>NZ_CM132445.1:0-5134520 GCF_053764775.1 Parajatrophihabitans canadensis | reverse complement strand
ATTTTACCGGCCACCCTACGGATCATCCACATCGTTATCCACAGGGTGTGGAGGGTCCCGGAGATAGCCACGACGCCTGAGCGACGTGGAACATCACTACCCCGGAACCTCGATGCGTTGTCGTGAGCGGAACCCGCAGCGCATTTAGTTCGAGCGGACAACGTAACAGCGACCCGGGGTTATCCACAATGCAGGGTGGGACGAATTTGAGGCGATCGAAGGGCGCAATCGGCGTGTCGGCGACTCGGTAGAGTGAAGGACCACTAAGGTGCCGACAATTCGGGTGATGTATGACCCGTGTTCTGGGTCGATCGGACCATCGATGCCTTAGCAGCTCGGGTGCAGGTCGACCTTCAGGTCGGTGATGTGATCTTGCTCGTGCTGTCCTGCTGGATCACCCTGAGCCATCACCCTGGGCCAGGTGGTGCGGGTGCATCGGAAGGGACCCGCAGTTTGACCGCGGTGGGGTCCGATCCGTACCGTTGACCTTCCGTGTGCCGCTCATTCTTGCGGCGCACCGAATGTGACGTGGCCACCCACGGCCAGCAGCGCCTCTCGTCCCACCCGGGGTGCTGATGCCTACTTGATGTGATGGAGCGAGACCGTGAGCAAGCGGACCTTCCAACCGAATAATCGCCGTCGGGCGAAGACCCACGGTTTCCGCCTTCGGATGCGTACCCGCGCCGGTCGCGGCATCCTTTCAGCGCGTCGCCGTAAGGGCCGCACCGAACTGTCGGCATAGGCCGGCCAGGACTAGCCGACGGCGGTTCGACCGTGTTGCCCGCTCCGCACCGGATGCGGTCTTCGTCGGATTTCACCGCAGTGACGCGCCGTGGGCGCCGAACTCGTTGCGGCAGTGTCGTCGTGTACTTGCTGGACGATGCCAGCGTTAGCCTTCGAGCTGACCGAGCTGTTGGCGATCCGATTGCTGCTGATTCCTCAGCGGCACCGGCGAAGGTCGGATTGATCGTCGGCAAGACTGTTGGCGCGAGCGTCCTCAGACATCAAGTTTCTCGTCGATTGCGCGCACAGCTCAGCCAGCGCCTCGACCAGATACCCGCTGGATCTCGATTGGTGGTGCGAGCGTTGCCAGAGTCAGGCCCGGCGACCTCGGCTGCGCTCGGTCGCGATTTGAACAAGGCGTTGTCTCGCCTCGTGGCGCAACGATGACTACTTCTGGTGTGTCGACGGATTCCTCAGCGAGTTCCGAATCCACGACCACCCGAAGGATCAGCCCCGCGGCACGGTTGGGCTTGCTGTTGATCCAGGCCTATCAGGCCGGCTGGAGTTCACGCCGGCCGCCGTCCTGTCGTTATCTGCCAAGCTGCAGTGCGTACACCGCCGAGGCGATCGCCGTCCATGGGTTGATCCGCGGTAGTTGGCTTGGTGCTCGACGTATAGCGCGTTGTCATCCGTTTCATAGTGGCGGTTACGACCCCGTGCCTGATCCGGCTCCCGAGGCTTCAGCTCCCAAAGCTCCCAAAGCTCCCACTGCTTCGCCTGCGAAGGCAGGGCACGCCACCGCAGTGGCATCCTCGGGCGCAACTGTCGGAACTGATAACCGTGCCGATTCGTCGGAATATGTGAATCTCCTAGAACAGGCTGGTTGATGCTGGATCCCCTATATACCGCTGTCTCATGGGTACTGCTGCGCTGGTACCAGCTGTTCACCTTCCTCGGGATGGACAAGCAAGGCGGCCTGACGTGGGCGCTGTCCATCATCATGCTGGTGGTTACGGCGCGCCTGCTGTTGTTCCGGTTCTTCGTCAAGCAGGTTCACTACCAGCGACGCATGCAAGAAATGCAGCCGAAGATCAAGAAGCTGCAGGAGAAGCACAAGGGCGATAAGGCCACGCTCCAGCGCGAAATGATGGCGCTGCAGCAGTCTGAGGGATTCAACCCGATCTCCGGCTGCCTGCCGATGTTCCTGCAGATTCCGATCTTTATTGCCTTGTTCCATGTGCTCAAACACATGTCGAACTCGATCAACCTCAAGCCGGGCGACCCAGGGCTAAGTCTGTACGGCTTCACCGAGCAGCAGACTCACGATGCGTCCCACGCGAAGTTGTTCGGCGCGCCACTAGCCGCCTCGCTGCACGAGTCCGCGGACAAGATCCTGCAACTCGGTGGAGACGTCACCGCTACACGAATCGTGACGTTCGTCCTCGTCGTGATCAGTGCGGCGGCCACCTTCATCACGCAGCGCGCCGTCATCCGGAACGCACCGACGCCAGCCGAAGGCCAGGCCGCGGTGATCCAGAAGCTGATGCAGGTCGGTATCCCGATCTCCGTCGTGGTTTCCGGTTTCATCTTCCCGCTGGGTGTCCTCCTTTACTGGTTCACCTCGAACCTCTGGACCATGGGTCAGCAGTTCTACATCTTCAGGTTCCACCCGCACCCGGGCACCGTGACGGCTAACGCCGCCGGCCCGCAGAACGAGGTGGGTCGCAGCCTCGCACCGAAAGTGGGGGCAAAGCCCGTCAACCAGAAGAACAACCGGTCGACCGTGAAGCCGCCGTTGAACGGCGCGACGCCGGCAGACGATTCTTCAGCGGCGAGTGGCACCGAGTCAGACGATGATGTTGCTGTGACACCGAGTGCCGATAAAGCGTCGGGCAATGCCTCAGGTAACGGTTCCGGTGCGAATCGGCCCGCTAATAGACCCCCGCGCAGTACGGCCAATCGACCTGCGAACAAGCGCTCGCCCAGCAAGAAGAGGCGTTGACCGGGCGGTCTCCCCCTCTCCCGATACCTGTACGTGGTGCCAGGCCGGATACCCGGCGGCCCAGCTAGATAAGGAACCGCAATGACCGACACTGAAACCAGCCTGTCCGAGCACGCCTCGGAGGACGGCACTGACTTGAACCCCGCCGAGTTGACCGCCGAGTCCGATGTTCCCCTAGCGTCCGATGCCCAGTCTGATTCTCAGTCTGTTGCTGAGTCTGATTCTGATGAGGCCTTGGATGATGACGAGCCCGAAGAGGGCGGATCGCTTCTGGTGCGCGAGGGTGACATCGCTGCTGATTACCTCGAGCGCCTTCTCGACATCGTCGACTATGACGGCGACATCGACCTCGATGTCGAGAACGGCCGTGCGATGGTTGCCATCGTCGGTTCAGATCTGCAGCCACTCATCGGTCAGAACGGCGCCACCTTGGACGCGTTGCAGGAGCTGACCCGGCTGGCCGTCCAGCAGCAGACCGGCGTTCGAAGCCGCTTGATGCTGGACGTCTCCGGGCATCGCCGAGCTCGCCGTGAGGAGCTGACCGCGTTGGCGCAGCAGGCCGCTGAGAAGGTTGTCAGTTCGGGCGACTCAGAGCGTTTGGCGCCGATGAACCCGTTTGAGCGCAAGGTTGTGCACGATGCGATCTCTGCGATCGACGGCGTCGTGAGCGAGTCTGAAGGCGAAGAGCCCTCCCGCCGGGTTGTGGTTCTGCCCGCACGATGAACGACGGTGACTTCGTCACCGATGGCGGTGACCGCGTCACCGCTGTGGACCGCGAGACTCGGGCGGAGCCGGTAACCCCGGCTCCGCCCGAAGTCGTTGCGGAACGCTTCGGGGCGGCGACGATGCAGGTCTTGATGCGCTATGCGAACTGGTTGGCCGGAGCAGGGACGCTTCGTGGCCTTATCGGTCCTCGTGAGGTTCCGCGCCTTTGGGATCGCCACATCCTGAACTCAGTGGCCGTGAGCGAGCTGCTCCCCCGCGATGCCAGAGTCGTTGATATCGGCACCGGGGCTGGTCTGCCCGGGTTAGCCATCGCTTGCGTTCGGACGGACCTACGGGTCGATCTGATCGAATCATTGCAGCGTCGTACCGACTTCTTGGACGAGGTCGTCGCAGACTTGAATCTCGGCGATCGCGTGCGTGTGATTCGAGGTCGGGCAGAGGACGCGGCGGTGGTCAAGGCGGTAGGTTCAACACCGTTCGTAACTGCTCGCGCCGTGGCTCCACTGGACAAGTTAGTTCGGTGGTCATTTCCGCTTCTCGTGCACGGCGGGAGCCTGCTAGCCCTCAAAGGCGCAACTGCGGAGGACGAGTTGGTACAGCACGCGGCGGTTCTGAGGAAGTACCCCGCGGAGGTTGTCGGTGTTCAGGAGTGCGGGCAGGGCCTGGTGGATCCGCCCACTAGGGTCGTGCACCTAGTCCGTCGTTAGTCGCGGTACCCGATGCAAATCTGTAAGACCGATGATGAGGTGACTGCATGCCTGATGAGGCAGCGATCGATGTTTCACGTGAAACACACGACGCCAGGCCAGAGCTTGCCGACAATACTTCGGACGGCGCTTCCGAAGAGATCTCGGTGGTGAAAGACGGCTCCCCCGGCGCTGCCCCACGGGTCATCACTGACGTCAGAGACGACACAGACGGGTGGTCCACGGTGACGCAGACCCGCGGCACCCTTAGCGAGGTTTCACGTGAAACATCGGCCGACCAGGAGCTGCCTACAGCTGATCCCGCGTTTGACGTTTCACGTGAAACATCAAGCCCGCAGCAGTCGCCGAAAGCTGACCCGGCATTCAATGTTTCACGTGAAACATCAGCCACTGAGACTCCGGGTAACGCTGGCGAGCTGGTGACGGACCACCTCTCCTCGATTCTGGACTCCGAAGACGGCAGCACGGCGCATGTTTCACGTGAAACATCACCTATTGAGCGCGAGGCCATGCAGGCAGTGCATGTCCGCAACGTGCGACAGGAGGTGTGGCCCCGTCCGCCGGAGCGTCGCATTCTCACGATCGCGAATCAGAAAGGCGGCGTCGGTAAGACGACAACGGCCGTAAATATCGCGGTCGCACTCGCGCAGCACGGCCTTCGAGTTCTGCTCATCGACCTGGACCCGCAGGGGAACGCAAGCACGGCGCTTGGAGTCGACCACAGCGTAGGTACTCCGTCCGTCTATGACGTTCTATTAGGCGGTGCGACGCTAGCTGAGGTATCTGCTGTTGTTGAGGTCGCTCCGACGCTGCGCTGCGTTCCGGCCACCATCGACCTCGCAGGTGCCGATATCGAACTGGCGTCGCAAGTGGCTCGCGAACACCGCTTGCGGCGCGCCGTTGCCGAGTATCGCGAGGAGGTCGATTACATCCTGATCGATTGCCCACCGACGCTTGGTTTGCTCACCTTGAACGCCTTAGTCGCGGCACGGGAGATCCTGATCCCGATTCAGTGCGAGTACTACGCCCTCGAGGGCCTCGCTCAACTTCTCAACACCGTTGAGCTCGTAAAGACTCAACTCAACTCGACGCTCGAAGTAACAACCGTCCTACTGACCATGTACGACAGCCGGACCAAGCTCGCGGACCAGGTCGCAGACGAAGTGCGGAACCACTTCGGACCGAAGGTCATCCAGTCAGTCATCCCGCGTAATGTGCGAGTGTCTGAGGCACCCGGCTACGGCCAGACCGTCATGACCTATGACGCCGGCTCACGGGGAGCAATTGGATACCTCGAAGCTGCGCGGGAGTTGGCCGCTCGAGGTGCTGAGCAATCAAATGCGGGTCAGAGTGGTTCTACGTCGGCGAGTGGAGAGTAATGACTGGCAAGCAGCGTCGCGGCGGTCTCGGTCGAGGCCTCGGAGCACTCATCCCGACCGGTCCCGCACCGGTGGAGGACGGGGAGGGTACTGAGGTAGCCGACGCGAACGGGTCCACGCCAGGATCACCGTCGGTTATGTCAAGTCATAGCCAGCCTGTAGAGGGGACGCCCGCTGAGAAGGGGGCATCTCCGGCAACGGCGCCCTCAGGTGCCGGGGTGAAGATTGTCAATCGAGTGCCTTCAGTTGCTTCCATCGCCGCGTCGTCGGCTACCGATTTCTACTTCGACCCGGCTCCGGTGCCCGGCGCTACCCTCCGCGAGATACGTCCGGATGAGATCAAGACGAATCCGAAGCAGCCGCGAACCGTTTTCGACGAAGAAGCGCTTATCGAGTTGACGCACTCGATCAAGGAGTTCGGCGTGCTGCAGCCGATCGTGGTCCGGGCTCGGCCGGACGGCTATGAGCTGGTGATGGGTGAGCGCCGCCTTCGTGCGTCCATCGCGGCGGGCCTGGCGAAGATCCCGGCTATCGTCCGCGACACCGCAGACGATGCGATGTTGCGCGATGCCTTGTTGGAGAACATCCATCGCGCCCAGCTGAACCCGCTGGAAGAGGCGGCGGCGTATCAGCAGCTTCTCGAGGAATTCGGCGCGACCCATGACGAACTGGCGAGCCGGATTGGACGAAGTCGGTCGCAGGTCAGCAACACGATTCGTTTGATGAACCTGCCGATTCCGGTGCAGCGCCGAGTAGCTGCTGGCGTCCTCTCAGCCGGGCACGCTCGGGCACTGCTCGGCCTCGCCGACCGGGACAGCCAGGAGGAGCTCGCCGGCCGCATCGTGGCGGAAGGGCTATCGGTGCGCGCTACCGAAGAACTCGTCTCGTTGGCCGCTAACGCTGGAAGCGCCAACCGCGCCGCCAAGAGGGTGGCACCCGCACGGATCACGGCGCCAGCTCTCGGTGAACTTGCGAACAAGTTATCGGATGTCTTGGAAACACGGGTGAAAGTCGATTTAGGTCGGCGCAAGGGCAAGATCACCGTCGAGTTCGGATCGATCGATGACCTCGAACGCATCGTCGCCGTCATCGCCCCGCAACTCGCCACGAAGCCCAGAGCCAGCGCCGAATAAACGCAGAACACCCGCGCGTTCGCCCGGCAGGTAAGCGTTCGCCGAGCAGCGCTACGAATCTATTCGGTCAGCTCTGCTCGGTCAGCTCTGCTCGGCCGATTCTGTTCGGCCAACGGGGTCCATCAGACCGTAGGTGACGACTTCGGCCAACTCTCGCCGGCCGCGCTTCAACGACGGCGACCGTCGATCCGGTGCGGAGTGGCCGAGGCTGATCACCCCGACGAAGCCGAGACCAGCAGGTACACCCAGAGCGGCCCGTACGGCTCCCTGAGCGGTGGGTGGGACGCCGAAGAAGCAACTCGCCAGCCCGGCGTCGACGGCCCCCAGCAGGATCAACAGGCTCGCCATGCCGGTATCGACGTCCCAGTACGGCACCGGCCAGCGCGCCTCGTCGCGATCCGTCCATCCCTTATCGGGTTCGGCGTAGCGATTCAGATAAACGTCCTTATCGGAAAGAGCCAGAATCAGGACGGGTGCAGACTGCATGCCGAGCAGCCATGGATCGGCGGGACGCCCTGGCTCGGTCGTTGCGGCCCAGAACGCCGCGCGGTCCTCCGCTGACTCGAGGACGAGAAAATGCCAGCCCTGGCTGAACCCCGCCGAGGGTGCTCGGATCGCATACTCGAGCAGTTGGTCGATCGTCTCGCGGTCGACCGGACGCTCGGGTAGGTAGCTGCGAACCATGCGCCGCTTGCGGACGACTTCGGCGAATTCCATGTGCACATTGTCTATGAGCCGCTCGTGACGAATATCCGCGAGCGCAAACATGGCAAGGTGTGAAACCCTTGACCCGTGCAACTCGACCAGTCAAGCAAACTAGCCGGCGTTTCCTATGACATCCGCGGACCAGTGCTCGAAGAGGCAAAGCGCCTTGAAGAGCAGGGCCACCGGATTCTGAAGCTGAACATCGGCAATCCGGCAACCTTCGGCTTCACGGCGCCGGACGAAATCCTGGTGGATGTGATCCGGAACCTTCCTACCGCAGAAGGCTATTCCGATTCGCAGGGCTTGATGTCCGCCCGTACTGCCATCGTCCAGCACTACCAGCAACGAGGCATGCCGGACCTGGACGATGTAGACGATGTTTGGCTGGGCAATGGCGTCAGCGAGCTCATCATGATGGCTCTGCAGGCGATGCTGAACGACGGCGACGAGGTACTGATCCCCGCGCCGGACTTTCCCCTTTGGACAGCAGCAACTTCGTTGTCGGGTGGTACGGCGGTGCACTACATGTGCGACGAGGCCGAGGGTTGGTTGCCGGACCTCGACGACATGGCGGCCAAGATCACCGACCGGACGAAGGCGATCGTCGTCATCAACCCGAACAATCCGACCGGCGCGGTGTACCCGCTCGCGACGTTGCAGGCGATTGCTGAACTGGCCCGTCAGCACGGGCTGGTTGTGCTCGCCGATGAGATCTACGACAAGATCCTCTACGGCGACGCCGTCCATATCCCTTTCGCCTCGGTTGCCCCGGACTTGTTTACCCTTACGTTCAATGGGCTTTCTAAGGCGTACCGGCTTGCCGGTTTCCGGTCTGGCTGGATGGTGGTCTCGGGCCCCAAACGACACGCGGCGAGCTATCTCGAGGGATTCTCGGTGATGGCGAACCTGAGGTTGTGTGCCAACGTGCCGGCTCAACATGCAATTCAAACTGCGTTGGGCGGGCGGCAGTCGATCAAGGACCTTATCCTGCCGGGTGGCAGATTGCTCGAGCAGCGCGACGCCGCCGTCAAGGCCCTGCGAGCCATTCCCGGGGTCAGCTGTGTCGAACCCAAGGGCGCGCTCTACGTGTTTCCCAAAATCGATCCCGAGCTGTACCCGATATCAGACGATGAGAAATTCGTGCTCGACTTCTTGAGGGAACACCAGGTCCTGCTCGTCCAGGGAACGGGTTTCAATTGGCCGACACCTGATCACCTTCGCATCGTCACGCTCCCCCACGCCGAAGACCTGACCGAAGCGATCGGTCGATTGGGCTCATTTCTCGAGAATTACCATCGACAGCGGCCGGTACTTTCGGCTTAGCTAGAAGACATGTCGGCCTCCCGTCGAATCGTTCCGCTCACGCTGGACAATCTCGACGACCTTCCCTCGCCTTGCCGCACTTGCCTGTTCTGGGAGCTCGGCCCGGTCGTCGATTCTCAGGAGCTGCCGAAGGACGAGGCGATACTCGAGAAGGAGGCGTGGCTCTCCGCGGCCCTGCTCGACTGGGGTAGTTGCGGCAAGATCGTCTACATGGCTGGGGTTCCGGCGGGCTTTGCCCTGTTCGCACCGCCCGGTTTCGTCCCGCGGTCGCTGTCCTTTCCCACGTCCCCGGTGTCGGGCGACGCGGTGCTGTTGATGAACGCGCACGTGCTGCCGGAGTGGCGGTCCGCGGGTGTCGGGCGGATGCTGGCGCAAGCAGTCGCGGCTGAGCTTGTGCCGCGAGGGGTGAAAGCGCTCGAAGCGTTCGGATCGACCGGCAGGCTCTCCAAGGGCTGCCTGCTCCCAGCCGATTACCTGCGGGCAGTCGGCTTCAAGACCGTCCGGCCGCATCCGGCTTACCCACGGCTACGGATGGAGCTGAAGTCCACCGTGTCGTGGCGCTACGACGTCGAGTACGCCCTCGAGCGTATCTTCGGCAGCAATCTCGGACGGTCCCTGACGCCGGTCGGCTGAAACCGATGTTCTGACCCCGATGCGATCGGGGCACCCGGCCGACAAACGGTCTGCTGCGATGGCGCACACCTGCCCACACGTGCCAGGCTTGGGTTATGTGCCGAAATATTCGCGTCCTACACAACTTCGACCCGCCGGCCAGTCAGGACGAGGTTCACGCCGCCGCCCTGCAGTTCGTCAGAAAGGTCAGTGGAACGACCAAGCCGTCTGCCGCCAATCAGGCTGCTTTCGATGAGGCCGTGTACGACATTGCCCACACGACGCGCCATCTGCTGGAGGCCTTGGTGACCACGGCGCCGCCGAAGGACCGCGACGAGGAAGCCGCGAAAGCTCGGCTGCGTAGCCAGAAACGGTACGGCTGATATCTCAGATTGCGAAGGCGGGCAACTTCAGGACGCCGGTCGCCGGGTCGAGATCCCGTGGCAGGTACAGCCGCTGGATCGCCGCCAGCAGCCCTTCGGCCACCCCGTCGCGGAACGCTCCGTCGACCAGTAGGGGCAGGTCGACCGGCGAGGTCAGGTAACCGAGCTCGAGCCGGATCGTAGGCATCGCGGTCAGCAGCAACATCGTCCAGGACTTGGCATGCGTTCGGCCGTCCAGCATCCCGGTGCGGGCAACCACTTCGCGCTGCACCAGCCCGGCGAATCTCTCGCCGATCGACGACGAAACCTCACCCGCGCCGTAGTAATAAGTGGCCACGCCGTTCGCGTGCGGGCTGGGTGAGCCGTCGATGTGCAGTGACAACACCAGGTCGGCTCCCTGAGCGTTGGCGAACTTGGCTCGAGCCGTGTCGTCGGGGCCGCCGTGTCGTCCGCGGGTCAGCCAGGTCGTCACACCGAGGGCGGTGAGACGTCCTTCGAGGCGAGTCGCCAGATCGAAGACGATGTCGGCCTCGCACGTCTCGTCACCGTTGCGGTCCGTCGAGACACCGCGGTCATCGCCGCCGTGGCCGGGATCGATGACGATGCGCTTGCCCAGCAGGTTCGGCCCGGCCTCGGCAACGGCCATCATGTCGCGCAACATCTGGGGCGCGCCACCCCGGACCCGGCGGGCTTCGAGCCGGAGCAATGCGCGCAGTGTCTGGGGGCCGCAGATGCCATCGCCGAGCAGGCCCTGCTCGCGCTGGAAAGACAGCAGCGCGAGTGCGGTGTTGGGGCCGAAATTGCCATCTGCCCGGCCCGCGTTGTAGCCGATCTCGAGGAGCTGCCGTTGGAGTTCGGCTACATCATCACCGATCATCGGCTGGGTCGCGTTGTGCGCCAGGGTTCGGTCGCCGAGGCGCCAGCGAGCGGCCTGGAGCGCTCGCCACGACTCTGCGCCGACTATTCCGTCGATGGTCAGCCCACGGCGCTGCTGGAATGCCCTGATCGCCATCTCGGTGGCACCGTCGAGCAGGTCTTCAGTTGCCGGGTCGGTGTTGTCCAGAAGGCCGAGAGTCGCGAGTATCCGCCGGGTCTCGGACACACCGCGATCGCGGTCACCGAGTCGGAAGACCTGCATTCGATGCCTCACCCTTCGCCGAACGAAAACGCTTACTGCCTGGATAGTGCTCGAACTGCCGTGCAACCCGTCAAGCTCGTGAAACACAGCGCCGCGAACCGATCGATACCGGTCATCGTTGTGGCGACCAGTAACTGATCCATAGCGCGGCTGGAACCATTCTGCCCTACCGGAACCGCTACCGGAGAATCCGGTCGCGGTCTCGCACCGCCCAGCGAGAACGGGTGGCCTCTATATCGGAGTTGTGTCGGGGCCGGCGAAGATCATCGGCTCGGGTGGGGTGAGCGGACTGCTGCAAGTAAAAATGGCGGCCATCTCGCATGTTAGCGAGATGGCCGCCATGTCACGTTTAACCGAAGTGCGCGAGGACTCAGCGTCTTCTTAGTGAGGCCGGGCTATCAGCCGATGTAGTCGGCGAGGTCCTTGAGGAGCGCAGCCTTTGGCTTTGCACCCACGATGGACTTGACGATCTCGCCGCCCTTGAACACCGACATCGTCGGGATCGACATGATTTGGTAATCACGAGCTACGCCAGGGTTCTCGTCGATGTTGAGCTTGACGACCTTGATCTTGCCCTGATGCTCGCCCGCGATCTCTTCGAGAACCGGGGCAACCAGGCGACACGGCCCGCACCATTCGGCCCAGAAATCAACCAAGACGGGGACATCTGACTGCAGGACGTCCGCTGCGAAGCTGGCGTCGGTGACTGGGGTGGTGTTCTGGCCCATATGAGCAACTCCTAGAACTGTTGGATTGGTCGTACTGGCTTTATAACGCGGGAGAGGTCGAAACCCTTCCCTGGTTGCATTCGGTTCGCGCTCAGACTTCGAGCGCCGCCAGCACCGGATCATGAGTTGCTTCCAGTGCCGACAGGAACCTCTCGGTGTCCAGAGCTGCCTGACAACCACTGCCTGCAGCGGTGATCGCTTGACGATAGACGTGATCTACGACATCGCCGGCGGCGAACACGCCCGCCTGGTTCGTCCGGGTCGTCCGCCCGTCGACAAGGATGTAGCCCTCTTCGTCGAGCTCGATCTGGCCCTTGACGAGGTCAGACCGGGGATCGTGCCCGATCGCGATGAACAGGCCGGTCGCCTCGATCTCGCGGGTCTCACCGGTGACGGTGTCGCGCAATGTCAGGCTGCTGACCTTGGTGTCACCGTGGATCTCGGCAACTTCAGAGTTCCAGGCGAAGGTGATCTTCGGGTTCGATTCGGCACGCTCGGCCATGATCTTGCTGGCGCGTAGCGCATCGCGGCGCACGACAACCGTCACGGATTCAGCGAACCGGGTGAGGAACGTGGCTTCTTCCATCGCGGTGTCGCCACCGCCGACGACGACGATGTGCTGGCCTCGGAAGAAGAAGCCGTCACAGGTTGCACACCACGAGACACCGTGCCCGGACAGCTCGTCCTCGCGGGCCAGGCCGAGCCGCTTGTAGGCCGAACCCATGGCCAGGATGACGGAGTCGGCTGTGTATTCGCCGCCCAACGTCCGCACGGTCTTCACCGGGCCCTCGAGGTCGACGGAGACGACGTCGTCAGACACCAGCTCCGCGCCGAACTTCTCGGCTTGGGTGCGGATCTCGGTCATCAGTTCGGGGCCCATGACACCATTGGGGAAGCCCGGATAGTTCTCGACCTCAGTGGTGTTCATCAGGGCGCCGCCGTACTGGCTGCCCTCGAACACCAGGGGATTGAGTTCGGCACGGGCGCTGTAAAGCGCGGCCGTGTAACCCGCCGGCCCAGATCCGACGATGATCACCTTGCGGTGGTTCTCGCTCACAACTACCTCGATATCGCTGACGATTGGCACCCGCACGGACTACTGCCCGCTTGAGCTTTGTGTTAACGAGTCTAGGTGTCGCCCTATTCCGCTGGTACGTCCGTCCGATCGACTGGTTCGTCCATGTTGTCATCCCTCCGGGGCGTGCGGCCGCGCACCGCATCGAGGATCTCGCGGACCTCGGGTAACGGCAAGCGCAGGGCCACCCCGCCCATGACTGCGAGGCCGAGGGTGCCCCCCACCAAGAACTCTATGAGCCCCGATACCCGCCCGATTCCCATCGTCGCGTTACCCACCAGCACAACGGCGAGCGCGACCGCACCACCTGCCACCGCGGCGATGCTGATCCAGCCGACGGTACGGGCAACGGGCATCAGCCCGAGGCGGCCGAATTTGCGCCGCAACAGGAAGTGCCCGACGATGCAGCCGGCCACGTAGGACAGCGACGTCGACACGGTCAGTGCGATGACCACGCCGCGGTCACTCAAGGTGGCGGCCGCGATCACCAGGGCGACGATCTTGGTACCGACCATCGCGATATTGATGAACGTCGGCGTCCGCGCATCGCGCATCGCGTAGAAGACCCGTTGCTGAAGCATCACGAAGGCGAACGGCAACAGGCCGAAGGCGCCCGCGGCGAGCGCGATACCGGTGAGCCGTGCATCGTCGGCCTTGAACCGGCCAAGCAGGATCGCGCTCGTGAACGACGGCCCGAGCACGATGAGCCCTGCAGTGATCGGAATCAGCGCAACCGCTGACAATCGGGCGCCCAGGCGGAGGTCATCGAGCACTTCGGCGGTGTTGCCCCTGGCGGCGGCGCGACTCATCCGTGGCATGAGGGCTGTGAGCAGCGAAACGCCCACGATGCCGTATGGCACCTGGAACAACAGGTCCGCTTGAGCGAAGATCTGCACCGCACCGTGCGAATTGGCGACCCGGTTGATGGCGACCACGCCTAGCTGACTGACCGCGACGTAGCCCAGTACCCACAGCGTGAGTGTCCGGAACTCAGCGATCCGGCCCACCTCGTTGGGGCTCGCACGGAAACGCCACCGCCACCTGAAGCCCGTCCGGCGCAGCGGGATGATCAGGATGAGCGACTGCGCAACGATGCCCAACGTCGTACCGACGCCTAGTACGAGGATCTGGGTATCGGTTATCGATTCGGTAGTCAGGGTGCCGCCATGGCCAGGGACCAGCGCGAACAGCGCGGCGGCGGCAATGGTGATGACGTTGTTCATCACCGGTGCCCAAGCGGGCCAGCCGAATACGTGCCGTGAGTTCAGGATGGCCGCGAACATCGCGCCGAGACCGTAGAAGAAGATCTCGGGCAACAGCAGCGTCGCAAAGAGGGTCGCGGTCGGGCGATCCTGGGCATTGCCGCCGAAGACATCGATCAACCAGGGAGCGGCGACCACCGCGACCAGCGTGCCCGCTCCAAGACCGGCTACCGCGATGGACAGCAGCCGCTGGGTGTAGGCAACGCCGCGGTCACGGTCGTCCTGCTGTGCCTTCACCAGTACCGGAATGATCACGCTCGTTAGCACGCCGCCGAGCAGCAGCTCGTACACCATGTTCGGCAGGGTGTTGGCCAAGCCGTAGGCATCACCCGCACTGTGCAGACCCGATCCGACGGCTGCGGCGATTGCGATGTTTCGAAGGAACCCCGTGGCCCGACTCGCGAGGCTGGCGATGGCCATCGTCCGGCTAGAGGCCATCAGGCTCGGTTCAGGCACGGCGTCGAAGGCCACCGACGCCGCGTCCGGAGCCGCGTCCGACGACGCGTCCGGAGTCGTTGCCGGATTCTCGTCGATGACCGGTCCGGCCGATTGAGCTACGGTCCCTGTCGCCAGCCCGGTGACCGCCTGCTCGGTGCCCGACGGCGGGGTGCCGAAGTCGGTTCGCGGACGGTGGCGTCGCGGCCCGTGATAGATCGGTGGACTCCAGGCCTCGTGCACCCGTCCGTCAGCCTGCGCTGTTGCCACCGCGAGCGACGATCCATCTCCGGGAACAGGCATGGGTGCGCCGTAGATGCGAGGGGCACTCCAACCCCCATCACCGTCGCTGGCAGTCACGTCGGCGCCGAATCCGGTACCGGATGGGTCGCTCATACCGGGGCCCCAGCGACGCGATTGGCGCGGCGATGGTTGCGGTAGCGCAGGACGAAGCGGCGAACCAAGGCAATCACAAGTACGGCACCTGCGACGATCGTGATGGTCTTCGTGATGCCACCGAGCGCCGTTGCGCGCAACTTGAGCTCAACCGGCTGCCCCAACTGCTGGCCGTCCGGCGTCGTCAAGTTGGCGGTGACTCGGAACTGACCCAACCGTTCGACATGGGTAGGGAGCTGGACCTGAGTACGTCCCGGGGGCACGATCTGGGTCTGAGGCGTCGCTTCGAAGCCGCTGACTCCCGGCCCGGCGTCGACCGATACCCGGACGGCTATGTCCTGACCCAGATCGTTGACGATCGTGACGACTACTGGTGCCGTCGATGACGAGAGTCCGTAGCTACCGTTGGATGGCTTTACCAGTCGGACCGAATTCAATCTGGCGTTGATCGCTGCCACGAGTTCGTTTGTAATCGCCTCGCCGCCCTGGCGGTCGATCCGCCACGCGCTGGACTCCGCTCGCTGGATTCCGAGGTTGAAGCCTCCTAGCAAAGCAGCCGAGGCGTCACTCTTCATCGCGTCCCGCATCGACGCCACCTGCTCGCCGACTTGGACGATCCGCGCCATCTGGGTCGGACTGATCTCTGCGGCAGCAGACTCCGCCGAAGTCTGCAATGGACCCCGGTCGATCGGTTTGATCGCCCCCAATGCCTGTGGAATCGACAGTGTCGTGCTCCAGGTGTTGCTGACCGTGGCCATGATCGTGGCCACCGCGACCGACGGATTCGGGTCGACCCAGCGGTCGGGCGTCACGACCACGAAATGCGTCTGGCTGGGCTCGGCCACCGCTCGGACGGCCAGTTGACTGATCAGCGTCTGCTGGTTACTCGCAACGTTTGCCACGTCGGCAGCAGAATGGCCGAGGATCGCGTCCACGGACTTCTCGATCGACGTGTCTGTGACCAGTGCCGAGGCAAATCCGCCGGCAGAGGGCAGTGGTGAGATCGCGTCCGGCCTGGCCCGAGCCTTGTTCTGACCGGACAGCGCTACGTCACTCAGAACTACGGCCGAGGCGCCGCTGGCGATTGTCGCATCGAGGGCCTTGCTCGTCAGGGCGTTTCCGGCCGGCCAGCTCACGTCAGTGCTCAATACCGGCAGATACGGCGTGATTCGCTCGCGAACCTGCGCGTCCAGGGCCATCGAGTAAGGGAGACCGGCCCGCGTCACAGCGTTGACGTCCGGGTCACTGTAACCAGTCAGCACCACGTCTTCGGTGGCTCCGAGGGCCTTGAATTGGGCTAACCAGGCCGCCGCGTCGGTACTGCTCGGCACCTTGATGGCCTTGCCATCGGTACGGACCGAATAGCCGGACGGCCCGGCCATGATCGCCAAGCTGTCGATGAGCTCCGGATCGACAACCAGCGTCATCCTGATCTTCGGCGACGTCAGCCGCACTACCTGCAGAGATCGATAGAGGCGGCCGTTGGGTGCGATCGATTTTGCGAGTTCGTTGTCGGTAAAGACCGTGTCGCTCAGGCTCCGATGCGGCTTGTCGAGCAACGGCCAGATCCAGCCGACCTGGACTGGCTTGGGGGTCGAGACGAAGCTCGGGATCAGGATCTGGGTTCGAGCGACCTCGCTGAAGCCCGAGAATTCACTGGTCTGGCCCCGGACGACGAGCGCATACGGGTAGACCGCGGTGGCGCACAGGCACATCATGGCGGACGTCGGGTCGCTCAGGTAGGTGACAGTGACAGAGCTGTGGGCGGGAAGCGCCTTCTTCTGATCGGCATCGTTCGAGCTCAAGAGTGTGTCGGTGGCCGGGGGCTTGGCGATCGCCGCGTCGAGATCGCTCTGCTGGGTTATCGGGGTGCCGCGTTCCAAGCCGACAGCGAAATCGGAATACGTGGTGTCCGAGGTGTTGACGACTTTCGCCGTGAAGGTGACCTTCTGAGTGAGGTTGGTCGCGTCCGGGCTGCGTGGCGTCATCGAGATCAAGGTGACGGCGACGCCCGGGGTGGTAGTCGCGGCCGTTGCGGAGGTAGCTGCGACCGTGCCTGGGATGAGCGCGGCGAGGAAGATACCGGCCGTGGCCAGCAGGTTGGTGAGCCTTCTACCTCTCACGCGGTATCCCTCAGCATGCGGGTGGCTTTGTCCAGGAGATCCCGTTCGTCCGAGTACGCCAACCGGGCGGCGATCTCCGATATCGGCACCCAGGCGACCTCGGTGACCTCGACGTCGGAGTCCGACAACTCACCACCGGTAGCCCGCAGCAGAAAGTGGTGAACTGTCTTGTGAATCCGCCGGCCCTCGGCGACGAACCAGAAGTCGATGGTGCCGAGTTCGCCGATGATCTGCCCTTCGATGCCGGTCTCCTCGGCCACTTCCCGGACTGCGGCCTGTTCGGCCGTCTCACCGGCCTCCAGGTGGCCCTTGGGTAGCGACCACAACAACTGCCCACGTCGGCTCGTCCGTCCGATGAGGGCACCGTACGGAACGGTGCCGGACAGGTCGACAACCAGGCCGCCGGCACTGGTCTCGTCGAAGCGCGGCAGTCGTGGGCGTCGGGTGGTCGACGCTCGGGACATGAACCGATGCTACCCAGCGCATCGGTAGGCTCCGCTTACGTGACCGCCGACGCGACCGTGCCGCTTTCGAGATCCCGCCTATCGACTGCGGATGCGAGATCCATCGAAGGACCGATCGTGGAACCAAAGGATAAACTATGACGAATCCCGGCGAACTGGTCGAGATTCCGGCGGCCGCAGCACGGCTGGGCCAGGCATTTGCGACGGCAGGACACCAGCTGTATCTCGTTGGCGGCCCGGTCCGTGATGCCCTGATGGGCCGCCCGGTGAGCGACCTCGACTTCACCACCGACGCGCGCCCGGAACAGGTCCTGGCAATCACCAAGCCACTGGCGCAGTCCGTCTGGACCACGGGCATCGAATTCGGAACCATCGGGGTCCAGATCGACGGTCAGGCCTGCGAGATCACGACGTTTCGGGCCGATCGCTACGACCGAGTCAGCCGCAATCCACAGGTGGCGTTCGGTGACAACATCACCGACGATCTGCTTCGCCGCGATTTCACCATGAACGCGATGGCGGTATCGGTCGTGGATCGGTCATTCCACGACCCGTACGGCGGGTTGGCAGACCTGGCCCGCGGTGAACTGCACACGCCTGCGGCGCCCGTCGAGTCGTTCGCCGACGATCCGCTGCGGATGCTCAGGGCAGCCCGATTCGTTTCCCAACTCGGTGTCACCGTGGCGCCCGAGGTGCTGGCGGCCATGACCGAACTGGCGCCAGAGCTCTCGCGCATCACCGTCGAACGCGTGCAAGCGGAGTTGAACCGGCTGATCGCTGGACGGTTTCCGAGGCGAGGTCTGGAGGTACTGGTCGATGCCGGTCTCGCGCAAGTGGTGCTTCCCGAAATCGCCGCACTACGCATGACCACCGACGAACACGGGCAGCACAAGGATGTCTATGCACATTCGCTGCAGGTGTTGGAGCAGGCGATCGAGTTGGAGCAGGCGGGAGCGGCCGAGGACTCAGCAGTGCCTGCCGATCTCGTCCTGCGGTGGGCTGCGCTGCTTCACGACATCGGCAAGCCCGACACCCGCCGGTTCGTGGATGCGCCCAGCGGCGGCAGCCAGGTGACCTTTCATCACCACGAGGTGGTGGGAGCGCGGATGACGAAGAACCGGCTCAAGGCACTCAAATTCCCCAAGGATCAAATCGAGGACATCTCGCGCCTGGTGTTCCTGCACTTGCGGTTCTACGGCTACGGTCGCGGCGAGTGGACCGATTCCGCGGTGCGCCGCTATGTCACCGATGCTGGTCCGCTGCTGGATCGGCTGCACAAACTCGTTCGTTCGGACACGACGACCCGCAACAAGCGCAAGGCGGCGACCCTGGCGGCAACCTATGACCACCTCGAGGAGCGCATCGCAAAACTGCGCGAGCAGGAGGAACTGGACGCGATTCGTCCGGACCTGGACGGCACCGAGATTATGGCGATCCTCGATGTACCGCCGGGTCCACTGGTCGGCCAGGCTTACAAGCACCTGCTCGAGCTGCGAATGGAAAACGGGCCGCTCGGGCACGATCGTGCCGTTGCCGAGCTCAGATCCTGGTACGCGGGGAGGACTGAATAAGCGCAGGGTCGGCGGTAACTGCGTCCGGAGCAACGACGGGAGCCTGGTCGATGTCGCGCAGCCGGTAGTAGATGATTCCGACCACGATATATACGACGCCGATCGCGACGACTGCGATCGTCGACTTACCGTTTTCGGGGAGCAGCACGGCCGTGAGCACGGCAGCTGAGACAAAGAGCAGGTTGAACAGGGTGTCGTAGAGCGAGAACACCCGCCCGCGAAAGTCGTCGGCCACCCGTTGCGCGACGAGGGTGTCGACGCAGATCTTCACGCCCTGGGCGACGAAGCCGAGCAGGGCCGCTGCCGGCAGGAATGTCTGCAACTTGAACGGCAGGCCAAGCACGAGTTCGACGATCCCGGCGAAGACCAGCATGACCGCCGGCCACTTGGTGAAGCCGAGCCGGCGAGCGGCCCAGGGCGTGACAACGGCCGCCAGGCCGCCACCGATGGCTATGCCGGCAACGACCTGGGCCAACCCGGGAAGCCCCGCCCGAAAGAAGCCCTCGTCGGAGAAGTAGTTGCGGTACAGCAGCAAGGTCGTGATGGCCGTGACCCCGTACCCGAACCGGTGTACTGCGATCACCCCGAAGGCACGCATCACCGAAGGATGTGACCGGACGTGTTGTGCGCCGGCGATGAGTCCCGAGACCACATTGCGGACCGTCTCCCCATGACTGCGGGTGTCGTCGTCGGGCCCGAGCTTGTGAATCGGGAAGCCCGTCGCGAACAAACCCGCGGCGAGGTAGCCGATGAACGCGCTGCAGGCGATGACCGCCGAGCCGCCATCCCCGCCACCCGCGAGCGAGCGCAGACCTATCGCGATCCCGCCGCCCACCGAGGTCGCCACAGCGCCCGCCGTCGTCGACAGCGCGTTCGCCGATATGAGACGGTCGGACTCTACGACGTGCGGCAGTGAAGCGGACAAAGCCGACAAGATAAATCTGTTGACCGAGATGACGACGAGGGCGCTGAGATAAAACGGCTGGCCGTGGACGCCGGAGGCAATCTCGGCGGCGACGCCGAAGACCATCAAAGCCCGGATGAAGTTGGCGTTGCGGAGGACGCGCTGGCGCCACCAGCGGTCGAGCAACACGCCTGCGAACGGACCGAGAATTGAATACGGCAGGAGCAGGACAGCAAACCCGGCGGCGACATCACCGGCGTGCGCTTGGCGTTCAGGATTGAACAGAACCGCGCCGGCCAATGAGGCCTGAAAGACCCCGTCCGCGAATTGGCCGGACAGCCGGACGCCGAGGAGCCTGCGTAAATCGGGCAGCGCAAGCAGATTCCGGGTCGCTCGCACGGCCGGAGTGATCGTCTTCGGTGTCAGATCGGCGGGTTCGCTCATCAGCATTTCGTTACTCGGTACCTGGTTGGTGAGGGTGGATCATCGGGTCGTGGTGTCGCTCGTGCGGGTGATACCACCGATCGTCACACTGCGACCGTAGTCGGTCTTGGTAACGCTCGGTGCAAGATGTAGGTACGGGTCAACATCCCGGCCGGAGATGTCCTCTGTAGAATCGGAGCCTGCGCGTGACATCTGAATTTTCGGAGTTGCCATTCGACTCGGGGCTGCCCGGGGTACCTGTTTCACAGGCGATGTGGAACCTGCCACCGCTGCCTCCGGGTCCGCATCGGCTGTTGATCGCGGCACCGGCACTCGTAGACCCCGAGTTCTTCCGGACGGTGGTCTTCCTCATCGAGCATGACGAGACCGGCAGCGTCGGCGTGATCATCAACCGTCCCTCACACGCGCCAGTAGGCCAGATACTGCCTGACTGGCAGGACGTGATGAGTGAGCCTTCGGTCGTTTTCAACGGTGGTCCCGTCCAGCGCGATGGCGCACTGGGCCTTGGTCGCCTTGCGGGCTCGACAGATGCTGGTAACGGCCTACGGGCGGTGAGCGGCGGACTGGCGCTGGTCGATCTGGATGCCAACCCGAACGAGGTCGCAGTTGGAGCCGCGAGCCTGCGGGTCTACGCCGGGCACTCGGGTTGGGGAGTCGGCCAGCTCGAGGCCGAGATCGCTGATGGTGCCTGGTTCGTCGTGGCAGGCGGCCTCGACGACGTCTTCTCGGAGCGTCCTGGGACTTTGTGGCGGACGGTATTACGACGTCAACCGGCCCCGCTGTCGCTGCTGTCCACGTTCCCGGTAGACGTCGGACTGAATTGACCCGGGCAACGCATAGTGCGGCCCGAAATTCCGGTCTCCGTCGCTGGAGCCGAAACCTCGGGCCGCACAATGGGTGTTGAGGGCTAGCGGTCGATCTCGCCGTCGATGAACTGCTGCACCTTGCGGCGGGCAGTCTCGTCGTCGTATTGCTCGGGCGGTGACTTCATGAAGTACGAGGCAGCCGAGAGGATCGGTCCCCCGATACCCCGGTCCTTCGCGATCTTCGCGGCACGAAGCGCGTCGATGATGATGCCCGCCGAGTTCGGTGAATCCCAGACCTCGAGCTTGTATTCGAGGTTCAGCGGAACCTCGCCGAAGGCACGACCCTCGAGCCGGACATAAGCCCACTTGCGGTCGTCGAGCCACTGGACGTAGTCCGAGGGACCGATGTGGACGTTGCGAGCGCCCAGGTCGTGCTTGAGGTTCGAGGTGACGGCCTGCGTCTTGGAGATCTTCTTCGACTCGAGGCGATCGCGCTCCAGCATGTTCTTGAAGTCCATGTTGCCGCCGACATTGAGCTGGTAAGTGCGGTCCAGCACGACGCCACGGTCTTCGAAGAGCTTCGCGAGCACCCGGTGGGTGATCGTCGCGCCGACCTGCGACTTGATGTCGTCACCGATGATCGGAACGCCGGCATCTTCGAACTTCTTCGCCCACGCGGGCGTCCCGGCAATGAAGACGGGCAACGCGTTGACGAAGGCGACCTTGGCGTCGATCGCGCACTGGGCGTAGAACCGCGCTGCGTCCTCGGATCCGACGGGCAGGTAGCAGATCAGGACGTCGACCGCGTTGTCCTTGAGGACCTTGGTGATGTCTACGGGCTGCTCATCGGACTCTTCGATTGTCTCGCGGTAGTACTTGCCCAAACCGTCCAGCGTGTGGCCGCGCTGGACCGGGACGTCCAGCGGCGGAACGTCACACAGCTTGATGGTGTTGTTCTCGCTCGCCACGATGGCCTCGGACAGATCGCGCCCGACCTTCTTGGCGTCGACATCAAAGGCGGCGACGAAATCGATGTCGCTGACGTGGTAGTCGCCGAACTTGACATGCATCAAGCCCGGGACGGAACCCGCCGGATCGGCGTCGCGGTAGAAGTGGACGCCCTGCACGAGTGACGCGGCGCAGTTGCCAACGCCGACGATGGCAACGCGAATCCGGCCCTTGGCCGAGGTTGCGTTTTCCGAACCCATCGGGTTCCTCCTTAGGTAGTGGACTGTTCTATTTGGTTGTTAGCTGTTTGTTGCTCAGTACCGCTGGTTACTGCCGTTACTGCTGTTGCCGTTACTGCTGTGTTGCCCGGTGGGCCGGGCGGCGAGGTCGCCGGATCGTTCGGCCTGCGGGGCCGACGTCGGATGACCGTGGCGCCCGAGCGGGCCCCGTGCCGGCGTGTTCAGTCGTCGTCAGGTGGTCGGACGGTGCGCTCGCTCTCGATCAATTCCGAAAGCCAGCGAACCTCGCGATCCGCTGATTCCAACCCGTGCTCCTGCAGTTGCAGGGTGTATCGATCCATCCGCTCGCGGGTCCGGGCGAGTGAGGTTCGCCGTTCGTCCGCCTGCTCCGTCATCCGCTGCCGCCGTCCCTCGAGAATCTGCAGTCGGATGTCGGACCGGGTGTGTGCGAAGAAAGCCAGGCGAGTGCCGAAGCCTTCGTCGTCGTAGGCCTCGGGACCTACCTCAGCAAGCAGCGTCGCGAAGTGCTCCTTGCCCTCGGCCGTTAACTTGTAGACCCGCTTGCCCCGCTTGGATCTGCCGGCGAAGCCGGGGGGTGCGGTGGCAAACGGCGCGTCCTCGTCGATCCAACCTGCTTCCTGAAGTCGCCGAAGGGTCGGGTACAGCGAGCCGTAGGAGAAAGCTCGGAACGCGCCGAGAAGGCTGGACAGCCGCTTGCGCAGTTCATAACCGTGCATCGGGGATTCGTTGAGCAACCCCAATACTGCGATTTCGAGCATGTGCGGAATGTCCTCCTCTCGGTGACTCTGATGTATCAGCACGATACATCAGGACGACACATCACGGCGACATATTGGCTGTGGGTCGTTGAGGACCAGTTCAGAATCTGTTCAGGAAATCGATACCTGCTGGCCACTCGGAGACCCCAGATCAAGCGCGAACCAACGACCAAGTGGGCGTGCACGCGGGTCGACGCTCAGCTCGCTGGTACGTCGTCGCTAAGTCTCGGCTAACTAGTCCACGTACCCTCGGGCGGAGTCCAGTTCGCCGATCAGAGGAGTTTTGTGGTGTCAGACCAGTCGCGGTCAGGCCGTCGACGGGCCGCAACCGGGGTACCTGACACAGAATTGGGCTGGTGGCGCCGCAGGCGTGCTGCGAAGAAACGCCGGCTGGCGAAGATGTCCCGGAAGAAGCGCATCTTCCGGCGGATCGGACTGATCGTGACCTGGCTGCTCGGGATTCTGGCGCTTTTCGTCACCATCTCGGCGATCGGCGTCTACAAGTTCGTGAACGTTCCGGGGCCTGAGTCGCTGACCACCAACCAGCTTGCCACCGTGACCTACTCCGACGGCACGCCGATCGCATCGGTCGGTGTCCAGCGCACCAGTGTTCCGCTGTCGAGGGTCCCGCAGTCCGTGCAGGACGCGGTGATCGCCGCAGAAGACCGGGGCTTCTATTCAGAACCCGGTGTATCGATCCGCGGCACCCTGCGCGCCGTGGTCAACGACCTCAAGGGCGGCTCGGCTCAGGGCGGATCGACGATCACCCAGCAATACGTGAAGAACGCCTACCTCAACTCGGATCAGACGCTCGGCCGCAAGCTCAAAGAGGCCGCGATCTCGCTCAAGCTGAGCCGCGAATACTCCAAGGACACCATTCTCGAGTACTACCTCAATACCATCTATTTCGGCCGTAACACCTATGGCATCCAAGCCGCCTCGCAGGCCTATTTCGGCGTCGACGTAGACAAGCTGACGGTGGCTCAAGGCGCCCTGCTCGCGGCGGTGATCAAGTCCCCGGAGTACTACGACCCACGGGTCACGCCAGCCGCCGCGAAGGGTCGGTGGGACTACGTAGTGGACGGCATGGTCAGTACCGGAAAGCTCACTCAGGCAGCGCGGGACAAGCTGGTCTTCCCGGCGACGATCGCGCCCAAGAAGACCACGTCGTTGCTGGATGGCCCACTCGGCCTGGTGTGGACCCAGGTCAAGAACGAGCTCGCCGCCGACGGCATCGACGCGGCTGAGATCGCCACCCGAGGTTTGAAGATCCAGACCACCATTGACCGGACGGCGCAGGCATCGGCGCAGAGCGCCATCACCCAGACGTACTCGAATCTGCAACCGTTCCAGAAGAATCTGCGACCCGCGCTGACCGCGGTCGATCCGTCCACTGGTGCGGTGATCGCCTACTACGGCGGCGCTTCCGGCACCGGATTGGACTACGCACAATCGTGGCGGCCGCCGGGTTCGTCGTTCAAGCCGTACGTAACGGCAACGGCCTTGACCCAGAACCTGGCCGGAAAGAAGCCGGCCTACACGATCCAGTCAACGTTCGATGGTTCGTCCCCTCAGCTCATCGATGGGCAGAAGTTCGAGAACGATCCGACCGATCCGAAGTCCGGGACGTACACCCTGACGCAGGCCACGACCCTGTCGTTGAACACCGTCTTCGGAAAGCTCACCTCGCTGGTCGGCGCGCAGAACGTGGCCAATACGGCTTATGCCATGGGTATTCCGAAGACCCAGACGGACACCGGGCCAAATCCGGGAGCAAAGACGCTCACCGCAGCAAATGGGACGACTGATGACTACGTCGGAATCGGCAACTATGCAGTTCGGATCCTCGACCAGGCCGCGGGTTACGCGACGTTGGCCAACGGGGGCACGATGCATCCCGCGTACTTCGTGCAGAAGGTCACGGACTCGTCCGGAGCTTTGGTCTTCTCGCACAAGGACGCCGGCAAGCGGGTCATCGACCCTAAGGTGGCCAACGACACCACCCTCGCCATGGAGCAGGTAGCCCCTACGTCCGGGCTGGCTTTGTTCGATGGCCGGACGGTCGCTGCCAAAACCGGAACCGTGGGCATCCAGAACACCGGGGACTCATCCGATGGCTGGACGGTTGGTTTCACTCCGGCGGTGAGTGCCTCTTCATGGGTCGGTTCGGACAAGGTGGAACCCATCTATGACAGCAACCACAACTCTGAGTACGGTCGCGATCTCGCCGGCAACGCCTGGCGCCTGTTCATGAACGGGTACCTGCAGAACCGGCCCGCCACGGCGATGCCGACCACGCAGATGATCTTGCAGGGGTCGAATATTCGTCCGACCTTCACCCCGCCGCCCTCGACGTCGGCACCGACTACAAGCGCGCCGAAGACGACCGCGCCACCGACCACCTCTGCACCGCCTACCCCGAAAACGACCCCGCCGACGCCGACGCCGACCCCCACTACCTCGGTGACCACTGCCCCACCGCCGTCGACAACCCCGCCGACGCCGTCGCCGACGCCGACGACCTCCACTCCGGCTGGGCCCGCCGGGCCGGCTGGCAATGCGCCCGCGGGTGCCGGTGCGGCGGGCCGCAGCGGCGGTAGCGGCTAACGTAGTCCGCTGTGAGCTCTGGGACCGGCCCGCCGCCGTTGACCGCACCGGCAACAGAATCGTCTGCGGATCAGGTTGAACAACCCCCCGCTCCGTCTCTCGTCGACCCGACGGTTCAGCGCGCAAGCGCGGTTATCGGCGGCCCGATAGGCCGCTACGCCCGCACTGGCGGCGGCTGGTGGACGCCGATGCGCGTGCTGCTGGCCATCGCGGCGTTCACCTTGCTGCTTGGGTACGGGGAGAAATCGCCGTGTGCGGACGGCAAATGGGTCGCGAACTCGCAGTACACGCACGTTTGCTACTCCGACGTCATCCCGCTCTGGGGTGCCGAAGGCCTGGCCGATGGCGCGGTGCCGTATCGCGATCACGCCGTCGAATACCCCGTCGTAACCGGCGGGTTCATGTGGATCACTGCTGAACTCACCCACGGCTGGCACGCCGTGGTGATGACAGGTTCGGACGAAGGCGTCGTGTTCGGCGTCCTGACCTGCGTGCTGTTGGCGATCTGTGGATTGCTGGCTGTTGCGGCCACCGTGGGGGCAGCGGGTCAACGTCGTCAATGGGATGCGGCGATCTTCGCGGCGAGCCCGCTGCTGGTGTTTCATGCCTTCTCGAACTGGGATCTGCTGGCGATGGCGTTCACGTCGGGCGCCTTATGGGCCTGGGCTCGAAATCGTCCGATCGCGGCCGGCGTGCTCATCGGTCTCGGTGCGGCGGCGAAGCTGTACCCGGCGCTGCTGCTGATCCCGTTGGTGTTGCTGGCCTACCGCACCCGCGTGTGGCGACCTGTGTTGTGGGCCGGCGCCGCGGCGGCGTTGACCTGGTTGGCGGTGAATCTGCCCGTCGCCTTCGCCTGGACCCGGGGCTGGTGGGAGTTCTATTCGTTCTCGTCCTCACGGCCGGCCGAGGCAAGCACGTTCTGGGCGATGCTCAACCACTTTTTTCCCAAGACGTTCGCCACCGCGAACAGTGGCGGGTGGGTACCGTCCGGCGTGGTCGTAGCGCTCGCGCTGTTGGTTGCAGTCGGCGCCGTCAGCTGGCTCGCGCTGACAGCTCCATCGCGCCCAAGGCTGGCGCAGCTGATGTTTCTCGTCGTGGTGGCGTTTTTGATGACCACGAAGGTGTGGAGCCCGCAGTACTCGTTGTGGCTGGTTCCCCTGCTGGCACTGGCCAGACCGCGTTGGCGGATGGCGCTCATCTGGCAGTTCACCGAGATCGCGGTGTGGATCGGCACCTTGCTCTGGCTGGTTGGTGACGCCCATTCCTTGAGCTATGAAGGTTTGACCTGGTTGTTGCTCATCCGAGACGGCACCCTGCTCACGTTGGCAGGCATGATCGTCTACGAAATCAGGCGACCGGAGGCCGACGTGATCCGGACGGCCGACGACCCCGACCCAGGCGCTGGACTGTTCGCTACCGCGAAGACGGATCGAGTGCTGGGTCGCAACTCGGTTATCGTGCAAGCGTGACTGACGCCGGCCAGACCTCGACCAACAGCCAAAGCGACGCACCGAACGCTCAAACGCCGTCTGGCAGTGCAGGGTCCGGTACTGCAGGGTCGGGTACTGCAGGGTCGGGCGGTGCAGGGTCGGGCGGTGGCGAATCCGCCGTGCAGCCCGCCCCGGTCGATGACCTCTCGGTCACGGCCCACGTGCTGCGGGTCGGGCGTAAGAGCCTGAACTACACCGCCACGGCCGGTCGGGTGGTGTTACGCGAAGAGCAAGTTACGGACGGGCTCTTCAAAGGTCACACGCCGCGCGCGGAGATGTTCGTGACGTCCTACACCTTGGATGGTGCCGATCCGGCGAAGCGGCCGGTCACCTTTGCCTTCAACGGCGGGCCGGGATCGTCGTCGATCTGGTTGCACCTCGGTCTGTTCGGCCCGCGCCGGATCGTGATGGGCGACGCCGATGCCCTGCTACCACCGCCTTACGAACTCGCCGACAACCCGGAGTCACTGCTGGCAGTATCGGATCTGGTCTTCATCGATCCGGTCTCGACTGGCTACTCGCGAATGGCGACCGGTGAGAAAGCCGATGAGTACCACGGTTATGCACGCGACCTCGATTCCGTTGGCGAACTGATTCGGCTGTGGACTTCGCGAAACGGTCGCTGGATGTCACCGAAGTTCTTGGCCGGTGAGTCCTACGGAACGCTGCGAGCCGCCGCCTTGGCCGATCATCTGCAGACCAAGTTCGGCTTGTACTGCAACGGTGTCATGCTCATCTCGAGCGTGCTGAACATGGGGACCATCCGTCCCCATCTCGACAACGACCTGCCCACCACCCTCTTCTTGCCCACCTATGCAGCAATCGCCCATTACCACGGCAAACATGGGCGAAAGTCGCTGCGTACAGTATTGCGCGAGGCGGAGGATTTCGCTGCCCGCGACTATCCCTGGGTGCTGGCCCGCGGCAACCGGCTCACTGAAGGCGAACGTGCGGAGGCCGCCGAACGGCTTGCTGAGCTGACCGGACTGTCGATTCGCTATATTCTGCAATCTGATTTGCGCCTGGAACATCAGCGGTTCTATACCGAACTGCTGCGAGATTCCGGACGGGTCGTGGGTCGGCTGGACGGGCGATTTTCTGGGTGGCTCGAGGATGGCGTCGCGGACACCTCGCCCAATGACCCGAGCTATGACGCGATCGCCGGGCCGTACGCGGCAGGTTTCAACCACTACGTGCGGGCAGAACTCGACTACGCCAATGACCTGCCCTATGAGTTGATATCGCCGAAGGTGCACCCGTGGTCGTTCGCGGAGTTCGAGAACCAGTCGGTGAACGTGACCCGGCGGCTGGCGCGGGCGATGCAGGCGAACCGTCATCTGAAGGTGCACGTGGCCCTTGGTTATCACGATGGCGCTACGCCATACTTTGCCGCTGAGCATGTGTTGGCGCATCTGCCGATTCCGGACGAGCTCAAGACCAACATCGAGTCGGCCTACTACCCGGCAGGGCACATGATGTACGTCCACGAACCGTCGCGGGTGCAGCAGTCAGAGGACCTGGCCAACTTCGTACGCTCCGCCAGCGGTGCCGGCAACCGTTCAGCCTGAAAATCTGTGGTCGGCCCGATAACTGGGCGCGCCGATCTGCGGGGCTGGGTAGCCTTAGCTGGTTAGTTGCCTAGTTGAGGAGTGCCCGAAGTGGCGTTGCGGATGTCCAAGCTTTTCCTGCGCACCCTGCGCGACGACCCGGCCGATGCTGAGGTGCCCAGCCACAAGTTGCTTGTGCGTGCCGGTTACATCCGGCGGGTGGCCCCGGGCATCTACTCGTGGCTGCCGCTCGGCATGGAGCTGCTTCGCAATGTCGAGAAGATCGTGCGCGACGAGATGGTGGGGATCGGTGCCCAGGAGGTTCACTTTCCGGCTCTGATCCCGCGGGAGATTTTCGAGGAGTCGGGCCGGTGGGCCGCCTACGGTGACGGGCTGTTCCGTCTTCACGACCGCCGGGAAAACGATTACCTGCTCGCCCCAACTCATGAAGAGCTGTTCACCCTGCTTGTGAAGGGTGAGCTTTCGTCCTACAAGGACTATCCGCTGTCGCTGTTTCAGATCCAGACGAAATATCGCGACGAGGCTCGACCTCGCGCCGGCATTCTGCGCGGTCGCGAGTTCGTGATGAAGGATTCGTATTCCTTCGACCTGACCGACGAGGGCCTGGCGGCGTCGTATCAGGCGCACCGCGACGCCTACGAGCGCATCTTTTCCAGGCTCGGTTTCGATTACCGGATCGTATTCGCGGTGTCCGGTGCCATGGGCGGGTCAGCCTCGGAGGAGTTCTTGGCGCCGACACCCGTCGGCGAGGACACCTTCGTGCAGTGCACGAACTGTGATTACGCCGCGAACACCGAGGCGGTGGAGATTGCGGGGCCAGACGTGGTCGACGCTTCGACGGTGCCGGCGGCGGTTGTATTGGACACTCCGGACACCCCGACGATCGCCACGCTGGTGGATCGGCTGAATTCCAGCGACTTGCGTGCGTTGCTCGAATCGCAGGAGTTCACGGCTGCAGACACCTTGAAGAACGTGGTGCTGAAGACTCGCGAGCCTGGCGCCACCGAGTGGGAGCTCCTCGTCGTGGGCGTGCCCGGCGACCGCGAAGTCGACCTGAAGCGGCTTTCCGGTCAGCTGGAACCGACTGACGTCGCGCAGGCTGAGCCGGACGATCTGGCAAAGCAACCGGGCCTGATCAAGGGTTACATCGGGCCGCAGGTGCTGGCTGATCTGAAGGTTCGGTATCTGGTCGATCCGCTCGTGGCACCGGGTACCGCCTGGGTTACCGGGGCGAACGAACCCGGAAAGCACGCTGCCTATGTCGTGCGGGACCGTGACTTCACGCCTGATGGTGAGATCGGAGCTGTCGAGATTCGCGATGGCGATCGCTGTGCCAAATGCGGTTCGCCGCTCGAGATCGCGCGCGGCATCGAGCTCGGCCACGTCTTCCAGCTCGGCCGCAAGTACGCCGAAGTCTTCGGCCTGACGGCCCTCGGCCCGGACGGCAAGCCGGTGACGGTGACGATGGGCTCGTACGGGGTCGGCATTACCCGTGCCGTAGCTGCGCTGGCTGAGCAGACGCTGGACGACAAGGGTCTGTGTTGGCCACGGTCAGTCGCCCCTGCCGACGTGCATCTGGTGCCTGCCCACAAGAATGATCCGGCCATCTTCGAAGCCTGCGAGGCGCTTGTCGCCGAACTCGAAGCTGTCGGCGTGCGCGTCTTGTTCGATGATCGACTTGGCCTTTCGCCCGGGGTGAAGTTCAAGGATTCCGAGCTTTTGGGGGTGCCGACCATTCTCATCGTCGGGCGCGGTCTGGCGGACGGCATCATCGAACTCAAGGACCGAGCTTCGGACGAACGTCGTGACATCGCGCTATCGGAAGCGGTCCGCGAGGTGCTGGCCACCCTCGAGTAAGTCGCCGAGCGGCGTCAGTGCCGTCGGTCTGTGCCGCCGGTCTGTGCCGTCAGTCTGTGCCGCCGGTCTGTGCCGTCAGTCTGTGCCGTCGGTGCGCCGCGCCTGGTCAGCCCGTGTTCGCTCGGAGGAACTTGATGTCCTCGGCCTGGCCGTCAGCAGGCGTCTCAACAATCACGTCGGTTCGAGCTGTCTTGACGACCTCGGCGATAGCCTCCGCGGCGATGAAGCCGGTGCCGAAGTTGGTGTGCCGGTCTGCTCCCGAATCGAAAGTGTCCCTGCTGTCGTTGGCGTGGACAAGGTCCAACCGCCCAGTGATCGCCTTGACCCGGTCGACAATTCCGTCCAGGTCTTCGCCGCCCGCGTGTGCGTGGCAGGTGTCGAGGCAGAAGCCGGGCTCGTATTCGCCGATGGCGTCCCATAGCAGAGCAATGCGGTCGAGGTGCCGCGCCATGGCTTTCGTCCCGCCAGCGGTGTTCTCGATCAAGATCGGCAACGGGAAGCCACCCGTCTCGGCGGCCTGAGCAAAGGCCTTTCGCCAGTTGTCGACGCCGATGGCCGGGTCGTCGGAGGCCCCGACGTGGCCGCCGTGCACGATCAGGCCCTTTGCGCCGATCGCCGCGGCCGCCGCTGCGTGTTGGCCGAGCAGCTTTCGGCTCGGAATGCGGATGCGGTTGTTCGTGGTCGCGAGGTTGAGCACATACGGCGAATGGACGTAGATCGTCAGGCCGCTGGCCTTGATCTCCTCAGCGTGTGGATGTTCCTTCGGCGCCTTCCAACCTTGCGGGTCGGCGAGGAAGAACTGAATCGCTGCCGCGTCGACCCCGCTTGCGGCCTTCAGTGGATCGGTCGAATCGACGTGCGCGCCTATGGCGGTCTGGGCTGCGGGCATGGACTCAGATTACGTCGGCCATCTGACAGCTCTGACGCGACTTGGCTGACGCTCGTGCCTCGGACTGGGCCTCGCCCGTCGGGCTGAGTTGTCCACAAGTTCGCTGCTCATCCACAAAGTACGGCCGCGCGGTCCGCTCAGATCGTCGCCTCGATTTGATCAAGAGGTTCGAACGGAGGGTTCGCCTGATCCCACGTTCTCCGGTCCGTTCTCCGGTCCGACCGATCCGACATGAGCAGGAGCACCAGAAGCATGAACAGACTCAACCCAGCCTCGGCCAGCGGCTTCGCAGGGCCGCCACCGGCCGCCGAGCACCGCCGCGCTTGGGGGCGTTGGTTAGCCGTCGTCCTACTCGGTGTCCTGGGGTATTGCACCGTTTCGACGGGGTCCGCGGGCGCGACGGCGCCGTTGGATCATCGCTCGACAGCGCCGAATCACTCGTCGGAGCTGGCGGGCACCGGCTACCTGCTGACCGACCCCTTGCAGGGAGCATCGCGTGCGTACTGGGCGGGCGCCTACCGAAGCATCAACGGTGCTCGCTCCTACTGCATAGACGATTTCTATGACTACCCCAATCCGTCATATGGCTATCGGACGACTGAGGTCTCCAGCTGGGCCGGGCGATCGGGCTCCAACGCCGGGGCGAGCGGGCACACCGCCCAGCGCATCATCTGGATCATCAACCGCTACGGCCAGGCCGCATCGCCACTAACGACCTCAGCGGTGTCGATGGCAATCAACCTGTTGACCGGGTCGAAGCCCTTCACCACGAGCTACAACCGCTATTTCAAGGCCCAGTTGATGACCATCAATCCGCAGATCGTGGGTCAGATCAATCAGATGATCGCCGACTCCGATAGGTATGCCGGGCCCTACACAACGAAAGTCAGCTTCGACGTTGCGCCACCTGTCGGGGGCACCGCGAGGATCGCGATTTCGGTTCGTAGCGCAACCGGGGTCGCGATTCCACATGCGCCTTTCGCCATAGGTTCTCTGACGGGGGGCGTCTTGGTATCGAGTTCGTCGGGCAGCACCGGAGCCTCAGGCACAACGTTGCTGACCTATCGAGCGACGAAGGCCGGTCCAGTCGTTGTAACCGCACGCGGGACCGCGGAGCCGAATGTGACGATGCGTCTGGGGTATTCACCAAGCCATAGCGTGGCCACTTTCCGCGGTGGCTCCCAGCGGCTCGCCGTGTCGTCTGCGGTGCCGTTGAAACCAGTCCCGGCAGCGACCGCGTCGGTGGTGGTAGTGGCCCCTCGGGTGACGACGTCGGTCCTCGGCGGCACGCAGCCGCGGACGAACGGGTCCGCCGCCGTTGATGTGGTGAATGCGTCCGGCCTGATCCCAAAGGCTCGTTACACCATTAACGCGACGTTGCGTACGGCGACATTGCGCGCCGAAACCGGCCCAAGCGCGGCCGGTACCGCCGCAGACGGCACAACCTGCGGGACAGTGACCGCGGTCGCGATTGCCGACGCGAAAGGCGCCCTGTCGGTCGCGATGCCGACCATCGCCGCCTGCGGAACCGGCGCTGACACCTTTGTCGAGCAAATCGTCGGCGAACAGGGCCTCGTTGTTGCGACGACGCCGCCCGGGCAACCCACCGAGACCTTCACCGTGTTGCCGGCTCTGGTCACCGCCGTGGTAGGCGGAGTCGGTCCACGCATCGTCGGTACGCCGGCAGCCGATCACGTGATCGGGGCCGGATTTGCCCGCGTCAGTGACTACGTGTTCGCCGTGACGCTGACCGATAGCGCGGGTGCGGTTTGCGCTCAGCTGAGCGCGTCGGCGACGAGCGACCAAGAAGGCCGTATCGAGTTCGATACCGCACCCATTCGATCGTGCGGAACCGGCTCGAACACCTTCTCCGAGGTCGCCACTGACCGGACAGGTCACCAGGTGGCGATCGCGCTGAGCGGGCAGCGGAGCGAGACCTTTCCGTTGACTCACCCCGCGCCGTTGACTCACCCCGCGCCGTTGACTCACCCCGCGCCGTTGACTCACCCCGCGCCGTTGACTCACCCCGCGCCGTTGACTCACCCCGCGCCGTTGACTCACCCGGCGCCGCCAACGGCTCCTGCCTTACGGCCGGGCAAAGCGGTGCCATCAGCGCCCGGCCTGACACCGAAGCGCGTATCTTCCGTGATCGTCGAGGCAACCCGTCGGCCTGCTCCGTCAGCGGTCAAGACGTCGGCGGTCACCGCCAAGTCCGGCCAGAGGCTAGCCAGTACCGGTGCGGCGCCAGTGCTGGCAGCCGCGATCGGCGGGCTGTCGGTTTGTGTGGGCGTGATGTTGCTCTGGTTGACGGCTCGCCGCCGCCAGTCGTGATCGCTGGGGCCGACGGTGATCGAACGGGATCTCCAAATAATAAACAGTGACCTAACGCTTGCTGACCGCTTGTTAGTAGGCATACGCTGCAAAACGGGCATGAGCAGCGACTCGTCGAGGAGACAACGATGAACCGAGGTCGCGTTACCGGGGCCATTGTCGCCACCGGGCTAGCGACCGGCACGGCGCTGCTGCTCATCCCGTTCGCAACCTCGACGGCCAGCGCGTCGACGACTCCGGTGCCCGTCGGTCTGACGCTGACCGGCATGAGCTCGGCTGCGTGTCCATTGCCGTTGAACGGGTCGCTGGCGGTGACCCCAGGGTCCACGCTGACATTCACGAAGGATCCGATACTCGGTCTCCTAGGCAGCGAGGCACTGACCATCAGGCCGGCACCCGATTCGGCTGATCCGAACAGCTCCAAGGCGTTCACCGATCTCGGGGCGCACGGTCAGTCGGTCACGTTCGCCAGATCGGCCACCTACAAGCTGAGCTGGACAAACAAGGCCGTGCTCGGCATCGCCGCCACGACACAGACCGGAAAACTCCAGATCGATGCATCCGCGCAGAAGTGCGTGGTGGCCATCAACCTGCCGTCGCCAAGTGTCAGTGTCGCGGTGCTGCCGTCCGCAGTCACTGATCCGGTCAACGGTGTCGTAGGGGGGTTGGTCGGTGGCGTGAACGGCGTCCTCGCACCGGTGAACGGAATCGTCGGCTCCGGTCTTGGACAGATCAACCAAGGCGTCGGTGGCCTTACCGGTGGGGGGTCGACGGCGACAGGACCAGGGTCACCGGGTGCCTCAGCTGGGCCCACCGACTCGGCGTCCAATGGTGGCTCGACGGGAACCGGGTCTGAAGAAAGCGCTGCGCCGGGTCGCGACGGCGCTGCGCCGGGTCGTGACGGCGCCGCGCACCGGGGGAATCTAGCGATGCCCGCCAGGACGTCGAGTACCTACCGTTCAGATGAGGCTGCGGGCTCGTCGAACTCGACCGGCACTGCGGCGTTGGCCAAGCCCGCGCCGTCCGCTGTCGAGGTGGCAGCTAACCGGGATCGATCTGCGCTGACCGGTATGCCCGGCGTCTTGGTAATGCTCGCGATCATCGCGCTGTCTACGGCGACCGCGTGTTACGCGCGGACCTTCTTGCTGCCACACCCTCAGCGGGCACGCTCCCACCGTTGATTGCTGCCGCACGGAGATCCCGGCGGCAATCCGTCCCGCTCAGCGACTCGATTTCGTCCACGCGGCCTCGGCCGGTAACCTAACTGGGTTGGCTGTCTTGTGGAGACGTCTGGTGTCTCCCTTTCCGGGCTCACGCGCCAGGTTCGCCTGCTCCTCTATCTCGTTAGGGCGGCGGCGGAGCGGTGCGCGCCGGGCAGTCACACCCTCCTGCCACGGAGAGTCCGTGGCCGCATAGTCCACAGGAGGCTGGGTTAATCCCATGCGCCACTACGAAGTCATGGTCATCCTTGACCCCGAGCTAGACGAGCGGACGATCGCACCGTCGCTGGACACCTTCCTGAGCGTCATCAAGAAAGATGGCGGCACAGTAGAGAAGGTAGATATCTGGGGACGTCGCCGGTTGTCTTTCGAGATCAACAAGAAGCCTGAGGGCATCTATGCGGTCATCGACATCAGCGCCGAGCCGGCATCGGTCATCGAACTCGACCGCCAACTCAACCTGAACGAGTCGGTGCTGCGCACCAAGGTGCTCCGTCCTGTTCCCAAGAAGGCAAAGGTCAAGAAGGCCGAAGCCAAGGCCGCCGCCAAGAAGGCCCTGGCCTGACATGGCTGGCGAAACCGTCATCACCGTCGTGGGCAACCTGACGGCGGATCCGGAGCTGCGATTCACCCCGTCGGGTGCAGCAGTTGCGTCATTCACGGTCGCCTCGACTCCGCGCACCTTCGATCGCCAATCCAACGAGTGGAAGGACGGCGAAGCGCTGTTCCTCCGCTGTTCGATCTGGCGGCAGGCTGCCGAGAACGTCGCCGAATCACTGACCCGTGGCATGCGCGTCGTCGTGCAAGGTCGCTTGCAGCAGCGGTCCTTCGAAACCCGTGAGGGCGAGAAGCGCACCGTTATCGAGATGCAGGTCGACGAGGTTGGTCCGTCGCTGCGCTACGCCACTGCCAAGGTGAACCGCACTCAGCGCGGATCCTCCGGCGGCGGATTCGGCGCCGACAACTCCAGCGGCGCACCCACCGGCGGCGGCGGTAACTACGCACCCGCAGATGACCCGTGGGCATCGTCCGGCCCGGCTGGCGGTTCAGCCGGCGGTTTCTCCGACGAGCCCCCTTTCTAAGTCTCTTTGCCAAGATAAATCAGGAGCATCAACACCATGGCCAAGCCACCCATTCGTAAGCCCAAGAAAAAGTCGAATCCGCTCAAGACCTCAAAGATTGAAGCGATCGACTACAAAGACACCGCACTGTTGCGCAAGTTCATCTCCGACCGCGGCAAGATCCGCGCTCGTCGCGTGACCGGCGTCAGCACCCAGCAGCAGCGTGAGATCGCGAAGGCAGTCAAGAACGCCCGCGAGATGGCGCTCTTGCCGTACACCTCAACCGCTCGCTAAGAAAGGGCAGGAAGAATATGAAGCTCATCCTGACCCGCGAAGTCTCAGGCCTCGGACTGCCCGGCGACGTCGTCGAGGTTGCCGACGGTTACGGACGCAACTACCTGGTCCCCCGCGGTGCCGCCATCAACTGGACGCGTGGCGCGGAGAAGCAGATCACCCAGATCAAGCGTGCGCAGGACGCTCGCGAGATTCGTGGACTCGACCACGCCCAAGAGATCAAGACCCAGCTCGAGGGCCTCAAGGTCACGCTGAATGCCCGTGCAGGTGACGGCGGAAAGCTATTCGGTTCCGTCACCCAAGCTGACGTAGTCACAGCGGTCAAGGCGGCCGGAGGGCCGCTCGTCGACAAGAAGCGCGTGCACCTGCCAGGTCACATCAAGACCACTGGTAGCCACACGGTGACGATCGAGCTGCACGCCGACGTCGTCGCGTCGCTTCCGGTGACCGTCGCAGCGCAGTAACGCACCACGACATAGCATCACATAACGGAGCCCGGGCTGTGCGCGTAAGCGGACAACCCGGGCTCTGTCGGTCTCGAAATCGGGACTGGGTTGGCCTGTGGATGATCAACTACTGGCGGTAATTTTTCGTATCGCTTTCGTAAACCCTATGTGTGTGGTATCGCTTCCGGCCCAGTTTTATCCAGCACCGACTTCACAGAGAAGTTTCTTGTCCACGAGTTTTTATCCACAGGCACTTTTGGCTAGGCCGCAGTAAATATGGGGGCCAGGGCCCACGGATATAAGTCTGTGCACAGTGATATCCCCAAGTCGTGAACAACCTTTACCGGCGTTGCCCACACCTTCGTCCACAGCTGTGTGCACAGGCCGAATTGCTGAACTAGCGCAACGTCCCTAACGTAGGCGCGGGCTTCAAAGCGGGAGGATCATCTCCCGTCGCGTTGCCCATCGTTTGCTGGCACCTTCACCTGAATTACAGCGATGTATTTCTTGTCAGTGTCATCGCGTAGAACTACATGCATGGCAGGTGTCGATACGTGGGGCCGGCGAGAACAGGTCCCACGCGCGGTCGTTCGAGGTTCAGAGGGGCAGGGGCGCGTGTCGGTCGTCGCAGGCGAATTCGGTGGCGGCGAGGATCGCGGCCCTAGATTCGACCGCACCCCTCCACAAGACATCGAAGCTGAGCAGTCGGTACTGGGCGGCATGCTGCTGTCCAAGGACGCTATTGCCGACGTTATCGAGGTGCTTCGCAGTAACGACTTCTACCGACCAGCTCATCAGCTCATCTACGACGCCGTTCTCGACCTCTACGGCCGAGGCGAACCCGCAGACGCGGTGACAGTTGCCGGCGAGCTCACCCGTACCGGCCAGATGAACCGCGTCGGCGGCCATCCGTATCTGCACACGCTCATTTCGGGTGTGCCCACCGCCGCCAACGCCGGGTACTACGCAGAGATCGTCGCCGAGCGTTCAATCCTGCGTCGCCTGGTCGAGGCCGGGACGCGGATCGTTCAGATGGGCTACGGTGCGAACGAGGGTGAGGGCCTCGCCGGCACGGTCGATGACGTGGTCGATCGGGCGCAGGCCGAGATTTACGAGGTCACGGAACGCCGGACGACGGAGGACTATGTCTCGGTCGAGGGGCTCATCGAATCGACCCTCGACGACATGGCCCGGATCGAAGAAAGCGGCGGCAAATCGTCCGGCGTTCCGACCGGGTTCAGCCAGATCGACGAGATGACGCATGGCCTGCACCCGGGTCAGATGATCGTCGTTGCTGGGCGCCCAGGTTCTGGAAAGTCCACGCTCGCCATGGACTTCGCACGTTCGGCGGCCGTCCGAAATCACATGCCGACGGTGATCTTCTCGCTGGAGATGTCCAAACAAGACATCATGATGCGGCTGTTCTCTGCCGAGTCACGTGTGAAGCTCAATGACATCCGGGCGGGTCGGATGACCGACGAGGATTGGCGCAAGATCGCGCTCAAGTCTTCCGAGTTGGCAGAAGCCCCGTTATTCATTGATGATTCTCCAAACCTGACGATGATGGAGATCCGCGCGAAGTCACGACGGCTCAAGCAACGACACGACCTGCGATTGATCGTGATCGACTACATGCAGTTGATGACGTCCGGTAAACGGGTGGAATCTCGCCAGCAAGAGGTCTCGGAATTCTCGCGGGCCATGAAGCTGATCGCGAAAGAACTCGAGGTCCCGGTGGTGGCGCTGTCACAGCTCAACCGCGGTCCCGAACAGCGGACGGACAAGAAACCAATGTTGTCCGATCTTCGTGAATCTGGCTCCATCGAGCAGGACGCCGACGTGGTCATGTTGGTACACCGCGAAGACATGTACGAACGTGAGTCCCCGCGGGCTGGCGAGGCCGACATCATCATCGCCAAGCACCGCAATGGCCCCACTGGCAGCGCTGTAGTGGCCTTCCAGGGCCATCTGTCCCGCTTCGTCGACATGCCGTCCTGAGCCGTGCGTCTTGCTACGTTGCCAGCTGACCGCCTTGCTCCGGAATGCAGCTGGTGTCTAGGCCATTGCCGGTTCTTGCGTGGGCAAGCAACTCACCTATTACCAGAGCTTGGTGCGTGATCCGGTTACGGATCCGTCGCTGCTTGGCCTATGCGTCCTCGAGATGGGTCGCAATCACGGCGAGGGCTTTAGCGACTGGCTCAAGAGCGGTTGCATCGACGCAATCGATGAAGCTACGGCGAACGCTTTCCAGGTGAACGGGCCATGCAGCCTTCAATTTCGCCAAGCCCGCGGGCGTGAGCCGGGCAACGTTGCCCCGCGTATCGGAAGAGCTTGCCGTCTTCGTGACGAGCCCCCGCGATTGGAGATCATCCACCAGGCGGGTGATCCGGCTCGCCGACAAGTCAGTGGCTTTGGCCAGGTAGGCCATCCGCAACTCGCGATTCGGAGCCTCCGAGAGGTGCATGATCGCCGTGTATTCGCTCGCTGTCAGACCAGCGCCTCTGACCAGGTCGCTGTCCAGCAATCGCGGTAGGACCTTCACGATTCGCATCACCGCGCGCCACAGCGCTTCCTCTGTCGCGGAAAGCGGCTCGACGGCGGTCATACCTTGAATCGTAACCTTGCTTGCCCCAGCAATCGCGGACGAACAGCGCTGGGAGCGCTAGACGCGGTTACCAGTCGCCACTACCGAAGTCGCCACCACCGAAGTCGCCACCGCCGAAGTCACCACCGCCGAAGTCGCCACCTGAGTCGCCTCCGCCCGAGTCTCCACCGCCGTCCTGCTGATCGATGTCCTGCCCGCCATCAGATCCTGCATCAAATCCTGCATCAAATCCTGAGTCGTACCCGCCGCCGCCCCAGCCATAGTCACCGAAGCCGTACCCCCAACCCGGAGTCAGCGCCTCAGCGATAAGCAGGGTCTGCCAGAACGGCGCTGAATACCACCCGCCGACGTACCCACCCCCACCGGCGAAGTAGTAGGGGGCGCCGGGAGTGTAGGACGGATAGCCCTGAACGGTTTCGCCTTCGACGTTCAGCCGTTTCGGCTCGGTCAGCTGTGGTGCTGTTGATTCGGCTATTCGCGGCAGGTCCGGGCCCGGGTCGATGCCCAGCGCCACGCGCGCCGTGCGCGCCGCCTGCAACCCCTCGAGAATGCTTCGGCGTGCACCGCCCAGCTGCGCCAGGGTAGTCCCCGTCGCCATCTGCGCCCCCGCGGAATTGAATCGCTGCGAGGCATCCGAAAGTGCCTGCCGGGCGACCGCGTTGTCGCCGGGTTGCAATGTGCCGATATCGGCAGCCAGGTAGTCGTAATAGGGCTGGATGAGCGCGCGCGCATCCGCGACGGCTTGTTTCTCTCTGCGTTTGCGCCACCAGATCAAGGGTGGATCAGTCTCCAGCCGCGTAGCGGATCATGAAGTCGCGGTCGGTGTCACGTCCGCCCTCCGGGTCGCGTGCAGGCTCGGTCTCCTGGCTGGTGACGAGATCCTTGGGATCGACATGCTCCGGCAGGTGCTTGAAGCGCTGCGGGTCCTGCTCTGCTGGCGGCACCGGTCGATCGCGCTTCGGATCGCGCTTCGGATCGTGCTTCGGATCGTGCTTGGTCATGGAAACCGTCCTCTCGATGTTCACTCTGCGCCGCGCAGCGCTCGCTGTCGAGGCGCGCCGCCGTCGGCTTGCTTCGCCCAACTTGCGCCGACGAATGGTGGGCTGGCGAGTCTTGCGCCGGGCCGCCGCAGCCGGGCGCCTGGATCACCCTAAGCTGCAAAGATGGCGCCATCGAATCGGAAGCCGACCGTGGCTGACGTGCATGAGCTGGCGAAGAACATGCCACATGTCACCGTGATACGCGGGCCGCAGGGCAACGCGGTTTACCAGGTGGGTGGCAAGTCATTCGTGTTCTTTCGTACTCCCCGCCCGGATGCCGTTGACCCCCTCACAGGGACGAGATATGACGACGTGATCGTCTTCTGGGTCGGATCCGAGGCGGACAAGCAGTCGCTGATCCAGGCCTCGGACTCCCCGTTCTTCACCACGCCGCACTTCGATGGCCACCCGTCGGTGCTATTGCGGGCAAGTCGCGTGGACGAGCTCAGCAGTCAAGAGCTTGCCGAGCTGGTGCAAGATGCGTGGCTATCCCGCGCATCTACCCGCCGAGCTGCCACCTGGCTGAAAGATGGGGTCGGCTGATGGCGCGTTTCGTGGCATTTCTCCGTGCAGTGAACGTTGGTAAGCGAACCGTCGCCATGGCAACAGCTCGGCAGACGCTTGAGGATCTCGGCTTGGACGAGGTCGGCAGCTATGTCAACAGCGGCAACCTGATCTTCAGCGCACCGGGCAAGGCAGCTGATCACGAGGCAAGAATTCGGCCAGCGCTCGAAGAAAAGTTCGGGTTCGAGGTGACGACGTTCGTCCGGACGGCAGCGCAGGTGAAGGCACTGGCGACGGAAAAGCCTTTCGGTGAGATTGCGTCCGGCCACACCCATTTCGCGCTGCTGCCGCTTATCCCGCTCTCCGCGGCGGAAAAGGCCGCGGTGGAGGCGCTCTCGAACGATCACGACCAGGTACTCGTGCGCGGCCGTGACGTGCACTGGCTGATTCGCTCCAAGTCGACTGAGACCACCCTGACCCAGAAGCGCTGGAAGGACGCGCTGCCCGAGAACCCGACGACCGCGCGTAACACGACGATGCTTGCAAAGCTGGTGGACCGGCTTTAGGACGCCCGTCAGCCAGGGCGGGAGACACCCGGGTGATTGGCGTCGATCAGATCGGCGTACTCCGGGTGCGCGCTGACAAAATGAGATACGAAGTTGCAGAAAACGCTGATCAGCACACCGGACGCTCGGATGTCATCGAGAGCGCCCCGAACGAGCATCGTGGCGATGCCTTGGCGCCGGTATTCAGGCTCGACGATCGTGTGGGTCAAGGCGATCCTTGGGCCTTCGACCTCGTAGATGATCAGTCCGACCACCTGGTCGTCGATGACAGCCTCATACGTTCGTGACTCGGTGTTGTTGCGCACTGTGATGTCAGGCGTCATACCAGCCTGCCTATCTCGGCCGAATGATTTCTGGGCGATCGCTCCTAGGGCGCACAGTACACAGCGAAGCCGAGCTTTTTCGGCGGGCGGGCTGCTAGCGTCGTTGAGCGATGACTGTTCTCCCAGCCGAGCCTCGCCCGCGCCGCAGAATTGGGTTCCGCGAAGCTGCTCGACTGCTTGCAGCGCGCGACCCCGTGATCGCGCAACTGGTTGATGCGCACGGTCTGCCTACGCTGCCGGTTCCGCGCGAGACCCACTTCGCCACGTTGGTGCGTTCGATCACTTACCAGCAGCTCGCCGGCGCCGCGGCCCGCGCGATCCACGGGCGCCTCATCGCGGTCCTGCAAGACGACGTCAGCCCCGAACGCGTGCTGGCCACACCGCCCGAACTTCTGCGTGGCAGCGGCCTGTCCGGAAACAAGGTCGTGTCTGTGGTTGACCTCGCGACCAAGGTGCTCGACGGGACCGTAGTGCTCGACTCTCGCCGCCTGGCTCGCCTGGGCGATCAAGAGATCGTGGCCAGGCTCTCTACCGTGCGCGGCATCGGCAAGTGGTCAGCAGAGATGTTCCTCATGTTCCAGCTGCGCCGTATCGATATCTGGCCGACCGGTGATCTCGCGGTGCGCAAGGGCTTCGCCCAGGCCTGGGATATCCCGGTGCCGACGGCTAAAGCGCTCGAGGTGTTGGGCGACCCCTTTCGCCCTTACCGAAGCGTCGTCGCCTGGTACTGCTGGCGAGTTCCGCAGCTCGGCTTGGGCTGAAAGGGCATCGCTTCTTGTCGCATGTTCGAGGGTCAGGCGATCAGGCGGTGGTGAGAGAGCGGGGCATCCGGTGCACCCGTTGAACGACCAGCAGTGTGATGGCCACCGTGACTACCGCGGTGAGTGCCCCGACAACGACGAACGTCCAGATCGGCGAGCCGTGCGAGATCATCCGGATCGGCCCGGTTGAGGTTGGAACGGGATCGCCCGGTGGCGCCGGGGCAACCTGAGCGCTGGCCGCAACCGAGGTGAGGGTTGCGAGCGTGACAAAGGCGGTTACGGCGGCTGCAAACGCGGCCCCGCCAGCAAATATCTTACGGATTCTGTGCATGGTTTTGCCTTTCCCTAGCTGACTGAAGCTGGCTTCTAGAAACCTTCTGTGACCTCAACGATCTCGTCGGCCACCAAACCGTGTGCCTCCGCGTGGACGTCGGCGGCCGCCTCAGCGGAGGGTGCATCTACGAGGCAGAAAATCTTGCCTTCTTCCTCGTTCACCCAATATCGCAGGTAGTTGACGTGGTACTCGTCCTGCGTCTGCAGATCGGCCATGTGCGCCTTGGCGACGTCGTCGAGGCTCACGCCGTTAGCGATGTTGTGCACGTCCAGGTAGAGCGGCATTGGAACTCCTTGATCGGCGAATTGTTTCCAGCTGACCGTATGGCGGCCGGGTCATCTGCGGATCGGGAGCGGTTCCCCATCTTGGGGATGGAGTTCCCTAGTTTTGTGCCTCTACAGCCCGAGCTCAGCGGCCTTGGCAGCGGCAGCGCCGCGACTGGCGACGCCGAGTTTCGCCAAAACGGCTGATACGTGGTGATCGACAGTCTTCGGAGATACAACGAGTTCCGCCGCTATCGCTGCATTCGTACGACCGCCGCTGATCAACTGCAGCACGTCGTGTTCCCGACGCGTCAGACCAAGCGGGTGAGCACGGGTTGCGCTGCGAGCGCCAATTGGGATCGACTGGATTCCGAGCCAACGCATTTTCTGCCGGACGAGTCGGACGCAGGCATCTGCCTTGAGCGTTGCGAAGGCCGCTAGGGACTCTCGCAAGGCTGGCTCCTCGTCTGAACCGAGCAACGCCATAGCCGCGTTGAAAGGGCAGTCGAGCGCCGTCCAGATCTTCGCCGCCTGGACGAACTCACCTTCGATCTCGTAACGGTAAGGCTCTGGGACTTGCTGTGGGACTGCCTCTGCGGCCGACTCGAGGATTTGGCCACCGTCAGGCATACACGCAACCCGTTGTGTCCATAAGGCAATCGCGCCGCGGGTCCAGGGGTCGCAGGCGCCCTGTACATCAAGGGCACCGTGCACCTCGCGTGCAGTCCCAGCGCCGTCACCCTGAAGCCAGAATGCCTCTGCGCGTGCGAGTCGTACCGCCGCCAGCCGGACGGGATCACCGGAGCCCAGCGCGGCCTGGAGCGCTTCATCGAGGAATCCCCAGGCCGTTGGCTGCCCTCGCCGGGCCGAGATCATGCCCAGGTTCAGCAACGAATTGATCCGGTTTATGGGAGACACAACGCGGTCGAGCAGCTCCTCGCTGAGTTCGACCGCTTCGTCCCATCGACCGAGCTGCGCGAGGACGGAAGTCCGCTCACCTTTCAGACACGAGATGAACGTGCTCAGGTCGCGCTCGTCGCGATAGGCAATTCCCTCTACGTAGTATCGCTCGGCCTCACCGAACCGCCTTTCGTCACAGAGGATTGTGTAGAGATTGAGGTACGCCCGTCCGACCTGTTCCTCGTTTCCGTGCGACAGGGCGATTGCGAGGGCTTCGCTCAGTAGTCCGAACCAGTCGTCCCCGGTGACCGCGGCGCAGCAACCCTCGGTGTTGAGTGCGTCGCTCAGGACGGCGAAGAGACCGAGCGGCTCGGCGATGGTCCTAGCCGTCCGAGCCAACGCGACTGCCTCGGCATGATCGCCGGCAAGCATCCGGCTATTCGCTAGGTTGGAATAGGCCCAGGCGAGCTCGGCAGTTGGTCCGAGCGGTTCTGCGACGGCCACGGCCGATTCGGCGAGAGTCATCGCGTCGTCCCCGCGCGAGAGCCGCCACATTGTGCGCGAAAGTCGCCGCATCGTGTCGGCTTCGCGCCGCCGGTCTCCGGCTGCTCGCCACAATTGCAGGGCGCGGCCGCGGGCCTCGGCGGCGTCGTGCAACCTATCGATCAACGACGCCTCGTAAGCAAGCGCGTCGCACAACTTGGCGATGGTGACCGGATCGGTCTCGGTGGCGAACCGTAGTGCTCGCGCGTACTGCGCTGCGGCCTCGCGATGTGCCGCAAGCTCGCTTGCCCGCGCTGCGGCTGCCGAGGCGTGGCGCAGTACAGCCGCCGCATCGCCAGCGGCCTCGGCGTGAAAGGCCAACCGGGCGTCGTCATCACACGCACGCTCGTTCAGTGCGGCAAGGACGCGAACATGAATCGGTGCTGCCCGATGGGCTGGCACCGCCTGCGCCACGGCAAGCCTTGCGATCTCGTGCCGGAACCTCAGCTCGCTTCGACCGAAACTGGCGTCCACCACGAGCAATCCTGAGGACAGCAGCTCATCTAGGACCGCGGACGGGCAGGTCGCTGCGGACTCAAGCAGCGGCAGCTCGACCCGGTTTCCAATCAGCGCGGCGATGTCCAGCGCCGCGGCGGCGCGTTCGCTCAACCGAGCCGTGCGGGCCAGTACGGCGTCGCGCGCAGATGCGGGAACGTCGGCCATGCCGGCCTGGATTACCTCGGTGACGTAGAAGGGGTTTCCGCCGGTGAGCTGATGTAGCTCGCCCGCCTCGAGACCGCTACCGTCGGCGAGGATCGAAACCGCCTCCGCTGACAGCGGTTCAAGCTCGATCCGCCTGGTGCCACGCTGCGAGGCAAGCTCGCCGAGGGCAACGCGAAGGGGATCGCGTGGTGCCAGACCCTCATCGCGGTAGGTGACAATGAGCAGCACCGTGGCGTCCCGGAGGCGGCGACCCAGAAAACGGAGCAGATCAATCGTCGCTTCGTCGGCCCAATGAACGTCCTCGATAACGACGATGTCGAATTGGTCGGGGCGGCTGATCTGATGCAGCAGCCCGTCGAAGAGTTCCTCCCGCGGTGCACCATTTCGGCACAGTTCGAGCAGTGGGCCGCCCAGCTGGGCCGCGAGATCGAACAGCGGCCCGAGCGGACGCGGGGTGAACAGGCCATCGCAGGAACCCCATGACCACCGTCCGTCCGGAACTTCGCTCGCGACCTGTTCGACCAGCGCGGACTTTCCGACACCGGCTTCACCGGCCACCAGCACCAAACGCCCGTCGCCCCGTCGAGCATCGCCGGCGTATTCGATCAGCGAAGCCACCGACGATTCCCGTTCCAACAATTGCATCCAGGTAGTTTGGCCCGCTAGCAGCTACGGCCGCCAGCGGTTAAACCGACACTCGCGGTCAAAAGGGCGCCATCGCCTACCAAGCGGCGCCTGCTATCTGACGGGTTGTCGCGTTCAGGCGATTGAAGAGATTCGTCACGCCGATCATAAGAACGAGGGCCGCCAAGCCCCTCTCGTCGAAGTGCCGAGCCGCTTCGTCCCAGATGTCGTCCGTAACCGGATCCGGGCGGTCGCTGAGGCGGGTGGCAGCCTCGGCCAGGGCTAACGCGGCGCGCTCGGCGTCGGTGAAGTACGGGGCTTCACGCCATGCTGCCACGGCAAAAAGTCGCTCGGCAGTCTCGCCGGCCTTCTTGGCAGATCGGACGCCTGCGTCGACACAGGCGCTGCAACCATTGACCTGGCTCGCCCGCAGATGGACCAGTTCCATGGTTCTTTCGGGGACGCCGCCGTCATTGGTGACCTGGAAGAGCTTGAGAATGGCGGGCATGGCGTCGGGAAGGATCGTTGCTGGATTGCTTATCCGCGCTTGCATGAAGGTTCCTCTCGTTGTGTCTCATATCGACCAGACCTCGGCCGGTCACTCTTATGACACCTCGCCTCGGATGAATGTGACCGATGGACGAGAGGAGCCTTCGTGCAGTGCGGCTTGACGGTTACGGCTTCTTGTCAGCCTCGAGTAGATCGGCCAACGCAGCCATGCTTTGATCAATTGCCGGTCGCAATTCGTCGCGAAGGTGTAGCAGCGACGGATCGACGTCATCGCCGAGCTCACCTCGCAGATGCAGGTCGAGCGTCACCAAGCGTGGGCCGTAACCGCCGCCCATGCAGTACACGGCGTCGAAGATTTGACCGCCGATCTCATGCGTATCGATCGTTGTCGCGTGCTCGAACTCGAGGACGGTCGCGCCGTTCTCTCCTACGGACAAACGCAATTCGATCTCATCCGGCGCCGGGTCGACTCCGCCGAGAGCGACGGTGAGCAGATTGGGCGCCTCGCAGCGGATGACCTTGCCCGGCCCGAAGTCCCCCTGGCTGAAGCTGCCGCCAACTTTGAGGTCGCCTTCTACCGGCGCGTACCAACGGCGAAGGCGAGCTGGGTTTGTACATGCGTCCCAAACGTCCTCGATCGGGGCGTCGTAGGTTCGACGAAAGACTGCACAGCGCGCTTCGCCGGCCGGGATCTGGCGGCGCCGTAACTCGTGGGTGGTCTTGGTTGCGTCTTCGGTTTCGGTAGTCATTTCTTGTTCATTCCTTTCGCAATGGAGGTGTCAGCGCGGCGTTCGCGCTTGCCGCGGGCCAATTCGGTGCCGAGTGCGTCCAGTCGCTGCGTCCAGAAGCGCCGGTACGGATCGAGCCACTCGTCGACTTCTCGCAACGGCTCGGCGTCCACCGAATAAAGCCTGCGGGTTCCCTCGGCCCGCACTGTCGTGAAACCGCTGTCGCGCAGAACCCGCAGGTGCTGCGAGACCGCTGGTTGGGATATGCCGAACTCGGCCTGCACCACAGCACCGATCTCACCCGCAGATTGTTCGCCGTCTGCGAGCAGCTCCAGGATGCGACGCCGGATCGGGTCACCAAGGATGTCAAGAGCGTGCACGAGGCAAGAATATAGGCAGCCACTTATATAAGCAAGCCCTAATTAAACCTCCGCGAATCGTGTAACGCTCGGCATCGATACGGTGCCGAGCGTTACACGATTCACGGGGTTAGGCGGGCAGATCGGGTTCGTCGAAGTCAGCCGCTTCGCTGAGATAACGCCAGCGTGCGTTCTCCTCGATCCGGGCCCGATCGGCGCCGTCGGTAGTGGCCAGGGCTGCCTTTCCGAGCAGCAGTTGAAGCGGCGGGTCGTCCATTTTCGCAACCTGCAAGATGACCTGGGCCGCCCTGGCGGGGTCACCAGGCTCCTTGCCGGTGCGTTTGCGAACCAGCTCGGCCAGGGCACCCACGGTGGGACGGTAGTCCGGACCGATCTCCTTGATCTGCATGGACGATCCTGCCCAGTCGGTTCGAAACGCGCCGGGTTCGATGACGGTCACCTTGATTCCGATTGGGCCAACTTCCTTTGCCAGCACACCGGAAAAGCCCTCGACCCCGAACTTGGCTGTCTGGTAAGGACCAAGGCCTGGCGCCGTTCCGCGACCGCCCACCGACGAGAACTGGATGATGTGCCCAGCGCGCTGCGCGTGAAACACCGGCAAGGCGGCCTTGGTCACGTTGATCGTCCCCCACAGATTGGTTTCGATCTGGGTACGAAAGTCGGCCAACGACGTCTCCTCGATCGAAGCGATATCGCTGTAGCCGGCATTGTTGACCAAAACGTCGAGCCGCCCGAAGGCATCGGTCGCCGCAGCGATCGCAGCCTCGGCGGCCACCGGGTCCGTCACGTCGAGCGGCACGCCGCGGACCTGATCGCCGTACTGGTCGACGAGGTCTTGCAACTGTTCAGGTGTGCGTGCGGTCGCGATCAACTGATCGCCCGAGGCGAGGACGGCCTCGGCGAGGTTGCGCCCAAAGCCGCGAGAACTGCCGGTGATCAACCAAACCTTCGTCATGGCAGTTAGTACAACACCGTTCTGTTAACAAGTCAACGGCGTTGCGCTATTCTGAACGCGTGATCGAGAGCGCACAGGCCTTTCAGCGGGCCCGCAGCCCCGAGCACAAACATCAGCGGTACGAGGCGATCCTTGCTGCTGCCCGGACGCTTGCGCTGCGCGAGGGTGTGCGAACGGTGACCCTGACCGATATCGCGGCCGAAGTGGGCGTGCACAAATCAGCGCTTTTGCGCTACTTCGAGACGCGGGAAGAGATCTACCTCAAGCTGACCGCCGAGGGCTGGAACGAGTGGGCGCGGGCAATGCACGTCGAGATCGACGGCTCCGCTCACGGAATCGTGTCCAGACGCACTGGCGGCTACCGCGGTGAGTCGGCAGTGGCCCTCGCGACCGCGCTGTCAAAGACCCTCACACAGCGTCCGTTGTTCTGTGATCTGCTTGCGCACGCGCCGCTAAACCTCGAGCGCAACGTGTCGCTGGAGTCCGTTCGCAACTTCAAGATCGAGGCTCTGACCGCGGTTGACGACTTGGCTGCGCTGGTAACCCGTGCCGTTCCCGAGCTTGGTGTGGGCGGTGGTCGCGAACTCATCGCAGCGATAAGTAACCTGGCCGGCTCGCTATGGCAGATCGCGCATCCGCCGGAGACACTCGTTGCACTCTATGCAGAGGACCCGCAATTAGCGCATGCCGCCGTGGACTTCGAGCCCAGGCTCAGCCGCCTCGCGTTGGTGCTTACCACTGGGCTGCTAAGCACATCGGTCGGAACAGGCGATGGTCCGGCAATTTAGGCCCCAGAGAACACGATCCGGGCAAACACAATCGGGCCCAACACGATCCGGGCAAACACGATCCGGGCAAACACGATCCGGGCAAACACGATCCGGCAAAATCTGTCATGACCGTCGCGAGTACTCAGCAGGCTTCCTCGCCGAATCAGGCGCACGACACCAACGGCTTCGCCCACGCTGGAACGGCGTCAGCGGGCAAGCACCGTTCGCAGGGCGCTGACGGTGCGCGTCACGCAAGCACCGCGGCCGACAGCGGAAAGCATCACGCCAGCTCCGGTGGGCACCGCTAGCCGCGTCCGCACGCCTTGATCGTCTCCGCGAGGCTGACCTGAACCATTTCGTTTCCTGAGCGGGCGTGGCCTTCGCGGAGGCGATCAATGGCGCGAGGCCAGGTCGCTATGCTCCGTCACGTGACGATGTCTCGTTCCGGACGAAATGCGGCCTCCATTTGGCATTTGCTAACGGGTCTGGTCATCATCACCGGCCTGATCTGGCAACTCGTTCTCGTCCTGCAGAACGTAAACGTGCTAGCAGACGCCGCAGGAAACCCACCGAGTTCGGCGACTCGTGTCATCCGATTCTTCAGCTACTTCACTGTCGAATCCAACATCCTGGTGGCGATTACGGCGCTCACGTTGGCACGCCGTCCTGATCGGGACGGCAAGGTGTGGCGGGTCCTTCGCTTGTGTGCCTTGTTCGGCATCATCGTCACCGGAATCGTTTATTCGACGTTGCTGCGTGGGGTTGTAGACCTTCATGGCGCGGCTGCCGTGACCAACGCGCTGCTGCATTACGCCGCTCCGCTGATGGCAGCCATCGGCTGGCTCCTGTTCGGCCCGCGGCCCCGCATCGACGAGAACACGCTGGTCCTGTCGCTGATCTGGCCGGCGCTCTACGTGATCTACACCTTCATTCATGGGGCGATCTCAAAGTGGTACCCATACCCGTTCATCGATGTGAACGTCCATGGCTATGTGACGGTGATTCGCAACGGCATCGCGTTGAACGTCCTGCTCATCGGTATTGGCGCGTTGTTGATGTGGCTGGACCACAGACTCCCCCGCGTGAACAGTGGGAGCAAAAGCACGAGTGATCAGCTGACAGCCGATCACCCCACAGGCGATACGACCGCAGAGAATCAGCCAGCGGAGACCGGTAGCCGGCCGTAGCGAATCGCCAGGTCCTGCGGCCACTCGACGATCATCGAGTCACCGTGAGCAACGGCTGACCAGGACGCCAGTGCCTCGCTTAACCGTTGCGAAATTCGCCTGACGACCGGCACGGCTGAGGTGATCTGAACGCCCAGCCTCCCGCCTTGATCGATGCTGTGGTGCCGGTTGAAGGAAGGACCGACGAGGCCCCCGCGCACCCGAAGTTCTTTCAGCGGACTTCTTTCAGCGATGTCGAGTAACGCCCACTGGCTCCGACTGATAGACAGAATGCCGAAGAGGCGTTCCCGACCTGAGGAGACACCGTGAAATACATGCTGATGATCTACGCCAACCAGGCGACCTGGGAGGCATTCTCGGCCGAGGAGCAGCGCAAGGGTATCGCTGAACAGGACGCTTTCAACAAGAGATTCTTCGAATCCGGGGAGCTACTCGGCGCGTACGGGCTTGCCGACGCCGTGGCAGCCAAGACCGTTCGGGTACGCCAGGGGGCGCCGACGGTTACGGACGGCCCGTACTTGGAATCGAAGGAATACCTGGCGAGCTACTACCTCATCGACTGTGACAGCGAAGAACGCGCGGTCGAGCTTGCCGCGGAGATGCCGTGGGCTTCGGTTAGCGCGGTGGAGCTGTGGCCGTTGTTGCACGAAGCAGGTAGCGAGGCCTAATAGTGCAACCGGACCAGCGTGTCGAGGATGTACTGCGGCGGTCGACGCCGCAGGTGCTCGGCGCGCTCGTTCGGCGCTATGGCCAATTCGACATCTGTGAGGATGCAGTGCAAGAAGCGCTGCTAGCAGCCGCCCAGCAATGGCCGGCCGAGGGCGTACCCGCGAATCCGTATGGCTGGTTGCTGAAGGTCGCCTCTCGACGACTCATCGATCAGGTCCGCAGCGAACAAGCCCGGCGACAGCGCGAGACGCGGCTCGCAGCCGCAACGCTCCCAGCGGACCTGATCGCGCCGCCGGCAAGCGACGGTCGCGGCCCCGACCGCGACGACACGCTGTCGCTGTTCTTCCTCTGTTGCCACCCAGCGCTGACACCGCCGACGCAGATCGCCCTCACACTGCGCGCCGTCGGCGGTCTCTCCACAGCCGACATCGCCGCCGCATTTCTGCTGCCGGAGTCCACTATGGCGCAGCGGATCTCTCGTGCAAAGCAGAAGATTCGCGACGCGGGCGCATCCTTCTCGATGCCGACTCAGGCGGAGTGGCCAGGCCGCCTGGACACAGTTCTAAAGGCGCTGTACCTCATCTTCAACGAGGGATACACGGCCTCGTCCGGATCCTTCCTCGCCCGGGCCGAGCTCAGTACCGAGGCGATTCGCCTGACTCGTGAGCTGAAACGCCTTGTGCCGCGCAACGGCGAGGTCGCCGGGCTGCTCGCGCTGATGCTGCTGACCGATGCCCGCAGGCTTGCCCGGGCCGACCCCGCTGGAAACTTGATTCCCCTTGCAGAGCAGGACCGAAGCCGTTGGAATCAGGCATACATTGCTGAGGGCGTCGAGCTGATCAGTAGCGCACTCTCGAGCACTCCGTTGGGTCCGTACCAGCTGCAGGCGGCGATCGCCGCGGTGCACGACGAGGCCCCGTCGGCCGCCGACACCGACTGGCCGCAGATACTTGCCCTGTACGAGACGTTGGATCGGATCGCTCCAAGCCCGGTCGTCACCCTGAATCGGGCAGTGGCCGTGTCGATGGTGACCGGGCCCCTGGCTGGCCTCGAGCTGCTCGAGTCGCTCAACGCCGACGGTGAGCTCCACGGCCACCATCGGGTGAACTCCGTGCGGGCACATCTCCTCGAGAGAGTCGGCCAGCCGGCGGCGGCTCGCACCGAGTACCTGCTTGCCGCGCGTCGTACGAATAGTCTGGCTGAGCGTCGGTTTCTCCTTGACCAGGCTGCCCGACTGGAGAGCCACGTGTGACCTCACGAAGCATCAAGCACGACCTTTCCGGTGGTGGCTCGCTCTTCCAGGGCCGCATGCGCGCCGGCTGCGTTCGGCAGCGCGAATATCTGGATCCATGGTTGCCACTCACCACGAGCTGCTCGGCCGAGTGCCTCAGTCTCGAGGCCTCGCAGACCGCCGGGTCGGTCAGTCATCCGCGGACCGAGAACCCAGGAGACCTTGATGCCGCGCTCTTCGGCAAGATCGGCCACATTGCGCGGCGTGTCCTTGCCCCTCGTAGATTCGTCCTCGACCTTGCTGGGTGACCCCGACGAGTACCCGAATTGCACGATGCGGCCGCCAGGCCTGACCAGGCGGGCGGCCTGAGTGCTCGGCGAGCCCCCCACACCGTCGAGCAACAAGGTCGGTGGCGTCGAGCCCAGCTGCTCGCGCAGCTGATCGGCCCACCCCGCTTGGGAATAGTCGACGGCGATGGCACCCAGTGAACGGATCTTCTCGAGCTTGCTGGACATCTGCTCCGTTGCGGTGCCGCTGGCACAGCCAACGACGGTGGCGCCGATGCGTACTGCCTCTTGGACGAGGAGGCTGCCGAGGCCTCCGGCCGCAGCGAGCACGAGCACGACGTCATCAGCAGCCATCTCCGCCAGCTCCAGTACGCCGACAGCGGTGCGGCCGGTGCCGATCATCGCGATAGCCGTGGCCGAATCGAGGCCTTCGATGTCGTGTAAGGACGACTGCTCTGCGACCGCGATCGTGGCATACCCGCCACTGGCCTGCCCGAGGTGGGCGACGACTCGCCGACCGAGCCAGGCGGAATCGACGTGCGGGCCGACAGCGGTCACAATGCCAGCGACTTCTCGTCCTGGTGTCATCGGCAGCGAAGGCAAGGGGAATGGGCCGCCTGCGACTCCCTTTCGGATGAGGGTGTCAATGAGGTGAACACCCGCCGAGTGAACCTCGACGGTCACCTGGCCATCGCCGGCCACCGGGTCGGGCACCTGTTCGTAGCGCAGCACGGCCGGTGGCCCGAACTCGTATTGCCTGATTGCGTACACAGCTAAACCGTAGAAGTTGAAGTCCGGTTCAGGTCAAGAGTGCGCCGAGGCGAGGCCGTTCGGGTGTTGAAAACCTGCAATGGTTGCTCTAGAGTAACCGTTGCCCATGAGTAACGAACCCGGAGTAGAGGCCGTGCTCGACGCACTCGGCGACCCGATGCGCCGGCGCATTCTCGAGTGCCTGCGAAGCGGCGAAAGACCGGTCGGCGAGCTTGCGCAGGACTTGCCGATAGGTCGGCCCGCGGTGAGCAAACACCTTCGAGTGCTGCAGAACGCAGGCCTTGTCGAACACTCCGCACGCGGGACCCGGAACCTGTACGCCTTGGCGCCAGACGGCTTGGACGAAGTTCAGCACTGGCTGGTGAACCTGTGGGGCACGAGTCTGCAGGCGTTCGCAGACTATGTCGTCGAGGTCGAGCAACGGTAACGACAGCAAAGGCAACGAGATGACTGACTCCGTGAATCTGCCCGAACCAAAGCGAATTGCTCCGGTCCGTCAGCAAGTGTGGGCTAGCGCCGACCTGGATCGCACCTTCGCGCTGTTCACCGAACGTATGACCGCCTGGTGGCCGCTGGCTGAGCACAGTGTCTTCGGTGACGGGACGGTCGCCTTCGAAGATGGCCGCTTGATAGAACGGTCCGGCGACCGGTCGTCGGTATGGGCAGAAGTCATCGAGTGGGACGCACCGCATCTGCTGCGGTTGGCGTGGCATCCGGGCAGCGAGGCGACCAGATCAACAGAGGTGCGCGTGAGCTTCACTCCTGACGGTGAGCGCACGCTGGTCCAGATCGAACATCGCGGGTGGGAGGTGCTCGCAGAGCCTGCAACTGCGGCCGACGAGTACCGCAACGGTTGGCCCGCGGTATTGGCGGCCCTCGCGACTGAAGCCGGCGGCGAACAGCCAGCTGCCGAGGAGTGGTACGCGTTGCTGCACCGCCCTGGTCCAGCGCTGGCTCCAGGGCAATCGGTCTTCGCGGCTGAGGCGTTCAGCGAGCACGTAGCTTTTCTGAATCGATTGCACGGGCTAGGCATGTTGGTCGCTGCCGGGCCACTGCCGGACGAGGACGGCGCGGGCATGACGATCGTCCGGGTCCGCCCTGAGCACGGCGACGTGGACGTGACTGCGATGGCCAGGACGGATGACCAATGTGTAGCTGGCGGATTTCTTGAGGTGACGGTGCGGCCCTGGCGAGTCATGTTCACTGCGTGACTAGCGGTTCAGCAGTGACGGCTCAATCGCGCAGCTTGCGAAGGATGCGCGCGAGTTGTTGGCGGTCGGTCTCGCTCAACGCCCCGAAAGACCGTTCTGCCTCCGCTGCTCGAGCCGCTCGGATGGCCTCCCCAGTGCGCCTGCCTTCGTCGGTGAGGGATATCAGGGTTGCGCGGCGGTCGTCAGGGTCTGGGTGGCGCTCGAGGAAGCCGTGCTCCTGAAGCACGTCGACGACCTCCGTGGTCGACCGTGGGGCAATTCTCAGGTGTTCGGAAAGGTCACTCAGTCGCATCTGGCCGTGCCGCATGAGCACGCCGAGGGCGCGGGAATGAGAAGGGGAAATCTGCCACGGCGCCAGTGTCTCGCGTGACGTGTGACGAAGTTTGCGGGCGACTGACCAGAACGCCTCGGACAGCGTCTCGTCGCGTTCATCGCCCACGGGAATACGATATCAGTGACTACTGTTGTACCCTCATGTTGAGGTAACCTCAGTAACGCGCCGACCAGCAGGTCTCAGTCGGCCACCTCAGCACTTGGCGCGCGGTTCGGCCGCGGCCCCTGACATCACAGGTATCGAGCACGACGCTCGCCCCCATCTACACGGGGTGGTTCCCTTGGAATCCAACAATTCAGATTTGAGAAATAGCGCGGCTCCAGCCCGCTCTGGCCGACCCGGCCGCGGCTCTGCGACGGTGACGGCCGCTGAAAAGGTGCAGGCGCGCGAAGTCTCACTGCGCCGCATCGGCAAACTCTTCACCGCTTACAAAGGGCCGCTGACGGTCGTAGTCGGGATCATCGTCGCGTCCTCGATTGTTTCGATGGCCTCGCCCTTCCTGTTGCGGGCAGTCATCGACAAGGCGCTCCCGCGCCAGGACGTGACTCTGCTCGTCTGGCTGGTACTCGGCATGCTCGCCGTAGCGGCAATCACGGCCGCCTTCGGTGTCGTCCAGACCTGGATCAGCACGAGGATCGGTCAGCAGGTCATGCATCGCCTGCGGACGGACGTCTTCGCCCACCTGCAACGCCAATCGATCGCGTTCTTCACCAACACCCGCACCGGCGAGGTCCAATCACGGATCACCAACGACATTGGCGGCATGCAGTCAGTCGTTACCTCGACGGCAACTTCCATCGCGTCGAATCTAACTACCGCGGTCGCCACCATGGTGGCGATGGCAGCGCTCTCCTGGCGCCTGTCGTTGATCTCGCTGGTGGTCACGCCGCATCCTGGCGACCCGGCAATCCACCTGACTCGCCGGGTCGCCAGGATGCGGCGTGAGATCACTGGACAGCGACAGCGTGAGCTCGCTGATCTGAACGTCACGATCGAAGAGGGACTTTCCATCAGCGGAATCCAGCTGAGCAAGACCCTTGGCGCCGGGCCCTCGCTGGTCGACAGGTTCACCGCCTCGTCGATTCGGTTGATCGACTTGGAGCTGCGGTCAGAGCTGGCGGGCCGTTGGCGGATGGCCTCGATGAGCCTCATCTTCGCCGCCATACCTGCCGTGATCTATCTAAGCGCTGGCCTGCCGATGACGGCAGGTGCGATGACCATCGGCACGCTGGTCGCGTTCACTGCCCTGCAATCCGGTTTGTTCCGTCCACTGATGGGTCTGCTGAACGTCGGTGTGTCGATCACGAGTTCTCTCGCCTTGTTCGCACGGATCTTCGAGTACCTGGATCTGCCGATTGACGTTGACGATCCGATCAGCCCGGCCAAGGTCGAGCCAGCACGAATCAAGGGTGAGCTGCGCTTCGAGGACGTGACGTTCGCATACCCGGGCAGCGATTCAGCAGCCGTAGCCGGAGTAAACCTCACGGTACCGGCGGGGACCACGCTGGCCCTGGTTGGCGAGACCGGGTCTGGCAAGAGCACCATGGCTTCGCTGGTAGCGCGCCTGTATGACCCGACATCGGGGCGGGTGACGATCGACGGCATTGACCTGCGCGATCTGCGACTGTCTGATCTGGCAGCGATCGTCGGCGTTGTAAGCCAGGAGACGTATCTGCTGCACACCACGGTTCGAGAGAACTTGCGATACGCCAAGCCGGAAGCCACTGATGCAGAGATCGAGAACGCTGCCCGGGCTGCGCAGGTGCACGAACTGATCGCCGGCCTGCCGGACGGCTACGACACCGTCGTCGGGTCGCGAGGGCATCGGTTCTCTGGCGGGGAGAAGCAGCGCATCGCGATTGCCCGTACGCTTCTGCGCAATCCCCGCGTTCTCGTCCTGGATGAGGCTACGAGTGCTCTGGATACCGAGACCGAGCGGGCAGTGCAGCAGGCGTTCGACGTACTCGCTGCCGGACGCACGACGATCACGATCGCGCACCGGCTGTCCACTGTTCGCGATGCGGACCAGATTGCTGTTGTCGATCAGGGCCGAATCATCGAAACCGGAACGCACCACAGCCTCGTCGAGGACGCGGGCCGGTACGCCGCGCTTGCTTCGTAAAGCTCGGCTCGCGGGCATCAACTCAAGCCCTGCGAGGGACCTCTTGACACGGGTTGGCACGGCTGCCAGTATTCAACCCAGCAGTTAATCAACTGAATGGTTAAATATGTGATGACCGACGAGCTCAGCGCCACCTTCGCGGCCCTCGCCGACCCGACGCGCCGAGCGATTCTCGCCCGGCTCGCGACGAGCGAGGCGACCGTGAACGAGCTTGCTGAACCGTTTGCCATCAGCCTTCAGGCGATATCGAAACACCTGAAGGTTCTCGAAGGCGCCGGGCTGATAACTCGAGGTCGCGAGGGCCAGTTTCGCCCGTGCCGGCTCGAGGCCGCGCCGTTGCAAACCGCGGCGGAATGGATCGAGGGCCAGCGCGCGATCTGGAATGACCGCTTCGACCAGCTCGAGAAGCACCTTCGTCAACTTCAGCAACGTCAGCGCCGGGCCGCTGGTGAGGACCCGCTTAACGGCGCACCGGCAGCAGCGAATCCCCCAGCAGCGAATCCCCCAGCAAAGAAGGGCAGAAAGCCATGAGCGATGTAACGAGCCCGGCAGCGGGCCAAACAGCAGGCACGGTTCCCACGTCTCCCAACGCGCCGTCTGATCTCGGCGAGGTCACCATCGTTCGCGAGTTTGACGCCCCGCGCGAACTCGTGTTCAAGGCGTTCGTCGATCCCGCGCAGTTTGTGATGTTCTGGGGGCCGACCGGTACCCACGTGCCGATCGAGACCGTAGTCATCGAGCCGTGGGCAGGCGGCCGCTTTGAAAGCGTCATGGTCGCCGATGACGGCAGTGGCGAGTATCCGACGAAAGCTACTTTCGTCGAGGTGACTGAGCCCGAGGTCTTTGCCTTCGCTGAATTGGAGTTGGGAATCACCTCGACCGGCACTCTCACTGATCTGGGCGGTGGTCGCTGTCGACTGGTCATCCACCAAACCAACGTGCCGCCCGAGTATCGAACTCCCGAGGCACTGGCGGGTTTCAACACCAGCCTGGACCGTCTGGCGCAGTATCTCGCCACGCTTTGAGCTAGCGTGGCCGCACTGGCTTTGAGTTAGCGCTGCCGCGGTGGGCGGGTCGCTGAGGCACACAGCTGATGGCCTCGGCAGACTGTGCAGGTGACTGTTGATGCGGCGATGGTGGATTCTGCCTCGGTGAGATTGGCCGGGGTGGTGGCCAATACTCCCCTGGAGCGTAATGATCGACTGTCCGAACTGATTTCGGGCGAGGTCTGGCTCAAACGCGAAGATCTGCAAACCGTGCGGTCCTACAAGGTGCGCGGCGCCTACAACCTCATCGCACAACTCGACGCGTTGGCACGAGCTGCCGGCGTCGTGGGCGCCAGTGCCGGCAATCACGCACAGGGCCTCGCATATGCCTGCGCGGCTCTTGGCGTGCACGGCAGGGTCTACCTGCCAAGGACGACGCCGCGTCAGAAGCGCGATCGCATCGCCGCGCTCGGAGGCGAGATGGTCGATGTGATCGTGGCCGGCGATACCTACGACGAGGCGTCCGCGGTTGCAACGTCTGACGCTCAATCCTCTGGCGCCACCTTGGTGCCTGCCTTCGATGACCCACGCACGATCGCCGGCCAAGGCACAGTCGCAAAGGACGTCCTATCCCAACTCGGTTTCGCACCCGATGTACTGGTGATCCCGGTCGGCGGCGGAGGTCTGCTTGCCGGATCGGTCGCGTGGCTCGGTGAGCGACACCCGGAGGTGCGGGTCATCGGTGTCGAACCGGCTGGGGCGGCGTCCGTTGCGGCGGCACTGGCTGCTGGCGGCCCGGTCACGCTCGCAGAGTTGGACAGTTTCGTCGATGGCGCAGCGGTTCGCCGTGCGGGCGACGTCACGTATCCGCTGATTGCAGCCTCGAACGCCGAACTCGTCGCTATCGCTGAAGGTCGGGTATGCATGGAGATGCTGTCGCTGTATCAAGCGGACGGCATCATCGCCGAGCCTGCGGGCGCACTGGCCAGCGCCGCACTCGGTGGCGCCTTCACCGTTGCCGACGGTGCCTCGGTGGTCTGCATTGTCTCCGGCGGCAACAACGACGTCAGTCGTTACGCCGAGGTTGTTGAACGAGCCCTGGTGCACGAGGGTCGTAAGCACTACTTTCTCGTTGATTTTCCTCAAGAACCCGGTGCGCTACGGCGCTTTCTGGACGAGGTGCTCGGACCTGACGACGACATCACCCTGTTCGAGTACGTCAAGCGCAGCAACCGCGAAACGGGGCCGGCGCTCGTCGGTATTGAACTGTCGCGCCCGGAGGATTTGCCCGCTCTGTTGGCCCGGATGGAGGCCTCACCGCCGCATATCGAGATGGTGTCGACGTCCAGCCCGCTGTTTCGTTTCCTGCTTTAGGCCGGTGGTTTTGCAGCCCGGTGGTTCGCTACCGCGCAGGCTCGTCCTGCCTGACCAGGGTTACCCCGGCGAGAATGCATGCGCCGCCGAAGAGTTGCCAGGCGTGCGGCCATTCCCCAAGCAGCAACCAGGATGCGAGTACCGCAAACAAGACCTCGGTCAGCGCCACGAATGATGCGAGCTTGGCTCCGAGCCGACCGATCGCAGCGACTCCCGTCAGGTACGCGATGACAGTAGGGACGAGTACCAGCAGGGCGCCCGGCACGAACCACGCGAAGTCGTTACCAGCCAGGCGCGTGGTGTTCGCGGTGAAGGTGAGCGGGGCGAGACCGATGACTCCCGCGATCGCCACTGCGGCGGCGCCGACGGTGGTGCCACCGGCGGCGAGCAACAGCGGAGGTAGGTCGTCCTGCTGGTTGCCCGCCATGACGAAGTAACAGCACAGGCACAGCGCGGCGGTCAGCCCCCACGCGACCCCGATGAGGTTGACCGATACACCGCTACCGATGCCTACAACGAAACCCATGCCGATGACCGCGACTGCCGCTCCGAGGCTGGTTCGCCGACCGGGGGCCCGCTTGGTTCGCCACCACGACCAGAAGATCATCAGCACCGGCGCCAGATACTCGATCATCAAAGCGACCCCGACCGACAGGTAGTGCACCGCGTTGAAGAAACAGATCTGAAGGCCGCCCACCGCGACAACGCCATAGAGGAGCAGCGTCTTCGAGTTTCGCCACAGGCTCCTCCACTGACCGCGCAGCAGGAGCAAGGTCGGTATGGCCAGGACGGCAGCCGCTCCGGCCAGCCGAAGTAGCACCGCCGCCCCCGCCGACCAGCCCGCGTCGAGCAATGACTTCGCCAGCGGCCCGGACAGCCCGAACGTCGCAGCAGACAGCATCGCCAGGCTCAGTCCGGTCCGCGACGCCCGGGACGCGGTCGGTCGGCCGGCGATTACGCCGTCAGCTGCCGGAATAGCGGCCTGAGCCACCTTTGACACAGCGTCACTCCCGTCAGACCGGCTTCCGGTGAAGCTTGTCACTACCTAAAGTCATCTATGGTGATGACACTAGAGTTAGGCGGGTAAGGAGTCAACATGCTTTTTGCTCATGACACCGAAGTTGCTCTGGTGGCTGCCGCCGCGCTGGTCAACACCGACCTGAACGGTGTCGACGCACTGGCCGAACCGGATGGCCGCCAGGGTCTGGACGACTTCCTGCGCGCGTACCCCTACACCGGCCTGATTGCCGGCGACGGAGCCGAACTCAGCGCCGTTCGCGCGCTTCGCGATCGGCTCCGTGCTGTGTGGTCCGCCGCAGAATCGTCGGCTGAAAGCCCGGGCGGCGAGGCGGTCACTGCCGCGGTCGGCATCGTCAACGCGCTGCTCGCCGACGCTGGCGCCCAGCCGTACCTCACCCGTCACGACGAGTGGGATTGGCACCTGCACGTCACCGAACCTGACGCGCCGTTGGTCGAGCGGATCGGGGCGGAGGCGGCCATGGGATTTGTCGATCTCATCCGTTCCAACGAGCTGTCGCGGTTGCGTCATTGTGCGGCCGATGATTGCGATGCGGTGCTCGTCGATTTCTCAAGAAACTCGTCTCGGCGTTACTGCGACACCGGAAACTGCGGTAACCGCGCCAACGTCGCCGCGTATCGCGCCCGAAAGGCTGCCCGTACCGAACCGGGGATTGGGACTGGTCGGCCCGACGACCCCTCGCGGGCCGGTAGGCTCGACCCTGATGAGTAACCCTGAAAATGAACCCCAACCGTCCTTCGCCGACCTCGGTATCGGCGAGCCGGTTCTGCGCGCGCTGTCTGACGTAGGCTACGAAACCCCCTCGCCGATTCAGGCCGCAACAATTCCGCCGCTGATGGCTGGACGCCACGTGGTCGGCCTTGCCCAGACCGGTACTGGCAAAACCGCTGCGTTCGCGCTGCCGATTCTGTCGCGCATCGATCTGAACCAGCGAACTCCGCAAGCTCTGATCCTGGCGCCGACCCGCGAGTTGGCGTTGCAGGTTTCCGAGGCGATCAGCAGGTACGCGCACTACCTTCCGGGCCTCAATGTGCTGCCCATCTATGGCGGGCAGAGCTACGGCATCCAACTTTCCGGCCTGCGCCGCGGTGCCCACATCATCGTGGGCACTCCCGGTCGGATCATGGACCACCTCGACAAGAAGACCCTCGACCTGACCGAGCTGCGCTTTCTCGTTCTCGACGAGGCCGATGAGATGCTCAACATGGGATTCGCTGAGGACGTCGAAACAATCCTCGCTGACACGCCCGACGACAAGCAGGTTGCGCTGTTCTCTGCGACTATGCCGAGCCAGATCCGTCGGATCGCGAAGAAGTATCTGAACGACGCTGCCGAGATCACCGTCAAGTCCAAGACGATGACGTTGGCCAACACCCGTCAGCGATATATCTATCTCGCGCATTCGGCAAAGATGGACGCTCTCACGCGCATCCTCGAAGTCGAGACCTTCGACGCGATGATCATCTTCGTCCGCACGAAATCAGCCACCGAGGACGTCGCCGAGCGGCTACGTGCACGAGGTCATTCAGCCGCCGCGATCAACGGTGATCTCGTGCAAGCCCAGCGGGAGCGAACAATCGGTCAGCTCAAGTCCGGCGCGCTCGACATCCTGGTGGCGACGGACGTCGCGGCCCGCGGCCTCGACGTCGAGCGGATCAGCCACGTCGTCAACTACGACATCCCGCAGGATTCCGAGTCCTACGTCCACCGCATCGGCCGGACGGGTCGAGCCGGACGGTCGGGCGAGGCGTTGCTGTTCGTGACACCACGAGAGAAGGGGTTGCTGGCCTCCATCGAGCGAGCCACCAGGCAACCGATCACCGAGATGTCGATTCCTTCGGTGGACGACGTGAACGCCCAACGGGTCACGAAGTTCACCGATTCGATCACCGCCAGCCTGGACTCTCCGGAGCTGGGTTTTTTCCGCACCTTGATCACCGAGTACGAACAGGAACATGACATTCCGGTGGCTGATATCGCCGCCGCGCTTGCCGTGTTGTCCCAGGACGACAAGTCTTTCTTGCTCAAGCCCGATCCGCCGGCCGTGAAGAAGAAAGACCGGGATCGTGAACGACCCCGGGACCGCGAGGGCGTCGAGGCGCGTCCTACGACTCGGGTCGCCGGCCCCAGGGCGCACGGCAAACACAAGTCGGACGTGCCGATGGCCAAGTACCGCATCGCAGTCGGGCGCCGGCACAAGGTGCAGCCCGGCGCAATAGTTGGCGCGCTGGCCAACGAAGGCGGCCTCAGCCGTGGGGACTTCGGCCACATAGACATCCATGGCGACCACACCCTGGTCGAGCTGCCGGCCGACCTTTCCGATCGGACCTTCCAGGCGCTGGAGCGCACTCGGGTGTCCGGTCAGCTCATCCACCTCACCCGCGACGACGGGCCGCCGCCCCGTCGCCGGGTCTCGTCCACCGAGCCGCCGCATTCCAGCAAGGTCGGCGCGAAGTTCAAGAAGCCGCGCCACCAGCACTGACCTGTCCCCGGCCCGAATTGGAACGATGATTCGAAGCAAATCCGTAGCCGCGATCGTAGGGCTCATCCTCATCGCGACGCTCGGCATCACAGCTTGCACGAAGTCCAAATCCACCCCTCCGGAGCAGGTTGCCGCGCAGACCTTTCTCGATGCGTTCGGTCGGGGCGACAGTCAGAGTGCAGCCGCGGTGACCACGGACTCGGCGGCGGCGGCCGCGACGTTGAAGGCGAGCCTGATCGGCTTGTCCGGTGGCACCGCCACCAGCGGCAGCCCGTCCTCAGCGGCGGCGCCGAGTGCAGCCCCTTCGAGCACAGCGTCTTCCCCGAGTGCTTCAGCGTCGAGTGCGTCAGCGCTGAAGGGAACGTTCACCGTCAGCGGTTTGGCCGACCGCACGGACAGCAGTGCGACGGCGAACTATTCAGCCTCGTGGACGATTCCTGGCGTTGGCACGCCGTGGACGTACACGGGCTCGCTGCCGATGACCAAGCAGGGCAGCAATTGGCTCGTGAGCTGGTCGACAAGCGACGTCCATCCGCTACTGGTCACCGGTTCGCATCTGACCCTCAAGCGAACCCAGCCTGCTCGGGGCGCCATCGAGGACAGCGACGGTAAGTCACTGTTCAACCCCACTCCGGTGGTCACGGTCGGCATCGACCCTGCTCAGGTCACCAACCTGGCAAGCGTTGCCGCAACGCTCGGCGCTGTCCTGTCCAGCTACGGCATCACGGCTGCAGACATCGTCAAGAGCGTCCAAGCCGTACCGCCCACCCAGTTCGTCCCGATCATCACCCTTCGCCGACCGGCTTACGAGCAGGTCAAGCCGCAGATCTACAACTTGCCGGGTGTGCAGTTTCCGACCAGTACTGAACTGCTGGCGCCCACCTCGACCTTCGCCCAGCCGCTGCTAGGTCGCGTTGGTACTGCAACGAAAGAGATCATCGACAACTCGAAGGGCCGCATCCAGGCCGGCGATACCACCGGACTCTCGGGTTTGCAGCTAAGTCTCGATGCCCAGCTGGCCGGCACCGTGGGCGTCGAGGTCTACGCAGCCACCGATTCGACCGGTGCGCTCGGGGCAAATCTCGGTTCGGTTGTGGCGGCCAAGGCGGGCACGCCCGTGAGACTCACGCTCAACAGCGCGGCTCAGCTCGCAGCCGACGCCGCGCTGTCCGCAGTGCCGCTGCCCGCCGCGCTGGTGGCAGTTCAACCGTCAACGGGCAAGATCCTGGCCGTCGCCAACAGTTCGGCCGCGACCGACGATATTGCCCTCAACGGTGAATACCCGGCCGGGTCGACGTTCAAGATTGCGACCTACACCGCGGAGTACACGGCCAATCCCACCCTGACCGCGGCATCGCCAGTCGATTGTCCGGCGACGACAGTGGTCAACGGTCAAACCTTCGAGAACGAGAACAAGTTCTCGCACGGCATCATCCCGATGAGCGCAGCGTTCGCGTACTCCTGCAACACCAGCGCCATCAACCTGGCGATGAAGATGCCGACAGACGCGGTCAGCAAGGCCGCAGCCGCGCTCGGCCTCGGCGCGAAGTGGGCGTTGCCGGTCGACGCGTTCTCCGGCTCGTTGCCGCCGCCGACGACCCCGAACGAACAGGCGGCCGCGGCGATTGGTCAGGGCAAGGTGTTGGTGAGCCCGCTGCTCATGGCCTCAATGGCGGGGGCCTCCGCCACCGGTAAGCCGATCGAGCCGTCACTGCTCGCGAACAAACCCGGGAACCCACTGGCACCTCTGCCGGCCGCACTGACCGCCCAGATGAACGTCCTGCTTCGCGCCACCGTGGCCCAACCCGGTGCCACCGCCAATGCGCTAGGCAACCTGCCGGGCGAGGTACGCGGCAAGACCGGCACTGCGGAGTTCGGCACCGACAAGCCGCCGAAGACGCACTCCTGGTTCGCTGGCAGCCGTGGCGATCTGGCGTTCGCGGTCTTCGTATACGGCGGCGATTCGGGCAACGTGCCCGCGCTGCCGATCGTAAACAGCTTCCTGACCGCATATACCGGCTAGGTCCACCTGCGCCGTGGTCGATTTCGGTGCGAGTATGAACATCCGCGTTCATTGCCGGGGGGACGGACTTCATGCTGCTACCGATGTCGCCCACCGACTCGATGTTTCTTGCGGTCGAGGCTCGGCAGCGTCCGATGCACGTCGGTGGGCTGCATCTCTATCAGCCGCCGAGCGATGCGCCCGCAGACTACGTCCAGAATCTGTTCCAGAAGCTGAGCTCGGCGACTGACATCGCTCCGTTGTTTCGTAAGCGTCCCGCGCGCTCGTTGTCCACGCTGGGCCAATGGGGTTGGGAAGACGACGATCAGTTCGATATCGAACATCACGTCCGGCACAACTCATTGCCGAAACCGGGCCGCATTCTCGAGCTCCTGGCGTTGTGCTCGCGGTTGCACGGCACTTTGCTGGACAGAAACCGGCCGTTGTGGGAGGCCCATCTGATCGAAGGTCTCGACGACGGGCGTTTCGCGATCTACTTCAAGATGCACCATGCGCTCGTGGACGGCATCGCTGCCTCGCGATTGCTGCAAATCGTGCTGAGTTCGGATCCCGACGATCGTGACCGGCCGGCACCCTGGTCATATCGACCGGCTGAGCCGAAACGCCCGGCGCAGTCGTTGGCCGTTGAACAGTCCGCCCCGCCGGTCGCGGCCCTGAAATCGGCCCTCGCGATGGCCTCGGACGCGGCCGGGCTCCCCCGTGCCCTTGCGACCACCCTTCGCCGCGGATTCCGGGACGAAGCGGCTTCGGTGTCTTTCAGCGCGCCGAAGACAATGTTCAACGTGCCGATAACCGGTTCGCGCCGGTTTGCTGCCCAGTCCTGGCCGATGGCGCGGATCAGGCGGGTTGGACGAGCCAGCCGCACCACTCTCAATGACGTCGTACTGGCGATGTGTTCTGGCGCCCTTCGCACTTACTTGAACAACTTCGACGCGCTACCCGACGCTCCGCTGATCGCAATGGTTCCGGTCGCCCTGACCCCGAGAGATCGGGATCGCGAGGGCGGCAATGCCGTCGGCGCCGTGATGTGCAACCTCGGCACCGATCTTGCCGACGCCGGCGAGCGACTGGCCGTGGTGCACGCCAGCATGAGCGATGGCAAGGCAGCCCTGAGCGCGATGACGCCGCTACAGATCCTGGCGATGACCGCGCTCGGAGCCGGCCCGCTATTGCTGCAGTCGATGCCCGCATTGCAGAGCTTCGCGCGACCACCGTTCAACCTGATCATCTCCAACGTTCCCGGGCCGCGAAGGCGCCTGTATCTCGACGGCGCCCGCCTCGACGGCGTCTACCCCCTGTCGGTTCCGTTTGACGGTCAGGCGCTGAACATAACCTGTACGAGCTACACGAGCGAGCTGGCGTTTGGCCTGACCGGATGCCGTCGTACGGTGCCACATCTTCAGCGATTGCTGACCTATCTCGAACAAGCCTTATGCGATCTCGAAAAGGCGGTTGAGGCCGACTAGGACGCTTTGCAGTCCGTATCCGTGAGATCGAGAACCTGAACGGTTTGCGACCCGATCGCATATGCCACACCGAGACCGGGAACGACCGGTGCGGAAAGGTCCGTCGTGGTGGTCAGAGTACCTCCGGTCCGCGCGGACAGGCACGAGACGATTCCCTTTTCCACGGACCAGAAAACACCGTCACCCGGCCAGACAGCGATGGAGCCGTCCAAGAGCCTTGTGCTTGGCGCAGTGGCGATCACCTGCAACGTAACGGGATCGATCAGATCGATGATCCCGGATCCTTCGGGTCGTGACCCAGCCGCCCACAAGCCGTGTTCCGTCCAGGCGAAACTGATCTCGCCGATCGGAACTTGGCGAACTACCAGCACGTGAAAGCTCGAACCGTCAATCGTGGTCAAGGTCGAGACGCTACCAGCGGCCGTGCTTGCGATCACGCGATCGCTGGCTGGGTCGAACACGAGTGAGCGCACCGACGTGTTCAGTCCTTTCACCGGTTGCGGCCGCGCGTTGTGTTCAGCGCTGCTCGAGCTGCTGTCGGCGCCGTTCTCGACCGGCAGCAAGTACAAGCCGCGATCAGTTCCGAGCCAGAGCTGGGAGTTGTAGGCAACCGCGGTCGTGACGCCCACATCGACGGTCTGACGGCTGAGCTGGCTCAAGGACAACGGGTCATATTCGTACACAACCGTCTGCCGGGGCCCTTCGCGTTGCAGAGTCCACAGCCGATTCGTCTGGCTGTCCAGGACGAGCTGCACGGCGCCGGTCGGAACGATGGCCGTCGCCAGGACCGCGTGCGGCGCGAGCGGCTCGAGCCTGGTCAGCATGGGCGGACTCGCGGTGAGGGCGAAGACCATGTCGCCACCAGAGACCAGGTCGACGGCGCGTCCGGGAAGGGCAATGGGTGCGACAGCTGGACTGTCGCGGTGTACCTTCGCCGACGGCGCGACGGTTGGCTGAGCAGTTTTGGTCTGGGCCCGGTTGTGGTTGACCAGGCCTACCCCGATCAGAACGACCAAGAGGGCTAAGGCGATCACCACGCGATTGGGCCGGCGCGGCGGCCGCCGGTCGGCATCGACCTCGGTGATCAGCTCTATCACAACTACAGCATGGCCTGTTCCCGGCGATTTACCAGCGATCGATGTGCAGGACCTCATCGAGGGGTTGGCGCGGCGCCGGTTTGAAGGTGTCGCCTGTGTAATACGCCGTAGGAATCATGAGGCCCTGTTTGACGTCGTCCGGCAGCCCGAGGATTTCGGCGGCCTCGTCCTCATAGGTCATGTGCAGGGTTGTCCACGCCGTCCCTATCCCGCGAGCTCGCGCCGCCAGCATGAAACTCCACGCGGCCGGCAGCAGCGATCCCCACAGCCCGGATTGATTGCCGGCGGGCAGCGTCCGTCCCGCTCGAATGCAGGGGATCACCAGGACGGGGACCTCGTCGATGTGGTCGGCCAGGTAGGAGACGCTGTCGCCGATGCGTCGCTGGACCGGGCCGCGCTCGGCATCATCGGCATACAGCCGGCCGGCGTAGCTTGGCGACTCCTGATATTTCGCGACCGCCCGACGGTACAGCTCGCCGAGCTTGGCGCGCTGAGCCTCGTCGTTGATGACCAGCCAGTGCCATCCCTGGGTGTTCGAGCCCGACGGTGCCTGCAGGGCTATCTCCAAGCATTCCCGGATCACCTCGAGGGGCACGGGCCGGGTGAGATCCAAGCGCTTGCGGACCGTCCGGGTGGTCGTGAGCAATTCGTCCGGGCTCAGCGGCATCGTCGTCATGCCCCCATCGTCGCAGAACGCTGATCTGATCCGAACATTGCGACCGGCCCGCTGGTGACGCCGCGAAAGTAGAGTCCTGTTGTGCAGAGCGCGACCCGCGGGTTGATCATGGTGATCGAGGACGAGTCCGCGATTGCTGACATCGTTCGCCTGAATCTGGCTCGAGCGGGCTACGGGGTTCATGTAGAGCGCGACGGCGACGCCGGCCTCGCCGCGATTCGGACACTCAAACCGGCGGCAGTGATCCTCGACATTGGGCTCCCCGGCATGGACGGCATCGAGGTGTGTCGGCGACTTCGGTCAGCCAACGACTGGACCCCGGTCCTATTCGTCACAGCTCGTGATGACGAGGTGGATCGGATCGTGGGACTCGAACTCGGCGCTGATGACTATGTGACGAAACCATTTTCGCCGCGAGAGTTGGTGGCGAGGGTAACCAGCGTGTTGCGCCGGACCCAGGGCAGTCCCGGTGTCGAGCCGAATCTGGTGGTCGACGATGTTCGGCTCGATCCGGTTGAACGCCGGGTCTTCGTGACAGGCGCGGATGGCAGTGGTGCCCTCGAGGTCGAGCTGACGGCCACCGAATTCGATCTGCTGGGATATCTGATGCGCCGCCCGGGGCGGGTGTTCAGCCGTGAACAACTGATCAGCGAGGTCTGGGGCTATTCGGCGGCGGGGGGCGTGCGCACGGTGGACGTGCACATCGCCCAGGTCCGGGCGAAGCTCGGCGACGCGAGCCCGATCAGAACCGTGCGCGGCGTCGGCTATGCCGCGCAGCCACGGGTACGGCAGCCGCATCCACAGCAGGGGGATTCGCCTTGATCCGACGGGCCAGCCTGGCGCAACGGATCTCGTTGCTCGCCACGGCGGTAGCGGTGATCACCGCGGTGCTGGCCGGAGCGCTCGCCGTTGGGCTGATCCAGCAAGGCAATGCCGACAGTGCCCGAAAGACGCTTTCGAAGCTGGCGGATGCCGCTCAGGCAACGGCCGAACTCGGCGTCGACGCGGCGGTTGCCCAGCGCCGAGCGAGTAGAACGTTGCAGGCGCTGAAGATCCAGGCTGTCACGGTGCAGCAGAACGGCAAGCTCAACGGCGCGAATGCACTGGGTCAGGTGAGCATCACGCCGGCTGACGTTCAACGACTGCTTGCGGGCAAGAGCGTCTCCGAGCAACCGAAGGTCGAGGGCCAACGCGTACTCGTCGAGGGTCGGCCAACCAGGGTTGGCGGCATCGTGCTGGTACAGCGACAGGCGGATGCAATCGCGTTTGGCAATCAAGTGATCCGGCGAGTTCTGATCGCCTTGCTGGTCGGCGTCGCGATCGCCGTCGTGCTGGGTCTGCTGGTGGCACAACGCATCTCCCGACCGCTGCGGCGCACAGCCGAGGCCGCACATGCGCTGGCGGCAGGTCATCGCGATGTCGGCGTGACTCCAGAAGGGCCTGCTGAGGTCGCGGAGGTCGGTGTCGCGGTGAACACGCTCGCCTCGGCGTTGTCACACTCCGAAGCCCGTCAGCGGGAGTTTCTGCTTTCGGTATCGCATGATCTTCGCACACCGTTAACCGCGATCAGCGGCTATGCGGAGTCACTGGCCGACGGTGTGGTGCCTGCTGAGCAGGCCGCCCAGGTCGGTGCCGTGATGTTGACCGAAGCGCAGCGGTTGAATCGGCTCGTTGCTGACCTTCTCGATCTAGCGCGGTTAGGGGCACAGGAATTCCGGGTAGACATCACGCCGACAGATCTGACCGAATTGGCCCGGGCGGCGGCGAGGGTCTGGTTCGACCGATGTCGGGCCGCGGGTGTCACGTTCACCCTCGAGGAGCCTGGATTCGCGATTTGGTGCCAGACCGATCCATCGCGGGTGCGCCAGATTCTGGACGGCCTATTGGAAAACGCCTTGCGTGTGACGCCCGCTGGCGCGCCGATAGTGCTGTCCGTTCGCACGAGCAGCGCGCCGCCTGCGGCTGAACTCGAGGTGCGCGATGGCGGCCCGGGTCTGTCCGATGCTGATCTCGCCGTCGCATTCGAGAGATCCGCGCTTTACGAGCGGTACCGGGGCGTGCGTCAGGTCGGCACCGGCTTGGGGCTGGCCATCGTCGATGGGCTTACCCGGCGGTTGGGTGGCACGGTCGAAGCGGGCCACTCGTCGGAGGGCGGGGCCCGCTTCACCGTTCGGCTGCCGCTTGTTTGACGGCTACTTCTTGGCGTCGACGATTTGAGACGCGGTGAACGTCGAGGTGCCGGTCCCGCCGACGACCACGGGGTCTCCGGTCTTGACGTCTGCGATGCTGGCTCCGGTCTTCTTGTGTGCTTGGGTGTGAATCTTGGTGTCGGCGTTGACTACGTACGTTTGGGTGACGTTGTCGGCCGATTTCACTGCAATGGACGTGGCCGAAACAGCCGTGACCGAGCCGCGGATCGCCTCGTGCGTCGTGAACGTCTTCGCGCCCTTGTCTTCGGTGACCCAACTGGCGTGCGTCACCTTGCGCAGCTTCGCGATTCCTTCGCCTCTGACGAACCGGCCGTTTGCCTTCGCAGCCTTCGCGCCAGCACCGTTGCCCGACGTTGAAGCACTGGTGGACGGCGTCGCGGACGGGCTCGTCGTGGGGGTGCCGGACGCTGCAAGCGCGGCCGTGCCGGCGCCGCCGATGATGGCAGCCGTCGCTCCGGCGATGGCGATCTTCTTCCACATGTGGTGCTCCTCAGTTCGTGACGGGTGGCTCTGCGTATGAACCTTGCTCGGCTCGGGTGTGTACCCGGCCAAGGAATTGTCAGGATTGTGTTCGGGCTAGCGTTGTGGATCGTGACGACGACACTGCACTCGGCGCGGCCCGCCGATCTCGCGCTTGCTGCCGCCTACCCGATTCTGCGGCTACGGGTCGACGTGTTCGTCGTCGAGCAGGAATGCGCCTATCCGGAATTGGACGGGCGGGACCTGGAACCCGATGCGTTGTGGGTATGGGCCGAGGACGATGGCACGGTGACCGCCACGCTGAGAATCCTGCGCGACAACGACGGCCGAGCCAGAATCGGGCGGGTGGCGACAGCTGAGCGTGCCCGGTCGAACGGAACGGCGAGCCTGCTGATGCGCGAGGCGCTGGAGATCGTCGGAGCCGATACCGCGATCACGTTGGACGCGCAGGCTCGCCTGGAAGGCTGGTACGGCCGATTCGGGTTCGTTCGCAGCGGTGCTGATTTTCTCGAGGACGGCATCGTCCACGTCCCGATGGATCGGCCTGCCAGCTAGGACCTTGGCACCCGGCGATAAGCGTCGAGGTCGAACTTGCGGGTGATTGCCCGGAAGGTGATGGTGGTGCGCGGCCATAGCGTGACATTGCGGCCATGGTCGTCCAGGTACCAACTCTGGCAGCCGCCGACGTTCCACACCGTGCGTTTCATTCGCCGCTGCAGACTCTTGTTGTATTCGGCCAGGCGGCCTTCGTCCACTTCCACGCTCGCCACGGCGTGCCGGCGCATGGTTCGGATCGCATCGACGAGATAGGCAACCTGGGATTCGATCATGAAGACCATTGACGAATGGCCCAATCCGGTGTTTGGCCCGACCACGAAGAACAGGTTCGGAAAGCCGGCTACGGTCGCGCCTTTGTAGGCCTGCATGCCGTGCTCGCGCCAATGCGACGAGAGGCTTTGACCGTCCTTGCCGGTGATGTGCGGCGCCAGCGGCATCTCGGTCGGTGTGAAACCGGTAGCGACAACGATCGCGTCGACGGCGACGGACCGCCCGTCCGCGGTCTCGATCGAATCGGTAGTGATCCGCGCGATCGGAGCGGTGATCAGGTCGACATTGCTCTTGGCCAGCGCGCGGTACCAGTGGTTGGACATCAGTACGCGCTTGCAGCCGAGGGCGAAATTCGGGGTGAGTTGCCGACGCAGTGCTGGATCATCAATGGATCTATGGATGTTCTTGATTGCTGCGCCCTGAACGTACTTGCCCAGGCCGGGCTTGACGGTGAAGATCGGCACGAGTGCCTCTCGTCCCCAGTAGATGGCTTGGCGCGAGAGTCGCTGCGCTCCCGGGACGTAGCGGTAGGCGAGCTTCTCCCAGCGGCTGATCGCGCGGTCGCGCCGCGGCATGATCCACGGGGGTGTCCGCTGGTAGACATCGACCCGCTCGGCGATCTTCGCCAGTTCGGGCACGATCTGGATCGCCGAAGCCCCGGTGCCGATAACGGCGACTCGCTTGCCTCGAAGGTCAAAGTCATGGTTCCAGCGGGCGGAGTGGAAGATCTCGCCGCCGAAGTCGTCGAGACCTGCGATATCGGGCAGCTTCGGTTCGGACAACGCACCGGCCGCGACGACCAGCACGCGCGCGGTGAGAGATCCGGCGGTGGTGCTCAGCTGCCAGTTGCCTGTGCCGACATCCCAGGCCGCTGCCGTGAGCGCGATACCGAATTCGAACCGGTCGAGGACGGCCGACGAACTGGCGACGTTGCGAAGATAGTCCTGAATCTCTGGCTGCGAGGAAAAGGACCGGGTCCAGTCGGGGTTGAGCGCGAACGAGAACGAATAGAGCTGCGAGGGCACATCGCAGGTCGCGCCCGGGTAGGTGTTGTCCCGCCAGGTGCCCCCTACGTCCGCACCGCGGTCGATCACGAGAAAGTCCCGCGTCCCGTTCTTGTCGAGCTGAATGGCCGCGGCCAGACCACCGAAACCGGCGCCGACGATGAGGACGTCGACGTGTTCGGGAAGCGTCATGGGGCCAGATTAGTGGTCGATCTCAGCGACCGGTTCCATGAGGACGGCGCAGGCAGACCTCGGAGCATAATTAGTTGAAACAATTTACTAGGATGTCCAACTATGGCCCTCTCCGTGCAGCGAAGCACTCATCCTCGCTCCGACGCCGACCGCGCCGCGATCCTCGCGGCCCCTGGTTTCGGCAAGTACTTCACCGACCATATGGTCAAGGTGGACTGGACTGTAGACGGTGGCTGGGCAGACGGCGAGGTACTGCCGTACGGTCCGCTTTCGGTCGACCCGGCGACGAGCTCGCTGCACTACGGCCAGCTGATTTTCGAGGGTCTGAAGGGTTACCGTCAGCCCGACGGCTCGATTGCGACCTTCCGTCCGGAGGCCAACGCGGCTCGTTTCCAGCGCTCGGCCAGGCGGCTGGCGATGGCTGAGCTTCCGACGGAGAAGTTCGTCGAGTCGCTGATTGCGCTGACCGCCGTCGACGCCGAATGGGTGCCCGAGGGTGCCGATGCGTCGCTGTACTTTCGTCCATTCATGATCTCGACCGAGGTCGGCCTCGGCGTGCGGCCCGCGAACGCCTATTCGTACCTGTTGATCGCCTCGCCGGCGGGGCCGTACTTTCCGCGCGGCGTGCAGCCGGTGAGCGTGTGGCTCTCGACCGAATACACCCGGGCGGCCCCAGGCGGTACCGGTGAGGCCAAGTGCGCGGGCAACTACGCGGCGTCACTTGTTGCGCAGGCTCAGGCGGCCGAGCAGGGCTGCGATCAGGTCGTCTGGCTCGATGCGCACGAGCACCGTTACGTCGAAGAGATGGGCGGCATGAATCTGTACTTCGTGTACGGCAGCGGCGCTGACGCCCGGCTGGTGACACCGAAGTTGAGCGGCACGCTGCTGCCGGGCATCACGCGTGACTCGTTGCTCACCATGGCCACCGACCTCGGCTACCGGACCGAAGAAGGATTGATCTCGACGGACGACTGGCGCGAGGGCAATGCCCGCGGCGAATTGACGGAGGTTTTCGCCTGCGGCACCGCTGCCGTCATCACGCCGGTCGGTCAGGTGAAAAGCGCGACGCACGAATGGACGGTTGGCGACGGCACGCCCGGTCCTGTCACGATGCGCCTACGGCAAGCCCTGTTGGACCTGCAAACGGGTCAGGCGTCCGATCCGCATGGCTGGATGTACAAACTCCGCTAAAGCGGTTTTCGCTGTACTGCTCTAACCTTGGCGACAAATGGACGCTGATGAGTACGTCAAGCAACTCGAGCGCGATGCTGCGCTGTTCGTGCGCGCTGCCCAGTTCGCCGGGTTAGACGCGGTTGTTCCGTCCTGCCCACGCTGGCAGGTGCTCGCTCTGATGCAGCACCTGACCCGGGTGCATCACTGGGCGACGCTGATCCTGGGCGGCGGTGACCAGGCAGCCTTCGAGTTCGAACGGCCGACGGCGGACGAGGTCTATGCGGTCTTCGCGACCGGCGTCGCCGGACTGACGTCCTCGCTTCGGGAGGCGCCCGACGACCTTGACGTGTGGACGTTTGCCGGAGACAAGGTGCCGAAGATGTTCTGGGCGCGACGGATGGCGCATGAGACCGCGATCCACCGAGTGGACGCAGAGCTCGCTGCCGGGATGGGCGTCACGGAATTCGATGCCGATTTCGCAGCCGACGGTATCGATGAGCTGATGTTGACGATGGCGCCGGGCCGCATCTCGACCAAGGACGTGCCGCGAGCGTTCACCGCGACCTTGACGCCGCTCGACTCCAATGCCTCGTGGACGATCTCGGTCCGTGCCGGTGACAGTGCTGGGTCGTACGCCGCGATGCCGGGAGCTCGTGACGACAGCGACCTGAGCGTGTTCGGCCTTGCGAGTGATCTCTACCGTTGGGCGTGGAACCGTGCTGGGGACGACGAGATATCTCTGCGCGGCGATGTCGCCTTGGCGGACGTGTGGCGCGAGACCCTCGTCGTGGGCAGCCGGTAGTTGTTGGCCGCTTCGCTTGCCGACGCTTACTTGGTTGGCCAGCGTTTGAAGTTCTGGTACGACCGAGACTGGGTGGGCCCGCGTTGGCCCTGGTAGCGCGAGCCGTAAACCGCGCTGCCATATGGGTGTTCGGCAGCCGACGACAACCGGAAGAGGCAGAGCTGGCCGATCTTCATGCCGGGCCAGAGGGTGATTGGCAGGTTGGCTACGTTCGACAGTTCGAGCGTGATGTGCCCGGAGAATCCTGGGTCGATGAATCCCGCGGTCGAGTGGGTGAGCAGCCCGAGGCGGCCGAGCGAGGACTTGCCCTCGAGCCGTCCCGCCAAGTCGTCGGGCAGCGTCACGACTTCGAGCGTGGAACCGAGGACGAATTCGCCCGGATGCAGCACGAACGGATCGTCGCCTTCGGGTTCTACAAGCGAGGTCAGCTCGTCCTGCTGTAGCGCTGGATCGATGTGGGTGTACTGGGAGTTGTTGAAGACGCGAAAGAACCGATCCAGCCGAACGTCGATGGACGATGGCTGGACGAGATCTGGCTCCCACGGTTCGAGCTTTAGCCGCTCGGCGGTTACCTCGGCGCGGATGTCGCGATCGCTCAGCAGCATGGCCGGAGGTTACCGAATGTGCGGTCGGTGACCGGCAGGGGGTGCAATGGGATGGACGCCCCCTGCGCTGCGTCGGGCGGCGCGAATCGGTAAGCGCGCCGTTACGAAAAGTTTGTCAGGTGTTGGAACTGCGGTCATGAATTCGGCCACATTCGTATTGCGGCGTCTCTACGGTAATGATGCGTAATTTGACACGTAATCGGTTGCCTAGTCTTCTGGAGCATTCGCATGAAACGCAGTCGCGTTGTATTGGTAATTGTGGGCGCACTGGTTGCGTTCATAGGCTTGGCGCCGGATAGCGGCGCCCAGGAGATTCCCGCGACCGACACTTACTCGAGTTGGTTATGTGCACAGAATGCGGCGAATGGCGAGTTGGACAACTGCTATTTGCAGAGCGCGGACGCACCGGTCAATCGGGGCACGTTGGCGGAGCGGGCAACTGGGTGGCTGGGCCATGGCGACGTCTTCACCATGAGTTCTCGAACGCCGGGGCCGGCCGTGTCGCCTAACTCGTACAACCAGCTCTTCAGTCTGCACATGGTGAAGAACGGCGTGTTCCAGATCCGGAATTCCAACGACTGTCTGATGCCGGGCTGGTTTGACGGCTGGTATCAGACGCGCCTCATCGAAGCGCACACCTGCGATGGCTCCAACACGTGGGAGCAGTGGAACCTCGAGCCCTACCGCAACAGCCACGGCGAGCAGGCCTACATCGTACGAAACAATCAAGACCAGCAATGTTTAGCGACCAGATACGTGGCGATGGCGGCCACGACCGCACTGACGCTGTGGCCCTGTGACGGCTCCAACGCCGAGTTGTGGAAGTTTCCGGACGAGACCGGAAACCAGAATCAGCCGATAAATGATCGATTGACGGATCTCGCTGCGGTTTATGCGATGGGTAAATGTGACGCCATTCAGTCGAGTGACCAGTGTATTTTCACTCAGACGGCAGAGTCTATTGCCGGCCATGGCGCACCGGTTTGTGTGTCTCAATATTTCTCCACCGATACGCCGGTAAAAGGCACGGTCTATACGGCTACGAGTACGTACGCGACCTCGAAAATGACCGGCGAGTCATACAGTCTCGGAGAAACCGAAGGCGTCAGCGTTCATTTCGGCGGCAACAATGATTTCTTTCAGGCCGTCTTCAGCTCGTCTGTCACGAGCACGTTCACGCGGCAGAACCAGACGACGACCACGACGCAATCCGGCCAGAGCTGGCAGACATCGGGCCCGGATCTGCAACCCAACGAGTACGGCTGGATCCTCGAACAGCCGATTACGAAGACCTATCGCGGAAAGTACGTTTTCGACGTCGGCGGCTTCGCTGAATGGACCTACGCCCCCGATGCCGACATCGTGGTCAATGTTCCTTTCGACCTCGATGAATCACACGGCCTCATGAGCTCGGGCAAGGGCCCGATCGCGAAGCTGGGGTGTCCTCAGGCGATGCCGGTTACGCATTGACGGGCCCTCGGGTTAGTTAGCTCGGGTCGCCGCCTGTCGACCCCCCGCTCTCTGGCGATGTGATGGGCGACTTCTGCCACGGCCATCGCCCCGTGATTTCAAGTTCCAACGAGAAACTGAGGAAGGTGCGGATGAGAACGATGCCGGCGAGGACGCCGATGCTCGTCAAGGTCGGCTCGGCTGCCACGGTGCGGATGATGTCTCCGGCCACGAGCAACTCCAGGCCGAGAAGGATCGTGCGACCGAGCTCGCGGCGGTAGCGGGTGTACACGTTGGTGACATCGTGTTGGAACCGATTGATCGCAAGAGCTGAGGCGATCGCCGAGCCGATCACGATGACGACGACTCCAGCGCCGTCGATCACCATTCCAACGTGTTCCACGACGTCGTAGAAAACCATTGCCACCGCCGTCTATTTGGCCGCCTGACCGGGCCCCTGTGAACCGACACGTTTCGTGTGAGTCGGTTCCTGGTGGGTCCAAGGCTGCACGCTATACCGCTGGTGGGCTGCAGGGCTTGCTTTTCGTCCTCACTCCTCGACCGGCAGTCTCCGAAGTCGTGGAGGGTTGACACGGGTCGCTCGATGGACTGGGTTGAGGGCATGAGCCAACCTGAACCCACCGAAGTCACCAATCTCGATCGTTACGGCGACGCTCCGCTCGAATGGAGCCGCGCGAGCGACGCACTCGCCACCTGGCAGAGCCTCGACCACACGTATTTCCTGGGCACCTGTCGGCCCGACGGCACACCGCACTCGGCCGGCGTCGGTGCGCAATGGCAGGACGGCCACCTCTACTTCACCAGCAGTCCCGAGGCCCGCAAAGCCCGAGATCTGGCCGCCAACCCGGCGTGCACACTGTCCGCGCACCTGCCGACGATCGACCTGGTCCTTGACGGCACTGCGGCCCGGGTGACCCACCCGTCAACGCTCGAGCAGGTCGCCGCGGCCTACCGTGAGTCGGGCTGGCCGGTCGAGGTCCAGGCCGACGCGTTCACCGCTCCGTTCAGCGCGCCGAGTGCCGGCCCGCCGCCGTGGCACCTGTACGAGCTGGATTTCCATACCGTCGTCGGGGTCGCCACGGCGGCGCCGAATGGTGCCACTCGCTGGCGCTTCTAGCGAAGCGGATCTTGACGCGTTACCGGTTCGGGCCGAGACTGCGGGAGAAACCGGCCGGAATTCCCGCGAGCAAGACGGAGGCGTCATGAACCGCGTGCCCGATGCAGAGTTGGTGCTTGTGCCCGGAGGATCGCTGATCACGCCGACACCTGAAGAAGGACGAGCGCTCGCGATCACTATGGCCCGTCACATGATTCACAACATTCAAACGGACTTGGACGTCCTCGTCGCCGGCCGGCCGAAGTACGCAGCCAATCCAGACAGCCTGATCGCGGCGAGCCAGGTCGTGGCCATCGAGTTTCAGACCATCGCGGCAGCGAACAACTACTGGCGAGCCTGAGACATCGCGGATCGTTAAACGCGAATCTCTGAACGCGTCGGCGCCGCAAACGGAGCCGGACGCTTCGCTGTTTGGCGCGCGAAATACACTGAGCGCGAGGTTGGTTCTACAAACGAAGGGCCCCGCCAAGTATGAGTTGGCGGGGCCCTCGCTGATCCGGCGGTGACACGTCCGAATCTCGCGGTCGGCCCGTCAGATTCTCGCGCCCTGTCACGGGCTCGTGCTGGCCAGTTTCCTGGCTGCCTGAATCCTCGTTTTCCTTCCGGTCCCGCTCCCGTTGCCGGGTGCGTAGGTGAATTTCTACTGCCCGAATGCCCTTGTGCGCAAGGGTTTCCGCGAAATTCGACGAACTGATTTTTCGGCCTCGGCGTGTCGCGCAACAGGTGGGACGAGTGTGGCGAAACCACAGTCGAGTGACTGAAATGTCCGGTCTCTGCCTCAGGTTGATGGTCAAAGTTCGCGTGTCGGTAACCGGCCTCGTCACGTCCTTGACCTTTAATTGGAGTCAAGCCCCGCCGGGTATGAGCCGGCGGGGCTTTCGCTTGCCCCGTTCGGTTACGATTGCTCAGTTCGCGGGTGTAGTTCAATGGCAGAACATCAGCTTCCCAAGCTGACAGTGCGAGTTCGATTCTCGTCACCCGCTCAAATGAACGGGCCCGTACAGGCTTTCCGTGAGGAGGCCAGCAACGCTGCTGGTTTGCGGGCGTTGCCGTCGACCGCTGTTCATCACCAACCGCGTTCGTCGGCTGAGCCTTCGTGTAATCCTCGCCGAGTGTCTCGGCACCAGCTCCGCGCGCGGGTTGAACTCGGGCCTGGAGTGCGCGATAAACGGAGATCGGCTCCGCGTGCGATGATCGGGCGCGTCCTACCCGCTTCGCCGTCAGTTCTGCTGGATTACCGATAGCACGTTGCCGGCCGGATCCTTGAACCAAGCAATGAGCGGGCCGCCCTGCCGGTTGATCCCCCGCTCGTCCACCCATTCATAGTGCTCGAACTGCACGCCGCGGGCAGTGAGTTCATCGACGGCACTCTCGATGTCTTCGACTGGAAAGTTGAGGATGGTGAACGTCGCGGGCACGTGATCTGGCTTGGGGTAAACGAGGGTGTCGCGGTCGCCCGCGAGGTGTAACTCGAGCATGCCGTTCTGCTCAGAGACCCGTAGGCCGAGTGTCTCGCCGTAAAACTGCCGAGCCTTGGGTACGTCGTTCACCGAGAAGCCGCTGAATGCCTTGGAGTTCTCTAACATCATCGTCCCTTCTGCACGGTTCCAACTAGGGTCGTCATCGAGTTGCACTGCACGATGGAAGTATCTCTCGGTTCTGCGCCCCTCACCGTTAGCTGGCCGAAGCCTGGTCGCGGGCGGGCCGGAATGAGCGGAGCGAACCGAGCAATGCCAACGTCGCCAGCACCATCACCGCGACACCGTACTCGCGCGCGGTCGTCCGGACGCCTCCGCCGTGCACGACGAGGAACCCCGCGATGACGGCAGGCAAACCCAGTGCCAGATAGGAGATCACGTAGATCGTTGACAACACGCCGGCCCGCTCGTGCGGTGCGGCAAGCGGCATGACCGTCCGCAAGGCACCCTGAAAGCCGGCTCCGAAGCCAACCCCTGCCACGGCCGTACCGGCGAAGAATCCCACGGTCGAATTGGACGAAATGGCGACCAGCGTGATGGCGACACCGACTATCAACGAGGAAGTACCCAGCAGCATGACAGTTCGGGGCTGAGTCGTCTGCAGCGCGAGAATCGTGGCGGCGCCGCTGAAGGCGAGGACGGCTAGTGCCAAGCCACCGAGCACGACGGCGTTTGATCCGACCACGAGTCGGACGAGGGTTGGGCCGAGAGAACCATAAAGGCCGCCGAGAGACCAGACTGCCACCAATACCGGTGCCGCGAGCAGCATCTGACGACGGACTGCTGGAGGTAGGGCGAACTCCGGGCACAGCGAGGCGATCGCGCCAGGCTTGCGCGTGGAGGACTCACGCATAAGAAGCACACCGAGACCCTGGAGCACGATCACGCTGAAGATGGCGAGGTAGACCAAGTGGGTGGGGGCCGGCAGGTACTGGACCAGAAGGCCCGAGCCGATGGCACCCGTGGCCGTCCCCAAGATCGGTCCCACACCGTTGGCGATCGTCCCTCTCGTCCTGTGCAGGTCGAGCAAACCCGCGCCTATGGCTCCGACGGCTGCTCCCGTCGACAGCCCCTGGACGATGCGGGCGAGCAGTAAGGCGGTGACGCCGTCCGCGGAAGCGAAGATCAACATGGCCGCGGCCTGGACGACGATCGCGGCAATCAGTACGGGCCGCCGGCCGATGTGATCTGAGAGCGATCCGACAGTCAGCAGCGCAGACAAGACGGCGAGGGCGTAGATGCCGAAGACCACGGTGACGGTGATGGGTGAGAACCCCCACTCAGCCTGGTAGACGGAGTACAGCGGCGTTGGCGCGCTGGAGCCGGCGAGAAAGACCACCGCGATCGATAGTTGCAAGTAGAAGGCCACCGAATTCGGAAGCCGCCAAGACTCGCGCGCTGGTAGAGCCGGCCTCTGGTCGAGGATTGCTGGGACAACGGCGGCTTCGGTGGCAGTGCTGGCGGACATTGGCGCTCCAGATGCGGGCGTAACAGACAGGTCTGTCTGACCTGATCAAGGCTAGACAGACCTGTCTGTTGTGTCAACTGGATTAAGCCGAGCGAGGCTGGCCCCGCGCCTGAGGCGAGCCCTTAGCGGACGATCCCGACCGGGCCCACCCACTCCAGGCTGTCGAGATTTACGACAATCGCCTCTTGGGTGTTCCGCGCGATCACCACGACGGCCTCCACGTCCGGGTCGGGATTCTCCTCGCGGTGCGGTACCCACGCCGGGACGTAGATGTAGTCACCGGGGCTGGTCCGAAGTCTCGTCTCGATGTCTCCATTGCCGCCTCCGGGGTTCGAGGTGTCGAGAAAGACGAACTCCGGATGGCCACTGATGATGTAGATACCGGTCTCGGACTGCCCATGATGGTGGTTGGCCGACCGGGTCGCCGGCGCGACGTGCGTCTGGCCCATCCAAAGTTGGTTCGACCCGACGGTCTTGGCTGAAATCGCCTCGACCCGGCGCATGCCCATCGTCTGCGCGGTCTGAGAGGACAACGCCGATGGCGTGACTTGGTGAAGCCGATGATGAAAGCCAGTCATCTCTTAAGCATTCATCAACATCGCTGCAACCTTCAACGCGGCGGGAAGGGATAGATTCGAACTATGCGCTTTGCCTTCAAAACGGCCAATCAGAACACCACGTGGACGGACATTCTGGCGGTGTGGAAAGAGGCCGATGATATCGATCTCTTCGAGTCAGGGTGGCTGTTCGACCACTTCTACCCGATCGTTGGCGATTCGGCCGGCCCCTGCCTGGAAGGGTGGATGGCCCTGGCCGGTCTGGCGCAAGCGACGCAAAGACTGCGCCTCGGCACCTTGGTCACCGGCATCCACTATCGCCACCCCGCTGTGTTGGCGAACATGGCCGCCACGGTCGACATCATCTCCAACGGGCGTCTTGAACTCGGTATCGGTGCAGGTTGGAACGAAGAAGAGTCCGGGGCGTACGGCCTCGAGCTCGGCGGCCCGCGTGAACGCAGCGATCGCTTCGAAGAAGCGTGCCAAGTCCTGATCGGCTTGTTGTCGCAGGAGACGACCGATTTTGACGGCAAGTATTACCAGCTGACGAATGCGCGTAACGAGCCGAAGGGTCCGCAGCAACCTCACCCGCCGATCTGCATCGGCGGTGCCGGTGAGAAGCGCACGCTCTTGACCGCAGCACGTTATGCCCAGCACTGGAATTTCGGCGGGGGCACTCCAGAGCAATTCGCGCACAAACGCGACGTCCTCTACTCCCATTGCAGTGATATCGGTCGTGATCCAAAGGAGATCACGCTCTCGAGCCACATTCGTCTCGACTCGGCAGGCGACCTGGGTGCGACCATTGATGAAGTCGCGGGCCTTGCCGAGGTCGGCCTTGACCTGGCCATCGTGTATCTGCGCCCGCCGCTCAGTCCGGCCGTCTTGGCGCCCCTGGCGGACGCCCTGGCGTCACTGCGATGAGGAGCTAGGCGTGCAGCAGCGAAATCTCGGCCAACAGGGTTTGCGAACCTCCGCACTAGGCCTGGGCACCATGGGCATGACGATGGCCTATGGCCCGAGCGATGACGAGCAGAGCATCGCGACGATCCATCGAGCGCACGAACTCGGAGTCACATTCTTCGACACAGCCGAGCTCTACGGCCAGGGCACAGGCTCGAACGAGAAGCTGTTGGGCAACGCAGTCAAGGGCTTTCGCGACGAGATCGTGATCGCGACCAAGTTCGGATTCGACCTGAGTGGTAGCCGTCCGAGCGGCGTTGACAGCAGGCCTGACCACATCCGCGAGGTTGCCGACAACAGTTTGCGCTACCTAGACACTGACCGGATCGACGTCTTGTACCAGCACCGCGTTGACCCGGATGTACCGATGGAAGATGTCGCCGGCGCCGTCAAGGACCTCATCGACGAGGGCAAGGTTCGCTATTTCGGGCTCAGCGAGGCCGGTCCGGACGCGATTCGGCGCGCGCACTCCGTCCAGCCGGTCTCCGTCCTGCAAACCGAGTACTCGATCTTCGAGCGGGACGTCGAGGAGGCGATATTGCCCACCACTCGCGAACTCGGAATTGGCTTCGTCCCGTACTCGCCACTCGGACGGGGGCTGATCACGGCTACCGTCAAGCCCGGCAACGAGTACCCCGAGGGCGATATGCGCCGACGCGACGAGCGATTTCAGGGCGCAAACTACGAAGCGAACGCCCACGCTCTAGAGCAACTCACCGAACTGGCTGCGAGCAAGGGTGGCACCATTGCGCAACTGGCGCTCGCCTGGCTGCTCGCGCAGGGCGACGACGTGGTTCCGATTCCTGGTACCCGAAGCCCAAAGCGGCTTGAGGAGAATCTAGGTTCGCTGGAGATGACCCTCAACGCGGCAGACCTGGCTCGGGTCCACGAGATCTTGCCGAACGGATCGTTCGGCCTCAGATATCCAGCAGCTCGGATGCCGACCTGGCAGTGACGCAGGTCGTAATCAGCTTCGCGCCGCGATCAGCTTGGCGCCGCGATCAGCTTGGTGGCGTGAACGGGCCGCCACCATAAGTTGGCCCGGCCGGTGGTTGGCTGTTGGTTGGCTGGCTGCTGGATAGGTGAGGCACCGGAGCGGCCGGCGTAGTTGCAGGGGTTGGCCAGTGCGCGGCTCCTCCGATCCCGTCGGCCAAGCCTGCGCGGCGTCGGCGCTCGGCTAGAACTGTCATCAGCAGCACGGGTGTCGGTAGCGGCCACGGTGGCGGCGGAGTGATGACGCTGAGCACTTGGATGCGGAATGTCTCCCCGATGTTGTCTCGAGCCTCCGGCGACATCTGGCTTGCGCGCTGCACGAACTGCCGAACGCCGAAGGCCAAGCCGTCATCGACCCGGCTCAGATCAAGCGAGCTGGCCCAGCCCTGAAGCTCGTACGGAACACCGAAGCGTGGATCGATCAGCGTGTTCGGCGCCCCGGCCCGTTCGCTCAACACAAACGTCCCGGCCATGAAGTCACCGATGCGCTTGTTCGACTCGCTGATTGCGAGCACAGCTGCCCCAGCCGCCGTGCCGATCGGGAAGATCAGGCCCGGTTTCTCGATGAGTAACGAGGACATGCCACGAACGAACGCCTGGCGAAATCCGATCGGGCCACCGTCGTCACGGACGACGCGCAAGCCCAGCGCCATCTTGCCCGGCGTGCGTCCGTGCGTCAGCCATTCGAAGACGGTCGGATAGCCACCGAACACCGCAACCAACTCGACGATGAGCACTGCAGCCACCGTCGCGTCATCGCCGTCTCCAACGAACGCATCGAGCAGAGCGAGCATCACCAGGGCTGTCAGCTGGATGGCGGCGTCGAGCAACGAGGCGGCCAACCGCGACCCGAGGCCTGCTCGTTGCAGCTCCAAGGTGACTGCTTCACCTGACACCATCCCGCTCACTCCGACAGTCTGTCGCACACACGGCGGCAGTCGAGCCGAACGACGCGAGATCGCGCCTAAGCTGCTCGGGTGGATGTCGACGTCTTCATCGCTGCGCACGCGGGCGAATGGAATCGACTCGATGATCTTGCCAGTCGACGCAGGCTCACCGGAGCCGAGGCGGACGAGCTGATCGCCCTTTACCGGCGGACGGCGACGCATCTTTCGCTCATTCAATCTCGTGCCCCCGACCCGGCAATCGCGGCCCGACTGTCTGGATTGCTGGCACGTGCGCGCGGTGCGGCAGTGGGTGGCACATCGGTAAGCGGTTGGTCGGCGCTGGGACGCGCAATCACAACCGACTTTCCCGTCGCGGTCTATAGAGCTTGGCGCTGGTGGGTGGCCGTGGCGGCGGCGAGTCTCGGGTTGGCGGCCGTGATGATGGTCTACGTCCGAGACCATCCGGAGAAGCTCCGCACGGTGCTGTCCGACGATCGGATTCGGCAGCTTGTGGATCATGACTTCGCCGACTACTACAGCGCGCACCCGGCCCAGTCTTTTGCTGCGCAGGTCTGGACGAACAATGCCCTGGTGACGGCGTTCTGTCTGTTCCTCGGAGTGACCGTGGTCGGACCTCTCTACCTGATGTTCACCAACGTGCTGAACCTCGGCGTCACCGGCGGGGCGATGCTTGGCGCGGGCAAGGCCGGTGTCTTCTTCGGACTGATCCTGCCGCACGGGATGCTCGAACTTACCTGCGTGTTCATCGCCGGAGGCATCGGCCTGAAGACAGGCTGGGCGTGGATCGATCCGGGTGAGCTACCCCGCGCACGCGCGCTTGCCGAGGCCGGACGAATCACTGGCGTGGTGGCCATCGGGGTGGCTGGCGCACTGATCGTCGCGGGCTCACTCGAGGCCTTTGTGACACCGTCCGGATTGCCTACCTGGGCACGTATCGGCCTAGGTGGCGTCGCTGAGCTGGCGTTTCTGGCCTACATCTTCGTGCTCGGACGCCGTGGGGTCGCCGCTGGCGAGACCGGCGATCTCCGCTTCGGCGAACGCGAGGACGTCCTGCCGGTGGCATAGTCCCCGGGTTCCACTGGCGGGCGTTTCCGGTCCCCGAGGCGTTCGTGCGGGGGTTATCCACAGATTGTTGTGTTCGGCCTCGGTGGTTGGTTGGTGTCTGCAGGATTGGGCGCGTGATGCGTCTGAATGCTGGTTTTGTGGTGGCGGTTGTGTGCGTGGCGGTTGCCGTGGTGGGTTGCGGTTCGGGTTCGCAGGGTGGTCGTTCGGGGCCTGTCGTCGGTAGTTCTGCCGGGTCTGCTTCGGCGGTTGGGTCGGGTTCGTCGTCGCCGGGGGTGGTGGCCAGTCCGGGTCCTACGGCGAGTGTGGTGACGACGGGTCCTAATTTGTTGCCCGGTCAGACGCGGCCGGTTCCGCCGGCTGGGCTGATGGAGCACACCCAGCGAGGTGCCCAGGCAACGGCGGTGTTCTTTTGGGCTGCCATCGACTGGGGTTATTCGACGGGTGACGGTTCAGTCCTTCGAGGAGTTTCAACGGATGGATGCAAGCCATGCCGTGAGCAGCTCGCGATCTTCGACGATGTCGGGGCGCGAGATCTGCATTTCAGGGGTGGACATATCGCTGTTCGCCGTATCGCGACCGTTTCAGAATCGGAAGCGAAGAAGTATGGCCAGTTGGCGACGGACACGACGATCGACGCTGAGCGGGTCGTGACCGTTGACCGCGGCGGCAAGGTCACAGGCGCAGGCGCAGCGGCCGTCAGCTTTACTCAGCGCATTTTTGTGACGTGGGTCGGTTCGGGTTGGAGGGTCACAACCACGGCCAGGATCGTCAACCAGAAATGAGGAAAATTCGTTCGAGGATGTCTGTGATCCTGGCATGCGCAGCGATCGCATTCCTCCACCTCGCGTTTCCCGCGTGGGCCGACGAACCAATTGGCGTGATCGTTGCAGGCGGCAACGCTGAGCTGACGATTGCCGGGTCCTCGGCTGGGACTGCGTCGTCGGATGGGTCGGCGACCCGGCCTGGTGCGGTGGGTTCTGGTGTGGGGTTGGGGGTGGTGCCGCGGGTGGTGTCGTTTGATTGTGGGCCGGCGCAGGTGTCGCGGGTGTGGCGTGGGGGGTCGTCGGTGGTGGGGTGTGATGATCCGTTGTTTGTGTGTTCCTCGGCGGCGCGGTTGGGGGTGGCGGCGGGCTCGCATGTGGGGGTGCGGGTGACGTATCCGGTGAATGGTAGTGGTGGGTTTTCGGAGGTGGATTGCGCGGCTGGCCCGGGGTCGGGGGTGGTGGTGTCGGCGGGGGTGGTGTCGCAGGTGGTGCGGCGGTTGTTGCCGGTGGCGCCGATCGGGACGCCGCAGCCGGTGGGTTTGGTGGGGTTGCCGGTGTTGTTGTGGTTGCGGGTGTCGGGGTCGCCGGGGGTGGGTCCGGTGGTGGTGCTGGGTCAGCGGGTGGGGTTGCGGGTGGGGTTGGCGGCGGTGTCGTGGTCTTTTGGTGATGGGGTGTCGGTGGTGGCGCCGGATGCGGGTCGGGTGTGGGTGGCGGGGGTGGATTGTGGGCGGTGTGGTGAGTATTTCGGGCATACGTATCGGGGTCGGGGTGTGGTGGTGGTGACGGCGCGGGCGCGGTGGTCGGTGCAGTATCAGGTTGGTGCTGGGCCGTGGCAGGCGATCCCGGAGCCGATCGAGGGGCCCCCGGCTTCGACCAGGCTGCTGCTGAAGGAATCACGATCCGTCCTCATCCCGGACCCGCAAGACCAGCCGCGTGGGGCCCGTTAACAAGGCAATATCGCCAACGGTTGCAACCGGCGGCGGTCCTAGAGCTGCCCGGCGGCCTTCAATTCCAGATAAGCGTCGGTGACCTCGGCGGCAAACGTGGCGGGCGAGGCATCGACCACCCGCGCGCCAAGGCGCTTCAGCTGCTCGGACACCGATCGCCGGTCGGCCAGCGCTTGTTCCGCAGCGGCCGCGGTATAGACCTCGGCTGAATTTGCTCGGGCTCCCGACAGCTCAGTCAGTCGCGGATCGGCGACCGAAGCGACCACGACTTGATGCCGAAGCGACAGCCGACGGACGGACAGCAGCAGCCCCGACTCCGCCGAAGCCGAATCGAGCGCACCGAAAAGCACCACCAAGGACCGCTTGGATACCTGATTGAGCACCTCACCGGCCAGCAGCTGAGGATCCGTCTCGACGAGGGCCGGCTCGAGCGGTGCCAACGCGGCCACCAGCTTCGGCAATACCTCGGCGCCACCAGCCGAGCCAAGTCGTGCTCGCACTACCACGTCCGCTGCGACCAGTGCTACCCGATCTCCCGCGCGCGATGCCACAGCCGCCAGCAACAGGCAAGCGTCAAGCGCCGCATCCAGCCGCGGCTCGTCGCCGATCCGAGCTGCCGAAGTACGTCCGGTATCGACCGCCAGGACCACGTGACGATCACGCTCCGGTCGCCATGTTCGCACCATGACGTCGGTTGCCCGTGCGGAGGCACGCCAGTCGATAGCGCGCACATCGTCGCCGGCCACGTACTCGCGCAACGAATCGAATTCAGAGCCGCGACCGCGCTGGCGCATCAGCACCGCACCCTCGATCTGCCGCAACCTCGCCAGCTTCTCCGGCAAGAACTTGCGTGAGGCGAAAGACGGCAATACCCGAACGCTCCCGGGCAGGGTTTGACGTCGTTGACGGGCGGCCACACCTAGCGGACCGGTGGACCGCACCGTCAGCTGAACCGCACGTCGTTCGCCGCGCCGATTAGGGGTCAGCCTGGTCACCAACGTCATGCCCTCGCCGACGGCGAGCGACACACGTTGCTCCCGCGGCGCCGCATCAGCCGAGGGGACCCAGGCATCACGAACTCGTCCTCGCCAGATTCGGGATCCCAGATTGACTAGCTGCAACCGGGATTCGCCGTCCGCGCCGAGTCGAAGCGAAGGAGTCGGATCGCGCGCAAATTCGAGCCGGGTGATCGCAGCGGCGCGCGTGAGATCGAATGCGACCAGACCAGCCAGCACGACCGTCCATACGAGCAAGGCGCCCACTCCGATCGGCGCGAGAACCAGGCCCAGCGCGGCAAGCAGAACCAGCCGACCAGTAAGCACCATCAGCTAGTCACCGTCAGCGGGGTGCCGGCACGCCGGCCAGCACGGAGTCGAGAACATGGTCGACGGTGGTGCCCTCGATTTCAGCCTCCGGCCGCAGCGATATGCGATGCCTGAACGTGCTGCGCGCCAACGCCTGCACATCGTCTGGGGTCACAAAGTCCCGTCCCGAGAGCCACGCCCACGCGCGGGACGTGGCGAGCAACGCCGTCGCGCCCCGGGGCGAAACCCCGAGCGCAGACGCTGGCGCGAACCGCGTTCCGCGCGCCAGCTCCACGATGTAGGAGAGGATCTCCGGGGCGACATGAACTTCGCGCACCGACCTAGCGGCAGCTTTGAGGTCAGCGGCCGAGGCGACCGGCCGGACGCCTGCCGCGGTCAGGTCGCGCGGATCAAAGCCGGCAGCGTGAGCCGCCAAAACCCGAACCTCGGTATCCCGATCAGGCAGCGGCATCGTTACCTTCAGCAGAAACCGGTCCAGCTGTGCTTCGGGCAACGGGTAGGTGCCTTCGTATTCCACCGGATTCTGCGTGGCGATCACGCAAAAGGGATCGGGGAGCGCGCGGGCGGTTCCCTCGACCGACACCTGTCGTTCCTCCATTGCCTCCAGCAGCGCAGATTGGGTCTTCGGCGGGGTGCGATTGATCTCGTCGCCCAGTAGCAAATTGGTGAATACCGGCCCTGGCCGGAAGGTGAAGTTCGCGGCTGCCGCGTCGTAGACCAGCGAGCCGGTGATGTCGCCAGGCATCAGATCGGCCGTGAACTGGATGCGCTTGGTGTCCAAATCGACTGCCGCCGCGAGCGCTCGAACCAGAAGCGTCTTCGCTACGCCGGGCACGCCCTCGATCAACACGTGCCCTCGGCACAACAGCCCGATCAAGACACCGGTAACCGCCGGATCCTGACCGACCACGGCCTTGGCCACCTCGCTGCGGACGCGGGCCAATGCCTCGCGCGGGTCAGCCCGAAGGCCGTCGGTCGGGCGGTGGTCAGGCAGCGTCACAGAAAATATCCTTCGTCCTGGCGAGTGTCACTTGAAAGAGTCATCAGCATCGGAGCGCGCAGTCGGAGTGGCTGCCTCGAGTCGATCCAGCTCACCCGCGAGCGCAACCAGGGCCGCGTCGTCGACCGGTGTCGGGCCCGTCAACAACCTAAGGGTCTCGGCGGTCGGCACTCCGCGGTCGCGATCGAGCCGATCGGCCAGTTCGGCGGGTGTCGCTCTCGGCCCCAGACCCAACCGAGCGGTTAGGCGTTCCACTGTGGCCAAACGCAACGCAGCCGCCGCGCGGTCGCGGGCTCCTGCCCGCAAATAGAGGCGACCGTGTCCCTCCACGATCTCGGCAGCCCGGACCACCACGGGCAGCGGCTCGGTAACGGCGGGCCCCATCCTGCGGCCGCGCCACAGGACGAGCAGGACGCCGACCACGATCGACCAGCCGAACACCCGCTCAGTCCATGGCGGAAAGATCGACCAAACCGTGGGCTCGCCACTCCCGGCCGCATCCTCGCCTGGCATGAGCCATGCGACAGCGTGCACCGAAGTGCCGGCAGAATCAGTCGAGATCGCGTTGATCGCCAGCGCGGCCACGCCAGGCTCGGTCAAGCCGTCGTTGCGGATCAGGTGCTGTGAGCCGAGCACGACGATCTCGTCGAGCAGGGCCCGCCCGCCGTAGCAGCCCGGCACGCCGCCATAAACCTGCGTCCCCGCAGGAAAGCGCACTGGGCCGGCGGCTACCGCACCGACCGCGGCGCAGTCGGGTGCAACCGTGCTCGCCTCGGAATCGACGTCAGTCTCAAAGAGACGAGGATCAACGTTTCGCAGGATCTCGTTGCTCGGAGCGATCAGCACAAGGCGGTCGCCGCGACTGATCAGCGATTGCAACTGCTCGGCCGAGAAGTCGTCCGGCGAGCTCACCACTACCGTCTGGCCGGTGGGAACGTCGGAAAGCGCGGTGACGCGGTTGACCTCGGTGCCGCGATGATCCAGTAACTGCGCGAGCGCCTTACTGCCTGACTTGCTTGGCGAGGCCGGGTCCAACGGCACTCCGGGCGCAGGCCGGGTTAGCGCAACGACGAAGGCTCCGATGATCACCAGCGCGGCGGCAGCCAGCCAGATCCGGACGCGATGGGAGGAGGCACGTTGAGGCAACGCCGACGCGGTCGTGACAGCAGCAACGCTCACTGCGGGACCGCGTAGCTTTCGAGTGGCCGAGGCCGGACAAGGCGCTCGATACGCGCAGATCGAACTGCTTCGTATGCCGCGCGCGCGCCACGCACATCAGCCTCAGTGCTATGCCGGTTGCCGAACCAGACCTCGTCGAAATCACGCGCCGCCAGCGCTAGGCCTTCCGCTGCCGTCGGAAGCAGCGCACCCGCCTCGCGAGCCAGTTCAACGGCCGTGCGTCCCGGGCGCGGCAAAAGCACGCCCCTGACCTCAACGATCTGCGCGGTTGCTCGCAACCACTCGCGCTGTGCCTCTCGTAGCCGTCCTGCAGCGTCGTGTTGCTCGGCTAGCCGGCGATGGTCGACGTCGACGGACGAGCGGAGCGGATCACGATCTTCGTTCGCCGCCCACCTGCGGCGTGGCAATCGCGAAGCTCTCACGACTGCCAGAATGACGGCCGTAGTCACCAGCACGAGTAGGAGCAAGGTCAGAGTTCCCGCGGTCGACCCTCCGAAAACAAAGCCCATTCGATCAGCGATCCACCCGATGGCACGGCTGGTCACGCTCGGGTCATCGCGATGGTATTCGGCCTTGCGCAGTTCGATTTCCGCGGCACGCCGGGCAGCATCTGCGCCGATCGGCCCGCTCACCGTCAGCGTTCCTTTCCGTCCCAGCGCCCGTATTCGTAGCCGGGCTCGCTGGGATCCTGCCCGTACGGCGAAGCCGGCGCGGGTTTCGGACTGGGAACGCCTGGGACGGGCCCCTGATATTGCGGCGGTTGGTACTGCGGTTGATACTGCTGCGGCGGTTCGTACTGCGGCGGTTGGTACTGCGGCGGTTGGTACTGCGGCGGTTGGTACTGCGGTTGTTGGTATTGCGCCTGATATTGCGGTTGATACTGGATTGGCGGTACCGCAGCGAGCGCGCCGCCGGTCATGCCGGCAACTCGCTGCTGCAAGACGATGTCCAGACCCTCTTTGCGCATTCGCAGGTCGACATAGAGCAAGGCATCGATGCCGGCACGAATGGGCGAGGTCAGCGTGGTCGACAAGAAAGTGCCGATCGCCGCGATGAGGACGTAGGACGCCGGCAGTGACGTAGGTCCGGTGCTGGTGTCGACATCGAACGGCGTGAAGCCGCTGACTGCCCCCGCGATCAGCACAAACGGAATCTGCACGAAGAAACCTACAAATGCTGCTATTACGAAGCCCAACAGCCGAATGCCGAAGACGCGCCAGAACATCCCGCGCACCAGTGCCCTCGATCGCCCGAGTGCTTGGCGGACCCGGGCGTCCTCGACGACGAGCGCGGGTACCGCGACCGCCCAGATACCCCACAGCCAAATCCCGGGCGCGAAACAGAGGATCAAGCCGAGGCTGGGGACGATCGAAACCACGATCGACAGCATCACCAGACGAAACAGACGAGGTCTGATCCGCGTCCACACCTCGCTGATCGTCAACTTGTTGCCGAGGACATCCTCGGTGATGACCAAGGTCAGCATGCCGGCCAGGACCGCTACGAAGAGCGCGCCCAGCAAGGCGCCTAGTAACGCGGTCCCCTCACCGCCTGCCACCTGGCCGACGTTGACCTGGACACCGTTCGGATCCGTGTTGTCGAAGCCAGAGGAAACCTGCCCGAACGCGAAGATCTGCACCAACGCCAGCACTGTTGCCTGCATGAGGGCGACGATCGCGGACAGCAAGAGCGTGGCGCGGGGATTGCGACGGATGACCCGGAAGCTGCCGTCCAGGATGTCGCTCAGGTTCAACGGCCGAAGCGGCACGCAGCCGGGCTTGGGGGCGAACTGCGAGTAGTAGTCGCCCCCGCTGGGCATGCCTGGATAGCCGGCGCCCTGCTGGTACTGAGGTTGCTGGTACTGGATTTGTTGGTAAGCAGGTTGCTGGTAAGGAGGTTGTTGGTAAGGAGGTTGTTGGTAAGGAGGTGGGTTGGCACCCGGGTCGTTTTCCCATGGCGGCGGGCCCCAGGACTGTGGCCCTGAGGGCGGCGGTGGTGGCTGAACCACAGGTACTCACTTCGTTGGCGTCAGATTCTGGCCGGGGCTGTTGCTCCCGGTGCGGTCATCTTGTCAGTACCGGCACCAAGAAGTTGCGCGGTCCACCAATCAGGCAGCCAAACGGGTAGAAGTCGAAACAATCCCCGAAGCGAAAAAGGGTCAGCGCGGCCAGTTGAGAGTGGGTGCCAACGCGAGCAGACCCACGCCAGCGGCTAGCGCGAGAAACATCAATACCGACAGCAGCACGATCACGTCCATGAACGGATCGCGGACGGAAGCGGCGTTAGCTTTGGCCGCTCGTCGTGCCCGCCACGCGTCGGCGGCACGAGTCGTAACTGGCACAACGGCGCGCGTCGTTGCCGGCGCGGCGGCAGGCTGCCGGTTGCTCGTTGCCGTCCTGGACGGTGCGGACGTGATGGCCACAAGTTCGGTCTACGCCTCGTGAGCGAGATTCGCGACCTCAATTCAGAATCGAAATAATGCCGAGACCATTCGGACCGCAAAAATTCACCAAAGGGTTATTTCGTAACCTCTGGAGACGCTCAGCTCAGAGGCCGGCACGCATCCTGATCGCTTGTACCTCGGCTATGCCGGCACGAAGCCCGTACAGCTGGTCAGCAACCTCGTCAGTGAGCCGACGCAACCGCGGCTCATCGAGTTCGGTGGCGAATTGCCATGCGGTACCGCGTACTTCGGCCGCCGACCGACTGAGCTCAGCGACCGCGAAACGCAATGGCCCGAGGACGCCGGCAGCGACGTCGGGATTGGGTTCGGCCGCCAGCAAGGCCAGCCGTCGGTCGGTTAGTGCCGCCGTCCGGGTGAGATCGGTTGACAGATTTCGCAACACGAGCGGAGCGTCCACCTCAGCCAGTACGCGACCGGTCGCCGTGACTGAATCGAAGAGCGTGACGCGCAGCCGACCGATCTCGCGGCCTGGGCGATGGGTCGCTGTCGCGGCCCGGACCATTAATGCCCCGCGGTTGAACATCCGTGATCGGCGAACCCGGCGGACCGTCAGCCAGATGCCGAGAATTCCGAGCCCCACGACGCATGCAAACGTCGCCATCAGGCTCAGCAGCACCAGAACCATTCCCTCGAGCACCCCGACCACCGCCTTCTCATTCGGACACCCATCACGGTACGGTCGTCGCGGCCCCGGGGCCAAGCTCTTCGCAGAGCGCCGTTCTCAGGCAGGCGCCTCGGTCGATTGCGCTCGTAAGTAGCCTCCGAAGTGCGGCACCGAGAACGCGATGCTGCCTCGTTCAGCCGAATAGATCAGGCCCTTCTTCATAAGCGCATCGCGCGCGGGCGAGAGCGACTGGGGCTTGCGCCCAAGAAGCTCAGCCACTGCGGCAGTCGAGACCGCTGCGCCGCTGTCTGCGCTTTCAGCCTCGGCGGCGGCCGCCATGCCGCGCAGGTACTCCCGTTCAGCCGGCGTCGCTCGCTCGTAGCGCGAGCCGAAGAATCCCACCGCGAGTTCTGCCGATGCCTCCGGGCTCGCGACTTCGACGTCGGCAGCCGAGATTGGGTTTCGCGGGGCCGCATCCCAAACCGCCTTGCCGTAAGCCTGGATGAAATAGGGGTAACCGGCTGTGACTGCGTACATCGCCTCGAGGGCTTCGTCGGTGAATTCGGCATCCTCTTCGCGCGCGGGCGTCTGCAACGCCTGGTCGGCGGCAGTGCGGTCGAGACGGTCGATGCGTGCGTAGGAGAAAAGCCGTTCGCTGTACGACTTGCTCGCGCTGAGCACTGCGGGCAGATGTGGCAATCCGGCCCCCACCACGACAAGGGGCAGTCCGTTTTGGCTCAGCTCGTGGCAGGCCGCGCACAACGCTGACACATCGACGGGGCTGAGGTCCTGCATCTCGTCGATGAAGAGCGCGATTCCGCGCCCATTGTCGGCAGCGAGTCCTGCCGCGTCTGAGAACAGTTCGACGAGGTCGATCTCGATATCACCCGAGTCGGCCCGTCCCGGCACTGCGGGAGCCTCGATACCCGGGTGCCACCGGTCTCGCAGCTTGGTTTCGGTCGGCGCCTTGAGCGCGAAGGATTTCAGCACGCCAAGCACGTGCCGGGTGCTCTCGCCGTCGGTGCCGCCGAGTTCGCGAACGGCGAGATGCAATGCGGCCGCAAGTGGTCGCCGCACGCTCTGATCGGGACGGGCCTCGAGTTTGCCCGTTCCCCAGCCTGCGCGCACGGCGGCGGACCGGAGGGAGTTCAGCAAAACCGTCTTGCCGACCCCGCGGAGTCCGGTTAGCACGATCGAGCGCTCGGCTCGACCTCGCGCGATCCGTTCGAGCACGACGTCGAACGCCGCGAGCTCTGCCGTTCGGCCCGCAAGCTCAGGCGGACGTCGACCGGCACCTGGCGCGTACGGATTGCGGATCGGGTCCATGATCGGACTTTATCGGCTTCTCTAGCTCTCACCTTAGACATCCTGATATTGCCCGAGAGCGTGTCGCTACGCGGAGGGGTACCGAGAAAACTCACGCAAAGTCGTTACCTGACTACGTAGCGTTTCGTTAAGTCCCGGTAGAGAGGGAGGTGAGTCATGACAATCGCGACGATGCGCATCGCTCGGCGGCTTGCGCTGCTGGTCGGCGCTTTCGCCGCGTTCTGGCTCATCTCGCTTCTGAGCCATTCTGCGATCGCTCACGCCAGCGGGCTGTCAGACCACCCGAGATCGGGCTCCGGGCACGTTGGGTCGCTGGTAGCAAAAGCCGCAAGAAGCAACGGACCGGTCAAGCCAGCCGCGCTCGGACAGCGGCACGGCCGCCAGATTGCGCAGCCGCACGCGACCACGCGCCAGGCCGTTCAACACCAGTCGAGCAAGCACCAGGCCGTCCAGCCGAAAGCGCCGGTATCAGTCGCCAAGATTGCCATGCCGGCGACAAGGCTGGTACGCGCGGCAGTTTCGACGAGTCCGGTGCCTGTCGCGGGTGAACTCGTGAATCCCGTCCTGAACGCGGTTGAGGCAACGGCCTCGGCGACTGATACTTTGCTCGGCCAGACCGTGGGTGCGATCGTCCCCGTGTTACCGCCGGTCGTGACGGCGAACCCGACCCTGCCGAGCGATCCGTCTGTTGTTGTCTCGGATCATCGGGTGCCCAGCACTGCGCTCGCCACCGTCGCTGGGCAAGCTGGCGCTGGGTCGGCGATGACCGCCGTCACGACTTGGACGGACTTGGCGATCGGGCTGGTGGCACAACGGGCCGCCGATCGCCCGCTGGGCAGCCAAGCCGAGCTCACATCCACGCCTTCCCCCGTTAGCTCGCCCGTGCCGTCGGCACCCTCGGCCCCGACCGAACCCGACCACAATGGCATCGCAACGTCTAGCGCGGCCGGCGCGAGCGCCGGCGACATCGTCGCGGCATTTGTCAGCTCTCCGCCGCATCTTTGCGGCTTGACCGTTCACCAGACCGATGACTTCACCGGTGGTGGCGCGCTAGACGATCCAACCTTCTCGCCCGACTAGTTCGCGGGTCGCTGCTTCAAACCCACGCTTCGGCGGGTTGCGGCGGCAGACGCGCACGTCGGCCACGGGACGTCCCGTGGTTCGAATTCAGTCGGAACCTCAGAGAAGGAATCACAGTCATGAACTGTTGGATCAAGCGTGGCTTACAAGGCTCAATGCTCATCGGCGGACTTTGGCTCGTCGGCGCCGGAATTGCCTCGGCAGAAGATCTCCCGCAAACCGCCGACACGGCAATCAACTCGGTTGTCGGTTCAGGCGCTCTCGGCTCGTCGGTCGATGCGCCCGTTGCCGCCTCGGTGAATGTCACCGGCAACTCCATCGGCGTCCTCGGCAACGCTGTTACGCCGCCGGCGACTACCTCCAGTGCGGCCAGCACTCCGGCGGCGGCTGGTCCGGCCAGCGTCCACGCCCCGGTGTCTGCCCCGGTGGGTGTCACCGGCAACTCGATTTCGGTGCTCGGCGGTAGCTCCGCTGGTGCTGCATCGGCTGGTTCAGCATCCCCGGCGGGCTCAGCAGAGCCAGCGGGTACGGCAGGTGGCTCGGCCTCCTCGAACCCGGCCAGCCCGGCCGTTGCTGCGCCGGTTGCCGCCCCGGTGACCGTCTCTGGAAATGCGATCTCCGTGCTCGGGCGGGGAGCGACAAGCTCAGCTGCCAACTCCGACGAACCAGCTGGCACCCCGGCGGCAGGCTCGGCCGGTACGTCGAGTGCGGGGACTGGAAGTACGGCCGACGCGCCTGTGACGGCACCTGTTCTGGTGTGCGGCAACGCGGTAGGAAACGCATCAGCCAGTTGTCAGACGGCTGCATCCGCAGGTAGTCCCGCTGCCGGAGCCTCGACAGCAGACGCTCCGGTGACCGCTCCGGTCACGGCATCGGGTAACGCGGTCGGAATACTCGGAAGCGCCAACTCGACGTCATCGGCCTCGGGCAACGATCCGGCCACCGGCAGTGCCACGACGACAGGCTCGACTACAGGCTCGACTACAGGCTCGAACGACGACGGCGTTTCAGCTCCGGTGAATGCTCCGGTCACGGCCTGCGGCAACGCGGTCGGCAACGCTTCGGCAGCTTGCGGTGTCTCGCCTGCAGCCCAGGCGGCCCCCGCACCGGGAACGGCAATCACCGCGCCCATCACAGCCCCGGTCACCGCATGCGGCAACGCGATCGGTCTTTTGGGTGGCGCCAGCACGTCCTGCGGAGTCGCGACTGACGCGCCAGGAGTCCCGACGACACCGGTGACGCCTGGCACGCCGGTCACGCCCATCGTGTCGCAGACGCCCCAGGGTGCCACCGATGTCCCGCAGGACGTTGTCGTAGACGCGGCGGTGGACGCTGGTCCGGGCACCGGTGAAGCAACCCTGTCTGCAGACGAGAGTTTGCTGGCCAGCACCGGAGCATCGGTTGGTGCGGGTATGGCGATCGCGCTGATCTGTTTGCTCCTGGGTGTCCTGCTACTCGGCAGCAGCCGCAAGTCAGATCGCGTAGTCAGCTAGCTCGGGCCCAACGATCGACTGCCCACCCTGGCGGGGTCAGCTTCGCCGGGGTGGCAGGTCGATGTTTGCCGTCGTCTCGAGCATGACGTCGCCGATCTCGCCCATCACCTTGATCTGCTCGGGCGTGAGCCGATCTATCAGGTATTTGCGAACCGTCGCCACATGGCCGGGCGCTGCTGCGGCAACGACTTCGAAGCCGGCGTCGGTCAGTTCGGCGACTTGACCGCGTTTGTCGGTCTCGCATTCGACTCGACGTACCCAGCCGCGCTCTTCCAACCGGGCCACGGCGTGCGACAGGCGGCTCCGTGACGATCGGGTGTCGCCGGCGAGCTCGCTCATTCGCATGGCACGGTCGGGATGTTCCGAGAGGGGCACCAGAACCTCGTAGTAGGCATGCGACAGACCACTGTCTGCGTGCAGTTCGCGATCCAGAACGTCGACGAGGGATCGGAAACCCGCGATGAATGATCGCCACGCGGGCCCTTCCTCACTGTTCAGCCATCGTGGTTCGGTCATCTCACGCCTGTTCATGTGGGTACCCGCGGCCGCGCGGTGGATGTGAAGCTTGTCTACGAATCTAGTTTGTCGGCGCTCAACCCGCAGCAGGAATAATGATCACCAAGGCCCCGGAAGTATCGCGTTGCGGCCACCGCGTCGGACAACCGGGCACGTGTCCCAACAACATCGCCGGCGCACAAGCTGGTGTGGGAACGTGGCGATCGAACCTGTCGTTCACATATCAGGTCCAGTAGGCGTATCCATCGGCAGCTCGAGACACGGCAAGCAGATGGCCACCGGACAGAAAGGGCAGACGATCGCAATGTGGAACCTTCTCAGCTTTATCTTGCTCGGCTTGGTGGCAGGCGCGATTGCGAGGCTGCTGGTGCCAGGGCGGCATTCCCTGGGCCTGATCTTGACGGCCGTGCTCGGCATGGTCGGGTCATTCGTCGGCGGCTTCATCGGCTATCTGATCGGCCACGACAAGGGTGAGGGCGGCTTGCAGGTCAGCGGCATCTTCGGGTCGGTGGTCGGGGCAGTCATCGTCCTCGCCATCTACCAGCGACTGAACCGCAAGAAGCTGGCGCGGCGCTGATCCGGACCCGATCCGGACCTGATCGCTGCCGACCGTCACGGCGATAAATGGCCAGTGGCGGACCCGTAGACTGGTGACAGGTCCGGGCAGGCCGCTCGGATTCGCCCTAGACGCTCGCCGCGAGGTACTCAAGTGCATCCCAAAACAGTTCGTGTTCTGCTGCTGGAGCAGATCCATCCGGACGCGGTGGAGCTTCTCCAATCGCAGGGCTATGACGTCACCTCGCTCAGTCATGCTCTCGACGAGGATGAGCTCATCGAAGCGATCGCGGACGTCCAACTGCTCGGCATTCGGTCGAAGACCAATGTCACAGACAGGGTCCTGGCGGCGGCGCCCAACCTGCTGGCCATCGGTGCGTTCTGCATCGGTACCAATCAGATCGACCTGGTGTCTGCCACCAGCCACGGTGTCACCGTGTTCAACGCGCCGTTCTCCAACACCCGTAGCGTCGTCGAGCTCGCAATCGCTGAGCTGATTTCGCTGACTCGGCGGCTGTCGGAGAAGAACGCCATGATGCACGCGGGCACCTGGGACAAGTCCGCTGACGGCGCACATGAGATTCGTGGTCGCACGCTGGGCATCGTTGGCTACGGCAACATCGGTACCCAACTCTCGGTCCTCGCCGAAAACCTCGGCATGCGGGTGCTGTTCTACGACACGTCCGATCGGTTGGCGCTCGGCAACGCTCAGCGCAGCGCGTCCTTGAAAGAACTGCTGCACGACTCGGACGTCGTGACCTTGCACGTCGACGGCCGGCCGGAGAACAAGAACATTTTCGGTGAGGCCGAGTTCGCCGCAATGCGAGACGGCAGCATCTTCCTCAATCTTTCGCGCGGTTTCGTAGTCGACTACGCGGCGTTGCGGACGCACATCGAATCAGGGCACATCGTCGGCGCGGCGGTCGATGTCTTCCCGGTCGAGCCGAAGGGACGCGGTGACGAGTTCGTTTCCGAGTTGCGTGGCCTGCCGAACGTCATCCTGACGCCGCACATCGGTGGTTCGACCGAAGAAGCGCAACTAGACATCGGCCAGTTCGTCGCGAACAAGTTCGTGGCCTTCCTCGGCGAGGGTTCGACCGCGTTGAGCGTCAACCTGCCCGGCCTCGATCTGCCACGTCGTCAGGACACCCTGCGCATGGTGCACTTGCACCGCAACGTGCCTGGCGTCCTCGCGCGCATCAACGGGTTGCTCGCCGAGCATCACGTCAATGTCGAGGCACAGCTGCTGGGCACCCGTGGCGAACTCGGCTACGTGGTGACCGACAGCGCGAGCGGAGTAACCCAGGCGATCGTGGACGAGATCCGTGCGATGCCGGAGACAATCCGGCTCCGCGTCGTCTTCTAGCTACTCCCGCCGACCCATCACCGAATCGTGTAACGCTCGGCATCTCTACGGTGCCGAGCGTTACACGATTCGGTGCGCGGTGGGTTCGGAATGGTGGAGTCAGAACTGACTCAGGACGGACGAGGCAAGCAGCTCGAGGTGATCGAGATCTGCCAAATCCATCACCTGCAGGTAGACCCTCGTGACGCCGATATCGGTGTAGCTGCCGATCTTGTCGACGATCTCGGCGGGGCTTCCGGCCAACCCGTTGCGGCGCAGCTCATCCGGCTCACGTCCGATGGCCGCCGCGCGTCGCTCGAACTCGGCGGCGTCCTTACCCGCACACACCGTCTGCGCGACGGAATACGTCATTTCCTCCGCCGGACGCCCGGCCTCGGTGACAGCAAGCCGCACCCGATCAAATACCTCGCCCGAGCGGGCGACCGAGGAGAATCCGACGTTGTACTCAGCGGCGTAGCGCGCGGCGAGCGCGGCAGAACGCCGCTTGCCCGAGCCCCCGAGAATGATCGGCAACCGCGCCTGAACGGGCTTGGGACGGCCGGGTGAACCCTCGATCGTGTAATGCTCGCCGGCAAAGTCATAAGTCTGGTCAGCCGGCGTCTGCCACAGACCGTCGATGATCTGCACCTGCTCGCTGAGTAGGCCGAAGCGGTCGGCCAGCGCCGGGAACGGCAAGCCATACGCGCGGTGCTCCGCCTCGAACCACCCGGCGCCGAGGCCGAGCTCGACCCGACCGCCGCTCATCTGATCAACGCCAGCCACCGTAACCGCGAGCGGCCCTGGGTGCCGGAAGGTAACTGGTGTCACGAGGGTGCCGAGCCGAATGCGGCTGGTCTCGCGCGCGAGACCAGCGAGGGTCGTCCAAGCGTCCGTCGAACCAGGCAAACCTGGATCCGCACCCATATGCAGGTAGTGATCGGACCGAAAAAATGCGTCAAAGCCAAGATCCTCGGTCGCCTTGGCCACGGCAAGCAGGTCGTCATAAGTCCCGCCCTGCTGCGGTTCGGTGAAAATGCGGAGCTTCATGTCGCCAGGCTACTGATCAATGTTGTCGATTCGGATGGCGACCGTTCGTCGGTTTGATGAAACGATCCACACGTGTCTAGTGGCACCGACCTTAGGAGACTGGCATGGCGCAGTACCTCATCCTCATCTACGAAGACGAAGCCGGCTACGCGAGCGCGACACCGGACGTAATGCAGGAGGTCATGGAGGCTCACAATCGATTCGCGGTCCAGGTAGGCGAGGTCGGCGGCAAGCTGCTCGGCGGCAACGCGCTGCAGCCGACCGTGACTGCGACAACCATCCGCGGCGATGTGGTCACCGATGGCCCGTTTGCCGAGACCAAAGAGGCCCTCGGCGGTTACTACTTGGTCGACGCTGCTGACCTCGATCAGGCCCTCGCGATCGCGAAGCTCTGCCCTGCTCGCTTCGGCGGCGTCGAGGTCAGGCCGATCATGGAGTTCCCGCCTCAGTGACCGAATCGGCCGATCACCGTCCGGACGCCGACGTCCGGGCGGTGCTCGCCCAAGCGCACCGAGACGAGTGGGCGCGGGTGCTTGCTTCGATCGTTCGGGTGGCGGGCAGCATCGATCTCGCCGAGGAATGCACGCAGGACGCCTTCGTCATGGCGTTGCAGACGTGGGAACGCGACGGTGTGCCGAGAAACCCGGGCGCGTGGCTGACTACGACGGCCCGCCGCAAGGTCCTCGACGCACATCGACGCGAGCACACGCTGCGTGCGAAGTTGCCGCTGCTGATCGAGCCAGATGGCGACGCGCTTTCAACCGGGGATGCTGCTTCAGCAGGCAGCGCGTCTTCGGGAGGCGGTGTGGCTGAGATGGGCCTCGAGGACGAGCGGCTGCGGCTGATTTTCACCTGTTGCCACCCGGCCCTGGCCCGAGAAGCGCAGGTCGCCCTGACCCTGCGTCTGTTGTGCGGCCTGACCACGGCCGAGATTGCCAGGGCTTTTCTGGTGTCCGAGCCGACGATGGCGGCGCGTGTCACGCGTGCCAAGAAGAAGATTGCGGTAGCGCGGATTCCGTATCGGGTGCCGTCGTCCCACGAGCTTCCCGATCGACTCGACGCGGTGCTGACCGTCCTGCACCTGCTCTTCACCACCGGCTACACCGCGCCGTCCGGCGACGATCTGACCCGGCCCGAGCTCGTCGATCGTGCCATGTCGCTGGCTCGCATGCTCGCGGGTTTGATGCCGGACGAGGCCGAGGTACACGGGTTGCTGGCTCTGATGCTGGTTACCGATGCGCGCAGGCCCGGACGAACCGACGCTGGCGGCAATCTGGTGCTGCTGGCAGATCAGGATCGAACCCGGTGGGATCGGGCCGCCATCGACGAGGGCCACTTGCTCGTGGTCGGCGCCCTTCGCCACGGCGGGTTGCCAGGTCGGTTTGCGCTGCAAGCGGCCATCAGTTCCTTGCACGCCGAAGCTCCTAGCTACTTCGAAACCGACTGGCCACAAATCGTCGGTCTCTATGACCTCTTGCTGACCCGCTGGCCCTCGCCGGTTGTCTCGCTCAACCGCGCAGTGGCCGTGGCGATGTCGCTGGGTCCGGCCGCTGGTCTCGATGCGATTGAGGCGATCGCCGGGTTGTCGAGCTTGGCCTCGTATCACTACCTGCCCGCGGCTCGCGCCGATTTTCTCCGCCAGCTCGGACGGAACGACGAGGCCAAGCAGGCTTACCAGGCAGCGCTCGATCTCTGTGAAAACTCGGCCGAGCAGCTGTTCCTGCGGCGCAGACTGGCCGAGCTGGACTGACTCGGCGAGTGTTGAGTTGCACTGAGATTGCGCCGCAAAATCGCACCGGCGCAATCGGAGTTGCAACGGCGCAAACAGCGGTTGCATCCGCGCAATCTCGCCCGCGAAGGAGAGTTGCATCGGCGCAAGGGCGAGTTCGAGGGTGTCCGATTGTCGAACGAGCTGCTCGACGCCTGTGCCAGCCCTTTGACAGGCCCGCAACTGGGGTGGTTCGGGCCCACCTTGGCGGTACCCGGACCCCGGTCCTCGTCCGTAGAGAAGTGCCGGTTGAGTTCTAATCGTACCGGGTGCCCGCGGCCACGCCAGCATCTGCCGGACCCGCGGTGTTGCTTCGTCGCCGGATGAGTGCGTAAGTCCGATGGCCCGGCCTCCGCCGTTTGCCCAGTGGCGCCGCGCCGGGCCGACCCCCCGTCCAGGCACGTGCCCAGGGCGCTGTAACTCGCCGGTCATCAACAAAATAACTGCCCGCAACACCCGGACTACTCGCGACTCGAGAACTGCCCGGTTGCTGCGGCTGACACACGACGGCGACATTGAGGCGATGTGGATTCGGTTCTACAAGTCGTTCAACTACGACTCCGAGCTGAAGGCGCGCCCCGACGCAGTGCTCCAGCAACGGCTGATGACCACCGACGGCTGGCGGCCACACGTGTGCGTCCCCCTCGAACACGACATCACAGCTGTTGTTGGCGCGCCGCTGCAACCAGGCGCAATCCGGGTGCAACTCAACGGCGAGATTTTGTCTGATCTGGCCCTTATCCCGTGCCTTCGAAGGCTGATGCCCGATCTGCCCGTTTAGATATTCGTCATCAGACTCTCCTTGCGGCGGTTACTCACCGGTAATATAGTGGTCGTTACCAGTGAGTAACTTACTGAGCGCAGCGCCCGAATCAGGGAGAGATCGTCGATGGGCCACTACAAATCGAATCTGCGAGATATCGAGTTCAACTTGTTCGAAGTGTTCGGAACTGGCGACAAGCTCGGGACCGGGCCTTTCGCCGACATCGACGCCGATACAGCTCGCACCGTGCTGGCCGAGGTCCGCGCGCTGGCTGAAGGTCCGCTCGCGGAGTCCTACGTCGATGCCGATCGAAATCCGCCGGTCTTCGACCCGGCCACGAACTCGGTGACGATGCCCGAGTCGTTCAAGCGGTCGTATCAGATCTGGCAGGACGCAGAATGGTGGCGCCTGGAATCGACCCCCGCCTACGGCGGTACGCTCGCGCCCCGCTCTCTCGTGTGGTCGATGGCCGAGATGGTGCTCGGCGCGAACCCGGCGATCTGGATGTTCAACTGTGGGCCCGCCTTCGCGAACGTCATCCACGAGGTCGGCACGGACGCCCAGCAGCAGGTCGGCCAGCTGATCATCGACAAGCGCTGGGGCACGACGATGGTGCTGACCGAGCCCGAGGCCGGTTCTGATGTAGGCGCCGGCCGCACCAAGGCCATCAAGCAGGACGACGGAACGTGGCATATCGAGGGCGTAAAGCGGTTCATCACGTCCGCAGAGCACGATCTGAGCGAGAACATCGTGCACTTCGTGCTCGCTCGTCCCGAAGGTGGCGCGCCAGGAACCAAGGGCCTGTCGCTCTTTCTGGTGCCCAAGTACGAGTTCGACTGGGCTACCGGCGAGCTCGGCGAGCGCAACGGTGCGCTGGTCACCAACGTCGAGCACAAGATGGGTTTGAAAGTCTCGACAACGTGCGAGATCACCTTCGGCGACAAGCGCCCGGCGAAGGGCTGGCTCCTCGGCGACGTGCATGACGGTATTGCGCAGATGTTCAAGGTCATCGAGCACGCGCGCATGATGGTCGGGACGAAGGCGTATTCCGAGCTCTCAGCGGGTTACCTGGCCGCGCTCGAGTACGCCAAGACCCGCGTTCAGTCCGCTGATCTGACCCGGACATCGGACAAGACAGCTCCGCGGGTCACGATCATCAACCACCCAGAAGTTCGCCGCCAGCTCATGACCCAGAAGGCCTACGCAGAGGGATTGCGCGCGCTGGCCCTCTACACCGCGAGCGTGCAGGACCGCATCCAGATGGCCGACTTCGAACACGCCGCGGCTGCTGGTGCGGCGGCGGACGGCGAAGATTCCGGCGCAGCGACTGTTGAAGTGTCGGTCGATGTGCGCCTGAACGACCTGCTGCTGCCGATCGTCAAGGGAGTCAGCTCGGAGCGCTCTTACGAACAGCTCGGGCAGGCGCTGCAGGTGTTCGGCGGTTCCGGCTTCTTGCAGGATTACCCGCTCGAGCAGTACATCCGCGACAACAAGATCGACTCGTTGTATGAGGGTACGACTGCGATTCAGGGTCAGGATTTCTTTTTCCGCAAGATCGTGCGCGACAAGGGGGTCGCGCTAGGCGCGTTGTCTGCTGAGATCCAATCGTTCCTTGATTCGATTGCAGACGAAGGCCGGCTCAAGCTCGAACGCGAGGCGGTCAGCCGGGCCCTTGCTGAGGTCGCCGCGATGGTAAAGGCGATGACCGCTCAGTTGGCGTCGGCGGCCGAGGACGAACGCAACGTCTACAAGGTCGGGTTGAACACGACCCGGTTGCTGATGTCTTGTGGCGATCTTGCGATCGGCTGGTTGCTGCTGCGGCAGGCTTCGATCGCGCTGCACAACCTCGACGATGCGGGCCAGCAGGCTGCCTCGACCTCGATCGCCGCCGACCGATCGTTCTACGAAGGCAAGCTCGCGGTGGCGAAGTTCTTCTCGGCGGTTGTCCTGCCGGAGCTGGTCGCTCGTCGCAAAGTGGTGGAAGGTACCGACCTCGCCGTGATGGACGTGGCCGAAACCGCCTTCTAACGCACGAATCGTGTAACGCTCGGCACCGATACGGTGCCGAGCGTTACACGATTCGAGGGTTTTGCTGTTGCTTAGCGGTTGCCGAGGTTCTGCCGAGCGGCAAGTGCGATCAGCTCGCTACGCATCGCGGGCGAGGCTGAGTCGAGTGCGCGCTCGAACTGGCGAACGTTGCGGCGGCTGCGGAGCTTCTGCTTGATGTTGGTCATGATGTTTCTCCCCTTGGTAAAAGCCCGTCTGGCCGGGCTCTCTAGTGACGTCGCTGTCTCATCGGGGCCGGCTCATTGAACGATCAAACGTCTAGCTTCGTTCGACAAACCGGGTACTACGGCCTCGATCTATTAACTACTTTACGCCGACTGCCTAACAGATCAATTTATTAAGTCAACATGTGGTTAACGCCACGCACTCTGGGATCATTCCAAAGAGAGGTGAGACGGGCGTCACCGATCAGAGCCTGCCCAGCCGACGAACGCGGTGCCTAAGGTGGACACATGAGCCTTCTCGATATCGATATTGCTGGGCTGACGGACGCGAGCGCCAACCTCGCCCCTCAGCCAGGCGTTACCACCCTCATCGTCAACGTGGCCTCCAAATGCGGACTGACGCCGCAGTACGAGGGTCTCGAGCGACTGCAGGAGCGCTTCGCCGGTCAGGGTTTCACCGTCCTCGGCGTGCCCTGTAACCAGTTCGCCGGGCAAGAACCGGGCACGAGCGAAGAGATTGCCGAATTCTGTTCCGCGACCTACGGCGTCACCTTTCCGCTGACGGAGAAGGTCGACGTCAACGGCGCGGGGCGGCATCCGCTGTACAAAGAGCTCGTCGAGGTCCCAGATGCATCGGGTTACACCGGTGACATCCGCTGGAACTTCGAGAAGTTCTTGATCGGGCCGTCTGGCGAGGTAGTGGCACGGTTCGACCCCCGGACCGAGCCAGAGGACGCATCTGTCGTTACTGCGATCGAAGCCTCGCTACCGATCTGAGCCGGTCACCGATCTGGGCCGCCTACCGATCTGAGCCGGTTACAGCACCGCCAGGCCCGGATCGCGGAGTATCGCGGCGACGTCGGCAAGAAATTGTGAACCCTGCTGACCGTCCACCGAGCGGTGATCGAATGACACCGCGAGCTGGGTAATCCAGCGCGGCTCGATGCGTTCAGCTGCGCCCGTGCCCACCACCCAGGGCTGTCGACGTATCGAGCCGAGCGCCAGGATCGCTGCCTCGCCAGGGTTGATGATCGGGGTGCCGGTGTCGACCCCGAAGACGCCGACATTCGTGATCGTGAATGTTCCTCCGCTCATGTCCGCAGGTGGCGTCTTGCCCGAGCGAGCGATGTCGGTGAGCGACGCGATGGCCTCGGCAAGTTCGAGCAGCGACATCGTCTCGGCGCCCTTGATATTGGGCACGATAAGACCTCGATCGGTCGCGGCGGCGATGCCGAGGTTGACGTAGTGCTTGACGATGATCTCGGCGGCAGCCTCGTCCCATGTCGAATTGATGATCGGCGTCCGGTTCGCGGCCCACAACACCGCACGGGCGACGAAGAGCAGCGGCGACACCTTCACGTTCTGGAACTCGCGCCGCGCGGCAACGCGATCTCGCAGCTCCATCATTTCCGATACGTCCACCGTGATGAACTCGGTGACGTGCGGAGCTGTGAACGCCGAGCTGACCATGGCGGCGGCCGTGTGCTTGCGCACGCCCTTGATGGCAATCCGCGTCTCGCGCGCACCGGTGGGGACATTCTCGGGTCGGCGGCCATCCGCAGGCTTCGCGGTTGCGACTGGGCTCTTCGAGGCCTCTTCGACGTCGATCCGTGAAATCGAGCCGTTCGGGCCGGTCGCGATGACGCTGGTCAGGTCAACGCCAAGGCTCTTGGCCAGTTTGCGCACCGGCGGCTTGGCGAGCACGGCATGCGCCGGCCGCACGACTGCGTTGGCAGCGTGCGCGCCCGGAGTCACGCCGAACACGTCGTTGGCGCTCGGCGCGGGCGAGACGTCGGGCTGGGAGCGCTTACGACGACGGCCTCGCTCGCCAGACACTCCGTAACCGACCAGCACAGCCTGTCGGCCGTTGTCGGCGGCGCTCGACCCAGCGCTAACCGATCCGTTGACTGATCCGTTGGCCGATCCGCTAGTCGAACTAGGTTGTGAAGCGTCGTCACCAGAGTCGAGGCCGCCGTCTGCGGGCGGGGTGGGCACCAAGTCCTCACCAGCACTGCCTGCCGTAGGCGCACCCGGCGAAGTCAGGGTCGCGCCGGTCGCGGTCGGGAGATCGCCACTGCCAACCTTGATGCTCACGATGGGCTGGCCGACGTCGACTGTCGCGCCTTCTTCGAAGAAGATTTCCTCAATCGTCCCGGCAAAAGGACAGGGCAGTTCTACGGCGGCTTTAGCCGTCTCGACCTCGACCAGGGTCTGGTTGACGACCACCGTGTCACCGACCTTGACGTCCCAGCGCAGGATGTCCGCCTCGGTCAGGCCCTCGCCGATATCAGGCAGCTTGAATTGTTTGAGTTCAGCCATCGATGCGTCCTTGCTCATTGGTACGTAGCGAATTGGTAGGTAGCTAATCGATACGTGCGAGTCAGTACGAGAATGTGCGGTCGACCGCGTCGAGGATGCGGTCGACGTCTGGCAACCACTCCTCTTCGATCCGACTCGCTGGGTACGGGGTATCGAAACCGCCCACCCGCAGCACTGGTGCTTCGAGGGAGTAGAAGGCCCGCTCTTGAACCCGAGCAGCGATCTCGGCTCCCATGCCCAGCGTCACCGAGGCCTCGTGTACGACCACGAGGCGTCCCGTCTTCTGCACCGAAGCCACCACGGTGTCGGTATCGATTGGCGAGAGCGAGCGAAGATCGATTACCTCGATGTCGCGGCCATCTTCGGTCGCAGCCTTGGCAGCATCGAGCGCGGTGGCAACCATCGGGCCGTATGCGACGAGCGTTGCGTCGGTGCCGGGCCGGGCCACGCGGGCCTTGTGCAGGCCCAAGGCCACCGAGTCATCGGAGCTGAAGCCCGCGCTCACGTCGACCTCGCCCTTGCCCCAGTATCGGCGCTTCGGCTCGAAGAACACGATCGGATCATCGGAGGCAATCGACTGCCGGAGCATGAGGTAGGCATCAGCCGGGTTCGAGCACGTCACCACTTTCAGTCCCGCTGTGTGGGCGAAGTAGGCCTCGGGCGATTCCGAATGGTGCTCGACGGCACCGATGCCACCGCCGTACGGGATTCGGATCGTGATCGGCATCCGCACCTGACCGAGTGACCGGTTATGCATCTTCGCGACCTGGCTGACGATCTGATCGAAGGCTGGGTAGACGAAGCCGTCGAACTGAATTTCGCACACTGGTCGGTAGCCACGGATCGCCAAGCCAACCGCAGAGCCGATGATGCCCGACTCGCCAAGCGGAGAGTCGATGACGCGGTCCTCGCCAAAGTCCTTCTGCAGGCCATCGGTGATGCGGAAAACGCCACCGAGCTTGCCGACGTCCATGCCCATGATGACGACCTTGTCGTCGGCTTCGAGTCGCTCGCGCAGAGCGGAGTTCAGAGCGCCGGCCATCGTCAAGGTTGCCATCAGCGATCAGCCCCGCTCACCGATTCGAACGAAGCCAGGTAGTCGGCGTAGTCCTCGCGCTGTTCAGACAATTCGTCGGTGATTTCGACGTAGACGTTGTCGAAGACGGACAGCGGGCCAGGGTCCTCGAGCGCCCGGCAGGCATCACGAATACGCAGCGCCAACTCCTCCGATTCCGCCTCGATGGCGTCGAAGAAGCTCTGCTCGACGCCGGCCTCGCGAATCAGGTAAGCCCGGACGCGCTCGATGGGGTCGCGAAGCTTCCATTTCTCCAGTTCTTCGTTGAGGCGATAGCGGGTCGGATCGTCCGATGTCGTGTGTGCGCCCATCCGGTAGGTGAACGCCTCGATCAGGGTCGGTCCTTGGCCTGAGCGGGCTTCGTTCAGCGCCATCCGGCTCACCGCAAGACAGGCCAGCACGTCGTTGCCGTCGATCCGAATACCGGGGAAACCGAAACCGGAAGCGCGCTGGAAGAGTGGCACCCGGGTCTGTCGCTCGACCGGCTCCGAGATCGCCCACTGGTTGTTCTGGCAGTAGAAGACCACCGGCAAATTCGCGGCCGCGGCCCAGATGAAGGCCTCGTTGACGTCGCCCTGGCTGGAGGCTCCGTCGCCGAAGAAGGTCAGGACGGCAGTATCGCGTGCAGGCTCACCAGTGCCGACCGCGCCATCGCGGGCCACCCCCATCGCATAGCCGACTGCGTGCAGAGTCTGTGCGCCGAGCACGATCGTGTAGAGGTTGAAGTTGTTCTCGTTCGGATTCCAGCCGCCGAGGCTGACGCCGCGGAACATGCCGAGCAAGGTCACCGGATCGACATCGCGGCACCAGGCCACGCCGTGCTCTCGGTAGGTCGGAAACGCCATGTCCTGCGTTCGAAGGGCACGCCCAGCACCGACCTGCGCCGCTTCTTGACCAAGGCAGGAGGCCCAGAGGCCGAGCTCGCCCTGGCGTTGGAGTGCGGTCGCTTCGCCATCGAATCGGCGTACCAACACGAGATCTCGGTAGAGCGACTTGATCTCGTCGTCGGTGATCTCGAGCGGGAAGTCAGGATGGTCGACCCGCACGCCCTCGGGGGTCAGAAGCTGAACCAAATCCGGCTCCGGCGGGACGTGCCCGTGCAACGTCATCTTCGCTCCTCGCGTCTCGAGCACCGTTCGCGGGATCGCCGCCGGGTGCTGCCTTTGCGTCTGATGCTCTCAGTTCGCGGTTGGCGGCGCCCCAGGGGTGACGGATCGACGCTGACCGCTACAGCTCATAGTGGCATGAGTTTCCACGTCGCGGGCGTTAAACGCGATTCGACAGCGCGCGTTGTAACTAGTGCGAAACACGCCGTACTACGCTCTTGATGGTACTGCGGATTGCGTAGTACCCTCCTCGCATGGACAGCACCCAGCTCCTCAAGGGAGTACTCGATCTTGCCGTGCTGGCGGTACTGCGCGATGAGGACGGCTACGGCTATGACATCGTCCGGCGACTGCGCACCGCCGGGATGGACGAAATCGGCGACGCCTCGGTGTACGGCACCCTGCGGCGGCTCTTTCAAGCCGGTTCGCTCACGACTTATGTGGTACCGAGCGAAGAGGGTCCGCACCGTAAGTACTACGCCCTGAACAAGGCCGGTCGAGGGCAGCTCGAGCTTTCGAGCAAGGTCTGGCGCGAATTCGCGTTGTCGATGGACAAGCTTCTGGACGGAAAGGCAGCCGCCTGATGAGCGTGCCAGCGACCACTACTTCGACGGTCGAGATCGAGGAATATTACGAGCGGGTACGAAACGCGCTGGCGGGCCTCGCTCCCGAAACTCGCGATGACCTGCTGGAGGACCTGCCCGACCATCTCGCCGAAGTTCATGCCGAACTCAGCGCGGAGTTCGGCGAGACGACCGAGGGGCGTACGTCGTTGCGCGACCGGCTGGGCGAACCGGAGATCTACGCGACCGAATTGCTGGCCGCGGCGGGCCTCGAGCCGGATCTCTCCGGCCCCGCACCGGCAACGGCCCGCATCGCGACGGTGCAGGTCACCCTCGGTCGCTGGCTGACTCGGGCCGCTGACGCCGCAGACCGACTCGATCACCGCGCCGGACGCTTCTTCGCCTACCCGCGGTTGACCGACCTGTTCCGTGCGGTACGTCCTGGCTGGTGGGTGTTACGCGGCTGGATCGTGGCGCAGTTCCTCTCCGGCGCCCACAACCGTGACACCTGGCACGGGTTCGTCCCGAGTCTGGGCGGCAATTCGCTGGTGGGCTTCGTCCTGACCGTCGTGCTCGTGGCCGCTTCGGTCTGGCTCGGCAGGCGATCGCTGAGATTTGCGCGCTGGGCACGCCGCGCGACGGTTGCGGCCAGCGTCATCATCGCCGTCTGGGGCATAGCTGTGCTTGCCAACAACGTGGGCGGTACGGCCTACGCCTACAGCGGGCCGCCGGACGCCTACTCATCGCCGTATGCGAACGTCGGCGACATCTACGTCTATGACCAGGACGGCAAGCCGGTCAACGGCGCGCGGCTGTTCGATCAGAGTGGCAACCCGATCCAGCTCGGGAACACCTATTGCAGCAACGGTGAGATCGCGCCTGGGACCGGGCCGGACGGCCAGAACCAGACCTGGACGTACCCGCTCTGTCCGAGTGACACCGGCCCATTCCGAGCTGGGCCGGGTCCAGTCACGCCAGCCAGCGGTACGGCGGGAGCCAGCGGTACGGCGGGAGTCAGCGGTACGGCGGGAGCCAGCGGTACGGCGGCGGGACTCAGCGGTACGGCGGGAGCAAGCGGGAAAACGCCAAGCGGCCCCGCTGACAAAGTGACCCCAAAGCCCTCGGGCAAAGTGACGGTCAAACCGACGTCCTAATACCGGCAATTCGCCGCATGATGTGCAGATCGTGTTCACCTCAGTTTCGGTTGCGCCTCCTAATTTCTCTGGGAGTAAGGCCATGCCGATTCAGGAGGATCTGTGAACGACGAAGCAAGCGTCAACGACCAAACGTCCGAGTCATCTGATGATCAGTCCCGCCATGGTTTGAGCCGCCGACACGCGCTCGGTCTGTTCGGAACGGTTGGTGCCGCGGTGGCAGCTACGCCGTTGCTCGGCAGCACAGCAGCTTCAGCGAGCACCGCAAGTGACGAGGCGGTCGGCAGCACGGCCTTTCACCCCACTCCCGGTTCGAGCGGCACCGGACCCGTCCAGGGACTGCACCTCACCTTCGGAGCGGACCCGACGCGAGAAATGGTCGTCTCCTGGTTGACAGATACGGCGGTCGCGAACCCGCGCGTCATGTACGGCACGCTCGACCACGGCTTCGGCTCGTCTGCGAAAGCGAGCAGCGAACAGTACGTTGACGGCGCGTCCGGTCGGGTCGTTTACGTCCATCACGCGCGGCTGCGCAGCCTGCGCCCGAACACCGACTACATCTATGCGGCTCAGCACGACGGCGCCGGCCCCGATTCCGGCTCGTTCCGGACCGCACCATCCGGCCGGGCCCCCTTCACCTTCACCAGCTTCGGTGATCAGTCCGCTCCCCAGGTCACGTGGGCTGCCGACGGCACGGTGGCGCTGGATGCCAACTCGACGCCCGCGACCAAGGACATCGTTACCGGCATCGAGAAGGTCGCACCGCTGTTTCATCTGCTCAACGGCGACCTCTGCTACGCCAACCTCGATGTGGACCGGGTGCGCACCTGGAACAATTTCTTCACCAACAACACCCGCTCGACCCGGTTCCGACCGTGGATGCCGGCGGCGGGCAACCACGAGATCGAAAAGGCCAACGGCCCGATCGGACTGGGCGCGTACCAGACGTACTTCCAGCTTCCATCGACTGACACCGACGCCGAGGTCGACAATCTCTGGTACGCCTTCACCGTCGGCTCAGTGCGCGTCGTCGTGTTGCAGAACGACGACATCGCGCTGCAGGACGGCGGGGACGTGTACATCCACGGGTACTCAGGCGGCCGGCAGCTTGCGTTCCTGGAACGGGAGCTGAAGAAAGCGAGATCATCGAAGGACATCGACTGGATCGTTGTCGCGATGCACCAGGTCATGATCAGTTCTTCAGACGCCAATGGTGCCGATCTCGGACTGCGCCAGGCGTACGGGCCGCTCTTCGACAAATACTCCGTCGACCTCGTGGTCTGCGGCCACGAGCACAACTACGAACGCTCGCTCGCCGTACGCGGAGTGGTGCCGGGCAGCGAGACGCTGACCCCGAACCCGGCCTCACACGCGACCGAGGTCATCGACACGTCGATGGGCACCGTCCACATGATTCTCGGTGGCGGCGGTGTCTCGGGCACCACCAACCAGGCCTTCTTCAAGGACGGTACGGCGAAGGTGATCACCGCGGTGTCGGCTACCGCCGGTTCGAACGGCAAGCGCACGTCGACCTACGTGAAGGAACAAGCGGTGTGGACGGGTGTTCGCGACCTCGAACACCCCTACGGTTTCGCGGCGTTCACTGTCGACCCGGGGCGGCACGCCGGTGACCTGACCAGCCTGCACGTCACGTATTACAACGTGAACAAGCCGCACGGAGAGCTTTCGGTGTTCGAGCAGTTCACGTTGCAGCGGCGGCGATCAGACGCACCGCATCGTTGATCCGGGCAGCCGGGCTCTGTTCCAGGGTTATTCGTTCAGGGGTTATTCGTTCCGGGGTTATTCGGTGGCGAGCGCGACCATGAACTGACCACCACCAGGCTGCACCGACGCGCTGATCGATAGTTGCGGGGCAAGGCGGGAGAACCGGTCGACCAGCCAATCCGCGGTGTCGGCAGCGTCCTGCTCGCTCGGGCAGCGTGCGACGACCTCGCGGCCGCCCTTGCGGCTGAGCCGCTCGGCAACGCCGATGAGCGGGGCCGGATCGGAAACGAAGAGCCGATTCGGCCAGGGGACCACCGGCTTGATGGCACCCTTCTTGGTGTTGCAGCCGCGGTGGGCCAGGCGCTCCCCCGTCGGATCACTGTTGCCCTTGGCTCGGCCGGTCTTGCCGGACTTCGGGGTGGCGGTCAGGCTGTCGACGCTTGGCCCGCGAGCGTCGTTGACCGACATCTGCGGATCCACAGGCTCATCGCAGAGCCAGCACAGCCAGCCATCGCGGTCGGCAATTTCCTCGAGTCGGGTCATGGCGTCACGTTAGCCTGCTCAAGTGAGTGCTGATGGCGATCCTGCTGGTCCGACCACGCCGACCGCGACAGTGCGCATCCTGCTGGTCTGTGGCAGCCTGCGAGCGGGATCGACCAACGAGGCTGTGTTGCGAACGGCAGCCGAATTGACCGAATCGCCCGGCAACGGTGACGAGGCGGTGGCCGCCGTCGCGATGGCGCTCTATCCGGGGTTGGCCGACCTGCCGCATTTCAACCCCGACGATGACCGTGATCCCTTGCCGGGTTCGGTCACCGAGTTGCGTAGGGCGCTCGGGTCCTGCGAGGCGGTGTTGTTCTGCACGCCCGAGTACGCGGGCGCGCTACCGGGGTCCTTCAAAAACCTGCTCGATTGGACGATCGGCGGCGGCGAGATGTACGGCAAGCCAGTCGGCTGGATCAATGCCTCAGCCGGCGGCGGTGCCCAGAACGCGCACGCATCGCTGCGAATCGTGCTCGGCTACGCCGGAACGACCATCGTTGAGGACGCCTGTACCGCGATTCCCGTCGGGCGTCCTGACGTCGGCGAGGACGGTCTGGTCCACTCGCCGGCGATTCGCGAGCGCATCGCCGATACCGTGCGGGCTCTGGCCGCGGCCGCGCGTGCTTGATCTGGCGGTGCCGATAGGCCAGTGCCTGGCGGTGCCGATGGGCGAGTGCCTGGCGGTGCCGGTAAGCCAGTTCTCAGCCTGACTCGGTACTTTGATTCGATGGAAGAAAATCGGGCCAGAAGAGTTACCGACGCATTGAGAGCACGGGGAATCAACGCCCAGATGGCCCGCGCCGGTGTGTACCAATTTGGCATTCAGGTCTCGCTCGGCGACGGCAGGGAGGCGATCTGGGACACCGACGGCACCGCCGAGTTGGAAGCCAACGTCATGCGCGACGGCGTTCTGGTCGGCTTCGTGCCGGTGATCGACGGTTCGGACGACTTCGATGACGAGCAAACGATCGATGCGATTGCGCGCACCGACTACGACAAGCCGATTGCCCGCCAGCGAGCAACGGTCCCGCCACCGAGCACCCCGCTGGCGCCCCAAGGTGGAGTGTTCCGCCGGTTCCTCGACGGGTTCCGGTACAAGTAGCGAACCGCGGAACGGAGTCCAAAGACCGATGCTTCCTGACTTCCGCCTCGAGACGTACTTCTCCAAGTGGGAGTTTCGCGCTCGGTATCACCTGACTGCCTCCGATGCTCAGACCATGCCGGTGTCCGAACTGCTCGAACTCGCCGATGAAGACGGCCGCGCGCGCTGGGAGACGCTGGATCTCGGCTACACCGAAACCTACGGACTGCTGGCGCTCCGAGAGGCGATCGCAGCTACCTACGACGGCTTGTCCGCCGAGGACGTGCTCTGCTTCGCGGGCGCCGAAGAGGCTCTGTATTTGGCCATGCAGGTTCTGCTCGATCCTGGTGACCATGCCGTCGTGATCACGCCCAACTACCAGGCGGCCGAGACCGTGCCCAGTTCGATCTGTGAGGTCACCGGGGTGGCGCTGCGGCCGGCTGCCGGTTGGACGTTGGACGTCGACGAGGTCGCGGCTGCGCTCCGCCCGACGACCCGACTGGTCTCGGTCAACTTTCCGAACAACCCGACCGGCGCGGTGCCCGACCCGCAGAGCTGGCGACGACTCGCAGAATTGTGCGATGACCGGGGCATCCACCTCTTCAGCGACGAGGTCTACCGCGGGCTGGAGCAGCACCCGAGTCGGCCGCTGGCGCAAGCCGCCGATTTGTCGTCCGCGGCCCTCTCGCTGAACGTGATGTCCAAGGCTTATGGACTGCCAGGACTCCGCATCGGCTGGATCGCATGCCGCGACCGGAGCGTCCTTGATCGTCTGGAACGGGCCAAGCACTACACCTCGATCTGCAACGCGGCACCGAGCGAGGTGTTGGCGCTCATCGCGCTACGAGCACGCGAGCGGATCTTGGACCGAAATCGACAGATAATCGCCGACAACCTGCCTGTCTTTGACGAGTTCTTCGCCCGCCACGCTGACACGTTCGAATGGCAACCGCCCCAAGGCGGTTGCGTGGCCTATCCGCGGTATCTCGGCGCTGATGGCGTTGAAGCCATGTGCGCAAGCCTCGTCGACCAGGCTGGCGTGCTGTTGCTGCCAGCCAGCGTCTACCGCTCCGAGTTGACCTCGACGCCGACCGATCGGTTTCGGATCGGGGTCGGCCGACGGGATCCGAAAGCCGCGCTCGACGCGTGGGATGCCTGGCTCGCGGTTCGCTGACCCCGCAAACCCCTCGAATCGTGTAACGCTCGGCATCGATGCGGTGCCGAGCGTTACACGATTCGCCGAAAAAGGGGGGTTAGGCGAGCTCGGGCGGCAGCGGTTGCTGGTGGACCACGGCCAACCGGGAAACCGCTCTCGTCCACGCCACGTACAACCGACGCAACCCGGCGACCCGGTTCGGCTCGGCCGCAACGATCTCGGCCGGCTCGAGCAGCACCACCGAGTCGTATTCCAGACCCTTGGCCGCAGTGGCCGCAACGACGGTGACCCGCGACGTAGCGTCGTCGTCGAGGGATCCCGCCGCGATGCCGGCCGCCGCCAACACATCGGAAACGGCGGACACCGAACTGTCGGGCACGATCACCGCAATCGATCCCTCGATGGCCAGACAGCGGCGGACGGCGGCGACGAGGTCCGCCGAATAGGTGAGGGCATCGGCACCCGCGCGGACCGATGTCGCGGCCGGCACCTCGGCTGCGATGAACGGCAACAGCCGGTTCGCCACCGTCAGTACTTCGCCGGGCACCCGATAGCCGATCGTGAGCGGACGGACCGGAGCTTCGGGTTGACCCAGATGCGTCATCGTCGCGAGCCAGGATCCGGTCGCCCACGGAGCGGTGGCCTGCGCCTGATCGCCCAGCACGGTGACCGAGCCGATCGGGCAGCGCCGGGCCACCGCGCGGCACTGCATGGCCGACAAATCCTGGGCCTCGTCGACCACGACGTGGACGTACTGATCGTTGGCTGTGATCAGCCCGCGCAGCTCGTCCAGCAAGACGCTGTCGGCGAAGGAGTATCTCGCGGTGCGTGCCGACTTGGGGGCCTGAGGCCAGCGGAGCAATGCCAGCTCATCATCGGACAGGACCGATCCTGCACAGCGACGTGCGAATGCTTCGTCGGTGTACAGCCGGGTCAGGAGGTCACGGGGATCGATGGTCGGCCACACCTCGTCGATGAAGGCCTTGACGGCCGCCGAGCGGGCAACTTTGCGTGTCTCGGTGTCAGAAGGCGCGCCGCCGGCATCTTCGCGCTGGCGCCGGACATCCTGCGCGAGCAACATCTGCAACCGTTCGCGGGCGGAATCCCAGCGCAGCTCGCCGGCTGCCAGTGAGCGCCGGGCGTCATCGACATAGCGTTTGACCCGTTCGATCTGAATTCGGTAACGCTTGGTCCCGACGATCGCGACGACATCGTCGCTGGGCTTCTTCACGTGGCTGAAGACTGCTCGGCGCAGTACGTCTGCCATCCGGGCATCGCCTTTGAGGATCGACACCTCGACCGGTTCGTCCCGTACGGTGGGTGGTTTGGTGGGCGATTTAGTGCTCGCCCGGGCGCGGCCGTCCGCCACCAGCTCGCCGACGGTCGTTTGGGTAATGCCGCTCTCTCCGAGTGCCGGCAGCACCTGCGCGATGTAGCGCAGAAAGGCGGTGTTCGGGCCGACCACGAGGACGCCGGAGCGGCGCAGGCGCTCTGGGTAGGTGTAAAGCAGATACGCGGCGCGGTGCAGCCCTACGGCGGTCTTGCCGGTGCCGGGCGCGCCCTGAATGCACAGCGACGTGTCGAGCGTGGCTCTCACCAGCTCGTCCTGATCAGGCTGGATAGTGGCCACGATGTCACGCATCGGACCAACGCGGGGACGTTCGATCTCCTCGCGGAGGAGGTCCGATGCCAGACCGAGGTTTTCGCCGGCGTCCAGATGCTCGTCCTCGTAGGAGGTGAGCTCAGCGATTTCCGATGCCGTGGGCGTGCTGAACCCGAACCGTCGGCGCAAGGTGACGCCTTGTCGGTCCGCGGGCGTCGCCCGGTAGAAGGGGCGCGCAATCGGCGCCCGCCAGTCGATCACTACCGGATCCCCGAGATCGTCGCGCAAGTGGCGCCGACCGATGTGGAAAACCTCGACGGCCGACGTTGTTGCTGCCGCCGCTGGGGTGGGGCGACTGGGGCTGTCGGCGTCGCGATCTCGGTCGATCCGGCCGAAGAACGGCGGCGCATCGCTGTCGGAGCTGAGATATTCGATGCGGGCGGCACGCATGCGCCCAAGGCTCTCGCTCGCCAGCGCATCTACGCCGTAATCGGCAATCCGCTCGGCGTCCTTTCGCATCTGCACCAGGCAGGCTCGTGCCAATTCCAGCTGCGCCCGCTCGGACTGAAGTACTGGATCGTCGCTCACGATTGATCAACCCTAGTCGGGTGCGGCAACTGCTTTTCCTACTGTCAGACTCGGCTGGTGCAGAGTGACGACCCGCTGGTCCAGCGACTCCCGGCCCACTGGGAGAGCTGGCTCACCGTCGCGCTCGGCGCAGTGTGTTTCCCGCTCGGCGTGTACCTGCTGGTCCACGGCATCCTCGATTCGTCGCTATGGTTCGGAATCACCGGCGCGGCCGTCTGCCTGGCGAGCTTCCCGCTGCTCGCCCTTTCCGGGCGTGAAGTCCTGCGAAGGCCGCTACTTCGGACGAGCACGCTCGTCTTGCCGCGGACTTTCCACCGGTCACGGACATTGGCCCTCGGCGATATCTCCGGCGTCGGTCTGCTCTATGAAATCGGCGGCCCACGAGATGGCTGGTCGATGAGAGTGTGGACGGTGGACGGCTCGACCTATGGCGTCGACACGGTGCGTACCTATGCCCGGGGGCGCAAGCAGGGCCGCCAGCCTGCACCGCCGCCCGGAACGCCGCGCTGGCACCGGCCAAGGCTGGACTGGGGCGCGCTGGCCAAAACTGGGGCCGGCCGTGCTGTTACCGCGGTTGACCGACAGGTGCGGCTCGTTCAGGGCCCAGCTGGGCCGCTCGCCGAGTCGATGGACCAGTGTTTCGCGCCGTCCTACGGCACCTATCTCGCCTTCTGGTCGCCGGACGGCCAGGTGGGCTGGCTGGACGGGGAGAACATGCCATGATTCGAGGGTGACCGATGACGCCGCGCGCTCGGAAGGCGCTGTCGGCGGCCCGCAGCAACGCGGTGCGGGCCGTGAACCGTGCGCTGTCTTCAAACGCCGCGTGATTCTCACAGTGGGTCAAGACCTGCTGATGGAACGTCGCCGTCGCAGAGACGAACCCAAGCGACTTCGCGGCGGCCGGGAGTCTGGCCCGTTAGCGCAAGCCGATTCGCACAACAGTCCCGAGCGCGGGCGCTGAGCAGCTTTGAGCCCGTCAGCAGGTAGGCACGCAGCGGCCGAAACCACCCCCCTCAGACACGAGATACGCAGTGCCGAGCACGCCAGGCTTGCCGAATCACCTGGGGCATCCGATCCCTGGCGGTTGTGGGGTCCCTACGTTTCCGGTCGGCAATGGGGCACGGTCCGCGAGGACTACTCGGCTGACGGTGATGCCTGGGCGTACTTCCCTTTTGAACAAGCACATTCGCGGGCCTACCGTTGGGGCGAAGACGGCCTTGGCGGCATCTGCGATCGGTACGGTTTCCTCAACTTCTCAGTCGCGCTCTGGAACGGCAAGGACGATCGCCTGAAGGAGCGACTGTTCGGCGTGACCAATCCGCAAGGCAATCACGGCGAAGACGTCAAGGAGTATTGGTGGGCGGTCGACGCCACGCCAACTCATTCCTACGCCGAGTGGCTGTACCGCTACCCGCAGGCGGCCTATCCGTATGACGATCTGGTGGCAGAGAACGGCCGCCGCGGACGCGACCAGCCGGAATATGAACTGAATGACACCGGGGTGCTCGATGACGACCGGTTCTTCGACGTCGTCGTGCAGTACGCCAAAGCCTCGCCCGATGACATCTGCATCCGGATCACCGCAACCAACCACGGACCCGACGCCGCGCCGTTGGATTTGTTGCCGCAGCTCTGGTTTCGCAACACCTGGGCCTGGGGCCGGGACGATCGACGACCGTCGTTGAGCCGGCTCGATCCGCCGAGCGTCTCCGATGGCGATCTTCGCGCGGTCGCAGCCGAGCATGCCTTTCTCGGAAGATACGTGCTCGCGGCCTCGACGACGGCGGCCGTGCCCGAGGTGCTGGTCTGTGACAACGAGACCGATTCGGTTGCCCTTTTCGGCACAGCGGAAAACCCGTCGCAATACCCGAAGGACGCCTTCAACAGGCGGGTGGTTTCGCAAGACCCGGCGGCAGTGAACCCGGACGGCCGCGGTACGAAGGCGGCGTTCTGGTACCACTTTGACGATATTTCGCCAGCTAGTTCAGTCACCGTCGAGTTGCGGCTTCGCGCCGAGAGCCTGCCTGACCGCTCGTTCGGGCCGGCCTTCGACGCGGTATTCGCAGACCGGTTGGGCGAGGCGGACGAGTTCTACGGCGAGGTCATTCCTGCTGATACCTCCGAGGGTGATGCCGTCATTGCGCGGCGCGCGTTCGCTGGGTTGCTTTGGGGAAAGCAGCTCTATCGCTATGCGATCGAGGACTGGCTGGACGGTGACCCCGCGCAACCTGAGGCACCGCCGGAGCGGACGATGCGGGGCGCCCGCAACGTCGGCTGGCCTCACCTCGACCTGGCCGATGTCATCTCGATGCCGGACGAGTGGGAATACCCGTGGTTCGCCTCATGGGATCTGGCGTTTCACTGCGTTACGATCGCCCACATCGACCCGGCGTTCGCGAAGGATCAGCTGATCTTGCTGTGCCGGGAGTGGGCGATGCACCCGAATGGCCAATTGCCCGCATACGAATGGGCGTTCGATGACGTCAATCCGCCCGTCCACGCTTGGGCCACCTGGCACGTCTACTGTACGGACGGCCGAACGGATCGGGACTTTCTCGTGCGGGTGTTCACCAAACTGCTGCTCAATTTCTCGTGGTGGGTCAACCGCAAAGACGCCGACGGATCGAACCTGTTCGAAGGCGGCTTTCTCGGCATGGACAACATCGGTTTCTTCGACCGGTCCGCACCGTTACCCGCAGGCCACCGCCTGGAGCAGTCCGACGCGACGAGTTGGATGGCCTTCTACTGCTTATCGATGTTGCAGATCGCGCTCGAGTTGGCACGCCACGACAGTGCCTGGGACGATACGGCGACGAAGTTTCTCGAACACTTTCTCTCTATCGCACAAGCCCTTTCGACGTTCGGCAGCCAGAACGTCTCGCTGTGGGACGTCAAAGACGGCTTCTTCTACGACGTTCTCGTCCACCCCGACAACACCTATCAGCCGCTGCCGGTACGCAGTGTGGTTGGGTTGTTACCTCTGCTGGCGGTGGCGGTCGCGCAGAATTGGGTGACGACCGAGCTGCCCGATTTCACCGCCCGGGTTCGCTGGCTGCAACGCCGCCGACCGCAACTGTTGAAGAGTCTGGTGACAACGCACGGTGCCAACGGGCAACATCTGACGCTGGCGCTGGTCGATACAGACAGGGCTGTGTTGGTCCTCTCACGAGCGCTGGACGAGGACGAGTTCCTCTCGCCGTACGGGCTTCGGTCGCTCTCGGCGGCGTACCGCGAGCCGTACGAGGTGGACATCGAGGGCCGGCTGATGTCCATCTCCTACGTCCCCGCGGAGTCAGAAAGCGCAATGTTCGGCGGTAATTCCAACTGGCGTGGACCGATCTGGTTTCCGGTCAACGTGCTACTGGCCGATGCCCTTCGGACCTTCGGTGCGGGTGCCGGATCCGATATCAGACTCGCCTTTCCAACCGGGTCGGACAACAAGCTCACGTTGGTTGAGATTGCCGATGCGCTGCATGACAGGTTGATCGAGCTGTTCCGGTCAAGGCCGGAGGGTGGCCGCCCTGGCGATCCGCGCGATATCGGGGCGGGGCCGTTGTGGTCGGGATCGCACGTGACCTTCAGCGAGTACTTCAACGGAGACACCGGTGCCGGGCTCGGTGCATCACACCAGACCGGTTGGACTGCACTGGTGGCTCATCTGATTTGCATGGGCCCGGAAGGCGACTCGTCGCTATGACCGGCTGGACCTCGATTGCCGAGCTGCTGCCCTGGCTGCGCGGACAAGGTTTGTACATCGCGGCCGCGGGAAGCGAAGGGGTGGTTCGCAATACGGTCTCGACGGCCGGCTACCAGCCGGTCGGGGTGCACACCGGTGCGGTAGCGAACCGGCATGCCGTTTACGCCTCGCTCGCGAATGCCCTGCGGCTGCCTGCGACCGCTGGCACCAATCTGGACGCGTTCGCGGACGGGCTCTCCGATCTCGCGGACTACTGGCCGGGCACCGACCGGATCGCCCTGTTGTGGTCCGGCGCCGAGGCCCTCGTCCTCGAGGACTTGCTGGCCTGGACGATGCTGGCCGGGGTTCTGCGCGACGCCACCGGCTCGGCCTGGTCCAGCGACCAGGCTCGTCCGATTGTGTTCGAGACGGTGGTCTTCGTCGCTGACGGGTTCGGAGCCGACCACCCCGCCCTAACCCCCAGAATCGTGTAACGCTCGGCACCGATACGGCGCCGAGCGTTACACAATTCGCTGAATGGGTTAGCCGAGGCGCTGCTTGAGAGATTCGAGTTCGTCGCTCAGTGAGCTGGGGAGCTTGTCGCCGATCTTGGCGAACCACTCTTCGATCCCCGGAATCTCATTTCGCCACTTGTCGAGGTCGACTGCGACGGCGACGTCCATGTCCTCATCGGACACGTCCAGGCCGTTGATGTCGAGCGCGCCCGGCGCCGGCACCAGACCGATCGGGGTGTCGACAGCGGCCGCCTTGCCCTCGATGCGTTCCATCGCCCACTTCAGGACCCGGACGTTCTCACCGAAACCTGGCCAGACGAACTTGCCTTCATCGTTGCGGATGAACCAATTCACGTAGAACATCTTCGGCAGCTTCACTGCGTCGGCGCTCTTGCCGATACCGATCCAGTGGTTGAGGTAATCGCCTGCGTGGTAGCCGAGGAAGGGCAGCATCGCCATCGGGTCGCGGCGTACCACGCCGACCTGACCGACCGCGGCTGCGGTGGTCTCGGACGAGAGCGTGGCGCCCATGAACACGCCATGCTGCCAATCGCGCGCCTCGGTCACCAGCGGCACCGTGTCACGGCGACGGCCGCCGAAGAAGATCGCGTCGAGCGGCACACCCTTCGGGTCGTCCCACTCGGGTGCCTTGGTGTCGCACTGTTCCATCGGCGTGCAGTACCGGGCGTTCGGGTGCGATGCGAGCAACCCGGAAGCGGCGGCCGCCGTCTTGTCCCAGGACTCGCCCTTCCAGGTCGTCTGGTGCTCCGGCGCGTCACCCATGCCTTCCCACCAGACATCACCGTCATCGGTCAGCCCGACGTTGGTGAACAGCGAGTTGCCCTTGGCGATGGTGCGCATCGCGTTGCCGTTCGTCGACCACCCGGTGCCGGGTGCCACGCCGAAGAAGCCGTTCTCGGGGTTGACGGCATACATCCGGCCGTCCTCGCCGAAGCGAATCCACGCGATGTCGTCACCGACGGTCTCGACCTTCCAGCCCGGCAGCGTCGGCTCGAGCATCGCAAGGTTGGTCTTGCCACACGCGGACGGGAAAGCGGCCGCAATGAAGTAGGACTTCTGTTGCGGGTTGGTCAGCTTCAGGATGAGCATGTGCTCGGCAAGCCAGCCGTCGTCATGTGCTTGAACGGAGGCGATCCGCAGGGAATGACACTTCTTACCCAGCAAGGCGTTGCCGCCGTAGCCCGAGCCGTAGGACCAGATGGCACGATCTTCGGGGAAGTGCACGATGTACTTGGTCTCGTTGCAGGGCCACTTGACGTCCTGGGCACCTGGGGCCAGCGGAGCGCCGACCGAGTGCAGGCCAGCGACGTAAGCCTGGTCGACGCCGTCCTTGGTGAACAGTTCAAGTGCCTTGGCGCCCATCCGGGTCATGATGTGCATCGAGGCGACGACGTAGGCGGAATCGGTCAACTCGACACCGAGCATGGGCTGCGCTGCGTTCAGTGGACCCATGCAGTACGGGATCACGTACATCGTCCGGCCGCGCATCGAGCCACGGAAGCGCTCGGTGAGCAGGGCCTTCATGTCGCCCGGGTCCATCCAGTTGTTCGTCGGACCACAGTCGGACGGGTCGACCGAGCAGATGAACGTGCGATCTTCGACTCGAGCAACGTCGGACGGATCAGACGCGCTGTAGAAGGAATTCGGCTTCTTGTCAGGGTTGAGCCGCACGAAGGTGCCAGCGGCCACGAGCTCGTCGGTGATCCGAATCCACTCGTCCTGCGTTCCGTCGCACCAGACGATCTTGTCCGGCTGTGTCAGTTCGGCGGTTTCACGTACCCAGCGCAGCAGTTCGACGTGGGCGGTGGGGGCTTTCTCGAGATCGAAAGTGGCTGTCATGGGGTGCACTCCTTGGCAGTCGACATTGACTGGATTCAGACCGTTCTAGAAAGAGACAGTCCTCGATTCGGGCAATCACGGATCGTTGAACATCAGAACCTATCGACGACGATACGAGCTGGTGATCTTCGGTCCCCGCGATGGGATAACCGAAAGTAACCGCTGGCAGCGCTTACATGCACAAATTTACCGATGCGTCTCTCCTCACACAGTGACCTGGCTGACGTCGAAATGCGACGGTCACAGTGCGTCGCGCGTCACAGGTGTCACACCGAGTCACCACAATTCGTGAGTCCGAACCGTTGGATCGTGGGTCAGAACTGCCTCAAGGCGCGTCCAGAATGGTCGAATCGAGAGGTATTTCGGGTGGCTATGAGGCTTGGCTCACCGTCGACATGTTGAAGTCAGGGACCCGGACCGCTGGCATGGCGGTTCGGGTGAAGTAGTCGTTCCACTCGCGAGGCAGCGTGTGCACGGTTTGCCCGACTTCGGTGATCCGGCCCAGCAGGTCGACCGGGGACTCGTTGAATCTGAAGTTGTTGACGGCACCGACGACCTGGCCGTTCTCGATCAGATACACCCCGTCTCGGGTGAGACCGGTCAGCAACAGGGTTTGCGGGTCGACCTCGCGGATGTACCAAAGGCAGGTCAGGAGCAGCCCACGCTCGGTCGAGGCAATCATGTCGTCCAGGGTCGCTGTGCCCATTGCTGTGCCTATTTGCGAGCCTATTTGGGAGGACTCAGAACCGTCCGCCTGAGCGCCGACCTCGAGAACGAGGTTGTCGATGAGCGGAACGTAGGCCTGCCCGGTGCGCTGTGCCCAGTTGCGGGTGCGAACCAAGTTCGTGAGCACTCCATCGCTGATCCAGGACGTAGGACCGATCGGTGCGCCGTTGTCGAACACCGACTGCAGGGCAGCCGAGGACGATGTCGCGATCTCGAACGGCGCGCACTCCAGCCCGGGCTCTGACGGGTCCGAGCGCAGCGACAGCGGTAACGGCGACAGCTTCTCGCCGATCCGGGTCGCGCCGTCGCTGGCCGAGTACACGTTGCGCCCCTCCTCGGCGTCGCGAGCTGACGACGTCCAGTACGCGTAGATCATCAGATCGGCAACCGCGCCTGGCGGCAGCAAGGTCTCGTATCGTCCGGCCGGAAGGTCGATGCGGTTGGCCGCCCAGTCCAAGCGCTTTGCCAGCTCCGCGGACAACGACTGGACGTCGACGTCGGCGAAGTTCTTAGTCTGTACGCCGACCCAGGCCGACCGGGACAGATCCGCCGACTTGCCGTTGATCTCGACGCGTCCGGTCGGCTGATCGAACCGGCGCCGAAGCCCGGTCGAAGACGCCATGAAGTACGAGGTCATGATGTGTTCGGCGAAACCGAACAGCAGCCGGTCGGCCGCGGCGGCCTCGGCGAAGGCCGCGCCAAGAGCCGGCGCGAAGTCACCGAAAACCTCGATCGATGTGCGCGCTGGTGCGGCATCCCAGTCGTCGTCAGTCTCGTACTTCTCGACAAGCGGGAACGCGTCATCTGCCGCGGTTGCTGTCTGCGCCGCCGCCTCGCTCGCGGCGACCAGCTCGGCGAGTTCGGTGGAGGTCGTCACCGCACGAGTCACGATCCCCGCTGCCGTCCCGCCGTCGGCGACCTCGATGGTCGAGATAACCGTGATCGAGCGTGAGGTCATCTGCCCATTCGTGGTGAGGCTGTTGTTGGCCCAGCGCAGGTTAGCTTCACTGCGCTCCGCGCCGATCACGACGCAACCGTCGAGGCTCGCCAGTGTGAGAGCCTCTTCGACCAGATCCTGAATTCGCATGTCAGTGACCACCCTCGGCAACGGTATTCAGAACATTGACTCCGCGGAACAGTGCGGCCGGGCAGCCATGCGAGACGGCGGCGACTTGGCCCGGTTGACCCTTTCCGCAGTTGAACGCGCCGCCGAGAACGTAGGTCTCGGGTCCGCCGGTCGCTTCCATCGAGCCCCAGAATTCCGTAGTGGTGGCCTGATACGCGACGTCGCGGACCTGACCGGTGAGCTGGCCATTCTCGATGGTGAAGAAACGTTGACCGGTGAACTGGAAGTTGTAGCGCTGCATGTCGATCGACCAGGACTTGTCGCCGACCACGTAGATGCCCCGTTCGACCCCTGCGATCAGGTCGGCAGTCGAGCCGCCGTTCGGTGTCGGTTTGAGCGAGACGTTCGCCATTCGTTGCAAGGGGATATGCCCGGGTGAATCGGCCAGCGCGCAGCCGTTGGAGCGCGGTGCCGCGGTGGCGGTAACCGCCGCCGTGTCCGCGGCCATCTGACGGTTCAGCTGGTAGCCGACGAGGATCCCGTCGGAAACGATGTCGAAGGCTTGGGTGGCTACCCCCTCATCGTCGAACCCGATGCTCGCCAGGCCATGCTCGACCGTCCGATCTCCGGTGACGTTCAGCAGCGGTGAGCCGTATTTCAACGTGCCGAGCTTGTCCAGGGTGGCAAAGGAAGTCCCGGCATAGGCGGCCTCGTAACCCAGCGCCCGATCCAGTTCGGTGGCATGTCCGATCGATTCATGGATGGTCAGCCAGAGGTTCGACGGGTCGATGACCAGGTCATAGGTCCCAGCGGTGACCGATGGCGCCTTGGCATGCTCGCTCAGCAGTTCGGGTATCTCGGCCAGCTCGGCGGCGAAGTCCCAGCCGGTGCCGGTCAGGTACTCCCAGCCGCGTCCGACTGGCGGCGCGATCGAGCGCATCGACGAGAAGCCGCCACCGGCGAGATCGACTTGTACGGCTGAGAAAACCGGCTCGATCCGCACCCGCTGCTGGGTCGTCACGGTGCCGGCCAGGTCGGCGTAATACTTGTTTTCCAGCACCTGAGTCAGTCGGGCGTCGACGTGATCGACGCCGTTGGCGCTGAGCAGCCGCTCTGAGTAGTCGGTCAGTAACGCAGCGCGATCAGCTTCGGGAACATCGAACGGGTTGATGGCGTAGCTGGAAACCCAAACAGCGCCAGGATAAACCGGCTCGTCGGCCAGCTCGACAGGTTTGGAACTGAGCACCCGGCTTACCTTTGCGGTAGCGACTGCCTGCTCGGCGAGGCGGACCGCCTCCTCCGGACTGCGTTCGATACCGCTGGCGAATCCCCAGGCACCGTCGTGGACAACGCGCACCGCCATCCCCAAGTCCTCGGAGTCCGTGCTCGAATCGAGCTTCGCATCGCGCAACGACATGTTGGCGACCCGGATCCGTTCCAAGCGAAAATCCGCGTGCGAGGCTCCTAGCTCCCGCGCTCGGGTCAACGCTGCGTCGGCGAGGACGGAGGCAGGCAGGGCCAGAAAGGTGTCATCGATTTCAGGCATGAATCGCACCTTATCGGTAGTTGATTGCCGCCATGGGAGTGCCGGATATCCCATTCTGCGGGAAACTGGTCAACAACCGCGGTTTAGGCGTCACACTATGCATGCCACACGGGGGCGTGGCGGCAGTAGCCGCAAACGGGAGAAACTTGTTGGACTCATTCAGTCGCATCGTCATTTCCGGCGACGGCACCGTTCTAGTGCTGGACGACGAGCTCATTGCCGGGTTGCCGCTGGCTGAGGTGCTGCCATGCAGCGATCCGCTGCGGGTGGTGGCCGAGCGGGCGCTGGCTAACACTCACCTTGGCTCGAATCCGTCGCAGGAGCAGGCGAATGCCTTTGTCGACGAGTTCGTCGTTCGAGTTGTTCCCGCCCACGACGGCAGTGTCGCGGCTGTCGAAGTCACGGTGGCGACCGCCGACGTAGTAAGCCTCAGCGTCGAGACCTGGCGACTGCCCGACTCGCCGGAGCCGGTCGGGTCTACGGCGGATGCCGTCATCGACCTCGCTGACATCAGCCGCGCGGCGGGGGTAAGCGCCTATGCGCGAACCTTGCTACTTCCCGGGTTGCCGGCATTTCTCTCGGGCGTCGAGGAGGTCTTCACCGAACACCGTGCGATGCGTGACCTTCGGATCGTTCACCGCGACTCGGGAGACATCCGCACGGTTCGGTTGTACGGCTGGCTGCCAAGCGCCGACGCGTCAAGCACCGACGGCGGGGCTGCCCGTCCGGCCCAAACAGGGATTGCCCGTCCGGGCCAAACAGGGATTGCCCGTCCGGGCCAAGCCATCGGGATCGCTGTCGACATCACGGAGTTGAGTACCGGCCCCGATCCGTCCACGCGGTTCTTCGAGGCGATCGTGGCAGTCGTGCCGGACAGCGTCATGGTTCTCGAGCTGACGTCCGGCCAGATCCTGTGGTCGAACGGGCGGATGTCGGACCGTTTGGGATACCCGCGCTCGCGCATCAACCGATACAGCGACATCAGGGACTTGCTGCACCCGGGCGACCACGAGACGTTGCGAAGTCTTGCCGAGGCCATTCGAGCTGATCCGACCTCGGGGCCGGGTGAAGCTCGCTTTCGGCTACTCGACGCGAGTAGCGAGTGGCGGTGGATGCACGTCTGGGTTGCACCCTGGCTGAGCAATCCACAGGGCGCGGTCGAGCAAGTCGTCTGCATGTTGCGCGACGTGGACGAATCGGTGCGGGCTGAACATCAGATGGCGTGGGAGGCCGGCCATGACCCGCTGACCGGCCTGGCCAATCGGCGAGTCATCACGGACACCCTGCAGCGCGCTGCTGACAACGCGACCGATGCGCGTCGGCACGTGTATTTCATCGATCTCGACGACTTCAAGAAGGTCAACGACGCTTATGGCCACTCGATCGGTGACGAATTGCTGCGCACCCTGGCCGCCAGGATTTCGCTGCTGGTCGGGGCGGCTGACATAGTCGGTCGCTTCGGCGGCGACGAGCTTGTCATCATTTCGTCGCAGCCGCCCGAGCAGCTCGGTGAACGGCTGCTGGCCTCGATTGGCCGTCCGGTGACGGTTGGTGGCGCCGAGTTGGCAGTCACCACCAGCATCGGCGCGGCACTTGTCGGGGTTGGCGAGGACCCAGGCGATGTGGTCCGGCGATCGAATGAGGCGATGTATTCGGCCAAACGCGGCGGCGGAAACCGCTATGTCATTGCAGGGCCGTTGAATACCGGACCGGCGCAACGCCGCGTCGAAGTCGAGGCGGAACTGCGCCGGGCTGTCGCAGGCTCCGGTGCACAGATGCAGATGGTGTTCCAGCCGATCGTCGACGTCGACCGGGTACCGATCGCCGCGGAAGCCCTACTGAGATGGCAGCATCCGACGCGCGGAACGCTGCTGCCGTCGCAATTCCTTGATGTCGCCGAGGCGACCGGTCTGATGACGGACCTGTCCGAACTGATCATCCGGCAGGCCATCGGCGCCGTTGCCGAGTGGACGGCAGCGGGCCAACCGCTGATGGTGACGGTCAATGCCGGGCGACGCGAGCTCGGGACCGGACGCTTTGCCCGGTTGATCTCCGCAGCCATCGACGAGACTGGTATCCGGCCGGAACAGGTCTGTCTCGAGGTGACCGAATCCGTTCTGGTGGATGCGGAATCTCCCGAGCTTGCCGAGCTTTGGCGACTTCGCGAACTAGGGCTCGAAATCGCACTCGACGACTTCGGCACCGGTTATGCCCCGTTGACCTACTTGAAGCGGTTGCCGGCCACGATGCTCAAACTCGATAAGTCCTTCGTGAGCGGGCTCGGCCTGCCGGTCCCTGATCCGGTCGACCTCGCTGTATCTCGGGCGGTTGCGTTGCTCGCCGACGAACTGGGGCTTCGGGTTATCGCCGAGGGCGTTGAATCAGAACGGCAAATGCAGACGCTGATGTCGATCGGCTACACCTGGTTCCAGGGGTTTTGGGCACATCCACCGATGCACGCCGGCGCGATGGGAAGGCTGCTGACGGTCGGATAGGCGGGGTTGGGGTTGCGGTTGCGTGATCCCCATGAGTTTTAACTCTAGTTTTATCTTCACTGCTGAGTTACTGTGAGTACACGGCCGATTACACGGTGACTATCCCGCGGCTAGGTTGGCGCCCTCGCCAGCTTCCTATCAGGGATTCACCGAGCTTCCTAACCGAGATTTGATCGTCCGGCGCGACCGGCAGCAGTCAGTAGCGCTGAGATCGGCTGTTTTGGCTAGGGGAAGGCCCCCATGACGTACAAAACCGCCTTTACCATGCCCATTCGCCACCTGACTGAACTTCGATCGAGCCGCCGCCGAACAGCGACCGCCGTTCTTGCCGGCACTACCGGATGCTTGCTGGTCGCGTTCGCAGCATTTTCGGCGCCGGCATCCGCTGCTCAGGCCCCAGTCTTGCTCGCCACGACCGGCTCCTACTCCGTCCTCGGCGCCTCGACGGTCACCAACACCGGACCGACGACGCTGTCCGGCGATTATGGCGTGAGCCCCGGTACTGCTATCACCGGCTTCCCGCCAGGAACCTCGGGCGGTGTGCGGCACGCAACCGATGCCCCCGCAGCACAAGCCAAATCCGACCTGGCAACGGCCTACAACGACGCGGCGAGCAGGGCTAGCAGTGCCGCTGTCGCAGGCGACTTGGTGGGAAAGACCCTTATCTCTGGTGTCTACACATCGTCGGGCCCGCTGGCCATCAGTGGGACCGTGACCTTCGATGGTCAGGGTGACCCCACGTCGGTCTTCATCGTCCAGATCGCCAAAACACTGATCACTGCTACCGCGAGTCATGTGGCCACGATCAATGGGGCGCAGGCCTGCAACATCTTCTGGCAGGTCGGCAGCTCAGCGACGCTTGGCACGGCATCGACCTTCCAGGGCACAATCATGGCGCTCGCCTCCGTCACGGTGACCACCAGCGCGCACGTGAAGGGTCGAGCTTTGGCTCGCACCGGCGCGGTCACCTTGGACAACGACGTGTTCACATCCCCGGACTGCGGTAACAACACGGTCCCGACGTCGGCCACCGCGACCACGACGACGCTGACTACCTCGCCGACGACCGCTAACACCGGAGGGACGATCGGCCTCTCTGCTGTGGTGTCTTCGCCGACGGGTACGCCAACCGGCACGGTCAGTTTCGTCGAGAATGGCGTCATCCTTGGCACGTCGCCCGTGGGCCCGACCGGCCACGCATCGCTGCAGGTACCAGCTGGCGGTACGGCGCGTAGCGGGACCATTTCCGCCGTCTTCAATGGCAGTCCGACCCAGGCACCGTCGACCTCGGGACCGGCAGCGTTCCGGGTCGTCGCGCTGGTAGTACCGCCCACTGCGGCCGAACTGGCCGCCGCATCGGCCGCGGCAAATCAGGTGGTCGTCGAGGCCGCCACCGCGAGCCAATCAGCCGCAGCCGCGGCGACTGCCGCTCAACTCGCGGCTACCGGTACGCCGCACGTGGCAGTCATGGTCACAAGCGGTGTCGGCCTGCTAGCGCTCGGCTTCAGCTTCGTCTGGTTCAGTCGCCGCCGCCCGGTGGTCGTGGCGTACTTGAAACGCCACTGACCATCGAGCCACGATGCCGATGCGGTATCAGCTCTTGCTTGCGGAGAAATCCGGACCGAGTTTGACGATCGTGCCGGGGTCGGGGCTGTTGTTCAGAGCTGGCGCGGTTGATGCGTACAGGGCACCGTTCGCATATTCGACAGCTGCCACCGCCGGCAGGGACAACACGGGTTGGCCTTTACCACGCACGATCTTCGAGATCTGCCCGGCGAACAGCTCGACAACATAGATGTTGCAGTGATTGTCCAAGGCGAGGTTCGTGGCGCCGGCGAGACCGGTGGCCAACAGAATCGCCTTACCCGAGTGCGGATTCACCTTGTACACGCTGCCCCGAGCGCCTGCGCTCGGATCCTCTGGGCCGCCCGGCAAGGTGCTGACGTACAGCCACCCATCGGCGCCTACCTCAACGTCCGTCGGCACGGGTTCGAAGTTGTAGGTGAGCCCCACTGCGCAGTCCGGAAGGCCGAGCGCGGCGGCAAAGGCTGCGCTGATCTTCAGCGGCTGCCGGGGCAGGACAGCTATCAGCGAGACATGACCACGAGCGTCGACCTTGAGCAGGTCGTTGCCACCAGCGTCGCCGACGACCCAGTTGCCGTGGCCGAGCGACGCGACCGAGTACGGATGCGAATCGATCTGACCCTGGTAGCTGGCCGGCGCATCAGGCGGGAACCCGTCGATGACACATTGGCTGGGATTCCGAATTCCGTAATGGACGAAGCCATCGGGGTTCCGCCTGGATTCGAAGCCGGCAAGGTCGGCGACAACCGGCTTCTTGCCCTTGCTGAGAATGGTGAGCCAGGTATGGGCATGGCTGTCCTCGCTGCTCGTATAGGCAACCGATCGGCCCTGATCGCCGATGGCCACACCGGCCACGTCGCCCGGCGTGGGACCGGTCGCGATCGGTGTGCTTCGTCCAACTTTGTTCAGCGTTGAGGTGAAGGAATCTGCCACGTAGATCTGGTTGTGGTCTACGGCGAATTGCAGCGGGCCGACGTAGCCGGTCGCGACCGTTTTGACGACCTTCAGGCCAGCCGTCGGGTGGTGTTGGTTCGAGTTCGCGCTGGCAGGTTGCGCTGCGTAGACGAGCGCGACCGCTCCGGCAGTTCCTACAAGGGCAATGTTGCGGATTTTTGTGTTGCGGACCTTTACGGTGCGGACTTTTACGAGGCTCATCTCGGCCACCTTCCCCGGTTAAGGACGGCTGATCGGTTTGTGTTGCCGGTCTACCGCCTGGAAGGCGTCAGGTAAAGAGTTTCGTGAGAAACGGCTGTGAATATGACGAGAATCTGATACCTCGCCTGTCTGGCATTATTGGTCGAAGTCGTCGAACCTCGCACACCCGGTGCTCATCATCAAAGTGTGACGAAAGTCCGGGATTCCCCTTGACCAGAAGTGTCTTTCGGCTGCGAGATCAGTTTCGGTTTGAGATCAGCCAGTGTTGGTCTGTCGCGGATCGATCAGAACGTCCGTCCAAGCCCGCAGCCGTTGGCAATCACGGCTGGCGTCCTGACCAGCGGACGGATGCCAGAGCTGCAGGCGCCAGCGATCGCCAGGAGTGTTCGTCCCAGGGCGTTCGTGGGTGGAGAAGCCCTGAGCGCATAGCAATCCCAGGTATTGGCCCGGCGGGACCGGAATATGAAACGTCGACAGTGTGGGGGAATCGTAGATCAAACCGTCCCTGCCAACCTTGAGCGCGAATTCGAACGCCTCTTGCCAGCCGTTCAGATCGAGCTTCGGCTGCTCGTCCCATAACTCCACCCGCATAGCCATCGCGTAGTTGCGTTCATGCGGCGACAACACGACGATCTGACCATGGTGCTGGGCGATTCCCGAGCCGGCGACTGCCTGATCGATCAAGCGCGACAGCTGAAAGTCGGGTCTGGCATAGGGGTCTTCGGTCTGCAGATAGAACAGGCCGTAGTCAAGGCCGACGATGAGGTCCCATGACTTTTGCAGTGTGGCTTCAGACATCATCGATCAACCCCGCCCGTAAACGGATATCACGTTTTCATCCTCAACGATCAGCGTAACGCGATCCGGCCGATAGTCCATCGTCAACGCGCTATTGGGTGCGGCGGCCCGCAGGACGCCGCCGGCGCCTTCGACGCGAGCTCGCGCTTCGGTTACCGGCAGCCCCACAAGGGACTCGAGGTCGAGTTCGGCTAGCCGGCTGTGATCAGAGATGCTGTGATCGGACATGGATTCAGCGTCCGCCGCAAACCAAAGAGCCGCCTGTGCATTTTCCTGCCCCCCTCCAGCATTGTGCGGCCCCAAGTTTCGGTCTGAATCGCGGCAACCGGAAACTCGGGCCGCACAATTCGGTTGGGGTCAGCGGGTGCGGGGAAAGCCGAGGTCGACGGTCGAGGTCGCGGGGTCCGGCCACCGTGAGGTTACGACTTTGCCCCGCGTATAGAAGTTGATTCCCTCTGGACCGTACATGTGCGTGTCGCCGAACAGCGATGCTTTCCAGCCGCCGAAGGAGTAGTACGCGACAGGCACCGGGATCGGTACGTTGATGCCGACCATCCCGACCTCAACGTCAAACTGGAACTGCCGGGCAGCGCCGCCGTCGCGGGTGAAGATAGCGGTGCCATTGGCATAGGTGTTCGCGTTGATGATGGCCAGTGCCTCGTCGTAGGTCTCGGCCCGGACGACGGACAGTACCGGGCCGAAGATCTCATCGGTGTACACCGACATCTGAGCCGTGACGTGATCGAGCAAGGTCGTGCCGAGAAAGAACCCGTCAGGCGGCAGGTCAGCGGTACGGCCGTCGACCACGACGGTGGCGCCCGAAGCTGCTCCGGCGGCAATGTAGCCGGCGACCTTGTCGCGATGCTGCGACGTGATCAGCGGGCCCATATCCGTGTCGGGATCGGCGCCGTCCCCGATGGTCAGCTTCGGCAGCCGGGCCGCGATCGCCTCCACCAGGGCATCGCCGATCGAGCCGACCGCAACCGCCACTGAAATCGCCATGCAGCGTTCACCAGCGGCACCGTACGCGGCCGAAACCGCTGCGTCCGCTGCCAGATCCAGGTCCGCATCCGGCAGTACCACCATATGGTTCTTCGCGCCGCCGAGAGCCTGTACCCGCTTGCCGTTCGAGGTGCCGGTCTCGTATATGTAGCGGGCGATCGGCGTGGAGCCGACGAAGCTCACCGCGGCGATGTCGGGGTGGGTGAGCAGGGTGTCGACTGCTTCCTTGTCGCCCTGGATGACGGTGAAAACTCCGTCAGGCAGCCCGGCTTCTTTCCATAGCTGAGCCAGGAACAGCGACGCGGACGGATCCTTCTCGCTCGGTTTCAACACGAAGGCGTTGCCAGTGGCGATGGCGTTGGCGCACATCCACAACGGCACCATTACCGGAAAGTTGAACGGCGTGATGCCCGCCACGACTCCGAGGGGCTGGCGGATCGAGTAGACGTCCACTCCAGTTGCGGCCTGCTCGGAGAAACCGCCCTTCAGAAGCTGCGGCACGCTGGTCGCGAACTCGACATTCTCCAGACCCCGTGCGATCTCTCCGACGGCGTCGGACAGCACCTTGCCGTGCTCGGCGGTGACGATCTTCGCGAGTTCGTCCGTGCGGGCGTGCAGCAGCTCGCGAAATGCGAACAGGACGGCGGCCCGGCGTGACAACGAGGTCGAGCGCCACTCGCGGGCTGCGCTCTTCGCGCTGGCCACGGCCACGTTCACCTCGGCCGCGCTCGCGAGTTCGACGTCGCCGCTCTGCTGTCCGGTCGCGGGATTGAAGACCGGTGCCAACCGGACTGAGCTGCCCCCGCTGCCTGAAGTGAGGCTGCCGTCGATCCAATGCGAGATGCGCTTCGTCATGTCGAGAGATTACGTGACAACATCCCGCCAAACAAAAGACGGATTGCTATGTTACAAAGGTGAAGAAGCTCTTGAGCATCATCGAGGAGCGGCTGGACGAGCCGACCTCGAAGGCCTTGGCGCTCGCGGTCAGCCGCGGTTTGCGTGAGGGGCTGCTGAGCCCCGGCGACCGGCTACCCCCGATCCGCACCGTCGCAACTGAACTCGGTCTGTCGCCGACAACGGTCAGTGCGGCGTGGGGATTGCTGGCCCGCTCCGGCGCGATCCACACCGCTGGCCGCCGTGGCACGACGATCGCTGAGCAACACGCTCCTGGATCGGTCAGATATCAGAAGGCGATCGATCGAAGCATCTTCTTCGAGCTGGATCTTTCGACCGGGGTTCCGGACCCGGCGCTGCTGCCAGATCTCGGGCCTGCGTTGCGGGCGCTGCAACTCCGTTCAGAGCGCGCCGACAGGGCCGTCAACCCGACCAGCTACCTTGACGATCCGGTGCTGCCGGAATTGCGGGAGGTGCTTCGAGCCGAGTGGCCAGCACCCGTCGGCGACCTGACGGTAGTCGATGGCGCGATGGACGCTTTGGAACTCACCTGTCGCTCGCTGCTGCGATTCGGTGACCGAGTGATCGTGGAGCATCCGTGCTTTCCGCCCTTGCTCGATCTGCTCGAGTCCATCGGGGTCGAGGTGATCGGCGTTCCGGTGGACGACGAAGGCCTGGCTGCCAAACCGCTTGCCAAGGCCCTCGCGCAAACCGCCAAAAACTCGGCCTCGGTGCCGGTGGCGCTCTTCCTACAGCCACGGGCCCAGAATCCGACCGGTGCCTCCTTAACGCCGGCCCGCGCCGGAGAGCTTGTCGACTTGCTGCGCCCAACCGACGTATGGATCGTCGAGGACGATTCCGCGGGTGCGGTCGCCGCGACGGAGCCGATCAGTCTCGGCCGCTGGCTGCCCGCTCGTACCGTGCACATCAGGAGCTTCTCCAAATCCCATGGCCCTGACCTTCGACTGGCCGCGATGAGCGCGCCTACCGAACTGATGACCGACATCATTGGGCGACGACAGTTGGGGCAGGGCTGGAGTAGTCGTCTTTTGCAACGGATCCTGCTGAATCTGCTGACCGATCCAGGGTCGCTCGGTGAGGTTTCGCTCGCGCGGACCGAATATGCCCAGCGTCGCGCGTCGATGGTTCAGGCTCTCTCAGATCGCGGCGTCGAAGTGGGCGGAGGTGATGGGTTGAACATCTGGATTCCGGTTGTCGATGAACCGGCCGCATTGGTCCGGCTCGCCAGCCAAGGAATCGGTGTCACGGCCGGAGCACCCTTTGCGGTGCTGCCGGCCCAAACCGGCTTTATCAGAGTCACCACAGGGTTGCTGGCGAATTGCAGCCCTCAGCGGCACGCCGAGATCGCCGATGCGCTGGCAGCTGCCGCCCGAACCGGTGCGCGCCTCGGAGTGCGTCGGTGAGCCGCCGCCGGCTGAGGCCTTCGCCGTGGGCCGCAACGCGCTCCGGCGCGCTACTCGCGGTGGCGGTGGTGACCTCCCTGGCCATGCTCGCCGGGTGCGACGGGACCAAGAAGGCAGCGCGCGCGCCCTTGCTGCCCACCTCCGGTCTATCGGTTGGAGGCGCGCCGACAACCAGTCCCAAGGTGAACCGACCCCGAACCGTGACCATTCTCGGTTCGGGCGACGTGCTCATCCATCCGCCCCTGTGGGAACAGGCGGCGGCGGACGCAAAGGCGGAGAACAAACCCGGGTACGACTTCGGCCCGATCTATGCCTCGATTGCCGGCGATACGAAGTCTGCCGATCTGGCGACCTGCGAACTGGAAACACCGTTGGCTCCGCCAGCCGGTCCCTTCGTCGGATGGCCGAACTTCAATGCGCCTCCGCAGGTTCTGACCGCGCTGAAGGACATTGGATACGACTCGTGCACGACGGCGTCCAATCACACCCTTGATCAAGGATTTGCCGGGGTGAAGCGAACTCTCGACGAGGTGGACGCCGCTGGGCTGAAACACACCGGCAGCGCTCGATTAGCGAAGGAGGCCGCGACGCCGCTCGTCATCACCACCGCCAACGGTGCAAAGGTAGCCCAGTTGGCATACGCCTTTGGCTTCAACGGCATTCCGTTGCCGCCTGGTCAACCGTGGTTGGCCAACCTTACCGACGTCCCGACGATCTTGGCCGCGGCGAAGCGGGCCAAGCAAGCAGGCGCTGACATCGTCGTTCTGAGCATGCACTGGGGAACGGAATATCAACACGAACCAACCAGCGAGCAGAGCAGCGAGGCAGCGCAGTTGCTGGCATCACCCGATATCGACGTGATTCTCGGCGATCACACCCATGTCGTGCAGCCCTTCGCCAAAGTCGATGGCAAGTGGGTCGCCTACGGTATGGGCAATCAGATAGCGCGTCATGAAGATCCGATAAACGAGAGCCGCGAGGGTGTCATGCCTCGGTTCACGTTCAGTGAGACCAAGCCGGGCTCACATAGGTGGACGCTGACCAAAGCCGAGGCGATCCCGACGTGGATGGATATTTCGCCGAGACTCAGACTGATCGACCTTCCGGTTGCGCTGGCTGATCCAGCGACCAGTGCGGGTCAACGTGCCACATACCAGGCTGCGTTCAACCGCATCAAGGCCTACCTGAACTCGCTCGGGGCTCTTGCGCAGGGTTTGCAGGTCCCCTGAGCAGATGGGTGTCAGCGTCCGGTTCGGCGATCGGTCGTCCGGCTGCATGACCCGGGTTGCTCGGCGACGCGTCGGGGACCAGAAACTGTTCCAACAGCCCCGGTGTGCCGAGCCGGGCAACCCTGATCGCTTCGTCCGGCTGCACGTCGGTGAGCCGGTAATGCTGGCGTCCGGCTGCAGTGGTAGCCGCGAGAGTCACCAAGCCGAGCCGGCGCTGAAAGATGGTCTGGCGCACGTTCCATCCGATGATCGCGTCGGTCTGCAGAATCACCCGGCGGCGGTCGAGAGAACCGTAGCGGGTCACCAAGTGGTCTGCAGAAATCAGATGACCGAGTGAACGGTAACGATCCAGGCCCAGGAGCGGAGAGACCGCGAGCAGGGCGAGCGCCAGCAGTGGCACCCATGCCGGCAGGCTTGTGCGCCACCAAAGAGTCACCAGCACAACACTGACAACGAGAACGGGCAGGGTGGCGCGCATCAAACGGCGCCGCAACGCATTCCGGTCATGTCTGAGCAGCTCACCGCGTACGAGTTCGGCACTGCCGGCCAACACTTGCGTGGCCACGTCTTCGATCCGGCGGCGTGGACCTGGCGGGGCCAACACGGTGCCACCTCGCTCCGAGCCCCGGCCCACCCGCAGGCCGGTGGCGACCGCTGTCATCCGTTCGCCGCCGACTGCCCGCAGCAGGATTGGTTCGCTCAGATCGACTCCGCGCAACCGCCGGTGTTCGATGCTGGTGGCACGGGTCGTGATGAGGCCCCGGCTGACATGCAGCGTCCCGCCGGAGTGGCGCGACAACCTGAAGTTCCAGAACGCCAGCAGGTAGCCGATCGCCGAAAGCACCGTTATCACGACGAGGAGGCTGATCACCACTTGCATCACCAGCCACCACAACGGGCTGTCGCGCAGTTGCCTCGATGCCGACTGAACGGCATCGAGCTTGCTGGCGTTGACTTGAGCCTGGCTGAGCACGTTCCACGAGAAACCGGCGACGGCGAGCGCGGTCACCGCGCCGGAAAGCGTAAACGGCGCGTAACGAACCCACGCCGGATTGAGCGTCAGCAATTCCACCTCGGCCGGTTCGGCCTCGGCAGGGGAGTCCGGCTGCCATCCCGCATCGTTCGCATCGGTCGCGGCACCCTGCGAAGCGGCTGGCGGCCGAATCTCGAACTCCGCCGCACTGCGGTGTAGAAGCTCAGCCCGCAAGGCCCGAGCGTCTTCGGTTGGCAGGCCGTCCAGGACGAGGCCTTCTCGCTTGCGGTCATAGGTGCCGGTCCCGATAGCCACGCGGGCGAGACCGAGAACGCGGTGCAGGGCGTGCGCGGTGACGTCTACGGTCCGGACGCGGTCGGCGGGGGTCGCGATGATCCGCCTGCGAAATAGGCCGGTTCTGAGTTGGACCTGGTCTGCGGTTATCCGGAAGCTGGTCGAAACCCAGCGGGTCACGCTCAGTATGAGGACGACGCCGAGCCCGATCAGGCTCCACCAATGACCTTCACCGCTGCTGCGACCGGCCAGGAAGATCCCGATCAGGGCCGGGATGAACCTGATGATCTCGCGGACCGGGTGAATCAGCAGCATCCGCGGACTCAGCCGTCGCCAGGGGAGCTGCGGAAGCTCTGGCGGTGCTGGTGCTCCCGGTGCCTCCGGTGGCTCGCCGGGTGGTCCGGGTGATTCGGGTGGCCCCGGCACAGGTGACCCCCAGGATGCGGGGGGCTCCGACAGCGAACCGCTCACGTGGCGTCCCCGGTGCTCGTCGACGTGATCGTGGTCAGGTCGTCGATCAGCTGATCCGCGGTGCCGCGATCAAGTCCCTTGATCTTGATCGGTCCGGCAGCTGAAGCCGTCGTGACCGTGACGTTGGCGAGCTTGAACAGCTGTTCCAACGGTCCGCGCTCCGAGTCGACGGTCTGGATGCGCGACAGCGGCGCGATCCGGCGCTGCTGGTTGATCCAGCCTGACTGGGCGTAGCAAGCAGTGGGCGTCAGCTCCCATCGATGCACTCTGAATCGCCACCTGGGCATGACCGATAGGTGCGCCGCCGCGAGGACGACAGTCCCCGCCAGCACCGCGAAGTTGACCGCACGATGGCTGGCGGTGTCGGTGAAGATCAAGATTGCCACCTGAACGCCCGCGATGACGACCCATCCCAACAGCGCTCGTACCGTCCAGAACGTCACGGCCCGGGGGCTGACCCGGTTCGCTGGTTGGCGAAGGCGCAACACCGATCCTGCGGCGTCCTCAGCGACGTGAGCCGACAGCGACGGCAGGTGATCGGTCATGGGTCTACCGTGCCACGTCTGGCGAATTCGGGTGAAAGCGACCTTCGCACGTCTGCAAAAACTAAGCCTGTAGTTAGAAACTATGCCCGTAGATAAAGACTAAGCCCGTAGATGATCGGCCGTCGCGGCATCGGCGGGGTAAAACGATTCGATTGCCAGCTCGGACAGGGTTATGTCCAGCGGGGTGCCGAAGATCGCGGTGATGCTGATGAACGACAGGATCTGCCCGGAAGCGACGCGGAACTGCAGCGGCACGATGACATTGCCTTTTCCCGGAAGGTCAATAGCCGGCTCCGGCTGGTCGCACGGAAGGGCGGTGAGCTCGGCATGTAGCTCACGCAGGCTCTGGTCCTGAGTGACCGCCGCCTGCCTACGCAAGCGTGCCAGGAGATGCGCCCGCCATTCGCCCAGGTTGACGATCTGCGGTGCCATCCCGTCGGGGTGCAGGCTGAGTCGAAGGACGTTTGCCGGCGTGGCGAGCAACTGTGGATCGACGTTCTGCAGAAACAGCGGTACAGCCGCGTTCGCGTCCAGCAAGTTCCAATGCCGATCGATGAGGATCGCGGGATACGGCTCGTGGCCGACCAGCACCTGCTGCACCGCGGATCGCACGGCTGTCATTTGCGGGGCATTGAGCGGCCGTTCGCTGTAAACCGGTGCGAAACCGCCAGCGAGCAGCACCCGATTGCGCTCGCGCAGCGGCACTTCGAGCTCTTCGGTCAATCGCAGGATCATCTCGCTACTCGGTTTCGATCGGCCGGTCTCGACAAAGCTGAGGTGGCGTGCCGAGATGTCGGTTTGCAATGCCAAATCAAGCTGGCTGAGCCGTCGCCGCTCGCGCCATTGCCGCAGCAGAGCACCGACGGGAGCGCTGCTCTGGCGCGTGCTGGTTGGCGAAGGCTTCGGCTGGTTGGCGATAGTGGTCATGGAGCAGGCACCCTCTGCGCATGTCGGTCGGGAACGCATTGCATTCCGATCATCACACCCGCCGCAACCGCGATTAGGAAACCGATACTCAGCTTGAACGCGTGCGGTATGCCATCCGGGGCTGCGCCGTAGAAGATGATTCCGATAACGGCGATGCCCAACGCACCTCCGACTTGCATAACGGTGGACAGGACGCCGGATGCCGCACCCGCATGCTCCGGGGCGACCCGGGCCAGCACGATCGAGGCCATCGGGGCGATGATCAAACCCATGCCGGCCCCGTCGACGACCAGGCCAGGGACGAGCCACCAGACAGTGCCGGTCGTCTGGATGTGGTCAGCCGCGACGAGCAGTCCCAGCAGCCCGACGATCATCAGCACCGCGCCGAGCGCGACCGTCTGCCGTCCCAGTCGCTGTACGACGGTGCCCGACACGATGGACGTTGCGATATAGCCGGTGCCGATCGCGACGAACACGAAGCCGGACGTGAGGGCCGACAGTCCTAGACCTTGTTGCAGGTACAGCGCGAACACCAGGAAGAAGGAGCCTTGGCCCATCCAGGCGACGAGCTGGACGGTCATGCCGGTGCTGAACGCACGATCGGCAAACATTCCTAGATCGATCAGTGGGCTGGCGCTCCTGGCGGCAAGCCAGCGCTGGTGTAACACGAAACCGATGAACAACGCTGCCGCGGCGAGGAAGCTGAGGAAGGTCCACACCGGCCAGCCCTGTGCACGTCCCTGGATCAGCGGCAGCACGGTAGCCACCAGCGCGGCCGAGATCAAGATGACGCCGACCAGGTCGAGGCGCGTTCGGCCACCAGCCGCCGGAGCTGCCGACCGGTCGGGGACGTAGCGCGGTGTGAGTAGCAAGGCCGCGATTCCGATCGGCACGTTGATGAGAAAGCAGGTCCGCCAATCGAGATCGAACAGGTCGGTCCTGATCAATACGCCGCCGATCAGCTGGCCGAAGACCGCCGCCAGGCCCATGGTGAGCCCGTAGGCGGTGTAAGCCTTGGTCAAGGCCTTGCCGCTGTAGTGGGTTCCGATGATCGCTAGCACCTGTGGGGTCATCAATGCGGCCGCGAGCCCCTGTGCGACCCGGGCGCCGACGAGACCTCCGGCGTTCGGGGCTAGCCCGCAGGCAGCCGACGTTGCGACGAACGATCCAAGTCCGAGGGCAAACATTCGGCGCCGGCCGAACAGGTCACCCAGCCGACCCGCAGTAATGACCCCTGCGCCCACGGCGAGCGCAAAACCGGCGATCGTCCATTGGATCTGGCCGGCTGTCGCGCTCAGATCGCTCTGTACCGACGGGACGGCGACGTTGACGATGAAGAAATCGAGAGTGCTCATGAAGGTCGCCGCCAACAGGACGGCGAGGGTAATCGAGGCGCGTCCGCTGACGGCTGGCTCTCGGGTGATCGGCGCCGGTGCTTCGAGATTTGCGACGCTCACGTCGTTGGCTCCTTCCAGATCGTCGGTGGGCCGGGTGCCCGCCGTGCAGGAGCAACTCTCATGGGCGCGCGGGTGTCGAGTCGATTACCTCTGAGGTAATCGCGTCGCCTCGGCTGAGTGGCGATGGTTGTCACCAGCAAGCCGAGATCAACCCATCTGGGATGACCCGAAACGACCGAAGAGCGAGAAGGAGCAGATGATCATGACGGTAACCACCAATCTCATTGCGGATTCGATCAGCGGGTATCTGGCGCTGTGGAACGAGTCGGACGACGGCAAGCGGGCAAAGCTCGCCGAGCAGATCTTCACCGCCGACGCCAGCTACGTCGATCCGATGGTCTCCGCCGCCGGCCGTGAGACGATCGTGGCCACCGTTGGCGCAGTGCAGCAGCAGTTTCCGGGTTGGACCTTCCGGTTGATTGAGCCCGATTCCGCGGCGGCCACCTCGACGCCTGGCATCGACTCCCATCACAACCTGGCGCGCTTCGGTTGGACGCTGTCACCGGAAGGCACCGAAGATCCCAGTAACCCAGCCGTCGCGCCGATCGTTGGCTTCGATGTCGCAGTAGTCACAACTGGCGGCCAGATCACCGCCGTCCACGGATTCCTGGACAAGGTGCCGGTCGGCGACTGAGGCTGCTGCGGGTCCCGGTAACTCGGGGTATCGGATACCCTGGTCGGCGTGCAGGCATCAGTACTGACCGGCGCTAAATCTGCAACGCGTTGCCGGTAGGCGATAACGATGACTGCCCTCCAGGCCCATCTTGACGGGCGCTGGGCTCACGTGCGAACAACCGTGCGGGAGCTCAGCGAACAAGACCTGTTCCGTCCGGCCTACGGTTTGAGCGTCAGCGAGCACCGGGCGCGGGCCCTGCAACAACTGCAGGCCCTGTGCGCGGCGGGCCTTACCAGCTATGGGTTTCCGGTCGAGTACGGCGGCAAGGGTGACATCGGCGCCTCGATCACGGCTTTCGATATGTTGGCCTTGGGAGACCTGTCGCTGCTGGTGAAAGTGGGAGTTCAGTTCGGTCTGTTCGGCGGTGCCGTATTGCACCTCGGAACCGAGCGGCACCACACGAAGTACCTCGCCGACATCGCTGCAGGCAGGCTACTCGGCTGTTTCGCGATGACCGAGCAGGCTCACGGCTCCGACGTCGCCTCGCTGCTCACGACCGCCACCTATGACCCGAGCAGCGATGAGCTCATCGTGAACACGCCTAGCGACGCCGCCCGCAAGGAATACATCGGCAACGTCGCTCAGGACGGTCGCCTCGCGGTCGTCTTCGCGCAGCTCATCACCGGCGGCGAGTCGCATGGCGTGCACGCGATTCTGGTGCCGATCCGCACTGCCGAGGGCACGGCGATGCCAGGCGTGAGGATCGCCGATTGCGGTAGCAAGGCCGGTCTGAACGGCGTAGACAATGGTCGGCTCTGGTTCGACGGTGTGCGGGTACCCCGCGAGAATCTGCTTAACCGATATGCTGATGTGGCACCCGACGGGTCGTATCAGACCGAGATCGTGGACTCTACGAAGAGGTTCTTCACTATGTTGGGCACCCTGATTCAGGGGCGCATCAGTGTCGCCGGTGGTGCCGCGAGCGCGACGAAGGTCGCGCTCAATATTGCGACTCGGTACGGCGACAAGCGGGCCCAGTTCTTCGCGCCGGGGCGCTCGGCTGAGGTTGTGCTGCTCGACTATCAGGCCCACCAACGCAAGCTGTTGCCGCTGATTGCCAACACCTACGCGCTGCACTTTGCCCAATCTTCCCTGGTGGAGACCCTGCACGATGTCTTCACCGAAGGCGGCGTCAACGACCCGCGCCGGCGGGAGCTCGAGGCCCGGGCGGCTGGTGTGAAAGCAGCTACGACGTGGCACGCGACGCGCGCCATTCAGATCGCCCGCGAGGCCTGCGGCGGCGCTGGCTACCTCTCGGAAAACCGACTCGGCGATTTGAAGGCCGACACCGATGTCTTCACCACCTTCGAAGGCGACAACACGGTTTTGTTGCAGCTGGTGGCGAAGGAGCTGCTGACTAGCTACCGCGATCACTTCGGCGAACTCGACGTCCTGGGAACTGTCAGGTTCGTGGCGAATCAAGCTGTCGGGACGGTTCTCGAACGTACTGCGGCCCGAAACCTGATCCAGCGTCTTCTCGCGGCTGCGGGCCGGGATGACGAGGCGGAATGGTCCGATCGGGGTTGGCATATCTCGTTGTTTGATTTCCGCGAGAAGCATCTGCTGGACGCGCTCGCGCGTCGGTTACGTAAGGCCTCGGGTGGCGCCCGCTCCGCCGATGCGGACGGTCCCTTCGCCATCTTCAACGATTGTCAGCAGCATCTACTGGCCACCGCACAGGCTCACGTCGACCGCGTTGTCCTGGAGGCATTCGTCGCAGGCATCGACAACTGTCCGGATCCGAAGACAAAGGCGCTGCTGGACAAGGTGTGTGACCTCTACGTGCTCTCCACGGTAGAAGCGGATCGGGCTTGGTTCATCGAGCATGGACGAATGTCCGCGGCCCGGACGAGACAATTGCCCGGAGTCGTCAACGACTTGTGTCGTGAGCTTCGACCGTCCGCGGTTGCGCTGGTTGAAGGCTTCGGCATCCCTGCAGCGTTTACCGACGTGCCCATGCTCGGCTAGCCCTTCACCACGAGACGCCTTGCCAGCTAACTTCTGGGCAGAGCCTGCGACAACGTAAACCAGGAACTGTTTTGGCGGTCAGGCTGGCTCGCGAGCGTGAGCGAGCTCAGGACCTTTTGAACGGTATCGGGCGAGCTCAGCGGCACCTTCGACTCGACGGACAGGACATGGCCATCGATGATCCGGCTGACAGCTGACTTGTCGGCACCCACGGCTGTGCCAGCGCGCACGGTGATGACGATTGTCTGCTTGCCGTTCTGCACGGCAATGGCGGCAGATGCGCTGCTTGCCGGCTGGTCTGGACCAGGGGTGACTATCGACGCCGACTGCAGCGTCCAGCCGGTGGGCAGGTACCCGACCTTGATCGGCACGGTGACCGGCGCCGTTCGGGCCTCCAAACCCAACTTCGCGGCGATCCCGCTCAGACCGGCAGCGTCTTGCAGCTCAGGCGGATCGCCCTGCAGGATGACCCACTGGTCGGGTGTGACCTGCCAGGCAACTGAGGGCCTCGGACCGTTGTGCACGCTGGCCTGACCGAAGTAGCCCGGTTGGCCGACGACCGTGACCGGTATCGGATCGCTGATTTGCGACATGCTGAATCTTCCCGGTGCGAAAGCCGCGATCTGCAGGTGGTGCCCGCCCAGCACTTCGATGCTCAGGTACTCGACATCGGCCCTCATATCTCGGACGATCGGATCTTCGATACTCACCGTCACCCAGCTCATGGCGCCTGGCACCGTGGCCGTACTCGTCGGCGATTCGCTAGTTAATGATTGGGTGTTCCCAGCCGCCGGCTGGTTGGTCCGCTCGTTGCCGATGGTGGACGAGCCCGCTGGACCAGCCGCGGCGTTGTCGTGGCGGCCGGGGCTTCGGTCCCGGATCAACACGGTCGGTACGGCTACGAGAGCTACCACGGTCGCAGCTGCCAGGGCGATTCCAGCCGTGGTCTGCCAACGGGGCCGCCGAGGTTCACCCACTCCGCTGGGCAGCAGGTCCGGTGCGGAATCGGCGCGTTGCGCCAGCGCCGTGCGCAAGTCGTTCTCGGTTCTCATCGGGATTCCTTCCCTGATAGCGCTGGATGTCCGTCCGCAGGCGGAGCGGCCTTCAGCTGTGGATTCCGCTTCGGGCTGTTCTCCGGGCCTGACAGTTCGACCTTGAGAGCCTTCAACCCTCGGTGGATATAGCCGCGAACAGTGACTTCCCGGCAGGACAGCGCGGCTGCGATCTCGTGATCGGAGAGATCCTCGAAATAGCGAAGTACGATCGCGGCGCGCTGCCTTGGTGGCAGTTTGGCGACCTCGTCGATCAGGGCTCCCCGGTCGTCGAGTTGGTCGGTCTGGTCGGTGACTCGGTGGTCGAGCTCATCGCCGGGACGCGGTTCGATTCGACCCCATTTGCGCCGCCAGGACAGGAATTCGTTGACGACCATCCGGCGGACATAGGCGTGTGGCTGTGGCAGATCAGCGATCTGGGACCAGCGTCCGTGTGCGCGGATCAGAACCTCTTGCAGGACGTCCTCGGCGAGGCCGGCGTCGTTGGTGAGTACGAACGCGAATCGCAGCAATCCTCGGCTGTGTTCCCGGGCGTAGCTGTCAAAATCCACCGCTGGCTCCTCATCGGCCGTGCCTTCTTGGTTGGCCCTTCTTGGTTGGCCCTTCTTAATCGCACCTTCCTACTCGTTGGACGTCGGCGAGAGGCGAACTGTTGTCTCGGGCTCGCACTCCTGTGTATAACGGTTCGGTAACGAAGCCGTCATGTCCCGTAAGACACCTGACGCTCAGCCGTCTTGACCGCGAGCCAGCAGACCGCTGGTCAATCGATGCGATTTCAGGACTGGACAGCGAAATGTTTGTGGGTAGTGGGGTGAGGCGACTGCGTGCTGCTGGCACCGGGCGCGCGTTATCAGCACTGTTGCTGGCTTGCATGGTGGTCGTCTACGCCATCTTCGCCGGCTCGATGAAGGCAGGCGCCGCTGCGCTGCCTGACAACACGATCTCTGGGGTCTCGGTGACCCATCAGGACGGGACGACGGGTGGCACATACGGGCCGAGCGACACTATTCACGTCGATGCGACCTGGGCGATTCCGGCAGGTGTTACACAGCACGCCGGCGACACCTTCGCGATGACCCTGCCACCGCAACTGGCCGGTTTGACCGCGACGTTCAACCTTCCGGACACGGCGGGCGACACCGTCGGGACCTGCACCGTGCAGGCCACCCAAGTCCTGTGCACGCTGGGTAGTTTCGTTGAAGGCAAGACCGACGTGCACGGCACGCTGTTCTTCAACGCACAGATACAGCAGTCCCAAGTCAACCAGGGCACCACGAACACCCTGAACTTCCAAGTCGGCTCGACCGTGATCCCAGTCGCCATCCCGATCGGTACCGCGGGCACCGGTGGAACGATCGGCACTTCGGACATGAACAAAAGCTGCTTCCTCGACGCGGCTGGTACTCAGCTCAACTGCTCGCTGTTCCTTCCGTCGGGTGTTGATCTGACCAACATCAACCTCGTCGACGACGTAACGACCAGCAACGCGGTGCTTCGCGCGAACCCGCCGGCAGTACTCGATGAATCGCCGATCGGCGGCAGCTTCACGGCATCCTCCGCGCCGTACACCATCACCGCGACCGCGCACGGCTTCACCTTTCACGCTGATGCGCTCGCCGCAGCCACGCATAGCTACGTGATCTATTACCACATGGACATCACCGATGGCGGTGCCGGTCCGTACACCAACAACGCGACGATCACCGCCGATGAGGCCATCAGCGGCCCACACTCAGTGAGCACGACGATCTTCGGAGCTGGCGGTACCGGCACCGGAACGAACAACACTCCAGGCATTTCTGTCCACAAGATGGACGGTGACGGTGGCGCTTCCGGTAACAACGCCGAGGCCGACACCGCAGGTGCCGCTGTTGGCTACCAGCCTGGCGTCAACGTGCCGATCAAGATTGTCGTCGCCAACACCGGCACCGATGACCTCGACAACGTAAGCCTGTCCGACGTTCTGCTCACCCCCGGCGTTCCCGGTATGACCGGTCTGGGTGGCTGCGTCGTCGGCACCACTTCGGTGACGTTGCCGACCTCGCTGCTGGCGGGTCAGTCGATGACCTGCACCGGGCAGATCGCCGGCGGCCTTTCGGCTGGGCAGCTGCACGGTGACGAGATCACCGCGACCGGCACCGGCGTCCACAGCGGCACCACGGTCACCGACAAGAACGACTACTACGCCAAGGCCTCGGCCGCTCCGGCGATCACGGTGCTCAAGATGGACGGTGACGGTGGCGCTTCAGGCAACAACGCTCCCGCAGACACCGACACCGCCGCCGTCGTCTACCAGCCGGGCGCCGACGTGCCGATCAAGATCGTCGTGCACAACAGCGGTAACGAAGACCTTGACAGCGTGAGTTTGTCCGACGTACTGCTCACCCCCGGCGTCCCCGGTATGACCGGACTCGGCGGCTGTGTCATCGGCGCGACCCCGGTGACTTTGCCGGCTTCGCTGGCGGTCAACCAGACCATGACCTGCACGGGCAAGATCGACGGTGGTCTTAGCGCGGCTGAGCTGCACGGTGACGAGATCACCGTCAACGGCGTCGGCCACAACAGCAAAATCCCGGTCACGGACAAGAACGACTACTTCGCCAAGGCATCTGCTGCCCCAGCGATCACAGTCGACAAGGTGGACGGCGACACCGGCGCTTCGCCGGGCGCCGAGGCCAACACTGACAGCGATGCGGTGACCTACCAGCCTGGTGTGGGGGTTCCGATCAAGATCACCGTCCACAACAGCGGAAACGAAACGCTGGACAACGTCACCCTGACCGACGCGACTTTGGTCGGCCCGGACATGACGCTGGGCGCGTGCACCCTCAACGGTGCCGTCGTCAGCCTGCCGACCTCGATGGCGGTGAACGACACCATGACCTGCACCGGCACGATCGCGGGTGGCCTGACCGCGGCTCAGTTGCACGGCGACGAGATCACCGTCAACGGCGTCGGCCACAACAGCAAGACCCCAGTAACGGACAAGAACGACTACTTCGCCAAGGCATCGACGGCGCCTGCGATCACGGTGCACAAGCTGGACGGTGACGGTGGCGCTTCGGGCAACAACGCCGAGGCTGAGACCGAACAGGATGCGGTTGTCTACAAGGCCGGCGTCACGATTCCGATCAAGATCGTCGTGCACAACAGTGGCAACGAGGCGCTTGACAATGTCGGTCTGACCGACGTCACCGCCAAGGGCCCGAAGATGAAGCTGGTCAGCTGTGAGCTCAATGGCGCCGTCGCGACGCTGCCGGTCTCCCTCGCGGTCAATGACACGATGACGTGCATCGGCACGATCGCGGGTGGGCTTGCGGCGGGTACGACCCACGGAGACTCCGTGACCGTGACTGGCTCAGGGCACACCAGCAAGACGCCGGTTGCCGACACGAACAGCTACTACGCGCTCGCCAAGACCGCCATCGTCTCGATAGCGGCCCCCAAGGCGCCAGCAGCACCCAAGGCGCCGGCAGCACCGAAGGCACCCGCAGCACCGAAGGTCACGCCTATCGCGCCGTCGACCGGTGGCAGCACTCCGACCGCACTTTCCTACACTGGAGTACCCGTTTTCGGGCAGGCTTTGGCCGTCGTTGCGCTGCTCATGTTGGGCACCGGGCTGATCCTGCTGGTGGGCCGTCGCCGAGCGGCGGAGGACGGAGATCAGTAGGAATCACAACTGGTAGCACAGGGTCAGCAGCGACCTTGGTTGCCAACCTGGATCGCAAAACAGATAAATAGGTTGGGTGAGGGGCGGGAGTCGATTGCGACTCCCGCCCTTCACCTTTCGTGTGACCGGCGCCACATCAATTCTGGGAAGTTGAGCGTGGTCGACTCAGTTCTTTTGACAGAGGGTCGATCCAGGGTGCAAGATGACTGGCGAGGCTTTCGGTCGGTAATCCACCGAAGCAGTACAAAACAGCAGCACAAGCAGTACAACGAAACAGCAGAGCAGCATCAACAGTTAGAGGAGTTCACATGGCACGCGCGGTCGGTATTGACCTGGGCACCACCAACTCCGTCGTCGCCGTCCTCACCGGTGGCGAGCCGGAAGTTATCGCGAACGCTGAGGGATCGCGCACGACGCCGTCGGTCGTGGCGTTCGCCAAGAACGGTGAGGTACTGGTCGGCGAGGTCGCCAAGCGCCAGGCCGTCACCAACGTCGACCGAACCATCCGTTCGGTCAAGCGCCACATGGGCACGGACTGGTCTGTCGACATCGACGACAAGAAGTACACCGCCCAAGAGATCAGCGCCCGTGTCCTGCAGAAGCTCAAGCGGGACGCCGAGGCATATCTCGGTGAGACCATCACCGACGCGGTGATCACCGTTCCCGCGTACTTCAACGACGCTGAGCGCCAGGCCACCAAAGAGGCCGGCACGATCGCGGGCCTGAACGTCCTGCGGATCGTCAACGAGCCCACCGCTGCCGCTTTGGCCTACGGTTTGGACAAGGGCGAGAAGGAACAGACCATCCTGGTCTTCGACCTGGGTGGCGGTACGTTCGACGTCTCGCTACTCGAGATCGGCGACGGAGTCATCGAGGTCAAGGCGACCAACGGCGACAACCACCTCGGTGGTGACGATTGGGACCAGAAGGTCATCGACTGGTTGGTCGAGAAGTTCAAGGGCGCGCACGGCATCGACCTGACCAAGGACAAGATGGCCATGCAGCGGCTGCGCGAGGCAGCTGAGAAGGCGAAGATCGAGCTGTCTGCCAGTCAGCAGACGTCGATCAACCTGCCGTACATCACGGTTGACGCGGAGAAGAACCCGCTGTTCCTCGACGAGCAGCTGAGTCGTTCGGAGTTCCAGCGGATCACCTCCGATCTGCTCGAGCGCACGAAGGTTCCCTTCCAAAACGTGTTACGTGACGCCAGCATCCCGCTGGACAAGATCGACCACGTGGTGCTCGTGGGTGGTTCCACCCGGATGCCCGCAGTCGTCGACTTGGTCAAGGAGCTGACCGGTGGTCGCGAGCCGAACAAGGGTGTCAACCCCGATGAGGTCGTGGCCGTAGGGGCTGCATTGCAGGCCGGTGTGCTCAAGGGCGAGGTCAAGGACGTCCTATTGCTCGATGTCACCCCGCTTTCGCTGGGTATCGAGACCAAGGGTCAGATCATGACCAAGTTGATCGAGCGCAACACCACGATCCCGACCAAGCGTTCGGAGATCTTCACGACCGCGGACGACAACCAGTCCAGCGTGCAGATCCAGGTTTACCAAGGCGAGCGGGAGATCGCGACCTACAACAAGAAGCTTGGAATGTTCGAGCTGACCGGCATCCCACCGGCACCGCGCGGCGTTCCGCAGGTTGAGGTCACGTTTGACATCGACGCCAACGGCATCGTGCACGTCTCGGCCAAGGATCTCGCTTCGGGTAACCAGCAGGGTATGACCATCACTGGTGGCTCCGGCCTGTCCAAGGAAGAGATCGACCGGATGATGAAAGAGGCCGAGGCACACGCCGAAGAGGACAAGGTTCGCCGCGAGGCAGCCGAAGTCCGCAACTCGGGTGAGCAGCTGGTCTATCAGACGGAGAAGTTCATCTCCGATTCGGCCGACAAGATTCCGGCCGAGTCCAAGACCGAACTCGAGGCTTCGCTGGCTGAGCTCAAGACTCTGCTGGCCGATGCGAATGCGAGCAACGACGCCATCAAGGACAAGACCGGAGCACTGAGCGAGGTCTCGTCCAAGATCGGTGCTGCGATGTACGCCTCTGCCTCCGCTGAGGGCGCCGGTGCCGGTGCTGGAACGGCCGGCAGCGCTGGTCCCGAGGACTCGGCAGACGACGTCGTCGACGCCGAGGTCATTGACGAAGAGAAGTAAGTAAGTCGATGAGCGACAAACCCGACGCAGGCAACGGAAACGGGGTTGGGGCCGACAAGCCCCAACCCGGTTTCACCTTCGCCGACAAGCGAAAGATCAATCCTGAGAGCCAGCGCGGCCAGGCTGATTCGGCATCGAGGCCAGCCGGGGGACCGGAGCAGGCGACCACCGACGAACAAACAGGTGGCTCGCCGTCGGACTTCGGCCCGGATCCGATGGCCGAGCTCGCCGCCGACGCCAACGCGTTGCTCGCGGCCGAGCGGCTTTCGGACCTACAGCGGTTGCAGGCGGAGTACGCCAACTACCGCAAGCGGGTGGATCGCGACCGCTTGGTGGCCAGGGAAACAGCGATTGGCTCGGTCATCGAGTCGTTGCTGCCCGTTCTCGACGACATCCAGCTTGCGCGGCGACACGGCGACCTGGAATCCGGACCGTTCGTCAGCATCGCTGAGAAGCTGGAGGCCACGCTGGCGAGATACGGCGTGGAGCGCTACGGCGAACCAGGCACGCCCTTCGACCCGGCCATTCACGACGCGCTGATGCACGTCGAGGAGGAGCTGGCCGAGGGCACCGAAGTTACAACGGTGGTAGGCGTATTGCAGCCTGGCTACAAGATAGGTGAGAAGATACTTCGCCCGGCGCGGGTATCGGTCGCCGATCCCCAGTAAATACAACTAGTAACGCAAGTCAGCGCAACACAAGCGACGAGCGAGGGAGGGACACTCAGATGGCCAATCAGGACTGGTTCGACCGGGACTTCTACAAGTCGCTGGGTGTCACCTCCGACGCATCCGACAGCGATATCAAGAAGGCTTACCGCAAGCTAGCCAAAGACCTTCACCCGGACAAGAATCCGGGCGATGCGAATGCCGAGCAGAAGTTCAAGGAACTCAGCGAGGCTTATGCCGTGCTCTCAGATACCGAAACGCGCAAGGAATACGACGCGATCCGGACCATGAGCCATGGTGGTGCACGTTTCACCGCCGGGGGCGGCGGTCAGGCCGGCGGCTTCTCAGACGATGTCTTCTCCGGATTCTTCTCGCGCCAGTCTGGCCGACAGCCCGGTGGGGGCAATGTCAGCATGGACGATCTGCTTGCCGGGCTGTTCCAGAACGGCGGTGCCCAAGGCGGCTTCGGTCAGACGGCGGCGCGCGGCAGTGACGTCGAGGCTACGACGTCGCTCACCTTCCGACAGGCAGTCGACGGCGACACCGTCACACTCCGCCGGGCCGACGGCTCGACGGTCACCACGCGCGTGCCCGCTGGCGTCCGCGATGGGCAGAAGATCAGGCTGCGGGGCAAGGGAAATCCCGGTGTTGCCGGCAACGGTGATCTGATTCTCAACGTCACGGTAGAACCGCATGCGCTGTTCGGTCGCGACGGTGACAACCTGACCGTGACGGTCCCGGTCACCTTCGCCGAAGCCGCCTTGGGCGCGCAGATTCCCGTTCCGACCTTTGACGGCTCCACCGTCACCGTGAAGCTCCCGCCGGGCACGCCGTCCGGTCGTACGCTTCGAGTCAAGGGCCGCGGCGTCAAGCGTAAGGACGGCACGTCCGGTGATTTGCTCGTCAGCGTTTCCGTTGCTGTACCGCAGAAACTCGACGGTGCTGCGAAAGAAGCGGTCGAGGCCTACGCCGCGGCAACCGCAGGCGATGATCCGCGGCAGGGCTTGGCGGCTCAGGCACGGGAGGAGTGAGCGCAATGGCTGCCACTCAGCCCCAATTCGACGAACACGCCGCCGTCTTCGTGATCTCCGTCGCCGCTGAGCTTGCGGGCATGCATCCGCAGACCTTGCGGCAATACGACCGGCTGGGTCTGGTCTCGCCAGGCCGCACTGCCGGTCGCGGCCGCCGGTACTCGGCGCGAGACATCGCCCGACTCCGTGAAGTACAGCGGCTGTCGCAAGAAGAGGGCGTCAACCTTGCCGGTATCAAGCGAATCATGGATCTGGAGAACCAGGTCGATGCCCTGCGTGACCGGGTCGCGGAGTTGCAGGTCGAGCTCACGTCTCAACTGCAAAGCCAACGGCGGCCGTCACCGCGAGTGGTGCCGGGCCGTCGTCTGTTCGCAGCGGGCTCCGCGGGTGACATCGTCTCCGTCCCGCTCGGCCGTCGAGGCTCGCCCGATCCCGCCACTGCGATGGTCGTCTGGCGTCCGCGGGCCAACTGAATCTCAAAACTGAATCTCAAAACTGAATCTAAAAACGTAGTACGAATAGGGGTATCCACACGATGGAGCTGACCACCCGAAGTCAACAAGCTGTTTCCGGCGCCGTTCGCGCTGCTGCCGAACGCGGCAACCCGGCCGTTGAGCCGGCCCACCTCGCCGCGGCATTGCTCGCCGACGAGCAGGGCCTGACCAGGCCGATCCTGCAGGCCATCGGCATCGACCCGGCCGCTCTGAGCCGTTCAGTCGACGCGATCGTTGCTGCGTTGCCTGCGGCGGCGGGATCGACGGTCGCCGCGCCGCAGCCGTCCCGGGCGTTCCTCTCCGTGCTGTCCGCAGCAGAGAAGGTCGCTGCAGATGCAACCGACGAGTACGTCTCCGGTGAGCACCTGCTGCTGGCTTTGGCGGAAGTGGCCAGCGACGTGAGCCGTGCGCTCACCGGCGCCGGCGCCACCCCCGAGGCGTTACGCGCGGCCTTGACCCAGGTCCGAGGCTCAGCCCGAGTGACGTCACCTGACCCCGAAGGCACCTACCAGGCACTCGAGAAGTACGGCGTCGACCTGACCGCCGCTGCCCGCGATGGCAAGCTCGATCCGGTCATCGGACGGGATTCCGAGATCCGGCGGGTCGTGCAGGTTTTGAGTCGTCGCACCAAGAACAATCCCGTACTGATCGGCGAGCCTGGCGTCGGTAAGACCGCCGTCGTCGAGGGACTGGCTCAGCGGATCGTGGCCGGTGACGTTCCCGAATCCCTCCGCGGACGGACTCTGGTGTCGCTGGATCTCGGCGCGATGGTCGCGGGCGCGAAGTACCGCGGCGAATTTGAGGAGCGGCTCAAGGCCGTACTCACCGAGATCAAGGACTCCGACGGCCAGATCCTGACTTTCATCGACGAGTTGCACACAGTGGTTGGCGCAGGCGCCTCCGGCGAGGGTGCCATGGACGCCGGCAACATGCTCAAGCCGATGCTGGCCCGCGGTGAACTGCACATGATCGGTGCCACCACGTTGGACGAGTTCCGCGAGCACATCGAGAAGGACCCAGCTCTGGAGAGGCGATTCCAGCAGGTATTCGTCGGTGAGCCGTCGGTCGAGGACACGATCGGCATCTTGCGCGGCCTGGCCGGTAGGTACGAGGCGCACCACAAGGTCTCGATCTCTGACGGCGCACTCGTCGCCGCTGCAACCTTGTCAGATCGTTACATCACCTCGCGATTCTTGCCCGACAAGGCAATCGACCTGATCGATGAGGCCGCCTCACGCCTTCGGATGGAGATCGACTCCCGTCCGGTGGAGATCGATGAACTCCAGCGCGCGGTAGACCGGCTGAAGATGGAAGAGCTTGCGCTCTCGAAGGAAACCGATCCGGCATCGGCAGCCCGCTTGGAGGCATTGCGTGCCGAGCTGGCAGACAAGTCCGAGGAACTCAACGCCCTGAACGCGCGGTGGGAGCGGGAGAAGTCCGGCCTGAACCGTGTCGGGGAGCTGAAAGAGCAGCTCGACGCGCTGCGAACTCAGGCCGACCAGGCCAAGCGTGATGGTGATCTGGAGACGGCATCTCGCCTCGAGTATGGCGAGATACCTGCCTTGGAGAAGGAGCTCGCTGAAGCCGCCTCAGAACCGCAACCCGTCGACGTCATGGTCAAGGAAGAAGTGACCGCAGATGACATTGCCGAGGTAATCGCGGCGTGGACGGGCATCCCCGCCGGGCGCCTGATGGAGGGCGAGACCGCAAAGCTACTGCGGATGGAAGACGGTTTGGCCGCTCGGGTGAAGGGCCAGAAGCGCGCTGTTCAGGCTGTCTCCGATGCGGTACGCCGGGCGCGCGCCGGAATCTCAGACCCGAACCGTCCGACCGGTTCATTCCTCTTCCTGGGACCAACCGGTGTCGGTAAGACCGAGCTGGCGAAGGCGCTGGCGGAGTTCCTCTTCGACGACGAGCGCGCAATGGTACGCATCGATATGAGTGAGTACTCGGAGAAGCATTCGGTGGCCCGGTTGGTTGGGGCACCGCCCGGCTACGTCGGCTACGACGAGGGCGGCCAGCTCACCGAGGCAGTTCGCCGGAGGCCGTACAGCGTCGTCTTGTTCGACGAGGTCGAGAAGGCTCACCCGGACGTCTTCGACGTGCTGTTGCAGGTGCTCGATGACGGGCGACTGACTGACGGCCAGGGGCGAACGGTTGACTTCCGTAACGTCATCTTGGTGCTCACATCGAATCTCGGTTCGCAATTTCTCGTCTCGGACCTGTCCGGTGAGACTGCCGAGTCGAAGAAAGAAGCGGTCCTCGAGATCGTCCGAAGTCATTTCAAGCCGGAATTTCTGAACCGGCTCGATGACATCGTGGTGTTCGACCAGCTGACCACCGAAGAGCTGACCGGAATCGTTGACGTGCAACTCGCAGCCTTGGCCAAGCGGTTGTCCGGCCGGCGGCTCACGCTCGACGTGACCGATGCGGCTCGAGAATGGTTGGCGATCAACGGGTTTGACCCGCTGTATGGCGCGCGACCGTTGCGACGCCTGGTTCAGACTGCCATCGGTGACCAGTTGGCCCGCGGGCTCATTGCCGGTCAGATCGCCGACGGTGACACGGTGACGATCGACGTCACCGAAGACCGCGGCCAGCTGTCGCTTACCGCGCACCCATAGTGGCTACTCGGGTTGGGCGGGCGGAAGCACGCCCAACCACCGGGTGATCGACGGGTGATATACCGCGATCAACGACGCCACTGCCGCCAACCCCAGCACTATCGGAATGCCTGCGGGTACCGGTGTTTGTCTATACCAATAAACGCTGAAGCCGATCACCACCCACAGCCCGGCCGTCAGCGCGATGCGGCCACTGACCTTGCATGACAGCAGGCCGATAGATCCGCCGATGAGTGCTATCGCGACGCCGAAGTCCAGGACGCCCATCAAGACGTAGGTCGCGTCGGCGCCCTGGTAGAACGACCTGTCGCCGATATCGAGGTTGTTCGAGATGTTGATGACGGCGATCACCAAAAGCCCCAGGATGCCGATCAAAACCCCCATCACGATTGCGGTCACGGCCACCGTGACGGCCAGTACGGACGGTTGTGTCCGGACGTACGGCGGCGCAGCCGGTGTGCGAGCGGGCCGGGCAACCACTACCTGACGGACGCCCCGGGGCACGAAGAGCGCAACATCTTCGGGTACCGGCCGTTGCGGGAACGGGTCCGAGAGCTGCCCGCGGTAGGGGTCGGCGACCGGCGAGCGGGCCAACTCCCGCGCATCTTGGGGTCCGCTCCGCGACGCCGCGGCGGACATTCGAGGCGCAGACATGAAGCCACGGTAGTCCCACGGCCGAAAGGCCAGACTTGCCGTCGGGTGAAAGTCCGATAAGTTCGGCAGACGCGGGCAACGCGGCACGACGGTTGCGCCCGTGGTTACACCGACATGACATCATCGCGCGCAGCGGACCAGGAGATAGCAAGATGACTCAGTGGGGAAACGACCCAAGTGGGAATTCGGGCGATCAGGATAAACCGTCCGACCAGCAGCCCGACCAGCAGCCCGACCAGCCGCCAACCGACCCATGGGCGCAGCCCAGCGAGCCGCCGCAAGCGCCGCCTGACCCGTGGGCCCCGCCCGCCCCGCCAGCTCAGTCGCCACCACCCGCCCAGCCAGATCCGTGGGCGCCGCCGGTGCAATACGGTCAGCCGACCCAGCAACCCGGTCAGCCTCAGTACGGCGAACCACCGCGACCGGGTCAGCCTCAGTACGGCCAGCCACCGCAACCGGGTCAGCCTCAGTACGGCCAGCCACCGCAACCGGGTCAGCCTCAGTACGGCCAGCCACCGCAACCGGGTCAGCCTCAGTACGGTCAACCACCGCAACCGGGCCAGCCCCAGTACGGCCAACCCGGGCAACCGCAGTATGGCCAGCCTCAGTATGGCCAGCCCGAATACGGTCAGCCGACCCAATATGGTCAGCCCCAGTACGGCCAACCGCAGTACGGCCAACCGCAGTACGGCGAGCCGCCCCAATACGGCCAACCGCAATACGGCCAACCGTCCCAATACGGCCAACCGGGCGGTTACGGTGCGGCGCCGGCGTATTCGTCCTACGGCCAGCAGGGAACTGTCGGTGGCGCGACGGTGGCCGCAAGCTGGGGAGCACGATTGGGCGCCTATCTCATCGATGGCGTCATCATTGCGATTGTTTATGTAATCGTCATCGCGATCGTCGCCGCGGCATCCGGTTCATCCAGCGACGGCGCAGGGGCAACCGCCGAGGTTCTGGTCTTCCTGGCTTCGCTGGCGTACTTCGGCTACTTCGACGGTATGCGGACGCAATCAGTGGGCAAGCGGCTGGTTGGCCTGCGGGTGGTATCCGGAGCAACCGGTGCAGCGATTGGTTTCTGGCGGGGAGTGTTGCGCCAGTTCATCTTGAGCCTGTGCTTCATCGTCGGCTTCTCGCCTCTCTTCGACGGCACCGGACGTAATCAAGGCTGGCATGACAAGGCGGCCAACGCCTTCGTCGTCAAAGCTCGGGGAAACTGAGTACGTGACCACCGTGCGACCGGCGCTCAGCTCTCGGGACGAAAGTGCTCGGGAGCTGTCGCCGGTCCAAGCCGCGGTAGCCACCAGCTCGGTAGTTGGTCGATCGGTGGTCGGCCCGCCGTTGGACCGCAAGCCGAGGTCGGCCGCATATGTGCCGCTGGTCACCGCGGGTGCCAGCCTCGCGGCCCTGCCGGTGCTCTACAACGTCAACCCGAACACCACGCACGTGCCGCTGTGTCCGCTGCACGCCTTCACTGGCTTGAACTGCCCGTTGTGTGGTGCGACCCGCGCCACCTACGCGCTGCTACACGGCGACTTTCTTACCGCGCTGCATGACAACGGCCTTTACGTCTTGGGCATTCCATTCCTGCTCGTGCTGTGGTGGCGCTGGAACGCCGATGCCCGAAGCGCCACACCTCGCGGTAGGTTGTTACCGCGCCGATTGTCCCAAATGCTCATCGTCACCGTCGTCGTCTTCGGTATCGTGCGCAACCTGCCGTTCGCGGCCTGGCTGTCGCCGCCCGTGTGAGCGACCATAATCCGCCGGTACTGTGCTCGACATGAACAACGAGTCGAGCCCTGCGCTTGAGCCGACCGCTCAATTCGCATCCGAGGGAGCGCCGGGCGGTCAGCCACCGATCGCTCAGCTGCCCGTCGACCAGCAGGCCGTCGGCGTCAGCCCTGCCGGCCGAGCCCTCGAGCAGGTGCCGCCGGTTCCGCGGCCGAAGACGGTCGATTGGGCGCTGTGGGCAATCGTGGCCCGCTGCGTGTTCGTCATCGGGTTTTCGCTGTCGTTATATACGGCCAAGTCAGATCTGATCCGCGGCATCCGAGACAGTGACCAGGCCAAGGGCTGGACAGACGCCCAGATATTGCACCAGTACCACAACGTCGTCCGGTCGAACATCGTGGTGGCCGTCCTGGGCTCAGTCATCGTTCTGATTCTGGCGAAGTACATCCGGAGTGGGCGCAACTGGGCGCGCTGGCTTTTCGCCGTCCTCGTCGTGTTTCCGTTCAGTCCATTGTCGGACGTGGTGCGCATTCTCAACGTTGCGATCGACGTGCCGATCCTGGTGCGAATTCTGTCGCTGCTGACCGGACTCTCCGCTTTAGCGGCGGTTGTGTTGCTCTTCATCAAGCCGTCGGCACCGTACTTCCGCAAGCCGGTCACAGCTGGCGCCCCCGCGACGGCCACAGTCGGCCCTGGCGCGCCGTTTGCGGTGTTTTCCTCGTTGTTGAAGCCCCGCGCCGTTCGGCCGTCGCCTCCAGCCGAGGAGCCCCCCGGGCAGCAGGGGCAGACCCCGGCGACCAGACCCCTCGCCCGCAGTAAAGTGCGGGGCCCAGCAGGAAACGCCACCAACGACTCTGACAGTTCTGAGCGTGTCGCCTCGCCACCCTCAAAGCGAAACTCGGCGCGGGCCAAGTCCCGGAAAGCGCCCACCGAATGACGGAACTGCCGATCGGGCAGGCGCTGGTCACCGGCGCTAGCTCGGGGATCGGCGCGGCATTCAGCCGCCGGCTGGCCGCTGAAGCCAGAGACCTGATCTTGGTCGCGCGCGACGAGACACGGCTGGACGAGCTCGCCGGCGAACTTCGCGATCGCTATCTCGTTCAGGTCGAGGTGCTGCCCGCCGACCTGGCCACCGACGATGGCTGCGAGCGGGTGACGGACCGTATCGCGGCTACTGACAATCCTGTCGATATCGTGATCAACAACGCTGGCATCGGGCTGTATCAGGCTTTCGGCGAAGCGTCCATCGACCGTGAAGAACTGATGCTCGACATCAATGTCCGCGCCGTGCTCAGGTTGACTCACGCGGCCGTGAACGCGATGGTTCCGCGACGGCGTGGCGAGATCGTCAATGTCTCCTCCGTAGCCGGCTTCCTGCCTCGCGGGGCGGCTGCGACCTATGCGGCGAGCAAGTCGTGGGTGAGCTCGTTCACCGAAGGGGTCGCCTTGACGCTGGAGGACAGTGGCGTCCGCATCGGCGCGATCTGCCCCGGCTTCGTACATACCGAGTTCCACCAACGGGCCGAAACCGACATGAGCCACCAGCCATCGTGGATGTGGCTCGACGCCGATCGGGTGGTTGCCGAAGGGCTCGAAGCCATCCGAGGCGGCAAGATCCTCAGCATCCCCAGCCGCCGCTATCGCTCGATGGTGCTGGCCGCGCGGATCGCGCCGCGCCCGCTGCTGCGCAAGGTTATGGCTCGCCGATAGGGTTGTGCACGTGACTGATCGCGACGAACTTCTCACCCTGATCAAGGATCTGGCCGTTGTACACGGCAAGGTCACGCTCTCGTCCGGCCTGGAAGCCGACTACTACATCGACCTTCGCCGGATCACCTTGCATGCCAAGGCCGCGCCTCTGGTCGGGCGCGTGTTGGCCGAGCTGACAGCCGATTGGGACTATGCCGCAGCCGGCGGTCTCACCCTCGGCGCCGACCCGGTCGGTACCGCCATCATGCACGCCTCGAACGGAACCGTTGACGCGTTCGTGGTGCGCAAGGAGGAGAAGAAGCACGGTATGCAGCAGCGGGTCGAGGGGCCAAGCGTGACCGGCAAGCGCGTGCTGGTGGTGGAGGACGTGTCTACAACCGGTGGCAGCCCCTTGACTGCGGTCGAGGCACTTCGCGACGCTGGTGCCGAGGTCGTCGGCGTTGCGCTCATCGTCGATCGCGGTGCTGCGAGCACGATTCGCGCCGCTGGCCTGGAATGTCGATCAGCCTTCAGCCTGGCCGATCTCGGATTGGCCTGAGCCAAGTGCCCGCCTGTGGCAGTTGAGCCGTCGTCGTCGGCGCCTCCGGCGATGGACCGCGATCCCGACGACGCAACGCCGGACTTCGAGGTAGGCGTCGGACCGCACCCCAGACCGTGGCCAGCCGGCGACCAGTACGATCCGGAACTGCTTCAAGCCGGCGATCGCCGCAACGTCATCGATCAGTACCGGTACTGGCGCGTCGACGCGATCGTGGCCGACCTCGACACCCGGCGGCATGATTTCGTCGTCGCGATCGAGAACTGGCAGCACGATGCGAACATCGGGACGGTCGTGCGCACCGCGAACGCCTTTCTGGCTCGGGAGGTTCTCATCGTCGGACGCAAACGCTGGAATCGGCGCGGTGCGATGGTGACTGATCGATACCAGCACCTCAAGCATCTGCCGGCAGTCCAGGACGTCGTCGACTATGCCCGCGCTGGCGAGTACACCATCATCGGGGTCGACAACACTCCGGGCTCGGTCCCGATCGAGACGGCCGAGCTTCCTCGAAGAGCGCTGTTCCTCTTCGGGCAGGAAGGCCCAGGGCTCACCGACGGCGCGCATGACGTGGCATCGGTGACGCTGTCGATCGCCCAGTTCGGATCAACGCGATCGATCAACGCCGGCGTAGCCGCAGGGATTGCGATGCACGCCTGGATCAGGCAGCACGCGACTAGCTGAGGTAGCTCAGGTCGGGCAATCGTCTTTGATATTCATCGAGCAGCGCTCTTGCCACCGATACCGAATCGATCAGCGGGTGCTCGGCGAACGCTCGTACCGCTGCGTCTCGTGACCCGCCGGTTGCCGCCTCGATGACCGATCGCTCGACAGCCTTGACAGCGCACACCAAACCGGCTTGGTGATCGGTCAGCGGTGCCACCGCAAGCGGCCGCGGGCCAGCCGCGGTCACGGTGCACGGCAGCTCGATTACGGCGTCCTCGTCGACGCTGGAAAGCGTCTCGCCGTTGCGCACATTGACGATGAGCGTCGCCGGGTCGTCGTGGGCGATCGACCGCATCAGGGTCACCGCGACCTGCTCGTACCCTCCGGCAGCGAGGTCGCTCGCGGCCCGTCCGGCGCCGTCGTCGCGTGTCTCTGCCATGTAGGTCGCGTCACGCTCGGCGCGTACCCTCCGCCAATTGTCATAAGCCATACCGGATTCGCCGGTTGATGCGTAGAAGTTGCCTTGCTGGTCGAGCAGGAACTCGCCGCGGGTGTTGTGACTCGACTTCGCGGCTTGTACCGCCTCGCGGTGGAAGTAGTAATAATGCAGGTATTCGTTCGGGATCGAGCCGAGGCTGCGTAACCAATCTGCGCCGAAGAGCTGACCCTCTTCGAACGATTCGAGCGCCGCCGGATCGGCGAGCAACCGAGGCAGCACTTCGGTTCCATCGATCGAGATTCCCCTGAGCCAGCCAAGATGATTCAGCCCGACGTAGTCGAAAGCGATGGGCTGGCCGTTCACATCATTGGTCAGGTCGGTCTCGATCATGACGCCCAACGCGCCGGCAACGCGCCGGCACAGACCTGCCGGCGAGTCACAGATTCCGATTACTCGGTCACCGAGGACGGTCTGCATGGCCTCGGTGACCAAGCCCGCCGGGTTGGTGAAGTTGATGATCCAGGCTTGGGGTGCGAGTGTGGCGATCCGGCGAGCCTGTTCCATCGCGACGGGCACGGTCCGCAGCCCGTAGGCGATGCCGCCAGCGCCAACCGTCTCCTGGCCAAGTACTCCCAGGCCTAGCGCTACCCGCTCGTCCACCGTTCGCGCCTGGGCACCACCGACCCGAATGGCGCAGAAGATGAAGTCAGCGCCTCGAACGGCTTCATCCAAGGTTCTCGCCAGGATTACGTCCGGCGCCCGCGGCGAACGCGCCGCCTGGTCGCGCAGAACTGCCGCGATCGTGTCGACCCGGCTGGGATCGGTGTCATACAGGACAACCTCGGTGATCGGGTCGGGCCCGGTGTCTGCGAGTAGTGCCGAATAGACCAGCGGTACCCGAAAACCCCCACCGCCCAGGATCGTCAGTCTCACGAGCTAGACGCTAGCGGTCAGCAATGGCTCAGCCGACGCCGAGTGCAGCCGCCGTCACTCCAACCGTGGCCAACGCGAGGATCAGTGCTCCGATCGCACCGGCATAACCGATGGCGCCGAAGCCACAGACCGCGACGATGATCAGCGCCGCGAGCGGCGTGCTCTCGCCTGGAGGCACCGGCAGCCCGCGGCGCTCGGTCAGGTTCACGCCCAGCACGATGCCGATGCTCGCTCCGAGGACCATGACCAGCAGGTGCAAGCCGATGCCGCCCCACCAGACTCCGGTCCGGTCAGCGCCGGACTGCCGGCCGACCTCGGCGGCGATGACGCCCAGGACGAAGTACGGGCTGGCTGCCACGACCGCGGACAGCCAACGGGCGAACAGCGCCCGCTCGCGGCCGCCGACGGCGACCATCGCAATCTGCCACACCGGTGCCTGCCGGCCCGAGCAGATCAGCCAGCCCGTCCAGGCTGAGATCATCAGAAGCGCAGGCGCGATGAAGCCGTAGGCGGCCGGAGCCGGATGAACTGCCAGCGCCGTGAAGATGATCAACACCAGCACGTAGCTGATCAACGGCCAGAGCCACTGTCCCGAACGGATATAGCTGCTCAGTTCCTGCCGGAGCAGCGTCCTCATGAATTCGGCTCGACTCGGCGGATCAGCCAGCCGTTCTGCAACGCAATCCTCAGCAGATCGTTGGTGCGGTCGTGTTCAGCGATCACGGTGAGCCCGTCCGGGTGTGGGCGGTAGTCGATGATGCCCACCGCATGGTCGAATCCCTCGCCGGTGCCGTACAGCTCCAGTCGCATGCTGGTCTGCTCGCCGCTGGGCGATTCGTGTGGCAGCGGAAAGATGATCCCGCCGGACAGCGACAGGTGCTGATCGACTTCGAGCGCACGAAGGCGCCAGCTGCGATCGGTGAAGACGATGACGCAGCCGACGTCGGCCAGCCGCTTCAGCTCCGCGGTCGCCACCAGCAAAGGCGTGCCTTTGAGGTCGTTCCAGGGGTCATCGACGATCAGCAAAGACGGCCGGTCGAGTAACGATTGGGCGAAGGCAACTCGAGCCAGATCTTCAGCCGACAGTTCTTTCAGGTCGAGATCAACCACGGCTCGCAACGAGAACCGGTCGATCACACCATCGGCTCGGTCATAGGCTTCTTTCGCAGACAGCCCGCGCAGTTCCCCGAGCCGGCGCAGATACCGTTCGGTGGTCACGCCAGAGTGTGCCGGGAATCTCGAGGGGACATAGCTAATGACCGGTGGCCGATGCCGGACGGTGCCGGCCGAGGGTCGGGTGACGCCTGCAAGCACTCGAAGCAACGTCGACTTTCCGCTGCCGGGGGTTCCGGACAGACGGACGATCTCACCGGCTGGCAACGACACAGCGACATTTCGAAATACCCAGCGGCGCTTGTAACGCACCCCGAGACCACTGGCCCAGAGCGCAGCAGCCTCCACCATGTCGCCATGCTCTCACGACGCGAGAAAAGGACGGCGTTAGCTGCGTGATGGTCGACGATTAGGTCGCTACTGTGTATGGATGGTCAACGATGCGATCAAGATCGTCGAGAATACCGGCGACACCCGCTTCGAGATCTACGTCGATGGTGAACTTGCCGGATTTACTGTCTATCAAGTACGGACGCCCGAGCTGTACGCGTTCGTCCATACCGAGATCGGTGCCGAGTTCGCCCATCGTGGTCTGGCATCTGAGCTGATCGAGTACGCGCTGGAATCGATGCGGACGCGCGCTATCTCGGTTCTGCCCTACTGCGCGTTCGTCCGGGCTTTCATCGCGCAGCACGACGATTTTCTCGAACTTGTCCCGATGCAGAGCCGGGTTCAGTTCGAACTTCCCGACCTCAGCTGACCGGGTTCAGCTATGTGTTCGACGGTTAGTCGGTGATCTTGGCCAATCCGAGGATGAGCCGGTCGAAGATCTCGTCATAGGCGGGCCACGGAAAATCCGGGTGGCGTGCGCGCAATGATGCGTAGCCGTGCATGGCCACCCACAATGCGGTGGCGTCGACGAACGGATCGGTGCTCGCAGATCGTCCGGCCACTGCGCACGCGGTGATGCCGTTGACGAGTATGGCGAAGGCATCGGCCCCGATCAGGTGATCGGCCAGGAAATCGTCGGGGTCCGGTTTGCTTTGCTCGGTAGAAATGGGCGGTTCGACGGGTCCGGAGCTTTGTAGATCTCTCGTCAGCGCGTCGCTTTGGAAGAGCAGGCGATACCGCTCAGGCCTCTCCTCGGCAAAGCGAAGGTAACCGTTGCAGCCCGCGCGTAGCCGGCGCACCGGATCGGATTCGGGCACGGATCCGATTGCCTGGGTGAGGGCCTCGATGAGTTCGGTGAATGCCTCGTCCAGCACCGCCTCCAGGATCGCCTCGCGGTCGGCGAAGTGGGCGTAGATCGAGGGCGCCGAAATTCCGACCTGCCGCGCAACAGCCCGAAGCGTGACCGCGTCCTCCCGCCCGGTGCGCTCGAGGATCGCAGTCGCCGCGTCGACGATGTCGTCGCGCAGTTTGGTTCCTTCGCCGCGCCGGTTCCGGGTGCGCTGGATTGCTGACTGCTGGGATGACTTCACGCCCGTTACTTTACGGCCGTTCACTCATGGTGTAGAACTAACACACGTAACCAAACAGTCGTTAGCTTAGGAGCAAGGTTATGACCGGAATCGTCACGGACGGGCACCCCAGACGGCGCCAAATTCTGGCAGTGCTCTGTCTGTCACTGCTGGTCGTCGTTATCGACAACACCATCTTGAACACCGCGTTGCCGACCTTGGCACGCGAACTCAACGCCACGACGAGTGATCTGCAGTGGATCACCGATGCCTACACCCTGGTCTTCGCCGCACTACTCATCGTGGCCGGCGCGCTGGGGGACCGGTATGGCCGCCGAGGTGCCCTGCTCCTTGGCCTGAGCATTTTCGCCCTCGGGTCGGCTGCGGCCGCGATGTCCACCAGCGCGGACATGCTGATCGTGTTCCGGGCCGTCATGGGCCTTGGTGGTGCCTTCGTCATGCCAGCTACCTTGTCGATCATCACCGCGGTGTTTCCGACGAAGGAACGCGCCGGGGCAATCGGTGCGTGGTCGGCGATCGCAGGTATCGGGATCGTCATAGGGCCCACGCTCGGCGGATTCCTGCTTAACCACTTCTACTGGGGATCCGTTTTCTGGGTCAACGTGCCGCTGGTTGCCATCGCTATCGCCGCCGTATATTTCGTGGTCCCCTCGATGCCCGGTAGTGCCAGTGCGAAATCGGCCGGTCGCCTCGACGTCCTTGGTGCTTTGCTGTCGGCTGCGGCCATGGTGGCAGTCATCGATGCCGTCATCGAAGGTCCCAACCGCGGTTGGCTAGGCGTCAGCACCCTTGGCGAACTCGCTCTGGGTGTCGCGCTCTTCGCCGCCTTTATCGTCCGTGAACTTCGCATCGACAACCCCCTCCTCGACGTTCGGGTCTTCAGGCACCGGGCGTTCTCGGCGGCGGCTGCGGCCGTTGGCGTCACCTTCTTCGCGCTGTTCGGTTCGCTGTTCGCCCTCACCCAGTACCTGCAGCTTGTGCACGGCTACTCGCCGCTGTCGGCCGGACTTCGGGCGATGCCGTTTGCGGTCGCGGTGATGATCGCCGCGCCGTCGAGCAGCCTGCTCGTAAGGCGATTCGGCGTTCGGGTCGTGATCCCGGCCGGGCTAACCGCAATGGCTACCGGACTGCTCATCCTCACCCAGGCCACACCGACCTCGAGTTTCTACTACCTCTCCCTGGGTGTCGCGATAATGGGCGCCGGTATGGGCCTCGTGATGGCTCCCGCAGGCGAATCGATCATGACGGTGCTGCCGGTGTCGCAGGCCGGCGTCGGCAGTGCAGTGAACGACACCGTGCAAGAACTTGGTGGCAGCCTCGGTGTGGCGGTGCTGGGTAGCGTGGTTTCCGGCGCCTTCCGACACAGCATGGACACGGCAGGCTTGCCGGGCGGAGTGGTCGAGCACGCCCGGTCCTCGATCGCGGCCGCCGACGCGACCGCTCAGTCGCTGACGGCACAAGGAGGCCCCGCGGCCGCCGGGTTGGCCAGCCACCTCACCGGCGTCGCGCATGACAGCTTCACCAGCGCGATGACCACCGGTTTTACCGTCGCTGCGATCGTGGCCCTTCTTGGCGCCGGCGCCGTTGCCATCTCATTGCCGCGCAAGAGTCGCGGGATGGCCAGCCCGACCAGCAAAGCGGCTGGTGAAAGAGCCGACTCGGACGACGCCACTGATGCGTTGGCCAGCGCCTGAGCTACCAGCGGTTCACATCAACCAGCCGCACGATCGCCTCGCCCGCCTCGTCACTGGCGGCGAGGTCGATCGTTGCTTCGATCGCCCAGTCGTGGTCATCGTCGGGGTCATCGAAGACCTGCCGTACCACCCACTGAGTGGGCTCGACGGTGATATGTAACAACGCCGGGTTGCGGGCATCGGCACCGATACCGATCTCGTCGTACTCGGCGAAGTACTCCTCCAGGGCGGCCTGCCACGTCTCGGCATTCCAACCGGCGGACCCGTCGAGTTCGCCGAGATCGACATAGCGGCGGTGGGCGGCCAATTCCACCCGTCGAAACATTGCATTACGGACCAGGACGGTGAATGCGCGAGTGTTCGCGGTGAGCCTGCGAGTGGGCGGTGCCACCTGAGCGATCTCGCCGGGCATGGTGGGGTCGAAGGCCGTCAGTTGTTCCCATTCGTCGAGCAGGCTCGAGTCGACCTGGTGAACCACTTCGCCCAGCCATTCGGTCAGATCCTCGACGCTTTCCGTCCTGGCCGCGGCGGGAACGCCGGCGCGCAGCGCTCGATACGCATCGCTGAGATAGCGAAGTACCAGCCCCTCGGATCTGGTCAAACCGTAGAACGCGACGTACTCCCCGAAGGTCATCGCCCGCTCCCACATCTCGCGCACGACCGATTTTGGCGAGACGTTGAATTCGATCAACCAGGGATGGGTCTGACAGTAAATCGCGAAGGTTGTATCGAGGAACTCGAGCAACGGCTTGGGGTAGGAAACCTCCTCGAGCAATTCCATCCGCTCGTCGTACTCGATGCCCTCGGCCTTCATCGCTGCAACCGCTTCACCGCGCGCCTTGAACTGCTGTGATGACAGGATCTGACGGGGATCTTCCAGGGTCGCCTCGATGACGGACAGCACGTCAAGGGCGAACGTCTCTGATTCGACGTCGAGAACCTCCATGGCTGCCAATGCAAAAGTCGACAACGGCTGGTTCAAGGCGAAATTCATCGGCAGATCGACGGTGAGGCGCACCGTGCGCCCGGTCTCGTCAGGTTCGGGCAGGCGTTCGATGACTCCGGCGGCCAACAGCGACCGGTAGGCCTGGATGGCCGTCCGAACGTGTTTGCGCCGCCGGGTCGTCGGCTCATGGTTGTCGAACAGGAGTTTGTGCATAGCGGCAAAGGCATCGCCCGGACGAGCCACGACGTTGAGCACCATTGCGTGCGATACCGCAAAATGCGAGGTCAACGGTTCCGGTGGTGCGGCGATCAGCCGGTCGTGGGTCGCCTTCGACCAGGAGACGAAACCTTCCGGGGGCTTCTTGCGCTGCACCCGACGACGTTTCTTCTCATCGTCGCCGGCCCGTGCCAGCAGCCGAACGTTCTCGACCTCATGCTCGGGCGCTTGGACGACGACCGTACCGGCGGTATCGAATCCGGCCCGCCCGGCTCGGCCAGCGATCTGATGAAATTCGCGGGCCTGCAGTTGTCGCGTCCGGGTGCCGTCGTACTTGCTCAACGACGAGAACACCACTGTTCTGATGGGAACGTTGATACCGACGCCTAGCGTGTCGGTACCGCAGATGACCTTCAGGTGGCCCGCCTGCGCCAGTTTCTCTACCAGTCGGCGGTACTTCGGCAGCATGCCTGCATGGTGGACACCGATGCCGTGCCGGACCAACCTGGACAGCACCTTGCCGAAGCCGGAGGAGAACCGAAAGTCGCCGATCGCTTGGGCGATAAGGTCTTTCTCCGCGCGAGTAGCCACGTTGACGCTCATCAACGCCTGGGCCTGCTCGAGGGCTGACGCTTGAGTGAAATGCACGATGTAGATGGGCGCTTGGTGAGTGTTCAGCAAATCGGTGATCGTTTCGTGCAGGCTGGTCACCGCGTAGTAGTGATGCAATGGCACGGGTCGGTCGACCGAGGTCACGACGGCGGTGTTTCGTCCGGTGCGCCTCGTCAGGTCACCAGCGAAGAAGTCAACGTCGCCGAGGGTGGCCGACATCAGTAGAAACTGCGCCCGGTTCAGTTCCAGCAACGGGATCTGCCACGCCCAGCCGCGTTCGCTGTCACCGTAGTAGTGGAACTCGTCCATGATCACCAAGCCGATGTCGGCCGCGGGACCCTCCCGCAAGGCGAGGTTTGCCAGTACCTCTGCGGTGCAGCAGATGATCTCCGCACCAGGGTTCACGCTCGCGTCCCCGGTCATCATGCCGATCCGCTTGGCATCGAAGATGTCGCAGAGATCGAAGAATTTCTCGCTCACGAGAGCCTTGATCGGCGCGGTGTAGAAGCTGCGTTTGCCGGCGACGGCGGCTGCGAAATGGGCGCCGGCCGCGACCAGGGACTTTCCGGAACCGGTCGGCGTTGACAGGATCACGTTCGAACCGGAGACGATCTCGATCAAGGCTTCGGACTGCGCCGGGTACAACTCGAAGGCGGTGCCGTCAGCTGAAACCCGCCCGCCGGCCTCGGCCCAGTCGGTGAAGGTTTTATAGATGGCATCCGGGCTGGCACTAGAGTTGGCACCAGAGCTGGCATCGAGTAGTCCGGCGTCGAGTACTTGGGCAAGGCTGAGCACGCTGTCGGAAGCCACACCGGGTTCACCGCTTGGCCCGCTGTCAAGGCCTGCTGCGGTCATTCCTCGACCTTACAACCCGGCCGTTATTGCGGATGCCACGTTGATGCGAGGTAGTTTTGCACTATGGCAGAAGCAGCTAGCTCAACGGCAGGGACGCCCCGTGCCACCAGGTCTGCGAAAGGCGTCGTAAAGCCCGGCCCGACGCTGTTCATCCTGTATGGAGCGACAGGTGATCTGGCCAAACGGATGGTGATTCCCGCCTTCTTCACACTGGCGAAGGAGGGACTGCTGCCCAAGGAGTGGCTGCTGGTCGGCAATGGGCGCGGAGATGTCGCGCACGAGGACTTTCGCCGTCACGTCCACCAGGTGCTCACCCAGTTCGGCCCGCACCCGGACAGTGGCCCGTGGGAGGAATTCTCGTCCCGGCTGCGCTTTGCCGGTGGCGGGTTCGCCAGTGATGATCCGGGAAGTTTGCTCGACGTGCTGGGTCAGGCGCGTAAGGAGGTGGGCAAGAAGGCTCAGTTGGTGCATTACCTTGCGGTGCCGCCGTCTGCGTTCCAAGGCCTGACTGAAGCTATCGGCGAACATGGACTTGCAGACGGCGCGCGGGCGGTCTACGAGAAGCCGTTCGGAACATCGCGTGCCGGCTTTCGCGAGCTGGACAAGGCCGTGCATTCGGTGTTCAACGAGCAGCAGGTCTATCGAATCGATCACTTTCTGGGCAAAGAGGCGACCCAGGATCTCCACGTTCTTCGTTTCGCCAATGGGTTGTTCTCATCGCTCTGGAACAACCGGCACATAAGTTCGGTCCAGATCGACGTGCCGGAACGGCTCGGGATCACTGACCGCGCTGAGTTCTACGATCACACCGGCGCGGTGCTGGACATGCTGGTGACGCACCTGTTTCAGGTCGCCGCGGAAGTCGCTATGGAGCCACCAGTCAGCCTGAACGCCGAAGACCTGCAGTCGGCACGTGAAGAGGTCATCGCATCGTTTCGGCCGCTTGACCCGGCAGAGGTCGTCCTCGGCCAGTTCAACGGCTACCGCGACGTTGCGGGAGTGAAGGCGGGGTCGCAGACGGACACCTACGTCGCGGCGAAACTGTGGATCGACAACGAGCGCTGGAGCGGCGTGCCCTTCTTGCTGCGTACCGGTAAGCGCCTCGCGCGCAACGAACAGCGGGTCAGCATCGTGTTGCGCCCGACTTTCGGGCCGATCCCCGACTTGCCGGAGGAAGGCAACGTCCTGTCGTTCTCGATGGCCGGTTCTGGAGAGTTGTGCCTGACATTGTTGGCGAAGCAGCCCGGCCCGGCACTCGCAGTAGCAGAAGCTGAAGTAGAGATCGCCCTCGCTGACCTTCCACATGCACAGCCGCTGCCGCCGTACGTCAGGCTCATCCACGACGTGTTGCTGGGCGACCGGTCGCTGTTCACCCGCCCTGACGGGTTGGCCGCAGTCTGGGACGTCGCCGAGCCACTGCTGTCGGCCCGGCCCAAGGTGCAGCCCTACGCGCCGGGTTCGTGGGGGCCGAAGGGTGCCCGGGCTCTCGTCGCACCGGGACGCTGGTTGCTCGGCGAGTAACCCCGCCCGCGCTCAACCCCGACCGCGCTCAACCGCGCCCGAATCGTGTAACGCTCGGCATCGATACGGTGCCGAGCGTTACACGATTCAGCTGGACTGGAGGGACGCCAGCAGTCGCGTCCCATCTGGAACGCCCAGTCCGGTGCAAGCATCCCAACCTGGCCCGGCGGGGTAGGCGCCGTTGTTGCCGTCCGTCACATCCCGAAAGCCCGGCGCGACGGAACCGGCCGCCGTCGTGCCGTACAACGCCGGTTGCAGTAAGCCAAGCTTGCGCCCCGTCGACTGCGCCAAGCGGGCAATCAGCGCAGCCCAAAGCGGCGCGACCGCGCTCGTGCCCCCGATGACCAGGTCTTTGCCGTCCACTCGAACGCGGTAACCGGTTCGCGGATCGGCATTTGCTGCTACGTCTGGAACGCCCCGCCCGGCCCAACTGGCAAGATCGTCGGCCCCTGGTTTCGACGATGTCTCGTTCGCCGCGACCGGTACGCCAACGTGTTGCTGCCAGGTCGGTACCGCGAAGGTGTCGCTGACCCCGCCACCGGTCGCGCCCTTGCCCGGGCCGTTGTTCCAGACCGTCTCGGCAGTCACGGCCCCGGTCTTGCCGTCGGCCTGCAGTCGGGTACCGCCACAGGCCAGGGCGTGCGGGCTCGCCGCCGGGAAGTCGACGTGGGACCGCCCGTCGGTGGCACGGTCGGTGCTGCCGTCGTCACCGGCAGCCACCGTGACCGTGACGCCCAGGGCAGCCGCGTCGACCAACGCATCGTCGAAAGCGCCGCGGGCCTGCGCCGTCCACTCGTCCTCGCTCTGCCCCCAGCTGATGCTGATCGCTGCCGGCGTCGGTTGCGCATGCGCTGCTTGGCTCACCGCATCGACGAAACCTGCGTCGGTGTTCGGCGCGAAGTACACGACTATCTCGGCACCCGGTGCCAGTGCACCGGCGACCTCGATATCGAGCAGGACCTCACCGTCGGCGCCGTTCGGATCTTGCCCCGGCTGGTTCTGGGCCCCATCGACGCCAACCGCCGTCACCTTCGGACCGGTGATACCCAACCCGGCGAAGTAGGCGTCGAGGTCAGACTGGGCGAAGCCGCCACCCAGTTCGATGATCGCGATCGTCTGACCGGTGCCGTCGGAGCCCTCAGGGAATCGATAGATCGTGCCAAGCTCGAGTGGCGTGTAGCTAACCGACGTGTCGGCCGCTGGCGCGATCCGGAACTGGGTACGTGACTGTGGGCGGTCGTCGAGGCCGAGCACGGCTGTGACCACCCCGTCAAGTTCGGCCGGCACGCTGAGCGCACCGGTGCGCTGGCGGAACGTAGCCGTGCCGCCGGCGGCGTCGGGGCCGGACACCTGTTGCAGGCTCGTCCCGAAGATCTGGCTGAGCACACCAGCCGCGCCGGCCACTCGGACTCGACGGCTGGCCTCATCGACCTCGATGACCTCGGCGCCCAGCCGCTCAAGCGTCCTCGTGACCAACTCGACGTCCGCCGGATCGGCGCCATAGCTCGCCGCAAAGTCCTCGGCCGAGATCGGTTCGGCCAGAACGCTTTCGGGCACCTCAGCTCGGCGGCGCAGTATCAGCGTGGCCTCGACGCGCGTATCTGCGGCCAACGCGGAGAACTCGTGGCCAGCTTTGCTGGGTACGGGCGCCCGCTCACTGCCAGGCAGCGGCAGTAGGCCCGGGTCTTCGGGGTTCGGCTTGGCGGAGTGATGGGGCAACTGACCGGCGTCGGAATGGTTGTCGTTCATGCCTCAGGTTTACCTGCTCCGTCCGACGTTTTGGGCCGATTTCGCGAAGTGGCCCGAAGGTCGATCAGTGGCGGTAACCGCGGGTTCGGTTTCGACCCCAGAACAACCAGATCAGCGGGAAGATGAAGAACGGTGGAACGTGTGCCTGACTGACCCAGGTGACAGTCCATGCGATCAACAGCACGAAAAGCAAGATCGGCAAGACGGGAACGTGCCGGCGAGCGTGATCTCGGCTGCGAACCGGCTCTACCCTGGACGGGCTCCGCGGCAGATCGGCGAACAAGGGCTCAAGGTCCGACGCGGTCTTGGCCTGGTAGACGAGGTGAACGCGCTCGTCGAATTCGTCCGGATCGAGTCGCCCGGCGGAGAAATGCTCGCCGAGAGCCTCGGCCGCCTGTTCGCGTTCGGCATTGCCAATACGTAGCGAGCGAGCTTCAAGATCACCCATGGGTATCACCACTCCGTCGTGCAGCCTTTTGTAAGACTGTAATAACCTCGGGCCGCTTACGGCGAGAATCTCAGCATTCCGCCAGCATCGGGCGGCCCAGCGATGGGCGGCCCAGCGATGGGCGGCCCAGCAACGGGGAGCCCAGCACCGGGCAGCCCAGCAACGGGCGGGCGGCCCGGTTAATCCGTACTAACCGACCGACTCGGCGGCCGCGCGTCCTGCGGCCCGGCCAGAAAAAATGCAGCCACCGAGGAAAGTTCCTTCCAGCGCGCGGAAACCATGCATTCCGCCGCCTCCGAATCCGGCGGCCTCGCCCGCTGCGTACAGGCCAGAGATCGGCTCGCCGCCTTCTCGCAGCACCCGGGCCGACAAGTCGGTCTCGAGGCCGCCGAGCGACTTTCGAGTCAGGATCTTCAGCCGCACGGCGATCAGCGGCCCGGCTTTCGGGTCGAGGATCCGGTGTGGCGTCGCGACTCGCGTCAGGCGATCGCCGCGATAGCGACGAGCACCGCGGATAGCGGTGACCTGAAGGTCTTTGCTGAAGGGATTTTCGATCTCGCGATCGCGAGCCAGTAGCTGGCTTTCGACCTCGGCAAGGTCGAGCAGCCCGTCGGCTGTCAAAGCATTCATGCCTTCTACCAGATCGGCCAGGTCATCGGCCTGGACGAAGTCCACACCGTGGTCGAGGAATGCCTGGACCGGCTCGGGTGCGCCCGCACGGATGCGATGCAGGACAGCAGGAACTGACTTCCCGGTCAGGTCGGGATTTTGCTCCGAGCCCGAAAGGGTGAACTCCTTTTCGATGATCTTCCTCGTAAGCACGAACCAGGAATAGTCGTAGCCGGAACGCATGATGTACTGCAGTGTCCCCAGGGTGTCGAAGCCGGGGAAGAGTGGCACGGGCAGGCGTTTACCCTTTGCGTCCAACCAGATCGACGACGGCCCAGGCAGGATGCGGATACCGTGATTTGGCCAGATCGGGTTCCAGTTGGTCAAACCTTCCGTGTAGTGCCACATCCGATCCTCATTGATGACGTGGCCGCCCGCCGCTTGGGCTATCGCAAGCATTCTGCCGTCTACATGGGCGGGAACTCCGGCGACCATTGACCGCGGGGCGGTCCCCAGACTGGACGGCCAGTTCTTGCGCACCAGGTCCAGATTCGCCCCGATACCACCAGAGGTGATGATCACCGCTTGAGCCTTGAACTCGAAGCTGCCTACGACGTTGCGGGAACTCGATCGGCCGCGATCCACACCGGACCGTTCGAGCACGCTGCCGCGGACCCCGTCCACGCCGGCGTCGGAGACCGTCAGCCCATCGACCTGATGGCGGAACTTGAAGGTCACCAGGCCAGCCGCTTCGGCCTGTCGCACTCGTCTGATGAAGGGCGCGAGCACCGCAGGCCCGGTGCCCCAGGTGACGTGGAACCGCGGCACCGAGTTGCCGTGCCCGCTTGCCAGGTAGCCGCCTCGTTCAGCCCAGCCAACCACCGGAAAGAAACGAACACCCTGGGCGTGCAACCACGATCTCTTCTCCCCGGCAGCGAAATCGACATACGCCGCCGCCCATTGACGAGGCCAGTAGTCTTCGGCGCGGTCGAAACCCGCGGTGCCTAGCCAGTCCTGCAGGGCAAGCTCTTGGGAGTCTTTGATGCCGAGCCGTCGTTGCTCCGGGGAATCGACCAGAAAGAGCCCACCGAAGGACCAGAATGCTTGGCCGCCAAGGGATTGTTCAGGCTCTTGTTCGACGACGATCACCCGGCGGCCGGCGTCGGCAAGTTCTGCGGCAGCAACCAGTCCCGCCAGGCCGGCGCCGATCACAATCACGTCCGCGCTGTTCACCATGGCCGCCATCCGCTGATCGATATTTACCTTTGGTAGTACGGTAAATTGGTAGTCCGGTCAACCGGTAAACCGGTCTCAGGCTAGGGCAGCGTGAGAATCTCCGCACCGTCTTCGGTGATGTGCAGCGTGTGCTCCCATTGTGCGACCCAGGATTTGTCCTTCGTCACAACGGTCCAACCGTCTGGCCACATGTCCCAGCCGTAGCCGCCGAGGGTGAGCATCGGTTCGATCGTAAATGTCATGCCGGTCTCGATGAGCGTGGTCGCACGTGGCTCGTCATACGGCCAGATTGTCGGCCTGGAATGAAAGGACGGTCCCACTCCGTGCCCGGTGAAGTCACGAATGACCCCATAGTTGAAGCGCTTGGCGTAGGACTCGATGACGCGGCCGATCACGCTGACCGGGCGGCCCGGGCGAGCGGCTTTCACCCCGCGCATCATGGCCTCGCGGGTGCGTTCGGAGAGCAGCCGGACTTGTTCTGCGGGCTCGCCGGCGAAGAAGGTCGCGCAGGTATCGCCATGGACTCCGTCGACGAACGCCGTCACATCGATCTTGACCACATCGCCGTCGAGCAGCGGCCGATCATCGGGGATTCCGTGACAGATGATCTCGTTGACCGATGAGCACAACGACTTCGGGAAACCTTTGTAGCCAAGAGTGGACGGGTAGGCGCCATGATCAAGGATGAACTCGTGACCGATCCGGTCGAGCTCATCGGTGGTGATCCCCGGCGCCACGTACTTGCCGACCTCGTCACGCGCCATGGCGGCGATCTGTCCAGCTAGCCGCATCTTCTCGATGACCTCGGGGCTTCTGACCGGGGCATCGTCGAAATCCCACGGAAGGTCGGCCGGCTTGCTACCGGACGCAGGAGCGTAGTGCGGCCGAGCGATGCTCGCAGGTACCTGCCGCAGTGGACTTATCTTGCCGGGCTCGACCAACGGTCGATCGGCCGAGCTGCCGGCAGACGCTGTGTGAGTGGCTGAACTAGTACTCATCGACGAATCAAACCTCGATCACCATTGGCATCAACATCGGGCGGCGGCGGTATTTCTTGTCGACCCATCGACCGACCGTGCGGCGCACCAGGTGCTCGAGCGCGTCAGCGTCGCGGGTGCCGTCCAGCAGCGCCTTCTCGATGGTCTGAACGAGCTCGACGCGGATCGGCTCGAGGGCTTCGGGATCATCGGTGAAGCCACGAGCTGTCAGCTCCGGCCCGTACACGACCTTGCCTGCGCGCAGATTGACCCCGACAAGGATCGACACGAAGCCCTCATCGCCGAGAATCTGACGTTGCTTGATGACCTGGTCGCCAATATCGCCGACCGCGAGGCCGTCGACGTAGACATTGCCGATATCGATCTGGCCTACCAGTTCGGCCTTTCCTTCGAACAAATCGACGACCACGCCATTCTCGGCAAGCATGATCTGTTCGTCTGTCATGCCGGTCGACCTGGCGATCGCGGCGTGAGCCCTGAGGTGGCGCCACTCACCGTGCACCGGCATCAGGTTCTTCGGCCGGACTGCGTTCAGCAGATAGCGCAGCTCACCTGCCGGCGCGTGCCCAGAGACGTGTACCAGCGCTGTCGATTTGTGGACCACGGTTGCACCGAGCCGCGACAGCCCATTGATGACGTTGAAAACGGAGTTCTCATTCCCCGGGATCAGCGAGGAGGCCAGCAGGATCAGATCGTCCGGAACGATGCGGATCGATGGATGTTCCCGGTTGGCCATCCGCGACAGCGCGGACAGGGGCTCGCCCTGCGATCCGGTACAGACCAGCAGAACCCGCGAGGACGGCATCGCTTCGGCGTCCTTCAGATCGATCAGGATGCCGTCGCGGACATGGAGCAGACCAAGATCGCGTGCGATCTGCATATTGCGAACCATCGACCGGCCGACCAATGCGACGTGCCGACCTGACTCGTGCGCAGCGTTGAGAACCTGCTGTACTCGGTGAACGTGGGAGGCGAAGCAGGCGACGATGATCCTGCCCTTGGCCTTGGTGATCACGTCCGCGACGACCTTGCCCACGTCAAGCTCACTGGGGATGAAGCCGGGAACCTCGGCGTTCGTCGAATCGGCAAGCAGCAGATCGACCCCTTCGTCGCCGAGGCGTGAGAACCCTGGCAGGTCGGTGATCCGTCCATCGAGCGGGGTCTGATCCATCTTGAAGTCACCCGTGTGCAGGATCGTCCCGCCGGGCGTTCGGATCGCCACCGCCAGCGCGTCCGGAATCGAATGGTTCACCGCGTAGAACTGCAGGTCCCACTCACCGACCGAGAGCCGGTCGGTTTCGCGCACGATGCGGATATCGGGACGAATACGGTGTTGTTCGAGCTTGGCAACGATCAGGGCGCTGGTCAGCCGGGAGGCGATCAACGGGATGTCGGGGCGCGACCGCAACAGGTACGGCAACGCGCCGATGTGGTCCTCATGGCCGTGGGTCAGCACGATGGCGTCGATGTCTTGGAGCCGGTCCTGATATGCCGACCAGTCCGGCAGGCCGAGGTCCACGCCAGGCGCGTTGGTCTTGCCGAGCAACATGCCGCAGTCCACGACGAGCAGCCGCGATCGTCTGGCGCCGTTCGGGCGGGTCTCGAACATGGTCATGTTGCGACCGACCTCGCTGATACCGCCGAGGGCAACCACCCGCAAGACGTCCTTGTCGAGCTTTGGCGGTGCCGGAAGCGCCCGATCGGGATTACTCATGCGGCAATCTCTCCCTACGTATTTCGACCCGACGTCACCGTGAAAATTGGCGTTCGGAAGCGCAGCGGCAAAACGCTGCTCTACTCAAGGCTAATCGCTTGCCGGTAGCCCACCCGCTAGCCTCACCTCATGAGCGCCCCCTCGGCCACGAGTCACGTCGTCGCCCTCGACTCCAGCCAGGTCAAAACCGTCGGACTCGGCGCGATCATCGTCATCGTGCTGATCGGTCTGATCATCTCCTTCGTCGTGACCAGGATCATCACCAAGATCATCACCATTGCGATCATGGTGGCGCTTGTCTTCGTCCTCTACAACCAGCGCCAGAAGGTGATCGACGCCATCGACAACTCAGCGAAGAAGTGCGATGCGACGTTCTTCGGCGTCCATGTGCAGCCCAGTGACGAGAACATCAAGAAGGCTTGCGCGGCGGTAGCCAAGCAACGCGGCAGCTAGCCTCCCAGCGCGGGGTGGGCGGCGGCCCGTTCACCGTCTCCGGGGGCGTTACGCCGTCTCGGCGCGTAGCCTGGCGGCCCGTTCGGCGGGCGGCACCATCGCCCACCGAATGCCGCCGACGATCGTGTTGCCTGCAAGGCGAACCACGGTGCCTTCGGCGACCGGAAGGTAGGGCAGCCGCAGCGGCCAGCGGGCCCATCGTGGCAACAGGCCGATCGCGGTCGCGGCCAGGATCGCGTACGGCGGCCGCGCTGGCAGCGGTAACGGCGGCCGGAAGAGCATGAACCTGGCCGCGGCGCGGGCCTCGCTCGTCCCGCTCAGTTCGGGGCGGTAGGCCTCCAGTTGGGCTCTGAGGTCGAGGTAGGTCAGGGGTGGGTCGACAACTCCGAGCGCGGTCGCGACCCGGGCCGTGTCGGCCACATAATCGTCCCGACCGGCGTCGTCCAGCGGGGCGGCGCCGTAGTGCTGGTGCGCGAGCAGGAAGCTGTCGACCTCGGCCAGATGAACCCATTTGAGCAGGTGCGGATCGCTCGCCGCGTAGCGACGCCCGTCCGGCGCGGTGCCGGCGACTCGCTCGTGGATGCCGCGAATCTTGGCGACCATCGCCTCGGCGTCATCGGCCGCCCCGAAAGTGGTCACCGCCAGAAAGTGGCTGGTTCGGGCCAACCGACCCCAGGGATCGCCACGGTAACCGGAGTGTCCCGCTACGCCAGCCATTGCCAACGGGTGTAGCGACTGCAGCAGGAGAGCCCGAAGACCACCGACGAACATCGAGGCGTCGCCGTGTACCCGGCGAATCGGGCGGTCCTCGCCGAACCAGCGGGGCCCGGCCGCCAGATGGACCTGCTTGGCATGTTCGGGTCCGTCAGCGCCGGCGACCTTGGCGAACAGGTCGGAGGCGATCTTCGCGCGGAACTCTCGGACCATCGGAAGCGCGCTCACGCCGTCGGTCAAACTGCTCATCGATACCGTCCGTTCATTTATCCAGTGTGCCGTGGTTTGTGATGACGGGAGTAAGTTCGCGATCGGTAAGACCCGAGATGCGACGGAGAAGTGAGTAGCTATGACCGAGGATCGCCGCACGGTTCCGCTCCGGGAGCGGCCCGCCTACGCGCAGCTTGCCGCACACTACGAAGCGACGAAGGCCACGCATCTTCGGGACCTCTTCGCGGCCGAACCCGACCGCGGTACCCGATTGGCGACTCAGTTCGAAGGCATCTACTTCGACTATTCCAAGCACCGCATCACCGACGAGACGTTGCGCTTACTCATCGCACTTGCAGAGGAATCCGGCCTCAGCGAACGAATCGCGGCGATGTTCGACGGCGAACACATCAACATCACCGAGGACCGCGCGGTGTTGCACGTCGCACTGCGGGCGGCTGCCGATGAACACATCAGCTTCGACGGCCACGACGTCGTGCCTGACGTTCACGACGTGTTGGCAAAGATGGCCTCTTTTGCGAACCGGGTTCGGTCCGGCGAATGGACCGGTCACACCGGCCAGCGGATCCGCAACATCGTCAACATCGGCATCGGCGGCTCCGACCTCGGGCCGGTCATGGCCTATGAGGCACTCAAGCACTACAGCCAACGAGATCTGACGATGCGTTTCATTTCCAACATCGACGGAACCGATTTCGTCGAGAAGACCCTCGACCTCGATCCAGCCGAAACGCTGTTCATCGTCGCCTCCAAGACATTCACCACCCTGGAAACGATGACCAACGCGCACACCGCGCGTGATTGGCTACTCGCCGGGCTTTCCACGAGTGGGGCCCCGGGGAGCGGAGACGATACGGCGGTGGCCAAGCATTTCGTCGCGCTGTCCACCAATGCCGAGAAGGTCTCCGAATTCGGGATCGACACCGACAACATGTTCGGCTTCTGGGACTGGGTCGGCGGTCGTTACTCGATGGACTCGGCGATCGGCTTGTCGACCATGATCGCGGTCGGACCGGACGGATTCACCGAGCTGCTCGCCGGGTTCCACTCCGTCGACGAGCATTTTCGCAGGGCCCCACTGGCCGAAAACATCCCGGCTCTGATGGGACTGCTCACCGTTTGGTACACCGATTTCTTTGGATCGCAGACTCAAGCCGTTCTGCCTTATGACCAGTACCTGAACCGTTTTCCGGCCTATCTGCAGCAATTGACCATGGAATCCAACGGCAAGTCGATTTCGCTCGACGGCAAGCACGTGGACTACAACACCGGTCCGGTGTACTGGGGCGAGCCCGGCACGAACGGCCAACACTCGTTCTATCAGCTGATTCACCAAGGAACGCTGACCATTCCGGCCGACTTCATCGGATTCCTGCATACCCTGAACCCGATCGGCGAGCATCACGACCTGCTCACCGCGAATGTGTTCGCCCAGACCGAGGCGCTCGCGTTCGGCAAGACCGAGCAACAGGTCCGCGAGGAAGGCACACCGGATTCCCTCGTGCCATTCAAGGTTTTCGAAGGCAACCACCCGACGTCTACGTTCCTGGTGGACAGACTCACCCCCTACACGCTGGGCCAGCTGGTCGCTTTGTACGAACACAGCGTCTTCACCCAGGGAACAGTCTGGGCAGTCGATTCCTTCGACCAATGGGGCGTCGAGCTCGGCAAGGTCCTGGCACAGCGGGTGATTCCCGAATTGCAGGCCCCGACAGCGGTCGAACTGAAGCACGACAGCTCCACCAATACCCTGATTTCGAAATACCGGGACGCTCATGGTCGGCCGTGACGTTCGGGCCCCGAGCCGACGCGTGAGAGAGCAATTATTCCGGAACGCGGCGGCTGCGCAATAAGTGAATCAGAGTCGGGAGCAACGACAGGATCACCACGGTGACCAGGATCAGATCGATCTTGGGCGCAATGGTCTTTCTGACGAACTCGATATGCCCGAGCCAGTAGCCGAGTAGCAGCACGCCGTCGGTCCAGATGATGCCGCCGATAACGGAGTACAGAACGTAAAGCGAGAAACGCATCCTGCTGACGCCGGCCATTACGGTTGCCACTGTCCGTACCACGGGGACGAATCTGGCCAGGATGATCGTTGCGGCGCCGTACCGATCGAAAAAGGCTTGGGACCGAGTTACGTAATCGGGCCGGAACAAACGTGATCTGGGCCGATCGAAGACCTTCGGACCCGCCTTCCGGCCGATCCAGTACCCCGCGATGTTGCCAAGGATTGCTGCCAGCGGCAATGCGACGAGCAACACCGGTAGCGACGGCAGGTTGATGCTCGGATCGTTGATCGCCAACACCAAGCCCGCTGAAAACAGCAGGGTGTCGCCGGGTAGGAAGAATCCGATCAACAGTCCGCACTCGGCGAAGATGATGATGAGCAGGCCGACCAACCCGTAGCTGCCCAGCAGATGGTTCGGTGAGATCGGGCTGGCGAGCGTGTTGGTGGCGAATTCGAGCGCCAGCTGGTGGGTCATGATCGGATACTTTACGGAGCAATCCGGCCCACTCCGACTTGCCGCTCAGGCTCTCGTCATTCACAGACTCCGTACAGATGAATCGAAGGACTCGTCCAGCGCGGCCGCGCAGAGTTGGGTCATGAACACCAGATGCGGCGGAAGCAGCGACCCGATAGCGGGCGATTTCCGATGACGGGGCGAGCGCGGACCTCGTTGCGGACTCGTATCAGACTAGCGGTCGGTGGGGTGGTCGCCGCTGCTCTCGCGAGCTTCGGGCTCTTCGCCGAGCAGGCCGCCCGCGCGACGGATCAGGCTACCGATGAGTCGGTTCAGACCAATACCTCGGGTTCGAGCGCGGCAACTCCAGCCCCAAGCAGCTCCGCGAGCGCGAGTTCCGGAGCCTCCAGCTCAAACGGGTCCAGCTCGTCGAACGTGACCAGCGGTAACAGTGACCAGCAAAGCAACGGCGGGAGTCACGCATCATGACAACGTCAGCTCGTACGCCCTACGCACTCTGGAACGTCCCGACCCCGGTTCAGCTCCTGGAGGCTGAACTGCCGACCGCGACCTGGAGTGAGTGGAGTTGCCTGGTCCGCTTGGTCGTCAGCGATCCGCGAGCGCTCGAACCTGCCGTAGCGGACCTGCAGGCGCTCATGCACCGTGTCGATCGGGCGGCCAGCCGCTTCCGGATCGACTCTGAGCTGAATTGGGCCAATGTCAACAACGGGCGACCCGTTGCCGTGTCGCGAACCCTCGTCAACCTGGTCGAGACCGCTCTCGGTGAGGCCAGTCGTTCATCCGGCGCCGTCGACCCGACCCTTGGTCGAGACATCGTCCGGTTGGGATATGACCGGGACATCACCCTGATCGGCGACAGCGACCTGCCGGTGGAACCCCGGCCGGGAAATGGCAGCGCAGCGGCCGATGACGAGTACCGGCAATCGGGCTGGCGGGACGTCAAGCTCGATCGGTTCGCGGGCCTACTGACCGTCCCGACGGGGTGCGCTCTGGACCTCGGGGCAACGGCGAAGGCGCAAACCGCGGACTGGGCCGCCGAGGACCTACGTGATCGCTATGACTGCGATGTCCTCGTCGAGATCGGCGGTGACATCGCGGTGGCGAACACCAGCCGGAGTGGCCGCCGCGGTTCATGGCAGATTGCGGTGGCCGAGAAGGCAGGCGGACCTGGCCAACAGGTCACCCTCGCTGCGGGTGGTCTCGCCACCTCGTCCACTGTGATCCGGCGGTGGCAACGCGGCGACGTCGAGATCAGTCACATCATCGATCCGGCCAGCGGCCGCTCGGCAGCGGGCCGATGGCGCACCGTCACGGTTTGCGCCGACAGCGCCACGCACGCCAACACGTGCAGCACGGCCGCGATCGTGCTGGGCGACGAAGCGCTCATTTGGCTCAGGACCCAGCGAGTCGCCGCACGCCTGGTGGACCGCACGGGCGCCGTCGTCACGATCGGAGGCTGGCCGTGCTGATCTGGTATCTCGCACGCGGAGCGGGCATCGCCGCGTTCGCAGCCTTGAGCGTCGCGACCGCTGCTGGCGCTTTCACCGCCAGACGAACCGGAAACTCCATCCAGGCCCTGGATCGGCGGGTCATTCTGCAGTACGTCCATCGCGCCGCGGCCCTCGCTGGCCTGACCCTGCTGGCCGCGCACGTCGGACTGTTGCTGGCCGACTCATTCGCCCACGTGGGCTGGGTCGGGGCCTTGGTTCCGTTCGCGTCCGGCTACCGGCCGTGGCAGGTGACACTGGGACTTGCCGCTTGTTACCTGCTGGTCACAGTAGCGGTCACCGGCATCGTGCGATCGAGGTTCGCCCGCTCGGAGCGAGCTGTTCGGGCTTGGCGGCGTATCCACACGTGCTCCTACCTGGCGTGGGCGAGCGCCGCCCTGCACTTTCTCGTGACCGGTACGGACTCGGGAACCTGGTGGGCCCGCACGGTCCTCGTGGGTGGCGTGGGCATTGTGGCGCTCGGCGTCCTGGCCCGGCTGGCCGGGCGGCCGCACACTGATCGGCGGCTTGGCGCGCCCGCTCGGCCGGTCGCCGAACCGGCTCGCCAGATTGCCTCGATGGGAGCGTTGCGATGACCGCGATGATCAATCCGCTGCTAGCTGAGACCGGCCCGCATTCGATCGCCCTAGGCTGGCTCGGGCAACCAAGCTTGCTCGCCGGGCTGGATCGTGGCGATCTGCTCAGCTTTGACGACCATCTGGCGCAGCACGGCAACGTCCCCGCCGTCCCCACCTCGAACAGCCTGTTGCGTTCGCTCGATGCGGTCCGACTCACCGGGCGAGGCGGCGCGGCCTTTCCGCTTGCGGCCAAGATTCGCGCGTTGCGCGCCGACCAACCGCCTGTGATCGTTGTCAACGGATGCGAGGGCGAGCCGGGCAGCGCAAAGGACACGGTCCTGCTGGGTCGCGCGCCGCATGTCGTCCTGGACGGCGCGGCCCTGGTGGCGGCCACGATCGGCGCTCGGCGGGTCGTAGTCGCGATCACGAACGTTGCGCTCGAGCGTGCGCTTTTTGCGGCGACCTCGACCCGTCCGGATGCGCGGCTGTTCGAGGTTCGTCGGCTGCCTGAACGGTTCGGCTCGGGTGAAGCTCGCGCGCTCGTTGCCGGATTGAATGGTGGGCCGGCAGTGCCGCCCGGGCGGCGAATTCTGCCCACCGATCGAGGGGTGGACGGAGCGCCGACCCTGCTGTCCAACGCCGAGACCTTCGCCCAGGTGGCGTCCTTGCTACGGCACGGGGTCGGTGGCTCGGACCGGACGGTTCTGCTGACCGTGACCGGTGCCGTCCGGCGGCCGGCCGTGCTCGAGGTACCGCTGGGCATCGAGTTGGGCGCGGTTGCGCAGGCAGTCGGCGCCGAGGCATGTCAGGCAGTGGTGATAGGCGGCTACCACGGCAGCTGGGTGTCACCGGATCCGAGAATTGTGCTCTCCGACGCTGGTCTGGCGGCTGCTGGTGGCACCTTCGGCGCAGGTGCGGTGATGTTCGTCGGGCAGCAAACGTGCGGCCTGGCCGAACTGGCCCGAGTCGCTGAATGGCTGGCCGCGCAGTCGACGAAGAGTTGCGGGCCTTGTGCGTTCGGCTTACCGGCGCTCGCCGCAGATATCCGATCGATCGCAATGGGTTCGGCACCCCCGAACGTCGCGCTCCGGCACGCGGGGCTGGTGACCGGACGTGGCGCGTGCGCTCATCCCGGCGGCGCAGCGCGCTTCGTAACCACCGGCCTGCGGCTCCTTCAGGCCGACATCCGCGCGCATCAAGGGCGCGCTGGTTGTGACCGTCCCGATCTTGCAAACCTGCCGATGTCGCGGGCGCAAGCCTTCAGGGGTGCGCTGTGAGCGCGGCCGGCTTGGCCATCGACTGGACTCGCTGCGATGGTCACGGGCTGTGTGCCGCGCTGCTGCCTAGATCCGTGCGCCTTGATGATTGGGGCTACCCCGTCATCGACGCGCGAGCAATCGCAGCCGAGCCGGCCGGCGACGTCCAGCGAGCGATCTCGGTTTGTCCGGCACTGGCCTTGCGGTCCGAGAGTCGCTGAGCCGATCGGGGGAGCCCGCCCCTGCTCGGCGGCTATTCGGCGAAGCTAGGCAGTATCTGCCTCGCGCGCCGTCATGGCGATCGTTAGCGTTCTTGCCGTGACCGATCAAGCTGTGTACGACGAGTCCGCGAAACCCGCACCGGACAATCCCGTCCCTGATGAGAAGGACTGGACGTGGGTCCTCGACCAAGCCTGTCCGGAGTGCGGTTTCGACGCTCGCACGGTGAGCGGACGCGACGTGCCGGCGATAGTGCGCGACGCGGTGATCCGTTGGGGTCCGGTGTTGAGAAGGTCGGACGCCGCACAACGTCCCGGACCGCAAGTGTGGTCGGCTCTTGAGTATGGCTGTCATGTCCGCGATGTCTTCGCGCGCTTCGATAGCCGGGCGCGCTTGATGTTGGCCGAGGACGATCCCCTGTTCGAGAACTGGGATCAAGACGCGACCGCCCTCGCGGACAGATATTGGGAGCAGGCGCCGGCGACGGTTGCCGTTCAGCTTGCCGACGCGGGTGAGCAGATCGCGGCTACGTTCGACGCCGTAGACGGTGCCGAGTGGCAACGCACCGGGCGCCGATCCAACGGCAGCGTGTTCACCGTTGACTCGCTCGGCAAGTATTTCGCGCACGACATCGTCCACCACCTCGCCGACGTGCAGGCGTGATCGCTCGTTAGCTGGCTAGCGGTTGTGCCACGCGGCCAGCAGCTCTGATTCCCGCTCAGCGGCCAGCCCGGGCGTTCGGACCGATGGCTGCCACCCGCCCTCGATCGACTGCATCCACTTCCAGGTGTCAGCAACGGTGTCGCTGACCGGCCGACAGGCCAGCCCAGCTGCCTCGGCTGCCGAAGTGTCGTGCTTGAACACGCTGGGCGCCTCTTCCGAGGGGATCCAGAGCGGGAGTTCCGTCCAGCCCTCGACCGGTTGATCGGCGAGCCATTTGTCGTCCACCCAGGTGAATTCGGCTGTTGAGCCGGTGCTGCGGCGGATGTCGTCGAACAGAGCCTGGCGGGTGATCTGGTGCGGCGGCCCGGTGACCTCGAACGTCCCGCTCGGCAGCTTCAGAGCGAACTCTGCGATGTCGCGAGCATCGATCAGCGCGAGCTCCTCCGTCGGCGAACCCGGCGCAAGCACTTCGCCGCCGCGACTTACCCGATTGAGCCACCACGGCAACCGGCCGATTATGTCGTGCGGCCCGACGATCAGCCCGGCTCGCAGAATGGAGGTCCGGTGCTCGCCGAAAGCTCGCAGTACCGCGCGTTCAGCGCCCACCTTGCGCCAGCCGTACGGCCCGGAGCCGTCTGCCAACCCCTCCGGCACGTCCTCTCCCGCCGCGTCCGGGTCGCCGTCATAGACACCGCCAACGCGGTAGTCGGCCTGCTCGGGCCAGCCCGGGTAGGCGTTGATCGAGGACACGAAGCAGTAGTGCCCGGCACTCGGTTCCAGGAGCTCGGCGCTCGCCTTGACCTGGTCGGGGAAGTAGCCGGTGTCGAAGACAAGATCGAAGGACTGCCCTCGTAGCTGCTCCAGATCGTCGGACCTGGTGCGGTCACCGGTGAGGGCGCGGGCGCCGACGACCGGATCGCCATTGAGTCCCCTGCTGAAAGTAGTGACGTCGTGGCCACGAGCCAGCGCCGTTTCGACCACCGCCCGAGAGAGAAACACCGTGCCACCGATTACCAGAATCTCCATGGGTCCACCCCACCACCGACCACCGCCACCAGACAATGGATGTTCGCTGCGAGCGTGAGCGCGGCGATTGCGGCCGGCCGATGCCCACCGCGGTTCTCATCGACCAGCCCGGGTGAAATACTCGCCGGGTTGACCCAACCCGGCTGAACCGACGGAGACGTTCTCATGCCCATCGCAACGCCCGAGATCTACCTGGACATGCTCGACAAGGCCAAAGCAGGTGGCTTCGCTTATCCGGCCATCAACTGCACCTCGTCGGAGACCATCAACGCCGCCCTGAAAGGCTTCGCCGACGCCGGCAGCGACGGGATCATCCAGGTGTCGACCGGCGGTGCCGAATTCGGCTCGGGCACCGGCGTCAAGGACATGGTCACCGGAGCGGTAGCGCTTGCCGAGTTCGCACACGTGGTGGCCGCCAAATATTCGGTGAACGTGGCGCTGCACACTGACCACTGCCCGAAGGACAAGCTCGACAGCTACGTCCGTCCGCTACTCGCCTTGTCGCAGCAGCGGGTCGACGCCGGCCAGAATCCGCTGTTTCAATCCCATATGTGGGACGGCTCGGCGGTAGCGCTGCCGGAGAACCTTCAGATTGCCCAAGAGCTGCTGGCCGCCGCGTCGGCCGCCAAGATCATTCTCGAAGTCGAGATCGGCGTCGTCGGTGGCGAAGAGGACGGCGTCGCCAACGAGATCAACGACAAGCTTTACACCACCAAGCAGGACTTTCTGGACACGCTCGATGCGCTCGGCAGCGGCGAAAAGGGCCGGTACATGCTGGCCGCCACCTTCGGCAACGTCCACGGCGTTTACAAGCCCGGCAACGTGAAGCTGCGTCCGGACATCCTGAAGAATGGCCAGGACGTGGCCGCCGCGAAGCTCGGTCTGCCCGCGGGCTCAAAGCCCTTCGACCTGGTTTTCCACGGTGGTTCCGGGTCGTTGCTCGAAGAGATCCGCGAGGCGCTTTCCTACGGTGTGGTGAAGATGAACGTTGACACCGACACCCAGTACGCCTTCACCCGGCCGATCGCCGGTCACATGTTCACCAACTACGACGGCGTGCTCAAGGTCGACGGTGAGGTGGGCAATAAGAAAGCCTACGACCCTCGCTCGTACCTCAAGGCCGCTGAAACAGGCATGGCGGCCCGAGTCGTCGAAGCCTGCGAGAACCTGTTGTCATCTGGCACCAGCAAGCCCTAAACCCTGCCGCAGCAATGACAGGTGAGAGCGTGGAGATCTGATGGACTTGCTCAATCCGGCTACCAAGCTGCCCGTGGACCCGGCCTCGGCCTTGCTCGCCGAAGGCGCGGACCCGGTGCAGGTCGCCGCGGCACATCCCACCTCATCAGCAGCGTGGGCAGCGCTTGCCGACGAGGCTTTGGGCCGCGGGTTCGCGGTCGAGGGTTATGCGTACGCCCGCACCGGCTATCACCGCGGCCTGGACGCCCTCCGCAAGGCGGGTTGGCGCGGTACCGGCCCGGTGCCGTGGTCACATGCTCCGAATCAGGGATTCCTGCGCGCCGTGTACGCACTGTCGTTAGCGGCCGCGGCCATCGGCGAGACCGACGAAGCCGACCGCTGCCGGCACCTTCTCGACGATTGCGACCCGCTGGCGGCCGCCGAAATGGACTAGCTCCTGTTGGACTAGCTTCTGTGGATCGGCCCTGTGGATCGGTCTCTGTGGATCGGCTCCTGTGGACCGCTCGATCTCGAGCCGGATTACGGCGGGTTGGCGACACCGAACCATCGCGGCAGACTGCTGAGCAGATCGCGCTGATCGTCGCCTGCCCAGACCACGTGGCCGTCCGGTCGTAACAGCACTGCGGGTGCGTCCAGCTCGTCGCTGACGTCGATGACGTGATCGACCCGGTCCGACCATTCCCCGATCGAGAGCTCACCGGCCTGGTCGAGCAGCACGCCGCGTCCTCGATGCATCAGCTCGTAGAGCCGACCCCGCGTCAGGCGGACGTCGCGCAGTCGCCTGCCAAGCACCTCGCGGCCTGCACCGACCTCATGGCCGATCTCGTAAGAGGAGTCGGAACCGGTTTCGTAGCGGATCCCGATCCCGGTGACCCGCTCGATCAAGAACCGGTTTACGTCCTCGAAGTCCATCAGCTCGGCGATCAGCCGGCGCACCGCCTGGGGACCGGGTTCGGGCAAGATCAGTTCCGAATGGGCACGGGTGTAGTTCAGTGCGTCATCGGCGACCGGGTGCCGCTCGGCGTGATAGCTGTCCAGCAGCCCTTCCGGTGCCCAGCCGTTCACAGCGGCGGCGAGCTTCCAGCCGAGGTTGAACGCGTCCTGGATGCCGAGGTTGAGCCCTTGTCCCCCCAAGGGCGGATGGATGTGCGCCGCGTCGCCGGCGAGGAACACCCGGCCGGTGCGGTATCGCTCGGCCAGCCGGGTAGCGTCGGTGAAACGGGACAGCCAGCGCGGTGAGTGCGCACCGAAGTCCGTGCCCGCGTAGGCCCGCAGCTGCGTCTGGAGCTCCTCGAGGGTCGGCGGCGTGGTGCGGTCCTCGGCCACGGTCGCCGCAGGCACCACGGCACGGTGCAACCCGTTGCCGCCGGGGCCGATACCGAATCCCTTATGGGTCTTGCGAACCTCGTCCACCGCTGCAGCCAACTCGTCGGGCGGCGTCGTGACCTCCAGCTCTGCGAGAAGCCATTCCGTCCGTGCGGGTTCGCCGGGAAACCCGACGCCTAGCAGGCGGCGTACCAGGCTTCGGCCACCGTCGCAGCCGACCAGCCAGCGCGAGCGCAAGCGCACGCCGTCGGCAAGTTCGACCGTGACGCCGTCCTCGTCTTGCTCGACGCCGGTGACCTCGTGGCCGCGGCGGAGCTGAGCGCCGAGCTCGACGGCACGCTCAGCCAGCAGACGGTCGGTGGCCGGCTGCGGGATGCCCAGGACGTACCCGTGCGCAGTGTCCAGGTCGGCCGGCCAAGGCTTGTCGATCCCGGCGAAGCGGGCGGCACCTGGATATTGCTGCCCGTGCGCGAGAAAGCGGTCCAGCAGACCGCGCTGAGCCATGATCTCGATGCTGCGCGGATGCAGGCCCAGCGAGCGAACCAGCTGGCTCGGCTCGCCATCTTTCTCCAGCACCAGCACGTCCACGTCGTGCAGACGCAGCTCGCTCGCCAGCATCATCCCGGTCGGACCGGCCCCGCTGATGATCACATCGAACATCGCCCGACTCAGCCTTTCTCGCCGCGGGTTAGTTGGCCCATGAGGCGTTGCCTGTTGGCCAGCGGCCCAAGATGACCGAGCTTGCCAGGGTTGATCACCGAGCGAATAGCCGCGATCGTGCCATCGACGATGTCCAGGGCCCAGACGTTGATCAATTGCCCGTCGCAGTCCCGGACGATTGCCCCGGGCTGTCCGTTCACCTCGGCCGCCTCGACGCGCAGTTGCAACTGGCGTATCTCCTGACCGAGCGCCAGGAGCAGCCGGTTGACCCGGTCACGTCCGAAGATCGGTTTAGGCCACGAAGGCCGCGTTCCGCCGCCGTCGCCGTAGACCACGACGTCGGAGGCGAGCACCGTGACCAGACCGTTCACATCGACGCCGGATACCGCGCGAATGAAGGCGTCCCGCAGCCGGTTCTGCTGTTCCCGCGACGACTCGAAACGCGGCTTCTGATCCGTGACGTGCCGTCGGGCCCGCGAGGCAAGCTGGCGGCAGTAGTCTTCGCTGCGCTCCACGATGCCCGCTACCTCGCCGTATTCGTAGCCAAAGATGTCATGCAAGAGGAACACCGCCCGCTCGAGCGGCGTCAGTCGCTCGAGCAGGACTAGAAACGCCATCGACAGCGAATCCGCCATCTCGGTGTACTCGGCGGGGTCATCAGCTTCCGGTCCGGCGGTGAGCAACGGCCGACCGGTAGCGGTGAGCAACGGCTCCGGCAACCAGGTGCCGATATAGCGTTCCCGCCGAACGTGAGCCGAGCGAAGATGGTCGATGCTCAGCCGAGTGGTGACGGCGGCCAAGAATGCCTTCGGCGACTCGATCTCGACGCCCTCGGCCAGTGCGCCGTCGTAGCGGAGAAAGGCCTCTTGGACGATGTCCTCGGCCTCACTCACGCCCGACAGCATCCGGTAAGCGATCGAGAACATCAGCGGTCGCAACTTCTGGTAAGTCGCTACCTCTGACGATTCCACTAGCGGCTACCGTCCTTCTCTACTTTGTAGCGCGCTTCGTCGGTCAGCCCGGCACGAAATCCATCTCGCCAGGTTCGCCAGCGCGGCTCCCATTGCAAGGCCGTTTTGGCTTTGAGATTGGACGATCCGCGGATCTGCGTCATCATCGAAACCGTAACCTCGCCGCCCGCCAACCGTCCCAGCCAGACCGGGACCCGGCGAGGGGGTTTTGCCTCGATTGTCTCGGCCAAATACGGCAACCATTCTGCCACTGGAGCTGGTTCGTCGTCGCAGACGTTGTAGATCCCGCGCGTGCCGTGCTGCACAGCCGCAACGGTGGCCGAGGCCGCGTCGTCGATGTGCAGGAAGGACCAGATGCCCGCGCCGCTGCCGACCACCGGCACCTTTCTGGCTTTGACCAAATCGGTAATCGGGTCCGATGCACCGGGGCCGTAGAGCGAGCCGTACCGCAGGGCGATCCCCACGAGTCCGGCGCAATCGAGGACCGCCTGCTCGACGTGGCGGATCGCGCGCAGGCTCTGCCGCTGAGCAGCTGGTGGCTCTGGGTCCAGCGGATCGTCCTCGGTCTTCACGAGACCGCCGGATCTGCTGTTCGGCCAGCCGGTATAGCTCTGCGCGATGAACTTCTGTGCGCCAGCGGCTACGGCCGCTGCCAGCAGATGATCGAGCCCGGCCGTGCGAAGCTCATTCGTCACGGCAAAGTCCCGATCGAAGCGACGCAGGTTGCCTGCCGCGGCCAACGCTGTCATCTGATGGATCACGACATCGGGTTCGGCTCGGCCAACAGCCTCGCCGACCGCGCGGGCATCGAGGCCATCGAGGATCACGGGTTCGCTTCCCAGCGCCTCGAGCAGCCGAAGCTTGTCGGCAGTGCGCGTCGTCGCGACCACCTCATGCCCCGCCCCGACCAACTGCGGGACCAACCGCCGTCCGATCGCGCCGGTTGCACCTGCAACGAAAATCTTCATGATCACTCCGTCCTCTCTTCGCTGCCCGCTTGTTCGGGCACCTACTTGGGACGAGACGTGCCACGGGTTTGTGACAGATCCGCGCAGCTGTTTCTAGGCGGTTTCGCTGCCGAGAGCGATGGTCTCGAGCGTGTGATATCGGGCCCGGCCGCGGCTGCCTTCGCCGAGGTGTGACTCGATCAGCTCGATCTCGTCGACCCGCCAGACCGGGCCCGCATAGGTGTCGAAGACCTGCAGCCACTTGCCCAGATGCGTCGCGCTGTTCATTCGGGCCAGGGTCAGATGTGGGCGAAATTCCGCGCCGTCCACCTCGATGCCAGAGGTGGCTGCGGCGTTGCGTGCTCCCACGCTCAACCGCCGAAGTTCCTCGAGATCGCCCCGTACCCCGCCCCAGAGGACTTTCGCCATTGCTGGATTGGGGAAAGCGCCGGCGCCGAACACTTGCAGCTCGAACGCGGCGCGCTTCGCCGCGGCCGCGTGCAAGCGCTCGATGAAGTCATCGACGTTGCGATCGGCCACCTGCGGCATGAAAGCAAGGGTGAGATGCCAATGTTCTTGTGGAGTCCATCGCAGCGGGGAGGTGGCCGCGTCGTGGGCTTGCCGCGGCTCGACGAAATCCGCAAGGTCCTCGATCGCCTCGATCGGTGGCACGACCGCCACGAACATTCGCGTGCTCATCGCTGAAATGTGGGTCGGGCGGGCATGACCGGTGGGGCAGCTGACGGGTTCTGGGCCAACGGCGACTGGGCCAAGGCTCGATTGCGCGCGAGAGCCTGGACAAGTTCGGCGTGCAGGTAATAGGCATCCGGTGGCCCGGCACCACGTTCGACCCGGTCACGCAGAAACGCCAGTTCGGTTGCCGCATTCTGAAAGGCCGTCAACGCCTGAGCTCCGGCTCGGCCGGACCTGGCGGCCACCGCCTTGCGCCACGCCCGCCGGGAGGCGATGTTGGCCAGCCAGCCGGCCTCCATCGGGGTGATCCAGCGGTAATAGACCATCGCTGGCAGCTGGCGCCGAATCACATCTCGTTCGAATCGGCGGTGATGGCGAGCCCACAGAACTGCTCCCACGAACACCGGAACCATCACCACGAAATACACGATCAGATAACCGGCGAGGCCAAAGTTTGTAGAGCCGTTCCACAGTGCGTGCAGGCCGACAGCTGCGAGGTAGCCGACCAGCGGGCCGGCCCACGTGATGGTTCCTCGCGGCCGGCTGACCGCCAGTCCGACGCCGATACCCGTCATCGACGTGAACAGCGGGTGGGCGAACGGCGCCAGCACCAGCCGCAGGATGATCGTCACGATTCCGGTGTCGGTACCTTCGCCGAAACTCTGCGCGATGTAACCGATGTCTTCGATGAACGCGAAGCCGACAGCGGTGAAGCCCGCATAGACCAGCCCGTCGATGACCCCGTCGAACTCCCGCCGCCGGGCGCCGGTCAGCATGACCAAAAGAAAAGCTCCCTTGGCTGCTTCTTCGATGGCTGGGGCGGCGAAGTTGAGGACGAATCCCTTGCCGAGCACCTCGCTCGTTGCCAACTCGAGGACCAGGCTGACCACGACTGCGACGGTCGCGCCCCAGAGAAAGGCGAGCAGGAGTAACCGCGTCGGCTCGGGCTCCCAGCGATCCAGCCAGAAATAACAAGCTAGGACGATGCTCATCGATATCGCCGAGCTCGGCACCGCGATCAGGAGACCGGCCGGGTCATCGACGCCGGCAATGAGCGCAAAGGCCGCTGCGAGGATGCCCAGAATGATCAATACCGCAATCGGCGCCCCGGTGGACCGCGCCTGCCGGCTGAGCCAACTCTGGTAGTAGCCCTGTGGTGGTCCGTACCCAGGAGCAGGCGAGGTGGAGTAGCCGGCGGGCGGCATCGTGCTCATGCCGACAGCCTAGGGTGCTTCATGATCGACAGCTGCCGGGTGATCCGCTGTTGCGGGTGATCTAAGCGGGCCGGCTGAGCTAAGCGGGCCGAGGCCCTACACCTACGAGACACCTACGTGACACCTACGAGACACCTACGAGGTTCCACAGCTTCGGCTCGGACCAGAAGATGCGTTTGGTCCTCGGTCGCTCGCGCGGCACGCCGTCCTGTTCGATCAGCGCGTCGTCACAGGCAAGTTGCAGCGATCGCCCGCGCAGGGTTTTTCTGCCGAACCGGCCTAGCCGCACGGTGGCTTCGAGTTCGCTGGGCCCAAGCCTGCGAAGCCGGACCGATCGGGCGGGACCGTCGCACAACCGCTGGTCATCCACCACGGCGCGCAACCACCAATTTCCGGTTCCCTTCCATCCGACGACCGAGGCGTAATCCACGCATACCCCACCTGAATCGTCCTTGATCACCCCGACGAGCTGTGGCTTACCGTGCACTGCAGCTTCCAGCCTGCCGGCGGCCGTTCTCGGCAGGCCGATCCGGTTCAGGTAATCGACCTGCTGGCGGGGCAGTACCGCAGTCTCCACCGATTCGAGCCAGCCGCGTCGCATCAGCCGATTCAGCATGAGTTGCAACCCTGTCAGGTCGGCGTCGATGATCAGGCGGCGGCCGTCGAGATGATCTAGCGGTTCATCAACTGCGACGGGCGTCGGCGCGACCGCGAACGGCTCCACCAGCCACCGCCCCGCACCGCCCGCTGCATCGGCCAGGGCGGCGGCAAGCTGCACGCTGTCGGGCCCGGCCCTGTTGTGGCCGATGCTGACCAGCACTGCATTCACGACTGCACCGCCCTCATGCCTGCCAATGGCTCCATTCGTGGTCAACAGTTAGCCTTCATGCGCACCGCCGTAAAGTAGGCGGCCAACGTCAGGAGTCTGCTACATGCCCGCGATCGTTCTGGTCGGCGCCCAATGGGGCGACGAAGGCAAGGGCAAGGCCACCGATCTGCTCGGCTCCTCGGTCGACTACGTCGTCAAGTTCAACGGCGGCAACAACGCCGGGCACACGATCGTCATCAATGGTGAGAAGTTCGCCCTACACCTGCTGCCGTCTGGCATTCTCAGCGAGAATTGCGTGCCGGTCATCGGCAACGGAGTCGTTATAGACCTAGAGGTCCTGTTCGGCGAGATCGAGGCGCTCGAGGCCCGCGGCCGGTCGGCCGCAAAACTCGTCGTGAGTTCGGACGCGCACGTCATTCCGCCGTACAACACGACGCTGGACAAGGTGACTGAACGGTTCGCCGGCAGCCGCAAGATTGGTACGACCGGTCGCGGGATCGGGCCAACCTACGCGGACAAGATGAATCGCATCGGTATCCGCGTCCAGGACCTGTTCGACGAACAGATCCTGCGGGCGAAGGTCACTGCTGCGCTCAATCTCAAGAACCAGATTCTCTCCAAGATCTACAACCGCCGGGCGCTGGACGTCGATGCTGTTGTCGCCGAGTTGCTGTCCTACGCCGATCGCCTGCGCCCGATGGTCGCCAACACCGCGCTGTTGCTGCACGAAGCGCTTGATCAAGGCAAGACGGTGCTGCTCGAAGCCGGGCAGGCCACGATGCTCGATGTCGATCACGGCAACTACCCGTACGTGACGTCCTCGTCTGCCACCGCGGGTGGTGCCTGCACCGGTAGCGGTATCCCGCCGACGCGGGTCACTTCGGTCATCGCGGTCGTCAAGGCATACTCCACCAGGGTCGGCGAAGGACCGTTTCCGACCGAGTTGCACGACGAATGGGGAGACCGACTGCGTAACACCGGCGGCGAGTTCGGCACCACAACCGGACGGCCACGTCGCACGGGTTGGTATGACGCACCGATCGCTCGGTTCGCTGCCCGCATCAATGGCGTGACCGACTTCGTGCTGACCAAGCTCGACGTGCTCACCGGTATCGAGTCGATTCCGGTGTGCGTGGCCTACGAGGTCGACGGCAAGCGAGTCGAGGAGATTCCGATGACCCAGCGAGACTTCGCTGCCGCCACCCCGATCTACGAACACTTCGCAGGCTGGACAGAAGACATCTCCGGTGCTCGGTCACTGGACGATCTGCCACCGAACTGCCAGGCGTACGTGACCGCGCTGGAGAAGATCTCCGGCGCCCGCATCTCGGTGATCGGGGTCGGGCCGGGTCGCGAGGAGTCGATCGTCGTCCACGACCTGCTGGGTCGCTGATCTGCTCAACCCTGAGCCGGGGCGTGACTGTTTTGTCACCAACACTGCCTAGCCTCAGGGGATGGTGTTCGGTGCGAGGTCAAGCCGACGGCAACTCCGCAACGGCGGCGGTGTCGGTGGCGTTGTCGCCTGCCTCGCGCTGATAGCTGGGTGCACGTCCGGCTCCGGTGACAGTTCGCCCCCTCCACCACCGGTTACCCAGTCGTCGAGTCAAGCGGTCCCGTCCACGCAGGCTGCATCGTCGTCACCCGCTGCATCGTCGTCACCCGCGGCTGCGTCCCAGAATTGGCCGACATACCACGGTGACCAGCAGCGCAGCGGGTTCAGCGCTGGGATGCCTGCGGCCTCGGGCACGCTGACCGCCACCGCGGTCAAGTTGGACGGTCAGGTTTATGCCTCACCGATCATTGTGAACGGCACGGTCATCGTCGCGACGGAGAACAACGTCGTGTATGGCCTGAACACTGCGGGTCAGCAAAGATGGCGAGTCCAGCTCGGTACGCCGACGCCGTCGTCCGCGCTCGCCTGCGGGAACATCGAACCGATCGGCATCACCGGCACGCCCGTGTACGACGCCGCAACCGACACGGTCTTCGCCGTGACATCGACTGGCAGCGCGGTGATTCAAACACTCATCGGCATCGACCCGGCCAAGGGCGCCGTCCGGTTCCGTCGCCCGATTGCCTTTCCCGGTGTCGACCCTAATGCGATGCAGCAGCGCGGGGCGCTCGCGGTTACCGGCGGCAGCGTGTGGATTCCCTTCGGCGCCCGCGCCGGCGATTGCGGCAACTACAAGGGCCGGGTCGTCGGCATCCCCACCTCGGCCACCGGTGATCAGGTCTACTACAGCCCAGAGACCCGACGCGGCGGTGGGATGTGGAATCCGATGGGCGTCGTGGTCAATTCGGCGGGGCACCTGATGGTTGTTTCAGCGAACGGGGCAGCGTTTCCAGGCGATGAGTACGACCACACCAACTCGCTGCTCGAACTAGACGCAACGCGGCTGGTGGATTCGTTCGCGCCCTCGGATTGGGCGGAGAACAATCGCGGTGACGTGGGTTTGGGGTCGCAGAGTCCCGCTCTGGTGGGTGACAAGTGGATCTTTATCGGGGGCAAGTCGATGACGTCCTACGTCTTGCGGCAGGGCAAGCTCGGTGGCATCAGCGGCGAGGTCGCTACCGGCGACTTCTGCCGTTCGTTCGGCGGCACCGCGGTGTCCGGCAGCACGGTGTACGTGCCCTGTACCGACGGTGTTCGATCGGTCAGTATCAGCGCCGGGGGCGTCCCGACCGTGAACTGGCACGCGGACTCATCAGTTGCCGGTTCGCCGGTGGTCGGCGGCGGGCGTGTCTACGCCCTGGACCAGTCCGGCGGCGTGCTGCACGCTCTCGACCCCGCGTCTGGCCGTACCCGCGAACAGGTGCGGGTCGGTACGACGAGCCGGTTCGCCACCCCGGCGGTCAGCGGCGGCAAGCTCTTCGTGCCCACCCTCACCGGTCTGACCATCGTCGACACGGACGGCTGATCGGCCGGTGCCCGCGAGTGGGTCATGAAGGACGATCCAGGTGCGGTTAGACGGTCCGGGCGCGCTTAGTAGCCTCGTCTCATGCGTGTTCTCGTGATTGGTTCCGGTGCCCGTGAGCATGCCTTGTGCCTGGCCCTGGCCGCTGACCCCGCGGTGACGGCGCTGATCTGCGCGCCGGGAAATGCTGGGACGGCTGCCGTCGCAGAGCAGCGTCCAGTCAACGCGCTCGATCCCGCTGCCGTCGCGGAGCTTGCCACCGAGGTCAACGCGGACCTCGTGGTGGTCGGTCCGGAAGCCCCTTTGGTCGCGGGCGTCGCCGATGCCGTCCGGTCAGCCGGTATCGCTTGCTTCGGTCCGTCGGCCGCCGCAGCGCAGCTGGAGGGCAGCAAGGCGTTCGCGAAGGACGTCATGGCCTCGGCTGGCGTTCCGACTGCCGGCGCGGTGGTATGCACCACGCCGGCCGAGGCTGCGGCTGCGCTTGATCGTTTCGGTGCGCCGTACGTGGTCAAGGACGACGCTTTGGCCGCCGGTAAGGGTGTGGTCGTGACGAACGATCGAGAGGTAGCGCTGGCACACGCGGCCGACTGCGACCGGGTGGTCATCGAGGAGTTCCTGGACGGCCCCGAGGTGTCGCTGTTCTGCATCACCGACGGCAACACGGTGTTGCCGCTACTTCCGGCACAGGATTTCAAGCGAATCTTTGATGATGATGCCGGTCCTAACACCGGTGGAATGGGGGCGTACGCGCCGCTTGACTGGTTACCTGACGGAACGGTCGCGGACGTGATGGCCACGGTCGCCCAGCCGACGATCGACGAGATGAGGCGGCGTGGAGTGCCGTTCGCGGGACTGCTTTATGTCGGGCTGGCCATGACCGCGCGCGGCCCGCGAGTGATCGAGTTCAACGCACGGTTCGGCGACCCGGAGACGCAGGTCGTGCTCGCTCTGCTCGAGACTCCGTTGGCGGGTTTGCTGAAAGCGGCAGCCACCGCCACGCTGGCGCAGCAACCGGCGCTGAAGTGGCAGGACGGCGCGGCCGTCACAGTGGTGATCGCGGCCGCGAATTATCCCGACACGCCCCGAACCGACGATCCTATTCGGGGCGGCGATCAACCGGGAGTGATTCACGCCGGCACCCGTCGGGACAGCCATGGCGTGCTGCGGTCCTCGGGTGGGCGGGTGCTGTCAGCGACGGCGGTGCGGGCAACGCTGGCCGAGGCTCGGTCGGCCGCCTACCGGCTGGTCGATTCGATCGAGTTGCCCGGCGGGCAGCATCGGACGGACATCGCCCTGAAAGCTGTGAACGACCAGGTCAGTATTCCGGTCTGAACGGCCTCTACAAGGCTTCCTGAGGGACAGGGACAATCTTCACCGGTTGCCCGCCGGAAACGAGCCGCCAGGTCGGAACCGAGGACGCCGAGAACACCGCCGGGTCGATTGTGCCGGTCTCGCTCACCCAATCGAGGATGAGCTGGCGTATCTCTAGCTGGGCGTCGTAGACGACCGGCGCGGTCGTGACGCCCGGAAAGTTGCCACCTCCCGCCGCCCGGTAGTTGTTGATCGCGACCACGAAACGGCGGTCGTCGCCGATCGGTTCTCCTGCGTAGCTGAGATTGCTGATCCGCGACCCGGGAGGACGAGCGATGTCGATGTCGTAGCTCAGCGACGTTGACACCGACGTGCCGAGGCCGCCGATGATGTCGAAGTTGTAGTCGGGCACGCCGGTCGGTGCCGCAGTCGTCGGCGCGTTCGTCAGGTCGCCGGGGGCGAAGGGTCCGGTGCCGCTGACCTGCTTGAAATAGCTAGCCGAGAACTCCAGATATTCCCGGATCTGGGCGCCCGTGAGGACGATGGCGAGCAAGGTGTTGTCGTAGGCGTACAGGCCGGCAACGTGGCGGATCGTCACCTCGCCAGCGGGAATAGCCGAGTCGGCGTTGAACGGAGCGGCAATCGCGAGCACCGGTAACTCGGCCCATTCGCTGTCCGCGAGCGCGGCGGTCACCGCGGCTGCCTGCACGTAGTTGATGAAGTCGATGGCCTCGGTCGCCTGGTAGCGCGCGGTTGCTGCCGACATTGCCGTCGTTGAGGTTCCGATGACGCCGTTGACGTACGTCCGGGTCTGCTCGTGCTGAGCCGCGATCAGCTGGCTTATCGCGGGATCTTCTTTGGCCGCATTGGCGTTCAGCAAGGTCGCGCCGGAGCGCAGGACCTGCCAACGGCCGTCCTCGCCCCGTTGCAGATCGAGATCCATGACCGTCAGCCGCATACCCCATTTGAAGGGTTCGGACAGCAATACCTGGGTGCGACCGTCGGGCCCGGTGACGAAGCGTTGCGGTATCTCAGCGTGCGCATGACCCACCAGAATCGCGTCGATGTCCGGCACGTTCTCGGCCAGCAAAGTGGCAGCGTTCTCGGGCCAGGGCAGCGCATCGCCGTAGGAGGACGAAGTGTCGGCGCCAGAGTGGCAGGCCACGATGATGATGTCCGCGCCGGCCTGCTTCACCTTCGGAATGAGCTGTGCGGCCTGTTCGACGACCCCGGTGAACTTGAGCCTGCCTTCGAGCAGGCCCTTGTCCCAGATTGCGCAACCCGGCGTCACGAGGCCGACGATTCCGACGTTGACGTAGGTCGGTTGCCGGTCGGTCGGTTGCTGGTCGGACGGTTGCTGGTCGGACGGTACAGCCAAGCCGGGCGACACCTCGACCCGTTTGATGATGTACTCGCCGAAGGCAGGCTCGTCGGTGTGCCAATCGAGTGCATTGGCACCGAGCAGCGGGTAGTTCAACTGAGATTCGAAGGTCCGAAGGACGTCGAGACCGTAGTTGAACTCATGGTTGCCTAGTGCCGCTGCGTCATAGCCGATGGCGTTCATGACCGCCGCCATCGGGTGAACCGAGCCGCCGGTGATCGGATCGATCTTTGCGAAGTAGTACGACAGCGGGGTGCCCTGAATCGTGTCACCGGCGTCGATGGTGAGCGTGGCCGATTGTCCGCGGTCAGCCCGTACCTCGTTGATCAGCGATGAGAGCTTGGCCAAGCCGATGCCGTTGCGCGCCGGGTCGGCGTACTCGGCGTCCTTGAAGTAGTCCCAGTTCAGGACGTTTCCGTGCGTGTCGGTGGTGCCGAGCACCGTGACCCGGACGATTTCGCTACCACCGGCGTCGCCAACGGCAGCGCCGTCGATTGCGGCACCGGGGGAGGCTGTGCGGCTGCTCATGATGAGGTATTCCACGGTACGTGCTGTCCGATTCCGGCAGGTTAACGACACCCGCCGGTGTCTGGGAGAATTGGTGTTGTGACTGCTTCGGAAACCGCCGCCGCTCAATCCAAGGCTTCTCAGACCAACACCGGGTACGCGGTCAAACCGACGATCCCGGACGTGCTCGCCGCGCGATACGCCTCGACCGCGATGGCGACGGTCTTCAGTCCCGAGCACAAGATCGTGCTCGAACGGCAGTTGTGGTTGGCGGTGCTGTCAGCCCAACGGGACCTCGGCATCGAGACTCCCGCAGGTGCCATCGAGGCTTACTCGGCGATCGTCGAAAAGGGGATCGCGGCCGTTGATCTCGCCTCGATCGCCGCGCGGGAGCGGGTAACCCGGCACGACGTGAAGGCCCGGATCGAAGAATTCTCCGAGCTGGCGGGTTACGAACAGATCCACAAGGGCATGACGAGCCGGGATCTCACTGAGAACGTCGAGCAACTGCAGGTGCGCAGCGCGCTCGCACTGGTTCGGACGAAGATCCTCGCGGTGCTTGTGCGGTTGGCTCGGCGAGCCGCTGAGTACGAGACCCTCGTGATGGCAGGGCGGTCACACAATGTCGCCGCCCAGACCACCACCTTGGGCAAGCGGTTCGCCACCGTGGCCGATGAATTGCTGGTCGCGTTAGGGCGGCTCGATGACCTGACCGCGCGCTACCCGTTACGCGGCATCAAGGGGCCGGTCGGAACGTCGCAGGACATGCTCGATCTGCTGGACGGTGACGCAGCCAAGCTCGCCGAACTCGAGCAGCGAGTCGCCGAACATCTGGGCTTCGACAAGGTGCTGACCTCGGTCGGCCAGGTGTACCCACGATCGCTCGACTTCGACGTGTTGTCGGCTCTGGTGCAGGTTGCGGCTGCCCCGTCCAGCATGGCCAAGACGATCCGGTTGATGGCCGGCCACGAGCTCGTCACCGAGGGTTTCAAACCGGGCCAGGTTGGGTCCTCGGCCATGCCCCACAAGATGAATACTCGATCGGCCGAGCGGATCAACGGATTCGCGGTGATCTTGCGTGGTTACGCAGGCATGGCCGGCGAGCTCGCAGGTGACCAGTGGAACGAGGGCGACGTCAGCTGTTCGGTGGTGCGTCGGGTGGCCCTGCCGGACGCGTTCTTCGCCATCGACGGCCTACTCGAAACGACGTTGACCGTCCTCGATGAGTTCGGGGCCTTCCCAGCAGTTATCGCACGCGAACTCGACCGGTACCTGCCGTTCCTGGCGACGACGAAGGTTCTGATGGCAGCAGTTCGGGCCGGCAAGGGTCGAGAGCAAGCCCACGAGGCGATCAAGGAGCACTCGGTCCGCGTAGCCCTCGACATGCGCGAGCAAGGTGCGGCGGACAACGACTTGCTGGCACGTCTGGCCGCCGATGAACGGCTCGGGCTGGACGAAGGCACCTTGTCGGGCCTGCTAGCCGAGCCGCTGGCCTTCACCGGAGCCGCGCAGGCCCAGGTACAGGCGGTGATCGCGGCCGTCGACCTCGCACTGTCGTCCGAGCCGTTGGCGGCGAGTTACACCCCGGAGCCGATCCTCTAGCTGTGCGACAACCGGGTACGGTGACCGGGTTCAGACAGATCGTGCCGCGATGCTCGTTTGACCGGCGTCGAGACCGAACGAATTCACCCGGGTGGGGTGCAGCCTGATCAGCTGGTCGGCGAACCCCGGTCCCAGCAACGTCCCTCCGGTGTCCAGCGCTTCAGCGCTGCCGCGTATCTCCAGCATCCGCGGCTGCCATGGGTCTACGGTCACCAGGTCGTCGATGACGATCGCGGCCCAAGGGTTGGTTTTCACATCGCGGAATTTCTTCCTCGCGCCGAAATTGTGGCCGCCGATGTCGATCGTGTCGAGGTCGGCGTTGTACTGAAAGGACACCGGCACCACGTGGGGCTTTCCGTCCGGTCCGGCAGTCGCCAGGCGTCCCAGGCGTTGGGAGCGGAGGTAGTCGATCTCGGCTTCGCTGAAGAGGCTCATAGCGCCATTGGACACCCTGAAGTCGAGTTCAGGTCAAGGTATCCGCGGGTCCGGCCGCCGACTGTGTGACAGGATTTGCCGGTGAGTACCCAACCGAGCCCACCGGCCGAGATCACTGACCGTGAGTTGGAGGCCGCCGGGCTCACCCACCTGCATTCCGGAAAAGTCCGAGACCTCTATTCCACCGACACCGGTCATCTCGTGATGGTCGCCAGCGACCGTATCTCGGCCTACGACTTCATCCTGCCGACGCCGATCCCCGACAAGGGCCGGATCCTGACCGCGATGACGGTGTGGTGGTTCGATCAGCTCAGCGATTTGGTCGAGAATCACCTGGTCAGCTACGACGACGAGTCGATACCTCAGGCATGGCGAGGTCGAGCGATGCTGTGCACCAGACTCGACATGATCCCGGTTGAGGCCGTCGCGCGCGGCTACCTAACGGGCAGCGGCTTGGTCGACTATCAGGCGTCGGGCGAGGTTTGCGGTGTCCCACTACCGGCGGGCCTGATCGATGGCGATCGGCTACCAGAGCCAATCTTCACCCCTGCCGCGAAGGCCGCGGTCGGCGAGCACGATGAGAACGTCAGCTATCAGGCAGTCGTGGAACTTCTTGGCGCCAAGGCTGCGCACGGATTGCGCGACATGACACTGAGGATCTATGCCCGTGCGGCTGAGATTGCCGCAACCAAAGGCATCTTGCTGGCCGACACGAAGTTCGAGTTCGGTCTGCACCCCGCGACCGGCGAGCTGGTACTTGGCGATGAGGTGCTCACGCCGGATTCGTCCAGGTTCTGGCCCGCAGACGAGTACCGCCCGGGTCGGCCTCAGCCGAGCTATGACAAGCAATTCGTCCGGGACTGGCTGACTTCGCCGGCCTCCGGTTGGGATCGCCGGAGCAACCTGGCCCCGCCGGAATTACCCGACGACATAGCCTTGGCCACCAGGCAGCGCTACGTCCAGGCCTACGAACGGTTGACGGGGCTTCGGTTCGACGACTGGCTCTCACCTGAGCGTTAGCTTCCCGAGCAAGATTCTTGCGATTCATTGGTCAAAAAGCGGCCGCACTGCACACGAACGGAACATGCATGCTCAAAGGCAAGCTGGTCACGCTGCGCGCGATGACGCCCAAGGACTACGTGCGCATGACCGAATTCAAGAACGACGTCGAGATCGAATTGCTTGGCGGTGGTGACCCCCCGCGGCCGCGCGCCCTCGCCGGTGTCACCGAGTTCTTTGACGGTATGGCCAAGGACAACGACAACCTCGGCTTTGCGATCGAGGCCAATGGCGTCTTTATCGGTGACATCGGCCTGTTTCACGTGAATCGAATCTCGCGCACCGCTGAGGTCGGTATCGGCATCGGCGATCGTGACTACTGGGGCAAGGGATACGGCCGCGAAGCGATGGCACTGATCGTCGAGTACGGCTTCCGGATGCAGAACCTCCGCCGGATCTGGTTGGAGACGCATTCCACCAACGAGCGGGCCATTCGCTCATACCTCGCAGTCGGCTTCGTCGAGGAAGGACGTCAGCGCCAGCACGCCTGGGTCGCGGGGGAGTACGTCGACATCGTCCTGATGGGCCTGTTGCGGGAGGACTGGTCGGGCATCCCTGCGCGCTGACGGCGCGCCCTCAGAGGCTGGTCACGCATCGCGATTCGGCAGCAACGTGCGCAGTGGCCGGTACGGAAACACGAACGTTACCAACCCGGTCCGCTGGCGAAACTCCCCTTGCCTGTAATGGTCTCGACCCGTCATCACGGCGGGGCGCGTCTAGGGTTCCGCTCCACCTTCGGGTGTTGGCCTGGTCCGAGAGATGCAGGCGGCAAGGCACAGTGTTGTGTCGCGTCGCTCCACGGCGGGAGAAAAGCCCGGGAGGCCACTTGGCCCCGGTTGCCGTGCGCGTTACGCGTTACCAGGGCCCCGTTTCGGTTGGGAGTCCTCACCCGATATGAGCGCCTCGGCAGCGAAGTCGAACGAAAGCTCGAGTCTCTACAGCCACGAGCTACCCGGCGGAGCCGCATGGTCGGCGCCGGTTCAGGCGGGTCGGACAATCACCTTCACCGCGATGGCCGCGGATGCGAACTTGACGGTGTTGCTCATCGGGGCGAATCGGCTCGATCGGATGAACATCCCGGACACCCTCAAGGCGCAGATGAGCGCTTGCATCAAGGTGCCGATGGTGCTGATGTCTGACCGTGGACTCGCGTTGGCGACGGTCGTCAGCTCGTCCCTGCCGTGGCACGACGCACTCGGCGGCATCGGGCACCCGCGCCACCTTGATCGGTTCGGTGCCACCAGCTACGCCGTCGACCGCAACGAGTGGCGCCGGTCAGCTCGTACTGGACTGATCAGCGAGCTGACCAAGCACGGCCTAGGCGAAGCCGACCTGCACGGCTGCGTCAACTTCTTCTCCAAGCTTGGCATCGCCGATGACGCGCAAGCCTCTTTGGCATACGTCGCAGGACATTGCACCACCGGTGACCAGGTGACGCTGCGCACCGAACAGGACGTGCTGCTGGTGTGCGCGTCGACGCCGCATCCGATGAATCCCAATGCTGAGTACCGCCCGGCAGGCGTGTTGGTCGACGTTGGTAAGGCCGAACCGGTCTTAGCGGACGATGCCGCGATGACGTTCAGGGACGAGAGTGCCCGAGCACTGCTCGAGACGCAGAAGGCCTTCGCATGACAGACATCCTTGCCTCTGCTGTTGATGCCACGACTGCGGCGAACTTCGATCAGACCGTCCAGGCCGGCGACGGGGCGCTGCTGCGGGTGCCCTGTGGCGGCCGGCTTCGAATCGTTGATCTGCACGGCAACCAAGCCGTTGACACCTTGTTCTACGACGCGAGCGATATCGACAACCGCTACAGCGCGTTCGACACGATTCGCGAGCAGGGTGCGGTGTACCTGACCACGGGATCGCGGCTGCTCTCCGGCCGGCTTGACGAACTTGCCGTAATCAGCGATGACACCTGCGGCCGTCACGACACCATTGGTGGGGCGTGCGCTCAGGAAAGCAACGTGATCAGGTACGGCGTGCACACGCGGCACCAGCATGCCTGCCGGCAGACGTTTCTGGCCTATGGCGCGGCAGCCGGTATCGGGCAACGGCAACTGGGGCACAACATCAACTTCTTCATGAACGTTCCGGTCGAGTCGTCCGGCGCCTTGAAATTCGACGATGGGCTGTCCGCCGCCGGCAAGTACGTCGAGATCATCGCGAGTCGCGACTTGCTGGTGCTGATCAGCAACTGCCCGCAGCTGAACAATCCCTGTAACGGCTGGAATCCGACCGCCGTTCAGTTGCTCGGTTGGTGGGCCGGGTGACGTTGGTCAGGTCCGAACTCGGACCTTCTTTCGACCAGGCGATCGGCATGCAGGCCGTAGCGGGTAGTGGCGTTCACGGGCCGACTCGTCCGAGCCCGGCACGTCGGCCCGTCGTCATGACGGTGCTCTCAGCCGGAGTTCAAACGACCGTTCAGGACGTGGCCGGTCGCACCGGCTACTGGGATGTCGGGGTGCCCCCGTCCGGTGCGTTCGATGAGTTTTCAGCCGCTCTCGGACAGCTCGCCGTCGGCAACGCAGGCGCGTCGGCAGGTCTCGAATTCGTGGTCGTCGGGCCACGATTGTCTTTCGACCAGAAGGTTTTCATCTGCATCACCGGCGCTGCGACCGAGGCGCGTCTGGACGATAGGCCGGTGTTGGCAGGTGAGGTGGTCACGGTGCTTGCCGGCCAGGTGCTGGACCTCGGCCCGCTCAACGGTCCGGGCATGCGTGGGTATCTCGCGATCGCTGGCGGGCTGGACATACCGTTGGTTCTGGGGAGCCGTGCCACGTTCATCCTGGGGGGTTTCGGTGGCTTGAACGGCCGCCCTCTCCAGGACGGTGATGAGATCGCGATCGGGTCGGCCCGCAACCTGCGCGATCCCGTTGATGTCGTCGAGGTGTTGCCGGAGCTCGGTCATGATTGGCAGATCAGGGTGATCGCTGGACCACATGGCGCACCGGAATACCTGACCGAAGACGGCGTCTCGCAGTTCTTTCAAGCTCACTGGCAGGTCGACCACCGCGCCGATCGCACCGGTGTCCGGCTGGTGGGGCCAGTACCGCAGTGGGCCCGGACCGATGGTGGTGAGGCCGGAATTCACCCGTCGAACCTGCACGATTCGGCATATCCGGTAGGTGGAATCATGCTTTCGGGCGACACGCCCGTCATCGTCGGCAAGGACGGCCCAAGCCTTGGTGGTTTCGTCGTGCCGGCGGTGATCATCGGCGCTGATCGGTGGATGCTCGGCCAGCTGCGACCCGGCGACACCGTGACTCTGGTTCCGGTTACCTCGGTGGAGGCCTCGGCCGCGATGGCGTCGCGCCGTGAGTTGCTCGCTGACCTTCCCGGCGCGATCGGCTACGAATTTCAACGTGTGCTTGGGCGAATCGAGTCCGCGCGATCCCCGCGGCCGTCCGATTCCTCAGGCTCGCCCACGCGTCCGGCACCACTGACCCGACGCGTTGAGCAAGAGGCTTCGGCCCATTCTCCTGCCTTCACCATCCGGCAGGCCGGTGACCGCCACCTGCTCGTCGAGGCCGGAACGATGGAACTCGATTTGACCGTCCGGGTGTGGATTCACCTGCTGGCGCAGGCACTTCGGGCCCACCAGCCAGCAGGAGTCGTCGAGATCGTCGAGGGAGTGCGCTCGTTACTGGTGGCAGTAGACGATGCGGTACTGCCGCTGGCCCGACTCGCGGCTCAGCTGGCGGAACTCAGCACCGGACTCGATGATCCGGCCACCGTCACGCTCGACGTTCGCGAGGTGACGCTGCCGATTGCCTTTGACCATCCTGGAGCGCACGAGGCGATGCGCCGCTACGACTCGGTTCGCCCGGACGCACCCTGGAGCCCGGACAATGTCGAGTTCATCCGGCGGGTGAACGATCTGCCCGAGCGGTCCGAGGTCTTCGACATAGTGGCGCGGGCCACTTACCTGGTAGTGGGACTTGGTGACGTCTACCTCGGTGCGCCGGTCGCTGTGCCGATAGATCCCCGCGACCGCCTCGTGACCACGAAATACAACCCCGCGCGGATGTGGACGCCGCAGAATGCCGTTGGAATCGGCGGCATCTACCTGTGCGTGTATGGGATGGAGGGCCCAGGCGGCTATCAGCTCGTGGGACGCACCGTGCCGGTCTGGCGGTTGTCCGAGGCTGATGACAAACCGTGGTTGCTGCGGCAGTTCGACCGGTTGCGCTTCGTCGCGGTCTCCGCCGAGGAACTGGCCGCTCAACGCGCTGAGATCAAAGCGGGACGGGCCGATCTGGCGATGCGACCGGCAACCTTCTCGGTGCGAGAGATCGCCGAGTTGCACGAGAATCACGGTGCCGAGATCGAAGCACTACGAGCTCAGCGAAGGACAGCGTTCAACGCTGAACGCGAAAGGTGGTCGGCATGACTCTGGTTGAGGGTGACAGCAAGATCGGCAACAAGATCGGCAGCACCGGCGTGGCCGCTGCCGGGGCATTAGCAGCGGCCGCGGCTGCTCGCGCGCTGGAACAGCCCGCTTTCATAACGGTCCTGACCGACAAGCAGATCGAGGACTTCGCTGGCACGGCCTCAACGGATGGCGCGCTGAGCGGTATGGCTTTCGCGATAAAGGACAACATCGATCTTGCCGGCGTGCCTACGACGGCTGCGAATCCGGCGAGGTCGGCCTTGGCTCAGGCCTCGGCGCCCGTCGTACGCCGGTTGATCGCGGCAGGTGCGGTTCCCGTGGCCAAGACCAACCTGGACCAATATGCGACCGGGTTGGTCGGGACCAGATCTCCTTATGGAGCTTGCCACTCGGTCTTCTCGGCCGATCACGTGAGCGGCGGTTCGAGCTCCGGCAGCGCCATCGCGGTCGCGAGCGGCATCGTGTCGTTCGCGCTCGGCACCGATACGGCCGGTAGCGGGCGCGTCCCGGCGGCGTTCAACGAGCTGGTGGGTCTCAAACCAACGAAAGGACTGCTCTCGGCCACGGGTGTTGTGCCGGCGTGCCGGTCCCTGGACTGCGTCACGGTACTGACCCGGTCTGTTGCCCTGGCCCGAGAGCTGTTCGCCGTTGCGGCCGCCTTCGACCCGTCCGATCCGTATGCCCGCCCGAAGCCGTTAGCGCAGGGCACGCTGGACCGCCGACCCGTGATCGGAATACCCGCGGGCGACCTGGGCTTGGACCCGGCACACGAAGACGCCTGGCGACGTGCCTGTGAGCACGCGGGTGAGCTCTTCACCCTGGTCGCGTTCGATGTGCAGCCCTTTCTGGACGCGGCCAAGTTGCTGTATTCGGGCCCGTGGGTGGCAGAACGTGCCGTGGCTTTCGGTGCCGAGCTCACCGACAGCTCTCAGATCGATCCAACGGTGCGGGGCATCGTGTCTGGAGCTGCAGTGATCTCGGCGACCGACGCCTTTCGCGGGATGTACCGGCTGGCCGAGCTCAAGCGGGCGACCGACCCAACCTGGGCGCAGGTGGACGCCATCTTCCTGCCCGTGACTCCCGGGCATCCGACGCTGGCGGAGGTCGCCGCCGATCCGGTTGGCGTGAACTCACGGCTGGGCCGGTTCACCAATATGACCAACCTGCTCGATCTGGCCGCGCTGGCGGTGCCGGCCGATCGCCGGGCCGACGGTCTGCCGTTCGGTGTCCAATTCCTCGGACCGGCGTTCTCCGACGAGTTACTGCTCGATCTGGGTTCGATGTGGCTTGGCGAGAGCACGGACGACGTGCATGCCGATGCTGAACGGGATGCGAATGACCGCGTGCTGATCGCCGTCGCCGGCGCACACCTGACCGGTCAGCCGTTGAACGCTGATCTGGTCGCGCGTGGCGGCAGGTTTGTCGAGTCGACCCGTACCGGACCTGAATACCGGATGTTCGAGGTGCGCGGCGCCGTCCGGCGGCCAGGTCTGACCCAGCTACCGGTTGCAGCGGGCAGCACCGCCACCGACGCCGCGTCAGCCATGGGTATCGAGGTCGAGTTGTGGTCGTTGCCGAGTGCCTCGGTGGCGGGCTTCATCGGGACGGTCGCGCCTCCGCTGGCCATCGGTCCGATGACGTTGGCGGATGGTCGCGGTGTTCTCGGGTTCGTCTGTACCGCCGACGGTGTCGATCCAGAACGCGATATCACGGCCTTCGGTGGCTGGCGGGCCTATCTGGCTCAGGGACCGACCGCTGATAGATAGGGTGTGCCTGAGCAAAGAAACCACCTAGGCGAGAAACCAAAGGAGTGCTGACGTGGCCCGTGTCGTCGTGGACGTCGTGATGAAGCCCGAGATCCTGGACCCCCAGGGCCAGGCGATTCTCGGTGCGCTGGGCCGCCTGGGGATCGAGGGTGTGAACTCGGTTCGGCAGGGAAAGCACTTCGAATTGGACGTGGAAGACGGCATTTCGGACGAGACACTGCGCAAGCTGGCCGACACCTTGCTGGCCAATCCGGTCATCGAGGACTTCAGCGTCCGTCGCTGAGCGGGTGGCGGTAGTGACGGCATCGACGGCCTCGGGGGGCCGGTAACCTTACGGGGTGGCTAACAACAGGCACCGTGTTGGCGTAGTGACCTTTCCCGGCAGTCTCGACGACCGCGACGCGCTGCGCGCCATCCGGTTGGCGGGCGCTGAACCGGTCCCGCTGTGGCACGGCGAGGAGTGGCTGTCAGATGTGGCGGCAGTCGTGCTGCCCGGCGGGTTCTCCTACGGCGACTATCTGCGGGCCGGCGCCATCGCCCGGTTCTCGCCGGCGATGCAGTCGGTCATTGACGGTGCCCGTAACGGCATGCCCGTCCTCGGCATCTGCAACGGATTTCAGGTGCTCTGTGAAGCTCACCTTTTGCCCGGGGCGCTCGTGCGCAACGATCACCGCAAGTTCGTCTGTCGGGATCAACGCTTGCGGATCGAGAACGCCGAGACCGCCTGGACCAATCTCTACGAGCCCGGGCAAGAGATCGTCGTCCCGCTCAAGAATGGTGAAGGTGGCTACGTCGCCGACACGGCCACCCTGGACCTTCTCGAATCCGAGGGACGGGTGGTGGCCCGTTATCTGGGCGACAACCCGAACGGTTCGTACCGGGGGATCGCGGGGATCACCAACGAAGCCGGAAACGTCGTTGGGTTGATGCCGCATCCCGAGCATGCGGTAGAGACACTCACCGGGCCGAGTACAGATGGCTTGGCGTTCTTCACGTCAGTTCTGCAGAAACTGGTAGGTATTGCGGCATGACGGCAATTCGCACTTCAGGCTCTGGCAGCACGGTTGGCCCTGATGCGGTCAGGCCCCCAGTCGATACGGTCAAGATCGCCAAGAAGGATTCCGACGCATCCCAGCCCTATCAGGCCTTGGGCCTGGCCGAGACCGAATACGAACGTATCAAAGAGATTCTGGGGCGGCGGCCCACCTCGTCCGAGCTGGCGATGTACTCGGTGATGTGGTCTGAACACTGCTCGTACAAGTCGTCCAAGGTGCACCTGAAGCAGTTCGGCGACAAGGTGCCGGCCGAGGCAAAGGACATTCTGCTTGTAGGGATGGGGGAAAATGCCGGCGTCGTCGATATCGGCGATGGCTGGGCAGTCACCTTCAAGATCGAATCGCACAATCACCCGTCCTACGTCGAGCCCCATCAGGGTGCGGCTACTGGCGTCGGCGGCATCGTCCGCGACATCCTGACCATGGGTGCACGTCCAATCGCGGTGATGGACTCGCTTCGTTTCGGGCCGGCTACCGCACCGGACACGGCTCGGGTGTTGCCAGGGGTCGTCAGTGGCGTCGGCGGTTACGGCAACTGTCTGGGACTTCCGAACATCGGCGGCGAAGTGGTGTTCGACGCCACCTACCTGGGCAATCCCCTGGTCAATGCACTGTGCGTCGGCGTACTTCGGGCCGATGAGATCAAGCTGGCCAAGGCCGAAGGCCCCGGCAGCAAGGTCGTGCTGTTCGGTGCTCGCACCGGCGGCGATGGCATCGGCGGCGCGTCGGTGCTGGCGAGCGCAAGCTTCGAGGCAAAGGGCAAGACGAAACGCCCTGCGGTGCAGGTTGGGGACCCGTTCGCCGAAAAGGTGTTGATCGAATGCTGTCTCGAGATTTTCGCCGCCGATCTGGTGACCGGTATTCAGGATCTGGGTGCAGCCGGCCTGTCCTGCGCGACGACTGAACTGGCAGCGGCCGGTACCGGCGGGATGGCCGTCGAGCTCGACCTTGCTCCGTTGCGCGACGAGACGCTGACTCCCGAAGAGATCCTCATGAGTGAGTCTCAGGAACGCATGATGGCGGTGGTCACGCCGGCCAATCTGGCGGCGTTCATGGCGATCTGCGAGAAGTGGGACGTCACCGCGACGGTTATCGGCGAGGTCAACGACTCGGGTCGGCTCACGATGCGCTGGCACGGCGAGAAGATCGTCGACGTGCCACCGCGAACCCTCGCGCACGAAGGCCCCGTCTATCAGCGACCGATGCGCCGTCCGTATGACCAAGACGCGCTCAACGGTGAGCACGGTAATGGCTTGCCTCGTCCGAAGTCGGGCGACAAGTTGCGATCGACCGCACTTGCCCTGATCTCCTCACCGAATCTTGCTGACAAGTCTTGGGTGACAGACCAGTACGACCGCTACGTGCTCGGCAACACCGTGCTGTCACAGCCCGAGGATTCGGGAATGGTTCGGATCACCGACGAGCGCTGGCGAGACGAGCACGACGGCGAGGATTCCAACCTGGGGATCGCGATGGCGACCGACGGCAACGGCCGTTATACCCGCCTCGATCCCTATGCGGGCGCGCAGCTCGCGCTGGCTGAGGCCTATCGCAACGTAGCGACCACCGGAGCCCGCCCGCTGGCCGTGACGAACTGTCTGAACTTCGGCTCGCCTGAGGATCCAGCGGTCATGTGGCAGTTCGCCGAGGCCGTCCGCGGTATTGCCGATGGCTGCCAGAAGCTTGGCATCCCGGTCACCGGCGGCAATGTGAGCTTCTACAACCAGACCGGGACTTCGCCGATCCTGCCCACGCCCGTGCTGGGCGTCCTCGGCGTGATCGACGACGTGAACCGGCGGACCCCGATGGCGTTCAAGAACGATGGCCATCAGCTGTACCTGTTGGGCGACACCCGCGACGAGTTCGGCGGCTCGGAGTGGGCGCACGTGATGCATGGTTTTCTGGGCGGCAAGCCACCCAAGGTCGATCTTGATCGCGAGAAGCTGCTGGCCGACGTCCTCATCAATGCATCTCGCGATGGCCTGATCGACTCGGCACACGACCTTTCCGATGGCGGTTTGTTCGTGGCGCTCGCGGAATCATGTCTGCGCGGAACCACCGGTATCCGGGTCATCGTGCCCGACGGTCTGGACCCGTTCGTGTTTCTGTTCTCCGAGTCTGCCGGCCGTGCCGTCGTGGCCGTCCCCCGCACGGAAGAAGTGCGGTTCACCGATATGTGCACGGCGCGGGGCCTGCCCGCGGTCCGCATCGGAGTGCTCGACATTCTCGAATCGGCTATCGATGTACAGGGTCAGTTCCGGCTGCCGCTGAGCGAACTACGGACGGCCTGGGCGGCAACGCTGCCGTCGCTGTTCGGCTGAGTCGGGCCGCAATGACGGACGCGCTGGTGCTTCAGGCGGAGGCCATCGAGTACTGGCTGCGGCAACTTCCCGATGATGCGTTCGTCAAGGACTCGGTGCTCGAGAGCTGGGATGTGCGGACGCTGGTAGGCCATCTTGTCCAGTCGCTGCGCGGCTATGTCCGAGTGAACGGGCTGGCCTCGACTGAGCGTCCGGTCTCGGTGGGCGCGTACGTAAGCCAGTACCGCCCGTCGGCGGCCATCATCGATCAGGGCACGCGAGAGACGACGGGCACTCTGAGCCCTCACGAATTGCGGGTGGCGTTCTCAGAGGCGCTGAAGATCGCCCGGACCCAGGTGGAGCACAAACTGCCTGCAGTATTGGACGGCCCGCGAGGACCAATCACCGCGGCCGATTGGGAGCGGACGCGGATCATCGAGCTCGTGGTGCACGCCGACGACCTGTCGCGTTCAGTACCGGAAGTCGCAGCGGTCAAGTTGGTCCGCGCGGCGCTGGCAGATGCCGTCCGATCGTTGGCCGGTGTCCTGGCCGAGCGCTACCCGGGACGGTCCGTCGAAGTGCGGGTGCCGCCCTTTGCCGCCGTGCAATGCGGCGGCCTCGACGGCGACGGTCCTCGTCATACCCGCGGGACTCCGCCAAACGTCGTCGAAACCGATCCGCTGACCTTCATGCGCCTTGCCACGGGCCGGACGAGCTGGGCCGACGGGGTCGCCCGCGGCAAGGTCGCCGCCAGCGGTAACCGCGCCAACCTGAGCGGCCAGCTCCCCCTGCTGTAACCCCCCGTCCTGATTGCCATTGCGTGGCCCGAGTTTTCGGTTTGAGCGCCGCCAACCGGAAATTCGGGCCACGCAATAATGCTCGCTAGGTGATGCCGAGGAGTACCCCGAGCGCGACGGCGATGGCGGCCATCGTGAATATCGATGCTCGCGACCCGAGGCGGTTCGACCGTTCACACCAGTTGCCGATGAACGCGATTGCCCCGGTTGGGATCAGCAACGACAGGGCGTCGGGTATCGCCTCCTTGACGGTGAGGGTGGTGACGTAGCTGACCAGATACAGGGCCGCCAGTGCGACTCCCTGAGGTAACTGGATTGCAGAGCGCATCGTGGTGGTGCAGTCCTGTCTCGTCATCGTCTGAAGGCGCCGGGCGGCGCCAGAGGGGACTGTGCCAGGACAGGACGATAAATGTAGGCAAACGCTGAAACCGGCCGGCGGTTGCTCGTCGAGCGTGTCGACCGCGTCGAGAGGTTGCCGGGCCAGAGATGGAGGTCTCTCGAATCGGCGGTCCAGGCAGCAGCGCTCGGAACACCCCGTAGACTTGCGAGCGTGACTCGCGGCGATGGCAGGCTCACCCACGATCTCAATCCCCACGACCAAGGTCCGCAAGATGCTTGCGGCGTCTTTGGTGTGTGGGCGCCCGGCGAGGAGGTTGCAAAACTCGCCTATTTCGGCATGTACGCGCTGCAACATCGTGGCCAAGAGGCCGCCGGCATCGCGGTGAGCGATGGTTCGTCGATCCTGGTTTACAAGGACCTCGGCCTCGTGTCACAGGTTTTCGACGAGTCAACGCTCGCGACCCTGAAGGGTCACATCGCCCTTGGGCACACCCGCTACTCAACGACCGGGTCGACGACCTGGGAAAATGCTCAGCCGGTTTTTCGCACGACCCGTACCGGCACCGGAATAGCCCTCGGTCACAACGGAAACCTGGTGAACACCGCCGAGCTTGCAGCTTCGGCACCGAACCTAGGTGTGAGCCGCAACTCGCTCGAGATGGACTCGACCTCTGACTCGGACCTGATGACAGCCCTGTTGGCTGATCACCCGGATGTCAGCGTCGAACAGGCTGCGATGGAGGTACTGCCCACGTTGAAGGGCGCCTTCTCGCTCGTCTTCATGGACGAACACACCCTGTATGCCGCTCGCGATCCGCAGGGCGTACGGCCACTTTCGCTGGGCAGGCTCGAGCGAGGCTGGGTGGTCGCCTCAGAGTCGGCAGCGATGGACATCGTCGGCGCAGCGTTCGTGCGAGAGATCGAACCAGGCGAGCTGATTGCGATCGACGAGGACGGTCTGCGGTCGCAGCGTTTCGCCAACCCCGACCCCAAGGGCTGCCTGTTCGAATACGTGTACCTGGCCCGGCCGGACACCACGATTTCGGGGCGGTCAGTGCACTCGACCCGGGTCGAGATCGGTCGCCGGTTGGCTCGCGAGCACCCGGTCGAGGCAGATCTCGTGATGCCGACGCCTGAATCGGGCACCCCGGCTGCGATCGGCTACGCGGAAGAATCAGGCATCCCGTACGGCATGGGGTTGGTGAAGAACGCCTACGTAGGCCGCACCTTCATCCAGCCCTCCCAGACCATCAGGCAACTCGGTATCCGCCTGAAACTGAATCCGTTGCGCGACGTGATTCGCGGAAAGCGCCTCATCGTCGTCGATGATTCGATCGTGCGTGGCAATACCCAGCGGGCCGTGATCCGGATGCTGCGCGAAGCCGGTGCGCTCGAAGTTCACGTTCGCATCGCATCGCCGCCGGTGAAGTGGCCGTGCTTCTACGGCATCGACTTCGCGTCCAAGGCCGAGTTGTTGGCCAACGGCCTCGACAACGACGGCATTCGGGCCTCGATCGGTGCCGACAGTCTCGGCTACATCTCGCTGGACGGCGTGATCGCGGCGAGTGAGCAGCCAAAGACCCGGCTGTGCCGCGCGTGCTTTGACGGTGAATACCCGATCGAACTGCCAGATGTCGTGGGCAAGCATGTGCTTGAAGGCATCGGCCGAGCAGTCGGCAACGGTATGCCGACCGGTGCCCGCACCCCTGAGGTAGCCGAGGGCTATCAGGCCGCGGACGCACTGCAGCGTCCATGACCGAGGTGACGCAACCGGTTTCCTACGCCTCGGCAGGCGTGGACATCGAGGCCGGCGATCGTGCGGTCGAGTTGATGAAGAGTTCGGTCGCCCGCACCGCAAGGCCAGGCGCTATGGGCGGCCTAGGTGGTTTCGCAGGCCTGTTCTCGCTGGACTTGGCCCGCTACCCGCGCGCCGTGCTGGCGACGTCGACCGACGGCGTCGGTACCAAGCTGGTGATAGCCCAGCAACTCGACAAGCACGACACGATTGGCATCGACCTCGTCGCGATGGTGATCGATGACCTCGTCGTTGTTGGTGCCGAGCCGCTGTTCATGACGGACTACATCGCCACGGGCAAGGTAATACCGGAGAAGATCGCGGCCATCGTGTCTGGCATCGCTGAGGGCTGCGTCCGAGCCGGTTGCGCGCTCGTCGGCGGTGAGACTGCCGAGCACCCCGGGGTGATGGGGCCTGACGACTATGACATTTCCGGTGCGGGAACTGGTGTGGTCAACTCCGACGAGATCTTGACGCCCGAGCTGATCCAACCCGGAGACGTGCTCATCGCAATGGGTTCGTCCGGGATGCATTCGAACGGCTACTCCCTGGTCCGTCACGTGTTGGAGGCTCAGGATCTTGCGCTGACCGCTACCCCGGACGAACTGGAGGGTCGGACACTGGGCGCGGAGTTGCTCACTCCGACTCGCATCTACGCGAAGGACTGCCTCGCGCTGATCTCAGAGGTCGGCGTGCACGGCCTATCGCACATCACCGGCGGTGGCCTGGCCGGAAATCTGGCGCGGGTGCTACCCACCTCCGTCAGCGCTGTCGTCGACCGCGCAACCTGGTCGCCGTTGCCGATCTTTCAACTGTTGGCGCGCGAGGGTGGCATCGCCCGGGCCGAAATCGAACCGGCGTTCAACGTTGGTGTGGGCATGGTCGCCGTGGTCGCCGGCGACCGCGCCTCGGCAGCGTTGGAGCTGCTGACTTCGCGCGGAGTTCCCGCTTGGCAGCTGGGCGACGTGGTTCCGCGGAAACAGGCGGCGGGCGTCGCGTCGGACGCGGGGCACGTCGAGATGATCGGCGACTACGCGAGCTGCGTGTTCTGATGCCCGCGCCCTGCCGGGTGGGTCTCCAGCTGTGACCGACGAGTGGTCAGCAGCTGGGTTGCCGCAAATGGGTAACGCAAAGAGACCAGATCAGCCGTTCACACAACGAAGCTGTCAGGTCGAGTCAGCGCGAACCGGTTGCCCAGGTCGGGCCGTCGTCCTCATCTTCATCTGAGTAAGGGTCCCGATCGGACTCTGTCCCGCGGTAGCCCGGCTCGGCCGAATGGCCCAGCTCGCGCTGTAATGCGGAAAAGTCAGTGTCCTGGGTGTGGTACTTCAGTTCCCTGGCCACTTTGGTCTGCTTTGCCTTGGCACGGCCGCGCCCCATGGCTCGACCCCCTCGCTCACACAGTCATCCGGGACGGAGTCGGAAGACGAAGTCCGGCCCGGGAATGGGTTATCAATTCGTACCTTGAGGGTACAACGCCGGTCGGCCTCGGCGCACACCGACCGGCCGAGGTGCTGAGTGCCGTCTCAGTCAGCTCATAGGTCCCGCCGTGGTTGGCCGCAAATAGCCGCAAACTGACCAGGACGAATATAACAATTGTGTAGTTTGATATTACAACCCGAACACAGCTAGTAACTCCCCGTGACGGATATACCTAATCTGGGCTTTCGTTACCAAACCGATATCCTACAGGTCGGGCTTCACAGTGCGCAGACACGTTTTTGCCCCGAAAATGGTGCATACTTCCTTAGACGTCGCAACGGGATGCGCGTTTTGTATATCCAGGAAGGGGGCGAGGGCCATGACCAATCCTCGTCAACGCACCGAGTCAGAACCTCTGCTGACGCCATCAGAGGTGGCCACGCTGTTCCGGGTTGACCCTAAGACGGTTACCCGTTGGGCAAAGGCCGGCAAGCTGACTTCTATTCGCACCCTCGGCGGCCACCGCCGGTATCGCGAGTCCGAAGTCCGTTCGCTGCTCGAAGGCAACACGAACACTCCTGTCGAGGCGTAGTGCCGAGGTTTTCGGAGCCGGGATCCGAAAACCTAACGGACGCCTTCAAGGACATCGGGGGTCGTAGCTTCAGCGATGAAGCTACGACCTCCGTTTTTGCCTTGTGCACCAATCAGGCTGTGCGTGCCAGCCAGGTTGGGCGTATCAGCCAGGTTGTGCGCATTGGTCAGGCGTTGAGGTGGTTGCGCCAATCCGACGGAATACGGTCCGCGGGCCCGGGAACAGTCTGATCCGTTGGGTGGTAATCCGGCGGCGGCAGCGGCGGCCCGTCGTAGTAGCTGTCCGTCGTGAAGCTCCAGAACCAATCCTCGCCCGGTTCGAAGCTGCGGATGATCGGATGCCCCGCCTCCGCGGCGTGCTTGCGGGCATGCTGAGACGGCGAAGTGTCACAACAGCCGATGTGACCGCATTGCGCACATCGGCGCAGATGTAGCCACCAGCCGCCGTTCGCCTCACATTCGACGCAGCCCGTGCCACTTGGTGTGGCGGAGACGTCGATTCCGTTCGATTCGGTCATGTGCTGGATGTCTCCTCGGTCACGATGATTGGCTCACTACTCGGCTCGGCGGTCAGCCCTGTAGTCGACTCGGTGGTCGACGCAGTACTCGGCGCGGCGACCGGGTCAGCAACCGGCTCGGCCGCGGCGATCGGCAACAGCACCTGAAAGCGAGTGTCGCCAGGCACGGACTCGACTCGCAGATCGCCGTGGTGCTTCTTGACGACGATCCGCCAGGAGATGTCGAGTCCGAGGCCGGTGCCCTCGCCGAACGGTTTGGTCGTGAAGAAGGGCTCGAAGATCCGGCTTTGGATGTCGGCGGGGATGCCGGTGCCGGTGTCGCCGACCTCGACCATCAACCGTCCTGATTCAGACTCGGCCTTGGGCTCGGCGGCCGTCCTGATCGTGAGGGTGCCGCCGTCCTTCATCGCGCCGACCGCGTTGTCGATCAGGTTCGTCCACACCTGGTTGAGCTCGGCCGCGAAGGCCGGAATCTTCGGCAAGGATCGGTCGTAGTCCTTGACTACCTTGATCTTGTCGCCGATCTTGCGTCCGAGCATCAGCAGCGTGCTGTCCAGCAGCACGTGAACATCGACCACTTGATAGGGAGCACGATCCATCTGCGAGTACTGCTTTGCTGCTGCCACAAGCGTCGAGATGCGAGTGGTCGAATCCTCGATCTCATTCATCAGCAGCTCGGTTTCGAGGGTGTAGTTGATCCAACGGATCGCGCCCTCGAAGATGCTCGGGTCAGCGATGGCCGCAGTGTTCTCGAGCCAATCGACACCGACGCCCGCCTGCACGAAATTGGGGGCGAGGTCCCAGGCATCCTGCACGCCGTGCGCCTCCAGCCAGTCGGCCATCTCGTCCTCCCGGTCGGCCGCCTCGATCGGCGAGAGGTCGGGCGCCTTGCCGACGTGCTCGACAGCGTCTTCCTGGAGCCGGATGAGAGCTTCGAGAGTCGTCCGGTCCCACGGCCCGGCGGCGATGGTGCCCAGTTTGTGCCGCATGCCGGCGACTCTCGTGCGCAATGACGAGGTCGCCCGGACGGCGGCTGCCGCCGGATTGTTGAGCTCATGGGTCAGGCCCGCCGACAGTGACCCGAGAGCGAGCAAACGTTCCCGTTGACCGACTGCTTGCTGGGTGTTCTGAACACCGAAGAAGACGCCTTCAAGCATGTGCAGGGCCATCGGGAACCATTCGCTGATCATTTCGGCGAATTTGTCGGCGTCCAATACGAAGAAGCGGGAGGACGCGACGACGCGCATCGAGCTGTCGTATTTCTGTGGCACCCGATCACCGAGGAAGGCTCGCCAAGCACCCGAGTACACGCCGCGCTGGGAGGTGCGATTGACCTCGACGTCCTCGCCGCCGATCCGGCGAGTGAGGACGAGGGTGCCCTCGATCATTACGTAGAAACAGGTGGCGTCGTCACCCTCATCGAACACTGGCCCAGGGTCGAACGCCTCCACGGAGCCTTCGCGGCACAGCCACGCGAGCTGGTCATCGGTGAGTTTCTCGAATAGAAACAGGGTGCGGAGTTCGGCCGGATCACACGGCATGGGGTGGTGATCTGCGCGGGGCACAGCGGTCATAACTTCTCCAGATAGCGATGGACGAGCATTACGGCCATGGCGCCTTCGCCGACAGCAGAGGCCACTCGTTTTGCAGAGTCGGCCCGTGCATCGCCGGCGACGAAAACCCCGGGCACGCTTGTTTCCAGGTGATACGGCTGGCGTTCCATCGTCCAGCCGCGTGGCGGTTGGCCATCGATCGTGAGATCAGGCCCGGCGACAACAAAACCGTTGCCGTCACGAACGACAACGCCGTCCAGCCAGTCCGTACGGGGCGCGGCGCCTATGAACGCGAACAGCCACTGGGTGTCGACTTCTTCGCTCTGGCCGGTCGATCGATCGTGCAGCGTCAGGCCCTCGAGATGACCGTCGCCTCGACAGTTCAGAATCTCCGTGCAGGTTCGGACTTCGATGTTCGAAATGCCCGCAATCTGCTGGATCAGGTAATAGGACATCGATGACTCGAGGCTCGTGCCCCGGACCAGGATGGTCACCTTCTTCGCGCGCCGGGCGAGAAACACGGCTGCCTGCCCCGCGGAGTTCGCACCACCGACGACGTAAACATCCTGCTCGGCGCAGTTGGCCGCCTCGGTCAGCGCGGACCCGTAGAAGACGCCTCGACCCGTCAAGTCGTCAAGGCCGGGAGCGGTCAACTGCCGGTATGACACCCCGGTCGCGAGGATGACGGTGTGGGCGTCGATGGTGTCACCGTCGGCGAAGCGAACGGTGCGGGCCGAGCCGTTGACGTCGAGCCCGATCACGTCGCGCGTTGTGATTACCTCGGCGCCGAACTTGTTGGCTTGACGCCTCGCGCGTTCGGTGAGTTGAGCGCCGGAGACGCCATCGGGAAAGCCGAGGTAGTTCTCGATTCGGCTGCTCTGGCCGGCCTGCCCGCCGGTAGCTGTCCGCTCGACCAGTACGGTCCGCAAACCTTCCGATGCCCCGTAAACCGCTGCGCCCAAGCCAGCCGGGCCACCGCCGATGACGATGAGGTCGTAGAAGGCCTTGGCAGGCGTCGTGTTCAGGCCGACCTGGGTAGCGAGCTCGCTGTCGGTCGGTTCGATCAGAGCGTCGCCCTGCTCGGTGATGACGACAGGCAGCTTCAGATCGTCGGCATTGGCGGCGGCCAGCAGGCGCGTGCCTTCGGGCTCATCTGAGAGATAGAACCGGTACGGCACCTGATTGCGCGCAAGGAACTCCCGTACTTCCGACGACCGGGCCGACCAGCGGTGGCCGATGACCTTTGTCTCCGGGGTCGGCCGATGATCGCTTTGCGCCCATGCCTCGAGCAGGCCGTCCAGTACCGGATACAACTTCTCCTCGGGCGGATCCCATGGTTTGAGCAGGTAATGATCGAGATCGACGACGTTGATGGCCTCGATCGCGGCGTTGGTGTCGGCATAGGCGGTCAAGAGGACGCGACGGGCCGAGGGGTAGAGGTCCATGGCTTGCTCGAGAAACTCGATGCCGCTCATATTGGGCATCCGGTAGTCGGCAAGCAAGACGGCTACCAAATCGCCGCGCAGCTTCATCTCCCGCAGCGCGTCCAGAGCCTGGTCGCCCGATTCGGCGCGCACGATTCGATGCGTGCTGCCGTACTGACGACGCAGGTCCCTTGCTACGGCGCGCGAGACACTCGGGTCGTCGTCGACGGTCAGAATTGCTGCGCGTTGCTCGGTCGCTGGCTCGGTTCTGGCCTGCTGATCGCTGCCCTGCATCAATTCATCCTAGGGCCCTCTCGCCCGATTTGGTCAGGCCCGTTCGGTCAGGCGCCGGCTGGCACCGGGTTCGTGTCGAGGTCCCTAGTCTCAGTGTCAGCGTCGGTGTCGGTGTCGCTGCTCGAACTGGCCATTGGGATCTGTGCGGTGGGCGCGGACGTCGGGGTGCGCCGCAAGGTGAGCGCCAGCCCGCTTGCCGCCAGCGCCAGCCCGGCAGCCACCAGCCAGCTCGTCTGGAAGTCCGAAACGCTGGAAGCATCCACCTGAGTCCCGAGGATCGTGACCAGCAGCGCTACACCGACGGCCGAGGCGACCTGACGCCCGGCGTTCACCACGGCCGAGCCGGTCGCCGATCGGTTTGGCGGCAACGCGGTCACGGCGGCTGCGATGAGCGTGCCGAGCCCCAATCCGACGCCGATGCCGCCCAGGATCATGCTCGGAAGCAGATCACGCACGTAGTCGGGTTGCACCGTGGCGAACAGCACGCGCCAGATCATCGCGGCCGCGAAGAGAAGCGAACCCACCGATGCCAAGCGCCCCGGGCCGTACCGGCTCATTGCCCGCACGGTCAGGATGGTGACTATGGGGACCAGGAGCGGCCCTGGAATCATCGCCAGGCCCGTCCGTAACGCTGAGTAGTGCCAGATGTCCTGGGCCCACAACACGTTTGACAGCAGCATGATCGCGAACGATGCGCCGAAGATGAACACGGCCACGTTGGCCAGGCTGAATTGGCGTACTCGGAACAGGGAAATCTCGACTAGCGGGTACTTGTGGCGCGCACTCCGACGGACGAAGACCACGCCGGCCAACACCGCGAGCAAGATCAGCAGCACCGTCGCAGCCGAGGTCCAGCCCCACTCGGGCGCTTGGACGAGGGCACCCGTTGCTGCGGCAACGGCGACCGTGACGAGCGCGGCTCCGGTCAGGTCAGGCCATGGCTGTCGCTCCCGAGCGACCGGGCGGGGCAGCAAACGGTAGCCGACGATGATCGAGATGACGCCGATGGGAATGTTGACGACGAAGACCCAGCGCCAACTTGCTTCGACCAGCAGGCCACCGATCACCGGCCCGCTCGCGGCGGCGAGCCCACCGACGGCCGCCCACCCGCGAGCGGCCGTAGCGCGCTTGGCTTCGGGCACCGTGGCCATCAGCAGGGCGAGGCTCGTCGGTAGTTGTGCGGCCGCGCCGAATGCTTGGATCACCCGCGCTGCGACCAGCAATTCGAGGTTCGGTGCCACTGCGCAGGCTGCGGAGGCGATCGTGAACAACGCGATGCCACCGAGGAAAACTGGGCGATGCCCGATCCGGTCACCGAGTCGGCCGGCCACGATGAGCAGCGCGGCCAGCCCGACGGCGTAGCCGTTCAGCACCCACGACAGATTGGAGAGCGATGTCGTGCCGTGCGCGCCCGCGAAACTGGCGCCGATGTCAGGTAACGCAACGTTGACGATCCAGAGATCGAGATTGGTCATGAAGACCGCAGCCACGATGACCGTAGTGACGAGGCGTGCTCTCAATTTAGGGTTTGATTCTCCAACTGACATGGCCCCGACGCTAGCGGGTCATGGTTTGATGTGCAAACCTAGAGAGGTGAATGCCACAGACTCAGCCGGACGGATTGACCTCAATGACCTCAAGGGACGGCCCTGCTCGATCGCCGGAGCCCTCGCTGTTGTCGGCGACCGCTGGTCGCTGCTCGCGGTTCGAGAGGTCATGTTCGGCAACCATCGCTTCTCTGAGATCGTCCGCAACACCGGCGCGCCCCGCGACCGGCTGGCCGCCCGATTGAAGGTGCTGGTCGAATCCGGAATCCTGGAGCGCCGGCAGTATCAGGACAGCCCGCCGCGTTCTGGTTATCACCTGACCACAGCGGGTCGGGCGCTGTCGCCGGTACTGCAGGCGTTACGTCAGTGGGGCGATGAATTCATAGCCGAGACGCCGCCAATGACCTTGCTGCATAAGGGACATGAGCTACACGGCGCGTGGTACTGCGAGACCTGCAACGAGCCGATTCACGGTCGTGACCTCGATCGACAGGTAAACGCACCGGGTTGGGATGTCGCTGGTCCCATTACCGACGAAGCGGCAGCCGGATGATGTCCGAACCTAAGGGTGAACATCCGGAATTCGGGTTGAGTACGGCGAGTGCCTTCGTAGCGGCGGCAGGTTTGATGATTGATGAAGCCGACGGCGCACGAGTAGTTGGACATCTCGAACTGGGATCGGAGCATCACACGCCCTGGGGTGTCGTCCACGGCGGTGTGTACGCGAGCGCAGTCGAGACAGCTGCGAGCATCGGCGCTAGCCTGGCCGTACGCGAACGCGGCCAGTTTGCTGTCGGGGTGCACAACGGGACGGATTTCATCAGATCCGCTACGGGTGGCCGTGCCGAAGTGCTGGCTGAGCCGCTACAGCAGGGACGGGTACAGCAGTTGTGGTTGGTGACGATTACTGGATCGGATGGCCGCGCCCTGGCGCGTGGGCAGGTTCGGCTGCAGAACGTTCCCTTGCCGGCTGGTGTCCCGAGGTCGTGATATCGTGGAGAGGCAGGAAGGAAGCTTCCCGCCCAGCCTCAGACCCCGTCTATGACGGGGTCTTTGTGCATCTAAGGCAGCCAGCAAAGATGGTGGGTTTCTCGCGGGCGCAGGCGGTCCATGATCGCGGACCATGTGCGTTCGGCACGCTTGTCCCGCTCAGTTATGGTCATACGCCTGCGGTACAGGTAGGCGATCAGATCCGCGCCCTGAACGAGTCTGCTGGCGTGAGAGGGCGCAAAGTGGATCGTGTCGATGACCCGGGTTATCCGCCGCGAGCGGTAGCCCCACGTTGCACCGTGCTGGTAACCCCAGAGTTCTTGCCGGTACTGGCTCTGTCCGTCCACTTCATCTGCGATGACTAGCGCATTCCGGCCCATCTTGCTTGCGTGTTCGTCCAGACGCTCCATTGACCCGAAGGAGTTCTTATGGGCTCTACTGAAGATCAGCCCGGAGGACGCCGCGAGGGCCCGTGATGACTCGCCCGCAACCCGTAAACGACGCCCTGGAAAACCTACGCGAGAGCGCGACAATAAAGACGGTTAGCGTCATCCATGGTCATAGAGGTCACCAAACTTTGGTTCGAGCCACAGCAGGTGCAGCACGTCGTTTATGCGAACGCCCGCCATCGGATGTTTCCCGTCGTAGCGGAGGACTAGCACCCGTTCCTCGCCGCTGAACGCGGCTGGTGCGGCCGCCCGCAGTTGCCCAATGGGCATGAACTCGCTGCCCAATCCATGTAGGGAGCCAAGGTGATCTCTTGCCACGTCATGGACGAGCGCTTCTGTAACGCGACGGCGAAAGCTGCTTGCGCTTCGGTTTCCAATGCATGTACGTCGAAGCCAGGCTGCAAATGTCGAAGGCAAAACTTTGGTGTCTCGGCGTTGTAATCAACGCGGACCTGGGGCTGGGCTAGCTTTCCGTCGGTCTTCGCGGGTTTCTGACCGCGCGATCTGTTCACTCAGCAGAGGCTTAGTGGCTCGTGCCAGAAAGGCGGCTTTTGAAGTAGGTCCGCATCGACTCGACTTCGATGACTGCCCCCCGGGTATTGAAGTCAAATACGTCAGCCCAGGGCGCCTCGTTGTGCGTCATGTTCCTCAGCGTCCATGCGGCATAACCGCCGTAGGTGTTCCAGGTCTTGATCAGCAGGTCAGTCGTCTGAGGGTCTACTTGGACCCACTGGAAGTCGTCATTGCTGTCTAGGTGCACGTCAGCAGACTCGTAACGCTTGTACTCGCGGTAGACGTCGGGGACTACGGGACCATGGATCCAAGCTTGAATGTTGTCTGAAAACAAAGGAGTGTCGTGCATGGCTAGGTGGTGGCCCTGCGCGTAGTACAGCAGCTTTTGAAGCTTCAGATTCGACAGGTCAGCTTCCTCGGACTCTGCCCATGCGATGAACCACTTCGCGATCGTCAGGGCACCGTAGACCACCGGACATCCCCTTCGATCCATAAGCTTGAACTGTTCATACCCCATGCCGTCCTTCGAACTGTATCGGCATCCACCGACAATTTGTGAAGAAGAGTGACAAGACGCGCGCCGGATGTGGTGAACCATAACGGGTTTGTCCAGCCGCATACCGGAGTTATCCACAGATTGTTGTGTTTGGCCTCGGTGGTTGGTTGGTGTCTGCAGGATTGGGCGCGTGATGCGTCTGAATGCTGGTTTTGTGGTGGCGGTTGTGTGCGTGGCGGTTGCCGTGGTGGGTTGCGGTTCGGGTTCGCGGGGTGGTCGGTCGGGGCCTGTCGTCGGTAGTTCTGCCGGGTCTGCTTCGGCGGTTGGGTCGGGTTCGTCGTCGCCGGGGGTGGTGGCCAGTCCGGGTCCTACGGCGAGTGTGGTGACGACGGGTCCTAATTTGTTGCCTGGTCAGACTCGGCCGGTTCCGCCGGCTGGGCTGATGGAGCACACCCAGCGGGGTGCCGAGGCAACGGCGGTGTTCTTTTGGGTCGCCACAGACTGGGGATACGCCACCGGCGATGCGAGCGTCCTTCGACCCGTGACTGCGGCGACGTGTGGTGCTTGCGGCAGCCAGCTCGCCATTTTCGCGGATGTGAGCGCGCAAGGCGGTCATTTCGTTGGTGGTCATATCGCGATCGACGGCTATCGCGATGTGGATGTTGTCAATGCCCGGGCACACGGTGAGATGGCCGTCGATACAACCGTCACCGCAAGACCGCTGCGCGTCGTGAATCAAGCTGGCAAGGACACCGAGTCCCCGACTCCGACGCTCCATTTGACCCAGCGCATCTACGTCAGATGGGGCGCGCAGGGATGGCAGGTGTCAGAAACTGCAAGGGTTGAAAACCGGTGATGGCTTGTCTTCGGAGGCAGGCTTTCCTGACTCTCTTGATCGTCGTCGCGCTCCTGTTATGGGGGATAGATATACCAGCGGGATCTGCATTGGGCCGCGGGGGTGGAATCGACGTGGGCGGCGGAAAGAACGCTATCGACATAGCCGGGACTGCGTCGTCGGATGGGTCGGCGACCCGGCCTGGTGCGGTGGGTTCTGGTGTGGGGTTGGGGGTGGTGCCGCGGGTGGTGTCGTTTGATTGTGGGCCGGCGCAGGTGTCGCGGGTGTGGCGTGGGGGGTCGTCGGTGGTGGGGTGTGATGATCCGTTGTTTGTGTGTTCCTCGGCGGCGCGGTTGGGGGTGGCGGCGGGCTCGCATGTGGGGGTGCGGGTGACGTATCCGGTGAATGGTAGTGGTGGGTTTTCGGAGGTGGATTGCGCGGCTAGCCCGGGGTCGGGCCCGGGGGTGGTGTCGGCGGGGGTGGTGTCGCAGGTGGTGCGGCGGTTGTTGCCGGTGGCGCCGATCGGGACGCCGCAGCCGGTGGGTTTGGTGGGGTTGCCGGTGTTGTTGTGGTTGCGGGTGTCGGGGTCGCCGGGGGTGGGTCCGGTGGTGGTGCTGGGTCAGCGGGTGGGGTTGCGGGTGGGGTTGGCGGCGGTGTCGTGGTCTTTTGGTGATGGGGTGTCGGTGGTGGCGCCGGATGCGGGTCGGGTGTGGGTGGCGGGGGTGGATTGTGGGCGGTGTGGTGAGTATTTCGGGCATACGTATCGGGGTCGGGGTGTGGTGGTGGTGACGGCGCGGGCGCGGTGGTCGGTGCAGTATCAGGTTGGTGCTGGGCCGTGGCAGGCGATCCCGGAGCCGATCGAGGGGCCCCCGGCTTCGACCAGGCTGCTGCTGAAGGAATCACGATCCGTCCTCATCCCCGATCGTTAGGCCGCGAACCGCCCGTTCGGCAATCGAGAACTGCCAGGTTGGCCGCGAACATGCGACCACGAGCGGGGTTGGTATCAGACAGCCTTCACCGCACTCCTAACCACGAACGGTGCCGTGGCCGAGCGGCCCTTTCGGACGTCCGCCTTTGGCGACAAACGTTCGAGAGCGCACGAGTATTGCTTGGTCTTTCAGCGGCGCATGAGGTTTCGCTAGTGGGGAGAAAGATGCCTGACAACTCAGCTGCACCAAAGACCTGCGACACGTCCGACATGCTCGTCGTACACCGGGTATTCCGACGCGAATTCCGGCTGCTTCCGCAACTTGTTCGTTCAGTGCCACCATTTGAAATCAGGCGTTCGCGCATCGTCGCCGACCACGCCGCTGAACTCATGGACGCGTTGCACCATCACCACGCGGGTGAAGACGAGCTGCTGTGGCCGAAGCTCGCTGACCGCGTTGATCTTGACCCAGACTTGACCGAGCGCATGGAGATGGAGCACAAGCAAATAGCGACGCTGCTCGATGAAGTCAATCGAGTGCTACCGGAATGGAAGCGCACAGCGGCGGCAGACGCACGGGCCGAAGTGGCGGGACTACTCGGCGAGGTATCGGCTGAAGTCGATAACCATCTTGTCGACGAAGAACGCAACGTCCTACCTGTAGTCGAACAATGCATTACCGCTTCAGAGTGGAAAACCCTAGGCGAACGTGGAATGGCCTCAATCCCGAAGAAGCGGTTGCCCGTCTTTCTCGGACACATCCTCGAGGAGGCGACGCCGAGCGAACGGGCCACCTATCTCGGACGCGTCCCCATCCCAGGCCGGGTTGCATACCGCCTGGTCGGCGAGCGCAGATTCCGTCGAGAAGTCTTCGAACTGCGCGCGCCACTCGGATCGGGACCGAAGCTGATGCCGCCGCCGGAGCAATGAACCTCCGCCACACGCCACCTTGGGTCGCGTTCTGGTTGGGTATAGCGGGCGTTCGATGGGCACAGCATCGGCGGTCGCGGCATACGTGAGCCCGAACCGCCCTCCGGTCTCTCCCCCGTAACCCCCGAAGGACTGCCCGGGCTACCGACTTAGTGTAAGGGGCGTGTAAAGACTTTGCACGGTCGAATGTGACGAAACCCCCTTCTTACACGCAGAATTTTTCAGGAAGCAGCGATTGTCGCCAGATTTATACGATTCGTCCGAACGAATAACCACTTCGCTTCTGAGACTGGCCCCCTCTACAGTGGTAGCCAGGCTGCGGCGACGTGGAAAGTACTTCGCCGCTCGTGATCGGTCCGTCGCAAATGCGCCGTGTCAGACGCTCGGACCGAGGCCCTGAGGGCGGTAATTGCCCCGATCAATCAGCGTGCACTGAGTGTGAACTGAGTGCAATTGGAGGCCACGTTGCCGGAGATGTCGGTGGCATGAGTAATGATGTACCGATGCGGGGACGAAACGAGCAGCTGCTGACTCGTCCCCAGAACCTTCGGTCACCCCGCGGAGAGCCTTCCCAGCAAGCTGGTGTCGAGGGCTCTTCAGCCGTAACGGCCCACAATCCGTCGCTGTTGCGCCGCGCGCTCCAGCGCACGACTGGCGTGCTACGACGGCTTGCGACCGATCGGCCGCTGCTGATCGGCGAGGTCGTCATCGTCCTGGTCTTGCTGAAGGTGTATGACCTCATTCGAGGCCAAGCCGAGGTCCGCAGAGGTGCTGCGATGCACCATGGCGAGCAGCTGATGAATCTCGAGGGCAACCTTCACATTCAGTTCGAGCCAGCCATCAACCGCTGGGTCACCAATCATCACGCCCTGTCGATGGTTGCAAGCTACTGGTACCAGTACGCGCACATCTCGGTCACGATCACGATGCTCGCCTGGTGCTGGTGGTGCCGGCCGGCAAACTATCGAAGCGCCCGAAACTCGCTCGTACTGATAAACGCCGCGGCACTCGCCGTATTCTTCCTGTTCCCCGTTGCCCCGCCGCGGTTGCTACCGGGCTACGGCTTCGTTGATGCGGTGGCGAACGCCGGGTTCGGCACCACCCACGGTGGCCCGGTGACGGCCGATCAATACGGCGCCTTGCCGTCTCTGCACATCGGTTGGGCAGTGTGGACTGCACTGGTCGGCTACCGCCTGGTCAAGTCTCGCGCACTCAGCTGGGTTTGGCTCTGCTACCCCCTGATCACCCTGGCCGTCATCGTCGCCACCGGCAATCACTACATACTCGACGCCGTCGCTGGTGGTGCGCTCGCTCTCGTCGCCCAGAAGATCACTCACGTGCAACGACTCCCGAAAGCAGAGCGCAGGCTAGCCGAGCAGCGTCGCAACCGTGATGAAGCCGAGGACGAGGAACTCGACCAGCTGGCGGGTTAGCTTTCGCCGAGCGATTCCGAAGGCCGCAGACTGTCGAAGATGTCAGACGAACGCGGATCGGTTGGTGTCCGGCCTCGCTGCACGAACCATTCGCGGCCGAATGCCAACCTGAAGAGTGGGCCCGGCAACCGGACGCAAAACGCCAGCGTTCGCTGGCTTTCGCCCCCGCCGGCTTGTGTTGCATGTGCCTGCATGGACGCCCGCTTCTGCGCGAGATAGTGCCGAACGTCCACGCGGTGGGTGATGTCCCGAGGGTCGCTATAGACGTTGCGCATTCGATCGGCGGTGAAGTCGGGTGGCATCAATCTCGTCCATTGCAGAGCCCTTGCCACCCGTACCAAGGCCTTCTGATTGACAGTTGCCTCGAGAACGACGGCCGTGCCCGCAAGCTCTGCCGCTCGGTGACCGACTCGGTGTACCTGAATATGATCCGGGTGGCCGTACCCGCCCCGCGCGTCGTACACGGTCAGCACGTCAGCGCGCTCCTCGGTCAGGATGTCGGCAAGGCGCTGAGCGGGCTCCTCGATATCGAGCGCTGCGAATCCACCACGCTCACCCGCGAGACCGGAATCGGGGTATTCCAACCGCACAAGCCTGTCGCAACCGAGGATGGCCGCTGAACGTTCCAATTCGGCTATGCGTAGCGCTCCGAGTCGCTCGGCCCCCTGATCGTCCAGCCCACTCTGCGCCGCGGCGGCCAAACCTGCTTCGCCCGACGTCGCAACGACCAGCACTACGCGATGGCCTTCGGCTGCCGCCCTGGCAAGGGTGCCGGCGGTCAGCAGCGCTTCGTCATCTGGGTGGGCGTGGAAGGAGACCAGCGTGTACGTCACCGCGCGGCGACTCCACCAATCGAGGCAGCCTCAGAGCGACCGGCGCCATGCGCGGCGACCCGAGCCCCCGCGCCTGCGCGCGCGTAGACCTCTTCGCAGATTTGAAGGACATTGCGCCAGGAGAAGCCGGATTCGACGTGCGTGTTGTGCAACGTCATGGCCGAGCGCAAGAGAGGGGACGTCACCAGGCGCACCATCGCGGCTGCCATCTCATCGTCGCTGTCCACCAGAAGGCCGTTGTGACCGTCGGCGACGAAATCCGAGACGCCGGAATGGGCAAAGCCGACGACTGGGAGTCCGGCAGATCGCGCCTCGAGCGCGGCGATGCCAAAAGACTCGAGCGTGGCTGGTGAGGCGTAGAGATCAGCCTGAGCGAAGATCTCGCGGATGCCCTGCTGATCAAGCTGGCCGGTGAGCTGAACCCAGCTGTCCATCCCGTGTCGCTTCAAGTAACGCTCCACGGCTTCGCGCTTCGGACCGTCCCCGATGATCTTCGCCTCAAGCCGAATGTGCGCCGGCACCTTGGCGCGAACCTCTCGCAGCATTCTCAGGAAGGGCAGTGGACGCTTGCGTGCGGCTAACCGCATCACGCTCACGATGACGACCGGACCCGGCCGGTCACCCTGAACGTCGCCGTTGCCACCCCGTGAACCCTCGGAATCTCGACGCTGGCGATCGAGCCTCGGGATATGCCAAAGGTCCGGGGAGACCGCGTTCGGCAACACCGAGATCTCGGTGCCGCTACGCAACACGGGCGCCAGCGAGGCTGCGGCCACCCGGCTCACCGCAGTCCAGGTGACCGGCCAGCGCCGCCAACCAAGCGGCAGGTCCGCGACTCGAAATATCGGTGTCGCGTATGACCACAGCGAATGCAAGGTAATGACAGTCGGAACACCGGATTTGCTGGCAGCCCCAGCGGCCAGATATGCCATCGGCGAGAACGTGGAGGCGTGCACGTGCACCAGGTCGTAATCGCCTTCGAGGACCGCCCTCCGGCCGCTCAGCATCGTCGAATAGCGAATGTCACCTGGCTCGCCCCGGCGCGGTTCGGGCCGGATCACGGTTACGGGGTCGTGCTGCTGTCGAGCCCCGGCGCCCCGGCCCGTTGGCGAGCCGGCCAGCTCGGACGATGCCGGCACAGAGGTGATGATCTCGATCTCGTGCCCGAATGCAGCCTGGGCGTGCGCTAAGCCCTCAACCTGACGCTCGATACCGCCCATTCTGGGCAGGAAGCAATCGGTGACGTGCGCAATCCTCATTCTCGGCCAGCTCCTGCTAGTGATCCGGTGCTCTTTCAGGGCAATCGGGATAGCTCTGACCTCGATGTCCGCTGCTATGTGTGGCCTCAATCTAGCGGTTCATCGGCAATCTGCGCGTCACTAACTCGTAATCTGCGGCCCGCCACGCTTCGCCAGTTCTCAGGAAGGGGCGAGTTCCGTGCCAGGCACTGGGCGTAGCAGGCCGTGATCGGCCGCTGAGAACGGAGGGATCAGCCGAGCCGGGTCGCGCTGCTGTAGCTGCTCATACCGGCCAACGGGCTGATCTTGACGACATCACCAGAGTTGGGGGCCTGGATGACCATGCCAGAGCCCATGTAGAGCGCGACGTGATACGCCGGTGAGCCGAAGAACACCAGGTCGCCGGGCCGCAGCTGGCTCTTGTCGACGGGTGTTCCCATGTTCTGCTGATCAGAGGCGAGATGGGGCATGCTCACTCCGGCTGCGCGCCAGGCAACCATGGTCAGCCCGGAGCAGTCGAACGAGTCGGGGCCTGCCGCCGCCCACACGTATGGCTTGCCGAGCTGGGCCAAAGCCGTCCGAATCGCGGTGATATCGGCGGGCGTGGCGCCGATCGCGTAGTCGGACACCGCGATCGTGATCTCGGCGGGAGTCGCGTTGCTCGACCCGTAGTACGCCGAGCGAGCCGTTGCTGTGAGCGTGGTCAGCACGCTTTGGTACTTGCCGATCTGAGCCTGAAGCGCCGACCGCTGCTTAGCCACTTGAGCCTGCTGGGACAGGGCCGTTTTTACTGCCTGCTGGGCGCGCTGTTGCGTGGCGGCTACCGTTGCGGCGGCAGCCTTCGCGGCCTGCGCGACTTGACTCTGGTGGGTCGCGAGTTGCTCGAGAGTTTGAACCCGATCAAGGTAGCTCTGCCCGGAATTGCTGACGAAGAGCGATGCTGTCTGGCTGAACGTCGAGGATTTGTACTGCATGGCGAGCGCGGAGCCCAGGGCGCGTTGCGCCGCGAGTCGATCCCGTTGGGCCGCCTGTACAGCGACATTGGCTTTGGTGGCCGCCACCCGAGCCTGCTCGACCTCGATCTGCGCCTTGTTGAGCTGCTCGGTGAGCTTCTCATTGGCAGTAGCGAGGGCGGCGATCTTCGTGGTGACCTCGCCGGAGGTGCTGGGCGTCGCATCGCTAGGCGTTGCAGCGCTCGGCGTCGCAACATTGGCCGGCGCACTACTTGCGGCGGTGGGAGTCGCCGGAGCTGTCACATACGGTGCCGCGCCGGCTGAGGAGCCACTACCGCCCAACGCGAAGGCAGATACGGCGACGGCGCTTGCTAGGAGTGCTGAACAGGCCAAGATGCGGTGGGACCGCGTGATACGAGCTTTCGCCACGGCTGGCGGAACTCCTCTTCCAGTCAACCGCCTACCAAGTTAGCTGTCGGATTCGGGCTTGGAAGTTGCCCTACGGTGTCGTCCCAGCGGCCGCAAGCGGCCACCGATACGGCTCCGATTCACCCCAGAGAACGGTGGGTCCTCGGCTCGACTGGATCGTTGCGGTTCCGGGCGATGCCCGGCCGCTTCGACCCGTGATGTCGACTCGGCGGTGACCTACGGCGTCCCCGGCTAGGAACGAGCTTCCGAAAGGTCTCGGTCAGGTTACGCCTCAGGGCAACGGCTTAGGTATGGCACCCCTTGGACGGGCAGGCAAACGTGATGAAAGCGACAGGCATGGATCCGGCGCCTCGTCAGGGGGCCCGCTCGGGGCTGGGAGGTTCCTTGGGCGAGCGGTTTGTCAGAGGTCAGCGATAGCGTCGCAACGCAACGCAAGCCTGCCGGCGGCTCAACCCGGCTGATCGAAGGAGAATCGGACATGGACTTCAAGCTCGAACTCGTGGCCGTACCGGTTTCTGATGTCGACCGGGCGAAGCTTTTCTACACCGACAAGGTCGGCTTCAATGCTGATCACGATCACGCCGTGAGCGAGGGCCTGCGGTTCGTCCAGCTCACACCGCCGGGCTCTGCCTGCTCGATCGCCATCGGCGAAGGCGTCATCGACACACCTCCCGGTTCGGTACGCGGTCTCCAGTTGGTTGTGACCGACATCGAGGCCGCTCGATCCGAACTCGTGGGTAGAGGCGTCGAGGTCGGCGAGATTCAAGAGTTTCCGTGGGGCAGATTTGTCTTCTTCAGCGACCCGGACGGCAACGGCTGGTCCGTCCAAGAGGTCCAGACTGCGGGCTGAGAGGGTCAGCCGCTGGTGGCAGCCAATCTCAGGATGTCCGCTGGCCGCAGATAGCCGCCTGCGCCGCTCAGGTCCGCCCCGTGACGTGGCGCTGGCCCGGGCTGACTGGCGATCTCGAGCGCCCGGTGAGCGAATTCTGGGTCGGCATCCGGATCGATCACGAGGACGTCGATTCGTTCGCTGCTCCAGAGATCCATCATCGAGAGCAACGACGGGTTTTGCATCCGGTAGCCGCCGAGCTTGATCGTCCGACCTTCGACGATCAGTTGCTTGGGTGCCGGCGCCCAGAAGTCCAGGTTGTAGGCAACCCGGGTTATCTCACGGCCGGCCGTCCACAACTCCTCGAGTAGAGGTGGCAACTCGATCGCGAGACTGCGCGAGCGCGGCCACCATCCGGCATCAACAAAGCCAGCGCCGGAAACCGGTTGGCGGAAGCGGACGCGTGCAACCGATTCGACCAGCGGATTGGCCGGATGCAGTGTGGGTTCAGTGGTATCGATGACAGTCATGGTGGAGTCCCAGCAGCCCGGTTACGAGCGAAGATTTGATCGCCGGGGATGAAGCCGATATCGGGGTCGGCACACGAGAAAGCCTCGGTACCTCTCAACGTACGCTTCCGTGCTGCCGTGGACTGGACCCGTGGACTGGACCCGTGGATTGGGGTCGTAATGGCCGTCTGCGCACGTTCTGGGCGGTCCGGTGAATCGACGTCAAATTGAGTCCGCACCAGCCGTGTCCGAGATAGCGTTATTCAGCGTAGACTCGGAATCACCGAGGACTCCTCACTGCTGACGTCCTGTCGGCCTGCCCGCGGCGATTGAGCATCCGACCCTCTTGACGGGTCTGGACGGGCGTGAAAATGAGTCTTTCAGATCTGGCTATGCCAGTTATCGAAGCCGACGAGTTGGCTCAACCCGTTGCCATCTGCGCGTCCTGTACACATCCGCTGGCTGTTCACGATGCGATCTCTCAACGCTATTGCGCTGCCACTGCTCAAATGGCGATGACACGCGGTTGCATCTGCCGCGGCGGCATGGCTGATGCTGCAGAGGCTTCGAAGTCCAGCCACTAAGTCTCGCCCGCTCGTAAGTGTTCCGCAGTCGGCGGGCGCTATGCATCACTGAATGGAAGGTAGTCGCAATGACCCGCACGTTGTCGCAGGAAGTCCTCGAGGTTCTTCAAGGATCCAGCATCGACAAAGGGCCGCTCAGTCTGGCATTTCTCGCCCGCCGCTTCGGCGTCAGCTCCGCGCTGATGACGTCGTGCGCACGCGAACTGGTAGCAAACGGCACCGCCGATGCGACGATGGCAACCCATCGCGGGGTGCTCACCATTCAGGGGCTCGTCCAAGTTGCCGCACCGACCCCGGCCGCTGCAGCTTCGTAGTCTGGATGCCGTCGGGGCAAGGTAAGCCACCTACCGCGTCGATCACGTAACGCCGCGTCAGCCTTTGCCGAGTTCGCTGAACGTCTGCCCTGGATCGTCACCGGCGGCCACCGCCCGTACCAGCGGAAGATACTGTTCGGCGTGCACGACCACCGGGTAGATCACATTGCGGATCAAGGCCGAAGTCAACGGCACGTCCTCGACGTCGATGCCGTGCCGTACGCGGACGTCGTGTGTCTGCGGCGCAATCTCGATCGCGCCGAGATCCATCCGAAAGTTCAACAGGTTGGCGAGCTCGCCCATCTGAGGGAGCCGGGATTCGGCTACCGGCACTGGCAAATAAGCCACTACGACCAACAGTTCTCGATCTTCGTCGACGTAGATATCGCAGTCGAACTCACCGCTGGTACCCGAATACCTCGTACGAATCGGCTCAGCTGGCGACGTCCGCAGCGATTCCCAGCCATCCGCGGCCAGAAAGCTCAGCACTGCCTCACTGATGCGCTCGGGCCGCTGCGTCCGAAACCCGACCTGGACACCGTCGCGGTCCTGAGTTGCCTCCAACAACTGCCAGTTCGAGGCATCGAGGCCCTCGATCGATCGTGGTGGTTCGCCGGAGCCGATCCATTTGAGTAAGAGATCAACTGGTTCATCCGACACGATCGGCTCGATGAGCCGTGGTTGATCTGCCGATCCGGAGAACAGCCGCTCCTCCCGGATTCGCTCATAGCCTGCGGGGTCAACCGTGACTCGAAGTTGATTCTGACCGGGGTCAGGCAACGCTGAGACTGTCGCCTGGGTTGTCGCCAACAGATCGGCTTCAGAGGTCCGGAACGAAACGCTGCTCATATCAACACCTTGAGTTCGGGCAACAGAACGATCGTCACCAGGTTGTTGACGCGGCTCATCGAGACCGTCACGACATCGATCGCTGCAGACATGTCGCTTTGGGTACCGAGCGAAAAGGTCAGCGTGTGTGCGCTGACGTCACCGGTGCGCTCGAGTTTGTAGCGACCGTTGATGTTCACTGACCCCTGGGTCTTCAACCCGGTGGCGTCTTTGGCTGACTTCAGCGCCGACTTGGCACCGCCGGCCGCGGCCCCCAGCGGAGACGAGCTACCCCCCGGCGTGCCTGTGCTGGACTTCCGCACGGCCTCGTACCAACCCTTTTCAATATCAGCAGCGCCCGTTCCTTCATTGATCTTGTAGGCGAGAGCTGCCGACGGTGCCATCATTCGTGACTTGTCAACCTTGCTCAGTTTGCCTTCGATCTCGGACTTTTCTTTCTCCTGCATCTTCAGAACGAGCTGCTTGATCTTTGATAGCAGCGATGCCGACCAGTTTCCAATCGTCAGGGCCATGTTCTTGTCGCCGCTGAGCAGCGATGCCGCCGGTGCCTTACCGATGCCGGAGACGCTGATGTCGAGGCTGTCGAACTCGTACTTTCCGGACGCGGCGTTCTTGCCCCAGGACGCCGAACCGGTGCCCGTGCCACCGAAACCGGCGGCGGTGACCTCGGCAGCGACCGCGACGGTGCGTCGACCTTGGCCAACTGAGGTCTCGGCACCTCGAATCGGGACGACGGCGCCTTTGCCCCGATCGCGTGCCGTTTCGACGGTATCCGCGGAGTATTTCTTGCCGAATTGCCCTGCAACACTGGCCTTTGCGCCGAGGCCGGTAGCATCGCCGGGGGACGCACTCTGGCCGATCTCACCGCGAGCCGCGATGTAGCCACCGGTCTCGGCACTGGCGTTGCGATCCGCGCCCAGCCGCTCTTCCATGCCCTTGCCCCAGGCATTCGCCTCGGCATGTTTTGCCTGCGCACTCGTCTCGCCACCGGCCGCGGTGACGCCACTGGCACCCCAGATGCTGTTCGTGACCTCACGAGGGACCAGGCTGCTCTCGCGGAAGCGGCGGAACAGGGCGTAGGAGATGAACTCCATGGCGTCGGCTGCTGTCTTGCCGGCCCCCTTGAAATAGCCGCCTAATTCGACAAGGGCCTTTGCTGCCAAGGGTAATGAGCCGCCTGCCTGCAGGCCTAGTTCCGCGCCGACGGACGTCTGCTGACCCTTGACGAAGTTACGTTCGCCTTCCAGATGCATGCGAATTCCCAGAAATGCCCCGGGGAAGGCGGGAACCGGGATCTGAATCGTCAGATCCATTGTCACCGAACCCCCGGCCTCCGCGCCCTTCGCACCGGGGATGGCCGCGTCCATCGCCTTGCCGACATTCTTCAGCCTGCTCGTAGCGCCGTCCGCAGCGGTGTTGATCTCGGCTTTTGCTTTGGCGACAACCTGTTCCTGCAAGCCTGTCAGCGCCGCACCCGAACCGATGACCTTCAGATCGCGCTCTACCCGGTCGTCGACGTCTTTGCGTTGCTGAAGATACTTCTTCGAGTTCGTCTGGATATAGCTGCGGATTCCCTTGACCGAGGTGGCTTGTTCGCGTTCGGCTGACGCCGCTGCCTGATTCATCGCAACCCGTTGCAGGCTGGGATCATCAGTCACGAGATCCTTGAGGTGGTTGTCGAAGTCTCCTAGCATCTCCCGGGTGCTGCCGCTCAATTCGCTCAGCGCGCCCATCCGCTCGTTCAGCGCGACCTCACTCAACCCGGCCCCGCCGTCGACCTCCGCGGCGAGGTTGACCACGGCGCTACTCCAGTCGCGCAGCTGATTGGACATCTCGGCGGACAGTCCAGCGATCACGTCCTTGCGGCCTCGGAGGGCAGCGGTCGTTTCAGCGGCGATAGGGAGTTTCGTGTGTGTGTAGAAGGCACTCAGGTTGCCATCGGCCTCGACGAGCTCGCGTAGCCGGGCATCGATCAGGTCCCGCGTCAGCTGTCGCCCGGCCTGCAACATCGCGTCCTTGGAAGGCTTTCCGTCCTTGCCGCCCAGAGTCGCACGCGCTCGACGAGCTCGAGCCTGGGCCTCCGGCGACTGGTAACTGCGCGCCCCCTTGAGCTCGGGCGGCAGGTCATCGCCTCTCTCCAGCTTGTCCATCAGACCTGCGAGCTTTGCCAACTTCTCTGACCCGGACAGCTTGTCCAGCGCAGCGTCGGCGCGTGATGGCTCGAGCTCGGCCAGGGCTGCGAGCCTGGCCTCGATGAGCGGCTTCGCGGCCGCCTTTCCCAGATCGTCCATCCGCCCTGAATTGAAGAGTTTCTTGATGCTCTGGCCGGCACCTTCGCTGTCGGTCAATTTGCTGACCGCAGCGCCCATGACGGCAGGCTTCACGATGGTCTCGACCACGTCGGCGGCGGCTTCGCTACCAATGGCCGCTATCGGAGCCGAGGACGCGGCGATCATTTTCGCGGGATCGAGCCTGTCGGCCAACTGCCCGGCCTGAGCCAGAAAGAGCGATTGCTCACTTCTGGCCCGCATCTGCATCGCCTTGAGTGTCTCGGGCGACACGGCAGGTGCGGCAAGTTTGTCCACGACCGCCGACGCGACGTTGCCGATGGCTGCGCCTGGCGCGGCTGCGGCAGCCTTAGCGCCCGCAATCGGTTTGTTGACGGGTGCTGCAGCGGCTACCTGTGGGGCCGGGCTCGGGTCGGTGCGCGCCTCCGGGGTCGGCGCAGCTGCGGCTGCGGTCGGTTCCGCGAACGCACTGGTCAAGGTAGGCACTCACTATCAGAAAACAGCGGCGGAGTTAGCGTGGGGTTAAATTTCACTGAGACCATACCGAACATTGATCACGCAGGGTAGCTTTCATGCGTGCTCCAGTTACTGACACGGTCGCGGCAGGAATCATCCTGCAGCACAGCGGGCGATAGGGGGCGCAAGGCGGCGGTTGCGGCTCGGTCGGCGGCGACGTTGGCGTTGATGGTTGGACTCGTGGCGGCGTTGAGTGGTTGCGGCGTTGTGCACCGTGACAAAAAGAGCGTCAAAGAGATCTCGGTGCTAGACGTCAAACCCGGCGAGTGTTTCACTGCGCCGGGTGATGTGAAGACGGAACTCTCGACGCTGAATTCTGTGGCCTGCACTGATCCGCACACGCAGGAGTCTTACGCCAGCGTGAGTTACGCCAAGACCGACGGCACGACGACCTCGACCTATCCCGGCGCTGACGCGCTGACGAATTTTGCCCAGGGCAGCTGCGCGCAGAAGTTTCAGACCTACGTTGGGGTCAACTACCTCGACTCGAAACTGTTCTTCACATTCCTGCTGCCTTCGGCCCGCGGCTGGGAGCAGGACGGGGATCGCAGTGTTGTGTGCTTCGTGACCACCACCGGTGCCACTTTGACCTATTCGGTCAAGGGCAAAAAGCAGTAAGGACGTAGCGCCATGGCTCAAGCAGTAACGGCTACCGCCATGATCAAATGCACCTTTGGCGTCGCCCCGAGCACGCTGTCGGTGTTGCCCGTGAGTCGAGTCACAACCGAGGGCAAGCCCGCCGCGACCATCACCGATATGGCTCCCGGTCTGAACGTCCCACCGTTCGGGATGTGCACGAGCCTGTCCAACCCCACGGTCGCTGCGGCGACCGCGGCCGCACTCGGGGTCTTGACTCCGATGCCCTGCATTCCAGTCACGACCGGACCGTGGATGCCCGGAGCGCCACAGGTGATGATCGGCGGGAAACCGGCCTTGGTCTCCGGCTCGATGTGTATGTGCGCGTGGGGTGGGGTCATCGACATCACCTTCGCCGGGACGATGCGAACGACCATCGGCTGATCGCTCCGACGGATTGGTACGACGGATCGATCCGGCTTGTCGACCCGGTTGATCGACCCGGTTGATCGGCGGTTGCGGTGGCTGGGCAGCTGCCGGTGATCGATTAACCGTCCGTTAACCTAAGCGCCACAATCTGGACGTTGAGCCCGAATTGGGCGTTTCGCCGGTTACGTACGTGACTTTCCTCGCCCTGAAAATTTTCTTTGACGGGGATCTAACTTTCCGGACGATTTTGGTTTACCGTTCACGCTGAATGATCAGTTGATCACGTTGCGCGATACGAAACAGTCCCCCGAACGGAGCGGTCAAGCATGCCAACGTACACGGCGCCCGGCGTTTACGTCGAAGAAATCCCGTCATCTCAGAAGGTGCTCTCCGCCGCTCCTACGGCCGTGGCGGCCTTCGTCGGTTTCACCGAAAAGGCCCCGACCGACGATCCGAGCGACCCTCAGGGTGTCGCTCCGCGGCTGGTTACGAGCTGGAGCCAGTTCGAGGCGCTGTACGGCAGCTTTGCCGAAGGTTGTGTGCTGCCGCTGTCGGTGTATGGCTACTTCGCCAACGGCGGAAGCCTTGCCTACATCTGTCGTATTCCGAACTCGGAGCCCGCCGGTGAGCCGTCGCGCCGGGCCTTGCCGGCCGCCGACCGCGCTCTCGGCGAGCCGTTGGTGATCGAGAGCCTCGAGCCCGACGCCGACATCACGATCCAGATCGCAAGTGTCGACGGCGGTGACGATGCCCCCGAGGGACCGTCGCCGTTCAGTCTCTCGGTTCTGCTCGGCGGTATCGAGGTCGAATCGTTCGACAACCTCGACTTCGGCGCCGGCGACCGCAACGTCAAGACCGTCATCAACAAGACCTCGACCAAGATCAAGGTGGACGTCGCACTCGACAAGACCGCTGACCTGGCCTCCCAGCTCGAGGTACTCAAGCCCGGCCTTTACCCGCTGCAGAAGTCAGCGGCCGTGCCGGTGGCAGTGACCGGGCGCAAGTTCGCGGGCTCGGAATCGGCCCGCAACGGCATCAACGGCCTGGCGGTAGCCGACGAGGTCACGATGGTGGTCGTCCCGGATCTGATCACCGCCGCGACCAAGGCCGACGGCACCATCGACCTGAACCTGTGGAAGGCCGTCCAGACCGCATTGATCTCGCACTGCGAGCAGAACGGCAACCGGATGGCCGTCCTCGACGCGCCTCCCGGCATGAACACCCAGCAGATCAAGGAATGGCGCAGCGAGGTCGCGATGTACGACTCCGCCTTCGCCGCCCTGTACTACCCCTGGATCAAGGTCGAGAACCCGATCGGCGTGAACGGCAACGCCGAGGTCTTCATCCCGCCGTCAGGTCACGTGGCTGGCGTCTGGGCACGCACCGACGAGACGCGCGGTGTCTGGAAGGCTCCCGCCAACGACACCATTCGCGGTGTGCTGGACATCGAACGGGGAATCACCCAGAACGAGCAGGGACTGCTGAACCCGATCGGAATCAACTGCATCCGCCCGTTCGGCACTCGCGGAATTCGGATCTGGGGTGCCCGCACGTTGGCCTCCGATTCCGACTGGCGCTACATCAACGTCCGTCGCCTGTTCAACATGGTCGAGTCGACGATTCTCGAGGGCACCCAGTGGGCGGTCTTCGAGCCGAACGACATGGCCCTGTGGGAAGGCGTCAAGCGAACCCTTGATGGCTTCTTGCGTGGGCTGTGGAGCTCGGGCGCCTTGTTCGGTGCCACCGCGGAGCAGGCGTACTACGTCAAGTGCGATGCCGAGACCAACCCGCCGCAGTCGATCGACGAAGGCAAGCTCGTTGTCGAGGTCGGCATTGCGCCGGTCAAGCCAGCTGAGTTCGTGATCTTCAGGATCAGCCAGCAGAAGCAAGTTGCCTGATCCCGCGAGATCGATCGTCTGGACCGCCGGCTGAAACCGGCTGAAATCACTAACTGCCCGAATCGACAACAGCACCCCGTCGTGAGCAAGCGAACCAGGAGTAGGCAATGCCCAATGACCTGATCAATACCGACCCGATCGTCGCCAGAAACTTTTTCCTCGAGATCGACGGCGAAGCGACCGTGCTGTCCGGCGTTTCCGGCCTCGACATGGAAGTCGAGGTCGTCACCATCCAGCAGCAGGGTAAAGACGGCAAGTCTCAGAGTGTGAAGACTTTGGGCCAGACCAACAAGGCCCCTGACATCTCCATAACCCGGATGGCGCCGATGGATGCGGCCAACGACCCCATCTGGAAGTGGTTCAAGGCGGTGCGTGATACCGGCTTCACCGGTGCCAAGCGCGAGTCGAATCGTAAGAACGGTTCGATCGTCCTTTACGACACGGCACATACCGAGATCGGCCGCTACAACTTCTTCAACGGCTGGCCCAGCAAGATCGGCACCGATGCGTTGAGCACTGATTCCAATGACGCGGTGAAGGAAACGATCACATTGACCATCGAGCGCATCGATCGGATCAAGTAACCGCTTATCTACCGCAGAGGGCGGCGTGGGAGATCTGATGAGCTGCGCCGCAATGAAAAGGTTATGACATGACCGAGCCGACGCTACGTACCCGATACGACTTCACCTTGCCACGTGGATATATCGATCACCACGGCCGGATGCATAAGACGGGCACTATGCGTTTGGCGACCGCTCGGGACGAACTTGAACCGTTGCGCGACCCCGGGGTGAGCGGGCCTGATGATCCGCGATTGACGATTGTCGTCCTCGCCCGGGTCGTGGAACGGCTCGGTGACATGGAACTGGTCACCGCGCACGACATCGAAGGGCTTTTTGCGGTCGATCTGGCATTTCTGCAGGACTTCTACGGCGTCATCAACTTCGGCACCCAGGAGGAGTTCGAAGCGCTGCTCAATGCCCAGCAGGCCAACGCCCTGCTCGGCAGTGCACCGGTGGCACCGAGGGCGTCGGATCCAGGGCAGGGAATGCAGCCCGAGGTGGTGCGCGAGTCGGAAGTCGAGCCAGGGTCTGAAGGCAGTTCCCCCAATTCAGGTATGACGTTCGAGAACGCCGCCCGACCCCTGCGTGCTGCGGTCGAGGAACTGCCTCGCCGGGCGCAGTAGAGGTAGGTGCGTCGCCGTGATGAGGTACCCGACCGACGCTCTCTGGCAGGAGATTGCCTACCTCGCCTACCACCTGCACTGGCCACTGGATCAGTTGCTCGACCTGGAACACATGGACCGCGTGCGGATGGTTCGCGCCGTGGTGTCCTTCAACGAACGGGCCTGGCAGGCGGTACGCGAATATGCCCAGTAATGCAGAGGTGATGATCAGTGGCTGACACGGATCCTTTGGGTGGCGATCCGGCGACCGCGTCGAGGTTCCTATTCGAGGTCGATGGAGTCGAGATCGGTGTTTTCCGCGAAGTCAGCGGTCTTCAGGTCACCGTCGGAATTCAGGAATTCAACGAGGGCGGCCAAAACGGGTTCGCGCACAAGCTACCGGGCCGAATGACCTGGCCGCACCTGGTGTTCCGTCGCGGCGTCACCGAGAGCGATGCCCTCTTCGACTGGCTGTCTAAAACGTCCGGCGAGGGTTTCGCCGGCAACAACAACAAGCTGACCAAGTCCACCGGGGCAGTGACCGCGATCAATTCAGAGGGCGGTCGGCTGCGGTCGTGGGATTTCGCCGACGTCTTTCCCGTCCGGTGGAAGGGTCCCGATTTCGACAGCAACAGCAACGCGCCACTGGAAGAGGAGTTGGAAGTCGCCCACCACGGCTTCAAGTCCCGGACCCAGCCCGCTGGCACCGCATGACCGAGAACACTGATGCCGAAAGCGAACCGAGGTCGGCGGAGACCTCCGCACACCCCGATGAGCCGCCGCTGGCCGGAAACCTCGGTGGCGATATCGCTCGACGGCTGCGGCGACCTGGGCCTCCGCTCGGCACCCTTCGACCTTCAGGTGTGGGCAGCATCGCCTCCTCGGCATTGAGATTCGCATCCTCGACCGGCCGGGCAGTGCCGTTGCGTCGGCTGCTGCACGGCCCGGGTGATGTTCGGGTTCGCCGCATCGGCGAGGCAGACACCAGGCCGCCACGGTGGTGGACGCCGCCCGCGGTTGAGGCGGCCGGTGAAGCTACGTCGCCGATCGCTCGAACTGCTCGAACCGGGGGAGCTCGTGCTCAGCCGGCGGTCGCTCGGATCGAGGACGTCGACCTGCCGTCACGTGCGCTGCCCAGGGCGGTCCGGAGAGTTCCTGACGAGCAGACCTGGACGCCCGGCGGAATCGTAGAGAATCTCACGTCGACTGTCGTTCAGGTGCGGCGGATGGACGAGGTGACCGCGGCCGGACCGATGGTGAATCGGCAGGACGCAGCGCGTCTGTCAGCGCCGCGACGTGTTCAGCGTGATGTTGCTGTGCCCGGATCGAGCGGTTCTGCTCAGTCCGCTAACGGTGCCACCGTCGCGCCACGAGCGAGCGCGCAATCGACTTCGCAACCGGTTTCGCCATCCTCGGCGGGGACTTCGCTGTCGAGTGCTGGGCGGTCGGGTGCTGGGCCGTCTGGCGCTGGGCGGTCGGGTGCTGGGCCGTCGGGTGCTGGGCCGTCTGGTGCTGGGCCGGCGGGGTCGGGCTCATCGGGTGCAGGCTCATCGGGTGTAGGGCCGTCTAGTTCGGGGCCGTCGGCTGGTGGGGTGTCGACGTCCGCTGTGACCCCGTCAGCAATCTCGCAATCCGCAGCCTCGCGGTCCGGATCGCCTAGTATTCGGGCCGATACCTCGGTGGCGAGCGGATCATCGGTTGCGGTGGCTCGCCCGGAACGCGGCGGCTCGCCCGCGACCTCGTTCGGCTTTCAACGCGCCGCGGCCGTGTCGCACTTCGCGACCGTACGCCGTGCTGCGCTAAGTGCTTCGCTCGCTGCGCAATCGGCGTCCGCTCAATCAGTGTTGACTCAATCGGCTTTGACCCAATCGGTACCAGCGAAGGCAGCCCCGCGGCAGCCGGTGGATGCAGCCGGGTCCGCATATCAACCGACCTACCGCCGCGGTTACGGCTCGACCCTGCAGTCTCATTCAACGGCGCAATCTCAGTCACCTGCATCAGCGGAATTCGCGCCGTCACCGTCAGCCCCAGCGTCACTGGCTTCAACGCGCTCGGCCGCGATGACCCGTCCGGCTCAGATCGGTCTTCGACGCTTGACCCAGCGAGGGCACCTGTCGGCGCGGCTGCCTTCGGTAGTGGGGCAGTCATCAGGCGGCCAGCCCGTATTGCCGAAGCCGTCATCGAACTTGCCGACCCAGTTGTCTGAAGCACGGATCAGCTCCGCGGTACCCACCGGCGAGACGGTAAACCCGCTTGCCGACAATGGTGAGCCGGTGATGCGGCGAAGCCTGTTCGTCCGTCCTGACCGTGCGGCGGTATCCACCACGTCGCCGGCGTCGTCGCCGACGCGTGCTCCCTCTGCAGCGAGTAGCGCTGCAGTGAGTAACCCGGCTGACCAATTGCGCTCCGACAGTGCTCACGCTTCCGCCTCTGCCCCGGGCTCGTCGCCTGCCTCGACGGGATCAGCTGCCGCCGCCTCGCAAGCGCGCGCAGCCGCGCCGAGCATTGCGATGGTCGCGCGGACCTTTGCCTTGCCCCGGTCGGTGACTACCGCCGCACAAGCCGCGGCGGATGGCGCCGCTGGTATCGGGCAGCGCACAACTTCTGCAGCACCTGGTCAGGCACCGCAGCAAGGCCCTGCGGTTTCGGGCGATTCTGCTGGGACGGTCCGCACACTTCGACGAGCGACCTCCGTCGCTGACGACATTCGGCCGGTCGGATCGTCAGCAACACGCCCGGTTGCGCCCAATGCGGCTGCTGGCCGTGCTGCATCTCCCGGCAGAGTGCCCGCAGCCGATGGGCTGGTCCGTCCGACCGCCGGCAGACACCGCGACATTGATACGCCGGCGACGGTCACCCCGCTGAGGAGCGCCGCGACCGGCAGCGCCGGTGCTGGAGTTTCAGGATCGCCATCGACCTTTGATCCGGTGCTGCGCCGATCGGTCAGCCCAGCGAGTGTTGCCGACGTGAGAGCCGGACGGGTTGGTGTCGGGCAGGCTGGTAGGGGGCAGGCAGGTGTGGGGATGGCTGGCGTCGGGTCGGTTGGCGTCGGAAGGAGCGCGATGCCACATCCCGCGTTCGGACCAGAGCCTTCGTCAACGTCGTCGACTGCGGACGCGTCGATCGGGCACCGCGCTGCGGCAGCGCAGCGTGCGGTGGCAGAACAACATGCAGCTGCGGGGAAATCGATTGCTGCTGCGCAACCCCAGAGCACCATCGCCGCGATAACCCGCGGCATCCGCTCGGGCCCGGCGAGCGAGATCCATCCGGCTATGGCAATTCATCGGCTGCCGCTCACCGCGCCGGTTGCCATGGGCGCACGTGCCGCAGTGGAGGGCTCTCACGCGCGTCGTGTCGACACTCAGACAGTTGCCCCTGCCGGCAAAGCTCGAGCTGACATGTCGCGCGCGCCGGTGGCTTCGGGCGCGCCCGGTTCGCCTGCGCCGGTCAGCTCGTCGTACGCCGGTTCCCGTGCAACCATTGGTGCTCCGGCAACGTCGGCCGGCCTCGCGTCGGCGTTCGGTGCGCCTCAGCCCATCCGCACAAACGCCTTGCCTGGAGGGAACAGCGCGCCGATGGCTGCAGTTGCCTCGACGGTGCAAGCGAGAGCTGTTGACCGAGTCGGCGGGCGCGCAGCCGTTGCGGCCAGTTCGGCCCGATCGGTCCAGGCGACCCGCACGAGTCCAAACTCGACCGCACTGAGGCGGCTGCCGGTCGACTCATCGACGAATGCAAGTCGATACGTTGTGGCGCCACCGCGGGTCAGCCTTCGTCAGGCTCCGAATGGTCCCGCAGCACCGCCTGTCCCGGCCGTCGCAGCTCAGTCGTCAACGACTCCCGTGCGACGATCCCTCGTCGAGGCAACCGCGGATCTCTTCCGCGGCGCCGATCGCGGATCAGGCGCCGAGGCACTCACCGCGTTCTTGAGACGCTCGACCGCCGCTGGCGCGATGGGCAAAGCGACGTCTTCAACTGAGCGATCCAGCAGTGCACCACAGTCAGGAAGCGGGACGATGGCCGAACTAGACGCGCCAGGCACGGAGGTCGCACGCCGGTTGACCAGCGGCGGTTGGTTGTCCTCGTCCGGCGGGGATCACGGCGGCCCGATGGCCCCGCAAACGTCGATGATTCCCGACAGCAGGCTTTCTGGCGCCGAGCTCGAGGAACTGGTCGACCAGGTAGTGGATCGAATCGAGCAGCGGGTAGTCGATGAGCTCGAGCGTCGCGGCCGCCATCGCATCCCGGGAGGGTTCTGATGCCAGCATTGGAGAAGGCCTTTCTCGAGATCGAGGGCGGCGAGCGGGTGCCCTGCCTGTTCAACCCGGAGTCCATTTCGGTGGGACGGCGAAACAACTGGGCCGGCAACCCTATGCCCGGCAAAGGTGTTCCGAAACTGCGTTACTCCGGAGCGGACTCGGGGTGGATGCGACTCGACCTGATGTTCGATACGACCGATGTCGGAACCGCCGTCACCCGCTACACCGGCAAGATCCTCGGCCTGATGGATGTCGATCCGTCCCTGGCGGGTACGGACGAGTCGACGAACAATGCCCGGCCGCCAACAGTGACCTTTCACTGGGGCGATCTGCATTCCTTCACCTGCGTGGTGACCGACCTGGGGCTGACCTTCACCTACTTCTCGTCGGCCGGTGTGCCCCTGCGAGCACAGATGAAACTCGAACTACGGCAGTATGAGCCGTCCAAGGCCTTCGGTCCGCAGAACCCCACCTCCGGGACCCCAAAGCCGCATCGCGTGCACCGCATCCAGCCCGGCGAAACCCTCGATCGGATCTCGGCCCGCTACTACGGAGACTCGACGCGCTGGCGTGCGCTCGCCGTCGTCAACGGCATCGAGGATCCGTTGTCACTTCGGCCCGGCTCCTTGCTCTCGGTACCTCGGATGGACAGCACATGAGTGGCCCTACCCTGCTCGCGCCAGTCATCACCGTCGATGGCGAGTTGCTTGCCGACCGCTGGATGGTGAACATCATGTCGGTACGGGTGGATCGAGGTTTGGGCTTGGTAGGACGAGCCACGCTGCGATTCGCAGATCCAGGGTACGGCTTGGCCGCATCGTCGACCTTCGCCCTTGGCGCGACGGTTGGGATTGCCGTACACGCTGGGGATTCGCTCATCGCCGCGACGGTGACCGGAGTGAGCTTGGAGCAAGGCTCGAGCGAGCAACCCGAACTCATCGTTACGGCCGACGATGTTGCCTACAAGCTGACGCGTGGCAGCACGAACCGTACCTACCTCAAACAGACCTATTCCGACGTCGCGCGCTCGATCTTTCAGACCGCAGGCATTACGGCAACGGTCGATGCCGGTGGCTCGACCGTCCATGAGTATCTGCTGCAAACCGGCACCGACCTCGCCTTCATCGACACCCTGGCCGAGCGAAATGGCTTCGTCTGGTGGGTCGAAGGCACCACGATCAACTTCAGGCCGGCCGGCACCTCAACTGCGACAGTCTCGAAGACCATGGCTGACCAGCTGATCGAGTTCGGTGTGCACGCCTCGGGGCTGCGACCGACCAAGGCGATAGTGAGCGGCTGGAACGTCGATCGGCAGGAAGCACTTGTAGGTCAGCAGGAGGGCGCCACGTCGAGCGCGGGCAACCTGTCGGACTTCGCGGGAGGCAGCCGTACCTCCAAGCTGGGAACCGCGGTCGTGATGACCCCTGCGCCTCATCCTGCAGATCATAGCGACGCTGATCTGATGGCCTCGTCGATGATGAACGATTGGACGGCTGGTTCTGTCATTGCCCGCGGCACTTGCGACGTCGATCCGGCGATCAAGCCGTCGGTAACGCTAACCGTGCAAAGCGCAGGGCCGGCCTCTGGCGACTACCTGATCACCAGGGTCGAGCACACTTATACGGCTCGAGGCTTTCAAAGCCGTTTCACCGCCGGCGGAAACCGGCCCTCCGGGCTCGTCGATACCTTGAATCCGGTGCAGGACTCGGCTGGATTCGACTTTCCGGGACTGGCCATCGGTGTGGTGACCGATATCAACGATCCGGATTCCAGCGGCCGGGTAAAGGTGAAGCTCGTGGGTCTGGCCGCCGACAGCCAGGCGATCGGAAGTCCTTGGGCGCGACTCGTCACACTGGGCGGCGGCCCCAAGCGAGGTGCGGTGTTCCAGCCTGAAGTCAACGACGAGGTTCTTGTCGGCTTCGAACACGGTGACACTCGCCGACCGGTAGTTCTAGGTGGTCTCTACAGCAAGAAGAATGTCCTGCCGACCTGGGAGGTCAAGAACGGTCAGGTCCAGGCACGGCGGATCACCTCCCGGCTAGGGCACATCGTCGAGCTCTCCGATGGCGACGACCCGGCGGCCAAGCACGTGCTCTTACAGCTGGCTGGCGGATCGCACCGGCTGAGACTCGGTGAAGACAGATTCGACGTCGAACTGGCGTCCGGCAAACCCATCAAGATCATGGCGGGCGAGGCGTCGTTCGAGATCACCGAGCAGGGCGATATCAATATCGTTGCAAACAACATTTCGTTGAAAGCGAAGGCGAAACTCGATCTCGAAGGCGCCTCGCAGGCAACAGTGAAGAGCAATGGGACGGCCGCGGTGCAGGGGACGCAGGTGCAGGTCAAGGCCGATGCGACAGCCGAGGTAAATGGCGGCGGCCAACTCGCGCTCAAAGGTGGAATGGTGGCGATCAACTGATGGACGCAGCCGTTCCGCACTCACGCGACCAGCTCAACCGCTACGATGCGACTTTCGTCGGTCGGGGGTTCTCGTGGCCGATGCAGGTCGATCACACCGGCTCGATCAAGCTGACCAGTACTGCTGAAGACATCGACCGCTCCATCCAGATCGTGTTGCTCACCGCACCTGGCGAACGACTGATGCGCCCGCAGTTCGGTTGCCGGATCTGGGATCTGCTCTTCGAACCGGTCACGCCGAACCTGCTCGGGCTGATAGCGGAGGCAGTCCGTGACGCGCTCGCCCAGTGGGAGCCGAGGATCGAGGTCGACGATGTTCGACCAGAGGCCGATTCTGATGAGAGCGCGCTCATCCGGATCTTGATCAGTTATCGCGTGCGAGCGACCAACGATCGGCGAAACTTGGTCTACCCGTTCTACGTAATCCCGCACGGTACCGAGTAGCGAACCCCGAACAAGAAGCGAGTCAGTCACCATGCCATTACCCGCGCCCAACCTCGACGATCGTCGGTTTCAAGACATCGTCGACGAGGCCAAGCGGCTCATCCCGCGTTACTGCCCGGAGTGGACGAATCACAACGTCTCCGATCCCGGCGTAGCGCTGATCGAGCTGTTTGCCTGGATGAGCGAGATGGTGCTCTACCGCGTCAACCAGGTACCCGAGCGGTTGTATGTCCACTTTCTGAACATGGTCGGGGTGGAACCGTTCCCGCCATCGGTGGCCCGTGCGGATCTGACGTTCTGGCTGACCGCGATTCTCGACACGCCGGTTATCGTGCCGGTGAGCACCGAGGTCACCACGACCGCATCGTTGACCAGCGGCGATGCGGTGGTCTTCACCACCTCCTCCGAACTCGTGATCGCACCACCTGAGCTCGTGATGGCAAAGACGGTGACGGTTTCGGACGAACGAGTAGCCGATGTCTGGGAAGAGCTCCGCTTCAACCCCGAAGGCGTCCGTTGCTTCGCCTCGCCCGACTTGACGCCAGGCGACGGGTTCTACCTCGGCTTCGCGCGCAGTCTGGCGGGCACCGTGCTTCGCCTGGCGATAGAGGCCAAGGCCGAAGGTATCGGTGTCGACCCGCGCAATCCGCCGTTGGTGTGGGAGGTTTGGAACGGCGAGGCCTGGATCAGCGCGCAAATACATGAGGATTCGACCGGCGGCCTCAATCGAGCCGGCGAGATCGTGCTGCTCATTCCCGTCGAGCACGAACTGTTGACCCTTGGCAACGAGGCCGCTTTCTGGTTACGCGCCAGACTGCTTTCACCCCGGGCAGGACAGCCCACCTATCAGGCATCGCCGCGAGTCCGTTCGGTGATCGCGGCGACGCTAGGTGGCACGGTGGCGAGCGAGCACGCGGAGGTCGTCGGTGCTGAGACGATCGGACGCAGCGACGGCAGTCCAGCGCAGACCTTTGAAGTGTCGAGGGTTCCCGTATTGCCACGACGCGACGGCGAGCACGTCCGGGTGATAGACGCTGACTCGAGCGTCGACTGGACCGAGGTCCCCGACTTCAGCAATTCCAGCCAGCGAGATCACCATTACGTCTGGGACAGCGGAAGCGGGATCGTCCGCTTCGGCCCCCGGGTCCGCTACCCCGACGGTTCGGTCCGCCAGCATGGCCGGATCCCGCGAGACGGTGCGCAGATACTGGTCACCGGCTACCGACACGGCGGCGGCGCCGGAGGCAACGTTGGTGCCCGAACGCTGACCGTGTTGCGTACCAGCCTTCCTTACGTTCGCGGCGCCACGAACCTGGTGGCCGCCAACGGCGGGGTCGACGCCGAGACGGTGGCCGAGGCCAAAGTTCGCGGACCGCTCACGCTGCGGACGGGCCAACGCGCTGTGACTGCAGGGGATTTCGAGCGGCTTGCGCTCGAGTCGTCCACCGAGGTGGCCCGAGCGCGCTGCCTGCCGGCCACGCGGGCGTCGAATGGTTCAGTTCGTGTGCTGGTGGTTCCACACGTGCGTGCAGTCGGCGGCAGCCACCACCTCGACGATTTCGCCATCGCCGCGCCATTGATGCGGCGGATCGGCGAGCACCTCGACGCTCACCGGCTGGTCGGTACCGCGCTCGAGGTCGGTACGCCCTACTACCAGGGAGTTTCGGTGGTGGCGTTGGTGCATACCGCGCCCGGTCGTCCGGCACCGCTGGTCCGGCAGCGAGCATTGGACGCTCTCACCGCCTATATCGATCCGCTGAGCGGCGGCCCGGACGGCACCGGGTGGCCTTTCGACGCGGACATAAACTCCGCCGTGGTCACCCAAATGCTCGAGTCTGTCGATGGGATCGAACGCGTCGAGGAGGCGCTGCTGTTCGAGTACGACTTGCGCACCGGACGTCGCCTAGGATCAGGCAAGGACGTCATTCATCTGGACAGGCATTCGCTGTTCCTGTCGGCGGGACACCAGGTCGTCGTCCGATGAATGGGGCATCATCGTGACCGAACCGATCGTCGCGTCGCTACCGGCCGGCACCGGCCGTGGTCTGTCGATGCGCCCTGGCGTTCGTAGCGCGCCACGAAGCCCGCAATGGTTGTTGAACCAACTGCCGGTAGGCATGCTGGACAGTGACTTCTTCGTCCGATTCGTGTCGTTGTTTCAGGAGCTCGGCACCAGCCTGCTCGAGAACGCCGACAACGTCGACAACCTGCCGGACGTATCAGTTGCTCCGGATGCAATGGTGCGATGGCTCGGTTCTTGGATCGGTCTCACCTCGCTGGACCCGTCGCTGCCCGAGGAATTGCAGCGCAGGATCGTCGACGGTTCTGCGCAGACACTGACCTGGCGAGGCACCGTGGTTGGACTGCGCCGTTTTCTCGAGCTGACGACCGGCGGCCCTGCCGAGGTCACCGATGGGGGAGGGGTGTGGCGCGAGGGCGAGGCTCCCGAGGACACTGCATGGGTGCGGATGTCAGTAGATACCACCGGGTGGTTGTCCGAATCCGATTTTGTCGAATTGGTGCGCGACGAGATTCCGGCGCACGTGCACGCCGAGTTGTGGGTGGCAGGCGAGCGAGCGTGGGTGTCTGATGGGACGGCCGATCCGCTGCCGCACCGGCCGTCCGGGTCGTTGCCGATCGCGGTCGTCGCAGATGATGAGAACACCGGGCCACACGGCCAAGTAGCCCGACCAGAAGCACCGGCGGCCCACAATGAGTGAGCATCGCAGCGACGCAGGAGCGAGGAGCGGAGCGATTGGTGGCTCGAGTGAGCATCGCAGCGACGCAGGAGCGAGGAGCGGAGCGATTGGTGGCTCGAGTGAGCATCACAGCGACACAGGAGGGATCGATGGTCTCGCTGCTAACGGAACCTCGGAGAGCATGAGTCCACTGGATATAGCGACCCGTGACGATGGTCTGCCCGCGACTGGCGATCCGCCACCGACCACACCGGGTGGCGAATGGCCGGCAGACAATTGGTCGGCGGAGGACCTACATGCAGATTGGCAGGTCTCCGACCCACGAACCGAAGTGATGCCGGTGGATGCTGCGCTGACGAGCACCATCGCCCCGGCTCTGCCGTCCCAGTCTGCCGCGCAGCACCTCGTCTGCCCGGAGTGCGGAACGTCGGCGATGGTCACCGTCAATCGCCGGGAGTCGATGGACTTCTGCCGCAAGTGTGATTACCCGTTGTTCTGGGTGCCATCGCGGGTCGAGCTGGACCGTTCGTCGACGACGGCGACCGAATCGCTACGCCGACTGCCCGGCACCGCTGGGCGGGCAACGGTCGCATCGGTACCGTGCCCGCACTGTGCGGAGCCGAACACCGTGACTGCGCAGACCTGCGTGCGGTGCGGGCAGCCGATGATCGTGGTGGCCCCACCGACGCCACCGCCGACCCCCGTGTATCGAGCACCCGAGCCTGAACCGGTGGTGGAAATCTACGAGAAGCCCACGCCGTGGTGGGTCTGGGTGCTTCTCTTCGGCACATTGGCGGTCATCGCGGCACTCGTGGCCTATGGCGTGGTCCGCCGGTACGGCTGATTGCCGCTATACCGCCGTCCAACCTGCTTCGGTGTTGACGGGAGTTTCCGGACGGTCGGCCAACGGCATGAGCAGCCACAAGATCGGGTAGACGAGAATCTGGCTGCCGGGCAGCACGAGCAAGGTGAGAATGAAGAGCAACCGGGTGGGCCACGGGTCGAGGCCGATCTTGTTGCCGAGAGCAGCACAAACGCCGCCGAGGACGCGGCCCTCGCGCTGTCTGGTCAGGCCCTTGCTACGGAACAGGTCGTGTATTGACCGCATGATCGTTCTTTCTGTTCGAATGTGAGCCAGCTGGCCCATCGATGCCAGGAGCGGCGTCGATGGAACTAGCATCGGCCTTCCGGGTCACCGGCACATGAGGGAAAGTCCTGGGATCAACCCTGGTACGAGCTGAGCCTTCTCAGGGTCGAGGCGGCGATTAGGGCTGAGAATCCAGCGTGTACGTGCCGCCACCCGGGCTCGGCCCTGCCAGGCCGCCTGCGAGAGTGATGTTGGTCGGTGCAGATGTTCCGGTGTAGGGAACCGCCGCGGGCGTTGGATCGGCCATCGTAGCGGCCGGTGTCGAGCTGACGGCGCTGGTGAGTTGGTAGAGGCCGGGCGGCAGGCCGGTGAAGGTGAAGTTGCCGGTGGCGTTGACAGTCACCGGAACGAGGTACGCCGCGGGGACGGTCTGACTTTGCAGCGGCGTAAGGGTGATCGTGCCGGTGTCGGTCGCGCCACCGAAGCCGAAGTTGTGCCCGCCGCGCGTGAGGTGCACGACCAGCGGCAGCGGGCCCTGCTCGGTAAGCGTGACCGATCCGGTGACTGCCGAGCCCGCGACGACGACCGACGGACTCGACGTGGTGACCGCCGTCCAGCCGGCTCCGGCGCCGGCCAAAGGCGTGCCGGTCACGTTGTACGAACCAGGTGGCAGGTAGATCGGGATTGCCGCCTGGTTGGTGGCGAAGCTGTTCGCGGTGTAGATGTCGCTGGGCGCGCCGACCTTACGAACAGTCAGTTTCACCTGCGCCAGTGCGGTATCTGGTGCCACGGCAGTGGTTGTCACCGCCAGGTTCAGCTGGCCCTCGCTGAGTGCGAAGGCGTCGGTCACGGCGCCAGCAGTAGTCGCGGACAAGGTCAGGTCGGTCTGACCACCGGTCAGGGTGCCGCCGTGGTCTGTCGCACCGAGTGCGATGGCCACCGTGTATTCGCCGAAGGGCACGTCCTGAAAGACCGTCGAGTAACCGTTGGGGACGGACGGCGTCGGGTCCAGCGTCCCGCTTAGGGTGCTTCGGCTGGTCGCGCTTGGCGGGGTCGCGACGGGTGTCAGCGTGACCGAAACGCCGGTGAGTGTGCTGCCCAGCGACGAGCTGACGCTGACGGTGACATCGTGCGCGACCACGGGCAGGGTGATATCTGTCTGCGGTGTGGTCTGGGAGTGGGTCACCGGCACGGAGACCTGGTGCGAGAGGTACCCGCTCACCCCGCCGCGATCGGAACCAAGTGCCAGCACGACCCAGTTGGCGCCGTCCGGAACGTTGTTGAAGGCGTAATGGCCGAGCGTGGCAGGGCTGGTGCTCGAGGTGGTGGTCATCGGTTGGTTGTCGGTGCCGGTGCCAACCGTGAACGTCGAGCCGGAGAAGGTGCCGATCTGTACAGTGATCCCGCCGATTGCCGTGCCGGCGTTGACGTCCATGCCCTGTGCCGCGAGGGTGTTTCCGCTGACCACGCTGGCATTGAGGTCGGTGGTCACCGTCAAGGACTGGTTGCCAGCACCGACTGTGATGGTCGTCGAGAAGTAACTGGTCGGCACCGCAGCCCCGGTGACCTTCACGCGTGCGGTGACGGGCGAGACCGCGGTGAACACGTATGAGCCGTGGGTCGTTGACGATTCGACGGCGGCGGCGAGCGGGGCGTCGTTCCCGTCGACCAACGTCACCGTAAGCCCCGTGATCGGGCTGCTATTGCGATCTTGCACCTTCACCGTGTAATTGACGGGCGTTGCGGTGATCGTTGGATTGAACGTCGTGTCGGTGGTGGTCGTCCGGATCAGTACGAATCTGTTCGCGGCGGTGGTCGGGCTGTCGTAACCGAGCGAGGTGACGACCACCCGGTACCAGCCGGTCTCCAGCCCGGACAGCGCGGCCGTGCCTGCGATGCGGAAGCTGCCGTTCTGAGCGGTGTCTGCGGAATAGCTCTTTGTCGAATCGACTGTGGCACAGGGGGTGCTGCCATCGCCGGTTGCGGTGGCCAGATCTGCGGGGTCTGCACCCGCGCCGTTGCACTTCGTCGCGACCAGCGTGGCACTTCCGGACGGGTTGGACGGTGATTGCACCGCGGACGGAGCGGGAATTGCGGTAACCGTGCCGCTAATGACGCCGAGTCTCGCCAACGTCGCGGTACAGGTCGTCGGCGTACTCGCAGCGGTCACCGTGATCGCGCTGGCCGTGGTCGGGGTGCTCGAACCGCCGCCGGTGCAGGTGATCGGTTGGCCGCCGGAACCGTAGGTCTGGAAGGCGTACCCCGCAGCCTGGATGCGCACCGCATACGTGGGCGCGCTGGGCGAGGAACTCGGCAGCAGATTCGTGAACGTGGCGCTGCCGCCGCTTGCCGCCTGCGGTGTCTGGGAAACGCCGTTGATGCGCAGCGTGTATGTAGCGCCGTTGATCGCGGTTCCATTTGAATCGACGGCGGAGACCTGTAGGCCGGTCAGTTGGGTGAGCCTGAAGGCGGACAGATCGGGGTTGCACGCAACAACCGGATCGCAGTGGAACGAGACGCTCGTCGGTGTGAAGCCGCCGAGGTTCGCCGAGATCGTGTAGTTACCCGGCAGAATCTGGTTGTCACCGGCAAAGTTGCTGTCGTGCCAGGTCAGATGGCCCTGCGCATCGGACGTGATGTTGAGCGTGCCGGACCCGGTGGCCTGACTGGTCGGCTGGATGCTTGCCGTGGACAGGTCTGTCGACGCTGGATCGGCCGACAACGTACCGGTGAACGTGACGGCCGACGGAGCCATCGTGAACGTCGTGACGCCGGTTTGGGTGACTGCGACGGAAGGCAGGTTCACGGTCTGATAGCCGGTCGCGGTGACGGTGGCCGTCACTTGCGTCGACACCAGGGTGGCTTGGCTCACCGGGCCGTTGGCGGCTGTTGCGGTGACGCTCGTGCAGTTTCCTGCGCCGTCACCGGTCGAGGTCACCACCGAACCTGTCGTCGGCTGGGCGTTGGTCAGCGCGAAACACCCGTTCACATCGGTGGTAACGGTGACCACCGGTCCTGGTATCGGGAAGATACCCAGCAGGTAGAAGGCCGTCCCGCTGATCTGCACCTGTGCGCCTCGCACTGGAGTCGCGGCGGCGCCCCCGATTGACGTGACCACCCGTCCCACGACCTGAGTCAGCGGATCGGCGAGGGAGAGTATGTAACCGATTTGCTGGTCGTCGGTGATGGGCGCAGCCACACTGCCCGAGCCGGTGGCGGTCGTCGCTTGCAGGGTGTAAGCGCCCGGCGGCAGATGATCGAAATGCACCGAGCCGCTGGCGTCGGTCAGCTCAGGAGGCACCACATCGGTGATTCCGTTGGCGCCATTGGTGGTCAGCCGGACGGAGATGCCGGCGCCGCCCGCGATCAGGTTGCCGGTATTACCGGTTGGGTTGCGCACCAGGACGGAGACATCGATGCGGCCCTTGCGGTGCAAGGTCGCGTTGTATTCGACGGTGCCACCCAGCGGTAGCAAGAGCTGCGATCCAGAGATCGGCCGGTACTCGTCGTCGGCTGGTGTCACGAAGACGCTGTAACCGCCGTTCTGTGCGACGGTCAAAGAGTATCCGCCGTTGGCGTCGGCTTGGGTACAGACCACATCGGTCGGGCTCGGTGGCACCGAAGCTTGCTCGGTGGGACATCCCGGAGCGGCCACCGACCCAGGCGGGTTGTACGACGAACAGGCCAGCTGGGCGGGCGTCGGGGTAACGCCTACGCCGACGGCAAAGATGCACACCGGATTTGCCGGGACGGCAGGAGCGTTGCCCGACGCGGGTGTGCCGAGCGTGACGGCCTGGCCTACGGCCGAGCTGATGGTTCCCTTGATGATCGGCGCGGGATACATCGCGATCTCGGGTGCGTTCACCGTGGCGTTGAGGGGAACTTGGACCTTGATCGAGGCGGTCTGGTAGCCGGGCGCGAAGGCGGTGATGGTGTGCAGGCCAGGTTGTAATCCGGTGCTTCCGAGGGGGGCGGTGTATTCAGACGATGGCAGAATCCCAGGCGCAAATGCCCCACCGTCGATGGCAATGGCCAGGCACGACGGTGTCGGCAGGGGACAGGTGATGTGGCCGCCGGCGCGGGCGTCGCTGACCTGGCCCTTGATGAACGACGTGGACGGCAGCACGCCAGTCGGGACGAGCTTCACCGTCAGGACGTTGTTGAGGTTCTCCAGCCCCGCGATCGCCTTGACGTTGAGGTAGGACGTGGTGAAACCGAACAGGTCAGCGGAGAGGACGTAGGACCCGGGAGCTATCCCGTTGAACCGGAACACGCCGCCCGCGCCGGCCAGGGTCTTGTAGGTGTTGGCGCTGTTGGTGAGTACCAGCCCGCCGCCCGTACCGTCGCTGGTCGGGTCATTGGTCTTGAGGATTCCGCCGATGGTGGCTGAGGAAGGCACTAGCGTGGCTGAGGCGGTTACCGATGGCGCGCCTGCCGCGAGCGTGACGAACTGGGTTGCGGGCTGGTACCCGGGCGCGGAAATGGTAACGGTGTACTTGCCGGGTGACGGCAACGACGACAGGTTGAACTTGCCCGCCAACCCGGCCGTGGTGATGGTGGTTGCGGTGCGAGTGAGCGTTCCGTCTGAGGCCGTCACGGTTGCGCCGCCGACGCCGCCGACGACACCGTTGCTGTCTGGGCCTTGGACGAATCCCAAGATCGAGCCGATGCCGCGGCGCAGGACCAGCGACGCTGTTGCGCTCGCACCGGCACCTAGCGGCACCAGAGCGGATTCGGTGTCGAGGCCTTCTTTGCTGGCGCTGACGAGATAGGTGCTGGGGGTCGAAAGGCCGGTCGCGCTCCAGTTGCCGATGTTCGGACCGGTGGATGCGGTGCTGGTTGTGATCGTGTTGGTGCCGTCGGTAATGGTGAGTTGCGCACCGCCGACCGGGCCGTTCGGGCCGGTCACGGTGCCGGTGAGGGAACCTTGACCCGGGTTGAGGTTGACCACGAGGGGCTGGGTGGCGACGGTCTCGGCGGAGTTGATGACGAACCGTTGAGTCTGATAACCGGGTTTGGCGAAGGTGGCCAGGTAATAGCCAGGGGCGTTGATACCGGGGAATGACCAGGCACCGTCAGTCCCGGTCAGCATCGAACGGCTCGTCGCGATCGTAGGCGTATCGGGAGCAGCAGCAGGCGTTACCGTCGCCGGACGAGTGGTCGCCAGTGGCCCGGTGAGGAGGCTGGCCGGTTGCGATGAGGGGTGGTCGCCGGTCAGCAGCTGGCTACGTAATACCGCGGTCTGTGGCACCAATCCGTGCACGTTCAGCGATTGCGCGGTCAGGCCGATCGGCGTGGCACCCTCGGCCTGTTCGTCCACCAGCGAGGTAGGACGCAATGACACGGTGACGCCGTCTGCCGACTGGCCTGTCACCGAGCCGTTTAGCCGTACGGTGTTCGGTGCCGCGCCGGCTGGACCGCCGCCTGCCGCAGCACCACCAGAAGCGCCGCCGGCCGAGCCACCAGCACCGCCGCCCGCAGCACCGTCAGCTCCGCCCGCGGCCGCCGAACCGCCGGCGGCGTTGGAGGCACCGACCGTCACTGTTGGCCCGGCCACCTGCTTGTTCTTGGTGTTCTGCGCGAGTTTGGGAATCGCGATCAGGGCGAGCGCCAGCCACACGGCAACCACCGCGGCGAGAATCCCCATCTTGGCACCGCCGGAACCGAGAAATGCCCGTTCGGTAAGGGAACCCGATACATACCGCGGAGCCCCGGAGCTGCGAGCGGTGATGGTGTACGGATGCCGGGCGCGCTGACCGATCAGCCGTGGCCGCCGCACTCGCGCGCGTCCGGAGATCCGTACCTCCGAGTTGGGCTGCAGTTCGAGTTGGTCGGCGTTGAGTTGGATTCGCGCTTGCGGCGGTGCCTGCACATCGAGACTGACCTCGGCGGGCATCGGCCCGCTGTTGCGCAGCAGAACCGTGATCCGACGGCTGAGCCGAGCGGACACGTCGGCCGGCTGGAGGTCGATGCTGATCTGGCCGGGCCCATCCACGATCAGCGTTACTTCGCCCATCGCAGTCGGAGCCGTGGATGCACCAGAAACCGGATCGAGAGCCTGCACGGCGACGACCATCGGATACCGAGCCGGCACCGTCCCGATGGATGGCGTGATCTGCAGCTCGACCGTCATGTCCATACCGGGCATCACCGGGCGTCGCATGTCGAACGGCCGTTCGGACTCCGGTGCCGAGGCGCTCATCGAGCCAGGTCGCGGCAGCCACGCGGCATCCACGCCGAGGGCCGTCACCGACAAGATGCGGGGCTCGGGGGCGTGATTGGTTACCCGAAGTTGCAACACGACCGGGCTGCCGGCACCGGTTCGTACGACCGGCAGCATGGCAATCCCAGGCGCGCGTTCGCGTCCGACTGGGTTGGTACCGCCCGTACCGTTTCCTGAATCAGGCATTGGGATCCGCCGTGATGATCAGGGAAGGATGCTTGGTATCTGACGGCGTGCCGTACTGCTCGCTTGCCGCCAGCTGGATCGTCGCCGAACCGGCCGGAGCCGCCCCGGCGCCGGGTGCCACCTCGATGACGTAACTCTGCGGGGCGTCGACACTGCTGAAGCTGAACGCGCCGGCGCTGTTGGTGGTGACGGTTTGCGAGGCCGTGGCCGGATACTGGCTGGCCAGGTACAGGGTGACCGTCCACCCGGCGCGCGGAGTGTGATCGGTACCCACTACCGTCCCGCTGATCGTCGCGGCACGTGGCAGCGGGAAGTCCTGGCGCTGGTTGTCGCCCGCCTTGACGGTGATGATTCTCGTCGTCGGGCTCGTGCCGCCAACGCTGACGCTCTCGGTGTAAGTGCCCGGCGGTATAGAGCCGAAGCGGTAATCGCCCGCGCCGCCATAGCTGTTCGAGACCGATGAGGTGGTCACGGTGTAACTTGACGTCCCCGAACTCAACGTCACCGTCGCTTCGCCTCGAGGTCCGTTACGGACGGCGTTGTTGACCAGGCGTGGCTGGGTGACATTGCCGTAGACGCTCGCAGTCGAAGATTGCATCGTGGTGCTGATGCCCGCCGCCGTGATTGCCGCGCCGAGGGAGCCCTGGGTGATCGACCCGTTGGAATCGAGGGAAACGGACACGGTTTGTGATGCCAGATCGCTTCGGGAGAACGTGACGGTGTAGGCGCCCGGTAGCGACAGCCCGCCGGAGGACCATGCGCCCGGCGTGCTGCCGTTCTGGCCGGTTTCGGTCACCGTCTGAACGGTGAGTTGGCCGTTGGTAATGGTGACCAATACGCCGACGCCGGGCGTGGTTGTTGGCTGTGTCGCACCGGATGTTGCCGATTGGACGGTGACCATCCCTGAAAGCGATCCGGACGACTGGCCGAGCGTGATCACCTCACCGGTCATCTTCTGGCCGGCGGACAGGCTGAGCGTCAGGGTCTGCGACGCGTAACCGGTCTTGCTCGCGACGACGGTGAACGTGGCGGGCGTAGGCATTCCGCGCAGGGTGAAAGACCCGACGTCATCGGTGGTGAGTGACACCGTGCTGGCTACGCTCTGGCCGGCGGTTGCGGTCAGCGTGACGCCGCCGAGCCCGCCGGTCGAGGAGTTGAGGTGGCCGGAGATGAGCCCGTCGCCCTTCTGCAGCCGGATCTGCACTCCGGTTCGAGTTTCACCTGCGCCGACATCGATGCGCTGGGTGGACGTGGCGTAGCCCTTCTTGGTCACTACCAGGTCGTAGATGGTTGGCGAGGGCACGTTGGTCAGGCTGAAACTGCCGTCGGCGCCGATCGGGACGGTGCGCACGACGGCTTCACCGTTGTCCGGAGGTGCGACCACGGCGGTGGACGCGCCAGTGCCCTGGGTACCGCCGGTGTTGGCCGCGCTGCCGGCAGTGGCGGTGGTCGTGCTCTGCCCGGCGCCTGTTCCCGACATCAGAAACAGCGTCGCGGCCGACACGTCGTCACCGACGACGCTGCCATTGATCGTTGCGGGAACACCGCCCAGGCGCACGTCCAGCCCGGCCTGGCTCTGCCGTTCTTTCAACGTGATCGTGGTCGCGTCGGCATCGGTGGCGGCGCCTGGGTACCAGAGCTCGACGAAGCCCGCGCCGCGGAAGCTCAGCTTGTAATTGCCGGCCGGCAGGTTGCCTATCGAGTAGGCACCCTTGGCATCGGTGGCGGTGGTTGCGATCGGCGTCGTGACGTCTGTCGCGGCGAAGGCGTTGACTGCTACGCCGCGCACCGGCGTGCCGGAGGTGAGTAGGCGCACGGTTCCTGAAACGCTTGAAGTGCCGCTCGTAGCGGCGGCATCGCGGGCGGCTGCAACCTGCAGCGCCAGGTTTCGATCGGCGGCTGACTGGCCGACCAATCGTGACAGGGCCAAGGTGATCACGATGGCAAAGACCGTTACCGCGGCCAGCAACCCGAGCAGCGCGATGGGACCGCGGGACAGCATCGGGCGCTGGATGAAGCTGCCGATGGCCAGCGCGTCGCGCTCGTCGCGGGCCGGGTCCTCGTCCGCCGGTTCCGGCCCGTCGAAGAACGCATCCGGCACCTTCTCGTCGAGATAGATGGACAGCACCCGAACAGTCGGCGAACCCATGAAATGCTGGCGGGCGCCGGCCTTGAGATCCACCACGGCATGCTCGCCCGCGTTCAGCGAGAGTGTCTCTGGTTCGAAGGTGAAACGAACCTTGTTCTCGGGATCATCGCCGGCAAGCCGTCCCGCCACGACTGTGTTTCCGGTGTTCTCGACGATCACGCTGAAGTTCGCGCGCCGCCCGCCGGTAACCGCGAGCGGGTCCATTCGAACCTGCATTGCCTTGGCGGCAGGCACGGTGAGGTCGATCTCGGCGACCATGCTGTCTTCGGGCGGCGTGAGCTCTCGTACCTGGACGGCGATCCGCCGCACCCCAGCGGAGATGCCTTTCGGCACCGTGATCTGGGCAATGATCGTCCGGCTCTCGTCAGGGAAGAGCGAGATCTGCTGGCTGTCGATCGACACCCACGACGGATCGGCACCAAGCACCCGGATGGTGTAACCACCAATGACGGTAGCGGTATTTGCGATGGTCACGGTGACGGCGAGTGGTTGCCCGGGGGTGACCTCGGCATGTCTGGGGTTGACGTCGACGCGCATCAGCCGTTGCCCAACGTGAGGTTCTGGGCTGAACTCTTACCGGCGCTGACGATGACCAGTGCCGTCTGCTGAGTCTTGCCGGTCGCGGTGGTGGTCACGCTGTACGTCCCCGGCTGCAGTCCGTCGAGCAGGTACGAGCCGTCCGTCCCAGCTGCGGTCGTCGTCCAGTTCTGCTTGCCGTCGGTGGCCGTAACCGTTGCGCCGGGGTGCGGTCCGGATGAATCGCTCACCCGTCCGACTATGCTGCCCACCTGGGTCGTGAGCGTGATCCGGATCGATGGCGGTGGTCCGGTGCCCGACAGCGTGACCGGGACGCTGGCGGGCTGATACCCAGGAAGCGTCACCGTGATCGTGTAAGAACCTGGCGCCGTCAGACCATTGACGGCGAACGTGCCAGTGGCACCTTGGGTCAACGTCGTCGTGGTCGGTACGTCAGCGGCCGACGCCGTGGCGCCATCCGCCGAGTCGCCGGTGCTGCTACCGCTGCCAGCAGATCCGTCGGCGCCGGTGCCTGGCGTTCCCGTGCTACCCGTCGTTGCGGCGCCGCCGACCCTGACGGTTGCTCCGCCCAAACCGCCCTCGCCCGGGTTGCAGCCCGAACCGAGGGTCACGCAGCCACTGACGCTTCCGGTTCCTGACGCGAGCGCGATCGCAAGGTTGGCGCGGCTTTGGCCGGCGGTGAGATCGATAACGGTGGTCTGAGCTCCGTACCCTTCGCGGGCGAAGGTGATGACGTACGTCGCCGGTGTCGGCAGCGCGCCCAACACGAACGAGCCGACGGCGCCCGTCGTCGGTGTTGTGATCGCGAGCGCGGTTCCCCCGACCGTCGTGCTGACGGTCACGCCGCCGAGTCCGCCGCCGGCGCTGGTCACCAGGCCGCTGATCTGGCCGTTGCCGACGCCCAACCGGACGATCGGTTCGAGGCGTTGCTGGCCGCCGGAGACTGTATCGACGAGGGTGGTCGGCTCGTAGCCCGGTGCGGTGAAGGTCAGTTCGTAGCTCGCCGGAGCAGGTAGCGAACCGAGCTTGTAGCTCCCGTCAGGGGCGGTGGTCGTGGTCGCCAGCGGCGTCGCCGCGGCTGATCCGACCAAGGATCGGACCGCGACCGTCGTGGTGATCGGCGTCAAGGTATCGCCTGGATCGACCGTGCCGGACATACTCGCCAGGTCGCCGGTCACGACAGCGTTCACGCCGGTGGTCGCGCCCTGCGCAATGGCCGCAACCGGGGTGGCGCCGACCTGGGTGCTGGCCGAGGGGTACCAGATCGTCTTGAAACCAGCTGAGGTGAAGCGAAGCAGGTATTCGGTCGGAAAGAGGCCGGCGACCGTATAACTCCCGTCGGATTGCGTCGCGGCTGAACTGACGACGATCAGTCCCTTCGGCGTTTGGCGTAGCGCTTCGACCAGAATCCGTCCGACGCCCTTGTGATCACTTGTGGCCGTAACGGTTCCTGAGATCGTGCTACCGATCCCGACCGGGACCTGGCCGCTCTTCGGCAGCGCGCCGGCCGGTGCCGCGCCGGCCGCTCCGGCAGCCCCTGTTCCGCCCGCACCTGCGCCGATTCCGGTTTGGCTGGCAGCGAAGAAGGATGCGGGTGCGTCCTTCGTGGAGGGGTCTCCAGCGAAGACCTTGTTCAGCCCGAGCAGGAACGCGCCCGCCCAGAGTGCCACGATCGACGCCAGGATCAGGGCGGTGAGCAGCCCGCGTGAGAGTTGCGGACGCTGGCGTAGCCGAACGCTCGTCTCCTGCTGCAGCCGAAGCGGTTCGCCGAGGGCAGCGGCAGTTTCGGGGTTGCTCGCGCTGACTTCAGCTGCGTTTCCTAGAGTGTCGGGCGGCAGCAGATCGGCTTGGGTCGCGATCAACTCGACCGCCACGACCCGGTCGATCTCCGCGCCGAGCCACATTCGTGGGCCCTTGACGGTGAGCAGAACGGGCGCGGTCGAGCCAGCCGGAACCCGCAGCGAGGCTGGAGTGAAAACGGCGGTGACGGCCCGGTCGGTATCGGTCGCGCGCAGGCTGACCTCGAGCGCGACGTTGCCCTCGTTGGCAACCTCGAGAACGAATCTGCCCTGTCGGCGCGAACGAATGACGCGAGGCTTGGGCGCGACCGACATTGCCGGGTGGGCGGCGACCTGCATGTCGACGTCCACGAACGCCGAAGGCAGCCGAGCTCCGTGGGACACGACTTCGACGGTCAGTGGATGCCGGCCGGCGGGATGCGTCGCGGGCACCGTGACCGACAGCGTCACCTCACCGGTCGCGTCCGGGAACAAGGGCAGCAATGCCGGCTCGGCGCGGACGCTTTCTTCGGGCAGGCCAATGATGCGCGCGGTCAGCCCGTCGATCACCTTGCCGGTGTTGACGATCTCGACGCGTACCGAAGCCACCTCACCGGGATCGACTTCGAGGAGCTGAGTGTCGGTGGCTACCCGCATGGGCTCATCGGGGGGTGGTGGCGGCTTGGCCGAGCGCATCCGGCCGCGTCGGACGGGGCACTGTGAGCGCCTCGATGCGAGTGACCGCCGGTGCCTCGTCCTGCCAGTCGAAGGTGTCCGAAGCCACCGTGGCTTGCAAGGTGAACGACGCCTTGAGCTGGCCGCCGGCACCTGCCCAGATGTCTCGGAGCCGGTTTGTCGGGTCCTCGACCAGATCGAGGTGAACCGTGGAGGTGAGCTCGTTGGGTAGGTGCTCGGCCGGCAGTACTGCTGCCGCGGCCAGCCGGCTGACGAGGTCGCCGAGCAGCTGGTGTTCGTCTCGCGGACTGCCTGCCCACGCGCTTACCAGGTAGCCGAGCTGAATCATCGGCTGCGGTGGTCGCCGCACCGGCCTGCCATTCGCGTCGATCGCCTGGGTGGCCGATCGAGCGGGCTGGGTGCTGCGGCACACATCGTAGAGAAAGAGGTTCACCGTAATTCGCGACAGCTGGGCCGACCAGTTACTGGTTGGAGCGTCGAACGTCACATCGCCGATCTCTTCGGGCAGCGGTAAAGAGGTACGGAGCAGCCGCTCCAACCCCTCGTCCACCGTGCGGATGAACATCGACGCGCTCTCTTCGTGACCTTTATGGTGCTTTTGCGAGTGTTTGGTAGATGTTTGTTCGCGTGACTGCCCAGGTCATCGATGATCGACATGGGTGTTGACACCCTGTCACGAATTACTCACACTGAGCAAACTTATCTTTCATTTTGTTACCTGTGTCGCGCGCGACATTTTCGAGAGGTGTCCGAATGGCCGGACCAGACTTCGCGTCGCTGCTGCGTGTCCGAGAGCAGGCCTTCAAGGCGGTCGATCGCCATCCCGAGCCCACCCTCGACGATCTTGAGATCGCCCGACGCGAACCGGCTGGGAGCGTTGCGGCGACCGTAGGTGCGCCGGCCACGCTGGTCGTGGGCAACGCCGACGACCGGGCTGAACACGACGCCGACCGGGTGGCCGACTCGGTGTTGGCGCGGCTGAACAGTGACATGCCCGACCGCCACCAACACGGCCCGTCTTGCGGTCATGGTGGGGCAGGATCAGAAGGCTTGGCCGCCATGGCTGATCCGGTGCGTCGTCGGCCGGCGGCGGGGTCGTCAACTGAGCGGCCGTCAGTAGCGGAATCGTCAGCAGCACCTGTGGTCGGACGGGCCGGCGGCGCGCTGTCCGGTGATCTTTCGGGCGAGATAGATCGAGCCAGAAGCGGCGGGTCCGCCCTGGATTCGGACGTCCGGCAGCGGATGGAGGCCGGCTTCGGCGGGAGCCTCGCCGACGTTCGCATTCACACCGACAGCCAAGCCGCCCGATTGAGCCGGACGGTAGCTGCTCGCGCATTCACCACTGGGAGCGACATCTTCTTCGGTGCCGGTGAGTACCAGCCCGATACTCCTGAAGGCGAGCGGGTACTTGCGCACGAGTTGGCCCACACCCGCCAGCAGGGTCCGGTGTCGCGGAAGATGATCTCCCGGTTGTGGGACCTCAAGGCCAACGGTCCGATTCCGTGGAACCAAGCCGTCGGAATCAGGACGCTGGCCTCCCGGCCGATCTGGTTCATCGCTGACAGCGCGGGCAACGAGATCGTCGTCAAGCCGGAGAACCAGCCCGTTGGCCTCGGCTCTCTCGTCGGTCTGATGCAACACAAGGTGTCGCAGATCAAGTCTGTCGACCAGCGCACGCTCACCGGCTCAGACCGGCTGGCAATCGACAACACGATCGGCATCGACGGCTGGACGACCAATGACCCCAGTTGGGCCAAACGTGGCGACTTTCTCAAGGCACAGCCTAAGAGCAAGATCGCGCCAACCGAGGACTCTGCCGAGGCGGCCAGGGACGACGCAGCGGCGCGACTCGGCGACAGGAAGACCAACGTAATCGCGATGTCCGTCGCAAAGGGCGAGGACGCAATGTCGGCGGCGACGCCAAACGCCACCGCCGACAAGATGTCGAGCGGAAAGTCCCGGCTTCGGGGGCTGCTGGAGGACAAGGAACACATGAGGAGCCTGGGTCGGCTCAACATGGTCGACCTGTTCATGGGCAACAAGGACCGGATCGCGAGCGGCAACCTGGGCAACTGGTTCTACGACCCGACCGGCGAAATCACCTTGATCGACCACGTGGATCCGGGCGACAACGAATCGGCTGAGATGACCCGCGGCATGGTCGACAACAACGTGTGGATCAGCACCGTCGGCCGGAACAGCCTCACCCCGAAACGCCGGATCGATGCGGCGACAGGGGGCGTCGGCAAGATCATCCAAACGGCAGCTCGCGATGATGACGACGGCGGCGCCGGCGACGGGGGCATCACCGCCTGGTCGCAACAGGTCATCAACGGCACGAAGCGGCGCGACGCGATGAACGCGGCGATGCTCGAAGGCATCGAAGAAAGCCGTCGTCAGATCATCAAGATCTTCTCGACCTCGAAATGGGACCTGGGCAAGGGCTCAGCCCATGCAACCAAGAAGAAACTGCGCAGCGCAGCCAAAAAGTCGACCGCCGTCGACGTCGGTGACAATGCTTATGGCGGCAACGATCCGACAAGCTACTATGCGATTCTCAAGGCGAGGGTCGCGTGGCTCAAGGCCAACTGACCGCCGATGTGACGGTGAATCACCGTTGGCATCGGTTGCCTGAGGTTCTGCTCGAACGGCTCGGATTGCAGGCGCAGCTGCACAAACGGACGTCCGCCGGTGTGCCCGTTGAAGAGGGCAGCCTGGCGCTCATCTTCGACGTCGCCGGTGCTGAGCATCTGCAGCGGGCGCAAGAGGTCGACGATGCATACCAGCCGGTTATCGCTATGGCCGAGCAGGAGTTCGACGACGTCCTGACCACTGACGGATCATTCGCGGCGCTGGTCAACTCCTGCGCACTGACGTCCCTTGATGCGCGCGTGCTGGCCATCGTCCTGGCGATCGAGACAATTGGCCGATGCCGAGATCTGGCCGCGCTCACTGGCTGTGGCGCCAACGCAGGCCGGGCCACGCCGCAGTTGATCGAGCAGCTGCTCGGGAGCGACGCGCTACGCAGCCTTGCTCCGGACGCCCCGCTCGTCCGAGCAGCGTTGCTGGCCGTCGATGGCACGCCGTCGTTCGCAGTCGCAGAAATCCTCCTTGCCCGGCAGGTGGTCTGGCGCCAGCTGGAGGCCGGCACACGTGACCCCGCGCTGCCCTCCGGAGCAAAGGTCCGTGGCCTGCCCCCGACGATGGTGGACGGCATCGAAGGCCTGGTCGTGGTGCATGGCGAAGATCCGACACGACGGGTGCAAACCGCGTTGGTCTCCCTGTGGGGGCTCGGGTTTCTCATCACCGATCCTCCTGTCGACGAGGTCGGCTGGCGAGCCGTAGTGCGCCAGGCCAGCCTCGACGGTCTGTCGGTGGTTCTGACGCTTCAGGACGAGCTGAGTCCGATTGGCCGCGAATGGATCGAGCGCGCGAGCCATTTGTCGTGGGCGCTGTGTTCGAAGGATCCGCTGCCGTTGGAGGCACTACCAGAACGTCCGTACCTCGAGGTGGAAGCCGCAGCGCCGGAAATCCTCGAACAGGAATGGTCAAACGTGTTTCCCGGTTGGCCACAACCGAGCCGGAAACCAAGCGCTGAGCAGCTCCGCCTGATCCGGACGGCCGCGCGGGAGGGTGAGGATCCGTCCGTCGTGATGCGTCGACTGGCAAGCGGTTCGTTGCTCCGCCATGCCCGCCGGATCTCGCCCCGGGTTGGCTGGGAGGACCTGATCCTGCCGCCGGTGCAGGAGAATCGGCTTCGCAGCCTGGTTGATCGGTATCGTCACCGGTCGGTCGTCCACGATGACTGGGGATTGCCGCTCTATCCATCGCCAGGTGTTGTCGCGTTGTTCTCCGGGCCGTCGGGCACCGGCAAGACGACGACCGCCGAGGTGATCGCGGGCGAGCTCGGCGTTGACATGTTCCGGGTCGACCTGTCCGCGTTGGTCAGCAAATACATCGGTGAAACCGAGAAGAACCTGGAAGAGATCTTCTCGGCCGCACACGCCGGCGATTACCTGTTGTTGTTTGATGAGGCTGATTCACTGTTCGGATCGCGGTCGAAGGTGACTGATGCTCGAGACCGGTACGCCAACATGGAGGTGTCCTACCTTCTGCAGCGACTGGAAACCTACGATGGGTTCGTGGTGTTGACCTCGAACTTTCAGGGCAACATCGATCAGGCGTTTCTTCGACGGATCCATGTCACGGTGCATTTTCCAGTGCCGTCGGCCCACGATCGGGAGCGGATCTGGGCGCGCTCACTGGCTCACGCGCCCACCGACGGCCTCGATTTGGCCTTCGTTGCCGAGAAATTCGACCTCGCCGGCGGTTCAATTCGCAACACCGCGCTGTCGGCGGCATTCTTCGCCGCCGCGCAGCAGTCACCGGTCGGCATGGTGCATGTCTTGCGCGCGATCTCGCAGGAGCTGACCAAACTCGGCCGGCGACCAACCGATGACCAGTTCGGACGCTGGCACGCGGAGGTTGCTGCGGAGGGATAGGCGTTAGCCAGCCTGCTGATTCAAGCCGACGCCCGTCTCGAGGAGCGACTTCAGGTCGCTGAGCACCCAGGCGTGACCACCACCGGCGCCTTCGTGTTCGAGAGCTCCACCGACCAGCAGCGCGAGCTTCGGCGCGTTCTCGAGGGCGTGGACGACCGTGAGCTTGGTGACATCATCGGTGATCGGGTCGATCTCATAGGTCAGTCGAGTGAATCCTTCTGAGGCCAGATCGGGATCCATCAACATTCGCCAGCTGATAACCAGTTTCCGCGGTGGATCTGACTCAAGCACTTCGCCGTCGACCATGACATCAGGGGTGTTGTGACCACCGGCAGCTCCGGCGGCCTTGATCTCGCTCGTGGCGCGTAGTCGGTGGACGCCACCTGGGCGGAGGTCGAACTCGGCGCGCCCGCCATAGCCGTACCGTTCGGTCCATTCGGGTTTGGTGATGGCGTCCCAGATCGCCTGCGGGGTGGTCTTGATATACACGCTGTAGACCTGGGTTGTCGCGGCCTGAACGGCCGATCGAGTGCTCTGAGTGGTCATGAGGGCTTCTCCAGTTCGGCTTTGAGTTCCACCAGCGCGGTTACTTCGCGCTCGGTGTACTTGTCGATCCACCGGTCGTGGATCAATCTGATCGGTATCGGGTTGAGAAAGTGCAACTTCTCCCGACCGGATTTCCGGGAGACGACGAGGCCTGCCTCTTCGAGAATCTTCAGGTGCTTCATTACGCCGAATCGTGTCATCGACAAGTCGGATTCGAGCTCGGTGAGCGTGCGGCCGTCACGCACAAAGAGCTGATCGAGCAGGTGTCGACGAGTCGGGTCGGCGAGTGCCTTGAAGACCAGGTCCTCGTCCATCACGTTAAGGACCATAGGTGACCAGATAGTCACATGTCAAGGGTTGACTGTTGCCGGAGCGCGGCCGTTGGAACCCGCCCGTTTCTACGCTGACATCTCCACGTAGCGGCACAGTGCGTTGACCAGCCTCAGTTGATGGGGGTTGTGTACCTCGGCGTCCAGGAGCCGCGGTGAGCCGACAAGAATGGTCATCGCACGTGCACGTGAAACGGCCACATTGAGGCGATGGATGTCGTAAAGAAAGTCGATACCCCGAGGTGCGTCCTCGGCCGACGAGGATGCCAGCGTGTAGATGACGATTGCTGCCTCGCGGCCCTGGAACTTGTCAACCGTGCCCACCCGAACCTCATCGGCGATCTCCTGCCTGAGTCTGCCGACGTGGGCGTTGTACGGTGCGACCACGAGAATCTGCTCTGACGTTATCGGCTGGGTAAGTCCGGCTGAGTTCGCCCATTCGCCACCGAGTAAATCGCGAACAATGCCCGCGACCACGGTCGCTTCCTGCGACGAGGCCGATTCGTTGCCGACGTGATCGACGGGCACCCACCTGAGCCCGGAACCGCTCCACCGCCGCGGGCTGAGGATCGTTTGCCGTTCGAGCGTGGCCGCTGACAGCAGCCGGGACTCATACGACGTCTTCGAGACGAAATCGGTGATCGAGGGATGCATACGCCATGTCGTATCGAGAAACACACCTCGTTGTGCCGGCATGGTGTCATGACCCTCGAGAAGATGTTCCAAGGCCGAAATGCCTGCGCCGAATGGGTGTTCTGCTTGGCTCGGTTGGGAGAGTTGTTGTGGATCGCCGAGCAGAACCATCGATTCAGCCGAGCGCGACACGGCGAGCGCGTTCGCCAGCGAGAACTGACCGGCCTCGTCGATCAGCAAAACGTCGACCGAGGCCTTGAACTCGGGCCGTGACCATACCCACGCGGTACCGCCAACGAGTCGATGTTCGCCCGATTCGAGGGCTGCTGCAACGTCGGAATTGTCCGCCGCGCATTCGATCAGGGGCGAATCACCCTTTGCCGACTCGTCACATTTTTGTAACGCAGGACGATCAACCTTCGCGAGCAGGCTGCCGATGACCTGGTGCGACAACGCGGTCACACCGACTCGAAGCCCCGCGTCGAGCAATGCGCGGATCAGTGCAGCAGCTGCCGTGGACTTGCCGGTGCCGGGAGGCCCCTGTACTGCGAGCACCTCACCTCGCAGCTCCAGGCCTAGCCGAACCACCGCTTGAGCAGGATCCTCGCCTGCAGCGATGGGTAGGGACGGTGGTACCTGGCGGTTGAGCAACCTCAGCCCGAGGCTGGTCTCCCCGTCCAGGGCACTGTGAGCCAGCTCCGCAATGGCTTGGCGCTGGACGGTGTCGGCCAACGGCCCCGTTGGCCCGATCCCGCGCGGCCGTTGCAGACCGCGCCTCTTGGAAATCCGGATCTCGATCCAGCCAAGCTCTGCCGACATGTCTTCGACGAGACCGACGGCAGTGTGCGTGTCGACGTCCAAGGGACGCTCACCGGTTCGAACCTTCGTGTCCTGCGGCGGAAACTCGTAGCGATAGATGCGCGATTGCGCCACGTCGCGTACGGCCATCGGCTCGCTCAAACCACCGATCGCGGAGCCGTCCTCGATCAGCTCCTCGTCGTCGAGATCTGTCAGTCGAAAGACCTCCCACCACGCAGGTCTGGCCTCGCGCCGATGCCAACCGACCAGGCCCGCGAACAGCTCTAGCCCGGCATCGACCAAGCGTTCGGCCAATGCAAGCTCGGCCCGCTCCTCGTCGCCCGGGCCCGCTTCGTCCTTACTCGCGCCACCGGCCGGGCGCGGCAGCGGCGTCGCTGATCGATTGGCCAGCTCGGAGCGGCGATCCTCCAACCAGTCGTGTAGCGCCAGCGTTGACCGAACGTCATCGTGGTTGTAGTTCTCAATCTGTTCGAGTGTGCCGTCCTGATCGGTGGCTGAGCCTTCGGCGAGCCAGCGTTCGTAGGCCACGACGCTCGACATGGCGTCGGCGACCTCGCGGTCGCCGGTGTTGGTGGTGCTGCCACCGCCGTTTGTGGTGCTGCGGCTAGTGCTGCTCCCGCTAGTGCCGCCACCGCCGCTAGTGGCGCCGCGAACGTGACCCCAGTAGAACGCCTCCATCTTCTTGATCGAATACGATTCTTTGCTGATGCGCAGACCCTGCCGGACGACTGCGTATAGATCTACCAGGACCTCCGCCCGCAACAACGTGTCCAGTTCGGCTTCGCGTACACCATGTCGAGCAGTTAGCCGCTGCAATGCGCTTTTCTCATATGGCGCATAGTGATACACGTGCATGTTCGGATGGGCATGCCAGCGCTCGATGATGAGATCGACCAGACGTTGGGTCAGCAGGGATTCGTCCTCGAAGCTATGCGCCCACATGGCCTCGAAGCCGCCGTCGCGCGTACCGACGCCCGCCAGATATTCCCGCCCGGACGGCTCGACGTACGGATCGCCCTCGAAGTCGAGGTACAAGTCTCCGCGATCAGGTTCGGGGAGCCTTAGTAAACCTAAACCAGTCTCCGGCTCGAGCAATTCGTACACCGGCTCGCCGTTGCGTCGCTCTTGGAGTTGAAGGGCAGCCTGACGAACCAGTCGCTCCCGAGAGCTGCGCCCAATCGTGTGCGGCAGGTTCTCGGGCTCGCTCTCGCCAAGTTGTGCGACCGTCGATATGCCAACGGCCTCCAGGGCTTGGCGATGATCTGTGCGCATGAAGGCGACCAGCGAAAGGTGGTCCTGCCGTCGCCAACTGCCGGCGCAGGTCGCGATCCATCGGCACTGGGTGCAGTGGGCAACGGGTTGCGCAACCGTGCTCGGCCGCTCGGTGACGAACATGCCGAAGCGTTGTGCGACCCGGCGATAGTAGGACTCAACGTCGGCGTAGCGGTAGGAGTGTTGAACACCGTCGCCGGCCACCACAGTGAGCCACGTGGGGGCGATGCCCTGCAGGCGTACCAGGTGTTGGCCGTATTCGGCCATCTGCAACAGGGCAGGCACCTTGAGCCGCCTAGCGAGCTTGGTGTCTGCGATGTCGTAGGACCACGGACCCAGCTCGGATGGTGAGTTCGTCCGCAGTAGAAAGTCGGCGTGGCCACGACGGCCGTCATGCAGAAAGGTCGCTTGATAGATAACCCGCGCGCCGTCAACCATCGCTGCCTCGGTGTCGATCGCGGCTTGCTTGAGCACGGTCTGATCGATATTCGTGACCGGGCCGCCGGCTTCAAGCTGGGCAAGGTACCGGTACTCATGTTCGAGGCCCTTGCGAAAGAGTAACTCGAGGGCCTCGTCTGGTTCGGTATTCGGCCGGTTTCGGTTGCCGTGCACCACGGCGAGGTCGAGCGAGGTGAGATGTGGACACGCCAAGAATTTGGTCAGGTCGGTTGGGCTGACCACAAGTTCGGTCTGATCCAGATACATCGTCGCATTTACCCCGGTCTCTCATGAGCGGCCTTTGAGCCAACGCACCCCGAAATATGACCACGGCAATATCAGCACGGCGCTCTGACAGTCTGCGTCAGCCGGTCAACATTCGACCACGAGGTGTTTGCCGTACGCACGAAGTGTTCGCGGTACAACTGTGCTCTGGTGCTTGGGCGACGGTCACGTCCTCAACTGGATTCGGTGATTCTGCTGCAGCGTCCGGTTGGGGTCTCGAGAGGCGGGTGGGCGCCACCATGGCAGGCCGTCGATCATCACGCAGTCCCAGCCTCGGCGAGCGAACTCGCGGTGGTGATAGCGGCACACGAGGGTCAGGTTGGCGAGGTCCGTTCGGCCGCCGGCCCACCACGGCTGGATGTGATGTGCCTGCGTCCATTCGGCAGGTTTGGTGCAACCGGGGAAGCTGCAGCCGCGGTCTCGCACGGTGAGAGCGATGCGTTGCTGCCTGCTAGCGAGCCGCGCGGTGAGCCCGAGGTCGAGCACCGCGTACTTGGCGGCACTGACGATGACCGCGAGGCTGGCCTGGCGAGACAGCTCCAGAGCCGAGTCGACGGAAAGAAGTTGGCCGTAGGTGGTTTCGGCCAATCCTCTGTTGGCGTCGTATTGCTCCTGGCTCATGGTCAACGTGAGGGTGACGGCCGGTCCGTCGCTGGTTATGCGCCCGGCACGCAACGCCAGGTCGCATAGATCTTCGAACGCATCGGCCATCCGCTGCTGATGGCTGCGGGGGTCAGGGCTGCCGTCGGCGGCTGGCAGTGGCGCGGAGTGAGCGTGCAGAACCGCGATCGCCTTGGCGCCCGCTTCGGGATCGAGGCAGAACGTACCGGTGACCATGCCGTCGCGCTGCGGGCCGAGCGTGAGCGACCGTCGCCGTCGGGCGTCATATTCGGTCGGACGGGTGCCGTCCGGGTTGATCGTCGCCTGTAATCGTTGGCTCGCGGCGATCAGCCCTGGGGGGTCCAGTTCGCAGGCCGCGCGGGTCAGGATCTGTTCGGCGGCGTGGAATTGGTCAACCGGCAATGCGGCGGGTAGATCGTCCATAGCTCGGCAAAGCAGGTCAACGTGCTCGGGTGAGACGTCGCCGGCGTGGGCCGCCTCAGCCGCCGTGGGCAGGATTGGCTCCATCGGCTGCCCGGTCAGACCGCGCCTGGGGCCTAGGGCAGCCGCCGCGCGCACGCGGGCGTTGGCCTCGCGTGGAGACAACCGCAGCATGTGGCGCAGCAGGGCAGCCACGGTGGCGCAGCCGTGACTCGGCGCCAAGCCGCGGCTCTCGATCTCGGGGAGTAGAAGGTGATCGGCGGCGGCGAGTTGCCTGCGCAGGGTCTCGAGTTCTGCGACTTCAGCGAGCAAGTCTGCGCTGGAGGCCGTTCGCGTTGTCTGACTGAGTTCGGCGAGGTAAGCGCGCACCGAAGCGGCCGCCTCAACCAGCCCGGTCGAGACGGCGCCGGAATGGAACTGCTCGGCCGTCATGAAGATCAACCTAGATCAGGGATACGACAACAACGGCCCGGTGGTGAAATCGGCTTTCGATAGGTTTTATATGGTGATTACTCAACGGAATATGTCGCACCCGCGTGCTAAGCGGCTTTGTTGCCAGACCTCGGAGCTATTCGAAGCGTCTACGTAGACGGAATCGCCAAAGAAGGAATTACCCGAGTAGGGATCAGCAACTGAAAGGCCGCCTGAACCGGTTCTCAGGTAACAGCTACTTAGGGGATCCTTTTCTGAGAGCCTGCACATCCGGGGTGGGCAAGGTAACGTTTCAACTGGCTCAGCCTGAGTGCGTATCGAATGCCGAATGTCGATGCCGGGTTGAGAGCAAGATGTCCGCGCGCTGGCACGTTGGGCGCAGTCAGGTCGCCCGATGTTCGCCGCGTCAGCCGAGTCCACACTCGACACCAATCCGCATACAGATTCCGATTCTGCGGTCGATTTCGACTCGGACCGCCAGGCGCCAGACCCGGCCGAGGTCCGCCGAGGCAGTGATTTTGCGGGCTTAGCGCGCAAGATCAAAGACGCGAACCTGCTCGAACGGCGTCGAGGTCACTATGCCGCCCGGATTGCACTCACCGGCCTCGCCTTCGCCGCCGCGTGGCTGACCTTCGCCCTCCTCGGGGACTCGTGGTGGCAGCTCGTCGTCGCAGTGGCAGTGGCGGTGCTGGCAACACAGCTCGCGTTCCTCGGGCACGACGGTGGCCACCAACAGGTATTCCGATCTCGTCGGGCGAACGATCTGATGGGAATCATCCTCGGTGATCTACTCGTCGGGCTCAGCTACGGCTGGTGGCTGGACAAGCACAACCGGCACCACTCGCACCCGAACTATGAGCGCCTGGATCCCGACATCGGCGATCGAGTCTTTGCCTTCACCACGAACCAGGTCGCGGCCCGGACCGGGCGTCTAGGCAGGCTTGTCGCGGGTTATCAGGCCTGGTTATTTTTTCCGCTTCTGACGTTGGAAGGCTTCCACCTGCACGTGGCGAGCCTGCGGTCACTGCTCAGCGGCAAAGGCCGCCGATATCGCAGCACCGAGTTAGTGCTGTTCACGCTGCACATCGTGATCTACCTGGCTGCGGTGTTCATCGTGTTGTCACCGATCAAGGCGGTCGTCTTCATCGTCATCCATCAGGCGGTCTTCGGTCTGTACATGGGATGTTCGTTCGCCCCGAACCACAAGGGCATGCCGAGTTTCAAGGCTGACGACAAGGTCGACTTTCTGCGACGCCAAGTGCTGACCTCGCGCAACGTCCGAGGCAACTGGTTCACCGATCTGCTGCTCGGCGGGCTCAACTATCAAATCGAGCATCACCTTTTTCCCAACATGCCGCGGCCGAGCTTGCGTCATGCCCAGCACCTCGTGATCCAGTACTGCCGCGATCACCACATCAGCTATACCGAGACGACGCTGCTCGGCTCCTACGTGGCGGCGGTAAGTCACCTGAACCAGGTTGGTCGGCCGCTGCGTCGACCGGAGCCGATTCCCACCCGCTGAGCAGCCAGCGATGACGACTCCGACGTTTGTACTGATTCCTGGTGCGGGCGGTGCCGCCTGGTACTGGAACCTGGTCGAAGCTGAACTGCGAAACCGAGGCTATGACGCCATCTCGGTTGGCCTTCCTGGCGCGGACGAGAACGCTGGCCTGCCGCAATATCTCGATATCGTCGTACAAGCTGTGTCAACGGTCGACGACCATACAGAGCTCATCATGGTCGGGCAATCGCTCGGTGCATTCACCGCCTCGCTCGCGTGCGATCAACTTCCGGTGAGCACACTCGTCCTGCTCAACGCGATGATCCCGGCCCCGGGTGAGACTCCTGGCGACTGGTGGACGAATACCGGCCAGGCTGAGGCCCGCCGAGCGCTCGACGAACAGCAAGGGCGTGACCCCGATGCCGAATTCGATCCGATGATCTACTTTCTGCATGACGTCTCGCCGACGCTGATTGCCGAAGGCGAGGGACACCAAAATCCAGAAGCCGACGCCGTCTTCGCAACGCCGTGGAACCTGACTGCATGGCCGGACGTGCCGACTCGCGTTCTATCCAGTCGCGATGATCGATTCTTCCCCTTGGCATTCCAGCGCCGAATAGCTCAACAGCGATTGGGAATCACCCCGGATGAGATTGACGGCGGCCATCTCGTGGCGCTCAGCGACCCGATCGGAGTGACCGATCGGCTGGAGAGTTACCGAGTTGCGAGTGGCAATCTCGATCCTCAGGCCGGGCGGTAAGCCTTCGGTATGCTGGCTGGATGGCTACGGACCGCGCCGAGCACCATGAACCGCGCGCCTGCGATGCTGCCTTGGCCAGAGCGTTTGGTTTCCTCGGCAAGCGTTGGAATGGCGTGATCATCGCGACGCTTACGTCGGGCCCAGCCGGCTTTTCCGAGCTCAGAAGGGCCGTCGTCGGTATCAGTGATTCGGTGTTGTCCGAGCGACTCTCCGAACTCTGTGGGGCCGGGCTGGTCGAGCGTGTCGTTGACGGCGGGCCGCCGCTAGCAGTCGAGTATCACCTGTCACCGGCGGGGAATGCGTTGCTGCCCGCGATGGAGGAACTAAAGGTGTGGGCTGACAACAACCTGCCGGTGAGTACCTGAGGCCTACACATCCGCCCGCAAGTCGACGGGCTCAGATCGGGTGGCTGCCTCAGCCGAGAGACTCGACGATGTGTCCGTCAAAGCGGAACTCGGTGCACGGGTTTCGCAAACCGGCTGACTCGCCCAACCGCTCTATGCTGGCGCGCAATACGCCAGGTTCGAGATCGAGAAAAGCCACAGTGCCGAGCCGGGTAGACCAGAGGTGAGGGTGTACGGCGCTCCCGGAGTTGATCTGAAGCACGCCGTCGCGAAAGTCCATGCGTTCGAAATGCGTGTGGCCGGTGATCATCACGTCGGCGTGCTCGCCCTTGAGATACTTGCGCTCCAGCACATCGATGGGCTCGTCCTCGGGCTCCATATCGTGGACCATGGCAATCCGGAATCCTTCGATGTCCAGCCATTGGGTCGGCGCAACCCGGTGGTCGATCATGCCGAAATCGTTGTTGCCTTCTGCAGCGATGACCGGAGCCCATTGTTCGAGTTGATCGAGGATCATCGGGTGCACGATGTCGCCCGAATGCAAGATGAGATCGACGTCGGCGAAGGCGGTGGCGACCTCGTCCCAGAGAACCTTCAGCCCCGCGGGCATATGGGTGTCAGAGATGATGCCGATCCGCGTATGTCCCACGGCAGGCCACTCTGCCTTACGGTGTCCAGTAGTACAAGATCATGAACTCGGACGGGCTGCCGCTGAGGCTGGCGCGGCAATCGGTAGGGACACGTTGTCATGGCGACCCGGCGGTATTCCGATCAAACGACCAGATACCCAAAATCGTACCTAGCTGTGACAGACGGTAGCCAGGCGTGTTTGGTTAGCGTATGGTGAGAATTACTACGGGTACTTCGGATGTCGGCCTCCACGCTGATTTCGCCCCTGGCGATTGCTAACCGGGTCTTAGTCGGACCTTGGATCGGCGCACTTGATGAGTCACCGCACGCTGCTCAGCTCCGCAGAACTCCGCAGGTCAGCGGTAGGAACCGCAGCCACCGCGACAGACGCAGCCGCAGCCAGAGGCACAGGCACAGGCACAGGCGGCTCCATCGCCAAGCATCGCTACCATGCGCAGCCCCCATGGACGATCGACGCCGTAATCGACAACGACGCAATTCGGACGCTCTTCCAGCCGGTAGTCCACCTGGCATCGGGCGCGATTGTAGGTTTTGAAGCGCTCTCGCGGGGCCCTGCGGGCAGCTTGCTGGAAACGCCCATGGCGCTGCTTGCGGCCGCGGCGAAGGTGGGCAGACTCGGCGAGCTGGACTGGCTGTGCCGGACCCAGGCCACCCGAGCTGCTGCCGACGCTGATCTGCATCCGGACCTGTCCTGGTTGATCAACGTCGAGCCCGCGGGGTTGGTCATCGACTGTCCGCCACGGCTGGCCGCCGAATACATGCGATCACGTACCAAGCTGCGGGTGATCCTCGAAGTTGTCGAGCGCGATGTCGAAGCACACGTCGCCGACCTGCTCTACGCCACCGATCAGGCGCGCCGCGACTCGTGGGGGATCGCCTTGGACGACGTCGGGGCGGACCAGAGCTCGTTGGCGCTGCTCCCTTTTCTGCGGCCCGACGTGGTCAAACTGGACATGTCTTTGGTTCGTTCGGCGCCCTGTGCCGCCGCTGCGGCGATCACTGCCGCGGTGCGTGCCTACGCCGAGCGTACGGGCGCTGTCATTCTTGCCGAAGGCATCGAGACGCTCGAACAAGAGCAGTTGGCGCAGGTCTTTGGTGCGACGTACGGCCAGGGCTTTCGCTACGGCCGCCCAGGACCGCTGCCAAGTACGGTGCCTGCGCCCGGACATGTCATACCGAGACGTGGGGGCTTGGTACCGCTGTGTGGACGTACCCCGTTCGAGGTGCTCACCGCGACGTCCGAGCCCCAGCGGGCCCGTAGAGCCGATCTGCTCCACATCAGCCAGCACCTGGAGCATCAGGCCGCCAGCGGCGCGGAGTCATCAGTCGTGCTGGCCTGCTTTCAAGATCGGTCCTACTTCTCCGCGAGCAATCAACGTCGATACCACGAGCTCGCGCAACTCAACGCCTTCACCGTCGTCTTGGCCGCTGGCTTGGATGCCAAGGCCGAACCCCGCTTTCGGACGGCTCCGATCGGGCCCGGCACCGGTTTGGAGCGGGAATGGATCGTCATCGTCATCAGCCCGCACTACGCCGCTGCCTTTGTGGCCCGCGATCGTGAGGACACCCTGTCAGACGGTGAGCGTCAATTCGACTATGTCTTCACCCACGATCGGGACTGTGTCATCGCAGCGGCCAGGAGCTTCTTGCAGAATGTCGATCGCAACAGCGTGACCGCTGACGATGCCCGGATCTTCGACGCGGCGGTCAACACGGAAGCCTTCGCTTCAGTCATGCTGTGAGCTGCCGATGTTAGCGGTATGAACGGCCAACCGGCCATCAATCAGTTGATCTCGCTTCGTGCTGACAACGGCCAGGAGTACGCCAGCCGCGTCGAGGATGTCGGCGACGGTTGCCTGACTGTTGCGCGGCCATTGGATCTGCCCGCCGAACACGGCTTGTGGGTTGGATGCACCGTCGAGACCACCTGGCACGTATCGAGCGGATTATGCGTTCTGCCCTGCAAGCTGGTCGGCGTTCGCCGCGAAGGTGCCGTGCCGTTGTGGGACATCGATATCGTCGGCAACGGTTGGCGTGAGCAGCGGCGAGCGTTCGTCCGGGCCGCCGTGATGGGAACCGTTGCCCTGCGCTGGGCCTCGGCTGATGGCACCGGGCACGAGGCAACGGGAGTTGTGGCTGACCTCAGCGAGGCCGGCGTTCGCTGCACGAGCAAGAGTCAGTCGCTGGTCGACCACCCCCCGACGGATTCTCCAGTCGAGCTTTTACTCAAGACCTCTGGCAACTCGTTCGAACTGCATGCTGACGTGCTCCGGGTGACTGAAGTGTCGCCAACCGACGGCCATCCGACCGCACCGCCACAGTGGCAGATCGTGCTGTTGTTTGCAGATCAGGGAAAGATCGCCGATGACCTGCGGCGAATCGTCTTCAATCAACAACTTCTCGAACGTAACGGACGTAGAGCCACGCAATGATGGCCTTGTCCGGAAAACGTCGTCGGGCACTGTCAGGCCTAGCGCAGAGTGAGAGCCTGCTCACCTTCTGCGCTAGGCCTCACAGTGCCGAACGTTGTGGAGCATCGCCTTGTAGACGAACAGCTCGGATCAATCCAGCTTTGAGGTAGGGCGTTGCGGGCCACCGCTGCAATCCAGATCGAGCGTTTTGCGGCTCGCCAGCAGGTGGTGTGCAGGGTTGACCGACAACGCGGGTATATCCCTGACCCCTCGCGAGGGGTTATAACTGGGCCGGTGCAGGACGCCTACAGCTATCGGACAAAAGGGAGAGCCACCTAGTGACTGCGGATGTGAAGAGTTGGGACGACGCGGGCTTGCAGTACGAGGTCGAGGACGGAGTGGCCTGGCTTAGGTTGAACCACCCGGACAAGCGCAACGCCATCGATCGGCCGATGCGCATCGCTCTGCTCGCAGCGATTCATGAAGTGACCGAGGATCCTGCGGTTCGTGCTGCGGTTATCACCGGTAACGGCAAGGCGTTCTCGTCCGGAGCCGACCTGACCCAGGAAGGTGGTCCGCTCGAAGTGCCGCCGGAGCGCCGCCGCAGCGAAGGCCCGAACGTGTCCCGGGACGACGGCCTCATGTACGGCTGGGCCCGGTTGCTCGAGCGAATCTGGCGTAGCGAAAAGACCTTCATCGCCGGCGTGAACGGAATGGCAGCAGGCGGTGGCTGCCAGCTCGCATTGGGCTGTGACCTGATCATCGCTTCGGAAGAGGCGAGCTTCTGGGAGGTCTTCGTACAGCGTGGCCTCCCGCTCGAGGGTGGTGGCGCCTGGATCTTGCCGAAGCTGACAAGTCTTGTGCGCGCGAAAGAAATGGCCCTGCTCGGTAAACCGTTACCAGCGATTCAGGCCGAGAAGTGGGGCATGGTCAACCGGGTCGTGCCGCATGCGGAATTCGACGCCACCTTGCGCGAATGGGCCAAGGAGGTTGCCAGCGGTCCAACGGTCCGGATGGGCCACATCAAGGGCCAGCTCAATTCGTCTTTCGAGGCCGGAATGCTGGCCTCCTTCAAAGAAGAGGCCACCCTGCTCGGTATCGGTGGTGGCGCGGACGGGCACGAGGCAATGCAGGCCTATGTCGAACGTCGGGCGCCGCAGTTTCGGGGCATCTGACACCCCTTAGCCAAGGCGTTCCGCACTGCGTGCTGTGACCCGCGGCTCAGCCGGCCGGTCGCCTGGACGTTGTAAGGCGACCGTGCCGTGTGCCAATATCGAATTGTCGCTATCGAAAGCGATTCGGTAATTCAGCTGAACCGGGTGTCCCCTGGTGATCTGGCCCGAAGAGCTGGTCTGAGGGGACCTGATGAACTCGATGTCAGCACTGCCCGGACTCTTGGGGCACGATCCGGCACAGCCGACGCCGCAAAAGCTGGCGAACCCGTTGCTGGTCTTGCCTTCGCGACGGCCTAATTCGGTCCGACGGGCGACATCGTTGCAGATCTTGCCCGACCCCAGCTGGGACCTGGGCTTTCAAGTGCACGCCGTCGCCCAGGACAGCTCGACCGATGCTGCAGGCGTGGTGTCGACGGACGAGGTCAACCCGCTCGAAGTAAGCGTGGACGCTGAGTCCCGGATCGTGGCGATAGCGGCGTCGCTGCCGCAGCAGGTGCTTGATTCGCTGGTCGGCCGACCTGCGATCAGTGGCTTTCGCGCCGCCTTGGTCACGCTTGTCGAGCAGGGTGTGGACTTGTCTTCACCCACCGGTGCCCTGCTCGATGACCTGCCGACCGTACGGTTGATTTCGGGCTACGCGCGCCTGATGAACGAACCGCCGAGGGTCTCGCCGATGCCGAACAGCCACCCGCAGCTCGATGTCTGCCGTGGCTGGGCGGTCGGAGACACCGCGCACCGGCAGGCGATGGAAGGGCAATCGCTCGTCAGGACCACGACCGATGCGCCGTTCTTCGCCGAGATGTTGACTGATCCGTCCGACTTTCCGGCTGAACCTGAACCGGTGCGCGATTCGATGCGCCGGCGCCGGATCTTCGAGATCACCAAGGTTGACAACGGTATCGAGCTTTATCAGTACTTCCGCGACAGCTACGTCGATGACGAAGGTGTCGAGAGTTCGCTGCACGAATACATCGTCCGAGCGACCGCTGGCTCCGATCTGGTGCTGACCGATATAGCAGTCGAGCCGCGGGCGCTTCCGTTCCCGGAGTGCCCGCTGGCCTCGCAGAACGCCGGTGCCTTGCGAGGTTCATCGCTGCGCGACGTGCACAGCTCGGTCCGTTCGATGCTTTCGGGGACTCGCGGGTGCACGCACCTCAGCGACACCTTGCGGTTCTTGCGATTCACCGAACCGCTCAGCGAATCGCTGCTCTGACCAGCCGTTACTTCCTAGACGTCACGCGCTCAGCGCCGTCGTCGTCACGGTGCACCGCGGTGACGTAGTGATCGTCTGCAGCACCACGCAATAGCGCTCGGTGAGGCGGGTAAGCGTAGCCAGCTGCTCCGCGTCGGCATCGGTGTCGAGCTGGAACGAGAGCCGGATGTCGGTCAGGCCCACCGGCACGGACTTGTCGACCGCGAGGGTGCCACGAAAGTCCAGATCGCCCTCAGCGCGGACCGTTCCCCCTCTGATGTCGAGACCGAGCGAGGTAGCTACTGCGCCGAGGGTGACACCTGCGCAGGCGACCAGCGCCTCCAACAGCATGTCGCCTGAACACAATTGGGCGCCGTCGCCACCGGACGCGGGGTGCAGGCCGGCTGTGGCCATTGCGCGGCCCGTGTCGACCGAGCAGGTCACGCCGTCACCGAGTGACCCGCTCGCGCTCAGCGTCACTCGCGCGGCCTCGGGCTTGGCCCGATACTTCTCCTTCAACGGACCCTGAATTGCACTCAGCGCGGATTCGACCATGACCAACCGTAACGCTTTCCTTCCGGCACGTCGCCGGAATACGTGCCGGGAACCGCCAGCGCTTCGACGTCCGTACTAAGCCCGATGGCCGGCACACCGCTGGCCCGACAAGGGTGAAAGAGGAGAAATGAATATTCAAACCATCTTCGGCAAGCGTCAAATCGGTCTCGCCGCCGCAGCGCTGCTGACCGTGGGCGGGGGTTTGGCCATCGCTGGGGCCGCCGATGCCGCGCCGATTGCGTCAGCCTCGGTTGCCAACAACACGCTCACGATCAATGGGACGAGCGGCGATGACGACATCGTGATCGGCTTAGCGGCCGATAACCCGAATACGTTGGTGATCGATTTCGGGAACGGGACTCTGCCGCAGAGCTTCGACCGCACGACCTTCAACACGATCTCTGCGTTCCTCGGGCGCGGTGATGATCAGTTTCACGAGAACGAACTCAACGGCAGGTTTGTCGAAGAGGCCTTGATCGTCGACGGTGGCGCCGGAAACGACACCATCGTGGGAGGGTCCGGCAACGACACGCTTTCCGGCGGGGCGGGCGATGACAACATCCAGGGTGGCGCCGGTAACGACGTGATTTTCGGCAATGCCGGCAACGATGTCATCGACGGCAATGTCGGGACCGATACCGAGATCCTCGGCGCCGGGGCTGACACCGCGGTATGGAATCCGGGAGAAGGAAACGACGTCGTGGACGGCAGTGCCGGGGTCGATACCCTCGCCTTCAACGGCTCGAACGCGAACGAGATCATGGCACTGTCGGCCAACGGACGCCAGGCTGTGCTGACACGTGACGTCGGCGGGATCCGGATGGACCTGGACAATGTCGAGCATGTCAAGGTCGCGGCGGTCGGTGGTGCTGATTCCGTCACGATCAACGACTTGACCGGAACCGATGTGCGCTCGGCTGACGTCGACCTTTCAGCACAGGGTGTCGGTGACGGTCAGGCCGATACCGTAACGGTAAACGGCACCAACAAGGCCGATCGAATCTACGTTGCCGGCCATGGCAGTGCAGCCGACGTAAGGGGCCTGGTGGCGGCAACGCACGTTACCGGCGGCGAGACCGCCGACCACCTGCAGGTGAACAGCCTGGGCGGAAATGACACCGTCGCGATAGCCAAGGCCGCCGGCACGTTGATGAGTATCGCGGCCGACCTCGGAACCGGTCAGCGCTGAAGAATGCCGCGGGGCGCGCCGAGATGTCGATTCATCAACGACGATGGGCCGATCGGCTGGCAGAGGTATGAAAAACCGGCCAGCCAATCTCGGTGCGCCACGCGGTGCTTTCGTCCGTGTCGCGTGGGCCAATGAGATAGATCTCGTGCACAGGCCCCACGACGGCGAACTCATGATCGGCGACGTACCTACCCAGCCGTCCGTACGTAACGTCAATATCGTCGTGCGGGCCGTTGTGCACCGTGATCGCCAGTTCTGCTGCGGGCACGATGAACGGCTTTATCCTTCCAATTGCGGGAGGTTCCGCGACCGGAACGTAGACCAGCACGTCGCCTCGATCGTTGGTGAACAGCTCGTTGTCATACAGCCCACCAGGCGGCCCAGTCACGTGCAGGCGTTGCCCCGACACGGCCTGTTCGATTTCGCTCATGGCTGTGCCATACCAGCTAAGAACGTTCCCGCGCTCAACCGTCTCACCGATCGCGGCAACCGTTCTGGCCGAGGTCGAACGATGCTCGACCTGGATCGCGGGCGGGACGGGTTCAAGCAACCTGCGAAGGGCCGCGACTGCGGCTCGCGTCTGATCGAGTTGACTCTCCAGACGCGCGAGGTGCTCGGCGATCAGGGCACTTCTGGCGTCCGGATCAGTGGTCGCCAACACGTCCGCCACCTCCCGCACCGGCATGTCCAGCTCGCGAAATCGGCGGATCACCTGGGCGGTGGGAATCTGCTCGGCTGAGTAGTAGCGATACCCGCTGTGCGGGTCGATCTCGGCAGGTTCAAGCAGCCCGGCCTCGTGATAGTGCCGCAGGGTCTTGACGCTCAAGTGAGTGAGTTGGGAGAAGTCACCGATCGTCAGGGAGGCGCGCATGTGGACAACTCTGCACCCCTCCAGTGCCTGCGGTTGACTCTCCCCCTACCGGAGGGGTCACGGTGATGCATCGACCGAGGAGGATCCAGATGAGCACCAACCTTGCAATGACCGAAGACGAAAACCGCATCCGCCGGTATTTCGAATTGGCACCCGGCCCGGGTGTCGATGCCTATTTCGCTCAGTTCAGCGCAGACGCCATCGTCGAGGACGAGGGCAACACCTATCGAGGAGTGGCCGCCATCCGTGCGTGGCGTACGACGGTACCAAGGGTCGTTTACACCGTGCAGGACGTTGAAAAGTCTGCGACCGAGCACGTCGCAATCGTCGATATCGCCGGTGACTTTCCCGGTAGTCCCGTGCAGCTACGATTTCGGTTCCGGTTCGCAGCGGACGGGCTGATCGACTTCCTCGCTATTGCACCGTGACTGGATCTGCACCCTGACTGGACCGCGCCGTGGTGGCCTGATCACCGACCGCGAATGACGTCGAACGCTTCGCTGATGTTGGCCGCTGGTGGGGGCCCGTCCATCGAGATCCCACGTTGCGGCAGCACCTTTGCCATCGCAGGCGCGAGTTGTTCGTCGGTGAACCTGCGGTAGTCCTCCGCCGTCTCCCAGACATCGACCACATGCACGCCGGCCGCCGTCTCGGTGATGAGGTGGACGATCAAGCCGGCCGGAGGATTGTCGTGAGCGCCGGTCTCAGCGCTCACCGCCTCTACGTCTGCACGGCTCGCTGGGATATCTGTCGTCATCAAAACAGGCATCGAACCCTCCCCTGACGGCCGACGATCGGCCGATGCAGGCAAGTGTGAGCCGGGCCGTGCCAATGCGCAATGGATCAATGTGGCAATGCGCCGACGCACCGATGCTGGGCTCAGGTTGAGCCGGACGCTCAGATGAGCCCGCTCGCGGCGCTCTTGTTGTCACGTTTGTTGTCCAACTGTGCGTTGCGGCGCAGCCATGCCCCGAGAAGGCCCCGCACGATCAGAAATGGAATCAACAGCGTCGCCAACATCGAGGCAATCCACACAATAAGGGTCGCGAACACCCACGTGCTCGCGCCCCGGATCGATAGGCCGTCCGAAATCCAGGTCGTGATCAACAAGGCCAACAGCGTCGAAATCAATCCGGCCGCACCGACCACGGCCGGGGCGCTGCGAATCGCGACCTTGAGGATGAACGGCGACAGTATCGCCCGCAACACCGCGAAAATGACCACGTCGACGAGGAACGAGCTCACGCTGATGGACATATCGGGAAGCACGATGACGGCAACGATCAGTCCGATAGCAGCCGTGACGACGAAGATGCAGAACCTGATGATGAGGCGGATCACAAAGGCAACATAGCTGCCAACGGACGGTACGCGCGACATGCGCTTCGGGTGAGATGTCGGGTGGCAGTAGCCGCGGTCGGTCAGGGCCGGGCTCTCCGGCTCACCATCGTCGTGAGGGCGGCGCCAGCGACGGTTAGCGCGATACCGATCGCGAGCACGCTCGATGCGGCCGTGCCCGTCGCGGCGAGTTCTGGATTGAAGTCGACTGGTTGGGCCGACGGCGTTTCCGGTAGCACGGACGGCGGGAAGGTGGATTGTGTCGGAGCCGGCGGTGGTGGCGGGGCGGTGACCTCGACGATTTCGGCGGGGTTTCCGAAGCCTTGATCGGTCGGGACCTCGCCGCCGGTGACGAAATTGTTCGTCGCAGCGGTCGCGAACGTGTAGCAGCCTATGCGGGTCAAGTGCACCGGCGGGGTTTGAGTGGTGCCGTTGCTCGCCAGCACCAGGGGCGCGAACCGGGCGGCAACCGGAGGTCGGGCACTGAGCCAGTTAATGCTGGTGCAAGTGCCGTCTGCCGCGGGCGCCAGCGGTCCGTATAGAGCGGACGCGAGAGTCATGGTGCGGCCCGGCAACATACCGGTCAGGGTTATCCGGTCCGAGACGCTGTCACCTGGTTCGACCTGCTGCGCAGAGGCAGCGGAACGCACTTGCCAGGGCGGGACGACGGGACGCGGTAGCACCCGCACCGTCTCGGTCGGGTCCCCAGGGGCCGCGGTGACCTGGGGTCCGGCCGCCGGTGCAATCAGTGCACCATAGGAGTAGCAGCCAGGCTCGGTGAGCTGGGTTGGGTCGATGTCGATCGGGCCATCCCCGACCACGGCAATCGGGGCGAAGCGGCGTGTGACCGGCAAGCTGGAGACAGGCGTCCAGTTGACGCCGACACAGCCGTCACCACCCACCGGTGAGACTGGGCCGTACAGGATCACCTGGATGGTGGCTGGCTCGGCGACGCCGAGCCCTCCGACGGCGTAGGTGTCGGCCACGCTCCCGCCGACCTCGATCAGGTGACTGGAAACTTGACTGGCAAGGGTGGCCTCGACGGGCGCGGCCGCGAAGGTGCCGGTGAAGCCGACCTTGCCCAGCAGCGTGATCGGTTTGGTGAGAAGCATTGACTGCACTCTTGCTACCGCGGTGTCACCGACCATGAGGGTGCCCGTCGGGTCAAGCCTGCTCGCGGTGGCCTTGATCGTGAAGGTGGAGTCGGTCGCAGACCGCAGCCAGAGTTGTGCTCCCGCCGCGAGTGCGGATCCATTGGTGAACGGCTGGGTCCCGGCGGCGTCGGTGAAGGCTTGCGCGCCGTCCACAGTTACCGTGATCGGGCTTGCGAGTCCGCTCGGTCCGAAGGTGTACGGGCCGGCGAGTGTTCCGGTCACGCCGCTGTCCGGCCCCGTGATCGTGGGGCTTGGGTCAGTTGGCACAGTGGGGAGCGGGCCTTTGGCGATCGCGTCGGCAACAATGCCAGCGACGACGTTGTACAGTCCTGCGGTCTGGTAGGTGGGCGGCATCACGATGCCGTCAGTGAAGAAGTGGATCGCCATCGCGACGGTTCCGGCCTTCTGGGCATTGGTAGTAGCCGCTCCGGCAGGCAATGTGGTCAGCGGGTAATAGTCCTGAAGTATTCGCAGCACGTATCCGAAATTCGCGATGCTGGTCGGTGTGGCAGGTTCCGGATCGTAACCGGTACCGGATAGCTGCCCGGCACCGAACTGAATGCAATACCCGGTGCCGATGACGACGGCGGCCGGGTCAACTTTGCGGTTCTTGTCGTAGAAGTTGTAGAGGCAGGAGTTCGTGCCGCTCTGTGCGGTGAATCCGAGGGCAGCGGGGTCGTAACCGCCGGTCGGGTAGCCCTGGGCAATCCGGTTGTAGGAATCTGGAACCTGATAAGGCGGCAGCTGGTTAAACGGCGCGGCTGGTCGCACGCCAACCTCGATACATCCGGCCGTCCCGTACTGGAAAGCGGCGAATGGCTGCTCAGCGACCGCCGGCGTCGGCAGGCCTGACGCTGGCATCGCCCAGACGAACAACATCAAGCCGCTGAACAGGACGAGAACGGCGGCTGCAGCGACGCCTCGCCGCGCGTCGGGCACTGCTCTGTCCGAAGTGTGACCGCCTGCCGTGAGACCGAGACCGGGCTCCATTGGGGCAACGCTACGCTGGTGGGCGGCTACCCGTGCATGCTTCGGATCCGCCCGTTCGAGCTACTTTGACGTCAGCGCGTCGATCTCCTTCTCGAGTTGCTTCTCATCTGCTCTGAGTTGTTTCTTGCTGACCTTCGCGGCATGTTCGAGAGCATCCTCGACGCGCGATTCGAGGTCTGTGGCGGCGATGACGACCAACCCGCTCTCACCTTCATCGAGCAGTTCGCCGAGGTCCTTGAGGTCAGACCGGCTCATTCCGGCGGCGACGTGCCCGGCGAGCGCGCCGAGCCCGGCTCCGCCCGCTCCGCCTAGTAACAGGCCGGCACCCAGGCCGACTGCCGGGAACAGTGCAACCAACGCACCGCCGACCAGCCCGATACCGAGGCCGCCCCAACCCCCCTGTCGGGTGGGCTGCTCGTGTTTCTTGACGATCTTCACCTTGCCGTCAGCGTCACGGGTGACGACGGCGGCATCGTAGGTGTCGATGATCCCGGATCGGATGTAGAGCTGGTGAACGGCGTCGTAATCAGCCTCAGCGTCGGCTTGCGATGGGTAGCTCGCCGCGACGACCACGAAAGTGTCCAGCGCCATTGGATGATTCCCTTCTTCCTCACTTCCGGTCCACTGAGAACGTGGCCGGACGCCGACCGATGCCAGCACAGGGTCGATCAAATCCGAAATCTCGCCCACTGCACTCATCCTCCGCGAGTGACGCCGGGCTAGGGTCGAATCAGGAGGTCTGCCAATGAGCGATATCGAAAGCCGGTTGGCCCGGCTGGAGGACGAGAAGGCCATCTTGAATCGGCTGTACGCGTACGGGCACTCCATCGATTATGGCCATGAAGAGGTCTGGGTAGATTGCTTCACGCAAGACGGCGTGTGGGATGCACGCCGACGCAGCGGTAGTGAGCACAACACCGTGTGCCGCGGCCGCGCGGAACTCGCAGCGTTCATCCGCACCCACACCCGAGCCCCGATGGTTTACCACAAGCACATGCTGTCCGAGCCGATGATCACCGTCGAGGGAGACCACGCAACGTGCGACAGCTACTTCATTCGCCTTGACGTCGTGGATGATTCGCCGACACCGCGAGTTTCGGGGATGGGCCGCTATCGCGACAAGCTACGTCGTTGCGAGGACGGTGTCTGGCGCTTCAGCGAGCGAATCGCGGAGATCGAGTCCCTTTAGTCGTCGGCGGAAACCATCGCCGGGCAGCGTCCGGCTCTTCGTCCGCAGGCAGTGAAATCGCACATTCGGCAGAGCGCGCCGCCGCCGGGGCTTTCGCCAGTCGCGCGTTGTGCAAGACGTTGGGCGGTCAGGTTCGCCACCAGCACCTCGCACGCTTCGAGCAGAGCCTCGCGCTGCCCGTCACTCAGGCCCGTCATGGTGTCAGCGATTGCATCAAAGCGCTGCTGTCGCACCCGTTCGGCGACCTCTCGGCCATGACTGGTGAGCGCAACCGTGATCGAGCGAGCATCTTCACCGGGTAGACGCTCGACCAAATCCTCCGCTACAAGGCGATCGACCAGTCGGACCCCGCCTGAATGGGTCAGACCGAGGATCTGGCTCAGTACCTGAACCGAACCCGCCGGTGCGAAGTCCATCAGCGCGATGAGTGCCGCCGGAGCGCTCCCGTCCAGCTGAGCCGCCTGCCGGGTAGCAGTGGACACGCGGTCGGACAGGCCGGTGGCGACGGTTCCCAGCAGGTTGGCGAGCCGGACGTTACGAGACTTGCGCATGGACCCACGATAGGGGTTGACCGCGATTCGCACCTGTGATTGAGTCACATCTGGATATATGAGTCACTCATATATCTGCAAGGTCACTTTCGAGGGAGGGCATGATGACCAATCTCGTGGCAAAGGCGGAGATTGACATCGCTGCGACACCACTCGCGGTGTGGCAGGCGTTGACTGACCCGGCACAGATCAAGCAATACTTCTTCGGTACCGAGGTCGAGACAGACTGGCAGCCTGGCAGCGCGATTGTCTGGAAGGGCGAATTCGAGGGCAAGACCTATGAGGACAGGGGCGAGATTCTCGAAGCTGTGGTCGCCCAAAGACTGAAACTGACGCATTTCAGTCCCTTGAGCGGCCGGCCAGACGAGCCCGAGAACTACCACACGCTCACCTATGAGCTCGAGCCGCGCGACGCTGGTACCCATCTTTCGCTGAGCCAGGACAACAACAACGACGAGGACGAAGCCCGTCGAGCTGGCGAAAACTGGGAAGCGATGCTCGCCGGACTCAAGTCGACCGTAGAGACCGCCTAAACCTGCAGAATCGTGTAACGCCCGGCATCTATACGATGCCGGGCGTTACACGATTCGGGTTTCTGCCGACGAGCGGTCAGAACGAGATCAGCCTTGACGAGCCTTCAAACGGGGGTTGCGCTTGTTCATCACAAATGTGCGACCGCGCCTACGCACCACGTACGAGCCGTCCTTGGACTTCAGGGACCTGAGCGAGTTTCTAGCCTTCATTTTCTTCCTCCTGTACCGACCTGAACAGCACCTGCGATCGCGGTATTCCCTGACTCGCAAGGGCTGTCACCCCCTTAGTGCATGATCGACCTATGTTCGAGGGCTTCGATGAGTGGTTCCGCGAGGTCAGCGACGATGTCGTCTTGCACGGCCGCAGCGGGGGGTCGGGTCCGCCGGTGCTGCTCTTGCACGGGCACCCCAGGACGCACGCGACGTGGCATCTGGTCGCTCCGATGCTGGTCTCGGCCGGCTACACGGTCATCTGCCCAGACCTACGGGGGTATGGGCGATCGTCGAAGCCGGCCACGACACCAGACCATTCGCCCTATTCGAAGCGGGCGATGGCAGGTGACCTCATAGGTCTGATGCGCGGGCTCGGTCATGACCGTTTCGCTCTCGTCGGTCACGACCGTGGCAGCTATGTCGCACTGCGGCTCGCCCTCGACGCGCCCGACGCGGTCTCAGCCTTAGCCGTGCTCGACTGCGTCCCGATCGGCGAGGCGCTGGCACGTGCCAACGCCCGGTTCGCGACCGCGTGGTGGCACTGGTTCTTCTTTGCCCAACCTGACAAGCCCGAACGCGCGATTCTTGCCGATCCCGAGGCTTGGTACGGGGGCGATCCGGAGCGAATGGGTACGGAGAACCACGCCGATTACCTGAACGCGATCAACGATCCGGCAACGGTGCGGGCCATGCTCGAGGACTATCGAGCTGGTCTCGGCGCTGACCGCGCGGCTGACGACGCAGATCGGGCCGCCGGAAATCGACTGAGCTGCCCCACGTTGGTGGCGTGGTCGGCGCACGACGATCTCGGTTCGCTCTACGGCGATGTGCTCGCGATTTGGCGGGGCTGGGCCCAAGATCTGAGGGGCGCGACCATCGACAGCGGGCACCACATGGCCGAGGAGGCACCCGAGCAACTCGCCGGCGAGTTGACCGCTTTCCTGAGGCAGGCCTCTTCTGACAAGTCGGCGTAGTAGCCCCTTATTGACAAGTCGGCGTGGTAGCCCCTTACTGTGTTGCTCCATCGAGATCGGCGTGGTGGCGTTTGTAGTGCCGGGCAACCCGGGCGCGATTTCCGCAGCTAGCCGAGCACCATTCCCGGCGCGGGTGGTCGCGCACGAAGTACCGGACGCAGCCGGGTGCCTGGCAGGCGCGCAGATCCACACGCTGTGGGCTGCTGAACAGGGTGGCCGCCTGCTCAGCGATCTTGGTCAGGGTTACCTCCGCGCCCGAGTGAGCCGAGATCGTGCGGCGCCGCACTGTGTTGTCGGCGCTCCAGGTCAGCTCTGACCAGGCTGGGGCCTGGGCGCAAGCCTGGTTCACTATGCGGACTGCTTCGGCATTGTCGGCGATCATCGATGCGGCAGGCTGGCGCGGGTCGGCAGTGGCGGTAGCGGCAAGCCGGCGCAGTGCATCGCGCAGTTGCCGTAGGTCGCCGATGACGGCGGTGCTGGACTTGCCCATCGCAAGCTTGCCGACATGGGGCACATCGATGGTTTCGGCCTCGCGAGCGATTCGATCCCTGGCCGCGGCCAACCACGCTTCAGCTTCAGCGGCGTTGTCGAGCGCGTCATGAATGTCGGCCCGATCGGCCCAGATCGTATTCATCAGCTCGACCGGCAAAGGCTCACCGGATGCGTGCTCGGTCGAGCGTGGACCGGTCGAGGGCATGAAATCAGGCTAGCACGACCTAATGGTAAGACGGGTATCTATGCATTTGACATCCTCGCGTCGCCAACCTAAGCTACCTAACGGTAGACATTTAGCCACCCATTAGAATATGCCTCCAAAACTCAAGAAGGGCGGCCTCCTCATGCCTACAGCGATGGGCTTCCACGAGGGCGAGCTCGCTGTCCAGTCGCGCGCCGGCCTTCGCGCCGAGGCCGCGCGCCTCGAGGGAATGCTGGCCCCGGCGGATCTCGATGGCGGTGCCGGGCGATTCTTGCGCGACCGCGATTTCGCGCTTCTCACCGCTCGAGACCGAGCAGGCCAACTCTGGATCTCTCCTTTGACCGGCACACCGGGATTCTTGACCGGCGAGGGCACCACTCTGGGGGTGCGAGCCCTACCGGCGACGGGCGATCCGCTGCGCGATCTGCGGCCCGACCAGCCGGTCGGCATCCTGGCCATCGACCTGGCCTCGCGCCGGCGCGTGCGGGTCAACGGTGTGCTGAGGGCAACCGACACGGCTGGTCTGACCGTCGAGGTTGAGCAGGCTTACGGAAACTGCCCGCAATACATCCACCCTCGACGATTCGTCGGAGACCGGGCTTCGTCCGTCGTAGCCGAAGAAGGAACGAAGCACGGTTCGCGTACGGAAGCACTCGGACCAGATCAATCAGAGCTGATCGAGCGTGCCGACACGTTTTTTCTCGGCACGGTTCATCCGAGTCGCGGTGCGGATGCGTCTCACCGTGGCGGAACACCTGGCTTCGTCCGCGTCGCAGGCAATTCGCTGTGGTGGCCGGACTATCCCGGCAACAACATGTTCAACAGCCTGGGCAACCTTGCGGTCGATGACACGGCGGCGCTGCTCTTTGTCGACTTCTCGACCGGGACGACCTTGCAGTTGTCGGGTAAGGCAGCACTCGAATGGACAGTGCCAGGATCAGCGGGCGATGACGGTGGGACTGGGCGCCGGGTGCGCTTACTCCCCATGACATCGTCCAGAGCGCAAGCGTCGCGCTGGTGGCAACCGTCACCGACCGGCGCCCACGCGATCCGGCGCTTTCTGAGCGGGGCGCAAGGTGAACCCAGCGCAAGGTCAACCCGGCGCAAGGTGGACCCAGCGCAAGGTGAACCCAGCGCAGCGCGGGAGGCCTACGAAACCGTCTCCCGCGCTGGTGAGCGCAATTCTGCGCGCGACGCTGCTCGTTCAGGACGACCAGCTCTCGGCAATCGCAGCTGATCGCGCACCTGGCATGGTCGCCAGTACCTGTTGAGCCTGTGCGGCCAGCCGGTGTTCGACCATTATTTCGTACTTGGTGGCAACGACCTGGCTGATCGAAGAGAAGTCACGGGCGCCGCGCCTGGTTGCCGCGCTGAAACCGATCTGACTCCAGATCAATCCGAACAACGCGCCGAGCAGTGGAGTCGTGATGAGGAAACCGAGTTGACCTTGGCGGCTGAACAGCGCGAACGCGATGCCCACGAACAAGCCCATCCACAAACCGGATAAGGCTCCCGCCGCAGCGAGTTTGCCGCGGGTCAGCCGTCCGGTGACGCGTTCCACGGACTTCAGTTCGGTGCCGATGATGGAGACGTTCTGAACCGGGAAGTCATTGTCGGAAAGGTAGTCCACGACACGTTGCGCTTGGGCGTAGTCGTCATAGGTACCCAACGCCATGGGGTAATCGAGGTCGAGTTCGGTGCGAGGGATAGTAGCTAGAGCGGTCATTGTTCCGTCCTTCTTTCTGGGGTTTGGTTTCAGTAATTGGTGTTCAGGGTTTTCGCGCGGCCGCGATGATCGGCTGAGCGGCTGTAGGGATTTGGCTTACGCAGCCAGGGCAACCGGCCGTTCGGTTGGCGACACCGCAGCAGGACTCGATTCAGCCGGGCTCGTGTCGAGTGCGGTCAGAATGCGACCGGTAAGCATCGGGTCGGCGTAATAGACGCCTGCGTCGAGCGGGCTGATTGCCATGCCGAGCGGGTCGGCGGTGGCCATCAGCTCGAAGTAGCGGACTACCGGGCGCTTCATTGCGGCGAGCAAGCGGTTCATGTCGATCTCCAAACTCGGTGTGTGTTGACGCTGTTCAGCATCGTCGCCACTACCGAGCCGTGCCCTCACCCGATCGGTTGATCTGTTGGTTGATCCCCTTGCCCACCAATCAGTTGACACCGGCGCTGCGCCGCGGTTGACCATGGTGCTCTGCGCCGCGGTTGACAAAGGCGGCCAAGATTGCCAGAGTGCCCGTACTGCGGACTGTCGGGTGCCAGGGTGGGTCTCGCGGGCGGTGCTCGCACGGACGGCGTCAAGCTGCGCCGATCCCGTCCGTAATTTCATTGCGGTCAGTGTCGATCAGCGCCACTCTGGTTCGACTACTTGTTAGTTCGACAATTTGTCAGCGATTACCTATCGACAGGGGAGCCACCATGACCAGGTTGGCTGAATTCGTCCTTCGGCACCGCAGGTGGGTAATCGCCTTCTGGGGAATAGTACTAATCGCCGGAATTGCCTTAGCAGGTAAGACAACCAGCCGATTGACAGTCGATTTCTCGCTGCCGGGTCAACCTGGCACCGAAACGGCACATCAGATCAAAGCCATTCTCGGCAACGGCGGCGATACCAGCCCCTATCTGGTATCTGTCACCCTGCCGCCCGGCGAGCAGATCACCGGTAACGAGCAGGCGGTAGCAAAGGTCTTCAGTTCCGTCGAGCAAACTGTGCCCAACGTCCGCGTACTCGATGAGGCGAATACGGGCGATAAGGCTTTCCGGACGAATGACGGCAGGACCGCCTACGCGCTGCTTTTCTACCGGTTCGACCCGTCGCCGACGGCGACCCTGCAGACCGACGCCATCCACGATGCCGCCACGAGCGCCGCACCGGCCGGTTCCACGATCGGTGTCACCGGTGAGGATGCCCTTGCCGTCGGCAACTCCGACGGTGGGCCGGGAGTGCTCGGCGAAACTCTGCTGGGCGCTCTCGGCGCATTGATCGTCCTCGCGTTCGTCTTCGCGTCGTTCCTTGCGTTCCTGCCGCTCGTGGTTGCCGGAGTGTCGATCCTGGCAACCTTCCTCATGCTCTTGCCGATCACCTATCTCACCGATGTCTCGTTCATCGTCGAGTTTCTGATTGCTTTGATTGGCCTGGGCGTCGCGATTGACTACTCGCTGCTACTGGTAACCCGATGGCGCGAGGAGCGTGACCGCGGCCGCGACAACCATGACGCCGTCGTCGTGGCGATGCAAACTGCCGGGCATGCCGTGGTGTTCAGCGGTGTGACGGTGGCGATCGGTTTGCTGGCGCTCGTAGTGCTGCCCGTGCCCTTCATGCGCAGCATGGGCTACGGCGGCGCCTTGATACCGCTTGCCAGCGTTCTGACGACCCTGACGTTGACGCCGGCGATCCTTGGTGGCATCGGGCCGAAGGTGGACTGGCCGAAGATGCGGCATGAGAACCGCGCGAGCCGATTCTGGAGTCGCTGGGCGGCCCTGGTGGTTCGCCGGCGTTGGCTCGCCGCCGGTATCGCGCTCGTCTCGCTCGCTGCTTTGATCGGCGTCTTCCTGGGCATCAAGATCGGCCTCGCGTCGTCGAGTTCACTGGCCCAGAACGGCCCGGCGTATGACGCGCTGCAGACGTTGGAGAAGGGTGGCGTGTCGACCGGCTCGCTGACACCGATGGAGGTCCTGGTCAGCAGCGATCAGGCCGCCAACACGGCTACGCAGATCGCGAAGGTCGAAGGTGTGGAGCACGTCTTCATCTCCAGCGCTCCGAGCAGCAACCGTGAGGGCATGACGTCCATCGTTGTCGTGCCGGATACCGAGACCGTCAACTCGCAAAGTGTTGACGTGGTCAAGCGAGTCAAGTCGGCAGTGGACGGTCTACCGGGCGTAGTGGGAGTGGCCGGGGTAGGCGCTGCCCAAATCGACTTCCTGCATGCTGTCTATGGTCATTTCCCACTGATGTTGCTCATCATCGCGTTACTGACCTATGTGCTGCTGATGCGAGCGTTCCGATCGCTCTTGCTGCCGCTCAAGGCCGTCTTGCTGAATCTGATCTCGCTGGCGGCGACGCTGGGGCTGATGGTGTTGTTCTGGCAGGACGGACACGGCTCGGACGCCATCTTCGGGATCGCCGGCACCGGGGCGGTTACCTTCTGGATACCGTTGATGATCTTCGCCTTCTTGTTCGGGCTATCGATGGACTACGAGGTGTTCATCCTGTCGCGGATTCGCGAGGAATATGACGCCGGACGGACGACCGACGAGGCCGTGATCGAAGGCGTGGGTCGTACCGGCCGATTGGTCACGAGTGCCGCGCTGATCTTGTTCCTGGCGTTCGCGGCACTGGCGTCCGGCCCCGGAACGGACCTCAAGACACTCGCCACCGGCCTCGGTATCGGCATCCTGCTCGATGCCACGGTCGTTCGCGCGTTGCTGGTTCCCTCGCTGGTATCGCTCTTCGGTTCCTGGAACTGGTACCTACCGGCTGGCATTGCCAAGGTCCTGCGGGTGCAGCCCTCGCACCCGCATACCGAACGGGACGAGCCACTCGAGCCAGTTCTGACGGGTAGCTGACGCGGTCAACGGCGGTGTCCCACGAGGCCAAAAGCTGAGTTCCACTGAGTTCCTAGTCGCCCTCACGTTCTCCGCGCCGCGCGCGTCTTCGAGGTGAACATTCCTTCGAGACCCGTACTGGAAAGGACAATCATGTCCGAAGCAGAGAACAAGGCCATCGTGGGACGGTGGTTCGCTGAGTTCTGGGGCAGCGACTTCAACCCGGCCGTCATCGACGAGCTTGCAGCGCCAGACATCCGTTTCGAGTACTCGCTGCACGCGCCCTGCCGTGGTCGAGACGAGGTTCGAGAGTTCGCGACGAAGTTTCGGGCGGCCTTTCCGGATCTGAGTTTCGGCGGCACCGCGGACCTGATAGCCGACGGTGATTACGTGGTGGGCCAGTGGGTGGGTGGGGGCACCCAGACGGGCGCGGCCTTCAGCGATATGCCGATCGGTGCGCTACCGGCGAAGACCGGCAAATCGATGCGGTTCACGGGTATCACCGTCCTTAAGCTCCAAAACGGCCTCATCACCGAGGAACTCGGCCTGGACGACGGCGTGACCGTGCTCAGGCAACTCGATCTCATCACCGAGGCATGATCGACGTCTGACAGAGTCACGTCGAGCAACCTCACGTCGAGCACAGCCGGAGCGTCTACCGAGTGTGAATAGCAAGCAGCCATTCGAGAGGGTCGTCGCGGAGCACGGGACAACCGTGCTCCGCGTCTGTCGCGCCGTGTTGGGCTGGGCAGATGCCGACGACGCCTGGTCAGAGACGTTTCTTTCGGCTTTGAAGGCCTATCCGGATCTACCCACGGATGCGAATATCGAGGCCTGGCTGGTCACGATCGCTCACCGCAAGGCCATCGACGTGACCCGGGCTCGCGCTCGGCGCGCGATTCCGGTTGCGGACTTGCCAGAATCACCAGCTCCGCAACGCACACGAGATCTCGACCTGACGCTTGCCCTCTCGCAGTTGCCCGCGAAGCAGAAACAGGCAGTCGCCTATCACTACCTGGCCGGTTTGCCCTATTCGGAGGTGGCAGACATTCTCGGCGGCAGCGCCGACGCCGCCCGCCGCGCGGCTGCCGACGGCATCGCCACACTTCGACGGACCTTTCCCGGCCCGAATGTCAGTAGCCCGAATGTCAGTAGCCCGAATGCCAGTAACCCGAACGCGAGTAGCCCGAATGCCAGTACAGAGAGAAGATCATCATGAACGCGTACCCCGATGAGAACAGCGAGGTCGAACGTGAGCTCGCTGGGGCGTACTCAGTCGATGTTGAGGACGTTCGGCGGCTGCAAGCCGGTCTGACCGCGGCCGCTCAGGCCGAGGGGATTCTCGACATCACTTACCGCACTATCGACACCCCGGTCGGCCGCCTGCTGCTTGCCGCGACGGACCTCGGGCTCGTCCGAGTGGCTTATGCCAGCGAGGGTCACGATGCTGTGCTGCAGGCTTTGGCCGATCGGATCAGCCCACGCATCCTGAACGCGCCGAGGCGGCTCGATGTCGTAGCTGCAGAGCTCGATGAGTACTTCGCCGGTCGCAGGCAGGCCTTCGACGTGCCACTGGACTGGCGCCTCTCAGCGGGGTTCCGCAACACCGTATTGCGACGGCTGCCCGACATCGGCTATGGGCACACCGCTACGTACGCGGCCGTTGCCGAGCTCGCGGGCAATCCGAGAGCAGTCCGCGCGGTGGGTACGGCATGCGCGACGAACCCGCTGCCAGTCGTAGTGCCCTGCCATCGGGTAGTTCGCTCGGACGGCAAACTGGGCGGCTACCTCGGTGGGCCGGAGGCGAAGCGCGCGCTGCTCGGTCTGGAGGCCGCCGCGTGAGCTCGAACCAGACGCACACCCGAGTCCCTGGTGGTTGGGGTGAGCGGGTGGCTGCAACCGACTGGGATGCTCTGCGTGCCGAGCTCGACGACGCAGGCTGCGCTCTCACCGAGCCACTGCTCTCGACAGCGGAGGCGACAGCAATCGCAGCTTTCTATGCTGACGATTCGCGCTTTCGGTCGACGGTGAACATGCGTAGGCACCGGTTCGGCGAGGGCGAATACCGTTATTTTTCCGAACCATTCCCAGAGCCGATCGTTGGACTGAAGCATGCTCTCTACCCGAGGCTGCTGCCGATCGCACGGGATTGGTGGACGAAGTTACGCAGGGATCCACCCTGGCCGGACAGTCTGGATGAGTGGCTGGACAGCTGCCACGCGGCTGGCCAGAAGAAGACCACCCCGATCTTGCTCAAGTACGGGCAGGGTGATTGGAACGCCTTGCATCGCGACCTTTACGGCGAGCTGGTATTCCCACTGCAGGTCGTTATCAACCTGACCGTACCTGGCGTTGATCACACGGGCGGTGAATTCCTCTTGTACGAGCAGCGCCCCAGGGCGCAGTCACGCGGCACCGCCACGGTCATTCCGCAGGGGCATGGCCTGGTGTTCACGACGCGTGATCGCCCCGTCGTGTCGGCCCGGGGTTGGTCCGCCGCACCCGTGCGGCACGGTGTATCGGTCGTTCGATCGGGTTACCGGTACACCTTGGGGTTGGTGTTTCACGACGCTGCCTAGTAGCTGATCGGCGTCCGGATGCTGTTGAGGCCGCAGTTGTCGCGGGACGATAAAGTTAGTTCATGAAACGAATCGCCCGATGAGAATGACGGTGTCCCCAGACCAGTCGGGGCGCATTCCAGCACGGATGATTCTCATCGTCGGCGCACTGACCGCGTTTGGTCCGCTGTGCATCGACATGTACCTCCCGGCGCTGCCGCGCATCGGCCAAGATCTGGACGCCTCCGCCTCCGCGGTTCAACTCTCGCTCACCGCGACACTGATCGGACTGGCCCTCGGCCAAGTTCTCATTGGTCCGTTGAGCGACCGGCTTGGCCGGCGAAGGCCGCTGTTCTTCGGCCTCGCGGCCTTCATCCTCGCGTCGGCGGCCTGCGCGCTAGCTCCCGGAATCGCTAGCCTGATCGCGCTTCGGTTCGTTCAGGGCCTCGGGGGATCGGCGGGAATCGTGGTCGCCCAGGCGATTGTGCGCGATCAATACTCTGGGAACACGGCAGCGCGGTTCTTCTCTGTCCTGATGTTGGTGACCGGGGCCGGCCCGATCGTTGCCCCGCAGATTGGAGCGATACTGCTTCACCTGGGTTCCTGGCGCGTGCTGTTCTTGACGTTGGCGGGCGCAGGACTGCTGTTGCTGACCATCGCCGCGCTTCGTCTTCCAGAGACGCTTCCGCGCGAGAACCGGAGCTCCGGCAGCTTGGGCGACACCCTCAGGACCATGCGAAGCGTCGCCACCGACCGGGAGTTCCTCGTGAATGCCCTTGCGTGCGCTTTCGGGTTCGGCACTGTTTTTGCTTATATCGCTGGCTCATCGTTCGCCCTCGAGAACGTCTATGGTTTGAGTCCGCAGATGTTCAGCCTGGTGTTCGCGCTCAATGCCGTGGGTCTGGTCTGCGGCAGCCAGGTCAACGGCAGACTGGTAGATCGGCTCGGGTCAGCGCGTTTGTTGACCGGTGGACTCGTCGGGCTTGCCGTCGGTGGTTTCGCGTTTCTGGCGTTGACTGTCACCTCCGTCGGCGGTCTCAGCGGCGTGTTGGCATGCATGTTTCTGGTGATGACGTCGTTGGGCTTCGTCGGGCCAAATGCCACGGCGCTCGCCTTGAACGACTTTCCGCACTCCGCCGGTAGCGCGTCGGCGCTACTTGGCCTTCTTCGCTTCTCGTTGGGCGCTGCCGTGGCTCCACTCGTAGGACTGCGCGGGCCGAAAGACATCCTGCCGCTGGCCATCGTGATGGCGGCGTGCGGCGCCATCGCGATTAGCGTCCGGCTGCTGTTCACGGCAAAAACGCCACCTGTCGGCCTAGCGGGCGATGAAACGCCACAGAGCCTGGTGGCCGAGACCGCCGCCGATCTGGCGATCTGACAATCGACGGCGATTGTTGAGTCGTTCAGCCGGCCTGCGGTGCTGCAGCGCGGCGTTGTGTTTGAGCCGTGCTGATCCGAACGACCAACCCGATGAGAAGGATTGCCGCCACCAGCACCGCCGCCGCGGACAGGATGCCTAGCGCCGCATGGGTTTTGGCCTGACCGATATCGGTGAAGTTTTCGGACTGGCGACCAGCAAAGTCGATTACCCCGACCAGCAACCAGGTTGTCCACCAGGCGCGAACCAGACCTGGCGAGCGGGTGCCGTACGGCGATTCGCCGGTAGCGGACTCGCTCGCGAGCAGGGCATCCGTCATCATCTGGTACGGGTACCAGAGCACGAGGATCGGGCAGAACCAGCCACCGATCGACCAGCCATTCGACTGCCGCTGGAAGTGCGTGTGGTACTCGCGCGCATTGGCCCGGATTCGAGAGAACCAAAAGAGAAAGACGATGGCCGTCGCAATGAAAACAAGCGCCCAGACCTGACTTGCGTTGTGAACGAGGCTGTCGGCGGTGTGCGCGGTGGCCGGTGACACCGACCCTGGCGACGTTTCAAGCTGGCGGAGCAGCGAATACTCGCGGACCCAACCGTATAGCTGCACGAGCGCGACCAGCACGCTCAGCAGCAACATGACCCGAACGGCCAGCGCCAGGCCCACGACCGACCTTGTCATCGGTGCCGACTGCCATCTCGGACGGATTGGGTTGGGATAGCCGTGGGGCTGGACTGAAAAGGGTTGCTGGGGTGTGAAGGGTGTCGCAAACGGTGGCCCCTGCGGTGGCTGAGACGCTTGGGGGACCCACGGTGCCACGTACGGCTGCTGCGGCACCTGCGCCGGCGGCTGGGGCGGCGGCGGAACCGGCGCCCAACTCGAGGGCGGCTCGTCCTGAAAGGTCACGCGACACTCCTGCTCGATAAGCACTGGCGATGGCATAGGGATGATGCCCGGTTCGAGCCCTATCGGCAGGCAGTTGCAGATATTGAGCTCAGCGCGTGCGGACGCGAACGAGCATTGCACTGTGACGCCAGTTCAGGAAAGGGCCGCGGTCGGTTCGTCTATTGGATTTCGCGCATCCTCGGACGGGATCGACCAGCTCGGACGCCTGAACAGCTTCAGGGCGACCGGAACGCTGACGAACACCGCGGTGCCGCCGATCAGGGCGGCCTCGTACGCCCAGAGCGGCAGGCCCTTGGCATCTGAGGTGGGGAACAGCGACAAGGTGATACCGAAGAGGCAAACCAGCCCGCCGGCGCCGCACACGATGTACATGCCGGCGCGTCCCCCTGGAATCCGATAGGGACGCGACGCATCCGGCGCCGTTCGCCGGAGTCGGATCAGCGCCGAGAGCATCAGGATGTAGAGGATCAACGACATGTTCGTCTGGATGAGCGCAAACATGAACCAGGCATTCTGCACTGATCCCATCAGGTGATAGCCGAGCGCGAGGACGGAGCTGATGCTCGCTTGCAGCACGATGATGGCGGCCGGCATCCGAGCTCGATTCTCTCGTTGCAATACCGGTGGCAAGTGGCCGCCATCACGCGCAGCGATCATGAGTCCGCGCGAGGGGCCGCCTAGGATCGGCACGAGCGCGGCCGCCAGACCCAGGACGAGCATTGCCGCGAAGACCGGGAGCAGCCAGCCTGCGTGGATTTCGTTGAACATCGTCTTCGCGGCCTGGAGCACCCCGGTGATGATGTTGATCTTACCGGAAGGAATGACAACGGCGATGGCGAGCGTCAGCGGCACGAACAGCACGAAGCACAGGGCCACCGCGATCACGTTGGCGCGCGGGATCGTGCGGCCAGGGCGCTCGATATCACCGGCATGAATGGCTGAGATCTCGATACCCATGAACATCAGCAACGCCCCGGACAGGAACGCCAGATCATTTCCGTGTAGGTGCGGTATCAACGACCCAGCGTTGGTCGGCATCGCGACCGTCCGACCGGCCACGATCCATTGCACCGCAAGTGCACACACGATAAGCGTTGGCAGCACGACGCCACAGGCCACCGCAAACCAGGTCAGGACGTTTGCCAACTGGAGGCCGCGCAAGGCGAGAAACGTGGCCAGCCAGGTGACAGTGACGATAATGACGATCAGGAAGGCGCTGTTGTTCTGGAGGCTCGGATCGACGACGAACGCAGCCTGCAGCGTGATCGTGCCCATGATGCCCGGCCATGCCACGACGAAGCTGGCCCATTCGATCCAGATGACGACGAAACCCCAGGTCTCGCCGAAGGACATTCGCACCCATTGATAGATGCCGCCGGTTTGCGGAAAGGTCGAGCCCATCTCGGCCGAAGCCATCGCGGTCGGCACCAGGAAGAGCAGGATGGCCAACGCGATGAGCACGATCGCACCGAGGCCGAACGTGGCCAGCTGCGGGGTGGTGTTCACGTTGGCGAGGAAGCTGAACGTGAAGATGCCGAGCGACCATACGCCGAAGACCTTCTTCATCCGTTCGCTCCTCCGCCACCGAGGTTGTGTCAGAGTGTAAATGATCAATGTGTCGTTGAACCTGCGCGATTGGATTGCCGGCTCGGAGTCGCTGCCCGCCGACATCAGAAGGGGCTAAGGGTGGCCGGTCGTTGCTAGACGTCCGCCGTTTTCCTGTGGCAGCGTGCTGCGTGTGGCGAGTGGGGGAGTGGGCGACGGTCTCGGCGTCCATCTGGCAAACCACTATGGTCTCGACGCCAGCCACATTGCCGCGCTCGACGTGGGCGTGTTCCGCGTCGACTTCAACAACGGACTCACCTGGGTCGCGCGTGCGTTCGCGGCTCGTCAGACTGCTGAGGTCGAGCGTGACGCGGCTGTCCTGCGGGCGCTCGAGGCGAGCGGTTTTCCGGCTGAGCGATGCGCGCACGATGATCCTGTCTCCGAGCACGAAGGCGTGCCGGTGCTCGTGACTCGTTGGGTTGAGGGCGTCCCGGCAGACGGCCGTGGCCGCACCTTCGCAATCCTGGGCGTCTTGCTCGGGCGTCTGAATTCTCACCGAGCCGAGTCGATGCGCTCCGGCGGAGCATGGCATCACCTCAGCGCGACGGGTGGTCCTCGCGAGGAGATAGACGCCGCGATCGCCGTGCTGGAGAGCGCCGAGGGGCGTGTACCGCCTGAGCAGCATCACTTGTACGACGAGACGCGCGAGGCGCTGGAGTACCTCGATGATTGCCACGATCTGCCGCATGCGTTTGTACATCCGGATTTCGTGCCGGCAAACGCGCTGGCCACACCCGATGGCGGCCGAGTCATTATCGACTGGGCGGGCACCGGTAACGGCCCGCGACTCTGGCCTTTGGCCTTCCTGCTATGGGCGGGCGGCGTTCGCGATTTGCGACTCGTTGACGCTGCTTTCAGCCGCTACACGCGGCACATCAGTCTCGAACCTGAAGAGCTGGAACGGCTGGCGGCGGTGATCCCGAGCCGTCCACTCACGATGGACGTGTGGTCCTTCGGTAACGGCCGCATCGATCTGCGCGAGGTCATCGTCCGGCTCCGGCGCAACCGCATCGCCGCAGACCGAATCAGCGGCCACGTCCGCGGGAAGGACTGGGCCTGAGGGCGTTGTGCCTGTCCCGGCCATCGCGGAGCCAGTCGTAGATCCCAATCAACGCGCAGGCCAGCAAGACAGCGGTCAAGAAGATCAAGACGACTGAAATCCGCGGAGCCCAGAACATAGGACTAACTCAGCTGGGGGAGAACGTCCTCAATGACGCGGGTGAACAATTCGCGGGCCTCATCTGGTGAGCCCATCGAGCGCACGATCCACTCGTCGAGTCCAGACGCCCGCCACTGGCCGACCGTGTCGACTATGCGGTCGACCGAGCCGCCGACCGTGACGAATCGCGAATCGTCGACGTCCAGATCGCCAAAGTTCAGAATGGCCTGCGTCGTACGCCAGATCGACTTCGGATCTCGTCCGATCCGGGCGCAGTGGTCGTTGAGAACCGCGGATTTCTGCGCGAAGATCTCAGGGGTGGACCAGCAATTCCATTCATCGGCGGCCGCCGCGACAATTGCGAGCATTCGCCGTTCGCCGCTGGCGCCGATCAAGATTGGTAGTCGAGGCTGAAGCGGTTTCGGCTCGAGGGGAGCGTCGTTCACGGTGTAGTACTTGCCCTGCAAGGTCGTCCGTGGCTCGGTGAGCAACCCACGAACTATCTGCACAGCCTCTTCGAAACGATCGATGCGCTCCGCTACCGGTCCGAGCTCGATACCGTAAGCCGCATGCTCGTTGAGCTGCCACCCCGCACCGAGGCCGAGAACCAGTCGGCCCGCACTGAGATGGTCGATCGTGGCTGCTACGTTGGCCAAGACCGCCGGATGGCGATAAGTAATGCCAGCCACCAACGATCCCAAACGCACTCGCGGCACGGTTGTGGCCAGACCGGCGAGCAAACTGAAGCACTCGTGCACACCGGCATCGGAGCGTCGCTCGGTGCCCGTGTTCGCCATGAAGTGATCGGCCAACCACACGCCGTGATAGCCCGCCTTCTCGACGTGGTTCGCCACCGAAATCAGTGCATCAGGCGGCCACGCCGCTTCGAGCCACGCACTGACTTTCAGACTCGACACGGGTCTTCTCCAGCCATAGCGACAACCCTACTTGAACGCCCCGTCTGCGGCGCAACCCTTGCACAACAGGACGATCCAGCGACGTATGTGACCGTCGTGCCGTTCTAGCAAGCCTCACCGCAGCACGTCGCACCGGCAGGATCGTCTGCGGAAAAGGTCAAGGAGTCGGCGAGCACGGTGTAGAACTCCCACCGCTCACCGTTCGGAGCCCCTGTGACCCAGAACTTGTCCTGCTTGGCGTAGCAGCAGGTCGTCCCGCGTTCGTCGATTGATGCCAACCCCGACTGAGCGAGACGCGTTTGCTCCGCGTCGACGGTGTCGACATCCGCGACCTCGACACCGAGATGATTGATGCTGCCACCCTGGCCCGGATTCTCTATGAGAACAAGCTTGAGTGGCGGTTCTGCGACTGCAAAGTTGGCATACCCAGGTCTGGTTTTCGCTGGCGAGGTGTTGAAAAGCTTGCTGTAGAAGCTGATTGCCTCGTCGAGGTCGTCGACATTGAGGGCTAGCTGTACACGGGACACGAGGACCTCCGGTAAGACTTCGACGTCTGTCGATATCTATCGTCACCCAGGTTGCCACTACATATCGACGTCTGTCAATATAGATGGATGTCGAAGTCGCTGATGACGCTCACTCCGGTCGAGACCGTCGCGTGTTGCTCACCCCTATCGCGCGAACCACTGTCGCAGCCCGAGGCCGAACAGATCGCGCCGCTGCTCAAAGCCCTCGCGGATCCGGTGCGATTGCGTTTGATGTCGCTGGTCGCGTCACACGAAGGAGGCGAGGCATGCATCTGTGACCTCAACCCGGCGTTCGAGCTTTCCCAACCGACGATCAGCCATCACCTGAAGGTTCTGAACGAAGCCGGTTTGCTGGATCGTGAGAAGCGAGGCGTGTGGGTGTATTACCGCGCGCGAACCGAGGCGCTGGCAAACCTGGCCGCGCTTATCGGCGGCGCGTCCTCATGAGCGAGTCTCTGGCGCGGCGGGCGTTGGCTGAGCTTGTCGGTACAGCCTTTCTCGTTGCGGCTGTGATCGGCTCCGGAATCGCCGCGGTCCGGCTCTCGCCGAACGATCCGGCCTTGCAACTGCTCGTGAACAGCCTCATCACCGGTGGCGCGCTCCTCGCCCTGATCCTTGCACTGCAACCCCTTTCCGCAGCGTTCAATCCCATCGTGACGCTCCTCGAGCGAGCGCTGCACGAGATCTCGAGTCGCGAGGCGGCGGTGCTGATCGCGGCGCAGACAGCGGGCGGGATCGTCGGCGCCGTCGTCGCGAACCTCATGTTCAACCTCTCCGCAATCAACCTCTCGACCCACCACCGTGGCGGAAGCGGTGTGTTGCTCGGCGAGGTTGTGGCGACGCTGGGCTTGCTGGTGGTCATTTTCGGCACGGTCCGCAACGGTCGTCCGGATCGCGTTGCCTTCGCAGTCGGCGGTTATATCGTTGCCGCCTACTGGTTCACGAACTCAACCTCCTTCGCGAACCCAGCCGTCACCATAGCGCGGATGTTCTCCAATAGCTTCGCCGGGATCGCGCCTTCGTCGGTGGCGCCGTTCATCTTCATGCAACTCGTTGGCGCGATCCTGGGGTATGCACTGATTCGGTGTCTCTACCCCTCTTCTCCCGTCATGGCAGCCGAAGCCTTCGCTCGGCCATAGTCGGAAAGGCGTTTGCCATGGGTACCAAACCCGCTGTGCTGTTCGTCTGTGTTCACAATGCCGGCCGCTCCCAGATGGCCGCTGGGTGGCTCAAACACCTGGCCGCTGATCGCATCGAGGTCTGGTCGGCGGGCTCCGAACCTGCAGATCAGCTAAATCCATTGGCGATTGAGGCGATGCGTGAGGTCGGAATTGACATCACGGGGGAGTCTCCGAAGATTCTGACGACCGAAGCGGTATCGCGTGCCGAGGTCGTCGTGACCATGGGCTGCGGAGACACCTGCCCGTACTTTCCCGGCAAGCGTTACGAGGACTGGCAGCTGACAGACCCGGCGGGTCAGCCGATCGAAGTCGTGCGTGAAGTGCGCGATGACATCAGGACGCGAGTCGAAACGTTGACGAACGAACTGCTTCGAAGGCCGAGCGTACGCATCGAGCCGATGACCGAGGCGCACGCTGATGCGGTGCTGTCGATCTACCAGGCTGGAATGGACGAAGGTAACGCGACCTTTGAGACGAACGCGCCGACGTGGTCGGAGTTCGACGACACGAAGACTGCCGGCCACCGATTCGTCGCGCTCAACGAATCTGACGTTGTCCTGGGTTGGGTCGCGGTGGTTCCGGTGTCAGACCGCTGCGTCTATGCCGGTGTCGTGGAGCATTCTGTCTACGTCTCGCCGGCGGCTCGAGGTCTAGGCGTGGCTCGCGCCCTACTCGAGACGCTCGTGGCCTCGACAGAAGCTGCTGGAATCTGGACGATCCAATCAGGCATCTTCCCTGAAAACGAGGCGAGCATCGCGCTGCACCGAGCGGCCGGGTTCCGTGAGGTCGGACGGCGTGAGCGAATCGGCCAGCACAACGGTGTCTGGAGAGACGTGATTCTGTTCGAGCGCCGCAGCGAACGAATCTAGCAATAGTGAGGTTCTTGGCGGCTAATCCTTCGCGTCTGTGTGCCCTAGTCGAACAGCGCGTCTAGAGAGGGCATTGCCACGGCGGGTAAGTGTGCGGGGGCCTTGCCGTGCTGCTGCTGAGGGCGGGCCTTCTCGATCACATCCAGCGTCTGCACTGCATCCTCGGTCAGGAATCGGCTTTCGGGTGCGTAGCTGTGCTTGTCATCGCGCGCCCGGCGATGGTGCGGCATGCGCAGCGGGGTGTAGACAGACAGTTCATCTCGAGCACGTGTGACGGCGACATAGAACAACCGCTGTTCTTCGGCCAGTCCAGCGGGGGTAGACAACGCCATGTCAGACGGGAATGCACCATCAACGGCATGGATGAGATGGACGTTGGCCCACTCCAATCCCTTCGCGGAGTGAACGGTTGAGAGCGTGAGGTAGTCCTCGTCGAGGTGCGGTGGCTTCGCGAAATCGCCCGTGCTGGCGGGCGGGTCGAGCGTGACTTGAGCGATGAAGGCAGCGAGGTTGGTTGAGGTTTCTGCCGCGGCGGCCAACCTTTCGAGGTCGGCGACTCGCGGCGGAGCATCGGTGTAACGATCTTCGACGAGTGGCCTGACGAGCGCGGCGCACGCGGTGACCCGCGCGGCGATCGAGAGCTGCTGGCGTGCGGCGAGTATGCAACGGAGTGTGGCGTCGAGCCGTGTTCGGGCCTGCGACGGGGCCGTTGCGACGACGGTGTTTAGCCACGCATCGACGTCCTCGGCCTCGTCGGGTTCGAGTAGCAGCGGTAGGAGCGAGCTCGCTCGGGCCGGGCCGATGCCGTCGTGCAGCCGAAGCAGTCGAAACCAGGCGACCTCGTCGCGGTCGTTGTTGGTGAGACGAAGCGCGGCCAGAAAGTCCTTTACATGTGCGGCTTCGAGAAATTTCAGTCCACCAAATTTGACGAACGGTATGTGGCGCGCGGTCAACTCGACTTCGAGCAGGTCACTGTGGTGGCTCGTACGCATCAGAACAGCGTGGTCGCGAAGGCGCTGGCCGTCCTCAGCGCCGGAAAGGACCGCGTCGGCAATAAAACGTGCTTCTTCGGCCGCGTCATAGCAACGAACCAGCCTGGGACGCCTGCCCTTACCTGTTCGGTCAGCGTGCAGCGTGAGCCGTCCGTCCTCGCCAGGTCGGATGACGTTGGCCAGATCGAGCAACGGTTGCCGGGAGCGGAAGTTGCGTTGCAGGCGGATGATCTTCGCCTGCGGCAACGAGTCGGCGAGGTCGAGGAGATGGCCGCTGGTCGCGCCGCGGAACCCGTACACCGCCTGGGCATCGTCGCCCACCACCGTGAGACCCTTGCCCGCTGGTCGCAGCCCGGTGACGATGTCGACCTGAATCTGGTTGACGTCCTGGTACTCGTCGACGAGAACGTGGTCCCAGCGGTCGATCAGAAGTTCGGCGATAGCAGGCTGCGCGAGCAGCGCCCGCCAGGCCAGTAGCAGGTCGTCGAAGTCCATCATTCCGCGGGCGCGTTTGCGGGCAACAAAGTCCTTCAGTAGCAACATGATCTGCTCGGCATGCGGCTCACACCACGGGTAGTCGGTGGTGATGACATCGCGCGCCGGGCGGGCGGTGTTGACAGACCGAGAGTAGATATCGGCCAAGGTCGCAGCGCGCGGCATTCGTACCGAGACTCGACGGATTTCGCCCTGGTCGGGGCTCGAGGCAGTGAGCCCGTGCTCATCGCGCAGTAGATCGAGTAGATCGGCGACGTCACCGGGGTCGATGATCGAAACTTCAGACAGGCCAAGTTGGGCGGAATACTCACTGATCAGGCGGTGCGCCACGGCGTGAAACGTGCCGCCCCAGACCCGGCGCGCGGCGTCGCGGTCCGCGCAGAGCGATGCTGCCCTTGCAAGCATGTCTTCGGCAGCGCGGCGAGTAAAGGTGAGTAACAGGATGCGCTCTGGGGGTGTCCCGCGTTCGAGAAGGCTGGCTACCCGACTGGTCAACGTCCGGGTCTTGCCGGTGCCTGCACCGGCAAGGATGACGAGGGGTGTGTCGGCATGGGTCGCAGCGGCGAGCTGGGCGTCGTCCAGTCCTGAATCCCAGCGCAAATCGAACACCTGAGCGACTGTAGTCGACCGAGAGTCGCTTGACCTGCTGGTAGCGGCCGTGTCGCGGAGGGAACACGGATTCTCCGGACGATGAGGTCAGGCGGACTTGACTACCTCCGCGGCCAGCAAGGTCTTGATCTCTGGGTCGGCGAACCCGATTTCGCGCAGGACTTCCTCGGTGTGTTCGCCGAGCACGGGTGGTGCGTAGTCGAAGCGGGTTTCCAGGTCGCCGAAGTCCCACATCGCGCCGGGCTGTTCCAGCTTGCCCCACACCCGATGTTGGTACTCGACCACGAGGCCAGCCGCTCGGTTGTCCGGGTCGTCGAAGAAGGCTGCCTTGTTGTTCAAGCGGACCTCTTCGGCCGGCACGTCGGCTTCCGCGAGCGCATCGAGTACCTCGCTCATCTTGCGTTCGGCGGCGGCTGCGGGCAGGCCGTCCGGGTCAGCACTGCCGAGCGCCTGGCACAGTCGCGCCACCTGGTCGTCGCGGTGGGCGGCGACAGCGACCCAGCCGTCCGAGCAGATGAGCAGCCGGGCGCCGGGCGTGGTGACCATTTGCTCCTTGTCGAGCTTGATCATCGGGGCGAGCGTTCCGTCGCTCTGCAGGTAGGTCTCGCTGGTGGTGAGCACCCCGGGGCCGAGCAGCGATCCGGCGGCATCCGTCGCGCGCCCGGTGCGGTCGCGTTCGAAGACCGCGAGCAGGGTCGACACGACAGAAGACATCGCGCACTGATGGTCCATGAAGCCGAAGCGATGCCACATCGGCGGATTACCTTCGCCCGCACCCGCGACCTCCCAGCCGCAGGAAGACTGGAACAGCTGGTCATAGCCGGGCCAGTCTGCGCGCAACCCCTCCGGGCCGTACGAGCTGGTGTGGCAGAACACCAGATCGGGGTTGATCTTGCGCAGTGCCTCGCTGTCCAGACCCAGCTTGCGGGCGGCGGGTTTGCGCAGGTTGTGGTGGACGACGTCGGCCCACTTGACCAGCGCCTCCAGTACCGGGCGTGATTCCGGCGACTTGAGGTTCACGGCCACAGTGCGCTTGCCGCGCTGGCAGCCGGCGAAGGGCCAATCTCCCCAGCGCATCGGGTCACCGATCGTGGCTTCGACCTTGATCACGTCGGCACCGAGGTCGGCCAGCAGCATCGGGCCGAGCGGTCCGGCGAGGTAGTTGCCGAAGTCGAGCACTTTCATGCCGGCCAGTGGCCAACGCTGATCGGTGTTCGTGGTGGCGGCGCTCGGGCGCGGCGTCCAATCGATGCCGGCCTCGTCCTGGTGCTGGCCCAATGCAGGTGCTGGCGAGCGAACCTCGGTGGGTGGGTCGATCGTCAACGGCAGGCCGGGGACGGTTATCTTCCCGGCCTCCGGATCATCGAGCTCGATGACGTAGCGATTGGTTCGTGCCTGCTCGTCCTGCAGGATCGCCCCCACCTGCCAAGCTCCCTGGGCCGGCTTGTCATTGGCCCACGCGTTGTCGAGCCAAGCCTGTGCGGGTCGTCGCAGATACGCGGCCTTGTTGGCGCCTGCGTTCGGGTACGCCGCTGACCAGTTGGGCATGGTGGCGTTGGCTGCTGCGACGGCGTCGGGGCCCATCTCGGCCCACACCTCTTGCATCAATGGGGTGTCGTCGGGTGCTGGCGGCATGACGTGGATCCACTGACCGTCCGAGCACTCGAACAAGGACGCGCTCATGTTGTCCTTGGGCATCCCGATGCGCAGGTTGTCCGACGGTGTCTCGGCCCGTGACCAGTGCATCATCATCGGGATCAACGCGCCCTGGACCAGGCTGGTGTGCGCCGGACCCGCCTTGCCGGTGCGCCCGCGAACGATCAGCCGGGCCATGATGCCGATCGCAGCCAGCCACACCGCGCCCCAACTGCCGAGCGGGAAGCGCACGTAGATCGGGCCGTCGCGCAGACCCTTCTGCTCGTCGAGAACTCCCATCCGCGCGAGCGCGAGTAGGTCATCGACCGGCTGATCAGCGTCGGGGTGGTTGGCCGGCCACGCCAGCACCGAGCAGGCGATCAGGTTGGGATATTCGGCGGCGAGGCTGGCGTCATCGATGCCGAGTTCCCTGGCGCGGAGCGGTGAGTACGAGTGCACGAGCACGTCGGCGCCAGCGAGGAGTTGGTTGAACCGTTTGCGGTCGGTCGAGTCAGCGATATCGAGCTGGACGGACTGCTTGCTGCGGTTCCACGTCTTGAAGCCGGGTAGGCCTCGCGTACCTACGCCGCCGACAGGCTCGACGAGGACGACGTCCGCGCCGGCCTCGGCGAGCACCATGGTCGCGGTTGGTCCGGCGATGCCGTCGGAAAGATCAACGATGCGGATCCCGTTCAAAATGGCGGTAGAAATGGCCAGTCTCCCAACTCGAAAGGCATCGGCGGCGGGAAATCGGGCGTAGACATCCCGGTCGTCGCGGGCGTTGATTGCGCTGCCGCGAGTGTGCCACGCCACAGGGCCGAATCAACGAGGTGTGATTCGTTTCAACGTCGAATTTCGTCGCACGCGACCGCCTACCTCTTCGCTCCGAGCTCGGGCAAGGGAAAAGCGAGCTCGGACGAGCAATTCAACCGAGATGGCCCCATTTGAACGACTTACGGACCGATTTCGCCGGATATCTTGTGAATCAAATGTGATATGGGGCATAGTTCGCCCGGAAACGTCGAAGCGGTACCTAAAGCGGCCGCGAGAGTGCGTAGGGAGAACAGCCGATGCGTCATACCCGGCGATCGATCTTCATCATGCTGGCCGCGGCGGGAGCGACTGTGCTCTCGGCAGCCGGGCTTGGCGGCCTTCCAGGCGCGAACGCGGCGCCGAGCGCAACCCCAGCGGCAGCAGCGACCGCACCACAGAACGTCATCGTCGTGCTTCGCGACCAGCTGGCAAGTACGCCCGCGAACAAGCACGACATGTCTGCCCGTCGGTCGAAGGCGACTGGTGCTCAGGATGCGGTGCTGAAACGGCTGAGCGGGACGGCGCCGACGCACATCAAGCACTTCTCGCTCGGCAACGCCTTCTCGGCAACGGTCACGCCGAGCCAGGCGGTCGCGCTCGCGCAGGACCCGAATGTCGCATCGGTGGTGCCCGACCGCACCGTCGAGCTCCCGGCGCCCGCTGCCTCGACGTCGACAACTGCGAAGCCCACCGCGCCGGCACCAGCGGTGAGCGCGGACGGCCCCAACGCGATCTGTCCGAGCGATCCCAGCAAGCCCCTCGTCGAACCCGAGGCCTTGCAATCAATTCGAGCGCTTACGTCTGATGGAAGTCCGAACGCCCAGCAGCTGGCGACGGGCGCGGGCGTAAAGGTTGCCTTCATCGCCGACAGCATGGACCCGAACAGCCCTGACTTCATCCGGCCTGACGGCAGCCATGTGTTTGTCGATTACCAGGATTTCTCCGGCGATGGCCCGAGCGCAATTTCCGACGGTCGCGAGGCATTCGGTGACGCCTCGTCGATCGCAGCGCAGGGGACCGTCGTTCACGATCTCTCGAAATTCGTCAATCAGGCCTACCCGTTGCCGGCCGGTTGCAACATTCGTGTGGTCGGCGTTGCGCCAGGCGCGAGCCTGGTCGGACTGGTGTTCGCCAGCAACTCATCGATTCTGCAAGCCATCGACTACGCGGTGGGCACAGATCATGTAGATGTCCTCAACGAATCCTTCGGCCTGAACACTACCCCGACCAGAGCACTCGCAACGCCCTGACGCTGTTCAACGACGCGGCAGTGGCCGCTGGCGTCACCGTGACGGTTTCATCCGGCGATGCCGGCATCACCAACACCATCGGCTCCCCGCCCGACCCGAATGTGATCCAGGTGGCGGCCACAACAGACAATCGCCTGTACGCGCAAACGAAATATGCGGCAGCAAACTTCGCCAACGGAACCTGGGCGAGCGACAACATCTCGGCGCTCTCCTCGTCCGGCATAACCCAGTTCGGTCGAACGGTGGACCTCGCAGCACCTGGCGAAGGCAACTGGGCAGTTTGTGCGCCCGCCTACACCGGCTGCCGTGACTTCAAATCCGTTCCCCAACCCACTGATCTGCAATCCTTCGGCGGAACAAGCGAATCCGCTCCGTTGACTGCTGGTGTGTCGGCGCTGGTAATCGACGCCTACCGGTCCAAGCACGGTGGCGCGTCGCCAACTCCGGCCGTGGTGAAGCAGATCATCACCGGCACCGCCCACGACCTCGGCATGCCAGCGGACGAACAAGGCGCGGGCCTGCTCGATGCCCGTGCGGCGACCGAGGCGGCGCTGACCTGGCCGGGCGGCGGTGCAGTCCAAGCCGGCGTCAAGTCAAACCTGGTCACCGACGATGACCAACTCACGTTGACCGGCAAGCCGGGTACGAACCAGTCCGGCAAGGTGACCGTGACCAACGTCGGCACCAAGCCATTGACGGTGGCAGCCGGAACCCGCGGTTACACCACGGTCGCCGCGGTCAACCAGACCGTGCCGTTCGATTCGCGGACGTTGCCGACCTTCGTTTACTACAACGGGCAAACCTGGGCGCAGAAGCAGGTCACTTTCAACGTCCCGGCCGCAACGCAGCGGCTGTTCGCCCGAATGGCCTTCCAGGGCACCGGTCCCAACGACATCATCAGGCTCACCCTGCTCGATCCTTCGGGAAGGCTCGTTGCCAACAGCCGTCCGCAAGGCGGTACCGCCACGCCGAACTACGCCAACGTCGATGTCCGCAATCCCGTGGCCGGCAAGTGGACTGCGGTCCTGTACTCGATCGCCGGGCCTACCGGGTATCACGCGACTCCGGTACTGCTGCGCACCGAAGCGCAGCGCAGCACTCCCGTTGGTTCGGTGAGCCCGGCAACGTTCACACTTGCTCCCGGACAGAGCAAGAAGGTCACGGCCTCGTTCCGACTGCCGGCCGATAGTGGCGACACCGACTACGCAGTCACGTTCGCCAGTTCGGACGGTCACCAGACCGCAGTCAGCGCGATCCTTCGAGCGTTGATCGACACCAAGTCCGGTGGCGCATATTCCGGCGTGATCACGGGCGGAAACGCTCGTGCCGTTTCGCCGGCGCAGCAGTTGAGCTACGCCTTCGATGTGGGTAACAACAAGCACGATCTGGCGGTATCCCTCACTCTGGCCAATGATCCGAACAACTTCGTGGACGTCGTCCTCATCGATCCGAACGGAGAGCTGGCAGACGTCGGCAGCAACCTGACGTTCGATGCGACCGGAGACCTCACACCAGGTCTGAATGCCCAGCTCTTCGACGCGAACCCACTGCCCGGTCGTTGGCATCTCGTCGTGGTCGTTCAGAACCCGGTTAGCGGTGCTGAGCTCGCGCAGGCCTTCCACGGCGCGGTCACCTTCAATGGCGTTCAGACACAGAGTAGTGGCTTGCCGAACTCTGCCAACAAGGTTCTCAAGGCGGGCAAGGCGGTGACGGCGACGGTGCTGATACGTAACACCGGCGTACAACCGATTGCGGTCGGTGCCGATCCTCGGCTGAACAAGGTGTCCACGATTCAGCCGGTTCCGATCGGCGGGGCGCTGACATTCCCGTTGCCGGATACGTCGAATGCTCCGCAGTACATCATTCCGCCGGACACCTCGAGCTTCACGGCTGCCGCCAGCAGCACGCTGCCTGCTCAGGTCGAGATCCAGAACGGCGCAGGAGCCGGATTCGATGTCTTCGGTGATCTCCAGGCCGCCAAGGCCGGAAGCACCGTTTCGGTGGCGACCGTTCGAGAAACGGACGGCTTCATCAGCAAGGGGCTGTGGTTCACCAATGTGAGCGAGCTCGGCCCGTACACCGATGACGGACCGCCGGCTGGACAGACGACGATCACAGCATCCATGCGAACCGCAGGTTTCGACCCTGCGGTGACGTCATCGACGGACGACCCGTTCCGGATCTCCGTCGACGCCACCTCGGATGGCTTCGGCACCCCGATACTGATCAACCCCGGTCAGGTTGGAGCGATCCAGGTGGTCATTACACCGCAGGGTAAGAAGGGCAGCGTCGTAGCCGGGCATCTGAACCTGGTAACGCCGTCTACCCTGCCGACCGGTCCGACTGCGCTTCCTCAGGTCACCACAGGTGAAGTGATCAGCGTTCTGCCGTACCAGTACACGATCGGCTAGGTTCGCCCCGGCCAGCTTCGCTTCGCCCCGGCTAGGCCGCCAGCTGCGGTCCTAGCCGGGGTCGACTCGTTGGTCGTGCGGGCTAAGTAGGCCGGGTAGCAGTTAAGAGCATTGCGGGTTGCGGTTCACGGCGGAAATATGGACGCCATGGAATTCCTGGTCGAGTTCGAGATCGATGTGCCGGACGGCACGTCGACGTCTGAGGTCGATGACCGTGAGAAGGCCGAGGCGGTCGCCGCCGCTGGGCTGGTCGACGCCGGTCATCTGGTTCGGGTCTGGCGGCTTCCTGGCACGCCTGACGAGACAAAGATCCTCGGCTTGTACCGTGCCGACAGCGAAGCGCAGCTCGATGAACTGCTCGTTGCGTTACCGCTATACGACTGGATGCACGTCACCGTCACCGCGCTGCAGCCACACCCCAACGACCCCGCCGCGACCCACTCGACCGGCTGAGCCAAGGCTGATCTGTCGATGTCGGAGGCTCAGAGAGTCGCGATCGTTACCGGTGCCTCGCAGGCTATCGGCGCTGGCGTGGTAGTCGGGTTCCGTCGCGCGGGTTACGCCGTGGTCGGCACCTCGCGCTCGATCCCGCTTCGCGACGAGCGAGATTTCGTCACGGTCCAGGGCGACATAGCTGAGGCAGAGACTGCGCGGCGCGTGGTCGAACAGGCGCTTGATCGATTTGGACGGATCGACAGTCTGATCAACAACGCGGGTGTCTACATCGGCAAACCCTTCGCGGAATACACCGCCGATGACTTCGCCGCCATCCTCGCCGTCAACCTGACCGGGTTCTTTCACATAACCCAGCGAGTCATAGCGCAGATGCTGAGCCAGGGCGGCGGCCACATCGTCAATGTCACCACCAGCCTTGTTGACCATGCGGACAGCAAGCACCCCGCCGCCCTCGCTTCGCTGTCCAAAGGCGGACTGGATGCGGTCACCCGATCGCTGGCTACCGAATATGCTTCACATGGCGTGCGAGTCAACGCCGTCGCGCCGGGGGTCATCAAAACGCCTGCCCACGATGCCGCGTCCTACGACGGTATGGCCGAGCTTTACCCGCTTGGCCGGCTTGGCGAAATCAGCGATGTCGTCGATGCAATTCTCTATCTCGAACGCGCCACCTTCGTCACTGGTGAGACGCTGCACATCGACGGCGGTCGTGCGGCCGGGCACTAACGCCACAGTCGTGGCTGACGCTCACCCGTAGCTAACGCTGACCCGTGGCATAGCAAAGCAACTCCTCAAGGAGGTTCGCAGCATGGAGTATCTCGTCACGATGACCACCCACGTCCCGGCGGGGACGTCGGACGAAGCGGTAGCCGAAATGCGCGCCCGAGAGGCCGCTCATTCGCGCGAACTTGCGGCGCAGGGACATCTACTGCGGCTGTGGCGTCCCCCGCTGCAGCCAGGCGAATGGCGCTCGCTCGGACTCTTTGCAGCCGACAACGAGCGAGAGCTGGAAGACGTCCTTGTCTCGATGCCGCTTCGCGTGTGGCGCACGGACGAGGTCACACCGCTGTCGCCGCACCCCAACGACCCGGCACTTGCCACAAGCTAACCCAGCTGGCTCGGTCCTTTGGTTGCACGGGCAGCCCGTCCGGGTCAGTGTCCAGAAAGGACGGTGAAGACTCGGTTGGCCAGGTCGGCGTTTCCGCCAGTGACTACCAGCGGCCCCTGGATTTGGCTCTGAACGGTAGCGCTGTACAGAACCTCGCCCTGGAACACCAGCGCGATGCTGTCGCCCGGCAGCGGTTGCCGATGCCCTACCAGGGATGCGTTGTGCTGCGCGGCGTACGCCGACATTTGCTGTTGCTGGGGCGCAAGCAAATTGATTTCCACGCTGCCTTCGTGCTCATCTGGTCCGGACGGGACCGCGGGATGAAGGATGACGCGCTCGAGAGCGGTGATCGTAGCGATCGCTGGCCCCAGCAGGTAGCAGGTCGTGCCCGTCGCGTCCCTGAGCTGCACAGGCCGCCCAGGATTGGCGAGCGCGGTGCCGCTCGGCGCCGAGGCGGCAGGACACGACTGAGGTTCCTTGACCAGCGGACGAAACTGCGCCGGCGATTTCAACACCGGTTTGATAGCGATGCGTTCGCCGGCGGGTCCCGTGGCAGCTCGCGAATTGTCAGCGCCGTGTGACCTCACCAGCGTCAGGCCAACACCGCCGACGACTGCGACCAGCAATGCCGTGCTCGCCAGAATCGAGATGAGTCTTCGGGAGCGATCCGCTCGCGCACGGAGGCGGACCTCCGCCGCCTCCGGTACCGAGAGGATTGCCAGCTTGGGGTCCAGCTCACGAATATCGGATGGCGCTTGTGCCTCGAGGAGGGAAAACGCATCATGCAGGTCTTGCTCGTTCACGATCATGCCTCCTTAGGCCGGTTCCGTTTGTTTGTTGAAGGGTCCGCGCCGGTGGATGGATCGAGTCGTAAACGCTCGAGCCCCCGCGAGATGTGGCTGCGAGCGGTGCTGGGCCGGCAGGAAAGTGTCGTGGCGATCTCATCGTCGGATAGCCCTGCGTAGAAACGCAGAACGATCGCTGCACGTTGACGCCGGGGCAGGCTGGCCAAACGCCCGATCATCTCCTGACGACTTGCGTACGAGGCCGCGTGATCCTCGACAACGGAAATGGGGCCCTGTCGCTGGGAGTAGGAGCGCGCCAACCGCATCCGTCGCCGCCACGAAATGAAGTCGTTGACAATCATCCGCTGGACGTAGGCATTTAGATGATCGGTGGACCGAAGCCGTTCCCACCGTTCGAAGACCCTGACCAGAACATCCGCGCAGATGTCCTCAGAGAGTTCGCGATCGCCGGTCAGCACCATCGCGAACCGGAGTAGCCCGCGTTGTCGTGCCGCAACGAAGTCGACGAATTCGGGTAACCCATCAGGGTCGTCCGAAGGGTCGCCCTCTGAAACGTCCATGTCTATTCAACGAACTGGTCGTCCATTCCGTTGAGTCCGAATGCCGACCAGTTTCAGATCAGCGCGGCGGCCCTCCGACTTAGGCGCCCACGACCCCGTCTATGCCTTCGCGCAGGAAATCGGCGTGTCCGTTGTGTCGGGCGTACTCATGAATCATGTGCAACATCACCAGCCGCAGAGAGACTTCCTCGTCCCACTTTGCGAAGTAGCCGGTTATCTCCAGAGACGGTGCCGCCTGCTCGATGCGGCGGGCATGGGCAACCTCACGGTTCCAAGCTTCGAACGCCCCGGCAGAGTCAGCGTCAGTCGTGTCGAATGCCGCTTGCACATCGCCGCGCTCCGACCAGATCAGAGGTATATCTTCGCCGTTGATGACCCGACGGAACCACGTACGTTCGACCTCGGCCATGTGCCGCAGTACCCCTAGTAGCGTCAGCGTCGACGGCGGCATCGAGCGGCGACGCAGCTGCTCATCGGACAATCCGACGCACTTCATCGCCAGAGTGGCTCGGTGGTAGTCGAGAAAGGCCCGAGTCATCTCGCGTTCGCTGCCAACAACGGGCGGCCCGACCCGGGTATCTCTTATCGTGCCGTCTTCTTCGGAGGCTGAGCTGACGGCCTGCTGATCCACGCGGAGAAGTATCGCAGATACAGCCGTCGGCCTACCTGTTCAGGGCCCTGGCGACCCGACGGTAGAGGTTGGCAAGCTCGGCGTCCGCTCGGAGCCACGTCTCGCTGTCGATCCTCAGGCTGCCGCTGGCCGATGGGCCGCTGCGGGTCACCCGCGACCGAAACCCCGCCGGGGGATGGCTTTCCCACAGCGACGCCTCCTCGCGAATCGATTTCTGTTCCCAGATGGCTCGGTGGTTGGTCCGTTCTGCGATGATCGCCGCCGCGGCCGCGTGCCACTCTCGGGGATCCGATGCCTTCGCAGCCGCTCGACTCACTCCGGGTCGTACCCCGTCCAAGTAGAGCAACGTGTCACTCAGGTCGCGCGCTCCCTCAGTCCCGGCCAGTCTCAGCGCGACGTCATCGGCGAGGTATTCCGATCGCTGCGAATCCCGCATGCCGATCCAGCACATGACGTAGCGCGAGGCGAGACTGACCGCGTAGATGGGGACTAGAAGGATGCGCACCAAGCCCTCTGCGATCCACTCAATGGCGCCACCGGTGAAACGGTGATTAGGGTACGTGATATCGGCGATCCTTCCGAACGTCGTCAAGGCAGGTTGGGTAAGCAGCGCTTGTTCGGGGTCGCCGTTGACCAGGTGTCCGAATTCGTGACCTAACAGCGCGATCCGAGCCTGACCACTCAGCGCGCCCCACAGAGGCAGGCCGAGAATCAGGACTCTCTTTCGCCGGAGGCCCGATCGGCCACAGGAAGCATTGAAGTACTGGTCGACACCTAGCGTGTTCACGGGCTTATTGCCCACCTCGGCGGCGACCTGGTCCAGGATTCGAAACAGCGTTGGTGCCTCAGTCCGCTCCACTGTTGCGTAGAAGTTTTTGATCTTCGGCACGCGAGGGCGGACCTCGAAACCAATGAGGAGCATGAAAATCCCGAGCACGAACGTCAGTACCGGGAAGGTAAACAGCAGTTTCAGGCCGACCAATACGAGGGCGACTGTGCCGAGGAGCAACGCTGTGGAAACCGTCAATAGGGTGGCCCGGGCTACGGTCCACCCTGGACGCGCGGCCCGCCGCGACGTCTGCTCGGCAAAGAGTGTGGCGTTCAAGTCGAACGCCGTCTTGTGGCTGAGCTGGTCAAAACGACGACGTAGCCGTCCACCGATGGGCCACTCGACGGCTCTCGTGGGAGGAGTGAAGTCCTGTAGTCCCCACTCGCACTGCGGGCACCAACCTGAGCCGCGAGCGGGGACCGTCAATGTTGTTTCGCAGTTCGGGCAGGCTTCCCCGTTCTCGCTGTCCACGCGACGAACCGTAGCGTATGCATCCTGCGCGATCTCCCTTAGCCAAGCGTGCATCCGGTGACGCTGGTCGCTTAGCCTGGGCGTATGAGCGCGCGACGACCTGGTGGCTCCGGTGGCTGACGCCGACGATGTGCGACGGCTAGCACTCGCCCTTCCTGACGTAGTAGAGATCGAAAGCGAGGGGTTCGACTTTCGGGTGGCGGGTAAGGGATTCGTTTGGTCCTACCCCGAACGGCGACCTGGCCGGGGCCGGCTCATCCGGACTGACATCGCTGTGCTGTTCGTCGGAGACGAGGCGGAGAAGCAAGCGCTGCTGCTCGGAGAGCCCGGGGTGTTCTTCACCTCGCCAGGCTATGAGGGTCTGCCACTCGTGATGGTACGCCTGGCAGAGGTCGATGTCGCCCGGCTGGAAGAGCTCGTGAGCGACGCCTGGCAGATGCGCATCAGCGGAGCGGGCCAGCGCTAGGCGATGCCGCCGGCGTACTCGTACGCGCAGTATTCATCGCCGTCTTCGTCGATTCCGGTGTCGACGAGAACCCACACTCCAAGGCCTTGGCCTTGCGGATCGGTGTCGAGAATGGCTTCCGGGCAAACTTTCGCGAACTCCAGGTTCGTCGCGACCGGAATCGGTAGCGTGAGCTCCGTACCCGGCCTTCCGGGGACAAGCGGCAGGTCGAGGCCGCCGAGACGGGAGCGCGCGTAGCGACGATCGGACGGCGTTGGCTCATACGCGGGTGTCAGCTCATCAGTCACGGGATCTCCCATCGCTTTGTCGAAGCGTAGCGGGGCCGGCCGGGGTCGCCAAGGATCGCTTGGCCAGGGCGAGACGTCCGTATGGCCGGCCTATCTGGCCTCGTCCGCTGCGCTATCTGATTGAGACACGCTCTCGCGACGAGCCCGTGCCCGGCGTTTGCCTTCGTGCATAGCCTGAACCCGTGCGATCGGTATGCCCCGGCCCTCTTCGATCAAGTCTGCGCCGAGGAGCTGAGGCTCGGGCATCTGATCGGCCCACAGATTGCGTCCCGACAGCAAGCCGACCGCGTTTAGCAGGTTGAAGTCCGCGGGGGTGGTGCTGTCGAGTTGTTCCCAGCCCACCGGATACGACACCGGCAAGCCTGGCCGCAGCCGCGGGCTGTAGGTGGAGACGACGGTGCCACCGCCTGCTCTTGTCGAGTCCAGAAAGACCTTTCCGCCACGATCTTCGCGGACGAATGCCGTGGTGGTGATGGCGGGATCGAGCCGCTCGGCCCGTGCGGCGATGGCGCGGGTAGCCGCAGCCGCCTCCTCAGGCCCGGCCGAGCGGATTGGAATGAAAACGTGTAAGCCCTTTGCGCCACTGGTCTTCACTGCCCCTGACAACCCGGCATCGGCGAGCGACTGCCGAACCAGCTGGGCGGCGCGTACGGCGAGTCCGAAGGCGGCGCCCTCGGGTGGATCGATGTCGAGCACGAGATGTGTCGGGCGTTCTGGCTCGTCGATGCGGAACAGCGTCGGGTGGTATTCCACCGCGCGCTGGTTGGCGAACCAGAGCAACGTCTTGCGATCGTTGCACAGCGCGTAGGACACCTCACGCTTCGATCGATCTGCCCACATGCGTGCCGTGCGCACCCAGTCCGGCGTGTATTTCGGGAGGTTCTTTTGCATGAACGGCGCCTGGCCACGCAGAACCCGCACCACCGAGAGCGGCCGGTCACTCAGCTCAGGAATCATCCGGTCGGAGATCGCATCGAGGTAGTCGACGAGATCTCGTTTGGTCGCACCCGCACCGTCGAACAGTTCTTGGTCGAGGTTGGTCAGAGTTACCCCGTCGCGCACATCGTCGGTACTCATCCGACTATCGTGCACCCGTCAGACGACATCGCGGGCCGGGCGGCCTGACTCAAGCCGTCGCGATTATCTCCGCGGCGTGGCTCTCAGTGCCTTGCCTGATGACGCTGGGACCGTGGGTCAGACAGAACGCCATCAAGGTGACCAGAACGGCGGCGCCGCACAGCCCGACCGTCAGCGGCGCGCCCAAGATCGAGGCGAGGCCTCCGGCGATGATCGAGCTCACCGGGGTCAAGCCGGCCGTCGCCATCATGAACAGGCTGATGACACGTCCCCGGAACGCATCCTCGCTCACCGTGATGAGCACCGTCATCGAGGTCGTGGAGACGGCGAAGTAGCAGCCGCCGAAAAGCCCTAGCGCGGCCACCGTCAGCGGTACGCTGCGAGAGAGCCCAACCACGACCAAGGCGAGACCGATTCCGAAACCACCCACGACGAGGGCAGCGCGCTGTGGTCTGCCGGTTTGAATCCAACGAAACGCCAATGCCCCGAAGACGGCGCCGATTCCAGGTGCTGAGGACAGCAGGCCGTAGGTCGAGACATCACCGTGCAGGACCTCTTTGGCGAAGATGGGCATCAACGCGCCCTGCATCAGCAGCAGGCTTACCACGCACGTCAGCAGAATCAGGCGCCCGACCGCTCGATTGCGGCGGGCATAGGCGATACCTGCCTTCAGCTCAGCCAGATTGTTTCCCGCCACATGTGCTCGCGGCACGCTTCGTGCTCGAACGAGCATGCATGCCAGGGTCACGCCGAGAAAGCTGATCGCGTTGATATTGAAGCCCCAGGCGACGCCCCAGGCGCCGATCACCGCGCCGGCCAATGCTGGTCCGACGATTCGGGTGGATTGCGTCAGGCCGGAGTTGACCGCGATGGCCGCCGGCACCCGATCCGCCGGTACCAGGGCCGGAATGAACGCGACGGTCGCCGGCTGGGTGAATGCCTGACCGATGCCGCCGACGAATACCAGCAGCAAGAGTGCCAAATAGGTGATGTGCCCGGTTTCGATCAACAGGCCGATAACGAACGGCGGGACGACCATTGCCAGGTTGCCGTACATGACCAGACGGCGACGGTCCTGTCGATCAGCCAACAGCCCGGCCAGTGGGGAGAAGATCAGCGTCGGCCAGAATTGTGCCGAGAAGGCCAGGGTGATCAAAAACTTCGAGTCCGTGACCGAGGTCGCGACCCAGCCAACCGCTACGTACTGTGCCCAGAACCCGAGCTGGGAGACCGTATTGCCCACGACGATGAGCCGAAAGTCCCGATGCGCGAAGACGCCTAGTCGATGGGCCGGGCTCGTTATCGTCGGCGGCGCTGGCGCGAGCGCGGCGAATTCCTCCTCCGCCTGCAATGGCTCGCCCTCAATGCCAGCGGGGTGCTGCGACGCCTCGGCAGTCACATCGGCGGCGCTGAACGGCTAGGGCCGTCGCTCAGCCAATCCGGTCCTTGCATAGCGCAGGACTATAACAACGATGGTGCCGCTTTTGACCCGTCACGTGGGCAATTACTCGCCCAGCGGGTAGTGACCGACCGGCGCCGTACCAGTAGCGCAGCGTTCAGGAAGGCTCCCAAACGGCAGCGTCGTGAGCGAAGAACACCCGCTTCGGATCAAACTCCAGCAGCCGAGACATCCAGGTCGGCACTGCTGGCAATGGTTCGGTATGGCCCAATTCGCCGCTTATCGCCGCCAGTGCGTCGGCACTCCATGCTGATGCCGCGTCATGTGATTGACCAGCAAGAATGACGGTGCCGTCATCGCACTCGATCACTAGTGATTGGTGGCCCTCGACATGTCCCGGGGTCGGGATCACATGCACGCCAGGTAGAACCTCGGCTTCGCCATCGAGCAGCTCATACCGGGCACCGACGTAATCAACGAGTTCGGGCAGCGTGTACTCGCCGCCGTGCGCGGCGGCAAGCTCTCGTCGCTGACAGATGACTGGGGTGCCACCAAACTGCGGGTTACCGCCACAGTGATCGAAATGGAGGTGACAGTTGACCACGAGATCGATGTCGGCTACCGAGACACCCTGATCGGCGAGCACTTGTGGCAATGGAATTCGTTGTGGCCGGTACCAAGCATTCGTTTCTGCGTCGGCGTCGCCAATGCCGGTATCTAGCAGGACGAGGCCCGCGGGGTGCTTGGCCAAATAACCAAAAACCGCCTCTACCCGTGGCTTATCGGTTCCGGTCTCTTCGGCTGGACGTACAAAAGTTCCTAGGAGGACCCGACGGACGTCCGTTGTTCGCAACACCTTCGACAGGTTATTCCCCGAGCGCCACTCCTGCGAGCTCGGCCACCACGTCGAGCTGGCCGAGGTGCCGAGCGTATTCCTGCAATAGATGAAATAGGACGCGTTCGAGCGTCGCTGGGTCGGCACCCTCCCACCGTGGCCCTGGCTGGCCGATCTCGGAAAGGTTGTGAGCCTGGATTATTTCGAGAGTGCGTTGACCTCGCGCACGAAGTGCCGCCACCAGGTCATCCAATGACGCCTCGGCCTCGACGTACCAGCGCTCGTCGCGATTGTCTCCCCACGGGTCACCGACCTCGCGCCCCTCGAAACCCCATTCAAGCCATCGCATTTCTACATGAGTCAGGTGATTGAGAAGCTGCACCGGCGTCCAGCCGGACGGCAAGCGACTCTGCCTAAGATCGCTTTCCGGCAATGCCTCGACCTTGTCGATCACTCTGGCTCGAAAGTAATCCAGATACCGGACAAACACTTCGGCGAGCGACCCGATGGGCTCGGTCGCTTCGGGTAGCGACAGCGTCATGGGCCGACCGCCGCGAACCCCTGGACGAGGACGGACGATCGGCGGTCCAGCAGCAGGTTATGGAGAGACAACGGTTATGCGTGGGCTGCTGACGCCGGCCAGCAAAACAGACACGAGTATGCCCAGCGGCAACATGCCCCAGTAGGACTGCTCGAGCCCGACGTTGCCGGCGAACAGCATCAGCAGCCAGGTCGCGGGAAACGTCGCGATGAGGAAGAAGACAAGACCGAATATCAGTGCCCTAATCATGTGCGTCTCCGCTCGACGATCGGCACGAGCTTTTTCGCGCTCGCAGTCAGCATCATCCACTCAACTCGCGCCGGTTTGTGCGTGACACGCGAGAGCGTGGACGATGCCGGGTGCGCAACATGGCGCGGGTCGTTGCTGGCGCTCGGCCGTGGATCGACTTGGAGCGGACTTGGAGCCCGTCCGGGCAGGCTCGATTCATGAACGTGATTGCGGCGCGACGCCGATGATGAGGCAGCTGGTGGTGTGGGTGTTCCCGGAGAAGGACGAAGCGAGGCGGATCGAAACAGTGTTGGGCCGCCTGGCCGCTCAACAAGGGCTGACGCTGCGCGATGGTCGGGTGCTCAACTGGCCGTCCGATGGCGAGGATCCGTGGACGCGGCGGATCTACAGCGTCCCGCTGACTGATGCGCTCGACGAGATCGTCTGGGGATTGATGTTGGGCGCTGCTCTGTATGGTGACGCGCCTCTGCCGAAGTTGCCCGAGCCGAAGTTGCCCGGCCCGCTTGTTGCGATCGGCATGGACGACGATGCGCTCGCGCAATTACGTGACGCTCTGGCGCCGGGCTGTTCCGGCCTGCTCGTACTCGCTGACGGTGCACATCTTCGTTTGCTCGGCGAGGCATTCGCGCCTGAGACTCCTACCGTCCGAGTCAGCATTCCAGACGATGTGCCCGCGGCGCCGCGCGATCATGTTCGCCGAAAGGGCCCCAACCGATAAGATCAGCCATCTGAGTCCGAGCTCATCAGTCCGCTCTGGTCGCGAGGGTGCCGATGTACGTCGTTGAGCCCGAGTAATGGGCGCCGCTTAATGGCCACCGTCTAATGAGCATCGTTCTGCACGATCTAGGAACCCTGCTCGTGCAAAACGGGGACGACCAATCAACGCCGGGCGGTAAGAAGCCGGCGGCGATACTGGCCGCCCTGCTGGTCGATGTCAACCATCGGGTCTCCGTCGAGACGCTGATGTATGCGGCCTGGGGGGAGCGCGCCACCGCCTCGCCTTCCACGCTGGAATCGCACATCTGGCGGCTGCGACGCGTGCTTGAACCAGCCCGCGACGCCGGGCAGCAACCGACTGTGCTCGTGAATGACAGCGGCGGCTACCGGCTGCTGCTCGGCCCGGACCAGCTGGATTCGGTCCGATATCAGCAACTTGCCGACGACGCGCGTGACCTGCTTGCCGCTGGCCGACCGGCGCGCGCACTGGATCGCTTGGACGCGGCGAGCGCGCTGTGGCGTGGTCGACCGTATTCGCCGATGAGCGATGAGGATTGGGCGGCGCCCGCGGTAGCTCGGCTCAGTGAGATTCATGACCAACTCGCCGAGCGAAGGATCGACGTCCTGCTGGCCCTTGGCCAGCCCGAACAAGCGCTCTCCGATCTAGAGCCGCTGCTGCTGGCCCTGCCGTATCGCGAACGACTCTGGGGCCAGCGGATGCTCGCTCTGCATCGATGTGGACGAAGCGAGGAGGCGCTGCAGACGTTTCAAACGGCCCGCAGCGTCCTGATCGAAGAGATCGGCCTGGAACCTGGCGCCGAACTGCAGTCACTTCAGGGCGGCATCCTCGATCAGGATCCAGCGCTGTTGTCAGGTACAAACGCTGAGCCTCCAACGCGCTCCGTTGAGGTTCACCTGCCTGCCCGGACGACGTCGCTGATCGGTCGCGACAGCGAGCGGGCGACTATCGGCGCGCTGCTGCAACAGCACCGGTTGGTCACGATAGTCGGCGCAGCCGGTAGCGGAAAGACGCGCCTGGCCATCGAGGTGGCAGGCGAGGTTGCCACCTCATCATTCTCCGACGGCGTCTGGTTCCTCGACCTAGCGCTCGTCGAGGATTCCGACCTCGTCGTAGATCTGGCCATGTCGACCTTGGGGGTTTCCGCGCCGACAGCAGGCGAACCCATCGACGCGCTTCGCGGATTCATGCGTGATCGACGGCTGCTTCTCGTCGCGGACAACTGCGAGCACGTACTGACCGGGGTTTCCGCACTTGCTCGGTCAGTGCTGAGTGGCGAAGGCGAGTGCGCGTTCTTGACCACCAGCCGCGAGCCACTCGGCGTCGGCGGCGAAGTGCTGTGGTCGCTGAAGCCACTCATTCTGCCGGCCGAGTCAGCCACGGTCGAGAGCTCTCCGGCGGTGCAACTCTTCACCGAGCGGCTGCGCGCCTTGGATCCGACCTTTGTGATGGACGCCGATGCGCTCGAGACCATCGCTGCGATCTGCGTCGATGTGGACGGGTTGCCGTTGGCGATCGAACTCGCGGCGGCACGTGCCCGCGCGTACTCGCTGTCCGAGATTGCGGCTCAAGTCGCCGAAGACCCGAGTGATCTTGCCCGGGTGACCGACCGCGGGCCGGAGTCGAGATCGTCGATGCGGTCGACAATCGAGTCGAGCTTCCAGCTGTTGAGCCCACCCGAACAGGACTTGCACCGGCAACTCTCCGTTCTGCCTGGGCCATTCACGCGGACGGCGGCCGCGGCAATTGCATCGCTTCCCGAAGACGGCCCTCAGGTCAGCGATGTGCTGCCGATGCTGGTGAATCGATCACTGCTGACCGCCACTAGGGCCGCGGGGCCGGGCGGGCCTACGTCGTTCAGACAGCTCGTCACGGTTCGTGCGCATGCTCGGGGTGCACTCGCCGCCGGTGGCCGGCCGCTCGACATGCTGGACCGCCGCGACGACTGGGTGTTTGGGTTGTCGCAGTCGCGCCCGCGTCTGGGCCGGGTCGAGATATTGCCGTGGTACCAGGCAATCGACGATGACTACGCGACTGTTCGCGCCACTCTGCAGCGACGTCTCATCGACGGTGAAGATCCCGAGGCGGCGCGGTTGGCAACCAGGCTTCTGATGTACTGGTATTACCGCGATCAGTTAGTGGAGGGCAGCCGCTATCTGCGCAGAGCCGTTGAGCTCGCAGCTCACTTGCAGCCGTTCGACTCGCTGGCCAGCCAACTGAGCCTCGCCGCCGTCGAGACGCTGCAAGGGCGTAGCGATCTGGCTCGGCCCCGCATCGACGTTGCCTTGTCCACCCTGGACAAGGTTCCCGAAACGAGCTGGCCGGACGTCGGCGATCTGCTGGTTGCGATTTCGGCGGCCGCCGGATTGGCCGATGCCGAACTCGCGGTGAGCATGATCGCCAAAGCGGCTGACTTCGCTGCCCGGACGGCCGACCGAGACCTGCAGATTTTGGTGGCGGCGCAGGCGCTTCGTGCTGAGCTCCCAACCCGCGACGCTGCCGACCCCGCGGAGACGGCTGCGCGTGCCGAGGAGATCTATCGCGATGCTCTGGACGCCGGTCAGCTGTTGGCGGCGTGGATCGGCTGCAGCGCCCGCTGCCTGACCGCCGTGCAGCTCGGTGAGGCCGCCGTGGGGCTCAGGTGGTCGCAGCGGCTCTTGGCGATCCACGGGCGATTCGGTAGCAGGCGTGGCGGCCCGTTCGTCGAGATGTATGCGATCTTCGCCGCGATGGCCGGCGAGACGCCCAAAGCCGTCCGCTCGTTCTCGGCGTCACAAGCCAACGCCCGCCGAGCGGGCGTGCCGTGGCCGCGCCGGCCGATCACGCTCGACCTGCTCGCCCGCTGCCGTCGCGCACTGACCCAGGCGGACTTCGAACAAGCCTGGCAGGACGGGGAGGGTCTTGATCTGGCCGGAATTCTCGACGAGAGTTCGGATGAGAACCGATCTTGACCCGTCTGGATTCACCCGGACGGCATTGCGTCGAACGGCAACCAGCCGCCCCGACCCCTGAAGGAATCTGATGGACGCCACCATCCGATCAGCCCACCCGACAAATGCGATCGCGCCACGCCACGGTGCTATCACGGCGGTCGTCTGCATCGCGCTGGCCGCTGTCGTGGCCGCAATGTCGTCCCTCAACGTCGCGATCCCTGACATCGCTCGGTCGACGCACGCGTCGCAGACTGAGCTTTCCTGGGTGATCGATGCCTACTCACTCGTCTTTGCGGCCCTGTTGCTGCCTGCCGGTGCGCTGGGTGACCGTTACGGCCGTCGCAAAGCGTTGATAGCCGGCCTGCTGATCTTCGGTGCGGGCTCGGCGGTCGCCATGACCGCCTCCAGCGCGACCGAGTTGATCGGGCTGCGTGCCGGTCTCGGTCTCGGCGCCGCGTTGGTGATGCCAGCCACGCTGTCGACGATCACTGGTACGTTCCCACCCGCCCAGCGCATCAAGGCGGTCAGCATATGGGCCGGCGTCGCGGGCGCTGCGGCTGTCGTCGGCGTCGTGTGTGCCGGTGCCTTGCTCGAGTTCTTCTCGTGGCGATCGGTGTTCGGACTCAACGTCGTCCTCGCCGTCATCGCGCTCATCGGTACCTTGCGGGTCGTTCCCGAATCAGCCGACAAGGACGCCCCGCGCCTTGACGTAGCTGGCGCAGTTCTCGCCGTCGTGGGTCTTGTCGCGTTGGTCTACTCCATCATCGAGGCACCCACCGCTGGCTGGCTGAGCGCGAGCACGCTCATCGGCATTGCAATCGGCATTGCCGTCCTCGTCGGTTTCGTGGTCTTCGAGCTGAAGCAGCAGAACCCGATGCTCAACCCGAGGATCTTCACCCACCGCGGCTTGAGCGCTGGCAGCATCTCGATCTTCGTGCAGTTCTTTGCCTTCTTCGGTTTCATCTTCCTGGTGTTGCAATACCTGCAGATCGTGCGGGACGAGTCGGCTTTGGTGGCCGCGCTCAGCATGCTGCCGCTGGCGGTCACCATGATTCCCATGTCGCGATTGGCACCGAAGTTGGCTTCGAAATTCGGCTCTCGGCAGGTCTGTGCCACGGGACTATGTCTGATCGCCGTGGCCTTGGTCGTCCTCGCCCAGCTTGGATCCTCCACTCCGTACTGGGTCCTCGCGGTCGGACTGCTCGTGCTTGGCGCCGGTATGGGTTCAGCGATGACGCCGGCCACCAGCGCAATCACTTCTGCGCTCCCGAAAGCGCAGCAAGGCGTCGCCTCAGCCATGAATGACCTGTCCCGCGAAGTCGGCGGCGCGCTCGGCATTGCCGTACTCGGCAGCATCATGACCGCGATCTACCGCAGCCACTTGACCCTGCCGGGCCTGCCGAGCGCGATTGCCGACAAGGCAAAGGACTCGCTCGCGGTGGCGGCGCACCTTGGCGGTCCGGTCGCAGCAAAGGCCAACGCCGCCTATGTCGACGGCATGCACGTCGCGTTCTTCGCTGCGGCTGGGGCAGCTGTGCTCGCCGCCGTGCTGGTCATGATCTTGCTTCCACCACGTGACGCCCCCATCACCGAGGATGGTGTGGCCGCCGATAGTGTCGCCGATAACGGTGCCGCGGCTGACCACTCGGCAGGTCGCGGTCAGCGGACTGGGTAATCCTCGTGAAATGGCCCGGATACCTCAACCGGGGTCGGCATTCCTGCCAGGTCGGCAGGGTCGTAGGTCGGGGTCGCAAAGCGGTCGAAGAACGCGCGGACCCTGTAGCGCAACGCGGCGATCGAATCGTCGGGGTTTGCCGCGACAAAGACCGCACCAAGGCCGAACAGAAGTGTGGGCAGACCGCCAAGGCCGGCGGGCAGGTAGGCGATGAACAGCCCAGGCAGGAGGTTCAAAGCAAGGCCAGCGAGTACTGCCGCGGTGACCGACCGCACGCCCCAACTGACCGACACCGCCAACCACACCAATCCCGCGAACGTCGTATACACGCTCGGTGTGGCCGACTCGGTGTCCAAGGCGAGCAGCGCGCCACCGAGAGCTGCAACGAAAGTGCTCAGCCCAGCTGCGATCAGCTTCGTGGTCAGCACGCTGAGCCCGATCGTGCGCGCAGCAGGCTCGCTGGAGCGGGCCGCCGCGAGGGCGAGCCCGGTGGTCGAACGTTGCAGATTGACGACGACCACCGCGAGAATTAGCAATACGCCAAGGCAGAAGTAACTGAAGTACTTGTCATCTCCGAGGAATGAGGGTCGCTCGATCGGTACCCCGATTCCATCGTGGTAGAAGATCGAACGCGTGAAGATGAGGGTTTCGGTCAGCAAACCAAAGCTCAAGGTGGCAAGGGCGATGTAGAGGTTGCCGAGCCTGACAGTGAGCAGGCCCACGAGCAGCCCGATCGGTACGGCGAGCAGCGCGGAGCCGAACGCGGCTGCAATCGGGTTCCAGCCGTGGTTGGTGGCAAGTTGGGCGGCACCGATCGCGCCGAAGCCGACGAAGGCGGGCTGGCACAACCACATCATGCCGCCCTCGCCGACCACAATCGTGAACGACAAGAAGATGATTGCGAAGGCAAATCCGGAGGCCGCCAGAGTCAACCAATATCCCGACGCGAAGATCGGAATCAATGCGATCGCTCCGGTGAAGATCAACGGCCGCAGCACATAGCGCCGCTGAACGCCCTGGCCGTGTTGAGCCGCAAGTCGTGCAGGTAGGCCGCTCTGACGGCCGCCCTGTGGCCTGATCGCCGAGTCCAGCGGCCCTCCAGTTGCTTCGCTGTCATCGTCCACCCGACCGCTCGTGGCCAAGTAAGCCAGCAGAAACGTCGCTGTGACGAGAAACGGAATGCTGGTGATGACAGCGGAGGACAGCGAACTGTTCTCCGGTAGATATTTCTGCGACACCTCCGTGACCAGCCCCATCGCCATCGCGACGCTTACCGCGACGGCCAGGTTGTGAAGGCGTCCGGCGACCACCGCGGCGAACGCTGCGGCCATCAGCCCCGTCATCCCCGAAATCGTGAGCCCACTCGCCGGTGCCGTGAGTACCCCAGCCAGGCCGGCGAGCGTCGTGCTGATCATCCACGCCGCCCCGGCGATCGCGCCCGGGTTGATGCCGGAGAGCGAGGTCAGGGCTGGTGAGTCAACCATGGCCCGCACATGCAGGCCGACATTGGCGAACTGGAGTAAAGCCGTGCCGAGGACGACAAGGGTGAGCACGCTGCCGAACGCGATCAACTGGTTCAACGTCGCCGTGGCCCCGAACAAGGCGTAGATCCGAACCGGCTCGTGGGCAAGGCCTGGTGCAGTCGTGATGGTCTCGTTTCCGAACAGCAAAACCGCAGCCGCCGGCAACGCGACGGACAATCCGATGGTCGAGACGATCTTGACCAGCGAGGACGCCAAGGCCAACCGCCGGAACAGGGCGAAGTAGAGCAGCACACCTAGCGTTGGCCCAGCCACGAACACCGAGATGATCAGAGCCGGAAATGAAGCCCAGCCGTGTTGCGTGTTCAGAAAGTAGAAGAACCGTCCCAGGAAGAACGCCATCGAACCGAAACCGAAATTCAGGACGCCCGCCGAGACGTAGGTGACCACCAGCCCTGAGGTGGCGATGGCATAGATCGATCCCAGGGCTACGCCGGCAAAAATATAAGCGAGCATGCGTTTCGATCCCTTTGCCCGACGGGTGTCGAGGGCTTGGGACGAAGGTATCCGGTTCGAGCGACGCGCGGCAACGCCTGTGTGACGCGTTTGTTAGCAACGCCGGGCGGTCACCGCTCGGACAGGTCAGCTGCTTGGGCGAAGCACCTTTTGTTCTACGGCGTCTGAGGACAGGACCGTCCCAATGATTCCGAGATCCGTCCCTGAGCGCTCAGCGACCTCGCGCACCACGGTCACATCCTTGAACATGAATTCCGACAGCCGATCACCGACCGCCTCCACAGACCCCATACCCGCGACGATGCTGAGGGCCCGGCTGGCGCCACTGCCGTGTTGCACCGCCGCGAGGATGGCGCTCTCAGCTATCCCCAGGGATCCCGCGACTCGGACGGCGTCGACGGCAAGGCCGACCTGGGCCACGAACAGCGCATTGTTCACGAGTTTGACCCGCTGGCCGTTGCCGAGTTGTCCGACGTGCAGGATGGGCGAGGCGTACGTCTCGAGCAGTGGGCGCAGCTGTTCGAGCAGGTCTTCGTCGCCGCCCACCCAGAGGGTCAGCGTCCCCGCAACAATGTTGTCGGGGCCGCCCGAGAGCGCGGCGTCCAGCACTCTGATCCCACGGCCCGCGCCCGCCTCGGCCAGTAGCTGTGCCGTCGCTGGATCCGACGTGGTGTGCTGGACAAGGGTGGATCCATCCGGCATTGCTGCAATCGCTCCGTCCGGGCCGAGGCACACCGACCGCACCTGATCGTCGGTCAGGACGGCGACAAAAACCACGTCGGCGTCGTGCACCGTCGCCGCGACCGTGTCGGCTCCGGTCAGCCCGTCAGCCTCGGCGGTTGCCCTGGCCTCCGACGTGCGCACCAGGACAGTGACCTCATGACCCGCAGCCACAAGGTGGTCGACCATCGGTCGACCCATGCGACCGGCACCGAGGAATCCGACCTTCACTATGCCTCCCGATTGCGTCCAGAGAGCAACACCGTAGTCGTTCGTAGCGACCGGGAGGTGGAGACGTGAGTTTCTGTACTGAAATAGCCTGGTTCGCTGTTGCGGCTCGGCGGCGATCTCGACTCGATTTCGAGCCCGAGGTGCCGGCTCAGGCGCGCGTTCGGAGGGTTTGGACGCCAGGGCCCGCCAGCTCGTCCAGCGCGGCCTTCCGACCAGAGGCGGCGAGCAACAAGGAGACGGCCGGGCCTTGGACGATCGGGCCGGAGCCGAGCGAAAGCTCCGTATCGGTGGCTTCGAGAGTCACACCCGCGACCCGGGATCGGCCGCCGATGATCGCGTTGCTCTTGGCGTAAAACGCGAGAGCCCGGGCGACCTCGGGTAGCGGGTACTCGTGTTTGATGCCTACCGCCCGGCGGATGTCCTCGCCGTGTACGAACGCCTCACCGAGCCACGTCTCCTTCGGGCCCGGCGGCGCGGTCTGGCGCGGTTGCGCCGCGCGGAAGGCGGCCAACGTAGCCGACGACCCCCCGCTGCCCTCGATAGCCACCTGATTGGCTGTGAACCTGTCGAACTTGAAGCCGGCGGCAGCGAACTTTGCAATGAACTTGGGCGGCGTCATCTTCGCGGCCGAAGTCAGATGAGCCAGTACCTGATGGACGTTCCATTCGCTGCACATTGTCGGCAGCGCCCACTGCTCGTCGGTCAGGTCGGTCAGGCTATCGGCGAGAGCCTGCCGCTCGGCGTGAATCGTGGGCCAGATGCTGTCGGTCACGGTTGGGCTCCTAGGTAGCGGCGAGGGCGCTGGTTTTAGACGCCCACGAATATCGACGAACGAAGTCGCGCCAGATCGACAGCCGAGCCCGCGGTCAGCTGTATTTCTGCTCGCGATCGATGCCAGTAGTCCCTGCTGAGCCCTACGCTGTCGAGGTGCGCTGTACCGGGCGCCGGCTGATGGGCTTCACCAACTGTGGAGGTTAGGGATGACGACCCAACTCGCGACGCCTCTTCAGATCGTCGAGTCCTACTTCGACATTCGTCTTGATCGTTCTGGTCTCAAACGGCTTGAGCGTAGCTCCGACGACGAGTGGATTGACTTCAGCAAGCACTATCTAGCGACGATGGACCGGGACTTCGAGGCACAATTTCTCGCTGGTGCGAACGACCAGGACCGGTCGTTGCGCCTTTACTTCGAGCCTCGGTTGGCCCATGCCTGGGACTCAGCAGTCCGTCACTCGTACACGCCGACAGCACTACTGGGTGTCAGCCCGGATGTCGGCCTCGCACGTGAGGTGAGCCGCGACGACGTATCGCGAATGCTGACTCCACTGAAGAAACACCTGCTCATAGCGGACTCGATCTACCTTCGGGATAGCTTCTATTACTGCTTTGACATGGTCGCTGAAAACACTCATCGCGGGCGCTGGCGTGACGACCCGAATACGGTCAGGCTCGTTGCCGACAGCATTCGCAGGCTCAAGGCGTGGCTCCCCGTCCTCAGCGAGCTCCGCGCACTGATCGAGTCGCGAGCCATCGTTTTCATGCCTTACTACCTGACCCCGTCATTCCCTTTCGCCGGTGATTCGCCTGCGCTCAAAGAATCTCTGCAGAGACTCAAGGTGCGAGCTCATCCGGACGCCGCCCGGGGCGGTGCCGCACCACCTCGCATGGACTTCGACCTCGATCCGGAACACCTCGAGCGCGAAAGGCAAAGGGTTCTGGCCAAGATGGGCGAGAGCACCGACGGCGAGACCGGCCCGGGGTACTTCAGCGAGACGGAAGTCGTGGGTGCGTGGCTCAACGCCAGACTGCTCGGGCTTGATCCAGTGTTTCCGAATCGGGCCATGTTCGATTGGGCCGCGGACCTCTACTTTGACGAAGGCCCAGGTCCAGGAGAACTCACCAGCGACCTTATTACGATGGACATTCTGCCGTTCGGCAAGGCTGAGGGCATTGGGCTGGACGATCTCTTGAAACTGCGGAAGAACGAGGAGGTCTTCGCGCACGTCCGCAGCACTGTCGTCGACTGTCAGGCGTTCCTGGAGCAGGAAGTCGGGCTGGACTCGTCACGGCAGGGAGTCAGTGCCGCATGCGACTCGTTCATCCGGGAACGGCTCGATGGCTACGAGCGTAAGTCAGTTGTCAGGTTCATCGACAAGCATCCCGTGGCGGGGATCGCGTTCTCCGCTGCTCTGGGCGCCGCGTTGTTGCCGGTGGCGCCGATCGCTCCGGTGCTACCGGTGATCGCGGGTGCCGTACTGACCCCGCAGATCGCACTCCTGGCGCAGCGCCGACACGACCCGAAACGCCGCGCTGTCAGCTATCTGCAAGCCCTGCTCTGAGCGTGACGCTGAAGCCTGAGCAGAGGAGACTTATGCGACGTTATTTACATACACCTCAGTTGGACGCTACTCTCGGCGTCCTTTGTCTGTAGGCCGCGAGGCCTTGGCCCCGAGGGGACCCGATGGGGTTTCGGCGCTCGCTGTTCATCTTCGTGTGCGCTGTCGCCTTCTGCGGCGGACTGATAAACCTGCCAGTCCAGGTGAGCGCGGGCGCCGACGCGCCGTCTCCAGGAGCCTTCGTCTCAGTGCCGCCGACTCGGTTGTTGGATACGAGGTTGGCTGGGGGGTTGGTGCCGGCTGGTGGGGTGCGGTCGGTGGTGGTGGCTGGTCAGGCGGGGGTGCAGGTGTCGGGTGTGTCTGCGGTGGCGGTGACGTTGACGGAGACGGCTGCGGTGGCTGCGGGTTATGTGACGGCGTATGCGCATGGTGCGGGGGTTCCGCGGGTGAGCAATGTCGATTATGTGGCGGGTCAGACGGTGGCTGATTCGGCGATTGTGCCGGTGTCGGCTGATGGTTCGATTGATGTTCGGGTGAGTGCGGCGACGCAGTTGATTGTGGATATCTCCGGCTATTTCGTGGCGGGTGCGCCGGTGGTCGATGGTGGGTTCGGTGCGGTGGCGCCGACTCGGTTGTTGGATACGAGGTTGGCTGGGGGGTTGGTGCCGGCTGGTGGGGTGCGGTCGGTGGTGGTGGCTGGTCAGGCGGGGGTGCCGGTGTCGGGTGTGTCTGCGGTGGCGGTGACGTTGACGGAGACGGCTGCGGTGGCTGCGGGTTATGTGACGGCGTATGCGCATGGTGCGGGGGTTCCGCGGGTGAGCAATGTCGATTATGTGGCGGGTCAGACGGTGGCTGATTCGGCGATTGTGCCGGTGTCGGCTGATGGTTCGATTGATGTTCGGGTGAGTGCGGCGACGCAGTTGATTGTGGATATCTCCGGCTATTTCGTGGCGGGTGCGCCGGTGGTCGATGGTGGGTTCGGTGCGGTGGCGCCGACTCGGTTGTTGGATACGAGGTTGGCTGGGGGGTTGGTGCCGGCTGGTGGGGTGCGGTCGGTGGTGGTGGCTGGTCAGGCGGGGGTGCCGGTGTCGGGTGTGTCTGCGGTGGCGGTGACGTTGACGGAGACGGCTGCGGTGGCTGCGGGTTATGTGACGGCGTATGCGCATGGTGCGGGGGTTCCGCGGGTGAGCAATGTCGATTATGTGGCGGGTCAGACGGTGGCTGATTCGGCGATTGTGCCGGTGTCGGCTGATGGTTCGATTGATGTTCGGGTGAGTGCGGCGACGCAGTTGATTGTGGATATCTCCGGCTACTTCACCGGCGAACCGGCCGACACGACCGCACCGGGTCCGGTGACAGGCTTGACCGTTGCCGCCGCGAGCGAGACGTCGATCTCTCTGTCTTGGACAAACCCGACGACAGCTGACTTCTCCAAGGTGATGATTCGGCGATCGGCGGGCTCGACCCCGCCCGCAAGCCCATATGTGGGCACCGAGGTCGGCGACCTAGCAGGCTCGTCGTTTGTGGACTCCAATATGCTACCCGGAACGCCCTACAGCTACGCATTGTTCGCGCATGACGCGGAACCGAACTACGCCTCAGGCACGGAGATCAACCAGTCCACGGCGGACCTTCAGTGGTCCCAGCCGTCGGCCATCGATCCGTATATTGGCGCTCCAACCGACGTCTCGTGCACGAGCGCAACGTTCTGCATGTCTGTTGACAGCAGCGGTCAAGCGCAAAGGTTCAACGGCACGTCTTGGAGCGCGCCGGTCATGGTCGACCCACAGCAAGAGATCTACGCAGCGCAGGGGTTTATCGCGATCTCGTGCCGTGGCACGACTTTTTGCATTGCCGCTGACTCCGAGGGCAAGGCATTCCGGTACAACGGAACCAGCTGGTCGAAAGCAGTGCAGGCGACGGCCGCTGGCAGCGATCTGCGCGCGCTTTCCTGCCCTTCGACGACAAATTGCACCGCGATTTACAACAACTTCAACGGTGGCAATTCCCTTTACGTCGTCACCTACAACGGGGTCAGTTGGAGTTCGCCGCGAAAGGTATTCGCCTCAGGCGGTCTGGTTAGTATCTCGTGCCCGTCGACCGCATGGTGTATGGCGGTCGGCCGGTCCGCAGGTGGACTGAGCTATGCCGTTCGTATCACGGCGACGGCAGTCACGGCGACGGTGATAGAACCGGGCGGATATAACACCAGCGCAGTGTCGTGCCCGACGACGACGTTTTGCGTCGCGACCGACAGCTTCGGTAAGTGGCTGAAGTACAACGGCACCAGCTGGAGTGCGCTTGGTGTCGTCGATCCGTCCAATGGCTTCCAGGGGACCTCGGTGTCGTGCGCCAGCGCGACCTTCTGCGTGTCTTCCAGCATCAGCGGTGATATCGCTCGCTACGACGGCAAAAGCTGGTCCCTTCCAGCGAGGCCTGCCGTACCCGATTGGTACAACGTTCGCGTCTCCTGCGTCTCCGCCGTGTTCTGCGTCGGCATGAGCCCGGACGGTTACTGGACGCGCTGGAGCGGAACCGCCTGGACGAGCCCGGCCCGCTATGACAACACTTTCGGTGGGATGAATCAGATCTCCTGCGGATCGCCGAGCAGCTGCGAGGCGCTCGACGAACGTGGCAACGTGCTCAGCTATAGCAACGGAGTCTGGACCAAGCCGTCCCGAATTGGAAACGGCCTGCAAGGTATCGACTGTCCGACGGCGACAATGTGTCTCGCAACCGATAGCCAAGGGGGAAGCAGGCTACTGCGCAATGGGACCTGGTCCGCTGCGACCTCGACGCATCTTCTCACAGGTCCCCCGACTTGCTCGAGTCCGACGTTTTGTATGGCGTTCTCGAGTGACGGACGGTACGTGGTCTTCAACGGCTCGAGTTGGAGCAACCCACAGGCGATGCCGGGCCGTGGCGACGTCAGCAACCCGGAGGCTGGCAGCTGCCTTTCATCGTCGTTCTGTATCGCAGTGAACTCGGCCAACGCGTGGATGCGGTTCAACGGCAAGACGTGGTCTGCGCCCGTACCGATCGACCGGTCGCTGGGCCTGTTCGGCATCTCAGTCTCGTGCACCGGAATCTCGCAATGCATCGCAGTCAACTCCAGCGGTGCGTCCTACCTGTTCACGGGCACGTCCTGGCGGCGACTGCCACAAAGCGAGAGTTACTACATCGGCGTTGACTGCAAGGCGGGTCATCTGTGCACTGCACTCGATAGCTTGAACGCACTCCATATTTTCAATGGGACCTCCTGGGATCCCTTGCCCGCGCAACCCGTCGGGCTCCTTTCTGAGGACTCCGCGAGGGCGGCGTCCTGTCCTGCTGTCACCACGTGCTTCGTCATCAGCCACGAGTACGTGGCGCGGTCCAGCTGACCCGAGCAGAACACACGAAACCACGAATCGTGTAACGCTCGGCATCCCTACGGTGCCGAGCGTTACACGATTCGCCGATTGAGGTCCGGGTTAGATCGTTCCTGAGCAGAACGGGCTGTCAGCGACTGGCGTGAAGGTAGTGCCCTGCAGCTTCACGGCCCACAAGCAGCCCTGGCTCGGTGCGTAGTTGTTGAAGTCCACCTTCATGGGTGACAAGAGTCCGTCCTCGTCGAAATCGTTGACCTTGCGCAAAGCATCCATGTACGCCTGGCGGGACGGATTCGGACCGGCGGCCTGAAGGCCACGGACGAAACCAGAAGCGGCTTGGTAGGCAGACTGGATGGCGAAGGTCGGAGTGCCGGTGTAGCCGACTGCAGCGAGGTTCGCTTTGAGCTTCGCCGTTGCCGGAGTGGCCATTTCGATCGGCTCACCGCTGCTTGCGAAGTAGTAACCCTGCGCCGCTTCGACCGCCGCTGGCGACTTCAGCAAATCGCCGCCGTAGCCGGTGGCCAGGAAGACCACCTTCGGCTTGGCACCTGCAACGCGCAGAGCCCCAGCCAAGGCAAAGCCGGTGTTCGGGTCCACTGGCATGTAGACCCCGTCGACGCCGGCGTTCTTCATCGCCAGCGCGATCGGAGCTACGTCGGTACTGCCGAACTTCACACCGGTCACGTAGCCGCCCTTGAGGCCCGCGGCCTCGCATGACTTCAGGACGTTCGTCGCTGCTTTCTGTGAGCTCGGAGAGTCGGAATAGCCAATCGAGCCGCAGTTGGTCGCGCCGAGGGTCTTGAAGAACTGCCCTGTGTTTGCGTAAACCTTGTCGAAGTCGCTGACACCGATCGTTTGGAACAGGTTGGTGTTCTTTGGATCCGACCACTCGTTTCCGTCAAATCCTGCCCCAACGACGGGGATTCCCGCCTTCAACGTGTACGCCTCGGCGCCGTACCAACTTGAGGTGACGCTGAGAATCGCGAACACCTTGTCGTCCTGGACGAGCTTCTGCGCCGCGGTGAGCGTTGCGGCGGGTGAGGTCTGTGAGTCCGCCATGACGTATTCGATTTTCTGGCCGTTGACGCCGCCAGCGGCATTGATCGCGTTGAAGTAAGCCTTGATTCCGATCTCTGTGGTCGCGAAACCGGAGGCGCCACCGCCTGTCGTGTCGGTTACTACACCGACCTTGATGGTCCCGCCCGCAGAACTGGCGCTGCTGCTACCGCCGCCGCTCGCATTGCTGCTACTGCTGCTTTTCTTCGACGAGCTACACGCGCTCACCGCCAGCACTGCAGCGACCACCGCGGCCGAGATCGCAACATACTTGGTACGCCTCACACGAGCCTCCAGTTGTTGTTCCGAACGGACACCGAAGCCGGATTGTGGAAGCAACGCGCCGAATTGCGCTTGCGAGGATCCCGAGACGGCCGCGGCCGAAAAGCTGAACGTGGCGCGAACGTAGCCGTGATTTGCGTCTCACGTCAAGGGAAAGTTTCAGCATCGTAACAATCAATATCGGTTTTGCAGACGTGTTGCCTACTTTTTCGGTGCGGTCTTCATAACTTTTCAAGGCACCTTCACCCACAATCGCCTGGCGCGCCCTTCCGACGCTCTGGCGGAGTTGAGTTATAGAAGAGGTCGTCCTAGAACAGTGACCCGGGCGCAGAGCTACCTCACGTCAGGCGAGCCAGTCAGTACGATCGCTGCCATGGCAGAGCCCGCCCGCCGACCCGGCCGTCCACATGACCTGACCATCAACGAACGAGCCCTAGTGGCAACCTGCGAATTACTGGTCCAACGTGGCTTCGAAGCGACAACGATTCAGGCGGTGGCGGCGTACTCCGGCGTGCACGCCTCCGCGATCTACCGACGCTGGCCCTCACGGTACGAACTGATCCAGGAGGCAACTTTCCCGGGGTTCAAACCCCACCGCGTACGTCCAACCGGAGATCTCCGCCGCGATCTACGCCGCTTCATCCGTGCCTTCGACGCGGCCTTCAGCGCGCCTGCCGCACGCGCAGCGGCGGCGGGCCTGCTCACCTACCACCAAACGTCCAACCCTTCCCGGACGCCCGAGGTATATCTGCGCATCTCTGCGCGGCCCCCGTTTCGGGACATCCTCTACGCGGCACCGACCGGAAGCGTCGACCCCGAAGTGGACCCGGACGACGTCTTCGACATGCTTCTGGGAGCAATCGTTACCCGCACATTGTTGATGAACGTCACGAGCCGACCTCGGCCGCTGGAGCGCGTCGTCGAGATGGTGCTTCGGCTGTTGCAGCCGCTCGATTTGTCCGCGGGTAGCTTGCCTACAACGCGGTAGCGGGCGTGCGTTGAGGTCGCGCGGCCATGGCTCGAACGTAGAGCCGCTCGACTGCGCCCATGGCATGATCCGGCGTGACCGTCGGCCGGATGGCGATGGCGTTCTGCCGAAGCCGCTTCAGCTCGTTGGGGTGGCTCACGAGTTCTACGAGAATGTCGACCAGGTCCGCCGCGTCCGTGGCCAGTACGCCGTCCACGCCGTCGGCGATGAAGTCGGCCAATCCGTTTCCGCGAAAGCCGATTACCGGCAGGCCCGCGGCTCGGGCTTCAAGCGCAGCTATGCCGAACGACTCCTGGCGCGACGGGGCGATGAAGACATCGGAGTTGTGCAGCAGCGTCCGGACGTCGGCGGGCTCCCGATGACCCAAAAGCGTGACCCAGTCGCCAAGGCCGAGTCGGTTCAGTTGCTTCTGCAGGTCATCGTGACGGGGCCCCTCGCCGACGATGTCCACGCACACCCGGGTGCCCACCGAGACTCGTGAACGTACGAGCGCCAAGGCATCGATGAACTCGTCCACGTGTTTGCGCTTTTTCAGGCGGCCGACCAGGATCATCCGGACCTCGCCTGCATCGAAATGGGAATCAATGCCTGCGTCGAGTTCGTTCGGCTTCCACCAATCAACATCGACTAGATTCGGGACGATCAAGACCTCACCCGCGCGCGGTAATGTGCGGCGCACGCGCCCGGCCGCGACCGTGCTGACGCCGGACCAGGTCGCCCTGATGCGCCCCCAACCAAAGGGCACGAAACACAGCCGAGTGGCCATGGCGACCTTCCACCACAACGAATGGACCGTGATAGCAACGGGAATACCTCGTCTGCTGGCGGCTCGAACGACATAGATCGCGAGCGGTGAGACGACGGTCAGGTGTGCGTGCACGACGTCTATCTGGCCGCCGTCCAAAACTTCGGCGACCATTCGGTAGTCCCGCCACGGAAAGGCAACGGTCAACCAGCGTCCGGCTCTGGCACGCGCGACATGCAGATCGAGCTCGGCGTGGTCATGAACAGCAGTGATGACCGTGACGTCATGACCGTCGGCTTGTTGGTTCAGGGCCAAAGCCTCGACCTGGCGTTCGATTCCACCGACGTCCGGTGCGAACGAGTCGGCCACATGCACAATTCTCATGACGCGTCCAAACCTTGCAGAACGGCAGGCACCATCGACTCGACGGGGGCCAGGCGCACCGGCAGCGACTGCAAGCCATACACGATCGACAGATCGCGGAACTGCAACTCTGCAGGTTTCACGGCGAGCTCCATCGTGGGGAATCGGCGGCCAAGCTCGCGGAACGCGACCTGCAACTCCATCCGTGCGAGTTCTGATCCCACGCAACGATGAAAGCCGTGGCCGAACGCTAGATGAGAGCGCCCGGCTCGTCGCGGCTCGAAGCGGTCAGGAAGCTCGCCGAACGCAGCGTCTCGGTTCGCACCGGAGAGCGAGCAGACCACGACGTCGCCGGCTTTGACGCTCTTGCCGAAGAGATCCATGTCGGCGCGGGCGAACCGCGGGAAGGCGATCTGGACGACGCTCAGGTACCGCAGGAGCTCATCAACGACGCCCGCGACAGCTCCATCATCCTTGCGGATCAACTCGAACGACTCAGGATCTCGGAGCAGGCACAACGTTCCCAGGGCGATCATGCTCGCCGACGTTTCGTAGCCGCCGGTGAAAAGCCCGTCGGCGAGACCCGCGAGCGCGAGGTCGTCGACGTCGTCACCATGATCGCGAATGATGGCGCCGATGAGTCCGTCACCGGGGTTGTTGCGCTGGTTGCGGACGGCGCCCAACAAGAAGTCGCGAGACTGCGACATGGCGCCGAAGGTGCCCGCGCCGCCGCCATTGACATCGAATCTCGCCGAGCCGAGCTCCCGGAAACGCTCACGGTCCTCGACCGGCAGGCCTAGGAGTTCACAGATCACCAGAAACGGGATTGGAAACGCGAACTCCGATACGAGATCTACCACCGCGCCGCTGGAGTTCAAGAGATCGAGCTGGTCGCCAACGATCTGCTCGATTCTGGGCAGCAGCGCGGCCAATCGACGGCCCGTGAACTCCGGCGTGAGAAGGCTCCGGAGCCGGGTGTGGGCGGGTGGGTCGGTGAAGCCCAGGCCACCAATCGGCTGATCGGTGCCGCTGCCGAGCAGCGAGCGAATGTCGGTGCTGTAGCTCTTGGTGTCGCCGAGAACCGCTCGAGCCTGCTCATAGCCAGTCACCAGCCACACGTTCATTCCGAACACCCGACTCAGCTTGCTCACCGGTTCGGCAGCCCGCAACTCACCGAGGGCAGTCAAGGGGTCCAGCCCGTCCCGACGGATAGGCATCACCAGCTTCTGAGGCAGTACGGAGATCCCGGAAAGACCAGACCGCCGCCCGGCAGATGTGAACAGCAGTCGGCGGGCCAACCATCGGCGCACCGGTAGGGGCGATCTCAGCGTCGCAGTCCTGACGTCCGGCGAGTCGGGTCATTCTCGTCACCGCTGAATGGATAGCTCACGGCAGGCCCTCGGCCGGTACTAGCTGGTGGCCCGAGGCCCATCATTCTCCCTCTCGTTGCATACCCGAATGACATCACAGATTGACCCGCGCGCCGTAATCGGTGACCCTCGACTGCGCTGCAGACCTCGTAACGGCGGTGCAAGGCTCGTAACGGCGGTGCAGACCTCGTAACGGCGCCTCCACTTAACTATTGCCATAGTAGTTGTCGGCTGCGTTGCTCGTACTGACCCCCGTGGCCTGGCCCTCGCCGAACTCAGGGACCAGGAAACGTGGGGCTTGCGCTAACTTCGCAGGCAGTAGTTTGCAAGGCGTGACTGGACTACAGCTTCCGATTGAGACTGAACGCCTGCACCTTCGTGCTCATCGCGCCGGCGATCTCGAGTCGTTGCTGAGTTACTACTCAGATCCAGTGGTGGCCCGCTATCTGCCATGGGGCCCCTGGTCTCGCTCTGACGGTGAGCAACACCTCCAAAAGCGCCTTCAGCGGACCGGCATCGGCAGCCCCGGTGCCGCGCTGGGGTTGGTGGTCGAGCGGGCAGGTCACGTCATCGGCGACGTCGTCCTGTGGCCCGCTGACGAGACGCTCGAGCGCGGCGAGGTGGGCTGGGCCTTCCACCCCGATGCTGCCGGCCGCGGGTATGCCACCGAGGCAGTGCGGGTGTTGATCGACGTGGCCTTCGATACCTACCGAATGCGTCGCCTCATCGCCCAACTCGACGCCCGCAACGTTGCCTCGGCGAAGGTATGCGAACGAGTCGGCATGCAGCGGGAGGCGCACCTCCGCCAGGACTACTGGTCCAAGGGGGAGTGGACGGACAATGTCATCTACGGCCTGCTCGCCGATGAGCGGCAAGGACCGCCGGCGTCGGTCGGCGGTTGATAGCTCAATCTCCGGGTGCCACCGACGTCGACATCGCCAACACTGCCCTCAGTGGCTCGTTGGCCCAGCTGATCATGGCTTCGGCGAGCGCGTTCAGGGCGACATCTCCGGCCCGAATCATCGCAGTCGGCTCATGAGTTGGAATCCGTCGTCCAAGGGGGCGCAATCCGATCTCGGTGCTCGACGACGACCAGGGATTGAGTTCCAAGTCCACCGGCCACCGTCGCCAACGCCAGCAGAGCCGCGCAGAACGGCTCCGCAGAGGTTGTCTCGGCTTGCCGGTAACGATCGCATCGCCCCGCGCCAGCAGTCTGGTGCCGAGACGATTCATATCCTCGGCCGCCGGTTGGAGCTGTTGTGCATCGAATGCTGCCTGAGCAACTCGTGGGGGCAGGTCAACAACCAGATTCATATATAAACAAAGGGAACGACTCGACTCGAACACAATCAACCCCCGAATACCTGCAGGCGACTTCGGAACAGACCCTGAGCGGTCACGTAGTCCAGAGTGAGCCACCTCGGTGACGATGGCGTGACTGTACGTTCACAAGCGCAAAAACATTCTTGCGGGAGTCGGGGATCCTTCCGCGCCGCCGGAGGTCGCAGCGGCGAACGGTGATGGTCAGCCTTACGGACCGTCGGAGTAAGAGAGCTCGTGTACCTGGCTGAAGATGGAGCGCTGGGAGGTGTCTCAATCACCGACCGAGGCGGCCGCGGCCAGGATCGCGTCGATTGCCACCTGTGGGTGGGACACCATGGAGACATGTGAGCCGGCGACTTCAGTGATCGTTGCGCCGGCTCGCTGTGCCATGCGCCGTTGGGTGTCGGGTGGGATCACGCGGTCCTCGGTGCCCACTACAGCCCAGCTCGGAATCGTCTTCCAGGCAGCGGTAGCCGATGCGGTGGTGTTCGCGCTCAGGGTGATTGGTCGTTGGCTTTGCACGATCAACCAACGGTCGGCCTCGGGCAGGTCCTGAGCGAAGTAGTTGTGCACCGTTTCAGGCTTCAGGAACGCCTCGACATCACCCTCAGGTGCGCCCGGGTAGCCGGCCAGGTCGAGGACGGTTGTCGGGTCGGGTACGTCTAGTGCCGAACCGGACCCGCCAAGGATTTGAAAGACTGTCTCGCCAACCTCGGGGACGAAGGCGTCGACGTAAACGAGTGCTTTGACGTCGCCACCTTCGGTCGCGGCGTTGGTGATCACGAAGCCGCCGTAGGAGTGACCGACCAGGACAACCGGTCCGCTTGTGCGTTGGGCAAGGAAGGATGAGACGTAGGAGGCGTCGGTCGCGCCGCGCAGCAGATTCGTCGGTGTGAAGATGCTGAAGCCCTGGCTATGCAACTCGGACGCGACGGCGTTCCAGCTGGAGCCGTCGGCCCAGGCGCCGTGTACCAGGACGATCGTGGGCTTTGGCATGTGTCTCCTCGTCGAGTCGTCACGCGTTAGCTAGTCGCACTCAGCGTACGGGCGATCGGTCCCGTGGTACACCAGCAAGGTCTTGGCAGTGCTTGACTGGGCCAATCATGGATCTTGATGACGTGGTGCCCAATCCGCAGTTTCGGATGCGTCACGCACGCACGGTCCGAGCGCCGATCGCGGTTGCGTGGGACGAGCTGAACCGAGTGCCCATGTCTGCGCTTCCCCTGGGGCTAGCCCTCGAGTGGGTCCGCCTTCTGCCTGCGCGGCTCAGTGGGCGCAAGGTTCCACGCCTGGCTGGCCGCACTTTTCTCGACGTGACGCCCATTCCGATTCTCTTCTCCCGGCAGCCGGACGCCGTTATCGAGGCGGGCCTCAGCCAGGCTTGGCGATTGCTCGGAGGAAGCCGGCCGCCAATTCTGGACGCGTCGGCGTTGCGGGCTTGGACGCAACCTGGATGGATAAAGGTTGCAATGGAGTTTCGCCTTGCCTCCACGTCAGTTGGGACTCTCGTGAGTACCGAGACCCGAATCCTCGCGACCGATCCGAGGACTCGGCGAGCCTTCGGCGTCTACTGGTTCGTGATCCGCGGGAGCAGTGGTGCAATTCGTCGCGAGGTATTGCGAGTAGTAGCGCGCCGCGCAGAGGAGAAGGCAAAGGCGCCATGACGGAATCGGCCAGCACACCGAGGGCAAGCTCGGCGCATCGTTGACCGATCCACCTACGCGTCGTACGCTGCACATACAGGCTGTAGGTACGGGCGCTGCGAGAACCCTGTCGACGTCAGATCAGCTCGATTCCTCAGCCGTCTGGTGACCAACCGAAAGGTGACTAACTCATGAGTGATGCGTCGGAAATAACCGTCGAGGCGGCCGGGGTGCCGGTGCATGTCAGGCGAGTCGGCAGCGGACCGAATGTGCTTTTCATGCACGGCGTTTACGTGAACGGCTCGGTGTGGGATGACGTGGTCGACCTGCTCCAGGGCGAGGCGACGTGTTGGGTCCCAACGCTGCCGCTGGGCGGTCACGATCAGCCGCTCGGCCCGGATTGGCAGCCGACCCTGGAGAGCATTGGCGATATGACGCTCGACCTCATCGATGCGCTGGAGCTATCCGACGTCACGGTTGTCGGCAACGACAGCGGTGGCGGCTTCGTCCTGTTGGCGCTGGCGTCGGATCGCCCTGCAGTGAGCAAGATCAGCCGGTTGGTATTGACGAATTGCGATAGCTATGACCACCTTCCACCGACCTCCTTCAATCCCTTGATCGATCTGTGCCGGCAAGATCCCGCCGCGGCTCGTGGGCAATTGCAGCCGATGTTGTTCTCCGACGCCGGACGTGAGCAGTTCATGGGCAGCATTGCCAGCAAGCACCTTTCCTCCGATCGCATCAACGCCATGTTCGGCAACGAGGCTGTGCTCGACGATGTGGTTAAGGTAACCGCGACACTCAAGCCGTCACCGGTCCAGCAGGCTATGGCGTGGTTGTCCGAGGTGCAGATTCCGACAGATCTCGTCTGGGGGGACGCCGATGTCTTCTTCCCGCCGAGTGATTGTGATCGTCTCGCGGCAGCCCTGCCGAACACGACGGTCACGTGGCTCCCGGGTGCAAAGACCTACACGCAGCTGGACGCGCCGGACGAACTCGCACGCGTGATCCGGAAGTCGCCCGCGACCTGATCGGCGACCGATAATGACGATGGAATCGCCGATGGATGACCCGATGAACTCCCCGATGGACGGCCCAGCCTTCACGGTGCAACAGGTACGGCTTCCGACCTCGACGGTCGAGGTGCGGCGTTACGGCAGCGGTCCCGATGTGCTTTTCATTCATGGGGTGTATGTCACCGGCCGCGTCTGGGACGACGTGGTCACCATCGTGGCTCAGACACACACCTGTTGGGTGCCGACCCTGCCGCTCGGTGGCCATGGCGTCCCGCAGAGCCCCGGCTGGAAGCCTGATCTCGACGAGCTCGCGGCACTTGTGCCGCAGTTGATTGATGCTCTCGACTTGCAAGCACCAACGGTTGTCGGCAACGACTCGGGTGGCGGCTTCGTCTTGCTTGCCCTCGATGGCTCGTTGCCGGCCATGCAACGGGTCACCAGGCTCGTCCTGACGAATTGTGACAGCTATGACCATCTGCCGCCGAAGGCCTTCGGACCATTGGTGACGCTGAGTCGGCGGGCACCGTTCGTTGTGAGACCGCTGCTACGGCTGCTGCTGTGCTCAGGCCGAGGTCGGCGCCAGTTTCTCAAAGGCGTCGCCGCTCGGCCGGTGCTACCGGCGCGTATCGCGACGATCTTTGGTGGTACGAACGTGCTCGCAGACGCGGTGAAGGTCACTGCCGCGCTGAGGCCGACGGATGAGCAGCAGGCGATGGCGTGGTTGCCGACGGTGCAGATCCCGACGACCTTGGTCTGGGGTGATGACGATGACTTCTTCCCCAAGGCGGACGCCGAACGGTTGGCTGCTGCGCTGCCTAACACGGAGATCACTTGGGTTGCCGGCGCCAAGACCTACGTCCAGCTCGATGCGCCAGAAGCTGTTGCTCGTGCGATCTCAGGCTGAGGGCGGCTCAGGGAGCGCGGCCCGGCCTGACTCGCGCATCGTCGTGCCAAACTGTACGGATGAGCAGGAGCGTGCAGCGTAAACCACCCTCGCAGCCGGCACGCGCCATGGCCGTCGCCGAGCGAGCCGAGGCGACCCGCGAAGCACTGATCGTCGCGGCCCGGATTCTGTTTGTCGAAAAGGGCTATTACAACACGGGCACTGAAGAGATCGTCGCTGCCGCAGGGGTCGGCACGAGGGGCGCGCTGTATCACCACTTCGCCGACAAGCGGGCGCTGTTCCGCGCAGTCTTCGAACGGGTGGAGCACGATCTGGTCGGCGCGGCTGGCAAGACCAAACCGGCCGCTGACGCCTACGGCCGGCTGCGTGACGGGTTGCTGGGATTTCTCGATGCCTCGCTGACCCCTGAAGTTCAGCGCGTCCTGCTGATCGATGGTCCCGCCGTGTTGGGCTGGCAGGACTGGCGTCAACTGGAGGAGCAATATGGCCTCGGCAGTATTCAGGGCCTGCTCGATCTAGCCATTGCCGAGGGCACGATAGCCGCTCAACCGACCGGCGCGCTTGCCCACATCCTGCTGGCGGCGATCGACGAAGCGGCGCTCTACATCGCCAACGCGAAACAGCCGAAGAAGGCCCGCGACGAGGCAGTCCAGGTGGTGAAGCGGTTGTTGACGGGTCTGGTGGATAAGCCAGCCTAGCCACGGTGGCGGCCGATCAACCTCCTTGACTTTCCTGATGGGAAACTCTATCGTTACTTTCCAGTCAGGAAAGTGAAGGAGGTCGGAACGTGGAACGTCCGGTGACACAAGAGGAAGCCCGAGCAGCGCTGGATGCGGTAGAGCATGGACGGCGGCGGGTGATCGACGAGATCGACGTTCCCAGCTGGTACTGGTGGGGCCTGGCCGGCTGCTGGATTCTGCTCGGTGTCCTCGCCGACGTGGGCAATCCGTGGGTGACCTCGGGCGCCACCCTGGCCTTCGGTGCCGCACATGCAGCCATCGCGCCACGCGTCGTCGACGGTCGGCACCGAAGCCACAATCTCAGCGTCAGCGCGGCCGTCGTGGGGCGGCAAGTGCCGCGATTGGTCATAGGTGGCCTGGTCATCATGACCGCGGTGACTGTTGGTGCTGCGCTCGCTGTCAACGCCGACGGTGCACGGCACCCGAGCATCATCGCCAGTATTTTCGTGGCCGCGATCGTTGCACTCGGCGGGCCGCAACTATTGGCTGGCGTCCGGCGCAAAGCGGCACGGGCTGCCGGGCCAGCATGACCGAGGCACGCTTCGACGAGCTCATCCACCCCAGCACGCGCCTTTCGATCGTATCGATTCTCGCGGCCGCCGATTGGGTCGAATTCGCCTTTATTCGCGATCAGCTCAGCCTGTCCGACTCGGCGCTTTCCAAGCAGCTGTCAACACTTGAAGATGCTGGCTACCTGCACATCGAACGTCCGGTCAGCGATCGCCGGCGGCGCGTCCGAGCCCGCCTGACCGACACCGGCCGAGCCGCCTTCGAGGGTCACGTCGCCGCGCTGAGGGCAATCGTTGCGAACGCCGAACTGCAGGCTCCGCTTCGCTAGTTCGGCCCGGCAGAGCCGGTTCGGCGTACGAATCCCCGTTGAGTCGTGTCAGTTCGCCGCCCGAGGAATGTCTTGGCCCGTAGGGCGATACTCGACGAGCAGCACCCGGCCATCCAGTGCTCGGTGATTAACCAGTTCGAGATCGGCTGAGGCCATCTCCGAGAACGCTGCTTCGCGCCCTGAGTCCCCGGCGATCAAGGGAAAGGTCATCAGGCGCAGGCGCTCGACCAAGCCCGCGCTCATGAGTTGTTTGGCCAGTGACAGGCTTCCCATGGTGCGAAGCGGAACATCGCTCTCGGCCTTCATCTTCGGAATCGCCTCGACCAGATTTTCAGAGCAGATCCGAGTGTTGGGCCAGGCGGCTTCCTGCAGAGTCCGGGAGAACACGACCTTCTCCAGCCGGCTCATCCTGGGCCAAGAGTCGCCATGCGCCTCAGGAGGGAGAGCGGCGAGAGCTTCGTAGGTACGGCGCCCCATGACCACAACCTGTGGTGCGTCTAGCTCGGACGTGATCCATTCCTGTAGTTCTCGGCCGAGATAGCCGAAGTATCCAGGCAAGCCGTCCGACCCGGCCCACCCGTCGACGGAAAGGAATACGTCAACAGTCAGGGTGCTCGTCATGTCCGCCTCCTTTGCCGGAGGTTCCTAAATGCCCTTTGCCAGCAGAGCATCCAGCGCCCGGTAGCTCTCGTTCAAACCGTCTTCCATACCGGTCGCGATCATCCCGTCGCGTTCCTCAGGCGTGTGGAACTGCGATTCGGTCACGAGCTTCGTCCGGCCATCGCCCAGGTCTTCCAGGGTGACTGTGTCGATCGAAACGTAGGCCGGCATGCCGTCCCACTCGAAGGTGTAGACAAGGCGTTCGGGTGCGGTGATCTCTCGGAAGCGACCTTCGAAGCCATCGACGCCTTCATCATGGTGCTCAACGAATCGCCAATGACCACCGACCTGGAATTCCCAGCGTTCGATGTCGAGTTGGTTGCCGCGGCCCCACCACTGGGCGATCAGGTCGCGTTCGGCGAAAGCGGCCCATACGCGTTCGCGCGCAGCATTGAAGATGCGTTCGATGTGGATCTCGCGATCGCCTTTGAGCGTAACCCGTGCCGGGACGGGAGCAGTTTTCGCTGTCATGACTTCGTCTCCGTTCGGTTGAGGAACTCTTCGAGACGGTCCATCCGGGCGTTGACCATCGAGCGATACGCGTCGATCCACGCCAGCTCGCGATCAAGGGAGTTTCTGCTTAACTCGCAGTATCTCGTTCGCCCATGTTTCTCGGTTACCACCAAATCTGCTTGTTCCAGCAGCTGAATGTGCTTGCGCATGCCGGTCAACGTCATCTCAAACTTCTCAGCAAGCTCGCTGACCGTTGCTCGACCTTCACCGAGTCGGTGCAAGATGCCACGTCGCGTCGGATCGGACAACGCTGCGAACGAAACATCTAGAACCGAATACTGAACCATCCAGTTCAGTATTGCTCTGGTGCCACGTCAATGTCAAGGGCAAACCGGACTGATCAGGTGCGCTCAAGCGCGAGCCGGCCCGCGAGCAGGCCGGACAGAGCCGTCGGTGAGCAACTCGAGGATGACGAAGATGCGCCGCCGCATTCCGACCTTCGCGCATGCGACCGGGTTGCCGATTGGGTCTCTACTGGTTGCCCCGGCTCGCCGGTTGGCGCAAAGTGGTGTGATGAGCAGGAAGAGATGGAAAGACCTGAGCCCCCGCACCCGTCGCGTGATCATCTCTGTCGGCACTGTCGAGGGCATGCTCAAGAGCGCTGCTCTGTACGACTTGGCGCGGCGGCCGGCGCGGCAGGTCCGCGGCCCGAAGCTGGCCTGGGTGGCCGCAATTACATTGATCAACTCGTTTGGCGCGGTGCCCGTCGTTTACTTCGTCCGGGGTCGACGTCAGTAGCCGCATCGCCGCCACCGTCTGGCGTCCGCCTACCTTTTTCTGAACGCTCCTTCACGCGGCGGACTCGATCAGGCACACTGTGCAGAGTTGCACGAGGACGGCTACCCGAGTGGGCATGCCGGAGATGGCCTGGACGACTGGCGCAATCCGGCGCCCGTTGCCGTGGCAAGATCACACAGCGCGGGCGCGTCCAGCCCGCAGGAGGAGAAGAACGATGGCCAACAACCTGGAACTCCTGCACCTGGAATCTCTCGGCGAGAACCGGTTCTCGGTTCACCAGCCGGAAGGGTCACCCGAAGGCGGCAACGTCGTATTCGGTGGTCAGCTCATGGCCCAGATAATCATGGCCGCAGACGCCGAGTGCGGCGGCAGCAAATACGTCAAGTCGATGAACACGGTGTTCAGCCGGGCGGGCTTGTACTCCGAGCCGATCCACCTGACGGTGGAGCCGTTCCAGTCCGGGCGTACGTTCGGCGCGGATATCGTCACCGCCTGGCAGGGTGAACGACTCCTGACGCGCGCTCAGGTCATGCTCAGCAGCGACGAACCGGATCTCATCACCCATCAAGTTGAGCGCCCAGACGTCTCGAACCCGGAAGACGGCGAGACGTCGCCGGCTATCGCGTTCCCCGGAGCCGACGTTCGCACCGCCAAACTCCCGTCCGACACCGCGAACGGCGTTTCCGTATCGGCGTTCTGGACGCGTATGCCTGAGCCGGTCGGCTCCTTGGCCGCGAGCCAGGCGATCGTTGGCTACGCGACGAACGGTCAGCTCATCGAACTAGCGATGCGCGGGCACGACGACGTTGTTCGCATCCAGGACGCGCACCTCACTCTGACCACCGGCGTCGTGAATCACACTTTGAACTTCCATCGGGAGTTCGACGCCGGCGACTGGACGCTCATCGTGCAGGAAGCGACCTTCGCCGGTAAGGGCCGGGTGCACGGGCGCGGGACGATCTACCGACAGGACGGCGCGCTGGTGGCAACCTTCTCCCAGGACAGCATGGTGAAGCCAGGCGGTCGGGGCCCCGGCTCGGCGTTGTAGCGCCCAGCTGACCGCCCGCCCGGCCAGGGTCCGGGCATAGCCCAGTTGGCTATGCCCGCACCACGCGGTCAGCCTTCGTCAGTGGGCTGCGAGGTCGAGGCGGCGGGCCAGTGATTCGCGGTGCGCTGCCGAGTCACCGAGCAGGGCCTCATCGAGCTTTGCCCGACGCAGGTAAAGGTGAATGTCGTGCTCCCAGGTGTAGCCGATTCCGCCGTGCAGATGCAAGGCTGTCTCGCCGGCGAGCGGGGTGGCCTCTGAGGTGTAGGCCTGCAAGACGTGCGCCTGTTCGGCAGCTTCTTCCGGGTCGGCGGCAGCTGCGGCAGCGACCAGCGCAGCCGCGGACTCCTTAGCGACGAAGAGATCTACGCACAGGTGCTGCACTGCTTGGAACGAACCGATGTGGACACCGAACTGCTTGCGGACGCCTGTGTATTCGACCGCGAGCTCGACCATCGCCCTGAGCAGCCCGAGCTGATCGGCGCCGATCGCCACCGCGCCGGCAGTCAGCGCGACGGCGAGGCCGGATGCAACATCGGTGCCGACGATCGTTGCCGGCGTGTCGGCGAACGTCAGAGTGCACAGTCGCCGCGTCAGGTCGATGCTTGGCAGCACCTCTACCGTCAGGCCCGGTGCGCCCGCCTCGACTACCGCGAGATCGGTCCGCCCGTCGACGTCGACTGGCACCACGAACAGGTCAGCAAGCTGGGCGTCGAGGACGTAACGAACGGTGCCCGACACTGTGGTGCCACCGGCCTGCAACGTCACCGTCGGCACCGCGTCGTCAAAGGGCCGGTCGAGAGCGGTAACCAGCGTGGCGACAACGGAGCCGTCGGCCAACTGGGGAAGCCACTCGGAACGCGCGCCCTCGTCCGCGCACTCCAAAAGCGCAAGCGTCGCCAACACCGAGCTGGCCACGAGTGGGCCGCCCCACAAGCTATGGGCGGCCTCTTCCAGAACGATGGCCATTTCTCGCAGCGAACTTTCCTGCCCGCCGTAGGCCTCTGGAATCAACAGACCCTGGGCACCGACCTGCTCGGCCAGCTGCAACCAGGTCTTGGTGTCGTAGCCACGCGGGTCGTCGAGAAATTCGCGCACCGTCGAGATCGGATTCTTGCGCGTGAAGAAGGACGCGACGACCTCGCGCAACGCGGTCATCTCGGGAGTGACAGTTAGATCCATCGGAAGGCCTCCGGCGTTCGAGCAATCGTTGGTGGGATGGCGCGGCGAAGCGTGGCGCGGTGATTCTTGGGGCGGTGATGCATGCTGCACTGACCGTTCGTGCAGTTAGGACGACGGCATTCCAAGCACGCGCTTGGCGAGGATGTTCTTCATGATCTCGGTGGTGCCGCCGGCGATGTCAGCCGACCGCGCGCCCAGGTAGGCAAGCTCCGCATCGTCGTCCGCGCCGGTGAGCGCTGCCATGCCGCCGAGAGCGACACGCGTCGCCGCCAGCCGCTGGGTCACCTGGCTGTGAAGCAGTTTGATGATCGACTGCTCGGCTCCGGGCTCGCCGGTGGCGACGATGGACGCCAGAGACCGGTTGCCGAGGGCGCCCAGCAAGCGGCCCTCGACAAAGCGCCGCACGAGCTGGTCGCGGTTGTCGGCTGACAACGCTGGGGCACCGGCGGCCGCGGAGTTTGCCGAAACCAATGCCTCGACCTCTTGCTCGATGTCTTTGGCGAAAGCCACCACGCCCGAACGCTCGAATGACAGCGTCGTCATGGTGACGCCCCACCCGCCGTTCATGGGCCCGAGCAGCGAACTTCGCGGCACTCGGACGTCGGTGAAGAAAACCTCGGCAAACTCTGAGCCGCCGGTGATCTGGCGGATCGGACGCCGCTCGATACCGGGAGTGTCGAGTTCGATCAGCAACGCCGAGATGCCCTTGTGCTTCGGAGCGTCTCGGTCAGTGCGCACCAGCAGTTCCATGTGGTCGGCGCGCATCCCGGAGGACGTCCACACCTTCTGGCCGTTGATCACGAACTCGTCGCCGTCGAGCTCCGCGCGAGTTTGCAAACCTGCGAGGTCGGAGCCGGTGCCGGGCTCGGAAAAGCCCTGGCACCAGATTTCGTCGCCACGCAGAATCCGTGGCAGGTGTTCGCGCTGCTCTGGCGTGCCGTACGCGGCAATCGTCGGGCCCACGTTCTTGACCCCGAAGATGCCAGCGGTTCGCGGAACGTGATTCTCGGCCAGGACCGCTGCGCAGGCCAACGCCGACAGGACGTCGAGGCCCCGGCCGCCGTTCTCCACCGACCACTCGGGCGCCACCCATTGACCGGTCTGCATGATTCGCTGCCAGTCGAGGGCTGCCTCAAAGGAGTCCTCGCCGTTCCAGCGCGCCCGCCAGTCCGGCAGATTTTCCGCTAGAAATTCCGCGAGTTCCTGAGCTGGTGCGGGGGTGTCAGACATGTGCCCTCCCAATAGAGCGACGTGGCGGCGCGAGGTGATGACGGCGGTGCAGGAATGACGACGGCGCGGGTGATGACTGCGTGCGATTAAGAACAATGACAGCACACTCGTTTTCCGCGCTGTGAACAGTCCTCGGGTTTCGGGCTTTGGTTGTGCCGATTCTCCCAAACACCCACTCATCCGACGTCCTCGAAGTGGGCAGCTTCAGGTAGCCGAGGTAGGCACAATCTCATACATCAGCCGCGCAAACTGGCCGTGTGCTGTGGCCGAAATCAGTCGCATTCGATCGGCCTCGATGCGTCGTGGCAGCAGGGGCGCACCGCCGTCGAGGGCGACGGGGGCGACCGAGAGCGCTAACTCGTCGAGGGCGCCGGCATCGAAGAATTGCCCGACCAGTTCACCCCCGCCGACCAGCCATACGTCACCGGCACCGGCTGCCTCACGAATTGCGGGCAATGCAGCTGCGACTGGACCGTTCACGAAACGGATATCGGCACCGTCAGGCGTCGGCAAGTCTCGGCTGGTGAAGACGAACGTTGGACGGTCACCGTGCAATTGCTTCCACCGCTCGGGGTGGGCAAGAATGTCCGATTCCGCGAGCACCCATTCGTAGGTCGTTGACCCCTCGACCATCACCGTGGCAGCCTGCGGCAGCAAATTAGGATCCGGTTCGGTGCCGCCGGGGACCGCGAAGAGCCACCCGAGCGAGTTCTGCTTGTCGGCAATCCAGCCGTTCAGGGTCGCGGCCGTGTCGAAGACGAACTTGGTCATGCCGTCAAGTTAATCCCTAGAGATGATCATTGTGCGGCCCGAGATTCCGGTTTCGGGCGCGTGAACCGGAAACTCGGGCCGCACAATGGCAACCCGGTGCCTGCAACCCTTGTGTGACCGACCACGGTCAGCGGCTGGTGGCGAACTGCGTTGGTAACCTGCGACGTGGTCCTAAAAGGAAGAACGACATGATTTTGACGAGAAACGGCCAAGGCGACAACAGGCGCTGGGTGCCGGGCAAGATCTTTGGGCTCGAGGTCCCGGCCGATGTCGAAGCATTGCTGTCGAACGGCACCGACTTTCTCACCCGAGCCTTTTGGGCTTCCGGCGCATTGGGCGCCAGTAACAGCGTCAACGGCATCGTCGCAACGAAAGAGTTCGTTGGGGGTGGCACCGGCAAGAAGTTCTTGCTGACCGTGGAGTACGAAGTGCCCGAGCCAGGTCTGCCCGAGCAGCTGTTCATCAAGTTCTCGCGCAACTTCGACGACGAGTTGTGGGACAGGGGACGCTTCTTGACGATTTCGGAAGTGAACTTCGCCGTGCTGTCCATGGCACCGGACTTTCCCGTTATGGTTCCGACCACTCTGTTCGCGGACGTGGACCCCGAGTCTGGCTCCGGACTCATCGTCTCCGAGTGCATCACCTATGGCCGCGAGGGCGTGGAACCGTTGCACCTCAAGTGCATGGACTACGAGGTGCCGGATCAGATTAGCCATTACAAGGCGATCGTGAAGGGCCTTGCCACGTTGTCGGGAGCACACCGGGCCGGCAAGCTACCGCCCGACTTCGACCGGGAGTTCCCATACGACCGAGAGCAGGCTTTGGCCGCCTCCGGCACGGAACTGCCGGAAGACAAAGTCATCCAGCGGGCAACGCGAATGTTCGACTTCATCGAGCGGTACCCAAAGCTCTTTCCCGACAATGTGCGCACCTCAGAGTTTCGCGAGCAATTCATGCGAGACATTCCCGACGCGGTTGCCGCGGGGGCCCGGATCAGAGAGTTGCTCCACGGCAATCCCGATTTCATTGCTTTCTCGCACTGGAACGCCAACATCGACAACTGCTGGTTCAGGCGTGAACCGGACGGGTCATTGCAGTGTGGCTTCCTGGACTGGGCAAACGCCGGGCAGATAAGTGTGGCTCAATCGATCACGGGCGCGATCAGTGGCGCCGAGCCACTCATCTGGGATGAGCACCTGGACGAGCTGTTGACCGTGTTCATCGAGGAATATGCGGCTCAAGGTGGCCCGCTGCTCGACCTGGACGAGCTCAGGCTTCACGTCCTGTTGATGACAGTTTCTGGTCTGGCGTGGTCAATGGGAGCTCCCATCGCCGTGGAGCGAGCGTTCGACGACATCGACGGCCTGGAAGGTCATCAAGACAGCCGATTCCGGTACCACGAAAATGCTCGGATCCAACTGCATGTGATGACCAGAATGCTCAACGTCTGGCAAACGAGAAAACTGGGCGAGGTTGTTCGTGGACTCGACGCGATGCGGTAGTGATTGAGGTTTCAAAACCTCGGCCCGAGTCACTACCCGGGCGTTCTGCTCAGGGTGCGGGCGAGCGCAATGAAGAACGCACGCGGGCGCAGCCCGGCGATGAGTTCATCGCCGTTCACCAACCAGCTGGGCGGAGCGGTCACGTGGTGCTCGCGGGCTCGTGATTCGGCGAATCGCAGTTCGTTGTCCGCGATTCCCGCAGTGATCGAGTACTTGAAGGCGAACGGCTCGACACCTACGTCCTGAGCGCACTGGGTGATGACGGCCCAGTCTTCGATGTCCTGGCCGCGTGCGAAGTAGGCGCCGAACACGGCGGCATTGAATGCTGGGTGATACTCCGGCTGGGTGATACGAACGGCTTCTGCAGCGGCCAACGCGAACCGTGAGTACGGAATGCGTGCGGACCAGTGCAACTCAAGCGCGGCCTCGCGGGCCTGTTCGGCGAGCAGCTCGTACATCGGTCCCGTCCGGGCGGGTGCCGGCGTGCCCCCGGGCGCGACGTCCTGGTGGGCCTGCAGGGGCAGCTCGATGACGGTCAACCCGGCGTCGCGGAGGATCCTGTTGCGATCTTGCGCGATGTAACAGAACGGGCAGACGAAGTCGAACCAGTGCAGCACGGTTCAATGTGTTTCCCCGGTCGCTGTTGGCAGCCATGTCGTCGGTCTCACCTCCTCGTTGGGTGACGGAACGGCCAGCGTCGACCGACGCCTGGACGTGCAGTCGACCGACGCCTGGACGTGCAGTCGACCGACTCCTGGACGTGTTAACGGTGCCGCTCGACGAGCTGCGTGGCCTCAGGGATAGCCCGGGGGTCGTCCCCGGCTTCGGCTTCGTCCCCGACTGAGGATGGGCCAGAGGTGTTCCATCCGGTTCGTCGCCCGGACAGGGCGTTCGCTCGCCTGTCTATCCGGCGAATGCCCGGTGGAGCTCCCGGCGCGAGGTGATGCCGAGTTTGGCGAACACGTTGCCGAGATGCCATTCGACCGTACGTGAGCTGAGGAACAGGCGCGCTCCGATCTCGAGGTTCGACAGACCGTCGCGAGCTAGTTGAGCGATCTGATCCTCCTGCGAAGTCAGGTGGGCGCGCGTGTCGGCACTACGTCGGCGAACGTTTTCGCCGCCGGCGCGCAACCCGCGAGCGGCCCGCTCGGCCCACGCCTCGGCGCCCATGCCGGCGAACATGTCGTGTGCGGTGCGCAGATGATCGCGCGCCTCGGTGCGCCGTTGCGCACGCTGCAGCCACGAGCCGTACAACAGGTGCGCGCGGGCGAGATCATTGCGCATACGAGTACCGGCCAGCCGATCGATCGCCTCCTGGTAGAGCTCCCGCGCGCCAACCCCGGTGGTGAGCAACGCACGGCAGCGAGCCTCAACGCCCAACGCCCAGCCGGTACCGCTCGCGGTGGTCGTGGCTGACAGTGATTGAAGTGCCGTCCGGGCGCGATCTCGATCCCCTGCCCGCGCGGCCGCCTCCACGAGTTCGGCCAGGCCCCAACACGACGAGACGAGATCGTCCGGATTCGCGCTGGCCACCGCGGCTGCGGTCATGGCGTTGCGGTGGCGGCCGACGCTGTTGTGCATCACGGCAAGGGCGGATTGGACGACGCCCACGCCGATCCCTTCACCCCGATTCACTGCTTCGCGGATGCTGGCCTCGGCCAGCCGCTCGAGGTCCGCCTCGTCCCCTCGCCAGGCGGCGAGCAGAACGGCACCGTACGGGACGAGGTGACTGCGGGTTACGTCGCTGACCGCCCGCGTCTCGTCTACCAGTGCCGCGACCTCGGCAAGTTGGCCGGTGCAGATGAGAACCGCGCTGCGTTGGCTCAGAGCGAGCGGGAGTTCGCTCAGTGCTCCGGCCTCGCGGACGCGCGCGACGTACTGGGCGGTCAGCGTGTACCAGCTCTCGTCGTCCCAGAGTTCCGCGGCACAGGTGCAGGCCAGCCACAGCCGGCGGATCTCGTTCTCGGGCGCGAGGTGCCCGTCGGCAAAGGCCAGGACCGCGCGCTGCAGCGGTACCTTCGCTGCCGCATATCCATCCGTGAACCGGATCGCGAGCGCGTCCAGAAGGAGATCGGTTGGCCGGGGCGGTCGGGGCGCGGGTGGTCCGGTGCGCGCGGCCTGCGCAACGTCCAGGGCAGTGACGCCCGTCGCGAGGCGGCCGGCGAACATGGCCGCGGAGAGCGCGTCGAGATAGGTGTCGCGGGCGAGCAGCGGGTCGAGTCCCTCAAGCCGGCGCGCAGCCTTGAGCAGCAGCGGCGGGGCCTGGCTGCCGCGGTCCATGGCGAAGCCAATCTGGGCGCCGAGCAGTTCGGCCCGAGCGCGTTCGAGGTCGGGAAGCGGCCCGGATCTGGCGGTGAGGAGCAGGTCGCCGGCGGCCTCGGGTGCGCCGGCCTGCAGCTTCGACTGTGCGGCGGTCAGGTAGCGCGTGCGGCGACGCTCAGGGTCGATCGTCAGCTCGGCGGCGCGTTCGTGGAACGCGGCCGCGGCCGCGATTCCAGCCCGGGCACGAGCGCGGCCTGCCGAACGCTCCAATTCCTCCGCGACGTCTTCGTCGGGGCCGATTGCGCCGTACGCGCGGTGCCATGCCCGGCGATCGGGATCGGTGCTCGCATCGGTTGCCAGGGCCAGGGCGCGGTGGACCCTCCGCCGATCGGTGGGGTCGGCGGCATGGTAGATCGCGGAACGCGCCAGCGGGTGACGGAACCGGACCCGGGCTCCGAAGTCGATCAGTTCAGCCGCCTCAGCGGCGCCCGCCGCCTCAGGACGGACGCCCAACTGCTGAGCAGCCCGCCACAGCAGACTCGTATCGCCGACCGGTTCAGCGGCGGCTGCAAGCAGTAGTAGCCGGGTGTCGGGAGGCAGGGCGTGTACCCGGCGCAGGAAACTGTGCTCGATGCGAGTCCTGAGCGAACTGGCGCCGGGTATCACGAAGCCACCTGCCAGCCGATCGGGGGACCACCCGCGCGGCAGCTCCTGTAACGCCAGCGGGTTGCCGTGCGCCTCGGCCACGATGCGGTCGCGAACGTGCTCGTCCAGCGGCGCGTGAACCGACGACGCGAGCAACTGATGGGCATCGGCCCGGCCTAGGCCGCTCAACGAGAGTGCGGGCAACCCGGTCAAGTCGCCCACCGCGGCACCCTCACGCAGCCCGAACACGACCGCGATCGGTTCGGCGGCCAACCGTCGAGCGACGAAGGCCAGGGTCTGCAAGGACGGTTGATCCAGCCATTGAGCGTCATCCACCAAGCAGAGCAGCGGCTGCTTGGCTGATTTCATGGCGAACAGGCTGAGGACGGCCAAGCCGACAAGGAATCGATCCTGCGCTTCGGAAGTCGCGACCATACCCAGCGCGGAATGCAGGGCGAGGCGCTGCGGCTGGGGCAACCGATCCATCGGACCCAGCAACGATGAGCAAAGCTGGTGCACGCCCGCGTAGACAAGCTCCATCTCGGATTCGACGCCACAGCAGTCGAGCACGTGAAAATCACTCGCAGTCCTCCGTACGTACTCGAGCAGCGCCGACTTGCCGCACCCCGCCTCGCCGGTGACGACAAGCGTGGCCGAGCGCCGACTTCGCGCCTCGAGGAGGAGCTTGTCCACCGCGGCACATTCCCGGCGGCGACCCAGCAACCCAGACATGGCACATCGCGGCGAGCTAGTGGTCGGCAGCGGGGATATGGCAGCATCGTCCACGCTCTGGCTCTCGTGCTTCGTCCGGTCACCAACGGCGAACAGTCCGATCATCACGCCTCCTCGTTCGGCCGTGCGGATCGATCAATACTGTCCGGCTTGGGCCCTGCTCGTACCCGGGCATACCTGGGTCGGGACCCCAGGTCCGTACAGGGGACTCAAAGCCCGGACCCAGGCCAATTGCTCGTCGTTGCCTGCACGAAACCGCCATAAACAGCCCCTACCGGCCTTCGATCAACGGGGTAGTGTCACCACATGTTGGTGGATCGGCGTTCCGAATGTCGGGCGCTCGACCACATCTTGGGCAATGTGCAGAAGGGGATCAGTCGGTCGCTGGTCATCCGAGGTGAGGCCGGGATCGGAAAGTCGGCGCTCCTGGACTACCTGGTCGGCCGGGCGTCCGCATGCCGGGTCGTCCGTGCCGTCGGCGTGCAAGCGGACTCCGAACTCGCCTTCGCGGGACTGCACCAGCTGTGCGCGCCACTGCTGGACTACCTCGATCGCGTCCCGAGCCCGCAGCGTGACGCGCTGGGCACGGCGTTCGGTCTGCGCGCAGGTGTGCCGCCGGAGCGCTTCCTGCTGGGCCTGGCCGTGCTCAGCCTGTTGGCCGAGGCAGCCAGCGAACGACCGGTCCTCTGCGTGGTCGACGATGCGCAGTGGCTTGATCGGACGTCCGCACAGACGCTCGGGTTCGTCGCTCGTCGGCTTGGGGCCGAATCTGTTGGGCTCGTCTTCGCGCTGCGCGAACCGACCGACGACGAATCGCTGGTCGACCTGCCGCAGCTGGCGCTCGGCGGTCTTCCTCCGGGGGACGCGCGCGACCTGCTTGCAGCGGCACTTCCAGGACCGCTTGACGATAGGGTTCGCGACCGCATTCTGGTCGAGACGCGCGGGAATCCGCTTGCCTTACTGGAACTTCCGCAAGACTCGAGCTACGCCGTCCTGGCTGGTGATTCCGACGCGCTGGGCGCGCCAAGTGTCGTGCACCGGATCGAAGACAGCTTCCGCCGCCGGCTCGCACCCCTGCCGCCCGAGGTTCGTCGCCTGCTATTGGTCGCCGCCGTTGAGCCGATGGGCGAGCCATCGCTGGTGCATGGGGCTGCTCAGCTTCTCGGCGTCGATATCGACGTTGCCCGGGCCTCGGAGCTCGGAGGCCTGCTTGAGTTCGGAGAGCGGGTCACGTTCCGTCATCCCCTGGTGCGCTCGGCGGTCTATCGAGCGGCGACGCCGGTCGAACGGCGGCAAGCGCACGGTGCTTTGGCCGAGGTCACCGACCCGGCACTCGACGGCGATCGGCGCGCCTGGCACCTCGCCCACGCGGCAAGCGGTCCGGACGAGTACGTCGCCGGCGAGTTGGAGAGCTCGGCGGACCGTGCCCGCGCACGAGGCGGACTCCCCGCCGCGGCGGCCTTCCTCGAGCGGGCTGCGTTGTTGTCTCCCGATCCGGCGCAACGGGCCGGCCGGGCGCTGGCCGCCGCACAGGCGAGGATCCAGGCCGGCGCGTTCGACGCGGCCCTGGACCTGCTGGCCATGGCTGAGATCGGGCCGCTCACCGAGCTCCAACAGGCACGGGTGGACGTCCTGCGAGCCCAACGCGCGTTCGTGACGAACCGGGGACGCGACGCACCGGGCCTCTTGCTCAAGGCCGCCAAACGGCTCGAACCGATTGACGCCGATCAGGCGAGGGCGACGTACTTGGACGCTCTGTCCGCGGCCATGTTCGCCGGCCTCCTGGCCAGCCCAGGAGGCGGTGCACTGGAGGTTTCGCGCGCGGCCAGTTCAGCGCCGCGGCCGATGAGCCCAATGCGCGCACCGGATCTTCTCCTGGACGGCTTGGCCGCCAACTTCACCGACGGGTACGCGGTCGGAGTGCCCATCCTGCGCGAGGCGCTGAGAGCCTTCGGCAGCGGCATGTCCACCGACGAGGAGTTGCGCTGGCTGTGGCTGGCCTGCGTCGTAGCCCTGCACCTGTGGGATGACGAGCGCTGGGACGTGCTCTCCGAGCGGTACGTCCAACTCGCTCGATCGACGGGAGCATTGGGGGAGCTTCCCCTGGCACTGAGCATGCGGGCCTACCTGCTGCTCTTCGCCGGTGACCTGGCCGCCGCATCGTCGCTGATCGACGAGATACGGACCGTAACCGAGGCGACCGGAAGCAATCCCGCTCCCTATGCCGCCCTGTCTTTAGCAGCAATGCGGGGGCGCCAGGGCGAGGCATCAGCGCTGATCGAAGACACCATCGCCGACGTGACCCAACGCGGCGAAGGGGTCGGTCTAGCCGTCGCCGAGCGGGCGAACGCGGTGCTCAACAACGGCCTTGGCCGTTACCGAGAGGCGGTGGCCGCCGCTCACCATGCGCTTCACGACCAGCAGCATGCGCACCTGCGGTATCCGGGCGTGGCTAACTGGGCCGCGGCCGAGCTCATCGAAGCTTCCGCTCGCAGCGGAATGACCGAGCTCGCGGCCGAGACTTTCGGCTGGATCGCCACGATGACCGGCGCAAGCCGCACCGATTGGGCGCTCGGGATTGAGGCTCGATCGCGCGCACTCATCGTCGACCAGGACAGCGCCGAGACTTACTACCGCGAGGCGATCGAGCGCCTCGGCCGCACCCGGCTCCGGACTGAGCTCGCTCGGGCCTGGCTGCTCTACGGCGAGTGGTTGCGACGGCAGGGCCGGCGCACCGACGCGCGCAAACAGCTTCGCGCCGCCCACGAGGCGTTCGCCGCGATGGGCGCCGAGGCGTTCGCCGACCGCGCCCGCCACGAGCTGGTGGCGACGGGGGAGAAGATTCGCAAAGATGCCCTTGCCGCCAGCTCCCGCCTTACCCCCAGGGAAGCTCAGGTTTCCCGCATGGCGCGCGACGGGCTCTCCAATCCGGAGATCGGCGCTCGGTTGTTTCTGAGCCCACGAACCGTCGAATACCACTTGGGAAACGTGTTCACGAAGCTCGGCATAACTTCACGTCACGAGCTCGACGAGGCGACGTCCCGTATCGGCGGGCAGGGCGAGGCTCGAGTCGAGTAGTGGCGGTCAGCTGGGCGAGGCCCTCCCAGGGTCGAGGCCACCCCAGGGTCGGGCCCGGGGCCGACCCGGAGGCGAGCGCGGATCATCGGCGCGAGAGTGGGAACACCAGCAACTAACTCATCGAGGAGGAATCGTGAGATGTCGCCGGACCACTGTCTCCCGTCCTCGGCCGCCACGACCCGGGGTCGTGGCCGCATGATGGCCACGGTTATCCCCAACTCCGAGTTCCGATGAGCGCGGCGCGGGTCGTGATCGTGGGGGCCGGATTCGCCGGGTTCACCGCGGCTCGAAGGTTGCAGAGGTACGCGCCGGACGCCGAGATCGTGTTGATCAACCCGACCGACTACTTCCTGTACCTCCCGCTACTGCCCGAGGTGGCGGCGGGAATCCTCGAGCCGCGACGCATCTGCGTGTCGCTGTCCGCCCGGCTACCGAACGTCAAGCTGGCGCTCGGCACAGTCACCAACGTCGACGTCGTCGGACACCGGGTCGAATGGGTCGATCCGGAAGAGCGGCGCCACGCAACCGACTTCGATCGCCTTGTGCTCACGGCGGGCAGCGTGAACAAGCTGCTCCCCATCCCGGGGGTCGCCGAATACGCACACGGCTTCCGTGGGATCTCCGAGGCCTTGTACTTGCGCGATCACATCACCCGGCAGCTGGAGCTTGCGGCTGCGACGGATGACCGCGAGGAACGGGACGCGAGGTGCACGTTCGTCGTCGTCGGGGCCGGATACACGGGCACCGAGGTCGCCGCCCAGGGCCAGTTGTTCACTGCCCGACTGGTGCGCCAACTCCGGGCGCTACGAAAGCAGCCGATCCGCTGGGTGATCGCCGACCTGGCAGACCAGTTGCTGCCGGGACTCAGCCCGCGCATGTCGAGGACTGCCGAGCGCGTGTTGCACCGGCGCGGACTCGAGATTCGCCTCCGGGAGTCCATCGAATGTGCAGGCCCGGACTCCCTGCGCATGACGAGCGGCGAGGAGATCAGCACCCGATCGCTGATCTGGTGCGTCGGTGTTCGCCCCGACCCACTCGTCGGTGCACTGTCGTTGCCTACCGATCGGGGGCGGGTCCAGGTGCACGACACCCTTCTGGTCCGCGGCCAGGCGCACGTGTTTGCGTGCGGGGACTGTGCCGCCGTGCCGGACGTCACGCGCCCCGGGACGATCACCGGGATGACCGCTCAGCATGCACAGCGGCAAGGCAAGCTAGTGGCCCGCAACGTCGCGGCGTCCCTCGCGCACCAGGACCTCGAGAGCTATCGACATCGCGATCTCGGCTTCGTGGTCGACCTTGGCGGGGGCAAGGCTGCGGCGAACCCGTTGCACATCCCCCTCGCTGGCCTTACGGCCAAGACGATCACCCGTGGCTATCACCTCCTTTCGCTGCCGGGCAATCGAACCCGCACGGCAACCGATTGGACCCTCAACGCGGTCGTGCCCGCGCGCGGTGTACAGCTCGGGCTGGTCGACGCTGGGCGCGTACCGCTCGAGTGCACGAGTGCAGCTGATGGCTCGCCGACGTCGGAGCGCGCACCGTCTATGCCGATGCCGATGCCAAGACGTGATAGCCAACCGCTGCGCGCGCTGAAGGCTGAGGTCGAGGCGGAACTGGCGATGGCCGAAGCGAGCCATCCGGAGGAGGAACTCCAACGCCCGCAGCGGGAATGGCGCTTCGACCCGATCGACGTCGAGCACGAGGAGGCCGGCTTGCGCAACCTTCTCGGCGCCGTCGAGGCTCTGCAGCATGACGACGGGCGGGGGCCACAGTCTCAGACGATTGCGCCGTGACAGCCCGGAGGACGAGGATCGAGCGATAGACCTGACCGCTTGACGGAGGACCGCCGATGACTGGTATGCAGTTCGGAATCTTCACCGTCGGCGATGTGACCGCTGACCCGACCACGGGCCGCATGCCGTCAGAGGCGGAGCGGATACGGGCGACGGTGGCGATCGCGAAGAAGGCGGAGGAGGTGGGCTTGGATGTCTTCGCCACCGGCGAGCACCACAATCCGCCGTTCACACCGTCCTCGCCTACCACGTTGCTGGGCTACATCGCCGCGCAGACCGAGCGGTTGATCCTCTCGACGTCGACGACGTTGATTACCACGAACGATCCGGTCAAGATCGCCGAGGACTTCAGCGTGCTCCAGCATCTTGCCGACGGCCGGGTCGACGTGATGCTCGGACGAGGGAACACCGGCCCGGTTTATCCCTGGTTCGGACAGGACATCCGGACGGCGGTGCCTTTGACGGTGGAGCACTACGGGTTGCTTCGCCGATTGTGGCGGGAACCAGTGGTCGATTGGAGCGGAAAGTTCCGTTCCCCGCTGCAGGGGTTCACCCTGGCGCCGCAGCCCTTGGATGGAGTGCCGCCGTTCGTATGGCACGGGTCAATCCGCACGCCAGAGGTGGCCGAGTTGGCAGCGTTCTTTGGCGACGGATTCTTCGCCAACCACATCTTCTGGCCGGCCTCGCACACCGAGCGAATGGTGCGGTTGTATCGGCAACGGTTCGAGCATCACGGGCAGGGCCGAGCAGACCAGGCAATCGTGGGGTTGGGTGGTCAGGTGTTCATGCGCCCGAATAGCCAGGACGCGGTCGCTGAGTTCCGGCCCTATTTCGACAATGCCCCCGTGTACGGTCACGGTCCGTCGCTGGAGGAATTCAGCGCCGAGACCCCATTGACGGTCGGGTCGCCACAGCAGGTGATCGAGCGCACGTTGGGGTTCCGTGAGTATGTGGGCGACTACCAACGTCAATTGTTCCTGATCGATCATGCCGGGCTGCCGTTGAAGACGGTGTTGGAGCAGCTTGATCTGCTGGGCGAGGAGGTCGTGCCGGTGTTGCGCAAGGAGTTCGCGATCGGACGAGGTGAGCACGTACCGGACGCCCCGACGCACCAGTCACTGGTTGCGGCGGCTGCTGCGGAACGCGCCGAGGCGGACGATGATGGGGGCACACGCGAGGCCGAAGACGTGAGACCACCCGCCGACGGGGATGAGGATCGGACATGACGACACTGGCAATCGTGAGTGGCGGGCTGCGCGAGCCGTCCTCGACGCGGCTGCTGGCTGACCTGATCAGCCGAGCGGTGCAGGACGAGCTGGTCGCCGGTGACGCGGACGTAGCCGCCTCTGTGATCGAGCTGCGCCGGTTCGGCCGGGCGATCATGGACGCGATGCTGACCGGTTTTGCGACGAACGAGCTCCAGGAGACGTTTGACACCATCGCGGCCGCCGACGGGCTGATCGCCGTCACCCCGGCGTTCAACGCGTCGTTCAGCGGCCTGTTCAAGTCGTTCTTCGATGTACTACCCGAGGGCAGCTTGTCGGACATGCCGATGCTGATTGCGGCGACCGGCGGCACCGAGCGTCACTCGCTGGTTTTGGAACACGCGTTGCGTCCGATGTTCTCCTACCTGCACGCGGTGGTATCGCCGACCGGGGTGTACGCAGCCACCGACGATTTCGGAGCTCGTCCAGCGTCCGGGGGTCTGGCTGAGCGGATAAGCAAGGCGGCCGGCGACTATGCCCGGTTGCTGCGCTCGTGCGGTCCGCGCACCCGGCGGGATGTCTTTGCTGAAGAGCTGTCCGAGATGGAACAGCTCCTGGATCGCGCCGCGCCGGCGCGTGGCCGGCAATCGCCTGGCCGCTGAGGCGTTGACCGTCGCAGGACTGAGCGCGCTGTAGCTGAGGACGTAGCTCGGCTGTTCCGCGCACCGAGCGGCGCCTGATCCCGACCGCCTAGAGCCCGGTCTCTGCAGGCTTCAAACGCCGGCGCTCGACGTAGCCGGGACCAGTGACGACAGTCAGTGGGGGTACGTCGTTGGCAACGACCGCGCCCGCGCCGACGACCGAGTCATGGCCAATCGTCACCCCGGGCAGGATGGTCGCCGCTGCGCCAATCCAGACGTCCGCTTCGATCACGATCGGTGCCAGGGTGATGAAGCTGTAGCGCTCCGCCGGGTCGACGGGGTGCCCCTCCGTGATGAGGGTGACCTTCGGAGAAATCATCGTTCGATCACCGATGGTGATGCCTCCAAGATCGAGGAACGAACACGCCTGGCCTACGGAAGTCCGCTCGCCGAGCTCAATCCCGAGACCGTACGTGCAGTAGAACGGCGGATGGATGATGGCCTTATCGGGGAGCGACTTGCCCAGCAGCTCCCTGAGCAGCGCGTTACGCGCCTCGAGGTCGCTAAACCGCAGGACGTTCAGACGTGAGGTCAGCTCCATCGCGACCTGGATGCGATCGTAGATGGTTCGCCACTCGGGCGTCCGGGTTCGAATTCGTCGCTCCGCCAACATCGTTCGATGCTCGCACGGCACCGGTCCCTGGCTGCGTACTGACGCGTCCAGATCCGAATACGGATCCTGCTGGCTCGAGCTTTCTCAGGCCACGAACTGGGCGAAGAGGCTGTTGAGGCCTTCGGCAAGAAGGGGATGCGCGAAGATCGCATCTGCCATGGCGGTATAGGGAAGCTTGCCCAGCATCGCGACCTGGATCATTGTCATGACCTCGCCGCCTTCAGTGCCGAGGATCGCGCAGCCCAGGATCTGCCCGCTATCAGCGTCGATGACGGCTTTCATGAAACCGCGCGTCTCACCGGTCTCGATTGCCCGGATGACCGCGCTCATCGGGAGCTTCGCAACTCGAACCGCACGTCCTTGCGCTCTGGCCTCACGCTCTGTCAAGCCGACGCGGCCCAGCTGCGGATCGATGAACACGGTGTACGGGACGATCCGGTCCTGCGTGCTGCGCACCTTCTTGTCGTTGAGGAGGTTGGTGTGCAAGATGCGGTAATCATCGTAGGAAAGGTGGGTGAACGCGGGCCCACCTTTGACATCGCCCATCGCATAGACGCCGGGGGCAGTTGTCTCTAGATGCTCGTCGACCTTGATGAAACCGTTGTCGTTGAGGTCGATGCCGGCTGCCTCGGCGGTGAGCGCTTCGGTATTGGGCATGCGGCCGATGGCAGACAGTAGCTGCGAGCCCTCGATGGTTCGCTCACCGTCCTGCGTTGAGACGGTCAGGCGCACGCGGTCACCGTCGGCAGGCTCGACCCGGACCGGCGTCGAAGAGGTGAGGATCGTGACCCCGTCATCGCGCAAGATTGCGGCGACTTCGTCCGAGACGTCCTCATCCTCGATCATCATGAGACGGGCGGCGCTTTGGATGATGGTGACCTCGCTGCCGAAGCGGCGGAACATCTGTCCGAACTCCAACCCGATGTAGCCGCCGCCGAGGATGATCAGGTGGTCCGGGATTTCGTCCAACTCCATGATGGACGTTGAATCGAGGACGCGGACGTCCCCCGCCCCGGTGATCGAAAGAGGCTTGGACCGAGTGCCCGTATCAATGACGACCACTGGTGCGGTGATCTGCCGAGACCCGCCGTCTGCCATGGCGATCTCTACGGCCTTCGGGCCCGTGAAGTGGGCCTCGCCTTCGATCAGATCGAGCCCGGGCTGCCCGAGGCGGCTCGCGTAGTTCTGGCGCGCGCCCGCGACCATCGCCCGTTTGCGCTCGCGAACCGCGGCAAGATCGACCGATATCGGACCGGTGCGCACGCCATATTCCGCGCCGCGACGCGCCTGATAGGCCAGGCGCGCACTGGCGACCATCGTCTTGGTTGGAGTGCACCCGGTGTTGACGCAGACGCCGCCGAGTTGGTCACGCTCAACGAGCGCCACCTTCCGGCCGGCCTTCGCGAGCTCGACAGGGAGGAACCGTCCGCCCTGACTCGTCCCGATCACGATTACGTCGTAGCGCTCCTCGGCCATCGCTATCCACCTCCACTTTCAGGTGAGCGCGTTGGCGCGACTCGCGGGGCGCTCACCCCGAAAAGTCAACACTCCAACGCCGGCCTGCACCAGCGATGGCGGAGAGAGCTCGGAGGCCGTTTCTATCCACTGGACGGCGCCGAAAGGCTGGTTTCGTGGCTGCTACGCGACGCGCACTCGTGGGGTCATCTGCACGACGAGGTTGGCGTCTAACGCGGCAGCAAGGCGATCGAGACTAGAGCCATTTCTGGGCGCTCTCCGTGGCGCCTCGACGAGACAGGGTCGGTCCCGGGGAGAGCAGCTCCTCGGGACCGACCTGTGCTGTGGTGCTTGAAGTACAGGACTACTTGGTGACCTTCACGGCCGTGCCGGTCGCGCTGGCCGCGACGTAATTCGCGTCCCCTGGCCACGAGACGGCCACCGCCCAGGTGCCCTTGCCAAGGTTGCCGAGCGGGATCGTCGCCGCACCGCCGGACAGGTTGCCCGTAGCGGTGTGCGTCGTCGAACCCAGCTTCAGCGTGATGGTGACTGTGCCGGTCGCTACGGCGTGGCCGCTGGGTACGGAGATGGACACCTTGTAGCTGCCGGTCGCCTTGGTGCTCGGCACCTTGGCGACAGCGGTCGTCACCTTGGTCACCGTTGCCTTGGCCACCGGCTTGGCGGGCGCGGCGGGCGTACTCGTCGGCGAGGACGGCGAGACCGGGGTTTCCACCGGATCCTGGTGCGGCAGTGACTGCGCCGCGCCCGGGCGCGGCGGCATGGGCTGCGCAGACGCGGTGAGCTGCGCGAGGTAGTTGGCCTGCCGGGTGTCCTGGTCGAACTGGGCGTCCGTCGGTGCCGGCAGCGCGGCATCCTGGAAGACCCCGGCGAGGTCGTCGAAGGTCGCCCGGCGCCACGGCGTGATCGCGTCGAAGGTGACCGCGGTACGGCCGGCCGCCTGCGTTGACGGAGTGCCGTTCAGGCCACCGGCTGCGGTGATGGCTTCGATGAGCTGCAATGGCGAGGTGTGGTCGGCGACCTGGGAGTAGATGTGCCCGCCGACCGTCCACGGCGAGATGATGAAACAGGGCACGCGGAAGCCCGAACCGCTGGGCAGTCCGCCACCGGGCGTGCCGCGCGGTGACGGCACCGTGACGTATTCGTCGGGGTACTTCGTGCGGTCCGGCACGGGTGGTGGGACGTGATCGAAGAAGCCGTCGTTCTCGTCGTAATTGATGATGAACACCGTTGAGTTCCACAGGTCCTCGTTCGCGGCGAGCGCCTCGAGCTTGGACGCGAGGAAGTACGCACCGGCAGCCGGCGTGTTCGGCGGGTGCTCGTCCGAAGCGTAGGGACCGTCCGGGAACAGCCAGGTCACATCGGCGAGCGTTCCGTTGGCGCAGTCTTCTTCGAAGCCGAGGTACGCCGTCGAGGCCGCCGTCGGGCTCGCAGGGTCGCCGATGCCACCCTTTCCATCGCCGAACAGCGTTCCGTTCTGCATGACCCGGTTGTAGAGAGCGGTGTCAACTTGACCCGTGGTTGCGAAGCTCTTCCACCAACTGAAGTAGTTGTACGAACCCGAACTGGTGTAAGTCTTGACCGTGTAGCCCGCGTTGTAGAGCACCTCGGCGGCTGACTTCCACTGCAGGACGTTCGGCTTGACCGTCTCGAGGATCGGTCCACCCTGCGTGCCCGTCGGGTCGTTGGTGCCCGACATCCAGACCGCGCGGTTCGGATAGGTGGGACCCATCACCGAACAGTGGTAGTTGTCGCAGAGGGTGAACTTCTCCGCCAACGCCCAATGGAACGGGATGTCCTGCTGCTCCATGTAACCCATCGTGAAGGAGCCCTTGACGTCGCCGTCCGAGGCGACGTGGGTGAGCAGCCAGCCGTCCATCGCGCCGTTGTTCCACGCGGCGTGCTGGTCTCGCCAGTCATGGCTGAGCGAGGGAACCGCGGCCGCGCCAGTGGTGGTGGTGTCCATGTGGTACGGCTCGAGGTAGCCGTCCGGGTTCGCCGGGTCGGGCTGCTGGAAGACCGAGTTGCCGTTGGCCAGGGTCATCGCCGTCGGGTCGTCGAAACCGCGGACGCCCGGGAAGGTGCCGAAGTAGTGGTCGAACGATCGGTTCTCCTGCATCAGGTAGACGACGTGCTTGACCTTCGACAGGTCGAAGCCGCCACTGGGCGGTGCGGCGGACGCGGCCTTGGCCAGGCGCTCCGGGAGTAGCCCGGCCATGCCCAACGCGCCGGCAATCGCGGCAGCTCCCACGATCACGGAGCGGCGCGAGACCGGCTTGTTGAGGAGGTTGTCGCTGTTCTGGGTCATGATTCTTTTCTCTCGTTCGTCGCGGGTGGGCGTCACTTCTTGACCGCTGCGGTGGCCTTCGAGGTCCTGGATGCAGTCGCGTAGCCAGGGTTGCTGCCCGTCACGATCACCGTGATGTTCTGGCTCAGGTAGGACGAAGCGATCTTGTAGCTCGACTGGGTAGCGCCCGCGATCCGCCTTCCGTTCGCATCCCACTCGTAGGTGAAGTGGGAGGCTGACAACGTGTCCGTGCCGGCCTTCCACACACCCGGCTTCGCGGTCAGAGTGCTACCTACTTTGGCGGTGCCGGAGATCGTCGGCGCCGCGGTCGTGAGCAGGCCGGCGGCGACCGTGTGCAAGGTCGAAGTCCGCGACGCGGTCGCGTAGCCGGGGTACTTACCGGTGACCGTGACCGAGACCTGCGTGCCGTTGTCCGCAGCTACCAGGGTGTAGGTGGACTTCGTCGCACCTGCGATGTCACGGCCGTTGCGCAGCCACTGATAGGTCAGATCCGACGCCGGCAGCTTGCTCGAGCCGGCCTTCCACGTCCCCGGGTTCGCGGTGAGCTTCTCATCGACCCGGAACGTTCCGGAGATCGTCGGCGCCGCGGTCGTGAGCAGGCCGGCGGCGACCGTGTGCGAGCTCGAAGTGCTCGACGCGGTTTCATAGCCGGGGTACTTACCGGTGACCGTGACCGAAACCTGCGTGCCGTTGTCCGCGGCGACCAGGGTGTAGGTGGACTTCGTCGCACCTGCGATGTCGCGGCCGTTGCGCAGCCACTGATAGGTCAGATCCGACGCCGGCAGCTTGCTCGACCCGGCCTTCCACGTCCCCGGGTCCGCGGTGAGCTTCTCGTCGACCCGGAAGGTGCCGGAGATCATCGGGCGGTCGGTGGTCAGGGTCTTCGACGCACCCGTTACCGAGACAGCCGCCGAGGTGGCGCTGGCCGATGCGTAACCCGACTTCGTCCCCGTCACTGTGACCGAGATCTTGTGACCTTTGTCAGGCGAGCTCGGCGTGTACGTCGCGCTCGTCGCGTCGGCAATCGGCTTGCCGTCACGCAACCACTGGTAGGTGAACGAATCCGGAGTGGGCGTCCAGGTGCCTGGCTTCACCGTCAAGGTCGAGCCCACCGTCGGTGTGCCACTGATCTTTGGTGTGCCGGCGATCAGGCTCGGCACCGCCACGGTCACCGACGCTGACGTCGCGGTCGCCGAGCCGAAGCCCGCCTTGCTCGCCGTCACCGCAACCGACACGAGGTGGTTGCCGTCATCGAGGGCCACGTCATACGTCGACTGGGTCGCGCCGTCGATCGCCACACCATCGCGCAGCCACTGATACGTGAACGAATCCGGCGTCGGCGTCCAAGTGCCTGCGCTTGCCGTCAGTTTCGCCCCGACCGCGGGCGTGCCGCTGATGGTTGGAACTGAGACGGACGCGACGGGGCCATTCACGAGTGCCGCGCAGGCGTTGGTCGCTGCGGGTGAACTCGAGATCGCGAGGGCGGCCGCCGACTCGACCGGACCGGACGCGTTGCCGCTGTGGCCGGCATTGCTCACTTCGGCGATGGCGTTGTTGCGCGTATCGGCGAGGTACAGCACATTGGCGCTCCGGTCGATCGCCACGGCCTCGGGGGTGTTGAGGCGTGTCGATGCCGGGACCGCACCGCTCCCGGTTGGGCTGGTGTTCTCAGCACCGGCAACCGCGCTGGCGTTCACGAGAGTCGTGATCGTGCCGTCCGGCGTGACCTCGCGGATGGCGTTGTTGAACGTGTCCGCGATGAACAGGTCACCGGCGCCGTCGAGCGCGACCGCCTGGGGGTCGTTGAGCTGGGCCGAGGTGGCGACGCCACCGTCACCGGTGAATCCGCCCAGGCACTGGTTGGCCTTCTGGTCGGCGGCGTAGTCACCGGCGATCGTCGTGATCACGCCGGTCGATGCGTCGACCCGACGGATCACGTTGTTCGACGAGTCCGCGATGTAGACGTCGTCCTTGGCGTCCACCGCCACGCCGGCTGGTTGCGAGAGCGTCGCGCTGGTCGCCGCCGCACCGTCACCGGTGTAGCTGGCCTTGCCGGTGCCCGCGACGACCGAGATCGCGCCAGCAGTAGTGACTTCGAGGATGCGATTGTCAAAGGTGTCGGCGATGAAGACATTGCCTGAGCTGTCGACGGCGACGCCCTGCGGGTGCCAGAGATTGACCGTGGTCGGCGTGCTGGTCGACGTGACCGCTTCAGCCGCGCCACCGGCGGCGCCAGTGCCCGCGAAGAGGTGGATTGTGCCGTCCGTCGTGATCTCGCGGATCACGTTGTCACCGCTGTCCGCGATGAAGATGTCACCCTTCGCGTCCTCGGCCGTGCCCCCTGGCTGATACAGGAAGGCGTCCGTCGCCGGGCCACCGTCGCCCGTGTCGCCCGAGCCCTCGAGCGAGCCGGCCACGATGGTGTTCGCGCCGTTGGCCAGGGCCGCGACCACGTTGTCGCCGGTGTTGGAGGCGTAGACCGTACCGTTCTGCGCCGACACACCCGCCGGTCGGTACAGACCGCCGGCCGGGGGCAACGGCAGGCCCGTCGTGGGGTCGATCACGGGCGGCTCTCCGGAACTCGCGTCGTAGGCCAACGTGTGCAGGAACGGGCCGGTCGTGTCCGCCAGGCCGATGCCGTCGGTGTACGCGTAGCCCTTGGGTGCGAGCAGGGTCGCGAAGTCGTCACCGCCGAACGTCAGGCTGGAGTCGCTCGCCTCGACGATGAGGTCGGCACCGGCCGCGACCGTGGTGCCCGGCGGCAACGTGTAGGTGGCCCCGGCACTGTCCTTTTGCAGCACGTAACCCGAGAGGTCGACCGCCGCAGTCGAGGTGTTGTGCAGGGTGATCGCGTCGCTCGTGACCGAGGTGATCTTCACCGCCCGGGTGAAGCCGACCTGCTCCAGGTCGACGGTGTTCGGGCTGCTGAGCGGCTTCTTCAGGACGAAGTTGATGTCGTCGCCGCCGCTGTGCAGCGAGTTGTACCAAACCGCCGCCACCGGACTGGTGCGGTCGGCGGCCACCTCGTAGTGCTCGGCGTAGTTACCGTTGGTGGCCGTGCAGACGGCCGACCCGTTGAGCGTGTTGGCGGCGCAAGGGGTGTCGACCCAGGCCTGGGAGATTGTCGTCTTGGCGCCCTGGTTCACCGAAATGTAGTAGCTGTGATCACCGCCGGAGTTGGCCATCGACGTGAACCCGTAGGCCAGCACCACATTTGTTGACGCCGGGAGACCGTAGTTGGCGAGGAACTGGGCTGTGGTCTTGACGCCGAAGTACTGGTTCTCGACCCACCAGAAGAGCTGGGTGCCGTGCGCCGGGATCACCGGGTCGACGGTCGGCGAGGCCTGCGTGGTGTCCGACGGGTCGTGCAGCGTCATGACCGCCCCGCTCTTGGTGAGCGTGAGGCCGTAGGCGGCGAAGTCGATCGGGTGGTCGGTGGTGTTGGTGACCTCGCTGTACTCGTACCAGTCCGTCGAGTTGTTGTCGTAGTTGACCTCGGAGACCAGCAGGTCGTTCGGCTTGATCACCGGGGGACCCGAGTTCGCTTTGCCCTTGGTGGGAAAGGCCGAGAGGCCGAAGGCGCCGGTGCCGTCCGTGGTCCGCGCCCACGAGGTGGTCTGGTACGACGTCCACGAGGTCTGATCGAGGACGGTGCCGTTGGTCTCGGTCAGGTACAGCGTGTCGTTGGCGGCCAAATCGAGCCCGGCGGTGTCCAGGGCAGAGCCCTCGATGACCACGTACCCGTGGGCGGCGATGTCTTGGACGGGCACCGAGTAGGTGTCACCCTCGCTGTCCACGAGGCTGAGCGATGCGCCGGTCAGGGCGCTGCCCGTGTTGTAGAGCTCGACGAAATCGTTCGTGGGAGTGCCGGTGGCCCTGACCTCGTTGATGGTCAGGCCTGCAAGCGGATCACCGGAAGCGGGGCCGCCGAGCGGCGGGAGCTCGATGAAGGTGAAGGCCAGCGACACCGATGCCTGGGCATCACCCACGCCGCTGTCAGTGGCCGTCACGTGCACGGCGTAGCGGCCGACGGCGCCGGTCGGGGTGCCGGAGATGACACCGGTGCTCGGGTCGAGCGTGACGCCGGCCGGCAGCCCCGTAGCGGAGTAGGTGTACGGCGACGTGCCTCCGTGCGCCTTCACGTTGATGGCGGTGAGCGCAGTGCCCTTGGCCACGGACACGTCTGCGACCGAATCGAGGCGCAGAACCTTGCTCACCTTGAGGGTGAAGCTAACCGTGGCGGTGTCGCCCGCCACGCCGTCGCTGACGGTGACGGTGACCGGGTAGTCCTTGAGCTCGTCGGCGGAGTCCGGCGTGCCGCCGATGACCCCAGTGCCCGGGTCGATCGTGATACCGGCTGGGAGGCCGGTTGCCGTGTAGTTCAGGGCACCGAAGATCGCCTTGGCCTGCACGTGAATGGGGTCCATCGCCTCGTTGAGCGAGATCTCGGTGTCAGCGACAGGCGTGATCGCCACGCGATCGTCGTTCTGCGAGTGGGGCGTGAAGGCGTCGAGGTCCGTGACCGGCGTGAAGTCGGAGCTGTTCGAATCGGTGTCGACGGCGAACCCATTGGCGAAGTTCCTGGCGATGACGCACGTGTTGTTCGTGCCCGAGTCGAGGCCAGTGACCTTGTCCGAGCCCTTGCTCTCGGCTGCCGTCGGCTGGTTGGTGGAGGCGTTCATCCAGCCGACACCGTCGACTTCGCCCGCACTCTTCGCGGCGGCCGACGACAAATCGCCGTTGATGGCGCTCGTGCCTACCGTGGCATCGAGCAGCTCGATCTGACCACCCGTGTTGCAGCCACCCATGTTGCTGCCGACCTGGTTGCCGTTACCCGGCGTCTTCACCGAGAAGTCCAGGTCAGGGGTGAAGCCCGCTGGGTAGGTTCCGTCGTCCGCCGGTGTGTGAGCGTTCGCGTACCAGATGAAGAAGTAATGGTGCGGTGCCACGGTTCCGTACAGCTTGACGAGACTGGTGCACGCGCCGGTGGACGAGTAGCCGCGGTAGCACAGGGCGTACTTCGGAGTGACCGTGGCGTTCGGCGTTGTCGTCGTGTCGATCGAGCCCAGCGAGATGGCACTGTCGGTCGGGTTGTAGAGCTCGACCCAGTCGTTCGTCCAGCGGACGGTGTCGGAGTTGGCGCCGAACACCCCCGCGATGACTAGGTGGTCGGTCGCGAACGAGTCAGGGACGGCGTTGGTCGCGCCCTTGGTGGCTTGCTTGGAGACGGCGAAGTCGCCGGTGCCGTCGGGGTAGCGCGCCCAAGAGGTGGTCTGGAACGACGTCCACGAGGTTTGGTCGAGCAGCGTGTTGTCGCCGGCTTCGGTCAGATAGAGGGTGTCGCTGGCGGCGAGGTCGAGTCCCGCGGCGTCGAGGTCCGAGCCGTTGACGACGGCGTAGCCACCGGCGGCGATGTTCAGCCCGGTCGCGTGGTACACCGCGCCGGACTTGTCGGCGAGGTCGAGCGATGCGCCGGTCAGGGCGCTGCCCGTGTTGTAGACCTCGACGAAGTCGTTCGCTGGAGTGCCGGTCGCCTTGACCTCGTTGACCGTCAGACCGGCCAGCGGGTCACCAGCGGCGGGGCCGGTGAGCGACGGAAGCTCGGTGTAGGTGAAGTCCGCGGATACGGTCTGCTGAGCATTGCTCCCAGTGCCGGTACCGCTGTCGGTAACGCTGACGTGCACGGAGTACTTGCCGACCGCGCCGGTCGGGGTGCCGCTGATGCTGCCGGTCGAGTTGATGCTCACGCCGGCGGGCAGGCCGGTGGCCGCGTAACTGTAGGCCGGCGTGCCGCCGTGGGGCTGTACCTGAATGGGCGGTAGAGCAGCGCCCTTGTTGTTCGACACGTTCGAGATCGCGTCGACCCGCAGGTCATCGCTGAGCGTCAGGGTGAACGATGTCGTCGCGGTGTCGGGGGTGCCAGGGGTCTGGTCCGTGGCGGTGACCGTGACGGGGTACGCGCCCATCGTGTCAGCCGCCGCCGGGGTGCCGCTGATGATGCCGGTGCCGGAATCGATGGAGACACCGTCGGGCAGCCCGGTGGCCGAATAGCTCAGCGTGCCGATGCCCTTGGAGCCGGCGACGGTGATCGGAGTCATGGCCTGGCTGCTCGCGATGGTGGTGTCGCTGATGGACGCGACGGCAACCCGGCTGCTCGTCTGCGAGATCGGGTCACGCTGGCTGACCTGGAAGTCCGCGGCGTTGTCGTTGGTGTCCTGCGGGATGCCGTCGACGAACTTGCGCTCATCCCAGTGCGACGCATCCTGGACCGGCGCGGAGTGGACAGCGGTCGTACTGGTCCAACCTTCCGTACCGGCGAGGGTGGACGCAGTCGACGTGGGCGTGAAGCCGATGGCATCCACTACCGGTGACGGGTTGATGCTGGCGTCGGCGAGGTTGCGGTTGGTGGAGCTATAGGCCGACGGCGAGTAGTTGGCCGTGGTCGGGTACGCGCCCGTGGCGTCGACCGAGGCGTCGAGCAGGAGGAGCTGCCCACCGGTGGAGAAACCACCGATGTTCTTCGCCGCCTGCTGAGAGGGGTTGACGGTGGCATCCGTGCTGCCGAAGTTCAGATCCGCCGTGACCCCGGTCGGCAGGGCAGGCAGCGAACCGCCCGCGTCATAGATCTCCACCAGGAAGTGGTGGTGCGCCATGACCGTTCCATACAACTTGTACGGGCTGGTGCAGGTGGTCCCGGCCTGGCTGGCGTAGCAGAGGTAGTAGCTCGGGGTGACCGTCGCGGGCGTGGTCGACGTGTCGACGGTGCCGAGCGAAATCGCGGAGTCGGTCGGGTTGTAGAGCTCCACCCAGTTGGTGCGGTACACGCCCGACTGGTCTCCGTTGACCTCGGAGATGACGAGATGACCGGGCGGGGTGGGGCCGGGATCGGCCTGAGCCCCTGGCCCGAGGACCACGAGCGACCCGAGCCCGAGAATCAGGCAGAAGAGACCAACCAGGACACGACGGATATCGGGGCGCATTTACCTAGATAATTGGACCGATCTGAACGATTGGTGAACGTCGCCTTGTCGCGAGGCGACGAGGCGGAGCCCGGGAGATCAACTTTCGTTGTGAGAGGGTGCACGCATGGACGACCTCGTGTTCCCGCTGGTGCTCGCTCTCGACGTCCAGTCGCTGACCATGTCGCTCGTCAACATCGCCTCGCCCCTCGGCCGCGAGGGCGCACTCGCCGATTCCATTGAGGCAGCGCTGCGCAACCTCACCCATCTGGAGGTAGAGCGAGCAGGCGACGCAGTCATCGCTCGCACGAATGCCGGGCACGACGAGCGGGTCATCGTTGCCGGGCACCTCGACGTCGCGTCGGAGGAGGATCCGCTGGCCTATGTCGAGATGGGCAAGCTCGTCGGCCCCGGCGCGAGCGATGCCAAGGGTGCGCTGGCGGTGACCCTCAAGGCCGCCGCTATGCCCAGCTACAGCCGCGATGTCACCTTTATTTACTACGCCGGTGGACAGGAGGCGGCGGGGCTCAGTGGCCTTGGTGACGAGCTGCGCGAGTCCGACTTCGTCCTGCTGGCCGAGCCCACGAACTCCGCCGTCTGTTCCGTCAGTGGCGGGGCGCTGGATCATCCGTGGGCGCAGCGGCTGATCGGACTCACCGACGTCGCCCCGGTCACCGACGCTAGCGTTGCGCACGCGCGTTACGCGTCCCTCGATGTGCACGCCGTTGCCTTCGGCCCCGGCGACCCATCGGTCGCGGGCACGCCGGGTGAGTTCGTCCCCACCGCCCAACTCGCCCAGTGCGAGTTCGTTCTGCGGCAGTGGTTGACGGGTTAGCCGCGCAACGCAATGCTCACTTGACCGCAGGCTCCTTTGTCCGTACACTTGTACGGGACAAAGGAGGCGTCATGTCGGCAGCAACTGCACGCATCGAGGTTCGTGTCTCACCTGAGATGAAAGCACGTATTGAGAGCGCCGCCGCCCTGGACGACACGAGTGTCAGCAACTTCGTCATCGTCGCCGCGGCAGAGCGTGCTGATGAGGTTGTTCGCCAGCACGAAACACACACGAGCGTCCCTGCCGGGTTCTTCGACGACCTTATCGCCTCTCTCGACGAGCCAGCTGAGGTGAACCCAGCGCTCGTAAAGGCTGCTAAGCGCTCCCGCGCTCGCGCCGCCCAGTTCTGAATGCCGGTGCTCTCATCGACCTCACTGGACGACACGCGCCACACACTGACGGGGTTTGACTCTGGCGAACCAGCCCTTGATGGGTGGCTGATCACATCCGCGTTGGGGTCAGACGCACGGGGTATCACTCGCACATTCGTCTGGACCGAGGTCGATACGACCGTCGTGATTGGCTACTACTCGTTGATGGCCCACGTCTTGCAGCGTGACGCCCTCCCGAAGTCTCTCGGCCACGGGAGCCCGATCGATATACCCGCCATCCTGCTGGCCCGGTTGGCCCTCGACAAGAATTCTCACGATCAGGGCCTCGGTGGCGCACTCCTTGCCGACGCGCTAGAACGTGCAGCGTTGGCTGCCCGCAACGTCGGCGCGCGGTTCGTCGTTGTCGATGCCTTGCACGAGAAGGCGTGCGCGTTTTACAGGCATCACGGCTTCAGGCAGATACCCGGAACGCTCCGCCTCGTGCAAAAGATGTCGTCGATCGACGCCGCGTTTACCGCAGCAGACTGAGCAGGATCTCCGCCGTGGTTTGTGCCGGCGAAAGTCTCGCGTGCTGCTACTTTCTGCAACGTTCGCTGGAATCTACGCAACTGAGACTTGTTCGTGCGTGGCTGCCGGTCCGCAGATTGTGGTTCGGCTGGCGGCCATGCATGGCCATCCCTCGGCTCGTACAGCGCCCGACTGACGCCCTCGAATTATCCGCAGCTTGACTAGCTATCTGTCGCTCGAAACCTTCCGGTCACGGTGCTGACCTCTGTTTGTCGGCAGCAAGTGAAACTGATCGCCGCGCGCCGACAACTGGTCACTCTTTCGCTTGCCGTTGACTCCGAAATCCCCGGCCTTCAATCGCCGGACCATCGCGGATACCTGCCACTCACGCCACCACATCCGGACGAAAATCATCGACCCTGTGATATCCAGTACGGATGAGCACCGAACCTGATCCGCGATCGGAGGAGGGCGGCAGCCGCACGGAGCGCGCGCAGGAGAGTTACACCTGGCCGCTGGTTGCCATCGTCGTCGCGATCCTGCCGCAGGTGCTAATACCGACCAGCGACCGAGTCGGGCCCCCGTCGCTCGTCCCCATCATCGAGACCGTCGCATTCCTGGTCATGCTGATCATCGCGGCGAAGCCGGGCCCGGTTCCCCGGCGCCTGCGGCCCACCATTCTGTTGCTGTTTGGCGTGCTCATTGGGGCCAACGCCATCGCCACGGGCCGGCTCGTCGTGCTCGTCCTTGACGGCGGCAAGGTCGATGGGGTCGCATTGAGTGCCAGTCGGCTGCTGATCGCCGGTTCGCTGGTACTCATGGCCAACGTCATCACTTTCGGGCTGCTCTACTGGCAACTCGATGGCGGCGGTCCGGCCGGACGAGCAGGCGATCCGGTGCCCTATCCGGACTTCCAGTTCCCGCAGACCTCGACGGCAGGCCTCGCCGCCCCGGGCTGGCGACCTCGATTCCCCGACCATCTCTATCTAGCCTTCACCAGCGCCGTCGCCTTTAGCCCGACGGACACAATGCCACTCACGATCCGCGCGAAGGCACTGATGGCGTTACAGTCGCTGATTTCACTATCCGTGCTCGTGGTGGTTCTAGCGAGAGTCATCAACATCCTCCCGTCCTGATGCCGTGGTAGGAGACTCCGCTGTCCACCTCGAGGTCAGAAGGCGCAGCGACAGGCCCGCTTTGTCGGCATGGCAGAGCGGCTCGCGGTCATGGCAGGGCTAGGGAGCAGAAGCGATTTCGATTTGTCAGTCCGTGATTGCGGCTGCGTGTTCTTCAGGTGCAGGGCCGGTCATATGGTTGTGCCGTCGATCCAGCAACGCCAGAGGATCCGGGTCCAGCGGGTGCCCACGCCGCGCAGCGACAGGCGTGTAGTTTGCCGCGGTCTCTGGCATGTTGGTAGGCCTCGTGGGGCCCAATCGTTCTCGCGAACCGCGACGAAGGCCCACTCGTGACGGCGTGGCGCATTCGTTAGTCGGCCGCATCGCGGACGCCGACCTGTGCGCCTGCGGCCGCTGGAGCGGGTCACCGGCGCGGTTCCGGTCTCGTCGTCGCCGATCTCTCCGCCCCAGTATCGCAATGACTACCAACGCGGTTTGCCCCGCGCCGCGCCGACCGCCGACGTGATCCTCAATAAACACGCGGGATCCGTCGCTATGCGCGGCACGAGCCTTCGCGCTTGACGCTCAGATGGGTCTTTATGTGCGAGCGCACGAGCGCACGCGATCTGATCTGCCGCAGGTAGTGCGCGGTCGTGCCCGGTTGGAGCGATCAGTTCTTTGCGGGCGGGACCGTCGGACTTGCGCGGAGGCTTGGGTGGGCCGCGACTGCCGCGAGCGATGTTGGACGTCGTGGCCAGCGGGCGCTGACGGCGTGCTTCAGTTATGGACTTGGTTCGAGCAGTAACACGGGGATGTCGCGTCCTGCGGCGGCCCGGTAGCGGGCGTAGGCCGGATTGCCGCCGTCGGCGATCGCCCACACTCGCGCCTTCTCGTCACCGGAAACCTCCCGGGCCCGTACCGGTACGCGCCGCGCGCCGTCGCGGATCTCGGCTTCGGGGTCGGCGCTCAGGTTGTAGTACCACGCGGGATTGCGGGGGTTCCCCGCGTACGAGGCAATGGCTATATAGCTGTTGCCATCCACGACGCGCATGATCGGGGTCTTGCGCAGCGCACCACTGCTCGCCCCGCGGGTCGTCAGTATGACAACCGGCCGGCCGTCGAGCTCGCCGCCGTCGGTGCCGTCGCTGGCCTCGTATCGAGCGACCTGATCGCGCGCTCGTTCGCTGGCGCTTGGCCGGTATTCGGACGGCTCGTTGCTGGTCATAGGGTCTCCTCGGCGCGCGCTTGTCGTGGTTGAACGGTCAGCCGCGGATGAGGTCGAACTCGTTGCCTTCTGTGTCGGCAAGTGTCGTCCAGGCCGGGAAGCTCGCCAACTCGGTGGCGCCCAGGCTCAGCAACCGCGCCAACTCGGTCTCGAAGTCGGTTGTGATCAGGTCGAGATGGAGCCGGTTCTTCACCGTCTTTGCCTCGGGCACACCGTGGAACAAGATCGGATGATCGCCGTTCGCGGCGGCGAGCGAGGCTGACTCTGGGGTTGCTCCGGGATTCAGGTCGCGTCCAAGCGCAGCGGCCCAGAAGGTCGCCAGCGTCGCCGCGTCGGCGGCGTCGACGCTCGTCGCGTAGATGCGGATCGTCATGTATTCGGGTCCTCTCGATCGTGGTCAGATCGCGGTGCGACCGCCGTCGACGGCAATCATCGCTCCGGTGATGTAGCTGGCCGCGGGCGAGGCCAGGAAGCCGATTACTCGGGCGATCTCTTCCGGCTGGGCGGCCCGGCCGAGGATCGTGCTCTGGCCGAGCGCGGTGATGCGTTCGGTTCCAGCCTGGCTGCCGGTGTAGACCGGTCCCGGCGCCACGGCATTGACGCGCACGCCGTGCGGGCCGTACTCGGTTGCCCACGAACGAGTCATCCCGGCGACCGCTGCCTTCGTCGCGCTGTAGGCCGCGCCGCGTGGCAGCCCGACCGTCGCCGCCATGCTCGACACGTTGACAACTGCGCCGTCGCCGCGTTCGGCCATCCGGGCGGCCAGGGCCGCAGTCAGCAGATATGGCGCTCGAACATTGGCCGCGAAGAGACTGTCGACGCCCTGAGCGTCGAGTTCATCGCTCGGCCCCCACCACGAGAATCCTGCATTGTTGACGAGGATGTCGACGTCACCGACCTGGTCGAGTAGAGCGCGCGCGCCGTCCGGATCGGTCAAGTCGGCGGCTACGAACTCGGCAACGCCGCCAGCCGCAACGATCTCGACGACCACGGCGGCGCCGCGGTCTGCGTCGCGTCCGTGGATCACCAGCGCGGCGCCCAAGCGCGACAGTTCGACCGCGCTGGCTCGGCCGATACCGTTCGTCGCGCCGGTGACCAATGCGCGCTGGCCGATCAACGAGAAGGGATCAGTGGGTGACATGGTCAGATCGCCGTCCGCCCGCCGTCCACCGCGTAGATGGCGCCGGTGACGTAACTGGACTTGTTCGAGGCCAGGAACGCGATCACCTCGGCGATCTCATCGGTCTGTGCCGCCCGTCCGAAGATGGTCGTCGTGCCGATCGCCGCGGTCTGCTCCGCCGGCTGCACCGCGGTATAGACCGGGCCGGGCGACACGGTGTTCACCCGCACGCCGGACGGGCTGTACTCAGCTGACCACGAACGCGTGAATGAGGCCAGCGATGCCTTGGTCGCGCTGTACGCGGCGCCGCCGGCCATTCCGATCTGGCCGGCCATGCTGCCGATGTTGATGATGCTGCCGCGGCCGTGGGCGACCATCTTCGGGGCGACGGCGGCGACGACGAAGTACGCCGAACGGACGTTCGCATCGAACAACCGGTCGTAGGTCGCCACATCGAGACCAGCGGTCGGGCCGAACCAGGCGATGCCTGCGTTGTTCACCAGCACATCGATATCGCCGAGCTGCTCGGCGAAGCCCGCGATCTCGCTCGCGTCAGTGAGGTCGGCCGCCACGAATCGAGCCTGGCCGCCGCTGTCCTCGATCGCTGCGACCACTTCCGCCCCGCGCCGGGCGTCGCGACCGTGCACGACCACCGAGAAACCGTCCGCCGCTAGCCGCAGCGCGGCCGCCTTGCCTATTCCCGAAGTTGCACCCGTCACCACCGCAACCAGCGGGGCCGCGTCCGGCTGAACCGTCATACTTGCTCCTCTCGAGGTGCCGTGACTGTACCGCTCGTTCTAGCTGTGGAACGACCGGCCTGGGTCGATCTGGGATTCGGTCACGGGCGCCGAGCCCCGTGGACAAGCGCACTTACATCGAACATTGCTAGAAAAACGGTCTACCGTTCCGGATGGCCGCCTTCAGATCAGCTAGACCGATCGTTATAGTGACCATCATGACCAAGATCTCGGATGCCAGCTCCACGTACTTGAGTGACTCGGATCACCCGAGGAACGGGTCCGGCGCGTCGGCCCGCGAACGTCTGCTCGCCGCGGCCGATGAACTCTTCTATTCCGAGGGCGTTCAATCAGTCGGGGTCGAGCGGGTCCTCGAGCGGGCGGGCGTCGCCAAGGCGTCGCTGTACAACCTGTTCGGCAACAAGGAGGGACTCGTGCTCGCCTACCTACAGGCGCGCCACGACGGAACTACCGAGCGCCTCCTGGCCGAAGTCAACCGACACCGAGATCCGCGGCGACGCATCCTCGCCTTGTTCGACGTCCAAGCTCAGGTATTCGCCCAACCCGGCTTCCGCGGCTGCGCGTTCGTGTCCGCCCTCGCCGAAGCCCCCCTCGCCAGTCGAGTTACCCACGCCGCCAACGACTTCCGCGCCTGGATCCGCAACCTGTTCACCACGCTTTGCGTCGAGGCCGGCGCGGCCGACCCCGTCGAACTCGCTCGCCAACTCAACATCATCTACGACGGCGGAATCACCGCCGCCTGGATGGACCACGACGCCTCTATCGCCAGTTCTTCGCGTGCCGCCGCCGAAGCAATTCTTGACGCTGCCCTTTAGCGGCCGCGCCCCGGCAACACCCTGCGTCGGCTAGGCCGCATGCTCACGAACGAGATTTGCCTCGTCTAAGACCATCCAGACGATGCCGCGATCTACGCGCGATAACCGTCGATATCGCGCTCAGCGCGGTGGTTGGTGGTCCGCGCAGATCGATCGGTAGGGCGGCGTGATCGTTGGATTTACGCTTGTTGCTTCATCCGTTGTGCTGGAGCGACGACGCTTCCAGGGACGCCGGGCTCTGGCCTGAATCCTGGAGGTTGGTATGACCACCATCAGTTCTGCCGCGACCGAGGTCGTGGTGCATGTCGAGCCGTTGTTCAGCGACGGCGAACGTCTCGCGTTGGCTGGTTTCCTTGCCGGTTATAGCGGTCTGACCCGTGAGGCCTACGCGCTGGATCTGCGTCAGTACACGAGTTGGTGCCAGCAGCACGGTCTGCATCTGTTCGCGGCTCGCCGCCCCGACATTGAGTGTTTCGGTCGTGACATGGAGGCCCGCGGACGGGCGCGGGCGACGATTGCTCGCCGGCTGTGCAGGGTGTCTGGGTTCTACCGCTACGCCGTCGAGGAAGAATTGCTCGAGCACTCACCGGCCGTTCACGTCCGCCGACCCCGGCTGGACTACGAATCACATGCGATCGGATTGGACCGTAATGAGGTCGGTGCCCTATTAGTTGCCGCCGGTCTGGGTCTAGCTCAGGAGCATGCGTTGATCTCGCTGCTGGCGATCAACGGGTTACGGATCTCCGAGGCATTAGGGGCGGACATCGACGCGCTCGGTATTGAGCGCGGTGAATAAGCCGATCGGGCCGCACACCCTGCGCCATGCATTTATCACTGCTGCCCTGGACGCCGGTGTGCCGTTGCGTGATGTGCAAGAGGCGGCTTCCCATGCTGACCCGCGGACGACGATGCGCTACGACCGAGCCAGGGTGTCTCTCGATCGCCACGCGACCTACATCGTCGCGGCTTACCTTGCCGGAGCCGCCCGGTAACCACCGCCATACGCTGCCGCGTTCTTGGCCGAGAGCTACGCCTCGCGGCGGCTAGGCGACGTGAACGCGCGGGGTCATCTGTACCACGAGGTTGGCGTCCAATGCGCCAGCAAGGCGGTCGAGCACCGGCAGACTCGGCACGGTACCGCCAGCTTCGAAACGAGCCACCGCAGATTGGGTCATGCCAGCAGCACCCGCGAGCTGGCTTTGGCTCCAGCCGCGTTCCTCGCGGAGCTGGCGGACCGTGCGCCCGAGCTCGTAGGCGATCGCCGCAGCGTGGTACGCCTCTGGCGCCCCGGGCTCGGCCATGCGCCGGTCCCGGATCTCGTTCCAGCTACCTCGCTCGCTCATGTCTCGCCTCCTTCAGTGTCATGCTCTTCAGCTATACATCTGGCTAGTGCGCGTCTGGCTCGCTCGACTTCGCGATCCTCACGCATCCGCGTCTTCACAAACGTCGTCAACAGCACGATCCGCCGGCCAGAGGCGATCCAGTAGGTCACTCGCACCGCCTGCCGGTCGAGATGGAACCTCAACTCGCGGAGCTTGCCGTCCAGCTGCCGGGAGTAGGGCTCGCTCAGCAACGGACCCTGTTCAGCCAGTAGGTCGATGTAGAACGCTGCCGTCGCGAACCGAGCTACCGGCAACTGTTCGAGCCAGTCCCGAATCTCTGGTTCCAACTCAACGGTACCCCAAGCCATAGCGTTGATGCTATACACCGAGTACGACACGGCACCGAAGAATGACGCGAGCCGTCGATATGTGCGAGTGGTTGGCTAGCGGACACGCGCTCATATGAATCTATAGTCCGCGACGACAATGGCCGCTCGTGGACACTCGCCACTGACCTCGGACCGAGACCACCCGGGAGCCAGTTGTTGACCTCGCGTTTGTGGACACTAGTCCGCGAGGTATTGAGCAAACGTCATTTGGTGATGAAGCGGTGGATGGCTTCGTTGGCGTGGTCCTGAAAGGACAGGTTGGCCAGATCGGGGAAGATGTCGGCTTGATTGACCAACGGACCGGTGACAGCGTTGGCTGGGCTGGCGTAGAACACGCCGCTAGACAAGGCCGGGTTGATGACGCCGTCGACCAGTCGTCTCGCGCCCACGTCAAGTTTGTGGGTGAGGCCCAGGCCGGGCATGACGTATTTGGCTGCTATACGTAGCGGCAGTTTGAGGTCGTTGGCGGCTTGAGTGCCGGTAGTGCCGCCGGGGCTCACGGTGATAAGACGGCGGTCGGGGTGTTGGCGGGCCAGGTAAGCCATCCACAGGGCGCCGATGTACTTGGCCTGCCCGAACGCCAGGTTGAAGTCAGCTTTTCTGCTGGCGAAATAGACGCCGTCGATGACGGTGGCGAGTTCATCGGCTGAGGTTGAGGCGAAGGATGGCCGTTTCATCCGCAACTTCGGAACTCCGCGGGCTGCTTCACTTCCGGCGAGGACCGCAACCTCGCCAAGCCGCCCCTCGGCCAGGAGCCCTTCGAGGAGAACGGCGTGGCCAAGAACATTCGTCGCGAACACTTTGGTGACCCCGTCAGCGGTCAACTCCATCGACTGCGGGCCAATGACACCAGCGTTCATGACCAACGCGTCGACCGATCCGTCGATGGCCGCAAGGCCAGCTCGTACCGAACCCAGATCGGCGACATCCATGACAACGACATCGAAAATGCGCCGGCCGGTCGCCGCTTCAAGCTCGGCCTTCGCCGTTGTGCCCCGACCTCGGTTCCGGCACGCCAAGTAGATCCGCGCGATCTCGGGACGTAACGCCAGTTGCCGGGCCACGTCCTTGCCGATCCCGGCGTTGCCGCCCGTGATCAGCACCGTCTTTGCTGGGAGTGAGCTCATACGGATTGCCTGACATCTTCGGCGGGCATGGGGAGGCCGTCGAGCAAACTGAAACGGGCATCCATCGCGACACCTCGAACATCGATCAGCTGCTGATATTCGGGCGAGTTGTACCAGTTGAGGGCCGCATCCCGGTCGGTAAACCGCACGAGCGCTCCTGAAGTCAGCGAGCCATCGCCGTGCAGGACTTCCCGGTTACCGGCGGCGATTACCTCACCTCCATGCTCTTTGGCCGTCTGCCCAGCAATGGGCGCGTATCTCTCGCGGTACGTTTCCGGCTCCTTGACCGTGAATTCGACAATTACGTATGCGCTCATATGAATAGTCCTCAGTTCTTGGTTGATTTCTGCTCTAGGTCTTGACCCTTGAACGTCATCGCCTGCAGGCATCACGTCGCTACTCGGCCGCCATCGACCGCGAGGGTGACGCCGTGCACGAAGCTGGCATCGTCGGTGGCGAGGAAGACGATCGCCGCAGCAAGTTCCTCAGGCTCAGCTACGCGAGCTGCTGGTGCCAGTGCTGCGAGGTGGTTGACCATCTCTTCGGGGACCGCTTCCATCATCCGGGTGCGCGTCGGGCCGGGAGCAACGGCGTTGACCCGAACGCCACGTCCGCCGTACTCGGCGGCCCAGGCCTTCGTCAAGAGTTCGAGCGCTGCTCGGCTCGCGCCATACAGAGCCATGCCGGCCTGTCCGAAGCTGGCGACCATCGTGGAGACGTTAACGATCGAACCCCAACCGCGTTCGGCCATGGCTGGCGCCAGTGACGCGACGAGGAAGAACGGAACCTTGACGTTCACGGCGAAGGTCTCGTCGAAGTCTGCTTCGGTTGCTGCGTTGCTTGGTCCCATCAAGGCGACGCCGGCGTTGTTGACGAGGATGTCGACGTGACCGTTGCCGGCATCAATGGCCCACTCGACCAGCTCCCGGGCCGATTCGAGGTCGACCAGCGACGTGAGCCGGAACGTCGCGCTACCCCCGCTGCCCTCGATCTCGGTGACCACGTCTTTGGCCCGTTGCTCATCGCGTCCGACTACCAGCACATGAGCGCCGCGGGCGGCCAAGGCGATGGCCGCAGCCCTGCCGATCCCGCTCGTCGACCCGGTAACAAGCGCGGTCCGGTCCTTTAGATCATTCATTCACTGTCTACCCTCCGATGAAACTGGGTTGGATAACTCACTCTCACATAGCCGGACTGGGCTGTCAAACTCAAAATTGCTAGGATGGAAGGCATGGTTAACGACACCAGCGAGCGGCCGAAGCTCACCGTCAAAGGAGCACGTACACGGGCACGAATAGTGGAGGAGGCCGCCGCCCTGATCCACGAACGCGGAGTCGTGGCGACCACCCTGGAAGACGTCAAGGTGGCGGCGGAAGTCAGCGGCTCGCAGCTGTACCACTACTTCCCCGATAAGGATGACCTCGTGCAGGCGGTCATCGACTATCACGCCGACGGCATCGTCAGTCGCAACCGGCAGGCCTTCGGTAGCGCGAACGGAGTCGAGGCTTGGCAGAAGATGGTGATCACCGCCGCGAAGCGCACCAAGGCGAAGGGGGGCTGCGCACTTGGCTCGCTCGTTGGTCAACTCGCCGAGAGCGACCCCGAGGCCCGAGCACTTATCGCCTCCGGGTTCGATCAGTGGGCAGCCGCCATCAGCGATGGACTAAGGACCCTTCATGCCGAGGGGAAGCTCCTGTCCGACGTTGACCCGGACGATCTAGCCATTACCCTGCTCGCCACGCTCGAAGGAGGGCTGCTACTCGCCCAGGTGCAACGGAGCACCCGCCCATTCGAAACCGCGGTCAATTCCGTCCTCGCGCTCATCACCGGCAGATAAGCCCAAGCCGAATTCATTCACAGCCCTCGCCGAGGGACCAGCTCGCGCTTGGTCTCACCTGGGCCTCGGCGAGCGGACAAGTCACCGCCCAACGGCTCGTCGCCGGGCGCCGAGCCTCGCCGTCACGGCCCGCGAACCGTCGATCTGCACGGCCGCAGATGCTCCGAGGGCTCGCGCAGATGAGACGTTCTGCGATGGTCGACCGTCCGGACATGCCAAGCTGGGCGGAGCGCGTCCGACCGGCTGGACACGGAGAATGGGTTTCGCCTCGCTGTGTCGTTAGTCGAGGCGCCGAGCAACGCCGCAGCTGCTGCCCCGAGCCCAGATCGCAGTGGCGCGCCCGGTGTACGAACTGTGGCATATGAGGAGGTTCAGATGCAGATTAAGCTTTTTGACGCTGCAGAGGTCAGCTACGAGGACCCTGGCACTCCTGTACCTATCAAAGGGCTGCCGACTCGGACCGTCATCGTTGCCGACGGCATGACGGTCTCGGACGTGCTCATCGCGGGCGACTTCATGGGTGCTAGCTCCTTCGCTCTTCTCACGGGTGACCTCGCGGACGATGTCCGTAGCGGTCAGCGCCGCACTGTGGCATTTGCGCACAACCTGTTCGGTCTAACCGCCGACGGTGCTCTCGTCGCGGAACAGTCGACTCAGACGCTGTGGGCCGACTTTTTCCGAGCGGTACAAGCCGGCATTTACCAGGGTGACCCCAGCCACCTCGTCGTATACGCGTATGGCACCGCCGGAGGCTCGGGTCTCAACGAGTGGGTCGAGACGGCGCAAACCATTTGGGACGCACACGAGGAAATCGGCTTCGCGATCGGGACCCTCACCGGGGTAGCGACGTTTACAGAATGGTTGCGCAAGAAGATCGCTTCCCGCGAGGGACGGCGACTCCGAAGCACGGGTCGTCCGTCGAGAGCGATGGAACTGTGGGCCCAGGATCAAGCGCAGTTCTCAACGGAGTCCTTCGCAGAGCATTTCCGGATCCCAACGGCGGAGGCTGCTGCTGCGCTGCGGGGCCTTGGACTGCAACGGGGCCTTGACGACCTGTGGCGCCCGCTATCCCCGCAAATTCTGGTCAGCATGAACGACTGGATCGCAAATTGTGACGCGTTCTCGGCGAGAGCTTTCTCGGAGGTGTTCAACATGCCGGACGTTGAGGCCCGATTGTTGCTTTACGGGTTTGGCTGCCGCGTCGAGCCGAATGGGCTGTGGCACCATAAACCATAAGCCGCGACGGCGCACATGACCGGTCGCAGATCCGCGCACGGGCGATCGGGGGCCCTACCCCGATGCCGTCACATCAGTCGCCCTCACCCGTGTCACCATCGACCCGCAGCGTTGGACCATGCACCGGTGACCCCGACCGCTCGAGTCTGCCACGATATGCGCGCACGGTCCGTCCGTCCGCTCTGATCGTCAATAGCGGCGGACGGCGCAAGAGCCGTCGATACCGAGCAGACGGTCGGATCGGCGGGAGCGCACAGATGAATGCGTAGGCGCTGAAGCGCCTACCAGTCCCCTTCGGCTTCGCGGCGGAGAGCGGCCTCACGTGACTTCTTCAGGCTCGCGATCAACTTCCGCGCCCAGCGCCTGAGGCCCTCGGGTTCGTCGACGTCATCGACCCAAGCCTGGAGTTGGTCGATCTGGCGTTGCAGCCGGTCCGACTCGTTGCCCATCCATGAGCCGGTTACGAAGTCACTGATCAGCCAATCAGATATAGCTGGATCGTCGCCGAAGTGTTCGAGGAGATGCCGAACAACAGCACTCGGCGCGCCGTCGCTTATCCCAACGAGGGTTACTGCAGTCCGAGCACGAGTCACGTCGTCGCCGATCCAAGTGACGACCTCATCGCCGGGCATCGCGTCGGCGAACCAACCCCGGAGATCCATCTGGAGTCGCCAGTTGTCATCGTCCAGTTTCGACATGACTTGATCCCAGGCAGACATCCCGACTTGCTTCAGCGCCTCCTGCGCGAGCTTCAATTCCTCGCTGTGTTCGAACATGTGCAGCCCGCCTGCATGGACGAGGTCGATGAGTGAAGTCCAGAGTTCGGCGGGTGCCGACGCGAGCCGGCGTTGCGCTAGACGGGTCCAGTCGTGGCTCTGCTGACCGACGTCTGGGTACAGGCGACGGAGTTCAACCAGCTCGACCACGCGAGACTCGACGGCTCCGGCTGGTGCGTCGCGACGGTATAGGGCCATGGCCACGAAATCGACGGCGGCGGTGTAGTCGGCCTGGCTGGCGATGCGCGGTAGCCAATCGATGAGGGTTGTATTCAGCTGGTCGGTATTGAAATCGATGTGCCATCCGAACAGCCCTACCGCGCCCGCCTGGACGGGCATACTTGGCAGCAGCTCATTGACTCGATCCCATCCCCGGGTTGACTTCGGGCCGCGTACGGTCAGAAATAGTCGGTCGCCGGCGGGCATAGCCGTGCCGTGTGGCCCGTCAAGAAAGTCGTCGAAAGCTGACGCTCGACCACCAGCGACCAGTCCTTGTAGATAGCCCGTCAGTCCGGGTGAGTTGGGCTGGTCTACGAGAGTGACCAACCGGTCTTCGACCTCCTGACTTGGGACAAGTTGGCTGAGGCTGTTGCCGAGTTCGAACGATGCCTCCCATCGGTCCTCATCGAAGACGGCGAGGAGCGAGGCGACGGACTCAGTTTTCAGCAGTTCGGTGACCGCCTCCGTGATGCGTCGTTGGAGCTCGTTCTCGTCGTCGAAGTCCCAACGACGTGTCTGGAGAAGGGAGCGAAGGCGGTCGTCTGGATTCTGCTTAGGTAGCGCGGCTTCGAGCAGCTCTAGTCCTACGCGGCGGCCTTCGACTCCGCTGACCCTGTCGAACAGTGCCTCAAGGTGTGAGACTTCGGTTCGGACTTGCCGCAATCCAGGCCCAGGCAAGGAGGCGAGGGCGCGAATCAGGTCGTCGCGGACGGGTTCGTATTCGAGGAAGGGATGGATCGCACGCACGAGTGCCGCGATGGCGGCTTTGGCAATCTCGACATCGCTGTCATCCACGAATTGGCGCACCAAGTTGATCCCCTCGCGCTGGTAATCCCAGACATCTGCCCAAGTCAACGGCCGGCCGCGCGGCTCGACCATGACGCCAAGTTGTCGTTCGCCGGATGAGAAGCTGGTCTCGTGAGATTGAAGCAGGCCGGCCGCAGCCTTTGCCGCCAACCGGCGCAGTCGCACATCGGCTGAGGTTGCGGCGCGCTTTAGGTAGTCCAGCCGCGTTGTTGGGCTGGCCGCGGTGTTCGGGAGCATCACACCGAAGAGGGCACACCACGCGCCCGTCGCGTTGTTGGTGAAGTCCTCGGTCTCAGTCAGCGCTAGGCGAAGAAGCGCATCGGCGGCAACTTCGAAGGTAGCCGAGTGCCACGCGAGGGCCTCAAGGCTCCGAACCAGCGTCCGTCGACTTCGATTTGCGCCGACGAGCTGCTCGTCGGTCGCGCCCTCAAGCATCGTGCTCAGAGCAGTCATCATCGCTTGGGGTACGAGGATCGCGAGCGACCGGACGAGACCTAGGTGCTCACCCTCTTCGAGCGCATTGAGGGACCCAAGAATATCGGCGCGGCCAATCAGTACATAAGCAAGGCGAACGACCGCTGCGCTAGGTCCGATCTCAGCCGCTCGCTCCACGAGGAGCGCGAGCAACGGCGCCTGCAGCGTAGGCATCAGGTCGTCGACGATCTGGTCGCCGAAGTCCTCCCATGCCCGAGTGGCCAAGTACACCGCGAGCGGTTGAGGAGTCACGCTGCGGTAGCGCCCCTTGCGACTCAACAGCCCTAGCTCGGTTAGCGTCCGAAGAGCAGCGCGGAGCTGGACAAGTGGAAGACCGAGCCCGTCCGCAAGAAGCGATAACTCCCCTGCTACGTCATCAGCGACGCCGACACGTGTAAGGAGAGCCAAGGCGGCCGACGCCATGAAGTCGGTTCCAATAGGCAGGGATTCGGTGACGTACGCTTTAATGAGATCGATATTGATCAGGCGCGCAGCGATGACGTCTGGGGACTGGGCCACTGCGTCAGCAAGCACGAGCGCCAACCGCACATTGCCATCCGCGATCTCAGCCACGAAGCTAGCCGACTCTGGACCGATCGCCGGTCGGTTGAGTCGAACCACCTCTGCCAAGGTGTGACTCTCCATCGGCGGGAGAGCCGTAGGTCGACCTTCGGACCGTGACGGTTCAAGCTCACCGATTGTGATGAGACGAGAGCGGCTGCCTTGAGGCATGGCAGCGGCCAGATTCTTGTGCGTGCGCGCGTCGCACTCATCCACGACCAAGATTGCGGTACGACCCTCTCCAGTCAGGTATCGGATCAGGCTTGCTGGAAACTTGTCGGCCTCGCGAATGTAGATAACGATCGCCTCATACGGCTCGCCCCGGAGTGCCTCCAGCACGATCCGCGACTTGCCGAGCCCGCTGACCCCCTCGACTCGCATCGCACACGACTCCGAGCCGACGACAAAATCCTGAATCACCTTGACGGTTCGTTTGCGCGCATCAGACTCGACGTATTGTGTCGCCGCGCCGTCAGAGCCGCTCCACTCGTCAAAGTCCTCGACGGCGCCCCGGACACCGCCCAACAAGTTCGACACTGCCAACGACGGATGGAGCTCTATCCATTCGGCAAGGTCGCTAGCCGTAAGCACCTCGATCGCGTCGTCAGATGCAAGCGCGATCCCGAGCGCATTCGCTTCCTCAAGTAGCGCCTTGCGACGATTGCGGACCTTCAGATCATTGAGGTCAGCGCCAAGGACAAGCCGGTACCTTCCGCCGCTACGAAGCACCTCCTGCGCCTGGGTGGCGCCTCGCAACTCCTGCTTGGACTTGGCTGGCGCGAGGTCCCCTCGCTTGAACTGCCAAGCACTCTCGCCAGCAGGGATGTGTCGCGACTCCACCGCGCGGGTGATGCCGACATCAACACCGCGATCGCCGATGTTTTCGATGTCGGTGGTTGTGATTGCAACGCTGCTCAGACCGGCGACGGCAACCTCAGCGCGTAGCAGCGCGTTGACGAGCGGAGTGAACGATTGACCCAGCGCGCCGACCTGCGTCGACGTGACCGCGTATGGCCCTAGAAGCTCGTCCGTCATGTCCGCCTCCGCTCGAGAACGCGTCTCGCTTGCACCGGCGAACGCAGTGAACACGTCGGCTACATCGATGCCTTGCGATGATCATGGCATCTGCGGCGCACCAGCAGTTGGATACCATGCGAGCGGCTCACCCGGCCCAGCATCGGCCAGCGCCCTCAAGGTGCGGGCGATGCTGCGATCGAACCAGTGATGCCGCGCATATCGCGTTCCGATCTCCAGTCCGCGGCTCGACATCTGCGCGCAGAGTCGGCGATATGCCCTCGGGGACCGCCCACGCTCTCGCTGTCAGGGTCTGCGGGTGCGCATGTGCGGGACGGGTTTGTTGTTGGCGATCCATGTGGCTAGGTCGCGGTCGATGAGTCTGGCGAGTTTCATGAAGGCTTCGTGTCCGAGGGGTGCTGGGAGTCGGATCTGCTTGCCGTGTTTGTCTTTCTGGCCGGGCAGCGGGAAGCCTGCGATCATTGGTGGTGCGGGGCCCGGTTGCGTAGGGCGTGAAGGACGCGAACCGTGCTGTGTATCCAGGCCCTGGTGAATCGCCCCCCGTCCGGACGAGCTTCGGTCTTTCCGCCGGGGAAGGCGGTGTGAAGACCGCGTCTCCATAATTGTTCATAGTTCATATGGAAGTTCTGTGGTTCTTTGCCGGCGACGGCGCCAACGTCGAGGAGTCCTGCCAGAAGCCGAACATGAGTTGCGACACGACCCGGCCGGGTGTTCGCCTGGCTGCGGGTAGACCGTTCCAGGCTCGTGTCAGCGCGCCGCGCGAACGCTCATCAAAACCAACGTCCTGCCGATACCATTCTCGACCGTAGCTCGTGGTGAGTGACTGGTTCAAAGCATTCCGCAAGGCCACTTCGAGGATGGCGATGTCGGCCAGGATGGCTGATGCGAGGTCGCGATCCCACAGATAGAGCTTGAAAGCCGTTGCGGTATCTCCCGTGGCCGCAGCGATATACGTTCCCAGTCGATCAGGTGAGATTGCGCGTTCGAGGGCTGCGTGCGCAGTCGTGCTTGTCATGGTCGATCTTCCTCGTTGCGCTATGGTGGTGTTCGCATTCCCCGGTACCCGCCTCTCCGACCTTGAGTCGTGATGCGGCCGGGGTCTCCTTTGTGCCGCCGTCTGCCACCGTTTGCGCGCCGAACTGGTTCCGGACGAAGCTGAGGCCAGCCCGCTCGGCCGTACCGTCCCCCAGGCAAACCGACCGTACTCACGGGTGTCGACCGTAGAACAAGACGCAGGGCCACGTTGTGGATTCCGGATTTCTATCCGCCAACCTTTACCGAATCCGCTCCTCACCCGACCTAGATCTTGATGGTCTTCGTCGCCGGCGCGTAGGTGCAGCTCGAACGAAGGCAGCAGGGCATCCAAAATGTGATTCGGCATCGTGCGCTATCCCTGCGCTGGTCCGTATTTGGAATACGGGCCACGCGGTAGTTCATTGAGCGCTGTACGGCGCCTGAAATTTAGGTCAAGAAACACAAAAGCCCCGGAAAGCTGTGCTTTCCGGGGGCCTGCGTCACCGCTGTGGCCAGGGGCAGGATCGAACTGCCGACCTACCGCTTTTCAGGCGGTCGCTCGTACCAACTGAGCTACCTGGCCGTACGACGCTCGAAGAAATGCTACCCAAACGCCGTACCATCCGCCCGGCATCCACAAAGCGCGGACGCGAGCGAACCTCCGACAGCTTACAGGTAGCCGGCCGACGATAGATTGCCCCTTATGACTGCACAGGCACCCACGATCTTGGCCACTTCGGGGGGCCTGCGGCACGCTCCGCGCACCCACTGGCGCTTCTCACCCCTGATGGAGTTCGCGGTCGAACTCGCCCGAGCTGACGCCGCCCCGAAAATGTGTTTCATCCCGACAGCGATGGGTGACGCGTCCGAAATCATTCGCTACTTCTACGACACCGCGCACGCGGCCGGTTACCAGCCCAGTCACCTCGCGCTCTTCCCGATGCCCAATATCGAGGACGTCCGGACCCATCTGCTCAGCCAGGACGTCATCTGGGTCGGTGGCGGCAGCGTCGCCGGACTGCTGGCGATGTGGCAGCTGCACGGCCTCGGCGACATCCTGCGGGAGGCCTGGCAGGCAGGCGTCGTGTTGACCGGCGTCTCGGCCGGCTCGATCTGTTGGCACGTCGGCGGCCCCACGGACTCGTTCGGCCCCGATCTGCGCCCGGTGACGAACGGGCTCGCCCTTGTGCCGTTTTCCAACGGCGTGCATTACGACTCCGAAGCGCAGCGACGCCCACTGTTTCAAGCCTGCATTGCTGACGGCACGCTGCCCGCTGGCTATGCAACTGATGACGGTGTCGGCATCCTCTACCGAGGCACCGAGTTCGTCGAGGCAGTGTCCGATGTTGAAGGCAAAGGCGCATACTACGTAAGCCGAAACTCGTCCGGCGAAGCCGTCGAGGAGCGAATCGAACCGAGACTGCTCAGCTGAGCCCAAGCGCATCAGCCGAGCGCGCTGACCCCAGCCAGATATCGCTCGACGATTACCTCGGCGACCAGCGGATGCGCACCGATGGGTTCGCCGACCACATGCTCGGCGGTCTGCCCGCGCAGCTTGTCGTTGAAGTGGCCGGAGGACAGCAGATACGTCGCGACCTGCACCGTCGGTGACAGCCGCGCGAACGGATCTTTGTCGGTCAACTGGGCGATCGTCACATGGTGGCTGTTCCACGCCTCCAACTGCCGCCCGACGGCAGCGAGCTGCAAGCGCGCCTCGGGGTCGGACGACCCGGCTGCCATCACGACTACCTCGTCCTCGCGGGGCTCGTCCTCGTCCCAGTCGAAGGCAGCCCGGGCTTGCTCCAAGCGTGCCTGCACCGCGCCCGACACCCGCTCGTCGGGACCGATCGGAGCGGTCACGATCGTCCGCGGCCGATCTCCAACAGCCGATGGAATATCGGATTTCACGTGATGCCCGGTGGCCAGCAGCAACGGGACGACAACAGCCGGGCCCCGCAACGCCTCGAGAACACCGGCCAACCGAGGTTCGACGACGTCGACGAAGCACAGTTCTATCGCAACCCCGGGCAGTTTCGTCCGCACTACGTTGCACAAACGGCGAAGTTGCGCGATGCCGTCAGCGTCTTTGGTGCCGTGCGCGACGGCGACCAGGGTGGGGGACACAGGTTTCGTCATGGCGAATCTAGTTCTGCGGACACACTTCTTCTGGAGTCGGTGATGACCGACACCGCGACCAGCGAAGCCACGATGGCCGCTATCACCACGATGACACCACCAACCGAAAGGGCATGAACAGCCAACGGAACAAGAAGGATCACTACCACCGCACCAAAGAGCACAGGCGGCGATATTGAGAACCCTGACAGCAGCGAACCGTGCAGGATCTGCAACATCAGCAAATAGATCGCCACCGGAATCGCGACCGAATAGCCGACGCCTGCCTCGCTGATCTCTAGGTGATTTTCCAGCGCCTCGGCTGAAACTTCGAGACCGGCCCCGAGCGCCGCCAGCGACGCGAACACGAAGTAGTGGCCGTAACCCCAGAAGAAGGCGACCTCTGGCTTGTCCGACAGCCGATGCCCGGTTGGACTCTGAAAGTACAACCACCACAGCCCGAACAGCAACGCCAGCGCACCGAACCCAGCGAGCACCAGTCGCAGACTGACACCATCACTCTGCAGGCTCGACTGAATCGCGACCGTCGCGGCCAATACGCACTCGCCCAGCACGATGATCGTGAACAGCCCGTACCGCTCAGCGATGTGATGCGGATGCCAACTCGTCCGATTGGGGCGGCCCTGCTCAGCCCAGATCGGCACCAGCATCTCGCAGACGGCCAGAGTGGCGAACGTCCAGGTTGGGTAGTCGTGCGGCACCGCGAGACGCGCGACCCAAAGCAGCTGAACGACCCCGATGCCAACGGCGTAACGCAGCGCCACCGCTCGCCGCTCTCGATCTGACCGGGCCGCGCGCAGCCACTGGCACACCATTGCCGACCGCATGATCACGTAACCCACCGTGATCCTGCCGAATTCGCCGTGTTCGAAGGCGCTGGGCACTCCCGCAGCGAGTACCAGGACGCCACCCATCTGCACCGCGGTGATGAGCCGGTACGGCACGTCGTCGGTGTCATAGGCGGAGGCGAACCAGGTGAAGTTCATCCACGCCCACCAGATCGCGAAGAACACCTGCAGGTAGCCGTTGATGCCGTCGCCGATGTGACCGGCAGCCACGGCGTGGCCGAGCTCGGCGGCCGCCTGCGAGACCGCCACCACGAAGGTCAGGTCGAACAGCAGCTCCAGTGGCGTCGAGACCCGACCAACCTCATCCGCGGCGCGAGCGACCATCGGCACGCGCCACTGCTTGAGGACCGAGCCCGTATCGCCAGACGTCATGCGGTCGATTCTCCTTGGTGAATGCAAAAATCCGGCTCCACCTGGGAACCGGATCGTCTGCGACCCCGACGGGACTCGAACCCGCGACCTCCGCCGTGACAGGGCGGCGCGCTAACCAACTGCGCTACGGGGCCTTGGTAGGCCTTGTTGAACGTGCTCACCATCTTGCTCGGCGAACCTTCGGAACTCTACTACGCCGGGCCGAGGTCGATTTACACACCCTCTGCGGCCCTGCGTACCCCCAACGGGATTCGAACCCGTGTTACCGGCGTGAAAGGCCAGCGTCCTAGGCCACTAGACGATGGGGGCTTGCTGCTTGACCGACCTGCGCCGAACAACCGCACCATCTTAGCTTGCAATTCGATCCGGTCAGCACGGGTGCGGCTACTTGGTGACCGAATCGGTGGGCAGCAGTTCGTACCGCGGATTCGCGAGCGCGAGATGCCCCTTGTATTCGCCGACGGTTCCGCTGACCCGAACGACCGATCCGGGCTCGATACCCGGAATCCGGGTCCGGCCGAAGAACAGCAGCCGCATACCGCCGGTCGAGTCGAAAACCTGCGCCTCCAGCGACTTACCCGCTGCGGTGCCGACCTGGACGATCTTGATGCGACCCTCGATGGTCACCCGCTGCTTCCACTTCACGCCGGCGATCGGCATGATGCCTTCGGCGTCCGGTTCGTAGTCCGGCTCGGCCTCGTCCGCCGTGCCGTCGGCGGTCAAGATGCCCCGCGGATCCGACGGCGACGGCGGCCGCCCCGTCCCGCCGTTGGCAAGCTGCTTCATCCCGTCAAGCGGTCCCTTGATCCCCTCGCCCGGCGCGGTGGGCTCGACCTCTGCCAGGGTGGTCGCCTTGTCGTTGTGTGAGGCGTCCACCGTGGGCATCGGCAGCGACTTCTCCGCCTTCTTACGCATCTTCTGCAGCTCGGCCTCTTGCTGCGGGTCGAGGGTGGTGTCGAAGGGCACGATGGTCGCCGACACGTGCGGGATCTTGGCCATGGCCGCCGCGATCCGGTCCGCGGTGCGGTCGTGCAGCAGGCGCTGGGAAACCCGGCGGAAGGTCCGTCGCGGCAGCAGCACGGTCACCTCTGCGCTCTCGCCCACGACAGCACCGAAGGCTGCCTCGCCGACCGCACGGATCAGCCGGCGGTCGGGGCACTCCACGATCTCCAGCGGCACCCGGTCGCCGAGACCGCGTTCGATCCATTCTCGCTGCAGCGCGTCAGCCCGTTCGCTGTCGAGGGAGATGTGGACCGCGCGCAGTTCGGTCGGGCGTAGCGACCCGGCGTAGCGCAATGCCCGGATGATGGCCAGGTCCAACCGATCGACGAGGACTAGGACGACGTGTCGCGGGTAGTTGGCACCGGTACGCCCAGCCTTGCCGTACGCGGTGATCAGGTCGAGCGAGCGGGCTTCGTCGCGGTACTGCTGGTTGAGCCGCATCAGTAGCAGCCACAGCAGCGGCGCCAGCACCAGGACGAGCCACGCGCCCTCGGTGAACTTCACGACTGCCGTGATGATGACGATGGCCAGCGACAGGGCTCCGCCCGAGGCGTTGATCCACCACTTGTACTTCCAGCCTTCTTCTTTGTGGATCGTGTGATATTTCGCCATGCCAAAGCCGGCGAGCGTGAACCCCGTGAACACCCCGAGGGCGTAGAACGGCACCAGCTTGTCGACATTCGCCTGGCCGATGATCAGCAAGATGATCGAGAACAGCGTGAGCACGAAGATGCCGTTGCTGAAGGCCAGCCGATGCCCGCGTCGGGTCAACTGGCGCGGCAGGAATGAGTCCTCAGCCACGAAGTTTGCCAGGAACGGAAAGCCAGTGAAGGGCGTATTCGCCCCGGTGAACAAGATGAGCGCGGTCGCGATCTGGACGAGGACGAAGCCGATCTGGCCGAACACCCCGCTGCCCAGCGCGGCCTTGGCGACCTGCGAGATCACCGTCGGCGAGCCGTTCTCGAACGGCGCGGAATGGGTCTCCATCGACAGGTAGCCGACGCCGACGACGAGAAACGCCAGCATGGACGACATGATGCCGAGCGTGCGCCGTGCATTCGGGCCGGGCGGCGCCTTGAACGCGCTGACGCCGTCCGAGATCGCCTCCAACCCGGTCAGCGACGAGCCACCATTGGCGAAGGCTTTGAGCAGGTAGAAGATCGCCAGGCCCGACAAGATCGGATGGCCCTCGTTCACGATCGGCAGCTGGGGATTGCCACCGACCACCCGGTCCAGCCCGTACTGGGGTAGGTCACCGAAGATCTCGCGGACGACGCCGATGATGATCACGATGGAGACGGACCCGAAGAAGAAGTACGTCGGGATGGCAAAGGCGTTGCCGGCCTCGCGAATGCCGCGCAGGTTGCCGAAGGCGAGCAGCAAAACGACCGCAACGGTCATTTCGAGTTTGTAGTCGACAAGGGAGTGCACCGTCGACGTGATGGCCGCGACCCCGGCCGCGGCCTGCACCGCCACCGTCACGATGTAGTCGATCAGCAGCGCCACCGCGGCGATCTGGGCGGTCTTGTAGCCGAAATTCTCCCGGCAGACGACGTACGAGCCGCCGGCCCGCGTGTAGACCATGACGACTTCGCGGTACGACAGCGTCATCAGGGTCAGGATGACGAGAATGACTGCGGTCATCGGCGCCAGGATGTGGAAGCCTGCCAGCCCGAAGACCGCCAGCAGCACGATCAACATCTCTTCGGTGCCGTACGCCGAGGACGAGATGCAGTCCGATGACAGCACGCCGAGCGCGACGCGCTTGGACAGCTTCTCTTCGTGCAGTTGCGAACTCACCAGGGGTGGTCCGAGGAGCACCCGCTTGATCCGGTAACCCAACCGATCGGGGAGTGAGACGGTGTTGGCCAGCGCGGGAGCCGCCGCTTGCTCGGTCCGGGCTGACTTCACATCTGTCATAGCGAGGAGGCTACTTCTTTCCTAGCGACTTCCTCACGGCGAACCCTGTGATCCCGCACCTACCTCACGTCCGGTGTCGGATTCGAGTAGTTCGCGGGCCCGCCGGAGCTGCCTAGGCGTGTCTCTAAAATCGCGTCTCTAATAGATCGGACGGACGGAGCCGACCCGCTCGTCCCCGCCAAGAAGCGGTGCAGTCTCCAGGTCGTCGAGCACCGCCGCGCTCACCCCGAGCCGTCGCAGGCCGGCCACCACCGCACGGTCAGCCGCCCGGCCGGCACCGTCGTCGATCTTGCACGCGATCGCGCCACCGTCTGGTAGCGCCGCCGCGAAGACGCCCTCGGCGCCGTCCTTGGCGATGAGGCCGCCGATACCCTGCATGAGCCGAGTGGCGGTCCGCCCATTGCCGGCGACCAAGTCGGGGTGGCGGCGCATCGCCTCGGCGACCTGGCGATCGGGGCCGTCGGTGGCGCGGGCGATCCGGCTGAAACCGCGGGCGATACCGCTCAGGCTCACGGCAAACAGCGGTGCGCCGCAGCCGTCCACCCCGGTCGCCGCGACCTTCTCACCGGCAAGATCGGCGACGACCGATTTCAGGTGCAGCTGCAGCGGATGGCCGGCCGAGCTGTAGCCCGAGACCACCCAGCCGTTGGCCAGACACGCGCGAAGCATGCCCGCGTGCTTACCGGAGCAGTTCATCGCCAGGCGCGTCTCGCTCAGGCCGGCGATCAGGTATTGCCGACGCTCGTCCTCGCCCAGGGGCAGGTCGGGTGGGCATTCCAGGTCGGTTTCAGTGAAGCCTCCCGTGGCCAGGCTCGTGGCGATCAGTGCTCGATGCCGGTCAGAGCCCGAGTGTGATGCCGCAGCGAGCGCGAGATCTTCGGGTGACAGGTCCAAACCGGATCGCAACAGCCCGACAGCTTGAAACGGCTTGAGCGAGGACCGTCCGAAGATTGGCTGAAAGACATTGCCCGCCGCGAACACGGTGCTGCCGTCAGGCCCCAGGGCGATGATGTGTCCGGAGTGAACGGACTCGACAACTCCACTTCGCTCGACTTCGACCAACGGGACACCGGGCTCTAGGCGAATCACCCGGCTATTGTCGCGCAGTGCGGGGCGTCCCGCAGCGCTTCTCCTGCCAGCGATCGAGGCCAGCGATCGTCAGCGGGCGTTGACGTCGGAGTGCTTGGCCGCGTCTTCGTTTGCCGAGCCCGCCTCGATCTCGTCCGGCGACCCGGCGACCCGGGACACCGGTCGCATGCCGAGCAGCCGCATCTCCCCGCCGCCACCGAGCTTGCCGGTGGCGGCGCCGTCGGTCAGCACCGCGTCATCGACCACCGCGGTGATCCAGCCACCCTGCCGTCCGTGGGCGCGCAACGAGTCCGCGTCGGCAGGTAGTTCAACTGGTACGAAAGCCCGGTGCTCCCAGTCCATCCGGGCATCGTGCCCGGCTTTGGCCAGCGGCATGATCGAGCCGCCGTTGGCGAGCGCATCACGACTGGAACGAAGCCATTCGATCGCGTCGTCCAGCGCCGTGACGAGTGCAGGGTTGCCGTCACACCAGGTCGCGACCAGCTCTGGACGAGTACGGGCGACCCGGCTGCCGGACATGTAGGACCCGGCGGCCAACGACAACCCGAGGTCTCCACCGTGCAGCCCGGTCAGGGCGAGCGCCTCGGCGAGCACGTGCGGCAATCCGATGACCCGGGCGATCGCGGCGTCTTGTTCGGCGGCTGTCGTGGGCACGGGCTTGGCCCCGAGGTCGCAGAGCAGCACGGCGAGCGAGAGCCAGGCTTCGAGGTCGGTGTCGTCCTCGAGAATCAGCGACCAGGGCGCGTCGCGGAACAACATCGGATCGGCGGCAAGAAAGCCTGATTGTTCGGTACCAGCGAGCGGGTGGCCACCGACAAACCGGGCGGAGGGCATCGCCGTGCGCACCAGGTCGAGCACCGGAGCCTTCAAGGTGCCGACATCAGTGACGATGGCGTCGCTGTGCACGGCGTCCTTGATGGCCGTCAAGGCGTCGCTCAATTCGGGCAACGGCATCGCGAGCACGATCAGATCAGCGTCTTTTACGGCTTCCGAAGCGCTTGCGGCGACCTGGAATCCGGCGCCGCGCGCTGCACCCGCTTCACCCGGGTCAGGGTCGAAACCGACCACGCGGTAGCCGCTACGCGCGAGGGCGTGCAGCACCGAACCGCCAATCAGGCCGAGGCCGAGGACGGCGATGTGGGTGAAAGTTCTAGGCACCTATCGAACGTAGCCGGGCATGTCTACAAAGTATTCATCCGGGAGCGCAGCGTGACCTAACCGAAGCCGGAGCGTCACGAGATAGGAACGAAGCGACATTTAAACGTGATCTGGCCAACTCTGAGCCGTCGACTTGGCCCGGTGTTGGCCCGATCGCGATATCGGACTTTGCCTCTACGCCCGCACGTGCCAGGATCGTGAGACACACCGCACTGCGGTGCCGACAAGTTCACAATCCGCTCCCTACGATCCCTGTCCACCCGGTCCACATCGACCACGATCCGACACCGCAGCAAAACGACGCGCCGCACGCTTGGCGCCGGAGGAAATCGGCCATGGCTCAGAATGGTTTCGTTGTCGCGGCATACCGTGACAGCGGACGTTGGAGGTGTGAGGCGATGCCTCCATCGCTGCTGGAAGACCTTGGTTCGCTGTTGTCGGCCCTGCGTGGCCAGCCCCCGGAGGGCGGCCCATTCGTAGTGGCAAGTGTCGACGACGAATTCTTTCTCGTCGCGAGGTCGCATGGCGCCCGGATAGATCTCTTGCTGTCGGATTTGACGGCAGCGGTCGAATTTCCACTGGCCGCCCAGGTACTGGACCGCCTCGGTGAAGACCCGCCCGAGGACGACGAGCTGGACGAGGTTTGGCCGATCGGCGAGCTCGACCTGTTCAATGATCTTGAATTGCCCGAGGACGAAATGGAATCGATCCTCGACGACCTGGACGCGTATCCGGACGAGATGCTGGATGCAGTCATCAGCAGGATCGGGTTGGAAGAACAGTTCCGCGAGGCTCTGGCCGCGTCAGGCCGGGTGGCCCGGTAGGACTGCGATGAGTTTCTTCGGATGCGCGTTACTCGGCGACCGAGGTGGTTGGCGGGTCGAAGAGGTTGACATCCTCGAGTGCGAATCCGTTGATGATCTCTTGGAGTTGTTGCGCGATTTCGATGAGCCGGTGCGGGTGCTCGCTCTCGAACAGGACGATGAGTACGCGGCCCTGATCCGGTTCGACACGGCGCGGGGTGATGACGACGAGCTGGTGCGGGTGTTTCTGACCAGCGGGCACGCAGGCGATGACTACCCGCTGGCCGGGCTCCTGCTCGCGGGGTTGACCGAAATCGGTGGCGATCCGCTGGACGACGACGAGCTCGCCGACGACGTGACCCGTTCTGCGCATGATGACGCGCCTTTCGGTGATGCGGATCTGATCGCCGACTTGGGCCTGAAGGCGCCCGAGCTCATCGAATTGGCCGTTCACGAAAGCACATTGCCGATCGACCTGATCGAGGCGGTGTGCGAGCGACTCGGCTGCCTCGACGAGTTCGAAGCCGTTCGTGTCTGACGTGGACTTCGTCGAGGATCCACACAGTCCGGGGGCTTTCGACGCAGCGATGGCGGCCGCGCTCGCGCAGGCTCGGCTGGCGCTCATTTCCGCGGACGTGCCGATCGGTGCCATCGTCCTCGGGCCTGATGGCGACGTGATCGCGACGGGGCGTAACGAGCGGGAAGCGCTCACCGACCCCACGGCGCACGCCGAGGTCGTCGCGCTTCGCGAGGCAGGCGAGGCGCTCGGGGACTGGCAACTGACCGGCTGCACGCTCGTCGTGACCCTCGAACCGTGCACGATGTGCGCCGGAGCCGTCGTCCTATCTCGGATCGACCGGTTGGTCTTCGGCGCGTGGGACCCGAAAGCGGGTGCGGTCGGATCGCTGTGGGATGTTGTGCGTGACCGGCGGCTGAATCACCGCCCTGAAGTGATCGCCGGCGTACGTGAGGCCGAGTGTGGCCAGCTACTGACCGATTTCTTCGCCAGCCGCCGCTGACTGTATTGTCTTCCGCGGTGGCGTGTCCGAGCGGCCGAAGGAGCACGACTCGAAATCGTGTGAGGGTAAAAACCTCCGTGGGTTCAAATCCCACCGCCACCGCCAAACGAAAGTAGCCCGTCCCGCTTTTTGGGACGGGCTACTTTCGTTTATCTGTGCTGCGGGATTTGGGAGGAGCCTGCGAGCGGCAGCGAGCGTTTAGGCGACGGTTCCCACCGCCACCGCCAAACGAAAGTAGCCCGTCCCGCTTTTTGGGACGGGCTACTTTCGTTTATCTGTGCTGCGGCATTTGGGAGGAGCCGCGCCCTTGTTGGTCGGCCATGGTCCACCGAGTCGGCAGCAAGCCTTTTCAATGCATGGGTAAGCCCAGTCGCAGGCTCGACTTCTCCCTGCGGCGATGGGCGCTCCGCGCACTAGGTCCGTCCCCCGACGCATGGCGAGAGAAGGCCTCGGCGGAGTTCATATTTACAGTGCTTGGCGGGCGAGATTCCCCTGATGTTGCCGCCGTCGAAGCTTGCTGGCGTCTGAGTCAGAGGTGTAATTTCGCGGGAGAAGTCACGCAACCGGGAAGTGAACACAAAGTCTGCCCGATGACACTCAAAATCGAGAGCCGCAAAAAAATCGCCGGCAGCGTCGGTGAAGTGTGGGCGTATGTCTGTGACGTCGGGCGCTGGCCGGAGTGGGCCCCAACGGTTCTCGAATGCAGGGTTCGCGGCGGAGCTCCGCTTCAGCCCGGCGCGTGGGTGGACCAGCGGGCCAAGGGGATCCTCTGGTTGACTCACGGCCGCAGCCAGCAGGTGACCACTGTCGAGGCGCCCCGCCAGGTGGCGTTCGCCGGGCCAATGGGTACTTCCGCGGCGCGCTGGGGAATGGAACTCGAGCCGGTGGACGATCGGCAGACCGACGCCAAGATGTGGATTGAGGTCGATCTCGCGGGCATCATGCGCGCGATCCCCGGCCGCGCTCTCAAAGGCAGAATCCAGCGCGTAAGCGATCTTGAGATGGCGGCGATCAAGGCTGCGGTCGAGTCCGCTACGCCGGCAAGGCGCGAGGAGTCCTAGACGGGGTGGCGCCCAGTTTGACCGGGACGCCACCGAGATCGAGGAGCACACCGTGAGCCAGATCGACCGTACGCGAGAGCACCTGATCGAGACGTACCGCAAGAAGGCCAAGCACTACGACATCACGTCCCGGCTCTACCCCGCGCCCGGCTACCCCCAACGCTCACAACGACTCCGGGCAGTGCAAGCGCTCGGCCTTCGCCCGGGCGACAGCGTGATCGATATCGCCTGCGGCACGGGTCTGAACTTTCCGCTGATTGAGGAGGTGATCGGCCCCGACGGGCGGATCGTCGGCGTCGATCTGACCGACGCGATGCTCGCCCATGCCCAGGATCGGATAGAGACGAACGGCTGGAGCAATGTCAGCCTGGTGGAAGCCGATGCGGCCGACTTCGGCTTCCCAACCGAGGTCGACGCGATCCTGTCCACCTACGCTCTGTCGCAGGTGCCCGAGTGCGCAGAGGTCATCGCCCACGGTGCCACGGCACTCTCCGCAGGCGGACGCTGGGTTGTGCTGGACCTCAAGGTTCCCGACAACACGCCGGGCTGGCTAACGCAGCTCGGAACCGCGACCGTGCGGCGGTTCGCCTCCATAGATGAGTGGATCATGCGCCGTCCGTGGGAGGCGATTCGCGCAGCCATGCAGGAAGAACTGGTCGATGTCTCCTGGACCGAGTTGTGCTTCGGAACGGCATTCCTCGCCGCGGGATCGCGCGGGCCTGGAACCTAGCCGCACCCCAACGACGCTGCGTGCAGGGCTGCTGCCACCTCGCGGACGGTGTCGTTCCAACGCGGCAGTCTGGATCTTCGCTCGAATGCCGCGGCCCGCAACTGCTGCCGGTTCGGCTCGCCGTGCAGCCACTGCGCGAGTGCAGCGGTCAGGGCGGCAGGGTCATCCGGGGGAACCAGCATGCCCGGCCGACTGCCGTCCGGCGCGAAGCCGAGAGCCTCAGGTAGCCCGCCGACCGCCGTGGCGAGGACTGGCAGCCCGTGGGCCAGGGCTTCGGTGACCACCATGCCGTAGGTCTCTGACCGCGACGGTACGACGAGCAGGTCAGCGTCGGCATAGGCGCGGTGCAGCGCCGCGCCGGTCAGGACACCGGCCAGCCGGACTCGCGGGTTGAGCCCCTGCTGGCTGATACTGGCGCTCACCCGGTCGGTGAACTCGGGTTCGCGATCGAGCGGTCCGACCAGTACAAGGTCCCAGTCCGTGTCCCGATCTGTCCGGACTAGTCCGGCAAGCGCCTCGATGAGGAGGTCCTGCCCTTTATGCCGGGCGAGTGCCGCTACACACAGCAGGTGCCCGCCGGCTGCCGGCACTTCGCGGAGTCGGGACGCGGAGTCGCCGCGGTCGGCTCCGGGGCGGGCGACCCGAACACGGTCGGCGGGGATCGAGAATCGACGCAAGACTTGATCGCGGCTCCACTCGCTGGTCACCACGACGCCGGCAGCAACAGCGAGTACCGCTCGTTCCGACCGCAGCGCCGGGCCGTCGTGGCATCCGTCAAGGGCGGTGGCCAGCGGCATGTGCAGCAACACCACCAGTCGCAGGCGCCGCGCATGGGGCAGCAGCTGGGCTGCGGACGGTGAGGCGATCAGGCCGTCTATCAGCACCGTCTCACCGTCGGGTATCGCAGCCAGCGCCTGACCCAGGCCGCCGCTGTCACCCGTCGGCCACGCCCCGGCGGCGGTGATGATCCGCACGTCCCATCCCGATGCCGCCAGCCCGGCACACACCCACCGGTCGTAGATGTTGCCGCCGCTAGGCCGACCGTGATCGTCGAATCCTCCTGGTACCACTACATAAACGCGCACGATCCGGCTGCCGCGTTCAGAGCGCTCGCTCGTAGCTGGCCCAGGCCACGTGTGACTCGTGCAGCGTCACCGTCACCCCGCTCAAGCCGCGCGCCGCATCACCGAGTGCGCCGGCCTCGATCTGATCGACGAGGCGGTCGGCCACCAGGCGAGCGAGCGCCTCGGTCGTGGTGTTCATACCGTGCAGCGTCGGCTCGTCATCGAGGTTGCGCATCGTCAGCGCGCCGAGAACAGCGCCGAGGGCAGTAGCAGCGCGGTCGATGTCAACCACGATCCCGTCGCTAGTCAGTTCGTCGCGTCGGAACGTCGCGTCCACCACATAGGTGGCTCCATGGATCCGCTGCGCCGGGCCGAAAGCCTCGCCACGCAAGCTGTGCGCGATCATCATGTGGTCACGGACATTCAAGCTGAACATCGGCTCACTCCCCGTTGCTGGTCGTCGTGGATGCTGCGGCAGATTCATAACGGATGAGGTGGCACAGTCCGGGCCGGTCGGCCAGCGTCGGCAGCAGCGCGGGCAGCTCAGTGAAGTCCGAGACGTCGCTGATCAGACAGTCGTAGGCCGGATCATGCAGCAGCTCCAGGGCCAGGGCGAGCCGGTCCCGGCGCGAGCGGGTCCCCTGGCGGGCGGCTGCCACCGTGCCGACCTGGCTGGCCCGGATGCCCAGTCGCGCGGAGTGAAAGGCACCGCCGAGCTCCAGGCTCACCGAACTCGTGCCGTACCAGCTCAGTTCGAGCACTTCGCCGCCTGGCGCCAGCAGACCCAGGCAGCGTTGCAGCCCGGCGGCGCTCGCGCTGGTATGCACGACGATCTCGTGCTCACCGACGATCTCGTCTGGAGCGGCGAAGGCGACACCGAGGGCGGCGGCGATGGGCGCGCGGGCGGGGTCGATGTCCACAAGGGTGACCTGAACGCCGGGAATCTGTGCGAGCAGCCGGGCGACGCAGCAGCCCACCATCCCAGCACCGACTACACATGCACGATCACCGAGCCGGGGTGCCGCGTCCCACAACGCGTTGATCGCGGTTTCCACGGTGCCGGCCAATACCGCCCGCCGGGCGGGCACGCCGTCCGGGACCGGCAGCGCCGCGGTCGCAGGGAGCACGTAGGCGCTCTGGTGTGGGTAGAGACAGAACACCGTGCGCTCGAGCAGTTCTGGCGGGCCGGCCTCAACGACACCGACGTTGAGATAGCCGTACTTGACCGGACCCGGAAACTCGCCCTCTTGAAACGGTGCGCGCATCGCCTGCCGTTGATCGGGCGGTACCCGGCCGGCGAACACCAGCAGCTCGGTACCGCGGCTGATCGCCGAGAAGTGGGTTCGAACCAGTACCTCGTCGGCCGCCGGGGCCGGCAGGGTTACCGGGCGGATCTCGCCGTGCCCCGGCGCGGTCACCCAGAACGCCTGCGCATGCTCCACAGACCCAGCGTCCACCATCCCGGCGGCCTCCACCATCCCGGCGAACAGAACCGCCTGGTCCACCGAGCCGTCTCACCGGGTAGTTCAGGACATAGGGTGACCTGGAGTTGCTGTACACACGATTCGATCCGCGACGATCGTCAACGTGACAGTGAGGACGCCTTGGTAAGACAAGACAGTCGCGCGCCATTCAATGCAGCGCTGCAGCGAGCCAGGACGGCCGCTTATCCGCCAGGCGAGTACGTCGGTCAGGAGAGCTTCATGAGCGCCGGCGAAATTCGGCAGTTGGCCCACAGGGCCCACATCGGTCCCGGCGTCTGCGTGCTCGACCTGTGTTGTGGGGTGGCTGGTCCGGGCCGGCTGATCACCGCTGAGCTGGGCTGCCGCTACCTGGGCCTGGACGAGTCCGCGAGCGCCCTGGAGATCGCCCGAGACTTGGCCGGCGACCTGCCCTGCCGCTTCGGGCAAGCCCACGTACCACCATTGCCCGACGGCCGGTTTGAGGTCGTGCTGCTGCTCGAGACGATGTTGGCCTTCCCCGATAAGCGATCACTCGTGGCGGAGGTAGCGCGTGCGCTCGAGCCAGGCGGGCGTTTCGCCTTCACGATCGAAGAGGGTCGGTCGCTCTCGACGAGCGAAAGGGCGCAGATGCCCGACCCCGACACCGTGTGGCTGGTCGAGTTGGCCGAGTTGAGCACCCTGCTGGCCGAGGCGGGGTTGATCGTGACTTGGCAGCGTGAGTGCAGCGCGGAGCACTGGACGAGGGCGACCGCACTGCTGAGTTCGTTTCAGGCTGACTCTGCGCAGATCGCGACCCAGATCGGGACGCGGGCGTTGACTGACCTGATCAACGCCCACCAGCTGTGGTCTGGCTGGCTTGCCAGCGGACGGGTGCGCAAGTTCGAGGTTTTAGCACAGAAACCGGCACCGATACCGGTGAGCGACGGATGAGCTTGGACTACGGCCGCTACCTGGCCGCGAAGACGAGCGTGGACGATCGAGCCCTCAACCGGCAGGTCCTGTCCGAGCTGAGCCGATTGATGCCGTCTGCAGCGCCGCGAGTGCTGGAGATTGGCGCCGGGTTGGGGACGATGGTGGCGCGCCTGCTGGACTGGGGAATTATCGACGCCGGCGAATACACCCTGCTGGACGTCGATCTCGAGTTGCTGAACAACTCTCGCCAGTGGCTACGCGACTGGGCCGCCACTCGGGACCTGCGCTGTGAGCTGTCGCCGGAGGGGCTGCGAGTGGGCGATCTACGCGTGCGCTTTGTGCCCGCCGAGCTTGGCAGCTATCTAGAGGCCGGGTATGGTCAGCCGGCCGACGTGCTGATCGCCAACGCGCTGCTGGACCTGCTGGATGTGCCCGCCATCCTGCCCGGACTCCTGCACTTGCTCGTGCCCGGCGGCGTCTACTGGTTCACGATCAACTACGACGGCGAAAGCATCTTCGAGCCCGGGCACCCCCGCGACGCTCAGATAATGCGGGCATATCACCGAGACATGGATGAACGCGTTCGCTACGGCCGGCCCGGCGGGGACAGCCGAACGGGTCGCCATTTGTTTCACCAGCTGCGGGCCGCAGGCGCACCGGCCGTGGCTGCCGGCGCGTCTGACTGGGTCGTGTTCGCCGCGCAGGACGGCACATACCCTCACGACGAGGCCTACTTTCTCGGCAGCATCCTGCGCACCGTCGCGGACGCACTCCAAGATCGCGTGGAGCCAGTCGAGCTAGCCGAATGGGTGAGCGCGCGAGAACGCCAGCTGGCCTGCGGCGAGCTGGTCTATATCGCGCACCAGCTCGATCTCGTCGGGCGCTCGCCAGCCTGAACCTCGAGAGCCCGGGAGAGCGGATCGTGCCCACCCCGACGGGCTTTCGCGGAGAGGTAATCGGCATTGGCCTCCGTGAGGTGCAGTCCGGTAGGTATCTGCTCGTCGATCGTGATGCCGCCCGCGACCAGCTGAGCGCTCTTGTCCGGATTGTTGCTCAGGAGCTTGATGCGGGCAACGCCGAGGGCGAGCAGTATCTGCGCGGCGCCCCCATAGTCACGTTCATCGGCTCGGTGACCGAGCGCGAGGTTCGCGTCGTAGGTATCCAGGCCGCCATCCTGCAAGGCGTACGCGTCGAGCTTCTCGTACAGGCCGATGCCGCGTCCTTCCTGCCGCAGGTACAACACATACCCGCCGTGCTCGGCGATCCGTTCCACCGACTCACGCAGCTGCGGACCGCAGTCACAACGTTGGCTGCCGAACACGTCGCCGGTAAGACATTCACTATGCAGACGCACGAGCGGCACCGCTGCGGGCTGGCCCAGTTCAAGGGCCAGATGCTGCTGGGCGTCGGCCAGTCCGATAAAGCTGACCGCCGTGGCCGTGGTCGAGTAGCCGTCAGCGAAACGCAGCGGAACACTTATGCGGCGACGGATCGCCGCCGCCGGGAGCGACCCACTCATGGGTCGAGCCGCTCGTCCTCGTAACGCGCCGAGAGTGCATACCGCAACAGGACGACGTCGCCGATGCGCTGCACGTTGGTCAACTCGGCCCGTCTCACCGGATTCCAGGGATATTGTCCGTCGAGCGCGAACCGGCGCGCACGGGAGTCGCCGATGAATACCGGGGCAATCACGAGCTGCAATTCATCGGCGAGATCGGCGGTAAGGAACTGGGTGTGTAGGGAGCCGCCTCCTTCGACCATGAGCCGATTGACGCGGCGGGCGGAGAGGTCCTCGCTCACATCGCGCATCGTTAGCTGGGCGCCGAGATCGACCACGGTGGCTAGGCGCTCAAGCTGGGCTCGCACGGTGTTGGCGATGCCTCGCGGGCAGTACACGAATTTGTCGGCCTCGCCGGCAGTGAAGAACTGTCCGTCTGGGTCGAGCCGTCCCGAGGCGGTGACGGTCACCTTCGCGGGCGACGGGGACAGGCCACGGGCGACCCGATCCTCCCGGCTGCGGGGCGAGCGCACGAGTAGCCGTGGGTTGTCGTTGCGGACGGTGGCAGCGCCGACGAGGATCGCGTCGCTGCTGGCCCGCACCGCATCGACCCGCTCGAAGTCCGCGTCGTTCGACAGCCTCAGCCGCGTGGTGGTCGGGCAGTCCAGATAGCCGTCCAGTGAGACACCACAGCTGAGCAGCGTGTAGGGGCGATCAGCCACGGATCGCCTCCCATTGCTTCCCTGGCGACCGAGCCACCTCGAGACAAGGTGATTCATCTGCCATCGTGCTATCACGGCTGCCGGCTCGTCGAACAGCGTCATGCAGCAGCAGGACCGCGCCGGGAGCGAACGCCACGAGGGCGATAACCGCGTAAAGGGTGGTGACGGTGACCCCAACGGCGGCACCGAGCCCGGCGGCGGCAAAAGCCCAGGCCGCAGCCCCCTCTCGCGCACCCCAGCCACCGACGCTGAGCGGGATCACCGCGGCAGTCTGGACCAGCATCAGCAACGCAACGAGTTCACCCGACGGCGCGGTCGATCCAGCCACGCGGGCGGCAATGAAGAACGTGGTCGTGTGGCCGGCAACGACCAGCACCGAGATCAGCGTGAGGCGCGGCCAGACGCCTCGCGCCAGCAGGCCACGGCGCAGGTCGTGGATGACGGCCTGCGCGGCCCGCGCCGGCCGCGACCGGCCGCGTCGAGCGGCGACGCGCACGGCGAGCGCAGCACACCCGGCCACACCCGCGAGGCCAGCTAAGAGATACGGCAGCGCCGGACGAACCGGCGAGGGCAACGCGAGCAGCACGATAACGGTTGCCACCACCTGGACGACCTGGCCGCACAATCGTTCCCAGGCAACCGCTCGCAGTCCCCGCCCGACGTCACCCTCGTGTCGGCCATGCACCACCCCCCGGTGCACGTCGCCGAGCACACCGCCAGGAAGCACCAAGTTGAGAAACTGGGAACGGTAGTAGGCACCGACCGCGGCCGGCAGAGCCAGTTCGACGCCGAGTGCATGCGCGACGACGCGCCACCGCCAGGCGGAGCACAGCGTGGTCGCGGCCATGAGTGCGACGGCGGCCACGGCTGCGGGCCACGTGACCGCGCGCAGCCCGTCCTGAAACGGCCCGGCTCCGACCTGCCGGCCCAGGAGCAGCAGCACGATCACGCCGCCGGTCGCACGGAGCACCGGCGGGCCGAAGTGGCGTCGGACCGGTCGGATCCCCAGAGGCTCAGCGTTGGGGCGCTGCACACTGCAAAGATACGCACCAGCCGGCGAACAGGTCCAATGTGTGTTGCTACGCGTCAGCTGCGGTGGCAGCATGATGATCACATTGCACGCGAGCCCGTATTCCTTATCGACGACAGTGGTGAGTCGATTTCGGAGGCGCGATGCGTACCGTTCGACTCGAGGCGACCCTGGGCACGCTGGGCACGCTGGTCGTGCTCTGCGCGTTGGCCGCGACTGCGGATCTCGGTGTCGCGGGCTGGGTCGTCGGATTGCTGGTGGGTTTCGCGGCGACCGCGCTGCTGGCCGCCGCTCGAGTGCGTAGCGAAGAGCCGAGGATCTTCCCAGCGGACTGGATCACCTTGGCCCGGGCGCTGCTGACTGCCGGTGTCGCGGGACTGGTCGCCGACTCCTTCGACCGGTCGATATCGGTGATCGCGCTGGTCGTGCTGGCCTCCGTGGCGACGATCCTCGACGGTGTGGACGGCCAGGTGGCGCGACGGACCGGCACCGCCACCTCGCTGGGCGCACGCTTCGACGCAGAGGTCGACGCCTTCCTCATCCTGCTGCTCAGCATCGCGGTGTCCGAGCACTACGGCAGCTGGGTACTGATCATCGGCGCCGCCCGTTACCTACTGCTGCTGGCCGGCTGGCTCGTCCCGTGGCTGGCCGCGCCGCTGCCGCCTCGCTACTGGCGCAAGGTCGTGGCCGCGATGCAGGCCATCGTGCTCACCATCGCGGTGTCCGGATTGCTCGACAGGCGCGTCGGCATGATCGCTGTCGCCCTGGCGCTGGTATTGCTGGCCGAGTCGTTCGGCCGTGACATCGTCTGGCTGTACCGCACCGGCGCCGGCCCACGCAGCCACACCGTGCTGCGTGGGGCGACGGTAACCGTCTCGGCGCTCATCGTCTGGGGCGTCCTCGTCGCTCCCGATCAGATCGAGCGCATCAGCCCGGGCGCGTTCGTCCGGGTCCCGATCGAAGCTTTGGTCCTATTCGCCGTGGTACTCGTGCTGCCGCCCCGGCCCGGGAAGGCCCTCGCCAGCGCCGCCGGAGTGCTCCTCGGCCTGATTGCCGTCATCAAGATCCTCAACCTGGGCTTCTACGAGCAACTGGGCCGGCCATTCAACCCGGTGCTCGACTGGGGCAACCTCGGCCCGGCCATCGGTGTGGTGCGCGACTCGATCGGGGACGCGGCGACCGACGTCGCCCTCGTGGTAGCCGTACTCGTCCTCATCGTTCTCGTCGGCGCGGTCACCGCATCGACTATCCACCTAAGTACGCTCGCCTCCCGACATCGCCGCGGCTGGGCTCGCGGAATCGCGGCTTTCCTCACCGTCTGGGCGGTCAGCCTGCCGCTCTCCCTAGAACTCGTCTCGGGAGCCCCCGTCGCGTCGACCAGCGCCGTCGGGCTCGCTGCCGCGCAAATCCGCGACGCCCATAAGGCGATCCGAGATCAGCAGCGATTCGAGACCGCGCTCCACACTGCCGACCCCGAAGCCCACATCCCCGCCTCGGACGGGCTCACCCGGTTGCGGGGCAAAGACGTCCTCATCGTGTTCATCGAAAGCTATGGTCAGGTCGCCGTTCAGGACACCAGCTTCTCTCCCGGCGTCGACGCTGTCCTACACCGCAGCACCGTTGCGTTGAGGCAGGCCGGGTGGTCCACGCAGAGCGCGTGGCTCACCTCGCCGACGTTCGGCGGTATCAGCTGGTTGGCCCACTCCACCCTGCAGTCCGGACTCTGGGTCGACAACCAGCTGCGTTACAACGAGCTCGTCACCAGCGACCGACTCACCCTCAGCGGCGCCTTCAACAAGGCCGGCTGGCGCACGGTCAGTGTCGTCCCCTCTGACGACACTGAGTGGAGCCCGGGCACGACTTTCTACCACTACGACCAGCTCTACGACCGCCGCAACGTCGGCTACCACGGCCCAACCTTCAGCTACGCCTCGATGCCCGACCAGTACACCCTGGCCGCCTTCCAACGCAACGAACTCCAGCCCGGCCACCAACCCGTGATGGCCGAGATGGACCTTGTTTCATCGCACACTCCTTGGGCTCCGCTGCCGAGCATGGTGCCCTGGAACCGAGTCGGCGACGGCTCGATCTTCGATCAGCAGCCCGCCGAAAGCAAGTCCGCAAGCGATGTCTGGCGCAGCAACCGTACTGTCAAGCAGTTCTACGGGAAGTCCATCCAATACTCGCTACAGGCCCTCACCTCGTGGGTCATCGAGCTCAACGATCCCAACCTCGTGATGATCATGCTGGGCGACCATCAGCCCGCTACCACGGTCAGCGGCGTGGGCGCCAACCACGAGGTACCGATCTCGATCATCGCCCGCGACCCGTCGGTATTCCGCCAGATCGACTCCTGGAAGTGGCAGGACGGCCTGCTCCCGAGTCCATCGGCCCCCCTCTGGCCCATGGACGCTTTCCGCAACCGGTTCCTCACTGCCTACCGCGCCCCACTGGTGAGGTCCACTCCCGCGGTCACCTCCACACCGCACCAGTGAGCGCGGAAGGGAAGGCAGGGGGCGTCTTGCCGACAAGACGCTTCGCCAGATCGCGAAGCGACGCTATGGGCGACGAATAACTGGCAGGGTCGCGTCGAGCAGTCCTGCCTGCTCGCGAACTGCGGTCAAAGGCACATGACCATGAGGCATTGCGCTGCGCGACTAGTTGGGTACGGCCCGTGCTGTGGGATACAGACCGTATCTGCGGTTGCAGGCTGCAAATCAGCCATACGGCAGACAAGCTTCGGAATCGCACTTAGGGTGGCTTATGTCGGATAGCTAATCAGACGACAGTCTAGCTAGATCGTCGTCTAGGGCCGAAGGAGCAGGGCAGCGTGCAACATAGAGTTCCAAGATGGACGGCCACCGTCGTCGCCTCAGCACTAGTCGTCAGCGGTTTCAGCAATCCGGCATTTAGTTCGCCAGTCAACGCTGAGACCAGGGTCTTGAACAAGGTGACGAACGCGGTCGCCGCCGCAGAGCAGGCAGCCGGCGCCAGCGGCACCCTCCGCCCCGATGCAATCGCAGGCAGCCGCACGGCCGAGACGGTGCACTCAAAAAATGGCATCGTTAACATCCCCAACGATCCGACAGACGGCGTATCACTGGCTACCTCCACGGGCGCGAAGATCACCGTAGGCATTCCACACGCTCGTTCGGCGGCCCGAGGCGCGCTGGGTGCGTCAGGCACCACTGTCTACATGGACGCCGCCTCAAATAGCGCCACCGCCATCCAGGCCACCTCCGATGGCATGCGCCAACTGTTCGTCCTCAACAATTCAGCCGCTCCGACGACGTTCACCGTGCCGCTGTACCTTCCGGCCGGCGCGCACATCATGGACGGTCGGTCGGGCGGTTACGAGTTCGTAGCCGGCCAAGAGAACTCTGCCGGTTTGGCCACTGTCGCTTCGATCGGCGCGCCGTGGGCAAAGGACGCTACCGGTAAGAGCCTTCCCACTACCTACAGCCTCAACGGAAACCAGCTTAGCCAGCATGTAGATACGACGGGCGCGATTTTTCCGGTTGTGGCAGATCCGCATTACACCTGGGGATGGGTAACGGGAACCATCTATTTCAACAAGACGGAAACTAAGAAGTTCGCGGTCGGCGTCGGCGTCGCAGGCTTCATCGCGAGCCTGACCGGGCCCTGGTCAGCGCTTCTGCGCGGCTATGCCGCTTGGATTGGAGCCGTCGCGGGATGGGCGCTAGCCGACAACAAGTGCGTGGCTTTCAAGTCGACGCTTCAACCGGTTATGTACAGCGGAAATCAAGGCGGCGGATTCTGCCGTTAGTCGGGGGGCAATCAGCATGTTCTTTGTCTGGGGGGTTCTACTTCCCGCGTTCGCTGCGTCCTTTCTGGCTGGCTACCTCAAGCGACGCCAGACAGGTCGAAGCGAGGGAGATTGGACGTTTCTCCGCAATCGACGCGCCTTGATCGTCGGAGGAGCCGTTTCGCTATTGCTGATCGCGCTGAACATCACGTCGATCTCGCATCTGCTGCTCGCGGTGCCGCCAGCCTTACTGGTCGGCGGTGTGGTCGCGATGGCCGTGAATCGCTTGAAGCCCGAGTAAAGCTGACAGCCCGCCGCGCAAAGGGAAACGTTGCACCCCGAAGCGTTGACAGCGCGGATCGCTCGGTTCTAGCCTGACTTTGCTAGATACGGAATAGCTACCGTAGGCCTTCCGTATCTAGTGGGCATCGACCTGGCGCCGCGGATGATCCGATGTGGGATCCGTCGGATTGCGATGGCTGTGAAGGTGCCGCCAGCCGGATACGTGCTCACCAATACTTCTCCTGATGGGACTGGACATGCTGCCAGATTCGACCCAGATCGTTTCCGTCGACGACCATGTTGTTGAGCATCCGCGGGTCTGGCTCGACAGGCTGCCGAAGAAGTGGCTCGAAGATGCACCGCGCATCGAGCGCACACCCGACGGCAACGACTGGTGGATCTACGAGGGCGCCAAGGCGGCGAACTTCGCAACGAACGCGGTGGCCGGCAAGGACCCGAAGGAATTCAATCAGGACCCCCGCAGCTACGACGACATGATCCCCGGCTGTTACGACGTCAAGCAACGGCTGATCGACATGGATCTTGAGGGCGTAACAGCCCAGCTCTGCTTCCCCACCATGGGCGGATTCGCGGGAAGCGTCTTTGCTAAATCGAAGGACAAGGAGCTCGCTAACGCCTGCGTCTCGGCCTACAACGATTTCATTCTTCAGGAGTGGTGCGCAGCCGCGCCCGATCGGCAAATCCCGCTTGTCATGATGCCGTATTGGGACGTTGCGGCGTGTGTTGCCGAGATCGAACGAGTCGCGCCTTTGGGTGCGCGAAGCGCAACCTTCCCGGAGCTGCCGGATCGAATTGGCTTGCCGTCGTGGCACACCGACCATTGGGACCCGGTGCTCGCTGCCGCCTCGGCAGCCAACATGCCGCTGTCCCTGCACTTTGGTTCTGGCGGGACGCCGCTCGTTTCCCCCGAAGGCGGCGACCCCAGCAATAACTTCACGGTGGCCATCGCGCTCTTTGGCTACAACTCCGCCTCAGCGCTCACCGAGCTATTGCTGTCGCCGGTATTCCACAAGTTCCCCAACTTGAAAATGGCTCTGTCTGAGGGTGGCATCGGCTGGATGCCGTACAGCCTGGAGCGCATCGACTACGTCTGGGAGCGGCACCGCTGGTACAGCAACGTCAACCGCGAGGTACGCCCTTCCGATCTCTTTAAAGAGCACCTCTATGGCTGCTTCATATCGGATCACGCCGGCATCGCTGCCCGCGAGACGATCGGGGTCGCCAACCTGATGTTTGAAAGCGACTACCCGCATTCAGACAGCAATTGGCCTTATACGCGAAAACTTCTCCAGGACGCCTTCGCCGATGTTCCGGATGCCGACGCTGGGGCGATGTGCGAGTGGAACGCTCGCAAGCTCTACAACTTTCCACGGTCCGCCTAGGCAATGCCCGCCGAAGGTCGGTGTCCTACGGCTTGCGCGTCGTTGTGCTGACGGGCTGCGTCGACTGCCCGCTGAGTAGCTGACGCAGGCCGCGGATCGTGTTCGTCAGCCCGAATTCGAAATCGTCCTCCACCGCCATCATGAGCGCGTGAGTCTCCTGCACGTCCTGGGGATACGTGGTCGACGTGGAGGCATCGCCCGCCAAAACGAGAGGGTCGTACGGAGGAGCAGTACCGCGGGTCGGGGGTGTGTTTTCACCCATCCGCTCGATCATCAGACACCCGCGCGTGTACACGGACAGTGCGAGGTAGGCGTGGGCGGCCGATTCCCGACTGAATCCGGCACGCACGAGCGTCCCGATCATCCGCTCGACATGGGTCCACGCGTGGTCGTATACGCGGTCGTTGTGCCGGTTGCTTCGCATGATGATGAGGTCACACAGGAGTCTGTCTTCGCGGAAGATCTGACGGAAGCTCGTAAAGAACGAGGTCAGTTGCACGTCCCAAGGTTCATCGGTCAGCGGTGGCAAGAGCTCGTTGAATCGGACCAACGCTATGTCAGTCATCGCGTCGAGTAAGTCCTCTTTACCGCGAAAATACCAATAGAGGCTGGTGATCGCTACGTCCAGCTTCTCGGCAATGCGCGGCAACGTGACGCTATCGACGGAGCCCTGCTCGGCCAGTTCGAAGGCGACCTTCACGATCGCGTCTGGAGAGATGGAATTTCGTGCACGCCGCCGCCGCGGTGGTGGTGTTTCAGGCACGGCTTCCAATTTTCCTCTTCTGCTTCGTGGCCGCGCCTCGATCGGAGCTAAGACCGCTGCTCGGTCACCATGCCCGTCTAGGGCTCCGCATCGCAGGCTGGCCAGGCGAACGGACGTTTCCGAGGGTAGCGGACCAGATGTTCGTCCATTCGCGAAGCTTCTGGTGGCGATCCCAGGATCCGCCGGGCGGGGGAGTTCTATCGACGATTGCAGTTAGGGCAGCATGCTTCCGCCGTCGAACCAGGTCTTCGGATCGTCCATGTTCGTCGGCAGTGTCATAGCTTTTGCGATCTTGAGCGTGTCCGAAGGCAACGCGTCGGGTCCGGAATAGGAGATGTGGATGGCGTACTTGCCGATGACGGCATCGATTGTGTGGTCACCGACCTGGATCACGTGGCCCTGAATCGTGATATCGGTATGTGCGGTCGGCACGGCGGGAGGGGGACCCGTTTCGGCATTCGGGCCGTACAGATCCGTCTTGAGCGTCGTCTTCTTGTCCGTTGAACTGTAGTTCGTGACGAACAGGATTGGCGTCCCAATCGGCTTGGGAAGCAGTTGCCCCGATGCCAGCTCAGTCAGAACCTTGGGTCGGTAGCCGAAGTTGACCGGCACGGGCGAGGCAGGAGCGACCTTGGTGGACACGGGGTTGTTGCCGGGATCTTCGATCTGTGCCGCGTTGGCGCGAGCCAGGGCAAGCGTGGCCGCGGGGGTCATTTTCTTGTCGGTCTGCACGACGGCCCAGTAGCCGGAGCCGTACTCCCACGCCACGGTCGGCACCGGCGTCGGCGCGTCGATCGCGTCAGGGAGGTACGCGAGGCGGAGGCTGTAACCGTTGTGACCGTTAACCATCACGCGGGAGCCGGACATGACCTTTGATACGTCAAGGGTATTGGGTCGGTATCGAAGGGCCGAGCCGCAGTCGTCGATGTTGCCGACGTAGTTCGACTTCACGACAGGACCGAACGGGCTTGTGGAGCCGCATTCAACGCTGCCGGAGGAGGCCCAGCCGTCCGGCGTGTGCCCTGACCAACTGATATACGAGGGCGTGGTGGGCGCAGTCGGCTGCGGAACCCGCCCCAGCGTGATTGATGGACAGCCGGTGCCGGTGACAATGACAGTGCCGCCGCTAACAGCGCACTTGTGAGCGCCCAAGCTCGGTGGACTCGGGTGAGGGTTTGCAGGTGCAGAGTTTGAGCGTCCGAACCCCAAGGCGAAGCTGCTAGCAACGAGGACGGCGCAGATTGCGGCTGCAATGGCCAGCGGCATGCGCCATCGGACTAACCAGCTCGCACGAGTCGGCGCGTGCACCGTGTGCTCGAGGAAGGACTCGGGGAGGCCCGTCGGTGCTGCCTGCTCGAGCTTGGAGAAGGCAGCACGGATGGTGTTTACAGTCCTCACGTCGTGACTCCCTCGGCCATGGACGAGCTCTGCGTGGGTGGGGCAGCGATACGTAACGTAGACAGCGCCCGGGATGCGTAGCCGCGGACAGTGCCGGCCGAGCATCCGAGTACTTCTGCGATCTCGGTATCCGACAGATCGTCGTAGTAGCGGAGTACCAGCACGGCACGTTGTCGTTTCGGCAGCTTTGCCAGTTCCAGCAACACTGCGTCCCGCTCGGCATGATTCTCAGCGTGGTCTGCGACGTTGCGGTCGTGCTTGAAGGCGTCGAACGGCTCGATCCTGGCGAACTTGCGCCGCCAGGAGAGAAAGTCGTTGACGATCATCCGCCGGATGTAAGCAGAGACGTAGTCCATCTCGCCGATCTCGGACCAACGCTCGTAAGCGCGGACCAGCACGGCCTGAACGACCTCCTCGCCTAGGCGTGGATCCCCCGTCAGAACGGTCCCGAATCTAAGCAGGCTGACTTGTTTGAGCCGCACGAATTCGTCGAACGTCAAAGCTCCTCCTGGTGCCATCCCCTCTTCAACGCGCGACCTGATCAATCTGTTGTGCCAATGTGCAAAGCCGATCTTGCGCGGACCTGTAGCGAGGAGATTGCGGAGTAGCAGCTATCAGGCGAGCGCTGCGCGGATCACGTCGGTGTCGAGCGGCTCCCCGAACTTGGAGGGGTGGAACTCGATGAGCGTGTGGCGAGCCAGCCCCTGCACCGCGAAGGGGTCTGCGGCTACTGCGGCCTCGATGGCCTCTCGCATTCAACCGAGGATGAGATTGGGGCGCAGCAGGTTCTTACAAATTAAAGACACGATCCGGGTAACCGGTAAGCCCCGCCCTCGGTGGGCAGCTAACTGTTCGTCCAGCACAGTGAGCTACTCACCTAGGAGCGTCATGAAGACCACTCCCCGCATAGCGACAATCGGCGCCGCAGCCAGCTTGACCGCGGCGGCCGCAGCCGCCGCGTTTGCCGGCCCCGCGGCCGCGGCCCCCGTCCACCAGCCTGAGCACGGATCAGTCCGACAGGTCATCCACCGGCTACCGCTGCGCGGCGAGGGCGCGGTGTTCGTACAGACCGACAACCTCGCCGGCAACACTGTCGTCGCGTACGACCGGGCCCCTGACGGCACGCTGACCCAGGCCGGGGTTTATCCCACCGGCGGTCTTGGTGGCCAACTGTCCGGCTCGGTCGTAGACCACACCGCATCCCAAGGTTCATTGGCTTACGACCAGGCGAATCACCTGCTCTACGCGGTCAACGCCGGGAGCAATACGATCACGTCGTTCGCCGTTCGCGGTGACCGCCTCACCAGACTGCAAACCATCGGCTCGGGGGGCGAGTTTCCGGTAAGCATCACGGTCCACGGCGGGCAGCTCTACGTTCTCAACGCCCGCGGAGGCGGCTCGATCCAGGGCTACCTGCGCCTCGGCGGCCTGCTCGTGAAGGTCCCGTCCTGGCACCGTGACCTCGGGTTCAACCCCAACCCGACCCCGGAATTCACCAGCACCCCGGGACAGATCGCTTTCACCCCCGACGGCTCAAAGCTGATCGTCACCACCAAGGGCGACGGCCAGAGCATCGAGGTGTTCGGTGTCGGGCTGCTCGGTCCGTCGATCAAGCCGGTTGTAACGTCAGACCCGGGTAACGTGCCGTTCGCGATCGAATTCGACCAGCAGGCCCACGTGTTGATCGCCGAGGCCGGCCCGTCCGCGGTGGCCACTTTCACGATCAACCGCAATGGCACCCTGACCCTGCTCGCCCGGACTGCCACCGGGCAGGCTGCGACCTGCTGGGTGACTAGCACCGGTGACCGGCTCTATGCCTCCAATGCCGGTAGCGCGAGCGTCTCCGGTTACCACAACGACAATGGGACGTTGACCCCGCTCGGTAACACCAGCACCGACCCGGGCACGGTCGACGCCGCAGCTTCGCCGAATGGACGCTTCCTATACGTCCAGACCGGCGGCAACGGAGTCGTCGACGAATTCAAGATCGGCGGCAATGGCTCACTCACCGAGATCGGTTCGATCACCGTCCCCGGTGGCGCCGGCGGCGAGGGCATCGTGGCGAGTTGACGTCAAGCGAAGCGGCCCTCGGGGCCAGGGCATCCGGTACTTACAGGGCCGCTTCGCTGGACAGGCCTCGCACGGATCAGAGCCGATTGGCCTGCACAGCAGCCAGCAGGCCCGCATAGTCCTCACCGCACGGGCCGCACGCCTGCAGATGGACGGCGACACCGGACAGTTGTCCGTCGGCAGCCGCACCGCGGTCGACCAGGTCGACGTAAACGTGCAGCATCGCCATCGCCTCGTCGCACCCCACATCGCGCGGGTCGGTCGCCAGGAAAGCGTCCAGGCCGGCCAGTTGGTCATGACGTAAGCCCTGCGCTGTCATCGGCCAGATAACCGTTAGCGGCTAACGAGGCTCGTAACTTACGCCGCGCATCGAACATGATCTTGTAGATCGCGTTTCTGTTCGAGCCCAGCTGCGCGACCAGCGCGTCCAAGGGCACGCCGTTCAGCACGAGGGCCACGAAGATCTCCCTTTGCCGATCGGTGAGTACTTCATCCACAGCGCGGTGCAGAGCGGCGAGTAGCTCTCGCCATTCGGACTCGTGTTCCGGTTGCAACCCGAATCGGTCGGGAAGCTGGTCCCAGTCCTCGGCGTCCAACGACGCTCGTGGCGTGCGCCAGAAATGGCGCCCGATCTTGCTCGATACCTCAAACATCACGAACTTGTACGCCCAGGTGGTGAATCGACTTTCACCGCGAAACTGGTTCAACTTCGCCGAGATCGCCAGCAGCGCATCGGCGGCCGACTGGTAGGCAAGGTCGTCGAGTTCAGGGCCGGAAATCTGGAGTTGACCGTCTCGCCGGCGTACCTCACCGCGGGCGATGCGCAACAGGAACCGGTGCAGCTCCTCGGTCGCGGCTTGTTGGTCAGTGCCGGCGGCGCCTAGGCGTCGCACCCACTCAGCCGAGTCAGCGTCCAGCGCCGGGTGCGAATTCGCGATCACCGGGTCGATCGGGAACATGGATCCGATCCTACGGCGGGACCGATGCTCATCTAGTTTCACAGCGCATGCAACAGATCGGCTCACTACTCCGTTGAGGAGTGCGATCGTCAACAATACGAGTATCGAGGGTGGGGCAGGGCGTTGGAGTTTGAGGATTATGTGGCACAACGACGCCTGGCGTTGCTGCGCTTCGCCACCGTTCTGACCAGCCAGACATGGTTGGCCGAAGACCTGGTGAGTGATGTACTCGGCCGCGCATTTGAGCGGTGGGACAGGATCTCGCAAATGTCGGAGCCGCACGCCTACGTGCGCCGGATGGTCGTCAACGAATACCTGTCCTGGCATCGGCGACTAGCCAGGACGTCGCCGCACGCCGACGTGGAACTCGACGTCGCGTGCGTCGGTGACGGCGCTGATCAACACGCCGAGCGAGACGAGATGCTCCGCCGCCTGGCCACTTTGCCGCGCCGCCAGCGCGCCGCCGTCGTTCTGCGCTATTACATCGGGTTGTCGGACGCCGACATCGCCGCACACCTCGGCTGCCGCGAAGGCACAGTGCGAAGCCAGATCTCGCGCGCACTCGCGTTCTTACGCGTCCAGCCACCTGCAGTCACCCCGGTCTATCTGCCTCAGGAGACAAGATGAACGGCTTGAACACCTTGAACGAAGCCTTTTCCGAGCTACAGCGCCGTGCCGATGCCGCGTTCGCCGGATCCACAGAGGACGACGGACGATACCTGGCAGACATCACCCTGGAGGCAGCGGACTTAGCGACCGCGCCGGCCCGTGGTCGGTCCAGATTGCCGCTCGTCGCCGCGAGCATCGCTACGGTTGCGGTCGTCACCGCTGGAGGCGTCGGCTTCGTCCTCTTCAGCCGGGACACTGCGTCCACTTCCGGGGCTGCGGGGTCGGGTAGCAAGACTGTTTCCGCTGTTTCCGCTGCTGCCGCAAAGACACCGGCAACTGCTGGCTCGGCGGCATTTCAGATTCCGCAAACACCGGCTGAGCTTGCCGGCCGGTTTCGGACGGTGCTCGGCACGATGGCGACGTTCAAGGTGACCGACACCGGGGCCGCGGAGACGATCACGTTGCCGTCCGGACCGAAAAGCGTTGCAGCCGGCGCGGACAGCCATCCTCCCACGGCGACCAGAGCGGACCCGTCGGCGAGTGGCGTTCCAGGTGTGCCAAGCCAGCCGTCCAAGTCGGCACGCATAGATAATTCCGCCCCGCAGAAGAACGGCGCGGCTATCGTCGGAACGCTGACGTCAGCTGGTACGACGGGCGGATTCGACCTACAGATTTACCAAGCCGGCGCGGGTGAAAAAGCTTGGTGCGACGATCCAGATCGTGCTGATTGCGTAGTCAAACGCTTGGCCGATGGCTCCTCGCTCGCCATCGGTAACGAGCAACTGGAAGGGGCAGGCAACGGCGTCACCTACTCGGCAAACCTTATTCGGCCGGACGGTGTCGAGCTCCTCATGCATGTCAGCAACGAGGCGAGCCCCAAGGGTGCGAGCACTGTCCTCGCGACTCACCCGCCATTGACCAGCCAACAGCTGACGGAAATCCTAACCTCAAGCCTTTGGTGATTCCGGCGCAAGCCGTCTGTCCCAGCCCGAACGGTACCGCCCAGCTAGCCTGGCGGTACCGTTCGCGATAAGGGCGCCGCGCGCGTCGTTGATCACGTTCGACTCGGCAAGGGGGCTTGCGTGCCAGGCAGGCAGAATCACATCGCATCGGTCCTCAAGGCGGTAGCCCTGATCGACGCCCTGGCGAAGTCGCCCGGCGAGCGGACCCTCACCGAACTCGCCGCGGAGACCGGTCAGCCCGTCCCTACCGCTCACCGACTGCTCGCCACGCTCGAGTACGCAGGTTGGCTGACCCACGACAACCGCGGCTACGCGCTTTCGGTGCGGATGGCCGAGATCGCTGGGCACGTCCTGTCCGGTATCGGCGTTCGAAGCGAGGCGTTGTTGCCGATGCAGCGGCTTACGGCCGAGACCGGCGAGACGAGCTACCTGGGGATCCGTGAAGGCGACACCGTCCTCTGCGTGGAACGGATCGAGAGCCTGGACATGGTGCGCGTCATGTCGTGGGACGTCGGCAAGGTGTTGCCGTTGCGAGTCGGAGGCGCTGCACTTGCACTGCTCGCCTACCAGACCGACGAGGAAGCCCGCCGCATCGTCGCCGAGACGCCTCTGAACGACACGATGCCGCACGCCGTGTCCGACGATGAGTTGCTACACAAACTGCCGGAGATCCGAAAGCGCGGCTACGCCTTGAGTAGCGAAGAAATCATCCCCGGCATCACCTCGGTCGGTTCGCCGATCTTCGACCAGGCTGGTGCGCTCACGGCCGCGGTCAGTATCGGCGGGTTGACACCACGGATCGTCGACAACCTCGAACGTGTCGGCGCAGCAGTCATGGCCGCCGCCGAGCAGGTATCGCGAAACCTGGGCTATTCCGGCGCGTACCCACCCCCCTGAGGCAGCGCCGGCCGAGCCGGGACGGACCCACGCTGGTTGGGGGTCAGTGCCGCCAGAGGTGGCGGTACGCCGGCCCGCCTGCGGTCACGGGCACGCCGTCGACGGTGACCTCGGCCGGATCGGCGAGTACGGCCACATCGGTTCGGGACGAGCTCTCACCGGCCCGACTGCCCAGGTAGGCGTCGGTCAATTCGCTGCTGTTGCGCAGATCGGCGGCCGAGCCCGAGTGGACCATGGTTCCTAGGGCAAGCACGCAGCCGCGGTCGGCGAACCGCAACGCCATCTCGGCATTCTGCTCCACGAGCACCATGGCTACGCCTTGCTTCTTGAGCACGGCCAGCGAGTCATAGATGCGGTGCATCATCTCCGGCGACAGCCCTAGCGATGGCTCGTCGAGCAGCAGTAGCGTCGGTTCGCGCATAAGCGCACGGCCGATCGCGAGCATCTGCTGTTCGCCGCCGCTCATCAGCCCCGCCGGTTGCCAAGACCGCTCGAGCAGCCGCGGGAAGAGCTCGAACACCCAGCCCATCCGCTCGGCGCAAGAGGCGCGCGGTGTGCCGATGCCGCCGAGTTCGAGGTTCTCCTTTACCGTCATCTGCGGAAACACCCGGCGCCCTTCCGGCACGTGCCGCAGACCGCGTCGCGCGGCCTCGTGTGGGCTAGTTCGCCGCAGGTCCTGGCCGCCGAGCGTCAACGTCCTCGACTCCGAACGGATCAACCGCGACACCGCGCGCAGCGTGCTCGTCTTGCCCGCACCGTTTGCGCCCAGAATTACGAACACCTCACCGTCGCTGACGGTGAAGCTCAACCGGTCGACGGCAACGACCCCGCCATAGCGAACCGTCAGCTCGGAGGTGGCGAACAGCGTTTCACTCATGACTCTTCCCCAGATAGGCCTCGGCGACCGCGTCGATACGCAGCACCTCTCGCGGAATCCCGTGTGCGAGCAGCGACCCGAGATTCATGACGTACATGTAGTCAGAGATGCTGAGGACGAAGTCCATGTCATGCTCGACCACGCATACCGAGACGCCGCCGGCACTTACCCGCGAAACCACCCTGGCCAGCTGCTGCTTCTCCGCGCTGTTCAACCCCGCCGCCGGTTCATCCAGCAACAACAGGTCAGGCTCGGTCGCGAGCGTGCTCGCCAGATCAAGCAATTTCGCCTGCCCGTAAGACAACTCGTCCGTCCGCCGGTCACCGATATCGGAAAGCCCCACCAGTTCCAGCAGATCGGCGGTACGAGCGCGTCGTTGCCTGGCCGAACCGCGCGAACCCGAGCGGCTCCACCACCGCCTGGTGCTGAATTGGTCCATCCCGACAAGCACATTCTCTGCCGGGCTCAGCGAGCGGAACACGCTCACATGCTGGAAGGTGCGCGAAAGGCCTTTCAAAGCCAGCCGATTCGAGGCAAGTTTGGTGACGTCGTCACCGCGATAGCTGATCCGGCCGGACGTCGGCTGCAGGTAGCCCGACAGGAGATGAAACAAGGTCGTCTTGCCGGCGCCGTTCGGCCCCACCAAGGCGGTGGTCCGGCCTTCAGGCAGGTTGATCGTCACATCGTCTACGGCCTTCACTCCACCAAAAGCCTTGGACAGTCGCTCCGTCTGCAAGATCATCGGACCAGTCAGCAAAGCCGGCCGGGTAGCGGTCTCAGCGTGCATCGTCATTCACCTCCAGGCGAACCGGCATCGCACCGGCGCGCGGTGGATGCGTGCGTCGCGCAAGTTCGACAAGGCGCGTGATCCGCGCCGGGATGCTGACGAGGCCGCCACGCAGGAACAAGATCACCACGATGATCAGCGCGCCGTACACGATCAGGTAGGAACTACCGAGGAACCTCAAGTACTCCGGAAGCAGCGTCAGCAACACGGCAGCGACGATGACGCCATATGTACTGCCCGCACCGCCGAGCAGCACCATCGACAAGACCAGGATGCTGTTCTGAGTAACGGTGAAACTGCTCGGATCGATGTAGCCGGTGAACGACGCATACAATCCACCGGACAGGCCGCTGATGGCCCCACAGCACGCAAATGCGATCAGCTTGCGCCTTGTCGTCGGTACGCCGCGAGCCTTTGCGGCCGGCTCGTCGTCCTTGATTGCGAGGAGGCTTCGACCCAGCGGCGAGTGCCGGATGGCAAGGCTGACGGCCGAGACCAGCGCGAGCACCACCGCTGCGAGGTAGAAGAAGCTGTATGGGTCGTCGAAGCTGTAGCCGTCCAAACTGAGAAACGGAACGCCGGCGATACCGTCACCTCCCTTGGTTACGGCCGTCCAGTTGCCGGTGATCGCCTCGACGACCTCACCAGCGGCCAGCGTCACCAGCGCGAAGTAGTGGCCGCCGAGCCGGGCCGCCGGAAGGGCGACCAGCCCGCCGACAACTGCACCCGCCAGGACACCAATCACCAGACAAAGCCAGGGGTTCCAGTGTTGAGTCGTACCCAGCACCGCGACCATGTACGCACCGGTCGCCATGAACGCCGACTGCCCGAGGTTCACGAAACCTGCATATCCGAGCACGATGTTCAGCGCCAGCGCGTTGATAGCCCAGATGGCGCCGAGCGTCAGCAACCGCATGTAGTAGGTGTCGGCGACCAACGCTGGGACGGCGATGGTCACCACCAGCCAGCCCCCGATCCACAACGCGATCAGCATCGGCCACGAAGACAGACGCTCTCGGATTGTCCGGGCCTCCCGGGCGGTGGCGATGCCGTTCACAGACTGACCTCCTTGAGCAGGCCCTGTGGGCGGCCGAGTAAGACGACCACCACAAAGCCGAACAGGATGGCGGTTACGTAGGTGCTGGAGATGTAGGCAGACATGAGCTGTTCCGCTACCCCCATCACCAGGCCGCCGACGACGGCGCCGCGGATGCTCCCGAGGCCGCCGATGACCGCGGCCGCGAAGGCGCGCAGTGAAATCGGCACACCCATGTTGAAGCTGACGAACGTGGTCGGGCCGAGCAGGATGCCGGCAATCGCTGCCATCACGCAGGCGCTGACGGTGGCAATGAGCACCATCCGCCCGCTCGCGATACCGACGCTGAGTGCGGCGTCTTGATCCTGTGACACGGCGCGGACCGCCTTGCCTGTCATGGTCTTGCGCAGCCACAGTTCGAGCACCACGACCAGCAGGATGGAGACCGCGATGGTCACGACGGCCTGCGGATCGACCCGAACGCCGCCGACCTTCCATGGGGCGCCGTTGCCGACGTAACTGGGGAAGGGCTTCGGTGCTGGGCCGAAGACTCGTAGCGCGCCGTTCTCGAGGACGATCGACAGCCCCAGGGTCGCGATGATGCCGTACCAGACGGGTAATTGCCTTAGCGGGCGGAACATCGCGAACTCGATGACGACACCGAGAAGCGCGGCACCGGCGATGCCCACAACCATGGCAAGCCCGAGTGGCAATCCCCAGCTGTCGTGCGCCTCAAGTGTGGTGAACGCGCCGACCATCAACACATCGCCCTGCGCGAAATTGATGATATGGGCTGTTCGCCACAGCAACGAGATGCCCAGAGCGACAGCGGCGTAGATCCCGCCGCTGGCGACTCCGGCAATGAGTATCTGGATGAACTCAGACATTGTTAGGGAAGATCACTTGGCCGTGTTCAGGAACTGCACGACATTCGCTTGGCCGCTGTCGACCTTCGCGATCACCCCGCTGTGTGCGATGTCAACGCCGGACGAGTCGAACTGGATCGGGCCGTTCACGCCTTCGTACTGCAGGCTCGCCAGTGCGCTGCGGACCTTGTCCGCGTCAAAACTGTTGGCATTTTTCACCGCCTGAGCAAGGAGATTCATCATGTCGTAGTAGATCGAGGCGTGATCGTTGGGCGTCGAGTTGTACTTGGCCTGGTATTTCTTCACGAAGGCCTGCACCTGCGCGGCCGAGTTCGTGCTCACGAACGTGGTCGCCGCGGTCGCACCGTTGGCCGCGGCGCCGGCAAGCTGCAGAGTGGTCTGGTTGACCAGTGCGTTGGCGCCGAAGATCTGCCCGTGAAAGCCGAGACTCTTCGCAGTCTTCAAGGTCAACGCCGCTTCGGGCAGCAAGCCCCAGAACTCGATCGACTGAGCACCGCTCCGGATCGCCGTCTCGACCTGGCTGGCTGCCGTGGTCGCACCGTCCTGAATGCCCTCGACGCTGAGCACCTTCAGCCCGGCGGCCGCGTCGTACTGCTTGATGAACGGCAAGGTCGGCTCTGCGTAGGCGTCGGTGTTGTAGATGACGACGGTGTCGGTCACCTTCAAGGTGCTCGTCGCGTACTGGGCCATGATCTGCGCGTTCACCGAGTCGGTCGGGCGGCCGCCGAAGATCCACTTGTTGCCGAGCTGGAAGTCCTTGGGCGAAATCGCTGACACGACCCAAGGAATCTGGGCGCGCGTCACGGTCGGACTGACTGCTTCGACGATCGAGCTGATGTCCGGGCCGAGCAGGGCGTCCCGGCTTCCGTTCTCGGTGAGTTTCTGGGCGGCGCTGACTCCCGTCGACGGCAGGCCCGCGTCATCCTGTGCCGAGATCGAGACCTTCGCCCCCAGTAGGCCGCCGCTTGCGTTGATCTCGTCTGCTGCGAGCTGAGCGCCGTTCACACTGTCCTGGCCGATCTGTGCCTGCGCGCCCGTCTGAGAACCGATCAGGCCCACGCTGTAGGTCTTCGAGCCTCCTGCCGAGCCACCGGACGAGCTGTCGCTGTGGGCGCAGGCGGCCAACGTGACCGCCACGGCCGATGCAACGGCGACAACTGCGAGGCGGCGCCGAATTGGCCTGCGACGACCCGGTGACTCGGATCGGATGTCGTTCATCTTCACGGTCTCTCCCTCGTACTCATGTCAGTTTCTGGGAACTTCGGTGCGGATACGCCCAGGTTCGAGCACTATTGCCCGGTATTGTTACTCTCACATTACGAGAGTGGCTACCGCGATGTGGTAAGAAAACCACAGACCAGCCGAAGCTGGCAACCATCCCAGCCCGATACCGACAGGCAGGCCCTACTGATGAACGCCACGGAGAACGTGTGACATCCGCGTCCAGCCCCCGGCGTAACGACGCGTACGTGAGCTCGGTGCTGAAGGCGGTACAGGTCGTAGAAACACTGGCCGAGCACGACGGCGACGTGAGTCTGAGCGACCTGGCCCGGCACACCGGCCAGCCGGTTGCCAGCACCTATCGGCTGTTGAGCACGCTCGAGCACGCGGGTTGGACTTTGCACGGCAGCAGCGGTGGTTACCGGCTCTCGCTTCGCCTCGCTCAGATCGCCGGCGGGGTCCTTTCTGGTGTGAGCCTTCGCACAGTCGCCCAGCCGATCATGCGGCAACTGACTGCCACCACGGCTGAAACCTCGTATCTGGCGTTGCGCGACGACGATCGAGTGGTCTGCCTCGAGCGAATCGAAAGCAAGAACCTCGTGCGGCTCATGACTTGGGACGTAGGCAAATCGCTGCCGCTGGATCGCGGTGGTGCAGCGCTGGCCATCCTCGCCAACCTGCCGCCAGCCGAGGCGAAACGCGTTGCGCAAGCCCACGAGCCCGGAACGGGCCGCGATGTGCTTGCGCCCGAGCGACTGGACGGCATCCGCAGTGACGGCTACGCGCTCAGCGTAGAAGAAGTGACACCCGGTGTCGCCTCGGTAGGGGCGGCGATCTTCAACGCCGAGGGCGAAGTCATCGCTGCGCTCAGCGTTGGTGGTCTCGCTCCGGCCATCCGTGGCCGGATCACCGATATCGGCACCGCTGTCCGGCACGCAGCGCACCAAGTCTCACGTGCCATTGGCTACAACGGCGAATACCCGCCCACCCCTCACCGCGCGAAACGGACCGACGGCCCGCTCGCGCACGACGTCTAGGAGTCAGACATGACCGAACACCAGAGTTCGTTGCGCGAGCTCATCGCCCGTCCCGAGACCCTGATTGCGCCCGGTGTTTATGACACGGTCAGCGCCAAGCTGGTCGAACGTGCCGGCTTCTCCTGCGCTTACCTTTCCGGATCGGGCATCTCAATGTCCGGAATGGGGTTACCGGATATCGGCCTGGCGTCCTTCGCCGAAGTTGCCTACCGACTGGAGGTCGTCGCCGACAGCACTGCGCTTCCGATCATCGCCGACGGCGACACAGGCTACGGCGGCGTCCTGAACGTTGTCCGAACGGTGCGCGAGTTCGAACGGCGAGGTGCGGCAGCGATCCAGCTCGAAGACCAGGTTTTTCCCAAGCGCTGCGGGCACGAAGCTGACCGCCGGTGCATCCCGGCGACAGAGATGGTCGACAAGCTGCACGCCGCCACCGACTCCCGCCGCAGCGACGACTTTCTGATTGTCGCCCGCACCGATGCCCGCACCAGCGAAGGCCTCGATGCGGCGATCGCCCGCGGGATCCAGTACGCCGAAGCTGGGGCCGACGTTGTGTTCGTCGAATCGCCTGAATCCGTTGATGAAATGCGCCGTATCTGCGCCGAGATCGATGCACCGGTGCTGGCCAACATGGTCGAGGGTGGCTGGACGCCACTGCTGTCGCGTGACCAACTCACCGAGATCGGCTACCAGGTGGCCATTTTCCCAAATGCGGTCCTGCGGTTGGTCTGCCGTCAGATCGAACGTTTCCTGAGCCACTTCCACGAGACCGGGGAGACCGTCAGCAGCCTGCCGGACATGTACTCGCACGACGAGCTGTTCGCTCTGTTCGACTTTCCGGCGTGGGCCGAACTCGAGAAGAAGTACGTCGCTGACGCCCGACCATAGTGACTGATCGATCCCGACACAGAGACAGGAACCGACATGAAGAACGTCAACGGAGTCGAGGTGTTCAACACCATGGCTGAGATCCTCGACCCCGTCCACACCGCATTGCTGGTCATCGACGTGCAGAACGACGGCGTACGGCCGGAGGGGTGGTTTGGGCAGAACGGCAAGGACACTTCTGCAGCGATCGAGATGCTGCCCCGACTAGTCGCACTGGTTGCAGCGGCCCGCGGGGCGGGCGTGCTGCCCATCTTCATCCAGCAGACAACGCTCAGCGCGAACAAGAGTGATCCTCCGGCGTGGCTGTACTTCAAAACCCGCGATGGTAGAACCCGTACCGACTACTCCATCGAGGGGACGTGGGGACATCAGGTTGTCGACGAGCTCGACGTGCAGGACTCCGAGATTCGGGTGACGAAGTTCCGGCCCAGCGCCTTTCATGGCACGCCGCTCGACGATCTGCTGAAAACAAACGGCATCCGCTCGGTCGTCACCTGCGGTGTCGTCTCGCAGGGGTGCGTCCAGGCCACCACGATGGACGCCTCATTCCACGATTACTACACGGTCATCGCGGAGGACTGCATCGCCGGCTACAACCCTGAACTGCACGACAACGCCATCACCTTCATGAAATCCCGCTACGACGCCGTCACCGGCGAACGACTTGCCGCGCTGTGGGCCGGCATTAAGGACGGCTCCAATGCTTGACCTGCGCATCGATGGTGGCCTGGTGGCTCAGCTGAGCAACGCACCCCAACGGGCTTCGATCGGTATCAAGGACGGCATGATCGTTGCTCTGGGCGAGCTGGGCGATGTGCCGGCCCGCGAGACCCTCGACGTCTCGGGCGCACTGATCATGCCCGGTTTCATCGATACCCACGTACATCTCGGTTTCACCGATCGCGACCTCGAGTGGAGTACCGAAACGCAGCAAGCGGCGATCGGCGGCGTGACGATGCCCTTGATCTACTTTCGCGATACCGCGCGCTACGACGAAAACCTGGCGCAATTCATCGAGACCGGCAGGCAGAACTCGCACACCGACTTCGTCGTCCACCTCGGCATTCTCAACGACGATCACCTCGACGAGTTCGACACGATCCTGAACCGGTTCGCCATTCGTTCGATCAAGATGTACACGACCTACAAGGACGGCTCGTTGAGCCGGTTCGGCGTGGTCGGTCAGGACGACGGCTTCATTCTCGACGTTATGCGACGGGCCGCAGCGCGCGGTGACATCGTCGTCAACGTGCATTGCGAGAACGACGACATCGTTCGCCGCGGCCAGACTCACTGGGCGCGCGACGTCGTCGGCGCGGCCGAGCAGTGGGCTGCGATGCGCCCGCCAATCGCGGAGGTCGAGGCGATCCGGCGGATCTGCCTGTTGGCCCGCGAGACCGGGGCGCGGGTCCACCTGCCACACGTCTCGTCGCAGCGCGCGATCGAGACCGCGTTGGCCGAGCGCCAGCTGGGTACCGAGGTGAGCATCGAATCCTGTCCGCAGTATCTGATGCCGAAGCTCGCCACGGCCACTGGCTCCCTGGCAAAGGTCAATCCGCCCGTCCGTCCGGAGGAAAATGGCTCGCGTTTATGGCAGGCCCTACGTGCCGGCGAGCTGGACACCCTCGGTACCGATCACGCGTGCTGGTGCCGGGCCGACAAGACGGCCGACGACGTGCTCTCGGTGGCCGCGGGTTTCCCAGGTCTGGGCACGCTCGTCCCGCTGATGATGGACAGCGTGCATCGCGAGTTGATCTCGACCAGTGACCTGGTGCGAATGAACCTGCGAGCCGCCGAGGTGTTCGCGCTCGATCGACGCGGTCAGATTCAGCCGGGCTATCACGCCGATCTCGTCGTCGTCGATCCCACCGCCACCCGCGACGTGACACCAGAGGCACTCGGCGGGCTCAGCGACTTCTCGCCTTGGGAGAACCACCCGCTCACCGGTTGGCCGGTGATGACGTTACTGCGCGGTCAGATCATCGCGCAGGACGGCAAGATCGTCGGGCCGCCTACTGGTACCTACGCCCGCGCCGCCTACCGCGGCTGATCCGCCACGCCGAGGTTGGTGATCGCGCCGAGGTTGGTATACGCAGGGTTCGCCATGGCGACTCGCCGGTATACCAACCTGGCGGCTCGACGGATCGATCTCGTGGTCGCTAGCGTCAGGGGTGTACCGGTCGCGTCGGTCCAACTCTGGAGATGATCGCAAAATGCCCCTGCATGATCGTGAATCCATCCGTTCATCGCTCGACGATTCCGTCTACGCCTGCGGTGATCTCGCCAAGGCCGCACCGAAGTATCGCTTTCCACCCGCCGAGTGGCGCAGTGAAGACGCGTTCGCCCTGGTCTCCGACGAGCTGCTCCTGGACGGCAACGCCCGCCAAAATCTGGCCACTTTCTGCCAAACCTGGGAGGAGCCAGAAGTCCACAGGCTGATGGACCTGGCGATCGACAAGAACATGATCGACAAGGACGAGTACCCGCAAACGGCTGAGCTCGAGCGCCGGTGCGTGCACATGCTCGCCGACCTATGGAACGCGCCCGACTCGGTCAACGCGGTCGGCGCGTCCACGATCGGATCGTCGGAAGCCTGCATGCTCGGCGGTTTGGCGGCAAAGTGGCGGTGGCGGGCCAAGCGCGAAGCTGCCGGCAAGTCGACCGATCGGCCGAATATGGTGTGCGGGCCTGTCCAGGTCGTGTGGCACAAATTCGCGAAGTACTGGGACGTGGAGATGCGTGAAGTCCCGATGTCCAAAGGGCATTACGCGATGGACGTTGATGACATGCTCGCACGGGTGGACGAGAACACGATCATGGTCGTCCCCACCTTCGGAGTCACGTACACCGGCGCGTACGAGCCGGTCCGACAACTCGCCGACGCCCTGGACACCCTGCAGGCCAACACCGGGCTCGACATCGACATTCACGTCGACGGCGCCAGCGGCGCGTTCCTCGCGCCCTTCTGCGCACCGGCAGTCGAATGGGACTTCCGGATCCCGCGGGTCAAGTCGATCAGCACGTCCGGCCACAAATTCGGACTGGCCCCGCTGGGAGTGGGCTGGATCCTGTGGCGCGATACAGCCGACCTGCCCGAGGACCTCATCTTTCACGTCTCCTACCTCGGTGGCGACATGCCGGTCTTCCAGATCAACTTCTCCCGGCCGGCCGGGCAGATCGCAGCCCAGTACTACGACTTCGTCCGACTGGGCCGCGAGGGATACCGCCGGGTGCACCAAGCCTCGTACGGCACCGGCCAGTACCTCGCCGAAGAAATCGTCAAGCTCGGCCCGTTCGAGCTGATCTGCGATAGCAACCCACTGACCGGAATCCCCGTCGTCGCCTGGAAGATCGCCGATGGCTCCGACCCCGGTTACACCCTGTACGACCTCGCTGACCGGCTGCGCATCGATGGCTGGCAAGTGCCTGCCTACCCGCTCACCGGATCGGTGTCGGACGTCGCCATTCAGCGCATCCTGGTACGTCAAGGTGTCAGCCGGGACCTGGCGGAGATCCTGCTCGACGACCTGCGCAATGCGATCGCGCACTTCACCCGGCACCCAGTCACTGTGGCCATGACAGCAGAAGAAGCGGCCGGCTTCAGCCACACCTAGAAAGGGCCTACGTTTAAGGCCCAATGGGTTAGGAAGGCTAACGGGTTAGGAAGGCTAACGGGTTAGGAAGGCGGTGGTTCCAGCAGCGCGGCCCGCAGCCGAGCCTGGTCCTGCGCTGTCCAGCCCTGGCTGGCAAGCCAGCCGTTGATACCGCCGAAGTCGTCCTCGATCGCATCGAGCAGCGCCAACATGAGGTCGGTACTGGGGGGCGGAATCCGTTCCGATCCTGACATTTCCCGGCGGTAGATGTCGCTGGTACTCCGGCGCAGGTGCGCGGCGATCGCCTTGATCTGCAGTTCTGTGGCAGCGTAGTCGGCCGCGATGAGCTCGGGCGACACCCCGAGTGAGGAGAGGATCAGCGCCACCACCACGCCGGTACGGTCCTTGCCGGCGGCACAATGCACGACCGTGCCGCCGGGCTCGGACACGGCGTGGAACGCAGCGAGGATGGAATCCGGTCGTACTTCGAGGTAGTGCAGGTAGTGCGCGACGGCGGTTGGCCGACCGTCGACCGGTTCGTCTTCGGCCTCGCGGAGCAGTCCGACGGTGCTTATCGTCGTTTCGGCGGGCTGGCCGAACGACCCGTCGTCGGGATAGAGCGACAGGTGGTGAATGAGAACCGTGGGTTCGGCGTGCATCGGGCCCGGGCCTTCGCTGGACACCTCGACGTCCGTACGCAGGTCCAGGACCTTTCGGATGTCGAAATCCTCACGCAGGGTGCGAATATCTGCGGGCGTGAGGTGCTGCAGGTTCGCCGAGCGCAGGAGCACGCCACGGCGAACCCGCGAGCCGTCCGCAGTGAGGACACCGCCGACATCTCTGACGTTGACGCTGCCCTCCAACTCCACCCAGTTGATGGGCACAAGATCAGAGGTCATCGTCTGAATATAGAGGTGCCGGGTTGCCCCTTGAGTGGCCTGTTGGGTTAACGGTAAGCAAAACGCTGTTCGTCAAGCCAAGCCGTTGGTACGAGCGTCAGAGCGCAGGAAGGCCGATGGTCTTGATCTCCAGGTATTCCTCGAAGCCCTGTTCGCCGTTTCGCCTTCCCAGACCGCTTTGCTTGTAGCCGCCGAACGGGCTGGTGAGGCCGAAGAAGCCCCCGCCGTTGACAGTGATGCTGCCGGTTCGCATCCGCAGCGCGACCCGCATGGCCCGTTCCTCATCTGAGCTGCTGACCTCGCCGGACAGGCCGTAGATGGTGTTGTTCGCGATCGCGATCGCTTCGTCCTCGGTGTCGTACGGGATCACACAGAGCACCGGACCGAAGATCTCCTCCTGCGCGACCCGCGAATTCGGGTCCACATCGGCCAGGATCGTCGGCTGTACGTAGTAGCCCTTCGGCAAATGCTCAGGTACGCCGCCGCCGGTAACCAACCGCGCGCCGGCCTCCACGCCGACCTTTATCAGCCCAAGCACCTTGTCCTGCTGGGTCTTGCTGATCTGCGGGCCCTGGAACACGGCCGGATCCCACGGGTCGCCGACCAGCATGGCCTCCATCGCCGCTTTCATGATCTGCAAGCCCTCTTCATAGCGCGAGCGGGGCAGCAGGACGCGGCTGGGCAGGACGCAGCTCTGGCCGGACATGGCACAGGCCATCGCGGCCGCACCAGGCAGCACGGTCGTGAAGTCGGCATCGTCGAGCACGATGTGCGCGGACTTGCCGCCCAACTCGAGCATGACGCGCTTCACCGTCGGGGCGCCGGCGGCCAGGATCGCGCGCCCGGTAGCCGTCGAGCCGGTGAAGGTGATCATGTCGACCCGCGGGTCAGATGACAGCGCCGCGCCCACCTCGTTGGCATTCGAGACGACGATGTTGAAGATGCCGGCCGGGATGTCTGTGTGTTCGGCGACGATGCGGCCCAGCTCGCTACCTGACCATGGGGTGAGCTGCGCGGGCTTCAACACCACGGCGTTGCCGGCCATCAAGGGCGGCATCGTCTCGGCCACGTTGAGGTAGAGGGGAGAGTTCCAGGGCGTGATCGCACCGACGACACCGATGGGGTCGTACTGAATGGTCCGACGTGCCATGCCGCGCCCGGTGTCGTGCAGACCCGTGTCACGCAGGTAGTCGAATCGCTTGCCGTAGTCGGCCCAGTGGCCAACCTCGGCCAGCGGGCTCTCGACCTGGCTGCCCGTCATCATCACGGGGGTGGCGACCTCGGTCATGATGATGCGGCGCAAGCGTTCCTTGTTCTGCTCCAGCGCCTCGGACAGTTGCATCAGGCAGTGGTAGCGGAAGTCCACATCGCGGGACCAGTCCGTCTCGTCGAACGCCCGGCGGGCAGCGCCGACCGCGCGTTGCATGTCATCGACGGTGCCGTCGGTCGCCTGGCCGGCGACTTCCTCGGTGGCCGGGTTGATCACGTCGAATTTCGCACCGCTTGCCGTGTGTTGCAGCTCGCCGTCGATGAGCATCCGCTCGTCGCCGGCCAGTACGCCGGAGTCGGTCCCCAATGTCGTCATTCTGATGCCTTCCGTTAGCGTCGCCAACCGGCAACGGTTGAGATAGTTGGTCGAGCGAGTCAGCGAGCGGAGCAGGAGGCGCCGCTGACCCAAAAGTACGCCCCTTATCGGCGATCCCCGTTGCTGTCGTTGACTTTCGCGGCCCGGGCGTTGACGGTGATCGGCTCAGCCAGTCGCTGTTCGTCGCATACTTTCTGCAGGACCTCGAGAGTCTCGTCCAATCCTGCGCCTAGGCGGGGACTCGGCGTGAAGGACGCCGGCAGGTGCTTCATACCGTTGATGACGCCGATGGTGTCGTAGTGCACGGCGCCGGACGAGTCGCACACGAAGTCCGGCATCCGGTCGAGCACGGCGATGAGCATTTGTTTGAAGGTCATCCGCGCCACGTTCGAACCGATGCAGCGGTGGATGCCCAGGCCGAAACTGCTGTGCCGGTTGTTGGTCCGCGAGAGGTCGACGGTGTTCGGTTCCGGGAACACTTCGGGATCTCGGTTGGCCATGGCCCAGGACAACCACAATCGGTCACCCTCGCGGAAGTCGGTCTCCAGGACTTCACCGTCAGCCTTGAACGTCCGGGCGATCCCGGGTGCCGGGGTGAAGTACCTGAGGAACTCCTCAGTGGCCGAGTCGAGCAGCGTTTCCCGTTCACGGGACAGGCGCTCGCGATCGTCCGGATGCTCGGACAGGTATTCCAGAGTGTGCGCGGTCAGTGCGGTGGTGGTGTCGAAGCCGCCACCGATCAAGAGGGAGCCGACGCTTGCCAGGTCCTCATCTGACGGCTTCTGACCGTTGATGGTTGCGTTGACCAATGCGTCGATCAGGCCGGGTCGTCGATTGATCCGTGCTTCGCGGACGGCCTCGAACAGCCGTAGATGGGTGGCCATGGTCATCTCGCGCACGCGCGGCATGTCGGGCGAATCCGGCTTGGTGTAGACCCCAGCATGAGCGGGCTCGCAGTAGATGACCCAATCCTTGAGCGGCAGTCCGAGCATCGCCAGCGTCAACACAGCGGGGACGATATTTGCCAGATCATCGACGAAGTCGATCTGACCGGATTCGATCTTGTCATCCAGGGCTGCGCGGGTGATCTCGGCGGCCACTGGTGCCCAGCGCGCGACCGCGGCCGGCGAGAGATAGGGGTTCAACGTCTGCCGGTAGTACCGCTGATCCGGCGGGTCCATCTCTTGGAACACCGCCCGAAATTGAGCCGAGCTCGGGATGGTTATGCCTTGGTAACGTGGCCCACCACGCTCGTTGTGGATGTCGTGATCGCTGGAAAGCAGGTCGGCACGACGTGCCAACTCGAACACTTCCTCATGCCCGGACGCAACCCAGTGGCCATCGTAGGTGTCCGTCCACGCAATTGGGCATTTGCCCTGTAGCTCTGCCGTGATTTCCTCAAAATGATGGCGATAGTCCGAGGTATGCCGGTCGAAGTGAAACTCTTTGCCTAGCTTGCGATCGTCGTCGAGCAATCGAGTACCTCTCTCGTCGATTCATCGCGATTCGCACCGCTCCAGAGCGCCCTGCAGGAAGACTAGATGAGCATCCGGAGAAAATGAAGATGCCTTCACCAGATTGATAGTGGAGTCTATGTTAGTCAAAAGTGGTACTGCTCAGGGGCAACGATGGCCAGGCCGTAGCTTGGTTGGACGGACTGCTCCGGGTTCAGCAGGCGCTCGGCCAGCTCGGCGACCAAGCGGCCCACTTCGGCCGATGGCGCATCGGCCAAGGTCGAGAAGGCTCCCGAGGTTCGGCTCAGCAGAATGCCGGCGAGGGCTGCCGTCACGATCTCGGCTCGCAATTGGGCGTCGCCGTGACCACTCGATGCGGCCCGAGCGTGGGCCGGGCGAATTATCCGCCGCTCGAGCACGTCCACGGCTGCGGCCTGTAGTTCGTCGTCCTCGTGTGGGCGCACGGCCGCGTAGATCGTCGGCGTTGGCCCGCCGGTGGCGACCCGGTCCAGCAGCCTCTGGATGGCGTCCGCGGCGGTGAGGTCGAGCGGGTCGGCACTCGGTGGCTCGCGCCGGATGGAAGCCAGATACAGGCCGGCTTTGCCACCGAAGTAGCGCGCGATCATCGCCGGATCGACCTCAGCCCGCTGGCCGACCTCGCGGACAGTGGTTCCCTCGTAGCCCCGTTCGGAGAAGAGCTCGTGGGCGGCGCTGAGCAGCCGTTCCCGACTGTCCGCGGCGTTGCGGCGCCGGGCGACCGGTGCCTCGGCAACGGCGGTTTGCGCAATCGGGGCGGATTGGCCGCTCACGAGGTCCGCTCCAGGGCATCGACACCCTGTTCGAGGGTGAGCGTCCCCGAGATCGCGGCGTCCACGTCCTCCTCGATCTCGAGTTCTTGATCGGCGGTGAAGGGGGCCGCGACACCGCGCGGGCTTGGCAGGACCCAGCTCAATACCGCTGCGATCAGGCAGAGGGCGATGGCGACGAAGGCGCCGACGGTGTAGCCCTTGTCGGACGGGAACTCCGATGCTGCAGCCGTGTGCGCGGTCAGGATTGTGGCCGCCAAGGCGCTGCCGATGGAGTAACCGATGGTGCGCAACACCTGGTTCGAGGCCAGCGCGCTGCTGGTTTCTTCGGCCGGGATGGCGCTCACGATCATGCGAGGCATCACGGCGAATGAGCAACCGACGCCTATCCCGCCGATACCCATGATCACGAAGATCTCCCACAGACTGCCTCGCGCGGTGGCGAACATGAGCAGTGACGCTCCCAGCGCCAGCACACCCAGCGGTAGCACCCGCTCCGGACGGATCCACTTACTCAGGTAGGTGACGAGCTTGCTCGAGCTGAAGCTGAAAGCCGACATCGGAAGCAGGACCAGTCCGGCGACCACGACTGACGCGCCGATGCCGTAGGTGACCGCGGTCGGGGTCTGTACGTAGCGGATGATCATCGACATCAGCATGTACATACCGATTCCGGCGATCAGCCCGGTTGCGTTGGCGGTGAGCACCGTACGGTGCCGCAGAAGCCGCAGATCAATCAACGGTGATGGGGTTCGCAGTTCGTGCCAGCCCCAGACGGCCAGCAGCGCCACCGCGACCACCAGCACGCCCCAGAGCAGCCCTGAGCCCCAACCCCACTCTTGCGCTTCGCTGATCGCGAGCAGCAGGCCGGCCAGGGCGAAGCCGAGCAGCACCGCGCCGGCGAGGTCGAAGTGCTGCACGGGTCGGTGCACGCTCTTGGGGACGACGAGGGCGACCGCGATCATCGCGAGAATGCCGAGCGCAGCTGCCAGCCAGAATCCGTCACGGAAACCAAGGTGTTCGGCGATCAGGCCGGTGATGGGATAGCCCAGCCCGACGCCGACCACGGCTGTCACTGAGAGCGTGGCCAGGGTGGAGCGCGCACGCACGGTTTCAAGGTGGTCGCGGGCTACGCTCATCGCCAACGGCAGTAGGGCCAGGCCGACGCCCTGCATGCCTCGTCCAATGATCAAAAGGGCAAACGTCGTCGTCGGTAGCGCGGCGAGAACGCTGCCGAGCACCAGGATCGCCAACGCACTGAGCAACACCAGTCGGCGATGTGGGCCGTCCCCGAGCCGTCCGACGATCGGTGAAGCGACTGCTCCGACGAGAAGGGTGATCGTCAGCGACCACTGCGCGAGGCCGAGCGAGACGTGGTAATCAGTGCCGATCGTCGGGATGAGGGGCGCGCCGAGGCTGCTCACCACCGCTACTAGCAGACCCACGGAGATCAGCACGGGAACCAAGGCTCGACCGCGCCGAGTGGTGGCATCGACGATTATCGGGGGACTGATACTTGCTGCTGTCACGTTCGTGCTCCAGGGACTACATCACCAGCTGATGTCACCAGCTGATGTCTACGACTGATGTCTACAGTTGAAGACTAGTCTCGGTTGGGCCGAGATTGTTAGCCAAGTGAACGAAATCACCGAATTGGACTCTGCCGTGGACGCTGTACGAGAACTTCTCGAGGTTTACGACGCTCAGGTCCGGGGAACCGTGGCTAGCCGGCTGCCTGGGACTTGGACGGCCCACCCCGACGCCCGCGTGCTGCGGGTGAGAACGCCCCATCGAGGCTTCGCCTTCTCGGATGGACTTGTCGGGGCGACGGTCGACGAGCTGGACGGCTACGTCCTCCGGACGCGGGAGTTCTTCGCCGCCAGCGGTGAGTCGGTCGAATGGAAGCTCTACAGCAATGATCATCCGCAGCTGCCGGAGCGTCTTCGAGCGGCGGGCTTTCGACCGGAGGACGAGGAGTCGGTGATGGTGGGCCGGGTGCAGGATCTGCTCGAGGCCGGTCAGGCGCCACCCAGCGTGACGATCCGCGCGACCACTGAGCGTCGGGACCTTGACCGGATCGCGGCGATGGAGTTGTCGGTCTGGGGCCAGGACTGGTCGTGGCTGGCCGAGGACCTTTCCGACCGGGTCAGTAGCGCACCGGCTGACATCGTCATCCTTGTCGCCGAGGCCGAAGACACCATCGTGTCGGCCGGGTGGCTCGTGATCATGCCGGGCACGCAGTTCAGCGGGTTGTGGGGTGGCTCGACCCTTGCAGAGTGGCGCGGCAAGGGCATCTACCGGGCGCTGGTCGCTGAACGTGCGCGGATCGCGAATGCAAGGGGCTTGACCTTCGTCCAGGTCGACGCCTCCGATGACAGCCGTCCAATCCTCGAAAGGCTTGGGCTGGTCCGCGTTGCGACGACGACGCCTTGGGTGTGGGAATTCCCGGGCTGTCTGGGCTGACTATTCGGCATATCGGATCAAGCCTTTCAGGATTAGCCTCGGGGATATGCACGCTGGCGCAGAGCCCGGCCGGATTCGCCTAGCGGAACTCGTCGCTGCCCTGTCGCTAGGCATCGACCTGGGGTTCGGGCAGCCAATGGAACACGTGTTGCGACAGTGCCTGATCGCGTTGCGGTTTGCCGATCGCCTCGAGATAGATGTCGAGGCCCGCACGGGCGTGTACTACACCGCCCTCCTGGTAAACGTTGGTTGTCACTCGGATGCGTACGAGCAGGCAAAGTGGTTCGGCGATGACATTGCGTTGAAGTCGGGAAAGTACGAGTACGAAGGTCTGCGTGCAACCGCGGCAACGATGCGGTTGCTCGGCTCGGGCAATCCGCCGCTGCAACGTTTTCGCACCGCAATCGAATTCGCGGTATCCGGGCACCGCGAGGTCGGCGGGATGATCGCCCAGCACGCGCGGATGGCGCGGTTGCTCGCGGAGCAATTGAACCTGCCCGCAGCTGCGGTGGACGGTGTCGGCTCGGCATACGAGCAATGGGACGGTCGGGGATGGCCTGGTGTCCTGAGCGGTGCTGAGGTGCCACTGGCAGCTCGCATCGCGCAGCTGTCTGAATACGTTGAGGTCGCCCATCGAGTTGGCGGCGTCGAGGGGGCGCGAGAACTTGCAAAGCGTCGGTCGGGTAAGCAGGTCGATCCGATGCTGGCCGACATTCTCTTGAGCGACGCTGACCTGTTGCTAGATGGGATCGAGACGGCGCGGTCCTGGGACGCGGTGATCGAACAGGAGCCATCTCTCGCAGTGACGTTGTCGTCCGATGAATGCGACGCGGCGCTCGTCGCGATCGCCAACTTCGTCGATCTCAAATCGCCGTACACGCTGGGGCACGCCGTGGCAGTCGCGGACCTCGCTCGGGAATCGGCACATGTCCTCGGCATGCCGGCGAGCGACGTGCACCTGTTGTATCGCGCTGGCCTCGTTCACGGCCTCGGGCGACTAGGCGTCTCGAACTCGATTTGGGATCGTGTGGGTCCGCTCAGTGCCGGCGAGTGGGAGCGGGTACGGATGTATCCATACCTGACCGAGCGCATGCTTCATCAGTCGCAATCACTGGCGGTGCTCGGAAAACTGGCCGTACAACACAGAGAGCGGCTCGATGGCAGTGGGTATCCGCGGGGCCTTTCCGCTGGCGCGATATCCCGCCCAGCTCGTGTCCTGGCGGCCGCCGAGGCGTACCAGAGCAAACGGGAGCCGAGGCCGCATCGACCGAGTCAGGCACCCGGTGCCGTCGCCGCCTACCTTCGCGATGAGGTGAGTGCTGGACGGCTCGATTCGGAGGCAGTCGATGCTGTGTTGACAGCGTCGGGTCATCGAGTGCGGCGGAGGCATGAGGGGCCCGCCGGATTGACGTTGCGCGAAATCGAGATTCTGCGGCTGCTGGCTCGTGGCCGTTCCAACAAGGAGATCGCGCAACAACTGGTGATCACGCCCAAGACCGCTGGCAACCACATCGAACACATCTACGCAAAGGTCCATGCTTCGACGCGCACGGCCGCCGCACTGTTCGCGATGCAGAACGGGCTGCTCACGGATGAGGAATTCCATTCCACGGCCCCAGGGTGGGCAGGCATCGCTCTCGACGATGCAGACTGACCTCCTTCGAAGATGAGGTATTCGCCTCATGTTGCGAGGTCGGCACGGCGCATAACGTCGCAGCCAACGTCGAGTCGTCCGACGCGACACACATCCCGGCCCAGGAGGCAGCGATGCCGAAAGTATCCCGATCGAGCGCAACGATCACCAACGACTTCGGATTGGCAGTCGACCGCACTGAAGAGTTCGGCGATTACACGGTCAACTTCGTCACGATCCGGCAAGACGCCGACCTGACGGCCATGCTCAAGGGGTTACCGGACGACAGTTGCCAATGCCCGCACTGGGGCTATGTCTTCGAGGGCCAGCTTACGGTTCGTTACGCCGACCACGATGAGGTGTTCGAGGCCGGCGAAGCCTTCTATATGCCCGCGGGGCACATCCCCGCGGCGGTCGCCGGCTCGGAGTTCGTCCAGTTCAGCCCGGCGGAGGCGCTTCGAGTTTCCGAAGACCAGATAGCACGAAACATGGCCGCGATGCAAAGTCGCTGAGCGGACGGCTCAAGTGCAACAAAGCCCGATCAGTCTCGGCCCCATCGACCGACCGCTAAAGCAGACGGACCTCATTTCGGTTCACCGTCGGCGAGGCCCACCCAGCTTCCTAGCGCGCAGCCGTGCCGACGTTTCACGTTTGTTCAATGATTGTTGAGGGTAATGGTCCCGACGTCGGCGAGGCCGGTAAGTACGAGCTGTACGGCGAGCGCGGCGAGTAGAAAGCCGAACACCTTCTCGGTGAGCAGCATGCGCGTTTGATCCAGATGCTCACTAACTCGATTGGCCCAGCGGAAGACGAGGAAGTCGATGACGAAGACGAGCACCAGCATCCCAAACATGATCGCTGCCAGGCCGAGTGATCGGGTCTCGGCTGAAATGGTGACGAGCAGGACTATGCCGGCCGGGTTGACCAGGTAAGGCACTGCTAGGGGAAACACCGCCAGCTTCATCGGATCTGTGGCACTCGGGGCAGGATGCTCGGCTTCGGGCTCCTGGGATTTGAGAACCATCGATACCGCGATGATCAGTAGGATGATGCCTCCGGCAACGCCCAGGGCGCCTCGGGAAAAGTGCAGCAGGCGCGTTAAAAGTCCGCCGAGCAGCACGAGAAGGACGGCAACGGTCGCTCCAGTGGTCAGCATCTTTTTGCTCACGCGTGACCTTGTCGCCGGATCCATGCCGTCGGTCAATTCAAGGAATGGCACCAGCGCGATCTTGGGTCCGACTCCTATCACTAGCAGCAGGAACGTGTCGAAGACAAGAGCCGCATCGATCGATTCGAAATCCATAGCGGCCATTCGTCCTCCGATGTTTCGCGAATCAGGCGACTATCAGCCGCGGGACGTAGGCGCGCAACCAGCGACGGCAGGGCCGCGCTGATGGCAGGACAACTCACTGAACGTTCTCGTGAACGGGAGGTGTCCGCCTCACCCGCCAGGGATGACTGCTCGCTCCAGGCATTGCTCGCACCGCGAGACGTTGAATCACGCTTTGTTAGCTACTTGCGCGTGAGCATGCGGAACCGGACGAGCCCATCGAGCCCAGTCTTGCTGGAAGTGCGGTTCCAAACCAACTCGCTGAGCGGTCACCGCTTTGGCGGTAACGTGACGCCGAAGCCGGCGAGCCGTAGTAGCACCTGTCCCGGCGCGAGCAAGTCGGCTATCCGTGCCGCGCTGAGCACCTCGAGTTCACCGAGCCGGGCGAGGTAAGCACTTTCACCCATGAGGCGTGCTTCATTGAGCTCTCCCACGTTGTGCCAGACCTTCTGGCGGGCCTCACGCAGGAATCGTTTCGAAGCGAGTCGGTTCAGCGGGCTCAGGACCCGGTCGAGCACACTCCTCGCGTCACCAAGGAGTTGGTCCTCGTCCTTCACTCGCATGGCAAGCACATCATCAATTCGCCCGTGGTCCAGGCGTCTGCTGTCGATGAGGCGCCCGTCGTTGAAGTCGTTGGGACTGATCACCTGCAGCATCGCCTGCGGCAGGTCGTAATTCACATGGGCGTTGATGCCGAGCAGTACGTGCCGAAGAGTCGCAAGATCGTCCGGCGCACTGAACGCGAGCCGCCACGGCCGTGGCACTACGTCCGAGGCGCCGTTCACGAACGCATCGTGCGCTTGCAGGTACAGCTTTGCAAAGGCCACGTCCCACCGCTCGACCCAGGCTGAGTCAAGAAAGCGCCCGGAGTCGACCGCGTCACCCACGGCCTGCGTGGTGCGAAGGTAGGTCGCGAGAAAGGCCCGGCGGGGAGACCCGGCGGGCAGGGCGTCCAGACGTGCCTGCATCTGAGCGACAACGTCCTCGACCAAACCGGAACCAGCCATGTCCAACTCAGCTTTCTTGTTTCGATGACCGCAACTCCATGCGCACGTATAGCGCGCCCAGCGTCGCTGTTGCGGCCACGAAGCCCACGAGGAAGATCCAAGTGAGCGCGTTTGACGTGTCAAATTCGGAGTGCGCTCTTGCAGCGGAGATGAGGATCAGGACCAACATCAGTGCGGCCACCTGCACCAAGGTCCGCGACGCGCTCCACCGCCGCTCCCGCCATGCGCCGATGCCGGCAACGCCCAGTGCGAAGATCGCGCCCAGCATTCGTGCGGTCAGCAAGGTCAGATGCCACGGCCAGATGCGTATTGCGCGCGCCGGGAACAGGTATAGGAAGAGGCACATGGCAAGTGACACGCTGCCGGCGAAAGTGAGGCCGGCCGCAGCTGCGGCGTCGATCTGCCCTGACGAGTCGGGCGCCGAATCGTACTCACGTTGATTACGGACAAACACCGCGAACACCGCTATGGGCGTGGTGAAATACAGTGCTACCCAAAGGACAAACGCGAAGTTGGAGTGCAAGAACCGGTTCCAGTGAAGGATCGTCGTGATGCCCATCAACGTGGCAAACGTTCCGACTGGCACGAATCCACCGGCGACCGTGTGCCATCGCGAGGCGCGAAGAACGCGGATGAAGAAATAGGCGCCGCCGAGGTACACCGACCCGAGAACCATGGCCGACATCGTGGGCTTGATGTCCCAGGCGAATAGTCGCTTGGTGTCAGTCGGCCATGGCACAAGGACCAGGAACGCCAGGATCAGAAAAGGGACGATTACCGCTGAAAGCACACGCGTCGGCATCAGCACCCTGTCGCTCTTCGTCCGATCCAGGTCGGCCACGTCGCCCCTCCGTGTCGTGCACAGCCTAGTGAGGAAGGGGAGGGTACGCATACGGCTGACGAGGGAACTCTCCCGCGCGCTCGCACTCGAGCGTTTCGAATGACAGCGGGTATCAGAGGCGGCATGCTTGCGTCATGTTCGAGGCCAAGCCATTGAGTCCGGTTGCCGACCCTATTGCCCGGCGCGACGTTTGATGGCCGGTCGCTATCGCGGTCTGCACCCGTTCGACGCGGCGAGCCAGGCATGGATGCTGGCGAGCAGCAGGCGTTTCGATGCGGCGGACGTGCCGTGGTTAGTCGGGCCGGCGGCCGGCGCGGTGGTTGTTGGTCATGGCTGGGTAGACGACGCGGCTGCTGCCATGGGAGGCCGGGTGAGCCGCGGACCCGATCACGGACTGTTGCCACGTTTTGCCGATCTGGCCGGCGCATCATTTGACCCGGGCGATGTCGACCCGAAGATTGTCGACTTCTACGAGAACACCTCGCGCTGGCGGATGGATCTGTGGTCGGAATGGTCACCGGTTGCGTGGCCGTTCGGTCGCGCGATCGTCGCTCTCTGGAGCCAGCGCCTTCAGCAGTTGAGCCTGCCGATGCGCCCGTTGGACGTGTCTTACGGCATGGACAGCACAGTCGTGCACTTACACGATCAGGCCGATACGGTCGTCGGCTCCGCTTGGCTGCGCACCATGCGCAAGACCGGATTGACGACCTACAGCGGCCAGTACGGTACGGCGACGCTGCCCGGGTCAGCTCAGCCAAGCGTGCGGGTGGTATTCCCGCTGCCCTACGGTTCGCTGCCGGTATTTCTGACGCCATCAAACGGCGCTGACGGCGGGCTTTACCTGCGATCCCCGATCGGCGCTTTCGGCGGGGACGGTGCGTACCTCGTGCTCAATCGATCCGATGGCACGCTCAACGCTCGACGGATACCGATCGCCGAAGAGTTCCACCTGTACGTGGACGACAATCGGGATGTACGCACTGATCATTCGCTGCGGCTTTGGGGCATTCCGGCAGTCCGGTTGCATTATCGGTTGCAACGAGAGTAATCACGTCAAGTCGCTGTCGCACGACGGGAGCGCGGGGCCGCCAAGGCGCAATTGGCCGCAATCGTCTTGTGCTCGGCGCGCAAGGCAGCGATCGTAGATGTAACGGCCCGGTGGAAGCGAATGAACACCCGACCGGCCGGGCACCGAAGACCTTGTGTCATCAAGGAAAGGAGCCAAGGTCATGGACATGAAGCTCGAGGTGGTCACCATCCCCGTCTCGGATGTCGACCGCGCGAAGGAGTTTTACCAGAGACTCGGGTGGCGGCTGGACGTCACACCCCCGACCGTTGTTCAGCTGACGCCGCCCGGCTCGGCGTGTTCGGTTCAATTCGGACCGAACCGGACGTCGGCCACGCCTGGATCGGCCGAGAACCTGTACCTGATCGTGTCCGATATCGAGGCCACCAAGAAGGAATTGGGCGCTGCGGGCATCGAGATGGGCGACATCTTTCACCTCGGCCCGGACGGCCCGGCGAGCGGCCCTGATCCCGAGCGTCGCAGTTACTTCTCGTTTGCGTCGTTGAGTGACCCGGACGGCAATCGATGGCTGTTCCAGGAACTCACGACCCGACTTGCCGGGCGGGTAGACGCTACTGCGACCACGTTCGGTTCGAAGGCCGATCTCAAGAGCGCGCTGAAGCGCGCGGCGGCCGCCCACGGTGAGCACGAGAAGCGCATCGGCGAGGCAGATCCGGATTGGCCCGACTGGTACACCGAATACATGGTTCGTGAGCAGGCTGGCGAGGAACTGCCCACCTGATCGCGATGGCAGCGAACGAGTCTCATCGTCATACCGAAAGGAGCCGCGGTCGTGGACATGCAACCTGCCGCAACGAATACGACGGAGCAGTTCCACGTTGAGGTCATTTTGCCTTCGTACTGGCGGGTGACCTTCACGAACGGGCCGGTGAACCTTCTTGACCCAGACACAGTGGACCAGCTGGGTGAACTCGTAGATCGGATCGAGGCAGCACCAGAACTGACGGTTGTGGTCTTCCGCAGCGGAAACCCCGATTACTTCATGGCGCACTGGGATCTGCTCTCCGACAAGGCGCGCGTTGCCGCCATGAAGCCTGGACCGACCGGGCTGCATCCCTATCTCGATAACATGGTTCGGCTCAGCAAGGTGCCCGTGGCCACGATCTCGGCTGTCCGTGGACGCGCGCGCGGTGCAGGTAGCGAGTTTGTGCTGGCGACCGACATTCGGTTTGCGTCCAACACCGCGATTCTCGGACAGTTCGAGGTCGGTCTCGGGTCTGTGCCCGGGGGTGGTCCGATGGCCCGGCTGGCGCGTCTGGTCGGTCGCGGGCGCGCGATGGAGATTCTCCTTGGTGGCGATGACATCCCTGCAGCCAGGGCTGCCGAGTACGGCTACGTCAATCGCGTCGTGCCGGACGCCGAACTCGACGTATTTGTAGATCGGTTTGCCCGACGAATCGCGGCATTCGACAAGGTCGCGGTCTCGGGCATCAAGGAGCTGGTCGACGTTGCGTCCCTGCCTCCGGACGCCGAATTCGCGCCCGGGCTTGCTGCATTTTTCGCCACCTCTGGTCGACCCGAAAACGCCTCGTTCGCCAAGACCCTTTTCGCGCAAGGGCTTCAGCACCCGGACGGTGTCGAGCTCGATCTCGGCGTCGCCGTCGCGCGACTGCGCCAGGAAAGCCAGCGCGCAGGGTGAACCCACGTGGCTGTGCGCCGCAGCCGCAGCGGAGGCGCCAGTCGCGTCGCAGCGCCAGCGGCGGCGCCAGTTGCGTCGCAGCCCCAGCCCCAGCCCCCAGCCCCAGTCGCGTCGCAGCCCCAGCCTCGTCGCAGCCCCCAGCCCCAGTCGCGTCGCAGCCCCAGCCCCAGCCCCAGTCTCGTCGCAGCCCCAGCCCTAGTCTCGTCGCAGCCCCAGCCCCAGTCTCGTCGCAGCCCCAGCCCCAGTCTCGTCGCAGCCCCAGCCCCAGTCTCGTCGCAGGCCCAGCCCCAGCCGCGACGACGGTCGCAGTCGCAGCCCTAGCCGCAACCGCAGCCCCAGCCGCGGCGCCAGTCGCAGTCGCAGCAGCCGCCGCGCCGCAGCCTCCGCGAGACGCCACCTCGCGACCTTGCGACCTCGCGACGGCATGCGGCACCCACCCGTGCCCTGGGATCGGTCTGCCGCGCGCACCGGCGAACCCGCCGTTGCACTTGCGGTGGTGGTCAGGGGCGGTGGTTGCGTTGGGGGGTGCGGGTGGGGTCGATGTGTGGGGGTGGGGTGAACCAGGGAATGCCATGGTGGGTGGTGATGGTCCAGCCTTCGGTGTCGATGCGGTCGTGGTGGTGGTCGCAGAGGAGGCAGAGGTTGTTGATGCTGGTGTCGGGGGTGTCGCGCCAGGGAGTGATGTGGTGTCGTTCGGTCCATTCGGGTGGGTCTTGGCAGCCGGGGAAGGCGCAGCCGCGGTCTCGGGCGATGAGGGCGCGGGTTTGTTGGGCGCTGGCGATCCGGCGTTTTTCGCCGTAGGCGAGGACGGCTTGGTGGGAGTCGTGGACGAGCCAGCCGATGAGGGCTTGGTCGGCGTGGCGGAGCGCTTCACCGACCCGGATTTTGTGGCCGTGGGAGGTGACGGCGAGCCCGGTTTTGGTTTCGTATTGGTCGGCGGTCATGGTGATGAGGACGGTCGCGGGTAGCCCGCCGGTCATGGGCAAGCTGCCCGCGTGCAGGAGTTTCTTCAGCCCGGCGCGCAGCGCATCGTGTAGCCGTTGCCCGGCAGTGCGGGGGTCGGGCACGCTCCGGCCGTGGCCGAGATCGGTGGCGGGTTTCGGGGCGGCAAGGGCGTTCAGGACGGTGAGGGCGAGGTTGCCGGTCTGAGTGTCGAGGTCTCCGAGGATGCGGACCATGCCGTCACCCAGGGGTTGGATCGACAGATACCGGCGGCGTTGGATATCAGCCTCATCGGCGAGGGCCCCGTCGGGGTCCAGCGCGTCGAGCAGGGCGCGGCCGAGGCCGGCGACGTCGCGCGGTGCCCACCGGCGCGCCTGGTCGGTGAGGTAGGCCTCGGCCTCGGCGGCGGTGTCAACCGGGGTGGCGGACGGGAGGCGGTCCAGGGTGCGGAGCACGACCTGGACGTGTTCGGCCGTGACCGAACCCTGGGCGCGGGCCGCGGCCAGCGCGGGGTGCAGCGGCGGTAGCGGCTGCCCGGTCAGGGCCCGACGCTCGCCGAGGGCGTGGGCGTGGCCGACCCGGCGGGCCGCTTCGGCGGCGGAGAGGTTCAAGACGGCGCTCAGCCAGCGGGCGGTGCTGCGGTGGACGTGTTTGGCGGGCAGCCCACGGGCCTCGATTTCGGCGACGAGGGGCGCGTCATAGGCCTCCAGCTGCCGTCGGGCCGTCTCCACCTGCCGTACCACCGCCAACGCCGCCTGGTCATCCAGCCCGGCCCAGGACGAGCCTGCCAAGCCCGCCACCGCCGCCGACAGAGCCGCGACCGCCGCCAGCACCGACCCCGCGGGGGCAACGGCGACTTCAACGCCAGGTTCGACGGCAGGCTCGGCGGCGGCGGCCGGCGCGAGCTCAGAGGCATGCCCGACGACAACACCCGCGGCGAGGTCAACGCTGGCAGCAGCCGCGTGCTCGTCGTCGCTAGCCCCGGTCGTCATGATCATCAACCTAGGTCAAGGGTCCGACAAAACCGTGACACTCACAATGGACTTTCCGCATAGTGCACAACCCATAACCCAGCGCAACAAGTTGAACGGCGAACCAAAAACAACAGACCCGGTAAAGGATCACCTGACGACTGGAGGCCGGCTCACGCCCGCGGTGGCCTGAGCAACATGGCGGCCCGAAAGGGAGGGCCCTAGGTCAACGGATAAGCGCCTGATTCAACGGTCCTGGCGGCGGGATCTGTGTAAGGTCAGCGTTTCCGGTGCAGGATCCTCTGCTCCCGGAGCGCCCCTACGGTCCACTCCGGCGATGACCAGGACGACGTGATCTTCGGTGCCTTTCCCTCCCGATGCGAGATGACAACGAGCCCGTAGCCATGACGTTGGAGCGCACGACGCATGCTCCACGTGCGAACTAGCCACGAGGTCGGCAGTTCGTCCACCTCGACAGTCCGATCGGATCCAAAAACCCAGATATTGGTGACACTCCATGAACGACCGGAGCCGAAATACCGCACGCAAACGAACCCGACGTCGCGGTGGCCGAGCGACACGCACCGCCGACGCCGTCGTATCTCCAGTTGTTCGTCGGTCACCACGAGCGTCAAGGCACCGCACGCGCTGGCGATCCGTCCTCCTGAAAGCATGATGACCACGATGAGGCTGAAAAAGATAAATCGATGGGCTTCATCGCGGTCGTTGGAGGCGAGTGCGCACAGTCCGACGGAAACCAGAACCGAGGCTAGCGGCGGGGTCGGCCAGTAAGTACTTCTTTCCCGACGTCTAATGCGCACGCCGAGCGATCTTGCCATACGCCAGGCGAAATCCGAACGACGGCAAATTACCTCTTTGTCTTCAACTCATTCCGCGTCACGGCCTCACGGCAAAGCGCCTTGAACGCTTTCTCCGCTTGCTTCTCGTCCTGTCCGACGTCGATGGCGCGCCGAGGATTGCCTTCAGGACTGGAGTTGAACAGCCCGAAAGGATCCTTCAGAGCCGTTCCCCGACGAAAGTCAGCTATCCGCTAGCTGTGGTCGATCAGGCGATCTCACGCGCCCTCACAACACCCGGTCCTGGGGCCGGGCGCCTCGGCAAGGCCTTGACTGCCCGACGTGACAGACGTAGAAGGGTGAGATGAAGGCCATCGCCTGGCTCACCCGGGACAGGCTGGCGTTATTACTCGGGTTATTCGCACCGCTGGTGCTTTGCGTCGTCCTCGTGCCCTTTCGGCATTCGCTTGAAAATACCCATGCTGCGCTGCTGCTCGTGGTGGTCATCGTGGGTGTCGCGGCCCTCGGCAACCGTCTCGCCGGGTGGCTGGCGGCTCTGTCGGCCGGTGTGTGGTTCGACTTCTTTTTGACCGAGCCGCATGAGCATTTCACCATCACGTCACGCGACGACGTGGAGACGACCGTTTTGTTGCTGGTCGTAGGGGCCGCCGTGACCGAGCTGGCGGTGTGGGCCCGCCACGAGCAGAGCCGAGCAGTCCGTCAAGCGAGCTACGTCGAGGGGGTGCATCGGGCGTCCGAGGTCGCGGTCACCGGTACGTCGCCGACCCAGCTCATCGACCGGGTGGCCGGGCAGCTGATCACTTTGCTCGGCCTACGAGGTTGCCGCTTCCACTACGGAACCGGGATTGGCAACCCCCGCCTGGAACACGACGGCGGGCTCATGTGGGGCGCCAGCCGCTGGGATGTCGACAGCGAAGGCTTCCCGGATGGACGGGAGACCGAGCTGCTGGTCTCCTCTGGTGGCCGGTTCTGGGGACGCTTTCTGATGACGCCGACCTCAGGTGCCCGTCCGGATCTGACCCAACGGTTGGCGGCGATCGCGATGGCTGACCAGGTCGGCGCGGCGCTGAGCGAGTACCGCGCCGAACAGGACTGATGGCCGAACAGGACTGATGCCGGAGTCCGACGCGAAATCTAAGTGCCCAACTCTCGGATCTAAGGCTTTCTCCCGATGTGCGCGGCCGGGCCTTAGAGCGAGGCTTGATCTATCGGATCAAGGAGGCACGAAATGTACACCAACCCATACATCAGCAAGATGATCAACGACGACCACGTCCGGCAAATGCGCTCCAGCGCTGCAGAGGCGGCGAAGGGCGGCCGGTCTCGGGAGGCCCGGGCAGTCGCCGGTGACAACAGCCGTTCGCTCGGCGGCCGGACCCGGCGCTTGTTCGCCCGGCTCGCGCCAGCCGCGTGACCGCCTCAGCACAGCGGCTGGCTCGCGCCAGCCGCATGATCGCCTCAGTACGGCCGCGGAGCTCGGACGACTCGGCACCGTCGGCATGCGCCGACGAGTCGGCATCGACGCGACGGGTGATACTGGCACAGTGACGCGGCGGGTTACTTCTGATCGATTCATCGGACGCGATGCCGAAGTGGCGACGCTGCGCGCGGTCATCGGTGACGCGGCCGCTGGTCAGAGCCGCATCGTAGCGATCGGTGGCGATGCGGGCATCGGCAAGACCCGGCTCATCGGCGAGGCGGTAAGCATCGCTCGCGCGTCCGGCTTGCTGGTCGGGATCGGTGGATGTCTCAACCTGGGTTCGGTGTCCATTCCGTATGCCCCAGTCGTCGAGGCGCTGCGAACGATCCGATCCGAAGTCGGCGTGGCGGAATTCGACGTGCGACTGACGGATGCCTTTCGCGGCGTCCGAGCGCTGATCGGAGACGGCAGTGACACGAACGTTCCCGACGCTGGGACCCTCTTCGAACATCTCCTCGGTTTTCTGGCGAGCTTGAGCGCCGACCGGCCGGTGCTTCTGGTCTTCGAGGACCTGCACTGGTCCGATTCGTCCACCCGAGACCTAGTCGCATTTCTGGCTCGCAACCTGCGCGACGTACCCGTCGTCCTGCTGCTCACGTACCGGACGGATGAACTGCACCGTCGCCACCCGCTGCGTCCGTTGCTGAGCGATCTCGACCGCCTGCCCGGCACCGAACGGCTGACCCTGTCGGGGTTCAGTCGCGGCGATGTTGCCCAGCTGATCGCCGAAATCGACGGTCCAGGTTTGGACGCCGACGCCGTCGACGAACTAGTGAACCGCAGCGGCGGCAACCCGTTCTACGTCGAGGAGCTCACCGCAAGCGGGTCAGTTGCCGGACGGCTGCCAGACACGTTGGCCGAAGCGATCCTTGATCGGGTCGGCCGGTTGGATCCGCAGACCCAACAGGCACTGCGGATCGCCGCGGTGCTGGGCGTTGATGTCGATGAGGATCTTGTGGCGGTACTGGCCGGCGTGCCGGCGGCGACTATCACCATCGCCCTGCGCGAGGCGGTCACCGAACAGCTGCTCGTGATCGAGGGCGATCGCTGCCGGTTCCGCCACGCGCTGGTCGCCGAGGCGCTGTACGACGATCTGCTGCCCGGCGAGCGCAATCGGCTGCACGTCGCCGCGGCCGACGCCTTCGCGTCGGCCGGTCGGCTGGACGAACATGCGCGCTGGGCGATGATCGCGCACCACCGGCACAGCGCGTCGCAGATCCCGCAGGCGTATTCCGCCTCCGTCCGGGCAGGCCTCGAGGCGGAGAAGGTCCACGCGCCAGCCTCGGCCGCCGAACAATACGAGCGCGCGCTGGGCCTGTACGACCAGGTGCCCGACGCCATCGAGATATCGGGCCTGAGCCACCTCGAGTTGCTCCAGCGGGCCGGGAACACCATGTACTGGACGGCCAATCTGCCCCGCGCCCTGGCGCTGTTCAAGCAGGCGCTGAGTGAACTGGGTGCCGACGCCTTGCCGGAGGATCGAGCGCTGATCTTCGAGCGCATTGGGCGAATTGCATGGACAGACCGGGACGGGGAACGTTCGAAAGCCGCCTACGAGCAAGCGGTTGCCTTGCTTGCCGACAGGCCGTCGTCGCGGGAGAAGGCGTTCGTCTACTCGGCACTCGGCCAGAGCTTGATGCTCGACGACAGGACTGCCGATGCCGAGCGGTTCCTGAGGGTGGCCCTCGAAGCCGCTGAGGCCGCGGGTGCTCGCGACGTCACGACACATGCACTGTGCAGCCTGGGGGCGGTACTGGTCGAAAGCGGATTGCCGGACGAGGGGATCGACACCGGACGTCGTGCGTTGGAGATGCTGCTCGAAGACGAACAGATGGTCGGCGAAGCCGGCAGGGCGTACAACAACCTGGTGCACAGCCTGGTCTTCGCCGGCCGGTACGAGGAAGCCATCAGGGAGGGCCGCGCGGGTATCGAATACGCAATCGCCAGCGGAATTACCAGGCACCTGGGTGAGGCGGTCGCTGGGAATACCATCCTGGCGCTGACCCTTTCCGGACGCTGGGACGAGGCTGCAGCGGTGAGGCTGGATCACCGAATCCCCACCGGGTCAAACTCGTACAAGGCCCTGCGGTGCCTGCCCTTGCTGTTCGGTACCGGCCAAATCGATCTGGTTCGCGAGATCATCGATCTCGCAATCGAGGCTACGACCGAGGCCGCAGACGTTCAGCACACCGCAAACAGCCAGCTGTATGCAGCCGAATTAGCCGCGCTGGACGGCAAGTTCGACGCTGCGCGAGCGCATGCAGCTACCGGCCTTGCCCGTTGTGCAGACAGTGATGGGGTCTACTACCTCGCGCGGGGACTCGCGGTCGCGTTGCAGGTCGAGGCCGATCGAGTGGCTCAGACGCGAGGTACGGCATCAGACAGTGAGGTTGCCACCGCGCGTCAGATCGCAGACGAGCTCGCCGTGCTGGCCGCCAAGTTCGCCGAACGGCCGGAAGCGCTCGCGCTGCCAGAATGCCGAGGCTGGATCAAGGTGGCCGCAGCCGAGTATGACCGTGTCTGGGCACGCGATAACGCCGATCAGTGGCGCAACGTTGCCGAGACCTGGGATGAAGTCGGAGTGCCGCATTATGCGGCGCTGGCTCGCTACCGCCAAGCGGATACCATCTTGCGCGACAAGGGTGATCGGACGATGGCGGCTGATGCCGTTCGATCCGCAGCGACCACCGCCGATCGACTGGGCGCCGTGCCGTTGAGAGATGCCCTGGCACAGCTGGCCAAACGCGCACGACTGGACATTGTCCCGGGCCAGCTGAGCGCGCCCGAGCGGCCAGACGTTTCGATTACCCAGCGAGAGCTCGACGTCCTGCGGTTACTTGCGATTGGGCGCACCAACCGAGAGATCGGTCGGGAGCTGTTCATCAGCGAGAAGACCGCGAGCGTGCACGTTACGAATCTGCTGCGCAAGCTGGACGTCGGCAACCGCGTCGAGGCGGGCGTAGCGGCACGCCACGCTGGCCTGGTTTGACCAGCAGCGCCAACGGTTTCGGAGTTCGCGATCGAATCAGTACGCGACCGTGAACCGGGTCCGATGGTGGTTCGGCGTTTCGATCTCGTCCACAAATGCGATCGCGTAGTCGTCGCCGGAGATGGCTGAATTGCCGTCAGCATCAACCAGCATCACGTCGTCCCCGACCCGGTACTTTCCAGTTCGCTCGCCTGGCGCGTATGAACCGAACCCGCCCGCCGGACTCAGATAGAACCAGTCGGTGTCGGAGCTGGAGGCGCGCAGCGCGTCGAGCGCGGCGGCGTGGGCAGTCACCTCAGGCATGGCGAAGTCCGGCAACACACCGGTGTCCATGAACCGCGGACCGTCCGGGCTCACACGAAGACTGCCGGCGCCCCCAACCACGCCGATGCGTGTCCCGTGTTTGCCCGCGGTCTCCAGAATTGAGGGAATCGAATCCACCAAGGTGCCGTCCTCGCCTCGGCTTGGCACCGCGATGACGAGCACATCGGCGGCTTGTGTCAACTCCTCGATGGTGGCCTTGTCGTGTACCGAGCCGGCCCGGAACGAGATACCGTCGCGTGTCTCGGTCGGTGCAGACCGCGAGATGCCGAGGACTTCATGCCCGCGTCGGACTGCTTCGGCGGCAATATGGCCGCCTGCGTACCCGGTTGCGCCAACTACTGCGATTACGGTCATGCGTCACTCCGTCTTGTTCTCGAGGATGTTAGGGGTTGAGCTGTCATGGCGATGGCGCCTGGTCCCGTGTAGCCACGTAGTTGCGGGCCGACTCGTTGACGTAGGCGAGCAGTTCTGGCTGTATCCGATAGAGCTTTCGCCGGTCGTACAAGACCGTGATTGCGACGCCGGCGACGAGCCAGATGACGAGTCCCACGCCAGTCATGACGAATCCTCGCGTCAGTCCGGCAGCACCGGAGGCATCGAAATAGAGAATTGCGCGAACCCCGTCGAGAATCTGTCGAAGCGGCTCGAAGTGTGCGGAGAAGCGGAGGACGGGCGGTAGCGCCTGTAGCGGAGTTGTTCCGCCGCTAGAGGCCAGCGCGAGATAGATGAAGACGAGCATCGCGATGAGCTGTCCGAGCGCTCCGAATGCTGCGAACAGCACCAGGGTGCCCATGGCGACCACGACGGCTGCGAGCGTGGTGAAGACCCACAGTGTTGGAATGTGCGAAGCATCCATTTTCAGGATCGCGATCGACACGACGAGCATGACGGTGGTCAGAATCGGTACGACGCCGAGCGACAGCAGCCATTTCGCTAGCAGGGTTTGCCACCGGCTTATATGCACCGGCGCTCGTTGCCGCCACCTCGGGCCGACCTCGTTGGTGGCATAGCCCAGCGCCGAATCGACAGTGGAGTTCACCAGGACGGCGCCAAGGAAGCCACACATGATCGTGAGCAGGGAGATGTAGAAGGCGCTCAGCCCCAGAGCCGAGTGCGGAGGCAGCGGGCGGAATGCAACTGTGGTGACAGCGATCGGGTCGGATCGATAGGCGTTCGCAGGCGCGCCTCCGCCGGCGGCCTGCGCAGACAGTTGCTTGCCGATATTGCTCGAGATCGCGGCCAGAGCCGGCTGAGCGATGTTCGTCGCCAAGCTGACTCCGACGCTGCCCGAGCGGACATTGGTGAGCAGCTGGATCCGAGGGATCGCCGGTGTCGCTGCTGAGGTCGAGGCACCCGGTGCCGAGCCGTACAGACTCAGCAGCGAAGCGCTGAAATCTGACGGAATGACGATCGCTGTGTAGGCGGCGTTCTTGTTCAGCTGTTTCGTGGCCTGCGCCAAGGTCACCGTCTTCAAGGAAAGTCGACTGGTCACCGCGTGCGAGCCCTGCAGCCCAGACACCACCTGCTGGCCGATCTCAACCCGCGAGGCGCCTGCCGTCACGCCTGCGTCCTCGTTGACGACGAGCACCGGTAGCCCGCTCAGGTGACCAAGGGGATTGACGACTGATCCGATGTAGATCAGCGTGATCAGAAAGATCAAGACCGATGCGATGATCGCAGGCGAAATCCACACTGCGCGGACCTGAAGCAGCTGAGATGCCCGCATCTGGTGGCCCGCCGTTGGATCATCGGGCGGGTCAGTTACATCAGCCACGAATGAACCCTAGCCGCCGTAGCGCGCGCCTCCAAGAGAGCTGAGGGCTTCCGTCGGCGGTCCTCAGCACGAGCCACTCGCTGCCGCGCTCATCGGTGGCGCCGCTCGGGTCACTCCCGGCGTACTGAAGCCCTGACGGGCGTGTGGGTCATCCTTGCTGGATGAATCGAGACGACCTCCGACCTACTAGCGTCCACCGTGTCGGGGGGCCAGCCACGTCGTCGTGTTGGGTCCCCGTCAGGTGACGATGGGAGTGGGTCATGGCGAAGCTGTTCGGCGGAACGATCAACAATGATATTCGCGACTCGGCGCCAGATTGGTCGCCCTTCGAACCGCCGAAGGCTCCAGCGGGAGCGCCCAGCGTCGTGTACATCGTCCTGGACGACGTGGGCTTTTCGGCCATGGGTTCCTACGGTGGCCCGATCGAAACGCCGAACATCGATCGGATCGCCGCGGATGGAGTGCGATACACGCAGTGGCATACCACGGCGCTGTGCTCGCCGACCCGTTCGTGCTTGCTGACCGGGCGGAACCACACCCGCAACAGCATGGCCTGCATCACCGAGGCGGCGGTCGGTTTCCCGAACGCGAGCGGCACCATCCCACCGGAGAACGGGATGCTGTCAGAAATCCTCGCCGAGCAGGGCTGGAACACCTACATGGTGGGCAAATGGCATCTCTGTCCGACCGATGAAATGAACTTGGCGGCGACTCGCCGGAATTGGCCGAGCGGTCGGGGTTTTGAGCGTTGGTATGGCTTTCTCGGCGCCGAGACCAATCAGTGGCACCCGGACCTGGTCTATGACAATCACCCGGTGGATCAGCCGCGCTCGCCGGCGGAGGGCTATCACCTCACCGATGACATCACGGACAAGGCGCTGGAGTTCATCAAAGACGCCAAGGCGATCGCGCCTGACAAGCCGTTCTTCCTCTATTACGCGCCCGGCGCCTGCCACGCACCGCACCATGCGCCGAAGGAGTGGATCGAAAAGTTCCGAGGTCGATTCGACATGGGTTACGAGGCGATTCGGGAACAGACGTTGGCTCGGCAAAAGGATCTCGGCATCGTTCCTGCCGACACCGAGTTGCCGCCGCTGAACCCGATCGGCACCCCCGAGAACAGAACCGGCCCGGATGGCAAGCCGTTCCCGCCGCTGGACTACACCCGGCCGTGGGACACGCTCAACGACGACGAAAAGCGGCTGTTCTGCCGGATGGCCGAGGTGTACGCGGGATTCCTCGCCCATGCCGACCACCACATCGGTCGGCTGCTGGACTTCCTGGAGGCCACCGATCAGAGGGAGAACACCCTGGTCATCGTGGTTTCTGATAATGGCGCCAGCGGCGAGGGCGGCCCGAACGGTTCGGTGAACGAGATGAAGTTCGCCAACGGTATCGAGGACGATCTTGCCGAGAACCTGGCCAAGATAGACGACCTCGGTGGCACGACAACGTACAACCACTACCCGAACGGCTGGGCGATGGCCTTCAACACCCCGTTCAAGATGTGGAAGCGTTACGAGTTCAATGGCGGAACCTGCGATCCGTGCATCATCTCCTGGCCGGCCGGGACGAAGGCTCGAGGAGAGATCCGCGATCAATATCATCACGCGATCGACATCGCGCCGACGATTCTCGATGTTCTGGGTGTCGCCGCGCCGGAGACGATCAAGGGGCACGTGCAAAGCCAAATGGATGGCGTGAGCATGCGCCCGACCTTCGACGATCCGGCGATGGCGTCGGGCCGCAAGACACAGTTCTATTCGATGCTCGGCTCGCGCTCGCTCTGGCACGAGGGATGGAAAGCCGTCACCACCCATCCCACGCTAGCCGGGTGGAGCCATTTCAACGACGACGAATGGGAGCTCTACCACACCGATACCGACCGGTCCGAGATACATAACCTCGCGGACGAACACCCCGACAAACTAAGGGAACTGGTCAATATCTGGTTCTCGCAGGCCGGCGCCAATATTGCGTTCCCGCTGGACGACCGGTCTGCGTTGGAAATCCTGTCGACACCTCGGCCACAACTCACCGCGCCGCGCACTCGCTATGTCTACTACTCCGACGTCGCCCCCGTCTCGGAGTGGCAGGCTGTCAACACCCGCAACCGGTCTTTTACCATCGGTGCGCTGGTCGACATCCCCGGCCCTGGCGCCGAAGGAGTGCTGTTCGCCATGGGCGCTCGGTTCGGCGGGCACGCCCTTTACGTCAAAGGCAACCGGCTGCACTACGTGAACAGTTACGTCGGCAGCATCGAGCAGCGGATCGACGGAACCGAGGACGTCCCGACGGGTGAGAACCTGGTGCTGTCTGCCGCGTTCGACAAGGATGGCGATGACCCTCAATACGCCAGCGGAATCCTGTCGCTCTATCACGGCGACCACAAGGTCGGCGAAGGTCGGATCAAGACCCAACTCGGTGCCTTCGCGATCGCCGGATCGGGACTCTGCGTCGGTCGCGACCCCGGTGAACCGATCACCGAGGACTACCCGGGCGTACCGCCGTACCGATTCACCGGCGGAACCATCAACCGGGTCGCCGTCGACGTCAGCGGCGAACCCTACGTCGATCTGGAGCGCGAGGCCGAACTGATGCTGATGCGGGAATAGCTAGCTTGGGCAGCGCGAATCGGCCATGCTGGCAATGACGGCCCCGCCCCGGGGCGCCTTATGAGGAGGTCACATGCGTTCTGACATCCGCCCTGGTGGCACGTTTCCCGATTACGCCTTGCCGGATCACACCGGCACCGTCCGCACCCTCAGCGAGCTGCAGGGAGACGACCCGCTGATCCTCACGCTCGCACGCGGCCACTATTGCCCGAAAGAGCATCAGCAGCACCTCGATTTGGCGGCATTCCAGTCCAAGATCGCGGTGGCCTACACCCAGATCGTGACGATCTCGACCGACAATCACCATACGTTGCAGGAGTTTCGCGCGTCAGTCGGCGCTCAGTGGCCGTTTCTGTCCGATCCTGAGCGGACGATCCAGAAAGACCTCGACATTCAGGAGTACACCGATCCCGACAATGATCCGATGATCCCGTACACGCTGGTGCTGAAGCCGGGACTGACCATCCACAGCATCTACAACGGCTATTGGTTCTGGGGTCGCCCGTCTGTCGATGACCTTTGGCGTGACCTGCGCGCGGCGTCGAGCGAGATACGCCCGGACTGGGACCTCAGCACGCCGGGGCTTCGGGAAGCTTGGGCTTCCGGGGACTACTCGCACTTTCACGGGTGGGACAAACAAGCCTCGGGCGCCGACACCAGCTGATCGATGGACTACCGCAACGGACGTTAGCTTCGCGACCGCAGTTCGTCATGCCGCGGGCTCAACCGACTGGCTCGCTCAGCTGTCGGTACGCAGATACCGGTGAGGAGGATGTCGAGCAGGCCGTCGGCGTAGGAGTCTGGTGTCGGGCTACTACGGGCAAGTACCCGGTACAAGAAAGCACCCATCATCGCGTCCGCTACGGCCTCCAAGTCTGTGCCGCGTCGAAGCTGTCCTGCGCGCTCGGCACCTAGCAGGCGATTTCTGAGTGCGTCCCGTAACGGAGCGACCCCTTGGGCGTAGAGGCGCTCGGCGTCGGTCTCTCGTTCGGCCGATGCCACGGCAAGTGCACGAGTCAGCGCCGTGGCTTGCGGATCATTGAGGGCAGAAACCAACCGATTCACCCAGGTCCGCAAATCAGCGGCGATGCTGCCGGTGTCCTCGAGCACGCTGGTCTCGCCGACGATGACACCAGCCAAGACCGCCTCGGCGACGATGGCCGCCTTCGAGGGCCACCACCGGTAGACGGTCTGCTTGCCAACGCCAGCACGGGCCGCAATGGCCTCGATCGTCAACCGTTCGTAACCGCCGCCGATCAGCAGGTCGCGGGTGGCCTCGAGGATCGATCGATGCGCATCGGTGCTCCTCGGGCGCCCTCGCTGAACTGACATGCGCCTGAGCCTAGACAGAAAAGCATTCGAGCGTAACAATACGTTGCGTCTCGTTATTAGCGGGCCAGTGAGATCTCCACGACATTCCGCTTCACGAAAGGAACCATTCATGCAGGTTCGGGTCGATCCGGACAAGTGCCAAGGTCACACGTTGTGCGCCATGCGGGCACCAGCCATCTTCGAACTCAGCGACATCGACGGGCATGCCACTGCAATGTCGGGAGACGTCCCGGAAAGCGAGCACGCAGCCGTCCTCGAAGCCGTCGGTTCATGTCCAGAGCAGGCGATCTCACTGTCCTGACCCGCGCTGTGCTGACCAGCCCTTTCCTGACCAGCACTGTCCCGACCCGCACTGTTAGCTATCACCTCGAAGGAATCGATATGACTGACCTCGCCGACGACGCCCGCAAGGCGAAGACCTTCCAGTTCACCCGGCATAGCCCGACGTTTCGGAACGAGTTCGAGTCGGTGGCGCAGGAGATGCAAGCCCGCTGCCCGGTTGCCTGGTCTGATACGTACGGCGGCCACTGGGTGGCTGCCAGCCACGAGGCGATCTTCGCTATCGCCCGCGAGTCCGACGTGCTGTCCAACGATCACGATGTGAGCGGCACGAAGCGGGGCTACCAAGGCATCAGCATCCCGGCGGCGCAGACTCAGTACCGAGGTGGGTTTCTGGAGATGGATCCGCCGGAGCAGCGGCAGTACCGTCAGGCGCTCAATGCCTACCTCTCGCCGGCCGCCGTGGCGCGGTGGAAGCCATTCGTGGAGGTACTCACCCGGGCCTGCCTGGACGAGGTCATCGAGTCGGGCCGGGTCGATTTCGTCGATGACCTGGCGAATGTCGTGCCCGCCGTGTTCACACTGGCGATGCTCGGTTTGCCTTTGAAAGACTGGGACATCTACTGCGAGCCGACGCACGCGGCCATCTACACTCCTCCTGAGTCACCAGACTTCCCGCGGGTGATCGAGCAGAGCATGCTCATGCAGCAGCGGTTGGCCGAGGCGGTCGTTGAGATCCGCGAGAACCCGCGTCCGGGCATGATCGACGCCCTCATCAACGCAGAGATCCTCGGTGAGGCGCCACCGGACCACGAGATCATCGGAGCGCTGAACCTCTTGATCGGCGGTGGATTCGACACCACCACCGCGTTGACAGCACACTCGTTGGAGTGGTTGTCCGAGCATCCGGCCGAGCGGACGAGGCTCAGCGACGAGCGCGAGACGCTACTCGACGCGGCAACAGAGGAGTTTCTCCGCTTCTACACGCCCGCTCAAGGTGACGGCCGGACGTTCAGCGCCGACTGTGAGCTGGCCGGGACGAAGTTCGAAGAGGGTGAGCGGCTGTGGCTGTCGTGGGCGATGGCTAACCGGGACCCTTCGGTGTTCCCGAACCCGAACGAAATCGACTTCGACCGGCACAACAACCGGCACACCAGCTTCGGCCTGGGCATCCACCGTTGCATCGGCTCGAACATGGCCCGGATGGCGTTCAAGACCATGCTGACCCAGGTTCTCGATCGGATGCCCGACTTCGTGACCGACTCGAGCGGTGCGGTGCACTACGAGACGGTTGGCGTGATCAACGGCATGCAGCACCTGCCGGCGACCTTCACGCCCGGCAAGCGTCTGGGCGCGAGTTTCGCCGACACGCTCGAGTTGTTGCAGCAGGCGTGCGACGAGCAACGCCTGGCCGAGCCGGTGACGGTCCGAAGCGCCACGGCAAAGATCGGGTAGTTGCCCTTTCATCTGCAAGCTCTTGTACCCCGCAACCACTAGGAGGTCGTGAACATGGCTGATGCTGAAGTCGACGTCAACGGCGGCATCGTCGTCTATGAGCTGATCGGACCAGAAGATGGCGACGTGGTCGTCGTGACTCCAGGTGGCCGGTTCAGCAAGGACTATGGCGGTGTACACGAGTTGGCGTACGCGTTGGCCGAACGCGGCAAGCGGGTTCTGCTTTGGGACCGTCCCAACACCGGACGGTCAGACATCCAGTTGTACGGCCGGTCGGAATCGCACATGCGGGCCGAGACCCTGGGTCTGATGCTGGAGAAGCTGGGCATTGACCAGGTATTCGTGGCGGGCGGCTCGGGCGGTGCCCGCGACAGCATCGTCTTCACGCTGATGTTTCCCGACAAGGTCCGCAAGCTTGCGACCTGGCACATCGTCGGTGGCACCTACAGCAGCCTTTCCCTCGCTGGCGTTTACGTCCTGAACGAGCTACGCACCGTGCGGTCGCAAGGCATCGAGGGGGTTATCCAGATGGCGGGTGCGGCCGGAAGCTGGGCGGAACTCTGTGCCGCCAATCCCCGAAACGAGGACCGGCTGCGGGCGCTGGGGGCCGCTGAATTCGAGCGGGTGATGAATCGCTGGCTTGACGCGTACATCCCGAAGCCCAACGAGGCGATCCCGGGCGTGCCCGACTGGGAGTTCGAGCAGATCAAGGTGCCGACACTGATCATTCGCGGCGGTGAGATGGACTATGACCATCCGAAGCGCACCTCGTTCGAGATACACGCGCTGATCAAGGGCTCTCGTCTGGTCGAGCCGCCGTGGCCCGAAGACGCCTGGGAACAGGCCGGCAAGGCGACTGCCGAAGGCCGAGGCAGCCTGTTCGACCCGTGGGCGAAGGCCGCGCCCATGCTTGTGGACTTCATGAACGAGTAGTAACAAGCTCCGCGTTCGCACTGCCGAAAGTCTCGACCGACGCACTCATGGCTTGAGCCCGTGAGGCGCCGACCCTCATGCCACTTACCTGGGAGGTAACGAGTAATGAGCACAATCGCAGACGAGGTTCGCGTTATCGATGCTGACACCCACCTGACCGAGGCTCACGACCTCTGGACAAAGCGGGCGCCTGCCGCTTACAAGGATCGAGTGCCGCGAGTCGAGACCGTTGAGGGCAAGCCCACCTGGGTGGTCGACGGTTCGCCTCTGGGATTCGCCGGCGGCGGCGGTGTTATCGATCGAGAGGGCGAGAAATTTCCGTTCGCCGAGTCCATGATCGAGTGGGGAATCGATCGGATTCATGAAGCTGCGTACAACACCGACGTCCGACTTCAGGTCATGGACGCCTGCGGAATCCACGCCCAGGTGCTCTATCCGAACTCGATCGGCCTCGGTGGTCAGGCACTGTCTACCGCTGTCCAGGATCCGCTCTTGCGTCGGCTGTGCATCGAGATCTACAACGACGCCGCCGCCGAGTTGCAGGAGTCGTCGAACAAGCGATTCATCCCGATGCCCGTCCTGCCTGCGTGGAGCATCGACGAATGTGTCCGGGAGGCCGAGCGCGTCGCTGACCTCGGGCTGCTAGGCGTGAACATGACTTCAGACCCTCAAGACGCCGGGTCGCCGGACCTTGCGAGCCGGGCCTGGGACCCGTTGTGGGAAGTGTGCGCGGACCGAAACCTGCCCGTCCACTTCCACATCGGTGCGAGCCTTACGGCGATGAACTTCTACGGCAACTACTTCTGGCCCTCGCAGCACGAATACGTCAAACCGGCTATCGGCGGCGCGATGTTGTTCATCAACAATGCGAGAGTCCTGATCAACACCGTCTACGCCGGAATTTTCGATCGCTTTCCCAAGCTCACGATGGTGTCGGTAGAAAGCGGTGTCGGCTGGATTCCGTTCATGCTCGAAGCCATGGACTACGAGCTGCTGGAGAACGCGCCCGTGCAGGCCGCGCAGCTGTCGAAGTTGCCGTCGGAGTACTTCAAGGACCACTGGTACGCGACGTTCTGGTTCGAGAAGGGTCAGGGCCAGTTGCAAAGCCTGATCGACACCGTCGGCGAGGACAAGGTGCTCTTCGAGACTGACTTCCCACACCCGACCTGTTTGTACCCATCGCCCCTGGACAGCATGGAAGAAAAGATGATGACGCTCCGTCCGGAGACGCGCCGCAAGGTCATGGGGGAGAACGCCGCAAGGTTGTACCGCCTCTGAGGGGTCGTACCCGCAGGCCTGCCCGACACGCGGAGCGGGGGCCTCGGCAACGGTATCTTCGTCGCTATGACTTCCTTTGTCGATAAGTCCATCGAAGCGTTGCGCTCCACCCACGACGAGCTGGCCGGGGTAGTGAACGACTTGTCCGATGACCAGCTCACCGCGAAATCGGCAGCATCGGAATGGTCGGTGGCCCAGGTTCTCTCGCACCTGGGTAGCGGCGCCGAGATCTCGCTCGCGACCCTGCGGTCAGCGGTGGACGCGACGCCGGCTCCAGATCAGGGTTTCAACGAGAATGTATGGGCTCGATGGAACGCCCTTAGCGCGCGCGAACAGGCTGCGGGATTCTTGGCCGCCGACGAGGAACTTGTCGTGGCGTTGGAGGCCTTGACGGCTGCCGAGCGGGAGGCATTGCAGGTCAAGTTGGCTTTCCTGCCGACCCCGATGCCGTTGGCCGGCTATGCCGGTATGCGGCTGAACGAGGCGGCTCTGCACAGTTGGGACGTCCGGGTATCGCTCGATCCAGCCGCTGTCATCGCGGACGACATCGCAGACGTGCTCGCCGAACACCTCTCGACAGACCTGAGCTTTCTCCTCGGCTTCACGAGTAAGGCTGACGCGCTCGCGTCCCCCGCCGTCGTCGAACTCCGCGGAACGCCTTTCGTCCTGGCCATCACAGACACAGTCAGCCTCGCGCAAGCAGCGGCCGTGCCGCCGACCGCAACGTTCAGCGGACCGCTCGAAGCCGCGCTCCGCCTCGTTGCGGGCCGGCTGACCGCGGCATACACGCCCGACGGTGTCGACGTCACCGGAAATGTCAGCCTCGACGATCTTCGCCGGGTGTTCCCTGGCTTCTAATGTGGCTGCGTTCAGGACGCGGTTCGCACCAACGCGATGAAGGATTCCATGGCGCTGACCATGTCGACTTCGTCCGGAGCAAGCAACCACTGAAGCTGGAGGCCGTCGAAGAGGGCAATGAGCTGGACGGAAAGAGCGTCGGCGTCCAATGCCGCAGCGAGCAGGCCGGCCTGCTGGTCCTGTCGAAGCGCGCCTGCGATCAAGTTTCGCATGTTGCTGTAGCGGTGTTGGAACCACAAGTGACCGGGGTTTTCCGGATCCGTACTTTCCGCAGACAGGGTGACGAAGAGCCGAATCAGGCCAGGGCGTTCGGCGTTGTGGCGGCAAAGCTCCAGTAAGGCATCGAGGTAGCTGCCTTCGTACTTCGAGACCCGTTCGATGTCGGTGTCTTCGCGGCGTTCTAGTACAGCAAGCAGCAGATGCTTCTTCGAGGCGAAGTAATGCAAGACGCCCTGCTGGGTCAGACCCGCTGCCGCTGCGATGTCTGCCATCGGCGCGCCGCGAAATCCTCGCACCGCAAACGCGTCCTCTGCTGCGCCGAGGATGTCGTCTCGTTTGGATTGAGCGCTTCCGGAAACCCGCCGCCCCGCCGTGTCTGTCACCCCAAGATCGTATGGCCGTTGTCTGCAGATGAGGCGCGAGGCGGCCTTACCAAGACCAAACCGCAACCAGTTATAACTCTTCGTAATCAATTTGTTACTACCGAGTACTCGGTAGGGCGACTATGGTCCAGGTCACAGTGTCGTCCGGCAATTCACATTGCCTTGGCAAAGACGATCGAAGGTGGCAGCAGATGACCATGCGCCGACGGACCCTGTTCAGCTCGCTCGCCACCATTGTGGCCGCGATAACTCCTCTGCTTGTGATGACGCCGGCCTCGAACGCCGCGACGCCGTCTACGCCGGCCACCACGCCGTCTACGCCGGCCACCCCGCCGCGCACGCTGGCAGCCAGACCGTGGCTCAACGCTGAACTCACCCCGGCCCAGCGAGCTCAGGCGCTGATGGCACAGATGACCTTGCCCGAGAAGGTCGACCTGATGACCGGCAACCAGGGCGACGCGCCCTACGCGTACTACAACGCGCCCATTGTTCGGCTGGGAATTCCAGCCCTCAAGATGGCCGATGCCAGCTCGGGTATTGCACCGCGCGGCTGGTCGCTGCTCGGAACAGGCCAGAACGCCACCGCGATGCCGTCGATGGAAGCTCTCGGCGCGACCTGGTCGGATGCCACTGTGGACAAGTTCGCCGGCGTGGTGGCCGATGAGGTCCTCGAGACTGGCCAGAACGTCTTGCTCGGGCCGGACAGCGACATCATCCGCCAGCCGTGGTGGGGTCGGGCCAACGAAACCGAGAGTGAAGACCCGATCATCAATGCGAACATCACCAGCCGCTATGTGCAGGCCGTACAGGCGAAGAACATCATCGCCGACCTCAAGCACTATGCGGTCTACAACCAGGAAACCAATCGCAGCAACGGTCAGAACAGCATCCTCAGTCAGCGCGCCCTGCGCGAGGTCTACACGCTGGCCTTCGAATCGGTCATCCGGCGCGCCAACCCCGGCTCGGTGATGTGCTCGTTCAACAAGATCAACGGCGAGTACTCCTGCGACAACGCCAACACGCTGCGGACCGTGCTGAAAGGACAGTTGAAATTCACCGGCTTCGTCATCACCGACTTCGGCGCGCTGCACGACACCCTCAAGGGATTGCAGGCCGGAACGGACATGGAGACCGGCACCCAGACCTTCTACGATGGTGCGTTGCTCGCTGCGATAACCGATGGAACTGCCTCGGAAACCCTCGTTGACCAGGCAGTGTTGCGGATCCTGACGACGATGTTCCGTCTGGGCGTGTTCGATCATGCCTATACGCCATCGGCGATCCCGGTTGCGGCACACGACACGGTCGCCCGCCAAGCCGAGGAGCAGGCGATCACCCTGCTGAAGAACAGCAATAACACCTTGCCTCTCAGCCCGAGCACGAAATCGATAACGGTGGTCGGCGCCGATGCCAACATCCTCGCGGCACCTAGCGGAGCACCCTGGGTCAGTCCGACCGAGACCACCCCTGTGCTCAACGGAATCGAGGCTCGAGCTGGATCAGCAAGCGTCAATTGGGTTGCCGGCAACGACCCGGTCAATGCGGCGTCGATGTTCGAGGCCACCGACATGACGACCGTGCCATCTTCCGTCCTCAAGCCGACCAATGGCGTCGGCACCGGACTGCAAACCTTCTACTGGAACAACACCACATTCCAGGGCGCTCCAACGACATCGAGGGTCGAGAAGCAGGTCAACTACGACGCCGGCTTCCTCAGCACGTTCGGCTCGTGGGCGGGGCAAACGTCCCAGGTCCCAATCCCCCCGGTAGATTCGCCCGCCGCGCAACAATCAGTCGTCTACGACGGCAGTATCACCGCCCCCAAGACGGGCGACTACATCCTCAACCTGACCGGCTACGGCGACGCCACGTTGGCCTTGGACGGCACGCAGATCGTGACCATGACCGGCGCAGACGCCGTCAAGTCCAGCGCCTCGTCCGCGGTGCTTCACCTCACCGCCGGCCAATCGCACACCTTGCACATCACCTATCAGGCCACTCATCCCTTCGACAGCCTGGAGCCGGGGACCTTGCTACTGCAATGGAAAACTCCTGCGAACACCTACTCGCCTGCCATCAAGGCAGCGGCAGCTGCGGCCAAGAAGAGCCAGGTCGCCATCGTGTACGTCCGGACATATGAAGGAGAACAACGCGACCGCGTCTCACTGAAACTGCCCCAGAGTGGGAACGAGCTCGTGAAAGCAGTACGCGCCGCAAACCCCAACACCATCGTCGTACTCGCCAACTCTGGGCCGGTCACGATGCCCTGGCTCAGCTCCGTCCCGGCTGTGGTTGAAACGTATTTCGGGGGCCAGGAACAGGGCAGCGCGCTGGCCCGGATCCTTTGGGGCGATGTCAACCCATCAGGGAAGTTGCCCATCACATACCCGACCAGTGACACCGCCGTTCCGCCGGGCGTGACCAACCCATGGGCCACTGCTTCTGACCTCAACGTCAGTTACGGCGACGGAATCAACGTTGGCTACAAAGGCTATGACACGGCGGGAATCACGCCATTGTTCCCGTTCGGGTACGGGCGTTCCTACACAACGTTCAAGTACGCGAATGTCGCCATAGCGCCGGCCGCGATCACCACGAGCACGCCCTTCCGGGTCAATTTCCAGGTGACCAATACCGGAGCCCGGATCGGATCGGAAGTCTCCGAGGTCTATGTCAAATTGCCCACCAGTACTGGTGAACCACCCAAGCGGCTCATCGGCTATGTCAAGACCAGCATCGGGGCCCGCCAGACCAAGGCCGTCAGCGTTCCGATCGATCCGCGAGCGTCGACTCACCCCCTGAGCTACTTCGACAGCACCAGCAACTCTTGGAAGATCAAGCCCGGTACGTACACGGTCTACGTAGGCGCCTCTGAGCGAAACATCAAGCTCACTGCCACGCTGACCGTGTCGTAACGAACTGGAGAAACGCGGGCGACTGCAGCCAGCCACCAGTGCGGGCCAGCAACGCCAGATCGCTCTAGTTGGCGACGCTTCTGGGGTACGTTTCCCGTTCTTCGGTTGCCGATGTCGGCGACGGCGTGGGTCGGCGTGGTTCTCGTACCCCGGCAGTGCCCCGGCCATGTTCGACCCAGAGGGTGACCGAGGAGCCGGCACGTCGCACCGCACCGGCGGACGGAACCTGATCGACCACCGTGCCCTCAGACGATGCTGACAGCGGGTGCGGCTTGCCGCCGGGATTATGGCCGAGAGCCACAAAGCCCGCGTCGTGAAGCACCTGGCAGGCGTCGCCAGAGTTCATGACCAAGACGTCGGGCACCACGATCAACGCTTCGGCCGGTCGCTTGCGGCGGACCTTGCCGGCCAGGCCACGGACGGTCGCATCGAGGGCAGCGCTGGCCGAACCCTTCGCTGTGGACGCACCCGGGCTTATAGCTGCGGTTGCTGCGGTTGCTGCGGTTGCTGCGGTTGGCGCGGTTGCTGCGGTTGGCGCGGTTGCCGGCTCGTCGAGGTCGCGCCACCTTTCCCACGCGGACTGACGGCTCACCCCAAGGTTGGTCGCGATCTCCGCCCACGACTTGCCGAGCCGTCGGGCAGCTCTGACCGCGTCCAGCTCTGCTTGCTCGAGCAGGCGTCGAATCACGCCGATGTCAGCCAACGCGTCAAGCGGGGCTCGATCGCTCGCGGTTGCCTCGTCTACCTGCGGAAGACGCCTGATGAGGCGTCGCCATGCCCGGCGGCCTTCTTCCCAGGCAGGTCCTGCTATATCCATGACCTCACGTCCCCGACCTCACGTCCCCGACCTCACGTCCCCGACCTCACGTCCTTGTCTGTCAGGTTACCCTGACGCTTGCCGATGAACCAGAACGTTCTGAGCGGCGGCTCGCGCGGGATATACTGGACGATATAGTCCAGTGTGGTGTTGCGGTAGTCATGGGCGGAAGGTGCCAGCGCGACTGGCAGCACTGCGTGCCTAAGCAGAAGACGTCGGCCGGGCCGCGCAGCAGCGCGCATTCCAGCAGCCGTCAACAGGTTTAGCCGACTATGCAGTGAGGTAGGTCTTGATCTGATTCAAAGCCATGTCCAGGGCGATCTCCATGGGTTTTATGTCGTGATTAGTCTCGGCGAGCAGGTAACCGCCTTGCAAGGCCGCCATCAGACCAGTGGCCAGCGCGTCCGGGTCCGCATCGGCCCGCAACGACCCGTTGGCCTGCATGCGACGTAGGCCGTCGGCGATCAAACCTTCCCACGACGCGAAGAGGGCGGCCAGGGTTGAACGAGCTTGCTCGTCCTGGTCGGACAGCTCACTGGCCAGCGATCCCAACGCGCACCCGTAGGCGCCTCGCTGCAGCGAGTTGACCTGAACGAGCATGTTGCGCCACCGCGTCAAGCCGGCAAAAGAGTTCAGGCGTTGGAGCCGCTGACTCTCACGCGCCAGGATCTCCTCGCCGCGCAACGCTACGACGGCATGCACCAAAGCGTCCTTGTCGGCGAAGTGATGGTAGAGCTGCGATTTGCTCGTCCCGCTGGCCGCTCGGACGTCGTCCAGGGTGGTGGCGTTGACCCCATTGAAATACATGAGATCCGCCGCGGCCCGGACAATCCGGGCCTTCGTTGCTGCCCCGCGCGAAGTCACGCGGGTAGCCGACGTCGTTGTTACGGCCTCGTCCACGGCGCAACACTACCTGCGCGATGGATCATTCCGCTGCATCGCAGCGGACTGCATGGTCCACTGACGAGGCGTTTCATCGCACGGAATCGAGCATCGGCGGGGTGTGAATCATCCTTGCGGGAGGAGGAAGCATCGCCGCAAATGCGCGATCGTAGAGGTCAATGCGAGGGAGAACCGATGGCGTCCTTGACGAGACGGGCCAAGCATGTGAGCGGAGCGGCCGTCGAGACCACCCGCGGAAGGGCGTGGCTGGCTCGGACGGCATTTGTCGCGGCGTTTGCTGCTGCCGCTATCTTGCTGGGGTTTGCCGGACTGAAGAGCCTCGTCCTGCTGGCTTCGGGAGCCGCGGGAGCCGTTGTGACGGTTGCCGGCCTTTACGGCTTTCTCGTGACTCGTGGGGCGCTGCGTTGGCTATCGCTGGCCGCGGCGGTGCTTGCCCCGATCGCGGTGCTGGTGCTGTGCATCCGCAACAACCTCCTGCTCGTCGTGCTGATTTCGCTGGCACTTGCGGCAATCTGCGTTGTTGCCGGTGGCGCCGCGCTGGCGGCGGACCTACCCAAAGCAGGGATGCCGACCTATGAGATCGCTGCCCCGCGCCATCCGTACTTGATCATGAATCCGCGTTCAGGCGGTGGCAAGGTGGCGAAGTTCGGGCTCAAGGAGCGGGCCGAAGCCTTAGGCGCGGAAGTAGCGCTGCTCTCCGGGCCTGGCGAGGTCGATGTGGCCGAGCTTGCTCGCGAAGCGGTCGCGCGCGGCGTCGACCTGCTCGGAGTGGCCGGCGGGGATGGCACCCAGGCGCTCGTCGCCGGGATCGCCGCTGAGCACGGACTGCCGTTCCTGGTGATCAGCGCCGGTACCCGCAACCACTTTGCGCTCGATCTCGGTTTGGATCGCGAGCAGCCGGTGAAGTGCCTCGATGCGCTCGAAGACGGGGTCGAAGTCCGTATCGATCTCGGTGATGTGAATGGGCGGACGTTCGTGAACAACGTGTCCTTCGGCGCCTACGCAGAGGTCGTCCAAAGTCCGGCTTACCGTGACGACAAGCTGCGAACCACGTTGGACCAGTTGCCGGATCTGCTGAACGGTCGGCGCGGAGTGCGGTTGCGGGTCGAGGCAGCCGGGGTCACGGTAGACGGGCCGCAGGCCGTGCTCGTAAGCAACAATCCATACGGCACGACCGACCTCGCGGGCTTCGGCCGCCGAGCTCGTCTGGACGAGGGCACGTTGGGGGTAGCTGCGGTATCTGTCGCCAACGCCCGGCAAGCCATCGGCCTGCTCAATCGCGCCCACGAGCGGGGTCTTGAGCGGCTCACGAGCAGTGACGCGGTGGTGTATGCCGAGGCGGCTGAGATCCCGGCCGGGGTGGACGGCGAGGCCCTGATGTTGTCGACCCCCGTGAGATGCGTCGTGCATCGGCAGGCGCTGCGGGTTCGGGTGCCCCGCAACCGGCCCGGGGTACCAAAACCCCGCCCGTCGATGGACTGGGCGCGGCTTCGGCAACTCGCGTTCTCCCGACCCGGTCGACGGTCCGAAGGCGGCGAGCGAGCGTGACGGCACGTCCCGCGATCGCCGATCAGCTGCGGTCCGCCCTCGGCGAATTCGATCGGCTCGATCAGGCGGTGTACACGACGATCGCGGCGACGCCCACTCCGACGCTCGATCAGTCGCTGCGCAGAATCTCCAACGCCGCAAACTACTCCCGGCTCTGGATGGTGACAGCGGCTGGTCTGGCGCTGTTCGGTGGCCGGCCCGGGCGAAGGGCAGCCATACAGGGCATGGCCGCGATCGGTGTCAGTTCGGCGGTCGCGAACCTGATCGGAAAACAACTGCTCGTGCGCGCGCGACCAGACCGGCTGTCGGCGGCAGTGATCCAGGAGCGCCACGTACGGATGCCTACTTCGACTTCATTTCCCTCGGGGCACGCTGCCTCGGCGTTTGCCTTTGCTACGGCGGCGGGAAGTGAGCTGCCGTTACTGTCGCCGCCGTTGCAAGCGCTCGCTACAGCTGTCGCCTATTCCCGAGTACATACCGGAGTTCACTATCCGGGGGACGTCATCGTCGGCGCTGCCATCGGATCGGCCGCGGGCAGCCTGGTCGGAAGCCTCGCCCGGCGCATAGCTGGCCGTAGGGGCTGACCTGACTCGAGTTGTGCTTTCTGGGCTTCTGGGCTTCTGGGCTTCTGTGTTCCTGGGCTTCTGTGTGGGTTGAGACCGGCAGGCTACCGAGGCGGTACGCACCGTTCCACGCTGGCGACCAGCCCGTTTGCGTACCTGTTCTCGTCGGCGGAATTCAGGCCTGACATTCCGGCGCTGTTTCCGCCCGCCTCGTTGTAGATCCAGGGGACGTTCGAGAGCAGCTGGACCGTCCAGATGTTGCCCGCCGGCAGCCCGCGGGTGCCGAGGTCGTACCCGACGTTTCCCAGCAGGGTGATCGGGTGCCCCTCGGCGCTGGCTCGCTGTGCCTGAAAGATTTGGCCGTACCGCATGCTGAGCGCGGCTACCCGGCTATTTGTGAAGACGATCTTCTGCCCGCTGGGTGCAGCACGGTAGTTGCCGACCGATTGGTAGTACACGATGTTATTGCCTTGGTTGAATCCGATGCCACCGTTTGAACCGGCCTGATCATGGATGCTCAACGCCAGCGCAGCATGGGCGTTGTTGGCGATTCTCGCCCGGTCGCCGAGCGAGGTGGGCGAACCGGCGCTGGCCTTGGTCATGACCACCCGGTAACCCACCGCCTGCAGCTTTGCCTTCACGAGTTCGGCGACCGAGAACACGTCGCGCATCTCGGGTTCGTTCTCGTAGTCAGAGACGTTGAGTCCGGTCGCGGGATCGGTGGCCGTGATCGTGGGACTATGCCCCGGGTCGATGACGATGACCGGACCGGTGCCCGGTGGCACCGCCACGACTTGGGGGACTGTCGGTGGCGGCGCAGCGGGCGGGGGAGTGCTCGATGATGGAGCCGGACTCGATAGCTTCGGCTTCGGGGTCGGTTTCGCAGTGGTGCGGACGTGGCTGGTAGATGGCGCAGCTTTGCTCGTCGGCGGCGAAGCCACTTGCGCCGTCGTCACGGCGGCAGCTGCCGAGGTAGCGGCCACCGTCGGTGACTTGGCCGCCTGGCATCCGGCGATTGCCGTGGTCGCGCACAGGACGGCGGCAACGCAGGCCGCCACCCGTAGGTGCGGTACCGCCCGCCGGACTCCGGGCACCGGCCTGCGCCCGAAGCGGCTGCGATTCATTCGCCTACCGTATCGGTAGGGGGCACGTCAGCCGCGTTCTGGTCGAGGTGGCGGCGTCGGCCCACCAACTGCATCAGCCCACAGAGCAGTGAGAGGGAATCGAGACATGACCCCTGACAGCGACCCCATGACTGACCGACCAAGCGACCGAATCGTGGCGTCTGCCCGAGCGAGCTTGACTGCAACCAGCCGTCTCGAAACTGAGATCAAGGCCCGAGACTTCAGCTTCGTAGCCGACGATCCGCGCTCGGGTTCGGCGGGCGCCGGGCCCACGCCGACTGAGTTTCTGCTCATGGCGCTGGCGTCTTGCACGGCGATAACACTGCGTGAATACGCAGACCGGAAGTATGACTACGCCGGTGGCATCACCGTCGATGTCGCCTATCACGAACCCACCGAAGAAGGCGCCGAGCGGTTTCTGCGTCGGACGATAACGCTCTCCGAGAAGGTTCCTGAGCCTGACTACGAACACATGCTCGATATTGTCGAAAAGACGCCCGTGACGCTGTTACTGAATTTCGCCTGGAGCGTTCGGACCGAGATCATCAACGCTTAGATCGCGCTTAGATCGCGCTTAGATCGTCAACGCTTGGGTCTTGCCGATCCGGGGCCAGTTTGTCCCGACTTTGCCAGATCAGCAAGGATGGTTGCCAACACCTCGCGCGAAACGGCACAGTCGTCTGCATGCGCCACGATCATCCAGCCGACCCGTCCGAGATGTTGACTCAGCAATTCTGGGACGACCGCTATGGCTCTGCGGACGCGATCTGGAGCGGAAACCCCAACCCGCTTCTCGTCGAGTACGCGTCGAAACTGCACCCGGGAACCGCTCTTGACGTCGGCAGCGGCGAAGGCGCGGACGCGATCTGGCTTGCTTCGCGCGGCTGGACGGTGCTCGGCATCGACATCTCGGCGGTAGCGCTCCAGCGCGCCGCCGACTTGGCCGCGATTGCTGGCCAGCAGATCGCGGACCGAATCGACTGGCGACAGATGGACCTGCTCGCTGGCGAGACGTCCACCGATGCTGTCTCGGGGCCATTGGAAGCACAATACGATCTTGTGTCCGCGCAATTCATGCATCTGCCCCGCGTAGACCGAGAGTTGTTGCACCAGCGGCTTGCCGCCGCGGTCCGCCCCGGCGGAGCGCTACTAATCGTCGGCCACCACCCGGCAGATCTGGAAACCACCATGGGCCGACCGAGTCTTGCCGATTTTCTGTTTACCCCGGAGCAGGTGGCGGCTCAGCTGGACCGCTCCGAATGGAGCGTCGTGACCGCCGCGCCCGAACGACAAGCTCTCGATCCGGACGGCGTGATGATCACGATCACCGACGCAGTGCTGTACGCGACCCGACGTCGCTGAGGACGCCCCCTCAGCCAGCCCTGAGCACGAATTCGGGCCCGACCTGCAGACCGGTTCCAGTCCAACTGCACGCACGCAGGTCGATGACCACGCTATCGGCGTCCGATTGCACCGCCTCGCTCCCGATCCCCAGCACATGTCCCGCGCCAGCTGATCGGCCTGCCCGGATCCCGTTCAGGCTGTCTTCTACCACTATGCAATCGCTGATGGGTACGGAAAGCCTGTCGGCCGCAAGGAGATACCCGTCCGGAGCGGGTTTGCCGGCACTGACGTCTGTCGACGCCACGACGACCCGTGGCAGTTTGAGCCCGGCCGCCGTGAACCGTGCTGACAGCAACGCCGTGCTCGCGGACGTAACGACGGCCCAATTATCCGGAAGCGTTCTAAGCAAGTCGGTCGCGCCCGCGATCGGCTTTGTCGTGTCAGCATCGGCGATCTCCAGATCATCGATCGCTTCGAGCCCGCTCGCTCGCTCGGCTTCGGGAAGGTAACGCGCGACCGTGTCCACCGAACGCCGGCCGTGGACGCCATCCAGCACGATGGACGGATCAAGGCCGCGCTCGTTCGCCCAGCGTGCCCAGGCCCGGTCGCCGCTGGCTTTGGAGTCGACCAGGACCCCATCAGAGTCGAACAGGATTGCCCTGCAAGGGATTTCGAATCGAGCGCTCATGGGCTAGGAAGCCTTGCCCCGGCGAGTGGCAACAGACTTGGTCGCTGACTTGCTTTTGGTTGTGGCCTTTTCGGTTGCGGTCTTCTTGGCCGTGACCTTTTTGTCCGTGACCTTTTTGGCGGGCGCATTTTTCTTCGCGGCCTTTTTCGCGGACGAAGACTTCCCGGGTGTGGACTTGTTTCCACGCGCCGACTCGACGCTGCGTTGCAACGCAGCCATCAGGTCGATCACGTTCGTTGGCTCGGGTGCTTCTTCGGCAACGTTCACCTCGGCGCCCTTACCCTTGGCCGCGATCAGTGCGTTCACCCGCTCGGTGTAGGTGTCGTGGTAATCCGCAGGGCGCCAGTTGCCGGCCATCGAGTTGATGAGCTGACCTGCCATCTTCAACTCCTTGCCACGCCCGGAGACGGCAGCGGGCAGATTCTTCAGTTCGGATTTCGGGTCGCGTACCTCGTCAGCGAAGTAAAGGGTTTCCAGCACCAAGACGTCGCCGTCGGCACGAATTGCCGCGAGATACTCCTTACCACGCATGACGAAAGTTGCGATCGCGGCTTTGTTGTTATCACTCATGGCATCGCGAAGCAGCGCGTACGTTTTGGCGGTGTCCTGGTCTGGCGGCCCGAGGTAGTAGGACTTCTGGAAGTAGATGGGATCGATCTCCTCGAGGTCCACGAACGTCTGGATGTCGATTGACCGCGAGCGACCGGGCGCTACCGCGTCGAGCTCGTCCTGATCGAGCATCACGTAATGACCCCCGCCGATATCCGCACCCTTCACGATATCGGCATATTCGACCTCGGTGTCGGTGCGTTCGTTGACACGTTTATAGCGAATCCGGTCGGTCGTACCTTGCTCGAATTGGTGGAAGGACACCTCGTGTTCCTCGGTGGCCGAATACAGCCCGACCGGGACGGATACCAGCCCGAAGCTGATCACGCCCGTCCAGATAGCCCTCGCCATCAAGACCTCCCCTTATCCTCGTCGAATCCGTGCCAGTCCACTCAGGTCTCGAATCGCTGCCTTCGTGCGCTCGCGTCCCTGAGCCGCCGTTCGGCATCACGTACCACGCGTTCGGTCTTCTCGAGGGCGGTGCGCGCCCTACGCTGGTCGCGTTCGGCATCGCTCTGGTTTTCGCGAGCCTCGTCAAGGGCTTGCTTGAGGCGCTCGACTTCGGCGGTGCTATCACTGACGAGCCCGCTTGCCTCATCAAAGCTCGATTGGGCTTGGTCGCGATCGGACTCGGCGTTCTGAACAACCTGCCACGCCTGATCTTCGCTTCGCCTCGCGCTGTCCAGTTGCGCTCGCCGACGTTCCTCGGCGGCCTCCTCCTCAGATTTCGGCCTGCCGGTATCGGAACGCTTCGTCGGCGACGCCGCGCTTGCGGTCCGAGCGCGGGTTCCTGTTGCGCTGGCGGTAGCCGTCGCCGTCGCCGTTGCTGCATCGGTCTCGGGGCCGAACCCCGAGCGAGACATCGCTTCGGTGAGGCGGCCGGCCAGCAGTTCCTCGGCCGCAGTCTCATCGGCGAGGGCAGCGTGCAGGGTCTCCTCGAGCCCGCGAGAGGTGTCTTGGCTGACCTGCTTGCCTGCGGCGTTGGCGAGGCGTTTGGCCTGTTGGACGAGGGCATAGACGAGTTGATGTTGCTGCTTGCCCAATTCACGCAACTGCTGCCCGGACAGGTTGGCAGTGGCCTCCCGCAGGCCCTCTCCGAGTTCGAGTAACGGACGCAGTTCGTCGGCGTGCTCGCGAGCGAGTTGGTTTGCCAGCCAGGCCACCGCGTTGGGCTTGCGAAGCTTGCGAATCTCGGCACTCAGGTCGGCCTGACCCGCGGCTTTGGCTTCCTTCTCCCGAGCGGTGCGGGTCGTCGTGAATTCGTCCGGGGGTAGTGAATACAGCTCGTCAGCTACGTCGTCGAGGTTCACCCCTCAACATTTAGCACCTCCGGGCGGGGAAGGGGCGACTATTCGGCTGCCACCGGCCGACTGCCAGTGCTCACGTTGGTGTCTGAAAACCGCTAACGACAGCTCGGCTGCGCCGCCATAATTGATGTGTGATGCTGCCAGAGGCCGATACGTGTTACCGCGCCGTCGCAGGCCGGGACGCCCGCTTCGATGGGTGGTTCTTCACCGCGGTGCGAACAACCGGAATCTACTGCCGCCCGTCGTGCCCAGCGGTCACGCCGCAGCGGCGCAACGTGAGCTTCTATCCCAGTGCCGCGGCGGCCCAACGGGCGGGCTACCGGGCCTGCAAGCGATGCCGACCTGACGCCTCGCCCGGATCGCCGGAGTGGGACGTCCGCGGCGATCTCACCGGGCGCGCCTTGCGATTGATCGGTGATGGCGTGATCGACCGCGAGGGCGTTTCGGGCCTGGCCCGAAGACTGGGTTATTCAGAAAGGCAAATCGATCGCGCTCTCATCGCCGAGGTCGGCGCAGGCCCGCTGGCGCTGGCGCGCGCCCAGCGTGCTCAGACTGCCCGGGTGCTGCTGGAGACGACTGTGCTGCCGATGACAGACGTCGCGTTTGCGGCGGGCTTTTCCAGCGTGCGCCAGTTCAACGACACGGTCCGGACGATCTTCGCGACCACCCCCTCGGCCCTGCGTTCGGCCCGACGTGGGCCGGCTGTGGCTGAGCCTGGGTCCATAACGCTGAGGTTGCCCTACCGCGCACCAATGGATGTCGCGGCAACGCTGGCCTTTCTTGGTATGCGGGCAATCCCCGGCGTTGAAGTAGCCGAGACCGACCGCTACACCCGCGTGCTGGTTGCACCGTCGGGTCCAGCGAAGGTGAGCCTGTCAGCAGCCGAAGGTGCAGTCATCTGTCAGACGGGTTTGGCCGATCAACGTGACCTAGTCATGGTCGTATCGAGGGTCAGGCGGCTTCTCGATCTCGACGCCGATCCCTGCGCGATCGACGAACTGCTGGGTGCCGATCCGGTGCTGGGCCCGTTGGTCGCCAAGCGCCCCGGTTTGCGTTCTCCGGGTGCGGTCGACGGCTTTGAGATGGCGGTTCGGGCGGTGGTTGGCCAGCAGATATCGGTCAGCGGGGCACGGACGTTGCTCGGCCGAATTGCTGCCGAGCACGGTCTACCGGCGTTCGACGGCCAACCATTGCGACTATTCCCTACAGCTGCGAAGCTCGCCGAGCTCGACCCGGCATCGTTGCCGATGCCACGGTCGAGGGCAAAAACCCTGTTGGCGTTGGCACTCGCGTGCGCGTCTGGTGAGCTGAGCCTGGATCCCGGGGCGGACCGTGACCGTGAGCGCGCCACGCTGCTCGCGCTGCCCGGTGTCGGCCCGTGGACGGCCGACTACATCCAGATGCGCACCATGAGCGATCCGGATGTGCTCTTGACGACCGATCTGGGTGTGCGCCGATCCGCAGCGAAGGTCGCTGTCGATCTTGCGGGCGGTCGGGCCGATTGGGCACCGTGGCGCTCCTATGCCACGCACCACCTTTGGGTAGCCCTGCATTGAGACTTCTCGATTGAAGCTTCTCGATACAGACCTTGCGGTTCAACCCTCACGGTCGAAGGTCACCGTTTGGCATTGCTACGAAAAGACAACGAAGGAGAACGCCCAAATGCGCTACACGATCCTGGCTTCACCGGTCGGTGAGCTACTCCTCACCGCGGACGAGGGTGGCTTACGCCAGCTTTATTGGGAGAAGTCACGACACCCTGCACTGATCGGCGCCGACTGGCAACGCGATGATCAGGCACTGGCAGAGGTTCGTGACCAGCTGGGTGAATACTTCGCAGGCCGGCGCCGGGAGTTCGAGCTGCGGCTCAACCCCCGCGGCTCGGTGTTTCAGAAGCGTGTCTGGGACGCGCTGATGGAGATTCCATACGGTGAGACGACAAGTTATGGCAGGTTGGCGGCGAAGTTGGGCCAGCCGACCGCTGCTCGCGCGGTTGGCTTGGCCAACGGCCAGAATCCGCTTTCGATCATTGTGCCGTGTCACCGGGTGATTGGTGCCGACGGCTCACTGACCGGTTACGGCGGCGGCCTGCCGACCAAGAAATTCCTCCTCTCGCTCGAGGCCGCCTCAATTCCCTAGGGCGGAATCATCTAGTTGGACGGGGTATCCGGCCCGAATCACTGCAACGCTCGATGGTGGTGTGATGACCGTTGCCTGGCCGTTGCGGGGCCGAGGGCGGCGGGAACCGTACCCGCCGCTCGTCCACTCTCTAAGGTGATCGCCGATGACGACGGCGGGCGTCTCATCCATCATCACGAAGGTGGCGTCGGGCAAATCCTGCCAGGGCAACTCGTGAAATCTGCGGCGATGAGTGCCCGCGACGATCCTTTCGGCGTGCAACCGTCGATTGATCTCCTTGGCTGACGGCACCTCGACTCCGAGCCCCCGAGCCCAGCCCGTGCGGTACGAATCATAAGCTTCGCGACGGCATTCCGCGCATGGACGATGCCCAGCCGCTAACGAGACCGCCTCGTCCTGAAAGAACAAGAAGGTGTAGTGATGCGGCTGCCATTGTTCTTGCCAGCGGCCCTGAAAGTTCAAGGAGCAGGTGATCCACAGGTCGCTGGCGTGAAAGCGAACAATCTCCCGGTCGCGGTGCAGTATTCCGCGGTTCCCGGTCCAGGCGCCGCGCAGCGGGATCGCCTCGATCGTGCCAGTTGGCGTGACGCGGTTACGTTCGGGACTCATCTAGCTTTTCCAGATTGGGCCGGCGGTCGAGTTGTTGTAGGGGCTGGCGCGGTGAACTGTCTTTCGCAGACAATGGGCTCGTGGAGTCTTCCGCAGTACGAGTGGCACGGGTCTATGACCCTCCCGGTTCGGCTGACGGCAGTCGCGTACTGGTCGACCGGCTCTGGCCGCGTGGCTTGGCCAAAGAGGCAGCCGCACTGGACGACTGGTGTCGAACGATCGCGCCGTCGACGCAGCTTCGTACCTGGTACATGCATGATCCCGCGCGATTCGAAGAGTTTGCCGTCAAATACCGCGCAGAGCTCGCTGACGCTGAGCAGTCTGCAACACTTGCCGGACTGCGTCGCCTCAGCGAACTCGGGACGCTGACCCTGCTCACCGCCACCAAGGCACTGAGTATCAGCCACGCCGTCGTGCTCGCGGGCGTCATTGCTCAGACCGCCTGACGACGTCACGCGTTCTGGAGCAATGACCTAGCACCGGACTCGATGTGTTCGGCGTCGATGCCGGCTGCCGACATCAATTCAGCCGGCGTGCCGGAGCCAGGCAGCTCTCGCACGCTGAGATGAACGAGGTGAATATTCTGCACTCCTGCGCCCACCAGGGCGTCAACAACAGCTGAGCCAACTCCGCCTTCTGGATGGTGATCCTCGGCCACGACGAGCCGGCCGCCGGTGGCGCCGACCGCAGCTTGGAGTGTCGCCGTGTCGAGCGGTTTTATCGAATACAGGTCGATGACTCGTGCCTGGATGCCGTCCTGGGCTAAGTTGTCAGCCGCAGCGAGGCAGGCATGCAGCGTCACTCCTGCGCCGACGAGCGTGACCGAGTCGTCGGAGCTCGAACGCAACAGCTTCGAACCACCGATGGGGAACTCCTCGCCGCTGTTGTACAAACCTGGATAGGCACCGCGAGTCGTCCGCAGATACGAGATGCCCGGCTGTGCTGCCATCGCCTGCACCAGTGCTGCGGTACTGGTGCCATCGCAGGGGTAAAGCACGGTCGAGCCTTGCACTGCGCGGAACATCGCCAGATCCTCCAGGGCCATTTGCGACGGACCGTCCGCGCCGATCTCGACGCCCGCGTGCGAGCCGACGAGCCGGATATCTGCCTGCGAGATGGCTGCCATCCGGATGAAGTCGTGGGCGCGGGTGAGAAAGGCCGCGAAGGTTGACGCGAACGCAACGTAGTGCCGAACGCTGAGGCCGACCGCAGAGGCAACGAGCTGCTGCTCGGCGATGAACATTTCGAAGTAGCGCTCGGGATAGGCTCTGGCGAATTGATCGGCGTGGGTGGAGTTGCTGACCTCGCCATCGAGGGCCACTACCCGAGGGTTTCGTTGACCGAGCGCGACCAGCGCGTCGCCATACGCCTTGCGGGTAGCGATCTTCTCACCAACGGGGTAGGTGGGCGCGGACAGTGTCGCAGGCGCCTGCGCCGGGGGACGAGCCTCAGCCTCCTTCGGCAGCGGGCCCCGTACCAGCAGGTCGCTCGCCCCGCCTAGTTCGGCGATCGCGCGCTCGGCCATGTCTGCCGGGAAGGGCTTTCCGTGCCACCCCTCGTGATCCTCGACTTCGGAGAAACCACGGCCCTTGATGGTGCGGGCGAGAATGACTGTCGGCTGATGAGTGCCATCTTGCCCGGCGGCCGATTGTTCCGCCGCCGTCAAGGCTTCGTCGATCTCGTCCAGATCGTGGCCGTCGATGCTCAGGACTCGCGCACCGAAAGCGCTCGCCCGCCGAGCATAAGCGTCTATGTCCCAGCCCAATTCGGTCGGCCCGCGTTGGCCGAGGCGGTTGACGTCGACGATAGCGACGAGATTGGAGAGTTGATAATAAGCGGCTTTGTCGAGGGCCTCCCAGATCGAGCCCTCTGCCATCTCGCTGTCACCACACAACACCCACACGCGATAAGGCAAGTGATCGAGGTACTTGCCGGCCAGAGCAACGCCTACGCCGTCGGGTAGCCCTTGGCCCAACGAGCCGGTGGCCACGTCGACCCATGGCAATACGGGCGTGGGATGGCCTTCCAGCCGGTGACCGAAGCGCCGGTATTCGGTCATCAACTCTTCGTCGGTCACGACGCCGACCGCCTTGTAGACGGAGTACAGCAGCGGCGAGGCATGGCCTTTGGAGAAGATCAGGTGGTCGTTGTTCTCAGCACTCGGATCGTCCCAGTCGTAGCGAAGGTGACGAGTCACCAGGACTGCGAGGACGTCGGCGGCCGACATGCTCGAGGTGGGATGGCCCGATCCGGCTGAGGTGCTCGAACGAATCGAGTCGACCCGCAACTGCGCGGCGAGCCGACCGACGGTTGGGAGGTCGATCGAGGTCAAGGGTTGGCGGGTGCTGGTCAAGGCGCTCACCCCTTTCGGTTGGAGGACTATGCCCTCACCTGATCGTCCAACTGCCCGGGTAGATACTCAACAGAATCCGGGTAGCAATATCACCAGCGGGTATGAGCCGGCCGTCAGATCGGCAGCGTTCGATCGGCGGCGCAATGAGAGTGAGGCGGAAGTGACTCAGCCAAGCACAGCTATCGCAGAGCCGGTCGTCCTGGTGTTGATGGGTGTCTCCGGTAGTGGCAAGTCTAGTGTCGCCGGTCTGCTCGCTGGACGGCTCGGCTGGGATCTCGAAGAGGGCGATGACCTGCACTCGTCGGAGAACGTCGCCAAGATGGCAGCAGGTCACCCGCTGACCGATGATGATCGCTGGCCGTGGCTGGCAACGGTCGCAACCTGGATTCGGGAGCACACCGATGCTGGCCGCTCGGGCATCATCACATCCTCTGCGCTCAAGCGCAGTTATCGCGATGTTCTGCGCGGCGAACACGTGGTCTTCGTCTACCTCGCCGGCGACCACGACCTCATCGCAAAGCGGCTAGAGGCCAGGCATGGCCATTACATGACCGCGGCCCTGCTCGATTCGCAGTTCGCCGTTCTCGAGCCACCCTCGGCGGACGAACGGTCCATCGAGATCGATATTGCGGCAGGCTCTGCCTCCGAGGCCGACGAGATCGTTGCCAGACTCGGGCTTGAGCCGGGCGGCGCGACGAGCCGAGCGGCGCAGTCATGATGACAGCGGCCTTGACCGCCGCGGCTACGACCGCAGGCTCGTCGGCCTGGACATCGCACGACACGAGGCTGATCTCAGTTACCGTCTCTCAGTTACCGTCATCGGTATCGCGATCATCGTCGGCCTGATCGTCATTTGATGCTCGCTACTGAAAGGCGGAACGCTGCCAATGGACGGCGATGACGGCTACCTGCTGGACAACGCCAGACAAGAGGCCGGCCAGCGTTTCGACGCGTTGGCTGAGCTCTTCGACGCCTCGACGTTCCGGCACCTTCGAGCGGTCGGCGTCCGCTCCGGCTGGCATGCCTGGGAGGTCGGGGCGGGCGGATCGAGCGTCGCCTCTTGGCTTGCAGAGCAAGTCGGTAGCGAGGGCCGGGTCGTCGCCAGCGACATCGACACCTCCTGGACGCCAGGGGCAATCGACTACGAGGTGATCAGGCACGACATTGGCATCGATGACCCGATCGACGGGCCCTTTGATGTCGTGCACGCGCGCCTGGTGCTGGTACACGTACGCGAGCGCGATCGAGCCCTCGCCGCCATGATCGCGTCCCTGCGACCGGGCGGCTGGCTGGTCATCGAAGACGCCGACCCCGCCCTGCAACCCCTGGTCTGTCTGGACGAATCCGACGCGGCAGCGGCTCTGGCGAACAGGCTCAAGGCCGGGTTTCGAAACCTGCTTGCCGCTCGCGGCGTCGACCTCGCGTTCGGGCGCAGCCTGCCGAGGCGTCTTCGTACAGCGGGGCTCGTCAACATTGCCGCGGACGCCTACTTTCCGGTTACCGGATCAGCCTGCATCGAGCTAGAGCGGGCCACGACCGAGCAGATTCGTGATCAACTCATCGACGCGGGGCTTGCCACCGAAAGTGAGATAGCTGAGCATCTAGCGAACGTCGTCAGTGGCAAACTCGACCTAGCCACCTCACCGATGATTTCGGCCTGGGGCCAGAAGGAGATCTGAGATCAGCGCGGCGCCGAGCGGGTGTACGCAGTCATGCAAGTGATCTTGCCGTCCTCATCCACATCAAAAATGTCCACGACCTCGATCGCGTGCGCATCGGCGCTGAAGACCAGTTCCGCTACCACGGTCGAGCCGTCTACCAAGTATCGAGTTGCCGCTATCTGCAAGGCACTGCTGCGCTCGGCTTGCTCCGGCGCGGAGTAGCCCGCCTTGATCGCCGGGCCACCGTGGACCTCTGGCGCGGGCGGCGGAGGGCGCCAGACCGAGTCCTCGGCAAACAGCGCGCCCATCTCGGCGTATTGACCGGCGTTGAACAACTCTACGTAGCGGCGTGCGGTCTCCAGTGGTGTCATGCGGCACATTATTACAGCGTCGCTATGCCGATCGTCGGCCATCAACACTGATAGCCGATCGGCCACCAAGACCGGTATAGCCGATAGGGTGGCGACAGGTGGCCGGCGCAGATCGAGAGGCTAAGCAATGCAGCGTGTGTTGAGCGATGTCCGGGTCATCGAGTTGGCCGCTGGTGCCACCGGCAGTTATTGCGGAAAGCTCTTCGCCGATCTGGGAGCGGATGTCGTCAAGGTCGAGCGCCCGCAAGGTGATCCGCTACGCCGGGCGGTCGCTGGCCGCAAGAGCGACGTCTCGGGTGCCTTTCTCCACCTGAACACCAACAAACGCAGCGCAGTTCTTGACCCCGCGGTCTCCGACGTCGCCGACCTCTGGGATCTACTGGCTGAAGCCGATGTCGTGATCGAGGCGCGCGAGGGCGGCTCGTTGGCACAGTGGGGTATCGGCTGGCGGGAGTTCCACGAGCGGATGCCGACCGCGGTCGTCGTCGGTATCAGCGGTTTCGGTGCCGACGGACCGTATGCGGATTACAAATCGACCGAACTCATCGCGCAGGCCATGAGTGGGACGATGCTCTTGCAGGCTACCGATCAGGATCCATTGCGGTTACCCGGTCACCTCGGTGCCTGTTTCAGCGGGAGCATGGCCGCGGTCGGCGCTCTGGGTGCCATCGCCTTTGCCCGGTCCACCGGGCAGGGATCGTACGTCGATTCCGCGGCGGTAGAAGCGCTGGCGTCGATGCCTAGCCGAGCAACACCGTTGTTGACCTACCAGTACCGGGGCGCGGTCGCGAATGCCACGCAGAACAGCAACCCGTTGACTCTGATTCCGACCGGGGTTTTCCCCTGCGCGGACGGATATGTCGGCATGATGTCGACACCCCAGCAACTCAAAGAAATGCTCGAGGTGTTGGACAATGACGAGCTGAAGGCGGCGTTCGCGCGGCCGGACGCCTTCGAGCGAGGCGAGACCAAAGAAGCCCTGGACGCTGCCCTGTATCCGTGGCTGTTCGCGCACACCCGCGCGGAAGCAACGGCGGCGGCGCAGAGCGCCGGCTGGCCCTTGGCGGGGCTCAACTCGCCCGACGAGGTCTTGCACGCCGATCATCTGCACCAGCGCGGTTTCTGGGTGCACGCTGATGATCCGCGAGCTGGCTCGGTCGATTTACCAGGCCCCGCTCATCGATTTCAGGAGGGTGGGTGGGCTCTGAGGGGACTGGCGCCCGAGCTCGGCCAGCAGGAGCCCTTTCTCGAGCGCGAGACCCACCCAGGTCCGGACGCGCTGCAGGATCACCATACGCAGCAACGTCGTCCGTCGGGCGGCGCTACCAAAGCACTGCCGTTGGAGGGTATCCGGGTCGTCGATATGACCACGGTCTGGTCGGGCCCGTATGCCACGATGCTGCTCGCCGATCTCGGCGCCGAAGTCATTAGGGTGGAGAACCCGTTCGTGCTTCCGCCGACGACAAAAGGTTATCAAGCCCGCCCGACCATCTCCAACCTTGGCCTGCTGGGCTCCGGCTACGGGCCTGCCGCGCCCGGACGCCCCGACCGGCCGTGGAACCGGCACGCCCTCAACAATTCGGTGTCTCGCAACAAGCTGTCCTGCACCATCGACACCCGCCGGCCGGAAGGGCGGGAGCTGTTGATGCGCTTGGTGGAAAAGGCAGATCTGTTCGTCGAGAATTTCAAGGCAACCGGGCTGACGCGGATGGGTATTCAGGTCAGCGAGATGCAGGCTCGCAATCCGCGGTTGGTGGTGTTGCGGTTGCCTCCGACCGGTCTGAGCGGGGATTGGTCGTCCTACACAGGTTTTGGTACACAGTTCGACGCGTTGACGGGGTTGCTCTGGATCTGTGGGCATCGCGACTCCGATCTGACCACGAGTCCCGCGACCACGTACATGGACGCCGCGACCGGGCCTGCCGCCGCGTTTGCGGCGATGGCGGCGTTGCGTTACCGGGATCAGACCGGCCGCGGTCAGCTGGTTGAGCTTGCACAGAGCGAGAACGTGCTCAACCATCTCGGCGATGTCTACGTTGATTACCAGTTAGGCACCGAACCCGTTCGGATGGGCAATCGTGATCGTGATCGGGCACCGCAGGGGCTCTACCGGTGCCAGGGCGACAATCGTTGGTTGGCCATCTCAGTCGGCGACGACGAGGAATGGGGCCGACTCGCGGCGGTGATCGGTCGCGCCGAGCTTGCGCACGACGGCCGCTTCGCCGACCTCGAAACCCGGCAGCGCAACCACGATGAGCTCGATGCCATCATCGGCGCGTGGGCAGCGGAGCAAGAAGTCACGGCGGCGTTTCACCTGCTTCAAGGTGCAGGTGTGGCCGCAGCACCTTTGATGGACGACACGATGTTCTGCACCGACCCGCACATCCAAGCGCGGGGATGGATGCGGCCGCTCAACACCACCGACGTCGGGACTCACCCCCATCCAAGCCAGCCCTATCGGGGTGTGCCTCAAGCCTGGCGGCGTGGCTCGCCGGCGTTGGGCGAGGACAATGAGTACGTCTACAAGGACATACTTGGGGTCACGGACGACGAGTTCGAGCAATACCGGGAGAGCAGGATCCTCGCCGAGGACTACCTGGCCCCAGACGGGTCCGCGCTCTGATGACGCCTGGACCGTTCCACGTTGGCCTGCAGGTCTATAGGCTCCAGCCATGAGGGTCGAACTGTCCAACGATGAACTTCTCAGTACCACTCGGGTTGTGCGCAAGCGGCTGGACTTCACACGTCCCGTCGAGCGCGACGTGATCGAGGAATGCCTCGAACTCGCCGTCCAAGCCCCGACGGCTTCCAATCGTCAGGAATGGCATTGGATCTTTGTCACCGACCCCGACAAGAAGAAACAGTTAGCCGATCTCTATGTCGCCGACGAGGGCGAGTACGTGCCGCTGCCGTGGCCCGACCTGGCCGCCGACGACACTCGGGCGTTGCACAGTGACGCGATTTCAGAATCGGCACAATATCTGCGCGAACACATGCATGAAGCGCCCGTGCTGCTCGTGCCGTGCCATTTGGGGCGCGTTGACAATGCCGCGATCGCTACCCAGGCGGCACTGTGGGGATCCCTGCTCCCCGCGGTATGGAACTTCTTTCTGGCACTGCGAACCCGCGGTCTGGGTGCGGCCTGGACGAGCGTCCACCTGAGAAGCGAACGGAAGGCCGCGGAGGTTCTCGGCCTGCCGTATGACCTTTACACGCAAGGCGGCCTATTTCCGATCGCGTACACCAAGGGTGACACCTTTCACCGTGCCGCCCGAAGGCCGCTCGATGAGATCGTGCACTGGAACGGCTGGTAGGTCGCGCCCCGAGTTACACCGATTGCCAGCTAAGCCCGCTAAGCCCACTAAGCCAATCGTGATCTCCTCGTCCTGGCGAGACTCCATCCTGACACGGCGGCCCAGACGCCTTCCAGTACAACGAAGCCCCACTGCGCTTCGGCTAGCGCGCTCAGACCGAGCGCGGCCGATCCGAGCACGTTGAGCAGAAGGTACACAGGCGATGCGTGTTCGAGTCGCCCCAACTGGGCTGCGACGAAGGAGACCAGGACCAACAGGGATCCGAAGAGCTGGATGTACAGAAACATGACGACGCGACCTCGTAAGCCTCGCGTTGTCCGGTGCTCGATGCCCCACCATCCCGGGAGCTGTCAGGTCTGCCAGCTCCACTCCATCATCGCACGGTCGGACGCCGGTGTGGGCGGGTGGTTGCGAAGGTCACCATCTCTATTAAACGAGCTTGACAATCGTTGTCATTACCAACAAGACTCAGGCCTAAGCCACTGGTCCGACAGCAGCTAACGGTCGGGCCTCGCAGATCGTCAAATCTCATATGGGAGTTCAGATGGTGCATCGATCTCGACTCGCGCTTGCCATGGTGATCGCGGCCTCGGCTGCTGCGGTTGTCCTCAGCGGCTGCGCGACCTCTCGCCAGGGCGCTCAGCCAGCAGCCGCAACGTCGGCCGCGAGGGTTGGAACGGTGATGACAGCGGTGGCATCGATCGATGCCTGGGGGAGCATTCTCAGCCAACTCGGCGGCACCCATGTCAAAACCACCTCGATCATCAGCAATCCGGCTACCGACCCGCACGATTACGAGCCCACTCCTGCAGACGGGCGCATGATCGCCAACGCCTCGCTGTTCGTCGAGAACGGTGTCGGCTACGACTCGTGGGCGGCGAAGGCGGTTGCGGCGAACCCGTCAGCTGACCGCATCGTCATCACGGTCGGCAAGCTCGTAGGTGAGCCGGACGACGGTAACCCGCACCGTTGGTATTCACCCGCCGACGTCGAGACGGTCGCCGATGCCATCACGGCTGGGCTCAAGAAGGCTGATCCTGGTGATGCGAGCTACTTCGATTCGCGAAGGCAAGCCTTCGAAGACACCGACCTGGCCGAGTATCACCAGTTGATCTCGACGATAAAGTCCAAATACGCCGGGACACCGGTGGGTGCGTCGGAGAGCATCTTTGCGCCGCTGGCTGACGCGCTGGGTCTGGACCTCGTCACGCCGGCTTCCTTCTTGAGGGCAATCAGCGAGGGGACCGATCCGTCGGCGGCTGACAAGGCAACGATCGATGCCCAGATCGCGACCAAGAAGATAAAGGTCTATGTGTTCAACAGTCAGAATTCCACGCCGGACGTCTCGGCACAGGTGACTGCAGCTAAGAGGCAGTCAATCCCGGTTGCTTCGGTCACCGAGACGCTGTCGCCCAAGGGCGCAACCTTTCAGGACTGGCAATCGGCCCAGCTTCGCGCTTTGGAAGCAGCGCTCGCCGTGGCCACCGGCACATGACGGCTTCGACCGACCGGCGGCTGCTGGCTGATGTCGTGGTGCTCGAACGTGCAGCAGCCAGCGTTGCCGGGCACACAATCTGGTCTGAGGTCAGTTTGTGCTTAGCCGCTGGAGAATTTGCGGCCGTCCTCGGCCCGAACGGTGTAGGCAAGTCAACGCTGTTGAGGACGATCCTCGGATTACACCCCGTCGCGGCTGGTCGGGTGAGAGTGCTGGGCGCCAACCCGGGCCGCCATAGCGAGCGGATCGGCTACCTTCCACAGCGACGCGCGTTTGACCCCAGCACACGAGTCCGGGGCGTAGATGTCGTCCGCCTCGGATTGGACGGTGATCGCTGGGGTACACCGCTACCCGGATGGCTGCCCGGTGCACGGCGCCGCCGGGCCCGCGAGCGGCTCGGCGAGGTTATCGAACTGGTGGGAGCTTCGGCTTACGCCTACCGACCGATTGGCCAATGTTCCGGCGGCGAACAGCAACGGCTGCTGATCGCCCAAGCGTTGATCCGGCGGCCGAGCCTGCTCGTGCTGGATGAGCCACTCGACTCGCTCGACGTGACCAATCAAGCATCGATCAGCTCGCTGATCCAGCGGGTTTGCCGCGCCGAGGGGGTGGCCGTTCTACTCGTTGCGCACGATGTAAACCCGATTCTGCCGTACCTGGACAAGGTCATCTATCTCGCGCACGGGGGTGCCGTGATGGGCTCTCCGGTTGAAGTCATCACCTCTGAGACGTTGTCGATGCTGTATGACACCCCGGTTGACGTCCTTCGTGATCGTGCCGGCCGACTGGTCGTGGTCGGACAGCCGGACCTACCGCCGGGGCACCTACTGTGAGTGGGTTGACTTGGAACCTCACTGGCGATGCTCGTCAACTGTTGAGCTATCACTTCATGCTCAACGCCCTGCGCGCCGGGACGATCGTAGCGGTCGTCGCTGGGCTGATCGGCTACTTCATGGTCTTGCGGCGGCAGTCCTTCGCCGGTCATACGCTGGCCGTGGTCGGCTTTCCCGGCGCGGCCGGGGCCACCTGGTTGGGGCTGAATCCGGCCGTCGGCTATTTCGGATTCTGCGTGGTCGCGGCAGTTGCCATTTCAGCCTTACCCAGTGGACGAAATCCGTCGGACGTAGGCGGCTACGGTGAGGAGTCGGCGGTGATCGGCACCGTCCAGGCCTTCGCACTGGCCTGCGGGTTTCTGTTCGTCAGCCTGTACGGCGGATTCCTGTCGGGGTTGAACAGTTTGCTGTTCGGCACGATAACGGGGGTCACTGACGGCCAGGTGTTGGTCCTTGCCATCGCGGGCCTGCTTTGCCTGCTGGTGCTGGCGATCATCAGCCGACGGCTGCTGTTCATCACGATTGATCCGCTAGTCGCTCGCGCCCGTGGCGTGCAGGTTGCGCTGCTGTCGGCCGTGTTTCTGGTCATGCTTGGGATCGCGGCCGCGGGAGCCAGCCAGGTCACCGGCAGCTTGCTGGTATTTGCCCTACTGGTGGCCCCGGCCGCGACCGCGCTGAAGCTCACTGCCCGTCCGGTCCTCGGTGCGATGTTGTCCGTCGGCATCGCTGTCGTAGTTACGTGGGTCGGTGAGGCGGTCGCCTTCTACTCGCCCTATCCGATTGGCTTCTGGGTCACCACTCTTGCCTTCGGCCTGTTCTTGATTGCTGCGGGGTATCGCGCGCTGGCCGATCGCGTCGGGCGCCGACTTGTCGCTGGCGGTAGCGCTCGGCCGCCGGTTGCGCTGACCGGGCTCCGGCGATGACCGCTGCCAGAGTGTCGCTTGCAACTGGGCCGGTGACCGGTCTTGGCAACATGCTCTCCCACCCGTTCATCCAGCATGCTGTTGTCGCCGGTACCGCGATATCGATGTTGTGCGGTCTGGTCGGCTATTTCGTGGTCTTGCGCGGTCAGGTTTTCGCCGGCGACGCCCTGTCGCACGTCGCCTACACGGGAGCACTGGCCGCCCTCGCGGCTGGCGTTGATCTGCGTTTCGGATTGTTCATAGCCACCATCGCCACTGGCCTCGCGCTTGGAATGCTGGGTGGCCGCGCCGGTGCTGATGACACCGTGATCGGAGTTGCCTTCTCCTGGGTTCTCGGGCTGGGGGTGTTCTTCCTTGCGTACTACACGGCACACGGCAGCACCGAGAACGGCGCGGCCGGTGTGCGGGTGCTGTTCGGATCCATCTTCGGAATCAGCGGCTCCGCCTCGGCTCTCGCTGTTATCGTCGCGGTGGCGGTGATCGTTGCCCTGCTTGCCATTGCTCGTCCACTACTGTTTGCCACACTCGACCCGGCCGTGGCGGCCGCCCGTGGGCTGCCGGTCCGCCTGCTCGGCGCCGTCTTCTTGGCTGTTGTCGGCGCGAGCGCGGCGGAGGCAAGCCAGGCCGTGGGCGCGCTACTGCTGTTCGGCTTGCTGGCCGCGCCGCCAGCCGCCGCGCAACGCCTCACTGCGAAACCGTGGTCAGCCTTCTGGCTCTCGGGCCTTCTTGGAGTGACTGCTATGTGGACTGGTCTGGTGCTGGCATATGCCTTTCCGCGCTTTCCTGCCAGCTTCACCATCATGGCCGCGGCCACCACCGAGTTCGCCTTGGTGGCCGGATTCAGCTCGCGTTCAGATCAAGCCAAAGGCGCTCGTCTCCGCGTCAGTCATCAGCCGTGACCGGATCATGAAGCGCACACCCTCGGGCGCTTCAACTGAGAATCCGCTGCCGCGACCTGGAACAACGTCCACGGTCAAGTGGGTGTGTTTCCAATATTCGTACTGAGACACCGACATCCAAAACGGAATCGGCGCGTCCAGACCGTCGACGGCAAGCTCTGCCAGCCGGATATCCGCGTCCCCGGTGATGAAGTCCCCATCTGGAAAGCACATCGGGGACGAGCCGTCGCAGCACCCACCGGACTGGTGAAACATCAGTGGGCCATACCGGCCGGTGAGGCGGCGGAGTAGGTCCGCCGCCGCATCGGTCAGCTCAACCCGCGACAGACTGTCAGTTGGGATTTCGGTCATCGGTTTAGAAGAAGCCCAGTGCCTTAGGCGAATATGAGACCAGCAGGTTCTTGGTCTGCTGGTAGTGATCGAGCATCATCTTGTGATTCTCGCGCCCTACGCCAGATTGCTTGTAGCCGCCGAACGCAGCGTGCGCCGGGTACTGGTGATAGCAGTTTGTCCATACCCGACCGGCTTGAATCTCGCGTCCGGCGCGATAGGCCTGCGACCCGTCGCGGGACCAGACACCAGCACCCAAGCCGTAGAGGGTGTCGTTGGCGATTTTGAGGGCGTCGTCTTCGTCGTCGAACCTCGTCAGCGAAAGCACCGGGCCGAAGATCTCTTCTTGAAAGATCCGCATACCGTTGTGGCCTTCGAAGATCGTCGGGTCAACGTAGTAACCGCCCGACAGCTCGCCACCGAGATCGGAGCGGCCACCACCGGTGAGTACCTTGGCTCCTTCGGCCTTGCCGATGTCAATGTATGAAAGGATCTTCTCCAGCTGGTCGTTCGAGGCCTGCGCACCGATCATGGTTGTCGAATCCAGCGGGTTGCCCTGCTTGACAGCCTTCGTGCGCGCAACCGCATCGCCGACGAACTGATCATAGATCGATCCCTGGACCAGCGCCCGTGACGGGCAGGTGCAGACCTCACCCTGGTTGAGGGCGAACATCGTGAACCCTTCGAGAGCCTTGTCGTAGTAGTCGTCGCGAGCAGCCGCGACGCTATCGAAGAAGATGTTCGGGCTCTTGCCACCCAACTCAAGTGTTACTGGAATCAGATTCTGACTCGCATATTGGGAGATCAGGCGGCCAGTGGTGGTCTCGCCGGTGAACGCGATCTTCGCGATTCGGCTGGACGAGGCGAGCGGCTTGCCGGCCTCGACCCCGAAACCATTGACCACGTTGAGGACGCCCGGCGGCAGCAGATCGGCGATGAGCTCGACGACCTTCAGTAGTGACCACGGAGTTTGCTCGGCGGGCTTGATGATCACGCAGTTTCCGCCGGCCAACGCTGGCGCAAGTTTCCAGGTTGCCATCAGAATCGGGAAGTTCCATGGAATGATCTGCCCGACCACGCCTAGTGGCTCGTGAAAGTGGTAGGCGATGGTGTCCGGGTCGATCTCGGAGATGCCACCTTCTTGAGCGCGGATCGCTCCTGCGAAATAGCGGAAATGGTCAACGGCGAGCGGCAGATCCGCGGCGAGGCATTCGCGGACGGGTTTACCGTTCTCCCACGTCTCGGCGATCGCAAGCATTTCGAGGTTCTCCTCGATCCGATCGGCGATCTTGTTCAAGATGTTGGCACGTTCTGCCACCGTCGTCCTTCCCCAGGCTCGTTTGGCTCCGTGGGCGGCGTCGAGGGCAAGTTCGATGTCTTCCGCCGTCGACCGAGCCACCTCGACAAATGGCTGGCCTGTGACGGGTGAGGGATTTTCGAAGTAGTCACCCTTGCTCGGCGGGACGAACTCGCCGCCGATGAAGTTTCCGTAGCGGGACTCGACACTGACCGGGCTGTCGGCTTGGCCAGGTGATGCGTAGATGGTCATGGATGAGCCTCCTAGATTCGCTTCGCCCCGAAGTGCGGGCTGTCAGCCGCAGGCTAGGTCGCAGAACGTTGCAAGTACGTTGCAACGCTCTATGCGGGGCAGGCTTCAGCGCAGCGGCGTCGGATTCGCGAGTTCCCGTTCGAGTCGAGCTATCTCGGCTACCGCGAGCTGTCGCAGCGGTGAGCTGTCGGGTAGCGCCGCGGCCTGTCCGTGCCACATCGGCAGGTCATCGGCACCCCAGCGCGATCGCGTCCATGCCACCATGAGCTCGGGCTGAGCAGAGGCAAGGACCGCCTGACGAAGCTGTTCCTGCAGGCTGTCGCGACGCGCGACGATTCCTGGCGCTTCAGACTGCGGGAGTAGCGGACCGTGGTAGCCGGCCAGCGCGTCGCGGACGCGGCCGGCGGCTAGCTGTGCGGCGACGGCCTGCCAGTCGCAGTCGGTCTCGGCCACGAGTCGGTACGGCCTTGACTGCAACACCTCAGGCCCGAGCAAGGATCTCAGCCGGGTCATCTCGGCCCGCATCGTCGAACCGTGCACGTCTGCCGCATAGACCTCGACCTCGAGTTCCTCTGCTGTAAGGCCGTGCGGATGATCGACGAGCACCACGAGGATTTCACTGTGCCGTGGGCTCAGGCGGCGCGAACCTGCGCTCAGCGCACTGAGTTCGGCTACACACTCAGGGCGCCCAAGTCCGTGTAACCGCAGGACCGGGCGCTTGGCGGCCTCGGCGGGCAGCCAAAGCGTGCCTGGCGGCGAGCGGTGCGCGGTTGAGCTCTCCGCAGCAAGCCTGCCGAGTTCGGATTCGGCCATCCTCGCCGCGGCCCGGACCATGGCCAGTGTCTGCGGTGACGTGACATCCTCGCCGCCGGTGATGTCGACCAAACCCAGGATCTTGTGCGTCTGGGGGTCGTGAATGGGTGCCGCAGCGCAACTCCACGGTTGGACGAGGCGATTGAAATGCTCGGCGGTGTGTATCTGGACGGCGGCGTCGAGGTGCAACGCGGTGCCCGGGGCATTCGTGCCGGCGTGCAGTTCGTCCCATGCGGCGCCTTCGACGAAGTTCATCGCTTCGGCCTTACGCAGGACGCTAGGGGTACCACATACCCACAGCAGCTTTCCCTCCGCGTCGCCCACGGCCATGACGCAGTCACAGTCCTCGGCGGCCTTGCCGAGTACGTCGTACAGCAGCGGAAACACCCTGGACAAGGGGTGTGTGGACCTATATTCGAGCAGGTCGTCGTGCTCGAGCACGAGGGGCGGCAGGTGAGCATCAGGATCGATTCCGGCGGCCGCCGAGCGCAGCCAGGAGTTGGCAACGACCGTTCGGACTGTGGCCGGTTGGCTGCCTGTTTCGAGAAAAGCGGCATGCTCGCGGTGCATCACCCGGCGAAGGTCATCGGCGGCGGCCACGCCCACAGTCAAGCTCGCGAATCGGGTCAAGCCAAGTGTTCTGCGCAAATGCCTCCGTTATACCTTGGTTGCGCGAATCTCGAGGTTGCGCGAATCTTGAGCAAACCGCAGTAGCGGCTAGCCCGTTCAGGTAGGGGTGTTGACATGTCGATCGACCCGAAGACCACCGCAGTAGTACTGATCGAATTCCAGAACGATTTCACCTCAGAAGGTGGCGTCCTGCACGGCGCAGTCTCGGAGGTGATGGACAAGACCGACATGCTGTCGAATGCTCGCGACCTCGCCGCCGCGGCTCGGGCAGCTGGCGCGACCGTGATGCACGCTCCCATCACGTTCGCGGAGGGCTACAACGAGATCAGCTCCCACCCATACGGCATTCTCAAGGGTGTGGTCGACGGCAACGCCTTCGTCAAAGGCTCCTGGGGCGCGGCCATCACCGACGAACTGGCGCCCGCCGATGGTGACATCGTGGTCGAGGGCAAGCGCGGCCTCGATACGTTCGCCAGTACGAATCTCGATTTCATGTTACGTAGCAAGGGGATCACGACGATCGCCCTCGGTGGTTTCCTGACGAACTGCTGCGTCGAATCCACCATGCGCAGCGGGTACGAGAACGGCTATCAGGTGATCACCCTGAACGACTGCGTGGCAGCGACCTCGGTTGAAGAACATGACAATGCCCTAAAATACGATTTCCCCATGTTCTCAAAGCCGATGTCGTCAGCGGAGTTCATCAAGGAACTCGCGGCAGGGGAGTAGCTCGTACATTGCCTGAGGACGCAAGCGAGGCTGACAACGACACGGCTGACGACGGCGCGGCGGATATCGTCCGGCTATTTTCTTACGGCACCCTGCAGCAGGAGGAGGTGCAGCGCGCCAACTTCGGGCGCGAGCTGCCCGGCCGTCCGGACTCGCTGCCCGGGCACCGGATGTCATTCGTGGAGATCACCGATGCCGAAGTTGTCGCGTTGAGCGGATCGGCACTCCATCCGATCGTGCGCCGGTCAACCAATCCTGACGATGTCGTCGAAGGCACCGTATTCGTCATCACTCCGGACGAGTTGGCAGCCGCCGACGAATACGAGGTCGACGACTACGGACGGGTGCTCGTCACGCTGGGTTCGGGTGATCTGGCGTGGGTTTACCTCGCCGCCGACGAGCTGACCTAGCCCGCAGCACTGTCAGCCCGGCAACGCAGTGATCAGGCGTAGCGCGCCGACGAACTCCGGCTGGGTGCGCAGCGCGCCGTAGCGGCGGTCCCACTCACCCGATTCGAGTTCCACCCGCAACCGTTCGACGTAGCGATTTGCGGTGGCCTCGTCGATGAATCCCCATGCTGACTGGGACTGCCGTACGGCGGGGTCGAGAAAGCGTTCGGGCCGGGCGTAGTACGCCTCGGTGAAGCCGTCCACACAATCGATCGGCACCGGCACGGCAACGACGGAACTCTCCCCACCGAGGACCTGCTGGATGTGCTCGATCGCGGGATAGCGGACGCGCTCGGCGGCAATCAGTTCGGGCGCGTAGTCGGCTAACCAGAGCGAGTCGAGCGCGCTGCCGTCGAAGGTGAGGATGACGACCGGCTCGCGACTGACGCGGCGAAGCTCGCGCAATCCCTGATCGACATTCGGCCATTGATGAATCGTGACCGTGGCCATCGCCGCGTCGAAGGAGTTGTCGGCGAACGGCAGGTTTTCTGCGACGGCATCGATGGCCTCGCTGAGGTGGGCTGGGCGTTGGGATCGCATCGTGGCCGACGGTTCAACCGCGGTCACCGCTCGGTCGCTCGGCTCGTATGAACCGGCGCCCGCCCCAACGTTGAGCACGGTCTTGGCATTGCCGAGCGCATCGTGGATGTAGCGCGCGATCCGTTCATCGGGCCGACGCTGCTGCGCGTAGCCCGAGCCGCCAAGCTCGTAGTCGTAGTCGCCGGCCAACATCATGCCGCGGGGCCGATATCGAGCAGTTCTTCGTAGAAGCCGCCGATCTGACGTTGGCGATCCACCAGGTGAATCTCAAGAATCCAGTGGCACACTCGGCCGGTGTGATCGAGGCGCCGCATCGGCTTGTCACTGCCCGGTGCGATGTCGTACTGAATCTCATCGCCGATGATCTTCTCGTGCGGGAACTCGCCGATGAGGTGGCCGGCGATCCGGCCACCGAACTCCCACCCGGCCCCTTCAGCCAAGCTGACGACATGGCCGAAGAGTTGCTCACCGGTTATGCCCGGCTGCGATTCGAAGTACGCGCGGCCCGCGTCGAACAGCACCGGCAGGTCGTCGCGTAGCCGGTGTTTGACCGGATCCGTACCGAGCACGAAGGTGCGACCGAAGTCGGCCTCCCACTCTTCGAAGATCGGGCCGAAATCGCAGAACACGATGTCGTCCTCAGCGATCACTCGATCGGGCGGGTTCTGCCGATAGGGCTCGAGGGTGTTCGCCCCGGCCCGAACAATTCGCTTGTGCCAGAACCTGCTCACACCGAACATGTCGGCGGCGAGGTCGCGAATCGCGTTACTGGCCGTCGTTTCAAGGACACCTGGCGCGATGAGCCCGCTGCTCCCTACCGCGACGAAAAGCTCGGCTGCCTTGGCTTGCGCATCGAGCAGTTTCGCGACCCGGACGCTCTCGGTCTCGATCGTTTCGGTCACCGACAAACCGTATCGCGTCGCCGCCAGCCAATTCTTGCTCGGGCATCAGTGCACGCAGAACTCGGCACCTTCGGGGTCTTGCATCGCAACGCCGTAGTGGCCGACGACGCCCTCGCTCGGGACCACACCGATCCGTTTCGCACCAGCGGCCACGAGCCGCTCGACCTCAGCGTCCACCCGGGCCTTGCGGAGCTCCAGCGGTACGCTGCGCCCGCCGCTGACGCCCAAGTCGAGGTGCAGGCGATTCTTGATCGACTTCGTCTCTGGCACCGGTTGAAACCAAATGCTCGGCCCCCGTCCGCTCGGATCGATCAGCCGGTCGCTGCCGTCGCCGTCGAGGTCGAGTTCATCTTCGGCAACACCGATGCTGCGGTAGAAGTCATTCCAGGTCGCGAAGCCGTCCGGGGCGGGCGCGATCTCATAGCCCAGAGCGGTGGCCCAGAACCGGACGAGCACGCTCGGGTTGTTGGCGTCCATCACGAGTTGCAAAGGGACGGGCATGGTTCCCACCCCTAAGTCGATACCGACGGTGCAGAGTCTGCTCGCGAATCGGGTTCGGTCGAGTCATGTTCCTGCGGCTTGCCACCGGGGTGCCGTAACGCGACGAAGAACGAGATCCCCAAGGCAATCGCCATACCGTACAGAACCCACTGAGTGGCAACGGCGAAATCGTGCGCGACGGCGGCATCTATCTGGCCTCGAAGTGCGGCCGGCGCCGAGTTTGACGCTGCGGAGCCGCCGCCCTCGGTCGAGCCTTGCGCGATGGACTTGGCGACCTTGCTCGGTATCTTCAACGCGTCGAGCGACGTCGTGAGCCGGTTGGTGAACACGGTCGTGAGCACGGTGCCGAGGACGGCGATGCCGAGGGTTGAGGCGTAGTTGCGGACGGTCTGGGTGATGCCGGTGACCTCGCCGTACGAGGCGCCGATCGACCGGTTCACGGCATCGGTGCTGGCGGGGCCGAGCAACAGCCCGATTCCGGCACCGGCCAGCACGATGTAGGGCCACTGCGCAGCTTGACTGAGGTTGGTGAGCTTTGAGGCCCAGAGTGCGAAGCCGACCGTCGCCAAAGCTGACCCGAGCACCATGGGCCGCCGGGCACCGCCATTGTCGAGCATGCGGCCGCCAACCTGCGCTGCCGGTGCGAAACCGGCGAAGAAGATCAGCAGGTAAAGCCCGGCCTCGGTTGAACTGAAGCCGAGCGAGACCTGTGAGTAGACGCTGGCGAAGAAGAACACCGGGACGAACGCGATCATCGAGAAGAACAGCACCCCGTTGTCGACGACGAAGGCTCGATCCCGGAAGATCTGCACCCTGATCAACGGAGTTTCGGTTCGTGATTCCACCCGGACGAAGATCGCGATGATCACTGTTCCGCCGACGATGCACAACCAGGTGCCCGGGTTGCTCCAGCCCCAGGTCGGCGCCTGCTCGAAGCCCAGCACCGATAGGCCCATGCCGAGTGCTATCAGCACTGCGCCGACCGCGTCGATGGTCTCCCGCCGGCGCGATGCGGGGATGTCAGCCATGACCGTGAGGATGAGTGCGATTACCGCCACCGGAATGTTGATCCAGAAGATCGCTCGCCACGTCCACTCGGTGAGGTAGCCGCCCGCGATCGGGCCGATTGCCGTTAGTCCGCCGCTGACGCCGAAGAAGATGGCCAGCGCCTTACCTCGTTCGGTGATCGGAAAGCTCGCCACGACGATGGCCAGCGCCGCGGGAATCATGATCGCGCCGGCGACCCCCTGCACAACCCGGAAAAAAATGATCCAGGTTTCGGCCAATGAGCCTTTTGGGGTTGCGCCACAGAGTGCGGACGCGCCGGCGAAACCGATGATTCCGATGGTGACCATTCGGCGATGTCCGAGCACGTCGGCGAGCCGGCCACCGAGCGCGAAGGTGGCCGCGAGCGCCAGCAGATATGCGTTGACCACCCACTGCGTCCCGCCTCTGGTCAGTGACAGCTCCGATTGGATACTCGGCGAGGCGATGGCCACGATGGTTTGATCGATGAAGGTCATCGCGACCGCAAACAGCATTGCCGCCAGCGCGATGTACTTCGACTTCGAAGCGCCCTCTGCTGTAGGCCGATCCGGGACGTGCATGGTGGCACCCTTCTGATGGAGCGGCTATCTGTTTGGGTTGTCTCTGGCAAGCAGGTCCTTGGGTAAGCGTGATTTCTGTATAACACGGCAATCCGGACGATTGAAGCGCGGCGAAGCCAATAACGATCTGGATCCACTGGTGATCGTCAGGTGACCGGCGGCCACCGCCAGGCGCATGCTGTCGAGGTGGCTGTGTTTCGATCCCGGAACGCCGAGATGCCTACCTGGTATCGCGGGCTTGCGATCGCGATCGCGGCCGTGCTGCTGCTGACTACGGTGGGCCTGCTCAACGAGCATCGCGCTCAGGACAAGTCAGCAGACCATCCCGTTCTCCCACCGCCTCCCAGCGCGCTCACCGTTCAACCGGACACCTCAGTCGTGCCGCTGTCGGGCACGCCGATCGATATCGCGTCGAACGGCCCGTACCTCTATGTGTTGACGTCGCGACCAGAAGCGCTGGACGAGCTGGTGCGGATCGGCCCTACGAACCGGCAGCAGGTGTTGCGACGCGTCCTCGTAGCCGACACCAGTTACCGGATCATCCTCGATGGCACGTCCGGACGGGTTTGGCTGTTGCAGCACGGTCCTCAGCCGGCGCTCACCACGCTGAAGGAGTTCGACCCGCTCACGTTGAAGATGGTGCACGAGGCTTCGGCTCCGGCGCTGATTACGAACGCCGTCGCCCTGCGCGGTCGGCTGTATCTGGCAGCGGCAAGCGGAATCTACGGGATGAGCTTCGACGACACGCGGTCGCAGAAGATAGCGGTGTTCGGCGACATGGCCGTTTCTTCGATGGTTGCCGATCCCACTCGGGACCAGCTCATTGCGCTTTCACCCCATGGTCGTGGTTCCACCCTCGCCGTCCTTGATGCCGAGGCCGGGACGTATCGGAGTCTCGATCTTGATGTGCAACATGCCTCGCTGGCGTTGGTCTTCGTCTACCTTTGGGTTGCCGGCACGGACGAGAAAGGCACACCGTTGTTGGTTAATCTCGATCCGCAGAAGCTGCGAATAACGTCCTCGGTTCGGTTGGCAGCTGCTGATCCGGTGCCGACGATATGGGCGGGCGATACCGTTATCTGGATTTCCGGGACGCGGTCGCTGGTCTGTCGCGATGCCCGGACGGGTAACACGTTGACGGTCGCTCCGAACCTCACCGGGCCGGTTGTGCCGAGCAATGGGTACGCCTATTCACTGGGGCCTCAATTCATGCGGGCGCTCGACTTGTCGCGGACCCGTTGCTACCAAGGCTGAGTGGGTTGCGCTAGATAGGGTGGCGCCATGGCGATCCCGCGCGACCTCGATCATCTCGTCTATGGTGTGCCCGATCTCGCTGACGGGGTATCGGCATTCTCCGCATTGACCGGTGTCGAGCCGATGCCGGGTGGCCGGCACCTGGGTCTTGGCACCGCCAACTATCTGGTCGGGTTGACGGATGGCTCCAGCACGGTGGGGTATCTGGAGCTGATCGGTCCCGACCCGGCATCGCCGGCCCCCGATCGACCGCGACCGTTTGGTGTCGACGACCTCAGCTCGCCCCGACTGCTCACCTGGTGCCTGCGTCCGGCTGATCTCACTGCGACGATTGACGCCGCGAAGCAAGCCGGTTACGACCCGGGCGAGCCCGCGCAGATGTCGCGTGTCACCACGACCGGAGGTCTGTTGCAGTGGCGGTTGACCCCGGACACCGTTGGCGAGGACGGGGTGTTCGGCATCGTGCCGTTTCTCATCGACTGGGAGGCGAGCAGCCACCCGACCGAGAACCCGTCGCTGCCGATGGTTGAACTGCATTCGTTGGTCGCGGTTGGGGCAAACCTCGCTGTGGCTGAGCAGCACCTGGCCGCGCTGGATATCGATCTGGCATTCGAGCAAGGTCCAGTCGTGGGGCTGCGAGCAGTGTTGTGGACGAGCCATGGCGAGATCACGTTGGATTGAGCCGGCCTTAGGCTGACGCGGTTGCCAGCCACTGCACCCGGGCCTGGTCGCTGGAAATACCCCACACCCCGCCGAGTACGGAGGCAACGGCCTTTGTCGCGGCGGCCAACTGCGTGGGTTCGGGTAGCGGGGCGTAGACGACGGCGACGGGTCTGGCCGGGCCGCCTTTCGTGCCGATTGCCGACGCTGAGGCGGCGACGAACGTGCTGTGGACGGTGTCGGCAGGTATCCCCAGCGACCGTGCCGTGGCAGCGTTGATGGCGATGAGTGCGAGGTTGATCTCCGCCGGACTCAAGGGCGGCCCGAATACGGTGATGACCGGCACTCGGTCAGGCTAGCTGGCGTCGCGTGAGGGCCGGGCGCGCACCGCTCGATCGATGGCGCGCATGCGGTCAACCGCGAGCGCCACGACCGCGCTGCTGGCCGGAGACAGCTCGACACCGCGACGATGCACCACCGCAAATTCGTCGTAGATCCTGGGACGCAACGGTACCCAACCGAGGTTGGGAGAGAGCCGGTCGCCGAGTCGGTGCAGGATCCCGCGGGCCGTGATGGCGTCCGCGAGGCCGAGGGCTGCGATCTCGAGCGCGGTCTCGATATCTTCGACTTCGATCCGCGGCGTCAACGTTCGGCCGGTCGATTGGACCGCCCGCTGTAGCTGCCGGCGGGTCGAGTCGGTGTCGCCCCAACTGGCCTCTGAGAGCACCAACGGCGCGGTAGCGAGGTCGGCGGCGGTGACCGGTTTGGCGAGCCGGGCGGGGTCGGCGCTGACGTAGACGACTTCATCGCGCATCACCGGGCTGATCTGCAGGCCGTCGTCATCGATCGGCAACGCGATGATCGCGGCCTCGAGTCGTCCGCGCCGCAGCGCTTCGAGCACGTCCAACGAGTTCTGGCCGACGAGTTCGAGTCTGATGCCTGGATGCTGAGCCAACATGTCGGCCACGAGGTCGCCGGTGAGGTAGATCCGGGCGGTGCCGAAGACACCGAAGCGGACGGTGCCGCCGACGACATCGCGGACGGAGGCAACCGCGCGGGCGGCTTCGTCCACTGCAGCAAGGGCATTCTCTGCGTACGGTCGAAGTACTTCGGCTGCTTCGGTCGCCACCACGCCGCGGCCGGCACGCCGGAACAGCGCGGCATCGACGGACTTTTCGAGCAAACGCACCTGCTCCGATACCGACGGTTGAGCCATGTCGAGCGCATCGGCCGCGGCGGTGAACGAGCCGTGCTCGATGGTTGCGAGGTAGCAACGCAGTTGATGGAGAGTAATCAAAGGAATCTCCTTGGGTATCTCAAGGAGTCATAGCCTACCGCTGGCAATGCCTCCGGCCTTACGGTCGTGACATGACGACACTCGCTCCGGCACCGCAGGTGACCGCGGGCACGCGCCGCGGTCTCGTGCTGTGCGTGGTGTCGGGGGCCTCGTTTGGCCTGGCCGCGGTGGTGGCTAAAGAAGCATTCAGTGCTGGTTTCAATGTGCCGTCGATGCTTGCCGGTCGATTCGGCATGGCCGCGATTGTCTTCTGGCTGATCGTGGCGGTGCGCAGCCGCGCTGGCCTATCGGCTCCGCGGCCGCTCGCGCGTTTGTCAGGACGCGCGCTGTTGACCGCGATTGGTCTCGGCGCTATCGGCTACGCCCTGCAGTCAGCGTTCTATTTCGGTGCGCTGACGCGGCTGGATGCGTCGGTAGTTGCCCAACTGCTCTACATCTACCCGGCTCTGGTGCTGATCATCGCGCTTGTGCGCCGGCAGGAGTCGGCTGAGGCGCGCAAGTTCATAGCGCTGCTCTGCTCGGCTGCTGGGCTGGTGTTGCTACTGCACGGTGGCGGAGCTGCTGCGTTGCCGTTGCCCGGGGTTTTGATGGCGCTCGGCGCAGCGGGCACCTACGCGCTCTACATCACGGTGGCGGGCAGCTTGCCCGAAGACTTCGACGTGTATCTGCTGTCAGCGATTGTGTGTTCTGCCGCCACGGTGAGTGTCGGCGGGTACGCAGCAATGACGGGCAATCTGCACGGCCCGGCGAGTTCGATTGGCTGGTTCTGGCTGTTGATATTTGCGATCGTGCCGACGGTTGTCGCCATCGTGACGTTCTTGGCTGGCCTGCGTCTGGTCGGCGGATCGGTCGCGGCCATCCTGTCCTGCGTTGAACCCGTGGTCACCGTTTGCTCGGCGGCGTTGGTGTATTCGGAGCGGTTGACGGGCGTGCAGATTCTCGGTGGCGTGGCGGTGTTGTCGTCTGTGATCGTGTTGCAGGCACGGCGCAGTGCCGGTCGGGTGCCGCCGTCTCAGGTGGTGTGAGGGTCCCTGTCTGGGCGGCCGTGGCCGGACCGGTTTGGTTTTCCGGGTCCTTGGGTTTCAGGGCCAATTCGGGATGATGGTGGTAGTTGCGCAAGGGACGTCGATCCGGGTCCCTCCAGGGCGGTGGTTTCCAGTGCGGGACACCGTCGATCATCAGTGTTTGCCAGCCCTTCTTCGGGGCTTCGTTGTTGTGGTAGCCGCAGGTGATGGTGAGCGTGTCGAGGTTGGTCAATCCGCCCTGGGCCCAGTCGATGACGTGATGGACTTGGGATTCGGCGGCGGGCCGTGTGCAGTCGGGAAAGCTGCAGCCGCGGTCGCGGGCGAAGAGCGCCAGTCGCTGGGTGCGGCTGGCCAGTCGTTGGGTGCGGCCGTGGGCAAGTAACTCCCCGGCGTCGCCAAGAACGACGGGGATGAGGCGTTGTCCGGCGGCCAGGCGCATGGCCTCAGCGATCGACAGGGTGCCGCCGTGGTGTGTGGTGGCCTGTCCGATGCGCTGCTCTAGGTCGGTCAGCGCGACGCTGACCACGAGGGTGGTGGCCAGGCCTGCATGGGCGGGCAGTTGGCCGGTCTCGAGCAGTAGCCGGCCAGCCTGTTCGAAGGCGTCGTGCCAGCGATGGGCCGGGCTGCGGTCATCGGGACCGGTGAGGTCGGTCGGGCGAGCCGCGGCGAGCGGAGTGAGGATGGTTTCCCAGATCGCCTGGCAGGCCGGACTGAGGTAGCCGGTCAGCATGCCGCCCGAATCCGGTTGGCGGTGCAGGCTCAAGGCGCGGCGGTGTTGCTGGATGCGGTCACGGTCCTCAGCGAGCCGACCGTCCGGGGCGAGGTGCGCGCCGATCCGGGTGGCGAGGTCGCGCAGCCGGCGAGTGTCACAGGAGGCGGCGTGGCCGGTCAACGTCTGCTCGACTTCGGCGCCGTGTTCGGCTTGGACGTCGGAAGGCAGGTCGGTGACTGCGGCGGCGATCACCTGAGCGTGCCCGAGGCTGATCGTGCCGCCGGCGAGTGCGGTCGCGACGACCGGGAATGACGGGGCGAGCGCGGGACCGGTCAGTGCGCGCCGCGGCCCGAAGTGATGTGCGACCAGTAGCCGGTCACCGGCCTGGCGTGCCGTTAGGTGCAGCAGGTCGGCAACGAACGAGGCCTCGGACCGGAAACTGTGTGCGGCGGCCAGACCCCGGTTCACGAGTTGGGTCAGCACCTGGGCCTCGACCGCGGGAAACCGGCGGGTCTGCTGCTCCCCGCTGCGCAGCACGTCCAGCACCTCTGCGTCGGTGAGCCGGTCATAGTCCAACCCCAAGAGGGTGTCGAGCGCAGTGGCGATCTGGGCCCACGCAGCATTAGCCTGCGCCGCCACCGATACCTCAGAATCGCTCACCTGTTCGATTTTAGTCGATGGTTGGGCAGCCCGCTACCCAAATTCCGATCGTGTAACACCCGGCATCGTATCGATGCCGAGAGTTACACGATTCGCGAAGACCTATCGCCAGTGGCTCAACTGCGATCGTGCTTCGTACAACAAGACGGCGGCTGAGATCGACACGTTCAGCGAATCTGCTACGCCCAGCATGGGAATGAAAACCTTGGCCGCCGATTCGGTATACCAATCCGGAGAGATGCCGAACCGTTCGTTGCCCATCACGATTGCAGTGCGGGGGCCGTAGTTGGCGTCGGAGTAACGAGAGGCACCGTCGGTGTCTGCGAGGTAAACCCGAAAGCCGTGCTCGTCCAACCACGTTTGTGCTTGCAAAATCGAATCGAACGAAACTGTGGGGATGCGCAGTATCGTGCCGTGGCTGGCGCGGAACACCTTGACGTTGGTGCGCTTCGTCCGGGTGTTCGTCATGATGAGGGCATCGGCACCGCAAGCATCAAGGGTTCGGACGAGGGTGCCAAGGTTGCCCGGTTGCTCGATGCCGTCGGCCACAAGCACGAGTGCGCTGGCGTCCAGGGCAAGGTCGGCCGGCTGCCAGGAGGCCATTTCTACTACCGAGATCAGGCCGTCTGGCTTGTCACGATCGGCCAATCGGTCGAGAGTCCGCGCGGAGATTTGGTAGCTCTCCTCGGCAAGATCGGCCATTTTGGCCGCCAATTCGGCTGCTTCTGGGCCACGAAGCGCGTCAGGGCACCAGAGGAAGAGCGGGACGCGCAGGCCGGAGTCGAGTACGGACTGACAAGCCCATAAGCCTTCAGCAAGCGTGAGATTCTCATCGTCAGAGGCTTGATTGCGTTGCAGTGCCAGTACCTGGCGGACCGCTGGATGACTTGTACCGATCTGCACCGTCGATGGCCTAACCTCGGAAGCCTGGCATGATCTGTCAAGTGTTTCACGTTGCGTTCGTTGAGCCGAAGATCCCACCCAATACCGGTAACGCCATCAGAATGGTGGCGGCCACCGGGTGCGAGCTGCATCTGATCGGCCCGCTCGATTTCGATTTATCCGATGCCCAATTGCGTCGCGCGGGGCTTGACTATCACGACCTTGCGTCCGTCCGAGTACACGAGAACCTGGTTGCCGCGTGGCCGGTACTTCTGGGTGGCCACGTCGCGAATCCCGATCCATCCTCGACTGAGCCGGGCCGACCGCCGCGGGTTTTCGCTTTCACTGCAAAGGCAACTCTGTCGTTTGCCGAGATCGCCTACCGGCCCGGCGACGTGCTGATGTTCGGCCCGGAGCCCACGGGCCTGTCCGAGGATGTGCTGAGTGATCCGCGAGTTACCGAGCGCGTTCGGATCCCGATGCTGGCGGGTCGGCGATCGCTGAATCTGTCGAACGCTGCAGCGATTGCGGTTTACGAAGCCTGGCGGCAGAACGGCTTCTCTGGAGCAGTGTGAGCAGCGACGGCCCTGTGTCTCAGGCCACTTCGTGGCGTGCCAGGGGAAGATGCGCGACGACTGTGCGGTTACATAAGGTGCCGACCCTGGATGCGATGGTGGTTCTCACCGACAGACGACGTCTCACGACGTGGCAGTCGAGCACGGGCGATGCGGGAGGTTCGATTCCTCCCGGCGGCACCAGCTGCGCCTTACTGCAACCATCGCCTTGTTGCGCCGAGGCCAGTAAGTCGTCCACCTTGGTTTGAGCAACGCCGCCCGTACGGGCGGCGTTGCTTCGTTCTGGGGCGTGTCGAGCAAGTGCTCGCTGAGCGATCTCGTTGGGATTGCCGACCTGGCGCGTGGAGCGCACCTGCAGGCCTTCTTGCACGGCGTGTAGCTCGGCGAACGGATCTTTGAGGTCGTGTGCGGCGACCTCGTCGTCGTGGATCCATAGTCTGGCGAAGACCGCCTGATTCAATTTGCGCCTCACTTCGTCGCCGGCCAGGGCATATAGCTCATGGGGGGATTCGAGAAGTTGCAGGCAGCGGTCGAGGTAGGCCGAAGCGCCTCTGAGATCATCGGTCACAGCGTCAAGCTGAATCCGCAGCTTCGCGCGTTGGAGTTCCACAGCGCGCAGCCTCGACCGGATCTTGACTTGCGGGAGCGCTCCGTCGGCTGCCAAGTCGAGTAGGTTCTCCTCCTGGACGTTCAGCTTGGCGAGCTGGTCCTGCAGCTGGCGGTGTAACAGACGTTGGGCGGCCTTACTGTCGGCAAGGGTGTCTTGTACGACGCCTCGCATGGTGCTGATGAACTCGGGCGTGAAGCGAATAGTCTTGTAGTGTTCGGTGACGGCGTCTTCGACCCTGCTCAAGTTGCTGTACGGAGCGTCGCATACATGGTCTTGAACGCCACGACAGAAGAAGTAGAAGTACTCTCCTCCTGCCCGTCCGATTGCCCGCTGCACGATCATCCGCCGGAGCACACGCTCGGCTCGCCAGCAGCGACCGCAGAAGAGACTACCTTTCAGGTAGTGGTGGTTCGTTCGGCGTCGTTCCCCGGAAACGCTGCGGGCGTCCAGCAACTCTTGGACGCGGCTGAAGAGCTCGTCAGAGATAAGCGGCTCATGCCGGCCGGCGTAGGCGTCTCCCTTGTACGTGATGATGCCGAGGTAGTAGGGGTCGCGCAGCAGCTGAGCAAGTTTGGAATACGAAATCGGTCCAGCAACGCGCGCCCCGGTCGGACGGGTGGTCAATCCTCGGTCGGTCAGGATCCCGGCAATATCCTCGATCGTGGTGCTGCCATCCGCGTAGAGCTCGAACGCTAATCGCACGAAGGGCGCCCGGACCCGATCGATCGAGACAGAGCGGATCTCGCGTCCTTCGACGCGATCAATCGTGTTCAGGTAGCCGATCGGGGCGCGGCCGAGCGTGCCGCCCTTCTTAGCCTTCTCGCCCATTTTGTAAGCAATGTCCGCACCATCCTTTGCCGAGCGGTACTCGTTAAACGCGGCCAGCAGGCCGTGCATTAGCTGGCCGACCGGAGTCGCATCGATGTTTTCTGTGGCGGAGATGAGGGTGACACCGCGTTTGCGTAGATCAGCCATGACGATTGCGTCGTCGATCCGGTTTCGAGCTAAGCGGGAAAGCTCGTAGACGATGATGGCGTCCACGTCACGGGTTCGTCGGACTCGTTCGAGCATCTGTTGGAAGGCGACGCGACGTGTCATCTCGGTGCCGGACTTGCCTGGCTCCACATACTCGCCGACGATCGTTAGGCCAAGTTGCGCAGCTTTACGAAGGCATGAGGCTCGTTGAGCCGGGATCGATAGACCTTCGGGGTCGTAATCGGTGTTGACCTGGCCGTTCGAGGACACGCGGAGATACAAAAGTGCCCGAGTGCCGGGCTCAGCATCTTCGGACGATGAGTCGTCGTCTCTCTGCTCCGTTGAAGCAGCGATGGGACCTTCAAATGGGGAATCGTCAGACTCGGCGTAGGCGTAGGCGCTGACGAACGCAGCGTCCTCGTTGGTGGCTTTCAGGTCACGTTCGCGTGCGCCTGCCCGGTCGGTGATCGATTGATCGGTTCGGTTATCCCGCTCGCGTCGATTGGTCATGACTGTATTTTCCCCTTTCCACGCCTTGGCATTTGACCTACATTTATTTGCTGCGGCGTCTCCGAGGGCATCGGACATATTACCTCCAAGTACCATATCGATCCAGTCGATTGACACAATTACCGGCACGACGAATTCGAGTCAGATCGCCACCAGGAGGTTCACCCCTCGCAGAGATTTCTACCTCCAGAACGCATATACCGCGCGATGCGCGGGGACCGCATAGACCATTTGTTCGGCAATCGCGGTTAATGCGCTTCGATCGAGCGCTACAAAGCCGGTTAGACCTCGCTCGCGAGCGAATGCGTCGAGCTCTGCCTGCCAACGCCCAGCATCTGTAACGGCATTGACAACGGCATCGACATGCGGAAATACGCCAAGGAACGTCTCAGCGATTCTGTCGACCTCGGACAGATCGTCCGACGCGTCGAGGTTAAGCAATACCAAGAGCGCGCGGATCTCCTCCACGTACTCGCCTCGCCCGACAAGCGGTGTGGACCTCGCACGCGAATTTCGAGCCTCGAGCAACGTGACCAGTACTCTGACTACCGCTTCGTGTTCCTGTTCCCGTCTCGCCTTATCATATACGGAATCTCTATGCAGCATGTTCATTCAACCGTGAAGCGTCTTAGTGTCGTTGCCTTGCTCGCCAGCTAGATGAGCCTTGCTGTTACCTCCTTGGTTCGATATCGGTAAGAGGTGTTCGGCGCCGGCCGCGAAGAAGCCAATGAATTCGACGTTTGTGCATACCCTGAAAACGTGTCTGCTCAGGCTGGGCTCGGCGTCTATCGCAGCGCGGATGCCGGCTGCGCGAGCCTCGGTAGGCGTTACCCAGAGCACGGCCGGAAATAGTCCATGGGTGCTCTGGTACCGACCGCTCAGTAAGTATTGGTGGTACGAATGGCACTGACGCAGAATCACCGGCAGATGTTCCGTGTCGAGGTCGGCCTCGATGAACCAGTGGTCTTCGAAATCGCCTATGGTAATGACTACGTGTAGGTCGGGTTTCAACCAAGCCGGGGCGCCATACGCATTCAAGTATCGCTGCCAGTTGCCCGGCTCCGTCTGGACTCGTGTCAGCTGAAAGGAGCTGTCGCGGGCCGCTTCGGTTAGCTGGATGGCCAGACCTGCAACGGCAAGTGTGTGGTTGACAAAGTGTCGTGACGGCTCAACGAATCGACGACGTTTTGCATGCCCGTGAAGGTCGCGCAGAAGCCGTTCGCCTGTCGGTCCAAGGTGCCAAACCAATCCGGCCGAGCCCTTGCGGATTCCGCCGATCCGGCGATCGAGGCTGGACACTAACCTGTACCTCCTCAGCCGGCCCAGCACCCTTGTGCAGGCCCGAGTACCCGCCGCCGGCGTGTTGTGATTGTCAGCGAAGTGCAGTCTCTGGACTTGGCGAGTCGTGAGAAGCCTGAAACTCGCGATCGAACTAAGCACCGCGATGTCTCGCTCAGACAGGCCTTCAAGCAGGAGGTCGAGGCTTCGCTGGCTCATCGGGGCACTCCCGATTCGGGTCGGTCGAGCTCAGTCAGACCCTGACGGTTGTTCGCCAAGTCACGCCTATCTACGGCCCCGTGGCACCGGCTGCGCTGACCCCATGAATTGGGGTCAGTCCCATCCCGCAAGGGGCGGAAAGGGCCGACAAACGGGGACCAACAGTCGAAGTTGACGGTCACGGCCGGACGGTGGAAAGGATGGGTGACAGCGGGAGGACACTTTGCAAGGCCCTCGCCGAACGCTCTGGTGTGGACCCCGGATGGCTGTAGAGGCTGTTTGCTCATAGGGATCTCCGTTTCCGGCCGATACGACCTTCCGCGGTTGTTTCTGATTCGGCGGTCGGCTGCGGCGGTGGAGGTGGTTGGCCAAGTTGTCTAGTCGCCGCTCGTACCTGATCTCCCAGACCGGTGACTGCTGGCGGCGGTAGCGTTTGGATGGAGCACCACCCCGACGGAGTTCCCCTCGTCGTCAGGTTTGCGTACGCGGCGTGTGCGCCTAATGATTGAAAATCAACTGGGTCAAGTTCTGGGGACTGCCGAGCCATATCGCGGGCGTCATCCGGGTCGTTCGGTCTAAACACGAGCTTGGACTTTGCGTTGCTGTCGACGGCTGCGCGCATCTCAATCGGCAGCTGTGCGCGATACTGATGGGCGATATGCCATCCCACGCCTAGTGACCTCGACTGAGCAAGGGCGTTACCGATCGAACTGGGGAGATGCAGATATTGTTGGACTTCATCCACAAATATCGAGGCGGGATCTCCAGCCGGATTACGTTCGTTGGCCCTCTCGAGCGTCGCCGACCAGGCTTCGGCGACGATGAGCGAGCCCAGGAGTTGTGCAGTCAGTGGGCCAATCAGCCCCTCGTTCAGCGGCACCAAAACGATCCGCCTCCGCTGGAAGATGTCCCGTAGCCGAAAGACCGGCTGCGGTTGGCCGAGGATGCGCCGTAAGCTTGGCCGAAGCAAGTACTGGCGCAACTTATTGAGAGGCGCTGATATGGCCTGGGCCTGTGCAGTGGGCGTCATGCCTTGATACCAGGCCCAGAACTGACCAAGCCCAGGGTCCCCAGCCACCTCTCCGATGATTGGCGTGCGAAACGCGGATTCCGTTAGTAACCGCGGCAAGTCCAATAAGGTGAAGGGCAGCAGGCCGTCGCCGGAAGTGTTGGACCGTATCGCTCGCTCGTGCCCGACTCGCGCCAGAGTCAGCAGCCCACTGTGGACGATGTCCTGCGTCCGAGGTCCCCACCCATCATGAAATACCGCGGCTAAGACAGCCAGCAGGCCGTCGACCACTACGTCGGGATCACGCGCGCCCACATCCAGCGGATTGAATCCCGCCGGGGTCAGTTCAGCCGGGTCAATAATCACGACATCGCTGATTCGATTTTCCGGTATTGCTCTGTCGACGATGTCGTCGATTAGCTGCCGCTTTGGATCGATCACCAGCACCGCTCGCCCAGCTTCGATGTCTGCGCGAATCAAGTGAAGCAAGGCGGTTGACTTGCCCGAGCCGGTCGGCCCCAAGGCGACTAGATGTCCAAGGCTGTCCGCCGCTGATATGCCCACGGGACGTGCCTGGCCATGGGCAATCGACCTCGCGAATACACGGTCGCTGGTACTCACCGATGCCGGTACTGGAAGCCGTCGAGGATGAAGAGGTGGCAATCCAGGCATGTCCCGTTCGCCGATTGGCCAGCCCAGCAAGCCGGACAGCTCATTGATTGCCAAGTGAAGCGGCCAACGCCATGGTGCTGACGCCGCATCCACCCGACTCGGCCGTTCGCCAACCATGTCGATATGGACGTTGCGGCTCTGAGCGGTAGATATTGCGCCGAGAATCCCTACCGTCAATTGATGTCGACGCTGCGGGGACCGGGCAGCAACCCCAATGCGGATGGTCGCAGCGAAACCGTGCTTGCCTCGACGCTCGAGGATCTGGTCGCGGACGGGCTTAGGTGCGACCAGTTGGCCACGGGAGATGCGCTGCCACCACGGTTGGAGCGGGTCGGCGATATCACCACGTAGGTGTTTGGGCGACAGCCTTGGTCCGAGCATCACCTGCAGAACCAGAGTTTCCCCCTCGTACATATGTGCGTTCAGGGCGGACAGCAACGCCAAATTACTGCTCTCTGCCCGATCCGTCGCAAGCGCGAAGGAATGGGGGCGGAGCCTAAGACGCCGGGCGCACTGTACCCGGATCCGGTGCTGCCGGCCTTGGAGCCCGCTTATCGCCAGACCTGGCAGAAAGTCTCTCAAAGTTCGTTGCGCCCAGCGCACATTGTCGGCTCGGATGCCGAGCATATGCCGAATGCCGCTGCTCGTGGCACGAGCTTCGAGCACGATCAGCGGCGCTGCGCGGTCCGCTGAGAGACGCAACAGCAGCAGTTCGATCTGCTCAACCGTGAGCGGCCGCGGCAGATCCAGGTCCGAGAACAGCAATTGCTCCTCAGCTATGGACATCGACGTCCTCCGGGTCAGTATCGGAAGTTGAACGTTGCCGTGAGGCGTCACCCTGTCGGGCTGCGTCAGCTTCGGCCTGCGCCTGCTCCATCTCATAGGCCCGCGCAAGGAGGGCCTTGGAGAGACGGATCGGGTCGGGCGGGTCTCGTCTTTGACTGCGGACATAAATACGTCGCGCCTGCTGCTGCCGATGCTTCCGTCGCCTGGCCGTCATAGAGGACACCTCCCGTCCGTAAATAGACTTGCTGAACTGATGAAGCGGTGACCGGGCACACTCGGCATTCCCGTTTCGTATTTAGTTACTGCCAAAATGCTTCTCATTACAAGGGCTCACTTTCGTCGTGGCGCGTTCTGGGATCGCTGGGAACGGGATAACCCGGGATAGTCACATCAGAGTCAATCTGGTTCCCCCACGCGTCCCATCCCGGCTGCCGCCGCCGCGCGAAGAGCTCCAGATACGGTCCCGAGCTAATCCGCTCGATGACGGCGTACTGCTCCTCTGGCTTGTGAGAATGATCCTGTAACGGAGCGAACATCCAGGTTGGCTGCGACCGGTAGTTCACCGGAGCTCGACCACGCGTCCCGAGGATTAGGTGCTCGGTCGCGTTCCTTAGATATTTACCCAGGCCGATTCGAGGTTTGATCCAAGTTAATGGACTGCGTGGCGTAAATCCCCACGACTCCATCACGTCGTAGCCGGCGCGGAGCGTCGCGTTAGTAACCCACAGCCATAGGTGAGCATCCGCTGCCGCAAGACTGCAGATGGGCATAGTCGTGATTTGCTCTAAGGACATGAGGTCGTAGTGTCGCGCGGCACCGAGTGTCCCGCGTTGCTGAACGTCCCAAGGCGGATCGGCGAGAATCGTGCGATACCGCGCTTCACTCTCTTCAGGGTTTTCTGACGGCAGATCGCTTGGGTTCTGGTCGCATGTGAGTTCTGACATGGGTTGCAAGTCCTTTCTGTAGAATGAAGTGAGCGCACGAACCTAGCTCGGCACTTCTGTGGATGAAACTGGCCCTTAGCGGGCCGCATAATCCCCCGGGCGGGACTGCCTTTTACTTAAAGGCGAGACGAGGTCTAGTTCAATATTCCGTTGGAGTGACGCGTCGCCCGAGGCGACGATCGACAAGACAGAGCTTGACATCTACAAATCTCGTAAATCTGCGCGTCTATTTGCGCATGCCGCCGTCCGTAGTGGAATTCACAACACCTCACCGTAGGCAGCCCAGCTTGGGCGAGCCTCATGCGTCGGCCCGTTCCTACACATGACTACCACTTGCGTGAATCGGAGCGCGCCCGCACGATAACCACGGCCGCGACGATGAAAAGACTGACTCCGAAAATTACCAACAGGGCGCTCCAGATAGCCTCGATCAGGCGAACTGCGACGTAGAGCGCCGCTGCTCCCAGTAGCAAACTGAAGCAGACACTGACCAGCCTGTCGTGCATGGACCTAGGATCTGGGGTCATCGCTTTCTCCCGCGATCAACCTTGCGCATCTGCGCTGCCGCCTGTTCGAAGGCCCGCACGATATCTCGGACTGCCCGATCCGCTTCGTCCTCAAGTCGGGCCACCTCGTGTGCGAGTTGTACTTTCACCCGCCGTTGATGCGCGAGCCGGCTCTGTCGGCGTCTTACGGCGCGGCCGAGTATTACGGAGATCAGCGTGAGTACGACTGCGACGGTGACCTCGAGGGCGATGAATCCAAGTGTGACGAAGGCCGCCACACCGATATCGAATGGGTGACTCACGTCGGCCAACCTGAGACGAGGGATAGTGTGTTGGCGGCGATCGTGCTAGCCAACTCGCGCACGAGCGACTCACACGGCTGGTCACCGGTTAGCTGGTCCGCGGTGTGCTCGAGTGAATCGACGACATCCGTCACTTGCTTCAGCAGCAGCTTGAAGCCCTGTGCTCGGGTTAGGGGCAGTGCGCCAATGGCCTGGCCGCATATTGGCGAAGGCGGATCTATGTTTGACATTGCATAGCTCGCTATCTGTTCGTCACTGAAATCGGGCCACGGCGCCGGCTGCGAAAAGCGTGTAGCTGTCAACGATGTGTTCCAAGCGGGCCGCCGCCGCTGCGTCGTCACCAGCCAAGAATGCGGCCTCTCGGCTCAACATTGCGGTCGCGTGGATCGCGATACCCGCTACGAACCCGGCAGCCTGAACGCGCGTGCCGGTGATGAGCCCGTGCGCGATCTCGGCGTTTTGGTGACGGGCTAGGTCTCGGCCTTCCGCTCGGCTAAAACCGGCTGACGCGTCCCCTGTAGTGGTTGTGGAGTTCGTGCGCAGGACGATGTTCGGCATGGTTGCTCTCTTCCTCCAGGTGAAGGGGATGCTCCAGGTTGTGGCACAGCGGTTACCGTTGACCTGATGGCTTTAACTCCAACACCGATGCCGAACAATCCAAAGCACTAGCGTGATAGCACCCCATCGGTATAAGGCGAGTGGTCATTATCAGCGAGAATCAGAGCTCTCAGATCGGCCTGGAGAGACCCCTTGCAGCCGAAGGGGTACGGGATACACCGCCCGACTCTGCGGACACGCCCTTGAAGAGGGATCTCTATCCGGAGTACCTCGGCCCCATAGTCAGCGAAATTGCAGGCAGAGCCGATTCGTTTGATTTGCTTCGGGAACAGGCATTGGAGGGCCAGCGATACAACACCGCACGGGCCTACTGGGGCGATCTGGAACATTGGCGCGACTGGTGCGAGCGGGAATGCATGACGGACCCGTTTGGCGCCACGACGCAGTCGATCGTCGCCTACCTGAACGAGTTGTCGGAGCTGGCGTACAGCCCGAACACACGAGCGCGCCGCTTAACTGCGCTGCGCGCGTTTTACAGGGCTGCCGTAGCTCAAGATCTCGTCGGCTCAGACCCGACGGCCGCGGTTCCGCCTATTCGACGGCGTAGGTAATTCATCGATCCGATGCTGAGCTCTCAGATACACGGAGTCGATGCTCCTTACGTCAACCTCGGACCCGTCAATTCGGTCGATTCACGCCAATCCGTTTCGCCAAACGACGGAGAGTATGTTAGAAGGGCCCGCATGGTCGCGTGTGCTCCGGAAGGACTGCCCTGGACTAGTCGGGTCGTCGGCTGTGTCGCAAGTGCTTCGGCAACGCACAACACGTGATACAACGACACTTCGGTGGACCTTGAGTCGGTTCTCGTTTGGCGCGTTTTGAGCTAGGCGCCGGGGTACAGCCCGGGCGCGCCGCCGATGTTCTGCGCATCTCCCATGCGTACGAGTCGGCGCACCTCATCGACACTGGCGCTGAAAGTCGTGCCGTTACGGCGGATCCAGTAGGTCTGCCTCGCAGGCTCGATGCCGTATGGCGGGGTACCGCCGGCTTTCACGGTGACTATGACGACCGTCTCGCTGGCGCCATCACCTACCTGCGCAAGCTCAATGGTGAACTCCGGTAACGGAACAACCCAGTCCGAGATCCATCGCGTAACAGTGTCCATGCCGGCGCCCGTCGCCTCCTCGGCTCGAATACCAACGACCTCACCGGAGTCGTCAACGCCCATTAGGAGCCAGCCGCCGTCGCCATTGGCGAACGCCGCAATCGTCCTCGCAACATTTCGCCGTTCGTCCCGATCTCTTGGGACCACTGATTTGAACTCCACCTTGGATGATTCGCCAGTCGCGATGAGGGAACGGACAGTGCTGACCGGGTCACCCGAAGTGGCCGACTCCTCCGCGACACCGAAGGCGGACACCAGCGTCCGTTCATCCAGAAGCTCAGAACCGTGCTTCAGCACAAGCCACGCTTCCGGCTCGAGTTCAGAGGCAATGGGCAGCGTGATTCTCTGAACACCGCGCGGCCGCGGCCCTAACCATTCCGATGGACCCGGCGTCGGACCAGCAAGCTCGATCACGGCGCCATCCAGGCGCTGGCCATCGATCGAGACCTCGATCTCGGTTGGACGCACGGAATAATCGAGAATCCGACCGGACGGATCTTGGAACCGCACCGCGGGCCGAGCTGCGGAGAAGCTTGAAGTTCGCGCGTATCCAGCACTGAAGAATCGTGACGAGGCCTGAGCAAAGGTCAGAAACGACGGCGCGTCGGACGCGATGAGCGGCTCCGCGGCCTGGGTTGACACCGTGGCGTCGCCGAATTCGACAGTGTCTGTCGGCCAATCCAGAGGCTCGTACACGTAATGTTGTCGGCTGGGGATGCGACGGGCCCACAGTTGACCCGCACCGAGGGTCGGCAGCTTCAGGGTCTCGCCGCCAAGTTCGATGCGCTCATTAGCGAGGGCTTCCGCCAGGTCGATGCCTGTCAAGTCGATTGCCGCGAACAGCGCCTTTGGGTACTTCCACTGCAACCGCTGCCAGGACGGAGGTGGCCCGTAGGAAACTGCCTCGAACAACCGGATCTTCCACGCAGCATCTTCGAGGGTGACCGCGAAACGGAGCCAGAACCGGCGTTCGGCCTCACATCTACTCAATAGTTCCTCTGCGGTCATTGACGTTATCTGCATGAGCAAAGGTTCTCACCATCCCGACGTAAACCGCGACCGCGGTGTACGCGGAGGCGATGCTGGACCTGTCGGTCGCCCTCAATAGGCTGTGGACATGAGTCCCTCACCTCCCGCAAAACTGCTGGTTGATCTTTCGCACGCGCCTGCATCGGACGAGGGAGAGATTCGCGCATGGGCCTCGAGCCAGACGGTGTTCATATCCAGTGTCATGGGCGGCATGGCGGACGAGCGTCGGGCAGTAGTGGACGCCGTTGAGGCTGTTGGTGCGCGACCCATCTGGTTCGAGGAGTTCGGCGGAATGGACGACGACCCAGAGGAGGCCTACCTCGGCAACGTCGCGAGTAGCAGCATCTACGCCGGGATTCTAGGCCCTCGATACGGCGCTGCGTTGAAGAGTGGCTACAGCGCCACTCATGCCGAATACAACGAGGCTGTGCGCCGAGGACTGCGTATCTCCGTCTGGGCCGCCACCGATGGCCTCGACGGGCCGCAGCGGGATTTTCTCTCCGCCGTACGTGTCTTCCACACGACCGGCACCTATTCCTCGGCGGAGGACCTCGGTGACCGGGTCAAGGCTCGGTTGCGCGCAATGGGCGGTGACGCTCTCTCGCCCTGGGCGAAAATCGGAAATGCCCTTGTGCGTGCGACGAAAATCGATCACAGCGGTCAGGAAATCGTTCTTACCAGTCGCGTCCGAGACGACACCGTCGCGAACGCGGTCGAGGCTATGCGGCCCAGCAATTCGTTCGGCCGCAACTCAGAGACGCGAATTACCTGGCCGTCCGGTACTGCCGCGGTACGTGTAACGAAGGTATCGAGTACGACTACGAGTGCACTCCGTCGCGACATCACGATCACGGCGACCGTGTTGCCCAATGATGGGAATTCATCCGCGATGCGGATGGGTATAAATCAATACAGCCAGGAGGACTTGACGGAGGTAGCGCTCCGTTCGGCGCTGTTCGGCGAACCGAATCCGCTAGGAAACATGTCGTTCCTTGCACAAATGAGTAACCCACTGCCCAGCCTGAGCGGGCTTGGGTTGTCGGAGGATGCATTCGGGCAGATTGCACGCCTGCTGATCACTGAGGAACTCGAGGGCCGTCTGCACGGCGGTCGCATCATCAGTTTTCTCATAAGCCCTGCGCGCAGTGGAACTCGGCGGCTCAGACTCAGTTGGATGCCCGATCGGGTCTATGAAAATGTCGCCCCGCAACCCCGCTCGATCGAAGGGGAAGTAAGTACGATATAGAACGGCGATGCCCGCGAAGATCGGCGTAAGTCCGCGGGGTAGGCATGCAAGACGCTGTTGTGTCGTCTGCGCTCGATGACTAGCCAGATGGCCACGCGCCCTTAGATCGTTGCTAGCTGCGATGGCGACCGACAGAAGCGTTCCTCCGTTGGTTGTATACCAATCAGCCACGGGTTTCAGCTCGCCCGCGAGGCAGGTCAAGGCCATGTTCCGCTTTCTTGCGCCCAGCACCAACTGAACATGATCAGCGTCGTTGAGGCGGGAGGGCCTCCTGGAGCCATAGCGAAACGTGCTGAGGATGACGTGACCTGCTCTTTGGTAATTGCCTAACGGGACCGCTCCTACCCGCCCGACGATCAAATAGCGGCGATGTGGTCGCGTCAACGTCCAGGGGAGAGGTGACGCGGATTAGTCGCTGTGTCGCTGGATCCTGTCGCGATCGAGCTAATTTTGGCTGACGCGATCCGGTTAGCGGGTCCCGGAGCTCGACGAATTCATTGCTACCGTGCTCGACGTGACCGAGCCTGACGAGTCGATTTTAGCCCAGATAGGGACTCTTGGCGGTGTCCGAGGTCACGTCGTCCTCGGGTACGACGAGAGCCAGCCAGAGTCGAATCTTGCGATATGGCAGGTCACACCGGAAGGTCACCCGTCCGGGGCATGGGTGCTACGAATGGAGGAGCTGCTTCAGCAGCCGATCGAATGCCGGCGCAAGCTCGCTTTGATAGAGCGTCGATGTCTTGTCGCCGCCGACCCCCAGGTGTCCGTGCCTCTAGCGACCCGGATTGCTGAAGGGGGCGACGTAAAAATCAAGAATGACGAGTTCCGAAGGTCAACACTGTCATTGGCCCAAATGTGGGTCAGCATCGTCGCGGCTCGAGCCGATTACGTTACCGGCGCCGGGACGTCGCTGCCGTGGCGACGAGAGCTTGACGATTCGGCGCCCGCAACGTTGGAAGCTTTCGCGGCCGTCGTCGGCTTGCGGGCAAGGTCGGACGTGCCTGTCACCCGGCGAGCCTTGATGACCGCCGACGTTGTCGCGTGGCTAGTTGCGCAATGGCAGGATACGGAGACAGTACGGATGCGGCGCAAGCCTCTGAAGGAACAGTTCGGGCCGGCGGCAGCTTTGCCACCTGACTGGTTGTCGGCATTGCAGCGAGCCTACGAACGAGTCCTGCCTTTTCCTGATGCCTCATGAACGAATCAGGGGGGTACGCGATAGTTGACCTGGAGACGACAGGCATCCTCACCGGCTACCACCATCGAGTGGTGGAAGTAGCAGTGGTCCAGCTTGATGAACAGGGCCGAGTCACGGGTGAATTCTCAACGCTGCTGAACCCAGGACGAGACCTAGGACCGCAGCACATCCACGGCATCCGAGCCGCCGATGTCCTGGATGCCTCGCAGTTCGGCGACGTCGCCAGCCACGTCTCGGATCTGCTCCGCGGCCGCGTTCTCGTTGCGCACAACTTACGGTTCGAACTTATGCACCTGTCAGCGGAGTTCGGCCGGTTGGAGGTTCAGTTCCCCGTCACCTACGAAACCCGGGGTGTGCACGATGGGCTGGGCAGCACGGCTGCTACCCGGCGCCGGACGCTCACTATCTGACTGCTGCTACTGGGCCGGAGTTCCGTTCGAAAGAGAGCGCGCCCATGACGCATTAGTCGATGCGCATGCAACCGCAGGACTATTGTCCTCCTATCTGCTGCTGACTGCGCCGGAACCGCCATGGCGCAGTACATGTGACGCGGCCGCAACGGTGAGGTGGCCAGCCCTACCGCCGGTGGCGTTCGCTCCGCGATGTAGGGGCGCCGTAGCGGATGCCGCCGAGCCTCATTTTCTCGCGCGGATGGTAGATAGGCTGCCATTCGTTGGTGACGAAGCGATGGATTCCTACCTCGCGGTCCTCGATTCGGCATTGTTAGACCGCCTGCTATCGGTCACCGAGGCCAGAGCCCTCGTAGAGGTCGCTTCGTCACTCGGTCTGGGTCGGGCGGAGGCCGGAGACGCACATCGCAGGTATCTGGATGCCTTGGCGGCTGCGGCATGGGAGGACGGTGTCGTTACCGATACTGAGCAGGACGATCTGATTGCGGTCGCGAGCATGCTGGGACTATCAGCAGACGACGCGCGCGCGTCGATCGAGGACAAGGAGCCTTCCTCCTACCAGGGTCGGCATGCCTCACCGGAGCCGACTGTCCCGCACTTCGCGTTATCGGCCGGCGATCAGGTCGTGTTCACAGGCGATATGGACCGTGACCGCGCGAGCTGGGAGTCGGAGGCGACGGCTGCCGGTCTGACACCACACCCGGGCGTGACGAAGAAGACGCGGCTAGTCGTTGCGGCCGATCCCGATTCTTTGTCGGGTAAGGCCGCTCAGGCACGCCGATACAAGATCCCGATTGTCACCGAGGCTGCGTTCGAGAAGCTGCTTGCCCGCATCACGCCATAGGGATCAGTCTTCGCGTTGTTGGCCAGTGAGTATCGCGTTCTGGACTAAATGAGCAAGGCGTCGCGGCCGGGCATGTCCGCCGCCATCGTGCGCGGTTCGATTTGTAAAATCGACAAGAGTTGTTTTTGCTGGCCTCTATCGACCAACTGCGACGTCAGGGGTGCCCGGCGGCAGAAGTTCAGCAAGTTCGACTTCGAGGGCGCCCGCCAACGCCGCGAGCGTTCGTAGGCGGGGATTGGCTGGGGTACCTGGGTTGGATTCACCTTTCTCCAGCTTGCGGTACGTGAACGCCGTGATATCAGCAGCGACAGCAAGCCGTTCCTGTGAGAGGCCCCGCTCGATGCGCAGTTGATGCAGGCGGACGCCCAGGTCGCGGGTATAGCGGATCCAGGGATCGTCGGACCCGCGTTTCGCCACCGATTAAGCGTGTAGGACGTTCTCGGTTGCCCTACGCATGTATACATGCCAAAATCTGGATGCGCATGTAGCGCGAGGAACAGACAACGGAGGCAATCATGAGCGGTGGCGGTGGCGGCGATTTCCTGACGGATCGCGGACGGCGATTCGGAGTGATCGGACGGCTAGTGCGGGCGATGGTGGCTCGCATCGGCTGAGTTCGCTTGCTCAGAATCGAACCGGCTCGGAAGTGAGGCTACGCCCGAGCCGGTTCTCAGCGCCCGACAGCGCACGTGCAATTTCCTATTAAATTGGTATACTTTCATATAGGTACCATGCATGATCCGCTTCACCGCCTTTACCAAACCAAACTTGCGTTGCTTGCGACGACCCTATTCTTCGTCGGCCTGGCGCTCCTGATCCTCGGCCACTGGTTGCCACACCTGAACGGGTGGGCATGGAGCGGCAACTGGCCGATCGTCGATATTGGTTCGGCAATGTTTACAACTGGTTTGCTTGGCGTTGCCCTGCAATACATCGACGGACAAGATAGTGAGGACCGGGATACCGCACGTTTGGAGCGCGTCCTGGGCGCGGCGGCTCCGGCCATGCGAGACGCCGTAATTGCAGGCTTCGCCTTCGAGCCGCAGGACATCGCACGCGTCGCGACATCTGAAACACTCGACAAGATCGTGACTAACGGCCTAGCGCTGCGCTTAGGAGATCAGGCGTTCGCCGAGGAGCTGTATGACGATCTGCGCGGGCAGGCGGCGGACGCGCCCGAGCGACTTGAAGATGTTCGGATTGCCGTTCGTATATCTACAGACAGGCGAACGCCGAAGGGCTGTGCGCCGCGGCTCATCATCACGATGCGCTGGGAATACAGCCTTCGTCCGCATTTTGCTGTCCGCCGCTTTTCAGCCGTTTCCGACTTGCGCGAGTATCGGGACATCACGCAGGACACGGCGGCTAACTCGGTTTGGTTTGTGGGCCGCCGTGCAGGCCTGGAGGCCGCAGACAAGAATGCCTTTGAGCTTATGGACTTCGCCGTGGATGGTGTTGAGCGACCGATCCGGCGAACCGCCCGTCAGAGCGGCCAAACGTATACCGCCCGTTTGGGGGATGAGGCAATAGGCGCAAGCGAGCCGGTCGGACTGGCGTATACCTACCGGACGCGAGTGCCACTCCAGGAAAACTTGCTGCAGCTTCGCGTAGACCAACCGACGCGCGGGTTGTCGGTCATCGTGGATTATACCGATACCGAATTTGATCATCTGAACGTTTTGGATTTCATCGCCAGCAACGACCGGACGCGGATCAGCAGGAGTCCCACGGAAACACCGGGCAAGGTGGTCACAGTCGAGTTTGACGGATGGGTCATGCCCCGATCTGGGATGGCGTTCGTCTGGCCGAGCGAGGAGCGAACAGCGTGGGACACCTAGGCGCGCGGACCTTGGCAACCATGCGCGCTGTGGCAGTGATAGGCAGGTACAACGGAAGTGCCTAGCCCGAGGATGCGAACCACAATCTGAGCTGCGTCACCCAATTTGTTGATGGGCGCGCTCACTTCTTCGATGCTGACCTCAACAACGCGGGGAGGTACGGGCTCTAGATCGGTCTGCAGAACAACTAGGTCGATAGTCCCTGGAATGCTGCATGTAAGCATCTAAAATCCTGGCCCGTCGTCGTCTGTTGCTTTCAGTCGGGCGGAGTTCGCGCAGCTTCTGCTTGCATTGTCGGCACCGCTGTGTACTGCACGCGCGCCGCCGCTTGTTGAGGCCGGCTTGATACCCCCAAGAGCGCCGAAACCGTCGCCCCATGCAACCGCACCGCAACCTGGATTGGCAGTCTCACTTCCGCCCGGGCTCGAGCTGATCAGGCTTCCGCAGTAACCCGAATGCCGTAGATCGAGCGCATCGACCGTTCCGGAACCGCATGACGCGACTGTCCGCTGAAGCTAGCGAAGAGATATATCCTTGGCCGTACGGGACTCGAAGGGTCGGGGTGCGTCTGCTGTCGTCGGTCTGCAGTGCCCATACAGAGCACTTTGGGCGCTTAAGGCCATCATGTTCAGGTGACGGAATCTGGACTTTTCCAATTGAGGAGGCGCGCGGGGCTGCGTCACCGACTCCCGGAAATACGTAGCGTTGCCGCGCGTTCGGGCCATAAGGCCCCTGACCCACTGCGATATCGGATTGGTGCGTAGTTTACTCACGCTTGGGTGCAGACAGTGCACATGTGCGAAAGAACCAGCCACCGCTCTATCCCTTTCAGATCATTGTTTAGAGGCGGCGGCGAAGATATTCATTAGCGGCCTGCTAATCGATCGGCCGACTTGGGATTGCCTTTCTAACTAGCCGCCAACTGGAGCTCGAGAGTTTTGGCCTGCTTCCAGGACCGAACATAGGGCTTGCTGTGCGTGGACTCCGAAACGCCGAGGTCGCGGGCCCATAATCTTATCGCGCGAAGAGCGACCGCGGCCTCTGTGCCTGCTAGTGATAGTTGCCGAGGTTCAACGCCTTCTGTGGCTGCCCGCATCGCTCGGACGCCGAGTAAGAAGTATGGTTGTTCCTCGATGTTCCTTCGCTGTGTAGACGCGAGCTCCGAGCAGGCCACTCCTAGTGACTGAATTTCATCCGACCCCTCAAATACGACTTTCATTTTGTCCACCGAGTTACTTTCCAAACCTTCGTAATGCATTTTTGCACCTCCTGTTAATGTTGCGTTAATTATTATAATGCCTGCATATCGATTGTGCTATAGCAAGCAACCTCCGGCGCAGGTGTGGTGTGATAGCGTTCCTGAGCTGCCGATACTGTTCGGGCGCCCCCATGGAGGATGAGAGATTTGACGAAGCCCGATCAACGGCGGTCGTACGAGCCCGAAATCGACGCCGCGCTGAACGCGTTTAAGGCGCTTCGCGACCAATGGGCGCTGCTGCGAAGGACGGGTAGCTACACGAGTGGGCAGCGCGACGAACTTTCTAGGCTTCAGACCGTCGCTCAAAGGTCGGCGGCTATGGCGGACCCGTTCATTGTCGAGAGCCGAGACCGCTTGGACAGTGACAGCAGCACCTACGAAGATCGACACCTGGCGCTTAGTCGGATCGATCATGCGACGGCGTTGTGGGTAACCGAGCGTGAAGTTGTAGGCGGCTTCGTGGAGCCTCGCGAGTTGGATGGATACCTGCACGAGGCCAAGAAGACTCTCGGGAACAAACGGCGAGCGAAGTTGCCCTTGCCGCCGCCGTTTTCCGACGACGCTCCGATCGTGAGCCTCGCGAATCAGCTGTCGGTTCCGCGACAGATTCCTAAACGGCGCGACGTGGGCAGAGCAGCCGACGTTCGAATCCTCGCTATCAACGCGATTCTCGTCGTGTTGTCCAACTGCTTCATTGATGCGCCGGACGTCACTTTTGATATGTCTTACTCGGTAAGTGTCGGCATCGCAATCTAGAACCGCCGATCGGGGGAGACGTGCCTGATGACCGCCACTGTTGTTATCGCTTGCGTCAGCCTGGCTATCTCGGCCGCGTCGTTTGTGAACTCGGTGTGGTGGAATCGGCGAGCTGACAGGAATCACGCGACTAACCTTGCGGCCGAGACAACCGCGCAAAACGTGCAAATCCGATATGATAGAGCAACGGGTGGTTTGACCGTATATAATCATTCGTTCGAAGTTATTGAACTCCACGCAGTTGTAATCGGTAGGGATGATCCGCTGACGCCGACTAACGTCCGCATGGAGCCGAAGAGCGACGAGACGTGGCAGGTACCACCAAATACTCCGCTCGCCGATGCGCGGTCGGCCACGATCACTTTTCAAGATTGCCGCCACTGGACGTGGGAACGCGTAGGCCGTCATCAACCGCGCATTGTTTCGAAGGGCGGAGACGCCTAGAGGCCTCGCACTGAGAGTCGCGTTTGCCCGCACGGTGGCTCTCCCGACGCGAGTAGGTGCTTGAGAGGCAAGTGTGCGCCCTGCCGAGGCACAGGGGACGAACCGCCTGTAAAACTTGGGAGAAGACTCGTCGACTACCAGGACGGTGGCCCACACCGCCGGAGAAGGTGTCCGCCGTCAGTGCCGCAAACAGGCCACCCGAACGCTTCGCGTGCACTTCGCCAGTAGACACTAGGCAACCTACCGCTGCGCTCAGGCGCGCCGACGAAGACGCGTTACGCGTTACGCGTTACGCTTTGCGTATGCGGACACTTGACACCGCGCATGTCAGCCGGCTGGAGCCGCTGTCACGGGCGGTATTCGGTCAGAAGCTACTGCTGCCGATTGTGTTGGCGGTCGGATATATGACGAGTGAGTTCACCATTGCGGATGTGGCCGCGGCCGTGAGGGTGAAGAATGCGAGTAGTGTGCAGCGGCCCATGACCAGGTTGTCACAGGGCGGATTCATCACGAAGTTAGGTTCAAGACCTGGCGAGAACGTGCGATGGTACCGACGAGAGCCGAGCACTCTGTGGTCCCTTGCCGAGGAGCTGGACCGGCGTGCATCCTCGCTCGGGTACCCGATCTCGATCTCGGCGGTGTCTTCCAAGGAAGTCGCTCTCTTCGATCTGCCCGGCTTAGCCGATCGGTGAGCGCTGCCCGAGGACCGGACTCATGCTCCGACTTCCCAGGCCTGGACGGCGAGTTGGCAGGCGAGTGTTTACCAGGGGCGGGTGTCCGTGGGAATGGGAAAGTCCTCGGTAGTGGCCAGGTGTAGGTCCCCGCTGGTGGCTAGATGAAGTCCCGACGCTCGGTCGTCGTGTCGAGCTGGTCGTCGAGGTCCCGGCTATGACGGTGCTGGTGCCAACCAATGACCGCACCGCGGAGGGTCTCCCTTGAAGACTGCGAGGCAACGTATGAACACCATTTCCGCCTATCGAGAGGTCGGCAGTTATCGGGCTGCAGCACGACCCCGAAGACCGAACGTGCTCGAGCGTCACGATGCCGACGGCGTGCGCCCGGTCACGGCCTTAAGGGCGACGAGCTACGCGGGCGTGACCGGCATGGTCCTGGCAAAGGTCGCCTGCGCGAACGGCGGGATAACGGGGAAGCTGCTCCGCGCCGCTCAGGTCCCCGGGGCCATGAAGGCTCGGCGCGGGAACTTCCGGCGTGTGGTCGCGGTAGCGAAAGCCTCGCAACGAAAGGACGACCACCGCGGCCGCGGGCCGGCGGTGTGTTAGCGCGCGGAGCGGGCGAGCTGGCGGCGCTTCTAGTCGAACGGAGCCGAGGATTTCCGGACCAATTTACGCGACCGTATGCATGGTTCCTTAAGAGATGGAATGACGATCGTTAGTTGGCCCGCTGATCCTCATCCGTTTCGGGAGATCCTATTGGCCCTTGAAATTTTGGGCTCATTTGAGTCTCATTCTGCTTCTTCGACGCCATGTTTGTTTCGACTCGTTCAAAGATCTTTCGCTGTTCTGCCTGATCTGAGGGAGGGAGGGACTGTATGTACGGGTCTCGCATGGCTTCGTCGACGAATGCACCCATGACTATTCCTTTCTGTTTATTTCTCTAAGCACGATTATACGCTCACCGCTATTTTGGTCAAGGAGATTCGCGCGAACCTCGAATTGTGTTCCTCGCTGAAATAGCACTTCCTTTTCCTGCGGTACAGCCGACCACTCGCTAACATCTCGGCCATTCTTCGAAGTGATGTAGAAATGCGTGTTGCCTGGAAACGTCTCTCGCGATTCTTGGCTCGTGGAGAGGAACGAGTGCTCGGTGACGATCTTTCCTGGGACATAGCGAGCTGCTTGTTCCTGACTGAGGTCAGTTCCCCGTTCGACAAGTCCGTGATATATGGGCAGGTCGGTCAATCCGACGTCGATCGCATCAATCTCAGTCCTGTTGTGTTCAAGCAGCCTGGAGTCACCTGACCGCAGCGCGGCGTTGACTACGGCGTACCTCATGACGGTGTAGTCGTGAATCGCTCTGCGCGCCTCCTCGGAGAGTTCTGGCGAGCGGCTAACGGACCGGTACTCGCGCCGCCGCTCACCTTTGGGTAGCGCCTTTTGGTGCGCACGGGGGTCTTCGTTGGCTTCGATAAGGATTTTATCGGGCGTCGGTCTGCGGCGCTGCTCATGCGCGGAAGCTGTTCCGTCGTAAGGTTGTGCACGCAGTATCTGACCGCCACCAATCCGCTGTGCGATGGTTGCGGCGTGTTGATCGGTTCCTACCCGGTCATCCAGAGCTTCGCGGATCGAGTCCCGATGGGGGATGTCGCCACGGTTGTTCCTCGGTAGGCCGACTTCGCCTCGGTCCGAAGCCGAGTCTTCGATTTCTGCGTAGTTGCGGTGGTCAGCTGGCTGCGTCGCGCGTGACCGAGCGGGCGGGGTCCCGGCTTCTAAACGTCTGCCGTTACTGACAGATGTTGGGGTTTCCTTTGACTCCGGGCTTGAGCCGTGTAGTACCTCCCGGCCCCAGGCCGCGGCGTCGGCGCGGAGCCGTTCGGTATCCGTTTCAACGGGCCCTTTGACCTCGCGTGAATCTTCAACGTTCGATTCTTTGGCTTCACTGGTGCTGATCCTGCACCACCTCGCGAGCTGACTGAATAAGTGTTGGGCGGTCGTCGATGCCTGGGCGTAGGCGGAAGGCATCACCATTAATTGAGAGGTGGACGGCACCGCAATAGGCTCGCTGCACATCATGGTCGCTGGTCTTGCTTAGCAACTCCAAGATCGGACGAACGGCGTCGCCAGTACCAGCGAGGTTGCCGCGCCAGAGTTCCCGGGCTTCTACGCCGAGCTCGTCCGCGATACGACCGCCTGCACGTCGGACGTCCGTACGGCATCCAGTCGCGCAGATTTCAGACGCACAAAGGCTATATGGCAGCAGGCGCATAGTCTGTCGGCGGAGGTCACCCATGTGCTCGATGACGGTCTCATCCGGGACCTGCCGGCCGCTGTCGACGCCAGGACTGGGTTCTACTTGGACTAGTTCGATCTCATCTTGTTCGGGCCAGCGGGCGATCGCTTCACCCTTCGTCAGCCGAGCGGTAATCTCGCGGGTCTGGTCGCTTGCGTCCAGGTCATCGAGCATCGCGTTGCGGTCTACCGAACTCTCCATACGGTGCAGAATTCGTGTGCCCGTGTTGGCGACGGCCGCGTCCGCGAGCGCCCCCGGACTCTGGCTGCTCAAGATGAAACCTTCGCCGAGTGAGCGGAGCTCACCGATGGCTTCGCAGAAGCCCCGGACCGAATCTGCCCGTGCATGTGCAGTAGAAGCCGCATCGTCCGAGCCAAGGTTTCCCTTCGCAAGTAGGCGGTGCGCCTCCTCGACCACGGTGACATGTCGGAGCTGGCCGCCGGTGGATCCCCGCCGTTTGGCAGCTGACCGCACTCGGTCGAGCACGAATGCCGCCAACACAGCCTTCTCGTCAGCGTCATGAATGTCGTTCATCTCGATCACCGTCGGACGGGCCATCAACGACGGGAAATCTGATGAACGCACGGTATCTAACAGCTTGCCTCTACTGCCCTGCAAGAGACTCTCGAGACGCACCTTGAAAGCGCGGCCGATGTTTCTAGCCTCCCCCTCGTAGCCAGCCTTGTCGAAGACTGCCTGGTAGACATTCATCAGGTCACGCAAAGTCGGCGGGGCAACTCCATCGGCGCCGGTGGTGTCGTCGTCCCACCCGGCGCGGTAGTAGGTCTCAGGAAGTGCCTTGGCCAGGATCTCTGGTTGTGGTGGGAATAGCGGCAACGCCATCTTGAGCGACGCGATGATGGCGCTCTGATGTATTTCGCAGCGCACGCCAGCGGGTGGATCCAAGGGGTTCAATCGCAGGGGTGAAAGACCTTCGTTGCCGAGTGTGACGATGAGCAGTTCATCAAGTCCTGCAGTGCCGAGCAGCGACCGGTACTCGGTTTTAACCGACTCGATAACGAGAAAGGGAATCCGGAAGTCACGCCAAAGCTGAACGAGAAGGCTGAGTACCGTGGTCGTCTTGCCAGAGCCTGATGCCCCGACGATCAGCGCATGTCGATTAATGGCCGCGAGCGGCAAAACAACCTGGCGGCTTCGCCGACCGCGGTGGAGCGTCGAGCCAAGATGCAGCCCCGGCGCTGCTGAACCGGTCACCGTCACCGTCTCGCGGTGGACGGCGGCACGGCGTGATAACGGCATCCCGGCAACGCCCTGTTCGTCTGGCACAGGCAGCATCAATAAACCGGCCGCTTCCTGCTCACTGAAGAAGTACGGCATGCGCTCCAAAGTGATGGGTGCCTGGTCATCGGACATCGACCAGACGGGGTGGCGCCGTCTCGGGAAGACCAGTCCGAGCGTCGCCGTCTGCCAGGCCTCAGAGTCGCTGACGTCGTTTACGAGACTGAATTTGGCGGGCAGCGGGTTATCTGACTGATCGGTGCCTTCGGTGACGATGGAGCCAACCAGCGACGCAATCCGCTGCAGCTCATGCCTAGGCGCGGCTACCCCGATACGGGCCAGAACACCCATGCGCTCGGGGAATCGCTGCCAGGCTGCCAGGACGGCCTGGGCGCCTGCATCCGGTGGGTTCACGATCTGGTTGCCGAAGAAGTCGTAGGTTTGCTGCGGCGCTGCCAAATGGGTCGCGATCGAACACACGTGATCGACCGCCCGACGCTCGAGGTCAGTCATCGCGGTTGGTAGGAGGACGATGCTCAGGAAACCCGGTTGGTCAATTGAGGCCAGCGCGTTCGCCAAGCTTGGCCAGCCACTGCCGGAGCCGCCCAACGGGTGTATGAGGTAGTAGTAACTGGCTACGTCGGTTGGCACGAAGGGCCCGGTAGCCCGGGTTTCTTCTGCACGCTCGATCTCGACCCATGATTCGATGCCTGCTGGAAGCGGCGATTGGACGGAGCTGAATTCGTAGCCTGGAGGGAATAGCGCGACGGCGTTTTCGACCATTTGGCCAGCCCAGCTGCGCGCTGTCTCAAGTCGGCTTCCGAGCGCTCGTCCGATGATCAGCACCCGTAGTCGGTGCCCGGTCCCACCCCAGATGTAACGGAGCTCTAGGCTTCCCGCATTCTGCCAAGCCTGCAAGCTGCGAACGATTCGCGCAGCGAGCTGACGATGCTCGTGTCCATTCAAGGACGCTTGTTGACCTGCCTCCAGCCTCGGGGCGGCGAGAAGCTCCACCGCGGCGGCACCCCAGTAGTAGTCCGGAGCTTCCAAGAACCGCCCATCACCAGTCCATATTGGTGGATCGGAGGCCCACTCGAGGGCGGCAATAGGGCCCGCACGACGACCGGCGCGAGGATTCATAACTGGTGATTCAGTACTCTAGCTATCGAACGGATTTTGGATTTTGAAAGGCATAGGCTCATCCCGATCCGTGGATGGCTGCGGGGGGCCGCCTCCAATGATGCGGTCGTGAGCGACGCTGCGCTCTGCGCCTGCAGCCTGACTTTGCTGCTTTCCGTTGAAGTAGGCGAACGTCTGATAGGGCCAGCCGAATGCGTATGCGAGACCGAGACCACGCCGCACTATTGGTGCCTGGGACCGGTCTGTCTTCTTAGCCCAAAAGTATGGCCACGTTAGCATCACGCCGATGAAATAAAGACCAAAAATTAGTCCGAAAAAAGCGCCCATAACTAAAAATCTCCTTGGCTTCGAGGTTACTCATACTCCGAGAAAACCGCCTGGGTGTTGGTGACCATGCTGGAGCAAGTCCACAATTTGCTGGATAGCAGGAAGCACCGCGTACGTGTGGACGGTTTCAACGATGGACATCACTTCGTCTACATCCAAATCGGTCGCTGCACCAAGATTGAAATAGCCAATCTGGCGTCCTCCTGCGCGCTCGGCACCCACGAGATACCAGCCGACCTTGAGGCTTGCGCCTGAGGGAGCGCCATAGTGGGCTGCCTTATAGTGACGCAGGCGGGGGCTCGTTGGCTCAACCACCAAACATTGTATTTGCGGAGAGCGAAATCCGCCCGATGAGAAGAAGTCGATCGACATTGTGACTGGAGGTTCGTATTCCTGAACCCCGTTCGCAACGGCCCGAAGATACTTCTCACCGTGCGAAGCGGCGCGCGGAATGGTTTCGTTAAAGGAATGCAGTACTGTACCGTCGCTGATTCGAATTGGCATTCCATTTCCCCGTGTTACACGCTGCCGACCGCCCAGCGTTGCGTCGTACTGACATCTGCCGCTCGGCAGTAGACAAGACTATAGAGGTCGGGGCCTTCGCCATCGCGGGGGCGGCGAAGAACGACGTTGTTTGTTCATCCTCTATTTAGCTTTGATGTACGCGTCCCAAATCGGGATGGGCATTCGTATAGGTGCTCCGCGGATCGGTCTAATCGGACGTGAGTAATTGAGACGCGGACCGGCGTGTCGATTCGCCCGTGGACGCAGATGGGCCCGTTCCATCGTTTGCGCCCATTTCGCCATGTATCGGCTGTGCGCGCAGCTTGTAGGAAATTGCCGAAGGTCCTCCATGATTTCGGTCGCTTCAAAGATATTGCCAGCATCCGCCAGCGGCTAGTACACGCCTGGCAGATTTGACTCGACAGTGGCGTATTCCTAGGGCGGTTAGCTTACCTAGGAGGGGACGGTCAATTGCCCTGCCGCCGTCCAGACTTGTCGCCTTGCGAAGCCATTGCCAAACCAGGCATCGGGCGATCGCAGCCGTGGCGGCTCGGCGGTTAGCCCCTGATGGCCGCTGCATCCTGCCCGCTCACAGCCAAGCGTCAGCCCCAGGGTATTGCGATCAGAGAAAGCCGTGATCAGGCTGAAGCGGTAGTCCCGAAGGCCGGCATCAACCCGGGCGAATGTACCCCCGCAACTCGACGAGGAACTCCGCAATCTCGTTCGCAGCGAAGATCGTCTCGATCAACATCCAGCCCACCCCCTAGCCCATGCGCTGTGACTGGTCCGGCCGGCCGGCCCCCGGTGCGGCGGCTGCTGTCGACCCTCACAGAGACTCGTGCCATTGTCTTCGGGCGGCGCATGGCTCTGCTGGTGTGAACCGTCCTGGCGGGGCGCTGTTTAGCCACTTGCCGGCTATCAGCCGCCTGCGGGCCGCGACGATGGACGACCTACCGAGCTTGGGTTTACCGGCGGCACGATTGCTGTAGGAGCATTCGGCCTATGCTGCGTTCCCTCCATACTGATCGCCGGGGCGCACAGCCTCGGGGCTGACGCAGCTTGCTCAGCGTGCTGGGCCGTTGTTTCTTTGTCCATGATCAGTGTCTCATCAGGAATTCAGGACGGGGTGAGCGCGGTTACCACGCGCGATCGGCTGGGTCTACCGAGCAACTCGGCCATCCAAATGCTCGTGTCGACCAACTTCTGCAGATCGACTCCGGTCTCGATGCCGAGGCCGTGGAGGTGCCATATAAGATCTTCGGTTGCGAGGTTTCCGGTCGCGCTGCCTGCGTAGGGGCACCCGCCAAGCCCACCGGCGGAGGCGTCGACTGTCGTGAGACCGCATTGCAGCGCGGCAAGGGTGTTGGCGAGCGCCTGTCCGTAGGTGTCGTGGAAGTGGACGGCTATCCGGTCGATGGCGACGCCGGCGGCTACGAGCCTGGCTAGCATGCGGGTCACGCGACCCGGGGTGGCCACACCGATCGTGTCCCCGAGGCAGAGTTCGGTGCAGCCGAGGTCCATCATGCGGGTGGCTACCGCCACTACCTGTGTTTCAGGGACCTCCCCCTCCCACGGGTCGCCGAAGCACATAGAGAGGTACGCGCGTACTGACAGGTCGCTCTCGCGGGCGCGCGCTACGACTGGGGCGAACATCTCCAGAGACTCGTCGACGGTTCGGTTGAGGTTGCGTCTGGCGAAGGTCTCGGTGGCGCTGCCGAAGATCGCAATGTCACGCACACCAAGGTCGATGGCGCGGGACAACCCTCGCTCGTTCGGCACGAGCACCGGATAGCGGACGCCAGGCGAGGGCGTGATCGACGGCAATAGCTGCTCCGCGTCCGCGAGCTGCGGAATCCACTTCGGGTGCACGAAGCTGGTTGTCTCGACGATCGTGTTTCCGGCATCAACGAGTCGAGCGATGAACTCGGCCTTGACCTCTACCGGCAGAATCGTCGGCTCGTTCTGCAATCCGTCCCGAGGGCCGACCTCGCAGATCGCGACCCTTGTCGGCAGTCCGGGCAGCGGGACGGCGCCGAAGGAGAAACCCGACTCAGACACCGTGCACCGCCCGTACGTCCTGCCAGACGAGGGTCGGCCGCCGGTCGGTCGGCGCGTCGATGACCGGGCCGCGGTCTACGTCGCATCCGGCAACGCGGACAGGCCCACTCCAGATACTGCCGACGAGGTGGGGAGCTTCTGGAACTACAAGCATGGCGTTCTCCCTCACAACATCGGGCCCTATGGTCGAGCCGAAACTAACTGACTGACCAACCAGTCAGCCATGCTTTGCGAGCTGCGTCACTGATAACGGCGACCGGCGCGAGACGGATACAGTGGCGCGGTGGCGGGTCGTTGGCCGAAGGCGAGTTCGCGGGACGCTATCCTTCGCGTGTTTGCTGAGCACGTAGCTGATCGTGGCTACGCCGAGACGAGCCTGGCCGAGGTTGCGACCGAGCTCGGGCTGGTGAAGGGGACGATCTTTCACCATTTCCCGACGAAGGAAGCGCTGCTCGGGGAAGTGCACGTCGCTTATTTCGGACGACGGTTCGCCGAGACTGCCTACATCCAGTCCGAACTCGACGACCCAGTAACCCAGGTGGTCGCGATGATCTACGCCCTGTTGGCCGCTCACCGCGACGATCGAGCGGCGAGTCTGGCCTGCCTGAGGGAGCTTGTCCGTCTCTTCGACGGCGGACTCAACGAGTACGTGCGCACAGAACGCACCCGATACACGAAGACCCTGGTCGGCATCATCCGTGCCGGTGTACGCCAAGGGGCGTTCAACAGCTCCGACCCAGAGATGACTGCTTTGCAGGTCTTTGGCATGTGCAATTACGCATGGACGTGGTACCGGCCGGACGGGTCTAAATCGGTCGAGGAGATCGCCACTCTGTTCGCTCGGGACCTGCTCCGCGGATTGAGCGCACGCAATAGCGCGACCATCGAGTTCGATGCACTGATCGCAAAGGCCATCGACACCGTGAAGCGTGCACCGGGCAGGCTGCCTGGCGACGCGCGGACCAGCGATCGCGCACCGAAAGTTCAAAGCACCGAAGGTGATGTCCATTCGACGCGACCGCGCCGTACTACCACCCGCGATTAGCCGAGCGAGTACGGGATCAGGCAGGGCCGGGTCGACGACCCTAAGGGGCTAGGAGCGCGAACGTTACGCGCTCGCTCACCGTTGCTGTGCGGGTAGGTCAGCCGCTCGCATTCACCGGTCCGTCAAGTAACGGCAGAATCCGGCGAGCGACTCGCTCATGAAGCGCCAACTCGGTGCGAATGCGCACGACGCCGGGCAAGCCGAGAATGCGCTGCACGACATCCTCCAAGTGCAGATGATGGCGTGCGACAACGCGACAAAACACGTCGCTGTCGCCAGTGATGGAATGCGCCTCTATCACTTCCGGGATCGTCGCCAGTGCGGTGCTGACCGCCTCCAGTCGGCCCTGGGCAAGATGTAAGTGCGCGAACCCGAGAACCGGGTAGCCCAGCGCCGCAGGGTCCACGTCCGCGGCGAAGTTGCGCACCACGCCCTGCCGAATCAGCCTGGCTGCTCGGTTCTGTACGGTGCCGCGGGCAACCCCCAGAACCCGCGCGTACTCGCGCATCCCGTCGCGAGGCCGGTCGACTAACAACCGAAGCAGGGCGAAATCTATGTCGTCGAGGTCTACTGCGTTGCGGTTAATGCTCACCCGGCCACTCCAAAGCGCGATTGGCCCAATATTTGTGGGCTATTGACCAGAAGACTATCGCTAACACTCGGCCAATGATCCTCTAGTTCCTACACTTCTGGAACCAGCTGGGCAAGATCTGCTGTTGCCCGAGTGCTCCTGTTGAATGAAGGTGCCCGTGACCTCACCCTCGCCCTGTCCTGAGCTGCCTCGGGCTGATTACGACCTCGACAAGCGGTACCTCACCGACCCAGGAACTATCCACTTGACTGGCATTCAGGCCCTCGTGCGGATGATCCTGGAACGACAGAGATACGACCACCGATCCGGCCATAGGTCTGCCGCCTATGTGTCCGGATACGAAGGTTCGCCCCTGGCCGGACTCGACCTAGAGCTAAGCCGCCAGTCCCGCCTGCTTGTCGATCACCAGGTAGTTCATGTACCGGCTCTTAACGAGGAACTCGCTGCAACGGCCGTGTCAGGCACACAGCTCGCCGCCACGGTTGCAACGCTGAAAACCGCCGGAATCAGCAGCTTCTGGTACGGCAAAGCTCCCGGCCTCGACCGCGCAACTGACGCGCTGCGACACGCCAACCTCATCGGCACGGCGGCCGCCGGCGGGGCCGTTGCGTTCGTCGGAGACGACCCCGGTGCCAAGTCCTCAAGCGTTCCCTGTAGCTCGGAGTACGCGCTCGCGGACCTCCTTATGCCGACCCTCGCGCCAGCCGACCCCAGTGAAATCATCCACTTCGGCTTGCACGCAGTGGAGCTCTCCCGCGCCAGCGGGCTGTGGTCCGCCGTCAAGGTGGCCACAGCGGTCGCCGACGGGTCCCGTACCTTTGCGCCGAGCCCATGGCAACGAGCAGATATGACCGGCGTTAGGGCGGCCTACAGCCACCAACCGTCCGCTCGCCTGCTCGGCGCGGAACTCATGAACCTCGAACGCAGCCAGATCCTGATCCGGCTCCCGACCGCAGTAGAGTACATACGCCGATCTGGCCTAAATGTGGTGTCCGGAGACTCGACAGCGACGATCGGGATCGTCGCTTCGGGCAAGACATACCTCGACGTGATCAGTGCGCTCGATCTTCTTGGTCTCGAGCCACGACACCCTGAGCGCTACGGATTACGACTGCTCAAACTCGGCGCTGTCTATCCCCTCGACCCGGAGCAGATGCTAGCTTTCGCCCGCGGTCTGACGGAGATCGTCGTCGTCGAAGACAAGCGGCCCTTCATCGAGGACGCCATCAAGAGCGCCCTCTACGGCCGCGCTGGCGCCCCTACGATTAGCGGTAAACGGAGTCCAGATGGGCGGACGCTGTTCACCCCGGTCAACGAATTGGACCCGGTCTCTGCAGCAGTAGGGCTTTCGGCACGCATCAGCGCCCACCTCGACCTGCCATCGGTACAAGCGTTCACGCCATCCGCCGTAAGGCAACGCACCACGCTGCATATCGCCGAGCGGCGGGAGCCGTACTTCTGCTCCGGGTGCCCCCACAATTCCTCTACCCGTGCTAGCGCCGGCACGCTCGTCGGCGGCGGAATCGGTTGTCACGCAATGGTGTTGTTCATGTCGCCCGAGCAGGTCGGCGACGTCACCGGCCTGAGCCAGATGGGTGGAGAGGGTGCCCAATGGATCGGAATGGCGCCGTTCGTCGCGCAGCAGCATTTCATACAGAACTTGGGCGACGGCACGTTCGCGCACTCCGGCAGCCTGGCTATCCGCGCAGCGGTAGCCTCAGGCGTCAACATCACCTACCGGCTATTGCGCAACTCTGCTGTCGCAATGACCGGCGGGCAAGACGTTGTCGGGGAGCTTCCTCTGCCCCACCTTGTGAGCCTGCTGCAAAGTGAGGGCGTTGCGCAGATCATCGTGACTTCCGACGAACCCAAGCGCATTCGCCGGGGTTTGCCGCGCAGCGTCGAGGTGCGGCACCGCGACGAAAGCGCCGCCGTCCAAAAACGTCTTGAGGCCGTGACAGGCGTGAGCGTGCTCATCCATGACCAGGAGTGCGCTGCGGAAAAGCGACGCAAGCGGCGGCGCGGAACCGCCGAGACACCCAACCGGCGCATCGTGATCAACGAACGCCTTTGCGAAGGCTGCGGCGACTGCGGACGAAAATCTAACTGCCTGTCGGTGCAGCCTGTCAACACCGACTTCGGACGTAAAACCCGCATCGACCAGTCCACCTGTAACCTCGACTACTCCTGTCTGACCGGCGACTGTCCATCATTCCTTGCCGTGGATGTGCCTTCCGCCCCACGCAAGCACAAGCGGGTGCCCCGATCTGTTCCAGCGACCGCCCCGCTGCCTGATCCTGTCTCACGTTGTGGCGACCCGAATCGGATTCGCGTGCGGATCGCAGGCGTCGGCGGTACAGGGGTCGTCACCGTGGCACAGATCCTTGCGACGGCCTCGCTGCTGGACGGCAAATTTGCGCATGGTCTGGACCAGACCGGCCTTGCGCAGAAGGGTGGCGCCGTCATCTCCGACCTCACCATCACCGCAGACGGCGAACCTCGCGCGGCCAGACTAATTGACGGGGGCGCCGATCTTTATCTCGGATGCGACTCGCTGGTCGCTGCCGATCCCACCTATCTACGGGCCGCATCCCCGGATCACACGACGGCAGTCGTGTCCACGTCTGAGGTGCCGACCGGTCGGATGGTCACGAATACATCGGTGCAGTTCCCTATTATGCACAAGCTCGGATCAGCCATCGACGCTGCATGCGCCCGCACCATCTACTTGAACGCGTTCGAGCTAGCCGTCCACCACCTCGGCTCCGAGCAGTACGCAAACATGATCGTTGTCGGGGCTGCGTACCAGGCCGGCACATTGCCCTTGACCGTAGCCGCGATCCAGCGTGCGGTGGAACTCAACGGGATCGAAGTCGAAGCGAACCTCCGTGCATTCGATCTTGGCCGGGCCCAGCTCATCTCGTCGGAGGCCACAACACAAGCGGCGCAATCTAGCGTCGACCCCGGTACGGCTTCCGCTGCTACGGAGACTGCGGCTGCCCTCGTCGCGGCCCACACGGGCTTGGGCACGGCAGACCCGGCGTACGCCACCGTGTTGCGCCGCGTTCTCGAACTGATCGCGTACCAGAACACTGCATACGCCCGCCGCTATCTCACCGATGTGGAAGGCGTACGAGCCGTGGAAGCGCCGCTGAACAGCGAGCTTTCGCTCACGGACACGGTCGCAACGGCGCTGTACACGCTCATGGCGTACAAAGACGAGTACGAAGTGGCGCGGCTGAGCCTGCGATCCGAACTTCGCTCCGAGCTCGCCGAAGAGTTCGGCCCCGACGCGCGAGTCAGCTACCAGCTGCACCCACCGCTGCTCCGGGCGCTCGGGCTGCAAAGAAAGGTCTCCCTCGGCCCCTGGTTCGACCCGATCTTTAGAACCCTGTACGCGGCCCGACGGTTGCGAGGATCGATATTTGACCCCTTCGGCGCCACCGTCGTTCGACGCACGGAGAGGCGCCTCATCGAGGAATATCGAAAGTTGATCCACCAGCTACTGCGCGAACTGACGGCCGAGTCGCTGACCGGGGCCGTCGAAATTGCCGGACTGGCCACCATGATCCGAGGCTACGAGGAGATCAAGATGAACAATATTGACCGTTACCACGCCGCACTCGCGGAAGCGCTGACGCAACGCCCGTCGACGATTCCCGATTCGCTGGATGGAGCGGCCCGATGACCGCGGCGACGCTGCCTACCGAGGTGGCACTGGACTTCAGCAACTGGGAACACGAACGAGTCCTCGTCAGCAGAGGATCTCGTTCCGGAATCCCCATCACAGTTGCTGTGCACTCCACGAAGCTGGGTCCCGCACTCGGCGGATGCCGGCTTTGGTCCTACCCCACGTGGCGGGAAGGAGCATTGGATGCGCTGCGACTGTCCGCCGCCATGACAGTGAAGTGTGCTGTTGCCGGCCTCCCCACGGGGGGCGGTAAGTCCGTCATCGCGCTGTCGCCGGGGGAGGAACTGACGCCCGACCGGCGACGGGCCGCGTTGCTCGACTTAGGCGACGCTGTGGAGATGCTCGGAGGCATCTACCGAACGGCCGAAGACATCGGTACGTCCACCGCCGATATCATGGTCGTGCGCGAACGCACGCAACACGCGCTCGGGCTCCCCAGCTCGGCTGGCGGTGCAGGTGAACCGGCGGAACCCACCGCCAACGGCGTCTACGCCGCGCTTGAAGTAGTCCTGAACTGGGTGTTCGGCTCGCGCCAGCCGGCCGGCCGCACCTTCACTGTGGTAGGGCTTGGACAGGTCGGTTCCCGCCTAACAGCCCGTCTCGTGGCGGCCGGCGGGGAGGTCACGGTGACCGACGTCGACCCTAGAAAATCTCGGCTCGCTGATGACCTCGGCGCCCGATGGATTCCAACGACTGAGCAGGCGCTTCACGAGCCGTCCGACGTCCTCATCCCGGCAGGAGTGGGAGGTCTGTTAGAGCCTGCTGGCGTCGCCGACCTAACCTGCAAGGCAATCATCGGGCCAGCGAACAACCAGCTCGCCTCCCCAGAGACTGCTGAGTTGATCGCGTCCCGCGGCATCGTCTGGGCGCCGGACTTTGTTGTCAACGCCGGCGGTGCGATCTCGGCGATCCTCGCCGACAGCCAAGGCATGGACGCGGTGACAGTTTCGGCGCGGGTTCAGGGCATCGGCGCAACGACACAGTTGCTGCTCGACGCCGCCGCCCGCGAAGGGATAACCCCGCTCGCCGCCGCGCTAAGCCTTGCACGCCAGCGCCTCAGCCACGACGCCGGCTGACTTTCAGCCGTAACCGAACGGGGGAGCGATCCTGACCTGAAGGCAGTCGCGCGTCACGTCAACGATCGACTACCGGGCTTCTCGGCCGGCCTCGACGACCCAGGGCGCCTGTGGCGTGTCATTCCGGCTGGTAGGACTCCCACCGAGATCTCAACACCCCGCGCCGGTCGCAGGCTGATTGACGCCGACGAGAACGCAAGGCGGCTTGTCGTGTCAAAGAACTCAACGCGAGGGGCCTCGACAGCTGCGAAGTTCGGTGCTCGTGCGCCAGGAAGTGCGAGCGTCTAGAAACCAACATAAGCGGCGCACGCATGCCTGCCGTGGACGATCAGCCAACGCGCGGGCGCCGACCCACGCGATACGTTCATTTATCGCTGCTAACGCGGTTGGGAGGGTTGGTCCCGAAAGGGTCCGGATCATGGATGCGGTTCCGATTAGCCTGTCCTATGTCTGTCACATCGCTCGGTCACGTGGGCGTGATTGAGGCCGACGCGCCGGAAGCGGGTGCGTTCAATTGCAGCGTTGGCTGGGCATGGCTTCGACTGGCGGACCTGCGCCGTCGCCTACATCCCTCGGGCCGGCCTGAAGACCACGAATCGCCCGACCAGCCCACTCTGGAGCCCGTCAACGCGATCGGCAGGGGCTGCACCGCTCCCGCTAGCGCAGTTCCGACCGCTGACCGCTCGTTGATGATCAATGTTTGCTTGACTGGCCTAATCGGTCGTACGGGTAGGGTGGTCGCCGAAGCCTTGGTAACCGACCCTCGGGTTCACGTTGATCTCTGGCGTCCGCACGGTCCGCCGCCGGGCAACGGCTGGCAGTGACCGGCACAGACGGGCTGGTTGAGGTCTACGCCAAGCGTTGCTGAGGCTCTCACCACTCGTCCTGACAGCGACGCGCTGGTCGACGATACGGTCACGCTTCGGCTTTTCCTCACGCCCTGGAAGGGGTGCTCGCTGGGGTTAACACCGTACTCGGTTCGTCCCGAGGGCCGCAGATCAGTTCGAAAGGCTGGACGAGGCGCAATCCATCGGTGTCAGCGGGACCGCAACTTCTCCCTCACTGCCGCGTTGGCCCAGGCAGCCGCCTGCCTCGACGCCCGCTTCCTGCCCACCTCGGAGAACATCGACTTTCGCTCGCCGCCGACAAGACCAATGCCCCAAGGAAACCGTCGGCGAACTCGCAGTGCAGATGACCGGCGCCCGGGCGCCGCAATGGCATTACGCGTGGCGCAGCTGGCCGGACAATGTGATGCGCGCAGGGTGCGACGGTCGCCGCCACCCAGTTGCACTCAGTACCCCTGGGTGGTTTGGGATGGCAGACCGAGGCGGTGCTGCGCCTACCGAACGAGTTCCTCCGGACACCGGCGACAGTGCACATCCCTACGGGGCCGTCAGCAAAATCGCCGGCCTGGTCCGCGGCCTGGACCGACTCTTGCTCGACCCACCACAACAAGAGGAGTATCGATGAGCACCCGTATCGTGTGGATCCACCCCGTCATGACAGACACCTACGACCGGCCGATCGGTGATGTGCTTTCGCGTCGAGGCCAGCGACGACACCCGCATGGCCTACCGGAGTCGGCCCAGACAACTTCGAGTTCAATGCGCTCGAAATGACAGTGGCCGCACCAACGGTGGGCGCAGTGCGTTGGCGGAGGAGCACAGCTACGACGCTCCGGCCATCGGTCGGTTCTACGACCCGTTCTTGCGCGCAGCTCGCGAGGTCTCTCAGGCGATGCCCATCACCGCACCCGCGGAGGCGTGCCTGCACATAGCTAACACCTTGGGCGAGCGGGTCTCGATCTTCGTCGGACAGGCGATCCAGGTCGCTGAGGTGCGAGCAAGTATGCGCGTCGCAGCGAAATCGGGGACAGCCGGCGCCTTCGGTGCGCGACACGAAGAACATCTTGACGGCAGCGGCGGTGTGCGGTCGATTAGCCGATGACCTGGCGCATCCGCAGTGTCTCGATTGCCCGCAGCCGCGGGGGCCACAGTGCTCTACCTCGCCATCCGCAATCTCGACGGCTTCGGCGGCCAAACGTCGGGACGCAGAGCTCGCGCCTGGAAAGCGTTCACCATTCACTTCGATCGACGCATACCTGCGCCATGATCGCCACGACCACTTGCAGAGACGCCCCGACCCGTCCTCAACCCCACCACGAGCCGGGCCGCCGCCCGGATGGAAGGCCAGTGTTTACCCATCAACGTGGAGTTCTGGCGTTCGGCCGACCCCACTGTGTGGCGTTGAACAGCATTCGCCCCACTCTTTCGTGGATCGGAATGAACTCCGTGGTCGGTCGCGAGCGCACACTCATCTACCAACCGGAGCCGAGCAGACGCGACGTCCCCTCGCCGGCAGCGGCGAGGGCGCTGGTTGCACGGGTCTACCGCGGTGATCGGGAGGCCATCGGAGGTTCGTTGTTGCAGCAGGAATGCGCTTTCGATATGTCGAACAGGTGAGGAAGGGCGAGACTCAGATGAAGAGACTTAAGGGAGACCGGATGGGAACGCATGCACGCAAGAATCGTCCACGAGCAGGATTGCTCACAGTGGTCGCGCTTCCAACGCTCGTTGTGGCGTTGACGTCATGTACAAGTTCAGGATCGTCCTCGGCGTCGAAGACGCCTTCGCCACACGGTAAGGCCTTTACGATGGCATTGTCGGCACCCATCAGCTCATTGGATGTCAGCAAGGCGGCCGCCAACGGTGCGCAACCGATATATGCCCTTACAAACGACCTATTGGAGCGGCTTGGTGCCAATGGCAAGCTGAATCCAAGCCTGGCGACCTCGGTCACGACTCCCAGCGACACGACCATCGTCTATCAACTTCGCCCAAACGTTAAGTTCTCCAACGGAGACGCGCTCACTTCTCAGGATGTCGCGTGGAGCTTAACTAGAGACTTCGCGTCCGGCACGCCTTACGGTGGATTCCTGACTTCGATCAAGTCGGTGGCAGCGACGAGCGCGAATACGGTCACGGTAACGCTCAAGACATACGACCCGACGGCGCGCGCAATTATCGCGAGCGGTGGGTTCGTTTACGATCAGTCGCAAGCGCAAGCCAACTCTAAGGACTTCGGTACGCAGAGCGCCGTGCCGGTTGGCACCGGCCCGTATCGGCTCGTAGCCTGGACTGGCAATGGCGTCACGCTTGAGCAAAATCCTACGTATTGGGGTCCGAAGCCAGCGGTTGGCAGTTTCAAGTTCACAGTTATCACGAGTGACAACACGGCGCAGTTAGCCATGAGATCGGGATCGATCCAAGGGGCACTCATCACTAACCCTGCGACGATTGCACAGTGGAAAGCAATTTCCGGCACCACGATCTACTCGCTACCGCCAGCGCTCGTAACCTACCTATCCTTTGATGTGGCCAGTGCGCCATTCGACGACGTGCACGTTCGGAACGCTATCGCACATGCGGTCGATCGCTCCGGCCTTGTGAACGCAATTTATCACGGCCAAGCAAACGTCGCGCAGAGCGTGGTCGATGTTAGCAAGGTGGGCGCTGTCGCCCCGTCACTGAGCGCCGCCCAGCAGTTCCTCGATGGTCTGCCTGAATACAACTATGACCTTGATCAGGCCAAGACCGAGATGGCCAAGTCGAGGTATCCCAATGGCTTCACGACAACACTGCCCTACCTAGCATCCGACAATCCGTCGAGCGTGACCGCCCAGAGCATCCAACACACGCTCAAGTCGATCGGCATCACCGTGACACTTAGGCCCCTGCAGTTCAGCGAGTTTTACGCGCAGCTGTACGCGCACAAGGACCTCGGCATGCAGCTGTCGAGCCGAGCAGGCGCAGGGACTGGGGAACCAGCGGAATTCTTGGGAATTCTCGTAGGCAAGGCGAATGCGGTGCCAAACGGTGCCAACACCGCGAACTACTACCCGCCGAACGTCGAGCAGGCGTGGGGTGTCCTCACCAAGTCTCCGGATAGGTCCGCCCGGTGGCAGGCGACCCAAACCATTCTCACCCAGATGGCGGACGACTTGCCGTACGTAGCGCTGTTCAATGCGCCGTGGCCATTCGCGGTTAGCGGCGGCTTCACGCTGTCCGGCGCGGCGAGCCTCGCCGACGTCCAGAACGGTGGATTGCCCTTCTTGCTCAGCTGACGCACCGCGACAATATTTCAACGTCCACCAGGAGGCAGCAAGTGCTGAGGTTCGCAGTCCGGCGATTAATGGCGGTCGCCGGGCTCCTCATCGTCGTGAGCTTTATGATCTTCGGGCTACTTCAGATAACTCCCGGTTCGCCAATCGACGCGCTCCTCGGCAATCGACCGCGTACGACCGAGCTCGTCCAATCGCTCACCGCCACCTACCATCTCAACGACCCGTTCCTTGTTCAGTACTGGCATTGGATGCGCGACATTCTGCATGGCAATCTGGGGACGTCGGTTCAATCCGATCAATCGGTGACCAGTCTGCTGGCGCAGCGACTTCCCGTGAGCATCGAACTCGCCGGACTCGCACTCACCGTAGCGGTTCTTCTCGGCGTCCCAGCCGGCTTTACTGCAGGCGTCCGTAGGGGGGGTCTTATCGATCGTTCGCTCTCTTCTCTGTCCGTGGTCGGAATGAGTGCGCCAGCGTTTGCCGTTGGGATACTGTTCATCTTCGCCTTCGGTGTGAAGCTGGGATGGTTCCCGGTGTTTGGCGTAGGGCAGGGCTTTGCGGACCGAATCGCGCACCTTACACTGCCCGTTCTCACGCTTGCGGTTAGTCTGACCCCTCTTGTTGTAAGGCAAACGCGCGCAGCAGTCTGGGACGTTATGGACCAGGACTACATAACCTTCGCACGTGCGCGCGGACTATCGCCCTGGCGGATCATGGTGCCCTACGCATTGCGGAACAGCTCCCTGCCGATCGTGACTGTCACCGGTCTATTAGCAATCGGCACCATGACGGGGACCGTAATCGTCGAGCAGGTCTTCTCAATTCCGGGCGTCGGATCGCTCCTTGTCACCTCTATCCAGAACAAAGACATACCTGTAGCCCAAGGTGTCGCGCTAGTTATTGCTTTAGTGGTTCTGACCATTAATCTCGTCGTCGACATGCTCGTCCTAGCCCTCGACCCTCGAACTCGAAACCCGAGAGGGGTATGACGATGGCCGTGGATGTTCCCCTTGCGCCTTCCTCGCCAGATCAAGGAATGACTTCTAAGCGTCGTCTTCCGATCACCGTCGCCCTGGCTGCGCTCGTCTTGCTCACGATCGTGATCTTGGCCATCTTCGGCAGACTCCTGGCACCTCAAGACCCGGCAGCGCAGAACCTGCTCACAACGCTGCGCCCACCGGGCAACGGCCATGTTCTCGGCACTGACGACTTGGGTCGCGACGTCCTGTCTCGGATCATCGTCGGTACCGCAGCGGCGGTTCTCGGCCCGATCGTCGTCGCCACGGGGTGCGTTGCGATCGGCGCGGCACTGGGCGTTCTCGCAGGCTTTCGCGGCGGGGCTATCGACATAGCAATTAGCCGGTTTACCGACGTCATGTACACATTGCCTGGACTGCTCGTCGCCGTCGTGGTCGTCGGCGTTGCTGGCGGCGGCTACTGGCTGACCGCCGCAGTTCTCCTCCTGTTGTCTTTCCCATTCCAGACTCGGCTATGCCGGAGCGCGGCTCTCGCGCAAAGCAGATTGGCGTACCTGGACGCGGCACGGACCCTTGGCCTCTCGTCCACGCGCATCATGGTTAGGCATCTCCTGCCGAATATCGCGCCTGTCCTCGTGACGACCTTCTTGCTGGACTTCACCGGCGCGATGATCGGATTCACTGGCCTCGAGTATTTAGGCCTGGGTCTCGCGCCTGGCCGACCGGACTGGGGCGGGACCATTGCTGAAGGTCAGGCCTACATCACGCTCAATCCGTGGATCTCGCTGGGGCCCGCGCTTGCAATTATCGCGACCGCCACGAGCGCCACGCTCTTAGGTGATTGGGCGTACGACCGACTGTCGATGCGAACGGCACGCCCATGAAAGTGATCAACCAACGATGTACCGCAGCACCAGGCGCCCGGGAGAGCGATCTTCTGCTCTGCGCGGAGAATTTGACGATTCGGTCGGGAAGCGGGTCGGGGGCGAAAACGCTAGTTCAGGATGCAAGCCTCCATCTCGGCTACGGCGCGACACTCGGAATCGTGGGCGAGTCAGGGAGCGGCAAGACCTTGACCGCGAGGTCCCTCGTTCGTCTGCTCCCCCGAGGACTAACCGCAACCGGCCGCGTGACATTTGGCGGGCAATCCCTGCTGGAACTATCCGACCGTGATATGCGGCGCCTTCGTGGGAGCCGCATAAGCCTGCTGATGCAAGACCCGTTTACCATGTTGAACCCCCTCCAGACCATATATGGGCACATCGCGGAGTCACTTGCACAAGGCAACGGTCGTTCTCGCGTGAAACTCCGCTCCGAGGTCGGCCGGCGCTTAGCCGAGGTTGGCCTGCCGCCCGATGTGATGACCCGATACCCACATCAGATCTCAGGCGGTATGCGTCAACGCGCCGCGCTCGCTGCGGCTCTGGCAGGCGACCCGGACCTCTTGATCGCAGACGAGCCGACTACCGCGCTGGACGTGACGACCCAGGACGAGGTACTGACTTTATTGAAACAGGTTCAACGTCAACGCGGTATGGGCCTCATCATGATTACGCACGACCTGCGCATCGCCTTCTCATTGTGCGACACGGTTGAGGTGATGTACGCCGGGTCGGTGGTTGAGCGTGGGCCGGCGCGCCTACTAAATGAATCGCCAACTCATCCCTATTCGCTGAAACTGCTTCAGGCAGATCTTCCAGTCACTCACTACGTGGCGCGCATACCGTCTATTCCAGGGCATGTGCCGCCCGCTGATGCGGTGGCCAGCAGGTGTTCGTTCGCGGATCGATGCGATTGGCGCGAGGATCTCTGCGTCGCTTCCCGCCCAGTGCTATCCGTGGTCAGAGCAGACCGCTGGTCGGCGTGTCGTCGCGTCGATGAGATCGAAGCGGAGATGAGGCAGCGGAGAACTGAAAGGCCTCAGATCGGCACTCCGATTCGGGCCGAGCCAAAGCCTGGCGGCCCGCTCGCGAGCGTCCGCGGGATTTGCAAGACCTACCTGCACTCGTCTCACTTCGAATCGAAGCGTATAACCGTGCTCGATGATGTCTCGTTCGAGATATTCCCTGGCGAATCGGTGGGTCTCGTAGGCGAGACAGGATCCGGCAAAACCACAATCACCCGATGCCTACTCGGCCTGACGACCGCGGACAGCGGCAGAATCGAACTCGCGGGAATCAATGCGTCCGACTATGGGGCCATGACGCGAGCCGACCGCCGTCGCATCCGGGCTAGCGTACAAGTCGTCTTCCAAGACCCATACGCATCGCTCAACCCGGCGTTGACGGTTGGTGCGACACTGCGAGAGGCGTGTCGGCTGAACTCCGGGACCGAGTCGGTACCAACCGTTGATGATCTGCTTAACGACGTCGGTTTGCCCGCGGCGTATGCCTCCCGTCGGCCGGGGGCCTTGTCCGGCGGGGAGCGTCAGCGGGTCGCTATTGCTAGAGCGCTAGCGTTGCGGCCGCAGCTGCTGCTGTGCGATGAGCCGGTCGCTTCTCTGGACGTGTCGGCGCAAGCGCAGGTACTCGAGTTACTGCGTGACATCCGTCGCGAGCGCAACATGAGCATGCTCTTTATCACGCACGATCTCGCTGTCGTCCGCCAGATGGCCGAGCGCGTCATCGTGTTACAAAACGGCAAGATCGTGGAGGAAGGCGATACCGATGACGTCTTGGACTCCTCTACCCACCCTTACACAAAGCGTCTCCTGGCCGCCGTCTCGAGGGCGCCGTCAACCACATGATATGCGGAGAGGGCGAATCAAGGACGTTAATGCCTGTCCACCGGAAATAGGTTGTCCCCATAGCGTCGCGGACCCAGTGAAATGTTCAGGCGTTGGCGCCGAAGCTACCGCACAAGGCTAGGGCAGGCCTCTCACTCAGAACTGCGCTCGGGCCGCTCAGCGGCCAGCAGACGGGCCTAACACATAATCATTAGAAAGGCACAATCGAAGTGGCGATTGAACCGCTAGGACAGATGCGCGCAATCATCGGGGCCACAGTGATCGACGGTACCGGTCGTTCCCCGATCAAGGACGGCGTAATACTTGTGCGAGGCGCACGCATCGTCGAGGTCGGCGATAGCAGAACGCCAATCCCCGCGGACGCTGAGCGAATCTTCGCGAGTGGCAAGTTTGTGATACCTGGGTTGATCGAGCCTTACACCGTGCTCACTCCTAATGGATGGCCCCCTGTGCTGATTGAGTACGAAGGCCGACATCACGAGTTGATCATCGAATCCGCGCAACTCGCGCTCAAAGCCGGTATCACGACGGTACTCGATGGTGCCGGCGCCCGAGACACGCTGATCACCGCTCGAGAAGCCATCAGCAATGGGCGCGCAGTGGGCGCACGGATCTATCTATGCGGGAACCAAATTGGATCGGCCGGCCCGTTTTCTCCTGATCTTCGTGATCATTCGCAAGAAAACGTGGGCGAGGATTCAGCAAAGCGGCGAATCGGGCGCGTTATCGCAGAGGTCGATCCAGCTTTCAAGGCGCGACTCAACGCATCCTGGGAGCTCAATGTAGGCGAGCCTATGGCGAGGCTCTCGCTTGATGCCGCGCGCAAGGAAGTCCACGAATATGTTCGAAGCGGCATCGACTACGCCGCGTTCTCGATCAACGCCCATCGGTTTGGCTCATATCACTACATAATGTACTCCCCCCGCGTACAGCGCATGATCGTGGAAGAGTCCCGCGATGCTGGGATTCCCGTGATGGCCTTGTTTGCAACCACTGAAGAAGGTGCCAACATGGCGCTCGACCTCGAACCCGATTGTTGGATGCACGCGTCGTGGGGGCGAAAATCACTTACTCACACGACGCTTGAACGCGTCGTTCGAAGTCGGATTCCGCTTCACCTGGCGGCCGCGTCGATGGACGATATGGAGTGGTACAGGCGACAGCCGGACAGCGCCTTATGGCCAGGCTTCTTGGAGATGCTCGAGACAAAGCATGCGGACAACCGTGCACTTATTGCGACGGGCGTCCCAATCGTCTCGTCGCCGAACACTGCAGTGATGACCCCTGGCGAACGTAAAGTCTTCGGCGGGACGATTCCCCCCAACGGGTTCCCCGACCTGGGAGTGAGCCATGTCAAGAATCTCCAGGCTTTGCAGGATCTCGGACTGCCTGCGTCGGACGCGTTGGTTGCAACCACCCTCAACGCTGCGCGCGCATTCAAGCTTGACAGAGATCTCGGAAGCCTCGAGCGAGGCAAACTCGCAGACATCGTGATCCTGAACGCCGACCCGTTGGCGAGGTCCGAAAACTACCTGACGGTGTCGACGGTCTTGAAGGAAGGTGCGGTCGTCAATCGGGATGTCCTGCCGAGCCAGGCGCTCTGGAGCGTTGACGCGGAGTAATGCGCGGCAACGGCCGGCAATGACCTAGATCGCGGAGACCGCGAGGTCGGGACACAACCGATAGCTGGTTCGGGTTTCGTATGTCAGGTAGTGCGAGTGTGTGACCAGAGGGGAACATGTTTTGGCAAGCCGTGCGCAGATCATGCTTGATGAGATTGAATACCTGGTCCGATGTGAATCCCCGTCGTCCGACAGAGTTGCCGTCGCGCGCAGCGCCGATGCCGTCAGCGTGGTTGGCATCTCCCACCTAGGGTTCTCGCCAGAACGGATCGTGCTCGATGGACGTACCCATCTGTTGTGGCGTACTGGCAAGCGTCCTCGAGTTTTGATCTTGGGTCACCACGACACGGTGTGGCCGATCGGCTCATTGGAGACGCATCCGTTCGAAATAGCCGGTGACAAAATGCGCGGACCGGGCTGTTTCGACATGAAGGCCGGCATCGTAATGGCATTCCACGCCATGAGCCGACTGGGTGACCATGACGGCATTGCCGTTCTGATCACAGGAGACGAAGAACTTGGGTCTCCGACCTCGCGCGCTCTGATCGAAGAGCACGCCCGAGGTTGCCGTGCGGCACTCGTGCTGGAGGCAGCAGGACCGGGCGGCGCTCTGAAGACTGAGCGCAAAGGTGTTTCGCAGTACAACGTGCGGATTCATGGCCGAGCGGCTCACGCTGGCCTGGAACCCGAACGTGGAGTTAACGCGACTGTCGAGGCGGCGCATCAGGTCCTAACGATCGCCTCGTGGGGTACGGCAGACACGACCGTGACACCAACTAAGCTAGAGGCTGGCACGACCCGCAATACGGTACCCGCAGAAGCGTGGTTCTCCGTCGACGTCCGGGTACGTGATGCTGAGGCACAGAGCCGAATAGACGCCTCGATGCGTTCGCTGCGCCCCGTGCTAGCCGGATCGCGCCTCGACCTAGACGGCGGCCCGAACCGGCCACCGCTCTCCCGGCGGGCATCTGCGGAGCTATTCGCCGTAGCCGCGCGACTCGCTGACGACTTGGGCCTTGGCCCTCTGAGCGAGATTGCGGTCGGTGGCGGTTCAGATGGCAACCTGACAGCGGGCATCGGAACTCCGACGCTTGATGGACTGGGTGCGATCGGCGGTGGTGCGCATGCGGACGACGAACATGTATTAGTCGGGGCGCTTCCCGCCCGAGTGTCCCTGCTTACCGCTCTGATCGCGAGTCAGCTTTCCGCGCACACGTAGCAGTTCTAGTCGACGAATCGGTTGACGTCTACTGGTCCGACTTCACGAACATGGCCTGCGGGGGAGCCGCGAGGATTGTCGTCGTGGGCAACCCCTCGCTTGTATCTCCCGACGCCGCAGCAGCAGCAGCAGCAGACGCTGCTGCATGCACGGCCCAGGTGCTGGTCCGCCAACTCTCCGATCTGGAAGATCTCGTAGCTGCCGAGAGGTTATGCACGAAGATTTGGCGCCCGGGATCGCAAACCGGTTCAATTACAGCCGACTTGCTGCGGGCTTTGACAAAGGCCGGTAATTATGTCAGTGGAGCGTTCGTTGACGGTAAGCTCGTCGGGTCGTGCGTCGGTTTCGTTTCGCCGCCAGCTAATGCCTCGATGCATAGTCACATCGCAGGCGTCGACCCGGCCATGCGGGCCCGGAACATCGGATTCGCACTGAAACTGCATCAACGAGCGTGGGCGTTGGTTCGGGGAATATCCGAGATTTGCTGGACCTTCGATCCGCTGGTCCGTCGCAACGCCTACTTTAACCTGGTGAAGTTGGCAGCCGATGCCACGGAGTACCTCCCGAACTTTTACGGTCCAATGGACGACGCTATTAATGGTGGCGACGAAACTGATCGGCTGCTTGTTCGGTGGCAGCTTGACTCTCCCGCGGTTTCCGCCGCGTGCGAGGGAAGGCTTCGAAGTAGGTCGCCGGGCGTTGAAGCGGTTGACGCCCTTAAGGCCGGCGCGGACGGCGGTCCGCTGATGGGCTTGGTCTCTGGAGCCACGATCAGAATCGCCATTCCCGCGGACATCGAATCACTGCGTAGGACCGATCCGAAGCTAGCCGCGGAATGGCGACTGGCCGTGCGCGACGTACTCGGGGGCAACCTCGGCGACGGGGGCCGGATTGCTGGATTCGACCGTAACGGCTGGTATCTCATGGATCGGAAGGACATGCAGTGAAGCTGACAGGAATCGAGATGCGGCATATCGCGATGCCGCTTGTAGCACCGTTCCGCACCTCATTCGGTATTCAAACGACGCGTCCGGCTCTAATTCTCCGTGCGGTCACGCCTGACGGCGAGGGTTGGGGTGAGTGCGTTGCGATGAGCGATCCGGTGTATTCCGCTGAATATATTGATGGGTGCGCCGACGTGCTCCGTCGGTTTCTTATACCTTCAGTCTCGAACGTCGAGAACGCGTCCAGCGTTGCGCCTGCGACCTCCCGGATTAAGGGTCATCGAATGGCCAAGGCCGCACTTGAGATGGCCGTTCTCGACGCGGAGCTGCGTCTCCGAGGCGTTTCGTTAGCTAGCGAGCTTGGCGCGGTAAGAGAGCGTGTGACGACGGGCGTTTCGGTCGGCATCATGGACTCTATCCCACAGCTATTAGACGCGGTCTCCGATTACCTCGAGTCGGGATACGCGAGAATTAAGCTGAAGATTGAGCCGGGTTGGGACATTGAGCCGGTTCGCGCGGTTCGTGAAACGTTTGGCGACATAATGCTGCAGGTCGACGCTAACACCGCCTACACCTTGGGCGACGCCCTACATTTGTCCGCCCTCGATTCGTTTGAGCTACTGCTGATCGAGCAGCCGTTGGACGAGGAAGATGTTGCGGGACACGCCGAGCTCGCGCAGATTGTCAAAACGCCGATCTGTCTGGATGAGTCGATCACCTCCGCACGCAGTGCGATCGACGCGATCGCGAGGGGGGCCTGCCAAATCATCAACATCAAACCTGCCCGTGTCGGCGGCTATCTGGAGGCGCGTCGGGTTCATGATGTCTGCGTCGCTCGCGACATACCCGTCTGGTGCGGTGGAATGCTCGAAACTGGCATCGGACGAGCAGCCAACCTCGCGCTGGCTGCGCTGCCGGGGTTCGCGCTCCCGGGCGACATCTCGGCCTCGGATCGCTACTACGAGCAAGACCTCACTCTGCCCTTTCAACTCGACGGCTCGGAGATCGCTGTACCGACCGGCGCCGGCCTCGGAGTCGAGCCGCTTAGCGCGGTACTCGATTCCGTGACCACCCGGTCCGAATGGATACCTTTATAGCCTTGAAGAGGATGCAGATTGGTCCTCTCGACAACTTCCAGCCTCGTTCTCGTGTGAACGAATGACGTAGTGTCAGCATCCTGGGCTTATGGTCTAGGGGTGTTCGTGATGTCAAACGCGAGGCCTCGCGCCAGTCTGCGTCGGTTGTTGGACGATCTCGGATCGATTCTCCTCGAACTCGTCCATGGCGAGGCTGACCCTGACATCGAGATCAGCGGAGTGGTGATCCACGATCCGCTGGATGAACCGGAGCTTGCGCGTGGAGCCCTAGTGCTCGGCGTTGGCGTCGACGGTGACGCCGCAACCACGCAGTTGCTTGAAGCCATCGGCAGGCAGGGTGCGGCGGCACTGGTCTTGCGAGCGCCCGTGTCGACGAGCCAGAGCGTCGCTCAGGCGGCGGAGAGGTCTGGCGTCCCCGTCGTATCGCTCACTCGCGGAGCGTCCTGGGTTCAGCTCGCCTCTATGGCGCGCTCTGCACTTGTCGATGAGGCGCCCGCAGACGTGGACGCAGAGACCCTCGGAGGAATACCGTCCGGCGATTTGTTCGCCCTGGCCAATGCTATTACCGCGCTTGTCGATGCCCCCATCACCATCGAGGACCGAAATTCGCGTGTGCTCGCATATTCTGGCCGGCAGGACGAGGCCGATCAAGGACGGATTGAGACCGTCCTCGGGCGACATGTGCCGGAACGGTTCACCCAGATGCAGGCCAGTCTCGGTGTGTTCCGCGACCTTTACCGTAGCGATACGCCGATCTGGCAGGATCCGCTGACGTCGGACCAACTGCCCCGTGTCGCCATAGCCGTACGTGCCGGTGACGAGGTGCTTGGATCCATTTGGGTTGCCGTGCGTGAGTCGCTCGACGCAGACCGAACTACGGCTCTCTGCGACGCCGCAAAACTAACTGCGCTCCACATGCTCCGCATTCGAGCGGGCTCCGACGTGCAGCGCCGTTTACGGGCGGACTTGCTGAGTACGGCGCTCGAAGGCGGACCCGGAGCACGAGAAGCCCTAAGCCGCCTCGGACTGGCGAATCAAGCCATGATCGTGCTCGCCCTAGCCATCCCGGAATCGCACAGGGACGCCACGGCCGTGCGCCCCAGTGCCCGAATCGAAGCGGATCGTCAGAGGTTGAGCGACGCCTTCGCCATGCACCTTGCTGCGATGCAGCCCCATAGTGCTACGGCGTTGATCGGACATGTCGCTTATGGGCTACTGCCGATGAACCAGGATTATCGAGATCCAGAAGAACGAGCGAGCCGGATCGCGAACGAATTCCTTGACCGCACGATCCGCTACGGCGACGCGGTGATTGGTATCAGCCCGGTCGCACAGGGAGTCTCGGAGTTGTCGAGCGCCCGCATGAACGTTGACAGATGTGTGCGCGTACTTTGCGCGCGCCGCGGCAGGGGCGGCGATCGATCTGCACAACTGAGCGATGTGCACGTCGAAGCGCTGATGATGGAGTTAAGCGATCTCGCCGCAGCGCGCGGCGACCGCCCCACAGGGCCCGTCGCGCGACTAGTTGCATACGACGCAGAGCACCACAGCCAACTCGTTGACACGTTGCGCTCGTGGTTGGAGTGGTTCGGCGACATCAATGCAGCATCGAAGGCTCTATCTGTTCACGCGAATACATTTCGCTACCGACTGCGCCGTGCGTCCGAGGTAGGAGGCATCGATTTAGATGACCCGGATTCGCGGTTCGCCGCCATGGTGCAACTGCGGATTTTGAATGAGTCCGCGGATCAGGTGGGCGGCGCGGAATTGCCTCAACCGAGCAGCTCGTGACGAGCGCCATGAGTCGACCTGCCTCGTTCGTCCAGCTCACCGATAACTCGACCCTCGGTTCGTCGGAATACGCGAAATGCTAAGGGCTGGGCTCGCCGAAACTTCTACATGGTTAACACTGCCGCGAGGAAGGAAGTCGAACGTGACGGGCCTGGATCAGCAGACATCGGCCATTTCAAACATCAAAGAGGAAGCCAGCAAAATCGGAGCGCGAGTCTTCGCGCACGCTATTGACATCGACACAGGCGTCGACGCGGGCATCGACGCAGAGCATCCAGTCGTAACCGCTTCAGTCTTCAAAGTTCCGGTGCTTGCCGAATACGTTCGCCAGGTTTCGATCGGAGATCTTGACCCGCGTACACGGATTGTGGTGAAGGCCGCGGATGCTACGCCTGGCCCGACCGGTCTCTCGGTGTTCAACGATGATGCGGATTGGTCGCTTCGCGACATCGCGACCTCGATGATCACGGTGAGCGACAACACGGCGACTGACATCGTCTGCAGACTCGTAGGCATCGATCGTGTCAATGCCCTTATGGAGTCGCTCGGTCTTTCTGGCACCAAGCTCGTCGGCGATTGCGTCGATACTTTCGCCAGCATCAACAAGGATCTCGACCTTCCGATGTCTACGCCTGACGAGGATCTAGAGCAGGTCATGCGCGCCAATGCGGAGCGGGTGCCGTCTATGGCCATATGCACGCCTAGCGCGACCAACCGGACGACGCCGCGAGACGCGACACGGCTGCTGGAGCTGCTCTGGACCGATAAGGTTGCATCACCAGATGCGTGCGCCCAGGCTCGCGCGATACTTGGCAAGCAGGTCTGGACGCACCGCCTCAGCTCGGGCTTTCCTGACGACGCAATTCGCGTGAGTGGCAAGACAGGTACGATCGGCATCGTTCGCAACGAAATTGGAGTTGTCGAGTATCCTGACGGACGGCGCTACGCGGTCGCGATCTTTGTCCGAACCGGCGAGATGCTTTACCGTAATCCGGCCGCCGACCGATTGATTGGCACTGCCGCTCGACTCCTCGTCGATCGACTTTCACTTGCTGCTCACACGCTGAAGTAGCAACATGGCGTGTCGTCGCTGCCTGGCGTCGCGCTGGATCGCCTGAGTATCGAGCGAGTCATGTCGTGCCGGCCTTACTGCCGCCCTGGCTCGAAGGCGTCGGCCATCGTGCAGATCGGTGAGCTGGGTCCGAATCAAAATGCGGGGCAGTCAGCCAAAAGTGGAGGCGTGAGTGCAGGTATCGAGAACGCTTTGGAACCGTCGAGTGCCGATGCGGGATGGCACAGAGTTAGCCGCCGACGTCAAATTGCCGGCAGGTGACGGGCCATTCCCGACCATCGTCACGCGTACGCCGTACATGCGCGGACGTTTGACGGCTCAGACGTCCTGGGGCCGGCTCGTTGACTACGGATTCGCATACGTGGCGGTCGACGTCCGCGGTCGAGGAGACTCCGAGGGAGACTTCGCTCCGTTCATCGAGGACTCAAGCGACGGCTTCGATACCGTTGAGTGGGCAGCGGAGCAAATCTGGAGCGACGGCAAGGTGGGGATGGTAGGTGTCAGTTACGACGCTTTGACGCAATGGTGGACCGTAAAGGCCAAGCCGCCTCACCTTAGATGCATTGCGCCCATGGCGATGGGTGCGGCAAAGATCGGCCCCCGGCCGGGTGCGGACACGGGGGTACCAGCGCTCTTCTGGATGTGGTGGTTCAACATGGTCTCGGGGCGCACGATGCAGAATCCGATGGCTGCGTCGTGGGAGTCGAATTTACTCCGCCTCCCGTTACGGACACTGCATGAGGAAATCGGTGTGGCCAAGAAGTTCTGGCCGCTATACGTTCAGGGTCGGATCGACTGGCTGAGCGATGACTTCGTGCTGTCTGACGATGACTGGATCAATGTTGACATCCCTGTCCTAGTAGCACTCGGGTGGTGGGATGACCAAAACACAGTTCAAAACTGGCTAGCGTTGCGCCGGAGCCGAGCGGCGGCGAGCGCGCGGCTCCTAATCGGCCCTTGGGACCACCCAGGCAACATCGCCCCACGGCCGGAGTTCGGCGGGCTCGACGTCTCTGAATCGATCGAAGACAACCTCTCCTACGTTGCAGGATTTATGGCGGAACACCTCAAGGCTCAGCGACCTCCGGAGTCCAAGAAAGTTCCCGTTTGTCGCATATTTCGGACCGGTCGTATGCGATGGGAGGAGACGCTCGACTGGCCCGCGCCGACCACCAAGCCGCATTCCTGGTATCTGGCCAGCGACGGCAGCGCAGAAGGACTGTCAGGCAACGGACTTCTAGCTCAAACGCCCCCGACCCGTTGTGGGGCAGACGCTTTCACATATGACCCGGAAGATCCGCCGCGCGCCTTTTCGAATCTCAACTCGACGACATGGGGCGACCCACCACTTGACAGCCGCTACTGGATGCGCCGTGCGGACGTCTTGGTTTATACGAGCTCGGAGCTCGTGCAGCCGATAAATGTGAGCGGACTGGCCGAGTTCGACGGCTACGTCGCAATCGATGCGCCAGATACTGACATCGGCGTCACCCTGTATGACGTCTGCCCCGATGGCCGGGCAATCCTGGTGAGTGGAGACGTTCCGCAGGCCGTCCTGCGCTTAAGCCACCGAGAGGGTTACCATCAAAAACCGATGTCACCCGGCGACGTGGTCCGGGTCCGAATTCCTATTACGTGGCTGCACCACACCTTCCTTGCCGGTCATCGAATCGCGATGTCAATTTCGCCAGCCGGCATGCCAACCTTCGCGCGCAATCTGAATGGCGGTGAGTCGTGGGCCGACGCAATTCGCGCCAGCGTCGTGCGCATAAGCATCCACCGAGGTCCGAAACATCGGTCTCAGCTAGTTTTGCCCGTCGAAGGTGACGCATTGGTATGAAGTTCCTGGATACACACGATATTCGCTCTCGATTCGATGAGCGAATTACGATGTGCGACGGTATCGAGCTGTCTGCGGACATTTATCGCCCGGCCAAGACGGGGGAGTACCCGGTTCTCCTTACCCGGACGCCCTACGACAACAACCGACTAGCGCGACCGGCCCGCACGGGTCAGGCGCCTGTAGCTCCTTCCGAACGGTACAAGCGACTCGCCGCATGCGGCTTCATCGTGATCGCGTGCGACGTACGGGGTCGCGGCGACTCAGACGGCGTCTTTGTGCCCTTCGTAAACGAGGCTCAGGACGGCCAAGCCGTTCTCGATTGGGCGAGCGCACAACCTGAAGCTAACGGCCAAATTAACACATTTGGAAGCGGCTATAGCGGCTTTACCGCGCTGTCCAATGCCAATCATCCGGCGGTCTCTCGCATAGCTGTTTCCTCGCCGTTCGGTGCGGGAGAAGGTATGCCGGCACGCGGAGGGGCGATTAGGTTGGATTGGCTCTTCTGGCAGCACCTCGTCGGAGGTCGGACCGTTCAACCGGCCGACGTACCGTCGTGGACGGACGTGTTCATGTCTCGCCCGGTTTCACGGATGGATGACGTGCTCGGGCGCGCCGACATACCATGGGTTGAGTGGCTTGAGCACGTGAATCCAAACGACCATTTCTGGTCATCGCTTGACATTTCGTCGACTCTAAAAGAGGCCAGCGCCCCCAGCCTATTCATATCCGGCTGGTGGGACCCTGGTCTTGCTCCCACGCTTCGCTACTGGTCACTTATGCGCAGCGCACCGGCCGGAGGCCGTCATAGGATTGTCGTCGGACCATGGGATGCAGATGCGGTCCGGCGACCGCGTGCCGACGTTGGGGGTGTGCAGTGGGGCCCAAGAGCGGCCATAGATCCTGATGAGGTGCTAATCGACTGGTTCACTCCAATCGACGGGGAGGGTTCCCAGCCAGGTTCGACCTCAATCTTCATCACCGGCCGCAATGCCTGGACGGATATCGATGGATGCCGAAGTTCTGAGGCCCCGGCGGTTCGCTGGCTGTCGTCTGAAGGGCGCGCGAATACGCGGCGGGGAGACGGAAAACTCAAATCAGCGCCTGTTACGAATGAGCCACCTGATCAGTTCATATACAACCCCGACGAACCGGTCCCGTGGCAGCCAAACGCTGGTTCGTTTGCCCGGCTGGGCGTTGAGGCATTCACGCTCGATACCTCGTTTGCTCTCAGCCGTGATGACGTACTGGTTTACACATCTGAGCCGCTGGTCGAGCCGATGCTCATATGTGGCCGCCCAGAGGTTGTGCTTTGGGCGGAAACGGACGCGAAAGACGCCGACTGGATAGTCTCGATGGAGGACGTGTTTGCTGGAGACATCCAGTCAATCCATCTCGCGCATGGCGTCGTTCGCGCGCAGACGCAAGCGACCTTCGCTCCCAACATCCCTCATCGGTACGAGATTAGGCTCACCCCCGTTGCTCATGAGCTTCTGCCGAACCATGCCGTGCGACTCACTGTAACCTCGAGCTTGTTTCCCCTTTATGCCGTCAATCTCGGCGGCGAACACTATACGGAGGAGTTGTATCCGCGGCTGGCTCGCCAGGTCGTTCTCCACGATCGAGTCCACCGGAGCAGCCTTACGTTGCCGTCGATCAGTCATACGACTGAACGAGGACCGCGACGATGGCAAGATGGTTCGGCGTCCGACGGGTGGCTATGAGCGCTCGATCGAAAGCCAGTCACGAGGCTTGAAGCGAGACTCTCGAACCGCACCCGATGCGGGCCCTCCGGCATCGGCCGTCGCGCGTCATAGAGTCGAACCTGTCAGGCGAACTCACACTGGAGACGATCCGGTTCCGGAAGTGCACATGCAATGCGACCATCCGCAAATGCCCGAGCGCAGTGCTGCCGCTGGCTAGGTCTGCTACCGGCTATCACCATCGACCGGCGACTCGTACGGAGCGCATCCTCATCGACCTGGCTCCCCTCGGATCGCGCGACCGGAAAGCGAGTCTATTTGTAGGGCGCCATCTCGAACGACAAATTCACCACCTACTAGAAGGTGTCGCACGCCGATTGACGGTCTTGTTGGATTGCGGTAAGTCGCTGCATCCGTGACGCTCGACGGATCCAACACGACGAGGTCGGCATCCGCGCCGACTCCAAGATGACCTTTACGACGCATTACGGGCGCAACCTCATCCAGTATCCGCGAGGGAAGGTATGCGCAACGGCGGAAGGCTTCGGACCACGTCCAAACGCCAGCCTCGCGCACCATCATCCGAAGCGTCTTAGCAAACGTTCCCGCCGTGCGCGGATGGGTGCCGCCGGCGGGCGGCAGTGGCCACTCACGTGAGTCGATAACGTTGCCCCTCCACAAAATCGGCATGGCGTCGCTAGCGACAATAGCGTCGGGAAAAGCTATGGACCGCTGGACGAGCTCTTGATCATGAGTGTCGTTCTCGTCGAGGAACTCAACGATGCACTCGGCGCCAGGAGTTGTGGTCCGAACCTCACGGAGACGCTCGAGATCTGCGATGCGTTCGCCAGTTTCCACCAACACGATATTCCGCGGCGCGAGTCCCCAAACGCCGAGACGCTCAGGCGCCAAGAAGTACGCGCCCACGCCGGTGCTCCCCGCTCCATACGGATACGTCTCGACGGTCACGCGCGACCCCGAAGCTTGAGATCGTTCTAGAGTCGCCAATACTCGATCGAGGTGCCTACGCGAGGTGCTGTTCACGTGACAGTGATGCATCGCCGCCCCCGTCTCCGCAGCGGCCATGACGATCTCGTCACAGCCGTCGATCGGTGTCGTAGGGTCAGCCTCGACGAGTTCGCGTACGTGCGTATACGTGGGGACGTTCGCATGTGCCGCCAGCCGTGCGACCTGCAGGAATTCGTTCGGCTCAGTGCGAGGTGCGTACCCAAGGAGAACGCCGATACCGAGGGCACCATCTGAAAGCTCACGGTCAAGCAACGACAGCCACTTCGTGAGCTCAGCCTGCGAAGATGTTCGCTGCCAACGCGGATCTCCTAATATGGCCAGACCCGTCATGACCTGAGCGTCGGGTTCGACTCCTAGAAGCACTTGGCTGCGGGCTGCACTCCACGATGCCGAGAACCCGTAATTCAACGGCCGCCCGTCGCGAGCCGCTTCAGCGTACGCACGCCGTACGGGCATTAGCCCGGCCTCGAGGTCGAACGCCGTGGTCACTCCGTCCATAGCTTGGAGCCGATGGCCGGCGATCGAATGCACATGGCTATGCAGATCCACGAACCCCGGCCCGACGACGAGTCCAGTTACATCGATGACGATGGCGCCGCTGGGGACCGGCACCTTCGGAGCAACGGCCGCCACGGATCCGTCGCGCACTAAGACATCGGCGTGTGTATCTAATCCCGTACCTGGATCGACAACGCGCCCTCCGATCAAGAGGATAAGCATTGCCTCAGCCTTCCAGGGGAATGCGAGCGCTGGGAGGGACAGATCGACGAACCGACGCTCCAGGTTCAGTTCGAGCTAACAACTCCGCGGACGGTTTTGCCCGAGCAGACGATCCACGAGTGTCGCCTGAGGGATAGGACCTCTGGGGTGTGCCGGTGCCGAACCGGGCGCGAGCGCCTTTGGAGGCGGTACGTGTGACCGTCGCGATTGGAGACGCATGACGGCCGGTGCACGGTTTGCGACAGGTCGTCACACCCGTTGATCCATCAACGCGGCTGCGATGCTTCGAATTCGATCGGGTCAATTGGGTTGAGGCGTCGAGGCTGGTGGCCGCGGTTCGATCTTGTATCGACCGCGATGGGTAGTAGGACGGGCCGCCGTCGCTGCCGGTAGGAGGTTGAGTTGGAGCAGGAAGAAGAAGGCGTCCGCGGTTGCCTTCTGGATGACCGAGTCAAACTTGGCCTCTGGAGCAGGTCATCTGGTATCGACAGCGATTGCCGCGGCTTGCGTGATTCGAGCAGTTGGCTGGGTTCCCTGCGGAACATTCGCTGACCCTGCCCGCAGCGGTGGCAGCCGCTAGTGGCATGACCGCGGTTCGAAGTTTTCCATAGGGATGCTGATCAACTAGTGAACGCTTCTGTTGGCCAGACGCACTACCCTGCAGAGGCAGGGCTCCTTCATCGGTGCCGTGTCCGCCGGAGCGTCCGTTGACTCGGTCGGCAGCAAAGTCGCGGCTGGAACCAGTCGCAATGATCAGGAGCGCCGCTGCGACAACTCCATCCGGTTCAACCCGAGTGGCTCGTCGTTTGATCCAGCGTTCCCTGTACGGCGGCCTGCCGGGCGACCCACAACATCCCGGCCGTACTCTCTTCGAACGGTCTTGGTGCGCCGACACCAACCCCGGCGTGGGCGGCCAAGCGATCCGTCGTGTTCCAGATCCGTGGCATACCCATCGGCGCTCGATCCGATGTTGCCGTACGCCACTAAGCGAGACAGGGAAAGCTGTCAAGATTTCCAGGCGCCGACGCCAGTTGGACCGCTATGTTCACCTTCAGTGGCTAGCTTCGGTGGCGTGCCAAACCCGTTGACTCGGGTTCGGGGGCGTTCGCAAATACCCTGCGTCGACAACCGGTGGACGCGCGCTGGCAGGCATGGAGGTACGTGATGTCCGACCAACTTAGCCGGCCAATCCAATCCAATCACTGGCAGCGAAGACTCGATTACCTTGCCAAAAAGTACGACGTACCCGGCGCCACTTTGGGCATTCTGCGCGTTAACCAAAATTACGACGACGTTGCCGTCGTGGCATACGGGCGGTTAAGTCGAAAGACGGGTATCCGTACGACGCCCGACTCACTCTTTCAGATCGGGTCCATCACGAAGCTGTGGACGGCGACACTGGCTATGCAGCTCGTCGACCAAGGCCAGCTTCACCTCGACGAGCCCCTCGTGGAGGTCATGCCTGAACTTGAACTCGCCGATCCGGCGGTGACAAAGCAGTTGACAATGCGGCATTTGTTGACGCACACCAGTGGGATCGACGGTGATGGTTTCACCGAAACCGGGCGTGGTGACGACTGCTTGGAAAGATACGTGGCCTCGCTCGCCGGAGCAAGCCTGACGCACCCGTTAGGTGCGACGCTTTCTTACTGCAACGCAGGTTTCAGCCTCGCTGGCCGCGTGATCGAACGCCTTACCGGATCGACATGGGACGAGGCGCTCGAGGAACGCCTGATACGACCTCTCGGTCTGGAGAACACCGTCACACTTGCCGAGCACGCAATTCTGCATCGTGCCGCGGTTGGTCATCTCCAGAGGAGCGAAGGGATAGCGGTACCAGCAAAACACTGGACCTTCCCGCGTTCGACAGGTCCGGCTGGGCTTATTTGCGCTTCAGTCAATGATGTGCTGACGTTTGCCCGCCTCCAACTGACCGGTGGCCTTGCAGCAAATGGAGCGCGCATACTTGAAACAGAATCGACGAGCGCGATGATTAATCAAGCAGTCCCTGTACCAGATACGACTTATGATGCGTCATTGGGACTTGGTTGGCAGCAGTATGATTGGAACGGCCGGCTGGTAGTTGGTCACGACGGAATGACAATTGGTCAACAGGCTTATCTTCGGGTGGTGCCGGACGCGAATTTCGCGGTTGCCCTCTTAACCAACCGAAGTCTGTCCGAGAACTTGTATGAGGCGCTCTTTCGCGAGATCTTCGCCGAGGAGACTGATGTCATAATGCCTAGCCCGCTTACGCCACCGGCAGACGATTTTATCGTCGATGCGAGCAGTCACGTAGGACGCTATGAGCGTGCAAGCGTTCGCTATGACGTCCGTCAGGTCGACGGTCATCTTCAGATGGAATTGACAATGACCGGCCCGCACGTGGCCTGGGGTATGCAGGACGCACCGCGGATTTTTGATCTCGTTCCCTACGACCAGAGTGGCAACGTGTTCGTTTTCGCCTACCCACCGGTAAACGTGTACGTCGGAGTGGTGTTCTATAGGCTGCCAACGGGTGAGTCGTACATGCATTCCGGCTTGCGTGCGACGCCGAAGACGGCGTGATTCGCCGTATCCATGCCGGGCCGCCGAAGGTCCTCTCAGGGCAGAGATCCAGTTGTTGTCCTAACCCCGCCCGAGGCCGCGGCGCTGAGGGCAATCCTGAGCGTGCGGCCGAGTTAGGTGGAGATCCGACGGGTCCTTGCACGCGCGCCCGTATCCAGAAATATGTGTGCGCCGAGCGCGAATGATGCTCGGCGCTCTAGGCGCGTGCCTTCTAGCAGCGACAATCGAGTCATACCCACGTGGTTGCCCTCAAGCCGAGCGCGCCGCCAGAATGTGCCCTCGAGCCCGCGCTCGCCTGGCCGGTCGAGAACTTTCGGGAATCCGCTGGCGTCGGCGAAAACCGCGGGTCGTGATGTCGACCGGCTGCTGGAGCTCGCGATTTCCCACTCATATTTACACTCATATTTAATGGGGCACAGTTCGTGCAGGTGCTGTAGAAGCGTTGCGACGCGCTGCCCGTAGCAGTCGGTCCACGTCGGTGTCGTGGCCTCGCCGCACGGTCGCCTTCGCGACGCGACCGCCTCGAGCGCTGCCCGCAGTCCGGTGCGTGGGCCGAACGCTAATGGACAGCCTCCTTGCCGTGTCTGCGACGCTCGATATGTTCCGACCCAGACCGCGCCGTGTGCACGATCGTGAAAGTACCGCACGTCGCCAGCCTGTGCGTTCTCAGCGATGAACAGGGTGACGTCGAGACCACCGTCACGCGGGGCGAGTGCCAAGCACCGCGTCCGCTGTTGCCTCGCCGGTAAGCCAGGTGAACGGGCTGTCCGCACGGAACGGGTCGTCGGTGTCGTTTGCGCGCACACCTTCAGGGAGCCGGCGTGAACGACAACGGGGTACATCGCGGACAGCGCGGCGCGTCTACGCCCGGTGTACGGCGCTATGTCCAAATGCGCTGGATGCGGCGTCGGTGGCGCTCGATCTCAATTGCGCGAGAAGGCACGATGGCGGTGCTCAGCCGTAGGCAGGCCGTCCACGTCGACCTCGATTGCGAACAGATCCTCTTCTCGAATTTTCGGTCCTCGGTAGCGGCTGACTACTAGTCGGCTCAAGTGGGGCGAGCATGACCATGAAACGGGAGGTCCGCCTGCCGATCACACACCGGCGGCCATGTTCAACATTCGATGACGTTGACGGCGAGTCCGCCGCGGGCGGTCTCCTTGTACTTAATTTTCATGTCCGCGCCGGTCTCGCGCATCGTCTTGATTACGTTGTCGAGGCTGACGATGTGCTGCCCATCGCCCCGCAAGGCGATCCGAGCCGCGTTTATCGCCTTCACGGCGGCCATCGCGTTGCGCTCGATGCAGGGCACCTGGACGAGCCCGCCGACCGGGTCACACGTCAGGCCGAGGTTGTGCTCCATGCCGATCTCGGCCGCGTTCTCGGCTTGACGCGGCGTGCCACCGAGCACCTCGCACAGCGCGCCGGCCGCCATCGAGCAGGCCGACCCGACCTCGCCCTGGCAGCCGACCTCAGCGCCCGAGATCGAGGCGTTCTCCTTGTACAACACGCCGATCGCACTGGCTGCCAGCAGAAACCGCACGACCCCGTCGTCCGACGCGCCTGGCACGAACCGCACGTAGTAGTGCAGCACCGCAGGGAGGATGCCGGCCGCGCCATTGGTCGGCGCGGTCACCACCCGTCCACCGCCCGCGTTTTCCTCGTTCACGGCCAGCGCGAAGAGGTTGACCCAGTCCATCACCCGTAACGGATCGGTCGAGTACGTCTCGGCGCACAGGTTCCGGTACAGTTCGGGCGCGCGGCGGCGTACCTTCAACCCGCCGGGCAGGGTTCCTTCGTGCGAGTAGCCGTTGGTGACGCACTGCTGCATCACCGACCAGATCGTCAGCAGCCGTTCGCGCACCTCGGACTCGGGCCGCCACGCCGTCTCATTCGCAAGCATCACCCCGCTGATCGGCAGCCCCGATTCGCGACAGCGCAACAACAGGTCGTTGCCGGACAGGAACGGGTAGCTCAGCACGGTGTCATCGGTCTTGACTCGGTCGGCGCCGGCCGCGGCCTCGTCCACCACGAACCCGCCGCCGACTGAGTAGTACGTGCGCTCGCGCACGCACGAGCCGCTAGCCGAGTACGCGAAGAACCGCATGCCATTGGGATGGAACGGCAGGCTCGTGCGCCGGTGCAGGACGAGGTCGTCCGCGGTCAGCCTGACCGGATATTTGCCGAGCAGTACGACCTGCTCGCTCTCGTGCACCACGGCGGCTCGCTGGCCAGCCGTCGCCGTGTCGACTGTCTCGGGACGCTCGCCTTCGAGCCCGAGGATGACCGCCCGGTCGCTGCCGTGGCCGTGGCCGGTCGCACCGAGTGAGCCGAACAACTCGACCCGCAACCGGGTCACCTCCTCGATCAGCCCTTCCTCGGCAATACCCTCGGCGAACGTGCGCGCAGCTCGCATCGGTCCCACCGTGTGGGACGACGACGGTCCGATGCCGATCGAGAACAGGTCGAACACGCTGATGGCCACGGTGGATGCCCTCACGCGGCCGGGCGAGCGGGGCCGCGCCGACGTGCTCCGCGTCCTCGGCGAATTGGTAGGAAGAACACCGTCCAATCCAGGACCACCTTGCCGCACTGTCCGCCGCGGGCCGTCGCGAATCCCTCGGCCCACCTGCTCGCCGGAAACCGGCGAGGGATGACGTGTGAGACGTCGAGGCCGGCGGCGAGCGTCGGCGACATCGCGTACCAGGTGTCGAACAGGTCCCGCCCGTAGAGGTTCTCGATCGTGATCATGTGCGTCACGACCTTGCCCCAGTCGATCTGGATCCGTTCGGACGGCAGGCCGAACATCGCGATCCGGCCGCCGTGGTTGAGGTTCGGAGAGATGCCGAAAAACCCTCGACCATGCCCAACTTCTTTTGCGCCGGTGCCACGAATTCGGTCGACGCGTCCAGGGTGAGGTCGATACGCATCGAGCATGCGAGATCCAATCGGTAGGGGGAGACGTAGGTGATCACGACGACAGTCCAAATGCGGCGCCAGCACGGGTGACGGACTGCCACACCTCGGGGGGGGGGGGGGGGGGGGGGGGGGGGGGGGGGGGGGGGGGGGGGGGGGGGGGGGGAGACTCTGGCTGCGGTTCTAACAGCGCGATCTGAAGTAAAACACTGGTACTTGGCGGTCACATTGTTCGAATGTCCGAACGGAGTGTTCAAATTTTGGTTGACTTGATGGTGTGGGCTTGCCATAAGTGATCGTTTGTCGCCATGGCGGACCGCGTCGTCGTTGGTATTCCTGTAACCACCAAGACGGAGCCTGCGGTCTCCGACGTATCCCAGGGCGCCGCCGTTTCGGCTCGCAGATCCCGCCCGTTCGAAATCACGAGCCGCTTCACAACTACCGCGGCGCCACCGCAGGTCCAGGCGCAGTATCTCCATCTATTCCACCGCGCCCTTGGCCCCGACTGAGGGCACGCGCTACCGCCATTACGTGTCTGAGGGCTGCGGCTCTAGGTGACGCGATGGCGCTCTCGCGCGCCACGCGGTACCGAGACGGCATGTTCAGTGTCGCGATTTGGCCGCGGCACCGCAGCAATCATTGGTGACCGGCATTGCGAAAGACCGTGGGCCTACTTCGGAAATATGGCCGATCAGTCGACACTCTTGACGTTCAGTACGACATCGTTCGCGACATTGGGATAAACATCGAGGGTGTCGCCGTGACTGCTCGTGAGGCAAAATGTAACCGGTCATCCCTGCCACCGCATGTGCTGGCGATTCTTCAAATCTCAGCGCATGCGGAGTTTTCAGCGCGGTTGACGCAGTCGTCGCGGTTCGTACTTTCGCTGTTTGATGCCGATTTGGCACGACGTGGTTCGTCTTCGTACGCATCTCGAGCCCGGCTCGCCTACCGGGCGCATACGCGCTTTGTCCTTCCGCCTCGGTGTGCAACGGAATGACAAATCCAAGGCGTCTCGACCCTAAGCGGGTGCTCATCAGTTTTGCTTGCGCGGCGAGGTCCACACGGGACAACTTCGCGGCATGCAGATGAACGTCACGCCGTTCCGGCCGCCGGCAAACCGACCTGCTCCAGCGGTGCTTCGGCCCTGCGCTGGGTCGATTGGTTCCCCCACTACTGGCTGCTCGAGGTCAATGGCGACCTTGGCCCGATCGAGCTGGAGCACGGCCGAGACGGGATAGACGACGACCCGAGTTTCTGGACATCGCTGCACGTCAAGTCACCCGTGGAGGAATCGAACGATTGACTGTAAGGATTCCGTGCAAGAGGTCCTTGGTGTCAAGCGTCGAGGTTGTTGGACAGGCCTTCTGAAGGCGTCGCAGGGGTGATCAGTCGACAAGGTCTAGCGCGACCCCGATAACGGATTCGGCGTCCAGGCCGAAGTGCCGGTACATGTCGTCGATATCACCCGACTGACCAAATGCAGTGACACCAAGATGAGTGGCCGGGACCTGGTTGATGCCGGCCAGGAACGCCAGGGTGTGCGGATGCCCGTCGAGAAGTGTCACCATCGGTGCTGCGCGGCTGCTACCGAACACGGTGTTCAGCACCCAGTCTTCAGCCGCGCCAAGCCCTCGCCTGCTTTGCATGGCCCGAAAGAGTAAGTCGGGACTTGTGATGCACAGGACGTCTGTCGCGAACCCGAGCTTCGTGAGGCGCCCCGCTGCATCCAGAGCCTCCGTAACGACGGCGCCCATAGCGCAAATCGTCAGGTCTGGGCGATGGCTGCTTCGCAACACATATGCGCCAGCGATGACGTGTCGCCTGCGCCGTTCCCGCGCCGCAGTATCGCTGGGTACGGCGGCAAGGGCCTGGTTAACGGGGCGGGTGGACAGCCTAAGGTAACCCGATTGCCCATCGGGCTTCCCGAGCTGGCCGAGCATTGAGAGTAAGATCCATTCGGTGTCGACCGCAAACGCGGGCTCATACGAAACGCAGCCGGGCTGTTCGAGCCCGATCGACGGCGTCTTGATGGACTGGTGTGCGCCTCCCTCCGGCGCAAGACTGATGCCGGACGGCGTCCCCACTAGCACAGCTTGGCCGCCGGCGTAGATCCCGAAAGACCACGGTTCCAGTGCGCGCTCGACAAACGGATCATAAAGTACGCCGATCGGTAGGAGTGGTTCGCCCCATCGGCTCCAGGTCGCACCGAGCTCGCTGATCGCTCCGACGAGATTGACCTCGGAGATTCCGAGCTCAATGTGCTGCCCCGTGGGTCGCTCCCGCCAACGGATCGTCGTACCCTCGTCGTCGGCAAACCAGTCTTTGCGCTCGTGCGGCGACCATACGCCAACCCTGTTTACCCAGCCACCGAGGTTCGTGGTGGCGCTGACGTCTGGGCTGACCGTCACCACGCGCGCGCCAACGGTAGGCGCTGCTCGGCTGAGGTCGAGTAGCGCGCGGCCCAAAGCCGCCTGTGTGGTGGCGATGCCTGTCGGAGTGCGTCCTAGGTCGCACGGGACCGACGGTTCTATAGCGGACCGTGCGCCGGGATCCGTCCGCAACCGGTGGGCGACGACGCCGCAAAAGTCGGCCTCGGGGGTACCAGCCTGAAATCGCTGCCATGGCAGTTCGATGTCGGCGCCGACTCGATGAGCGAGCGCGCTCAGCTGATCCGCGGTCAACAGCGCTGAATGGTTCTGCGGATGGCCCTCAGTGGCCAAGCCGTGACCCTTGATGGTGTACGCGAAGATCACGGTCGGCCGGTGATCGTCGATTGCGTCGAACGCCCTACCGAGCGCCCTTAGGTCGTGACCGCCGAGATCGCGGACCGCAGCGAGTAGCTCCGACTCAGACAGGTGGTCGAGGAGCATGCGTGTCGGGTGTCGGGCACGGGCGGAGCCGACGAGGCGATTGCGAACCTCTGGCGCCTCGCAGCGCAGCAATCGTTGATACTCGGCGTTAGGCATTCCGTCGATCCGAGCGCGGAGGCCCTCTCCGCCAGGTTGGGCGAAAAGGTTCTCCAATCGGCCGCCGTACTTGACTGTGAGGACTTGCCAGCCAGCTGACGTGAACATGCCCTCCAGTCGCTGTGCACCAATACTCGGAACCACACGATCGAGAGATTGACGATTCAGGTCGACGATCCAGACCAACTCGCCAAACTCCGAGACCATTGGGTCGATGATCGCTTCCCAGCAAGCACCTTCGTCAAGCTCTGCGTCGCCAAGCAGTGAATACTGACGCCCGGTCCCCTCTGTGTCGAAATGGCTGGCGATATAGCGATGCGCGAGCGCCCCCCACACTGGCGCAGTCGCGCCGATGCCCACTGACCCCGTCGAGTAGTCGACCGGGTCGGGATCCTTCAGTCGGCTTGGATACGACTGCAGACCACCGAACTCCCGCAGTCGCGGCATATACGACTCGTCCAGGTTCCCGAGAAGATAGTTGATGGAATGGAGCACGGGCGACGCGTGCGGTTTGACCGAGACGCGGTCGCCGTTGCGCAGGTGGTTGAACCACAGTGATGTCATGATCGACACCATTGACGCGCACGACGCCTGATGACCACCGATCTTCAGTCCCGAGCGGCTCGGCCGATCCCGGTTAGCGTGATCGATCATCGCCGTCGACAGCCAAAGCAGCCGACCTTCGATAGCCCGAAGGACGCCGTATTTATCGGCGTCAGCAGGACCCAGGTCAGCAACGGCAGATGCTTCAACTATCGTCAAGAACACCCCTCACCCTCAACGGCAAACGAGAATGCGACACCGTAAGGACGGGCGCCATGGAATACGACGTCTGAGTTGGCGCAGGGCCGCGCTCTCGACGCCTGGCGTCAGCATGGCAGTAACGTCGACCGTCGTTGTGGGCCAATCGAACAAATAGTGGTGTCAACATTCGTCCCAGGCACCGGCATCATGTGCCCGGCGTGCCTAGTCAGTTCTCAAAACGCGATTTACGATCAAGCTCGTGCGGTCGCAGTTGGCGCGATCCTGCCGGGTGCGACGCGAGCGTGACCGCAGCGGCGCTCGGCGGCTGCCTGCTCGACGACGTCCGGCCGCTTGGACACGCCACTCCCCGCAGCCTTCGTGGTTCACGGAGCGGAAGACCAACTGGATCTTCCAGGTAAGACCGAGCACGCAGAACTCCTGAGCTGGCTAGTCGGCGCATGATGCCCTATCGGGGTAGGGCTGACGACTTCGCCCGGACCATAGTGCGCCAGCCCAATCTGCCGGCGACGCTGAACACCACGGTTGCCCACGCGTCCCACACGATCCCCGGTGAGGACGAGGCTGCAATCACCATCAAACGTGGAAGGGGGACGTACGAGACCGTGGCGGTAACGGGAGACCTGCCCGGTCTGGTGGACACCATTCAGTATCAGACGGGGGAGGCCCGTGCGGCGACAGCTTGCGCGAGCACATCGTGGTTCACACCGACGATCCAGCAGCTGATGACCGGTAACCAGTTTCGGCTGGCTCGCCACTCGCGAACCGGGCTTACGAGCACGTTGTCCGACCCGCTGTACGTCGAGGATGAGGAGACGTTAGGTGCAGGAAGGTATTCGAAGAAACCGGCGGCGTTTACCACCACGAGCGTGCTTGTCCTCAACAGCCTGACCACTCAACGTGCGATCGTCGTAGCCAAAGCCAACGCCGAAGAGCGCAGTGAGCATCTTCATGCCGCGTTGCGAACCAACCGCACTATCGGCACCGCCGTCGGCATCCTGATGGCGACCTACAAAACGACGGAGCAGCAAGGGTCCGAGCTTCTGCGGATGGCGAGCCAGAACGACCACCGCGAGCTCCGTGACGTGGCTCAAGGCGTTGTCGAAACCGGAATGCTCGCGCTCGTACTCGATCCAAGATAGCGAGTACCGGAGCCTGACGAATCAGCGTAGCGGCGCGCGTCGAAGCTGAAAGGCCTTGCGGCGACGGGTTAGGACACAGCCGGCGGTCGGCCGCTGTTCTGTACTGGGTACGGGATGAAGGTGCCGCGGTCGGGGTCGATGTCCAGTCGGCGCCCGACGGGCGGGAAGGCCCGTTGCGGGCAGCCGGTCCGCTCGCATACTTTGCAACCAACCCCGATGGGGGTAGCGGCGTCGCGGTCGCGAGGGTTGAGTCCGGCGGAGTACACCAGCCGGCCTGCGTGCCGGATCTCGCACCCGAGCGCGACCGCGAACAGTTTGCCTGGCGCGCCGTACCGTTGCGGGCTTCGGAACACGGTGCGGGCCATCCAAAGGTAGCGCCGGCCGTCGGGCATTTCCGCGACCTGAGTGAGGAGCTTGCCGGGCGAGGCAAAGGCTTCATAGACGTTCCAGAGCGGACACGTTCCGCCGGCCCGGGAGAAGTGGAATGCCGTCGCTGACTGGCGTTGCGACATATTGCCGGCTCGGTCGACTCGGACGAACGCGAACGGCACCCCGCGTGCTCGGGGTCGCTGCAGGGTGCTCAACCGATGACAAGTGCTTTCGAAGCCCAGGTTGAAGTGCGCGGACAAACGCTCGATGTCATAACGGAAATCCTCGGCCGTGTCGCGGAAGATCGTGTATGGTAGCAACATTGCGGACGCCACGTAGTTCGCGAGTCCGATGCTCAGCAGCTCACTGGCTTGCGGATCCTCGAATGAGGTGCGACGCACCACCTCACCAATCTGGTCTGCGAACTCTAGATTCGCCAGTTGGTGCGCAAGTCGGAACACCTGTTGGCCCCATAACAGTTGCGGCGAGAGTCGGATAGTCTGGGTCGCCCGGTCATATCGGGCCAACTCGTTCGCGTCCGGGCTGGGGTCGTGCGCCACGATCACTCTGATGCCGTGCGCCTCGCGCAACCGTTCGACCAGCGCCTGGCGCTTCTCACCGTGGTTGAGCCCGATCTGATCGGCGTAATTCTCGGCCGCCTGATCGAGAACGTCGACGTAGTTGCTGTGGTCGTAGAAGAAATCGCGCACCTCCTCATGCGGCATTAGGGTTGCCCGTTCGGGCTCTTCCCGGGTCGCCGTCGCCAGTTGGTCGGCAAGAGACCGGTAGCGTCGGTGCAGCGCCAGCACGGCCTGCGCGACCGACGGATGACGAGACGCGACCTCGGCGATCTCTGCCTCCGCGGCGCCGGCGCTGACGTCGACATCGGACAGCGCGTCCCGCAACTCGGCCATCAACCGGATGGTGTCTTGAGGTGCGAAAAACCCGGCGTCCACTCCGTAAAGGTCGCTGATCCGTAGCAGCACCGGCACCGTGAGCGGGCGGGAGTTGTGCTCGATCTGGTTGAGGTAGCTGGCGGAGACATCGAGCTCGCGGGCCATTTCGGTTTGGCTGAGTCGGCGTTCAGTCCGTAGCTGGCGCACACGGGCACCAGCGAAGGTCTTCTCCATGTCTGGATATTACAAGAGCGGATTTCGCAGACTTAACAAATGCGGCCGACAAGATTTGCTGAATTTAACAAATTACGTCTCTAGCGGCGCAATGACTGGCTTGGCCAGAGTGTCACCGGGATGTTCATCTCTTTGCAAGGATGCCAATTTAGCCACTGACGGTGGCTCACTACCAAGGAGTCTGCATGACCGATCAGACGAATCCGGCACTTAGCCCCCTCAGCCAAACCGGCGGTTCCGATGGTGCAGCTGACGCGGTCAGCCCCACCACAGAGACCGAACGCGCGACGGCCGCTAGCGATCTGGCTGACAGTTGGCGTACGGATCCGCGCTGGGGTGGCGTCGAGCGTAGCTACGCCGCCACTGACGTCATCACCCTGCGCGGCCGAACTATTGAACGGCACACCCTGGCGACCCGCGGGGCCGAACGACTCTGGCAGTTGTTACACACCGAGGACTACGTGCACGCGCTCGGCGCGCTCACTGGCAACCAGGCGGTGCAGAGCGTCCGCGCCGGCCTTAAGGCGATCTACCTTTCCGGTTGGCAGGTTGCCGCGGACGCCAACCTCGCGGGGCAGACCTACCCGGATCAGAGCCTTTACCCGGCCAACTCAGTGCCTTCGGTTGTCCGGCGGATCAACAACGCGCTGCTGCGCGCTGATCAGATCAGCTGGTCCGAGGGCGTTGACGATGACATTGAATGGCTGGCCCCGATCGTGGCCGACGCCGAGGCAGGCTTCGGCGGCCCACTAAATGCGTTCGAACTGATGAAGTCGATGATCGCCGCCGGCGCCGCTGGAGTGCATTGGGAGGACCAGCTGGCGTCGGAGAAGAAATGCGGCCACCTTGGGGGCAAGGTACTGATCCCGACCGGGCAGCACATCCGTACCCTCAACGCAGCGCGGCTGGCCGCCGATGTGCTTGACGTGCCGACGGTCATCATTGCACGCACGGACGCCGAGGCGGCCACGCTGATCACCACCGACGTCGATGAACGTGACCGCAGATTCATCACCGGCGAACGCACGGCCGAGGGTTTCTACCGAGTGCACAACGGCATCGAGCCCTGCATCGCGCGTGGTCTGGCTTATGCCCCATATTCTGACCTGCTCTGGATGGAGACCTCGCTGCCTGACCTCGAGCTGGCGCGCACTTTCGCCGAAGCTATCAAGGCGGAGTATCCGGATCAGATGCTCAGCTATAACTGCTCTCCCTCGTTCAACTGGCGCCGGCATCTCGACGACTCGACGATCGCCAAGTTTCAGCGCGAACTGGGCCACATGGGCTACTCCTTTCAGTTCATCACTCTGGCTGGCTTCCATGCGCTGAACCACTCGATGTTCGACCTGGCCCGCGGCTACGCAGCCGACGGCATGCCCGCCTATGTCGAGCTTCAGGAGCGGGAGTTCGCGGCCGAAGCGTCCGGATATACCGCCACGAAGCACCAGCGTGAGGTCGGCACTGGATACTTTGACCTGGTGAGCACCGCTCTTAACCCGAACTCTGAGACGACAGCCCTGACGGGTTCGACCGAACATGCGCAGTTCTAGCCATGGCCACCACCTATAAGAGCACTGAGATGGACAGCAAAGTCATCGTGGTCGGGCCCGTCACGGCTGACTCGGCCCGTATCCTCACCCCAGAGGCACTCGCCTTCGTGGCAGCACTCGATAGCCGCTTTGCCGCGCGGCGAACCGACCTGCTCGGCGCGCGACGTCAGCGCGCGGCCTCGGTTGCCGCCGGGGCAAATCCCGACTTTGACCCGGAGACCGCGCCGATTCGCAACGATTCGTCCTGGCAGGTCGCCCCGCCCTCGCCCGGGCTGTCCGACCGAAGGGTCGAGATCACCGGACCGCCGGAGCGCCGAATGACCGTGAATGCGCTTAATTCGGGCGCCAAAGTGTGGCTGGCCGATTTCGAGGACGCGAACACCCCGACCTGGCAGAACCTTGTCACCGGGCAGGCTAACCTGCTCGACGCAATCTCCGGAACGCTGTCGTTCGACGCCCCAGGCGGCAAGCACTACGAGGTCGGCCCAGAGCCGGCCACCATCGTCGTCAGGCCCCGAGGCTGGCACCTAGTCGACAAGCACCTGCTGATCGACGGGCGCCCAGTGTCGGGCTCGATGCTCGACTTCGGACTCTACTTCTTCCATTGCGCACAACGACAGATAGCTAACGGCAGCGGACCATACTTCTATCTGCCGAAACTCGAGAGTGCGCTCGAGGCTCGGCTGTGGAACGAAGTGTTCCTCGCCGCACAGGACCTGCTCGGCGTTCCGCGAGGCACCATCCGAGCCACCGTCCTGATCGAGACGATCTATGCCGCGTTTAAAATGGAGGAGATACTCTACGAGCTACGTGACCACTCCGCCGGCTTAAACGCTGGACGCTGGGACTACCTATTCAGCATCATCAAGGCCTTCGCGTCTCGCGGCGCCGATTTTGTACTGCCCGACCGGGCCGCGGTCACCATGGCCGCACCCATGATGCAGGCTTACGCCGCACTGCTGGTGGACACCTGCCATCGCCGCGGCGCTCACGCTATCGGTGGCATGTCGGCATTCATCCCGAGCAAGGACGCGGCAGCCAACACCAAGGCCCTTGAGCAGGTGAGACTCGACAAGCTGCGGGAGGCCGACCTCGGATTCGACGGATCATGGGTCGCACATCCCGGCCTCGTCGACACCTGCCGCACCGTGTTCGACGAGGCACTCGGTGCCGCCCCTCACCAGATCACCGCACCCGATGACCCCGTATCGATCACCGCTTCCGACCTCTTGGCAGTATCCGCCACACCCGGGCAGGTCACCTTGGACGGCGTGCGGGCCAACATCGGCGTAGCCCTGCGCTACATCGCCGCCTGGCTCGCAGGCAACGGCGCGGTCGCGATCCACGGCCTGATGGAGGACGCCGCCACCGCCGAGATCTCCCGTTGCCAGATCTGGCAATGGCTCCACAACGCCACACCGATCGCCAGCAGTCCCGACGCAGCAACCGTCGATCGTCCATTGGTGCTCCGCTTACTCGACGACGAGGCCGCAGCGGCTGCGGCAGAGGCCCCGCCGGGCAACCGTGTCAAGGACGCCCGCACGGTCTTCGAGGCCGTCGCATTAGCCGACGAGCTGCCGCCTTACCTGACCAGCTGGGCCTACGCCCGTTACATAGTTACTCGTCCTTCGTGCGCGAAAGCCCCCTAGGGCCATGGCGAAACGAAGCTCCTAACCGAGGCGAGCTTCGTAGCGCCACTGCCGAGGCCGGCTACGCCGAACGGGCAAAGGCTCGGATTCGGCCGCGCAGCTGGAGATCGCAACGCTCGCCGAGGGACCCGGCAGAAGCAGAACAGACCGAGCTCGCCAGCTCCGTGTCGCCGCGCCCAGGATCGCCGCACCCGCCGAATCTGCTTGCGCGATCGTCCGCTCACCGGTTGGTTCTGGAGATGCCTCCGGCGGGCCGATGCCCCTGGATGGCCCACACGGTCTTCCGCAGCCTTAGCGTTTCGGTGCGCTGGCAAACCCTGCGCCGTCGCGCTCGGGTGCGAGATCCGGCAGCCGATCGGCGTTTGCTGCAAAGTCTGTGAACGCACTGGCTGCCTCTAGCGGGCATTCCACCGTTTGATCGCAAGCTCGGCATCGACCGCAACCGGGGAAGCTTCCTGCCTTATCCGGTGCATACGAGCGGCTGAACGCAGCCCAACTAGGTTGATCCCTGATTCCCTCACGATGGCATGTCTTTAGCCTTGCTAGCCAACAAGCAGAGTGTCACGGACGTGATCAGCCCACGGTCTTGGGGTGAGGATGCACTGTGCCGGCCACGCTCACGGGATCGTCCACTTACAGCTTTACACCGTTACTATTGGGTGAGCGTTTGCCTGGTCGTGATGTGCCTCACCGGGCTCAGGTAGCGGTGATCAGCTGGGTGGGAATGGTGGGGTTCGAAAAGCCCGGGACGAGACTACGGCGCCCAGAAGTGATGTTCGGACGGCTTGGCCCGACCCCGTTCGGTTGCGTTCTCCGACGGCGGCGACAACACCGTAGGCGCCGTACATCCCGGCTCGGAGGTCGCTCACCGGCACGCCCACGCGCTGGGGGTCATCGGGGCTAGATCCGCTGAGGGATCTCCGCCCGGCTTCGCCTTGTGCGATCTGGTCGTAGCCCGCTCGCCCCGCGTCAGGGCCGTCGTGGCCGAATCCGCTGAGAGACGGAGATATCAGCCGCGCGTTTCCTGCTGCCATGACGGTGCTGCCGAAGCCGAGGCGAGCGATGACATCCGGCCGGAAGTTCTCGATGAGAACGTCCGCCTTCTCAATCATCCGGCAAAGGACTTCCTTGTCTCGACCCTCCTTGACGTCAAGGCAGATTGACTCTTTGTTCCGGTTCGCCGCGAGAAAATAGGTAGACTCTCGTTCGCACTCCGGGACAGACATCAAAGGCGGTCCCCAGGTGCGTGTGTCGTCACTCACGTGAGATTCCACCTTAATGACTCGCGCGCCAAGATCTCCAACATCATGGCAGCGTGCGGCCCGGCTGAGATCGACGACGACCAGTCCATCGAGCGGGCCGCTCATTTGTGTTTGAAGTTCGGCGAGCGCTTCTCGTTAAAGGCAGCCATGCCCTCGCTCTGATCTTCAAGCCCGAAGGTGGAGTAGAAGAGCCGGCGCTCGAGGAAGACGCCTTCTGCGAGCGACGCCTCAAAGGCCCGGTTCACCGCCTCCTTGACCATTAATGTCACAGGCTTCGACATCGACGCGATCGTTTCTGCCAAGGACATCGCCTCCCGAAGGAGGCTATCGCCGGGAACGATTCGCGAGACGAGACCGGAACGTTCAGCTTCTTCAGCATCCATCATGCGACCGGTGAGACACATCTCCATAGCCTTGGTTTTGCCGATTGCGCGCGTCAGGCGTTGGGATCCGCCCATACCCGGAGTGACGCCGAGCTTAATCTCGGGTTGCCCGAACTTCGCGGTGTCGGCGGCGATAAGGATGTCGCAGAGCATTGCGAGTTCGCAGCCTCCGCCCAGTGCGTAGCCTGCCACTGCGGCGATCAAGGGTGTCCGTGCCGATGAAAGCGAGTCCCACTGCGAGAACCAGCCATTTGAGTAGACGTCGCTGAACGACTGCTGGGACATCTCTTTGATGTCGGCGCCGGCTGCGAATGCCTTGCCGGAACCGGTGATCACGATTGCGCCGACACCGGGGTCCGTGTCGAGAAGAGCAACCGAACCGGTGACTTCGTGCATCATCGTGCTGTTGAGCGCGTTTAGGGCGGTGGGGCGATTTAGCGTTACGACGGCTACACGTCCGCGGCGGTCGAGCAAGATCGTTTCATAGTTGGTCGACATGGGTTAGCCTTCCCGGGATGGATGCTCGCGGATGTGGTTGATTACCGTCGAGAAGTCCTCACGGGCGCGGTCAGACTCCGCGAGTTGCCTGTAGAGGCTCGCCGCCGCCGCGCCCAAGGGCGCGTCGACCGCGGACTCTGTGAGCGCATTCGCAGCGAGCCCGAGGTCTTTCGCCATCAGGGACACGGAGAACCCGGCTTGGTAATCGCGGTTTGCTGGGCTCGTAGGTACCGGACCCGGCACCGGGCAGTTGCTTGTAAGGGCCCAGCACTGTCCGGTCGCTGTGGAAGACACGTCGAACAACGCCTGGTGAGATAGGCCGAGGCGCTCAGCGAGAACGAATGCCTCGCTGACCCCGATCATCGAGATAGCAAGGATCATATTATTGCAAAGTTTGGCGGCTTGGCCGGCACCTGAGGCGCCGCAGTGCACCATCTTGCGCCCCATTGCAGACAGAAGCGGTCTGACGGCTGCGACGTCGGCGTCGGTGCCGCCGACCATGAAGGTGAGTGTTCCCGCCTCGGCTCCAACGACGCCTCCCGAGACAGGCGCGTCGATTGCTCGATGGCCGGCGCTTACCGCTGCCAATGCCGCGTTGCGGGCATCCTCGACATCTATAGTCGAGCAGTCGATAAAAACTGTGTCGATATTGGCAGCGGACAGCAGGCCAGTTTCGTCGCCATAGGTGCTTAGCACGTGCCTCCCGGCCGGAAGCATCGTCACGACGAAATCCGCACTTTTCGCAGTCTCAGCGGCGGAGGGCACGATCCCAACACCGGCGCGGCGCGCTAGTTCTAATGCGGCCTCGGAGAGGTCGAACCCCGAGACGTGATAGCCCGCTTTGACCAGGTTCGCAGCCATCGGCCCTCCCATGTTGCCGAGGCCGACAAACCCAACGCTACCAATTCTGCTGCCGTCCATGATTGCCCTCCAGTCCAGGTACGTAAATTGCCAGCTTGTTCGCATTCACCGGATCGAAGTGGGAATCAATGATTGCGTTGCTTACGTCGGTCAAAGTCGCAGGGTTCCACCTTGGTTGTCGATCCTTATCGATGACTTGAGCACGTATGCCTTCGATGAACTCGCGCCCTGCGATGCACCGCAAGGACACCCCCATCTCTCGGATCAGGCTATATTCCAGCTGCGCGTCGGCGCGGGCTTCTCGCAGAGCTCTGAGCGCCACCTTGAGGGACGTGGGGGAGGCCGACTCGACCTTGACCGCAGCCTCTTGGGCGGCGGGATCGCTGTGCGAATGCAGACGTTCGAGGATTTCCTCGACAGTGTCGGGTGAATAGCACTCGTCGATCCAGGATTGGTGGGCCGGGAGCGATGCTTGCCCAGGGTCTGAGGCGTATTCCTGCAAGGCCACGCCGACATCGCGCGATGTTTCGAGGTCCGTCAACAGCTGATCACGTTGCGCTCGAGGTATGAAGATGTCCGCAAAACCGCAGTAAATTGCATCGGCCGCATTCATCCGGCTCGCCGTCAGGGCCAGATGCGTCCCTAACTCTCCGGGAGCTCGCGAGAGCAGATACGTGCCGCCCACGTCGGGACAGAAGCCAATGGCTACCTCGGGCATGCCTATCGAAGAGCTCTCGCACACCACCCGATGACTTGAGTGCGCGCTGACGCCGACTCCCGCGCCTAGCACGATTCCGTCCATGAAGGCCACGATCGGCTTGCGATACCGAGCGATCGCGGCGTCCAGCCGGTATTCATCGGCCCAGTAAAGTTCGGACGCTCGACCACCGGCGAGTCCGTCGTGGTAGATCGCTCGGATGTCGCCGCCCGCGCAAAGGCCCCGTTCGCCCGCGCCGTCCACTACGACGTGGCGGACGTCTTCGCTCATGCGCCATTCCTCAAGGAAGCGACCAAGGATATTCACCATTCGATGCGAGAGAGCGTTGATTGCTTCCGGCCGATTGAGAGTGAGGTGCCCGAGCGCCCCACGACGTGACACAGAGACCGGGTCGCTTGTGGCCGCGTTCACAGTTCAACGCCTATCAGCTCACGGGCAATGATCATTCGCATGACTTCGTTCGTCCCTTCAAGAATCTGGTGAACGCGCAAGTCCCGAACGATCTTCTCCACGCCGTACTCGGCCAGGTATCCATACCCGCCATGAAGCTGCAGTGCTCGGTTCGCAACATCGAAAGCGGCATCGGTGACAAATCTTTTCGCCATGGCGCAACGGACCGAATAACCTTCCTCCCGTGAATCCAGGGAAGCCGCGGCTCGCCACAGGAATGTCCTAGCCACTTCAAGCTCCGTGGCCATGTCTGCAAGTTCGAACTGGAGCGCTTGAAACTGGTTCAAGCTCGAGCCGAAGGCCCGTCGCCCTTGCATGTACCTCAATGTCTTCTTGAGCGCGGCGCTAGCTCCGCCGAGTGAACTCGCCGCGATGTTGAGCCGACCGCCGTTGAGTCCGTTCATCGCGATACGAAAACCGGCGCCCTCCTCGCTCAACATCGAGCCAGAGGGCACCCGGACGGATTCCAATATGACCTGCCGCGTCGGCTGCGCATTCCAACCCATCTTTAGCTCATTTGCGCCAAAGGACAGTCCCGGTGTGTCGCGTTCGACAACGAAGGCGCTTATGCCACGCGGACCTTTCTCTCCCGTACGGGCCATAACGATGTAAATCTCTGCCGCACCGGCTCCAGAGACGAACTGCTTGACTCCGTCCAATACGTAGTCACCACCGTCACGCGTGGCTCGAGAAGTCAGTGCTGCGGCGTCAGAGCCAGAACCGGGCTCCGTCAAGCAATAGCTGCCTAGCGTCGTCATGGTGCACAGGTCGGGCAGCCACTTGGCCCGCTGCTCTTCATCGCCATACTCGTCTATGATCCACGCAACCATGTTGTGAATTGAGATATAGCTTGCGATTGAAGGACAACCCTCCGCCAGTGCCTCAAATATTAAAGCCGCGTCCAAGCGCCTCAGGCCCGAACCGCCAAACTTCTCACCGACATAGATCCCGCCCATGCCGAGTCCGGCTGCAGCGGACAGCACATCGACGGGAAAGAACTTATCCCTATCCCACATCACCGCGTAGGGCGCGATCTTATCCGCCGAGAAGTCATGAACGGCTTTTGCCAGGTCTCGGTGGTCTTCGGTAAGCGCAAACACCAGTGAGCTCCTATTCGGGCCCGCGATCGACAATAATCCCGGTCGCCGATTGATTAGATTGTTCGGTTTGCTAATTGCTACGTTTCATTGATGTGATCTCGTGAAGGCCACGGGCGGCGTCCTTTTCGGATGCGATGAACGGCCACTGATAAGAATACTAGGACGTCAAACTAAATCTGTATACGGAACCGTCCTCAGTGTGGATGCCCACAGACGCTGGTGATTTGCTGGTTGCTGCGCATCTATCTGGGGCTCACGAGCCCTGGTCGAGCTTCACGTTGATCTGCTTGATCCGAGTGAAGGACTCGAGCATTCCTTCAAGCGAGAACTCCCGGCCGATGCCGCTGTCCTTGACTCCGCCATAGGACTGCCCGACCAGCTGGCCGCCCCCCTGATTGACCTGCACCCAGCCCGACTCGACTCTGTGGGCGGCCGACAGCGCGCGCTCAAGGTCGTGGCACCACACAAATGCGGCAAGACCGTAGTGACTGTCGTTGGCCATCTCGATGACCTTGTCTTCGTCACTCCATGGAATGATGACCATGACCGGCCCGAAGATCTCCTCCTGGGCTAGCCGCCAGCTGTTCTCGGCGCGGGAGAACACAGTCGGTCCAAGAAAGTATCCGTCGAGCCCACTGGGGATCAGGTCGGCCCCGTCGAGCACGAGGTCGATGTCCGGCCTGGCCCGTCCTTCATCGATGTATCCGCAGACCCTCCGATACTGTTTGGCGTTGATGAGCGCGCCCATGTCGGTCGACTCCTCCATCGGGTCGCCAACCACCATCTGCCGAAGACGTCGAACGGTCCGGTCAATGAAACTGTCATAGATGTCCTCGTGTACGAACAGTCGCGACCCGGCTGTGCAGCTTTGACCCTGGCGAGCAAATCTCATGGCAGTAATGACGCCCTCTGCGGTCGCGTCGTCGTCCGAATCGGGCCACACGATGCTTGGACTCTTGCCACCGAGCTCGAGCGATGCCGGCACCAATCTCTCGCCGGATGTCCGCGCGACACCTCGGCCAACCTCGGTCGAACCAGTGAATGAAACCTTGTCAACGCCAGGATGAGCCACGAGGGCAGCGCCGCACTCGCTCCCCAGGCCAGTGATGACGTTTAGCACACCCGCAGGAAGGTACGGCGCACAGAGCTCAGCCAGCTTCAGGACCGACAGCGGTGCATCCTCCGCCGCCTTGACCACGATCGTGTTCCCGGCGGCAAGGGCGGCCGGAATCTTCATCCCCGCAATCATCAGCGGCGAATTCCACGGCAGGATCGCGCCAACGATGCCGACGGGCTCGCGAATGCTGTATTGAAGCTGCGCGTCACCAGCTGGCAACACGACGCCTTTCGTCTCTGTTGCGATCCCACCGAAATAGCGGAACAACTGCGCGGCGGTCTGGCTCTCAGGACGAGCCTGGGTACGCAGCGCGTTACCCGTATCCGCGGCAGTGAGGCGTGCAAGCTCCTCGGCATGTTCGAACAAAACATTGGCAATGTCGAGCAACGCGGCCTGCCTTACCGTGGCTGGCAGCGACCGCCACCCGGGCAACGCGGATCCGGCAGCGAGGACGGCACGGTCCACGTCCGCTGCCTGCGCTCGCGGCACTCGTGCTAACACGGCGCCTAGGCGCCCGGGCGACAAGACATCCATCCACTCGTCCGCAAGCGCGCCAATTTGTTCACCGCCGATATGCATGCCTACGACTGGCGGGACTTCTAGCGACTGGGCGGCTTGCATCCCGGCATGAAGCGACACAGATCTCCCCTGGCTAGGTGTGACCGACTGGAGCGTCGTAGTGAGTCAGATCGTCAAACGTGCATCTACGTATGCTGAATCATCCGCGGGACAGTTCATTGAGTCGATACCGAACGCTGCGCATGGAATGTGCAAAAATGCACGGCATCGCGCATACGACGTCAAGGACGGCAGGCTCATGGTCGACCCAACGGACCTTCTCTATCTGCTTGCCGTCGCCCGCGGACGCACTCACACTGCTGCAGCCGAAATTCTCGGGGTCAACCATACGACAGTAGCTCGCCGGCTCAAGGCCTTGGAGCGATCGATGAGCGCGCGACTTCTTGTTCCGGCACCGGATGGGTGGGAACTAACAGCGACCGGCAAACGGGTACTCGTCTCCGCGGAGCTGGTCGAGCAAGCGCTTAATAAGCTCACCGGCGAGCACGAGTCATCGGCCGAGCCGGCTCCGCGCGGCCGGGTACGGGTCAACTCCACTGAGGTATTCGGGCTCCTCGTCGCAGTGCCGGCGCTTGCCGCCGTTCACCGGGAGTATCCGGGAATTACCTTCGAACTAACCTCCGTCACGCGCCCATCTCACACCTATGGTCCAGCGTCCGATCTCGACATTGGGGTGACGCGGCCAGCCTCGCCACGGCTGACGGTGCAAAAGCTCACCGATTACGAGCTTGGCATCTTCGCATCTGACCGATACGTGCAATCGCACCCCAGGCCCCGAAGTCTCGCCGATCTTGCTCAGCACGTACCGATCTACTACGTGGAGTCAATGCTCCAAATCGCAGACCTCGACTTCGTCGAGAAGTTGTTCCCAAACGGAGCTCACGTACTCGGCGCAACAAGCGTTCTCGTCCAGCTCGAGCTGACGCGTAGCGGTGTGGGCGTCGGCATCCTTCCCGCGTATCTTGCGCGGCGATCGCCAGATCTCGTTCGAATTCTTGACGACGAAGCGAGCGTCTACCTGACCTACTGGATGAGCAGCAGGTTGGAGAACGCCCGGCGAAGGGAGGTACGGCTCGTCGCCGAGGCGATCGAACGACAGGTAGCTGTTGTTTTCAACTGAGTAGCAAGCGCGAACCTCGATCGGCGCATGGTAGGGCTGGCTGTCGTAACGAAGGTGGTTCTGGCGCTGCGCGAATCCGAATTTCCGTAATTCCCGTTCGTTCCTCGATCCAGTCTGCCGATCGCAATATGCGGACGCCGAGCTCGTGTCGGAGAGCTTGGACATCGGCTGTGCCGCTCCGAACGCAGTCACACGAGTTCCCCGAATCCCCACCCCGTCCGGGTGAATGCTCGCGGATCATGTGACGTGAGCCTCGTTCGGCGCCGATTCGACGACATCGATGACGTCGTCGAGAGTTTGAAGCTTCCGAATGAGCTGGTTACATGTCAGCCGGTCAGACATCCGTACTGAAAGGCGGATCGCGCCGGTCCCACCGGGTGACGCCTGGGGCGCGTGCAGAGCAAGAACGTCTACACGGAGCCGCCCGATGAGCGTTAGAACTCGGACAAGCGTCCGCTGTCGGCTCCGGGCAGCGATCAAGATCGTCCGTTCGGCGGCCCCGTGCGAGGTCGCCGGGTTGCGGGTCCGTGCGTGGTGCTGTGTCGGAGAATTCATCGATCGGCCTTGTCGAGTTCGCTTGGGCTGGGATTTAGCTTTCGCCGCACGATAAGCCGGATCCCCAAACGGAAGTTCGTTGGAGCCGACTACTTGAGACGCCGGAGGTTTGCCCTTCAGAGCGAGATTGGACTCAGGTATCGCGAGTTGTCCGTTCGTGAAGCGACTCGTCGCGGTTTGAAGGCAGGTCTCATCACGCCGGCAGTACCCCTACGCGATGATTTGAGCGCATTTTCCATGCTCGCCGCCGCTATTATGTGCGCTTCGTGATCTGACTTGTTCCATGACCGTACGCCTTCGCCATCACCTGTTTACGGAGCACTCAGTTCGGATATTTGTCGGCTACTCGCACGGATCGACGTGGATGGCGGTGAACTGCCGCTGGTTGCTCGGGCTGCGGATGCTGCGGCGCGCGCGTCTTCTTGGGCGGCATGAGCTTGCCAAGATGACTGACGTCAACGCCGCGCGACAAATCAGTGAAGATGGAAGAAGGTCGATGGCCGACGTCCACGGGTTCCCCACATCAGCTGTCCAGTCTTGACTACCGCTCGCGCAGGCGGCTCTCAGATATTCGGGGGTTACCGGGTGGAGGTTTTCGATGTCCGCTTCGCCTCACGCATCGGTGACCGCGCGGTCCGGGTAGTGTCGCTCGCCATCTACACGTAACCCGTCCGTCCCCATGGCATAGAAGCGATCTGTTCGACCGTAGGGCAATCGACTCGATGGCCCTGGTCGGCGTGATTCGGCTATCCCGAATCGATCCGTCCGCCCGCAGTGCCAGCCTGCGCTCGGCGCCGGGGATCGTCACCGATTCCGGACGTGGCATTTCATGACAGAGTCATCGTTCGGGCCTACGACGCGGATGTGGCCGGTCATGTAGTTGTTTGGGCGGACCGGGCGTTGGACTGAGCCTCCGTGTCGGGTTTGCCAGCGAAAGCCTGCCGTACGGTCAAGCGGGGCGAATGCCGAGTGCGCCTATGAGCACACGGCAGCCGCTTACTTTGGAACAAAGAACTGTCTTACTCATGCTTGAGGCCTTGCCGTGACCCGGCTCGCGCGCTCATAAGCATCAGGCCACTCGTCATTACCCCGTGTTAACGATGGGTGTCTGAGCGCAGCCAATATCCCTGAGACACTAAGCCGAATCGGTAGCAGGGCATATCCATTGCGATCTGCGCGGCGCCGCTTACGCTGTCGGGCTCAGAACGGGCCTGCCACGAAGCTGATTCCACGGGTGTCGCGCTGCTCGCAGGACGGCCTCAGGGTAAGAACGAGCGGCGTCTGCTGACCAAGCTCCGAGCTTTCGTCGAGCGGTTCTTCGGCCTGAGCTATTGTTAAGGAGCGGCGTCGTGCACGCATTGCTGGTCGGGACTGATGGGGCGGCAAGGGGGCGCAACGTGAGCACCGTAGATGAACAGATTCGCGGTGCAGCGGGCGCGATCTCGTCGAACATCGCCACGCCGAGTCAGGGTCGCGCGCTGCTGGCGCAGAACATCCTCAGCCAGCTGCGCAACCTGGTCGAGGGTGTGGTGGTGCGACTCCAAGCGGGTAGCGGAGACGTGGAGTTCCAGTACACGTCGGTAGCTCCGGCTCTCGCCTACGTGGGCGCGAATGGCAAGCTGAACTTCCTAAAGCGATTCCATAAGTTGCTGCAGATCAGCGCTTCGCACTACACGCTGGGCGGGGATCCCTCCGAGCGGCTGATGCTCAAGTACTACGACTACCTGCATCGGGTTCGGGACTTGGCTCGCACCCAGCTCACGCTCGACATCTTGGCGAACCTGGAAGACTTTCCCGTCGATCTAGACCCCTCGCTTCAGGAGTACCACCAAAAGATCGCAGACCGGATCGTGGCCGCGCGCTCGTTGCCACCTAGCCAAGCTCCGAAGAGGCGCTATTACATTCACGCGGTGCGGCCCTTCTACATAGGCGGGCACGTGTTTCACGAAGTGACCTTCTACAACGCCGTCAACAGGGTCAGCAAGTTCGATCGCATCATCGGTTTCACGGACATCGACATCACCGACAAGTACGCGGCGAACCTGACGCTCGAGAGCGACTCGATCCGGGTGCTCGGACAGACCATGCCGATCACGATCATCCGGGAGTGGGAGGTGTCGATCCGCCCATGCGAGTTCGATAACTTCGCGCGGATACTCGGCCAGTCGATCAAGGTGTCGGCCGGCGGCGCTGAGTACCGCAACCTGATGCAGTACATCACCACAACCTCGTCGAGCCTGCTCGACATTGTGGACATGGGGGACGCCCAGTACGCAAGGCTCAAGATTTGGGCGACACAGAGGTCGCAGCAACCACAGATCTTCCCCGCGCTCGACGTAGCACGTCAGATGATTCGCGCAGATGTCGCGGGATCCAACGTGCTCCGCTACCTGATGCTGCGGATGAACAACCAGATCATCAAGCGGCAATACACGCCGGCCGCCTGTGGTGTGTTGTCGAACCTGCGCCTCGAATATGGGTGCAAGCCGTTCGACAGCATGCCTTTCTGTACGTCGCTGTATGGGCATAACCCCCGATTCACTGATCTCGCCGAGTGCCTGGACGCAAGCGGGCGCACCGACGAGCTCCTGGCACGACGCGTGAAGATCAACGTTGAAGATCGCGGCATGCTCTACACACCGGTCGCTGACCTGGAGGACCTTGGAGACGTCGAAAAACTGATCGCGACCTATAACCGGAAGCTGTACTACAAGCACACCGGTCGCAAGTTGCTGAAGGACAAGGGGCACATCTTCATCAAAGACTACGAGGACGGCACCGTCGCAATCATCGACAAGCTCCAGCAGTGCGCGGCCAAAGGCATCGCCGGCTACGAGGCTGCCGTCAAGCAGTGGCTGGCGCAAACGATTCCAGCTCCCGATGACCCGCTCAAGGTGAGGGCGCTCCAGGAGCTGTTCATCGACTCGCAGGTTGCACTGATCTATGGCGCCGCGGGCACCGGCAAGTCGACGATGGTCAGCCTCGTCGCCAACTACTTCAATAGCAACGAGAAGCTCTTCCTCGCTCATACGAATCCGGCCGTCGACAACCTCAAGCGGAGAGTCAACGCGCAGAACGCGACCTTCCACACCATCAGCAGCCAGATCGGCCGCACGGACGGGACCAACTACGACGTCGTGATCATCGACGAGTGCAGTACGGTCAGCAACTCCGACCTGCTGAAGGTGCTTGAACGGACGTCCTTCAAGCTCCTCGTGCTGGTTGGCGACGTCTTCCAGATCGAGTCGATCCAGTTCGGCAACTGGTTCGGGCTTGCTCGGTCGTTCATCCCCAACACGGCGGTGTTCGAGCTCAAGACGCCGTTCAGGACCAAGAACGCGAACCTTCTGGACCTGTGGTCGACGGTCCGCGAGTTGAAGGACGACGTCGCGGAGACGTTGGCCCGCAACAGCTACTCCACGGTGCTCGACGAGTCTCTTTTCAAGGCGCAACGGGACGACGAGATCATACTCTGCCTGAACTACGACGGGCTCTACGGCATCAACAACGTCAATCGCTTCCTTCAGAGCGCCAACCCCGGTGCAGCGACGGTCTGGGGCCCCTCGACCTACAAGGTGGGCGACCCGGTGCTGTTCAACGAGACCGACCGGTTCAGGCCGGTCATCTATAACAACCTGAAGGGCAAGATCGTAGCCATCCAGACGTTCCCGGGCCGCATCGAGTTCGATGTCTCACTTGATCGACCGGTGACTGCTTTCGATGTGGATGGTGTCCAGCTCCGCTACGTTCAAGATTCGACCGTGCAGTTCGACGTGTACGAGCGCGGCAACGGTGACGACGATGACGATTCGACGACCGGGTCGGTGCCGTTCCAGGTCGCCTACGCGGTGTCGATCCACAAAGCGCAGGGCCTCGAGTACGACTCGGTGAAGGTCGTTATCACGGATGCTAACGAGGACGACATTTCGCACAACATCTTCTACACCGCAATCACCAGAGCGCGAGAGCACTTGCAGATCTTCTGGACGCCCGAGACGGAGCATGCAGTCCTGAGCAGTTTGCAGCGGAGCGCGAACCAGAGGGACGCCGCCCTGCTGTCGAGTCGACGGGGATTGTTACCGGTGGCGTAACGGGTAACTGAGCCAGCGGAATAAGGTCTCCGAATGACCACGCGGGCTGGTGAAAAAGCGGGGCCAAGATTTGGCGGGCGCGTTTTTAGGCGCCGATTTTTTTTGCGGTGATCCGGCGCAGAACTGTCGTGTTGAGGACATGACGCAGAAGCAAGAGGACAACCGACGAGGTGCGAAGGAGACCTTCCTGCCCGCCGATGAGGCGATGCCGGGCACCTACCCGCCGCTGTGCAACGACCAGATGCGGAGACAGAGGTCATCCACGAAACCGAAGACTGGGTTGCATTCTTTTCCATTGAATCCTGCCACGCCAGGGCATACCTTGATCATTCCGAGGACGCACGTAACCGACTTCTGGAGTGTCGAACTGCCGCTCGACGCCAAGCTGATGGCTGCAACGATTCGGTTGGGCCAGGCAATTGAAGCGGCGCTGAGGTCGGAAGGGATGAACCTCACTATCTCTGCGGGCGAGACCGCCGAGCAGACGGTGTTTCATCTGCATCTGCATGTAGTACCGCGGTGGAAGGCAGACGGATTCGGAAAGATTTGGCCCGTCGAGGACAAACACGAAGATGCTGACCTGAGCGATGCCGACACTCGAATTCGCGAGGCGTTTGAAGGTCTGCCTCCCTGATGCCAAAGGCTCGTTGAAGACGGTTGGTCTTGTAGATCCCAGGGTTTTTGCATCGGCTGCCCCGTGTCGGCTTTCCGCCGGTGGCTTAAGTAGACCCAACTGATGGGAGTCAACGCTTTATTTAACCGGGAGCTCGCAGCCCTCTTTTGGATCGTTGCTGCTCTGGTTTGGGTCTTGTCGATGAGAGATCTTCGGGCAACGCTTGCGAATGTCGTTTCTGCCGTGTGCAATTGGAAGATCTTGGCCGCGCTGGGCGTCGTCGGCGTATGGACTTTGCTAGCGGTCTTCTGGCTGACATGGCTCACTTCTGGGGCACGGATCAGATTAAGGACATCGTCATCTGGTTCGTTCCAGCCTCTTTTGCGCTGCTCTCTGCTCCAGCATAAAGGCTGGAGCAGACCACGCATATTTTCGTCTTACGGCTTTAGCGACGCTTGGTGTCAGCACCTTCATCGAGTTCTCTTCGTGAACGTCCCCACATCCCGGTTGTGGGTTAAGCTGCTGGTGCTTCCGATCAGCGTGTTCATCACGATGATGTCGGCCTTTGCTGCAACGAGGGCGGAGTATCGCCCAGTGCAGCGCCTGTTTGATGGCTTGCTTGTGATCATCAGGTTGACTTTTGTCGTTGCGACGACGGTGGATATTCACAGCCAGTGGAAGGCACTTGACCATGGTTAGCTTGCGTTGGCGGTCTGGCTGCCCATTGCGATGTTGCCGGCGGTGTACGTGTTAGCACTGCTGACGGAGTACGAGCAGGTGTTCCTGCTGATGGATTTCCGTGCCCAAGATCGGAAGGCGCCGCGCTGGCTGAAGCTGGCGATAGCGGTGGGGCTACGAGGCCGGATCACCCTGGTTCATGAGCTAAGGCAACCGTGGCTGTATCGGCTCTCGGAAGCTACCTCTTTCCACGATGCTCGCGATGTATTGCGTTCGTACCGTCGTGACCGTATCGCGGCTCTCAGAGCCGTCCCGTCAAAGTCCTCTTTAAAATCCGGGGGGGGGGGGGGGATAATTTAAGTGCAGCATGTCCCGCACCGCCAATCAGCAGTACTTAGCTACCCATAATCGTCTTCGCCGGTTGTGGCTTACTGCTGCGGGCAACTATTCCCGGCTATCAGCTACGGAGCAGTGGCAGCTGGATGCCTACTTCCAGCCCGTGAACAACTTGACCCAGCAGCAGCTGCTTGAAGCACCGGCAGCTGATCACCTTGGATCGGCCCAGCCTGCCGCAGCAGCCTGGTCGGGCATTGGCCAAATTGGAAGCCCAGAGTGATGCTCCGGAGCCTGTTCTGGTCGCTCGTTTACGTGAACAGGTCCACCCACGGAAGAAACCTGTCAGGTCACGAGCAGCCTCCGGTCATCTGAGCGGTGACACCCTGCTCACTCACCGATCTGGTTGATCCAGCTCGCTGGGATCAGGGCCTGGCCGTCGACGCGCCACCTTTCGACCACTGCCTCAGCAAAACGCCGGTCGTTCAAATCTGCATGCTCGAGTATCAGAAGCTGAAAGCTTCCATTCGCGCTGTCGGCAAACCGGAAGAGAGCGTCAAACACTAGTGCCAACGACGCGTGGTCGTCATCGCCCAGCGATTCAAGGCCGGTCGAGTCCGGGGGGAAATAGACTTGCGAAGGTTGATCAAGAACTAAGAAACGCGGGACTGGTCGAGTGTGCTCAGCAAAGAACATATGCAGACCGATCAACGTGGCGAGATGGTAGCCGAGCCAGTTCGCGCCGCTCCCAATCTCACGGAGCCGATAGCTGCCGTGAGCGGTGTCGATTACGACGGTCAGCGCCCGTGCATCAAGCCGAACCGGCGCCGGTGCGTGCTCCAGTTCCAGCCTCGCAGCAACATCGGTGATTTGGTACGAGATGCGCGATAGTGCGGCGGCAAGTCGTTCCGCCGCCGCGTCAACATCAAGTTCGCGTCGAAGGATCTCGATCTCAGTTTGGATCTTGTCTAGTCGTACAGACGCGAACGCGGATTCAGTCTCGCGTGAGACTGAATCGAGAAATAGGGAGACCCGACCACGAACGGCCGCCCGCTGCAGCGATGTCTCACGGACAGATTCGAAGGTCTCGATGCTCTCCGACACACGTTCGATCTCTTGCTGGTTCGATCCGAGCTCGACAGTCAGCGCCGAAAGATGGCCCTCCGCAACGCCGAGTGCCACTTGGATTCGGGGACGATCCTGATTGACATCTGCTATTTCGCGACTGACCTGGGCAAGGTGTTCTTGGATGTCCGAGACGGCCGTGAGCGGATCAACCAGGACGGACTGGCACAGTGGGCAAGCATCGTTGTGCGGCTCGTCGTCGTCGGCCAACCTAAGTAGGTTAAGCGACTGTAAACGGCTTCGTCGTTCGCCAGCTTCGCCGGTGAAGTCGTCCTCGTATTTCGCTAGTTTCCGAAGCCGGCGAACTTCCGCTCGTGATTCGGAGTATGCGGTCCTGAGTTGCTCTCGCGCGCTGAGAAGGTCGGCCAACTCGTCCGTGCGATCTGAAGGAGGCAACAGCTCGACGCCTGCCTCGAGCACGCTAGATAGGGCCTCAATCGCACTAGATCGTGTCAGTGTCTCCGGCCGCGCGGCGAGCCCTACCGCCACGGCCTCCGACAGCAATCCCGCGGCCCGTCCAGGCGCGTGTGCAAGCGCAGTCTCATCGCTTGATCGCCGTTCGAGTTCTCGAAGCTCGCGCTCGCGTATCCGAAGCAACTCGCGCTTGACGACGTACTGTGGGTCGATCGTGCCAAGGAAATAGGGCAGCACGTCCCGAATAGCCTGCGGGATCCGCTCCTCACCCTGGTTGTGGAACAAAGTGTCTTGGTTGGCAATCTCGCCCTGGGTCTGGATACAGAAGAACAGCGCATGTCGAATGGTGGCGTCGAAGGCCGCTCGGCGACCGCTGCCGGGGTCTGTGATGTTGTCGTCGATCCCTGCAGCCCGGGATAGGAAGGCGATGCCGGAGTCTAGATTCGAGTTGATCGTGCAGTCCTCGATCTCGGGTGGCGGCGCATCCCTGTCGCGGTAGCTCACGTGCATCTGTGTGCTCGTGCCTCGGCCCCCGGCGGGCGCTGGGCGAGCCACGAGCACCACTCCGTCTTTCGTTTCCAGTTCCAGTGCGTAAACCTGCACTGCCTGGCGAACGACCCCAGCGGCAACGTGGTAGCCGGAGCTGCCGAGGCAGTAGTCGATGATGTCGATGATGGAGCTCTTACCTGTAGCAGATCGGCCGGTGACGATGTTGATTGCGTTCAAGCGGAACGGCAGAGTGCGACGGGCCCCAGAGGCGTTGTACAGATGCAGCGCCCGGATTTGGAAGGTCATGGAGTTACTCCCAGAATCGCACAAACGGTTGACGGCTGCCCTGCATGCGCTAGCCACCGACCGAGGTACACCGCGGCGCGCTGAGCGGCAGTTACATCGCTACTCTCGCTCCTTACAACCTTGGTCGGTCCATGCGAACCGGACGTGAATCGCGCCGCTGAGAGCTTGAGAACATCGTGTCGTAGGGCGAACAGTAGTCCTTCGTTCACGATCGGGACCATTCCAGCGATCTTTGACTGAAGTGACAGCTGCATATCGTCGTTGGCCATCGCCCAACTCGTGAACTTCGTCGTCACGTTCATGGAGAGTGTGGCACGGGCGTCGGGATATAGCGCAATCGTCGCAACGATTGGTGCGTAGATGTAGGGCATTCCTGCAGCATCAACGCCCTGGTACCCATTTGTTGCGCGTGATAGCAGCAACGCGATCAGCGCCGGATTCAGCAGGGTTGCGACTTCCGGCGGCTCATGACGACTGTTCCTCCTCGTCACGCCGTGAGCGCCGGTTCCAACAGGCCCATCAGTCGCGCCGCGAACTCCGGATGCCAGCCGACGCCGGTTTCGGATCGGTCCGCCAACATGTGCAGCGAGCCGCGAACGAGAAACCTCTCGGTACAGTGTTCTCGAATTGGTGGGGCCGTTGCTTCCTCTACCCACCGATATATCTCGCGGGCCACGGCGGTCTTGGCAGCCTCGCTGGAGTCGGCGGACAGCTCCTCCGCGTATCGGTCGAATACGTATCGCCACTCTTCAACCAGTCGCCGCTCATAGCCGTCGAGCTCGTCTGGACCTACGAGGCTGTCACGCGTCCATCTCGATCGCTGGGTGTATGCCCGTAGGTAGTCCCTGACCGCTGAGGCGATTCTCGATGTACCTACCCCGGCCCAGCCGATTTGCGCGACGAACAGGTGATCTGTGAAGGCACTAGTGTCAGGCTCGAGAAGTGGGACGTCGCTGTCAATTGGGAGATTTTCGGGAAGGAACGCTTCGCGCATGTCGCTAACGAAGGCGTCGAATTCGTCACCGGTGACGTAGGCGACTGAGGTTGCCCGAAGAATCTCGATGCACCGCTGGAACCACCAACCTTCAAGTCGTGACACAAACGCAGAGATCTGGCTGCGACGCACCGACAAGCCACAGATGTCGTGGAGGAGATCTTTCACAGCATCGATGTCTGGGCTCTCTGGAACTACGGTGACGCGGTCCAGTAGTGCTAGCCGTTGGGCGTCAGTCAGTGCCGTCCAAGCGGCGTAAGACTTGGCGTTGGACTGCGATCCGCCGGCGTCAGCGATTGCGTTCAATTCTGCGACTGCCACATCCACATTCCGGCGTTCCCCGTCGGCTACGAGGTACTCCGCTATCGTGCCTTGCACGGCCGTGCTCGTCGTCACCAGGAACAAGTGGCTGGTCGGAAGCTCGATGGTTTGATCGTTGACGCTCTCGGCCCAGATCCGGAGCGTCTTCCACAGGTCCGAACTCGCGTTTGTCAGGGTTGTCCCCGGCGCGCGATGCTTGATTTGGAAGAGGCTTCGGTAGCCATTCGCCGATACGAGCTCCACGTCGTCGCCCGCCTCGACAGAAATCTGCCAATCGACGCCGACTCTGAGCAGCTCGAGTGCGCGCAGGAGAGCGTAGCGCATCTGCATTGCGTAACCCGCCGCTGCCGCGCTCGCATCGAACAGACTTTTGGGTTTCGTCGTGGGCGCTGCGGCGCCGTCCTCAGCCATGCGTCTGATCATCTACTATGCGACCCGATGCGATCTGCAGCGGGCCTGCCACGCCGCGCGCCCCTACTGCCGCGCCCGAAGAGGGTTCGACCAGGAATCCGACCAGGGTGCTCGTACGCCCTCGAACCCGCGATCGCGGATGCCATCGGCAGGTGTCGCCCACACCTACGTATCAGCGGGCTGCGAACGAGGCATCGGATGATGCGTGACATCGAGGTACTGGATCCGCGTGGCAGGCCGATGAAGGCTGCAAGTATCGCCGACGGCGCCTCGTTCGAGCGTCGATGCTCTCAAGCTGAGAGACTTCGCGAATGGTCTTCTCGTTCCGACTCCACGTGCTTTCGTGAATCTCACACCACGGAATTGGTGCGAACGCGGGTGTGCCTGAATCGTCATGGACGCACATGAGCGAAGCTGGTGTCGCGCACTCCCGCAAAGTGTTCGCCATCCCCGAACGCCACGCCTGTACTGGATGATATGCCGGTCACCAGAAAAGAACGGCTACGCTTACTACGGCGCCACGCTGAAGATCATTCCCCGGGTACTGGAGCGCGTCGCCCCGAAGACCATGAAGAGAGTCGACCTCTGGTTCAACAAGAGATGGATCAACGGCGAGATGGACGCGGGCTCACGCATCATCAACATCGGCGAGCCACCTGGCATACCGCCTAGCGACTTCTACAACATGGAGCTCGACCAGGTTGACGGCTATTGGAACTATTTCCAGGACATCCAGCCATGATCCACATCCGACGCGTATCGTCCAAGATGCCGTTCTCTCGACGTTACGAGGTCGAGGTTGCGCCACATGGCTGGCCCGAGAACGCGCGACGACAGATCACGAGCACGCCGAAAGGTGTTCTCGAACCGCTCCTCGGTGTTGGCGACGCATGGTCGTTCGTCGAGGAAGCCGATCGTCAGTGGGCCGCAGGGAACCGGGGCTGGGCTGTCGAGTTCGAAGAGGAAATAGGGAATTGAAATGAATAGGCGGCGGCCTCGGGCTTTCTGCGCCATCGCCTGCCTGCTCGCGTTAGTCGTCGGTTCCTGTTCACGCTGCTCGGGTTGACGTTGGCGCCTGATCCTGCCTCCTCTTGCACGGGGGTTATCCGACATCGTGGACGTCGATGAGCGATGAGGCCGAGTTGTCGATTCAGCGTGTCAGGTACGACGAGATATTCAACGGTAAGCAGATCGTCGGCGACGCGCGGGTGACCCTGAGAATCACGAATCTGGCTTACCTCACCGGGCAGGGTGACGTGGTCAAGGCTGAAGTAACTCTCGACGTCGAAGATCTCGACCTGCTGATCTCGGGGCTGAAACGTCATCGACGAGACTTTGACCGATTCGAGAACAACTTCGAGCGAAGAGGTGTTCGGACGATGACCGCGGCAACCGTTGGTCAGAGCGCAACGGACGACGTCATTGAGCGGAAGACTAAGAGCAAGGGTCCGATCATCGTGACGGTGGACTCCCGCGCTAAGTGGGGCCGGCGGAGGTTCAAGCTGTACGCCGCTTCGCGGCTGGTGGCGTCGCACACTGGTGTCGCTGCTCTCGTATTGGTGGTTGCGCGAGACCCACGCCGAATGCAGACGTCAAGTATCCGATTGTCGTGGCTGCAGTCATATCGGACTTCGGCCTTGCCGAGGCAAACAAGATCGTCATCCTCCGGGCCCTCGAGTTGATGGCTCTCGGGCGGTTCGACCATGACCTCATGCGAAACAGCAACCCGCGGACGATCGAGGAGTCCAGTCGGGTACTGGACGAGATCGGGGCAGCGCTTTAGCCTCTCAGAAACCGCAACCGGCCCGGGTACGCAGTCACCGCGTACCCGGGCCGAACCATGTTCAAACTCTTCGCAAGGTCATCCTATTAAGGCGAGTGTCCGCCCCCCGCTTTTCGGTCCACATCTTGTGGGAGTCGTCGAAAGATGAGAGGACCTGTGGGGGTGGCTGATGCCTGGTAAGCGGTACACGGCGGAGCAGATCGTGGCGAAGCTGCGAGAGGCGGAGAAGCTGCAGGGCCAGGGGATGACGATCCCGCAGGTCTGCAGGCGGCTGCAGTGCAGCGAGCAGACGTTCTACCGATGGCGCGCGAAGTGCGGCGCGTTGAAGGAGGACGAGGCCCAGCGGTTGAAGGCGTTGGAGCAGGTGAACGCCCGGCCAGAAACTTTGTACCAGAGACAGAACTGTACCGACGCGGTGCAGTTCTTTTGGTCGTCTTCGCCGGTTGTGGCTCACTGCTGAGGGCATCTATTCCTGGCTATCAGCTACTGAGCAGTGGCAGCTCCATGCCTACTACCAACCCTCGAACAACTTGAGTCAGCCGGAGCTAATCGAGCACCGCCAGCTGATCACCCTGGATCGACCGAGTCTGCCGCAGCAGGCTGGTCGGGCCCTGGCCAAGCTGGAAGCCCAGCTAGCAGAAGGCGATCCGCCGCCGAGAGTCTTATCCGCTAAGCGTCGCTGGGCCCATACCGAGCGTCGGATCACGGTCACGTCGGTCGTTCACCCGGAGCCGGATGCGGAGCGACTGGCCAAGGTGCTGCTGGAGATCTTCCGGGAGCAGCAGCCCTAGTCGGCTCGCGGCTTGCTCCGCCAGGCCGTCGGGCTGCGCAGGACGCCGCCAGCTTGCTTGAGCCGCAGCCGAATCGTGTCCGGACTGACCTCGTAGCGCGCCGCCAGCGAATAGGTCGATAAGCCGGACTTGTACTGTATAATAAGTTCCGCGACTTGAGCATCGGCCAACAGGGACTGGTTCGAACGCAACGGGATACCCAGCCGAACCAAGTGGTTCCGGGCCGTCTCGCGGTCGATCCCAAAGGACTTGGCCAGTCCATTAATGGTGTCACCAGCCTCGTAGCGGGCGACAACGTCCTCGAGCTCGGCTTCGGTAAGCAGGCGCATCTTCTTCACCGGCTTCGGTGATTCCGCCGGTTTCCGGGGGCTGCATTGGGCTTGCTCGAACAGAGCTGTCAGCTTCTTCATTGGCTGTTCATGATTGCAGTAAGTTCGCAAGACCCGCACCAAACAGGTACCTTACGAGTCTTACTAGAAACTTTGTACCAGCGACAGGGCTGTACCGATGCGGTGCAGTTCTTTTGTTTTGACCGCTATCCGACCGCATCGGGCGAACGGCGCTCCAGAGGTGGGGCCGGGCTCGGTACGGCCATCGGTACATGTTTTCGTGCCGTTCAGCCCCAGGGGTGGATGTACCGATACTGTTCCCGAGGACCTTCAGAAACTCCTCTTACCACTGCTGAGTTTGTCATTCGTGCGGAAAATAGCAGCTTTTGTCCAGAATAGTGAGATAATAACAAATATGACTGAGGCCGTTTTTCCGCTCTGGTCCGACGAACCGTCTGGTACAGACCTGCTTTCCTTTGATGCTGTTGCTACGACCCTCGTCGACGCAATTTTTGATGAGGGCCTTGACCCTATTGCGCTTGGCCTATCAGGCTCCTGGGGCAGCGGCAAGACAACTGTGCTCTCACTGGTGCAGGCGGAGATTGAGCGGCGCTCGAAGAAGTCTGCCTCAAGTGTTCTCGTAATACCGGTCGAACCGTGGCGATTCGATCCTTCGCTTGGGCCCAAGGAGAGTCTCATCTCCGAAGTCTTAACCGCGCTTGCCGGCGAGATCAGGGAGGCCGCGGGAACGGGCGACAAAGCGAAGAAGCTCCTCAGTGACCTAGCCAAACGGGTTAATTGGGCGAAGGCCCTCAAGATGGCTGCGATGACCTCGATGACGCTGCAGCTGCCGAAGCCGGAGGATCTGCTTGGGTTGATTAAGGAGGGCGCCGCGGATGAGCTCGGCGGCGAGCGGGGGTTAGGTAAGTTTCGTGAAGAGTTTGCGAAGCTTCTAGAATCTGACGAGCTATCGCATGTATCACGGGTAGTTGTCCTGGTAGATGACCTTGATCGCTGCTTGCCAGACACAGTAGTTGAAACGCTTGAGTCGATCCGCCTCTTCTTGTCGGCTAAAGGGATGTCGTTCGTACTAGCTGCAGACGAAGAACGAGTCGCGGACGCAATCCGCCGCCATCTGGGCGGGTCACCTGTGCCGCCCTCTGAGGAAGAGGACGTTGCCACCCTCTACCTTCACAAGATAGTTCAAACGACGATTCCGCTTCCAGGCCTGAGCAGATTCGACACGCAGGCATACCTTTTCTTGCTCCTCTCGCGGGCGAAAGTCGGCGAGCCTGAGTTCAATCAGCTAGTGGCGCAGTGTGCGGCAGTTAGGCAGAGCGGCGGCAGCGTTGACGACCTTGAACTTCCCAAGGACGTTGATCTGACCGAGGCTCTTACGACAGCAGGGCGTCTGACGCCAATCCTGTATGAGAAATTCAAAGGGAATCCGCGTCGTATCAAGAGGTTCCTCAATGATCTAAATGTGCGTCTGGCTGTGGCCAGGAGACGTGGCATCAAGCTTCCAACCGACGCGGTCGCCAAGCTTATGGTGCTTGAACGTCTTCTGCCTGAGGACTTCAAACTTGTGTTGGATTGGCTGGCGACGGGCCAATTGCGTGATCGACTGGAGGCTCTTGACGCCATCGCGAACAAAGGCGTTGCCGCATCCGCACCAAATAGGGACACAGCGAAAACACCATCTACGTCGTCTGCCGCGAAACGCGTAGCACAGAAGAAACCCGCTGAGGACGTGTCGCCGGCCGCCGATGAAACCGGCCTGACCGATACCCTTGTGCGGTGGGCGAAACTTCCGCCCGTACTGGATGCCACGGACGTGTCTGGGTATCTGTACTTGGCCGCCTCGTTCGCTCGCATTGAGTTGATTGACGAAGGTCTCCCGCAGCGTCTGCGAGACATTGCCGCGGCTCTGACCTCGGGCCTGAAAGTTGATCGCGCCGCAGTCACAGATGACGATCTCCGGGCACTCTCCGAATCTGACGCGCAGCTACTCGTGAGTTTCCTTGGCAAGCGAACACGAGACCAGCCGTCACTTCAGAAGTTCACGGTGTCCGCGATTCTGCGACTGGTTGATGTGCATCCGACCGTGACGCCGAGTGGCTTGGCGGCGCTTAAGATTCTGCCGATCCCAGATATTGAACCTGCGACCGCACTGAAATTTAAGGCACTACCGGTTTACCGGTCAGTTCTTGAGGCATGGAAGACAGGGAACGGGTCGCACTCCTTCGTCAATGCCGTCACTCTGGTTATCGACGGGTGGGATGAATAGGCATGGGTACGAGTGGTTCATTTGGCGGCAGCGGCGGTAAGGATGCGTCTGACCTTCGAGACTCGATCGCCGAGTGGCTTGATCAGGAAGCCGACGCCTCATCCAAGCCCATGTCACCGGTCGACTCGACGGATGATGGCGCAGGTAGCTCAAACACCCCTCAGCCCCACGCAATCGATCTCGGACCAGCGATACGGCTCCTTCTAAGGTCTGGTAGCGGTAGCGGCGGCGGTGGTGGCGGTGGTTCCAGCTCGGGTGGTGGTGCTGGCGGTGGTAGATCGTCGGGAGGGCCAGCGCGGTCAACTTCAAAAATATCCCGCGCGGCAGGTCGCGCCGGACAGCTGGCCAGGGCATACGCCACAGGTGATCGTGAGAGCCTCGAAACGGCCGGGCTCAACTACAACGACCTTCAGGCGCTGAACGATCCGATTCAGGTCGGCATGCTCATTGTAGAAGCGGCGTTTGATACACAACCAGACAGCTCGATCGACGACGCGGAAGCGCGGGACATGATCGCTGAGGTCGTGGACTGGATACTCCAGGCACCGAGCGATCAAACCCCATCTCCTGACGACGTCGTGCGCAAGACGATTGAAGTGATGGTTGTAGACGTGATTCTCACTGAGGTTGGAGCCACGATCCGCAAGGACGGCGCTTCGTACGAGAGTCGCAAGAGCAGCGAAACAATGATCCGCAATGCTGCCGAAGAACTTGCTTCTCAGGTCTCCCTGTCAGCCACAGGCGCAACAGCTGCTGAGATAACGAGCGCGATCGACAGTTGCGTTGAACAGCTCGGCAAGATCTTCGGTGAGGGTAACTCATGACTCGCCATATCTTGACCCTTTCGGAAGAAGTCGCTCGATCCGTAGACGGCTACGACGAAGTGTTCTTATGGGACAAGGGTAAAAGCTCAGCGTTTACCGGCTCGCTCGGCCCGTACCTGGAGAAGCTTGGCCCAATCGGCTTGTTGAACCTGGACTTTGTGCGTATCGCCCTTGGCGTCTTTGCCTCCGATCGATCTACTAGCAGACAACGTGGCGGTTCAGACTGGAATAGGCGCCAATTCGAGCTGACGGTATCCGTTTCCGAACCTGATCTCTGGCAGCGTCATGCCAATCGCCTGTCAGAGATCGTCAACTTTCTTACGGGTGACCAATGGGCCTTCGTGTTCAGGGAGGCGGAAGTCGGTCCCGAAAATGTGCTCACGCTCGACGATGCCTCGTACGAGCGCACTGTCCTCCTGAGCGGAGGAGCTGATTCGGCGACGGGAGCGCTTCTCTCACGACACGAACTTAAGGTGGGCGAGGGCCAGGCGCTCGTATCTCATTTCAGTTCCACCACAATCTCACCACTCCAAAAGCAAGCCGCCACTACTATCCGAGACCTCGTACCCGGACGAAAACAGATACACCACCAGCTGTATCTAAATCGCGGGGCACGCCGGCTAGATGGCAGCTCGTTTCAAAGTGAACCATCAAATCGGTCGAGGTCACTATTGTTCCTGGCCGTCGGACTCGCCGTCGCGGAGCAAGGCCAGACACCCCTGTGGATACCGGAGAACGGGTTCGCTTCGCTCAACCCACCGCTCGGGCCTGATCGTCGCGGGAGTCTATCGACTCACACTACCCACCCCAAGTTCCTACACGACCTAGGGCGATTGCTGACGGATATAGGTGCGCACGGCGCGATCACGAACCCGTTCGAGAGGATGACTAAAGGGGAAATGTTCGGGAGGTTGGCCAAGACAGTGGGCACCGATGCGGCGTCACACCTCCTGAGTGCCACGAATTCGTGCGCTCATACTGACGGCCGCTACAGCGGCGCCTCCCCAGCGCGTTCATGTGGAGTCTGTTTTGGCTGCATCGTGAGGCGGGCATCCTTCGCGGCAGCCAAGCTCCCTGACTCAACCGTCTACTTAAGTGATGACACGAGCGGCAAATACACCGAGTTCGTCGATCAGAAGTCCATCCTGACGTCAATGCGCGACTTCGCTACCGATGGCGTCAGCCGTCGAACGATCATGGCTATGTCTCTGCCACCTGACTATCCAGCACGTGAGGCTTTGGATTTATGCAATAGGGGTATCGAGGAACTGCGAGCGTATCTAGGGTGAGCCCAAACCTTCCACCGCTAGACATGCACGCCCATATCAACCCTTCCATCTCGGCCAGAGAGCTCGAGGGACTGGGTGCCGTAGTTTTCGCCGCAACACGCTCGTCGCATGAGTTTCAGCAGGTAATGTCTCGAAAGGATCAAGTAACCATCTGGGGTCTTGGTTGTCATCCAGGTATAGCCGATGCTCAGCGAGCTTTCGACACGACCCTCTTTGGCGACCTGCTGCAACATACGGCATTTGTGAGCGAGATCGGGTTGGACGTCAAGTCAGCAGTTCCATTGAAGTTGCAACGCAAAAACCTCGACGCCATTCTGGATCTTGTGGCGTCGCATCAACGGATACTGTCAATTCACAGCTACGGAGCGACAGGCGCAGTCCTGAGCGCCCTTGAGGACAGACCGTTGCATGGGGTAGTCCTGCACTGGTGGCTTGGCAGTACCCGAGAAACTGAAAAAGCGGTTGATCTCGGGTGCTACTTCTCTGTCAACTATGCGATGACCCGGGCAGGTGCCCAAAGGAGTTTGCCCCTTGACCGCATACTCTTTGAAACTGATCATCCGGCTGGCAACCGACACTCTGCCGTACCCCCTCGACCTGGTGGGCTAACGGACGTCGAAGACCTAATGGCGCGGGATTTTGAGCTCGAACCGGCGGAGATCAGGCTTCGAGCTTGGCAAACCTTCTCACGGATGGTTGAAGATACAGGCGTAGCAGAGCTTTTGCCGGTTCCGGTCAGGCGCATGATCACTGCGGCATCTAATTCAAACTAGTCGGGTTTGACCTTCAAATCAGGAACCCCGTTCAAATCCTCTTGAAAATCCGGGGGGGGGGGGGGGGGGGGGGGGGGGGGGAATAATCTAATTGCAGCATGTCCCGCACCACCAATCAGCAGTACTTAGCTACTCATAGTCGTCTTCGCCGGTTGTGGCTTACTGCTGAGGGCAACTATTCCTGGCTATCAGCTACCGAGCAGTGGCAGCTTCATGCCTACTTCCAACCCTCAGGCAATCTCAGTCAACAGCAGCTGCTTGAGCACCGCCAGCTGATCACCCTCAATCGACCGAGTCTGCCACAGCAGGCTGGTCGGGCTCTGGCCAAGTTGGAAGCCCAGCTGGCAGAAGGTGATCCGCCACCAAGAGTCTTATCCGCTAAGGGTCGCTGGGCCCATACCGAGCGGCGGATCACGGTCACGTCGGTCGTTCACCCCGAGCCGGATGCTGAACGACTGGCCAAGGTGCTGCTGGAGATCTTCCGGGAGCGGCAGCCCTAGCCGGGTCGTGGAGCCGCCGGCGGCTTGCTCCGCCAGTCCGTCGAGCTGCGCAGGACCACCCCAGCTTGCTTCAGTCGCAGGCGAATCGTGTCTGGACTGACCTCGTAGCGCGTTGCTAGCGAATAGGTCGATAAGCCGGACTTGTACTGTATAATAACTTCCGCGACTTGAGCAGCGGTCAACAGGGACTGGTTCGAACGCAACGGGATACCCAATCGAATCAAGTGGTTCCGCGCAGTTTCCCGGTCGATCCCGAAGGACTTAGCCAACCCATTGATGGTGTCACCGGCCTCGTACTGGGCGACGACGTCGTTGAGCTCGGCTTCGGTAAGTAGGCGCATTTTCTTGACCGGTCTCGGCGGTTCCGCCGGTTTCCGGGGGCTGCGTTGGGCTTGCTCGAGCAGAGCTGTCAGCTTCTTCGTCGGCTGTTCATGATTGCAGTAAGTTCGCAGGACCCGCACCAAACAGGTACCTTACGAGCCTTACTAGAAACTTTGTACCAGAGACAGGGCTGTACCGATGCGGTGCAGTCCTTTTGTTTTGACCAATACTCGCCCGCACAGACCGAACAGCGCTTCAGGGGTGGGGCTGCGCTCGGTACGGGCATCGGTACACGTTCTTGCTGATTTTGCCTCAGGGGTGGATGTACCGATGGTGTTGCAAACCGAGGCACTGTAGATGCTGTCGCCCTCCTCCAGAAAACTCCTTGCGATACTTTGAACACGAATCGCGGTAGAATGGGAGAGTCGTGTTTAAAGGTTTATTTATTGGCATTGATCGCTATAGCCCACCCGTCAATCGGTTGTCTTGCGCGCGCGCCGATGCCGTCGCCTTGAGCAGTCTCTTTCAAGACAACACAGATGGCGACATCAGGGTTCTAACCGATGCGGATGCGACGCGAGTAAACATTCTTGCCGGTTTAGATGCTTTGAAGTCGGCAGACGTGGATGACCTCGTTGTCGTGACGTTTTCCGGGCACGGGACACACGACCATCGCTTGGTTCCAGTCGATGCGGACGACACTGATTTGGCAGGGACGTGTCTTTCGCTTGATGAACTCGCCCTGCAGCTTGATCAGATACCGGCCAGGCAGCTCGTTGTGGTGCTCGATTGCTGTTTCGCAGGCGGCTTCGGTGGGGCCCGCGTTTTCGCCCCAACAACCGCAAGGTCTGCCGTCGAAGATCGACAGGTTGTCGAGCGCCTCGTTCGAGGCGATGGTCGCGTTGTACTCATGGCGTCTGGCAGAGGAGAACCAGCTCTCGAAACGCAACGGTTCGGTCATGGCCTGTTTACGTATCACCTTCTGGAAGCCTTGCAAGGTGTAGGCGACCTCGCAACCGCGGCCCAGATCCCGTTATACGCGTTGCTTGACCATGTGACTACTAGCGTCATCGACTCAGCGCACTTACTCAGTGAAGTCCAAACCCCAACACTCTATGGATCAGTCGAGGGTTCTCCCGCTCTGCCGCGGCTGACTCCTGGTGCCGCTTACGCGGCGGCATTTCCTGATCGGGTGCGGCCGCCCGCCAATCACGAATGGAGTTCGCTGCTGCCGTATGGCTTTAGTCCACAAGTTGTGGATCGGTGGTCTGCGGTGATGCCGGGGATCAACGAACTACAGCAGCAAGCTATCAATGACTTTGGTGTGCTTAGCGGAAAGTCATTACTCGTCGTAGCTCCCACTTCGTCGGGCAAGACCCTGATCGGAGAGCTGGCGGCGATCCGCGCGGCCGAGAGCGGGTCCCGGGCCATCATGTTGTTGCCAATGCGGGCGCTGGTTAACGACAAGTACGACTATTTTGCAGGGTTGTACGGAGATCATCTGACTGTCGTTCGTGCGACTGGCGAACACTCCGACCAAGTCGGCTCGATCTATTCAGGGCAGTACGATTTGGCCCTGCTCACATATGAGAAGTTTCTCAACATTATTACGGGTAGCCCTTGGGTGATGCGCGGGATTTCACTCGTTGTTATTGACGAGGCGCAAAATATTTCGGATCTGTCGCGTGGAGCATCTCTGGAGTTCTTGATCACTCTGCTGCGTTCCGGGCATGCGCGGGGAGGTGCTCCGCAGATTGTGGCGCTGTCCGCAGTTATTGGCGAGACCCATGGTCTCGAACGGTGGCTTGACGCTGGCCTGCTGAAGACTGAGGCACGGCCGATTCCGTTGCGGGAGAGCGTAGTTAACGCTGCTGGGCATGCCATTCATCTAATGCCGGATGGTTCGACAGTAGAAGAACAGTTCATCACGCCGGCCTGGGGAGTTGGTGGTCAGGGTAGCAAGCCGACTATCATTCCTCTTGTTCAACGGCTAGTTGCTGAGGGCAAGAAGGTCATCGTTTTTCGCGCCATGAAAGGCGAAACGATCGGCACGGCCCACTACCTAGCTTCAGCGCTGGGCCTGCAACCCGCACAGTCTGTACTTGATCAACTTCCGGATGGTGATCTTTCGTCTTCCTCTGATTCATTGCGGCAATCGTTGGCTGGAGGGGTTGGCTTTCATAACGCCGACCTCAGCGCTGCCGAGCGGACAGCTCTCGAAACGCGGTTTCGAGAGCCGGGGTCGGATCTAAAAGTCATCGTTGCTACGACGACTTTGGCAATGGGTATAAACACTCCGGCAGAAGCGGTGGTAATAGCTGGCCTGACTCATCCTGGCCTGACGCCTACCCCGTACTCCGTCGCAGAATACAAGAACATGGTTGGACGGTCGGGTCGTCTCGGTTTTGCCGCGGCCGGCGAGTCGTACATCGTTGCCACCGGTGATCCTTCGCCACAGCAGGCGTGGCAGCGATATGTCTTGGGCCAGCCGGAGGCGGTCACGTCCCACTTCCTCGATCAGACCACAGATCCACAGACGATGATTCTTCGTAGCCTTGTGGCGCTCGGTGGGTCAGTTGCCGAGTTTGAGTTGCTTGCCCTTCTCGAAAACAGCTTTGCGATTTGGCAAAGAGTCGACCGAGGAGGAAACGGCTGGGACAGGGCTTCGCTCCAAGAAAGCCTGAGCGCATTGCTACAGGCGCAGCTCCTGGATATCGAGCCTGGGGGCCTCCTGACCGTAACTGAGCTGGGTCGGTTCGCAGGTGAGTCTGGGATTGAAGTTCGATCCGTGACGCAGGTTTCATCGCTCCTGCGTTTCGTGGACGGCACGCCGCTATCGGAAGCCGATTTAATCGTGATTGCGCAGGTCACCGTTGAGATGGATGGCATGTATCTCCCGGTGGCAACTCGCTCGCACCAGGAACAGGCAAGGTGGCCGCAGGCGCTCCGGGTGCTTGGGGTTCAAGACAATCTACTGAACGGACTGCATGTCGGTGGAGGCACGTCCTTGGCCAGGGCGAAGAAGGCAGTCGCTGTTCTTCGGTTCGCGAGCCGGGCGCAGATGTCAGCGATTGAGGATGAACTCATGCAGCACATGCGTGATCGATCGGCTGCGGGCGCCATACGCGCAGTATCTGGACGCACCCGGGACGTCATCGATGCCGTCGCCACAGTGTGTCGTGTCCGTGGCGCCAGCGTCGCTAATCAGGATGGCATCGCCGATCTTGGTACTCGCCTGGAGATCGGATTGCCTGCCGAACTCGGCACGCTCGCGAGCAGTCTCGGGAACGTACTCTCGCGAGCAAACTACCTGTCGTTATTGGGCGCAGGCCTTACTACTTTGGAGGCGATCGGTGCGGCGGCTGAAGAACAGCTAGTGGCTCTCTTGGGCGAGCTAACTGCGCGAAATACCAGAGCTTCGATTGCGGCAATGAGACAGCCGGGCGGCAGCTAAGCCTGGCGCTGGCAGCAATCGAGTTGATTTATGAAGCCCAACCGGTATCTGGTCAAATGGCAACATATTGACCCAGCGGGGGGGGGGGGGGATAATCTAAGTGCAGCATGTCCCGTACCACCAATCAGCAGTACTTAGCTACCCATAGTCGTCTTCGCCGGTTGTGGCTTACTGCTGAGGGCATCTATTCCTGGCTATCAGCGACGGGCAGCTCCATGCCTACTTCCAGCCCTCGAACAATCTGAGCCAGCCGCAGCTGCTTGCGCACCGCCAGCTGATCACCCTCAATCGACCGAGTCTGCCGCAGCAGGCTGGTCGGGCTCTGGCCAAGTTGGAAGCCCAGCTGAGAGAAGGCGATCCGCCGCCGCGGGTCCTATCCTCTAAGGGTCGCTGGGCCCATACCGAGCGACACATCACGGTCACGTCGGTCGTCCACCCGGAGCCAGATGCGGAGCGACTGGCCAAGGTGCTGCTGGACATCTTCCGGGAGCAGCAGCCCTAATCGGCTCGCGACTTGCTCCGCCAAGCCGTTGGACTGCGCATGACCACCCCAGCTTGCTTGAGCCGCAGCCGAATCGTGTCCGGACTGACCGCGTAGCGCGCTGCCAACGTGTAGGTAGATATGCCGGACTTGTACTGTATAATTATTTCTGCGACCTGAGCAGCGGTCAGCAGGGACTGGTTCGAGCGTAAGGGGATTCCCAATCGAATCAAGTGGTTCCGTGCCGTCTCGCGGTCGATCCCAAAGGATTTGGCCAGCCCGTTGATGGTGTCTCCAGCCTCATAGCGGGCGACAACGTCCTCGAGCTCGGCTTCGGTAAGCAGGCGCATTTTCTTGACCGGCTTCGGTGATTCCGCCGGTTTCCGGGGGCTGCGTTGGGCTTGCTCGAGCAGAGCTGTCAGCTTCTTCGTCGGCTGTTCATGATTGCAGTAAGTTCGCAGGACCCGCACCAGAGTGCTCTCTTTCAAACCTTCGGCATGCGAGGTGTTCCAGACGCCCTGCAGGCTCAGGCTTCCTTGGCTAGCACGTCGAGGTCGGGTGTCAGATCATCTGGCTGGAGGCGCCCTAAGTAAACCGCCGCGACCCGACCGTGCTTGTCGATCACGATGGTGCCCGGCAAAGTGATCGGGATGCTTCCGATCTCCAGCGCGGTCTTCGCCGGCGGGTCATAGATGATCGGGAAGCTAAGTTTCTTCTCCGCTATCCAGGACGAAGCGCTGCTCTTGGATGGATCCTTGGTATTCACGCCGACGAACTTGACGCCCGAAGCCTTGCGCTGGCGATAGAGCGCATCCATCTCTGGGGCCTCGGTTTGGCATGGTCCGCACCAGGAAGCGAAATAGCTCAGCACCACGACGTTGCCCGCATCCTGGCTCAGTTGATACTGGGCTCCACCATCCAACAGTGAGCCCGACATCGCCCCGGCCTGTGCGCGGCGATCAACGGGAATGACCGTTCCGAGCGGTGTCGACTGTTTGTAGCGATACAAACCATCCGGCGTGCTGTTGCCGGTGCAACCGGACAGTACCGACACCGTTACCGCCGCCATGCAAAGTGCAACCACATGGTTTTTCTGCTCACGACGGTCATGGAGCCAAGTCTGCAATGGCGGCGAGATCCAAACACCGCTTTCCGCCATTTGAGACGGAGCCCATAGCTGCGGCGGGCCGGACAAGGGGCTGTCTTTCAGGCAGTAGCCATGGTGAGAATTTGGCCGCTGAACGTCATCGGATCTTCGGCGGTGATGACGTTGAGCACGGTGGAGACCAAGTCACCCATGGACGCGTACTCGGTGGTGTTGATGAAGCCGCGCCCGGCCATTAGATCGGCGAGTTCGGTACGGATCGGTCCTGGGGATACCGCCACGATCGCTATCTTGTCGGCAGCCAATTCGGAGGCCGCTTTGTTGGTCAGGCGGTTGAGAGCGGCCTTCGTCGTCGCGTAACCGAGGCTGAGGTTGTCCGCTGAACGCTGTGCGTCGACCACGCCCGCGGACGGCGGAGGAACGATCTCGGCCGCCTCAGAGCTGATGTTCACAATCACCCCGCCGCCGTCTCTGCGCAGATAGGGAGTCGCCAAGACCATCAGCAAGAACGGGGCGTGGACGTTGATGGCAAATTGGCGCAGCCAGCTGTCGAGGCGGTCGTCTGCGGACGTGGTGTCCGCAGCTGCAACATCAGCAAGCCCTAGCATTGCCTCCACCATCGGCTCGAGCTCCTGGCCCACCATGTCGGCTGCGTTGTTCACGACGACGTCGATGCCGCCAAACGCGGCGACGGTCTGCTCGACCAGCAGCCTGAGGTCGTCGGGGTTTGCGACGTCGCACTTCACCGCAAGAGCGTCTCCGCCGGCTTGCTTGATCAGTTCGACGGTCTCGCCGATGGTGCCCGGCAGGGTCCGCCGAGGTTCGACGGTGCGCGCCGCGATGACGACCTTCGCTCCTTGTCGGCCTAGCTCCAGTGCGATCTGCCGCCCGAGCCCGCGGCTACCGCCGGTGACGATCGCGACCTTATTCGTCAGGTTCACTATTTCTCCTTGAGCGTTCTGCTTGAGCGCAGGCAAAAAAATCATTCGTGTCGGTTCCATGACCGACCTCGGATGTACGTTAGAATCAATAGTTGAGTTAGTCAACTACGTAGTTAGGAAACTATCGTCGTGAGCACGCCCGCCGACAGTGACGACGCCGCGGAGGATCTCAGGCAGCTCGCCATTACGTTCATCGCGCAGTCTCGGGTGATCTTCAACGATCTGGACGTCCTGGTCCGCAGTTTGGGGCTCACCGGCCCGCTCGGCGAGTTGATGTGGCATCTGGCGCCCGAGGAAGACCCGCCAGCGATGAAGGACCTAGCCACCGCGATGCACTGTGACCGCTCGAATATCACCGGTCTCGTGGAGCGGCTCGTCAAGCAAGGGCTGGCTGAACGTACGGAGGATCCTGTGGATCGTCGCTCCAAGACAATTCGGCTCACACCGGAAGGCGCGGGGATACGCCGGACGCTGCTGGAGAACTTTCAAGAGCGGTCCGTCTTCTCCAGTTTGCACCCCGATGAGGTGCGCGATCTGCTCCGCCTGCTTCGCAAAATTGGCTAGCTATTCGAAGCCGAATGGGCACTCAGATCTGCACAGGTTCGGCCTAGAGACTTGAGTGTCGGCTATACCTGATTCCTAGGGGCCATGGATTGCGGCCGCCTCGGCGAGAAAAAGTGGCCCTTGCCGATGCCAGTAACGCTGTTACGATCGACGCAAACCAAGCGATGGTCAACCTGCGGTGCATGTGCCGAAAGGAATGTCACGTGGGACGAGTAGACGGCAGAGTCGCATTCGCTAGCCGAAGTGTGCCGTTCTCTTACCCAGAGTCAGCGGACGGCGCCCCACCCCGTCGCAATCGCTGAGACCGGCCCCAGCAGCGGCTGAACGCCGTTCTGTTAACGACCGAAACTCCAGACGAACCGAAACTCGAGACGAACCGAAACTCCAATCGACCGAAACTCCAGACCACCCAAAGACTCCACCACCGAGAGAGAGGCTCCTGTGTCCAGACTTCTGGATTACCCGGTGTTTGATGCCGACAACCACATGTATGAGACGACGGATGCGTTCACCAAGTATCTGCCGCCAGAGTATGCGGGATTGGTGAAGTACGTACAGGTGAACGGCCGGACGAAGATTGCGCTGCGCAACGTCATCAGCGAATACATTCCGAACCCGACCTTCAACAAGGTCGCGCCTCCCGGTGCCCAAGAGTTGGAGTTCCGGCTCAAGAACCCTTCGTCGAAGCACAAGTCGAAGCCTGGCGACAAGGAGCTGTTGCCGCCGCCCCGCTACATCGAAGCCGAACCGGCGTTTTTCAACCCCGAAGAGCGTCTCGTGCTCCTGGACTCGCAAAACGTCGACCGGGCGATGATGTGGCCGACACTGGCCAGTTTGCTGGAGGAGCGACTTGCCGACGACCCGAAGGCAACCGCCGTGGTGGTGCACGCGCTCAACGAATGGATGCACGAGCACTGGACCTACAACTTCGAGAACCGCATTTTCCCGACGCCCGTCATCAATCTGTCGATCGTCGACGAGGCGATCCGCGAGCTTGACTACGTCGTCGAGCGCGGGGCTCGGGCCGTCCTGATCCGGCCGGCCCCGGTACCGGACTTCGGAAGCCGTCGCCGCTCGATGGCGTTGCCCGAGTACGACCCGTTCTGGAAGAAGGTCCAGGAGTCTGGCGTGCTGGTCGGCATGCATTCCTCCGACGACGGTGCGCAGCGCTTCCTGAATGAATGGGAAGGCCACACCGGTGAGTTCCTGCCCTTCGGCGGCCGTCCGAGTGCCTTCTCAGCGCTGGTGAACAGCGAATACCGCAACATTCGCGACACGATCTACTCGATCATCGGCCACGGCCTGGCAACCCGGTTCCCGGACATTCGATTCATGCCGATCGAAAACGGCAGCCAGTGGGTTCCGACCGCGTTGAAGCAGTTCCAGAAGCTGTATGCCCGGTCGCCCAACATCTTCGACGAGGACCCATTAGTGGCGTTCCACCGCTCGATCTTCATTCACCCCTTCTTCGAAGAAGACGTGATGGGCATCGTCGAGCTCGTCGGCGCGGACAATGTCGTATTCGGCTCCGATTACCCGCACCCCGAAGGATTGTTCGACCCGGTCACCTTCGTAGACGAGATCGACGAGTTGCCCGAAGCCGACAAGGCCAAGGTCATGGGCGGCAATCTCGCCAAGCTCATGGGTGTCGACCCGACTTCCAGGGCCCTTCCGGTCTGAGGCGTACCGCGCGGGGCCAGCCGAGATCGGCTGGCCCCGCGCGTGGTAATAACGGCGTCTAGTAACAGCGTCACTGGGGGCGGCAAGGAGCAAATCAACGAAGATGACCGCGGCAAACCTAGCGCTAGGACGAGTGGCACCGGCGGGCACCAGCCCTGATCAAAATTCTCACGACGCGATTCTCGATGCTGTGGTGCAGCTCATCGAAACCAAGGGTTACGACGCAGTGCAGCTTCGCGATATCGCGAGCGAAGCGCACGTGTCACTGAGCACCATCTATAAGCGGTACGGGACCCGAGATGAGCTCATGGTCGCCGCGATTGCACGGTGGATGGACGACAATCGCTACGCCGGCCTGAAATTCACCCAACGCGACGAGCCGGTGTTCGACGGCTTGATGCGCGTCTACCGCACAATCTTCGAACCGTGGGAACGGCATCCCCGCATGCTGCATGCCTATCACCGTGCGAGGTCGAACCCCGGCGCCGATCAGCTCGTCGCGCAAGGTCGATCTGCTGTCGAGCCGATCAGCCACGCGATCTTGGGCGATGCCGACCCTGAATGGATGGCAGACGTCGGCCTCATCTTGTGGAACATGGTCTACGCCCTCATGGGCCGCTTCACCGACGGCGAGATCGCCATCACCGAAATCCTGCCGACGCTCGAGCGGACGTTGTTCCGCTTGACCGACGGTTGTGGCCAACCGCCGAGGGCCGTCCCGAAACGCCAAACGAAATCCTGACCCTCCAAAGCCCTCGAGCCAAGCCGGATCGCGAAGCGCAGCCGCTACAGTGCTTGCCGGGAGGAAATTCATATGGATCTGTCGGGTATAGGTATCTGGAGTCACCAGCTTCGTTTCGGTGATCGGAGCGAGTCAGCTGAAGCGGCTGCGGAGTTGGAAGAGCTCGGCTTTTCCGCGGTGTGGATTCCGGACACCGGCGGTGCGGTGTTCGCCGCCGTCGCCCATCTGCTCGCCGCGACAGACCAGATGGTGGTCGCAACCGGCATCCTGAATCTCTGGATGAATTCGCCCGAGGCAACCGCGGCGGCGTATGCCGAACTGTCGGCGGCGCACGGTGATCGGTTCTTGCTGGGTATCGGCGTCAGCCACGCCCCGCTCATCGACAGAGACGAGCCCGGCCGGTACCAGCGACCGCTTGCCGCCATGGCAACGTTCCTCGATGGACTCGACCAGGCGGACAAGCCGGTGCCCGCATCGAGCCGAGTGCTAGCGGCGCTTGGTCCGAAGATGCTGGAGATGGCACGACTGCGGTCGCGGGGAGTGCATCCATACCTCGTGACACCGGAGCACACTGCACTGGCTCGTCAGGCGGTAGGCGCCGACGCGCTCGTCTTGCCAGAACAGACGGTGATTCTCTGTTCCGGAATGGAGGAAGCACGTTCCATCGGTGACGCCTGGCTGCGTCAATACCTCTCGCTTCCGAACTACGCGAACAGCCTCCTGCGACTCGGCTTCTCGCCCGACGATCTGACGTCGGTGAGCGACCGGCTGTTCAGCGCCGTGATCGCCTGGGGAGACGAGGACACAATCGGGCGCAGAGTGGACGAGCATCGTGCTGCGGGTGCCGACCACATCTGCGTACAAGTGCTGACCAGCGAGCCGAATGACATGCCGCGAACGCAGTGGCGACGCCTCGCGGCCGCCCTGCTGTAGGCCGGCGATCACACCAGCTTGCGATGTGCCAACCGCACAGTCCTCTCGCCGGCGACGATGCCACGAATGAGTTCGAAGCTCTGTGCTGTGACCTCCGTGAGATCGCCCTTGGACTGTAACCAGCTCTGGTACGCGCGATCCATCGCCAGACCCGCAAGGCTGGCCGTCACCTGACACCTCTCGTCAGCCTGGGCAAGAGATCTCCGGGCGGCAAGCGCCTGAGCGACGGCTGTGTTGTGCTTCGCGCTGTCCTGAGCATGTTGACCCACCAGCGCGGTCGAGGTCTGCAATGCGCGGAAATAAAGCGAGATGCGCTTCTTCAGCGGTACGACCAGCGGGCACAGCGAGATGATCGTGGCCTCGAGTGCGGCGAAGTCGTCAAGTTCGAACGGTTGTCGAGGCAGCTCGCGCACAATTGCTGAATTGAAGGCATCCCCACCGAAGAACAACACCCGGTCCTTGGTCTCGAAATACCTGAAGAAGGTCCGCGGTGAAACGCCGGCCCGTTCAGCAATCTCTTCGGTCGACGTGGCGTCGTATCCCTTCGCTGCGAACAGCTCCAGCGCCGCGTCGATCAGCGACTGACGGGTCTGGCTCTTGTGTTCGCTGCGGCCGTCGACGCGTTGGCTGGGTTCGGCTTCAGGCGTCAAGGGGCGCGAACACCGGGACCTTGAAGTCGCCACCGGGCAGGTCGACAAGCTGTGCCCGTACCCGCATGCCGCACGAAACCCGTTCAGGCTCGAGGCCAACGATTCGACCTGGTAGCCGCAGACCTTTCTGCTCATCCAATTCGATGAGGCCGACGACGTACGGCACGCTCTCGACGTAACCGGGCGCAACCGCTTGGCGCTGAACGATGAAGGTGTACACAGTTCCGGTTCCGGCCACGTCCTCGAAGGACGTCGGACCGGCGCAGGCGCGACACCGTTCCAGCGGCGGTTGCAGCCACAAACCGCACGCCTGACAGCGACACATCGCCAGGTGGCCCGCGGCCGTCGCCTGCCAGAAAGGCGCGGTATCGGCATCGGGCGCCGGCTGCGGCGGTATCGACATCGTCGGCGTCACAGCGGGGACGTCCCATAGACAAGAGCCCCACCGTAGGGGCCCGCGCCGGAGGTCACGAGCGCAGTTTCGGCATCAGCGACCTGACGATCGCCGGCCTCGCCACGTAACTGCAGAACAGCCTCGTAGTGATGGTTCATGCCATGGATGTAGCCCTCGGACAGCAACCCGCCGTGCGGGTTGACCACGACGTCGCCCCCATAGGTCGCACGCCCGGCTCGAAAGTAGTCGCCGACTTCGCCCTTTTCGCAGAAGCCGAAGTCCTCAAAGGTTGCCATCACGGTAAAGGTGAAGCAGTCATACATGCAGGCCACGTCGATATCAGCCGCGCTCAGTCCGGTGCGCGACCAGAGTTTCGGTGCGGTGTCGCGGGAGAACATCGACGTCATGTCGTCCCACTGATCGACCGAGCCGCCGAACCGGTTGCCATCGGCGGCACCGAGCAGATACACCGGCTTGTGCGGCAGATCGGCAGCGCGCTCTGCAGAAGTCACTACGATCGCGACTGCTCCATCGACCTCATAGCAGCAGTCGAACAGCCGGAAAGGCTCGTTGATCCAGCGGCTGTTGAGGTAGTCCTCAATAGTTATCGGGTTGCGTCCCACCGCATGCGGGTTGTTCGAGGCGTGCGCTCGCTCTTGCACGGCGATCGCGCCCAGGTCCTCCGACGTCGAGCCGTATTCGTACTGATGACGGCGGCAGAACATCGCAAACCACTGGGGCGGCACCAGATACCCCTGGGGCGCGGCGAATTGGGCTTCGCCGCCGACCTCGACCCGGCCGAACGCCTTGCCGTAGCGGGTGTTCGAGCCAAGCACCCGGTACACGACAACAACGTCGGCCTGACCCGAAATGATGGCGGTGGCAGCACCAGCGACAGTGCTGGTGACGATGTTGCCACCCCCCGCCACGCTCAGGCTCCAGCCGAGGTTGTCGACTCCGATCGCGTGCGCCACCTGGCTAGGGCCGGACGAGTCGCCCGTACCGAAGCAGGTGAACCCGTCAACGTCGGCCGCAGTCAACCCGCAGTCGGCCAAGGCGTTACGCGCAGCCTCGGCGGCCATCGACAGCGTGGTCCGTCCGGACGATCTCTGATATTGGGTGCGGCCGATGCCGACGACCGCGGCGCCCTGCAGCGAACGGTTCACTGGACCTCCTGGGTGTCCGGCGCCAACCGGCAATTTCAGCAGGTCACGTCGCCGGGCAAAGTAGTGACACTCGACTGCCAGAAGCATAGAGCAGGCCGCCGACGGACACCAGGCAACGGACAGTCGGCGACTACACCTTGACCGGGTAGCCAGGTCCAAGCGGAATGCCGAGGAAGTACCAGATCACGAAGAAGATCAACCAACCGATGGCGATGATCACGGCGTAGGGAATCATCAGGGAGACGACGGTCCCGATACCGGCGTCCTTCCGATATTTCTGTGCGAAGACCACGATCACGGCGAGATAGACCATCAGCGGTGTAACCACGTTGAAGGGCGAGTCGCCCACACGGTAGGCGGCGAGGACGGTCTGCGGGGCAACCCCGAGGCGGATCATGAGCGGTATGAAGATCGGCGCCAGGATAGCCCACTTCGGTACGACGCCAGGGATGATCAGGTCCAGCAAGAACGTGACCATGATCAGCAGAATGAGCAACCAGATCGCCCCGATGTTTGCCCGCTCCAAGGCGTCGGCCAACTTCACCGCCGCGATCTGCGCCATGTTGCTGTAGTTGAAGTACGCCAGGAACTGGCTGATGATCAACAACATGAAGATCATTCCGGACAGGCCGGAGTAGGTCTTCACCACCGCCGCAACCGCGGGAACGCTGCCGCGCATCGTTCGGGCACCGACGCCGTAACACAGCCCGACGACCAAGAAGATGATCGAGATGATGAAGATGAGGCTTTCCATCAAGGGTGAATCACCGATGATGGCACCAGTTTCCGGGTTTCGCAGCGGTGCGCCCGATGGGGCGGTCAGGGCCACCAGCGCGGCGAGAGTGGCCAGCAACCCCCAGAGTGCATAGCGCAGTCCCCTCGACTCATCGGCCGGGTCGATCGGCACCTCGGCCTGCACATCCTTCGTTCCCTCATACTTGCCGAGGCGAGGTTCGACGATTCGAGTCGTCACGATGGTGATCAAGAACGCGAGGAAGAACGTCGATACGATCGAGAAGTACAGGTTCGCGGTCAGATCGATCGACTCGTTCGGATTCACTGTGTGGATAGCCTGATTCGTGATCTCGGTGATCATCGCGTCGACCGGGGTGATGAGCACGTTGACCCCGAAGGCACCACCGACGCCGGCGAAGGCTGCGGCCAGGCCCGCCAACGGATGTCGGCCGAGCGAGACGAAGGCGGCCGCACCCAACGGAATGAGTACCAGATAGCCAGCATCAGAAGCGATGCTCGAGATGATGCCCAGCAGCACGATGATGAAAGTGATCGTAGGTCGCGGTGCTACCTTCACGAGCTTTCGGATGAGCGCGGCGATAAGGCCAGCCTCTTCGGCGACCCCGACACCGATCATGGCGACGAGAATGACACCGACCACGCCAAAGCTCGTGAAGTTCGTGACGGCGGAGGTGAAGATGAACCGTAGACCTTTGACCGTGAGTAGGCCTTCGATCCGGACGATCTCGGTGTGCGTGTGATAATCGCCGACGTGTTCAGCGCCCGGCGGCAACACCGAACTACCACCTGGATAGACGTTATCGGGCTCCACACCGATAGGCGTGGTGGATTCGATCTTGGCGTGGACGTTGAACAGATACAGGATCTGGGAAAGGACGATCACCAGGCCGCACAGGTACAAGAAGATGATCGCGGGGTGGGGCACCTTGTTGCCGAGGACCTCGATACCATCGAGCATCTTCTGGACAATCCCGCGCTTGGACGCGACATCGCCAGCGTCTTCGCTGTCGGCAGTCAGGTCGGTACTTTCGGCCATGTCAGGTCCTTCCGTGCTGAAGTCTCAGGGCCCGCGGTGAACAGCTCAGCTGGCTACGGCGACGAAGTTCATGGCCAGGTCGATGAGAAGTCGCGTACCACTACCGGTTGCGCCCTGATTCACCCAGCCGTACGGGAAATCGGCCTGTGCAGTGCCGGCGATGTCGATGTGAGCCCACGGCCGGTCTCCGACGAACTCGGCCAGGAAGAGCGCTGCGGTGATCGTGCCGGCGTTGATACCGCCCATGTTGCTGAGGTCGGCAACCGGCGAATCCAGTTGGTTTCGATATCGATAGGTCAGTGGTAGCTGCCACACCGGCTCGTCGGTGATCTCCGCTGAGATCTTGAGCTGATCTACCAACGCTTGATTGTTGCCCAGCACACCGGCGATCTCGGTCCCGAAGGTACGAAGGCAGGCGCCGGTCAAGGTGGCGATGTCAACAATCGCATCGGTGGGCTCTTCGGCCGCCAGTACAAGGGCATCAGCCATCACCAGCCGTCCCTCGGCATCGGTATTCAAGACCTCAACCGTGCGACCCCCGCGCATCGTGATGACATCGCCCAGTTTCAATGCGCTGCCGGAGGGCATGTTGTCGGTACACATGAGGTAGCCGGTGACCGCGACCCGGCAGTTGAGCGCGTCCAGTGTCGTCATAGCCGCCAGGACGGCCGCGGCGCCAGTCATATCGTTTTTCATCGTGGCGTGCACGGCATCGCTCGGTTTGAGGCTGATGCCGCCCGAGTCATACATGATTCCCTTGCCCACGAGCGTGAGGTGGCCCGAAGGGTTCTCCGGCCGATAGCGCAGCCGTACCATCCGGGGCTCGTCGGCGCTGCCGCGATTGACCCCAAGCAAGCCGCCGCAACCGAGTTCGAGCAGCGCTGCCCGGTCGAAAACCTCCACCTCGAGTCCGCTGGTTCCTGCAACCTCGACAGCCGTGTCGGCCAACACCGCAGCCGTCAGAAGGCTACCGGGGGAGTTCGCCAGGTCGCGGCACAACCTGGTTGCGTCCGCGACGACGTGACCTCGGGTTGCCCCTGCCTGCACCAGGGCCGAGGACTGATCATCTGTGAGCAACTGCAATTCCGAAACCTCGGCCGGCGGCTCGCTGTGGCCGCGAAGGTTGAAGCTGTAGCGGCTGAGCAGAACGCCTTCGACGATCGCGGCGGCGGCCTCGTTGGGCGAACCGTTGGCAAGGGTCGGAACCGTAAAGGCAAGCCGAGTGTCCTCGGGGACTGCGCTGGCGAAGGCCGCAGCGGCGTTTCGCAGCGCGGCGGTGTCGAACTGCGCGCGGGAGCCCACACCAACGGCAACCGTGCAAGCTCCGTCAGATCTTGGAATGCACAGTGCCTGCCCGACCAGGCCGCGGAACCCAGACCGTTGCAGGGCTTGACGATCGGCGCCCAATTCGGCCGGCACGTCGTGGTCGGTATCGACGGCTATTGCGAAGGCATCGACGTCACCCCGCTCGGTTGACACCATTACGGTTGCCCGCCGACGCAAAGACGGGGTTGGATCACTCGGTACGGCAGGCATCTGTTTTGCCTCCATGCAGCTACCCGGTGCGGGTTGGTCGTTGAAAAGCTGTCATGGGCCAAATGGGGCTGTCATCATTCGAACCGGGTGAGGCGATCTTCAGACCAGCTAAACGTCGAGGCACCAACTGACGGCGTCGGACCGCTGTTCGAACCGTCGGACTTCGGCCAGCTCTGGTAACGCATCCCCGACGGCGGCAACCAGTACGCCTTGCTCCGTCAGCGCGGCGATGGCGGCGGCCAGCAGGCGCACTGCGACGGGCCAAGCGTGGGTTACCGAACTCAGGTCCAACACCAGCGCGCGTACCTGCGGCGGTGTCAGCCCTAGGAGCTCGATGAGCACGACCTCGGCTGCTGCGAAGTCGAGTTCGCCCTGCAGCGCACGGATAACAACAGCGGATGTGACCTCAGTGCGAAGCGAGACCACCGGCGAAGTCAGCCCGGGATGGCGGGTGAGATCCAGTTCGAAGGTCTCGCTGATGCGCTGCACTGCGCGCACCCCGCGGACGCTGTTGCCACGCTCGTCCACCAGCGGGCTGTACAGGCCGATCCCGAATTGGGCTGGGCTCGCGGCGATTAGACCGCCCGAGACCCCACTCTTCGCCGGCACGCCTGCCCGTACCAGCCATTCACCGGAATAGTCATACATACCGCAGGTGGCCATCACCGTCAGAGTCAGCCCGGCCTCACGCTCGCCGATCACTCGTTCGCCAGTGCGGGGATTCACGCCGCCGTTGGCGAGCGTGGCGGCCATGACCGCGATGTCGACGGTCGTGACCAGAACGGAGCACTGCCTGAAATAGGTGTTCACAGCCTCGTCCACTTCGGCCGTCAGTGACCCCGCTGCGCGCATCAGATATGCCAGCGCCCGATTGCGATCACCGGTTCTGCGTTCAGAGGCGTAGGTATCCTCATCGACTTCCAACTCGCGCCCGGCAAAGGCCGAAAGGCCGGCATGGATGTGGTCGAAACGCTTGGCCGGGTCGTCGGTTCCGACTAGTGAGGTGCCGACTAGTGAGGTGGCGACGATGGCGCCCGCATTGATCATCGGATTTGCCGGCCGGCCCGCAGGGTCGATGCTGATCGCGTTGAACGCCTCGCCGCTGGGCTCGGCACCGACCTGCATGAGGATCCGGTCCAAGCCGTGTTCAGCGAGCGCGAGTGCATAGACGAAGGGCTTCGAGACGGACTGGATGGTGAAGGGCTCATACGCATCGCCGGCGGCGTAAACCTGACCGCCCAGACTTACGACCGCCAGGCCAAATCGGGACGGGTCGGCAAGCGACAGCTGCGGGATGTAGTCAGCCAGTGAACCTTCGTCACAGCCGGCCAGCTCGCCATGAATCGCTTGCAGCGCGGCAGTGATCGGGTCCATGACGCTCCTCAGACGCAGACGTCAGCTTCGAACGTAGACATCAGAACGGGAAGAAAACCGGCACCAGCAGCGTAGCCACCGCCAGAAACAACAGCATCATCGGCAACCCGAGCTTCCAGTAGTCGCTGAAGCGGTAGCCGCCCGGTTCCATCACCATCATGTTGGCAGGTGTCGCGACCGGCGTCAGGAACGCCGCGGCAGCAGCGACATTGACGGCCATCAGCAGCGGCCGCGCCGAGACCCCCGAATCCGCAGCGGCGGAAATCGCAATCGGAATCACGATCAACGCGGTCGCGGTGTTGCTGATCAGCTGGCCCAACACACCAGTCAGCACACAGAGCCCGAGCAACAGCAAATGCGGACTACCCCCGCCAACCACGTCGACGAGCAACTTCGCGAGCTTGTCTGCTGCCCCGGTCTCGCGCATCGCGGTCGAGAGCGGAATGATGCCGCCGATCAGAATCACCGTCGTCCACGAGATACCCATTGGAACAACCTGGCGTCGGACGAGCTCTGGCGAATCGACCACGAGCACATCGGGATCACCGAGATTGTCGGCAAAGGCCTGCCAGCTACCTTCTAGTAGCAAGGTGTCGCCGGTTACGAGGGGGAATCACGACCTCTGCGACACCTCCCTCACCGGTGAACAGCGATGAGGCTTCGTCCTGATGCCAGCCGTCGAGTTCGTTGGCGCGTGCTAGCCGCCCGACCTCGGCGGAGTCGCCATAGACAACCACAGCGTCGTCGACGGCTAACACGTCCTGGTGCACGTAACCGCCGGTCCCGTCCGGCCGGACACCGAGCACCCGCATCTGTGGGTAGCCGCTGAGGTCGACGTCGGCAGGTGCCATGCCGACCCAGGGCGAAGTAGGCCGTATCCGAAGCTGAAACGTGCGTTCCTGGCGCAGGTACTGCTCGACAAGCGCCTGCGCGTGGTCGCTGAAATCAGGTGTCAGCACTCGCGGTTTGCGCTCGGGCAACAGGCGGTTGCCGAAGAAGTAGACAATCACGATCGTTGCGAGCACTAGCGGCTCGCCGAACGACCACCGGCATCAACGCCGCGACCGAACCATTCGGCGTGATGAACGCGGTCAGCACCGCTACCAGGACGAGGGTCGCGACCAGAAGTCGCCGTGGATCGCTGCTGCCTCGCGCCACGAGTTCCCGACCGATCCAGGCCACCACACCACCGGCGTCCAACCCCTCGCTCACCACGAACAGCGCCGCGATGAACACCACCGTCGGGTCGCCGAACCCGGAGATTGCGGCGTTGAGGTTGATGACCCCGGCGCCATAGAGCGCGAGGCCGGAGCCGAGCGCGACGAGCTCTACGGGGAAGCGGTTCCAGATGAACAACACCACCACGAGTCCCAGGACGAGAAAGGTGATGGCGATGTTGCTCACGCACGGACGATGGCCGTTACGTCGTTTGGGTGCATCATCCTCAAGGCATGGGCGTCACCGAGTCGACCGATGCGTCGTCCATCGCTGCTGTTTTGCTCTGCTGTTCGGGCTGCCGCTGCCGCCGCCGCTGTGGACTCGGCCGACGGCTACGGGGCAGCGGCGTCGATTACCCCGATTTCGGCGGCGATCAGTGCAAGGACATCCAGGTGGTCGTCCACAGTGTCGAGTCCGGCGCCCATCGTGTTGACCGACAGGTGAGTGGCGCCGACGCTCTTCCAGCGATCGGTCTGGTCGATCAGTTTGCTGAGGTCGCCCCGCCAGTTCACCCTGCCTTCCATGCCCAGCCCGCTGGGGTCCCGGCCGGCCTCAACCGCTGCCCCCTCGACGACGCCGCGTGCCTCGTCCAACTTCGGGCCTGGCTGTACTTGAGGGAACCAGCCATCGCCGAGCCGACCAGCCCGCCGAAGGGCCGGGGCCGACTGTGCGCCGAACCACACCGGGATCGGACGCTGAATCGGAAGCGGTGCTATTCCGGCCCCGGTGACCCGCTCGTCCGCGCCTTCGAAGGTCACGCTCTGTTCGGTCCACAAACGGCGCATCAGCTCCACCTGCTCGTTCGCGCGCCGACCGCGGGTGCCGAAGTCTTTTCCGAGCGCCTCGTATTCGACCGCGTTCCAACCGAGCCCAACGCCCAGTCGAAAATGGCCGCCGGTTAGCAGGTCCACCTCGGCGGCCTGTTTGGCGACGAGTGCGGTCTGGCGCTGGCCGAGAATGATGATGCCGGTGACCAACTCGAGCGAGGTCAGCGCCGCCAGATAGCCGAACAGCACCAGCGGTTCATGGAAGGTCGTGCGAACGTCGTACGGGCCGTCCCATCCTCGGTGGACCTCCGGATCAGCCCCGACGACGTGGTCATAGGCGAGCAAGTGACGGTAGCCGAGCTGTTCGACCCGCTCGCCGTAGGCGCGCACCGCCGCCACATCCGGCCCGATCTCGGTTTGGGGAAAGACGACACCGATCTGCATGAGTGCCAACACTAGGCGATGCCTACTACAAGACGACCACTACAGGGCCCACTACAAGACGACTACTACAGGACGAACGAGTCCGGGCACTGACCTCCTCATGAGGTCAGTGCCCGGGGCGTCAGCGTGCAGCGTCGTCAGGACAAGATCGTTCAGTTGATAACGCCTGCGGTCTCCGTGGTCTGGGCGGCGGTCTCGTTCGGGGTGTTCGCACCCAGAGCCTGGGCCCGGCGCCAGATGATTTCGGCCTGTACACCGACCATGACACCGATCATCAGGAGAATCTCGCCCATCCCACCGCTGTAGGAGATGTGCTCGAAGTAGGCGAAGGTGCCCAGCAGGAATTTGAAGGCGATCAAGGCCAGGAAGATTCCGACTGTGAAGGCTGTACCGCGGGAGAAGACGCGACCGGTTGCATCGAGCCACATCCGGCTGTGCCGGCCGCGGATGAGTCCAACCGCGAGGCTTGCGAGCAAGCTCACCGCGAGCAGGACGAGCGAGGCGGGCGTGTGCGCCACGTGAACACCGAGCACGATGCCGACGACGACGTAGATCGCGGCAAGCTTGAACCGGTTGTGCCCGGTGATTTCGTGGGTGCGAGTCTGCTTGTAGACGGCGTAGCCGGTAAGGGCGAGGATGGCGATCAGTTCGTAGACGGACATCGGGTGCGGCTTTCTCTCGGGGCTTCATCTGATGTCGCTAACTCTCGTCCCGAACTCCGCCGTCACCTGTCCGCCGATAGCCCCAACGACAGGGTGATCTCGGTGTCCCCCAATCGGTGGACGGCGCAAGCCTGGCCTGCGTGAGGGCACGACTGTGACGTCGCGACATTTCCAACGTGTGAACCTGGTCGCTTGGAGCAGGAGATGCTTCCGCGCAGGCCGCCTCGTCGGCATACTGCAGAACGAGGACGCTGACGAGAATTGGCAACTTTCGGTCTGAAACGCGCATCGACAACGATGCGCAGATGGCGCCCTTCAACGACCATGATCATGCTCGTACAGAAGGGAAAAATCGATGCCGTTCAAGATTGGCCGGTTGTTCCACATCATTCACGTTTCCGAGGATCTCGCACCCTTGGATGCCTGGTATGACGATGTCTTCGCTCCCCGCCGCGGAATCATGGACGGTGGGTACTCCGAGATCGAGAAGCGAGATGCCTCGCTGATCGTGATCGGTGACGCAATCATCGAGCCGATGGCCGCCAGCAAGGTTGAGGGCGCTGAGCTCATGCCGGTTGGACGCTTCTTCAACAGGTTCGGCCGACACTGGCATTCACTCGCTTGGTACGTCGACGACGTGGGTCCGCTCTGGGAGAGCATGCAGGCACAAAACATTCGGGTTGTAACCGACGGTGGTGTGCCACTGCCGACCCGGCCCACCGACGGCTCGCTCTTCACCCACCCCAGGGACACCCACACCCAGCTCGAGTTCTACCCGCACATCATGCCGGTGGACTACCGGTTCGACCCAGACTTCGACGCCCTCGCCTGGCTGAACCACCCGCTCGGCTTGCGCCGGCTGGCTTACACGACCGTCGTGGTGAAGGATCTCGAGCGAGCAACCGCCGTCTTCACCTCGGGTATCGGCGGCACCAAGATCGGCGAGAACAGCTCAGATCTCACGATGACTCGCAACGTTTATGTCGCCGTGGGCGATGACACCGTGGTCGAGTTGGCCCAGCCATTGGAGGAGAACTCCATCGCCGGACGCGATCTGGCCGCGAACGGGGACATGTGTCATGCCGTCACCTGGCAGGTCACCGATCTCGACCAGACGCGGGAGTATCTCGCCACCAAGAACATCAAGATCCTCGACTCCGATGACACAACCATGCTGGCCGACCCGGCTGATACCTACAACGGCGTCATGCGGTTCACGACCGAATCGATTGCTGGCGATCCCCGGGACTGATACAGCCTGATGGCTGAGCGACGGTGCTGGCGGCGCAACTGAGGCGGACGGCGCGATAGCGCAGGACAGGCGGACGGATGGGAACGGGATGACTTTCGGTTCGGCCGGCCTGACCGCGCACGAGCTTGCCCCGCTGACGGATTCGGTCGAGGTGAGCCAGCACGTCTACTCGACCAGCGACGGCTCGCTGATCGCAACCACTCATTACCTGCCGAGTGGTTCGCCACCTGTCGCGGTGGCCTGGGGGCTGGCCGGCGGTGGCTGCACTCGCGACTTCTGGGACTTCGAAGTCGCGGGTGCTCCCCGTGAGAGCTACAGCGTGGCACGGCATCTCGCGCGGCGCGGCGTCGCCGTGGTGACGGCGGACCACCTCGGGGCAGGTGAGAGCACCCGTCCTGACGACGAGAGTCTGACGACAGCTGATCGGCTGGCCGATCACATGTCCGAAGCGGTTGCCCTGGCCCGCAAGGAGGAGGCTTTCGCTGACCTGCCATTCGTCGGGATGGGACATTCCTTCGGCGCGGGCATGACGATCGTCCAGCAGGATCGAAACCATGATTTCGAGGCGCTGGTGTTACTCGGGTGGAGCAGCACGCAGCTCGCAGTCGTCTATGAGGACGGCTCGATCCGAGCACTTGGCACGCCAGGCCGACGGGCGCGGATCGTCGTAACCAACTTGGGGTTCGACGCCGACCAAGCGCTCATCGATGCGAACATGTCGGTCAAGACCCCGATTGTCCAGCCCGCAACGGGTGACAACAACACTCCCGGCCATCTGGTGGAGGCCTCGCGAAAAGTGCGGGTGCCGGTTTATCTCGGCTATGGGGAATTCGACACTCTGCTCGACGCGCGGGCCGAGGCTGATCTCTATAACGAGGCGCCACACGTGACGACGGCTCTATTGCCGGGTTCGTATCACTTCCACAACCTGCAACCGGGCCGTGAACGAATGTGGGGCGGCATAGTCACGTTCATCCGCGAGCAGGTCGCGGCCGACTGAGCTCGGCTGCTCTAGCCGGCGCCTAACGATTCGCTGCTGTGGTCGGCAATGCGCTGGCATGCGTCGAGCAGCTCGCTTCGGAGGGTTGCGGCGCGCAGCGCAAAGGCCTGTTGGGCGCGCGCATACGCGGCCTTTCCGTCGGTTGTCTCGATGGTAAGCGGCGCGATACCCAGCTCTGCCAGGTCATATGGCGAGGCGCGCATGTCGAGTACCCGGATATCCCGGGCCAGCTCGAAACAGTCTGCGATCAAGTCGCTACTAACCGCCGGGGCAAGCTTGTGAGCCCACTTGTAGAGGTCCATGTTCGCGTGCAGGCAGCCGGGTTGCTCCATGGCTGTCTGTGTTTCTCGTTGCGGCGTAAGTAGATTCAACGGACGGGCGGGCGGGGTGAAGAACCGGTACGCATCGATGTGGGTACATTTCAAATGGTGGGCCTCGACGACTGCATCCGTTCCCGTCGCACCCAGACGCAGCGGCCATTCGGGGTGCCGCCGGTCATCTGATTGCAGCCGGTAGACCATCGCCCACTCGTGCAGGCCGAAGCAGCCGAACTGCGCCGGGCGCTGTTCGGTCTGGTGAAGCAGTTCGGACGCGAACGCGAGTAGCTGGCTCTTGCGGCTGAGAAACGCGTCCGGATCGACGTAGGCCGCCGTGCCGTCGTAGTGGTAGCTCTTCCAGGCGGATCGTTCGCTGGCGCCCTCCAGCCTGATCCCGATGCCGGGGTGCCAGCTGCGCAACTGTGCGGGCCGATAGGAGTAGTAGGTGAACATGAAGTCCTCGACCGGGTGCTTCTTCGCGCGCTGAGCGCGTTCCCGGTGCGAGGCAGTAGCCGCGTCGATGCGAGCGTGATGCGCTTGCTCGGACGCCCGCCACGCGGCCTCAGCCAGTACCTCTGACACCAGTCGAAACTAACATCTCCGACCGCCCACTCCCACCGCGGACAGCACTCGGCGCCGTCCGATATGGTCCGGCGCCGGGTGCTGTCTGCTAGTTACGGTGTGCGAGACGATATTGTGGGGACCTCCTCGGGTCAGGCAGGCGCCGCGACCGGCTTGCTGTTCTCCAGCTGCCGCAGCCGTTCCTGTTCTGATTCTTCCGCGATCTCCTTGGCCTTGGCCTCATCGCGTGTGACGTTGTCGCCGGTTTTCGGATCGAAGATATGCATTGAACCAAGACTGAACCAGAGCTCAGCCTGTTCACCCTGACGCACCTTGCTCGCCCCGTCGAGGTTGGCGACCAACTGGGTACGCATCGCCTCGCCGTCCAGCTCCCGATCGAGGTCTGCCAGCTGCTTCTGAACCTCCGGGTGCGGTTCGAATGGCAGGTAAGCGTACTTTTCGTTGCCCAGCCATTCGGTGACGTCCACCGGTGCGGTGAACGTGACGCCCGTGGAACGCCGGGTCTCCTCGACCAAGTTCACATCTTCAAAGCTCTCCGGACGGATGCCCACGATCGCGAGTTCGCCTTCGGCGAATCGTTCTTTGATCGCGGCAGGTGCGTCAACCTCGACGAAAGGCAATTGAAGTCGGCCGTTGGAGATCGTCGCGGGCAGGAAGTTCATCGGAGGCGAGCCGATGAACCCCGCGACGAAGAGATTGATCGGCTGTTCATAGAGCTCACGCGGGCTCGCTACCTGCTGTAGTACGCCGCGTCGTAACACTGCGACGCGGTCGCCCAGTGTCATCGCCTCGGTCTGGTCATGGGTCACGTAGACGGTGGTGATGGCCAGCCGTCGCTGCAACCTCGAGATCTCGGTCCGCATCTGGCCGCGCAGCTTTGCGTCGAGGTTGGAGAGCGGCTCGTCGAAGAGAAACGCGTTGGCCTGGCGAATGATTGCTCGTCCCATCGCAACCCGCTGGCGTTGGCCACCGGAGAGATTGGCCGGCTTGCGTTGCAGGTGCTCCTGAAGTTCGAGCACATCGGCGACCTCGTTGACCAGCCGGTCCACGTCTTGCTCGCTGTGCTTGTTCTTGTGCAGCCGCAGCGGGAACGCGATGTTCTCGTAGACGGTCAAGTGGGGATATAGCGCGTAGTTCTGAAATACCATGGCGAGGTTTCGATCGCGCGGCGCCTTCTCATTCACTCTCTCACCGGCGATGAGCAGGTCTCCGCTGGTGATGTCCTCCAGGCCGACGATCATGCGCAGCACGGTGGATTTGCCGCTACCTGATGGTCCGACCAGGATGAGCAGTTCGCCTTCGGCGACCGTAAGGTTGACGTCGGTGACGGCGGCGAAGCCGTCGCCGTATTCCTTCGTGATGTGCTTGAGTTCAATAGTTGCCATCGCTGAGCCTGCTCCTTAGCCTTTGACCGCGCCTGCGGTCAACCCGGACACGATTCGTTTCTGGAATACCAACACGAGCAGGACAACCGGAATTGTCACGATGACAGCCGCAGCAGAAATAGCACCGGTTGGTTGAACGAACTGCGACGCACCGGTGAAGTTTGCCAACGCTGCGGGGACGGTCTGCGCCCTACTCGTCGAGGTGAGTGATGACGAATAGACGAAGTCGTTCCACACCGTGAAGAACGTGATGATCGCCGTCGTGAAAACGCCCGGCGCTGCCAGCGGCACGACCACCTTACGGAAGGCTTGCCACGTGGTCGCACCATCTACCTGGGCTGCTTGTTCCATCTCCCACGGGATCTGCCGGAAGAACGCTGACAATGTCCAGATGGCAAGCGGCAGAGTCAGGGACAGATAAGGGATGATCAGCCCTGGCCAGGTGTTGTAGAGGCCGATGTTGCGCCACAAGTTGAACAGCGGCGTCACGATGCTGATCACGGGAAAGACCGCAACTGCGAGCGCGCTGGTCAAGATCAGCTTCTTGCCCGGAAATTCAAGTCGGGCGATCGCGTAGGCGCAGGTTGTCGCAAGCAATACACCTAGGAACGTTGAGATCAGGCAGATCCCGATCGAGTTTCGCAGCGCTGGCACGAACAAGCTGTGGGCCGAGCCGGTGAGTATCAACCGGTAGTTGTGGAAGTCCGGGCTTACCGGAAAGTACTTCCCGTCGGACAGATTCGCGTCCGGTTTCAGCGACAGCGACAGAATCCAGCCGATCGGTAGGAGCGTGTACAGGATGATCGGGATGGATGCGATGCCAAGCCAGGTTTTGGCCTTGCTCGAGATGTCGGCAGCCATGCTCATTCACCTCGCATACTTGAGAGATCGGTTCGGAAGACCTTGATGAAAACAAAGGCGATCAGGGCTACTGCGAGAAACAGCAGGATCGATATCGCCGAGCCGAGGCCGATTTCGCTTCGAGTCAATGTTTGGTTGTAGGCCAGGAATGCAACGGACTCGGTGTTCTGGGAGCCCTTGGTCATGATGTAGATGTTGTCGAAGATCCGGAACGCATCCAGAGACCGGAACAGCAACGCGACCATGATGGCGCCCTTCATGGACGGCAACGTGACCTTGCGAAGCCGTTCCCAGAAGGTCGCTCCGTCTACCTCTGCGGCCTCGGTGAGCTCGCCGGGCACTTGAGCCAGCCCGGCCAGTAGTAGCAGCGACATGAAGGGTGTTGTCTTCCAGATTTCGGAGACGCTGATCGCAATCATCGCTGGGACGTGACTACCGAACCAGTCGTACTGACTGCCGAACCAGCCGAAGGTGAGAAAGTGCAGCCAATGGTTGATAAAACCGGTACTCGGCTGGAATGCGTACTGCCAGCCGAAGGCCGATACCACGGTGATGATCGAGTAGGGAATCAGCACGACCGTCCGCAAGGTCTTGCGTGGTATGACGATCTTGTTCATCACCATTGCCAGCGCCATACCGAGGAAGAACTCGATGACGACGGTAACGACCATCAGGATCACGGTCACCTGAACCGCACTCCACCACAGGCTGTCGGTGAGAATGACCTTGTAGTTCTTCAGGCCGATAAACGAACGACCGTTCGGGTCGGTGAGCCGGTAGTTGTAAAGCGACAGGTAGAGGGCGTCGGCGATGGGATAAGCCGTGACCAGCAGCATGATGATCCAGGCCGGCGCGGCCAGCCGCCAGCCGAGCGCACGCTCGGCGCGCGCCCGATCGGTAAGCGGTGCCTTCGATTTCGGTTTCGGCTCAGTTATGCCGACAGCAGCAGGGACTTCCAGTGTCGAGCTCACAGGAGTTTGTCTCCCTTCAGGACCTGCGTGATGTAGGTGGAGGCCTTGTTCGGCGTGGCGTCATTGACCGAATTCGGCGGGCTGAAGGACTTCTGCAGTGCGGTGGACAGATCCCCGTAGTACTGCGTCTGCGGCCGCGGCGCCGAGGCCTCCAATGATTGACGAATGAGGGCTGCCAAGCCATTCGGATACTGCTTCTGGATAGCTGGATCGTCGAACACGGTCTTGTTCGCCGCAGGGTTGCCTGAATTCAGCATGTACTCGGTCTGCTTGGCTTGACTCGTGATGCATTGAGTGGCCGCAATCGCAGCCGCCTGGTGTTTGCTGTAGGCACCCACCGCTACCTCGATGCCACCGAAGGGCGGCTTGGAGTCTTGCCCGGCTATGGTCTCCGGGTAAGTCGTCCAGCCGATGTCGTTGAGATATGGGGGCTTGGAGACGGTGGTCAGCTGGGAGTAGGTGTAGGGCCAATTCACCAGGAATCCGCTGGTCGACTCGGTCGAGAACAAGTCCAGCGATTGGGTTTCTTCGTTCGTCGACAGGGCGGGGCCCCCGACGCCGGCCTTGGACAGCTGCGCGATGATGGTGGCCGCATCTCTGCCAGCGGGGGTGTCTAGTCCGAGCTTGATGTCGTTGGCCTGGGCACCGGGGTTCTCCACGATCGTCCCACCAGCTCCGGAGATGAGGGCGTTGATCCAGACGGTGTACCCCTCATAGAGGTCTGCCTGCACGCCTACCGTCTTGCCGGCCTTCTTGGCTGCGTTGATGATCTGGTCCCAGGTCACGGGCTTGCTCATGTCCAAGCCCTGGGCCTGCGCGATGGATTTGCGATACCAGAGCAACTGGGTGTTGGCCCAGAACGGCGCCGCGACGAGCTTTCCGTTCCAGGTAGCGGCCTGCACGGCCGGTTCGACAATGTCCTTGGTGAACTGGGCGTCGTCAGCCGTCGGGATCGGCGCCAGGAAGCCCGCCTCGGCAAATTCCGCAACGAACACCGGATCGATGCTCATCAGGTCGATCGAACTGTCCTTTGCGGCGAGTCTGGTGACCAGTTGCTGCCGTTGCTGACTTGCGTCGTTGGGCAATATCTGGGTCGAGATCTTGAATGTGCCGTTGGACTCGGCCGAGCACTCTTTGGCGAGCGTCGCCTGTCCGCCGTTGTCGGGGTTGATATACCAGGTCAGGCTGGCTGTATTGCCACTCGAGCTGCTGCAGGCACTGAGTAGTGCGGTAGCGGCTGCGGCAATCGCCAGAATGGCGGCGCTTTTACGCCTACGCCGCCCTTGTCGCCTGTGCCTTGACTGTTGCCGCATGACCAAATGCCTCCTGCCAGCAGACACGTCTCTGCCGCCAGTCGTCCCAACTGCTGTCTAGTGGGGCATGCCGGGACGTTGCTTCTCACGAAGCGGCGCCTCGGCCCTAGCGGCTCGGTGATCCAGACGTACGCGTGACCCAGTTCACCACCAAGCGCGATCGGTCGCAAGGGTTTCTTGATCATTTCTGCAACGTAACCAAATCGTGAACAACCGGTCGGGTTCGAAGGTGACGAACGCCGGAAGTGAGCCTCGATGGCTATCCGACATATCTGCGTCGGCCGCGCGGACGGGTGTACAGCCGTGCGTTGTCGCCCGGTGCGTCTGGCGCCTGACGGCGGTCCGAATGGCGCCTAGCCGGGGGCACCCCGATTGCAGCTGAGCGAACAGCCTGAGTAGTGAAAAGCAACGACCGAGTACGCATCGCTTCGACGTTGATTTGGATCGGTCTATTCACCATCGGGGGGGCCAACCAATTGGTATGATGTTGGCCGCATCAGCTATTGGCTAAACAAAGTAATTTAAGGGGAACCGTGGCTACCGAAACCGTCACTCGACTCGTCGATGACCTCGATGGGGGTGCAGCCGACCGCACCATCGCGTTTTCCTGGGAGGGTCGAAGTTACGAAATCGATCTGAGCAAGAAGAACATCAGCAGCTTCGAAAAGGTCATCAAGCCTTATGTGGCAGTGGCACGTCCCTCCGGAGCGGACCGACGACCAGCGAGGCGTAACGCGTCTGCTGCCGCACGGGCGGCAAAGAAAGCCAAGCTTCAGGCGATTCGGGATTGGGCTCGGGCGAACGGGCACGATGTCTCCGACCGGGGGCGCATTCCGGCATCAATTTCGGAGGCATTTAAGGCCGCTCAATAGTCAACGGCTCTCCGACAGTAAGCCTGACCGATCAGATAACGAATACGAACCCGGTGCGGATTAGTGCCCAAGTTTGTCGTCGCATTCCCGGCGACCCAACCCGATCGGATGATGCTGCACAAGATATTGCGGCCTGCAAGTCTGGCGCCTGAGATGTATCTGCGTGACGGTCGCAACGCTGCGCACATTCACCCGTGCCTATTGCGTTGAATGGTCATTCTGTCCACGCCAAAGGGTCGCCTAGCGGATTACGCGGCTAGCGGAAGTGAGCCGACCACGAAGTCTTCTGTCACGAGGATGTGCGCGGCCCGGAGCGGAAAGTCCGCTGCCCAGCTCGAATAGCTTTCCTGAATCGAGGAATCAAGTACCGGGCAGCGATGCGGACGGGCCTGTAGGACGGCACTGAGCGCTCTGACAAGTAGCGGGCTTTTGCGCGCAAGGTTGACGTGCGAGGTAAGTAAGGCCCAGGCGGGGCCGTCTCCGTCGTGCACGACGCCAAGTAACCGGGTGTCGTAGCGATACCGCTCCGCATGAGCCATGGGGATTTCGGCCAGCAAGGGGACGACGTCACCCCGCTCTTCGGCGTCGAGGGCGAGTGACACCCGTACGTGCTCGGGTCCGAACTCGGCGGCCAGCGCGCCGCACGTGTACGCGGCTGCCAGCGCCCCGTGCACAGATGAATATTCAAAGGTCAGTGTGGTCAAGGTGTCCGCCTCCTGCCAGCGTCCAGGTGATGCTGAGGACCAGTGAAGCTGGCAGGTGTGACGGCGGTATGACGCAGGAGTGACAAGCATGCAATTTGATCATCGGAGCTCGACGATCGATGTCCGAAATATTACATTTGGCGGAGGATAGGGGATTCGAACCCCTGAGGGGTTTCCCCCAACACGCTTTCCAAGCGTGCGCACTAGGCCACTATGCGAATCCTCCGTCGAAGAGAATACGGGCTCGGGTGGATTGAGCTGAACCGCGGGTCGGCCGAGCCGCACGCTCGGTGCGGCTGATAGGCGTGTCATCGCGCCGCAAGTCTGTTTTACTCTGGCAGACCACTGGGGGAGGACGTTCATGAGTGCCCGAGGCTCGGCTGCACGGGATTCGGCCCAACGGGATTCAACCCAACGGGATTCAACCCAGCAGGACTCGACCCAGCAGGATTCAACCCAGCCGGATTCAACCCAGCAGGATTCAACCCAGCAGGATTCGGATCCAAGTTCGCTGGAGGAATCGGCACGCGAAGTTGCGCAGAGCGACGGGGTCAAGGGCCTGGGACGCCTCGGCCTGGCCTCGCGGGCCACGATCTACCTCTTGATCGGTGTTTTCGCGCTGCTGCTGGCGCTCGGCCAACGCCCCCCAGAGGCGGATCAGCGCGGCGCTATGCAGGAGGTCGCCAGGCACACCGGCGGCTTCGTCCTGCTCTTCGTGCTCGGCGTGGGGCTGGCGGGCTACGCCGTCTGGCGGTTCACCGAGGCAGCCGTCGGCGTGAAGGGTGAGCCGAACAAGGTCCTGCCCCGATTGCAATCGTTCTCGAGGGGTTGCATCTACGCCTTCTTCGCTGTGACCGCGTTCAACGTTCTCGCCCATTCGCGAGTCGAGAGTCAGGCCACCCAGCAGCAATTGCTTACCGCACGGGTCCTGCAACACCCGGCCGGGCGATGGCTGGTGGGACTCGCCGGAGTCGTGGTCATCGTCATCGGGGCGGTGCTGGTCGTCGAGGGCGTACAGCGAAAGTTCAAGAAGTATTTCGCGCTGTCTGATTTGCGGCCGCCGGCTCGTCGAGTGGTGTGGATCTTGGGTACCGTCGGGACGACGGCGCGCGGATTGGTCTTTGCGCTGACGGGCTTTCTCGTCGTCAAAGCCGCCTGGGACTACGACCCCCAGCAGGCCCGCGGCCTGGACGGGGCGCTGCGCAAGCTGGCCGATTCGCCATACGGGCATTGGTGGGTCGGCGCTGCGGCCGCCGGACTGATCGCTTTCGGCCTGTATGGGTACTGCGAGGCAAGGTGGCGGCGAGTGTGAGCGCGCTCGCGGAAAAGCGGCAGCCGACCGTCGGCGTTGAACTCAGGACGTCCGTCCCGAAACTGGCGGCGGCAGCCATCGCAATCTGGCTTGTCCTTTTTGCAGTGGGGCATCTGCTCACTCATGGCTGGCAGGACTCGGCGGTCGTGCGCTGGGACCAGTCGGTGGATCGTAGCTTCGCGGGCCACCGCAACCCCACCTTGAACACCATCACCCACTACCTGACGTTCGGCGCCGAGACTGCCACGGTCATCACTGCTGGCGTCGTGATCTTCATCTTGCTGAGGGTGATTCTCAAACGCTGGCGAGAATCGATCTTTCTCGCGGTGACCCTGATTGGTGAGGTGACGATCTTCGTCAGCACCACCCTCGTGGTTGACCGCGCCAGGCCCACCGTTGCGCATCTCGACAGCGCCCCGCCTACGTCGAGCTTTCCGTCCGGTCATACCGCCGCGGCAGTCACCTTGTACGCCTCGGTTGCGGTCATTGCCTTCAGCGTTGGCGCCTGGGCCTGGCTTCGGTGGACCCTGCTCGCGCTGGCCATCCTGATGCCGGTCGGCGTGACCCTTTCCCGGCTGTACCGCGGCATGCATTATCCGACCGATGTGCTGGCCGCTGCCCTGTTCGCCCTCTGCTGGTTGCTGATCACCCGCGCCGTCATCCTTCGAAACCGCTGAGGGCTCTCAGTGAACAGCATCGCGGTGGTCTTCAATCCCACGAAGGTTGACGAGTTGGGGGCCCTGAAATCTGCGATCGCCGAGAGGTCGATCGCCGCCGGTCACGGCGAGCCGCTCTGGCTGGAGACGACCAGCGTCGATCCGGGCGCTGGAATGGTGGCCAGTGCACTGGCGGACGGTGCCGAACTAATCGTGTGTTGCGGTGGCGATGGCACCGTAGCGGCCTGCGCGGGCGCGCTGGCCGAGGCGCGGTCGACAGTCGCACTCGCGATCGTGCCAATGGGTACCGGCAACCTGCTCGCTCGCAACCTCGCTCTGCCCTTGAACCTCACCCCCGCGCTCGACGTGGCGTTCGGCGCCGGCCGGACCGAGCTGGATGTTCTCAAAGCTGGAGACCGAAGTTTCGTCGTCATGGCGGGACTAGGTTTCGACGCCGCGCTGATCCGCGACACCAGCGATGGCCTGAAGGCCAAGATCGGTTGGCTGGCCTATCTCGGCGGGTTGGTGCGCGCGACACGCTCGCCCCGGGTGTGGTTCGAACTCAGGGTGGACGAGCAACCCGTTCTGCGGCGCAGGGCTGTCGGTGTGCTGATCGGAAACGTCGGACGGGTACAGGGCGATGTCGCGATTCTGCCCGACGCCAAGCCCGACGACGGCCTGGCTGACGTGCTCGTGCTGCGCCCTCGTCGTCTTCGAGATTGGCCCGTCCTGCTCTGGCGATTGCTGCGCGGGTCACCCGACTCGGGCGAACAGGCCGATATTGTTCGTGGCGTACACGTTTCAGTGCGCGCAGACCGAGACGTTCCGGTCGAGTACGACGGTGACTTCGCAGGCACTGTTCGGCAGATGGACGTTCAGGTACTTCCCGGCGCCGTCCTGCTGTGCGTCCCTGAGTGATCGCCCGCTCAGCCTGCGTGCAACAGCGGGGCTGGGGAGGCGGTTCGCGCTCGAGCGGTGTACATGTGGGCAGATGACCGAAGACTTGCCCGCCGGGCACGCCGAGCCTGTTCAGCCGCAGGCCGCTCGCCGATTCGGTCGCGGGGTAGCGCTCGCGTTCGTGGTGGCGCTGGTCGCCGCTGTCCTGTTCGCGGCACTGGCCGCCCTGGTCGCGACAGCGTCTGCCCCCGTGCTCCGCCTCGATCGCAATACAGCAAATGACTTTCACAATTTCGCGATCTCCCACCCTGGCTGGACGGACGCGATGAAGGTGATCAGCTTCATCGGGTCCCCGTTGGCATGGTGGGTGATTCTCGGCGCCAGCTTCGGTTGGCTGTTGTACCGCCGGCTGTGGTGGCTGGCGATGTTCGTAGCCGTTGGGGGCATCGGAAGTTCTCTACTCAACGGACTCATCAAGTCGCTCGTCGATCGAACCCGACCGGTATTGCACGATCCGGTTGCCATGGCCGCCGGCAAGTCCTTCCCGAGCGGTCATGCCCAGGCCGCGATTGTGGGTTACGGCATTCTGCTCATGGTGTTCCTGCCGGTGCTCTCCAAGGCCTGGCGCCCGCGTGCGGTGGTTCTCGCGGCCGTCATGGTGCTTGCGATCGGCTTCTCGCGAATCGCACTCGGAGTGCACTACTTCTCCGATGTCATCGGCGCTTATCTGATCGGAACCGTCTGGCTGATCGGTTTGATCGGAGCATTTCGCAATGCATTTCAGCCAAGTCGTCCGACATCGGGCGGTTTGACCGCGGGGCTGGCAGCTGAGCTAGGCGATGGCGCTCGCGGCCTGGGGCAGGGGCTGGAACACGGTCTCGAACCTGAACAGCGGCGGCGGCTGGGGCAGTGACCTCACTGCCGTGACCGCGGCACCGTCCCGCCTCCCGTAGACTCTTCGCAGACCCCTCGCGTGGCGCTCAACCTGTGAACCTCCCCAGGGCCGGAAGGCAGCAAGGATAAGCAGGCTCTGGCGGGTACGCGGGGGGTCCCTGCGTTCAGCTGACTGAGTCGGCCGTTCGTTTCGCCGGCGGCTCGCCACCGAAACGAAGTAGCACCGAGTCTTTGGTGCACAAGAAGCGGTACGAGACGTCCCGCGGAACGAGCACGCCTTCATCAGGCGCCAGCTCTGCGATCAGCCGATCGTCCTCGCCGTGAAACGTGACCGCGCCCTCGAGCACCAGCCAAATTCCGTCAGTGTCGTGAGAGTGCAGACCGTTCTCGCCGCCTCCCTCGCGAAACCGCCGTAGGTAGACGCCCAGATTTTCCGTTCTAGCCAACGCAACTGCCTTCGTCGTCGGATCAACGTCGGCGCCGGAGAAGACCTGGAAAGGATCTTTGAGGGACGTCATCGTGGTTAGTGGTAAGTCCCACGCAACTCGATCCGGAATGCGTCCGTAGTTCTTCTCGGTCATGTGCACACGTTAGCAATCGCGCGCTACGTTCGGTACTTCTCCTTTCGGAGCAGCTATTGGTATGAAATCGAACCATTGACTCGATGATTGACGAGAAATAGACTCACGCAATCCAGAGGTGCTTGACCGTAAAGGTTCCGAGCGGAGACTTATAGATGACCGAAGCCCAGCTGCGGGGCCAGCGCCTCCCGGATGCGGTGCTTCGGCCACCCAGCGACACGAACGCCTTCGAGTCCACAGTCGAGCGATTGGCGGCCGCTATTCGGTTGGGCGTCTTCACCGCCGGCGAGCAGTTGCCCGCCGAGCGCGACCTGGCTCTTCGCCTCGGTGTGAGCCGGGTGAACCTACGAGAGGCCATCGCGGCGCTTCGCGACGCAGAGATGGTGCAGACGCGGCGCGGTCGCGGCGGCGGAACCGTGGTCACGTACGCCGGGCTCGACACGAACGATGCGGCATCGGAGCGAGGCGCCGAGCACGCGGCGTTCTTGAAATACCGCGGTCCGCGGCTTCGTGACGGGCTCGATTTTCGCCGCGTTGTCGAACCCGGCGCCGCCTATCTGGCCGCGACCCGCGACCTGTCGGCAGATCAGCGGGCGTGGCTGGTCGCTTCTGAGGCCGAAGTCGTCGACGCTGCGCTCGGCGGCCCGCACCGGATCGCGGATTCACGGCTGCATCTGGCCATCGCCACCCTCAGCGGGTCGGCGATGCTCATCGAAGCGGTAACCCGCGCCCAAGCTGTCTTGCACGATCTGCTTGCCGCTATTCCGGTGTTGCCGCGAAACATCGCCCATTCCCATGAGCAGCATCGGGCCATCGTCGCCGCCGTCTTGGCTGGTGACGCCGTCGCCGCTCGAGCCGCAATGGAAGAACATTGCGACGCAACCTCGGCACTGCTCAGAGGACTACTCGGATGACCCTCAACCCCGGGAGCGACATGACCCTGTACACAGAGGAACAACTGCGAATCGATATCGGCGAAGGTCAGATCGATACTGTCCTGGTCGCGTTCACGGACATGCAAGGTCGGCTGCAGGGCAAGCGGATTCACGCCCAGTTCTTTGTCGATTCGGTGTTGGAGCACGGTACTGAGGGTTGTAACTATCTGCTTGCCGTCGACGTGGACATGAACACCGTCGGCGGTTACGCGATCTCGTCGTGGGAGACCGGCTACGGCGACTTCATGTTCGACCTGGACCTGAGCACCCTGCGCCGCCTGAGTTGGCAACCTGGTACGGCGCTGATCCAGTGTGACCTCTCGTGGCTGGACGGTCGCGGGCCGGTGCGTCCGGCACCGCGGCAGGTGTTGGCGGCGGTGACCGAGCACGCCCGCGAGCTCGGGTACGAGGCACTCGCCGGCACCGAGCTTGAATTCATCCTGTTCGACGATACCTATGAGGCGGCGTGGGATTCGGGCTACCGGAAGCTGACTCCCGCGAACAGGTACAACGTCGACTACTCGGTGCTGGGCGGTACCAAGGTCGAACCGTTGCTGCGCGATATTCGCAATCACATGTACACCGCAGGCCTCACCGTTGAATCCGCGAAGGGCGAGTGCAACTTCGGCCAGCACGAGATCGCGTTCAAATATGACGAGGTAATGCGGACCGCGGACAATCACTCGGTCTACAAGACCGGCGCGAAGGAGATCGCGGCTTCGCATGGCAAAGCCCTGACGTTCATGGCCAAATACGACCAGCGCGAAGGCAATTCCTGCCATATCCACATGAGCTTGCGCGGTACCGACGGGACGATCGTGTTCGACGATGGGAGTGGCGACTCGGGCATCGCCGGTGGTACCCGGACCTTCGATCACTTCGCCGCCGGGATCCTGTTGACGATGCGTGAGTTCACCCTGCTCTACGCGCCAAATATCAATTCGTACAAGAGATTCCAGCCCGGCTCGTTCGCTCCGACCTCGGTGGCCTGGGGTCACGACAACCGCACCTGCGCGATGCGGATGGTCGGTCATGGCCCGGGTTTACGGCTGGAGAACCGGGTCCCTGGGGGTGATGTGAACCCCTACCTGGCGATGGCCGGCATGCTGGCCAGCGGGTTGCATGGCATCGAAGAGCGCCTCGAACTCGAACCGGCCTTCGAGGGCAACGCCTACGCCAGCGACAAGCCGCGGGTCCCGACCACGCTGCGCGAAGCTCGGGATCTGTTCGCAGCATCGGCGCTGGCGGAGCAATTCTTCGGCCGGGATGTGGTCGATCATTATGTCAATTATGCGGATGTAGAGCTCGCCGCCTTTGACGCCGCGGTCACCGACTGGGAACGCTATCGCGGCTTCGAAAGGCTCTAAACATCAACAGCCAGCGAATCGTGTAACGCTCGGCATCGATGTGATGCCGACCGTTACACGATTCGGTAGCAGGGGACGGAGATTGGGTTGCTACAACTAACGGGTGGCGGGCAGTACGACGTCATCAATCCCGCAACGGAGGCGATAGAGACACGCGTCGGCCTCGCCTCGGAGGTTGATACCGATACCGCGATCGCTCAGGCCGCAAAAGCCTTTGAGACCTGGCGAACGGTGGCACCCGCCGATCGTGGACGGTTGCTCAGGCGGTTCGCCGACGTGATCGATGCCAACCTCAGCGAACTGGCCGGTCTTGAAGTCCGAAACTCGGGCCACACGATCGCAAACGCGCGCTGGGAGGCCGGCAACGTCCGCGACGTTGTGAACTACTACTCAGCCGCCCCTGAACGGCTGACGGGTCGTCAGATCCCGGTCGCGGGCGGAATCGACGTCACGTTCAAAGAGCCGCTCGGCGTAGTCGGGGTGATCGTGCCCTGGAACTTTCCAATGCCCATTGCCGGCTGGGGTTTCGCGCCGGCATTGGCCGCCGGCAACACGGTGGTGCTCAAACCGGCCGAGCTGACCCCGCTGACTGCGATCAGGCTCGGCGAGCTGGCTATCGAGGCCGGTTTGCCCGAAGGCGTCTTCACGGTGATACCAGGCAAGGGCTCCGTCGTCGGAAACCGGTTTGTCACGCATCCAGCGGTACGCAAGGTCTGTTTTACCGGTTCGACGCCGGTAGGGCAGCAGATAATGCGGGGAGCTGCCGACCAGATCAAGCGGATAACCCTCGAGCTCGGCGGCAAGAGTGCCAACATCGTTTTCGCCGATAGCGACCTCGAGAAGGCGGCAGCGACGGCGCCGTACGGGGTGTTCGACAACGCTGGCCAGGACTGCTGTGCCCGCAGCAGGATTCTGGTCGAGTCGAGTGTGTACGACCGATTCCTGTCTCTGCTGGAGCCAGCGGTACTGGGCGTCAAGGTGAGCGCTCCGGAACTGGACGATGCCGAAATGGGCCCGCTGATCTCGGCGAAGCAGCGGGACACGGTTTCATCATATGTCGAAGGCGATTCTGTCGACGTCGCCATTCGTGGCAGTGCCCCGAGAGGTTCAGGGTTCTGGTACCCGCCGACGGTCGTGTTGCCGAAGTCGACGCAGGATCGAGTATGGCGCGAAGAGGTATTCGGACCCGTCGTATCGGTGCTGCCCTTCACCGACGAGGCAGATGCCATCGCCAAGGCCAATGACACCGAGTACGGACTGTCCGGATCGATCTGGACAAGAGATCTCGGCCGCGCGCTGCGGGTGAGCCGCGGCGTGGAAGCCGGAAACCTAAGCGTCAACTCGCACTCGTCCGTTCGGTATTCGACGCCGTTCGGTGGTTTCAAACAGTCGGGCATCGGCAGGGAACTGGGCCCGGATGCACTCGATTCATTCACCGACACCAAGAACGTCTTCTATGCCAACGACTGAGGAAACCGAGGGATATTTCGATGGGAACACGGTTACAGAACAAGGTCGCGGTCATCACCGGCGGTTGCAGCGGTATTGGTCTGGCGACGGCCCGGCGGTTCGCCGAAGAGGGCGCTCGGGTCGTCATCGGCGATATCGACAAGGCCAACGGTGAGCGACTCGCTGACGAGCTCGACGGCGGCTTCGTGGAGGTCGACGTCACCGACAAGGCACAGGTCGATGCCATGTTCGCCACCACCAAGAACCTCTATGGCGGTATCGACATCGCCTTCAACAACGCTGGTATCTCTCCGCCGGACGATGATTCGATTCTGACCACCGAGCTGGACGCCTGGCGACGCGTGCAAGAGGTGAATCTGACGTCGGTCTACTTGTGTTGCAAGGCGGTTCTGCCGTACATGCTCGAACAAGGTAGCGGGTCGATCATCAATACCGCGTCGTTCGTGGCCGTAATGGGAGCGGCCACGTCGCAGATTTCCTACACCGCCTCCAAGGGCGGGGTGCTTGCACTCTCACGGGAGCTTGGCGTGCAGTTCGCCCGCGATGGCATCCGGGTGAACGCCTTGTGCCCCGGACCGGTGAATACCCCACTCCTGCAGGAGTTGTTCGCCAAGGACCCGGAGCGAGCCGCTCGCCGGCTGGTGCATATTCCGGCCGGACGGTTCGCCGAGCCGGACGAGATCGCGAACGCCGTTCTCTTTTTGGCGTCGGACGAATCAAGCTTCATCACGGCATCGCAGTTTCTGGTCGACGGCGGGATCTCCGGCGCCTACGTGACTCCGCTCTGAGGAAGAGGAACCGGACAGCCATGCCAACGCGCCCGATCATCGGCATCACGGGTTACCTTGAGCCGGCGTCCTGGGGCGCCTGGACCGACGTCCCGGCTGCTTTGATCCCCCATGCCTACGTGGCGAAGGTCGAGGCCGCGGGTGGAATCGCGCTGATGATTCCGCCCCGTTTGGACGCCGACCCAGCCTGGGCATCCGCCGTTTTGGGCCGGCTGGATGGGCTGGTTCTGGCTGGCGGGGTCGACGTTGAGCCCGGCCGCTATGGCCAATCGGCGCACCCGGCGGTACAAGCGGCGAGACGTGATCGCGATGCCGCGGAGTTGTCGTTGGCCAGCGTCTCGGCCGAAATCGACCTGCCGGTGCTTGGAATCTGTCGCGGTATGCAGGTGATGGCCGTCGCCGCCGGCGGCACCCTGGAGCAGCATCTGCCCGATCGGGTCGGGCACAACCGGCACTCGCCCGCGCCTGCCACCTACGGCGAACACGGTGTTCGCATCGATCCGGCGAGCCAGCTGGCCTCGATTCTCGGCACTTCCATCGATGTTCCGAGCTACCACCATCAAGGCGTCGCTACCTATCCCACCTACGTCGCCAGCGCGTGGGAGAAAGGCGACGCGACGGTCGAAGCCCTGGAGGATCCCAAAGCGCGATTCCGGTTAGCTGTGCAATGGCACCCCGAGGTCTCGGCGGACAAGCGAACCTATCTGTTGTTCGAGGCGCTCGTAGAGGCGAGCAGGCAAGCGGCGGGTCGCTCAGCGGAAGGCGCTGGCGAGCCGTAGCCGGACGAGCTTGGCGAGTTCGGCACGGACGACTTCCCGCTCGGCGACGGGATCGTTTCGCAGTCGGGACCGCAAGGCGACCATGACCTGGGCCTCAGTGAGCCCGGCGGAACAGATGACAAAGGCGTAGCCGAACCGATCGCGGTAGGCGCCCATGCTGAGCATGCCCACGGCAGCTCGAGATTCGGCGCCGTACGGGTGTTCGGCTGAGTGCTCGGGGAGGGCTTCGAGCAAGTCGGGCCACGGTAGAGCGGCCAGTACCCCGTCCGATGCTGAACTCAGCCGGCTGAGGCTGGCGTAGGGGCGATTCTTGACCAGCCGCGAAACCCATCGCCTGCTGGCGCAGCAAGGTACGAGTTCGGCGGCGGCATCGGCCGGCGGCGCAGCGTCGAACTCGCCCACGTCGATCGGGCCACCCGCGTTCGCTGTCGTCACCTCGGCTCACTCTCCCTGTCCGGACTCGCCATCGCCATCGCCGCCATCGCCATCGCCTCGGCATCGCCCTCGCACAGCGTGTCCTGGTGCGCCACGCTAGCGCGATCTCGTCGGGCATGTCAGACGCTGGGCGTGTTTGGATAGGCACAGTCGAGCTGGAGGTTTCCGCCGTGAGCGTCGGTGAAGAACTGTTCATATCCGATCCCGAAGCGCTCGGCATGCAGTCGCATCCCGAAGGCGGCTGGTACCGCGAGACCTGGCGCCACCCGACAACGGTGACCACAGCCCGTGGCCAACGACCGTTGGCGACCTGTGTGGCCTTCTTGCTACTGCCCGGCGAACGTTCGGCCTGGCACCGGGTGGCCTCGGACGAGCTCTGGCTGTGGCAAGGCGGCGGCCCAGTGCTGCTGACGGTCGGAGGTCATGACGATGCGCCGATCCCCGGGTTCTCCTGCGAGCTCGGGGTCGGCGGTCAATACCTCGTGCGCCCCGACGAGTGGCAGACCGCCGAGCCGGCCGCCGATCGGGCGACGCTTGTGGCGTGTGTGGTGTCTCCCGGCTTCGATTTCGCCGACTTCACCCTGGCGGCCCACTGACCAGACCCTGGCGGCCCACTGACCAGCTGTCTCAACCGGCTGTCGTAGTACTCGACTAACCTGACCGGGTGGCATTGGCGCTCTATCGCAAATATCGGTCAGCAACCTTCGCTGAGGTCATCGGCCAGGAGCACGTGACCGGTCCGCTGATGCAAGCTCTCAGCGCTGGCAAGATCAATCACGCTTATCTGTTTTCAGGCCCGCGAGGCTGCGGTAAGACGTCGAGCGCCCGGATTCTGGCGCGCAGCCTCAACTGCATCCAGGGCCCGACACCAACCCCGTGCGGGGTGTGCGACTCCTGCAAGGACCTCGCGCCGAACGGTTCGGGCAGCATCGATGTCATCGAAATCGATGCTGCGAGTCACGGTGGTGTGGACGATGCCCGTGACCTGCGGGAGCGCGCGTATTACGCACCCGCTCGTGACCGTTACAAGGTCTACATCATCGATGAAGCCCACATGGTCACCACGCAGGGTTTCAACGCCTTGCTGAAACTGGTGGAGGAGCCGCCGGACTTCCTGGTCTTCATCTTCGCGACGACCGAACCGGACAAAGTTCTGCAGACGATCCGGTCCCGCACGCATCACTACCCGTTCCGGCTGATACCGCCGTCGACGCTGCGGGCCCATCTGGAACGGATCTGCGTCGCCGAGCACGCCACGGTTGAGCCCACGGTGTTTCCGCTGGTCGTTCGCTCCGGCGGCGGCTCGGCACGAGATTCCTTGTCGATCCTCGACCAGCTGCTTGCCGGCGCTGGTCCGGCGGGCGTTACCTACGCCATGGCGGTCGGGCTGCTCGGTGTCACCGATGCGGCCTTGCTGGACGACATGATCGATTCGCTGGCGGTGGGCGATTCGGCTTCGGTCTACTCGACGATCGATCGGGTCGTCGAAGCCGGTCACGACCCGCGTCGGTTTGCCGCAGATCTTTTGGAACGGTTCCGCGACCTGATGGTCATCGACTCCGTGCCGGACGCCGCAGCCAAGGGTTTGATCGACTATCCGTCCGATCAGGCCGAGCAGATGGCCGATCAGTCCCGTCGTATCGGGACGGCGACCTTGGTCCGGTTTGCCGATATCGCGCACACCACACTGACCGACATGCGGGGCACGACGTCTCCGCGGTTGATGCTCGAGCTGCTCTGCGCCCGGATGTTGTTGCCCGACGCGGCGACCGACTCGGCGGCGCTGCTGCAACGGCTCGAGCGACTCGAACGCCGGCAGGGCATGGGTTTCACCGCTGATGCGCAGCCGGACGGGTCGCGTCCGGCGGCCCAAACCAAGTCTCCCGCTCAGGCTGAAACACCACCTGTGCCAGCTGAAACACCACCTGTGCCAGCTGAACCGGCCCCGTCTAAGCCAGCGCCCTCCGAACCGGCCCCGTCTAAGCCAGCCATCTCGGAACCGGCCCTAACCGAATCCGCGCCGACCGAATCCGCGCCGACCGAATCCGCGCCGACCGAATCCGCGCCGACCGAATCCGCGCCGACCGAATCGGCCCAGCTGGCCGAGCCGACCCAACCGTCCGTGACCTCGGACTCGGCTGGCCTCCGGCGCATCTGGCCCGAGGTGCTCGAAGAGGTCAAGCAACGCAGCCGCCGCGCCCATGCCCTTCTCGATCACGCGACGATCACCGAAGTCGACGGCACCACGATCAGACTCGGCGTCAGCTCGGCACCGATCGCCAAGATGATCTCGGACGACAAGAATCTGTCGGTCCTTCGTGAAGCCATTGCGTCGGTGGTGGGGGGCGGCTGGCAGATCGAAGTCAGCGCCACGGCTGGCATCGCGTCCCAGGGTCTTGATGGTTCCCACGGGGCCACAGCTGCTGCGGGCGTTGCGAATGGTCAAACAGCTGGCGGTACCCAAGATCCCGGCGGATCAGTTCAGGTGCAGGGCCGAACCGATAATGGTGACAATTCGGTTGATCCGGCGGCTCAACGGGCGACGGCGACCGAGCCGTCCGATGCCCGCCCCGCGCGACCCGTCCGCCCGACCCGTCCAGCCAAGCGGACGGCTGACGAGCGAGCACTGCCGAGTGAGCCGCCTCCCGAGGACTACGGAGTCGACGAGGAGTCGGACGAGCGGGAGGCATCAGGCGGCTCAGATCCCGAGGTTGCCGCGATGGAGCTGCTGAAGAACAGCCTCGGTGCCCGACCGATGGACAGCTGAACCGATGCGGGTCTGCTTCGTATGCTCGGGAAACATCTGTCGCTCCCCAACGGCAGAGGTCGTGTTCACCGCTCTGGTGCAGAAGGCGGGTCTCGCGGACGAGATCGTTGTCGATAGTGCGGGGACGGGCGACTGGCACGTCGGTGACGACATGGACGCACGATCACGCCGGCTCCTGATAGAGCGCGGTTATTCGAGCCCGGGAGATCCATCGCACCGTGCCAAGCAATTCATACCGAGCGACTTCGCCGATCGGGACCTGGTCGTAGCACTCGACGGCGAACACCTCAGCCGCCTCAAGCAGCTGGCACTTGTGGCCGATGATCCGGCCGTCGCTGCCGACTCGATTGTGCTGCTGCGCAGCTACGACCGGACCGCGGTGGCCAGCGCAGATCTCGATGTCCCCGACCCCTACTACGGTGAATCGGACGATTTCGCTGACGTGTTGGCTCAGATCGAACGGGCGTGCACCGGTCTACTTGCGGCGCTGCAAGGTTGGCCCCGTACCTAGGCTGGCTAACACCCACTGTGGCGAAACAGCCGAACGGAGCCGGACCGTCGGCCTTCGTTGATGGTCCGGCTCCGCGGGCGAATTAAGAAGAATCCTTATCCTTCGGTCACAACAGCAGTCATGAATAGTCGAGCCACATATTGAGCGCGGCCTGCACGCGCCCGATATTCACGGCGTAGAAATCCGAGTAGCACTGTTCGACGCCGCCGTTGGGCCCGCGCATCGTTCCGGCTGGCCCACTGCCCGCGACCTCGATTCCGTAGGCTGCGTGCCCTACGTAGACCGGACCGCCGCTGTCGCCTTGGCAGGCTCTGGCATGCACCTTGATCATCCCGTTGAGACCGGCAGTCCCTGCGTTGAGGCTCGTCACCGGCCCACACGCGGTGCCGCTGGTGGCTCCGGTTCGGCACAGGTAAGTCCCAATCGCGGGAAACGCGGTTGTCTTGATGCTGTAGAGATCGTTGTAGGTCGTCGGATAGCCAGGGCTGGACGCGTCATTCACGACGACATATCCGCTCGGCAGGTGCCACCCCGCAGGGTTGTTCACGGCTATTGAGGCTTCATCGTCCGATGCGCCCCGTACCGCTTTGTGAGTGTTACCGACAACGTGAAAAGCGCCGTCACTCAGGAGCTGTTCAGTCCATGGTCCGCCGTACTCGGACCCACAATGGCCGGCAGTGATCAGGTAGTGCTTACCGTCTACGAAACTGGTCGCGTTGAATCCGGTCGAACAGTAGCCAGAGCCCCATCGAGCTCCCTCATTCAGAAATACACCCCCACGCGACGGCGGATTGCAGAATGGAAAGACACACCCGGACGTTAATCCCCCGGGTTCGGTGTCACGCCGGTGAACTGGTTCACCGCGATTGGCTGCGCCGTTATACCAGCTCGTCTGCGCGGCCGTCATTGATTTCGAATTCCCGCCTACCGTCCCGATCTCTACGCGGTTTTGGACGATGTCCACGTCCGCGGCGAGGGATGCCCCATTCTTCGGAGACGTGGCGACTTCGGTCTGGGCGTCGCTGTAGGTCTTCTGCAACTGGCTGAGGCTGAAGCGCACCGAGCGTTGAGCCACAATCGGTGTCAGGTGGTACTTCTTCGCGTAACTAGCGATGTGCGCATCACCGGTGTGCGCAACCGTCTGTGCCACCACCGCGCCGCCGTGCGCCTGATCGATCCATAGGCCGCCGAAGTCAGGATCATTCTTCGTCAGATCCTGATTGAGCTGGCTGATTGCCGGCTGAAGACGGACGCGGGACAAGGCAGACGCGAACGAAATACCTTCGTCTTGAGAGAGCTGGCGCGCGGCCGCATCGTTGGCAACGTCATCATCGGACGACGCGGCTGCAGAAACCGAAGCCGCCGAAGCCGCGACCTTAACTGGTGAAGGCGCAGCGGCCGTCGGACCCGAGGTCGCGAAGGTGCCGACGGCCAATACGCTGACGGAAGCGGCGGCAATTGTCATACAAGCCAGCCGTGAGCGGGAATTCATAAAGCTCCTATCGTTCGTCGTGGAGGAACACTCCCGAAACACGGCAAAGCCATCACAGGCCGAGTTCTCAATTGGGCGACTCTGTGATGCACGAATCGGGACGGGATAGTTGTAGCGCAACAACCGGACGGGCGGAGGGGTGTTTGCGAAATATGGCGGCGGTTACAAATAATCGGCCCGAGGTAATTGGAACGAATATGCTTTGTGACGTAGTCATAAATTGTTACCTAGCGTGAATCAGAATTGGCAGCCGGTGCACAGTTCGGCCGATAATCGTTGATAAGCGCCCATTAAGGTTACTTTGCGCGGAGCGTGCGGAGCCCGCCTCGAGGACGTTGAGCCGGCGATGGGCCGAGTTCGTCCGAGGCCGTCTCGATTGCTGCGCGAGTGCACGGACGCGCGTGACCGGCGGAGTGACGGAGGTCCACGTTAGGCTGACGGAAAAAGATGCGGTACCCCGAGGGAGAATCCGGTGCGACCAGGCGGCCAGCCCAATATGCAGCAATTGATGAAGCAAGCGCAGAAGATGCAGCAGCAGCTCGCAGAGGCACAGGCAGAGCTGGCTGAGACCGAAATCCAAGGCTCGGCGGGCGGCGGGCTGGTGGTTGCGAAGGTGACGGGCGGCGGTGAGTTGTTGTCGGTGACCATCGATCCGAAGGTGATCGATCCCGACGACGCGGAGACCCTGCAGGACCTGGTGGTAGCCGCCGTTCGGGACGCCAACAGCAACGCCCAGCAGGTGGCGAGTGAGAAGCTCGGTCCACTGACCGGAGGCATGAGCGGACTGGGCATCCCCGGCCTGTGATGTATGAGGGTCCCGTTCAGGATCTGATCGATGAGCTGGGCAGGCTGCCGGGTATCGGGCCGAAGAGTGCCCAGCGGATCGCTTTTCACGTTCTGTCGGCCGAAACCACTGACATCGAGCGCTTGGCGGCGATCCTGCGACGCGTCAAGGCCGAGGTCAGGTTCTGCCGAATCTGCGGCAACGTCGCCGAGGCGGACGAATGCCGGATCTGTCGTGATCCGCGGCGCGATCTCACGGTGATCTGCGTGGTCGAGGAACCGAAGGACGTCGTTGCCGTCGAACGCACTCGGGAGTTTCGTGGCCGTTATCACGTGCTCGGTGGGGCCATTAGTCCGATCGACGGGGTTGGGCCTGACGACTTGAGGGTGAGAGAGCTTTTGCAGCGCCTGTCAGACGGCACGGTTACCGAACTCATCATCGCGACCGATCCGAACCTTGAGGGCGAAGCAACCGCGACCTACCTGGCGCGGCTGATCAAGCCGATGGGCGTAACGGTGAGTCGACTTGCCAGCGGGCTGCCGGTTGGTGGCGACCTCGAGTACGCCGACGAAGTCACTTTGGGTCGGGCGTTCTCCGGACGTCGGACGGTCGACTAGTCATGTCAGGGGATTCCGACGACGAGCGGCGGGCGATCTGGCGGCCGCCGCCGGCCGATCGGAGTTCAGCGGATTCAGGGCCGGCACCGTTGCCGCTGCCCGATTCAGCGCCATTTCCGCCACCACCGATTGCTAGGGGCAGGCGCCGACCCGTGCTTGTGGCCGCCGCTGTTCTCTGCCTTGTCGCGGCTGTCGCGACTGCGCTGACTGCGTACGTACAGGTCCGCCAGAGCCACGGGCCGGCAGCGGTCGCCAAGCGTTATTTCGCCGCAATCGCCGACGACGACGCGAGCCGGGCACTGGCTTTCGCAGCGACGCCGCCGGCCGGGTCTGCTGCACAGTTTTTGACAGCCGAGGTGCTCGACGAGCAGCTCAGAACAGCGAAGCTGACTCACTTCACGGTCACCACGACCACGACCACGGGCTCAACGGCCACTGTCGACGTGCGCTACGTTCTGGGCTTTCCCGATGGTCCGAAACAGGTGGCTGACACCGTAAGACTGGCCGATCGCGGGTCTGGCTGGCGACTGAACCAGGTGGCGGCCACGATCAAGATTCCCGACGGCGAGGGAGGCTCTGACCGCCTGACGTTCGCCGGTCGTCCAATGCCGACATCGGAGATACAGCTGTTCCCGGGTGCCCTGCCCGTAGGGACGGATTCGCCTGCTGTCGTTGTTGCGGGCAATCCAGCCGCCAAACTCAGCGACTCGGCCGCTGTCATCAGCGTGGTGCCCACGCTCACCAGCCAGGCCAGGCAACAGGTCGCCGATGGGATGGATGCCGCATTGACCAAATGTCTGGCCAGTACGTCGACCGACCCACTGTGTCCGATAGCGAAAACCCAACGGCCGGTGCCCGGTAGCTTGCACGGCACCCTGACGAAGAAGGTCGGCGACAGCAGCCCTTCGATCGATCTCGACCACAACGGCAAGGGGCTCATCACGGTAAGTGTCGAGGCCAGCGTCGACGCGACCTGGAAGGTGTGGAACTTCGACAATCAGCAGGTTGCCGAGAAGGGTTCCACGATGGTGTACGCCCAGGCCATCGCCTCGGTCGATAACCCACGCGCCGTGAGCTGGGTTGAGCCCCGTGAATGAGGTTGGCCTCTCGGGCGCTGGGCGTGGGTTTCGGGCTGCCGCCCTGGTGCTGTCGATGCTGTGTGCCTTCACTGCGCTGAGCGGGCTGAATGCCTCGTCCGCGCATGCCGCACCGGGTCCGGCCGAAGCCCCGGAATGGTGGTTCGACGCGTGGCAGGCTCCTGCGTTGTGGGCCTCGGGTGCCGATGGTCGCGGGATCACGGTCGCAGTCGTCGATACCGGTGTCCAAGGCGATCTTCCGGAGCTGGCGGGCAAGGTGCTTCCGGGCGCGGATCTCATCGGCAACGGCACCGATGGGCGGACTGACTTCGACAGCGATGACTTCTCGCACGGCACGGCGATGGCATCGCTCATCGCGGCGTCGCCCGGATATGGCGATATCGAAGGCCTCGCGCCTGCTGCGAAGATCTTGCCCATTTCGGTGCCCTTGAGGGGCGTCGTCAGGCAGGGCACGCCAACGGCGAACGCGACTTCGCAGGCGGTCAGGTACGCCGCCGATCACGGGGCAAAGATCATCAGCATGAGTTTGGGCGGATTCGTCGATGCGGCCGAAGATCCTGATCCGTGTCCCGGGATGTTGCAGGATGCCGTTACATATGCGTTGCAAAAGGGCGCGTTGGTGGTGGCAGCATCGGGCAATTCCGGTCAGTCGGGCAGCCCCGTTGAGGAGCCGGGCGTCTGCCTCGGTGTCATTTCGGTCGGCGCTGTCGATGCCTCGTCCACGGTGACGAGCTTCTCCTCGAGGCACCCGTACCTGACCGTCGTCGCGCCAGGCGATGACATCGCGACCCTGTCGAAGGTATCCGGGCGAGCCTTCGTCGGCGGTGGCACGTCCCAGGCCACTGCGATCACCTCGGCGGCACTGGCTGTCATCTGGTCGAAATTCCCCACCGCGACGAACCAGCAGATCCTGTCGCGGCTCCTGGGGTCGGTAACCGATCTTGGTCCCAAGGGTGACGATGACCAATACGGCCTCGGGCTGATCAACCCTGCGGCTGCGATCAACGCCAATGCCGCCGCTTCGAAGCCGAACGTGGTCTTCGCCGGCGTCAAGCCGCTCCTCGACCTGGCGGCGACGACACCGCGGGTGCCGCCGGCCAAGGCGGTGGCGGGTAAGACCGACGCTGCGATCGGCACGCTGGCGATCGGAGCGCAGGGTTCATCGCTGGGCCTGTCGTTCTACCTCTTACTGATCGCAACGGTGCTGCTCGCCGTGGCAGGAGTGATCCTGCTCGTGCGAGGACTACGCCGTCGGCCGCGGCGCTTCACGGCGCACCAGGCCTGACTTCATTGGGTGCCAGGCCTGACTTCATTGGGTGCCAAGCCTGACTTCACTGCGAGCCTGAAGTGTGCGCCGCGCCCGACGGCAGTTGATCAACGGTTGCGTGCGACCCGATTGAGCGCGCTGACGACGGCGTGCAGTGACGCCCCGACGATGGATTCGCTGACGCCAACGCCCCACAGCACGCGCTCACCGATTTCGATCTCGAGGTAGGCGGCGGCCTCGGCATCGCGTCCCGAGGTGAGGGCATGCTCGGCGTAGTCGAGCACTCGTACGTTGACCCCACCGAGACCCATATCGGTCTCGGACAAGGCAGAACAGAAGGCGGCGATCGGGCCGTTTCCGACGCCGGAGATCTCCCAGTCCTTGCCGAACGCGCTGACCTTGGCGTTGACTCGCTCGACGCCGTCCTCTGAGGAGGACGTGAACGACCGCAGCGCGAACGCCTGATCGGCTTGTTCGGGGTTGAACAGGTACTCGTTGGCGAAGATCTCCCACATCTGGGCGGCGCTTACCTCGCCACCCTCGCCATCGGTGTGCCGTTGAATCACCTGGCTGAATTCGATTTGCAGGCGGCGGGGCAGGTCGTAGGAGTGCTCGGCCTTCATGATGTAGGCGACGCCGCCCTTGCCGGACTGCGAATTGACTCGGATGACTGCCTCGTAGGAGCGTCCGACGTCCTTCGGGTCAATTGGCAGGTACGGAATGGACCATGCCATCTCGCCGACTGGCTTGCCGGCGGCTTTGGCCGATTCCTCCAGCGCCTCGAAGCCCTTCTTGATCGCGTCTTGATGAGATCCGGAGAACGAGGTGTAGACGAGATCGCCGGCGTACGGGTGCCGTTCGTGAACGCCGATGCGATTGCAGTACTCGGCAGTGCGGCGAATCTCGTCGATGTCACTGAAGTCGATCTCGGGATTGATGCCCTGGCTGTACAGGTTCAGGCCGAGGGTCACCAGATCGACGTTGCCGGAGCGTTCACCGTTGCCGAACAAGCACCCTTCAACCCGGTCCGCACCCGCGAGGACTGCCAGTTCGGCGTCAGCCACAGCGGTGCCTCGGTCGTTGTGGGTGTGCACCGAAAGCGCGACGTGCTCGCGGCGCGGCAGGTTGCGGCTCATCCACTCGATCTGGTCGGCGTAGACGTTCGGCGTCGAGCGCTCGACCGTACAAGGCAGGTTCAGCACGATCTCGCGGTCTGCGTCGGGCTGCCAGATATCCATGACTGCCGAGCAGATATCGAGGGAAAACTCGAGCTCGGTGTCCATGAAGATCTCGGGGGAGTATTCGTAGCCGAAGTTGGTGCCTTCCAGGTATTGCTCGGCGAACTTGACTACCGCCTGGGTGCCCTGGGTGGCCACTGCCCGGCACTCGTCCCGGCCGTCGCCGCCGTCCTTGCCGAAGCCGAAGACAACCTTGCGGAAAACCGGTGCTGCGGCGTTGTACATATGCACGGTCGACTTGGCTGATCCGACCAGTGACTGGACCGTGCGATGGATCAGTTCCTCACGTGCTTGAGTCAACACCGAGATCGTGACGTCCTCGGGCACCCGGTCGGACTCGATGAGTTCTCGGACGAAGTCGAAATCGGTTTGGCTGGCGGCCGGAAAGCCAACCTCGATCTCTTTGTAACCCATCTTGACGAGCAGATCGAACATCGCCAGCTTGCGAGCGGTGTTCATCGGATCGATCAGCGACTGGTTGCCGTCTCGAAGGTCGGTAGCCAGCCACCTCGGCGCGTGCGTGATGGTGCGCGTCGGCCATTGGCGGTCGGGCAGGGCGACGGGCGGAAACGCCGAATAGCGATGGACGGGCATCGAGTTGGGTTGCTGGGTACTGCGGGCGCGGGCTGGGCCTACTGGTTGGCCGTTGGCGTCGAACGCGTTCATCTATTAGCTCCTGTTGCCGGGTTCCACGATCAGGGGCACGTTTGCCCGTTCGGGTGATCAGTGGTTGAGCGGAAGCGTCGGCACAGCACTGCGACCCGCGACGAGGGGCCGACTGAACGGGTCTGTTGACCTAGCGCTCGAGTGCCTCGTCACGGCCACCAAGAAGGAGCAGTGCGCGCATGATGGATAAATCGTAGCCGAGGTCGGCTTTGATGGCGAATCTACGGACGCCGTGTGAGTTGCTCCGGGTTGTCGCGACCAGACCCGGGCGACGTCTCAGCCCGGATGCTCGTTTTGCGAACATCATTTCTCAGCAACACGATGTCCTGAAATTCGAGCGCTGCCCGCGGAAAATACCCGACGACGGTGAAGAACTCGGCCCAGTGAGTCATGACGTAGTTCGGACTGTGGAAGGCCGAATGGTAGAAATCCGGGAAGTCGGTGCCTGACCAGGAGTCGTCGGCTATATAGAGGAAGCCGTCCTCGTTGATCGCTCGCTTGAGTTCGGACGGGTCAGCAGGCCAGTCGAGATAGGACTGAACGAGGCCCCCGAACGCGTGTAAGCCTGCGACCGACAGCGCCAGATGACCGCCCGGTTTCACGACCCGCGAGAGCTCGGCCAGCCACGCGTCCTGATAATCCGCGGGCAAATGCGTGAACACGCTGTGGTTGATCACGACGTCAAAGAAGTCGTCACCGTATGGCAAAGGCGGCATGCCGTCATTGCAGACATACGATGCGAAGGGCAGGTTGGCCGTGTTCCAGTCGATCGGCTCTTGTTCGATGTCGCAACCGTGCAGCTCGACCTTGCCCGCGATCGAGGCTAGGTGTCGCATGATGCGGCCACAGCCGCACCCGAAGTCAAGGAGGCGACCTATTTCTTTCAGGTCCACTCCGGCAAAGGCAAGAACCCGACGGAGATCGTTCAGCGACTCCGCGCCGATTCTGTCGAATTGGTCGGCAGACAGATCGTAGCCGGTAACTCGCCACCTGAGCTTGGCGTCGGGCACCGGCAGCGCGACTTCAGGTGCACCGAGGGACGGCATTGCGTTGTTCAACTCATTCTCCAGCGGCCGGGGTCGGAAATGAACTTGCTCTGAATGTTGACGAAGCGCAGACGGTTCGGTCAGTCGCGTTTTGTTGCGATGATCGCGTACTCCCCGCAGGAGCGGAGGTCCTGATCAAGTTCGCCGGAACCTTGCGGGAAGTAGATCTCCGCCCTCTGAAATCCAATTTCCTTCGCAAGGAAGAGGAGCGACTCGGGGAACAGGGGCCGGACGTGAGTCAGATCGAGCCAGAAGGTCTTCAGGGCAGCTGGGGAATGGGGATTCACAGTCTCGGCGATGAGGAGGCCGCCCGGTTCCAAGGCACGATAAGCCAGATCGAACATTCGCCGGACCTCGCTTGGAGGCAAGTGTTCGGCAAGCTGGAACGACACGATAGCCCCTAGCGAGCCCGCGGGTTGTGCGCCGAGATAGTCGTTGCCGTCGCCGGATGCGACAGCGTGCCCTTTCTCTCGGCAACGTTTGAGCATCGAATCGTCCAGATCAACACCGCGAGCCTCGACGCCGCCGTCTCTCAACAGGTCCAGCATCTCGCCGCGGCCACAGCCGATGTCCAGTACGGGGCCGTGCGCGTCAAGCAGCGGGACGTAGGACTTGAGGCGTCCGGAAACGAAATCCTCCGATCCGCGAAAGACATCTTCGAAATCCGCGTATCCGGCTGATGCGGAATCGGCGTAACCGAGAGCAGCGCGGCCCCGGCTGTCTCGCACCACCAAGGCGTCAGCGTCGCTACGGAAAGGTGTCGCGACGAGTTCGGCTACGACCCTGTCCAGCTGCAATTTGCTGTCGTTCAACCGTTCGACTACCTCACCGAACTGGTCGTCGTGGCTATCAACGCGAGCTGAGGCTAAAGCTAGTTGTCTCGCCAGGTCGTCGACGCGCGCGCGCTCGGCCTGCAGTGCGTCGACCGCCTTAACCAGGTGTGCACCTTCGCTGATAGAGGTGGCCCGCATCGTGTTTATCCTGCGTTCAAGACGGTCTATCGAGTGATTGGCCGTATCGAGTGTGATCCGTAGCCTGTCCACCGTCTCAGAAGTTTGCTCAATCTGATGGATCTGATGCAGGTCGGCCGCTCGAACATCTGCCTCAACCGACTGGACTGACTGAACTATCGCGGTCATCCGTTCGTTGACCTGCTGATCATGGTGGGCCAGTGTCCGGTAGACGGCATGGCGGAACTTCTTGGCCAGTCGTGGGTGTCGGCTTGGAGTGCCGACGTCCGGCGGAGTGTTGACGAAGGTCAATGCGTCCGTGAGCGCACCGGAAACGGTCAGATATTCTGGCTCATCCGCGTCCGCGGCCGCTGCCTGGCCGAGTATCGCCTCGACGCGGTCGCTGACGAAATTGACGGCTCGGTCCATGGTTGCTGACAGGCCAACCGACTCGCGGGCGCGTATACCGAGTTCGTGAGCCTGCTGCGGATTGTCGATGACCCACCTCAGGTATGCGGCGGCGCTGGGGATATCCGGGTCTGCCCAGCGAGTCGACGTCGGATATGGTCCGCAGCCAGGTAGCACTGGCACCAGCCGAAAGGGTACGAGCAGGCTGTTCTCGTCGTTCATGAAATCGGTGTTGCCGGAGTAGGCAGTCGCGATGACCGGCTTTCCCATGGCCATCGACTCCGAGAGGGTCAACCCGTAACCCTCACTGCGATGTAGTGATATGTAGGCCGTCGCATCGGACATCAGGCTGCGGACGACGTCGCGATCAAGGTAGTCCTCGATGAGGAATATGTCCGCACGGGCACTTGCTGCTCTCCGCAAGCGCTCACGCTGGTCGCGATGGCGGTCGCCGCTGACTGTCTTGATCACCAGCAGTGGTCCTTCGCCATCATCGAAGGCGCTGGAGAAAGCGTCTATAACGGCGAGCGGGTTCTTACGCTCGAAAATGCTCAGGTAGTCGAAGGCAAACAGGAAATATGGCCCCTCCGGCAAACCGAGCGACCGCCTGTCGAGCGGCGCCGGTTCCGGCGGGAGTGGGATCGGGTACGGGATGACATGCACAGGCTTCGACGTACGACCTTCGATCGCCTGTTTGGTGAAATTGGAGATTGCCCATATCTCGTCAACCAACGACAACGCGCCGGCCGCGCTTGCGGGGAACTCCTCGACTTCCCACGCCCACACACCGATGACGTAGCCGTCGTCCGCTAGATTTGTGCCGACTGACTGGCGCCACTGCGGGAATTGATCGGCGTTCACCGATGCGATCGTGATGGGATAGCGTTCGTGGCTTGCTCGCGGTTGGAATCGGGCCTCCTGCCGGGATACCGAACTCGTGGTCGTCAGCGTGTTGTACGGGATGTTGCTTTCCCTGACGGTGTCGACCAGAAGTCGGCCGATCTCACCGACACCGGTTTCGGTTGTGAAGTACCCGGCTAGGTTGACTCCGCGTGATGCAATCTCGCCGCGCACACGTGCCGGCATAGATCGCGCGACGGGCGGGGCGGGACAAAAAGTACTAGGTATCGCTCCTTCGCTGACGCCGGACCCTTCCATCCACAGCAGCAACCCGACTTCGTCCGCACCGTATGGGTCCGGGTAGGCGCGGTGTAGGTCGAGGCGGCTGCTCCATACCTCATGTTGGTAGGTCGTCAGCGTCTTATTCGGCTGGCCAGGACGCAAGAACCATCGAGTGATCGCGCAGGGGTCCTCGAGCAGCCAGACCGACGGTGGCGAATCCGCGTTGGTCCTTTCTGCCTCAAGGAGTGCGTTCCGATAGTGGCGACGCATCGGCGCCTGTATCTCTGTGCGGTCGGGCAGGTAGTTGTATCTGTACGGCGGAGGGGCCGCCATGGCCTCCGACCTGGTCGCCACCTCGGCGGCATACTCGTCGCAGAGCCGACGGGCCACGTCATGTTCGCTCAACAGCATGCGCGGTGTTGTCCCAGGATGCTTGCTGAGCAGCCAGGGTTCGTGAGGGCGGAATCCACTGAAATGAAAAAATCGCAATGGACTGCCGTTGACGGTGAGGCTGCCATCGGAGCAGTCCACCTCGCGAGCATCGAGATTCCAATACGCGACGTTGTATCCCGGATCGCGAAGGATCTTGTGGTCAAAATAGCCGGGGACTAGGTCGATCCATCGCTGATCGGTGAAGAGCATCTGAGAGGGTTCGTTGATGGCATCGCGAAGTAAGCGCTCCTGCCACCAACTCAACATCTCAACGCTCTGCGCGTTTACTGCTATAAATCCGAGGTTGTAGATGCCAGCCGCCATGATGGTCGCCTCGCTGGGTTGCAAGCCGTCGCGCCGCATGGGGCTCACGGTGTGCGGAGTCAGCACAATCCCGTGTTCGTTGCTCAGTTTCTCGATCTCGGACAGCTCCGAATACACATAGATGTCAGGGTCGAGATAACTAGCAACGTCCGCGCCCAACCCGATCAAGTATTCGAGAGCCCATGGCTTCAGGGCGGTACTCAATTCGGTGACGTCATAGATCAACGCCATCCGATCGAACTCCACGGGGTCGAGGCTGAGATCCTCCGGAGTTACTACGGTGTACGCATCGGTACTGGGAACCTCCCCGCGGCGAGCGTCCACGATCAACACGTAGAAGACGTCACTCGGATTGTTGCGGCCATACGAATCCGCGAGCACCGCCGCCATTGGAAGATAGTTCTGCGCAGCGATGGTTACTACGTGCATTCAAGCGTCCTCTCCCGGGCCAGCGCATCGCTCGCCAATAGCCTCACGGCGCGTACTCACACTAGATCATTACATCCCGCTTACTGGGAAAGCAGCACGTTGTCGGAAATGTGACGTTTCTCGATCGCGTCTGCTCGCCGTCCCCGTTTCAAGTGACTCGGTAGTAGGCCACCGCGGGCGTAGGTTGCCCGTATGACTCACACCGTGCTCGCGGAGCTCGTCGCCAACGTCTTGAAGGTCGTCGTCAATCCGGGTGACGAGGTTCTGGCTGGCGACATGTTGGTAATCCTGGAGTCGATGAAGATGGAAATCCCGGTGCTGGCTGAGATCGCTGGCACCGTAGCGGAAATCGCCGTCCATGAAGGTGATGTCATCACCGAAGGCGACACCATCGCGGTCATCGTCGGCAGCTGAGCATGGCGTCTGCATTGCTGGCAAGTTCGCCGGCGACCGAAGGTGGTGGCGGTGGTGTCTACCTCGTGGGTCCGGACGGAGCCGAGTTGCTGGATGCGGTTCCAACCTCGGGCATGTGTGCGTCGCCGGATGGATCTCGGTTGGGCCGACTGGCCTGGGCGCCACAGGACAACGTCCGCAGCGAACTTTTCATCACAGACAGCACAGGCTTGCTGCTGTACCGGCGACTTGACGACGTCTCGGAGCCGCACTCGATGCTATGGGATGGCGACGAGATCATCGTCGTGTCGACGCACACCGATTCCGTGCTGTGGTTGGACGAGACGGGCCGTGAGATCCGGCGGTGGTCTCCGGCGGCCCTCGGCGGGCGGGGAGACAACTGGCATCTGAACGGACTGTGCCGGATGGGTGAGCGGGTGCTCGTTAGCTGCTTCGGCAGGTTCGACCGGCACCGCGGTTGGTCCGCCCCCGGAGCCCGCGACGGCGCCGGCATTGTCTTCGACCCGGTGACCAGCGAGGTCGTGCTGTCAGGATTGTCAGCTCCGCACGACCCGGTATGGCTCGGTGACGGCTGGCTGGTCTGCAACTCGATGACTCGTGAATTGTGGAGCCTTGATCCCGCCGGAGATGTGCGCGCACAGGTTGACCTGGGCGGCTGGACCCGCGGCATCGAGGTCGACGATGAGTTCATCTACGTGGGGGTGGGTGTTCACCGCGATACCGACCCTGCTGTCCGCGCGCGGATCGCGGTGCTGGATCGGCATACGTTGATGGAGCTGAACGCATTCGAGCTTCCCGGCCGGGAAGTGTTCGCGCTCGCCCGAGTCTCGGAGGACGTCGTCGACGGCCTTCGAGTCGGCGCCCGAACGGGCGCACTCGAAGCCACGGGTTCGCCGCAGGTGCGGATGGACGAGCCGCTGGCCGCAGCCGATTGCGCCGTTCGGCTACGGATCGTTGAGGGCCTCGATGAAGACGCGATGTGGGGCCTCGGCCCTCGCCGTGTGACCGTGCGAGTCACTAATCTCTCCTCCGTTTCCCTCAGCGGTCTCGGACCGTATCCGGTGCGGATAGGGGCACGCTGGTACAGCGAGAATGGAGACTCGGTAGATGGCGAACGTGGCTTTCTGCCCGCTCCGCTGCGCCCAGGCGCATCCGCCGATGTCGAGTTGACGGTCACTTCTCCGATGACCGGACCGGCGGTGCTCCGCCTCGGAGTCGTTCAGGAATTCGTCCGATGGTTCGACGAGGTATCTCCCGCTGCGACAGTTGCGGTCAAGGTTGACGGCGCTACCGTCTGAGGACGGCTGGCTGTTCGCCGGGTCAAGAGTTTGGCGAGGCGCTGGGACGGTCGCTCAACCAGCTGGTAGCAGAGTTCGGTTGACAACAACAGCGCGGCGGCAGCAAGAACCAGGCTCGCTGTGAATCCGAACCGTCCTATCGTTGCGTCGAGAACGAACAAGGCGATCGGACCGTGCAGCAGGTAGAGGCTGTAGCTGCGATTGGCGAGAAAGAGCGCGATGCGGGGCTGCGGAAATCGGTCATTCATCAACATCGCCAGAACGAACGCGCCGTAGGCGATCGCGACCGAAACGCCATAGGAATTCGCCGAGGTCAAGAACGTCGGCTGCAGGCGTTCCAGACCAACGACAAACTCGATCCACGCAGCTACTGACAGCAGCACGCCGTGCCACACCGTGATTCTTGTGGACCACATCAGCCAGAGGATTTGGCCCAACATGAGCAGCGGAACGTAGCTGACCGATGCCGCGAACAGGAAGTAGTTCGCGCCGTGCATGCGCATACTCCACAAGACGAGCGCGATCACGCCCAGAATGAGCCACGTTCCCAGTCCCTTTCTGCCCAGCAAAGGACGTACGGCGAATACGAATAGGTAGAAGATCACCTCGATCGCCAACGTCCACGCGACGCCGAGGACGATTGGTTGGGGCGATTGGACCCAATTCAGCAACGTCATGGACCACAGCGTGCCGCTGCTGGTTGGCATCGACGGGACTCGGTGGAGTTGGCTGTCACCCACGCTGAGCCAGTGCCGCATGACGACAATGGCGACCGCGGCGAGGACTGCGACGATGAGTGGCGGATAGATTCTCAGTATTCGCCGAATGGCAAAGGCCTTCGATGTCTCCGATACTGCGACGTGCGTGATGATGAAACCGCTGATGAGAAAGAAGAGTGAAACGCCCAACCATCCGAAATCCTGGATAATCGCCAGCGGCCCGGCCACGAACCGGTCGACTTCTTTCAGCGGGATCCAGCTGCGCTGATTCCAACCCAGCCATTGGCCGACCATGTGGTCCCACAGGACAAGCAGTACGGCGGAGCTGCGCAGGTAGTCGAGAAACAGGATGCGGCGCCGCTCAGGGTTGCCGGTTGCGATCTCAGGTGTGGAATGTTTTGGCGTGTTCACAGGTGGCGTTCGGCTCTCTACTCGCTGGTGGAACGAGACTTAGCGGCAGACAAAGCCAACTAACCGGACGGATCGTAACCAATGGCAGTGACCGATGAACCGCGACACGTCGGACAGTTCGCCGTGTGATGCGCAGCGCCTGGAAGTCGTTATCGGGGCAGCACCTGGGACCCGTACCGCGTCGCACAATATTCGCGCAGCCGCCCGGCCAGCGACTCGATCGTTTCCGCGGCGTGATGGCGGGGATTCCAAGCCGCCTGTAATTCGAGCGTGAGCAGACCGTCCGGTCCCTGGATTCGCAGCCCGTGCAACCCGAAACGCGCGTCGTCAGACACGATCGCCACGCCTCGGCCCGCAGCGGCCAGTGCCTGTGAGAGCTGGGGCGAGGTGACCTCGACCGGGCGGCGCAGCATCAGGTTTGCCTCGCTCGTCGCTCGATCGAGGACCTGCCGCGGCTTGTAGTTGACGGGCAACAACAGGGTGACGGCCTCTTCGCCGAGTTCGGCAAGGGTGACCGCTGATCGATCTGACCACGGATGCTGCGCCGGGACGAAAGCCCAGATCGGCATGATCGCTATTGGGGTCGAGGCCGTGTCCTCAGGCGCCCGTTCGGTGGAGATGGCAAGGTCGGCCCGACTTCGCAACGCCGCATACACGTTCGCCGGATCCTCTTCCAGCAACGCGGGAAACGGGTCGTCCGGTCCGATGGTCGCGATGAACGGAGCGATGACATCGGTGAGTGTGGTGGACGGGGCAGCGATCCGAATCCGGTCGAGGCGCCCTTCGGCAAGCGCTGAAGCAGCAGCCCGGACGCCGTCCGCCCGGGTCAGCAGGTCGCGCGCGATCGGTACGAAGCTCTCGCCCGCTGGAGTGAGCACGAGCCGGCCTCGCGTGCGGGCGAAGAGCTCGACGCCGAGCTCGTTTTCGAACCGTCGGATCTGCCGTGACAACGATGGCTGGGCGACGTGCAGAAATTGCGCGGCGGCTGTCACCGAGCCGGAGTCGGCGACAGCCAGAAAATAACGCAGCGAGTGAAGTTCCATCGATGCCTGACAGGTATGGGGAGTAGTCAAACCTAGTATTGGACAGCATAGTCGTGTGGGACGAAAATAGGGGCAGATGTCCGTTCAGCTCAGTCGCTCCCGGGAGTCCTCATGTCCTCATCAGATCTGGCCAGCTCGGACCGTATCGAGCAGCGGCTGGTTCTCAACACCTCGATTCCGGGCCCGAAATCGGCGGAACTGCATGCGCGAAAAGCCGCCGCGGTCTCGTCCGGTGTCTCGGTCGGCCTGCCCATCTACGTCGAACGCGCCGGCGGCGGCATCGTTGTCGATATCGACGGCAACCACCTGATCGACTTCGGCTCTGGCATTGCGGTCACGACCGTTGGTAACTCCGCGCCGAAAGTCATCGAACGGGTCCAGCGCCAGGTCGAGGACTTTACCCATACCTGTTTCATGGTCACGCCATACTCGGAGTACGTCGAGGTTGCCGAAGCGCTCAACGAGCTGACCCCGGGCGCGCACGAAAAGCGCTCCGCACTGTTCAACTCGGGCGCTGAGGCAGTGGAGAACGCGATCAAGGTCGCGCGATCGGCAACGGGACGGCAAGCAATCGTGGCCTTCGACCACGCCTACCACGGCCGGACGAATCTGACGATGGCGCTGACCGCGAAGAACATGCCGTACAAGCATCGTTTCGGTCCGTTCGCCAACGAGATCTATCGAGTCCCGATGGCCTATCCGTATCGCTGGCCGACGGGCGCCGACAAGTGCGCCGACGAGGCCTTCGAAACCTTTACCTCTCAGGTGCACGCTCAGATCGGCGAGGACAACACCGCTGCCGTGATCATCGAGCCCATCCAGGGCGAAGGTGGTTTCATCGTGCCGCCGCCCGGTTATCTCATGCGCGTTGCGGATTGGTGTGCCGCCAACGGCATCCTGTTCATCGGAGATGAGATTCAGACGGGATTCTGCCGGACCGGCGAGTGGTTTGCCTGTGACCACGAAGGTGTCGTGCCGGACCTGATCACCACCGCCAAAGGCATCGCCGGTGGGCTGCCGTTGGCGGGCCTCACCGGCCGCGCTGACCTGATGGATTCCGTCCACGTCGGCGGCCTTGGTGGCACGTACGGCGGCAATCCCGTTGCTTGTGCGGCCGCTCTCGGCGCGATCGAGACGATGCGGACCTCGGATCTGTGTGGTCGCGCCCGCCAAGTCGAGGCGCTGTTCATGCCGCGGCTGCAACAGTTGGCGGCGAAGTATCCGCAGATCGGTGACATCCGCGGCCGCGGTGCCATGCTCGCCATCGAACTCGTGAGCGACCCGGTCGCCAAGACGGCGGATGCTGCCCTGGCCGGGGCCGTCAACAAAGCCTGCCACGCCTCCGGGCTGATCACACTGACCGCTGGGACGTACGGCAACGTGTTCCGCTTCTTGCCGCCGTTGGCGAGCGGTGATGATTTGCTGAACCAGGGGCTGGACATCCTCGAAGAGGCCTTTGCCCAGTCCACCTAAGCGAATCGTGTAACGCTCGGCACCGTATCGATGCCGAGGGTTACACGATCGGTGAAGATTTGGAGTATCCATGCCCGACCTCAAAGCTGACGCGAATTCAGTCAAGCCTTTCTACCTTTCGGGAGTCCCGACGACTGGTGTGGAGACCCTCGAGGTGACCTCGCCGTGGGACGGTTCGCTAGTCGGAGTCGTGTCGCTGCCGACGGATGCGCAGGTCGAGCAGGCGGTGACAGACCTCGACGCGGTACGGCTCGAGGCCCAAGCCACACCGGCCCACGTCCGGGCGGCCGCGCTGGACCACATCTCAGCCCGCTTGAAAGAGCGGTCGGAGGAGATTGCCGCGCTGATCACTGCTGAAAACGGCAAGCCGCTGGTGTGGTCACGAGGCGAGGTCGGACGGGCCGTGTCAACCTTTCGGTGGGCCGCAGAAGAGGCGCGCCGGTTCTCTGGTGATCTCCAGCGGCTGGACACCGACGCCGCTGCAACCGGGCGGCTCGGCGTGGTTCGCAGATTTCCGCTCGGACCGGTACTCGGCATCGCGCCGTTCAACTTTCCGCTGAATCTGGTTGCCCACAAGGTGGCACCGGCGATTGCGGTCGGAGCTCCGATTCTGGTCAAACCCGCTCCGGCCACACCTCTCACCGCGCTGTTGCTGGGCGAGATCATCGCCGAGACCGATCTGCCCGCGCGAATGGTCAGCGTCCTGCCCGTCGCGAACGACAAGATGTCGGCGCTGGTCGCTGATCGGCGGCTTCCGGTCATCTCGTTCACCGGATCGGGCCCGGTCGGCTGGTCGATCCAGGCGCAGGCGCCCCGAAAGCACGTCACCCTCGAACTGGGCGGCAACGCTGCGGTGATCGTCAACGACGATTGGCCGGACCTGTCCGCAGCGGCATCGCGGATCGCACTGTTCGCCAACTACCAAGCCGGCCAGTCCTGCATCGGCGTGCAACGCGTGCTGGTGCACACCGACATCTATGACACGTTCGTCAGCGAGCTGGTGGCCGCAGTCGAGAAGTTGCCCACCGGTGACCCTCGCGCCGAAGGCGTGCAGGTCGGCCCCGTCATCAACGATGCTGCCGCGGAGCGGATCGTGAGCTGGGTAGACGAGGCGCGCGAAGCCGGTGCCTCGGTGTTGACCGGCGGCAGCCGCGAGGGACGTACTGTGGCCCCCACCGTGCTGGCCGAAGTGCCCGCCGGTACCAAGGTCGCCGATGAAGAGGTGTTCGGACCAGTTCTCTCGGTTGCCCGATTCCGAGATGTCGATGAGGCCTTCGCCCAGGTCAACGCCAGCAAATACGGGCTTCAGGCGGGGTTGTTCACCTCCGATCTGCAGATCGCATTCCGGGCCCACCGGGATCTCGAAGTTGGCGGTGTGATCGTCGGAGACGTGCCCAGCTACCGCGCCGATCAGATGCCCTATGGCGGCTGGAAGGACTCGGGCGTCGGCCGCGAGGGCTTGAAATCGGCTATGAACGACCTGACCGAAGAACGGGTTCTCGTGCTGACGGGCCTAGCGCTGTAGAGCGGGGGTGCCGATTAGGGAATATCCGGACGTCCTGCTAGCTTTGTCTTAGCAGCCCGCCTAGCGGCTGTCAGATTCGTGTGAGCTACAACGTTCAGAATCTGGACTTCGCCCGGTCATCAAGCTGACATTTCAGCGAAACCCGGAGCAGGTAGAAAGAAACAGCCATCGCCACTTTCTTCAAATGAGCGTCGCAGAAGGCTGTGTTTTGTTCGAGAGGAGACGTCCATGGATAAGGACGATGACTACGGTCCCTGGGACGACTGATCCCAGTTGACCCCCAAGTCGTGAACACAACGGCCCCTTCCGGTATGCGGAAGGGGCCGTTGTCATCTGTCTGTCATCTGTTTTGTCATCTGCGTCCGAAGCCAAGCTGCAGCCGCAATTCTGTTTGGGTGCGGCGTCTAGACTCAACACCGAATGTTTCATCCGTCCGCGCTCGAACAGATCAGTTACTGGAGTAGGCAGTGGGACTCGTCGTACAGAAATACGGCGGCTCATCAGTCGCTGACGCCGAGCGGATCAAGCGGGTCGCAGAACGAATCGTCGATACCCGGCGGGCTGGCAACGACGTCGTCGTCGTGGTCTCTGCGATGGGCGACACCACGGACGAACTGATAGATCTGGCCGAACAGATCACCCCGATACCCGGCGGCCGCGAATTCGACATGCTGCTTACAGCGGGCGAGCGAATTTCGATGGCGCTGCTCGCGATGGCGATCCAGTCCCTCGGCTATCAGGCCGAGTCCTTCACCGGCTCGCAGGCCGGCGTTCTCACCACCGCGGTGCACGGTAAGGCCCGGATCGTAAATATCACCCCTGGACGGGTAGAAAATTCGATCGCCGAGGGCAACGTGGCGATCGTGGCAGGCTTCCAGGGCGTCTCGCCCGACACCAAAGACATCACCACGCTCGGACGAGGTGGCTCCGACACGACCGCCGTAGCCCTGGCCGCCGCCCTGAAGGCTGACGTCTGCGAGATCTACACAGATGTCGATGGCGTGTTCACCGCCGATCCGCGGATCGTGCCGAACGCACGTCGTCTGGACACCATCACCTACGAAGAGATGCTCGAAATGGCCGCGTGCGGGGCGAAGGTCCTGATGTTGCGCTGCGTCGAGTACGGCCGCCGCTACAGCGTGCCGATTCACGTCCGCTCGTCATTTTCGACCAAGCCCGGGACCATCGTGTCCGGGAATATGGAGGATCTTTCCGTGGAACAGGCCATCATCTCCGGCGTCGCCCATGACCGCAGCGAGGCCAAGGTCACCGTCGTCGGTGTGCCCGACAAACCAGGTGAGGCCGCAGCGCTGTTCCGCGTGCTCGCCGAGGCCGAAATCAACCTAGATATGATCGTGCAGAACATCTCTACCGGCGGTACGGGTCGCACCGACGTGTCATTCACCCTGCCCAAGACGGACGGCCAGGTTGCCGTGCAGGCTCTGAACAAGGTTGCTGCGTCAGTCGGCTTTCAGAATGTGCTGTATGACGACCACATCGGCAAGCTGTCCCTCATCGGAGCGGGCATGCGGTCGCACCCGGGCGTATCGGCAACCTTCTTCGCGTCGTTGGCAGAGGCCGGTGTCAACGTCGAGATGATCTCGACGTCCGAGATCCGGATCTCGGTGGTGTGCCGTGACACCGAGCTCGATGCGGCCGTGCGCGCCGTCCACGATGCGTTCGAGCTCGGTTCGATCAACGAAGAGGCCGTCGTCTACGGCGGCACCGGGCGATAGCGACGCGCGTCGGCTTAAATAGGCGGCCGCAGGCCCCTAAAAGGCCGCCGGCTCAACAATGGAGAGATGTAGACAGTGAGTGTTTTCGAGGTCAGCGACAGCTACATGGGCGACGAACCCGAAGCCAGCCCGGGGCTGCGCGTCGGAATAGTCGGGGCGACCGGCCAGGTCGGCAAGGTCATGCGGCAGATCCTGGCTGAACGCAACTTTCCGATCGCCGAGATCAGGTTCTTCGCGTCTGCTCGCTCAGCTGGCACGACCCTGCCGTGGGGTCACGAGCAGATCGTGGTGGAGGACGCCGACCTCGCCGACCCGTCCGGTCTCGATATCGCCTTGTTCTCTGCCGGTGGCTCGACCTCGAAGCGGCTTGCGCCGAAATTCGCGGCCGCGGGCGCAATTGTCATCGACAACTCCTCGGCCTGGCGGATGGACCCGGACGTGCCGTTGGTGGTTTCCGAGGTCAATCCCGAAGCGGTGAAAGAGGCCCGCAAGGGCATCATCGCCAACCCGAACTGCACGACCATGGCGGCGATGCCGGTGTTGAAACCACTGCACGACGAGGCTGGTCTCGTCCGTCTGATCGCCTCTACCTATCAAGCGGTCTCCGGCTCTGGTCTGGCTGGCGTCGAAGAGCTTGCCGGCCAGGCGTCGGCCGTCGTCGACCGCGCCGCCGAACTGACCCACGACGGTGCGGCGCTGACCTTCCCCGCCCCGGTGAAGTACGTCGCGCCGATCGCGTTCAACGTCTTGCCGATGGCAGGCTCGGTCGTCGACGACGGCACTTTCGAAACGGACGAAGAGCAGAAACTTCGCAACGAGAGCCGCAAGATTCTGGCGATTCCCGAACTTCGGGTGTCCGGGACGTGCGTCCGGGTGCCGGTATTTTCAGGGCATTCGCTGTCGATAAACGCGGAGTTTGCCGAGCCGATTTCGGTGCCCCGGGCAATTGAGTTGCTTTCGGCGGCCCCCGGAGTCGTGGTCACTGAGGTGCCGACGCCGTTGCAGGCAGCCGGGCGTGACCCCGCGTTCGTTGGCCGAATCAGGCAGGACTCGTCGGTGGACGGCGGCCGCGGGCTGGTGTTGTTCATCTCCAACGACAACCTGCGCAAGGGTGCCGCGCTCAATGCCATCCAAATCGCCGAGGTAGTGGCCGCGACCCTCTAACCCTCATTTTGGCGAATCGTGTAACGCTCGGCACCGTATCGATGCCGAGCGTTACACGATTCGCGGGTTTTGGGGGCTGTGGATAAGTCTCGGACGGTCACCGCGGTTTCGGTGACACTTTCAGACGTGAATTGGACGGCTACCGCACGGCGTCAAGGCGGTGTCATCACCCGGGTTCAACTCTTCGGCACCGGTCTGGGGGAGGGCGCCGTGGACAAACTGGTCACGCGGCGGGACCTTCGCGAAGTTCTTCCGACGATCTACGTACACAGTTCAGCACCGGTGTCGGCACAACAGCGATTGTGGACGGCCGCCTTGTGGACCGGAGGCGTGATCAGCCATCGATCTGCGGCGGCTCTGCACGACATTCCGGTCATGCACACCACCACCGTCCACGTGATCGTGGGCGATCGCCGATCACTCGGTATCCGGCTTGGATGACTCTGCACCGGGTGCCGCTCGCCGCTGATGATCATGGCCACGTCGAAGACCTGCCCGTCACGACACCGAGGCGCACACTTATCGATCTGATGCGCAGTGAGCGGCGTGGGGTCGCGCAGACCCTGTTCGATCGGGCTCTCCAGCAGGGCTGGCTCAGCGCCGACGATGTCCTGGCCAGTGTCCGCGCCGGCAAGGGACGTACGGGCAATCGACAGCTTCGGGACTTGGTCAGCGCTGTTGAGCCGGGTGCCGAGGCTGAATCCGAGCGACTGTTGCATCAGCTGCTCAGGCGGGCGAGTCTCAGCGGATGGGTGCCGCAATACGTCATCGGCCTGCCTGGGCGTGAGGTTCGCGTGGACGTGGCGTTTCCCGATCTGATGCTGGCGATCGAGGTCGACGGAAAGCTCTATCACGATGAGTCTTCAGACCGCTTCGAGGACGACCGAGCCCGCCAGAACGAGTTGATCAACGCGGGCTGGCGCGTTCTGCGGTTTACCCGGCGACAGCTGAATGATCAGCCATACCTGGTCGTCGACACCATCAAGCGCTCGCTCGCCGCCTAAAACCAGCGAATCGTGTAACAACCGGCATCGATACGGTGCCGAGCGTTACACGATTCAGTCTAGAGCGGGGTCTAGGCCGCGACCTTGACCAATTTGCGTTGCTTCACGGTGTAGCCCTTGGGCAGGGTGCCTTCAGCAAGCATCCGGATCGGGCACCGCTTACAACGCGGCTTGTCGACGCAACACTTCTTCTTCGGCTTCGGCACGCTGGTGAGGTTAGCATTGCCTAACAAGATCAAGATATAGGTTCGCGAAGTGAAGTCAGTAACATCTAGTCAATCGTGATGTTTGTCCGGGGAGCCCGTGATCGACTCGACTATGACTGTGCGGGGTTGCCGCGCTACCGACGAAAGTGAACTGATGCCTGCTGATCGACTCGTTGACCAACTAAATGCTCAGATCGGGAACGAATTCCATGCCCATCAGCAGTACACCGCTGTCGCCTTCTATTTCGACGGCCTGACGATGCCGCAGACCGCAGCGTTCTTCTACCGCCAGGCGCGGGAAGAGCGCAACCACGCGTTGATGATGGCGCAATACCTGATCGACTCGGACGCACCCGTTCGCATTCCGTCGGTGGATGAGCCGGTGAACGAATTCCATTCCGTGGTCGAGCCGATCGAACTCGCCGTGGCCCAGGAGCATCGCGTCACCAGGCAGATCTCGGCGCTGATGACCACCGCTCGAGAGGAGTTCGACTTCGCTTCCGAGCAGTTCTTTCAGTGGTTCATCAAGGAGCAGGTTGAGGAGACGGCGAAGATGTCCGATCTGTTCACCGTGGTCAGCCGCGCTCCGGAGAACATCGAGGCCATCGAGGACTATGTGCTTCGCGAACAGGGCACCAACGCTGCCGACCCGACCGCACCGCGGATTGCCGGCGCAACCGCCTAAATCACCGAATCGTGTAACGCTCGGCATCGATACGGTGCCGCGCGTTACACGATTCGGGGCTCAGAACGTGAGGGCGTCGGGAAGGTCGGCGTTCCACGAGGACGGCTCGATGGACGCCAGCACCCGGCTCCGCCGCCGGCGGTTGAGGTGGTCGATGTACAACCTGCCCTGCAGATGCTCAGTTTCGTGAAGTAGGCACCTGGCGAAGAACCCACTCCCGGTGACCTCGATGGGCTGCCGGTTCGAATCGAGCCCGGTCACGGTGACGGTATGGGGGCGAGCGACCGGAGCGTACGGTCCGGGCACCGACAGACAGCCCTCGTCGCTCTCGTCAGTGTCCGCACTGGTCGCGGTGACGACCGGATTGATGACGTGGCCTTTGTGATACGTGCCCTCGTCATCGGGGCAGTCGTAGACGAACACCCGCAATGGGACGCCGACCTGAGGCGCGGCAAGCCCGACGCCCTCGGCCAGATACATCGTCGCGAACATGTCATCGATCAGCGCACGCAATTCGTCGTCGAAATCAACCACTGTTTCGCTCGGACGATGGAGCACCGGGTCGCCGACAATGACGATGGGACGAGTGTGACCGCTCATAGCGGACAAGTCTAAAGCCGCGACTCGTCCCTGTTCGAAAGACGGTCAGAAAGAAGGACGGTCAGACCCGCTCGAGTACGAAGATCGACGATTCGCCGCTACCTTCGCGCAAGAACAGCCTGCCGGAGAGGAACTGGGCGAGCGCTGGGCCCGCGTGCAATCCCGCGTCGACCAGCTTCGGCAATTTTCGATACGGCACATTCCACATACCGTCGCTGCCCTCGCGCAACACGCGCATGCCGCGCGACTGCAGGAAGGATCGCCACTCGGCATGCGGTTTGAGGTTGATGTGCGTGGGATCGGAGAATCCGTTCCACCGTTCCTGCGTCATCCGACGAGCCCGTCCGGCCGGGTCCGGCATGACGACGAGCGCGCGACCGCGAGGTTTCAGAATCCGTCGCCACGTCTCGATCGCCTGATCGGCAATGTCGTCGCTCAGATGCTCCAGCACATGAACCGCCGTGACCCCACCGATGCTGCTCGCCGGAATGTCAGCGACGTCGGTGTAGATCGTGCTGTCCGGCGCGTGCCGCCGGGCAATCTCTGCCGAATACTGCGATATCTCAAATCCGGAGGCGACAGAACCTTCGGTGGCGGCCAGCTCGGCGAGGTGGCGCACGAGATAACCAGTACCGCAGCCGAAGTCGAGGTACGGACCCGCGCCGACGTAACGCTGCACCAGCCGGGTGTAGTACCGCAGGGCTGGACGGTCACCGAGCTGGCCGTTGTTGCGGTAGTAATCCTCATCGAAATGGCCCTGCCCGAACTGATCAGGCTCAAAAGTCATCCGCGTGCGCCTCCGCTAGTCGCCGGTTCGTTTTTCCATACCGGCAGTTGGGTCATGCCAACCAGCCAGCCCACCCCGGATCCGATCAGGAACGACAGCTCCGCAGCGAGCACGAAGTCGGGGACGACGAAGTAGACGACCGTAGCGGCGGCGAGTCCGGCCAGCCAGCTCCAGGCAACCTTGATGTGCAGGCCTGCCGCGACGAGCGCCTGGGTGATGAGGACAAGCCCGAGATAGAACGTCACTCCGAGCGACAGGATGGCCAGGCCGTTGCGTGATACGTCGTAGCGATCGCCGAAAACGATGTGCATCGCGAGCGGTCCCGCACCATAGGCGATCACGAGTCCGGTTGCCGCGAGCGCGATGAGCAACATGACAAAGCGTGTCATCACCGAAACGACAAGGTCGCGACGCCCGGAGCGAAACAGCGTGGTCAGCGCGGGCAGGATCGTGGTCTGCAGGGGAACCGCGAGAAACAGCGGAATTCGGACGAGCTGGAACGCGGCCTGAAATTGTCCTGCAGCGACTTGTTGATGCACTCCCGCGGTCGCCGCGACCAGGATCGGTATGCCGTTGAGTAACAGTTGTGCCGCCAACGAACCCAGCAACAGGGGGCCAACGGCCTTGGCCATCGCCCGAGCCGACGAGCCTGACTCGAGTGCCAAGTCAGACTCACCCGGCACAACCCGCACAACCGGCGTGCCCGGCACAACTGGCACAACCGGCGTGCCCGAATCGGGGAGACCCTCAGGCACGCCATGCTGAAGTGCAACAAACAGGACCGGAAAGTGCGCAACTGCCACCGCGGCAACAAGCGTCCACGCGTAACCAGCGCTGTCGGCCTCGACCAGGTGGCCGAGCAGCGCGGCGAATACGACCCGCAGCACTCCGTCCAGCAACAGCACCCCGGCGTACAGCCGCATCCGGTTCAACCCGATGAGCACGCCGCGAACGACGAATTGAACTCCGGATACCAGGCAGAACACGGCAAGGGCGATCAGAGCACTGACGTGATGACCGAGGGACGGCAACAGTAAAGGTGCTCCGGCCAGCACAAGTACCAGCTCGATCCCGGCGAGCCCTGCCGCCACTCGTAGCGCCGATCGCAGCGCTGCCCGATGGCTGGATGCGCCCTGTAGCAGCCGGGCCAGCTCCTGCTCGATCGGCAGGAACACGCCGAACCCGACTACCAGCGCCAGCGACCAGTACGAGCTGAAATACAGATAGTCCTTAGGCGCCAGGTTGCGCGCCACGATCGCCAGGTAGACATTCACCAGGACGCCGGACGCGATCAACGCGAGCGCGACGATGCCGATACCACCGGCCGTACCGCTGCCGCCCGCGGCGCCGCCCGCCGCGCCGCCGCCAACCGCCATTTCGTGGCCCGACGTAGCAGCGTCCGAACGGCGCGGCGTGTCAGCCATCGGCAACTCGGTCATCAGCGTCACCGGACGAGGCACCGAAAGCGCCGCCCGGCGAAGCACCTAGCTCGCGGAACACCGCCTCGTACGCGTTGATCGTGCTGATCACGCCGTACCGCTCTCGGGTCAGCCGTCCGCCGAGTTCCCGGTCGCGCGGCTGGTCGCGCAATTCGGTTATCGCGGCCGCGATCGCCGAGGCATCCCGAGGTGGCACCACGACCCCGAAGCCGGTGTTCTGCACCGGCGTGCGAACCCCGGGGATGTCCGTGGCAATTGCCGGCACCCCGGTCATCATTGCTTCGACCTGGACAATCCCGAATGCCTCGAGAGAGTTCACCGAAGGTAGCGCGAAGACGTCGAGCGAGGCGTAGAAGTCATCGAGAGAACCATCCGGCAGAAATCCCAGAAAGCGCACCCGCGCGTCACCACCGGCCCGTGCCCGCACCCGATCGATCACGCTCCCGCCGGCCACCTTGGAATAGTCTCCACCGATCAAGAGGCGGTCGTCCTGGCCTGCCGCTCGGAGAAAGCCCTCGACCAGGTACTCGAGCCCCTTCTCCTCGACGATGCGACCGAGAAATCCGACGTGCACCCCGTTGCCGTCGCGAAACGTCGGCTTTCCGCCGCGACGGTCCAGACACGGTGGCGATATCACGGTCGTTCGGCCCTGCATCGAGGTCCACAGCCGCGAGTTGCGCGCGTAGTCATCGCTGGACGGCACGACCACCTGGGCTCGGGTCAATGCACCTCGCGATGAGGTATCGACGGCTCTGACCTGAACGCCGTTCACGATGCCCGGCGGTAGCGAAACGTCGCACTGATAGGTCGCTACCAGCGGTGTATTTCGTGCCAATCGGGAAATCATGCCGGCTTCGAGCATCGGCATGTGCAGGTTGAGAACCGACGCCTGCCGCGCCGCCCGGGCGGCAACGAATGGCAGCTGAGGGCTGATCGTGCCCTTGCCGATTCGTGCGACGACGGGTGTGCGGATTACGTCCACCCCGGCCAGTCGTTCGGATACCGGCAGCGAGCGGTCGTGTCGGGCCGCGATCACCGTGACCCGCCAACCGCGGTCTGCCAGCCCCTCGGCAACCACCTTGGCAGTATCGGTCAGACCGCTGACGTAAGGCGCGTAGTAGTTCAGCGCAATCGTCAAGTCCGCGCCGCGATCAGGTTGTCGCTTCACGACTCATACCCGTGACGATGAAGGTCGAGGTGCCATCCGACATTGACAGGTTGGCGTCGGGCGTCGCCGGTAACGGCACGTCGATGAACGTAGTATCCGGATGCAGGGTGCCCGGTTTCAGTTCGCCTCGGGCCGCGGCCCGCGGACCGGGCAAGGGTGTCCTCGTGCCGGCGGGCACGACATGACCGGTCAACCGAACTTTCGCGGCTGTCCCCGGCGTACGCATCACGAAGTAGCTCGGATGACCCGCAGTGCTCGAGTCGAAACCGACCGCTACCTGACCGACGGTGAGGTCGACGAGCTTGAAACGGGCATTCGTCCTGACCACCGTGCCCGGGTCGGCGTCCAGCGTCGCGGTGTCGTCCACCAGCAACCATCGGGTGAGCTTGCCGTCCCAGAAACGGGAGTAGCCCTGGTAGCTGATGTAGAGAAATGGGTACGCCGTAAGCGGTTTGGACCGTAGGGCCTGGGTGATCCACAGTTGATCGAAGAACTGGGGTGCGAGCACCATGCTGTCGCTGCCCTTCGGACCGTCGACTGCCGACAACCACCCCGCTGCCTGCGCGAAGTCAGAATCCACGTGGCGTGCGCGGATCATGGCTACGTTGCCGACCATCCGAACAGAGGTTCGTTCGTTGACGGCAATCCACAGCAGGCCCGGTAGCACCGCGGCGACCAGTACCGCGACTCGAAATCGGCGAAATTCGGGTCGTTCTTGGGAACTCCACCACTGGTACAGGCGGTCGAAGCCGAAGGCGGCGACCAGCAGGAGCAACGGAATCCAGATCTCGATGGTCCGTAGTTGGCTGTACGGGCGCTGCTTGACGGCCGCCAGGTCATAAGCCAGAGCCGCACCTGTCCCGGCGAGCACCACCATGAAGAGCCGACGGCGGGAGAACACCGCAGCGAGGGCAACCCCGACCACCAGCGCGAGGGCAAGCAACGGAGCTTGCCACGATCGCGCAAAGCCCTGCTCAAACGGTGTCGTACCGGTAAAGCGGTTCAGAGTCTCCCAGCGGGTCGCTCCGGAAAATGGCGAAGTGAGATGGTCCGGCGCGATCTGACCGATAAACACCAGCGAACGAAAGGCATTGGACCAGGCCAACGGCGCGATCGCGATACTGAGGCCGACGACAATCAGCGCGGAACGAGCGGCCGGCCAGATGTTGCTGGGCCGGCGGGCGAATACGGCCAGGATCAAGGCTGGAAGGATCAACGGGGTGAACTCCGCATAGGTCCCCAGCAACGCCGCCAACATCAGCGCGGCGAAGACACGGCCGAAGATGGGTGAACGATCGAGCGCTTGCACCACGGCAGCAACGGCGAACGGCGCTAGCGCCACCCCGAGCAGGGAGTCTGAATTCTGGTTCGCCAGCTGTAGCAGCGTCAGCGACGAGGTGGCTATCGCAACGCCGAGGATCAGTCCGCTAGCCGCTCGCATTCTCAGACATCGGGCCGCGCCGAGGCCAGCCGCAGGTAAGAGCAGGATCCACAAGCCGCTCAACGGATACCAGGTGTCGACCGAGGACTTGCCGAGCACGACGTTTATCGCCGATTGAGTGAGCTCGTCGCCTATGCGCAGGTGATGGCCGATCTGCGAGCTCGCCGATACATAACTCATCGGCGCCCCGCCTTGCTGCGGGGTCTGGTGAAAAACCGGCCGGTCGATGCCGCGATTGTGAGTGACCCAATCGACCACCGTTACGTAGTAAAAGGCATCGTTGGCGTTGCTGAGTTGCACGACGCGCGAATCGCCGACGACCTTGGACGGATACAGCACCGCGGTGGCCGGAATCGCGCCAAGGGCCGCGGCGAGAACCATCAAACCGAGCGCCGACCGAGAAGTGGCCCACCAGCGCCGATCTTTTCGAAAGTTCAGGACGAGCAGAACTCCCGCCGCGCCTGCGACGAACCACAGGCCTACCCGGACCGAGGTGATCAGCGTTGTGTAATGCAGGACTGCAACGAGAGCGGCAGCACCTATCAAGGGCGCCGCGGGAAGGAGCAGATTTCGCTTCGATGCGGTGAATTGACCTAGGACGAGCCATCCGACCAATGACAGGATCAGCCATGCCGCAGCCATGATCAGCAGCGTCTGAAACAGGGTGTCAGCCTCCTCAATAGGTCGCACCCGCGAACAGCGCTATCCAACACAGACCAAGCACAAGCAGTGAGCGATCGCCGAATACTACGTCTTCGGGGTTTTCGCCCTTACCCCCTTCTAGCAGCAGCGCATACCGGAAGACGGCGGCGACGAACGGCACCGCGGAGAGCTGATACCACGGAAAGTGGCCCGGCGTGGCCTCTGCCTTCTGGAAGGCAAAGAGGCAGTACGAAACCAGGAGCGCCGACGATGCCACGGTGCGGACATAGCCGAGATAGCTTGCCGTGTAGTGCTTCATCACCGCCCGAACGTGACCGTCCTCAGATTCGGCGAGAGCAGTGTGCTCGGCGTAGCGCTTTCCGGCGACCATGAACAACGATCCGAATGACGCAACGGTCAGGAACCAGTCCGATAGGACAAGCCCGGTGGCCGCCCCGCCCGCGATTGCGCGTAGCAGGAATCCACCTGCCACCGACAGGATGTCGTAGACCGGCATGTGCTTGAGCCACTTCGAGTAGGCGGTCGTGTTGGCAATGTAGATCGCCACAATCACGACAAGCTGCCAGCGCAGACATGCTGAAGCGACCAGCAAACTCAGCAGCATCAGGCCGGCGCCCACCATGCGGCCGGTGTTGGGCGAGAAGACTCCGGCGGCCATCGGCCGGAGTCGTTTGGTCGGATGCCGACGATCGCTGTCGACATCAGCCGCATCGTTGAGGTAGTAGGTGCCGCTGGCTGCTAGACAAAACGCGACAAAAGCAACGCCCGAACGCCACGCGTAGTCGAAATGCCCGAGTTGCCCGGCAGCCCCCGCCGCGGCGAAGACCAGGACGTTTTTTGCCCACTGCTTGGGGCGCGCCGCCTGCCACAACCCGTGAACCAGGTCTGGCTGGCTACCGGGCCTGGCTTCGCGATCGAGCACACGCAATACAAGCATGAGAGCAACGCGATCGCAGCAAAACACGCACAATTCACTGTCAGTTACCTGGCAATTACGTTACAAGACGTTGTCGAACGCAGACGGCCCCGTGTCCAGCCGCGAGCTGCACGCTCCGCGAGCTGAAGCTGTGCTGTGGCTACCGCCCGTGACCCTGTTCACCGGGCGGGTCAACGCGTATTGTGTGACGAAACCCGCAGCTGTCTCGCCCCTGCGACTTGCCGTGGGCGGCGTCCAAATCCGGAGGAAGAATGACTCAAGCACCTGAGATCGATGTTCGTGATGAGGTGATCGCGGCACGCTGCCCGGTCACAGATCTGCAGATGCAAGGCGGCGATCGGCCAGCGATGCTCGGCTTCGCCGAACTCGATGCGCTACGGGAGTCCTCACCGGCACACACCCTGCCTGGCGGAGACATCATCTACACCCGCTACGAAGAGGTCCTTGAGATTGCCCAGCGCTCCGATGTGTTTTACAGCAAGGCCTATGACCCGGCGACCGGCGAAGAGGCAGAGTTCGTGCTCGTGCCGCAGGCGATCGACGGACCGCTGCATGCGAAATGGCGGCGGCTGACCGGGCGGGTGTTCTCGCCTGGAAACATGGCGAAGTTGGACGATTCAATTCGGCTGCGGGTCAACGAGCTAATCGATGGCTTCATCGACAAGGGTCATTGCGACTTCATCAAGGAGTTCTCGCTTCGGTTCCCGACCTCTATCTTCCTCGAGCACGTCATCGGCCTACCCGTCGACCAGCTGGAGCGCTTCATCGCCTGGGAATCCAACATCTTGCATCCCAAGGACACGGACCCGATTGCGGCCTACCAGAAGTCGGTGCGCGCGCAGACCGAGGTGACCGAGTACCTGGGTCAGATCATTGCCGAGCGTCGCGCGCAGGCACCGGAAGACCGTGGCAACGATCTGATTTCGGTGGCTATGAACTGGGAGATCGACGAAGAGCCGATCCCGGACAAAGACCTGATGTCGTTCTACCTGCTGATTTTCGAAGCGGGTCTCGACACTGTCACTGCCGAGCTCGGTTACGGTTTCCACCACCTGGCCACGCATCCTGCAGACCGCGAGCGCATCGTGAACGACCCGTCGGTGATTCCGGTCGCCGTGGAGGAGTTGTTGCGCGTCTACGCCATCGTCAACATCTCGCGGACCGCGATGGAGGACACCGAGGTCGCTGGCTGCCCCGTCAAGAAGGGCCAGCGCTTCACGCTCAGCCTGCCTGCCACCGGCCGCGACGATCGGCAGTTTCCGAACGCCGCCACCGTCGACTTCGACCGCAAGGACATTTCGCACCTGGCGTTCGGTGCAGGACCACACCGTTGCCTTGGGTCGCACCTTGCCCGGCACGAGCTTGCGATCGCGTATGAAGAGTGGCACAAGCGAATCCCGGTGTACCGCGTCGACGAAAATGCCGAGTACAACGAGTCGCGCAGCAGCATGATGGGCCTCAACAGCCTGCCGCTCGTCTGGGACCCAGCAACCACCAAATAGGTAACGCAACGACCGTCAAACGGGCCAACTCCGCGACTCAGGAGTTGGCCCGTTTGGGAACCGCTTAATCCACCGAAGGAACCTTGGCGTTCGTCAACGGTGTCCGCGCTTGCGTGAGCGAGTGGGAAAGTGCGTCCACTCTCTGCTCGACGTCGGTCAATACCGCGTCGACTTGCGCGAGCAGGTCCGGGTCATGTCCGAGCGGATTGAGAGTCGGAAGCATGTAAGTCCGTACCCACGAACGGGCTGCGTCCTCGTCAAGGTCAAGCCGGATCACGACGAACTGCATCTCGCTGATCCACGACATGACTTCTTCAGGCGAGAGATCCGTCCGGACTTGACCGTTCAGCTGCCCCCCGCGGATGGCGGGTCCGAGCAGCTCCAGACCCAGCGCCCCGATGGCCGCGGCGATGGCCGGCGAGCGACGCGAAGTCATGAGCATCCGCAGCATGGGGTCGGTCCGCATCGCGTAGGCGGTATAGGAAAAGGCCTCCTGAAGGGTGGCGGCGACCGTTGCCGCACGCGCGATCTTGGACTTGCAGACGTCGGCGTGATGGCGCGCGACCCGGGTGGCGGCCTCGTAGAGCAGGCCTTGCTGATCGCCGAAATGTCGGTAAGCGGTGGCGCGAGAGACCTCCGCGAGCTGCGCGATCTGTTCGACGTTCACCTCCGCGATGTCGTCAGCCTGCAGCGTCGCCAGGTAGGTCACGAGCGCTTGATCGAGGCGTTCGCGGACCGATGCAACGGCCGCCTCGGAAGCCGGTTCAGCCATCGGACGATACCCATCTCTCTCGGTACTGCTTCTGTCGGTACTGCAAAGTCAGACCCATTGTGTGTAGCGTAGCTCACTGATACGTTGTCTCTCAGATCGCCAGATTACGAGATGGCGTCTCGCGACTGCGGGAGAATCATCTCGGGCCCAAGGCGGTGTGCCAGCCAGCGTTTGCACAATCAGCACAAGGTCGAAGTCCACAGTTAGCGGATCAGTCGCGGGAGAGTGCAGATGGCAGGACGCGTTGCGGGCAAGGTCGACGCCGACACGATGGCAAAGCACGAATCGAAGATTTGATCGTCCGGTGAAGCTGTCTCTCGCGCCTGGGTGCGGTATGTCGATTCAAACGGTGGACGATTTCGAGGCTTATCTGGTCGCGGCGGCAAATGCGGGCTTCCAAGCGGTGTCTTTGGATCGACAGCAGCTTGCACCGGTTGTCGCTGGCGGCCGGCGCGGCGTGTCTCGGGCGCTGTCCGTCCTGCACTGGCACGGGTTGGAATGTAGCGACGTCCTTGCATTAACTGTTCGGGGGCGGCAGGCCGACGAGATTGCCGAGGCGCAGGAGTTGGTCGACCTGGCGGCGGGTCTCAATGCCGAGTCTCTCCTGATCTTGTGTTTCGCCAATCCGACCGAGGCCGTGATCGATCGGCTGGACCGGCTAGCCAGTATCGCCGCGGATGCAGGTGTTCGGCTGGCATTGGAGTTCGCGCCTGGTCTGGCTATTCATTCGATCTCCACGGCGCTGGAGGTTGTCAACCAACTCGGCGCAGATCGAGTCGGTTTAGCCATCGATACCTGGCACTTCTTCCGCGGCGACAGTAGCTGGTCTGATCTGGAAACGATTCCGTTGGAGTCGATCGCGTTGGTTCAATTCGATGATGCCCCGCCAATGCTGAGCGACGACATCATGGATGAGACGGTCAACCGCCGGGCGTGGCCCGGTCTTGGCGAGTTTGATCTGACCGGCTTCGCACACACATTGAGCGTGCGCGGGTATGACGGGATCGTGAGTGTCGAGGTTCTGTCGCGGGAAACGCGATCACTGAACGAGAACGATTTCGCGCAGCGGGCATACGCCACGACTGCGAGCTACTGGCCGTCTTGACCGCGTGTTCGGCCCACCCTGGAGGACGTCATGACAGAAACTGCAGCGCAATGCTCTGCTCTTACGACGGTCGACCCCAACTCGCAGCGAACAATCTGGGGTGAGGACGCGCAGCAGCACTGGCTCGAACTGTCCTCCACCGCTGCGCGCTTGAACGAGTTCGGTGCCACCATCACCTCAGCCGCGGGCGTCGACTTCGCCATGCACGAGCCGAACTTGTTCTCTTCGGGGCCCGAAGCGGGCTATATCGGCTCAGAGACGGGGCTGATTCCACTCCAGATCGATCCGCCCGACCACGCCCGCTACCGGCGGATGCTCGATCCACTGTTCTCGCCTCGTCGGATGGCTGCTCTGGAGCAGAGCGTTGTCGAGCTGGCAAATACCTGTATCGATTCGTTCATCGATCGTGGCCGGTGTAACTTCAGCGACGAGTTCGGCAATCCGTTCCCGATCGGGATCTTCCTTGGATTGCTGGGATTGCCTCTTTCCGGAATGCCGGAGTTCATCCGCATGAAGGACGACATGATCCGACCGGCGTCCGACGATCTCGAGATCGCTGACCAGATTCGCCATCGCGCCGCTGAAGAGATCATGGCCTTGTTCAGCAATGCCTTGCTGGCCAGGGAGACCGAGCCCAAAGACGACTTGCTCGGTCACTTTGTGGAGCGTGAACGCGCCGGAGATCTGAGTCGCGAGGACTCGCTCAACATCTGCCTTCTGCTACTGCTGGCGGGACTGGACACCGTTACCGGCACGCTGGAATGTGCCTTCGCGCTCTTGGCCCGGCGGCCGGATCTCCAACGTATGCTCACCGAACCCGCTGGGATCGCGTCAGCTGTCGAAGAGTTACTCCGCTGGATCGTGACAAGTCCGACGCAATCGCGCATCGCAACGTCGGACACCGTCGTCGACGGCTTGGCGATCAAGGCAGGCACCCTCGTCAAGATCGTCCAAGCCACCTGGAACTTTGATCCGAACCGAGTCGAGGAGCCGCTGACGGTCGATCTGACCCGTCGTGCGAACCAGCACTCCTCCTTTGGCATCGGCGTCCACCGTTGCCTCGGTTCGCATCTCGCCCGCCTCGAACTGCGGGTCGCACTGACCGAGTGGCATCGCCGTATTCCTGAGTACCGACTGCCCGACGGGTACGAGGTCCGCTACACCCAATCGCTGCGCGGCGTCACCGACCTGCCAATCGAGTTTGGCCACGCATGAAACTCGACGCCGACTCCAACCTTGCCGCCTTCGACGACGACGCGGCAATCCGTACCGTGATCATGCGCTGACGTGGCTAACCCCGCGTGGGCCGGGAGATCTTGGCTTTGAGTTCGGCTGACGAGGGAGGGGTCCGTCCCAGCTGGCTGATCGTGGGGATGTTCGTTCCAGCTGACGATTCGGTTGCGGCCGGCGTTGCATAGGCCACGCCGCTGCTGATCAACGCGGCAGCGACCGCGGCGACCCCGGTCAGCAGGCCTTTCTGCAGCGCGCCGAACCGGTTGCTGCGGCGGCGAATGATGGTTGGTCGCGAAACTGCTGATGCTTCTCCGGCAGTACTGAGCGCTCCACCGCGGCGTAGCCATAGCAGCGCGCATGCCCCGGCCAAGCTGGGTAGCCAGAACGAGATCAGCCGAAAGACGAGGACGGCGGCCAAGGCTGGCGCGGAAGGGATTCCAGTCGCTGTGAGCCCGACGGTCAGGGTAATTTCGGCCGGTCCAAGACCACCCGGCACGGGTGCCGCGCCCGCGACGGCCATGCCTGCGAAGTACACCATCGCGGCGGTCGTCAAGCCAAGGTTCAGTCCGACGGCGTGCGCAGCGGCCCAAAATGCGATCGCTCGAGCGAAGCTCGACCCGGCGGGGCCGGCAATCACCCGCATGAGGACCCGTCGGTTCCGGGCGAGCGCGCACAGGTCGACGACCACGCAGCGACCATGCTCGAGCCAGCGCTGCCGCCGCGCACTGATGTACCTCCAGCGGCTCAGCGCCCAGCTGCTGCCGAGCACGACAAGGGCGGCGCCGCTTACTGCAACTACCGAGTTCATATCCACCGGGACGCGAGGTCCGGTCAAGCTGCTGCGGTCCGCCGCCAGGACCGCAAAGCCTAAGCCGGCCGCCTGGCTGATACCGCTGCCTATGGAGAGGATCGCAGCTGCCGACAGCGCTCGATCGAGGTCGAGCCCGGTGCAGCGCAGGTAGCGGATACGTAGCAACGTACCGCCGAGCGTTCCGGGCATGAACCGGTTACAAAACGAGCCCGCGACTTCCACCGCCGCTGATTGTCGGTAGGAACCCCGCACCCCTGACACGGTGACGATGGCAACGGCCGAGGCGAGAAAGCTCGCCGCAACCGCCGCAGCTGCGACGAGCGTCCACAAGGGCGACGCGGCCAGAGCAGCCGAGGCCGCATCACGGAGCATCCGCCTCGTACTGATCCCCAGCGCGATCACGGCAGCAGCTACCCCGGCGGCAACTGCTAACGCCGTCACCCGGGCCGGTGGCCGCCGCCTCGCTCGGACCGCGTCTGCAGGTAGAGAAGGCGCGGCTGGAGACGGCGCTACCGGAGCGGTCGTCATGGCCAGGCATCTACTTTCGATGGAATTGCACTGCCATGAGTATGGCTGCAATGCGCAGCCTTGTTCGTCAAGATGTGGATAAGATCAGCGGCCCGTTAACGACCTCAGCTTGGGTGGACGGCACGGACCCCCTACGGAGACCGCACAGCCGCTCATAAGCGCTCCGCTTAGCGGGTGTCTCGGGTAAGTCGGTGATGGTCGGGGTGACAGGATTTGAACCTGCGGCCTCTACGTCCCGAACGTAGCGCGCTACCAAGCTGCGCCACACCCCGCTCGCAACCGGACAAGCATAACCGACCATCGGCGGGGTGCCGACGTCGGGCTGATGAGCCTGGGCGTGGAACCTGGGCGTGGAATGAGCATGGGGCGACGGCGACCGGCTGACGCTCTCAGCTACGCGCAGCGTCCCTGGGTTGCAGGGTCAACAGGACCGCTTCTGGCCGACAGCCGAGGCGAAAGGGCATGTACGGGTTCGTGCCAAGGCCGGCGCAGACGTTGAACCACATCTCATCGTCCCAGCGGTGCAACCAGCGCGCCCGGTGTACATCGATACCGCAGTTGGTCACGATCGCCGGGCCGAACGGGACCCTGATCTGACCACCGTGGGTATGACCGGCGAGCACCAGATCGTAGGAATCGTCGGCGAACCGCGAGAGCAACGATGGCTCGGGGGAGTGCATGACGCCCACCCTTACGGCCGCGGTTTGATCGGCGGCCCCGGCGATCTTGGAGTACCGGGCCTTCTTCAGGTGCGGGTCGTCGGTCCCGGCAAACGCCACCGGGACGCCGGCCACGTCAACCGTCGTTCGGACGTGCGTCAGATCGAGCCAGCCCCGCGATGCCATCGACCCTGCCAACTCGGGCCAGGGCATCCTGGTACGCCTCTCGAGATTGCCCATCTTGTCGTCCAGAAAGTACCGGGCCGGGTTCTTCGGCTTCGGAACGTAGTAGTCGTTGTTACCGGGGACGAATGCCCCCGGGAAGTCGAACAGCGGGCCGAGGGCGTCCATGATCGCGGGTATCCCGTCCGGGTCTGACGAGGTGTCGCCGGTATTCACCACGAAGTCGGGCCGCAACCTGGCGAGGTCAGAAATCCAAGCCTGTTTGCGTTTCTGAGCGGCGGTCAGGTGCAAGTCAGAAATGTGTAACACCCGCAGCGTAGGCGTGCCGGGGTCAAGCACCGGCACGGTGAAACGGCGCAGCGTGAACAGGTTCCGTTCGATCAGGCCGGCGTAGGCAGCGGTGGCAAGGCCCGCGACGCCTATCGCGGCCGCCACCTTGGTGGCGCGAGGCGATGCGGGCATGCAACACAGGGTACGTGCGGGTGAGGAAGCAAAATCCAGGCTGGCCGTAATTGCTGAAGCCCGCGGCGTGCTGGTGACTAATCTGATCCCATGAGTGACCTCAAGAGCCAACTGCGATCGGACCTGACGACGGCCATGAAAGGCCGCGACGAATTGAGCACCGCCACCTTGCGGATGCTGCTGACCGCTGTCACGAACGAGGAAGTCTCAGGTTCGAGTGCTCGCGAGTTGTCCGATGAGGAGGTGCTCAAGGTCATCAACCGGGAGGCGAAGAAGCGTCGCGAGGCGGCCGAAGCCTTCGCCGGAGGTGGGCGCACCGAGCAGGCCCAACGTGAACGCGACGAAGAGACCGTCCTGGCCCGCTATCTGCCGACCCAACTTGGCGACGATGAACTTGCCGCGCTGGTTCGCGCGGCCATCGCCGAGGCAGGGGCAACGGAGCAGCGCCAGATGGGCGTGGTGATGAAGGCAGTCTCTCCCAAGATCGCCGGACGCGCTGACGGCAAGCGAGTGTCAGACGAGGTCAAGCGACAGCTGAGCAGTTAGCGACTGCACAGCTGAGGATCGGCGCCGCTAGCGGCGTCCGTGGCTTGGTGGCGCTACCGGTCGGGTGGGTACGACCGGCGTCGCCGGCGGCTTGGTCGGCTTGATGACCGGCGGCGGCGGCGGAGACGCGACTGGTACCCCGCTGGAGCGGCAGAGGGTCACGACGGTGGACCCGGGCACACCGATTTTTGGACTGTAGTAGGCGATGTTTCCGGCGATGATGTTGCTGCCACAGAAGAAGTTGTCGACGGTCGACTTGAACCCCAGCGCGGTGAGCTGGGCCTGGGTCGTGGCTGGATCCTGACCCAACGAAACGTTGATCTGCTCGCCGGGAGTCGAATCCGGCGTCTGCCAGGTCCACTGTCTCGGGGCCAGGGTGGGACCGTAGGCCTGTAGCCAGAAGTTCGCGGCACTCGCACCGAAGGTGTCGCCGCCATCGTTGTTCTGCGTGACACCGGGCACGTTTGAGATCTTCTGATTGGGATTCTGTGGGTTGACCAGTGCCGCAGCTGACGTGAGGCTCGGCGTGATGCCGACGAACCACAATGCGGAGTTGCCGCCGTTGTCGTTGCCGTTGGCATCAGAGCTGTTGTTCGTACCGGTCTTGGCGGCGACCAGACTGCCACCGTTGTTGTACCAATTGCTGAAGAACGACCCCGCGGTGCCGTAGCCGCTGTGGGTGTCATTGGTCATGATGTTGACCAGCGTCCGCGCGACGTACGGGTCGTACTGGCGGGTGCACCCGGGGTGCTTGTACGGGACGGGCTTGCCGCTGGTGTCGGTGATCGAGACGATCGGCGTGGGCGGGCAGAAGACCCCGTCGTTGGCCAGCGCACTGAAGGCGCCGGTCAACTCCAGCGCCGAGGTCGGGCGCTGACCAAGCGTGAAGGTGGCCGCCTGATCCTGAATCGTGGCCTGGGCATAGGTGCGCTTGAGCCGATCCGTCGGGTCAACGGCGTTCAGAGCGTTGAGCCCGAGACCCGTTGCGGTCCCGACAATCGGTGCCAGGTTGCAGCCGAAGAGCTGATCTTCCATGCCGACGAAGTACGTGTTGGACGATTCCGGTAGCGCGAGGCTCAACGGCAATGTCGCCTTGTACGACCCCGCGTTGTGGTAGCCGCCTTGGGGTCCGGTGCCGGCCGGGCAGTTCTTGGTCGTGTACGGATCGCCAGCGGTCAGCTGGAAGTTCGGATCGACCCCGGCCTTCAACGCCGTCAGCGCCGTGAAGTACTTGTACGTCGAACCAGATCCGGCGTAGGCCGCTGAGAACACCGGATTGACCGAGTACGACGCATCGCCCGGCCGCACGCCGTAGTGCAGATCGGTGATCATCGTGGTGATCGCGCCGGTATTCGGCGTCACTGACGGCATCGCGAGAATGTAGCCGCCGCTGTTTTTGGGGTCGAGCCCGCTCTGTGTCCAGATAGCATTCTCGCCGGCGTTCTGCAGGTTCACATCGAGGGTCGTGGTAATTCTCAGGCCCGCAGTGTTGATCTTGGCATTTGTAAAGCCACCAACCGAGGTCAGCCAGTTCACTACGTAGTCGCAGAAGAATCCGGCGTTGGCGATGGGGGTACCGGAGACCGGCTTCGTCCCGGCGAAGGCGCAGCCACGTTCGGGTACCGCCCGGGCCGCAAGTTTGAGGACAGCGCCCTTGGAAGCCTTGTCTTGCGCGGGGGTGATGTATTTCTGGTCGAGCATATTGTCGAGCACGAGGTTGCGACGGGCAATTGCCGCGTCTGGATCCTGAAAGGGGTCGAACGCGCTGGGGCTCTTGACCAGGCCGACCAGCAACGCGGACTGCGCCAGCGTCAGCTTGCTGACGTCGACGCCGAAGTATGTCTGGGCTGCGGTCTGGATGCCGTAGGAGTTCTCGCCGAAGAACGCGATGTTGAGGTACTTCTCCAGAATCTGAGCCTTGGTGTTCTGCTTCTCGATCTTGAGCGCGCACTGCGCGTCGGCGATCTTACGGTTGATGTTCTGATCGATCGCGGCCTCGGCGGCCGCCTGGTCACCGGCACTGATCGCGTTGTAGTAGTTGACCTGCTTGACGTACTGCTCGGTCAGCGTCGAGGCGCCCTGGGTGTCACCGTTCGACGTGTTGAGCGCGCCGCGGATCAACCCGCGAATGTCGACACCGTGGTGCTGGTAGAACCGCCGGTCCTCAGTGCTGATCAGTGCATTGGTGACCGCTTTTGGTACCGATGTCAGCGGCACGACCTGCCGGTTCTGGTCGAACAAGGTGGCGATCACGGTCTTGCCGTCGTTGGCCAGCAGCGTCGTCTTCTGCTGCAAGGGCTCCTCGGTCAGGTTGCAGGTCGTGTCGAGGAACTTGTCTGCGCCGGCCTTTGCAGCTAGCCCGGCTCCCCCCACGTAGGGCACCACAACACCGGCCGCGAGCACACCCGTCACGACGATGAGTGCTGCGAGTTTGGCGAGTTTGGACAAGATCGTCAGTCCGGATGCGCGAGCCACGGGAGGTGAGTCTACGTGGCGAATGCCCGGTGACCGATTCTCACAGCCACGTCACGCCTTACCTTGCCGGCGGAAAAAGTTCTCCGGACTGCGTCATAGCGGGCCTCTTGTGGAGTCATTCGGATAGATCACTAGATGCCGGCACTCGCGATCAAGGTAGAAAGCTCGTAAATACGAAAAACCTGATTTCAAGTAACTAAGGAATTAATTAACGTATCTTGCGAGACGTTCAACTCGCAGGTTTGAAGCTAGGGAGAGCAATGACCGCGGCAAAGATGCCGAAGCGGCCGATGATCCTCGACAGTTCGGAATGGGCGTCGAAGGGATCGTGCAGGGACGTAGATCCAGAGACTCTCTTCGTTGCCGGTGCTGCTCAACATGAGGCGAAGACGATCTGCAACCGCTGCCCGGTGCGGCTCGAGTGTCTAGCCGATGCTCTGGACAGTCGTGCGGAATTCGGGGTCTGGGGCGGTATGACGGAACGAGAGCGGCGCCAGCTGTTACGCCGACGCCCTGATGTGAAGTCATGGCGCAAGTTGCTGGCCTCCAAGGCCGCGCTGCATGACTACGCGAGCGTCGTCAGAGGGCGGGTGCGCCCGCTCGGCGGCCGCCCTCGGGACTAGGCCCGATCGACGTCGCCCGCCGACGTCGCCCGCCGATCGTCACGGCCCGACCGGGCTCAGCCCGCGAGCGACTCGCCCACCGTTCGCAAGCCGGCCAGGTCGTGCACGTCGGTCGGCAGCGCCGGGACGCCGCGCTGCGCGACGTCTGGATGCGCAGCGGCAAAACGCGTGATCATGGCCTGATCGTGCATGGCTGCCTCGGCGGATTCGACATGTACCGATAGCGCGGCGGCAGCCAACCGGGTCGCTGCGGTCTGCTCGTCCAACTCGGCGAGTCGCTCGGCTGCCGCGCTAGCGCCTTGGCCAGACAACCCCTCAGCGACAGTTCGAAGCCGGTTGAGGACGACGCCGGCCAACGGCATCTGCTCCTGCTGCAGACGTTCGACGAAGAACGAAGCCTCCCGCAGCGCGTCCGGTTCAGGAGACGCGACCACGATGAAAGCCGTATCCGGCGCCTTGAGAAGTTCATAGGTTTGATCGGCGCGTTCTCGAAACCCGCCGAACATGGTCTCGAGTGACGCGACGAAGGCCGAGACGTTGCTCAACAGGTCATTGCCGAGGATCTTGGTCAACACTTTCCCGAAGACACTGAACCCGGCGCTCACCACCTTGAGGTAGGCCTTGCCGCCAGCGCGAGCCGGCGCAGTCAGCAGCCGGATCATCCGACCATCCAGGAATCGGCCAAGCCGCTGCGGAGCGTCCAGAAAGTCAAGTGCAGACCGAGACGGTGGGGTGTCGACCACGATGAGATCCCACTCGCCGTTGGCGACCAGCTGGTCGCGCAGCTGCGAGAGCTTCTCCATCGCCATGTACTCCTGGGTGCCGGCGAACGACGCCGAGAGCGATTGATAGAAGGGGTTGGCGAAAACCTGCTCGGCCTTCTCGGGGGTCGTGTGCGCCGACACGACATCATCGAAGGTCCGCTTCATATCGAGCATCATGGCGAGCAAGGCGCCGGTGCCGACATCGGATCCGGTGCCAACGATGTTGGAGCTGGCTGCACGGAAATTGACGTCATCCGGCTGAGCGGCGGCCGTGCCGCGAGCACCGTCAGGACGACCGACCCCAGGTACCCGGCGAGGGGTGTTGTCGAGCTGACTCAAACCCAGGGATTGCGCCAGCCGGCGTGCCGGGTCGATGGTGAGCACGACGACGTTTCGCCCCTGCTCTGCGGCTCGAAGCGCAAGGGCCGCCGCGGTCGTCGTCTTGCCCACGCCGCCGCTGCCGCAGGTGACGATGACCTTGATTTCAGGGTCCTTGAGCAATTGGTCGATCTCCAACGTGGGCGGCACCGGCCGCCGCTTCGCCGTCGTCATACCCATTCCGCCACGTCGAGCGCGTGACCGAGCTCAAAGAGGCTTCCCAGATCCATCGGCGGGATCAGTTCGGGCAGCCGGACGATCGGCGGCCCCGATACGGACAGCTCAGCAAGTGCACGTTCGGCGTCATGCTGGACGGTCTGACGCTGGGCATAGTGATCGACCTGCGCGGCCAGCGACTCCGCCAGACCATTACCTACCTTCAATCCTGCGGCGGTCAGGCCCTCGGTGAGCAGACCTACGTCTGCGAGACCGGAACTGTCCAGCACCCCGGCTGAGACGAGCTCTGGTCGGGCACGGTTGACGATGATCCGGCCGAGACGGTAGCCAGCGGCGGTGAGCTCGGCCGCCGCATCCAAGGTCTCCTGCACCGGCATCTCTTCGAGCAACGTGACCAGGTGTACGGCGGTCTGGCTGGAGTGCAGCAACGAGGTGACGCCGACGCTCTGCTTGTGAATGGGGCCCATCTTGGTCAGACCGGCGACTTCATTGGTGGTTTCGAGAAACTGGGCGATCCGTCCCGTCGGCGGTGCGTCGAGCACGACCGCGTCGAAGACCCGACGGCCGCCGACCTGGCGTGTGACCGACTCCTTGACCTTGCCGGTGAGCAACACATCGCGAAGGCCGGGAGCGATGGTCGTGACGAAGTCGATCGCCCCCATCTTTCGCAAGACCGATCCGCCGCGCTTGATCGAATAGAACATCTCGAGATACTCGAGCATGGCCGCTTCTGGGTCCACGGCCAACCCGATGACCTCACCGCCCTGGCTCGCGGCCAGGCGCGTTTCGACGTAGGGCAACGGTGGCGTGTCGAAGAGCTGAGCCAGGCCCTGCCGTCCCTCGACCTCGATCAGCAGGATGCGGTGGCCGCCCGCGGCCAAGGCCAGCGCCAGCGCGCCGGCAACCGTCGTCTTGCCGGTGCCGCCCTTGCCCGTCACGATGTGGAGCCGAGGCGAGGCAGTAGGCGAGGACGAAGTCGCTGGGGGAATTGACGGCACTCACTCAGCGTACAAACCAGCCACCGGCAATGCTTGCCATCTCGGCCGTGGCAGCTGAACCGGCACGGGCGGCCGGTGGCTGGCGCGCAAGTGTGGCTTGGCTCTCGTACCGAGCTACTCAAGCACCGGCCACAGCGAGGGGCGCCCAGGTAGTTTGCTGACATGATCTCTGAACGCCCATCGGTGTCTGCCCGCCTCGCTGAGCTCGGCATCGAGCTCCCGTCCGCCCCGGCGCCGCTGGCCGCCTACGTTCCAGCGGTGAGAAGCGGCTCGCATGTCTTCACCTCCGGGCAGTTGCCGATCGTGGCCGGTCAACTGAAAGGCACCGGAAAGGTAGGCGGCGAGGTGACCGCGGATGAAGCGGCCGGCTACGCCCAGATCTGCGCACTCAACGCCCTGGCCGCCGTCCACGCACTCGTCGGGATCGATTCGGTCGTGCGGGTTGTAAAGGTGGTTGGCTTCGTGGCATCGACACCGGACTTCACTGGTCAGCCCGCCGTGATCAACGGCGCGTCGAACTTTCTCGGCGAGGTCTTCGGCGCCGCGGGTAGCCATGCGCGCTCCGCCGTCGGAGTAGTGGCCCTCCCGCTGGACGCCCCGGTCGAGGTCGAGCTGATCGTCGAGGTCGACACCGATGGCTGACGCCGTGACGACCGAGACGGCTGCGGTACCCGCCCGAGTCCAAGAAGCGGCGACCGTGATCTTGCTCCGGGACGGCGAGAACGGTCTGGAGACCTGGTTGCTCCGCCGGGTGGAGAAGATGGCGTTCGCCGCCGGGATGTCCGTATTCCCCGGAGGCTCCGTCGATCCAGGCGATGCCGACACTGCCGCGGCCGGTTCCGGCTACCCCGGCAACCTCTCCAGCATCGCCGCACAGCTCGAGACCGATGTGTCGCACGCGGGTGCGCTGGTCTGCGCCGCGATCCGTGAGACCTTTGAGGAGGTGGGCGTGCTGCTGAGCCGACCGGCCGCACTCGCCTCGGAGCAGGCCCGCACCGACGTGGAGGACGGCAGGCGAACGTTTCTTTCCTTGCTGTCCGAATTGCAGGTGGAGCTCGACGAGTCGGCGATCCGGCCATGGGCGCGCTGGATCACCCCAGTAGGCGCGCCGATCCGTTTCGACACCTATTTCTTCGTCGCGGTGGTGCCTGACGGTGCGACAGCGGCGTCAGTCACCGGCGAGGCGTCCCACGCCGACTGGATCCCGATCAGCGAGGCCCTCTCCGAGTTCGAACGGGGCGAGCGGCCGATGCTGCCACCAACATTTACCAACCTGCGCCAGGTCGCCCAGCACACCACCGCAGCCGAGGTCCTGTCGGCCGCCGCCGGTCGAGAGATCCGACAGGTTGCACCTGTGGTCCACAGGTCAGAAACCGGCGAGGTGACACTCGTGATCGACGGTGCCGAAGTCAAGATGCCGGGCGGTCTGCCTGAGGTGCCTGACCCGGTCACGCGGACGGGCCGACCGGAACAGGGGAGCAACTAGGTGCCGGACTACGAATCGCTGCGGCAGATAACTCCGCTCGCCGGCGTCGTGCTCGCCAACAACCCCGGCATGATGTCGTTGGAAGGCACCAATACCTGGATCCTGCGCGACGAGCCAGGTCGTCGAAGTGCGGTGGTCATCGACCCAGGGCCGGACTCGGACGAGCACCGCGGTGCGGTCCTCGACGCAGCGGGTTCGGTCGAACTGATCCTGCTCACGCATGGCCACATCGATCATTCCGAGGGCGCTCGCCGGATGCACGAGGTCACCGGCGCGCCTGTCCGGGCGCTCGACCCGGCCCATCGTTACGGGACCGAGGGGCTCGGTGAGGGCGACACCATCGAGGCGGCGGGCGTCCGGATCGACGTCTGGTCCACGCCCGGCCATACGTCCGATTCGCTGTCTTTCGTGTTGCCCGCGGCTCAGTCGGGCGCGCAGAGTCCGAGTGAAGCGATGGCCGAAGCCGCCGCCGCCGACACGCCGCTGGCGGTCTTGACCGGTGACACGATTCTCGGTCGCGGAACTACCGTCGTGTCGTACCCCGACGGGGTACTCGAGGACTATCTGAATTCGCTGAACAGGCTTGCTGTGCTGGATGGGGTCAGCCTGTTGCCCGGGCATGGCCCAGAACTGGTCGACGCCGGCGCGGTCGCCCGTCAATACCTCGCACATCGGGAGCAGCGACTGGATCAAGTCCGGCAGGCGCTCCTGAACGCCCGCGGAAACCTGACCCCGCGGCAAGTCGTCAAGCGCGTTTACGCCGACGTCGACAAGGCCTTGTGGCCAGCTGCTGAGTTGTCCGTCCGGGCTCAGCTCACCTATTTACGTGCACACGGAATGCCCGACGTCGGCCTTGAAGGCTGGCGCCGGTTCGGTCTGCTGCGCAGGCTCAGCGAGCGCGGCGGGCCAACCGCTCGCGGTCGAGGATGACGACGCTCTTGCCTTCCAGGCGCAGCCAACCGCGCTGAGCGAAATCAGCGAGAGCCTTGTTCACCGTCTCGCGAGAAGCACCAACGAGTTGAGCGAGTTCTTCTTGCGTCAGGTCGTGGGTGACGCGCAATTGGCCACCGTCCACTGATCCGAACCGTTGCGCCAGCTGCAGCAGCTGCTTGGCGACGCGACCCGGGACATCGACGAAGATCAGATCGGCCAGCATCGTGTTCGTCCGGCGAAGTCGCCGTGCCACGACCCGGAGCAACTGCAGACCGATATTCGGCCTGTCGATCACCCATTGGGTCAGCGCTGATTTCGGCAGTCGCGCGACACGCGCATCGGTAACGACCACTGCCGTTGCGGTGCGCGGCCCTGGATCGAATAGTGAGAGTTCGCCGAACTGGTCCGCTGGACCCATGACGGCCACCAGGTTCTCGCGACCGTCGGTGGACTTTCGTCCCAATTTCACCTTGCCGGAGAGAACGATGTAGAGGCTGTCTCCAGGCTCGCCCTCGTTGAACAGGGTCGTTCCGCGTGGCGCGTCGAAGATCTCGAACTGGCTACCCAGCGCCTCCACGTCTGCGGGGTCGACACCTTGGAATAGCCCGGCCCTGCGTAGCACCTCGTCCACGCCAGCTCCTTTTCATAGTCATGCTGTCTGCTCATACTGACTGACCGATGTCCGCACGCGATCTCGGCGCCCGCCCGTAGCCAGCTGCACGCTGCCGAAAAAACTCAGCAGCGCCTTAGATAGTGCCACGGGCCTTGGTCAGCAAAATGCCCTAACGCCGGATTGTAGGGGGCTGTTTGCAGAGGAGCACTCCTCGACCCACCTGTTTCGCCGTACGAGATCGTTCGGTCGTGCCGATCTTGACGCTGGCCCCGCCCTGGCGTCAGCCCGACCGGCTTCTATTCCGGCGTACCGAGATCGGCAACCGCAAGCGGGTGCGGAACCGTTTCAAGGCTGAATCTGTGCCCTCTCGGACGAAGGTGTCCAGCTCGGCCGTGTTTGCGTGATCGAGAAATTCTTCGACATCGCGTTCAGGTGCACTCCTCGTCAGCGGCGCCTCGATTCGCTCCATGAAAAGCATGAAGGCCATCAGGAGCACCGGGAACAGCAAGACGAGGAATCCGATCATGATGACTCCATTGTGCCTCAGCTCGGGCTCGTGTCGGGGGCGCAACATAGGCTGAGGGTGTGCCTAGAGCGAAATCCGATGCGGTCAACGGCGCGGAGACAAACCTAGCCCTGACCAGGCGGGCGCGGCGGATCAACAAGCAGCTGGCTGAGCTCTACCCTCACGCACACTGCGAGCTCGATTTCGCAACGCCGCTGCAACTGTCGGTGGCCACGATTCTCTCCGCGCAATGCACCGACAAGAAGGTCAACGAAGTCACGCCGGCGGTGTTCGCAAAGTATCCAGATGCAGCTGCCTACGCAGGCGCCAACCGGGCCGAACTCGAAGACCTCATCCACGCCACCGGCTTCTTCCGGGCGAAGACGAACACCCTGATGAAACTCGGTCAGCAACTGGTGGAGCGGTTCGACTCCGAGGTGCCCTCGACCCTCGCTGAACTGGTGACCCTGCCCGGTTTCGGCCGCAAGACCGCGAACGTGGTGCTTGGCAATGCCTTCAACACACCGGGCATAACTGTGGACACGCACATCCTCCGGTTGTCCGAGCGCTGGCAGTGGACCACCAACAACGACCCGGTGAAGGTCGAGTTCGACATCGCTGCGTTGATCCCCCGCAAGGACTGGACCCTGATGTCGCATCGGGTGATCTGGCATGGTCGCCGGATGTGTCATGCGCGCAAGCCGGCCTGTGGTGTCTGCCCTATCGCGAGATCGTGTCCGTCCTACGGCATCGGGGAGCTGAATCCCGTCGCGGCCGCGAAGCTCGTCAAGAGCCCGTCCCAGATGCATCCTGAACTGACCGGGTGAAGGGCGTACCTCCGACGCCTGACTGGCTGCGGCCGCTGGTCACGGCATGCGAGCCACTCGAGGCGCGCGACCTGTCTCGGTTCCTACCCCCGCAGGACGGCACCGGGCGGCATTCGGCCGTGCTGATGCTGTTCGCGTCCGAGACTGGGCGTTTCGCCGATGCCGACGTGCTGCTCCTGCTGCGCTCGGCCACCATGCGCAACCACGCAGGTCAGGTCGCGTTTCCGGGCGGGGCGACCGATGCCGAAGATGCCTCTCCGACGGCCACCGCACTGCGAGAGGCGCACGAAGAGGTGGGCTTGCGCGAGGAGACGGTCGAGGTCTTGACCGAGCTTCCGGCGCTGTACCTGCCCGCTTCCAGCTTTGTCGTGACGCCGGTCCTGGCTCACTGGCGCGAACCTCATCTCGTTGGGATTGTCGATCCGGTCGAGGTCGCAGGCGTCGACCGGGTCCCGTTGCCGGAGCTGGTCGACCCCGCGAATCGGTTTACGGTCCGCGGCCCGTCCGGCTTCATCAGCCCGGGTTTTGAGGTGAACGGGCTGTTCGTCTGGGGATTTACGGCCGGGCTGCTGGACCGGCTCATTCGCCTCGGCGGCTGGGAGCAGCCGTGGGATAGCGACGTGCAGCGCGAACTGCCCGACCTTTGAGGCAGGTGGCTCGTCAGGGCTGCATAGGTAGGCCAGGTAGCGTCCTGCGCGTGCCTATGCCCGCAAACTGTCGTCCACACCGCGCTGCCCGAATGGCGCTCGGCGCCGTCGCGGTCCTCGGTGTGGGCCTCATCCTGAGCGGGTGTGAAACCAAATCCGCGATCAATCGTGAGCCGCAGACCGGCTCGACCACGGCCGGCGCCGTCGCCGGTGTGCAGCAGGTGGTCCTGACAACTGACGAAAAGTACCGATTCACACCCGCGACTGTGACGGTTCATCCCGGCAAGGTCATGATCACGCTCAAGCACCTCGGCACGAGCGGCGCTCCGCACGATTGGCAGTTGCAGGGTTTCCCGGCCGACTACGTGCCGCTGACCCAGGCGGGCCAGACGCGGTCCATCGAGTTCACCGCGCCGTCGCCTGGCACCTACGTCTTCGTCTGCACTATTCACGTAACCCAAGGGCAGACGGGCACTCTCGTCGTGCTCCCCAACTAAGGAGACCGGGCTGGCGACACTGGCCGCGATGCGTGTGGCACCGGGTAGCGACCACCCACTGGGGCAACCGTGAGGCCCGATTGGCTCGACTTGATCCTGGTCGTGGCTGCCGTGGCGTACGCGATCGGCGGCTTCCGAAACGGCGCGCTTGTCGGCGGGCTGTCTTTCGCCGGGTTCTTCGGCGGTGCGGCGATCGGTGCGCAGCTGGCCAAGCCCTTGGGCAAGACGCTGGCCAACGGATCTGCGCAGGTTCCCGTCGCGATCGTCTGCGTGCTGTTCTTTGCCATGTTCGGTCAGATCGTCGCGGTGTGGATTGCCGGGCGAATCCGATCCCGAGTGACCTCAAGGCCAGCGCGGCGGGTCGACAGCGTCGTCGGGGCGCTCTTCTCGGTGCTTGCGGTGCTGCTGGTCGCGTGGATGGTGGCCGTTCCGGTGGCCTCGTCGCCATTTCCGACCTTGGCCAACCAGGTGCGCCGCTCGGTCGTGATCCGATCGGTCGACAATTCGCTGCCGGGCAGCGTGCGCAATCTCTACAGCTCGTTGCGCCTGTTCATCGACCGCAGCGGATTCCCCCAGGTTTTCGGCGCGCTCCAGCCGACTCGGATCGTCGATGTGCCGCCCGCCGACCCGGCACTGCTGAAGTCACCGGCTGTCGCGGCGGCGGGGCCCTCGGTGCTGAAGGTCAAAGGAATCGCGCTCTCCTGTGATCGGGCCATCGAAGGCTCGTCGTTCGTCTACGCCGACGAGCACCTGTTGACCAACGCCCACGTCGTCGCCGGAACGAACGATGTGCACGTCCAAACCTCGGCAGGCTCGTTGCCGGCCAAGGTCGTGCTCTTCGATCCCAGCCGTGACGTGGCGGTCTTGTTCGTCCCTGGTTTGAAGGCCAAGCCGCTTGCGCTGGCAACCAAGCCTGCGGTCACCGGGCAGGACGCGATCGTGCTCGGCTACCCCCAGGACGGTCCCTTCGACGTGCGGCCGGCCCGGGTACGCGATCAGGAGAAGATCTCGGGCCAAGATATCTACGGCCGCCAATCCGTGGTGCGTGACATCTACACGATCCGGTCGGTCGTGCGGGTCGGCAACTCTGGCGGTCCGCTCATCGCTACTGACGGCAGCGTTCTCGGGATAGTTTTCGCCTCGGCCCTGGACTCGCCCGACACCGGATTCGTGCTCACCTCGGGTGAGGTTTCCTCAGATGCAGCAACGGGACGGGCCGCAACGGCATCGGTAGGAACCGGCGACTGCGACTAATCTCTGTCAGTCGAGTCTCCGTCAGTCGAGCTTGGCCCACCGGATCAGTTCTTCCGAGACTTGTTCGGGAGCCTCCTGCTGGGGAAAGTGACCGACTCCGGTCAGCAGCCGCCATTCGTAGTGGGCCGAAACATAGCTGGACGAGCCCTGAGCGGTGGGCGGCAGCACACAGCCATCGAAGTCGCCATGCAGTTGCAGTACTGGACGCTCGATCTGTGCCCGCATCGATGCGGCGTAGGCACGACCGTCCGGCCTCGGCAGCGAGCGGACGGACCAGCGGAAGAATTCCAGCGAGCAATGGGCAACCGGATGAATCCGCATGGCCTGGGTGTAGCGGTGGACCGAATCGTGGTACCCCGGCGTACCCCGCCAACGGGGTCCCGACCAGGTGTCGAACAGCGATCGGATGAACTCGGGGTCGCGGGTGAGCAGGCGCTCGCCGTAGCGGGGTAACTGGAACTTTCCCAAGGCGTACGCCGAAGCCCGTCGCTGTCCGGTCCGGTCACCAAAAATTGCGCTCCGCATCCGCAGCGGGTGAGCAGTGCCGAGGACAGCGATCCGACGGACCACCTCAGGTGCCTGAGCGGCGACGGTCCACGCAAGCTGGCCGCCGACATCGTTGCCGACGATGACCGCATCCTGCTCACCGAGGGCGGCGACCAGCTGCGCAATATCGGCCGCGAGAGTGGTCGCGTCGTAGCCGCGCGGCGGCTTGTCCGAGGCGCCGTAACCTCGTAGATCGACTGCGACCGCCCGAAAGCCCGCGTCCGCAAGGTCGATCAGCTGCTGAGCCCAGGTCCACCAGAACGTCGGCATGCCGTGCAGCAGGAGCACCAGCGGACCCGATCCCAGTTCGGCCACATGCAACGACACCCCATTGGCACCCACCATGCGGTGAGTCCACGGCCCCTCGATGAGGACGAGCGAGTCGTCGGGTTCGGTCACGATTTGCTGGTGGCCTGCCGCAGCGCGGTAACGGTGTCCTTCGTAGTGGCGATGGTCTGTTCCGGCGCCTTGACCCGTTTCACCTTCCGGTACCCGATGAACGAGAGCAGCGCGGCAATCAGGACCAACAACCCGAACACGATGAGGTACGCCGCCCATCGCCAGATGTGCAGCGCGACCAGACCCTCAGCGAGGGCGATCAGGCCAAAGGTCAGCGAAAACACCAGGAGGACGGCAGCGCCGGCGAACATCCCGACGCCCGTCCCGGCGTTCTTGACCGATGATTTGACCTCGAGTTTGGCCAATTCGATCTCGCCGTGCAGCACCGTCGAGAAGCTGGTCTGGGCGTCAGCGACAAGGCTGCCCAACGAGGGCTCAGCGCGGTGGTTGGCGACATCACCTTTGGCGGCGGTACGCGATCGCTGACGATCACGGTCTTCGGGCAGCACAACTGCGTCACTGTTGTTCGCGCTCACTCGAGCATCCCCTTCGGTCTGTCCTGTGCGGATTCCTCGTAGCGGCACGGTTTCGGCCGAGTCGTCACGTGCCTATCATGCCGGACCGGGCCAGCTGCTGTGCTCTACCTGCGCTTTCGGGTGCTTCCGGGTGGCTTTCGGGTGGCTCCTGATCTGGGTGGTGGCCCGGGTACCTGCGGTCGATAGGGTGCTTGCTGTGGCCCGCTACCTGATCACCGGAGTGTCCCGGGGCATCGGGCGGGCCGTTGCCGACGAGTTGATATCTCGCGGCCACGACGTGATTGGGCTGGTACGGACTGCTGAATCTGCTGAGCTGGTCAGCCAGCGCGGCTTGCGCAAGGTGCTTGTCGCCGACCTGGCGCACCCCGAGTCGCTGTCCGGTTCGATCGGTGCCGAACTCGCCGAACTTACTGCGACCTCGGCCGAGCTTGGCTCCGCCACCGATGGGCCGGTCTCCGACACCGATGGGCCGGTCTCCGACACCGGGTTGGCAGGTTTGGTGCACGCCGCCGGCATCGTGCGGCCGGGCAGCCTGGCGTCGTCGGGTCCGGCAGAGTTTGCCGACCAGTTCGCGGTCAACGTGACTGCCGTAGCTGAGCTGACCCGCTTGGCCCTACCGGCTCTGCGTGCTGCCGGCGGCACCTTGGTACTCGTCAATTCGGGATCAGGTCTCAACGTGCGGCCACCACTGTCGACGTACGGCATCTCCAAGCACGCCATGCGGGCTTATGCCGACGCACTACGCCAGGAGGAGCCGTCGATCCGGGTGTCGACCGTGTTCCCCGGACGCACGGCGACCGATATGCAGCGCGCTGTACGGCACGCCGAGAATGGCCGATACGACGAAGCCGCGTACCTGTCGCCCGCCACGGTCGCGGGTGTCATCTGCTCAGTGCTGTTCTTGCCAGAAGACGGAGTGATAACCGATGTGACGGTTCGTCCGGCGACTCAACCAGGACCGTCTGCGCCGTCGCCGGACGCTGTTCCCTAGCTCAGTCCTCGCTGGCACCCGTGGACATGCCCTGAGAAATGAGCTGCATGACCGACGAGTCAGCCAGGGTCGTCACGTCGCCGATCGAACGATTCTCGGCGACGTCGCGCAGCAGCCGACGCATGATCTTGCCGGAGCGCGTCTTGGGCAGCTCGGCAACGACCATGATCTGACGTGGTTTGGCGATCGCACCGATCTCTTTTGCGACATGGTTGCGCAGCTCGGTAACCATCTCCGCTCCGCCGTCGGCAGCCGAACCTCGCAGGATCACGAACGCCACGATGCCTTGGCCGGTCGTTGCATCGGTAGCTCCGACGACTGCGGCTTCAGCGACCGACGGGTGCGACACGAGGGCCGACTCGACTTCGGTCGTCGAAATACGGTGGCCGGACACGTTCATCACGTCGTCGACGCGTCCGAGCAGCCACAGGTCGCCGTCGTCGTCCTTCTTCGCGCCGTCGCCGGCGAAGTAGAAGCCCTCGTCGGCGAACTTCGACCAGTAGGTCTCAACGAATCGCTCATCGTCGTGCCAGATACCGCGGAGCATCGCCGGCCACGGTTCGGTGAGTACGAGCAGGCCGCCGCCGCCGTTGGGCACCGGAACTCCACGAACATCCACCACGTCGGCAGCAACCCCCGGCAACGCTCGGGTGGCTGATCCGGGCTTGGTGGCCGTCACGCCGGGCAGCGGGCTGATCATGATCGCGCCGGTCTCGGTCTGCCACCAGGTGTCCACCACCGGACACCGATCACCGCCGATGACCGTGCGGTACCACATCCAGGCCTCAGGATTGATGGGCTCACCGACCGAACCGAGTACCCGCAACGATGTCAGGTCGAATTTGGCTGGGATGTCATCACCCCACTTCATGAACGTGCGAATCGCGGTCGGCGCGGTGTACATGATCGTCACGCCGTACTTCTGAACGAGCTCCCAAAAACGTCCCTGATGTGGTGTGTCAGGCGTCCCCTCATAGATCAGCTGGGTAGCGCCGTTCGCCAATGGCCCATAGACGATGTAGGAGTGCCCGGTCACCCAGCCGATATCGGCTGTGCACCAATAGACATCTGTTTCCGGTTTGAGGTCGAAGGCTGCGTTGTGGGTGTAGGCGACCTGGGTGAGGTAGCCGCCTGTGGTGTGCAGGATTCCTTTTGGTTTTCCGGTGGTTCCCGAGGTGTACAAGATGAACAGCGGGTTCTCGGCATCGAAATACTCAGGGTCGTGCACAGCTGGTTGATTGGCTACCGTATCGGACCACCAGACGTCCCTGCCGCTCTCGAATTCAACGTCGTTGCCACCACGCTTGACGACTAGTACGTGTTCGACAGGGGATTCGTCGGCGGGGAACTTCGCCAGCGCCTCGTCGACGACTGGCTTGAGGGCAAAGACCTTGCCGCGACGCCAGCCTCCATCGGCGGTGATCACGAGTTTCGCGTCGGCGTCGACCACCCGGTCATAGATGGCCTGGGCTGAGAATCCGCCGAAAATAACTGAGTGAACTGCACCGATACGGGCGCAAGCCAGCATCGATATGACCGCCTCGGGGATCATCGGCAGGTAGATCGCGACCCGGTCGCCGCGGGTTACACCCAGCTCGGTCAAGGCGTTCGCCGCCTGCGCCACCAGCCCGGCCAGCTCGCGGTAGGTGATCGCGCGGGTATCGCCTGGTTCACCTTCGAAGTGAATGGCGACCTTCTCGCCTCGACCGGCTTGCACGTGCCGGTCGACGCAATTAACCGAGGCATTCAACGTTCCGCCGACGAACCATTTGGCAAACGGCGCAGCTGACCAATCCAGTGTTTGCGTCCACTCCGACTGCCACTGAAGGCGTCGGGCCTGGGTGTCCCAGAACGCCAGCCGATCGGCCGCCGCGAGATCGTAGCTGTCGGCCGAGTAGTTCGCCGCGGCCGCAAACTCCGGCGACGGCGGAAAACGGCGCTCTTCGTGCAACAGATTCGACAGGCCATCTGAGTTGCTCGCCTCGGTCATTTCGCTCCTTCGCTTGCGTCCTCGTCCGTCGATACCGAACCTAGTCGGCAGCCGCCAGAACAAGTAAGGCGCCTTCCGGGTCGGCAATTCTTCGGGTCGGCTTGTGGTGGTGTCACTTCGGATCTGGCCATTGGCTAACGTTCCGGGCGTGAGTAACGACCCGCTGGCACCCCTGATGCAGATTTCGGCGATTTCGCAGCAGGTCGCCAGGAGCCGGGAGACCGTAGACGCGGTGCTGGGGCATCGGGTTGTGAAACGCCGGCCGGCGGAGGTTTCAGCTGAATCGCTGCTGCGCGGAGCCTGGGCATCGGCCGTCCTCGCAGGCTCGGCGGCGACCATGGCCGACGTCCGGGCGGCGGGTGCTGCCTCTGGGCCAGATGTTTCTGGGCCAGATGATTTTGGGCCGGAGACGGGCGCGGCCGCCGTGGCCCAACTCGATCCGGTCCTGCGGGGAGCCTTGCGCGTCTCCGCTGAACTCAGGGCATTGGCCGATCCTTGGCGGAGCGCCCACCGGCAGGTACTGGCGCGGTTGCACGCACTCGCGGCTGCTGACCTGGTGGAGTCCGACGATGAGCTCGGGCGGCCTCGTCCTGATCGTGAAGTCGTGCACCGACTCGACATTCTTGCCGACGTTCTCGGCGAGACCAAGGCCCCTGCCGTGGTTGTGGCCGCGGTCGTGCAGGCCGAAATCCTGTCGCTGGATGCCTTTGCACCCGCCTCCGGCGTAGTCGGGCGGGCGGCCGCGAGATTGACGCTCATCGAACGCGGGCTCGATCCGCGATCGCTCGTCGCGCTCGAAGTCGGGCACCTTGCCTTGCGAGCTGAGATGGCTGAGGCCCTGGACGCCTATCGGGCAGGCGACGAGGCCGGCGTGGTCACCTGGATCACTCACTGTTGCCAGGCGCTGGAGATGGGCGCGCGCGAGTCGCTGAGCATCTGCGAGGAGCTGCAACGAGGCTGACGGCGGCCTCGTGGCCGACGGCGGCCTCGCGGCCGGTGCAGTCAGGGTGCGTGCGACACAAGGCCGAGGGCACCGGGCCGGAGCGCGGTGCCCTCGTGCGGGCAATCGGGTTACCAAGCGTGCACCTCTAAAGGTCAGGCGCGGGCCGGTAGGTCCGCGTCGACAGCCGTTAGCGTGGCTTCATCGCCGCGTGGGTGCCCGTCTGTCCACTGGCGGAGTCCACGACCGGTGGGGGCTGGACCGCCATAGCCGATCGAAGATTCCGTGTCCCTATTGGTACTCCTGTCGGCGGTGCTAAGCAATAGTAAAGGCCCCCGATTCGCCTTTATCTATCGCGGGAATCTAGGTGCGATAGGGCGGAGCGGGTGATGAAAACAGCGGATCGCCCCAATTGGCGGGACATTGTCCTGTGCGACAGGTGCGCGTGGTCGACGGACCAGCATGAAGGCCGAAGGGTGAGAGCCGGCGGCGGCCCTCGGATCGTTGGACTCAGTCCCGGGCAATGCGCCGCGCGTGGCTGTACCACGCGAGAACGGCGGCGCCGGCGAGAGCGCCGGCAACCGCAGCCGTTGCACCTGCCCGGGGAGGTTTGAGACCCGAGAGACGTTCGCGCAGCGGTACTGCATTCGTGAACGCCAGCACCGGCCAGTCCTTCTCGGCGGCCAACTTGCGCAGGGCTTTGTCGGGATTCACCGCATACGGATGTCCGACAGCTTCGAGCATCGGCGCGTCTGTGATGGAATCGGAATAGGCATAGCTGGCGCTCAAGTCATAGCCGCGCTCCTGGGCGAGCGTTCGAAGGCCTTCGGCTTTGTGCGGACCATAGGCGTAGTACTCGATCTCGCCGGTGTACTTGCCGTCCTGAACGACCATGCGGGTAGCGATGACGAAATCTGCGCCGACCATTTCGCCGATCGGACGCACCACCTCGTCTCCGGACGAGGAGATGATCACGACATCTCGCCCGGCAGCTTTGTGCTCACCGATGAGATCGACGGCTTCGTTGTAGACCAGCGGATCGATTATCTCGTGCAGGGTTTCGTTGACGATGTCACGGATCTGCTGGACGTCCCAGCCGCTGCACATGGCGGTCAGGTAGTCCCGCATCCGGTCCATCTGATCCGCGTCCGCGCCGGCCAGGGCGAAGACGAACTGTGCGTAGGCGCTGCGGAGCACGGTCCGACGGTTGATCAGACCGCCTTGGTAAAAGGGCCTGCCGAAGGCAAGCGTGCTCGATTTGGCGATGATCGTCTTGTCGAGATCGAAGAACGCCGCTGCTCTGGCCACTCGCCGAGGATAGCCACTTACGCTGGGTTGCTCGTTCGCCCGGCCGAGTGGTTGGCCTTTTGCTTGGTGGCCGCGTGGGTTGCGGTTGGACTTCTCCACAGCCTGACGCGTCATCCACAGCCGACGCCGATGAGGCCAGCGGCCGCGGGCCGCAGGCCACAGTTGTCCTATGAGTTCACGGCAGGTCATAGGCGTCATCTCGGGCTGCGGTGGCGCGGGGGCGAGCGTGCTCGCGGCCGTGCTCGCCGGGTGTGCCGCCGATCCGGCGGCAGGTCGTTCGGGCACTTCCGGTCCGGTGTTTCTTCTCGATTGCGATCCCTTGGGCGGCGGTATCGATGTTTTGCTGGGTTGCGAGCGGGTGCCTGGTGCGCGCTGGCAGCAGGTACGTCTGAGAGGCGGCGATCTTGACCCCGCAGTGCTGCTCGAGAGCTTGCCTCGTTGGCGCCGGGTTTCCTTTCTGGCTGCGGACAGTCCTACCGAGCTCGACGCGGACGTCGTTGACCAGGTGATCGGTACAGCTAGCAACGCCGGAACGGTCATCCTTGATCTTCCCCGGTGGCCGTCACCCGTCCGAGTGTTAGCCCAAGCGCGTTGCGATCGGGTCATTCTGGTGGTGCCGGGCGAGGTTCGCGCGGTAGCGGCCAGCGCCTTCATCGCCGGAGGACTCGACTCGGCCAAGACAGTCGTCGCAGTACGAGGCACCAGCCGGTCGCTCCCCGCCGAGCGAATAGGGAAATTGCTGGGGTTGCCGGTGCTCGGTGAGATCAAGTACGACCCGTTGAACGCTCGAGCCTCTGGTTTGGCGAGGTCTCGTTTCCGCCGCGATACCCGGCGCTTGGCGCAGGCAGCCTTCTCTTCTGAGGCGGCACTCTCTGCGCAGACGGCACTCTCTGCGCAGGCGGCGAGCGCGACGTGAGCAGCCACCGGGGCTCGAACCATGGCGAGGCGTCGGGCATTCGGCCGTTAGTTCTGTTGGAGCGAGTTCGGACGAGGCTGGCCGCTGAAGGGGTGGCCGGCGGTGCGGGTGGATCGCACCTCACAACAGCGGAGCTGGGTGAGCTGGCCAGGAGGGAGTCCGCGCTGGTGCTGGACTCGGTGGTCCTCGATGAGCTCTCCACCGACCTCTCCGCGGCAATGTGCGGCGCTGGCCCACTGGAGGAATTGCTGGCCCTTCCCGGCATCACTGATGTACTCGTTAACGCCCCGGACGAAGTGTGGCTTGACCGCGGCGCGGGCCTGGAACGTGCTTCGGTGCGGTTCCCGTCGGATGTGGCGATACGGGTCCTTGCGGTACGGCTGGCGGCTCAGGCTGGCCGGCGACTCGACGATGCCGCGCCGTTCGTAGATGCTTCGTTGCCCGACGGGACGAGACTGCACGCGGTCCTCCCGCCGCTGGTTGCGCACCCGGCGATGTCGCTTCGGGTCCTCAACCGGCGGCGATTGTCCATGGCCGACCTGATCGAAGCGGCGATGATGAGCGCCGAGTTGGCCGAGCTCCTGACTGCCGTCATCGGTGCCCGGTTGACCTTGCTCATCAGCGGCGGGACGGGCGCTGGCAAGACCACGCTGCTCGCGGCGCTGCTGTCTACGGTGCCGTCGGCCGAGCGCGTCGTCACCATCGAGGACGCGCCTGAACTCGCGGTGCAACATCCGCATGTCGTCGCGTTGCTAGCCCGCTCGGCAAACGTAGAGGGTGCCGGTGCGGTCGATCTGCGTGAGCTCGTTCGGCAAGCCTTGCGGATGAGAGCCGACCGTCTGGTGGTGGGCGAATTCCGTGGCGCTGAGATAGCGGAGTTGTTGGCCGCACTAAACACGGGCCACTCCGGCGGCGCCGCGACTGTACATGCCAATTCGCTGGCCGACGTCCCGTCTCGGCTGGTGGCACTGGCTGCTCTGGGCGGAATGTCAGCCGACGTGCTCGCGGCCCAGGCCAGCAGTGGACTCGACGTGGTCGCGCAGGTGGGGCGTGACCAGTCCGGTCGCCGACGGGTCCGGGAGGTGGGACTGTGGCCGCGATCGGGCGCCTTGGCCGCGCCCGCGGTGGTGTGGACGCGGCAGCACGGCCTTGGTCCCGCGGCCAGCGCCCTCGCGGCTCGCATTCGGGCGGCCGGAGCGCCCACACCGGGCATGCTGACCGCCTTATGAGCGCCGGACCGGCGGCCCCGCTACTCCTCGGTGCCGGACTGCAACTCATGTCCGGCACGAATGCAGCGAAAGCCCGGCTGTCATGGCTACTGGTCCAGCGAGTCCATGGAGCACAGCGACAAGCACTTCCCGCCCGCAGCGGGCTGTGGCGGCGCAGCGGGCTGGCTGCCTGGTGCGGGCTCGACAATCCACGGGTGTTGCCACGAGCCACGGTCGGCGCAGCTGCGGCTGGTACCGCGGCCAGCGTCGGCCTCGTACCGGCCGCACTCGTTCTCGTCGTAGGTCTGGTGCTGACCCAATGCTGGTTCCGGGTCCGAGCGGCTCGCCGGCGTGAGCGGCGACGGACTGAGTTAGCCACCTCGATAGCGGCGCTGCGTGAGGACTACGCCAGCGGCGCGACCCCCCAGAGAGCCTTCGAGGCGGCTGCGCTAGCTGCAGGTCACTACCGACCAACCTTCGAGGCCGCCGCGGTGGCCGCCGCGCACGGCCACGATGCCCGCTCGGTCTTCTACGAATACAGTCGGGGCCCGAACAGCACCTCGGCCGATACCGGTCTGCTCGGCCTCGGTTTGGCCTCCGCCATCGCCGCGCGGACTGGTGCGCCACTTTCGACGGCCTTGCAGGGCGTCAAGATCGATCTGGTCGTAGACCGCGAGGTTCGTCGCGCCGTCTCCGGAGTGCTCGCGGGTCCAAGAACCTCAGCGACGCTGCTGGCTTTGCTGCCGATCGTCGGCCTGCTGATGGGTTTGGCGATGGGCACCCGACCCGATCGAGTTCTGCTTCGGACGCCGATCGGCCTTGCCCTGTTGACGGTCGGGGCATTGCTGGACCTCGCGGGCTTGGTATGGACGCTCGCGATGACCGAGCGAGCTACGCCTTGAGTTCGGTGTTCTGGTCTGCGCTGTCAGTGGCGCTGTACCTGGCTGTCCGGTGGCGGGTGCCGCGATCGCGGCCGGGCGGGGTCCCGGCATCGCGAATGGCGCCGACCAGTCACCGCTCGGCTGGCGTGCCAAGTCAGCGAGACCGATTGCTATGTGCAATAGCGGTGGCTCTATCGGCCGCTACGGCGCTCGTGACGTTCGGAATAGTGGCAGCGGCCATGACGGGTCTCGTCGCCTATTCGGTTATGCGCCGAATACGCACGGCCTCGTCAGTGCGCGCACCGAACGCACGCGTGATCGCCTTGTTGCTCGATCTGATCGCAAGCGCGCTGAGCGCCGGAGCACCACCGGATCATGCCCTCTCCGTGGTCAGTGGCGCCGTCCGTGAGGCTGTTTTCGACGTCGGTCGAGCGGGGTCAAGCGACTCGTCGGGACTGGCACTGGCACTGGCGGTCGAGCCCTTGCGACAAGTTGGAAGGCTGCTCGAGCTCGGGGCCGAACCGAGCGCGGCTTGGGCAACGCTCGAGCGTGTTCCTGGCTACGAACAGATCGGTGTCGCCGGTCGCCGGTGCGCGAACACCGGTGCCAGATTGGCCGCAGCGCTGGGCGATATCGCGCATGAATTGCGGGCGAGCTGGCGCGCAGACGCCTTGGTCCGTGCCGAACGAGTCGGAATCTGGTCGTTGCTGCCGCTAGGCCTCTGCTTCTTGCCGGCGTTCGTGTGTCTCGGCGTCATCCCCGTCGTCATCGGGATTGCCGGTGAGGTGCTTACCTCCGCAGCGCCCTGAGCCGTTCGGTCGCCATCACTGCCAATACTTCAATAGTTGATCAAGGCGAAACTCGGCATCTGTCGCCGAGGAGGCGAGAACTGTGAGCAGCGCCGTGTGCTCGTCCACCTGCTGAGCGACGGCAGTCGAGTCGAGAATGACCGTCTGGGCCTCGACATCGGGTCCGGTTACAAGTGCCGTTGCCAACACCCGCTGGCCGGAAAGCATCCCAGGCCACTCGAACCGCCAGCGTTCACTCAGATCGATCCGTTGCCGCAGTAGTGGTGCACCGCCACGATCGACTTTCCAACTCAACAGGGCAGCGCCGGAGCGTTCGCCGCTACGCCCCAGCACCAGCAACTCTCGCCAACGCACTTTGGCTGTTGCGGCCAACTGAAAATCGAGTTCAATGCGCACGAAACTTCCGTCGGAAACGATGACCGGGGCCGGCGTCGCATCTAGCTCTGCGAAGTCACCGACCGAGACCTGGGTGCGCAGTCGAGCCGGCGAGCCGCCACTGCGTCCTTGGGCAATGCTGGCCCCGGCCGCAACCACGTTGGCTCGACCGTGATTGGCCACGGTCAGCTCGAATTCCACATCATCACCCGCCAGCGGACCCGCAGCGCTGCCGACAAGGCATATACCGCATACGGTTGGGTCATCGACGCGGACTTGGCGCACCGTCAACGGCGGGCTGCACGAGACTGTTCGAAGCACCCCGCCAGGGTCGACCATGGCGACCGATCGCGATTTCATCAGCCTTCGGCGTCCCCGTCTAATCCGAGGAGTTCTGCTCGGACGGCACGTACCCAGTCCGCGACCGCGCTGGCCCCTGGATCAGTCACGAGGGACGTGAACAAGACGGGCCGACCGCTGCGTACCGCCTCGGCATCGCGTGCCATCACCGAAAGATCTGCACCCACCAGTGGCGCGAGATCGACCTTGTTGATCACCAGCAGGTCAGATCGCGTTACACCCGGTCCGCCTTTGCGTGGCACCTTGTCGCCGCCGGCAACGTCGATCACGAAAATCTGCTGATCGATCAGACCGTAGGAGAAGGTCGCGGTGAGGTTGTCGCCGCCACTTTCAACCAACACGAGATCCAAGCCTGCTGTGTCGGCTTCGAGCTGTTCGACCATGTCGAGGTTGGCGCTGATGTCGTCGCGAATCGCGGTATGTGGGCAGGCCCCGGTTTGGACCGCTCGGATCCGCTCGTCCGGCAGCACACCGGCTCGCCGGAGGAACTCAGCGTCCTCCTCGGTGTAAATATCGTTCGTTACGACCGCGAGTGACAGTTCACCCGCCAGTGCGCGGCAAAGCGCCGCAACCAGAGCCGTCTTGCCGCTGCCTACCGGACCGCCGATCCCGATTCGCGGCACCGAACGCCCGGCAGGCAAGGCGCGCCTGCTTTGCCCGCCTGGCAAGGTGAATTGACCGCTCGGGCCCGCCTCATGGCTGTGTTCGAAGGTAGACCCGTGGCTGTGTTCGAAGGAAGAATTGTGGGCTGGTACGAGGGGGATGCTCCGCCCGCCAGACCGGCTATTTCTGTCACGAAGCAAAGAGACGCACCTCCTGCGTCGAATGGACATCGGCCAACAGATCCAACGCCGGTGACGAATCGCTTGGTAGCCACGCCAGATCAGCGACACCGATCTGGTCGAACTCAGTAGCCACCGCGTCTGCTACTACCTCGATCTCTGCGGCTAGTCCGGCTGTCACGCGGTGAACTGCGAACGGATCCAATCCGAGTATCCGCACTGCCGCCGATGCCGGGCTCGTGCAGATCGCGAGAGCGGCAGCGCGTGCCGCCAACTGGCTCGTTCCGCCGGTCATCGCCGCTGCTGCCCCCAGCACGAGCGGTTGATGCGGGCTCGGTGCGGGGCACTGACGAAAGCGTTGAGTGATCTGTTCCAGTTCGGTCGGTTGGCTGGACACCGTGGCTCGCAACAGCCGCTGCAGCCCGCTACCCAAGCTGCGTGAAGCGGCACGGGTGGCTGCTGACGGGATCCGCGCGGTCAGCTCCGCGTCCAGCATTGCCCATTCGCCGGCGGTCCAGCCCGCGCGCCAGGCTCGGAACGCCGCCACCGCGAAGCCAGCTGCGACCCGCCCGGCTGTATACAACCGACCGTGGCAGAAATCCTGCACGTCCTCGACGGTGTTTATGTAGCCTGCCGTAACCGCAGCCTCCATGCCGCCGGAATGACTATGTGCCCCGGCAGGCGAGCGCGAATCGAGCAAGACCAACAACTGCAGGGGAATCGTCATCAGAAAAGGAAGTATCTCTGCGCCAGTGGGAGTTCGGTCACCGGCGCGGGTTCGATGAGCTCGCCGTCGATGCGTACGGCGAAGGTCTCGGCGTCCACCTCGATGTCAGGAAGGGCGTCGTTCTCCGGAAGATCAGCCTTGGACAATCGCGAGACATCTTTGGTGGCAAGCAAGGGCCGATGAGACTCCCATCGATCCGCGAAGCCCGCCTCGAATGCTGCCGGAGAGATGAAGTGCCGTCCGAGCCTCGCTGGCAATTCGCCGAACGATCCGAACATCGGCCGGGGTAACACCGGTTGTGGCGTAGGGATAGAGGCATTCGCGTCTCCCATCGCAGCCCAGGCGATGACACCGGCCTTGATCACCAAATCTGGCCGAACCCCGAAGAAGGCAGGTTCCCACAACACGAGGTCTGCCAGTTTGCCTGGTTCGACCGAACCGATCTCGTCGTCCAGACCGTGGGTAACGGCGGGCGCGATGGTGTATTTGGCGATATAGCGCCGGGCGCGAAGGTTGTCTGAGCCCGGCAACTCACCCGCCAGAGACCCGCGACGGGACTTCATCACGTGGGCCGTTTGCCAGGTTCGAATGATGGTCTCCCCGATTCGACCCATGGCTTGTGAATCGGACCCGATCATCGAGATCGCCCCGAGGTCGTGCAAGACGTCCTCGGCGGCCATTGTCGAGGGCCTGATCCTGCTTTCGGCGAAAGCAAGATCTTCGACGAGCGACGGGTTGAGATGGTGGCATACCATCAGCATGTCGAGATGCTCGTCGAGAGTGTTGTGGGTGTACGGCCTAGTGGGATTCGTCGATGACGGCAGCACATTCGCAAACGAGGCTGCGCGGATGATGTCCGGTGCGTGGCCGCCACCGGCGCCCTCGGTGTGGTAGGTGTGGATCGGGCGGCCACCGATCGCGGCCAATGTCGATTCGAGGTAACCGGCCTCGTTGAGGGTGTCGGTATGAATAGCTACCTGGACACCGGCCTGTTGAGCAACCGTCAGGCAGGCATCGATCGCCGCCGGTGTGGTGCCCCAGTCCTCATGCAGTTTGAACCCGCCGGCGCCTGCCCTGAGCTGCTCCCACAGGCCCTCGCTCGACACGGTATTTCCTTTTCCTAGCAACACAATGTTGATCGGCCAAGCAGCTAGCGACTTCAGCATCGCGTCGAGCCAGAACGATCCCGGTGTCACCGTCGTCGCCTTGGTTCCGTCCGCGGGGCCGGTGCCGCCGCCGATCAGCGTCGTCATGCCGGCCGCGATCGCCACCGGGATCTGCTGCGGCGCAATCAGGTGCACGTGACTGTCGATGCCACCAGCGGTGAGGATCTTGCCGTTGCCGGCGATGATCTCCGTGGACGGCCCAATGACCAGCTCGGGCGTCACGCCGTCCATGATGTCGGGGTTGCCGGCCTTGCCGAGAGCGACGATGCGCCCGTCCCGAATGCCTACGTCGGCTTTGATGATTCCCCAGTGATCGAGCACCACGACGCCGGTGATGATCAGATCCGGCGTGCCCTCGGCTCGCGTGAGTCTGGCTTGACCCATCGACTCGCGGATCACCTTGCCGCCGCCGAACACCGCCTCGTCGCCGGCCAGGTAGCTGCCGGCCTCGTTCGGCAACGGCCCACCGCAGCGGTCTTCGGTCACCTCGATCAGCAGATCGGTGTCGGCCAACCGGACCCTGTCGCCGACGGATGGTCCGTAGAGCGAGGCGTATCGACTTCGGGACAAGCTGTGCGAGAAGGAGCTCATGGTTGGGCTGCCGACGGATCGCCGCTATCGAGGGGACCTGCATATTCCAGGCGCAAACCCGGGACGACCCGAGCACCCGCGAGCGCTACCAGACCGACGGTACGGCTGAGGCCCGGCTCGAATCGGATCGATGTGCCAGCCGGTATATCGAGTCGATAACCGTGTGCCGCCTCGCGATCGAAGGACAGGCTCGGATTCACAGCGGCAAAATGGTAGTGCGAGCCGACCTGAATCGGCCGGTCGCCGACGTTCTCGACGAGCAGTTCGAGCTGGGGCCGTCCGACGTTCAGCTCGATATCGCCCTGCGCAGGCAACACTTCACCGGGACGTGCCGCCGGAGCACTCACGGCGATCGGTCGATGGACGGTTACCAGCTTCGTTCCATCAGGAAACGTGGCCTCAACCTGAACGGAATCGAGCATCTCGGCAACGCCAGGCAAGACATCGTCGGCGGTCAGCACCGCCCGAGCCGTGCTCATCAGCTCGGCGACGGTTCGGCCATCGCGAGCACCTTCTAGCACGTAGCTCGTGAGGATCGCGACCGTCTCGGGATGATTCAGTTTCAAACCGCGCGACCTTCGCCGTTGCGCCACATCGGCCGCGAGGGTGATCAGCAACCTTTCGCGCTCGTGTTCGGTCAACCGCATGGCCGCCACGATAGCGTCACGAACGTTTCTGTCGTGTGACAGGCGAGAGCCCTCGACCCCGGTCAGGGTCGAGGGCGGTCGGGCCACCTGGCTTGAATTCCCGGGGGCTTGCCTTCGACTCGCCGATCAGACCTACTCGGTGACGAGATCAGCCTCGACTTCGAGGACGATCTGGACCTTCTCGCCGAGGGCCACGCCACCGCCGGGGATGGGCCCGTTGTAGCTGACACCGAAGTCGGTGCGGTTGACCTCGGTTGTGGCCGAAAAACCCGCCTTCGTGCCGCCCTGCGGGTTCGGGCCGAATTCGGGGGTCTCAGTGGTCAGAGTGACCGGCTTCGTCACGCCGCGAATGGTCAGGTTTCCGTCGATGTAGAACTCCCCGCCCTCGAACCGGATCCCGGTCGAGACGAAATCGATGGTCGGATGGTTCTCGACCTCGAAGAAGTCCGCTGATCGAATGTGGTCATCGCGCATACCGTTGTCGGTGTCGATCGTGCTGGCGTCGATGCTGACGGTCACGCTCGACGCGAGCGGGTCAGGCGCGGTCACGATCGTGCCGGTGAAAGAACCGAAGCGACCTCGGACCTTGCTCACCATCATGTGCTTGATGACGAACCCGACATGCGAGTGAACTCCGTCGATCGTCCATTTACCCGCGACATAGCCGGGAATTTCTAATTCGGTGGCAGTCATGAAGGCTCCTAGAAATAGTTGAGGGCTGCACTGGTGGTTCCTGTAAGTTCCTCGGTACCCTTTCGGAACCATACTCATCCTCGGGCATCCAGTGCGACAGGGGCAATTAGGCACATACAAGTGCCTCAGTTACGTGGAGGTAACCATGCCGGCCAAGCCCGCTGCAGGTCATGATCCAGCCGGATGTCGCGCCCGAGCGGTGCTCGACCTGGTGGCAGACAAATGGTCGCTCTACGTCGTATCGTCGCTTGGCGAGGGTCCGCGGCGCTTCACCGAACTCAAGCGGCTGATCGATGGGATCAGCCAGCGAATGCTGACGGTCACCCTGCGCGGCCTGGAGCGCGATGGCATTCTCATCCGCACTGTCCATGACATCATGCCGCCGAACGTCAGCTACCAGCTGACCTCGATGGGCCGCTCGCTGCTCGTGGCGACCGCGCCGCTGATTGAGTGGAGTGAAGAGCACCTGCCCCTCCTCGACGCGGCCCGGGCAGACTATGACCGCAAGCACAACGCCGCGCCGAGCGCCACGGTCGGAACGGCGAGCTAGCACGATGACCATCTCGACGCACGTCCTCGACGCCGTCCAGGGCAAACCGGCCGCCGGCATCGCAGTCGCTCTGGAGACGCTCGGTGTCGGTGGTTCCGGGCCGGAGTCGATCGAGCAGCAGCCGCGCTGGACCGTGCTCGCCGAGCAGGTGACCAACGCCGATGGACGGGTGCCAGATCTGATGGCGCCGGCAACCAGACCCCATGGTGGCGACGAGCTCGGCGGCCTGGGTTCGTCCGAGGGCAGCATCCTGGGCCCAGGGACGTACCGCCTTCGGTTCGATACGGGAAACTATTTCCAGGGCGAGACCTTCTACCCTGAAGTGGCGATTACGTTCACGGTCATCGACGCAAGTGCCCACCATCATGTGCCGTTGCTGCTCAGCCCGTACTCCTACTCGACGTATCGGGGCAGCTGAGCATCGGCAGTTGTGCGGAATTCCCGCGAGGACTAGCCAGTGCCGGGGCCGCAGAAGTGTCCACGCTCGAAATCTGGTGTCAATATGGTCGCAACGGGACCCGGCAACAGTGACGATCTGTCTGAACGACGGACGGAGACCGACGCGAGGAGGCGCACGCACTTGATCGCGATCGAGGGTTGCTACCTCGCCACCATGGACGCGCTCGGTAACGAGTACGCCAGCGGTCACGTCGTGCTGGACGGCAACCGCATCCACGCGGTCGGTCCGGGCCCGACTCCGGCTGAGTATGCCGACGCGACCAGAGTTGACGGTTCAGGCTGCCTGTTGACGCCAGGCCTCATCAACACCCACCACCATCTCTATCAGTGGCTCACAAGGGGATTCGCCACCGATACAACTCTCTTCGGCTGGCTGAGCGCGCTGTACCCGGTGTGGGCGCGAATCGACGCCGAGCTGGTTTATGACGGCGCCGCAGCGAACCTGGGCTGGCTCGCTCTCACGGGCTGCACCACGAGCACCGACCATCACTATCTGTTCCCGAGCAATGGTGGTGACCTGCTGGAGGCCGAGATCACTGCCGCGGCCGACATCGGTTTGAGATTTCACCCGGCCCGCGGCTCGATGAACCTCGGTGAATCCGACGGTGGCCTACCACCGGACTCGGTCATCGAAAAGCACGACGAGATTCTGGCCGCGACAGAGGCTGCGATAACCCGCTGGCACGACGACTCGTTCGATTCGATGCTGCGCATCGCGGTGGCTCCTTGCTCGCCCTTCTCGGTGACCGCTGAGCTGATGCGCGATTCGGCGACGCTTGCCCGTGCCAACGGCGTCCGGTTGCACACCCACCTTGCCGAGACCGACGATGAGGATTCGTTCTGCCGCGAGACCTACGGGCGCTCACCGGCGGAGTACGCCGAGGACCTGGGCTGGCTCGGCGAGGACGTCTGGCTCGCGCATTGTGTGCACATCTCCGAAGCTGCAGTAAAGCGTTTCGCCGAAACCGGAACGGGTGTGGCCCATTGCCCGACGTCCAATGGTCGGCTCGGCGCGGGTGCCGCCCCGATCACGCAGCTGTTGGCGGCCGGCGCCCCGGTTGGGCTGGGGGTCGACGGCTCGGCGTCGAACGAATCCGGGCGGATGATCGACGAACTACACCAGTCGTTGCTGGTCGCCAGAGTGCGCGGCGGACCGCTGGCCTTGAGCGCGCGGGATTGCCTGACGATGGCAACGCGCGGGGGTGCACGCTGTCTGGGACGCGAGCAGGAGATCGGCACGATCGAACCAGGAAAACTGGCCGATCTCGCGCTCTGGCAGGTCGATTCGCTGGCTGGCGCCGGAATCGCAGATCCTGTCATCACCCTCGTCTTCGGCGCTCCCACGCTGAAGGCGCTGTACGTAGGCGGCACGGCGGTTGTCGATTCCGGGCACCTGGTGACCGCAGATGAAACAACACTCGCCTACCGGGCCGGACTGGCGAGCGCCGCGCTTCGGACGGGCGGATGAGCCCCGATGGATCTGCCTACGGTGACCAACGTGATGAGCCCAAGCGAGCGCGCGGACTTGAGCGGCTGGCGAGCGGGCGACAGTTATCTTGCCGGCGGCAGTTGGCTGTTCTCCGAGCCTCAGCCCGAAACGGCCCGGTTGATCGACCTGACGGCCTTCAAGTGGGTACCTACGCACATCAGTGATGCCGGGCTCGACATCGCTGCGACCTGCACGATTGCTGAACTGGCCCAGCTGGAGCTGCCGGCGCGGTGGAGCGCAAGCAATCTGATCGATAGATGTTGCAAGGCATTACTCGGTTCATTCAAGGTGTGGAACGTCGCGACTGTCGGTGGCAATCTCTGCCTTGCACTTCCCGCCGGCCCCATGATCTCGCTGACCGCAGCGCTTGATGGGATGTGCACGGTGTGGTCGGTTGACGGCAGTGAGCGCCTGTTGCCGGTCACCGACTTCGTCACTGGCCCGCGGCGCAACAGCCTGCGATCGGGTGAGGTGCTCCGCTCGATCGCGATTCCAGCTACTACTCTGACAACCCGGACGGCATTTCGCCAGTATTCGCTGAGTAATCTCGGCCGCTCAGCGGTCCTTGTGATCGGTCGAGCTCCGGCCACCGGAGCTACGGGTCCCGTCGTCTTCACGGTGACCGCCTCAACGACCCGGCCAGTCCAATTGAGGTTCGATCAGCTGCCGTCGTGGACCGAGCTGGAAGAACGTCTGGACGCGACTGTCGATCTTGCGGTTCACGCGCTCGACGGCAAGACCGACCGGGTGGCGTACTACGACGACGTGCACGGGTTACCGGAATGGCGGGCGGATCTGACCCGACGGCTGCTCGCGGAGGTGCTCGTCGAGCTCAACCAACAGGCGATCCGATGATCGTCAATGGCCGCGCAGTTGAACGACCGCCGTCGCCTGGCCAATGCCTGCGAACCTTTCTACGCGACGAGGGCTGGTTGGGCGTGAAGAAAGGTTGCGACGCCGGCGATTGCGGCGCCTGCACGGTGCACGTCGACGGTGTCGCGGTGCACAGTTGCCTCTACCCGGCCGCTCGCGCCGAGCACAAGCACATCACAACGATAGAAGGATTGTCCCTACCGGATCAGGACTTGCACCCTGTACAACAAAGCTTCGTTGAGGCGCAGGGTTTTCAGTGTGGCTTCTGTACTGCCGGAATGATCATGACCGTTGCCGGTATGGATGACTCGCAACGGGCTGATCTACCCCGATCGCTCAAGGGCAATCTTTGCCGCTGCACGGGTTACCGTGCCATCACTGACGCCATCTGCGGCGTGAGCCACGTGCAGGACGATGCAGGCGGGGTCTCGGTCGGCCGCAACGTGGGTGCGCCGGCGGCTCGTGACGTCGTCACCGGCAAAGCCCGCTTCACCCTTGATGTGCCTGCTGATGATGACCAGGTGCCGCCGGGGATGTTGCATCTGAAGCTGGCTCGGTCTCCGCACCCAAGCGCGTTCGTCCGTTCGATCGACACGTCGAAGGCTCTCGCGGTACCCGGCGTCCGGTTGGTGCTCACCTATGCCGACGCACCGGATCACCTCTATTCAACTGCCCGACACGAGAATCCCAAAGATGACCCCGACGACACCATGCTCCTGGACCGAGTCGTTCGCTTCGCCGGCCAACGCGTTGCAGCCGTCATCGCCGACAGCGTGCCAGCCGCTGAGGCCGGCTGCGCTGCGTTGCAAGTGGATTATGAGGTCCGCGCGGCAGTCTTCGATCCACGCGCCGCGATGCTTCCGGGGGCGCCGTCGTTGCATGGCGACAAGGGTTCGGCCTCGCGTATCGCGGCTCCAGACCGCAATATCGCGGCCGAGTTGCACAGTCACCTCGGCGATGTCGAAGCCGGGTTAGCAGCAGCTTCGCAGGTGTTCACCGGCCGCTTCGACATTCAGCGGATCCAGCACGTGCACCTCGAGACGCATGGTTCGTTGGCGTGGGTAGCTGCCGACGGCCGGCTCATCGTGCGGACATCGAGCCAAACGCCATTTCTGACCCGCGACGCGTTGAGTGCGATATTCGGCCTGCCTCGCGACCAAGTGCGGGTTTACACGACCCGACTCGGGGGTGGTTTCGGAGGCAAGCAGGAGATGTTCACCGAGGACATCGTGGCGCTGGCCGCGCTGCGAACGGGCCGTCCGGTGCAGCTTGAACTGACCCGCGAGGAGCAGTTTGTCGCTACCTCGACTCGGCATCCGATGCAGATCGACGTCACGGTTGCTGCCGACCAGGCCGCGAACTTGACGGCGATCCGAGTGGAGATCGTGGCCAATACCGGAGCGTATGGCAACCATTCTGCGGGCGTCCTCTTCCACGCGTGCGGCGAGTCGATCGGCGTCTACCGGTGCCCGAACAAGGCGGTCGATGGGTACTCGGTCTACACGAACACCTTGCCTGCGGGCGCATTCCGGGGTTACGGCTTGAGTCAGATGATCTTTGCTGTCGACAGTGCGATGGACGAACTGGCGCGCCGGCTGAAGACCGATCCTGTCGAGTTCAGGCGGCGCAACGTGATCGCCTCGCACGACGCCATCACCTCAATAGCGGGCGCGCCGGACGATGTCGTGATCGGCAGCTTCGGCTTGCCCGCGTGCATCGACGCGGTGCAGGCCGCCCTGAAGATCGACCCCCGTGTCGACGCCAATGCCGGCCTTGGCCCGGATTGGTTGATCGGCACCGGGTTAGCGGTGGCCATGCTGGACTCGACGCCGCCGGGCGGTCATATCTCGCATGTCCGCATCTCCCAAGCCGCTGAGTCCGGCCATTCGACCGAGGCGATGTTCGATCTTGTGGTGGGCACGGCCGAGTTCGGAAACGGCACCGCGACGGTGCATACCCAACTCGCCGCACACGCCCTTGGCGTGACCGCCGATCGAATCAGACTCATACCTTCAGACACCGAAGGGTTGGAGCACGATACCGGTGCGTTCGGTTCGACGGGAACGATGGTGGCCGGAGCGGCAACCTTGTTGGCCGCCACCGAACTCAAGCGCAAGATCGATGGCGCGGTAGATCAGCGAATCGATGGCGGACCGCTCCTGTCGGCAGAAGCACGGACGTCCGGAAGCCCTCGCGCGGTCGGCTTCAATGTGCACGGATTCCGGGTGGCCGTACACCCGCCGACTGGTGAGGTTCGGATCTTGCGCAGCGTGCACGCAGCCGATGCGGGCACCGTGATCAACCCGATGCAGTGCCGGGGTCAGGTCGAAGGTGGCGTCGCACAAGCGCTGGGCGCGGCGATGTTCGAACACGTTGACATCGATTCCTGCGGGGTGGTCCGGACTCGGGCGCTGCGCGAGTATCACATACCGACGATGGCCGATATCCCAGAGACTGAGGTCATCTTCGTTGATACGTATGAACCGCTGGGCCCGCTCGGTGCGAAGCCGATGAGTGAGAGCCCGTTCAATCCAGTTGCGCCCGCGCTCGCCAACGCGATCAGGGACGCGACCGGAGTGCGGTTCTACTCCCTCCCGTTGACCCGCGATCGGGTATATCTCGGCCTGAAGCATCGATGAAGGCGAAGGGGCAATGCGATGGCAGTTCTCGGATTCAACCGGTACGGCAAGGCCGAAGTCAGGGTGGTGCGCGTCAGCCGCGGCGTCGGGACGGACGGCGCTGACGAGCTGCGCGACTGGAATGTCTCCACGAGCCTTTCCGGCGACCTGAGTGCCGTCCACCTGAATGGCGACAATTCGAGGGTCCTCACGACGGACACCCAGAAGAACACGGCGTACGCCTTTGCCAAGACCGTTGGTGGCGTCGAGCCTGAGGTCTATGCACTAGCGCTGGCCGAACATTTCGTGAGAACTCAGGAGGCCATCACGAGAGCGAGGGTTTCAGTCGAGGAATATGGCTGGAATCAGATCGGCCCGGGACCGCACTCGTTCGTACGTTCAGGGCAGCAGACGCGGACGACCACGGTCGTGTATGACCAGGTTGTCGGCACCTCCGTTGTCTCAGGCATTGCCGACCTCATCGTGATGAACACGACCAACTCTGAGTTCTGGGGCTTCCCGAAGGACCAGTACACGACCTTGGCCGAGACGAAGGATCGCATTCTTGCGACGCAGGTCACGGCCCAATGGCGTTTTCGCAGTTCCGACCAGGGGTTCTCGAAGCTCGACTTTGCGACCGTCTACCGGCTGGCCACCCAGACCCTGCTCACCACGTTTGCCGATACGTACAGCTATTCGTTGCAGCAGATGCTGTACGTGATCGGCGAGCGCATTCTCGCCGCGGTCCCGCAACTATGTGAGGTGCGGCTGGCGCTACCGAACAAGCATCACTTCCTTGTCGACCTCGAGCCATTCGGCCTGAGCAACGACAACGAGGTCTACCTGGCCTCCGACCGACCATACGGGCTCATCGAGGGTCAGGTACTGGCCGAGGATGCACCTGCTGAGGGGTTGGCTTGGTTGTGAAACTGGACTTCAAACCCGTCGGAGGGCGCCTTCCGCCGTCGTTAACGCAACGCCTTCGTCAACCGCAACCGAACGATTTTCGTCAATTCTGCACGTACTATCTCGCGTTCGGCCGCGGGCGAATTGCTGAGACGTCCCTGCAGGGACCTCAGCATCTGCGCGGTGCTCAGGCCGGTTGCGCAGATCAGAAACACCTGATCGAAGGCGGCCTCGTACGCGATGTTGGCCTCGCGGAGTTGGGCACGGATCGACTCTGTGGAGTCGGCCGTGGCTGATTGTTCTTCGCGGGACCACGCCGACTCCCGGCCCGGGCCGGCGGCTCGTTCGCCGATGCGAGGGTGGGCCGCCAGTGCCTCATCGAGATCTTGCGAATTCAGATCGTTCAAGATCTCATCCGAGACTGCGATGACCGAGTCGCGGCTGCCATACGGCCGGTTGGCCAGCATGATCGAGATCCAGGATCGGCTTGCGCAGCATGCACGCAGCAGGTCGGTAGCCACCGTCACCGTCGACTGGTTGAACTCGGCGACGCTGATCGGGCCCTCGGTCATGGCCACAGCATGAATGAATTTATCGTGCGCAGCAAACGCATCGTCACCGCTGATGGCGAGCATCCCGGTGAGCTGCACATCGTCGGCGAGAAGATTGTCCGGGTAAGGCAAGGCGATCGCCTGGGTGAGCCAGCACCGGGCGTCCCGGTCGTCGAGATCCCTGATGACCGCGCGGTCCTGCCGGGTCTGGTAGATACGCACGTCCACATCAACGAACCGGGTCGTACGGAATGGGAAGGCTTCGTCTCCGCTACGGCGGCTGCTGCGGCCGGAGGTGTAACCACGCTAGTAGACATGCCGTTGAACAGCATCCCGCCCACCACGAACGTCGCTGCGCTCGAGCTGAAACGAGCCGCAGCGAACCAGCGCGTCTCGGTGGACGTGGCATTCTGGGGCGGTGCAGTGCCGGGCAATCTCGATGATCTGCCGCGCTTGCACGATGCCGGGGTGATCGGCTTCAAGTGTTTCTTGTTACCGTCGGGCGTCGACGAATTCGGCTACCTCACCCGGCTCGAGCTTGTCGCTGCGATGCGCAGGATTGCTGACTTCGGGGGACTGATCATCGCGCACGCCGAGGACGCCGGCGTGATCGACCAGGCGCCCGCGGCCACCGGACGCAGCTATGCCGGTTTTCTGGCCTCCCGTCCGCCGCGAGCCGAGCATTCGGCGATCGAGATGCTGATGGATGCAACTGAAGAAACAGGTTGCCGTACACACATCGTGCACCTGTCGAGCGCGGGTGCCTTGGATCGCATCGCCGTCGCCCGGGCAGCAGGGTTGCCGGTCACGGTTGAGACCTGCCCGCACTACCTGACTCTTGCAGCCGAGGGCATTCCCGAAGGTGCAACGCAGTACAAGTGTTGTCCGCCGATTCGCGATGCTGCGAACGCCGATGCCCTCTGGCAGGCGCTGTCAGAGGGCCTGATCGATTGCGTTGTTTCTGACCACTCGCCGTCCACTGTCGACTTGAAGCAGCTCGACAGCGGCGACTTCGGCGCTGCCTGGGGCGGTATCGCATCCGTTCAGCTCGGCTTTCCGGTGATGTGGACCGAAGGTTCGCGTCGTGGCTACGCCCTGTCCGACCTGGTCCGTTGGATGTGCAGCGGTCCTGCGTCCTTCACGGGACTGAGCTCGATCAAAGGCGAACTGCGTCCCGGTCTGGACGCCGACTTCTGCATTGTCGCGCCTGACGAGTCGCTGGTGGTGGATCCTCGCTCCCTCCTGCACCGCAATCCGGTCACGCCGTACTCCGGGGCTAAGCTCCGTGGGGTGATACACGAAACGTGGCTGCGCGGTGAGCGAGTCGATCTTGCTCAGCCACGTGGGCAGTTGTTGCAGCGTCCATCGAAGGATCGGCACCGTCGTGGTTGAGTTCACTCAGTGGCCCGAGGTCGCGAACCGGTCCATGGGCGGCAGCGTGGTCGCCACGAATGACGAGCTCTTCGCATCCGCGGACAACCTGATCAATCCAGGGCCGGCGGTACATGACCGAAGTGCCTTCGGGCCCAGGGGAAAGCTTTATGACGGTTGGGAGACTCGCCGCCGCCGCGGCCCGCACGATGCCGCCGGGGCCGCCGGGGCCGCCGGGGCCGCCGGGGCCGCCGGGGCCGCCGGGGCCGCCGGGGCGGGCGGGGACATCTCGGATTGGGTGTGATCATCAGGTTGGGTGCGCCGGTCGTCGTCCGGGGGGTTGTCATAGATACCGCCTTCTTCACCGGGAACTTTCCGACCGGTGCTTCGGTCGACGGTGCGACCCTGATTGGTTACCCCGCCGAGTCTGAGGTTTTGGCGGCGTCGTGGAGTCCGCTGCTCGACAAGGCTGAACTCAAGGGTGACGCCGCGAACTCGTTCGTAGTCGGCGGTGCCGAACGCTTGACAACCCACGTCCGCCTGCGAATCTACCCTGATGGTGGCGTGGCCCGGCTGAGGGTGCACGGCGAAGTCGTAGCAGACCCCCGCTTTCTCGGCGGCCGGATAGATCTCGCGGCAACGACGAATGGTGGCCGGATCACTGGCTGCAGCAACATGTTCTACTCGTCGCCGTCGAACGTGCTCGCTCCCGGCCTGGCAACTGTCATGTCCGATGGTTGGGAAACTTCGCGACGACGAGACGACGGAAACGACTGGCTGACGGTCGTACTGGCCGCGCCCGGCATCGTCCATGACGTGGTAATAGACACGACGCGATTCGTCGGCAACGCACCCGCCCGGGCCCGCTTGACCGACACCCGGACCGGTGCAGAGCTGTTGCCCTCGACGCCTCTGTTGCCAGACACCGAACATCGCTTGCGCGTCCGGGCGGCGCCTGAGGTGGCCGAGGTTCGGCTCGACGTCTTTCCCGATGGCGGCCTGTCGCGGCTGCGCGTCAACGGCGAGGTTGCCGAGTCCAGCAGGCGGCCCATCGCTGAACGCTGGTTGTCGCTGTTGCCGAGCGAACTTGCCGACGAGCTCGATCGGTCCGCTTTCTTTGACTGAGTTTTCAGGGGCAGGAGGGGAGACCGGCGTGACGGGCGCGTCGGTCACATCTGGCAGCCCCGACGATCTGGCGGCGCGGCTGGCCGGTCAGCTTGATGATCTGCTCAGAGTCGATGACCGCGAACGCGAAGCGCGATACCCGGGTGCGACGCTCGACCGCCAGCCAGTGCACACCGTGTACATCCCAGCCGACCAGTTTCGGGCCGATTCAGTCGCACAATGGCGGGCGCAGGCCATCGAATCACTAGACCGGTATGGCCCAATCGATCCTCATGTCCTGCCGCACGGGGCCGACACCGGCCGCGTGGCAGCGCCGACCACCGCGCTTGACGACCAAGTACGGCGAAAGCTGCAAGCCGAGCCGATCGAGGATCTGCGCATCGACTTCGAGGACGGCTACGGGCTGCGCACCGATGCGGTCGAAGATGCCGACGTTCGGGCCGTCGTCGTGGCCCTGCGCTCAGCCCGCGACACGGGAATGGCAACTCACTCAGTGGGGCTGCGGATCAAGTCTCTGGAGGCGCTCACCAGAATGCGCGCAGTACGCACGATTGCGCTGTTCTTGGAGTCGATCCTTGTTGATGACGGCGTGCTTCCGGCCGGCTTCGTCATCACGCTGCCGAAGGTCACCTCGGTAGCTCAGATTCTGGCAATGAACCAGCTTTGCGGCACGCTCGAGGCCGCGCATGGCTTGCCGGGTCGCCGGCTCAGGTACGAGATCCAGATCGAGACCCCGCAGGCCATCCTGGCCGCGGACGGTACTGCCCTGGTGGCTCGGATGATTCATGCCAGCGACGGTCGGTGCGCCGGATTGCACTACGGCACCTATGACTACTCCGCATCGGTCGGTATTGCGGCCGCCTTCCAGAGCATGGAACATCCCGCTGCCGACTATGCAAAGTCGGTCATGCAGGTCGCTGCAGCCGGTACCGGGATTCCACTCTCGGACGGGTCGACGAACCTGTTGCCGGTTGGCACCACCGAGGATGTTCACGCTGGCTGGCAGCTGCATGCGAGGCTGGTTCGCCGTTCGCTCGAACGAGGCTTCTACCAGGGTTGGGATCTGCACCCGGCGCAGTTGCCCACCCGGTTCGCTGCGACCTTCGCCTTTTACCGAGAGTCGATGCCAGCGGCGGTCGCCCGTCTGCAGCGCTACCTGCAGCGGTCGTCAACCGGCATTCTCGACGAACCGGCGACCGCGCAAGCTCTAGCCGCCTACCTGTGCCGCGGTCTCGACTGTGGCGCAATCGACGTCACTGATATCGCCAAGAATGTTGCTAGGAACATTGCCAAAAGCACCACTACAGAAAGGCCCGATGAGACCGGCTCGGTCAGTGCTGTCACGCTGGATCGTCCCGCATTGGAGAGTCTCGCTCGCAGAAATGGCCGCTGACTCACCGCGCGGCGTTCTTCAGAAACTCCTCGGCGTGTTCGTAGCTGCGATCACCGGCGAAGTAGCCACCACGTACGTGCCGCCTGGTCGTAGTCTCGTCGGTGGCGCGAGCTGCCGAGTGCCATAGGTAGCAATCATGGAGTATCACGTCACCCCGCTGAGCGAAGATCGGGATCTCGCCGGGAACGGCCTCGAAAGTCAGCGGCATCTCGAACGGCGGCGGGCTGTCGGTGTACCCACCAGTCGGTTTCGCCGTCGAGGGAACCGCGACGTTGTTGACGTTTCGGTACGGGGCGGGCGTTGCCCAGCGATGACTTCCGGGAACGACCCGCAGAAAGCCATTGGCGGGAGAGGTCGCGTCGAGGTGAAAAGTGAAGGCGGTGGAAGGCCAAACCTGAAGGCTCGGACCGGCCTGCCAATCGGAATGCCATCCGATTCTGCTATAGCCCGATTCCTGGCCAGGTCGCGCGTCTTGATAGACGATGCCGAATTGATTGCTCGCCCTGAGCCAAGCGTTTTCGCCGAGTATCCGGTGCAATACCTTGAGCAGGACCGGGTGGCTCGCGGCCTCACGAACGGCGGGTGACAGCTCGTTGATGAACTCCACGTAGTTGGCGAAACGGTCGGCCTTGGCGGCGTCGTCGAGAAATACGGTCGAGCCATATCGCTCGGGGAGTTCGTGGGCGACCACTTGGCGCTGCGCGTCGACGCATTCGCGCTCCATGCGATTCATCAGCGCATCGGTGAAGATTGCCCGAAGCACCACGAATCCGTTCTCGTGATAACAGAGCTCGAGATCGTCGAGGACGGCCCCGTGCTTCGGGTCGTCGGCCGCGTGCAGGTCGAATGGGCCGAACACGGCGGACTCGGCGGCGGGGCGCAGCGGCATACCCACGATGCTAGAGACCTACCGGTGGGTTTGGACACCGTTGCGACTGATCATTTACGACTTGGAAACAGAACAGTACGGACGCGAAATGCTTCGCTCCTACCGTCCTAAGTCGTGCCAGCAAGAGATCTTCGCAATCTGCCGAAAGCTCATCTGCATCTGCATCTCGAGGGTGCGATGCGACCGATCACCTTGGCCGAGATGGCCGCCGCGTATGGCATCGCCGTACCACCGATTCGCGGGTACGGCTCCTTCACCGCTTTCGTCGGCCAGTACAAGGCTGCCTGTGATGTCATGCGCACGCCGCAAGATCTGGCCAGGCTGGTGCGCGAGGTCGTCGAAGACGCGGCCCTGGCCGGCGCAGTGTGGGTGGAACCGCAGTTCTACCCGATGCATCATGTGGAACGGTTGGGCAGCCCTGCTGAGACCACGGACCTGGTTCTCGAAGCAGGACGTGCGGCCGCCGCTGAATTCGACATCGGGTTCGGGCTGATGATCACCGCGGACCGTACCGGTGATCCCGCCGAGGCCGAGAGTCTGGCGCGATTGGCTGCCGAGCGCGCCGATTCTGGAGTAGTGGCGTTCGGTCTGGCCAACGACGAGGACGGCTTCGGGCCGGAACCCTTCGCGAAAGCCTTTGCCATCACGAACGAGGCGAGACTGATCAGCGCTCCGCACGCAGGCGAACTCGCTGGCCCAACCAGCATTCGCGGTGCACTCGACCTGCTCGATGCGAACCGAATAGGCCATGGTGTGCGGGCAATCGAGGACCCCGACCTGGTTCGACGGTTGGCCTACGAGGGGATCTGCCTGGACGTGTGCCCGACCTCGAACGTGATGCTGTCCGTCGTGGGCTCCATGACCGAGCACCCCCTGCCGCGGCTGCTGGAGGCAGGCGTTCGGTGCTCGATAAATGGCGATGACCCGCTGCTTTTCGGCCCGGGTCTGCTGGACGAATACCACACAGCCAGGGAGGAGCTGGGCCTTGACGACTCGCAGCTTGCATTCGTAGCAACGTGTTCTATCGAGGACTCCGGTGCTCCTGCCGAGCTGGTCGAGGGCGCGGTGGCTCGCATTGCCGCTTGGCTTTCATGAGACCAGCTTGCATGAGACCAGCTTGCATGAGCCGCCTTGCTCGGTCGGGCAAGTGTGATCTCCCGGCAATACAGCGACGCACGGCCGAAACGGTGGACTCGTAGCTTTCGGCAGCAAGTCGCCCTCGTGTCAGCGACTCGTTCGAGTGCAGTCGCGGTGGATGGTGCCACCCGATCCGGATCCCCGAATCGGTCTTCAAGCAGTCAGGAGCGTCCATGCCAGATCAGCTACCCGCCCGTTCTCGAATGGGCCGTCGGTCCTTCCTGCAGTTAGGCGGCCTTGGCGTTCTCGCCTTCAGCGCCGCACCCCTGCTCGCCGCATGTTCCAGTTCGGACTCGAGTACACCGGCCGGCGGGTCGAGCGGGAGCGGTAGTGCAACGGCTACGAAGGATTTCGGCAACGCGACCGTCCAGCTGTCGTGGATCAAGAACATCGAGTTCGCGGGCGAGTATTTCGCTGATCAGAAGGGCTACTACACGGACGCGGGATTCTCGGGTGTGACACTCACGGCGGGCGGCTCGGCAGGTACCAGCGCAGAGGCAGCGGTAGCCACCGGCAAGGCGATGGTTGGTCTATCTTCGGTGACGGTCACTGCGCCTGCGATCTTGAAGGGCGCCAAGCTCAAGACAATCGGCTCGACGTATCAGAAGAACCCATTCTGCATCGTATCGGTTGCGAAGAACCCGATCCCGGACGTTCAGTCAATGAAGGGCAAGAAGATCGGCGTGCAGGCCGGTGGCAACACCACCATTTTCAAGGGCTTGCTCAAAGCAAACAACATCGCAGAGTCCGACGTCACGATCGTGCCTGTGCAATACGACCCCACCGTGGTGACCACCGGCGAGGTCGACGGTTACATGGCCTACATCACCAACGAGCCGATCCTGCTCAAGGGTAAGGGTTTCAAGACGACCACCTTCCTCTTTGCTGACTACGATCTGCCCTTCGCTGCCGAGACATTCGTCGTTTCTCAGGACGACATCGACAAGAATCGCGACAAGCTAAAGGCATTCCTGGTGGCCGAGATCAAGGGCTGGACGGATGCCGTGGGCAATCCCAGCCAATCTGCTACCTACGCCGTGACGAACTATGGGAAGGACCAGAACCTGTCGCTTGCCGAACAGACCGAAGAGGCTACGGCTCAGAACGGTCTGATCGTGACGCCTGACAGCATCAAGAACGGAATCTTCACCATCAGCGACGAGCTCATCGCCTCCAACATCAAGGCCTTGGCCCTTACCGGGGTGAGCATCACCGCCGATCAGCTGTTCGACATGTCGCTGCTCAAAGAGGTCTATGCGGAGAACCCAGATCTGATCACTGCCTACGCGTCGGCAGCGGCGTCTGCATCGCCGTCGGCCTCTGCCAGCTGATCGACTTCTCAGACGGAGGCAGCGCGAAGTTGGAGGATTGATGGCACGGTCGATTGCAGTGGCGTCACCGGCGCTCGCGCAGGTGGCGCCGACCAGTTCGGGAATCACGTTGCAGGGCCTGGAGAAGACCTTTTCGATGGGTCGCCGGTCGATTACTGCGCTGGCCGACACCGACCTGAAGACCGAAAAGGGTCAGTTTCTTGCCCTCTTGGGCCCGTCCGGCTGCGGTAAGTCAACGATCCTGAGGATCCTGGCGGGCTTGGAAACTCCGACAGCAGGTCTTGCGCTGGTCGAGGGTCGTACGCCGGCTGAGCTGAGACGCCAGCATGATCTGGGCATCGCCTTTCAGGATTCAGCGTTGCTTCCCTGGCGCAGCGTGCTGTCCAACATCCGCTTGCCGCTCGAGGTTTCAGGTACGAAGGTCGACAACGCCTTCATAGCCGATCTGGTTCGGCTCGTCGGGCTACAGGGTTTCGAGAAGGCGAAACCTGCGCAACTGTCCGGCGGAATGCGCCAGCGCGTCTCGATTGCGCGCGCCCTGGTGGTGAAACCGTCTGTGCTGCTGTTGGACGAACCCTTCGGGGCGCTGGACGATATGACCAGGCAGCGATTGAATCAGGAGTTGCTTCGAATCTGGACCGAGAAGCCTGCGACGACGCTCATGGTCACCCACGGTATTTCCGAAGCGATCTTTCTCTCCGACATCGTTGCGGTCATGAGCCCTCGACCAGGGCGGGTCGTCGAGGTCGTCGAGATCGACCTTCCGCGCCCGCGCACGCCGGAGATGATGCGCACGCCGGAATTTCACGCCATTCATGATCATCTTTCCGAGGTTCTGTTCGGCCGCGGTGGCGCGGCGATGGGTGAGGACTGAGGTGGGCGCGATGTCCGTGACGCACGCGGCACCCAAGCGGCGGTGGTTCGCCACGACACCGAGCTGGCTCGGAGGCTTGCTCGGCGTGCTGCTGATCATCGCGGTATGGACGCTGTTCGCGGTGACGAAGTTCCGCGAGAACGGAGCGGTGCCTACGCCACTTGCGGTGCTAAGGCAGTACCACAAGGACGGTTTCCAGTTCTATTGGACGAACGTGGGTGTGACCGTTCGCGGTGCTCTGATCGGATTCGCCTGGGGAAACCTCCTCGCGATCGCCGTGGCCCTGGTCGTGCTGCTCGTTCCGGTGGTGGAAGGTGTCGCGACCCAGGTGGCGGTCATCAGTTACTGCATGCCGCTGACTGCAATTGGGCCGATCATTCTGGTCGTCTTCGGTGGTCGGGCACCGACGATCTTTCTCGCGGGCGTCTCGGTATTCTTCACGACCCTGGTCGGAGCGTTGCTCGGGTTGAAGGCAGCCGACCGGACTGCGCTCGACGTGGTTACCGCCTATGGTGGTGGTCGGCTCAAACGGATGACGAAGGTTCAGGTCATCGCGGCTTTGCCAGCCACTCTGTCGGCGCTGAAGATCGCCGCCCCCGCAGCAATGTTGGGCGCGATCATCGGTGAATATCTGGGCGGCGTGGACAGCGGTCTCGGGGTCGTGATTACCGCAGCGCAGCAGGAATATCTCGTTCCTCGCACCTGGGGACTCGCGTTGGTGTGCGGATTGGTCGCGGGCATCGGCTATTTCGTCATCGGCCTGGTTGGCCGGTTGCTCACGCCCTGGGCGTCAACGGCTGCTTCAGCCTTGTCTTCCGCTGGTCCGCGATGACCGCGATAGCGACCGTTCAGCCTCCGCCGGCGCCGGCTGCCACGGCGACGGATTTGCGGACGGGCACGGCTCGGACGATTGGCCGCGCGGTGTGGAATCTGGTGTGGCCGATTCTGGTGGCCGTGGGCCTGGTTTTGATCGGTTGGATCATCTTTCTCAAGGCCTTCGATGTCGCTCCGGTTGTCGGGAAATCGCCGAAGGCGGTATGGCAGTACCTCTTCACCGACCCGGAGGCCGCTGCAAACCGGAGCGCAGTCTTCGGATTTGTCAGGATCACCTTGCACGATGCGGCACTTGGGTTTGCCGGCGGCATGCTTGCCGCGCTGGTGGTTGCCGCACTGTTCGTACTTTTCCGGCCAGCCGAACTGGCGTTCATGCCCATCGCGATGCTGCTGCGTTCGGTCCCGTTGGTGGCGATGACGCCGATCATTCTCTTGATCTTCAAACGTGGTTCCGCTGGTGTCGCGGTCATCGGTGGCATCGTGGTGTTCTTTCCTGCGCTCGTGAACATCGTGTTCGGCCTCCGCTCGGCGTCACAACAGACCACCGACCTCGTGCTGGCCTTCGGCGGAAATCGATGGACGGTGATCCGCAAGGTGGCCATCCCGACTGCGCTACCTGCGATCTTCGCGTCCGCGCGAATCTCGGTGCCCGGTGCTCTGATCGGAGCGTTGGTCGCCGAGTGGCTTGCGACCGGTAGAGGTATCGGCGGGGCGATTCTGAATGCCATCGGCGCCTTCGACTACGGGCAGGTGTGGGCCGATATCGTTGTCCTGACTGGCGTTTCGCTCCTGCTCTACACGGTGGTCGGGGTTATCGAGACTGTTGTCCTGACCGCGTACGGTCAGAACAACAGTCATTGATCAGGCGGTCATTGATCAGGCGGTCATTGATCAGGCGGTCATTGATCAAGCAGTGGCTGATCGATCGGTGGCCGGCTCAAGTCGTCGGCTGATGGCCCGAAGCCTGAACACCGTTGCCAGCAAACCGAGCGAAGACACCCCGACGACGACTCCGATCGCAGTCGTCATGCCGGGCAGTAGGTGGTCATGGACAGACGTTGCCCCGGATCCGCCAAGGATTGCGCTTACCACGGCGAGCACGATGGCGCCGCCGATCTGCATGCTGGTATTGACCAACCCCGAAGCCAATCCCTGCTCGTGATCCGGCACGCCCGCGGTGGCTTGGGAGTTGACGGACGGGAAGCAGAGCGCGAAGCCGATGCCGAGTAGCAGCATGGTCGGTAGCAGGAAGTTCGCATACGACATGTTCGGCTCGACCCGAAGGAACAGGGCGTACCCGCCGAGCAAGGACAGCAGCCCGAAGAGAATCAGCTTGGTCGTATGGACGCGCTCGAGGATGGCGCCCATCCGTGGCGCGCTTGCGACGACGATCGCCCCGGTCGGTAGAAACGCCATCGCCATGCCGAGCGGCGACCAACCGAGCGAGTTCTGGACATACAGCGTAACTACAAACTGGAATGCGACGTACCCACCGAACATCGATGCCGCGGCGATGTTGGCGTGCACCAGGGAGGCCGAGCGCAAAATGCCCAGGCGCACCAACGGCCGCGGGTGCCGGCGTTCGATGAGCACGAACGCCGTCATCAGGGCCGCGCTGACACCGAGTAGCACGATGGTCAGCGGCGCTCCCCAACCGCGGGTGGGTGCCTGGACGACCGCGAAGACCAGTATCAGCAAGGAGGCCGTGCTGCTGAACGCGCCCGCGAGATCGAAATGGCTGAGCGTCACGCGCTCACGAGCAGCTGCGGGGATGACCTTGATACCGGCGATGAGCAGCGCGATGGCGACCGGTCCCGGAACGAGAAAGGTGGCGCGCCAACCTAGCTCGGTGAGGAGGCCACCGAAGACAAGTCCCAACGAGAAGCCGCTGGCCCCGCAGACCGTGTAGATGCTGAGGGCGCGACTTCGGGCCGGACCTTCAGCGAAAGTGGTGGTGATGATCGATAGGCCGGCCGGCACCGTGAACCCGGCCGAAGCGCCTTTGACGAAACGCAACGCGATCAGCGCCAGGTCGTTGCTCAGAAATGCGCTGATGACCGAGGCGGTGCCGAACACTGCGATCGCGACCAGGAAGACCCGTCGTCGTCCGAGCAAGTCGGAGGCTCGTCCGCCCAACAGCAAGAAGCTGCCGTAGCCCAGGACATATCCGCTGACGATCCATTGCAGCGAACTCGCCGACAGGTGAAGGTCGGTACCGATCGACGGCAGCGCCACGCCAACCATCGAGAGGTCGAGCCCGTCAAGGAAGAGCGCGCCGCACAGCACAACGAGTAGCGCCCAGGTTGCGCCCGTCCAGTTGAGGCCTGCGGTCGTCGGTGTCGTCGAGTTCGAGCCGAGGCTCCGCGGCTCCGGCCGGGCGAGGGTCGCGACCGGACTGGACTGCTCAGGCGGTTCGGTAGATGACAGTGAAGTGGGTGTGGGCGCATCGGCGCCCAGATCGAGGTCAGTCACGTCGACTATCTTATGCATATGCATCTAATGCGCAAGCATAATATGAGCAGGAATATTATGCTGTCGCATGTGTTATAGTGCGATCATGTCCCAGCGCAGCGATGACGACCTCGCCGCGGAATGGCATGACCTCATGGGCCGCTATCACCGGCTGACCTGCAGTCTCGATCGCGAGCTGCTGGCTAAGCACGACATCACCGTGAGCGATTTCGAAGTGCTGCAACAGCTGCACGCCACGACCAGCCCCGACGGCCAGGTACGGATGCACGAGCTCGGTGAGCAGGTTCACCTCACGCAGAGCGCGCTTTCCAGGCTCGTCAGCAGGCTCGAGCGCGATGGTCTGGTCGAGCGAGGAATGTGCACCGATGATCGACGGTCGGTATGGACCAAGATCACCCCCGCCGGAGAACAGCGTTTCATCGAAGCCAAACCGACACAGCGCGCCATCCTCCGCGAGCAGAACGCCGAACGCGTCTAAGTCCTTGGCTGCACTGTCGGTCGGTGGCCACTTGGCGCGTCGAGTTCATGCTCGCTTCGAGGTGCCAGGCGAAGCTCGGTGCCGGCCCAGCGCGATCGCAACCATCGATCGTGACTGGCGATGACGATAGCTCCGGGCCCCGTGCCCAACGCTTCCTCCAGTTCGTCGGCAAGCTGCGGTGAAAGATGATTGGTCGGTTCGTCGAGCAGTAACAGCTCGGGTGGGTCTGCAAACAGCAGCGCCAGTGCGAGGCGACGACGCTGGCCGACGGAGAGGTCGCCGGTCAGCGTTGAGCTATCTCGCGGTGCGATAAGGCCGAGCGAGCGCAGTGGTACCGCCTCGGCGCGTTCAACCCCGACGAAGTCTTCGTACGTCTGACCCACCGTGCGATCCGGTCGGTCGAAGACGGTGTCCTGAGCTAGCAGTGCTACCCGGAGAGCGTGTCGCCGGTGCACATCACCCAAGGCCTCCAATCGTCCGGCCAACACCGCCAGCAGTGTGGACTTACCGGCACCGTTCGGGCCGGTGATGAGCAATCGGTCACAGGCTGACACGTCGAGGCGCTCCAGCGCGAGCCGACCCGGCACCCGGACGCCGCGCAATGAGACCAGCAGACCGTCCGATGCGGGGACCACGAGCGTCGACGCCTGTAACCGAAGTGGGTCCGGCGGCTTGCGAACCTGGGTGCGCTCCAATTCGTCGAGCCTGCGAGCGGTGTCTCGCACCCGTCGCGAGATCTGGTTCTGCACGCGGCCGGCGGTGTGGCCGGCGCCCATCTTCTCGTTGTCGCGGGGCGCGCGGCCGGGCGCAACGTTTCGCGATGTCACCGCGACGGCGCGGCGCAATTCGGCGAGTTCGTGCTGGTCTTCGGCGAAGCGCCGTTCCCAGCGCTGTCGCTCCTGGTGTTTCTGCGCCTGGTACGCCGTGTAGTTACCCCCGTAGCGAATTGGGCCTTCGACCGCCGGGTCAAGGTCGATCAGGTCAGTGCAGACAGCGTCGAGCAGCGCGCGATCATGGCTGGCCAATACGACGACGCCAGGTAACTCGCGCAATTGCTCCTCGAGAAAGGCGCTGGCGTCGTCGTCGAGATGGTTGGTGGGCTCGTCCAACAACAGGGCCGTCGGCCGGCGAATGAGCAGTGCTCCCAGCGCAAGCCGGGCCCGTTGGCCACCAGAAATGTCGGCGAGCCGGCGGGCGTGCTCGATACCTGCGAGGCCCAGCCCGTCAAGCACCAGCTTGGCTCGCCGGTCGGCATCCCAGGCGTCGTGCTCGTGCGCCCGTTCAAGTCGGTCGCCATACTCTGCCAGCACCTCGTCGTAGCCACCAGATCGCTCCAGCGCACTGCGGTGAGCAATGCCAGCGAGCTGGCGGGTCAGTCGATCGAGCTCGGCAAGGTCCTCGCGCGCGTCATGAAGAGCATCGTCCATCACATCGGCAATCGTTGCGCTCGGATCGAACGGCATCTCCTGATGGAGAAAGCCGAGATCGACAGGCCGTACGACGGCGCCGGAGTCGGGTTCGTCCATGCCCGCAAGTAACCGGAGCAGGGTCGACTTTCCAACGCCGTTTTCGCCGATGAGCCCGATCCGTTGGCCCGGGGCACCGATCAGCGAGATGCCTTCCAGCACCCGCCGTGAACCGAACGTGCGGACGAGATCACGAGCAACAAGAGGAGATACAGCCACTGGGACGCCGCCAAACGAGGTTGTTCTCTCGCCCGCCGGGCACGGCCACGGTCGCGGGCATTGGGGAAGTCACTGGCTCACATCGCAGCTGAGCCTAGCGGAGGCCCGCGCGAGGCGCTCGTCATTTATTGGCGACTAGCTACCTGCCTGCCTGCCGACTGGTCATGCTGTCGCCGCGATGCCGAAAGCACCGGCATCACTCATCTGATGGTTGAAATGGGTTGCCAGTCGAGTACCGGCCGCAGCGAGCGGGCCATGACCCCTGCTGGCAACGCGGTCGACAAGAGCGCGACGGTCCGCGAGATCGTGGCAGGTGCTTGAAAGATCCGACCGGCATTGTGTGAACGTCGCACCAGGTCAGCGCCACGCGGCACCCGCAACGCCGAATATTGCTGCAGGGCATCCAGAACGGACGGCTGCGAAGCCAGCAGCGCCCCGAGCGTCGCAGCGTCTTCCAGCGCTTGGCAACCGCCCTGGCCGAGGTCGGGTGTCATGGCGTGCGCCGCATCGCCGACCAGGGCCACCCGGTCGCGATGGTAGGTGGTCATCGGCGTAGACATCTCGTAAACATCGGTACGGATCGCGTCGCCAACCCCCAGGGCGCCGATGATCTGTGGGATCGGACGATGCCAGGAACCGAAGCGGCGCATCAGTTCGACGCGTTCGTCCGCAGCGTGCTGTCCGGCCTCGCCATTGGCGGTCGCGTAGCAGTAGACCTCGTCGTCGGCCACTGGCAGGACCGCGAAGCGCAGGCCTCTTGCTCCCCAAGTCTCCGCCGGTTCAACAGTCTCCTCGACGCGAGGGGTGAGCATGCGCCAGGTCGTGTAGCCGGCGTAGCTCAGCTGCCCGTTGCCTGGAAACAGCTGGTCACGTAACCGTGAATTGGCACCGTCGGCGATCACGAGCAGATCGCAGTGATGTTCTTGGCGGTTGGTACGAATCGTGACACTGGTTTCGTTCAGGGTCACGCCGGTTGCCGTTTCGTCGAAGTTGAGTCGGCCTGACCGGAGCTGATCCCGGAGCGCGGCCAGCAGATGCTCACGATGTGTGAGTACCAGCGACAGGCCGAAACGGCGCTCGATCGCTGCCGTGAGGTCAGTGCGCGCGATCCAGCGCCCGCTCGGCGTACGGACGCCGCTGCGTCCGCTCAGCGTGGCGCCGTGCCTGACCGGCTCCTGCACGCCGAGCGCAGCGAGAGCGCGAAGCGCGTTCGGCCACAAGCTGATAGCTGAGCCGGCAACGTGATCGGCTGCTCGACGCTCCAGGACGAGCACCCGCCAGCCGGCCTGCTCGAGTGCGACTGCCGCCGCCAGCCCTCCCACGCCTGCTCCGACGACCACCGCGTTCCCTGTCGACATGTCGTCTCCTAGGCTCCTCTACAGATGTAGAGGAGCCTACGCTTCGGGGATGCCCAGCAGAACCGAGGATCGCCGGACCGCGATCGCCGACACGGTCATAGAGGTTCTCGCATCCCAGGGCGCTCGCGGGCTGACTCATCGCGCGGTAGACACCGCCGCTGATCTACCGCCCGGCTCGACCTCGTATTACTTCCGGACGCGTGAAGCGCTCCTCATTGCTGCCGCAGGTCGTCTGGCCGACCTCGATCTAGCGGCTGGTGGCCACGCGACACCGCCTCGGACGATTGACGAGCTGGCGGAGATGCTTGCCCGCCTCGTCTACGCGCAGGCCAACCTCTACCGCGACAGAACACTCGCCCGATACCACCTCAGCCTTGAAGCAGCCCGCTACCCGGCAGTGAGCGCAGTGCTTGACGAACTCGGGACACGCTTCACGCTGGCAGCAGTCGCCCTGCTTACTGCCGTAGGTGCGGACGATCCGCACCGCGATGCACGTGCGCTCGTTGCCGTCTGCGCAGGCATCGTCTACGAGTCCACCGTCGGCGGACAACGGCCGTTTACCCGGGCCGAAACCAAGGCCGTACTTCTCGACCTGCTTCGGGCGCGTACGGCTAGCGACACCGCGACATAAGGAGTTCCGCGGCGCTTGGTGGCACTAGGAACAGCGCTGTCAACGCGGTGGATCCTCCCCGACGAGCCCGTCAACCGACTCCCGAATGAGGTCTGCGTGGCCGATATGGCGCGCATATTCCTCGATCAGGTCGATGAGGATGCGCCTAAGGCTGGGCGAACGGCCGTCTGGCCAGATGCGCCGTGCGAGCTGGTCCAGCCCTCCTTCGGCCAACACCTCGTTCACCGCTGCCCGGGATCGGGCGACCGATTCCGCCCAGAGCGCCATCAGTTCCTCGGGGGTGTCCTGGGCAGCCGTCCGCCATTCCCAGTCGGGGTCAGCGTCCCAGTCCACCTGGTCCCACGGTGGGGACGGCGCTTGGCCGAGCAGCCGGCCGAGAAAGTAATCGTCCTCGACGAGGGCAAGGTGCTTGAGCAGTCCGCCGAGGGTCATAGTCGACGGGGCGAGCGTGGATCGCAGGCCGGCCGCATCTAATCCGCCGCATTTCCAAGCGAAAGTCGCTCGTGCACGGTCAAGTGAGCCCAGCAGGGTGGCGGTTTCGTCGCCTGCGACGGGCGGTTCGGGGTAAGCCGCTTCGTTCAGATCTGCCATGGCTGTGACGGTAGCGGCCGACGGCGACAACTTGTCATTGCTTGGACGCTGAATCGATCCACCGGGTCAATCGAAACCGACCGATACTCCGCCCCATTCCTCCGGGGCGACATCGGCGAGGGTTTGGGAGAACGTCCATTGGTGACCCGCTGGGTCCTCGGCGGAGTACTGGCGTTCGCCGTACTCGAAGACAGTCGGTTCCATCAGAATGCGAGCGCCGTTTTCGCGCGCACGTTCGCAATGCGCGTGCACGTCCGCCACGCGGACCGTCACCGAATGCGTCTGCTCGCCTGGGCGGGGTGGGCGACGATCGCCGTGCGCTTCGCCGACGATGACGGCTCCGTCACCGAACTGAAGCTGAGCGCGGTGATTCTCGCCTATACGTACCCGTTCAACGAAGCCGAAAGCTGCGGAGAGCCACCCCACCGCCTCCCGAACGTCGGGGTAGATCAATACCGGAATCACGGTGGCCGACGGCATCGAACGGTTGGGTTGCATGCCGCCATTCAACAACGACGGTAGCGTTCGCGACCAAAGCTATGCCCAGCTGGCTTTCACCGCGAGGAGAACCGTTGATTCTGAATCTGCACGAGCGGTGGCTCCTGCGAACGTTAGGGGTCGGTCGAGCCGAGCGACAGTCCTTGTTCGGCGCGCTTGCCGAGCAGGCACTGCCAGCAGGCGACGTCGACCTGCTCGCCGAGGCCGGGGGCTACACGCTTGGCAAACGATCGGTACGCAAGGATTTGGAATCTCTGTTCGACCGGCTGTTGAGCCCCTACGCGGTGGCGACGCACGGCGTCGCGTACGGCAATCGCCGTTACCGAAGGGACGTAATTCTCGTTGCCGCTTTGCATCAAGCTGGTGTCGACGCCTCGGAGTATCGGACCGGAGCCGCCGCTGGCTACTGCAGCCTGAGTCAATTCAAGGAGCTTGTCGGCGCAAAGCCCTCATGACGTGCTTCACAGTGCGCACTCTGGTTAAGCCAGGGTCGCGTCCGTAACGTGCGAAGTGAGCCCGCCTTACTTGGTTAGGAGATTGCCCGTGATGGACAGCACCAAGGTTCCGTTCGGCGAGAAGATCGGGCCGTTCACGAATTTCTGTGACCCGGACGAGATCGCCGCATTTGCGTTGGCGATCAACGACGACAACCCGCTTTACCAGGACGGGCGCGCGATTCCGCCGACTTATGCGGTGGTTCCGGTGTTCCAGGCGATGCGAAGCGTTCCACAAGTACCCGAGGACGCGATGAATGGGGGTCGCGGCGGCGGTCACGGTGAGCACGAATTGCTCATCCACAAGCCGATCACGCCGGGAATGGTGTTGCACACGACAGCTGACCACTATGCGGCGATCGTCAGCAAGGCCGGGATGAACGTTTTCATCCGGTTGATCAGCGTCGATGATTCCGGCGAGACCGTGCTCGAGCAGTACTGGTCCTCAATCATGGTCGGAGAGGCTACCGGCGGAAATCAGGGCGGCCCGATCCCAGACCACACCTTCCCAGAGGACGCCCGTGAACGGCTGGTTGGCACGATGACCCTGACGTCGACTCGCGACCAGACCTTCCGGTACGCGGGTGCTTCAGGAGACCGGGCGATCATCCATGTGAGCGATCAGGCCGCGACGGGAATGGGCCAGTCCGGCAAGTTTTTGCAGGGCGCCTGCTCGCTGGGTATCGCCAGCAAGGCGTTGGTGGCCCTAGCAGCGGGCGGAGACCCTCGGCGCATCCGGAGAGTTGCCGTCCGCTTCGCCGGTTACGTCTTTCCCCAGAAGTACCTCGATGTGTCGGTCTATGACATCGGGCCAACGGACAACGGCCGACACGCATATGCCTTCGAGGTGATCTCGGAGGGCCGGGCGGTATTACGCCACGGCCGAGTCGAGGTTCTGCCCGCGTAGTCGGCTCGTCGTGATCGCTCGCTAGTTATGGGTCGCTAGCCGCCCGTTGGCTGTCGTACGAGTCGCCATTTCAGCCGACTCAACATGAGACCAGGCGCTAGGTATGAAGCAGGGACAGGTAGTTAGGCCGCAGAGAACCGGAAGGATGATCCGCTGCTGCCCGCGACCCATGCCTCTGGTAGAGCCTTCGCCAGGGCGTGCTGAGCGCGCCAACCAGTGCAGTGGCCGGCTACCACGAGAGCTGGCGCCATCTCGGTGAGCGCGTCAGCTGTGCGACCGATGATCGGTTCGAATGCCGGGCCGCCAAGGTGCAGACCTCCCATCAGAGCGTGGAGAACGGGCACCTGGGTGAGCCGCTGTGCGTGCCGGACGATGTTGATCGCGCCGGCGTGCCCGCAGCCGGTCAGGACGACCAAACCGCGGCCGCGCACCTGCACGACCAGGGCCTGATCGTCGAGCACCAGCGGGTCAGGTTGCCAGGTCGACCCGTTCCAGGCTTGGTGCGTCGGCGGCATTCCGTGTTCGAAGTCGGTGGTTCGATCGACCTCTCCGGTGATCAGAACGCACCCGTCCACGAGGAGTGAGGGCTCCCGCCGTTCGATCATGGCAAAGCCCTCACCTTGCAATGCCCGCTTGCTCAGGGTCGGCAGCTCCTCCGGCTCCCGTCCGGGAACCGCTAGTCGCCGCCGTGTCCAGATCATCGGGTGAACCACCATCGGCAACGATTGGACACCTCGTTTGCCGGCCATCCCGGCAAGGCCGCCCGCATGGTCGAAGTGGCCATGGCTGAGCACGATCGCTTGAATCTGCGAGAGGTCGAGGCCGAGCCGGTCAGCGTTGATGACCATCGCATCCGGTGAGAGGCCGGTGTCGAACAGCAGGGTCGTGGTCGTTTCGCCGCGGCGCACGCTGACGAGGGCTGAGAAACCGTGCTCGGCCATCAGTCCCACTGTCGTCGACCCGGACTCGAACTGCGGTGCTCGTGCCGTACCGACGTCGAACGGTGCTCGGGTGGTGGTCTCGTCTCCGGTGAGTAGGGCATCGTAGACGTTGTCGACGAGCGTCGTGATGACGAGCTCGTCGACCGGCTCCAGCGGTATCGGATCAACGGCGATGCCGGCAGCGGCACGCGGCGCGGACTCAGCGGCCTGTCCGAAATTCGTCGGGTCGTTACACATTGATACATTCCAGCGTTGCGTCGATGTTTAGCATGGGTTCTTCCTCGTTGGATGCGGTTCAGATCTTCTTCGGTGTCTTGATCGCAGTAAGTGCTCGTGCCTACTCCATGATGAGCACGCGACGTGGCGAAACGCTCCTCAATTGCCCGCGCGACACTGGCGGCGGTCGAGGGCTATGTTCTACAACGTGTCTGCGACGACGTGGACCGATTCAGCCTCAGCGTGAGGGGATTCGCAGACATGGGAACGTCGCGATGAGAGCGGCCGTCTTTCGCGGCGTCGGCCAACCGCTGGCCTTGGAGACGCTGCCCGATCCTGAACCCGGGCCCGATGACGTCATAATCGAGGTACATCGGTGTGGCATCTGTGGCACAGACCTTCACCTGACGTCGGGGGAGCAATCCGGCATGCCGGAAGGCTCCGTAATGGGCCACGAATACGCGGGCGTCGTAGTAGAACTGGGCTCAGCAGTTCACGACTACCGGGTGGGTGATGTGATCACCGCGTTGCCCTCGACCGGTTGCGGTGAGTGCGAGGCGTGCAGGCACGACAACGTCACGCTCTGCTTCGGTTGGCCAGGTGTCGTCGGTGGATTCGGTGAATTCCTTCGCGTTCCGACCAGTACGGCGATCAAGCTGTCGAGCGCGCTGTCGGTTGCTGATGGCGCACTCGTCGAGCCGCTGGCCGTGGGCCGCTACGCCACGCGGCTGGCCGCCCTTCACCGCGATGCGCGCATCCTCGTGCTCGGTGCAGGCGCTCTCGCGCTCTGCACCGTCTATTGGCTTCGTCGGTCGGGTGCCGCGCGGATCGTTGCTATGTCGCGATCACCGCTGCGGGCCGAGATGGCAATCAGCATGGGCGCCGACGCCTTCGTCCAGTCCGGTGAGAACGAGATCGGTGAGGCCATCGAGGCCCTCGGGGGCCCTCCAGACGTGGTCTTCGAGTGCATCGGCGTTCCTGGTGGGCTGACCCGGGCCGTCGGGCACGTCCGCCCTTTTGGGCAGGTCGTATCGATGGGCTTTTGCACATCACCTGACATGCTGGTGCCCGCTATGGCGGGGATGAAGGCAGTCAGCCTGCAGTTCCCGGTCGCCTACACGATGGGCGACTTTCAGCATGTGGCTGATGTGATGGCTGCCGGTCATGTCGACCCGAAGATGCTCATCAGTTCGGTCGTGTCACTGGATGACCTTCCACACGCGTTTGAGCGACTGCGTCGCCCGAACACCGAAACGAAGGTGCACGTCGCCCCAACGGGCGGTTGATCGTCACCGCTCGGCCGTCACCCTTCGATCGTCACCGTATGGCTATCACCGTTTTGCTCGTGCGGCGCAGGTGATGCACAGCCGCGCCCCAGGTAGCAGCGCTAACCGTTCCTGCGCGATGTTTTCGCCGCATCGCTCGCACAGACCGTAGCGGCCGGCGTCCAGCCTGACGAGCGCCGCTTCAATGTCAGCGAGGTGCGCTTGCGCGGCCGCTCGAACCGCTGCCAGTTGCTCGCGTTCGAACGCCACTGTGGATCCTTCGGGGTCGTGCTCGTCGTCGAGGTTGCTGTCCACCGCAGCCGCCGCGATCGCCTCGAGGTCTGCCGTCATCGAGGCGATCCGAGCGAGGGTGGCATCGCGATCGGCTGCGAGCACCTGCGCCACTGCCTGCTTGGCCATAGTTCTTCATACCTCATCCCCGGACTAGCCTGGGACCATGCGTAACTTCACGGTCACAGAAGCGGTACGCGACTACGCAGTCGATCATGGCAAGTGGTTGCCGGACGATGTGATTCGCCAGCTGCACAAGGAGACTGCAGAGTTGGGCAGCGCCGCCGGTATGCAGATCGGCGATGATCAGGGTCAATTCCTGACGATGATGGCCCGGCTCGTCCAAGCCCGCCGGGCCGTGGAGGTCGGAACGTTCACGGGTTATTCGAGTCTCTGCATCGCACGCGGTTTGGTCGATGGCGGTTCGTTGCTGTGTTGTGACGTCAGCGAGGAGTGGACGTCGATCGCCAGGCGCGCGTGGGAGCGAGCCGGACTGAGTGATCGGATCGAGCTGCGCCTCGATCCGGCCATCAAGACGTTGAAATCGCTGCCGATGGAGGCCGACCTCGATTTGGTCTTCATCGACGCGGACAAGCCCGGCTACCTGTCGTACTGGGATGAGCTGGTTCCGCGGGTACGTCAGGGCGGCGTTTTACTCGCGGACAACGTGCTCTGGAGCGGCGACATCGTTGATGAGACCATCGCCGATGCGAACGCGGTGGCGCTTCGGGCTTTCAACGACAGGGTCGTGGCCGATGACCGGGTCGAGGCCCTGATATTGACGGCATTCGACGGCCTCACCATCGCGCGCAAGCGCTGAACGGAATCGACTGTGGCCCGCACCCGGATCGCACAACAAGCTCGCATGCGTTGATCGGGACACGCGCCACCAGAAGGAGGAGCAATGAGCAACGCTGTATTGGCATCTGAGGCTGGTTCCATCGATATCGGCGGGGACCTCACCGTGAACCGCCTTGGTTTCGGCGCGATGCGCCTTACCGGTCCGGGTATTTGGGGGCCACCGCCGAGCCTGGAGGTAGCCCGAGCTGTGCTTCGACGGGCGATCGAGCTCGGAGTGAACTTCATCGATACCGCCGACTCCTACGGACCGCACATCAGCGAAACCTTGATCGCCGAAGCGCTGTACCCGTACCCGGACGATTTGGTGATTGCGACGAAGGGTGGCCTCGAGCGCACCGGCCCCGGTGAGTGGCCGATCAATGCACATCCGGAACACCTCAAATCCGCGTGCGACGGCAGCCTGCAGCGGTTGCGCCTCGAACAGATTCCGCTGTATCAGCTGCACCGCCCCGATCCGAGGGTCCCTTATGCGGAGTCGGTTGGTGCCCTGGTTGAGTTGAAGGATCAAGGAAAGATCCGGCACATCGGAGTATCGAACGTCAACGAGGAGCAACTTCGCATCGCGCAGACACTTACGCCGGTCGTGTCGATCCAGAATCGCTACAACCTGACCGACCGTGATTCGGAGACGTTGATCGACCTGTGCGAACAGGAGAGCCTGGTATTCCTGCCCTGGGCTCCGATTCAAGAGGCCGAGGGCAACGCCACGATCGTCGAGATCGCGAAGCGGCGCGACATCACTGCCTTGCAGGTCGTGCTCGCCTGGTTGCTTGGGCGCTCACCGGCCATCTTGCCGATTCCAGGTACCGGATCGGTCGAGCACCTCGAGGCGAACGTCGCCGCGGCGGGAATTCACCTGGACCCGCGTGAGATCGCCGATCTCAACGAGAGCGTCTCCTGACTGACCAAAGCTGGGTGACTCGGCAAACGGTTGGTTCGGAGCCATCGCGTTGTCGGAGGTCGGGCGCAGAATTGTCCGCATGACAGTCACCGGACGTTTGGAACTCGCCGCGTTTGATGCGCGGGACATCGACACGCTCGCTTCGTTCTACGCCGCGCTGGCCGGGTGGGAGATTGCGCGCAAGGATTCGGACTGGATCACGATCCGCGCCGAAGACGGCCAGGAGGTGGGCTTCCAGTTTGCCCCCGACCACCTGCCACCCCAGTGGCCTGGTCAGAAGCTTCCACAGCAGTTCCACCTTGATCTGCAGGTCGACGGCATCGAGGCCGCGGCCGTGCGGGCGATCGAACTGGGGGCGACCCGGCTGGCGGACGGTCCGACATGGATCACGTTGGCCGATCCGGCCGGTCACCCCTTCGACCTGTGCCAGGCGGAGGGAGTCGGCCCGGTCATGAAGCTCTTCGCGGTGACCATCGACACGGCGGATGCTTTGCCGTTGGCTCGCTTCTACGCGCAACTGCTAGGTATGGAGATCACCTACGACGGGCCAGAAGGAGCGTTGATAGCAGGCGATGACAAGAGCATCATGTTCCAGCAGGTTGGCGAGTACACGCCACCGGGTTGGCCGGACCCAGCACGTCCGCAACAGGCGCATCTCGACATCACCGTCGATGACCTCGATTCAGGTGAGGCGCGCGCGCTCGAGCTTGGCGCTTCACGGCTAAACGGTGGCGGCGAGCGCTTCCGGGTCTTCGCCGATCCTGCCGGGCATCCGTTCTGCCTCACTCTGTAGCGCAGTCCGATCGGCGGATTGCGAGGCTCGCTCGATCCCTAACAGAACGAGATCGGCGAACGCTTCGGGTGCCGTGCGGTGGGCGTTGTGTCCGCCGCCGGCAACCGATACCAGGTCGACCTGACCGAGGACATCGGTCAAGTGATTCTGCATCGAGACGACTGGAAAGGTGTCGCTGTAGCCGTATACGACGGGCATCTGGAGCTCGGCGATGTCATAGGGCGGCGTCTCCCCGCGAACTCCGCGTTCTTCGACGACGAACGACCTAGCCTGTACGCGGCGCCGCGATCGTTCCTCGGCGCTCATCTCGTCATACCTAGCACCGAACATCAGGCGCAGTCCGGCGTCTTCAGGGTCCTCGCCCCACAAAAGCTGTCGGAGCCGGTCGTCCCACCCAGGAACCCATGCCATCACAGACTCATACATGACCAGGGCGCTGACGAGTTCTGGCGCCCGAACCGCTGCCCCGGCGGCCACGACACCGCCGAAGGAATGACCGACGACGACGGCTCGACGGTTGTCCAATACGGCGATCAGGTCGTCTACGTGTGACTCGAAATCCGCGGGCGTGCCGGCTGCGTCGGTTGAGGAGCCGTAGCCACGACGGTCGTAGCGGAGCATGCGGCACTTGGAGTCGAGAATCTCGGTGACGCGGTTGAAGGACCGTCCGCTGTCGAGAACGCCGTGAACGAGCAAGACGAGGGGATCGCCCGCGCCGGTCATTGTTACCGAAAGGTCCATAAGACGAGGACGTTACTAGGCCAGTGCGGCCACCGAATCGTGGCCCCAGGCGCGGACGGTCGCACTGGCCTTACCGGATTGCTGAAACTTTCATCGTCCAGGCGTTGTTACTGGCTGGTTGTTACTGGCTGGTCGTCAGTGGCCGGGTGGCCCCGACGCCCGTGCTGATCAAACTTCGCAAACTATCGTTGACCAAGAAGGTCCACGCGTTCGAACAGCTATCGAAGCACTCATACTCGGGCACCAGACCCAGGTGGGTGAATCGGACCTCCGTCCGATTGCCCGCTTTCGAGATGTCGAACCGAATTTCCGTCCCCTCCCATTCGGTCTTGTTGTCGGCAAAGCTGAGATGCGCTTCTACCACTCGCCAAACGACCGTCTTGCCAGGGACGAACTCGGTTACCTTTTGGGTACTTCGATGGACATCCTCGTAGCGGTAGGTGAACTCAGACCCGAGCTGGTCGGCGTCACCGTCGATTTCGCCCAGCCACCATCCGCGGACGTTATTGATTGCCGCGAAGGCTTCCTGCGGGGTCTGATCCACCGTTATGGCAGTCGTGAACTCTTGACCATTCATCGTTCCTCCAAGGTTAAGCAACTAATGGTTGCGTAATAACGCTAGCAAGCGTCGCCGTGCTTAGCAACCCTTGGTTGCGAAGCGGACTGGGGCTTGACGCAGCAGCGACGAGAGAACGAAAAATGTCCAGGTCGGCCGTGAAGGCCGACCTGGACATCTCGGAACGGATCAACAGGTGAAACAGCTGGTCACGCGGATCAGGCGGATCAGGCAGAAAGGTCGTACCGATCGAGGTTCATGACCTTGGTCCAGGCGGCGACAAACTCCCGCACGAACTTTTCCTTCGCGTCATCGCTCGCATAGACCTCCGCGAGTGCACGAAGCTCCGAGTTCGAACCGAAGACCAGGTCGACCCGGCTACCGGTCCACTTCAGCTCACCCGTGGCGCGGTCGCGGCCCTCGTAGGTGGCCGGTTCTCCGCTTTCCTCGGACGCCGCCGTCCATGTCGTGGCCATGTCGAGCAAATTCACGAAGAAATCATTGGTCAGCGATTCGGGCGTTGAGGTCAGGACCCCGAGCCGGGACTGGGCGAAGTTCGCGCCCAGCACTCGCAGGCCGCCGACCAGGACGGTCATCTCGGGCGCACTCAGATTCAGCAAGTTCGCCCGGTCGACCAGCAGGTATTCGGCCGGCAGCCGGTGGCCCTTTCCTAGGTAATTGCGGAACCCGTCCACGGTCGGCTCGAGCGCGGCGAAGGACTCAACATCGGTCTGCTCCTGAGACGCGTCGGTGCGCCCTGGGGTGAACGGAACCTGGACATCCTGGCCCGCGGCCTTTGCGGCCCGCTCGACCCCGGCGCTGCCGCCGAGCACGATGAGATCGGCAAGCGAGATCTTCTTGCCGCCGGTCTGGGAGCCATTGAACGATTCTTGGATGCTCTCCAGGGTGCGCAGCACCGTTGCCAGCTCGTCGGGACTGTTGACCTCCCAGTCCTTCTGAGGTTCGAGTCGGATGCGTGCCCCGTTTGCGCCGCCGCGCTTGTCGCTGCCGCGGAACGTCGACGCCGATGCCCACGCGGTCGAGACCAGCTGCGCGACGGACAGGCCCGAGGCGAGGATCTGGCTCTTGAGGTTTGCCACGTCCTCGGAGTTGACGAGCTCGTGGTCGACCTCAGGGACCGGGTCCTGCCAGATCAGCGTTTCCTGCGGTACCAGCGGGCCGAGGTAGCGTTCCCGCGGACCCATGTCACGGTGCGTCAGCTTGTACCAGGCTCGGGCAAAGGCGTCCGCGAAGGCGTCCGGGTTCGCCAGGAAGCGTCGCGAGATCTGCTCGTACACCGGGTCGAACCGGAGTGCGAGGTCGGTCGTCAGCATCATCGGCGTGCGCTTCACCGATGGATCCTCAGGGTCTGGCACGGTTCCGGCCGCGGCACCGTCCTTCGGCTGCCACTGGTTGGCCCCGGCTGGGCTCTTGGTGAGCTCCCACTCGTACCCGAACAGGTTCTCGAAGAAGCTGTTGTCCCACGTGATCGGGGTGGACGTCCAGATGACCTCGATCCCGCTGGTGATCGCGTCTCTGCCCTTGCCGGTGCCGAAGGAGTTCTTCCAACCGAGCCCCTGCTCCTCCAGCGGCGCGCCCTCGGGTTCGGGGCCGACGTACTCGTCCGGGTCGGCTGCGCCGTGTGCCTTGCCGAAGGTGTGGCCGCCCGCGATCAGCGCGACCGTCTCCTCGTCGTTCATGGCCATCCGCCGGAAGGTTTCGCGGATGTCCCGGGCCGACGCCACCGGGTCGGGGACGCCGTTCGGCCCCTCGGGATTGACGTAGATCAGGCCCATCTGGACAGCTGCGAGCGGGTTCTCCAGCTCACGGTCACCGGTGTAACGCTCGTCGCCGAGCCAGGTGTCTTCGGGACCCCAGTAGACGTCCTCGTCGGGTTCCCAGACATCTTCCCGACCGCCGGCGAAGCCGAAGGTCTTGAACCCCATCGACTCGAGAGCGCCGTTGCCGGCCAGGATGATCAGGTCAGCCCAGGAGATCTTGCGGCCGTACTTCTGCTTGATCGGCCAGAGCAGCCGGCGGGCCTTGTCGAGGTTGCCATTGTCGGGCCAGCTGTTGAGGGGCGCGAAACGCTGCATACCGGCGCCAGCACCGCCGCGTCCATCGCTGATGCGGTACGTGCCCGCACTGTGCCACGCCATTCGGATGAAGAACGGCCCGTAGTGACCGAAGTCGGCCGGCCACCAGTCCTGCGACGTGGTCAGCACCTGCGCGACGTCGCTGCGCACGGCATCGAGGTCGAGGGTCGCGAACTCTGCGGCGTAGTCGAAGTCCTCGCCCATCGGGTTTGCGACCGCTGGGTGCTTGCGCAGGATCGCGAGGTTGAGCTGGTTCGGCCACCAGACTCGGTTTCCCGCGCCTTCAGTCGGATGGTTCGGATGCCCGGTCGCAACAGGGCACTGGCCTCCGCTCTCCTCGTTCATCTCTCCAACAACGGCGTTCGGACTGTCAGACACTGGAAAATCCTTCCGGGTTCAGCGGGTGTGATCAGTGGGCGTAATCAGTGATGACTTCAGAGGTGCACTCAGGCACTTTGTTCGGTGGAACACGCGGGGCAGACGCCCCAGTAGATGACCTCGGCCTCGTCGATCGCGAAGCCATGGTCGTTGGAAGCGGTCAGGCAAGGCGTGGTGTCGACGGCACAATCGACGTCGGCGATGATGCCGCATGATCGGCACACGACGTGGTGGTGGTTGTCGCCGACCCTCGACTCATAACGGGCCACAGAGCCTGCCGGCTCGATCCGGCGGACGAGTCCCGCGGCTGTCAGTGCCCGCAGCACGTCATAGACCGCCTGGTGCGACACCTCGCCGAGATCCTGACGCGCGACACCGAGAATGTGGTCGGTGTCGGCGTGCGGATGTTGGTAAACGGCCGATAGGACGGCCACCCTGGGACGCGTTACCCGTAGGGAGGCCCCGCGCAACAAATTTTCGATACCCGACGTCGTGGACACTCTCAGAGGTTGTCCCATTTTCTGGAATCAGTCAAGAGCAGCCTCGGCGTGTGAGTCCGATTCACAGGCCAGGTGCTGGCTCGCGACCAGCTGGACCAAGACGGCGAGGGCATCCTGATCGGCACGGAATCACTTGGCATTACAGCGGATAGCGCATCACCGCGGATACCGAGCAGGATCAGTGCAGGTGCGAGATGGTGATCTTCAGCAGAATCATGACCACCCCTAATCCTCCCGCCGCGCTGGTCATCACCAGCAGGCCACCGCCGCGCAGGTGAAGAGCACGACCCGCCGACCAGCCGTAGTAGGTGAGCATCGCGACGGTGACGCCCAGCGCCGTGTAGGCGGCGCCGGGCGCAGATGCCCCGAGTAGTCGGGCCACGGCCAAGGCCAGCAGAGGTACGTAGGACGCGCTGACCATCGGCCACTTGTGTGCCAAGCCGGAGCGAATCTGCGGCCACGACGGTAAGTGCCCAGCGCTGGCGTGCTCTCCCACTTCGGCGTATTCCTCGGCCAGCCAGTACACGAGAAGGGTGACAAAGACAGCCAGCACCAACGGCACGGTGTGGAGTTGACCCCCTGCCGACGCCAGCACGGCCGCAGTCACGACGAGCCCGTAGAGTCCGGCGGCGCGGCGCACACGGACCGGGCGTACCTCTTCGCTTCCGTCCTGCTCTGCGTCCGGCGTCGGCGTCGAGGGCTCGGTCTCGTCATGCCTTTCGGGCGGCACCATGGGTCATCCGATCTGTCGCGGTTCGGCGCCCGGACGTGACCGCGTCGTGGTCGCGTTTTCCATCGCGGGCCCTTTCGACGTTGCGCATCGCGCCTTCGGTTGGCGCCAGAAACCGTAGCCGGATCGGACACCACGATGGCCTTGCCGCGCATCCGAGTGCATCACCCCGCCAGGGTGAGCAAGGACGGAGTTCTCGCTTTGGACGCTTCGACATGATCCCTGCCACAAATGATTCTGCATCCGGATGATCATGGTCCAAGCTTCGAAGCATGGCGGTCGTGTGGGCGCTCGGATTCATGGGCGCAGTCGGTTTGATCGGTGCTATCGGCCTTTTCAGCCAAGGATGGCGAGCCCGTAAAGGGACGATCGTCGCCGGCACGATCGTCGCCATCGAGGCGAAGCGGATGAGTCCGTCTGCCAACATCCCCCAAAACGGCCGCTCTCAGCGGACCAGGACGTATGCCCCCGTGGTGGAATTCACCGACTCGACGGGGCAGCTTCATCGGGTAACGGCCAGCCTCAGTGGCACCGGGCGTCCCGAAGTCGGCACCAGCGTGCAGGTCTCCTATCAGCCCCAGAACCCCGACCGGGCCATCGTCATGGAACTGCCCGGGCAAGCTGGCGCCAAATGGGTGTTTCTCGTGCTCGGCATTGTGTGTGCCGCGATCGCGATCGTCGTCGCCGTCAACGGCTGATCTGCCCCGACACGTCAACCGCCGATTGAGCGTTCTGGATGAGCTGCCCCGCGTGGACACCCGCGAGGACGACCTCCAGCACTTTCGGCTTGAGCGGGGGGTCATCGGCTCGAGTCGTCTCTGCGCGACTCGTCCCGGCGGCCGTGGCCCATAGCGGCTCGCAGCGAGAGCTGCGACGTTTCGCGCTCGCGGACATCGAGCGACAGGCCCAGCGCACCGAGTAGCTGGAGCAGCTTTGCCAGAGACGCGCCGCCGTGGCCGGTCTCGACCTGGTGGAGCCACATCCGGCTGACGTTGGCCATACCCGCTAAGTCAGACTGAGTAAATCCCATTGCGACCCGTCGATCCTGAACGATGTTGCCCATGTCCTGACGCGTTAGGCGCCGACGGTGGCTGTTCACAGGACGGAGCGTCGTCCACAGGCGCGCTCCTGACGACCCACACCGAGGCGAGCGACGGTTGGCTGATCGGCATGAACTCCTTCAGACGAATCGCCCAGCGGGTAAAGGGAAGCAGGATAAGTGACAACGAGCTTGGGATGAGCACCGCCGAATATGCGGTTGGGACGGTGGCGGCGGTTGCCTTTGCTGCGGTGTTGTTCAAGGTTGTGCAGTCGCCTGCGGTGCAGTCTGCTCTGTCGGACATCGTGACCTCGGCGTTGCATGTCTCGCTGTAGGTGGTTTGTGGGCGTGCATTCGCGCGTGCGCCGAGGCGGCGGGGGTGATCTGGGCGATCGGGGCATGGTCACCGCTGAGCTCGCGACTGCGTTGCCGGTGCTGGTGGTGTTGGCTCTGGTGGGGGTTGCGGCGGTTGGTGTTGGTCAGGCGCGGGTGCGGTGTGCCGATTCAGCGCGGGAGGCTGCTCGTGCGGTGGCCAGGGGTGATGCCGCGAGCGCCGGTGCTCTCGCGCGGGCGGCAGCGGGCCGGCCGGTGACGGTGTCGACCGTGGTGGTGGCAGGCGACACGAGCGTGACGGTAGGAATGCAGCTGCGCCCGGTGCGGTGGTTGCCGCCGCTGACAGTGTCTGAGACGGCAGTGGCCGCCACGGAGCCGGACGCGTCCAACTCCGACAGCTCACCCGATCCGCCATGACCGGTTGCGGTATTCAACGTCTCCGGGTGCGGTTACTGCGGCGCGCTGTGGTTGGTGAGTCTTCGGCCAACGATGTGGGTTCGGCGACGTTGTGGGTGTTCGCGTTCGCGACTTTGATCATGACGGTGGCGATCGTGGGGGTGGCCAGGACGGCTGCGGTGCTCGCTCGTCATCGGGCCGAACGTTCGGCAGACCTCGCCGCACTCGCCGCGGCGCAACAGATCGGTACCGGGGGAGACTCCTGCGCTGCCGCGCGACGCATTGCAGCGAGCAACCAGGCCGCGGTCGCGTCGTGTGTGACAGCGATCGATGCAAGCGGCCGGACGGGCACGGTCACCGTTGTCGTCAACGCCGAGGTTCGGCTGCCGATCGCGGGTGCTCGGCAGGTGACAGCACGAGCGAGAGCGGGCCGTCTTCCCGCCGTAGCGGGCGCAGCGAACGGCCAGCGCAACGGCGCTGCCGACGGTCAAGTCCGAGGCGATCAATCGCCCTGACCTCTACTAGGCTTGCCGTCATGGCCGATCTGACCCTGCTCCACAACACCGCCTGCTCTACCTCTCGGCACGCATTGGAGGAGATCCAGTCGGCGAAACTCGATGTCGACGTCGTTCAGTATCTCAAGACCCCACTCGATCGGAACGCCCTGCTCGACCTGATCAAGCAGCTCGAAGACCCCGCCGCCGATTTGGTCCGCAAGGACGACTTCTTCAAGCAGCAGAACCTGATTGCCGAAGATTATGTGACGCCTGAGGCAGTTGCAGATCTGCTCGTGAAGTACCCCCCACTCATGCAGCGCCCGGTTCTGGTGCGCAACGGCCGGGCCATCATCGGTCGTCCCAAGGCACGCGTCGGGGCCTTTCTCGCCAACTGAAGGCGGCTCGCAGTGACGCGGTGGCCGATGAGTTAGGTGATGAGCTAGGCCAGCGCGTCCAGCACTAGCTGGAGCACGGTCAAAGCACCTGCTTTGTACAGGGGATTGTTGCCGTTACCGCATTTGGGTGACTGGATGCACGATGGGCAACCCTCAGCACACTCGCAGCTGGTGATGACCTCGTGGGTTGCTCTCAGCCAGTCAGCCAGCACGCTGTGCCCGTGCGCGGCGAGGCCGGCCCCGCCGGGATGGCCGTCGTAGACGAAGACCGTGGCCAAGCCCGTATCAGCATGTCTCGCAGTGGAAACGCCGCCGATATCCCATCGGTCGCACGTTGCGAAGAGAGGTAGCAGCCCGATCGCGGCGTGCTCTGCTGCGTGCAAGGCACCCGGCAGGTCCAGCGGGCTGGCACCAGATCCAGATCTGTCCGAATCGAGCCCGGAATCCATCACCACCGCGTCGTCCAGGGTGTACCAAACCGCCTTTGTGACCAGGCGATTCAGCGGCATGTCGAGGGCGATCTCGTCCAGAATCTCTCCGGACAGCCGCCGCCGCTGATAGCTGGTGACCTGATTCGAGACCTCGACTGATCCGAAACAGATGCGCACGCCGGACGACTCGCAGGTCTGTTCCACCTCCAGAATCGAGATATCCGTTATCTCGCGCGGGTTCGTCGTCCACTCTGGATCCTCGGCATGGACGACGGCAACGGATCGGTCCAGATCCAGATCGTCAACGATGAACGACCGACTCTGGTGCAGATAGACGGCACCGGGATGCACGGTGCCCGGCGCGGTCGCGTGGTCCACGGTGCCTAGCAACGAACCCGAGCCGGCTTCGACCAGAGTGACCGGTTGACCGCCTGAACCGCGAATATCGGCCCGTGGCCACGAACGGTCGGTCCAATACCAGCCTCGCGCCCTCCGGCGCAGCACACCTCGGTGCACGAGTTCATCAAGCACGACCCGGGCCGGCTCGCCACCGAACAGCTCGACGTCCGCCTCTGACAGCGGCCGTTCGGCGGCAGCACAGCAAAGCTGCGGTCCCAGAACGAACGGATTTGTCGGATCGGTCACCGTTGCCTCCACCGACGAACCGAAGATGGCCCGCGGATGATTGACCAGATACATGTCGAGAGGGTCGTCCCTGGCCACCAAGACCACGAGCGACTCACGCCCGCGGCGCCCGGCCCGCCCGGACTGCTGCCACAGTGAGGCGAGAGTGCCCGGATAGCCAGCGAGCACCACCGCATCGAGTCCGGCGATATCGACGCCAAGTTCGAGGGCGTTGGTCGAGGCGACGCCGAGCAGCTCGCCGCTGGCCAGTGCGGCCTCCAACGATCGACGCTCCTCAGCGAGGTAGCCGGCCCGATATGCCGCTATCTTGCCCGCCAGCTCACCCGCGCCAGCTGCCTCGAGGTGGCGCTTGGCAGTCATCGCGGTCAGCTCAGCGCCCTTTCGGGGCCGAACGAAGACCAGCGTGCGGGCGCCCTGGATGACCAGATCCGCAAGTAGCCTCGCGGCTTCCGAGCCGGCGGCCCGGCGAACTGGTGCACCGTTCTCGCCGCGCAGTGGACTCAGCGGCGGCTCCCACAGCGCGAACGTCCGAGCACCGCGCGGTGCGAAATCCAGCTCGGCCGACACGACCTTGAGCCCAACCAATCGAGACGCGGAATCCGCCGGTGCCCGTGAGGTCGCTGAGGCCAGCACGAAAACCGGTGCGGATCCGTACGCCGCGCACAAGCGTCGCAGCCTGCGCAGGACGAGCGAAACGTGCGAACCGAACATGCCTCGGTAATGGTGGCATTCATCGATCACCACGAATTTCAGTCGACGGAAGACCGATGCCCATCGTTCGTGCTGCGGCAGGACCGACCGATGGATCATGTCGGGATTGGAAAGGATGACGTTGGCGTGCTGGCGGATCCAGTCACGGTCGTCGATGGGCGTGTCGCCGTCGAGCGTCGCCGCGCGAATGCCGCCGAGGCCGAGCGCGTCGATTGATCTCAACTGATCGGCGGCCAGGGCCTTGGTGGGTGAGAGGTAGAGCGTCCGAGCCCGGTCGTCGGCAAGGACGGCAGACAGCGCCGGAAGCTGATATCCGAGCGACTTGCCGGTTGCGGTTCCGGTTGCAATCACAACCGACTGCCCCGACCAGGCCAGCTCCGCTGTTTCCACCTGGTGCGGCCATGGTGCCAGCACGCCTGACGCACCCAGAGCAGCCACCAATTCGGCGGGTACCCACGATGGCCAGCGGTCAACCGTCTCGAGTTGTCCTGGTACCTGCTCGACATGGCGCAAGGGGGACTCTTCGGGTGGGCAGGAGCTCACCAGCCGGGCCAGCAACGGGTGATCGACGGTGTTGATGGCGATGCGCTTCCGTTCTGGTCCTCGGCAGGCCTGAACGGCTCACCTATGGCACGATGATGACTGCAAGTCGGCTGTCAGAAAACTGTCTTCATTGTCGCTCACGCGAACGCAGCGTCGCCGCTCAGACGGGCGCCGCACGTGTTTCGCCTGCGCGAGTGCCCTGGAGTTGAAGCGTTCATCTACGTGCCGTCGCAAGAGCAGGTGCGTGCCGAAAGAGTGGTCGGAGGGGCTGTTGTGGACCTGAGCTTGAGCAAGAACACGATTGATGATCAGGTGGTCATCGAGGTTCGTGGCGAAGTCGACCTGCATTCGGCGACGCACTTGCGCGACCGGCTCATTTCGGCCATTGACGACGGATCGAAAATTGTCATCGTGGATCTGACGAACCTCGGCTTCATCGATTCGACTGGCCTCGGAGCGCTGGTGGCGGCCCGGAATCGTGCCGAAGAGAAAGGTGCGACGCTCCGGCTGGCGTGCGCGGCTGAACGACTGCTGAAATTGTTCCGGATAACCGGCCTGCACGAGGTCTTCTCGATCTACAGCTCGGTCTCCGAGGCCGCGGGAGCCGACGCGACCGGGTCATTGCCCTCTTCGACCGCCTGAGCCTGCGGCGGTGCCCGCCTGAGCGCGGGGCCCGGACCCTGAATTCAGCCCAGTTCTGAGCAGGCAATATCACGGTCAGATGACCCGTACGTCACTGCAATGTGACCTCAAAGTGCCTTAGAGTGACCCACGACACGCCCAACGCGGTGGCCTGTCCCATAGACTCCGCCGCAGCCGCTTCGGACAGTGAGCCGACACACAGCACAGTCGATCGACGCCAATTGTCGACGACGTGCCTCACGTGTTCGTCGCTGACGAAGCGATCCCCACATACGAGTCTCGAAGGTCGAAGGAGTTTCTCGCATGGCGTTGTCCCAAGGGTCGTCTGTGCTCGCCGACTCGGCGTTTTCATCAGGCGACAAGGGACTGGTTGCGGTGATTGGCCTTGTAGCCATCGTCGCTCTGGTCTTCTCGTTTTTCCTATTCCGTGAAGTCCTCGCGGCCGATCAGGGCACTCCGAAGATGATCGAGATCGCTGAAGCTGTGCAGGAAGGCGCTCAGGCATACCTGAAACGCCAATTCCGCACGCTGTCGGTGGTCGTGGTCATCGTCTTCCTGATGCTGTTCGCGCTACCTGCCGATGACACCGCCCAGCGGGTCGGAAGGTCGATCTTCTTCTTGGTCGGTGCCGGCTTCTCCGCCTCCATCGGCTACTACGGCATGTGGCTGGCCACCCGGGCCAACGTCCGGGTCGCCGCGGCGGCAAACCGCGAGGGCCGTGAACGTGCCATCAGGATCGCGTTCCGGACCGGCGGCGCGGTCGGTATGGCCACCGTCGGCCTGGGCCTGCTCGGCGCGTCCATCGTCGTCCTCGGCTACACCGACCACGCCCCGAAGGTGCTCGAGGGCTTCGGTTTCGGTGCGGCCACGCTCGCGATGTTCATGCGTGTCGGCGGCGGTATCTTCACCAAGGCGGCAGACGTCGGAGCCGACCTGGTCGGAAAGGTCGAAGCCGGCATCCCCGAGGATGACCCGCGCAACGCCGCGACAATCGCTGACAACGTCGGTGACAACGTCGGTGACTGCGCCGGTATGGCGGCTGACCTCTTCGAGTCCTACGCGGTGACGCTGGTCGCCTCGTTGATCCTCGGATCGGTGGCCTTCGGCACCAAGGGCCTGCTTTTTCCGCTCATCGTGCCGGCAATCGGTGTCATCACCGCGATCATCGGCGTCTTCATCACCCGGGCTCGCGCCGGCGAGGGTGGCCTTACGACGATCACCCGCAGCTTCTACATCTCGGCAGGCATCTCCGCCGTTCTGTGCGGCATCGCTGCGTTCACCTACCTGCCCAGCAAGTTCTCGAAGTTCAAGGGCGTCTCGGGCGATATTGCATCCAACGGCGGCAACCCGGCCCTCATTGCCTTCGTCGCGGTGATCATCGGGATCGTGCTGGCGGCAGTGATTCTCTGGCTGACCGGCGTTTACACCGGCACCGAAGGCAAGGCCGTTCAGGACGTCGGCAGGAGCTCCCTGACCGGCGCGGCCACGGTCATCCTGGCGGGTATCTCGGTCGGATTCGAATCGGCTGTGTACACCGCGCTGGTGATCTCGGCCGCGGTGTTCGGCGCCTTCTTGCTGGGTGGCTCGTCCATCGCGATTGCGCTGTTCGCGGTTGCGCTCGCAGGTTGTGGACTGCTCACCACCGTCGGCGTCATTGTCGCGATGGACACCTTCGGCCCGGTCTCTGACAACGCCCAGGGCATCGCGGAGATGTCTGGCGACGTCAGCGTTGACGGTGCGCAGATCCTCACCGAGCTCGACGCGGTCGGCAACACGACCAAGGCGATCACCAAGGGCATCGCGATCGCGACCGCTGTATTGGCTGCGACCGCGCTGTTCGGTTCGTACCAGGACGCGATCACTCAGGCGCTGGCCAAGGTCGGCGATACCAGCGGCGCGTCGACGTTCGTCAAGAACTCCTTCACCTACGAGATCATCAGCCCGAACACGCTGGTCGGCGTCATCATCGGCGCGGCCGTCGTCTTCATGTTCTCGGGGCTGGCCGTCAACGCCGTTTCTCGCGCTGCCGGTGCCGTGGTTTACGAGGTCCGGGCTCAGTTCCGCGATCACCCCGGCATCATGGACGGCACCGAGCGCCCGGAATACGGACGCGTCGTCGACATCTGCACCCGCGACTCGCTGCGTGAACTGATCACGCCCGGGTTGCTCGCAGTCATGGCGCCGATCGCGGTGGGCTTCGGCCTGGGTGTCGGCCCGCTGGCCGGGTACCTCGGTGGAGCGATCGCGGCCGGCACGCTGATGGCGGTCTTCCTGGCTAACTCCGGTGGTGCCTGGGACAACGCCAAGAAGCTGGTCGAGGACGGTATCCACGGCGGCAAGGGTTCTGAAGCGCACGCCGCCACCGTTATCGGTGACACCGTCGGTGACCCGTTCAAGGACACTGCCGGCCCGGCCATCAACCCGCTGCTCAAGGTGATGAACCTTGTCTCGGTGTTGATCGCACCGGCCGTCGTCCAGCTGTCGATCGGCAAGGATGCGAACGCACCCGCGCGGATCATTATCGCGCTGGTCGCAGTTGCCGTCATCATCGCAGCGGTCGTCATCGCCAAGCGGCGGGCGTCGTCGATCAATGACGACCCGGCGAACGCACCAACCGCGGGAGCCTCGATAGCCAGCTAGCCTGCACGCCATAGTGCGGCCCGAAGTTCCGGTTGCGATCCACCCAACCGAAACTTCGGGCCGCACAATGCGTTTACGGGGGGCGTTTACGGGGGGGGGGGGGGGGGGGGGGGGGGGGGGGGGGGGGGGGGGGGGCTGAACACGCCACTTATGGGCGGATGAGCGGGACTGGGCAGCGGGTGGGTCAGAATGCGGCGTGCAGTTCTCCCTGTTCGGTGCCGAGGCCGCGGATCCGATAGTCCGCGATCTCGATGGTCTGCTGCTGTCCGGCGGCGACTGGGTGCGTACCGATCGGGCGAGCGCGGCCCGGCTGTCCGTGCTGGTCATCGACGAGTGGCGGGCGGCCGCGCTCGCCGAGGAACTGCAAGCCCGCGATCTCGCCTCCGACACGGTGATCGCGCCCGGTGACCTGATTGCCGTGCGTACCGAGATCACTGACCGGCTGGTCGCCGAGGCTGCCCGGTGGACGAGGGGAGCATCACTGCGGCTGCCGGTCGATCTCACACTCAGCCCGTCGGGACTTCGACTGTGGGCGATCGCGACGGGCCGCAGCGACGAGGCCGGCTATCTGTTGGGGGTGGCCGAGCCTGATGGCGAATTGCACCGCGCGGCCGGTTCGCAGCTGGCCAAGCTGGGGGTCGCAGCCGTCGAGGTGGGCATGCGCGGCGGCCCGGGATGGCGCGTCACCTCGCTGAAGCGGCTTCGACGGTTGGCCGAACTGGTCGGTGAGGCACCTCCGGGCGCGGGCAATGACTGGCCGACACCACTCGTCGAGTAACTACCCAAATCAGACAATCGGTGAGGTCTTACCCCACCACCTGCACACACTCATAACAATGGTGGGGTACCGTCCGCCTGCGCCCATTAGTTGATTCTGATGCGGGCTCGGCCACCGCCGGGCCCGTGTCGCATCTGGGAGCAGCACCATGATCGCCACACGTGACATCGTGGCGAACCTATCGAGCGAAGGTCGCCCGCGACGGCGACCACCCGCTGCCTGCAATGGCAGCACAGACAGGAGAGTTGAAGTGCCACCACGCAAGAAAGCGCCGACCGGTAACAAACTGGTCATTGTCGAGTCACCGTCCAAGGCCAAGACCATTGGCGGCTACCTCGGCCAGGGTTACACCGTCGAGGCATCGATCGGTCACATTCGCGATCTGCCTCGCAACGCAGCGGACGTCCCAGCGGCCTACAAAGGTCAGCCCTGGGCCCGTCTCGGAGTCAACACCGACGACAACTTCGAACCGCTCTACGTCATCAGCCCAGATCGCAAGGCTCAGGTCACCAAGCTCAAGTCCCTCGTGAAGGACGCTGACGAGCTCTACCTGGCAACAGATGAGGACCGCGAAGGTGAGGCAATCGCCTGGCACCTCGTGCAGACCCTCAAGCCGACGGTTCCCGTCCGGCGGATGGTTTTCCACGAGATCACTCCTGAGGCGATCGCGCGGGCCGTGGCTGAACCCCGCGAGATCGACGCCGACCTCGTCGATGCCCAGGAGACCCGCCGAATCCTCGACCGTCTCTACGGTTACGAGGTCTCACCGGTGCTCTGGAAGAAGGTCCTGCCCCGGCTGTCGGCAGGTCGCGTGCAGTCCGTCGCCACCCGGATCGTGGTCGAGCGCGAGCGCCAGCGGATGGCCTTCCACACCGCCAACTACTGGGACATCGAGGGCACGTTTGCCCCGCTCACCCGCAAGGACGGCGATCCGGAGACCTTCGGAGCCACGCTGGTCGCCCTCGGCGATGAGCGCATCGCAACCGGTCGCGACTTCGACGCCGCGACCGGCAAGGCATCCAACGACGTCCTGCACCTGGACGAAGCGGGTGCCCGCGGCCTGGCCGCCCGACTCGAGGGCGTCGATTTCACGGTCACCCGGGTCGAGGAGAAGCCCTACCGCCGTCGTCCCTACCCGCCGTTCATGACCTCCACCCTGCAGCAGGAGGCCGGCCGAAAGATGCGCTGGTCCTCCCAGGTCACGATGCGGGTAGCCCAGCGGCTGTATGAGAACGGCTTCATCACCTATATGCGAACCGACTCGACAAACCTGTCCGAGACGGCGCTGAGCGCCGCCCGGGCGCAGGCCCGCGAGCTCTACGGTGATGCCTACGTGCCGGCCGCGCCACGGCACTACTCGCGCAAGGTCAAGAACGCTCAAGAGGCGCACGAGGCGATTCGGCCCGCCGGGGATTCGTTCAAGACTCCGGGCCAGTTGGCCTCGCAGCTGTCTTCGGACGAATTCCGGCTGTACGAGCTCATCTGGCAGCGCACGCTCGCCTCGCAGATGGCCGATGCGGTCGGAACAACGATGTCGATCAGGCTGGCCGGCACCTCGGTTGCCCAGGAGCGGGCCGAGTTCGCTACCTCGGGCCGCACGATCACCTTTCCGGGCTTCATGCGTGCCTACGTCGAAGACACCGACGACACCGCCGCTGAGTCGGATTCTGATGCCGGGCGCGACGACAGCGAGCGGCGGCTACCGCAGCTGACCCGCGGCGACGATCTTGCCGTCCGCGAGCTCGAGCCGTCTGGGCACTCGACGAACCCGCCGGCCCGCTACACCGAGCCGTCGTTGGTCAAAGCCATGGAGGAGCTCGGCATCGGCCGGCCGTCGACCTACGCCTCGATCATGCAGACGATCCAGGATCGCGGCTACGTCTGGAAGAAGGGCGCTGCGCTCGTCCCGACCTGGGTGGCGTTCGCGGTCGTCGGCTTGCTCGAAGGGCACTTCGGACGGCTCGTCGACTACGGCTTCACCGCGTCGGTGGAGAACGATCTGGACTCGATTGCCGGCGGCACGACGTCGCGGGTGGACTGGTTGCGCAAGTTCTACTTCGGGTCGAACCCAGGCGCTGAACTCGATGCCGACCAGGCCGGTCGGATCTCGGCGCAAGGTGGCTTGAAGAAACTGATCGCCGAACGCCTCGAGGACATCGATGCCCGTGGCGTGAACTCGATCCAGCTGTTCGGGCCAGACTCCGACGTCGTCGTGCGGGTGGGTCGGTATGGCCCGTACGTGCAGAAGGGCGGTCCCGATTCGGCGCTGCGCGCATCGGTGCCTGAAGACATTGCACCGGACGAGCTGACCCCGGAGAAGGTCGAGGAACTGCTCTCGGCGCCGTCTGGCGATGTCGAGGTCGGTATCGATCCGTCCACCGGCCGGGAGATTACCGGCAAGAACGGCCGCTACGGGCCGTACGTCACCGACGGCGAGCGGACTGCGTCGCTTTTCAAGACGATGTCCTTCGAGACACTGACCCTCGACGATGCCGCGAAGCTGCTGACCTTGCCCAGGGTGGTCGGCACCGATCCGGCCGCGAACGAGGGCAAGGGTGAAGAGATCACCGCGCAGAACGGGCGCTATGGCCCGTACATCAAACGAGGAACGGACTCGCGCTCGCTGGAAACCGAGGAGCAGCTGTTCTCGGTCACGCTTGACGACGCGCTGGCGATCTTCGCCCAACCGAAGCTGCGTGGCCGTCGGGCTGCCGCTGCGCCGCCGCTGAAAGAACTGGGCAACGATCCGGTGTCGGGTCAGCCCATGGTGGTCAAGGACGGCCGGTTCGGGCCTTACGTCACTGATGGCGAGACCAACGCCTCGCTTCGACGTGATGACTCGGTCGACGAGATCACCGACGAGCGAGCATCGGAGCTGTTGGCCGACCGTCGCGCGCGCGGCCCGGTCAAGAAACGGGTTACCAAGAAGGCCCCGGCGAAGAAGGCGGCGGCGAAGAAGGCCGGTGCCAAGAAAGCCGGCGCTGCTCCCAAGAAGGCTGTTGCCACAAAGGCTGTTTCGACGAAGGTTGCCGCCAAGAAGGTTCCTGCGAAGAAGGCCTAGCTCCAGTGCCGGGTCGGTATCGCCACCTCACTCTCAGCGCCGAAGTCGGCCGCGGTGAGGTGGCTTTCCGGTCTGCGGGTGCTGCGATCATGTCGCTGCAGATGCAGCGCGGTACCGGTGTGAAGTTCCAAGCCGACCACGAGCCGGTACGGGTGGGCGACGTGGTTCGGCTGCGAGTCGGGCCGTTACGATCCGGTCCGCTTGCCATCACCGGTTCCTGTGATGTCATCGAGGTATTCGATGAGCCACGTCGCCTCGGTTTCACCTACCGCACCAGGCGAGATCATCCCGAGGACGGCGAGGAGACTTTCGAGGCGCGTTGGCTGGCCGATGACCGGGTCGTGGTGAGCGTCGATTCCTGGTCGCGTCCGAATAGCTGGATAACTCGGCTCGGTGGTCCGATTGCTCGTGCCGCACAGCGATTCATCAACCAGCGATACCTGAAGTCCGCGCAGCGGATCGTGGCAGCTGAACGTTGACGCTCGCGATCATCGCTTGTGGACGCAGACAAACGTGCGTAGGAACGCAAACACGGTGCCATACGGCCTTGGCGGATAGGCCTGTCGCAACAGCGCGGCATATTCGGCTTCGAATTCGGCGGCCTGGTCATCGCCGAGCGCATCGAGAATCGGCCGCAGCCCGGTCCCTTTTACCCATTGCAGAACGGGGTCGTCACCGTTCAGGACGTGCAGATACTCGGTCTGCCAAACGCTGACGTGCCGGCTCGGGTCGGCGAGCAGATCGAGATAGTCGGCTGGTTCGGCCACGGCGTCGTCGTGACGCAGCACGGTGCCGACCAGGTCGCCCCAGCGTGGCGACGAGGCCACCTGCCGCATCAGCTGATGCGAAGGTGAGGAGAAGTTCGAGGGCACCTGAAAAGCCAGCCACCCGCCCGGATTCAGTTCGTCCAGCCAGCGAAGCATCAGTTGCCGGTGAGTGGGAACCCACTGCAAGAGGGCGTTGCTGATCAATACATCGAGTCCACTCGCATCGAATTCCTCAGCGTTTCCAAGGCTAAACTTGACGGAATCGCTGACGTGTTGCTGAGCGCGTTCGATCATCTGTGGCGACGAGTCAACGCCGAGAACCTGCGCGGCGGGCCACCGCTGAGCGAGGCTGGCCGTGAGCTCGCCGGGGCCGCAGCCGAGATCGGCGACCTGCTCAGGTGTCTCAGCGAAGACCTGTCCGACCAGATCGAAGAATGGTCGACTGCGTTCGTTGGCGTAGCGGGCATATTGCGTAGGGTCCCACTGCATTTGATGTGCTCCAATCTCTTGACGTCAAGATAATATCTCTTGATGTCAAGGGAGTTGGTAAGGTACGCGCATGACCGACGAAGTGGACGAGATCGTCGCCGCATGGGCAGCCGCGCGGCCAGACCTGATGCTGGCGCCGATGCAGGTGCTCAGCCGGGTACGCAGGCTGGCCCAGTTACTGGACGATCAGCGCGAGCAGGCTTTTGCCGAGCACGGTCTGGCTGCGCATGAGTTCGATGTGCTCGCGGCGCTGCGACGGAGTGGGCCCGCCGCTGAACTCACGCCAGGGCGTCTGATCGAGGCGACGCATGTCACGTCAGGAACGATGACCAATCGCCTTGACCGGTTGGCCGACCGCCGTCTGATCACCAGGCGTCCGCATCCTTCCGACGGGCGCCAAACCCTGGTGAGGCTCACCGCGGCGGGCCGAAAGCGAGTGGATAGAGCGTTGGAATCATTGCTGGGTTACGAGGCCGAGCTCGTGGCGACTCTCAACGAGCGAGAGCTGGCCGTGACCGTCAAGGCGCTTCGGACCCTGCTCAGCAATCGTGCGACGAATGCTTAGGCCGCACGTACCCAATCAGCGATTATCTGGTCAGCTCTGGACAGGGACAGGGACAGGGACAGGGACAGGGACTGGGCCAACGGCAACCTTTGTATGAGCTGAGAGACACGTTCGCTTGCCCAAGGACCGATGACAGCCCCGCCGGATAGGCTGTCTTGACCTCCGGTCCACAAGCACCACCCTTTGAACAGCAGCAGCGCGAGGAGCAATCATCTCCAGTGATTCCGGCCGTCAGAGCGGCGGCCACACCTCGACCGGCGCGCCGGTTCCCGGTGGGCCTGACGCTCCGGCCGGCGTATCCGGTGCCGCCGCGATCAAGGGCGTTCTCACGATCACCCCGTTTCGTCGACTCTGGTATTGCACCGGTCTCTCGAGCCTGGGTGACTGGCTAGGTCTTCTTGCCACGACGGCCCTTGCCACCCAGCTGACGACCGGCTACCAAGCGCAGAACTACGCGCTCGGCCTGGTGCTGGTTGTCCGCCTTGTCCCGTCGGTCATCCTTGGTCCGTTAGCCGGAGCTTTTGCAGACCGTTTCGACCGTCGCTACACGATGGTCGTCACCGATATTCTGCGATTCTTCCTGTTTATTGCAATTCCGATCGCTCACACCCTGCCTGTTCTCTACGTTGCGACCTTCCTCATCGAGTGCATCGGTCTCTTCTGGAACCCCGCCAAGGATGCCTCCGTCCCCAACCTGGTCCGTAAGGATCAGCTCGAGACGGCCAACCAGCTCAGCCTGATCACGACGTACGGGTTGACCCCCGTTGGTGCAGCAGCACTCTTCAGCTTGCTGGCGCTGATCTCGCAGGCCTTGAGCGAGCGGTTCTCGTTCTTCAGCACCAACCAGGTCGGCCTGGCGCTGTACTTCAACGCCGCGACCTTCCTGGTCGGCGCAGGCACGGTTTTCTTCATCCGGCAGATATCGAGCCAACAGCGGAGCCAGGCGGCACACGTCGGCGAGGCACAGCCAAGCCTGTGGCGGATGCTCCGCGACGGGGCTCATTTCGTCCGCACCACCGGTTTGCTGCGCGGGCTGATCCTCGGCATTCTCGGCGCCTTCGCCGCTGGAGGCGCCGTCATCGGTGCGGGCAAGACCTACGTACGCAGTCTTGGCGGTGGCGACGCTGCCTACGGTGTGCTGTTCGGCACGGTCTTCGTCGGTCTTGGTCTGGGCATGGCGTTCGGACCGCGGGTGGCACGCGAGGTTTCGCGGCGGCGATTGTTCGGCCTCAGCATCGTTTTCGCCGGTATCTGCCTAGCTCTCACTGCACTGATGCCGCATGTGTTGCTCGCGATGATCATGGTGCTCGGCGTCGGTTTCGGCGCGGGCGTCGGCTATCTCGCTGGGATGACGCTGCTCGGTTCAGAGATCGAAGACGAGATGCGCGGGCGGGTGTTCGCCTTCATCCAATCGATGGTCAGGGTCGTCATGATCCTGGCTCTGGCCGCCGTGCCAGTACTCGTGGGCACGATCGGGCCGCGGACCCTGCCGGGTACCAGCGACACGGTGGACGGGACGCGCATCGTGCTGTTCGCTGCCGGGCTGTTGGCGATCCTGTCCGGAGTTCTCGCGTACCGGCAAATGGATCAACGCAGCAAGGTCCCGGTACTCGCTGACCTCATGACGGCACTGCGCGGAGATACGTCCGGTCGCCGACGACTACACTCGGGCGGCGTGTTGATCGCTTTCGAAGGTGGCGAAGGCGCCGGCAAATCCAGCCAGATCGATTTGCTGGCAAAGGCCCTTCGCGCTGAGGGCAATCAGGTTGTCGTCACTCATGAACCTGGTGCCACCGCCATCGGCCAGCAGATCCGCAAGCTGCTGCTGGACACTGACGAGCCGATCTCGCCCCGGAGCGAAGCGCTGTTGTTCGCCGCAGACCGGGCGCATCACGTGGCAACGATTATCCGGCCGGCCCTCGATCGCGGCGAGGTCGTGATCACCGATCGGTTCGTCGATTCCTCGCTGGCCTATCAAGGCGCGGGTCGGACGCTGTCGACCGACGATGTCAAGCGGGTCTCGCGGTGGGCGACCGAAGACCTCGTACCTGATCTGACGATCTTGCTTGACATTCCGCCCGAGATCGGGCTGCTCCGGGCCAAGGGTCGAGATGCCGAGGTTGGGCCTGACCGTCTGGAACGCGAGACCCTCGCCTTTCACGAACGGGTGCGACAAGGCTTTCGGAAGCTGGCCGAATCTGACCCGAACCGGTACCTGGTGCTGGACGCGACCAAGAGTGTGGACGAGCTCGCCGCAACAGTTCGAACGACGGTGCTCGGCGTGCTCTCCTTGCGTCCACCGACAGCGCAAGTCGTCGCGACTTCCGGTACCCAATCGGGACCGGCCGAATCGGGACCGGCCGAATCAGGACCGGCCGAATCAGCAATCAGCACGACGAAGACGGCGCGGGCGACCGCGGAAAGGGTCGAGTAGTGAGCAGCGTCTTCGACGACCTGATCGGTCAGCAGGCCGCGATTACCGAACTGGCCAAGGCGGCCGCGGCGGCTGCCGACGTGGTGGCAGGTCGGCCGGTGCAACCGGGCGCTATGACGCACGCGTGGCTCTTCACCGGACCACCCGGATCGGGTCGTTCGGTGGCCGCGCGGGCGCTCGCCGCTGCTCTGCAATGCGATCGGGCCGAGGAGCTCCGAGCGGACCGGTCCGAGGGACCCGAGGGCGGTACGCCAGGTTGTGGCCAGTGCACGTCCTGCCGATCGGTTCGTGCAGGCAGCCATCCTGATGTTCGTTCGTTGGTCCCAGAAGGTCTGTCCATCGGGGTCAACGAGATGCGGGCCGTCGTCGCCAGTTCGGCTCGCCGTCCCTCGCTCGGGCGCTGGCAGGTCGTCCTCATCGAAGATGCCGACCGGCTGACCGAGGGCGCTTCCAACGCCGTCCTCAAGGCCATCGAAGAACCGGCTGATCGAACCGTCTTTCTGCTGTGTGCGCCGTCCACCCACCCGGACGACGTGATCGTGACGATCCGTTCGCGGTGCCGGGTGGTGAATCTGCGTATCCCGCCGGCCGCCGACGTCGCCGCGGTGCTGGTTGCCGACGGCATCGACGAGCGGACAGCCACCTGGGCTGCACAGGCCGCTCAAGGTCACATCGGCCGGGCCCGGCGACTCGCACGCGATGAACAGGCGCGTGATCGCCGCGCAGCCGTCCTGGCGATTCCGGCCCAGCTGACCTCGCTGAACGCCTGTTTCGAGGCCGCCGATCACCTTGTGAAGGCCGCCGAAGCCGAGGCCAAAGTGCTGACGACCGAGCTGGACGTGACTGAGACCGAAGAGATGAAAGTCGCGCTCGGTGCCGGTGGAACGGGCAAGGGTGCCGCCGGTGCGTCGCGGGGCAGTGCTGCGGCCCTGAAGGAACTCGAAAAGAAGCAGAAATCCCGGGCGACCCGGTTGCAACGCGATGCCCTCGATCGCGCTCTGGTCGACCTGGCCAGCTTCTTCCGTGACGTGCTGCTCGTTCAGGCTGGCTCGCCGGTGGCCGCGGCCCATCCCGATTTCGCCAAGGACGTTTCGCTGGTGGCGCGATCCATCGATTCATCGGGTGCGCTGAAGCGCATCGATGAGGTGCTCGCGTGCCGCGAGGCGATCGACCTGAACGTGAAACCGAAATTCGCGGTAGAGGCCATGACGGCTGCCCTCCGACTGCCGTAACGGTGTCCTCGGACAGCTAGGCCGTCAGGTGTCCGGGTTCGAGATCGCCACGCGTGACTGAAGAATTTCCAGCAGGCGCAGGCCGATTTGAGCCCCGCCGGGTTACGCTCAGCCGATGGGCATGATCTGCGCCGTCACGTTCACCGACAAAGGACGGCTTTACTACGCCGACCCGGGTTCGCTTTCTCCGTCCGTGGGTGACCACGTTCTATACCCGACCCCCGAAGGTCCTGAGGTCGCTCAGGTGATGTGGGCGCCGCAATACACGGCTGATGAAGTCGGCGCGCTGCCGCAGCTGGTGGGTCTGGCTTCCGACGACGATCTACAGGCTTTGGCGGAGGGAAAGAAGAAGCGTGCCGAAGCGCGGGTGGCGGCGAAGCGGTTGATCCGCGAACACGGGCTGCCGATGAAGATCGCCGGCGTCGATCACGTACTGAGCGCGAACCGAACGGTGATCTACTTCAGCGCCCCGAACCGGGTGGATTTCCGGGCCCTGGTGCGTGATTTGGGAGCGACGCTGAAGGGTCGAGTCGAGCTGCGCCAACTGTCTGCTCGCGACGAAGCTCGGGTCATCGGCGGCATCGGATCGTGCGGCCGCGAGCTGTGCTGCTCGACCTTTCTGGTCGACTTCGAACCGGTGTCCGTGCGGATGGCCAAAGACCAGGACTTGCCGCTCAATCCGATGCGCATTTCGGGGGCGTGTGGGCGGCTGATGTGTTGTCTGAAGTACGAACACCCGCTCTATCAGGACTTCGACGAACGGGCACCTGCCATCGGCTCGTGTGTTTCAACACCGGAGGGGGAGGGCACCGTCATCAGCCACTCCGTCCCGAGCGAATCCGTCGTCGTACGGATGAGCGCCGACGGTCGACGGGCGCCGTGCGCGCTCGCCTCGGTGTGCTCCTCGCGCAAGGCTCACGACGAGTTCTACGGCGACGGGACGGTCGGCTCGGGTCTCAGTGGCCCGGCGGGCGCCGAGGCTCCTGATGCGGCTGGCTGACACTAGCTCGAAAGACCCACCTGCGAAGCAGGACGAAGCGCAACAACGTCGCCACGAGATTGGCCACCACCAGGGTCGCCACCTCGATCCCACGGTGTGGCTGTGCGCTCACCAGATGCAGTACCGCTAGCGCGCCACTGGTCAGGACCAAGCCGAGGACGAACACCACCAACCCCTGAGCCTGGTGCGTGGCTGCTTTACTCATACCGGATATGCCGAAAGTAAGGCGCCGATTTGCTGCCGTATTTGCCAGGGCAGTGACCAACAAGGCGAAGAAATTCGCGCCCTGGGCGCCGAGCGCTCCTCTGGTGAGGACGAACAGCAACAGGTACGCCAGCGTACTCAAGATGCCGATGCAACCGAACCGCACGAGTTGCCGGAACAGGCCCGCAGGAACGTCCGGGCTCGGAGTGCCCAACGGCTGACGGCCCAACTGCGCCCGCACCTCAGCCAGCGGCAACGCACCCGTCGCCAGTGCCCGGCCGACCCGGAACACCCCTTTGAGGTCGGCTATTGCAGTGGGCACGAGGTCGACCCTGCTATCTGGATCATCGACCCAATCGACCGGAACCTCGTGGATGCGCAGCCCCGATCGCTCCGCGAGGACCAGAAGCTCAGTATCGAAGAACCAGCCGGTGTCCTCGACGAGCGGCAACAGCTGACGACCGACATCGGCACGGATAGCCTTGAATCCACATTGGGCATCGGAGAATCCCGTTGACAGGGCACTCCGAAGGATCAGGTTGTAGCACCGGGAGATCACCTCTCGCTTCGTTCCGCGGACGACCCTGCTGTGCCGCGACAGCCGGGAGCCGATTGCCACATCGGAATGTCCGCTGATAAGCGGAGCCACGAGGGGCAGCAGCGCGTTGAGGTCGGTGGACATGTCCACATCCATATAAGCCAGTACCTCGGCATCGGAGGCCAGCCATACCGCGTTGAGGGCTCGTCCTCGCCCCTTCTGTTCCAATCGAACGTGACGGACGTTGTCGAACTCGGCGGCAAGCGCGGTAGCGATCTCCGAGGTCGCGTCGGTACTGGCATTGTTGGCAATGGTGATCACGAATGCGTAGGGAAAATAGCGCGAAAGGTGTGTGTTCAATCGACGGATCGCGGGCTCGAGATCTGCCTGCTCGTTGTAGACCGGGATGGTCACGTCCAGGGTCGGACGGTTTCGCGGCGATATGGAATCCTCGGCGCTCGGCTTGGCCAACGTGGTCATAGGTACAGCGTCGGGGCCGAGGCTTTACTGCGATTGTGGCCAGCCTGTGTGGCACCTTTGACTGTTGCTGCCCCCGATCGGTGCCTCGTGCGGCGGTGTTTGCCCCGGTCCGCGCGGCGAATACTCATTCACCCAAGCCAAAAGTACGGCCCGATGCAACTGGCGCTCTCTGAGTGCCTAGCTGCGTCGGGCCGTACCAGTGGTCACGACTGGGACGAGATTACCCTTACTGGGTCAGGTCGTACAGTGTCACGCCGCCCACCGTGGTCGAGGTGAAGTTGCTTTCGACCCAGCTCGCAATATCCGAGGAGGCGCTGCTGCCACCCATCTGCGCTCCGAAGCCACCACCGCCGCCGCCACCGCCGCTCGCGATGAAGTAGTGGATCTTCTTGGCCGCGACATAGGCTTTGAACTGGGCCAGCGTCGGGGACGGATCACTACCGTTGAACCCGCCGATTGCCATTACCGGTTTCTGCGTCGCCAGCTGGAAACCGGCCGCACTGTTCGATCCGACCGCGGCCGCGACCCAGGTGTAGTCACCTGAATTCGCCTTGAGGGCGCTGACCACTGCAGCTGAAGGCGTGCTGGAATTCAACAGGCCGCCAGACCCGCCGCCACCAAATCCGCCACGCGCCGCACCGCCTGCTGTGCCGCCGCCAGCGGTCGGGCCGCCGCCGAAGCCACCTGCGCCGCCGCCGAACCCGCCCGTGCCGCCGCCGAAGCGCGCCCCGCCGCGGGCGCCGCCACCGCGGGCGCCTCCGCCGAAGCCCGGACCGCCGCCAAACCCGTTGGAAAACCCTGCCGGGCCAGAGGTCGGAATCGAACCTTCATGAGGTGTCGCCGCCGTCGCGATCGAAAACGCGGTCGGACCCGCGAGACCGGAGGCCAAGGCTAAGAGGGCGACAACGATCCCGATCTTCGCGGCCAGCTTCGTCAGTAGCAGCAGAAGCAACGCGGCCGCGAGCCCGACGATGAGAATCGAGTATCTCAGCCAAGGTAGCCAACTCGGATCGCGATCCAACAGGATGAATTGCCAAGCCGCGGTTACCGCCACCGTCAGTGACAAGACGACGTTCGCCGTGAAATCGTGTCGCATTCGCCATAGACCGACCGCGGTCACACCGATCACGCCACCGATGGCGGGCGCCAATGCCACGGTGTAATAGGGGTGAATGATGCCCTTGGCAAAGCTGAACACCAACGCGGTGACGACTAGCCAGCCGCCCCAGACGATCAGCGCGGCGCGGGTTCGGTTGATCCGTGGGGCCCGCCGGGTGTACCAGAGACCGATACCAAGCATGAGTAGCGAGGTCGGCAGCAACCAGGCGATCTCGCCACCCATTTCGCTGCCGAATAGCCTGCCCCAGCCGGTAGAACCCCACATCCCGCCGGCGTTTCCGCCACGTCCACCGCCTCCGACGCTTCCGGTCTCGTTACCGGTGAGCCGACCGAATCCGTTGTAACCAAGGGTTAGTTCGAGGATCGAGTTGTGTTGCGAACCGCCGATGTAGGGCCGATACCTCGCGGGCGTCAACTGGACGATCGCGATCCACCAACCCGCGGCGGCGACCATGGCACCACCGGCGATGAGCAGCTGGACGATGCGGCGCCTGACGGGGGTCGGCGCGCAGATGAGGTAGCCCAGCGCAAAGGCAGGCACGACGAGCAGCGCCTGTAGCTGCTTGGTCAGAAAGCCAAATCCGGTCAGTACGCCTACGGCGACGAGCCACTTCGTCGATGCACTTTCCAACGACCGCAGCACGCAATACGCGGCGATCGTCATCAGGAGCACGAGCAACGCATCCGGATTGTTGAACCGGAACATCAGAGCGGCTACCGGAGTCGCTGCCAGAACGGCGCCGGCGATGAGTCCGCCCGCGGCGCCCGAGGTCCGGCGCACGGCGAGGTACAGAACGCCGACCGCTGCTATGCCTTCGAGGGCCTGGGGTACCAGAATGCTCCACGAGCTCAGCCCGAAGATCCGCACCGACAGGGCCATGATCCACAGCGAAGCCGGTGGCTTGTCGACCGTGATGGAGTTGGCCGCGTCCGAGGAGCCGAAGAACATTGCCTTCCAGCTGACCGAACCGGCCTGCGCGGCCGCGGAGTAGAACGAGTTGGCATAACCGGACGCGCCTAAACCCCAGAGGTAGAGCACGGCTGTGGCGAGCAGTAACCCGAGTAGCGATGGGCGTACCCAGCGAGGGTCAGTCGTTCGACCGCGAACCAACGAGCGGCCGCGGTCGGCCCAGGAGGACCGCCGGGTGATTTGACCCGACCCGGATGCTGGCCCGGAATCACTTGGATAGCCAGGCGCGATAAGGGTATCTGTCGTCATACCTGAAGAATGTGCCCGGGTAGCCTTGCCAGAGTCTGTGAGCGCGTTGTGCTGAGTCCGTGGATCGGCAGCCGAACCTGAAAGAGCGTCTCACCCGGTTTGCTGGTAACCGTGATCTGCCCGCGATGCGCGGTCACCACAGCCGAGACGATGGCCAGGCCAAGGCCAGTGCTGCCCGCAGCCCGAGAACGTGACTCCTCGCCCCGGGAGAACCGCTCGAAGATGTCGGGCATCAGCTTCGGAGGTATTCCGGGGCCATCGTCGCGGATCTCGATGACCACGGAATCCGCCTTCTCCAGCAGGGAGATCCAGACGTTGGTGCCAGGCGGTGTATGGGTGCGGGCGTTGGCGAGGATGTTCACCAGCACCTGCTGCAGTCGGGGTTCGTCGCCGAGCACCGTGACAGGCTCCTCGCCGAGATCGAGGTGCCAGTTGTGATCGGGGCCAGCTGCGTGAGCATCGCTGACGACATCGACGGTCAACCGGGTGAGGTCGACTTCGGCGGTGGCCAGTGGGCGGCCGGCGTCAAGGCGTGCCAGCAACAGCAAGTCCTCGACCAAGGTTGTCATCCGATTTGCTTCCGACTCGACCCGGGTCATCGCGTGTGCGATGTCAGGTGGGGCAATCTCACGGCTACGCCGGGTCAACTCGGCATAGCCTCGGATCGATGCGAGTGGCGTCCGGAGTTCATGGCTGGCATCGGCAACGAACTGCCTCACCCGCGTCTCGCTCTTGTGCCTGGCGTTCAAAGCGTCGTTGACGTTCTCGAGCATCCGGTTCAGCGCGATACCGACCTGGCCCACCTCGGTATGTGGGTTGGGTTCGGTCACCCGGACGGCGAGCGCGACTTCACCTTCGTCCAAAGGCATTTCGGCGACCTTGGTCGCGGTCGCGGTGACTCGTCGCAGCGGCCTCAAGGCGAGGCGGACGATGAGCGTGCCGAGAAAGCCAGCCAGAACGAGGCCGATGAGTCCGACTGCGGTGATGATGAGCGCGAGGCGTACCACCGTGTTGTTCACCGGCGCGAGTGGCAGGCCCGTGACAATCGTAGAGCCGTCGGGCGTCTTGACCGCGAGGACCCGATAGGACCCGTAACCCGTGACGTCCATCGTTTGTGGTTTGTTGGTAGTGGGAAGCTGGATCAGCTGCGCTAATGCCTGTGGGCCGAGGTCTCGATCGAGCTCGCCGTTTGACGGCCGGAAATGGCCCTGCGGAGCGCCCGTCGGTTGGATGAATACGTTGATGGATCCATCGGGTTGGCCATTGGGGATCCGCGCCGGTCCCGACGTGGTAGTCGCTCCGAGGTTCGGCCGTTCTCCGGGAAAGCCGCCGTTCTGGTGCGGGTCGCTGGCCCGCGCACCGGCGGTCGTCAGCTGATCGTCCAGTTTTCCAACCAGAAAGCTGCGTAGCGACAACGTCGTGAACAGTCCGATCCCGACGCTGATGATGACGATGAGGCCAAGCAGGCTGGTCACCAGCCGAGCACGTAGGGTCCAATCCCGAAGCGGTCTCGGGCGAAGTCGGCCCAACGCGCGAACGTTCACATCAGCTCGCGGCGCGCAGCACGTACCCGACGCCGCGCAGGGTGTGGATCATCGGCTCGTGGCCGGCGTCGATCTTCTTGCGCAGGTAAGAAATGTAGATCTCGACGACGTTGGCCTGGCCGCCGAAGTCGTAGTTCCACACCCTATCGAGGATCTGTGCCTTGGAAAGCACCCGGCGGGGATTGCGCATCAGGTATCTGAGCAACTCGAACTCGGTTGCCGTCAGCGAGATCTCGTCGTCGCCGCGAAAGACCTCGTGGCTCTCCTCGTCCAACGTCAGGTCGCCGACAGTGAGGGTCGAGCCGCCTTTTGCGCTCGCGATCGCGGTGCGGCGCATCAGTCCACGGACGCGTGCGACAACCTCCTCGAGACTGAACGGCTTCGTCACGTAGTCATCGCCACCTGCCGTCAGCCCAGCAATCCGATCTTCGACGGCGTCCTTTGCGGTGAGGAACAGGACCGGCAGATCGGGGGAGTCGTCACGAAGACGGCGCATCACCTCCAGCCCGTTGAGGTCGGGCAGCATGATGTCGAGAACCACGGCGTCGGGTTTGAATTCCCGCGCGATACGCACCGCGCCGAGCCCGTCGTTGGCGGTTCTGATGTCCCAGCCTTCGTAGCGCAAGGCCATGGTCAGCAGATCGGCGAGGTTCGGCTCGTCGTCGACTACGAGTACCCGGACGGGCGAGCCGTCGGTACGTAGCAGCGATGCGGGGCGCGGGGCAGAGGTGGTTGTCACGATCTACACATTGTGGCAGATCGCTGGCGCGACCCTTGGTGAAGTCTGTGGTTAACCTGTGACTCCGCCGTCACCGCCCTTTATGCCATTGTGCGGCCCGAAGTTTCGGTCTGGTCGTCGCCAGCCGAGAATTCGGGCCGCACAATGCGGTTCCGGGAGGGGTCAGAGGACGGGTAGGCCGATCGTCTTGAGCTCGAGGTATTCCTCAAAACCGTGCTCGCCGTTACGCCGGCCCAGGCCGCTCTGCTTGTAGCCACCGAGCGGGCTGGTCAGCCCGAAGTACGAGCCACCGTTGACCGTCATCGTGCCGGTACGCATACGCCTGGCAACGCGGAGCGCGCGCTCTTCGTCACCGCTGCTCACCTCACCCGACAGGCCGTAGATCGTGTCGTTGGCGATGTCGATCGCTTCCTGCTCGGTGTCATACGGCGTGACCGTGATGACCGGGCCGAAGATCTCTTCCTGTCCGATTTGGGACTGCGGGTCGACGTTGGAAAGCAGCGTCGGTTGTACGAAGTAGCCAACCGGCAGGTGCTCCGGGATACCGCCGCCGGTGATCAGCGTCGCGCCCGAGGCGATGCCGGACTGGATCAGGCCGAGCACCTTCTGCCGCTGCGTCTCGCTGATGGACGGGCCCTGGAAGTTGTTCGGGTCCCACGGGTCGCCGTACGGGAAGTTCTCCATGGTGGCCTTGAGCAGTGCCAGGCCTTCGGCGTAGCGCGAGCGGGGCAGCAGAATCCGGCTGGCCAGCGTGCAGCTCTGACCCGACATCGCACACGCACCGGCGGCCGCCATCGGCAATACCGTCTCGAAATTGGCATCGTCGAGCACGATGTGGGTTGATTTTCCGCCGAGCTCGAGGAAGACCTTCTTGATGGTCGGGGCACCGGCAGCGAGCACCCGGCGTCCAGTCGCGGTCGAGCCGGTGAAGGTAATCATGTCGACCCGAGGGTCTGTCGAGAGCGCTGCGCCGACTTCGTTGGCGTTGGAGATGACGACGTTGAAGATGCCCGGCGGGATGTCGGTCTTCTCGGCGACGATTCGGCCGAGTTCGCTGCCAGACCACGGGGTCAGCTGTGCGGGCTTGAGGACGACGGCGTTGCCTGCCATCAACGCAGGTACGGACTCGGCGATGTTGAGATACAGCGGGCAGTTCCACGGCGTGATCGCGCCGACGACGCCGACCGGGTCGTATTGCAACAGGCGGCGGGCCTGAACGCCGCCGATGCTGTCATGCACACCGGTGTCGCGCTCGTACTCGAAGTTCTTGCCGAACTCGGGCCAGTGGCCGGCCTCGGTGATCGGGAATTCGAGCTGGATGGAGTGCGTGGTCGCGATCGGTGTGCCCACCTCGGTCACGATGATCCGGCGGAGACGCTCCTTCTCTTCGACGAGTGCGTCGCGGAGCTGGATCAAGCAGTGGTACCGGAAGTCGACATCTCGTGACCAGTCGGTCGTATCGAAGGCTTTACGTGCCGCGCCGACCGCACGCTCCATGTCGGCCACCACGCCGTCGGTTGCCTGGCCTGCGACCTCCTCGGTGGCCGGGTTGATCACGTCGAACTTTGCGCCGCTCGCGGTGTACTGCAGTTCGCCGTCGATGAGCATGCGCTCGTCACCGGCAAGAACGCCGGTCTCGTTCTGAAGGGCGGTCATCGTGGTCCTCTCGGCTCTGTCGTGGTCAGCTCGGACGGATCAAGCCGGGCCGTCGGGCCCGGTACGAAGGTGCTGGTTGGAACTTGATGGTTAGAAAGTAATCAATCAATGCGGTTTTGTCGCCGTTGACAAAGTTCGGCGACTCCGATCTTCACTTACTGAACGGGCCTTCAGTCCAGTGAGCGCAATCCGGCGGAATACCGTTTCGCCAGCTTGCGGTAGGTCTCGCCGTTGTCGTCGACCCAATGGCGCGCGGACTCGGTCAGCGGGCCACGCACCTTTGCGGGCGTACCCATCGCCATCACCCCGTCCGGGATTACGGCATTCGGCGGCACGGTCGACCCGGCGGCTATCAGCGAGCGGCTACCGACCCGAGCGCCGTCGAGGACGATGGCGCCATTACCGATCAAGGTCTCTGCACCGACCTTCGCACCGTGTACGAGAGACATATGCCCGAGTGTTGCGCCCGGCCCGATCTCGGTGAAGTCCGCCCCGCCGTGTAGTACGGCGCCGTCCTGGACATTTGCGCCCGCACGAATGGTGATAGGCCCGTAGTCAGCGCGGATGACGACGTTGAACCAGATAGAGGCATTCTCCTCGACTATGACCTCGCCTATGAGGACGGCGGTCGGCGCTATGAAGGCGGTCGGATGAATTGAGGGCTCGTGCTCCTCGAAGGCGAATAGGGGCACTACTGAGCACCTGAATTCGAATCCGAATTGGGCAGTGCGCTTATGTCGGGGAATTCGTAACCGCCGGTCGTGACCGTCAGATGAGCCATCGGTCCGTCGGCCAGAGCGCCATGGGTATGCAACTCGCCAGGCGGAGTGATCACAAGATCGCCGGGTCCGATCGATACGCGTTCATCGGCGGTCTCGACGAAGCCGTGCCCAGACAGCACCACGATGAGCTGGCCGCCGAGATGCGAATGGGCTGGTGCGCGCCCGCCGGCGGTGAGCGTGACCAGCCCGACATCCAGGGGTTCGCCGTTGGTAGGCCCTTCCAGCCAATTCACGTTCAGACCGACTTCGGGGTCGGGCAGCACGGTCGAAAGCTGATCGACCTGGTCCGAGCGGAATACCTTCATACGAAGTTCGTCCATTTCTGTGATTGTGCATTGGCGGGGGACAAACATTGGCGGCGGCTTAGACGGGTTGGACGGCTTAGGCGGCTCAGCCCGCCAAATTCTGCGATGTTAGCGTGCCCGATCGCTGGACCTCCGATTGTGGCGTATTAGCGCTTGCTACCCCCTTGCTGCGGCCGCGTGGTGAGAGCAACATCAAGTTCAGGAAACATGCTCGCAATACTTCCGTCGGCATAAGCCGACGTCGGCCACTGCCGCTGGAGGTTCTAATGCGCATTGAAGACATGATTCTGATCAGCGTGGACGATCACGTAGTCGAGCCCCCCTCGATGACGGAATACATCCGTGATCACGTACCCGCGAAGTTCAAGGACAGGGCCCCTCGGGTGATCCGCCGCGAGGACGGCACAGACGCCTGGCTCATCGAGGGCAACGAGATCCGTACGTTCGGCCTGAACGCCGTCATGGGTAGGCCGCCGGAGGAGTGGGGCAGCGACCCGGACACGTTCGAGGACGTCCGGCCGGGCACGTACGACATCCACGAGCGCATCCGCGACATGAACGCCAACGGCGTGCTGGCCGGTATGAACTTCTCCTCCTGGCCCGGCCTCGGAGGTCAGTTCTTCGTCACGAACGACGATCACGAATTCGCCGCCGCCATCCTGCGTGCCTACAACGACTGGCACATCGACGAGTGGTGCGGCGCCTATCCGGGACGGATGATCCCGTTGGCCCTGTCCGGCTTCGCGGTGGGACCGGAGTTCATGGCTTCGGAGATTCGTCGGGTCGCCGAGAAGGGTTGCCACGCAATCTCCTTCCACCCGGAACCGCACCGCTTCGGGATGCCCGACATCCACGGTGACGAGTGGGATCCGGCGTACCAGGCTTGCCAGGACGTCGACAGCGCCGTGGTGTTCCACTTTGGCGCGGTCCCGAACTTCATGCCGCGGTCCCCGTTCGACGTTCTCATCCACACCATGCCGTTCGCGACTGGCATCTTCGCAGCCGAGCTGCTCTGGTCCCAGGTGTTGCGTAAGTTCCCGACGCTGCGCTTCGCGCTCGCTGAAGGTGGCATCGGCTGGATTCCGTACTGGCTCGAGCGGGCCGACTACACCTACCAGCACCATCACCTGTGGACGCATCAGGAATTCGGCGGCAAGCTGCCGAGCGAGGTGTTCCGCGAGCGGGTTCTCACCTGCTTCATCGATGACACAACCGGTCTGGAAATGCGCAACAGGATCGGCATCAACAACATCTCGTGGGAGTGCGACTACCCACACTCCGACGCCACCTGGCCGCAGTCGCCCGAGATCCTGATGAAGTCCCTGGAGGCCGCGAAGCTTTCCGACGACGAGATCAACAAGGTCACCTGGGAGAACGCAAGCCGGTTCTACCGGTTCGATCCGTTCGCCAATGTCACGCGGGATCAAGCCACGGTCGGCGCGCTGCGTGCACAGGCGACCGATGTCGACACGACGCCACGCAACTACGGCGATGCACACGGCGAGATCCCGTCCAGTTGGAAGGACATTCCCGGACGGGCGCCCGCATCGGCGTCCAGCTGATCCCGTAGGTCGCTATAGCTGGCTGGAGATACTAGCTCGGCGCGCTGTTGGCGCTCAGCTGTATCTCCAGCTTCGCTACGGCCTTTCGCATTGTTGATGCGCCGAGCTTGCCCATCAGCGCTGCCATCGGTTTGGCCGCCGGAGCCATGTCGAGCGCGACCGTCCACGTGAGGAGGGTGCCGCCTTCTTGTGGCTCGAGCCGGTAGTCCTCGGCCATTGCGCGGACGCCGGGCATCGTTGCCCGGCTGATGTAGAAGGCCCAATGGCTGGGTTCGTCCCAGGCGATCACGGTCTCGAGCAGGCTCATACCCCGCATCGTCATCTCGCGTTGCGAGCCGACCGAGTTCGGCGCCGGCGTGACGTAACGCCCGGTTTTGGAGAAACCGGGAAACCAGTTTCCCCAGCCGGCTGGGTCATCGGCGACGGCCGCGAAGACAGCCGCCGGTGGCTGTGAGATGGGAATCTGTACGACGTCCTTGTACTGCGCGGTCTCGAAGAAATCGAGGCCGACCTGCCTAAGGTTCTTTGCCATGGCAGCAACCTAGTGTGGCGACCCGCGGCTCACAAGACACTGGGCTGAGTGGATGCTTCAGGCCTGGTGAGGCTCGACTGCTTCAGAGTTCGTTTGCTGCCCATCCGGACCACCGAGAAACCTCGACGGCCAGGACGGGCCCGGGTGGGCGTTGTTCTCGATGCTGGGGATAGCGCTCGGCCAGACTGTCGATCGCCCGGGTCGCTTCGGCGGAGTCGGGCGGCAGCACCGTGCCGACGCCATCGGCGCGCGCCCACCACAGACGGCTCCAGTTGGCATCGTCGTAGTGGTCGGCGAGCAGGCATACCGCGGGGTTGATGCTCACGTTGGCCAGCCGGCGAAGTTCGGGGCTCCGCTTTGGCTTGGCGTCGACGGCGCTGTAGATGACCTCGCCTATGACGACGAAGACGATCGGAACGAGGTGCGGCACCCCGGAGGCGTCAACGGTGGCCAACCGGGCTACCCGGGCTTCGCTGAAGCGTTGCTTTGCGTCGGTTGGGCGCATCACGCAGCCGCTTCGACGTGTCGGACGAACGGGCAGACCACGCAGATACGGTATCTCGGTGGCAGGCAGCCCCGGATTTAACCGTTGTGTGTCCGACCCGCTAAACTTCCCGGGTCCGTAGCTTGCTGCGAACGCCGCCTTAGCTCAGTCGGCAGAGCGTCTCACTCGTAATGAGAAGGTCTAGGGTTCGATTCCCTAAGGCGGCTCCATCTAGGCCCCGAATGTCGGGGCTTCCGTCGTTTTCGGGGCCGTTTTCTTTATCAAGCTCGTCATTGATGGTCACCGATTGGTCACGCGTGCTGGTTGTCCGGTTGCGCGGCACCAGTGCGGTGGCCCGCTCGGCAGCGTCCTTGCCTACGCCCTCGAGCAGGTGCGAATAGGTGTCGACGGTGACGCCGATCGAGCTGTGACCGAGCAGCTTGGACACGAGTGCGATATCCGTGCCAGATGCCAGCAGCAACGACGCGCGGCTGTGCCGTAGGTCGTGGAGGCGCGCCTCGCGCACCCCGACGTCCTTCACCAAGCGCTTGAATTTGCGCGTCATGCTGTCTGGCGGGATCGGCGAGCCGTCCTCGCGGGCGAACACCAGATCATGATCTACATAGAGCTCGCCCCATTGAGCCTTTTCGAGATCCTGGCTGAGCTTGTGCGCCATCAGCACACCCACCAGGCCGGCGTCCAGGTCTACCCGTCGGTGCTCGCCGCTGCGCGTCTTGATCGGGCCGAATACCGCGCCGCTGTGTGCGCCTCCGCAGTATGGGCACGGCTGCCGGCCAGCTGCGTGTGAAACCTGCTCGCGCAGCACGGCGCGCGCCTTGTCGAAATCGACGTCGGCCCAGCGGAGTCCGAGAATCTCGCCGCGGCGGCCGGCGGTACCGGCAACCGTTTCGAAGTACGCGCCGAGCGTATCTTTCACCGCGGTGTCGAGGAAGGCGCCGAGGTCCTCGACCTCCCATGGCTGAACCTTCGGACGTCTGGCCGAGGGCAGCTCAACATCGACAGCGGGGTTGTACGCGATCAGCCTGCGTTTCTTAGCCGTGCCGAGTGCGCTGCGCAGGGTCGCGTGAATTCGGCGAACGGAAGCCGGCCCGACGCTACGCCGGCCCGCTCGGGGCTTGCTGATCTCGGCCAGCATGGCCTCGACGTGCGCAGGCCGTAGATCCTTGAGCCTGAGGTGCCCGATCGTCGGCACGAAATATTGCTCGATGTGCTGGCGATAGCTGGTGACCGTGGTCGAACGCAGGCCGTTGGCTTCCTTGTCGTCTATCCATTGCGCGAGAAACGTCTTGACGGTCTGTTTTTCGTCGTGCGTCGCCAGGCCTTTTGCCGCCTGATCGACGAGCTCGGCCAGCGCGTCTTCGGCGTCCTTCCTCGTGGCGAAGCCGCTGCGTTTGACCTGCCGGCGCTTGCCGGTGCTCGGATCGCGGCCGGCGTCGGCGACGAACGACCATGAGCCGTGGCGGAGTTTGCAAGCGAGCCTCTCGCCCTTTTGCGAGTAGATGGGTGCGCAGCTGCACCGCTTCACGACACTGCCTTTCATCCCTTGCCACCCTTCTGCCCAAACATGTCTCGCGCGGTGTCCCGCCAGCGGCGCATGGTCGCATCACCTATCGGGGGGTTCCACTGATTTCGCATCCATTTGATCTCGCGACCGGGCGACTCAACGAGGGCCCGCTGCCACAGCTCCCAAACGTGTCTGAAGTGCTCGGGTGAATGGCCCGCGGGGCCTGGTCGCGGTGGTCTTGGGGCCAGAGTGCGCGGATCAACATAACCTTGCAGCGATCGCGCCATATCGACCGCTTCGGACAGCAAGGGTCGGCGCAGATCTCTGGCCCGCAACTCGCCCCCGTCCCGGCGTATGACCTTGATGCCGCTAGCCCAAATGCGCTCGCCAGTTTGCTCGAGGCGCAGCGCCACCTCGAGTTCGGGCGCGTCGTCGATCTCCGCACGGGCCCACCATCCGCCGTCGTCTGAACTTTGCTTCGGCATGCCGTTACCGTAGCCGACCCATGAGCCAAATGCAAGGCCATGCGCACAACCGCGCTCATAACTCGCGCACTCGATCCATCGACACGAGTAATACCTGTCATGCATGCTCAAAACACAAACGATCGAGGAGGTGCACATGGGCGCTCTATTGGCCGAAGTTCGGGCCGCTCGGACTTTTCCAGGGCCGTCGATGGCAAGAGCTATTAGGCAGACAGCAGGCGTCAGTCGCAAGCGGCTCGCCGAGGAGCTGGGCGTACACGAGATGACGGTGGCGCGCTGGGAAACCGGGCAGCGTAGCCCTCGCGGCGAGCTCAAGGCTCGCTACGGCCAATTGTTGGCAGGTCTGCAGAAGGTGACCACGTCATGACTCGCGACGAGCTGCTGCAGCTACCCACCGTTGTCAGTGTGCCGGTCGCCGCGGATGCGTTCGGCATGGGCGTCAACAAGGCCTATGAGCTGATCCGGGACGGGACGTTTCCCGTGGCACCACTACGCGTGGGCCGGCTGATCAAGATCCCAACGGAATCATTGCGCGAGGCGTTGGGCATTAGCCCCAGACACAGCGAGAGCGCGACCACCACAGTCGCGCCCATCGCCACCACGACCTCGCCGGCCACCAAGTCGGAAGGATGCCCTTGATGGTAAGCGAACTTCTCACCTGCGGCACCAAACCGCCGAGACGCCCAAAGCCGATTGACTTATTCGCCAACGACTGGACGTGCCAGATAGTCCGTCAAGCCGTCGATGGCGACTGGGTTCCGTGGGCATCGTGGGTCGAGGCCGCTTTCACCCTGTTGCCGGGCCACCGTGCGCGCCGCGACACAACTGACGCGCTCGCTATGTGGCGGTCGGTTCGCGAGCAGGTACTGCTATCGCTCGACAAACTCGGTCTCGAATCGACCGTTGTGCGAACCGATGAGGCGCTGCCCGTTGCGCTGCAGGACCATTATGGTGATCGAGCCGGGCTCGTGCATGTTCACCGAAACCTTGATGAGAATTACCCCTACGTGCCCAGCATTCCCAGCGCTGTGCTGCTTGCGGACTCGAGGGCCTCACGCCATGAGCTGGCGATGCTCACGACCTATCGCCTTGTCCCCGCACAAGGTCGGATTCCGCTGCAGTTGCGGGAGTTTTGCGGGCAAACGGCCAGCTATCTGAGCGACCGCCTTGCCCACGTGGAGAGTTGGCGCGATCATTTGCGCGTCTGGAGCACCCTCGACGGCGCCCCCGTTCTCAGCGCCGAGCCCTACAACTACACCCGTGAGCCAGCGCGCCTGGTGGCCGACATCCGCGAGGCCGTCGCGGCCAACGCCCTGCCGCTTGCCGTGGATGGCCCTTATCCCGGCGTGTGGTCTGAGTCGGCCGTGCTGGCCTTCATTCACCATGACATCGACGGTCCGCCACTGCCCGCGGTCTATCCGGGCGCCGACACGCAGCTGGGCGCGTTTGGCCCCCTGGCGCTTGGCGGTCCCCGATGACCGCCGACACACATCCCGAATTCTTTACCCAACTCAATCTCGCCGCAGTGCTAGCGAATGATGAATTCCGAGGCCGGTACCGGTGGGCAAAGGGGCTCGCTTGGCTCGCCTGGGACGGCCGGCGCTGGGCAGAATGCCCCGAGGAGGCGGTGGTCGAGGTCGCGAGGATCTGGGCGCTGCGAAACGTCAGTAAGGCTGTCGGCGATCACCGCACGGGCCGGGCGCCAGATAGCGCGGCTGTGGGCCGGTGGCTCAAAACGGCACAGGCAGCGGGCAGCCTGCGCGCGATCGTCGGACTTGCCAAGGGTGTTGCCGGCATCATCACGCCGGCGTCCGCCTTCGATCGGTACCCCGATCTGCTCAACACCCCGACTGGCGTCGTGGACCTCCGCACGGGCACGCTGTCAAAGCACGATCCTGAGCTACTGCTGACAAAGATCACCCGCGCCGACTATGTGCCCCGCAAGGTGCATCCGGACTGGCTCGCCGCGCTGGAGGCAATTCCGCAGGATTGCCGCGCCTACGTACAGCTGCGCTACGGCCAAGCCATCACTGGGCACATGACGCCCGACGACAAGCTGCTGGTGCAGCAGGGCTCTGGCGAAAACGGCAAGACCACGGTCATGGGCGCCATTGCGGCGGCCTTGGGTGAGTACTACACGCATGTGTCCGACCGAGTGATTCTGGGTAATCCGAACGATCACCCAACCGAGATGATGGAATTGCGCGGCGCGCGGCTCGCCGGTGTCGAAGAGACACCCGAGACGAGGCAACTGTCCGTGGCTCGACTGAAAAAGCTCATTGGAACGCCCAAGATCACAGCCCGGCTGATTCGTCGGGACAGCGTGACGTTCGACGCCAGCCACACTCTGGTCGTATCGACGAACTACACGCCCTTGGTGCAGGAAACCGATCACGGAACCTGGCGCCGCCTCATGCTGCTGCGCTATCCATATCGCTTTCGCAAGGAGCAGGAGAAGCTCGAGCATTCGACTGACCGCCGAGGTGATCCAGGCCTGCGAGATCGCGTGTGCCGTGATGACGCCGCAAGCGCCGCCGTGTTGAAGTGGCTCGTTGACGGCGCGGTGGCCTGGTACGCGTTTGACCGAGTCATGCCGCCAGAGCCTGTCCGGATCAAGACCGACACCGACCTATGGCGGCGCGAGGCGGACCTGGTTCTCGCCTATATCGACGAGCGCATGGTCCTGGACCCAGCAGGGCATGTCATGGCCACGGAGCTGTTGGCCGATTTCAACGAATGGTTGCGTTCGCACGGCCATCGCGAATGGGGCGACAAGATGCTGGTTTCGCGGTTCACGGGGCACGACGCTCTCAGCGGGAATGTCGAGAAACAGAAGATCCGTCACCGGCCTGGACTGTCCAGGCCGACGGCCACCTGGAGCATGACGGCGCTTCCCGCTCCCGCGGTGTATGCCGCGTGGCTGGGCCTGCGTTTTGCAGAGGTCGAAGAGCCGCCGCTCGCCTCTCGCAGGCCCCAGAATCTCGAGCTTGTTCCAGCTGTTCCGGGTTCCACCCTTAACGCTATAGAAGGCCTCTCATGAGGGGTAACCGGGGGACCCGGAACATCCGGAACACGAGCACGTCAGGAGCCGGCGAACAACGAGCCGGGTTGCTAGCCCGCGGACCCATGGAGACCCCGATCTACGTCCGACCCATGGATGCCCCCGTGGACGTCCGACCCTGCGCGTCACCTGGCGCGAAACGGGCCCGGTTGCTAGCCGGCCGACCCGTCGGCACCCCTTCCGGCCTGGGACCTATCGGCACTCGGTTGGCTGGGTTCAAATCACTCCACGTTGCCCGCCTTGGCGATAAACCGCGTGACTCCGCCACCTATCGACAGCCGCGCCGGCGGGCAACCTATCGACAGACGCTCGGACCTCCCGCACGTGACCACCGTGTGACCAGGGCGGATGTCGCCCAGCAATTGCGGACGGTCGGTCCGGCACGCCTCATATCGAATGAGAAGGCCGCGACGTGAGGGCCGCTGAGCGCCTCCAGGGGGCGCTGCTCGAGCTGGCCGATACCGGCGGGACCACGCCGTGCCAGGCGGACCCTGAGGCTTGGTTCGAGGGCCATCCCGAACAGTTGGCCAGCGCAGCCGCGAGGTGCGCAGGCTGCCCGATCATGACTGATTGCGCCGCCGCCGCGGATGAGAACAACGAACGGATCGGCGTCTGGGGTGGCCAGGATCGCGCCGTGACCAAGCGGCGGGAAGTCACGGAGTACTACCGCGCCCGGCGCGAGGCGGTGGCCAATGGCAGCTAGTGACGACGGATTGCTGCCCTCGCTTGGGCCCATCGATGTGTCGCGGTTCGTCCTGGACCTTGCCGAGGCCCGCCTGCGAGGCGACCCCGAGCTGATCGCTCTGGTCGACGCGCTATCTCGGCTGGCGGCCTTGCTCATCGAAATGATGCTGCACGGGATCCAGCTCCAGGGTCTTGAAACCAGCTGGTTGATCGATCGCATCCGCGCCCATCAAGACACACGGGCGGATCTCGCCGCCCTCGACAGAGGAGAACGCCCATGACGATAAAGACGTTCGAGGGGCTGCACCAGGATCAGATCTACTCGATCCTGTTCATGCGTCACCTGGATCACGCGCCCGCTGAGATAGCAGCGATCACGCAGGCGAGCACCGCGCAGATTCGCAGGGTGATCGAGTCGTTCGAGTACGACCCGGCCACTAAAACGGCGACGCTGCGAACGACTGCGCAGAAGGCAACCGGCCGGCCGAGACTCTTGAGGCCAGATCAGATCGACACCGTGCTGGAGATGCGCGAGGGTGGCGAGTCGTTCCGTGCGATCGGCGCCGTGCTCGGCGTATCGGGCGACACGGTGCGAAATTCGCTCAAGCGCCTGGAGGATCACGCCGAGGACGAGCCCGAGACCGGGCCGGCGGCTGAAGTGGAGGTACCGGACCCTGTGACCTGGCCGCCGCCCGAGGGCGTCAACCCAGAGTGGCGGTCGGTGCGGGTGAGAGGCGAAGGCGGCGACCCCCGCGATACCGGCATGGTCAAGGTGCGGCCGGCGCGGTTGTGGGGCAAGACGGTCCTGATCACCGCCGAGGGCCGGGTCTATTGCGATTACTGCCATGAGCTGGTCACGCCGGCTGAGCTGGCGACAAAGGGCACACGGCACCGCTCGATCGCGCCGGCGTTCTCCGCGGTACAGCCGGGCGAATTGCTGCCGATGAGCGGCGATTCGCACGCACCTGCGCAGGTTCCGCCGTGGTGATGCTCGGCGACGGTGCGGTGGAGCTGCCCGGCGGCGTAATGGTGTTGTGGGGCCCCGGCGCGATGATCGCGGACCAGGCCATGCGGGCGGCGGTAGCGAGTCAACGACGCAACGGACTGCCGGTTAGGGCCCAGGTGCAGAGTGTCGCCGATCTCGCTTCCCGTTGCGCGCAAATGGCATCTGCTACTTCCGCCCACGGAAGTGCGGAAGTTCCGCACGTGCTCGATCTGCAAGAGTCCCTTTCAGACAACGCGATATCGACCGAGGAGGCCCGCAAGATGCTCGGATGTACGGAGCGAAACGTGCGGGATCTGTGCAAGCGCGGCGTATTGGAATCGGCCCGGTTGATCGATGGTCGCTGGCGGATAGACCGTGCCGAGGTCCACGGGCGCGCAAGAAAACAGGAGGCAGGCTGATGGCCACCCTGCTCGGCGTCGAGCTGGCCAAGGTCGGCACCTGGGACACGTCCACCGGCATCTGGTCACCAACGGCGTCGGACTTCGCCGCGGCCGTCGCCGCACAGCACGAGCCTGACGTACGCGCTCCAGTCGTGAAAATCGGCCACACCGATCCCCGTTTCGATGGTGAGCCGGCGTTGGGTTCGGTCCGCAACCTCCGCACCACCGAAGACGGACAGACGCTGATCGGCGACATACTCGGGATGCCGACGTGGCTGGCTGATTCGGTCCGCGACCGGTGGCCCTCTAGGTCGGTCGAATGTTCGCTGGAGGCCACGACCGCCAGCGGGAACACCTACGCGATGGTGCTCGACGCCGTAGCCCTGCTTGGCGTTACGGCCCCGGGTGTGACCGGCCTGGCGGACCTGCCGGCTCTGATCGCCGCAAGCAAAATGGCCGCGCGCCTGCCGGCCGAACGCAGGATCGCAGCCTCTATGGCTGCGCCAACACCACATTCGATTGCACAAGAAAGCAGGAACACCATGACAGATACCCGGACTTATACGCCGGCCGTGCTCAAGGTGGCGATGACCTACGGCGTTGACCTTGCGACCGTTCAGGCAACCGGTCCCGGCGGACGCGTGAGCCTGAGGGACGTCGAGGCTGCGGCAGCGCCAACGCGCGCTATCGTCGCCCAGAGCAAAACGCATACACGCGCTGAGGGCGTGGCCGCGGCGTCCGGCCAGACGGTCGAGGTGGTTTCGCGCTTCACAGGCAAACGCATCCAGCTCAACCCCCGTGCTGCCAACCCGTTGGTGGACGATCTGCGGATCTCGAGCCCGTCGAACTACGCCCTGGCAAAGACAGAAGCAACTATGCCGACGCTATTCGAAAGTGGCGACACACCGCCGTTCTGCGGGACGGACATTGACCCCAGGATGCTGCTGCAGCTGCCTTGGCAAGCGCGCCACCCGGCCGCTCGTGAGACCAACCGGGCGCGCGCGATGGAGATATTCGAGGCCTGCGCAGGCCCCTACGGCGACGCAGAAGCCGCCACGCGCTACGGCGCTGATCCAGACAACCAGGAATACTTTTCCCGGGTACGTCAATGGGCCTCTGGCCAACTGGCCGCGCGCGATACCTACACCGGCGAGCTAAAGGCCTCGGCAGGCTCATCCACCCGCGCATCGGCCGAGGATGACGCCTACCGGGCGCTTTACCCAGCGGCAGAGGAAGATGCGCGCTCGGCGGCGATCGCCCGCGCCAGTGCCGGGGCCACCGCGCCTGGTCTGAGGTTCTGAGAATGGCGCCGACGAGTAAGCAGCTGCTCGTACAGCTCTCTGGCACAGATACCCAGTTCACGCTGCTGCCCCTCGAGGGCGAGACGACCGATGAGATGGAGATCCGCATCCGCAAAGCGCTCGCAGCTGGCGAGCCGCTCGAATTCGCCGGGCAGTCCGACGAACGTGCGGCACGCGGCGGCCAGATCAAGACCCAGACAAGCTACCGCCACATCGTGCCCGCGGGCGCCGTCGTTGCATTACGCATCTCGACGACGGTCCAGGGCTGAAAGGCCGAACCGATGAGCGTCAACGTCACGCCGCCTGGTCCACGACAGCCAGACTGGCGATCCATGGTCGAGGAGGCGCTTACTCCTTCCCGCGTCAGTGATCCGGCCAGCGCTCCCGGCTCGGCAGCCACTTTGCGCGCGGTGATCGATCACAAATTGCGCGCAGACGGCACCTACGCCAACGGCTTGGAACTAGGTCTCGCCGAGAGTGTCGTGTTGCAGGCGGCGCTGGGTAACGCCGCTGCGCAGAACGCCGTGGTCGCCGCTGTTAAAAACGCACGGGTGCGATACACGCAAGCTAGGGGAATCGTTCGTGCCTTCGGCGGGCCAGTCGATCTTAACGAGGATGTTGCTGCCGCGACGGGGATACGCCCGATCGCCCCATCGGCAGGTGTCTGATGCCCGGCACACCGCTTGCAGCAGCGTTCATCGAGATTCGGCCGGACGTCTCGAGCACAAAGTCGGCAGTCGACGGCGAGTTCAAAAAGATCGACGCGACGCCCACGGGCAGGAAGATCGGCACCGACCTGACCAAGGGCGTCAAGGTCGGCAGCGCTGGCATGGGTGCCGCGGTAAAAACGGCCGTGGCCGGCGCTGCAGGCGCGGTAGCGGCCGCCGGCATATTCAACTTCGCCAAGGATTCCGTGGAGGGCTACCAGGACCACCTCAAGGTGCTGGCGCTCACTGCGCAGGTCGTGAAAACGACCGGCGGTGCCGCCAAGCTCACGACGCAGCAACTCAGCGATCTGTCCGACCAGGTCGAGAAAAACACCGGCGTGGACGGCGACCTGGTCCTGGGTGCCGAGAATCTTCTGTTGACCTTCACCAACGTGCGCAACGAGGTGGGCAAGGGCAACGACATCTTCACCCAGGCCACCGGGATCGTCACCGATATGTCGGTGGCGCTCGGGACTGACGCAAAAGGCTCGGCGATCCAGCTCGGCAAGGCCCTCAACGATCCGATCACGGGCGTTACGGCCCTGCAAAAAGTTGGTGTTTCGTTCACGGCGTCGCAAAAAGACCAGATCAAGACACTGGTCGACACCGGCAACGTGCTCGGCGCGCAAAAGGTAATCTTGGGCGAGCTCAGCAAGGAATTTGGCGGTGCGGCAGCCGCTGCCGAGACGCCCTCACAACGGCTCGAGGTGGCCTATCACGGACTGCAGGACCAAGTGGGCCAACAGCTGATCCCGGTGCTGACCAAGGGCGCCCAAGTGCTCACCGACGACGTGATCCCCGCAACCTCGAGCGCAATCAAATTCGTTACGGATCACGGCACCGCCGCCAAGGCAGCTGGCGTTGCGATCGTCACGCTGTACGGCGCGGTCAAGCTCGCCGAGGGCGCCCAGCGCATCTCGAATGCCACCACCGTAATTGCCACCGGCCTGCAAAAGGCCCTAGGAACGCAGGCGGCCGCGACGGCGGTCCAGACGGCCGTCGCCGGCGAGGCTGCAACAACCGCGGCCGCTGTCGAAACCACGGCGGCGCGTGGCGCAGGGCTGGCCTCGAGCATCGCCCTCGGCCCGGTCGGCATCGCTGTCGGCGCCGTTGGCTTGGGTTTGGCCGTAGCCACGAAAGGATTCGGTCTGTTCGGTGGAGCGGCGAAAAACCAGGTCCAGCCGGTCCAGGCGCTCACTGATGCGATCACGGCCGATGGCGACGCGGTTGGCAAGCTGACGACCGCGCAGCTCAACCAGACCCTGCAATCGAATGGCGCGTATGACGCCGGCTTGAAACTGGGCGTTGCCCAGAACGTCGTGCTGCAAGCGGCGCTGGGTAACGCTGATGCGCAAAGGCAAGTTGCAGCCGCGGTGGACAAGGCGCGCGGTGCATACGCCAATGCAACGACGACCTCGGCTGTGTTCGGAAGCTCAACCAGAGCGGGCGGCGTTGCCACGAAACAAGCGACGCAGGCCCAGCTTGACGCCAAGAATGCGGCCGACAAGTTGGCGGGCTCGACAGGTGCACTCAACGGCCAGCTGGGCGCATCGAAGCACGCCGCGGATAACGTTGCCGCGGCGCTGAGAGGCATACCAGTCAAGGTCAATACGAACGTGACCGTTGCGAGCAAGGCCGCTTTCGACGCGGTATCTGCCCTCAACTCTCAGCTGGATTCGGTCACGCGTGACCGCGTCGTGAACATCTCGATCGGCAACCTGACCGCGGCGAACAACGACAGCCGCCTGGCGGCGTTGATCGGTGCCAGGGCTGAAGGTGGCCCGGTCATCAAGGGCCAGCCATACGTCGTTGGCGAGAAACGTGCCGAGCTGTTCGTGCCGAACGTCAACGGCACGATCGTGCCCAAGGTGCCGGATCTGATCAACAACCGGACCACTTCTCAGCCAGCGGCCGCTGGCGGCGCCGATCTAGCTCCGCTACTGCAGAGCCTCGGCGATCAGATGCGGTCCGCCGTCGAGACCATGGCCGCGTTAGTCGAGCGCCCGGCCCGGGCGTACGTTGACCGCAACGACCTCGAGCGTGCCAATCAGATCAACGCCTTTAAGACTGGCCGGCGGTAGCGCCTACCCGATTCGCGCCCAGTCGCAACCGCCTGAGAACTTGACGGCCTTATCGGAGGGGTCAATCTGGATCGTTGTCGGGCCGTCGATGTTGTCATTGGCCACGATCGCGCCGATACCGCCGCTGAGGCTGTTGTCCCGCTCCCAGTAACAGCCCTCTGAGCCGTCCGTGTGCCACAGCCCGGGCACGATCTCAGTCCCCACCACGTACTGCCCGTCGCTGGTTTTGTTCAGCGGTGGCGGCGTGTAGGTGATCCGGACCTGCACCGTGTGCGTGGCGATCACCTTGGTGATCGTGGGCGTGGCGGTGACCATCTGGAATGACACCGTGGTGCTGACCTGGGTGACGGCCGGCAATGGCGCGGCCGCCTTGGCCTTGTTGCTGCCGGCGGACGCGGCACCGACTCCCAGGCCGACAACGAGCACCACAGCGCCGCCGATCCATAGGAACTTCTTTGACAGCTGCACTTTGTTGGCTGGCTGCTTTGGCGCCCCGGGCGGTATGACCGCCGGCGGCTGCCAGGGCGGGGTGGGTTGATTCATGGCGAGAGCATGGCAGATTTAACACCGGATTAACAGATGCTAGAGAGGTACGGTGCGCGGTCGCTGCCCTACTGTAAGACTCGATCGCCTTGCAATCGGTCCTTGAATTCGGCGAATCTGTTGGTTCACAAGGGTGTGTCTGTCCACACGATGTCAACAGGCGTCATGCACACTTGTGGACGTCGGTGACCGTAGGTGGCAGACATCAGATTGTGGCGATCTGATCGGAAATGAACAGAAACAGGCGGCCTCCCGTGGGGGCCGCCTGTTCGTTTTGCGGCGTGGCGAGCACATGTTGTGGGCCGCGCCTCGTATCTTTTAGTAGCCACAGTTTGAGTTTTGCCAACATACCTACGAACGAAGGAGTTTCTTCGTGAGTCATCGAGAGCCTGCAACGTGCCCCCACCCAATGGCGTACTAAGCCGGCACGTTCAATTCCTTGCCGCACTCTATGCAGTGCGGAGTTCCGCCGTAGCCGGTGATCCGGCCATCACGATCCATGCAGATCGCCGGATAGCTGTCCGGGTCCGTGGGTCGCCGCTCGAGGCGGAACCACGCGGACCCACATTCGCAGGTCGCGTAATCCGGAGTCGGGGACCCCCGATGAGCGTCGAGTTCAACTACGACATTCATTCGAATTCCTAACTCTAGGAGCACCACAATGAGCAATTCGCATCGGCCCAAAGGGCCAAACGGTAGTTGGAAAACCGGACAACGTGTGCCGAGGTCGGGTCAATGGGTTGATCAACTTGGTCAGCTCAACTGGTTTGACGCTGGGTCAACATTTCCGCCCGTAGTTGGGCGGAAGGGCGGCCCTGTCGCGTTTCGCACACTGTTCCAAGCCGTTGCCGCGGCTCAGTAACACCAACTGCATCGTATGAAGATAGGCCGGGAGGGCATCGATTTTGGTGCTCTCCCGGTTTTTCTTGTGCTGCGTGTTGGGCTGCCCCGCCGCTCAACCTCTGTTCCCAGTGGGTCCAGAGGGTCGACCCTACTACGACATTACTTCGTTGTGGAGTCTCCAGAATGATGTCGGCCATCACGTCTACGCCTCGCGCGGCGTTCGATGAAGCGGGTCTAGGGTGCGCAACGTGGCACAACTTGATGCATTGGCGGACTTCCTCGAGGCGCGGGCTTTTGATCGCGATGTCAGGGCCGTCGACCGTGAAAAGACCCTGGGTATTGTCGTTGCTTACCGTGCCGGAGTGACGCCTCCCGAGACGGAATCGGCCATGCGGTCCGTGGCGAACGCGTTCAACGATCATCCAGACTTTCGAGCCGAGTGGGCGCCGGGACTCTAGGCCGACACACGTCGTCGCCAATGCTCATCGCCAGCCATGCGCGGCGAGCCGGTTGTTGTACGCGCGGTGACCCCGGGCAGCGCGTTGAGTGCCTCGGAGAGCTGCGTTCCATCGACCTGGGTATAGAGCGCTGTTGTGGCTGGCGACGAGTGGCGCAAGAGCTCCTGGGCCACGCGCAGATTGCCCTTCGCCGAGCGGAGCGCCTGGGTGCCGTACCAATGGCGCAGCTGGTGACAGGTGGCCTGGACGCCGGCCTTTCGCATCGCTTGTGACACTGCCCGGCCGGCGCTGGAGCGCGTGATGGGCATGCCGGGATTGCTGGGCGACGGAAACCAGAAGCCGCGCTCGGGGTACTTGGCCGCCTCGGCCGCGATCACCGGGTGCAGCGGCAGCAGCGCGGGTTTGCTGCCCTTGCCGAACACATAGAGGGTGTCACCACGGATGTCCTCGCCTCGGATCTTGGCGATCTCGTGCGCCCTGAGGCCCTGGTACGCCGCGAGCAAGATCATGGTGCGCGTGCGGGCGTAGAACCTGCCGGCGTCAAGGATCGCCTGCAGCTCGTCCGTCGTGATTGGCCGCGGCACGGCCTTGTGGGTCTTGATGCGGCCCAGTTTTGCGGTGGGGTCATCGGTGCGGATGTCCATCGTCAGCAGCCAGCGATAGAACACCCTGAGGTGGGAGTACCAGCAATGGCGGGTCTTGGGCGTGTACCGCTCATTGGAGATGAACGCCGCCAGCGGCTCCCAGCTGCACGTGATCGGGTCGCAATTCTGCCGCATCGCCAGACGACGGATCAGCATCTGGCGTTCCTGGATTACCCGGCTGTTGAGATTCGCGGCTCTCATCCAACCGGCCCACATGTCGAGTGTCTGGTCCAGGCGGACGTTCTCACCGCGGGGCAGTGCGGTACAGCCCTTGGTGCCGAACTTCGGGTGCATCACCACGGCCGACGCCTCAGGCCTTATCGAGCTGATCGGCGGCCGCGGCGAGCTCCGTGGCGAGTGCACGAGCGTCGGTCGCTGTAAGTTTGTCGCCGCCGGTCGAGTAGAGCACCAGCGCCGGCGTCGAGAGATTGGCGGTGCCGTCCGCGAGCACGACGTTGGCGGCCTCCATCACGATGCTGATTCGGCCGAGCATAAACAGTGTGGCGCTGTGTTGAATGGCCACGCTGCCGTCGGCGTCGTGCATCGGCTGGTGGTCGATCGGGATCTGAGCGCACCACGGCGGGCAGATCGGAAGTGCTACAAGGGCTCGATTCGTAGAGTTACGGGTCATGGTCGGATTCCTATCTCAGGTAGGGGTTCGGTCTAGGCCTCGGCCTGGTGTTTGCGCGCCGGCCGGGGCCGCTTGATCTGGTCACGCGGTGGTCACACACGAGCCGGTGGGGCTCGTGATGAAGGGTGACGAGACGTTAGTTGCGGGCGCCGAATCCGCTGCGAGGTAAGGCCAACCGTGATCACTCAGGATCACCCGTGACGGAATCGTTGGAACTCGTAATGAGAAGGTCTAGGGTTCGATTCCCTAAGGCGGCTCCATCTAGGGCCGGCCTTACGAGGCTGTATGCCAAATTCTAGAGATTGAAGCCCGAGAGTGTCACGAGGGTGCAAATGCACTTCCGCCGGTCCGCCCAATAGCTAGCATTCCACCCTGCACTGCGGTGAGGCTTTGGCCGCCTGTAGTACGAGTCCGACCACCTCGCCGACGGTGTGCCTGGTGGCATTCAGGACCTGCGCGCTCCTTGGTGGAGGCCTGAGCGTGACCTGTCCAACGGAGGTACGGGGAGCAGCGCGCAGAGAACGCCAACGACTGGAACGAGGAAACCGATCTGGGTGGTCGGGCTAGTTCCGTTACGGGTATTCGTAGCCATGGTGAGGTCCTTGACTTGTGGGCCTAAACGGAGTTGGGGTTGAGAGGTAGGCGGGCAGAGAAGTCGCAAGGGCTGGTTTCCCCCTTGTGATGCGGACACCCTGAGTGCCGTTTGCCTGGGAGGGTTCGCGGTGGTCGTGCCGCCACGTGAGCAGCCATACGCCCCAGCCGATGGCGACGATGAAGGCGAGGCTGACGAGCCGGTATAGGAGCACGACGGCCGCCGCGGTCGCGACGGGTACGCCGCCACGGTCTAGGACGAGCACCATCGCGGCGTCGACCATTCCCAGGCCGGCGGGTACAAGTGAGAGTCCAGACACGCTCATCCCGGCGAGGTAACTGCTCACTATGAGAGCGGGCGTAACGCCAGTGAGACCGATGGCTTTCGCGCAGGCGACGAGGCAGAGCAGGTCGGTCGACCAGTTGGCGATGGCCAGGCCAAGTCCCAGCGCCCAGTCCCGCGTTCGCGGTCTGATCGCGGCAAGCTCGCCGACGAATTTGTAGATGCCCTCGATCCCGGTGGTGGCCGGCCTCTGCCGCAACCGATTCACCGCCGAGATCAGCCACGACCCAATCCGAACTGATGGTTCGGGTCGATGGCTCACCGCGTGCAGCGCAGTGAGGACAGCCGCCATGATGAGTACCGAGACGACCAACAGAGCGGGGCTGCCGTGGGCGGCACCGAATGTAAGCGCAGCGGCTAAGGCGATCAGCGCGAACGATGAGGTACTGAGGACTGCCGACGATATGAGCGTGAAGCTAGCCGAGGCCGTGCTCACCCCCCACGCGCGAAGCCTACGGAAGGTGTAACCGGAGGAGATCGCCGTGCCCGCGGGCAGCGACATGCTTACCGCATTGGCTGCGTAGGTCATCGCCGCGATCTTGCGCACCGAGATCCGGCCGCCCGAAGCGCGAAGCATCCGGTGCTGCATTTGCGCGAAGGTCGCCATGGATGCCAGTTCCACTGCGATTGCTGTGGCCAGCCACCAGAGATTCGGATGCCGGAGCCACCTGCCAGTACGGTCGACGTAGGGCTCGACGGCCACCAATTCGCTCACCAAGATGGCGGCGAGGGCCGCGAGGAACACGCGACGACGAATCCGATGCCCGGCGGGTCCTGCGGCCCGATGCTGCTGACGGGGGCGGTTGGGTCGGCTCGCGGCCGTGACGGTGAGCGTCGCGAGCGCGAGCACCGCGGCTGCCGCTATGACGTCGAGGAGGTAGTGATTGCCGGTGGCGATGACGACGAACGCGGTGAGCAGCGGGTAGCTGGCGCCAGCGATGCGGATCAGGCGATGGTGAGCGTGACGCATGATGAGCCAGCCGGCCCACAGTGCCCAGGCCACGTGCAGCGAGGGTATGGCGGCATACTCGTTGGCCAGACCGCCGAGACCGCGGGGCGCGCTGCTCGGGCCGGACCACCATCCCCATTGGTGGACGTCCGCCAGGGTGTTGCGGATTCCCGAGCCGGGTAGCAGGCGTGGCGGTGCGGTGGGGAACAACCAGAAGCCGACGAGGCAGGCCGCGGTGGCGAGCATCAGGACCCGGCGCGCCGGCCGGTAGGAGTTGGGGTGTTGGCGGTAGAGCCAGACGAGCACGCCGGGTGTGACGATGAAATGCAGCGTTGCGTAGAAGTAGGCCGAGGGCACGGCCAGCCCGGGCAGGTGCCACAGGAGTTGGTTGAGTCCATGCTCCGGCGCGACGTGCAGCTGCCGTTCGGCGTGCAGCAGCAACGAGCCGTGGTGGTTCGCCGTGCTGACGGTGCCGTGCCGCAAGGCGCGGGTCGCGTCATAGGCCGCGTAGAACAGTGCGACGAGGGGTAGCTCTGTCTGCCAGCGCGGGAGCCGGCGTGGATGAGGCGGAGGCGGCGCAGCGGCCGCCTCCGCCTCGATGAGCCCGTGGGGACGGGCAGGACAGAGCGTCATGAGCAAGACGGCGGTGGAACATCGGCGTTGCTGGGGACGATGGCGTATTCGCCCTGGGCTCGCACCACGCCGGTCGCGCCTTGCACGATCGCGACTACGGGGGTTCCGGGTTCCCACCCCGCATACGGCCCGACGGCGTCGACCGTGCCGGCGACGTCCCAGCCGAGCCCGAAATGAGTCCCTGGCGGGGGCGCCGGGAACAGGCCGCTCCACGCGGCCACATCGGCCGGGTTGAGGGTCGCGGCGTCGACCTTGATCCGGATCTCGAAGATTCCCGGCTCCGGTAATTCAACCTGGGCAACCTCGATGACCTCAGGGCCCCCGACAGACCTATACACAACTGCTCGCATGATTCGTTCTCTTCTCATTTCGCTGACGACATATAACGGGCGCTGACTGTCGTAAGGGCAGATCCTGTCGTGGTGTGAGGCGTCCTGCGTCTGCGCCGCAGTCACGCGTCCGCGGTTATCGGTGAGCCAGAACTCGCTTCTGGGATTGGGGGATCACACGTAGGACGATGCGGCCTTTTCCGTGGCGGGTGGCGGCGAGTTCGTGTGAGGCGTAGCGGGTGGCGTTGTCTCCGATGGCGGGGTTGACGGCCGCGGCGTGCACGCGGACGAGGACAGAGTCGACGTGCACCTTGGGCGGTGCCACCTCGGCGAGTTCGAGGATTCCCGGCTCCGGGCCGCGGTAGGGGTGGTAGACGACCGCTTTCATCGTGCTCCGCCGGGGGCGGACATCGCCTGTTTGAGGGCGATGTTGTGGTGTAGGTGGAAGACCATGGTGGGGCTCAGCGTCGGGCCGAGGCCAGTGCCGTGCGGACCTCGTCGGCGGAGGCGGGGGCGGCTGGCTGGCCTAGGTAGTGGTTGTCCTTGGTCACCGCGTATGGCGCGCAGAAGGCTGGAGTGCCGACCTGTGAGCGCCAGCTTTCGGTGAGCGGCCCCATGTCCAGGAAGTCGAACCCAAGCAGTGAGAGCAACTCGGCGGCGTGCTTGTTGGCGCCCGGGTCGTTGCCGGCGATCGGCAGGGTGGTGCGGTCGGCGGAGTCCACGGGCCGCGGCAGGGCCGCAAGGTGTTTGTGGTTGATGTTGTTGAACGCTTTCACGACGTGCGCCTGGGCCAGGTGGCGCTGGAGTATTTCGCTGTCGGTGAGCGTCTTCGCGTCGAGTTCCGGGATGGCGCCGTCACGCGGGGCCCAGTAGTTGCCGGTGTCGATGACTGTTTTGCCGACGAGGGGTTCCCGGGGCATTGCCCCGACAGCGCTGAGCGGGATCGTCACGACGACCCAGTCACCTGCGGCGGCTGCCTGCGCGGGAGTGCCAGCACGGGCCCGCGACCCCAGTTCGGCCGCGAGCCCGGACAGCGTCGCCGGTCCCCGGGAGTTGCTGAGCACGACGTCCAAGCCGGCGTCGACCGCCAGCCGAGCGAGGGCGCTGCCGATGTTTCCACTGCCGATCAGTCCAAGTGTTGCCATGCCTGCGATGACCTCCTGTTTGAGGGTTGGATGGCCTGAAGAACCGGGGCCCTCCACAGCCCGCCGTAGGGGCTGCGGAGGCCCCGGATGCTCAGAAGGCGTAGGGGATGTCGTGGATGACTTCCTGGTGGCGGATCTTCCACGTGCCGTCGGTCCGGCGGAGGTTAAAGCGGTAGTACCCGGACTCGATGGGCGTGATGCTGCCCTGGGCGCCGAAGGTACCGGCCGGCCACCCGCCCTCGGGCTTGGCGGCTCCGACGACGTTGTAGGTGATGAACTGGGTTTCGATGCTGGCCTCGTCGCCGTCGATGCTGACCAGGTGGTCGTAGGTGGTGTGGTGGCTCCAGCCCAGGGGCGGGTGCGGCGCCATGGCGTTGGTTACCGCCGCCTCGATCTGATCTGCTCCGGTGAGTTTCCCCAACGGTTGCCTATCGTCTGGTCCACCAGGTCCGTGAAGATAGATCTCGGAGACTCCGTCAGCCTCGAAGAGCGCGGCCATCGCCGCGCCGTCGCGCCGGTCCGCGGCCCGGGTGTAAAGGGACACGACCTGTTTGATCTCGTTCTCAATACTCATGATGTTCTCCGGTTCTCGTCGACGTGCCTGCTAAGCACCTAATCTGCACTAGTGAAAAGTACATATCCCTCGACGGAAATGCAACCGTAAAAGTTGCTATATTGGGTGACAGCAACCACCCAGCCACGCGCGAGAAGAGACGGGTACGAGCATGTTGGACGTGAGGTTCTCCAGCGCGCTGAAGGCGATGCTCCTGCTGGGCCACGCCGACGAAAAGGGCAGTCCCATCCTCAGCTCGACCCAGATCGCGAGGAGCCTGAACACGAACCCGAGCCTGGTACGCAAGCTGATGGTTCCGCTGGTGCAGGACGGTCTCGTGGCATCCGTCAAGGGCCGCAGTGGGGGTGTCCGCATAGGCCGGCCCGCCGACCAAATCGCCCTGCGAGAGATCTACCGCTCCGCCATCGGCGACAAGCCGCTATGGGCTCCACGCCCGGACGGGCCCCTGGAGTGCCTGGTCACGAACCACTCCGCGCAGTACTTCGCCAACCTCACCAACGAAACCGAAACCGCCGTCCTCGGCGTATTGGCCGGCCGCACCCTCGCCGACAGCCTCGACGAGTTGCGCGCCATCGACAGGGTAGGCAGCAATCCCGGTTCCGGGATCCCGGACTGGCAACCGGTCTGAGTTCGCCCGACGGAGCCCTCTGGGAAGTTCGCTCTCGGGGAAATCATCACCTGCTGTCCGCCTGGCCGGCTGCCTGCACACATAGCGCTCGCGGACCAGCGTCGCTGCTCTTTAGGTGTCCATCCGATCCGTCTTTAGCGTAACCAACCTGAACGACGACCTGCGGGGTAGAGCGATGACACGCGGCAGTCATCGTTACCCCGCGGGTATGGATCGCGTCGGGGTCGGTCAGTTTTTCGGCGGATCAGCCGGTGGCAGCGCGGGGCATCGCGAGGGACGACGCCGGAGCCGGGCCGACGCCGGGGCGGCGCGCCAGATCGAGCAGGTCGGCTATCCGCGGATCGTGGGAATCCACTGACCACGCCAGCAGGAGCTCCGACGGAGCAAGCCCTGTGACCGGAATCGCAGTGACCGCGGACCCCAACCGCTCGACGACACTGTCCCCGACCACCACCACGAGCTTGCCGAGCGCCACCCGCTCGACCAGCTCGTCCACCCCGACGCGCGGGCACTCCGCCCGGTAGGACGGATCGCGGCGGAGCAACTGAGGCGTGAGCCGGCCGCGTGTGGCCCACCGGTGCGACTCTGGGAGTAACGCGACGGGGTTCTCCACGCCGACGTCGGCCGAATCCAACCGGTCGATGTCCTCGCTCGCGCACAGCAGCGCGACATCGGCCTTGCCCTCCCGCACGGCCGCGGCCTGCCGACGGGTGAACACCACATCGATGCTCCCTGGGCCGTGACGTCCCTCGTAGCGACGATGCAGCTCGCGCAGCAGCCCGGACCCCGTGCCCGGGGCCGCCGCCACTCGCAAGACAGCTTGCGCTGCCCGCACCCGCTCCACCGCTCGGTCGACCGCTCGCAGCGCGGTGTAGGCATCCGGGAGAAACCGCGCGCCGGCGGCCGTGAGCTCGACCCGTCGGCTGGTGCGCTCGAAGAGCGTGACCCCCAGCTGCCGTTCCACCCGGCTGATGGCGCGCGACAGCGGGGGCGACGCGATGCCCAGACGCTCCGCCGCGCGAGCGAAGTGCAGCTCCTCCGCCACGGTCACCACGTACTCGAGCTGCCGAACCTCAAGCCGATCCATACCCACAGGGTAACGACGACGTGCCCGACTGCGTCAGGCCCCCTCCTGGCCCGTCGTCCCCGGCGCGCGGACTCGCTCAGGCCTCGGCCGCTTGTTCCCAGGTGGCCGGATAGTCGACGAGCCCGGCCGGCCCTGGACTGTAGAAGGTCTTCGGGTCGGCAACTGCCAAGGACCGCCCGGTGGCTAGTCGATGAGGAAGGTCGGGATTGGCTATGAACAGGCGTCCGAATGCCACGACGTCGGCATCCTCTCGTTCGATCAGCGCCTCGCCCTCTTCTGGAGTCAACTCACCGGTGACGATCAGGTTTCCGGCGTAGAGCTCTCGGAGTCGGGCGACACTCAGTCCGTCACCCGCGCCCTTGTCTCGATCAGGTTCAGTCACTCTCGTGACGTGCACGTAGGCCAGGGATCGGGCCGACAGCTGCCTCAGCAGGTGGGCGAACACGTCGTCACCGTTCGGGTCCGGAGCCCCGTTGACCGCTGCACTCGGCGACAGCCGAATTCCCACGTGTTCCGCACCGACCGCGGATACCACCGAATCGATGACCTCAAGGGTCAGACGAGCCCGATTCTCGACACCACCGCCATAGTGGTCGGTCCGCGCGTTGGCCTCGCTTCGCAAGAAGCGGTCCATCAGGAAGCCGTTTCCGTTGTGAATCTCGACGGCGTTGAAGCCGATCGCGCGGGCGGTGCGTGCGGCCGCCGTCAACGCCTCGATGAGTGCCTGAATGTCGTCCCCGCCGAGATCCGCGGGCTTCACCTCGGCGAGTGCCGCCCAGCCGGGTCGGTAGCTCTGCCCTTCGTGCTCGAAGCGCGGCCGACCGACGTGCCACAACTGCGCGACAATCTGGCCGCCTTCGCCGTGAACGGATTGGACGACACCGGTCCATGCTTCGATCTGTGGCTCGGTGAACATCCCCGGCAGGTTCGGGTATCCGTCGCCGTACGCCGCGGCAGCGATCGTCTCACTGATGATCAGGCCCGCACTCGCTCGCTGCCGGTAGTACTCCCCGACGATCTGCGGGACGACGCCAGCAGCGTCCGCCCTTAATCGCGACATCGGAGCCATCACGATCCGATTCCGGAGGCTGAGAGCTCCCATCTGTATCGGCGTGAAAAGTATCGACGCGGCTTTACTGATCGGCATGAGCGACCTCGCTTACAGGAGCACGACACCCATCGAACGTGGGCTTTGCCGGCGACAGAACCACTACTCGATCACGTGAGCCATGACGTCTTCGGTATCGATCGTTACCTTCACGGCAACGGATGACCGACGGGTCGCGTGTACCTGAGGCTGGCCGAGAGGATGGCGTCTCGCCGGTCCAGGAAGTCAGAATTCGCAGGGCATCCTCGGAAGCGGCGTGCGGTTCGGCGGCGCGGGTGCTGAGGATTTCTCGCCGCGCAGAAGTTGGGCCGCGTGAGTAAAGTCGGCGTCGTCGCGCCAGGCCGAGATCCGACCCTCGCGAAGGTCGTACAACGCCAGGTGCTTCACCGCCGCGACCGGGCCGCCGGGACGCTGAGCGGTTGTGTCGCGGTGGCTTCGTCACCTCTGGGGAGCATGCGAACGGGAATGATCGACAGGTACCGACGGGCTGCCCGTTCCGCGGCGGTGACACACGCGCTCCAAGCGCCACCCGCCCGCTGATGCCGGTCGGCGGCGCGCAGAATGACAAGTGCACCGAGTGTCAGGACGGGCGCCCGATCTGATCTGAGCAGCGAGTCAGACCTCTCTGGTACGAGGGGGGCGGCTTCGAACTCCGCGATTGTCATACCGAGGTAGTCGAGAGCCGAACGGAGAAGGTTGCCGGGCGCTGCGTCTTGTTGGGCGTCTCCCCACGGACCGTTGAAGCGGTCAGCGGTGCACCGATCAAGCGCGGTCAGTGCCTGCCCTGCGTCCACACGTTTGCTGCGGGGCGTGTGCACGCCCCGGTCGACAATGTGCTGCCGCGTCCAGTTGTCCGGCGTGATCATTTCTGGCTGTTCTCGGCTGTGCAGGTCGGATCGGATGTCCGATAGGTGGCTGACATGTCGAGCGTCGTCGGGTTGCGGAGCGGACGATCCGTCAATCGGGTGATGCGATGCCGAAGAAATGGATGTCATAGTCCAATTATGTTCAAGCAATATGGACTGTCAAGTTCATAACAGTAAGTGTGACCGGGCAGACCCGGCCAAGCCGGGTCGCGTTAGCGCCGGGCCTGACGAGCGGGTGGTTGCATCGGCCGCAAGGCAAGGTTCACGCCGGCGTCGAGGTAGTCGACCCGCCCGGTCGACTGGAGCATCACCACGCCGCCCTGGATGGCAGCGAGGATTCCTCGGGCGGTCTGGGTAGCGTTCACGTCTGGCGCGAGCTCGCCGCGGTCCGCCATAGCCTGCGCACCGGTCCTCAGCAGCGTCTCCCACTCCTCGTAGAGATTGGAGACAATTTCCCGAGTCTGCGGGGATGACTTGCCTAGCTGTGATGTGAGGGCGCCCAGGGGGCATCGGCTACCCAGCTCGGTGTAGTGAGCGATCACGGCCCGCCGCCAGGCCTGCCATTTGCGCCAGGAGGTGAGATCAGCCAGGAACGGCTGCTGCGCGGCGATGACTTGACCGGCCTCGTGCCGGGCGACCGCGCGGAACAGTTCGTCTCGGCCGTCCGGAAAATAGTGAAACAGCTGACTCTTGCTGGTCGACGTGGCCGCCATGATGTCGTCCAGACTCGTCGCCGTGGGCCCGCTTCCTCTGATTAGCGCCGCTGCGCCGTCCACGATCCGCTGGCGCGTCGCCGCGCCCTTCGCTGTCAGCCTGTGTTGCGTCATCCGTGTGCCTTCCTCGGCATAGCCCCTTCTCTCGTCCGTGTCACTCGCCCGGATCGGCCAGCAGGCCTCCACCGGATCTGGTGCAATCCTTCCGAGCCGTGCTCAAACCGTCTTGAGCTCGTGATGGATCCGCTCGGCCTTTACAACATTGCTCTCGACAACTTGATGAGCCGTCTCGACCCGCACCACCCCAAACCGGGCGAACGTCCAGCGCCCAACACGACGGGCGCGTCTCGACCAGTACCTCGTCGCCGCCGTCGTTCCGAATCGGAGGTCAACCTGGACTCGCAAGTACAAAATACCTGAAGTTGAGCCGCGGTGGCGATAGCCACACGGGCTGCGCGTTACGAAGCGAAATCCAAGCTTCCTGGGCCTGCGGAGCGGCGGAGTTCTACGAAGTGAGTGTCGCCTCGGGGCCACCCTGGATCACGCGGCGTTTGGTTCCGTCGCTCGAGTCGCAACGTATTGCGGTGCAGCGCTCGACGTCTTCGAGGAAGAGCCGCTCCCTGGGGGCACCTTCCTCGACTGCTTCCGAATGTCACGCTCTCTGCTCATCCGGTGGCGCTCACGGAAGGCCATGTATCTGCCTGGTTCGAGGATGTGGCATACCTCGCATCATGGCATTGTTGGCTCACGTATTCGCGTTTTGATCGCCTGATCATGGGCATCGAGTTTCGGTCGCGAGCCGTGGAAGCAGAACGTGCGGCGTTGTTCTGCCATGTCACTCTCATCGGCGGACTCCACGTGCCGTCGCGCGGGATGTCAGCTCTCGAAACGAGGCTTCGCTAATTGAAGATGGACTTGACAGTCCAATCTATCTAAGTCATTATTGGACTGTGACAACCAATCTGGTACTGGTCGGAGCCTCGAGCCCTCGTCCACCTAATCCCAAAGGTGTCGTAGGGATCGTCCTGGTGATGCTGTCGGTGACCTCGGCGTCGTACTCGTTGGTGCTGTCGCTGGTCAATCCAGCCCTGGAGACGTTGCGCTCGACGCTGCATACCAGTCAGCTGGGAGTCAGCTGGGTCCTTACGGCCTACTTGCTATCGAGCGCCTTGCTGACGCCCGTCCTCGGGAAGCTCGGTGATCAGCAAGGAAAGAAGAGGCTGCTACTCGTCGCGCTGGGGCTGCTCGTAGTGGGCAGCGTCGTCGCCGCGAGCACGTGGGCCCTGCCTGTCGTTATCGTCGGCCGTGTCCTGCAAGGGGCCGGCGGCGCGGTTCTGCCGCTGGCTTTCGGGCTGATTCGTGACTTGGCCCCGACTCATCGGGTGGGCTCAGCCGTGGGCATCGTCGCTGCAATGAGTTCTGTCGGTGGTGGGCTCGGAGTGCTGCTGGCCGGTCCCATCGTCGATAGTCTGGGTGTGCGGTGGCTGTTCTGGTTTCCCGCCATCGCCAATGGCGCCATCGCGCTCCTATTGGTCAAGACGATCCCACGTGATGGTCACCGATCACGTGCCGGCGTGAACTGGCGAGCGGCGCTGTTGCTGTCGGCTGCCCTGGTGTGCCTGTTGATACCGCTGTCGCTAGGACCAGAATCAGGCTGGTTGACCGTCAGCACGTTGTTGCTGCTCGTCAGTGCCGTTGTGTTCGCGATAGCTTGGGTCTGGGTGGAGTTGCGTGCTGAAACTCCCCTGATTGACATGACGGTGTTCCGCCTGAAGCCGGTGTGGACGGCCAATCTCGCGTCGCTGATGTTCGGTGTCGTCTTGTACTCGGCGATGGGGTATATCCCCTCGTTCCTGCAAGTTCCGACGAGCACCGGCTACGGCCTCGGTGCGTCCGTCACGGTCTCTGGGTTGTTGTTCGTGCCGATTACGATCGTCATGCTCATCGCCGGTCTCGCTGCCGGTCCCTTGACCCGGCTGCTGAATCCAAAGACGGTATTGATCCTTGGGGCTATCCCGCCGGTGGTGAGCTTCACACTTCTCGCGTTTATGCACGCCCGCGCATGGGAGGTCGTTCTCGCCACCGCCGTAGGCGGACTCGGGTTCGGGGTTGCGCTCTCGGCACTGTCGGGTGTGGTCGTGCACGCCGTGCCTGCAAACCAGACAGGTGCGGCCGCCGGCATGAACGCCAACATTCGAACCATCGGCGGCGCAGTTGGCGCCGCTGTGGTCTCCAGCATGCTCGGCAGCCACCTCGGCCGATTCGGCGTGCCGACCGAGGCCGGCTACCGACTCGTGTTCCTGACCCTTGCTGGTGCCGGCCTGCTGAGTCTCATCGCATGCCTACTCATCCCCGCTCCGGTCACTGACGCCGTTCCACAGCAGGAACCGCCGGATCAGTACGTGACCGAGTTGCTCGACCAACACAACTCCTTCTGACACCTCAATCAGCAACTACGAAGGGAAGCGCAATGACTGACTATCCAACCGAACGCGAGACGCTGAACGACAGCCTGGTTCGAGCCTTCGTCGACAGCTTCGCCAGCCGTGACGCAGAACTACTCGGGCCGTACTTCACCGACGATATCTCCTTCGAGAACTACGGCGACTCACCGGTCCACGGCCGTAGCGCAGTAGTGAACGTGTGGGCCGGGGTGTTCGCGACCTTTGCCGAGGTCCGTTTCGAAACCCTTAGCCAGGCCGTGAACGGCGACGTCGTGTTCGCCGAGCAGGTCCATGGGCTCGCCTTCTCCGGCGGTTCTCTCGCCCCGATCAAGAATATGGCCGTCTACGAGTTGCGCGATGGCCGCATCGCAGCCTGGCGCGACTACACCAATCCCAATCGCGCCAGGGCGCTGCTCAAGGCTGCGACCTCACCGACACCCGAACGGAGCAACGCAGATGTATGACCTGGCGATGTTGACCGCGATCGAAGACATCCGTCGTCTTGAGGCGCAGTATGCGCGCTTCGCGGATGAAAAGCGGTGGGACGACCTGGCGGGGCTGTTCACCGATGACGGCTGGTTCCGGCCTCAAGACGTTGACGGGAAGACGATCGCGAACATGGTCGGGCGCGAGGACATCAGCACATCGCTTGGTTCGCGCATGTCCGGCGATGTGCAACCGATCCACCAACTTTTCACCCACGAGATCACCGTCGAGTCGCCGACGAGTGCGTCCGCTGTCTGGGCCATGGCGGACCTGATCTTCCGCGGTGACAGCGCGATACCCGAACAGAAACCTGGCGACGTACTCCCACCGTTTCGCACTATGCGCGGTTGGGGCCATTACCACGTCACCTACCGCAAGGTCGACGGCCGCTGGCTGATCGCCAGCCGGCTGCAGACCCGCACCCGCCTCGACTTCACCTACTGATCCTGCGCACAAGGAGAACATCGTCATGACCGACTTCGAAGCGAACCGCTTCCACATCTCGATTCCTCAACAGCAGATCGACGACCTCAAGACCCGGCTGCGAGCCACGCGCTGGCCCGCCGACATCGAGGCTAACGACGATTACTACGGCACGAGCCTGAAGTACATGCAAGAACTCGTCGACTACTGGATCAACGACTTCGATTGGCGACAGGCCGAAGTAAAGCTGAACGAGGCCGACAACTACCGAGTCACGATCGACGGCACACCCATCCACTTTGTCCGCAAGGCAGGCGTCGGGCCCGCTCCGATTCCGCTCGTCATGACGCATGGCTGGCCGTGGAGCTACCGCGAATGGGGCAAGGTTATCGATCCGCTCACCGACCCCGCTGCACACGGCGGCGACGACGCCGACGCCTTCGACGTGCTCGTGCCGTCACTGGCCGGGTTCGCCTTCTCGACACCAACTGGCCGGCCCGACATGAACTTCTGGAAGATGGCCGAGCTGTGGCACAAGCTCATGACCGAATACTTCGGCTACGACAAGTACGCCGCCGCAGGATCGGACTACGGCGCGTTGGTCACCAGCCAGCTAGGTCACAAGTACGCGTCGTCGTTGTATGGAATCTGGCTCAGCCACCGGATCCACCTCGACATCTTCCAAGGCGACCGGCCCTGGGACATCACCGGGGGCGCTCAGATACCGGCCGGGTTGTCAGACTCGTTCCGAACTGAAATCCTCGGCATGCAACAGCGCTTCGCCTCACACGTGGCGGTGCACATGCTCGATAACCAGAACCTCGCGTACGGCCTGGCCGACTCGCCGGTAGGGATGCTGTCGTGGATTCTGCGGCGTTGGACCAAGTGGAGCGAGTCCCACGGGGACGTGGAGTCGGTCTTTCCCCGTGACCACCTCATCACGAACGCAACAATATGGTGGCTGACCAACTCGATCACGTCGTCGATCCGGTCCTACGTCAACGCCAACCGCTACCCTTGGACTCCCTCCCACGACCGCACCCCGATCATCGAGGCACCCACCGGCATCACCTTTCTCGGTTACGAGAACCCACCCGGGGTCAGCGCCGAGCAGCGCGTCCAACACTTCCGCGACGACCCACGCGAGAAGCCCTGGTACAACCCGATCTACCTCAAGGCTCACGAGCACGGTGGCCATTTCACCGCTTGGGAGAATCCCGGCGCCGTCATCGAAGACATCCGAGCCACCTTCCGGAACCTGCGTTGAACACACCGGAAACCGTTGTGGCAGCGACACCGGCCCGAGCATCAGAACGCAAGACCGCTCTTGTCACGGGCGGCCGAACTGGCATCGGACGGTCTGCCGCCCTCGCACTGGCCGCGGAGGGTTACGCGGCAAGCGTGGCGGGCCGCTGCCACGCTTGAGCAGACCGTCAAGCTCATCACACATGCTGGCGGCAGCGCGAAGTATGTCGTCGCCGACGTCCACGACGCGGACGCTGTCCGGCACGCCGTCGAGGTCGCGGGCGGCGACGCTGGACGGCTGGACGTTGCGGTGAATAGTGCTGGTGTTGACGGGGGCAACGACTCGCACCCGCTGATCGACTATCCGGTCGAGACCCTCGATTTGATGCTCGCCACCAACGTGCGCGGCATGTTCCTGTCCATGAAGTACGAACTGGAGATCATGGCGATGCTAATGGACCCACTGGTGCAACTGTGTGCGCAGTGACTGGACTATAAAGTCCAATTAACTCGCATTGGGCTCATGCAAGGAACGAACGCCAGATCGCCGTGCAAGGCCGAGATCCTCTGGATCGCGGCACCCGAAACAGCAGACGATGTAAGGGAAACGGGTTTGACCGTCGGATATGGCGCACGGTCGTCAGGGATGACGCCAGGCGGCATGTTCGCGGAACTACAGGAGAGGATCACCATGCCAGCTCTGCGTAACTATGAGGACAAGTACCCCTCGATCCGCTTTCAGCGGCGAGGAGGCGTATTGCAGATGACCCTGCACCATGACGGTGGCGAGTTCATCGTCAGCGAGTCAGCGCTGCGCGACCTGGGGCGGGCCTTCCGTGATGTCGGTGAGGACACTGAGAACAAGGTTGTCATCCTGACCGGCACGGGTGAGCGGTTCGCAACCCGGTTCGACTACGGCAGCTTCGCGGCCACCATGCGCCCGGACATCTTCGACTTCTGGCTCCGTACCCGGACCGACGGCGTCCGGCTGTTGCAGGCGTTCCTGGATATCGAGGTACCGGTTATCTCTGCGATCAACGGCCCCGTCGTCACCCACTCCGAGACACCGCTACTGGCCGACATCGTGCTGGCCACGGAGAACACTGTGTTCCAGGACGCCACGCACTTTCTCAATGGCCTGCCGCCCGCCGACGGCGTGCACACGATCTGGACCACCCTGCTTGGGCTCAACCGCGGGCGGCACTTCCTGCTCACCGGCCGAGTCCTCACCGCCCAGGAAGCCCTCGCTTACGGCGTAGTCGGCGAGGTGATCCCACAGGAGGAGCTGCTGCCGCGAGCGTGGGAACTGGCCACTGCATGGGCGAGCTTCTCCCCGGCGACACTGCGCGGCACCCGCACGGCTCTCACCTTCGAGTGGCGCCGGCTACTGCAAGAGCAGCTGCACACCGGACTGACCCACGAGGCATTCGCCGGCGCCTTCAACGGAGCCCTCGAGGGGCCCGAGGTCCCGGTCGTCGACCTCGATCCGCGGCGCTAAGGGCGGCCCTTATCACGTCCGACACCGCCAAGCGTGCGGCGATGCGGACTCGGATCAAGGGCACCGCGAGCCTGATTCGAGCCAACGGGGTCGGCCGGCCGAATTTTGACGACGTGATGACAGCTACCGCGACGAGCAAGAGCCAGCTGTTCCACTACGTCCCCCAGATGGACGTGACGATCTGCTGCTTGCCGTCGCTCAACACGAAACCGACCAGGTTCTGGCCGAACAGCACTCATACCTTTCCGATCTCACCTCGGTCCTTTCCGATCTCACCTCGGTGCGGCGCATAGCAAAGGGCAGTCACATCACACCATGCGGAGTTGGGCGAGCGTTGCCCGTTAGGGACGCTCGCCGCCCGACCCGGCAAGACCTCTTCCGCCACGAGACAGATCCTTACCGAGCTCTACGCCACCGGGCAGGCTCATCTGCTCGCCGGGGCGGGCCCCATTACCGACCAAGGACACCTCGCCGAACGAGCCTGGTTGCGGATATCGATCGCGGCATTCTCACTGCTATCAACGGTTCTGTGCTAACGCTGCACGCCACCGGCCGTATCGGTTGCCTCGTAACGGCGTTGGCCGGCGGGCTGGCTCCGGTTTGTGCGAGCACCCCTCGGCGGCAGTCTGAGGGTTCGGTCACAAAGCAGAGTTTGAACTAGACAGTCCAAATGTAGGGAATATGATTGGACTGTGACGTCCAAACTCCTAGTGTTGCGACTTGACCGCCGCATCCTGGACAACGTGGTGTCGGTTTCCCATCGCTTGTGCAGTCGACGGTGAATCCAGCGTTGGAGCCACTGCGGGTCTCCCCACGCTTCGTCACTCTTCCTCAAGCCTCTCCTCATCTGAGGCCTTCCCATGATCGGAGTCACCGATGCGACACACGACCACCAACCGACCTGCCACCGAGCAGACGAATTCCAGACGGGAGGGCTCGACCGCCGACGTCATCATTCTCGGAGGCGGCGGCGCTGGTCTGTCCGCCGCAGTGTCCGCCGCCGAAAACGGCGCGAGCGTCATCCTTCTGCAGAAGGCGCCCACCGTTGGTGGCACCACGGCCATGTCGGTCGGTGCATTCACAGCAGCGGGGACGTCTCTGCAGAAGAAGGCCGGAGTCGCCGATTCGGTCGACGAGTTCATCGCCGACATCCAGACCGCGAACGGACCTCTCGACTCGCGCGAGAATCGCCAGTTGCGGCAGCTTTTCGCCGAGCAGGCCGCGCCCACGATGGAGTGGCTGATCGGTATGGGAGTCCGTTTCCTTGGCCCGTTCTCGGTAGCCCCGAACCGTCATCCGCGCATGCACAATGTCTTGCCGAACTCGCGGTCCTTCACGGCGGCGCTCGCTGTTCGCGCGCGAAAGCTCGGGGTGCGGATCGAAACGGACCGCCGGGCGGAGGAACTCCTGACCGATGACAACGACGGTGTGATCGGAGTGCGGGCGGGTTCCGAGTGCTACTACGCCGCCAAGGGTGTCGTGATCGCCACCGGCGACTACACGGCGGCTACGGATCTCGTTAGCGCAGAGCTTGGCGGATCCGCGGGCACGGCCACCGCCGCCAACCCGGACAACACCGGCGACGGCCACCTTCTCGGCCGCAGCGTCGGCGGCGTCACGCTCGGAATGGACTCCGCGGCGGAGTCACTGCGGTATCTCCCGCGCAAGCGTCGCGACATCATCAAGGGAATGCCTTCATTTCCGTGGTTCTCCCGGCTGGCGGCTCCGTTCGCCCGACACGTGCCTCGACCCCTGTTTGAATTCATGGCCAAAGGCGCACTCGTGGGGTGGTTTGCACCGTCAGCCGCGATGTACGAGGCCGGCGCCATCCAGATCGACGCTGCGACCGGGCGCCGGATGACTGACGAGACGAAGCGCGCCGAACTATCGCGCAGCGTCGGGAAGCACGGCGATCGCTCCTATCTCGTGCTCGATGCGAAGATCGCGCGGGAGTTCTCGCGCGGCGGCCAGCCCGTCGCGGCGTTTCCCGGCATCGCACGCGCCTACCTCGAAGACGTGCGCCGCCGCCGCCGTGATGTCATCACCGAAGCGGCAACGATCGAGGAGCTGGCACGCAAGCTGGGCGTCTCAAACCTTCCTGAGACCGTCGGTCGCTGGAACTTCGCGGTCACGAAAGGCTCGGATGACGAGTTCGGTCGTGAGGCCCTGGGCGCCGGCATCAAGGAAGGACCGTTTGCGGCCCTGGGACCGATGGCTTCGGTCGCAATGCTTACCAACGGCGGGCTCGCGATCGACGTGCAGTTCCGCGTGCTCGATGCCGACGGCAAACCAATCGGCGGTCTGTATGCAGCGGGTTCAGCGGGCCAGGGCGGATTGCTGTTGCAACTCGAGGGTCTGCACATCGCATGGGCGCACACGTCCGGGCGCCTCGCCGGCCGATCCGCGGCGCTTGCGAAGGGCTGAGCCGCAAACGGCCAAGGAAAGAGAAAGGGGGTGGGCGACTGATGGCTTTCCCGTTTCGGTCGCTCTTTCGCTGGTCAGCACATCGCCCTCGACGCAGGGGGATGAGCAACGACGCGAGCGGCCGCCCTCGTCCGCTGTGCGGTCGAAAGGTGGTGCCACGGCTTCACTGCTCGCGAGTTTTTGCTGCCTTATGCGACTGCCTCGCGACACACTGTCTCGCGTTCCTCGCCGGCCTACGGCCCCCGGCAGCCGAGGCGACTCGGCTTTGTAGCGGCGGGACGACGGACTGGCGATCGTCAGCCGCCGACGACCACAGCGTTCACGCCGCGCGGACCCGATCCGCGGGCTCTGACCGGCGGCATCGGCAAGTTCTGAGCACAATCTTCCTTGATCACTGTGGAGACGAGCCGAAGGACTTCTCGATGACTCGGACTTCAAGGAAGAGCCGAGGACACTCGAGGAGATTCTCGACGCGGAACATGAGTCTTCGGTCGGCTCTATATCACCGATCGCGTGAGGACGAAATTGCGTGTCGAACGTTAAGCGAATCCCGAGGGCGTCGAGGACCTGCCGCATGTCGCCGGGCACCAGGGCATCAGCCGTCCGCCCATGTTTAACATTCGCACTCGAAATGAGAGTGATCCTCCGATAAACTGATAGTAGTCCTCCATTTAGAGGACCGCTGGCGATGGCTTGCTCCTCGAAGCCGCCTCACCCGAACACTTATCAACCCAAATTGGAGACCACACCATGACCCAGGCAGCGACACAGACCCAATCATCAGAACGCAAGACGGCTCTCGTCACCGGCGGCGGAACCGGCATCGGACGGTCAGCTGCCCTCGCACTGGCTGCCGAGGGTTACGAGGTGACGGTGGCGGGCCGCACCTCCGCAACGCTTGAGCAGACCGTCAAGCTGGTCACCCATGCTGGCGGCAGCGCGAAGTACGTCATCGCCGACGTCCACGACGCGGACGCTGTCCGGCACGCCGTCGAGGTCGCTGTTGGCGACTCGGGACGGCTGGACGTCGCGGTGAACAGCGCCGGTGTCGACGGGGGCAACGACTCGCACCCCCTGATCGACTACCCGGTCGAGACCCTCGATTTGATGCTCGCCACCAACGTGCGCGGCATGTTCCTGTCTATGAAGTACGAGCTGGAATCAATGGCGAGGCAAGGCTTCGGCTCCATCGTCAACATCTCCTCCGGCGCCGGTCTGACCGGCGTTTCAGGCTACTCGGGCTACGTTGCTTCCAAGCACGCCGAGATCGGCCTGACCAAGGCTGCAGCCCTGGACTACGCCGACCGCAACGTCCGGGTGAACGCCGTCTGCCCCGGCCTGGTCAACACACCGCTCATCGCCGACATGGTGTCTGAGAATCCGGCGATGCACGAGCAACTCGTCGCCTCGCACCCGCTGGGACGCATCGCTGAGCCCGAAGAGGTCGCCGACGCGATCATGTACCTGGCGACCAGCACGTCCAGCTACGTCACGGGAATCGCGCTACCAGTCGACGGCGGCTACCTCGCCCGCTAGGGCGAACCACCTCAAGTAAGTGACGAAAGCGAGCAACGACATGTATAAACCATCCCAAGAACTCCCAGCGACGGTCACAATTAGCGACGGCCTCACCGTCGGGGTCATCGGCTACGGCGCGATGCAACTGACCGGACCGAAGGTCTGGGGCGAGTACCCCGACCACGATAAGGCGATCCCACTGCTGCGCGAGGTCCTCGCACAAGGTGTTACCTACATCGACACCGCCGACGTCTACGGCCCGCACTCCAACGAGGAGCTGATCCGTGAAGCGCTGCACCCGTATCCGGAGAACCTGGTGATCGCCACCAAGGGCGGCTTCGTGCGCGGCGGGCCTGAGTACAGCGACATGAGCGCGGTCGGCAACAAGCAGTACTTGCGCCAAGCCGCGTACATGAGCATGCGGCGGCTCGGTCTGGATCAGATCGACCTGTACTACCTGCACACGCCGGCCATGACCGATGCGCCGTTCGAGGAGATCATTGAGACCCTGGGCGGCATGCGGCAGGCGGGACTCATCGCCAACATCGGCCTGTCCAACGTCAGCGCCGACCAGCTACGGACCGCCCTGACAATCACTGACATCGCGGCGGTCACCGTCCAGTACAACGTCGCCGTCCGTGTCGGAGCCGCCGTCCGACAGGTCGCCGAGGACAAGGGCATCGTCTTCTCCCCTTGGCACCCCGGCACCGTGCCCGTCGGTCCAGACGGCGACCCGTTCCACGCCGTGATCGACCCCATCGCCCAGAGACTCAATGCAACACCACAACAGATTGCGCTGGCCTGGCAGCTACATCGCACACCCGGCTGTCTGCCGATCCCCGGCACCACCAGTGTCGAGCACCTGAAAGAGAATATGGCAGCAGCTGCCATCCAACTAACCCAGGCCGAGGTCGACGCCATCACCGGGCTGAGCCCCGAGAACAACTAGCTCGGCGCGGCCGAAAGTCGAGCACCGCGGAGCCAGCGCACGCCGAGACAACACCACCAATAGAATCAGGCATCAAGACGAGGAGGTCGCCGAGGTGGCGTTGAGTGATCTGCTGGACCAGCGACGGCCGCACCGCGCCGACGCGGCCCGCAACTTCGACGCGATCATCACAGCAGCGCGAGACGGATTCACCGACAGCGGCACCGAGGCATCCCTAGAGGACATCGCACGTCGGGCCGGAGTTGGGCCAGCAACCCTGTATCGCAACTTCCCGACTCGCGAAGACCTCATCGAGGCCGTGTACGTCGCCGAGGTTGACTCACTGTGCCAACACGCCCTCCAGCTGAGCGAGACCGAGGAGCCGTGGCCAGCACTAGTCGCCTGGATACGACACTTCGTCACCTACATGGCCACTAAGCGCGTTCTGCTCGACGCGTTGGACCGAGAATCAGGCGCGTTCCGGGCCTGCCGTGAGGCTCTCTACGACTTTGGTGGTCCACTGCTGACCCGAGCGCAAGAATCGGGAGACGCCAACCCTGACATGAGCATCGATGACGTGATGAGGTTCGTCATCGGCGTCACCAGCTCGCCGTTCGGCTCCGATGAACAACGCGAGCGAATCCTCGACATGGCCCTCGCCGGCATCGCTGCAAGACCGGCCGCTAAACCTGGCCGAGGGCGTAGGTCCTAGCGACTTCCTGACCGCCGCTAGCGCCCGGCACCAGTCTCACGTCGGACGCCATGGTCAACGTCCTCGCTTGACCAACCAGGCGCGGATCTAGCAGTGCGAAGCCCATCGAGTGTGAGCACTCCGCGTCGCGCGAACGCCGTCAGAACCTTATTCGCCGTTTCCCGGGTGCAACCTGTGGCTGTCCGAGATCCGATTGGCGAAGCCCGTCTTCGCTGTAGGTCAGACCCGGAATGACGCCCGAAACGCCGCTCGAGGTCCAGCAACAACATAGCGACACGACTGCGGGCATCCTTGAACGCGAGATTCGTAGCAGCTTCGTGAGCTGCAACCTCAGCGCCGGACAGTCTGCGGAGAAACGCAGAGGCCGCAGATGAGCGTGAACCATTCGTTCGTCGCCTGCGCGGGCACAGACGCGGATCGGGTGTCTCGCACTGCGACTACGCGGACCTCCTGGATGAGCGTCGACGCGTTCCAGGGCAACCGGTCCCAACGAGTTGCACTGGGTCGAAGGAGTCAGCCATGTCGACCTTTACGACTAGCCCCGGTACGTCCGGCCCACAGTCGACTGGCTCACGTTCGCCCACTCGAACATCGCGCCCGTGACCAGGTACTTCAGGGTGTGGGGTTCCAAAACCCGGTGCATGCTCGCGGCAACCAGCTGGGCGCGGTTGCCAGATTGTTCCCGCCGCAGTCCCTTTGCTTCCAGGCACGGTAGGAGGCGAGTTGATGGGGAGCTTGCGTTGCCCCGCGGGGTGTTCTGGGTGTTACATGCAGTCATGGCAGCTGTGGCGCTGCGGCAATCGGAGGGCAACCTACCCTCTGAGTTGACTAGTTTCGTGGGTCGACGCAGGGAAGTTGCTGAGGTGAGGGCGTTGCTCTCGGCAAGTCGGCTGGTCACTCTGACCGGAATGGGAGGAGTTGGTAAGACGCGCCTCGGCCGAAGGGTCGCAGCCGACGTCCATCGGGCCTTCGCCGACGGAGTGTGGCAGGTCGAGCTGGCGGATCTCCACGAGTCGGCACTGCTGGTGCACACGATTGCGGGTGCGCTTGGGTTGCATGAGCTGAATGAGCGCTGGGCGGTTGCCTCGCTTCAGCATTACCTGCGGGACCGCCAGCTTCTTCTCCTATTGGACAATTGCGAGCACCTTCTGGATGCGTGCGCTGTCACCGTGGATGCGATGTTGCGGGAGTGCCCGAAACTGCGTGTGCTCGCCACCAGTCGAGCGCCGCTTGGCGTCGATGGCGAATATACCTATTCGGTCGGAGCGTTGTCGGTGCCGGATTCGTCGCACGCGGGCGATACCCGCGGCCTCACCCTCTATGAGGGGGTGAGTTTGTTTGTCGAACGGGCCGGTGCGGTGCTGCCGGGGTTCGTGGTCGATGATGCTAATCGGTACGCGGTGGTCGCGTTATGCAGGCGCTTGGATGGCGTGCCCTTGGCGCTCGAACTTGCGGCTCTTCGGCTCCGGGCCCTGGCTCCGGCTCAGATCGTGGCGGAGCTGGACGACCGCTACCTGCAACATAAGGGTAACCGGAGCGCACCACGGCGCCAGCAGACGCTGTATGCATTGGTGGATTGGAGCTATCAACTATGTTCGGAACCGGAGCGGTCACTATGGCGGCTCGTGTCTGTGTTCCGCGGTGGATTCCAGCTTGATGCCATTCGAGAGGTGTGTGATGTCCCGGCGTTCGATGGCCACGACTTGATGGAGCTTACGATCGGTTTGGTCGAAAAGTCTGTCCTTCTCCGAGAGGAGCACGGAGGGTCGGCACGCTACCGAATGCCGACGCTAATCCGCGACTATGGTCTAGAACGGCTCCGCATGTCGAATGAGGAGCATTCAGCACGGCGTTCGCATCGGGACTGGTTCGAGGGCATGGCAGCTCGGGTTTATGCAGACTGGGCAGGACCCGATCAACTTTCGTGGTTTCATCGTCTGCGCCATGAGCAAGCAAACTTTCGTGCTGCGCTGGAATTCTCTCTCACAGAACCTGGGGAAGCCACGCACGCCGTCGACACGATTGTGACGCTGGTCCACCCCCTGCTGGCATTCGGACTCCTGAGCGAGGGGAGGCTGTGGTTGGACCGGTCGCTCCATGAACTCGCGGAGCCCAGTTTGCACCGGTTGAAGGCATTGCGTGCTGGAAGTCAACTCGCCGCGCTGCAGGGAGATTACCCGGTGGCGATCGCGATGCTGGCGGAGAGCAAAGCGATCGCCCAACAGGTTACCGATGGGGTTGAACTAGCTTGGGTTGCCCACGCCGGTGGGCTGTTGGCAATGGGCAGCGATGCCGACTTCGAGAAAGCCTCCAAGTTGTTTGAGGAGGCGCGCGCTGGATTTCAGGCCGCGGGAGATACGCGTGGGCTCATCCAGGCTCTGTCCGCTCTTGCAGTCACCGCTGTGCTGGCCGGACAGGCGGATCTAGCCTCATACCGGGTGGATGAGTTCATGGCGCGAGTGGACCGGGGAGAGCGTTGGCTTACCGGATGGGTGCTCTGGGCCTTGGGAATCTCAGAGTGGCGGAAAGGTGACAACCGTCGTGCTGCGGAACTTGAGGTGGCGAGTCTGATGCTGCACCGACCCTTCGACGACGAAATAGGGTTCGGCGCGTGTGTCGAGGTGCTGGCCTGGACCGCGGCTTCGGACGATCATTGGCAAACGGCGGCCGAGCTATTTGGCGCCTCCGTGCCGGCCCTCGCAGCTGTCGGATCCCCGATTGCACTATTCGAGTCCGTCATCGAGGACGATCAGCGGTGCCAGGCCAAAACGCGGGCGAGGTTGGGCAACGTGCGGTTCGAGGCCGCGATGCGCCGAGGCAGTACTCTGGGATTTGACCAGATCGTCGAACTAGTAACCGGCCAAAGAGCGTCGCGGTCATCGACGGCACTGGCCCGCGTAAAGGTACCCTCGGCCTTGACCCCGAGGGAGAGCGAAATCGCCGACCTGATATCGCAGGGCTTGAGTAATAGGCAAATCGCGTTGGCCCTTGTCATCTCTCAGAGGACTGCCGAAGGTCACGTGGAGCGCATTCTCGCCAAGCTCGGGTTCACCTCGCGAGCGCAGGTTGCTGTCTGGGCGGCTGGGCAGCGTGCTGACGATGGCAGCGATGGCTAAATCGCATGCATAGACCGCTCGCGGAGCTCGTCACTCTCGTTGACTAGCGGGCATAACGTTGGATGGTTCGACCGGTCGGGTTCTGATCGGACATTCAGGTCGCCGTGTCGTGGGGGAGGCGTCGGTGCGGTCGGGGTCACTGGGTTGCCCGGTGCGGATGACGATCATCGGCGCGGGGCTGTCATGCAGCTGCTGCGGTGTGCGCGGCGAGGTAGGCGTCGCGAGCACGCTGTTCGACGCGACCGCGGGTCGAGCAGCGCACTGCGTTTTGGGCTGCCCAAGCGCGGATCATCTTCGCGGTCGGTTCAGCCGTTGAGGCTACTGCTGGAGATTTGCCATTGAGGACTGCTCTGACTTCGGCTAGCTTGGCCTCAAGCTGGGCGATCTGGGCTCGGGCCTTCTCCTTCTGCAGTTCGCGGGCTACCGCTTCCTCGGCTACTGCTGCTTCGTCATGAAGGCGTCGCATGAGGTCGGCGAGCATGAGGTCAATTCTCGCCGCGAGTTTTCGGGTGTTGGCTTTCGGGGACCGCATTGCCTTGTCGAGGATTCGTCGGTTCACCGTGGCAGGGTCGCCGAGGTCTTCTAGTGCCGGGGTGTCTGCGGGCACCAGCGCTTCCTTGATCAACTTCTCACCGTTTGTCAGTTCTTCGATGGACCGGCCGACTTGGCCCATATCCGGATAGCCGTTTTCGCGAGCGATCCGGCGAACTGTGTCGAGATCAACGCCGGAGAGCGTCGCTGTTTCGAAGGCTCGCTTTCCATTCGCAATGCAACGGAGGACGAGGACGGTCGTTTTGCTGTCGATAATGGCGGTCATGCTGCACGCTCCTCGGCGAGTCGTGGGTGGCGGTTCATGTTGTGGGCGCTTGTTCGGCGAGATGGTCCGCGGATCGGGCGCAAATCGGTGAGCAAGCAGATGCTGTGCATGCTGGGCGAGTCGGAATGTGATGGCGTCGCCGTCCACGGAGCGCTCCCAGTTGGAGGTCGTCGACGAGCGCGTCGTCCGGTGTGGACAACGTCAGGACTGTCCTCTGACCTAATTTTTCGTCCATACACGCGGCGGGGGCCGACCTCAGACTTGGTGTGGTCAGCACCCTCGGTGTTGCAAGTGTTGCCGTTTTGGGCTTACGTATCTGGACATTGCGCACGTCAGACTCCTAATGACTTTGCTTGGACTACGCCGCGCGCCCGCCACTCGACGAGGGGCGCGGCGCGATCGCACGCCCGTCCGGGAGAAGCTCGCCGGCGTCGTCAAACAGAAGCACCCCGTTGCAGAGCAGGCTCCAGCCCTGCTCAGGGTGGGCGACCAACACGCGAGCGGCATCACGATCGAGAGCGTTGGAGGCTGGACACGGCGGTTGATGCTGGCACATATCGCACCTCCGGTGCGTCGTTGAGATCGGTGGTTAGCCGAACTGATGGATCGATCCTGGCCCGTGCTCGCGAGGCACAGTAGGGGGTAAATCCGTGTAGGTGTACCTGGACTCGAAAGTTTCACGCCACGTGCGCCCCCCACCCCCCGCACCGCAGGCTGCTCACCGGGCCAGGACGCTCGGTGACCCAATGCCGCGAATGGGGCGAAAGTGACCTTCCTCGCAACCCTCTTAACCCCGCGGCGGGAAAGACTGCCCTGCCCGAGCTGAGCGATGAAGCGCGACTAGACCGCAAGTCCGAGACTCTCGAAGGCGAACGCGAAGAAGACTGAGAAGCAGAACAGACCGAGCTCGCGAGGCTCTGTGTCGCTGCAGCCAGCATCCCCGGACGTGCCTAATCCGCGTACGCGGTCGTTCCGACTCTCTGACCTGTGGTGCCGGAAGTTCGGCATGTGCACCGCAGCCTCTCGGTCGACACACCCCACGCACATCCTGAGTCGAGCCGCCAGGAGGTTGATCCGATCTCCTCAGATATTGGGCCGGGCCGTGGCTGGTGGTGATGGTCAGCTGCCTTTGACGGATCGCAGGAGCAGTTGAGCCACGTCGCGGACTTCGACATTGTCGGGATCGATGGCATTGACACCGTCGGTAACCATCACGCGGCAGAACGGGCAGGCCACAGCAACGGTTTCGGCCTTCGTTGCGACCAATTCCTCGGCACGGTTGGCGTTGATCCGGGTACCGATCTTCTCTTCCATCCACATACGGGCACCGCCGGCCCCGCAGCAGAACGATCGTTCCTTCGAGCGTGGCGCCTCGGTGAGCGTCATCCCTGGCACGGACTCGATCAGCTCACGGGGCGGTTCGTACACCTGGTTGTGGCGACCGAGATAACACGGGTCGTGATAGGTGATCTTCTGCTCGATGCGCTCGACCGGCACCAGTCGCTTGTCGCGCACCAAGCGATTCAGCAACTGGGTGTGATGCACGACCTCGTACTCGCCGCCCAGCTGTGGATATTCGCGGCTCAAGGTGTTGAAGCAGTGCGGGCAGGTGACAACGATCCGCTTCGCGCCGGCCTCGTTGAGGACTTCGACGTTCTGCTGGGCGAGCATCTGGAACACGAACTCGTTACCCGAGCGGCGGGCGGAGTCGCCCGTACACGTTTCGCCTTCGCCCAGAACGGCGAAACTCACACCGGCGTGATGCAGTAGCTCGGCGACAGCTTGGGTCGTCTTCTTGGCCCGATCCTCGAACGCACCGGCACAACCGACCCAGAACAGGTAGTCGAACTCGGCAAGGTTCTCAGCCTGGACGCCGACCACGGGAACCTCGAAATCCAGGCCCTTCGCCCAGTCCATCCGGCCGGATTGCGCCATACCCCACGGGTTGCCCGGACCTTCAAGGTTTCGGAACAGGCCGTTGAGCTCGGACGGGAACTGAGATTCGATCAGCACCTGATAACGCCGCATGTCAACGATGTGATCGACATGTTCGATGTCAACAGGGCATTGCTCGACGCAGGCGCCGCACGTCGTACACGACCAGAGAACATCGGGGTCGATGACACCACCCGAGATCGAGTGACCGCCCTCGTTGAACTCCGCGACTCCGACCAGCGAGCGCTCGGCCTCCTTGCGGGCGTCGTCGCCAACTGCCGCCAACGCCGTCTCATCGGCCGTCTCTCCACCGGCGAGCAGATACGGCGCCTTGTTGTAGAGATGCTGACGCAGATCCATGATGACGAGCTTGGGAGAAAGGGGCTTTCCGGTGTTCCAAGCAGGGCACTGAGACTGGCAGCGTCCGCATTCGGTGCAGGTGGTGAAATCGAGCAGGCCCTTCCAGGTGAAATGCTCGACCTGCCCGACCCCGAACAGATCGTCCTCGCCCGGGTCTTCGAAGTTCACCAGCGCGCCGCGGCTGTACATCGGTTGCAGCGGGCCCAGGCTGGTAGCGCTGCTGCCCTCGGCAGCCTTGCGGGTCAAGGTGGTCACGCCCGGGTTGCGCTTGAAGAAGATGTTGGGGAAGGCGGCGAACCGGTGCCACGCAACCCCCATCGTGAGGTTCGAGGCAATGACGATGACCCAGGTGAACGAGATCACGATCTTGATCGCCGCGATCGCGTAGATCCAGTTATGCAGGGTCGATTCCGACGCGCCGCGGAAGGCGGCAACCAACGGATACGTCACCAGGTAGTGCGCCGAATAGCCCGACACCCGGTCCTCGGCACCCTCAAGCCCGCGAAGCAACGTGATGCAGATCGACACACCCAGGATGACCGCCTCGACGAAGTAGGCCTGCCAGAACGTCGAACCCATGAACCGCGACTTACGCCCGAGACGACGCGGATGATTCTTCTGCCGGACGATGATCAGGAAGAGGATTCCGAGAAAGGTCAAGGCCGAAAGCAGCTCGGTAAGGACGTCGAAGACGATCCAGTGGCCGATCCACGGCAGCGCGAACGTCGCATCGAACAACTGGCCGAAGGCGGTGACCAACGTCAGGAAAAGGAAGCCGAACCCGGTGAAGACGAACCAGTGCGCCACGCCGATATGCGACCACTTGAGCATCCGGGTGTGACCGAGTGACTCAGTGAGCATGGTGCGGGTTCGCGCGGGATAGTTGTTCTGCCGAGTCGCGCTGGGCTGGCCCAGCTTGAGCACTCGAATGAAACTCCGGATCGCCCGCGCGACCAGAGCTATGGCAACGGCGGTGATGCCGAGAGCCACAACGATCGCAACGTACTGCATGAAAACTCCAGGGGTCGGGGCATGACGATGTGACCTCTACTTGCTATGCGCAGGCCATGAGCTGGGGCGCCCTCGGGAGGTCCCCCAACGTTGGCACCCTTCCCGGTGACCGGAGCTCGACGCCGACGGTCATCGGCTTGAGGCAGATCGTGGCGGCCGCACTACACCGCCACCACGATCTGCTGGGAGCCGTTAAAGTCAGGATCAGCTGGCGCCATCCATTTTCAGGCGGCGGTAGCGGTGCAGTATCGGCTCGGTATAGCCGTTGGGCTGTTGGATGCCGAGCAGGATCAGGTCCCGAGCGGCGCAAAACGCCAACGACTGCTCTCCCACTGCCAGTGGCTCGTAGTTCGGGTCGTCGTCGTTCTGCCTGTCGACGACAGCAGCTAGACGGTGCAGGCTTTCCAGCACCTGCTCACGGGTGATCACGCCGTGCAGCAACCAGTTCGCGAGCAGCTGACTGGAGATCCTCAGCGTCGCCCGGTCCTCCATCAATGCGACGTCGTGGATGTCAGGAACCTTCGAGCAGCCGATGCCCTGGTCGATCCAGCGGACCACGTAGCCGAGGATCGATTGGACGTTGTTATCGATTTCCTGCTGCTTGTCGGCCTCGCTCCATTGTGGACCGATCGCTACCGGCAAATGCAGGATCGGCCTGATGCCGACCGGTTCGCGCCTGGCTAGCTCTCGAAGGGTTTGCGCGACGTCGACCTCGTGGTAGTGGATGGAATGCAGCGTGGCCGCCGTCGGTGAGGGGACCCAGGCGGTGGTCGCGCCGGCTCGGAGTTGCGCTGCCTTCTGCGCGAGCATGTCGGCCATCAGGTCGGGCATGGCCCACATGCCCTTGCCGATCTGTGCAGTACCCGCGAAACCCGCCGCCAGACCGACGTCCACATTGTGGGCCTCGTACGCGCCGAGCCACTCCTGATGGCGCATATCGGCCTTACGCACGAAGGCCCCGGCCTGCATCGAGGTGTGGATCTCGTCCCCGGTGCGGTCGAGGAAACCGGTGTTGATGAACGCAATGCGGTCACGCGCCACGTACACACAGGCCTTGAGGTTGACGCTCGTGCGTCGCTCCTCGTCCATGATCCCGAGCTTCACCGTGCCGGGATCTAGTCCATATGCCTCCTCGACGCGTTGGAACAGCTCGACTGTCAACGCCACCTCGTCCGGGCCGTGCATCTTCGGCTTCACGAAGTACATCGAACCGGCGCGGGAGTTCGAGAGGTCGGTATCGCCGCGCAGGTCATGCGCCGAGCACAGCGTAGTGACGATCGCGTCCAGGATGCCTTCGGGGATCTCGGCGCCACTGGCGTCGAGGATTGCATCCGTGGTCATGAGGTGCCCGACGTGGCGCACGAATAGTAGGGAACGGCCGTGGAGCGTGACCGTGGAGCCGTCAGCAGCCGTGCAGGTGCGGTCCGGGGCCATGGTGCGCCGGAAGGTGGTGCCGTTCTTCGTGACGTTCGCGCCGAGCCGCCCCTGCATGAGCTGCAGCCAGTTGCGGTAGCCAAGAACCTTGTCCGCGGGGTCGACGGCGGCGACCGAATCCTCGAGATCCATGATTGTGGTGACAGCGGACTCCAGCACGACGTCATTGACGCCAGCCGGGTCGGACGCGCCGATGCGGTCTGTGCGGTCGATGAGGATCTCCAGGCGCAGGCCGTGGTGCGTCAGCACGACGGCCTCCAGCTCGCTGCCACCGCGGTGCCCCACATAACAGTGTGCATCGGCCAGGCCGGTGACCGTGCCGTCGGCCAGAGTGGCGGTGAGGCCGTCCGGGCCAACGCCGTAGCTGATGACATCCGCGTGGGACCCGCCCGCCAGCGGCGCCGCCTTATCGAGCAGCGCGCGCCCGCGGGCGATCACCGCGGCGCCACGTACCGGGTTGTAAGACGATCCGCCCGCCAGTTCGGCAGTCTGGTCGATCGCGTCGCTGCCGTAGAGCGCGTCGTAGAGCGAGCCCCAGCGCGCATTCGCAGCGTTGACGGCAAAGCGAGCGTTGAGCAGCGGCACGACCAGCTGCGGGCCCGGCTGCCGGGTGATCTCGGTGTCGACCCGGGTCGTGCCGATCGTGAAGTCTGCCGGCTCGGGGACGAGGTAACCGATCTCGTGCAGCAGAGCGTCATAGGCCGCAACGTCGGTGACGGGGCCCTGATGAGCCCTATGCCATTCGTCGAGGCGGACCTGGATCCTGTCGCGAACGCGCAACAGCTCGCGGTTACGTGGCGCCAGTTCGGTGATGATCGCCTCGGCAGCTGCCCAGAACGCGTCCGGCTCGACACCGGAGCCAGGCAGGGCCTCGTCGGTGAGGAACCGGTGCAGGTCGGTGGCGACGTGAAGTTGGCCTACTTGGATTCGATCCCTGGTCATGGCTACCTTCCGCGCGGCATTGAAGCGTCAAACTTCCGCTCTATGGAATACTGATTCTGTATTACGGGTCAGGCTAGCAGGAGGTTGGAATGATCGAAAGTGCTGGCGAGCCGGGAGTCCAGTCGGTGCACCGGGCGCTGGGACTCATCGAGACGGTCGCGGACGCCGGCGGGAATATGTCTATCCGCGAGCTCGCTGATGCCACAGAACTCCCGCAGCCGACCGTGCACCGACTGCTGCGAACGCTGGTCGAGCGCGGCTACATGCGGCAGCTGCCCGACCGCAGCTACGCGCTGGGGTTCCACCTCGTGCCGCTCGGTGCCGCGGCGAATGCGCAGGTTGGTGCGGGGGTTGAGCGGGTGCTGACCGATCTGGTCCGGGAGCTCGGTGAGACCGCCAATCTCGCGATCCTCACGGGCGACAAAGCCGAGTACGTCGCGCAGGCCCCGTCGAGCCACGCCATGCGAATGTTCACGGAGGTCGGCCGTCGGGTCGATCTCCACGCCACTGGAGTCGGCAAGGCCCTGCTCGCGCAGCTGGACGACGAGGAGGTTATCGCCATTGTGCGCCGGACCGGGCTTGCCGCCCGCACCGCGCACACGATCGCCACCGAGCTCGCGCTGCACGCCGCGCTCGCCGAGATCCGCGCACGCGGATACGCGATCGATGAACAGGAGCAGGAACTGGGCGTGCGCTGCGTCGCCGTTGCCATCCCGTCGCTGCGGACGGCGCTTTCGGTATCCGGTCCGCTCACCCGGATGGACGACGAGCTGGTCGCGCGCGCGGTCCCGCTGCTTCTAGCAGCGTCCCGGCGGCTGGCGACAGGTTGAAGATGTCACTGCCGTACGAATACTTCGGATTACTTCTTCCGAATGCTGAAAGCGGGAGTTCGCTGCGGCCCCTCTGACGGAGGAATTTGCCACGCGCTGCTATGGCAACGATTGCCGGCACCCAAAGCGACTGACCGACGCCGACGCCGCAGGATGGCTGCCTGAGGACACTCGCCGCTTCTGTGCTGGCCTTTGCTTGACAAAGCGAAAGTTCGGGTGCTCGCCTTCGCGCAACACTTGAAACCAAGTCGTCGGAGGTGCAGGGTCACACGATCGACGTCACGACAGCGACGCGGCCGAGCGAGTCGGCGGGGCAACTACACGGCCACCCATGAGCGCACCGCCCGCCGCCCGCGGCCGGACGCCTGATGCCGGCGCCGCAGCGCGACGCCTTGCATCAGTCACTTTCATTTTCCAGCCCGCAAGCGCGGGCGAACAAAGCCCCGCTTATCTCGACGACCGCGACGCGAACCGCCAGCCCATCTGCCGAGCGCTGGGCGAGCTCGTCTCCGAACACGAGAAGCACCTAGGCCCTCTTCTTGCGAGGCGGCGAAGTATCGATCTGCTTTCTAGGCGGCGAAGTATCGATGGAGGAGATCGCCGCGGCGCAGGGTGGGCTGATGCGTATATAGGCGGGATGCGTCCTGCGGCCTTGTTTCAGACGCTTCGGGTGGCGCGGAGGTACCAAATCCGCGCTTGCGGGATCCCTGTCGGGTCTCGGCCGGTCTATTTGGGACACAAGTATTCGGCCAAAAGAATGATGAATGAAGCTTTACACTATCGTGCGCTGCGCGTACGGTCCTACAAGCTTAGCCGAAGGCAATGGTATTCGGTGGACCGATAGTTTTTGAAATGCATGGAGAGGCCATCATGAGTACATTTTTGGACGAGGTGCGTGTCATCGACACCGATACACATCTCGTTGAGCCACCTGATCTGTGGACATCGCGAATGTCGACGAAGAAGTACGGCGATCTCGTGCCACATGTGAAGTGGGACGACAAAGGTCAGGATGAGGCTTGGTTCATGGGGGACCAGCGCGTGCTCGGTGTGTCCGAAGCTGGCACAGCCGGGTGGAGCGAGTACCCGCCGTTGCATCCGACGAGATTTTCAGATGCCGATCCTGCGATGTGGAATCCGACGAAGCGGCTAGAGCGAATGGACAGCGACGGAATTTGGGCGCAAGTTCTGTACCCGAACGTCGGGCTCTTCAAGGCTGCGTCCATCAGATCAGTGTCCGATGCTGGTTTTCAGCTCGAGGTCGTGCGCGCATATAACGACCATCAGACTGAGTTTGCAAGTGCCGATCCGCGGCGTCTCGTACCGGTTACCTCACTGCCGTTCTGGGATCTCGACGAAACGCTCGCAGAGATAGAGCGCTGCGCGGCGATGGAGCACAAAGGCATCGTCTTCACACAGAATCCGGCGTCTTTCGGCCTGCCCGAATTGGTCGACCCGCACTGGGATCGAATGTGGGCATCGGCGCAAGAGAAGGGTCTGTCCGTGAACTTCCACATCGCGTCGAGTTCCAATGAGCTCAGTGAGGAGGTGCCGAGACTAATCGGCAAACACGCGAACTACGCCGCGATAAGCTTGTCCTTCTTCATGGGTAACGGGCAGACGATCTCTCACTTGATCTGTGGAGGCATCTGCCACCGCTTCCCCGACCTGAAGTTCGTGTCCGTCGAAAGTGGCATCGGTTGGCTTCCGTTCCTTCTGGAGGGCCTCGACTGGCAGTGGAAGAACTGCGGAGTCCCGTCCGAGCACCCGGAGTACGACTTGCTGCCGAGCGAGTACTTCAGGCGCCAGATCTATGGCTGCTTCTGGTTCGAAGAGGCCTCTGCTGAGGCCGCGATCAAACTTATCGGAGCGGACAATATTCTGTACGAGACCGACTTCCCTCATCCGTCCAGTATGTCGCCGGGGCCTGCATCCAGCGCGGTGCCACCGCGGTCTTACATCAGCAAGATGTTCGCTAATCTAGACGAAGCGTCTGCGCAAAAGATACTTCATGACAATGCCGCATCCCTGTATCACCTAGACTAGCGCTCCTCCAGGCCGATGGGCGAGCGCTGGTTTGGAGTTCGATCAAGGGCGCTCACAGCATGCCTCCTCGCCGTTCAACTCGGCACATCCGATGAACCAACGGACCGATGGATCTACTTAGGACGGCCCTCAAACCTGATCCGACTCGCGTTGGCTGCGGCGTTACGAAACCGGGCCAACGTCGGCGCGGTTTCGCTTGTAAATCAGTGTCGTTCTCTGCTGCGAGCGGACGGCTTTCCCTTGCGCGGAGCGTCCATCCGTGAGCACGAATGGTGCATACGGCCACGAGCCGTGTCTCGCGAGCCAACTGGGCGCGACGCTTCCAGTTGACGCTGGGGCCCTTCTGAGGTGAAGATATTTGGTAGCCCGAATCCAGTTCTTTATGCCGAAGACTGTGATTCGAACGGCTACTGTGTCTCGGCCGAGTATAGCTTCTAGATAGGGATAAAGTCAGATACCATAGAATGGACGAGGTTCGGCTGATACTCGGTCCAGCGAATACGGGCAGAAAATGAAGTCTCAACATGGGAGGAGGCTTTTGACTTGTTGCCTGGTCGAAATTCGAGGAGTAGGTCGGACGCCCCAGGAACCCAGAGGAAACTTCGATCGGGACGAGCTAATCACGAACGTTGTGCCCTAGGGGGTGCCTGGCTGCGGCGGCTCGTCATCGCATTTCTACTAGGACGAGGCGCATCGTAGGCGGTGGGATGCGCGTCCGAAGACCTTTCCCACGGCTGTTGCCGTGCACCACAAAGACGTTGTGATCCCGCGTGTGGCGGTGGGCGGAGGAGTAGCGAACGTTTCAGGTGGACCGCGTTCGACGCCGGCGACTATTTCCCCATCAACGGAGATGCCCGACACGCTCGTCGTGGACATCAGATCCCTCTTTCTTACTTTCAGGCAGGAGATCCGCATGGAGTACCGCACCTTGGGCCCCACCGGAATGCAGGTGAGCCAGCTATGCCTGGGAACCATGATGTTCGGTCAGTGGGGCGAGCCCGATGAAGACAAGGCGATCGCAATTATTCACCGAGCCCTCGATGCTGGCATCAATTTCATCGACACTGCGGACGTCTACTCCCAGGGCCAGTCCGAAAGCATCGTTGGCAAAGCCCTTTCGGGAGGTCTGCGGCACAAGGTCGTCTTGGCCACGAAGTTTCGCAACCCGATGGATGTGCCGATCGGCCAGCCGGGTGGTGACCCGAACTTCCGCGGCAGCTCTCGGCGATGGATCGTGCAGGAGGTCGAAAATAGCCTACGGCGACTCGGCACCGACTGGATCGATCTGTACCAGACTCACCGGCCCGATCCAGCTACCGACATCGAAGAGACTTTGTCAGCGCTGACCGATCTACGCCAACAAGGGAAGATCCGGGCCTTCGGCTCGTCCACCTTTCCGGCGCATCAGATGATCGAGGCGCAGTGGGTGTCGGAACGTCGTCACGTAGCTCGCTTCACGACCGAGCAGCCGCCGTACTCGATGATGGTACGCAGCGTAGAGGCCGACGTGCTGCCAGTTGCTCAGCAGTATGGTCTCGGAGTCCTGCCGTGGAGCCCTCTGGCTGGCGGGTGGCTGACGGGGCGCTATCGGAAGGGCCAGCCCGTCGCGCAGTCGCCTCGATTCGCTGCCCTACGCAAGGACACGAGCTCTTCGCCGGCACCCGTCGACCCGGAACGACTCGAGGTTGCCGAAGCGTTGGCGCAATTGGCCGATAGGGCGGGCATGACACTCATCCACATGGCGCTAGGGTTCGTCATGCAGCACCCGGCCGTTACCGCGCCCATCATCGGTCCGCGCACTATGGAGCAGCTCGAGAGTCAGCTCGGTGCCGTTGCCGTATCGCTCAGCGATGAAATCCTCGATCAAATCGATGAGATCGTCCCGCCCGGCACAAGCGTCACCCGCGGAGACAGTCTCTGGGTGCCTCCTAGCGTCACGACGAAGAGCTTGCGACGCCGCTGAAATCGACCGGCCAGGCCAGAGCTTGCCAGCGTTCCAGAGCATTTCTCCTGCGCGGCGGTGGGCGGGCGAGTCGACCAGATTGCACGGTCAATCCGCGGACGTGGTTCGAAGTCAGACGTATCTGTAGCTGTCGCCCGTGCGCGACAGGCGATATCCGCGATTCTGTGGCAGTGAGGTAGCGGCAAACGAGGCGCTGGACGCCGCTCCTGACGGAATGGGTCCATCGTTCTCCCCGTTGATCGAAACTCCGATCGTGACCTCTGGCTGCGTTCGCAAACTGGGCGGCAGTACCGTGGCGCAGATTCGATGGCAAGACCGCGAGACACCGCGGGTTGGTGCGGGCACGCAGCTCTCAGCGGGAACTTTAAGGTGGCCACGGCCACAAGTCGGCACCTCTGTGGAGCGATCCGCTTCGTTGACACGGGACGACCCTCAGGTTACCGTTCATATATCTAATCAGCCATTCATATATAAGGACGGATGGTAGCTATGACTGCGCGCAGCATTGCCAAGCGAGACCACGCGCATGCAAGCGTCTTAGCCGGGGACCGCGGCTGCACAGTCCAAGGGACGGTTCCAATCCACATCCTGACGGTTCAACCTCGGCATCCATGGACCTGAGGCAACACGACAGCTGCAGGGCGTACTGAAGCTCGGTGAGATCACGTGATCTACGGAGTCGCACCAGCGGAAGACCAGGTCATCACCTTTAGCTGCAGCTGAGTGCTTGAGTGCGACGAATCCTCATTGACCGACGAACCTGAAGGACCACAACATGAAATCAGTACAGACCGTGCGTGGACCGATTGATCTGGCCGACATCGGCACGACTTTAATGCATGAGCACCTATTCATCTTTACGACGGAAGTGAAGCAGGACTTTCCGGAGCTGAGCTGGCGGGGAACGCAGGAGCAGCGCTATCAGCAGGCCCTACAGGCGCTTACGGCCGCTAAGAACCGTGGCGTTCGTACAATGGTCGATCTCACCGTCTTAGGGCTCGGCCGTAGCGTGGAAGACGTGATTCAAGTCAATCGGGAGATTGACCTCAACATCATCATGTCGACGGGCTTCTACACGTACGATGCCTTACCTGCTTTCTATGCGAACCGCCCTACGGAATCGGATACGACCAGCAAATATGGGGATATTCTTACGGATATGTTTGTTAAGGATATAACGGAGGGCATTGGGGATTCCGGCGTCAAAGCCGCAATGCTGAAGTGCTGCACAGAAGAAGCCGGCATCACCCCGAACATTCAGCGAATATTTAAGGCGGTGTCTCGCGCCCACCGCCTGACCGGTGCTCCGATCACAACCCACAGCAATCCGCTGCTGCGCAATGGGCTAGACCAGCAGGAAGCGTTCTCCGAACATGGAGTGGATCTGTCGAGAGTCACCATCGGACACTCCGGCGACACTACCGATCTGGACTATCTCCGACGAATCATGGATGCCGGCTCATACGTCGGCATGGATCGCTTCGGTGGAGTACGTCCAGGGACGGCCTCGGACGAGGAGCGCATCGAAGTGGTTGCGCGGCTGTGCGAACTTGGTTACGCCAATCGGATGATTCTATCGCACGATGCCATCTGTCATATGGATATTCGGGCTGACTGGTACGAAGAGCGGGAAATCACGGACCCGTCCACAATCTATTCGTTCATCCCGGAGGTCGTGCTTCCTGCGCTGCGCTCCCGTGGCGTAAGTGATGATCATATTACACAGATGACTGAACGTAACCCGCAGGACATTTTCGCGAACACAGAGGCGTATTAACGCGGTTAGTGCCGTACGAATTGGATCCCTCATTCATGGTAATTTGGCCTAGGAGGACTGCATGAGCTTGTGGATAAGAGATCTTGAGGAATCTGCGAAGTCAGTCCTCGGCAATTCTGAATTCGATTTTGTGGGCGGTGCGGCCGGCCGCGAATACGCTCAAGTGGAAAACGTCGAAGCCTGGCGGCGAATTAGGCTTCTACCGCATGTCTTGCGTGACGTCGACCGAATTTCGACAGCAACGACCGTCTTGGGATCCGATGTCTCAATGCCGATCCTGATCGCGCCCATGGGATGCCACACCGTGGTTCACGAGGAAGGCGAAGTCGCGACTGCCGTCGGAGCTAGTCGGGTCGGTACGCTTTTCGCGGTGCCAGAACGTGGTGCACACCCGCTCGAAAAGGTCCGGAAGGCAGCTGGCTCGGCAGCTTGGTTCCAGATATACATGCAGCGCGATCGTGATTACAGCTTAAATTTGGTGCGCCGTGCTGAAGCGGCCGGATATACAGGTGTCATCCTCACCGTTGATGTGTCAAGGCAGGCGGATCGCTACCGTGATTCGGCCAACGGCTACAAGCGGCCGGTGGATCACCAGCTGGGGAATGTCTCCGGCGACTTGGCCGGTTCATTCAGCACGACGCCGAATCCGACGCTCACGCCGAAAGATATTGAACGGCTGGCAGCTGCCACCTCGCTTCCCATTATCGTCAAGGGAATTCTACGACCCGATGATGCGCGGGTGTGTCGCGATTCCGGAGCTCGGGGCGTGATCGTTTCAAATCACGGTGGGCGACAGTTAGAGTCCGCGGTCCCGACGGCGCAGGTCCTGCGCTCAGTCGTTGAAGCGGTCGACCCTGACGTCGAGGTATACGTCGATGGCGGGATACGTAGTGCAGAGGATGTCGTTAAGGCTATTGCCGTTGGCGCGAGGGCCGTATTCGTCGGGCGGCCGGTCCTTTGGGCCCTCGCGGTTGAGGGTGCCGCCGGCGTGGAACGGCTGTTCACTGACTTGCGGGCTGATTTGGAACGGGCGATGGCTCAGTGTGGAGCCACGTCAGTCTCCGACCTGACGTACGATTTGATCGCGGGCTGAGCGGCGATGCATGTCTATGAGTACATGTCGCGGACGATTGTTGCGGCTGGCGTGTCCTCGGTCTTTGCACTCCTGAGTGAGGACACTGCCCTTCTCGTCTCTGAGTTGGGTCAGTCTGAGGTTGAGGTCTACGGCGCGCGCCACGAAGCCGCAGCGGTAGGAATGGCCGATGGCTATTCACGCTCGACTCGATCGCTCGGCATTGCAATTATCGGACGGGGACCAGGTTTCACGAACGCCCTCACGGCAATTGTGTCAGCGGCCAAGGGGCGCTCAAGCCTGCTTGTGATCGTCGGCGATGCTGGGGGCAGCGGCGCACCGACCTCCGCGAAGGCCCGCGGTCCTAAGTATCTGGATCAGTCCGGGGTGCTTGCGGCGTGCGGCGTGCCGTTCAGGCGACTTGATGCCGCTCGGCCCGAGGAGAGCTTCGCGGAGGCGGTGGAGGATGCCCGCCGTGGTGCAGCGACGGTGTTATTGGTTCCGTCGAAAGCGTTTGATCTGGAGGTGGAAGGCGATGTTGCTCGCACCCCACAGACCGATGCTCCCATGGGCGTCGCAATTAGTGTGCAACTTCCTGATGTCGACACTGTCGCGGCGTACTTTCAGGAAGGTTGGACGGCTCGCCGACCGATCATTCTGGCTGGAAAGGGTGTACTCGAAAGTGATGCACGAGCAGAGCTGATCCGGTTGGCCGATCGGACCGGCGCATTGCTGTCGACGACACTTCTCGCGAACTCGCTTTTTGCCGGTGATGATTACGATATCGGTATCGTCGGCACCTTCTCCACGGATGCGGCGGCCGAGGTGCTTGCGGACTGTGACCTGTTGCTCGCGTTCGGAACGTCGTTGAACCCTTTCACCACCTATGCCCGCGAGATAATCCCAAAGGCGATGATCATTCAGGTCGACAGCGATCCTCAGGCCTTTGGTCGATACGTCAAGCCAGAGCTCGAGATCCAGGCAGATGCGAAAGCATGGGCGGGGGCCTTGGCTGATGAGTTGGAGGCCCGCGGTTACGCCTCAGCCGGGTATCGCACGGTCGAAGTCAGCGAGATGATCAAACGCTCGACGAAGCCATCGGCTTCAACGTTTGGTTTGAGTACGAAGGGACTCGACCCGCGCGTCGCGATGATCGAGCTAGAACAGGTCATCCCTAAACAACGCACACTCGTGATGGACCCAGGTCAGCACATCACGTTCTCCTGTCCCTACCTGTCAGTTCCAACGCCCCAAGACTTTATCTTCCCCGTAGATTTCGGCTCTGTTGGAAGCGCGGCCGCGCTCGCGTACGGTGCTGCAGTCGCCCAGCCATCACGGCTGACAGTCCTGTGCATCGGTGACGGCGGGATGATGATGTCGCTCTCTGATCTAGAGACAGCCGTGCGGTATGGGCTCAATCTGCTCATCGTCATCAGTAATGATTCGGGCTTTGGCGCCGAGATGCAATTTCTCAGGCTTCTGGGTAAACCGGACGACGTCGCAAAGTACCCGAGTCCGGACTTTGCAGCCTTAGCCCGGGCCCTAGGGGCGCGTGGATTGACGGTGCAGTCGCTGGAAGACATCGGAGTGCTGAAGGACGAGCTTCAGGTTATGAACGGCCCCGTCGTCGTCGATTTGAAGGTGCGCGACGACGTACGTCCCGATTGGGCGGATTTTCTCTGGCGTAGAAAAGTACAGACGTATCGCGCCAACGCATGACCGTGCCCGCGCGGCCGTCAAAGATCCAAGGAGACACATTCATAAAATGAGCGAATCGCCCGACTTTAGCGTGGCTGGTAAGAAGGTCTTAGTAACCGGCGGTATCGGAGGACTGGGATGGGCAATCACAGAGGCGTTCGCGGGCTTGGGCGCCGAGGTTATTGCCACAGACCTTGCGCCACTTGAGCGCGATCTTCCCCCCAGGGTTCAGTTTGAACAGGTAGACGTTCGGTCCGATGCTCAGGTAGCCGACCTAGCCGCTCGATATCCCGTCGTTGATGTCTTGATCCACTGTGCAGCCGGTGCGTCTCCGGCAGACCGCGAGCGAGAGTTCGAAGCGGACGTCTTCCTGGATGTTGTCGATGTACATCTGGTGGGTGCTGCTCGCCTGGTTCAACACTTTCGACCGGCGCTCCGTCAGACAAAGGGATCGATCATCTTGATCGCTTCCATGTACAGCTACTTCGGGTCGGCGCATGGAGGCGTCGCGTATTCGGCCGCGAAGACCGGAATCCTAGGGTTGACACGGTCGTACGCGGTGTATCTCGCCAAGGAGGGGATCCGAGCGAATGCCATCGCGCCGGGGTGGTTCGTCACAGAACGCAGCAGGGTTGTGGCCGAAGATCCTGTCTGGAGCGCGAAGTTGTTTGAGCGCTTGCCTATTGGTCGATGGGGCAATCCGTCAGAGTTGGCTGGGGTGGCGGTCTTCCTGGCTTCAGACGCCGCGAGGATGATCACTGGCGTGACTCTGCCAGTCGACGGCGGATATACGTCGGCATGATGAGCGAGGAGACAGACCCCATGACGTCAAAGAAGGAAAAGGCAGGATCGCCGGGGCCGTTGGCGGGAGTCACGGTTATCGAACACGCAACCGTCCTACTCGGTCCGCTCATTGGTCAGATCCTGGGCGACCTTGGCGCAGACGTCATCAAGGTAGAGGGGGACGTTGTAGACGCAGGCCGACTCATGGGGTCAGGACCACATCCAGAACTTTCTGGCATCGCCCTCAACCTGTTGCGAAATAAACGGTCGATCCGAGTTGACCTGAAATCTGACGCAGGCCGCCAGGTTCTGATGGATCTCATCGGCAGGGCAGATGTCTTTCTGACCAACGCGCGTCCGAGCTCGCTCGAGAACCTTCGGCTGTCCTACGACGATGTCGGGTCGACGAATCCTCAACTGGTCTACCTAGAAGCGCACGGGTACCGGTCGGACACAAGTGAGGCTAACCGTGCCGCATTCGATGACGTCATCCAGGGAGAGGTTGGCCTCCCAATGTTGCAGGCCGCGGTCGGCCTCGGCGTCACGTACTTTCCGATGGTTCTAGCCGACATGGTGTCTGGACTGACGGCCACGTACGCGGTGCTCGCAGGTTTGGTGAAGCGAGGGTTAACGGGCATGGGAGGCCGAATTGAGGTTCCGATGCTCGATAGCGCCCTAGCATTCGTCCTGACTGAACACCTATCTGGCGCCACGATGCCGGGCGGGACTACTGGACACGCTCGCATCTTGACTCCGTTTCGTCGACCGCACCGCACAATAGATGGTTACATATCAATTTTGCCTTACTCTGACCGCGACTGGAGGTCGCTCTACACGGCTGCGGGTCGAGATGCAGAACTTTCCGATCCGCGATTCAAAACACGTGAGTCAAGGAACCAACACCCGGAATATGTGTATGAGAGCTTAGGACAGCTGGCTCGTTCCTACTTGACGCAAGACCTTTTAGATATCTGTAGGAATCTTGACGTTCCAGCCTCGTCCGTGAACTCTCTCGAAGATATAGTCGCCGACCCAGCCAAGCACCGATCAACCATTACGAACGCCATGCATCCTGTAGTAGGCGAGTATCTCAGTATTGCTTCCCCGGCGATATTTGATGGAGAGCGAGCCAAGGTGCGACGGCACGCTCCGCTAGTTGGCGAGCACACCGTCGAGATACTCCAAGGGCTTGGGTATGCGCGCAAGCGAATTGAAACATTGCTGAGCGACGGTGTTATTGCTGAATCCATGCCCGTATCAGCGACGTCTGCCTAAGGACCTGGTGTATCGTCGAGTAGTTCCCGTTCCCATGAGAAGCAGGTCGACGATGCCGTGAGAAGCTGGTGCTTCGTCATGACTACCTCGATTAACCTGTCGGGATGAGCGAACAAGCCAGCCGTGGCTATATGGTCATCATTAACTAATCGGCAATGGGTGGCAATCCATCCTTCATTGCCCTAAGCTGATCCGCCCACCAGGCTTCCTCCAACTCGACCACCATCTCGTAGGGAACGGCAGATCCCGCCGCCCAGGCGCCTCTTATGAACCCAAGAAGCCATCGCGAGCGACGAAGACTTCGAAGAATTTGCCTTATGTTGGGTTCGTCGTTGGATTTCATTCCCACTGCCACTGCGCCTCCCTGCAGACATACGCTTTCTATGCAACGCACTCCTAGCTGGTGCGGTGGGCCATTTTCGGGTGGTGCCGCACGCTGGCCAGTCGCTCAATCAACGGTGTAGGAGATCGCATTGCGCTCGAGCACCATCGGCGTCACTAAGTCGACTGCGGCGTGATGGGCGGCGTGCGAGTCGTACCTGAGGAACGCCTCCTCGTTATCCAGATCTATGATCACCGCGAGGTCAGCCTCGCCGGCTGCTGGTCCCCCTACGCCCACTTCGACCCGACGCACATCTGGAATCTTCTGTTGTAATGTCGCGATCGTTTCAATGACCCTCTGGAGCATAAGCTCGGAGTGGTCCGCATGAAGTTTGAGTAGAACGATGTGTCTGTACATTTCAGCCCCTTCGAAGAAGATGGTTACGGGTAGATCCCAAAATGCGATGAGCAATGGGAATGGGCGGAATGTCGGTTGTGCCTTCACGCATCAGAGCTGGGTCGCATCACTCTCCGCGACAAAAGTTCTCCGTGGCATAGCAACCAAGACTCGGGAGCCCACCCGGCAGGCCATGGCCGCCAACTTCAGCGGGGATCGTTGATGTTGCGCAATGGGCTTGCCCGTTCAGGTGCGGAGGCGGCCGTGCGCATGAGCTCCGCAAAGTACGCGGAGTCAGCGGCCCCTACGCCGCGCGGCGCGACACTGATCCACCCGACCTTTGAACCTACGAAGGTCTGCTCGAAGCCCTCTCCCTTGGCGCCACCGATTAGCTGACGTACCGGTACTCGAACGCAGTCTGAGATCACTTCACAGGCATCGATGCGGCGGTGTGTGAGTACGTCAAACATCTTGCTGACCGAGTGGCTGTCGTCTTTCCCGACAGAGAACAGCGACATGTGCGCCGGGCCAATCTCAGTGCCTGCCTTGCACACCACCGCAAGACAATTTCCGCTAGTCATCGCTGCTAGCAACTGCCCGTTCCATCCGTAGGTCACCGTACGCCACATCGTTTGATGTGTTGTCGGTGTGGCGAATCAGCGAAGGTTCCACATTCTAGACGTTACCAATAAAACCATATAGAATCTAGGCTACAGGCCTGCAGCGCAGGCAGTAGTTATTCGCTAGACAGAATAAATCGCGTATTGCGAGGTCGGGCGCCCCAGGTTATGTTGAGCGCGAACCACGGCGCGTTTCTATCCTGCCCCGTTATCCGCCAGGCGCTTCCCTGCGCGAGGCGGGGGCCGCTCGATATCCCCGGGCGAGAACCGTTGCCCATCTTTCACTAGGAGTCGCCATGCGGACGTTTTCTTCGTTGCAGGTAATACGCGAGGGGCAGGTTGCGACGATCAAGCTCAGGCGCCTCGAGGAGCTTCTAGAGGTGCGGCCGCAGCCGGATATCCACTGGGACCTCGGCGCCGCGCTGACCGACCTGCGGGAAGACCACGGTATTCGAGTCATCGTCATCTGTGGAGCAATCGATGGCGAGTTCTTGGTGACGCCGCAAGCAAAGAACTTCCCTCGGGAAGGAGCGAGCTATCGCCTTGCTGACCCCAAAGGGGCTTGGACGATGATGATGGGAAACGTCCGTACTAATCGGCTGATGGCTGAAATCGAGAAGCCGATCGTCGCAAAGGTGAACGGCGACGCGATCGGCTTTGGCCAGAGCATAGCCTTCGGCTCTGATTTCATCCTCGCTCGAGCGGACGCCAAATTTAATGACATGCACCTCGGCCAAGGCGAGGTCACGTCGTCGGCGGGCACACCGATCGGTCCTCCGTTCGGGATGGTTCCAGGCGATGGCGCGGGTGCGTTGGTGCCACTATTCATGAGCCCCGTCAAGGCCAAAGAGTATTTGATGCTCTCGACCGATATGACTGGTGAACAGCTGGCCGCAATGCATTGCATCAATGCGGCTGTATCCGCAGAGTTGCTCGACGACGCGGTGGACGATTTGGTACAGCGTCTGCTGAGTAAATCAGCGTATGCCTTAGCTTGGACGAAACAGATTATCAACCGTCGCGTCGTCGACCAGCTCAACGGCAGTCTCGAGCTGAGCGTTGCCTACGAGACCATCAATTTTCTCCAGATCGAGCGTCTGGGATTCCGGGACCCCCTCAGCTTGGACTGATCCGGAAACGTCTTGGACTGATGCGGAAACGTCTTGGACTAATGAGGAAACGTCGGTTTTGATCGCCGGCTGTTAAGCCGGACGCCGCCGGTACCGGCTGAGAGTCGGTGCGTGCAGCTTCGATATCGGCGCGATTAGTCCTTTCCGGTTAAACCGTTGAGATAGGGGAAGATATGGATAGTACAACCGGGTGGGAAGGCAAGACTCTCGTCGGAGGGCAAGGACGGGTAGCAGGGCAAGTCGCCCTAGTAACCGGTGCTGCTCGCGGCCAGGGTAGGGCTCATGCGCTGCGCCTTGCTGAAGAGGGAGCGGCTGTCATCGCTGTCGACGTCGGCCGGCCTGTCTCGCATCTTCCATACGACCTCGCCACGCAGGAAGACCTTGATGAAACGGCTCGGCTGGTCAGGCAAGGCGGCGGCACGATTATCACCGCGCGGACCGACGTGCGTGATGTGGAAGAGCTTGCCCAGGTCGTCAACGATGCGGTAAGACAGCTCGGACGTCTGGACATAGTAGTCGCCAACGCGGGCATAGGAACCTTGCCTTGGAAGACCCACGAGATGCCACCTGAAGTATGGCGCACCATGATCGATGTCAACCTCACGGGCGTTTGGAGCACGGCCAGGGCCGGCATCCCACACATCATCGAAGGCGGGTCTGGCGGATCGATCATCATGATCAGTTCATCCGCCGGCCTCAAAGGACAGCCAAACATTTCGCACTATGTCGCTGCTAAGACGGGTGTTGTAGGGCTGATGAGGAGCCTGGCATCCGAGTTGGCCGAGCACAGTATTCGTGTCAACAGCATCCATCCGACGCAAGTGCACACACCCATGATCATCAACGAACAAATGTTTCGGCTATTCAGCCCTGAATTGGACCAACCGACCATAGACGACTTCAGCAAAGTCGCCCAGAGTATGAATCTGCTTCCGACGCCCTGGGTTGACGCTCGTGATGTCAGCAACGCGGTGCTGTTTCTCGCTTCGTCGGACGGTCGGTACATCACGGGTACGGCGCTACCCGTGGATGCGGGCGCGGTTCTTCGCTGAAGGAAGCGCAAGGTGGTTGCTTAGCTCCCATCAGCTGAGCCTGCCTCACCGTCGATCCGAGTGATGACGGACGGATCGCTTGCACTCGTCCGCGGGAGAGCGCGACGCCGCTGAGCGGGGGAGACGATTTCGTTTGCGAACCGTGCCCCTTCCTAGTCGCTGGCAAGCGAAAGCGAACTACCGTTGGGCAACCGAAATATGACCAGTTTCCCGAAACCTGTGAGCCGCGGAGATCGGGCAGCGTGATTTCTGTTCCCGACATCCGGGTGCCAGTCGACTTAGATCGTCACAGCACGCCTAGGCAGTTGCCGGTGTTGACCGTAAGAGCGGATATGCGCGCTGGTCTCCGCGATGTCGATTCCGACGCCTAACGCCGAAGATCGTTTCGCTGGCTGGTGGCAGTTGATCGCGGCGTTGCGTGTCTCGCCAGCGAACTTCAACACCCGGCTATAGCGCTGGCCGGTCCGGGCCGACTACCGTCAGACACCCCAGGATCGGTTGCCCACCGGCCTGCGGCTCGAGGCCGACAGGCAGGCGATGCTGACCCTGCCACCCGTGCTCGGCTGGCGGTCATCGCAGCGACTGCCGCGCGATCACGGCATCCGCCTGACAACAACGACTATTCAATGCAGCGCTCGAGGCCGGGCGGTGCATTGAGATCACCACACACACGAGGGATCAGGGAGTTCGGCGACGGCAGGGTCGTCGCCAACCACGAACGGGTCTTGGCCAAACACGAGAAGATCGACGACCCCGAATACCTCGCCGCTGCCGAGGCTCTCGCGAGCGGCTCGGGTGGCGCGACCGGTCCTGGAGTCGGACGTCGAAAGGGGGCCCCCTCCGTGACTACGACACGCTGCTCGGCCTCGACGGCGGGGTCTTCTCATGGCCAAAACAAAATCGGGTGACGGGGGCTCGAACCCGCGACACCGGTGTCGCGGTCGCGTTCCTGGCCGCGTGCCGAAAGCAGCCATTCAGCGGCCGCGATCCAGCGGCTCGCCGAACGAGCTAGGGCCGAGTCCTCGACGCTGAGGAGTGCCTGACCGCGTGCCCGCAAAGGCGAAGTATGGACACGAGAATCGCGCGGCAGCGAAGGCCGAATCCGCGCTGCGAGATTCCCGCCCATACGTCGATAGAGATGGACAGATTTCGATTGCCGGAAACCGGTAAGAGTTTTCGCTTGCCGGGACATTCCCCTCATACTGCAGACAATAATCACCACCTGCGTCGCGGACCGGTCATGCCCTAGCAACTCCCAGTCCGCGTGTCTCTCACGCGGCGTCCCCGCCTTTGGCCTCAGATTCGCCTCTCGACGAATTCGAGCAGACGGCCCACCCGCTGCGTAGGAGGGCAAGACCGAGGCCAAGCCGTGAGCCATCGCTGGCGAAGTCGGTCATCCAGCCGGGGCCTAAATCGCAGTCATGCCAGCCAAGCGTTTATTCGGTGCGCCGAATCGATCATCGTCCATAGGGATCGAATTGTTACCGTCAAAACGCTTTACAGGGCAAGTTTTCCGGGTGTAGTGTCGCGCAACGTAGCCGAAACCCAGCGTTCACTATTCGCTATCACGAATATAATTTGGCCACTAGCAGGGCGAACCCCGCGATAAATCAGACTGGGTTGGCGCACCACCCCTATCGATAACGTCACGCGAAACATGGGGCTACCGACGGGGCACGACGGTGGCTGATCCAATCAGACAGAGGAGATACGTACGATGGCGAATGAAATCGGCACTCCATCGATCCTGCAAAACCTTCACACCGAGGAGTTCGCTGCGGTTCCTCTCACCAAGCACGATCTGCGTGGCGCCGCCAATGTAGCCGAACGCGGAGAGGCCATCGCGCCTAAATTGGGAGTCAGCCACCGGGAATGGGCGGCGAGCAGGCTCGGTACCGCCGCCGGACTCCGCGCCCTGAATCAGGAGCACGGCGGAGCGTTCTACAACGTTCCCCAAGCAGCCGAGACGGATCGTGACGCTGCCGCCGAGGTATTCAACAGCGACGTTCCGGTCATTGATGTTCAGTCACACTTCATAGCACCCGGTGTGCAGAACGAGACGATGCACGGATTCTTGGCTGAGTTCCGCAAGATCGCCGGTCCCACATGGTGGGCGGACAACCCGCAGCAGTTCTGGATGGACGAGTACTTCAGATGCCTGTTCGTCGAGAGTGAGACGGCGGTCGCCGTGCTCACATCTGCTCCCGGCAACAGCGGTCACTACTTCCTGCGTAACGACGAGATGGCTGCAACCCGTGAACTCACCGAGCGCCTCGGCGGCGCTGGGCGCCTTCTCAACCACACCGTTGTACGCCCGAAGAACCCTGGCGATCTCGAGGCCATGGCGGGCTGGTCCGAGCGGTTCCAGACCGTGGGCTGGAAGGTCTACACCCTCGGTGAGCTAACAGACTCAAACCGAAACGAGTGGGACCACACCAATTCATGGATGCTCGATGACGACGAGACGGGGGCGGCCTTCCTCGACCGCGTCATGGAGGTCGGGCCGCGCCTCGTATGCGCCCACAAGGGGATGAGTCAGCTTGCGCCGAGTGGATCTCCGCGGGACGTAGGACCCGCTGCTAAGGCCTACCCAGACATTACGTTCCTGATCTACCACTCAGGCATGGAACCGCCATTTGCGGACTACTACAAAGAAGGCCCTTATAGCGAAGAGGTGTCCGATCTCGGCACCAACCGACTGGTGAAGTCGCTCCGCAACGCGGGCGTTTCACCGGGGTCTAATGTGTACGCCGAAATTGGTGCGACGTGGTTCGTTGTGATCAAAAGGCCGATCGAAGCTGCCCACGTGCTCGGCAAACTGTTGCTGGCTGTGGGTGAGGACAACATTGTGTGGGGCACAGACAGCATCTGGTTTGGCCCAACGCAGCCCTTGATCGATGCGTTCCGAGCGTTCCAAATTCCAGCCGAGCTTCAGGAACGGTACGGGTATCCCGCCCTGACGCCGGCGATCAAGAACAAGATCTTATTCTATAACGCGGCCAGGGTTTATGGCATTGACATTCCTTCCGCACGACAGTTCCGCGACGACGATGTTGAGTGGGCACGCGCCGCAATGCGCGAGTACCAGAAAAATGGCGTTCCCACTCTCGCGTAGAGCACTCGCAGTAGCACTGACGAATAAATCGGCGTTATTGGGCCGCGAGACAAAAGGCTCGCGGGCTTAATGCAACTGTGCCGATCGCAATCACATGGCTTAGAGGCTTTATGGGAACGTGCGTTAACCCATTCAGTCGTTGAACCGGACAAAACATCCCACTTCCAGGAAGAGAGATCGCGATGTCATCTGCCCCTAAGTGGCCGGCGAGACGCAAACACAGCCGGACCGGTGCAATAACGCTTGTCTGCCTGATCGCTGCGGGCTTACTGGCTGCATGTTCTTCGGACTCAAAACCAACTGCTGAGGCCTTGGGTAATCCCTCGGCAAGCGGAGGGGCCGGGAACTGTAATGGCTCGCCAACAGCCACAAAGAGCACGATCGTTGTCGGCACCATCGGGAGCTACAGCGGGCAAGCCGAGGCAACCACTGGTCCAGCGCTTGCAGCGATCAAGGCGTGGGCTTGCAACGTGAACGCTCACGGTGGCCTCAACGGTCATCCCGTCAAGCTCATAGTCAAGGACGACAAGACGACAGGGTCCACTGCCATCGCAGCGGCGAAAGAACTCGTCGACCAGGAGGGTATCGTCGCTGTCCTAAACGACTGGTCGGGATTCGATACCCAGTGGGCGACTTTCTTGCAGAGCAAGAATGTCCCGGTGCTAGGCGGTCATAATTTAGGCGAGTTTTCTACGAGTCCGCTGTTCTTCCCCAGCGGGACGACCCTCGCGAACCTACTTGCGGTCGCGTTCAAAGCCGCACATGGTCTCGGCGCCGATCAGATCGGCGTCCCATATTGCTCAGCTACTCCAGCATGCAAACAAGGCGTCGATTTTGCGGCCTCCGCAGCGGCGAAGTCGGACTCCAAGGTGGTGTGGTCGGGCGCCTTCTCCGAGTCCTCAACTGACTTCACTTCTCAGTGTCTCGCAGCACGGGATGCTAAGGCGAATGGCATGTTGATCCAGGATGTTACGGATGTCGTCGTCCGCTTTGCGGCGTCCTGTGAGCAGCAGGGCTTCCTCCCGCGGCAGATCACGTACGCCGGCACGCCAGGCGACGCGATGCTGAAGGATAAAGCCTGGGAAGGACTCATCGGAGCCGAGAGTAACGCTCCGTGGTACGACACCTCAACGCCGGCGACGAAGGAATTCGCAACCGCTATGGCAACCTACGCTTCTGGCTCTAAGGTGAACGCGGCATCCATGCAAGCCTGGGCCGCTGGAAAGCTATTCGAGGCGGCCTATACGGCGGATGGATCACCAGACAAGCCAAGTTCGGCCGACATCCTAAACGGTCTCTACAGCTTCAAGGGAGAGACCCTGCAGGGTCTGGCGCCGCCGCTGACCTACTCAAAGGGCCAGGTCGCGGACATCAAATGCGGCTTCCTTATTGGTATCAAATCCGGCCAGTGGTCCGAGCCAGACGGTATGAACACGAACTGCGCCCCGTAACTTTTGCGGCCGTAATTCCACCTAAAGGCGATGCCGAGGCGGGCCGGGGGAGTGAACAAATCCCCGGGCCCGCACGCACCGCTTAGGTGGCACCTCGCAGATAACGACCTTCCCGTTCAACCGATCGCTATAGGTGAAATCGATGAGCTCACTACTACCCTTCATCGTCTCCGGACTGGTGGCAGGCTCGATCTACGGACTGGCCGGCATCGGTCTCGTGCTTACGTACAAGACTTCTGGAATCTTCAACTTCGCCTACGGTGCGTTGGCGGCGGTGGGTGCGTATACCTTCTATGGCTTATTCGTTCAGGTCAATCTCAGTTGGGGTGTTTCGGCCGCCCTGGCCGTGCTTATCGTCGGGCCAGCGCTTGGTATCGCGCTTGAACTAATCGCTCGCCGCGTCGCCGCTACCTCCCTCGTGTGGCAGATAACAGCGACCATCGGAATCTTGCTCGTCATCGAGGCGAGTTACCAGCTGCTCTACGGGAGTGAAACGCGAACCGTCGATCATTTTCTACCGCGCGAAACGTTCAATCTATTCGGTACCCGGGTGTCGTACGAGTCCCTCATCATCTTTGTTCTGTCGGTGGTTATCGCGGTCGCGCTATTCGTCTTCTTTCGAGTGTCGCGCGTCGGAAGCGCGATGCGGGCGGTCGTGGATGACCCAGCATTGCTCTCAATCACGGGTACGAGCCCGACGACTGTCCGACGGTATGCATGGATTGCGGGAAGTTGCCTGGCCGTGCTCTCCGGGATCTTGCTTGCCCCGAATGTGAGCCTGCAGGCGTCCTCGTTAACGCTCCTCGTGGTGCAGGCGTTCGGCGCGGCCGCAGTCGGGCGATTCTCCAACTTGCCGATGACCTGGGTAGGCGGCATCATCGTCGGCGTGTGCGGCTCAGTCGCCACGAAGTACTTCAGTTCAACTTCCATCCTGGGAAGCCTTCCCTCGAGTCTGCCGTTCGTACTTCTGTTCGTCATTCTCCTGACGTCGCCCCGGGCCCCGATGCTGTCGAGAAGCGGCCCACGCATGCGTCAGCGGCCTGCAACCACCTCTCCACTCGCTATGCAGGCCCTGATATCCGTCATCGTTATTCCAGCGTTGGCTATCGTGCCCCTTGTCGTCGTATCGGCCCACCTTGTCATCTGGACGTCGGGCCTGATAGCGGTCGTGCTCTTCATGTCGCTGGGACTCCTGGTGCGCACATCTGGTCAGATATCTTTATGCCAAGTTGGCTTCGCAGCAATCGGCGCGGTCGTCTTTTCCCGATTGCTCACCGAAGTACACGTGCCGTGGATAGTGGCTTTGCTACTGGCAGGTCTCGCCACGGTACCATTTGGGGCCTTTATAGCGATTCCCGCCATACGGCTCAACGGGCTCTATCTTGCACTCGCTACCCTGGGCTTCGGTCTGACATTGAACTATATGTTCTATAGCTCGAACCTTATGTTTGGCCCATCAACAGGTGGTCTTATGGTGCCGCGGCCCCATCTTGACTGGCTGAGTGTGGACTCCGATAAGGGGTTCTATTACGTCGTATTAGTGATAGTCGTTCTTGTTGGTATTTCCATCGTCGCCCTGGGCAGAGGCCGCTTCGGGCGTTCCCTCATGCGAATGTCGGACTCTCCCGTCGGACTCTCAACCTCAGGCGTAAATGTTGATTTGCTTCGTTTGCTAGCCTTCTGTATATCGGCGGGTATCGCCGGAATATCCGGTGCTCTTATGGGATCATCGCTGACCTTCGTATCAGGAACGGACTTCGATCCATTCAACTCCCTCGTCTACGTCGCGGTCATAATGATTGCCGTTGGCAGCTCGCCTTGGAACGCCGTAGTGGCTGGCCTAGGGCTAATCGTCATCCCGGGGTATATCGCCAGTCCAGACGCAGCCGACTACCTGCAAATCGTGTTCGGCGTCGCGGCAGTCGCGGGCGCCCTTGGGATTGAGCCGAGATTTCGCCGGCCGCGGGCGAAGTCACCCACCGACTCAGCTGTCCTACAGCCGATATCAGCGCAAGTCGTTCCTGGTAGCACCGTCGACGGGATGAACGGGATACGGACGACCCGGTCAGACATTCTGGTGCCACAGACCTCCCGTATCACTGGTAAGGGAATACGAGTCGCATTTGGCGGACTCGTAGCCGTTGATGATGTGCAGCTATCCGCAAAGGCAGGCGCCATCGTTGGACTGATCGGCCCTAACGGAGCGGGTAAGACGACAACTTTCAACGTGCTCTCGGGCATTGCGACGCCGCAGTCAGGTTCAGTCTGGTGGGGCGAACACGATATCTCTAGGGTCGGTCTTCCGAGGCGCGCGAGGCTCGGCATTGGCAGAACGTTCCAGCAGCCCGAGCTCTTCGACTCACTCACGGTGGAGCAGAACGTATCTGCCGGATACGAAGGTCACTTGGCCGGCGCGCACCCACTACGACAGTTCTTTTCCGCGCGTGGTGAAAACAAGCTAATTCAAAGGCGAGCAGATGAGGCGTTGGCACTTTGCGGGGTGGCAAATCTTGCCGACCGCACGGTTGGGTCTCTCACCACCGGGCAACGGCGCCTAGTGGAGTTGGCTCGTTGTCTGGCCGGACGGTTCAACATCATTCTCCTGGATGAGCCATCCGCAGGACTTGACAAGACGGAAACTGCCTTATTCGGTGCGGTGCTGCGTACTGCAGTTCGGACGCGCGGCATTGGCATCCTCTTGGTCGAGCATGACATGGAACTCGTGATGGACCTTTGTGACTACATATACGTCCTTGATTTTGGCAAGTTGATCTTTGAAGGCACACCGGTCCAGGTCCAGCAGGATGTGACCGTTCGTGCCGCCTATCTCGGATCGGATGCAGTCCCGGCCACCTAATGAGGTCCAACCAAGCATCTGAGCGGAAAGGAACTGCCATGACAGACAGGGATCCAGATCCGAATGTCGTACATGCTGATCTCGATCTGTCCGGAGTAGAGGCGGGGTACGGCCGTTCGGTCGTGCTGTCCGACTTCAACCTGCGCATCTCCGCGTCAGAGGTCATCGCGGTCCTCGGACCGAACGGAGCGGGAAAGAGCACAGCCCTGAAGGTGGCCGCGGGCCTTCTGCCGACAAACGGCGGAAAGGTCAATATTGGTGGCAAGGACGCGACGCGGTTCAGTGCGGAGCGGCGCGTTCGCGCAGGCGTTTGCTTGATCCCCGAAGGCCGAGGGATATTCCGCTCGCTGAGCGTGCGGGAGAACCTCGAACTCCAAGTGCCGTCGTGGCGGAAGGATCTGTCAATCGAGCCGGCGCTCGTAGCTTTCCCGAAACTGGGGCAACGCCTCCGACAACAAGCGGGTTCGATGTCTGGAGGAGAGCAGCAGATGCTTGCCTTGTCTCGTGCGTTCGTCTCGGACCCACGGGTCGTACTGCTCGACGAGGTCTCGCTCGGCCTGGCCCCAGTAATCGTCGATCAGATTTTTGAGGCATTAGCGGCGTTGGCCGGTACCGGTGTCGCGTTGATCATCGTTGAGCAGTACGTACAGCGCGCGCTTGCCATTGCAACCCGCGCTTGTGTGATTAGCAGCGGCCAAATTCGATGGCAGGGCGCTGCTTCCAGTCTTGACCAGGACGTCCTGCACGCGACGTACTTCGGCGACGGGGTTGCCACTGTGCTGTGACGGTAGGTCGGGTTGGAGTGCGTTCCATTTCATCAAGTTAAGAAAGCAGAATCAGCGTGACATATGAAACAATAACTTACGAAACCAACAAGAGCATCGCGCGAATCAATATCAATCGTCCTGAGCGCGGAAATTCGCTGGCGTGGCTGACGATGCGAGAGTTGGCCCTGGCGTTCCAGCGTGCCTCCGCGGATGATGAGGTTCGCGTTGTGGTGCTTTCCGCAGCCGGCTCAAAAGCCTTTTGCACCGGGGCTGATCTGGCGGGCATGCGCGCGGGCGGGAGCTTTATCGAGCTGCACGACGGGCGTGGCGCTATGCCGAGGTTGATGAAGGAGATGTGGGACCTCGGCAAGCCGATCATTGCTCGCGTTTTTGGCAACTGTCTGGCCGGCGGCTTTGGGCTCGCGCTGTCATGCGACTTCATCGTCGCTGCCGACGATGCGGTTTTCTCGACGCCCGAGATCGACCGAGGTATCTGGCCTTATATGATCAGCGTGCCGTTACGGCGGTCGATGCCACCAAAGCTCGCCCTAGAGCTCCTAATGACCGGCCGGAAAATGTCTGCGCTCGAGGGCGTGACCGCGGGATTCGTTAATCGGGCAGTTGCCTACGCGGACCTCGACGCAGCCGTGGACGAGCTCGCTACCGTCTTGGCATCGAAACCACCGGTGGCAATGCGGCTCGGGCGCACGGCGTTCTACGAATCCTGGGAGAAGCCGGCCGAGGATGTGCTACCGATGTTGCACGCACTGCTGACGGTGACCGCGTCAACACATGAAGCCGAAGAGGGCATCGCGGCTTTTGTTGAGAAGCGTACCCCAGTCTGGAAGGCGCCGAGCTAGATCACGGCGCGGCGTCCGTTCACAAAGGTAGGTCTCGGAGATGGCTCGAATAAGTTTGTTCACGTATCCGTGGGACCTACTCGTCCCGAGTATTCACGACATCCTCAGCGAGCTAGAAGACCTGGGAGTTGCGGGTATAGATGTCGCTTCGGCTTATCACGCGATAGAAGCATTTTCGCCACGCCGGATGTCCCTGTTCTCCTCGCCCCGTGGAGAGGTGCACGCTCCCGTAGCTGCGGAACGATTCTCGGGAATCCGCCCACTCGCTCGCGTCGAGGGATCCGCTGGATGGCATCGCCTTGCAGAGGCCATACCCGGCCATCGACTGAAGTTGAACGCGTGGACGGTGCTAACGCTTCAGCCGTGGATGGCACAGGACTACCCAGATACCGCTCGCGTGTTCTCGACCGGGGATCCAAGCGACGTTGCGGTGTGTCCGTTGAACGAGGATGTCGTGGAGTTCTTCGTCACCCTGGTGGGTGAGCTCTGCAAGGGATTTCCGCTCGAGGAGGTGAGACTGGAAGCCTGCGGCTTTATTCCTTTCGACTACGGTATGGTCCGCCCCCGTGTGCTTGTGCCAATGGATGCGTTCACGCGGTGGAATCTCGGGCTCTGCTTCTGCCGTAGTTGCACGGAACAGGCGGTCGCGGTAGGCATCGATGTGCCCGCGTTGCAGTCTCGGACTGCTGGACGGGTCGCCGCTGGTTTATATGCTCAGCACAAACGTGATCCGCAATGGCAGGCGAGCCTTCTCGCATCAGACCCTGAACTAGCGACGTTTCTGAATCAGAAGACCGACGGGGTAGCCCAGTTCGTGGCTGAGCTCAGCCGTGTTGCGGGCGAATATGGAACTGGCTTATCGATTAGCTACCCCACGGAGCTGAGCGGGGCTCCCACTCTGTCGGTGGACAGAGCGGCAGGCCTAGTCAGCAGCGTGTTGGTGCGCGCCGGCGATGCCGCCGCTGCTCGGGCCGCGGCTGAGTATCGGGCACTGTTCCAACGGAACGGGTCCGATGTCGAACTGCGGGCGTTCGCACCCGACTGGATGATGGCCGCCGGACCGTTCGACATCCGTTCGCCGCAAGGCTTACGGGGTCTCGCAGAAGTCGGACGGTCCCACATAGATGAGATCACACTTTTCCACTTTGGTTTGCTCCGCCCGGAGGATCTCTCTGTCCTCGTTCGCACCGCATCGGGGAATGCGACTTCTACTTGATTCAAGCACATGCATCACAGCGTCACGATCTCCCCACACGTTCCTTCAACGTTATTCGGACAAGCGAATCAAGCAATGAAAAGTGAGAGCATTTGCTCTACGATTATACTCGCTAACCTGATACGCTAACGTTGATACGAACCGAAACCAGATGGTTTCGGGTGTTCGGAGCCCCGAATGCGGGCCCGTCGTCGGGTTCACTCTTCACCGTCGTAGAGACCAACGGCTAGCAGCGAAGGCCTTGGCCAGCAGGTAGGCGAAGGCGACCCCGACCCCGACGTGGCCGTGGAAACAGACTTCGTAAAAGGACCTGACAGTGACCGTTCGATCGGAACCCGTTCTCGAGGAGTACTCGAGGCCATACTGGGACGCCGCGGCGCAAGGCACCCTGAGTATTCAGCGATGCATCAGTTGTGACGCAACTGTTTTCCCGCCGTATCCGGAATGCCTCGAATGCGGGTCGCAAGATCTGAAGTGGATCGAGACGAGCGGGCGCGGTGTTGTTCACTCAGCATCGGTGGTGAAAAGCGAAATTCTGCCCGGCCTCGAAGACCGCCTCCCCCTGGTGTGCGCCCTAGTTTCCCTGGACGACGCGCCGGATGCTTTGATCCCCACAAACATCATCGATGCGATCGATGTACCGGTATTGCATGGAACCTTGGTCGAGTTGGCATTTGAAATGGCGGGAACGGTCGCCTTGCCCGTCTTCAGACCCCGGAGTGACGAGGACGGAGGCGCTGCCGCATGACCTCGCCCAAGGATATCCTGGTCGTTAGTGCTGCTTACTCGGAGATTCAGCGAAGATCCGCCAAAACGGTCGGTCAGCTCTCCGCAGAGGCCGCGCGTAAGGCAATCGCCGTCGCGGGCCTCAAAGTGCACGACATTGACGGCCTTGCAAACTTCCCGAGTCCGTCCCGACCGGGAGCAGGCGCACTTGACGGCGTGGATATTGCGTCCCCGGTCTACATGGCGCAAGCCTTAGGCTTGTCCGGCCTTCGGTGGCACACATCGCTCACTCGCGGCTCATTCACGGCCTCTGTCGCCGAGGCTGCCAATGCCCTGGCTGCGGGAGCGTGTGACTACGCACTGGTGTGGCGTTCGATGAGGAACCCCCCTGGCAAGTACGGTCGCGTGAAGCCCGGCCCGGTGTCTGGCGACGACGCGTTCACGGGCCCCTACGGCTTCAGTAACGAGGTCGTGAAAGCATCAATGATCTATTCCCGTTATATGCATGAATACGGGACTACACGTGCCGACATGGCCGCCTTCGCTGTGGCTAATCGGGCGAACGCAGCCAAAAACCCAGACGCGGTCTTTTACGAGAAGCCGATTACGCACGACGAGTACATGAATGCGCAACCTATCGCAGACCCGCTCTCTTTGCTCGACTGCGATATGGCGGTGGATGGCAGCGCAGCAATCGTCATGTCTCGCCGCGAAAACGCGCCGCGTACGGAACTACCACCAGTTCAACTGGTTGCGCATCTCAACCTTGGAATGCCGCCGAAGCGTCGAAATTACTACGTACTTGAAGAGTTCGAGGATGCTGCAAAGAACATGGCCAATATGGTGTTGGAACAAGCCAAGATGAGCGGCGGAGATTTGACCGTACTTCAATTCTACGACGGATTCGTCTACTTCCCGTGGCTCTGGATGGAAGCATTCGGCATCGCAAAGCGCGGCCAGGCAGCGTCGTTGATGACGGAGGGCGAAACGGGGCCTCAGGGTCGTCGCCCGCTGAACACAAGCGGCGGCTCCCTCGGCATGGGCCGCATACATGGAGGCGCGCAGGTCATTGAAGCAGTTCGTCAGCTGCAGGGCGCCTGCGGATCTCGACAGATTGCGACCCTGGGCCCGGCAGTTGCGACGTCTGGATCCCCCTTATCCGGCTGCGGTGCCCTAATCTTCGCCCCTACCAACTGATACGACTCGTCACATTCGCTCGCGAGGAGGCATGAGATGGCACCAGTTCACCTCGATCAGTACGTCGATAAGTTTGAGCATGTGCGCCTCGCACGTGACGAGCACGGGATTCTCGAAGTCACGTTCCACACAGCAGGCTCCGACCTCGTTTGGGGACTCGTCGCTCACGAAGAAATCGCTGAGGCATGGGACAGCATCGCGCGCGATTCGGACAATCGAGTCGTAATCGTCACAGGCGCCGGCGAGAGCTTCATAAGCGAGGGTGGCATCTTCTCTGGCAGTGGAAACTGGATCACACCGGAGGGCTGGAAGCGGGTTCATACCGTAGGTCGCCGGATGGTGATGAGCCACCTGGATATTGAGGTACCGATGATTGCGGCCGTTAATGGCCCAGCAACAATTCATTCGGAGCAGGCGCTGCTCTGTGACATCGTCATCGCATCGGACGATGCTCTGTTCGCCGACCGTGTCCATTTTGTTCACGGGGTTGTGCCCGGAGACGGCATTCAAGTGATCTGGCCCCACCTTATAGGCCTCAACCGTGGCCGTTACATGATGCTCATGGGGCAGGAGTTCAGCGCTAAAGAAGCTAAAGAGCTGGGCGTGGTCAATGAGGTCGTGCCGAAAGGAAACGTCCTGGCGCGCGCGAGAGAGATCGCTCAAATACTCGCAGCTAAACCGACAGTTGCACTCCGATCGACGAGGATGCTTCTTGTCAGCGAACTCAGAAAGTCCATGTCCGACGGCGTTGATCTAGGCCTTATGGCCGAGGGGATCGCTGGTATGCAGCACTGGCCGCAAGCGGACACACGATAACTTACCTGCACCAGACACATATCGGTAGTTTGCGGGCGCAAGGATCGAGCTGAGCGCTTGAAAATGGAGAAAGGAAGTGGTTCTGATCGTCAAAGTACCCGACTATGACGTGATCGTTATTGGAGCAGGGTTTTCGGGCCTCGGTATGCTCCACAGACTGAATGACTTGGGATTCAATGCGTGCATCCTCGAGCGTGGTGATGATATTGGCGGAACATGGTTTTGGAACCGTTACCCAGGTGCTAGGTGCGACCTTCAGAGCGTCGAGTACAGCTACAGCTATCCCGAAATTCAGGATGATTGGGAGTGGACGGAGCTCTTCGCCGCGCAACCGGAGATCGAGTCGTATATCCACTTTGTCGCGGATCGATGGAAGCTGCATGACCAGATCCACCTGTCAACAACAGTGAAGTCGGCGTCATGGGATGGTGAGTACTGGACCATCGGGACTGATTCTCGCGGCTCCCTAATAACACGAACGGTAGTCGCTGCGACCGGTGGTCTTTCCGAACCGTTAGTTCCTCAAATTGACGGCATTGAGCGCTTCAATGGGGACGTACTGATATCGGGTACGTACCCGAAAGAAGGCTACGACTACACCGCAAAGAACGTGGCTATCTTTGGCACCGGCTCCTCCGGTGTCCAAATGGTTCCGCATCTGGCTCAACAGGCAGACAACCTTTACATCGTTCAGCGTTCGGCTGCCTACGCCCGTCCTGCGCACAATCGACAGCTAGAGCCAGGCGAGATGGACCAATTAAAGAAGGAATATCCCGAGCTGCGAGCGGCACAGCTAGCCTCGCCGATCGGCACTGTGCGACTCGGTGCTTTGACAGCCCCGCCGCCGCTGGCGACGGGACCGCAACCCGATCGGCGCTTGCTCGAAAGCACGCCAGACGAGCGCGCCGAGGTTTTGCGAGAGTTAGGATGGGCGGGGCCGTGGGCTTGGGCAGACTTGTTGACTGACCCTGAGGCAAATCTGGTCGCCAATGGGATGTTTCGGGACTTGATCGCGTCCGTAGTCGAAGATGATGGACTTGTCGATTCGCTGCTGCCCCAATATCCGATCGGCTGCAAGCGGCAGGTTCTGGGTATCGACTATTTCGAGACATTCAATCGTGAGAATGTGCACCTCATCGACCTGAAGAAGACGACAGTCTCAGTCGGCGAAGGCGGCGACTCGTTAATAGCCGAGGCGGATTCGATCCACATCGACACCATTGTCCTTGCGACGGGCTTCGACGCCATGACGGGCGCGCTGTCGAAGATCGATATCCGCGGTCTCGGGGGCACCTCGCTCGCCGACACGTGGGCCAGTCTGGGCCCGGTGAATTACCTGGGCCTCCAAATCAGTGGATTCCCGAATTTCTTCATGATGACGGGTCCTGGCAGCCCCTCGACCAATGTCAATTTTCTGCCGGCTATCGAGCAGCACATTGACGTCATCGGTTCCATGCTGGTGTACCTACGCGACAGCGGGTTCAGCTCGATGGAGGCCCGTAGCGAAGCTCAGAGTTCGTGGATCGAGACCGTCGCGGCCGCCGCCCATGGATCCGTGCGAACCTGGAGCACATGCAACTCCTGGTATCTCGGATCAAACGTGCCCGGGAAGCCCAGAGTTTACCTGCCGTATATGGGAGGCATGCTGAAGTATCGCGCGATCTGTGACTTAGAGGCGGCGTCTGATTATCCACACTTCGTCTTCAAGTGAGGTAGGGAGATTTGCTAGACAGAGAGATAGCAGCTGCGATCGGTCGGTCTGGCTTCGGCGATGAGCTGAGCGCCGAGACACTTGGAGACAATCGATCTCTAATCGACAACTGGTCGGCGGATGCTCAGGTTGCGATCCCCGATGTAGAGGTCCGCGATGTCCATATACCGGGAAGCAGGTCGTTACGTTTGCGGATCTTTACCCCTTCGCGGGCGACGGGTCCGCTGCCTGTGATCTATTCGATCCATGGTGGCGGTTACGTGAGCGGATCGTACCGGCAGGATGACGGACGCCTGTCAGAGTGGTGCGATCGGTTTGCCTCGCTCGTCGTATCGGTCGACTACGCGCTAGCGCCTGAGCATCCGTATCCGGCCGCACTACACGATTGCCGGCTTGGGCTTGATTGGATCCGGGAGAACCATGACGAGGTTCGGGCGGATCCCAATCGGATCGGCTTGTCGGGCTTCAGCGCTGGCGGCGGGCTCGCCGCCGCACTATCGATCTTCCTTCGAGACCACGCTGGGCTTCAAGGCATAAAGTGGCAGGTATTAGCGTATCCAATGGTAAACGACCGAAATGTACAGCGAGCAGAAGACGTGCCGGTCTGGAACGCACGTTCGAACGCATTCGCTTGGCAGAGCTACCTCGGTGAATTATTCGGATCAGAAGACGTCTCTCAGTATGCGGCTGCCAGCCGCGCCGTGGATCTGCAGGGTCTCCCGCCGACATTTCTTATGGTCGGCTCTGCGGATCTTTTCTACGAAGAGGGCGTCGCCCTAGCGCGTCAGCTCTTAGCCGACGGCGTAGAGACGGAGTTCCACGTCTATGCCGGAGCACCCCACGGATTTTTTTCTTTGGCTCCGGAGGCCGAAGTGACTCGGCGCGCCGCCTGCGCGTTGGAATCTTGGCTCTCCGACCAACTGCGACGCGGTCAAACTGCGACGGCCGAGCGGGCCGGCTCACGCTAACTTCGGCACGGCGACGACCGCTGAACTCCTGCTACCGCTGGGTTTATCTGGCAAGTCAGGCACTACACTGGCTGAGCGAAGATGGACGAGAGGGCAGGCGGTGGCGGTAGTGTCGACTCCGGAGCCGAACGGCGATCGCAAGGTGCCGGCGGTCCTATCGGCGATGAAGATTCTTGATTACATCGCGTCTGTCGGGTGTGCACGAGGAAATCAGGTAAGGGTTGCTCTTGGCCTCAACCCAAGTACTTGTCACGACACCTTACAAACGCTGCTCAGCGGCGGTTACCTGAGCCGCGACAACTCGACAAAGGAATACTTCCTGGGCCCCATCCTGACTGCAGTCGGCGTCAAAGCTTTCAGCGAAGAGTTCGTAATCCGCGTAGGTCGACCAGTCCTCCGTCAGTGGGTGGTCCAGACGTCCTTCTCTGCCTTCTTGGCTCGCGCGCTCCCTGATATGTCGACGGTAGTGATCGATTCGATCGAAGGCACGCAACAATTCAAGTTGGTCGTCGGGGTCGGTCAAAGGTTCCCACCGACGGCCGGGGGCCTCGGCAAGATTTACTATGCCTTTGCGGATCCTGCAGTCCGGCTACCGGTGGAACTGCCGAGGTTCGCCGAAAATACGATAAGTGATCTCGACGAGTGGAAGAGGGATCTTGAGCTAGTCCGTACTCGAGGCTGGGCCGAATCTCGTGGCGAATATTACGGCAGTGGAAATGCCGTTGCCGCGCCTATCCTTGGCCCGAACGGCGAAGTCGTAGCCGTACTCGGAAGTATCGCTCCAGGCCAAGAGATGAAGGACGAAGATCTACACGACTACGGCAGCGTGATCCGTGACGCGGCCCGCTCGATCGCTGAAGGACTGAAACCCCGCCTTTGAGGCCATGGCCGCCATGTTGCTCGGAATCCTATCTGCGCCAATTGAATACGACTGAGACCGAGCCGTCTCAGTCTGTTATGCCGAGAAATCCGTCGCGAAGGGCCAATTCCCAGGTGCCGTGTACTACGGGAAAGGCCCAGATTCGAACAAGTCGCCACTGCCTAGACGGCATTGCAGGGTAGTGAGCTCATAGTTCAATTCACGATCCTGCCTGCCGCGGCACTAGATCCAGTCTGAGAATAACGCTCACGAGCGTGACCAAAGCGGAAGAAAGCACCGGCACGGCGGTAAATTCGGCAGCCCGAACATAGATCGACGACGCAACCGAATCGTGATGTTGAAGAGGGCTCATAATTTCACGGAAACCTGTACACGCGCCTGACTGCGGGCTACAGTGTGAGGCACGGCGTAGCCACCGTATTCGGTATACCGACTATACGTCGGAGGCGAGCACGTCGCGGTTTCCGGAGAGCCTGCAGGCCGGCCCAAACGTCGATCTCCTACCGCTGGTCAAGGCTCGCCAACCTAGCCATCCGCACCAATGATCAGTTCAGGGAGGATCGTTAACATGACCGAAATCGACTACAAATTTATCGATTCAGACACCCACTTCTACGAGCCCGACGATTGCTTCTCTCGGCATATCGAACCGGCATTCCGGGACAAGGTTATTCACCTGGTACCCACAGAGGATCCGAACCTCAGCCAGTGGGCCCTTGGCGACAAGTTGGTCGTTGGCACGCCGAATAACCTCGCGGACGCGGTTCCGGCTCCGGGCGCGTTCGAGGAGATGTTCGCGGGCAAGGCCTCGCCCGAGCAGACCGAGCTGATTCGCCCGCGCGATGTCCCCGCACTGATGATGCGCGAGGCGCGCTATCCACTGATGGACGAGCAGGGCATTCAGGCGCAGATCATGTTGCCGACGGTTGGGCTGGCGGTCGAGCATGACTTCGAGAATGATGTTCCTGCGCTGTGCGCGAACTACCGCGCCTTCAACCGCTGGTTGGAAGATGACTGGGGCTACGGGGGCGACGGTCGAATCTGGTCGGTCCCGATGATCACAACGCTCGATGTCGAATGGGCGGTCAAGGAGACCATCCGCGTCGTCGAGTTGGGCTCGCCGTTTATCTATGTCAAGACTGGGCCGGTCGGCGGGAAGTCTCCGGCTGACCCCTACTTCGACCGATTCTGGAAGACCGTCGAAGACACCGGTGTCAAGGTCATCTTCCACATCGACTTTACTGACTTCAACCACATGTACGCGAGCCACTGGAGCGAGGACCCTGTTCGCTCCGTGTTCCAGTATTCGCCGTTGCAGATGTACTACAGCCTAATCGAGCGGCCCATCATGGACACCATGGCCGCGCTGCTTCTGCACAACCTCTTCGGACGCTTCCCGAAGGTGCAGGTGCTTTCGATCGAGTGGGGCTCAGCGTGGATCCGCCCACTGATGCGCCTTGCAGACAAGGCGGCGAAGATGGGGGCGAAGGGCGGCAGCTGGCTGGGTGGTCCGCTGAAGGATTTGCCCAGCGAAACCCTAGCCAACCATTTGACTGTTGCGCCGTACTTCGAGGAGGACATGATCGAGCTGAAAGAGACGATTGGGGTCGACCGAATCCTTTTCGGTTCGGATTACCCCCACCCCGAGGGGCTGCGCGTTCCGCGGCACTTCCTCAACGGACTCAAGGGATATTCGGACGACGAGATCCGCATGGTTATGCACGACAACGCAGCGAAGCTGCTCGGGCTACCGGTCCTTGCACCGGTGTAGTCTCGCTCGCTGATACGCGCGTGGCTGGTTTACGTTATCTCCATTGACGATGGCCCGCGCCCCGCAAGCAAGCAACCGAACGAAGACGAGTACATCGTACGAGCCGTAGACCGACGGTATGGGCGGCGAAAGACGCCCGTGCCGTCGGCTTCGCCATTGCGCGTATTTTCATCGAACTTTGAGCAGTAGGGATGTCAATGTTGCGTCATGTAGTCACCATTAAGTTCGACGGATCAGTGTCGCCCGCGCAAAGATCCGAGATCGCCGCATCGCTGCTGGCGCTTGGCGACGACATCGCCGATGTACAAAGTCTCGAGTTCGGGATGGATGTAAGCAACGAGGAGCACAGCTCCGATGCCGTGCTCATCGTAGATCTCGCGGACGACGCCGCGTACCGGCGGTACGAGGCCCACCCAGCACATATCGCGGCGACGAAGCTGATCGGCCCAGCGTTAGCGGGCAGCAGCGTGCTTCGCTACGAGCGCTAGTAGACAGGGTGAAGACCATCAACGATTCAAGTCCGGTCGCCGTCGTAACAGGCGCTAGCCGTGGCACGGGCAAGGGCATTGCAGTCGCGCTGGGGGCTCGTGGGGCGACGGTCTATGTGACGGGGCGATCGCGGCGTGGTCAACACGCGGAATACCCTGGCTCCATTGAGGAAACTGCTGATTGTGTAACGGCGGCCGGCGGCAATGGAATCGCAGTACCGTGCGATCATGCGGACGATAGAGAAGTCGAGCGACTGTTCACCCTCGTAGGGGAGACCGAGGGACACCTGGACATCTTGGTCAACAATGCGGCTCACGTTGACGAAGGCATCCTTGCCCCCGGGGGGTTTTGGGAGAAACCAGTTGCCGTAGCTAAGATCCTCGACGTAGGACTACGTTCCAGCTACGTATCTAGTTACTACGCCGCCCCGTTGATGGTCGCACAGAAGAGCGGGCTAATCGTGAACACGTCGTTCTACGGTGGCGTTTGCTACTTCCATGGCCCTGCTTACGGCGCGCAAAAAGCTGGGCTGGACAAGTTGGCTGCCGACATGGCGGTTGATCTGCGCCCACACAATGTTTGTGCGGTCTCTCTGTGGATGGGTTTCGTCACAACGGAAAGAACGCTCGCCGCCATCGGAGCCGATCCGGACCGTTATGGAACGATGTTGGATCAGTTTGAGTCGCCGGAATTTAGCGGACACGTTATCGCCTCGATGTACCACGATCCAGAGCTGATGCGTATGTCCGGAAACACGGTAATTGGCGCCGAATTGGCGGTCACCTACGGGATCAAGGACACCGATGGACGCCAACCCCCGTCCTACCGCGAGACCATGGGCGCACCACGTGAGCCACAGGCCGCCGTTTTCGGTTAGAGCTGATTGTGTTCGTGTGGGTTCTGCGGCCAAGGCTGCCAATGACCGCGCAGCCCGTGCCGAGTGCGCCATTTCTGCGCGGGCTAGAACGACCGGAGCGGTTTCTATTGAGTAGCAATCTTTGTGACGCCGCGATGTCGCGAATCAGTTGGAAACGTCTGCGATAAGTACGGAAAGAGATGAGGCCCGTAAGCGTATGAGTGCTCTCGATGATCTTGTCAGTGCTTTGCCACCTGGAATGGTGCTGACCGATCCGGATCGACTAGATAAGTACCGTTGGGACCGTGCTATCGACCCCGGCGCCGAAATTCCAATGGCAGCCGTTCGAGCTGAATCCACGGATCACGTCGTTCAGACGCTGCGATGGGCCAGCCGGCATCGCGTTCCGGTAGTTCCGCGGGGCGCTGGAACGGGCTTGTCTGGAGGCGCCACGGCGTTGGCGGACGGCATTGTGCTATCCACTGAGCGGATGCGCGGAATTCGCATAGACGCGCAAACCCGGATGGCCGTCGTGCAGCCTGGCTTGCTGAACGTCGAGGTCAAGCGCGCAGCAGCCGATGCTGGCCTTTGGTATCCACCGGATCCGTCCTCGTTCGAGATCTGCAGTATCGGTGGCAACGTCGCGACGAATGCTGGCGGGTTGTGCTGCGTCAAATACGGTGTTACTTCAGACTATGTGCTAGGCCTCGAGGTGGTCTTAAGCGACGGTGCGGTGGTCCGCCTCGGAGGTTCGCGCCTAAAGGATGTCGCAGGGTTGTCGCTGACCAAACTCTTCGTCGGTAGTGAAGGAACGCTAGGCGTTGTTACGGAGATTACGCTACGCCTAATGCCCCCTCAGCCTGAATCGCACACAATTGCTGCGTGGTTCCGGACATCGGCCGAGGCTACAGCCGCGATACTGGAGATAGCGTCGAAGATTCGTCCATCGATGCTTGAGTATATGGATCGTGTCTCGATCAATGCGGTCGAGGACATGTTGAAGATGGGGCTTGACCGAACGGCGGAGGCGCTCATCGTTGCTCGTTCCGATTCGTGGGATCCCGACGGCACTGAAGCTAAGGTGCTATATGAAGCCTGTATAAACCACAACGCGATCGAGGTATTGACAACGAACGACGCCGAGGAGGGCGAGGCGTTTGTGACGGTCAGACGCATGGCTATCCCTGCAGTCGAGCGGCGTGGGCGGCTGCTTCTCGAAGACGTCGGCGTTCCCGTACCTCGACTACCAGACTTGGTAAGCGGCATCGAGAAAATCGCGGCCGAGCATGACGTGCTCATCGCGCTGATTGCACACGCAGGGGATGGCAACACACATCCACTGATCGTGTTTGACCCGGCAGATCCGATGATGGAACAACGAGCCCAGCTTGCATTTGGCGAGATTATGGATCTTGCGATTCGCCTTGGCGGGACGATCACAGGTGAACACGGCGTGGGCAGGCTGAAACGGCCGTGGTTGGAGAGTCAGATCGGCCATGAGGTGATGGGTCTCTCTTGGCGCATCAAACGTGCTTTGGATCCCCTCAACATATTGAATCCAGGCTCCATCTTCGCGAAGTGAAGCCTGTCTGTCTTCCAGCTAGCTCGTCGTCGATTCGTGCGGCTGTCGACTGCCGTGGCCAGTGCGCCGGGCAAACCACCTCGCAGCGAAATGCGTAGAGGAAATGCGACGGCGTGTCGCCGAGTCACCGGTATCCGACTCGCTGTGGTCGATCCGTTGTCTCCGATTAGATGCATTTCAACGCTCACATCGAAAGGCAAGTCATGACTAACGACAGCATCACCCTTTCCGTCGCGAGAACGATCGTTGCGGGCTCGCTCGCCGAGGGCTTGAAGCGACAATTCAAGCCACTCTCCGTCGCCGTTCTTGATGCTGGTGGCCATCTTACCGCGTTCGAAAGGGAAGACGGCGCTTCCAACATGCGGTTCCAGATTGCGTTCGGTAAAGCCCACGGTGCGCTAGCCCTCGGATTGGGCTCGCGAGCACTCATGAATCGAGCTGAGCAGCAGCCTTACTTTATCGCGGCCGCGACTGCCGCCATCGGCGGTTCCCTCATTCCGGTGCCGGGAGGAGTTCTCGTCCTCGATACTGAGGGAAACACGATCGGCGCAGTCGGTGTTTCAGGCGAGTCTTCTGACAATGATGAGGCAGTTGCGGTGGCCGGAGTGGTGGCCGCTGGGTTTCTGCCGCAGACCGGGTGAAGCTAGATTCGAAGGATGCCTACATGGACTCGACACCGTGGTGACACGCTGCATGACGAGATCAAACCCAGGCCAGAATCCCTAAACCGACGCGGCGAGGGAATGGTCATCTTCGAGCGCACTGGTAGGAACCAGCGAGGTCGTCGCTGTGGCAATCCGCAAGGCTCTGGTTCATGGATCCGACTCGCAAGGCGCTGCGGGTCAATGCGGCAGACACCGACGCGCACGTGGCGGCCTTGCAGCTGTGTCTCGACAAGTTACCGGGTGGTGATGCCGGCCAAACCGAGGCCGCTGAACAGAGCGCGGCGCTGGGCCAATGGCCGTAACGGCGTAGATCGAATCGGCGTCGGCGTGGCACGTGTCCTCGATTGCGCAGCAAGCGAGAACAAGGTGCTGTCATCTGAGGCGCCGAGGATCTGATCGCATCCGTGGACGGCATTCGCGGCCGCCATTACGTCGGTAGTGCGATCGTGCTCGCGGGTCACCGCACTTGGGCATCGCGCCGCACTGTGGCAACCGTCGTCCGGCCGGCCGGCGGCATCATTCGGTCAACGGGACAAGTTGGTGCCCGGCGAGATAAGTGGGGAAGCTTCATGTCTATGTCTATGTCAGCTGAGGGATTGTCGAATCTGTTGGATGAAGACAGGCGGTTCGGGCCGTCGGCAGAATTCGTCGCGACGGCGAACGTGACCGCGCGCGCGTACGAGGCGGCGGGCTCGGATCGGTTGGGGTTTTGGGCTGAGCAGGCCGGACGGTTGGACTGGTCGAGCCCGTGGACCGAGGTGCTGGATTGGTCGGCTCGTCCGGTGGCGAAGTGGTTCGTCGGGGGCCGGTTAAACGCGGCGGTGAATTGCGTGGATCGGCACGTGGCTGCTGGGCGCGGTGATAAGGTCGCGATCCATTTCGAGGGCGAGCCGGGCGACACCCGCACGGTGACGTACGCGCAGTTGGGCGAATTGGTCTCCCAGGCTGCGCACGCGTTGACCGGGTTGGGGATCGCACGTGGTGACCGGGTAGCGATCTACCTTCCGATGAGTGTCGAGGCGGTCGTGGCGATGCTCGCCTGCGCGAGGCTCGGAGCGATCCATTCGGTGATCTTCGGTGGGTTCTCCGCGCCCGCGATCCATGACCGGGTATTGGACACTGAGGCCAGACTCGTGATAACCGCTGATGGCGGGTACCGGCGGGGAAAGGTCTTCGCGTTGAAACCAATCGTGGACGAAGCGCTGGCTGGGGGCGACACGAAGATCGAGCATGTCCTAGTCGTCAAGCGAGGCGGCAACGACATCGACTGGGTCGACGGCAGGGATCTGTGGTGGGACGAACAACTGACGCCTCACCCGACGGCCCACGAGCCGGAGTTCTTTGACTCCGAGAATCCGTTGTTCATCCTCTACACCTCGGGCACGACCGGGCGGCCCAAGGGAATCCTGCATACAACCGGGGGTTATCTCACTCAGGCCGCGTACACCCATTGGGCGGTATTCGACCTCAAACCCGACACCGACGTGTATTGGTGCACAGCCGACATCGGCTGGGTGACTGGGCACTCGTACATCGTGTACGGGCCATTGGCCAACGGTGCCACCCAGGTGATCTACGAGGGCACGCCCGACAGCCCGCACCAGGGCCGGATCTTCGAAATCATCCAGAAGTACGCGGTCAGCATCTTATACACGGCGCCGACCACGATCCGGACGTTCATGAAGTGGGGCCAGGACATCCCGGCCAAGTACGACCTGACCAGTCTGCGGGTACTCGGTTCGGTCGGCGAACCGATCAACCCCGAGGCCTGGATATGGTATCGCCAGGTTATCGGTGGCGACCGCTGTCCGATCGTCGACACGTGGTGGCAGACTGAGACCGGGGCGATCCTGATCAGCCCGCTGCCCGGGGTCACCGTGACGAAGCCCGGTTCGGCGATGCGCAGCATCCCGGGCGTCGCGGTCGAGGTAGTCGACGAGAAGGGTACCCCTGTCGATGACGGGTGCGGGGGGCTACTGGTGGTGTCCGAGCCGTGGCCGGCGATGCTGCGCGGGATCTGGCGGGATCCCGAACGGTTCGCCGAAACCTACTGGTCCCGTTTCACCGAGCAGGGTTACTACTTTGCCGGGGACGGGGCCAAGAAAGACAACGACGGCGACTTGTGGCTACTCGGCCGGGTCGATGATGTGATGAGCGTGTCCGGCCACCGCATCTCCACGAGCGAGGTCGAATCAGCTCTGGTTTCCCATCCGGCGATCGCCGAGGCCGCCGTCGTCGGCGCAAGTGACCCGACCACCGGTCAGGGCATCGTCGCATTCGTCATCGTCAGGGCCACCGAGGGCGCGCCCGACCCGGACCTGGTCACCGAGCTGCGCAACCACGTGGCCAAGGAAATCGGCGCCATCGCCAAACCACGTCAGATCCTGATCGTCGACGAACTACCCAAGACCCGGTCCGGCAAGATCATGCGCCGCCTGCTACGCGACGTCGCCGAGAACCGCACCGTCGGAGACGTCACCACCCTGGCCGACTCCTCAGTCATGGACCTCATCAGCCAAGGACTCGCTATCGCCAAAGCGCAAGACTAAGGCTGAACGGCAGGCGGAGCTGATGAATGGCGCGCCAAAAAAGCCGCGTTGCCTATACCTGGCAACGAGAAACGCGGCCTGGTTGACCAGGCTTGATTGTCCCCAAGGTTTGCTCGCTGAGGAAGTGTCGCAGAGCGTCCAGCACCGATTGGAACGAGCAGTCTGCACCGCAGTGACGGAAACCAGCTCGTTGTCGGTACCGACCGTTTGAGCGCGCCTGGCCGCTCGGGCCCGCGACGTCCTCGCGTCTACCCGTGCAATCGATCAACGACGAGCCCTCAGGCCGGATGCACCCGACACGAATTCGCATGAGCGCTAATATCCTGTGCTGGTCGAACGCGGTCCTGGGCATGCTGGTTCCGCTGGATCTGTCCGGGCTTACCACGTGAACTCCAGTCGCGGGCCCGTAGCCGGGCCTGGTTAGGCAGAGGGTGGTTGTGGAGGTGCAGTGGCCATGGCGAACCGGTCCAGCCTGTCTTCAGCCCAGGACCAATTCGCCGCTAGCCATAGAACCCTGATCAGTTGCCTGCGGATCGTGTCGGTGGTCGCCTCGCGCAGAACCGCGGCTCCACTGCACCTACGGCGGGAGTGACGTTGCGGGCCATCGCCGTCAACGTGAGCCAGGCGTCGTCTGGCGTTGAACCGACCCGAGGGCGGGTGCGCGAACGACACTCATTTGACTGTCGTGAGGGCAGATCCTGTCGTGGTGTAAGGCATCCTGCGTCTGCGCCGCAGTCACGTGTCCGCGGTTATCGGTGAGCCAGAACTCGCGTCTGGGATTGGGGGATCACACGTAGGACGATGCGGCCTTTTCCGTGGCGGGTGGCGGCGAGTTCGTGGGCCTGGGTGGCGGCGGCGAGCGGGAACACGGCTCCGACGTGGGGGCGTAGGTGTCCCTGGGCGGCCAGGTCGGCGACGGCGTGCAGGTCCTGGGAGGCGAGTCGGGCGAGCACGGGCGTGGTTCGGTGGTCGGTGAAGTCGACGACTGAGGCGTAGCGGGTGGCGTTGTGTCCGATGGCGTCGGCGACGGCGCTGATGGTGCCTTGGCCGACGGTGTCGAAGACCGCGTCGACGCCGTTCGGTGCGAGTGCGGCGATCCGCTCGAGGGCGGGTCCGGCGTCGCTGACTGGGTGGGCGCCGAGGTCTCGGAGCATCGCTGCGCGGTCGTCGGCGTCGACGCCGATGACGGTTGCGCCGCGGGCGATGGCGATCTGGACTGCGGTGGATCCGACGCCGCCGGCGGCACCGTAGACGAGCAGCTTGGCCCCGGCCTGGACGTCGAGCGCTCGGGCGACGGCTTGGTAGGCGGTGAGTCCAGTCAGGGGGAGGGTGGCGGCTTGCTCCCAGGAGAGGTTGGCGGGTTTCGGGGCGAGTGCATGTGGTTCGGTGGCGACCTGCTCGGCGTAGCCGCCGTGCTGGTGGGCGACGCTGGTGCGGACGTAGCCGATGACCTCGTCGCCGGGCTTGAAGTCGGTCACGCCGATGCCGATCTGCTCCACGACCCCGGCGATGTCCCAGCCGGGGATGACGGGGAAGTAGGTCGGGACGGTGGCATCACTGTGTCCGGCGCGCATCGCGAGGTCGGCGGGGTTGACGGCCGCGGCGTGCACGCGGACGAGGACAGAGTCGACATGCACCTTGGGCGGTGCCACCTCGGCGAGTTCGAGGACTTCCGGGCCGCCGTAGCGGTGGTAGACGACCGCCTTCATCGCACGCCGCCTGAAGGCAATTGGCTGGTCGAGGGCGATCGTCTGCTGCGCGATGCACCACTGACTATCGATCCCGCTCGGGCGGGACCGATACTAACCGGACTCGATCGGGGGTGATTCACCGCTGGGTGCTGGCTGAACAATGCGGACTTCCCCGCTCCGTTGCGGCGGTTGGCCGCTCGCACGTGGCTTGCGAGCACCTGCGCCACATCCCTCTCGTCGTCCATCGCCTTGCTCCGATCCGTCGTCGTTGAAGCCCAGCATCGGGGAGGACGTGCAGGTCGTGCGATGACGAGGTCGGCAACCATCGTTACCCTGTGGGTATGGATCGGCTGGAGGCCGACTAGATGGCGCCGGACACGAGGGGGAGTCGCTGGCCCGGGCGGCCAAACAGCGAGCGATGTGCTGGCATATCTGGCCGGAGTCGGTCCGTCAGGAGCATCGATTTACCGCGCCGATCGGATACTGGCTCGCTCTCGCCGAGGGGCGGGTCGACAGTTTGGTCCTGCTGTGTACGCCGTTGCGTGCGTGGACGGGGCCAGGCCGGGGCCGCCAATATCGCTGGCTGAGGGCGGCGCCGGCTCACGCTGTGGAATGGCAACGTTGACGGGGGCCGCGGCCACGGGAGTTTCGCCGGATGTCTGCTGCCGCGCATGAGCTGACAAGTCTGCTGGTCCAATGGTGTTTGGGCGCCGGCGACGTTTACCGTGCCCGCCGCTGACGCCGCAGTGCTCCGAAGCCGAGGCCTGCAGGCGTTCGTGGTTCAGCGCCGTGGCGACGCTAGCGCTGCACGGAAATCAGCGGCAGAGGCTGCGGCGGCCGGCTGGGTCCGGTACTGGTCACGTGTAGGGCGCGCAGAAGACCGGAGCGCCGATTCGTGAGTGCCAGCCCTAGGTGAGCGATCTCATGTCCACAAATGTCGTACCCGAGCAGTGGAAGCAACGCGGCGCGCTTCCGTGCGCCATCGTGTGCGGGTCGTTGCCCGCGATCGGCAGGGGGTGCCGTCGGCCGTGTCGACGGGGCGAGGCGGGGGCCTAAGGCCCGTTCGCTTAGTGGGGCGGCCAATGCCGCAGGCGGTTGCGCTGGTCAACGGGCGCCTAACTGGGTTGGTGAACGTCCAGCACGCTCGATGAGAAGTGGGCTAGGACTGCTGGGGTCACATGTCCGAGTAGGCGTCCGACCGGGCCGTGGCGGTGCGCGCCCAGCACAATCAGCTCCGCCCCTGCGTCCTCTGCAGCGGTGATGATTCCCTGCCAGATCGGGGATCCCTGCACCGCCAGGCCACGCGCGGAGAAGCCCGCCTTCGTTGCCAACTCAGCTCCGTGCGCCGCGGTCGCTTCAGCGGCCGCGTGGACTTCTGTCGCCCGGTCGGCGTCGAAGTGCTGGCCCCCGATCGGTGTGAACCCGACATCGGCCGGCTGCCAGACGCAGACCACCAGCGCATCGCGCGGAGTCGCGAGCTGAGTTGCCGCGTGCTCGATCGCGAACGCTGCAAGGTCGGAACCGTCGTATGCGAAAACCACAGTTGCGCTCATGTCAGCTCACCGGCTCAAGGACGGGCGGATTCTCAACGATTTCTGTAGGCCGGAGTTTGGCGAATAGCGGTGGTGATGGCCAGGCCGGGTCCGGACCCGCAAGGAAGCCCTCGATGTTCGGTGCTTTCGGTCGAGCTCCAGAGAGTGCGTACACGGCCACGCCCAACCCGGCGCCGACGATCGCGGGCACGACGGTGGCGCCGAGGCCGCCGCCGGTGATCACGGCGGTCCTGCGGGCGGGGCCTGGTATCTGCGCCGTGGCTCTCTCGTCGTCCATTGTCCTGCTCCGATCCGCCGTCGTGGAACACCAGCGTGGGGGAGGCAGGGCGGGTAGGGCGATGACGGGATCGGCAATCATCGTTACCCTGTGGGTATGGATCGGCTTGAGGTTCGGCAGCTCGAGTACGTCGTGACCGTGGCGGAGGAGCTGCACTTCGCTCGCGCGGCGGATGCCTACACCGCGCTGCGAGCGGTCGACCGAGCGGTGGAGCGGGTGCGGGCAGCGCAAGCTGTCTTGCGAGTGGCGGCGGCCCCGGGCACGGGGTCCGGGCTGCTGCGCGAGCTGCATCGTCGCTACGAGGGACGTCACGGCCCAGGGAGCATCGATGTGGTGTTCACCCGTCGGCAGGCCGCGGCCGTGCGGGAGGGCAAGGCCGATGTCGCGCTGCTGTGTGCGAGCGAGGACATCGACCGGTTGGATTCGGCCGACGTCGGCGTGGAGAACCCCGTCGCGTTACTCCCAGAGTCGCACCGGTGGGCCACACGCGGCCGGCTCACGCCTCAGTTGCTCCGCCGCGATCCGTCCTACCGGGCGGAGTGCCCTCGCGTCGGGGGTGCCACCAGCTAATCCACCCGCGGCTGGCTGCCCAGCGGGGGCACCATCCCTTCACCCGGGCGATCGTGGGTTTTCAGACACTCGACTATTGATGGCTCAGCTCGGGCATCGCGCCGATGCCATCGCGCAAGTCCGCGACGTCGCCACCCAGCGTCCGTGAACGATCCGTGCCCGTTCAGAAGGAGTGGACTCCTTCTCGAGTCAGAACCACGACGGACACATTCTCTTGAAAGGCCGCCCGACCGAACGCCACGCGAAGCTCATTCATCACGTGCCAGGCCATTTCGTCGTGCGTTAGGGCGGGTTGATTCGTTATCAGCGCGGTATTCCTCGAAAACTTCGTATCGACCTTTGGCTTCCTGCGTAGTGCTTGCTATAGCCTCTAGAAGCTGTAGGAGAGAATTCGGTGACCCGAATATGATGCGTGCCGGTCCATGGCTAAGCGGTCTGGCTGTTCATCCAAGAAAGTTCTTGACATCAGTAAAAGGCAGATCTAGCGTACTAAAAGTCGCTAGATCAGGCCGTGGCCGCCTAGCGTAAATGATTCGGTATAGCGAATTATTATCTGCGGCCAGGGCGCCGGAATCGCGAACCTATCTCGACGAGGAGACTTAGACATGCGTGGTCGACGTTCAAACAGGGCCGTCTGGGTAGCAGGCGTCCCAATTGCTGCGGCCCTTATGGGACTTGCCGCGTGCAGCTCGTCGGGTGTCAAGGCTCCGGCGAGCGTAACCGCTGGCGTTGCATCCAGCGGCTCTTCTAGCTCAGCGGGTGTAAATGGTGGCGGCCGTCAGATTGTGTATTTCGGCCAGACCGCAGCTTCTTCTTATGTGGTAGCCGAGATCGCGGCGGTGAAAGCGGAGGCAGCGCGGCTCGGATTCAAGATCACAGTTGTCCAGGACTCTGATGACACACAACCCACGCAGGACGCTCAGGTTCGTCAGTACCTCGCCTCGGGCAAGAAGCCGGCGGCGTTCTTAATTCAAACGGCTAACGGCGCCGCTGCGGTCAACTCGGTTCGTCTGCTCTCGAAGGTCGCGCCGGTGATCCAAGGTGACTCGGCAGTCGCCTCGGACGAGGCGCCGTACGTAAAGGCGTACGCCGGGCAGGATAACGAGCAGATCGGGCGCAACGCCGGACAGTTGCTCACCGCATTGCGTACGAAGCTGGTCGGCGAAGGAGTGAAATTGCACAGCACGCAGGGCAACTTGCTTACGCTGAACTTCCCGGCTGGCTTCCAGGGTGGCATCGATCGTTCCACAGGGCTCAACGCAGCGACCGCGTCGTCCCCCTTTAACCTGCTTAACGACATCCCGGGAAATTACTTCGACGCGCAAGACGGCTTTGCGGGCGCCAGCCAGGTACTTCCGAAGTACGTTAGCGACGTTGACTTCATCTTCGTGGGCACGAGCAGCGCCGGGGTCGGGGTGGCGAAGGCACTCGCGGATTCTGGGCTCACGCTTAATAAGAATGTGTGGATGGTCGCTGGTAACTGCAGCGGTGGCCTGAGCACGATGGCTTCGGTTTACGGGGCAACGATGCAGTCAGCTGCGGCGGACGGCCGCATCCAGATAGACGTAGTTGCCCAGTATCTGGCAACGGGTAAGACGAAGCCGGGGACGTATTTGGCTCCCCCTACTGCTACCGCCCCTATCGTGACCGCAACACCGCCCGCCGCGACATCGATCATGCCGCTCAAGTCCGTGGTGGGAGAGACACAGGCAGCGGGTGCGACCATCTGGGACAGCAGCCCTGCGGCTGTCTGCGCATGAGATCCGTCAGGCAGAACAGATGAGTCAAGGCAATCCGATCGGCGTCTCGATCTCCACCGAGGCCGATGCCTACCTGTCGGGCGAGCCGGGCTCCGCTCTTCGGCTGCAGATCAGCTCCGTCAATAAGCGCTACGGGAACGTCCGCGCGTTGGATGAGGTCAACCTTCAAGTTCGTCCAGGCGAGGTCATGGCGCTTGTAGGTGAGAACGGCGCAGGCAAGAGCACCCTTGTGAAGCTGCTCTCAGGCGCAATAGCCATCGATGGCGGATCAATCTATGTCGACGGGCGCGAGGTTAGCTTGGGCACCACCAAGCGATCGCATGCAGCCGGTATCGCAGTTGTCCAGCAGGAGGTCAGCGTTCTCGGCAATTTGTCGATCGCGGAGAACGTCCTTCTCGGCCGGCCGGGAGCCCCCGCGTTTTGGCTCCCCCGGCGGATCGCGCGGGAGGCCCGACCGCTGCTCCGCAAGGTCGGTCTTGGTCATCTCGATCCAAGCGCCCCGGCTGCGGACCTCAGCATTGGAGACCGCCAGCTCATCGAGATCGCGCGTGTGCTTGGTTCCGACGCCCACATCATCGCCTTCGATGAGCCCACCGCGGCGTTATCCGATGCTGAAATTGCTCGGGTGCTTGGCCTCATACGCGAGCTGGCTGCGGAAGGTAGGAGCATCATCTACATCTCCCACAGGCTCGACGAGATCTTCGCCGTCGCTGATCGGGTGACAGTGCTTAGGAACGGGCGCAGTAGTGCGCCGTCGAGCGTTGCAGACATCGAGGTCCGTGATCTTGTGACCGCGATGCTTGGCCGGGAGCTCACCCAGCTCTTTCCTGAGCGCACAGCACTGGGCGAGACTTATCTCGAGATCGATCAGTTGACAGGAACCGGTTTGGCCTGCCCAGTTTCGCTGACCGTCCGACGGGGCGAGATCGTTGGGCTTATCGGTCAGATCGGTAGCGGCGCCGCTCAGGCGCTCCGAGCATTGGCGGGGATGTCCGACGGCGTTGCCGGACAAGTACGCCTGGACGGCGCCGCCGTCGATCTATCTAGCCGTACAGCGGGTCTCACCCACGGGATCGCCTATTGTTCTGACGACCGCAAGAGCGATGGGATCTTCGCCGAACTGTCTGTCGTTCGGAACTTGTCTTCGCCGTGGCTGACACGCATCGCGCGCGCCGGAATCCGAAGCACGAGCAGCGAGCGTGCTCTTGCCACAGTTGCTTGCGACGCATTCGGCGTTGACATCAGTCGCCTGGATACAGCCGTCGGCCGTTTAAGTGGAGGCAATCAGCAAAAGATCGCCCTAGGGAAGTGGCTGGGCACATCGCCGAGGGTGTTACTGGTCAATGAGCCCACCCGTGGTGTCGACATCGGCGCTCGTGCAGAAATCTACGCTCGGCTCCGCGACCTTTGCGCGACGGGACTTTCTATAGTCCTTGCCTCATCGGATACTGCCGAGGTACTCGGGCTATGTGACACCGTTGGGGCGTTCTTTCGAGGCCGCCTTGTCGATCTGCGCGCACATTCAAACTGGACCGAGGCAGAGCTGCTTCAAGCCATCGTGCACCGAGCGGATAGCGAAGTGTCGGCATGACGCGAGTAGATCCGGACGTCATAGGGCGTCGACGTCTCCGGTTCAGCCCCGATATAGCCAGACTTCGCGGTCAAAACGCAACCACGCGCATTGCCGGACTCGTTGTCATCGTGCTGATTGTGGGGCTCTTTCTGACGCCACACGCGCTCACCGTTGCCAACCTGCGAGCGGTGCTCGTCTCGTCGTCGGTGACAGGCATCGTCGCAGTCGCCATGACACCGATGACGATCTCCGGAAACTTCGTATCGCTTGCCAGCTCCCAGACGGTGATGGTTGCTGCGGTTACCTTTGCCGCCCTGATCGGCCGAGGCGACAATGTTGTGCTAGCACTTGTCGTTGTCGTTGCGGTCGTCGTCGCCTCTGGCCTAGTCCAGGGCGCCCTCGTTGCCGCCGGCCTAAGCCCGGTCATCACCACTCTGGCCGCGGGCGCAGCCATGATCGGGATCGTGTCGTGGCGTACAAACGCAGGCACCGTGACCTTCAACGGACGTTCTATCGACTGGCTGGGATCTGCAAGGCCGTTGGGTATACCCGTCCAGGTGTACTACTTCATCGGCATCACGGTCCTACTCGAGATGTGGATGTCTCGCACCGTCGGTGGCCGGCGTGTGCTGCTCAGCGGATCTAACGCCCGCACCGCAGCCCTCTCCGGAATAGCCGTCAAACGAGTGGCCCTGATTTCGTTCGCGATCTTCAGCGTCGGCTGCGCGCTCGCCGGCCTGCTCGCGGTTTCCCAAGCGGGTTCAGCGAGTTCTACATTTCTGAGCTCATTGACGATTGACGCGATTACGGCGGTACTCATCGGCGGCACTTCCGTTCAGGGCGGTCGAGGGTCGGTGCTGTGGTCAGCAGGCGGCGCGATACTGATCGCGCTCATCCAGAACGAGATGCTCCTGCGTGGCTACTCGTTCGGTGTCAGCGCCACAGTAGAGGGCGCAATCGTAGTCATGATCGTCCTTGCCTTGAATCTAAACGAGAGGCGACGAGGGACCGGGACATGACCACACACATATGGCGCCGCATTGAGAGCTATACGTTTCCGTTCCTGCTCTTCGTGGTTGCGTGGACGGTAATGGTCGTGCAGCGATCGGGTATCGGCGTAGCCGGTATCTTTCCTATCCTCGACAACTTCAGCCTCTTGGGGCTCGTTGCGCTTGGCGTCGGAATGACCCTGATTCTCGGTCAGCTAGACCTATCGGCCGTCGCAGTAGTGACTCTCGGCGGGATTCTTAGTGTCCACCTGCAGGGGTTGGGTTTGGTGGGCGCGCTAATCGCAACTGCGCTCGCCGGTGGCCTGTACGGATCGGTCCAGGGCTATCTGATCCGTCTTTTGAGAATCGATTCAGTTGTCTTCACAATCGCTGCATCGATATTGCTCGGCGGGGTTGCGCACATACTTGCGCCCGTGGGCGAAATAGTAAACGACCCCACAATCGGCGATCCGCTTCTCGGTCGTTACGGCGCGTTTTCCGTTGGCAGCATAGTCGCCCTGTGCATCTTTGGGGCGGTGGGGATATTTTTAAGCCGGACTCGGATCGGTAAAGAGGTATACGCTGTCGGCGGGAGCTTGACAGATTCGACGGCCGCCGGCGTCGCCGTGACAAGAACGTTTGTCGTGTCCTTCGGGATTTCCGGAGCTTGCTCGGCACTTGCAGGTGCGATAGCCGCATTCCAGGGCGGGAGTGCGAACTCAACCAGCTACACGGATCTACTTCTCACGGCGGTATCAGCGGCGATCATAGGCGGAGTCGTTCTCGGAGGCGGACGGGGCAGCGTTGTTCACATCGCGCTTGGAGTCGGAATTCTCGGGTCGATCTCCGCTGGCCTGGCTGCGCGCGGCGAAGCGGCTTATGTCAATCAAATCGTCACCGCGGCTTTGTTGGCATTCGTGATCGGCGGCGAATTCATTATTGTCCGTATTCGCCGAATTCGTCTGCGTCCGCCCCCGATCCACACATCTGGCCTCACAAATTGATCGACACCGAGGAAAATATGTCGATGCGACTTACTCGTTGCTGTTGCCTCGTGTTCACGGCACTCTCCTATTGACTGCCCCAGAACTCGTCCGATACGGACACTACGCTAGAAGGGCCATGATGATTACTCATATCGTGCTTCTCGGACTCACGGAGTCGACCGAAGATGTTGATCGCATCCGCATCGTGGAAGCGATAAGTAACCTTCGTATACGGATTCCTCAGATTCGCGCGCTGACCGTACATACGGATCTTGAATGGTCTCCGGGGAACGCTGGCCTTGCGGTGATAGTAATACTGGATAACCGTGAGGACCACGCTCTCTATGAGGCGCATCCCGCGCACAAGGAGGTTGAACGAATTATCGAGCCATTCGTTACCTCGCGGGCGGCGGTCCAGAGCGATGATACCTCCACTACTGCGCGGAGGACCCGGTGCTTTCGAGGGCTTGCGAGCTAGCAGCCATACCTCATACCAAACCGTCTATTGCGCTCCGGTCCACCGGCATGCTCTTGATCCAGACGCAAGCTGATGTGTGACGGCGTGGACTTTGGCCTGATGCCGAGGGCATTTCGGCAGTGGACTACTGGCCAAGCAGCATCACGGAGTCGAAACTCCAACGGCCCAGGTTTTCTAATGAAGGGATTTGAGGTCCATGAAGGGAATTGAGGGTCTCGTCGTCGTCGAGGCGGCTGAAGGTATCGGTGGCCCATACTGCGGACAGGTCCTTGCTGATCTAGGTGCAGAGGTCATCAAGATCGAGCCGCCGGGAGGTGATTGGGCTCGCACACTGGGTCCTCCGTTTGTTGACGGAGTGAGTCCTACCTATTTGTCCTCCAACCGCGGCAAGCGAGGTACAGCGGTCGATCTCCGTACCGATTCAGGAGCCCGCTTCGTCCGCGACCTGGTCGCTAGGGCCGACGTCTTCATTGCCGGTTACCGCCCGGGTGCGCTCGAGCAGCGTGGCTTGGGTCCGGACGACCTGATTGCTGGCAACCCGCGACTCGTGCACTGCTCACTATCTGGTTTTGGCAACCGTGGCCCCAAGCGAGAGCGGCCGGGCAGCGATACCATTCTTCAGGGTTACTCCGGGATTATGTCCATTACCGGAAATGAGGAACTGGGCCCAGCCAGGGTTGGAACGCCCATCGCCGACACTGCGGCTGGAATATATTGCGCGCTCGCCGTTATGACCATGCTGGTGCGGCGCGATGCCACGGGTGTGGGCGGACGATGTGACACGTCGCTTCTTGAGACGCTGATCCATCTCCAAGGCGTCTCCTTCGCTGGGCTGTTCGCTGGCGACCAGCCGGTCCGGCTGGGGAGCCGGTCAAGCCTCGCGGCCGTTCCGGCAGAGGCGGTAGCCACCTATGACGGTTGGATCACCCTCTCGTGCCACAGTCCGCGCCAGTGGTCGAAACTGTGTGCCGCCTTGGAGCATCCAGAGTGGGAGCACGAGAGTGGAATGGCGACGAATGCCGACCGAGTCGCTGGCCACGACCAAGTTATGTCACGCATCTCGAGGGTCTTGGCCGACCGAACTACTGCCGATTGGATGCGTATCTTCACCAGGGAGGGCGTCAACGCCGATGTGATTAATACGCTGGAGATGGTTTCGGCTGACCCTCACGTCGCGGCACTAGGCATATTCGGAGGGCCGGTCGACAGTCCTACCCACGTCGGGTTGCCATTGACATTCGAAGGGGAGACGACCTCATCCCCGACAGGGAGAGCGCCCGCCCTCGGCGAACACACCGCGGAGGTGGCCCGTGAACTTGGCTACGAGACCACGACGATAGCTGAGCTGTTTGCGGCTGGAGTACTTCACGGCGACGACAGGTTGCTTAGGTCCGGTTCGGTTGCGGCGAGAGCGCAGTCGAAATGAGTGAACGGAGTGTGGACGCCGTAGCCGGGCAAGGTCCGCTGGCTGGAGTGCGAATTGTCGAATACGCGGGCATCGGTGCGGCGCCGTTTGGAACGCTTTTACTCGCGAACTTGGGCGCCGAGGTCATTCGAATTGACCGCGTATCGAGCGCGCTTGGAGATCCGGGCCTCGATCGAATGATGGACAGTATTGGCCGCGGGCGACGATCGATCGCGATTGACCTTAAGCAGGCCCGCGGCACCGAGATTGCACTCGAACTCTCGGATTCAGCTGACGTCGTCGTCGAAGGGTTCCGGCCGGGGGTGATGGACCGTCTGGGGCTCGGCCCGGCCGCCTGCCTGACGCGCAACCCAAGGCTGATTTTCGCCCAGGTCACAGGTTGGGGGCAAAGCGGCCCGTTGCGGGATCGAGCCGGGCACGACATCAACTACGCGGCGCTCGCTGGCGCCGTGCACGGACTAGGTGAGCCGAGCCAGCCGCCCCCGCCGCCGCTGAACTACGTCGCCAATTCAGGTGGCGGTGGCGCCTTCCTTGCGATCGGAGTTCTCGCAGCGCTAGTCCAGCGACAGAGGAGCGGTCGGGGCGAGGTATTGGACGTCGCGATGCTTGACGGCTCGGCCGCCCTTACGTCACTTATGCATGGTCTAGCCGCCATGGGGGAGTGGAGTGACCAGCGGGGTTCCAATCTCGTAGACGGCTCGCATCCGTACTACAGGTGCTACGGCACTTCGGACGGGAAGTACATGGCGGTGGGGGCGATCGAACCGAAGTTCTACCGCAGGATGCTCGAGGCCCTCGGACTCAACCCGGCGTCGTGGGACCAACAAGATCGTACGAAGTGGCCCGACCTCACGGCTGAGCTCGGGCGACGCTTCTCGGCCAGGACTCGTGACGAGTGGACGGAACACTTCGCCGACATCGATTCCTGTGTAACCCCCGTGTTATCCATTGGCGAGGCGCCACTTGATCCGCACAACGCCAGCCGCGGCGTCTTCGTGCATCAGGGCGATTACGTTCAGCCGGCGGCGGCTCCTCGATTCCGTGAATCGATCGCTCCACCAAGCGCTGCGCCGATGTTCGGTGGAAGTACGCGCGAGATCCTCGGCGAGCTCGGGCGATCGGTTGAAGACGTTGACGCCTTGTTCGACGCCCGAACTGTAGCGTGACGCTATTCAGCCAGATGTTCGAAGCTGTGCTGTGATTGTCATCGCCGTTCTCTTCATCGACTGCCCGTACTCGGCCAGGCGATCGTCGGCAAGATCAGACGACGACGCGAGCGAGCCCACAACTGCGACGACCTTCCCGCGTGGGTCGAAGATCGGAGCGGCCACAGCGTTTCCGCCGCCGTAGTACTCGCCGCGGGACTCGGACCAGCCGAGTTCTCGCACTCGATGCAGCTCGCTGCGCCAAGCGGGAAGGTCATGAATGGTGTTCTCGGTATAGCGACCGAGCTCAACACGGACGGCGTCGAGTTCGTCAGCGTCAAGGTGGGCCAAGAAGATTTTGCCAATAACTGCAGCGTCAGCAGGAAAATGCTGCCCAACCTCGACAGTTACCTTTATCCGCCGAGTGCTCTCGATCTTGTCGACGATAACGCTAGACCAGTCAGGAAGAGGCTTCGCGACAAACGCCGTGAAGCTGGTCTCACGAACCCATTGGCGCATCGCAGGACGGGCCGTCGGCACGAGGACTTCATCGGAGTATGCGCGCACACCAGCGGCAGCAAGCGCGGGGCCGAGCGAGTAGAGCTTGCGTGTTTCGTCGAAGCCTATGTAGCCGCCTCGCGCGAGTGTCTTGAGGGTGTCGTGACAGGTGCTCGCATTCAGTTCCAGTGCAAGCCGTACTGCCGTTCCGCTTGCATCGCCGTGACTTGCCAAGTAGTCCAAGATCCGCATCGCCGTTAGAACCGCCGGGACGTAGCGATCGGCGCGCCCTCCGGACTCATCACGTTCGCCCTTGCTCACGACGATAACCACAGCCTTTCGTAATGCCGAATTTGCGAACCCGTGGTAACCGAGAGCAAAACGGCCTATTTCCTTGACTATTACCTGCAATCGAGATACTTTCGAGAACAGTTCGGGCTCTCGCCGCCGACTTCGATTCGGTAAACCGAATCTACATCGCATACACGATGTCAGCAAGCTCCACTTCCCGCCTTGGAGACATGATGACCCCCCCAGAAGACACCACGCAGGACATGCTGGCGGCGCTGGACCGTTGGCTCGAAAAGGACGTCGTGCCGTACGTCCTCGAATTGGAGCATGCCGACGAATATCCGAGCGCCATGGTGGAGCAGATGCGCGACTTCGGCCTGTTTGGCGCGACAATCCCTGAGGAGTACGGGGGTCTCGGCATGACCGCCTCGTCCTACGCGAAGGTGGTCGAGAGGCTGTCCTCGGTGTGGATCTCCTTGAGCGGGGTGATCAACTCCCATCTCATGATGGCCGAGCTCATCCGGCGATTTGGAACCGAGGAACAACGACGCGAGATCCTGCCGGCGTGTGCCAGCGGTGAGCTGCGAGGTGGCATGGCGTTGACTGAGCCTCAGTGTGGCTCAGACTTGCAAGCGATCCGCACGCGTGCCGATCGCACTGAGGCTGGCTACACCATTAACGGTGCGAAGACATGGATTACCAACGCGGGTAGGGGTAACTGTCTCGCAGTGCTCCTAAAGACGGATACGGAGATCGAACCCCGCCACAAGGGGATGTCGCTGTTCTTCGTCCGCAAGTCAGACGGCTACATGATCGGCAAGAAGCTGGGCAAGCTCGGCTACAAGGGCATCGACACGGTCGAGGTGTTTTTCGACGATGTCGCCGTCGATGCCGAGCAGCTCATCGGCACGCAGGAGGGCCTGGGCTTCAAGCAGACCGTAGGCGCCCTTGAGCTCGGGCGTATCAATGTAGCCGCGCGTGGCGCCGGTGTCGCCGACGCTGCGCTTCAGGCTTCGCTTGAGTACAGCCGGATTCGGACAACGATGGGCAAGCCCATAGGTCAGCACCAGGCCATCCAGCTAAAGCTCGCGGACATGGCGTGTCGTGTCGCGTCTTCGCGTGCACTTATTGCCATCGCTGCTGAAGCTTTCGACAACGGTCAACGATGCGATCTTGAGGCTGGAATGGCTAAACTGGTCGCCTCTGAGTCGGCGCTCGCCAATGCGACAGCCGCCCTTCAGATCCACGGTGCGTACGGATATTCGACCGAGGTCGGTATAGAGCGGATCTATCGCGACGCGCCAGTCCTATCCATCGGCGAGGGAACCAGCGACATCCAGCGCATGCTCATCGCACAAAGGTTACTCGAACGCGGCTGAGGCTGTCGATTGCTGTCGTGTTCAAGCCAGTTTCACTCCGGATGGTGGCTTGGGCCCCTTCGGCGCTCAGGAACGTTCGGCACATCGCTGCTGACTCGGGCGTCGGATAGCGATGAATTCCGGACTGTTGCGTGGACCGTGATCGGTGCGGTTTGAGTTTGCTGGAAACGTCATTCTACTGTTTTCGTAGGGTGACGCAATCGGCACGATGAGATCACGGACGCTTTGCTTTGATCGAATATGAGAAACGTCAAAGGCTCCCGACCCGGAGTGCGGGTAGCCGCACATAGAAGCGCCAACATGGACGGCGCGACTGCTTGGCGATGTTCCGCAACTGAGAGGTGGACCAGTGCGACCGGATGAGGTCCTCGAGAGCTTGTTTCGTGAGCGCTACAGCTGCCGGGCGTTTCGCCCTGACAGGGTTCAACATTCGTTGATGAGCCGTATGTTCGAAATCGCACAGCTGACACCGTCGTGGAACAACTCCCAGCCGTGGCAGACGATAGTGACTAGCGGAACCGGGACAACCCGATTCAGAGAACGGCTTTATGACGCCGCCGAGAGTCAACCGCAGAGTCCCGATCTGGATCCGCCTGCAGAGTATCGCGGCAAGTATCTGCAACGCCGCCGTGAAACCGGCTACGCACTCTACAACGCTCTCGGCATCGACCGCAGCGACCGAGAGGCTCGCCAGCGTCAACTGATGCGCAACTTCCGGTTCTTCGACGCACCGCATGTCGCGGTTATCACCTCGGACACGATGCTCGGATCCTATGGCTACGTCGACTGTGGCGCATATATCGACTCGCTGTTGCTGGCCGCGCAAAGTCTTGGTCTGGCAGCGGTACCGCAGGCCGCGATTGCCATGTATTCAGCGGTCGTCCGAAAGCACTTCAGCATTAGTGACGATCGCGCGGTGGTGTGCGCGGTATCGTTCGGCTATGCCGCCGATACCGCGGTGAACAAATTCCGGACCCGCCGAGAAACGGTGGAGTCAGTCGTTCAATGGATCGACGATTGAGATGGCCAACCGTTCCAAGTCCTGGATGTCCTTGGGTCTACAGCCGTTTCATTCGACCGAGCTACGCGAGTGTCGGCTCTAGGGACCAACTTCTACATTAACCCCGAGCCAGATCGCCTCGGGCTTAGGGTGGCTACAGCCCAGTTCGCAAGCCGGCGACGCTGAAACATTGACCCGATTGAACTCAGGAACGCGATCTTCGAGTACGTGGGGGCGGACGGACACCCTCGCACCTTGTTGGATTAACCCCAGACGTGTCAACGGCGAGGTCACCTTGCGAGGGTCACCTAGCCCATCCGACTCGGTTGCAGCCGTCGGCAGCCCGAACCTCGTTTGCGGTTTGAACGCCACCCTGAAGTCAGCTCATGCTTGAAATTGAGCGTGTTCGGTCGAGCCGGTCAGGGCCGTCGTTTCAGAGTGCGGGTTGAGGGCGGTGCTCACGAGGTCGAAGTAGCCGGTGCCGACCTCTCGCTGGTGTTTCGTGGCGGTGTAGCCGGTAGCCTCGGACGCGAACTCGCGCTCTTGCAATTCGACGTAGGCCGTCATGCCATCGGCGGCGTAGCCCCGGGCCAGGTCGAACATCGAGTGGTTGAGGGCGTGGAAGCCGGCCAGGGTGATGAACTGGAACGCGTAGCCCATGTGGCCGAGTTCGCGCTGGAACTTAGCAATAGTGGAGTCGTCGAGATGGCGGCGCCAGTTGAACGACGGCGAGCAGTTGTAGGCGAGCAGCTGGTCGGGGTACTGCGACTTGATCGCGTCGGCGAAGGCTCGAGCCACCCCGAGGTCGGGCAGCGAGGTTTCCATCCAGAGCAGGTCGGAGTACGGGGAGTAGGCCAAGCCACGGGCGATACATGGCGCAATCCCGTTGGTGACCCGGTAAAAACCCTCGGCAGTGCGCTCACCGGTGATGAAGGGACGGTCGCGCTCATCGACATCGGTCGTGATCAGCGTCGCGGCTTCGGCGTCGGTGCGGGCGATGATGATTGAGGGGACGTCGAGCACGTCAGCGGCCAGCCGCGCGGAGTTCAGAGTGCGGATGTGCTGCCCCGCCGGGATCAGCACCTTGCCGCCGAGGTGCCCGCATTTCTTCTCCGAGGCGAGTTGGTCCTCCCAATGCACGCCCGCGGCACCGGCGACAATCATCGATTTCATCAGCTCAAATGCATTCAACGGACCGCCGAAGCCGGCCTCGGCATCGGCCACGATCGGGGCCAGCCACTCGATGTCAGTGTCGGTGCCCTCGGACCAGGTGATCTGATCAGCCCGCAGCAGAGCGTTGTTAATCCGCCGGACGACAGCCGGCACCGAGTTGGCCGGGTACAGGCTCTGGTCGGGGTAGGTCTGGTTGGACAGGTTCGCATCGGCCGCGACCTGCCAACCCGACAGGTAGATCGCCTGCAGCCCAGCCCGGATGCTCTGCACGGCCTGATTACCGGTGAGCGCGCCCAACGCGTGGACGTAGTCATCGGTGTGCAGCAGCTTCCACAGCCGCTGCGCGCCGCGGGTGGCGAGGGTGTGTTGCTCGACCACCCGGCCGCGCAGATTGATCACGTCGTCGGCGGTGTAGCTGCGTTCGACGCCCGCCCAGCGGGAGTCGGTGCGCCAGCTAGTCGCCAGCTCAGCAGCGGCTTGGGCGCGAGTGATCTCGATCATCTCGTCTCCGTAAGGTTCAGGGTCGCGGATGGGTGATGTTGGCACCATTGCGAAGATCGGTGACCATCTACCGAAACTGTGCCTGAGTCTCGATGCCATCGCTAGAGACGCAACTTGCGAACTTCTGCGAGTCTTTTGGCCCAATCTTGTTAATTCTGTGAAGACTGGTTCGGAAGGAGCGGGGTAGTATTTATGTGGTGGAGAGGATCTTCGCGGGAGCGCGGCTGCGCCAGCTACGGGCCGAGCGCCGTCTCAACCAGGCGGAGATGGCCCGCGAGCTCGACGTGTCGGCGAGTTACCTCAACCAGATGGAGCACAACTCACGGCCGCTCACCGTCCCCGTGCTGCTGAAGATCAGCGACATCTACGGCATCGACGCGGGCTTCTTCGCCCCACAGGACACTATCCGGTTGATCGCCGAGCTACGGGACGCACTGTACGACGCCGGCGTGCACTCCAGCGCCGTCGAGGCCGAGATCGCCGATATCGCCTCGACCCACCCGGCGGTCGCCCAAGTTGTGCTGGCGGTGCACCGCCGGTACCGATCGTTGGCGGACCAGCTGGCCATCGCCACCCGGGAGCAGCCGGAGCGGGCCACGCTGATGCCGCACGAGGAGGTCCGGGACTTTTTCTACGACCACAACAACTACGTCGACTCCCTGGATCGCGCCGCAGAGGACTATGCCGGCAAAATAGGGTTGAGCGACAAGGAGAAGCGGCACGCGCTGGTCGACCGGTTGCGCGACGCGCACGGCATTAGAGTCGTCGTAGCCAACGACCCGAACCCGGATGCAAATGAGCTATCACGCTACGACCGCGCGACCCAGACCATCCGCTTGTCGCCACAGTTGCTGTGGGGGCAGCAGGTCTTCCGCCTGGCGCATCAGCTGGCCAACCTCGAGTTCGCCGACCAGATCGCCGCGATCGTGGCCCGCACACCGTTTGAGGATCCGCAAGCCAGTGAGCTGCTGACCATCGGCCTGGCCAACTACCTGGCCTCAGGAATGCTATTGCCGTACACAGTCTTTCGTGAAACAGCCGAGGATTTCCGTTACGACATCGAGCGCTTGTCGGCCCATTTCAACCTGGGTTTCGAAAGTACCTGCCACCGACTCAGCACACTGCAACGGCCGCGGGCCCGCGGCGTGCCATTCGCCTTCGTCCGGGTCGACCGCGCAGGCAACATGTCGCAGCGCCAGTCAGCCACTGCGTTTCACTTCTCCCGGGCCGGTGGCACCTGTCCGTTGTGGAACGTCTACGAGGCCTTTGCCTCGCCGGGTAAGCTGTTAACTCAGGTTGCGGAGATGCCCGACGGCCGCCGATATCTTTGGATGGCCCGCACGGTGTTCCGCAGCCCTCAGCGTTACGGTGCGCCCGGCAAACTCTTCGCCGTTGCGCTCGGGTGCGAGATCCGCCACGCAGGCCGCCTCGTCTATTCCGCTGGCCTGAACCCTCGCGACCGGGAGGCCGCCACGCCAATCGGCGTTGGCTGCAAAGTCTGCGAGCGCACCGGCTGTCCCCAACGGGCGTTCCCACCGGTTGGTCGCAAGCTCGACATCGACCCCGACCGGGGAACCTTCGTGCCTTATCCAGTGCAGACGAGCGGCTGAGCGCAGCCCAGCTAGGTTGATCGTTTGATCCCCGCGCGGTGGCACGTGTTTAGCCTGGCGAGCCAACGCGGAAGTGTCATGGGCGTGATGAGCCCACGCTCGGGGCCCAGAGGTGCACTGCGGCGCGCCGATTCTCACCGCATCCTCCCGTACGAGCTCACACCCTTGCGAGTGCTGAGCCTTTGCGGTCGTCGTGATATGCCTCACCGCACCCAAGTCGCGTTGCTCAGCGGGGTGAGAATGATGGGGTTTGAAGAGCCCATCACGTGGGGACTGACCGCGCGAACAAGGAGAAGGAATTGCAGCGCACGATGCTCAGTGCGAAGATCCATCGGGCAACCGTTACACACGCGGATCTGCACTACGTCGGGTCAATCACCATCGACGCGGAGTTGCTCGCCGCGGCGGACTTGCTGGTCGGCGAGCAGGTGTCGGTGGTCGACGTGACGAACGGTGCGCGCCTGGAGACCTACATCATCGAAGGCGAGCCGGGCAGCGGTGTCATCGGGATCAACGGCGCCGCGGCGCATCTTGTTGGAGTCGGCGACATGGTCATCGTCATTGCATACCAAACGATGACGGACGCCGAGGCTCAAGCGTTTCGTCCGCGCGTTGTACATGTCGATTCACAAAACAGGATCCTCGAGGTTAGCTCCCAACCAGCGCGCGCGCTCGCACCCGACGTACTGACAGCGCCGTTCGCAATGCTTGAGAGGTAACGGACCGCGGCGCTAGCGCGACCTTCGCTGGGTGCGTCGCGGTTGCGGTAACGACTGAGCGGCGAGCGAAGGATGACCGCGGCGATGGGGTGCAGTTCGAGTCGCCGGGCCTCTTGAATCCGCGGCCTCAGGCGCATCTGGTCCGTAGTTATGGAGGCAGACCAGCCACGGGCGCGCGTCATGTCGAGCCGGAAATCCCGCCGCACTCTAAGCGAAAGCTACGTCGACCGTTCTGGCGGCAAGGACGTGCTCGACATCTGGCAGCTACCTAAGGCCTACGGCCAGCGGGCCCCTTGGCCTGCCACAGTTCAAGCCACGACGCCGCGACCATCCTGCGACGCGACCTCGGTAGTTATCAAGCAAAGGCCTGCGGGCCGCTACCGATTCCAGAATCGAGCAAGCTCAAATCCAAGCTCTCGTATTGAACCTATCCGGCTTGTAACCGTCCTGCATGTCGCTGAAGTTGCCGCCGGCTACTGGGGAAACGCAGCGAGTTCTGCTCCACCGATTCGTTGGATAGCTGTCGTACCGGGGTGGTGATCCCACCGAGGCTCGTCATGGACGAGGAAGGAGAACGCGGCCGTCGGCATGGCGCTGCTGGCCAGGGCAGCCTGCCTTCGCTGAACATCGTCCCGCCGGTCCGAGGACGCCTGCGCTGTACCCCGCCGTCCATCACGTCGTCGCAGGACTGTCGTACTCACATGGTCGATGGAAACCGGGCGAATTTCCCGTTCGACCATGACGTGCCCAAGTTCGCTGATGTGATGGCAAGCCGCAGGGAAGGAAGCGCAGGTGCTACTGGCGTCACGAGGAGCGAGAGATGATTGCCCGCGCCTGCCGAAGTACTGGCTCGTCGACCATCAGGCCATCGAAGGTGAACACGCCCGGTGCGGTCTCGGCGGCCGACAGCACCCGGCGCGCCCAATCCACGAGATCGGCTGCGGGGCGGTACGCGTCTCGGACGACGGCGACCTGGGTGGGGTGGATGCACGCCTTGGCTGCAAAACCGCTGGCGACAGAATCGGCGGCTTCAGCCGCCAAACCGTCCAGATCCGCGATATCGAGGTATACCGCGTCGATGGCTGCGGTCTTCGCGGCTGCGGCGGCAAGGAGGACCAATGCGCGGGCATGTAGCGCGACGTCGCGATAGCCACCGGTAGCGTCCCGGCTCGAGTGGCCCCCGATCGCCGCTATTAAGTCCTCAGCGCCCCACATCAGCGCCGTTACATTGGCAATCGCAGCGATCTCAGGCGCCGCCAAAACACCGGCTGGGGTCTCACATAGGGCGACAACGGTGAGCGGATCGAGCGCAGCGACCTGCGCAGCGCTCTCGGTCTTGGCCAGCATGACCGTCTGGAACTCCGTGCGCGCCAGAGCGGCAAGGTCCGCTTCGTGGTCGGCGGTGCCGGACGGGTTAATCCGAATGACAGTGCGCGTCGGATCCAAGCCGACCTGCACGAGCGCCCGCCGAGCACTGGCACGATCAGCGGACGCCACGCCGTCTTCCAAGTCCAGGATCACGACGTCAGCGCGGTCTGCGGCCTTGGCAAAACGTTCCGGCCGGTCGGCGGGACAGAACAGCCACGCGGTCCCGTCAATCACCGGTAACACTCCGATCGGGGTCACGCAGCATCATCACCTGCCGCGTAGCGATCGCCACGACCGTGCCCTCCTGGTTTCGCCCGGTGTGCTCGAACGTGACGATGCCGGCATCGGGGCGTGACGACGACAGTCGCTTGTCGAGGACGACGGTCTCGCCGTAGAGCGTGTCGCCGTGGAACATGGGGTGAGGGAAGCGGACGCCGCTGAAACCAAGGTTCGCCACGATCGTCCCCCGGGTCACGTGGGCAACCGACAGCCCGACCAGCGTGGCAAGCGTGAACATGCTGTTGACGAGCTGCTGACCGAACGGTTGAGCGGCACTATAGGCGGCGTCGACATGCAGTGCCTGCGGGTTCATAGACAGCGAGCTGAACAGCACGTTGTCGTACTCGGTCATCGTCCGTCCGGGCCGGTGGTCATAGACGACGTCGGGGTCGAGCTGCTCGAACCACAATCCGCGCTGTTCTACGCGCTGACGCTCGGAGGTCATGCCGATACGTCCGTGTTCACGATGAAGGGCGCTCCGGTACAGGCGCGTAGTTCCTCGACTGTCACGTCTGGTGCCATCCGCACTAGACGCAATCCATCCTGAGTAACGTCGAGCATCGCCCGATCAGTGATGATGCGGTCGACGACGGCGATTCCGGTCAGCGGGAGCGTGCACGTTGTAAGGATTTTTGGCGTGCCGTCCTTCGCGATGTGGTCGCTCAGCACGACCACCCGCCGGGTGCCGGCGACAAGGTCCATGGCCCCTCCCATGCCCTTGACCAGGCTGCCCGGCATCGCCCAGTTCGCCAAGTCGCCAGTCGCTGAGACCTGAAGCGCGCCGAGAATCGCGATGTCGATATGACCGCCGCGAATCATCGCGAACGACTGCGCAGAGTCGAAGAAACTGCCACCGGGGTTGACCGTCACCGTCTGCTTGCCCGCGTTGATGAGGTCGGCGTCCTCTTCGCCCGAATAGGGAAACGGCCCCATGCCTAGCAGGCCATTCTCGCTGTGCAGCGTCACCCGCACGCCATCGGGAATGTAGTTGGCAACCAGCGTCGGTATGCCGATGCCGAGGTTGACGTAGTCGCCATCGCGCAGCTCACCGGCCGCGATCGCTGCCATATCGGTACGGGACCAGGTCATCGCGTCACGACCGACGGCCGTTCGCGGACGGTGCGCTGCTCGATGTCCTTCTCCCGGGCGCGTGCCACGACCAGCCGATCCACGTAGATGCCCTGGGTGGCCACGAGATCGGGCTCGATGGGCTCGTTCGCGCGATCCTCGATCTCGGCCACAGTTACCCGTCCGACCGTGGCCACGACGGGATTGAAGTTGCGTGCGGAGTAGCGGTAGGTCAGATTGCCGTACGCGTCGCCTCGGTGCGCGCGCACGAGCGCCAGGTCAGCGACGATGCCCCTTTCAAGGACGTAGGTGTCGCCGTCGAAATCGGCGGTCGGCTTGCCCATAGCGACCTCGGTGCCAACGCCGGTTCGGGTGTAGAACGCGGCGATGCCGGCGCCGCCGGCGCGCAGTCGCTCGGCCAAGGTTCCCTGTGGGTTGAACTCGACCTCGAGATCGCCATCAAGGTACTGGCGGGCGAACAGCTTGTTTTCACCGACGTAAGACGCAATGACCTTGCGCACTTGGCGATTCTCCAACAAAAGCCCGAGCCCCTTGCCGTCGACGCCCATGTTGTTAGAGACAATCACGAGGTCGCGCACATTCGAATCGCGCACAGCCTCGATGAGATCGACCGGGACGCCGCACAGCCCGAAGCCGCCTACCGCGATCGTCATCCCGTCGGTGAGTAGGCCGGCGACCGCTTCTGATGCCTCCACCACATTGATCATGACGCTCTCCCTTCTCTGTTCGTTCAGCAAACTGCTGGCACTAGTTAAGAAAGTCGTTCTGGCAGGGTGAAGCGGCCGCAGCTAGACAGCGTCTTCCAATCCTCGAGACGCTGTATCGTGTTCGTATTACTGAACTTGGACACGTATACCAGTACATTAAAGTTCGGTTCCGGAACCGTCAAGGGCAGGAGCGAACCTCAGTGCGCTACGTCTGCCTCTCGTCCAAGTAACCTCGTCGCATGGATGCCCTACCTGAGCATGAGTCCTCGGCCGACGAACAGGCCGGAGGACATCGAGGTGTAGAGCGGATAGCTCGCATCCTGGAGGCTGCGGCCGCCAACCCTGCGGGAGTGCGGCTCATCGACGCCGCCACGATGCTCGATGCACCACGCTCATCGATTCACAGCCTGCTCAAGGGCCTCACCTGGGTGGGCTACCTCGAGGAACGAGAAGGTCGGTACGTCATCGGCCGGGGCCTGCAAGCGCTACTGGCCCCGCATCAGACGTCGTGGCTGGTCGACCTCGCCAGTGACGCGGTGATCCAACTCAGTCGCGAGGTGGGCGAGACGGCGCTGCTCGGCGTCCACACCGGCGACTCGATCGTTTATATCTTCCAGGCCGAGAGCAACCAGTCGATCCATTACACGGCAAAGATCGGGGAACGTCGGCCGATATACCCAACCAGCATCGGCAAGCTGTTCCTGGCCGATATGGACCACCGGTCGCTCGACGCGTTCTTTCGCGTCCACGCCAAACTGAACCGCCCCCGGGTGACGAAGGAACTCGAGCGAATCCGGCGCGAGGGCATCGCCTACAACCGTGAAGAGACGGTCAAGGGCGTCACCGCCGCCGCCGCGGCGATTCATGCCCCGGACGGCTCGACTCTGGCGGCCATCAGTGTCGTCGGCCCTGTGTATCGGATGACCGATGAACTTCCGCACATCGCTCAAAAGGTGTCCGTGCTCGCCACTAAATTGACCAAGCTCGTGCGTTCCAGCCCGTACGCCCGTCCCGGCCAATAGCGCATCGATGCCGTCTCGATCCCGATACCCTATGGGGATGGTTCGGGCACCACGTCACCTGACCACGCGTCCGATGTCCCATCGTATGTGCCCCCGCAGCCGTGCGGCTTTCCCGCCCGCACGCCGCGAACAATCCCAACGTGGCCCCGGCGGGCCGGTCCTCGCCGCCTCGGCGGCGAACACGCGATCGCCGCACATGGCATCAGCTCCAGCAGCGCCTCGGCGTCGACACAGAGTCGCAGCGTGTGCTGACCTGAGTGCGGAATCGCTGCGCGGCGGGGCTCTATCAACGACGCCGTAGTGGCCGAGGAGGTCGAGCGCCGATGGGTGTCGCTGCGCCGCTACGTCGGCGACAAACTCTGCTCACCAGATCGGCCGGCGCTACGGCCGACCTTCTGACGACGACAAACCCGGGGCGAGCAGCGTGGCTCACGCGGACGTTCACCGCCCGCCGAGGCAGGATTAAGCGAGCTTCTCGCGCAGCTCCGCGACCCGCTTCAAGGGTGGTTTCATCGCTGGCCGGGCGCGAATCGATAGCCGAGGTAAGGAGGTTATCCGACACGAAGGTCACGTCCTCCGGTTGACAATCCCGGCGCCCTCAGCTCGCCGTTCCGGAGCGGTTGGGTAGCTTCACCTTCGCGATACCGCGAGCGGATTCGCGTCCATCTTGGTTGAGTGCGTCGATCTTGACGTCAGCGATTCCCGTCGTCGTGTCGACACCAGTGATCTCCGCGTCGACGGTGACAAGCTCGCCAAGCACGTTGTGCCGGCGCACCTGTACGTCGAGGAACTTCAGGAACCCGTCGTCGCCCATCCAGTCGGTGACGATGTGACTCAACCAAGACACCCGCTCGGGGCCGTAGTCATAAGCACCTGGCACGCCGACCCGGCGAGCCAGATCCGGGTCCCAGTGGACTCGTTCTGGCGGCTCCGGGACGCCCCACTCGTTCGGGATCCCCAATGCTGGGTGACGTTCGAACAGATCGAAGGCGTCGCCGTGGGCGCGGACGTAGAGTCCCCCCCAACCCAACAGGTAGGCAATGGCGGTGGTGGCCGTGTAGGGGCCCTTGGTGATTCTTGGCAGCTTCTCGCCGACGCTGACATCCTCGATATAGCGAGTCTCGGCGCCGCGGCGACGGGCGTCTTCATCGAGATAACGTTGAGCGATCTCGGCGATCTGCTCAGGGGTCCACTCGACGCGGATAGGCTCGTACTTGCCTGCCTGCCGCGCGCTATCGCGCTCGATACGGAAACAGTATGAGTGACCGAGGCAGACCAGTTTGTCATCCTGATCGACGAACGGCACTCGATAGATTTGCTGCCACGAGCGGCCGGCGAACCTACTCGGACGCTCGATCAGGTCCTCGAGCGTCGCCGCACCGGTGAGGCGGTCGCCAATCCGAAGCGGGCGCTCGAACTCGAAGGTTGCTCCGGCGTACATCGCGTGGATTCCGGGCAGGCCGGTGACGTATCCGCTAAACACCTTGTCCATCGCGAGCAGAGCACTCGGCGGCGCCAGTTGCTGGATGCCGCGCTCCGCGGCATACACCGGATCGGTCCACAGCGGATTGCGGTCCCCGATCCCGAAGGCGTAATGCCGGATCGCGTCCGACGTCAGCTCGGTGACATGCGGGCGGTCGCTGCGAATGGGCTTGCCGATCATCGCACGCAGCTGATCGACCTGAGCCGAGCTGATGGATGCGAACTCGCGCTCGCTGTTCTGCAGGTCCGTGGGCATCTACGCTCCATCTGTGTACGTATATATGGATGAATTTTCGTTATCTCGAACACCATAAGGACGGGTTTCGTCGTCTGTCAAGTGCGTTGCGGAGCCGAGTCGATTGACAGCGACCGGGATGCCTCCTAACGTATATATGTATTGCTGTACACATATTCGTACGAGGAGGACGATGTCCACCACCCGATGGGGTGACGCCGTTACCCGCGGCGTCATCCACGGCCATTCCTCGCTGGTCTACGAGGAGCACCCCGACTCGGTCGGCGCTGTGCTCATCCAGTCACGCCGATGGGGCCAGCGGCCGTTCATTTTCCACGGCGATCGGGTGGTGACCTTCGCTGATCACGAACAGATCGTGCGCCGGGTCGCTGCGCGGCTTCGATGCGAGGCCATCGGACGAGGAGATCGAGTTGGAATCTATGCCGCCAACAGCCCCGAATGGGTGGCCACGTTCTTCGGCATCCTCGAAGCCGGAGCGATCGCCGTGCCGTGCAACGGCTGGTGGTCGGCCGAGGAAATGGAGCACGCATGCGAGGTCGCCCAGCCCAGCGTCATCATCGCTGACGACAAGAGATCGTCCCGCGTACCTCACTCGATCCGCCGGATCGGATTCGCAGCGCTCACCGAACCCGACGACACTGACGAGCACTCCAAGGCAGACGCTGTACTGCACCCCGAGCAGCACAGCGAGGACGACCCGGCGGTCATCTTGTTCACTGCGGGCACAACGAACTTCCCGAAGGGGGCGACACTCTCACACCGCGCGCTGATCGCGAATCTGCAGTCGTTGCTGATCGTAGCCAACAAGTTGCCTCACCAGATTCCCGACGACATTCGAGCCAGTGTGGCGTTGGTCGGCCTGCCACTCTTCCACATCGGCGCCATCCAGCTGATCATGGTGCCCCTGATGACCGGCAGCCAAATCGTGTTCCTCGAAGGACGCTTCGATGGCGGCGAAGTGCTTTCGCTGGTCGAGGGGCGGGGGGTGACCATGTTCTCGGGCGTACCGACGATGATGGAGCGACTCCTCGCTCATCCCGACCTCGCTACGCGGGACGTCACCTCCCTCCGCACGGTGGTGCTCGGCGGGGCGCCGGTCGACGACGGGCTGCTCTCGCGTATCGCCGCGGCGTTCCCGAGCACAAGCCGCGGAGTCGGTCAGACGTACGGGCTGACTGAAGCGGGCGGAGTGGTGAGCACAGGCGTCGGAGGCGAACTGCGCAAGCACGCCGGGTCGTCCGGTCGACTGGCCCCCGTGGTAGAGGTGCAGATCCGCCACGCCGACGAGGACGGCAACGGCGAGATCTTCGTCCGCTCGCCCGCCGCGATGGACGGCTACTGGGGCCTCATCGGCGACACCACCATCGATGCCGAAGGATGGATCCGGACCGGCGACATCGGGCACGTGGACGAGGAACGCTACCTCTACATCACCGGCAGATCGAAGGACATGATCATCCGCGGCGGCGAGAACATCGCGCCGGCCCGCATCGAGGCGGTGCTGCGCGAACACCCGGCCGTAGCCGAGGTGACGGTGATCGGGCTCGCCCACGACGACCTGGGCGAACTGGTCGCTGCGGTCGTGCGCCTCTCCCGCGGCGCACACGTCTCCGGGGAAGAGCTGGCGGCGTTCGCGGCGCACCGGCTGGCGCACTTCGAGATGCCGGCCCGGTGGATCTTCCGTGACGACGCCCTCCCCACCAACGACTCGGGCAAGATCCTCAAGTCCGCGCTGCGCACCGAGTACGCCAGCGAAGCGGTCATCCGATGACCTTCGGCGGACTCGCCCACGATGAGAGGCTACCCGCCGGAGCACTGGTCGGGCTGCGCGTAGTCGATCTGTCTCGAGTGCTTGCCGGCCCGTACTGCGGCCAACTGCTCGGCGACCACGGCGCCGAGGTGATCAAGGTCGAGCCGCCGGCGGGTGATGACACGCGTACCTGGGGGCCGTATATGCCCGACGGCCGTAGCGCCTATTACCAGGCGATCAACCGGAACAAGCAGAACATCTGTCTCGACCTAAGCCAGCCGGCGGGGAGGCGCGTCCTGGAACGGCTGCTCGAGGACGCCGACGTGGTCGTCGAGAACTTCAAGCTCGGGACTATGGCCCGCTGGGGATTCGACTACGAGGGCGACCTCGCACCGAAGTTCCCGCGGCTGATCTACTGCCGAATCACCGGGTTCGGCGTTGACGGCCCCCTCGGCGGCCTGCCCGGCTACGACGCCGCACTCCAAGCCTACGGCGGCCTGATGAGCGTCAACGGCGAGCCCGACCGCGATCCGATGCGCATCGGCGTACCGGTGGTGGACATGGTCACCGGCATCTTCGCATTCTCGGCGATCCTGCTTGCCCTGAACGAAAGGCACACATCGGGACGCGGGCAGCTCATTGACTCCACGCTGCTCGACACGGCGATCACACTGCTGCATCCACACTCTGGAGGGTGGCTAAACAACGGCGTGCTGCCCGTCCGCACCGGCGCCGCTCATCCTTCGATCGCGCCCTACGAAACGTTCACGACCCGAGGGGGGTTGCTTTTCGTCAGCGCGGCCAACAACCGTCAGTTCGAAGCGCTCGTTGGTGTCCTCGGACAACCGATGTTGATCTGGGACGAACGGTTCGCCAGCAACGAAGCCAGACTGGCCAACGTCGCACAGCTGCGCGCCATCCTCAGCGAGCTGTTCATCGATCGCGACCCGGAACTGCTCAGCCAGGAGCTGGTCAAGCGCGGAGTGGCCGCGGCCCCCGTTCACGACGTTGCTCAGGCGTTAACTACGCCACAGGTCGAACACCGCCAGACAGTTGTTGAACGTGACGGCTACCGGGGCATCGCCTCCCCTATCCGGCTCACCCGTAACCCTGCCGCGACCGCGGTTCCTCCCGCCACGCAGGGCCAACACACCCGAACCGTGATGGCTCGGCTCGGATTCGACGAAACAGAAATCTCGGAGCTGATCGCCGCGACGAACCGTTCTTGGGCACCCATATGACCAGCTCGCTGCTGTTCGAACGCCGCAAAGCGGTTTGCGTCATCACGCAGAACCGACCACACGGTCGCGACCTGATCGACAGCGAGATGGCCATCGAGGCGGCGCTCGACACGATCGAGGCCGACGGTACCGATGTCTGGGATCGGCTCGCCGCCAAGTTGGCCGAGGGTCCCCCGACGAGCGAGGACAACATCGAGCTGATTGCCGGTTTTGTTCACGAGGCCGGCGGCGTGATCTGGACGAGTTCGCAGGCAAAGCGGCGCCTGGCGATATCGCATCTGGAACCGCTGAGCTATCGATGCCTCGGCGCTTCGGAGGCGTTAGTGCAATGCGTGCTGGGACCAGATAGCTAGCTAAGCAAACGAGAAGGATGGTTCTGATGTGTGGGCCCCTGGTGAAGGGCCGGGAGCCCGGTTATTGCACCCACGATGGTCCGGCTGTACGGCGTGCCGCGGAGGCTGCGGCTGATTATTTGCTTTCGCGTCAGGACGAGGCGGGATTCTGGCGGGGCGAGTTGCGCACCAACGTGACCATGGATGCGGAGGATCTGCTGCTTCGTGCCTTTCTGGGCATCTTGCATCCGGCCGATCTGGACGCCGGCGCCCGCTGGATCCGGTCACAACAAAATGTCGATGGGGGCTGGTCGACGTTTGAGGGCGGCCCGATCGATCTGTCCACGACGATCGAGGCTTACGTCGCGCTCCGGTTGGCCGGCGATTCCCTTGACGCCCCGCATCTGAGCGTGGCGCGGGAGCTGATCCTCGAGCTCGGCGGCATCGAGAGCAGCCGGGTCTTCACGCGAATTTGGTTGGCACTGTTCGGTGAGTGGTCCTGGGATGAGCTGCCGGTCATCCCGCCGGAAATGATCCGGATTCCGAAGTGGGCGCCACTGAATGTCTATGACTGGGGTTGCTGGGCTCGGCAGACGATCGTGGCGCTGGCCGTGGTTTCGTCGCAACGTCCGGTAGCCGAACTCGGGTTCAGCGTTTCCGAGCTGCGGACCAATCTGGTTCCTGCGGAGCTGCGCCCGCGTCGAGCCTGGACGATCGCGCGTGGTTTTCAACACCTTGATCGGCTGCTGCACCGCTACGAACGTCTGGCCATCAAACCAGGCCGCAACTCGGCCCTGCGGGCGTGCACCGAGTGGATCGTGGCTCGCCAGGAATCTGACGGTGGATGGGGCGGCATTCAGCCACCCTGGGTGTATTCGATCCTGGCGCTCCGGCTGATGGGCTATCCGCTTGATCACCCGGTTCTTCGGGCGGCGATCGAAGGCCTTGAGGGCTTTCTCGTGCGCGAACAGACACCGGACGGCCCGGTTCGCCGCTTGGAAGCCTGCCAGTCACCGGTGTGGGACACCTGCCTGACCGTGATCGCGCTGTTGGACGCCGGACTTCCGACGAAGCACCCCGCCGTGCAGAAAGCTGCCCAGTGGCTGCTCGACGAGCAGGTTCGGGTGCCGGGGGACTGGTCGGTGCGCCGACCTGAGCTGGCCCCTGGCGGTTGGTCGTTCGAGTTCGCGAACGACATCTACCCGGACGTGGATGACACGGCTGAGGTCGTACTCGCTCTGGATCGGGTCATCGGCGGTTCAGCCAGCGCGGAGGGCTCAGACGGTGTCGAAGGTGCCATCCAACTCGGGGTCGACTGGCTCATCGGTATGCAGTCTTCAGACGGCGGTTGGGGGGCCTTCGACGCTGACAACACCGCTACGTTGGCCGCAGATCTGCCGTTCAGCGATTTCGGCAACCTGAGCGATCCGCCGTCGGCAGATGTCACGGCGCACGCGGTCGAGATGCTCTGCGCTCGGGGCTACCTCGACGCCCCCGCTACCGGACGCGGCGTGCGGTGGCTGCTCGCCGCTCAGGAGCCGGACGGTTCCTGGTACGGCCGGTGGGGTGCGAACTATGTCTATGGCACCGGCGCGGTCGTGCCGGCCCTGATAGCGGCCGGTGTGCCTACCTACGCCATGGAAATCGAGCGCGCCGTCGAATGGCTGCACGCTCACCAGAACGACGACGGTGGCTGGGGCGAAGACCTGCGGTCCTACGTCGACGGGTCCTGGAGCGGACGCGGCGAATCGACCGCTTCGCAGACCGCATGGGCGCTGCTAGCGCTGTTGGCCGCCGCGGACACCTCCGCCTCGGTCGAACGCGGTGTGCAATTTCTGCTGGATTCTCAGCAGGCGGATGGCGGATGGCTCGAAACCCGTTATACCGGCACGGGTTTTCCAGGCTTCTTTTACATCAATTACGAGATGTACCGGCACGTTTTTCCGTTATCCGCGCTGGGCCGCTACGCGAACAGATTGGACGGGGAGATGAGCACCGTGAGGCAGATCAGATAGCCGGACCGACACCCGATGTTGCACGAGCTGGCAACGGCGGGTGCCCAGCAGATCGAAGACCAGCCGGCAGGCGTGGATGCCGCAGACGAGGGGAGAACCAATGACACCGGGTCTCGTCGTCGTCGCCGCACTGCGGATCGAGGCGCTGGCGCTCAAGCGCGGCCTTGGAGAAGACGCGGCCGTAGTGCACGCAGGCATCCGCGCCACGAAGCTGAAGGCCAACCTTCGCAGCTGGTCGGTTGAGTCCGCGAACTCTCAGGCGCCCAACTCCCAGATCACGGCGGTGGCGTTGGCCGGTGTCGGTGGGGCGGTCGGCGATACGCTGCGGCCCGGTGACATCGTCGTCGCCAGTGAGATCCGCGACGATCAGGGCACCGTCGAGCTTCCGGCCGCAGCGCCACTCGTTGCTGAGCTCAGGGCAATGGGGTTCACGGTCCGACGCGGGCCTATCTTCAGCAGCACCAAGGTGGTGCACGGGTCCCGGCGCGCCGAGATCGCGGCGTCCGGGGCGATCGCGGTCGATATGGAGTCCGGGCCGGTGGTGCGGGCCGTTCTGGCCGAATTCCCGGGCGCTCCGTTGGCGGTCGTCCGGGTGGTGGTGGACACCCCCGACGAGCCGCTGGTGCGGATGGCCACCCTCGCATCAGGAACTCGGGCATTGCGGATCCTGAGCCAGCTCGGGCCGGCCCTCGAGGGCTGGAGCGCCTCGGTCAGTGACCGACAGGTGCTGTTGGCGGCGCCGCGGTCCTTCTGTGCGGGGGTTGAGCGCGCCATCGACATCGTCGAGCGAGCGCTGGCGCGCTACCCAGCACCGATTTATGTGCGCCGCCAGATCGTGCACAACGCCCACGTCGTCGCGAGTCTGGAACGCAAAGGCGCAGTCTTCGTCGAGGAGCTGGAAGAAATCCCGGACGCCGCGACGGTGATTCTGTCTGCTCACGGTGTTGCGCCCGCCGTGCGCGACGAAGCGGCCAAGCGGCAGATGCGGGTCATCGACGCAACCTGCCCGCTGGTCGCGAAGGTCCATACCGAAACTCGGCGGTTCCTCGCCCATGGCGACACCGTGTTGCTGATCGGGCACGACGGTCACGACGAAACCGAGGGGACGCTCGGCGAAGGACCCGGCCGCGTCCTGCTGGTGGAGAACAGCCAGGACGCCAGCACGATTGAAGTACCCGATCCCGACCACCTCGCCTACGTCACGCAGACAACGCTTGCTGTCGGCGAGGCCGAGCGCGTCGCGGCTACCCTTCGACAGCGTTTTCCTGCTATCTCCGCCCCGCCGACCGATGACATCTGCTTCGCCACCACCAACAGGCAGAACGCAGTACGTGCCATCGCCGCCGACGCCGACGTGGTTCTCGTGGTCGGCTCGCACAACTCCTCCAACTCCAGGCGGTTGGTCGAAGTCGCGGTGCACTCCGGTGCCCAAGCCCACCTCGTGGAAGATGTCGAGTCCATCCGTCCCGGTTGGATTCGCGGTGCCGCGACTGTTGGCGTGACCGCCGGAGCCTCCGCGCCCCCACACCTCGTCGATGAGGTGATCAAGACCCTCGGCGCCCTCGGTCAGGCCGATGTGAGCACGATCGATGTCGCCCGCGAAGAAGTCACATTCACCCTCCCCAAGGAAGTAGACAGCTGATGGCAATTCCACTCAGGCAAGGTCTTCGGGTAGCCAGCTATGTCGCGGCGAACAAGATCAAGCGAAACAAGAAATTTCCGCTGATCGTCGAGCTCGAACCGCTCTTCGCCTGCAATCTCAGCTGTCCTGGCTGCGGCAAGATTCAGCATCCGGTCGACCTGCTGCGGCAGCGGATGCCGGTCGAGCGGGCGTTGGGCGCCATCGAGGAATGCGGCGCGCCGATGGTCTCGATCGCCGGCGGCGAGCCGTTGATGCACAACGAGATCGACAAGCTCGTGAACCAGCTCGTGAAGCGTAAGAAGTACGTCTACCTCTGCACGAACGCCGAATTGCTACGCAAGCGGTTCGATCGCTTTGATTTCAAGCCGTCGCGCTACTTCGCGTTCGTGATCCACGTGGACGGTCTGCAGGATCGCCACGACAAGGCGGTCGACAAAGAGGGTGTGTTCGCCGAAGCTGTCGCGGCGATCCGCTTCCTGAAGGAGCGTGGCTTCCGAGTGACCACCAACTCCACGTTCTTCAATACCGACACGCCGCAAACGATCATCGACGTCCTCAACTTCCTCAACGACGAAGTCGAGGTAGACGACATGATGATCTCGCCCGCCTATGCGTACGAAAAGGCGCCCGATCAGGACCATTTCCTGGGAGTCCAGGAGACGCGTGAGCTGTTCGCCAAGGCTTTCGCGAACGGAAACCGCAAGAAATGGCGTCTCAACCACTCACCGCTCTTCCTCGACTTTCTCGAGGGCAAGGTCGACTACGAGTGCACGGCCTGGGGTATCCCGTCGTATTCGCTACTCGGTTGGCAGCGGCCCTGCTACCTGATGGCCGACGGCTATGCCGAAACGTACGCCGAGTTGATCGCCACGACTGAATGGGAGAAATACGGCCGGGGCAAGGACCCTCGTTGCAACAACTGCATGGCCCACTGCGGTTACGAGCCCACTGCGGTTCTGGCCACCATGGGTTCGTTGAAGCAACAAATCCGCGCCCTCCGCGAGCAGGGTTGATTCGTGTGGGCCGCGCTGACTCGTTCTCAGCCGAATCGGCGGCCAAGCGGTTCGTAGACCGATGGCACAACGGCTTTGAGTCCAAGGGCGACGGCGAGGCGGCGGGGGACAACCGTGCGGGCGCGGTTGCCATCGAATGCGCGGATGGGTTTGGCTGCGGCCCGGGCGAGGCGGTACAGCGTAGCTTCGGGACCGGGGAGGTCAGTCGTGAGCTCGGCGATTCCCGGCTCGCTCGCGATGCGCCGTGGTGCGCCGCGACAGCCAAGCGTGATTACCCTCGCCGCGCGGGAGCTCCGCGATCGCGCGATCGCGAAACTGATTCCTCGGATCGAACCGGGTACCAGGGCAATCGAACCGCTGGGCTTCACCATGTGGACCTGTCCGCCGGTGCTCGACCGATGCGCAGGCGACCCAGAGCTGCGCGTCACAACCAGCACTGGGAGGCCTGATGACGGTAATCGCGAGGCCTGGTGGCGATTGCTCCGAAGATGAGTCGAGGAGTTTGGGCGAGGACCGTCCGAGTGCCCAAGTATCGACGCTGGACCGGACTCTTCCGGCCGGAGCCAATCCGGACTCCTTACTCACGGACGGCCCCTTCCAGCAGAAGGAGAATCGCGCTCGCCTGAAGGAGGTAACGCGGTTTCGGCGACTCGCGCACCGAGTCGTGAACGGGGTGCTTCAGCTGCTCTGCGCACTGGCACTGTGGACGCTTTACCTCCTGTTGGTCCACAACGTGTCCAACGATCCGGTGACCGGTCGTCGAAACGGCCACGACCTGTTGCGTATCGAGCAATGGCTACACATCGACATTGAGCGCTGGCTGCAAAGCGGCCTGTTGCACAGCGACCTATTGGGCATTCTGGCCTCTTGGGAATACGCCCTTGTCTATGTGGTTTCCACCTTCGGCGTGCTGGGCTTGGCGTGGTGGCGCCCCGGCCATGACTATCCGTGGGCGCGTAATGTGCTGGCCTGGACGACGATGATCGCGTTTCTATGCTTCGCGCTGTATCCAGTCACACCGCCCCGCTTGCTTCCCGGCGCAGGTTACCTGGACATCGTGACCCAGCACCGGCCACCGTTCTCCTGGGGTAACGCCAAGGTGTCGGCTGCGGCCGATCAGCATGCCGCGATGCCCAGCCTGCACACCGCATGGGGGATCTGGGTCCTGCTGGTGGCGGTCCGGGTCTGGCGCTCGCGACGGGCGGTCGTGCTGGCCGCGGTTCAGCTGAGCATCACCGTGTGGGTCATTATGGCCACCGGCAATCACTACCTACTCGATGCCGTTGGTGGCGCCATATTGGTTGCCGTTGCCGTGCTGGTCGAAAACCGACGTAAGGCCGCGTGGACGCGGATGGCTCCTTGGATTAGGACCAGACTCATGCGCACGCCGCTGCACCCTGTCATTAGGGTGCTGGCTGAGCGCGGATGCCGACCGAGCCGGTGATGGGGATCGCGCTGGCGTGGCCTGGAGCGGGCGAGTTCGATGTGACGTTGCCGTTCCCGGTCATCCGCCGACACGGCTACCTGCTGTTTCGGGATCTACGGCGCATCCCCGAGCGGCACCGGGCCGACGTCGGCTGGATCACCGCCATACCGCCGTTCGGGCTGCAGCCGCCGATGTTGCGCCGCACCGTGCAGGATCAAGTTGTCGCTTCCACGCATGGCAAGGAGCTGGGGTGGCTGCGCGCCTGGCCGACTCGGATTGCCGTGGGACGGATGGCCGGGGCGGTCGACACCGTCACCTACCTGAGCGAGACCACCCACGAGCGGCTGCATCCGGGTGCTCGGCCGGCGCACGGAGTTGGTGCGGCTGCCGGTGGCATCGAGAGATTTAATCCCGGCGTCGGCGTCGGCGTCGGCGCTGGGCTGCGCGAGCGGCTTGGCGTCGGTGACGATCCGTGGTCGTGAGAGTGGCTCGGCTCGTCCGGCGCAAGGGCTATGGCGTGCTCAGCCAGTCCTGGCGGGAGGTGCGCGGATGATTCCCTGCCGCCGGCTGTTGATCGTGGGCGCTGCGACGATGTTGAAGCCCTTGCAGGCACTCGCGGATAGGCAACCTACTGGCGGGGTCGCGGTCACGCGGCCACCGCCGCGGGAAGATTTGCCGGTTTGTTGCGACTGTGGAACGGTATTCGTCCTCGCCAGCAGAGGCTGCCGGGGGGGCCCGCAGGCCGAGCGGCTGGGATTGTGCGTTCTGGAGTCGTCCGCATCCGGTCTACCGGTCATGGTCGTTCGATCCGACCGCAGTGATAATGCGGTGCGCCCCGGCAAGACCGGGTTGTTGATCCATGCCCAGCTTCCGCAGTGGGGTGCGTGGAGCCTGGTTGGGGTACTCACGCCCAGCAGTCGGGTGCATGCCTTCGGCGAGGCCGGCCGCCGGTGGGTCCAGGAGCAGTTAACCTGGCCGCCCGCAACTGCGTGGGCTGCGATTCTGCGCTGCGAGCATTTTGCTTACCTGCCGGGCGATTCCTCTTCGCGCAGACACGGTCATCTGCCCCAGACGTTGAAAACCCCGTGCAGGAGGACCGTGTGAACGAGGGAGGATCGCGCAAAGGGGAATCGAGCGACGAGCGATCGATCGATCGTGGTCGACGCCCAGAGCCAGTCCCCGAAACTGCTCCGATGCACAAGCTGTATTCCCACCATCCGCTGCGCTGGGCGGTGGTCGCCGCGGCGCTGGCAGTATCGGGAGTCTTCCTCGCGCCTAAGGTCGACGAGGCCGGCAAGTCCCTGCGGGAATTGGGCTCTGGCTCGGCCAGCTGGATTGCCCTGGCCTGTCTGTCCGAGGTCGCGTCCCTGATCGGGTTCAGCCTCGTCACCTTTGCCCTGCTTCCTGGAGCCAATCGCCCGAGAATCTTCCATGTTTTCCGATTGGATCTGGTCACGATCGCGCTGAGTCATTCAGTGCCGGCCGGTTCAGCCGCTGGTACCGCGCTGGGTTATGGGCTGCTGGCCGAGGAGGGCGTCGGTGCGGTGCCGGCTAGCTCTGCGAAGGTGCTGCAGTCCATCGTGTCCGGCGTGATGCTGCAGGTGATCCTCTGGGTGGCGCTGGGCTTCGCCGCCCTAGGGCACTCAGCATCGCGGTCCTATCTGGCTGTTTCAGCCGCGGGGGCCCTGACGCTGGTCCTGCTGCTCGGTTCGCTCTGGGCGATGATCCGCTTCAGTGCGGCCGCAGGCCGTATTGCGGGGCGCTTCTTTGGGTCGTTACCGCGGATGACTCCTGACCGGGTAAGCGAATTTGTCGTGCGACTGTGCGCGCGGATGGCCGAACTCATGGAACGTCGGGCACTGTCGGCCTGGGTGTGCGTGTGGTCGGCGGCGAACTGGGGCTTCGACTTGTTCTCGCTGTGGGCTTCGCTGCGTGCCTTCGGCGCGCCCTGTGCCTTCTCTGAACTCACCATTGCCTTCTGCATTGCGCAGGTGGCCGGTACGATTCCGATTTCACCTGGTGGTCTGGGCCTAATCGAAGGGTCGCTCGTTCCGCTGCTCACTGGCTTCGGTGTCGCGTCCTCGGTGGCGGTGCTCGGCGTGCTGATGTGGCGGCTGTTCAACTTCTGGCTGCCACTGCCGGTTGGTTTGCTCGCCTATCTGGGCATCGTTGCGGATCGCCGGCACGGCAGACTGCCACATCGGGCCGGGAGCGGTCTGGACGGTCGCTTGGCCATCGGCGCCCACCCGGGCCGAACGCCGGTGGCCTCAACGGATTCGACTGATTCCTCTTTCTGAGCGGATGAACTCGTAGGTCCCGATCACCCGCAGCAGAGCGATTCTCGAAGCATCGAATTCCTCTTCCCTCATGGGGTACAACGTGCGCGTCCTCGCTGGGGAGCCGCTTGCGAAATTGAGTATTCAACGATGAAGGAGGTGCGAGGTGAGGTCCAGAGGCGTCCCTCTTCGGGGTCCTGACCGGGGTGTCCCCCGGCGCCCAGTGCTGCCTCAAGTCCTGCCGTGGGCCCAGCGAGTGGAGTGGCGGAGAGCATCTGGGTGACGAGCAGGACGCGTAGCGCCACTGCTGGCTGATGCGCAGTGCGGTGTCAGGGCGCCGATTCCCGAACCGACCGCGTCCGTCTCGGTCCGCCAGCCGCCTTCGGACGCCAACAGCGGCCCGGGCCGCAGCGTCATCGTGAGCCGCCGAGTTCGATTGCGAGGTTATCGATCAACCGCGTCGGGCCCACCCAGGCCGCGGTCAGCAGGCGGGCCGCCCCGGCCGTGGGCGCCGGAGCGAGATCGACGGCGCGCAGTTCGAGGTAGTCCGCAGTGACGGTCGGCTCCGCGGTGTAGACCGCCCGTGCGGCATCGAGCACCGCCGTTGGGCCACTGGCCGCTGCGGCCTGCCCGGAGCGCAGCGCTCGGGACAGCACCAGGGCCCGCTGCCGGTCGTCGGAGCCGAGATAGACGTTGCGACTGGAGAGGGCGAGCCCGTCGGGCTCACGCACCGTCTCCACCCCGACGACCTCCACGCCGAGTTCGAGGTCCACGTTCATCCGGCGGATGAGCGTCAACTGCTGGTAGTCCTTCTCGCCGAAGAACGCGGCGTCGGGACGGATCAGCGCGAAGAACTTGGCGACAACGGTGAGGACGCCCTCGAAGTGGGTTGGCCGCACGGCACCCTCAAGGTCTGCGCCGAGTGGCCCCGGGACGACCGAGGTCTGCGACGGCCCGCCGCGGTATATCTCCTCGACCGCGGGCACCCAAACAAGGTCGGCGCCATGCGCTTCGCATAGTGCGAGATCGGCGTCAAGCATCCGCGGGTAGGTGCTCAGGTCTTCATTCGCGCCGAACTGCATCGGGTTGAGGAAGATCGTCACGAGCACCGAGCCCGATCCGCCGCGGGCCCGTCGCGCCGCGTCGATCAGCGAGGCATGCCCGGCGTGCAGGGCTCCCAACGTCGGGACGAGGCCAACTGGCGCCGGCAAGTCGCGACGAACGGCCGCCAGCTCAGCGCGGGAGTGGACGACGATCACGAACGATCCGAGCTTTCGCGCGAGTCTACGAAGTCATCCATCAGTGGACTCATTTCACCACGTGCCGGCGTCTGGGAATTACTTCTGGGCCCGAGATCTTCGTGTCTCATTTGGTGTCGGACCCTCTGTTCTCAGGGGGTTGCATAACATTGTCTTGACGGTGCACGACTCCTCTTCCTCTGCCGGTTGTTCTTACCCAACGGGTCGAGAGCCTGCCCGGTCGACGTGTGTCCAGGCCCAGGCTGGTGCTGCAACAGACGGGAGCCGCTTAGCGGGCCTCGGGCGTGACGAGCGGCGTGGTTGTCAGGATCGGTGTCGCTCGGGCTCGGCCGGTGGCTCTGGCGAGGTTGGCTGGTCGAAGTCCTTGGTGCGCACGAGGACGATCGAGATGAGCGCGCCGGCTGCCACGGCGATCGCCCCGATGACGAAGATCGTGTGCAGGCCCGAAGCAAAGGCGACATGGGCCGCGGCGGCGGTCCTCGGCTGGCCGTGAGCGGCCGCCGTGACGCCGGCCGAGGAGACGACGCGACTGACTTCGGCGGCGTGCGGGCCGACAGTTGAAGACAGCGAGGTCGTGACCCGCTGCTGGAAGACCGCGCCGAGCGCCGCTACCCCGGTCGCGAGTCCTGCGATGCGGAAGGTGTTGCTGATGCCAGAGGCCATGCCGCTGCGTTGGGGTGGCACGACGCCGAGCCCGACGCGGGCGATCGCGGGGTTGGAAATGCCAAGGCCGATACCGCAGAGCACCAAACCGGGGATGAGGACCGTCCAGTTCGAGTCGGGGCCGACGGCGAGCATCGCGGCGATTCCGCTGGCGGTGATGGCGAAGCCGGTACCGAGCACGAGGCCAGGTGGGAGCGTCTGGGCTGGCCCGCGGAAGAGGAACGGCACGAGGAAGGCGAGCACCGTCAACGGCAACAGGCGTAGGCCACCTTGGAACGGGGAGTAGCCCAGGTCGTTCTGGAGATACAGGGTGAGGTACGGCAAGAGCGCGAACATGCCACCGCCGATGGCGAAAGTGGCGACCGAGACCCCGCCGAAGCTCGGCTTGCGGAAGAGTGAAAGGTCGAACATCGGGCGCGTCTGGAAAAGCTCGACGAGGACGAAGGCAACAAACGCCGTCGCCGAGCCGGCGAACATCGCCACAATCGTCGCGCTGGTCCAGCCGAGGTCGTTACCGCGGATGAGTCCGAACTCGAGCAGGAACATGGCCGCGGCGAAGGTGATGAGGCCGAGGCCGTCGAGTCGGGTCGCGCCGGGATCCGTCTGATTGCGCATCTTCGTCAAGGAGATCCAGATCGCGACGACGCCGACCGGCACGTTGACGATGAAGATCCAGCGCCAGCCGATGCCGCTGGTGAGTGCGCCACCGACGATCGGTCCGACCGCCGCTGCACCCCCGACGGTGGCGCCCCACGCCGCGATCGCCTTGCCGCGCGCCGCGCCTTGGAAGTCCTGGGCGATGAGGGCAAGGCTCGTGGCGAACATTGCCGCGCCACCTACGCCTTGCAGTGCCCGTGACCAGATGAGCATGTTGATCGACTGGGCGAGACCGCAGAGCAGCGAGGACACCGTGAACACGGCCAACCCTGCGATGAAGACCCGTTTCCGCCCAAAGAGATCTGAGATCGACCCCCACGTGAGGATGAGGGTGGCGAGGGTCAGGGCGTAGGCGTCGATCACCCACTGAAGGTCGGTGAAGGAGGCGTTGAGGTGTTGCTGGATCGTCGGCAGAGCGACCTGCACGATCGTCACGTCGACCAACAGGATGAAGGTCGCCGCGCAGACCGCGATCAGCGTCCACCGGCTGCGCGCGGTGCTCTCGGATGGGACGACGGGTGGAGCGGTAATGGACATGACGTGTGCCCTCTCAGCTAGTTCACTTGAAGCAACAACTAAACTGTAGAAGCGATAAGTTTACGCGTCAAGTTATTTCTGGTAACCTTTGGGGCATGAACGGGACGGATGCGCATGCCGAAAGTGGGATCTGGCTGAACGAGGACGAGCAGCGTGCGTGGCGAGGTGTCGTACAGCTCTTCATGAAGTTGCCTGCGGCCATCGATAGCAACCTGCAGCGCACGGCTGGTGTCACCCAGTTCGAGTACGCGGTTCTGGCCCTGCTGTCGGAGTCCGATGAGCGCACGCTTCAGATGTCCGAACTCGCCGCGGGGACAAACGCCTCGCTGTCTCGACTCTCACACGTGGTGTCTCGCCTCGAGGGTCGCGGCTGGATCACCCGCCAGGTCAGCCCCGGTGACGGCCGGGCAACTCAAGCTGTGCTCACCAATGCCGGTCTGGCAAAGATCGTCGAGACTGCTCCGGACCACATACGCCTCGTGCGCGAACTGGTCATCAACGCACTCACGCCGACCCAGCTTCGCCAGCTGGGGTTAGCCGGAGAGAAGATCGGGCAGCGAATCGAGGCCTGGCACGCCGAGCGTGCCGCGGACGCAACCAAGCGCTGAGGCGAGACTCGGCCTCGGTGATACCGAGTGACTGCGTCCACCTCGCCTTCGTCGTGTCCAGCGTCAGCGATGCCGCGACCAACCAAGTTACTAGCCCCGCCAAGGCTGCGACTGCTGAAGGTTCACGAGGTGGTCAGGACGAGTCGACCGCGCAGGCCACCTTCGGCCAGGCGTGCGTGGGCCTGTGCAGCCTGCTCCAGCGGGTAGGTCTGGGCCACTCGAAGAGTCAATGCGCCCGCAGCGGCAAGGTCGGACAGGGTGGTGAGCATCGCGGCGTCGGGCGAGACCCGGGTCAGTCGCACCCGGATGCCGCGCTCGGGCTCGGGGACGCCGTCTATCCGGGTGGCGACGAAGGTGCCACCGTCACTGACCGCGCCGATGATGCGACTGCCGAGGGTGGCGGTGTCCAATACTGCGTCCGCGCCGTTCGGGGCGAGCTCGCGCACAGCTGCAGTGGGGTCGTCGTTGGCCGGGGCGAACACGTCCGCACCCAGTACGGCCGTGACGAAGTCGCCATCGCCGGCGCGAGCGCTGGCAATCACCGTCAGGCCGCGGCGTTTGGCAAGTTGCACCGCGAACCCGCCGACCGCGCCCGCCGCGCCGGTGATGAACACGCTCTGGCCTGCGCTCAGGCCGAGCAGTTCCACCGACTGCGCGGCGGTGAGTCCATTCAACGGGATGGTCGCGGCATGTGCGGCGTCTACGCCGGCCGGCGCGATGGCGGCGGCGTTGCTGGGGACGATGGCGTATTCGCCCTGGGCTCGCACCACGCCGGTCGCGCCTTGCACGATCGCGACTACGGGGGTTCCGGGTTCCCACCCCGCATACGGCCCGACGGCGTCGACCGTGCCGGCGACGTCCCAGCCGAGCCCGAAATGAGTCCCTGGCGGGGGCGCCGGGAACAGGCCGCTCCACGCGGCCACATCGGCCGGGTTGAGGGTCGCGGCGTCGACCTTGATCCGGATCTCGAAGATTCCCGGCTCCGGTAATTCAACCTGGGCAACCTCGATGACCTCAGGGCCCCCGACAGACCTATACACAACTGCTCGCATGATTCGTTCTCTTCTCATTTCGCTGACGACATATAACGGGCGCTGACTGTCGTAAGGGCAGATCCTGTCGTGGTGTGAGGCGTCCTGCGTCTGCGCCGCAGTCACGCGTCCGCGGTTATCGGTGAGCCAGAACTCGCTTCTGGGATTGGGGGATCACACGTAGGACGATGCGGCCTTTTCCGTGGCGGGTGGCGGCGAGTTCGTGTGAGGCGTAGCGGGTGGCGTTGTCTCCGATGGCGGGGTTGACGGCCGCGGCGTGCACGCGGACGAGGACAGAGTCGACGTGCACCTTGGGCGGTGCCACCTCGGCGAGTTCGAGGATTCCCGGCTCCGGGCCGCGGTAGGGGTGGTAGACGACCGCTTTCATCGTGCTCCGCCGGGGGCGGACATCGCCTGTTTGAGGGCGATGTTGTGGTGTAGGTGGAAGACCATGGTGGGGCTCAGCGTCGGGCCGAGGCCAGTGCCGTGCGGACCTCGTCGGCGGAGGCGGGGGCGGCTGGCTGGCCTAGGTAGTGGTTGTCCTTGGTCACCGCGTATGGCGCGCAGAAGGCTGGAGTGCCGACCTGTGAGCGCCAGCTTTCGGTGAGCGGCCCCATGTCCAGGAAGTCGAACCCAAGCAGTGAGAGCAACTCGGCGGCGTGCTTGTTGGCGCCCGGGTCGTTGCCGGCGATCGGCAGGGTGGTGCGGTCGGCGGAGTCCACGGGCCGCGGCAGGGCCGCAAGGTGTTTGTGGTTGATGTTGTTGAACGCTTTCACGACGTGCGCCTGGGCCAGGTGGCGCTGGAGTATTTCGCTGTCGGTGAGCGTCTTCGCGTCGAGTTCCGGGATGGCGCCGTCACGCGGGGCCCAGTAGTTGCCGGTGTCGATGACTGTTTTGCCGACGAGGGGTTCCCGGGGCATTGCCCCGACAGCGCTGAGCGGGATCGTCACGACGACCCAGTCACCTGCGGCGGCTGCCTGCGCGGGAGTGCCAGCACGGGCCCGCGACCCCAGTTCGGCCGCGAGCCCGGACAGCGTCGCCGGTCCCCGGGAGTTGCTGAGCACGACGTCCAAGCCGGCGTCGACCGCCAGCCGAGCGAGGGCGCTGCCGATGTTTCCACTGCCGATCAGTCCAAGTGTTGCCATGCCTGCGATGACCTCCTGTTTGAGGGTTGGATGGCCTGAAGAACCGGGGCCCTCCACAGCCCGCCGTAGGGGCTGCGGAGGCCCCGGATGCTCAGAAGGCGTAGGGGATGTCGTGGATGACTTCCTGGTGGCGGATCTTCCACGTGCCGTCGGTCCGGCGGAGGTTAAAGCGGTAGTACCCGGACTCGATGGGCGTGATGCTGCCCTGGGCGCCGAAGGTACCGGCCGGCCACCCGCCCTCGGGCTTGGCGGCTCCGACGACGTTGTAGGTGATGAACTGGGTTTCGATGCTGGCCTCGTCGCCGTCGATGCTGACCAGGTGGTCGTAGGTGGTGTGGTGGCTCCAGCCCAGGGGCGGGTGCGGCGCCATGGCGTTGGTTACCGCCGCCTCGATCTGATCTGCTCCGGTGAGTTTCCCCAACGGTTGCCTATCGTCTGGTCCACCAGGTCCGTGAAGATAGATCTCGGAGACTCCGTCAGCCTCGAAGAGCGCGGCCATCGCCGCGCCGTCGCGCCGGTCCGCGGCCCGGGTGTAAAGGGACACGACCTGTTTGATCTCGTTCTCAATACTCATGATGTTCTCCGGTTCTCGTCGACGTGCCTGCTAAGCACCTAATCTGCTGTGGGAGGTGTAGGCGGCTTACGGTCTGCGACCGCGACCGTGAATCAGCCCTGCCCAATCAAGGTGGCCGCGGTGAGATGCGGGCTCTATCCGCCTCGAGCCATCCAGGCGCCGTCAACGGGCACAACGACGCCTGAGACGTAGGACGCACGGTCGGAAAGCAGGAACCCGATGACGTTCGCGATCTCTTCTGGCGTCGCGAGTCGCCGCATCGGTTGAGCAGCGGAGATCGCTTCCAGTTCGGCTGTGACGGTTCCGAGCAACATTGGTGTCGCCGTTGCCCCTGGCGCTACGCAGTTCACTCGGATTCCGCGATCCGCATACTCAGACGCTGCGGTACGCGATAGACCCAAGGCGGCGTGCTTGCTGCTGACGTAGCCGCTTAGCCCGTCGAACGCACGCAGTGCAGCAATCGACGCGACATTCACGACCGCTCCGCCGCCCGCTTCCAGCATGGCGTTTACCTCCGCACGCAGACTGAGGAACACGCCGCGCTGGTTCACCAGATAGTTGCGCTCGAAGTCCGTCAGCTTCGTGTCCGTCAGCGGACTGAACTCTTGCGGCACCCCGGCTATGTTCGCCGACAGGTTCAGGCCGCCAAATGACGTGACCGCCTGCTCTACCAAGGCGGCGGTGTCGCGCTCGGTTGTGACATCACATCGCTGAAAAATGGCCGTTCCGCCGTTGGCGTTGATCTCCGCCGCGACCCGCTCGCCCCCGGCAACATTGATGTCACCGACTACGACGTTGACTCCGGAGCCCGCGAGCAGCTTGGCTGTCGCCTCGCCAATGCCGCTTCCGCCGCCGGTGACCACGGCGGTCTTGCCGGCGAGGCCGGGTACCTGCGTCGTGGCGCACTCGTCGTCCATTGTCCTGCTCCGATCCGCCGTCATGGAACACCAGCATCGGGGAGGAAGGGCGGGTATTGCGATGACGGGGTCGGCAATCATCGTTACCCTGTGGGTATGGATCGGCTTGAGATTCGGCCAGACCAGGCACATCCGCCCGCCCTGCCGCTGGGCGGCACTGATCCTTCCTGGTCCGTAGCGGGGGCAGCGATTCGGTCCGGAGCTGATGAGCACACCGACGCCAGCCCAAGCGGGGCCGCGTGAGGTGTCTAGGCGGCGGTCTTCAACGCAGCCCGATGCCATTCAGCAGTGTGGCGACGATGAGATCGGCGGCCCGAGGCGCGTCGAGGTCGGCAAAGTCGTGGGCTGCGCGGTCGACCAGGCTGTCGAGCGTTGAACGGGCCCAGCCAGCTGGCAGGTCCGCCCGAAGCAGACCCTCATCGCTGGCTCGTTGCACGAAGCGGTCCAGCCGTTGGCTTTGTTGTTCGCGGCGAGCGTTCGCGGTGGGGTCGGTCTGCATCATCCTTCGGGTGTCGAGTGGCCATTCCCGGCTGACTGAGATGATGCCTTCCACGTAACGGTGCAGTGCCACCGCCACCGGCGCCTCTACGAGGCGGGCCTCGTCGAGGACCCGTTGCGCGGAGTCGAGCTTGGCCTGGAACACTGCGCCAAGCAGGGCTTCGCGGGTGTCAAAGCGTCGGTAGACAGTCCGCCTGTCGACCCCCGACTGTGCGGCGATGGCCGCGATGGTGGTGGTCGGGTCCTCGGCGAGCAAGCGCGCTCCGGTCCGTAGGAGCCGGGACAGGTTGCGGGATGCGTCGGCTCTCATATCGGTGTCATGGTATGTGACCTGGGCGGCGCCGCCGTACGTGCACGAGCGACAACTCGTGGCTCTCGTGTCTGTACATCGGCGCGCGAGTGGTTCTTGTGGTCGGAATCACCACCTAAAGATGGCGACTTACTCATTAAATGTCACATACATGTGGCATATATTGAGAGCATGGCATCCGTAGAGCGGCACTTGTCTGCGATGCAGACCTGGTTGATCACCGGCGCGGCCGGCGGCCTCGGAAGCGAGTTGGTCGCCGCTGCCCTTGACGCAGGGCACAACGTGCTGGCCGCCGATCTGAACGGGGACGAGCTGCCGACGCCGGACGACGGGGCGGCCCGCAGGTTGCGGGCTATGGCGCTCGACGTCACCGACACCGGCGCCGCCCGTGAGGCGGTCCAGTATGCCGTCCGCAGTTTCGGTCGCATCGACGTGCTCGTCAACGGCGCCGGCTACCGCAGCGTCGGTTCCATCGAGGACATGCCGGAAGACGACTTTCGCCGCAACATCGAGACGAACCTCTACGGCTCGGTCAACATGGTCCGCGCGGCACTGCCCGTACTGCGTCCCCAGCGATCTGGTCACATCGTGAACATCTCGTCGATCGGCGGACGGCGCGCCCAGGCCGGGCTCGGCGCCTATCAAACCTCGAAGTGGGCGCTGGGCGGCTTCTCCGAGATCCTCGCCCGCGAGGTCGAAACTCTCGGCATCCACGTGACCGTCGTCGAACCCGGCGGCATCCGCACCCCGTGGGCCGCTGCGCCGATCTCGGTGGAGAACCTGCGGGAAGAGTACGAACCGACGGTCGGCGTCTTCGCACGGACCTATACCGAGAACGCCGACGTCCAGCGCGGCGACCCGGCCCGGATGGCGCGGGCCATCTTGACCGTCACGCAGGCGGCCGAGCCGCCGGTCCGGCTTTTGCTCGGCTCCGACGCGGTCTGGCTCGCGCCGCAGTACGCCGCCGCTCGCGCCGCCGAAGACATCGCCTGGCGCGAGCTGAGCGTCTCCACCGACTTTGCCGGCCTCGGCGACTTCGCCGAGACGGCCGTCGCCCGGATGGTGCGGCCACCCCATACTTCCTGATCCCACACCCCGAAAGCACGCGCATTCCCATAGCGCTGAAGGAAAGAAGAAGCTGATGATCACGCGAGACAAGCTGTATATCGGTGGGACATGGGTCGAGCGGAGCGACCCCGAACTGTTGGAGATCCGTTCGCCCCACGACCAGTCGGTGCTGGGGCAGGTGGCCCAGGCCACCAACGCTGACATCGATCGCGCGGTCGCGGTGGCCCGCGAGGCATTCGACCACGGCCCGTGGCCGCAGACCACTCCCGAGCAGCGACAGGACGTCATCCGGCGCCTGAACGCACTGCGGGAGGCCCGCGCCGACGAGGTCGCGGCGGCCATCTCGGCCGAGAACGGCTCGGCGCTGTGGTTCACGAAAATGGGCCAGCCATTCCTGACCCGCCAGGTCACCGCCTACATCAAAGCGGCCGAAGATCTGGGCTGGGAGGAGACCCTCGAGCCGTCTGACCCCTCGGCGCCCTACGACACGATCGTGCGGCGCGAGGCGATCGGCGTCGTCGCAGCGGTGATCCCGTGGAACTCGCCGTTCTCGGCGGCCACCGCGAAGCTCGCCCCGGCCCTGCTGGCCGGCAACACCGTCGTGCTGAAGGTGTCGCCGGAGAACTCGCTGAGCATGATGCTGTTGGCTGATCTGTTCACCGAAGCGGGGCTTCCCGACGGCGTGCTGAGCATCTTGGCGGCCGATCGCGAGACGAGCGAGCACCTCATCGCGCACCCGGACGTCGACAAGATCGCCTTCACCGGCTCCACCCGAGCCGGTCGGCGCATTGCCTCGATCGCCGGCGAGCAGCTCAAGCGGGTCAGCCTGGAACTGGGCGGCAAGTCCGCGGCCATCATCCTCGACGACGCCGACATCGCCGCTGCCGCTGAGGGCCTGAAGTTCGGGTCGTTGGGCAACAACGGTGAGGCGTGCATCCTGCAGACCCGCATCCTCGCCCCCCGCAGCCGCTACCAGGACGTCGTGGACGCACTGAAGGGCATGGTGGAGTCGCTGAAGGTCGGCGACCCCACGGCGCCGGACACGTTCATCGGCCCGATGATCCGCCCCGACCAGCAACAGCGCGTCATCTCCTACATCGAGCTCGGTATCGAGGAAGGCGCCCGCCTGGTCACCGGCGGACCCCAAATCCCCGACGGGCTGGAGAACGGCAACTACGTCACGCCTACCCTGTTCGCCGACGTCGATAGCAGCATGCGCATCGCGCAGGAGGAGATCTTCGGGCCGGTCGTCGTGGTCATCGCCTACGACGACATCGATGACGCCGTCCGGATCGCCAACGACTCCGAATACGGCCTGTCCGGAGGAGTGTGGTCGGCCAGCACCGAGCAGGCCCTGCAGGTCGCCCGCCGGATCCGCACCGGCACCGTCACCATCAACGGGTCCCCGATCAGCTTCGACGGCCCGTTCGGCGGCTACAAAGCCAGCGGCACCGGCCGCGAGTACGGCGCCGTCGGCCTGAGCGAATACCTCGAGCACAAGAGCGTTACCCGAAGACACTGCACCTGATCGCCAGCGCTGGCCCGTGCCGACGTGTCAGGTGGCGAGCGAACGGACCTACTCGCCCTGACATCGCGGCTCACTGCTTTCTAAGGCCGCAACGATCCAGCTCAGTCTCGCATACTTCCGCGGCGTCAAACCGATCCGAGATCAGTCACGGCTTCCAGGCGGCTCAGGGCGACACATGCCAAGAAGACCCTCTGGAGTGGTCAGGCGTAAACAGATGCCAGCAAGGTCGTGTCGGGCGGCTCGGTTAGTGGGAGACTCACCGGGGTGGGCCAGCGTTTTCATGTCCCTCTGGAACATCCTGATGGATGTGTATACGAGATGTGGCCGCTGTGGATGTCGCTGAGGCAATTGCGACCGCCGAGGCGTGGCTCGAATACACCCAGCGGGTGGGCGTCGGGGACTACCGCGGACGAGGGAGAACGGGCGCGTTTAGGGGTGGCAGGCTCTGGGCGAACCTTGTGGCTGAGCGCCCAGGGCCTGACCCGCTATTGCGGACAACCCGCCCCGACGGAACGATCGCCGAGTAATAAGACGCCCGCTCATCGCCCGCAGACCGGCAACCGGTCGCCGCGACGATCGCTGGGCGGAACGGGCGGGAGCCCTTATACGAAGCCCGATGGCACCGCCGTTATCGACCTGTACCTAACTAACGGCCTTTGCCGCCGACCTGCCTACACCTACGTTTCGACTCTCGCAGGCCACTCGGCGGCCATCGATCCGGACTCCTTCATCTATCCGACTCAAGCCGCCGCGTGACGGACGATCCCGATGTTGGGCGCTGGCCGCCGGTCAGGAGAAGGGCGATCTCGGCAGAGTGCGAGCGCTGGATGTATTGCCGTGGCAAGGCTCGCAGAGTCGTCGAAGTGCCGACCTCGTCCCAGTCGCCATGATCAGTCACCCGAAGATCACCGCCGAACTCATTCAGGACGCTGCTCAGACGACCTGCTGACGCTCGCGACGATTGCCACGCTCCACCAACCTCAGAGTGGGGCACTCGGGCGTGGGTGACGTCCTGTCCGGCCACGTCTCGCGTCGCTGACAGAATGCTCACCCGATCGCGCGAACACGACGACATCTGACGCTCGCGCAAGGGCGCGATCGCTCGACAGGTCCTTCACCATTCGATGACGCGTCGTGGGTTGCGGGCTTGCCCTGCCCGATCAGCGCTCTGCCCAGACGCAGTCCTGACCTCCGGGAGCGGTGAGTCCTGCGCTCACACACCGGGCGGGACGTCGTTCTACCCAGGTTTACCACGTGATTGGTCATGCCGGGTGATGTTGACCCAGGAGGCTTGGCTGGGACTGTGTGAGCCCTGGATCAGAGCGCCGGTTTTCCAGCTGGCCGGTGGCCCCGGTCCTCAGGTCGCCGAGCGTCCGACCTTCGTGAGCAGGTCGGAGCGGCCGGAACTCACGCACTGAAGTGCCTGTACTTGGTGACCCGATCTCTTGGACCCCTGCCGGGTCGGTCGGGCACGATGGGCTGTGCGGTGGAAGGCAGCGCGTAACGCCTTAGCGATCCCTTGCCGACCGATTCCAGGCCGCCGAAGACTACTGATGGGAAACCGCAAGAACACCGACTACGCGATAGACCCGCTGCCCTGCGTGTGGTGGTTGGTCGGGCCGGGGGACGGTCGGTGCGATCATGGGGAGCGATGCGGCGATTGTTTTGTTCGAGTTGGCGTAAGGGAGTTGGTTTTCGGGTGCGGAGCAGGGTGCAGAGCATTAGTCCGAAGCGGGCGGCGGAGTTGTTGGATGCCAATACGGCCAACCGTCCGGTGTCTAAGCCGGTGGTGCGGGGGTTCGCGGAGGCGATGCGGCGTGGTGATTGGTTGGTCACGCATCAGGGGATCGCTTTTGACACCGATGGTGTGTTGGTCGATGGGCAGCACCGTTTGGCCGCGATCATCGAGGCGGGTGTGCCGGTGGAGTTGACGGTGTTCACCGAGGTGGATGCGGGCACCTTCGATGTGCTGGACACCGGTAAGCGGCGTAATGCTGCGGATGTGCTGGCCATTGAGGGGGAGAAGAACAGCACCATGCTGGCGGCGATGGTCCGCACGGTGTGGCTGTATGAGAACCGCCCGGATCTGGGCTGGTCGGGCGGTCCGACGGCGGTCACCAACCACCAGATCGTACAAACTTTGGATCAACATCCGCGGCTGCGGGAGTTCGTGAGTGTGGGGGAGCAGGTCGCGACGGCCACCGGGATGATCAAGTCTGCGGCGGGGGCAGCGAGTTATCTGGTGACGCAGGCTAACAAGCGGGCCGACCTCGCGGATTGGTTCGAGGGGATCGTCGACGGCGCCGGGTTGGTGCGTAATGACCCGCGGCTGGTGTTTCGGCGCGTTATGTTCACGATGGCGCGTAAACAGGCCGGGCAGGTGCAGCGCCGCCGCGACACCCGCGAGCACGTCGCGCTGTATGTGAAGGCGTTTAACGCCTGGGCCACGGGCGAGCCGATCACCGGGCTGCGGTTCAGCCCACGTGAGGCGATGCCTACCATCAGCCGCGGTGTGATGCCCCACTGAGGGGTGCACGATCAGCCTGTGGCCGCAACCCTGGATGGCGAGAGCCACAGCATTCTCGCCATCGACGTCTAACCCCGAGCCTTGAACCGTCCCCGGTTAGGTGACTGGCTTGAAGTCCCCGCGGGAGGACTTGTGGAAATCCGAGGGAAGCGGGCAAACGCGTGCGTCAGCACCTAGTGCGGCCGCTTAGGTGAGCCACAGCGTCGAGAACGTCGTCGCCGCGCTCGTCGCATCAAGATGAGTGTCCCAACGAGTGTCACAACGAGTGTCACAACGAGTGTCACAACGAGTGTCACAACGAGTGTCACAGTCGCCTACATGCGCCCCGTGCCGAACGGTGTCAGCACGGGACGAAATATACGTCAATAACCGACGAAAGTTCCCTGACTGGCACGGACTAACACAGGAAATCATGGGTCTATCCGACTCGTAATGAGAAGGTCTAGGGTTCGATTCCCTAAGGCGGCTCCAACAGATACGGGGCTTAGATCAATTTCTAGTCCATGGACCGGTCTGGTGCTTACCCTCGGAATCTCGGTACTCGCCACCGGATTGGCTCTTATGACCACGGTCATTCTCGCCACGTGCGACAACTGCGACATAACCTGGACCATCGCCTGAAAGACGAATAGGCCGCGCCAGACCGAAGTCTGATTGGGGCCAGTCGATCGTGCTGATTGCCATCCGGACATGTCGATGAGCGCGCGACCACGCCGCAAGACTCGGTCAACAGCAGTCGTCGCCTTGCCACGCTTCGACGCCTTCACGGATCGCCCAAGCAGCGAGGAGAAGTGCGATCGCGGGGTCAACCCAGCTCCACCCATACGCGCCGGTGACGGCGAGGCCGATAAGCACAGCGGCGGCCTGTCCGGCGCAGATGAGATTCTGACTGCCCTCGCCAGCGGTCGCTCGTGAGTCAAGACGAGCTCCAAGGCGGCGCTTAGCTACGCCCAGCACTGGCATAACGACGAGGCTGGCGGCGGTGATCGCGATACCTAGCGCACTGGTGTCGGCGGTGTGCTCGCTCGCCAGGTCGCGCACGGATTGGATGACAAGGTACGGCGCAAGCAGGAAGAACGATGCTGCCACCGCGCGTTGCGCCCGCTGCTCTGCAGTCTCAGACAATGTGCGGGCTCCCGTGAAGCGCCAGATAACAATGATCGAGGCGAGACCCTCAATCACTGAGCCGACCGCCCAGCCGAGCAACGAGATCGACCCCGCCTCGACTCCCGCGACGAGTCCGAGGACGCCTTCCGCGGTCATCCATGCCAGCGACAGCCACGACAGGAGCAGCGCCGACCGGGCCGCACGCAGCCACTGCACGTCCCGCCCGCGTTGGTCATGGTGAAGCGCTGGCACGGACACCCGAACATCGTCTCACCCGGACGGTGTTCGATGCATCGCTCATGCCGGGATGATGCTCGTTGCATAGGTAGCGAACTGTGAATGTGTTGCTATTGCTATTGATTCGCAATTAGGACATATGCGAATGGCTCCTTAACCTAAGGGCATGGGCCACCTCATACAAGCCGTCACCGAGCACGACGATGAACACGGCCACTACCGCGACCACGAGCACTCTCCTGATCACGGGCACTCCCATGACCACCAATCGGGACGATGGGGGACGTTCAGGCACGCGGTGTCTGAAGCTATCGGCGGCCATGGCCATGATTCAGCCGATCAGATAGATGAAGCCCTCGAAGCCGACAACGCGGGGCGACGCGCGCTGGTGATCAGCTTCGCGGGGCTGGCCGTGACTGCGGTCATCCAGTTGGGCGTCGTCCTTCTGTCCGGGTCGGTCGCGCTCTTGGGTGACACCCTGCACAACTTTGCCGATGCGCTGACCGCCATTCCGTTGTTTGTCGCGTTCACCCTCGCTAGGCGTGCACCAACCAAGCGGTACACCTACGGCTACGGACGCGCTGAAGATTTAGGCGGACTGTTCGTGATCGCGATGATCACCCTCTCCTCGGTGCTGGCCGCCTACGAGTCGGTCCGTCGCCTCATCCACCCCGAGGACGTCACCCACCTCTGGGCCGTCGCGGGGGCAGCGCTCATCGGCTTCATCGGCAACGAGGTCGTGGCGCGCTATCGCATCCGAGTGGGCCGCAGCATCGGTTCAGCCGCGCTGGTAGCCGATGGCCTGCACGCCCGCACCGACGGATTCACCAGTTTGGCGGTCCTGCTCGGCGCCGGCGGGGTCGCCGTCGGATGGCTCTGGGCTGACCCCGTTGTCGGGCTGCTGATCACGATCGCGATCCTTGGCGTACTGCGCTCGGCCGTCCGCCAGGTTGGCGCCCGGTTGATGGACGCAGTTGATCCCGAATTGGTCGATCAAGCTACGGAGGCCATCCGTTCCGTCGAAGGCATCCACGACGTGCGTGACCTGCGGATTCGCTGGATCGGGCACACTCTGCGCGCCGAAGCCGACGTTGAAGTGGACTCCAATATCAGCGTCGCCACCGCCCACGGCATAGCCCACCACGCCGAAGACCACCTACTAGCGCATGTCCGCCGACTTACCGCCGCGACAGTCCACGTCAGCCCCGTCGGCGCCCACGTCGGCTAGGCCCTGGACACCCGCAATTGCCGCGATGTGCGCTCGGTCCGAGACGCGGTCATGCCGATGACCGCGCTGCGCCATCGAGCCTTCGATGGCCTTTGGCAGACTCACCCTGTGGCCGTATCCGGTTTAGATGAGCGTCGTCGAGTCGACCTGTTGAGGAGGGGTCGGCAGCTGGAATTTGCGACTCTCGGCTGGAACGTCGTTGGTATCGGAGTTCTTGCAGCAGCCGCGATCAGCGCTCGATCGGTCGCGCTGGTCGGCTTCGGTCTCGACTCCCTGATCGAGATCGGCGCCAGCACCGTCGTTTTATGGGAACTCGCCGACACCGGGGAGCAGCGCCAGCGCCACGCGCTGCGCTTGATCGCAATTGCCTTCCTAGGCCTAGCCGCCTATCTGCTCGTGCAAGTCGTCGCCGTGTTGGTCGGCGGATACCACCCCCGTCACAGTCCGCTCGGGATCGCCTGGGCCGCTATGACCGCACTAGTCATGTTTGGGCTCGCAGCGGGGAAGCGACGAACAGGTACGGCGCTCAATAACCCGGTTCTGCTCACAGAGGGGCGGGTTACCGTCATTGACGGCCTGCTCGCCGTCGCGGTGCTGGTCGGCCTGGTTCTCAATGCGACCATCGGTGCGTGGTGGGCCGACCCGATCTCGGGTCTAGTGATCGTCTACTACGCGATCCGTGAAGCGCGAGAGATTCTGCGACCCAGGTGACCTGTCCGGGCCTGAGGAACTTTCGCGCAGTGGCCGCGGTGACGCTCGTTTCTCATCGCATTACGAGTCAAGAAACCGCGATGTGTTCCTCGCGACCCCAGCTTCTACTATCTGACTTGTAGTTGTCAGGCTAGGGTCCAACCGTGGCCAACTCAGCGAGGATCACCTCGGCGGGCTGGATTATGGGAGCAGGTGCGAGCGCGCACACCGCTCCAATTGGCTGCGTTGGTGTTGCTCGTGTTGGCGGTTGCGGTCGGCATAACGGCGCTGGCGCTGGGTGACCGGACACTCGGCTCCCCCCTCATCGGCGTTAGCGTCGTCTCAATGGCGACTTACATGCTCTGGATGCGCTCGACGACCTTGCCAACGAGTACCCGGCAATAGCGCTAGGCGCCACCCGCAATTGCCGTGGACAGGTTCGTTCACCAAGACGCGGAACTGCCGGGGAGCGCGGGGGCTCGACGCGCCTGTCTGAGCCTAAGGTTGGCTACAGCAGGGAAAGGAGGCGAACAATGCCGCATCTTGAAGGGGAATCTGGTCAGTCTCGTTGCGCGCTGGACGGAGCGGTACCGACCAAGTTCCTTCCCATGAGCGACCTGGGCGGCGAGCCCTTGCCGCCCTTGCCGCTGTGCAGTAATTGTTTCGAGAATTGGATTTCCCGCGAGGACCTCGTCGGCAACTGCCGCGCTTGTCGTTCCTGGGGACGGGCCTTCACCATGTGCGCCTGCGGCAACGGAATCCACCTGCCCGTCCAGTGAGGCGAATCTGCGCGCATCGACCGTAGCCGCAACGGGTTTCCGTCGAGAGTGATGGATCGCCGGGCGATCCTCGCGAGACCTCTGCGGCGGGTGAACTGTTATAGAAGCAGGTTGAACAGCGCGATAGCCTCGTTCCACTGGTCAGTGCCCGGGTTCTTGCGATGCGGCGCGATGATGACAAAGCATTGCGCGAGGGCAACGCTTAGGCCACCGATGACCGCCGGTAACCGCGCCTCCAACTCCTCGCTGGTGGCGACGTCGAGGGGCGGGTGTGTCGCCAGTTCTTCCATCACCGTCTCGATCGAGATCTGTTGCTCCAACCTCGCGAACTCGTGTATCCGCTCTTGCAGTCCTTTGGTCAGCGGCAGGTCGCAAGGTTGAAGGATGTCGCGGTTATTTGCCTTCGCCGAGGCGACGGCCACCAGCAGTAAGTCATAGAGCTTGTCGTAGACGAAGTCTCGGTATCGCTTAACGTCGCTGGCATCGATCGTCAAACCGGACGTGGCGCGAAACAGTTCTTTGACTCGGTTGGCTGCAGCTACCGCCATCGGTCCCTCCATCTGGGCGTCGTAGTGGAGCGGGTGGCACCGACTCTGAGTCTCGCTTTCGGGACACGCAGTGCGCCTGAGCCCCCTAGGTCTACTTTCGTCCTCCGGCTCGCCCCCATCAGGCCGAACCGTGGCCTGCCGGGCCCCCTGCGGGCGAGCGTGAGCGATCCATCCACCTCACCGCGTAGCCCGACGGCAGCCGGAAGGCGAGATGCCGGGCCAGGTGCAGGAGCTCGATCTCGGGGTCCGCTTCGGTGCGCACGGCTAGCATCGGCCGCTCCGGTTGCACATCCAACATCGGACAGCCGTCGTCGCGCTCGGCCACATGGTCGAGGAGCCGCTGTAGTCGTACGTGCTTGCCGGTACCGGGGTAGATATGGCGAGCGTGCCTGAGCACGGGGCGCAGCTCCGCCGGGAGCCGTTCGACGAGTCCATCTACTGCAACCGGGCCGATCCGCTCGGCCAGCGTTTCCAGGACGGCATCAGCGAACCGCTTCGGCACGTCCTCGACCACGTGGGCGGGTGCCACGATCCGGCCGAAGTAGAAACTGAGCGGGACCACCGAGGCCACCGGAGGCGGCCGTACCGCCGAGTCGTCATCCGACCGTTGGATGGCCCACCGCTCGAAGACCTCAGGACCCAGCACGTCCAGGAGCGTCGGCACGCCGGCCTCGGCGCTGCGATACCTGCTCGCGCGCTTCGGCTGCCTGCGCTCACGGACGCGCGGCCGATACTCGTCCACATCGATGTGGACCGGCGGCCCGTCCGGCGGTGGCGTCGGCGCGGGATCCCGGGCCAGACGCACGAACACCTGACGGTCCGGCACCCCGGACAACCGATCGGCCAGCGAGCGGAGGGCGACCGGTCCATCCGCCGGGCCTACCGCGTCCTCCACCGAAGAGATGAACTGCTCGTAATCCATCGCCAGCTCCGCGTTTCTAGATAAGCGATCGTCTGTCGATATCATTTGAACTCGGCAGGCGCCCTCGCGGCGTTACCTCGGCATGCCCAACTACGTGCGGACAATCTGCACCCTCAGGCCCAGGGCGCCCGCAGTCTTCACCGATTCTCACCACTCGATGGGGCGGCCTGATCATGCGTCGGCCCTTCGCTTTGCTGCGGTCGAGGTCGTCCCCGGTTTGCATACGCCGCCCTGCGTACCGCCTCGTCCGTTTCGAGTCCGGCCCCGAGGGCACCGGCGACGGTCGCAAGCGAGCCGCCAAGCCAAGCCAGCTGTACCTTGTCAACGTACGTGGCGTGATGCTGCAGGACAGTCGACAGCAGTTCACCGGGGACCAGCAATAACACCCCCAACGCGCTGAGCAGGAAGAGCATCACGTACAACGCGAACACGCCGAGCACGACGGTTGCCGTTGTCGCGGTGTTGAAGAGCATCACCTGCTGTCGAGCTCGAGGATATGGGCTGCGTTCCCACAGGCCTGCGCCGATGATCAACGTCGCCGTGATCGCGACGATGGATCCTACTGTCGCGAGGACAAGACGAGCGGTCCCCATGCGATCGGCGATCCGCCAAATGTCGGACGTGACCAGGACTGCAGCAACGGTCGCCGCCGCCGCTGTCAATGACCGGGTCAGATGCAGCGTCAGGCGCCAGGGCTGATTTGCACGGAGCATGCCGGCGAGCAGGTGCAGATTGCCGAGGATGACCCGCGCCAGAAATACCACGCTGGAGGGATGTGGCGAGACGGGGGTACCGAGTTCTCGGATACGGGCAGCTGCCCGCATCCGTTTGCCGGGCCGTCGGGTAGCCGGGTTGTCTGTCGGGTCCGGCAAGACGCTCGCGCCCATCAAGGTGCTTACGGCGTTCGCCATGCTCCGGCGCGTCTTGCTCTTCAGCGACAGAGCGCCGTGGGCGGGGAGCGAGACGACGGCGACGCCGTGGGCCCGGCTTGCGTGACTGAGCACCGGATGGCGCCCGACCTTCAGCGGCAAGTCGGTGATCAGCACTACCAGGTGCCATTGATGTTCGAGCAGATGCTGGCGGCCGCGGCTGAGCAGATCGGATATCTCCACGGGAGGCGACACATCGCTGTCGACGAGTGTCATGACCTGCCAATCGATCGCAGGAAATGAACGGCAAAGATCATCAAGAAGCCCGGCGCCGAGCGTTTCGAGCATTGCCTCTGAAATGCCTGGGGTGGCAACAATCCCTATCAGTACTGGGCCTTCGGGGATCGGCTCAGCGCCGTCCATCCCGTCTTGTGTCGGCTCCCGCCCCTCAACACGGATCGAATCCTGCGATTGAATGGGCTCGCCGCGGTGATGTCGCATGCCACCAACCTCAAGCATCCGCGGACTTTGTGGAAATTCCATCCAGTGATGCGTCCCAAGGAGCAAACGATACGAATTCCCCGTCCGTGATCAACTCCTCGGCACGGTCGAACGCCTCCTCGTTCAGCGTGACGGTCATCGGCGCTCACTCCTCATCGACTTCGGGGTCTGCCTCGGAATCATTTCGTCGCTGATGAACAACGCTTCGGAGAGTCCGGTGAGCTCGAGCAGTCGGGCAGCCGGACCTCCGACCTTGGTCAGGATGAGGGCGCCGCGGTGGGCGAGGCATTCATTGTGTGCATGCACCAGGGTGCGCAGCCCGGCGCAGTCGATGAAGCACAGTCCCGACAGATCTAGGTGAATGATCAGTCGACCGCTCTCGAACTGCTGGTCGAGGACGCCGGTCAAGCTGTCAGCAGTCGCGAGGTCCAGCTCGCCGCACAGCCGTAGGTACGCCCAAGTGCCTTCGGCCACGACTGTCCGAACAACCAACATGCCGGTGTCGTGACCGACTGCGGCCACGCGCAGGTACGCGGATTCGCAAGAGGCTTTGAACGGAAGCATCCGGGCTCCTGTGGCGATCGGGGGCAGGCAGCACAATGGCCGCTGTCGGAGTCGAAACGCGCACAGCTTGCGAGAGCGGGCGCGGGCGCGAAGCCGAGGTGAGAGGTAGCTACTTGACCTCGATCTGCCGCCGTTGCTGCCCCGTCCGCAGCTTGGGTACCCGCAGTTGCAGCACCCCGTCGTTCATCGCGGCCTCGATATGGTCGCCGTCGATCTCGTCCGGCAGGACGACCTCGTATCGGAATTGACCCCAGGAACGTGCGTGGCGGCGGAGCAGGCCGCCGCGCGCCTGTTCCTTTCGCTCACCGCTGACGGTTATCCGCGAGCCGTCCGTCTCGACGTGGACGTCCTTCTTCTTCAAGCCGGGAAGCTCGACATCGACAAGGTAAGCGTCATCGGTCTCTTCCAAATCCGCCAGCGGGACGAAGCCACCTTGCCTGGCCACCGCGGACAGCGACCACTGGTCGTCGAAGAGCTGGGAGAGCTCCTGGCTGATCCGGTTGAATTCGTCGGCGGGCGTCCAGCGTTCGATCCCGGTGTCATTGTGCTTAACGGGCGTGGTCATGTTCGTGTCCTTTCGTTATCTGCGGTTGCGGCATCGAGTGCCTCTCTGGCGCTCAATCCTGTCTGGTCGGCGGGGCGCCGGCGTCGTCCTTGCAGCGCCAGAATCCGCAGTCGGGTCGACCTCGCGGTACGACTTGCCGCCTGGACAGCGGCTGCTTGCTGAGTCACCGCAGCCGCTCGTGGACAAGTCGCACTGCCATCGAGCCCTCGCCGACTGCAGAGGCGACCCGCTTGATCGAACCGCTGCGGACGTCGCCCACGGCAAAGATTGCCGGCAGGCTGGTCTCGAGGAACAACGGGCGTGGGCCTGTCTGCGCGTCCGGCAGATGGTCGCCAGTCAAGACAAATCCGTGGTCGTCAAGCATGACCGTGTCGGCGAGCCACGCCGTGCACGGTGTTGCGCCGATGAATACGAACACGGCACGTGCGTCGAGTTCGGTCCGCTCACCGGTGCGGTTGTTCTGGACCACAATTTTATCGAGGGCGTGTTCGCCGATCAGTTCGCGTACCTCGGTATTCAGCAGGACTTGGATACGCGGGTTCGCTTCGATCTGAACGACGAGATAGCGCGACATGTCGCGGCCGAGATCATCGCCACGTACGAGCAGGTGGACGCGAGGCGACTGCTGCGCGAGGAAGATCGCCGCCTGGCCCGCGGAGTTGCCGCCGCCGACTATCGCAACCGGGTCGGTCGAGCATTCCTGAGCTTCGAACCGCGTCGCGGCGTAGTACACGCTTGTCATCTCGAACTCGTCCAGGCGCGGGACATCGAGCCTGCGGTACTTCGCGCCAGTAGCGAGGACGACGGCTCGCGCGGTCAGGTCGAGCGATCCCGAGCCGTCGACCCTGATCCGGTAGTGCCCGTCCTCCTTGCTGAGCGCAACTGCGTCAGCGGGCACCGTGATCCGCGCACCGAATTTCTCCGCCTGGATCGTCGCTCGCTCGGCCAACTCCGCCCCGGATATCCCCGCGGGGAAGCCGAGATAGTTCTCGATTCGCGACGACGTCGCTGCTTGCCCACCGACCGCGACGCAGTCGACGACGACGGTCGTCAGACCCTCGGATGCGCCGTACACGGCTGCGGCGAGCCCGGCCGGTCCCGCTCCGACCACCGCAAGGTCGCAGATCTCCTTTGCGGGCACCGGTGAGCCAAGCCCGATGCATGCGGCCAACTCGGCGTTGCTCGGGTTCCGCAGCACCTCTTCGCCCCGCACGATCACGACCGGTAGGTCCTGCGTAGGCACCCGTAGCGCAGCCAGCAGCCCTTCGGCATCGCTGTCTTCCTCCACGTCGGTGAACCGGTTTGGCAGACGGTTTCTCGCAGCGAAGTCGCGCAACCGATGGGTATCCGGCGAGAACCGCGAACCGATGATCCGCAGCCCGGCGCCCTCGCCGATCAGCATCGAGCGTCGCACCAGATACGCGCGCAGCACCAGGTCACCGAAGTCGGCATCGTTGCGGGCGAGTTCGCGCAGTCGGTCGACCGGAACGGCCACGACCTCGCCAGGGACATTGATCGCGGTGGTCACGAACTCGATTTGCCCGATGACCAGACTCAGCTCGCCGAGGAACCGGCCAGGCCCATGTACCCGGATCAGTTTGGGATCAGGCCCGAAGTAGTCGCTCACGACGACGGCCTGGCCGCGGAGCAGGACGAAGAATTCAGTGCTCCGTTCGCCCTCCCGCAACAGGACCTGGCCGCGTGCTGTGGCTCGGCGTTCGCCGACTGCCTCTAGCGCCTTGATGTGCTCATCGGTCAACCGGGGATATGCCCCGTGCAGGTCCGGCGTCTCGGGCAACGGCCCTTCGGGGAGTCCGCCCCTCATGCCGCCCTGGTCAGACGTAGGTCTCGTCGACATAGCACCACCGCCACGACTCTCCCGGCTCGAACGAACGCACGATGGGATGGCCGTCGGTCCCCGCGTGCGCCCGTGCGTGGCGCATGGGCGAGGAGTCGCAGCACCCCACATGCCCACACGTGAGGCACAGCCGCAGATGCAGCCATGGCGACCCGATCAACAGGCACTCCTGGCATCCCTCCGTGGTCTGCGGCATCACCGGCCTGATGTACACGATGTGCGGATCGGTCACGGTCGTCACGTCTTCTCTCCGTCCTGAGCGCCAATCGCGTCTTCGACCCAGCGCCGGATCGTCGCTGCCGGGGCCGCGCCGGACTGTCGCGCGATGACCGCGCCGTTGCGCAGCATCATGAGCGTGGGCACTGCCTGCACGGTGAACCGCTGCGACAGTTTCGGCGCCGCGTCGATGTCGACCTTGACCAGTTTCACGCGCCCCGCGAGTTCGTGAGTCACCTGTTCCAAAGCGGGGCTGACCATCCGACACGGGCCGCACCAGATTGCCCACATGTCGACCAGGACGGGCAGCGTGGCCCGTTCGGCCACGTCGCTGAACGAGTCGTCATCCGCATCTACGATCCATGGCAGCGGCCGGTGGCAGTTGCCGCACCGCGGAATGCCGTCGCTTACCGCAGGCACCCGATTCTTCTTGCCACAGTGCTCGCACTGAACGACCGTGGTCATTACTGCCGTGCTCATGCCGCCACCGCCGCGGGAGCCGTGCTGTGAATCACGAGCTCGTCGTCCACGAGCTCCACGGTGAGGACCGACTCGTCCGCGATCTCGTCCGCGAGCAGGGCTCGACCGATCCGCGTTTCAACCTCACGGGCGATGTAGCGACGCAATGGCCGGGCGCCATACACCGGATCGAAGCCCTGCCGAGCGATGAACCGGCGAGCCGACTCGGTGACCTCTAGTGAGATCCGCCGCGCGAGCAACCGGTCGCGCAGTTCGTCGAGCATCAGGTCGACGATGCGCTCGATCTCCTTCGGCACGAGCGGCTTGAACAGCACGATGTCGTCCACTCGATTGAGGAACTCGGGACGGAACCGCGAGCGAAGTTCGCCCATCACGAGCTCGCGGGCTTCGGTCTTGAGGTCACCGTCGGGTGTGACACCGTCGAGCAGGTACTGCGATCCGACATTGGACGTCATGATGACCACGGTGTTGCGGAAGCTCACGGTGCGTCCTTGGCCGTCGGTGAGTCGACCGTCGTCGAGTACCTGAAGCAACGTGTTGAACACGTCGGGGTGCGCCTTTTCGATCTCGTCCAGGAGCACGACCGAGTACGGCCTCCGGCGGACCGCCTCGGTGAGCTGGCCACCTTCCTCGTAGCCGACGTATCCCGGCGGCGCACCGACGAGGCGGCTCACCGTATGCCGTTCCTGGTACTCGCTCATGTCGATACGGACCAGGTTCTGTTCGGTGTCGAAGAGTGTGGCGGCGAGCGTCCGGGCCAGCTCCGTCTTACCGACCCCGGTAGGCCCGAGGAAGATGAACGACCCGATCGGCCGACGCGGGTCTTTGATCCCGGAACGGGCCCGGATCATCGCGTCGGTCACCAGCTGCACGGCCTCTTCCTGGCCGATCACCCGCTCGTGCAGGATCTGATCGAGTTCGAGCACCTTTTGCCGTTCGCCTGCTTGCAGCCGGGTGATCGGGATGCCGGTCCAGGCCGCCACCACCTCAGCGATCTCGTCATCAGTCACCACCTCGCGCAGCATGCGGCTGCCGCCCTGTTTGTTGGCGAGCCGCTCCTCCTCGGAGGCCAGGCGCCGCTCCAGTTCGGCGGTCTCGCCGTAGCGCAGCTCGGCCGCGCGGTTCAGGTCGTACTGGCGCTCGGCCTCCTCCGCTTTCTGCCGCAATCGCTCCAGGTCACTGCGTAGCTCCTGGATTCGGCGTAGGGCCTGTCGCTCGGCCTCCCATTGGGCCCGCTTCGCGTCGGCCTCGGCCCGCAGGTCGGCCAATTCCTTTCGCAACTCCTCCAGCCGTGCCTTGCTGGCCTTGTCCTTTTCCTTTTCGAGGGCCGCCTCCTCGATCTCCAGTCGCATCACCAGGCGGGTCAGGCTATCGAGCTCAGCCGGCATCGAGTCGATCTCGGTGCGTAGCCGGGCCGAGGCCTCGTCCACCAGGTCGATCGCCTTGTCGGGCAGGAACCGGTCGGCGATGTAGCGGTGGCTGAGCGTGGCGGCGGCGACCAGCGCGTTGTCCTGGATCCTGACGCCGTGGAAGATCTCAAGGCGTTCGCGCAAGCCGCGCAGGATCGAGATGGTGTCCTCCACGGAGGGCTCGTCGACAAGGACGGGCTGGAACCGGCGCTCGAAGGCAGCGTCCTTCTCGATGTGCTTGCGGTACTCGTCGAGCGTTGTGGCACCAATCAGGTGCAGTTCGCCCCGCGCAAGCATCGGCTTGAGCATGTTGCCGGCATCCATGCTGCCCTCGGCCGCTCCGGCCCCGACCACCGTATGCACCTCGTCGATGAACAGCAGGATCCGACCCTCAGCGGCCGTGACCTCGGCGAGCACGGCCTTGAGCCGCTCTTCGAACTCGCCGCGATACTTCGCTCCGGCGACCAACGACGCCATGTCCAGGGAGAAAATCGTCTTGTCGCGCAAGCCCTCGGGAACGTCGCGCCGCACGATGCGCTGCGCGAGGCCTTCGACGATCGCGGTCTTGCCCACGCCAGGATCGCCAATGAGCACAGGGTTGTTCTTCGTTTTGCGCGACAGAATCTGGATGACGCGCCGGATCTCCTCGTCCCGGCCGATCACCGGGTCGAGGCGGCCGTCTCGCGCGTCGTCGACCAGGTCGCGGCCGTACTTCGCCAGCGCTTCGTACGCTCCCTCGGGCGTCGCGGAGGTCACCCGCTGGTTGCCGCGAACCTCGGTGAGCGCGGCGAGCAGCGAGTCCCGCGTGAGGCCGTGATCAGTCAGGTTGATCTTGCCGGCTCCGGAGCCACCCTCCTCGATCAAGCCGAGAAGCAGGTGTTCGACGGACACGTACTCGTCCTTGAGTCGCTTCGCCTCGCGGTCGGCGTAGTCCAGGACCCGGCCGAGGCGTTGGGTTATAGAAACCTGCCCTGGCGTCGTGCCGGATCCCGACACCTTTGGACGGCGGGCCAATTGGGCCTCGACATCGGCGCGCAGCCCGTCGACATCGGCACCGGCCAGGGACAGCAGTCGCGGCGCGAGTCCGTCCTGGTCCAGCAACGCCGCCAGGAGCACGTGCTCGCTGTCCACCTCGGTGTGCCCCGAGCGGGTGGCGATGCTTTGCGCCTCCTGCAATGCCTGTTGGGACTTCTGTGTCAACCGGTTCATGTCCATGGTTGGCTCCTCAATGGGCGTTGTTTGCGCAGTGCGTCCTCGAGACGCTGGATGCGGTCGAGCAGGTCGATGACCACGCCGAGACCGGCATAGTTCACTTGCAGACCGGCCCGCAGTCGACGAATGCGCGCCAGCTCAGGCAATTGGTTCGGCGCGAACCACAGCGCGCCGTTCGCGTCACGATGCTCATCGAGGAGACCGAGCGCGACGTAGCGCTCCACCATTTCAGGGTGTACGCCGGCGCGGCGGGCGAACGTCTCCAACCCGACGCGTGGCGCGCTCGGCACGATGGCGATCGCGTAGCCGGCCCCGGTGCTCCCTGACCTCGGCATGGTCATTTCTTCTCGCTTCTCGGATCGAAGCTCGACACGGATGCCAGCTCCTCGAACAGCTCTCGCTCACGTTTCTTCAGCCGCTTCGGCACCATGATCTGGACGACGGTGTACAGGTCGCCGGGCTTCCCCTTGCGATTCGGCATCCCTTCGCCGGCCAGCCGCAGCCGGCGACCACTCGACGTGCCGGCCGGCACCGTCACCTTGAGCTCACCGCCTGGCCCCACCACGGGAACCGTTGCCCCGAGCGCGCCCTCCCACGGCGCGATGGGAAGGTCGACGTAGATGTCGCGGCCCTCCACCCGGAAGCGGGGGTGCGGTTTGATGCGAACCACCAGGTAGAGGTCACCGCGGCCGCCGCCCTGGCCGCCCTGGCCGCCCTGGCCGGCCAGCCGGATGCGCTGGCCGTCGGTGACGCCGGGCGGGATCGTGACGTCGTAGGACCGCTCGCCCACACCGGAGCTGAGCGTGATGTGCCGCTTGCCGCCGGTGAGGGCTTCTTCGACCGTGAGCTGGATCTCGGCTTCCTGATCAGCTCCGGCGACCGGGCCGCTGGCACGGAAGGAGTCGAAGATGCTGTCGAAGCCACCCACGCCACCACCCATGCCGCCGAGCAGGTCTTCGATGTTGATCCCGCTGCCGCCTTGAGAGGTGTACACGCGCGGGCCGCCGCCGGGTCGCTGAGCTGATCCGGATGATCCGGCGCGACCGAACCCGCCGGTGCCACCCGCTGCAGCGCCGACGAAGTCGTCCGGGATCTGCCGGAAGTCGGGCCCGAACCGGTCATATTTAACGCGGGTATCAGGGTCAGCGAGGACGTGATACGCCTCGTTGACCTCCTTGAACCGATCCTCGGCGCTCGGGTCCTTGTTGACGTCAGGGTGGTACTGGCGGGCCAACTTGCGGTAGGCGCGCTGTACCTCGTCTGGTGAGGCGCCCCTGTCGACGCCGAGTACCTCGTAGTAGTCGCGGGCCATGTCGGATCATTCCGGCTTGCGCGATACCGCGACGGCCATCGGGCGCAGCTGCCGTTCGGCGTCCCCGTAGCCGGGCCGAAGCACCTGAACCACCGTGCCCGGCGGGGCATCGGGGTCCTCGACGACGGTCAGGACCTCGTGCTGTGCCGGGTCGAACGGCACGCCAGTTTCGTCGCGACGTGCGTAGCCCAACCGAGCCAGAACGGCGACCGCCTGGTCCCGTACTGCGCGAACTCCCTCCACGATGCTCGCCGGGTCGGCGTCTGCGTGGGCCAGGGCTAGCTCCAGGTTGTCGATCACGGGCAGCCAGCCAGCCGCGACTTGCGCCCGCTCGGCTGCGCTGGCGCTCTGCAGTTCACGGACGTGTCGTTTGCGCACGTTGTCGAGGTCGGCCACCGCGCGGCGCGCGCGGTCCTCCCAATCGTCCACCGGAGCATCGGGGCGACGCCCGTAGCCGTCTGGTGGGCTCTGGTCCGCGCTATCGAGATCCGCACGGTCGGGATCTGGACGGTTGGGATCTGCACGGTTGGGATCTGGACGGTTGGGATCTGGACGGTTGGGATCTGCACGGTTGGGATTTGCACGGTCGACATCCGCGCTGTCGGGCGGCATCCGGTCCTCCTCAGGCGGGGTTGAAGTCGGCGTCGATCACGTCGTCGTCGTCCGCCTCGGCCCCGAAGCCACCCCCGGGCTCCGACTGGCCCGACGACCCGCCTGACGAAGACCCGCCGGCCCGTGCAGCACTCAACGCCTGCGCGGCCTGCTGCAGTTCGCCGGTCAGTTCGCGCACCCGGGCGAGCGGCGCCTCGTCCTTCAAGGCTTGCCGGGCGTCGGCGATCAACATCTCGGCGCGCGCCTTCTCGTGCACGGGAGCGGCGTCACCGAACTCGGCCAGCCGCCGCTCGAGCTGGTAGGCGGCGCTGTCGAGCTCGTTGCGCGCGTCGACCTGCTCACGTAGGGCCTGATCCTCGCCGCGGTTGCGCTCGGCTTCGGCCACCATCCGCTCGACCTCGGACTTGTCGAGGTTCGCACTCTCGCTGATGGTGATGCCCTGCTCTTTGCCGGTGTCCTTGTCGCGTGCGTTGACGCTGAGGATCCCGTTCGCGTCGAGGTCGAACGTGACGTCGATCTGCGGCTCACCGCGCGGCGCCTGCCGGATGTCGGTCAGCTGGAAGTGTCCGAGCACCCGGTTGTCCGACGCCCGCTCGCGCTCACCCTGCAGCACGGAGATGTCGACGGCCGGCTGGTTGTCCGCCGCCGTGGAGAACGTCTCGCTCCGCCGCGCCGGGATCGTTGTGTTGCGATCGATGATCTTGGTCATGATGCCACCGCGAGTCTCGACACCGAGCGAGAGAGGGGTGACGTCGAGCAGCAGCACGTCGGAGACCTCGCCCTTGAGTACGCCGGCCTGAATGGCGGCACCGAGCGCGACGACCTCGTCAGGGTTGACCGTCATGTTCGGGTCCTTGCCACCGGTGAGTCGGCGGACCAGGGCCTGAACGGCAGGGACGCGCGTGGACCCTCCGACCAGGATGACCTCATCGAGGTCGTTCGCGGTGACCTTTGCATCGCTCATCGCCTGTTGCACGGGGCCGAGCGTGCGTTCGATGAGATCGTGGGTGATCTCTTCGAACGTGGCCCGCGTCAGGGTGCTGGTCAGATGCTTCGGGCCATCGGCCCCGGCGGTGATGAACGGGAGATTGACCTGAGTCTGGGTCACCGAACTCAGTTCGACCTTGGCCTTCTCTGCCCCCTCGAACAGACGCTGCAGCGCCTGCGGGTCCGAGCGCAGGTCGATGCCCTCGTCCCGCTTGAAGTTGTCGGCCAGATAGTCGACCAAGCGGCGGTCGAAGTCGTCGCCGCCGAGATGGGTGTCACCGGCGGTCGAGCGCACCTCGACCACACCGTCGCCGACATCGAGAATGCTGACGTCGAAGGTGCCGCCACCGAGGTCGAAGACGAGCACGGTCTCGTGACCCTTCTTGTCCAGCCCGTAGGCCAAGGCGGCCGCGGTCGGCTCGTTGATGATGCGCAGCACTTCCAGGCCCGCGATGCGGCCCGCGTCCTTGGTGGCCTGGCGCTGAGCGTCGTTGAAGTACGCCGGCACGGTGACGACGGCCTCGGTGACCCGTTCGCCGAGGAACTTGCCGGCGTCCTCGGCGAGCTTGCGCAGCACGAGCGCGCTGATCTCCTCCGGGGCGTAGAGCTTGTCGCGCACCTTGAGGCGGGCTGCCCCATCTGGGCCGGGGACGACATCAAACGTAACTGCCTTTGCTTCCTCTTCGACCTCGTCGTATTTGCGGCCGATGAACCGCTTGGCGGAGTAGATGGTGCCCTTCGGGTTGAGGATCGCCTGCCTGCGGGCCAGTTGGCCGACCAGGCGTTCACCGGATTCCGTGAACGCGACCACCGAAGGTGTGGTCCGCTGCCCTTCGGCGTTGGGAATGACGGTGGGTGCCCCGTTCTCCCAAGCGGCGATAACAGAGTTGGTGGTGCCCAGATCTATACCTACGGCCTTAGCCATGGCGCGGTCCTCTCCTGATCGTCGTTTAGACACCCGACTGGTTCTTGCCACCGGGGGGCGAGGCCCGGTTCAGCAAATCGAGTGCTTGGTCTGCAACTTCGGAATCGACGAGCACCTCATACCTGCTCGGCAGATCACCCGGATCGATGCGAAGGGCGGCGGCCCAGTGGGCGAGGGCCCCCAGAGTCGGCGCAGTTGTTGTGAAATCCGGTGACGCGCCGATCCCTTGTGGTCTTCATGGCCTCCTCAGGCGTGGGCTGGCTGTTGGTCGCCGGCTGGTTGTTGATCGCCCGAGCCGACGTCGACGGTGCGGGCATCGTCGATTTGCCCGTGGCGTTCGCGGTCGCCTGAGGCGATCTTGATCTGGCGCGGCTTGCTCTCCGGGGCGACCGGGATGGTGATGGTTAGCACCCCCTGCTCGTAGGTCGCATTCAAGTTCGCGGGATCGAGGTTGTCGCCGAGAAAGAATTGCCGGCTGGAGCGGCCGTGTGGGCGCTCGTCCACCAGGATTTCGTCCCCGTCCTGGCGGGGTGAGATCCGTTCTGTCTGCACGTTCACGACGTTGCGTTCCACGGTGACCTGTATGTCTTCGGTCCTGACACCGGGCACGTCGATCAGCACGTAGAAGTTGTCGCCTCGGCGGAATGCCTCGGCCGGCATGGCGCGCAGCGGGCCGCCTGAGAGCATCCGCTCGCCGAGCTTGTCTAGCTCGCGGAAGGGGTCGAAACGCATCAGTGTCATCAGATCCTCCTCAAGTGGATATGCCAGTTACACGTTGGCAAGGGCGGCCCCAGTGGCGCGTGGTCCCTGCGGGGCCAACGTCACGGTCCGAATCCACCTGGGAGGTCAGGATGAAGGTGCACCTAGCGTCATAGTCAGCCCCGTTTGGGAGTACATTTCTCCAACGCCACAATTAGCGGCGGCCTCTTCCGTTCGGAAGTGATCGCATGACGGATCTGCCGCAGGGCACCGGGTATGCGCAGGCCACCGGGTATGACGGTGCGACAGGCCGCGCGCAGGTCTCCGATCTGTATGGGCTCTTTACCGTCTCCATGATGATGTTCGGCGAACGGGACGGCGCAGCGATCATGCGACTGTGCACGTCGTCCTTCCCGTCCTTGGGTTCGTTGCGAGTCGAGGCGGCCTTTCTGAACGAGGCTGACTCGATGGTGCCCGTTGATATCGGCCGCGATGTCCCGGAGAGCCTGGCCAGCCAAGTTGCGGACGCCGGCGCACAGGGCGGCCGGGTGGACGTCGACGGTTCGCCGTGGGGCTGGGCGATGCCCTTGATCAGCCTGTCAGGCTGCCGGGGATGTGTTGCGGTGAGCGCCCCGGAGGAGCCGCAGAGATACGAGCTCTTCTTGCTCGACGTGCTTGTCCGACAGACCGCGGCCGCTCTGGAAAATGCGGCCCTCTACCGCGAGGTCGCGCAGTACACAGTGGGCCTGCGGGCGATGAACGAAGAACGCGCAGCCGTCAACGAGCAACTCCGGACCACCGTGCAGGATCTGGAACGCCGGACCCGCATGCACGAGATGCTCACTGAGGCATCGAGAGCTGCCGATGTCCCAGCCGCGCTAGTGAAGGCGTTGCGCGACCTCACGGGATTGGCCGCCGCGGTCGAGGACGCGTTCGGCAACATTCAACAATGGGCCGCGCAGGACAGCCAGAACAAGTACGAACCGCTGTCCAGCGCGGTACGTGACGAGATCTGTCAAGCCGCAATCGCCCGCGCCGGCCGTGCAGTCCGGGCCAAGGGCCGCCTGCTCGCGCTGGCCCGACCGGGCAACGAGATACTCGGCGCGGTGGTGCTGGCCGATCCACGTCGGGTAGCGGGCGACTACGAGTTCTTCGTGCTCGAACACGCAGCGGTGGTGCTCGGGATGGAACTAGCCCATCGCCGCAGCCTGGTCGAAGTCGAACTGCGACTGCGCCGTCAGCTCGTCGACGACCTGATAACGGGAACCGACGACAGCGACAACGCCGTCGTTCGGGCCGCGGCCGTCGGACACGACCTCACGGTGCCCCACCGAGCGGTCGTCATCCGCTGGAGCGGTTTGGCCGACGACGAACTCCTCGCGTCTTCCGTTGAACGCGCAACCACTCAGCTCGGACTCAAATCGCTGATCGCACGACGCTCCAAAAACATCGTCCTGCTGGTCGCTGGCGACCCGCCGGCCAAAGACCTCTACAACCGAATCTGCCGTGAGCTGCACAGCGTCACCGGTTCTGTTGGCATTGGTGGACCGGCTAACGCCTCTGGTGACCTGCCCAGGTCGTACGAGGAGGCGAAGCACGCAGTGGCGATTCGGGCCAAGTCGAGGACGCCACACGGTGTCACGACATTTGAGGACCTCGGCATCTACCGCATCCTCGCGATTGGTGAGCTGGGCGGTGAGATCGCCGCCTACGTCACCCTCTGGCTGGGCTCGTTGATCGAATACGACGCCAAGAGGCACACAACTCTCGTCGAGACGCTGGCAGAATACCTCGACCACGGCGGTAACTACGACCTGACCGCCGCGGCACTCCTCATCCACCGGAGCACCCTGCGTTACCGCCTGCGCCGCATCCGTGAGCTGAGCGGATTCGATCTGGCCGAGGTCGAGAGCCGCCTGAACCTGCACGTAGCGACCCGCGCGTGGCGGATCGTCGACAGCGCCTAACACGACATAGTCACTCAAGGAGGCCGCGATGCCTGTGCCAAGACCTGAATTATCACCGGCTCGTTCAGGAAGTTCGATCTCTCGCCGGTCAATCCAGGCTAGGAATCGGCGACCGCGTCGCCAGAACGGACCAAGGTCAGCATGAACATTCCGGCACCCGGTACCGGCGCCATTTCCGCCGGCGAGCACGTCTGCGCGCTATACACCCGTCATGCCCAGCGGATGGACACGATGGTGCCCTATGTCCGCGAGGGACTTCGCTCCGGTAGCAAATGCATCGCTTTCGTCGGGGATCCCACTCCCTCGGAACTGGTCGACGGCCTCGACGCAGACCTCGATCCACAGGGCCGCATCAGCTCTGGACAGCTGGAGGTCGGCGGCACTGACGACACCTTCTTCACACCAGACGAGTTCGACATCGAGAAGATGTTGGCTTTCTGGCAAGCACGGATCGACCAAAGCGTCAGAGCCGGCTTCGACACGGTCCGCCTGACCGCGGACGCCGCCTGGTGGGGCTCGCAGCTGCCCGCCGGAGACGCATTGATTCGGTACGAGTCGGAGCTCAATCGCCTGGCAGGCCAGGGTCCTCAGTCGATCCTGTGTCTGTATGACCTCAGCAATGCGAGCGGCTCGTTCGTCCTCGACATTCTCAAGGTCCATCCGAGGGTGTTCTTAGGGGCTCTCGAGATGCCCAATCCCTACTACCTGACTCCCGACGAGTTCCTTGCCATGCGAAATACGCCGGCCTAACGACTCCCGCGAGAACGACTGGAAAATGTTCCCGATCAGAGAACCTGATGCAGCGGCTTAGGTGTCAGGCAGGTGGCGAGTGAAGCCGTAGTTTGGCCAGCAGGAGGATGTTAGGCGCCGAGCGACGAATCTGTGCCTCGTGCCGCGCTTCATGAAGACCGAACCCGGAGTCGCCGTGCGGTCCCGCCAAGACTGACGTTGCCTCGGCGTACGCGGCGATCCAGTTGTTCCAGCCCTCGTCATCGTCGGGTCCAGTCGGAGATGCACCGACCCGGTGCGGACCGGGCAGGTACGGATCGGACGGCGCGCTGGCGAGTAAGTAGTGGCGCAGGGCGTCGACGTCGTGCCACAGCACGTGCCCGTACGCGCTGACTTTCTCGAGTGCCTCAGTCAGCAGACGTACCTTTTCGGCCCCGTCGGCCATCTCCAAGCTTGCTTTGAGCGATGGTCGGTTCGGGTCGAGCACTTCAGGCAACGGCATGGGTATTGGTGCTGGGGTCGGTGTGGCTTCCATTCCCTACCCTTTCTCCAAGTCGGCGACGGCAAACGTCCGCTGAGCGGCCGGAATCAGATTGCCTCCTGACGGGCGGCCTGATCTTCGGCCCCATGGATTCATTTCCGCACCGTGGTTCAACCCGGCAGACCAAGTAGGCCGTCCGATTGATCCCGCAGAGCCACCAATACCGCGCAGTTCACTACGCGAGGTCCACGACGCCGTGGGCGACTGAGTTTGAGGATCAGGACCATGAACCGCACTTCTCGTCGAACTGTGGCCCTGGCCCTGGTCCTGGCAGCAACGCTGCTGGTGGCTGGATGCAGGTCCTCGTCGCGACGGCAGGCGACGGCGTCAGCCTCAGCGACCGCGTTGTCGGCCCCCGCCAGCAGCAACGCTCTCGAGACCGAATTCGTGACGACGATCCGAACCGTGCTCCCCTCGGTTGTCCTCATCAGCACCGGCACCTCCCTTGGCTCCGGTGTCGTGTTCGACGACAAAGGCGACATCGTCACCAACGCCCATGTGGTGGGCCACGCGACGTCATTCGAGGTCACCCTCGCGGACAGCACCGTAACCGTGGCCGCCACCTTGGTCGGCAGCTATCCAGCAGGCGACCTAGCGGTGGTCAAGGTAGGCGGAGTGAGCAATCTGCACCCGGCCGCCTTCGGCGACTCGAGCAAGCAGGAGGTCGGCGACATCGTCCTGGCGATGGGCAACCCGCTAGGGCTGGCCAGCAGCGTCACGAATGGCATCATCTCGGCGACGGGTCGCACGGTCACCGAGCCGGCCTCGGCCGATTCGCTTGGAGCGACACTGACCGATTGCCTGCAGACCAGCGCAGACATCAACCCGGGCAACAGCGGTGGCGCGTTGGTCAATCTGGACAATCAAGTGATCGGCATCCCCACCCTGGCTGCCGTCGACCAGGAGCTCGGGGGGACCGCGCCTGGCATCGGATTCGCGATTCCCAGCAACACTGCAAAGGACATCGCCAGCCAGCTCATAGCCACCGGCAAGGTGACCAACTCTCATCGCGCGGGGCTCAACGCCACCGTCACAACCGTGGCCGACGCCAGTGGCAAGCCGGTCGGCGCCGGCATAGTCAGCGTCCAACCGGATGGAGCCGCGGCCAAGGCAGGGCTCAAGCCAGGCGACACCATCGTGGCAGTCAATGGTGTGTCCACTCCGACCGCGGAGGTGCTCAATGCAGTACTCGCGACCCTCCGCCCCGGTCAAACCGTGGACGTGACGGTACACACCAGTGACGGCAAGACCCGAACCGTCAAGGTGACACTCGGCACCGTGTAACGATTGAACTCTCGTTCGAGGCATGATGTGACTGCGATGTCCAGACCCGGAATTCATTCGTATGTAAAGGGAATACAGTGCGGCTTTGCCTTGAGGGTATCTGATGGCCGTTCTCCGAAGTGGCCCCGATACGCGGCGGCGAACCAGCCCAGGTGGGTGAAGCCCCATCGCGCGGCAACATCTGTCACCGTTACGGAACCAGGTTCAGCGGCTGCCAGTTCGCTGCGCACCCGCTCGAGCCGAAGCCGACGGAGGTATGCCATCGGTGCGCAACCTAACGATCTCCGGAAGCCCTCCTGCAGGCTTCGGACGCTGATCGAAACCTCGAACGCCAACTCGGCAACGGTCCAAGCATGTCCAGGTGTCGCCCGCAAAACCTCGACCGCCCGAGCGACCGGACGCGCTCCCGCGGCAGCTGAATCGGCGCGAAGCGCGTCGGAGTAGTTGTGCGGTTGGGACAGCAGGAGGCTCTGCACCAAAACCTGCTCTAGCCGCTGCGCCGCAAGGGGATACTCCAACACCCCAGCGCCATCCTCGGAGGCGGTATCGATTATCTGCAACGCTTGCAAGAACATCCGACCCGATGTGGTGGTCAGGTCCATCTCAGAGGAAAAATCGAGCGGTCGGTTGACACTTCGTCCGAGTAGTTTCTCCAACTGCGACTGCAGCTCCGCCGGAGCCAACATCAAACACACTTGGGCTAAATCTCGATCGCAGTCGAGATCCGCCGGTAGTCCTGGCATGAATACCGCCGCCGTGCGGCGGGTGCAGTAGACGCGATCGCGGCGCCCGCTCCGCATCGTCGCCCGACCGGCCACCGGGATGTCGATGTGATAGTTCGTCGCGTCTGCGGTACGCACTCGGATGGCGTCACCGAGCCGCAGGTAACCCGCTGTGACGTGCCCGACCTTGATCACATTCAGTGACATACTCAGGTTCGTAGAGGTCGAGACATCGACCAGGTCAACCGGCAGAAACGCCTCGCTTATCGCGGATTGAGCCTGGTCGACATCGCTCGCGGACGCGACCGGATGACGCCTGAAGACTTCATGTGAAGGGGTAAACATCTCCCCAGCTTATTGGGTGGCGGGAGCGGCCGCGCCGGATCCGGTGCGAGGACTCCTCGCGTTCAGCGGATTGAGGACCACGCTTTCAGGATTTTGCCGGACTGACGTGATGATTACCGTGAGTAGGCACGTCGATCAACGGTAGCCGGAAGGGCAGCGATGACAGGTAGAGAACTTCGTCGAGTGTATTGCCCACTCTGCAGCCGGAAGGCGATCCTCACGCTCCACCGGAACCCGAGCTCCTCCGGCACGATGTCGATGCCGACTATGGAGACTTTCGAATGCCGGTCGGGGTGCGACCCGTCGGACGAGCAGCTAGCGTCACTCAGTCGTTGCGTTGTGGATTACGGAATCGTGACTACAGCAAACCGGACGCACAACGATCAGCTTATGACGTCGCAGCAACGTACAGCGGTGTTGGACAGGGAGATCAGTGCCTTGGCGGGCTTCGGCTTTCACTTGGAGTGCCGGGTGGGCCACAACATAGCGGTCCTGTCTAACCATATGAGGCAGCGCATTCAGATCTTCGTTGACGAATTTGGGAATGCTGTCCGTTCCTGATGTTCCGCCGCCGCCGTACTACGCCGGCGGTTCGAGGCGGAAGCGCATGGATTCCGCGGTGGCGCGCAACTGCTCGTTGTGGTTGCGGCCGGCCGCAATGGCGACCATCTCGGCGAAATCCCTGCACAACTCCAATGTGCCGATCATCTCGGCGGCAAGATAAACGCTGACGTTCTGTCGCAGCAGGGCTACCGACGCCCGCTGGATGAGACCGGGACCAGCCCACTCAGGCTCACCTCGTTGGGCCGCGAGCGCCGGTCGATCCAAAGCATCAAGGATACGTCGCAGATCAGCGCGCGTCTCGCAGTCAGCGATGGAGACGCGACCACGCCCGCTCACCGCGATATCTTCGGCGAGCTGGCCGACCCGATCGCCACTTTTTGCCAATACCAGAAGGACATCCCGGACTTCCGGGCTCATGTTGATCAGCGCTGGCTCGTCTGTGGTTGCGCTTGCGATGTCAGCCATGTCCGAAGAGTACCGAAGTTATGGGGCTCTCGTTAATGTGTTGCTTGTCTCGCGTTTTAACTTGCGCGGACAGGAGAAATCGTCCATCCGCCTGGGCTTGTCCTGCGTTTGATTGGAGATTCGCGTGAGACCGTTTGATTGGAGATTCGCGTGAGACACCGTCAACCTTCCGAACCTGTCGACGTCTTCAGTCGGCTGGCATTGGCGGCGAGTGACTGCAACACAGCGACGGTTGTAATTTCAGTAGCTCCACCGTCACTCACCAGAGCGGGCAATGACTGGCCCGATCACCCGGACACGCTCGCCACCCGCAACAACCTCGCCCGCTGGCGGGGGCCATCAACTGAACGAGCTCAAGCTGGCTAACACCTAGGAAACACCGGGCTGCGGACCTCCTCGTCGGGAGAGATTCGGATGGTTTCACCCTCGAGTGATGAGGCCCCGAAGGGGACCGTTGGTCACAGTGAAGATGCACCTGCGCACGACTAGGTCGCCGGTGTGTCCTGTCCGTTTCCGATGGTTAAGCACCTGAGCCCGTCCGCTTCGGGCCGTCACACGTGAGGGAGCAGTCCGAGATGGTCAATGCATTCAAGGGTGTTGTGAACGTCGACATCACCAAGTCGACGCCGGATTGGACGCCGTTCGCGCAGCCGATCGCTCCGGACGAGTCCCCGAACATCCTCTATATCGTGTTGGACGATGTCGGATTTTCGGCAATGGAGCCGTTCGGCGGATTGATCGAGACGCCGAATATCAACCGGATCGCGGGCAACGGCCTTGTCTACACGAACTTCCATACGACGGCGTTGTGTTCGCCGACACGCTCGTGCCTGCTTACTGGACGTAATCACACCACGAACAGCATGGCGAGCATCACCGAGGCGGCGGCAGGCTTTCCGAACTCCAGCGGTCACATTCCTTTTGAGTGTGGGAACTTGGCCGAGGTGCTCGGCGAACGCGGTTGGAACACCTACGCGGTGGGCAAGTGGCATCTGACTCCTGAGGATGAGATGAACCTTGCGTCAACACGTAAGCAGTGGCCGGTGGGGCGCGGGTTCGAGCGGTTCTACGGTTTCCTCGGAGCCGAGACCAACCAGTGGTATCCGGACCTCGTCCACGACAATCACACTGTCGACCAGCCCTCGACGCCCGAGGAGGGCTACCACTTCGGCACTGACATCACAGACCATGCGCTCGCCTTCATTCGGGACGCTAAAGCAGTCGCGCCTGAGAAGCCGTTCCTCCTCTACTACTGCCCCGGCGCCTGCCATGCGCCTCATCACGCGCCGGTGGAATGGTCGGACAAATACCGTGGCAAGTTCGACATGGGCTATGAGGCCTACCGCGGGCTGGTCTTCGACCGCCAGAAGAAGATGGGGCTGCTTGCCGAGCACAGTGAGTTGTCGCCCATCAACCCCTACATCGATGAGCGCAGTGTCTCCGGCGAAAAGGGCTGGCCGGAGCTGGATACGGTCCGCCCCTGGGACGCCCTCAGCGACGAGGAGAAGCGGTTGTTCTCACGGATGGCAGAGGTGTACGCCGGATTCCTCAGCCACGCTGACCACGAAATCGGTCGGTTGCTCGACTATCTCGAGCAGAGTGGCCAACTCGAGAACACGATGATCGTGCTGGTGTCGGACAACGGTGCCTCTGGCGAGGGCGGGCCGAACGGGTCGGTCAACGAGAACAAGATCTTCAACGGCCTTCCGGACAAGATCGAGGACAACCTCGCGTTCTTGGATGTCCTCGGCACCCCACTGACCTACAACCACTATCCGACCGGGTGGGCGTGGGCGTTCAACACCCCGTTCAAGATGTGGAAGCGCTACTCCAACTATGAGGGCGGTACGGCTGATCCACTGATCGTCTCCTGGCCCAGCCGCATTACCGGCCGGGGCGTGCGAACTCAGTACACGCACGCCATCGACATCGTTCCGACCGTGTACGAATGCCTTGATGTCAGTCTTCCTGAGGTTCTCAAGGGTTACACCCAGAAACCGCTCGAGGGCGTCAGCTTCGCCGGCAGCTTCAACGACCCGGCAGCGAAGACGGCCAAGAGCACGCAGTTCTATTCAATGGGCGGAACGGCCGCCATCTGGCACGAAGGCTGGAAGGCCGCCAATGTGTCCCCCTCCGCGCCGGATATGTGGGCTGAATACGCGACGCAGCGCTGGGAACTTTTCAATACCGACCTGGACCCGAGCGAGTGCCATGACCTGGCCGGCGAGCATCCAGAGAAACTGCAGGAACTGATCGCGCTGTGGTGGGCGCAAGCGGGGCAGTATCAGGCTCTCCCACTGGAGAATCGAAGCGTCGTCGAAATCCTGGGAACAGAGCGTCCACAGATCGCGAAGCCGCGCAACAGGTACGTCTTCTATCCCGGTTGCGCCGAAGTCCCGGAGTCTGCCGCGCCGAACCTACGCAACCGCTCGTACACGGTCGCCGTCGAAGCAAACCTCGACAGCACGGACGCCAGTGGCGTGCTCTTCTCTCATGGCGCTCGCTTCGGCGGCCATGCCCTTTATCTAAAGGACGGAAAGCTGAAATACGTCTACAACTGGGTCGGCATGGTCGAGCAATTCGTTGAATCCGATCAACCGATTTCAGCGGGGCAAAGCGTATTTTCTGCCACCTTCGAACGTGATGGCAACACGATGCCGACCGAAGGAATCCTGAGCCTGCATATCGGCACAACAAAGGTTGGCGAAGGCCGGATCAAGACCCAACCGGGCAAGTTCTCGATCGCAGGCGAAGGGCTCAACATCGGTAAGGACACCGCGGAGCCGGTTACCGACGACTACCCGGGACAGTCGCCTTGGCCCCTCGTCGGCGGCACCATCGTGCAAGCAGTGGTGGACGTCAGCGGTGAACCATTTGTCGACCTAGCCAACGAGGCCGCGATGGCCTTTGCCCGCGACTGAGGCCGGCGCCGGCACAGCGCGCTCCTCAGCGAGGGCTCATCGGCGTGGGCCGCAGCTCCTCGGTGGTCAACGGCCGAGCTTGCTCATAGGCGCGAATGACCCGAAGCACGCCCGCCTCGTCGCCGGGTCGTCCGATGACCTGTAGGCCTACCGGAAGCCCGTCGACGAAGCCGCACGGAATGGATGCCGCGGGAGCACCGATGTGATTGGCAATGAAGGTGAAGTTGGTTCCCATGTAGGGATCGGCATACGGCGATCCCCAGTTCGGCGGTGCGAGCGGAGCCAGGACCGCCATCGTCGGTGAACAGATGACGTCATAACGATCAAAGAGCGCCAGCACGCTTCGACGGAGATCGTCCTGACGCTGAATCTCAGCCGCGTCCGGAATCGGCTGCTCACGGCCGATGCTCAGCTGCGAGTGCGGGGCCAGCAGGCCACGATTGGCCGAGCAGAGCTCGAGAAACTCCGCTCGCTGAGTGAACGGGACGGTCTCGGCGAAGACTGACCACATCCAGTCCTGAGCACCGCTCAGGTCGGGCGCCTGTTCGGGATTGTCATTGAGATCCCACGATCGTGCCGCAACCTCCGCCTGAAGGGCGAGCAGTCCATCGGGCTCACCCCACGGGTGCTCGATAGGTCGGTCGAGCAACTCGACGATTGCGCCGAGCTCAGCGAGTTGGTCCACGGCCTGCCCCACTACTTGGCGGATCGGCGCTGCCACGGAGATGCGTCCAAAATCGGGCGAGAAGGCGATGCGGGTTCCGATCACACCCAGCTCGAGGCGCTCGAACACGTCGGGCGGCGCGTCGGTCAACGCAGCTGCGTCTCTGCGGTCCGGCCCGGCGATGACGTGCTGGAGCAACGCGGCATCGCGCACGTTCCGGGCGATGGGTCCGAGGCTGCCTGCCAGGCTGTAGCTGAAGCTGCCGTAACTCGGCACCCGTCCGGGCGTGGGATACAGACCGGTCGCACCGCACAACGACGAAGGGATGCGGATCGAGCCGCCGCCGTCCGAACCCACAGAGAGCGGCACCAGACCAGCCGCGACACACGCCGCCGAGCCGCCGCTGGAAGCTCCCGAGATCCTGGTCGGATCCCACGGATTCACAGACTCCGGGCCCAGTCGGTTCTTCGATCTCGGCCAGGACGCAAACTCGGGCAGGCTGGTCTTGCCAACGATGATCGCTCCCGCCCGGCGCAGCCGCTCGGCCACGGTGCCGTCCCGATCGGGGGTGAACCGGGCAAAGACCAAGGATCCGCCGGACGAGGCGATGCCTTCGGTCCAAACCTCGTCCTTCACCGTGACGGGCACTCCGTGCAATGGGCCGAGCGCAGCGCCGCTGAGCACCGCAGTCTCGGCCTCGGCAGCTTCTTCCAGCGCCCGATCGGCGGCGACCGTTATCAGTGAATGCAGCGTCGGCTCCAGGGTTTCGATGCGATCCAGACAGTCCTGGACCACCTCGATCGGAGAGATCTCACGCCGGGCGATCAAGCCCTGGAGTTGCTCAGCTGTTGCCCAATGCAGGTCGTCGCTCACGAATCTGCTCCTGTCATGGCTTGACGATAGATGTCAAATCATGACAGGATCTCGATCCTTGGGCAAGGTCTCGACCCGACGGGTGATCCATTGCGATCGAAAGGTCAGAAAGCCTCAACCATGGCGGCCTTGAGGCGCCGTATTGCCTCCGCGATCAAGGGTCGACGGTCTTCATTTCGAATGATCGACCGCTCGCTCACCGAGATCAGGACACTCACAGCAACCCCGCCGAAAAGCTCGGCATCACCGCGGCTGATGGCGGGCTGCGTGAGGCGCGCCTTGAGGGCATCGGCGACGAGCGCGCGGAATCCTGACTGAACCACGCCTTCGACATATCGCAGCTCGTCCGGAAGATCTCGACAGATCGTGACCCAGGTCCAGAACTCCTCCTCGGTCGCATCACTCCAACCCGAAGCGGCTCGAAGCGCGGCCTCCAGTGGCGGCTCTTCGCGCGGTCGCGAGGCGATGGCGTCCGGTAGGAACTTCGCCGAACGGAGCGCAAAAGCTGAGAGAATTTGCTCTTTGGAGGAGAAGTAGCGATACACCGTTCTGCTCGTGACACCCACGGCGGAGGCGATGGCGTCCATGCTGACCTCTGCATATCCACGCTCGAGGAAGAGCGCGATCGCATGATCCACGATCGCCCACTTGGCGCTCTCGCGCCGACCTTCCGAGGCGGCCCAACTCAACGACTGCACTGCGCCTCCAGCCAAGACGGTTTCGAGTTACTCAACTGCATTGGTCAGATTCGCTTGTAATCCGCGCAGGATCGCAGCCAGGCCGTAGTCGAAGATCTCATCCGCTGTCCGCTGGTTGTCGGGCCGGTGATACGCGGCGGGGGCATCGACTTGTGCGTGATCCGGGTCGCTGAAGGCCTCGTCCAGCCCCAGCTGGCCGGTGACGAAGGTGAAGAGGGCATCGAAGGCGAGAGTGGCCTCCACTGGGCTGAAGCCGGCCTCGCGCAGGATGGCAATCAGCGCATCCGCCAGCCGGATTGCGTGCGGGGTCGGACCGTACGCGGCTACAACCTGCCGAGAACCACGAACCTGCAGCAGGGCATCTCTGGCGCCGCGCTCGATCAAAGCCACCCGCTGTGCCCAATTGCCCGCGTCTGCCTCGGGCACGTCGACTTCTGCCAGAACCGCATCGACGATGAGCTGAGACAGCTCCTGCTTGTTGCTCACGTAGCCGTAGGCGGTCATCGCCGACACCCCGAGTTCGTCGGCGAGCGCGGCCATGGTCAAGGTCGCGAACCCGCCGCGCCGCGCGATTCGAAGGCCGGCGGCGATCACCTCGGCGCGGGAGACGCGCGGGGGCCGGCCGCGCGTCGGAGACACTTTCGGTTCGGCCATGCACAGACGATACGAGAGCCTCATCGACCGTGCGCCGCACTAGTCGGCTTCGGTCAGGGTCTTGACGGGAACCGATTTATTTTATTAGATAAAACAATCATCGCCGTGGTCGGCGTCACTGGCACGACCCGGATCGACCCAGCTTGGTGCACCGTGGCCGAAGCAGCTGGTGCGAAGGCCCCGAGTTCAAGACTTCGAATCAATTCGAATCAAGGAGAACACCATGACGGTTGCCGACGAGACCTCGCGAACCGAGGTCGGAACTGCCAAGATCCTTCGTCTGGACGAGGTCAACACTGTCGAATCGGGTCCGGGTGAGCATTTCGCGCTCTACGACCAGCTTCGTGAGCAGGCGCGCATGCACCCAGGTGTCGCGGGTGCGGAGGATCACCCGTTCTGGATCGTGAGCGAGATGGAAGACATGCTCCGGTGCTTTCAGGACCCGGAGGTGTTCTCCAGCAGCGCGGTGACGCCCGCCGAGCCGGACCCGCCGTACCTCTGGATCCCCGAGATGCTCGACGGTAAGCGGCACCAGCGCTGGCGTCAGCTGCTGGGGCCATTCTTTGCACCCGGAGCCGTGGCGAAACTCAAGCCTCGAGTCCACGAGGTCATGACCGAGATCCTGGACGACGTGGCCGACCGTGGTGAGTGCGACTACGTCGCCGATGTTGCGCTTCGATTCCCGAACACCGTCTTCATGGAGATCATGGGTCTGCCGGTGGCCGATGCCGCGCAATTCCAGGTCTGGGAAACGGCGATCCTGCACGGTGGCTCCTCACCCGAGATAGCGATGAAGGGAATGATGGATGTCATGGGCTACTTCTCGGCGCTGGTCCAGGAGCGCCGGAAGCAACCTCGCGAAGACATGTTGAGCGCCGCCCTGACGTGGCGGATCGAGGATGAGCCTGTCAGCGACGACGACCTTCTGGCGTTCTGTCTGCTGATGTTCATGGCTGGCCTCGATACAGTCGCCGCGCAGTTGTCGTACTCGACGTACCACCTGGCCAAGCACCCGGACGACAGGCGTCGCCTGAACGAGAATCCAGATCTTTGGCCGGCGGCGATCGAGGAGTTCCTGCGCTACTACTCCTTCGTGTCACCAGGTCGCAAAGCGATGGCCGACGCCGAGGTTGGCGGCTGCCCGGTCAAGGCAGGGCAAATGGTTTGGCTTCCGCTGGCCTCGGCCAACCGCGATCCGAAAGAATTTGTCGACGCAGACAGGGTTGTGATCGATCGAGAAGAGAACAGGCATCTCGCCTTCGGGGCCGGTCCGCATCGCTGCCTCGGCTCACACCTGGCCCGGCAGGAGTTGTTCATCGGTCTCACTGAATGGCACAAGCGCATCCCGGACTACGAGTTGAACCCCAGCGTGCCCATCACAGAGCACGGCGGTCAGGTCGGCCTCGACAACCTGCCGCTGCGGTGGAACATCGGGTAACGATTCGGCCCTGGAACTGCCCGATGGCGAAATGTTGTACTGGGTGCATGAATTCTCAGTAGAATCCCGGGTGTGAACACGTATGAGGCGGACGGGCGCGAACTCGGCGCCCGCGACCGTAAGAAGCTCGGCACCTGGTTCGCGATCAGAGACGCGGGCGTACGCCTGTTCATGGAGCGCGGCTTCGATGCGGTCAGCATCGAGGATATCGCTGCCGCCGCTGGTGTTTCTCGCACGACCTTCTTCAACTACTTCGCCGGCAAGGAGGCGCTGATCCGGGACTGCGAGCCGGGCGAGCGCGAAACCTGGCAGCATTTGCTCGACCGTCCTGAGGACGAACCGCTGTGGGATTCACTCGTCGCCTTGCTGGTCGGGTTTGCTGAATTCAGGGCCGAGAAGCTCATTGCCGCACGGTGGTTGATGCTCAGATCGCCCGAGGTGCAGGCACTGCCGTTTTTTCGGCAGCACGCCACCTGCGAGGACATCGAATCCTTCGTGCGGCGCCGGACCCGTCCTGGCAACGAACTCGAGGCCGAGCTCTTCCTGAGCGTCGCGCTGGCCGCCGGCGAGACCGCGTTTCGCCAGTGGTCACCGACCGTTCCCTTCGCCGAGTTCCTCGCGAGCGCGTTGCTTTGCTTGCAACGTATCGGCCGGGGTCTCGGGGGAGGTCTCGGCCAGAATCCCCTGACACGCGTCTCCTGAGATACGAGCGCGGGCACTTGCGCGCGCTCGCAGAGCCGTCTAGCGTCCAGTCCCGCGGCAATCTATGCACTCAGTCCAACTTTCTTGCGAGGTAGACGATGTCTGGTCCGATGCAAGGCGTTCGAGTTGTTGAGCTCGCCCAGTTCACCTTCGTCCCGGCCTCCGGCGGCGTGTTGGCAGACTGGGGTGCCGACGTGATCAAGGTCGAGCACGTCGAGACCGGCGACTCGCAGCGCGCGCTGGTGAACATCATGGGTCTTGACAAGTTCACCGAGACGGAGTTCTTCCCGATCATGGAAGGGCCTAACCGCGGCAAGCGCAGCATCGGTCTGGACCTGGAGTCAGCGGGTGGTCGAAAGGTTCTGGAGGCGTTACTGAAGACGGCCGATGTGTTCGTCACGAACTTCAGGGAGGCAACCCGGAAGAAGCTGAACCTCGACGTAGCAGACATCCGGGCGATCAACCCGAAGATCATCTACTTTCGTGGCACCGGCCAGGGTGTCCGTGGTGCGGACGGTCCCAGCGGTGGCTATGACCAGACCTCGTTCTGGGCACGATCGGGCATCGCCAACGCGGTAACGCCTCGGAGTTTCGACCGGATGATCCCGCAGCCCACCGGCGCCTTCGGCGACAACATGGGTGGTATGACGATCGCGGGCGGTATCGCGGCCGCGTTGTACAAGCGGGCCATCACCGGTGAGCCTTCGGTGATCGACGTTTCCCTGCTCAGCACCGGAATGTGGGTTGCCTCCTACGGCATCAATCACTCGCTGCTGTTGGGTGAATCGCTGCCGCCGATGGACCCTCCGCAAAACGGCTCGGCGCGAAACCCGCTCTCGGGTGGGCCGTACCGGACCAAGGACGGACGCTTTATCCAGATGGGGATGCTGCAACCGGGTAGGTACTGGCCCGAGGTCCTCGGACGCCTCGGGCGGCAAGATCTCGTCGACGACGAGCGGTTCAACGACGCGCAGAAAATCATGGACAACTCAGCTGAGGCCGCCGTGCTGCTCGCTGAGATCATCAGCGAGATCACGCTCGAGGAGTGGCGTGAAGCGATGAAGGGTGCTCAGGGCCAGTGGGCGCTCATCCAGAATTTCTTGGAGGCCGGCAACGACCCACAGGCCCGCGACAACGGCTACATCCGCACAGTCACCGACCACACCGGCGTCAAACGTGAACTGGTATCGAACCCGGTGCAGTTCGACGAGACGCCGCCGGACATCACTCGGGCACCGCAGTTCGCTGAGCACACCGACGAGATACTGCGCGAGATCGGAATCGACGACGAGGAACTCATCGAGCTCAAGATCGCCGGCGCGGTCACCTAGCCCGCACCGCAATGAACTCAGCAATGAACGCCGCAATGAAATCGGAGTGGCATGTGGAGGGACAAAGCCGGTGAGTGATCTCAAATTCGGGATCCACCTCGGTCGGGTTAATCCCGGCCTCTGGGGTGCGGTCGCTGAGGAGGCAGACCGGCTCGGCTACGACTCGGTTTGGGTCCCGGAGCATCTCATCGTGCCGTTGGCGTCGGAGGGTAGCCCGCATCACGGGTCCGACCACCCACCGATCCCGGCTGACATACCGATCTTCGACGCGCTCGGGGTGCTGTGCTACCTCGCCGCCCGAACCGAGCGGATCCGGCTCGGCACGAACGTCTACAACATCGGCCTACGCCATCCGTTCGTCACGGCGCGGGCCGCTTCGACCGTAGACGCTCTCTCAGGCGGAAGGTTGGAGTTCGGCATCGGTTCGAGCTGGCTGCGAGCCGAGTGGGATGCGGTCGGCCTCGATTTCGACCGTCGCGGCGCTCGGGTGGACGAGGCGATCGAAATCTGTCGCCGGCTCTGGAGCGAGCCGGTGATCGAGTACCACGGTGAGTTCTTCGACTTCGAGCCGGTGGCTTTTGAGCCGAAGCTCGTACAGCCGGTGGACGCGATCTTCCACGTCGGCGGTGACGGCCCCGCGGCCTTCCGGCGCGCGGCCACCATCGGCGCCGGCTGGATGCCGATGAATCACCGACTCGAAGATCTGGCGCCCTCGCTGGCTCGGATCTCGGAAATTGCCGCACGCGCCGGCCGCACGGCTCCGCTCGAGATCACGATGCCAGGTGACCTGAACCGTCCCGAGGACATCGACCGCTACACCGCGGCAGGGGTGACCCGCGTGCTGATCAGTCCGTGGCAACGCTCAAGTGGTGCCCTCGACGGCCTCCGGCGTTTCGCCGAGGACTACGGCCCCTTTCGTCCAGAGTCCTAGCGGTTCAGCCGGTGGTTGATACTCCGGTTGATCTCGGCTTAGCCATCGTCGCGCCCGCGAGTCATTGCCGCCGCCGCGAACCTCGACTGATCCCATCCACCCGGTGGAGACAGGGGCATTCGAACCGAAGGAGTCGGTTCCCTGTCGGTAGCACTGAGACTCATCCCTTCGGGATGAGGTAATGGTCCGTGCAATCCGGTAATTCTCAGATGAGGTGATGGTCTTCGTCGGCTACGGCTCGATCCGACGGTTGACGAGACCATCGCAGGAAGGTCGACTTCGATGGCTCTCAGACCAGTTGAGATCATCGTGATCGGCTTTCCGGTGACCAGGATGAACGAGCGCGTGGTTCCCGCGCTACGTGCTCTGATCGACCGAGGTTCGGTAAATGTCGTGGACGCGATGCTTATCAAAACGAATAGCGAAGGGGACGTTGAGATCATCGAACTCGAGCAGGCCGACCTTGACCCGGCGTTGAAGGAGTACCGAATGCTGGTGGGTCAGACGGTCTATGACGTCGTCTCAGCTGAGGATGTTCAAGCTTTCGGTCGCACCCTCGAACATGGTTCATCGGCTGCGGTATTGGCATTTGAGTACAAGGGCACGGAGCCTCTAGGCGGTGCCCTCGTTGGCAATGGCGAGATCGTGACGAACATCAGAATCTCTGGCCGAACGGCTGGCGAGTAGTGCGTACGATCTCGGCGCGACCCTAGGATCGGCGACCATGGCGACACCGCGCACGCAGTTGGAACAGGCCACCAGGTTCTGTCTGGTGATTGGTGCGATCCTGTTGTTGGTGGGCAATCTCTTGCCTGGCGGCGGGAATCTGAGGTTCACAGTTCTGGCGATCGGTGACGTGCTCGTCATCGTCGGCATCATCGGTGAGGGAGTCTGCTTCGTGCTTCGAAGCTCGCGCAGGGAGCAGCAGCGCAAGCGGCGAGCTGGGAGACAGAGCGGCAGCAAACGTGGCTAGGCATCGCACACGTGGCTAGGGATACGGACGGGCGCAGTTGCCCGGGTCGCTAGCTGTATTCGCTGGCAATGGTGGCGATGTAGGCGGCGTACTGACTGACGAGTGAAGGATCGTGCGAGATGTGCAACTGATTCTCCGCGTTGTGTTCGGCGTTCGCAGAGAAGTTGTACGAGCCGGTAGCCAGCGTCGAGTCGATGATGAGAATCTTGTTGTGCATGAAGTCGTGCGGGCCGTCGGCGGTATAGGGCGCGGACTTCTTCGCCACGAGGTGGGCCTTGACCGTCTTCCAATCGCCGAGAGTGCTTGCGCTGCTCGCGCTCTTGGCCCATTCCTTCTCGATCGGTCCCATCTGACCACTGTCATAGATGCCGCTGACGGGTACGTTGCGAGCGATCGCGGCGACGAGGGCGGCGAGGACGGTCCGCGAGGTGAGAACCATCGCCGCGAGCACGATCCGGGTCTTCGCGGCCTCGACCGCAGCGGTCAGCGCGGCGTCCACAGCCTTGCCATCGCCGGGCGCGAAGTCCCAGGCGACAGTTACATGGCCCGCGGTCGTGGTGCCGGCGTCGTTCAGGCCGGTCCCCTTGATCGCGCCGGCGCTCCACAACGCCTTGAAGTCAGCGAGGTAGGCGGGGGCAAGCGTTTGAGACGTCACGGTGATGATGTTGTTTTCCTGCAATGTCCAGGCGTCGTCGGTGAAGTTGGTCGAGCCGGTCCACACTGCCGCGGTGTGGTACTTCTTTGCGCCGTCGCGGACTAGATATTTCGAGTGCATGAGCTGGCCGCTCGAAGCCGTGATCGCCTTCGTCTGGACCTTCGTGCCCTCGAAGTGCTGGTCAACCCAGGCGGCGGTGCCTGGCGGTGCCGGGTCAGCAGCCAGCTTCGCAAACGTTTCCGCCGTGGCAGCAGCAGGTTTGCCGGCGTCGTAGGCAATTCGTACCGCCACGCCGCGATCCGCCGCCTCCGTAAGAGCACTTACCACCGTATTCACGAGCGCATCATCGGAGAGCCGGAAATCATAAATAGCGAAGTCGATTGTGGACGTCGCGGCCTCGACAAAGGACGCGAACTTATCCGCGACCGCTGTGGCCTGATCGCTGGCGCCACCATGCCGGGTGTCGCGCAAAAAGAATGCTTGCACTTGCGGTGCTGCCATAAATCCATTGGACGCCCGCATTGAGCACGCGGCAAGTGAACAATGGGCAATATGTTCGTTCTGATTGTCGAGTTCCAACCGGGTCGGCGATCTGCCAGTATCGTCGGCACGACTATCCGGCGCCCTCCGGCGCAATAGGCAGGCCAACGACGGTGTAGACCGATCACAGCCGAATTACCGAGCTGACGAGGAGTTCGAGATATGGGCACGCTTGATGGCAAGGTCGCATTCATTACCGGTGCCGCCCGCGGGCAGGGTCGATCGCACGCAATTCGGCTCGCAAGCCAGGGCGCTGACATCGTCGCTGTGGACATCTGTCACGACATCGACACGATGGACTATCCCAATGCCAGCGCCGCTGATCTCGCAGAGACGGTCAAGCAGGTTGAATCCCTGGACCGGCGCATCCTTGCCCGTGAGGTAGACGTCCGTGATGCAGGCGGCATGCGAGCGGCGGCCGACGAGGGCTTCGCGACCTTCGGTCGTATCGACATCGTGCTCTCCAATGCGGGCATCGTCCGGCTCTCGCCCGAACCTGACTCCGACTTCGCCGCACGCACCTGGGCTGACATTCTCGGCACGAATCTCACGGGTGCCTACAACACGGTGTCAGCCACCATTCCGCATCTCATCAGTGGCGGGCGAGGCGGCGTGATCGTGCTGACCGGCTCAACCGCCGGTGTTCGTCCAACCGGCAGTACGACCGGCTCGGGCCTGGCTTACACCGCCTCGAAAACTGCCCTGGTAGGTATCGGAAAGCAGCTTGCTGCGGCACTCGCCGAACATTCGATCCGGGTAAACGTCGTGCACCCGACCGGGGTGAAATCGGGGATGACGATGAACGAGTCGATGGCCAAACTGCAGGCGCAGGCGGCTGCCGGAGGCCAGAATACGATCTCAGCGATGCAGAACGCGCTGCCGGTCGACATTCTCGAGCCCAGCGACATCTCCGACGCGATCGCGTTCCTGGTGTCCGATCAGGCCAAATACATCACCGGAGTCTCGCTCCCGGTCGACGCCGGCTTCTCGGTTCGCTAGGTCCGCACAGGCAGCCTGACGACGGCTGGCTAAGCCTCCTCGGCCTGAATCCTTGCCCATTGCTCGTCGATGACCTGCGCCAGAAAGGATCCCTTTGGCCACCCGTAATAGGCGGCAGAATGCAGGCACACTTCTTTCATCTCCTCGTAGGAGATGTCACGGCTTTTCATTGCCGAGTACACGTGTGATCGAACCGGGCCCTCGGTGTCAGCCAGGGCGACGCAGGCGAGCGTGATCAAACGCCTTTCCCGCAGGCCAAGGCCGGGCAGTAAACCGCGAAATGAAGGACGGCTTCAGTCATCTCGTCGTAGGTGACGTCGCCGGTCCTCCAAAGCGGCATACACGTGCTCCTCGATGGGCCGTACCGCGTTCGCAGCGGCCACGCCTCTCGACCCGACTATGCCCAAACGCGCTTGTGGAGCCCGGTGATTGTGACCTGGAAGGCTCTGTCGACTGCCAACTCTGCTAACTAGGCAAGGCCATTCAGCGTGGCACGATCGCGGGTGTCGGTCAGTCGCAGCGCCACCAACGCCAGGTGCAGCCGTGCGCGTCCGAGCGGCGTGGTCGGGTCGTAACCGAGGTGTTCTCGGATCGTGGTCAGCCTGGCCTGCACTGTGGAATGGTGAACTCCGAGCGAAGCAGCGACAGCTCGGACGCTGTCGTGCCGAGTGAATGTTTCGAGTGTGGTGATCATGCGAATGTCCAGGCGCCGCAGGCAAAGTACGTCGGGATGGACGGCGTCCGATTCATCGATGCCGGACGCCAGCATTTCGGCAGCACCCAAGTCCTGCGCGTTGAGGTGTGGATCGCCTGGATGCGTAAGCCTGAGCGCGACCAGTGCGCCTTGCCAGGACTCGAAAGCGCGGGCTGCGACAACGGGCCGGCCGACACCAACTCGTAGCGCCCGGTCGAAGGTTGGCAGCGAGTCACCCATCACCAGCAAGGCGCGTACCGTTCCGACACTCGTTCCGAGTTCGACCGATCTCCGGCGATCGACTTGATCGGGCACCGCGAACTGTTCGAGATCGGCGGGATAGAGCGCGAGCACGCGCAGCGGGCTGTCAGGGTTCAGCCGCAGCTCGGTCAGCGCGTGGGATCGTTGCGTTGTCGACTGGTGCTGGTCCAGCACGTCAGCAATGAGCTCCGTCGCCGCCGGGCCATGGCGCTGGGTTCGCTCGAGCGTTGCTGCTAGTGCGCGGGCAAGTCGTTCCAGTACCAGGGCGTCGCTGGCGAGAGCTTCGCCGGTTCGCTCCAGCCAGACGAGTCCGCCGCCAGACACGGAGCCATGAACCTCAGGCACCTCGTGACTCGGCCAACCCTTTGCGCCCGAGGTCCCTGGGGCAGGGCGGCCGTCCGCATCGACACGGAGAAGGCTTCGGCCGCCGACGTTCTGCATGCCCACCGGGACGCCCGTGAGTGCCGCGGCACCGCGCAGGAAGGCTTCGAAACCGACCCGGCCGTCGAGCAAGGTGTCGAAGTAGGCGATGACGCGCAGTCCTTCGCCAGCTGGGGAATCGAGGGCAGGCAACCGCCCGATGAGTTCACGCACCAACGAATCCGAGCCGCGAGCCGCTCATCTCCGGGACTCTACCGAAGCAAATCCAGTGATCGTAGGGAATGGTCAGAGTCCGAGGGTCCGTTTGAGCCAATCGGTCCTCGTCGCCCGGGACTGCATCGAGACCGCGGCGTGCGGCGCCAACCCGTCGAATCCATGGAATCCGCCGGCCCAGACGTGCAGCTCGGCTTGCACGCCAGCTGCCCACAAACCCAGTGCGTACTGGACGTCCTCGTCGCGGAAGACCTCGGCAGAGCCGACATCGATGTAGGCCGGCGGCAGGCCTGAGAAGTCGACCAAACGTGCCGGAGCTGCGTATGGGGAGACATCAGGCCCGCCCCGCGCCTCGCCGAGCAACGCCGTCCAGCCCAATTCGTTGCTGCGGCGATCCCACACGCCGATGCCCTCGTACTGATGACTGGACGGCGTTTCGTTGCGATCGTCGAGCATCGGGCAGACAAGTACCTGGGCGATGAGCGCCGGACCGCCCCGGTCTCTGGCAAGAATCGCGACGGCTGCCGCGAGTCCACCGCCAGCACTACCGCCCATCACCGCGATCCGTTGGGGATCGATGCCCAACTCTGATGCGTTCTTGGCCACCCACACCAGACCGGCGTAGCAATCCTCGACCGGTATCGGGTGCTGGTTCTCGGGAGCAAGGCGATATTCGACCGAGACGACGACGAGGCCGAAATCTTGAACCCAGTCGAGCATGGACTCAACGCCGGTGTAGCGGTTACCGACAATCATCCCGCCACCGTGAATCGCATAGATGGTCGCAGGCGGTGCGGCCGAGTCGCCGGCGCGCCGAAAGATCGACAAGACCAGGTCGGCGCCGTCCAAGCCATCCGGGATCACCCGTTCATCGATGTCGATGGTGCCGCCACGACTCAATTCGGCCGTCGTGGGCGTAAGCATCGCGTCCCGCATCGGCGCAATGGTCTCGATCGACAAGTCAGCTGAGGACAGTTGCGCCGTGATCGCCACCAGTGCTGCTTGCAGTTCGGGGTCGTATGGAACGGATTTCGTCATCTGACAACGCCCTTTTTTCGTCCGACTCAGGTTCCTTATCTTGCACACGTAAGCGAGGACAGGCCACCGCCGCGCGGGTTCAAATTTCCCGCGCGCAACCGCCATCTGGCGGTCGGGGCGGCCGTGCCGATCGCTGAAAGCGCACAGCGACTGCCCTTCTGGGGGCCGGGAACTCTACGGTGGAGGTATGCCAGATTTTCCCGTGAATCGCTTGCCGGGCCGCAGGCCGTCGGTGTTGCTCGAACTAGATCTGACCGAACTCCCGTCGGCGCCGGACCCGGACGACCCGCTTGCTCGGCTTCGAAGTCGGGGGCGCCACCAGATGCGAGCCACCCTGCGCGCGCTACACGAGGCTGCAAACGACCGCCACGTCGTCGGTCTCATTGCGAAGGTGGGCGGCACGCTGCCCTGGGCCGCAATGCAGGAACTCCGCCTCGGGGTCAGTGCTTTTGCCTCGAGTGGCAAGCCAACGGTCGCGTGGGCCGAGAGTTTCGGTGAAGGTTCTGGCGACACCGCCGCATACGTCCTCGCCACCGCCTTCGATCAGATCTGGTTGCAACCCGGTGGGGGGCTGGGCCTGCTCGGCGTCGGCGTCGAGACGACCTTCGTCCGCGGAGCCCTCGATCGATTGGGTGTCGAGCCCCAGCTGGAGCAGCGATATGAGTACAAGAACGCAGCTGACCGGGTGATGCGGACGGAGTTCACCGAAGCTCACCGCACGGCGCTCGACCGCTTGGCCGAATCGATCTTCGACGAAGCGATCAACGCGATCACCGCGGGCAGGCGGATGGATTCCGCGCGCGTTCGCGAGCTTGCGGACAGTGGTCCACGTACTGCCGCCGAGGCCCTTGACGCCGGGCTGGTCGATGCTCTGGGTTACCGCGACGAGGTGTACACCGCGATGCGGGAGCGCGTCCGTGCCGATGCCGAGCTGCTGTTCGCCGACCGTTGGCGCCCGCGCCGCAGGCCGCACCTCCCGGCCCGAAGCAAGGGACATGTTGCCCTGGTCGAAGTTCGTGGTGCAATCGTCTCTGGGCGGACCCGACGTGGACCGATGGGTCGGCAGGTCGGCAGCGATTCGGTGAGTGCGAGCCTGCGCGCGGCGATGGCTGATGATCACGTCCGAGCAGTGGTCTTGCATATCGACTCGCCGGGCGGATCTGCCGTTGCCTCGGACACGATCTGGCGTGAGGTGTGCCGGATTCGCGAGGCGGACAAACCAGTAGTGGTTGCAATGGGGCAGGCGGCGGCGTCCGGCGGCTACTACATCGCTTGTCCGGCTGACGTGATCGTGGCATTGCCCTCGACGCTCACCGGTTCGATCGGAGTATTCGGCGGCAAGGTCGTTGTTCGGGAGCTTCTGGACCGGGTGGGTTTGAATACCGGGACGGTGGCCCACGGTGCTCGGGCCCTGATGTTCTCCCCCCGACGTGGTTTCAGCGACGACGAGCGCCAGCGGTTGGCGGCCACGATCGACGCGATCTACGCGGACTTCGTTGGCAAGGTCGCGCAGGGCCGGCATCGTTCGATCGAAGAAATCGAGAGCATCGCCCGAGGCCGGGTATGGACCGGCAGCGACGCGCTCGGCATCGGCCTGGTGGATGAGCTCGGCAGCCTTCGCGATGCGGTACGGATCGCCAAGGCTCGCGGCGGTCTGCCCGACGATGCCCCGGTGCGGCATCCGGTTCATATTGGTCCGCTTGCGCGATTCGGCCGTCCGAGAAATACCGAGGACCCGCGTGCTGTCCTACGCGCGACGGTGCCCGGGTTCGCCGATCTAGCGGCCGCACTGGGGTTGCCGGCCGCAGCAGCTTTGCAAATGCCCTCGATCACGGTTCGGTAAGTGCGGCTCTGAGACTCTTGATGACACTGGTCTCACGTAGTTAACTGTTGACTGATCCCATCTCGACTGCCGTCCCAGTCGAGCATCCGATGCCGGTAAAAGGAGTCCTGTCGATGACTGCGATGCCTGAGCCCCAACTGTGGCCCGTGCCAGATCACGTACCGCCCGAGCTCGTCTATCCGTTCGAACAGGTCTACGCCGAGGGTTTCGAGACCGATCCGTACGCGGCCTACGAGAAGGTTCGGACGGAGGCACCGCCGATCTTCTACAGCCCACTCTCCGTCTTCGGTCGCGGGACCTGGTACGTCAGCCGCGCGGAGGATATTCGCCGCACCCTGTCAGACAGCGACTACTTCACGACGACCATGGGATATGGCCAGGGCAACATGGCGATGCCGCGTCGCATGGTGCCATTGGAGCTCGACCCGCCGGACAACCGCAAGTATCGCCTGTTGCTGACACCGCTTTTCTCGCCCGGATCGATCCGTCGTCTCGAACACGGCATCGAAGAAACCGCGAACCGGCTGCTCGACTCGGTCATCGACCGCGGTGAGTGCGACTTCGCGCGCGATTTCGCGGCGATCTTGCCCGGCACCGTGTTCATGTCACTGATGGGCTACCCGCTCGATCGAGCGGAGCAGTTCCTGACCTGGGAAGACACGTTCTTTCACAGTGTCGACCTGCAGGACCGGGTCGATGCAGGCAAGCGAATCGAGGCCATGAATTCGGAGATGATCGCTGAGAAGCGTCGTAATCCGGACGAGGGCTTGATCTCGAAACTCGCCACGCTGACCTTCGACGACGGCAGCCCGGTACCGGACGAGGACATTCAGGACATGGCCTGGCTGTTGTTCATCGCCGGGCTGGACACGGTCAGTAGCGGGCTCTCGCATTCGTTCCGTTACCTGGCCGAGCACCCCGACAAGAAGCAGGAACTCATCGATGATCCCGAGCTCATCCCGAGCGCAGTCGAGGAGTTGTTGCGCTGGCACGCCTGGGTGAACTCGCCGCGGACGGTACGTCAGGACACCACGCTCGGCGGCGTCGAGATGAAGCGCGGCGATGAGATCCTGCAGCTCTACATTCTCGCCAACCGGGACAGCGAGGTCTATGACCGTCCGATGGAGGTCGACTTCCGACGTGCGCAGAACCCGCATTTCGCCTTCGGCGGCGGTCTGCACCGTTGCGTCGGCTCCCATCTGGCCCGTCGGGAACTGGCGATCGCGATCAAGACCTGGCTGGATCGCGTGCCAGACTTCGCGGTGCCCCCGCTGGATCGCCCGCTCGATTACAACCCGATGGGAATGTTCGCCCTGAAGCACCTTCCGCTGACCTGGTCCAAGCCCTCTTCCTGAATCGTGTAACGCTCGGCACCGTAGGGATGCCGAGCGTTACACGATTCGGGGTTCTGACTTGTCGTGATGGGTCGCCAGCGGTGCATAGCAAGCCAGCCCGATCGGGATCGGCAGCCAGAAACTGAACAGGCGCCAGGTGAGCACGCCGAGGATCGCGATACCGCGCGTGGTTTGAAAGGCGACCAGCGTGGGGACGAGGATTCCTTCGACAATGCCCAGCCCACCCGGCGTCAATGGTAGCGCTGCGGCCACGTTCGCCAGACCGTAGGCGACGATGAGCCCAACCGGGCCGAGGGAGTGGCCGAAAGCGCGCACTGAGCACCACAGCGCGAGCGCGTCGAGCAGCCAATTCGAGGACGCCCATAGCAAGGTCTGCCGGAGAAACGCCCGATCGGTACCCAGCAAACGAAGGGTGGACGCCAGGGATTCGATGAGGCGGCGACCCGAGTCGGGGTCAACGTGGGGCAGTCGCGCCAGCAGTCGGGTGACCAGGTCAGTCATTCGGCGTTCGCGGCGCAGGATGAGCACTGTCGCGATCGTGACGAGCAGCATGAGCAGGACTCCAACAGCCGCGACCTGCCCATACAGGGCATCGCCACCGTGCAGGGCCAGCGCAGCGATCAGTCCGATGCCCAGGATTAGGTTCAGAACCACGGCCGAGCCCACCGTCTGCAAGGTCTTGCCAGTGACGACCCGACTCGAGGGGACGCCAGCGCGCACGAGCAGGCGGTAGCCGAGTCCGACGCCGACCAGCGCGCCGGCCGGCACGACGTGGCTTACCGCCAGCGTGCTCATGTCGATCTGCAGCATCCGCGGATACGACAGCGGTGCCCATCGCAACATGCGCTGACTCAAGCGCGAGTAGGCGAGTAGCGACGCGACTTCGGCCAGCAGCCCCGTTATCAGCCACCAGATGTTGATGCCCGACAGCAGATGGATCGTCTTGCGAGCGCCCGCGATCTGCGGCATCAGGACATATTCGACGACGAGCAAGATTGCCAGGATGCCGATGGCAGGTTTGACCACCTGCCGCAAAGGCACCCAGTTGAGGCCGCGTCGCGCTTGACTCACGGGGCCCCCGACCAGGCGAATCGTGGCATAACTAAACAGTAATGGGTTCGGCGAGGGCAGCGGGCGGCCGAGGCCCAGCTACGACAGTAGGCTGAGTGGGTGGCCGACCTTCACAATCCAGACTTCGATTTCGACCTGGCGATCATTGGATCCGGCTCAGGTAACTCATTGGTGACCCCCGATTACCAAGAAAAGCGGGTGGCCATCATCGAGCAAGGGATCTTCGGTGGTACGTGCCTGAACGTCGGGTGCATTCCCACGAAGATGTACGTCTACGCCGCTGATGTGGCCGAGACGATCAGGGAATCGTCCCGCTACGGCGTGGACGGGGTCTTCGAGGGGTCTCGCTGGCCCGACATCCGCGATCGAGTCTTCAACAGAATCGACCCGATCTCGGCCGGTGGTCTCGAATATCGCAGACACAGCCCCAACACCGAGGCGTTTCTCGGGCATGGCCGGTTGACCGGGACGAACTCGATCGAGGTTTCGACCGGAGACAGCTTTACGGCTGAGCAGATCGTCATCGCCGCCGGCGGTCACACCTTCATTCCTGAGGAGATCGTGGCCTCCGGGGTGTCGTACCAGACCTCGGACACGATCATGCGGCTCGAGAAGCTGCCTGAGCACCTGGTCATCGTCGGTGGCGGCTTCATCGCGATGGAGTTTGCCCATATCTTTTCGGCCCTCGGCAGCCAGGTCACGATTGTCGCCCGAGGTGAGAAACTGCTTCGGCACCTGGACTCCGAAATCGCTTCAGCTTTTACCGCACAGGCTGTTCAGCAGTGGCAGGTACGGCTCAATGCGTCCGTGACGGGCGCTCGCGGCGACGTGGGGGAGATTCGACTACAGCTCGCTGACGGCTCCGAGGTTTCCGGTGATGTGCTACTGGTGGCGACCGGTCGGGTACCGAACACCGAGGATCTCGGCGTCGAAGTCGCCGGAGTGACATTGCATTCCGATGGGCGGGTGAAAGTCGACGAGTATGGCCGCACGAGCGTCGCGGGCATCTGGTCTGTCGGCGATGTGTCTTCGGAATATCAGCTCAAACACGTGGCAAATCACGAGGCGCGCGTTGTGGCGCACAACCTGACCCATCCCGACGATCTGCAGAAGTTCGACCATCGATTCGTGCCATCGGCGGTCTTCACCCGGCCGCAGGTAGCGACCGTAGGCCTGTCTGAAGAAGAAGCGTTGGCCCGCGGCCTCTTTCACCGCACGGCGACCCAACGTTACGGCGACACGGCCTATGGCTGGGCGATGGAAGATACGACGGGTATCGCGAAGCTGATTGCCGATCCCGGCACTGGTCTGCTGTTGGGAGCCCACATCATAGGCTATCAGGCCTCGAATCTGATCCAGCCGCTGATTCAGGCAATGTCGTTCGGTCAGCGGGTTGTCGATCTGGCTCGTGGCCAATACTGGATTCACCCTGCGCTGATGGAGGTAGTCGAGAACGCGTTGATCAAGCTGGATATGCATTGATTCCGGTGCTCGAGGTTGGCGGTACCCACGTAACCGCAGCCTGGGTGCAGCCGGACAGCTGGCAGATCACCGCATCGCACCGTCGAGAGATTGACGCTGCCGCGACTGCCGAAACCCTCATCGCTGAGTTCGCTGCGGCAGCGGCGGAGCTGGTGGCGCCGGCTGGGGTGCCGTGGGGCATCGCCATGCCAGGGCCATTCGACTACGCCTCCGGGGTCGCTGCCTATAACGGTGTCGGTAAATTCGAAGGATTGCACGGCGTCGACGTACGAAGCGCCCTGACCCGGGCGACGGCGGACGTCGGCTCGCCGGGAGCGATCAGTTTCATCAATGATGCCAGCGCTTTTCTCCTCGGGGAATGGCTGATCGGTGCAGCGCGGGGCAGCCGGCGCAGCGCGGCGATCACACTGGGCAGCGGCATCGGCTCGGCCTTTCTCGCCGATGGCGTCATCATCGATTCAGGAGCCGAGGTACCACCCGACGGCGAAGCGCACCTGCTGAATCACGATGGTCTACCGCTGGAAGACTGGGTGTCGCGCCGGGCGATCAGACGAAGGTATGCGGAGGCCGCCAGCGTCACTCGACATGGGGCCGCCGTCCCCATAGCCGACGAAATTGACGTGCGTGAGATTGCTGATCGCGCTCGTGCCGGTGATGCGCTCGCCCGCGACATCTTCGATTCGGCCTTCGAGGTACTCGGCACAGTTCTCGGACCCTGGCTGGACGGCTTCGGCGCAGAAGTGGTCGTTGTGGGTGGTTCGATCAGCAAGTCGTGGGACCTCATCGAACCGCCGTTTCGCCGAGGGCTGGCCCGCTCGACGCCGATACCGTTGCGGTTGACGGCAGATGCCGATCGATCCGCGCTGGCGGGAACGGCATATAGCTGCGCTAGTCGGGCCTCGCTGCCCGCACATTGAGGATGTCGACGGGGCCATCGCCGGCGCCGATACCGGCCAGCCCGTGCAGCACGGCTTCGCTGGCGAGTTCCGACGCATGCTTGGCGGCCTCGGTCAGACTCTGCCCGCGGGCCAGACAGGCGGCCAGCACTGCAGAATGAGTGCAGCCAGCCCCGTGCGTGGCCGCAATGTCATATCTCGTAACCGCAAACTCGAAATGATCTTTACCGTCAAAGAGATGATCGATCGCGCTCTGGCCGTGCCCACCGGTTACCAACGCGCCGCGCGCACCCATCGCGACGAGAGCTTCGCTGAGTTCGGCGCGATCCTCCGTGTCCAGGCCGGTTAGTTCCTGTGCCTCCATGAGGTTGGGCGTTATGACCGTGGCGAGCGGAAAGATCTGGCCGACCAACGCCTCGACGGCATCCTCCCTGAGCAGGCGAGCGCCCGACGAGGCCAACATGACGGGATCGACCACGAGCGGAACTGCGGGTTCGGTACGGGCGAAGTCCTGCAGAACGGCTGCGACCGCCGCGATGATCGGCGCCGAGAACAGCATCCCGGTCTTGATAGCCGCAGGTGCGAGGTCTTCCAATACGGCTTGGATCTGGGCCGTGACGAATTCCGGCGGGCACTCGTGGATCGCGGTAACACCAACCGTGTTCTGGGCGGTCAGCGCGACGATGGCCGATGTGCCGTGAACTCCGCAGCGGGCAAAGGCTTTCAGGTCCGCCTGGATGCCGGCCCCGCCGCCAGAGTCAGACGACGCGATGGTCAACGCGGAGGCCGGGACTTGGCTGCCGGGTTGGGTCCACGGCTCATCAGACATTCGGTCTGCTTGCTGGGTCGGCGTATCAGGCATGAGAGAACCGTACTAACCTGGCAGATGTCCCCGCGGGAGCCCGTCGAAATGGGCTGAGAGGGTGGCTGTGCTCACTGGCGCGCGTCCTGGCGACAGTGAGATCGGGCCGCCGACCGCTTGAACCTGATCCGGCTAATACCGGCGAAGGGAGAGGTGGTCTGCGATGTCCACAAGTACACGGCCCAACCCGGCACCGAACAATTCCGGCGACCATCGCCGGTGGGGAGGCGGGTCGAACTCGTCGTCCGTCGCCCATGTCGAGGCTCCGGTGACACTCACCGAAGATGTGCCCCGCACCCTCGGATTGTTCGACCAATTCGGTTTCTGGGGCAACCTCGGCGTCAGCCTGCTTGGGTTCTCAGGCGCACTCGCGATTCTGGCGCCAACCAATGCCGCCCCGCTCAGTCTCGGCGGCGCTGTGCTGGCGGCCGTGGTCGGCTCGGCCATCGGCGGCTTGATCCTCGGGACGACATTGGTGCTCGGGGCCAAGACGGGCGCGCCGGCCATGGTGATCTTGCGCGGCGTGCTCGGGGCGCGCGCCTCGATCGTCCCGACCATCCTCAACATCGCGCAGTGCGTCGGGTGGGCGGTGTTCGAGCTCGTGGTCATCACCACCGGACTGCAAGCGTTGACTCACGAGAGCATCCCTCGCTGGCTCTGCCTGCTGGCAGCCGGGCTCGTCACCACCGCCCTGACGATCTGGCCGCTCGGCTGGATTCGCTCATTGCGCAAATACGTTTCGCTGCTGGTCGTCCTGGCGTTGATCGTGCTGGTGGTGGGCCTGCTGCGTGATCCCGTGCCGCACTTGGCTGGTTCGTACTCGGGATTCTGGTTGGCGGTCGATTCCGCAGTCGCACTGACTATTTCGTGGGTGCCGCTCGGGGCCGACTATTCGCGTCATTCGAAGGACGCTGGGTCGGCCTTTGCTGGTGGCTTCATCGGCTACGGCTTGACCCAGATCGCTTGCCTGGTCATCGGGCTGATCGCACTCGCCCAAGTCTCGCAGGACGGCGACAAGATCTTCGACTTGTTCATCGGGTTGCCACTGGGGACTATCGCTTTTTCAATACTGGTCATTCGCGAGACCGATCAGAGCTTCGCGAACGTGTACTCGACGGCGATGAGCATCCAGAACCTGCGGCCCAAGCTGGATCGGCGCGTTCTCACGATTGGCCTGGGGGTCATCGTGACCGCGTTGGCAATGACCATCGACATCAGCGATTATGCCAATTTTCTCTATCTGATCGGTGGGGTATTCGTGCCGATGTCCGGCCTGCTGGTCGCGGTGTGGATCCGAACCCGGGGCGAGCGCCTGGACCTCTCCGATGCGGCGCCGACGAGGCCGGCGATGCTGGCGGCCTGGGCAGTCGGCTTCGTCGTATATCAGCTGATCAATCCGGGCAGCCTTGATCATTGGTCGAATTTTTGGACCAGCCTCAGTACGCATCTGCACACCGCCGGCCACACCTGGCTGTCGGCGTCGGTGACCTCGTTCGTGATCGCACTGCTCATTGCGATCCCCTTCGCTGCATTGCGTGAACCGGCCGATCAAGCCGTCGCGCAATGACGGTCGGCGCTCTGAGTTGAAGCCGACAACTGAGCGCAATCGAAAATGGCGTAGCGTCGAATTTGTGACGACTCATCCCATACGTATTGGTGTCCAACTCCAACCCCAGCACGCTGACTACGCAGTCATCCGGCGCGCGGTCACCGAAGCCGAGGACCTCGGCGTCGACGTGGCGTTCAACTGGGATCACTTCTATCCGCTGTACGGCGAGCCTGAAGGTAAGCATTTCGAGTGCTGGACGATGCTTGGTGCCTGGGCCGAACAGACCAGCCGGGTCGAAATCGGCGCCCTGGTGAGCTGCAACAGCTACCGCAACCCGGAACTGTTGGCTGACATGGCCCGCACTGTCGACCATCTCAGTGACGGCCGGTTGATCTTCGGCATCGGGTCAGGCTGGTTTGAAAAGGACTACGACGAGTACGGCTACGAATTCGGCACGGCGGGCGGGCGGTTGGACGATCTCGCGGAGGCGTTGCCGCGCATCGAGAATCGTTGGGCGAAGCTGAATCCGGCTCCGACCCGCAAGATCCCGGTGCTCATCGGTGGGGGCGGCGAGAAGAAGACGCTGAAGATGGTCGCCAAGCATGCCGACATTTGGCACTCGTTCGCCGACCTGGAGACGTTCAAGCGGAAATCGGCGATCCTTGACGATTGGTGCGCCGAGGTCGGCCGCGATCCGTCCGAGATCGAGAGGTCAGTCGGCACTCCGAACGGCGATCCAGCTGTGGTGGGCGGGCCCCTGGTCGAGGCCGGTGCGACTCTGTTCACCGTCGGTATCGGCGGCCCGACCTATGACCTCAGTCAGCTGAAGCGTTGGATCGATTGGCGCGACAGCCTCTGATCTTGCGACGTTGACATACCTGCGAGGTTGTATAGCTGCGGGGTTGGTATACGTGCGGGTCGCTATCGCGGCTTCGCGGTATACCAGCCTCGCAGGTCGCTGGTAGACGAACCGCGCGCAGGTCACAGCATGCCGTCGAGCATGCCCTCGTATGGTGAGGACGCTTCGGCCCACCAGCGCCGCGGGATCCGTCCTGCCAGGTAGGCCGCTCGACCGGCCTCGGCGGCGAGCCGCATCGAACGGGCCATCAGCAGCGGTTGCGCTGCCCGGGTAACCGCCGACGCGACGAGCACGGCATCGCAGCCCAACTCCATCGCCTGTACGACATCGCTCGCTGTCCCGATGCCCGCGTCGAGCACCACCGGAACCCCCGCCTGTTCGACGATGAGTGCGATGTTGTGCGGATTGCGTATTCCTAGGCCGGACCCGATAGGCGAGCCGCCGGGCATCACCGCCGAACATCCCACCTGTTCCAGGCGTCGGGCCAGCACCGGATCGTCGTTGGTGTACGGCAGCACCACGAAGCCATCGTCAACCAGGCGTTCGCAGGCATCGAGGAGTTCGAGGCCATCAGGTAGCAAGGTGCGCTCGTCGGCGACGACTTCGACCTTGACCCAGTTGGTCTCCAGCGCCTCGCGGGCGAGCTTCGATGTGAGTACGGCCTCGGCGGCCGTGCGACAACCGGCGGTGTTCGGCAGCACTTGCACGCCGACCTCGCGCAGCACATCCAGCACGGAGCCGGACGATCCCGCATCAACGCGGCGCATGGCAACCGTCGTCAGCTCCGTACCGGACTCGACGAGAATCTGTCCCAGCCCTTCAAGGCTCGGCGCGCCGCCCGTCCCGACGATGAGGCGGGAGCCGAACGGCGTCCCGGCGATCACCAACTGATCGGGGTGGTCAGAATCTGTGCCGCTCATGATCAGCCGCCTTGCACGGCGGTGACGACGTCGATCCGGTCGCCGTCCCTCAGCGCGGTCTCGGGCCAGCTTCTGCGGGGCACGACCTCACTGTTCAGAGCTACCGCGATGCCCGTTTGCCGGTCGCTGATCTCGGTGACCAGCTCGGCGAGCGTCGTCCGCCCGTTGGTCTGTTGCGGTTGTCCGTTCACGGTGAGGCGCACTCGGTAATCCCTGCTGGCGTTGTTGTTGCGAACCGATCGGGGTGGAACGGTTTCCATTCTTCCGCAACGCTGCCACCGGCGACCAGCTGAGTCACCGCGGTGGCCGTCATCGCCGACAATAGGACTCCGTTGCGGTAGTGGCCCGAGGCGACGATCAGCCCGTCCTCGACGTATCCCAACAACGGCCCGTTGTCCGGAGTACCGGGACGCAGACCGGCGCAGGCTTCCACGAACTCGAACTCGGACGAGATCGGGACGAGTTCGTAGGCGTTGCGCAGCAGTTCGTAGACTCCGCCGGCGGTCACCGTGGTGTCGAATCCTTGATGTTCTTGAGTGGCGCCGACGACAACCTCGCCGTCGGATCGAGGCACCAGATAGATCTCGCTGCCGCGGACGATGCCTCGAACCGTGCGGGTGAGAACCGGGCCGGCGGCGGTCAACCGCGCTGGGACGTGCAGTCGGAGGATCTGTCCCTTGACTGGTTCGATCGGGCAGCCCACAAGCTTGGCGGTCATCGCGCCCGTGCAGAGCACTACCGATGACGCGTGCAGCCTTCCATGCTCGGCGGTGATGACACCGGTCACGCGGCCGCGTTCGCGGTGCAGGGCCGTTACCTGATCAGCGACAGTGCGGACGCCGGCGATTTCACCGGCCCGCTGCAGGGCGTCGAGATAGCGGCGGTTGTCGACCGACAGATCGTCGACGGCCAGGACGCCGCCGCGAACATCGGCGGCCAGATATGGCTCCAGCGCGCGAGCAGCGCGTCCGGAGAGGGCTTCACTCTTGAGCCCCAGTGCGTCCCGGAATTCGGTCAACCGGTCCAGGGCGGACCGGTCGTCCGCAGTCAGCGCGAGCGCCAGGGTGCCCTCGCGGCGCAGGCCGACAGCTTTGCCGGTGCGGGTCTCCAACGCGTCGGCAAAGCTGGCGAACTCGGCGACCGCGGCCAGATTGAGGCGCGTCAGGTTCTCTTCACCGAAAACCGCCTCGCTGATCGGAGCAAGCATGCCAGCGGCCGCCCAGCTCGATCCGCGGGCACCGCTGGCGTCGATGATCACGGTCTTGGCGCCCGAGTCGGCCATTCGGTAGGCGGCGGCCAGTCCGATGACGCCGCCGCCGACAACGATCACATCTGGCGTGTCGACGGGCACGTAAGAAGGCTAGTGCAGGCATCTCGACCGCTGCGCAGCGATTGGAAGCGGCCTCGGCGCCGTTCAGGTGGAGATGATTGGATGGACGTGTGAGCCCGATTCCGCTGCACGATGCGCGCCTCTACCTGTGCACCGATTCCCGTCGGGATCAGGGCGATCTCGGTGACTTTCTCGATGCGGTCCTGACTTCGGGGGTCGATATCGTGCAACTCCGCGAAAAGCATCTCGAGGCGGCCGACGAGCTCGACGCGTTGCAGGTGTTCGCTGATGCTTGCCGCAGGCACGGCAAGCTGCTGGCGGTCAACGATCGAGCAGATGTGGCGTTCGCCGCAGGCGCAGACATACTGCACCTGGGCCAGCGTGATCTTGCACCGACAGTGGCTCGCCAGATCGTCGGCGATGATGTGATCATCGGGCTCAGCAGTCACAGCCTCGCGGAGGCAACCGCAGCCTCAGAGCGCGATGAGGTCGACTACTACTGTCTCGGGCCGGTGTGGGCAACCCCGACCAAACCGGGTCGGCCGCATACCACCCTCGACCCCGTGCGACGGCTGGCGGCGGCTGCCCCGGTCCGGCCGTGGTTCGCCATCGGGGGGATTGACGAGACGAACCTCGATCAAGTGCTCGAAGCAGGCGCGAGACGGATCGTGGTCGTCAGGGCCATCACGTCGGCAGATGATCCTGGTGCTGCTGCTCGGCGTATCGCTGGCAAACTCGCATCGTCGAGCGCGACTGCCGCAGTGCCGGGGACGCACTGATGCACCCGGCCGCTCGTCGTTGGTTCGACACCCATACTTTTGCCGCCAGTGACTTCAGTGTGGAGAATATCCTTGCTGCGAAGGCACATACCGGATCAACCGTGAGTGTAGTGATCCCGGCCCGCAACGAGGCTGCGACGGTGGCGACCGTTGTCACGCGCATTTCTGAGGCACTCGTGGGCAACGGTGTGGTCGACGAACTCGTCGTGATCGACTCGGATTCGACGGACGACACTGCTGCCTTGGCGACAGCTGCCGGAGCCACGGTGTACGCGAGCAGCAGTATCGATACCAGCCTTTCGACCTTACCGGGTAAGGGCGAAGCATTGTGGCGCTCGTTGTTCGTGACCTCCGGCGACATTGTGGCTTTCATCGATGCCGACCTCACCGAGTGGGGCGCACACTTCGTCACCGGCTTGCTCGGACCGATGCTGCTCGATGAGAAAACGCTTTTGGTAAAGGGCTTTTATGATCGGCTGTTCGATTCCGGGTCGGACGCCATCGGGGTCGGAGCTGTCGACGCCGGCGATACGGCAGCTCCGCAGGGAGGTCGAGTCACCGAACTAGTTGCCCGCCCGCTCATCAACCTGCACTGGCCTGTGCTGGCCGGTGTTGTGCAGCCACTCGCTGGCGAATGGGCCATTCGTCGCAGCCTCGCAGAGTCACTGCCGTTTCCGGTGGGGTATGGAATCGAGTTCGCGACCTTGGTCGACACGATGTGGGGGCACGGGTTGGACGCAGTTGCCCAGGTCGACCTCGGCCGCCGCGGGCACAGCCATCAGAACGTCCACGATCTCGGCGTGATGGCGACGGAGATTTTGTCGACCGCGACCAGACGAATGAACCGTCCACCGCCACCAGCACCGGTTGGGCCCAGCCCGGTGTCGGCTGAGCTGTTTCAGTACGACCGTGACACCCCGGGATTCTGGCGGGCCCGACCAGTTCCACTGGCAGAACGACCACCGGCCAGCAGGCTTGAGAGCTACCGGTCAAGGCGAGGTGCGTGATGCTCAAGCTGGGCGAGCACTCCTATGCAGACGATGCCTTGCTGATTATGGCGATTGTCAACCGCACCCCCGATTCGTTCTATGACCGTGGGGCGACGTACGGCTTTGACCAGGCACTCGAACGGGTCGCACTCGTTGTCGAGCAAGGTGCCGAGATCGTCGACATCGGCGGGGTAAAGGCCGCTCCCGGCGATGAGGTCGATGCCGAGGAGGAGATTCGTCGGACGGTCGACTTTGTGGCTGCCGTCCGTGAGCGTTATCCAGCGCTCGTGATTTCTGTCGATACCTGGCGCCATGAGGTGGGTCGAGCCGTCTGCGAAGCCGGCGCCGATCTGCTGAACGACGCGTGGGGCGGTCATGATCCGAAGCTCGCCGAGGTTGCGGCCGAATTCGATGTGGCCTTGGTCTGCACGCATGCCGGCGGTGTCGTTCCGCGCACTCGTCCGCATCGCATCGCCTACCCCGACGTGATGGCCGACATTCTGATGCGGACGGTCACGCTGGCCGAGCGTGCGGAATCCCTCGGCGTCGACCGATCGAGAATCATGATTGATCCCGGGCACGATTTTGGTAAGAACACCTGGCATTCGCTTGAGGCGACTCGGAGGCTGACTGAGATGGTCGAAACGGGCTGGCCGGTTCTGGTCTCCCTTTCGAACAAGGACTTTGTCGGTGAAGCGCTTGACCTCCCGCTCGATCAGAGGTTGTTGGGCACGCTGTCGGCGACTGCAGTTTGCGCTTGGCAAGGAGCGAGTGTGTTCCGTGCGCATAACATCGCCGAGACCAGGCAGGTGCTTGACATGGTGGCTGCGATCCGGGGTACGAATCCACCAAAGCGTGCAGTCAGGGGCTTAGCGTGAGCGAGGAGCGGATCGAGCGAACTGGGGTTCCCGCGTGATCGTCTCGGCGGCCTCGGTGCCGAACCCACCGATGCTCTTCCCTGGAATGACGGGCGGCCTAGTGGCGGAGGTGGAGGAGCTACGTCACGCCTGCCTGACCGCGATAAGTCGGATGCTTGCTGCTGGCCCCGAGCTTGTGGTGATCGTGGGCGCAGCGCGGCCTGGCGAGTTCGGCAACCCGTTGAGTGTCACGGTCGGCCAGACCTTACTTAATACGGCTGGCTGTGCTCTCGTTGTCGAACCGATCATCATCCCGATAGCTGCTGGATCATCGGACTGCAACTCTGCGGGACGGGGTATCGCCAGCCGCCCAGAACGGATCGGCCTGCTGGTCATGGCCGACGGCTCGGCGCGCAGGGGCCTCAAAGCACCTGGATATTTGGACGAGCGCGCCGCAGGATTCGATAGCGCGCTCACCGGGGCGCTGGAGTTATGTGACTGGGCGAGCGTCGCCGCGACTGACCTGCAGCTCGCCGAAGATCTGTTAGCCGCCGGGGTGCAAGCTTGGCAGGTGATGGCGGGCGCACTGGCCGAGACATCGGCAACCTCCGGCAACCAGCCCGCCGTTGCCAGTCACTATCAGAACGATCCCTTCGGCGTCTGGTACCCGGTACTCAGCTATCAGTTCTCATAGCTAAAGGATTATCCATAGACGCCGATGCCCGATCACGCTCAGCGTGATCGGGCATCATCGCATCAACGGCTCGGCAGCAGAGCGCGCCGAGCGACAGATGTCTTGGGTCAGACGTCCTTGAGCTTGTCTTTGATGAATTCTTCGGCCTTCTCGACCTGGTCGTCGTGGCCGATCTTGTCCTTGGCGAGGTCCGAAGCCTTCTCAACACCGTCTTCGACCTTGTCCTTGTGCCCGTGAACGAGGTCCATAGCCTTGTCCTTGAGACCGTCGAGGTCCATCTATGCCTCCGTATGTGTTAGTCGTAGTCGACTGCTTGTATGGCCTTCCAAGCTCGAGCGTAGCCCCCAACGTGGCGTGCGTCAGCGGAATGAGGCAACTCATCGATGCCTAGTTCGACCAGGCGTGACTGTACAAATAGCTGAGCCCCAGGCCCTAGAGACCCGCCAGGTTGCGCAAGAATGACAGCTAGAGCTGTACAGGTTGCCCAACGTCTCAATGCGGCCCATGCTGCCGATATCAAGGCACCGGTGGCCCGCCACCGAGCACAAGGGTGGCCCGCCACCGAGCACAAGGGTGGCCCGCCACCGAGCACAAGGGTGGCCCGCCACTGAGCACAAGGGTGGCCCGCCACTGAGCACGAACGGTTTGACCCGGTTTACCGCACCTGGAGGCAAGACGATGGCCAACACGATGGAAACCCACACACTCAGCGACTCGCCGGCCCGTCACGTCTCGCTGACTCCGGAGGAGCGCGCCGCGGACCTGAGCCTGGCCCAACTCCAGCAGCTGATCGGGCTGATCGGCTATGACGAATCTACCGATCCATTTCCCGTCACAGGGTGGGATGCTGTCGTCTTCGTGGTCGGCAACGCGACGCAAACCGCGCAGTTCTATCAAGCCGCCTTCGGCATGCAACTTGTTGCCTACTCCGGGCCTGAGACCGGAAACCGAGACCACAAGTCCTTCGTCCTGACCAGTGGAGCCTGCCGCTTCGTGATCTCAGGCGGTGTTGCTCCCGACAGCCCCCTTCTTGAACATCACCGCGAACATGGCGATGGGGTCGTCGATATAGCCCTTGAGGTGCCGGACGTGGACAAATGCATCGCGCATGCCCGGGCGACCGGCGCGACGATCTTGGACGAGCCACACGATGTCAGCGACGAACACGGGACGGTACGAATGGCGGCCCTCGCGGCCTATGGCGACACCCGCCATACGCTGGTAGATCGTTCCCGCTACCGCGGCACGTACCTGCCCGGCTATGTCGCGAGAAGCTCGAGCCTCGTGCGTCCGCAGGGCTCGCCGAAGCGAATCTTTCAGGCCCTCGACCACGTGGTCGGCAACGTGGAGCTGGGCAAGATGGACGAATGGGTTGGCTTCTACAACCAGGTGATGGGCTTTGTGAACATGGCCGAGTTCGTCGGCGACGATATCGCGACGGACTACTCGGCCCTGATGAGCAAGGTCGTTGCCAACGGCAATCATCGAGTCAAGTTTCCCTTGAACGAGCCGGCAATAGCCAAGAAGCGCAGCCAGATCGACGAATTCCTGGAGTTCTACCGCGGGCCCGGCGTGCAGCACCTCGCTCTTGCCACGAACGACATACTCGCCTCCGTCGACGCCATGAGAGCAGCTGGCGTGGAATTTCTGGCCACGCCCGACTCCTATTACGAAGACGCGGAATTGCGGTCCCGCATCGGCGAGGTCCGGGTGCCGGTCGCAGAGTTGCAGAAGCGGGGCATTCTGGTTGACCGCGACGAGGACGGCTACCTGCTGCAGATTTTCACGAAGCCAATCGGCGATCGTCCCACCGTCTTCTTCGAGATGATCGAACGGCACGGTTCACTGGGCTTCGGCAAAGGCAATTTCAAAGCGCTGTTCGAAGCGATCGAACGCGAGCAGGACCAGCGCGGCAACCTCTGACGGGTCGGCGACACCGCGCCCCGGCGTGAGATGGTGGATCGATGGCACTGAGCAGAGAGCTGGACGCGCTGGATGTGGCGATCTTGTCGACGCTGAAATCTGCTCCCCGGGCCGGCTATCTCGAGCTCTCACGGATGTTGCAGGTATCGCGCGCAACTGTCCAAGCGCGCCTGGAACGCTTGGAGCAGGACGGCGTGGTGACCGGCTACGGCCCCGACATCGATCTTGCCCGCGCTGGTTACCCGGTGCTGGCGTTCGCAACCCTGGAGATCGCGCAGGGTCGGTTGGACGAGGTCACCGCGGCGATGGCCGCCATCCCGTCCGTGGTCGAGGCTTACGCGACGACCGGCCCCGGCGACGTTCACTGCAGGTTGGCCGCGGAATCTCATGAAGATCTACAGCGCGTTCTCATCGAGGTCTCACAGATACCCGGCGTCGCGCGATCTACGTCGGTGGTCGCTCTGACTCGGCTGGTCGAACATCGCCCGGTCGAGTTGCTGGAGGCGGCTGACGTGAAGCCTGCTACCCGCTCGGGACTTCGTTAGAGATCCACTTGAACCAGGGCGGTCCTCCTGTCTTGTGAGCTGTCGCACCGCCGTAACCTAGAGATACTTCACGGCGAACTGCCAGCGTTTGAGAATCCTGCGATCGGAGGCGTACCGATGACCTCGCCGAACTCGTCGACCGATGTCGGTGAGCGCCGCGAGTCGAGCGCCCCATATTGGACGATCTGGTTGGTGGCCTTCGCAATCGTTCTGGCCCTCGTCCTGGCAGTCGTCAGGTTCTTGTCGTTGCCCGGGGACTCCTCGGGGCACGAGATGGTCGGCATGCAACACGACGGCTCCGCGGGTGCGCTCCTGCGGTTGGGGTCTGCCGGGGTCAGCAGCCCGCTCCTCGGTTGGGCGTTGGTGACCCGGTGGCAACTGGACTCGATCGCGGTTGCCTTCGTCGTGCTGCTCGGCGCGGCGTACCTCACCGGATTGGTGAAAGTTCGCCGAAGCCAACCGTGGCCCGTCGGCCGGACGGTGTCTTTCTTCGCCGGTCTCGGTATCTGCATCTATGCGACCTGTGGTGGCCCGGGCGTGTACGACATGGCGCTCTTCTCAGCCCACATGATCGGCCATTTGGCGTTCGTGATGGTGGCGCCGGCCCTGTTGATGACTGGGCGACCGATCGAACTCGCGTTGCAGGCCAGCACACCCAGCCGACGCGACTGGCTTCTGTCGGTACTGCACGGCCGCGTCTGGACGGTGTTTACAGCACCGCCGGTCGCGTTGGCCAGCTACGCGGTGGTGATCGTCGGCAGTCACCTGACCGGCCTGATGGACACGATCATGAGCAACCCCTGGGCCGGTCAGATCGAGCATCTGGTCTATCTCATCATCGGGTGTCAATTCTTCCTGTTGGTCCTCGGAGACACGCCTGGCCGCTGGCAGCTATCGACGCCGGCGCGGTGGTTGATGCTCGCCCTGTCGATGGCCGTCGACACGTTTGTCGGCGTCGTCATCATGATGTCCAACACGCCGGTTTCGATGACCGTTGTCAACGGACTGACGGTTAATCCGCTGGCAGATACGCACACCGGCGGATCGATCATGTGGTTCGGCGGCGACGGCATCATGGCGGCGATCATGATCATCATGGTGCTCGGCTGGTTGAACGATCCGGCGCGGCAGCGGCGCGACAATTCAGGCTGGATCGAGCAGGCCCGCCGAGTGACCTTCGCCGAGCGCACCGGGATGGACGCGGCGCACACCTCTGAGGTCGCCGACGACCTGACGTTCGACGACGAGGACGCCAGGTTGACCGCCTACAACGCGTGGCTGACCAAGATCAATTCAGAGCCGTGACGCGATTTAGAACGTGAAGTACTGCCCGCGCCGGTGAACGAGCGGTTGACGATCTTCGCCGAATGACGTGTGCTCGATTTGTAACGACACTGCCAGACCCCATCCGAGCTCGATCGGGGGGTTCGGCACCAACGTGCAGCCGGCCCATGCGGTCGAATCGGCCAGCGCTGGGCCCCACGCGGTCTCCGTCCATTCCGAGAGTGTGAACGGACCACCGGGGGCCGGTGCGGTATAGCCGAAGGCATCCGCAAGCTGGCGCTGCGGCCAAGCCAGCAGGTTCACCACCGCGTTGCCCGTGCGCCGAAGCTCGTCCCACAACTCAGAAAGCGGATCGATCACCCCGAGGATGTAGCCGGGTTCGCCGTCCGCGATGAGCATGGACGACACGGTCAAACCTGCTCGCTGCCCGTCCGATCCCGAGGTCCATAAGGTCACTGGCGACGGCAGCCGACCGCGTAACCGGCGGACTGGACTGCGTTCGGCCTCAGGCGGCCTGAACGGGTGATCGTTGTGGATGCTCACCCAGCCATTGTGGCCTGAAGCGATCAGCGGCGGCCGCGAAGGCCGGTCACTACGTTGCTCCGACGGAGGTGGGAACCGGGATCCGCTGCGGCGATTCGGTATCGACCAACTCATAACGGGGATTGGCCAACGCAAGGTGACCCTTGTATTCGCCCACCCGCCCGGTAGCGCGGATGACGGCACCGGGGACGACGCCGGGAATGTGCGTCCTTCCGAAGAACAGCAGGCGAACGCCGCCCGTGCTGTCGAACACCTGCGCTTCCAGGGTCTTTCCCGCTGTCGTACCGACCTGAAGCACCTTGACACGACCCTGGATCGTGACCAGTTGTTTCCACTGCGCTGAACCGATCGGCGTGATGCCGCCCGCGTCCACTTCAGCCAGCGGTGGTTCGGAAGCTGCCGTCGTGCGATGGTCGGCGAGAGCGTGGCCGGTTGGCTGCGCGTCCTCGGACTCGTCGATCAGGGCTGGGTCCTTGGCCGCTTGACGCTGCTGATCGCCGATGCGGCGTTCGAGCGCGTCCGACAGGGTGGTGTCGAACGGAACGATGGTTGCGGCGACATGGGGGATTCTGCTGACTGCATAGGCAATCTTGTCGGCGGTGCGATCGTGCAACAGCCGTTGAGAGACGCGCCTGAAGGACCGTCGGGGGAGCAACACCGTAACTTCGGCCTGCTCCTGGATCACGGTGCGTAAGGCGACCTTCGAGGCACCGCGCACCAGTCGTCGATCAGGACACTCGACCAGGTCAAGGGGCACTCGGTCTCCGAGGCCTCGCTCGATCCAGTCCTGTTGCAGCAGCATCGCTTCTTCAGAGTCAACCATCAGATGAATGGCCCGGATGTCGGTCGGACGCAGGCTGCCGGCGTACCGAAGAGCGCGGATGACCGCCAGGTCAAGTCGATCGACCAGAACCAGCACGACGTGCCGGGGATAGTGGCCGCCGATAGCCGCGACGCCCACCCCGTCTTTCTTCGCCTTCTCCTTGCCCGCCTGCGGAGCCTGTGCGGTGATGACGTTGAGGGCTCGGGCCTCGGCACGGTACTGGGTGTTGAGCCGCATCAAGGTAAGCCAGCCGAGCGGGAACAGCAGCACCACCAGCCAGGCACCTTCGGTGAACTTGACGACCGCAAAGATCAGGACGATCAGCAGCGATACCAGCCCGCCGGAGAAATTGATCGCCAACTTGCGACGCCAACCAGGCTCGCGTTGCCGATGGTGATAACGCGCCATCCCGAAACCTGCCATCGTGAACCCGGTGAACACCCCTATCGCATAGAAGGGAACGAGCTTGTCGACGTGCGCGCCGACCACGGCCAGCAGCGCTACTGCGATGGCGGTCAGGACGATGATGCCGTTGCTGAAGGCCAGCCGGTGCCCACGGCGAGTCAACTGTCTCGGCAAGAACGAGTCCTCGGCGATGAAACTGGCGAGAAACGGGAACCCGGTGAATGGCGTATTGGCGCCGGTGATCAGGATCAGCGCAGTGGCGATCTGGACGATCACCCAGGCCGAGTGGCCGTACCAGGCATCCCCGAAAGCCGCCTGAGTGACCTGGCTGATCACGGTCGGACTTCCATGGACATAGGGCGTCGCGTGGGTCTCGAAGGCCAGATAGCTGATACCGAGGACGAGCGTGCCGAGCAGGACGCTCATGATCGACAGGGTGTGCCGGGCATTACGGCCTGCCGGGCTCTTGAAGGCGCTCACCCCGTTGGAGATCGCCTCCAGCCCGGTCAGCGAGGAGCCGCCATTGGCGAACGCCTTGAGCAGTACGAAGATGGCGGCCGCGGAGAAGATGGTATGGCCCTTGTCCGTCACCGAGATCTGTCCGGGCAGGTTGACGGCGTAGCGCGGCAGGTCGCCGAAGATCTCCCGAACGATGCCCACGATGACCACTGCACCCGCAGAGGCTACGAAGAAGTACGTCGGAAAGGCGAAAGCCTTGCCTGCCTCTCGAATGCCTCGAAGGTTGCCGTACGCCAGAAGCAGGACAACGCCGATGGCAATGGGCTTTGCCGAAGGCTCGAGCGCGGGCACCAGAGAGGTGATCGCGGCCGTGCCGGCCGCCGCCTGGACCGCAACGGTCACGATGTAGTCGATCAGCAGGGCGACCGAGGCGATCTGGGCAATCTTCGGCCCGAAATTCTCGCGCGCGACGACGTAGGAGCCTCCCGCCCGGGTGTAGACCATGACGACTTCCCGATAGGACAGCGTCATCAGGATCAACACGCCTAGGACGACCGCCGTCATCGGCAGCAGGATGTGGAACCCGGTGAGTCCGAAGACCGCGAGCAACGCGATCAGCATCTCTTCGGTGCCGTAGGCCGATGAGGAGATGCAGTCCGAGGAGAGGACGCCGAGTGCCGCCTTCTTGGAAAGCTTCTCGTCGTGGAGCTGCGCGGTGACCAGCGGCGGGCCGAGCAATGCCCGCTTCAGCCGGTAGCCGACCCGTTCCGGAAGGTGCGATGAGAGTGCTTCGGCTTGCCCGGAGGACATGAGGGACATAGCGCGGGACATCTGCTGCCTTCTGTCAATGGATCCGGGCCGGAATCACCGTGACAGTGGGGGACAGCTCAGCTGTCGGGCGACCGTTTGACGCTAGGCCGCGTACCTGGGGACGGACTCAAATCAGGCGACCTCCTCGCGTCGATCGGCCATTCGCTCACGTTTTCCTCACGCCTCACCCCGAATCGTGTAACGCTCGGCACCCATGGGGTGCCGAGCGTTACACGATTCGGGGAATTTGGGGGGTTAGACGACGCTGAAGGTGGCCTTCAGGTCCGCGGCAGAGCTGTTACCGACGTACACCTCGATCTGGCCGGTCTCAACCAGGAACTTGGCCTGGTTGTCATAGAACCCGACGTCATCGGTGCTGATGGTGAAGGTGAGCGTCTTCGTCTGACCAGCGCTGAGCGTGACCCTGCTGAAGCCGCGCAGTCTGCGGACCGGCTGGGCGATGCTCGCGACCGGATCGTGGATGTAGAGCTGCACGACCTCGTCGCCCGCGACGCCACCGGTATTGCGGACATCGGCCTTCACGACGATCCGACCACCGCGGTGACTCAACCGGGTTGAACTCAGCCGCAGGTTGCTGATGGTGAACGTTGTGTAGCTGAGCCCGAAGCCGAAGTCGTAAAGCGGGCCGAGTGGCAGGTCGAGGTACTTCGACGTGTACTTGTTGTTCGGATCTCCGGGCCGACCGGTGTTCTGGTGGTTGTAGTAGATCGGGATCTGGCCGACGGCGCGCGGGAACGAAACAGGTAACTTGCCGCCAGGGTTGACCTTGCCGAACAGAATGTCTGCCACCGAGTTGCCGGCTTCGACACCAGGGGCCCAGGCCTCGAGAATGGCGGTCGCGGTGTCATGGGTCGATTGCAGGGTCAGCGGGCGTCCATTGAACAGCACCACCGCTACCGGCTTCTTCGTGGCGACGATTGCCGCGAGCAGCCCTTCCTGCACGCCGGGCAGATCGATGTTGCTCCTGGCGGAGGCCTCACCGCTCATGGCGGCGCTCTCTCCGAGAGCCAGGACGACCACGTCGGCCGCGTTGGCGGCGGCCACAGCCGCGGCGAATCCGCTGGTATCGGTGGATTCAATGTCGCAGCCGAGCGCGTAGCTGACGGTCGCACCGGCAGCCTTGATGCCATCGACGACGGTTACCGGTGGTGTCGTACCCGCCCCCGTGCCGAGGCCTGACCATGTTCCGTTCAGGTCGAAAGTCGCCGCGGCGAGCGGTCCGATCACAGCGACCTTGGCATTTTTCGCCAGCGGTAGCAGCGAATTGTCATTCTTCAGCAACACCATCGAACGGCTGCCAACGGCGCGAGCCTGGGCGCGGGCCGCGGGTGAAACCGCGGTGACCTCGCCAGCGGCGTCAACGTAGGGATTCTCGAACAGGCCGAGCGAGAACTTGATCCGAAGAATGCGGCGAACGGCATCGTCGATCTCAGCTTGCTTGATGCGCCCCTGTGAAAGCAGCTGCACAGCGTTGTCGACATAGTTCGTCGACACCATCTCCATATCCACGCCCGCATTGATTCCGAGCGCGGCGGCATCGGCGCCATTGCCCGCGACACCGTGCATGATCAGTTCCTGGATGCCCGTGTAATCGCTGACGACGAATCCGTTGAAGTCGTAGGCACCTTTGAGAATCTGTCGCACCGTGTACTGGTTCGCGTGCGCTGGGACGCCTGCGACCGTGTTGAACGAGGTCATCAGGGTGGCGACGCCGGCTTCGACCGCGGCCTTGAATGGCGGCAGGTAGTGGTTGTGCAACTCTTGGATCGAGACGTCAACAGTGTTGTAGTCGCGACCACCTTCCGCCCCGCCATAGGCGACGTAGTGTTTCGCGCAGGCAGCCAGCTTGTCGTTCGCCGAGTAGTCCTTGCCTTGATAGCCGTTGACCTTGGCTACGGCCATTTGGCTTGCCAGATAAGGGTCTTCTCCGTCGCCTTCAGCGATCCGGCCCCAGCGTGGCTCGTGTGTCACGTCCATCATCGGCGAGTAGGTCCAGGTGATGCCGCTGCGGCGTGCTTCGGCTGCTGACACGACCGCATCGGTCGTGGCGACAGCAGGGTCGAAGCTCGATGCCTGCCCCAGTGGGATCGGGAAGTTCGTGGTGTAGCCGTGGATGACGTCCAGTCCGAAGATGAGCGGGATACCCAACCGCGTGCTCTCGACGGCGAGCTTTTGCAATGCGTTCAGTTTGGCTGCGCCAACTACAGAAAACACTCCGCCGCACGGGGTGGTCGACGCGAGCGATTGTTTGGCCAAGTCTTCGGTATTGATCAGCTGCAGCTGGCCGAGTTTCTCAGCAAGGCTCATCCGCTTGAGCAATTGCGATACCCGCTGCTCAACCTTCGAATTCTTCGAACTGGTGTTGGCTACCTTGGCAGCCGTGTTTTTGTTTGTCGGGGCTTGGGTTGCCGGTGTCGCGCCAGCCGCTGGCGCATGCAGCAAACCTGCCGAATAGGCGGTACCGAGAACAGCCGTGCCGCCAAGCCCAGCAAGGGCATTCCGGCGTGAAATCGAGCGATCGGTCATCATTGACTCCTGATCGGTGGAGGCCGTGCCTGCGTTTTTGAGGGCTGGCATCCCACGCTGAACCTGCCACCGGGGCAGTAAAGGACCAGTAACGGAAATGTAAATAGAGCTCGACCAGCGGGCGGCAGGCACCTGATCTCACCGCTTAGCCATCCTCCGGTCGAGCCCGTCGACTGCCTACGCCGGCGGCCGCCAAGTCGGTATAAATCGGGCACCTAGTGCCACCGGCGCACGGCTGCACAGCAGAGGCTTACACTGCAGGACGGAGCTCGTGAAAGTTTTCACGAGCTGTGAGATGTCACGATGTAAGCGAGAACCGACGCCAGATTTGCCGTAAGGAGGTCCTCCCACATGACAGCAGTAGCTGACAACGCAGTCGCGGGGTCGACCGCTGCGGCGCCCGGCATGGTTCCAGAGGACGCGAAGTACGACGCCGACGTCATCGTGATCGGCGCCGGGCCGTCCGGGTCGGCCGCCGCATACTGGCTGGCGACCGCAGGTCTCGACGTCCTGCTCCTGGAGAAGACCACCTTTCCACGCGAGAAGGTGTGCGGTGACGGTCTGACGCCACGCGGAACGCGCGCGCTGGTCGACATGGGGATTGACGTCAGCACCGAAGCCGGTTGGCTGCACAACAAGGGCCTGCGGGTAGTCGGCGGCGGCCTGCGGCTCGAGCTCGACTGGCCGGAACTCTCGTCCTTCCCCAACTACGGACTCGTGCGCCCGCGGGCAGATCTCGACCACCTCCTGGTCCGACAGGCCGTCAAGGCAGGCGCCCGGCTGCACGAGCAAACGAGCGTGACCGGGCCGGTGATCAACCGCCAGGGCCGAGTCGTCGGGGTGCAAGCCACGTCCCGATCGGCAGCGAGCAAGACCGACAAGACCGAAATCACGTACCGGGCCCCGATTGTGCTGGCCTGCGATGGTGTCTCCGGCCGGTTTGCACTGTCTCTCGGCTATCAGCGCAACGACAAGCGGCCGATGGGCGTAGCGGTGCGCCGCTATTACAACAGCCCCCGCACCAACGATGACTATCTGGAATCCTGGCTCGAACTGTGGGATGGACCGCCTGGCGCAGATGAGGCAAAGCTGCTGCCCGGTTACGGCTGGATCTTCGGCATGGGAGACGGCACCTCGAACGTCGGCCTCGGCGTCCTGAACTCCAGCGCCGGCTTTCAGAAGACGAACTACCGGGAGCTGCTCACTCGCTGGCTCGACAACACCCCCGAAGAATGGGGCTTTCGCGAAGAAAATGCCATTGGCACCACTCAGGGTGCGGGTTTGCCGATGGGATTCAATCGCACGCCGCACTACGAGAACGGCGTGCTGCTCGTCGGAGACACCGGCGGCTCGGTCAACCCCTTCAACGGCGAGGGCATCCCGTACGCGATGGAGTCGGGCAAGTTCGCGGCCGAAGCCGTCGTCCAGGCGCTCGCCCGGCCGGAAGGTCCGTCCCGCGAACGTGCTCTCGGCGGTTATCCACTCGCGATGGCGGCTGAATGGGGGGCCTACTACCGGCTCGGCGGTGTATTCGTGAAATTGATCGGAAACCCCGCAGTGATGCGGGCCTGCACGCGGCACGGCCTACCTCACCCGCGCCTCATGAAATTCGTCCTGAAATTACTTGCAAATTTGAGCGATCCGCATGACGGCGACGCGAGCGACCGGATCATCACCGCATTGACCAAGATCACGCCAGCGCTCAGGTAAACGAGACCACATGTCCATTACTGCGAGTAAGGCAAGCCTAAGAACCGTGAGAACTACGGCGCCGACTAGCCTGACGGAGGCTCATCAGAGGCGTTCATCAGTACGTGGATAAATGCCGTGAAGGTATGTCAGGCCTGAGCCAGCGAATACCGTCCGGCGATCGTCAGCAACGGCGGTTTCGGACGAACGAGTGAACGAAGAAGGGAAGCAGGGGCACCATGCTTGCGCCGTATCTGCCAATCGTGATCCTGTTCGCTCTCGCGTTCGGTTTCGCCGCTTTCTCGGCAATCATCGCGACGATTACGGGCCCGAAGCGCTACAACAAGGCAAAGCTCGACTTCTACGAGTGCGGCATCGAGCCGGCACCTATGACCTCTGGGCCTAACCGCTTCCCGATCAAGTACTTCCTCACGGCGATGCTTTTCATCGTCTTCGACATCGAAATCATCTTCTTGTATCCGTATGCAGTGGCAAACCGGGTGCTCGGCCTGTTCGGGCTGGTTGAGATCTTCTTCTTCATTGGCACCGTCTTCATTGCCTACGCCTACGTATGGCGTCGCGGCGGACTGGACTGGGACTAAATCGTGAGCTGCGACTGCGCTTGTTACACCCCCGAGAGATTGGCCCGCTGACATGGGTTTAGAAGAGAAACTCCCTGACGGCATTCTGCTGGCGAGCGTTGAGAGCCTGGTCAACTGGACCCGAAAATCTTCGTTGTGGCCAGTGACATTCGGGCTCGCCTGCTGCGCGATCGAGATGATGACGTTCGGCGCGCCCAGATTCGACTCGGCCCGCTTCGGCATGGAGGTCTTCCGGCCGTCCCCTCGCCAATCCGACCTGATGATCGTCGCCGGCCGGGTCAGCCAGAAGATGGCTCCCGTCGTCCGGCAGATCTATGACCAGATGGCTGAGCCGCGTTGGGTCATCGCGATGGGTGTCTGCGCATCTTCGGGCGGCATGTTCAACAACTACGCGATCGTTCAGGGCGTCGACCACATCATCCCGGTCGACATGTACCTACCCGGTTGCCCACCGCGGCCCGAGATGCTGATCGACGCCATCCTGAAGTTGCACCACAAGATCCAGAACGAGCCGTTGGGCCCCAAGCGGGCGGCGAAGTTGGCTGGCCAGAAAGTGGAGCTCGTCCCGTCCAGCCAGAAGTTCGCAAAGGTGCGCCACAGCGCCGAGGGTGCGGACGGAGCAGGCGCATGACCAGCCCGGAAGACCGTGAAACAGAGCTCGCCAAGATCGAAGGAGCGCTGCCGGCCAGCCAGGAGCGTCCCGGCATGTTCGGTGTCACCGGTGCTGGTGACACCTCGGGGTTTTCGGGCTTGCAGCGCCAGCCCTGGGTCGAGCTACCGGCAGAGCGCCCGTACGGCGGTTACTTCGACGAGGTCGTGGACTCCCTGCAGGCGGTCTACCCGGACTTCGCCGAGGGAGTGCTGAAGGTCGTCGTCGATCGCGGCGAACTGACGTTGCACGTCAAGCGCGAGCATCTGCTCGGCATCGCGCAGACGCTCCGTGACGACGAGACGCTGCGCTTCGAGCTGTTGTCCTCGGTTTCCGGCGTCGACTACCTCGTACGCGAGGGCAAGGACGGCGAACGCCTGCATTCGGTCTATCACCTGACATCGATGACCTACCGGCGGCGTATTCGCCTCGAAGTCAGCGTGACTGACGTCGATCCGCACATTCCATCGGTCGTAGCGATCTATCCGACCGCCGACTGGCAAGAGCGCGAGACCTGGGACATGTTCGGGATCGTGTACGACGGGCACCCGTCGTTGACCCGGATTCTGATGCCCGACGACTGGGACGGGCACCCGCAGCGCAAGGACTATGCGCTCGGTGGCGTCGACGTCGAGTACAAGGACGGTGCGAGCATCCCTGCGCCGGATGAAAGGCGGGTCTACCGATGACCGAAACCCCGACGGATCCCTTCACCGATAGTTACGCGGAGTCTCGCAACACCACTGAAGGCAAGGTCTACAACGTCTCGGGCGGCGACTGGGACGACGTCTTCGGCAGCGATCCGTTGCACGAGGAACGGCTCGTCATCAACATGGGCCCGCAGCACCCATCTACCCACGGCGTGTTGCGTCTCGTACTCGAGATCGAGGGTGAGTCGGTCACCGACGCGCGACTGGTCGTTGGTTACCTGCACACCGGGATCGAGAAGACCACCGAGTTCCGGACCTGGACCCAAGGCACCACACTGGTAACGCGATGTGACTATCTGGCCCCGATCTTCAACGAGACCGTCTTCTGCATGGGCGTTGAAAAGCTGCTCGGGACCGTAGTGCCACCGCGTGCCGAGTTGATCCGGGTGCTGATGATGGAGATCAATCGGATCTCCTCGCACTGGGTATGGCTGGCCACCGGTGGCATGGAGCTCGGCGCCCTCACCGCGATGACGAACGGATTCCGCGCTCGCGAGCGTTGCCTAGACATCCTCGAAATGATCACTGGCCTGCGCATGAACCACGCATACGTGCGACCGGGCGGAGTCGCGCAGGATCTGCCGGACGGCGCCATCGGCAAGATCCGCGACTGGATCAAGGAGATGGACAAAGAAATCGCCGGTGTCGACAGGTTGCTGCGCGGCCAGCCGATCTGGGTCAACCGTTTGAAGGGCGTTGGCTGGATCGGTGTCGAAGGCTGCCTGGCACTGGGGTTGACCGGCCCGATGCTGCGAGCCGCCGGCCTCCCTTGGGACATGCGCAAGACCGAGCCCTACCTGGGTTATGAAACCTATGACTTCGATGTCCCCACCGACGATGCCGGCGACTGCTGGAGCCGCTTCGTGGTCAAGGTTGCTGAGATGCGTGAGAGTTTGCGAATCATCCAGCAGGTCTTGCCCCGTATAGAGGACACTCCTGGACGCGTGATGGTGGACGATCCGAAGATCGCCTGGCCGGCACAACTCTCGATCGGCCCCGATGGCATGGGCAACTCGCCGGCCCACGTAAACAAGATCATGAACTCGTCGATGGAGTCCCTGATCCACCACTTCAAGCTGGTGACAGAAGGCTTCCGGGTTCCGCCCGGTCAGGTCTACACCGCTGTCGAGAGCCCGCGAGGCGAACTCGGTGCGCACGTCGTTTCCGATGGCGGCACGCGGCCCTATCGAGTGCACCTGCGCGAGCCATCCTTCATCAACCTGCAGGCGACCGCGGCAATGGCGATCGGTGGGCAGATCGCGGACGTGATCGCATCCGTCGCCTCGCTCGACCCCGTCATGGGTGGGTGCGACCGATGAGATCGAATGCCGTAGCTGTGACAGCCGGCGCGAAGAGGAACGGGCACGTCAATGGCTAACTCTCGATTGACCCTCATCGACATCGAACGGCCCGGCAACCCGGACGTTTTCGCTGCCGATGTACGGGCCTCGGCTCACGAGATCATTGCGCGCTACCCGGCCGGGCAATCCCGATCGGCGCTACTGCCGATGTTGCATCTCGTACAGTCCGAACAGGGTTACGTGAGCGCGGACGGCATCGCGTTCTGTGCCGATGTCCTCGAGATCACGAAGGCGCAGGTTTCGGCGGTCGCGACGTTCTACACGATGTACAAGCGCAAGCCAACGGGTGAATACCTCGTGAGCGTATGCACGAACACCCTGTGCGGACTGCTCGGCGGCGACGAGATCTACCAGACGCTGTCTGAGCTTTTGGGTGTCGGAATGAACGAGACCACCGCGGACGGCGCTATCACCTTGGAGCACGCCGAGTGTCTGGCCGCGTGTGATTACGCGCCGGTCGTCACGGTCAACTACGAATTCTTCGACAACCAGACCAACGAATCGGCGACGGCGCTGGTGACGCAGCTGCGCGGCGGTCATCGACCGTTGCCGAGCCGCGGTGCGCCGCTGTGCAGCTTCAAAGAAATCTCCCGACAGATCGCGGGCTTTGTCGACACCCGACCGGAATCGACGCTTGCGACTGCCACCGGCGTGCCGACCGAAGCGGGCGTGCGGCTGGCGCAGCAGCGGGGGGAGCAGGCGCCGGGTTACCCCGTTGACCACCACCGAGCGGCGGAAGCCACCGCCACCGGTGCTGCTACCGACACCGCATCCGCAACTGGGGCCGGCGAGTCAGCGCAGCCGACCAGTGCCCACGACGCACCGCTCACCACCTCGGCCAGTGATCCCGAATCCAGCGACGTCTCGCCAGCAGCCCCGCCGGAGCAGGGCGATCGCTCCGGGAAGGACAACTAGCCATGCCTTTGACTCCAGTACTCACGAAGCGGTTCGGGACGAACGCGCCGTGGCTGATCGACAACTACCTTGGCCTCGATGGCTACACCGGCTTGAAGAAGGCCGTCGGCATGCAGCCGGATGACATCATCGCCATGGTGAAGGAATCCAACCTTCGCGGCCGCGGTGGTGCGGGTTTCCCGACCGGCATGAAATGGCAATTCATCCCGCAGGCCGATGGCAAACCGCACTACGTCGTGATCAATGCCGACGAAGGCGAGCCCGGTACCTGCCGCGACCTGCCGCTCATGATGAACGACCCGCATTCGATGATCGAAGGCATCATCATCGCCTGCTACGCGGTGCGGGCCAATCACGCCTTCATCTACATCCGAGGCGAGGCCGTGCATGCCATCCGTCGGGTCACGCAGGCGGTGAATGAGGCCTACGCCAAAGGTTTTCTGGGTGACGACGTGCTCGGCACCGGCCAACGTTTCGACATCACCGTGCACGGCGGCGCCGGCGCCTACATCTGTGGCGAAGAGACGGCGTTACTGGATTCGCTCGAAGGCAAGCGCGGACAGCCTCGCCTGAAGCCGCCGTTTCCGGCTACAAACGGCGTGTACGACGCCCCGACCGTGGTCAACAATGTGGGCACGCTGTGTTCGGTGCCGTACATCGTGCTCGGGGGCGCCGCCTGGCACAAAGAGATGGGCCCGGAAAACTCGCCCGGTACGTCGATCTTCTCCTTGTCCGGACGGGTCAAAAACCCAGGTCAGTACGAAGCGCCGATGGGTACCACGCTTCGCGAACTGCTCGAGATGGCCGGCGGAATGAGCCGCGGCAAGGAACTCAAGTTCTGGACCCCGGGCGGCGCGTCGTGCCCCCTGTTCACCAGGGAGCACCTCGACGTGCCGTTGGACTTCGACGCGGTGGCCAAAGCAGGTTCGATCAACGGCACGTCTGCGGTCATGATCTTCGACGAGGACGACAGCGTGGTTCAGGCCGTGCTGAAGTGGACGCAGTTCTACGAGCATGAATCCTGCGGTAAGTGCACTCCATGCCGTGAGGGAACGTACTGGACAGCGCAGGTTCTCGAACGAATCTGGCACGGCGAGGGCACAGCCGAGGACATCGAGACCCTTCTGGACGTGAGCGACAACATGCTCGGTCGGGCGTTCTGCGCGCTTGGTGACGGGGCGACCAGCTGTGTCACGTCCTCGATCCAGTACTTCCGAGGCGAATACGAAGCACTGATCAAGAAGAACGCATCCGCAGCCTCACCTGTACTGACCGGAGCATCCGCATGACCGTTGCCGCTGGAAATGCGCCTGAGAAGACGCAGCAGCAAGAGGATCTGATCACCGTCACGATCGACGGGTTCGAGATCTCGGTGCCCAAGGGAACTCTGCTGATCCGCGCGGCCGAGCAACTTGGCATCCAGATCCCGCGGTTCTGTGATCACCCGCTGCTCGACCCCGCCGGCGCCTGTCGTCAGTGCCTCGTCGAAGTGACCGACATGGGTAACGGCAGGGGTATGCCCAAGCCCGCCGCGTCCTGCACCACCACGGTCATGCCGGGCATGGTCATCAAGACTCAACTCAGCTCGCCGGTGGCCGACAAAGCCCAGCAAGGCGTGATGGAGTTGCTCTTGATCAACCATCCGCTGGATTGCCCGATCTGTGACAAGGGTGGCGAGTGCCCATTGCAGAACCAGGCGATGAGCAACGGTCGGGCAGAGACCCGCTTCCACGATCACAAGCGAACCTTCCCGAAGCCGATCGCCGTGTCCAGCCAGGTCTTGCTGGACCGCGAGCGGTGCGTGCTCTGCCAGCGATGCACCCGCTTCTCCGAGCAGATCGCCGGGGATCCTTTCATCGACCTGCTCGAGCGTGGTGCCATGCAGCAGATCGGTACCGCCTCCGACACGCCTTTCCAGTCGTACTTCTCAGGTAACACGGTGCAAATCTGCCCGGTGGGCGCCTTGACCGGCGCGTCCTACCGCTTCCGCGCGCGGCCGTTCGACCTGATGTCCACGCCGAGTGTTTGTGAGCACTGCTCATCGGGCTGCGCGCAACGAACCGACTGGCGTCGCGGCAAGATCACGCGTCGCCTAGCCGGCGAAGATGCCGAGGTCAACGAAGAGTGGAACTGCGACAAGGGGCGATGGGCGTTCCACTATGCGACGCAGTCCGATCGGCTGCTGAACCCGATGGTGCGCAATGCTGCGGGTGACCTGGTCGAGGTGTCCTGGCCCGAGGCGCTCGAAGCCGCCGCACTCGGTCTGGCGTCGGCTCGAGACGCCGGTGGCGTCGCCGTGTTGCCGGGCGGCCGGTTGACCGAAGAGGATGCCTACGCATATTCGAAGTTCGCGCGGTTGGCCCTGCTGACCAACGACATCGACTACCGCGCACGCCCGAACTCGGTTGAGGAGTTGTCGTTCCTCGCCGCCGCCGTCGCGGGGGTTTCGCCAGAATCCGGCGGGATCACCTTCGCCGATCTGGAGAAGCCAGGCACCGTGCTGCTGGTCGGTCTCGAACCTGAAGAGGAGTCGCCGATCGTGTTCTTGCGGCTGCGCAAAGGTACGCGCAGCGGCAAGACCAAGGTTCACTCGATTGCGGCCGTGGCTTCGCGTGGCCTGATCAAGCTCGAGGGAAAGCTGATTCCAACGACGCCCGGCTCGGAAGCTGACGCGCTCGCGAACCTGGACGTCAGTCTCGCCGATGGGCTCGCTGGCGGCATCATCCTGGTGGGGGAGCGGCTGGCCAGCGCCCCGCGCGCGCTCACCGAGGTGCTCGCCCTGGCCGAACGAACGGGAGCCCGGATCGGATGGGTGCCGCGTCGTGCGGGTGAGCGTGGTGCGGTCGATGTCGGAGCCCTGCCGACCCTGTTGCCAGGCGCGCGCCCGGTGAACGACGATGCGGCACGCGTCGAAGTCGAGCGGGTCTGGAACGGCAGCATTCCGACTACGGCTGGCCGCGATCTCGCGGGCATTTTGGCAGCCGCGTCAGCGGAAGAGAACCCGCTCGGCGGTTTGCTGATCGGCGGCGTCGAGATCGACGATCTACCTGATTCGGCAGCGGCGATTTTCGCGTTGTCCAATGTCGGATTCGTCGTGAGCCTGGAGCTACGACGCTCGGCAGTGACCGAGTACGCCGATGTCGTACTGCCGGTGGCCGCGGCCGCCGAGAAGGCCGGCCGATTTGTGACGTGGGAAGGGCGGCGCCGTCCGTTCGATCTGACCCTGACCAATTCGGGCCAGATGGCTGACGGGCGGGTACTGCACGCCCTCGCCGACGAGCTTGACGTCGATCTGGCGCTTCCGACACACGAAGCGGCCCGGGCTGAGTTGGCTGCTCTCGGCGTAACCGCGACTCGGCTGTCACACCAGCCACCGCCGCGCGGTGCAGCGACACCGGCCGGTGCTCCGAAATCTGCAAATTCTCTGGTGCTGGCGACCTGGCATGAGTTGATCGATGGCGGCTCGCTGTCTGACGGCGATGACAATCTCGCCGGCACTGCCAAGCCGCTACGCGTGATGCTGTCCAAGCGAACCGCGACCGACCTTGGCGTTGCCGAGGGCGATCAGGTGACCGTCTCGAGCGAACTTGGCTCGCTGAAGGCGCCGGCCCTCATCGCAGATGCTCCCGACGGCGTCGTCTGGCTGCCGACGAACCACCGTGACGGCTCGGTCCGTGGGGTCCTTGGTGTTGCGCATGCTGATCTCGTCACCGTGACCGGAGGTGCCTGATTATGTTTGCCTCGCTGAGTGCGTCGTCGGCGCTGCTGGCTGAGCCATCGGACTCGAATGCAACGCTGAACACGTTCGGGCACGACCCGATCTGGCTCGTCCTGCTGAAGGTGCTGGCCGTCTTCGTCTTCCTCGTCGTGATGACGCTGTTCTCGATCGTGTTCGAGCGCAAGGTCGTCGGCCGGATGCAGAATCGAATCGGACCGAACCGCACGGGTCCGTGGGGCATCCTCCAGTCGCTAGCCGATGGCGTGAAGCTTGCCTTCAAAGAAGAAATCATTCCGGCCCTGGCCGACAAACCCGTTTACTGGATCGCGCCGATCGCCTCGGTCGTGCCGGCATTCCTGGCCTTCTCCGTCATCCCGTTCGGACCAGAGGTCTCGATCTTTCACCATCAGACCAATCTGCAGTTGACCGATCTGCCAGTCGGCGTGCTGGTGATCTTCGCCTGCTCATCGCTGGGTGTGTACGGAATCGTGCTGGCGGGCTGGGCGTCCGGCTCGACCTACCCGCTGCTCGGTGGCCTGCGCTCGGCTGCTCAGATGATCTCCTACGAGGTCGCCATGGGCCTGTCGATGGTGGCGGTGTTCATGTTCGCGGGCTCGATGTCCACCTCGGAAATCGTTGCGTCCCAAGACCATCTGTGGAATGGGATCCCGCTGTTCGTCTCATTCATCATTTACGCGATTTCGATGGTCGGTGAGACGAACCGGGCGCCGTTCGACCTTCCCGAGGCCGAATCCGAGCTGGTCGGCGGCTTCCATACCGAGTACTCGTCGATGAAGTTCGCGCTGTTCTTTCTGGCCGAATACATCAACATGGTGACAGTGTCTGCCCTGGCTACCACCCTGTTCCTCGGCGGCTGGCACGCACCGTTCGGTCTGGTCTCGATCTGGAGCGGCGCGAATTCCGGCTGGTGGCCAGTCCTCTGGTTCACGATCAAGGTCGTCATCCTGATCTTCGGATTCGTCTGGCTGCGCGGCACGCTGCCGCGGTTGCGCTACGACCAGTTCATGCACTTCGGCTGGAAGGTCCTCATCCCGGTCAACCTGGTGTGGATTCTCGCGATCACGACCGTGCGGGTGCTGCGTGACCGGTGGGGTTCAGGTACGAGTCAAACCTTGAAGATCATGGCGATCGTATTGATACCGATCTTGATCGGCTTGGCGATCTACACGCTCGTCGACCTCAGACGCCAGACTCGACTCGACGCTGAAGAGGCGGCAGAAGAAGAGGCCGAAGCGCTGCGCCCGTTCACGTTCCCCATCCCGCCGATGGATCTGAAGGTGCCTGCCTCGCCGCGCCTGGTCAATGCTGGCGTGACCACCGTGTCGGTCACAGCTGGCGGCTCGTCATTCGAATCTGATATCGGCACCGATGACAGTCCTACCAATGGAGGACGGCCCAATGGCTGAAACACCCCCGGCCGATAAGAGCCCCGGGCAACCGGCCGAGTCGGCAGCAATGCCGACCGGCGCCGGCGTCCCGGCGACGACGGAGAACTCGGTTCCGGCCGTAGTCGCAAACAACCCAGCGCCGGTCGACGTCTCGGCCAAGCGACTCAACGAGGACGACTTCAATGCGCCCAATCCGAGCCTCGGTGGATTTGCCGCCGGATTCGGATTGACCTTCTCGACCATGTTCAAGAAGGTGTACACGCAGCAATATCCGTTCGAGGTATTTCCGACTGCGCCGCGCTATCACGGTCGGCACGTTCTGAATCGGCACCCGGATGGCCTCGAGAAGTGCGTCGGCTGCGAACTGTGCGCCTGGGCATGCCCGGCGGACGCGATTTACGTCGAAGGCGGCGACAACACCGAGGACGCGCGGTTCTCGCCCGGGGAGCGCTACGGCAAGGTTTACCAGATCAACTACCTGCGCTGTATCTTCTGCGGGTTGTGTATCGAAGCGTGCCCGACGCGTTCGCTCACGATGAGCAACGAGTACGAGTTGGCTTTGGACAATCGTCAGGATCTGATCTACACGAAGGAGCAGCTGATGGCACCGCTGCTTCCCGGTATGGAGGCTCCGCCGCATCCGATGCGACTGGGCGACGACGAGAAGGCGTACTACACCCCGCGACCGGAGAAGGGCGCCCCGCAGAGCGAGGCAAACGTGGCCGGCAAGCCGATCACCGGCACTGCGATTCAGGTGGGAGGCCACCATGCATGAGGTCGTGCTCGCATCGGCTTCCGATGTCTCTACCGGCGAGGCGATTACCTTTTGGATCCTCGCGCCGATAGCCCTTGCGGGCGCGATCGGAATGGTCTGGGCTCGAAACGCGGTTCACTCCGCGCTGTCACTCGTTGCCACGATGATGTGCCTCGGGTTGTTCTACGTTGTTCAGCAAGGGCCTTTCATCGGGCTGGTGCAGATCATCGTGTACACCGGCGCCATCATGATCCTTTTCCTCTTCGTGCTCATGCTGATCGGACGAGATTCCTCCGATTCTCTCGTTGAAACGTTGCGGGGTCAGCGGGTTGCCGCCCTTCTGGCGGGCATTGCCTTCGGGCTACTGCTCGCTATCAGCCTCGGCCGCGCGTTCACCAACCGACCGCCGAAGGATCTCGCTGGTCCCAACGGCAACAACGGCAATGTCGACAGCATCGCGAGCTTGCTCTTCAGCAATTACCTCTTTGCCTTTGAGCTCACTTCCGCGCTACTCATCGTGGCCGCGGTCGGAGCGATGGTGCTCGCGCATATCGAGCGCGATGCTCCGAAGCCGACCCAGAAGGCGCTGGCACGCGACCGGATCCGCTCTGGGCGCCCACAGCCGCTTCCTGGGCCCGGTGTGCTGTCCTCGGGTAACGCGATCGGAACCCCGGCTTTGCTGCCGGACGGGACGATTGCGCCCGAGTCCCTGATGGGCGGTGGCAGCACCATCAATGTTGGTAACGGCGGCCTCGGGGAGCTCGAACGATGACGCCTACCTACTATCTGGTTCTCTCCGCGGCGCTGTTTTCGATCGGCGCCGTTGGTGTGCTGGTGCGACGCAACGCGATCGTCGTGTTCATGTGTGTCGAGCTCATGCTGAACGCGGTGAACCTCACTCTGGTGACCTTCTCGCGGATCAATGGCACCCTCGACGGTCAGATCATGGCGTTCTTCGTCATGGTCGTTGCGGCGGCTGAAGTGGTCGTCGGCCTTGCCATCATCATGTCCATCTTCCGTACGCGGCGCTCGGCTTCGGTCGACGACGCGAACCTCCTGAAGTACTAAGGGGTACCGATCTTGGCAGCGCATCCCGACGATCAGAAGTCTGAGGTCGTCTCATGAACCCCGCCCAAGGAATCCAGACCGCAGCCTGGTTGCTGGTGGCGCTACCCGCCGTATCGTCGGCGGTCCTGCTGCTGGTGGGCAAGCGCGCCAACAAATGGGGCCACCTACTCGGCACCATCGTGCCGATCGTGCTTTTCGTGTACGCGGTCATGCTGTTCTTCTCGATCAAATCCGAATCTGGCGAAGGCCGGATTCGCGATCTGCATCTCTTCGACTGGATTCCGGTGGGCGGTTTCCAGGTCGACGTCGGTATGCAGCTCGATCCGCTGTCAGTGACCTTCGTGCTGCTGATCACGGGTGTGGGATCACTCATCCACATTTACTCGATCGGGTACATGGCCCACGATGACGGGCGCCGCCGGTTCTTCGCTTACCTCAATCTGTTCATCGCGGCGATGTTGTTGCTGGTGCTGGCCGACGGCTATCTCGTGATGTACGTGGGCTGGGAAGGCGTCGGCCTCGCGTCGTACCTGTTGATCGCGTATTACTACAACCGCAATTCCGCAGCTACCGCCGCGAAGAAAGCCTTTATCGCCAACCGGGTCGGCGATGTCGGGCTGTCGATCGCCATCATGCTGATGTTCGCCTACCTCGGAACCACCAGCTTCAACGGCGTATTTTCGGCGGCCAACAATCTGTCGCACGGTGCGGTAACCGCAATTGCGCTCATGCTGTTGCTCGGAGCGTGCGGTAAGTCCGGCCAGGTTCCGCTGCAAACCTGGTTGCCTGACGCGATGGAAGGTCCGACACCGGTCTCCGCCCTGATCCACGCCGCGACGATGGTCACGGCGGGTGTGTACCTGATCGCCCGGTCCGCACCACTGTTCGACCTGACGGAGGCGGCCAGGACGGTAGTCACGATCGTCGGTGCGGTAACCCTGCTCTACGGCTGTGTCTGTGCCTTCGGCCAGGACGATCTGAAGAAGGTTCTGGCGTACTCAACGGTTAGCCAGATCGGGTACATGTTCCTTGCTGTCGGACTCGGCCCAGGCGTCTACGCAATCGGCATCCTGCACCTCGTCGGTCATGGCTTCTTCAAGGCCGCGTTGTTCCTTTCAGCCGGCTCGGTGATGCACGCGATGAACGACCGGATCAACATGCGCAGATTCGGCGGGCTCTACAAGGTCATGCCGATCACCTACGCCGCCTTCCTTTGTGGATACCTCGCGATCATCGGGTGTCCGCCGTTCACAGGGTTCTTCACGAAGGACAAGATCATCGAATCGGCCTTCGACAAAGGCGGTACCTCCGGCTGGATCCTCGGGATTGCCGCACTGCTCGGTGCGGGCCTGACTGCGCTCTACATGACCAGGGCGTTGGTCATGACGTTCCACGGCGCGAAGCGTTGGGAGGACGACGTTCACCCTCACGAGGCCCCGCGCACGATGACGGGGCCGTTGATCGTGCTCGGTTTCCTAGCTCTCGTGGCGGGCGGCGTGCTCTCATACGGCAGCGCGTTGCAGAACTGGCTCGCGCCGGTAGTAGGGCCGTCAGGCGAGTCTGGCCTGCACACGATGAATCCCACCGTGCTCACGATCCTGACGCTGGTTGTCGTCGCGTTCGGTGTTGCGGGTGGATTGCTCGCCTTCGGTCGTCGTCCAGTACCGGCGACGCAGCCGGCCGGATCGCTCATCACCGTCGCCGCCCGCAACAACCTCTACGCCGACGCGTTCAACGAAAGCGTGCTGATGCGGCCTGGTCAGTGGCTGGTACGAGGTTTGGTCTTCTTTGACAACAAGGGCGTGGACGGTGCGGTGAACTCCGTCGCCGCCGCGCTCGGTGGTGGCTCCGCTCGACTTCGGAGAATCCAGACCGGCTTCGTGCGGTCTTATGCCTTGTCCATGTTTGCTGGCACCGCCGCGGTGCTCGCTGTCCTGCTCGCGGTGAGGTTCTCCTGATGCACAACGTGTCGCTGCTCGTGCTGCTGGCGATTCCGCTGCTCGGCAGCATTGCAATCTTTGCGCTGCCCACCGCCAAGGAGCTGCTGGCTAAGCAGATCGCGCTGGTGTTCTCGATCGCGACGTTCGTCTTCGCGATCGTGCTCGGTTGCCTGTTCAAGGTCTCTGACAACCCCGCAGACCGCTTCCAGTTCAGGGCTCATGGATGTGGATCCGCTCGTTCGGCGTGCACTTCGCCTTCGGGGTGGACGGTATCGCCCTGGTGCTGATCGGCATGTCGACATTGCTCGTACCAGTCGTCATAGTCGCGTCGTGGAACTCCTTCGACACGCTGCAAGACGCCGAGGAGCTCCGCCTTCCCGATGACCCGAAGCGCTCGACCAAGACCTTTTTCGCCTTGATCTTGCTGCTCGAAGTGTTCATGGTCGGCGTTTTCGCCGCCACCGACATCTTCCTGTTCTACGTGTTCTTCGAGGCCATGCTGGTTCCGATGTACTTCATCATCGGCAGTTTCGGCGGGCCTCGCCGGCAATACGCGGCAGTGAAGTTCTTCTTGTATTCGCTGCTCGGCGGACTGTTGATGCTCGCCTCGGTGATCGGGCTGTACGTGAGCGCCGGCACGTCGAGTTTCGCGTTTACCGATCTGGTCGGCCACGTACCCGACGGGGCAACCCAGAAGTGGTTGTTCCTGGGCTTCTTCATCGCCTTCGCGATCAAGGCCCCCTTGGTGCCTTTCCACACCTGGTTGCCAGATGCGGGCGCCGAGGCGCCGACGGGTGGCGCTGTGCTGCTGGTGGGCGTACTCGACAAGGTAGGTACCTTCGGCTTCCTGCGGTACTGCTTGCCTTTGTTCCCGGAGGCTTCCCGTTATTTCGCCAAGACAATCCTGATCTTGTCGGTCATCGGCATCCTCTATGCCGCGTTCTTGGCCATGGGCCAGCGCGATATGAAACGACTAGTCGCCTATACCTCGGTGGCCCACTTCGGCTTCATCGGTATCGGTATCTTCGCCTTCACGACGCAGGGCGGCACGGGCGCAGTGCTGTACATGGTCAACCACGGGCTTTCGACCGGCTTACTGTTCATCATTGTCGGCTTCCTGGTGGCACGCGGTAAGAGTCGCCTGATCACTGACTACGGAGGCACCGCGAAGATCACCCCGCGACTCGGTGGCGTGTTCCTCTTCGCCGGTCTTGCCGCGCTGGCATTACCCGGGATGAGCACGTTCGTCTCGGAGTTCCTGACCCTGGTGGGCACGTTCACCCGGCACCGGGCCATCGCGATCGTGGCAACGACCGGCATCATCCTGGCGGCGCTTTACGTTCTGTTGCTCTACCAACGCACGATGCAGGGGCCTGTCATCGAGAAGGTGACCGGTTTCAAGGACCTCAACGTCCGTGAGATGTTCGCCGTCGGGCCGCTGATTGCGCTGATCCTGGTCCTTGGCGTCTATCCGAAACCTGTCATCGACATCATCAACCCGGCCGTCAAGTTCACCATGCAGGACGTCGGGCAGACCGATCCGCAGCCGGTGTCTGCTGCCCAGCCCGGAGGACACAAGTGAGTGCGCTGACCGCTGTACCGGCAAACGTGCTGGCGGCCGGAACCACCGATGGCTCGTTCACGACGCCGTCCATCAGCTACGCCGCGATCGCGCCGATTCTGATCGTCATGGTGGCGGCGTGCGTTGGCATCTTGGTCGAAGCCATGGTCCCGCGCAAGCAGCGTTTCGTCGCTCAGGTCACGCTGACCCTCGGGGCCTTGGCCGCAGCGTTCATCGATGTCGTCGCGATTCGCGGGCACTCGGTGGTCACCGCCTCGCGGTCGATCTCGATCGACGCGACCGCGCTGTACTTGCAGGGAACGATCCTCGTCATGGCTGCTCTCGCAGTGATGTTGCTGGCTGAACGAGGAATCGAGCGCGGCACGGCGATCGTCGCTCAAGCTGCAGTAGTCGTGGGATCCCCCGCAGATCGCAGGTTGGCGAGCAGCGAACGGGTACAGACCGAGGTCTTTCCGCTGGCATTGTTTGCTATCGGCGGCATGCTCATCTTCCCGGCTGCCAACAACTTGCTGTTGATGTTCATCGCGCTCGAGGTGCTGTCGCTTCCGCTGTACCTGATGGCAGGGTTGGCGCGACGTCGGCGACTGCTGAGCCAAGAGGCGGCGATCAAGTACTTCCTGCTGGGCGCGTTCGCATCGGCTTTCTTCCTGTACGGCATCGCGCTGCTGTACGGGTACGCAAACTCGGTGAACCTGTCCGACATCCTCATAGCCCAAAGCCCGGGCACGCAGTCTGACACCCTGCTCTACCTCGGTCTGGGCATGCTGATCGTCGGTCTGCTGTTCAAAGCGGGCATTGCGCCCTTCCACTCCTGGACGCCGGATGTCTACCAGGGTTCGCCGACTGCCGTCACCGCCTTCATGGCCTCCTGTACGAAGATCGCTGCCTTCGGCGCGATCACTCGAGTGCTGTACGTGGGGTTCTCGGTCAACGCGTGGAACTGGCGCCCGATCATCTGGGCAGTGGCCATCACTTCGATCGTCGTAGGTGCCGTCTTCGGCCTGACTCAGACCGATATCAAGCGGATCCTGGCTTACTCCTCGATCGCGCATGCCGGTTTCATCCTGATCGGGCTGCTTTCGCTCGACAAGCAGGGTCTGTCAAGCGTGCTCTTCTACCTGGCCGCGTACGGCCTGACCACGATCGCGGCGTTCGGCATGGTGACGCTGGTCCGAGACGGCAACGGCGAGGCCACCCACCTCTCTCAGTGGTCCGGGCTGGCCAAACGCTCCCCGCTGTTTGCAGCGACGTTCGCGTTCTTGCTGCTCGCCTTCGCCGGCATTCCCCTGACCAGCGGTTTCATCGGCAAGTTCGTGGTCTTTCGAGCGGCTTTTGACGTTGCCGCACCCTTGGTGGTTATTGCCCTTGTCGGGTCGGCCATCGCTGCCTTCTTCTACCTGCGGATCGTCGTGATGATGTTCTTCGCAGAGCCCGCCGAAGACGGTCCAACCGTCGCAATCCCGTCGGCCCTGTCGATGATCGCGATCACTGTCGGCACGGCTGGGACGCTCTTTTTGGGGGTATTCCCGCAACCGCTACTCGACCTCGCCGATAACGCAGCTAAGCTGCGCGGGTGACAGGATCCTCGTCTTCCGGCGGCGTTGGCGTCGCAGTAGGCCTCGAATTTTCTGACGACGTACTCGAGGCATCGGTAAGAGAGGGCCTGCAGGCGGTCGAGAAGTCGCTGCTGGCTTCGGTTCAATCCGACGACGAGTTCGTCGGCGAGGTCGCGAAGCATCTAGTCGCCGCCGGGGGCAAACGGTTTCGACCGCTGCTGAGTCTGCTGGCCGCGCATTTCGGCGAGCCGCACTCAGATGAAGTCACCATGGCTGCCGTGGTGTGCGAACTCACCCATCTGGCCACGCTCTATCACGACGACGTGATGGACGAGGCATTGGTACGACGCGGTGCTGAGTCTGCCAATTCTCGCTGGGGAAACTCGGTCGCCATTCTCACCGGCGATTTCTTGTTCGCGCGCGCTTCAGACATCCTCGCCGACCTTGGCCCGGAGGCGGTGCGTATCCAGGCCAGGACCTTCGAACGACTCGTCACCGGTCAGATTCGCGAGACGGTCGGCCCACGGCCGGGTATTGATCCGATTGATCACTATCTTGCCGTTCTGGCGGAGAAAACGGGATCGCTGATCGCTACCTCAGCGGAGTTCGGAGCGCGCTTCGCGGGTGTCGACGAACACGGTATCGACTCGTTGCGGGCGTACGGCGAGCAGATCGGTGTGGCTTTTCAGATCTCCGACGACATCCTCGATATCGCATCGGATTCCGGCCAGTCAGGTAAGACACCCGGAACAGATCTTCGGGAAGGGGTACAGACGCTACCGGCCTTGTATGCCCTGCAAGATCCGAGTTCGGCAGGGGCCCGGTTGCGCGAACTCGTGGGCAAGCCGTTGATCGATGACGACGAGCACGCCGAGGCTCTGATATTGCTCCGCGCGTCGGACGCGATCGCTCGGGCTCGAGAAACCACCGTCGCGTACGCCGACGCGGCTCGGTCAGCCCTCTCGGCTTTGCCCGATGTCGCCGCGCGCGCAGCCTTGGAGGCGTTGGCCGATCTAGTCGTAACCCGGACGGGCTGACGGTCGCACCACCTGGGGTTTATTCGGCCGCGTAATCCTCGGTGATCCAGACTTTCTTCTGGACCGGATCGGTGACCACGTTGATGCCCACGTGGCTGGCGTGCAGGTTGAGAATCGTGGAGTAGTGGTTCGCGGTGCCGCGTGCCGGTGGTCCCTCCGCCATCATGGCGTCGTGCAACCATTTCGCTGCGGTCACGCCGCCGTTCGAGATATCGCTGTACCAGCCGATGCATTCTCCCTCGACCTTGCCGGGCACCGCAGCAGCGGCCTCACGAGCCTCGAGGTTCGATTCTGCAGGCAGCTGATGGCTCATGATTCCGCTGCGGGCCATCCGAATCGTGTGCGCCCCGGCCGACTTTGCCAATCGCGGGTCCCAGCCCAGCGCCGGCAAGCCGTGCTTGGCGCGGGCCTGGTTGATCGCGTTGAAGAGGTACCCGGCAGCTGCGCTGTCGACGACGGCAACGCCAGGCGCGGCTGCGGAGGCGATGTTCGGTGGCCGCGGCGCCCGGTAGGTCGCGGCGGATGATGGCGACGTGGAGGTTGCGGGCCTAGCCCCACCTCGTGATTCCCGTTGGCCGATCGGATCTCGGCGGGTCGGTGTCTGAGCGACCGACCGCGACACAGCGGGAGTCGATAGTTGGGAGCTGCGCGGCGGCGCGACGCTGGCGGGGTCAACCGCCGCGCGCGTTGTGGAGGGCTTGCCGGCGCCCGACTTGGTATCGCCGGTCGCCAAGGCGCGCGGTCGGGCGGCAGATGACGAGGGACTCGCTAGCGTTGGCGCAAATGTTCCGGGCTCGTGCCCCTCGGTCAACTGACTTGGCGAAGCGGTCGCCCCGGCAGCGACCACGGGGTGTCGGAGTGCGGGACTGACGGCTCTCAGGGCCAGCACCGCCGCAATGACAACCGTCGCCACCACCACGCTCGCGCTGGTGAATCGGACGGTCAAAGTTTTGCGGTCCAACAGTTGCTCCCTCGGGTCGGCGCCTCCTGCATGCTGCCGAGACCCTAGCGGCGGACCCCACGATCGCGCCGGTCATTGGGAATACTGACCAGATGGTCACAGCGCGACGCCGAGCACCACGCCAGGCCGCCGAAACGCCACGGTCGGCGACCGAGCGGCCACGGCCATCGAGGTGTGGGCGAGTCGCTGAGCGCTACCGGTCGCTGGTTCGCGCGGCTGGCCACCGATCCTGGTTCGCCACGTTAGGTCGCGCTTTCGTCCCGCTCGACCGCTTTGTCTATCGCGTGTCGGGTGGTACCTGGACCATTCTCGGCGCCGATGTGCTCCCTGAGCTCCTTCTCACAACTTCTGGCCGCCGCTCAGGTCAGGATCGGACGGTCGCGCTGCTTTACGCCCGTCACAAGGACGACTACGTCGTGGTCGTCGAACTGGGGACGACCGCATCATCCGTTGTGGTCGGAGAATCTGCTCGCTGACCCGCGGGCGGTAGTCGAGATCGAGCGTGTTCGGACACCGGTGATGGCGGAACTCTCAACCGGCGTCGACCGAGCAGAGCTGTGGCCGTTGTTGACGGGCGTTTGGCCCGCATATGAGACCTATGAGGCACGCAGCGGGCGTTCCCTCAGGGTGTTCCTACTTCGCGCTACTCGTCGGTAACAGCCGTCCTGGCGTAACCTACGCTAGCGTAGGTTACGTGTCGTCAACCACCTCGGAGATGCCCATGACTGCCACCTCGAGCCGGCTCCCGTCCGGCACCGACGGAATCCAGGCACGACTGCTGCACGACCTCGAGCCGGTAGTTGAAGCCAACCTCAACCGTCACCTGAGCGTTGCCAGGCCGTGGCACCCGCACGACTACGTGCCGTGGAGCCGCGGTCGGGACTTTTCCTTCCTCGGCGGCGAGGACTGGAAGCCCGAGGATTCGCCGCTTGACCCGGTGGCCAAGACCGCGATGATCGTCAACCTGCTCACCGAGGACAACCTGCCGTCGTACCACCGTGAGATCGCCACCCGATTCGGGCGCGATGGAGCATGGGGGCAATGGGTCGGGCAGTGGACCGCTGAAGAGGGTCGGCATGGGATTGCCCTGCGCGACTATCTGGTCGTCACGCGCGGGGTCGACCCGGTCAGGCTCGAAGAACTCCGGATGGAGCACATGACCGCGGGCTACGACTCAGGCGACAAGACCGCCCTGCAAGCGGTCGTGTACGTCTCGTTCCAAGAGCTGGCTACTCGCGTATCGCACCGAAACACCGGTAAGGCGACGAAGTGTCCGTTGGCTGAACAGCTGCTGCAAAGAATTGCGCTCGACGAGAATCTGCACATGGTGTTCTACCGGAATCTTGTCGCAGCGGCGTTCGAGCTGGCGCCGGACGAGACGATGTCGGCGATCCGTGACGAGGTGGTCGGCTTCGAGATGCCTGGTGCCGGCATGTCGGATTACGCGCGTAACTCAGTCACGATAGCCAAGGCGGGTATTTACGATCTGCGCCTTCACCACGACGCAGTAGTGCTCCCGATTCTGAAGTACTGGAACGTGTTCGAGCGTTGCGGCCTCGGCGCCGTTGGCGAGCAGGCTCGACAGGAACTCGCCGAATTCATGACCGTCCTCGACGGCCAGGCGAGCCGCTTTGTTGAGCAGCGCGAAAAGATGCGCGCCCGCCACGCCGCCCGTTCGAGCCAAACGGTCCTCGCTGCTGGCTGACGGCTGGCGCACGAACCATCAGGACTCCCGCGCGAGCGAATGCGTCCGCGACGGATGGCTATTCGGTATGCAATGGACGTCGGCGAAACCAACTATCGACCGCCCTCCAGGTGTTTGTACGGATACGAGTAGACTTAACGCTGACTGAACGGATATATTTGCTCAGTTGAGGTTCAAACTGACCGACTTGTATGTCACCGAATCGTTGATGAGGTGACCACGCGCAAACGGGAAGATAGGCACACTGATGAACGCGCAACGACGCGCAAGGTATCTGCGCGGTTTGATCGCGGTAACGGGGTTGGCCGTCGCGGCCGGTCTTACCGTCACCACGGCGCTTGTGCTTTCTTCAAACCCAGCCACTGCCACGACATCACGGCACAAAGCGAGCTCAGCAGCGAGCGGTCACAATCACAGCGACAAGAAGCCCGGAGATCACTCCGGCGCGCAGCTCGCTGCGTCAGCAAAGCCAAAGTCTTCACACCGGCGCGCCGAGTCCAAGCCCTCGCAGGTGAAGGGGCACCCCAAAGCGCCGGCGATCAGCCAGCCGCCGAAGGACGCCCACACCGGTACGCGTGCACCCGGGCCGATCAAGTCCGTGACGCCGAAGCCGACCGAGATGAGTACATCGGTTCCGCCCGGTCCTGAGGATTCTGGCGACAAGGCTGTCAAGCCCGGCCTAAAGGCCCATCATTCGCATCTCCCCGGCGCGCCCGGGCGGCCGTGTGAAGTCACCGCGACCGTCCTCAAAGCCACTGCGGGCGCAGCGAACTCGGCTGCCCAACTGGGCTGGCCGGCCGCAGTACGAAACATCACGCGCGTGCTGGCTTCCGCAGACGGATCGCTTTCCCACCTTCCGGCCTGCTGGCCCCTCAGCAGCAGTAACGGCAGTGGCAGTAACGGCAGTGGCAGTAACGGCAGTGGCGCACTCGGCCAGGCGGTGACCGGTCATCTACAAGGCCGCGGTGGCCTTCAGCCGACTGGTGTTCCTAGCGATACCCCCTCGACTGCGGGCTCGAAGCCGGGCTCGAAGCCGACCGTGAAGCCGACGCCAAAGCCGACCGTGAAGCCAACCGCGAGTCCGAAACCCACTTCGTCGAAGACTCCGGCCGCCTCGGTGGGCGCCGTTGCCGGTGCTGCCGGGTCCGGTGGCGGTAACGGCGGCGGCAGCGGCAACTCCGATGTTGGTAGTGCCGCGAGCAATGGCGGCGGCAGCGCGACGACGACCGGCCCGACCAAGGCTGCGACGCCGAAGCCGAAGCACGCGGCAGCGCCTCCCAAGGCGCCGATCCGGATCGCGGAAGGCGCGGTGACTCCATTGCGCATCGGCTTGGTTTCGGCGGCGACGTGGGGCCTCACCGGTTGGCTGATAGCTGCGCTGGTCCTCGGCGTAGGCGCGACCCTCGTGGTTACCGGTACCAACCGCCGCAACCGTCGTTCCTGATCGGTCGCGGGTCAGGCAGGTGCCCCGTCGATTGTCTGGACTGCAACTGATGCAGCCCGGCGTGACCGAATCGCATCAGCCGTCAAGATCATCAATGCGATCCACACCAAAACGAAGCCCGCCAGACGGGCTGGTGGCATCGCTTCATGCCGGATTCCGACGCCAACCGCGAACTGCAATACCGGTGCAAGGTACTGCAACAGCCCCATGACAGTCAGGGGTAACCGGCGCGCGCCGGCCGCGAACAACAGCAGCGGGATGGCGGTCACGACGCCGGTGCCCATCAACAGCAAGGCGTTGCCGACTCCGTGGTGGCCGAAGGTGAGTTGCGAGCGACCCGATAAGACCAGCAGCGTCACCAGGGCCGGAATGAACAGCACCCCGGTCTCGACTGCCATGGATTCGACCGCGCCGACCCGGACCTGACTCTTCAGGTAGCCGTAGGTCGCGAAGGAACACGCCAGGGTAAGCGCAATCCACGGCAGCCGGCCGTAGTCGAGGGTGAGTACGACGATCGCCATCGCGCCGATACCCACCGCCAGCCACTGTGCACGACGCAACGACTCTTTGAGCACGACCACGCCAAGCAGGATCGTGAGTAGCGGATTGATGAAGTAACCGAGGCTGGTCTCGACAACGTGGCCGCTGTTCACGCCCCAGATGTAAACACCCCAGTTGACCGATATCGCGATCGCTGCAATCGAGAGCCTGCGCAGGGTCGGGCCGTCGTTTACGGCGGCCCGGACCGATGACCAATCCCGGCGCACCGTGATCAGCACGAGCATGAACACCAGTGACCAGATCATCCGGTGCGCCAGAATCTCGACGGCACTGGCAGGTTCGAGCAGCGGCCAATAGAGCGGAAAGAGTCCCCAGAGCAGGTAGGCGCCGGCGCCGTAGCCGAGGCCCGCGCGGTGCTCGTTCGTTCCCGCGCTCGGGCTCACCGCACCGACCCCAGCAGCCTTGCCGACAGCTACGCCGGGAGTTGGGCTGTTCAAGCTGACGAGATCAGCTCCCTCATTGAATTAGGTCAGTTGATTGACCAGGCGTCTCGTCCGCGCAGTAATGCCTGCAGAGCGTCATCGTCGCCACCATCGCCGCTCTCGGACGCGGCCGCAGCTTTCGCCTTCGCCGTGTCGAGTTGGTCGTTGAGCAACTGGTCGTAGCTTGGCCGAGTCACGTCACGGAACACGCCCATCGCGGACAGGCGGCTGTCGGCTTGGGAAAGGCGTGAGATAGCGAAGGCATACGAGGGGTCTTCGGCGTGTGCGTCGTGAATGACAACGCGTGGGTCGCCCGCGGCCACGCCGTCCTCGACGCGCAGCGCTCCGTTGGCCGAGTCGCGGACGACCGCCTTGGTGCTGCCGTCTTCGGCGGCCTTTCCGAATCTGACCTCCGAGCCGTGCTCGAGGGGGATGATCCACTCGCCTTGGGTATCGGGATCTTTGAGCAGGTCGAAGGCTCCGTCGTTGAAGATGTTGCAGTTCTGGTAGATCTCCACCAGTGAGGTGCCCTGGTGCTCCGTTGCCGCTCGCAATACCGAAGTGAGGTGCTTTCGGTCTGAGTCCAAGGACCGTCCGACGAACGTCGCTTCGGCGCCGAGGGCGAGCGACATCGGGTTGAAGGGGTTGTCCAGCGAACCCATCGGTGTCGATTTGGTTATCTTGCCCTGCTCGGACGTGGGGGAGTACTGGCCCTTGGTGAGCCCGTAGATCCGGTTGTTGAACAACAGGATGGTCAGGTTGACGTTACGGCGCAGTGCGTGGATCAGGTGGTTGCCGCCGATGGACAGCGCGTCGCCGTCACCGGTAATCACGAAGACCTTGAGATCGGGTCGAGAGGTCGACAGGCCGGTCGCGATTGCCGGGGCGCGGCCATGGATCGAGTGCATGCCGTAGGTGTTCATGTAGTACGGGAACCGGCTCGAGCATCCGATACCCGACAAGAACACGACATTTTCGCGGGCGATGTTGAGTTCGGGCATGAAACCCTGCACGGCAGCCAGGATCGCGTAGTCGCCGCACCCAGGGCACCAGCGAACTTCCTGATCGGTCTTGAAATCCTTCGCCTTCAGGCCCAGGGACGGCAAACCGTTCACAGTGTCAGTCATTGCGTGAAATTCCTTCCGGTCCTCGCACCTCGGTTGTCATGATGCGAGCACTCCTTCGAGCATTTCGGCCAGATCGGCAGCACGGAACGCCATGCCGCTTACCTGGGTGAGTGAGATGGCATCGACGAGATAGCGCCCCCTGATCAGCAAGGCGAGTTGCCCGAGGTTCATCTCGGGAATCACGACCTTGTCGTAGCGGGCCAACACGTCGCCGAGGTTCTTCGGGAATGGATTGAGGTGGCGCAAGTGAGCTTGAGCGATCGAGTAACCGACCTTTCGCGCACGTCGTACCGCTGCCCCGATCGGTCCGTAGGTCGATCCCCAGCCCAGGACCAATACCTTGGCGTCGCCGGTCGCGTCATCGACGACTAGATCGGGAACAACGATGCCGTCGACCTTGGCCTGCCGGGTCCGGACCATGAAGTCGTGGTTACTCGGCTCGTAGGAGATGTGCCCGGTCTTGTCGGCCTTCTCGATGCCGCCGACCCGATGTTCCAACCCAGGCGTACCAGGGATGGCCCAAGGTCGGGCCAGCGTCTCCGGGTCCCGAAGGTAGGGCAGGAATTCGCCGTTCTCGCCGTTCGGCTCCTTGATGAACTCGACGGATAGATCGGGTAGGGACGCAACGTCCGGGACCTTCCAGGGTTCCGAGCCATTGGCGATGTAGCCGTCAGACAGCAGAAACACCGGGGTGCGATAGACGGTTGCGATCCGGATTGCCTCCATTGCGGCATCGAAACAGTCACCAGGCGACTGAGGAGCGATGACCGGAACCGGAGCTTCACCGTTACGTCCATACATCGCCTGCAGCAGGTCAGACTGCTCGGTCTTGGTCGGCAGACCAGTCGAGGGACCGCCTCGCTGGACGTCGATGATGACCAACGGCAGCTCGAGCGACACCGCGAGGCCGATGGTCTCGGCCTTCAGCGCGATGCCCGGACCGGACGAGGACGTCACGCCAAGGGCGCCACCGAAGGCCGCACCCAGGGCGGCGCCGATACCAGCGATCTCGTCCTCGGCCTGAAATGTGGTTATGCCGAACCGCTTGTGATTGGAGAGTTCGTGCAGGATGTCACTTGCCGGAGTGATTGGGTACGCCCCGAGGAACAGCGGTAGTTTTGCCCGCTTGGCACCCGCGATCAGCCCGTAGGCCAGCGCCAGGTTGCCGGCGATATTGCGGTATTCCCCGCTGGGCAGCGGCGCGGGCTTGACCTCGTAGGAAACTCCGAATGCCTCGGTGGTCTCGCCGTAGTTCCAGCCGGCCTTGAAAGCCAGGGTGTTTGCTTCCGCGATCTCTGGTCGCTTGGCGAACTTCTCCTGCAGAAACTGCAGCGTGCCCTCGGTTGGCCGCGAATACATCCAGGACAACAGTCCAAGGGCGTACATGTTCTTCGACCGACCGGCGTCCTTGCGTGAGAGCGAGGTGTCAGCCAGGGCATCCAAAGTCAGCTGGGTGAGGTCCAGGGCGTGCACCGTGAAGTGCTCCAGCGTGCCGTCAGTGATCGGGTTGGAGGACCAACCGATCCGAGCCAAAGCCCGATCCGTGAAGTCACGGGTGTCAACGATGATCGTGCCGCCCTTGGGCAGGTCGGCCAGGTTTGCCTTCAACGCAGCCGGGTTCATGGCGACGAGGACATCAGGCCGGTCACCCGGCGTCAGGATGTCGTGGTCGGCGAAGTGCAACTGGAACGAACTCACGCCAGCGAGAGTCCCGGCTGGCGCCCTGATCTCGGCCGGGAAGTTCGGCTGGGTCGAGAGGTCGTTGCCGAAATTCGCTGTCTCTTGGGTAAACCGATCGCCCGTCAATTGCATGCCATCGCCCGAGTCACCGGCGATACGAATTACGACACGATCAAGTTGTTGTACCTTTGTGGCCATTCGGGCGGTCCGCCTCCTGATTACGGTCGCTACCTTCACAAGCAGGGCTACGAGCAGTACGCCCTGCGGTGCGAAGCTGTTCTTCGCGCGGTAACGGCGCTGCAACCCCTCCATGTTACGTGCGCGACACACCCGCTGGAGAGTCTCGTCGGCGCCGAGAAACGTGGTCTGCCTCTCACCAAACACCCAAAATTGCTTCCCGCACGTCAACTGGGGCGTGTGTTTTGGGGGCAATTCGCGAATTTTCACGACCGTCCGGTCGGACCGTCCTCTATCGACGGGTTTGCTGCTAATTGATCAACGAATTTCTGCAATTGCGTCTAAGACCGGTCGATGCCGGGTAGATCAAAACTGGCAGCCCAACAGCCGCTGTCGCGCATGCAAGGTTTGGCACGCATGTGATGAGTACCGCTACATGGTGTGAGCACCAGAGGGGGCATCATTTCATGGATACTGATCTCAGCCAGATGGACGCAATGGAACTCCCGGCTTTCGAGCTGGATTGTCGCGATTGGTTAGTGGCGACGCCCGAAGATGGCAGCGTTCCGGAAGAAATCGGTGGCGCTCCCGTCGTGGCCGTATTGAGCACCGTCGTGATCGGCTCGTCCGACTTCGAGCCCGCGAGTGCCGTTTTGAGCATCGGTTTGCTCGACGAGCCTGTTGACGCGGTTCGATTGAACTCCGATAGCCCGGTAGCCGAACTGATCGACGTCGATTTCTCCGTGGGTTCAGCCCGTTACGTCGTCCCCGCACCGGACAGCCAGCTTGCGCTACTCGCCGAGTTCACTGCCGGCGAGCGGTGTGACGGCGAGCTGATGGAGCGCTTCCAGCGCTTGATGACTTCCTTCCGCTGGGCAAGCTAGGCCAGTATTTCTTGTGAATTATGTCTATCGGAGCGGTAGAGAATAGATTTTCTGGCGCTCCGCTGTAATACTCGAGTCATGCGAACCGGATCTGTTGACGCGCAGCGCGATCTGCCTGCGTCCGACGGGTCAACGCAGCCGGAAATGAGCCGGTTCGCAATGGTCCGGTTCGGTATGGGCCGAACCCCGGTACCTCCGGTCTGGCAGGTCTCGTTCTGGACGAGTCGTCGGGCCGATGCGTTCGACCAAGACTGTCGCAGGGGCTGATTCGCTCGGGCATTGCCCGCGCACCGACGTCCCTGATCCGACTCGTCCTGGAGCACAACCGTGGCAAAATCTGCACCGAACGCTGTATTGAGATCTGCACTGAACACTGTGCCGCCGGACAGTGTGCGTCGTGACACTGTCGGTCGGGCGCGGCTGTCGCTGGATCCGATCGAACTCGTCGAGTACAGCCGCTTCATCGCCGCCGAGGTCGCCGCTGGCCGCTACCCCTACGTCGAATACCACGAGTCGGAGCGATGGCATCAACGGCTGTACCGCGATCCGCGGGTTGACGTCTGGCTGATCAGCTGGCTTCCGTCCCAAGGGACGCAACTTCACGACCATGGCGGCTCGGCCGGCGCTTTCACCGTGATCTCCGGAGTTCTCAACGAGGCTGTGTATCTGCCCGGCAAGCCAGCTGCGGCAGATCGCCGCGCTGGCGGTCGGCTTCGCGAGTACGAGCGGTCGGCCGGCGCCGGCGTCGGCTTCGGAGCGCGTTACGTCCATGACGTTCGCAACCTTGCCGACCAGCCCGCGGTCAGCGTTCACGCCTACTCGCCGCCGCTGAGGACCATGAACTTCTTTGACCTGGACAGTTCACAGGAGCTGCAGAAGCTGGCGACGTTGGCCACCGACGATCCAGAGCCGTCCCAGCGGGCAATTTCCGAGGCTGTCGCGGCGGCGCCGGTTCTCGATGCGTCCGCGACGGGCGCCAACACCGGGTATTCAGCGGCATGACTGACACGGGAACCATCAGTGCGGGCACCATCAGCGCGGGCAGTGACGCCTTCGCCTCGGTAGACGACCTGCTTGCCGATGCGCGATCACGATTCGTCCGGGTCTCGGTACCTGAAACCGTCCAAGCACTTCGCGACGGCGCGCGCTTGGTGGATATCCGGCCGGCTTGGCAGCGGGCACAAGAGGGTGAGATTCCGGGCTCGTTGATCGTCGAACGCAACCACCTTGAATGGCGGCTACATCCCGCGTCGGCGGCGCGGCTGCCTTGGGCGAGCCCGGGTCAGCGCTGGATCGTGCTGTGCTCGGAGGGCTACACGTCGTCCTTGGCGGCCGCAGCTCTGGTCTCGCTCGGGGTGCCGGCCACCGATCTCATCGGCGGGTTGCACGCCTGGCGCGAGGCGGGGCTGGCAGTGACCGCCGGTCCCTCGCCCATCGAGCAGATTGTCGGTGAGCACGCCGGGCAACCCACCGATCAGCCCGGCGATGAACGGTTGCACGCTTCGACCTCGATTCAGCTGCTCCATGTCGCCAGCTGAGTTGCCAGCTGAGTTGGCCAGCTGAGCGGCTGATCAGCTGCTCGAAGGTCGTCCCAAGTGTCGCTTGGCCACTTCGATCACATATTGGCCGTAGCCGCTCTTGGCGAGCTTCTCGCCAAGAGCAAGAGCCTGGTGGGCGTCGATCCAACCCTTGGCCAACGCGATCTCCTCCAAGCAAGCTATCCGGACACCCTGTCGATGCTCGAGTACCTGCACGAACTGGCCGGCCTCCAGCAGCGAATCATGCGTACCGGTGTCCAGCCACGCGGTGCCGCGACCAAGGTCGACCAATTCGGCAGTGCCGCGCTCCACGTAAACGTTGTTCAGGTCCGTGATTTCCAGTTCGCCGCGCGGCGAGGGTCGCAGCGATGCCGCGATGTCAGAGACGTCGTTGTCGTAGAAGTACAGCCCCGTTACTGCAAGGTCAGATTTCGGCACGAGCGGCTTCTCCTCGATCGACAGCAAACGTCCATCGGGGTCAGCTTCGGCCACGCCGTAGCGCTCGGGGTCCCTGACGCGATACCCGAAGAGTCGGCAACCCTTCTTCAACGCAGCGGCGTCGGAGAGCATCTGGCCGAGTAGGTGCCCGTAGAAGATGTTGTCGCCGAGCACCAGCGCTGCCGAATCGGCCCCAATGTGCTCGCGGCCAATGATGAAGGCCTCGGCGAGGCCGTTCGGTTCTGGCTGGACGGCGTAGCTCAGGTTGATGCCGAAGTCCGAGCCGTCGCCGAGCAGGCGGGTGAATTGGTCTTGATCATGGGGAGTGGTGATGATCAGGATGTCGGCAATACCGGCGAGCATCAACACCGATAGCGGGTAGTAGATCATCGGCTTGTCATAGACCGGAAGAAGCTGCTTACTTACGGCACGGGTGATGGGATGCAGTCGGGTACCTGCCCCACCCGCGAGGATGATGCCTTTCATCTGCGGTTGTCTCCTGCCGGCTGGTGCTGCCTGGGATCGGGGCTCGCGAGAATGATTCAGCGGTAATTGTCGAACTGCAACGCGACCCCGAAATCGCCAGCCTTCAAGAGCGCGATGACAGCCTGCAGATCGTCTCGTTTCTTGCCGCTCACGCGAAGCTGATCGCCCTGTATCTGGGCCTGGACGCCCTTGGGCCCGCTGTCGCGGATCTCCTTGGCGATCTTCTTGGCCACATCGGATTCGATGCCTTGTTTGAGCGAGGACGTTATGACGTACTGCTTACCCGATGCTTTGGGTTCGCCCGCGTCGAGGGATTTGAGCGAGATGGATCGTTTGATCAGCTTTTCCTTGAAGACTTCTAAAGCCGCGGTCGCTCGCTCTTCGGTATCGGCCTTGATCAGGACGCCCAGTTCACCGGACCAGTCGATCGAGGCATTCGTGCCGCGAAAGTCAAAGCGCTGTGACAGTTCCTTGGCAGCCTGGTTCAGTGCGTTGTCCGCCTCTTGGCGATCGATCTTGCTGACGACATCGAACGAGGGATCGGCCATAGCTTCATTCCTTCTCTCCGTGCATGCGCCCGGCTGTAAGTTGCGCCCGGCTGTGGGTTGCGTCCGGCTGTGAGTTGCGTCCGGCTGTGAGTTGCGTCCGGCTGTGAGTTGCGTCCGGCTCTGCAGAGCGTCCAAGCGGGTGTCCAAGCGGGATTCTTCCACCTCGACAGGCGAGTGCGCTGTGGCCGGTGCCCGCGCGACGGGCCGCGAAGTTGCCGGACTTGGTTCGTGTACCCTCATCAGGCGCACCTAAAGGTGCCAAGATGGTTGCAAGAAGCTCGTTTCTGTTGGTCTCTGAACGAGTTCAGGCGGTTTGCCCGAGTGGCCAAAGGGAGCAGACTGTAAATCTGCCGGCTATGCCTACGTTGGTTCGAACCCAACAGCCGCCACAGGCTCCGGCCCCCTTGATCGAGGGGGACGGAGCCTTTTTGATGGCGTTTGGATGTCCTGGCGTTTGGTTTTGCTGGCATTTGGACCGTCGTGATCCACTTCTCATATTTTTTGCTCGGATTTAGTTGCTAGGGGTTGCGGTCTGACTACCTAGGGTTCATACTTGACTTGCCCTGGTGGTCGTTCCCCCGTGCGATCACCAGGGCTCAACTATGTCCGGAGGTCTAGCGGCTCCGTTGACCGCCTCTTGCGAGCCCTTTTCATCCCTAATTCGGGTGCGCCCTGCGCGGCCTCTCCAGCAGGTGACATCGTCCTCCCGTAGGCCCGCAGCACGCTGGAGTCCGCGCTGGACCGATTCTGAGTTGAGCAGCTGAATCGTGTAGAGTTCACCCGGCGTTCGAGGTAGCACAGCGGGCAGGGGACGGGCCGGTTTCAACGGCACAATTCGAATCAACCTGAGATCCGCTCGCTGTGCGATTTTGTACGTCAGTTTGCCCCCTTAGCTCAGACGGCAGAGCGTCTCCATGGTAAGGAGAAGGTCTACGGTTCGATTCCGTAAGGGGGCTCTGGTTCACCGGCGTCGCGACCAGCCAGCCGTACCCGAGCAGGTCCCGCAAGGGCCTTCGAAGGGGCTGGGCGACGAAGGAAGTTCCTGATAGCGCCTGACGTTATATGGCGGGGTAGCTCAGCCTGGTAGAGCAAGCGGCTCATAATCGCTGTGTCGCCGGTTCAAGTCCGGCCCTCGCTACTCAGTTCGGATCAAAGCAGTATGGAAGTAACAGCACCGAAGCTCGAATCGAATTCAAAGCAGTTCCAGCGAATCGCAGGATTCACTAAGTGAAAGGCACGACCCGTGGCAGCCACCGACGTTCGACCGAAGATCACTTTGGCGTGTCAGGAGTGCAAGCACCGCAACTACATCACCAAGAAGAACCGGCGCAACGACCCGGATCGATTGGACCTGAAGAAGTTCTGCCCAAATTGCGGCAAGCACACTGAACATCGCGAGACCCGCTAACCGAGCGGTTTTGCACATCACTGAGCGGGCGGCATCGCCTCGCCGCGTGGTGATTGATCTGTAGTTATGGCGTCGTCCCTCTGGGACGACGCCATATTCGGTTCAGCGGAAATGGAGGACGGCATGGCTCTCGATCCATCGTTCGAAGGTCGTATCTACCCGGCCACCCCACCGTATGAGGTGGGTCGCGAGAAGATCCGTGAGTTCGCCGATGCGATCGGTGACGAGAACCCGGTCTATCGCGACATCGGTGCAGCGCAGGCTCTTGGCTACCCCGATGTGATCGCGCCGCCGACGTTCCCCATCGTGATGACCATGCAGGCGGCGCGCCAGATCGTCACCGATCCTGAGCTCGGTCTCGACTACACCAAGGTTGTCCACGGGGAGCAGAACTTCACCTACAGCCGACCGATTCAGGCGGGCGACCTGCTCCAGGTGACCGTGTCCGTCGAGAGCATCCGATCGGTGGTCGGCAATGACATGTTGACGACCCGTGCCGAGGTGACGACCGTCGACGGTGAGCATGTCGTAACCGCGCTCTCCACCCTTGTCGCTCGCGGAACGGCGGCCTGATCGCGATGGGCGTGACAATTCGCGATATCGCAGTCGGCAGTGAACTGCCTGCGCAGAGCTTCGACATCGAACGCCTCAGCATGATCAAGTACGCCGGCGCATCGGGGGATTTCAACACGATCCACTGGAGTGAGTCCATCGCCAAGAGCGTCGGCCTGCCGAACGTCATTGCCCACGGCATGTTGACGATGGCGATCGCTGCCAGAGTCGTCACGGACTTCCTCGGGGATCCGGGCGCGGTAGTGGAATACGGCGTTCGATTCACCCGACCGGTGGTAGTCCCCGAAGACACCGGGGCGACGCTCGATGTCGCGGGCCGGGTTCGCTCGATCGATTCGGAGGCAGGGACTGCAGTGTTCGACATCATCGCGACCGTGAACGGCGAGACAGTCATGGCCAAAGCGCGGGTAACGGCGCGATTGGCCACAGCATGACCGACCTGTCAGGCTTCGACGAGGCAAGCACCGAACGTAGCGCTGAGGCTGTGCAGCTAACCAAGAACACCGAGGGCAGCCGGTACGAACTTCGGCTGGACGGCACCTTGGTGAGCCTGGCGGATTATTACGAGCGCGCCGAGACCGTGGTCATCCCGCACGCCGAGACGCTGCCCGCGTACGGCGGGCGTGGTCTCGCCGGCCAGCTTGTCCGGTTCGCCCTTGACGACATCGCCGCGCAGGGCAAGAAGGTCGAGCCGGTCTGCCCCTTCGTCGCTGCCTACATCGGGCAGAATCCCGAGTACGAGCGCCTGCTCAGCTAGCGCGGTATTGCTCGCTGGCGAGCTGGACACAGGTAGCGACGACCTGCATCGCAAGTGTGACTTCCGCCAGCTCGGGACGAGTTGGTGCAAGCCGGACATTGCTGTTGTGCGGATCGTTGCCTCGCGGGAACGCCGCACCGGCGGGAGTAAGGCTCACGCCCGCCGCATCGGCCAGGGAGATCACCCGATCCGCGATTGGCAGTGCCAGGTCGAGGCTGATGAAGTAGCCGCCACGCGGGCGAGACCAGGTCGCCAGGCCGCTGTCACCGAGCTCGGTGTCCAGTACCTCAGAGACCGCAGCGAACTTCGGGGCGATCAGTCGGGCGTGATCTGTCATGAGGCCCTCGATACCGCCGGGGTAGGCCTGCAGGAACCGCACGTGCCGAAGCTGTTCGACTTTGTTCGGACCGATTGACAGGTTCGACAGATACGAACCCAGATATTTGACGTTGTCGTCACTGCTCGCGACGAATCCGAGACCACCGCTGGCGAACGTGATCTTGCTCGTGGAGGCGAAAACGAACGCGCGGTCGGGGTTGCCTGTCGCCGCGGCGAGCTCGATCAGATTGACGGGCACGTCGCGATCGTCGGCAGACAGATGATGGGCCCGGTAGGCGTCGTCGGCGAAGATGGTGAAGTCCGGATTCGCGGTGGGCATGCCGAGAAGGCGGCGGGCCTTCGCCAGCGAGATGGTCTCGCCGCCCGGGTTGGAATAGGTCGGTACGAAGAGCACTCCGCAGACAGACGGGTCAGTTGCGGCCAGCGCCTCGATCGCATCGACGTCCGGCCCGTCCGGCTGCATCGCGACCTCGGCAAGGTTGAAGCCCAGCGCCTCGAGCAGACTGAAGTGGCGGTCATAGCCCGGGACGGTGACGATCATGGTCGGTTTGCGGTCGATCCATCGCTCACCGCCGCGGGGGCCACGCAGCAGCATCATGCTCAGCACGTGCGCCTGCAGCTCCAAGCTTGCGTTGTTCCATACGAGCACCTGGCTCGGTTGCACGTCGAGATAGTTGGCGAACAGCTCACGAGCCTCGGCCAGCCCGTAGATCCCACCTGGATAGTTTCGGACGTCGACCCCGCTGGCTGTCTTGACGTCCTCGGGACCCACTGAGCGCAGCAAGTCGGCTGACAGGTCAAAGTCTGCATCGGAAGGCTGCCCACGCTGCATATTGAGCTTGAGTCCCCGCGCCCGATAGGCGTCATACGCCTGTTGGGCGGCACTCGCGCTGGTGGCGCCGCCGCCGGCCGGGCTGGAGGTGTCGTCGAGGCTCGAGGAAGCTGCGTTCATGGCTACCAGGCTATCGGGTCGGTTATGCCGATTAACCGGTTGCCTTGACCGGTTGCCTTGACCGGTTGCCCTGACCGGTTGGCTTGACCGTTTGGCTTGACCGTTTGGCTTGACTGATTGTGTTGAAGCAATGACGTCGCCCTGGCAGCTGCGAGGTGGTCGGCTACCAGCAACTTTGGAGTCTCTGCACCGAACCCCTACACTTACTCCTCGGGTCCAAGTTGGCCGTGCGCAAGCATGCGCGCATCTCGCTCTCCAGGCGTGAGGTGCACGTGCTGCGCCGAAGACTAGGCCCTACCTGCGGTGGATCCGGCTATGGCAAGCGAGTCCGGCCCACCGGAGGGGCGTGGCTCAATTGGTAGAGCACCGGTCTCCAAAACCGGCGGTTGCAGGTTCGAGTCCTGCCGCCCCTGCGCCATCAGCATCGCTGATGCCCGCCAGAACGCGGGTATGAGGCGGTGCTTTGTCAGAGGAGAAGACGTGACTGAGACGCAGGAAGCACCTGCCCCGTCCTCGCGCCCCAGCAAGGGTTCGAGCGGCGGTGGGTTGCGCATCCTGTGGGAGTGGCTACCCATGCTCGTCCTCGCACTGCAACGGCGGACCCGCGAAACGGTCGCCGAGATGCGCAAGGTCCTCTGGCCCTCCCGCAAAGAGATGATCACGTACACGATCGTGGTCGTGATCTTCGTAACGGTGATGGTCTCGCTGGTTTCCGGGCTGGACCTCGCCCTGGCGAAGATTGTGCTGGCCGTCTTCGGCTGAGCCGGAGTATGCGGGGCAAGCCTCCGCTGGCCGGGGATCGTGGGCGGCGACGCCTTAACCGGAACCAGCCGTTGATACCAGAACGCGGTATCAACAAGCAGACGTTCGACAGACGCTAGATAAAGAAACAGGGAAGAGAGCCCGTGACCGAGTTCGACAACGACGCCCATCCGGACGCCGACGCAAAGACTGCCGCGCAAGACCAGCCGGCCGAGTCTGTCGTCCTGCCTTCGCTGGACGTCGAGGACGAGGTGTACGGCGTGAGCGCCGAGGAGAAGTTCAACGAGGCAGCTGAGGAGCAGGCCGACGCTGCCTGGGCCGAAGCTGCAGCAGAGGTCGAGGCCGAGCTGGACGCCAGCGTGGCCGATGTAGCGGCCGAAGAAGAGGCCGAGCTGGACCCAGTCGAGGAGCTGCGCGCCCAACTGCGCCGCGCGCCGGGGGACTGGTTCGTCGTGCACTCCTACGCCGGGTACGAGAACAAGGTCAAGACCAACCTCGAGAGCCGCATCTCCTCCCTCGACATGGAGGATTACATCTACCAGGTCGAGGTGCCGACCGAAGAGGTCGTCGAGATCAAGAACGGCAAACGCCAGCAGGTAAACCGCAAGGTGTTTCCGGGCTACATCCTGGTTCGGATGGATCTGACCGACGACTCGTGGGGCGCGGTTCGAAATACCCCAGGTGTCACCGGCTTCGTCGGGGCGACGTCCAAGCCGTCGCCGCTGTCGATGGACGAGGTCATCAAGATTCTCGCGCCCGCCAGCCAGAAGTCTGCCGCGCTCCCCAAGGGTGGCGGTCAGGCCGACGGCGGAGCACAGGCACCCACTGAAGTCATCGACTTCGAGGTCGGCGAGTCCGTCACGGTCATGGACGGTCCGTTCGCGACCTTGCCCGCGACCATCAACGAGATCGATGCGCTGCACGCGAAGCTCAAGGTGCTGGTCTCGATCTTCGGCCGTGAGACTCCGGTCGAACTGTCGTTCGGCCAGGTTTCCAAGATCTAGTTCAGCTCAGGATTAACCAGACAAGCACAGTCCAGCAACTAAAAGAAGAAGAGAAAAAATGCCTCCCAAGAAGAAGCTCACGGCGATCATCAAGCTGCAGATCCAGGCCGGCGCAGCAAACCCAGCGCCGCCGGTCGGCCCCGCGCTTGGTCAGCACGGCGTGAACATCATGGAGTTCTGCAAGGCCTACAACGCCGCGACCGAGTCGCAGCGCGGCCAGATCGTCCCGGTCGAGATCTCGGTCTATGAAGACCGTTCGTTCACCTTCGTCACCAAGACCCCGCCGGCGGCCAGGCTGCTGCTCGCCGCCGCCGGTGTCGCCAAGGGCTCGGGGGAACCGCACAAGACCAAGGTCGCGAAGGTGACGATGGCTCAGGTGCGCGAGATCGCCGAGACCAAGAAAGAGGATCTGAACGCCAACGACATCGATCAGGCGGCCAAGATCATCGCCGGTACGGCCCGCTCCATGGGAATCACCGTCACCGACTAAGACCGTTTGTCAGACCCGCACTCTGCGAATCGTGTAACAACCGGCATCACATAGCTGCCGAGCGTTACACGATCGGGGGGTGGCGGGTCAGCACATCAGTGGGAGGACGCCGATGGTCGGTGTCCGTCGAACCACAAGCTGAAGAGGAGCATCACCATGACCAAGCGCAGCAAGGCCTACGAGGCCGCCGCCAAGCTCATCGAGCCCGACAAGATCTACACCCCGCTGGACGCAGCGAAGATCGCTACCCAGGCCACCCCGACCAAGTTCGACAGCACGGTCGAGGTCGCGATGCGTCTCGGTGTCGACCCTCGCAAGGCTGACCAGATGGTTCGCGGCACCGTGAGCCTTCCTCATGGCACCGGCAAGACTGCCCGTGTCATCGTCTTCGCGACCGGCGAGCAGGCTGCTGCTGCCACCGCTGCTGGTGCTGACAAGGTCGGAAGCGACGACCTGATCCAAGAGATCACCGACGGCTTCCTCGACTTCGATGCCGCGATCGCGACTCCGGACCAGATGGCCAAGGTCGGTCGTATCGCCCGTATTCTCGGCCCGCGCGGCCTCATGCCGAACCCGAAGACCGGGACCGTGACCCCGGACGTGGCCAAGGCAGTGTCTGACATCAAGGGCGGCAAGATCACCTTCCGCGTCGACAAGCAGTCCAACCTGCACCTGATCATCGGCAAGGCCTCGTTCTCTCCGGAACAGCTGGTCGAGAACTACGGTGCAGCTCTGGACGAGGTACTGCGGGCCAAGCCGTCCTCGTCAAAGGGCAAGTACCTCAAGAAGGTCGTCTTCGCCACGACTATGGGCCCCGGCATCCCGGTTGACACGAACCGCACCCGGAACCTGCTCGAAGAGCCGACCGCCTGACCTCACGCGTAAAACGCTCAAAAGGGTTGGTATACCACCGCGTCGCCATGGCGACCCGTGTGTATACCAACCCTTTTCTGTACCGAACTCTTTATGGTGCCCGTCGCACCACGAGCGGGGCGAGGACCGCTATGCGATCCTCCTGGCGGCGTGCCCGTCCCCCTCTGGATCGCTGCCGCCCCAGCTGGCCCCGGTGGGCCGCTGGCAGCTCGCCGCGGCAACCTGCACCTGAGTGAGCATTGACCGCGCGATCAGGTGCGCCGGCGACAAGGTCGCGGGACCATCGGCGCGACGATAGCCATCGAGCAGGGCCTGCAGGCTTGGGCGCAGGTGCCTTCCGAGTGTTGCCCGGTGCAAGAGCAGTGAGTCATACGCTGTTGCCAGGTCCCAGCGCGGATCGCCGAGTCCGGCGGCCTCGAAGTCAACCAACCAGACCCGCCAGCGATAGCGCTGTGACCGGTTGGCGACGGCGTTGGCCGTGGTCATATCGGCGTGCGTCCAGTGTCTGGCCGTCCAGGTCGCAGTCACTTCTGCGAGAGCGTCGATGACCGCTGGATTGGAGCGAAGTTTGCCTACGAGGGCCTGGATTCGGGTCGAGGCGCTCTCATCTGAACGCGGGCCCGCCGTGCGGAGCGCGCGCAGGTGGGCGGGGATGGTGCTCGAACCGAGAATCCACGGCTGCTGTGCTTGCGGTGGCGAGCCGAACCTGGTCGGCCAACGGTGCAGCGCGGCCAGCGCAGATCCCCACGCCTTGAGTGCCATGACGAGCTCGGCTCGCGGCACTCGGACCAGGAGTTCATGCAGCGGGCGACAGGGCTGAAGCGCGCGCGTCCACAACACGTTGGGCGAGTCGATGGGAAGCAACGTCGGCACGATGTCACTTCGTGACAGCTGCGTGAGGGCTGTGCGCTCGGCGGTCACCGGGTCGTCCGCGTCAAGCCGGGCTGCCCAGCCACGCTGCTTGGCGTAGGCGAATGGGACGCCGTCGAGGTCGAATCGGCATACGGAGTTGGTCCGGGACTCGTCGTGGAAGGTGAGAGCCCCGCGGGCTGCCGCCGTACGGTCGAGCACACCCGCACCCACTAATTGCTCGACGAGCCCCGGAGTCGATTCGATCGGACCGAGAAAATCGCTCCGATCGCCGGCTCTCGTTGCCACGCTGACGTCCATGGCCCGGACAGCATGTCGTTGTCCGTCCTGAGCCATGGCGCGTCCCCCCGAAGCCTTCGATTGCCGTACCGCTTCCGTCTTCAGCAAAGAGCCGCCAGCTGCAATCGTGATACGCCCGGGCGCAAGATCACCGGACGCCGATGGCTGGCAGAAGATCACGGCCGGCGACGTCGCGCGCCAACTGGTTGAGCGGGCAATCTCTACAAATGGGGGCAATGGCCCGCGATGTATCACTCCGCTGGCTACCTGCTCCTTGTGAAGTGATGAGAAAGTAGGGGACAGTCTTTGAAAACGATCACGCCGAAGCTCAATTCCAACTGCTTCAGCGCAGCGCGGAACCGGTCGATAGGAACAGCGGTCATGATCAACGCCGAAGCCGAACATTCAACGCTCGCTGGCCGAGCGGGTGACGCCTTCACCCGCTTCCGGCAAGGTGAGCCTGACGCTATGGCCGAGCTGGTGGCCATGCTGACTCCTATTTTGTGGCACACGGTACGAGCTCAGCGACTCGATGCCACCACCACTGAGGACGTCTTGCAGACCTCCTGGCTGGCGTTGGTAAAGGGTGCGGACAAGATCGCCGATCCGCGATCCGTGCTGCAATGGCTGATCGTGACAGCGCGCCGAGAAGCCTGGCGCGTTTCCCGGGGGCAGACACGTCAGACGCCACAAGAGCTGTTCGACGACGATTTCGTTAGTTCCGAGGAGTCGCCCGAGGCCTTGGTTCTGCGAAGCGACACCGACAAGGTGTTGTGGGCCCACATCTCGGCGCTGCCTGATCGGTGCCGGGAACTACTGCGAGTGATCGCATTCTCAGACCGACCCGACTACGCCGAGTTGGCTCGCTCGCTCGGCATGCCGGTTGGCAGTATCGGCCCTACTCGCGGCCGGTGCCTCGCCAAGCTCCGCCAGTCACTGACAACCGATGCTCGATGGGAATCCTGATGAACACGCCGAACCCCGCCGCCTGGGAAGCTCTGGCCGCCGAACCGATTGATGATGCCGACCTTCAATTGATGTCGCAGCTGGCCACCCTGTACACCAAGGTAGATCCGGTGCCACCGGACCTGGTGGAACGGTTGCAGTTCGCGATCACGCTGGACGCTCTCAACGCTGAGCTTGCCGAGCTGCAGCAGATGGATGCGATGGCCGGCTCGTCGCGCGGCGTGGAAGCAGACGAGACCAAGACGCTTACCTTCACCAGCGAGAATCTCACGACCATGGTCACCGTGACCGCAGCGGGCCCTGACCGAGTACGAATCGACGGCTGGTGTGCGCCGGGCTCCGGTGTCTCGGTCGAGCTTCGCCAGGTGAGCGCTTCGGTCGAGCTGCAAGCCGATGAGGATGGACGCTTCGTTTTCGACGACATCTCTCATGGTTTGACGCGCTTCGTGATTCGGGCGCCCGAGCCCTCCAACCGCGCCCCGGTGATCACACCCGCCGTCGAGATCTAGCGTCGAAGCCCCACGCCGAAACCCACGGGTCGATGCCGTTCGCGTTCGTCCCTGACAGCTGTCCAAATCGGTGATCCGTCCGCCCGCAACGCCTACCTGAGGTAATAAATGACGTCCGAACAACCCGCGCAGACCGGCGGACCGACCACCCCGCGACGCAAAGAACCAAGTTTGAATCCGCCGGCCTATGTGTTGAACAAACACGGCAGCCGGGTGCTCGACCCAGATTCGGCCGTCCGAATCCAGGGGCAATCAGCGGTACGCGCGACGGTCTATGTCGGCGCATCGTTGCTGGTCCGGACAGCCGATCTGACCGATCGACTGCGCCAGGAGCTGCAGGCCGCCGCGGAGCCGTTCAACCTGACGATCGACACCGAAGAAACCGACGACGAATTGTTGCGGGTCGCCCGCGAGGCACGGGTGGCAGACCTCGCGCTGCGGTTGCTGGTCACCAAGCTGACGCTTGGCGTGCTCGACAAGTCCATTCCTACCTCACCGCCTGACGCCTGGCAGGTGCTTCAGAACTTTCGATCCAGGGTCAACCGCGACCCTGAGCTGGCCAAGCTCGGCGGATTGGTCACTCTCGATCACCTGATGGTTGCCAATGCCGACGGTTTCATCGGTGGCGCGGGTTTCATGGGTGGCGCCGGCTTCATGGGTGGCGCGGGTTTCATGGGCGGCGCCGGCTTCATGGGCGGCGCTGGGTTCATGGGGGGAGCGGGAATCGCCGGCCCGAGCTTCGAGTACGGCATGCCGGGTCGTGGCGGACGATCGCCGGTCACCTGGATCGGGCCGCAACCGTTCCGCCGAGCCGACAAGGACCTCTCAACCCGGCGACCCGTGGTGGCGATTCTCGATACGGGTGCCGGTGAGCACGAATGGCTGCCGGAGTTGCTGCCTGACGGCATTGTCGATCGCACACCGACCGTCGAGGGTCTGTCGATCGGGATGACCGGTGCGGACAACCCAGAGATCAATGGCGCGATCGACGATCCGCTCGAAGGAATCCTGGACTCCGATGCCGGTCACGGCACCTTCATCGCCGGGCTCATACGTCAGACCTGCCCAGATGCGAACATTCTCGCGGTTCGCGTCATGCACGGTGACGGCGCCGTGCCGGAGTTCGAGTTCCTCAAGGCGATGAATCGGCTGGTTGTCCGCCAGGGCATCGCGGTGCTGCACGGCCGCGCAGAGTTGGCCATCGATGTCGTCTCGCTGTCACTCGGCTACTACCACGAGCTGCCTGCCGCAGAGGCCTACGACCAGCAACTGCTCGTGCCATTGAGGGAGCTGGGCCTGCTGGGCGTCACTGTGGTTGCCGCTGCCGGAAACGATTCGACTGCTCGACACATGTATCCGGCGGGCTTTTCGCCGCACTCCGAGAGCAAGCTGCCCGCCACGCACGAGGCTCTGCCGGTGGTGAGCGTTGGCGCCCTGAACCCGAATCAGCGAACGATCGCGTTGTTCAGCAATGCCGGAGAATGGGTGAATTGCCGCAGGCAGGGTGCGGCGTTGATCAGCACGGTGCCCTACACGCTGAACGGTTCGTTGCGGGCATCGGCCGAGGTCGACGTCCCGGGCGATGGCTTGCGGGCCACGATCGACCCCGACGACTTCAGGGGAGGCTTTTCGATCTGGAGTGGGACGTCGTTCGCCGCGCCGATCTTGGCCGGAGAATTGGCGCAGGCGTTGATGTCCACCGGGACCCTCGACGATGTGTCGGTGGCCTCTGCCGTCAATCGCGGGTGGACTTCGCTGACACTGGTGCCGTTGAGTCGGCCCTGATGGCCTTGATGGCCTGGAGGGGTGATCGGTTGAGGAGCGTGCCGAGCTAGCGCGAGGCTGCTGGTTCAGCAGGCTTGGCAACGATGGCTGAGCGAGCATGATGATGTTGTTGCCGGCGCCGCCGGAAACAGGGGGGTTCTGACGATGCCCGACTCTCGGCCTACCCACACCGGTCGTCACGGGGGCATTGACCGTGCCGTCGAACTGCATCGTCGTGGCGTGGCGGAGAACAACGCCGGCCGGCCGATGGCTGCGATGGCCCTTTTCCGGCGCGCCGCGAGCGAGGTCGCGCGAGATATCGACCAGACCGACCCCGTGAAGAATGCACCCGACGTCGCTGTGGCAGACGCGTCTATGGCCAGCGCGTCCGAGGCCGGTGCTTCTGTGGCAAGTCGTTTTGCGGCTCGGCTAGCGATCAGCATGGCCATGGGTGAGTCGGAAATGAATGGTCTCGAACGCGGCTTGCTCGCCATAGCGCCGGCTCAGCGATATGTCGAGGCGACCGGTGATCCCGAGATTCAGGTGCTGCTCGAGCTGCAGCTCGGCTATATGCGGGTGCGGGGCGGCTACTTCATCGAGGGCCTGCAGCATCTTGACCAGGCGATGGCCCTGTTCGAGCACGCCGAGCCGCTGCACCGATGCAACATCCTGATGAACCGGGGGATGGTGCATCTCTACCTCGGGCGCTTGGAACGAGCACGAGCCGACTTCACCGATGCCGTGCGCGAGGCACAACGAAGCGGACGCCTGGTCGAGGAGGTGAAAGCAACCCACAACCTTGGCTGCCTCGAGGGCTTGGCCGGAAACCTCGCTCTGGCATTGAAGATCATGGACGCGAACGCCGCATTGGAAGCTGACGTCTCACAAGCGGTGATCCTGTCCGATCGTTCGCGCGTTCTCATCGAGGCCGGGTTGCATCGCGAAGCCGACGATGCGCTGGTTCGAGCCGGTGAGCTCTTCAGAAAGGACCGGCTCTGGAAGGACGTCGGGGAAGTCGAGCTTGCCAGAGCCGAATGTGCTTTGTTGGACGGAGAAATTGCTGCAGCACGGCGCCTGGCGGCCAGCGCGCGGACGCGCTTTCGCCGACGCGGCAACGATCGCTGGCGGCGCGACGCCGAACTCGTCCTCTTACAGGCCGACCTTGCAGCCGGCCGGCCCGGTTCCCGGTTGACCCCGCCCGCGCTCCGGCTTGCCGCCGAGTTCCGTGGCGATGGTCTGAGCACTCGCGCGCGTACGGCTCAGCTGATCGCCGCCGAAGCCTTGCTCAGCGCCCGTAGAACTGTCGAGGCCCGAGAAATTGCGGCCAGTGCGGGTCCGGTGCGCCCGGCCGACCCCATTTCGGCTCGACTGCACACCAGGCTGGTGCGAGCGAAGTTGCAGCTCGCTACCGGGAATCGTCCCGACGGTAAAAGGGAGATCCGTACCGGCCTCACCGAGCTGGCGCGCCACCAAGCGCGTTTTGGCAGCATCGACCTGCAAACTGCGAGCGCAGTCCATGGCCGGGAGTTGGTCGAGCTCGACCTGACGCTTGCTCTGGCGGACGGCAACCCGGCCGCCGTGCTCGCCTCCGTCGAACAAGGGCGGGCGATCTCCAGCCGGTTGCCGGCAGTCGTGGCGCCACAGGATCCGGCGGCCGCCGAGTGGCTCTCCGAGCTGCGACAGCTGACAGAACAGTTGCGAACGATCGAGTCGGATCCGGCGGCGACCAAACGCGTCGCGAGCCAGCGGCGCCGAGTCGCCGAGGTACAACAGACGCTTCGTTCCAGAGCCTGGCAGTCCGAGGGGTCGGGCCAGGCGCGCAAGCCAGCGACCCTCGCTGAAACCGTCGCAGCGCTGGAGCCTAACGACGCCGTTTTCGTTTGTTTCATAGAGGCAAACGGGCAGCTGCACGCGCTGGTGCTGGGCTCGGGTCGAGGCAGGCGCCGCGGGCGAGTCGGCGCCAGGAGCGCAGCCACGGGCGTCGTCGTCCTGTGCTCGGCCGATCACGCGAACGAACTCGTCCGACGATTGCGCGCTGACCTGGACGTCCTCGCGAACGGGCATCTGCCGGCGGCGTTGATCACTGCGGTCGGCAGCTCGCTTCGCCGCACCTTGGCAGCGCTCGACGAGTTGTTGATCCAGCCGCTTGGCCTTGGTGATCTGCGGCTGGTCATCTCTCCGACCGGCACGCTCGCCACGCTGCCCTGGGGTTTGCTTCCCTCACTGGTGGGTTGTCCAATCGTGGTAGCCCCGTCCGCGACCGCGTGGTTGAGTGCCTCAGAGCTGGGGCCCGCCCCGTCGCCTGCCGGGACCCCGTCATCGGCGAACAGTCGCGACAGGGCCGCGGCGGCTCAGCAGATCGCGGTCTTCGCTGGTCCTGATCTGGCGTTCGCGACCGAAGAGGCGAAGGCAATCGCGGCGTTGTGGGCCAGCGACCTGTCAGAAGTCCCAGGATCGCCGTTCGGTGCTGTGCAACTCGATGCCGTGCCCTTCGATGCTGTGCCGTTCGATGCTGTGCCGTTCGATGCTGTGCTGTTCGACGGGCCCGAAGCGCGCCAGGACGACCTGCGCGCCGCGATGACCGCCGCCACGGTCGTGCATGTCGCCGCACATGGCCAACATCAGGCGGAAAATCCGCTGTTCTCCTCCCTTCGGCTGGCAGACGGTCCGGTCTTCGCCTACGAATTCGATCAGACCGCCCAGGCCGCTCAGCACGTCGTCCTGTCGTCCTGCGAGCTCGGACAAGCCACGGTTCGTCCAGGGGACGAAGCGCTTGGCTGGACGAGCGTGCTGCTGCACCTCGGCACCCGAAGCGTGGTTTCCGGTGTTTCTCGTGTCCACGACGAGGTAGCAGCGGCCGCAATGGTGAAATACCACCGGCTGCTGGCGGCGGGAACTGACTCGGCCGCTGCGCTCGCCCAGGCGATCTCGGACACCGACGGCCTGCCGGCGCCGTTCGTATGTTTCGGCGCGAGCTGGAGGGCTCGCCGATTTGGCTGACGAGCGCAGTGCCCCGTACGCTTGCATCTGATCCACCCGAAGACCGCTGGTCGACGCATGCGCCACATGCGTCAGAACAGCTCCGGACGCGCCGGAGCGACCCGCGCAGGTTGGCCGGTTAGATTCGCAGCCTCGTGCTGTGACTTCGCTCCGTGCGCCCTGCGCCGGGGCGTTTCCTCGTTTCCGGGCTGTTCTGAGTTGCAAGCCTCTGTGGCAACGCCCGACTCAGCATGAGCTGTATGAGAGGAGGAACATGCCCAACACCGAGAAGGTCACCGCGGTCGCAGACATCGTCGAGCATTTCACCGAATCCTCGGCGACGGTCATCACCGAATACCGTGGCCTGACCGTCAAGCAGATCAGCCAGCTGCGTCGAAGCCTTGGTAGCGACACCACGTACACGGTGCTGAAGAACACGCTGACCAAGCGTGCCGCCGCGCAGGCCGGTATTGCGCTCGATGAGAGCCTGCTCGTTGGTCCGACGGCAATCGCGTTCGTCAAGGGCGACCCGGTCGAGGCCGCCAAGGGCCTGCGTGAGTTCGCCAAGACGAACCCGTTACTGGTCATCAAGGGCGGTGTGCTCGACGGAAAGTCTTTGAGTGCAGCCGAAGTCGGCCAGATTGCCGACCTCGAGTCCCGCGAGGTGCTGCTCGCCAAGATCGCAGGGGCCCTCAAGGCTCTGCCTTCCCGCGCCGCTGGCCTGTTTCAGGCCCCGCTGTCGCAGGTTGCCCGCCTGGCGAAGGCGCTAGAAGAAAAGACACCAGGCGAAGCAGCTCCAGCTGCTGATGCCGAGGTCGCTACCGCCGCAGATGATGCCCCGGTTGCGGTTGTCGAAGACGCGGCGCCCGCCGCTGTCGCAGACAACGTTGCTGAAGACAGCCCTGCCGCAGAAAGCCCCGCCGAGCCGGCGGAGTAAGTACCCACCCCGTTTTGCCGGCTCTCCGGCTAGACATTCTTAAGAAAAGGAAAGGACGCCCATCATGGCGAAGCTCAGCACCGACGAGCTCATCGACGCGTTCAAGGAGCTCACCCTCCTAGAGCTGTCGGAGTTCGTAAAGCAGTTCGAAGAGACCTTTGACGTCACCGCGGCCGCTCCGGTTGCCGTTGCTGCGGCTGGTCCCGTCGGCGGCGCGCCCGCCGAGGCCGAGGCCGAGCAGGACGAGTTCGACGTCGTCCTCGAAGGCGCCGGCGACAAGAAGATCCAGGTCATCAAGGAGGTGCGTGCACTGACCAACCTTGGCCTGAAGGAGGCGAAGGACCTGGTGGACGGCGCGCCGAAGACCGTCCTGGAGAAGGTCAACAAAGAGGCCGCCGACAAGGCAAAGGCGGCCCTCGAAGGCGCTGGCGCCTCGGTGACCGTCAAGTAGTTCAGATTCACCTCATAGAGGGGCGGTCCGCAGTAGCGGGCCGCCCCTCTGTGTGTCCCTAGGTGTTGCCCGGTAAGTGTCGCTGTAAATGTCGATGTGGCTTCGGACACCGAATGGTGCCGCGTCATAGGTGGGCACCTCTGGCGTCTTCTTCAATAGATCGCGGCTTCCCGCAGACCGTGGTCACCAGGTTGGTGCCGTTGCCGGTAGCTAGCCGTTGCCGGTAGTTAGCCGTTGCCGGTAGCTAGCCGTTGCCGTAGCTAGTTGTTGCCGTTGGCGTAGCTAACTATGTGTTGGCATAGCTATTGCGCTGGCAGGGCCCAACACTCGGGCTGCCTGGCCGCCTCCCCCCGGTGGCTGGCCAGCTTCAGCCCGAGGGGGCGCGGGCCGAATCCCCCCTCGGCCCGCGCCCCAACCTCAGATCTCGCCGACCACCACACCCGGCAGGGCCTCTTCGATCCGAACCACGGTCGCTGCTGGCGCTTGGCCGTCGGTGGCCTGCCATTTCTCGATCAGAGTCCGGCTGAACGCCTGTGCCAGGTCGTAGTTCTCGAATGGTCCAACCGCCCGAGGCGCGACCATCGGCTCGTCGGGTTCGGTGATGACGACAACAAACATTTCGTACCTTTCATCGGATTCCCCCGATCCAACCAGAGATCTCGGCCAGTCCGTAGCTACCCTGCCCGGCGACCGTGGTTCTGCGGGAATCCGGCAATCGATCTAGGCCGCTCATTCGCCCAGCACTGGGTCGAACAACCTGCGCTCGGGGTCCCGCCGTCCGAAAATTAAGCGCCGACGCGGGGACAAACCACGCGGATGGGGCGGCGATGCTTGACGCGCGGGTCTAAGCGGTGCACCCTGTCGGTGCACGCTTCGGCAGTACGGCCCCTTCCTCAGGGTTGGCGGCATGATGCCGATGTGAGCTCTGAGATCCTTCGGACCGCATCTCGAAAGACATGCCGCTCCGATCCCGTCGCTGGGGAGTCCGTCCGGCCCCGGGTTGAGTCGCCTTTTAGGGCGGCCTGGACAGTCGTGCCCACAAGCGCTAGACTGTCACTTTGCGCTGCCCTCTTACACCTGTCGGCCCGTTAAGGGCCTACTTCCTGCTGTCATCAGCAACCGTGGGACGGCCGTGCACAGCAGTACGGCAACAGCAAGTAGGCAACGCGGCGCCTGGGTCTCAGGGTCAGGGTGATCGCGCAACTGAACAGAAACGCTCTGCCCGCAGCTCGCGGCGGATCGATCGAATCGATTCGATCAATTCGATGTCGAACTCAGGCACAGCAGTGGACCAAGTCCTCGGAAGGACGCATCTTGGCAGTCTCTCGCCCCGGTAAGTCCGAAACGCAAGGAACGAGCATTCAGGGAATCGCAGGAGCCCCCGCTCGCACATCCTTCGCCAAGATTCGGGAGCCGCTCGAAGTTCCCAACCTTTTGGCTTTGCAGACGGAATCGTTTGATTGGCTGGTCGGCAACGCCGCCTGGCAGGCCCGGGTCGCGAAGGAAGACCCGTCCTACACCTCCTCGACATCCGGTCTAGAAGAAATTCTCGGCGAGATCTCGCCGATTGAAGACTTCTCCGGCTCCATGTCGCTGTCCTTCTCCTCGCCGCGCTTCGAAGACGTCAAGGCGTCTATCGAGGAATGCAAAGACAAGGACATGACGTACGCGGCACCGCTCTTCGTGACCGCAGAATTCACCAACAACACCACCGGCGAGATCAAGAGCCAGACGGTGTTCATGGGTGACTTCCCGATGATGACCCGCAAGGGGACGTTCGTCATCAACGGCACCGAGCGGGTAGTCGTCTCACAGCTCGTGCGCTCGCCCGGTATCTATTTCGACCGCACGCTCGACAAGACCTCTGACGTCGACGTCTACTCCGTCAAGGTCATCCCGAGCCGCGGTGCCTGGCTCGAGTTCGACGTCGACAAGCGCTCGACCGTCGGCGTTCGCATCGACCGCAAGCGTCGCCAGCCGGTGACCGTCCTGCTGAAGGCGCTCGGGTGGAGTTCCGATCGCATCCGCGAGCACTTCCACTGGTCCGAGACGCTGCTTGCCACCCTGGAGAAGGACCACATTCCGGGGCAGGACGAGGCGCTTCTCGACATCTATCGCAAGCTGCGTCCAGGCGAGCCGCCGACGCGCGAGTCAGCTCAGGCGCTGCTGGAGAACCTGTTCTTCAACCACAAGCGCTATGACTTGGCCAAGGTCGGTCGTTACAAGGCCAACAAGAAGCTTGAAGTCAGCACCGACATCAACCACGGCAACCTGACCGAAGAAGACATCGTCAAGACGATCGAGTACCTCGTCCGGCTCCACGCCGGTGAGGACGGCTACGAAGTCGATGACATCGACCACTTCGGTAACCGCCGCCTGCGCACCGTCGGCGAACTCATCCAGAACCAGATCCGAGTTGGTCTGTCCCGGATGGAGCGTGTCGTCCGCGAGCGGATGACGACCCAGGACGTCGAAGCGATCACCCCGCAGACCCTGATCAACATCCGCCCGGTGGTGGCCTCGATCAAGGAATTCTTCGGAACGTCGCAGCTGTCGCAGTTCATGGACCAGACGAACCCGCTTGCGGGTCTGACCCACAAGCGCCGGCTGTCTGCGCTTGGCCCGGGTGGTCTGTCCCGTGACCGTGCCGGCATGGAGGTTCGAGACGTCCACCCGTCGCACTACGGCCGGATGTGCCCGATCGAGACGCCGGAAGGCCCGAACATCGGCCTGATCGGTTCGCTGGCCTCCTACGGGCGGATCAACGCGTTCGGGTTCGTCGAGACCCCGTACCGCAAGGTCACCAACGGCAAGGTCACAGATCACGTCGACTACCTGACCGCCGATGTCGAGGACAAGAACACGATCGCCCAGGCGAACGCGCTCATCGACTCGCAGGGCAACTTCACCGAAGCCAAGGTGCTGTGCCGTAAGAAGGGCGGCGAGGTCGAGCTGCTCGAGCCTGCCGAGGTCGACTACATGGACGTATCGCCGCGCCAGATGGTGTCGGTCGCGACGGCCATGATCCCGTTCCTCGAGCACGACGACGCGAACCGGGCCCTGATGGGTGCCAACATGCAGCGTCAGGCTGTGCCGTTGCTCCGTTCGGAGTCACCGCTGGTGGGTACCGGCATGGAGCTGCGCGCTGCTGTCGATGCCGCCGACGTGGTTACCGCTGACAAGCCCGGCGTGGTCGAGGAGCTTTCCGCCGACTACATCACGGTGATGGCTGACGACGGCACCCGCAACACGTACCGGTTGTCGAAGTTCGCCCGCTCGAACCAGGGCACCAGTTTCAACCAGAAGCCGATCGTCGATGAGGGCGACCGGGTCGAGATCGGCCAGGTCATCGCTGACGGACCGTCTACGGACGAAGGCGAAATGGCGCTCGGCAAGAACCTGCTCGTGGCGTTCATGCCATGGGAAGGCCACAACTACGAGGACGCCATCATCCTCAACCAGCGAATCGTGCAGGACGACGTCCTGACCTCGATCCACATCGAGGAGCACGAGGTCGACGCTCGCGACACCAAACTCGGTGCCGAAGAGATCACCCGCGATATCCCCAACGTTTCCGATGAGGTCCTCGCTGACCTCGACGAGCGCGGGATCATCCGGATCGGCGCCGACGTCGTCACCGGTGACGTGCTGGTCGGCAAGGTGACGCCGAAGGGCGAAACCGAGCTGACTCCGGAAGAGCGGCTGCTTCGTGCGATCTTCGGTGAGAAGGCGCGCGAAGTCCGTGACACCTCGATGAAGGTCCCGCACGGTGAGGCCGGCAAGGTCATCGGCGTTCGGGTCTTCTCCCGCGAGGACGGCGACGAGTTGCCGCCCGGCGTCAACGAGCTGGTTCGGGTGTACATCGCCCAGAAGCGCAAGATCCAGGACGGCGACAAGCTCGCCGGACGCCACGGCAACAAGGGCGTCATCGCCAAGATCCTGCCGCCGGAGGACATGCCGTTCCTCAAGGACGGAACACCGGTCGACATCGTGCTCAACCCGCTCGGTGTACCCGGCCGGATGAACATCGGCCAGGTTCTGGAAACCCACCTCGGTTGGGTTGCCAAGACCGGCTGGGAGGTCGAAGGTGAGCCCGAGTGGGCCGCACGTCTGCCTGAGCCGGCCAGGGCGGGTGAGCCAGGCACCAACGTGGCGACCCCGGTGTTCGACGGTGCCCGCGAAGAGGAGATCACCGGTCTGCTCGATTCCACCCTGCGGACGCGCGATGGCGATCAGTTGATCGGTCGCACCGGCAAGGCGCAACTGATCGATGGCCGCTCCGGAGATCCTTTCCCGGAGCCGGTATCGGTGGGCTACGTCTACATCCTCAAGCTCCTGCACCTCGTCGATGACAAGATCCACGCTCGTTCGACCGGCCCGTACTCGATGATCACCCAGCAGCCGCTTGGTGGTAAGGCGCAGTTCGGTGGTCAGCGCTTCGGCGAGATGGAGTGCTGGGCGATGCAGGCCTACGGTGCGGCTTACGCGCTGCAGGAACTGCTGACGATCAAGTCCGATGACATCCTCGGCCGGGTCAAGGTCTACGAGGCCATCGTCAAGGGCGAGAACATTCCGGAGCCGGGCATCCCCGAATCGTTCAAGGTGCTGCTGAAAGAACTTCAGTCGCTGTGCCTGAACGTCGAGGTGCTCTCCAGCGACGGGGTGGCCGTCGAGATGCGCGACACGGACGACGACGTCTTCCGCGCCGCTGAAGAACTGGGCATCGATCTGTCCAGGCGCGAGCCGAGTTCGGTCGAAGAGGTTTAGGCGCAGGTCGGCGATCTTGATTCCCATCGAGATCGCCGACGACGCTCCGATTCTGAGATCGAACAACGCACATAGTTTTGCTAGCAGCTTTACAGAGCAAAGAAGGTAGGAACACCTTGCTCGACGTCAACGTCTTCGACGAGCTTCGTATCGGCCTGGCCACCGCTGATGACATCCGTCAGTGGTCCCACGGTGAGGTCAAGAAGCCCGAAACTATTAACTACCGGACTCTCAAGCCTGAGAAGGACGGTCTCTTCTGCGAGAAGATCTTCGGTCCCACCCGGGACTGGGAGTGCTACTGCGGCAAGTACAAGCGCGTCCGGTTCAAGGGCATCATCTGCGAGCGCTGTGGTGTCGAGGTCACTCGCGCCAAGGTGCGACGCGAGCGGATGGGTCACATCGAGCTGGCCGCACCGGTCACGCACATCTGGTACTTCAAGGGTGTGCCGTCCCGCCTCGGTTACCTCTTGGACCTGGCCCCGAAGGATCTCGAGAAGATCATCTACTTCGCTGCCTACCTGATCACCAAGGTCGACACCGAGACCCGGCACCGCGATCTACCTACCCTCGAAGCGGAAATCAGCGCAGAGAAGTCAACGCTGGAGAAGCGTCGGGATTCTGACATCGACGCCCGCGCGAAGAAGCTCGAGACCGACCTGGCCGAGCTCGAAGCAGAGGGCGCCAAGAGCGACGTCCGCCGCAAGGTCCGTGAGGGTGGCGAGCGCGAGATGCGCCAGCTGCGCGATCGGGCTCAGCGCGAGATCGACCGTCTCGACGAGGTCATGGACACCTTCCGCAAGCTCGAGGTGAAGCAGCTCATCTCCGACGAGATGCTCTACCGCGAATTGCGCGATCGCTTCGGCGAGTACTTCGAGGGCGGCATGGGTGCCGAATCCCTGCAGACCTTGATCGCCGGCTTCGACTTGGACGCCGAGGCCGAATCGCTTCGCGAGACGATCCGCTCGGGTAAGGGTCAGAAGAAGATCCGCGCCCTCAAGCGGTTGAAGGTGGTTGCGTCCTTCCTGAACACCACCAACTCGCCCCAGGGCATGGTGCTCGACTGTGTGCCGGTCATTCCGCCGGACTTGCGCCCGATGGTCCAGCTCGACGGTGGCCGCTTTGCCACCTCCGACCTGAACGACCTGTACCGGCGCGTGATCAACCGCAACAACCGCCTCAAGCGACTGATCGACCTCGGTGCGCCCGAGATCATCGTCAACAACGAGAAGCGGATGTTGCAGGAGTCCGTCGACGCACTATTTGACAACGGCCGTCGTGGCCGTCCGGTGACTGGCCCGGGCAACCGCCCGTTGAAGTCGCTGTCGGATCTGCTCAAGGGCAAGCAGGGTCGGTTCCGCCAGAACCTGCTCGGCAAGCGTGTCGACTACTCGGGCCGTTCGGTCATCGTTGTCGGTCCGCAGCTGAAGCTGCACCAGTGTGGTCTGCCCAAGCAGATGGCGCTCGAGCTGTTCAAGCCGTTCGTGATGAAGCGACTGGTCGATCTGAGTCATGCTCAGAACATCAAGTCCGCCAAGCGGATGGTTGAGCGCGCTCGTCCCGTTGTCTGGGACGTCCTCGAAGAGGTCATCCGCGAGCACCCGGTACTGCTCAACCGCGCGCCGACCTTGCACCGTCTGGGTATCCAGGCTTTCGAACCGCAGTTGGTCGAGGGTAAGGCCATCCAGATCCACCCGCTGGTCTGCACGGCGTTCAACGCCGACTTCGACGGTGACCAGATGGCAGTCCACCTGCCACTGTCCGCCGAGGCGCAGGCCGAGGCTCGGATCCTGATGCTGTCGACGAACAACATCCTCAAGCCCGCGGACGGTCGCCCGGTGACCATGCCGACCCAGGACATGATCCTCGGTCTGTATCACCTGACCACCCTGCGCGAGCAGCAGGAAGGTGCCGGCCGGGCCTTCTCGGCTCCGGCTGAGGCGATCATGGCCCGCGACGCCAAGACCTTGGGTCTGCAGGCTCCGGTGAAGATCCGGCTCAAGGGCGTCACATCGGTAGACAACGGTGCTGCAGCCAGTCCGTGGATTGCTCCCGAAGACTGGACGCCGGGGGAGACCCTGCTGGTCGAGACCACTCTCGGTCGGACGATCTTCAACGACGCGCTGCCGGCTGACTACCGGTTCGTCAACTACGAGGTCACCAAGAAGGAACTGGGTCAGATCGTCAATGATCTGGCCGAGCGGTACCCGAAGGTTGCGGTCGCCAACGCGCTCGACAACCTCAAGGCCGCTGGCTTCCACTGGGCCACCCGCTCGGGTATCACCATCGCTATCGACGATGTCGTGACCCCGCCGCGCAAGGCCGAGATTCTCGAGCGCTACGAAAGTGACGCCGAGAAGATCGAGAAGCAGTACCAGCGAGGTGTCATCACCGGTGACGAGCGTCGTCAGGAGCTCGTCGAGGTCTGGACTCGGGCGACCAGTGAGGTCGCCAAGGAGATGGAAGCCAACTTCCCGAAGACCAACCCGGTTTACATCATGGTGAACTCCGGCGCTCGCGGAAACATGATGCAGATGCGTCAGATTGCCGCGATGCGTGGTCTGGTGGCCAACCCGAAGGGCGAGATCATCCCGCGCCCGATCAAGGCCAACTTCCGTGAGGGCCTGTCCGTGCTGGAGTACTTCATCTCCACCCACGGTGCTCGTAAGGGTCTTGCCGACACCGCGCTGCGGACCGCCGACTCGGGTTACCTGACCCGTCGTCTGGTGGACGTGTCGCAGGACGTCATTATTCGTGAAGAGGACTGCGGCACCGAGCGGGGCGTCAAGCTGACCATCGCTGCCCCGGCTGCAGACGGCAAGCTGGTCAAGGACGGTCACGCTGAGACCAGCGTGTACGCCCGGGTGCTGGCTGAAGATGTCGAAGCAGACGGAGCCGTTGTGGCCACCGCTGGTTCGGATCTCGGGGACGTGCTGATCGACGAGTTGGTAGCCCGTGGGGTTTCTGAGGTCCGAGTTCGTTCGGTGCTCACCTGCGAGTCCGCTCTGGGTACCTGTGCCACTTGCTACGGACGGTCGCTCGCGACCGGCAAGCTGGTGGACGTCGGCGAGGCAGTCGGCATCATCGCGGCTCAGTCCATCGGTGAGCCCGGTACCCAGCTGACCATGCGTACGTTCCACACCGGCGGTATCGCCGGTGATGACATCACGCACGGTCTGCCCCGTGTTGCCGAGCTTTTCGAGGCCCGTAACCCCAAGGGTGTCGCGCCGATCAGCGAGGCAACCGGACGCGTTCGGCTCGAAGAGGTCGAGGGCAACGCCAAGGGCGCCGGCCGCAAGCTGATCCTCACGCCGGACGACGGAACCGAAGAGATCGAGTACCCGATCTCGCGCCGGGCCCGTCTGCTGGTGGCTGATGGTGATCGGGTCGAGGTCGGTCAGCAGCTCGTCGCTGGTGCTGCGAATCCGCACGATGTGTTGCGCATCATGGGCCCGCGTGAGGTGCAGCTGCACCTCGTCCGCGAGGTCCAGGAGGTGTACCGCTCGCAGGGTGTCGCGATCCACGACAAGCACATCGAGGTGATCATCCGCCAGATGCTCAAGCGCATTACGGTGATCGAGTCGGGTGCTACCGAGTTCCTGCCTGGCTCGCTGGTGGAACGCGCGTTGTTCGAGGCCGAGAACCGTCGGGTTGTCGCTGAGGGCGGTGAGCCGGCGTCGGGTCGCCCGGTGCTGATGGGTATCACCAAGGCATCGTTGGCCACCGAGTCGTGGTTGTCGGCGGCGTCCTTCCAGGAGACCACCCGTGTCCTCACCGACGCGGCGATCTCGGCGAAGAGCGACTCATTGGTTGGCCTGAAGGAGAACGTGATCATCGGAAAGCTGATCCCGGCGGGTACCGGTATTGCCAAGTACCGCAACGTCGAGGTCAACCCGACCGAAGAGGCCCGCGCGGCCGCCTTCACGATGGCTGGCTACGACGAGAGCGATTACTACGGATTCGGCCCGGGTGGCGGCCAAGCTGTTGCCCTGGACGATTTCGGCTACAACGATTACCGCTAACTGAAAGCGCAAGGTTGATATACCAATCCATCGCCCTGGCGACCGATGGGTATACCAACTGGCGTGCTGACCTCAGCGCGAAGGTGATAGCGCCGGAAATGCTGGTGTCGCTCAGAAGTCGATAGCGGTCAGAAGTAAGCTAAAGAGGCCCGGTTCCGCGAGGAGCCGGGCCTCTGTGCGTTTGAAAGTGTCGTCGGCGAACCTCGTTATGCGGTTGTTTACCGGCGGTTGATGGAAGGTTAAGTAGCCTGGTTGGCTGGGCAAGTCTCACGGGCCTTTCGGACGGTTATCTGCCGTTTTCGGTAGGCCGCCGGAGTAACAAGTTGAACATCGGAATAGGCTTAGCTGAAGAAGTGCTGAACAAACAGCACGGACGCCGAAGATTTGAACCTGTTCAGAGGGTGGGGCTAATTTTGGCCACTCGCAAGATCGAGTCGACGTTGACGGATCTTCGCCAGCAAGGCGCACATCCGGGCCCAGTTCGAGAGAACAACGGCGGCGTCCTCGATACCCTCGAGATGCTCGCTGAGCGCGCGCCGGCGCAGGCCACAGCGGAGAATTTTCCGGTTGCCCTCAAAGTCCTTCCGCGTCGCGTCCGAGACCAACTTTCGGTGGCCTACGCCTATGCCAGATTCGTAGACGATGTCGGTGACGAAGCGCGCGGTGATCGCTCGGTCCTGCTTGACGCCGTCGCCGAGGACCTGGATTGCCTGGATCGAGGCCTGCAGGGTGCCGCCGACACGGCACAACTGCCGGTCATTCGCGCCCTCGCGCCGCTCGTCACAGACGCCGGAATTCCCATTGCCACATTCAAGGCGCTGGTCGAGGCCAACCGAATGGACCAACGCGTCGAGAACTACGAAACGTTCGCAGACCTGATGGACTACTGCGCGTTGTCTGCGGCGCCGATCGGCCGCATGGTGCTCGGCATCGCGCACTCGGCGACCGAGCAAAATATCGGGGATTCCGACGCCGTTTGCGCGGCGCTGCAGGTTCTCGAGCACTGCCAGGATGTCGGCGAGGATTCCCGAAGCAACCGGGTGTACCTGCCTCAGGTTGATCTTCGGGCCAATCAAGTTCGCGCCGGCGACCTGATGGCGAGCGAAACCTCGGAGGAACTGCGAAGGGTGATCCTGCAACAGGTGGCACGGAGCGAACACCTGCTTGCCGTCGGTCGCCCACTGATCGGCCGTCTGTCCGGGTGGCCGAAACTCGCGGTCAGTGCCTACCTGGCCGGTGGCCTTGCCACTGCCCATGCACTACGCCGCAACAAGGGCGAGGTGCTGGCTCGTCCGGTGCGGCCGAGCAAGGCCAGGACGGGATTCGGTGCAATGAAACTGGTCGCGAGCGGGGTGGGCAACCGATGACTGAAGCCGTGGGCAACGGATCCAGAGCGACGCAAGACAGTCCTGCCGAGCCGATCACGATCGAGCGTGCCTACGCCGAATGTGATCGGATCACGCGTGAGCAGGCTCGCAACTTCTACTGGGGCATCAGGCTCCTGCCGCAGGCCAAGCGTGGTGCATTGTCGGCCGTGTACGCGGCCGCCCGCCGGGTCGATGACATCGGCGACGGCGACCTGCCGGTCGAGCAGAAGCTGGCCGCTCTCGAACGCGCCCGGATCGAGATAACGCAACCGGCGAAGTATCTGGATGATCCGGTGCTGGTCGCACTGGCCGATGCCGCGACCCACCGCCCGATTCCGTTGGAGGCGTTCGGCGAGCTCGTGACGGGCTGCGAGCAGGATGTCAAGCAGGACAACGGTGGGTACGCGTACCAGACTCACGAGCAGCTGTTGCAATACTGCGGCTACGTCGCGGGTTCGATCGGTCGCCTCAGCCTGGGCGTTTTCGATCCGCCGCTCTACGGTGCGAATCTGACTCGAGCTCGGGAATTCGCCGACGCGCTCGGTACTGCACTGCAGCTCACCAACATCCTGCGCGACATCCGTGAGGATCTGCTGATGGGCCGTGTCTACCTGCCTACCGAGGACCTCGAGTTGTTCGGCTGCAAGCAACTCTCGGTGTTACCGGATCAGAGTCTCGATCCGCAGGATGGCCGCCTCGCCGAGCTCATCCGCTTCGAAGCGGCCAGAGCCTGGGGCTGGTACGACCGTGGTCTGCAGCTGCTGCCGCTGCTCGATCGTCGAAGCGCAGCGTGTTGCGCCGCGATGTCGGGTATCTATGCCGAGTTGTTGGTGCGAATCGGCCGCAGGCCGGAAGCCGTCATGCGCTCGAGACTCGCGCTGTCGACCGCCGACAAGCTGAAAGTCGCGACGGTCTCAATGCTCGGACGCCGTAACGAAAGCAACTGAACGGAATAAGACTGATCCCGACAGAACTGAATCGAATGGCACCGAATCGAACAGGGGCGAGGGGACGGATACGACAGTGACGGGTGGGGTGGTGGTCGTCGGGGGCGGATTGGCGGGGATCACCGCTGCTCTGGATCTCGCCGACGCCGGGCGCGCCGTTACTTTGCTCGAGACCCGTCCGCGGTTGGGCGGCGCAGCCTCCTCGTTCAGCCGCGCATTCGACGGCGGCGAATTGACCGTGGACAACGGCCAGCACATCTTTCTGCGCTGTTGCCATGCCTACCGCCAGCTCATCGATCGTCTCGATGCTGCCGAGCTCGTCACTACCCAAGCCAAGTTGGACATCGCGGTGCTGCGTCCAGACGGTCGTCGCTCCAGGCTTGCCCGCACGGCTGGGTTGCCGGCACCGCTACATCTATCGGCCTCGTTGGCTGGGTACGGGTTGTTGTCGATCGCCGACCGGCTGCGGGCCGTCCGCGGCGCGCTGGCAATGCGCCGGCTCGACCCGGCGGACCCGAGTCTCGATGTGCAGACGTTCGGACGCTACCTTGCCGATCTGGGCCAGACCACGGAGATCATCAACAACCTCTGGGGTGTCCTGGCGACCGCCACCTTGAACATCGATCCCGCGGACGCGTCGCTAGCGCTGGCGGCGAAGGTGTTCCGAACGGGGTTGCTCGACCACGCAGACGCTGCTGACGTCGGCCATGCCGTAGTGCCGCTAGGAGCGATCCACCACGACGCTGCGTGGAAGGCACTCGTCGATGCCGGCGTTGACGTGCGGCTCTCGGCGCGAGTGCTCGAGGTGGACTCCCCAGCGGCAAGCGGTCCGGTGGTGCAGGTCCGGGAACGTGCGTCTGACCCCGAAGGCGCCTCAGTGGCAGTTCTGCGTCCCGAGGCGGTCATTCTCGCGTTGCCGCATGCGCCGATGAGATCGGTGGCTCCCGCTCTCGCGGCTGGATCGTTGGGACGCACCGAAGCGCTCGGCGCGAGCCCAATCGTCAACGTCCATGTCGTCTATGACCGTCAGGTGACTGACCTGCCGCTCGCCGCGGCGGTCGGCTCGCCCGTGCAGTGGGTCTTCGACCGTACTTCCTCGTCGGGACTGTCGGACCTGGAGCTGAGCTCAGGACCCAGCCACGGTGCGCAGTATCTGGCGGTCACGGTGTCGGCGGCTGATGCCATTATCGGCACGCCGGCGGCCGAGCTCCGAAGCACCTACATCGATGCCCTAGCGCAGTTGTTCCCGGCCGCCCGGTCCGCCGAAGTACTCGATTCGTTCGTAACTCGGGAACCTCGAGCGACCTTTCGGCAGGCGGCCGGTACGGCCGAGCTGCGGCCAAGCCCGAAGACCGAGCTGGAAGGGGTGTACCTAGCAGGTTCGTGGACCGCCACTGGGTGGCCGGACACGATGGAAAGCGCGGTACTCAGCGGTAAAGCGGCTGCCTCTCGCATTCTCGAGGGCAGCGGAACAAGGGGGCGTTCATGACATCCCAGCGGTTGCAACCGAATCCGAACCTGTCTCAACGGCGAGCAGGGCCCTTTCCGGGTCCATCCGAAGGAGTACCTGACGTGCCGTTCGAAGTGGCTTTGGCCACCATAAAACGGGTTCGCCCGCTGTTCGACGGCGGCCTGCGATCCGCAGTCGACAGGCTTGACCCCTCGATGTCGTTGATCGCGGCGTACCAAATGGGTTGGTGCGATGCCGATGGCCAGCCCTCAGTGGGGGGCGGGGGCAAGTCGATCAGGCCGACGCTGGCCGTGCTGTCGGCCGAGGCAGTGGGCGCTCCGGCCGGCGTTGGAGTGCCTGCGGCAGTCGCCGTCGAACTGGTCCACAATTTTTCACTGCTGCACGACGACGTCATGGATGGTGACATCGAACGCCGCCATCGCCCGACGGGTTGGACGGTCTTTGGTAGGAGTCAGGCGATTCTGGCGGGCAGCGCGATGCTCACGGCAGCATTCGGCGTTCTCGCCGAGGACGGCGTCGCCGGGCAGCGAGCACTGCTTTGCCTGATCGAGGCAACCCAGGCCTTGATAGCAGGTCAGTCCGCTGACCTCCGACTGGAAGAAGCCGAGTCGCCCCGGATCGAAGATTGCCTCCAGATGGAAGCCGGTAAGACGGCGGCGCTGCTGTCCTGCTCGACCGCGATCGGTGCGAGCGCAGCCGGTGCCGACGCCCAAACGGTGCACGAACTGGCTGCCTTCGGCCACGAACTCGGGATGGCATTTCAGCTCGTCGATGACGTCCTCGGCATCGTCGGCGATCCGAAGGTGACCGGAAAGTCTTCGATGGACGTGCGTTCGGGCAAACGCAGTGCCCCGGTGGTGGCCGCCCTGAACGCTGGACTGCCGGTATCGGCTCAGCTGGCGGTGAAATTGGCCCAAGGCGCGCCGAAAGGCGAGGACGACGTCGAGCTGATCACCTCGATGATCAGTGACGCCGGGGGCGTGACCTGGACGAGCGCGGAAGCCGACAGGCGGCTCGAATTCGCGCTCGGCCACCTCGGCCGCGCAGGGCTGTCGGATGGCCCGCGTGGCGAATTCGAGGCATTAGCGCAGTATGTAGTAGGAAGAGATAGTTAGTTAGGCAAACGACAGGGATCCTCTTCCTAGGGAGCTCCAGTGACATTGGATCAGGCGCCTGACTACGAGGCGGTCTTCGAGAACGACATCGATGGTCCGGCTGTACGGCGTGCCGCGGAGGCTGCGGCTGATTATTTGCTTTCGCGTCAGGACGAGGCGGGATTCTGGCGGGGCGAGTTGCGCACCAACGTGACCATGGATGCGGAGGACCTGCTGCTTCGTGCCTTTCTGGGCATCTTGCATCCGGCCGATCTGGACGCCGGCGCCCGCTGGATCCGGTCACAACAAAATGTCGATGGGGGCTGGTCGACGTTTGAGGGCGGCCCGAACGATCTGTCCACGACGATCGAGGCTTACGTCGCGCTCCGGTTGGCTGGCGATTCCCTTGACGCCCCGCATCTGAGCGTGGCGCGGGAGCTGATCCTCGAGCTCGGCGGCATCGAGAGCAGCCGGGTCTTCACGCGAATTTGGTTGGCACTGTTCGGTGAGTGGTCCTGGGATGAGCTGCCGGTCATCCCGCCGGAAATGATCCGGATCCCGAAGTGGGCGCCACTGAACGTCTATGACTGGGGTTGCTGGGCTCGGCAGACGATCGTGGCGCTGGCCGTGGTTTCGTCGCAACGTCCGGTAGCCGAGCTCGGGTTCACCGTTTCCGAGCTGCGGACCAATCTGGTTCCTGCGGAGCTGCGCCCGCGTCGAGCCTGGACGATCGCGCGTGGTTTTCAACACCTTGATCGGCTGCTGCACCGCTACGAACGTCTGGCCATCAAACCAGGCCGCAACTCGGCCCTGCGGGCGTGCACCGAGTGGATCGTGGCTCGCCAGGAATCTGACGGTGGATGGGGCGGCATTCAGCCACCCTGGGTGTATTCGATCCTGGCGCTCCGGCTGATGGGCTATCCGCTTGATCACCCGGTTCTTCGGGCGGCGATCGAAGGCCTTGAGGGCTTTCTCGTGCGCGAACAGACACCGGACGGCCCGGTTCGCCGCTTGGAAGCCTGCCAGTCACCGGTGTGGGACACCTGCCTGACCGTGATCGCGCTGTTGGACGCCGGACTTCCGACGAAGCACCCCGCCGTGCAGAAAGCTGCCCAGTGGCTGCTCGACGAGCAGGTTCGGGTGCCGGGGGACTGGTCGGTGCGCCGACCTGAGCTGGCCCCTGGCGGTTGGTCGTTCGAGTTCGCGAACGACATCTACCCGGACGTGGATGACACGGCTGAGGTCGTACTCGCTCTGGATCGGGTCATCGGCGGTTCAGCCAGCGCGGAGGGCTCAGACGGTGTCGAAGGTGCCATCCAACTCGGGGTCGACTGGCTCATCGGTATGCAGTCTTCAGACGGCGGTTGGGGGGCCTTCGACGCTGACAACACGGCGACGTTGGCCGCAGATCTGCCGTTCAGCGATTTCGGCAACCTGAGCGATCCGCCGTCGGCAGATGTCACGGCGCACGCGGTCGAGATGCTCTGCGCTCGGGGCTACCTCGACGCCCCCGCAACCGGACGCGGCGTGCGGTGGCTGCTCGCCGCTCAGGAGCCGGACGGTTCCTGGTACGGCCGGTGGGGTGCGAACTATGTCTATGGCACCGGCGCGGTCGTGCCGGCCCTGATAGCGGCCGGGGTGCCTACCTACGCCGTGGAAATCGAGCGCGCCGTCGAATGGCTGCACGCTCACCAGAACGACGACGGTGGCTGGGGCGAAGACCTGCGGTCCTACGTCGACGGGTCCTGGAGCGGGCGCGGCGAATCGACCGCTTCGCAGACAGCGTGGGCGCTGCTAGCGCTGTTGGCCGCCGCGGACACCTCCGCGTCGGTCGAACGCGGTGTGCAATTTCTGCTGGATTCTCAGCAGGCGGATGGCGGATGGCTCGAAACTCGTTATACCGGCACGGGTTTTCCAGGCTTCTTTTACATCAATTACGAGATGTACCGGCACGTTTTTCCGTTATCCGCGCTGGGCCGCTACGCGAACAGATTGGACGGGGAGATGAGCACCGTGAGGCAGATCAGATAGCCGGACCGCCACCCGATGTTGCACGAGCTGGCAACGGCGGGTGCCCAGCAGATCGAAGACCAGCCGGCAGGCGTGGATGCCGCAGACGAAGGGAGAACCAATGACACCGGGTCTCGTCGTCGTCGCCGCACTGCGGATCGAGGCGCTGGCGCTCAAGCGCGGCCTTGGAGAAGACGCAGCCGTAGTGCACGCAGGCATCCGCGCCACGAAGCTCAACGCCAACCTTCGCAGCTGGTTGGTTGAGTCCGCAAACTCTCAGGCGCCCAACTCCCAGATCACGGCGGTGGCGTTGGCCGGTGTCGGTGGGGCGGTCGGCGATACGCTGCGGCCCGGTGACATCGTCGTCGCCAGTGAGATCCGCGACGATCAGGGCACCGTCGAGCTTCCGGCCGCAGCGCCACTCGTTGCCGAGCTCAGGGCAATGGGGTTCACGGTCCGACGCGGGCCTATCTTCAGCAGCACCAAGGTGGTGCACGGGTCCCGGCGCGCCGAGATCGCGGCGTCCGGGGCGATCGCGGTCGATATGGAGTCCGGGCCGGTGGTGCGGGCCGTTCTGGCCGAATTCCCGGGCGCTCCGTTGGCGGTCGTCCGGGTGGTGGTGGACACCCCCGACGAGCCGCTGGTGCGGATGGCCACCCTCGCATCAGGAACTCGGGCATTGCGGATCCTGAGCCAGCTCGGGCCGGCCCTCGACGGCTGGAGCGCCTCGGTCAGTGACCGACAGGTGCTGTTGGCGGCGCCGCGGTCCTTCTGTGCGGGGGTTGAGCGCGCCATCGACATCGTCGAGCGAGCGCTGGCGCGCTACCCAGCACCGATTTATGTGCGCCGCCAGATCGTGCACAACGCCCACGTCGTCGCGAGTCTGGAACGCAAAGGCGCAGTCTTCGTCGAGGAACTGGAAGAAATCCCGGACGCCGCGACGGTGATTCTGTCTGCTCACGGTGTTGCGCCCGCCGTGCGCGACGAAGCGGCCAAGCGGCAGATGCGGGTCATCGACGCAACCTGCCCGCTGGTCGCGAAGGTCCATACCGAAACTCGGCGGTTCCTCGCCCATGGCGACACCGTGTTGCTGATCGGGCACGACGGTCACGACGAAACCGAGGGGACGCTCGGCGAAGGACCCGGCCGCGTCCTGCTGGTGGAGAACAGCCAGGACGCCAGCACGATTGAAGTACCCGATCCCGACCACCTCGCCTACGTCACGCAGACAACGCTTGCTGTCGGCGAGGCCGAGCGCGTCGCGGCTACCCTTCGACAGCGTTTTCCTGCTATCTCCGCCCCGCCGACCGATGACATCTGCTTCGCCACCACCAACAGGCAGAACGCAGTACGTGCCATCGCCGCCGACGCCGACGTGGTTCTCGTGGTCGGCTCGCACAACTCCTCCAACTCCAAGCGGTTGGTCGAAGTCGCGGTGCACTCCGGTGCCCAAGCCCACCTCGTGGAAGATGTCGAGTCCATCCGTCCCGGTTGGATTCGCGGTGCCGCGACCGTTGGCGTGACCGCCGGAGCCTCCGCACCCCCACACCTCGTCGATGAGGTGATCAAGACCCTCGGCGCCCTCGGTCAGGCCGATGTGAGCACGATCGATGTCGCCCGCGAAGAAGTCACATTCACCCTCCCCAAGGAAGTAGACAGCTGATGGCAATTCCACTCAGGCAAGGTCTTCGGGTAGCCAGCTATGTCGCGGCGAACAAGATCAAGCGAAACAAGAAATTTCCGCTGATCGTCGAGCTCGAACCGCTCTTCGCCTGCAATCTCAGCTGTCCTGGCTGCGGCAAGATTCAGCATCCGGTCGACCTGCTGCGGCAGCGGATGCCGGTCGAGCGGGCGTTGGGCGCCATCGAGGAATGCGGCGCGCCGATGGTCTCGATCGCCGGCGGCGAGCCGTTGATGCACAACGAGATCGACAAGCTCGTGAACCAGCTCGTGAAGCGCAAGAAGTACGTCTACCTCTGCACAAACGCCGAATTGCTACGCAAGCGGTTCGATCGCTTTGATTTCAAGCCGTCGCGCTACTTCGCGTTCGTGATCCACGTGGACGGTCTGCAGGATCGCCACGACAAGGCGGTCGACAAAGAGGGTGTGTTCGCCGAAGCTGTCGCGGCGATCCGCTTCCTGAAGGAGCGTGGCTTCCGAGTGACCACCAACTCCACGTTCTTCAATACCGACACGCCGCAAACGATCATCGACGTCCTCAACTTCCTCAACGACGAAGTCGAGGTGGACGACATGATGATCTCGCCCGCCTATGCGTACGAAAAGGCGCCCGATCAGGACCATTTCCTGGGAGTCCAGGAGACGCGTGAGCTGTTCGCCAAGGCTTTCGCGAACGGAAACCGCAAGAAATGGCGTCTCAACCACTCACCGCTCTTCCTCGACTTTCTCGAGGGCAAGGTCGACTACGAGTGCACGGCCTGGGGTATCCCGTCGTACTCGCTACTCGGTTGGCAGCGGCCCTGCTACCTGATGGCCGACGGCTATGCCGAAACGTACGCCGAGTTGATCGCCACGACTGAATGGGAGAAATACGGCCGGGGCAAGGACCCTCGTTGCAACAACTGCATGGCCCACTGCGGTTACGAGCCCACTGCGGTTCTGGCCACCATGGGTTCGTTGAAGCAACAAATCCGCGCCCTCCGCGAGCAGGGTTGATCTTTTGGTTCGGGAGTGAGCGATGCGATCTGATTCGACTCAGGTCCGGCGGGTGTTCAGCGGCGGATCGTCGGCCGGGCACCGGCCGTCAGCCGAACCTGCGCGCCAGCGGCTCGTAGATTCCCGGCAGCAGAGCCTTCATCGCCGGAGCAACTGCGAGCCATCGGGGGACAACCGATCGGGCTTGATCACGTTCTATCGCACGCATGGCCTTGGCTGCGACCGCCTCGGCAGTGATCGGTTGAGGGTGGCCACGGTCATAGTTCGCACCGCGCCGGAGGAAGAACTCGGTATCCACGGCGCCGGGGCAGATCGTGGACACACCGATACCGCGTCCGCCAACTTCGAGTCGGATGCTGTCGGCGAAGCCGACCACGCCGGCCTTGGTGGCCGCATATACCGCTTCGTGGCGCACGCCGACGAGTCCGGCGATCGAGGCGATGAAGCAGAGGTGGCCGGCGCCCGCCTGCAGCATGTCGGGCAGGGCGAGCCGGGTCAGGTGCATGCAGGCTCGAAGGTTGATGTCCAGCAATCGGTCGATCTCGGCCGCCGGCGTCGAGGCCAGATCACCGTAGTGCCCGACGCCCGCCGAATGCACCAGCAGGTCGAGCCGACCATGCAGCGCCCGGGCCTGTTGATACAGCTCGGCCGGCGCTCCCGCCTCGGTCAGATCGGCCGCGAGGCCCCGAACGCCCAATTCGTCGGCGACTTGCTCCGCGCCGAGGCTCCCGTGCGGTATGACGGTTGCGCCGGCTCCGGCGAGGAGCCGAGCCAGTGCTGCGCCGATACCTCGGCTGGAACCAGTGACCAGCGCGACCGCGCCATTGATCTGCATTGCGTCAACCTCTCCAGCTGGACCGAGCCAGTGGCGGTCCGATCGGCAGGGGTCCGATCAGACGATGTCGTCGGATCGGTGTGCGAGAGAACAGCCTCCGCGCATGACCAGCAGCATAGGGAGGCCCGATGACCGTGACGCTGCGGCCGGGTGGGGACTGGTCAGATCGCGAGGCCGAAGTGCCCCGCAATCGCGCCGGCGGTGTTTCCACCGATTCCATCGACCGTTCCGAATCGCGAAGTGACAGCGCGACTCTGCTGTCGCGACCATCGCTGCCCGCCTCGACGGCTCAGCGGATACTGCACGGTGCCCGCTATCAGGCGCGACGGATCGCCCTTGCGCCGAGGCTGCGCGACGGGGTCCTCCAGTTGCTCTGTGCCCTTGCCCTGTGGATGGCCTATCTGTTCGTCGTGCACAACGTGCCCATCAACGAGCCCGCGGCAGCTCAGCACGGCCGCGATCTACTCACGGCGGAACGGTGGCTGCATCTCGACATCGAGCGATGGCTGCAGAGTGGTCTGCTGCACAGCAACGTGCTCGGTGTCCTTGCAGCGTGGGAGTATGCGCTCGCCTACATCGTCTCGACCTTCGGCGTGCTCGCTCTGACCTGGTGGCGTCGAGGAGCGGGCTATCCGTGGGCGCGCAACGTGCTGGCCTGGACGACCCTGATAGCTATCATCTTTTTCGCGCTGTACCCGGTGACACCGCCACGGTTGTTACCGAACGCCGGGTTTGTCGACGTGGTTTCCCAGCATCGCCCGCCGTTCTCGTGGGGTAATGCAAATGTATCTGCGGCCGCAGACCAACACGCCGCGATGCCCAGCCTGCACACCGCGTGGGGTATCTGGGTGCTACTCGTGGCTGTTCGGCTCGGCCGCTCCCGTTGGGCCGCAGTTCTGGCAGCACTCCAACTGACGATCACCGTGCTGGTGATCGTCGCTACGGCGAATCATTACCTGCTCGATGCGGTCGGTGGCGCTGTGCTCATCGCCGTTGCAGTCCTGGTCGAAAGGCACCGCAGCTTGATGTGGAAACGAATCGGGCCGAGGCTCGCGCCGCGGCTGAAGTCACCCTTGAATCGGATCGCACCGGTGTTTGTCGCGCGGGGTCCCAGCCCGGCGTTAGCCTCGCCTGCGTTGACGAGTACGGGCGCGATGGCGGCGCCTGACCCCCGACCGTCCGATTCGGGGGCGACTGAGTCCGCCGTCGAGCTTTCAGCGCCGCACGTTGGGCGGAGCCGATCGACCGGACGCGGCGAGCGGATGGCCGCGCAGGACGAGTTCTTCCTGCACGTCGAGTCTGCGGCTGTGCAACAGCCGGTCGGCGGCTTTGTCCTGCTGGACCGGACCAGGGCAGCCCGAACCCTCGACCTCGCGGCCATGCGTGAACTGGTGGCCGCCCAATACCGGCAGATGCCTCGGTTCACCGAGTGCGTCAAGCCGGCCGGGAGGTTTCGGCATGCCCGCTGGATGCCCGCTGAGGTAGATATCGATTGGCACGTCCGTGAGCTGGTGTTGCCAGGAGCGGGTGGGCGACGTGAGCTCGCGAACGCCGTTGCCAGGCTTGCCGAGCAGGAGCTGGACCGATCCCGACCGATGTGGCAGCTCTGGTTCGTACCGAACGTCGGCCCGGACGAATCCGCTGCGATCGCGATCATGCATCACAGCTTCGCCGACGGTTTGGGAGTCGTCGACATCCTCAGGATGCTGTTCGAGCCCGTGTTGCCGTTGCCCGACCTCTCGGCGTTCGCGCCACCGGCACTGCCGATCCGATTGGCCGCGGGGGCTACCGGTCTGGTGGGCCTGGCACGTGACGGGCTAGCCGACAAGTTGTCATTCACCCGGCCGCTCAACGGGCAGCGCGACTACTCGTTCGCGATGACGTCGCTGGACGGCGTTCAGCGACTCGCTCGCGAAACCCAAACCCGAGTAACGGACGTGCTGCTGGCGGCCACGACCGAAGTCCTGGGCGAGATCGTGCGGGAGCGCGGGATCGACCCGAACCGTCAGGAGTTGAGGGCGGCGGTTCCGGTGACGACCAGATTGCCGGCGCCCGCTGGCACCGGTCGCCGGGCGCAGCCGGGAAATCTGACGGCAGCGCTGCGCCTCGACGTTCCGCTGGCACCGATGTCGGTTGTCGAGCGGATCCGGCGGACGGCGTCGATGGCCAGGGTCCGCAGGCGGTCCGGGCGAGCACTCGCGACGACGTTCGTGATGCGAGTGATCGGTGTGCTACCGCCACCGCTGCACGGCGCCGCGGCCCGGGCGATGTACCACGGTCGGTTCTTCAATGTGATCGTGTCCAATATGCCCGGCCCGACGGAGTCGCTCGCCATGGCTGGCGCCCCGATTCTCGACGTGTACCCCATCATTCCGCTGGCCGAGTGCGTACCGGTCGGCGTCGGCACCCTGGGCTGGGCCGGACAGTTCTGCGTGTCGGTCATCGTTGACGTCGCGGTTCTACCGGAGGCCGCCGTCCTGCATGCCGGAGACGGGCTCGCGGGCCGGGTGGTCGCAGTTATCGAGAAGGCCGAGGCGGAATTGGCAGAATCGACTGGATTGGCCGAATTAGCGGAATCGACTCAGCCCGACGATCTCTCCGATGTCGATGGCGAAGTCAGCCAGGGGGCGTCGTGACCGGCCTCGAGATTCCACGCACCGTGGTCGTTACCGGCCACTTTCCGCCAGAAACCGGCGGGGTCCAGACTTTCACCTGGGAGTTCGTCCGGCGGCTACCCGCCGAGCAGTTGATCGTGATCGCACCTGCTTGGTCAGGCGCCGCCCAGTTCGATGCCAGACTGCCATTCCCGGTCATACGGCGACACGGCTACCTACTGTTCCGCGATCTGCCGCACATCGTCGCCGAACACCGCGCGGAGGTCGGCTGGATTACTGCGATGGCGCCGTTCGGTTTGTACGCACCGCTTCTGCGTCGAGCGGGTCTGAGCCGTCTGGTGGGCTCGACACACGGCCAGGAGCTGGGCTGGCTTCGGGCCTGGCCAACTCGACTCGCGTTCGGCCGGATGGCAGCGTCGGTGGACACGATGACCTACCTGAGTGAGGCCACCCGAGCGCAACTTGATCCAGTCGTGCACGGGCGAACGAACCTCGATCAGCTGGCCGGTGGCACTGATATCGACCGTTTTCATCCCGGCGCTGGCGGCCGGCGAATTCGCGAGCGGTACGGCTTCGGTGATGATCCGGTCGTCGTCAGCGTCGGCCGTCTGGTGCGGCGCAAGGGCTTCGATGTGCTCATGCAGGCTTGGCCCGAGGTGCGCCGCATGGTGCCGCGAGCGCGGCTGCTGATTGTCGGTGACGGGCCGATGCTCAAAGCACTTCGGTCATTCGCCGCCGAGCAGGAGCCTGGTTCGGTGGTCGTCACCGGACCGGTGACCTACGCGGACTTGCCGGCGCACTACGACTGCGGGACGGTTTTTGTATTGGCGTGCCGGGACGACCGAGGCGGATTGCAAACCGAAGGACTCGGTCTGTCGGTCTTGGAGGCCTCGGCCAGTGGACTGCCAGTGGTGGTTGGAAAATCCGGCGGCAGTGCTGCGTCGGTGCAGCCGGGCAAGACGGGTCTGCTCATCGACGCTCGGATGCCCGAGCGGGTAGCCATGAAGCTCGTCGGGGTACTTGCCTCGGGAGGTCAGGGCCACGTCCTGGGTGAGGCGGGCCGTCGCTGGGTGACCGAGCAGTGGACGTGGCCTGCCGCCGCGCAGCGGCTTGCCGCGATTCTGCGCGGCGAGAAGCTAGCGAACGTCCAGCCCGAGGGCGGACCAGACCTGACCCCGGTGCTGCCGCAGGAGCTGAGCCGTCGTCGTCGATGGACGTACTTCGGTGACCGCGACAACCCCGCCGGGGGGCGCTCGGCGTGAGTGAAGGAACACCTCATGAGCGAGGGAGTACCTCGTGAGTGAGGGAGTACCGAGTGAGGAGGCACTAGCAAGCGCTGAGGCGGTGCCAGCGAGGCATGGCCTTCATCCTCATCACCCGCTTCGCTGGGCGCTGGTCATGGCGACGCTGGCGGTGGCCGCGCTCATCCTCGTCCCGAAGGTCGACGAGGCAAAAAAGGCACTCGATCAGCTCGGATCAGCTTCGGCGGGTTGGATCATCCTCGCCGGCGTGGCCGAGATCGCCTCGCTGATCGGGTTCAGCCTGGTCACGTTCGCCCTCCTGCCAGAGTCAGGGCGGCCTTCCCTGCCTCGTGTTTTTCGGCTTGATCTGGTCACTGTCGCCCTGAGCCACTCAGTTCCCGCGGGATCGGCGGCGGGCACGGCCTTGGGGTATGGGCTGCTGGCAGAGGAGGGTGTAGGTGCCGTCTCCGCGAGCTCGGCCAAGGTCCTGCAATCGATTGTGTCCGGGGTGATGCTGCAGATCATGCTGTGGCTGGCTCTCGGTTTCGCGGCGCTCGGTCAATCCGCCTCGCCGGCCTACCTGGCTGTTTCGGCGGCCGGCGGTCTGATGCTGGTGTTCCTTCTCGGCGGGTTGTGGGTAATGGTTCGACACAGCCATCGAACCGGTCACTTTGCCGGCCGCTTGTTCGGCGGGCTACCTCGGATGACCCCTGAGCGGGTGAGCAACTTCGTCGTGCGGCTGTGTGACCGCATTCGTGAGCTGGTCAGGCGTCCCTGGCTAACCGCCTGGGTCTGTACCTGGTCGCTTGCCAACTGGGTATTCGACCTATTCGCGCTCTGGGCGTCGTTGCGGGCATTCGGAGTGACGCCCAACTTCGGGGAGGTGACCATCGCATTCTGTATTGCGCAGGTAGCTGGTGCGATACCCATTTCGCCTGGGGGTCTCGGACTGATCGAAGGTTCCCTCGTACCGCTGTTGGCAAGTTTCGGCACGGACTCCTCGATCGCGGTCCTCGGCGTGCTGATGTGGCGGTTGTTCAACTTCTGGTTGCCCTTGCCGGTGGGCCTGGTGGCCTACCTCGGAATCGTCGCCGATCGTCGCCGGGGCATACTGCCTCGCAAGCGGCCGGAGGATCGGGGACAGCGCTGGGCGGGCGCAACAACCTGAGGTGGCCGCTCGCCCTGGGGTGGATCGCCGGACAGCACGGACAGCACCGACAGGACGGGCAGCACGGGGCAGCACGGACAGCACGGACAGCACAAGGGCCGTACCCGTAGCCGGGGACGGCCCTTGTGATTGTTCGTGACTGTTTGTGTTACATCACGCCTGGCGGCGCGGAAGGCTTAGAGCGGGCGGACGTTCTCCGCCTGCGGGCCCTTCTGGCCCTGGGTGGTTTCGAACTCCACGCGCTGGTTCTCATCCAGGCTCCGGTAGCCCTGGCTGGCGATGGCCGAGTAGTGGACGAACACGTCCGGGCCGTCACCGTCCGGCGCGATAAAGCCGAAGCCCTTTTCAGCGTTGAACCACTTCACGGTTCCCTGTGCCATGTACTTCTCCTTGCTCAATGCGGTTCGGGAACCGCACTGTGCGGGCCCCGGGTTGCGGCTTTGCGCGTTCCCGGTTCGAGGAAAGCAAAACGCCCGCTGCTAGAAACCGCGGGCGTTCAAAAACGATCGTGGAAAACTGCAACTACAACCGCCTGAACGGTAGCACGCAAGTGTGGCGTACCGCACCCCCCGATTTGGGCGGTCAGCGGGGGCCTCTTTGCGGGGGTTCGTCACGTCTGGGGGATTGATTCGTCGCCGCCGAGCGTTATACAGAGCGTCATGCAGACAAGAGACTCGGGATTAGGCATAGAACACCCGAGATGTCGGATTGTTCCGCTGCTGGCCTGGTTAGTTGAACGGTCCCTAGTTAGTTCATGAAGTCGTTCACGAAGTCGTTCACGAAATAGGCCGCGAGGTAGGGCACGAGGTAGAGGGCCATCACCGGTTCTGTTGATTGGCCCGATTTTGATACCAGCGCCTGCCCCGGTATTGTTTTACCTTGTGCCCGGAGCCTCCGGGTGCCCACCCGTGCTCGTCATCGATGACTGCTGGCCGAAAGTTGGCCCAGCAGGCTTTTGACGGGCCCGGACCGTCCGGTATCCACTCGATTATTTCGTGCGGATATCCATGGGATGGGGCGCGACACGCCCGACCCCGTGGACCGGAAGGTGACAACAGCAGAGCAGACACGTTGCCGGGTTTGAAGCCGGTCCGCCGCCGAGAAATTGGCACCAGGGCAGGTCTTCGAGTCCAGGACGTACCGCAGACGAGCGAGGAGATTGCAGGCCGCATGCCTACGATCCAGCAACTGGTCCGTAAGGGCCGGCAGGACAAGATCGGGAAGACCAAGACCCCGGCGCTGAAGGGTTCTCCGCAGCGACGTGGTGTCTGCACCCGTGTCTATACGACTACGCCCAAGAAACCGAACTCTGCGCTGCGCAAGGTCGCTCGCGTTCGGCTGACCAGTGGTATCGAGGTCACGGCCTACATCCCCGGCGTCGGCCACAACCTTCAGGAGCACTCCATCGTGCTCGTCCGTGGTGGTCGTGTTAAGGACCTCCCCGGCGTCCGTTACAAGATCATTCGTGGCTCGCTGGACACCCAAGGCGTCCGCAATCGCAAGCAGGCCCGCAGCCGCTACGGCGCGAAGAAGGAGAAGAGCTAATGCCCCGCAAAGGCCCGGCTCCGCGTCGCCCCCTTGTGGTCGACCCGGTGTACAGCTCGCCGCTGGTGACTCAGCTGGTGAACAAGATCCTGTTGGACGGCAAGAAGTCGACCGCGGAAAGCATCGTCTACGGCGCGCTCGAAGGCGCCCGTGAGAAGAACGGGACCGACCCGGTTGTCACGCTCAAGCGGGCCCTGGACAACATCCGTCCGTCGCTCGAGGTCAAGAGCCGCCGCGTCGGTGGTGCCACTTATCAGGTGCCGGTTGAGGTCAAGGCCGGCCGCGCGACGACCCTCGCGCTGCGCTGGCTGGTTGGTTACTCCCGCTCGCGTCGCGAGAAGACGATGACCGAGCGACTTATGAACGAACTGCTGGACGCGAGCAACGGCCTGGGAGCCAGCGTGAAGCGTCGCGAAGACACCCACAAGATGGCCGAGTCCAACAAGGCCTTCGCGCACTACCGCTGGTAACTCGTCCGACCGCTCCAGCATCCATACACGATTTAGAGAAGGAACGATGGCCAACAAAGCCGAGCTCGCCAAGACCCGAAACATCGGGATCATGGCTCATATCGACGCGGGTAAAACCACGACGACCGAGCGCATCCTCTTCTACACCGGTATCTCTTACAAGATCGGTGAGGTCCACGACGGCGCAGCCACCATGGACTGGATGGAGCAGGAGCAAGAACGCGGTATCACGATCACTTCCGCCGCCACCAAGTGCGAATGGAAGGGTCACGCGATCAACATCATCGACACGCCCGGACACGTCGACTTCACGGTTGAAGTAGAGCGTTCGCTGCGCGTGCTCGATGGTGCAGTCGCCGTCTACGACGGCGTCGCAGGCGTCGAGCCGCAGACCGAGACGGTCTGGCGGCAGGCGGACAAGTACAACGTCCCCCGCATGTGTTTCGTCAACAAGCTCGACCGGACCGGTGCCGATTTCTTCCGCTGCGTGCAGATGATGAAGGACCGGCTGAACGCAACTCCACTGGTACTCCAGATTCCGATCGGTGCCGAGGCTGACTTCATCGGCGTCGTCGACCTGCTCGGAATGCGTGCGCTGGTCTGGCGTGGCGAGACCGAAAAGGGCGAGGACTACACCATCGAGGAGATCCCCGCCGATCTGCTCGACCAGGCGAACCAGTGGCGTGAGACGTTGCTGGAGACGCTGTCCGATGTGGACGACGAGATCGCAGAGGCATTCCTCGACGGCGAGGAGCTTTCGGTCGAAAGGCTGAAGGCTGCTATTCGTCGGGCCACCCTGGCTGACAAACTGAACCCGGTGCTCACGGGCTCGGCGTTCAAGAACAAGGGTGTCCAGCCGATGCTCGATGCGGTGGTGGACTTCCTGCCGTCGCCGCTGGACGTCGACCACGTGACCGGCACCTTGATGGACGGCGAGACTGAAGCCGTCCGTCAGACGGATGAGTCGGAGCCGCTGGCTGCTCTCGCGTTCAAGATCGCGACCGACCAGCACCTCGGAAAGCTCACCTACGTCCGGATCTACTCCGGTGTCCTCGAAAACGGCTCGCAGGTTCTGAACTCCACCAAGGACCGCAAGGAGCGCATCGGCAAGATTTACCAGATGCACGCCAACAAGCGTGAAGAGATGCCTCGCGCCGGTGCTGGCGACATCATCGCCGTGGCCGGCCTGAAGCAGACCACGACTGGTGACACGCTGTCCGATCCGGCGAAGCCGATCATCCTCGAGTCGATGACGTTCCCTGCTCCGGTCATCGAGGTCGCCATCGAGCCGAAGACGAAGTCCGACCAGGAGAAGCTCGGCGTCGCGATCCAGAAGCTCGCCGAAGAGGACCCGACTTTCAAGGTCCACAACGACGAAGACACTGGTCAGACGGTTATCGGCGGTATGGGCGAACTCCACCTGGAGATCCTTGTCGACCGCATGCGGCGCGAATTCAAGGTCGAGGCCAACGTCGGCAAGCCGCAGGTGGCCTACCGCGAGACGATTCGTCGCACGGTTGACCGCGAAGACCTGACGTACAAGAAGCAGACTGGCGGTTCCGGCCAGTTCGCCAAGGTCCAGGTCTCCGTCGAGCCGCTGGAGCTTACGTCAGACGGCCCGACCTACGAGTTCGAGAACAAGGTCACCGGTGGGCGCATCCCGAAGGAATTCATTCCTTCAGTGGACGCTGGCGCGCAGGAGGCCCTGCAGTACGGAATCTTGGCCGGCTTCCCGATGGTGGGCGTGAAACTCAGCCTGCTCGACGGTGGCTACCACGAGGTCGACTCCTCTGAAATGGCGTTCAAGATTGCCGGTTCGATGGTGATGAAGGCTGCGCTGCGTAAAGCCAGCCCGGTGCTCCTTGAACCGATGATGGCCGTCGAGGTCACCACCCCGGAAGAAAACATGGGTGACGTGATCGGCGACCTCAACTCCCGCCGTGGCCAGATTCAAGCCATGGAGGAGAGGTCAGGAGCCCGGGTCGTGAAGGCGCTGGTTCCGCTGTCGGAGATGTTCGGTTACGTCGGCGATCTGCGTTCCAAGACGCAGGGCCGGGCCAGCTACTCCATGCAGTTCGATTCCTACGCCGAAGTTCCCGCGAACGTGGCGAAGGAAGTCATTGCGAAGGCGACGGGGGAGTAAGCGAGCCTCGGTCGCCTGAGTAAAAGCACGGCCCTGCACGACCAGCATCATCAGACATCACAAGACCAATCACAGACATAAGAACCCGAAAGAGGGAGAGGATCCACAGTGGCGAAGGCGAAGTTCGAGCGGACGAAGCCGCACGTCAACATCGGCACCATTGGTCACATCGACCATGGCAAGACGACGCTGACGGCAGCCATCACCAAGGTGCTGCACGATAAGTACCCGACCCTGAACGAGGCGTCGGCATTCGACCAGATCGACAAGGCTCCCGAAGAGCGCCAGCGCGGTATCACGATCTCGATCGCGCACGTCGAGTACCAGACCGAGAAGCGCCACTACGCGCACGTCGACTGCCCCGGTCACGCCGACTACATCAAGAACATGATCACCGGTGCCGCACAGATGGACGGCGCGATCCTGGTCGTGTCGGCCACTGACGGCCCGATGCCGCAGACCAAGGAGCACGTCTTGTTGGCCCGCCAGGTCGGCGTGCCGTACATCGTCGTTGCCCTCAACAAGGCAGACGTCGTCGACGACGAAGAGATTCTGGAGCTCGTCGAGCTCGAGGTTCGCGAACTGCTGAACCAGTACGAGTTCCCGGGCGACGATGCACCCATCGTGCGCGTCTCTGCCCTCAAGGCACTCGAAGGCGACGCCGAGTGGGGCGCGGCCCTGCTCACCCTGATGGACGCCGTCGACGACTCGATCCCGCAGCCAGAGCGTGAGATCGACAAGCCGTTCCTGATGCCGGTCGAGGATGTTTTCACCATCACCGGTCGTGGCACGGTTGTTACCGGTCGTATCGAGCGCGGTGTGCTGAAGGTCAACGAGACTGTCGACATCATCGGCATCCACGAGACCAAGCAGACCACCACGGTCACCGGTATCGAGATGTTCCGCAAGCTGCTCGACGAGGGTCAGGCCGGCGAGAACGTGGGGCTGCTTCTTCGTGGCATCAAGCGCGAGGACGTCGAGCGTGGCCAGGTCATCATCAAGCCGGGCACGACCACCCCGCACACCAACTTCGAGGCGAATGTCTACATCCTCTCGAAGGACGAGGGCGGCCGTCACACGCCGTTCTTCAACAACTACCGCCCGCAGTTCTACTTCCGTACCACGGACGTGACCGGCGTGGTGACCCTTCCTGAGGGCACCGAGATGGTCATGCCGGGGGACACCACCGAGATGCTGGTCGAACTGATCCAGCCCATCGCGATGGAAGATGGTCTGCGGTTCGCGATCCGTGAGGGTGGCCGCACCGTCGGCGCCGGTCGGGTCACCAAGATCATCAAGTAACACCGTTTGGTCGCGAGGCGGCCGGGGTCACCCGGCCGCCTCGCATCGAATGGGCCAGTCCGACAGCAGTAGATCGCTTCGGTCCAGAACATCGGGCCGCGAGCTTGAACCCAGGCAGTACGCATCATCGATAACAGTGAGGACGAGAAAGCCACTATGGCTGGACAAAAGATCCGCATTCGGCTCAAGGCCTATGACCACGAGGCTATCGACGCCAGCGCGCGCAAGATCGTTGAAACGGTTACGCGTACCGGCGCTCGCGTTGTCGGACCGGTGCCATTGCCGACCGAGAAAAACGTGTACTGCGTTATTCGCTCGCCGCACAAGTACAAAGACAGCCGCGAGCACTTCGAGATGCGCACCCACAAGCGTCTCATCGACATCCTCGACCCGACGCCAAAGACGGTTGACGCGCTGATGCGCATCGACCTTCCGGCCAGCGTCGACGTGAACATCCAGTAGCAGCGGTTAGCGAGAGATTGAAATGTCTAAGCAGATGCCCAAAACACTGGGAATCCTCGGCTCGAAGCTCGGCATGACCCAGATTTTCGACGAGAACAACCGGGTCGTCCCGGTGACCGTCGTCCAGGCCGGGCCTTGTGTCGTGACCCAGATCCGGACCCAGGAGAAGGACGGCTACACCGCTGTTCAGCTCGCCTACGGCCAGATCGATCCGCGCAAGGTGACCAAGCCGCTGGCTGGTCACTTCCAGGCAGCCGGCGTTACGCCACGGCGCCACGTGGTCGAACTCCGCACCGAGAGCACCGACGGCTTTGAGATCGGTCAAGAATTCGGACCCGAGATCTTCGCTGACGGAGCGTCCGTCGACGTGAGCGGCACGACCAAGGGCAAGGGGACTGCCGGTGTCATGAAGCGACACGGCTTCCACGGTGTGTCCTCGTCCCACGGTTCGCACCGCAACCACCGCAAGCCGGGCTCGATCGGTGGCTGCTCCACGCCGGCCCGCGTCTTCAAGGGTATGCGGATGGCTGGCCGGATGGGTGTCGACAAGCAGACGACCCAAAGCCTGCGAGTGGTGAAGGTCGACAACGAGCGTGGCCTGCTGCTCATCGAGGGTGCCGTACCCGGGCCCAAGGGTGGCCTTGTCCTCGTGCGTAGCGCAGTCAAATCAGCTGTTAAGGGGGCCTGACACTCATGTCGTTGACTATCGAGGTCGTGAACCCGGCGGACACGTCGGCCAAGCCCCGCTCGGTCGAACTGCCGGCGGAGATTTTTGACGTCGCCATGAACATCCCGCTCATCCACCAAGTCGTGGTCGCTCAGCTCGCTGCCGCTCGGCAGGGCACGGCGTCGACCAAGACCCGTGGTGAGGTTCGCGGTGGCGGCAAGAAGCCGTATCGCCAGAAGGGCACCGGCCGCGCCCGCCAGGGTTCGACTCGCGCTCCGCAGTTTGCCGGCGGTGGCGTCGTGCACGGCCCGCAGCCTCGCAAGTACGACCAGCGGACTCCGAAGAAGATGAAGGCGGCTGCGCTGCGCGGTGCCCTGTCGGACCGCGCTCGTAATGACCGCGTCCACGTCGTGTCATCGCTCGTCGCGGGCGATGTGCCTTCAACGAGGGCTGCGTCGACGGCACTTGCCGCGATCAGCGAGAACCGCAACATCCTGGTCGTAGCCGAGCGCAACGACGAGCTCACCTGGCTCAGCCTGCGTAACAGCATTGGCGTCCACCTGCTCGAGCCCGGTCAGCTGAACACTTACGACGTCCTCGTATCCGACGACGTGGTGTTCACCGAGGCGGCGCTTGACGTCTTCCTCGCAGGTCCGGCCAACGGCAAGTCCGCCAAGGGCGCCGCGAGCTCGGCTGAGGTAGAAGAGGAAGAAAGCTGATGTTTGACGATCATCGCGATGTGCTGCTCGCTCCGGTCATCTCGGAGAAGAGCTACAGCTTGTTGGATGCGAACAAGTACACGTTCGACGTCCACCCGGACGCCAACAAGACTCAGATAAAGATCGCGGTCGAGAAGGTGTTCAACGTCAAGGTCACCGACGTGAACACCCTCAACCGACAGGGCAAGCGCAAGCGGACCCGATTCGGCTACGGCCAGCGCAAGAGCATCAAGCGCGCGGTCGTCACCCTCCGCGAGGGAGACCGCATCGAGGTCTTCGGCGGACCGGCAGCCTAGGCACAAGGGACTGAATTCGAATGGGTATCCGTAAGTACAAGCCGACCACTCCCGGTCGTCGTGGTTCGAGTGTCGCCGACTTCGTCGAGATCACTCGCACGACGCCGGAGAAGTCGCTGGTTCGTCCGCTGCACAACAAGGGTGGCCGTAACAACACCGGTCGCATTACGACGCGCCACCAGGGTGGCGGACACAAGCGCGCCTACCGCGTCATCGATTTCCGTCGCAACGACAAGGACGGCGTGCCGGCGAAGGTCGCTCACATCGAGTACGACCCGAACCGCACCGCTCGCATCGCACTGCTGCACTACGCCGACGGCGAGAAGCGCTACATCCTCGCGCCGCGCAATCTGAAGCAGGGCGACGGGATCGAGAACGGCCCGGGCGCCGACATCAAGCCGGGCAACGCACTGCCGCTGCGCAACATCCCGGTCGGTACCACCGTCCACGCGATCGAGCTACGACCCGGTGGCGGCGCGAAGATCGCCCGCTCCGCCGGCGCGAGTGTGCAGCTCGTCGCGAAAGAGGGACCGTTCGCGCAGCTGCGGATGCCTTCCGGCGAGATCCGCAACGTCGACGTGCGCTGTCGCGCCACCGTCGGCGAGGTGGGCAACGCCGAGCAGAGCAACATCAACTGGGGCAAGGCCGGCCGCATGCGCTGGAAGGGCAAACGTCCCACCGTGCGTGGTGTCGCTATGAACCCGGTTGACCACCCACACGGTGGTGGTGAGGGTAAGACGTCCGGTGGGCGTCACCCGGTGAACCCGGCCGGCAAGCCCGAAGGCCGTACCCGTACCCGTAAGGCAAGCGATTCGATGATCGTGCGCCGTCGTAAGAGCAACAAGAAGCGTTAAGAGGAGCCACGGACTATGCCACGGTCACTGAAGAAGGGTCCCTTCGTCGACGATCACCTGCTCAAAAAGGTGGACGTGCAGAACGATGCGGGCAGCAAGAACGTGATCAAGACCTGGTCGCGCCGCTCGACGATCATCCCGGACATGCTCGGGCACACGATCGCCGTGCACGACGGACGTAAGCACGTCCCGGTCTTCGTCACCGAAGGCATGGTCGGGCACAAGCTCGGCGAGTTCGCTCCGACGCGGACTTTCAGGGGCCACATCAAGGATGACCGCCGGTCTCGCCGGTAGTCACCGACTCGTAGCCCACCCAGCCGACAGATAGCAAAGCTAAGAGATCTAAGGGATATCGCAGATGGCAGCCAACGTTCCAGATGACGGCGACGCGCGCACCGCATTCGCGCGGGCGTCGCAGGTCAACGTGACGCCCATGAAGGCGCGCCGCGTCATCGAGCTCATTCGCAACAAGCCGGCCGCGGACGCACTCGCAGTGCTCAAGTTCGCCCCACAGGCTGCGTCTGAGCCGGTTGCGAAGGTGCTCGCGTCCGCGATCGCCAACGCCACCAACAACTTCGACCTGGACGAGGACACCCTGATCGTGTCTCGCGCCTTCGTGGACGAGGGGCCGACACTCAAGCGGTTCCAGCCGCGGGCGCAGGGCCGGGCGTACCGCATCCGCAAGCGCACCAGCCACATCACGATCGAGGTCGAGAGCATCGACAAGGCTGCCAGGCCTGCCAAGCCCGTATCTCGAAACGCCAAGAAGGGGAGCACCCGCTAATGGGTCAGAAGGTAAACCCGAACGGGTTCCGCCTCGGTATTACCACGGACTGGAAGAGTCGCTGGTTCGCCGACAAGAACTACGCCGAGTACGTAAAAGAAGACGTAGCGATCCGACGCCTGATGTCCAAAGGCATGGAGCGCGCCGGCATTGCGAAGGTCGAGATCGAGCGCACCCGTGACCGCGTTCGCGTTGATATCCACACCGCCCGTCCGGGCATCGTGATCGGTCGCCGTGGCGCCGAGGCCGACCGCATCCGCGGCGAGCTCGAGAAGCTGACCGGCAAGCAGGTTCAGCTGAACATCCTCGAGGTCAAGAACCCCGAAGCCGATGCCCAGCTCGTTGCGCAGGGTGTGGCCGAGCAGTTGTCCAACCGCGTGAGCTTCCGACGCGCGATGCGCAAGAGCATGCAGTCGACGCTGAAGAGCCCAGGCGTGAAGGGCATCCGGGTCCAGTGCTCTGGTCGCCTCGGCGGTGCCGAGATGAGCCGGTCAGAGTTCTACCGTGAGGGTCGCGTGCCGCTGCACACCCTGCGCGCCAACATCGATTACGGCTTCTACGAGGCCCGCACCACCTTCGGCCGCATCGGCGTGAAGGTCTGGATCTATAAGGGCGAGGTGCCGACCGGTTCGCGCGCGGAGCGCGAGGCCGCGGTGGCTGCCGAGGCACTGCGCCAACGACGTGACAGGCCTGCTTCGGCTAGCCGCCCACGTCGCTCCGGTTCACAGGGCACGACTGGCGTCTCTACCGAGGCCGGTCGGGCGGCTGACGCCGGCACCACCGAGGTCGCCGACTCCGCTGCCGTCGAGGCGCCGGTCGTCGACACCGCTGCCGTCGAGGCGCCAGTAGCCGAGACCCCTGCGACCGAGACGCCAGCCGTTGAGACCGCACCAGTAGCGGCTGACACCACTGAGAACACTTCAGGGACTGAGAGCTAACCATGTTGATTCCCCGGCGGGTCAAGCACCGCAAGCAGCATCACCCGGACCGCACCGGCGCGGCCAAGGGCGGCACCAAGGTCACCTTCGGTGAGTACGGCGTACAAGCGTTGGAGCCGGCTTACGTCACCAACCGGCAGATCGAGTCGGCGCGTATTGCGATCAACCGGCACATCCGCCGTGGTGGCAAGGTCTGGATCAACATCTACCCGGACCGCCCGTTGACCAAGAAGCCGGCCGAGACCCGGATGGGTTCCGGTAAGGGCTCGCCCGAATGGTGGGTCGCAAACGTCAAACCGGGTCGCGTGCTCTTCGAGCTTTCGTACCCGAACGAGACCGTAGCCAAGGAAGCCCTGACCAGGGCCATCCACAAGCTGCCGATGAAATGCCGCATCGTGAAGCGGGAAGTGGGTGACATCTGATGACCATTACGTCAGTAGAACTGCGCGAGCTGCACGACGAAGAGCTCCAGACCCGGCTGCGTGAGTCCAAGGAGGAGCTGTTCAACCTGCGCTTCCAGATGGCGACCGGACAGCTGGACAACAACCGGCGACTGCGGGACGTGCGTCACGATATTGCGCGGATCTACACGATCCTGCGTGAGCGTGAGCTCGGCCTTTCGGTCGCCCCTGAAGGAGGTGCGGCATGACTGAGTCCGCTGCCGTAAGCAAAACCGAGACGGCCGTCCGCGATTCTGACCGCAAGGTCCGCGAGGGCCTGGTCGTCAGCGACAAGATGGAAAAGACCGTCGTCGTCGCCGTGGAAGACCGCGTCAAGCACCCGTTGTACGGCAAGGTGATCCGCCGTACCAACAAGCTCAAGGCGCACGACGAGGCCAACGAGGCTGGCATCGGTGACCGCGTGCTGCTCATGGAGACCCGGCCATTGTCGGCGACCAAGCGCTGGCGCGTTGTTCAGATCATCGAGAAGGCCAAGTAGCAAACGCTGAGAGCACAACGTTTCGCCCGGCAGACCGGGCGAAAGTAAGTCGGCATAGTAAGAGTCGGTATTCAACGGCTCGGTTAGCCAATCAGAAGTGGGAGTACGGCTGTGATTCAGCAGGAGTCGCGACTACGTGTCGCCGACAACACCGGAGCCAAAGAGATCTTGTGCATCCGCGTGTTGGGCGGTTCGGGTCGTCGTTACGCGGGCATCGGCGACATCATCGTCGCGACCGTCAAGGACGCATTGCCAGGTGCCGGTGTGAAGAAGGGCGATGTGGTGAAGGCCGTGATCGTCCGGACCGTGAAGGAGCGTCGCCGTGGCGACGGCTCGTACATCAAGTTCGACGAGAACGCTGCCGTGCTGATCAAGGCTGATGGCGAACCGCGTGGAACCCGCATCTTCGGCCCGGTTGGCCGCGAGCTGCGTGACAAGAAGTTCATGAAGATCATCTCGCTGGCACCGGAGGTGCTCTAGACATGAAGATCAAAAAGGGCGACGACGTCGTCGTAATTGCAGGTAAGGATCGTGGCAAGACGGGCAAGGTCTTGGCCTCATACCCAACCGAGAACAAGGTCATCGTCGAGGGCATCAACCGAGTCACCAAGCACACTGCGGTGTCATCGAACGCTCGCGGCGCCAAGACCGGCGGCATCGTGACCCAAGAAGCGAAGATCGACGTCAGCAACTTGATGATCGTCGAAGACGGCAAGGCGACTCGCGTCGGCTACCGACGCGACGAAGAGACCGGCCGCAACGTTCGCGTGTCGCGTCGCACTGGAAAGGACCTGTAAGTCATGACCTCCCAGTCAAGCACTGTCGACACGGCCAGCGTGCCGGCGCCGCGGCTGAAAGAGCGGTACCGGTCCGAGATCGTGCCTGCCCTTCAGGACGAGTTCTCCTATTCCAACCCCATGCAGGTTCCGGGCGTCGTCAAGATCGTCGTGAACATGGGTGTCGGGCAGGCTGCGAAGGACGCCAAGCTGATGGACGGCGCCGTTCGCGATCTCACGCTGATCACCGGCCAGAAGCCGCTCGTGCAGAAGGCTCGCGTATCCATCGCGCAGTTCAAGCTGCGCGAGGGCATGCCGATCGGCGCGAAGGTCACCCTCCGCGGCGACCGTATGTGGGAATTCCTGGACCGGCTGCTGAGCCTGGCCCTGCCCCGTATTCGCGACTTCCGCGGCCTCTCACCGAAGCAGTTCGACGGAAACGGCAACTACACCTTCGGTCTCACCGAGCAGTCGATGTTCCATGAGATCGATCCAGATTCGATCGATCGCCAGCGGGGCATGGACATCACCGTGGTGACCACCGCCAAGACCGATGACGAGGGACGCGCGCTGCTCCGCCAGCTCGGCTTCCCGTTCAAGGAGAACTAAGCAATGGCCAAGACTGCCCTTAGGAACAAGGCGGCTGCCAAGCCGAAGTTTGCTGTGCGTGGGTACACCCGTTGTCAGCGATGTGGACGAGCGCACTCGGTTTACAAAAAGTTCGGCCTGTGCCGCATCTGCTTGCGCGAAATGGCGCACGCAGGCGAGCTGCCAGGTGTTACCAAGTCCTCCTGGTAACGAGCACTCGTCGCACATTACATTTCACGATCCGCGCTCGATTTCGGAATCGAGCCACAATCAGGCAAACTTGTCTGGTTGACCATTGCTTCGAAGTAGGCCTCATTCATAACGCGGCTCCGCCGCGCTGGGTGACGGAACCGCCTCGAGAGAGGTAAGACCCTTGATGACCACGCTCTTTGACGGCCTGCACGCAGAGGCCCGCTCATGACGATGACCGATCCGATCGCAGACATGTTGACTCGTCTGCGCAACGCTAACTCGGCCTTTCACGACACAGTCTCGATGCCCCACAGCAAGCTCAAGGCGCACATCGCCGAGATCCTGCAGCAAGAGGGTTACATCGGTGGCTTTGCCGTTACCGACACCGAAGGCGACGCGCCCGGCAAGGTTCTCACCATGGACCTCAAATACGGGCCGAACCGCGAGCGAAGCATCGCTGGCGTACGTCGTGTGTCAAAGCCCGGTTTACGCGTCTACGCAAAGTCCACTGGCCTGCCCCGAGTTCTCGGTGGCCTCGGCATCGCCATCATCTCGTCCTCGTCCGGTCTGGTTACTGACCGGCAGGCCGCTAAGCGTGGAGTAGGCGGGGAAGTCCTCGCCTACGTCTGGTAGGGGAGCGCAGCATGAGTCGCATTGGCAGGCTGCCGATTCCTGTTCCGAGTGGCGTTGACGTTGCCATCGAGGGCCAGACGGTCACGGTGAAGGGCCCACAGGGCACCTTGTCGCACACCGTCGCTGAGCCCATCACGGTCGCTCAAGAAGAGGGCACGCTGCAGGTTGCGCGTCCGGACGACGAGCGCATCTCCAAGGCTTTGCACGGTCTGTCACGGACCCTCATCGCGAACATGGTCACCGGAGTCACCACCGGTTACATCAAGAATCTCGAAATCGTTGGTACGGGTTACCGCGTCACCGCGAAGGGCGCTGACCTGGAGTTCGCTCTTGGTTTCAGCCACCCGGTGCTGGTCGCAGCCCCGGACGGTATTTCATTCAAGGTCGAGACCCCCACCCGCTTCGCGGTTGAAGGCATCGACAAGCAGAAGGTCGGCGAAGTGGCCGCCAACATCCGGAAGCTGCGCAAGCCTGACCCGTACAAGGGCAAGGGCGTGCGGTACCAGGGTGAGGTCATTCGCCGCAAAGCCGGAAAGACGGGTAAGTAAGTCATGGCTGCCTCAGGCATCGTTAAGCGCGCACGGCGTTCCGCTGGAGTTTCAGCGACTCGCCGTAGCGGAAAGGCACGTCGGCACTTCCGCCTGCGTAAGAAGGTCGTCGGGACGTCAGGGCGTCCGCGGTTGGTCGTCAGCCGTTCGGCCCGTCATCTGTTCGTTCAGGTTGTTGACGACAGCAAGGGTGTCACCCTTGCCTCGGCGTCCACGTTCAAGCTCAGCGACGGAAACAAGACCGACCAGGCCAAGGTGATTGGCCAACAGTTGGCCGAAGCCGCGAAGGCCGCCGGCGTCACCCAGGTCGTCTTCGACCGTGGTGGCAACACCTACACCGGGCGGATCGCCGCGTTCGCCGACGCCGCCCGCGAAGCCGGTCTGGAGTTCTGAGTCATGACCCGCAAGTTTTTCGAGATACAGAGTGAGGGGAACGCCTGATGGCTTCCGCAACCCAGGGAACGCAACGCGGTCCGCGCACCGGTGGCAACGAACGCACCGGCGGTAACGAGCGCGGTGGCAACGAGCGCGGCGGTCGTGACCGCCGTGACGGTGGCCGCGATGGCGGCCGCGGTGGTGCGGAGAAGAGCGCGCTGCTAGAGCGCGTAGTCACCATCAACCGGGTGGCCAAGGTCGTCAAGGGTGGTCGCCGCTTCAGCTTCACCGCCCTCGTCGTCGTCGGCGACGGTGACGGCACGGTCGGTGTCGGCTACGGCAAGGCCAAAGAGGTTCCGGCCGCGATCGCCAAGGGCGTTGAAGAAGCCAAGAAGAACTTCTTCAAGGTGCCGCGCATCGCGCAGACCATTCCGCACCCCGTACAGGGCGAGAAGGCCGCCGGAGTGGTCCTGCTCAAGCCGGCCAGCCCAGGTACCGGCGTCATCGCCGGTGGCCCGGTGCGCGCCGTCCTGGAGTGTGCAGGCATCCACGACATTCTGAGCAAGTCCCTCGGCTCGGACAACCCGATCAACATCGTGCACGCCACGGAAGCCGCCCTCAGGCAGCTGGTCCGTCCTGAAGAGGTTGCCGCGCGCCGCGGTCTACCGCTCGAGGACGTCGCGCCAGCCGGCCTGCTGCGGGCCCGTGCGGGCCAGAGTTCATAGGGGGCGAGCCTGATGGCACGTTTGAAGATCACTCAGACGCGATCCGAGATCGGGTCGAAGGACAACCAGCGTCAGACGCTGCGGACCCTCGGCCTCAAGCGGGTACGCGATGTCGTTGTCAAAGAAGACCGGCCCGAGATCCGCGGAATGGTCCGGACTGTGACCCATCTGGTCGCGGTCGAGGAGGTTGAGTAAGTCATGGCAGCAGGACCACTGAAGGTTCATCACCTTCGCCCCGCACCAGGGGCAAAGACAGCGAAGACCCGCGTCGGTCGCGGTGAAGGCTCGAAGGGCAAGACGGCTGGGCGCGGCACCAAAGGCACGTCCGCTCGTTACCAGGTGCCTGCGGGCTTCGAGGGTGGCCAGATGCCGCTGCACATGCGGCTTCCCAAGCTCAAGGGCTTCAAGAACCCGTTCCGCGTCGAGTACCAGGTCGTGAACCTGGGCAAGCTGGCTGAACTGTTCCCGCAAGGTGGCTCGATCGGCGTAGACGACCTCGTCGACGCCGGCGCGGTCCGTAAGGGTAACCCGGTGAAGGTGCTCGGCACGGGCGATCTCGGCGGCGTGAAGCTGCAGATCACCGCCAACGCCTTCTCGACGAGTGCCGCTGAGAAGATCACGGCCGCCGGGGGCAGCGTCACCGCCCTGTAAGGCATACGTAGTGCAGTTCATGACGTTGTAATACTTTGCGACTGAGGTTCGCCTCGGGCGGACGTAGGAGTATTAAGGCCATGATTTCGGTGGGCCGGGCAGGTGACTGTCCGGCCCATTGTGTATGACGAACACCAGTTGGACGGCAGCCGAAGCTCATCCGGAACGCAGTCATAACCGGCTGTATCCATCGGACTGTTAGGCTCGCGAGAGGTATCCCCCCGGGCGCCACCGGCGCCTGGTCCGAAAGATCTGTTCACGATAGTTCGGGTCGACCAGACCGGCTGGGCTCAGACGGCTTGGACGGCCTGAATACAGCCCGCGCGCAGGAGGAATCGTGCTTACCGCATTTGCGTCTGCATTCAGGACGCCCGACCTGCGTAAGAAGCTGCTCTTCACGCTGGCCATGATCTTGCTGTACCGGCTCGGCGCCGCCGTGCCGACACCGAACACGAACGCGCAAGCGATCCGGGCCTGCATTTCGTCCGCGAGTTCGGGCAGCAGTCAGACCACCTACGCCTTGATCAACCTGTTCTCCGGCGGCGCGCTGCTAAAGCTCTCGGTGTTCGCGCTCGGGATCATGCCCTACATCACAGCAAGCATCATCGTGCAGCTGTTGGTGGTGGTGATTCCGCGGTTCGAGGCTCTCAAGAAGGAGGGCCAAGCCGGACAACAGAAGCTGACCCAGTACAGCCGGTACCTGACGATCGGCCTGGCCATTCTGCAGTCTTCTGGCTTCGTGGCACTCGCCCGAAACGGTCAGCTGTTCCAGGGCGTCCAGAACTGCAATCCGCTGTACAAGCCCGACGACATCTTTGCGCTGGCCGTGATGGTCATCACGATGACCGCAGGCACCGCCGTCGTGATGTGGCTGGGCGAACTGGTGACGGACCGTGGCGTCGGCAACGGTATGTCGATCCTCATGTTCACGTCGATCGCGGCCCGCATTCCGAACGAGGGCAACACCATCCTGACGAACTCAGGCGCCTTCGTGTTCGTCCTCATCATTTTGCTGGGGCTGGCGATTATCGCCGCTGTCGTATTCGTCGAACAGGCTCAGCGCCGCATCCCTGTGCAGTATGCAAAGCGGATGATCGGGCGCCGCATGTACGGCGGGACGTCGACCTATCTTCCGTTGAAGGTCAATATGGCAGGTGTAATCCCTGTCATCTTCGCCTCTTCCCTGCTGTATATCCCGCAGCTCATTTTGCAGTTCAATTCCAACTCGACGTCGTCGTTGGTCCTTTGGGTTAACAATCACCTGATCAATCAGCAGGACTGGGTGCACATCACGGTGTACGCCCTGCTCATCATCTTCTTCACGTACTTCTACGTCGGCATAACGTTCAACCCAGAAGAGCGCGCCGACGACATGAAGAAGTACGGTGGCTTCATTCCGGGAATTCGTCCGGGTCGGCCCACGGCCGAGTACCTGCAGTATGTGTTGTCGCGTATCACGTTGCCAGGAGCGCTCTACCTCGCTTTCATTGCAGTATTGCCGAACTTCTTCTTTTCGATGACCGGAGGCAACAATCAGAACTTCCCCTTCGGGGGTACCGCAGTGCTGATCATGGTTGGTGTCGCGCTTGACACGGTCAAGCAAATTGAAAGCCAGCTCATGCAGCGCAACTACGAAGGGTTCTTGCGTTAATGAGTGAGCAAGCGAAATTCTCAGTGCGGGCGCTGACCGTTGGCAATGCACGGCGAGCGAGAGCGGTGGTCGTCTAGTGCGCCTTGTTCTCGTGGGCCCGCCAGGGGCGGGCAAGGGTACCCAGGCTGAATTCATCGCCGAGCGCTTCGCGATCCCCAAGATTTCAACAGGGGATATTTTTCGGGCGAATGTGACCGGCGGTACGGAGCTCGGCAAGCTCGCGAAGCAGTATATGGACGCGGGCGACTTGGTGCCGGACAAGGTAACTATCGCGATGGTGCGTGACCGCCTCGGCGAACCGGACGCCGCCGCTGGTTTTCTGCTGGACGGATTTCCGCGCAACGTAGCGCAGGCCTACGAGCTCGACTCGGTGCTCGGTGATCTCGGCAGCTCACTCGATGTTGTGCTCGAGCTCGAGGTGGACAACGAAGAGGTCGTCAAACGCCTCTCGGGGCGCCGGGTTTGCCGTAAGTGTGGGCATATCTGGCACATCGAGTACGACGCCACGAAGGCCAATGACGTCTGCGATAAATGCGGTGGTGAGCTCTTCCAGCGCGATGACGACAAAGCGGAGACGGTTCGGCATCGCCTGGACGTGTATGCCGAGCAGACATCGCCTCTCATCGAGTTCTATTCCGGCCGCGGGCAGCTAATCGTCGTTGATGCGTTAGGACCGGTCGAGGACGTCACAGAGCGGGCGATCACCGCACTCACCGCCGCAGCCGCCAAGTTCTGATTCGTCTCCCAGGTCGGCACTGATATGCGAAAAAGACAGTCCATGATCGAGCTGAAGTCGCCTGACCAGATACGAAAGATGCGGACGGCGGGGCTCGTCGTAGCGGAGGGCTTGGCCGCCATGACGGCGGCGGCGAAAGCCGGTGTCAGCACGTGGGACCTCGACCAGGTCGGACGCGAGATCATTTCCCGGCATGGCGCCACGTCGTCCTTTCTCGGATACGCCTATCCACCGTTTCCAGCTGTTATCTGCTCCTCGCGAAATGAAGCGATCGTGCATGGCATTCCGCGAAAGTCGGACGTACTCGAAGACGGCGACCTGATTTCCATCGATTACGGTGCGATCGTCGATGGCTGGCATGGCGATGCAGCGGTGACGGTAATCGTTGGCGAGGCGTCGAGCGAACACGCGGCCTTGAACGAGGCGTGCCGAAAGTCCCTGTGGGACGGCATCGCCGCTGCCCACACCGGCGGTCGCCTCACTGACATATCACACGCGGTAGAGACATCGGTTCGAAAGTCCGGCGACTACGGGATCATCGAGAACTACGGCGGGCACGGCATCGGCACCTCAATGCATATGGACCCGCACATACTGAACTACGGCAAGGCCGGCCGTGGGCCTGATCTGGTGGCGGGAATGGCCCTGGCGATCGAGCCCATGATCGCGCTGGGCTCACCGGCGACCAAAGAACTCGACGACGACTGGACGGTTGTCACCGCTGACCGCTCATGGGCCGCGCACTGGGAGCACACGATCGCGATTCTCGACGACGGGCTGTGGGTGCTGACGGCAGAGGACGGCGGACGAGCGGAGCTGGGCGCGCGCGGAGTGTCGCTGAGCGCGATCGCGGACTGAACTCACGGCGGTAGCACTCACGCGTGAGCGAACGTCGTTGCAGCTCATGCGACCGACCAAAGCGCAACCTGTGCCGACAAGACTCTGCGCATGGCTCGTCGATCTAGACGGTCCAGAAGGCGCCGTCGCAGGTCGAGCGTCTCGCTGTCGACGTCGAGCAGAAGGGCCAAGGCTCCGCTATCGCCATCGCCGCCCAGGAATCGGATGGCCTCGGCGAGGACATCGACCGGAATCAATCGGTGGGCCACTTCAGCGTGTACGAGCTGCTCTTCGCGTTGCTCGAAGGGGCCGCATTCGAATAGGCCCCGTTCCAGATGCACGATTTCGTGCGTGAGGGTGCACCGGCGCTGGCCGGTGCTCGTACCGGCCCGTAGCGCAATCGTTCGGCCGCCGTCTCGGACTTCGCCCAGGAGATCGCCCTCCATCGGCTCGACAATGAGGTCAACATCGGGCCAGTTCTGACGGAGGTCACGCCAGGGGTCGTACCGACGTTGGGCAGGCCGATACGGCAGGACGTGGGCGGCTTTGGCTAGCGGGATGATTGGCCGGCGGACGCTCATGGCAACGACTATGACTCATGGCGCCGACAGTTCTGGCTTCAGCGATCGCCAGCCGGGTCCTCGACTTTGCCGCGCCGAGCGGCCCGGGGTTTGGCCGTCGGGCGATGGCTGTCCAGCTCGATGACTCGTTGTCCCCCCGAGTCGAGCATGGCCCGAATGATCTCATCCACCGCTCGACGCTGCCTTCGGGTCAATCGACTTGCCTCAGCTGGTGGCTGGTACGGCTCGGTCTCCTCTGCGGGCAGGTCTGCTGCTTGGCGCAAAGTCTGCAGCGGGACTTCGAGGATTGTGGACAGCGCAAGGAGGGTGCTCTCGTCCGGACGGCCGTGATCGCCGCGCAGATAGCGCGCCGCAGTGTCGTGGTTAAGGGTGAAGCCCTCCGCCTGGGCAGCCTTGGCTATGGATCTCGCGCTCAGACCATCGGTGTTGGCAGTCACCAGCGCATCCGAGAGGCGACTCATCGGCGCCTCCTGCGAACGGTCGACCGCAGGGTCGACGGCAGGGTGCCGTTCAGCCGCACGCCGGTCACCGTCCGCCCACCGCTCGAAGGTTCCGGTGCTCCGGGTATTCCGGGTATTCCGGGTATTCCGGGTATTCAGCCACGGTTGCAGACATGTCGTAGACATTAGTAGCCGAAACGATGTCGCAGGGCCCAGTTCCGGGACCTTCGCAATGACTCGCGCAGACAGTCTGTAGACACTCCGGGAGTTATCCACAATCTGGCTGATAACGCATCAGACATCCGACAAGTTCGGTAGGTTTTTGTCGTTGAGTCGTCAACGGGGGAGCCGAGATCGATGAATTGCGATGCGAGTACGTAACCGAACAGTGCTGGTGGAGTACGTCAGGCTACTTGGTCTGTCCGAACGCGCCGTGGCCCGACAGTCCGGGCTCAGCCATTCGACCGTCAACCATCTGATGGTCGGCCGCCGGACAACCTGCTCGGTGCAGACCGCGGTCGCGATTGAGCGTGCTCTGGGCTGTCCCCCGGGTCTCCTGTTCTCACCGGACTGAGACACGTCTGCCGCCGTCTGATTCGGCTGGCGTCGACACACAACTGGAAGTGGCGGCTGTCCGCTCCATCCGTCCCACCCGCGGCTAGGCGCAAGACCTGCGACGCGCCGCTACTGCCCGACCTCAAATCCGAAGCCGGGTACCACTGTTCCTAACGAAGGAGCTCATCTATGCGATTTACCAGAACGCGTGCCGCTGTAACCCTGATTGGGTTGACGGTCGCAGGGGTGGCGAGCAATGCGGCTACCGCGGGGGCCGTCACGCCGGGTCAGCAAGTGGCCGCCGTCAGCGGCACAGCCGGCCAGGTGTCCTGGCACACGCCAGCGATGCCAAGCCGGCACGTGAAGATGACCAATAGCGCAACCGGTCGTGATGCGGCGACGATCATTACGCTCGCCGACAAGAACGCTCCCTCGTCGTACGACTTTGCGCTTACGCTGCCTGGCAAGAGCACCGCGTCAGTCCAGCCCGATGGCAGTGTCGCGGTCGTTACCGCGGGTCGGCCGGTCGGAGCATTTCTGCCGCCCTGGGCCAAGGACGCCAATGGTAAGGCGCTGCCAACCCACTTCACCGTGAACGGTGCGACGCTGACCCAACAGATCGACACCGCTGGGGCGGCCTACCCGATCACGGCGGATCCGCACTACACCTGGGGCTGGATTTCAGGCACCGTGTACTTCAACAAGACCGAGACTCGGTCCATCGCAGTCGCCGGTTCTGGCGCTGCCGCGTTCGGTTTCCCTGTGGGTGGCGCGTTCTCGGCATTGGCCAACATCGCTATGTTGGCGGGTAAGTGCGTCAAGGCGAAGTGGTACGGCGGAACGTCGATCACGCAATTCGGTGTCTACGGCGGCAAAGAGGGCGGCGGGTACTGCAGGTGAATTGGGGCGACGCCTTCGACTTCTTCATAATCGGGAATTCGCTGGCAGGTGTCGGCGTGTGGGCGCGCCGTTCGCATGACTCCTGGGGCATGTCCCGACTAAGAGTTCGAATGGCTGTCGCGGCACTCGGGGTGGCCATCGCGTGCGTTGTAGCGTTCGCCATCTTCGAGGGATGGTCGCAAGGACTGGGAGTGACGGCGGGTATCGCCGTAGGAATCCCCTTATGGCTATGGCGCGATCGATGGCTAGCACGGCGCACCAATCGTCGTTGATCTAACAGCGACAAACAATCGCGGTAGGGAGGCTGACCCGTACCGGCCAAACCTTGGCCGGTGCGGGTTAGCTCATTTGTGAAGTCTCATGCGGTTCCGCGACTTGAGCCGCGTGCGCGCGTTGCGAGAGAGGCGACGTCTGGTCCGATGCCATCAACCTGCGGAAGGCCACGACCATGAGCGCCGCGACCGGCATCGCGATCAGGAACCGCACGAGCGCAGTCTCGATGGACATGGTTCCGCTCACGAACGCAGACCACAGGGCTGTTGAACTCAGTACGGTGGCCAGCACCAGGACCGGAATTCGAAACATGGTGACTCCCAATAACATTTCGGAAAGCGGAATCAGGCCGTCGCCTGGTGACGCGAGGTGTTTGGCAGCGCGCTGAATAGCAGACTCGACCAGGCGAACGTTGTCGCCGGCCGACCATCGAGAAGGGCAATGGGCAGCCCTAAGTCCCAGACCGTAGCCGGACTACTGCTCAGTCTGGCCGAATGCACGGCCAGCGCGGTGATGCCGTCGAAGCGAGCCAGTCGTTCGTGTTCGTCGGCAGTTTTCCGACTCGCATCGACGAGAAGCCAAGCTGCGTCAGGCTGAAGCGACTCCAGGACCTCTGCTGCCCAAACGTCGGCCGGATCCCCCTCCACGGCATCTGTAGCGATGACAACTATCGACGGGACCAGGGTGGTGCGGAGATCGGATCGCAGCAACCGAGCTTCAGCCGGTCCAGTAATAGTCTTTGTGAAGCTGGAGTCTGCCCGATCCAGGCTGGCAAGATCCTCGGCTGGGTGTCCGTTGATTCCCGCGATCCATACGTCGGATCGGGGGAGCCGGAGCGCTGCTGCGACAGTGTGCGCCGCTCGAAGCGCCGGGGTGAGTTCTCCAACGAGCGCGATTATCTGGCCCGGCTCCGATGGGAGATCGGGAGTGGGCGGCAGTTGCGACAAGACCTCGTCCATCGCTTGAAATATCGTGTGGGCCTCGATCTTGGGATTGATGCTGACTGGAACACCTACTTCGCGCAGTTGCATCAAGACGTCAAGACGGCTCCGAGCCGGTGAGGTCGGCATCGTGGTGACGCTCGCGAGTGGCCTGACCTTTTCGGCCTGTCGAAGCGGTGCCGCATTGGACGTCGGCGCCTGGCTCGGCGCCGAGGCTGCGGTGTACAGACCTGCGACGCTATGAAGATTTGTGGGGTCCACCACGGGAGCAGCGGCCTCTTCGGATGGCTCCTCGGCGCGGTGGCGCGCCCGTACCTCGGTCCGAACGGAAGCCGCACGCCGGGACCTGATCGGCTCGGCCGGCGAGCCGGTACGCAAGGATTCGCCCGCGCGACGAACCTTCGGTGCATCTGCTGAATGTGCGGGGGCTGCGTGTGCGGGCCGGTCAGCGACTGCGGAGTGTGCTGGCCGTAGCACCTGAGCCGAGTGCATCGGCGCTATCGGCGTGGCCGAATCCGCGGTACTCGCATCATCTTCAAGCGCTGCGTTGAGTACCTGGGCGAAGTCGTCGCGTTCGGATGCTTCTTTGGCATCAGCCGCGGCCAACAGCTGGCCGAGCGGCCCGAGATCGGCGGTGTCCTCGGGTGACCAAATGGCTTCACCGTGCTGACCGCCCGCAAGTGCGGAACCACTCGCGACTGCCTCTGCCGATCCTCCAACCGGGCCCTCAACGAAGCCCCCGGCGGCAGCTGAGGACGACTGCGACGCAGACACGGTGTAGGCGATTCGGTGCACCTCGCGTGCGAAGAATCCACCGACGCCACCGCGTCGAACACTATCTTGATAGACGATCGTGGCTGCGTCACCATGTTCGGCGTGCAGAGCCGCGATCATCGCGTTCAAATCAGTTCCTTCAGACAGTAACGGCGCGGCCATCACTGATCACCCCCACAGTATCGACGATTGCTGCATTGCTGGAAATTTCGTTATAGGACATAACTGGAAGATCGATTGCCGACGCCGCGATCAGGCGGCGCAACGGCAGCCGAATCTGCGGTGCGCAGACGAGAACCGGGCGGATACCCTTGTCCACCGCGCGCTGATGCTGCAGCGCGACCGAGGTGATCAGGGCTTCTACGAGCTCAGGACCAGGCAGAAGCTGGACACCACTATCCATTGGTCGGGCCGACTCGAGCAGGCTCTGCTGCAGGCGTGGCTCGAGCGTGAGCACTTGTAGTTTGCCGTCCTGTAGGTAGGCAGCCGTGATCGAGGGTGCCAAGGCCAGACGTGCAGCCTCGACCAACCGGTCTGGGTCCGTACTGGCCTTGGCGGCAACTGAAAGCGCCTCGAACACCCTGACCAGGTCACGGATCGAGACGTTCTCCTCGAGCAAGGCATGCAGCACTCGCTGGACCTCGCCCAGCGTCAGTAGCGCGGGGGTTAGATCTTCCACGACCACGGGATGGCTTTGTTTCAAGGACTTGGTGAGCGCGGAAACTTCTTCTCGACCCAGCAGGCGGCCGGCGTGGGTGCGCACGGTCTCGGAAAGGTGCGTGATGATCACCGAGGACCTGTCCACCACCGTTGCGCCGAGCAACTCGGCCTGGGCTCGTAGTTCGAGGCCAATCCATTTGCCACGCAGGCCAAATACGGGTTCGCGGCCTTCGACGCCGGGGAGGTTCTCGAGGCCGTCGCCGATTGCTAGCACCGTCGCGGTGGGTGCCTGGCCGCGTGCGACTTCAACGCCGTTGACGAGGATTGCATAGGTAGAGGCGGGTAAATCGAGGTTGTCGCGGGTACGTACCGGCGGCATCACCACACCCAGCTCGAGGGCTAGTTTCCGTCTCAGCGCCCGTACCCTGTCAAGCAGGTCCGCGCCCGGCCCGTCGACGAGTGAGACCATGTCGGCCGCGAGGGCGAGTTCGAGCGGGTCCACTGCCAGATCGTTCATGATCGCTTCGGGGCTGTCCGGAGTCTGGGTCGGGGCAGGCATCGCGGTTGCCGCCGCTGCGGCGTCGCCGATCTCTTTCGCCTTGACCCGTTGGGCGATTATGAGAAGCCCAGCACCGACGAGGAGGAACGGCAGCTTGGGCAGGCCCGGTACTAGGCACAGGCTCAGCGCGGCGCCGCCGGCGATTTGCAGGGCGCGCTTCTGGCTACCCAGCTGGGCCGCGACGACAGTACCCATGTCGTCGGAATCAGAAGCCCTGGTCACGATCAAACCGGTTGCAACCGACAGCAGCAACGCCGGGATCTGTGACACCAGCCCGTCTCCGACAGAGAGCAGGCTGTACTTGCTGATGGCCTCGGTAACCGACAGGTGGTTCTGCAAAATGCCAATGGCGATACCACCGATGAGGTTCACGATGGTGATGATGATCGCCGCAATCGCGTCGCCCTTGACGAACTTCGAAGCCCCGTCCATGGACCCGTAGAAGTCTGCCTCGGCTGTGACATCTGCACGGCGTCGGCGAGCCTCTTTGTCGTCGATCTGGCCGGAGTTGAGGTCGGCATCGATGGCCATTTGCTTGCCAGGCATCGCGTCGAGGGTGAAGCGGGCTCCGACCTCTGCGACTCGGCCCGCGCCATTGGTGATCACGACGAACTGGATGACAAGGAGGATGGCGAAGATAACTAGCCCGATGATCAACGAGCCGCTGATCACGATATGGCCGAATGCATCGATTACCTTGCCGGCGTAGCCATGGCTAAGCACGTTCCGGGTCGCCGAGATGTTCAGGGCCAGACGGAAGAGCGTGCACACCAGCAAGAGCGACGGGAACGACGAGAAGTCCAGCGGTCGGGGTACGTACATGCTGACCAGGACGATCAGCAGGGCAGTGGTGATGTTCAGCGCAATCAGAAAATCGAGAATCGAAGCGGGGACGGGAACAACCATCATCAGAATGATGGCCACGACGCCCACGGGCACCGCGAACTGGCTCAACTTCTTCGGATTCACGACACCTTCAACGGAGAGGACGACGGCGGACACTTCGGATATGGACACATCGGGATCTGAGATGCGGCCGATTCCGTGGCTGCGCTGGTCGCCTTCCTGGCAATAGTTCTGTTCGGCACTCTTGGGCGTGACCTGAGCGTTCTACCGGAAAGTGATCACCGAAATTCCTCAGGTAATCCTTCGTCGCGGCCGAAAAGAAGAGTAAGGAACCGCAACCGCAGATGAGCCGAGGGAGCTGACATGGTCACCGAAGTAGATCGACGCTCCCACGAATTGACTGCGCTCGATCGTTGCGACCGCTGTTCTGCCCGGGCCGTCGTCGAGACCGTAATGCTGGGTGGGGGCGCCCTACTGTGGTGTGCCCACCACTTCGTAGCCTACGAGGATGCGCTCAATGGCCTGGGCGCGCGCATAGTCAGTGACCTGCGCACGGCCGAAGTCCCCTAAGCTCGAATTCGAATATGCTCCGCCCCGGCGAAGCTGACCAGCTCACACCCGCGCCGTCATCTTGTGCACGCCGGCCACCGATCCACGACGCTTCAGGCGCATCACGAATGCCAGAATCGTGGCGACACCCTGATACAGCTCAGCTGGAATCTCGTGCCCGATCTCGCAGGTCGCAAAGAGGGTTCGAGCCAGCGGGACGTCTTCGACCATCGGCACCCGGTGTTCTTCGGCAAGTTCGCGGATCCTGGCCGCGACATGATCGGCACCTTTAGCGACCACCCGGGGAGCCCCGCGCTCCGCATCGTATTTCAAAGCGACGGAAACGTGCGTCGGGTTGACGACCACCACATCCGCGCTGGGTACGTCGGCCATCATGCGTCCACGGCTGATGGCCAGAGCCCGAGCGCGGATTGCGCCTTTGAGGTGCGGGTCGCCATCGCTTTGCTTCATCTCCTGCTTCAGCTCTTCTTTGGTCATCTTCAGCTGTTTGTTGTTGCGGCGCCGCACGACAGCCACGTCAGCAAATGCAAGCAGGATTCCGGCCGCCGCGCCCCATCGGATGACATTGAGGGCCGCGCCGGTCGTCGACTGCAGCACCGCGTTGAGAGGCAGAGCGCCCGCCCCCATCAACGTGGGAACAAGATTGCGCACGGCTAGATAGGTCACGGCCGACAGCACTGCCATCTTTCCGAGAGCCTTGGTCAGCGACCACAGACCCTGGGTCCCGAACATCCTTTTGAGACCGTGAAAGGGATTGAGCCGAGAGAACTTCGGCATCAGCAGTTTCGGTGCGATGTGGAAGCCGCCCTGCAGCCCGGAGGACGCTACGGATGAGAAAATGACGAGCGCGGCCAATGGTGCAACCGCAAGGGCGCCGTGCAATACCGCCGTACGCGCCACACCCATGGCGGTGGACACCTGCGGATCGTTGATGATTCCGGTGACTTGGATCATGGTTGTCTGGGCGTTGGACATCAGTGATCGGACGACCATCGGCAATAGGTAGCTCGCGGCCAAAATCGATACCCACGAGCCGAGTTCGGCCGAATGCCCGATCTGACCGTCCCGACGAGCCTTCTTGAGCTTGCGCGGAGTCGCCTTTTCGGTACGTTCACCCGCAGGTTTGCTCGCCATCAGGTACCGCCGACAGTCATGACGAGGCGACTCGCATCGTTGGCGATCTGGGTTATCACCTGCGGCATGAGCGAAAAGCTGAGGCCAACGAGTCCGAGAGTAAGCATGATTTTCAGCGGAAAGCTCATCTGGAAAACATTCAGCTGAGGTGAGATGCGGCTCAGAACGCCGAGTGCGAGGTCGGCGATGAAAAGCACGGCGATGAGCGGCGCTGCGATCTGAAGCGCGGCGATGAACATGCTGGTCATGCCGTGAGCCGCTGCGGATCCGATGTGAGACATGTCAACGTTGCCATCGAGCGGCATGGTGGTAAAGGTTCGCAGAAAACCTTGTAGAACCACCAGATGCGCGCTACTGGCAAACATCAGCGTCGTGGCGAGCATGCCGTAGAACTTGCCGAAGATGGAGGTGTTCGTCGCAGACAACGGGTCATAGGCGAAGGCGAGAGAAAAGCCACCGAACAGATCGATCAGCGATCCGGCAGATTCGACGGCACTGAAAAGCAGGCGAGTGAGAAAGCCGAGAGCGCCACCGATTACGATCTGCAGTACCGCGCTCGTTACCAGCGGTCCCAACTCTGCGGCCGGCGCATGTGGTGTCGCCGTCGCAAGGACCGAGAGTGAAAGCACCACGGCGAGCATTCCCCGCAACGTACGAGGATTCCGCCGGTAGCGAAGGGGGGAGCGACCATCAACCACGCTGTGATTCGAGTCGTGCAAAGCAGCAACGCGACAAGCGTCGCTGAGCTCAGCTGGATGTTCATCGCTCGATCGTGGCTTCGGCTTGGTGGAGTCAGCTGTTGAGCAGGCTCGGCAGCTCGGCAAAGAGCTGTTGGGTGAAGGTGATCATCGAGTGCATCATCCAGCTACCGCTCAGCAGCAACGCCACTCCGACGCCGATTGCCTTGGGAACGAAGGCCAAGGTGACCTCCTGAATCTGTGTCGCCGATTGGAACAGCGAGACGGCGAATCCGATGATCAGGGCGGTCAGTAGAATTGGTGCGGCCAGCTCGAAGGCGATCATCATGGCACGCATTCCCAAGTGAACGATTGCGGTGTCGGTCATTGTGCGATGCTCCTGTGTCGGGATGAGTGCCTGGGCGGCGAAGACCAAGTTGTCGGGATGAGTGCCTGGGCGGCGAAGACCAACGTGTCGGGTGAGGCAGCTAGGTCTGATAACTGTGGACGAGAGCGGTGATGATCAGTCCCCAGCCGTCAACCAGCACGAACAGCAGGAGCTTGAAGGGCAGCGAGACGGACACCGGCGGCAACATCATCATGCCGAGCGACATGAGTGACGACGAGACCACCATGTCGATGATCAGAAAGGGTATGTAGATCACGAAGCCGATGATCATCGCTGATCGCAACTCCGACAGCACGAAGGCCGGGATGATTGTTGTGAGGTCGAGCTTGTCCGGTGTTGGCGGATTAGGCAGATGCCCAGCGCGCAGCATCAACGCAATTTCCTCAGTACGGGTGTGTTGCAGCATGAACTGTCGTAGCGGGGCAATGCCATCGTGATAGGCCACAGCCTGCGACTTCGTTCCCTTCAGGTAAGGCTGAATTCCCGCCGCGTTAACGGCCTTTACGGTGGGTGCCATGATGAAGAGACTCAGAAACAGTGACAGACCCGCGAGAACCTGATTCGGTGGAACGCCGGTGAGGCCCAACGCGTTTCGAGTGAGCGACAGCACCATGAAGATCTTGGTGAAGCTGGTCATCAGCAGGATGATCGACGGCGCTACTGACAGCACCGTGAGCAACAGCAGCACGGTCACGGAGTTGCTGGGCTTTGGGTCGACGTTGACCGAAACGGTGCCTGAGTTTGCCACGTCCCCTGCTGGCGCTGCGGGACTCGCCGGCGCAACGGGTGCGGACGGCCCGGCTACAGGCGCCAAGAGTGGGACGAGCCGGTCAGACATCGAGGTCGATGCAGGTAAGGACGTCAGCGCCGATTCCGATGCTGCCGCTTCGGCATGCGGTGCCAGCATCGCGCTGACGACGATTGCGGCAAGGCAGCCAAGCACCGTGATCGCGAAGAGTCGAAGTGCGCAGAGCGTGCGCGGAGCAGGCGTCGAATGTGTTTGAGGCGTCGCCGCGTGACCAATGGCTGGTGCACTCATCGGCGCACCGTCACGTCGCGGGCAGCGTTAACCAGCTGAGACCAGGTCTTGGGAGAGAGGATTGAGCCGTCCAAGGCATGGCGGGCGGCCACGTCGCCGCCGGTGCCCGCCGATTCCGCAGCTGGAGCAGCTGGAGCAGCTGGAGCAGCTGGAGTAGCTGGAGCAACGTTTGTCTGCAGCGCCTGCATCTCCGGCAATGCCGAGGTCGATGATGTCAAGGCTGGAAGCAGGACATGATGCTCTGAGATCTGGTTCGCGGCGATCTCCGGCGCTGACCTGAAATTCAGTCGTTTGATTGGCTTCGGTCGCTCGGCGACCAGGGCTTCCTCGACGCCGGTTAGGTCGGTTTCAGTCAGAAGACGCACCCCTTGATCAGTGATGCCGACAATCAATGCTCGATCCATCACTTTGAGCACCGCAACAGAAGCGTTGCGATTGAGCTGCTTACGGGCCAGCACATCGATGACTCGATCGTTCTTGCCAGTCAGTGGTCGGCGGGCGAATTTCGCCAGCGCCCACATGAGGCCGAGCACAATCCCGAGGGCCAGAAACATCCGGCCGACCAGTTCGACACCGTTCACAGCGGGCCTGGAGAGGTCGCCTCTGTTGACACGATCTCGGTAATGCGCAGGCCGAAGTTCTCATCGACGACGACGACTTCGCCCCGGGCGATCAGATGACCGTTCACGAGCAGATCTGCCGGCGCGCCGGCAGCACGGTCCAATTCGATTACCGCTCCATCCGACAGACTCAGTAACTCACTGACCGTCATGCGAGTACTGCCGATCTGAGCGGTGACCTCCATGGCCACGTCACGTAACATCTCCAGCCCGTGTCGGGCCACCGGGGTCGGGGAGAAGGCGCGCACCGATCCGGACGCCTGAGCGTCGAGTTCGGAGCGGGTCGGGTATGCCGGCGTCATCGGCGCGGCTGCTCCACTGTTGACGTCAATGGCCGAAACCTCATCAACCGTGACCATGAGCCCGACGAGTGCGCGGATCTGCCCGTTGTTAGTGAGCGGGACGACCGCTGAACGTTCTTTGCTGAGCAACGCATCCAGGGCCGGGCCGAGCGTCAGCGCCTGGCCGGGACCGATGACGACGTTGCCCACGGTCGCGGCCGCGGCGTTGAGAGCGGGCGCCAGCGCGGCGGTGATGTCGAGAGCGCCGAGCGGGGAATTCTGCAATGCGTCGGCAATCGATTGTTCAACGGCCACCAGCACTTCACCGCTGTAGTCGCCGGTGAAGCGTGCCGAGACGGCCACGCCGGAGAAGGCCAGAGGAGTGGCGTACTCGATCGGCGAGCCCAGCAGCAGCGCGTCGGCGATGGGAACATTGGCCATCGCAGCCGTGGCGGCCAGTTCGGCCGCGACGGTGATAGTAGCGATGTTCGTCACGATTTCTCCTTAGGTGATGCGACGATGAGGCCCGCGAGCCTGCTGCCTGAGCGGCCCGGCAAGGCATGCGCGAATGTGATTCCGCCGGCCTCTACCGCCAGTGGTGCGGTTACACGGTGATTGAGCGGCACGACATCGCCGGGCTCGAGATTAACGAGTTCGTTCGGGGTCAGCTTGAGGGAGCGGAATTGGACCGTGACCTGTATCGGTGCGCCGCTGAGGGCTTCGCGCATTTTGGACGCGGATTCCTTGGCAGCCAGTTGTTCAGCGGCGGTCGTCGGCTTGCGATCGCTTTTGGTTTGCAGCCGCGGCATGATCGAGCCCAGCGGTAGGCAGACGGTGGCAAGACATACCTGGTTACCGACCTGCATCTCGAAGGACCCGACGACGAAGGCTTCACTTGCACTGGCAGCCTGCAAGAACTGAGGGCTGTATTCGACCGCCCCGAGAGCGGGTGCGATACCGGTTGGTTCCAACGCGTAGCGCAACACCCCGAGCATCTGCTCGATGAGGCCGCGCAACAAAGGCGTCTCAAGATCAGTCAAGGGCCGCGTGGGCTGCTCACCACCGGGGCCACCGAGCAGATAGTCCACACAGGCCAGGGCCGTCGGCACCGAGAACTCGAGGATGCCGATGCCGGGGAGGGGATCGATATCGAGCACAGAGAGGATCGTGGTCTGGGACAACCCTGCTACGTACTCTTCATAGGTTTGCTGCTCGATCGCGACCAGATTGACCTGGCAGACCTGGCGCAAGCCTGTGGTGAGCTGAGTGCTCAGCCTGCGGGCGAAGGTCTCATAGCTCATCTGGAGAGCTCGAGTATGGTCGCGCGACAGTTTTGTCGGTCGACGGAAATCGTAAGCGTTTGCAACGCCAGGGGAGGACCGCCGAAGCAGCGCCGAACCTTGGTTGGCATGGGGAGAGCCGCTCGAAGTCACATGTCACTGTTCGGCGGCGAACGGACGGACCTGAGCCGTGTGAGTTGTCGATCTTGGGTCTGGCAGGTGGCTACTGCATGACGAACTCCGTGTAGAAGACGTCCAGGATCTTCTTCGGATAGATTTTTTGTAGTTTCGTGAGTAGCTCCTTCTTCGCCTTGTCGCGAGCTGCGTCGCCGGTCAACGAGGCTTCGGTTCGGTTGCTGTACTCGTCGATGACGGCCTGGATTCCTTCAGTTACTTCGAGTTCCTCGCTCGTTCCTTTGGTGGTTTGGAGCGAGAGCTTCAGGCGGAGAAAATGACTGCCGGCCAGGTTGAGGGTGAGTTCATCCATCGCTATGACCGGCCCCGGAGCCGGTTTCGCAGCCGCCCCGGTCTTAGCCGGTGCGAGCACTGTGAATTTCGCCGCTGCGCCGACCAGCAACAGAAGTACGACGACGATGATGATCTTCTTCTTCTTTGACTTGTTGTCGCCTGCGCCATCGCCGCCGTCGCTGCCCCTGACGGACTTGCCGGATTTGCCTTTCTTGGCTTCGGCACGCGTGACCGAATTTGCAATACGTGCGGGGCGACCATCGGTGAGGGTCATGTCTGCTCCTTCGGTGAGTGGCGGTCGTGGATCGGGTTGGGGCGGAGGTGCCGGTCAGTCAGATCAGTTGGGCGTATCGGTCAAAGCCTTGCCGAGAGTGGCGAGCTGCGCTGTCGAACCCGCCGGTAGCTTGCTCAGCACCACGATGTCCACTCGGCGGTTGCGGGTAATCGATCGCGGATCACTCGGTGGTATCAGCGGTCGTTGGTCGGAATAGCCGACCGCGCTGAGCCGGGATGCTGAGATCGATTCGTTCTGGATCAGGAACCGTACGACTGACGAGGCTCGAGCCGAAGAGAGCTCCCAACCGCTCGGGTACGGATCGGTGCTCACGTTCTGTTGGTTCGTGTGACCGTCCACCTGCAACTGGTTGTCGATGGTGCGCAGCGGTACGGCAACGGCACCCATGATCGTCTTGCCTTGGTTCTCCAAAGCTGCGCTGTTGCCTGCGAAAACCAACTCGTCGGTGACTATCGTGACGACCAAACCTCGTTCATCGACGCTGAACAGCGCGCTGCCATCGAGGCCGTGGGCGTGCAGCGATGTCTGGATCGCAGCTTTGATCCTGGCGAACTCGTCGACTTCCCGCTGCGCGGCAGTGGTGTCCGCCGGAACGGTGCTGCTCTGCTGGGCCTGCTGTTGAGAGGTCTGCGGGATCGTGATGTTGTTCGGTCCGACTATTTGCTGCTGGGACGAGACCGATTCGCCGCCGACGATGCCACTGCCGGCGGTCAGGACCGAGGGTTGTCCGTTCTTGAACGCCGTGGCCAAGCCGCTTTTGAGTTCGGCAAACTTCGAGGTGTTAACTTGCGAGATCGCGTACAGGACGATGAAGAGCACAAGCAGCAACGTGAGCATGTCCGCGTAGGTGACCATCCACCTTTCGCTGTTCTCGTGTTCTTCTTCATGTCCCCGGCGACGACCGGCGCGGGCTCTGGCGGCGGAACTCATCTACGCCACGTCCTTCTCGTCTTGCGGCTTGATCGTTGCGCGTGGGAGCAAGCTGTGCAGTTTCTGCTCGACCAGGCGCGGGTTCGATCCAGCTTGAATCGAAAGAATCCCCTCGATCACGACCTCCATCTGATCGCACTCAGCCTCGCTGAGCCGCTTGAGGCGGTTTCCGACCGGCAGGAAGAAGACGTTGGCGCTCATGACGCCCCATAGCGTGGCCACGAACGCGCTGGCAATCTCGGCACCGAGTTTTGACGGTGCGGAGAGGTGCCCGAGGACCTTGACGAGGCCGAGTACGGTGCCGATGATGCCGATCGTCGGTGAATAGCCACCCATGTCGGCGAACAACTTTGCCGCGGCTCGGTCCGAGGCACGTTTGGTATCGACTTCGGCAGTGAGGATCAGCGCGACTTCCTCGGCGTCGGTACCGTCGATTGCAAGCTGAAGTCCACGCCGGAGAAAATCGTCTTCGATTTGATTGACCTCGTCCTCGAGGGCAAGCAGCCCCTCGCGGCGGGCTCGCCCGGCTAGGCCGATCAAGATCTCCACCGAGGTGTCGGGGTTGGTGGCCTTCGCCGTGAACGCGCGGATCAGCTGTTTGGGCAGCGTTTTCGCATCACGCAGGAGCCCGCCGGCGATAGCAGCTCCGATGGTGCCCAGAAAAACCAGCACCATTGGAGCGGGCAGGAAGATCGAGGCAATGTTGCCGCCCTCCATCGTCACCGAGCCGACGATCGCAACGAGCGCGAGGACGACGCCGATGATCAGCGCGGGGTCCATCAGGCTTCCTTGGTGCGGATCGGCACAACAGCGTTGTCGCTGTTGGAATCGCGGCTGGAGACCTCATGCAGACGTTGCGTCGCGCTGGCAAGCCCGTGTGCGATTCCGTGCGTGCTGCCGTGCGGGCTGCCCTGAGTTCCGCTGGTGCGGACCCGGTCTGAATCGCTTTCCACGACCATGTCTTCGGCCATCGCAATGATCCTGGCCCGGTGGTCGCGAATGGCATCGGTGAGCTCGACCAGCGACTCACATACCAGGTACTTGTTTCCGTTGACCATGGTTACCACGGTGTCCGGCGTGGCCTCGGCGCGCTCGATGAGGTCAGGATTGAGAGCGAATTGCGGCCCGCTCAGCCGACGCAGGATTATCAACGGATCCGTCCAAGGTTTAGGTTAGGACCCATCCGTGGGTCCTCCTTGCTGTACTCATCGGCAAATCCGCCGGTGAGCTGAGGCCGCAAGCGACTTATGTGCTTGCTGCGTACTGCTTGGAAACTGTGGTGATTGTGACGCGAGCGCCAAGCGCACCTGCCGCCGGCTCGCAGGTGGATGCCGAGCCGGCCGGGCGCGTTTGGAAACCTCGTGAGACTAGTTCTTCATGTTGACGAGGGTCTGAAGAACCTCGTCAGAGGTGGTGATGACTCGTGAGTTGGCCTGGAAACCCCGCTCGCTGATGATGAGGTTCGTAAGCTCGCCGGCGAGGTCGACGTTTGACATCTCGAGATAACCCGGCGTCAGGCTGCCCCGGCCACCACTGTTGGGCGCTCCGACCTGTGCCAGGCCCGAGTTCGCGGTCTCTTGGTACTGGGTGTCGCCGGCTGCGGCCAGACCGCCCGGGTTGACGAAGGTCGCTACCGCGATTGTGCCTAGGGCAGTGGTGGTGCCTGTCGCGTCTACGCCGTTCACCACACCGTCCGAGCTGATGTTCCAGGAGACATAGGTCCCGCTGTTCAATGCCGATAGGTCAAGGTCACCGCCGGCCGCGCTTTGCAGGATCGAACCATCAGGCGCGGTCAGGTGACCGGTCTTGTCGAGCTGGAATGATCCTGCCCGGGTGTAGTTCAGCTGGCCGTCGTTCTTGACCTGGAAGAATCCGTCGCCGTTGATGAGCAGATCTGAGGTGCGGCCAGTGTACTGGTTCGAGCCCTGGGTGAAGTTGGATTCCGTCGCGCCGAGCGAGACTCCGAGTCCGACCTGCAGCGGGTTCGTGCCACCTTGGGTGGCGTTGGGAGCACCAGCTCCGGCAATGGTTTGGCTCAAGGTCGACTCGAATACCGATGACGAGCTCTTGAAGCCGGTCGTGTTGACGTTGGCAATGTTGTTCGAGGCGATGTCGAGCATTTGCTGGTGGGCACGCAGGCCCGAGATGCCGGTGAACAGTGAGCGCAACATGATTTCTCCTTCGGGGGAATGATGGTCGTGTGGTTGGGCGGTCGTGGGGTGTCGGGTTGACGACTTCGGGGCATGGGCCCGCCGGAAGCGTGTGGCTACGGGGCGCTCGTGGCGAAGACCTGCTGTATCTGGGTCAATGCGACATCGGTGGTGCCGATTCGCAGGCTAGGCGGGACGTTGGAGATCGTCGCCGACGTGACCTCGCCAGTCACCGGGTGTCCGGCCGAATCGAGGTACGTCACCGTCCGGCCAACCATGCCGCTGGCGGTTTGCGCCTGCTGCGTGTTGAGCATGTCCTGGGTCGCCTTGGCGTTTGCCTCCATTGTCTGTACCTGAGTCAGCGTCGCCGTCTCGTTCATGAACTCCGAGGTATCGACCGGCTTGCTGGGATCCTGGTACTGCAACTGAGCCACCAGGAGCTGGAGGAATTCCTTCGAGTCCAGCTGGGTATTGTCAGTCGAGCTGGCGGCGGTGTCCGCCGACGGAAGGACTGGCGTCGGAGTCGCGGGCAGGCCCGAGGTAATCGGGGTGGTCATCGTAATGCTCCATTCATAGCCATCGGTCGATTCCGGTCATTGACGAGTCGGACGGCCCGATCGAGCCGGACAGGCCCGATCGGCGGGGATCGGTCAGCACGTTGGCTGACTCTTGGTGCTGGCCAGCCCCAGAACCGCGGCCGGGCGGGAAGGTGCCAGGCTGGCCGCCTTGGCCCGCGAAAGCATCCGCGGTACCGGAGTCGAGAGAAATACCGGCTCCAGCGAGCCCAACTGCTGCCAGATCGCCCCGCAGTTCCGGGAGTGCCGAACGGATGGCTTCTCTCGCCGCGTCGTTGCCACCGGCGATCGAAATGCTCATGTCGCCGCCATGCAGACGGAGTTCGACGGTAACTTGACCCAGATCAGCAGGATGCAGGTCCAACAACAAGCGATGTACGCCGTCACCTCGGGCGCGCATCTCGAGCACAGGCGCGCTCAGTTGCTGGGTCATGGGCAGGGCCGATGTGCCTGTTGGATAGGGGCTGCGCGGGTTCTGATATTGGGTGGTTACGGCTGGGTCTACTGCGAAGCTCGCCTTTTCGGTCTGACTATTCTGAGCGCCCGCGTGAGTGGTCAGCGCTGTGATCGCTGCCGCGTTGCCGATATGGGCGGCGGTCCCGATAGCCGTCACGTTCGAGGCTGTTGCGGATGAGTTGAAGGTTCCGCTGGCCTGGTCGGTGTCTGTTCCCGAAGCAGAAACCGGATTGGAGGCCGTACGTCGCGCTGCGGACCGAGGTGTGCCGGCTATGCCGGTTGTCGGAGCCCCCGTTTCGGCTGGGTGCAGCAGGGAATCATCAGGGCCAACCATCGTCGTAGCTGCGGAGCCCTCGCTAGGCGCGGCGATGCGAGCTGCATCGCCCGCCTGGATTCCAGCCAGACCGGCAGGGTTGGCCCCGGGCTGTTCAGTACCGGGGGCGGAGCCGAGCGATTGCGACGCGCCCGACTGGGACGGGTGAACATTGAGCCCGTCAGCCGCAAGCCCGTCAGCCGCGAGGCCGCCAGCCGGAAGCCCTAGCGCGGCCGTTTCGTTTGATACGAGTGCGGCGGGTGCCGCTTCGCTGAGACCAGATGCACTCACCGCGACCGTCGCCGCGACACGAGAAGTGGCGTTGCCTGGGTCGCGCGAGAGCGCGGCGCCGCCACCCGTTGCTGAATTGCCCGTCGACGAATCGCCCGTTATTGATAGGCCTGATCGCGTCAGCTCGTCCAGCTGGACCGTTGGTGTCAGCGGCACGATTGCCACGGCATTGATCTGCTGTGCCGTCAACGCCGTCGCGGCGGTCGATGCTGCTTGTGATTCTGCCCCCGCCGAATCGTCCTGCGCGCCCGAACGTAGCGGCCTATGTGTAACGCCAGTCGCCGGCGCTCCCGGGCCGTCGTGAGCGGCGACCATCCCAGGTGCTGAATCAGCGGTAGCCGGATCAGAACCGCTGTCAGCACGACCCTCATCGCGCTGAGAGATGTCGGCTAGCGTCGTTGCAAAGGTCGAACTCGATTCGACGGTGGACCCGTCGTCGGAAGAAGACCCGTCAGTCGAGCCGCTGGTGCCTGAGCAGCCAGAAGTCGCTGCTGCTGTGCCCGGTGATCCAAATGCGAAGGTCCCGGCGATCGAGGTGTTCATTGCCAGTGTCCCCATCACGCCATCCCCATCAGGCCGGTGATCTTGGCAACGTAGTTCTGCGTTTCAGCGAAAGGTGGAACGCCACCGTACTGGTCGACAGCTCCGGGCCCTGCGTTGTAGGCCGCCAGTGCCAGGGGAACCGAACCGTACTTCTTGAGATAGGAGCCGAGCAGCTCGGCAGCGCCGTGAACGGCCTGAGTCGGATCCCACGGATTGACTCCAAGACCGGCAGCGGTGCCCGGCATGAGCTGCATCAGACCTTGGGCGCCGGCAGGGCTGACAGCGCTGGCATTACCACCAGATTCCGTTTGGGCGACGGCCGCGAGCAAACCGCTGGGAAGCTGATATGCCGCCTCGCTCTGGGTGAACAAGTTTGCGTACTGAGCGAGGCTACCGGCTGTCTGAGTCGCCGACGCCCCGGGCGTCGCGAAACCCGTCGTGCTGCCTGAGCCGAGACCGAGGGAGTCCGTCAGCGCACTGAGGCCACCGATCGCGTTCAGCCCGGTTGATGCGACATTTGCTGTATCGGGCGCGACGATGCGCCGAATGCTAGCGGGTGTTTCGTACACGCTCTGGATCTTGACGTTTTCACCGGGTTGCGGTGCGGCGATCATCATGTTGTCGCCGAGGTAGATCGCAACGTGTTCTGCCGGGTTGCCGAAGCCCAGGATGTCGCCAGGCTGCGCATGGGCCAGATCCGGCACTGCCGTCCCGGTCTTGGCCTGGTCCCAACTGAGGCGGGGCAGCTGCACGCCGAGATCCCCGTACGCCCGCTGGACGAGACCGGAACAGTCGATGCCGGCTGAGGTCGTGCCGCCGAAGACGTACGGTACGCCAAGGTACTTCTCCGCAGAGGCCACCACTTGCGAGCCGGTCAGGCCGCCACTGCTGGCTGGGCTGCTCACAGCCGAGGCACTGTTCAGCGCGGCTGCAAAGCTCGTTGCCGCGTTCGTTGCCGCGTTCGTTGCCGTGTTCGTTGCCGTCGGCTTTAGGACCGGCGGTGCAAGCTGCGGAAACTGCGCCTGCAGTTGAGATATGCGTGCGAGTATCGAGCTCACACCGTCAACAGAAGCCGTCATGATCGGCCTGCCTCAGCTGCGCGCGTGAACCGGCTGGTCGTGACGTCGTCGAGGATCCGCTGCGCGGAGATGAGTTCGGTGGCGTGAGCCTCCGCAGCGATTCGTTCACTGAGCTTCTGTACCGACTTGCGTTGTTGTGCGGCGAGGTTGAGCTGTCCCATGCTGGTGTCGAGCCGACCCTTGGCGAAACCGACCCGGTGCTGGGCCGCAGCATGTGTGGCGGCGGCGGCACTTCCTTTGGCAATACCGTGCAGAAAGGTGTGGATACTCCCGTGCTCCGGTAGCGAGAGAGCGTCCAACCGGGCGCGCTGTTCGTCGCTGGCCCGTTCTGCTTCGGACAGTTCACGACGAGCCTGGGCAACCTGCATTGCCGCGTTGTCCTCTGCGGCTTGTCTGGCTCTGAGCATTGTCGGCAACCATCGTTTCGTACTCATCCGGTCACCGCCGGAACTGATGCCAGAGCGGCGGCAAGGTCTTGCCACGCTCCCTCTGCACTGGAGCGCTCGTCCATGTCTTGTTGAAGGAATCGCTCCAGCGCGGGCCACAACGCCAGGGCTCGGTCCGCGCGGGGGTTCGTCCCTGTCACGTAGGCACCGATCTCAACGAGCTCTTTTACGTCCCGGCGAGCAGCCAGTAGTTGACGAGCCTCACGTGCGAGTTGTTGTTGGTCCCGGCTGGTGATTGCCGTCGTGACTCTCGACACCGACTCGAGAACCTCGATGCTCGGAAAGTGGCCGGCGGTGGCGAGCCTGCGGTCGAGCACGATGTGACCGTCAAGGATCGACCGAGCAGTATCAGCAATCGGCTCGTTGTGATCTTCACCCTCGACAAGCACGGTGTAAAGACCAGTGATAGTGCCGGTTTCACCACCACCAGCTCGCTCGAGCAACCGCGGCATCATGGCAAATACCGAGGGCGGGTAGCCGCGAGAAGCCGGCGGCTCACCTGCGGAGAGGCCGATCTCGCGCTGAGCTGTTGCCAAGCGGGTCACTGAATCCATGAGTAGCAGCACGTCCTGCCCGGTGTCGCGAAACCACTCGGCGATCCTCGTTGCCACAAACGCGGCTCGCAGCCGGACCATCGGTGGCTGATCGGAGGTAGCGACGACCACGATCGCGTTCTGCAGTCCGAGGGAGCCAAGGTCGTTCTCGAGAAACTCGCGCACCTCGCGGCCGCGCTCGCCGATCAGAGCGACAACAGTGACTTGTGCGGTGGTGCCGCGGGTGATCATCGACATCAGGCTCGACTTTCCGACACCGGAACCGGCGAAGATGCCCAGACGCTGACCGCGTCCGACCGGTATGAGGGTGTCGATGGCCCGCACGCCGACCGAGAGCGGTCGGTCGACTCGTTGCCGGAGCATCGCCGGCGGCGGCGACTGTTCGACAGTGACAAGGTCCAGCCCGGCCGGAAGGGAGGTCCCGTCCAGTGGCTGGCCCAGACCGTTCAGCACTCGACCCCGCAGGCTCTCGCCGACGGCGATCTGTAGTGGCCCACCGGTATTGGTGGCTCGGACGCCGTTGCCGATGCCGCCGAGCTCGCCCAGCGGCAAGCACGTCGCGACCGCACCGTCGACCGCGACGACCTCAGCCAAGGTCGACTCGCCGAGCCGTAACAGGTCGCCGATCCGGCAGCTCACACCGACGACGGTCACCGAGAGCCCGACCACCTTGGACACCTGGCCGTATCGACGCGGTTGCGCGAGTGCGAGCAACTGCGGCAGCTCGGTCAGCGGGGAAGTTGGGATCATGAGGCGAGCCGTTCGCGAATAAGGCGAAGTCCTTCGGACAGCCGACCATCGATCGTCGTTGCACCAGCACGGACGATCGCGTCGCCGGTACCAAGCGCTGCGTCGGGCTCGAAGGTGATATCCAATCCCCGTGCCTCGGGTATTGACGCAAGCAATGATTCGAAACCGTAACCGGAGAGGTTCTCATACGTACCCGGCGCGATGCGGACGCTGACGGAAGTATCGGGTGGTGCCAGCTTCAGACAGCGGGCCAGTGCCGCCCGTGAGGCCTTGTCGACGTCGCCGAGTTCCTTGCCCAGCAGCGCCTCTGCGATATCGACGGCAGCCTTCAGGATCGTATTTTCCGCTAGTTCTCCCGCACGATCGATCGAGGCGTGCAGCTGGGTGGCGGCTGCGGCGAGTCCCGCAAGCGAGGCACGTAGAGCGGCGTCGGCGGCCTCTCGATGGCGGATGTTGGCCTCGACCGCATCTGCGTTCTCAGCCGACATTGCATCGCGCGCGTCGCGCACGCCCTGAGCCCAGCCTTGGGCATAGCCAACGGCGGAGGCGGAAGTACGGGAACGCTCGACGAACTCCGACGGAATGGTGCTATCAGCCATGAGCTGAAAGTCAGCCAAATCCAGTGCGATGGGCAGGACGTCAGGCAACGAACTCGTCCTCCTGACCACGGCGAACTACGATCTGGCCCTCTTCCTCCAGCGATCGGATGACGCGGACAACTTCGGTCTGAGCTTCTTCGACCGCCTGGACGCGGACCGGGCCAAGCAGTTCTATCTCTTCGCCAAGTGTTATCGCCGCCCGCTCGGACATGTTGTTCATGACCTTGCTCCGCACGCTCGGACTGACGCCCTTGAGGGCAACAGCCAAGTTGGCGACCTCGACCCCGCGAAGTACGAGCTGCACAGCGCGGTCATCGAGATTGATCAGGTCCTCGAAGACGAACATCCGGCTACGAACCTCATCGGCAAGCTCTGGATCCCGCTGCTCGAGGCCCTCGAGAATCAGCTTCTCGGTACCCCGGTCGGCACGGTTGATGATTTCCACCAGCGGCTGGACGCCACCAACCGCAGACAGATCCGCCGGTACCAACATGGTGGACATCCGTCGCTCCAGGCCGGCCTCTACCTGACGGATGACCTCTGGCGACGTCCGGTCCATGGTGGCAATCCGATGGGCAACGTTGGCTTGCAGATCCGAACCAAGCCCGCCGAGGACCTTGGAGGCCAGCGGCGCCGGAATATGAGCCAGCACCAGCGCAATCGTCTGCGGGTGCTCGTCGGAGATAAAGCTCAGCAGCTGGCGCGCATCAGCGTTCTGCAGAAACTTGAACGGCATCTCCAGAGCTGACGAAGAAAGCTTGCCCATGATCTCTCCCGCGCGGCTCTCGCCTACGGCAGCGATCAGCAGCTCGCGAGTCTGTTCCAGGCCGCCCTGTGTGGTGGAACCGCTCGAAGCCAGCACGCCGAACTCGCCGAGCACAGCGGCCGACATCTCGGTGGTGATCTCACCCATTCGGGCGATCTCTGCCGACAGGTCTTCGAGCTCGGACTCGCGAAGTTGTCCTAACACGCGGGCAGAGGAGCGTGGCTCCAGCTGCAACAGCAGGATGGCTGCCTTACGACGGCCCGTCATGCTCCGCAACAGTTCAGCCGAGGTGGCGGCGACCCGCTCGGCGGGTGCTGGGCGGTTCGTCAGGTCGAGGGTGTCTTCCATCGCGCTCAGCCGTCCTTTGCATTCAGCCAGCTACGTAGTAGCCGAGCTATCTCTTGAGGATCGTTCTCGGCCAGCTCGGCCAACTGTTGCTGCCTTGCTGCGGCGATCTGAGCTTCGCGCGATTGGGGTGGGATTATGTCGATCGGTGCGGGTGGAAGCGAATTCGGATCGTCTTGCAGGGTTGAAAGAAACAGATCGAGGTCGTCCGGTGGCTCAGCGTTCTTCTTCCGCTTGTTGGCGATCAGCGTGATGATCACGACTGCGATGACCAGGAGCACGACACCGCCCGTCTTGAGGAGGGAGATCAGTTGTGCGCTCTGCTTTGCAGCAGCAGCGGCCTTGGCGGCCTTGGCTGCCGCAGCGGCTTCTGCTGCCGCCGCCGAGGTGTCGAAGTTTTCGCTGCTTACGGCGATCACGTCTCCGCGTGCCGGGTTGAGTCCGACAGCCGCGCCGATCTGTGCCTTGATGTTGGCCAGATCAACCGCTCCGGCAGCTTTGGAATTGAGGACGACAGACACGCTCAGTCGTTTGACGTCGCCAGGTGCGTTCGTACGTACCTCGGTGGTCGTATCGATGGCGTTGTTCTTGGTGTCGGTGACCTTGGAGTAGCCGCCAGTGCTGGAGGCGGATGGACTCGCAGCTGCAGATACGGTGTTGGCGCCGATCGCCGCGCCCGGCGTGGCTGCCCCGTTGCCGAGGCTCTCACCCGTGCTCGCTTCGGCGAGGGGCGGAACACCGCTGGCGAAGCTGTAGTTCGTCGACGTTGCGTTGCTCTTGCCGAAATCCAGGTCAGCGTTGGTGGTGACAACCGAGTTGCCCGGACCAAGGATCTTATCGAGAATGGCCTGCGCTGAACTGGACAATCGCTGTTGGTAGGCCTGTGTCGCGCTCGCCCTGGTGTCGCTCTCCGTTGACAGGTCACCGCTGCCGGCTGCAGACAATACCTTGCCGCTGGAGTCAGAAACACTGACCTGATCAGTTGTCAATCCCGGGACGCTTGACGAAACGAGGTTCACTACCGATTGCACCTGGCCACTGGTGAGTGTCGTTCCCGGCGTTGTCGTCAGCAGCACCGATGCCGTGGGCTTCTGGCTGCCGTCGTCGAAGACGGTCTGCTGCGGGATGGCGAGGTGGACTTGCGCATCGGCAACACCGTTGATCGACTTGATGGTCTTGCTCAGTTCGCCTTCCAGAGCCCGCTGAAAGTCCACCTGTTGCTTGAACTCCGAGGTGGTGATGCCTTCTTGGTCGAGCAAGCTGTAGCCACTGTTCCCCGAAGACGGCAGCCCAGACGAACTCATCGCCAGCCGAAGTTGGTAAACGTCTTTCTGGGCAACCATGATCTCGGTGCCGTTGGCGGCCAGCTTGTAGGGAGTCTTGTTCGCGTTGAGCTTGTCGATGATCGCGCTCGCGTCGGTAGGGGCGAGATTGGTGAACAGCGGTGCGTAGCTCGGGGTTGACGCCCATGAGGAGAACAGCCAACCGCCGATACCGAGCGCGAGGACTGCCGCGACCGTTACCACCTTCTGGCCAGGCGTGAACGCGAGGAATCCGCGCCAGAATCGTTGTAGCTGGCTGAGGACCTGGTCTTTCATATCAGGCCTGCATTCCCATGATCTGGTTGAATGCTTCGACGCCCTTCGACTGGATGGCGGTCGCAAGTGAAGTCATGAGTGAGGCCTGCGTAGCCGCGATCGTGTAGTCACTGATGTCGGTGAGGTCCCCCGTGGCGGCTTGGACGGCCAGGTTGTCCGCAGTGCTCTGAGACTGCGACACGGCGTCGAGCCCTTTGCCCAGGACGGAGGCAAAATCTGCGCCGCCGGTGCTGGAAGCGCCGGAAACGTCGGGCGCTGCCACGCCACTGGTGAAGGAGGTCGGCAGGGTCGGGATAGCGGAACTGATGGAAGAGATGGCGGCAAGCGCGGGAGATGTCATGGTCAGTTGTTCTTTCCGATGTTGATCGCGTCCTGATAGGTCTCGCGAGCGCGGTCGATGACGGCGGCGTTGGCCTGGAAGCCTCGTTGGGCCATGATCAGGTTGCCCATCTGCTCGTTCATGTCCACGTCGGGCATCCGGACGTAGCCTTTGGCGTCGGCGAGGGGATTTTCCGGCTGGTAAGTGAGAACGCCCTTGGGGTCGCCCTCGGTCACGGCAACGCCTTGCACCCCGCCACCGCTTCCGTCGGCGGCTCCGCCTATTTCCTGGGCCTGAATGTAGGTTGCCTGGAAGGCATTCTGTGAGGTCGGCTTGACCGTATTGACGTTGGCGATGTTGTTTGCCAGCGCATCGACCCAGGTGCGAAAGGTTGTCAGTCCGGTGCCAGAGATGTTCATGGCTGAGAAGATGGACATCGGCTCAGGCCTTCAACACTGTTTGCAGGAGGCCGAACTTGGCAGTCATCGCGCCGCTGAGCAGCTGGTACTGCAATTGAGTCTTCTCGTCGGTCACCGTTTCGGTGTCGAGGCTGACGTTGTTGCCGTTGGCGCTGACGGGGCCACTTTGCGAGGACTGAGAAAACTCAGCCTGGCTGGGGTCTCCCGAGGCGACGGCATCGCGCAGGCTGTCTTCAAAAGAGACCTGGCCGGCCTTGAAGTTAGGGGTCTCGATGTTGGCGATGTTGTTGGCGCTCACTCGTTGCCGAGCGGACAAGCCAGACAGTGCAGTCGCGAGGGTGACCGAGGTGATGTCGTCGAGCACGAAACGAAACCTCCAGTTGCGGTGGGGTTTCGCCAATCCGTGGCGATCTAGGCGAGCTATCCGTGCTCAGATAGCCAATCGGCCATGATCACGAAGAGTTAAGCCCGTGTGAGCAGAGAATGCTAAGAGTGCTGCTCGTTCAGGCGCTGCAGTCCAAGTACATGGGCTTGTGACGGTCTGGCATCTCAGCAGCGCTCATCAGAATCTGTTGCTGAACACTGATCATTGCCGCTGCCAGGTCGGCTTGAACTCTGAGTTGCCGCGCATGTACCGCTTCAGCTCGAGCGTGCAGCTCGAGCGGCAGCGGCGGTAGATTCAGCTGCCAAAGGTCAAAGGTGGTCTTGGCGACGAACTGGTCCGGGTCGAATTGCGTGCGGCTGGCTAGGATTCGTTCGGCTTCGTCGGCCGCGGCTTCGCAGTCGGCCAGTACCTCATGCCAGCTCGGCTGAGCCCCTGAGTCCATTCCTCATCCCACCCAGGCGATATGGCGAACAGGTGCATCTATTGCGTCGGCGTCGGCCGGCGGTGCGACCTTGGTCGCCTCGAGCACGGTGAGAGCTGCTTCGCGCCAGGAATCGCGAAGGTCAGAGACGATCTGTTCGACTGCGCGCAGCCGAGCGGGGCTGGGCGTGAGGTTGACCGCGATCAGCTCGCCGAGGATGAATCCGTATAGCGACGCGAGGTTCTCCGCACCATCCCAGCCCTGCATGCGCAGACTTGTCAGGAGTTCGGCAACGATCTGTTGAGCATGCCTGAGTTGCTCTGATGCGACGATCTGTTCTGATGCCTCCTGAGCGTCGGCTGCCCGCCGAATATCGAGCACGAGCCGGTCATAGAGCATCACCAACAGCCGCACGGGCGATGCGGTATTGACCGTGTCAGCCAGGTAACGCAACTGCGCAGGACTGCTGGTCACGGTCTACTCCTAAGAACTAGAGGATGATGTGCTGGACTGTGAAGCAGTCAAGCTGGCAAACACCGAGGTGAGGTAGCTCGACTGCGACTTGAGCTTCGACAGGGAGGCTTCCATCGCGGCGTACTTCGCCTGCAGGCTCGCCTTCTGGTCAGCGAGCTTGCTGTCCCAGTCCGAGATCTGCTTGTTGAGAGTGCTGATCTGGCTGTTGTCGGTATTGATCAGCTGGGTAAGGGTGCCCGCTGTCGCATCGGTGGCATTGCTACCAACCGTAGAGAACGCCGAAGAAAGTGCGCCTTGGACCATGCTCTGGATGGCGTTCGGGTTTGAGGCATACGCGGCCGCGAAGGCGTCGGCATCGAAGGTCACCTGCCCGGTCGATGTGATGCCCACGCCGGCGTCGTTGAAGCTCTTGCCTGACGCACCTGAGCTGATGACCCCCAACAACTTCTGGGTAAGCGAGCTGACCGTGTTGTCGCCGGCAAGGATTGCGCCTTGGCCGGTTGCCTGTCCGATCGTGGTCAGCGCGTCGTTAGCGGCGTTGACCAAACTTGATACTGCGTCAGAGATTGCGGACGAGTCGCTGCTGATGGCGATATTGGCATCGGTAGTCAGCTTGCTGACGGTGAAAGTGACACCGGGGATCGCATCGGTGAAGGTATTGGTGTTGCTGTTCACCGAGTAACCACCATGCGCGGGATCGCCAACCGTTATAGATGCGTCTTGAGCAGTAACCAGATCCTGAGGTGCGGTGGTCAGACCGCTCACGGTAAACGCGCTCGCCGCGCCCGTGCTGGTCGAGGTGAACTGCAGGATCGTGCCGCTGGTGGTATTGACTATGGCAGCGCGTACGCCGAGACCGGCCGAGTTGATGGCCGAGGCGACATCGGAGATCGAGTTTCCGCCGAGGGCCAAGTGGGTGGTAGTGCTACCGATCGTCACGTCAAGACCGTTGGCAGCGACGGCTGCGTTGCTCGCGTCGGCAAGGGTGACGGTACTGATCTGCGCGCGGGCGACCGCGGTGACCGAGAAGGTGGTGGCCGTGCCCGCGATGGCGGTAGCTGAGCCGGAGGCCACGATCGAGGGATCGGACGAGGTTGCCTTGGTCGCGGCCCAGGTCGTAGCAAGCGCGAGCGCGTCGGCGGCCGATTGGACTGCTGCCATCTTCGTGTTGATGACCTGGTAGGCAGACAGCTGCGACTGGGTCGTGTTCAGCTGAGTTTCGAGGGCCGTCTGCGGGCCTGCCGCAAGAGCCATGAGTTGGGAGATCACGGAGTCGGTGTCGATGCCCGAAGACAGGCCGGAGATGCTGAAACTCGTCATCTGATTCTCTGATCCTTCAGGATTTCTGATGTCGGCGGTGCGCGAGTGAGCCTGCAGTCCGGGACATGAAGTACGGCGCGGTAGAGGAGGTTGTCCTCACCGCGCCGTACTTCATGATCGTGGTACCGCGGTATTGCCGTTTCTAGCTGATCGATCTGTGTTAATCGATCTGTGTTGATCCATTCGGACTAACTGGTGAACTACTGCAGCAACTTCAGGATCGACTGCGGTGCTGAGTTGGCCTGCGCCAGGACGGAAGTTGCGGCCTGCGACAGGATCTGGGACTGCGTCATCTTGCTGACTTCGGTCGCGAGGTCGGCGTCGGTCAGGTTCGACCGTGATGCGGTGACGTTGGTGATGCCGGTTTGCAGGTTTTGAACCGTGTAGTTGAGCTGGTTCTGGGTGGCACCAATGCCCGAGCGAGCACTCGAGATGGCAGAGATCGCCGCGTCAATGCTCTTGAGGTCGGCGGTGGCGTCGGTCGTCGCGTAGGCAACCGGAGTGGTGGCCGAGAACGCGTCGGTGGCGATCTTGAGTGCAGTGAGGTCCGTACCGCCGGTGTAGCTGTACACGCCGGCGGTCAGGGTCGACGTACCACCGACGGCCTTGGAGTTCGTGGTGGCCTTGGAAAGGTCGAGCTTGATGGTGTCGCCGCCGTTGGCACCGACCTGGAAGTTGTTGTTGAACTGACCGTCGAGCAGGTTCGTTGCGCCGAACTTGGTCTGGCTTCCGATGTTGTCGAGCTGGGTGTTCAGGGCCTTGACCTCGGACTGGATCGCGCCGAGCGAGGACTGGTCCATGGTGCCGGAGTTGCCTGCCTGGACGACCAGGGTCCGCATGCGCTGCAGAATTTGCTGGGTGGTGCCAAGGGCGCCGTCAGCGATCTGCGAGACGTTGATGCCGTCTTGGGCGTTCGACGTCGCCTGGGTAAGACCGTTGATCTGGCTGGTCAAGCCCTGGCTGATCGACAGGCCGGCTGCGTCGTCGGCCGCCTTGTTGATCCGGAGACCACTCGACAGTTTTTCGATCGAGTCGGCCATGTCGTTCTGGTTCTTGCTCAGGTTCTGGTAAGCGGTCAGAGCTGAGACGTTGGTGTTGATACGCAGACTCATGGTTTCTCCTCCTGAGATTCGAGTCTCTTGCTTGCCCGGGACATCCGGGCGGCCATCCCATCCGTGGGCTGGCAGTTATCTATTCGGCCGATTGCCGAAGTACTTGAGCAACATTCGCGAATTTCCCGTCTTTGCAAGGATCTTCGCGACACTGCTGGATTTGGTTGCCGGGGTACCGCAAGAGAGCGATCCGACAACAGGCTGGCATGCTCAGGCGGAAGACGCACGGCTCGAGGCGTGAAAGCTGCGGTACTCCGGTGCGTAGGCAGCTGCGATGGCTTCGCCCATCGGGTTGGACATCTCGAGCCTCGCACGCAGCGTGCTGCGACTTGCGACTGCCGCGGCGTAGCTGGCGACCTTGGCTGCGTTGCGCCCATTGCCGGCGCTCGTCGTTGCGATGTCTTCGCCTTTGCCACCCTTGGCGGAAAGAGCAGCCGCTTCGACCTGTTCGGTCTGGGCGCGCATGCCGTGTCGCAGCATGGTGAGGGCCTCGGACCGCAGCTGCGAGATACGCGACTCCGTGACGCCGAGGGTTTCGGCGATCTCTGACATCTGGCGCTGCTCGAAGAAATACGTGCGTACGACGTAGGCCAGGCGCTCGGGCAGTTCGGCGATCGCATCGTGCAGATACCCGATCTGCTCGCGGTCCAAGAGGAGTTGCTCCGGGCCGCGCTGGGCGTCGGGCAGCATTGCGGCACCGGTCTCGGGTGCAAATCCCTGCAGGCTCAACACGCTGGCACGTTGTACGTCGACGTCGATCGCGGAAAGTTCGCTGACACTGACACCCATCGCGGCCGCCAGCTCCTCCGGACGCGGGGAACGTCCCATGGTGTTGGTCAGCTGGGTGCGTACGGTGTCGAGCTCGCGGGCGCGTCCCCGAACGGAGCGGCTTGCCCAGTCCATGCTGCGCAGCTCGTCGAGCAGCGCACCGCGAATCCGGATGGCTGCGAACCGAGCGAACGGAACACCACGGCCGGCCTCGAAGCTGCGCGCGCTCAGAACCAGTGCGGTCATGCCCGCGGACACGAGGTCGTCACGGTTTACGTGTGCGGGGAGCCGGTTCATCATCTCTCGAACCAGGTGGCCCACCAGCGGCATGTTCTCGGTAACCAGCGTCTCGTCGTACGAGCCTGGAATGGTGCGGGATCGAGACGGCACTGTCTCGACGGGCAGGTCGGAGCCCTGCGCTATGTCCTGTGCTGCGTTCAGCTCAGCGTTCGCGCCGGTGTCCGACTGGCTGTCAAGCCCGGAGGCTGACTTCGCGCTCGTCATCGTGGCTGCCGTCATTTCGTGTCTCCCCTATGTTCCCCGGCTTGCTACCGGAGACCGGACACCCTGTTGAGTAGCGGTGCTGTCACAGAAAGTAGCGGAGAGTGAAGCCGGTGTTAAGACTTGTGTGAGTTCTATGTTAGTGAACTAGGTCACATCGCTGCTGAGACCGGTGTGTCGCACGCGGGGGACGGGCCCCGATATGGCACTGGACGCCCCTGTTTAGGCGGGGCTAGGGCTCGTGCCGCAGCTCTATTGCCCGGGACGACCTAACTCGTGGGGGACTACCTCCGTGGCATCGGCGCGCGACTCAGGGTCATGTTTGCTTCGTGTTTGCTTTGTGCGGCCTGGGAGGCTGCCATGCCACAACAGACTCAGGAGTGCTGCAGCGCGTAGTAGTAAAGGTATTGGGTAAGTCGCTGGCACCGGCCTAATGTCGCCCGCCTCCCAGCCGATTGGTCAGTCACAACCGAGGGGAGGACGACAGGCGTGTTAGTAGTTACCGAGACCGCAATGGAGTTAGGGACGATGGGTTTCTCTGAGGTGTCCAGTTTGCTCTGGCAGGAGCGTGAAGCGCTCGAATTGCTGCTGTTCAAGCTCGTCGAAGAGCGACTGGTCGTTGCTGCCGGCGAGACGAAGTGGCTCGCCGCTGCGAACCGCGAGGTCGAGAGCGTCGTTGAACAGCTCCGGGCCGTCGAGGTGCGACGCTCTGTCGAGGTCCAGCAGGTGGCCGCTGAGCACGGACATGACGATTCACCCACGCTCAAGGAACTGGCTGACCTTGCCGGCGAACCGTGGTCGAGCATCTTGCTGGATCACCGCGACCGGCTGTTGGCGCTGGTAGTTCAGATCGAGCAAGCCGCCGATGAGAATCGCGCGATGCTCTCGGCTGGTGCGCGGGCCATCCGCGAAACCCTGCTTGCCATGACCGAATCGGTCGACACCTATGACGCCCGGGGTATTGCCTCCCAACCGGCGCCGCGGCCGATGATCATGGACGAACAGGCATAACCACCTTGAAAAGCCATCTTCACACCAAGAACCAAGAGGATTCCTGATGAGCGGGTTGACTGCTGAGCTGGCCCAGACCAGCAAACCGCAGAGCAGCGAAGTGCAGAGCAGGTGGGACAGATGACCTCATTTGCCGGACTGATTGGCGCGTCGCAGGCTTTGGCCGCCCAGAGCTATGCCCTGGACGTAACGGGCCAGAACATCGACAACGCCGATACCCCCGGATACACCCGGCAGCGGGCAGATATGGCTACGGTCGGACCGGTAGCTGGGGTTCCGACGATGTACGCCACGCAGCGAGCCTCGACCGGCGTCACCGTTGCCGGCACGAGCCGGATCGACGATCCCGTTCTTGACGCCCGCGTGCGTACCGAACACGACCGCAACAGCTACGCCCAGACGTCCTCAGCGCAACTGTCCGACGTTCAGACCTTGTTCGACGAACCGACCGACAACGGTCTGGCCGAACAGCTCAATGACATGTGGAACGCCTGGTCGGCTGTGGCAAACCACCCAGATGATGCCTCGGCCCGTTCCGTGGTGCTGCAGTCGGCGGCGACGGTCGCGACCAGCCTCAACACGACGAGCAAGGCTCTCAGCGATCTCGCGACCAGCGCGACTGCCACCCTCGACCAGACCGTCGTCGACATCAACACCGCTGCTGGTTCGCTGGCCACCATCAACGCCGCGATCGCCATCGCGAACGCGACCGGCACCAACACCAACTCACTCGCTGATCAGCGCGATTCGCTACTGCTCAAGCTCGCCGATGCCGCTGGTACTCAGGCCACCGTGCAGCCGGACGGCAGTGCCACGGTCACCCTCGGGGGCCAGACGCTGGTGAGCGGACTCACCGCTTCTACCGTCGCGGTGACCGCGTCCAACACGTTGACGGTGAACGGAGCCGCCGCGGGTACTGCCGGCGGTACCGCCCAGGGCCTCGTCGATGCCTTGAACACCACACTGCCCGCGTACGCGGCGAAATTGGACGCGGTGGCCGCAGCGCTGAGCTCGACCGTCAACGCCGCCCACCAGGCCGGTTATGACCTCTCTGGCGCCACGGGCACGCCGTTCTTCTCTGGAAATACTGCGGCGACGATCGCCGTCGCCGTCACCGACCCGGCAAAGATCGCGGCCTCGGGTACGCCCGGTGGCAACTTCGACGGCTCGACCGCGAAAGCCTTGGCGGCCTTCGGAAGCAAGACCGGCGGCGCAGACGACACCTACAAGTCGATGGTCAGCACCTTGGCCTCCGATGTGCAGCGCGCATCGCAGACGGCCGCGGTTCAGTCTGCGGTCGTCACCAACGCCGACGCTCAGCAGCAGTCGGTTTCAGGGGTCAGTTTCGATGAAGAGACAGCGAACATGTTGACCTATCAGCGCGCTTACCAGGCGTCGGCGAGGGTCTTGACCACCGTCGACGACATGCTGGACACACTGATCAATCGCACCGGACGGGTGGGGCTCTAGTCATGCGGGTAACAGAAGGATCAGCGTCCTACGGCGCGCTGGTCGGGCTACAGAACAGCGCCTCACGGCTTGCCGACCTGCAGAGCCAGCTCTCATCGGGCCGCCAGATCACCAAACCGTCCGACTCTCCCACGGGTACTTCGACCGCTCTCGGGTTGAGGGGGGAATTGAAACGGATGACGCAGTATCAGTCGAATGCCACGGATTCACTTGGCTGGTTGAGCACGGTCGACACCACGATGTCGAGCAGCCTGACCCAGCTTCAGACCGTCCGCTCCCTAGTCCTACAGGGGCTCAACACCGGCGCCGCCAATGCAGATTCGAACGAGGCACTGGCTCAGCAGGTTGATCAGATCAGGCAGTCCACCCTCGCGCTGGCCAACACCACCTATCTCGGTAGACCGATCTTCGGTGGCACCACGACAGGCTCACAGGCGTTCGACGCCTCAGGCTCCTATGTCGGCGATTCCGGATCAGTCGGGCGCACCATCGGCGACAACAGCTCGGTCACCATCAACCAACTCGGCACTAGCGTCTACGGGGCGAACGGCTCGAACCTCTTCGATGTGTTGTCCAAGATCTCCTCCGATCTGCGTACCAACCCGAGCGGCCTGACTGCCGACCTGAGCTCCCTCGACGCCACGACGACGCAGATGAGTGCCCAGCAGGGACTCGCCGGAGCGATCTATGACCGAGTTCAGACCTCGCAAGCCACCAATGCCAGCAACACGCTGCAGCTGACCTCGCAGCTTTCCGACGTGCAGGACATCGATCTGGCCGACATGGCTATCAAGGTGTCCGCTGCCGATGCGTCATATCAGGCAGCTTTGGCTACTACCGCAAAGGTCCGCCAGATGTCCCTACTCGACTTCTTGCAGTGACGAGGGTGACGACCACGATGCCAACGACCATGATCAGCAGTGCAATGACGACCAAATTGCCGATTCGACACCAGTGGTCGAGTGAGTCGAGGTCCAGCCAGGTGACGCCTTTCGTCGTGGGTAACGCCCAGCACGTCGAGTTCGTAGAACCGATGCCCGGCTTTCCCGAGGACCGGTCCTTCGCGCTGGCCGCCGTCGACCCTCAGGGCGTGCTGTTCACGCTGCGATCCCTGGTCAGGCCTGAGCTTCGCTTCGTCGTGATGCCGCCAGCCGGATTCTTTCCGGACTACCAACCTGACATCACCGAGAACCACGTCGCTCCGCTAGGCCCGGTCACCGATATCGAGCTACAGGTCCTTGTCATCGTGTCCGTGAAGGACGGGATCGCCGACGCCACCGCCAACCTGCTCGCGCCGATCATCATGATTCCGGAGTCCGGCCGCGCCATGCAGGTAATACTCGACGACACGCGGCTGCCCCTGCGCGCTCCACTGTCGGCCTTGGCAAGCTAGCGTTAGCTCCTAGGTCCGCACTTATTCTGCGCTTACTCTGCGCTGGGCGGCAGGACCACCGGATGCAGGAGCGATGCCGTGCTTATCCTCACCCGCCGTGTCGGCGAGAGCATCATCGTCGGCGACGACGTCACCGTCACTGTCTTTGAGGTGCGTGGTGATGCCGTCCGCATCGGAATCGATGCCCCCCGATCGGTTCAAGTCCACCGTCAAGAGGTGTACGAAGAGCTGCAGCGTGCAAACCAACAGGCGGTATCGCCGTCCGATTCAGCCATCGACGCCTTGAGCGGAGCGCTCGCCGGCGTCGCCGGCACTGAACCCACGGGTACCGCCGGCACTGAACCCTCCGGTGCCGTCGGCACTGAACCCACGGGTGCCGCAGGCACTGAACCCACCGGTACCGCCGAGCGAGTCCAGGCGGACGAAAAGCCCTGATCTCAAACCGGGCAGATCGGACAGCCTGGGCCCGTTTTGGCGATGCGCCACGAAAGGCCGTAGACTCATCGTTTGGCGCATGCCGCCGGTTTCTCGTCCCGTCCTCTGTCGCAGCGATTTCTTCTGCCCAGAAGACAGGGCGGCAGCTCGCTGTGGCCGCGAGCAGATACCGGCCCTCATCGGTAGCGCTGGGCGTATTTCGTCGATGCGGCTGAACCGCGTTGATCGGGTTGTGTCCAACTGCAGTACGAAAACTCGCACAGCACGCTGCGCGACGATACGAAAAGCGGAGGTTATGGCCAAGAAAGATGGGGCCATCGAGGTCGAAGGTCGCGTGGTCGAGCCATTGCCCAACGCCATGTTCCGAGTGGAACTGAGCAATGGGCACAAGGTGCTCGCTCACATCAGCGGCAAGATGCGTCAGCACTACATCCGGATCCTTCCGGAGGACCGCGTGGTCGTGGAGCTGTCGCCGTACGACCTCACCCGTGGACGGATCGTCTACCGCTACAAGTAAGCCAACCGATTTCAGACGGGCACAACGCTTTCCAGTCTTCCGGGAGCCGGCCGTGCGCGTCGCGTACCAATCAGGAGTCAGGCCGTGAAGGTCAAGCCGAGCGTCAAGCCGATCTGCGACAAGTGCAAGGTCATTCGTCGCCACGGCCGCGTCATGGTCATCTGTGAGAACCTGCGCCACAAGCAGCGCCAGGGCTGACAGACCGACCCGCATCAGCACTACCGCTAGCCAGCAATACGAGCAAGACCCGAGCTAGACAGCAACACCACAGCAAGACCAAAGCAAGCGCAGTCCTCCCGAGGTCTCCCGGAGTCGAATCCGGGCAATCGCGGGCCACCCCCGGTCGGAGGCCGGGGCCGGCTGGCTCAGAAATGAGCAGGGCACAACCGGACGGATGCGCACAAGACCTCCGAAGAAACGAAGGAGATTGCCCCGTATGGCACGTCTTGCCGGTGTAGACCTACCTCGCGAAAAGCGGATGGTCATCGCACTCACCTACATCTACGGCGTCGGACGCACCCGTGCCGAGGAGACTCTCGCAGCTACCGGCATCAGCCCGGACCTGCGCGCTCGCGATCTGAGCGATGAGGATCTCGCCACTCTCCGTGCGCACCTCGAAGGCAACTACAAGATCGAGGGTGACCTCCGCCGCGAGGTTGCCGCCGACATTCGCCGCAAGATCGAGATCGGTTGCTACCAGGGTCTGCGGCACCGCCGCGGGCTGCCGGTTCACGGGCAGCGCACCAAGACCAACGCCCGTACCCGTAAGGGACCGAAGAAGACCATGGCCGGCAAGAAGAAGGCCAAGTAGTACTCACGCGACCAGGGTCGGCCCGTTCGGGTCTCCATCGCCTAGTACATCCCACTTCGTTTCGCACTCATCCAGGAGATAACGGCTTATGCCCCCCAAGACTCGCGCCGCTGGCGCTGTCAAGAAGGTCCGGCGCAAGGAAAAGAAGAACGTTGCGCACGGCCAGGCTCATATCAAGAGCACCTTCAACAACACGATCGTTTCGATCACCGACCCCCAGGGCAACGTGATCAGCTGGGCCTCGGCCGGTCACGTCGGCTTCAAGGGCTCGCGTAAATCGACTCCCTTCGCCGCGCAGATGGCCGCCGAGTCCGCGGCCCGCAAGGCGCAGGAGCACGGCGTTCGCAAGGTCGACGTATTCGTCAAGGGCCCCGGTTCGGGCCGCGAGACCGCGATCCGTTCGCTGCAGGCAACGGGCCTCGAGGTCGGCACTATCTCTGATGTCACTCCCCAGCCCCACAATGGCTGCCGCCCGTCCAAGCGGCGCCGGGTCTGACGAGAAACTTTTAGGGAGAATAAGAAATGGCTCGCTACACCGGACCCGCGACCCGCATCTCGCGCCGTCTCAACGTTGACCTGGTCGGCGGCGACGCTGCCTTCGAGCGTCGTCCCTTCCCACCCGGCCAGCACGGCCGCGCACGGATCAAGCAGAGCGAGTACTTGCTGCAGCTTCAGGAGAAGCAGAAGGCAAAGTACTCCTACGGCGTGCTCGAGAAGCAATTCCGCAACTACTACCAGGAAGCCACCCGCCGCAACGGCAAGACCGGTGACAACCTGCTGCAGATTCTCGAATCCCGCCTCGACAACGTGGTCTACCGCGCCGGTTTCGCGCGAACCCGGCGCGCCGCCCGTCAGCTGGTGAACCACGGCCACTTCATCGTCAACGGCCACAAGGTGGACATCCCCAGCTACCGCGTTTCGCCGTTGGACATCATCGATGTCAAGCCGAAGTCGCTCGAGACCACGCCGTTCCTGATCGTGCGCGAGACCCTTGGCGAGCGGCCGGTTCCGGCCTGGCTGCAGATCGTGCCCTCGCGGCTGCGAATCCTCGTGCACCAGTTGCCTGAGCGCGCTCAGATCGACATCCCGTTGAACGAGCAGCTCATCGTCGAGCTCTACTCCAAGTAACAGCGCCGCCTGCGCGGTCACCGGTTCGTGCCAGTACGGCACGCGTCGATACCGGGCGGGTTGCGACAACTGAATATTTATCCCGGGCGTCATATAGCGGTCGCCCATTAGCTCAAGGAGTACATCTTGCTCATCTCACAGCGTCCGGCGTTGACCGAAGAGGTCATTGCCGACAACCGATCACGCTTCGTCATCGAGCCACTCGAGCCAGGCTTCGGCTACACGTTGGGTAACTCCCTGCGTCGCACGTTGCTCTCCTCGATCCCCGGTGCGGCAGTGACCAGCATCCGGATCGATGGCGTGCTTCATGAATTCACGACCGTCGAGGGCGTGAAAGAAGACGTCACCGATCTGATCCTGAACCTGAAAGAGCTGGTCGTCTCGTCCGATTCGGACGAGCCGGTCGTGATGTACCTGCGCAAGCAGGGCCCCGGCGACGTCACCGCCGCCGACATCGCGCCGCCGGCCGGTGTCACCGTGCACAACCCCGACCTCAAGATCGCGACGATCAACAAGAAAGGCCGGCTCGAGATCGAGCTGGTTGTCGAGCGTGGCCGCGGTTACGTCACGTCCGTCCAGAACAAGCAGCCCGGCCAGGAGATCGGCCGGATTCCAGTCGACTCGATCTACTCGCCCGTTCTGAAGGTCACCTACGCGGTCGAAGCGACCCGTGTCGAGCAGCGCACCGACTTCGATCGGCTCGTCGTTGACGTCGAGACCAAGTCCTCGATTTCTCCGCGCGACGCGGTTGCCAGTGCCGGTCACACCCTGGTTGAGCTGTTCGGCCTGTTGCGTGAGCTGAACGAAGAGGCCGAGGGTATCGACGTGGGCCCGTCGCCGACCGAGGTCGCCGACATTGCCGCCTTCTCGATGCCGATCGAAGAACTTGATCTCACCGTGCGCTCGTACAACTGCCTCAAGCGCGAGGGCATCCACACGGTCGGCGAACTGGTCGGTCGTAGCGAGGCCGATCTGCTCGACATCCGTAACTTCGGATCGAAGTCGATCGACGAGGTCAAGGTCAAGCTGCACGGTTTGGGCTTGGCGCTCAAAGACAGCCCGCCCGGATTCGATCTCAACGCTGTTGTCGATTCATACGGTAGCGATGACTTCGGCGATGACACCGACTACGCCGAGACCGAAGAGCTTTAAAGAACTGGCGAGTTCGAGTTCCAGTCAGACTCATCGACTGGTGCTGGATCTCATCCGAGATAACTACTGATTTCTCTTCCATAGGAGAGCTAAGACCATGCCTACGCCCACCAAGGGTCCCCGTCTCGGCGGCGGTCCGGCCCACGAGCGGCTGATGCTCGCGAATCTCGCGACGTCGTTGTTCGAACACGACCGGATCACCACCACCGAGGCGAAGGCCAAGCGGCTGCGTCCGCTCGCCGAGAAGCTGATCACCTTCGCCAAGCGGGGTGACCTGCATGCTCGTCGTCAGGTTCTGCAGGTCATTCGTGACAAGGACGTGGTGCACAAGCTGTTCGCCGAGATCGGTCCGAAGATGGCCGAGCGGCCAGGTGGCTACACCCGGATCGTGAAGATCAACCCGCGCAAGGGTGACAACGCGCCGATGGCCGTTATCGAGATCGTCGAAGAGCTTTCGGCGGCGGCAAGGGTCGTGCGCGAGGCCGAGAGGTCACGTGGCACCAAAGTGGCTCCGGCCAAGGCGCCGACCGGTCGGACTGCCGAGATCGCAGAGGACGCGAAGGGTGAATCAGCCACCGCGGCCAAGGTTGCCGAGGACGCAGCTGAGGCCAAGGCAGCTGACACCGACGACGACCTGGTAGACGAGATCGAGGATGACGACGAACTCGTCGACGAGGACGCCGGCCTCGACGTCATCGGCGATTCCCACGACGGCGACTCCGAAGAATCCGACGCAGCTGAGGACGAGTCCAAGTAGTTCTGCCGTTGGTCTGGTAGTGACATTGCTTATCGAGCCCGCCATCCGCACACAGCGGATGGCGGGCTCGACCGTTTCGATGGTTCTGTTCGTGCGAGAAAGGGACTCTGGTGCGGTGGATGACGAGCCGTGACTGACATCCGGCTCCGGCTCGATCTGGGCTACGACGGCACCGATTTCTCGGGGTGGGCCGTCCAACCAGACCGCAGAACGATTCAAGGGGTGTTGCAGGCCGCTCTCACGACGTTGTTCGGTGTCGCCCAGATCGGCCTAGTCGTAGCTGGACGCACCGATGCGGGCGTCCATGCGACAGGCCAGGTTGCGCATTTCGATATTCCCGAAGACCGCCATGCCGAACAGCTCGAACGTGGGCTGCGTAGGTTGGCCGGACTGCTCCCGCCGGATGTTCGGGTCTTTTCGATGGCGCCCGCACCGCCCGGGTTCGATGCTCGGTTCAGCGCAATCTGGCGTCGATATCGCTATCGAGTCTCTGATGCCGACTACGGCGCCGACCCGTTGCGGCGTCACGACACGGTGTCATGGCGACGCGCTCTCGATGTTGAGGCTATGCACGTGGCCGCGCAGGGGTTGTTAGGCCTGAATGACTTCACCGCGTTCTGCCGGCGTCGCGATGGTGCGACCGCCATTCGCACACTGCAGCAACTCGACGTCGTCCGTGAAGCAAACCTGATTGAGTTTCGGGTGCAGGCCGATGCGTTCTGCCACTCGATGGTCCGATCTCTCGTTGGCGCGCTTGCTTCGGTTGGCGAGGGGCGGCGAGACTCGGACTGGCCGGGCTCGCTTCTCGCGCGGGCCACCCGAAGCGACGAGATCACCGTTGCGCCGCCTCACGGGTTGGTTCTCATCGAAGTCGGGTATCCACCGCATTCGGAACTCGCCGCGCGCGCCGAACAGAGCAGGGCCGTTCGAACGCCGCTTACTCCGCCTGGCTGCTGCGGCAACGCCGGTTGAACGACCCGTGTCGGGTTGGGGCACGATGCCTGTCGGCTAAAGGGTGGCGCCCACGAAGGGTAGGTGCGCGCTGGCGAACGTCTGCAACGCGCCGGCTGCGGCATCCCATCTCCCGCTGAACAGCAACAACCCGATGACGACCAATAGCGCGCCGCCCAACCGCGTCACCGTGCCACGATGCGCGCGGATGAAGTTGACCGATTTTGCTGCCCAACCGGTACCGGCGGCCAACAACAGAAACGGTATTCCCAGGCCTGCGCAGTAGGCAGCCGCGAGGAAGACGCCGCGAGAGGCTGCGCCGGTGCTCCCTGAGAGCCCGAGCACGGCGGCCAGTGTCGGCCCGGTGCAGGGCGACCAGCCCAACGCAAACGTGAATCCGAGCAAGGGTGCGCTGATCAAGCCGCGGGCTCTTGGCCGACGCAAGCGAACATCGCGCTGAAGGAAGCTGAAAGCGCCGAGGTAGGTAAAGCCCATGGCAATCGTGACGATGCCGCAGACCTGTTGGAGCAGGCGGTGATGTACTGCCAGCATGACACCGACGGAAGCGAACAGGAATCCGTGTGCGATGAAGACTGCTGTGAAGCCAAGGACGAAAAGCGCCGCCGCACCACAACACCGAGCCCGGGCGCGTTTCGGATCTGTCCCGGACACCGTCGCCAGGAAGGACAGGTAGCCGGGAACGAGCGGTAAGACGCATGGCGACAGAAAGCCAATGAGTCCCACGAGGACGGCGATGGGCACGGCGACGAGAAGGTTGCCCGAAACCACTGCCTCGGAAAAGCCATTGTCCATCGCTTCGAACCGACCCCTTCGGAGTTTCTGGGCATTGCCGGGGAGTTGTTTCCGTTTCCCAGGGCAAAACGCGATCAGTCAAGCATGCAGCTGCACGCGTCCGCAGGCGTTTCACGAAACAGAAGGTCGGCGGTCGCCGGGATGGGGATTTGGGTTGCACAGAACCGATCAACGTGTTGCCGCTCATGTGCGGCCCACGGCCTACTTCTCGAGTCTCTCCCTGATCGGCAACGGGCCGTCGAAGATCATGCCGCCCCGATGGCTGTCGCCATTCACTTCAGGACCGCCTGCCGGAGTGATGGTGGCCTCGCCAGGCAGATACCGGGTATTGATCGGGATCTCAGCGGTCGCGCCCCTTTGCCCGCTCGGAAACGCGTTGGCGAAACCACCGATGACTTCGCGCTGATTGGATTTGATCGCGGCGGTAAAGGTTCGAACGACTGCACGAGTACGGCCGTCGTCGTTGATCTGATAGTCCACCCACCATTGCCGCTGGGCGTGGGCACTCACGTCATGTACTGCGTTGGCGGTTTCGAGGACTTGGGTCACCAGACCGACAGCGTTGTCCATGCCGTCGATGGGGTGACTCGGCGGCAGCTCGTCGCTCGGATGACTCGTCGTTGAGCGCACGTCCCAATAGGGTTTGTCGGTTGGCGTCCCCGCCACCGATTTGCGGGCATCGCCCTGCTGCGGGACACCGTTCGAGCCGACTCGGACGTCCTGTGGCGCGGTTATGCTCACGGTCAAATCGCGACCGTTCGGGCCGCCGGTACCGGATGAGGACGCAAGGCCGGTCGCGATCTTCGTGGCGGGTGAGATCGAACCGAACGCCGCAAGGCCGGTGGCGATGCTCACCCGATGCCAACCTGGGTCCCGCCCGTCCAACTCGTTGATGCCGCCAGACGGTGTGATGCCGTTAGCATCGTCGAGAAAGACGTGGCTACCGTCGCTGTAATAGGGGTTGACGATCGGCCATTGGCCGCCGGCCGGCCCAGCGATGGTGCCGCCGCCGAAATAGCCGTACCCGGTCATGCCCTTATGCGGTGCTCCGCTGTCGGCGTCGACGCAACCTAGTGATCGTCGGTTCAGGTCCTTTGCCCAGCCAGGCAGTTCGCCTGCTTGGATGCCGGCGAAGAAGCCGTGCCCGTGACCGAGCGGCGTTGCCGTGGCTCGCAGTGCGTCGAGCGACTGCTGCTTCTCGTGTGGTGTCAGAGCCGCGAACCAGGTCGCGAATTCCGGGTCGGACGGCGGGAGAAGGCGGCCGCCCTCCCTAAAGCCGAGAGACCCGGCACCGACAAGAGGTCCGACAGCATCGGCAAGAAATGGATCGTCGCGACCACCTCGAGGGTGAATTCCCGGCGTGACGGGTCCGACAAAGCGAGGTTCGACAAAGTGCACGACTCGATCGATCAATGCCACGTTGCTCGCGCGTTCGGAGACAACCTGCCACGCCGAACTCAGCGCCCGCGCCAGGTCTTGATCGGCGATGTCAACCGCCCGCAGCGCCGCGGTGAGCCGTTCGGTGAGCTCACGGGCGTGCTGAGCGGGGTTCGAGGCAGCCCAGTCTGACTTTGCCGCAACGGCAATCTGACTTCGCGCCAGGGTGACTGAACCATCGTCGGAGACGGTGAATTGCGCAGCTTCGGCCTGTCGCCGAAGCGCACAGACAGTTTCGCGTGCGATGACCAGGTCGGCCACCCGGCGACCGATAATCGAGCCAGCCCAACCTATGAGGTCAGCGGACACATATAACTGCCGAGCGAGCGCCTGCGCGTGCTCGCTTGCAGCGTCGGCGGCGACACCGGACCAGGAGGCCTGGAGATCTGATCTGGTGCGGAAATCGCGGAAACAGCCCCGTATGCGTTCACTGTCCGCGGCCAGCTTGATCGCCGCCGCGGTTACCGAGTCGAGATCCCAGCTCAGCAATGTGCGGACTCCTACCATCCCGAGCCGGACCTCTCGACTGCCGGCTGGGCCGCTCCACTTGGGCGGCGATCGGTCGACGGCGCGCCACGAAGATCGTCGACGAACTGGTACCACCTCGAGCTCGTTCCAAGTGTCGCCGCGGTCGATTGCACCTCATGACCGGCCTGCCGAAGAGAGCACGCGATCTCGTTGCTCAGCCGATCAAGAACCTGGCTGGTCGCGCTGCCTGGCACGCAGTGAACAAGTGATGCCACGGTGCGTGCCGCAGTCAACGCTTCCAAACGGGCGACGATGTCGCGAATTTGGCAGGATGCTTCGGCCAACGCTGCTGGATCGACGCTGATCGTGCTCACGACTCGCCCCCGGAACCCCGATCGAGAAGCCGCTCTGGCCACTCGCGGGGAGGAGCCTATGACGTTCGACCGACGTCCGAGCGTAGTTATCCACAGGCTGCGTGAACGACGCCGACCGGCGATTCACGCAAAATTATTCAGGCAAGGTTGTTCAGGCAAGGTTGTTCAGGCAAGGTTGTTCAGGCAAGGTTGTTCACGCAAGGTTATTCAGGCAATGAAGGCCAGGTTGTCCCGGCCGCACCAGTCGAGCACCGCGGGCCACGGGCCGAAGCCGGATGCCGCGTTCAGGTGTCCGCCGTTGGGGATAATTGTTGCGGCCATCTTGAGCGGGGCACCGTAGACGCGTGCGATCCCGCCCGGGCAGAACGGGTCGTCGTCCGCCCCCACGAGCACCGTGCCGTCCGCCGCCTTGCGTAAGCCATCGATGTCGAGCGGGATCGGCGCGAACGAACGTGCTGCCGCCGGAAGCAGATCGTCGGCGGGTAACGCCACCAGAGCCACCCGGGCGGGCCGTGGCGAACTGCTGCCGTTACTTGGGTCTGAATTCTGCACGGCGTGGTGCATCCACAACGCGGCGCCTAGCGAATGCGCCACGACGTCGTATCCGTCGTCCGGCAGCCCCTCCAGCGATGTCCGCAAGGCGGACAACCACGTGGTCAAGTCCGGCGAATCTGCATTGGGTAGCTGGGGGAAGCGAACCTCGCGCCCAGCCGCTGTGAGCTGGGTTGCCAGCCAGGTCTGCCAGTGTTCGGCGCCAGATCCATCGATTCCGTGAATGAGGACGGTGGGTACGGTTCGAGTGGGGCGACGTGGCATGAGTAGCAGCTTACGGATGCCGTTCTCTGCGCGACGAGCTCAGTGCCTTAGGTGATCGCGGGCCGCTCGCCGATCTATCGCACCTTCAATGCACCAGTCCGATCAACAGACAAAACTGGGCCACGTGATAGGAAACGACGACGGCAACCCGTGACCACGGCTGGGCTTTGGCGAACCGATCGTAGGAAAGGATCAGGTCCGAAGCTGCGAAGAGCAAACTGCCGTAGGCGATCAGCAGAGACTGCGTGCCCACAGCGAGGACGACGCCGGCACTGAGTGCGAGGAGGTAGCTGCCCACCACAGTTGAGAGCACCCGACCGCCGAGCAGCCGCGCACCGACGACGATGCGCCGGGTGCAGGTGAGCAACATCAGCATCACCAGCGCAAGCCCGAACAGCGCGCTCGTGCTGTCCACTCCGAAACGGACGATGGCCACGCAGTAGCTGATTTGACCGAGCAGAAAACAGATCAGGCCAATGATGAAATAGGTATTGGTCGTTTCCGGTGCCGCGGCCCGCGCCCCAGAATGTGCCCCAGAATGTGCCCCAGAATGTGCCGCAGAATAAGGCACGTGGTCCGTCGGTGCTTGCCTCGGTAGGAAAACGATGTCGCCGAGCAGACCGAACAGCAAAGCGATGACGAGCCAGGGCTGAACGCCACCGTGAGACGGCTCGGCGACTAGTGCGGCAGCGGCCAGCAATGCCACCGTGACCGGCTTGGCTAGCCGTTCACCCGTCCGCGACTGGGCACTGACCGCGAGCCAATCGAGGACGGCGAAGGCGGCCGCCAGGGCGACCAGTACCCAACTTCCGGTTGTCATCGGCTACCGACTTTAACGATCATGCGGTCAAGTCGGCGCAATATGGCTGATCCTGCGTTGTGACAATTGCGGTGTCTAAAGACGTCGAAAGCTGTCTAAACAAAGGTGCCTAAAGAATCGTCCCTGGATTGAGTATCCCGAGCGGATCGAGGGCATCCTTTATCCGCCGAGTGAGCTCCATCACCTCCGGACCGAGCTGAACCGGTAGATGGGCTTTCTTCAATCGGCCGACGCCGTGCTCACCGGTGATGGTGCCGCCGAGGGCGATCGCCAGCGACATGATGTCGTTGAAGGCTGCCCCGGCGCGAAGCACTGACTCAGGGTCGTTGGCGTCGTAGACCACGATTGGATGGGTGTTGCCGTCGCCGGCGTGCGCGACCGTGGGTATCTCGACACCGTGCCGCCGGCCGATGTCGGCGATACCGATCAGGAGCTTCGGCAATTGCGGGACGGCGACTCCGACGTCTTCGAGCATCAATGAGCCGCGCTTCTCAATAGCGGGGAAGGCGGCTCGGCGCGCGACCGCAAACGCCTCGCCCTCGGACGGATCGTCCGTGCTGAACGTCTCGAGTGCTCCCGCATCAAGGCAGCTTCGTTCGATCTGCGCTATCTCGGCTGATGCTCCCACGCCGCCGAGATCGGATTGGGCGAGCAGCAGAGCGCCAGCAGTCCGGTCAAGGCCCATCGACAGGTGGTCCTCCACGGCGTTGATGGCCGCTGCGTCCATGAGTTCCAGCATCGCCGGCCGGGCGACCTTGCTGATCGCAACCACCGCTTCGGCTGCATCCGAGACCGATGAGAACAGCGCGACCATCGTGCTCGCGGGCAACTGGGCTGGGATCAGTCGCAGAATGGCGCGCGTCACGATACCGAGCGTGCCCTCGCTGCCGACGAAGAGCTTCAACAGCGAGAGGCCGGCGACGTCTTTGAGCCGATTGCCTCCGAGTGTTACCGCGGTTCCGTCGGCCAGAACGACCTCCAGGCCAAGCACGTAGTCCGTCGTCACGCCGTATTTGACGCAACACAGTCCGCCGGCGTTTGTTGCGATGTTGCCGCCTATCGAACACATTTCGAACGAGGAGGGATCGGGCGGATACCAAAGTCCGTGCTCTGCGGCGGCGACCTTGACGGCGGCGTTCAACGCGCCTGGTTCGACAGTCGCCGTCCGGCTGGCGACGTCGATCTCGATGTTGCGCATCTTGTCGAGACTGAGGACGATTCCGCCCTCGATCGCAGATGATCCGCCCGAAAGTCCGCTGCCTGCACCTCGCGGCACCACTGCGATCTGATGACGGTGCGCCCACCTCATGGTCGCCTGAACCTCGGCCAACGAGGACGGGCGGACAACCGCCAGCGGGTGGCCAGCGCTTGGGTCGTGAGCCCAGTCATAGCGATAGCTCTCGATGAGATCGGGATCGGTGATGACGCCGGTGTCGGGGAGCTCGGCAAGCAATTGATCAAGCGGTACAACCGCGGTAGGTGCGATGGATTCGGTTCGCTGACCCATAGCAGCCATTGTGCCCACAAGAATGCGACTTGCGCCCTCCGTCAGACTGGCAATCGTGGGATACATCGACGTGCAGTCCGTCCGGCACCAGCTTTCTGATGGGCGCATTCTGCTCGACGACGTGAGCTTTCGCGTCGGAGAGGGTGCGAAGGCCGCGCTGGTCGGCGCCAACGGCGCCGGCAAGACGACGCTGCTGCGGCTCATCGCTGGGGACCTGGCGCCCCAGTCCGGTGCGATCGCCAGATCAGGCGGCCTCGGGGTGATGCGTCAGTTCATCGGCTCGGTCCGCGATTCCACGACGGTGCAAGAGTTTCTGATCGGACTGTCATCGCCGGCCATCATCGCGTCCTGGGCGGACCTCAGCGCCGCAGAGCTGGCACTGATGGAGACCGACGACGAGAAGACCCAGATGCGCTACGCCCACGCCCTGACCAGCTGGGGCGATGCAGGCGGCTACGACGCCGAGGTCGTGATGGACACCGTCACGGTCGCCGCGATCGGGATCGGCTTCGAGGGTTGTAAGTACCGCGAGATCGCGACGCTGTCGGGGGGTGAACAGAAGCGGCTGGCCCTTGAGGCCTTGCTCAGGGGCCCGGCCGAGGTGCTGCTGCTCGACGAACCTGACAACTATCTCGACGTGCCAGGCAAAATGTGGTTGGAACAGCAACTTCGACAGACGCCCAAGACCGTCTTGTTCGTCAGTCACGACCGCGAATTGCTCGCCGAGGTCGCCGACCGCGTCGTGACGGTGGAAGGCGGTACTGCGTGGGTGCACGGCGGGGGATTCGCCTCGTATCACGAGGCCCGCCGGGATCGTCACAACCGGATGGCTGAGTTGCGACGAAGGTGGGAGGAGGAGCACGCGCGGCTGATCGAGCTGGTCCGAACGTTGCAGCAGCAGGCGAAAATCTCTCCCGATATGGCCTCTCGGTACCGGGCCATGCAGACCAGGTTGGAGAAATTCGAGGACGAGGGGCCGCCACCAGACAAGCCCGAGGAACAGAACGTCACGATGCGATTGCGCGGTGGCCGCACCGGAGTCAGAGCAGTAACGGCAGAAGACCTCGAGCTGTCCGGACTCATGAAACCGTTCTCCATCGAGGTGTTCTACGGCGAACGGCTCGCAGTACTCGGCTCGAACGGGGCCGGCAAGTCACACTTCCTGCGGTTGCTCGGCGGGGAATCGGTCAAGCACTCGGGCCAGTGGCGGCTGGGTGCCCGGGTGGTGCCTGGTCTGTTCGCCCAGACGCATACCCATCCCGAGTGGTCCGAACGCACCCTCGTCGATCTGCTCTGGCATGGCGAACCGGGCCGACCCGGCGTGGATCGCGGACGGGCGATGGGCGCGCTGCGCCGCTACGAACTAAACCAGCAGGGTGACCAGACCTTCGGCACGCTCTCGGGGGGACAGCAGGCGCGGTTCCAGATCCTGCTCCTGGAGTTGTCGGGCGCGACCTTGCTGCTCTTGGATGAGCCGACGGACAACCTCGATGTGCTCTCGGCGGAGGCGCTCGAGGACGCGCTGGAGTCCTTTGACGGCACCGTCATTTCGGTGACGCACGATCGATGGTTTGCCAGGCGCTTCGACCGCTACCTGGTCTTCGGTGCAGATGGTGTCGTCGCCGAATCGTCGGAACCAGTGTTTGACTCGGCTCGGGTACTTCGACCGCGCTGACCCTTCGCCGGCGATTCGCCGGCGGGAAGCACATTGCCAGGGCGGGTGGCCGGCGCGCGCGATTTGGTCGAAGGTCTGCTCGCCGGTATCGTTATCCGCTGGTGTGTCTCGCAGGTTCGCCTGCACCCGTTTTTCAGGGGTCAGCGCATCGACGGCCATGTCTCAGGGTTGTTGCCGAAATCCTTCGGCGAGACCGTGGGAGCGGTGCGACAGGCACCGTGAAGACCGACTAGAGAGAGCGAATTCTTGTCTACCTACACCCCGAAGCCCGGCGAAGTGACCCGCGAATGGCATGTCATCGATGCCAACGACATCGTTCTGGGCCGCCTCGCGAGCCAGGCCGCCACGCTCTTGCGCGGCAAGCACAAGCCGCAGTTCGCCCTGCACGTGGACACCGGCGACTTCGTCATCATCGTCAACGCCGACAAGGTTGCGGTTTCGCCGTCCAAGCTCAAGGAGTTGCGCTACCGCCACTCCGGCTACCCGGGCGGTTTGTCCCAGCGCACGGTCGGCGAATTGCTCGAAACCAAGCCCGAGCGGCTCGTCGAACTCGCCGTCAAGGGGATGTTGCCTAAGAACACCTTGGGTCGTGCCCAGCTGAAGAAGCTCAAGGTTTACTCCGGCCCCAATCACCCGCACGCCGCGCAGAGCCCGCAGCCTTATCAGATCAAGCAGGTCGCGCAGTAGTGCCCAACAGGCACTGTTCGCTCGCGCGCACGCTTCGTCACATCGGTAACTAGGAGACATTGACTTATGACCACACCCGTCGTTGTACCGGTCGTCGGCCGGCGAAAAGAGGCCATCGTCCGGGTCCGGCTCATACCGGGCACGGGCCAGTTCAAGCTGAACGGCCGCACCATTGAGAACTACTTCCCCAACAAGGTCCACCAGCAGCTCATCAAAGAGCCGTTCGTGACGCTGGAGAAGGTTGACCAGTACGACGTGCTCGCCAGCTTGATCGGCGGCGGCATCAGCGGACAGGCGGGCGCACTTCGGCTCGCGATCTCCCGGGCCTTGATCGGCCTCGAGCCTGATGACCGTCCGGCCCTGAAGAAGGCTGGCTTCCTGACCCGTGACTCCCGAATCAAGGAGCGCAAGAAGTACGGCCTGAAGAAGGCACGCAAGGCTCCTCAGTACTCCAAGCGCTAACACCCGTGGGCCGTTATTTCGGCACGGATGGCGTGCGCGGTGTCGCAAACGCCGACCTGACACCCGAGCTGGCACTGGCCGTCGCCAGTGCCGCCGCTCGGGTGTTGGTGGCTCATGGGGGCACGCACCGGCCGGTTGCCGTGGTGGGCCGTGACCCTCGCGTGTCAAGCACGATGCTCGAAGCTGCCGTCGTCGCCGGTCTGAGTTCGGCGGGCGCCGATGTCAAGCTTGTCGGCGTCCTCCCGACACCTGCAGTTGCCTACCTGACCGGTGTCTACGGCGCTGATGTCGGCGTGATGCTGTCCGCCAGTCACAACCCCATGCCTGACAACGGCGTGAAGCTCTTTGCCCGCGGCGGCAAGAAATTGCCGGACGACCTGGAGTCCGAGATCGAGGACGAAATCGATCGCGGTTGGACGAAACCGCGGCCGGTAGGTGCCGCTGTCGGCCGGGTGACCATGCAGGACGACGGGGCCGAGCAGTACATCCGACACCTGTTGTCCTACGCACCGGCCGATCTGTCTGGCTTGAAGATCGTCATCGACTGCGCCAACGGCGCGGCGTCGAGCGTGGCCGGGAGCCTGTTCAAACAGGCCGGCGCGAACGTGGTAACGGTTGCAGCTGAGCCGGACGGCCTGAATATCAACGACGGCGTGGGCTCTACGCACATCGAGGCGCTCGCCGGCTATGTCGCCCAGCACGGCGCCGATCTGGGCATCGCGCTGGACGGTGACGCCGACCGGTGCCTGGCTGTCGATGCAGCGGGCGACGTCGTCGATGGCGATCAAATCTTGGCGATCTGCGCGCGCGCGCTGAAGGATCAGGGCGCGCTCACCGATGACACCGTAGTGGCAACTGTCATGAGCAACCTGGGCTTTCACCACGCGATGCGGGCCGCTGGAATCAAGGTTTTGACGACCGCCGTCGGCGATCGTTACGTGCTTGAGGCGTTGACCGAGCAGGGCCTCAGCCTCGGCGGTGAGCAGTCGGGCCACGTCATCTTCACCGACGCTGCCACGACCGGCGACGGCCTGCTCACTGCACTCCGGCTGACCTCCTGTCTGGTGGCTTCAGGTGGTTCGCTCGCCGAACTCGCTTCGCTGGTCAACCGCTTGCCGCAGGTCCTGATCAACGTCAGCGTCGCCGACAAGGCGACCGTTGCGGCTTCGGACGCGGTGGCCGCTGCGGTGGCCGCGGCCAGTTCAGAACTCGGCGACAGCGGGCGGATTCTGCTTCGCCCGTCCGGAACCGAGCAGCTCGTTCGGGTCATGGTCGAGGCGCTGACTCAAGAGCACGCAGATGCGATCGCACACCGGGTGGCTGAGGTCGTTCGTACCGCTTAGAGCGGTCACGCGTGTGTGTGGCCGGATTGGCCGGTCGGAACTGACTCCTGACCGAGGCCGTTGGACTGAGAGATCCCTTCAGCTGTCCGAAGCAAGACCGTGCGACGAAACGAAATCAGTGAATTCCCCTACCCAGTCGAATGCCATGAACAACCACGACGTGAATGACCGTGATCTCGAGCAGGCCAGTTCTGGCGGCACGAACAACAAGCCGCCGGACGAGCCGGCTCCGAGCGCGAACCCGAACCCGGCAGTGAGTCCGAAGCAGCCCGAGCGGCTGACGTTGTCGTTGACCCAGCTGATTGCGAGTGTCCTCGCCGCGATCAGCGCGACCGTGGCGGCTTCGTTCTTCGGAGTCGCGGGCACGGTGATTGGTGCCGCGTTGGGCAGTGTCGTGTCGGTGGTCGGCAGCGCCGTATACAAGCACTCCCTCGACACGACCCGGGAACGTATTCGAGTGGCAGCCATCGAGTCGGCGGTCGCCCAGCGCTTCGGTGTCCACGAACCGTCGTCGGGTCCGCGCACGTCGGCTGATGCCAATGGTTCGGTTGACTCCGCATCGGTGGGCTCAACATCGGTTCGCTCCGCGTCGGTTGGATCCCCATCGGCTGTCAGGCGCTTGAGGTGGGCGACCTACTTGAGTCCAAAGCGGCTGGCGTTGCTCGCCGGCGTCTTGTTCGTAGTCACACTCGGGGCAGTGACGGCGTTCGAGGCGATTTCAGGCCAGCCGATCTCTTCAACGGTGTCCAATCACAACGGCAAGGGCACCTCGTTGTTCGGTGGCACGTTGCGGCAGCCCGACCGACACTCCCCGTCAGCGCCGAGCACTGGGTCCTTGACCCCGTCAGCGGTCAACTCCGGTTCCGCGACCACACCCGCGCCGGCCTCTAGCCCCGGCGGGTCGGACACCAGCTCGCCATCCCCAACGGTTAGCTCAAGCCCTACGACCAGCCCGTCAGATACCCCGAGCTTGTCGCCGAGCGGCTCGCCTGGCTCGGGCGGCACGACCGCACCTCCCGAAAACGCTCAAGGCGACACCGCAAGTGCCGTACCGAGTGGCTGATTCACGAATCGTGTAACACTCGGCACCACATAGGTGCCGAGCGTTACACGATTCGTGAATATGGCGCGGTCAGGCCCACTGAACGACGTCGTCGTGGCTCAGCCGAGGCAACCTGTCGAACCAGGGATTCTCACCGGGGTGGCCGAGGTTGACCACCAGGACGGACTGCCAGCGGCCATCCGGAAAGAAGTCCGCGTCCAAGGCCGGTGCGTCGAAACCTGCCATTGGCCCGGCCGCCAATCCGTGGGCTCGTACGGCGAGCAGGAAATAGCCGGCCTGTAGCGCCGCACTGAACCGTCCCGTCTCAGTTCGCATGGTGTCGTCGGCGGCGAAGACGTCCTTCAGCTCTGGCCTGAAGGGCAGCACCGTCGGGATGTGCAGATGGAACGCGGTATCGATCGCGAGGACCGCTACTGCCGGCGCCGACGCCGTCTTGGCCTTGTTGGCGTCGTTCATGTGCCCAACGAGGCGCTCCCTACCTTCGGGGGTGCGGACGTACAGCACGCGGAGCGGCTGAGTGTTCGCTGCGGTTGGAGGCCACTTGGCGAGCTCCCAGATTTCGGCGAGCTCGGCGTCGCTGACGGGCGTAGGCGCGAAGTTGTTTACCGTCCGTGCGTCGGTGAACAACAGCGCGCGGCCCGCGTCGTCCAGCCGCTTGAGCTGCTGTGGCGCCGTTTCCTCGAGCAGGTCTGTCATAGTGACTTCCAATCCATGTGTTACTTCTAAAAAAATAGTGACACCAGTAAAGATAGCACTCGGATAGAATGGCGTCATGGCCATGAAACGTGACGAGCGCCACGAGCCCCGCTCGTGCGACGCAGCGCTTGCCCGCGCGTTCGGGTTTCTCGGCAAACGCTGGAACGGCGTCCTGCTGGGCACGCTGCTTTCGGGCCCGGCGGGGTTCTCCGAGTTGCGGCGCGCGATCGCGGGGATCAGTGACTCTGTGCTGTCCGAACGCCTCAGCGAACTGTCCAAAGCCGGCCTGATTTATCGCTTGGTGGACGAGGGCCCGCCTCTGGCTGTCGAATACAGCCTCACTCCGGCGGGTCAGGCGTTGCTCCCCGCGCTGAACGAACTGTCCGTCTGGGCTGCAGCGAACTTGCCTGCCAACTCCTGTCCGAAAGCGGAGGAGGAGCCCACCGGCGCCGAGCGCTGAGCCGACATCTCCTGCCACTCCCGTATGCTTTGCGTTATGTGCGGCATAGTTGGCTACGTAGGTCCAAGGTCAGCGCTCGCGGTCGTGGTAGAAGGCCTGCGACGGCTGGAGTACCGCGGCTACGACTCGGCCGGTGTCGCGATCATCTCCGACTCGGGAGCGTTACAGACAGCAAAGAAAGCCGGGCGGATCGAGAACCTGGATTCCGAATTGGCTGGCCTCAGCATTTCGGGCGGTACCGGCATCGGTCACACCCGCTGGGCGACACACGGCGCGCCGAACGACCGCAACGCCCACCCGCACGCCGATGCGAACGGGCGAATCGCTGTCGTGCACAACGGAATCATCGAGAACTACGCCGAGCTTCAGGCCGAACTCGAAGCCTCCGGTGTTGAGTTCAGTTCCGATACCGACACCGAGGTCGTCGCGCATCTGGTCGCGGCCGAGTTGGCCAAGTCTGTCGATGTCGGCGGCGCGGCTGATCTGGCTGCCGCCGTCCGATCGGTCTGTCTGCGACTGCAGGGCGCGTTCACCTTGGTGCTCGTCGACCGCGACAACCCAGAATCCGTAGTTGCCGCCCGGCGCAACTCACCACTCGTACTCGGGATCGGCGACGGTGAGACCTTCCTCGGATCCGACGTAGCGGCGTTCATCGAATTCACCAAGGACGCGGTGGAACTCGGCCAGGACCAGCTCGTGGAGATCAGTCGAGCCGGCTACACCATCACCGACTTTCACGGTAAGCCTGTCGACGGAAAGCGATTCACGATCGACTGGGATCTGTCAGCTGCCGAAAAGGGTGGCTACGACTACTTCATGCTCAAGGAGATCCAGGAGCAACCCACCGCGGTAGCCGACACGTTGCGCTCGCATTTCGTGGACGGCAGGATCGTGCTGGACGAGCAGCGCCTGGACGCAGGCGTACTTCGTGAGATCGACAAGGTGTACGTAGTCGCATGCGGGACGGCCTACCACGCTGGCCTCGTCGCGAAGTACGCCATCGAACACTGGACGCGCATCCCGGTCGAGATCGAGTATGCGTCGGAGTTTCGCTACCGCGACCCGGTCCTGAACCGGCAGACGCTGGTCGTTGCCATCAGCCAATCGGGCGAGACTGCCGACACCCTCGAGGCGGTTCGGCACGCCAAAGACCAACGGGCGACGGTTCTCGCGATCTGCAACACCAACGGCGCGCAGATACCGAGGGAATCCGACGCCGTGCTCTACACCCATGCCGGTCCCGAGATCGGAGTGGCGGCCACCAAGACCTTTACCGCGCAGGTCGCCGCCGGCCTGATCGTCGGGCTGGCCCTGGCTCAGGCGCGTGGAACCAAGTACGGCGACGAGATCGCAGCCGACTTCCGAGCGCTGGAGTCGATGCCGCTGCACATCGCCAAGACGCTCGAAGGGGTCGAGGACGTGCGCAGGCTGGCCCGCGAGATCGCCGATTCGAAGGCGATCCTGTTTCTTGGTCGGCACGTTGGCTACCCGGTGGCTATGGAGGGCGCGCTCAAGCTGAAAGAACTTGCTTACATGCACGCCGAAGGATTTCCTGCGGGCGAGCTCAAGCACGGGCCGATCGCCTTGGTCGAAAAGGGCTTACCCGTCGTCGTGGTAATGCCATCACCGATCGGCAGGCCCATCTTGCACCAGAAGATGCTCTCCAACATCGCCGAAATCGCAGCCCGTGGCGCCCGAACGATCGTGATCGCGTCCGAGGGCGACGAATTAGCCGCCAAACACGCGGCGAACCTCATCGAGGTGCCGGCAGTTCCCACCCTGATGTCGCCGCTGGTGTCGACGATTCCGATGCAGGTGCTAGCCGCTGAGATCGCCCAGGCTCGCGGGTATGACGTGGACAAGCCGCGAAACCTCGCCAAGTCCGTCACCGTCGAGTAGCGCGCACTTTGATAGTCGGGGTCGGGATCGACGTGGTACCGATCGAACGATTCGAATCGGCCTCCGAGCGGACCGCGGAGTTGGCCGAACGACTTTTCACCCCTGCTGAGCGGGTCACACCCGCCGGCAGCCCCCGTACGCCGGAGTCCTTGGCGGCCAGGTTCGCTGCGAAAGAGGCGTTGGCCAAGGCACTTGGCTCACCCGGCGGTATGAAATGGCGGGACGCCGAGGTGGTTGTCGACGAACATGGTCGTCCGTCGCTGGTCATACGCGGCACCGTCGCGGCTCGAGCAGCCGAACTCGGCGTCAAGCATCTACATGTTTCGCTTTCTCACGATGGCGGTATCGCCTCCGCCGTCGTGATCGCGGAGGATTGAGAAATGCTCGAGGCGTACACAGTCGCTCAGGTTCGACAGGCAGAGGCAGTGGTGTTGGCCCAGGTGCCTGCTGGCACCTTGATGGCCCGTGCCGCCCGTGCCATCGCCACCGAAGCCTCGGGAATCCTCGGTTTCACCTATGGCGCAAGGGTTTTGCTGCTCGTGGGCGCCGGAGACAATGGCGGTGACGCACTGTATGCCGGTGCCGAGCTCGCTCGCCGTGGCGCCCAAGTTCGGGCAATCCTCGCCTCACCCGATCGGGTTCACGCTGATGGACTAGCCGCATTGATCTCAGCCGGCGGTTGGGCTACGGGCATTGATCGGGAGATTGGCAATCAGTCCGACGGCCAGACCAACGGCCAGACCAACGGCCCAGCCGCGGTAGATTTGATCATCGACGGTTTGGTCGGGATCGGCGCGTCGGGGGCGCTGCGTGAATCCTTGCTGCCGCTGGTGGATCTGGCCAACACTTCCTTCGCCCCAGTACTTGCGGTCGACATTCCGTCCGGAGTCGATCCGAATACCGGAGCGGTGATCGGCGCCGCGGTGTCGGCGGAGGTCACCGTCTGTCTCGGGGCAGCCAAGGCCGGCTTACTGGTCGGTGACGGGCGGCTCAAGGTCGGACGATTGCGAGTCATCGACATCGGCATTGGCGACCAGCTGAGCAATCCGGCGCTCCTGCAGCTCGACGGTGTCGACGTCGGTGGGCTGTTGAGGAGACCAGGACCCAAGGACGACAAGTACACCCGCGGCGTCGTTGGGATCGTCGCCGGCTCGGCCGAGTATCCCGGCGCGGCACAGTTGGCGGTTGGCTCGGCGCGCCTCGGCGGCGTCGGTGCGGTTCGCTATGCCGGCCACGCCGCCCGTGAGGTGAGCCGCCGGTGGCCAGATGTATTGGTCACCGAGACTGTTTCTGGCGCTGGGCGGGTGCAGGCGTGGGCGGTTGGCCCGGGACTGGGCAACACCGACAGCGCCCGGGAGTCGCTCAGACGGGTGCTCAGCAGTGACGCCGTCGCACTCGTCGACGCCGACGGATTGAACCTGATCGCTGCTGAGAGGCAACTGCGGGATCTGCTGTACGACCGGCGAGCAGCGACAGTCCTTACCCCACATGATCGAGAGTTCGTTCGGCTGTTCGGTGAAATCGGCTCCGATCGGGTGGGCGCCGCCCGCGGGGCCGCGGCCGAGTCGGGCGCGGTCGTGTTGTTGAAGGGTTTTGCCACCATCGTGGCGGAGCCCGACGGGCGCTGTTTCGTGAATTCGACGGGCTCGCCAGCGCTGGCGACCGCGGGAAGCGGAGATGTCCTTTCCGGCTTGATCGGATCGTTGCTCGCTACCGGTTTGGGCGCCGTTGAGGCCGCCGCCGTCGGCGCATACCTGCACGGCGCAGCAGGTTCGCTCGCCGCTGAGCGAGGCCCGGTCACGGCGCCGGACCTACTCGACGCGTTGCGAACCTTCGTTGCAGAGATTCGCGGCTGACGCACCGACTGCCGGGTCGTTTGAGAGACTGGACAGATGTTGCGCTCAGAGGCCGTCGTCGACCTGGCCGCGATCCGGGCCAACGTCGAGACCCTGAGAGCGGGTATTCAGGCGCAGCTGATGGCCGTGGTCAAGGCCGACGGGTACGGCCACGGGTTGGTGCCGGCAGCGCGTGCGGCCGTCGCAGGCGGCGCCGACTGGCTCGGGGTGGCGATGCTGGAGGAGGCACTGGCACTGCGTGCAGCCGGTATCGAGCAGCCGATTCTGGCCTGGCTGTGGACTCGACACGAGACGGCCGAGCTCAGGCAGGTCATCGCGACCGGCGTTGACGTGTCGGTCTCGTCGATCGCTGCGCTCGAGACCGTGATCGCGATCGCGGCCGAGCTCGGCTCCGCGGCACGCATCCACCTCAAGATCGATACCGGCCTGTCACGAAACGGCGCCACGGCGAGCGAATGGGCTGCACTGATCACGGCAGCAGGCCGCGCGGCGGCCGCCGGAATCGTCGACGTCATCGGCATCTGGAGCCATCTGGTTTCGGCCGAGGTCATCGGACACCCCACAACCCAGACCCAGATCGAGGGTTTTACCGATGCGCTCAAGGTAGCGGCGGACCTGGGCGTGGTTCCGCAGCTACGGCACCTGGCGAACTCGGCAGCAACCGTCACCGAGCCTGGCACACACTTCGATCTCGTCCGTACCGGCATCGCAATCTATGGGTTGTCCCCGGTACCGGAACGCGGCGATTTCGGTCTGACGCCGGCGATGACTCTGCGCAGCCATCTCGCCAACGTCAAACGCGTTCCCTGCAAAACCGGCATCAGCTATGGGCATCTGTACGTGACCGATCGCGAGACCACGCTGGCTCTCGTCCCGCTCGGCTACGCCGATGGCATCGCCCGCAACGCCACGAACGTCGGGCCGGTCAGCATCGCGGGCAGCAGGTTTCGGATCAGTGGCCGGGTCGCGATGGATCAGTTCGTAGTCGACGTCGGCGATTCGCCTATCGTGGAAGGCGATGAAGTGTTGCTGTTCGGCCCCGGGACCCGCGGAGAGCCGACGGCTCAAGACTGGGCGGACGCGTTGGACACGATCCATTTCGAGATCGTGACCCGGGTCGGCGCCAGAGTCCCGCGTACCTATCTGCCGGTGGTCGGCGAATGAAAGTCAAGATCCCCGCGATCATCGGCGGCGCGGTTGGCGCTGCCGGTCTGGTAGCCGCTGCCGGCGTAGTGCATGGAGTGCGGCAGGTCGAGCGCGAGAAATCGAAGATCGACTCCAAGTCGGCGGCGGGCCTCGGGGCGCTGTCGATCGACCGCCAGTCACGGGTGCTCGCCGAGGACGGTGTGAGTCTGTATGTCGAAGAGGTGGGTCCGTCCGATGCCCCACTGACAGTGGTTTTCGTCCATGGGTTCACGCTCAACCTCGGGTCATTCCACTTCCAGCGGCTGGCGCTGCGCGAGGCGTTCGGTGACGGCATCCGGATGGTCTTCTACGACGAGCGGTCTCATGGCCGATCAGACAAATCACCGAGCGCTGATTGCACGATCGAGCAGCTGGGCCGCGATCTGGCGACCGTGATCGATGCGATCGTGCCCACCGGCCCGATCGTGCTCGTCGGTCATTCGATGGGCGGCATGACCATCATGGCAATGGCCGACCAACGGCCGGCTGACTTTCTGACGCGGATCGGTTCGACGAGCTCGGCTGAAACCGACTCCGGTGTCCGGACGGGCACCGCGCGGATACCCGCCGTCGTTTTTATCAATACCTCCGGGGGGAATCTGCGAACGGTGACGTTGGGCCTGCCGTCCTTCGTCAGTCGCTGGAGTGGTCCCGTTATGCCGGTGGTGCTTCGCCGCGCAGCCAAGAACGCAGAGCTGGTCGAGCTCGGACGGGCACTGGGCAAGGATTTGGCCTGGGCCATCACCAAGCGGTTGAGTTTCGCAGCACCTGACGTCGATCCTGCGGTGGTCGCCTTCGCCACCAACATGATCTCCGCGACCCCGGTCGATGTCGTCTCGGACTTCTGGTCAACGTTGATGACTCATGACGGGACGATGGGGCTGCAGAACTTGAGCGGGTGCCGGGCACTGATCTTCGGCGCCGACCACGACGCACTCACGCCGCTGTCCCACGCAGAGGCGATCGCTGCCGCGCTGCCCCGGGCCGAGCTGATCGAGGTCGAGGGTGCCGGCCACCTGTTGATGCTCGAACGTCCCGAGGTGGTCAACGGCCCGCTCGTCGACTTCGTGGGTGAGGCTGTCGCGGACGCGGGCGCCGTTGGGCGCCGGACCGGGTCATCGACTCGCCGGGCGCGGACCGTCCGTTGATCGAGGTACCGACTCCGGTAGACATGGACGCGTTCGGACGAAAACTGGCCGGCATCCTCGAACCGGGGGACCTGCTCGTCCTGACCGGCCCATTAGGGGCGGGAAAGACCGCGTTGACCCAAGGCATCGGCGCCGGCCTCGGCGTACGCGGGCCCGTGGTGTCACCGACCTTCGTGATCGCTCGGGTGCATCAGGGCGGGCGGCTGCCCCTCGTGCACGTCGACGCCTACCGCCTCCGGTCCCTGGACGAGGTCGACGATATGGACCTGGACGTCGATATCGCAGACTCGGTGACCGTGGTCGAGTGGGGCGCCGGGCTCGTCGAGCGGCTGAGCGATGCCCGCCTGGAGGTGACGATCGGTCGGCGCCCGGACACCGAAATTCGCGAGGTCAGCCTCACGCCGATCGACGGAACCTGGGGCGACCGCATTAAGTCGGTGTGGCCCGGGACGGCCAGCTAAGCTCAATCATCGTGCTGGCCCTGGTAATCGATACCTCCTCCGCAGCCGTGACCGCGGGCGTTGTGGACTGTGCTGGCCCAACGCCACGACTGTGCGGCGAACGGGTAGTAGTGGACGCCCGAGCACACGGCGAACAGCTGGCACCCTCGATTCGGGCCGCGCTCGCCCAGGCGTCGATCGGAATCGCGCAGCTGTCCGCAGTGGTGGCGGGCGTCGGTCCGGGGCCGTTCACCGGGCTGCGGGTTGGCCTGGTCACGGCGGCGGCGATCAGTGACGCGCTCGGCATTCCCGCCTATGACGTGTGCTCTTTGGACGCTATCGCGGCAGCCGTCCGGCAGGGCGGACAAGGACACCAGGAACAAAAGGGCCCGCTGCTGGTGGCCACGGACGCTCGACGTCGCGAGGTCTATTGGGCTCGATATCTGGACGGCGTCCGCGTCGGTTCGCCGGCCGTGGCGAAGCCTGCTGATCTGTTGGTCGAGCTTGCTGGCTCCGACGGTGTCGGCTATCCAGTGGCAATGGCGGGAGCAGGGAGCCGCCAGTACGCGCAGGTGCTGGCGTTGCCGCTGATCGGGCCCGACTTTCCGACTGTTCTGGGCCTGGCCGGCCTCGCGATGCAACGGGTTCGCCAAGGCGCACCCGGCGAACCACTCACCCCGCTCTACCTCCGCCGGCCGGACGCTGTCGAACCTGCGGCACGGAAGGCGGTGAGCCAGCTTTGAGCGGGTCCGAATCAATCGAGGCGCCAACGAGCCAGGTTCGGCTGCGCCCGATGACCGTGGCGGATCTCGACCTGCTCTTGCCGTACGAAGAGATCATGTTCGGCAGCGAGGCGTGGTCGAGGCAGTCTTACCTCGATGAACTCGCCGATAGCGAGCTGCGCTGCTATCTCGTCGCAGAATCGGTCGCCGGCCGATCCGGTGAGGCAGCAGCGGGTGAACCAGAAGCTGGTGAACCGGAAGCTCGTCGGTCCGTTGAGTTGCTCGGTAGTGCAGGCTTGTTGACGATTGGTGAGACGGCGCAGATTCTCACTGTCGGCGTGCTACCCGCAGCGCGGCGCCGCGGTATCGGCACCCAGCTGGTCCAGGCGCTCGTCGCCGAGGCGATCCGACGCGGCGCCGACGAGGTATTGCTGGAGGTCCGAATCGATAACGACGCCGCCCGAACTCTTTATGAACGCGAAGGATTCGAGTTGCTGGGGGTCCGTCGTGGGTATTACGACCATGGCCGGGTGGACGCTCTGACGATGCGGCTCGACGTGCGTGCTGGTGGCCGTCGTGGGCACTGATCTCAGGTCCGAGCCACTCGTCCTTGGTATCGAAACATCTTGTGACGAAACGGGAATCGGCATCGTCCGAGGCACGACGCTGCTGGCTGACGCGATAGCTTCAAGTGTCGACGAGCATGCCAGGTTCGGTGGCGTCGTGCCCGAGGTGGCCAGCCGCGCCCACTTGCAGGCGATGGTGCCGACGGTTCATCGTGCGTGCGCGCAGGCAGGCATCAGACTCGCCGACATCGATGCCGTTGCCGTCACGGCCGGGCCCGGCCTAGCCGGCGCGCTGCTGGTAGGTGTCGCTGCAGCCAAGGCGTACTCGCTCGCCCTGGACAAGCCGCTTTACGGCGTGAACCACCTGTCGGCGCACGTCGCGGTGGATTTGCTGGAGAACGGTCCGCTGGACGAGCCATGCATCGCCTTGCTGGTCTCCGGCGGTCATTCCTCGATCCTGCGGGTGCCCAAGGTCGGGGGACTGGAGCTGACGGAGCTCGGTGCGACCCGCGACGATGCGGCAGGCGAGGCCTTCGACAAAGTCGCGCGGCTGTTGGGACTCGGCTTTCCTGGCGGCCCTCTGATCGATCGAGCAGCTGTAGACGGCGATCCGGCGGCGATCGCGTTTCCGCGGGGCCTGACTGGGGCCGGTGACCCGCCGTTTGCTTTTTCGTTCTCCGGATTGAAGACGGCGGTGGCCCGCTGGGTCGAGGCACGCGAGCGAGCAGGAGAGCCGGTGCCGGTCAACGATGTGGCGGCGTCCTTTCAGGAAGCGGTCGTCGATGTCCTCACGACGAAGGCCATTCGCGCGGCAAAGGACGATGGCATCGATTTTCTCCTGCTGGGCGGCGGGGTTGCGGCGAACTCGCGGCTGCGAGCTCTGGCAGCGTTTCGTTGCGAGCAAGCGGGTATTCGGCTGCGCGTGCCGCGGCCGGGACTGTGCACCGACAATGGTGCGATGGTGGCCGCACTCGGTGCTCAGCTGATCAAGAACGGCGCCCGCCCGTCCCAGCTGGACATCCCGGCTGATTCGGCGATGCCGATCGCAGAGGTCCTGGTCTGAATGGACACGCCAGCCAATTCGACGCCAGCGAATACAACGCCAGCGAATACAACGATGTGGGAGGCGGTTGCCGTTCAGGGCAGACTCGACGAGCTGCTCGGCTGGGTGCAGGAACGGATCGCCCCAGCTGCCGACCTCTACCGCAGCGCAGACCATGAGCCCCGGCTTGTGGTGATCGATCCCACCGGCGGTGCCGCCGAAGCGCTTGCCGAGGTACCCGACGAGCTGGTCGAACGACCGCCGCATGCGTGGGACTTCGAGCGGATCTAAGTCTGGCGCAACGTTGCAGGTGCCTCACGGCGTCTAATGAGGGTGATGGGTACCGGTAGGAGGTCAGGGCAGCGCTCAGGTCCGCCCTCGAGACAGCTGCCAGGACAGTTCGACGAGCAATTCTCAGCGTTCGTTCGCACTCACACCGACACCCTGCTGAAGACTGCATACCTGCTGACTCGGGATGGCCCGGAGGCCGAAGAACTGGTTCAGGACAACCTGGTGTGGCTATACCCGCGCTGGGCTCAGGTCGAGGGCGCCGACTACCAGCTCGCCTACGTCCGCAAGGCCATGGTCAACCGATTTCTCGCCGGAAAACGTCGGGCGTCATCGACCGAGGTGCACTTCGACGAATCGTTCGAGTCTTTCGCCGAGCGAGCGGGTCCGGCTCGGGACGAGACGGCTGCCGTGGACGAGCGCGACCGGCTCTGGCGGGAACTCGGGTCGTTATCAGATCGGCAGCGCGCGGCCATCGTCCTTCGCTTCTTTCACGACCTGGCCGATGCCGAGGTCGCTGAAGCGCTGGACTGCCGGGTGGGCACCGTACGCAGCCTGATCAGCCGTGCGTTGACCACATTGCGAACCACCGGGGATTTTGCCGACGACAGCGTGGGGTCGTACTACTTGAGGAATGTGACATGACCGGCAACAGAAGCCTGACCGAGGAGTTGCAGTCGGTGTTGCGATCCAAATCCATGGACGCGCCCGCTCCGTCGACTGCGATCGCCGAGATTCTCGATCGCACAATCGGTGCGGCCGCGACCGACACGACGATGCCGAGATCGCGGCTGTCCTTGGTGCGCAACCGGTTTCGAGCCAGCAGCTTGATACTCAGCGCCGCCGCCGTCGCGGCCGTTGTCGTCCTGATCGGGGTGGCGGTCGTGGGCGATGGCGGCGGCCCGAACGCTGAGAAGTCCTCGGGCGGGGCAGGTTCGGCCGCGGGCCCACCCCAGCTCGCGGATGGGCTGCCGGCGTCCCCGGCGAGCGGCGTGCAAGGTGGAATTGCCAGTCCTGGCCCTAGCGCGAATTTCGGGTCCAGTGCTGCGAGTGGAGGCGGCGCGGTGACCTTCACGCCCGTCAGGTGTCCAGATCCAACACAGCTGGGTTCGGTGTCGACACTGGGTACGTTGACTCTTGCCAAGACGGCTGCAGCCACGACCGGGCGCGCGCTGTCCATCATCGCGACCACCTGCACCGGTCCCAAAGGCATCGCGTCAAGTTCTCAGGTGGACGTCGAGACCGACGACGGGACGCTCGTGCGCACCCTCATCAGCCAAGCTCAGGGCGTCCAGGCGGACTTCGGCACGGTGATCGGCAGCACGATCACGGTGCGGGGCTACAGCCCCAGCGAGCACGGCTCATTCGACTATGCCTTCGAAGCCGCGGCCGATGGCAAGACCTTCACCGCGTTGCGGCCGAGCTTGTACGCGAATGACTGCACGGCTGGGGGCGTGTCGCTGGCGATCACGGCCGACGCGGACGCGACCGATGCGGTGCTGATCCAGGTGCGCAATACCGGGGTGTATCCCTGCGTCATGCGGGGCTACCCGGACGTCACCGCAATCAGCGAGGCTAGCCGTGCGGTGGCGAGCCAGACGCTGCGCGGTGCCAACGGTGGAGTTGGCGGCTCGGTGGCGCCGATCGTCGTGCTCAATCCCGGCGGTACTGCTAGCGCCTTGGCCGAAGCTCGGCTACCGGTTGCGGCTAGTTGTGCGGCCACCGATCACCTTCGAGTGCAGTTCGGGGGGTACGGATTGGACCGAACCTTCCCGTCCACGCTCGCCGGCTGTGGGCTCGAGGTGCATCCGCTGATCACCGGACAGAGCGGCAGCGGCTGAGCCGTTCGGATCGGCTCGAGTTGGCGTTCAATGGTTAGGTGAGGACGAAATGGTGGGCAGTTGCTGGACTGGTCGTCGTCCTGATCTGCGCCGCGCTGGTCAACATCAGCCGCGCTGACCGCGGTCGCAAATCTCTCCAAGCGCTACCCGAACCGTCGGTCACCACCCCGGGCCCCGATCTGTCGGTGCCCAATCGCTATGGCCTCACCTGTAATGCCCGTCCCGGACAAGCTGCCTCCGAAGAGGCGAATGTGCCGATGCGGACCGCCGGGCACCCAGACCTGGCCGTCATCTCGGCGCGCTGCTCGGACTCTTCCGGCGAGCGGTACCCGAGCTTGGTTCACGTGATCGACCATTCCGACGATGACCGCATCATCGCCACGTTGATTCGGCCTGCGCAGAACCTGCACGTCGTCTCGGTGGCTGTGCAAGGCTCGAGTACGACCGTCACCGCTACGGCAGCGGGACCGCTCGGTACCGGCACTGCCAAGGTGCCACCGGCGAATGTCGGCAGCATTTACTCATTCACATTTACCGCGACCGCGACCGACGCGTTTGCGGCGTCCGCTCCGAAACTGGTGGCCCCCGCGTGCAAGGTCTCTGATGTGCGCCTGAAGGTGACCACGGGAGCGCGCACTGCCGGGCAGGGCAGCTCGCCGCCGACCAGTGGCACGGTGAGCCTCACCAATTCCTCGCCGCACGACTGCGTGATCGAGGGCTACCCGGCGGTCGTTGGAGTTTCGTCGGTCGATGACGTTGTGACAGCTCATACCGAGCTGGTCGGCCCGTCCGGGCGTGGGGTCTTGAATGACACCGCGCCGCCGATCGTCCTCGTTCCGCCGGGACGATCGACGAGTGCTGCCATCGACTCAGCCGATCTGACCCCCGCCGGCGGAGCCACCCTTTGCACGAGCTTCGTGACCGTCCTGGTCGGCTTGCCGACGGGCGAGATGGTCGGCGGAGCGCCGATCGATCTCCGGGCCTGCGACTTTCAGGTACACCCCTTCGTGTCTGGGCTGACCGGCACCACCAGCTGACTCGGCCCGTGCTGTTCGGGACGTTGTCGCCCAGTCCGATGCGCCAGGTCGGTATACGTCGGGGTCGCTATGGCGACCTGTGGGTATACCAACTCGGTTCAGCGGCGGCATCAGCGGCCGTGATCGCCGGATCGGTATACGTCCGGGTCGCTATGGCGACCTGTGGGTATACCAACTGGTTCGGCGAGCACGGCCAGACGCTTTTCGCCGACCCTCGCCAGCAGCACCGTGATCGAGTTGGGCCCGCTGGGTTTCAACTCCCGCCGGAGCACCGCAGGGTCGATGTCGACTCCGCGCTTCTTGATCTCCACGATGCCGACCTCGCGTCGGCGTAGTTCGGTACGCAGGCGCTTCACCGAGTACGGCAACGTCTCCAGCACTCGGTAACCCTTTGCCAGCGCATTCCACGTGCCGTTCGGCGCCTGGTCAGTGCTGAGGTAGGCCAGATGCTCGTCTATCCGCCAGCCCCCGAGGACCGCCGCAGCCTGCTGGACTAGTCCGGCCCGGATGATTGCGCCGTCCGGTTCGTACAGGTAGCTGCCGATGGCGCCGATGGCCGTCTCAGCCGGGTCAGCGTCGGTAAGGCTGAGCTTCGGACGGAGCGCCGAAAGCACCGTGGCCCTGCGCGTGACACTCGGCTCGGTGAATCCCCTCGACCACAGGACTGCCTCTTTCACGCCCGCGCGAAATGACGTCCATTCGGCCTCGACCCCCGGTGGAATCAGCGCATGATCGAGGCCTGGACCCAGCTTGGCCGCAGCCCAGGTCGCCGTGCGGATCACCTCAGTGACGAAATCAAAGGCAGGCGAGTACGCGGCCGGGTCGAAGGTTCTACCGCGGGCACTACGTCGGGACGGATCGATGAAGACCGACTCGGCCGTGGACCAGTCAGCGTCCTCCGCAGCTCCGACGATCACCCGAGCCGGACCTGCATCCCCTGCGGCCCCGGCCGCGAGGTTGGCGCGGGCGATCTGGGCAGTCGCCGGTTCACGTTCAACCGCCTCGACGACCAGCCCGGCGCGCTCGAATGCAAGCGCATCAGCTCCGATGCCGCAGCACAGATCCAGGACGGTGGCGAGCCCGGCGCGCTCGAAACGGTCAGCTCGGTGATCGGCGACCTCCCGGCGGGTCGACTGTTGCAAACCGTCGGAGGTGAAATACAGCTGATCGGCGGCCGAGCCGAACTTGTCGCTCGCACGCTTGCGAAGCTCGGCCTGCGCGAACGCCGCCGTCATGAATTCGGCGCTCGTTAACTCGGCGCTCGTGAACTCGGCAGTCCCCGAGTCTGGGCCGTCGGCAGCGTGGGTGCCGGAACGGGACTGCGCCGCGATCAGAGCCCGAACGTGGGCCACCCGGCGCACCGGATCTGTCTCGGGCACCGTCGCGGCAAGGGCGATCGCGGCTTCGAATCGTCGTCGGCGGACCGGGTCGTCGAGATCAGGGAGCACCGACCCAGTCTGCCCCTGACGCGCAGCCGCGCCGAACCCGTAACGGCAGCGCACCGAACCCGTAACGACAGCGCGCTGAGCCCGTAACCGCAGTCTGCGCCAAACCCGGCAGCCTCCCAGTGTTGAGAGCTAGCACTCTCGCGGCTAGAGTGCTAGTTAAGGCCTGGCTGACCCCCGCGACGGCAGCCCGACCGGACCAAGCAAGTCTCCATACAGATATCCACTCATACTCTTCAAAGACCCCAGGAGGGGAGCTGATCGTGACCGCCACCAAGGTCAACATCAAGCCGCTCGAGGACCGTATCGTCGTTCAGGCCCTTGAGGCCGAGACCACGACCGCGTCTGGCATCGTCATTCCGGACACCGCCAAGGAGAAGCCTCAGGAAGGCACCGTGCTGGCTGTCGGCCCGGGTCGCGTTGACGAGCGGGGTAACCGCATCCCCGTCGACGTGAGCGAGGGCGACGTCGTCCTGTACTCGAAGTACGGCGGCACCGAGGTCAAGTACGCCGGCCAGGAATACCTGGTGCTCTCGGCGCGCGACGTACTCGCTGTCATCGTCAAGTAAATCCTCTGGCCACGCCCCGGGCGCCGCATACAGCGTGCGTGACCGGGGCGTTGTCGGTTCCGCGATCCCGGCCGCGAATGTCACGACCGCGGTTCAATGTGACACAAGAAAGGAACAAACATGGCGAAGATCCTCAGCTTCAACGAGGACGCCCGACGTTCGCTCGAGCGCGGCGTCGACAAGTTGGCCAACACCGTCAAGGTGACGCTCGGCCCGAAGGGTCGCAACGTAGTCCTCGACAAGTCTTACGGCCCGCCGTTGATCACCAACGACGGTGTCACCATTGCTCGTGAGATCGAGCTGACCGACCCGTTCGAGAACCTCGGCGCGCAGCTCGCGAAGTCGGTGGCCACCAAGACCAACGACGTTGCCGGCGACGGCACCACGACCGCCACCGTGCTCGCTCAGGCCCTGGTCAACAGCGGCATGCGGAACGTCGCTGCCGGTGCGAACCCGGCCGGTCTCAAGCGCGGCATCGATGCCGCTGTTACCGCTGTCTGCGAGGCGCTCGACGCCGCCGCCGTCGCGGTGGACACCGAAGCAAGCATCGCCCACGTTGGCACCATCTCTGCTCAGGACCCGATCATCGGTGCCCTGATCGGCGAAGCGATGACCAAGGTCGGCAAGGACGGCGTCATCACCGTCGAAGAGTCGAACACGATGGCGACCGAGCTCGAGTTCACCGAGGGTATGCAGTTCGACAAGGGCTTCATCTCGCCGTACTTCGTGACGGACCCTGAGACCCAGGTCGCCTCCTTCGATGACCCGTACCTGCTGATCACGACCCAGAAGATCAGTTCGATCACTGACATCCTTCCGTTGTTGGAAAAGGTCATCGGCGCAGGCAAGCCACTCGTCATCATTGCCGAAGACATCGATGGCGAGGCACTTTCGACGCTGGTCGTCAACGCGATCCGCAAGACGTTCGCAGTCGTCGCGGTCAAGGCCCCGTTCTTCGGTGACCGCCGCAAGGCGTTCCTGCAGGACTTGGCGATCGTCACCGGTGCTCAGGTCATCTCGCCCGAGGTTGGTCTCAAGCTCGACCAGGTCGGTCTGGAAGATCTCGGTTCTGCCGGTCGCGTCGTCGTGACCAAGGACCTGACGACTGTCACCCACGGTGGCGGCAAGCAGGACGACATCGAGGGTCGCATCTCGCAGATCCAGTCCGAGATCAAGACCACCGATTCCGATTGGGACCGCGAGAAGCTCCAGGAGCGGTTGGCCAAGCTGGCCGGCGGCGTCGGTGTCATCAAGGTCGGCGCGGCCACCGAGGTCGAGCTCAAGGAGAAGAAGCACCGCATCGAGGACGCCATCGCGGCCACTCGCGCGGCGGTCGAAGAGGGCATCATCGCCGGTGGCGGTGCCGCTCTCGTGCAGGCCGGTGAGTCATTGAAGGCTCTGTCGCTCACTGGCGACGAGGCGACGGGCGTCAGCATCGTGGCGGACTCGCTCGCCGAGCCGCTGCGCTGGATTGCCAACAACGCCGGGCTCGAAGGCTATGTGGTGGTCGGCAAGGTTCGTGAATTGCCGGCTGGGCACGGCTTGAACGCCGCCACCGGTGAGTACGTCGACCTCCTCGCTGCTGGCATCGTCGACCCGGTCAAGGTCACCAAGGCTGCCCTGGCGAACGCTGCTTCGGTTGCGGCCCTCGTGCTGTCGACCGAGTCGGCCATCGTCGAGAAGCCGGCCGAGGAAGAGCCCGAAGCACACAACCACGGTGGCCACGGTCACGCGCACTAAGTGAACTGTGCTTGAGCAAAATCTCGAGCAATAGCGCACATTGTTAAAGGAACTCCCCGCTCGCATCGTCCGCAATGCGAGCGGGGAGTTCGTCTGTCGTGGCTCGCTACAACCGTCGCTTCGTCAGACGGCCGTGCGCAGCCGGATCATCAGTGCTCGCTCTTCGGTGGTTCTGCCACCCCACACCCCGTACGGTTCCCGGGTCTCCAAAGCCCACTGCAGGCACCGCTGAGTCACCGGGCACCTCGCGCAAACCTCTTTGGCCTGGCGTTCCCGACGCATCTTGGACGGACCCCGCTCATTCTCCGGATGGAAGAATGTTGACGAGTCCAGCCCACGGCAGGCGCCACCGGTCTGCCATTCCCAGTCAGCTACGCGCGGTGCAGGTAATCGCGAAACGTCTGCCATGGCTACCTCCCGGTACCCGAACCGCGGCCCGACATGGTGCGCGGTCTTCGATGGGGGTAACGAGCTGCGCGCGCGAAGGTGACGCAGAGTTAGTGAGCAGAGTTAGTGACTGGCCTCGACCAACCGTCAGGTGCGGTGAGCGGCGAGGGCGTCGGTGAATCCGCGGGCGTAGTCCCAGGAGACATAGGAGTCCGCACTGGGCTCTGCCGCCGGCTCGTGCATGCCCGTTCGACCATCGCCGAGCAAGCTACGCAGGTTGGCCGCCATCAACGCCCACGAGAAGTAGTGCTGCTCGCCGCAATCGCCGCAGTCCACGACGATACCGAGAATGCCGTGTGGCGTGAGCGCTACCTCGAACTCCTCGAGTTCGGCGAGGTCGGCCGCGATCTCACGGCGGTCGGTATCGGTCAGTGGCTCGACCGGATCCAGGTCGTCGAGTAGCGCCGAAGGGTCATTCGGATCGTCCAAAAACGGGTCCAACGGGCCGGTGTGCTGTTCCCACAGCCGGCTCCACTGCGGGTCGCTGCTCGAATCCCAAGACGGATCGTGATGGCTCACGCCTCCCACGGTAACGCGCCTTTGCCGGACGCGACGAATTCCCGGCAACTTTCGCCGGGAATTCGTCCTCTACTCAGACAACGGCGTCAGCGGGCGTCACAGATCCGCAATCGCTTCCAGCGGTTTCGTACGAGCTGCTCGCGCCGCCGGCCATAGGGCTGCCAGTACGCCGACGAGCCCGGCAAGCACGAGCATGAACACCGACTGCCCGTACGGAATTGCCAACTGGTTCAGCCCTTGGTCGCGCAAGGTCCGTACGAACAATGCTCCGAAGGTCAGGCCCAAAACCACACCTACGATCGCGCCGAAGACGGCGATGAGCGCAGATTCCAGGTAGATCGTCCGGCGCACCTGAGGTCGAAGCATGCCCACTGCGCGCAGCATCCCGATCTCACGCCGGCGCTCGACGACCGACAGCGCCAAGGTGTTGATGATGCCGAGGACGGCAATCACAATGGCCAGCGCGAGCAAGCCGTACAGCACCCCGAGCAACCCGTTGATCTGGCTGGCCTGCGTACCCTTGAACTCCTTCTTGTCCTGCACCTTCACGACCAGGTACGGGTCGGTGGCGCGTTCGAGATTCGTCCGCAGGGCCGCCAGATCGGTGCCCGGTTGGCCCTTGACCAGTACGACCATGTCGAGGCGTTCGTTGCTTGCGGTGACCTCGCGGTACAGATCGCCTGATGCCAGCCACGGCCCCAGCAACTGATTGTCCGAATAGATACCCGTGACTTTGGTATTGATTGCCTTGTCATCACGGGAGGTCAGTACGACCGTCGAACCCACTGACCAGTGGTGGTCGCTGGCGGAGGTCTTGGAAACCAGGATGTTGTGGCCGCTGAAGTCCCCGGTGCCGGCGATCAGGTGGAACGGCAGCACGTCGGCCAGCGATCCGTCGACACCGGTGCCCTCGCTGTCTGAGCCGTTGATCTTGACATCGACAGGTTCCAACGCCACAGCGGATTTCACGCCCTCGACCTTGGTTGCTGCCTGTCCGGCGCCGATCGGCACACCGATCGCGTCCGGGCCGGTGAGGATGTAGTCCGCCGTGACGCCGTTGTCCACGAGCGCGTTGATGCTCTTCTTGGCCGACGATCCGAAGACCGCGATGGCCGTGACCAGCATCAGACCCAGGGTCAAAGCGAACGCTGTGGCTGCGGTCCGGCGGGGATTGCGTACGGCATTCGTCTTGGCCAGCCTGCCGACCGGGCCGAAGGGCCTCGCCAGTGGCATACCGATCAGACCGACAATCGGACGCGACAGCGCTGGTGCGCCGAGCAGCACGCCGATGATCAGGGCGAGCGCACCGATGCCGACCAGGCCGGCCGCTCCGCCGCCCGCCTTGGAGAGACCGCCACCAACGAGTGCCAGCACTCCGAGCACGCCGAAGATCGAGCCGATGATCGTCCGGCGGCGCAATGAGGTGCCCGCCGAGGCGAATTCCTCTCGCATAGCCGCGACCGGAGGGACCTTGGCGGCACGACGGGCGGGGGAGTACGCGCTGAAGCCGGTTACGACCACGCCAACCAGCAGCGCGACGACGATGGTGCGTGGGGTCAATTGCAAGGGGCCGTTCGGCAGGCCGACGTTGAAGCTGTTGAGCAATGCACGCAGCCCGTAAGCCAGGCCAACGCCACCGGCGATGCCGAGGATGCTGCCGACCAGGCCGACGATGAGAGCCTCGAAGAGGACGGAGCGGCTGATCTGCTTGCGGTTGGCGCCGACAGCCCGCAGTAACGCGAGCTCTCGCAATCGCTGGGCGACGATCATCGAGAAGGTGTTGTAGATGATGAACGTTCCGACGAGCAGGGCGATGGCCCCAAAGGCAAGCAAGAAGATGTTGATGAACTTCAGCGCCGTGTCGACATCATGTTGGGTGTCCGCAGTGACCTGCTTGCCGGTCTTCACCGTCAGCTGCGGGAAGGCCTTGGTCATCTCAGCTTTGAGCGACTCCTGCGTCGCGGTCGTTCCCGAGCCTTGCGCGGCGGCAACGTTCACGGTGCCCACGTGGCTGCCGTCGGTGAATAATTTCAACGCCTGATCGCGGGCGAACAGGGCACCGATGTAGCCGCCGGTGTCGGCCTTCGTGTCGTAAGCGCCGGAGATCGTCACGTTGAGAGTTCCGAAGCTTGGCACCACCACCTTCGTGTGATCGCCGACCTGGAGCTTTGCCAGCTTCAGCGCACCCTTGTTGAGTGCGATCTCGTTCGGCTGGGTCGGGGCAGAGCCGCTGACGAACTTGTACGGATCGCCGATGATCTGTCCAGGTGGCGAATATGAAAGGCCCTCGCTCGGGGCGCCGCCGCCCTGGACGGATTTACCGTTCGACCCGATCAGCACGATCGAGCCACCGACCTGTGGATCGACGGCGCCAACTCCAGGCATCGCCTTGATCTTGTCGACATCGGCCAGCGGCACCCCGCTGCTGCCGTCCTCGGGGCCGCTCACCTGAACGTCGACACCCTTTGCCACATCGGAGAACAAGCCGTGGAAGGTGTGACCGAGTGTATCGGTGAAGACGAACGAGCCGGCCACGAACGCGGTGCCGAGGACGACGGACAGCACGGTCAGCGCGAGCCGGACCTTGTGGGCGGCGAGATTGCGCAGTGAAACCTTGCGCATCGTGGACTTCGGGCTTGACTTGTAGCGCGTAGGACCGGTGCCGCTGGGCGGTTGGCTCGGTCGCTGCAGGGTGGAGGTCGACATGGCTCAGACCGCCTCGAGGTTCTTCATCCGGTCCAGAACCGAATCTGCGGTGGGCGAACGCATCTCGTCCACGATCTTGCCGTCGGCAAGGAACACGACTCGGTCGGCGTAGCTTGCCGCGCGCGGGTCGTGCGTGACGATGACCACCGTCTGCTGCAGATGGGTGACCGAGTTGCGCAGAATGCCTAGCACCTCGCTGGACGAACGCGAATCGAGGTTGCCGGTGGGCTCGTCGCCGAAGATGATCTCGGGCTGGCTCGCCAGCGCTCGGGCGCACGCGACCCGCTGTTGCTGGCCGCCGGACAGCTCGGACGGGCGATGGCCGAGACGGTCTCGCAGGCCGAGGGTATCGATGACCGAATCGACCCACTGCTGATCGATCTTGCGGCCGGCGATGTCCATCGGAAGCGTGATGTTCTCGATCGCAGTGAGCGTGGGTACGAGGTTGAACGACTGGAAGACAAACCCGATTCGATCGCGTCGCAGCTTGGTCATGTTTTTGTCCGACAGGCCGACCAACTCGGTGTCGCCGATCAGCACCGATCCAGAAGTCGCGTTGTCGAGTCCGGCCAGGCAGTGCATCAACGTCGACTTGCCAGACCCGGACGGACCCATGATGGCGGTGAACTCGGCGCGGCCGAAGTCGACCGTAACGTTGTCGAGGGCGCGGACATGGGTGTCGCCGCTGCCATAGATCTTGCTCACATTGATCGCTCGCGCGGCCGGGGCATACCTCGCCGCGCCGGCCGGCCCAGAACCTGTCTGAGTCGTTGGGTACATCGAGTCGGTGTTGATATCGGCGGACGGAGTGGGCGAATTCATGAGGTGCCTTTCTCGCTGATGCGGGTCTCGCTCGTGTGTGGCGGGGCTGGTACGGAAACCCACGACCACAGATGAGGTTGCTGCATGGGAGTCGACAGCTGTAGTGGGGACAACCCTGAATCACCCCTGATGTTTGTCACGGATCGTCCTCAGGGAAATCATGGTCGTTGCGCCGCCAACGACCCTGCTGAGGATCGTCTGATGACGACACGACGGGTCAGAGCGACGTGGCAGGCCGACGTGTCATGAGAGGGGTCGACGCTGTCATAGAATGAGATACCGCGGCCTGAGGAGAACATCGTGAGTGTCCATATCCCGTCTGATGGTCTGCGAGCCTCGGCCGATGCGGTACCTGCGAAGTTCGCCGAACTGGGTCTGACCTTCGACGATGTCTTGTTGCTGCCGGGGCCAACCGACGTGATTCCGAGCGAAGTCGACACCTCGACGTGGTTGTCGCGCAACATCCAGCTTCGGGTTCCGCTCGTTTCCGCCGCCATGGACACTGTCACCGAGTCCAGGTTGGCGATCGCGATGGCCCGGCAAGGTGGTCTGGGCGTCCTGCACCGCAACTTGTCGATCGAAGAGCAGGCGCAACAGGTCGACCTGGTGAAGCGTTCCGAGGCTGGCATGGTCACCCACCCGGTGACAACGCGGCCGGACGCGACCCTGGCCGAGGTCGACGAGCTGTGTAGTCGGTACCGAATTTCGGGGTTACCGGTTATCGATCGCGATGGCCTGCTCGTAGGCATCGTGACCAATCGGGACCTTCGTTTCGAGACAGATTTCTCGCGTCCGGTGTCAGAGGTCATGACGGCCATGCCCCTGGTGACGGCACCGGTGGGCGTGGACAAAGACGTTGCCCTTGGCCTGCTCGCCAAGAACAAGATCGAGAAGTTGCCATTGATCGACGCTGCCGGTCGGCTGCAGGGCCTGATCACGGTCAAGGATTTCACGAAGAGCGAGCAATTCCCGCTGGCGACCAAGGACGCTGCGGGGCGGTTGCGGGTCGGCGCAGCGGTCGGCTTCTTCGACGACGCCTGGAAGCGCGCGATGGCGTTGGTCGAAGCGGGCGTAGATCTCCTCATTGTGGATACAGCGAACGGGCACGCTTCCGGCGTGACCGACATGATCCGCCGGCTCAAGGCCGAGTCGGCCGCTGAAGCCGTGGACATCGTCGGGGGCAATGTCGCGACCCGGGCCGGTGCCCAGGCGTTGATCGACGCCGGCGCGGACGGGATCAAGGTCGGTGTCGGGCCCGGCTCGATCTGCACCACCCGCGTCGTAGCTGGTGTCGGAGTCCCGCAGGTCACGGCCATCTATGAGGCAGCGTTGGCAGCGAAGGCAGCAGGCGTCCCCGTCATCGGTGACGGTGGGCTGCAGTACTCCGGCGACATTGCGAAGGCCCTCGTGGCCGGTGCAGACACGGTGATGCTCGGTTCGCTGCTGGCCGGTTGCGAAGAGTCCCCGGGCGAGCTGGTGTTCATCAACGGCAAGCAATTCAAGTCCTACCGCGGCATGGGGTCACTCGGTGCCATGCAGAGCAGGGGCCGTGGCAAGTCGTACTCGAAAGATCGTTACTTTCAGGGCGATGTCACCGACGACGACAAGATCATCCCTGAAGGCGTCGAGGGTCAGGTGCCTTATCGCGGTCCGCTCGCGGCGGTTGCCTACCAGTTGATCGGCGGTCTGCGTCAGTCGATGTTCTACGTCGGCGCGCACACCATCGCCCAGTTGCAAGACAACGGACAATTCGTTCGGATCACCGCCGCCGGGCTGAAGGAGTCGCATCCGCACGATATTCGGATGACCGTCGAGGCGCCGAACTACTCCGGCTGAACCGGTGCGGCCCGGCTCCTAACCCCGAACCCCGGCGAATCGTGTAACGCTCGGCATCGTAGGGGTGCCGAGCGTTACACGATTCGCGGTTTGGAGCTGGTCAGGACGCGAGGCGCTTGGTTGCCGTCGCGCGGACATGCAGGTGCGACCTTATCCACTCCGTAGCTTGCTCGGCGGGCATGGGCGCGGCGATATGCCAACCCTGGCCGCCATCGCAGCCGAGCGCGTGCAGCTTCGTCCATTCCTCTTCGTTTTCGACACCTTCGCCGATCGCCGGGACGCCGAGCGCGTGGGCCAGGTCGATGACTGCCTTGACGATTCCCGGCTCGGAATCCCCACTGGACAAACGAGAAACGAAGGCACGGTCGATCTTGATCTCGTCCACGGGCAGTGACTGCAGCCGGAGCAACGACGAGTATCCGGTCCCGAAGTCGTCCAGGCTCAGGGTCACCCCCATCGCGGCCAGATCGGCAAGCACCACATTGAGCTCATCGGTCTCGCGGGCGACGATGCGTTCGGTGATCTCCAGCTGCAAGCTGCCTGCGGGCAAAGCGTGTTCGCGCAGTTTCGCGGCAACCAGCGCGGCAAGACGACCGCCGGCGAGGTCGGTGACCGAGACATTGACGGCAACCTTGACGTCCAGGCCACAACTTCGCCAGTGCGCCATCTGGCGGAAGGCCAGCGTGACGACCCGCTCGGTCAGCTGCGGCATGATGCCGGATCGTTCGGCCAACGGAATGAACTCGTCCGGCGATACGAACCCGCGCTGCGGGTGTTCCCATCGAATCATGGCCTCTACGCCGAGCAGTGACCCGTCGCGCATCGACACCTTTGGCTGGTAGTGCAGGGTCAGGGCATTGTCGTCCATCGCCTGGCGAAGCTCACCGAGTAACCGCAACCGATCGGTCGAATTGCGATCGCGGTTCGGGTCGTAGGTGGCTACGCCGGAACGGCTTTCCTTCGCGTCATACATCGCGACGTCGGCGAACCGGAGTAGATCATCGGGACCGGGCCCGTGTTCGGGGTAGGTGGCAATGCCGATAGATGCCTCGATGTCGAAAAGCATTCCGTCGAGCGTGATCGGGCTCGACAGTGATTGCCGAATCCGATCGGCCAGGGCGCGGGCCGTGGCCGGGTCAGCGTCGCTGACAATGACGGCGAACTCGTCGCCACCTAATCGGGACACGTGATCTTCCGTCCGCACAGCCCAGGAGAGCCGCTCGGCGAAGTGAATAAGGATCTTGTCGCCGACAGGGTGACCCAGCGTGTCGTTGACCTCTTTGAAATGGTCGAGATCGATCACCAGCAGGCCGAACGGGCTCGCGTCCCGACCTGCGCGGGCCAGGGCTTCTTGCAGTGACTCAAGCAGGTGCGTGCGATTCGGCAAACCGGTGAGCGAATCGTGGCCGGCTTGGTGCTCCTTCTCCAGCGACATCTGGGCGGTCTGATAGATCAGCAGGAGCGGAATGAGTAGCAGGGGCAGGAGAATCCAGAGGTTCTGCGCCATGACCACGACGAGCGGTGAGAGGGCCAGTACGGCGAAGGTCATCGCGGTGTAATGCCGGAAGTCGTCGAACAGGATTGCCGTGAAGGAGTCCGTCCAGGCGAGTACGCCGGAGACGAGCACGTCGTTGGTGACGAAGTAGGCCACCCAGACGCCGACCATCCAGAAGAGGTCTTCACCGTTGATGCGGGCAAGCGGTTCTTCCAGCGACGGAGTGTGATTGGTCAGCAGCATGACCAATGCGCCTGCTGCAACCGAAAGATTGTATTGACCTACGTTGAAGAAGACCTTCCAAGCCGACTTGCCCACCCGTAGGTCGGACGCGAGGGCAGCGATAGAGACCACCAGGACGGCCGGCCAGATGCCCCAGAGAAACAGCATTGCGCAGACGAAGGCCGTCGACATGACGACGCCCTGGGGGTCATGCCCGCGGCCCTGAACCAGCGGTAGCAACTCCAGCACGACGAGCAGGATCGCGGTCATGACCAGGGGTGCGCCGGCGACCTCGAGCGACGAGGTCGCGACCATCACGCAGGCGTAGCAGAGCAACGCCCAGCCCGCGATCACCGTCCCGTACCAGAAGGCGCTGAACAGCGACAACTGGCGTAGCGACGGTCGCTGCGTCTTCGGCACGGCGACCTCACTCGCGTGTGTGAAGCACGATGGTCTACGCAGGTCGAACCAGCCACGTCGCTGGCCCGGCTTTCGAGCTTTTCCACGGTCGCAAGATCGAGTTACGCGGCTGCGGTTAACTTCATGTTAGTTCAATGTGTGGTATTTACGGAAGATGCTATGCGATCTCGCCGAATTCTTGCGGTGATTGGCGGCGAACTTGCGGTGATTGACAGTCAAAGCGCAGGTTTGATGCCCACAATTACGGGCACGCCCGCGATGTACGCGCCGAGAATGCGAGACTGTAGGTATGCCTGAAACCGTTGAGATCGGACTTGGCCGCGAGGCGCGACGGGGTTATCACCTCGACGAAATTGCCCTCGTTCCCACGCGGCGCACCCGCGGGTCCACGGTCGTGTCCACTGCCTGGACGATCGATGCTCACACTTTCGACCTGCCCCTGGTAGCTGCACCCTCAGACGCCGTGGTGTCGCCCGACACGGCGATCGAGATCGAACGGCTCGGTGGTCTGGCGGTGCTCAACGGCGAGGGTCTCTGGGCTCGCTATGAAGACCCAGCCGAGGTCTTCGATCAGATCTCGGACGACGGCGGCTGTAGCACCGCCCAGCTACAACGGATCTACGCCGAGCCGGTTTCTGACGAGTTACTCGCGCGCCGGGTCTCTGACCTCCGGGCCGCCGGCGTGCGGGTCGCGGTACGCCTGTCGCCGCAACACACGATGGCGCTGGCGCCGGCGGTGCTCAAAGCTGGCCCGGACATTCTGGTTATTCAAGGCACGATCATCTCTGCTGAGCACGTCGCGTCCGAACACGCGGCAGACGGTGCGCTGAACCTCAAAACCTTCATCGCCGAGCTCGATATCCCGGTACTCGTCGGCGGTTGCACCAATTACCAGACCGCACTGCATCTGATGCGAACCGGTGCGGCCGGGGTGATCGTCGGCTACGGAGCCCATTCCGGCTCAACCACTCACTCGGCCTTGGGCATCGAGGTGCCGATGGCCACCGCAATCGCAGACGCTGCCGCCGCTCGCCGGGCGTATCTCGACGAGACGGGCGGGCGTTACGTCCATCTGATCGCCTACGGCGATATGGCAACCGGCGGCGACATCGCGAAGGCGCTGGTGTGCGGGGCCGACGCCGTGATGTTGGGCGAGCCATTGGCCATCGCCGCCGAGGCGCCCGGCGGCGGTAAGTACTGGGACGCCACAGCCTCACACCCGAGACTGCCCCGGTCCGCGCTCGTCGATCTGGGCACCGAGCCTGAGGACCGCGCATCGCTTGAAGAGGTGCTCATAGGCCCGACCGCGGACGCCAGCGGTGAGCGGAACCTCTTCGGCAGCGTCGCCCGGGTGATGGCTAAGTGCGGCTACTCATCGGTCAAGGAATTTCAGAAGGCGGAGTTGATCGTCAGCGGGCTGCGCTGAACGAAAGCCACCGTTGCCCTTTGGTCGGCGCGACAGCATGATTGAGGAATGGCGCACGAACGCGGGCCCCTGGCCCTGGTGTCTGACGGCAGCGAGGTGTTCGAAGATCCTCGCGGGGAAGGCCGCGCGCTGCGGGTCACCCACCACGTCGAAGACGGGTTCGTCGTCTTGAGCGTCTGGCGCGAGGACCGTTGCGTTTCGACCGCGCGGGTGTATTCCGAAGATGTTCCCGCGCTGGTGCACGCACTTGTCACGGCGCTGTCCGCTGCCGGACCCGGCGACCAGCTACCGTCGCGTATCGCCGGCTGACCGACCGACCATCGTCAGCTGACGTCCAGACCCGGGTACAGCGGGTTGGCCTCGAGCAACTCCAGCGCCGCGGATTGGGTCTTCTCGGCAACATCTGCAGGCAGAACGTACTTCGCCTTGGACAACCCACCGCTGGGTGCCGAAGCCGCAGTCGCAGCAGTCAGGACATCGACGATCAGCTCGGCGGTCCGGTCGAATTCAGCTGCCCCGAATCCCCGCGAGGTCAAAGCGGGCGTGCCGAGGCGGACGCCCGAGCTGTACCAGGCGCCGTTCGGGTCGTGTGGCACCGAGTTACGGTTCGTCACGATTCCCGCGTCGACCAGGGCGGATTCGGCCTGCCGGCCGGTCAGGCCGAAGTTCGTGACGTCGAGCAGTACGAGGTGATTCTCGGTTCCGTCCGTCACGAGCTTGCCCCCGCGGCTCTTCAGGCCCTCGGCCAAGCTCACCGCGTTGTCGACCACGGCTTGGGCATAGGTCGCAAAGGCGGGTGTGCGCGCTTCAGCAAAGGCAACCGCCTTGGCGGCCATGACGTGGGCGAGCGGACCACCGAGCACCATCGGACAGCCCTTGTCCACGAACTCGGCGAACTCCGGTTGCGCCAGCACGGCACCGCCGCGCGGCCCCCGCAAGGACTTGTGCGTCGTCGTGGTGGTGATGTGCGCGAACGGAACGGGGTTGAAATCACCGCTGAAAACCTTGCCTGCGACCAGCCCGGCGAAATGCGCCATATCGACGATCAGCGTGGCGCCAACCTCGTCGGCGATCTCACGCATCTTGGCAAAGTCCACCTTGCGCGGATAAGCCGAATAACCGGCCATCAAAATCAGCGGCTTGAATTCCCGTGCCTTGGCGGCAACTGCGCCGTAGTCGATCAGCCCGGTCACCGGGTCAGTGCCGTACGAGGCATGCGTGAACATCTTGCCGGAGATATTGGGCCGGAAGCCATGGGTCAGGTGGCCGCCGACATCGAGCGACATCCCGAGCAGCCGCTGATCGCCAAACGCCCGCCGCAGCACCGTCCAATCCTGTTCAGACAGGTCGTTGACGTTCTTCACGCCGGCCTGGACCAGCGCCGGAGCCTCGACGCGCTGGGCAAGCACCGACCAGAACGCGACGAGGTTCGCGTCGATCCCCGAATGCGGCTGGACGTAGGCGTACTCGGCGCCGAACAATTCGCGCGCGTGTTCGGCCGCGAGCGACTCAACGGTGTCGACGTTCTGGCATCCGGCGTAGAAGCGGTGGCCGACGGTGCCCTCGGCGTACTTGTCCGAAAGCCAGTTGCCCATGGTCAGCAGTACCGCCGGACTCGCATAGTTTTCACTCGCGATCAGCTTCAACGAGGAACGCTGATCGGCCAGCTCCTGGGTTATCGCTGCGGCAATGCGCGGTTCAACGGCACCGATAACTTCCAAAGCGCTGCGATATGCCGTTGATGCGACCGCGCTGTCGTACGCCGGGCTGCCGGCAACTGGACTGGTCGAGACGGGGCTCGTGGACGATGCGGTCATGGTGTCTGACTCCTGCCATAGACGGTACGAGGGCGGCGTGGTTAGCCATTGCTGCTAGCCCAGGCGCGCGGCAGGTCCTCCGGGCCGATCCCCGGTGGTGACCCACCTCGATGCGCCAGTTACGACCCGCCGACCAGCCTAGCCGAACGGGGCCTACAGCCAGTCCTTGCGCTTGAAAGTTGTGTACAGGGCCACGACCAGCGTGATCATGATGGCCGCGCTCATGTAGAAGCCCCAGTCCTTGGCAAAGCCTGGATAGGGCACGTTTTGGCCGTAGAAACCCGTGACGGCCGTCGGGATCGCGATGATTGCGGCCCACGAGGTCAGCTTCTTCATGATCGAGTTCAGGCGCGCGTCCTGGAGTGACAAGTTGGTCTCGAACACCGACGAGATCATGTCCCGCAGAGATTCGGTCCATTCCGCTGCCCGCAGGACATGGTCGTAAAGGTCTTCGAAGTACGGGCGAAGAGGCTCGGGAACGCTCGAATCGCGGCGAGTGATGGTGTTCACCACCTCGCGCATCGGCAGCACCACGCGCCTGGCCTGCACCAACGCTTTGCGCAGCGCGAAGGTCCGGCGCTGCAGTTGGCGTTTACCCGCTGTCGTCGGGTTGTCGTCGAAAAGAGCGTCCTCGAGGCCCTCGATCTCGTCGTCCAGTGCCTGGATCACGTCGAAATGCCCATCGACCAGCACATCGAGCATCCCGTAGGCCAGTGCCTTGGCGCCGAGCTTGTTGAGATCGGCGTTCTCGTCCCAGCGGTTGACGATGGTGTCGACATCGAACCAGCTGTCGCCGTGGACGGTGACGAACGCGTGCGGCAGGACGAAGGCCGCCACCTGCTCACTCAGCAAGACGCCGGTGTCGCGTTCCAGCTGAAGCGCATACCCGCTCAGAAACGTATGGGTGTCGTATCGCGCAGCCTTGGGCCGTTCGTGTCGGGCGACCGCGTCCTCGATGGCAATCGGTGACAGTGACAGTTCATCGGACAGCCTGCTGAGGCGGTCGGTGTCCGGCGCGCACAGCCCGACCCAGACCAGGCAGTCGTCCTGAACGATGTAGTCCGAAATGTCCTCGAACGGAAAGTCCTCCTTCTCCAGGACGCCATTGCGCCACAGCCGGGTTCGTACGAACGCCTCGCCCATAGTTCTTATCGCTCCGCTCAACTAGTTATCTCCAGTGTGCCCGTACGGTTGACGGATCATGGCATTCAAACCGGAAGAACTGGGCTCCTTCATCGGTAAGTCGGTGATAGTGACCGGGGGAAACTCGGGAATCGGCTGGCACGTCGCTGCCGAATTCGGACGGCACGGCGCAACGGTGACCCTCGCCTGCCGCAACCTGCAGAAGGCAGAGCGGGCGGCGGATCGAATCAGAGCGCTGGCGCCAGGTTCCGACGTCATCGTGGCTGAGCTGAACCTGGCGTCGCTGGAATCCGTGCGCAAGTTCGGTACGGCGTTCGACAAGCCGCTGGACGTGCTGGTCAACAATGCCGGTGTGATGGCGCCGCCGAAATGGCGCCCAACCGAGGACGGCTACGAGCTGCAGTTCGGGACCAACCATCTCGGCCACTACGCACTGACCGGGCACCTGCTGGCTCAACTGTTGTCAGCCAACGCACCGCGGGTAGTCACCGTCGCCTCCCTGGCTCATCGCGGTGGCGACGCTGGCGTCCTCTTCGGGAATCCCGCCGATGGCTACCGTCCGCGCAAGGCGTATTCGAACTCGAAGTTGGCCAATCTGCTCTTCGGGCTGGAATTGCAGCGGCGGTCCGTCGCGCACGCTTCGAAGCTGACCTCAACTGTTGCCCACCCGGGCGTATCGGCCACGAACCTCTTCATCAGCAAAGAGGGCCTCGGCGCGAATCCGGTGATCCGCGGGCTTGGCTCAGCGTTCGGGCGAGTTTTCCTGCAGTCCGCCAAGGCCGGCGCGAACCCGATCTTGTTCGCAGCCACGCAAGCCGCGCCGGGCTCGTATAGCGGCCCGTTGTGGTTCGGCGAGACGCGCGGGCCAGCGGGATCAGCCAAGCTCAGCCCCACCGGCAATGACGCAGAACTCGCCGCGCAACTGTGGGAGCTCAGCGCCGAACTCACGGGGGTCGAGTACGCCTGGCCGCCGGGCTGAGCGGGCTGGGCTTGATCGGCTGAAGCAAGTGCGGCGGTCTGCGAGAATGGACTAGTGCAGACCGACACCGTTCTCGTCGTTGACTATGGGGCGCAATACGCGCAGTTGATCGCCCGTCGGGTGCGAGAAGCGAACGTGTATTCCGAGATTGTGCCGAGCAGTATGCCGGTGGCAGAGATGCTCGCCAAGAACCCCAAGGCGATCTTGCTCTCGGGTGGGCCGGCTTCGGTGTATGAGCCAGGCGCGCCGGCGACAGATCCGGCGCTGTTCGCCGCGGGCGTTCCCGTCTTCGGCATTTGTTACGGTTTCCAGTCGATGACGCAGGCCCTCGGCGGCGAGGTTGCCGACACCGGCGGTTCAGAGTTCGGCCGCACGGTGCTGTCGATCAGCACCCCCGGAGTGTTGTTCGACGGCCAACCTGTGGCGCAGCAGGTGTGGATGTCGCACGGCAACGAGGTCACCCGCGCGCCCGAGGGCTTCGCCGTGACTGCCTCCACCACCGGCGCACCCGTCGCAGCCTTCGAGGACACTGAGCGACGACTCGCCGGCGTGCAATTTCACCCCGAGGTGTTGCATACCGAAAAGGGTCAGCAGATTCTCGAGAACTTTCTGTACAACATCGCGGGGCTAAGTCCGGACTGGACGGACGCCAACATCATCGATGACCAGATTGCCCTTATTCGCAAGCAGGTTGGCGACAAGCGGGTGATTTGTGGGCTGTCCGGCGGCGTGGATTCCGCGGTCGCTGCGGCGTTGGTGCAGAAGGCCGTCGGAGATCAACTGACCTGCGTATTCGTAGATCATGGTTTGCTGCGCGCCGGCGAAGCCGAGCAGGTAGAACTGGATTTCGTTGCTGCCACTGGTGTTTCGTTGAAGGTCGTCGATGCGAGGCAGCAGTTTCTTGACGCGCTTGAAGGCATCATTGATCCAGAAGAAAAGCGAAAGATCATCGGACGAGAATTCATCCGGTCCTTTGAACAGGCCGAGCGCGAGTTGATCGAGGCCAGCGGGTCCAACCCGGGCCAGCCGTACGAATATCTCGTGCAGGGCACGCTGTATCCCGATGTTGTCGAGTCCGGTGGCGGTACGGGTACTGCGAATATCAAGAGTCACCACAACGTTGGTGGTCTACCGGACGATCTGCAGTTTTCCTTGGTCGAACCCTTACGTGCGCTGTTCAAGGACGAGGTACGCCGGGTGGGGCTCGAGCTCGGGTTGCCCGAACAGATCGTCTGGCGTCAGCCGTTTCCCGGCCCCGGGCTCGGGATTCGCATCATCGGCGCCGTCGACGCCGCTCGGCTGGACATCCTCCGGCGTGCCGACGCGATCGCCCGGGCTGAGTTGTCGGCTGCCAGGCTGGACCGTGAGATCTGGCAGTGCCCCGTCGTGTTGTTGGCCGATGTCCGTTCGGTTGGGGTGCAAGGTGATGGGCGAACGTACGGCCATCCGATCGTACTCAGGCCGGTGTCGAGCGAAGATGCCATGACCGCGGACTGGACGCGCGTGCCGTACGAGGTACTCGAGAAGATCTCGACCCGAATCACCAACGAGGTGCGAGAGGTCAATCGAGTGGTGCTCGATGTGACGAGCAAGCCGCCGGGCACCATCGAGTGGGAGTAGCGGCGAGGAGCCTGTAGTTACTGTTCACCGGCAGTGTCGGTGGGACGGGTCGCTGCGGTCGACCCGGAAGTAGGGGTCCCGCAGGCACCGCGGCCAATATCCGTCGGTGAAGATTGACAAACCGGTTGACCATCGACGGTTCGGAACTATGATATCGGACTGCGTCTAGATTCTCATCGAGACTAGAACAGGGGAAGCGCCGAGCATAGAAATGCCCGCAAGGCCATATTAGGCCCCGTAAAACCCAGGAAAACGCACGTTCCAAGTAGACGCCCGAACCAACATAGAAGACCGTTGGCGGATCTGTCAACGAAAGTCGACCGAGATATTTGGACTATGTCTCATTCTTGTATCGGCTTGCGTTCCGCTCTTCCATGGCAGAAGACCGCGCTGTTACCGTCGCGGCACCCGATCAAAGGATCTTTACTCAGGTCCATCGACTGATCGTTCCGAACCGTGCTTCACGTTTTAGAGCTCAGAGGCAATTTGCACATGGTCCGAACACAAATGAGCGGGCGTTACCTGTCTCAATCACTCGGGCCATCGCTGCTTGCCGCCTCGTTCTTCGTAAACAACCCCTACCGGAGGTCTGTAAATGCTACGAAGTAGGTATATCCGGCCATGCGCGGTGCTCGCCGCCGCGGCACTCCTGGTCACCGCCTGCAGCTCGTCGAAGGACGCGAGCCCGAGCGCTGGCGGCAGCAGCTCAAATACCGCGGCGTCGTCGGGGGACCCGATCAAGATCGGCGTCATCGCCGACTTGACTGGCGCGGCCTCGTCAGGCTTCTTGAACAGCGAGAAGGGCATCAAGGCCTACACCGACGCGGTAAACGCGCAGGGTGGGATTAACGGACACAAGATCGAATACGTTATGGGCGACTCGCAGTCGACCCCGGCCGGTGCGCAGACCGTCGCTCAGAAGCTCGTCCAGAAGGACAAGGTGTTCGCGGTCATCAGCGTCACGTCCGACTTCTACGGTGCCGAGCCCTATCTCCTCAAGGAGAAGGTCCCGGTAATCGGCACTGGCTTTGACGGGCCGGAGTGGACCGACCCGAAGAACACGAACATGTTCAACGCACTTGGCGTGGCGGATCCGGACGCCGTATTCACGACCGGCGGTGACACGGTCAAGATGCTCGGTGGCAAGGTTTGTGGCGGCGTTGGATATATCGAGTCCCCAAGTGCGACGAAATCTGCGGCCGCCTTCGGCAAGTCCTGTGCAGCGCAAGGCCTGACGAACGGGCTCGCGATCAACGTTCACTTCGGAAGCACCGACGTCAACCCGGTTGCGCTTCGGATGAAGGCTGCGGGTGTCGACTCGATCTTCTTTGCAACCGTTCCCGCGACCGGGTTCGCGCTTGCAGGAGCCCTCCGCTTGGCCGGAGCGAAGACGCAGGCGATCCTGCTGCCCACTGGTTACGGAGGACCGCTCCTGAAGTCGCCGCCGGCCGTACAGGCCGCGCAAGGCTTCTACTTCTCCAGCAGCGTCGCTCCCGTTGAGCTCAACACCCCGGCGACCCAGATCTTCAAGCAGCGACTGGCCGCAGCCGGCGAGACCGACCCGCCGGGTTACGACGAGCAGACCGCCTACACCGGCATGACCGCTTTCGCTGCTGGCCTGAAGGCCGCCGGTGATAACCCGACTCCAGAGAGCTTCTCTGTTGCAATGCGTCAGATCAAGGACTTCGACGCCGAGGGCTTGCTGGCTGTCAAGGTCAACTTCAGCGACTATTCACCCTCGAAGCAGTGTTCGTTCTACGTCAAGCTCTCGGGTGACAAGTTCGTCCCGGTCACCGGCCTCGACCCGATCTGCGGCACCAAGATCAGCGGCTAGGACTCCGAGCCGCACGTCTGGAACAGATCGATCTATTGATCTGTCGGGGGCGCCGCCGGACCTCACAAAAGGGGGCCGGCGGCGCTCTTGTGGTTATCCCGCGGAGCAGCCGGGTGCGTGAGGGTGAACAGCCGCTTGCGTGAGCGCGGATGCCCGCTACGGCGTGATCAGGGCCTGCAGGGACTTTCCGTAGATCTCAGCGAGTTGGTCAACATCAGCATCGAGAAGTGTCTCGTCCCGGATGACGCCCAGTACGTCGAGAAGCCCCGCGAGCTGAGCCGCGACAAGGTGAGCCCTCAGGACGCGATTCTTTCCCTTGAGTCGTCGCAAAACAGGTTCCACAACATTCTCCATCGTCCCGCGCCGCAGCCGGTCTCTGACGTCATCAGCGTTAGCGGCGGTGATCAACGCGGCATGCGTTCCCAGCCTGCGAACCCGGGCGGCGGGGTCGGCAACGAACTTGACTAGCCTGATGCCCATTTCATCGATCGGGCCACGGATCGCGCTCTCGAAGGTCTCATAGGGCATCAAGGTGTCAAGGAAGAGTTCTTCCTTCGAGCCGAAGTATCGAATCACGAGCGCCGGATCCACCCCGACCCTTCGGGCAACGGACCTCAGCGAGGTGCCAGCGAATCCGTTATCGGCGAACATTTCCTTGGCCACCCGAGCGATCGCATCGCGGGTGGATTCGCCAGCGGACTCGTGATTGATGTTCGCCCCTGTTTGCGTTGAGGTTCGACCTGACGGCGGTTGAACGAACATCCTGTCATATCTCGACGGCTGTCAACACTGTTGACAGCCTGCCGGGTTCCGTTGTTTAGTAGTGGTGTCGCCGGTAAGTCCGGCCACGCAGACACCACGCGTCCTGAAGTCGTCAGGACCATCAGCCGCTGATCACCGCAATGCCCGACGGGTAGGCCAGTCGCAGCGGCCCACGTTGAGTTAGTTGACGCAGCTTCGAACAAGGTGGAGGACACGCAATGGGGACCGGCTATATCAGTGCCGACTCGCACGTCACAGAACCGATCGAGCTGTACGCCGAGCGGGTGGACAACGAGTTCAAGTCTCGCGTGCCGCACATCGTCGACCGGGACGGATGGCGCACCGTGGAGGCAGAAGGCTTGGCGCCGCGCAAGCTGATGAGCACCGCGCAGCTCCAAGTTGCCACGGTCGGCGCGCCTGATCCCGAGCAGCGTCAGCGCGAGCAGAGCGACGATGGAGTCGTCGCGGAGGTTGTCTATCCGACGTGGGCATTGAACGCTGCGTTCGTCGGCGATCCCTCGCTGCAGATGGCGTTATCGCGTGCGTACAACAATTGGGCACTGGAAAATCTGATGAGTGCGCACCGCAGTCTTCCGGTGGCCATGATTCCGATGTCAGACGTTGCCGGGGCGATCGCCGAAGCACAACGCGTAACTGCTGAAGGTTTTCGAGCATTGTCGCTGCCCTGTCGCCTGGACGGTCGGGAGTACAACGACCCGATCTTCGAACCGTTCTGGGATGCGGCGGACGAACTCGGCCTGCCGTTGACCTTCCATTCGGGCACCGGCTACGAGCCGAGGCTCGTCCATGGACAGGGCGCAAACGTTTTGAACTATGTACTCGGCGCACAGTTCGACGGCCCGCGGGTGCTGCTTGGGCTTGCCGCCGGAGGTGTGTTGGACCGCCACCAGTTCCTTCGGATCGTGGCGACCGAGACGGGTGCGTCGTGGCTCGGCTGGGTGATGACTCAGGCAGACGGGGTTTACGTCGACCATGCGAACTTCTCGAAGACAAAACTGTCCGACAAGCCAAGCGAATTCATCCGGCGTCAGTGTCACGCGACGTTCATGGTCGATCCTGTCGCGATCAAGAATCGTGATGTGACCGGCCTAGATTGCCTGATCTGGGGCAACGATTACCCACATCCCGAAGGAACCTGGCCCAAATCGCAGACCGACGCGGTTCGGCAGCTCGAGGGTGTCTCCGACAACGATCGAGACGCGATCATGGGCGGCACTGCGGCGAGAGTCTTTGGCTTCGATCAAGCGCTTTTGTAGCGGGTCGGGAATTCTCATATGACGACTGGATCGCTCCCGCTCTCTGGACTGCGGTGTGTGATGTTGTCACCCACCCAGACGGGCCTACACGCTGGCCAACTCCTGGCTGACTTTGGAGCCGACGTCGTCCACCTTGAACGTCCCGGCGGCAGTCAGCTGCGCGATCAGCCTGCATGGCCGTTCTGGGCTCGAGGCACCCAAAGCATCGAGCTCGACCTGCGTGAAGCCAGTGATGTTGAGGTCGCGAAGGGTCTCATCCGTCACGCCGACATCGTCATCGACACGTTCCGCAACGGCGTCGCCGACCGTCTCGGGTTGGGGTACGCCGACCTGAGCGATGCAAACCCTGGCCTGATCTACGCGTCCATTACCGGCTTTGGCAGCCAGGGCCCGTTGTCTGATCTGCAGGGCTACGAGGGCATCGTCATGGCGAAGTCTGGTGTCCTCTGGCAGTGGGCGGGCCTGGAGGGCGGGACCAGACCCGCGTTTCCAGCGGCACTCTATGGGTCATACCCCGCCAGCCAGTTGGCACTTCAAGGCATTCTCACCGCACTGTTCGAGCGTGAGCGAAGTGGCCGCGGGCAACGGGTCGAAACAAGCCTGCTGCAAGGTCTCACTGTTCACGACACCCTCTCGTGGTACCTGCGGGTCGTTACTGATCGCTTCCAATCCGGCTATTCTCCAGCCCCCGTTGTGCAGTCGGGCGTCCCTAGCGGAGGCCTTTCGTTCAGGCTCCTGATCGCCCAGACTGCCGACGGCTATTGGCTGCAGTTCTCCCAGACCACCGACCGGCTGTTTCGCGCGATGATGAAATGCCTAGATCTGGAATGGATGTTCGATGACCCGCGCTGGGCTGGTCTTCCCGACTTCGACGATATTCCGACGCGAGTCGAATTCTGGGAAACACTGCTGCTAGCGGTGAAGGAACATCCGCTGGCGGAGTGGCAACGACGTTTCGATGAAGACCCTAACGTCTGGGCCGAGACTTTCCGGAGCGGAAGCGACGCACTCGATCATCCGCAGAACGTGTGGAACCACATGGTCTGCGAAATTGCTGATCCCGAGCGTGGGCCGGTGGTGCAGCCCGGCGCAGTGGTGCGAATGAACCGCACGCCGGCGCTTTTGACCGAACCCGCACCCCGGCCGAACGAACACGCCACAGCGCTACGAGAGCTTTCGGTAGCTGACGTTGCCGGGCAGGGCGCGGAGCAGGCTGGATCCATCAACACCGACGCCCCGTTGGCCGGCATCACGGTCGTCGAGCTAGGTACTTACTACGCCGGGCCTTTCGGTGCAACGCTGCTCGCGGACTACGGCGCCCGGGTCATCAAGATTGAGGAACTCGCGGGCGACCCGATGCGGAACATGATGCCGTTCCCGGACGTCGCGGGCATCAAAGCTCTTCTTGGCAAGGAAAGCATCGCAGTAGACATGACGACCGAACGGGGCCGTCAAATCGTGCTCGACATCGTTCGCGGCGCCGATGTGGTTCTACAGTCTTTTCGGGCCGGTGTAGCTGATCGTCTTGGCTTGGGGCCTGCCGCGCTCCGTGATGTGAATCCCGACATCGTGCACCTCGCCTGTCCGGGATACGGAGTTGACGGCCCGTGTGGTCATCGGCCGGCGTTCGCGCCCACGATCGGCGCAGCGGCTGGGTTGGTCAGTCGCAATGCGCGAGATCTCTTGGGCGAAGGGGAGATTCTCGATCTACCGGAGATAAAGCGCAAAGCGATGTTGCTCGTGCAGGGCGTCATGGGAGTTGCGAACGCCGACGGCTACTCCGCTGTCACCTCCGCGACAGCCATGGCGCTAGGCCTGGTAGCCCGGGCACGTGGCTACGGCGGTCAAGACCTGCTGACCACGATGCTCTCATCGGCGACGCATGCCCTGTCCGAGGACATGGTTCGCTATGAAGGACGCGGAGCGGCGCCCACCGCAGATCTGAAACACCTGGGGTTGCAGCCGCTCTATCGGTTGTATGAGGCGCAGGAAGGATGGGTATTTCTGGCGGCGCCGACTGAGTCGGACTGGCGCAAGTTAGTTGGCACGCTTCGAGAAAGCCCAGAATTAGTGGACGGTTCGAGATTCGCCACGGCCTCCGCGCGTTCGGAAAACGCGGACGATCTGGCAGCGGCGTTGGAAAGCATCTTCAAGACCCAGTCGGCGCGCAGCTGGGAACGGGTGATGCGCGGCGCGGACGTGGCCTGCGTTGAGGTTGCCCCCGCACCGGTCGACGCAGCCTTCCTAGGCGAAAGGGCCATCGCGCCGGCGTGCGGCTTTGTCACGTCGTGCAAGCACTCCACGCTCGACGAGATCCCACGCCTGACATCCTTGGTCCGGTTCTCGCGGTCAGACACCATGGCAGGAGATCCCTGCGCCATTGGCCAGCACACCGGGGCGATTCTTCGGGAACTTGGGTACGCAGAGTCAACGATCGAGCAGCTGTCGGTAGACAACGTGATTGGTCACTGACAGCTGCGCCAGCGTTGGCATCATCGATGCGGAGAACATCACTCTTTCCAGCGATCGCTACCCCTCGATCTCGTGCTGTGCACATACTTGCGTGCAGATACTTGATCGTTCATCAACACGTTCGAACGCCATTGCCGTCCTTTGCACGACCACAACTCAGACATTGGAGGGCCGACATGGCTCAAGAAGAACGCATCTCGACGACCCGGCGCGTCAAGGCACCCGCAACGAAGATCTTCGAGCTGGTGTCGCGCCCGGACGGGCACGTCAAGATCGACGGCTCCGGCATGTTGCTCGCGGCGCCGGACGCCACACCGGTGGCAGCGGTCGGCGACACGTTCGCGATGCACATGGATCGCCGCCCACTCGGCGATATCCCCGACATGGCCGAGTACGACGTCACCGTCATCATCACCGGCTTCGAGCAAGACACGCTGCTCGAATGGTCGGTGATGACCCCCAAGGGCAACCCGTACGGCCATGTCTATGGCTACCAACTCGAAGCGGCCGGCGACGGCGAAACGATCGTTACCTCCTACTGCGACTGGAGCGGGCTGCCCGAAAAGCGCAAGGATCCGTCGAGGTGGCCGATCGTCCCGCTGCACATGCTGGAGAAGTCGCTCGACAATCTCGAAGGCATCGTCACGGCCTAATCCCGTCGGCCAGATTGCCTCGTACCCTACGATCGGTTCATGGATCTGGAACTTACGGGAGCGGTTGTCGCCATCACTGGCGGCACGGATGGCCTGGGTGCGGCTCTCGCCGATCGGCTGGTCGAAGAGGGCGCCAAGGTGGCGATCTGCGGTCGCGACCAACAACGACTCGATTCGGTGACGGCCCGGCTCACCGCTGCCGGTGGTGACGTCCTAGGCGTCCGCACCGACGTGAGCGTCGCTGCCGATCTGGAGCATTTCGTCGGCGCTATCGTCGATCGCTGGGGCAAGGTCGACGGGCTCGTGAACAACGCTGGCCGCTCGGCTGGCGGAGCCATCGAGTCGGTTACCGACGAGGATTGGCAAGCCGATTTCGACCTGAAAGTGATGGCAGCCGTCCGGCTCACTCGCCTCGCGCTGCCGCATTTCCCAGCAACCGGCGGCGCAATCGTGAATGTCCTGAACACCGGCGCGAAAGCCCCATCAGCTGGGTCGCTACCAACGACCGCGTCTCGAGCCGCCGGCCTTGCCATCACCAAAGCGTTGTCGAAAGAGCTCGCGCCGCGGGGGATTCGGGTCAATGCTGTCTGCATCGGACTGGTCGAAAGCGGCCAATGGCGCCGCCGTGCCGAGGCCACCGGCCAAACCCTCGAACAGTTCTACGCGGGCCTGTCAGCCTCGATCCCGCTCGGACGGGTCGGACGGGCAGATGAGTTCGCGGACCTGGCGGGCTATCTGCTCTCGCGCCGGTCGTCCTACGTGACCGGCTCTGCGGTCAATCTCGACGGCGGCTCGAGCCCGGTGCTCTGAGGCCGCCGCTCAGCCGCCGTCTGATCACGCTCGGAGCGCGGAGCAGGCCGGGAATCGGCAGCGTCACGGTCGCGGATCTGAAGCGCGATCGTTGCCCCGATCAACGCCATAATCGCCGAAACGATCAGGGCAATGTGATAGCTGGAGAGGTTAGCGACGCTGTGCGATTGCACGGTGTGGTTGACGCCAACGATCGTAAGGGTTGTCGTCAGCACAGCCACACCGATCGCACCCCCGAGTTGCCGGCTTGCACTGAACAATGACGATGCCCGGCTGGTGTCAGCGCGGCTGATCTGAGCCATCGTCGCGGCCTGCGAGGAGACCATGACGTGCGCAAGGCCATAGCCCATAACGAACATCAAACCTCGTAGCCACCAGAGTTGACCGGTGGAATGGATCGTCGTCATGGCGATGCTCGCGCACGCTATGGCCGTCAGGCCAAACGCCATCAGGCGGCTCGGTCCGATCAGCCCATATAGCCGGCGGCTGACGATCTGCGATCCAACGATGACGCCCAATGCCTCGGGAAACGTTGTCAGACCCGAGTCGAGAGCGGACACGCCTAGGCCGTCCTGGAGCATGAGTGTCACCAGTAGCAGCGTGCCCTGAAATGCCGCTGTCGTGAGAAACATGACGCCGCTTGCGGAGCGAAACAGATGGTTGCCGTACAGGTGAAGCCGCAAGAGTGGCTCGGGCACTCGGAGCTGGTGAAAGACCAGCGTTGTGAGCAGCAGAGCCCCGACGATGATCGCGAAGATCACCCAGCGGTTGTTCCAACCTCGTTCGGGACCCTCGCTGATCCCGTACATCAGCGCGGCAAAGCCCAACCCGGACAGTGCGAAACCGACCTTGTCGAATGCACCTGCAGGGTCGGTGTCCTGGTCGCGCAGGAAGAAAATACCGAAGAGGACGGCGGCGAGCGCGATGGGCAGGTTGATGAAGAAAACCCATCGCCAGGACAGGCTGTTCACCAGTACTCCGCCCAATGCAGGGCCGGTGGCAGGGGCCAGCGCGGTTGGTAACAGCAGGATGCGCGCTACCCGGACCCTTTCGTTGAGCGGAAAGGTCCGCAGCAACAAGGCCATCCCGACCGGGGTGAGGATGCCGCCGCCAACTCCCTGAAGGACTCGGGCCGCGATCAGTTGCTCAAAAGTCTGTGAGAGACCGCATGCCGCGGAGCCGATGGCAAAGAGCACGATGGCCACGAGCAAGATCCGTCGATGCCCGAAGCGATCACCGAGCCAGCCCGAGGCCGGGATGACGACAGCCAAGGCCACCAGATAGGCGATCGAGACGATACTCACCGAAGTCGGCGCGGTATTCAGATCGCGCCCGATCGAAGGCAGCGCGACGTTCACGACCGTGATGTCCATGACGGCCATGAACATTGTCGAGACCAGGACGACGCTGACTGCGATCTTCTGGTCTATTTCGGGCAGTTTGATCACTGGCTACCTGTCCAAAAGAAATGGGCCTTACTTGCCGCGGATTACCTTGCGCAACGCCGCTGCATCGGCATCATCTGGCACCCACTGCCCGGCTGCGACGTTCGCCCGAACCTGCTCTGCTGAGGTCGCGCCTGCAATGACGCTCCCGACCGTCGGCCGCGCCGCGAGGCCGCCGATCGCGAGGTCAAGCAGGGTGACGCCGCGCTCGGCGGCAAAGGCCTCGAGCTTTTCGACCGTGTCGAACGCGCGATCGTTCAGCGCGGCCTGCAGGTTCCACGCCTTCATGCGGCTGCCCTCTGGTGCTTCTTCACCCCGTCGATACTTACCGGTAAGCAATCCGCTGGCCAGCGGGAAGTAGGGGAGCAGCCCGATGCCGTATTTCTCCAGCGCGGGGACGAGCTCGGTCTCGACTGAGGTCTTGATCAGGTTGTACTCGTTCTGGGCACTGATGAAAGGCTCGAAGCCTCGAGTCTGGGCAGTCCAGTGTGCATCCGCAGTCTGGAATCCGCTGAAGTTCGAATGACCGATGTAGCGAATCTTGCCTTCATGGACAAGGTCGTTGAGTGTGGACAGCGTCTCTTCGATCGGCGTTTGCGGATCCGGCACGTGCATCTGGTAGAGATCGATCCAGTCCGTCCGCAGCCGGCGCAACGACGCCTCGACGGAGCGGCGAATGTAACGCCGCGATCCGCGCGCGCCCCAGTCAGCGCCGTTGCCGTTGCCCATCCGACTCGCGTCCGAGCCGAATTTCGTCGCCAGGACGATGTCGTCGCGGCGCCCGACGAGGAGTTCGCCGAGGTTCTCCTCGGACTTGCCGTAGCTGTCAGCCGTATCGATGAGCGTGATGCCGGCGTCGAAGGCTGCATCGAGCACCTCGCGGCAACCGGCAAGATCCAGTTTCAAGCCAAAGTTATTGGTTCCCAGACCGACAACCGAAACGGTTAGTCCTGAGCGTCCGAGCCGACGAAATTCCATCGAAAAGCCTTCCTGTCCTTTGGTCTCGACGTTGCGTGCGACGGTGTGAACCGCAGATCAACCGGAGGCGACGTCCGGTTAGACATTACCTCTCGCGTCAATAGGAAAGCCTCAACAGAAACGGTGACTACGCCGCAGGCTCACCGTCTGCGCCGATCGGCAGGTGTCGAGCTGGATGGGCCCGACAGCAGCCCTGGGTAATGAACCTGCTGCTGGGGGTAACGGATGATGGCCAATCCGTTTTCTCTTCTCACAAAACACGTCTCGAGGTGGACGTAGGCCGAATAATGACATATAACGATCATGTTCGGCGTTATCGGGGGACTACGCGGACAGCCTGATCGTGCCCCGATTCGCTTGTCCAAAGCCGGGTCACAACCCGGGTCGACTGAGACGATCATCGGGGATGCGCACAGATGGAGACTGAGTCCTTACACGCCCGGCCACAGCCTGGAAAGACAGTGCTGCCCTGCTGCGGTCGCACGCTGGCGGAACTGCCGCCATTCGACCGGATCGGCCTGAAGTCTGAGCAGGTGACCTGCGGCCGCCTCAGCGTTGCCGATGAGTTGTTGCTCACTGGCCACCCCGTCGTACTCGATCCAGCGAACGAACAGGTGCTCTACAACATGGCGAGCACGGTTTGCAGCCTGTGCGCAGGAACGGTCACGTTGCAGCGTGCCTACGACAAGGTGAACGACGCCATGCGCGAGATCTTGCCTCGCGATCGGCCACTGGTCGCCTGGTCGGCATCGCTGATGGTGCGGGTAACGGCCCGCGCACACGAGCTGACGGCCCAGTAGGTCGCGGGCGTCAAAGGGTCTTACCGCACGAGCAGAGCCAATTCTCGATGGGTCGACCAGCCGCCATCGTGGTCGAGACAAGTTCGAAGCGGGTATGAAAGTGTCGCCCTGACGGCTGGGTGACGGGCTGGGTGGCGACGGCCTGGGTGGCGACGGGTTCTGAACCGACCGTCAGCTCAGCCTCCGGGATGAGCGACCGCAAGTAGTCAGATCTGCTCGCCGAGTTCCGCGCGCCGTCGAGTCGTTCAACCTCTGCCGGCGTCAGCCGAACTCGGACGAGCACACTGCGAGCTTGGTCCGCCACCGATGTTCTAGCCATAGGCCCACTGTGGCACAGAATCCCGCGCCAGCGCCGAACGGACGTTCACCACGAATTCAAGGCTGTTCTCCCTGGTCCAAGACGCATAGCATCGACGCCTAGCACCCAGGTCGGCGCGAGGCGTTCGGCGCTAGATCTGACACCAATCCGCTAAGCGCATCCGCGCGCGAAAGGCTGAGACATGACAGGTCGTCTGGAAGGCAAGGTCGCTTTTATCACCGGCGCAGCGCGCGGCCAGGGCCGAAGCCACGCTGTGCGGCTCGCCCAGGAAGGTGCCGATATCATCGCAGTCGACATCTGCGAGCAGATCGAGTCGAACCCCTACCCGCTGTCGACATATGAGGATCTGCAGGAAACTCAACGTCTTGTCGAGGCACTCGACCGGAGGATCGTCGCCCGTAAGGGCGACGTGCGGGAGCGTTCGCAGCTCAAAGAAGTGGTCGATATCGGCATCGCCGAGTTCGGTCGACTGGACATCGTGGCAGCCAATGCCGGCATTCTGCCGATGGCGATGGGCAACCCCGATCCGCTTGATTTCGTCGACGCCACGGACGTCGACCTCGTCGGAGTCATGAACGCGGTCGCCGTTGCGGTGCCGCACCTGCAGGAGCTCGGCTCGATCATCGTCACCGGCTCCACGGCAGCAATGATGCCCGGCACAACCGACAACCCCGCGATGGGCCCGGGCAGCGCCGGTTACAGCTGGGCGAAGAAGACCCTGATGAGCTATGTGGAGCAGATGGCTCTACACCTTGCTCCGCGGATGATTCGGGTCAACGCCGTGCACCCGACCAACGTCAACACGCACTTGCTACACAACGACGGCCTTTACAGCATGTTCCGTCCGGATCTGGAGAATCCCACCCGAGAGGACGTACTGCCGGCCTTCCAGCATTTCCAGGCGATGCCGATTCCGTACGTCGAGCCGGTAGATATCTCGAACCTGATCCTGTTTCTCGCCTCGGACGAGGCCCGGTACATCACTGGCCAACAGATCCGGGTCGACGCCGGCTCGCTGCTGAAGTTCCCGAACGGCCCCGGCGGCTGAGGGCTCCCGCCCGTCCAGGCTGGGGTGGTGGTTGGGCTGGCCGGCCCTTAGCGGACCATCGTGCTTCCGCCGTCGACCGCGAACATCTGGCCGGTCATGAAGCGGGGCGCTTCGCTTGCCAAGAAAGCAAGAACCGGGACGAAATCGTTCTGAACGTCGCCGAGCTTGCCGCCGAGCGGTATGCGCTGCGCCATGACAGCATCGTGCGCCGAAAGCTGCTCGGCAGTCATCGATGCGCGGGTCTTGTCATACATCGGAGTCCAGATACCTGGCACCAGTGCGTTCACCGTGATTCCGAACGGAGCCCACTCGACGGCGACCGAACGTGTCCAGGCCAGTACCGCGCCTTTGCTCGCGGCATATGCCGGTTTGCTCGGGTAACCCTGAACGCCGGCGGCTGATGCGAAGTTGACGATCTGGCCACCGCTGGCACGGAGATGGCTGAACGCGGCCTGATTGGTGAGCATGGTGCCAGTCGCGTTGACCGCCATCACCCGGTCCCACATGTCGACCTCGGTTTCGGCTCCGGAGGCGCCCGGCGCGATGCCCGCTGCGTGGATCAGCACGTCCAAGCCGCCCAATTCTTCGACCGCGCCACGGAAGGCATCGTCGACTGAGCTCTTTTGAGTCACGTCCGTCTCGATGAATGCCGCGCCCACCTCGGCAGCGATCGCTTTACCGGCCTCGGCCGCGATGTCCATCGACACCACCCGCGCTCCCAGAGCAGGGAATGCGCGCACGAGGCCCTCGCCCATGCCGCTCGCGCCGCCGGTGATGATGACACGCCGTCCGTCGAGTCTGATGTCGGTCACTCTGAAGATCCTTTCGTCAGGCCTCTGAGGCAGAAGTGGACGAGGTGATCGGCTTCGTCCTGAGATGGAACGGTCGAGTGGGCGGAGTGCCGTCGCATCGTTCCGAAGGCTGCCTCGTGGATGGCGTCGGCGTCCCGGTGCGGGTCCGTGCTACCGCTGCTGATGAGTGGTGCGATCAGCAGGCTGGTCAATAGAACGGTCTGATCGGCACTTTCATGGTCCACGGCGTTTGGCAGCTGCCGGTTGATGGCGGCGCCCTGACGTGCGGCTCTGCGATCGGTGACCTGGGTGAGCACACCGCGAATCCAGGCCTCGATCTGATCGTTCGGGGCGGTGTGTTTGCCCATCTGATGCTCGAGATAGCTGTGCACCCGAGCGATACCTCGTTCGAGCACGGCAGCCATCAGCTCCTCCTTGCCCGCGAAGTATCGATAGAACGCCTGATTGGACGAGCCGGCCTCGGCGACGATGTCCGCGACCCGCGGTGCTGCCGGGGCGACCCGCTCGGCAACCCGAAGGGCGGCAGCAAGGATCGATTCGACCTCCCGGGTCGCGTCGTCGCGCTGTTTTGTCAGTGCGCGCTCGACTGCGGCCTGGGCTGCGCTACCTGAGTCGGCTACTGGCACCGAATCATTATGCACCAGACCTGAACACAACTCTGTGGCGTCAGATCTTGATTCTTGGTGCGAAGAATCGTATTCTGCAGGGGGTTTGCCGAACCAGCTCGCTGCGGGCGAGGACTACCCAGCACCGACGACCCTCTTGCTAAACACCGCCGACCATCTTGGGAGCAAACGTTATGACGACACCTGCGCAACTGTTCGACCTGACCGGCAAGGTGGCTGTCGTCACTGGCGGGAGTCGCGGCATCGGTCGTGCCGTAGTGCAGGGTCTCGCGGCCGCCGGCGCCGATGTCGTCGTGGCCAGCCGGAAGTTGGAGAACTGCCAGGCCGTCGCTAATGAAATCGAGGCGGCAACCGGGCGGCGCGCCTTGCCGCTTGCTGTGAACGTCAGCCATTGGGACGAGTGCGACGAGCTCGTGGACGCGGTCTACGCGCACTTCGGCCGGTGCGACGTATTGGTCTCGAACGCGGGCATGTCGCCGTTGTACGAGAGTTTGCCGGCAGTCACCGAATCGCTCTACGACAAGACGCATGGCGTGAATGCGAAGGGCCCGTTCCGGCTTGCCACGCTGTTCGGCACCCGAATGGCAGAGGGCGACGGCGGTTCTATCATCAACGTCTCGACCGCCGGTTCGTACCGTCCGGGCGTCGGCGATCTGCCCTACGCCATGGCGAAGGCCGGGCTCAACGCGATGACCCTTGGCCTTGCGGGAGCTTGGGCGCCGAAGGTCCGAGTCAATCTGGTACTGCCTGGCGCCTTCGACACCGATGTCACGAAGGCCTGGGCGCCCGAGCAGAAGCAGAATGCGGGTGAGGCGAATCCGATGGGCCGGATCGGTCAGCCTGAAGATCTGATTGGCGTCTGTGTATTTCTCGCCAGCTCCGCGTCGAGCTACATCAATGGTGCTCAGATTCTCGCTGACGGCGGCGCTTTCCGCACGCTCTGAACCGGATTCTTGCCGGCTTGTGCCGGTGGGCAAGTGCGAAGCTACGGCGATGGTGTCAGCACCCACAAAATCTCCGCTGGTTCGGTCTTCGACGCATTGCGCCAACTGTGCAGCTCGCGGCCCGGAAACGTGAATGAATCGCCGGTGAACAGCGTGATGGTTTGGCTCGCCAGCAGAACGTCCAGTTTGCCCGCCAGCACATGGACGAACTCGACGTCGGTGTCGAGGCTGTAGAGCTGGGCACCACCACCACCGCCGCCCGCTTCGATCAGCGAGTGAATGATCTGCAGTTTGCGCTCCGTGCCTGGTGTCAAGAGGTGCTCGCGAACTCCCTCGCCGCCGAAGTTGATCGGCTTCCCCTCGTTCGCTCGGATGACCGTCGTTTCGGGAGCGTCAAACAGCTGACCAACCCGGATGCCGAGCTCGTCGCAGATCGCGACGAGCGAGGCCACCGAGGCTGAAACCTCGTCACGCTCCATTCTGCTGATGAAGCCCTTGGTCAATCCCGTTGCGTGCGCGAGCTTTTCGATGGTCAGCCCGCGTGACATCCGTGCCGCGCGAAGCTTCGAACCGATCTTCACCTCGGCGCCGCGGCGGCCCGATTGCTCAGTCATACGCGGCTGCGTTCAGCTCGATCGCCACCGCCCGCACCGGCGCTCCGTCAGCACCCGTCAGTCGCAACGGAAGGCACGAGACGAACGGGTCGAAATCGATTGCCGCTACGTTGGAAAGGTTTTCTCCGATGACGCCGTGTGCATCGGCGATCAGATGGTGAACCGGAAAGCCCTCGCCGGGATGCGCATCGTCCGGCGTCTCATCGATGTTGACCGCGTCCATCAAGAACGTCCGCACTCCCAACTCCAGCATCCGGCGGCAGGCGTCGGCATCGAGAAACGGATTGTCGAAGTACCGCTGCGTGCCGTAATGGACGGACCATCCGGTGTGAAAGAGGGAAATCACTCCGGTGTGCAGGCGATCGGCATACGGCTCGATCAGATCCCAGCCGATACGGCCACGAGCACCCGCAGCGCGGACGTCCAGTACGACTGCTGGGCCGGTGAAGAGCTTCAGGTCGAGCTCGTCTATGCGCAGCCCCCTGTCGGAGAAGTGGTAGGGCGCGTCTACGTGCGTGCCGGTTTGAGAACCGATATGAACGCTCAGAAGGTTGAAGCCATCCGACTCGATGGTCGCCGCAGTTCTGATTCTCGGTGTCGGATCACCGGGATAGATCTGGGTCGCCTCGTCGACGGGCACGGACAGGTCGACGATCCGGCTAACTCGACTCATCTCCCTACCGTCCCATGATTTCTGGCAGGCATCAAGTGTTGCCTAATAGAAAACTCTGGTTTACCTTCTCTTCTATCGAGCGAAGGGATGTCCGATGACAGCCAACCTCACGTCTCCGGAACCTTGGTATGCCCTACCGCGCGTTCAGTCCGGCAATGGCGTCATCGGCCCCGTCGACGCCTCGCTCGTCCCCAGGTTTGCCGGTCCAGCTACCTTCGCGCGGCTGCCACGCGTTGACGAGGTCTCGGATCTCGACATTGCGATCGTCGGCATACCCTTCGACACCGGTGTGAGCTATCGCCCCGGCGCTCGTTTCGGGCCTGCGCACATACGCGAATCGTCGCGACTGCTTCGGCCGTTCAACCCAGCCCTGAGCGTTCATCCTTTCGGGGTATGCCAAGTCGCTGATGCGGGTGACCTAGCGGTGAATCCATTCTCGATCGACGAGGCCGTTGCCGGCATCGAATCAGGTGCCCGACAATTGCTTGAACGATCGAACCGCCTTGTCACCATCGGCGGCGATCACACCATCGCGCTGCCGCTACTTCGCGCGATGGCTGCCAAGCACGGCCCGATAGCCGTCGTGCACTTCGATGCCCACCTCGATACCTGGGACACCTACTTCGGGGCTGCGGTCACCCACGGCACGCCGTTTCGACGTGCAGCTGAAGAAGGTTTGCTCGACCCCACCGCCTGTTTGCACATCGGTATCCGCGGGCCCCTCTACGGCGCGGCAGATCTGGTTGACGATGCTGCGCTGGGCTTTCAGATCGTGCCGGCAACCGAGATGGATTCGCTTGGCGCAACCGGGGTAATCGAGAAAATTCGAGCCCGAGTAGGCGACAAACCCGTCTACGTTTCCGTCGACATCGATGTGCTGGATCCCGCCTTCGCCCCTGGTACCGGTACGCCAGAGTCGGGCGGACTGCTGAGCCGTGAGCTGTTGGCGATCCTGCGTTCGTTCAGCGCCCTCGACCTGATCGGTGCCGATGTGGTTGAGGTCGCACCGGCCTATGACCACGCCCAGATCACGGGGATCGCGGCGTCGCATGCGCTGTATGAGCTGGTATCGGCGATGGCGCTTCGGACTGCTGATCGGCCATGAGTACGCCGCTCAGTTGATTCGGTCGATCTGGATGTGCCCGACAGTGAGATCTACCTTGATGGTCAACGATGAACCAGTGGTCGCGCTGCTCGTGGGTGGCACAGTCAGGTCGGTGTTCACGCCACCCGCGTAGTTGCCGGTGCCACGCAACCTGTCGACCTGGATATCTCCGATGTGCACCGAACCGACGATGGTGGCGTTCGTCGTTTGGGGGACGCGGATCGAGATCCGTCCTGCGGCCTGGGTGATCGTGATCGTGCGATCGGAAGTGAGCGTCGGAAGCTTCGTGAGATCCAAAGTGGTATCGCCTGCGAAGCGTTGCTCATTGACCAGTTGAGCCTCTGAGGTCGGTGCCCAACCGGCCTTGCCGGATCCGTCGGTGATGCTGGCCGTCGTACCACCGAACGCGACAAGCGCGGGTATGAGAATGCATAGCGGCCAAACGAATTCCCACACCGTGCGCCGAACAATGACGCTGATCAGAAACCCGCCGGCCAGCAGCGCGGCAAGGAACCAGATGTAAACATCGAAGGAAACCCGATGAAGAGCGTCCACGATACCGATCGCGCCCAGGCCGACCAACAGCGTGACCCCGACCGCCACCTTGAGTGGCTTGCGTCGGGCTTGGCGTTGCTTCTTCGCGGCTTTGGCCTCGTTGTACCAATCGCTCATCGAGCGGCGGAAGTCGTTGAGAGGAGGGACGAGCGGTTCCTGTTGTTCATTCCATGCTTGTTGATTCCATGCCTGCGGGTCACCCGACTGTTGGTCGAACGCCTGTTGGGACGGTGTCGCCCCAGTCGCGTCCGGATCCCTAGTCGAAGCAGCGCCCCACAACAAGTTCTGCGTCGCCCCTTCACCGTCAGCCGCGTTGGCCATGGCCGCTGAACTCTGAGCAGTCGGCTGGCCGGAGCCTTCGCCGTTCTGCTGAAGATCGCCTTGAGCTGCCCCGACCTGCCACGGGTACGGCTCGGGCTGCCACGGCTGACCGGGTGCCGGAGCGCTACCGACCCACCCCGAGGGTGTCGAAGGTGTCGAAACGCGCCGGATCAACACGATCAGAATGACGGCGATCAAGGCAAGCGCGGGAAAGGTTGGTCCGGGCGCCCACCAGGAGAACCAGCCAAGCCAGAGGATCAGCGTCGCCGCGATGATGACCACCCATGGCGGGATCCTGCGCTGGCGCAGCTGGGCGATGCCGCGATCCAACGCCGAGACCCGCACGTCGGGTTCGGGCATCAGCAACCAGCAGGCGAGGTACATCAACAGCCCGACACCGCCGAAGAACGACAGCACGGCGAACAGCACGCGAAAGAACACCGGGTCGACGCCGAAGTATTCCCCGAGGCCACCGGACACCCCAGTGATCATGCGGTCGCTGCGACTGCGCCGCAGCGACCGGCGCCGAGGGCCTGGTGCTCCGTACGGCCCTGGCGCGGGTGGTCCGTACGTCGGACCAGTCCCACCGGTACCGCCACCGCCGCCTGTGCTCCCACCCCCGCCGGAGCTGGGTGCGGAGGGCCGGTCGTCGCCGGCGGACGCGGGGGCGCCAGGAACTTGACCCGCCGCCGATTCGGAGGTGTCCGATTGGTCGGTGCCCGATTCCTTGGCGGCAGAGTCGCCGGTGCCGGGGTCGTCGCCGGCAGAGTCGCCGGCGGCGGAATTGTCGAAAGTCGTCGTCATGCCAATCAGCCTGCGGCTCACGCCGGAAGAAAGGTATCGGGGTCCACCCCGAGCAAGCCCTGATTCTGCCCGCTCGCGGGGATCCGGGTGGCTCCTGATGCCGATTCCGCGTATCGGGCGCCATTATTGGTACCAAGATGAGTGCAACTATGAAACCGGGACCGCCTTCTGGGCCAATCGAGCCCCCATTGGCGTCTGGGGCACCGAAGCTCTATCGGGCTGTCAAAGGCCGCATTTTCGGCGGTGTAGCCACCGGATTGTCCGAATACCTCGGCCTGCCCCGCAAAGCCGTACGAGCGGCGTTCGTGATTCTGTCGTTCGCCGGCGGCATGGGCGTGCTGTTGTATGGCGCCTTTTGGATCGTGCTCAAGGTCCGCCCCGGTGAGTACGAGCGGCCCCGCCGCGCGGCCGTCGAATACATCGTCGCGCTCGTCGCCGGCGGTGCGGTCTTGGTTTTCAACGCCCACACCTTGCCGGTCGGTTGGTGGTTCCTGCCGGCTGTCCTGGCCTGCTTCGGCGCCGCCTTGCTGTGGCGTGAGGCTTCTGAAAGTGATCGGGATCGGTGGCGCCGGCTCTCCCGCAGCTCGCTCAGCGCTGGCAGCTTTGACCGGGTGGGCCTACTCCGGCTGGTCGCCGGGGTGACCCTGGTCCTCGCCGGTGGGGTGTTCATCCTCGCCCAGGCAGGGATTTCCGCGGTCGGCGTCGGGTTGGCGGCCATGGTCGTGACCGTGGCTGGCGTTGGGCTGATCACCGGCCCGTGGTGGCTGAAACTGGTACGCGATTTGTCGACCGAACGAAGCGAGCGGATCCGAAGTGAGGAACGGGCCGACATCGCCGCGCACCTACATGATTCGGTGCTACAGACGTTGGCCTTGATCCAGCGCAACGCCAATTCGCCGCGAGAGGTCGCTCGGCTGGCCAGAATTCAGGAACGCGAGCTACGTAACAGGCTCTACGGTGCGGGAGTGCCCAACGGGCAATTCGGTGCGGCATTGCACGCGGCGGCCGCTGAGGTCGAGGACACTTACGCAGTGACCATCGATGTGGTGCTGGTCGGCGACGCGCCACTGGACGCTCGACTCGACGCCATGGTCGCCGCAGCGCGGGAGGCAATGATCAACTCGGCCAAACACGCCCAGGTCACGTCCGTCTCGCTCTATGCCGAAGTCAGCGATACCGAAGCTGTCGTCTTCGTCCGCGACCGAGGGATCGGCTTCGACCAGGACTCGATCGAAGCGGATCGCCAAGGGGTTCGTGGCTCGATCATCGGACGGCTGGAACGCAACCACGGCACGGCCACCATCAAGTCCAAGCCCGGTGAGGGCACAGAAGTCGTACTGAAACTGGAGCTGACATGATGAGCGCTAGGCCGACAGTTGTCGTGGTCGATGACCATGCGATGTTTCGTGCCGGGGTACGCGCCGAGATCGGCGAGGCCGTCGACATTGTCGGCGAAGCGGCGACCGTCGCCGAGGCGATCACCACCATTCGGCATCTGAAACCGGCCGTCGTACTGCTCGATGTGCACCTACCCGACGGCGGCGGTCCGGCAGTGGTTGCGGCGATCAGGCCGGAACTCCCAGATATCCACTTTCTAGCGCTCTCCGTCTCCGACGCCGCGGAAGACGTGATTTCGGTGATCCGGTCTGGCGCCCGCGGGTACGTCACGAAGACGATCTCTGGAGTTGACCTGACCGATGCCATCAGGCGGGTCTCTGAGGGAGATGTGGTGTTCTCTCCGCGGCTCGCGGGCTTCGTGCTGGACGCGTTTCGAGACTCGGACGCCGGTCCGGTGGCATCGTCTGATCCCGAACTCGACCAGCTCACCCCTCGCGAACAAGAGGTGCTGAGGCTGCTTGCACGCGGTTACTCCTACCGCGAGATCGGCGCGGAACTGTTCATATCGATCAAGACGGTCGAAACGCATGCTTCGAATGTGCTGCGCAAGCTCCAGCTGTCGTCCCGACATCAGTTGACCCGGTGGGCTGCAGACCGGCGCATCGTCTGAACCGCCAGAAACCTCAACTTGTGTAACGTACGGCATCCCATCGGTGCCGAGCGTTACACGATTCGCAGGTAGCGGGAGCGGGAACGGTTATCGGCAGGGGGTTAGCGGACGCCTCGGCAGGCACGCAGTACCGCTTCACCGACCGGTGCACCCTCGGCTCCCAGGGCCGAGCGGTAGTGATCGATGATCGCGCGTTCACGGCCCAACTCGATTCGGGTGCCGCCGGCGTTCATCCGCGCAGCTTGGATCCTTCGGGAAAGCTGCGCTCGCTCGGCCACCAACCGGGCGATGGCGGTGTCCAGAGCGTCGATCTGACCGCGCAGGGTCTCGATCATGGTGGCGCTGTCAGCGGCGCTCGCGGCTGAAAGCGAGTCGGACGCGGGCTTGCTGGGGTCGATCTCGGCGGTGCTGGTCACGGTGTTTCCTCTCGAATGGGGATCACCCGGCCGGTTCGAACCCCAGACACGCAAAACGCCCCGGGCTCGACTGCGGCCCAGGGCGTTGACGGTTGTGTTAGATCAACCGGCCACGGTGGGTGCCGCGTAGCGGTACCCATAAAAAAAGACGTGGTCGGCAATGTTCACGTCTTGAATGGTGCCATGCATGCGCAGTTACGGCAAGCGAGCTTGTGTGGCGAGCTTGTGCGGCGAGCTTGGGTGGGGTGCGACGTATCCGGCAAAGTTGTCGGGCCGTGGACGTAGGCTGGTCGGCGAGATGACAGCCAATCCAAGCCCCGATTCCGGTCGCCAGCCGGTAACGCACGCACTCTCCAGTGCGCTGAGTTTGTTCGACGTCCAGACCTCCGAGCGCCCGTCAGCTCGGCCGGACGAGACGGCAAGCCCGGCCGCGAAATCATCGGGTCGCGACGAGGCTGAGATCACCAGCTTGCTCGAGGGCCTCAACGCCCAGCAACGAGCCGCCGTGACGCACGAGGGCAGGCCCTTGCTGATCGTCGCCGGCGCCGGCTCCGGTAAGACTCGGGTGCTGACCCATCGCATCGGCTACTTGCTGGCAACCCGGCGCGCGCGACCGGGAGAGATCCTGGCCATCACCTTTACCAACAAGGCAGCCGGTGAGATGAAACAGCGGGTGGCCAGCCTGATCGGGCCACGCGCCAACGCGATGTGGGTCTCGACGTTTCACTCGATGTGCGTGCGTATCTTGCGCGCGCAGGCCAAACAACTCGGCCTGAAGTCCTCGTTCTCCATCTACGACGCTGACGACTCGCGACGCTTGATCACGATGGTGATCCGTGAACTGAACCTCGACCCGAAGAGATACCTGCCCCGCGCGATAGCGGTGCAGATCTCGAATCTGAAGAATGAGCTGATCGGCGCGCAGCAGTTCAGCGAGCAAGCCAGCAACGCGCACGAGAAAATTGTTGCCGAGGTCTACGAGCGTTATCAACGGCGCCTCGCTGAAGCTCAGGCGATGGACTTCGACGACCTGATCATGACCACGGTCAAGCTGTTGCAAACGAACGCCGACGTCGCCGAACACTATCGGCGCAGATTTCGTCATGTGATGGTCGATGAATACCAGGACACCAACCACGCGCAGTACGTGCTGGTCGCCGAACTCTGCAAGGCGATGCCCGAGCTCGGACTTGCGGCCGCAGAGCTGTGTGTCGTGGGTGACGCCGATCAGTCGATCTACGCCTTTCGGGGTGCGACCATCCGAAACATCGACGAGTTCGAACGTGACTATCCCGATGCCGCCACGATCCTGCTCGAACAGAATTACCGTTCCACGCAAACCATCCTCACGGCGGCCAACTCCGTCATCGCCCGCAATCCAGATCGTCGGCCGAAGAACCTGTGGTCCGAGGCCGGTAGTGGCCAGGCGATCGAAGGCTATGTCGCCGAAAACGAACACGACGAAGCGCGCTGGGTGGCCGAGCGAATCGACGGCCTTACCGACGCCGGCGATGCCAGGCCGTCTGATGTCGCCGTTTTCTATCGAACCAATGCTCAATCACGTGTGTTCGAAGACATTTTCATTCGCTTGGGGCTGCCGTACAAGGTAGTCGGTGGCGTTCGGTTCTATGAGCGCAAAGAGGTCCGAGACATCCTGGCCTACCTGCGGGTCATTGCGAATCCGCTCGATGTGGTGAGTTTGCGACGGATCCTCAACACGCCTCGCCGCGGTATCGGCGACCGTTCCGAGCTATTCATCGAAACCTACGCGGAGAAAGAGCGAATCCCGTTCGCTGAGGCATTGATCCGCGCCGACAACATCCCCGGCCTGGCGTCCAGATCGGCCAACGCGATAGCCGAGTTCGTCAAGTTACTCGGTGACTTGAGAGAAATCGCGGCGAGCGAGGAGCATGGCACGCCGAGCAACATCATCGAAGAGGTTCTCACCAGAACGGGCTACCTCACCGAACTCGAAGCGAGCCATGATCCGCAGGACGAGGGGCGTGTCGACAACCTCCGCGAGCTGGTCAGCGTCGCCGCCGAGTTCGAGGAGCAGCGCGCGCAGATAAGCCTCGTGGTGGCGAATGCGTCGATCGAGGCTGACACCGACGTCGACGCGGTCACCGCCGGCGAACAGCCAGTCACGAATGGCAGTGAGGATTTTGACGCTGTCGACGGCACGGTGATCCCGGCTCCGGCCGATCTGGATGCGTTCCTCGAACATGTCTCGCTAGTTGCCGATGCCGACTCGATACCCGATCAATCCGGGGGCGTGGTGACTCTGATGACGCTGCATACCGCGAAGGGTCTGGAGTTTCCCGTTGTCTTTCTTACAGGTATGGAAGACGGCATCTTTCCGCATCAACGCACGTTTGCCGACACCACTGAGCTCGCCGAAGAACGTCGGCTGGCCTACGTCGGAATCACCCGAGCCCAGCAACGTCTCTACCTGAGCCGATCACTTGCACGGTCGTCCTGGGGCACTCCGCAGTACTACCCGCCGTCACGGTTTCTCGATGAGGTGCCGGCCGAACTCGTTACCTGGACGGGGTCGATCGATCGGCAGCCGTTCATTGGTTATGCCGACGATGACCGTTCGAGCGGGCAGTATTCTGACCATGGGTATCGCGCGCAACCGAAGGGCGGCGCGGCTCGATCGGTGTCCACTTTCGGAGCGAAGAAACTGGAGCGCCCGGTGCCAAGCCTTCAAGTGGGTGATCGGGTTACCCACGACACTTTCGGCATGGGGACGGTCGTGGCCCTTCGTGGCGCGGCGGAGAAGGCCCAGGCTGAAGTTGATTTCGGCACGATGGGCCCGAAGTGGCTCGTGTTGCGCTTTGCCCCGCTGCAGAAACTGTGAACTGCTACTTGCCCGAGCCCATCGGCTTGCACTGCGAAGACGGGCCGGTGTAATTCGGTGACTGCAACAAGCGCAAGTCGCCGTCACTGAAAACCACCCGGTAACCATGGTTGAGCGCCGTTTGAAAGACTGCGGCGGGTTTCGGACCGTTATTACCGCCGACGTCCTTCTGCGAGAGATCCAAGGCTACGAAGTCGGATCGGTACCCTTCCAAACCGGGAATCGTCACGTAGTCGCGGTCGGTCAGATGCCCGGCCAACCTGTCGTCAGCTTCGACGCACACATCACGTGGTATCTGCGCCACCGTTGCGGCTTGGGCTCGCATCTCCGAGTCCAGCTTGAATAGCTTTCCGCTGAACACATCGTGCAAAACCGCGACGTTGCGGTTCGCTGCGGTGATGACAATGGGGCACGCCACCAAGAAGACACAGAGCGCGGCGGTGAGACGGGCATGTGCCCAGATATGCAAACGATCAGCACCATCGATCATGGCAAGAACCAGGATCACCCACGGCAACGCGTTGTAGTGATACCCGGGTTCCCAGAGCCGATACCGCTCCGCCGGTTCGAAGAAGCGCTGCGCGAGCAGCGGCAACGCCAGCAACGAGTATCGGGAACGAAACGGTAGGAACGCCAAGGGGACAACGAGTAGCAGCAAGGTCCGAGTCTTGACCCAGGGCACGAAGAACAGATGCACTGTGTGCCACGGCTTCGTCAAGGTGTTCTTGATCGCCGACGACAGGTCCGGCCCGAGGGTCGGGCCGTACTGCCAATAGGCGAACTGCCCGCTCGGTGAGAAGTGCGGCAAGATCACGCTGGTAGCGATCTCATACATTGCGACGCCGGCAACGATGATCACGATTGCGGGCCAGCGAGGTCGCCGGAAGATCCGGAGGAAGCCGATCAGCAAGAGCAGAATGCCCATATCTTCACGGACCAGCAACAACAGGCCGGCAAAGATGAAAAGCTGCCGATCGTCTTCGCGATCGAGTGCGTCGATGGCCAATGCCAGTATCGGCACACCCCAGGCAACCTCGTGAAAGTCGAAGTTGACCATGGTCTGAATCGCCCAACTGAAGGCGTAGGCGAACCCGATGGCTAGTGAGGCCCACTCGTTCGTGCGTCGCCTGGCGAAGCGGTAGACCACCGGAATCGATGCTGCGATCAGGCCGGCCTGCAGGACGAGCAGCGTCCGCGGGTCGTCCCAGATCCAGTACAGCGGGGCGGCCAGCGCGATGATCGGGTGAAAGTGATCGCCGAAGATGTTGTAACCGGGGCCCTTGAGGGCGACGATCGGTGCCCGGAAATGGGCATAGTTCCGCACGGCTTGATCGAAGATGCCGAGGTCATAGCCTGCAGTACCGAACTGCCGGTTTCGTAACAGCGCCGTGAGTGAATAGACCACGAACGCGCTAATGCAGAGCAGCCACAACGGCCAGCGTTGAAGGTGGTATCGCAGCCAGCGCCGGCGCCGGGGCTCAGCTGCTGGTCCAACTGCGGTCGGCAATGCCGTGATGGCGCCGGCACTTTCACTCACGCGGCCGTCACCGGATCAGCGTCGATGGAGTCAGCGCGCGTCAGTCGCCAGACCTGGCGTGCTGCGAACCAGGTGAGGTAGACCAACAGCACATTGCGCGCCGCGAGCACGGTCATCCACAGCGGCATGATCGCCTGAGCCTTGACGATGGCGTTGTAACCGATGGGGTACTCGAGCTGCGTGAGGAGAGCAGCTACCAGTGCGAGCCGTCCAAACCTGCGCACGGCGGGGTTCGCCGGAGCCCGTACCGCCAGAGCAGCAATCGGGCCGCCCAGCCACAGCAGGTACTGGGGGCTGAGAGTCTTGTTGGTGACTGTCACGATCAGGGCTGTGGCGAGAAACAGCCAGCCAAGGGTCTCCGCGGTTGCCTTCGGATGCTTGTGGGCCCGCCACCACATGGCTATGAGCAGCGCGCCGCCTAGCACGGTGAGCGCGCTCGAGAGCTGCTCGAAGACGTGCACACCTGGCCCAGAGATTTCGAAGGCTTTATATCTAGAAAGGCCAACGGGCCACCGGGACGAGTCGAAGATGCGCGCGAACATCAGCGGAGTGGCACTGACCGCCTCGATCTGCAGGCCCCGTGCGGTCTGCCAGTGCAGCGGTGACACCGTTCGTGAAGGACCAGCTATTGCTAGCGAAAGCCCCCCGAGCAGGATGCCGGTACTGAGAAAGCCGGTGAGCACCGCCTTGCGGTCGGCGCGGCGGATCAGGAAGGTCGGCAACATCACTGCCGGCCACAGTTTCAGCGATGCGCCCAATGCCGTCAGGGCTCCGGCCAGCGCTGGACGGCGAACCGCGACAAGCACCGCGCCGCCGGCCAACACCGCAGGAACGAGATCGAACCGGAAATACGCCAGCGGGCCGATCGCAGGCACGAACCATAACCACAAATTCGTGGCGTCGCCCCGGTGCCGGCCGTCGGCTCGCCACAGCACGACCGTGAACGCTGCGTCCACCGCGAGCATGGACAGCACGAACAGCACCATGAACGCGACCTGGTTGAGCGCACCGAGGAGGAACTGAGGCACGAGTAGGCCCAGCACCGGAAGCGGGTATTCCTGTAGGGCATCTCCTAGCGTCCCGCCGTGGAACAGCTGGGAAAGGCTTCGGCCGTAATAGCGGACATCGCCGGCGACGTCGCCCTCGTGCGCGAAGACCAGGATGGCAAAGGTGAGTGCGCGGGACAGGATCCACCTGACGGTGATTGCGCCGCGGCCGCCGGCGATGATCACCTCTGGCAGGGGCAACGCCGGAAGCGCCAGCTGACGGCCGGATGTCGCCGTCGGAGTCGCTTCTGCCGGGATCCCCGCCGCCGTGCCCGCCATTGCGTCTACTCCTCGTTCCTACCCTCGACGTGCAGCGAAGATGCTCAGCCTGGTTCGGCCGTCCTCAGGGTAGGCGTTGGACGTTGGTCGCTGCTGTTAAGACCTGCGGTCAGCCCTTGGGATTCCTACTCGAACGCGCTTATTTGGTGCTGCTCACATATTTGCGGCCGGTCAGGCATTTGGGTTGTACGGCCCAACGTCGACACCGCGCGCTTTCAGCCACGGCACGGGGTCGATATAGGGACCGTTCATGCCGCCCTGGCGTACGCCGAAGTGCAGGTGTGGCCCGGTCGCCTCACCGTCGGCGCCCACGTCCGCGATGTGCTGGCCGGCCACGACGTGCTCGCCCTTGGTCACCAGTGAAACGTCGTACATGTGGCCATAGATCGTGACGTCGCCGTTGGCCTGCTGAATCACGATCCAGTGTCCGAACCCAGCAGCCGGCCCCGCCTCGAGGACGACACCGTCGCCCGTCGCCACGATCGCCGAACCCAACGGCGCGGCAAGGTCGATGCCTTCGTGCATGACACCCCAGCGCATGCAGAAACAGGACGACATGCCGCCGCTGCTGGGCCGCACCCAGGTGCCGAGGACGGTCTTACCGGGTTGAACCTTGGGCAGGGTCTGTCGGAGCGGTAGTAACGACGCCGATGCGACCGAGCCCGATTGACTTTCACGGTCCCTGGAGCTGCGGGAGACCTGTTCGGGTCCGCTGGCCAGCAGCCCACCCGAGCTCGCGCCCAGGATGCCCTGTGACTGGGCAGCCGTCGCCAGGCCACTCAGATCGACCGCGGACCCTCCGTGCGCGCCACTGTGGGCGCCGCCCTGGGCGCCGGCCAGGTCGCTGGCCACAAGCTGATAGCCCTCGGTGGAACCCCAGACGGCGAGCGCCGCCGCCAACGCGGGGATGGCGGGAGATCGTCGCCACAACGGGCGGGCTGTTGGCGTCCGCCTAGCCGGGGCTGGCAGGTCATCTGACTTACCCGACTTGCCCGAGCCCTGCTTGGCCTTCTCGGCGGCTCGGGTTCGGGTCGGCCGCGCGAATTCGGCGGACCGTTTCGCGAGGAACTCGGCCGCGGAGATGGTGGCGGCCGCCGCGACAGCCGATTCGGTCTCGACGCGTTCGGTCGCCGCACGCGCTCGGCGACGCTCGTCCGTGCCGCTGAGATCGGACAGGGGCGGCGGGATCGGCGGGGTCGCGACTCGGGCAATCAGGTTGGTCGCGCTGAGAATCTGAGCTGTGTCGATCTGAGCTGTGTCGATTCGAGCTGTGTCGAGCTGATTCGTTTGGGGTCGTGCCTGGAGGGCTTCGTGGTCCGAATGCTCGCGGGCTGACCGCGGTGCATTGTGGCGTCCCACCCAGCGTCCTCCTGACGTCGTGTCGTCCGGCTTGTTCGGTGTGCTGCCCGATCGCGTAACCCCTGGCGCTCGCGGACGGGTCACGCCCGACGCGTGACGACGTTGTACCGCTGAGGCGTTGCCGAACCGTAACCTACGGTTCGGTAGCTGGCAAACCTCTCAATCCGCCATTCGGACCGTCTTCGCAGGCCCGGATCTGCTGTGTGGCGGCGAGATCGGCGGCCATCCGTTCGGTGAGCGCATCGGCGACGGTGTGAACGACATCACGGTCGACCAGCAAGGACAGGTGGCCGACGCCGCGAATGCCGACCCGGGTCACGCTGAGGTCCGGATGTTCCAGTCTGGCGCTCCGTCCTGGCACGACGACTTCGTCGCGATCGGAGAAGATCGCGATGAAGTTCGTCCGGCAATCGGCAGGCGCCGCCAACTCGCGCATCAGATCTGAACCTGGGCGCAGTTGCCGGGCCACCTTGAAAGGAGCCAGCCAGGCGGTCTTCGTGCCGGCGTGGGGCGAACCGAGGGTGATGAGCGTGTTCACCCGCTGGTCGCCGCCAAGGCATTGGACGTAGTACCTGGCGATGATTCCGCCGAGCGAGTGCCCGACTACGAAGACCTGCTCGTAGCCGGTCTGAATGCACAGCCGTTCAACATGTCGCGCCAGCGCTGCGGCGGCAGTTCGAATATCGGAGGTCACCGGCGAGTAATTGACCGTGGTGATCCGCCCGTAGCCCCTGCGGCGCAGAGTCCTGCGTAGCACCGCAAATGCCGAGCGATTGTCGACGATGCCGTGCACGAGCACTATCGGCGTGCCCGACGCGGCGATGTCGTCCAGAATCAGGCCCCGGGTCACCGGCGACAGCACATCGATTCGGTGTCGTGGGTCGTGCAGATCGCGATTCTCCGCGAGCACGCCGGCCGGGTACAGCGCGACGTGCGCGGCCAGCCAACTCAGCTCTTTGGCGGTGCCGACAGACGCGCCGACAGCCGTTCCCACAACGGCGTTGACGGCTTTACCGGCTGCGCCGAGCGTGCTTCGGGTCAGTGCTCCAGGCGCGCTGCGGAGGAGTTCGGGTATCGACAGGGGGAGGCGACCGGTGGTCAGGACCTTCCTCCTGTCGGGGCGGTACGAGGTGCTGGGTGGGTCGCATTCAAGCTGGTCAGCACCCGTCGACAAACGGACATGTCCATCACTTTGGCACAACCTCATGTGACTGCTTGGCAGGCCGGTTGGTAACCACGTCGCCAGGGCGGTCGGCGGGGAGGTTGGCGAACGTCACGTCCCCAAACCCTTCGGTGGGCTACCCGCACGGGCTAGCCTGTTTTCGATGCTGGTTCGACGGTTGTGCGCGCCCGCGCACATTCAAACCCAGGGCCAGCGAGAATTCTGACCTAGTTCCGCCAATAGAACGGAATAACTCGTGGATCTGTTCGAGTACCAGGCGAAGCAGCTCTTCGCCGCCCATGGCGTCCCCGTGGGCCTCGGCGATGTCGCCGATACCCCTGAGCAGGCGCAAGCCATTGCCGAGCGCCTGGGTGGTGTCACCGTCGTCAAGGCCCAGGTCAAGGCGGGTGGCCGCGGAAAGGCCGGTGGCGTCAAGGTCGCCAAGACCCCGGCGGAAGCCGCCGAACATGCCAAGGCGATTCTCGGCATGGACATCAAGGGCCACACGGTCCACCGGGTCCTCGTCGACCCGGGCGCGCAGATCGAAGAGGAGTACTACTTCTCCTTCTTGCTCGACCGGTCCAATCGCACCTTCCTCGCGATGGCGTCCGCCGAAGGCGGTATGGAGATCGAGGAGCTCGCGGTCGAGCGGCCCGAGGCGCTCGCACGGGTACCGATCGATGCGACGGTCGGGGTAGATCTGGATCTGGCCAGAAGCATCCTGACCCAGGCGAAGTTCCCTGCCGAGGTCATCGAGACGACCGCGTCGACCGTCGTCAAACTGTGGGAGACCTTCGTCCAGCAGGACGCGACCTTGGTCGAGATCAACCCGCTCGCGCGGGTCGCCTCCGGTGACGTCCTCGCGCTGGACGGCAAGGTTTCTCTCGATGAGAACGCCAACTTCCGTCAAGCGGGCAATGAGGATCTCGAAGACAAGGAAGCCGCGGACCCGCTGGAGGCAAAGGCCAAGGAGAAACACCTCAACTACGTCAAGCTGGACGGCGAGGTCGGCATCATCGGTAACGGTGCAGGCCTGGTCATGTCCACGCTCGACGTGGTGGCCTACGCCGGCGAGGCGCACGGCGGCGTCAAGCCGGCGAACTTCCTGGACATCGGCGGCGGCGCATCGGCTGAGGTGATGGCCAACGGACTGGACATCATTCTCGGTGACCCTTCGGTCAAGTCGGTCTTCGTCAACGTCTTCGGCGGTATCACCTCGTGTGACGCCGTCGCCAACGGAATCGTGACCGCGCTGAGCATGCTCGGCTCCACTGCGACGAAGCCGCTCGTTGTACGTCTCGACGGCAACAACGTCGAGGAGGGCCGGCGGATTCTGAACGAAGCCGCGCACCCCCTGGTCACCTTGGCCGACACCATGGACGACGGCGCCGACAAGGCTGCCGAACTCGCACACAGTGCTAACTAGAGGAGTCTGAACATCACATGGCAATTTTCTTGACCGCAGACTCCAAGGTCATCGTCCAGGGCATGACCGGCTCCGAGGGTATGAAGCACACCCGCCGGATGTTGGCCTCCGGTACGAAGATCGTTGGTGGCGTGAACCCGCGCAAGGCCGGTGAAACCGTTGATGTGGACGGCACCAACGTCCCGGTGTTCGGCACCGTGGCCGATGCCATCGAGAAGACCGGCGCGGACGTCACCGTCCTGTTCGTGCCGCCCCCGTTCACCAAAGCCGCGATGATCGAGGCGATTGATGCCGGCATCGGCCTCGCGGTGGTCATCACCGAAGGTGTTCCGGTGCACGACTCGACCGAGGCATGGGCTTACAACGTCGCCAAGGGCAACAAGACCCGCATCATCGGCCCGAACTGCCCAGGGCTGATCAGCCCCGGGCTGTCCAACGCCGGCATCATTCCGGCCAACATCACCGGCCGCGGCAAGATCGGTCTGGTGTCGAAGTCCGGCACGCTGACCTACCAGATGATGTACGAGCTGCGTGACATCGGATTCTCGACTGCCATCGGTATCGGCGGCGACCCGGTCATCGGTACGACCCACATCGACGCGCTCGCCGCGTTCGAGGCCGACCCCGAAACCGCCGCGATCGTGATGATCGGTGAGATCGGTGGCGACGCTGAAGAGCGCGCAGCGGCCTACATCAAGGACAACGTAACGAAGCCTGTCGTCGGTTACGTGGCTGGTTTCACCGCCCCGGAGGGCAAGACCATGGGCCACGCCGGTGCCATCGTGTCGGGCTCTTCCGGAACGGCCGAGGCGAAGAAAGAGGCACTCGAAGCGGCCGGAGTAAAGGTCGGCAAGACTCCCAGCGAGACCGCCCGCCTGATGCGCGATCTGCTGAGCTAGGCCCGTCCAACGCTCTGTGCGTGATGCGCATCGAGTCGTCGCTTCGCAAACGCGGCGGCGATTCGGTGCGCTTTACGCGTATTCAGGGGTCGATCGAGGCGGGCAGCCCCGACGATCTGTTTCGGCTGCTGAGCGTGCTACCGGCGCTTGCGATCACGACCATCACCAACGCGATCGAAGTGTTGAGGTGAAGAGACTGGCCCAGCACCAGGACGCCCGCCAACGCGGCGACCGCCGGTTCCAGACTCATGAGCAGTCCAAATGCGGCGGCGGACAGCCTGCGCAGCGCGGTCAACTCGAGTGAGTACGGGATGACCGAGGAAAGCAGCGCCACGGCCAGGCCGCCAGCGAGGATGTGAGGTTCCAGCAGGGCCTGGCCGCCCTGGGCCACCCCTGCGGGGATCAGCAGCACGCCGCCCACCGCCAGAGCCATTGCGAGACCGTCCAGACCGGAATACACCGAACCGACGCGTTTGGACATCAGGATGTAGCCCGCCCAGAAGGCTCCGGCGAGCAAAGCCAGGGCGATGCCGACGACGCTCAGCTTCTCGCCTCCGTGGGATCCACCGATGCCGAGTAATGCGACACCGCCGCCGGCGAGCGCTACCCAGATCAGATCGAGCAAGCGGCGGGAACCGATCAAGGCGACAGTGAGCGGGCCGATGAATTCGATGGTGACCGCCGGGCCGAGTGGCAGCCTGTCCAAGGCCTCGTAGAAGCTCCAATTCATACCGGCCAGGACCGCGCCAAAGACGATCGCGGCGATCCAATCGGCTCGCGATCGCCGGGTGATTCGCGGTCGGACGAGGGCAAGCAAGATCACGGCGCCGAAGAGCAGCCGCATGAACACGACGCCCGCCGGGCCGGCCTCGTCGAAGAGTTTGGCAGCGAACGCAGAACCGAATTGGACCGAAGCGATGCCGCCGAGAACGAGAACTTGCGGCGGCACCGGCATACCTTCAGCGGGAGCTGCGGGCTTTCCAGCTGCCGCCGACTTCAGTGGTCGCACGCTGCCATGATGTCAGCGCCTTCGACCGGCGTCGCTGGATTAGACGAATCAGGTCCGCCAAGCTGACCGTCGGTACGACCTACAACTGGCACAGCTTGGCGCAGATCGGGGCTCTGGCCGAGCTGCAATCGGTATCAAATTGGCCCGCGCGTCCTCTTTTGCTGTGAAGCGGCTAGGTATACGGTCGCTCGGTACGTAAACCAGCTGTGAGCTAGACGAATGCTGCCAAGGTTCGGCCCGATTCATATCGCTCTGGCGAAAGGGACTTCCATGACTGAGAACCCCGGCTCGACCGGTGGGTCTTTCGATCCCAACGTTCCTCAGGCTCCCGCCCAGTACCCGCCGCCGGCACCGCCCGCACCGCCACAGGCACCCGCGCCAGCACCGGGCGTAGGGCAGCCAGGCGTAGGGCAGCAGGGCGTACCTCCAGCGCCTGCCTATCCACCCGCGCACGCCTATGAGCCACCGCCTGCCTATCAGGCTCCGCCCCCGGGCGCACCGGCTGGCGGCTACCCACCGGTCGACCCCAACGCCCAGCAATGGAGCGGGGCGCCTGCACCGGCGGGGCAGAGTTCGTTCGGTGGCTTCGATTCGAAGAATCTGAAGAGCTTTGACCCGAAGACGGTCAGCCCGCTGGACTGGGGCATCATCGGCGCGGGCGTCCTCACCCTGTTGTTTTCGTTCTTCGGCTATTACAAGTACAGCGTCAAGATTTCGATTCTGGGCTCCTCGCAATCCAACTCGGATACCTTCAGCGCTTGGCACGGCTTCTTCGGCTGGTTTGCCGCACTGGTCGCGTTCGCGGCCGCCGTCTTGTTGGCTGCTGAGCTGATAGCCAAGATGACCTTGCCGTTCCCGGTTCGCCTCGTGGTCCTGGGAGGCTTTGGGCTGGCGCTGCTGTGCACGATTCTGGCGCTGTTCGTGGTGCCGGGCCCGAGTGGCTTCAGCGGTGCCGGCGTGAGCTTCGACAAGGGTCACGGGTTCAGCTATTGGCTGAGCTTGATCATTCTGATCGCCGGAACGGTGTTGTCCTACCTGCGCTTTCAGCAGACCGGCGGAAAGCTGCCGAATAGAGCCTCCTAGCTTGACGGTGGTCGACTAGCTCGGTGCCCTGGCCTGGTGTCTGGCAAGGTGTTTAGTCTTGACACTGTGACCAATTCTCCTCGTGACCCCGCTGGGCGTACGGCCGCGGACCGCCTTGACCAGCTCGCAGGGGCGGCGCTGATCAAGGCCCGCCCCTGGGATGTCATCGGCGCCGCGTTGGCCATTCCGATGCTGCTTTGGGGGCTCTTCGGCTGGTTCGGCACGGTCGGAGACGCCGGCGGCGGGTCGCCAGGCTTCTTCAGTGGGACGGGTGCGGCAGGCATCAGCCTCGTGCTCGCGGCGGCCGCCCTGACCGTGAATCAGGTCTTGGACGGCAGGCCGCATGTGAACAGCGCGCCACCGGTGTCGGTTCTGCTGGCCGGGGCTGGTGCCATCGTGATTCTCGGCGGCCTTATCGCCAAACCGGACAGCTCTACGATCGAGGCGGGTGCGGTCGCTGGCTTACTCACCGCGATCAGCCAGGCCACCACACTGACCGTCGGCTGGATTACCGGCAGCGGCAAGGCGGTGAAGGCGGCGCGGGTCGCGGCGCTCGTGGCCCAACAGGACGCTGCTGACCGAGCCGCAAGCGGACTGTCTGGTGTTCGTAGCACGGGCTACCCCCAGTACGGGCCACAGTATGGATCCCAATATGGATCCCAATATGGATCCCAATACGGCGGTTCAGCTGGTTACCCACCCCCACCCGGGCAGCAGCCCTACGCCCAGCAACCGTACGGCCAGCCACCCGTGGTGCCGGCACCGTACGGTCAACCGGGGCAGGCTCCGACCCCGCAGCCGCCAAATCGAGGGCAGCAGTACCCGCCACCCGGTTACTACGGTGGTTACCCACCGCAATAGGCCTCGCTGAGAGTTCTCGCGTGCCTGCTTCGCGCGGCGCGCCTGGCCGGTAATGCCAGCCGTCTTTGCGAGCCTAGGACGATGGCTGCCGAAGACGACTACCCGCCGGGCTGGTTGACCCAGTTCAGGCGGGGCGTCGTCAGCGGCTTTGTGCTGCTGATCGTCGCGGTTCTCATCATGACAATCCCGGTTTCGCTGGCCTGGCTGGCCCCCGGCGCGGACTCCACTTCGGCAGGTCATGCCCTCAAGGCCGCGGTCCTGATCACCGTCGCAGGCAATCACGGTGGCTTGGTGCTTGACGGGACTCGGGTGACCCTGACGCCACTGCTGGTGACCATGCTGTTGGCCTGGCTCGTGCTCAATCAGGCCCGGCGACAAGAGACCGACAACGGTTTCGCCGGGCTCGTCTGCGGCTATACGGCCGCGAACGCGATTGCGGCGCATTGGTCTGCACTCGGCACGACCCGGGTCGAAGCGGGGCGATCGTCGCTCGCTGCCTGCGGCTTCATCCTCGTTGTGGGCGGCGCGGCCCGCTACCTGCCACCACGCTGGCACGCGCTTTCGCAACGATGGCGTCAAGTCGGCGTCGGTGCACTCGGCATCACGGCTGTCTATGCGTTTGCGGCATCGCTTCTGGCCGCAGGTGCCCTGGCCATGCACCTGCACGGGGCCGCGCATCAGCAGGCAACGCTGGCGACCGGGGCTGGTGGCCTGCCCGTCGCATTTGTCGGCATCGCAGGCATACCGAATGCGGTGCTGTCCGGAGTCGGGTACCTCGCCGGGCCCGGATTCACGGTCGGCAGCCATACGTCGATATCGATCCTGTCCGCGACGCATGGCCCGCTTCCGGTGTTTCCACTGCTCGCGGCAGTCCCATCGGGTGGTCCGGCGATCTGGCTCGGCACCACGATCGGCGCAGCGACCGCACTGGCTGCCGGTTTCGTCGCCGCCCGCCTGGTCGGCCATCGGTTGGTCGACGCTCTGTTCTCGGCGCTGCTGGCCGGATTCGGCGTGGCCGTCCTGTGCACGCTCGCCGGGGGCAGCCTGGGACCTGGTTCGTTGAATCATGTCGGTTCGATCGGTTGGCAGGTCGGATCGGCACTAGCCGTTCTCTCCGCGACCGCCTCATCGATCTGGGTCGGCGCGAACGCCTTGCGGCAGAGGTCGGCACCCTCGGCTGAAAATGGCTCGTCCGAACCGGCCCCGGTGGAGGACCGGCTCACCGAGGTAAGTCCCGCTGAAATTGTCGAGGTGGCCAAGGTTGCCAAGATGGCCCAGGAGGCGAAGGTAGCCAAGGTCGCCCAGGTGGCCCAAAACGCCGGTTCGGCGCAGCCATCCGATGCCGGCGACCCGGCTGCTTCGGCCAGATCGGATGGGGAGCCGCGCCGGTTACGCAGCACCGGGTAGATTTCTGCTCGTGCCCGCACGGCTGCTCGTCCTCGCGTCCGGATCTGGGACCACCCTGCAGGCCGTCCTCGACGCCGTAGCCGAGCCGGGCTTTCCAGCGGTCATCGTTGCCGCGGGTACCGATCGACCCGGATGCCAGGCGATGAAGCGGGCCGCGGACGCAGGCGTTGCGACCTTCGCTGTCGCGCTCGGCGATTTCGAGAATCGGGCCGACTGGGACCAAGCCCTGCTCGAGACGATCACCGCGTTCGAACCGGACTTGGTGGTTTTGGCCGGATTCATGAGGGTCATCGCCGGCGAGACCGTGCAGCGCTTCAAGATGGTGAATACCCATCCGTCGCTACTGCCCTCGTTTCCGGGCGCGCACGCAATATCGGACGCGCTGACCCACGGTGTGAAGATCACCGGTGTCACCGTTCACCGGGTCGACGCCGGTCTCGACTCGGGGCCGATCCTGGCTCAGGTTGCGGTCCCGGTGCTCGACGACGACACCGAAGACACCCTGCGCGCCCGTATCCAGGAAGCTGAGAAGCCTTTGTTCATAGACACAATCCGTACTCTGTGTATCTCGATTGAGGAGTCCTCCGCGTGACCCGTATTGCCGTTCGACGTGCCCTGGTAAGCGTCTATGACAAGTCCGGACTCGAAGAGCTCGCCCGTGGACTGGATGCAGCGGGAGTCGAGATCGTCTCGACCGGCTCGACTGCCGCCAAAATTGCCGAGCTCGGGGTTCCGGTCACTCCGGTGGATTCGGTGACCGGGTTCCCCGAGATTCTCGGTGGCCGGGTGAAGACCCTGCATCCCCATGTGCACGCTGGACTGCTTGCCGATCAGGGCAATCCCGAACACTTGTCGACGGTGGCCGACCTTGGAATCGATACCTTCCAACTGGTCATCGTGAACCTGTACCCGTTCCGCGAGACGGTGGCCTCGGGCGCGGCTCCGGACGAGATCGTCGAGCAGATCGACATCGGCGGCCCCGCTATGGTTCGTGCCTCGGCGAAGAATCACGGCTCCGTCGCCGTGGTGGTAAGCCCGTCGTCCTATCCAGAGGTATTGGCCGCGGTCTCCTCCGGTGGCTTCGAGTTGGCGGAACGGCAGCGACTGGCAGGTCAGGCCTACGCCCACACAGCGGCCTACGACGCCGCAGTGGCGAACTGGTTCGGTGCTCAGACCATTGCCGCCGACACGGCCGCTGCGCGGTCAGCTGCGTCGAGCGAGGCAGACAGCGCCGCCGAGGCGGAGCACCGCTGGCCGCCGTACGTCGGCCAGGCCCTCGAGCGTGCAGAGGTGTTGCGCTACGGCGAGAACCCGCATCAGGCGGCGGCACTCTACGTCCAGCAAGGTGCGGAGGCGGGTATCGCCCAGGCCGAGCAGCTGCATGGCAAGGCCATGAGTTTCAACAACTACGTCGACGGTGACGCCGCTTATCGCGCCGCCTATGACTTTTCCCAGCCGTGCGTTGCCATCATCAAGCACGCCAACCCGTGTGGCATCGCGGTCGGCTCTACGATCGCCGAGGCCCATCTCAAGGCGCACGCCTGTGACCCGGTATCGGCGTACGGCGGTGTCATCGCCACGAACAGGCCGGTGACCGTGGCGCTCGCCGAGCAGGTGAAGGACATTTTCACCGAGGTGATCATCGCTCCCGCCTTCGACGAGGACGCTCTCGAGGTGCTGTCCAAGAAAGCGAATCTGCGCCTGCTCGTGGCAGCCGGGCCTCGCCCGACCGGAACCGAGATCCGCCCCATCTCCGGCGGTGTTTTGATGCAGGACGCGGACGCCATCGACGCTCCCGGCGACGACCCGTTGAACTGGACGCTCGCCACCGGAAAGGCGCTGGACAGCGCTGGGCTGGCTGAATTGGAGTTCGCCTGGCGCGCGGTTCGCGCCGTCAAGTCCAACGCGATCTTGCTTGCCAGTGATGGCGCGTCAGTCGGAGTGGGCATGGGCCAGGTCAATCGCGTCGACTCGGCCCGGCTGGCGGTTGCTCGGGCCGGCGAACGGGCCAATGGCTCCTACGCAGCCTCCGATGCGTTTTTCCCTTTCCCTGATGGGCTTCAGCTTTTGATCGACGCCGGGGTGACAGCGGTCGTGCAGCCCGGCGGGTCGATTCGTGACGACCTGGCGATCGAGGCCGCTGCGGCTGCGGGCGTCACGATGTACTTCACCGGCACCCGGCACTTCGCCCACTGATGCACTTCGCCCACTGATGACAGTCACCGGAGCGCCCGATTGGTTTGCCGAAGTCATAGGCAGAGCAACCGAAAGCGCTGAACAAACCGGTGAATTGGCAGTTCGCGACGAGGACTTCGCCGGCACCGATCTGCAAGGGGTTGAACTCGACCGGGTGGCGTTCGTGCGGTGCTCATTCGAAGAAGCGATTCTTGCCGAGTCGGTGAGTACCGGATGTTCTTTTACTGACTGCACATTCGACCGTGCCGAATTGATCGGGTCGTCACACGTCCGGTCCGCGTTTGTCGCGTGCTCCTTCAACCGCACTCATTTCGCTCGCTGCGCTCTGTCCGACTGCAAGTTCTCCGGCTCGGTCTTCACTGACACGACCTTGCGAACGGTGACCATCAGCGCCGGTGACTGGAGCGGGGTATCGCTGGCCGGCATTGACTTGCGGGGCCTGGACTTCTCCGATGCGAAACTTGTCGGCGCCAACCTGATCGGGGCGAAGCTCGACCGGTCGGTGTTCAGCCGGGCCAACCTCACCGGAGTTCGTTGGAACGGCGCGTCCCTGCGGGATGCAGATCTGCGGGGTGCGCTGATCGAGGGGTTGGACCCGCGCGTCGTCGACCTGGGTGGTACCCGGGTCGAGGTTGGTCAAGCGGTTGCCCTGGCCGAATACCTCGGCCTTCGGATTGGCTGATCGAATTTTAGGTTTTGCTGCCGGGCTTTCGTCAGTGTCGACCGAAGATGCGGGCCCAAAAACCTGGTTTGCGAGGCGGCGGATGCAACGCTGCGGCTGCCTCCTCGGCGGAGATCCGGCCTGCGTAGTCGGCGTGATCGTGCAGTTGGGGGGCGGCCGCGGTATCGGCGCCAGTAGCGGGCGTATGCGTGGCGCTCAGCAGCGGCGCCGGCTCGGTAGAGCCCGGTCGAACGGTTGGATCGCCTTGCTCCCATGGGTCGCTGAACAGCATGAAATCGGTCAAGGCCAGCAGCGGGCCGGTCCCGTCGGCACTGTCGGCACTGTCGGCACTGTCGGCACTGTCGGCATAGCCGAACCAGGTCGGGTACGTGCCGTCACCCCATCCGCTGTGGAACGCAGCGACGGCGAGGCCGCCATCCTGGTCCCCGCTGGGCACGGCGACGGCCGCTCCATGCGGGCTGAGATCGATCGCCTGCGACAACGGATCTTCGAGCATCCCGGCGTCCGCCTTCATGGCAGCACACAGCGGGACCAACGCGTCCGGGCTGGCGAAGCAGCCGGTGCCGGCGTCGACTCCGTAGCCGAGAAACTCCCCGACCGCCAAGGGCTGTTCGGAAATCGGACCGGTGCGACCTAGTTCCCACCGGGTGATCGGATCGGAATTCGCGTCTGAGAAGACGATCACTGCAGCAAGCACTCGGGTGTGGCCCGGCGCGATCGTGGCGATCGCGGCGGCGACCGGGTACGTCCCGGCTTGCGCCGTCTGGACGAACGGCGGCTGATCGGTTGCCACCAGATACGGGTCGCAGGCCACCAGCCGGCCGTCGGGCAACGGGATGGACCCGAGCGCCTCGACGCTGACCGCGCGAGGCTGGGGCGCAGGCGAGCCGTCGGCGGCATCGTCGGCCCGCTGGTCGAGGATGGCGTTATCGAGTATGGCCCGGTAGAGCCAACTGGGATGTTCTTGCTGCCATTGCTGCGCAGACTCGACCGTGCTGGTCAGCACAACCGTGCACCGGGGCAACGAGAGTGCATCCACCATGGCTCGACCCTAGACCGGCTGTGACGGTCTGTGGGCGGTTCTGCCGGCCCGGCTCAGCCGAACTGGCAAGATGAGATGTGTGACAGCGACGACCCTGGACGGCAAGGCCACTTTGGCGACGATCAAGCTTGAGCTAAAGGCGCGGGTGGCTGCGCTAGCCGAACGCGGCGTCGTAGCAGGGTTGGGGACGATCCTGGTCGGCGACGATCCGGGCAGCAAGTGGTACGTCGCCGCCAAACACAAGGACTGCGCCGAGATCGACATCGCCAGCATCCAGCGTGAGCTGCCCGCCGGTACGACTCAGGCCGAGGTAGAAGCCGTCGTCGATGAGCTCAACGCCGATCCCTCCTGTACCGCCTTTCTGGTCCAGCAGCCGACGGGGCTTGATGAGTTCGCGATCCTGAGTCGGGTCGATCCGGTCAAGGACGTCGACGGCCTGCATCCGGTCAACCTGGGTTCGCTGGTTCTTGGCCACCTCGCGCCGCTGCCGTGTACGCCGATGGGCATCGTCGAACTTCTGCGCCGCTTCGACGTCCCGATAGCGGGCGCCCATGCAGTCATCGTCGGTCGGGGTATCACGGTTGGCCGTCCGCTCGGGCTATTGCTGACCCGCCGGTCGGAGAACGCGACGGTGACGCTGTGTCATACCGGTACCCGTGACTTGGCTGGGCTGGTACGGCAGGCAGACATCGTCGTGGCTGCCGCCGGCGTGCCGAACCTGATCACCGCGGACATGGTCAAGCCAGGCGCGGCCGTCCTCGACGTCGGTGTGAGCAGGGTCGACGGCAAGATCGCTGGAGATGTCGCGGCCGACGTTGCCGAGGTCGCGGGGCATGTCGCGCCAAATCCAGGCGGTGTCGGCCCGATGACTCGCGCGATGTTGTTGACCAACGTCGTGGCTGCCGCCGAACGACTGGCCGCTTCAGCCGGTTCAGCGGCCGTCAGCTGAGCGGGTCGATCGTGGTCAGGTGGCTGCACGCCCAGGATCTGCGCGAGACTCCGTTTCTGATTGTCCTGCTCATCGAGGCGGCCGCGATATTTTCGGCGCTTGCCGCACCTCAACACTGGCTGCGAGCGGTGGCAACGATGACCATAGGCCTGGTGATCGCTGGCTTGTTTCGGCTCATGCTGAGCGATGGTCAAGCCGGAATGCTGCGGGTACGGGGTCGATCGTTCGACGTTGCCTGCTACTGGACGTTCGCCGCGCTCGCCCTTGCGTTCGCGTTGAAATTGTCAGAACGCTGAGGCGAATCCACCTGGCTTGGTGAGCGTGCTCTCGTTCTCGGCGACATCCGGATCAGGTCTTCTCGATCGGCGGTAATCTGCCTGACATGACGACTCCCGTGAATGTCACAGTGACCGGTGCGGCCGGTCAGATCGGTTATGCACTGCTCTTCCGGATCGCTTCCGGACAACTGCTCGGTCCGGATGTTGCGGTGCGGCTGCGGTTGCTGGAGATCACCCCGGCTCTCAAGGCCGCAGAAGGCACTGCCATGGAACTCGATGATTGCGCGTTCCCGCTGCTGGCCGGCATCGATATCTTCGATGACGCGGTCAAGGCCTTCGACGGCACGAACGTCGGGCTGTTGGTCGGCGCCCGCCCACGCACCGCGGGGATGGAACGCGGTGACCTGCTGTCGGCGAACGGCGGCATCTTCAAGCCCCAGGGCGAGGCCATCAACGCCGGCGCTGCCGACGACGTCCGGATTCTGGTCGTCGGAAACCCGGCGAACACCAACGCCCTGATCGCGGCCTCCCACGCACCGGACGTGCCGAAGGACCGCTTCACGGCGATGATGCGGCTCGACCACAACCGGGCGCTGTCGCAGCTCGCGGCCAAGACCGGCACCACGGTGAACGAGATCTCCAAGGTCACCATCTGGGGTAATCACTCCGCAACGCAGTACCCGGACATCTTGAATGCCGAGATCAGCGGCAAGAATGCTGCCGAGGTGGTCAACGACCAGGCGTGGATCGAGAGCGAATTCATTCCCACCGTGGCCAAGCGTGGCGCAGCCATCATCGAGGCCCGAGGCGCGTCGTCGGCGGCGTCGGCGGCAAATGCGGCGATCGATCACGTGTATGACTGGGTGAACGGCACGCCTGCCGGCAGCTGGACGTCGGTCGGCCTCGTCTCGGACGGCTCCTACGGCATCCCCGCAGGCATCATCGCCGGGTTCCCAGCCCGTTCGGTGAACGGTTCATGGGAGATCGTCCAGGGCCTGCCCATCAACGACTTCGCCCGGGCGCGGATCGATGCCTCGGTAGCTGAACTGGTCGGCGAGCGAGACGCCGTGAAGGAACTCGGCCTCATCTGATCGGCTAGCCACCGCTCAACTTCGTCCAACCTCGTCCAACCTCGTCCAACCTCGAGGGTTGGTATACCCCTGGGTCGCTATGGCGGCTTGGGGGTATACCAACCCTTTTGTGCTTTGGTGGCTTGTCCATTTGCTCAAAATTCACAGTAACTTCACGATCCGGCAGATCGAGCAGGACGAATAGCAGGCATCCAGTACTTCCACTTTCGGAAAGGACTGCACCATGTCCGATGCCACCCGACGGAACTTCCTGATTGCCACCGGGGCGGGCGCGGCAGCTGCCGGAATCGTCGCCTCCGTGCCAGCGCTCGCCGGATCGAAGTCAGGTAAGTCTGCCAAGACCGGTTCGCCCGGCCAGCCCGAAGCGCTCACCACGCCGTCCGACGCCGCGCCGCTCGTCGCGCACATCTCTGATCCGAGCACCGGAGAGGTATCCGTGCTTTCCGGTGACCGCGAGGTGATCGTTCGCGATCACGACCTCGTAGCCCGGCTGACCCGCGCGGCGCAGGGCGACAGCGACCACGCCAGCCGTGCCGGCAAGGAGGTCTGAGGATGTCCTCCCATCGCGAAGCGCCTGAGATCTCTAAGGATCCGGTCGCCGACAATACCGACGTCTATGCCTTCGTCAGCCCCGACCGGCCGAACACCGTTACCCTGATTGCCAACTTCATACCGCTTCAGCAGCCCAGCGGCGGCCCGAACTTCTTCGAGTTCGGCGACGACGTCCTGTACGAGATTCATATTTCCAACGCTGGTGATGCTCGGGCAGATGTGAGCTACCAATTCCGGTTCAACACCCAGATCCGGAACAAGAACACCTTTCTCTACAACACCGGTCCGATCGCGTCGATCACCGATGCCAACTGGAACCGTCCGCAGTTCTACTCGGTCACTCGAGTCACCAGAGGACGCGACCACGGCTGGGACTGGGACCGTGGTGCAGGCAGCGGCAAGGTGCTGGCAGCGGGGCTGACCGTGCCACCGGTCAACGTAGGCGTCCGCAGTACCCCCAACTACGCGAACACCTTTACCCAGGCAGCCATTCACGACATCGGGGGCGGCCGCCGGGTATTCGCCGGTCAGCGAGCCGAGGGGTTCCACGTCGACCTCGGCAGCATCTTCGACCTGGGCGTGTTGCGGCCCTTCGAGATGGCGCACCTGATCCCGTCCGCGGCGGCAGTCGGTGTCAACGGTACCCAGGGTTTGAATGTGCACAGCATTGCCATTCAGGTACCGATGAGCGATGTTGCCCGGGGTGGCAAGCAGCCGCACGACGTCTTGAACGCGGCATCCGTCATCGGGGTGTGGGCGACCGCCAGCCGACGTAAGTCGCGCATCTACGATGCGCGCAATGGACAATCGACGAGCTTCGGGCCTTACCAGCAGGTATCGCGACTCGGAAACCCCTTGTTCAACGAGGTAATCGTGCCGATGGCGTCGAAGGACCTGTGGAACTCGCAAGATCCGCACTCGGACGGCTCGTTCGCGAAATACGTGACGAAGCCCGAGTTGGGTGGCCTGCTTCCGGTGTTGTACCCCGGCGTATTCGTCAATCTCGGTACGTACACCAAGCCGCGGGCCGATCTTCAGGCGATCCTGCTGACTGGCCTGCCGACCCCGGTGTTGAAGGTATTCCAGAACTACACCGGCCCGGTGCTGTCTGACATGTTGCGGCTGAACCTGGCCGTACCCCCTTCGAAGGCACCGAGCGAGCTCGGGATCCTCGGCGGCGACTTTGCCGGCTTTCCCAACGGTCGTCGGGTAATCGACGATGTGGTCGCGATCGAATTGCGAGCCATCGCCGGGGCGACCATCCCGCTGGTCGACCCGTCGTACACCCCTGATGCTGCGTCGGCGGGCCTCAACGACGGCACCAGCAACACCAATTCGCCGTATCTGGATTCGTTTCCCTACCTCGGTACACCCGCTGGTGGCTACCAGTCCCTGCCCGGGACTCCGGTCGTATGACCACGCTCCGGTTGCCCGTGGACGAGCGGTCAGCGGGGGAGGCGCCGTTGCAGCATGCGGTCGAACATAGTGCATCACAGCGCAGTGAGGAGAACAGCTACGCCGGTCAGGGATCGGTTCTGCTCGATATCGGCGGGGATATCGGTGCTCTGGTAGTCACGATGCCGGCTGAATTGGAGGGCCACGAAATCGAGATTCGCCCGCTAACGAAAGCATTCGTCGATCGTCATATCCATCACGACCACCCTCACACGGAGCACGCTCATCTCGTACATGTTGGAGTGCTCGGTCGGCCGGCGAACGGCAACGTGCACTATTCGGCGGTCTTCGCAGAACTGCGCGAAGGAGTGTACGAGCTCTACCTGCGACCGGCCGGCGCGGTGCAGTTGACCGTGCGAGTGAAAGGCGGTCAGGTCACCGAAGCGGTCTGGCCCATCTAGCAGTCTGCTGACCCAGGCGAATCGTGTAACGCCCGGCATCGATACGGTGCCGAGCGTTACACGATTCGTGGGAATTCGGGGGAAAGCGAGGTCAGGCGCCGTGTTCGCGTCGTAGCACCTGCAGTAGCTCGTCGTAGCGGCCCACCAGGTATGCTTGATCGCCGGCAGCGAATCGGGTGTCGCGCCGCGGTGGGTGTTCCAGCGGGCCAACAGGGCCGATCGAGCCAATGGAGCCAAGCGGGCTGAGCGGCCCGCCAGCTCCGAGCGATCCGGCAGAAGCGCTCTGCTTACCCGGTGCGGATGTACCGCCGGCGGCTCCGATCAAAGCCTGCTCTGCGGCGGTCCGGCCAACCATCCGACTGATCGCGATCACCCGGATCCGCTCGTTCAGATCGCTCATCGGACGCCCCGCCAGGCCGCCACCGGCGTGCACGGTCAGCATGCCGACCAGAAACGGTTGCCCTTCGACGTAAAAGGTATTGAGAATTGTCAGGCCGAGCGCGGCACCTACGAACCAGGGTGCAGCCAGAGCTGACGTCGAGCGCACGTGCCGGAATCCGAAATTCCGCTCGATGGTCGAGGCAAGCTGACGATCGAAGACGCGCAGCACCACCGGCACCTCCGTCCGCCGATCGCCCAGCAGATCGTCAACGGCGAGGCCGGTCTCGATGTTTGCCAGGTCATTGCTCGTCAACACCGCAACCGAACTTGCGGTCTCCAAGTTCGCGGCATGAAGATTCTGCCGAAGGGTCGAATCCCCGATGATGACTGGGACTCCCATCTCACGAGCCGTCGTCAGGTAGCGGTTCTGCTCGTCGCGTTCCAACACGACAACGTCCCGGTCCTCGGCGCGAAGTTGCTCGAGCACGCGCAGGCCGACCGACCCGAGGCCGATGAGAATGACATGGCCACGCATGCCGGTTGCCCGACGCCGTCCAGCGGTGGCCGACATCCGACGGGTGATGAGCAGATCTGTCAGGCGGGCATACAAGATCGTCACCAGCGTGGCGCCCAGGATCATCAGCAGAATGGCCCACAACCGGAGCCAGGTGTGCTGATGGGCGAAGTAGAAATCGCCGAAGCCGACCGTGGTCAGCGTTTCCACCGTGAAGTAGGTCGCGTCAACGACCCCCATCCGATTGTTCTCCGGGCCGTCGTAGTTCATCATCAGCAGCACGATCGACAGCACGCCGACCCCGCCGAGGGCCAGCAGCGAAAGCCAGAAAGCGCGCTCGATGTCACCGAGCATCGTCCGGGCGAGCAGCCAGCCATGTTGCAGGGCGCGAACCGGCCTGATGTCCTCTGCCGGGGATACCAAACCGGCCGTCCCAGGCGCTTCGCCCGTGCGGCGCTGGGCAAAGTCCTGCGCCGAGCCGATCAGGGTCACCCGGTCGCCGGGGTGGACGACCAGATCGCGGCCCGGGCACGCGATCAAATCGCCACCATCGACTGGGACGACAGCGATGGGGGCCAGATCGCCGAACGCGCTCCGCAGGTTCGCCGGGTGCTCCACGAGCCGCTCGGTCACCTGAAAACTCTCCCCGCCGAGCACGAGTTCGTGCACCCGGCGACGCTGGGTCGCCTCGACGAAGGAGGGCGCAGCCAATGCCGCCGCGTCGAGCACGCTGCCTGGTCCCGTCAGGCGGGACACTGCCCGGCCGACCGCGGCGTTGGTCAGTTGTACGACGAGCCGGAGCTCAGGGACGCGTTCACGAGCCAGCAATGCCACCTCGAGGTTGTCGAGGTCGTGGTCGGCAACGCAGATCAGGGCAGCGGCCGTTGTTATTCCGGCTTCGGTCAAGACGCTGTTCCGCCGTGCGTCGCCCGGCAGCAACTCGACACCGAGTGCGGCGACGATCCGTTTCAGCCTCGCATCCGTACCGTCGTCGATAACCAGCACGCGCTCGCCGGCAGCGTGCAGTTGTTCGACGATGCGAAGGCCGACGTCGTTCAGTCCGCACACGATCACATGTCCGGCCAGGTCCGCCGCCAACTCATCGGTGAGGGGTTGGGTCACGGGCGGAGTCTGGCAGTCGCCTGAGCCTGCTGGGTTTCGACGAGGTTGCAATTTCGACCCTCAGAGCTCGTCGAGCACCGCCGCGCGCAGTACGTCCAGCCCGACGCTGCCGATATCGAGGGCATTGCGGTGAAACGTCTTGAGGTCGAAGGTGTCGCCGTCGCGGGCCTTCACATCGTCACGCAGCCCGAGCCAGTACCGCTCACCGATCTTGTACGACGGCGCCTGGCCGGGCCAGCCGAGATACCGGTCCAGCTCGAAACGTCGCCCGGGCTCAGGCATCATGCTGTGTGCCGAGAGCAGCCGCCAGGCCTTTTCGTAAGTCCATGCGCCACCACCGACCTCGCCGGGCGCCTCGAAACCGCAATGCACTCCGATATCGATGACGACTCTGGCGGCCCGCAGCGATTGACCGTCCAGCAGACCCAGAAAATCCCCCGGATCCTGCATGAAGCCCAGGTCAGCCATCAACCATTCCGCGTACAAGGCCCAGCCCTCGCCGTGCCCGGACGTCCAGGATGCCAATCGCCGCCAGCTGTTGAGCAGTTCGCGCCGGTAGGCCGTTTGAGCCACCTGCAGGTGGTGGCCTGGGACACCCTCGTGATAGACGGTAGTTCGCTCAAGCCAGGTCGAGAAGTCGGTGACACCAGCAGGCACGGACCACCACATTCGTCCCGGGCGAGAGAAGTCCTCCGACGGCCCGGTGTAATAGATCGCCCCGGTGTGAGTAGGCGCAATCCGGCATTCCAGCGTTCGAATCGGCTCCGGAATGTCGAAATGGGTGTCGGCCAGGGCTGCGACCGCCTCGTCGGACGTTTCCTGCATCCACGCCTGCAAGGCAGCGGTGCCCGCCAGCTTGCGGGCCGGGTCACTATCGAGATGGGCAGCAGCTTCGGCCACCGAAGCTCCCGGCAGCACCTTCCGGGCCGTCTCGATCGCTAACTGACTTATGCGGGTCAGCTCGTCGATTCCCCACGCGTAGGTCTCCTCCAGATCGATGGTTGCGCCCAGAAACTCGCGGGAGAAGAGCTGATACCGATCCCGTCCGACGGGGTCGCTGTCCGGTGCCTGGCCCAGCAGCTCGTCCGCGAGAAAGTCGGTCAGCTGTTGGTAGCCGTCTTGTGCGGCGGCAGCGCCGGTGCTGAGGGCACGCCGTACCGACTGCGGCAATTCGCCCGCGACTGGGCTGCCCGCGGCTGGGCTGCCCGCGGCTGGGCTGCCCGCGGTTGGGGCGCTCCCAAGTGCAGTCCCGATGAACTGCTCGAAGAAGCCGTTCGGTCCGAGGTTGTCCTGGCACTGGAGGATGCAGGCCTTGATCTGGCGTTGGGGCCTCACGTCACCGTGGCTTGCCGCAAGCCGGAGGGACGAGATGTAGCCGGCGATCGCGGTCGGAATCGCGGACAGCCTGATGCCGATCTCTGCCCAGTCATCACTCGTTGCCGTGGGCATCAGGTCGAAGACATTCCGCAGACTCTGAACCGGGCTGGCGATGTTCTTCAGGTCAGACAAGTCAACTCCCGCCTCGTGCAGTTGCCGCTGCAGCACGAGACGTTCGTTCATGGCGAGCACGGTGACTCTGTCGACATCGTCTACGGGTACCAGGGCGCTGAGCTCGATCAGGGACTCTTCGGCCAGCGCGTCCCGCGCCGCCAGGCCGTCCGGTGACAGATCGGGCAACTCGGTGTTGTAGCCGGAGAGGCCGATATAGGTGGCCATCATCGGGTCGAGGGCAGCTTGCCTGCTGAGAAATCGCTCCGCGAACTCGTCGATGGGGGTGGCGGCCCGGGCCGCGTCGTCGGCGTTGGCTGTCATGAGTTGCAAACTAGCCTCCGCGCGTCACGGCGGTGGTCTCTGTGACGTTTCCCGCCGCGACCCCAGCTGCTGAAATCGCGGACGAAGCAGGTCAGTAGTCTGCCCGTAACAGAGGTAGCGGCAGAGAGGCTGTAGATGTCCAAGATCAAGGTGGTAGGCACCGTCGTCGAGCTTGACGGCGACGAAATGACGCGCATCATCTGGCAATTCATCAAAGACCGTCTGATCCATCCGTACCTGGATGTGAACTTGGACTATTACGACCTCGGCATCGAACACCGCGACGAGACCGATGACCAGGTCACGATCGATGCGGCAAACGCCATCAAGCGGCACGGGGTCGGCGTCAAGTGCGCCACGATCACCCCCGACGAGGCGCGCGTCGAGGAGTTCGGGCTCAAGAGCATGTGGAAATCGCCAAACGGCACGATTCGTAACATTCTGGGTGGCGTCATCTTCCGTGAGCCGATCATCATGTCGAACGTGCCGCGGTTGGTGCCGGGCTGGACGAAGCCGATCGTCGTCGGGCGCCACGCCTTCGGTGACCAGTACCGCGCGACCGACCTCAAGGTTCCGGGCGAGGGCACGCTCACGCTGACGTTCACACCGAAGGACGGCAGCGCGCCGACCGAGCTCAACGTCTTCGAGTTCCCCGGCCCTGGCGTCGCGCTGGCGATGTACAACCTGGACGCGTCGATCCGCGATTTCGCGCGCGCCTCGATGAACTACGGCCTGCAGCGCAACTACCCGGTTTACCTGTCGACAAAGAACACGATCCTCAAGGGCTACGACGGTCGGTTCAAGGACATCTTCGAAGAGATCTTCGAGTCAGAGTTCAAGGCCGACTTCGAAGCCGCTGGGCTGACCTACGAACACCGCCTCATCGACGACATGGTCGCCTCGGCGTTGAAGTGGGAGGGCGGCTACGTCTGGGCCTGCAAGAACTACGACGGTGACGTCCAGTCCGACATCGTGGCTCAGGGCTTCGGTTCACTCGGCCTGATGACCTCGGTGTTGGCTACCCCGGACGGCCAGACTGTTGAAGCCGAGGCCGCACACGGGACGGTCACCCGGCACTACCGCGAGCACCAGAAGGGCAACCCGACCTCGACCAACCCGATCGCGTCGATCTTTGCCTGGACGCGTGGGCTGGCACACCGGGGCAAGCTCGACAACACCCCGGAGGTGACCGAGTTCGCCGAGACGCTCGAGCGGGTGTGCATCGAGACGGTCGAGGGCGGTCAGATGACCAAGGACCTAGCCCTGTTGATCTCCAAGGACACTCCGTGGTTGACCACGGAGGACTTCCTCGCAGCGATCGACGCCAATCTGCAGAAGGCGATGGCCTAGTCACTGCCGACGAGGCCGGGCAAGTCGGCCGGGTATCTGGTAAGTCGGCCGGGTATCTGGCAAGTCAACAACGCAACATGGACGAAACCCGTTGGGTTCAGCAGCCGCCTACCGTCTGCCTATGGCAAGGGACGCCGTACCGCCGGAGCGCACGTCGGCTTCGCGTACGGCGCCCCTGCGGCAACTACCTCGGGCGGCGACGTTGTCGACCGTCGGGCCTGAGGTAGAAGTCCGCAGCCGTGTCATCCACGGTTATCGCCGGGTGTTCCGGGTCGCCGGCCAGGGGCCGCCGCTGCTCCTGATCCACGGAATCGGAGACAGCTCGAGTACCTGGCTGCCGGTGATGTCCGAGCTCGCTCGCAATCACCTCGTGATCGCTCCGGACCTGCTCGGCCACGGCCAATCCGACAAACCGCGGGCGGACTACTCCGTCGCCGCCTACGCCAACGGTATGCGTGATCTGCTGGGCACCCTCGGGGTTGACCGGGTAAGCCTGGTCGGTCATTCGCTTGGCGGCGGAGTAGCGATGCAGTTTGCGTATCAGTTTCCTGAACGTACTGAGCGTCTCGCGTTGGTCAGTACCGGAGGAATTGGACGCGGCGTCAACCCGGTGCTGCGGTTGGTATCCATACCGGGTGCCGATCTGGCACTGGCCGCATTGCGCTTGCCCGGGGCGCGATTTCGGACGGCTGCGGTGGTAAAGGCATTGCAATTCCTCGATACTGGCCTCGGCCAGGACGCGCCCGATCTGATGCGGCTCGTCGATGCGCTACCTGATGCGTATGCGCGGTCAGCCTTCATCCGCACGTTGCGGGCGGTCGTGGATTGGCGGGGCCAGGTTGTCACGATGCTTGACCGCTGCTACCTCGCCAAGGGCATGCCCACGCTGCTCGTCTGGGGGTCGCGGGACCGGGTGGTGCCGGTCGAGCACGCCCACCGCGCCCATGCGGCGATGCCTGGTAGCCGACTCGAGATCGTCGACGGCGCCGGTCACTTTCCGTTCCACGCCGAGCCCGACCGGTTTGTCCGAGTCCTGGAAGACTTCTTGGCGAGGACGAAGGCTGCGCACTGGAGTCTCGAGCAGTGGCGCGAATTGCTGCGCTCTGGCCGTCCGATCGCTGACGCGCAACATCTCAGCGACGGCACGACCCCGACGGCGTACTCGCAGCTGCAGGCATCCAGCGAACGAAGCGCGACCTGATCTTGGTGATCCGACGGCGATCGAGGGTGGCGAGGCCCTTGCGCTGCTCGGTCCCGGACGCCCTTCTAGACTGAGCGCCGGGGCCACTTTCGCCAGTCAGTTGGGATGATTCGTGTTTTCGGTTGTGTCGGCAAATGTCAACGGGATCCGGGCGGCCCACCGGCGTGGTGGGCTGCGCTGGCTCGCAGCGCTGGACGCCGATGTGCTGTGCCTGCAGGAGGTGCGCGCCGATGACACGCAACTGCTTGCCGTACTCGCCGAATCCGGGCTCGCTCACTATCACGCCGTGCATGCCTCGGCAGACGTGTCAGGACGGGCAGGGGTGGCAGTCCTGTCGCGCAACGTTCCCCTCGCTACCCGCGCCGGGTTACCGGGTTTCAACGATGCCGGCCGCTGGGTCGAGGCTGATATCGAGACCGAGCACGGCGTGCTGACCGCGATCTCGACCTACGTTCACACCGGAGAAGCCGGCACCGAGAAGCAGGACGAGAAGTACCGCTTTCTCGATGCGATGACTACCCGAATGGGCGAGCTGACGGCGAGGGCGGCAGCAGGCAACGGTGAAGCGGTCGTGACAGGCGATCTGAATGTCGCCCACCGGCAAGAGGATCTGAAGAATTGGAAGGGCAATCGTGGCAAGTCTGGTTTTCTGCCGGACGAGCAAGCCTACTTCGACCGGTGGTTCGCCAACGGTCTGACCGATCTCGGCCGCCGGCACGCGGGCGATGGTCCCGGCCCGTACACCTGGTGGTCCTGGCGCGGTAAGGCCTTCGATACCGACACCGGCTGGCGCATCGATTACCAGATCGCCACTGCGGGCCTGGCGGCTCGGCTGCTCAAGGTCGAGGTCGGCCGGGCCTCGACGTACGCCGAACGGTGGAGCGACCACGCCGCCGTGACAGCCTGGTTCAGCTGACGTGCTGCTTCAGCTGACGTGCTGCTTCAGCTGACGTGCTGCTTCAGCGGACGTGCCCGGCCGGCCGCCACCGAGCGGGAGTGGCGGCCAGCCGGGGTACATATCATTGCGGCTACCGACGCAATGACGTTCGTGCGATGTCTCGACCAGAAGCTGATTGTTCGAACCGAGGCTGATTGCTGCTAAGTAGCGTCGACCCGGCAGCTGTCACGAAGCTGTCTAAAGGCCAAGTTCTGCTAAAGAGCTCATGCAACTCGCTCACCAGCGGGGACACCGCCACCTTTAGTAGGCACCTTCCGCGGGGCAGCTGGGCCTTAGGCGAGGACGGTGAGCCTGGACGAGCCGTCAGCGTTGTGGCGAATCTCGATGCGTTCGGCGATTCGTGACTTCATCTCCGCGACGTGGCTGACCACGCCGACCGTGCGACCTGCGGCGCGCAACGAATCGAGTACTCCAAGTACTTCGTCGAGCACCTCGGGGTCGAGCGAACCGAAACCCTCGTCGATGAAAAGGGTTCCGAGGTCGACACCGCCGGCTTCGGCTCGAACCACATCAGCCAGGCCGAGCGCCAGCGACAGCGAAACGTAGAAAGTCTCGCCACCGGAGAGCGTTCCCGGATCGCGAGGACGGCCGGTGTGCAGATCCAAAACCGTCAAGCCCAAGCCTGACTTGGCGTTTCCGCTGCGAGCGTCGCTGTGTTGGAGCTCGTAACGCCCACCCGAGACCCGGCGTAGTTGAGTGTTGGCCGCACTCACCACCTCGGCAAATCGCCTGATGAGAGCGTAGGTCGTGAGCTCCATCTTGAGCTGGTTGTCGCCTGATCCCGCGGCGAGATTGCCAAGCCGAATGATTGGAGCTGTTTCGATCAGGACTTGTGAGCCTGCGGCCAGCGCCTTGTCGATCGCATGAGCGTGCCGGGTAGCACCCTCGAGCCGATCGCGAGCCGAACCGCTGAGCGCTGCATGTTCGGCTTCGATTCGTTCGGATTCTGCCAGCGCGGCGACGAGCGGTTCGAGGTCCGGAATTGCGTTGTCCAAGGCCCGGTCCAGCAACTCCGGATCGACCAATTGTGAATGAACGCCGGCCCATTCGTCGTCAAAGGCTTTGATGGTGATGCGCAAACCACTGACTTCATCGTCCGAGCGGCGTGCTGCCAAACAGTCAGCTTCTGCTGCGAAACCTGCTGCTGCCAAGGCTTGCTGGAAGCCCGCGCCGCATTCGAGGGCATGTGCATCGGCCGTGGACAACGACTGGGCGGCCGCAGCCGCCATTTCGAGATCGTTGACCTGCGCTTGAAGCGAATCCCTTCGCTCGGCGACCGAGCGGTAGCTCGCGCGCACCTGCTCGAGTTGGCGGCTATCGTCGGCGATTTTGGTTTCGAGGGCAGCGGCGCGCTCGACCAGGCTGGCGCGACCGATTTCGGCGGTACTGACGTGTTCGGCGATCACCGTCGATCGTGATTCGGCGTCCGAGATTTGGCTGTCAAGTTCATCGCAACGCTGCGCGGCGCCGGCGGCCGCCTGCAGCGCCGCATTGAGTTCATCGACCTTGATCTGGGCTTGATCGGGACTGAGCTGATCTGCGATGTATTGCAACTCGGCGATCTCAGCCTCTTGTTTGGCCAGCTGTTCCTGCGCGGCTTGCATCGCGACACGTAGCCGCTTGGACTCGGCCTCGGCTCGGTCCAGGTCGTCCTGTCCGACGTCGTGTTTGCCTGGTCGTGCCGGTTGCGGGTGCTCGGCAGAGCCACATACGACGCACGGATAGCCATCGGCGAGCTGTTGGCCGAGTTCGCCTGCAACACTCGCTCGCCACGACAAGCGCATCAAGGCCAGCGATTGCTCTTTTTGTTCCCAGGCGGCGTGTGCGGCGAGGGTGATCTGACGATCCTGAGAGAGAGTGACAGCCGCGGCGGTGGCGCGGACGGAGGCTGCGAGCCGGTCTGCGGCGCGGTCGGCCTCGGCCGCCAGTGAGGGCTGGCGTGCGGCGTCCGCCGCGAATGCCGAGCGCTGCGCACGGTATTGGGACAAGAGCTCCGGTAGGTGCTCGAGTTCGGCTCGTGCCTCGACTAGCTGGTCGGCGATCCTTTCGGCTTCGAGCAAGGTCTCAGAAAGGGCCACCTGCAGGCGCGGCAGCCGGTTCTCACGCTCGATGTCAGCGGCCAACTCGCCGACATGGCCGCGTGCGAGGGCCGCCCGCTCGCGCAGCTCGGCCTCGGCCGCTGCTTTCAGCTCTGCGGGTAACGAAGATCTGGCGCTGGTGTCGGCGATCTGCGCGTCGTCGGACCTCGCTATCGCCATCGCCAGTGACGTTGCTGCGGATTCGACTCGTCTTGCCCGTTCAGCGGCATCGAGCTCATCACGGCGGGCCGAAATCGCGTCCAGGCCGACGGCGAGCTGATCACGTCGGGCGGCGAGCTCGGCTCGTTTCGTCTGGCGACGCAATAGATCTCGTGCTGAATCGAGGGCGTGCTGGGCACGTATGCGGGATCTCGATGCCTTGGCCGTGGTCGCAGCCGCGGCCTTCGCGGCTGCCGCCAGCTCGGTGAGTGCCGAGTCGATCAGAAGCTTGAGACCATCAGAATCACCATGCTCGATGAGCAAATCGGCTCTGTCAGCAGTGTCGACGGCGGCGCCTGACGCCCCTACAAAAGCTTGCACCGTCTTACCTATCGCGGCGGTGGTGCTTGCCCGCCTAACCTCCGCGGCCCGCCGCCCTTCGACGAGACGTTGCTGGGTACGAGACAGCACCTCGGTGCCGAACAGTTTTTGCAGCAAGGCACGCTTGTCGTCGGTTTTGGACTTGAGAAAGGTAGCGAATTCACCCTGCGGCAGCACGACAGTCTGGACGAACTGCTCGTGGCTGAGGCCGATCGCTCGGGTGATTTCGTCGTCTGCCTCCGAGATTCGAGTTGAGAGCGGCTCGCCGCTCGATCGGTCGTCCGGAGTATTCAGGCGCCAGATCTTGACCGTGGCATTGACTGGGGTGCTCCCAGTGCCTTTCTTCTTCGGTCGTTCGAAACTCGGGGTGCGCCGGATTCGATAGATGCCACCTTGCGTTTCGAAGACGAGCTCCACCACCGGCTCAGCGGCCGGATCGGCGTGATGGGATCGAAGCCGCTCGCGGTGCGCACCGGTCTGAGCCACCTTGCCGTAAAGGGCGAATGAAATTGCATCGATGACCGTGGACTTACCCGAGCCGGTGGGGCCCTCGAGTAAGAACAGGCCGCTGCCCCCCAACCGGGAAAAGTCGATGTCAACCTGACCCGCGAACGGGCCGATCGCGCTCATGCTCATGCGGTGCAGCTGCATCAGACTCGGCGCGCCTCGGTTGCGGTGTCGGCCAACGCGTCTCGGTAAGCCTGCTCGAACAGCTCGAGTTCGGAACCGTCGGCGGACAGGCCTGTGACGTGCTCGATGAAGTCTGCTCCGAGTTCGCGCGGCGAGCGTTCAGCGGCGAGTTCAAGCGGACGCTGACCCGGATCACCTGCGCCCGTCGGGACGTGGAATACCTGTAAGACGTGCGGAAAGCTGGACTTGACGCGGTCGAACATCTGGTCGGGTCTCGAACTATCGGTAACCGTGACACGTACCCAGCTGGCTGCGTGCTGGGAGTGCTGAGGATCACCGGTCAGCTCTGCCAATGGCCCGACGAGATCAACCATCTCACGTGGCTGATGCAGGTCGATCACCGTGGTGTCGACCGAACCCGCAGCGTTGAGGTCGACGAGAGTGACTGATTTTGTGTGGGTGCGTTCGGAGAACGAATATCTCATCGGCGACCCGCTGTACCGCAGCACGGCTGAAGAATTCGTACTGAGTTGCTGGGCGCCGTGCAGGTGGCCCAATGCCACGTAGTCGACGCCGTCGAAGGTATCGGCGCTGACATGGTCGACCCCGCCGACGACGATTGGCCTTTCACTGTCGCAGGGCGCACCGCCGACGACAAACGCATGTGCCATGACGATCGCTCGGGTACCTGGCGCGCGCCCGGCCAGATCTGCACGGACAAGGTCCATCGCGGCGGAGGTGACAGCCTGGTGGGATCGAGGAAGCAGATCGTCACCGGTACCCAATGCCGACCGCGCCACGTCAGGGTCGAGATAGGGAAGCGGATAGATCGCGACGTCGCCCAAGATGACCGGTGTACCGATCGAGGCCAGCGAGGTCTGAACTTGCAGTCGGTCGGTGAACAGCTCGGAACCGAAGCCTAGGCGGATCGCCGAATCGTGATTGCCCGCCGTGACGACGACCGTGGTGTGCGAGGTGAGCGCGGTGAGCGTCTCTGCGAACAGGCTGATCGCCTCGACAGGCGGCACAGCCCGATCGTAGATATCGCCAGCTACCAAGACGGCGTCGATCGGCACGCCACCGACTGGGTGGCGTACGAGCTCGACAATCTGACGCAGCACGGCCCGCTGGGCATCGAGCAGGTCAACGCCGTGCAGCGTGCGACCCAGATGCCAGTCGGAAGTGTGCAGAAACCGCATACCTGAAAGTTACAAGTGCCCTACGACAGAAAAGCTGTATCGCTCGAAATCCTGCCCCTGCGTGTCGTATCGAACCCCGACGGAGCAGGATGGCAGGGTGACTATCGAGCTCCGAAGTGCCTCCCGATTGCCCTACGACCTGTCTGTGATCGGGCTCGGGACGTGGCAGCTCGGCGGGGACTGGGGCCACGTGGAGAGCAGCACCGCAACCGAGATCTTGGCCGCAGCCAGTGACGCGGGCGTGACCCTGTTCGACACCGCTGACGTCTACGGCGACGGGCGCAGCGAGCAGACGATCGGCGCATTCCTACGCCAACACCCCGACATCGCGGCGCACACGACCGTTTTCACGAAGATGGGTCGGCGGGTAGAGCAGCTGCCGGAAAACTACGTGCTGGCGAATTTTCGCGGCTGGATCGACCGGTCGCGCCAAAACCTCGGCGTCGAAACCCTCGATCTGGTTCAGCTGCATACCCCGCCGACGGCGGTGTTCAGCTCAGCCGAGGTCTTCGACGCACTGGATACCCTGGTCACCGAGCAACGGATCGCCGCATACGGCGTCAGCGTGGAGACCTGCGACCAGGCACTGACTGCAATATCACGGCCTGGTGTGGCCAGTGTCCAGATCATCCTCAACGCCTTCCGGCAGAAACCGCTCGAGCAGGTGCTGCCGGCGGCGATCGAGGCAGGTGTGGCGATCGTTGCCCGAGTGCCGCTTGCTTCGGGATTGCTCAGCGGGCGATTCAATCGGTCCACCACCTTCAGTCCGGACGATCATCGTCAGTTCAACCGCCACGGCGAAGCCTTCGATGTGGGCGAGACCTTCGCAGGTGTGCCCTTCGAAGCGGGCGTCGACGCCGCCGTCCGGTTCAGCGCGATCGCTGCCGAGGCCGGAGTCTCACCGGCCCACCTCGCGCTGCGCTGGATCATTGATCAGCCCGGCGTCACCACGGTGATACCCGGAGCCAGTTCAGTAGCGCAAGTAAAGGCAAATGCCGCAGCGATTGAAGTGGTGCCACTGAGCCAATCCGCGCGGGTCGCCATCAAGGAGCTCTACGACGAGCAGCTGCGCCCGCTCGTGCACGACAAATGGTAGCCACCAGCCACGAGCCACGAGCCACGAGTTGGGAAAGGCAGCTTCTCAAAGAACATAGGTCTGCAAGAACTCATTGCTGAACTTGCCCGCCGGATCATATTCAGCTGCCAAGGCAGCAAAGTCCGCTCGGTGTTCATACATCGCCCGCACTCGCTCTGGGGCGATTGTGAAGACCTTGCCCCAGTGGGGTCGGGCATCTAGCGGAGCCAGTGCAGCCTCGATGGCCGGTAACAGCGCCCGCACCCGTTCGGTGTCGGCGATCCACGTGAAGTGTACGGCGAACGAATCCCGCTGATAACTCGGGCTCAGCCACAAATCATCAGCGGCGATAGTACGAAACTCGCTTACCATCAACAGCGGGGCCAGCCGCGCGGCCAGCGGTCGAAGCGCTACGAGTGCGGCGCCGGCATTCTCGCGCGGCAGGAGATACTCGGTTTGAATTTCATGACCGTTGCTCGGGACGAAGTCGAGCCGAAAGTGAGGCAGGCGTTCATGCCACGGCCCGGCAACACCCAGCTGCTGGGTAGCACTGACCGGGTCCTGCCCGAGAATCGGATGTTGTGCGGCCGTCGCGAGGCTGCCGCTGAAGAACTCGGTCGGAGCCTGCGTGCTTGCCGTGGTCGCGTCGACCCTGCGTTTCAACCAAGCCTGATCGAAACCTCGACTCCAATTGGTGAACAGGCTGACGCTGTAGGCGGCGCCGAAGATCTCGGGCAGGTTCTCGACCACGGTTTCGAATGGAAGATCCAGATAGACGTCCTGCCTGAGCTGATACGCGGGGACGACGGCAAGAGTCAAGGCAGTAACGACGCCGAGTGCGCCCATGCTGACCACGGCACCAGCGAACTCCTCGGGATTTGCCGCGCGGCTCAGTCTTACGGCCTCGCCATCGGCTCGTATGAAGTCGATCGCTCGCACCGCGCTCGGCAAGTTGCCGTTCGCATCGCCTGAACCGTGGGTGCCGGTGGCACAGGCCCCTGCCACCGAGATGTGCGGAAGCGAGCCGAGGTTGTGCAAGGCGTAACCGGCGTCGTTGAGAACCGTCGCCAGCTCGCCGTACCTGACACCGCCGCCGACCTCAACCGTCAAGGCGCTCTCGTCGATTACTACCGGATGTTCGAGGTTGCGGACGGCCACGAGCTCACCGCTTGTGTCCGCTACGTCGCTGAACGAATGCCTGCTGCCCAGAGCTCGTATCCGTGGGCTGGCGGCGACACGCTCCTGCAGCTCGGCCAGCGTTGTGGGCGCTACGAGCCCCGTCGTCCGGTATGTGACCGTGCCCGCCCAATTTCGTTCAGGTTCGCCCATGGACATCATTCTTGACCCCTCGCGTCAGATTCACCGGCGCCGGGGCCGAGTTCAGTCCGGTGGCGGTCGGCTAGCTCAGCCGATGCGTACCCGCGGAGGCGGTAGCAGTGAAAATCGAGGGCTCGGTGTAGCCCCGCCCGCCGAAGGCGCCATCCAGTCCGATCGCCGCCGCGCGCGCTTGAGCCGGATCCATCAGGCCGATCGCGCAACCGCCGAAGCCGCCGCCGGTCATTCGAGCGCCATAAGCCTCAAAAGCCAGCATCACCTCGACGGCGAGATCAACTTCGGGAACGGACACCTGAAAATCGTCTCGCAGGCTGGCGTGTGAGGCCGTGAGCAGCCGACCCACCTGTCGGAGCTGACCGGTGCGAAGCAGGCCAGCAGCGGCGAGCGTCCGGTCGTTCTCGGTTATGACGTGCCGGGCGCGCTTGCGAAGCAGGTCGCTGTCGAGTTTCTTCATCGCATCGGGGAGGTCCTCGAGCGTGATATCGCGTAAGGCGGGGACGCCCAGCTGGCGAGCAGCCTCCTCGCAGGCAGCGCGTCGTTCCGCATAAGGCCCCGCCACGTGTTGGTGGTGCGCTCGGGTGTCAACTACGAGCAAGGCCAGCCCGGCGCTCTCGAGGTCGAACGGTAGAGCCTCGACCGTGAGGGTTCGCATATCGCACAGCAGCACTTGGCCCGCAGCGCCGAACACCGAAGCGAGCTGATCCATCCCGCCGGTCGGTGTGCCTACAAAGTCGTTCTCGGCCTGGCGTGCGATCGAAACTACCTCGCCCTGATCCAGTCCGAGGTCAAACAGGTCGGCCACAGCCGCAGCCACCGCGCACGCCAGCGCTGCCGAAGAAGAAAGGCCCGCGCCCTCGGGCACATCGCTGTTGATCTCAATGCTCATGCCGCCGAGCTGGTGACCCCGCTGGCGTAACGCCCAGACCACGCCGATCGGGTAACCAGCCCAACGGTCCTGAGAGCGAAGCAAGGCGAAAGCCTCCGGAGCCGCACCGCGCAATTGGATTTCGACCGGATCGGTGCGCTGAGCCGAAACGACCTCGACAACGTCTTCGTCCAGCCTGGAAACACTCGCATCGCAACCCTGGGCAATGGCCAGCGGCAGGCAGAATCCGTCGTTGTAGTCGGTGTGTTCTCCGATCAGGTTGACCCGTCCGGGTGAGCGCCACCGCGCGGGTGAGTCGGCTGAACTCACGCCTTGGCGCCGTCGCCGTCATGGTCGGCCTCGACATCGCGGTTCCGAACCCGGTTCGCTGCGAAGGTCGCCGCATCAGCAACCATCTGATCGAGGTCGCGCGTCGGCCTCCAACCGAGGACTTCGGCTGCACGGATGTTGGAGGCGATGAGGACGGCAGGATCGCCCGCGCGGTTCTCGCGGTCCACGGTCGGTGTGGGCGCGCCGGTGACCTCGCGGACGGCAACGACCACCTCGCGGACGGAGTTGCCCCGCCCGGAGCCGAGGTTGCAGATCAGATGCTCGCTCCGGTGATGCTCCGTCCACGCCAGTGCCCGCAGGTGGGCATCCGCCAGGTCCATGACGTGGATGTAGTCGCGGATGCACGTGCCGTCAGGCGTGGGATAGGACGTGCCGTAGATGCTGAGCTCGGCGCGGATGCCGGCCGCGACCTCGAGAGCGATCGGGATGAGATGCGTTTCGGTGGTATGGCGTTCGCCGAGCATCCCCTGCTCGGTGATCAAGGCCCCGGCAACGTTGAAATAACGCAGGCTAACCGCGCTGAATCCGTAGGCGTGGGCGTAGCTGGTCAGCATGTGGTCGACCGCCAACTTGCTCGCCCCGTAGGTGCTCGTCGGCGTGGTCGACGCGCTCTCGAGGATCGGAACGGTTTCGGGTTCGCCATAGGTCGCGGCTGTCGAAGAAAACACGATTCGGCGCACCTCGTGCTGGCGCATCGCTTCGAGTAACGCCAGGGAGCCGCCGACGTTGTTAGCCCAGTAGAGCTCGGGAGATCGCACCGACTCGGCCACGACGGACCGAGCAGCACAATGCACGACGGTATCGATCGACGCACGCGCAAATACTGCATCAGTGGCAGCAGGATCAGCGATCGAACCCTCGACGAAATCCGCGCCCGGCGGCACCGCATCAGCGTGCCCGGTGGAAAGGTCGTCGAGGACTACAACCTGGTGTCCTGCGGCCAGCAGTTGTGCCGCTACGACGCTGCCGACGTAACCGCCCCCGCCCGTGACGAGTACGTGTAGCGCGGGTGGGGCTGGCGGGTTCATAGGCGTTCGATCCAAGCTGAGATTGGGTGGGTAGGAGCGGCCGACCTTACACTCGAGAACAATCCGGTAGCCGGACGAAGTATGACGTGAGACAGAACTTCGACCAAGGGGCGATTCGCACCAGATGAACGGCACTCTGCTCAACGTTCTCATCGTGCTGGGCCTGATCCTGGTCGAGGCGCTGTTCGTCGCCGCCGAGATTGCCTTGGTTTCGCTGCGTGAAGGTCAGACCAAGGCGATGGCCGATGCCGGCCGACGCGGCCAGGCTGTGGCGCGACTGCTGGCGGACCCGAACCGGTTTCTTGCCGCCGTCCAGATCGGCGTCACGTCCACCGCACTGCTGTCCTCGGCCTTCGGTGCCGTCACGCTGTCCGAGGCGGCGAAGGACGCGCTCATCGACCGAGGCGTTGGTGAGACCCTCGCGGGTGTCGTGGGCATCGTCGGCGTGACGTTGCTGATTTCATTCGTCACGCTCGTCCTTGGGGAGCTGGCGCCGAAACGGCTCGCGCTTCAACGTCCGGAATCCGTCTCGATGTTGTTCGGACCAACCCTGGATCGGATGGCTCGGGCCCTCAGGCCAGTTATCTGGCTGCTGTCACGTTGTACGGATGTGGTGGTCCGGATTCTCGGTGGAGATCCCAAGGCCGGTCGCGACATGATCAGTGAAGAAGAGCTGCGCGGCCTGGTGGCCGCTCACGAGTCGTTGACGACCGACGAGCGGCGCTTGATCGACGATGTCTTCGCGGCGGGTGAGCGCACCGTGAGCCATGTGATGATCTCGCGGACGGAGGTCACCTTTCTGGAGGGCAGCATGACGATCCGTCGCGCGGGCAAGATTGCGGGGGACTCACCCCACTCGCGGTATCCGGTGACTGGCCAGAGCAACGATGACATTCTCGGTTTCGTCCATATCCGTGATCTATTGCTCGGCGCACCCGGAACTGACCCGCTGACTGACCGCGCGCAGACAGTCGCAGACCTGGTCCGCGATGTGAAGGTGCTGCCTGGCTCGAAGAACGTGCTTGCCGCACTCAGCGAGATGCGCCGGGAGGGCCACCACATGGCGATCGTGGTCGATGAGTACGGCGGCACCGATGGCATCGTCACACTCGAGGATCTCATCGAGGAGGTCATCGGCGATATCCGTGACGAGTACGACGCTGACGGCGATGCCTCCCGCCGCCTGACCGGGGGTGTCGTCGAGCTGGACGGACGGGTCAACCTCGATGAGTTCGAGGAATACACCGGTGTCGCGCTTCCTGACGGCCCGTACGAGACAGCGGCCGGCTTTGTGATGTCCCGGCTCGGCAAACTGCCGCAGGTCGGCGACCGCGTCGAGCTCGACAAGCACGTCATCTCTGTCCTGGACGTGGATGGCCGGCGGACCTCACGGATCCGAGTCGAGCCGCTGCCTGAACGGCAGGAACCGTCCGCAGAGCCGATTTCCAAAGATGCACTCTCGGGAAAGCCTAAGGATTCTTCGGCGGCTGCCGAAGAGGTTGGTATGCCCTGAGGTCGCGATGGCGACTTGAGGTCATACCGCTTAAGCAGGACCGCTGAAGCAAGGCTGGTGTGAGGTTTGGCTAGACGAGATGGCCGGGATCTTGCGGCTGGATGACGATTGCGACAAACCGCACGTAAAGTTTGTGTCAGGGGTAGCTAAATACGTATTTGCGTTCGATGATGGACGCTCTGAACGTGTACGACTAACCACTCTCAACGCGTTGGGCAAAGCTCGTGGCACATCCTCGGTACGCTCCCGGTCGGGCCAGCAAACGACTCTCACTCTCCATTGGCGTCAGCGTCGCAGCAATTGCGGCGTTGCTACTGCTCGCCTGTGGCCCCCTGTCGGCCACTACCGCCACGAATTCAGACGCCAACACTGCGAACCTCGACGCGCTCGGCGATGCTGCCACCACCTCGCTGTCGACGGGCTCGACGCAGAGCGACCCGCCGGTATGGGGCGATATTCCGATCAAACCGTCTACCTTCAGCAGCTACACCCACGCCAGCGCTACCGTCGCGCCGGTCGCGGCACCTTTCGGTCCGGCCGGTGCCACCGGCGAGCTCGGCATCCCGTTGCTCGTCCTACAGGCCTATCACCTTGCGGCGCAGAAGATGGCGGTCGAGGAACCCGCCTGCCACTTGCCATGGTGGCTGCTCGCCGGCATCGGCCACACTGAATCGGGCCATGCCGAAGACGGCAGGCTGTACGCCGACGGCACGACCCGCGGGCGCATTCTCGGACCGGTTCTCAACGGCGGTATAGCCGGCGATGCCGTCATCACCGATACCGACCACGGCGTCCTGGACGGCGACACCACCTACGACCGCGCGGTCGGGCCGATGCAGTTCATTCCCAGTACCTGGGCGAGCGTAGGTGCGGACGGAAATGGCGACGGCAAGAAGGACCCCAACAACATCTTCGATGCGACCCTCGCGGCCGGACGATACCTGTGCGCGCATGATCGGAATCTGGCCACGGCTGGTGGCCTGCAAGCGGCGATTCTGAGCTACAACAACTCACAGGCCTACCTCGCAACCGTTCTTGCCTGGGGCGAGGCGTACCGCGATCGGGCAATTGGCATCGACGGCTCGATCCTGCCCGTCGTATCGGACGTGACCAAGGTCCGGCCGCCGCTGAAGAGCCGCCCGCCGGCGAAACCTACCGTGAAGGCATTGAACAGCTCGACAGCCAAGGCACCGGTCAAAGCCGGCAGCGACCCAGCTGGTACGGCCTCCGCGCCGGCCCCATCGACCACCAGGGCGCCCAGCACGCCAGCGGCAACCTGTACGCCGGCTAGTTCGACAGCGCCGGCAGAGACCAGCTCGAGCTCTGCCGACCGCGGCGGCAATGTAGCCGTGCCGAACTCCGCGTCCGACTCAGCCTCGTCCAGCGCAGCACCGTCGAAGTCGGCGGTACCGAACGCGGCGCTACCCAACTCGAGCGCGCACCCTCAGGACACTTCCGGCGGCTCGACTTCGACGGCAGCGAGCAGTGCCGCCTCGTCTGCTACTCCCACCTGCCACAGCTGAGGCGAATCCGGCCGAAATCAACAGTCGAGGGCTTGTCGTGCTGCTGATGTCGACCGGCCAGCGTCGGCTAAGAGCAAGATGGAATGATCTGGCGGGTGAACAACCAACCGCGTGTCCTGTCGGGTATCCAGCCGACGGGCGACTCCATGCAGCTCGGCAACTATCTCGGCGCGGTTCGCAACTGGGTGAGCATGCAGGACGGCTACGAGGCGTTCTACTGCGTGGTCGACTTGCATTCGATCACGATCGAGGCTCCGGAGCCGGCAGTGCTGCGCCAGCGAACCCGCATCGTGGCCGCGCAGCTGCTCGCTGCCGGTCTGGATCCGGACCGTTGCACCCTGTTCGTCCAGTCTCACCGGCCCGAGCACACCCAGCTGTCCTGGGTGCTTGAGTGCATGACTGGCTTCGGCGAGGCCAACCGGATGACGCAGTTCAAAGACAAGTCGGCAAAATCCGGCATCGACCGCCAAGGCGTCGGCCTGTTCACCTATCCGATCCTGCAGGCCGCCGACATCCTGCTTTACCAGGCCAACTACGTCCCCGTCGGCGAAGACCAGCGACAGCACCTGGAGCTGACCCGCAACCTGGCACAGCGGTTCAACGCCAAGTACGGCGCGGCCTTCACGGTGCCAGACGCCTTCATTCCGAAGTCGGCAGCCAAGATCCTGGACCTCACGGACCCGACCGCCAAGATGTCCAAATCTCGACCTGACGCAGGCACGATATATCTCGCTGATTCCCCAGCGGCGATAACGAAGAAGATCAAGCGCGCTGTCACCGATACCGACAACGAGATTCGATACGACCCGGAGAAGAAGCCTGGGCTCTCGAACCTGTTGGCTATCCATGCCGCCATGACCGATCGGGCTCCGGAGGACGTGGAAGCAGAATTCGCCGGGCAGGGCTACGGAAACCTCAAGGTCGCGGTGGCCGAGTCAGTGGTGGCATTTGCGACGCCATTCGCGGCCCGTACCCAAGAACTGCTTGCCGACCCGGCCGAGCTCGACCGGATTCTGGCCCGGGGCGCCGAGCGGGCTCACGCGCTGGCAGGCCCGACTTTGGCCGATGCATATGACAAGGTCGGTTTTCTTGCCCCTGCAGTAGGCTGAGCGACGATGACGGACAAACTGACTATCGGGGTGGCGATCGCCATACCTGAGCCGCACGCCTCCGTCCTGGCCGAGTGGCGTCGTCGGGTCGGCGACCCCGAAGCCAACCGGATTCCGACCCACGTCACGCTTCTGCCGCCAACGGATTTCGGCGCCGATGAACTGGCCGTGGTGGAGGAACATCTGTCGTGGGCGGCCGAACAGGTCGGCCCATTCACGATGCGTCTTTCGGGTACCGGAACGTTCCGGCCGATCTCGCAGGTGGTCTTTGTCCAGGTCTCCACGGGCATCGCAGAATGTGAACTACTCGAACGTGCGGTCCGTAAGGACCCGATCGTCCGGGAGGTTGAGTTTCCGTACCACCCGCACGTGACGGTTGCGCATGACATTGCTGACTCGGCCCTCGACGAGGCCTTCGACCAGCTACGCGACTTCGTGGCACAGTTTCAGGTGGATCGGTTTGTAATGTTCTCCCAAGACGATGACCGCGCGTGGCATCGCCACCGGGAGTTTTTCCTGACCGGCTCGTAACGAGCCGAGACGGCTCTGCGGGTTATGGCAACGAATAACAAAGGCACGATCGCTTCGCTGCGCCAACGGGCGGCCGAGCGATGGAAGTCGATCAAAGAGCGCCGGCCTGGTGTCAGGCACGTGGTGACGGCATATCAGAGATACCAGGACAACCACGGCGATCATCTCGCAGCAGCGATAACATACTTCAGTTTTCTGGCCTTGTTTCCCCTTATTTTGTTGGGTGTTTCGGTGGTCGGATTCATTCTTGCCAACAACACCCATCTGCAGAACGAGCTCTTCGACAGCATCGCGCGCAACCTGCCCGGGACTTCGGAACTACCGTGAGCGACGCGATCGATTCGGCGGTGCGGAGGCGTGCGAGCGTCGGCATCATCGGCCTCGTCGGCGTTACGCTCGCGGGCCTGGGCTGGATCGCGAACCTTCGAACGGCGATCGACACGGTGTGGGGACTGCCTAAGGCGAAACGCTCGTTCATCGGTGCGAAGCTCTCGGACGCTCTCGTGCTGCTCGGCCTGGGTCTCGGCGCAATAGTCTCGATCGCGTTGACGGCCGGGGGTACATCGGCAACCGGGTTCGTCCTGCGCGAAAGCAACCTCAACGGCGTGACCGGGGCCGGGACCGCCGCCAGAATACTAGGTATCTTGCTGGCGATCGTCGGCAGCATGATCATCTTTGGTTGGTTGCTCATCCGACTACCGGCGGTGGAGGTTTCGCGGGCCACCGCGTTTCGAGCCACTCTGCTGGCCTCGATCGGCTTCGAGATTCTCAAGATCGGCGGGTCGTACTATATTTCGCGCGCTACCCAGTCGCCGGCGGTGGCGGTCATCGCGCCGGTCCTGGGCATCCTGATCTGGATTGATCTCGTGTCCCGCTACCTGCTCTATTGCGTCGCGTGGGCGGCAACAGCCGAACCTGGATCACGGCACCGACTCGACGCGGCCAAGGCGCTGGCACCGATCGAGCACCCACACACCGAGCAGGCCGAGGTCGGCGAGGCGCCGGGCGAGGTGGTTCGTCCCCTCCCGTCGTTGTCTCCGATCGCGATCGCTGCCAGCCTCTTCAGCGCCGGCGCAGCTGTCGGCGGCGCAACCGTCGCAGCCCTACAGCGCCGCCGACGAGCAAGAGTGCAGCAAGAACGGTAGCGATGACTGTCGCCGTTGTCGTGCCGGTCGTCGCCGATCTTGCCGACGCTCCTGCCACGTGCGGCGCGAGGCTCGACGTCGGGCCGTTCGACGTTGCCGTGCCGGCTGACCCGAGGGGGCTCGTCGCTGGCGTCGCATCGACGGCAGAAATGGGGCCGGCGAGCACGCCCACCGGCTTGATCGTCGCCTTGAGCTTTGCGGCCCAATCGAAGAGGGCAGAGGCTTGCTGGAATTGGTCGAGCGGGTAACGGTGATTGCGTAGAAAGACCAGACCCAGCCGGTGGCCGTTTCGGGTGGCGGCGCAGACGTAGGTGTTCTGGGCGGCATCGGTGAAGCCCGTTTTCGCTACCAGCGCACCGGGAACGCCTTGCAGGAAGTTCAAGCTCTGGTTGTCGAACTCGTAGGCGCCAACCGCGCCATAGACGCTTCTCTTGGCCGGATAGGTAGCGCTCGGAAGCCGGTCATACCGTACGAATCGTGGTTCATTGATCGCCGCGCGCAAGAACAACGCCATGTCATACGCGGACGTCAATTGCTGCCAGCCGTCCAGCCCGGACGGCGTCTGGGCGAGGGTGTCGTAAGCGCCGAGCTCCAGAGCCTTGGCGTTCATCTCGCGAACCGTCTTTGTCACCCCGCCATTCGCCTCGGCAAGTGCGGCTGCGGCGTCGTTACCTGAGACCAACATGAGCGCACGGAAGAGATCGTCGACGGTGTACTTGGCCCCAGCGAGCAGGCCCACCGCGGAGCCTTCGGCGGCTGCCGCCGTTCTGGACACTGTGATGATCCGGTTACCCGGCAGCTTGGGCAGCACGGTGATCGTGGTGAGGAGCTTCAGAATGCTCGCGGGTTGGTACCTTCCGTGCGGGTCGCGGGCAGCGAGCACCTCACCGGTATCGAGATCGGTCAAGATCCAACTGGCTGCGGTGATATTGGCCGGCAACGGCGGCGCGCCCGCCGGCAGGACGAGCCCGCGTCTGGCCAGTGCCGCACCGCCTGGCACCGAGCCGTCCGGGGCCTTTGCGCCGAGCGGTGGATGTGGATCAGGAGCCCCTGGTGACAGCTCGGTCGAGGTCGGCTTGGGCGCGGCTGGGGGCACCCTGATCGCCGGCGCTTCACTCGCTGGGCTTGTGCTGGCCGGGAGATTGCTGGGGCTCTCGGGGCTGGCGGCGGCGGGGAAGACTGGTTCCGCCAGCGCCACGGCCATCGAGGTGACCGCAACCAGCCCGACTATCGGCGGTCGTAGCCGCGAGAGGGTGCTGGATCGCCTGGATGCGTCCCGCGACCGTCTCTGCACCCTGTAAGGCTACGGGTCGCGGCGGGGGATACTTGCAAGGTGTTGTTGTCGAAGCGGGTCTCGGGTTTTCTCATCGCGTTCGGTATCTGGTCCCTCTGGATCTGGCCAACCTTCCTGCACAACATCTGGAAGGACGACCGGTCATTCGACCACGGACCGACCGGGTTCTTCCTCGTCCACCTTGCGCTTACCGTCGTTTCGCTGAGCCTCGGCCTCATCATCGGCTGGATAGGGGTACGAGGCTGGCGGGCCGCGAGTTCGCGGCAGACAGCTCAGGATGCGGTCGACTCGGCCACGCGCGGCTAGGCCGGCGCTCGGTTTCAGGCAGACGCCAGGAGGGCGCGATGGCCGATTTCGTCGGGGCAATAGATCAGGGAACAACTAGCTCACGATTCATGATTTTCGATCATGACGGAAACGAGAAGGGCAAGCACCAACTCGAACACGAGCAGTTGCTTCCGAGAGCGGGCTGGGTCGAGCACAACCCGATCGAGATAGTCGAGCGCTGCAACGCGGTGTTACAGACGGCCGTCAATCGGGCCGGTTTGACCGCCGCGGACTTCGCCGCGATAGGCGTCACGAACCAGCGTGAGACGACCGTCATCTGGAACCGAAAGACTGGGCGACCCTATTACAACGCGATCGTCTGGCAGGACACCCGGACCGATCGAATCGCCTCGGCGCTCGACCGGGACGGTCGAGGTGATGTGATTCGCCGGAAGGCCGGACTGCCGCCGGCAACCTACTTCTCAGCTGGCAAGATCCAGTGGATCCTGGAAAACGTCGAGGGTGTCCGGGCAGACGCCGAGCGCGGCGAAGCGATCTTTGGCACCACCGACTCGTGGTTGATCTGGAACTTGACCGGCGGTATTCGCGGTGGCGTACACGTCACCGACCCGACCAACGCCAGCCGGACGATGCTGATGAATCTCGAGACGTTGGACTGGGATGACGAACTGCTGTCGTTCTTCGACATTCCGCGTGGCATGCTGCCCCGCATCCGTCCGTCGTCTGACCCCTCGGGTTATGGCGAGCTGACCACGCTCGCGACTACGTCGGGCGGGGTCAGGATCACCGCTGACCTTGGCGACCAGCAGGCGGCGACGGTCGGCCAGGTGTGCTTTGCCCCAGGCGAGGCGAAGAACACCTACGGCACCGGCAATTTCATGCTTCTGAACACAGGCACCAACCTCGTGCGAAGCGAGAACGGCCTTTTAACCACGGTGTGCTACCAGTTCGCAGCTGAGAAAGCCGTTTACGCCTTGGAAGGTTCTATCGCGGTAACAGGCTCGGCGGTGCAGTGGCTGCGCGATCAGCTGGGGATCATCTCCGGCGCCTCAGAGGTCGAAGCACTGGCCGGGCAGGTACCCGACAACGGCGGTGTGTACTTCGTGCCGGCGTTTTCGGGTCTGTTCGCGCCGTACTGGCGTTCCGACGCTCGCGGCGCAATCCTCGGACTGTCCCGATTCAACACCAACGCACATGTTGCCCGTGCCACCCTCGAGGCCATCTGTTATCAGACCCGCGACGTCAGCGAGGCGATGGAGCGCGATTCCAAGGTAACGCTGGATGTGTTGAAGGTAGACGGGGGCGTAACCGCAAACGCACTGTGCATGCAGTTACAGGCCGACATCCTGGGCGTGCCGGTCAGTCGACCGGTGGTTGCCGAGACGACAGCGCTCGGGGCGGCCTACGCAGCGGGGCTCGCGGTTGGATTTTGGCAGGATACGGATGAACTGCGCGCGAACTGGCAGGAGTCCAGGCGGTGGCAGCCGTCCTGGTCGGCCCAGCGGCGCGCCGAAGGTTATGCGGGGTGGCAAAAGGCCGTGGAGCGAACTTTGGGGTGGGTTGACGTCGACTAGCGCGGCTGGTCAGGGCAGTCACGACGGGCGTTCACTCTGACTGCATAGGCTGGTGGTCGAGTCCCGATCAGAAAGGCAGCCGGTGAGCACACCAGCTATGTCTCCGCAGGGCCGGTCAGAGGCCTTGGTCGCTATGGCCGCCGCGCCAGAAGTCGACGTGCTGATCGTCGGCGGTGGCGTGGTTGGCGCTGGTGCCGCGCTCGACGCTGTGACCCGGGGCCTGTCGACCGTGATCGTCGAGGCTCGAGATTGGGCCAGCGGTACCTCCAGTCGCTCGAGCAAGCTCATCCACGGCGGCCTGCGATATCTGGAGATGCTCGACTTCGGCTTGGTCCGCGAGGCACTGCACGAACGTGGTCTGCTGATCCAGCGGCTTGCCCCGCACCTGATTCGTCCCGTCCCGTTCTTGTATCCGCTCACGCATCGAGGTTGGGAACGTGCTTACGTCGGCGGGGGAGTGCTGCTCTACGACGTCATGGCCTCGGCCGGCCGGAACTCCCGCGGGCTGCCTCATCACCGGCATCTGACGCGGCGGCGCGCGCGACGCGAGGCTCCCGCGCTGAGGAAGGATTCCCTTGTAGGCGCAGTGCAATATTGGGATGCACAGGTCGACGACGCCCGACACACCATGACGGTGGTGCGCACCGCAGTCTCCTTCGGCGCGCTGGCCGCGAACCGAACTCGAGTGGTCGGCTTCTTGCGCGAGGGCGAACGGGTCACCGGCGCCCGGTTGATTGATCTGGAAACGGGCAACGAGTTCGAGGTACGCGCCAAGCAGGTCATCAACGCCACGGGCGTGTGGACCGATGAAACTCAGCGGATGGCCGACACCCGCGGGCAATTTCACGTGCGTGCGTCCAAAGGCGTGCATCTGGTGGTGCCGCGGGATCGGCTGCAATCGAGTACCGGACTCATCCTGCGAACCGCGACGTCCGTGCTTTTCGTGATTCCGTGGGGGCGGCATTGGATCATCGGAACCACCGATACCGACTGGAACCTGGATCTCGCGCATCCTGCGGCGAGCGCCCGCGACATCGATTACCTACTGGAACAAGTGAATTCGGTGCTCTCCGCGCCGTTGAGCCGCGCCGATGTCGAAGGCGTCTATGCCGGGCTTCGTCCGTTGCTATCAGGTGAATCGGAATTGACATCGAAGCTCTCCCGGGAACATGTTGTGGGTCATCCGGTACCGGGGCTGGTCGTGGTTGCGGGTGGCAAGTACACGACATATCGAATAATGGCCAAAGACGCAGTGGACGAAGCCGTGCGGGGGATGGATCAATTGGTCCCCGACTCGTGCACCGACACCATTCAGTTGGCGGGTGCCGAGGGTTTCGAGGGTGTGCGAAATCAGCGGCATCGGCTGGCCGCGGAATCTGGGTTGCACGTTGTCCGGATCGATCATCTGCTCAACCGATACGGCAGCCTGCTGCATGACCTGTTGATGCTGGTGAAAACTGATCCCGGGCTGGCAGAGCCGCTGCCCGGCGTCGACGATTACCTGCTGGCAGAAGTGGTGTATGCCGTTACCCACGAGGGCGCGCGGCACCTCGACGACGTGCTCGCCAGGCGCACGCGCGCGTCGATCGAGGCCTGGGACCGTGGGGTCTCGGCTGCGCCCGTGGTAGCCGGACTGATGGCGCCGCTACTGGGCTGGGACGATGCACACCGCGCGACCGAGATCGAGCATTATGTTTCGCGGGTACAGGCCGAGCGGGAATCACAAGAGCAACCCGACGATGCGACCGCCGATGCGGCTCGATTAGGCGCTGCGGATATCGTCCCGGTGTAGCTTCGCTTTTTGCCGCCACCTGTTCACCCGCCAACCGGTATACGCGCGGGTCGTCATGACCGCTTGTACGTATACCAACCTCGAGTCCACAGGCTCGACGAGGGTCCACAGTTCTATGGCACGCTGCCGCGGCGCCCGAGACCGGCCGAACATCGATGTCGTGTACACGCAAGCGGCATCTCGTACCTTCGCGGCAGGGACGGGCAGTCGTCACGTGCAATCCCGGGCAGCGCTTCGACTCGCCGGCGTGACGCAAGGTGAGATCAAGGCGCGAATCGCGGCTGGTCGCTGGCGTTCCTGTGGTCGCGCGATTGTCATGCACAACGGCCCACTAACCAGACGTCAAGGTTGGGACGTTGCGCTAATCAATTCGGGGCCGCGCGCGATGTTGACTGCGTTTACTGCGGCAGAGATCCACGGCCTCGTTGGCTGGGAGCGCGACGAAGCGCACGTGCTAACTCCACTGGGGACGAGGAACGTCCGGTTGGCAGGTTTGATCGTGGCTGTTCACAGAACCCGGCTGTGCGAGATCGCCACGGATCCGTTCGCCAAGAGGTGTCAGGTGCTACCGGCTGCACTGATCGTTGCCGCGACCACGTTTCGGTCACCGCGACCGGCCTGCGGCATCTGCGCAGCAGCCGTGCAGCAGCGTCTGCTCAGTCCACAGTCGCTTTCCGATGAACTTGCTCGGCGCCCGACTCTCCGACATCGCAAGGCACTGATCGCGGCGGTGCACGATATTGCCGGGGGATCGCAGGCGTTGAGTGAGATCGACTTCGTACGACTGTGCCGCCGGGCCGGATTGCCAGAGCCTTTCCGCCAGCGTGTTCGCGACGAGCCTGGCGGCAGGCGACGATATCTTGACGCGAGCTGGCGCCGCGGCGATGGTCGATTGGTCGTAGCCGAGGTCGACGGTGCGTTGCACTTGAGTCAGGCGAGATGGTGGGACGATCAGCACCGCCAAAATGAGCTGGTCCTTGCCGAGGCAGTCGTGTTGCGCTTTCCGAGCATGATCGTGCGAGATCAACCCGAGCTGGTTGTCAGCCAGCTGCGACGCGCCTTGGCCTGACGCTGGCGGGGGAGGTTGGTATACAGCGGGGTCGTCATAGCGACTTGTGGGTATACCGGTTCGGGTGGGGTGCGGGGGCCTGACGCTGGCGGGGGAGGTTGGTATACAGCGGGGTCGTCATAGCGACTTGTGGGTATACCGGTTCGGGTGGGGTGCGGGGGCCTGACGCTGGCGGGGAGGTTGGTATGCAGCGCGGACGGCGTCAGACTCGGCGAAACAGCAGAGCCTGCTTCACCTCAGCGATGGCCTTGGTGATCTGAATGCCGCGCGGGCAGGCCTCGGTGCAGTTGAACGTTGTCCGACAGCGCCAGACGCCTTCGCGGTCGTTGAGGATTTCGAGCCGCTCCTCGGCACCCTGGTCACGGGAGTCGAAGATGAACCGGTGCGCGTTCACGATCGCCGCCGGGCCGAAATACGAACCATCGGTCCAGAAGACCGGGCACGAAGTCGTGCAGGCAGCGCAGAGAATGCACTTCGTGGTGTCGTCGAAACGGTCTCGGTCCGCCTGAGACTGCAACCACTCCTTCGACGGCTCGTTGCCCGTCGTGATCAGAAATGGCTTGACTGCGCGGTACGCCTCGAAGAAGGGTTCCATATCGACGACAAGGTCCTTCTCCACCGGCAGGCCTTTGATCGGCTCGATGGTGAGACGGTCGGGCATGTCCTTCATCAAGACCTTGCAGGCGAGGCGATTGACCCCGTTGATCCGCATGGCATCCGAGCCGCAGACGCCGTGTGCACATGATCGACGGAAGGTCAGCGTCCCGTCCTGTTCGCCTTTGATCTTCATGAGCAGGTTGAGCACCCGATCGGTCGGGAAGGCATCAACCGTGTACGTGACCCAGTTGACCTCTTCGGAAACCTCGGGGTTGTAGCGCCTGATCTTGACCTCGATGGGCCGTGACACCGGCGCCTCAACGGGGGCCACGGCGGGACGCTCAGCAACTGCAGTCATGGTGGGCTCGATTCCTTCGAGATCAGTACTTGCGGGCCATCGGCTGATAACGGGTGACGACGACCGGCTTCCAGTCGAGGTTCACCGAACCGTCCTCGGCGCGGTAAGCCATCGTGTGCTGCATGTAGTTGGCATCGTCGCGTTCCAGATAGTCCTCGCGTGCATGCCCGCCGCGGGATTCCTTGCGGTTTCTGGCCGAGATCACGAGCACCTCCGCCAGGTCGAGAAGGAAGCCGAGTTCGACCGCCTCGAGCAGGTCGGAGTTGTAGCGCTTGCCCTTGTCCGATATGGCGACGTTCTCATAGCGCTCGCGCAAGGCGTGGATATCGCGTTCGGCCTCGGACAGGGATTCCTCCGTCCGGAACACCTGAGCGTTGCGGTCCATGGTGTTCTGCAATTCGGTGCGGATGGTGTTCACCTTCTCGGTTCCCGTGGAGGTGAGCAGCTTGCTGACCATGCCCTCGACCATCACCTGCGGATCGGCTGGCAACTCAGGCAGGTCGGCCTTCATCGCGTACTCCGCTGCCGCGATGCCTGCCCGCCGACCGAAGACATTGATGTCCAGCAGGGAGTTCGTGCCGAGCCGGTTCGACCCATGCACCGAGACACAAGCGACCTCGCCAGCCGCGTACAACCCGGGGACGACGTCGGTGTTGTTGCGCAGCACCTCGGCCTCGATATTCGTTGGCACGCCACCCATCGCGTAGTGCGCGGTCGGGTACACCGGCACGGGCTCGGTGTAGGGCTCGACGCCGAGGTAGGTTCTGGCGAATTCGGTGATGTCGGGCAGCTTTGCGTCGATCTGCTCGCGCGGCAGGTGTGTGAGGTCCAGCAGCACGTAGTCCTTGTGCGGGCCGGCGCCGCGTCCCTCGCGCACCTCGTTGGCCATCGAGCGGGCCACGATGTCACGGGGCGCGAGGTCCTTGATGGTCGGCGCGTAACGCTCCATGAACCGCTCACCATCGGCGTTACGCAGGATCGCGCCCTCACCACGAGCGGCCTCCGACAGCAGAATGCCGAGTCCGGCCAGGCCCGTCGGGTGGAACTGGAAGAACTCCATGTCCTCCAGTGGCAAGCCCTTGCGCCAGACGACGCCCATACCGTCACCGGTGAGCGTGTGGGCGTTCGACGTGGTCTTGAAGACCTTGCCGAATCCACCGGTCGCCAACACGACGGATTTCGCGTTGAAGATGTGGATTTCGCCGGTCGCCAGCTCGTAGGCGACCACCCCGGAGGCGACGTCGACGCCGTCGGCGTTGGGAGTCATGAGCAAGTCCAGAACGTAGAACTCGTTGAAGAACTCGACGCCTTGCTTGACGCAGTTTTGATAAAGCGTCTGAAGGATCATGTGCCCGGTGCGATCAGCGGCGTAACACGAGCGACGGACGGGCGCCTCACCGTGGTTGCGGGTGTGGCCACCGAAGCGTCGCTGGTCGATCCGTCCAGCCGGAGTTCGGTTGAACGGCAGCCCCATCCGCTCGAGGTCGAGCACTGCGTCGATGGCTTCTTTGCACATCACCTCGGCGGCATCCTGGTCGACCAGGTAGTCACCGCCCTTGATGGTGTCGAACGTGTGCCATTCCCAGTTGTCCTCTTCGACGTTGGCCAGTGCGGCACACATACCGCCTTGGGCCGCGCCGGTGTGGCTACGGGTTGGGTAGAGCTTGGTCAGCACGGCCGTACGGACCCGCCCGGACGACTCGAGGGCCGCGCGCATTCCGGCGCCCCCGGCTCCGACGATGACTACGTCGTACTTGTGGCTTTGCATATCGAGGTGACTCAGCTTTCAGTTTCGTTCGGCACGCGGGTCGCGAACTGGGTAACCAGCGCTAGTTGATGTTCGGGTCAAAGGTGAAAATCACCAGCGTGCCGAGTGCGATCACCAGCGTTGACGCGGTGTAGAGCGCCATCTTGAGCCAGAACCGGGTCTGGTCCTTTCGGGTGTAGTCATTGATGATCGTTCGCAGGCCGTTAGTGCCGTGAATCTGGGCCAGCCACAACATCAGAAGGTCCCACACCTGCCAGAACGGTGAGGCCCAGCGGCCGGCAACGAAGCCGAAGTTGATGCGCTGAACACCGCCGTCGAGGATGTTCATGATGAACAGATGCCCGAGAACGAGGACGACCAGCAGAATGCCTGAGACTCGCATGAACAGCCACGCGTAGAGCTCGGTGTTCGTACGCCCACGAGATCGTCGTTGCGGCGTGCGCGGCGCGATGACGTTCAACGAACCAGCGGCGCTGCTGCTCTGCACGGTGGAGAATTCGTCAGCCGATGACATCGCTACTTGCTCCCGAACAGAACTTCGAATGAGTGCTTGAACATGAAGAACGCACCCGGGACCATGACCACGAGCCACACGGCAACGATGACCCAAAGCATCTGGCGCTGCAGCTTCGGCCCGCGGGACCAGAAATCGACCGCGATGATGCGCAGCCCGTTCAGCGCGTGGTAGAGCACCGCACCGACCAGCCCGATCTCCATCAGGTTCACGAACGGGTTCTTGTAGGTGGCGATCACCTTGTCGTAGGACTCTGGTGAGACGCGAACGAGCGCCGTGTCGAGCACATGCGCAAACAGGAAGAAGAACGTCAGGACGCCTGTGATGCGATGAGCGACCCAGGACCACATACCCTCGCGTCCGCGGTAGAGCGTGCCGCCGAACTTCGTCTTGGCCGGCGTCCTCGGCGTCGCCTGTGAGGCAGACCTCGAGGTGGGTATCGCGCTCACGCGCTACCTCCGGCGGGGCTTGACGTCTGCCCCGCTCGTACCTCGCTCGATACTCCGTCGCCCACGGATGTACTCCTCTTGCTCGCCAGCTGAACGCAACAACCTTAGTCGTGGCGCGGGAGGGGGCCCAGAAGACTGCGGCCCGATGTGATTTCGCGGACAGCAGGCCTATCCAGCAGGATTTATTGAGCACTTTGGTTCGTCAACGGCGCCGGGGCCGCTTCAGGCGTCATTGTCGGAAGTTGCCCACGACCCGGCCGTACCTTGGCGTATTTTCGCCGAAAGGCTGCGGCGCTGCCGTCCTGAAGAATCAGCCGCACAACAATCGGATGACAAACCTCCGCCACGTTTCTATGCCGTCACATAGTAGGGCTAACGTTCCCATCCGATCGGGGGCGCGGAGCCTCCGCCAAGGACTGAGTAAGGGAGACGGTTTTGCTACTACTGCAGAACTATCGGCGAACCGCCGTAATCGCGAGCGTGGCAGCTGCCGCACTGCTGCTTGGTGCCTGTGGTTCCAAGTCGGATTCTGGCTCGAGCGGCTCGAGCGGGTCCTCGTCGGGCGGCACGAGCGCCGCAGCCGCGAACTACACCGCCTGCATGGTCACCGACACCGGTGGCATCGACGACAAGTCGTTCAACGCGGCTGCTTGGCAGGGTATGCAGGCCGCGCAGTCCGAGGGCAAGGCCAAGGTCAGTTACGTCCAGTCCAAGGCCGAGACTGACTACGCGACGAACATCAAGTCTCTGCAGACGCAGGGTTGCAAGCTCATCGTGACGGTCGGCGGTCTGATGGCCGACGCAACGGTGGCGGCGGCCAAGGGTGCACCGGACCAGCACTTCGTCGAGGTCGACTCGGCCGGCAACGGTACGAACTTGCAGGGCCTGCAGTTCAACACGGCTCAGGCCGGTTTCCTGGGCGGCTACCTAGCGGCTGGCTACTCCAAGTCGGGCAAGGTGGCGACCTACGGTGGGCTGCCGATCCCGCCGGTCACCATCTACATGGACGGTTTCCAAGAGGGCATCACCTACTACAACAAACAGAAGAGCAAGAATGTCCAGCTTCTAGGTTGGGACGAGGCAACCCAGAAGGGCAGCTTCGCATCGTCGTTCACTGACCAGAACAAGGGTCAGCAGCTCGCGAGCAACTTCATCGCTCAGGGTGCAGACATCATCTTCCCGGTTGCCGGCGGCACCGGGCTGGGCAGCGCCGCGGTCGCGAAATCGACCGGCAAGGCCGTCGTTATCTGGGTTGACACCGACGGTTTCGTCTCAGCTCCGCAGTACGGGAGCGTCTTCCTGACCACGGTTGAGAAGAACATTGCCGCCGCGGTTCAGAAGGCGGTCGAGGACGGTTCGGCGGGCAACTACTCGACAACCGACTATGTGGGCACGCTGCAGAACAAGGGTGTCGGTCTCGCCGACTTCCACGACTTCGCCTCGAAGGTGGATTCGGGTCTGCAGTCCGAGCTGACTCAGGTCGCCACCGACATCCAGTCCGGCAAGATCACGATCACCTCGAAGTCCCAGCCTAAGTAGCTCAAATAGGTTAAGGCGTCTCGATCCTCACCGGTCGAGGAGAGGAACTCACGTTGGTGCACAGGCGCTGCGCTGGTCGACAGACCAGCGCAGCGCCTATGCGTGTCGGCTCTGCGTGTCTGCGATGCCTCCCGTGCGTTGATCACCTTGCTGGGTTAGTGTCCGAACTCGGCGGCGTTCACGACGCGGGCTCGCCGACGCAGGCTCGGTTACTCGGGCTCGACAACGCGGGCTCGCCGACGTGAAGAGGCTCGAAAACGCTTGAGAAGCACGGTAGGGCGCAGCAGGCACCGCGACGCGAGCGAACATCAGCGAGGGAGAAGACGAGAACATGAGACTCGAGCTTCAAGGGATCACGAAGCGCTTCGGTTCCCTGATCGCCAATGATTCGATCGATCTGACCGTGGAGCCGGGGGAGATCCACGCCCTGCTGGGCGAGAACGGCGCGGGCAAGTCAACGTTGATGAACGTGCTCTACGGGATGTACCAACCCGATGACGGTGCCATCGTGATCGACGGGGAGAAGCGCACGTTCGCCGGTCCGGGAGATGCCCTCGCCGCTGGGATCGGGATGGTTCATCAGCACTTCATGCTGGTTCCGGTGTTTACCGTTGCTGAGAACGTCATGCTCGGCCATGAGTGGACGAGCGGCCCACTCGGCCGGCTGGACCGAAAAACCGCCCGAGCCCGAGTAACCGAGTTGTCAGAGCGCTATGGACTTTCCGTCGATCCGGACACGCTGGTCGGCGATCTCCCGGTCGGGGTTCAACAGCGGGTCGAGATTCTCAAAGCGTTGTTGGGCGATGCCAGTGTGCTGATCCTCGACGAGCCGACGGCCGTCCTCACGCCGCAAGAGATCGACGACTTGATCCGGGTCATGAACGAGCTCCGGTCGGCCGGAAAATCCATCGTTTTCATCACCCACAAACTCCGCGAGGTCAAGGCGATCGCCGATCGCATCACGATCATCAGACGTGGCAAGGTTGTCGGCGAGGCATCGCCTGGTTCGACCGAGGCAGAATTGGCCAGCCTGATGGTGGGCAGATCGGTCAGCCTCACAGTCGACAAAGGCCCGTCGCGCCCTGGTGATCCCGCCTTGACCCTCACAAATGTGACGATCGCCGATGATCGCGGTCACACGACCGTCGAAGGTCTTGACCTCACGGTGCATGCCGGTGAAATCGTCGCGCTGGCCGGTGTGCAGGGCAACGGTCAAGAAGAATTGGTCGAAGCTCTGCTCGGCCTGCGGCTGCCGATCTCCGGATCCATCGAGCTGCTGGGTGAGGACATCGTCGGTAAGGGCGTGGATGACATCCTTGGCTCTGGAGTCGGTTTTGTCCCTGAGGATCGGCAGCACGACGGACTGGTGGGTCAATTCACCGTTGCGGAAAACCTGGTGCTCGATCTCTACAACAACGAACCGTTCTCCCGCGGGCCGTCACTGAACCTTCGCAGGATCAGTGAGAACGCCAGACAGCGCGTCGAGGAGTTCGACATCAGGACCCCGAGCATTGAAACGCCCGGTGACAACCTCTCCGGCGGAAATCAGCAGAAACTGGTGATCGCCAGAGAGATGTCACGACCGCTCAAGGTCTTCGTGGCCTCCCAGCCCACTCGCGGTGTCGACGTGGGCGCGCAGGAATTCATCCATCAACGCATCGTCGCCGAGCGTGACCGGGGGACCGCGGTGGTAATCGTCTCAACCGAGCTGGACGAGATCCTCAATCTCGCGGACCGCATAGTGGTGCTCTATCGCGGCAAGATCATTGGGGAGTTGCCGGCTGGTGCGTCCCGCGATGAGGTCGGATTGATGATGGCTGGGGTACCGGCTGAGCAAGCGGCTGTCGAGGCTGAGGAGAACCCGACGCTGCTGGCGGGCGTCGATGCTGAGAGCGATCCCATACCCGATGCGGCCTCCGATGACGGCGGCACGAGCGGAGAGCTGCGATGACGGCAGTAGCGACGCCCGTCAGGCAGGAAACGGCGCCTGCTCCGGAACAGCCAAAGGCTAAGTGGACGGACAGCCTGCTTCTGACCGCCTTGTCGATCCTGCTCGCGCTGCTGCTTGGCGGTTTGCTGATCGTCTTCTCCGACGACCAGGTTCGTACCGATCTCGGTTACTTCTTCCAGTCTCCTGGCGACTTTTTCAGCGACGCCTGGTTCACCCTGCGAGACGCCTATATCGCCCTGTTCGAAGGCGCCATCTTCGATCCGAGCCATGCCTCCACGTTGACGCAAGCGCTGACCCCGATCATGGGATCGATCTACACGGCAACGCCGCTGATACTCGGCGGCCTAGGCGTTGCCATTGCCTTTCGCGCCGGCCTGTTCAACATCGGTGGTGAGGGCCAAGTCATCGTCGGAGCGTTCTGCTCAGGCTATGTCGGGTTCGCAGTGTCCCTGCCACCGGTCATTCACCTGATCCTGGCGATTGCAGCCGGCATCGCCGGCGGAGCGTTCTGGGGCTTCATCGCTGGTTTCCTCAAGGCTCGTGCCGGCGCCCATGAGGTCATCACGACCATCATGCTGAACTACATCGCCAGGTTCGGCCTGCTGTACTTGCTGGCGCGACCGTCGATCGTGGCGCCAAACAATCCCCAAGCGAGCAAGCCCATTCACGGCAGCGCGCGACTGCCCCACCTCTTCGGCTCTGATCTGCGGGTCGACCTCGGTATCTTGCTGGCACTCGCAGCCGCCGCGGCCCTGTCGTGGACCCTGGTGCGTAGCACGATCGGCTTTCAGATGCGGGCGGTCGGCGCCAACCCCGCGGCATCGCGGACGGCCGGTATGAGCGTCGGTGGCATCACGATGCTGGCGATGGCAATCGGCGGTGGGCTCGCGGGCTTGGCCGGTACGACCCTGTCGCTTGGTGGCGCGACCTCGTACGCCGTGACCCCGAACATCTCCTCGAACATCGGTTTCGACGCCATCACGGTCGCACTGCTCGGTCGCAACCGGCCGTGGGGTGTGGTGGCAGCGGGGCTCCTTTTCGGTGCATTGCGTCAGGGCGGCGCCCAGATGCAGGCGACACCGGGTGTCGCCGCCCCGATCGACATCATCACCGTCATCCAAGCCCTCATCGTCATCTTCATCGCAGCGCCGAAACTTGTCCAGGCCGTGTTCCGCCTGAAGCGATTGGGCCGTTCGACTCTTCATACGGCTACGACTAACCTCGCGGTGGTCGTTGACACGGCCCGGGTTCCGCGGGTAGCACGCAACGTCATGTCTGGCTCGATCATGATCGTGCTGGGCGTGTTGTCGTTGTGGCTGCTCGGGTTTTCCGATCGCGTGTCCGGTAAGGCGCTGTTCCAATTCTCCCTGCCGGGTGCGAAATACGATCTGGGCTCATGGGGTCCGACCGCACAGCCGGTCGTGATCGTGCTCAGCGTGCTCGTCATTCTTGCTGGCATAGCGCGCCTGACCCAGGTCGTCGCGGCGAAATGGTGTTCAGTCGTGGCCATTGTCGGGTTGGTGGTTGCCGTCATCTTCTGGTCGGTGGCCGGCTCACCAGACGGTCTCAACGTCGTTTCACTTTTGCAGGGTTCGGTATTCCTTGCCGTCCCGCTCACCCTTGGCGCCCTGGCTGGCGTGATCGGCGAGCGTTCGGGCGTCGTTAACGTGGCGATCGAGGGCCAACTGCTGCTTGGCGCTTTTGTCACCGCGGTGGTAGCTACGGTAGCGAGCAGCATCTGGCTCGGCGTGCTGGGCGGCATGATTGCCGGCCTGGCCTTGGGCGCGGTGCTGGCAGTGTTGGCCATCCGCTATCTGGTCGATCAGGTCATCATCGGTGTGGTGTTGAACGTCCTTGCCCTAGGTTTGACCAGCTTCCTGTTCAACAAGCTGCTCTCGCCGCACGCAAGTGAGTTCAACGAGCCCGGCTATTTCAAGATCTACAAGATTCCGATACTCGGCGATATTCCGGTCATCGGGTCGGTGCTGTTTTCCGGCACGATCTTTCTATACGCGACCTACCTGCTTGTGATCGGTGTCAGTTTCGGTTTGTTCCACACCCGGTGGGGATTGCGCGTGCGATCGGTCGGGGAACATCCGAGGGCGGCCGACACTGTCGGGATCAACGTTCGTCGCACGCGCTACCGGGCGGTCCTGCTGGCCGGCTTGATCGCCGGCCTTGGGGGCGCGTATCTCGTGATCGGCAGTGGAGCACCAGGCACCTTCGGGTTGAACATGTCCAACGGCAAGGGGTTCATCGCGCTTGCGGCGGTCATCTTCGGCCGGTGGAGTCCCAAGGGAGCCGTCCTCGCCGCTCTGCTGTTCGGGTTTGCCGATCAGCTGCAGACGCTGCTCGCCCAAGCGGGCGCACCCATCGATCCAAGCCTGTTGTTGATGCTGCCCTACCTGGCCACCCTGCTCGCCGTCGCCGGCTTCGTCGGCCGCGTGCAGCCACCGGCCGCCGACGGCCAGCCTTATTCAGGTGGCTAGCTTCGGCCGAGGGTTGGACCTCGCGGACCTCAACGACTCCCGGCACAGACGAAATCAAAGCGAGGTAGTTAGATATGCCTGATGCGGACGAAGAGAAGTCGACCGGCCGGGTGCCCGCCAATAGTCCGGCAATCGATTGGGATGCGATACGAGCCCAGGCCCGCGCGATGATGCATCGTGCGTACGCGCCGTACTCGAATTATCCGGTCGGCGCGGCCGCACTGGTAACTGACGGCCGGATCGTCTCGGGTTGCAATGTTGAAAACGCCTCGTACGGCCTTACGCTGTGCGCCGAGTGCGGGTTGGTATCCGACCTGCATGCGACTGGCGGCGGCCAGCTCGTTGCTTTCGCCTGCGTGGACAAGCACGAACAGGTCTTGATGCCGTGTGGGCGATGCCGGCAACTGCTGTGGGAACAGGCCGCGCCGGGAATGGTGGTCGATACCGCCGACGGCCCGGTAACCATCGCCGAACTGTTGCCCCGCGCGTTCGGGCGGGACGATCTGCTGTGATCGACTGCCGACTCGAGCGCGATCTACGCTGCGACACCCACCCAGGAGAGGCGCGCGCATGACCGAGCCGTTCGATGCCGTCAGCGTCATCAGCACCAAGCGAGACCACGGCCGGATCCCCGACGAGCAGATCGACTGGGTCATCGACGCCTACACCAGAGGCGCAGTAGCCGAGGAGCAGATGGCGGCCTTGGCCATGGCCATTCTGCTCAACGGTATGGAACCGAGCGAGCTCGCGCGCTGGACCAACGCCATGATCGCTTCCGGAGAGCGGCTGGACCTGTCAGCGGTCACCAAACCAACCACCGACAAGCATTCGACCGGCGGGGTCGGGGACAAGATCACTTTGCCGTTGGCGCCGCTGGTTGCGGCACTCGGAGCGGCGGTACCGCAGCTGTCCGGCAGAGGTCTCGGGCATACCGGAGGCACGCTCGACAAGCTCGAGTCGATTCCGGGCTGGCGCGCCAACATCTCCAACGCCGACTTCATTCGGCAGCTCAACGATGTAGGCGCCGTCGTCTGTGCTGCCGGCGACGGGTTGGCGCCAGCCGACAAGAAGCTTTACGCCTTGCGCGACGTAACCGGCACCGTAGAGGCAATCCCGCTGATCGCGAGCTCGATCATGAGCAAGAAGATCGCGGAGGGTTCATCCGCTCTCGTGCTCGACGTGAAGGTCGGTACCGGAGCGTTCATGAAGACCGAGCAGCAGGCACGGACGCTAGCCGAGACCATGGTCGCGCTGGGCTCGGCGGCGGGCACTCACACCGTTGCGTTGCTGACCGATATGAACACTCCGCTCGGTTTGACCGCAGGCAACGCCTTGGAGGTCAGAGAATCCGTCGAGGTGTTGGCCGGCGGTGGCCCCGCGGATGTCATCGAGCTGACCGTCGCACTCGCGGTCGAGATGCTCGCCGGAGCGGGGATCACCGGCGTCGACCCAGCAGAGGCATTGCGCGATGGCCGCGCGATGGACAGTTGGCGCCGGATGATCGCGGCCCAGGGCGGCGACCCTGACGCAGACCTGCCGCAGGCGGCCCACCGCCACACCGTCGTAGCACCCGCCTCGGGCACGCTCACTCGGCTGGATGCCTACGCCGTCGGAATCGCTGCGTGGCGGCTTGGCGCTGGTCGGGCACGCAAGGAGGACCCGGTGTCGGCCGGAGCGGGCGTGGTCATGATGGCGAAACCGGGCGACGTCGTCACTCAGGGTCAGCCACTCATGGAGCTACACACTGACGATGAGGACCGTTTCGGCCGGGCGATGCAGGCGCTAGACGGCGGCTATGACATCGAATCAGACATCGCTAGCTCTGCCAGCTCGGGTGGCACCTTCACCCGAGCTCCCCTGGTAATAGATCGCATCACCAGTTGACATGACTGCCGCCAGCAGCGAGATTCCCGCCCAAGCGCGGCGGGTCACTATCGCGGCGGGGCGGGTTTCGAAGTGGATCGAAAACTTCGCTGACCGGCACGGCGCCATCGCCACCGCGGTAGGCGATACCCAGGTGGTGCTGACAGCTTCGGACGGTTCCCGAGCGTGGCTTGAGATTCCCTTTCCGCCGCTGGATCTCTCTGGCGGCCGTCCACTCACCACCTTGGCCGTGCACGCCAACCGCCCAAGGCGCATCGGGGTCTTGCTGGTTCGTCGGGGAGGGTTCGCTGCAGGTGTCTTCGTTGGCCGTGACCTCGTCGCGTCCAAGGTCGGCACGGCGTACGTGCAGGGCACGACGAAGGCTGGGGGTTGGTCTCAGCAGCGCTATGCCCGTCGCCGGACAAATCAGGCCAGAGCCGCCTTCGGCGAGGCTGCAGATGTTGCGGTGCGCATCCTGCTGCCCGAGGCAGCCAGCTTGCAGGCGCTCGTTCTGGGCGGTGACCGTCCCGCCTGTGAGGCGACGTTGGCCGATCCTCGGCTTGCACCCTTGCTCGACCTACCGCGCGGCCCGTGGCTGGCAGTGCCCGATCCGCGGTTGAAGGTCCTGCAGGCAACGCCCGATCAATTCCTTACGGTGCAGATCGCGATCCACCCCTGAGTGAACACCTCCGCGACGATCAAGACATCGATGCGTCGAGTCGCTACCGTGTGGGCATGTCCGTCCAAGCAACGATCGCTGCTCCCGTCACCCCTCAGACCATCCTCGGCGCACCGAAGGTCCTGCTGCATGAACATCTGGACGGTGGCTTGCGCCCACAGACGATCATCGAACTGGCCGAACGAATTGGCTACGACAAGTTGCCCGCCACTGATCCAGTGCAACTCGCCGAATGGTTCTTCGACGCCGCCAATTCCGGATCGCTCGTGCGCTATCTGGAGACGTTCGCCCACACGGTCGCGGTCATGCAGACCCCGTACGGGTTGCGGCGGGTGGCCAGCGAGAGCGTCCAGGACCTGGCCGAGGACGGCGTCGTGTACGCCGAGATCAGGTGGGCTCCAGAGCAGCACGTCGACGAAGGCCTCACGCTGGATCAAGTCGTCGACGCGGTGCTGGCAGGTTTCGAAGACGGCGTGGCCGCCGCGGCGGCGAAGGGTCAGACGATCAGGGTCGGCGCGTTGGCGACGGCGATGCGGCATGCCGCTCGGTCACGCGAGATAGCCGAGCTTGCCGTCGCCTACCGCGACCGGGGCGTCGTCGGCTTCGACATCGCCGGCGCCGAAGCGGGCTTTCCGCCGTCCCGTCATCTGGACGCCTTCGAGTATCTGCGGCGGGAGAACTTTCATTTCACGATCCATGCCGGCGAGGCTTTCGGGTTGCCGTCGATCTGGGAGGCGATTCAATGGTGTGGAACGGACCGACTCGGCCATGGCGTGCGAATCATCGACGATATCGAGACCTCTGGACCGACCCTGGAGGATCAGGTCGCCTCAGCAAAGCTGGGCCGCCTCGCCCAGTACGTCCGTGACAAGCGCATTCCGTTGGAGCTGTGCCCGTCGTCCAACATCCAGACCGGGGCGGCACCATCTATTGCTGCGCATCCGATCGGCTTGCTGCGCCGACTGCACTTTCGGGTCACGGTCAACACCGACAACCGGTTGATGAGCAACACCTCGATGACGAAGGAGATGGTGTTGTTGAACGAGGCCTTCGGCTATGGCTGGTCAGATCTGCAGTGGCTGACAGTGAACGCAATGAAAAGCGCGTTCATCGGTTTCGACGACCGGCTGAAGATCATCAACTCTCAGATCAAGCCCGGCTACGCGGCCCTAGTGGGCTGAATTCCGCCGAGCGCGCCCAGGACGATGCGCGCGTGAGGCTACGCTCGTCATATGGAGTTGCAGGCTCTCGCGGCCGCGGTCTCACAGCAGGCCGCTGACCTCAATGTCTATGCCGGTTTTCTGTTTTCCGCGCTCGACGGTGCATTGCCGGCTGAGTATCTGAAGGTTGAACGACGGTCGTCCATGGTCGGTCGGCTTCGGGGACGCGAGCCCGAGGTGGTTGCGGTCTCGGTCCGGCTCGGCGAGAACCTCTTCTCGTTGCGTCGAGACTCTGTCGGAGCAGCTACCGAGTCCACGATTGCGCACGAAGTCAATGGCATCGTCCTGTCCCGACAGGCAGTTCCGCTACCGCAGTGGTCACAAGCTCTCGCGGTCGCGCTCGAAAAGGTGGCACGCGAACATGCCGGCACGGCGGCCGCATTGCAGAGACTCACCTCGTTCACTGTTTGACGACCTAGATTCGTATGTGACGGCTCCGGATCGGTGCCGGCAGAACCATAGTCAGTGGAGGAAGCATGACCACCCCAACAGGCGCCACCGGGCCAGCAGCAGAAACTGCCGGCGGGGCGCCGCGCCAGCAGGTCGACCTTACCCAGTACGGCATTCCGGCCGATGCAGCTCGTCGGATCTATGAAAACTCCGACGGCACTCCCGGCGCAGTCTTCACCTCTGACCTCTCGGTGAACGAGTTCCTGCTGGTGCGCGAAGCGGGGTTCCGTCCGCTTGGCCTGGTGATGGGTTCCTCGATCTACCACATCGGTGCGCAATTCTCGTCCTTCAACCAAAGCATGGAACTCGGTGTGCTCACCCAGGCGATGTATCACGCGCGTGAGTTGGCAATGGGTCGCATGCGGGCGGAGGCGTTTGCGCTTGGTGCAGACGGCATCGTAGGGGTGCGGCTCAAAGTTCTCGGTGTGCAATTCGGTGAGCACATCGCGGAATTCACCGCTATCGGTACCGCCGTCAAAGCTGAGCAGGACAATCAGGCGCGTGGCGGCTGGCGTGATTCCAGTGGCGGCCCGTTCACCTCAGACCTGTCCGGACAGGATTTCTGGACCCTCATCGAGGCCGGTTACGCCCCGCTCGGCATGGTTATGGGCACCTGCGTTTATCACATGGCGCAACAAGGCATGCGGCAGATGTGGCGCAACATGGGCCAGAATGCCGAGATTCCCCAATACACACAAGGTATCTACGACGCCCGCGAACTGGCGATGGGGCGGATGCAGGCAGAGGCGCGTGGGCATGGCGCCGAGGGAATCGTCGGTGTGCAACTGACAGAGCAGAACCATATCTGGGGCTATCACACCACGGAGTTCTTTGCGATCGGCACCGCGGTGCGGCCTCTGCACGAGGAGCACCAGATCACCCCTCCAGCGATGATCGTCCCGCTCAACTGACCAGTGGGTCGATGCGTGCCGGAAGCAACGCCTCCAGGCTGCCGGCGAAGCTGAGCACCATCGAATCCTGCCCGGGACGACCGAATACGGTGATACCGATGGGTAGACCGTTGAGGTAACCGCCGGGCAAGCTCAGTGACGGCGCTCCGGTGACCGCTGCCGGTGACGACGTCGGCAGGTGGTCGTCCTCGGCCTGGCCGTAAGCGATTGGCCAGGCAGGAGGGTTTGTCAGGGTGATCGCGAGATCCGCGCCGCTGAGAATCCCCTCGAGTGCCGCGGCTGCTTCGGCATCGGCCCTGCCGCGCGCCGTTCGGTACTGGTCGGAGTCCAATGCTGGAGCCGCCGCGGCCAGAGCAAAGATCTCGTCGGAGAACGGCGAGAGTTCGAGGCCATCTGCCCGGTTGAATGCCAGCAACTCTGCCCACGTTCGCGGGTGGTTGCCAGGCCGGTGCGCGAGGTAGGCGGGCAACTCGACGGCGAACTCGGCCACCAGCGCCTCGAATTCTGCACTGTGGAATGGTCCCGCTGGAGCGACCGGAGAGGCGTCGATCAGCCGGCAGCCAGCCGCTTCGAGGAGACCCGCCGCAGTCTCGAGAATCTCGCTCAGCCTGCTGCTGATAGCAGCGTCAGGGATTTCGGGCCGCCACACCGACACGGTCAGCCCGCGAAGGTCGATCCGCTGGTCATCAGTCAACGGCCTGCCTACAGAGCGGCTAGCGGTATCGCCGCACAGCACCGAATAGAGAGCCGCGGCGTCGGCGACGGTCCGGGTTATCGGTCCGGCAACGTCCTGTCTCGACGAGATCGGCACGATCTGGGAGCCGGGAACGCGCCCGCGGGTCGGCTTGAACCCGACGACTCCGCAGCAGCCGGCCGGCGACACGATCGAACCGTCGGTCTCGGTGCCAACGGTGAGCGGCGCCAGCCCGAGCGCGGCCGCCACCGCCGATCCGGACGATGATCCGGAGGTGTTTCGCTCGACGTCGTATGGATTTCTGGTCTGGCCGCCCACGGCGCTCCATCCACTCGTGGACGCTGTCGACCGGAAGTTCGCCCATTCCGAGAGGTTCGTCGAGCCGAGCACGACAAGGCCCGCGTTGCGAAGCCGCTGCACCACGGGTGCGTCGGAAATTGGGGCGGAGCGCAGCAGCGCACGAGAACCAGCGGTGCCAGGCAGCCCAACGGCCTCGATGTTGTCCTTGATCAGAACGCAGACACCGTCCAGCGGTCCGAGTGAACGGCCTGCTGCACGACGCCGGTCGCTGGCTCTGGCCGCGGCAACAGCACCGCCTTCGTCCACCGCAATGACGGCGTTGTAGTCGGGATTGAGTCGGGCAATTCGTTCAAGACAGTCAGAGGTCAGCTGTGCCGCGCTCGAGGTTCCAGAATCGAGCGATTCGCGCACCTCCGAAGCGGTACGCAGCCCCGGAGAACTCACTGCTCAGCGGCGTCCGTATCGAGTGGCTGCGCACTAGAACCTTCCCACCGTAGCCAGCTTTCGATCCGGTTCAGGGCTCGTTCCCAACTGTCTGCAATGACATCGCCGAGCCGAGACCACTCCGCGGCGCCTTCCTTGCCGTGATAGGTGGTCTCGCCCTCGACGAGCAAGGCATATTCCCTCGTGTTGTTCAGCAGCGAACGCAAGGCGCCGTCCTCGCAGCTCTCCGCGATCCGGGTGGCGATATCTACCGTGTCACCGAGTTCGGAGACGATCACCGGATCAGCTTCGGCGGCTGCCCATTCGTAAACGGCATCGAAGTCATAGCGGGCTTCGTCGGCCGGCTCGAGCGCGTCGATGCCCTTCGCGGCGAAGGCACTCCAAGCGGGGTGATCTGACAGATCGTGATCGGGATTTGCCGCCAGCCAGCTGTTGAGCTCGTCTGCATCGCCCAGCAGCACGATCTTGGCGCCGTCACCGAGAAAGCCCTGCCATTCTTCGCCCTCGCTGTCCTGCCAGGGCGGCGCGTACAACGTCACGCCCTGGCGCCCATTGGCAGTCAGGCTGATGGCAACAATCGGTTCGCTGAAGCTCGGCATGCGGCAAACTTACCGCCTACACCCCGGTCGGATGCCAGACGGTCTTGGTCTCGATGAACGCTCCGAGACGAGACATCCCCGGGTCTGCGGCCAAGTCCAGTGGGCCGGGCGCGAAGACGCGTTTCACGTTGTCGGCGGCAGCGACAGCCAATGGTGTACGGGCGGAGGGCTCGATCCCGGTCAGGTCGAGCCCGTTTATGTCGCGATGGCTGGCCAGCCATGGCGCGAGCTCGGCGGCCGAGCCGGTCAGCAGGTTGATCACGCCACCCGGAAGATCGGAGGTCGCCAGTGCTTCGGACAACGACACCGCAGGCAGCGGTCGCTCTGACGAGGCGATCACGACAACGGTGTTGCCCATTGCGATCGCTGGTGCGACGACGGAGGAGAAACCAAGTAGGGACGATTCCTGCGGCGCGATGATGCCCACGACTCCGGTGGCTTCCGGCAAAGAGAAGTTGAAGTAGGGCCCGGCCACCGGGTTCGCTCCGCCCACGATCTGGGCGTATTTGTCCGTCCAGCCGGCGTACCAAACCCAGCGATCGACAGCAGCGTCGACTTGCTCGGCGGCAGCAGCGCTCGAGGTTCCCTCTGCCGCGATCACTTCTGCGATGAACTGTTCGCGGCGGCCCTCGAGCATTTCCGCGACCCGATACAGCACCTGGCCCCGGTTGTAGGCGGTCGCACCAGACCATCCTGGAAAGGCCTTCCGGGCCGCCGAAACGGCGTCGCGAAGATCTTTGCGTGAGGCCTGAGCGGCGTGCGCCAGCAGATTGCCGGCCTGATCGGTGACGGGGTAACTGCGCCCTGATTCCGAACGCGGGAAAGCGCCGCCGATGTAGAGCTTGTAGGTCTTGCGAACCTCCAGTCGTGGGGCTGACACTTGCGGTGCCGCTGACGTCGTTTTCGCCTTCGCCTTACTGGGCAAGGTAGGCCTCCAAGCCGTGTCGGCCGCCTTCTCGCCCGAAGCCGGATTCCTTGTAGCCGCCGAACGGCGACGTCGGGTCGAACCGGTTGAAGGTATTCGCCCAGACGACACCTGCTCGCAGCTTGTTCGCCATCCACAGGATTCGGGAGCCCTTTTCCGTCCAGATCCCTGCGCTCAGGCCGTACGGCGTGTTGTTGGCCTTGTCCACAGCCTCTTGCGGGGTACGGAACGTCAGCACTGACAGCACCGGGCCGAAGATCTCTTCTCGCGCAATGCGGTTCGCCTGGCTGACACCCGTGAAGATGGTCGGCGGGAACCAGAAGCCCTTTTCCGGCAAGGGGCAAACGGGCGACCAGCGGACCGCCCCCTCAGCGTCTCCGGAGTCCGCCAGCGCCCGAACGCGGGCCAGCTGTGCAGCAGAGTTGATGGCGCCGATATCGGTGTTCTTGTCCATCGGATCGCCGAGGCGCAGGGTCTGCAGCCGCTCCTGTAGAGCAGAAATCACCTCATCGTGAACGGATTCCTGTACGAGCAGGCGGGATCCCGCACAACACACGTGACCCTGGTTGAAGAAGATGCCGTTGACGATGCCCTCGACCGCCTGGTCGATAGGCGCGTCGTCGAACACGATGTTGGCGGCTTTTCCGCCCAGTTCGAGTGACAGCCGTTTGCCCGATGCTGCAACGGATTTCTGGATCTGCTTGCCGACGCCCGTCGAGCCCGTGAACGCGATCTTGTCGACGCCGGGATGGTCGACGAGAGCCTGGCCGACGGACGGGCCGCCGGGCAGGATGTTCACCACGCCCGGTGGCAGGTCGCACTCGGCAATAATCTCGGCGAGCGTTATCGCAGTCAGCGGTGTCGTTTCGGCGGGCTTGAGGACGACGGTATTGCCGGTCGCGAGGGCGGGCGCAATCTTCCAGGCGGCCATCAGGAGTGGAAAGTTCCACGGAATCACTTGCCCCGCGACGCCGATCGGGCGTGGGTTCGGGCCGAAGCCGGCGTACGGGAGTTTGTCGGCCCAGCCTGCGTAGTAGAAGAAGTGGGCTGCCGCGGTCGGAACGTCGACGTCGCGTGATTCCTTGATCGGCTTGCCGTTGTCCAAGGTCTCGAGCACGGCGAGTTCGCGAGCACGCTCCTGAATCGCCCTGGCGATCCGAAACAGGTATTTCGACCGGCCTGATGGCGAGACCTTCGACCAGGTGCCTTCGTACGCTGCGCGCGCGGCCGCCACCGCATCCGCGACGTCCTCGGCATTGGCTTCGGCAATCTCGGCCAGCGGTTCCTCGTTGGCCGGGTTGATCGTCTTGATCGCCTCCCCGCGGCCATCGCGGAACTTGCCGTCCACGAAGATGCCGTAGGACGGCTTCAGGCGCGCTACGTCCCGGGATTCCGGTGCGGGCGCGTACTCGAACGGGCTGGGACTCATGAGCATTCCTTCGTCATCAACGGACAATCCATTCTTCGATCCCGCCGTCAGTCGATGGAGACATAGTCCGGGCCGTCATAGGCGCCGGTCGTCAGTTTGTGCCGTTGCTGCAACAGATCGTTGAGCAAAGTCGATGCGCCGAACCTGAACGCATCAGGCGTGAGCCAGCGGTCGCCGGCAACCTCGTTCACCATGACGAGATAGCGCACGGCCTCTTTGGTGGTGCGGATGCCGCCGGCCAGTTTGACTCCACGAACAGCACCGGTCAGCGCTGCGAAATCGCGTGCTGCCTGCAACATCACCAGTGCGACTGCCGGGGTGGCGGCAGGGGTGATCTTGCCGGTGGAGGTCTTGATGAAGTCGCCGCCGGCGAGCAGAGCCAGCCACGAGGCACGCCGCACGCTGTCAAGGGTGACCAGCTCACCAGTTTCGAGGATGACCTTGAGGTGGGCATGGCGACACGCCTCTTTGACCGCCACGATCTCGTCGAACACCAACAGGTAGTTGCCTGCGAGAAATGCCCCACGGTCGATGACCATGTCGACCTCGGTGGCTCCGGCGTCCACGGCGTCGGCGACGTCGGCCAGTTTGGTTCGCAGCGACGCGCGTCCGGATGGGAATGCCGTCGCCACCGATGCGATCTGGACGCCCGTGCCCTGCAGTGATTGAACCGCGGTGGCCACCATGTCGGGGTAGACGCAGACTGCCGCGACCGCAGGCGTGCTGGGATCGGAAGGATCAGGTCGAACAGCCTTGGCGCACATCGAGCGAACCTTGCCCGCCGTGTCGGAGCCTTCCAGCGTCGTGAGGTCGACCATCCTGATCGCGGTGTCGATCGCCCATGCCTTGGCGGTGGTCTTGATGCTGCGAGTAGCCAGCGCAGCCGCGCGCCCCTCGGCTCCGACCTGGTCGACGCCAGGCAGTCCGTGCAGAAAACGGCTCAGGGATGCGCTGTCTCGGGTCACGTCGGACAGGGTCTCGATTCCGCCGTGACCGCGCGCTGTTGTGAGAGGAACTTTTGAGAGGGGCGCTGTTGAGAGGGGAGGGGGAGCTGAGGTAATACTCACCGAACCAGTCTAGGTGGCCTGAGTGCTTCCCAACAGGCAACATCTGCCCGCCGACGGCTAGGGCCTTGGGCAATTTCAACCGCCCGGTCGAGGCCGACAGGAAACGTCGAGCCGGAAACCTCGAGCGGGGAACGACAGCATTCTGCTGCCGCTAGGCTCTGCGGCGTGCGCACTGTTGTCGTGGAACACCCCATCGTCCGTACCCGGCTGTCCGTCATGCGGGACGAGAGGTCGAGCAACGCAGAGTTTCGCGCTGCATTGCGCGAACTCGCCACCTTGCTGGTCTACGAAGCGACTCGCGACCTCGAGGTCACCGACGTGCCGATCACAACGCCGGTGGGCCCGACACTGGGGGCGACGCTGGCCGACCCACCGCTGCTCGTCCCCGTCCTACGGGCCGGTTTAGGCATGGCCGAGGCAGCATTCAACCTGCTGCCCGAATCTCAGATGGGATTCGTCGGCCTGGCACGGAATGAAGAGACGCACGACCCCGAGGCGTACATGGCCTCACTACCCCCGTCGCTGGTTGGACGATCGGTCCTGGTGCTCGACCCGATGCTGGCGACGGGAGGGTCCCTCCTGCACTGTTGCGAGCTGTTGGCCTCGCGTGGCGCGGCCGAAATTGTTGTCATCTGCGCGCTCGCAGCGCCGGAGGGTATTGCCAGGGTCAACGCTAGTGGCCTGGCTGCGGCGATCTACACGGCGAGCATCGACGAGGGCCTGAACGTCAACGCCTACATAGTGCCCGGCCTCGGCGATGCCGGTGATCGGCAGTTCGGCCCGCGTTAGCGGAGCTTTTCTTGGCTTCGACGCGCAGCTGCGTCGGTCTGGCCAATCGAGGCGCACTGTAGACATTCAGCGTTATCTCAGCGTCGTCCGGGCACAGTCACATCTCGAATTGCGTTAATCGCTTGCCATAGTTGCGCCGGTGACGCAACGTTTTGAGCGCCACGTGCGTCTGAGTAGTAGACAAACGTGCCCAGAGACCGCGTCAGGGGATGCACATGTTCGAGGAGATTCCACGGCCGCGCCGTGGACTCGCCAGATGGAGCGCCCGACGAGTGGTCCTCGGTCCCTTCGTCATCGGTGGCGGCGTCGTTCTGGCGACGCTCAGTGGCTCGGTTGCGGTCGCTGCGGCGACGGTGATCACGGCGTCCACCATTGGTTTGCCCGATCTTGGTCCTAGCCACGGCAGCAGCCACGTCGTCGCGGTGCACACCTCGACCAAGGGCTCGAATGCTCCGGGGGCACCCACCACCGGCACATCAGCCAAGGGCCAGGATCAGTCAGCGTCCGCGGCGGCTCAGGCAAGTTTCGTGGCGTCCCCGCCGTGGTCCTCGTCGGCCGCCGCAAACCTGGCGTACGGCCAGGTGAGTTCCGCCCCGGCGGCCTCGCTACCCACGCCGCATGGCCCGGCGAATACGGGCACCGGTCGCCCCGCGCCAAGTGAGAGTGCCGAGGGCCCGGCGGGTAACGCCATCGTGTTCATCGACGGCTACAACGGCGCCCACGCGACAGTGTCATTCGAATACGCCACTATCAGGCCTGGTGCTGGTCGCGATGGCCAGGACCTCTACCTGGTCGAATCGAAAAGGACGTACTCGGCTGGCCTTGCGCCCGACATCTCGATCGTGTCCGGTAGCACGATCTGCCCACCCGCGGGGTCGTTGTGCACCCCTGCCGAGCTCGTCGCGGCCAGCACGACCGGGTTCTTCGCCGAAGTCGGCATCGACGCCGGCGGCGTCCTCCGTTCGGTCATCGAGCGAGACAACCATGTCGGCTTCGGTTCGCAGTCTCCGCCAAATCCGTCACAGGGCGATACCTCGCAGACCCCGTCGGAGACCAATTCGCCCGCGGCTCTCCCAGCCCCTGCGACTAGTGATACGCGTGTTCCCAGCAGTTCGGACGGCTAGCAGTTCGGACGGCTAGCGGTTCGGACGGCTGGCAAATTCGGACGGCTAGCAGTTCGGAGGGCTGGCAGCCAAGCAGTCGAACCGGTGCATTGCTAGAAGCCCAGCGCGGCAGTGACTTCGGCTGACAACGCGGCCAGCTCGGTCTGCGCGATCGCGTCGGCGTTGCCGTCCGTGGCGATCACGAGTTCGAGGTACGCCTTGCACTTGGGTTCGGTACCCGAGGGCCGCACGACCACCCGGCCATGGTCGAAACGCAAGATCATGACGTCGTTTTCGGGTGCAAGGTCGGTGACCGTGACGGCCCGGCCCAACAAAGACTGCGGCGGGTTCGTCCGGACTCTGGCCATCGCATTGCCGATCAGCGTCACGTCATCGACGCGCCAAGACAATTGGCTGGTGGCGTACAAGCCGTATTCGGCAGCGATCTCTGCCAACCGTTGCGGTAAGGACGAGCCTTCTGACTTCAGTGTCGCCGCGAGCTCAGCAATCAGGAGGGCTGCCGATATACCGTCCTTGTCACGGACCAGATCAGGTGCCACTGCATAGCCCAGCGCTTCTTCATAGCCGTAAACGAGATCTGGCGCCGCGCGGGAGATCCATTTGAATCCGGTCAGCGTTTCGGCGAACCCAAGACCGTGTTTGGCGGCCATGGCTGACAAGAGCGTCGAGGACACGATGGTCGTTGCGTACGTTCCCCGAACATCATGGGAGATAAGCCAATCGGCCAGCAATACACCCACCTCGTCGCCTCGCAACATCCGCCAGCCGCCGGCGAACCGTGCCCCTACAGCACACCGATCGGCGTCAGGATCGTTGGCGATGATGAGATCGGCGTCGGCGTTCTGGGCTAGCGCCAACGCCAGATCCATCGCGCCCGGCTCCTCCGGGTTAGGAAACGCGACCGTAGGAAAGTCCGGATTCGGTTCTGCTTGTTCGGCAACCTCGATGGGACTGCTGAAACCCGCCGCATCGAATACCGCGCGAACCACCGAGCTGCCCACACCGTGCATGGCCGTGTGCACGATGCGAAGGTCACGGGGCGAGTCAGGCTGCACGAGGGCCGCGACCGCGGCGATGTATTCCTGCACGATCGACTCGTCGAAGACCTCGTACTCATCCGACAATGGAACTGTCCGCGCCGATGTAACCGCGCGGATCTGGGCCTCTATATCGCGATCCATCGGCGGCACAATTTGCGCTCCGTCGTCGGCATACACCTTGTACCCATTGTCCTGCGGCGGATTGTGCGACGCAGTGACCATTACCCCGGCAACGGCGCCGACGTGCTGTACCGCAAAGGCAACCAGTGGCGTCGGCAGCAATCGGGGCATCAACTGGGCGTTGAAGCCTGCGGCCGCAAATACTCGCGCGGAATCCTCGGCGAACGCCTTTGACCCATACCGGCCGTCGTAACCGATGACCACGATTCCGGCGCCGTGGCCGGACGCTTCCAGGTATGCAGCCACACCTGCCGCCGCTTTCCGTACCACCGAGCTGTTCATGCCGTTCGGCCCAGCGCGCAGCGGACCTCGCAGGCCTGCGGTCCCGAACGTGAGAGGTCCCGCGAATCGATCTGCCAGCTCAGCGATCGCAGCCGGGTCGCCGGCCGACGCCTTGCTCAGCAGAGTGTCGAGCTCGGCAGCCGATGCGCGGCCCAGTTCATCGTCTGTTTCGTCGGCGATCCACGCCTCGACCCTGGGACGTAGCTCGCCGCCACTGTTCTCGCTGCTGGCGCTCTCGCTGCTGACGCTCATCACGATTTCCCCTCATCACGCCCAGAATGATCACGCCGCTCCGCCACCTGGTCGATGCCGTACGCACTCTGGGTGAATTCGCCGCCGACGAGGGCGTCAACGGCCGACCGATCAGACACCGCGAGCTCGGGACGGACGGCGAAGGCATCGTCCACCGGCTCGTACCCCATCGCCGCACCGGCAGAAAGTGACCACCAGCGGTGCCGGTTGGCCGATACTCCCCAGACCAGGGCGTACGTCAGGTCCTTGGTGCGCAAGCTCGCATCAACCAACCGTGCGCAGTCATCGGGCGACAACCAGGTCGCCAGGGCCCGCGCGTTCGCTGGCAGTTCAGCGCAGGACCCAATTCGCAAACACGCGACCTGGAACCCGTAGCGGTCGACGTAGTAGCGGCCGAGTGCCTCACCGAAGGCCTTGCTGACCCCGTACAACGTGTCCGGACGTGGGGGCGTCGCGGCGTCGAGGTCGTGATCCGGATGCTCGGTGAAACCGACCGCGTGGTTGGACGACGCCACGATGACGCGCCGGATGCCGGCTCTACGGGCCGCTTCGAAAACCTGGAAGGTGCCCTCGATGTTCGCCTGCCGGATAGTGGCCCACGGGGCTTCGCCGGACTGGCCCGCGAGATGGACGATCGCTGAGATCCGCACCGAGGGATCGGACGGATCGGCTGGACAAGGTCGTCCTGCTGGACCGGCCAGCGCAGCATCCAGGGACTCCGGGTCGGTGATGTCGTTGCCCAGATCGCGGTCGAATTCCACGATCTGGTGACCGAGCCCAGGCAGCCGATCCCGCAGCATCGTCCCGATTTTGCCGGCTGAACCGGTGAGCAGAACCTTCACAATGTGGCGAGCAGCTGCCCCAGAAGGCCGCCGGCCCTGGTCGCGGCTGCCTTACCAGCCGCCAAAACCTCCGCATGATCCAGCGGTTCGCCCGTCATACCGGCGGCAAGGTTCGTCACGAGCGAGATACCGAGTACCTCAGATCCTTCCGCGTGCGCAGCGATCGCCTCCAACGCCGTCGACATGCCAACCAGATCGGCACCCATCGTTCGAGCCATCCGCACCTCGGCAGGGGTTTCATACTGCGGTCCGGGGAACTGCGCGTAGACGCCCTCGGCAAGGGACGGGTCGATCTCGAGCATGAGCGCGCGCAGCCGCTTGGAGTAGAGATCTGTCAGATCGATGAAGCGCGGACCTACCAGCGGGGTCGCCCAGGTGAGGTTCAGGTGATCCGAAATGAGGATCGGGTCTCCGACGGACATATCGGACCGCAGGCCACCGCAACCGTTGGTCAAGACGGTGACGGTGCATCCTGCCGCCGCTGCCGTCCGAACGCCGTGCGCGACCGCCTGAGGGTCGTGGGACTCGTAATAGTGCGTACGGCCCAAGAAAGCGAGGACCCGTTTGCCGTTGACCTCGAGCGACCGGATCAAACCAGCGTGGCCTGCGACGGTCGGGGGTCGAAAACCTGGCAACTCGGTATTTGCGAACTCGACAGTGGTCCCACCCTCGGATTGCGCGAGGGCATCGACGGCAGGCACCCAGCCCGAACCGAGAACCAGGGCGACATCGTGCCGGGCCGCTCCCGTCCGGTCCGCAAGCACGGCCGCTGCGGCCCGGGCAGCGTCCATCGGGTCAGTGTTTTCGGCGGCCGCGCTCGAAGTGCTCGTCACAGCGAGCGAGCCTAGCGGGGTGAGGTCGGTAACTGCGAGAGAAAGACCACTTGAGGCCCCCACGCATAGCTATACGCCATACGATCCCGCCCATGACTGTGTCCGGAGAAATCGGCGAAGAGCTGCCCTTGGCAGCCGATTTCGCACCAGCCACCCGTTCGGCCTGGCAGGAACTGGTCAGCGGTGTGCTGACGAAATCGGGCGTGAAGATCCCTGCGAATTTGACCGTCGGCGCAACGCCGGGTCCGGAATCGCTGCTTGCGACCTCCACCTACGACGGCTTCGACCTCACTCCGCTGTACACGGCGGACGATCTGCCTGCTCGGCCTCCGCTTGCCCTGGCGGTGCCGTTCGAAGGGGCAGCGCCGGACGGCGATTCCACGATCGGCTGGGATGTTCGGCAGCGACACCTCGAGGCGGATCCCGTTCGGCTGAACGAGGCCCTGCTCACCGACCTCGAGAACGGCGCGACTTCGGTGTGGCTCGTCCTCGGCCCCGGCGGTATCGCTGTTTCCGATCTTTCGCGAGCGCTGCAAGGCGTGTACCTCGACTTGGCTCCTATCGCCCTACAGGCTGGCGGCCAGACCTCGGAGGCCACTGAGGCGCTGCTCGGGCTTGCTGCCGAGCGCGGTGTCGGGCAGGCAGAGTTGCGCGGCACGGTCGGCGCCGACCCGATTGGCCTGTTCGCCCTTACCGGAACGGAACCGGAGCCGGAACTGGCCGAGCTGATCCGGTTGAGCCAGCTGCTCGCCGATGCGCCGAAGCTGCGAGTTGCTGAGATCGACGCGAGCATCTACCACAACGCTGGCGGCAGCGATTCCGACGAGCTTGCGATCGCAGCTGCCGTCGGCGTGGCCTACCTTCGTGCCTTGACCGCCGGCGGTCTGGACCTGGCCGCAGCGCTGCGCCGGCTGGAGTTTCGGTATGCGGTGACAGCCGATCAGTTCTCCTCGATCGCGAAGCTGCGAGCGGCCCGACTGATCTGGAATCGCATCGCCGAACTCAGTGGTGCAGAGCCTGAGGATCGCGTCCAACTCCAGCACGCGGTGACCTCAGCGGCGATGCTGACCAAGCGCGATCCGTGGGTGAACATGCTGCGCACCACGATCGCGTGTTTCGCCGCGGCGGTCGGTGGCGCCGACGCGATCACCGTCCTGCCGTTCGATTCAGCGATCGGCATCTCGGACGATTTCGCCCGGCGGATCGCCCGAAACACCCAGTCGGTCCTGCACGACGAGGCCAGCCTGGCCCGCGTGATCGACCCGGCGGGCGGTTCGTTCTATGTCGAGTCCCTGACCGAGCGGTTGGCCGAGGTTGCCTGGGAGAAGTTCACGGCCATCGAACGTGCTGGTGGCGCCCTGGCCGCGCTGCGGTCCGGGTTCATCCCGGACCTGCTGGCACGAACGCGGGAACAACGGGATCAGGCCATTGCGCACCGGACCGATGCGATCACCGGGGTTTCGGAATTTGCCTTTGTCGACGAGCCGCCGGTGGCGCGTCCGAGCGCGCCGGTGCAGTCGGGCGCCCTCGTACCGGTCATTCGCTACGCGGCAGGTTTCGAGGAGCTGCGTGATCGTAGCGACGCCCACCTGGCCGCCACCTCGCAACGGCCGCGGGTGTTTCTCGCGGCACTCGGCCCCGTCGCCGCACACAGCGCCCGGCTCGGCTTCGCGTCGAACCTTTTCCCAGCAGGCGGCATCGAGACCGTCGCCGGCACCGGTGAGCTCGCCGACCTGGTGGATCAGTTCCGTGCGTCGGGCTCGTCCGTGGCCTGCCTGTGTTCCTCCGATCGGGTCTACGCCGAACAGGCCGCGCCGACAGCGAAGGCCTTGGCCGGCGCGGGAGCAAAACTGATCTATCTCGCCGGCCAACCAGGTGAGCGCCGACAATCAGATGCAGAAGCGGGTATCACTGACTATGTATTCACCGGTTGCGACGCCCTGGCCGTTCTGGGATCTACGCTGGCAGTGCTCTTGCCGGAACTGGAGGTGAAGTGATGTCCATCCCTGACTTCGGTTCAGCCACGCTGCTCGGCACGCCGAGCGCCGAGAGCACCACCGGGCCGCGACGCAGTCCTGCGTGGGAGACGCCTGAAGGTATCGCCGTGCTGCCGCAGTACGGACCGGCCGACCTTGCCGGTCTGGACTTTCTCAACACCTACCCCGGCATCGCGCCCTATCTGCGCGGTCCGTATCCGACGATGTACGTCAACCAGCCATGGACGATTCGCCAGTACGCCGGGTTCTCAACGGCGACCGAGTCCAACGCGTTCTACCGGCGAAACCTGGCCATGGGGCAGAAGGGGCTGTCGGTCGCATTCGACCTGCCGACGCACCGCGGTTATGACAGCGACAACCCGCGGGTGGTCGGCGATGTCGGGATGGCCGGCGTCGCGATCGATTCGATCTATGACATGCGCGAATTGTTCGCGGGCATCCCGTTGGATCAGATGAGCGTGTCGATGACCATGAACGGTGCCGTATTGCCGGTGCTCGCGCTGTATGTCGTGGCCGGAGAGGAACAGGGTGTCACGACCCAGCAGCTGACCGGGACGATCCAGAACGACATCCTCAAAGAGTTCATGGTCCGTAACACCTACATCTACCCACCCGCGCAGTCCATGCGGATCATCAGCGACATCTTTTCCTTCACCAGCACCGAGATGCCCCGGTTCAACTCGATCTCGATCTCGGGTTACCACATTCAAGAAGCAGGTGCGACGGCCGATCTCGAGCTCGCGTACACGCTGGCCGACGGTGTCGAATACATCCGTGCGGGCCTGGAGGCGGGTCTCGACATCGATGCGTTCGCTCCGAGGCTCTCGTTCTTCTGGGCCATCGGGATGAACTTCTTCATGGAGGTCGCGAAGCTGCGTGCCGCGCGACTGCTGTGGGCGAAACTGGTCAAGCAGTTCGAACCGAAGAGCGACAAATCCCTTTCGCTGCGAACACATTCTCAGACCTCCGGTTGGTCACTGACCGCGCAGGACGTGTTCAACAACGTGATCCGCACCTGCGTGGAGGCCATGGCTGCGACGCAGGGGCACACCCAGTCGCTGCACACCAACGCACTCGATGAGGCATTGGCTCTGCCGACCGACTTCTCGGCCCGAATCGCGCGTAACACCCAGTTGGTACTGCAACAGGAATCGCGGACTACGAAGGTCATCGATCCCTGGGGCGGCTCGGCCTACGTCGAGAAGCTCACCTACGACCTCGCACGCCGGGCCTGGGGGCATATCACCGAGGTCGAGCAGGCAGGCGGTATGGCGCGTGCCATCGGCGAGGGTTTGCCGAAGCTTCGGATCGAAGAGGCCGCAGCTCGTACCCAGGCTCGGATCGACTCCGGGCGCCAGCCGGTCATCGGGGTCAACAAGTATCGGATGCAAACCGAGGACCAGCTCGACGTTCTCAAGATCGACAACGCCGGCGTGCGCGTGCAACAGGCCGAGAAGCTGCGCCGCCTTCGAGCCGAGCGTGACTCCGACGCCACCGAGGCGGCGCTCGAGGCGCTGACGAAGGCGGCCGGGGCGGCGCACGACGGTAGCCGCTCACGCGAGTCCGGCCTCGAGCAGAACCTGCTGAAGTTGGCCATCGACGCCGCCCGGGCCAAAGCCACCGTAGGTGAGATCAGCGACGCGATGGAGAAGGTCTACGGGCGCCACCAGGCCACCATCCGTACTATCTCGGGCGTGTACCGAGAAGAAGCCGGGGCTTCAGAGACCCTGAATGCGGCCCGTCAAGCCACCGACGACTTCGCTGATGCGCACGGTCGTCGTCCCCGGATTCTGGTGGCCAAGATGGGTCAGGACGGACACGACCGCGGCCAGAAAGTCATCTCGACGGCCTTTGCCGACCTCGGCTTCGACGTGGACGTCGGCCCGCTCTTCCAGACTCCGGCTGAGGTGGCTCGCCAGGCTATCGAGGCCGACGTCCACGTGGTCGGGGTCAACTCGCTGGCTGCCGGTCACCTCACGCTCGTTCCGGCGTTGCGCGACGAACTTGTCAAGCAAGGTCGGCCCGACATTCTCATTGTGGTCGGCGGCGTCATCCCCCCGCAGGACTTCGAGGAGCTGCGGGCGGCCGGTGCGACGGCGATCTTCCCGCCCGGAACTGTGATCGCCGAGTCGGCGCTGGAGCTGTTGAAGGTACTGACGGGGTGAGCGAACCCGCTCTGGGTGAGCTGACCGCGGGCGTGATTGCTGCGGACCGGGCCTCGATCGCGCAGGCCATCACCCTGGTGGAGTCGCGTCGAGCAGACCACGGCGAGCGGGCGCAGCAGTTGCTCACCTCGTTGTTGCCCCGTACCGGCAACGCCCGCCGGATCGGTATTTCGGGGGTCCCTGGGGTCGGCAAATCGACGTTCATCGATTCGCTGGGGTCCAACCTCATCGAGGCCGGTCATCGGGTAGCCGTGCTCGCGGTAGATCCGTCCTCGAGCAGGACCGGCGGCAGCATTCTCGGCGACCGGACGCGGATGGCCCGGCTGGCCAATTCCGATCGAGCTTTCGTCCGGCCCTCTCCGAGCGGCGGAACGCTCGGCGGCGTGGCGAAAGCTACCCGCGAGACCATGTTGATCATGGAGGCCGCAGGGTATGACATCGTCCTCATCGAAACCGTCGGCGTCGGCCAGTCCGAATACGTCGTCGCGGGCATGGTCGACAGCTTTCTGTTCCTGACGCTGGCCCGTACCGGCGATCAATTACAGGGTATGAAGCGCGGCATTCTCGAACTTGCCGACGTGATAGCGGTGAACAAGGCGGACGAGGGCCAGCCTGACGGTCTTCAAGGTGATGACGTTGCGGCGCATCAGCACACCAATGAGGCCCAGCGGGCAGCTCGCGAGCTCTCCGGGGCGCTTCGGCTGTTGCGCGGTGCCGAGGGTGACTGGCAGCCACCCGTCCTCACCTGCTCGGGGCTGCTGAATCAGGGGCTGGATCAGGTGTGGAAGCACCTGGAGAAGCACCGGACCTATCTGCTCGAGCATGGCGAGTTCGAGGTCAAGCGCCAACATCAGCTGGTCGATTGGACCCGTGCCATGGTCAGGGATCGACTGCTTTCGGTGCTCGAGACTCCAGCCGGTCGATCACTCATAGCCGAGCAGGAGCGCGCCGTCCTGGCGGGCGAACTAACTCCGGATCAGGCGGCGGGAAACATCGTCGACGGTGTCAGAACCGCCCGGTAGGTTCACCGCATGGCGATTGCGCGATTCAAAGACCTCTGTATCGACACCGCTAGCGGGCTGGGCCGAACCGAAGACTTCTGGGCTCAGGTTCTGGGTTTGAAGGTGGAGCGTCGAGACGGTGGCAGCTGGCTTGCCGGCGCCACCGCGCAACACCGGATTTGGGTGAACGAGGTTCCCGAAGCCAAGTCGGTAAAGAACCGCGTCCACCTCGACGTGCTCGCCCCCTCGATCGCGCACCTGGAAGCCCTCGGGGCTCGTCGCGTCGAGGACTTCGAACGCTGGACGGTGATGACCGATCTGGACGGTCAGGAATTTTGCGCGTTCATCGACGAGGAGGCACCCGAGTACCGCTTGAAGGACGTGGTGGTCGACTCCCAGCACCCTGAAGCGATTGCCCAGTGGTGGCAGGGGATTCTCGGCGGCGTGTACGGTCGGTCGGCGGACAACCCGTGGTGCTGGGTCGACGCGATCCCGGACACGCCGTTCGAATCGATGGACTTCGTCGAGGTGCCAGAGGGCAAGACCGTGAAGAACCGGGTGCATTGGGATGTGACCGTGGACGGTGCCGCCGGTCTCGAGGCTTTGGTAGCTGCCGGCGCGGCGCTCCTTCGGCCGAAGGGTGAAGACATCAGGTGGCACGTGATGGCCGATCCGGACGACAACGAATTCTGCGCCTTCGTGGACTGACCCGGAATCTTGGGCTCCGGTGCGGTGACTATCCTGCTAGAGGTGCAGAAAGTTCTGGTCCTGGCCAACGATTGGCTAGCCAATCATGCCCAGGACTTGGTCGGCTGGCGTCGCGATCTACACGCGCATCCCGAGGTGGCGTACAGCGAGTACCGCACGACCGAGCTTATCGTCGCCGCCCTGGAGAATCTCGGCTTCTCGCCGAAACGACTCTCAATCGGAACCGGTGTGGTGTGCGACATCGGCGACGGCCCGGAGTTCGTCGCGTTGAGGGCCGATATCGATGCTTTGCCGTTACCGGATATAAAGAATGTCCCTTATGCTTCCCAGAATCCTGGCGTGTGTCATGCCTGTGGGCACGACGCGCACACCGCGATTCTGCTCGGAGTGGCGTCGACCCTCAGCACGGCGGCGACGTTGTCGGGCTCGGTGCGGCTGATCTTTCAACCCGCCGAAGAACGGATGCCTGGCGGCGCTGCGGCGGCGGTTGAGGACGGTGCGCTCGACGGGGTGCGCCAGATTTTCGCGGTGCATTGCGATCCCAAACTCGATGCCGGTCAGGTCGGCCTGCGTCCGGGTGCTATCACCGCGGCCTTCCACCAGCTCGACATCTCGGTGAGCGGCCCAGGTGGGCATACGGCCCGACCGCAGCTGACTGCGGATCTGGTCTATGCCCTCGGAGCTCTGATCACCGAACTGCCGACGCTGCTGTCGCGGCGGGTCGACCCACGCTCGGCCCTGTCGCTGGTCTGGGGCGCCGTCGCCGCCGGCTCGGCCGCGAACGCCATCCCGCTGTCAGGAGTGCTGCGCGGGACGCTGCGCATGCTCGATGGCGACCTCTGGGACTGTCTCGAGCCGCTGGTCCGCGAACTGGTCGAGCAGGTCGTGGCCCCGACGGGGGCGTCGGTCGTGGTCAGCTTCGATCGCGGTGTTCCTGCGGTCACCAACGACGCGCACCTGGTTGCCGTGCAGACGCAAGCCGCTCTCGCCGCGCTCGGCCCGCATGCTGTCACCGACACCGCTCAATCGATGGGTGGTGAGGATTTCGCCTGGTACCTACGGACGGTTCCGGGCTCCATGGCTCGGCTCGGCGTGCGTGTACCCGGGAGTGTGGGGGGCGACCTTCACCAATCAGACTTTGATATCGACGAGTCGGCCCTTGCGGTCGGCGTGCAGTTCACCGCGGCGATCCTCGACGAGCTCTGGGCGACCTGATCCACCTCGGTACCGATTCGGTTCTCTTCCTGGCGTCAGCGACGGATCAGTCGCCAACCGATCAGCGAGGGATCAGTCGCCAATCGATCGGCACGGTCGGCCGCGCAACTCGGCTACATAGTCCGTCGGAGCCCCGGCCGTCTCTGCCGCTTCTGCGATCAGGCCCAGATAGCGGGCCGATGGCAGCCCGCCCTCGTAACCGTTGAGCACGTACGTCCAGGCGAGTACGTCGCCGTCCATCGTGGCCACCCGCAGGCGGGAGGTGCGATAGAGGCCGCTGTCCGCGCTCTCCCACTTGTCCAGCGATACCTGATCAGCCGGCGTGATGTCGTAGAGGGCAACGAACACCGCGCTGCCAGGCTCTTCGACGATCGAGGCAAGCGAGCCTTCCCAGCCGAGATCCTCGCCTCCGAAGGTGAGCCGCCAGTCCGCCAGCCAGCCAGTACCGGCGAAGGGGGAGTAGGGGCACCTGTTGCGCATCTGCGCCGGATCCATGTTCGATCCGTAGGCGGCGTAGAGGGGCACGATGGCTGAGACTACCGAGTCGGTATGCACGGCTCGGAGCCTGGTCAGCTTCCGCTTGGTGTATCGGACTCGGGTACGCGAATAGCCCCGGTAGTGCGCACCGGGTGTGAACCGGGACAATGGCGTGGTGACTCGCATTGCGATTGTTGGTGGCGGACCTGCCGGTTATGAGGCAGCAACGGTGGCTGCGCAGCTCGGAGCCGACGTGACGCTCATCGAATCCGACGGTGCCGGCGGAGCGTGCGTGCTCTATGACTGCGTCCCCTCCAAGACCCTGATCGCAACCTCCGAGCGGGTTACCGGGCTGCGTGCTGCTCCGGCCCTGGGCGTCTGGACCGACGACGCACCGGCAGACAACGCGCGGGTCAACGTTCAGGTCCGGCTCGACGTCGTGAACGCTCGGGTGCGGGAGCTCGCGGCAAGCCAGTCAGCCGACATCCTGGCTCGGTTGGTTCGGGCCGGCGTCACTGTGCTGCCTGGACGCGCCCGGTTTGCCGAGAACCAGCATGGTCGAACGTATTCGATCGACGTCCTCGACGGCGACGGCGAGCCAGTCGACACGGTGCATGCCGACGTCGTTCTGCTGGCCACCGGTGGCACCCCTCGGGTGCTTGCGGGCGCGGAGCCCGATGGCGAGCGGATCTTGTCCTGGCGCGATCTCTACGACCTGACAGAGCTTCCCGAGCATTTGATCGTGGTGGGCTCAGGCGTGACCGGTGCCGAATTCGCCTCCGCTTACAGCGAGATGGGTGTCCCGGTCACGCTGGTGTCCAGTCGCGAAAAGGTGCTGCCGGGCGAAGATCCGGACGCTGCGGATGTGATCGAGAAGGTCTTCACCGAGCACGGTGGCACCTTGATGAAGCACGCTCGGGCCGAGTGGGTCAAGCGCATCGACGATCCGGCGGGCGGGGTCGAGGTCGGCCTCGTAGACGGCCGCACCGTGACAGGTTCGCACGTCCTCATGTGCGTGGGGTCTGTACCGAACACCAGCGGTCTGGGCTTGGAGCACGTCGGTCTGCACCTCAATGACCGGGGATTCATCGAGGTCGACCGGGTGTCGCGTACTTCGGTGCCGGGGATCTACGCGGCAGGCGATTGCACCGGCATTCTGTTGCTGGCGTCGGTGGCCGCCATGCAGGGACGGATCGCGATGTGGCACGCGCTGGGTGAGGCGGTGCAGCCGCTGCGCCTGAAGACGGTTGCCGCAAACGTCTTCACCCACCCCGAGATCGCGACGGTAGGCATCGGCCACGCAGCAGTGACCTCAGGTGCCGCACCGGCCCGTACTGTGATGCTGCCGCTGGCAGGTAACGCGCGGGCGAAGATGCAGGGCGTGACCGACGGCTTCGTGAAGCTGTACTGCCGGCCGGCTACGGGCGTCGTGATGGGAGGCTCCGTCGTTGCGCCGCAAGCCTCAGAGCTCATCATGCAGATCACCACCGCGGTGCAGCTCGGGCTTACCGTGAACGAGTTGGCCGCCGCGTTCGCTGTCTACCCTTCGCTGTCGGGCTCGATCACCGAAGCGGCCCGGCAGCTGACCCAGCACGATGACCTCGACTAGCAACTGGAGGCTGGCGAATGGAGATTTCACCCGAGCAGATCGAAAAATCGCGGCGCACGATAAGGGCTGCTGAGGTTTTCGCCGACAACGCCGACACGATCGTGACGCACGTTGAAGTGCTTCCAGATGACCATGTCGTTGTCGCGGTGGTGACCAGCGCCTATGACTTCAACGGCGTACATCACGTCTCCCGCGAGGAACTGGTCGAGCGAGTGCCGGCTCTCGAAGGGCCGGACGGCTGGGCGATGGTGTTCTCTCAAGGCGCGGACGCCGCACACATCGGTGCCCGCACCGCGGAGATGATCGCGCTGGCCGAGAAGCGGATCGCGATGCTGGAGAAGATCTCAGCCAGACAGGCTGCGTCCGAGGACGTGACGTCCGAAGGCGCCACCGAAGAAGCCTGACGTCAGTCCGGATCGGGCCCGGTTGGCGGTAACAGGCCGTGTTGGCGCAGCCTGCGATCGCGGAGTTCGTCGCCGTACGCCAAGCCTACGAACAGTGGCCCGATAACGACGAACGACGCGGCGTAGATCCGGATCTCCAGCGGTCCTGGCAGCATCAGCAGGCCCACGATCGGGACTACCGCGAATAGCATGATCCGGCCGGCCTCGCGGATTCGCCAGTCGCGGCCCGTGAGGTCGTGCAGCACCCATTCGTCGTAGCGATCGGACAGCCGCCCACCCAGGGCGTATTTCAGCCACTGTCCCATCGGCGGTCGTTCGGCCACCGCTCCAGTGTGCTCTCAGGCGATCGGGATTCCACGCAGTACCACTGGGTTGTGCACTGTGTAGTCGAGTTCATCGGACTGCATCACCCCCGCGGGCGTCACGGTGTCCATCACCTTGGGCACCGTGGTCGGATCGACCGTGCAATGGGGGTCAGCGCTTGGCGCCGCGCAGACCCCGAAGTTGAATCCTCCTGGTGTCGCCGTGAATGCTCGGGCCTGATCGGGACTGAAGCCGTCCTGACCGGTGAGGGTTACCGTGAAACTCCAGCCGGCGGCTGGCGTGCCGCCCAAGGCGGTCTTGGCCACGCTGAAAGTGATGTAGCGCGACACTGCATTGGCACTGATGGCCACCGTTCCCTGAGTGGCCCCGCCCGGATCGATGAAGCGCTGGCCGAAGCCTTGTACCTCGATCAGCCTGCTCCAGGCATCGGCGCTCGCGATCTGGTAATTGCGTTGCGGGAATGATGCCGCAGTGGAGGTGGTCACCGCGCCTGGCTGGTGTACGTACACATCCACCAGTTGCGCGCCGAGTGGGCTGCCGAAGGTCGGTGACAGGTCCGCTGTCTGCACGCGGAAGGTGACGGTGCTACCAGTGTCGTAGATCTGGAAATCGGTCAGATCGTAAGCGCCAGGGTGGAAGTCTGGCGCCGTCGGGTACTGGTAGTTGCCGGGACCGTGGTCATCGCCCGCTGGATCGGGCACGTCGAGCAGTTGCGTCCCGGTGACGACGTCGTTGACCACTGTGCGCACGACCTCTGCAGTGCCGCCCCCCGGCGCGGTCGCGGTGATCACCAAGACGTTCGTGCCGTTCTGCGCGGCCAGGTTGATCGAGAAGGCACCGGATGCGCCTACCACGGTTGAGGCGATGACCGTCGTGCTGTTCTGGTCCGTTCCCACGTCCGCGACGTCGACCCTCGCCCCGCGCACCGCGGTGCCGGTAACGGTGATGTCGGCGGTGGCCGGGGTCTGGTCGATAGGCGCCGTCACGGTCAGCGTCGTGCTGCCTTGGGTATGCCGGACGTATCGATCAGTCGTGAGTTGCGGAGTCTCCAAGCTGCGACCGGCGGTCAGATCGGCGATCAACCTGACCTGTGAGGCTGATCCCCAGGTCAGCGGCGATGCCGAGCCAGCCGGCTCACCGTTGACGAAACCGATCGACGCGGTCGCGGGATCGCTGCCGTACGGCGAAGCCGGTACTGCGGGATCGTCCCAGACCTGCTCTGGCACCAGACCTACGCCCGAGGTCATGTTGCCGATCGAGTTGAGCAGCTGACCGGCGGCAGCCCGCTGCCCGGTCGCCAGGTCTTGCTGTGCGCGTTCGACCGAGAGGACGGGCCAGATGTGGCCGGTGCCGTGACCTGTCGGCGCCCACGGAGCACCTTCGACGGTGCAGTTGCCTGATGCCACGTGGCAGTCACCGTAACCGTCGTTGTTGTATCTGAGCCAACCGGTGCCGCTGTCGGTGTCACGCTCGATCGTCGCGTCGACAACGGTCAGCGAGCGTTGCACGTCGGCGTCGGTGGCACTCAGCTCACCCAACCGGACGAGTTCGAGGAATCCGGCGTCGACGACGTTGCGCTGGTCCAGGGTCGGGCCACCATTGCCGATGCCGTAACTGATGGCGGCGTTCGGGTCACCGGTCTTGGAAAGCCTGATGAAGTATGGCTGCGGCGACAGCGGACCGTTCGTCGTGATCGTCCACTTCTTGATGTTGCGCTGGTACTCGTCGGCCGTTGCCAGCCATGTCCGCGCCGCAGCGAAAGCGTTGTGCTGCTGGGCGATACGGGCCGCAGCCACCAGCCCGGCGATCTCGGCTGCGATCGTCGACGGTGAGTACCCGCCCTGTTCTTCCCATCGTTCCGGGCCGAAACTCGGCCCGTGACTGATCAGGTAGTTCGCCGCCGACTGAATGTGCGGCCAGAGCACGTTGTCACCCGACAAGCCGGACTGGTAGGCCATCAGGATCGGGTAGGCGACCTCATCCAGTTGGGTGTTGAACGAGTCGGGCGCCGTTTTGCCGTTGACCAATGAGTTTCGGGGCATCGAGCCGTCGGGCAGCTGTTGGTCCAGGAACAGGAAGCGCGTCGCGGCCCGGGCGGTTGCGAGGTCGCCGTCGGTGAACAGCGCGGTCCAGGCTTCGTAGAGATCGCGGGCGAAGACTTCGCGGTACGAGCCGAAGTAAGTGTTGTTGGGGTCGCCCGCGGAAACGGACTGGCCCCAGGGCGATGCCAACGACGCGACGATCGCACCGGGGAAGGTCTTGTCTTCGCTGGCCTTCACAACGTTCGCCGAGGCGTAGTACTGCTTGGCGGCGTCGCTGACTTGGCGCTTGGTGAGCCCGGTCAGATGCGTTGCGGGCCGGCGTAGCTGGCTGTCGTAGCGGGACCAGCCCTGCTGATAGTCAGAGCGCAGCCGGTTGAACGGCGCCCGCAGGGTGGCTCCGGCGGTGGCGACTGCGGCAGCCTGGCTGGTGCCGAAGCCGAGGGCCAACGTGAAATCGTTGCTGCGGTCGTGCTTCCAGCTCGCTGTCCGCAGCTCGGCCGTCTGCTCGACGTTTCCGTTGCTGGCGTTGTCGAAGGTCGGCGTCATCGCGTGGCTGGCATCGAGTTGGGTCAAGGCATCGCTGGGTGTTCCCACGAAGCCGCTGCTGACGGCACGGAAGCCCTGGTCCGAGCGAAGAGCCAGATAGCTGGGCACTGCGTAGTCGCGGTTGACGGCATTCGTCGTGGTCACGGTGTCGAACGAGACCGGCACGGCGGATCCGGTGGAGTGGTCTACGACGGCCGAGTCCGCGCCGCCGTTGGAGGGCGTTGCGGTGCCGGCCCCGCCGCCATTGCCGCCGACGGTCGCATCGAGGCGCACGTAGAGCCGGAACGATTGTGCGGCTCGCGTCAGGGGCGTGTAGCGCGTGCGCACGACGACGCTGTCGCGATTCGGGTCGGTGAGGTAGGTGCTCGTCAATGTGTAGGCGCCACTCTTGGCCGTTGACGTGACGGTGCAGATCATGCCGGTTGAATCAGCGGAAACCGTGTAGGTCGTGTCGCGAGTCTGGAGGTCGGTGAATGACGCACCGTCGGTCACCAGGTACTGCATCGTCTCGACGTTGGTGGTGTCGATCGTCGGCGCGTAAACATCGGACAGCACACCGCCGGCCACTGTGTACCAGATCTTGGAGTTCGTATTGCGGGCCGTGCCCAGGCAATCCTTGCGCGCCAGATCGAAGTGGCTGAGCGTTCCCGGCCCGTCCGCTGCCGTCCCGCCCGCTGAAGTAGCGGGAGCAGCACTGGCTGGTGCCGTGTTAGCAACGAGAAACGACAGACCCACCGAGATAGCGACAGCGATGCAGATCAAGCCTCTGCGCATGAACAAACCCCTTTGATGACCACGCTGGGGCACCGTTCTCGAATGAACAGTCCCCGACTGAACCCGCTGTGACTGTGGTCACATCGGACTCCAAGGGAGGGGCGTTGTCAAGGCCTATCGAGAGGCCGCGTTACGCAGGCGGGTCATTCTTTGATTTCGCAGAGCACTGATCCGGACGTGACGACCGCTCCAGGCTCGGCGGTCAGGCCGGTGATCGTCCCTGCCTTGTGGGCGTTGATCGGCTGCTCCATCTTCATGGCTTCGAGCACGACGACCAGGTCTCCGACGGCAACCACATCGCCATCTGCAACCGCCACTTTGACGATCGTGCCCTGCATCGGCGCGGTGAGTGAATCGCCGGACGCCGCAGCGCCGGCCTTCTTGCCCGCCGAACGCTTGGGTGCAGCCTTCTTGCCGCCACCACCCGAACCGGAACCGACCGAGAACCCTGCGGGAAGCGAGACTTCGAGACGCTTGCCGCTGACCTCGACGACAACCGTCTGCCGGTCACCGGATTCAGCCGCCTCGGTATCTGCCGCCGCGTTCGTGAACGGTGGAATCTGGTTGTCGAACTCGGTCTCGATCCAGCGGGTGAACACCGTGAACGGTGCGCCGTCAGCGGGCGCAAAGGCCGGATCCGAGACGACGGCTCGATGGAACGGCAACGCCGTGGCCATACCATCCACCACGTACTCGCCGAGTGCGCGCCGGGCGCGGGCGAGCGCCTCGTCGCGGCTCTCGCCAGTGACAATCAGTTTCGACAGCAACGAGTCGAATGCGCCACCGATGACGGAATTACCCTCGATACCCGAGTCCACTCGGACGCCCGGGCCGGCCGGTTCCCGATAGGTCGTGACCACGCCGGGCGCAGGCAGGAAGTTTCGGCCTGGGTCCTCGCCGTTGATGCGGAACTCGAAGGCGTGCCCGCGTGGCGTCGGGTCTTCGGTGAATCGAAGGACTTCGCCGTCGGCAATGCGGAATTGTTCGCGTACCAAATCCAGGCCGGAGGTCTCTTCGGTGACCGGGTGTTCGACCTGCAGGCGCGTGTTGACCTCGAGAAAGCTGATCACGCCGTCGTTGCCGACCAGGTATTCGACCGTCCCTGCGCCGTAGTAACCGGCCTCGCGGCAGATGGCTTTGGCCGAGGTGTGGATGCTTTCGCGTTGCTCGTCGGTGAGAAACGGTGCCGGTGCTTCTTCGACCAGTTTCTGGTTGCGACGCTGTAGCGAGCAGTCGCGGGTACCGACCACGATCACGTTGCCGTGCTGATCGGCCAACACCTGCGCTTCGACGTGCCGCGACCGGTCCAGGTAACGCTCGACGAAGCACTCGCCACGGCCGAACGCCGACACGGCCTCACGGACCGCGCTGTCATACAGCTCGGGGATCTCTTCGAGGGTGCGGGCAATCTTCAACCCGCGGCCGCCGCCGCCGAAGGCTGCCTTGATGGCAACGGGCAGGCCGTGCTCGGTGGCGAACGCGATCACCTCGTCCGGGCCAGAAACCGGATCCTTCGTGCCGGGGACGAGTGGCGCACCTGCACGCAGGGCGATGTGCCGCGCGGTCACCTTGTCGCCCAGATCACGGATGGACTGCGGCGACGGGCCGATCCAGGTGATGCCGGCGTCGATCACCGCTTGCGCGAAGTCAGCGTTCTCGGAGAGAAAGCCATAACCGGGATGAATGGCGTCGGCGCCCGATTGCTTGGCCGCTTCGATCACCTTGTCGATAACCAGGTAGGACTCGCCAGGGGTGTTGCCGCCGAGGGCGAAGGCCTCGTCGGCGGCACGCACGTGCAGGCCATCGCGGTCCGGTTCGGCGTAGACAGCGACCGAGGTGAGTCCGGCGTCCTTGCACGCGCGGATTACCCGGACCGCGATTTCGCCCCGGTTTGCGATGAGCACCTTGCGCATGAATGTCCTCCTGAGATTCCTTACGTTCCGTTGCGAAGGTTACCGACAGGTTGGGCGAAGTCCGATGAGGGATGAGTCACGACCGACACCGGCCGGGGCGCAGGTGCCACCCAATCGGGTCAAACGTCCAGTTCAGCGAGCCGAGCGCGGCACTGGTCGGCGACCTCGGACACCTCGTTCAAGGTTCCGGCGAGATCTCGTTGTCGCGCCTGCAAATCGACCGTGATCTCGCCAAGTCGATCGAGCAGCGTTTGCAGCTGTCGACGTTCTGAGGATGCTGCGCCGTCGTACATGCCCACGATCTCGCTGATTTCGGCGAGCGACATTCCGAAGCGCTTGCCCCGCAGTATCAGCCGCAGACGGGCGCGGTCCCGGTGGTCATAGACCCGGGCCGTGCCGTTGCGGGCCGGCGATATGAGCCCCTCGGCCTCGTAGAAGCGCAGTGTTCGGGTGGTTATGCCCAATTCGTCGGCGAGCTCGCCGACCGTCCACTGGTCTTTCGCGATGCGTGTCACCCAGCTATAGTTGCCTGACGTTTACGTTAACGTCAAGGAGCTTCAGATGTCGTTCGAGTTGTCCGCCGACCACGAGGTCTTCCGCAAGGTAGTGCGGGAGTTCGCTGAAGCGGAGGTAGCCCCGTACGTCGCCGACTGGGATCGCGAACATCACTTTCCGGCCGAGCTGGTGCCCAAAATGGGGGAACTCGGGCTATTTGGGCTGGTCGTCCCTGAGCAGTACGGCGGCAGCGCCGGCGATTTCACCGCCCTTTGCGTGGCCATCGAGGAACTCGGCCGGGTCGACCAGTCCGTCGGCATCACCTTGTCGGCCGGTGTCGGCCTCGGAATCAACCCGATTCTCTCGTTCGGAACCGAAGTTCAGAAGGAGATCTGGTTACCCGATCTGGTGGCCGGGCGCCGACTGGCCGGTTTCGGGCTGACCGAGCCTGAGGCAGGTTCGGATGCGGGCGCGACCCGGACCAGAGCAGAGCTGGTGGACGGCAGCTGGGTCATCAACGGCGCGAAGTCCTTCATCACGAACTCCGGCTCGGCGATCACCTCCTGTGTGACGGTGACGGCACGAACCGCGGTCGGCCAGGGTGATCGCGGCCGGCCGGAGATCTCAGCCATCATCGTCCCGAGCGGGACGCCGGGCTTCGAGGTCCAGCCGTCCTACAACAAGCTCGGTTGGCACGCCTCTGACACGCACGGCCTGGCTTTCGACGATTGCCGGGTGCCCGAAGAGAATCTCCTCGGAACCCGCGGTGCCGGTTTCAAACAGTTCCTGGCGATCCTCGACGACGGCCGGATTGCAATTTCCGCACTGGCTGTCGGCCTTGCCCAGGCCTGCTTGGAGCAATCCGTCGCTTACGCCAAGGAGCGAGTCACCTTCGGCAAGCCGATCGGCGGACGGCAGGCGATCGCTTTCGCGATCAGTGACCTCGCCGTCGCGGTCGAGGCTGCTCGCGTGCTGACTTACAAAGCGTCGGCGATGAAGGACGCGTCGCGGCCAGCGGCCGAGGTGAAGCAGGCGGCGGCGATCGCGAAGTTGTACTCAACCGAAGCCGCGGTGACGGCGACCCGGGTCGCTACCCAGGTCTTCGGCGGCAACGGCTTCATGGAGGAGTATCCGGTCGCGCGCTTCTATCGCGACGCCAAGATCCTCGAGATCGGCGAGGGCACGTCTGAGGTGCAGCGCATGGTCATTGCGCGCGGCCTCGGACTGCCTGTCGAGTGACCAAACCTGCCGACGCTTGCAAGAATCGAGCACGTTGGCAACGAAGCTGAATCAACGAAGCCGAATCAACGAAGCCGAATGATGGCAGCCGAATAGGGTGATCCAGTGAGCGATAGCGCCAAAGTGGCGGCAGCACGTGAGGCCACCCTGCTGCCCGCCGAAAAAGCCGCGGCGAAGCTGGCCTCGCAGAACAAGCTCTACGTCCGAGAACGCATCGCCCTGTTGTTCGACGGCGGATCCTTCGTCGAAGATTCGCAACTGGCAAACGCCGCGGCAGCCGGTTTGCCCGCCGACGGAGTGGTCACCGGGCAGGGGCTCGTCGACGGGCGTCCCGCGCTCGTGGTTGCGAATGACCCGACGGTCAAGGCGGGATCGTGGGGAGCTCGCACAGTCGAGAAGATCATTCGGGTCACCGAGCGTGCCTTGACCGAAGAGCTTCCGATCTTCTGGTTCATCGACTCGGCTGGCGCGCGCATCACCGATCAGGTCGATCTGTTTCCGGGCCGACGCGGTGCCGGACGAATATTTCACAACCAGGTTGCGCTGTCTGGCAAGGTGCCGCAGATCTGCTGCTTGTTCGGCCCATCAGCGGCTGGCGGCGCGTACATCCCCGCGTTCACCGACATCGTCATCATGGTGGAAGCCAACGCCTCCATGTATCTCGGTTCCCCGCGGATGGCGGAGATGGTCGTCGGCGAGAAGGTCAGCCTCGAAGAGATGGGCGGCGCGCGGATGCACGCCACGATCTCAGGTTGTGGCGACAACCTCGCGGCCGATGATGCCGATGCCATCGAGCAAGCAAAGCTGTTCTTCTCCTACTTTCCGATCAACTGGCGCTTACCAACGCCGAGCTATGCCGCCGAAGCACCGCTGTACGAGCTCGACGACTCATCGGTGCCGACTTCGGAGTCAGTGCCCTTCGACGTGCACACGATCATCGAAGGCCTGGTCGATGACGAATCATTCTTCGAGGTCAAACCTGAGTTCGCAGCGGAATTGGTAACCGGCCTGGGACGAATCGATGGTCGTCCGGTGGGAATTGTCGCGAACAACTCGGCCGTGAAGGGCGGTGTTCTGTTCGGCGATTCCGCAGACAAGGCCGCGCGGTTCATCTGGCTGTGCGACGCGTTCAACATTCCCCTGCTATATCTGGCAGATGTGCCTGGTTTCATGATCGGCTCCGAGGTGGAACGGCTGGGTATCATCCGCCACGGTGCGAAGATGATCACCGCCGTCTCTGAGGCGAACGTCCCGCAGCTTTCGGTATTGATCAGGAAGGCATACGGCGCTGGCCTCTACGCGATGGACGGCCCCGGTTTCATGCCTGATGCCTGCATCGCGCTACCCACCGCCCGGGTAGCCGTGATGGGTCCGGAAGCAGCGGTGAATGCGGTCTATGCGAACAAGATCGCCGAGATCACCGACCCCGAGCAGCAGGCCGCGTTCGTCAAGGCCAAGCGGGCCGAATACGAAGAGGACGTCGACCTGCTGCGCCTGGCCTCGGATCTCGTCATCGACGTCATCATCAATCCGGAGGAGTTGCGGTCAGAAATCACTCGCCGGTTCGCCGCTCTGGTCGGCAAATCGAGGCCGCTGGCGGACAAGCGACACGGGGTTCCGCCGGTCTGAGCACGACCTGAGCGATGATGGCACGATGACGCAACCCGACTACGACATCGCTGATCGTTACCGTGAGCTGACCAGGGTATTCACCGAGAAAGTCGCTGCGGTCCCGTCGGACCGGTGGGATTCTCCGTCGCCATGTGCGGGCTGGGATGCCCGCGACGTGGTTGATCACGTCGTGCAGACCCATGGCATGTTTCTGGGCCTGGTGGGGCGATCGTTTCCCGACGACATCCCAGCCGTGAGCGATGATCCGCTCGCCGCCTGGTCGGTAGCCCGAGACACGGTGCAAGCCGAACTCGATGATCCGGTGCGCGCCAAGGCCGAGTTCGAAGGGACCTTCGGGCGCTCGACGTTCGAGCAGGCTGTCGACGGATTTCTCGGCTTCGACCAGGTCGTGCACGGTTGGGATCTGGCCCACGCCACCGGTTTGGACGAGCGGATCGACCCGGTTGAGGTGCAGCGCGTCGCCGCGCAAGCTGATCGGCTCGGGGACGCCTTACGCACGCCCGGCGCCTGCGGGCCGGCCATAACGCCACCTGCCGATGCGGACGAGCAAACCAGGTTGTTGATGAAACTCGGGCGCCAACCCTGAGCGGGGCTTCTTCGGGCATGCTGATGTGGTGAGCAATCTCGAGGCGCACCCCGAAGAGGTCGAGCTTTGTTCGGATGAGCAGCGGGCGGGCGTAGCTGACACACCGCCCCCAGTCTTCGAGTTGTTGGAGGCACGCGAGGTTGTGCTGACCCCGCGTACGTGGTCCACACCCAGCGACTCGGCGGACCTCTTGACGGTGCGGCGCTTCATTCCGACCAGGGGGCGGCGCATGGTCGGCGCGTGGTGTTTCGTCGATTTCTACGGACCGAACGACGTCTCAGCCGCGGACGGCATGCGCGTTCCACCCCACCCGCACTGCGGCCTGCAAACCGTGAGCTGGCTGCTCGCCGGCGAGATCATGCATCGCGACAGTCTTGGCAGCGAACAGCTGATTCAGCCCGGACAGCTGAATTTGATGACCGCCGGCCACGGTATCTCGCATGCGGAGAACTCGCTGCAGCCGCACAGCCCGACGCTGCATGGCGTCCAGTTATGGGTGGTGCTACCGGACGGCGAGCGTCATCGACCCGCCTCGTTCGAACACCATGAAGGGCTGCCGATCTGGCAGGCCGATGGCGTGCAGGCGACCGTTCTGCTCGGCACGCTGGGAGGGCAGACCTCACCGGCGACCGCGTTCAGCCCGTTGGTAGGCGCCGATCTGGCCGTGGCCGCCGGGGCCAAATCGGCCCTGCCGTTGCGCCCAGACTGGGAGTACGCCGTGTTGGCGACAGACGGCGAGGTCGAGCTCGAGGGGCGCCCGCTACGCCGGGGAGAGATGGCCTACCTAGGTTGCGGACGGGACGCCCTCGGTGTTGCATCGGCCGCCGCGGGTCGGGCGCTGTTGATCGGTGGCGCACCGTTTGAGGAACAGATCGTGATGTGGTGGAACTTCGTCGGCCGTAGCCATGCCGACATCGTTTCGGCCCGAGAGGCTTGGGCCACCGGGGATCGGTTCGGAACCGTGGACGGCGGCGGCGCCGCTTTACCCGCGCCGCCGATACCGCCCGTGACCCTCAGACCGCGAGGCCGCAGCTAGCCGGGCAGGTCTGCAATGCCCAGACCGAGTTCGAGCAACATCGTGCGTAGCAGTGGCAGTGACAGCCCGATGACGTTGTGATGGTCGCCGACGATGCGTTCGACAAACCAACCGCCCAAGCCGTCAATGGTGAACGCCCCGGCGACTCGCAGCGGTTCGCCGCTGCCGACGTAGGCAACGATCTCGTCATCGGAGGGGTATCCGAAGCGAACCTCGGTACTAGCCAGCTTCGTGCTGGCGGCCACGATATCGGCGCCGCGTAGCGACATCAAGGTGTGCCCGGTGTGCAGAACGCCCGACCGTCCCCGCATCTGCTTCCAACGCGCTACGGCTTCGGCTGCCGAGTTGGGTTTTCCCAACGCAGCCCCGCGAAACTCCAACAACGAATCACAGCCGAGCACCAGGGCGTCAGCTGGCCCGTCACGGTCTGAGCCCGCTTGATCAGCCGCGGCGATCGACAGTTCGGTTGCAACCGCAGCGGCCTTGGCCATCGAAAGTGCCTGCACCAGGTCGCTTGCCGTTACGGCGGTGAACTCGTCCTCATCGACACCGGAGACCATCACCTCGGGTTCGACGCCGGCGTTGCGCAGAGTTCGGAGACGGGCGGGGGAGGCGGAGGCCAGGACGAATCGCACGCCTCAAGGCTATCGAGGTTGAAGATCAGCTCAGCTTGAGGTCGCGACCGATGATCTCTTTCATGATCTCGGTAGCTCCGCCGTAGATGCGAGTCACCCGCGCGTCCGCGTAGGCGCGGGCGATCGGGTAGTCGAGCATGTAGCCGTAGCCACCGTGCAGCTGCAGGCAGCTGTCGACCGCGCGGCCCTGCAATTCGGTGCACCACCATTTCGCTTTTGCGGCGTCGGCAACAGTCAATTCGCCATCGTGCAGCGCATCGACGCACTGGTCGACGTAGGCTTGGGCGACATCGACTTCGGTGGCAAGCTCGGCCAGCACGAAGCGGGTGTTCTGCTGCGCGCCGATAGCGACACCGAACGCTTTCCGCTCGCGGACGTAGTCGACAGTCCAGTTCAGTGCGGCCCTCGCTCCGGCGATGCCGGCGATCGCGATCGACGTGCGTTCCTGCGGCAGATTCGAAACGAGGTAGCTGAAGCCTGCTCCGACCTCGCCGAGCACGTTCGCCGCCGGCACGCGGACGTCGACGAAGGACAGCTCAGCCGTGTCTTGTGAGTGCATGCCGAGCTTGTCTAGGTTGCGGCCACGCTCGAAGCCCGGCATGCCGCGCTCGATCACCACCAGGCTCAAACCGCGGTGTCGCTCCGACGACGTACGAACCGCGGTAATGACCAGATCGGCGTTGATCCCGTTGGTGATAAAGGTCTTCGAACCGTTCACTATCAGATCCGAGCCGTCGGTGACGGCGGAGGTACTGATGCCGGCCAAGTCCGAACCCGCACCCGGTTCAGTCATTGCGATTGCCGTGATCAGCTCGCCGGCGGCGATGCCGGGCAGCCACCTTCGCCTTTGCGATTCCGTGCTGTAACGAAGGAAATACGGGAGACAGATGTCGTTGTGCAGGGTGATTCCCAACCCGGCGCCTGCGACGCCGGCAAGCATGATCTCTTCGCCCAGCACCTGATTGAAGCGAAAATCCGTGACGCCGCCGCCACCGAACTGCTCGGGGATCTGCATGCCGAGAAAGCCGTGTGCGCCTGCGGCCGTGAAGAGCTCGCGGGGCGCAAGGCCGGCCCGTTCCCATTCCAGATAGCTCGGCTGGACCTCTTTGGCGATAAACGTTCGCACCGAATCGGCGAACGCGAGGTGATCGGCGTCGTAGTGCTTGCGTTGCATGCGTTTCTCCGGATCCAGCGATCTCATATCGGCAAAGACGTGCCAGCAATAACGTGCCAAGCCGTGCCAGGGTTGGCACGTGGCTCTCAATTTACTATGACGTCCTAGTTTTGGTGGCCGTTGCGTGGATGCCTCCGCTTTGGGCCGGTCGGCTTCTGCTTGCGCGTGCGTGGTCGCTAGGCTCGATGAGTGAGCGCAATACGACCGACTGCCCCCGCAGAAATCGGCATTATCGGTGGTTCGGGCTTCTATTCGTTGCTGGACAACGCGGTGTCGCTGGCCGTGGGCACCCCGTGGGGCCCGCCAAGTGGCGAGATCACGGTCGGCACGCTGTCCGGGCGCCAAGTCGCGTTTCTGCCACGGCACGGAGCCGATCACCGGTTCGCGCCGCACCGAGTGCCCTACCGGGCCAACCTGTGGGCGCTGCGATCCCTCGGTGTGAGCCAGATCCTGTCGGCCTCCGCGGTGGGCTCGCTCAAGGCAGAACATGGTCCGGGAACGCTGGTGTTGCCCGATCAGATCCTGGATCGGACGTCCGGACGCGCCCATACCTACAACGACCCGGCCGATCCAAGCGCGCCGGATCGCGGCGTCGTGCACGTCTCGTTCGCCGATCCTTACTTTGACGCTGGACGTCAAGCAGCCCTTCGCGCGTCAGCATCGATCGGGATTCCCCTTGTTGACAAAGCCACCTTGGTGGTCATAAACGGCCCGCGGTTCTCTACCAGGGCTGAGTCGCTGGACTATCAGCGGTGCGGCGGCACGATCATCGGCATGACCGCGATGCCAGAGGCCGCACTGGCCCGCGAGTTGGCTCTGCAGTTCACCGGCCTTTGTCTGGTTACCGACCACGATGCCGGTGTCGAGGTGGGTCACGGTGTGACACATACAGAGGTTCTCGAGCAATTCGCGGCCAACCTGCCGCGCTTACGGCAACTGCTCGTCGCCACGCTGGCCGAGCTACCGGAAGTTTCCGGCGATGAACTCCGTGCAGAGATCTACGGCGACAGCAAACCTCCTTTCGAAATCGCCTGATTGACAATTTTCGATGGCGTTTCGATGCTGTGGAGCGATCGCTGCTCGTGGGCTTAGGAGGCGAGCGGCAGCCGAACCGTGAAGATGCAGCCACCCTCGGTATTGCTGACCTCGACGTCGCCGGAGTGCGCCGCGACGATGCCGCGGGTGATCGCCAAACCCAACCCGGCGCCGCCACCCAGGCCGGCACCGCCGTTCAAGCCGGCACCGCCGATCCCGGGGTGTGGGGTGCGGGCCTGCTCACCACGAAAGCCGACGTCGAAAACTTTGCCGAGATCATCTTTGGAGATGCCACCGCACTCGTCTCGTACAGTCACTTCGGCGATCTGGGCGAGCTCATCCGCAGCGCCGGACCCAAACGTTTCGGCTGAGGAACGAAGGGCAATCTCCACCGTGCCATCGGATCCGGTGTGCCGAATCGCGTTCACCAGCAGGTTGGTCAAGGCCCGATTCAGCTCTGCGCCGTTGCCGACGACTTCTGCAACCGTGCTCGATCGCCCGACCAAAGTGACGCCTTGCACCGTCGCCACCGGCTCGATTGCTGCAACGCAGTCTGACACCAGATCATCGAGGTTCACCCGGTCGGCCCGAGTACTCGGCGCGGCTGCTTGTAGCCGCGACAGCTCGAAGAGATCGTCGACCATGCCCGCCAAGCGGTCGACCTCGATCCGAATCTGCTTGTAATAGCGCTCGGGCGAGCTCGCGAGACCGTCCTCGAGGGCTTCGGCCATCGCACGCAGACCGGCCAGCGGCGTCCGCAGATCGTGCGACACCCATGCGACCAATTCTCGCCGGGACGCCTCGAGGCTGCGCTCGCGCTCTCGCGAATCGGCGAGCGTGCGGCCGGTCGATTCCAGATCGGCTCGCAACCGCTCGAGTTCGCCGGAAAGGCGACGACCGTCCACAGCCGGAACTCGGCCGTCGCGTACCGCATCGAGCGCGTTGAGAACGGACTGGCTGTCCTTGGCGAACCTTCGGGCCGCCAACCCCGCGACCGCCGCGGCCAAAATTCCGGCAACGACGGACGCTGTGATCGTCACGTACTCGTCGTCCATCGCGATGAACATCGCCCGGGTATTGCCGATGACCGCGCCCACCGAGGCCACGGTGGCGACCAAAGTAACGGAGATGAGCAACCCGGCGTGCGAGCGGCGCCTGAACGGCCAGGTGATGAGCCAGGCGACTACGGCCCCACCCGCGCCCCACAGAACCGCCGTGCCGATGATGTCGCTGAGGTGGCCGACGGACATCACTGACCGGTCTGAATCGTGCTGGCGACTGCTGGCTTCGCCGTCGCGCCGGGGTCCATCCGATAACCCACGCCCCAGACGGTGTGAATCAGACGAGGAACCTTCGGATCGTCCTCGACCTTTTCACGTACCCGCCGCACGTGAACAGTCACGGTTGACTGATCGCCGAAAGTCCATCCCCACACCGCCTCCATCAGCTGAGTACGTGTGAACGCCGTACCAGGGTGGGCCATCAGGTAGGCCAGCAGATCGAGCTCACGGACGGTGAGGCTGAGCTCGCGGCCGTTCTTGGTCACCCGACGCGCGGCCGTATCCAAGCTGAGCGGACCGAGCTCGAGCACCTGTGGCGGCGCTGCGACGACATTGGCCCGCCGTAGTACCGACTCGACCCGTAGGACGAGTTCGCGCGGCGAGAATGGCTTGGTCAGATAGTCGTCCGCGCCCACCTCGAGCCCGGCGATCCGGTCTTCTTCCTGACCGAGAGCGGTGAGCATGATGACGGGCAGCGTCGAGTTAGTCTCGCGTAACCGCCGGCAGATCTCGATGCCGTCGATGCCTGGCAGCATCAGATCGAGAACGATGAGTTCGACCTCGGTCGCCTCGGCGCTAGCGAGCAGACCCGCTGCGATCGTCCCGTTGCCCACCGCCTGGGTTTGGTGGCCGGCACGCTCGAGGTAGGAGACGACCACCTCGGCGACGGTCGGATCGTCCTCGACGACTAGAACCTTGGCCACCCCTGGATTCTATGGGCGCGCCAACAAAACGGCGGTCGATGCTTCGCAGCTTCCGCGGCCTGTAAGGGTTGGTACCCCTTGATGCGGATTGGTACCAATTACCGACTGACCAGTACCCGATCAGTACCCGATCAGTACCAAGCCGACGCCCGCCAGGCCCCCGCTCCAGGCTGGATCGGGCGGCGCAGCCGCAGGGCCGGATCAGACCAGCCGCCCACCAGGTTCGTCTGCGGTTTGGCGTCCGACTCGTCGGCACCGACGGCACTCAGCACGACCGTGACCGCAGCGATCTCCTCGGGGCTGGGGTTTCCCTTGATGATCCGCAGCACGGGCCGCTCGATCGTCGGCTCGCTGTCGTTCGTGGGCTCGCCCGTGCTCACAGCGGTATGTTCCCGTGCTTCTTCGGGGGCAGCGTCTGCCGCTTGGTTCGTAGCATGCGCAGCGCCCGCACCACGAAGGCCCGCGTCTCCGAGGGTGGGATGACCGTGTCGACGTAACCGCGTTCGGCAGCGTCGTACGGATTGACCAGAGTGTCCTCGTACTCGGTGACCAGTTCGGCCCGACGCGCCTCGACGTCGCCGCCGACTTCCTCGGTCTTCCTCAGCTCACGGCGGTAGAGGATGTTCGCCGCGCCCTGGGCGCCCATGACAGCGATCTGCGCGGTCGGCCAGGCCACGTTGATGTCGGCGCCCAGGTGCTTGGAACCCATCACGACGTAGGCCCCGCCGAAGGCTTTGCGGGTGATGACCGTGATCTTGGGAACGGTCGCCTCGGAGTAGGCATAGATCAACTTTGCGCCGCGGCGGATGATGCCGTTGTGCTCTTGACCGACGCCGGGCAAGAAGCCGGGTACATCCACCAGGGTGAGGACCGGGATGTTGAAGGCATCGCAGGTGCGCACGAACCGGGCGCCCTTTTCGGCGGCGTCGATATCGAGGCAGCCGGCGAACTGCATCGGCTGGTTGCCGACGATGCCGACGGGGTAGCCCTCGATGCGAGCGAAGCCGACGACGATGTTCGGCGCGAAGAGTGCATGTACTTCGAGGAATTCGCCATCGTCGACCAGGTGCTCGATGACGGTGTGCATGTCATACGGCTGATTCGCCGAGTCCGGGATGAACGTGTCGAGAAAGCGGTCTTCATCGCTGATCTCAAGATCGTGATCGGCGTCGTAGACCGTGGCTGGATCGAGATTGTTGTTCGGAAGGTAGGAGATCAGAGCCTTCACGTAGTTGATGGCGTCGTCTTCATCGCTACCCAGGTAATGGGCGTTACCCGAAACTGCGTTGTGGGTTCGGGCGCCGCCGAGATCCTCCATCGACACGTCTTCACCGGTGACGGTCTTGATCACGTCCGGGCCGGTGATGAACATCTGGGACGTCTTGTCGACCATGACGACGAAGTCGGTGAGCGCCGGGCCATAGACGTGGCCGCCGGCGGCGGCGCCCATGATGAGTGAGATCTGGGGAATCACGCCTGAGGCCATCACATTGCGGTGGAAGATGTCGCCGTAGAGGGCGAGGGAGACCACACCTTCCTGGATGCGGGCGCCACCACCCTCGTTGATCCCGATCAGCGGGCAGCCGGTCTTGAGTGCGAAGTCCTGCACCTTGACGATCTTCTCGCCGTACACCTCGCCGAGCGCGCCACCGTAGACAGTCACGTCCTGGCTGAAGACGCAGACCTGGCGCCCGTCGATCGTCCCGTAACCAGTGACGACGCCGTCGCCGAAGGGCCGGTTGTTGTCGATGCCGAACTTGGTGGACCGGTGGCGGGCGAGCTCGTCGAATTCCACGAACGAACCCTCGTCCAGCAGCATGTGGACGCGCTCACGGGCCGTGTGCTTGCCCTTGGCGTGCTGTTTCTCGACGGCCAGGGCTGAACCCGCATGCACTGCCTCGTCAAATCGCTCTTTGAGGTCGGCCAGTTTGCCGGCCGTCGTGTGCGGATCTATGCCGGCTGCGGCGGCCGGGTTCTCTACGCTTTCTATGCTGTCGGTGCTCATCTTCTACCTCCGGTGCTCATGACGGGTGAGCCTAGTCGGCGACCCCGGCCGCGGCCTCGGAGAGTGACAGACCTCGCCTGCCAAGCTCGCCACTGTCAGCACGCCGAATCTGGCCGCGCAGTGCGCCGGCGCAACAATATTGGCGCGACAATAGAGGCGTGACCACATCGACCAGCCGTCAGCCCCTGGACCAGAGCCTGCTGCAGTCGTTGCTGGACGCGAGTGCCGAGAGGGCTGCCGGGGATGCCCCGCGTTGGCGACTAGAGGTCGTGGACGAGACCGGTTCGACCAATGCCGACGTCATCTCGGCGGCCGCTGGGGCAGCGGCCGAAGGCCTGGTGAGGGTCGCTGAATTCCAGCATGGCGGTCGCGGCCGGTTGGACCGCACGTGGGTCTCGCCCGCGGGCGCCGGTCTGACCTTCTCGATGCTGATCCGCCCCGTGGTCGCGTTGTCGCAATGGAGCTGGCTGCCGCTTCTGACCGGCGTTGCGCTCGCCGAAACCGTCGAAGCTGCCGGCGTCCCGAGCTCGCTGAAGTGGCCCAACGACCTGCTCGTGGGCCCGGAACAGCGAAAGGTGGCAGGCATCCTGCTGCAGCTCGGCCCCGCGAGCCCTGCCGTCCCGACGGGTCCGGCGGCCGCGGTGGTCGGCGTCGGACTGAATGTGTCAACGACAAACGGCGAGCTTCCAGTACAGACGGCGACTTCGCTTGTCCTACAAGGTGGCGAGATGACTGATCGGGGTCGGTTGCTCGTCGACTTTCTCGGACGGTTCGCAGCGAGCTATCGCAGCTGGCAAGCAGCGGACGGGAATGCTCAGCTCAGCGGTCTTGCCCAGCAATATCACGACCGTTGCGCCACCTTGGGCAACGTGGTCAACGTCGAGTTGCCGGGCGAAGTCGTGCGGGGGACGGCGGTCGATATCGACGATGAGGGCAGACTGCTCGTCGCGGCTGCGAACGATGGTGCCCCGCCCCGCGCGATTGCGGCTGGCGATGTCACGCACCTGAGGTCAGATTCCCGCTAATCTCTGTCCGGCGGCGCGAACACCGCTGGCGGCAGCGTGCTTTGACGACCGTCATTTGGCCGTCGCCTGTTGACCGCATTTGTGGAGAAGGAGCAGTGAGTGTCCTACCCAGAAAAGTTGCTCGCACAAGACGAAGAGATCGTCGAGCATCTACACCCACACTGGATAACGCTGGTCCCGGCGGTCGCGGCCTTTATCGTCCTCTGCGCACTTTCTGGCGTCGCCATTGCGTTTCTGCCGGACTCGAACGCCCATCATGATTCGCATAAATATCTGTTGTGGGTGGTCATCGTTCTCGCGCTACTACTGCTTATCTGGCTCGTGTTGATGCCGGTGATCAGGTGGCGATCGACGCACTATGTGTTCACCACTCACCGTGTGCTGATCCGGCGGGGTGTCCTCAACCACGTGGGCCGCGATATCACCCTCGGACGAATCACCGATGTTGCCTATCGTCAATCGATCTGGGATCGGATCGTTCGTTCCGGCTCGCTGACGATCGAATCGGCAAGCGAACACGGCCAAGAGACGCTGGTCAACATTCCGCGTGCGGACGAGATGCAACAGACTCTCAACCGGCTCGTCGAGGCTGACTCGATGCGGCGTTCACGGGGCTTGCAACCCGGTCAGGAACCTGACCCGCAGGGCGGCTTCGGCCCGGGCGGATATTCGCAGCGCGGTGGTCAACCGGATCCCGGATACTAAATCTTCTTAACTCCGAATTAGCATCGTGTTTGCCGAATGTATCGAAATTCGATGCTTGTCCGCAATTCCACAATCGGAGAGTTTCACGGGTTCGAACTTCGGCGGTCGAATTTAACCAAACTGGCGATTGACGCGCCGTAATGCCGTACCGCTACGAAGCCCCGCTCGTTGTATCTTCTATTCGGTAACGACGAGGTTACAAGCTGACTCCACGCCGCGATTCTGACGGGAAGCAAACCGCTTTCGGCTCATCCTGAGAGAAGTAGTCGTGTGGCAAGTGAGGGACCTGCGGGGGCGGTTGCGGAGCATGAGGGCGCGCATGGCTAGGCCAGTCAGCCCAAATAGCACCGGTCGTGTCGCGACACTGGTGTTATTTGCGTTCGCCGGCACGCTGGTGCTTCTCGTTTCGTGGCGCGTCGTCTCGCGCTTTCCGACGTTTTCCCTCATCCCTGGCCGCCATGTTGCGTCGGCGGGCCCGACCACCGCCGGGACATCGGCAGATCCAGCGCTGACCGGGTCTTTCGGTGCGCAGAAGCCACCCTCGCTCGGCATCGGTTTCGGCCTGCCTCCGTACCGGGCCTCTGCCACGCCCTCGGCGTCCAAGTCGAGCTCGCCCGGGCCGACGCATCATCGCTCGCTACAGATGATCGTCGACCAGAACGAATTTCGCGGCAGCACCGAGACGGCCATGCCAAGCTCCTCGCCCACCAGCTCGACGACTCCGTCAGCCACCGACCCGTCACCCACCCCGACGCCTACTCCGTCGGACTCGTCCCCGGCATCGACGTCTGCGGCGCTGCTCAATGCGCCCGGTAGCGTCGTGAAGATCGCCGGGCTGCATTTCGGCGGCGCGGGTGCGGCGACCACCGTCACCATCGACGGATTCGACGTAGTCGGCCCCGGACTTGTCGCTGACGGTGGCCAGCTCGACTGGGGTGACGGGACCGGTGCCGATATAACGCCTGCTGCGAGTGCGCTGACGCTGTCCACAGACTCGGTGAGCACCCCGTCGTTCACCCACACCTACGCCACGGGTGGCAACTACACCATCACCTGGACTCCCGACCTGAGTGCGACACCTTCCTCAGGCGCGGCGCAGATCTGGACTCATCAAATCGACGTGCCCGACGCCGGCGCGGCGCCCGCACCCGTACCGACACTGAGCCAAGACGCGGACGGAAGCGCTCAGGTCTTTGACGTTGGCGAGAGCACCGGGTGCCCGTGGGCCCTCTGGACCTTGGACTACGGCGACGGCCTGTACTCGACCGGCGACAACTCGAACCGGCCTACCGACGCCCAACGTATGCACACCTATGGCCAGCCTGGGTCTCGGGCGGTGCTGACGGTGGTGGGACCGGATGGCCAGGTCGGGACGTCGACCGTAATCGTCAACTGACAGCAGGCGAATCGGCGCGCTCGGCTGGGGTGCTTACTACTCCGAGCTCTGGCTACCAGTCGCCGCGATGGTCGGGTACGAGCGCGATCAACGGAATCGAACACAGCACGATCACCCCGAAGATCACGAAGACATGGCCGAGGGCCACTCCCGGGTTCGTGCTCCGCGCGATCACCGTCGTGGTGATCGAGACCGCCGTGATCGAGCCTGCCTGGCGAAACATCCCGCGCAGGCCGGCGATAGCCGCCGCGCTCTCGGGCGCGAGTTGCAGGGTGGCGTTGTTGGAGGATGGTGTCGACATTCCTATCCCGATACCGCTGACCGCTGCGCCGAACGCGATCCAGCCATAGGGTGAAAAGCCGTGCGCGCCGGAGGAGATGATGAACAGCCCGATAGCCAGAGTGAAGAAGCCGATTGCCATCGGCCAGCGGTAACCAGTTCGACGTAGGAAGTAGACGGCCAGCCCGGCGACCGAGACCATGCCGATCGCGCGTGCGGTGAGAATCGTCCCTGCCTGCAGGCTTTTGAGGCCCAGCTTGTCCTCGGCGTAGAGCGGTACGAGCGCCCCGAAGCCGAGTGCCGCGCTGCCGAACAAGAAGTTGATCAGGTTCATCACACCAAAGCCCCGCCCATACAGCAGCTCAGGTGGAATGAACGGCGCTTTGGCGTGCCAGGTGTGCCGTAGGAATGCCACGGCCCCTAGCACGGCTACAGCCTCCGGAAGCAGGAAACCGATGCTGTCGAAGGACCGGTCGCCGCCGCCGAGAAAGGTGACGCCCAACATCGCCGAGAGCAGCGTCACCCCGAGCAACGCGACGCCCTGAAGGTCGAGCCGCTCATGCACGCGCGCGTCGTTGTGTGGAATGAAGATCGTGCCTAGAACGAAGAGCAGAATGCCCAGCGGAACGTTGACGAGAAAGATCCCGCGCCAGGACCAATAGCTGACGAATACCCCGCCGAGCACTGGGCCGACGATACCTCCGATCGGGAAGATGCTGGAGAACAAACCGATTGCCCGGTCACGGTCGGCGCCGAAGAGATCAGAGACGATGCCGGTGGCCGACGGCATGAAGGCACCACCACCAATGGCCTGCAACCCGCGCAGCGCGACGAGCAGGTAGATGTTGCCCGCCAGCCCGCACAGCAGGGACGAGACGGTGAAGATCACCACCGCGATCAGGAAGACCTTCTTGCGGCCGTACTGGTCGCTGATCTTGCCGGCCAGCGGCATGATCAGGACCTGGCCGAGGGAGTAGGCGGTGATCGTCCAGCCGGTCCAGTTGACCCGGGCGTTCAGGTCATGCTGGATCGCCGGTAAGGCGGTGGCAACGATGGTCTGATCCAGCGCAGCCATGAACAGGGCGATGGAAACGACCGCAAAAACGAGTCGACGGCGAGCTATCGACGGACTGTCAGTCTCGACAGTCGCGCGGGTAACAGTAGCGGGTTCTGTCGACACGTCCATCAGAATACACTGCTTGCCAGCAAGCAACTACTTGCTCGCTCAGCCTCATGTTCGGGCTGACGAGTCTGCCGCTGGTTTGGGACGTCACATAACTGCCAACCGGTGTAGCGCACTGCCACCCGGTATGGCGCACTGCTGTCGATAGCGCACGGCCATTGGTTGTAGCACTGCCGCCGAGCCCGATGAGGTCCAGGCTCGACGGCAGGCGTCTCGTTGCGCTATCCGCAGTTCAGTTGCACTTCAGGGTGTGACTACGGCTTGACGCCATCGAGCTTCTTACCGCAGTACGGGATGTTCGGGATCGGGATGAACTTCTTGCCCTCGAGCTTGACGACCCAGGAGCAGGTCTGGTCGGGCGAGTAGTTGCTGAAATCGATCTTCAGCGGTGCTTTGAGGCCATCGGCGTCGAAGTCCTTAACGCCGCGCAGCGCCGTCATATAAGACTCGCGGGTTGGGTTGGCGCCGGCCTCTTGCAGGCCGCGGACGAAGGCGCTCATCGCGAGGTAGGCCGACTGGATGGCATAGGTCGGGGTCTCGTTGAAACCGACTGCGGCGAGGTTCTTGGCCATCTTCTGGGTGGCCGGGGTGTTCATCTCGACCGGCTCGCCGTCGCTGGAGAATTCAAAGCCCTGTGCGGCGGTCACGGCTGCGGACGAGGCGAGCAGGTCGCTGCCGTATCCGGTGGCCAGGACGAGGGATTTGAGTGCGACGCCGTCTTGACGAAGTGAGGCCGCCAGCGCGAAACCGGTGTTCGGGACGACAGGCAAGTAGACCCCGTCAACGCCGGCGCTCTTCATAGCCAGGGCAATCGCACCCATGTCGGTGCTTCCGAAAGCAACCTGGGTGACGTAGCCGTCCTTGAGTCCGGCGGCCACACATGACTTCTGTGCTGCGGTCGCTGACTTCTGCGCGCTCGGCGAGCTGGAGTAACCCATCGAACCGCACGAGGTCACGCCGCGCGCCTTGAAATATTCGCCCTGGGTGGCGTAAACGGAGTTGAAGTCGTTGACACCTTCGCTGGCGAACAGGTTCGTGTTCTTCTGATCGGTCCACTCGGGCCCGTCAAAGCCGCCACCGACAACCGGAACGCCTTGTTTGAGCAGGTAAGGCTCCGCGCCGTAGAAGTCCGAGGACACGCTGATGACCGCGAAGACCTTGTCGGTCTGCACGAGCTTCTGCGCGGCGGTAAGGGCTCCGGACGGCGTCGAGGTGGAGTCGGCCATCACGTATTCGAGCTTTTGACCATTGACGCCGCCCGCTGCGTTCACGGAGTTGACGTAAGCCTTGATGCCGGTCTCGGTGGTCTGAAAGCCCGAGGCCGCTACGCCAGTCGAGTCGGTGATGACACCGATCTTGATCGTCCCGCCGGCAGCGCTGCCGCTGCCGCCCGATCCGGCCGAAGCGCCGTTGTTACTGCTCGAGGAACTACACGCAGACGCAACGACGGCAACGACTGTTGTCGCCACCATTGCGGCCACGAACCTGCTTTTTCGCATTGCGGAGCCTTCCTTTGATCCTGGAAATGGGTGTTCTGTACGGACAAAGAAGTGATGACCAACGAAATGACGAACGAGGAGGAGCATGAAACGTATGGTGTTTCGGGCTTGGCCAGGGCAGCAGCCAAGGCGGTGCCTGACAGGGTGATGTGCGATCGATGGGAACTCGGTGAGTACGGCACTTGCGTCGCTTCGAGCTGAGCGCGGCGAACATTCCTGCGCAACTACCGTCGCCAACCCGAGATGCTTCGATACCGTACATCGCGCTTGTCTCATGAGGGAAGATCTGATGCCAATTTGTTTCTTTGGGCTTCTGGCGACTGAAGCGCCAAGATAACGAATGAATACCTCTTCACTGCGAGCGGCTTCACTCCTATAAGGAAAGCATTTACGCTGTCCGGCGCCCGCCGCCCGGTCGAATTCCCGCCGACCAGCTAGGCGTACTAGACGTCGTAGATCAAGAGTGACGTGAGACACGTTCGAGATTCAAGTTGATCAGCCTAGCCACGTTGCGGAACGTCATATGGTCAACGTTCGGCGCGAAATATGACACGCATGGATGTTGCGAACACGCTGGGTGAAGTGTTGTCCACAGCCTGTTCTGGCGTGTCTACAGCGACCGGTGCTGGCGGTTACGCTCCGATTTTCCAATCGTCAGTCGGGGTAGTGGGGGACTTGTGGCGTCAGCACTTGCGATCGTCGAAGGTGAGGTCCTAGAGCTCGTTCGACGTCGTTCTCTGGACCCGATTCTCGAGCCGGACGCGACACGGCGGCTGGTAGACGACGTAGTAGCCGACTACCTCGATCGTGCGGGCATGTCTGCCCTGCCTGCACTTGGTGATCCGGCCGAAGCGGCGCGCTCTGTATTCGATCAGGTCGCAGGTTTCGGTCCCCTTCAGCAGTACTTCGACGACGGTACCGTCGAGGAGATCTGGATCAACGAGCCTGGCCGGGTCTTCATCGCCCGCCGCGGACGCTCCGAGCTCACGAACATCATCATGACGACGGAGCAGGTTGCCGATCTTGTCGAGCGGATGTTGCGCGTTTCAGGCCGCCGCCTGGACCTCAGCACCCCGTTTGTCGATGCGCAGCTGCCAGACGGCTCCAGGCTGCATGTTGTCATTCCCTCAATTACTCGCAGCCACATCTCGGTTAATGTCCGCAAGTTCGTGATCGGTGTTGCGGGCCTGGACGAGTTGACGAGGCTGGGTGCGCTCACCGAGCAGGCAGCGCGTTTCCTGGAGGCCTCAGTTGCTGCGGGGCTCAACGTACTGGTCGCAGGTGGCACACAGGCGGGCAAGACCACCATGCTCAACGCGCTGTGTGCAGCAATCCCTGCCACCGAGCGAGTCATTACGGCAGAAGAAGTCTTCGAGCTTCAGGTCCCGTTGCCGGACGTGGTTTCGATGCAGACGAGACAGGCAAATCTTGAAGGTACCGGCGAGATCACGCTGCGCCGGCTCGTCAAAGAGGCCCTCCGGATGCGCCCTAACCGGATTGTTGTCGGCGAGGTGCGACAAGAGGAGTGCCTTGACCTTCTTATCGCCTTGAACTCCGGTCTACCGGGTATGTGTACGTTGCATGCCAACTCCGCCAGAGAGGAAGGGAGCGCAATTTACTGTGTAGGGTGAAAGTAACTGGAGGCCAGCAAACATGGTGGGTACATCGCGGCGCAAGGGGCAGACAGACATTCGGCCGTGGGCCATCTACGCGAGACTTTCCGCGGCAAAGCCGGTCCGGTCATCTGGTCGCCGCCGCGCGGTAGATGAGTCCGTCGGACGGCAGCAACGAGAGATCCGTGCCTACGCCGCCGAGCATGGGTTACCGATCAGTGAGGCGCATGTCTTCGTTGATAACCACTTGAGCGCATGGAAACGCAAGGGTGCCATCCGGCCCGACTGGCAACGGCTGATGGCCGTGGCGCGCGCTGGTGAGGTCCAGGGCGTGTTGATCTGGAAGCTGGACCGGTTTACCCGCGCGCCGCGTGACATGGAAGACCTCATCGACCTGGCTGAACTTCATTCCGTTGGTATAGACGGCCCGAACTCCGGCTACATCGACCTGACCACGGCCGCCGGTCGCCAGCAGGCGCGAGGCGCGGCAGCGCAAGCCGCCGCCGAGAGCGACAACACCAGCGAACGGTCCCGGGCAGCGCTGGCCGACCTGGCACGCGCGGGGTATCCCCTCGCTGGCGGTCGCGCTTTCGGCTTTGAGGTGCTGGGTGAAATGGCTGAGGAAGACATACCGGCTGGAGCGACCACAGTGCAACGTCCCGCCGAAGTGGTACTCATCCGCGAGGCCGCGTCCCGGATGCTCGCAGGCGAGGCCCTACGTACCGTCGCGGCCGACTGGGGAAGCCGGGGTATTGTCTCCGCCCGGGGTAAGCCGTTCACTCCCGCCAACCTTGGTCGGATGCTGGGCCGCAAAAAATACGGCGGGCGGGTGGAGTGGCACGGCGAGGTTGTCGGACGCATTCCGGGTGAGCCGATTCTGGATGAAGCAACATACGAGGCGGTCCAGACCATGTTGATCTCGCGCCGCCGTGGCCGCAAGCCGAACGGCAAGTATGAGTTGTCGGGCCTCGTCCACTGTGGCCGCTGTGGCCACACCATGGCCGGGGCCACTGCCACGGCGACCCGCAGCAAAAGCACGGTTAACCGCCTGTACCGTTGCCCCCCGTCCGGAGGCGGATGCGGTCTGGCCATCAAGGCTGAGACCGTCGAGACGCAGGTACGGGCCCGCGCTCTGGAGTTACTGACCGACCCGGATATCCGGGCGGGCATAGGCGCACGTGACGCCGCGCTCGACGATGCGCGCTCCATCGCCGCCGCTGAGCTGGCAGCGGTAGAAGCCGAGCTAGTCTCGCTGGAAGTCAAGGCAGCAACGGGTGAACTAATCCGCGCCGCGTACGACGCCGCCAAGCCGATTCTCGACCGTCGACGTGTGCGTGTATTGGCCGCCGTTGAGGACGCCGGGCAGCCATCCCGGCATGAGCTGCCACTGGTGACAGCCAAAACCTGGGACCATGCCGGAGATACCGAACGCCGCCAGTACGTCACGCGTCTTGGCATGGTGATTACGGTTGGCCTGGCTAACGCGACTGTCCGTAACCGTCCCGACGTCTCCCGCGTTGTCATTACCCCGTAAGGGGAAATTCAACGCACATTCGGTTCCAAAAACACTGGGCGCACTGTTGCGCCCAGTCGTGCCGCAGTGCAGTCTGGTGACGTGACCCCCGACACCTCCGCCGACGAGGACTTCCTGGACGAGGCCCTGGTCGAGGACTTCCTGTACGCCCAGGAGTTGTCGAGCCAGCTCGCGAGAGCCGAGGCGCGCCTACTGCGCCGACCGGCACGAACAACGGTCGAGGTCTGGGACGAGCACCTTGAGGACTTCGTAGAAATCCAGGACGTACACAGCGCCGCCGCCACTACGCGCAAGCTTGCTGCCCTGGCTGCCCTGGAGGCTGCCCAGGACTGCGCCGCGCGGGCCGTCCTCGCCGACGTCCGGCGCGCCGCCACCACGGCCCAGCAGACTCACCAGCAGGGTCTCGCTGCCACACTGCCCGAGACTGCCCTGGACCGCCGGACGGTCGCCACTGAGCTAACCGAGGCCCGCCTAGTCGTCGCTGGACCACGTGGCCCGAGCAACGCCCCCGCTCTGATCACCATCGCGGGAGAGTCCGGCTAGCAACAACCGTTCGAGCCTCCCGCGCCAATTTCCTAGCGGGAGACGAACGATGGTAAAAGGACGAGCAGCGCGGCGCGCCGGAACTCGCCGCTGGCTTGACGTCGGGCAAGCATCCGACTACTGCAATCTGGCGCCGCGAACAATTCGCCAGCGAATCGCCGACGGAATATTGCCCGCGTACCAACCAGTAGGAACGCGTGCCGTTCGGATAGATATCAGCGACCTCGACGAGATGATGACCGGGGGCGGCCGGATGCCGTCTACTGCGACCGAGGCAGCCCCGTCATGAGTGAACTCTCTGAGCGACTGACCGAGGCGGATTACGACGCGCTGGCGAGAACCATTCGAGTGGTACATAAGCGCATCGCCGAGCAGGAAGCCCAAGCGGCAGCGGAGAAAGACAACGGGCCGAACCGCCGAAGGGAACCGACCCGTCGCCCGCCAAGACAGAAACCGCGAGGTACCAGCAAGCACGCGTCCGAAGACGCGTTACCGATGGTGACACCCTGGGCAGAGGCTGGCAATGGGGAGCACTCGTGAGCCGCCAGAGTGGGCGACGCGACCCGGGCAAGCGTGCAACGCAACCCGTTCAGGTAAAGATCCACCAGCATATGCACATCGACGGGGGAGATGGTTTCTGCCGCTATTGCCAGGAATCCATGGCTTGGCTCGAACGGCAGGAAGTCCAGCGACGCGACCGGTGCGAGTCATGATCAGCCAACTATGGGACGAGATTTGGTTGCAGGGGCGTGGCCTTGCGCTCATACCAAGCGGGGACACTGGGCGCGGCTACGGCTCTATGAGTCCAGCGCGGGCGTTGCTGGTTCTGCAGTTCCTAGCTGCACACGCCGACCACAAGAATCAGGTTCGCTGGTCACCTGGTGGAGTCGCGCGGGCTATCGGTATCAGCCGCGCTGAAGCCCGTGACGCCTTCTTGGTCATCAGTCGGGCGAAGCTCTGGGAACGGCTCGGGGAAGCCAAGAACGGCCAGACGGCGACCTACCGATTCACTCCCGAACTGTGGCCGAATGCCATCGATACACAGCCGAACCTGGCGGGACACCCCGCCACCCCATCAGGCGCAGACCTGGCGGGACACCCCGCCGCCCCCCTGGCGGGACACCCCACCACCCCCGACGATGTGAGCCTGGCGGGACACCCCGCCACCCCCCTGGCGGGGAGCCTGGCGGGAGACCTGGCGGGAGACCTGGCGGGAGACCTGGCGGGAGACGTGGCGGGGTACCCCGCCACGAAAGGAAGGAAAGCGAATAGAAGTGAACTTCGCGCGCGCCCGCCCGCGCGAGACCACTACATCAAAGCTGCTAAAGAAGATTTAGAAACCAACCGACAAGCCCGCCTAAGGACCGAGCCTGAATCCTTCGCTGAGTTGTCAGGCCTTCATGAAGTGCTGATGGGACTCGACCCGGCAACCCGCCCCCAGCTCACAGCGACCGTCAAAAAACTCATCGAGCAACGACTTGCGAGCCAGACACCCCAGGAACTCATCGCAGAATCCACGGCGCGCCATTTCAGCAACCCTGGCCAGCTCGTGGCCGCGTGGAAAACCGAGGCCAACTCAAATCCGAGGGAGGCCACGGCATGAGCGCCGCCGCGCATCTGGCGCGCACACGCCATTGCAACCTGGTTATGACTTCGTCCAGCAGGCCTATGCGGCCGACGCGGAAGATCCTGCGCAACGTCGCGGGAGAGCAACGCCAGCGCAAGGCTATCCGGCTCGCCGAGCTGCGCCAGCGGATTCCCGGCCACCTACGGAAGTCACGCCACGATCAAGAACTCAGCGAAGGGAAACAACTGGAGACACGCTCTCTCGTCGCTGCGCCTTTCGTTGGAAAGCTGCCATACGGCAAACGCGCGATTCTGTGCCGTGTTACCTCGTTCGATTCATCTGCGTCGTCCGACGAAACCGAGCCCGGAAGCGTGGGCGTGATCTCCATCCCTAAACCGAACCATCAGCCGCGATGAAGCAAACCAAAACGCGAATCATGGCCTACAGCGGCAAGCCAATGCGGGCAACCCGAGCGCGCATCGCCGATGATGGCGCGCGGCACCGCAAGCAGGAAGCCGAGCGCGTCAGTGCGCTGAACGCAAAGTTCCAGAAGCGACTCAAGCCGACGACAAATCCGAATAATCAATGTGAGAAGGAAGAAGGGCAAACACCATGACCGATCTTCTGGACACCCTTAGGGTGATGAACGTGACAGCGAACCGTCCCGGTCTGCCATCGGCGGGTCTCGTGCGCCCGTGGGATGAACTCCTGGCTGGTCTCATCTCGACGGCCGCCGAAGCGGAAGGGCGTGCCGCCACAACGGCTCTGGCGTTTCAGTCCGCGCAACCTGGCGGCGCGGGGTTTCGTGCGGCGATGCGGGACGACGCCGACTTTGCGAGCGCGGCGCTGGATTCGACCGGAACGCTACCGGACTCGACCGCCGACGGGCCGTTGCTCAATCATTTAAAGCTCGTCATTCCCGCGGCGTTCGTCGAGGCCCAACGGGCCGAGGTTTATGCAGCGTGGGCAGATGGTCGTGTCCGCGGTTACCCACAGGCTCACCCCGATCTGGTCGCCAGCGTGGACCGTGGGACCGATCAGATCCGCGACACGATGAGAGACCTGTACGAAAAAGCTCGCGACAGCAAGAGTCGTCGACCGTGGCGCGACGCCGACGACATGCGTCCGGAGTGGGCAGCGGCGTCTTCGTTATACGAATGGCTGGTCAACCCGCGAATGCGATACCGCGCACGCAACCCGCGCAGCTTCCCGAAGGAACTCGAATGGCTCGAATATGAAGCCGATATTGAGTCAGGCGGAGCTGAACGGTCCAGTCCGCCCGATCCGCCCGGACTCGACGCCGCAGTGACCGCGAGCTACCCCGTTACGCATCGCGCACGGAACCAAAGGCGGCCAGCATGATCTACAAAGTGATGATTCCGTTTCATCGGGTGGGCGATGAGCCAAGTTTGGGGGGCATTTGCTACGCCCGCGGCTCGTTGACCGCCAGCCGATCAAAGCTCCTTCTAGTAGACGACGATCATCGCGAGAGTCTCGGAAAGGTAGTTGCTTTGGATGACACCCCCGACGGACTTCGGGTGTCCGTCGAAACGCGCGACGCCGAACGGCTGCGCTACAACTACATCAGACCGATTGTCGGCGCTGAACGCGCCGCGTATCGAGATGGTCACCGCGTCATCACGAGCGGTCAACTACTCGGCTTCACATCGAACTGCATTGAGTCCTGGCCGTCCGCACGGTTCTCCGCCGACTCGGCTACACTGCGCGCGGATGCTGGAATGCCCCATGCACCAAAGGTTAATCTCGATCCATTGCCGCCCTTGTGGATTTGGAGTGCGGGATGACTGGCGAATCGATAGCGCGTCAGTGCCGCAAATGCCGCCGCCCCGTCCAGCCCGGCGAGGTGGCCCGAGTCGTTACCGTGCTCGATGATCGAGACGACGGCGAAGTGTTGAGCCACCTCGAACATGTCGACTGCGGCGACACCCAGCGGGAGCCGACCGCGCCGCCGTCGCGGCGATGGTGAGGCCAACCGCAGCGGCCGCCCACTGAACCGCCGTAAACAGCAGCCGCCCACTGACCGGGAGAAACGCCGCCCATTTTTTCCTGAGCCCGCATCTTCAGTCGGAGACCTATCGCGCAAAAAATCTCTCCCCTTCAACTTTAGGTTTAGGGTTGTCTTTCCAGATACGGCGCGCATCGAGCAAAGATCGACTTGGCCGTGCGCAGACTGACTCAGCCATCCGCCCAGCGGGGAAGGCTGATTCCACCAACGTCCGCACATGCCGATGAGCGGATTAGGCGTCGGCCAGCCAAACAACCGCTTCGTCCGGCTGTGGCACCCATGCCGACCACTGGCGCAGCACGGCTTCAGGATCGTCGATCGGTTCACGCTCGTGCCTCGGGCCGATCCACCGACCCCTCACCAGAGAGACCCGACCGTCGCGAATCAAGTCACGAACGACGGCTTCAGCGATGGCAAGGCGAGCACTGAGCGCCAAGTCTGGGTATCTGCTGTTCGCAGCCCACCACACCTCGTAGAGACCCTGACTATCCACCGCCTGATCGGCGACGACTTCGGCTCTGAAATTGTCATAGTCCGCCGGAAAGTCAATCTGCATCCGACGAGTATCGCCGGTCAACTCTGCGAACGTCCGCTCATGCCGCGATGACGCTCGTTCACTGGTACTGATCTGCCGATGAGCGATTAGGCGTCGGCCAGCCAAACAACCGCTTCGTCCGGCTGTGGCACCCATGCCGACCACTGGCGCAGCACGGCTTCAGGATCGTCGATCGGTTCACGCTCGTGCCTCGGGCCGATCCACCGACCCCTCACCAGAGAGACCCGACCGTCGCGAATCAAGTCACGAACGACGGCTTCAGCGATGGCAAGGCGAGCACTGAGCGCCAAGTCTGGGTATCTGCTGTTCGCAGCCCACCACACCTCGTAGAGACCCTGACTATCCACCGCCTGATCGGCGACGACTTCGGCTCTGAAATTGTCATAGTCCGCCGGAAAGTCAATCTGCATCCGACGAGTATCGCCGGTCAACTCTGCGAACGTCCGCTCATGCCGCTGGTCGTGTGAGTACTACGTCGCGCCGAGGATCGCATCCAGGCGGTCCGGCCAGTCCTCATCGGCGAGGTCGGCCCGGACGAGGACATCCCGCCAATCCTGATCGAGCAGTGCACGGTTGTCCGCGAATCGATCCCATCGGCCAGACGTCCGAACGACCAACGCCGCTAGGACCCGTTCCGGATCTTGCCCGCCGACCTGCACTGGCGAAAGCGCGCGCAGGGCGTCGATCACCTCGTCTGCTGAACCGGAAGCGAACTCAGCAACGATCCACCTAGTAAGCCGGTCAGATATTTCCACGCTTGGATTGTCCATGGGCGCGTTGTCCCGATGCACGGACATGCCGCTGACGTGATCGTTCCGACGCACTCATCTGCCCATGAGCGCGACATAGCGACTGTCGTCCCGGCAAGATGAGGGTGTGCCAACTGCGAGCGAAGCGCCGCCCTGCAAGCGTTGTGGGCGGCCGGTCAGGGTCAACGCAGACCGATACGACGTGTTTGAGGGGATGCACTACGTCTGCTTTCACTACGAGTTCGAGCACGACCCGGCCGATCCCGACGAAGAGTGCAACGCAGGCGGCTGCCCGTCCTTCAAACTCGACGCGCCGCCGCGCCAGTTGAGAACCGACGCGACTTAGCCGGAAACGACCGGTCATGGCGCTCGTTTTTGCTGCGGTATGCCGAGCGGCGGTCGTCGACATGACACCCCGCGTCAGCCTTCAATCACTCCGGCCAGCTCCATCAGCGCCGCCGCAAGCTCGCGCGCTTGGTGGGCGGTCAACGGCTGGCCTTCGAGAAGAACGCGCGGCCCGAGTCGCTCACCAGTGCCGGGGTAGTCGATAGCGAACAGACCAAGATCAACAGGGACTATCGGCGCGATAGTGCGGCTGTGATGGATCATGCGCTCGTTGGCGGGCAGCTCAGCTCGGTTCTCGGTCTCATCGTGGTTAGTGCACCATGGCGGGCAGCTGGGTGTCGCAGGCATGACTCATCGTCGCGGCTGCGCCACGCTCACGCGGTTGGGCGCGCCGAACGCGGCGAGCCAAGCCGATACGGATCGGCGAGGGGCGGCGCTTAGTCCGTGATCGGCGTGGTGCCGACAGTGAAGCGGACATGACCGCGACGATTCTGGAATGCCCGTCAATATCGAGTCCTACCGAAATGACTTCAACGCCGCCTTGGACGAGATACACGCCCTGCACATGCTCAGATACGTCTGGAAGAACATGCTGGCGATGTTCGCCAGCCAACCTGAGCTCCCTGCTGACTCAATGGTCAACTACTACCTGCAGACGACATACAGCTCGACGCTGGCGATAGGTATTCGACGCCAGGCAGAGGCGAGTGACTCTCGAACGACGATCGGGAGCGTGCTTCGTCGCGTTAACCTGCACGCCGCCGATTTTACGATCGAGTCCTGCGGCTTCAACAGGGTGGAGGACTGGGCAACGGGGCACGGTTGGCTGAACTATGCAGACACGCTCGACCAACCGCTATCAGCGGATCGAGTTCAGGCCCAGATCGACGAGCTGGTGAAGGATCAGGCTGTCGCAAAGCAATGGGTTAACAAGCGAATTGCACATCGGGATAGACAAGCGGTCGAATTCGCGTGGAATGATCTTGAACAAGCACTAGCCGGTTTACGCCGCGCCACCATCTTCCTGTTTGGCCTGTTCAATCAAGGTGGTTACCTGGCACAGGTGACGCCCTATCCAAGTTTGAGTTGGGTGAAGGCCTTCTCGCAGGCATGGTATGACCCGACCCGCACCACGCTTGTCGAACCTCAGACGCTGGGCTAGCCATCCTATCCGGGGCTCGGATTCGCCCAGACCGTGCGCGTGGCGAGGTATTCGGTTAGTGCCGCTTCGCTGACGAAGATGCGCGCCAGCCACTCATCGGCCGTCTGGATTGGCGGCCTTTAGCGCAGACCGCCGCCACTGCTGGACCGCGTGGCCTCCAGCGTTCTGCCAGAGCAAAGCCAGATGATGGGCAAGTGAGCAACCCACCTGACGCCGAGCACAGATACAGCTTCCGGCTAACCGTCACAGTAGAAGTAACCGATCCGGTAGAGGTCCGCGTGAAGGCCAGCGCCCCGTTCACGGACCAGAACGGGGAGCCTTTCGTCAGTAATACCTCGCTGGAGCAGGACCTCGAACGGGTCCTGCAATGGCATATCCGCCGTTCGCTTGAGACGCTGGGCCCAACACACGGTTACCAACCCCAGAGCGTGGTCCCAAGCGAAGGCCAGCCTTGCCCCCGATGCGGTTACGGGTGAGCCCGCTACTATCGCGCCATGTCCGCTAAGCGTGGCTGGGGCGGCGTTCCGGAGTGGCTATCACCCGAGTGCATCCGTGCCGCGTACTTCGCCCACGGCGAGACTGAGGCCGCCAGCTTGTTATCCATGGCTGCCCCTGGCCAGCTCCGCAGTCTGGCGCTTGCGCTGGTCGCCAGCGAGCGGCTCGAACGTGACCAGCTCGGCGCGGTTGTCGGCAGGGTCCGATCCAGTGACGCAATGACACCCTGACGTCATGCTGACCCTTTTCACCTGTTGACGTAAGCCTAAACCGGAAGGGGGCCCGGGTTCAGAGTGACGGCCGTGACGGCATAGCGCCAGACTCTGACAGTGCCGCTGGACCCCGGTAAGCCTGCCGGATTCCTGCACATACAATTGAAGCAGCTCCCGAAGCTCTGCTCAAGATGTGCACCCTGCCACTGCTCGCCGGCGAGAACGTAAGCGCGGCGTTCGTCGTACCCACCGTCGCCGCTTCGATCGATTTGGTCCTTCACCTTGGTACCGATCAGAAGGGCCAGCGACGGGTTCGCGAGATCGTTGCGGTGACCGGAAGGACTGAGGGCGACGTCATCGAGACCTCGGAGATTTTCGCGCTCCGCGAGGGACGCCTGAGACGCTCCGACGGCTACCCACCTCACCAAGATCATTACACCGCATGTGGCTTCGATCTGGCTGAGTTGCTGGGTTCGGACGCCCTTGATCGGACCGGAAGCTGAGATGGGCGCCTTTATCGGCCTGGTTGCCGGACTCGGCGCTCTGTTGATCTGGCGCAGCGGGCCACGCGCGCCGCAGCGCTCGACCCGGCGAGCCGGTTGGAGTGCTCGCCGCAACGAACTCATCAAACAGGCCGGAATCGACGGCGTTCGGTCCCACCAACTGCTGATGATGCAGATCTTGTCGGCCCTGCTTGCCTTGGTCACGGTGCAATTGCTGACTGCGACCCTGGCCGTGGCCGTGTGCTTCGCCACCTTCGCATTCTTCGGTCCGCTGGTTGTGATCACTCGGATGCGGCAACGCCGGCAGGTTGCGCTTCGCGAACTGTGGCCAGAGGCGATCGACAACCTCGCATCGGCCGTCCGAGCAGGGATGTCACTGCCGGAGGGGGTTGCCGGGCTGGCCTCGCGCGGGCCCGAGTTGCTGCGCCCAGCCTTCGGCCGTTTCGGGGCTACCTACCGTGCAAGCGGGCGGTTCGCAGACTGCCTGGATGCCTTGAAAGCAGATCTTGCCGATCCTGTCGGCGACCGAATTTGTGAAACGCTCCGCGTTGCGCGTGAAGTTGGCGGCAGCGACCTCGGCACTGTGTTGCGGACGCTGTCCGAACTGTTGCGAGTTGACGCCCGGACGCGATCGGAGTTGGAGACCCGCCAGGGCTGGACCGTCAACGCTGCACGCCTCGCGGTTGCGGCCCCATGGCTTGTGCTCTTGATGCTCGGTACCCAGTCGACGACGCTACAAGCCTTCAACTCCTCGGGCGGGACCATCCTGCTCGCCGTCGGCGCCGCCGTGTGCGTGCTGGCTTATCGCATCATGGTCCGCATCGGCCGGTTGCCGCACGAGCCCAGGGTCCTTCGGTGACGGCCTGGTGGTTCGGCGCGGCGCTCGGCCTCGTGACCGCCGCGGGCGTGGTGATGGCGGTTCGGGGATCGCCGCCGATGCGACGGGTACGGCTCTGCGACCGCATCGCTCCCTACCTTGCCGACTCTCCCATTCCTTCACGCCTGCTGTCTTCTACCGCAGTCACCAACGAGTCCTTTGCATCACTTCGCAGGGTGTTTGGTCCGGCGGTGCAAGATGCCGTCCGATGGCTCGATCGCCTCGTCGGGGGATCAGATTCGGTGCGAAGGCGACTGGGAGGGCTGGGAATCGAGACCAGTGTTGAAGAATTCCGTGTCGAGCAAGTGGTGTGGGGTGCCTGCGGTGTAGCTGGCTCCGCGATGCTGGTAGCGATGGCGACACTTGCACGGGGTGGTATCGATCCGGTCCTGGTCGGCGGTGCCGGCCTGGTCGGCGGTGCCGGCGGCGTGCTCTCTCGAGACTGGTGGCTGAGCCGTCTGGTTGAACGCCGCGAACAGGCCATGCTCGCGGAGTTCCCCGTCGTCGCCGATCTGCTCGCATTAGCCGTGCTTGCCGGCGAGGCACCGATCGATGCGATGCAGCGAGTTTGCAGGCTGACGCGTGGGGAACTCACCAAGGACCTTCAGGCTGCCCTGGACGATGCTCGAGCGGGTACTCCGATGACGAAGGCCCTGGCGAGCGTCGCCGGTCGGACCACCCTGGAGACCTTCGGCCGCTTCGTTGAAGGGCTGGTGGTCGCAATCGAACGGGGCACGCCTCTGGCGGACGTCCTGCGGGCACAGGCGGCCGATGTTCGCGAACAGTCCAAACGCGCCCTGCTGGAAGAGGGCGGCAAGAAGGAATTGCAGATGATGATTCCGGTGGTGTTCATGATCCTGCCGATCACCGTGCTTTTCGCCTTGTATCCCGGATTGTTGACCCTCGTTTCGATGTCCCGCTGACGCCGTGCCGACGATGACTGCCAATGAATAAACGGTCAAAGAATGATGGAGGAAAAGAAATGGTTCAGTTGCTGGCTGCTTGGTTCGGCGCTCGATATGTCGCGGTGCAGCAAAGGGTTCGGCCGCAGGCGAACGAGCGAGGGGACGTGCCGGGCTGGGTCATGGTCACCGTGATGACCGCAGCACTCGTCGTCGCGATTCTTGGTGTATTCAAGCCCCAGATCATTAATGCGATAAACCAAGCCATGAGTCGTGTGGGCGCAGCCAATTAATGCCCCGCGACCAACTCGTCACCGGTGCCGAGCCGATCGTTCGCGCCCGGCGGCGGGCACGCCCGCAGGGGGATCGTGGCGCTGCGGTGGCCGAATTCGTGATGGTCTCGGTATTGCTGATATTCATGCTCTTCGGTGTGCTGCAGGTGGCCGCACTGCTGTACGTCCGGTCGGTGGTGTCAGCCGCCGCTTCTGACGGTGCGCGTTACGGCGCTGACTCCGGAGTCGATCCGAGCGCGGGCGGTCCTCGAGCCAGCGATTTGATTACCGAGGCGCTCAGCCCTGGTTTGGCTCGTCGGATCCCTTGTGTTGGCAGTGCGATCACCGATCCAGCTACTGGTGTCGACACCGCAAAGGTCACCTGTCGCGGTGATATCAGATCGATCTTCTTGCCCGTCGGGGCACTGGTATCGATTGACGTTTCCGGTCAGTCCTTGCGGGAGCGGCCATGAGGCGCGATACACGTCGCGGAATTCTGATTGAGGATGCCGAGCGGGGTAACGCAATTGTGGAATTCGTGTTCGTCGCGGTCGTAGTGCTAATACCGATGGTGTATCTGCTTGTTGTGGTGGCGACGGTGCAGCGCGGAAGGCTAGCGGTCACCAATGCTGCGCGCGACATCGGCCGCGCCATCGCCACCGCTGACCATGACTCGGAGCGTCCGGCGCGCGAAAATGCAGCCCTGACGATTGCCCTGCGGGCTCAAGGCTTCGCGCCAAGTGACGTTGAGGTGCGTTATGTAGCAGCAGCGGCGGGCTGCGAGGACGCCGCGATCGCGCCGGACTTTTCGGCTGGCGCCGAGTTCGCGGTCTGTGTGATCCGGCATCAGCAACTGCCTGCCGTGCCTACGATTGTGGGTGGTCGCGGCGTCACCGAGATTGGCAAATACGTTGTGCACATGGATGAATTCCGGTCAGCAACGTGACCGCAAGGGTGATCCGCGCAGCGCTGGCCCGTGCATCCCGGGTGATGTCGTCAGATGATCGAGGGTCGATCGTCCCGCTCGTTCTGGGGTTCTACGTCATCGCGTTCATGTTCGTCAGCGGCGCGGTTCTGGCGAGCGACGTGTTCAACAAACAGCGGAACCTGCAGAGTCTGTGTGATGGTGCGGCGGTCGCGGCTTCTAACGCGGTCAACGGTCAGTTGGTTCGTGACCGCGGTCTGGACTCAACGTTGCCTCTGCTCAGCGTTCAGGATGCGATTGATACCTACCTGTCAACGGAATCGTCTCGAGTGCAGATCAGCGCAGTCGGCGAGCTTGGCGCTGACAGCGACACAGTCAAGGTCAAGTGCAGTTCCACGGCGAAGGTGGCGTTCGGCGGTCTGATCGGCCATGCGGATGGCTTCGAGCAGCACGCGAGCGCGACCGCCGAAGGCCGACTGGACTGAGGCAGGCTGGACTGAGGCAGGCTGGACTTAGGAAGGCGGAGCTAAGACAGGCTGAGCTAAGACAAGCGGTCACGCGTCGGCGCTCGGTCACGCACGAATTGGACCAGTTTTGGAGTCCGGTCGCGGACGCTATTGCCGGAGACGCAATCGCGACCCAGCACCAGCTCAGTTCCCATTCCGGAGGTTCCCATCATGGCCCAGCCACTAGCGCTCACCGCCGATCTCGCCGATCTCGCGGATCTCGCAGACACCGCCGCACCGCCCCGCCTGTCCCGCTACGAACTACGGGTAGCTCAGCGCGAGACCTTGAACGCGCCTCGCCGCAAGTACGGCGTTCCCGCTCGTCTGCTGTTCCGCAGCCTGGATCTCATCTACGGAAAGCCACGCACACTGTCGAAGTTCAAGGTGCTGGAACTTGTCGCTCGCGTCCCCTACCAGGCCTGGGAACACGCTGCCTACATCGCTATCACCCACACCCACCACCGGACCGGCCTGGCCCGGCGAATCTTTGATCGCGTTAGCGAATCCAGAGCACAGCAGGACAACGAGCAATGGCACCTGCTCATCCTCGCTGAGATGATCGCAGCCGACGGCATCAAAGAAAATCGACTGAAGTTCTATGCGATACCTCAACTCATTGCTTGCCTCTACTACCAAGTCTCCTGGCTGATGTTCGTTGTCAAGCCTGCCTGGTCCTACCGACTCAACGCCGACTTCGAAGACCACGCCGAACACGAATATGCCCATCTCGTGCAAGAAAACCCCGACTGGGAAACGGTTCCCTTCACCTCCGAGTTCACCGCCGACTACGGCCACTATGCGAGCCGTGCCGACGTACTACGCCAGATCGGGCACGACGAGCGCATCCACAAGCTCGAGAGCGAACACGAACTAGCGCAACCCCGCTTCCACTGACATCTCAGCCAACGGCTGGTCAGCGTTTGGCGTCGGCGAACCGAAGGCGCCGGATGATCCGAGGCGTGAGCAGCCCATCAGCCAATCCAAAGCGCACGAGTTCATCGAAGACTTGTTGATCATCGCGAGCTGCCCGCATGCCGGCGTCGACCAGGCCTGGCCACCGTCCGAGGCGCGCCAGGGCCGAGGTATGCAGAAAGTGCCTGCCCAGCCGGTCGCGGCTGAGCGCCCGATAGGCAACGCCGGCATCAACCTGATCGTCAAGAACGCCAGCGGTCGCGGCCTGGCCAGCAAGGGCGCCAGACGTCACGGCGTAGAAGATCCCTTCGCCGGTAAAGGGATTGATGAGCGACTGAGCATCGCCGACCAGCAACACCGGGCCAGCCGCGATCCGAGGACGCCCGGACGACAGCGGCAACCGATGCGCCCGCAACCTGCTCGGCTTCGGATCCAAACCCGGCAGCAACTCCGCCATCCGACTCAACATGCCCGTCCGGTTCAACGGCCGTGAGCCGAGCAGCTCTCCGTAGCCGACGTTGGCGTGACCGTCGCCGAGCGGAAAACTCCAGGCATACGCGGGCCAGCGCTGAGTCGTCATCACGATGACCTGTGCACCGTGCTGGTTAGCGAGCTCAGGCGCGTAGCCGCGGATGGCGAAGGCCACCCGTTCTCGCGGCGCCGCGGCAACACCGACCGCGCGGCGGACCACGGACTCGGCGCCGTCTGCGCCGATGACCACCGTGGCGCGCAGCGACCCGTCGATCACAATCGCGCCAGGCTCGCTCCGCAACGACCGCACCTCGTGACGCCGGACCGTGACACCTCGAGCTCGGACGTCGGCAACGAGCCTGGCGTCGAAGATCTCGCGCCGAATGACGTGCACCTGCTGCCGCATCTGGCGGTTCACCTCAATACCGGCCGGCGACCGCAAGGCCAGCCGGTCGATGGGCGGCGCGTCGGCAAATACCGCCGCCGTATCGAAGTCGAGGTCGGCCAGTGTCTGCCTCACCTCGTGGGCAATGCCGTCGCCACAGGCCTTGTCCCGCGGGAAATCGGCCCGATCCAGCACCAGCACCCGCAAACCGGGCCCGAACTTCAGAACCGCGGCAGCGCTCGCGCAGCCAGCTGGCCCGGCGCCCACCACGATCACGTCCCACTGCTCATAGTTGCCGGTCGGCGGAGCTGCCACTGCCTCATCGTCACACGCTGAGCAGAATCGTGCGCGCAGGCGACTGGCGGACGACTGGCGGACGACTGGAGAGCGGCTGAACGAGCCGCCTCGATCAGCCTTCGGAAGCGCCCTCTTGACCAGCCGTCTGGCGTCGACCGGGGCACGTCTGAAAGCATGAGGTATGCACCCGGACGCGGCTGCGCAGAAAAACGACGGCGGGGCGGTCTCTGCTGCGCCCAAGACAGCCGACGATGGCCAGGCGCTGGCTCAGTCCCAACAGATTGTCAGCCAAGCCCGGGTCGACGCCGAGACCATCCGGGGCGAGCTTCCGAAACTGCGTGACGAGGCCGCGGAAGCCCTGGCAGCAGCACGCAAGAAGCTTGCCGCCGCCACCGAGCAACTGAGCGAAGCCCACGATGAGGCGCAATCGCTGATCGGCGACGCGACCCACCAGGCGATTCTCATCGCCGGATCTGCCGAACGCGCGGCCGAGCAGGTACGAGCCGAGGCCGAAGCCGAGGCGCGAGAGGTAACCGACGCTGCCCGCGCCGCATCGCGGGCGCTGCGCGAGCAGGCCGATGAAGTCATGGCGGCAGCGCAGCGAGCGGCCCAGGAGGTCCGCACCCAGTACGACGCCGAGCTCGTCGAAGCCAAACGCCGCGAAGGCGCCGAGCAGCAACGACGACGAGCTTCTTTGGAAACCGAACTGGAGCAGCTCGAAGCAGCGGCCAAGCTCCGGGCCACCGCAATCCAGGCGCAGGCGGAGGAGTCAGCCAAAGCGTTGATTGCTCAGCGTCAGCAACTACTCGATGCGGCCGAGGTAACGGCCCGTCAGCACATCGGTCAAGGTGAACGGGCCGCCGCCGAACTCGTCGAACAGGCGCGTATTCAGGCCGACCAGGAGCTTGCCGCTGCCGCCGAGCAAACCGCCTGGACCCAGGACGCACTCGACAAACTCCGGCAGGCCTCTGCCGTCGAGGCCCAACGCACCGCCGCAACCGCCCATGCCCAGGCCGCGGCAATCATCAGGGCAAGCCGGGCCCGGTCCGGCGCGATTCTGGAGCGGGCCACCCAACGGCTTCGCGATCGGCTGCTGGAAGCCGAGCAGGAAGCTGCGGCGTTGCGGGCCGAGGCTGCGGCTCAACTGGACCGCTCGAAATCCGACGCGATCCAGATTCGGGAGCAGGCCAACGAACGGGCTCAGACGGTTACCGATGAGGCCGAGGAATCCGCCAAACGGCTGTTCGACCGAGCGGATCGGCGCCTTGCCGAGGCCGAGTCGGGCGCCAGGGCGGTCCGCGAGCAGGTCGCCGAAGAACTGACCCGTACCCAACGCGAGGCGGCGGAGCTGCGCCGCAGCGCCCGCGAGGAGGCGACCACCCTCGTAACGCAGGCGCGAGCCGAGGCGGACGGACTGCGCGCGGCGGCTCGGACCGCGCTCGCCGAAGCACGGGCTGAGATCGACGACCTGACCAGGCGTCGTAAGGCGATCACCAGCGAGCTGGGCAACCTGTCCGGCGTCATCGAAGCGCTCGCCGTCGACGAAGCGAACAACCGCACCCCGACTGCTGGCCCATCGGGGGTAGCCTCGCCACCTGCAGTGCCGACAGACGCTGCAGAGTCGAAACAAGGGCGTGACGCGCACCCACCAGTGCTCGGTGACCGCAGGCTGCCCGATGCCGCACCGTCCGAACCGTCCGCACCGTCCGCACCAGAAATAGCTGAGGCCGCACCGTCCGAACCGTCCGCACCGTCCGCACCGGAAATAGCTGAGGCCACACCGTCCGAACCGGAACCTGACCGACATCCCTTCCTACTCGACGAGATGATGAGATCCGAATGAGCGAAAACTCTCCTTCCTTCCGCACCGTCATGCGCGGCTATGACCAGACCGAGGTCGACCGGAAGGTGGCCGAGCTGGCCGCAGCCACGCAGTCCGCGCAGCAGCAAGCCGCGACCCTCGCGCGCAGGGTCGACGAGCTGACGGCCACGGCAGAGGCCGCGACCCGCAAGCAAGCGGAGGCGCAACGCGCGGCCTCCCAGGCTGCCGCCCCCGCGGCGCCCACCTTCTCCAATCTCGGCGAGCGCATCGGCAAGATCCTCTCTCTCGCGGACGAAGAGGCAACGGAAATCCGGCAGAAGGCCGAAGTCGACGCCAAGCGAAGGTTCGACGAGCTGAGCACCTCGACAGTCCGGGTCCGCTCAGAGGCCGACACGTACGCCACCGACACTCGCACCGCCGCCGAGCGGGAGGCCGCCAGAATCGTCGAAGAGGCCAAGCGGACCGCCGATCAGCTGCTGGACGAGGCCGACCGCCAGGCGACGACTCGGCGAGAGGAAGCCGAAGCGGTTTATGAGAAGCAGCGCGCTACCGCAGCTCAGGCTGCCGCCGACTTCGAGCAGACGCTGGCCAGCCGGCGCCAGAAGGCCGAGGCGGACTTCCGTGAACGCACCGCGCTGAGCGAGCAGCAGCTGAAGACGGCTCAGCAGCACGTAGCCAACCTCAAGACCGAGGGCGACCGTACCGCGGCCGAGGCAAGTCGCAAGTCGGCCACCCTGCTCGCCGAGGCGCAGCAAAAGGCCGAGCAGATCGTCGCCGAGGCAACGGCGCACGCCGATCGGGTACGCGCCGAATCTGACCGCCAGCTTGCTGCGGCGTCACAGCGGCGCGACAGCATCAACGCGCAGCTGACCAACGTCCGCCAGATGCTCGGCACGCTGTCCGGCACAGTTCCGGCAGCGGTGCTGCCTGATCCGGTCGAGGAATCGTCGGAGTCCAAAGCCAAGCCCGTGGCCAAGGCAGCCGAGCCCCAAAAGGCAGCCGAGCCCCAAAAGGCAGCCGAAGCGAATAACGCGGACGAGGCAGGCCGGGTTTCGGGCAAGCAGTAGGCAGCTCGTCAACCTCACCTCGCGCCGCGCGAGCGGCTGACACGGTTGACCGACTTCGGTTGCCAGTACCCTGAACGGTTGTGACTGACGTACCCGCAGAATTGAAGGAACTCTCAGCGACCTTGGCCAGCATCGAGAGTGTCCTCGACCTGCCGAAATTACGAGGCCAGCTCGAGGCTCTGGAGGCCCAGGCGGCCGACCCCGAGCTGTGGAACGATCAGGAACACGCTCAGAAGGTGAACTCCGCGCTGAGCCACGTCCAGGGTCAAATCCGGCGCGTCGAGGAGCTTCGCGGCCGCCTTGACGACGCAAGCCTGCTGTGGGAAATGGCCAGCGACGAAGACTCCGCTGAGGATTCGACCGAAACGAGGACAGAGGTCGAGGCCGAGCTGCCCAAGCTCAAGAAGCTGGTCGACGAACTCGAGGTACAAACGCTGCTCAATGGCGAATACGACTCACGCCAGGCCCTGGTGACGATCCGGTCTGAAGCTGGAGGCGTCGACGCTGCGGACTTCGCCGAGATGTTGCTGCGCATGTACACGCGCTGGGCAGAGCGGCACAACTACCCGGTCGACGTCCTTGACACGTCCTACGCCGAAGAGGCCGGCATCAAGTCGGCGACCTTTCAGGTCAAGGCTCCCTTTGCGTACGGCACCCTGTCGGTGGAGCAAGGCACCCACCGGCTGGTAAGGATCAGCCCCTTCGACAACCAGGGCCGTCGCCAGACGAGCTTCGCCGGTGTTGAAGTGCTTCCGGTCGTCGAGCAATCTGATCACGTCGATATCAACGACGATGACCTGCGGGTCGATGTCTATCGATCCTCTGGTCCCGGTGGCCAAGGCGTCAACACGACCGACTCCGCGGTGCGCATCACTCACTTGCCGACCGGCATCGTCGTCAGTTGCCAGAACGAACGCAGCCAGATCCAGAACCGCGCGTCGGCGATGGCCGTGTTGCAGGCCAAGCTGCTCGAACGGCGCCGCGAGGAGGAACAAGCCAAGATGAACGCCCTGAAGGATGGCGGCACGTCCTGGGGCAACCAGATGCGGTCCTACGTGCTGCATCCGTATCAGATGGTGAAGGACCTACGAACCGAGTATGAAGTCGGCAATCCTACTGCGGTGCTCGACGGCGATATAGACGACTTCATCGAGGCCGGAATCCGCTGGCGGCGATCGGCCGAGAGCAGCAGCTAAGCCTGAGGACGCCTGCCACCTAGGCCGATCTCCCGATTGCACGCTGGCTCCGACGCCCCGGCGCGGCGAAACGCGGGCATATCGGGCATCGGAATACTGGCAGGTAGGATCGATTTCCGTGATTGCGCTGCAGAACGTGACCAAGATCTACCCGGCCAGCACCCGTCCCGCACTGGACGGCGTGACCCTTGACATCGACAAGGGCGAGTTCGTCTTCCTGATCGGCGCTTCGGGGTCTGGCAAATCCAGCGTGCTGCGGCTGCTGCTGCGCGAAGACACGCCCACCAAAGGCAATGTCATCGTCAACGGCAAGGACATTGCCAAGCTTCCCGGACGTAAGGTTCCCGAGCTACGCCGGGGGATTGGTTGCGTGTTTCAGGATTTTCGGCTGCTTCCCAAGAAGACTGTGTTCGAAAACGTCGCGTTCGCGCTCGAAGTGATCAACAAATCGCAGCGGGCGATCAAGCGTTCAGTTCCCGAAGTCTTGGAGATGGTTGGGCTCGACGGTAAGGCCCACCGCTACCCCAACGAACTGTCCGGTGGTGAGCAACAGCGGGTGGCGATCGCTCGCGCCTTCGTGAATCGCCCGCTGGTATTGCTCGCCGACGAACCCACCGGAAACCTCGACCCCGACACCAGTCAGGGCATCATGGGTTTGCTGGAGCGGATCAATCGCAAGGGCACCACCGTTGTAATGGCCACCCACGACAACAACATCGTCGACGCTATGCGCCGCAGGGTGGTCGAACTCGACCTCGGCCACATCATCCGTGATCAGAACCGCGGCGTGTACGGCATCGGCCGCTGACCAGAGCAACTGCAATGACGCGAACCGTACCGCGCTGAGAATCAGCGCGGGTTCGTGCCGGACCGAAATATCGAAGCGAAGTTAGGACATCATGCGCGCAAGTTTCCTCATGTCAGGCGTAGCAACCGGATTGCGGCGCAACGTCAGCATGACGGTTGCCCTGGTGCTGTCTACCGGAATCTCGCTGGCATTCCTCGGTGGCGCGTTCTTGTTGAGCAAAGAGATCAGCAAATTCGAAGATCTCTACAAAGACAAGATCAACGTTTCGGTGTACCTGTGTACCGACATTTCCAAAGACAGCGCGGGTTCGCCCTGTAAGAGCAAGGTCACTGACGTCCAGCGCGCGGCCGTGCAGGCCAAGCTGAGCAGCGATCCGGCCGTCAAGAGCTTCGAATACATCACCGAGGCGGCGGCGACCCAGCGCGCGAAAGAACTCCTCGGGGCAGCAACGGTGGACGAAGCCGGCCCCGGGTCTTTTCCTGCATCGTTTCTGCTGAAACTCAACGACCTCAAGAAGGACTACCCCCTCATCGAGCAGAAGTACGCCACCCAACCAGGGGTGGATGTTGTTCAAAATCAGGACCAGAGCCTGAAGATCGTGCTTAATCTGTTCGATTCAGCGAGGTGGGCCGCGCGGATCTTGGCCTTGATTGTCGGTGTTTGCGCAATTATTCAGATGACGAACACGATCCAGGTCGCTGCCGCGCAGCGCCGTAACGAGACTGGCATCATGCGCCTGGTCGGTGCCTCACGGCTGATGACCCAGCTACCGTTCATCATCGAGGCGGTGATCGCGGCCCTTGCCGGTGGTGTCATCGCCCTGATACTCGACTGGTTCGGCAAGGTGTACATCCTCGATCACGTGTTTCACGATCAGGTTCAGGCGAACGTGCTGCCAGGTTTGAACGGCAACGACATCATCGTCGCCGGCGGCGTCGGCATCATCGCCGGTGTAGTGCTGGCGGCCCTGACCGCTTGGGCAACGCTGCGGCTTGCCGTCCGACTGTAGTTTGGCAGTTATGGCAACCGCAACGCGTTCATCGGGCTCGTCCAAGACCAAGTCTGGCGGCGTGCACAAGGGCGATGGCTACAAGCTGATCGCCCAGAACAAGAAGGCTCGTCACGACTACACGATCGTGGACGAGTTCGAATGCGGCGTCGTGCTGATGGGTACCGAGGTCAAGGCACTACGCCAAGGCAGGGCCTCTCTGGTCGACGGTTTCGCCACTATCGATGACGGCGAGGTGTACCTGCATGGCGTCCATATCCCGGAATACGAGATGGGTTCGTGGACGAACCACACGCCACGGCGAGTACGCAAACTTCTCCTACACAAAGGTGAAATCCTGCGCCTGATCGGTAAGACAAAGGAATCAGGGCTCACGCTCGTCCCGCTGTCGATGTATTTCACGGGGGGCAAGGTGAAGGTCGAACTGGCGTTGGCTCGCGGCAAGAAGTCCTACGACAAGCGTCAGGACATGGCCAAGCGAGACGCCGATCGAGATATCTCCATCGCGCTCGGTCGACGGGCCAAGGGTCGCACCGACTGATCCCGCAGCTTCTTCTACCCTGACGCGCGTCAGTCCTTCGTGATCGCGCGGGCCGCTTGTGCCGATTCGGCCGCGGCGCGCCGCTGGTCGGCGACCAGGATTCCGTAGGTAAAAGCGTTCGCGCCGTGGTCGGCAACCTCGTCGGCTATCCGGCGCAACAACTCCGTCGCGACAACCGCATCTTGATGCTCGCCAAGCATGGTCTGCAAGGTCGATGCCGCTTTGGCGAGGCGATTCGCGCTCTTGCCAAGGACGGGCGCAGCGGCCTCTGCGGCGTAGCGGGCGCGTTTCCCAGCTTTGCGAGCCGAATGAAGTTCGGTATCGGTGGCCTGTTTTGCGCTGGCACGTTTGAGGCGTTTAGCTAATGTGCGCTCGGCGGAACCTACAAGATCGCCGAGTATCGCAGCGGGCTGATTCGCGACCACGGTGAACGGCGGATCCGTGCGCCACTGCCCGAGTTCGTCAAGGAGATCGTGGTAGCGGGGGCTGCGCATCATCGCCAACACCAGGTCGGCGTGCATGTGCAGCTCGGCCAGGAGCACCTCGTCGATTTGCTCGGCCACCGGGCCGACGACCAGAAAGGCCGGCAAGTCCTCAACGGCGCGGGCGAGCCGGACGCGCAGCACTTCGCGGTCCCTGACCGCCCCGAGTTCGTTTGCGAACCACCTCAGTTCGCCTTCAAGCCTGCTTGCTCGTTGCGAGTCGAACAGGACCGCAAAGATCCGCAGCGCGGCTCGTAGCCGTCGGGTGGCCACTCGGGTCTGGTGCACGGCTTCGTGAGGTTCGTTGACCGCTTCGGGGTCGAACGGCATCAGCGAGATGGCAAAATGACCTGCCGTGATCGCGTCGAACTGTGCGTTCAGATAGTCCAGAACGACGCTTCCCGCGCTTGCATCGGGCAGCTTCAGCTCAGGCTGGCCGTACAGGGCGCGTGCCAACTTCGACGGCGACCGCGATCCGAATGCTCCAGCATTGATCAGCACATCCGTTGCTCGCGTGAGATCCGCGGGAGTGCCTTCGGGCCCGAGCTCGACTTCGATCTCCCGCCAGCGCCGCATTGTGATCGGGACCGATAGCCCGTTCGCTCGAACCTGGTCATCAGCGATCTCGAGCTGCAGTTCACCCGCGGCATTGTTCAACCGGTAACGAGTGCGCTGAACCTTGAGTTCGACGATCGGGCTGACGTCGTTGCCGTGCGTGAAGGGCGCGATCAGCCGCTTGAGTTCTGCGGGTAGCTCACTCGATGCCTTCGCGGATGTGGAGTAGCGGCCGTCGTTCGTCCGAGGTGAAAGTGGCCAACGCAGTTCGGTGCGGAATCCCGGGCCAGGCGTCTTCAGATGCCATCCGTTGTCGATCGTTCCGGTCCTGCGGCGCAGCGTCAGCCGGGCGCGCAACAGATCGAGGTCGGCGGTGTCGTAGTAGCAGCTGACCATGTCGTCATCGGCTACCTCGAACCAGCCGCCGACTTCCGTCAGCACCGACAAATCGCCGACTTGAAAGTCCGGGGCGACGTCCAACTTGGACTCGATCTCGCGCTGAGTGTCCGCCACCCGTTATTTCTACCGTGTCGGGGCGCCGATTCGGGTGAATAGCTTGTGCGATTTTGCGCAGTTCACCGGGCCAGCGGCCGGAATCGACGCAGCCTCAGGCTGTTGCCGACCACGAACACCGAGCTGAACGCCATCGCCGCGCCTGCGATCATGGGGTTGAGCAGCCCGAAAGCGGCGAGCGGGATGGCAGCCACGTTGTAACCGAATGCCCAGAAAAGATTGGCTTGGATCACTCCCAAAGTTGCTCGCGAGAGCCGGACCGCATCTGCCGCCACCAGCAAATCGTCGCGCATCAGCGTTAGATCAGCCGCCTGGACCGCGACGTCGCTGCCGCTACTGATCGCGAGCCCGAGGTCCGCGGCGGCGAGCGCCGCCGCGTCGTTCACGCCGTCGCCGACCATGGCCGGCGTACGCCCCGAGGCCGTCAGCTCGGTCACGATCATTGCCTTTTCAGAAGGTAGGACCTCGGCGATGACATCTGTGGGGTCGATACCCACTTCGGCGGCCACCGCGTGAGCGGCAGCGACATTGTCGCCGGTGAGCAATATCGGCCGCATGCCGAGCGCCCGAAATTCGGCGACCGCCCGGGCTGACGTCGCGCGGACAGCATCGCCCACGACGATGATGCCGGCCGTGCTTCCGTCCCAACCCACCCAGACGGGCGTCAGACCGTGGCGCTCGGCAGAATCGGCGTTGGCGATCAACTCGGCCAGGCCGTCACGCGTTTCGTTGGATGCGACGTCGGTTAGGCCGGGGATCGCCCACTCGTCTGCGAGCCAACGGCGACGGCCGACCACGACAGCGCGCCCGTCAACCATGCCGGCCACGCCGAGCCCACCGCTGTCTGCGAAGCCCGAGACCTGTGGCGGGTGGCCTCCCACCGTCTTCGGCTGCGCCAAGGCATAAGCGGTGATCGCTCGCGCGATCGGGTGGGCCGAAGCGTCCTCGAGCGCGCCGGCGATGCCGATGAGGTCCTCGCGGGCGACACCGGCAACGGGAAGCACTTGGTGCACCTGCATCTTGCCAGTTGTGACAGTCCCAGTCTTGTCAAGCACGATCGTATCGATGCGTCGTGTCGATTCGAGGACCTGTGGCCCGCGGATCACGATGCCCAGTTGTGCACCCCGGCCCGTGCCGACGAGTAAGGCTGTGGGTGTCGCCAGGCCCAGGGCACACGGGCAGGCGATGATCAACACAGCGACAGCAGCGGTCATTGCGCTGTCCGCAGGCTGGCCGGCGAGGAGCCACCCCATGAAGGTGAGCAAGGCCAGCGCGATCACCACGGGAACGAAGATCGCGGACACCCGATCGGCGAGGCGCTGGACTTCGGCCTTACCTGATTGGGCCTTCTCGACCAGCCTGCCGATCTGGGCCAGTTGGGTGTCAGCACCAACACGATTGGCGCGAACGGTGACCCGGCCAGAGAGATTGATGGTGGCACCGGTGACAGCGGTCCCGACGTCGGCCTCGACCGGTACTGATTCGCCTGTGAGCAGCGAGGTATCGATCGTCGTATGGCCGGATTCGATCGCACCGTCGGTGGCTATCTTTTCACCTGGGCGTACAACGAAGAGGTCGCCAACCTGCAAGTCTGCTATGGGGATTCGATGCTCGGCCTGCGGTGTTCCACGTAGCACGGCCACGTCCTTGGCGCCGAGGTCGAGCAATGCGCGGAGGGCCGCACCGGAAGAAAACCGGGCGCGTGCCTCGAAATAGCGACCGAGAAGGATGAATACGGTCAGGACGACGGCTATTTCGAAGTAGCTGTCACCCTTGCCGGTAACGGTCGCAGAGACAGACCAGAGGAAGGACGTGGTAATCCCAAGGGAGACCAACGTGTCCATCGTGGTCGCTCGATGGCGAGCATTGATCAAGGTGGCTCGATGCAGAGGCCAGGCACCCCAGGTGACGATCGGCGTGGCGAGGGCCAGGCACACCCATTGCCAACCCGCGAAGTGCAGGGCGGCGGACATCGCGAGTACGACAACCGGCAGCGCGATGACGGCTGAGATGACCACCCGCGCGCGGAGTTCGTCCTGTTCGCTCTGCTGGGCTTGCAGTTCCCATTCCGGCTTCGCCGTTGACCTGTCGTCGATCACCGTTGCGGTGTACCCCGCGCCCTTTACTGCGCTGATCAGGCTGTCGATGTCGATGTCGCTGCCTGTGTTGCTGTCGCTGTCGTGCTGCTCGTCAAGGCGGACGGTCGCCTTCTCCGTCGCGTAGTTGACTGTTGCCTGCACGCCGTCGATCTTGTTCAGCCTTTTTTCGACGCGGGCCGCGCACGATGCGCAGGTCATGCCGCCGATCGCCAACTCGATTGGCCTCGACCGAGAGCTCAGCTGCTCCGGCTGTACAGGTCGCTGAGTGGCGTCCAAGGTCATGGCTACGCTCCCACCTCGGTTAGTACATATCCGCCAGCGGCGTCCAACGCTCCGGAGATCGTCGCGGGGCTGAGCTCGCCCGCGCTGCCGATCGTGACGGTCGAGATACCGTCGGGCACCAGGTTGATGTCTACGGTCGCAACGGACGGAAGGCCAACCAGCTCCTCCGTTACGGCGGAAACGCAATGCTGGCAGGTCATGCCGCTTACTCGGTAGATGTGGGTCGCGTTGTTGGTGTCATTCATCGGGCGTTGCTTCCTGTCAATCTCTGGGCTGGTCGCGTCGCGTCAGTGGCGATCCGGTCGGTATACGGCTGAGTCGCCATGGCGACCTGTACGTATATCGGTCTAGGTGAGCGTCAGGATTTCACGAGGCGCGCGATCGCGGCCGAGGCCTCTTTGACCTTCGCGTCGGCTTCGTCCCCGCCGGCCTGGATCGCGTGCGTGACGCAGTGGCTGAGATGTTCCTCAAGCATGGCCAACGCGGTCGATTCCAGTGCACGTGTCGCCGCCGATACCTGGGTCAGGACATCGATGCAGTACGTGTCGTTCTCGACCATCCTCTGCAACCCACGAACTTGGCCTTCGATACGGCGCAACCGCTTGAGATGGGCGTCTTTGTGCTCGGCGTAGCCAGGAGATGCATGATCCATCGCGAAATCCGTTTCTGTCCTCAACCGATACCGTCGGGGGGTATGCGTCGCACTATACCCGTGGGGGGTATCGTCTGCAATCATCCCGCCTCGTCTGCGACAGCTGGCTTGCGTACCCATGGCAGAATAGGAGGGCGCCGCAACCGCGGGGTGGTGGCTCAACGAACAACGAACAACGAGCACCAAGGCACGAAAGCACGAAAGCACGACCAACCAGGGGGTGAACGGTTTCGACTTTGTACGTCGAGATGTGGAGAAGCGGGCCGAGGACCGCATTGCTGACCTCGTTAAAAAAGCGATGCAAAACAAAATAAGCGCCGATTCCAATCGCGCTGACTTCGCTCTCGCTGCCTAATCAGCGATAGCAAGTCTGTCAGTCCGGGTTCGTCACCGGCCCGGGTACTGGCATCAGCTAGGTGACTTACCGCTCGCCTCGGTCGCGGGGGAGAGCGGGACAACCCACAGCGACTGGGCCTGTCACACCGACTTGTGTGCATGATCGGTGAGGCCGAGTAGAGACGAAGCACACTGCGCCCGGAGAATGCCCATCAACACGACGAAGGACCCGGGTTCGATTCCCGGCACCTCCACCACGGGTGTTCGTATGAAAGAGCGGATACTTGTTCGTGGAATAACGGCGGCCTCAGACCTTGGGGCCGCCGTTTCGCTTTGGTGATCGCGAGGTGTGCGCCGGGCACGTACCCTTCGCGGCATGAGTGCGGCGCGGCTGCGGACGGTGACGATCAGCGACTCGGTGACCGAGCTACTGGCCGGAGTGTCGGCATCGGTGTTGATAACCGGCTCGCATGCCGGGCGATTCAGTGGCGTCGCGGCCCTGCGGGCCGGGGTCGAAGGGCTGATTGCCCATGACGCTGCGATCGGGTTGGCCGCGGCGGGACTGGACTCCCTCGCGCTGCTCGAGCGGCACCGGATCCCAGCGGCGACCATCGACCATCGCAGCGCTCGCATCGGCGATGGGCTGGACTGTGCCGAGCACGGCGTTATCTCCTATGTGAACGCGACTGCGGCGGGCATCGGCGTGCAGGCAGGCATGGCGGTGACGGTCGCGGCCGATCTGATGGCGCGAGCCAGCGTGGCGCTGCCACGGGTCGAGCAGCAGGTGTCCGGTCGCGAAGCCAGTGAGCAGCGGACAACAGGCAGCGAGCCGATCGGGCGGCCGGTCGAGGTTGCCCTCAGCGGGTCCCGCCGCGCGGTGTGGTTGCTTGACTCGGCTTCGATGGCGCGACCCGAGCTACACGCTGGCGCCGTCGTCGTGACCGGCTCGCACGGGTCCCTGCTCGGTGGTCGTCCAGAGACGGCGCTGAAGGCGGCTGTCTTTGCGGCTGTGTTCAACGATGCTGGCTGTGAACCCAGTCGCCTTCCGGTACTGGATGCGCGCGGAATCGCTGCTGTCACCGCCGCGGCCAGTACGGCCCGGATCGGTGACGCCAGCTCGAGCCTATTCGATGGCCGGATCAGCGTGTTCAACGAAGCCGCCGCCCGTCTGGGTGCCACGGTCGGAGCGCCTGTGCGCGCGTTCGTCGAGAACGCGGCGCGCACCATTGCCTGAACCGGCGTTCTCTTGACATCTTCTGGGTTTCTTGACTGCGGTGATGCCGCATGCTTACATGCATCGAGTACCATTGAACGTAATTAAGGTTCCGATTATCGGAACTCAATCAAGTAGGCCGATCGGCCAAACGGTCGCGGTCGACGTGGAGGAAGGACGCCATCAGCGTGTCTTCGGTAGGTGGCTCACAGAGCTCCGGCGAGGTTCTGTCGATTACGGGCGGCGAGGCGATCGCCCGCATGATCGAAAAGTTCCATGGGGGCCCGATTTTTGGCATGGGCGGCTTTCAGCTACTGCCCTTCTACGACGCGGCACGGCGGCTGGGCCTGCAACATCACCTCATTGATGACGAGCGCACCGGGGCGTTCGCCGCGGATGCCTATGCAAAGGTCAGCGGGCGGGTCGGGCTGGTCGATGCAACGCTCGGCCCGGGCGCAACGAACCTGATCACCGGCCTGGTCGAGGCACTCAACGCCGGATCACCGATCGTTGCGATCGTCGGGGACGCCAACCGCGAACATGCCTGGAAGAACATGACGCAAGAGGCGCGGCAGGTCGAGATCCTGCGCCCAGCTTGCAAGGAACTGATCCGGATCGAGGCCGTGAGCAGGATCCCTGAACTGATCCGTCGAGCGTTCACGGTCGCCACGACCGGTCGGCCCGGCCCGGTCGTAGTCGACGTGCCGGAGGACATTGCCCATGAGGTATATGACTTTCCGGTCGCGGACTTCTACGGCATCGAGGCATTCGAGGCCGTGCCGGCCATTCGTTGCCGTCCGGACGCGACCGCGATCGCCCGGGCCGCGGGGTTGCTCGCCCAGGCCAGCCATCCGATCATTCTTGCCGGTGGCGGCGTGCACATTGCCGGTGCGGCTCAGGCGCTGACCGATTTCGCCGAGACCTATTCGATCCCGGTCGCGCACACCCTGACTGGCAAGGGCGCGATCGCTTGCACCAACCCGCTGAGCGTCGGACTGTTCGGACGCTACGACCGGATCGCCAACGACCTGATCGAGCAAGCGGACGTCATCCTCGTCATCGGCGGCAAGCTGGGCGAGGTGGCGACCAAGCGGTACGCGATCCCCGCGGCCGGCAAGACCGTGATCCACCTCGAGGTGATGGTCGACGAGATCGGACGGACCAGGCACGTCGAGGTCCCACTGTGGGGCGACGCGTTACTCGGCATCGCGGACCTGCATGCCGCGTTGGCTCCAGAAGCGTCGGCGATGCGCGAACGGTTCGCTGGCTACCGGGCCCAGATCGCCGAGAAGCTGGCGGCCTGGCGGGTCGAGGTCGACGACCGCATCAACTCGACCGAAGTGCCGATCAACATTGCCCGGCTGCTCACGGAGATCAATCGCGCCCTGCCCTCCGACGGCTACCTGGTGGCCGATGGCGGCTTCGCTGCGCACTGGGGTGGCTTGCTGTTCGACACCAGCGTTTCCGGTCGTCACTTCGTGCCGGACCGAGGTTTTGCTTCGATCGGCTATGGGGTTCCGGGCGCGATCGGGGTGGCGATGGCCGCTCCCGGTAAGGCCGTGGTCAGCCTCACCGGCGACGGCGGCTTCAACATGGTGATCGGTGCCCTCGAGACGGCGCGCCGGATCGGGCTTACCTTCACAGTGATCGTGGTCAACAATGCCGCGTCCGGCTACGTTAAGGCGCTGCAACATTTGATGTATGGCCCGGACAAATACCACGCCTCGGACCTGATGGAACTGAACTACGCCGAGATCGCTCGTTCCTTCGGTTGCCAGGGCATCCGGGTCGAGTCGCCGGACGACATCGCCGGTGCCTTGAAGCAGGCGCTCGCCAGCGAGGGACCGACCGTGCTCGATGTGGTGGTGACCCGAGACCCCGCCCACATGCTGCCGGGCGTGGACAGCCGGATCGTACGCATCGAGAGTGGGGACCGCATTGCCTGAGTGCACATCCGGCTCTAGGGTCCAAACGATGCAGCAACCTGATGGTGCCGACATCGCCGTGATCGGCCTCGGTGTGATGGGCCAGGCCGTCGCGACGCATCTGATCTCCGTCGGTCGCTCCGTACGCGGCTACGACCTGAGTGCCGATGCCTTGACGCGGTTCGCCGCCGCTGGCGGTCGCGTGGCCGCCTCGCCGGCTGAAGCAGCGCGCGGCGTTGGTTGTGCACTGCTCATCGTGCACAACGAGAGCCAAGTCGACATGGTGATCTTCGGCCCCGGTGGGCTAGCCGAAACGCTGGCAGGCGGCGCTGTCGTGTGGCTGGCCAGTACGGTTTCGCCGAGTTACGTTCGCGGGCTCGAGCCGCGACTGGCTCAGCTCGGCGTGTGGTTGGTGGACGGGCCGGTCAGCGGCGGACCTAGCCGAGCAGGCCGAGGAGAGTTGTCGATCTTCGTTGGCGGCGAGGACGAGGCGATCGCCGCTATCCGTCCGCTGATGAACGACTGCGCCGCACAGTTGTTCACCGCCGGCGCCATTGGTGCTGCGTCGACCATGAAGCTGATCAATCAGATCCTCACCGCGAGCCATATCGCGCTTACCGCCGAGGCCCTCGCCCTAGGCCAGCTAGCTGGAATCGAGCCCGACCTGCTCATCACGGCGATCACGCAGAGCGCCGGTACGTCGCGGCAGTTCGAGCTGCGGGCGCCTCGGATGGCCGCCAGCGATCATCGCATCGATGCCACGATCCGCACGTTCGAGAAAGACCTGACGATCGCCGTCGACGCAGCCAACGACTTGGGCGGGACAGTGCCGATGGCCGAGGCGGCCCGGACGGTCTTTCGTGCGGCTGACGCGTTCGGCTTCGGCGACGAGAGCGACACGATGCTTTTGACCGCATACGAGCGCAACCTCGATGAGACAGCCGATCCCGGACCGGTCGCCCGATGAACCCGGTCAAGCAGTCGCTGCGTGACGGCCGGGTCGTCACCTTGATCAATCCCGATCATCCATCTCCGAGCCTGGTGGCCACGCTGGGCAATCTCGGCGTGGACGCGATCATGATCGACTGCGAGCAGGGCAGCCCATCCTTGACCGACGTCGAGGAGATGACCCGAGCCGCTCGTTCGGTCGGCCTCCAGGCCGTCGTCCGGATTCCGTCAGCTCAACCGTGGGATATCGAACGGCACATGATGCGCGGTATCGATGGGGTGGTCGTGCCGCGCCTGGACTCAGCTCGGCGAGCCGCCGCGGCAGTAGCCGACATCCAGTACTGCGCGCCGAATGACTTTGACGACAAGGTCATCATCGTTCAGATCGAATCGGCGGCGGCGGTAGCTGAGCTGGACGATTTTCTCGCGATCGACGAGATCGATTCGCTGTTCATCGGCGCGGTGGACCTGGCTAAGAGCATGGGTTACCGAGGTGATTACTCCCAAGAACCGGTCATGGCCGTCATCGAACAGACGATCGACCGGATCACTGCGGCCGGACGGAGCGCGGGAATGTTGGTCAAGGAAGCCGATGTGGCGCGATGGCATCAGCGCGGCGTGACGCTGCTCTACGCGCACGTCAACGACTTCATCCGGATCGGCGCGCGTCATTGGCGAGTCACAGCCGGACTCCCAGCCGGACTTCCAGCCGGGTCGGGACGATGACGTCCGCGGCCGGAATCGTGCGCAGCAAGCTGCAGGTATTCACGTCGCTGCCGAACGAGTTTCGCCGTAAGGACACGCTCACTCCGTGGTCGATGCTGAATCGGATGGGTACGCCCGGTGACTCGTTCTTGGAAGGTCCGGTCTTCGATTCCGAGGGCAATCTGTACGTGTGCGACATCGAGTACGGGCGGGTATTTCGCATCGATGTCGCTGGTGGCTGGTCGCTGGTGGCTGAGTGGGACGGCGAGCCGAACGGTTTGACCTTTCTCAGCGAGACCGAACTGCTCACGACTGACTTTCGCCATGGCCTGATGGTTATCGACGTGATCTCCGGCGTCATCCAGCCGTATCTGGATCGCCGAAACACCGAGCGCTTCAAGGGCGTCAACGACCTGGTCTTTGATAGTAAGGGGAATCTGTATTTCACCGACCAGGGTGCGACCGGCTTGCACGACCCGAGCGGGCGGTTGTACCGGCTCAGCCCCGATGGCCGCTTGGATGCGCTGCTGAGCAACGTTCCCAGCCCGAACGGCCTGGTGCTGTCGACGGACGAGCGGATTCTCTACCTCGCGGTCACTCGGGCCAACGCAGTCTGGCGGGTGCCCCTGATGCCTGACGGCGGAGTGGCCAAGGTGGGGCAGTACCTGTCGGTCAACGGGCCGGCGGGCCCGGACGGTCTGGCGATGGATGTGCGGGATCGCTTGAGCGTTGCCATCCCGGGACGGGGAGAGGTCTGGATCCTTGATCACAACGCCGATCCGGCGTGGGTGCTAACCAGCCCGACCGGCCGCTCTACGACCAACATCGCCTATGGCGGCCCGGATCGGCACGAGCTTTACTGCACCGAATCGGCCACCGGCACGATCCTGCGGGCCACGTTGGACGTTGCGGGCTGCGAGGTCTCTCGCGGGCGCGGGCCCTCGCATTAAAGATCTGACGTCACAGGGAGGACAACAGCTCGGGTAGCTCAGTTGTCAGTGCGATCGACCCGGCGTTGAGTTGGTCTACCAGCTCGTTTCGGCGCGGTTCCCGGATGCGCTCAGAAATCGCGGCGACGCTGAGCGCTGCTTTGACCCGCTGCTTCGAGTCGCGCACCGGTACTCCGACCGCGCTCATGCCCTGGATCAGATAGCCATCCATCAATGCGTAGCCGTCGTCGCGAGCCCGATCGATCATGGTCTGCAGGAGCTCGTCGGAGATCGGAAAATTCGCTCGGTCGGCGCGGCGGTGTTTCACAATCCGCTGGGCCTCGGCATCTTCGAGGAAGGCGAGGATGGCCAGACTTCCGCTGCCGACGCCCAATGGTCGGCGGTCTCCCACGCTCAGCGTGAGCGTTTTGATGGGAAAGTTGCCTTCCGAACGTCCATAGCAGACCGACTCATCGCCCCGCCGCACCGAGAAATAGATCGTGTCGCCCGATTCATCAGCGAGTCGACGAAGAAACGGCTTTACCCGGTCCGCGATTGCGTACCGTTCCTCGGCCATGCCAACCCAGGCCAGAATGCGATCGCCGAGATAGAACAGGTTGGAGTCACCGTCCAGCGACGCCATGCCATGCGCCACCAGGCCGGCGAGGCACCGGTGGGCGGCCGTCTTGCTCAGGCCGGTCAGCTGGGTGACGTCGGTGAGCCGCAACCCGTCATTGCCGGCCCTGGCCAGTACATCGAGAATCATCGACGCGCGGGCGATGTTCTGGTGCGTGCCGTCCGGCGGCGACGCATCGAGGGCCGCAGCTGCCGGCTCGCGGTTACTTGCGGTTGCCCGAGGGTTTCGAGCTGTCGCCATGGGTTCTCCCATTCGTGTCTGAATTCCGGAACGATCTCACCATGTCGGGACGTAGAAGTGCGCTTGATTTCGAAGGAACGCTGGTGTTGACTTAATGTAACACCAGTTCCGGTAAACGGAACTCTAGCTGGAACAATAATCGGAATAGAAGAAATGCCTCGGAGGGCAATCGATCGTGTCGATCGCATCGAGAAGCGTCTACGAACCGGAACAGGCGGGGCTGTCCTTTCCACGCCCGCCGGTGTTCACCAACCTGGCCGACGAAAGAATGCATCGTAAGCAACGCCTGGCGGGGGCTTGCCGGGTGCTCTACCGGTGCGGTTACGAGTACGGCTTTGCCGGCCATCTCACCGTCCGCGATCCAGAACACCCTTCGTTGTACTGGACGAATCCCTTCGCCATGAGCTTTTCGCAGGTGCGAGTGTCTGACCTGCTGTTGGTCGATCACGACGGAATCGTCGTCGATGGCACCCGCGCGGTGAACCGAGCCGGCTACGTGCTGCACGCCGCCATTCATGAGGCGAACCCGGACGTCGTCGCCTCCGTGCATGCGCACACCATTCACGGCATGGCATGGGCCGCGCTGGGTCGTCCGTTGGATCCGATCACGCAGACCGCCTGCGGTTTCTACGAGGACCAAGCGGTCATTACGTCTCAGGCCGGTGCAGTCGTCGTCGACCGTGATGCTGGTCGGGAGGTTGCCGAGGCGTTCGGGCAGGCCAAGATCGCGATTCACCAGAACCACGGCCTGTTCAGTGTTGGACGAGAAAGCGTGGACGAGGCAGTCTGGTGGTTCATCGCTGCCGATCGTGCCTGCCAGATCCAATTGCTGGCTGAGTCCGGCGGCCGGCCAGTCCAGCTTGTCGGGCCAAAGGCGGCTCGCCACTCGAAGGCAACCTTGGCCACACCCTTTATGGCCTGGCTTCACTTTCAGCCGATGTGGGACGACGTGCTCCGCCGGGAACCTGACCTGCTCGATTGAGCTCGGCGAGGCATACCCGCGACAGGGTCGAAGCTAAACAGCCCTGCGCTGTAAGCGCGTTCGGCTTTGTTACAAGCATGTACCGAACATGAACCAAGCGAGGACGCAGGCTTGACCGCATCCCCGCTGCATGTTTTCATTGTGTCTATCGTAACTCACGTTCTGATAAACGGAACTTCTGAATACCATTGGAAGCGAGGCGAACGATCCGATGTTGACCGCTGTACACGTCTCGAAGAGCTTCGGCTCGTCGGTTGTCCTGCGCGACGTCAACTTCGAGGTTGCGGCCGGTACCTGTGTGGCCTTCATAGGTGAGAACGGCGCCGGTAAGTCGACGCTGGCCAAATGCCTGGTCGGCGCCCATCAGCCCGACGCCGGATCGATCCTGATCGACGGGCGAGCGGTGGTCCTGGCCAGTCCGGCCGACGCCCACAAGATGGGTATCGGCTTTCTTCCGCAGGAACTGGCCAACGTACCCGCTCTTTCGGTTGCCGAGAACATCGTCGTCGGTGCGTGGCCTCAGCGCTTCGGCATCACGACCAAGCGGGCGATGCACGAGCGGGCCCGAAGTGTGCTTCGCCGGCTGGGTGTCTCGCTGGATCTGGGCGCACCGATGGCCGACCAGACCCTGGCCGCCCGGCAGCTGGCAGAGATTGCCAAGGCTTTGCTACAGGATTCTCGCTTGTTGGTGCTCGACGAACCGACCGCCGCGTTAAGCGAGCAAGACAGCGAAAAGCTTTTTCAGGTCGTGCGACGGCTGGCTGATGACGGCGTGACGATCATTTTCATCTCGCACCGGATGGACGAGGTTCACAAGTTTGCCGACACGGTGCACGTGATGCGCAACGGTGAACTCGTTGCGTCTCTGGATCCGAAGACGACCTCGAAGAAAGAGCTGGTGTCGCACATGCTCGGAGCCCCACAGGCGGTCAGCGCGGCACGCACCAATGCGATCAGCGTCGTCGAGCGCGTTCCCGCACTCACGCTGAGCGGCCTGTACGAACCGGGGCCGCCGCCACTCGAGGATGTCGGATTCACCATCTACGAAGGCGAATTGCTCGGCATCTTCGGTGTTCGCGGTTCGGGCAGCGACACCATCGCCGAAGTCCTCGGTGGCAAGCGCAAGCCCAGCGCAGGCTCGCTCACGATCAGGGGCGCGCACCGCCCGACCTTCTCCAATCCGCGTGAGGCCATCAAATGCGGGGTCGGGTACGTGCCCCAGGAGCGCAAGCGCGACGGGCTCGTGCTGCAGGATCCGATCCGGACCAACGTGTCGCTGAGTGTGCCCCGCCAGGTGTCGCGCTTCGGCATCCGGCACGTCGCCGCGGAACGCAGCCTGGCCCAGTCCTTTGCCCACCAGCTCGACATCCGGATGCGTAGCGTCGGGCAGCCCGTCAGTCAGCTCAGCGGCGGCAATCAGCAGAAGGTCCTGCTCGCCAGCCGGCTAGCGACCCACCCCCGGGTGCTGGTGTTGCACGAGCCGACCCGCGGTGTGGACATCGGCGCCCGGGCTCAGCTGCTGCGTGAGCTACGCACGCTGGCCGCCGCCGGCATGGCCTGTCTGATCGTCAGCTCCGACGTCGAAGAGGTCACGACCACGTGCGATCGGTTGCTGATTATTCGCGACGGCGCCTTCGTCGAAGAACTGTCTGGTTCTGAGATCACGCAGCAGAACGCGCTGCATGCAGCTACCCGAGGGGAGATCTCCACGTGAGCACAGCCGGCGACGTCCAACCTGTGTCGATGGCAGACACGCCTGCCGACGCCTACGAGGCGGATAGCGGGCGTCTGGGCCGTTTCGGCCGAGCGTCCTTCGGCGATCTGATGTCGCGTCTGAGTTTGACGCTGTTCCTCATCGGGCTGCTGATCTACTTCAGCATCGAGGCCAATCGCTTTGCCACCACGAACAACGCCTTCATCATCCTGTCCGATATCGCGGTCATCGGCATCGTGTCGATTGGTCAGACGTTGGCCATCGTGTCCGGTGGGTTCGACCTGTCAACCAGTGGCGTCGTCCCGCTGGGATCGATCCTGTTCGCGAAGTTCCTCAACGACGGCCATGGGCTGGTGTTATCGCTGATCCTCACCCTGCTAGTCGGCGTCGGAGTCGGTCTGGTCAATGGCGTGATCATCACCAAACTCGGTATCAATCCGCTCATCACCACACTGGGCATGCTGTCCATCACCGGCGGCGCGGCGGCCTCGCTAGCCAACGGTGTTTCGGTGCCGTTCGACAATCCTGTGAACAACGTTCTCGGTGACAACGCGGTTGGGAACATCGCCAATGACGTCTGGATATTCCTCGGTCTGATCGTCGTCGCCGCCCTCGTCGCCCGCTTCACAATCCTCGGTCGCTCGCTCTACTCGATCGGTGGCAACCGGGAAGCGAGCTGGCTGGCCGGGATCAAGGTGGACCGGGTAACGATCAGCGTCTACGTCATCTCATCGACCTTGTCCGCCCTGGCTGGAGCGATCCTGGCCAGCCAGCTGCTCACCGGTTCCACCACCGTCGGCACCGACTCGGCCTTGACCTCGATCGCTGCCGTCGTCCTGGGTGGCGGCTCACTGGCCGGTGGCGTCGGTTCGATCGGCGGCACGGTGATCGGCGTTCTCGTCCTCGGAGTTTTCCGTAATGGGCTTGCTCTCATGCACGTTGCGCCGTTCTACCAGCAGATCGCAACCGGCGTGATTCTGCTTCTGGCGGTGGCCTTTAGCCAATTCCGCCAAGCAAACTTCCGGCGTCGCATCGCGGTCGCGTGGAAGCGCATGAAAAGCCGGACGGGTTCAGCTGAACCCGCCGGTGCCGTACCCACCTACGAAGCGATGCCAACCAAGAAGAGAGGCTAGGACGATGAGTCGACGGCGCATGATCTCGCGGCGTTACACGTTCGGAGTGCTCGGAGTCTGCGCTGCCCTAGCACTGGCAGCATGTTCGAGCAGCAGTGACAATTCAAGCAGCAGTGGTGATTCGGCCAACAGCGGTGGCTCCGGTAGTTCGTCCGGCGCCGGCACCACCGATTTCTCGAAGTACCACATCACCTACGCAAACGGCAGCTCCTCTGGCGCAATCGGTGTCACGATCCGCGATGGCATGAAGACTGCGGCCAACAAGATCGGCGTGAAGTACACCGCATTCGAGAACAACGGTGACGGACCAACTGCACTTACCAATGCTCGGCTGATGGTGCAGGAACAGCCAGATCTGATCATCGAATACAACCTCGCCGAAGGTATCGGCCCTGCCCTGGGCAAGCAGCTGACGAACAGCAAGATTCCTTGCGTCTCCGTCAACGTCCAGACCCCGGGTTGCCCCTGGATCAACCTGAGCAACAAGGTCTCGGGCCAGGGTGCCGGTGACATCATCGGCAAGGAGGCGATCAAGCGCGGTTGGACGGCCAATGACACGACCGTGCTCGTGTTGCAGTGTTCGACCTGTGGTGTCGAAATCAACGACTCGCCGCGGTACTTCTACCTCAACGTGGCCGAGCAGATGAAGATGCCGACCTACCCGCCGGAGAAGATCACAGCGCAGACCACTACGCTCGGCCCGAACCTGTACCAGGTCGACGACCAGGATCTCTCGATCGACAAGGCGTACACGGCCGTTCAACAAGCCCTGCAATCGATCCCGGCCTCGCGGCACCTGTTGGTATTCGGTATTAACGACGATGCCAGCATCGGGGCCTGGCGGGCCATCGATGCTGCTGGCCGCGGGAAGAACAGCCTCATCGGTGGGCTCAGTGGCCTGCCAGAAGGTCTGCAGCAGCTGAGGACGAATCCGTCATGGGTCGCGGAGGGATCGTTGTTCCTGCCGTTCTGGGGTGAATATACGATGGCGATGGCTATCTCGATGCTGCAAGGTGCGACACCGCCAGCCTTGACCCCGTACCCGCAGATCACGATGGACAAGACGACGGTCGACAAGTATTACCCGAATGGCTCGAACGACGCGTCGCTGTTGCCGGCACTAACCGCGGACAATCAATACCTCGCGAAATCCGGTGTATTGCAAGCCTTCAATAACGTCGATGGGCTGACCAAGCAGTAGCAGATAGCGTTGAGTTGCGGCCGGCGGTGACCGAGATTCACGGTCCCGCCGGCAGGCATGTCGCGTTGGGGGCCGCTGGCCTCAGAGGTGAGAGTGAATTTCGATGGATGATGAAGCAATCCGAGATCAGGCAATCCAGTTCGAGCCGGAACGGTTCGCCTCGGCGGCCGCGATCTATGCCCAGCTTCGGCCCGCGATCGAGGCGTTGCGCGCGGTGCCGCTCGCCTTTCTTGAGCCAGTGGACGAACCGGCAACGGCGCTGCGCTGGATCGAACGCGGCGACGAAGGCTGACCATGACTGACCGAGTTTTCAACCGTACCGCTAGCGAGTTGCTCTCCGGCTACGCGAGCAAGCAATTCAGCCCGGACGAGGTGGTGGCCGATACCTTCGAGCACATCGCCACTGTCGACCCAGCGCTCAACGCTGTCATCCTGCCGCTGCAGGACTCTGCCCGGTCAGCCGCGGCGCAGAGCACGGCCCGCTGGGCTGCCGGCACCCAACGCCCGCTGGAGGGAATCCCATACGGGCTAAAGGACATCATCGCCACGGCCGGCATTCGTACGACCGGCGGTTCGGCACTGTTCATCGATAACGTCCCGGCAGCCGACGCCACCGTTGCCCGCAGGCTGGCCGAGGCTGGTGGGATCCTGATCGGCAAGCTGCACACGTTCGAGTTCGCCTCCGGTGGCGCAGAGAATCGGGCGCTCGGGATCTGCCGCAACCCATGGGACATCCAGCGGGGCACGGGTGGTTCGTCCTCGGGATCGGCCTCGGCGGTCGCGGCCGCCGAGGTGAGCTTCGCGCTGGGCACCGACACCGGCGGCTCGGTCCGAATCCCCGCCGCCTACTGCGGAATCGTCGCCTTGAAGCCGACCTTTGGCCGGGTCCCACGGACCGGCGTGATGCCGCTGTCGTGGAGCCTGGACCACGTCGGGCCGATGACGCGCTCGGTGGCCGACGCCGCCCTTGTACTGCAGGCGATCGCCGGTTACGACGAGTCCGATGCAACCTGCTCGTCGCGTCCAGTCCCGTCTTACGTCGCGGGATCGGCCGAAACAGCTGAAGGGCTGAAGCTGGGACGACCACGCGGCTGGTTCGAGGATTCGGTCGAACCCTCGGTGCTGGCGCCCTTCGACCGGGCCTGCGGCGAATTGGCCGATCTCGGTGTTCAGATCGTGGACGTCGCGCTGCCCGATGCACAGCTGTGGGATGCCGCGGCCTGGTGCATCATCTACGCCGAGATGCTCTCGCTGCATCAGGAACATGTCGGCGACATCGAGCATCGTGACGCCATGGGTGCCGGCATGCTGTCAGTCGGACCGTTCATTCACGCGGTCGACTACCTGCGGGCATTGCGCTACCGCAGCGTCGCCCAACGGCAGCTGTCCGAAGCGATGTCCGGGCTTGCCGGGCTGATCACTCCATCGGTAACCACAGTGGCCCCTCCGCTGGACACCATCTCCAGCAGCGACGACAGCGCGCGGTGGCTGGCCGCGGCTACGCGGATGTCGACCCCGTTCAACCTCACCGGGGTGCCGGCACTGTCGATGCCGATAGGCTTCGTAGATTCGCTACCGGTGAGCATGCAGATCATCACGCGGCCGCACGACGAGCTGACGGCCCTGCGTCTCGGCCGCCATTACGAGCAGCACACTGCTTATCACCAGCGCCAACCCGCCCTGGTCGGCGGCGCAGGGTGACCGACTCGATCAGCCAGCCGCTACGGGGCCGGACCGCCGTCGTGGCTGGCGGTGGCTCCCGCGGGGACGGGGTCGGCAACGGGCGGGCCGCCGCGATCCTGCTAGCTCGGCAAGGCGCCCGGGTCGGCGTGCTTGACGTGGTCCCCGAGTGGGCCCAGACCACGGCGGACATGATTGCCGCTGAGGGCGGCGAAGCGGTTGCCCTCGGGGTCGACGTCACCGATGACGACAGCGTGCGTGCCGGCATTGACAGGGTCGTGCGGAAATTCTCGGAACCGGCGATCCTGGTCAACAATGTCGGCATCTCAGGACCGACAGGCACGGCCGAGGAACTCGACCTGGACGAATGGGATCGAGCCTTGCGGATAAACGTGACCTCGATGATGCTGACCGTGCGTCACGTCGTGCCTTACATGCGCGCGGCCGGCGACGGCAGCATCGTCAACAATGCCTCGGTGTTTGGCATGGTCGGCGGCCACCACGCGTTGCTGTACCCGACCAGCAAGGCTGCGGTGATCGGGATGACCAGGGCGATGGCCGCCCACTACGGAAGAGACGGCGTGCGGGTCAACTGTGTCGCGCCGGGGTCGGTCTACACGCCGATGGTCAGCACCCGCGGGATGTCGGAGGAACTACGCGAGGATCGCCGCCAGCAGGGTGTCCTCGAGATCGAGGGGACCGGCTGGGATGTGGGCCACGCGATTGCCTACCTGGCCGGGCCCGCGGCTCGATGGGTGACCGGCGTGGTGCTGCCAGTGGATGCCGGTCTGACCTCGGGCAAGATGCGCTGGATTCACGGCGCGACAGCGTCCTAGCTGCACTTTTCAGTCTGTGACGCAAACGACTCACGCTGATGTACGGATCTCAAGCATCGGTCGCGCTGCAGCGTGTGAGGCTGCCTCGCTTGAGTGACCTGGGCATCAGTGCGCCGCCAATGGCTGTTTGAGCAGGATTCAGTACCTGCCCGGGGGTTGGCTGCGGCCTTCAGCAGTCGTACGGTGAGGTTAGCCAGCGTCGTCTGCCAAGGCATGACGAAAGGATCTCCAATGGCCGTCGTCCGAAACGCCACGCCTGCGGCTGAGCAAGAGCTTGCCAGCCGGCTCCCGGCTCAGCTCGTTCAGGACTTTCACGCCGCCTTCGGTGAACATCATGCTCGCGCCGTCCACACCAAGGGCCTCATCCTGCAAGGGACCTATACCCCGAGCGCTGAAGCAAAAGACCTCAGCTACGCCCAGCTATTCCGGGAGTCTTCCGTGCCGGTGATCGTCCGCTTCTCCGACTTCACCGGTCTGCCGAACATCCCTGACACTGAGCTCAATGCCAACCCTCGCGGGTTCGCGATCAGGTTCCTGATAGCTGATGGTTCGAACGTGGACATTGTCAATCACAGCTTCAACGGATTCCCCGTTTCTACGTCCAGCGACTTCAGCACATTGTTGGAGGCGATCGCCAGCAGCGGCGGCGTACCAGCGCCGGGTTCGGAGCTGGAGACGTTTCTCGCCAGCCACCCCATCGCGAAGACGTTCCTGACTACCCAGACCGATCTGCCGCAGAGTTGGGCGACCACGAACTTCTACTCAGTCAACGCCGTCCAGTTCACGGATGCCCAGGGCGAGAACCGGTTTGTCCGGTATCAGTTCATACCGGACGCCGGCGAGCACAGTTTGGCCGGCGGTGAAGCGGCGGCGAAGTCCGCTGACTACCTCTCAGAGGAACTCACCGCGCGGGTCGCCGCCAACCCGGTTCGGTTTAGCTGGTATGCCCAGATGGCCGAGGACTCAGACGTCATCGACGATCCGGCCACAGCCTGGCCTGACGACCGGCAGCGCGGCTTGCTCGGTCAGATCGTGATCGACCAGGTTGGGCCGAACAGCGCGCAGGCGGACCGTTCGCTTGCCTTCATGCCCGGCAACATGCTGCCTGGCATCGCGATTGCTGACCCGATGCTCACCATCCGCAACGCCAGCTATCCGGACTCGTTCCGCGAGCGCAACAGCTGATCTGCGGGGCCGAGTGCTGGCTCGCGAGTTGACCACCTTGTTACTTCAATCCCACCGCTGATTCGAAGCCACGCCGGGCAGGGTTCCCAAACGCTCAAGGACAGCCGAGCAAGGCGCCGAACGCGCGTACCCGGCCCAACTCGCTGACGACGGCACGTTCTGCGTAGCGATCGCTCCAACACCGTGTCATTGCGCCCCCGCCTCGCTGGCGAAGTGAATTCCAGGCGGTTGACTCACCTCGTATGACGTAGGCATACTGTCCGCATGCGCATTGGATACATCCCTGCCGCAACCCCTGGACAAGCCGACAATGCGGTGTTTAACCCAATTGGCCGATGACGTTCGACGGGTTCAATGCCCGCTACGACGCAGGCGTGCGTCACCAGACGCGCTAATTCACATGTTCTAAGTCCACATGTTCTGAGAAGGAGAAGGTATGCCGAAGGTGGTTTCTGGCGATATCGAGCGGGTTATTTACGCGCGATTCGATGCTGGGGCGGATTTGCTCTTGTCGCTTCGCGAGGTGATCAAGAGCGAGAACATCACCACGGGGCTGATCCTCGACCTCACCGGTGCACTTAACGTCGCTCGGCTACAGCACTTCAAAGAGCTCGGCGACCCGGAGTCCAAGGTGTCGGTCGTCGAGATTCCTGGACCGATGGAGGCCAGCGGTGGCGGCATCATCGGACGCTGTGTCGGTACCGGTGGCGTAGGCGGCTACGTCGACGGGGAGCCGTACGTGCATTGCCACCTCACCGTGAACTCGTCGGTTCACACCTTCATGGGGCACCTGATGGAAGGAACGATCATCAGGGCCCCGCACTACGGACGCGGAAACACGAAATCCCACTTCACGGTCGTTCTCGGTCAGGTCCGGGGGGTCGACTTGCAGATGGTGAGTGGTGGTCCTGGATCGGAGAACAACGGCTTGGGGACGTGGACGCCCGAACACGGCTACGTCTATCACGAGCTCGAAGCACGCTAGATCTCAGCGAAAAAGCGGATAGGGGAATAGGTAAATAAGATGACGACAGACCGGAAAGAGCCGCTGCGCGAACGCCTCGAGCGGCGCGGAATTTTGATGGGGATGCAGAACTTCACGGGCAACCCCGCGCTGGTGGAGATCCTTGGCGCCTCGGGCTTCGACTTCGTCTCTCTCGACATGGAACACGCGCCCACGAGCTGGCGAGAAGTCGAGGAGATGGCACGCGCGGCGGACGTGCACGGGTTCACCGCGCTGGCTCGAGTGTCGACGAACGATCCCATCGAGATCATGAAGGCGCTCGATCGTGGGGTCGACGGCGTGATCGTGCCGCACATCGGAACCCCAGAGGATCTCCAGCGTGCTGTTGCGGCGGCACACTATCCGCCGAGCGGGGTACGGGGTGCCTGCTCGGCGGTCCGGGCGACTCAGTACAGCGTCTCCAAGTGGTCGGAGTACTACCAGCGCGCTGACGCCGAGACCATGGTCGTTCCGCTCCTCGAAGACGCCCGCGCACTCGACAACCTCGACGAGCTCATGGCTGCCGATGACGTCTGGCTCTACTTCCTCGGTGTTCGTGATCTTGCTCAGGATCTGGGTGTGCCGGGTGCAGATTACCGACACCCGGTTCTCGCCGATGCGGTCGAGCGGGTGCTGCGCGCCAGTGCCGATGCGGGCAAGTCAGTGATCGCTCCAGTCGCGCCGAACCTCGAGATCGAATACGCGACCTACCTGCTCGAGCTGGGATTCAAGTGCCTGAGCTTCGGGACCGACGTGTCTTTCTTCGCTCGCAGCTGCGCAGATGTGCTCAGTGGTGTCGAGCGGTTTCGTAGACCGGTGTCCGCATGACTGAGCAGGTGAACGCATGAGCAGCACGGGTTCGATGGCCTATGGGTTCTCGGCCGACAGCCAAAGCTCCGAGACCGCGGAGAGCGTAGACCGCTCGGCCGTCGTTTATGTGACGCCTGCTGACGCGCAGACGTTCGCGCAGGAGTTGCTGGTCGCACATGGTCTTCCCAACGAGGACGCTGCCATGGTCGCCGACGCTCTGGTGTCCGCCGACCTGCGTGGCGTGAGCACGCACGGAATCGTCCGGCTGCCGGGTTACATCGAGCGACTTCGCCGCGGGATGGTCGAGGCCCGACCCGACATTACGGTTCGGAACGTCACGCCGGTCTGCGCTCATGTCGACGGTGGGAACGGGCTGGGCTTCGTCGTCGGTAATCGTGCGGTCGACGTTGCCGTCGAACTCGCGACCAGCGGCGGAGCCGGGGTGGCAGCCGTCATGCGAAGCAACCACTTCGGTATGGCGGGCAGCTACGCCCTGCGCGCGGTACGCGCCGGAATGATCGGCATCGTCATGACTAATGCGTCGCGGGCCATGCCGCCGTTCGGTGGCCGCGAGCCACTTCTTGGTACCGGCCCAATGGCGATCGGCGCCCCGGGCGGCCTGCACAGCAACCACTTCGTGTTCGACATGTCGCCGGCGGTGGTTGCCCGCGGGAAGATCCGACTCTCCGCGCAGCACGGGGAACCGATCCCATTGGGCTACGCACTGGACTCGGAGGGCCGTCCGACCACCGATCCCGTCGAAGCGCTCAAGGGCGTGTTGCTGCCGATGGGCGGACCGAAGGGATCCGGTCTCGCGCTGGCCATCGAGATCCTCTGTGGCGTGCTCACGGGTGCCGCCTTCGGCGGCGAGGTACGAGACCAGTACAAGGACTTCGATCGACCCCAGAACGTCGGGCATCTAATGATCGCCCTGAAACCCGATCTGTTCATGCCCTTGACCGAGTATCAGGAGCGGATGGACTTTCTCGCTGAGCGGGTTCACCAGAACTCGCCCCAAGAGGGCGTCGAGCGTGTCGTCATGCCCGGGGAGATCGAGCTGGACAGCGAGAAGAAACGACGGGTAACGGGGATTCCCGTTGGCATGTCGGAACTTGAGGTCCTCCAGCACGAGGCCAATGCCAAGGGTGTTCCTGAGCTGCCTTACTCCGCGGTCGCCGGAAAGTAGCCAGTCCAGGACGCGCAAGACGAGCAAGATGATAGGTGGTCAGCTATGCGGTACGACTCCGAGTCCGGGGACTTTTCCATTGCATTGACAGGCGAGTCGTTGATAGTACGACCGATGCGCCAGTACCGAGAGCAGCGATTCCTCGAGCTCGTGGAGTTGCTCAGGGCAGCCGACGTGACGTTCACAAACGCCGAGATGCTCTTCCACGACTACGAGGGCGCACCGCGGGAGGAGAGCAAAGGCACCTACATGCGGGCTGCCCCGGAGATCGCGGGCGAGCTCAGCTGGATGGGTATCAATATCGCCTCCACAGCGAACAATCATGCCTTCGACTTCATGACCGATGGGGTAGTGGCCAACAAGTCAAACCTCGAGCGAGGCGGACTCGTCGTTGCTGGAACAGGCGAAAACCTCACGGCGGCGAGGGCACCCAGCTATTTCGACTCGCCCCGTGGTCTCGTCGGTCTGGTTGCCAGCACCGACGACCTAAACGTGCCCGGTGGACGGGCGGGTGAGGCCAGGCCCGAGATGAAGGGAAGACCCGGAGCCAACTACCTTCGGGTGGCCACCGAACGTGCTCTGGACGCTCAGACCTTCGAAGACTTGAGAGAACTCGACGTCCGGCTCGGCTACGCGAGTGAGCGTGACAAGGTGCGCGAGGGCAGGTTCCCCAGCGAGCGATATGTCGAGAATAACGATCAGTTCCACTTCGGGCCGACACCCGAGGCGGCGATCCTCTATCGGCGAAGCGACCAGACCCGGCGCGCGACCACAGTGGTCGACGCCGATGACTGGGCCGCCACTCTGCGCTCCATCCGTGAGGCGCGGTATATGGCTGATTGGGTAATCTTCAGCCACCACAACGGCTATCGAGGCGACAGTGCTGACGATCCGGCAGACCACTTCGTATCAATGGCCCATGAGGCAATCGACAACGGTGCGGATGTTGTCGTCGGTCATGGTCCACATCGAGACCGGGGTATCGAGATCTACAACGGCAAGCCGATCTTCTACAGCCTCGGCAACTTCGTCCAGCAAACAGACACGATCCCCGTCCAGGCCGCGGATGCGTACGCACGTTTCGGACTTGATTGGTCCAACACCGTAAGTGAGTTCTACTCGGTGCGAAGCCGAGGTCGCACGGTGGCACAGGAAACCCGACCGGAGGGGTGGCTGACCTTCGTTCCAGTCCTGCATTGGCAGGCACACGCGCTGGTACGTATCGAACTGCATCCAGTCGCACTCGGCCTCGGTGCGCCACTGGGGCAACGGGGCAGGCCGGTGCTCGCCGACGGTGTCGAGAGTGACACCGTCCTGGCGAACGTACAGCGGTGCTCAAAGCGCTTTGGCACCGTGATTGATCGTGACGGGTTGCTGGGCATCGTCACCCCAGCGGGAAGTTCGTGACGTCGTCGAAGTCCGTACCCAGGCGCGCCTGAAGACTGTTGTGCCGCGTGCCGACCGTCTCGCACTCGCCGTTGCGGAAACGCAGGGGCAGATCGTGGCCCGGCATCACGATGGTCCGCGGATCCTCTTGCCAGCGCTGCAGGATCAGCTCGAGTGATTGTCGGCTTGCGTCGGAATCTGACGTGGCCGCAACCCGTAGTGACATGAGTTCTGCGCGGTACTTGGCCGCGTCCCCAAGGAAGATGACCTCTCCCTCACCTGTGTCGATGCGCACGATGATGCTGCCGGGGGTGTGCCCTGGAACGAGTTCGGTTCGGATGCCTGGGACGATCTCATCGGTGTCGTCAAGCAGCGCCGTGTCGGCTCGCGCGGCAAGCGCCGCCGCGTAGAACTCCGGAGTCGGCTCGATGCCTGGCGGCAGGTCGAGTGTCCATTGGAGCTCTCGCCTCGAGACATGGATCCGTGCTGCGGTGAACATCGGCCAGTTGATGCTGTGGTCGTGGTGCAGGTGAGTGAGCACGACATCGGTAATGTCTTCGCAGGCTAGGTGAAGCTCGCTCAGCCGCCGTCGGAGCAGGCCTCGGGCGCCGACCGGCCCGGTGTCGATCAATACGTTGCGATTGCCCAACTGCACGATTCCGACTGTGCTCCAGCTGAGGCCACCGTTCGACTCAGAGATTCCGGGGTACCCGGCGATCAAAACGTCGATGTTTGGGCGAGTCATGCCACCCCACAATCTGAATTGGTTGGGGCGAACCTAGCACCGTTATTTACATTGTTCCACGATTGGTGCAACATTGCATTCAAATTGGCTTAACTGTTGCATTCAAGTCGGCAGCAGTTGTAACGTGACCGAGTTCGCGCCGGGGCACATGCCTTGGCGCTCGATAAAGCCCTATGTGACAAGCCCGTGCAACGCCCTGGGAAGAGAGAGGTGCGCGATGATCCAAGGTACTTTCCATCGTCGTTCGGCTAGGAGTTCCCGCCGGACCCGACTGATCGCGGTTGCAGGGGTGGCGCTAATCGCCAGCGGCACGCTCGCAGCATGCTCGTCGTCCGGCGGGTCGGCGGGCTCCACCGACTCGGCCGGCGCGGCCGGCGGCAGCATGCCCAAGGTGACCCTGCGCCTCGGCGACTATCTCGCCAGCAGCGACCCGTGGACGAAGTGGGCGCAGACCCTGGCCGCGAAGGTCTCCGCGGACACCAACGGCGCGGTGAAGATCCAGGTCTACCCGGACGGTCAACTGGTCAGCCAGGCGAGCTACCTGCAGGCGATTCACTCGGGGAGCGTTGATCTCACAGTTGCTGGTGACTCCGAGTTAGCAACCATCAGCCCTGGCGCCGCCGGTCTCGCCGCATCCGATGTGCCGTTCCGCGACCAGAGCTGGACGCAGGCGGATGCCATCACGCTCTCGTCCGAGGTTCGCGATGATCAGAACGCGGCTCTCAAGAGCTCGGGGGTGGCGATCCTGTCGACCTGCACCGAGGGCTTCTCGGCGGTCGTAACCAAGAAGCCCGTCGCCACCGTCGGTGATCTCGAGGGCCAGAAGATCCGCGTGGCCGCACCGGCAGACGCTGACATCATGAAGGCCTTGGGCGCGAACCCCACCCAGATCGCGATCGGCGACACCTACGAGGCGCTCCAACTCAGCACGGTCGAAGGGTCCTTCTCAACGATTCCGAACATCTTCGGGCAGCAGTGGTACAAGGCAGCGAAGAATGTCGACGATCTTCCGGTCCGGATGGCCAACGAGAGCCTCGTGATCAACTTGAATGGCCTGGCGAAGGTCAGCTCGAGCGAGCAGCAGATCCTCCAGAAGGATGCGGCGGACGCGACGCAGTCGTGTGACGATGCGGTCCAGGCTGCGGTGGACAAAGACGAGCAGTCAATGCAGGCTGCCGGCGCCGCGATTGTGAAGCCCACGGACATATCCGGATTCGTGTCGGCGACAGCTGCTGTCCGTGACGCTGCCGACTCAGCGACTCCACTGGCCACGAAGCTGGCAACGCTGGAGAAGCAGATTGTCGCCAGTACCAAGTGAGTTCAGTTGACCTGGGTAGAGGTGGCTGCAGGGATGACTGAGATCGAGTCCGAGGAGCCGAGGACGTCGAGTTTCCTCTCTGGGACGAGGACGTTCGCTGGCGAAGTGGAGACTAACGACGCGGATTCATTGCGCGTGAACCCCCCGCCGCAGGTTGCCGGTAACGGGCCGCGCGCTCGCCTGGTCCGGGCCTCAACCAGCCGCTGGTGGCCTGGGCTTCTGCTCGAGCAGGCCGTCACTGCACTCATGGTGCTAGCCATCTGCACCGGCGTCGTAGTCACGATCGTCAGCCTGCTCCGCCGAGAAGAGTTCGGAGGACGAGATCTGCCTTGGGCGAACCAGTTCGGTGTGCTGATGCTGAACGTGGTCGCGTTCCTCGGCGCCCCGGTTGCCTTCCGCCGGGGGGAGTTCATTGCGATCAACTGGATCGATCGCGTCGCGCCTTCCCGCTACGGCCCGCTGCTGGAGGGAGCGCGGGATGGGGTCACGCTGTTGTTCGCGATCGTGCTCGGCCACATCGGCTGGCAGTTCGCGATCGGTGCCTACAGCCAGTCCGACCAGTATCTGCACATCCCCGAGTTCTGGCTGGACCTGCCGCTAGCTGCTGGTGCGTGGCTGACGGTGGTGTTCGCCGTCGAGCGACTGCTGCTGAGCGCGAGGCTCCGGCTGCTCGGGGTCGTTCCGGCACTGGTCCTCGGCGCATTGGTTCTCTTGGGCCAACGAACTGTGTTCTCAGGGCTGACGCCCACCGCTGCCATGTGGGTGATGGTCGTGGCCAGCATTTTGCTGCTGATGCTCGGCCTGCCTCTCCCGTTCGTCTTCGGGGTTGGCGCGTTCATCGCCATGTACTACAGCGGATTGCCGTTCACGATCGCCGCCTCCGACCTCCTCGACGGCACCTCCAACTTCGTGCTGGTCGCGATCCCGTTCTTCCTAGTCACCGGCTTTGTCATGAGCGCTGGGGGATTGAGTGAACGCCTCGCGCGCGCGATTCGGGTGGTGTTGGGGCGGGTGCCGGGTGGGCTGCTGCACGTGATCGTCGTGAGCATGTTCGTGTTCTCAGGCATCTCGGGCTCAAAGATCGGCGACATGGCCGCAGTCGGCGGCTCGGCCCGCAACATGGCCGAGGAGGAGGGTTACCCGGTTCCGGAGGCGATCGCCACCTTGGTGGCCGGCGCGTCGATGGGCGACACCGTACCGCCGAGTATCCCGCTGATCGTGCTCTCCTCGGTCTGCTCGATCTCGGTCGGGCAGCTGTTCATCGGCGGCATCCTGCCTGCCGTTGTCATGGGCCTCGTGCTAGTGCTGCTGATTCTCTGGCGGGCCCGAAAGTGGCCCTACGGACGATCGACCGAGCGGCTGTCAGCGTCGCAGAAGGTCCGAGTGCTGGCTCTCGCCACTCCGGTGTTAGCGATCCCGGTCTTCCTCGTGGCGGTCATCGTCACTGGAACAGCGACGCCGAGTGAGGCCTCCGCGATTGCCGTGATTGTGGCGCTGGTTATCTACTTCGCTTTTCGCGGCTCACCGCGGAGCCTCCTGAGGGTCGCGTCGGACTCGGCAGTGATCGCCGGCGTCGTCCTCTTCATCACCGCGGCGGCGACGTTGTTCGCCCGCGTCCTAACGCTCGCCAACGTTCCGCAGAAATTGGCTCAGGTCGTGGCCGACGACCATCTGGGCAAGTGGGGATTCCTGGCGCTCAGCACGATCGTGCTGATCATCATGGGCATGGTCATGGAAGGAATCCCGGCCGTTCTAATCTTCGGGCCGATCCTGTTGCCGATGGCCACATCGCTCGGCATCAGCCCAGTGCACTACGGCATCGTGCTGGTCTCCGCCATCGGGCTGGGCGCGAACTCGCCACCGATCGGAATTGGTGTCTTCGTCGCCGCCCAGATGGGCCGCGTCCAGATGCGCGACGTGGCCGTGCGATTGCGTCCCTATCTCGTCGCGCTCTATATCGGCCTGATCGCAATCGTCTTCATTCCGCAGATCACGACCTGGCTACCGGACGTCTTGCACATCAAGTAGGTGGATTGGACACTCACGGATCCGGCGGACTAGGACAACCGACGGATCCGTGCCTCGCGTGCTCTGCTGATGTGCTCCTGCGCCCGCTGCGCCGCCAGATCGCCGTCGGAGGCAATGATGGCGTCCAGGATGGCGCGGTGCTCGGCGAGGGCCTCGGTGGCCCGCGCCGTGAACTCGAATGTGCTGCTCTGGAAGCGGCGAACCGCGTGCTCGATCTGGAGTAGGAAGCGCTGGAGATAGTCGTTGTCGCTGCCTTCACGCAGGATGGCGTGAAATTCCAGATTGAGTTTCGGCAGCACGTCGAGGTTCCCGCTTTCGAAGGCGTCAGCCATCTGACCGTGCACGCGCAGCAGCTCATCGGTCGTGCCGGCCCGTGGTCTGTTGGCGGTCATCCGCGCGGCAAGTCCTTCGAGAACCTCGCGGACGGTGTAAACGGCGAGAACGTCGTCCAGCCGCATCGGCGCGACGATCGTTCCGCGGTGTGCGGTGCGTACAGCCAGGTGCTCGTCACTCAGCCGCCGGAGGGCGTCGCGCACGGGTGTCCGGCTGACCCCGAGATCCTTGGCCAGCTCGTCCTCGCGGAGCCAGGTTGACTCCGGCAGCGCGCCTTCGAGAATCGCTTCGCGTAAAGCGTCGGTGACGACGTCGGTCGTCGACCCGTGATCGGGCACCTGCTCGAGGTAGACCCGGAGGCTTTTCGTCACGGAGTCAACCGAACCGCTGGGCTCAGTAGAACTGCCGTTACCGCTGACTGGCTCGATGTCCTCAGCTGGAAGACCGCTTGTATTCTTCACGGATACCATTATTCACTCACCGGAAGCCGTCGGTCACTTCTACGGCTGACTTGTGCGAGTCGGTGCACGATCGTGTCATTCAGGCTGGCTGGTTGCACTCACTGTGTGACGTAGAAACGCTGCGTTTCGTTCGAAGTAGCTCGCCGAGACGCGACATGTCGGCCACGGTCTCGAACGCTTCTACGCAGCTCACCAGGTCCTCGGTGATATCTGCGACTTGGGCGTAGGCGAGACAATCGCCAACCTTGGCTATCCGCTGCTCTCGTGAGAGCGGCTCCGATGTCGAGCCCCGCTGATGCGCTCGCGATACCTCAACGACGTTGCCGTCGGCCCTGCGCAGCCGCACGCTCACCTCGTGAGTCTTCATGCTCGGTCGTTCGGTGACCGTGGTGCGGTCGATCACGCGAGTGATTCGTGAATCCGTCACCAGCTCGTCGGTGAAGGTCTTGATGCCAACCGAGCCAAAAAGTAACGCAGCCGCTGCACAGAACTCCGGGCTGAACTTGCCCACGTGTCCACGCTGGGGCCGTGGATTCGATCGGCTTGCGACTAACGGCGACACGATGAGTTCGAGCCCTTCGAAGTCGGTCAGGTCGAAGTCCGCCGGGCGCGCGTCGAGAACTGCATCGATGACGCTGAGCATCGGAAGCTGAACGGGATAGGGCTTGAAGACGACGCCGTCGAGGTCGAGGTAGTAGTGCGTAGCCATTCCCGCGTTCAGCTGTGTCCAATTCACCTCGGCGAAGAAGGCGTCGCCATAACCGCCTGGGCGCTCGAACACACCAGCCGCGCCGGACAGCCCGCGCTGAGCCTGCAGTGCTGCAATTACGCCGGCTCGAGAGGCGTTTCCGGCGTGCATGACCTTGACCGGTGTCTGTCCGTTTGCCGCGAGACCACCAGCGGCGGACGCTCCAATCGCGATTGCATTCTCGATACCCCGAGGATCGAGCCCAAGCAGTATTGCGCCGGCAGCGGCCGCCGCCACCGGACCGTAGACCGACAGCGGATGGAATGCCGACCTCAGTTTCCCCGCCATCCGCATGCGGCACTCCACCTCCCAGCCCATCGCGAAGGCGCAGAGCACATCACGGCCGCTCGCATTCGAGCGCTCGGCCAACGCGAGCAGAGCCGGGAGTACCGAGGCGGTGCCGTGACACGGTGGCGAGCCGATCGCGTCGAAATCAAGTGAGTGGATGGCGACGCCGTTGGCGAACGCAGCGCTGGCAGCGTCAACTTGCTGATCCGCTCCCGCAACGGAGGACTCGGGGTGACCGGCGACCGCGGTGACGTACTCACGGCTGATCGCGCTCGGCTTCTCGGCAAGGCCCGCGAAGAGGCACCCGACACCGTCGAGGATCACCGCCTTGGCTGTCTCGGCGACAGACTCGGGTAGTCCCTGCGCCGCCCGCAGGTGCAGGTCAGCGGCTAGCTCAGCGGATGCCCCGAGGCTCGTACCTGCCGTCATTTAGAACAGCTCCGGTTTCGCTGGTCCCTGGGTGAGAAAGAAGCGGAAACCGTCTTCGATTCGTCGCTGGGCAAAGTCCTCGTCGACCGTCACTGTCGATCCGCTCGGCGGAGTTGCCGTCGTCGAGCACCCCGCAATGATGGAGTTGCGAAGGCAGGCTGCGAGTACGGCGGTACGAAACTCGACCAGGTCCGGGTGCTCGAGGTCGATCTTTCCCCAACGACCCATCGCCGACCAGGCGTGCTTGGCGCCGAACAAGATCCCCGAAAGCCCGGGGACGGCCGCGATCTCCTCGATGTTTGCGCGCGCCAAAGGAGTCGCGACCATTGCTATCAGGACGATCTCGGCACCGTCGGCAGCCGGCCACAGATCGGCGAACTCGTGGTACTCCTCGAATGACGAGCAACCCCAATATCGAATGGCTGCCTTCGGCCATACCCGTCGCTCGCCCCGTAATACCCCGTCGCTGTCCACTCGTGGATAGCGCAGCGCACGGACCATCCGCTCAACCTGCTCGGCGGTCTCCGCGTACGGCAAGACAATGCCGAGCACCCCGTAATCGAGAGCCTGCTGAGCAATCCAGATCTCGGTATCCGCGGCCGTGTGCGGCAGGCGCAAGATCGGTGTCGGCCCCGCAAACACATTGCCGGTTGCCAGCGCTCTACGACGGCTGATCAGCCACTGCAGGGTGTCGCCGACGTTCGGGAAGTCGAATCCCTCATGCTCCATGTCGACCATGGCGAAATCGAAATTGGAGTCGCCCATGCGCTGGGCGCCGCTGATATCACCGGCGGGAATGGCCGCCCCGAATACGGCCTGACCGGCTGCAAGGGCCTGGACGAGTTTGCTGCGAGTCGTCACGAACGTCGGCCCTCGAGTGCGTCGATGAGCCGTGGGAGCAGGTCGTGGACGTCACCGACTATGCCAAGGTCGGCCACAGCGAAAATTGGTGCTTCCGGGTCCTTGTTGATGGCGATGATGATTTTCGAATTCTTCATGCCGGTCAGGTGTTGGATCGCCCCGGAAATACCGCAGGCGATGTACAGATTGGGCTTTACCGTCTCGCCCGTCTGACCGACTTGCTTCGCGTACGGAATCCAACCGGCATCAACCGCCGCTCGGCTCGCGCCGACGGCTGCGCCCAAAAGTTTGGCGAGCCTGTCGATGAGCTCGAAGTTGGCGGCCGAACCCATGCCCAGGCCTCCGGCAACGACCACGTTCGCTCCGCTCAACGGAATGTCGTTTCGTTGCTCCACGTGTGAGTCGACGATGGTTGCCTCACACGGACCCGTGTCGGGCAGGTCGAGCTGCTGGACCTCGGCGGCGCTGCCACCGGCATCGCCACCCGGTGTGGGGGTGTTCGACTTCGGTCGGACGAGAACGATCGCCGGGGTTGCCGCCGTGCGGACCGAGGCGGTGTGGGTCCCACCTTGGATTTCGTGTTCGGTCTCGAGGTGGTTCTGGTCGAGGCGCACCTTGTTTGCGCCGGTGAGAACAGGTATCCGCAATCTGGCCGCCAGGCGTCCGGCGATCTCGCGGCCGGTGTTCGACTCGTTGCACAGCAAGGCGGCGGGAGCGCGCGACTGAGCTCGCGTCGCTAATGCTGCTGCCAGGGGAGCCGCGGGCGTTCGGTTGCCTGAATAGGCGTGCCAGATCTGGCTCGCCCCGTAGTCGCTAAGCGTCTTGGCGACCGTTTCGTCGATCGAGTCCGAGGCCGCGTCGAGCACGATGGCGACGACTTCGTCGCCCAGATCGCGTGCGATGGTCAGGAGCTCGAGTCCGAGTTCGATGTCGTCGCTCTGCTCGATCAGAGTCCAGATCATGGTCATCTCAGATGATGCCTTGCTCTTCGAGTACCGAGATGACGGCCAAGTGAGCCGAGCCGTTGTCCTCGATCTTTTGTCCGGCCTTGCGTGTAGCGGTCGGCATCACAGCCGTGATCCGCGGCATTGCCCATGCCGCTTCAGGCCAGTCATCCAACAGGTCGGCGAGGTCGCGCCTCGCGACCTGCTTGCGCTTTGAGGCCAACACGCCCTTGATGTTGGGGTAGCGAGGCTCGACTGCTCCGGCGGTAATCGAAATGACCGCTGGCAGATTGCAGGTGACGACGTCGTAGCCGCCGCGTGTCTGCCGGTGGACGGTCAGGACTCTGCCGGAGACCTCCGCCTTGGTTACGCCGGAGACCGAAGGGGCTTGCAGCATTTCGCCAAGCATCTGGCACATCACGCCTGCCGAGCCGTCAGTCGATGCCGTGCCAGTGATCACCAGGTCGAAGCCCTCTTCGGCGATAACTGATGACAGAGCGCGCGCAGTTGTGAGCACATCCGCGCCACGGTCGGGATCCTCGCGGACGAGGATCGCCTTCTCGGCTCCCATCGCGAGGCCTTGGCGAATGCCCTCATCACTCGTCGCTGGTCCCATGCTGACCAGGTTCACTGACCCGTCGCCCTCGATGAGCTGAAGACCAAGCTCAACGCCGAAGCGATCGGTGTCATCGAGGATGGCGGCGTCGGCCCGGACCAGCCAGCTCGTATCCACGGACGGTTGCGGTGCAGTGCCCGGATCCGGGACTTGCTTGACGCAGACAACGACTCTCATCCGGCGACTTCCTTGGCGGCTGTCGCGGCGCTGTCGCCAGCAATCCGGCCGAAGGTTGCTCCAGACATGAGGCCCGAGCCGGACGGGTAGTTCCAGTAGAAGAGGCCACCGGCCATCTCGCCTGCGCAATAGAGTCCCGGGATCGGGTCGCCGCTCACGTTCTGCACCTGGGCGGTCTGCGGGTCAATCTTGATTCCACCGAAGGTGAAAGTCATCCCGCAGCGAACCTGGAAAGCCTCGAACGGTGGCTTGTCGATGGTCATCGCAAAGTTGCTTTTCGGCGGAGTCAGGCCGACCGTGCCGACGCCGTCGACCTGGTACGCGCTTGGCACTGCCTGCCGATCCTTCGGGACCGCGTTGTTGTAGTCGGCGAGCGTCTGTGTCAACACCACCGGGTCGATCCCGATTTCCCGCGCGAGGTCTTCGATCGTGTCAGCCTTGAATGCGGTCGCAGTCTCGTAGATGGCGGGGAGTAGCTTCATCTCGCGCACGTTCGCGTCGATGATCTGGAACGCAGTGCTGCCGGGCTGCTCCAGAACTCCTCGACCGATCGACGCGTAGGTCTGGTCCCGGGTGCCCTCCGCTTCGTCGATGAAGCGGTGCCCTTGGGTATTGACCATGATGGCGTAGCAATAGATGTATCGGCTCTGCCCATTGGAGCGAATCCATTTCGCGTCGGGCCGACGCCGGCGAGACAGCGAGCTGAAGGTGGGCATGGCCCAGTCGACCGGGGCGGCGTGGGCGCTGCCCCAGCCTCCGTAGGGCATCGCGCCAATCTCTAGAGCCATCCGCAGGCCGTCACCGGTGTTGTACGGGACGCCGCGCAGGTGAACGCTGTCCCAGCGGGGCCCCAGGTAGCGCGTGCGCATCTCGGCGTTGGACTCGAAGCCGCCAGCTGCTAGCACGACCGCGCCGCCGTGCAGATCCTTGACCCCGGTCTTCGACCGGACCCTAACTCCGATGACCCGCCCGGACGCGTCGTCGGTCAGGAGCTCCGTCGCTGAGGTTTCGTAGAGGATCGTGACGTCGGGGTGGGCCTCCATGTAGACGAAATTCCGCTCCATCATCGCTTCGCCGCCGCCGTCCAACCGAGTACCCGTGCCGTCGCCAGTGAAATCATCGGGCGACGGGACGTGCATGTGGCCCTTCGAGTGCAGCCACGCCATGGTGTCGTAGGAGCGTTCGCAGTGCACCTGCAGCATTTCCGGATCACTGAGGCCGCCAGTGGTGGACATGATGTCGTCCCAGACGTCGCCCTGTGTCTTGCTCGGCATATCTGCTGCAAAGCGCGCCCGTACGGCGTCGGTGAGTGTGTCGGGCCGCATGATCGCGAACAGATCGTCAAGGTTCTCGTAGACGAAGCGGAAGTGCCCCGTCAGCGAGCTGTTCCCGCCACGATCTTCAGGCGGCGCCTTCTCTACGAGGCATACGGATGCGCCACGGTCGAGGGCCGCGTGCGCGGCTGACATGGCGGCATTCCCCGCACCAACAATCACTACATCGAACCTGTCCGCCACAGCTCTCCTACCTCCAGGTAACGTTCTAAACCCAGTGCGTACCCATTGCATGCTATCCGGATTTATTTGTAATCTAGCGACGCGAGGGGTCACATGCAAGTGGGGAGAACTGGGAATGGATCGGTCTGACGGTGCTCGTGTGGGAGCCGGTCGGGCGTGACGAGCTTGCTCCTACTGCGCCACGGCGAGACGGCGTACAACGTCGATGACAGGTTCGCGGGGTGGGTCGACGTTCCGCTCAACGAGGAGGGCTGCAGACAGGCTCGCCTGGCCGCTCGTCAGCTGATCCGGAGCGCTCTGCTGCCCGATGTGGTGTTCACGTCGCCGCTGATCCGGTCCCTACTCACCGCCGAGGTGCTGCTCGACGAGATGGGGAGCTCTGTGCGGCCGACCGTGTCCTTGCAATTGATCGAGAGGCACTATGGGGCGCTGCAGGGTCGACGCCGGTCCGACGTTTATGCCGAGTTCGGAAATCATCGAACCCAGCGGTGGCGGCGAGGCTGGGACGTCGTCCCGCCACCGGCCGACGCAGGGATCGTGCGCTCGGAGTCCCTGCGTGATGTCGCTGACCGGCTTCTGCCGTATTGGACTGCGATTGTCGAACCAGAACTCAAAGCCGGGCGCTGTGTACTCGTGGTGAGCCACGGAAATGCTCTCCGGGTAATTCAGCGACACCTCGAGGGCCTCACCGAATCAGAGGCGGCGCTGCGGGATCTGCCCGTCGCGGTGCCCTACCTCTACGACTGGCAAGCGGGGCTGCACCTCGTCGCACCCGATCCGGTCACCGCCAACTGGGGGCAATGCGGGTGCGGGACTAGGCGGCGTTAGCCGCGCGAAGTTCTTGCCGCAGGTCTGAGCATGCAAAACACCTCCGCACCTTGCCACGGATCCGGCGAGGTACGGAGGTGTTTGTGCCATCGAGCTGGATCGAATCGGCTAGGAATCAGGGTTCAACCCGCAGTTTTAGATCTTGTTACCGCAGTACGGGATGTTCGGCTGGGGGACGAACTTCTTGCCCTGGAGCCGGACGATCCACGAGCAGGACTTCTCAGGTGAGTAGACGCTGAAGTTCACCTTGATCGGGTCCATGAGGCCGTCCACGTCGAAGTCGGTGACTCCGCGCAGTGCCTTCATGTAGGTCTCGCGGCTCGGGTTGGCCCCGGCGACCTTGAGGCCATGGACGAAACCAGCCATTGCGGCGTAGGCCGTCTGAATCGCGAAGGTCGGGGTCTGAGTGAAGCCGACGGCCGCGAGGTTCTTGACCATCACCTGAGTCGCCGGCGTGTTCATCTCGACCGGCTGAAGGGAGCTGCTGAAGTCGAAGCCTTGTGCGGCTGTGACGGCGGCGCTCGAAGCGAGCAGGTCGCTACCGTAACCAGTGGCCAGCAAGAACGACTTCGGTATCACACCCGCCTGGCGCAGTGCACCAGCAAGGGCGAAGCCGGTGTTCGGAACGACTGGCATGTACACGCCGTCGACTCCAGCACTCTTCATCGCCAGCGCGATCGGTCCGACATCGGTGCTGCCGAAGGCAACCTGCGTGACGTAACCGCCCTTGAGGCCGGCTGCTTCGCAGGACTTCAAGGCGCCGGTTGCCGCCTTCTGGGCACTAGGTGAGCTCGAGTACCCAACCGAGCCGCAGCTTGTCACGCCCTGGGACTTGAAGTACTGGCCGAGGTTCGAATACACCGCGTTGGTGTCACTGACACCCTGGGCGGCGAACAAGTTGGTGTTCTTGGGGTCGGCCCACTCCGGTCCATCGAAGGAGCCGCCGATGACCGGCAGGTTCTGCTTCAATGCATACGCCTGCGCGCCGTAGAAGTCGGACGACACATTGATCATTGCGAAGACCTTGTCGGTCTGTACTAATTTCTGTACCGCCGTAAGCGCTCCGGATGGCGTTGACTGAGAGTCTGCCATCACATATTCGATCTTCTGCCCATTAACGCCACCAGCTGCGTTGACCGAGTTGACGTAGGCTTTGATGCCGATCTCGGTCGTCTGGAAACCAGACGCCGCCACGCCGGTGGTGTCGGTCAAGACACCGACCTTGATGGTGCCGCCACCTTGACCAGCGCTGGAGCTGCCGGTCGCGGCGCTGCCCCCACCACTGTCACTCTTTGACGAACTGCAAGCTGTAGCGACCAGGCCGATCGCGACGGTCATCGCCGCGACGGCTAAGTACTTGCTTCTTCGCATGCTGGAGCCTTTCTCCTTAGCCCGGGTGGGCATTGTGGGGCGATCTTGAGTGGACAAAAGTGCGGATCGTGCACGTGTCAATCGAGAGATCGGGATGTGGAGAAAAACAAGTGCTTCGAGATTCGCGCCGGGATGAGGTCGCCGGCCGCGGTCGCGATGTTCGGCGAACCATATATATCTTGGGGCCAAGGGGTAACAGCGCGCCTGGTTTCGTCACCAATTCGTTGCAACGTCGATACCAAGCCGTGGCCCCGCTCGACCGGCTCCGACCACTGTCGTGGGCTGGGATGATAATCAGACTATGTTGACTTTCCTAACTCATGCCCGCAAATGGCATGACTACGTTGCTGCGGTTAGTTGATGGAGGCGAAGAACCGGCGACCTCCGTCCGATGAATACGTACTGTGGCAGAAATAGCTCTTGTACAACAGGTTTTCGAAGAAAATTTTCGCCGGACGGCCCTAGCGTCTACCGCTCAAGTGCCATGAATCGTGGGCACAACGTCAATCGTCAGTGCGATGTGGACGCGATAGTAGACCTAGTCTAGGTTTCGATCTAGGCTATGGCGCAGGTTCGATCAGAGCACCGCCGCCGCTCGACCTACACATGAGCGACGATGGACATTCCATTGCCGTCCGCGGTGCTCAACTCGCGCTGGCAGCGGCGGCGTGCGGATCAGCGACCGTCTTGCTGATCGGTACAACAGGTGGTGCTTCGTTCCATGGCAAAACACCGTGTTCAGGCTTGCCGATCGGATACTTGTCGTCGTTGATTTCGGCCCAGTGCGAGTGGTTCATCTGGTGGATCGTGAAGCACGCGTTGAGCGCGTTGTAGAAGCCCATGTTGTCCATGGTCTGGTTGACGGACTCCTTGATCATGAGTGCTGCCGACGTCGTGGTCCGAGCGAGGCGTCGGGCATATTCCAGCGTGCGATCCTCGAGTTCGGCCCTGGGGAAGACCTTGCTCACCATGCCCAAGCGATAGGCCTCGTCGACGTCCATCGAGTCGCCAGTCAGCATCATTTCCTTCGTACGGCGAGGACCGAATTCCCAGGGATGGGCGAAGTACTCGACACCGCACATACCCAAACGTGTCCCGACGACGTCAGCAAAACTCGTATCATCAGCTGCCACGATCAGGTCGCAGGCCCACATCAGCATGAGACCCGCGGCGAACACGGTGCCCTGAACCTGGGCAACCGTTATTTTGCGTAGGTTTCGCCAACGCAGAGTGTTCTGAAAGTAGAAGTGCCATTCCTGCGTCCAGCGGCTCTCTGCTCCAAGACGGGTGCCCCCATAGCCTTGGGCAGTGAAGTGCTGGTCCGGTCCGGGGGCGAACTCAGCGGCGGACTCTTTCGAGCCCATGTCATGGCCGGATGAGAACAAAGGCCCGACGCCACCAAGGATTACGACTCTGACCTGGTCGTCGGCTTCGGCTGCCAGGAACGCATCATTGAGTTCGACCAGCAGACCCCTGTTCTGCGCGTTGCGGGTTCGAGGTCGGTTGAGAAGAATACGAGCAATCGTGCCATCGTCGAAGGTCTCATAGGTGATGAAGCGATACGCGGTCACGTGGGCCAGCTCCTCATTGGGGGCGCAGCCGAGCCAACAGACCAGGCGTCCGCGCCGTGAACTAAGTGTCATCAAACTAGACGGTCCATTCGTGCCGGTCAATTATCTACAGGGTCTGAAAGGCAAACGCTCATCACGTTGCGGCGGCAGCGGTGAGTCGTGGGGCAGTTGATCGCTCAACATTTCATGACGATGCCGACACTGCGTACCGGCGGCGAGCGGTCGACGCCCGGCCCGGGTCTCGCGACAATCCGTCGCTCATCGGTTTTGTCTATGGACAAATATCAGACTGAGCCTTAATACTGAGTCGCCGTTCACAATCTGGTGCTCTGCCTTCGCGGAGCGCCACCCTTGCGCGCTGGAGGCTGTGTTGTCCCGTTCCTTGGATTTCCCCGTATTTGACGCCGATAACCACATGTACGAAACCGCCGACGCCTTCACGAAATACCTTCCCGAGAGCCATGCGGGCCTGGTCAAATACGTTGAGGTCAACGGGCGCACCAAGATCGCGCTGAAGAACAAGATCTCTGATTACATCCCGAACCCGACGTTCAACGTCGTAGCATCGCCGGGCGCCCAAGAGGTCGAATTCCGGTTGAAAAACCCGTCGTCGAAGACGAGCGCGAAGGCCGGCGACCGCGAGCTGACACCGCCGCCCCGGTACATCAAGTCGATCCCGGCGTTCTTCAATCCCGAGGACCGCCTTCTGCTCATGAATGACCTGAGCATCGACCGGGCGATGATGTGGCCGACGTTGGCGAGCCTGATCGAAGAGCGTCTCTCAGACGACATCGAGGCCACTCACATCATCGTGCGTGCCCTCAACGAGTGGATGTATGAGCACTGGACGTTCAACTTCGAGGACCGCATCTTTCCCACCCCGGTCATCACGTTGCCCATCTTGGATGAGGCGCTTCGCGATCTGGATTGGGCTCTGGAGCGGGGCGCACGTGCGATCCTGATCAGGCCGGCACCAGTACCCGGAAACAACGGCCGGCGTCGTTCGTTCGCGCTCGAGGAGTACGACCCGTTCTGGAAGCGAGTCGAGGAGTCCGGCGTCCTCGTCGGCATGCACTCATCCGACGACGGCGCTCAGCGCTACCTGAACGAATGGGAGGGCCACACTGGCGAATTCCTACCGTTTGCGGGAAAGCGATCGGCGTTCAGCGCGATCGTGAGTTCCCAGCATCGCACCATCAAGGACGTCGTCTCGTCGATCGTCGGTCATGGCCTGGCGACACGATTCCCTGCGATCCGCTTCATGCCGATCGAAAACGGGACGGCCTGGGTCCGTCCTCTGGTCGCGACCCTGACCACGCTCTACGACCGGACCCCGGAACTCTTTGACGAGGACCCGATGGTGGCCTTGAAGCGGTCTGTCTACTTCCACCCGTTCCACGAGGAAGATGTTCTTGGCCTCGTCGATGTGGTCGGCGCGGACAACGTCGTCTTCGGCTCCGACTATCCACATCCTGAAGGCATGTTCGACCCGGTGACCTTCGTTGACGAGCTGGAGACGCTGTCCAACGAAGATCAGCGAAAGATCATGGGCGCCAACCTGGCGAACCTCATGGGCGTGGATCCGTTGGCCAAAGCCGTTTGATGCTGTCTTGTAGTAGCCAGCACATCGGAGAGGAAACATCCGTTGACTGAACGGATGAAAGTTGCCGCCTCGGGTATTGAGAAGCTGATCAGGCTGCTCGATATCGTGCCGCTCGGCTCGGACGTGTACGTGGCCCGCAGTGAGTTGCCGCCGAGTAGGCCCACGCCCTTCGGCGGCGAACTCATGGCTCAATCGCTTCGGGCGGCGGCGGCGACGACGGATGGCGCGCTTTTTCCCCATTCGCTACATGCCAGCTTTCTCCGCGCCGGCGATGCGGGACAAGACCTGCTGATTCAGGTCGAGCGGCTGGGCGACGGTCGATCATTCTCCCGACGTCAAGTGACGGCCCGACAAGGCGACCGCGTGCTCCTCACGATGACCGCCTCTTTTCAGCGGGACGAGCCAAGCGCAGAGTTTCAGGTTCCGGCGCCGACCGTTGCGGCACCGCCGGGTGATGACTTCGTCAGTGATGTCGATGGCAACGGGGTCGTGCTCGGGCTGGACATGATCGACCGCAGCCGCGAGGGGGTGCCACCCGATCAAGCGGTCTACCTAGCCTGGGTACGCAGCCAGGGTGAGTTGCCCTCCGACCGGATCCTGCATTCGTGCATCATGGCCTACCTGTCGGACATGGGCGCACCGGCGATTGCCGCTACTGCAATAGGCCTACGCGCGGGTGGGCCCGACAGCTCGCCGGCGGGCTCGGCTCGGACGACCAGCCTCGATCACGCGATGTGGTTTCATCGACCCGGCCGCTGCGATGATTGGCTGCTGGTGAGCGCAGTTCCACTATCGACGGTGGGGTCGCGCGGTTTGATGCTCGGATCGTTGCACGATCGGTCGGGACGACATCTTGCTTCGTTCACCCAGGAGATGCTGATCCGGTAGCGGTGCTTGGAATTGCGTGGCCTTCTTGAGCTCGGGCCGCGCGTCAACTCTGGGCTCCGATGATGGCACGAGGAGGTTCGGTATTCCGATGACGAATGCTCAAGGACGCCTTGGTCCGCTGGCTGATGTACGAGTGCTGGACATGTCTCGCTTGCATCCCGGCGCGTTCTGCACCTTGGTGCTTGCCGACCTTGGCGCGGACGTGATCAAGATCGAGCCGCCGGGTGGCGACCCGATGCGCTACGCAGGGGCTTCGAGCCCGGGCAACGTGGCGCTGAACCGTGGCAAGCGTTCGCTCGCACTCGACCTGAAGAATCCGGCGAGCGCCGAGATCGTGCGTCGCCTGGTCGCCGACGCTGACGTGCTGGTCGAGTCACAGCGCCCGGGCGCAATGGCCAGACTCGGGTTGAGTTACGAATCCCTCGCCGAGATCAACCCTGGATTGGTGTGGTGTTCCATAACCGGTTTCGGCGATGGCAGCCCGTATCAAGAGCAGGCTGCGCACGACGTGACACTGCTGGGCTATTCAGGATTGCTGTCGTCGATCGCCGGAGATTCGGTATACGGCTCGCCGCAGTTGGTCATCGCGGTTCCGATTGGCGGGCTGATGGCCGCTACCGGAATCATGGCCGCGTTGCGCGAACGGGACCGGACGGGCCGTGGCTCGCGCGTGGATGCCAGCCTGCTGGACTCAGCCACCTGGATACTGGGGGAGCAGATTGCCGCGGCTGGTCAGGGTCTGCCGACCAAATACGGTGATCAGGCGGCCAGGCGCTCCTACCGCTGCTCTGACGGCGAGCTGATCACGCTCGCAGCGGTCGAACCACGGACCTGGCAAGCGCTCGTCACGGGACTCGGACTGCCCGAGCTGGCCGACAAGATGCCGCGTACGCCGGAAGAGAACCAGATTGTATTCCGCAGATTCGAGGCAATCTTCGCCGAACGGACGGCTGCGGAGTGGCTGGCGCAACTCGGCGGCGCCGGGTCGGCGATCGGCGCGGTGAACACGGCCGAACAGCTACTGGACGATCCACATATGCGGCAACGGGAAAGCATCGTCGAGGTGGGCGGCCACCGGGTGCTTGCGAGCCCGTTACGCATCGCCGGGTTGAGCGGTCCAGTGACGCAGACGGCAACGCACCCGGCGCCGGAGCTCGGCGGTGACTCCGAAGCGGTCCTTTCGGCCGCGGGGTATTCCGACGCTGAGATTGCACAATTCCGCAGCGACGGAGTCCTTCCGGCCACCTGAGAGTCGGCTGCTGCGCGCCCCCAGTGATCACCAGATCGTCCCAGTCTCACGTTCGCTGTCTCTCCGGCGCCGATATGTCGGCATACTGGTGGGAGCTGTCCAACTGCCGCGGGGCACCGAGGAGAGGGACGATCCCATGCCTGCTGAAACACGAGACCTGACCGACACCGTGGTGGCCGTTACCGGCGCGAGCTCGGGTATCGGCGCGGCCACTGCTCGACTGCTGGTCGAGGCCGGCGCCCGCGTGGTGGTGCAAGCAAGGCGGATGGATCGGCTGGAAAGCCTCGTTTCGGAATTTGGGTCGGACAAGGTCTTTGCCGTGACTGGCGATGTTCAGGATCCGTCGTCCGCGACCGAACTGGTCGTCGCGGCGAACCGTGAGTTCGGCCGGTTCGACAGCATCGTGATCAACGCGGGCATCGGAATGTACGGCGGCATCCTCGATTGGACGGACGACGAGCTTCAAACGATGATGCGGACCAACGTGGAAGGGACGGTCTGGGCCGTTCGCGCCGCGGTTCGTGCGTTCCGCGAAGTCGGTGCCGGCGACGTCGTGATCATCGCGTCGGTCGCCGGCCTACGGGGTGGTGCGGACGAGGCCGTCTACGCGGCGACGAAGTTCGCCCAGGTAGGCATGGCCGGTGCGTTGGATCGTGAAGTCCGACCGGACGGAATTCGCGTCACCTCGATCTGTCCGGCCGGCGTTGAAACCGAATTCGCGATCGGCGCAGGACGTACCGAGGGTGATCCCGCTCTGGCGGCGTACCTGCGTCCGGAGGATGTCGCGTTCGCCGCGGTCACCGTGCTCCAGCAGCCACGACGGCTGCGCACCACCCAGTGGCAGTTGTGGAGCATGGGCCAAAGCAGCTAGGCGCCTGCTCCTCAGCCTGCTTGTTTCGAGGCGCGATGAACAGAGTCTGTTTCGTGGACCGAGCCGACGCCGGCAGACAACTTGCCGCGGTGGCCCGCGAGCTATGCGGCAACGCGACCGTGGTCCTCGGCTTGCCCAGAGGCGGAGTGCCTGTCGCCTACCAACTTTCCCGGGTGTTGAAATTGCCGCTCGACGTGTTGCTGGTGCGAAAGCTCGGGGTGCCCTTTCATAGGGAACTGGCGATGGGCGCTGTCGGAGAGGAAGGGGTACGGATCCTCAACGCGGACGTCGTGCGACGCTCGACGATCACTGCTGAACAACTCGCCGCGGTGGATCGCGCCGAGCGGATCGAGCTCGCCCGCAAAGCCGCGCTCTATCGCGACGTGAAATCGAGAATCGACCTAAATAATATGGATGTTGTCATAGTCGACGATGGCATCGCCACTGGCGCGACGGCCCGTGCGGCCTGCCAGGTCGCGCACGCCCGGGGCGCCGCGAGCGTGGTGGTCGCGGCGCCCGTGGTCTCACCGAGTGCGGCAGCGGCACTGAGCCAGACCGCCGACCACGTCATCGCGGTGGCGACTCCACAATGGTTCAGCCATGTGGGGGCGTTCTATGAAGACTTCGAGCCTGTCGCTGACCGCGAGGTGCTTCGACTCCTCTCGAAATCACTCTGAACCGACGCGGTATTTCGACGGAGATTCAGCCGCAAAGCAAACAGGGCAACGGCGACGTGCCGCTGCCCTGCTTGCGCTTGCCCTGTGCTCGCTTGGTGAAGACGCTTAGTGTGCGCCGCTCGCGGCGTAGAGCTCGCGCCATTCGTGCTTCGAGCGGATCGTAACGTCGACGTCGGGCGACAGCGCCCGCAGCGATCCGACATTGGCGTCGGCCTTGCTGATGTGCTTGAACGGGTCCCAGCCGAAGTAGCGGCAGCTGTTCTCCCAGGTGATCTTGTTGATCTCCGGATCGGTGACCGACGCTGAGTTCATTTCAGCCAGCACGAACTCGGGCGCATCGGGGAAGATCGAGTCCGAGTGGGGGTAGTCGCATTCCCACGCGATGATGTCGATACCGATGTCGGCGCGGACTTTCAGCGCCGTGGGGTCGGTGACGTAGCAGGCCAGCGAGTGTTCGCGGAAGATGTCACTCGGAAGCTTGCCGCCGAAGTCGTGGCCCAGCCAGCGCTGGTTGGTGTAGTGCCGGTCGCAGCGGTTGAGGTAGAACGGGATCCAGCCGATACCGGCTTCAGACCAGGCCACTTTCAGGTCGGGGTACTTGAAGAACGCACCACCCCAGAGCAGGTCTTGCGCAGCCAAGGTGGAGACCTGGGTCGCGAGAATGATGAGGTTGTCGATCGGAGCGTCCGGCGCCGAATTGATCGCCGAGAAGCCCTGCCCGATGTGCAGGCACATGATGACCTGCTCTTCCGAGCAGGCCTGGAAGAACGGGCCCCAGTAGTCGAGGTTGTGGTAGCTCGGCAACCCCTGCATGTGCGGCAGTTCCGGCATCGTGATCGCCCGGCAGCCTTTCGCGGCCACCCGCCTGACTTCTGCGGCCAACGCCTGCGGATCCCAGACCGGCGCGATCGCTAGCGGGATGAACCGGCCCGGGTAGGAGGCGGCCCATTCGTCAATGTGCCAGTCGTTGTAAGCCTGCAGCATCACCAGTGCCAGGTCCTTGTCCGCTGACTCCTGGAAGAAACGGGCACTGAAACCGGCGAAGGACGGAAAGCACATCGAGGCGAGAATGCCGTTGCGGTTCATATCCCGAATCCGCTCGTGCACGTCATAGGAGCCAGGCCGCATCTCAGCGAACGTCGACGGGTTCATGCCCCATTCCTCGTTCGGCCAGCCGACGACCGCGTTCAGGCTGCTCGAGCCGCTGGAAACTCCCTGGAACCACCACTTCTCGAAGCCGTTCTCGTCCATGATGCTCTTCGGGGCCTTGTCGCGGTACTTGGCCGGCACGTGGCTGTCGAACATGTCTCGAGGCTCGATCACGTGATCATCGATGCTGACCAAGATCAGATCTTCTACGCGCATGAACTTCTCCTCTTCCCTTGTAGGTTCACGACTTGATGCTGTTACCAACCGGAGATCTCCGGGATGACGACGGACCCGATCTTTTCCAGCGGTTCGATCGATGACCCGTCCGCGACGGAGCCGTGCACCGTCGTGAAGCCGAACTCGTGCAACATCCGAAGGCGCTCCAACAGGCCGTCCACGCCCCCTTCGCCATCGAGACTCAGCGAGAGTATTGCTGTCTTCTCGATCGCCTCGTAATCGCGTCCGAGTCGGTTGCAGTGCTCGCGCAAAACGCTGAGCTTGTGCCCGGAGTCCGGACCACCGAAAACGTTGCAGGCGTCGGCATATTTGGCGACCAGCTTCAGGGTCAAGCGTTCGCCGGCGCCCCCGATCAGAATCCGGGGGCGGGGCCGGGACACTGGTTGCGGTGAGTTCAGCGTGCTGCCAAGGGTGTAGTACTTGCCCGCGTAGGGCCCGTCGTCGTCGCTCCACATCTGCAGGCAGATCTGAAGGGCCTCCTCGAGGCGCTCGAACCGCTCGACGGTGGGCGCATAGGACAGGCCAAGGCCCGTTGCTTCTTGCTCGTTCCACGCCGCGCCGATGCCCAGCCATGCCCGGCCGCCAGACAGCACGTCCAAGGTCGTGACGGCTTTCGCCAGCAGGCCGGGGGAGCGATAGACGGCACCGGTCACCAAAGTTGACAGCTCGATCGTCCTGGTCCGGGCAGCTACGAAGCCGAGGGTGGTGTACGCCTCGAGCATCGCGTCGTTCTCTTCGCCGAGCATGCTGATCTGCCACAGGTGATCCATCACCGTCAGCCGGGCGAAGCCGGCATCTTCGGCAGCGACGGCAATGCGCGCCAGGGTGGGACCGATCTCAGGGACGTCGCCGGGCCAGCTGAAGCTGTTGACGTGCAGCCCGAGCTTCACGGCGGCTCCTTCGACTCCTAGGCCCGGTGGTGCGCAGTCTCGCAAACGAGACCAGGCTTGGCGAAGGTATCACGCACCGAAGAGCTCTTCAAGAGGACGTACCAGTGCAGCAAATACTAATTCACTTTTCTGAGGGATATGTCATCAGAAACTCCGATTGATTCGGCGTCGATCGCCCGCAGGCCCTCCCCGAGGCGTTCGCGCGCCTGCTGTAACAGCTTGAACGAGCTGGTGGAAGTGCTCATCGAGGCCGCACGTTCGGGATTGGCATCGTGCTCTGCGATCAGGTGGGCCTGCAGCGCGGCGGCGACTTCGTCAACAGCCATCAGGGCCTGGTAGATCGCTCGTTCCCGAGCCGTGTCATCAGTCATGAGCCGAGTATTGCACCGCTGCATGCGGTATGCGATCAGTCTGCGTTGCGGATGAGGCGAATGATCGGTATCTCGCGGACTCCCGCGGTTTTCTCTTCGTACCGAGGGAGCTTCGGCAGCGCCACCGATAGCAATCCGATCAGTCGATCGCGTTCCGGCGAGGCAGGCACCGTCTGCGCCTCGGCTGAGTATTTCTGACCATCCCATTCAACGGTGACGATCGGGTTCGCGACCAGGTTCAGATACCACTCGGGGTGCGTCGGGGTGCCGCCCTTGGTCCCAGCGATGATCAGATCGTCCCCGTCTGCCACGCATGCCAGCGGATTGGTGTAGGAGCGGCCACTCTTTCGGCCAGTGTGCGTGAGCAACACGATCGACTCCTCGCCGCCACCGGTCGATCGACCGCCGTTGGCGCGAAACTGCTCGATGATCTGACGGTTCTGATCGTTGATATGTGGCTTCGGTGCACTCATGCCTGACCTTTCCTTTTGACGTGATGCTACGAGTCTCGTTCCCGAGTTTGGCCCAGGTCAGCTGGGCAGCGGTTGCGCCCCGCCCACCGATGCGGCGGCTGATTGTCGCGCGCCTTCGGAGGCGACTACCCGCCGGAACACGACGAACATCGGCAGTCCGAGCACAAGCAGTGCGGTCCCCGCTATCGGAAAGACATGCCGGAATCCGACCGCCACCGCGAGAGCGCCGCCGAGTGCCGGGCCGAGCTGTGCCGACAACGCCGACGCACTCTGATAGAGCCCGAAGATGGAGCTGACTGAGGACGAGTCCACCACGCTGGGCAGCAGTGCGACGGTGCTGGTCTGGAGCGCCCCGCCGAACAAGGACATCGTGATGACCAGTACCGCCAGCTGCCACACCTCCTGCACGGTGCCCGCCGGAATCAGGAAGAGTGCCACACCGACGGTCGCGGTGAGCAATACCGTCTGCAATCCGAACCGACGAATCAACCGGCCCGACATCATTGCCGCCGACGCGCTGGCGATCGAGATGCCGAAGAAGAGCCAGCCGACAGTCGCGGTAGTAGAGGCACCGTCCGGTAGCAAGGTCCCGACATACGGCGCGAGGATCGGCTGGATCATCGGCGCGGCAAAACTCACGCTGAGTACGAGACCTAGCGCCGCCCAGACGACGCGCGAACGCAGCATCTGTCGCAGAGCGCCCGGCCGGGGCACCTCGGCGACCGCGACCACCTCAGGGTCGACGGTCCCGGGTGCGGCCGGTTTGGGTCGAGGAATCCGCTGTTCCTGGATCATGAAGGTCGCGACGGTGGCGCCGGAGAACATCAGGATGCCCGCCGTGATGAAGGTCGTCCGGTAGCCGAGCGCGCTGATCAATGACGCCGCCAGGACCGGACCGAGCGCGACGCCGATCAAGGTCGAGGCCTGCAGATGGCCGAGGGCGCGCGGTAGTAAGGAACGGGGTGTGCCGGTGGCCATCAGGGCCATCGCCGCTGCAGGCGCGCCCGCCATCACTCCGATCAACATCCGGAACAGCACGACCTGCCAGACGCTCGTCGCCAACCCGATCAGCAACAATCCTGTCGCGCCACCGAATGAGGCTCGTACCAGCATCAGTTTTCGGCCGTACCGGTCGCCAAGCGCTCCCCAGATTGGCCCGGTGACGAACGATCCGAGGCCGCCGAGGCCAGATGCGATGCCGGCCCAGAGCGCGGCCTGCGGCCCACTGATGCCATCGAGCTGGCGGAGGTAGAGCGGCAAGAAGGGTGTCGTGAAGGAAAACGACGCGGTCAGCAGGAAGACGCAGAGCATGGCGGCATAATTGTTTCGACGCCAGCCGGGAAGGCCAGCTTCGAGGTCCGCGCTCGCTTCGATCTGCGCCACGCACTACCACCCGTCTCGGTCACGATCTGCATTGGCCGTATCGAGGTCCGGTTGCCTCGGCCGTGCCCTGCGCTCGAGTCGACGAGTCAGCAACCTGGGCGCACTGGAATGAGAGCGCGTTTTTCAATGAGTGTCCAGTGTTGTCGGGCCAGGTGTGATGAGTTTGGCCGCTAGACAGGACGGGCCACTCCGCTGACGTCGGGCGTCTGGGCGCCCACCTGCAGGGCATCCAGCTGCCAGGCGAGACTGAAGGCGAGTTCTCGCCAGGCGTCATATCGCCCGCTGCGGCCGCCGTGTCCGGCGTCCATCTCGGTCTTCAACAGGATCTGCGCCGAGCCCGTGGCTGTCGCTCGTAGCTTTGCGATCCACTTCGCCGGCTCGACGTAGAACACGCGGGTGTCGTTCAAGCTGGTGATCGCCAGGATAGCTGGGTAGTCCTTGGCTTCGACGTTCTCGTAGGGCGTGTAGGACTTCATGTACCGGTAGACCTCGGGGTCGGCGAGCGGGTTGCCCCACTCCTCCCACTCGGTCACGGTCAGGGGTAAGGACGGATCGAGAATCGTCGTGAGCGCGTCGACGAAAGGCACCTGCGCCACAATGGCGCCGAAGGCCTCTGGCGCAAGGTTGGCGACCGCGCCCATCAACAGGCCGCCGGCACTACCGCCCTGGGCGACAATGCGTTCCGGACGTGTCCAGCCGGCGCTGACCAGATGCCGGGCGGCGGCGATGAAGTCGGTGAAGGTATTGCGTTTCGACAGCATTTTGCCCTCGTCGTACCAGTGGCGTCCCATCTCGCCGCCGCCTCGGACGTGGGCGATCACGTAGACGACGCCGCGATCCAGAAGCGACAATCGGGGGATCGAGAAGTACGGATCGATGGAGTGCTCGTAGGAGCCGTACCCGTAGAGGACGACGGGTGCGTTGCCGTCCCTTGCTGCGTCTGCCCGAGCCACGATTGACAACGGAATACGGGTGCCGTCAGGAGCTTCGGCCCATTCGCGGGATTGCCGGTACTGCGACAGATCGACATCGCCCAACACAGCTTGTTGCTTGCGCAGCAACAGGGTTTTCGTCGCGAGGTCGTAGTCATAGACCGTGTCCGGCGTGATCATCGAACCGAAGCTGAGCCGATAAGTCGGTGTGTTCCACTCCGGGTTGCCCGCCGGGCCAACGCTGTAGAGCGCCTCATCGAAGGTGATCGGTTCCGCGTCGGCGAAGTCATGACCCGCGCGTCGCATCACCGAGAGGTTCGTCAACCCGTTCGTTCGTTCGTACAAGACGGCATGATCGGCAAAGGCATCTATTGCCAGCAGTCGACGCTCCTTGCTGCCAGGAATGAGCGTTCGCCAGCCTGCCGCTCCCATCGAATCCAGGGTGGTCGTGCTGAGCTCGAAATTTATCGCGTTGGTGTTGTGCACGATGAGTAGTTGATCGCCGGCATGTTCGACCTCGTATTCGACGCCTTCGCGTCGTGGCTCGACGACGACCGGAGCTGATCCTGGCGAGGCCGCGTCGATGAACCAGACCTCACTGGTGAGCTTGCTGCCAACGGTGATCTGGATGGCCTGCTTGTTCCGGGTCAGGTCGACGCCAACCCAGAATCTCTCGTCGGGCTCGGAAAAAACGACAACGTCCGTTGATGAATCGGTGCCGACAATATGTCGCCAGACCTGATTCGGGCGCCAGGCGTCATCGACAGTGACGTAGAAGATCGAGCTGGCATCGGCGGACCAGGCCGAGGAGTAGAAAACGCCCGCTATCTCGTCGGGTAGATCCACGCCCGAGCGTAAGTCCTTGATCCGCAAGGTAAATCGCTCGTCGCCGCTCAGATCCACCGAGTATGCGAGGAGATTGCCGTCGGGTGAGGTATCGAGCGTTCCGAGGGAGAAGAATTCCGAATCGCCGGCGATGTCGTTGCCGTCCAGCATGATCTGCTCGCCGGCGACCGCAGCAGGTGAGTCTTCCGTAGCCGTTGGAACATCCGGCGGGCGATCGCCGACCGCCGGCACCCGGCAGTGAATTGCATACTGCTGGCCCTCAACCGTCCGGCTGTAGTACCAGAATCCGCCGCGGCGGACCGGGACCGACAGATCCGTCTGTTTGGTTCGAGCAGCGATCTCATCGAAGATCTGCCGTCTCAGCGGCTCGAGGTGTGCGGTCCGTACGTCGGTGTAGGCGTTCTCCGCTTCAAGGTATTGCAAGACCTCGGAGTCGCTCTTGTCGCGCAGCCATTCGTAATCATCGGTGAAGGTGTCACCGTGGTGAATTCGCGCGATGGGCTTTCGCGCGGCGCGCGGTGGAGTCAGTTCGGTGATGTCGTGAGGCACTTACTCGACGTTACCCGGCGGGCACCCGGTGTGCGGCGAGCACGGCGTCGAGCTCGGCGAGCTCGGCACGGAGTTTGGCAGCGCGTTGCTCGGTCTCGGCCAGCGCGGTCTCGTTCACCTCGGCAACGGCCTCCGAGATGCTGGGTTGGGCGAGTAGTTCAGCGACGGCAGTAACTACCCCGGGTGGCACCGCCAGCGACTTCGCTACGGATTTTGCACCCCGCAGTGCACTGACTGACCAGGCCGCGCCGGTCGAAGTGATCGTGATGCTGATCTTGGCAGGGGCGCCTGCTTTTCGACGTGAGGCAACCTTGACTGGCCGAGAAGCCTCGGTTGGCGGATCGACGGTGTGAGCAGCGGCCGGAGTGGGTGTGGAGATTTTGGCGGGCGCAGAGTCGCCCGATCGTGAATCGGGGGCTGCGGTTGACGGCGTATCGACTCCAGCTGGTGGTTTGACCGTCGGCTTGGGCGTGGACCGTCGCCTGCTGGTGCTCCTCGACGTGACTTTCGAGGCTTTCGACGGCACGGCCTTGGAGGCGGGCAGGTCGAGCTCGTTGGGCGCAAACGGTAATTCATCGGTATGACCGTTCACACTGACTCGAACAGTGACGTAGTCGGCGCCGTCGACAGCCGGATCACCAATCCTCGTTACCGCGCCCGTCGTGCCGGCGCCGAACTGTGGATCTGCCAACCGCACTCGAACACGCTTACCGTCGGCCAGTTGGCCACGCATGACAGCCACCGCCTCTGGGGTCAATCCGGTCTTTCGACGTCCCGCCATCTCACTGCTCCCACTTATCACTTGTATCGGTACTGGTCTTACCTGTATCGGTACCCGTCTTACCTGTATGGGTGCTGGTCCAGGGCCGCCATCCTTACGGGACCTAGTCTGTCGCACGCCTACGACAGCTTTGCCGACGCGGTCGCTCTGTTTACTGACGATCTGTACTGACGATCTGTACTGACGATCGGTACTGACGATCTCGCTATGCCGATTTGGGCTTTCGGTGCACGCGCACGACATAGCCCGACCGTGGGTCGAAGGCCGCGCCGTCCCAGGTCGAAGAGGTTGCAACTTCGGTCAATCCTGCTTCGCTGCAGGCCTCGTCGTAGTCAGCCAGCGGGGTCACTGGGCAGCCCGGCGGCAGGTGCCCCGCGTCGAGCCCGAACCCGGCCACGAGCCAACCACCGTGCTTCGTCCGAGCCGCCAGATGGGTCACGACCGTGCCTAGGCTGCCGGGCCGGAGCAACGGGATCACGTTTCCGGCGGCGACGACGAGGTCGAAGATGCCGGCACTGGAAAGTGGCCAGCTGGCCTCGAGATCGGTGAGGTACCAGGCGATCTGCGGTGCCCTGTCGCGGGCGACCGCCAGCATTGAGGCATCGGCGTCGGCGCCTACGCAGTCGAAGCCCAGCTCTGCCAGGCGGATCGATACCCTGCCCGTTCCACAGCCGGCGTCCAGGATGCGGGCTCCGGGATTTACCAATGACCGGCAGAAGTTTGCTTCGCCGTGCATGTCGCGCCCGTCGGCTGCCAGCGCGTCGATCCGAGCGGCATACTTCGCGCCGGAGCTGCCACCGGTAAGTTCGGCCCATCGGTTCGTGCCGTCAGCCACGCCCAGAGCCTATTATGAGCTGGGCTCGAACTGACGAAGGGCACTCGATGACCGTTCTGGTGAGTTATGTTCCCTCGGCCGAAGGCTTCGCCGCGCTTGAGGCCGGCATGCAGGCTGCCAAAACCACGGATCAAGACCTCGTGGTGCTCAACGTCGTTGTTGGAAGTAACTTCGCCGATCCGACCTTCGCCGAGGAGAAGGATCTGGAAGCAGTCCGAAGCCGCATCGCACAACGGGGTATCAAGGGCGACGTACGACAGGCACTTGATGCACGAGACGTGGCCGAAGAGGTCCTCAAAGCAGCTGACGCCCTGCCCGCGTCACTGATCGTGGTGGGCCTGCGGCGCAAATCCCTGGTCGGCAAACTGCTACTCGGCAGCAATGCCCAGCAGATCATCCTGTCGGCGAATTGCCCGGTGCTGTCGGTTCGTCCAGATCTAGCCTGAGCGAGCCCAGCGCGAACGGGCAGCAACGGCATTCTGCGATGCCTGAACGGAAACGGCAATGTCTAGCTACTACGTAGACTATGTGCAGTGGTCGCGGTATCGTGACGAGCATGGTGGCCGTGAGCTCTCGACGTCGTGTCGAGTTCATGGCTGACCGGCGCCCGACCTGTCGTGGTTGTTGATTCCCGAGGCGCCTTGAAACGCGGCAATGCCGCATTCCTTCGAATCAACTCTGAGCCGAGCCGGGCAGCTTCCGGCTCACTGGGAGCGATTCCTACCGATCACGAGCAGGAGTAACCGCATGACCGATCCGGCCAACTGGTCTTTCGAAACCAAGCAGATCCACTCAGGCGCCACGCCCGATGCCGCTACCAATGCGCGCGCTGTGCCCATCTACCAAACGACGTCCTATGTCTTCAATTCCTCCGAACACGCCAAGAACCTCTTTGCGCTGGCTGAGTTCGGCAATATCTATACCCGCATCATGAACCCGACGCAGGCCGTCGTGGAGGAACGCATCGCCGCGCTCGAAGGCGGCGTCGGCGCTCTGCTCGTCGCCTCTGGGCAGGCGGCCGAGACGATCGCAATCCTCAATATCGCAGAGGCGGGCGATCACATCGTGTCCTCGTCCTCGCTATATGGCGGCACGTACAACCTGCTGCATTACACCCTTCCGAAGCTCGGCGTGCAGGTCAGCTTCGTGGACGACCCGGCAGACCCGGCCAGTTGGCGCGCTGCGGTGCGCGACAATACCAAGCTGTTCTTTGGCGAAAGCATCCCGAACCCGAAGTCTGACATCCTGGACATCGAGGCGGTAGCGGCTGTTGCTCACGAGGTGGGCGTCCCGTTGATCGTCGACAACACCGTCGCCACGCCTTATCTCATCCGGCCCTTCGAATTCGGCGCAGACATCGTCGTGCACTCGGCCACCAAGTACATAGGCGGGCACGGGACCTCGATCGGCGGCCTGATCGTCGATTCCGGGTCATTCGACTTCGCCGCCTCGCCTGAGCGTTTCCCCAATTACAATCAGCCTGATCCGAGCTACCACGGCCTCGTGTACGCACGTGACCTGGGCGTCGGTTCGGCGTTGGGCGCCAACCTCGCGTTCATTCTCAAGGCGAGGGTTCAGCTTCTGCGCGACCTCGGGCCAGCCGTATCGCCGTTCAACGCATTCCAGTTCATCCAGGGGCTGGAGACTCTCAGTCTTCGGGTCGAACGCCACGTAGCCAATGCGGCGAAGGTCGCCGACTATCTCGAGCGGCACGGTCAGGTCGAGAGAGTTCTGTATGCCAGCCTGCCGTCCTCGCCGTATTACGCCCTCGCGCAGAAATACGCGCCGAAGGGCGCGGGCGCCGTGCTGGCATTCGAGATTGCCGGCGGCATCGACGCAGGTAAGAAGTTTGTGGAGGCGCTGACCTTGCACAGCCACGTTGCCAACATCGGTGATGTTCGCAGCCTGGTCATTCACCCTGCGAGTACGACGCATTCGCAGCTGACACCGGAGGAGCAGCTTGCCTCTGGGGTTACACCCGGCCTGGTTCGGCTGGCCGTGGGCATCGAAGGCATCGACGACATTCTTGCTGATCTCGAACAGGGATTCGCAGCCGCGAAGGCCTGATCGGGACCGAGGCCCAACATCGGAAGACAAGAGGCTATCCATAAGGTGGCGGCGCGCAACGCGTACTGGCGATTCGGCGATGACCCCGGTCATCGACGGTTCATCTCGACAGGAGCACTCGACCTCGAATCAGGCGAAAAGCTCTCCGAACTGACTATCGCCTACGAAACATGGGGAGATTTCACCGGTGACAATGCGGTGCTCGTTGAGCACGCGCTGACTGGTGATTCCCATGTGACCGGTTCCGCGGGGCCAGGTCATCCAACCGCTGGCTGGTGGGATGACCTGGTCGGCCCGGGCCGCGGTCTGGACACGAACCGATGGTTCGTGGTGGCTACGAACGTTCTGGGTGGCTGCCAGGGCACCACAGGGCCCAGCAGCCCAGCGCCGGACGGCGCTGCCTACGGTTCGAGGTTTCCCTATCTGACAGTACGTGATCAGGTGTCGGCCGAGGTGGCAGTAGCCGATGCGCTGGGTATCGACCGGTGGGCGCTGGTGATCGGTGGTTCGATGGGGGGCATGCGCGCGCTCGAATGGGCGGTGACGCATCCCGAACGCGTAAGCCGACTGGCCGTGGTGGCCAGTACCGCGGCGGCGTCCGCGGAACAGATTGGCCTTTGTTCTACGCAGATACACGCTATTCGGGCAGATCCGGCGTGGCGCGGGGGCGACTATTACGACGCTGGTTCGGAAGAATCGGCTACCGGAGATTCATTTGCCGGGTCGCCGGTTGGTGGTCGGGCTTTGGGCCCGATAGCAGGTTTAGGGATCGCCCGGCGTATCGCCCACATCAGTTATCGAAGCGAATTCGAACTGGCCGCTAGGTTCGGTCGGGAGCCACAGGACGACGGCCGCCCTTGGATCGGTAGCGGACGTTACGCAGTCGAGTCCTATCTTGATCACCATGCCGACAAGCTGGCAGCACGGTTCGACGCCGGCAGCTATGTGACTCTGAGCGAGTCGATGAACTCCCATGACGTGGGCCGCGACCGGGGCGGCATCGCGGCCGCGCTGGCGACGGTCACCGCATCGACACTCGTGGTTGCCGTCGATTCCGATCGCCTCTATCCGACTTCCCAACAGGCTGAGATCGCTGCGCGCATTCCCGGCGCGAGCTATCGAGAGATCGCGAGCCGCTATGGGCACGATGGCTTTCTGATCGAGACGGAGCAGGTCGGAGTGCATCTCGCCGGGTTTCTGGCCAGCTGATCGACGACGCGCTGGCACAACCTGACAAGTGGATCTTCGTCGCGAATAGCTTCATTGGCACTTCACGGTAAAAACGCCCGGAAGCCCCTATCTTCACCCACCCGACACCGGTTAGGGTGCCGAGCATCACCGGGCGTCCACTCAGCGGCCGGAGGATTTGTCGAGCACCCGCCGTATCCGACCCTGGGGAGATCCTCCATGTCCGTCAGCAGGCATCCGAAGTTCGTCAACAGGCAAACGCCCAGCGAAGCAGCCAAGGACTCGGCCGGGATGCGGGGACGGGCCGGCAAGCACAAGGCGGTAGCTGTGTTTTCAGCTGTTGCGCTGGCAACCACAGGCCTGGTGGCGTTGGCATCAGTTGCCGCGGCCGCACCCAGCTCAACCGTTGTCATCTCGGAGGTATACGGCGGCGGCGGCAACGCCGGCGCTCCGTTGACGAATGACTTCATTGAGCTCTACAACGCCTCCGCTTCAACCGTCGACCTGACCGGTTGGTCGGTCCAGTACGCCTCAGCGAGTGGCACCAGCTATCAAGTCACCCAGTTGACCGGTTCCGTCGCCGCGGGCGGTTTCTATCTGGTGCAGGAGGGTGCGGGGGCCGCAATGCCGGCGCCTTTGCCCACTCCCGACGCGGTGGGCTCGATCGCGATGTCAGCCGCCGCAGGCAAAGTGGCACTCGTTACCTCAACGGTTGCGCTTGGGTGCGCCGCCGCCTGTCACGGCGCACCGGGCGTACAGGACTTCGTCGGGTACGGCACGGCGAACGATTTCGAGGGCGCCGCCGCGGCACCGGGACTGACCAACTCCACCTCGGATCAACGGTCGGCCACAGAAGCTGACACCGACGCCAACAGCGCCGATTTCGTAGCTGCGGCGCCGACCCCGAAGGCGGCTGGCACCAGCACCGGAGGCGGCGGCGGCACCGATTGTGGCGCGACTCCGACCCCGGATGCCTGCGTACCCGGCACCGTCACAATTCAGGATGTACAGGGTTCCAGTTGGAAGTCGCCGCTCGATGGCCAGTCCGTAACGAAGGTGCCTGGCATCGTCACCGCGGTCCGCACCGCTGGTAGTAGCAAGGGTTTCTTCATGCAGGAACCGAATCCGGATCCGACCCGCCCGGCCGCGTCGTCTGGCGTCTTCGTCTTTACCAGCAGCGCCTCCGTTGCGGTCGGAGATTCCGTCCTGGTGACGGGAGCAGTAAAGGACTTCTACCCGTTGGCATCGGGTGAAACGCTGAGCACGACGTCGAGCTTGTCCACCACCGAGATTGATCCGACGCTGGTTACCACGATCCAGAAAGGCGTAACTCCGCCGAGCCCGCTCCTACTGACGTCGACCACCGTGCCCGACCAGTTCGCGGCACCTGGGGCTGCCGACGCTCCGCACAGCATCGAGACCACCAGCCCGTTGGACCCAGCCAGGTCCGCGCAGGAGTTCTTCGAAGCACACGAGGGGATGCTCGTCGAACTCGACAATGCCAAGGTCGTCGGACCTGGCAATGAATTCGGCGAGATCTATGTGACGACCAAGCCCGGCGAGCAGATGACCCCTCGTGGTGGTACCTATATCGCCGGTTACGACCAAGTGCCTGCGGGTCGGCTGTTGGTGACGCCGGTGAGCGGCACCGTCCCAGCGGCGAACGTCGGTGACCAATTGAATGGGCCGACGACTGGCCCGGTGGACTGGTCCACCTTCGGCGGTTACGACATCGCCGCGACGCAGGTCGGTTCGTATCAGAACAACGGCCTCACAGGTACATCGGCAACGCCGCAAGCCGCCGATCAGCTCGCCGTCGCGACCTACAACGTAGAGAACCTCGCGCCGTCCGATCCGCAATCGAAGTTCGACCGATTGGCGGCTGGCGTGGTCAAGAACCTCGCTTCGCCGGACATCATCTCGGTCGAGGAAATTCAGGACAATGACGGTGCGACCGACGACGGCGTTGTTGCAGCGGACGTGACGATCACGAAGTTCACCGATGCCATCGTTGCTGCGGGCGGCCCCGCATATCAATCGGCCTCGGTGAATCCGGTAAACGACGCAGACGGCGGCCAACCCGGTGGCAACATTCGAGTGGTCTTTCTCTATAACCCCGTGCGGGTGAGCTTCGATGCCAAGGCGGGTGGCGATTCGACAACTGCCGTGACAGTCTCGACGGGATCGGACCACACCGCCGAACTTTCCGCCTCGCCCGGTCGCGTCGACCCGACCAACGTCGCGTGGACCGACAGCCGCAAACCGCTGGCGGGCGAGTTCACCTTTGACGGTAAGAAGGTCATCGTGGTGGGAAACCACTTCGACTCAAAGCTCGGTGACCAGGACTCGGACGGGCGGTACCAGCCTGCGGCCCGCAGTTCTGAAATTCAGCGCACCGAACAGGCAACCGTCCTCAATGGATTTGTGAAGCAGGTGCTCGCAGCGGATCCCCGGGCGAACGTCGTCCTAGCCGGCGACTTCAACGACTACCAATTCTCGGCTCCCGTCAAGACACTCACAGACGACGGCGCTACGCTGACCGACCTGATCAACACGCTGCCTCAGGATGAGCAATACACTTACAACTTCAATGGAATCTCGCAGGTGCTTGACCATATCTTCGTCTCGAAGCCATTGACCGATGCTGGTGTTGCAGCGGTTCAGTACGACGTAATCCACATCAATTCCGAGTTTGCTGATCAGGTTTCTGACCACGATCCGCAGGTAGTGCGGATCCGTCCCGTTGCCGCGATACCACCCGTCCAGAAGGGCACGATCAAGCTGGCGCCGTCAACAGTGGCGGCTGGCAAGAATGTGAAAGTGACCTTGGATGGTTGGAGCCCGTCGACGCCACTGACGCTGCTATTGGATACCACCCATGTTGCGTCGGTGACCACCAATGCGCAGGGTAAGGCAGCCGCCACGGTGGCGATTCCGAGGGCGACGACCGTGGGCGCGCACAAACTGACCGCGCAGGCTGCCGACGGCACCAGCGTTGCGGCAAACCTCCAGGTACAGAAAGCGTGCGTGCTGCCGCCTGGCCCGAGCGGAACGCTGGCGCAGTGGGTGCAGTATCTGCTGGCGCTGCTGACCGGCAAAGCCTGCTAACCGCAGGCCAACAAACCACCGTGGCGAATTGTGTAACGCTCGGCACCCAGGGGGTGCCGAGCGTTACACAATTCGCCAGCGGTTAGACGGGTGGTTAGACGGGGGCAGTAACGGAGGTGCGTGATACGCCGACGCCGCCGTGCGTGTCGCGGCCGAAACGTGCGATTTCGCGTCCGAGATCGAGGGCGCCGATGCTCGAAGACTTCGTGCGGTCGGCGTCGGTGAGCAGATCCGCCGGGATCAGCCAGACGACTTCAAATTCCAAGCCATTCGGGTCCTTGGCGTACAGCGATTTGGTGGTGCCATGATCCGAGGCGCCGACCAGCGAGTTGGCCTCAGCCAGCCTGCCGGCCAACTCCTCCAGGTCACCGAGGGTGTCGACCTCCCACGCGAGGTGATACATGCCGACTGATGTGCGTCCGGCGCCGGAAGGTCCTGCCTGCGCACCGAGCTCGAAAAGGCCCAGATCGTGGTCGTTGGTCGAGCCGGGGGCACGCAAGAATGCCCCGCCACGGATGGCGTCGCCGCCGGGAATGTATTCGAAACCGAGGATATCTCGGTAAAACGCCACGCTCTCGGCGACATTGCGGACGTAGAGCACGGCGTGGTTCAAGCGGAACACAGACATGGCGGTCTCCTCGTTACTTGGCATCAATCATGGCACAACAGAGTTGAGCATTCAACTATTCCTCCAGGCATCGACATCGGGGGCCGATCGCGCTCACAGTTGGTATACCCACGCGGCGTCATGGCGACTCAGCGGTATACCAATCGTGGCGTACCAACCTCCCGGATCCGGATCAGGAGGACGGAAACCCGGCCAACAGTCGCTCGAGCAGGTCGGCCAGCTTGGCTTGGTCGTCTGGTTCGAGGGCGGCTAGTACTTCGGACTCTGCGACATCGGCATCAAGGATCGCCCGCTGAAAGAGGTCGCGGCCGGCGCGCGTCAGCTTCACCTTGCTCCGGGTTCGGTTTTCTTCGTCCACCGCGCGCTCGACGAGTCCGCGTTGGGCCATCAGATCCAACCGGTGGGTCATGGTCGAGGGGGAGACGCCGACAACATCTGCAAGCCGGGACGGAGTCGAGCACCCGTCGACGCCGGCATGAAAAGCAAGCTCCTGGAGGACGCCCCAGTCGCCGCGTTGTAGATCAAGATCGGCAAGTTGTGCGCGGTAGAAACCGTCCAATCTCTTGGTTATCCGCGCTAGGGCAGTGACGACTCGCTGGACGGTCTCGTCGGCGCCTGCCGCCGTGAATCCGGCAACGGCCGTCTCGTACTCGACCAACGCCGCCGACCGCTTTGGGCGCGGTCTCGGAGCCGGAATACCCGTCTGCTTCGCCATGTTGGACAGTGTACTATTACTTCGATATCGAACATTCGATTTCGAACTTACCTTGTCCAACAAGCCCAGCAAGACATCCTGAGGAGGCACTGTGCGTTCCGGTCTCGGGCGGACCCTCGTCCTACTAGCTGGTGGCGCACTTGCCACCGGGGGCTGGGGTGCCGTCTTCCCCTTCCTGTATGCCGATATTTCCGACGCGCGAGGGCTCGGGTCCGGTGTCGCTGCGGGCACTTTCACGGCATTCGCGGTCGGATCGATCGTTGCCGCGCCGCTGGCCGGCTGGCTGGCCGATCGGGCGAATCCGACCGTCGTGGCGGTGCTGGCGCGGCTTGGCCTTGCGCTGTTTACCGCGCTACTGGCGGTGGCGACCACGCCCGACGCCATCTTTCTGGTCGCGGCTGGCTTTGGCGCCGCGCTGGCGCTGGCCCAACCGGCTATCCAGGTGATGCTGCTCGCAAGAACGGCGCCAGAACAGCGGCGCGACGTCTTCGCCTGGCAATTCATCGCCATCAACCTCGCGGCGGCCGCTGGCGCGGCGCTCGGCGGCAGCCTGGTCGACCTGTCCAGCCAAGCTGCGATGCGGCCGGTCTACGTTGTCGCCGTCGTTGCCTCGCTCATCAGTGCTGTGGCCGTCGGGCTCGCCGGGCGTGGCGCGCACGCCGGTGTGCTGGCGAGTCAAGGTGCGGGCGAGACCGTGTCCTACCGCGACATCCTTGCCAAGCGCCCGGTCCGATGGCTGCTCGGCATCTCACTGTTGATCACGCTCGCCTGCTACGCGCAATACGATGCCGGACTGCCCGCCTACGTGCTGGACTCGACCACGGTTAGCCCAGCGCTGCTCGGGGCTGCGGTTGCGATGAACGCGATTCTCGTTGCCGCCCTGACTGGTCCGGTCGTTGCTTACACCCGCAAACGCCGAGGCACCTCGTTACTCGCCACTTGCGCAATGTTGTGGGTGGTGTGCTGGTTGATCTTCGGGTTACCGCTGATCATCTCCGGTTCCGACGGTGCCTTTGTGCTGATCGGTTTCCTCGCATTGTCCTTTGGCGAAACGATGATGGCGCCGATCCTGTCGCCACTGGCGGCGGCGCTTGCTCCTGAGGGCGCGGCCGGACGGACGATGGCAGCGGTCACCGGCGCCTCGACTGTTGCCACGGCTATTGGCCCGATCTTGTCCAGTGCGTTGTTGGGTATGCATCTGCCTGCCGGTTTCATCGCGATGCAGGTCATGTTCTGTCTGGCATCGGCTGCAGCCGCATTGAGGCTGCGTCGCATGATGCCCGCGGGCGCGCCGAACTACGCCTCGGTCCGGCAGGCTGATCGCCGGAATGAACTCGCGGTCAGCGCTGGGTAGCGAGGAGCGTCGGGGTAACTCCTAGCGCATCGCGGCCTACTTCTCGCCGGTGTTTTGCAGGTTTGGAATCTGGATGTTCGGATCGGCATTCCACTTCTGCAACAGGGAACCATCGCACGGCGCGACGACTGTCTTGTTATAGGCACCTTTGTATTGATCACTATTGGCGCTGAGCGACAGACACAGACTCGGCGATGACGAGTCGACGATGGTGTATTTCTTCGAGTACGGCAATTCCTTACCGCTTGAGTCCGCCGTTCCGTTATAGGTCCAAACAAGATTCGTCGGCGGAGTCCCGGTCGGGCAGGCGACGGTTCGTACATAACTGCCCGTGAGGCTATTTCCCGGGCTCTGCAGGCAGTAATTGTTGTTGTTCGTGTAGACGGTGACTATCTCGCCGGTGGAGTTGACAGAGAATTTCTGGTTCCACAGGACCTTTGCCGGATTCGGAGCCTGCTTGCATGGGTACGCGATGAGGTAGTTTCCCCCGCCGGGCTCTCCCGAGGTAGTCGCATCCGGGGTCTGGTTGGTGACGTCCAAGCAACGTCCGAACTGCTGGAAATTGACCAGTTGTGGCGGTGAATTTCCGTTCAAGGGCAGCCCTGCCGCCCCGGCGCCGACAGCGGGCTCCGGCACCCAGGTTTGGTTGATATCGAAGTTCCCACTGCAAGTCGCGAGTACGACGGGGCTCCCGACAGTGTTCGAATTCTGAATCTTGAAGCAGGACCCGTCGAGGGTCCCGGAGGTCGTGGCGCCTTGAAAGTTCGAGCTATCGTCAATACTCCACTGCTGCCGTGCGTTCGCTGGCGTCGTACAGGGCTGGAAAACTACGTTCGTTCCAAGAATGTGTGGCAGTGCGCCAGCATCCAGGCACATCGGGGGCGACGACGCTACTAGCTGTAAGGAAAGGTCGGAGTTGTACGCGAAAAGCTGCTGGCTTGTCTTCGGACTGGTACAGGCCTGCACTGTGAGCAGCGCGCCTGCACCCGGATTCTCCGACCCCGCATCCATGCACAGCGCCAGGGTGCCCGTGTGGTAAATGGGGATCTCGCCGCCGGCGATGTTCTGGTTGTCGGTCTTGAAGGTGTAGGTAGTGGTTAGGGTGCGGACGTTTGGCCCGGTGAACGCGCCGCTGGCAGAATCGGTCCAGTTGATTGCAGAAATGCGAAGTTCGGCACGTGCTGGGTCCCGAATCCTGGCACGCATCGAATGTCGTTCGCCGCAAGCCACGGGTCACCCTTGGCGGACGGATCGACGTCGTAATAACCGACGTAGACCTGATAGCGACCGCGGCCTGCGCTGGCGACCGACCCGGACTGTGGATTGTCTTTATAGCCGCCCGGGGTATCCGTGCAGGGAAGCTTTGAGGCCAAGCCGTCACCGGAGGCGTTGACCGCTGATCGAATCTCGCCTAGCACAATATCGAAGCCAGCTTGTGCGGCGTCCAGCGAATGCACTCTCGCGATGCTGACACGAGTCGCGGTGTTTTGGGTAATGATCATCGGGATCATCAGCGAGCTAACCGATAAGCCGATCAGTATCGTCAGCATGAGGAGGGGCAGTGAGCCGCGATCGTCGCCAGCTGTTGGTCGCCTTCGTGAGATCCAGCGACTGACGGTGCAATGAAGTCTCATGGTCGCGCAACCTCGGTGCAGACGTCGGTGGACGTCGTCGCCACCGTTGAATTGAGGGCGGTATAGGTGACCGCACTGACTGAGGTAGTCGGAGCATCGCCAGAACCGGACGACACTAGAAGCCGAACACCCAGTGTCTGATACGTGAAAGTAGCGCTCGGGGGGGTCAATACGAACGGAGGATTCGCGGCTCCCGGCAGCACGTTGCCGTTCGTCACGCCCGAGGCGAGCGGAATCCAGGACGTAATATTAGTCGCCGCACCGGCGCTGGTGACTGACCAGGTGCGCCGCTGAAGTTGTTTCGCACTAGGGTTAACACGAAACTGCGTGCACACCGTGGCGCCGGTGTTCGTCGTCTTAAGTTCGACATACCAACCGCCGTTCGTCGTAATTCCGGGCTGACTCACGGCCGCTGCGTAACGAACCTCCCGATCGAGGCGAACGAAAGCCTGATTGAGCTGTGTTGCGCTATCGGACAACGAGGTCACCTTGTTTATGGATCGGTACATGAGAGCGACGGACGTCGTGAAGATCGTCATGAAGACGGTCATAAGGGCCATCGCAGTAACAAGCTCGGCCATCGTGGTGCCGGCATCGCTGGTCCCATCGCGGAAGCGCCGCGCCAACCGATGAAGTTCGGCACGCATCTGGCTGATCATTGGATCTTCCAGGTGAACGAAATAGTTCTGGAGGCTCCGCCGGCGTCGGTGACGATCAGGCCGATCGTGTACGTCTTTGTGGTCGTAGACGACGTGATGGCTGCCGTGAGTGTGTTGCCGGTCAGAGTGAGCCATGTCGGCAACGATCCCGCTGGGTTGGCGGCCCAGGTGTATGGACCCGAGCCGCCGGTGGCGCTCAGGGTGACGGTCGGAGCGGACGTCCCGCTTCCGGGTCGGGTAGTAGTCTTGTTCGCTGGCGTGCTGGCCGCGAGGTTGGACCAGAGGAAGGTGTCGCTGCTGGTAACCCCTAGCGCATCTGTCCCCTTCATCGTGATAGAGAACGTGCCCGTAGCCGACGTCCCGGTGAGATGGCCAGCGCTTGTCAGATGGACGGTGCCGGACAGGGTGGACGTCGTGCTCCAGACGACTGATCCAGCGCCGCTTGTAGGTGTCGGCAAGGTGTAATCGGCCGCGCCAACAGCGATGTACTGGTCGGGTATGAGGCCCGCGACATTGAGCTTGGAATAGATCGTCCAGTTGAACGAGGTCGTCGCGGTGACGTTTTCCGCATCCTTGACAGAGACGTTGAAGTTCGTTGAGGTAGCCACGGTTGGGACGCCGGTGATCGTTCCGTTTTGGTTGAGAGTCATTCCTCCGGGCAAGGTGTCGCTGGTCCAGACGAGCGTGCCGCGGCCCCCCGAGTGGGGGATGGTGATGGTGTCGGACAGGCTTAGCTCGCTTGTTTGATCTGCAACAGTGCCGAGGGCTAGCCGATCAACGATGGGCCAGCTGAACGTGATGATGTTGGAGATGACCTTGGAGGCATCGGTCACGCTGACAGTCACGTTGCTGAACGTTCCACTGGTGGTGGGTTTGCCAGTGATCTTTCCGGTGCCGTCGATCGACAGTCCATCGGGTTGGTTGGCAAGTGACCAGGTGTACGGGGCAGTGCCGCCGGTCGCACTTATGGACAGGCTCTCAGACACCCCTACCTCGCCGGTCTGATTTCCGGGGCTGCTAACCACGGCTGGCGCAACAACGTTCCAGGTGAAGTTGGTACTTCCAGGATTGGTGAATGAGTCGGTCGCCGTTGCCGTGACGGTGTACGTGCCGACAGTCGTCGCGACTCCCGCGATCTTTCCTGCAGAGTCCATTACGAGACCAGGTGGCAATCCTGACGCTGACCACGCATACGGCGTCGCTCCGCCAGTAGCGGTGATCGTAAGGTTCGCCGTTCCACCGCGAGTGAGATTCTGCGTTCCGGGGCTGGATACGAGAGGCGGTGGGATGGGCGGCTGGTTGAGCTTGAACGTGGGTTCGGCTGTCGAGTTGATCAGGGCTGCCGTGACATAGGTGCAGGTGGAAGTCGGGCAGTGACTATCACTCCAGGTTGTCGCAACGATGATTCGCGCGTAGTCGACGACAGGGAGCGTGCCGGTTTTGGCGCACGTATTGGTCGTATCCCCGTTCGAGATCACACAGGTTCCGACGTAGTAACTGACGTTGTAGTTGATGTTTCCCAGGGTCTTGACTACCGGAACAGTTGGCAGCTCTGCACAGGCGCTCGCCGATGGGCAGGCGTTCTGTCCGGTGCCCGCAGCTGGCACCGGAGTGTCCGAGTCGTACGCGCGGTTCATGTCGGAAAGCCACGGTTGGACCACGGACGACGCTACCGTAAATTGTGCGTCCACGCTCGAGGCATCTCGGTTGTCCACGACCGCAGACGAGCTGAGGCTGTTGATGAATTCGACGGCGTCATCGGTCACCTGCACTGCCGCCTGGTACCCGCGTTGCGCATTCGTTCCGGTGACCGAGCTAACGAAGAATGTGGCCATCGCGGCCATGATGATGGTGATTATGGAGATGGTGAAGATCGTTTCAAGCAAGATAAAGCCGGAATCGCCGGTGGATGGCCGATCCGGCAGTGCCACCAAAGGCGGCTTCGCTGTGCGGCAAGTGCGTCCAAAGGAACGCTTCACGAGGTTCCTCATCGCACTAGCTCTACTTGGCTCCGACGGCAGCGGCAGACCGCGCCAAGGCTGCGATGGCAGCGTCGCTTTGCGGCGAGACGAAAGCCTGCAAGGTGATTGTCATAGTCGCACCGGCGTCGATCGATGATGTATTCCCGGTCCCGGAGGGGGCCAGCGTTACTGCCGTAACCAACACTCGTCGGGGTCCTACAGTTTGCAATGCGGCGAGGAATTGCTGCTGCCGGACGGCCGTGCCGTCGCTCACCAGCGTCATCGGGATGCTGAAGAGGCTTCCCACTGTCGCCCCGCTGGTACCGCTGGCCGCTCCCGCAGCCGCACCTGTCGCGACGGCAGGAGACCCTGCGGTAATGCTCACAACCTGAACAGAGGACGCCGCTGCCTGTGCTGCGAGTTGCCGCGTGAGTTCTGGCAGTCCACTATCCGTCGGCAAGGCCGCACGTGCTTCCTTGAGGGCGGCAGCGAGTGCGTTGATGTTTGCGTTGTCGGCTTTCAGCTTGCTCGTACGAGACTGCTGCACTGCGTTTTGGCTTTGTGCGTCCGCAGTTTGCCGCTTGAGGTCGTCGGTCTTACCCATTTGCGGGTGGATCGCAAAGAACCAGGCGACTGCGATCAGCACGACGGCTCCGGCAATACCGCCTAGCAACCAGTTGCGCTCCGCGACTGATCGAGGCATCACTTACCTCCGGCGGTGTGGTCGTAGCGATGGCTGAGAAGCTCATCGGTCATGGTGATCTGAATGTTGTAACTCGTCCCGCCATCGTCTGATCGGTTTGACGTTGGGAATGGCTGGGTGATTCCCTTCACGGTCGCGAGGTTGTCTACGAACGTGGAGACATCGGTGAGGCGGTGGCCAGTGCCGCTGAGTGTGACGGTGCCGATATGTTTGTGGCCGGATGAGTCCAACGGCGCGTTCGCACCTGTTCCACCGCTTGCATTTGTGCTCACTTGCAGGGTGACGCCTAGCTGATCAATCGTCATGCCGAGGGGCAGCTTCGCCCGAATGCCTGCGATCAGCTTTGGGAATTCAATGTCGTTGCCAAGTAAGGTCGCGACCTGGTTTTGCACCTGAGACACCTGACCCTGTATGGCGGTGACGCCAGAGTACTTGCGTTGCTCAATCTGCAGCTGCAATGTCTGCGCTTGGGCCGCGCTGAGCTTGCTCTGAGCGGAATGGCTTCCCACTTTCGCCATACCGTAGACGGCGAGGCACAGCACGAGAACTCCGCCGAGCACAATGATTACCATGCGGCGGATGACTCGAACGCGCCGTGCTTGGGTAACTTCGGGCGGCAACAGGTTGGCGACGATTCCCCAGCCTGGCATGGTGCTCCAGAGATCGCGCCCCTCGAGTACGACGGTCATGCTGCTGCCCCCATCGCGAGTCCAACGGATACGGCTGAGGCCGCCAGCTGCGCCTCTGGTGCCTTGGTGTCTTTGTTCGCCCAGCGATTTCGAATGTGCTGCATTGGTTCGATAAGGCTTGTCTCGATGGCGAGGTGCTCGCCCAGGGCGGCAGCGAAACCTGGCATCGACGAAGTGCCGCCGGTCAGCGAAACTCGTTGGATCTCGACGCCTGGGTTCGAGCTGCCAAAGTAATGGATGGAGCTCCGGATCTCAGCGAGCAAGGGTCGGATTCCCTCTGCGAGTAGATCAGAAACCTCACGATTCCCTTGCAAGAGACCTACCTGGGCTTTCGCCGCTTCTGCGTCGCCTGGGCTTAAGTTGGCACGATCGATCAATCGATCGCTGAGTTCCTGTCCACCACGAACGATGGTTCGTACGACTCTCGGAACACCGACGTTGTGGATGACGATATTCGTCAGGTGCGCCCCGATATCGACTACAGCTTCGACAGCCAGGTTTTCGTGGGCAATTGACCGCAGCGCCGCGAAGGTCGACAAGTCAACTCTGGCTACGTGTAGTCCCGCTCGTTCGGCCGCCTGAACCGCGGCCAGGACGGGCCCGCGGGGCGTGGCGACCAATAGTCCGGGGATGGTGTCCGTATCCGGATTGGGCGGCCCGAGCGGGGTGAAGTCGATCAGAGCCTGATCCAGCGGTATCGGAATGACCTCACGTGCCTGGTAGGGCAAGGCTTTTGCGCGTTGATCAGGCGATAGATTCGGCACAGCCAGATCGCGGACGATAACCTGTGCGTTCGTCACACCGAGAATGACGTTGCGGCACTCGAATCGATGTTCAGCCCAGATCTGCTTCAGCGCCCGCGTGACCGCTGCTTGGTCGTTCACGACGCCGTTCGTTACAGCACCCGGAGGCAGCCAGGCTTGACCGAGACCGTGTACTGATACCGCTGGGCGCCCCTCATGGGTGCCGTGACTTATTATTGCCGCCCGTACCGCCGTCGCACCGATGTCGATGCCGATCGTGTGACCGTCGGAGTTCGTGATGCCAACCTTGCCGGCGAGGCCGGTTTGACGATGTCTCATGTCTGCTCCCCAACCAGGGACCGGACCTGAGGGTTCAGGCTCCGGATACGAAATTCAGATAGAAATCGGAAAGTGGCGCCCCAAGGAATATCGCCAGCAAGGCTCCGCCGATCATGAATGGCCCGAACGGTATGGCCGTCTTGCGGTCGCCCCGTCCACTGGCCATTACGCCCACTCCAACGATGCCGCCGAGCAGAAATCCGGAGAACGCTCCCACGAGCAGCGTCGAGTAAGACAGGTAGCCGAGCAGGCCACCGATGAGACCAGCGAGTTTGACGTCGCCGTAGCCCATTCCGGCCGGATAGACAAACATCAGCAAGTAGTAGAAGGAGAAAAGCGCGATGCCGCCGATCGCCGCTCGAACCACTGCCGACGGCTCGTCGCGGACGACCGCAGCGATCGTCAGAGCAGGGCCAAGATCGGGTACGACGGTAAGACGATGGTGTTGGGTAGTCGATGCCAGTCGATGTCTATCAGAGCGAGCGCGATTGCTGCTGCGGTGAAGTACAGGAAGGCTGGCAGGGCCGCCAACTGATGGAGAGCGGCCAGCCGAACCGTCACGCAAATGAAGAGCGCCCCGCAGCCAAGTTCCACCAGTGGGTAGCGAACGCTGATCGGCACCGAGCAGTCGGCGCACCTGCCGCGCAGCACCAGCCAGCCGAGGACTGGAACGTTGTGCCGCGTGCGGATCGAATGATCGCACGAGGGACAGTGAGACGGCGGGCTGCTCAGTGATGCTGCTACCGGCACGCGGTGAATGACCACGTTGAGGAACGACCCGATCGCCAGACCCAATAGGGCGGCCGCGGCGAGAAGGACGGGCATCAGGAGAACCTTTCACCACGAGGGCAACGGGTTTGTGGGCGTCGCGAGGGGCAACCGAACGAGAGTAACCAACGTGCAGGGCCTGCGTACTGCTTTCGCTGACAGACATGGAAACTCCTTTCTGGTTCGGTTGTCTTGTGCTGCTGGGTGGGGGCGTCTGCCCCCACCCAGCCTTGTGCCTTACTCAGATTGATGCGGTTTACTTGACCTGACCGCCAGCTGTGCTGTTGTACGCGTAGCCCGGAGCAGCCTTGTTGCCGCCGCTGTTGTATCCGCTGATCGTGTATGCGACACAGGTCGCCGAGCCGGTGCAAGCCGTCGTCTCCGCCGCGTCGGTGTACACGTTGTAGGTGAGGGTTGTACCCGATGAGATATTGAGCTTGCCCGACGCACATCCGGCCGTGAAGGAATAGGCGTTTCCGCTCAGCGTGATCGGACCTACCGGGTAGTTGTTGCCGTTGTCGGTATAGCACTGCTCGATCGTCGCTACCGCAGCGCGGACGTCAGACTGAGCCGACTTGTCCTTTGCGCCTCGCTGGTAGTTCAGGTAGAGCGGGATGGCGATCGCGATCAGGATGCCGATGATCACGACCACGACCAGCAGCTCGATCAGGGTGAAGCCTTTGTCGCCTTCGGCGCGCTCCTCGCGGAGCTTGTTTAGCTTGTTGAGCATGAGAGCCTCCTGGCTCGGTAGGGGATATGGCTCTCGGCGGGAGCTGCCGATCTGCCTGGTGGGGCACGTTCACCCGTCAATTCGGCGTTAAAAACCGAAACCTGAGAGCGGATTAGCTTCATTTCGGCGATCTACATTTCGATCTGATAACGGTCAGTCTCAAAGGGTTTAAATCGGCTACGCGCTGTGAAAGTTGAGCACCGAGATTGTTGCGGAGGGTGATCAGCCCTGGATGTGCTGGTAGATGCTGAACATTGGCAAATACAGGCAGACGACCATTGTTCCAATGACGGCCCCCATGAGGACGACGAGCAGGGGTTCCATCGAGGACGCGAGGGCGTCCGTGGCTGTTTCGACTTCGTGATCGTAGAAATCGGCGACCTTGTCGAGCATTTCGGTGATCTGGCCGGTCTCTTCACCGACCTCGAGCATCTGCACCACCATTGGCGGGAAGATCGGGTTACGGCTCAGCGGGCCTGACATCTGCATGCCTACCCGTACCGCGGCGCTGACCTCGTCCATTGCCTCGGCGATCACCGCGTTGCCAGCGGTACCGCCGACAACATCCAGAGCTTGAATGATCGGCACGCCGACGCCGAGCAGCGTTCCCAAATTTCTGGCCCAGCGGCTAATAGCGAGTTTGGTGAAGAGCTTGCCGAAAATGGGTAATTTGAGTTTGATCTTGTCGGTACGAAGCCGAAACGGGTAGCTGTCTCGGACAGCACGGCGATACAGCTTCACCGTCACGAAGACACTTCCGATCACAAGTGGACCGACCCAATACATATTGTGCGAGAGGGTCACGATCAGCTGCGTGGGCAAGGGCAACTTGCCGCCAAGGTTCTTGAACATCTTTTCGAACACCGGGACGATGAAGATGATCACACCGGAACCGAGCAAGAGCGAAAAGATCAACACGATAACGGGATAGGTCATCGCACCCTTGATCTTCGCCCGTAGATTCGCGTCGGCCTCGTACATCTTGGCGACCCGGTCGAGCGCTCCGTCGAGAAAACCGCCGGTCTCACCGGCTTTGACCATGTTGATCATCAACGGTGGAAAGTGATCTGGGTGCTGAGCCATCGCGGTAGACAATCCCATGCCGCCCTGTACATCGGCGCGCACCTGCCCGACCGCCTGTTTGAACTTGGGCTTCTGAATCTGGTCTTCGAGAATGCCCAACGAACGCATGAGCGTCAGACCGGAGTTCGTCATCGAGGCGAACTGGCGCGAGAACACGGCGAGGTCTTTCAGCGTGGTGCGGCCGCCGAAACCAGGGATCTTGAGTTCAGCTTGCAATCCCGAGCCCGGGGCGGATATCTCCAGTGGCACCATCCGCTGCTCAACCAGGGAATTCGCGACTGCCTCTTTTGACTCGCCCTCGATCTTGCCCTTGAGCACGGCTCCGGTCGAGTCCAGAGCTTCAAAGGCGAATGTCTTGGTGGACATGGTTCTAACCCTTGGCCAGGCGCTTGAACTCGTTCTGCTCGTGACACAGTTCGAGTCCGGTGCTGTAGCTGATCAGCTGTGCTTTGTAGCGCTCGGCCAGGTGCTGGTCGAAGCTGATCATGCCGGCTTCAGCCGATGATTGCAGGAAGGACGGGATCTGGTGCGCCTTGCCCTCACGGATCAGGTTGCGGATTGCTGACGTCGCCGTCATGATCTCGCAGACGACGGTTCGTCCGCCGCCGTCGCGCCTCGGCACCAGAGCCTGTGTGACGACGCCCTGCAGGCAGTTGGCCAGCTGTGCCCGAATCTGTTGTTGCTGATGCGGCGGGTAGATATCGATGAGTCGGTCGACCGTCTGGGCTGCGGACTGGGTGTGCAGGGTTGCGAGCACGAGGTGCCCGGTCTCGGCAGCCGTGACCGCAACCGAAGTTGTTTCGAGATCGCGAAGCTCGCCAACCAAGATGATGTCTGGGTCTTGCCGCAGCACATGCTTCAACGCGGTAGGAAAGTCCTCGGTGTCGGACCCCACTTCGCGCTGGTTGACCACGCACTTCTTGTGGGTATGCAGATACTCGATCGGATCCTCGATGGTGACGATGTGACCCTGACGGGTGCTGTTGGCGACATCGAGCAGACTGGCAAGGGTTGTCGACTTACCCGATCCGGTCGGACCGGTGACGAGGACGAGACCACGCGGCAGACTGGCGAAAGCCTCTACCGAGTCCGGCATCCCGAGTTCGGCGAGGGATCGGATGTGATGGGGGATCGCCCGGAACGCCGCGCCGATGGCACTGCGCTGGCGGTATACGTTCACCCGGAATCGGCTCACACCAGGAATGGCATACGCGGTATCGCATTCCTGATGGGCAAGAAACTTCTCCCATTGCTCCTCGGTCAGTATCGAGCGCACCATGGCTTCGGTGTCGGCCGGTTCGAGGCGGGCCGTCCCGGGGATCGGGGCGAGGGCACCGTCGATGCGGGCGCACGGAGCGATGCCGGCCGTGATGTGCAGGTCGGAGGCGCCCTGGGTGATGACGAATCGCAGTAGGTCGTCCAGGCGAGCCTTGGACTCCCCGGGACTGTTGAGCGGTGTGACTGCGGCCAAGGGCTGCATTTTCGACCTCCGACTTGCGGTTATGTGTGAACGTGTATGTGCAGGTCCGCTTTTCAGCGCATATCGGCTGAGCCCGCGAGATCCTGAGAGTCGTGCTCAGACTGTGACGCGCAGGATCTCTTCCAAACTGGTCATTCCGGCGGCGACCTTGCGCAGGCCATCGTCGCGAAGGGTCACCATGCCTTCGGCCAGCGCGACCCTCGCCAGTTCGGTGGCCGGCGCGTGATCGACTGTCAGGCGCTCGATTTCTTCGCTGACCGGCATGACTTCGTTGACTGCCAGCCGGCCGCGATATCCCGTTTGTGCGCAGGATCTGCAGCCGATCGGTTTCCAGAGCTGATCGGGTAAATCGATTGTGTCTGCTGGCCACCGAGCACCGAGGAGTTCCTTTTCACCGGGCTCGTAAGCCTCTTTGCACCACTCGCAGAGGCGACGTGATAGCCGCTGAGCAAGGACGGCGTCCAGCGAAGATCCGACCAGAAAGGGCTCAATGCCCATCTCCACCAGGCGGGTCATGGCACTTGGAGCATCGTTGGTGTGCAGAGTCGACAAGACAAGGTGGCCGGTCAGCGCCGCTTCAACAGCAAGCTGCGCGGTTATCCGATCCCGGATCTCGCCGATCAGTACGATGTCGGGGTCAGATCGCAGTATCGCTGGTAGCACCGCAGCGAAGGTCAATCCGGCCTTGATGTTGACCTGTACCTGGTTGATGCCATCCATCCGGTATTCGACAGGATCCTCAACGGTAATCACGTTCACTTCGGGTCGTGCAATCTCGCCGAGGGTCGCGTACAAGGTGGTGGATTTTCCGGAGCCGGTCGGCCCGGTGACGAGCACCATTCCGTGTGGCTTGCGGAAGCTTCGTGAATACCGCTCGTAGTTGAAGTCGGTGAAACCGAGCTTCTTCAGTTCGAGATCGATGCCGCCGGTGTCCAGGATTCGCAGTACGACCTTCTCGCCCCACACTGTTGGCAGAGTCGCTGCACGCAGATCGACGTTGCGTGAGCCGAGTTCCATGGTGATGCGGCCGTTCTGCGGGACACGCCGTTCGGTGATGTCCAGTCCTGACATGATCTTCAGGCGAGAGATCAGTGCTGCCTGGATCCCCCGGGGCACCGAATCGACCTCGTGCAGAACGCCATCGATGCGCAAGCGAATCCGCAGATCGTGCTCGCTGGGTTCGAGATGGATGTCGGAGGCACGGCTGCTGATCGCGCGCTCCAACAGGGAGCTGACGAATCGGACGACAGGGGCGTCTTCGGAGGTAGACAGCGTTTCATTGGTCGAAGTCGAACTTTCGCTGACGATCTGCGCGGCGGCTTCGTCCAGGTCGGTGCTTTCCCGGGTATACCGATCCAGCAGTCGGGTGAGGTCGTCCTTGCTGGTGACGACCGGCTTGACGATCAGACCGGTCGCGGCCCGAATGTCATCCAGAGCAAGGACATCGCCGGGGTCAGCAACGGCTACGGTCACAACGGTGTCAGTCGCTGCGATGGGCAGCATCTGGTGCCGGCGAGCCAACTGGAGCGGGAGTCGGCTCATCGCGGAGGGATCTACCGGAAAGGTGGAGAGCTCGACGGCCTCCAGACCGTAGGCGTCGGCGACAGCGGAGGCGAGTTCGAACTCGGTGATGATCTGATCGTCTATCAGGACCGTTCGCAAGGGTCGGTTAGAGCGCTCGGCTGTTTCTATTGCTGCGGCGAGAACTTCTTCGTCGAGGCCGCGCTTGTTGAGCGCGACGACGATGGTCCGCAGGGCAGGATCCATCTGGGCCCCGAGCAGTTCTTGCGAATGTCTTGGCATCGAGCCTCCGAAAAATGGGGTGGTGGAGTCCTGCGGTCGGAATGGTCGGGGGAGCATTCCGACCCGCAGGCGCCACCTAGCCCCTCTTATCGGCAGGTACGGCGAGACTTGAGCTGTTTTTCGTAGCAGCAAGCGATGCGGAAGAAAAGCGACAGTAGCCGTGAGATGGCAGTTATTATCGAAAATCTCGCGATTTGGTACGGAGCCCCAGATCGAGTTTCTCGATCTTTTCCGCCGCTACGTTCGTAACCCCGTCGGCTCGCTCGAGCATGCCGCGAATGATCAGGCCGCCTGACTCTCTGGCCACCCGGCGATGTCGCTGCCAGATGGTCGGGTCGCAAATCACGTTGATCATGCCGAACTCGTCCTCGAGGTTTACGAACGTCACCCCGCGGGCCGTCGCTGGTCGCTGCCGGTGGGTGACGATGCCGGCGATAGTGACCCGGGTCTGATTGTCCAGCTGTTTGAGTCGATCAGATGGTGTGACTCCCAGCGCAGTCAGCCGATCCCGAATCATCGCAGTTGGGTAGCGGTCTCGAGTTATTCCGGTTGCCCACAGATCGGCCATCAGCTGTTCCGGTTCGGTCATCTCCGGCAAGGTCGGAATCTGTTCTTCAGAGCTGGACACCAGATCCAGCTGGCCGGGGCGAAAATCTGCGGCAGCCCCTGCCGCCCACAGGGCTTCACGCCGGGTCGTACCGAAATCCTCGAACGCCCCCGACGTGGCCAGCGTCTCGAGTTGTTCAGCGCGAAGCCCGATTCGACGGGACAGATCGGTCATGCTCAGGTACGGACCAGCTACCTGCCTATCGGCCACGATTCGAGCGGCGAGATCATCGCCGATGCCTCGGACGCTCGACAACCCGAGCCGGACAGCCGGTTGGTCAGGGCCTGGGCCATCGTATGAGCCCTGACCCTTGGCGGGTTCCAGGCCGGCCGCGGCCAACGAATGATTGATGCTCGGCCCGCATACGCTCACGCCGTGTCGCTTGGCATCATGCACCAGCGATTGTGGTGAGTAGAAACCCATCGGTTGAGCATTGAGCAATGCAGCGCAAAATGCGGCCGGATGATAAAGCTTCAACCAAGACGAGGCATAGACCAGGAAAGCGAAGCTGATCGAGTGGCTTTCAGCGAAGCCGAAGGCAGCGAATGCCTTTATTTTCTCGAAGATATCGTCAGCAGACTGCCCGATGATGCCATTGGCTTCCATGCCGTCATACAGCCGAGCGCGCAGACCCTCCATCTTCTCGCTGCTACGTTTTGAACCCATCGCGCGCCGCACCTGATCAGCTTCGGCGGCGGTGCAGCCGGCCGCGTCGATGGCCAGTTGCATCAACTGCTCCTGGAACAACGGGATTCCGAGGGTCTTTTCCAACGCAGCTTCGAGCTTGGGATGTGGGTAAGTTACTTCTTCGTGTCCGTTTTTTCGGCGAATATAAGGGTGAACCGAGTTCCCCTGAATCGGCCCAGGGCGGATCAGGGCGATTTCAATGACCAGATCGTAGAACTTTCTCGGTTTAAGTCTCGGCAGGGTCGCCATCTGTGCTCTCGATTCGACCTGAAAAACCCCGATCGTGTCGGCAGCGCACAACATGTCATAAACCAACGGGTCTTCTGGCGGAATCTGATGCAAGCCGTACTTCTGCCCGAACCATTCCTCGATGAAGTCGAAACAATACTTCAACGCCGACAGCATGCCCAGGCCCAGCAAATCGAACTTCACCAGACCGGTCGCTGCGCAGTCGTCCTTGTCCCACTGCAAAACAGTGCGGTCGGCCATCCGCCCCCACTCGACCGGGCACACTTCAATCACCGGACGATCGCAGATCACCATGCCGCCGGAGTGAATGCCCAGGTGTCGAGGAGCATTCTGAAGTTGTTCGGCTAGATCGAGTACACGTTCGGGCACCGCATCGACATCTTCGGATTCACGCAGTGTCTCGGCGGTATCGGTCCAGTAGTAACCGTGGTCGATCTGTTTGCTCCAGGCGTCCTGCTGGCCTTGGGCATAGCCGAAGGCCTTGGCGATATCGCGCACGGCGGAGCGAGGGCGGTAGGTGATCACATTCGCGACTTGCGCGGCATGCTGACGACCGTGTTTGGCATAGACATGCTGGATAACCTCTTCGCGACGGTCTGATTCGATGTCGATGTCGATATCGGGTGGGCCGTCTCGCTCAGGCGCAAGGAACCGCTCGAAGAGCAAGCCATACCGGACGGAGTCGACCGCCGTGATACCGAGGGCATAGCAGACCGCGGAATTCGCTGCGCTGCCTCGGCCTTGGCAGAGAATCCCGCGGGCAGCACAGAACTGAGTAAGTTCCCAGACCACTAGAAAGTAGCCGGGAAACCCGAGATCTTCGATGATGCGAAGCTCGTGCTCGATCTGAACGTAAGCGCGTTGAACTCTTGCCTCGGTGCTATCACGCGGGCCGTACCGCTCAGCAGCGCCGGCGTAGGAAAGCTCGCGCAGGTAGGTCATTTCGGTGTGCCCGACAGGAACCTCGAATGGGGGCAGGTTCGGCGCGATGAGTTTGAGCGGAAAGGAGAGTTCTTTGCCCAGCCGGGCAGCGTTGGCCACGGCGACGGGGTAATAGCGGAATCTGTCGGCCATCTCCGCGCCTGACCTGAGATGCTGGGAGGCCCAAGCAGGCAACCAGCCATCAATCGCATCAAGGCTGGTGCGGGCGCGGACAGCAGCGACCGCGGTGGCAAGTTGCCGGTTGCGAGGGGCGGCGTAATGCGCTGCAGTGCTAGCGATCAGATCGAGTCGTTGCTCGTCGGCCAGTTGCGCGAGGGCGGCATAGCGTTCATCAGCCAGTGGATCCAGCGCATGAGTGAGTTCAACGACGACATTGTCGCGGCCGAACCGATCGGTGAGCTCGTGAAGCGCGATCCGCGCCGCGTCGAGTGCAAACGTGGAGCTGCCCGCTGAACTGGTTGAAACCCCGCCATCAGTACCGCCGAACAGCGCCTGCGGCACTGCACCTTTTCGGCAACCGGTGAGGATCAGCCAGTTGTCATTTGATAATTCAGCCAGTTCGTCCAGTTGATATACCGGTCGGCCTTTTGCGCCACCTCGCAGCTGCGCTTGGCTGATCGCTCGGCAGAGGCTGGCATAGCCGGCCGGGTTGCGAGCCAGCACCAGTAGGTGTGAGCCAGGCGGGTCTGGTACCCCGACCCTGGCGGCGATGGAACGCTCGGCCTGAGTACTGGGCATCGGTATATCGGTATTGAGCTCGGCGCCGAAGACAGTGGGCAGACCGAATGCTTCTGCGGCTTCGGCGAACCGGGCAACCCCGTACATGCCGTCGTGGTCGGTGATGGCAAGTGATTCAAGGCCGAGTGAGACAGCTTCTTCAACGAGTTGTTCGGGGTCTGAGGAGCCATCGAGGAAGGAGAACGAGGAATGGCTGTGCAGCTCTGCATAAGGGACGTGGGCCGAAGCGGCCAGCTCTGAACGGGCTAGTGCCGGCGGCTGGTAGGCGGGGCGTTTTCGACTCCAGGCGGGGGAGTCACCGCCGTCACCGGGCAGCTCTTGGCCATGCCCCCGCCTTGACCTGCCCGGCTCTGAGTCATCCGACCTGGGGGAGTTGTGATCAGGGCGCCCCGATAGCCGGCGCTCCAGCTCGCGCCACGGAATGATCGGATTCCCGAAACCCACACCCCAGTATCGAACATGCGTTCTAATAACGCAACTTCGCCCGACCCGCAGTTCTCAGGCGAGCAGCACGACCGCAGCGAGGACGGCCACCACCGAGACGACCGCAGCAATCGGCGCCAGCGGCTCTTTGGCCCGAAATGCTCGCACTGTGAACAAGATCGGGAGGATGCCAATCAGCACGATGTGTACCGCGAACGCGAGCACGACATACAGTGCCGCCACCCCGAACGTGATCGCCGTGTATCGGTTCCGCTGGAAGATGGTTGGTGCCTGGTTCGAGGCGGAATAGGCCCCCATCGGCTGGCTGTACTGGGGCTGGCTGTACTGGGGTTGGCCGTACTGGGGTTGGCCGTACTGGGGTTGGCCGTACTGGGGTTGGCCGTACTGGGGTTGGCCGTACAGGGGTTGGCCGGACGCTGCCTGGCCGTGCTGGGGCTGACCGTACTGGGGCTGGCCGGACGCTGCCTGACCGTACTGGGGCTGGCCGGACGCTGCCTGGCCGTACTGGGGCTGGCCGTACTGGGGCTGGGCATAGCCACTACCCAGGGGAGGGGCAGGTTGAACGGAATCTGTCCACTGGGCGCCGTCCCACCATCGTTGGCCGGTTGCCCCGTACGGATCCGGGTACCATCCAGCGGCAACCTCAGTCACGATTTCCCCTTGCTTTGATGCGCCGTCGACGACTGTCGGAAGCGACTCCAATTCTATTCGGATGGTACGGGCGCTTTATGAGCACAACGACAGAACAGGCGCCAGTGCTGCCGCTCACGTCGGAGTCGCGATCAACCAGTAGCCGCCGAGCGCGAGCGCGCCAAGGGTCGCTGCCAGAAAGACCGCTACCCAGACCAGGCCGGGAAGCCTCGTCAATCTGGCCAGCTGATCGGCATCGGACGCCTGTGCACCGCGTCGCCGACGTTTGGCTTGTAGCTCCACTACCGGCCGAGGTGCAGCGAATAGCAGGAACCATGCGATCAGATAGGCAAAGCCCGACTGCCAGCGTTCCGGCAGCCACCATGACACGCTGAACACTGCGACACCGGTCACCAGGACGGACCACAATCCGAACCAGTTGCGAATCTGCAACAACAACAGGGCCAACAGCAATAGAGAGATCCAGAGCACGGCAACCGCGCGGTGGGCCGCCAAAAGGGCCGCCGCGCCAAGACCAAATAGCGCCGGGCCCGGATAGCCTGCCAAAAAAGTGAGCACCATACCCGGACCCCGCGGTTTGCCCTTCGACACTGTGAGGCCCGAAGTATCGGAGTGCAACCGGATGCCGGCAAGCCTCCTGCCGGTGGCCAACGCAGCGACCGCGTGGGCACCCTCGTGCGCGATAGTGACCAGGTGGCGCGTGACCGCCCAGACTGGTCGGGGGATCACCAGGAGCAGCGCCACCGCACCAGCGCCGAGCACCGCGCTCGTACTCGGTGGCGTCTGTTGTCCGATCACCCGTTGCCAGACCTGCTGAACGACGTCCACCGCCGCAGCATGCCAGCTCTCCCCTTGAGCACAGTGAGCACCGTGAGCACCGTGAGCGCGGGTCCGGACCTGATTATTACAAGTTGATCTCGGCGGCAACACGGTCGAGTCCTCGTCCCATCTGCTCTGGTGACGGACCAACCGGTCTGGCGTGAGTTGAAAGCAGGGTCAGCCGTGCGCACCGAGCAGACGTTCCGCAGAACCGGACACCGCGTCGCGGTGTTGATCACCGTCGTCATCCTGACCTTGCTTGCGGTGAGCGGCTGTACGTCGCCGAGGCATGCCTCGAGTTCGTCTGGAGCCGAGTCATCCGCCGCCGTGGCTGATGGGCCGGCGCAGGTGGCCGACGGCGACGCGGCTGCGGGTGCCAACGCGGCCGCCGGTGGCGGTGCGACCCCCGAGGTGGCTCCGTCTGCAGCTATGGGTGCGCCCGCGAAGGTGCCCGCTAAAGCTGGAACACCTTTGCAGCAGGAAGATTTCGTTCGCACGGCTGCGGTCGATGTGCAGGTACAGGATGTCGATCACGCCGCCGGGATGATTCTTGCGGCAGCCGCTCGGGTTACCGCACAGGTCAGCGGCGACCAACGTTCGAGTTCGGGCGACGAGCGAAATGCCACGCTCGTGCTGCGGGTGCCGCCTGCCAGGCTCGACGGACTCATCGCTTATGCCGTGACAGTTGGCAAGGAGCTCGACCGGACGGTGAATGGCGAGGACGTGACGGCCGCGCATGCCGACGTCAACGCACGGGTAAAGGAACTCACGATCAGTGTCGGAAGGTTGCAGAACTTTCTGAAGGACTCCGGATCGATCGGCGACCTCGTCGCGTTGGAGAGCCAACTCACTCAGCGTGAAGCCGAACTCGCCTCGACCGTTGCTCAGCAGCGCGCGCTTGAGAATCAGATTGCCATAGCCACCTTGACGATCCAGCTGAAGGGTAAGGCAGTCGCGCCCATCATTGCTGGACACAACCCATCCGGATTCGCCACGGCCATCGGCAATGGATGGCATGGACTCACAGTCGGGTTCCGCTGGATCGCGGCTGTCCTGGGTTATGCATTGCCGTTCCTATTGCTGCTGGCACTTGTCTTGGTCCCGATGGTGCTTGTCCAGCGTCGACGCAAAATGGCTGATCGAAAGACTCCGTCAGCTGACCTGATCGCCCCCACCGGTCCCGAAGTTGGCTAGTTTCTGACAATGCTTGGCTAATCGTGGTTGGGCGCTCCTGTGGCTAGAGCATTGCGGAGCTGCAAATGCGCCGCCAGCCGCTGATCGGCATCGTCGAGATTGAGCCCGGCCAATTCCTGGGCGCGACGTAATCGGTAGCGAACCGTCGTGACGTGTACGCGCAGTGCCGCCGCAGTCGGCGCCACTTGTGAGCTGCGCTCCAGGTAGAGCAGGACGGTCTCGGCCAGCTCCGGTTCGTCGACCAATAGTTCCGCCAGCCCAGGGCTTTGCAACTCCTTGCGCTGGGCCAAGGCCTGCACCGCAGCCGCCACCGCCAGACTCGGTCTAGCCTGCTCGAAAAGAGTCACGCCGCCTTGCGCCGCCCTGGAGTAACCGATGCTGTCCAGGGCGAGGTCGGCGCCGCGACGCGAGTACGCCGAGTGAGCCACGGTTTCGGAGACGGGCCCGACCGCGCAGCTGACAGTAGGGCGAAGGTGCTGACGGGCAGCGAGGACGGCGGCTTGCAGACCCGGCACGATGGCTTCTGTCGCACTCAACGATGGAAGCAGTACATAGACTCTGCCGTCGATGATCTCGGTTACGGCGTTACGCCTGATAGCTGCTGCGTGAACGGCAACGATACCTGCCAGCTCGTCCAGTTCCAGGCGTTGTTCAGTGCGGTCGCGGATGTTGCCACCGAGCTCGAATACCGCTATAGCACATGGCTGTTGCTGAGCCCGGTTCGAGATGGACGGCATGGCCGACGACCGGCCTGACAGCAGTGCCGCCAGCGGCCGGAACGAACCGGTCGGATCCTTGTCGGAGACGGTCTGCCGACCAGCGACAAGTTGAGTCGCAGTGACCCGGGCCGCACCGAGCAAGGCCTGCGCGGCGTGTGGCGGAAAGTCTTGCGCTCCCTGTTGAACCCAGATCGTGCCCAGCTGCCGCTTGCCGGCAAAAATTCCGACCGCGAGCCGTCGCCGCACTCCGGACTCAGGGTGTTCTGCTATCTCGACAACCTCTTCCGCTGCCGCGAGCCGGTCGTAGATACCCCATTGCCTTAGCAAGGCAAGGTATTCGGGCGGCCCACTGCGCCCGAGAATCGATAGTCGACGCAGTTCGTCCACCTCATCGCTGGACCGGGAATAGGCCAGTACCCGCGACGAAGTGTCTTCGATCGTGACGAGACCGCCGGTGAGCGTTGCGATCGTTTGCGCGAGGTCCGACAGCTCATCGTCCGAGGCCAGCCGTGGCGCGAGCGACTCGGATAAGACGCGATGAGCCTCGGACCAGGTCAGATCCTCCGGCAGCCAATACAGCGGTACTGCTAGATCGGCGGTAAGTCTTTCGGCGGCCGCCCTCAGCTGAACCGAGGGCGGCTTGCGCAGCACGATGCCGGCGCCGCCGCGGGCCGCCTCCGCCAGTTGTTGGAAGGCGGACCACTCGTCGCTGCGGAGATCTACCACCTCGATCCCCATGCCGAGGACGAGCTCGCCCTCGCCGGTGGGATGGTTCACGAGCGTCTCGCCAGCACCCAGAACGGTCAGCGAGCGTGCCAGAGGCGGATTCTCGAGCGAAAGATCGGCGGCCCACGGCGACGCAGCTGAATGCGAGGTTGCCGCTAACGAGGTGCTCAGATCAGAGGATGTCACACCGTTGATATTATCGGATTAGAGCAGTTTTGCGGGTGTGTAGCGGCCTAGCGTTGGGCGTAGCCGACCCGAGGAGACACCATGGACGCCGTCAGCCAGATTCCCGCACCACGGAACGAGCCCGTACTCGACTACACGCCCGGTTCTTCGGAAAGGTCCGCACTCGTCGCGCAGCTCACCGAACTGAGCGGCATCCGGCACCAGCTCACCTGCACGATCGCTGGGCAGCAGCGGATGGGTGGTGGCGAGCGTGGCACCGTCGTTCAACCGCACAAGCATTCGCACGTGCTGGGCGACTATGCCGAAGCCACCGGTGCAGATGCGTCGGACGCCATTGATGCCGCATTGGCGGCCGCGCCGGCGTGGCGAGCAATGTCCTATGACGACCGCGCAGCGATATTCCTGCGCGCGGCCGATCTGCTCGCCGGCCCATGGCGCGCCACTCTGAATGCAGCGACCATGCTCGGCCAGTCGAAAACGGCCATTCAGGCCGAGATCGACTCTGCCTGCGAGCTGATCGATTTCTGGCGGTTCAATGTTGCGTTCGGCCGACAGGTGTTGGCAGAGCAGCCGGTGTCTTCGCCAGGTGTCTGGAATCGCTTGGACCATCGCCCGCTGGAAGGTTTCGTCTATGCCATAACGCCTTTCAACTTCACCGCGATCGCGGGTAACCTGCCTACCGCGCCCGCCCTGATGGGTAACGTCGTTCTTTGGAAACCATCTGAAACCCAGTTGCTCGCCGCCGAGTTCACTATGCGGCTACTGGAGGCCGCAGGCCTTCCCGACGGCGTCATCAACCTGCTGACCGGCGACGGAAGGGCAGTGTCGGACGTCGTATTGACCCATCGCGATCTTGCCGGGATTCACTTCACCGGATCAACGGCGACTTTCCAACATCTGTACAAGACGGTCGGTGCCAATATCTCCGCGTTTCGAACGTACCCGCGGTTGGTTGGGGAGACCGGCGGCAAGGATTTCGTCCTGGCCCATCCCTCAGCGGATATCGATGTACTGCGGACTGCGCTGGTACGAGGGGCATTCGAGTATCAGGGCCAGAAATGCTCGGCAGCGTCCAGGGCGTACGTCCCCGCCTCGATCTGGCAGGAGTTGTCCGCAGGCCTGGCCGCTGAAACCGAGGCCCTGACGCAGGGCGATGTCAGCGACCTGACGAACTTTCTCGGCGCGGTCATCGATCGACGGGCCTTCGATCGGCTCGCCACCGTGCTCGATGATGCCAAGTCCGATCCTGCTATCCAGGTGTTGGCGGGCGGAACGGCTGACGACAGTGAAGGATTTTTCGTCAGACCCACAATTCTGGTGTCTACCGATCCCAATCACAAGATCTTTTCAACCGAGTACTTCGGCCCAATCCTGTCGGTCTACGTCTATGACGACGGCGCGGACGCCGACGCGGCCGAGGTCAGCTTCGACGCCATTCTCGATCTCGTCGATCAAGCGGCCCCGTACGGACTTACCGGATCGATTGTGGCCAAGGACCGCGCGGCAGTCGCAAAAGCCACTGACCGACTCCGGTTCACGGCAGGCAATTTCTACATCAACGACAAGCCAACCGGCGCTGTGGTAGGCCAGCAACCCTTCGGCGGTTCGCGCGCCTCCGGAACCAACGACAAGGCCGGCTCGATCTTGAACCTGCAGCGCTGGGTATCTCCTCGCGCGATCAAAGAGACGTTCGTAGCGGCAACAACGGTTGGCTACCCCCATCAGGGCACTGGCGACGGGCACCGCGATGGACACCGCGACGGACACCGCGACGTTGCGGGGGAATGAGCGATGACCCTGCTTCGTGAACCGCTGCTCGCGGCTGCGCGCTCGCCGCGGTTACGCAGCGTCGCTGAGAAATCCCGACTGACTCGTCCGGTAGTCGATCGGTTCGTTGCTGGGCCGAAAGAGCCCGATGCTTTGAGAGCGACCCGCGAGTTGGTGAATTCTGGGCTGCGAGTCACGTTGGATTTTCTGGGTGAAGACACCAGTTCGCGCAAACAAGCAGATCAGACGGTCAGCGCCTATGTCTCGATCTTGTCTGCGCTCGCGAGCCAGCAGTTGGCCGGCCAAACCGAGGTGTCGGTCAAGTTGTCTGCGATTGGTCAGTCGCTGCCGGGTGATGGCGCCCAGATAGCTCTCGACGGTGCTCGAGCGATCTGCGTGGCAGCACAGGCTGCCGGGACGACCGTGACCATTGATATGGAAGATCACACCACGACCGACTCAACCCTCGGCATCGTCACCGAATTGCGTCAGGACTTCGGTTGGGTGGGCACCGTGCTGCAGGCCTATTTGAAACGGACCGAGAGCGATTGTCGCGACCTTGCAACTAGTGGTTCGCGCATCCGGTTGTGCAAGGGCGCCTACGCGGAGCCACCGTCGGTCGCTTATGTCTCAGATGCGGTGGAGCAGTCCTATGTTCGTTGCCTGAACGTTCTGATGGCCGGCGATGGTTACCCAATGATCGCCACGCACGATCCCCTGATGATTGCCGCGGCGCATACCGCCGTCGAAGAACATCGCCGCAGCGCAGATTCATTCGAGTTTCAAATGCTGTACGGGATTCGGCCGGAGGAGCAGCAGGCCATTGCCGCCGAGGGCTATCAGATGCGCGTCTACGTTCCCTACGGCGACGAGTGGTATGGCTACTTCATGCGGCGGCTTGCGGAGCGACCCGCCAACCTCGCGTTCTTCCTTCGCTCGCTCACCTCGAAGAAGTAGCGATTGACCTCTTCGCGATAGGGTCAGCATCGACGCACGTCGTGGTGAGGACTGACTAGTGGCTGATGAGTACAACGACGGTGATTACGGCTACGGTGGTGCGCCAAATCCGAGCGATGATCCAAGGCAGCCGCCCTATGGCCAGCCGCCGTACGGCGCTCCGGCGTATCCGGTGGGCTATCCGCCTGGCGGTTCGCCCTACCCCGTGCCACGGCAGAACAATGGCCTGGCTCTCGCATCCTTGATCGTTTCACTGTGCAGCGTCTTCGCGTGTGGAATACCGGGCCTGGTCGGTGTTGGCCTTGGTATTGCGGGGTATCGCCAATCAAGGCGAACCGGTGTCGGCAAAGGTATGTCCATCGCGGGCATTGTCATTGGTGCTTCGTTCGCCCTGTTGATGTTTGCGTGGATTTCGTTCTTGATCGTCATTAGTGGTTTGGGTTGAGTACCGATCTCGGGGACGTCCCAGCGCTGTGGTCCTCAGTCATAGATGCCTTCCAGAAACCAGCTCTGTTCGGCCACCATGAAGAAGACGAGGTAGGCACGTCCCACGGCGTCGACGAGTTGTAGGCGAGCCAACTGCTGGCGGGACTCGACATCCCACCATCGTTCGTCCACCGGCCATGGGCCGGCCCACGCGGTGATAGCGCTGGATCGGCCACCGGCCATGCTCAGCACCGGGCCAGCGCCAGTCGCTGCACCATTGGTCGGCCCGGTAAACGGCTCTAACGCAAAGCGAGCCGGCGGGGTGGGGATACTGCCTCGTTCAGTGACGATGACCGTTCGACCGGAGCTGTCGAGAACTTCGACTGGCCGGGGCGGATCGATGATCACAGATGGTGCGGGTGACGGTAGCCGTCCGGGCCATGGCTGGGAAGCGACACCATCTTCGGGCCGGTCATCGCCCCAGGGGATCAGCCGAGTGCGCTGTACCGGCCCGCGGCCACCGGATACCACCGGAGTACGTACCGACCCATGGCCGAGCAGTGTTTGAACCCGAGCCAGGGCACGGTGCGCACGCTCGTCCACCGCGCCGTCCCCACCCCACAACGCACGCTGGTGAACGCCCGTGGGAACCGTATCGATGGGCGTCAGGCGAAGCAGATTCACTGGCCCGGACGGGGCGTTCGGTTCGCCCGGACGACGACTCAGCCAGCCCTCGAGCTGCCAGCGGACTCGATCGGTCACATCTACCGCGGTCAGTACGCCAGCGTGTCGCCAACGACGGACGGTCTCTTCGCCGCGATCGGTCTGAGCGATCAATTCGAAGCACGTACAGGCCAAACCGTGATCGGCAAGGTCGGACACGAACTGCTCGACAGTGCCACGGACGCTGAAGGCGATGGCATCTACCCGTTCCAAAGGTGGCTCGAATTCGATACTTGCCTCGAATTCAACCGGTGGCCGTCGGGCGGCAATCGGCCGTGCGTCGACAGCGCCCGATTGCCGGTGCGCCCAGGTTCCGGTTGGTCCGAAGCGAGCCTGGACGTCACTGGCCGGCAATGCCGCGAACGCGCCAAGGGTACGAATCCCCAGGCGTTTCAGCAGATCCGCCAAGTCAGGTTCGTCCAAAGTTGCGATCGGGAGGTCTGCGAGAAACTGCGCCGAGGCGCCGGGCGGGATGATGCTGCCGCGTCGGGCGGCCTGTTCGGCGGCGAAAGCGCCATCGGCCACTCCGATCAGAACATCATCGGTATGTTCGGCGATGATCCGTGACAGAGCGTGCAGCACTGCTGTCTCACCGCCGAAGTACCGGGTAGGCCCTTTGATACCGATCGAAGCAAGGCCTGGCCGCCCGACTTCGACGCCAGGGGCGATCGTTTCTATGGCGCCGAGGATCGGTTCGAACGCGCGCGCCTCGGCGGCTTCGTTGCGGGCGAGCACGATGAGATTCGGACACCGTCCCTGGGCTTCGCGGCGCCGTAGACCACGGACGATGCCTTGCTGGCGCGCAGCATGTGAGCACGCCACTACCCGGTTAGCGGTCAGTACCGCGATCGGCTCGGTCGAATCCAGGCCGTTCTCGGTGCGTACCGTCGTGACTGGCCAGTCCGGACACCACACCGCGGCCATCCGCGGAGGAGCGATCGGGACGGTCACCCCGCCTCGGCTAGAGCAGTAGCGGCGGGGTCGCTTTCCGACGATCTGGTGTCGGCGGCCGGGCGCCCTCGGACTGGTCGGGAGCTGGTTTGTTGAGAATCGCTGGGCCTGGTGCCGGTTGAGGGAGACTGGGTTACTGAAGCTGCGGATGGCAACCAGAGATCTGCGGTACGGGGGCGGGCCGACCGGCCTTTTCCGACGGCGGACACGGTGACACGGTGAGCCTTGATCCGTCCGTAGCCATCACCAATTCCGGTCCAATGACTGTGCTGCGCCGACAGTTGTACTTCTACAGCAGGCCAAGCGGTGGCGTGTTGTCCGAACAGCACCAGAACTGCGTCCTTGCTGCGGGCTCGGGCGGTGAGCCGACGGGCGTCCCCGTCATTGATACCGCTGGCGCCGGTACGGATCGTGGTGCTGTTGCCGGCTGTTGCGCTGGCAATTCCGGGTCTGCCAACCACCACGTCGACGGCGTCGAGCAGGGCACCGACCGCAGTCGTCCACGAAGCGGAGGTCCAACCGGATTCGGGAGGCCCGATTATCGCCAGCCGCTCCAGATCGATACCCGCTTCGGCGGCAGCTTCAGCACTGATTGCAGGCATGCCCACCATGGCCGTCCAGGCTCCTTTGGCTGATGGGCCGCCAAGTACGGCGAGCAGTAGCGAAACCGAACTCGTGATGGCGATGGTGCTGCCTCGGCGCAGACCGTCGGGCAATATCGATTCCAGACCCGGATGTAGCGGGAGCGGAGGGAGACAGGGCCTGGCCAGCGTTGCCATGGGCCCGGCTGGAGAAGCGCGCAGTTCGGTTCTCAAGGAGGGGTGCCGGTGCGAACTGGCACTGTCGGGGCTGTGGGAATAGCTATTGGGATGACTATGGGGATAGCTATGGGGATGACTATGGGGATGATCGGAAAAGGGATCTGGCTCAGCGACGGCATAAGCGCCGTCGGTGTCGTCGAACTCGGCTGCTTGGTCGTTCAAGACCCCGTAGTTCGGAAGGTCCGCTTCTTCAGGATCGAGGTTGAAGGCGGCGGCGGTCACCCTTCCATGTTCGAACACATGTTCTAATCTGTCAAATGGTGAGCGGACGAATGTGAGCGGACGAATGTGAGCGGACATGAGACTGAGCGCGACGCCTGCACCGAGATCGGAGCGAATGATGAAGGCAGCCCGATTCAGCCAGTTCGGGGGCCCGGAGGTCCTCGAGATCGTGGAGCTTCCGGACCCGCACGCTGGGCCGGCCCAGATCAGGGTCACCGTGCACGCCGCAGGCATCAATCCGTCCGACTGGAAGCTGCGCAAGGGCCTGATGGGCGGCGAGCTCCCACAGACGACGGGTCGCGAGGTGGCGGGCGTCGTCGATGAGGTCGGTGCGGGCGTGACGGACGCCGCCGTCGGAGACCGAGTGTTCGGCTTCTCGCCCGGGGAGGTCGGCGCTGGCGCAGCGGAGCTGGTGGTGCTCTCCGACTACGCGCCGATCCCGCCGTCCCTTGGTTTCGTCGAGGCCGCTGCGCTGCCCGTCGTCATCGAGACGGCTACGCGCAGCTTGGACGTACTCGGATTCGGGGCCCGGAGCTCGCTGCTCGTCAACGGCGCCACTGGCGGAGTCGGCAGCGCAGCTGTCCAGCTCGCCGTGGCGCGCGGTGCGCGCGTGATCGGCACCGCCAGTCCTGCCAACCACGATTACCTGCGCTCATTGGGCGCTGAGCCCGTCGCTTACGGCGAGGGCCTCGTCGCGCGGGTCCGTGCGCTCGCGCCAGCCGGCGTCGACGCGGCACTCGACATCGCCGGAAGCGGCGTCCTGCCCGAGCTCATCGAGCTCGCCGGTGGTCCAGAGCACGTCGTGACAATCGCCGACTTCGCTGGCGCTCAGGAGCACGGCGTGACGTTCAGCCGCGGGGACGATGCCGGTCGCGCCGTCCACGCGATCGCCGAGATCGGCGAGCTGATCGAGTCCGGACGCTTCTCGCTCCCCGTGGCGCAGACCTTCCCGCTCGCTGAGATCGCTGAGGCGCATCGCGTCAGCGAGGACGGTCACACGCGGGGCAAGCTCGTGCTGCTGATCGGGTAGTAGATCAGCGGGCGTCGGTGACGATCCTGGCGCCGCGACCGTCTAGAGCCGCTTCGAACGCTGAGAAGTGGTGGGCGCACCACAACAACGTGCTGCCGTCTTGTATCTCGGTCTCGACCACTGCGCGAGCAGAGCATCGATCGCATCTATCCATTGCGGTAAGGCCTTGAGAGCGCCTATCGGCATCGGTCACCATTTCGCTCCCTGATTCATTAGCGATGACTATTCGTACTCAGAACGTATTCGTAGCCGGCAGCACAACAGGATGGCGTCATCCGCGCCGCCCAATCCGTCCACCGGATTTGGACCGTGCTCAACCAGCGGCCAGGCGCGAGTCAGACTCGGGCTCGCTTACGGCTCGTGCGGCAATCTGTTCAGCAACCCGGTCGGGATGAAGGAACACGAACCGCTTGTACGCCCAGAACCTGAAGACCGTACCCAGAGCGATCGTGGCCAGGTTCACGATATTGATGACCAGATGATTGTCACGGTAGTGCAAGGGATATGAGAACAGGGCGAGGATCAACTCGCTGAACAGCAACGCGATGCCGTTGATGCCGAAGAAGAAGCCAGTTTCTCGCCCGATGCTGGTGCGCGCCCGGTGCGAGAACGACAGATAGCGATTGCCGAAATAGGCGAAAGTGGTCGCCACGATAGTCGCGACCAGCTTGGCTTTGAGCGGGCCGACGTTCTCCTGCGACAGAATCACATTGAACAGCCCGAGCTCGATGACGAAGGACACCGCGCCGATGAGCCCGAACGCTGCAATCTCTTTGACAAGTAGGCGCCAAGGCCCACGCAGGCGCCCGATTAGTGAACTAGACATTGCGACCTAGTGTACTGGCCCCCACCCTGTGCATACGTTCAGAAGCGTCCTCGCCCCCGTCCGCTACTGGCGCCGCACCGGCAGCGGGACGAAACCTGAGGTCCTGGACATGTACTCACGGTAACCGGGCCGGCGGGACATCGAACGTTCGAGTATCCGCTTGCCCGACCCGAATGCCAGCAGATAAATCATGATCGCGGGCGAGAAGATCGTAAGTACGCCGGGCCAGCGCTCAGCTGCGACCAGAAAGATTCCGATCCACACGCAGGCGTCACCGAAATAATTCGGATGCCGGGTGTATTTCCAGAGGCCCCGGTCCATCACGGCGTTCTGTGGTAGCTCCTCGCGTGCCTTCGCTGCCTTGAACTCCTCCATCTGCCAATCCCCGACAGCCTCGAAAAACAGTCCCACGAGCCACAACGCCAGACCTGCCCAGGCCAGCGGCGTGAGCGGGCCACGCTCGAACATGCCGACAAGTACCGGTGCCGACACTAGAAACGCCAGGATGCCCTGCAATCCATAGATCACAGCGATGGTCTGAATCGGACCGCGATCGGCCAGCATCTCTTCGTACCGCGGATCTTCTCCCTTGCCGACCGACCGGCGACCGATGTGAATCGCCAGCCGCAGACCCCAGATCAACACCATTGCCAGCAATAACCACCGGCGACCGGAGTTGCCCGAGCCCGACGAACAGACGAAGGCCGCCAACGCCGCGGAGCAGAACAGCAACCCCCAAGCAATGTCGATGACACTGTGCTTATTGGCAATGCGACTTGCGACATAGGTCAGGACGAGCAGTGCCACGATCGCCAGCACGGCCCAGGGCAGGCTGTCCATAAAGCTGGCAGTCGCAAAGGAGTGATCATCAGACCCGAACATCACGCTGGAAGGGCCCATAGTGGCGTGCTGGGCATACCCGAAGATCCGACGTCAGAGGGTTTGATGGCCAAGATCTGATCTACGCCCATCCGGCCCTCCTCAAACGTCAAGCTCCCACCCACCAGATACAGCCGCCAGACCCGGGCAACCTCTTCACCGACCATAGCTACAACAGCCGAATAGTGGCTTTCGAATGTCTCGAGCCAGTGGTTCACCGTGCGAACGTAATGTTCACGCAACGCCTGGACCTCGCGAATCTCGAAACCGGCCTCTTCGAGAAAGCCAAGGGTCTGGGCCACTGGTCGCATATACATATCTGGCGCGATGTAGCTCTCGATGAATGCACCGCCGCCGGGTGCGGCGTCCGCCCGCCGCGACATCTGTTGAAGTAGCAGCCGTCCGGTCGGTTTGAGGTGGGAGAACAGGGTCGAAACGTAGGCGGGATAGTTGTGCTGTCCGACATGTTCGCCCATTTCGATCGAGCTCACCGCATCGAAGTGATCTTCTCGCACCGCCCGGTAGTCCTGTACACGAACCTCTACCCGGTCGCTCAGATTGCGTTCGGCGATCTGCTTGCTGACGAACTCGTATTGCTGCTGGGAGATCGTGACACCGAGCACCTGAACACCGAATTGCTCCGCCGCATAAAGGCTAAGCGAGCCCCAACCGCAACCGACGTCAAGCATCCGCATTCCCGGTTCGAGCCCGAGTTTGCGACAGATCAAGTCGAGTTTCGCAGCCTGGGCCTCGGCCAGGGTGGCACCGGAATCGGTGTAGTAGCCGCACGAATATGCCATCGATGGATCGAGGATCAGTGCGTAGAACTCGTTGGACAAGTCGTAGTGATGGGCGATGGCCGCCTTGTCTCGTGCTTGCGAATGCAACGCGCCATTCAGCCGCGCCTGAGACGACGGTGCGGTCGGACGCCGCCCGAGCGCGCCGAGGCGTACCGCGAGCAATGCGGCTTTGAGCTTCTGGGATCGGGCCAAGGTGCGCTGCGTATCTTCGCCGGCACGAGCACGTCGCCAGACTTCTCGCAATCCCGCAGCAAGCGGTGCCGCACCTCCGGCAACAGTTATCTCTCCGCTGATGTATGCCTGCGCAAGGCCGAGTTCATTGGGCTCCCACAACAGTCGGCGTAGCGCTCGACGGGAGGTGATGTCCAGAATCGGCGCCTGTTCGGGTCCAGCCTCACTTCCGTCCCACGCGCGAATGCGGACCGGCAGACTGCCGCCCAGCATGGGGCCGGCCAAGTCGGCTAAGCGTTGTGCCGTGGTCATGAGGATCCTTCAACCGGCTTGGCGAATCCGAACTGGATGACATCGAGGTAGCGGGAGGAGAAGCCGGCCTCCGAGTAGGCGAGATACAACGACCACATGCGCCGGAACACCTGGTCAAATCCCAACGCCTGGACATTCGATGCTTCGGCTTCGAAAGTCTGGCGCCACCGCCGCAGCGTTTCGGCGTAGTGCAGGCCGAACGCAAATTCGGAACTCATCCGGAGTCCAGCCGCATCGACGTGTTCGCGAATGGCGCGTACCGACGGGATGGCTCCGCCGGGAAAGATGTATTTCACAATCCAGGTATACGTGTTCAGCGTCGCGACCATGCGGTCGTGAGGCATCGTGATGGCTTGCAGGCCGACACGACCGCCGGGCACCAGCAGGCTGGCAATCTTGGCAAAGTACTCATCCCAATGGTTGGCGCCGACGGCCTCGATCATTTCGACACTCACGACGGCGTCGAATTGGCCGCTGACCTCGCGGTAATCCTGCAAGCAGATCTCGACCCGATCGGCGAAACCAGCCTCATGAACGCGCTTGGTCGCAAGTTCGGCCTGCTCGGTCGAGATCGTCACCGAGGTCACTTCGGCGCCGCGAGCAGCAGCGCGGATGGCCAGCTCGCCCCAGCCGGTACCGATCTCGAGAACTTTGGAATGCTGCCCCACGCCGGCGATATCGAGCAGCCGGTCGATCTTGCGGTTCTGTGCCGACGTCAAGGACTCGGCGGCATGGTCGGGGTCGGACTCGAACAATGCCGAAGAGTAGGTCAGCGACTGGTCGAGAAACAAGGCGAACAGTTCGTTCGAGAGATCATAGTGGCGGCGAATGTTCTGCCGCGCCCCCTCCACAGTATTGTCCTGTGAGCTCGGACGAATGTGGACGGCCGCGCTGCGAAGCCTTTGTAGCTTAGGCGGAATCAGATCCGCCATCCGTCTGGCCATGACGGTGAGCACGCCTGCGAGATCGTCGGATACCCAGTCGCCAGCCATGAACGCTTCACCGAAGCCGATCAGGCCGCCCGACCCCAACCGCTCATAGAAAGCGTCCGGGCGGATGAGATGCAGGTTGGGATCATCGACCGTACCCGCACCGAATCGCTCGCCGTCGGCTGTTGTAACGCGTAGCGGCAGCGAAGCAACTGCACGTTTGGTCAATCTCTTGGCGACGGCTGCCCGCAGGGGGCGGTGCGGCACCGTCACGACCTCGGGCCACAGCGCCCCGTCGATCGAAGCTTCCGGTGGTGCAAAGGTAGCGGTCATGACTTACAACCCTCATTAGGAACTTGGGCGCACATGTTTGGCCCGATATCTGCCGTACTTCGAGATGAGTTCATTTCGGCAGGGACGTTCGTTGGCCGCGGACCTGATCGCGAAAATGGCCGCAGGCCTCGCAGGTAGAGCTGTATTCCGTGTCGCTTGATGCCCGCCATCACTGCCCTGGTCGCCAACGGCGTCCGCAGCGAGGCCCAAAGCGGGGACGGTTGCCGATCGCCCCGTCGACGGCGGCCGGTCATGACCGCGGCGAATGGTCTTTCGCCAGCGCGTTGCAGGTTCACGTTGACCAGCAAATGACGCGTAGGTACTGGGAGTCGCATCGTGTACTCGCCGTCCACCGGGTAGAAGGGCGACACGTAGAAGACCTTGTCGGTGCTGGCGTTTCCCGACCCGTCTGGGAACAACAGATAGCAGTGCCGGCCCCCGTAGGTGTTGCGGACCTCGACGACCAGCTGGCCAAGGCGGCCTGCGTTGTCCAAGCAGTAGAACACCGACAGCGGATTGAAGACATAACCGAGGACGCGTGGATTTGCGAGCATGAGGACGGTGGCCGGCCGGCCGACACCCTGACTGGCCAGGAACGCATCCACGTGCACTCGCAATGACGGTGGGCCCGGCCTGGATTGGTGCGACAGCGGGTGGTCTTCGGTGCGAAACGATGACAACCACCTCAGACCGCGCGGCAGCTTCGGGATATCGTCGAGATCGATCAGCCAGATCGAGCTGCGGCGAGTGAAGGCGTACGTGATCGGGTCGCGCCGCCGATGCGTGATCTCGACTTCGTACTCGGCCGGCAGCGCGATGCCGACCGGGGGAGCGGCGGAGACAGTCACCAGTGCACCCCGAGGCTGCTGGCGGCCACTACACCAGATCGGCAGCCGTCTTCATGGAAACCCCAACCGTGATAGGCGCCCGCGAAGGCGATCGTGGAGTCACTCAGCGCCGGGAGATCGGATTGGGCTGCGACCGAGTCAGGCGTGAAGATCGGGTGTTCATAAACCATCCGAGCTAAGACCAGATCGTCCGCGATCGACTGGCAGCCAGCCCCACCAGCAGCTTCCAGGTTCTGATCGTTAAGCGTTACCAGGTATGGTGTTTCGGTCGCGAGCCGTTGCAACCGGTTCATGTCATAGGTCACGTGAACGTTACTGGCGGCGGCGTCACATGACGGTAGGTAGTAGTTCCACGAGGCGTGGGCCCTGACCGCGCGCGGGAGCACGTTCGGGTCCGAATGCAGAACCGCGGGATTCACGGAATATGTGATTGCGCCCAGCGTAGCGGCCTCGGTGGCACTCGGCGCGGCCAACATATTCAGCGCCTGAGCAGGGTGGGTGGCGATTACCGCAGCGTCATAGCGTCCGAGTTGGTCGGCGTCATCCCGAACGAGCACACCCGCGGCGCTGCGGCTGACGCTTCGTACCGGGGTCGAGGTATGTACCGCCGACAGCTGCTTGGCAGCTTTTGCCACGTACCGAGCCGACCCACCAACCACCGTCCGCCATTCTGGCGAACCGCTTACCGAGAGCATGCCGTGGTTGTCGAGGAATTCGAAAAGGTATTCCGCCGGGTATTCCAGCGCCAGGCTGGGGGAGCATGACCACACTGCCGAGATCAGTGGCGTGACGAAATGCGATCGAAAGTACGCGCTGAACCTGCCGCGCTGCAGAAACTCACGCATCGTCTCGGGTACGGCTCGGGATTCTGCGTCCAGCTCGGTCTCACCGGGTAGCGCTGCCTTCGCCAACGTCGCTCGCGCCCGCCGATGGAATCGGGTCACCTCAGTGAGCAAGTAGAGATATCGCGGGTTGCCCGCATTGCTGATAGCTGGAAAGAGTCCGGACAGCCCGCGCGCACCTGCGTATTCGAGACCGCAGCCACCGCAGCTGATCGACATGCTCATCTCAGAGTCCTGAGTTGCCACCTCGAGCTCGGCGAACAGTCGTATCAAGTACGGGTAGGTCCGCGCGTTGTGCACGATGAACCCGGTGTCGACGTTGAGCTGGCTTCCAGCGGGATCAAGGAGTTCGTGGGTGTGCGCGTGACCGCCCAGGCGTGAATCAGCCTCGAACAGCGTGACGTCGGCTTCCCTTTGCAGGATGTAGGCCGCGGTGAGCCCCGCGACACCACTGCCGATGACGGCGACTCGACGTCGGCTCATCTCGATGGTCTCCTTCTCGCTCCCGCGTCACGTCAGACCTCGACGCGCGGGTTGCCCGCTGCAACCTGTTGGAGGAGATTCGGTACCCGTGTCACAACGGATTGGTCGAGCAGGGTCTGCATCAGAAAGCCCGCGGTCAGGTCGTGCCAGACCGCAGGGCGGCGAAGCATTCCGTGTCGTTCGTCTCGTATCTCGACCAGGCTGGCCGGCACCCCAGCAGCCCGGAGCCGGTCGGTGAACAACTCGCTACCTCGTGGCGAGGTCATGCGGTCTGCGGTGCCGTGCATCAGCAGCGCAGCTCGTCCCGCGACTTGTTCGATGGGCTCGTCGGCCGGCAACCATGGCGCTAGGCCCACGACCGCACGCACGCTGGGGTGACCGGCCGCTCGGAACGCCGTCCGGGCGCCCATTGAATGACCGACCAACCCGATTGCCCGGCCAGGGAACCTGTCGGCGAGCCGATCGAGTGCCCATTGAGTATCTGTCACCGGTGACATCAGCTCGCCGTTCCAGCCACGGACGCAGAACCGCAACCTGGCGACGACCAGCCGGCCGTGCCCGAGATGTTGGATACGGCGCGCGAGGGGGACCATGCGCAGCACCGCGAGTTGGGTGGCCCGGGTCGGGGCGAGGCTTGCTTCGCGGCCGCCGTGCAGGACGAGCACCACCGCGACGGGCCCGGCGTCAGACCCCGTCCTTCTGAACGATCGGCTGACGTGCAGAGTGGGGAGGCCAGACATGAGCGCCAACGTACTTGAATCCGGACGAATCCATCCGACAAGCGGCGGCGGTGGCCCGGTGGCCCGGTCGGCTGAGAATGACAGATAGATTTAGTGACGTGGACAAGCGCACCGGACTGCCCGTCGTCGGAATGGTTGGAGCGGGCCAATTGGCTCGCATGACCCATCAGGCCGCCATCGCACTCGGGCAATCGATCAGGCTGCTCGCCGATTCCCCTGACGACGGGGCGGCGATGGTTGCTCCAGATGTCGAAATTGGCGACTACCGGTCCCTGGCTGATCTGCAACGCTTCGCCGAAGGCTGCGATGTGGTGACCTTCGACCATGAACATGTACCGGGTGAGCACATTCAGGCGCTGGCCGCGGCCGGGGTGACGGTACTGCCGAGCGCGCAGGCGCTTCAGTTCGCTCAGAACAAGGCTGCGATGCGCCGACGACTGACCGAGCTCGGCGCCCCCGCACCGGCTTGGCTGGACCTGTCACGAACAGACGATCCGTCAGCAGCCTTAGCCGAATTCGGGACCGAGGTGGGCTGGCCGCTGGTATTGAAGGCGATCACGGGAGGCTATGACGGCAAGGGGGTCTGGGTCGTCGCTTCCCTTGACGAAGCGAAGCCGTTGCTCGAGTCGCAGACGCCCCTGCTCGCCGAGGCAAAGGTCGATATCGATTTCGAAATCGCGGCGGTCGTCGCCAGGTCTCCTTTCGGACAGGGCGCATCGTGGCCGATCGTCGAGACCGTCCAGCAGAATGGCATCTGCACCGAGGTCATTGCACCCGCTCCGCGCCTGAGCGAAACGCAAGGCGACAAGGCTCGTGAGCTGGCATTGCGCATCGCCGCCGAACTCGGTGTCACCGGAATTCTCGCGGTCGAGTTATTCGTTACCAAGACAGGGGAATTGGTCGTCAATGAGCTCGCTATGCGACCACATAACTCCGGGCATTGGACGATCGAGGGATCGCGTACATCTCAATTCGAGCAGCACCTGCGGGCGGTGCTCGACTACCCATTGGGGGTCACCACCCAAACCGCGCCAGTGGTCGTCATGGCGAACGTACTCGGTGGCCCAGATGATACGAAGCCGGCACTGGACGAGCGCGTGCACCACCTGATGGCCCGCTGGCCGGATGTGAAAATCCATTTGTACGGCAAGGGCTTTCGGCCTGGTCGCAAGGTTGGCCACGTAACTGCGCTAGGAGACGACGTTCAAACGGTGCGTGCTCGAGCGCGGGCCGCGGCAGATTATCTATGTCTCGGAGACCGAGCAGAAACGGACGCTCATGGCTGAGGTAACACCTGCGAAGGACCCGGCAGCAGGCCCTGATGCTCCACTCGTGGGCGTGATCATGGGCAGTGACTCCGACTTCAGCGTCATGAGCGATGCGCTTCAGGCGTTGCGGGAATTCAACGTGCCCTGCGAGGTGCGGGTGGTCTCTGCCCACCGAACTCCGGAGGGCATGCTCGACTACGCGCGGGCCGCGGCCGATCGCGGATTGAAGGTGATCATCGCCGGCGCTGGCGGAGCGGCACACCTGCCAGGGATGGTCGCCTCCCTCACTCCCTTGCCGGTCATCGGCGTGCCGGTACCGCTGAAATATCTCGACGGCATGGACTCACTGCTGTCGATCGTTCAGATGCCCGCAGGCGTCCCGGTGGCGACCGTTTCGATCGGCGGTGCGCGCAATGCGGGCCTGCTGGCGGTGCGCATTCTGGCTGCGTCTGACGTATTGCTCCGCGGCCGCGTCCAAGAGTTTCAGCGGGCCCTGGCTGAGAGTGCCCTCAGCAAAGACGCCGCACTGGCCGAGAAGCTCCGTACGCTCGCAGAGTGATCGACCCTTCCCGGAATCAGTCCGGCCTCAGGTCGTCGTCAGCTGCGTCATGGTCCGCCCGACTTCGGGTCATAGTTTCACGTCGAAACCGCTGGTGGTTGGTGGCAGCACTCGCCGTGCTGGCAATTGTCATCTCAGCGGTTCTGGTTCTGGTCAATCAGCCCGCCAAGGTAAGCGTGAGCGATCAGTTTGTGGCGGGCGTTGCTGAGTCGGACGGCTCGGTCGTCCAACTGGATACCTCCCTATTTCTTCCCGCCGCTGTTCCCGCCCCTGCCGTGCTCCTCGCGCACGGGCTCGGCGGCACCAAGGCGGACCTGGTTACCCAGGCGCGCGATCTGGCCAGACACGGCTATGTAGTGCTGACCTACACCGCCCGGGGATTCGGTCGCTCAGGCGGGCTCATCCATTTGGACTCGTTGCAGTACGAGGTTGCAGATGGTTCGAAACTGCTGGATTGGCTGCAGCAGCGGCCAGAGGTCGAACGGCGCTCCGGCGTGCCGGTCGTCGGTGTCGCAGGCAGTTCCTACGGCGGCGCGTTGGCCCTGATGCTCGGGGCGGTTGACCATCGCGTGGACGCAGTCGCGGCCGACATCACCTGGAACAACCTTGCGACCGCGCTGTTTCCCAATAATGCCGTCGCGGCTGACGGAGCTGGATCGACCGGGACAGCCGCCGGCGTGTACAAGAAACTCTGGACCAGCTATCTGTTCTCGTTCTCGATGGGCTCTGGCGGGGCTGTGGGCTCTGACGGATCTGTGGGTTCGGTGGAATCCGGCCCCTCGGCCGGTCCAGGCTGTGGACGGTTCGCGCCCGACATCTGCAAGATCTATCAGCAGATGGGCGTTGCTCAAACCGCGCAGGCGGCTGCGGCCGTGCAGACGGCGAACCACCAGCGACTGCTGCAATCGAGCCCGACCGCCGTGCTGAGCCGGATGAGAGCGCCAACGCTGTTGACGCAAGGTGAGCAGGATTCATTGTTTCCGCTCAGTGAGGCCGACGCCAACGCCAAGCAAATTGCGCAGGCCGGCGCGCCGGTGCAGGTGCGCTGGCGAGCCGGTGGTCATGATGCGGGCGATAACAGCGACAGTGTCGATACCTGGCAGCGCGCCTTCTTCGACCAGCACTTGAAATCGGCGACCGGTTCCGACGACGGGGCCGCGGATTCAGTTTCCGCAGCGGGTTCGGGCGGTTTCCTGCTTTCCGAGCGAGGCGCGGGGATCTCCGGCTCGACGGGACGGGCAGTGAACACCACACTGCGCGCGGTGAATGGCTATCCAGGGTTGCCAGGTAACGCGCATAACACCGCCAGCGTCGCCTTGACCGGGCCTACGCAGGTAATCGACGCGCCGCCCGGCGGCAGTCCGGCGGCGGTGTCGTCCTCACCTGGTCTCGGGCAGTTACTCAATGCGGCAGCGTCAGCGGGCGCCGCCGGGGCCATCGGAGCGGTCGGCCTATCCGAACTGCCTGGCCAGACCGCGACGTTCAGCACCGCCGCGTTGCCCGATGCCAGGTTGATCGTTGGATCGTCCAAGGTTTCCCTGACGATCGCTGCTCTTCCTCGCTCGGACGCGACTCAACGTGTTAGCAATGCGACTCTGTTCGTGAGCTTGCGCGACATAGCTCCCGACGGAGCCAGCACCCTGCCGGCGAACCTGGTCGCACCCGTGAACGTCGAGCTTGGCGCGGCGCAGGCGAAGGCCGTGTCGATTGATCTGCCCTGGATCGTGACCCAGATACCAGCAGGCCATCGGCTGGCAGTAGTCGTATCAACGACAGACAGCGGCTACGCAATGCCGGCCGATGCACGTGCGTACACGGTCACGTTGAATCCCAGCCAGTCCCAGTTGACGATCCCCGTTGTCGCCACGAAGACAATCCGCAACGGGAGTGTGCTCTGGTGGCCGATCTCAGCCGGGCTGGTCCTGCTCGTCTGCGCCGGCTATCTCGGCTGGCGATTCCGGTCCCGGCGGCAGGCCGATCGCGATCCCTTGCTGGCTGATGTACCGGTAGCGGTCTCGAACCTGGTGAAGGAATACTCCGACGGCTATCGGGCCGTCGACGGCGTGACGTTCCGGGTGGAACGTGGCCAGGTGGTTGGCCTGCTCGGGCCCAATGGCGCGGGTAAGACGACCACCCTGCGCGTCCTGATGGGGTTGATCATGCCGACCGAAGGCTCGGTGCGGGTGTTTGGCGAAGAGGTCGTACCGGGAGCGTCCGTGCTGTCTTCGTTGGGCGCCTTCGTCGAAGGGCCCGGCTTGCTTCCGCATCTTTCCGGACGTGAGAACCTCGAGCTGTACTGGGCGGCCTCCGGGCGCCCGAGGGAGGCAGCAGAGTTCGACACGGTGCTCGAAATTGCTGGTCTCGGTTCATCGCTGGATCGTCGGGTGAAGACGTTCAGCCATGGCATGCAACAGCGGCTGGCGATAGCGCAGGCCATGCTCGGTCTACCCGAAGTGTTGGTGCTGGACGAACCGACAAATGGCCTCGACCCACCGCAGATCGCCGAGATGCGTGAGGTGCTGCACCGCTACGCCGCGAGCGGTCGCACCGTGATCATCTCATCGCATTTGCTTGCCGAGGTCGAGCAGACCTGTACCCATCTCGTGGTCATGGCACGGGGGCGACTGGTCGCCGCGGGATCGGTCGCGGAGGTCGCCGGTGCGGGTGCTGAGCAGCTGGTCGTGCCCGACGCCGGCCAGGCTCTGGATGTCCTTTCCGCTGCTGGCATATCGGCACGGGCGGTGCCGGCCCGGCGTGCCCTCGAAGATGTCTTCCTCGATCTGATCGGTGAGCGCCATGAGTGACGAGCCCGAATCGACTAGCGCACCCGCCGCGGCCACTCGCCGGGGTATTCACGATCGCTTGGCGGCGTTGCCTGACGACCTGCCTGCAGCCTATCGACCCTTCGATCCTGGTAGGACGTTGCCGCTGCGGGTGGAATTCATCCGGCAGCTCAAACGCCGTCGAACACAGTGGACCGGTGTGTTTCTGCTTATCCTGCCGATCATCATGGCCTTGGCGTTCAAGATCGGCGGCTCGACCTCGAGCTCGCCAAACGGTGCCTTGGTCGACCTTGCTACCGCTGGCGCCGGGAATTTCGCATTGTTCGCCGAGTTCGCGTCGGTCGGGTTCCTGCTGGTTGTCATCGTTGCGATGTTCTGCGGCGACACCATCGCGAGCGAGGCTAGCTGGTCCTCATTGCGTTATCTGCTGAGCCTGCCGGTTCCGCGGGCCAGGTTACTTCGGCAGAAACTCATCGTCGCGCTCTGTTTCAGCTTCGCGGTCAACGTTTTGCTGCCGTCCTGGGCCTACGTGGTGGGCGGAGCGTTCTTCGGCTGGGCGCCGGCAAGATCACCGTTCGGCGGTAGCTTCAGCTACTCCGAAACGCTGCAGCGAATGGTGATAGTCGCGGTGTACGCATCCATTCAGGCCATCTTGGTTGCAGCCCTGGCCTTCTTGCTCAGCGTCTTGACTGATGCTCCGCTCGCCGCCGTTGGCGGAGCGACGTTTCTTGTCGTCGTGTCCAACATCCTCGACTCGATCACGGCACTCGACCCGTATCGAGTCGTGCTGCCGACGCACTTTCAGTACTCCTGGCTCGATGCACTGACCCCGACCATCTCGTGGGACGACATGGTTCGAGGTACCGCCTTGGCTGTGATGTACTCGGCGATCTTCTTCACGGCGGCCTGGACCCGCTTTGCCCGTAAGGACATTACGAGCTAGGTCGGCCGTTTGGGTCGCCAGCCGGACAAGCGCTAAGGACGCCCAAGCGACCGATACACCCAGCCCGCACCGCGCCACCGCTCCGGGTCAAGCACGTTGCGCCCGTCCACGACGTTGCGTTTGCGGACCTTCGAGCCGATGTAGTCGGGATCCATCGAGCGGAACTCCTCCCACTCGGTCAGCAACATCACCAGATCGGCCCCGGCAACAACCTCGTCCAGCGAATCGGCGTAGGTCAGTTCTGGGTGCAACCGTTGCGCGTTGGCGTTGGCCTGCGGGTCATAGAGCACGACGTCGGCGCCGCGGCGGGCGACCGCCGAGGCTACGTCGAGCGCAGGGGAATCGCGAACGTCGTCGGAGTTGGGTTTGAACGCTGCGCCGAGCACAGCGACCTTGGTACCGCGGTAGCTGCCATCGTTGAGATCCAAGCCAAGCTCGACCGTGCGGGCCCGTCGGCGCAGGTTGATCTCGTCGACATCGCGCAGGAACGACACCGCTTGATCGACGCCGAGCTCACCGGCCCGCGCGATGAACGCTCGGATGTCCTTCGGCAGGCAGCCGCCGCCGAATCCCAGGCCGGCGTTGAGGAATTTGCGTCCGATCCGTACATCGTGGCCGATTGCGTCGGCGAGTTGGGTGACGTCTGCACCCGTGGCCTCGCACACCTCGGCCATTGCGTTGATGAAACTGATCTTGGTGGCCAGAAATGAGTTCGCGGCTACTTTTACCAACTCGGCCGTCGCGAAGTCGGTGACGATGACAGGTGTTCCGGCCGCGATCACCGGTGCAAAGGCGGACCTGATGGTCTGCTCGGCCCACTCGCTCTGGACGCCGAAGACCAGTCGGTCGGGGCTGAGGGTGTCCTCGACCGCGAAACCCTCACGGAGGAATTCTGGGTTCCAGGCGAGCTCGACGTCTGAGTTCGGCGACTTTCGGGCCAGCAGCTCAGCCATCCGTACGGCGGTACCCGCTGGAACGGTCGATTTGCCGACCACGAGGGCCTTGCGAGTCAGTTTTTCGGCCAGCGACGAGAAGGCAGCCTCGACATAGGTCATGTCCGCTGCGTATTGGCCCTTTTTCTGCGGCGTACCGACACAGATGAAGTGCACATCGGCGAAATCAGCCACCTCGGTGTAGTCAGTGGTGAAACGCAGCTTGCCGGAGTCCATGTGCTTAGCTAGCAATTCGGGCAAACCGGGCTCGAAGAAGGGGATTTTGCCCGCCCGCAGCGCGTCGATCTTGGCCTCATCGACGTCGAGCCCGATCACCTCATAGCCCAGTTCGACCATGCACACCGCATGGGTGGCTCCCAGGTAACCGGTTCCGATCACAGACAGGCGAGGCTTCTCGGGCTTCTGAGGCTGCTGAGTCTGCCCTTGAGTCATGGTTGCGTTTCTCCAAATCTGGTCTTGCGGTAGTAGACACGATCAGCATGGCAATGACTGCATCAGGTTACGGGGCGCCGTATAGACGCTACTCAGGCGCGCTCACTGAGCTGGCTCAGGCGCCGAGTTGCACTTCGGCATGCTGCTGAGGAAGCCTTGTCGTCATGGCCCCGAATCGCGACTTTTCGCTCTACGAGCTTCCAGAGGAACACCAGATGCTGCGCGCGGCTGTTCGAGAGCTTGCCGATGACAAGATCGCTCCTCGGGCGGCCGAGATCGATGAGTCAGCAGAGTTTCCGTACGACGTGCTGGAGGCTTTGACCACTGCCGGCTACCACGCCACCCACATTCCTGAGGAATACGACGGACTGGGGGCAGACTCGATCGCAACCGCAATCGTGATCGAGGAGATTGCCCGGGCCTGTGCGTCTTCATCGCTGATCCCCGCGGTCAACAAGCTGGGAACACTGCCGATCATCCTGGCTGGTTCGGAGGACCTCAAGAAGCAGGTCCTGCCCCCCGTTGCGCACGGTGAGGCGATGTTCTCCTACGCGCTGTCCGAGCGGGAGGCCGGCTCAGACGCAGCGTCGATGCGCACCCGCGCGGTGTTGAGCGGCGAGAACTGGGTGCTCAACGGAACCAAGTGCTGGATCAGCAATGCAGGCGTTTCGTCGTATTACACGGTGATGGCGGTGACGGAGCCGGGCGCCGGCGCGCGGGGGATCTCTGCCTTCGTCGTTCACAAGGACGATCCCGGGTTCTCGGTCGGCACGAAAGAGCGCAAGCTCGGAATCAAGGGTTCGCCGACGTGCGAGATCTATTTCGAGGACTGCACCATTCCGGCTGATCGGATCATCGGCGAGCCGGGCACCGGCTTCAAGACCGCTTTGCAGACCCTTGACCACACCCGGTTGACGATCGGGGCGCAGGCGGTTGGCCTGGCTCAGGGGGCGATCGATGCTGCGATTGCCTACATGAAGCAACGCCGCCAGTTCGGCCAGGCGATTGCTGACTTCCAAGGACTTCAGTTCATGCTGGCTGACATGGTCATGCAGACCGAGGCAGCGCGGCAGTTGATCTACGCGGCGGCCGCAAAGGCCGAGCGCGGCGAACCCGGTCTGACCTGGATGTCGGCATCAGCCAAGGCCTTCGCCTCCGACGTTGCCATGAAGGTCACCACCGACGCGGTGCAACTCTTCGGCGGTGCCGGCTACACCCGCGATTTTCCGGTTGAGCGGATGATGCGCGACGCCAAGATCACCCAGATCTACGAAGGAACGAACCAGATCAACCGGATGGTGATCGCCCGCCAGATCTTGAAGTAACGCTAGTTCGTGCGTCACGACAGACGTAGCGACGGATCTAGCTACTGACGCAGCGACTGATCAGGGCGCTCGCGTACAACATCCGCCGCATTCTTGTCGGTGCGCAACCCGGTGTAACGCGGATGCCGCAACAACCCGGCCCGGGTCCATTCGGTGAAGCCGATCTGTGCCACGAGCTGCGGTTGAACCCATCGGACGTCCCGTTCGCGTACCTGCCCTTTGGTGAAGGGCGATTTCTCCTGCTCGAGACGTTGCATCCGCGCGTGTAGGTCGTTGAGAACGGCGGTGTCGAAGCCGGTGCCGACCTTTCCGGCGTAGACGAAATCCGCGCCTTCGTGGTAACCGACCAGCAATGCGCCGAATCCGATTCGCGAGCCCTTCGGTGCGGTGTAGCCGCCGATGACCAATTCCTGGTCATGTACACACTTGAACTTCAACCAATCGCGGGAACGACCTGCTGTGTAAGGGGAATTCGCCCGCTTGGCGACTACGCCCTCGTCGCCTCGCGCGCACGCCTTGCGGAACTCCTCCTCGCCGGTGGTGTTGCGGTGTGCCGTGAAGCGTAAAGGGTCGGCGAAGTGCACGGCGCCGCGCAGCAACCTCTTACGCTCGCGCAGCGGCAATGCACGGAGGTCGTAACCGTCGAGATGCAAGACATCGAAAACGTAGTAGTACACGGCGATGCCCGTTGCCCGCTCGAGGCCGGAATCTGTCAGCCCCATCCTGCCCTGCAGGCGCTCGAAACTGGTCCGTCGACCCGCGAACGCCACTATCTCGCCGTCCAGCACGGCCGCGACATCACACTCCTTGGACACGGCCTCGGCAATCTCAGGAAAGGTGCGTTCGAGCGGCTGGTCGTTTCGCGAATGCAGTCGTACCTCACCGGACTCGCTGCGGAACGCCAGGCAGCGCTCGCCGTCCCACTTGCGCTCGAACAGCCACTCCGGATCGGAAAAACGCTCATCGGTCAGCGTGGCCAACATTGCGCTCGCTGTCGTGGGCAGCGCCTGTCGCGTGCGATTTTCGGTCGCCTTCACTCGTCCTCCCTTCTCGGCCGGCACATCGCTTGGTCGATCGCGGTCATGGCGGCCATGACGGCGACGTCTGGATCAGCGTCGGCCAGATTGCGCCACACGGTGGGATCGCAGGGGCGACCGCCGAGGTCCGCTGGTGTTCCTGAGCTTTCCCAGACAGCTAGCGCGGTTGCTCCGCTGGCTGCCAGCGGGATGACGCTCACCCCGCGATCGAGTGCCCATTGCACCTCTTCGCTGGTGCCGCTTCCGCCACTGATGACAAGTAGCGCGCGGCAGTGGTCGAGGACGCTGCCGACGAGTTCTTCGCGCTGCAGGTCGGTGAAGATCGCGGTGCCAACGTGAGCATCCGTCGGTTGCGCTTGTTCCTCGGGCTTCTTCCCGAAGTAGAGGCGGAACCGGTCCGGCGTGTAATGGTTGTGCGCTCGTAGGAGCTCGGCTAGCCGGCTGGTGATGCCCCACCCCGCTGGGCCGCCGACGCAAGCCAGCTGCCACGAGGCCGGACGAGTCGCGAGTGCTACCGCGAGCTTGTCACACCACGGTTGTAGGTCGGCCCTGTCGCCGCTTCCGCTGAGGAATAGGCGCTCTGGTCTGGTGCGAAGGGTGATTGCTTGCAGCAGCGGAGTGAGCTCGCTGAAGTCGCCGATCTCGCAGACATGCACACCGCTGTTCTCCAGATCGCGAACCCGCAGTTCATGGAGTTGGATCGCCGCGGGGTCGGTCGGACGACGAAGCACGGTGAGGTGACGGTCGGCGGCTGTCGTGCCGTAACGGCGCGCTAGGCGCAGGAGGACATCAATGTTGGGATCAGCAAAGCTGAAACCGAGGAAGAGCATGGTGCGGGTCAGGTACGAGGCTCGCAGAAGTGCCCACATTCGTGGGTGGGTGTCCTCATACTGCTCGAAGTCGCTGCGGGTGATCACCGGTGACGAAGTCCATCTGGGGGTGGCATCGAGGCTCAGGCTGCCATGCATCTTGATGATCGTCCGACGCCCGGTACCGATATCGAGGGCGTCGTTGTCCTGAGCGGCGACGCTGGCGTCTGGAGCTGCCGTTTCGAGCAGCGGATCAAAGTTGGTCGTCCAAATCTCGTCGATCGGGAGCTTCGCGATGAGGTGATGGCTCTCCGCCGGCGTTCGGTATGCCGACAATGCCTCACGCATGTGGTTCTCCAACGCCGGACGCCGACCGGGAGCGTTCTGCTCGTAGTATTCGGCGAGCAACGGCAGATCAGAGAACTCGCCCGGTACGCCGATCTCAGCGGCGAGCGGGACGAGCAGATCGTTCCAGGTCGGTAACCCGGCCGCTGTCGAGAGGCCGGCGCCCACGAACAGCGACGCGACGCCCGCATCAACAGCGCCGCCGAAGATGCCCACGAGCTCGTACGGGTCGACGCTCACCCGACCAGCGTGCCACGTACCGCGCGAATAGTTCAGCGCCGTTATGGATCTAAACCGATTGCTAGCAGCGCGAGGGCTGCGCCCGAGGCGCTGTGAAGCTGAACCGTGCGCCGCCTTCGGGAGCCGTGTCAACCCAGATGCGTTGTCCATGAGCCTCAACGAATGCCTTTGCGATCGCTAGGCCAACACCGGTGCCCGAACCACCATGTGTAAAGATCTCGAAGATCTTTGCGCGCTGATGCCTCGCCACGCCAGGGCCCGTGTCGCTCACTGAGAAGGTGACCAGGCCAGCACCCGCCTCGGCCCGGATCGCGATGGGAGCTTCCGGGGCGCCATGTTTGGCCGCGTTCTCGACGAGGTTGACAAGAACTCGGGTAATCAGTCCCACATCGACAACGATGAGTGGGAGTGCAGCCGGTAGGCAGACCCGTGATGCGCGATCGTGGGCCTGCGCAGTGAGGCCATCGAGTGCGCCGTCGACGAGCGCGGTGGGTGATACGACTGTGCATTGAGGCGACAACACCCCCGCTTGGATCCGACTCATGTCCAACAGATCCCCGATAAGCCTGGCGAGTCTGTCCGCCTCGAGGTCGATGAGGCTTGCGAGGCTGATTCGCGTATCGCTGTCGAGGTAAAGTTGATTGTCCGACAGCGTTGACGATGCGATCTTTATCCCGGCCAGCGGAGTTCGCAGATCGTGCGATACGGCAGCTATCAGCAAAAGCGCAGTCTGATCGACGGCGTCTGGTCTCGGTGCTTCGTCCTTGCTTGTGACCGCGCGTCCGCGAACTCGATGACTGACACGTGTTGAGGCGTTCATAGCAGGCCCCTTCTGGTCTGGCTGCCGTCTCTTCCGTGAGTCCCCATCAGCATCACTGACCCGGGGGTCAGGTCGCACCTGTGGGTACCCTGGTCGATCACCGGGTCAGCCCAGCTGTTCAGCCCAGCCGGTCAACTTGTCAGGTGTTGGCGGCTTGCTGGCCGAGTTCGGCGTGCACCTGCTGGAGCTCTTGGCGTGAGGCAATTCCCAGTTTGCTGAACACCTTTCCGAGGTGCCATTCGACCGTGCGCGGGCTCAGGAACAACCGCCCGCCGATCTCGGGATTGGACAGACCCTCGCGTGCGTACCGGGCAACCTGTATCTCCTGTGACGTGAGCTTGCCCGGGACCTGGACGCGCCTCCTGAGCACTTTCTCGCCCGTCGCACGAAGCTCCCGCGCTGCTCGATCACCGAAGCCTTCGATCCCCATATCGCTCAACATGTCCGCGGCCATCCGAAGCTGATTCCGCGCCTGGACACGACGTTGCTGGCGGCGCAGCCACTCTCCGTAGACGAGGTGAGCCCGGGCCAGCTCCGCCCGCAGCCGCGTTCGGTCGAGTCGGTCGATCGCCTCGTGATAATCATCTTCGGAATCGGTCAGCAACGCCCGGGAACGAGCCTCGATGCCCAGTGCCCAGTTGCTCTGCACGCTCTGGGTGCCAGTCGACAGTCGCTCGAAGGCCATCCATGCCTGCTCCACCGACCCGGTCCGTGCCGCGGCTTCGACGAGCTCAACGAGGCCCCAGTAACTGGAGCTGAGTTCGGCTGGAAAGGCGCTGGAAATCTCCGCTTCGACTCGTGCATCCTCGTAGCGGCCGAGGCCGTTGTACATGAGCGCCAGCGCCCAATGTGCGACCGTCAGGCCGTTGCCCTCACCTCGCCGTGTGACGTCGGCGATGCAGGTCGTAGCGATGGAGCGGGTCCGCTCCTCCAGGCCACGCCACGCCGAGGCGGCCAGTGCGCCGTACGGTGCCAGCGCGGTTCCGGTCGCCTCGACGGCTGTGGACGCCTCGTCCACGAGTCCGTCAGCGGTCGCCAGCTGGCCGGCGAACGAGAGCGCTGTGCTGCGGTGGTTGAGGCAGAAGGGCAGTTCGCTGAGCGCGCCGCTGTATCGCACGATGTCGACATAGCGTGCCGTGTCTTCGAGCCAGCCTTCGTCATCCCACAATTCGACGCTTGCCGTGCACGACAGTCGTAGCCAACGCATCTTCTCCTCGGGCGCCAGGTCAGGCCCGCGTACAGCCTCAATCGCCTTCTGCAAGATCGGGCGGGCGACCGCGTGACCTTCGGTGAACAACAGGGCGAGGCCTTCTAGCAACAAGTCCGCCGGACGAGCGGACGCCGGCGCTGGGAGTCCGCGGGCCGCGAGCGCGACCTCGACGACCCCGGGGCCGACTGCCAAGCGGCCGCAGAACAGGCCGGCTAACAGGGCGTCGAGGTAAGCCTCTCGGGCTGCTGTTGTATCGAGGCTCTCAAATCGCCGAGCGGCGTCCAGAAGTAGGGAGGTTGCTTCGTTGCCGCGGTTCGCCGCGAACGCGATGTGACCGCGGAGCAGGCGCGATCGAGCATGGAGCAGGTCGTCGTCGGGGCCGGCCTCGACGACCGCCAGAAGCGATGTTGCCCTGTCCAACGCGCCCGCTTGGAGCTTCATCTCTGCCGCGTCAATTGAACGGAGCCGACGTCGACGGGAATCGACGGACAGCTCAGCCGCCCATTCCAGGAAAGCGGCTGCTGCAGCCACCCCGCCGCGTGCTCGAGCGCGGCCCGCCGAACGCTCGAGTTCGGCCGCCACGTCCTCATCGGGTCCGTCCGCGGCGTGCGCCAGGTGCCACGCACGCCGGTCTGGGTCGATCTCGGCGTCGGTGGCGATGGCCAGGGCGCGATGCACCCGACGCCGCGCCTCGGGCAGCGCAGACTGGTAGACCGTTGAACGGATGAGTGGGTGGCGAAATCGCAGCCACGCTCCGACATCGATCAGCCCTTCGGCCTGGGCCGGTCGCAGCGCATCGGCGTCGATGCCGAGCGCATCGGCGGCACGAATCAGCAACCGAACATCGCCCACGGGCTCGGCAGCAGCCGCCAGGACCAACAGTTGCGAATCGTCTGGCAAGGACTGCAACCTGCGCAGATAGCTTCGTTCGATGGTGATGGACATCGGGTGGGCATCAGGGACCGCAAATCCACCAGCTAGCTCGGTTGACGTCAGGGTGCGCGGCAGCTCGAGCAACGCGAGTGGATTTCCACGTGCCTCGGCGATGATCCGTTGCCGCACCTGCTCATCCAGACGTCCGGGCATCGTCGAGGACAGAAGCTGTCGGGCGTCGTCATCGCTCAACGGCGACACCGACAAGGTCGGTAGATCCTCCAGGTCGTGTCGGTCGTCTGCACCTTCTCGCAGCGCGAGGACGACAACGATCGGTTCGGCAGCCAGCCGTCGAGCAGCGAACACGAGCGTGTCCACCGAGGCGTGGTCGAGCCATTGGGCGTCGTCGACCAAGCAAAGCAGTCGCTGTTCGTCAGCAGCATCGGCGAGCAGGGTCAGCACCGCCAACCCGGTTAGGAACCGATCAGGTGCTGGACCGTCGAGCCGCCCGAACGTCACTTCCAAGGCGTTGCGTTGCGGCGGAGGCAACCGCTCGAGACGGTCGAGCAGCGGCGCGCAAAGCTGGTGAAGGCCAGCGTACGGAAGCTCCATCTCCGACTGCACGCCGGCGACGCGCAGGATGCGAAACCCGGACGCCTGATCGCGGGCATAACGCAGTAAAGCAGTTTTGCCGCAGCCAGCTTCGCCCCTCAGTACGAGTACACCGCTGGTGCGATGGGTTCGGGCCTGGTCCAGACAGCTCAGCAATTCTGCACACTCGCGGTCACGACCAGATAGCCCTGAGCTTGCCGAGCCGGTGCCCGCATACATAGCGAAAGCTAACTCCACACATAGCTAACTGGCAATGGTCATAGCGTGATGCGTTGCCGATTACCCGCGTTGCGCTGCGCTTAGGGGCTGGCATCACGGGCCAACGCGATCGCCCAAACGGCCTCCGATTGCGATTTCAGCGGTGCCGTTTCTGGTTTAGGTTCAAGGGTGAATAAGAATTATTCGGCGGCGCAGCGGCCGTACCGTGCAGCCTCGGCTTGAGGTAAATTCGCGATCTATAGGCCGATGTTCGCGTTGCCGTTGCTGGTCTGTGGCCTGCCTGAGGTCGTCTTACCGTGCCATCCCACGGGCCAGAGAGATCTAAACGTCGGCATCGCATTTGTTTCCTCTCTGTACGGTAGGACACCGCATATGCAATGCTTTACAGCTAACATATGCGCCGCATTACCGATAAGTTGTCAACGATTCATGTGTCAATCGCTTTCACCAAGCCGTTCAGCCGGAGGGCCGTCAGCTCGTGCAATCGATTTTGCGCTTCGATGTCCAGGGCGATTGGGTTCGGCGCGGCCTGACGGGCCTCGTCGTAATACGAACCGTTGTCTGCTGTTCGGGAGGCCACTGCGACGATCCGATGTGCCGCCAGCCGTGCAGGCTCGCCACCGATTGAGAACATTGCGTGCAGGAGCCCGGTCGAGATGACGCCGGGGTGCATGCTCACGGCCTCGATGTCAGGCGCGGGTAGCTGTGCGGCCAGCCAGCAGGTGTAGGTAACGAGGGCGAGTTTGGACTGAGCGTAGGCGGTGGTCGGCGCGTACCCAACTGCAAGATCCAGATCGTCCCAGTGCAAAGTCGCAGACAGGTGCGTCGCCGATGAGATGTTGACGATCCGACCGCCGGCTTCGGTCTGTAGGTGTTCGCGAAGCAGTGCGGTGAGCGCGACGGGCGCCAGGTAATTGACCTGGAAGGTCAGCTCGTTGCCGTCTGAGCTCATTGCTCGGTCGGGAGCACCGGGGATCGCCGCGTTGTTGATCAGCACGTGCAACTCTTGCGTCTGCAACCGGACCTGCTCGGCCAGCCGGACGACATCCTCCAGCCGTCCATAGTCTGCTTGAAGGTAGACGACCCGGCCGCCGGGGCGTAGCCGCAGCTGCACCTCATTGACCAAGTTGTTGACCGCAGCCTCTGGTTCCGGGCCATGCAGCAGCAGTTCCCCAGCAGAGGGCGCCAGGGCCAGAGCAGTCTCGCGTCCGATACCGCTGGTTGCTCCGGTCAGAAAAATCGTCTTGCCGGTGAGATCCATCAGTCTGCCCCCTTACTCCACAGACTTCCACCGATGTACGCGGGAGACACGCACCGGCGACGGCGTCCCGGGGATGAACCGGGGTATGCCCAGGGGCGAACAGCCCACGCCTGAACGATGGTAGGTGTATCCGGTGGTCCGCCAGCTGAATCGAGGTCACATGACCACGCACGAAGTAGAGAACTCTCTGAAAACTCCGGCCCAATTGCCCCGTCTCGCCTCGACTCTCAGCACGATGATGGCCGTCAACGGCCAGGCCCGGACGGTGAGCGCGGACTCCCGGATGACGCTCCTTGATGCGCTACGAGACCGGTTGAGGCTAACCGGGACGAAGAAGGGCTGCGACCAAGGTGCCTGCGGAGCCTGCACCGTTTTGCTGGACGGCAAACGGGTGTTGTCCTGTTTGACCTTATTGGCGCAGTGCAACGAGCGCACGGTGGTGACCATCGAAGGACTCGCCGACGACGGTCGGCTCCACCCGCTCCAAGACGCATTCGTGCGACATGACGGATTTCAGTGCGGATACTGCACGTCCGGACAGATCATGTCAGCGTTGGCGCTGCTGGACGAGGGCCGCGCGCAGTCCGATGACGACATCCGCGAGTTCATGAGTGGAAATATCTGTCGCTGCGGTGCCTATCCGAACATCGTCGCGGCGATCCGTGACATCGCGGCGATCCGTGACGTTGCCGCGAACGAAGTTGCCCCGAACGAAATGGACTCGAACGAAATGGCCCCGAGCGGAGTTTCCGATGCGAGCATTTGAGTACCTCCCCGTCCGCGACGTCGACGACGCGATTGCCACGATGACGGCACTGCCAGGGGCCGCATACTTGGCCGGCGGCACGACGCAGCTCGATCTGATGAAGGACGGCGTGCTCGCACCTGATCAGCTTGTCGACATCAGCCGCCTGCCACTTCGTGGTGTTGTGCTGCGCACTCAGTCCATCCAGGTCGGCGCGCTCACGACGATGGAGGAATTCGCCACCGACCCCATAGTGACGGCCCGCTTCCCGATCCTGCGGGAGGCGTTACTACTCGGCGCCTCGACGCAACTCCGTAACATGGCCACCATCGGTGGCAACCTGCTGCAGCGGACGCGCTGTCGCTACTTTCGCGATCCAGCGGTGGCGGCGTGCAACAAGCGGATGCCGGGCTCGGGATGTGCGGCAGTGACCGGAGCCGCGCGCATGCACGCCATCGTCGGAGTCAGTGATCGATGTATCGCACTGCACGCCTCCGACGTCGCTGTCGCGCTGGTCGCGCTGGATGCAGTTGTTCATCTGCAGGGCCCAGCGTCGGCTCGGCGGGTTGCCTTGACCGAGTTCTACGTCGAGGCCGCCGAGGATCCTGAGATTGAAAATGTGCTCGGGCACGGCGAACTCATCACCGGCATCGAGATTCCTCTGCTGCCGCAGGGCACGAGGTCGGGGTACCTGAAGGTCCGAGACCGCGTCTCCTACGAATTCGCGCTCGCGTCTGCTGGTGTGGCACTGCACTCTGCCGAAGGCTTGATCCGCGAGGCGCGAGTGGGACTCGGCGGCGTGGGTTCCAAGCCATGGCGAGCTCGCGAGGCGGAACGAGTCCTGATCGGCGCACCCGCGACCGGGGAGACGTTCGAACGGGCAGCACGCGCCGAACTCACCGACGCGTGGACGGTGCCGGGTACCGAATTCAAGGTAGAACTTGGCCGACGGACTCTGCAGCGGGCGCTGCAGGTCGTCTCGGGGGTTGCGCCGTGACGAGATCGACTTCAAACACCGCGACGTCAAGCACCACCACTTCATTGCCTTTCATCGGTGCGCCGCTGAACCGGGTGGACGGGCCGCTCAAGGTCACCGGCCATGCTCAGTACCCTGCCGATTTCGACGCGGTGAATACTGCCCATGCTGCGCTGGTGCAGAGCACCGTCGCCGCGGGCCGGATCGTTGCGATTGACACCTCCGCGGCCGAGGCGGCGCCGGGTGTTGTCAGCGTGATCACGCATCTCAACGCGCCGCCTTTGGATCGGGGTCCGATGACCGGCCTGGGCGCTTCGCCACCGCCACCGCTGCAGGACGACCGGATTCTGCATCACGGGCAGCACATCGCCCTGGTCGTCGCCGACACCGCCGAGCAGGCCGTGTACGCCGCAGGGCTGGTCTCCACTCGCTACGAAGCAACCGAAGCCGTCCTGCGGATCGACGATCCGGGGGCGGCAGTGGTGATGAACCCGTGGAATCTGGACAGCGACCGCGGCGACGTCGATCGGGCATTCGCCGATGCGGATGTGACGGTCGAAGGCGACTTCAGCACGCCGGACAACACCAACAACCCGCTCGGGCTGTTCTGCACTTTCGCCGAGTGGGACGGGGACCGGCTGACCGTCCACGACTCGACCCAGTGGCCCTCGATGGAGCGTGACTCACTGGCCATGATCTTCGGCGTACCGGCGGAGAACGTGCGGGTACTTGCTCCTTTCGTCGGTGGCGGATTCGGTAACGGCCTGCGGGCTTGGCCACACGTGATCCTGACCGTACTGGCGGCGCGACTGATCGAGAGGCCGGTCAAGCTCGTCCTGACCCGACCGCAGATGTTCACGTCGCTGGGTCATCGGCCGGCGTCGGAGCAACGCATCCGGGTAGGTGCCAACGCAGCGGGCCATCTTGTTGCAGTCGAGCACAGTAGCGTGTCACCGGTCGCGATGGAGGACGACGACTACGAGCCAGTAGCTGCCGGATCGGCCGTGGCGTACGCCTGCCCGAACGTTGCGACGCGAGACCGCCAGGTGCGGCTGAACATCCCGTGTCCCACTTCGATGCGGGGCCCTGCTCATGCTCAAGGCAACTTCGCGCTGGAATGCGCGATGGACGAGCTCTCCTACGCCCTCGGCGTCGACCCCGTCGAACTACGGCTACGTAACTATGCCGCTGTCCATCCGCAGCTCGGGATGGCCTGGACGAGCAATGCGCTGCGTGAGTGTTACGAGGTAGGCGCCAGGCGATTCGGCTGGTCTGCTCGCAAGCCCGAACCACGCGCCACTCGGGACGGAAACTGGCTCGTCGGCTACGGCATGGCGGGCGTCGGTTATCCGTGGTACCAGGCGCCTTGCCAGGCGCGCGCGACGATAACGGCCGATGGGCGGGCCTACGTGAGCAGCGCGGCCACCGATATCGGCACCGGCACGTACACGGTGATGGCACAGTTGGCGGCGGAGGCTCTGGGGCTTCCCTTTGATCGTGTCCGCTTCGATCTCGGCGACTCCAGCTTGCCCGAGTCCCCGCAGGCTGGCGGATCCGGCCTCACGAGCGCCCTCGGATCTGCCGTTTATGACGCCTGCAACCGCCTGGTGGCGGCCTTCGCCGACCTGGTGCGCGCTGACCCAGAGTCGCCCCTGCGAGGCGCGAAACCGCCCGGCGTCGCGGTCGATGCCGGCCATCTCTACCGGATCAATGACCCCTCGCGGCGCGAGGCCTATACCGACGTGCTCGCGCGACACCGGCTGTACGAACTGGCGGCCGACGGAGCAAGCGTGCCGGCCACGACCCAGGGTCTCAGCCTGGCGCCGGCGGGAGCGTTCGGCGCGAAGTTCGTCGAGGTGAGAGTCGACGCCGAGCTTGGGCTCGTCCGCGTGAACCGCGTCGTGTCGGTGATAGACGGCGGACGCATTCTGAATGAGAAAACGGCCGCTAGCCAGATCATCGGCGGAACCGTCGGCGGAATCGGAATGGCGTTGTTCGAGGAGACCATCACCGACGCCGTCTCCGGGCGGATCGCCAATGCGACCTTCGGTGACTATCTCGTCGCTGTGAACGCCGATATCCCCGAGCTCGATGTCGTCTTCGTCGGCGAACCCGATCGAGGCAACCCGATCGGGACGAAAGGGGTGGGCGAGGTCGGCCTGGTCGGAGTCGCGGCCGCAGTCGCCAACGCGGTTTACCACGCAACCGGAAAGCGCATCCGGTCGCTCCCGATCACCATCAACGACCTGTTGTGAAATCCGTCTGACCGCCAGGAGTGGTCGACGTCCCGGACTCGCACGATAACAACGCTTCCCTCAAACGGCCTACGTCCAGACTCGAGATCAACTCAACCGGGACGTTTGCGATCACAAAATCGCTGCCTCGGGTCCGGGCGCGGAGATCGACTCGCGCCAGCAGGGCGCCGAGCCGACCGTCATACGATCCGACATCGCCGAGATCCAGCACGATGCACCGCACGCCGCTTCCGAGGAGGTTGTGCAGGTGCTGTCGAAGGAGCGCGAGAGCTGCGCCATCCAATGCACCCGCTACGACCAGTGCCGCGTAGTCGCTGCCGGCTACCACGCAGGCCAGACTGAAATCGGTACGAACTGTTCCCGAGCTGCCTTGGCTCAACCCTGGCACGTCGGGTCGCGTCACTGACGCCCAGATCGCGGAATCGCGTAGCGAGGAGAGTTGCTCGTGGAGGGGACGGGCGCAGTGTCCGACGTTATGCCAGTGCACCGTTGGCGCTGTGTGCGGCGCCGCTGGGTCGAATGCCGCTGGGTCGAATGCCGCAGGGTCGGATGTCGAATATTCGGCGGTCATACCAGGCGTCCCCTCAGTGCGTTCGATCCCACTTCCCGTCACGGCGGACGGGCGAGCCTCAGGCGGCCAGGCAGAGGGCAAACCCGCTAGTAGCCGTTGCCGGTGGACGTGGCGGCACCTGAGTTCGAACCGGAAACGGGCGCGCCCGCCGGGGACACGACGGTCCACACCCCGCCGTTGAGGTTGACTCCCTGACCCTTTGTCTGACCGGGCGCCGAATCACCCGCGAAGGTGTACACGGGATGTGTCGCTACGGTGAGCTGCTTGCTGCCGTCCGAACGCGTGATCGAGCCGAGCATGCCGGTCACACCGGCGACAGACGTCGGCAGCGGTGTGGGCGCCGCGACCGGAGGCCAGTCCGCTGCACAGGCTGCGTTGCAGTTCGAGGTGTTGGCCGTGTCGTTGGCGAACACGTAGACGGTGCGGTTCGAGCCGTCGACGAGGATCGTGCCGAGAGAGCTTGACTGGGCGCTGACCACGCCGCCGGTAGTCGCGGCGGCAGGCGCGGATGTGGTCGAACTACTGGAGTCGCCAGAGCTGCTGCAGGCGGCGCCCATCGCGAGGCTTGCCGCGGCGAGTGAGACCAGCCCTATGTTGCGTGTCTTGAGCATCATCGGTTTCTCCTTGTCACGTTGGTAGATCCACCATCGCACCGAAGTCCGCTGGTCGCCCCCGAGTGCACCCGTGGGCTGTCCCGGGTCTGCAGGACCGGTGCACCAGGGCCCAAACCCCCGAATCGTGTAACTCTCGGCATCAATGTGATGCCGGTTGTCACACGATTCGGGAATTTGGACGGAGTAACGTTAGTTAAGCGAACGAAGAAGATCCGCCAGCGCGGTACGCGAGTCAGGAGTTGCATACGTGAGTGGGCAGTCCACCCAACCGGAAGCTCGGACGAGGGTCTCTCGGTTCACTGTTGATCAAGATCATCCCAATTACAAATGGGTAGCACTGTCGAACACGACGCTCGGCGTGCTGATGGCGACGATCAACTCCTCGATCGTCATCATCTCGTTGCCGGACATCTTCCGGGGGATCAAGCTCGACCCATTGCAGCCCGGCAACGTCAGCTACCTGCTCTGGATCCTCATGGGTTTCCTGCTCGTGACGGCGGTTTTCGTGGTGACGCTCGGGCGTCTCGGCGACATCTACGGCCGGGTGAAGATCTACAACCTTGGCTTCGTCGTTTTCACGCTCGCGTCGATAGCCCTGGCCTTCGATCCGGCGACGGGCGGTGCCGGGGCGATGTGGCTGATCATCTGGCGAGTCGTCCAAGGCATCGGTGCGGCGATGTTGTTCGCAAACTCGACGGCGATCCTGACCGATGCGTTCCCGTCCAACCGCCGCGGATTCGCCCTCGGCATCAACCAGGTGGCTGCTATTGCGGGCTCGTTCATCGGCCTTATCGTCGGTGGCCTGCTGGCCCCGGTGAACTGGCGCCTGGTCTTTTTCATCTCCGTTCCATTCGGGATCATCGGCACCATCTGGTCCTATCGAAGCCTCCGCGAGACCAGCGCTCGCACACCTGCGCGCATCGACTGGTGGGGCAACATCCTCTTTGCTGTCGGCCTCACCGCGATACTCGCGGCAATCACGTACGGCATTCAACCGTACGGCGGCAACAACATGGGCTGGACGAACCCCTGGGTGCTTGCCGGCCTGATCGGCGGGGCAGTGCTGTTGGCCATCTTCTGCCTCGTCGAGGCACGGATCGCCGAACCGATGTTCGACTTGGCATTGTTCAAGATCAAGGCGTTCACGGCCGGTAACATCGCCGGCCTGCTGGCGTCCGTCAGCCGCGGTGGCCTGCAGTTCATGTTGATCATCTGGCTGCAAGGCATCTGGCTCCCGCTGCACGGCTACACGTTCGAAAAGACGCCGCTGTGGGCAGGTATCTACTTGCTGCCGCTGACCGTCTCGTTCCTCATCGCGGGGCCGCTGTCTGGCTTCTATTCCGACCGATTCGGCGCCCGCACCTTCGCCACCGGCGGCCTCATCGTCGTAGCCCTCAGCTTTCTCGGCTTCCTGTTATTGCCGACGGACTTCAGCTACTGGGCGTTTGCGGGACTGTTGGTTTTGAACGGCATCGGTTCCGGCTTGTTCTCCTCGCCGAACACCACAGCGATCATGAACAGCGTGCCCGCGAATCGCCGTGGCGCCGCTGCGGGAATGCGTGGCACATTCTTCAACGCGGGAACTTCGCTCTCAATTGGCGTCTTCTTCACGATGATGATCATCGGGCTGTCCTCCACCCTGCCGCAGGCGCTGACTTCGGGCCTGCAAGCACACGGAGTATCGCCGGACGCGGCAGCCAGCATCGGTAACCAACCGCCAGTCGGCAGCTTGTTTGCGGCCTTCCTCGGTTACAACCCGATCGGGACCTTGCTCGGGGCGCAGCCGGCGTCCGCGACGCAGGGCGCGGACTTGAACAGCCTCACCAGCAAGGAGTTCTTTCCCCAGCTGATCTCCGCTCCCTTCCATCACGGCTTGGTAATCGTCTTCAGCGTGGCGATAATTATGTCGCTGATCGGCGCGGTTGCCTCACTGTTCCGCGGCTCGCGGTATGTCCACGTCGAGCCGGCGACAGCACCTGCAACTGATGCCAAGGTGAGCGTGTGATCAAGGAAACGTCTTTCCGAGCAGCGGATTACTAGACCTCGCCGAGGGCGATAATCGGCGATTCGACGCAATCAGCGACGAAGCGCAAAAAGCCCCCGGCCGTTGCGCCATCACAGACGCGGTGATCGAAGGTCAAGGTCAACTGGGTCACCTTCCGGACGGCCAGCGTGCCTGCAACCACCCATGGGCGATCGATGATCCTTCCTAGGCCAAGAATCGCAACCTCGGGGTAGTTGATGATGGCTGCTGAGCCGTCCACACCGAACACCCCGTAGTTGTTGACGGTGAAGGTGCCACCGGTGAGATCGGCGGGGCTCAGTGCCCCCGCGCGGCTTGCGGTCGTGTAGCGAGTAAGCGTGGTTGACAGTTCGCGGGTGGTCAAGAGGTGAGCGTCCTTGACGACCGGCACCATCAGGCCGCGATCGGTTTGTGCCGCGAAGCCTAGGTTGATGCCGGTCGGTAGCACGATCTCTGCGGGTCCGGAGTCGGAGCTCTCGACGCGCCCATTCAGCTCGGGGTACTTGCGCAGGCCGAGCATCGCGATCCGTGCGAACAATGCCAGCACGCTGACGGGCTCCTCTGGTCGCCTGGCATTCATGGCCGAGCGGGCAGCCAGCAACTCGGTCGCGTCGACGTCGACCCAGACAGTCGCCTCCGGAATTTCACGTCGCGATCGGCTGAGCTTGTCGGCAACAACTTTGCGAATGCCGTGGATCGGTATCCGCTGCTCGGCCGGCTGCTGACGAACTTGGGCCTGACCCAGGTCGCTCGGGTGCGGTGCCGAGCTCTTCGTTTGAGCGTCGGCGGATGCGCGGACCTGCTGCTCAAGCGCCCGATCGACATCGCGGCGAAGCACCAGCCCGTCCGCTCCCGTTCCGTGCACGGCGCGCAGGTCGAGGCCGCCATCTCGCGCGAGACGTCGGACCAGTGGCGAGATGACCGTGACGGGCGCTGAATGCGCTGTCGGTGCCGCCGCCGGTGCTGGCTCAGCGACACTGGGTTGGACCGCCCGGGGAGCCCTAGTGCTGCGAGGCGAACGCCTCCGGTGCCCGATCGTGTCCGCGCGAGTCCCGTAACCGATAAGGACGTTCCCACTGGACTCGGCGCCGGTTTCCACGTCTGCGGATGCCACGCTGATCAGCGAACTGCCCACCGCGAGGACGGAGCCGGCCTCGCCGTGCAGAGCAGAGACCACGCCGCTGAACGGTATCGGCACCTCGACGATCGCCTTCGCCGTCTCCACCTCGACGACGATCTGATCGATCTCTACCTCGTCGCCGACGTGTACGTGCCAGGCGACGATCTCGGCCTCTGTCAAGCCTTCGCCCAGGTCCGGTAAGCAGAAGTCTGGCATCAGGCCGGTCCGACCGCAGCGTTCGGGACGTCGTCCCATTGCAGCTTCTCGATAGCGTCCAGAATGCGGTCGACGCTTGGCAGATGAAGGTGTTCGAGTTTCGGTGGCGGGTAGGGGATATCGAACCCCGTAACGCGCAGGATCGGCGCCTGAAGATGGTGAAAGCACTGCTCGGTGAGCCGAGCGACAACCTCGGCGCCGTACCCACCGAAGCCTGACGCTTCGTGGATGACGATCGCCCTGCCGGTTTTGCGCACCGAGGCCGCGGTCGTCTCGTCGTCGAAGGGAGACAGACTGCGCAGATCAAGGACTTCGACATCCCAACCGTATTCCGCTGCCGCCTCGGCAGATTCGAGCGCGGTGGCTACGGTGCCGCCGTAGCTGATCAAGGTGACATCGGCACCGACGCGGCGCACGGCGGCCCGATCGAGCGGTAGACCGGGAGCAGCGAGATCAACAGACTCTTTTGTCCAGTAAAGGCGTTTCGGCTCGAGAAAAATGACCGGATCTGGACACGTGATCGACTCTCGCAACAGGCTGTACGCATCTGCAGGCGTCGCCGGTGTCACGACCCGAAGGCCAGGCGTGTGGGTGTAGTAGACCTCGGACGAGTCGCAGTGATGCTCTACGCCGCCGATGCCGCCGCCGTAGGGAATCCGCACCACGACGGGTAGTTCGATCAATCCGCGGGTACGGTTTGCCATCTTGGCGAGATGGCTGGTGATCTGCTCGAACGCCGGGTACGCGAAGGCGTCGAACTGCATTTCGACTATCGGACGCAGCCCGTTCATGGCCATACCGATCGCCGTACCGACGATCCCGGACTCTGCCAGCGGGGTATCGATAACTCGATGCTCGCCGAAGCGCGCCGCCAAGCCGTCGGTAACCCGAAAGACTCCACCGAGCGCGCCGACGTCCTCGCCGAAGATCAGCACTCTGTCATCGGCGGCGAGTGAGTCGGCAAGAGCTCGATTCAGCGCCGCAGCCATCGTGATCGGCTCGCGTTTGTCGCTGCTTGGTTCCACCGGTGCCGTACTACCGGAGGGTCTGGCTGGCCGATCCACCGTGCTGGTCATTTCTGCACCTGCTCGGCATCGCGCTGCTCCGAAAGTTCGCGGTCAAGCCTTATCTGCTGATTTCGTAATGACAAAGTGCGCGCGGAGTACACGTGGGCGAAGAGGGCATTCGGGTCGAGTGTGACGTCGGTGTTCATTCGGTCGCGCAACGCTGCCGCTGCCGCGCTCGCCTCCGCGTCGAGATGTTCGCGCCACGACACGTCGATCAGGTCTCGAGCTGTCAAGTACCTCTCCAATCGGCTGAGGGGATCGCGGGACAACCATGCCTGCACCTCGGCGTCGCTCCGGTAACGAGTGGAGTCGTCGGCGTTGGTGTGTGCCTCGATGCGGTAGGTCATCGCCTCGATCAAGGTCGGCCCGTGACCGTCGACTGCAGCGTTGATGGCCGCTTGAACGACCGAGTACACAGCTGCCGCGTCGTTGCCGTCGACGCGTACGGAGGAAATGCCGTAACCGATGCCCTTGTGGGCCAACGACGGTGCCGCTGTCTGCTTCGAGAGCGGAACGCTGATGGCATAACCGTTGTTCTGTACGAGAAACACGACCGGCGCCTTCCACACCGCGGCGAAGTTCAGCGCCTCGTGGGTATCACCTTCGCTGGTCGCGCCGTCCCCGAGAAGCACCAGGGCGACCGTGTCTTCGCCTTTGATCCTCGCGGCTTGGGCCACGCCGACCGCATGCAAGGTGTTTGTGGCCAACGGCGTGCACTGCGGGGCAACGCGATGTTCGTAGGGGTCATAGCCGCAGTGCCAGTCACCGCGCAGCAGCGTCAGAACCTCGACCGGGTCGAGTCCGCGGGTCACCAGCGCTACCGAATCGCGGTAGGTGGGAAACAGCCAGTCCTGACTACGTAGGGCAAGTACAGCCCCCACCTCACATGCTTCCTGACCTCGCGAAGACGGGTACACCGCGAGCCGCCCCTGTTTGGTCAGTGCGGTCGCCTGACTGTCGAAACGACGCCCGAGCACCATTCGTCGATACAGCTCCACAAGAGTCTGCTCGGACGGCCACGGCAAATCTCGGCATTGCGTCGGGGTGCCGTCCGCGTCGAGCAGCGCAAGCGGCTCGTCTGTTGGCAGCAGGCCTAGGTCGCCATAGCCCCGACTCACGTCGGGCTCGCTGGAAATCACCGCCGACAACCGCCCTTCTGACTCAAGATGTAGGGCTATCGTGCGCGTGCCGAGGCAAGTCATCTAGCAGTTTCGAGAATCATTGGACGAATGGCCTGTAAACCGCGCTATTGTCGGCAGATGGCCCGAGACTTGGACGACGGCAGCCCATCTCATAGACGTTTTATCGACCTCGATGCCGTAGATCGCCAGGTTGTACGAGCGCTTCAGGCGGACGGGCGGTTGTCGATGCGCGCCTTGGCCGAGCAGCTGCACATCTCGCGTGCGAGCGCCTATTCAAGGGTCGAACGATTGCAGCGAGAAGGCGTCATCACTGGATATACGGCAACCGTCGACCCCGAGAAGTACGGCTACGGTCTGGCGGCCTACGTCTACCTGAAGATCAGCCAGCACTCGTGGAAGTCGGTTCGTCATCAGATCCTGGACACGCCAGAGGTGGAACACGCTGCGCTGGTGTCGGGTGAGAACGATCTCGTACTACTAGTCCGTACACGGGACGCAGTCAGCCTGCGCGAGCTTGTGCTCGATCGACTTCAAGCCATGCCGGACGTCTTGTCGACCCAGAGTGTGCTGATCTTCGACGAGCTACCTCGGCGTGGGTGACGTCGTCGGGTTGACTGACAGAGGTCACTCAATACCGGCTCGGTCCCGCTCAACCTAGGCGGATCAGTAGTCGAACAAGCTCGTCCAGTTGAAGGTGTCCGGTGCCTGGCTGAGGCCGTTGGCGAAGGACAGCACCGCGGTCCCGGCCGAGCTCGCCCCGTCGGTGCCACGGCCGAACACCGACATTCGCAGCACGACCGTGAACCTGCTTGCCGGGAAGGGGGAAACTCTGCCACCGTCGAGGTGGACGCAATGGATGTCAGACTGTTGCGCGCTCGAGGTGGCAAGCGAGCAGCTCAGTTGCGGTGCGAAGAGCGTCTGCAGCAGCTTCCACTTGACTCCTGGCCCGGGTAGCCCAACATCGAGGGCCAGCACCGTCTCTCCGGGCACGATCGTCGTCGTGACCGCGATGTCTCCGTAACCGGTGGCGTCGCCGAAGAAATTTCCTCGAGTATCCAGATTTCGGACCTCGGCTCTGCTCATCGGGTCTGTCCGCCCGTCAACGACCGGGAACGTGTCGCTGTTGGAAGGGAATTCTTCGCCGTAGATGTCGGTCTTGTTGACCACGGTAATGCCGGTCAGGCCAACGATGCTGCCGATTCGTCGCACGGGCAGCGCCAGCTGATAGCTACCGGTCGGTAGGAAGAAGTTCCCGTTTTCCCAGTCTGCGGTGTTCGCACCGCACAGGTAATGCAGGTCGGCGCCCGGAACACCTTTGCAGTGGATGCCCAGCGTCGGAACAGCGATGTCGGCGCTCGCGGTCCACGATCCACCCGCGGCTGGGATCACGATCTCGAACCCGATGACCTCGTCCGTCCCGATTTGCGCCTGGACCTGCACCTGGCCGGCTCCGCCGATCAACGGCAGACGGCTCACGACGACCGACGTCTTGGGGTCGATCGATGTCTGGTCTGCCGACGCGGGCTGTGCAAGCAGCAAAGCCGTGAACACGCTGGCGGCGGTCACGACTGCAATGGTTAACGCCCGTAGCTGAACCGGACTCGGGCGGTCGCGCAAGCGGGGACGGGGGAGGGCAATGCGCATCGCGACGCCTCGATTTCGCCAAGCCGAATTATCGACTACTCAGAGTGATAATCGGACACTAACGATCACTAAGAGTGATAGCAAGATTTTGCGACGAGAAGCTCGCGATCAAACGGCGCAACCATCTGGACCGCAGGCACCCTCGTCGTTTGAACCCGCGTCCACCATGCTGAGCGGCTGGCTTTCGGCCATGGCCTGCTGGAGGGCACTGAGGAAAAGCTCCGCCGATTGCGCGCCCGAGACTCCATACCTTCGATCAATCACGAAAAACGGAACTCCGCTGACGCCGAGGGCTGCAGCCTCGGACTCATCGTCACGCACGGCCTGGGCATAGCGTTGGTCGGCCAAGCTGGCCGTGATCTCGGCGGGATCCAGACCGGCCTCGGCGCCGAGCTGGGCCAGCACCTCGCGGTCGGCCACAGCGGCGCCGTCGGTGAAGTACGCCTTCATCAAGCGTTCCTCCACCGCGTGCTGAACACCCCGGACTCGGCCGAGCTGGATCACCTGATGGGCGTCGAAGGTGTTCGCGGGAATCGCCTTCTCGAAGTTGAAATCCAGGCCTTCGACGGCAGCGGTGGTCGCAACCGAGTCCAACATCTGCTGCGCCTCAGTGTGCGAACGGCCATATTTCGCGGCCAATCGTCCAACGTAATCGATCTTCTCGCCCTTACCCGCGGATTCCGCCGACGGGTCGAGTTCGAAGCTCTTCCACTCGATGTCGATCTGATCGGCCTGACTGAACCGGCTCAGCGCCTGTTCGAAACGCCGTTTACCGATATAGCACCAGGGACACACGACGTCAGACCAGATCTCGACCTTCATACCATTCCTCATGATTCTGTCGTTTCAGCAACTGTAGTTGAACGCTGCACTACTCGGCGTCCATTCCCAGGCCGCCGAGAATGATCGGTCAGGCGATCTCGCGCTGCGGGGAGGTCGGCAGGCTGTACAGATCCAGCCGGCGCACCAGCGAATCGACCATCTCCGGTTCGACGCCTCGCTCCGACCTGGCAACTAGCAACTCCTCTCGAGCCGCGATGAGCATCCGTTCGAGGCCTTGAATGAATTGGATGCGGTCCCGTTTCAGATCCTTGTCAAGGCCGTGCTGCGCATCGCCGGCGAGCTGTGGACGAAGTCGCGACAGCAGATCGGTCGGGAAGGCGTTGAGTCTGTCCCACACATCGACGGGCAAGCTGGAGTCGAGCTCGTCTTGAAGGTGGTTGAGCGCCTCTGCCGCTGCGTGCGCTGCGCGTTCGATGAGGGCTGCCTCCTCGTCGTCGCGGTCGTTGTCCACGGCTCGGACCTTGAGCAGTTTCACCAGGCTCGGCAAGGTGACTCCCTGAACGACCAGGGTAACCAGCACGACCGCGAACGCGATGAACAGAATCCGGTCGCGAGCGGGAAACTCAGCACCTGAATCCACGGTGGTCGGTATGGCCAGCGCCAGCGCAACCGTTGCAACGCCGCGCATTCCGGCCCACCACACCACGACGGTCTCGCGCCAGCCGATCGGCACGTCACTATCGCGTTGGCGTTGCAACCGTCTGGACTCGGTCTGGCCGCTCAAAGCATCCTCCAGTGCGCGGCTCTGCAACCGTTCGTAGAAGCGCTTGGCGAGCAGGACGGAAGGCAGGAGGTACAACAACCGGACGACCACCACTACGCCGACCACCGCGGCCGTTTCGGCCACCAACTGGGTCCATGGCACGTCAAGCGCTTCGAAAGCCGTTTGAAACTCCAATCCCACCAGGCCGAAAGCGATACCGGTCACCAGAGTCTCGGTCATCGACCAGAACACATCTGTCGTCAAGCGTCCCTGTGCATCGCCGGCATCGATCGGGCGCGACACCGAATACAACGTGTAGACCAGAACCGCCAGTACTCCCGAGCCGTGAATCTCCTCGGCGGCGACGTAGGCCGCGCTCGGCGCGAGAATCGAGATGAGCACCTGCGGCCGCGGATCGGCACTGCCGAGCAACGAGATCAGTTTCGTGACTCCCCAACCGAAACCGAAACCGATTGCGAGCGCCAGAACAGTAGCCAGTATCAGCTTTAGCGCCGCGTCGGAGGGGGAGAAGCTGCCGCCGACGACCGCTGCGATCGCCACCTGATACAGCACCAACGCGCCGACGTCGTTGAACAACCCCTCGCCTTCGAGCATCGAAACCAAGCGGCGCGGTAAGTGCAGTTTGCTGGCAATCGCGGCCGCGGCGACCGGATCTGGTGGCGATACGAGCGCGCCGAGCGCCACGGCGCCGCCAATCGAAATTCCCGGCACGACCTTCGCGGCCACGAACGCGACCGCCGCGGTCGTCACGACAACCAGCGCAACCGCCAGCAGCAAGATTGGTCGGGCATTGGAAGCCCATTGGCGCCACGAGGTTCTTCTAGCTGTGGCGTAGAGCAATGGCGGTAGCACGATCGGCAGGATCAAGTCTGGTTCGACGTGGACCTGGGGTACCTGGGGTATCGCGGCCAGCACGATGCCGAAGACGGTGACCAGCACCGGCCAGGGCAAATTGATCCGATTGGAAACCGGAATGAGGATGGCCGTTGCCAGAATCACCGCGGCCACGAGGCCGAGCTGTTCCATACACCACCTCCGGCTGGCTGGACTCCGCTCGGTCAGACCCTGCCCGTCAAACCTACCGGCCCGGTGTTGCCAATGGCAGCTCAGCGAGGGTGCAGCACACTGCGAAGCTCGTCCAGAACGGCGACGTCCTCGATCGTCGAGGGCACCGCCGCGTCCTCGCCGTCCGCGAGCTGGCGCATCGTCCTTCGCAGAATCTTGCCCGACCGGGTCTTCGGCAGCCCAGGCACCACGTCCACTCCGGCCAGCGAAGCGATCGCGCCTACCTGCGAACGAACAAGCGCAGCAAGCTCGAGCTTCAACTGATCCGTAGAACCGGTGAAACTAGATTTCGTCACGACTAGGGCACGGGGGACCTGGCCTTTGAGCGGATCGTGAACGCCGATCACCGCGCATTCGGCCACCGCGGGGTGCGATGCCAGTGCAGCCTCGATCTGGCCCGAAGACAATCGGTGTCCGGCCACGTTCAATACGTCATCGGTTCGACCCAGTACGAACAGGTACCCATCGGAGTCAAGGTAGCCACCGTCACCGGTGACGTAGTAGCCGTCGACCTCGGACAGATAGGAATCGATGTAGCGCTGATCGTCGCCCCAGATCGTCTGCAGCGTGCCCGGCGGCAGCGGCAATTTCAGGCAGATCGATCCTTGCCGATCTGCTTGATGTTGACTGGCATCCTGAACTGGCTCGGCATCGCTGGACTTACCCTGCAGGCGCGGTAGCTCCTGACCGGCCTCATCGAGCACCCGCACATCGAAACCGGGTACCGGCACGCTAGGCGAGCCCGCCTTGATAGGCATCGGATCGAGGCCCCGCAGGTTGGCAGCGATCGCCCAGCCTGTCTCGGTCTGCCACCAGTGATCGACCACAGGCACCCGAAGGTGATCGGTGGCCCACTGATACGTGTCAGGATCGAGCCGCTCGCCGGCGAGGAAGAGCGTACGAAGCGAACTCAGGTCGAACTTGGTCATGAGCTCGCCCTCTGGGTCTTCACGCTTGAGCACCCGGATGGCGGTCGGAGCCGTGAACAGTGCCTTGACCCCGTATTCGCTGACGATCCGCCAGAATGCGCCAGCATCCGGGGTGCCGATGGGCTTGCCTTCGTAGAGCACCGTGGTCGCTCCGGTGAGCAATGGCGCGTACACGATGTAGGAATGTCCGACGACCCAGCCGACATCGCTGGCGGTGAAGAACACATCGCCCGGCCCGATGTCGTAGATGTTGGTCATCGACCACCGGAGTGCGACGGCGTGGCCGCCGTTGTCACGGACGATGCCCTTGGGCTTGCCGGTCGTTCCAGAGGTGTAGAGGATATAAAGCGGATCCGTCGCCGCAACCTCGACGCACTCGGTGGGTTGAATCGCCGACGAACGCATCACGCTTGCGTAGTCCACGTCCAGATCGCCCAGAACAGCCTCGGCTTGCGGCCGTTGGACGATGACGCAACGCTCGGGTTTGTGCGGCGAAAGTGCTATCGCCTCGTCCAGCAGGGATTTGTAGTCGATGATCCGGCTGGTCTCGATCCCGCAGGAAGCCGACACGATGACCTTCGGGGTGGCATCGGCGATGCGTCCGGCGAGCTCGGCGGACGCGAAACCGCCGAAGACGACAGAGTGGACTGCGCCGATGCGCGCGCACGCGAGCATCGAGACGACTGCTTCCGGGATCATCGGCAGATAGATGAGGACTCGATCGCCCTTGACCACGCCCAGGGCGCGCAGTACCCCCGCGAATTTCGCGGTTTGCTCGGTGAGGTCGGCGTAGCTGAAGCGCTTTTTCGTGCCGGTGACGGGTGAATCGTAGATCAGTGCGGTCTGATCGGCGCGCCCGAGTGCGACATGGCGATCGAGGGCGTTGAAGCAGGTGTTCAGGGTGGCATCAGGAAACCACCGATACAGCGGCGCGTCGCCTCGATCGAGAATTCGTACCGGGTTGCGAATCCAATGCACGCCGGTGGCAGCTGCTCGCCAGAACGAGTCGGGATCGGAAAGGCTGTGCTGATAGGCCTCGGGGTAGTTCACAATGCGACTCCCTCAGCGGCGACCGGCCCGATGGCCGTGCCGGGTCTGCTGGCCGGGGGATGCGCGGTGCTGACGTATTCACCTCGCTCCCGGATAGTGAAGAACAATAGAGCAGCCCCGACGCATAGAGCGCCCGCCGTGAGCCAGGCGATCCGGTAGTCGCCGGTATGCGCGCGCACGGCTCCGGCGAAGGATGCCGCGATACCGGCGCCGATCATGTGCGACGCGTAGACCCAGCCGAAGACGACGCCTGACCGTTCTACGCCGAAGTGTTCGCGGCACAGCGCCACCGTCGGCGGCACTGTCGCGACCCAGTCCAAGCCGTAGAAAACGATGAACAAGAACAGCGGTGGGTCGACCGTCGAACCCAGCACCGACGGCACGATGAGCAGCGACAAGCCGCGCAGGCCGTAGTAGGCCATCAGCAGGTTGCGGGGGTCCATCCGGTCGGTCAGCCAACCGGAGCCGATCGTGCCGACAATGTCGAAGATGCCTATCAGTGCCAGCAGATCCGCCGCCGTGGTCGGCGGCATCCCGTGATCGTGGGCGGCCGGAATGAAGTGCGAGCCAATGAGGCCGTTCGTGGACCAACCGCAGATGAAGAACGTGACCATGAGCACCCAGAAGGTCCAACTTCGCGACGCGCGGAACAGGGTCGTGATCGCGAGGCGAGCCGGGCTGTCGGTCGAATCCTCCACCATTCCGGGATTTTCGGCGGTTGCTCCGTAGGGTTTGACACCGACCGATGCTGGGGAATCGGCAAGCAGCCAGATCACCAACGGGACCAGGAGCAGCGCGAAGGCGGCGACCAGCGCGACGGCGGTGCGCCAACCGTGTCGTGCTATCAACTCAGCCATCAGGGGCAGGAACACCAATTGGCCGGTCGAGGATGCGGCGGAGAAGATGCCGGTAACCAAGCCGCGACGTTCTACAAACCAGCGGTTGGCGATGATCGCACCAAAGACCAATGCCATCGAGCCGGTACCGACACCGATGAGTACGCCCCACGCGACGACGAGTTGCCATGACTGCCGCATCACGATCGTGGCCAGGCACCCGAGGACGACGAGGCTCAGTGAAATCGCGACAATTCGTTTGATCCCGAACTTCTGCATCAGAGCGGCTGCAAACGGTGCGGTCAGCCCGTAGACCACCAGGTTCACGGTGATCGCAAAGGAGGTGGTCGATCGCGACCAGCCGAACTCGTGTTCGAGCGGCTCGAGCAGTACGCCGGTGGACGACCGGAAGGCCGCGGAGGCGATGAGCGCGAGGAAGGTGATGCCGGCAACCAGCCACGCCCGGTTCAGCCGACGGTTGGATTGTTGAACCGTGGTCACCGATCCATCATGCAGGATTCAGCGCGGTCTGATCAGCGCAATTGCGGACGTGTGCCGCCTAGATCCAGCCGCTGGGTCGGATCCCACCCGAGCGTAGGTGGCAGTACGCCCTCGAAGGTCAGCAGCCAACGCTTGGTCTCCAGGCCGTACGGACTTGAGCCGGCCTGCTGCTCAGCGGGTCGGTCTCGCTGACCGCCGCTGTAGCCGCCGAGGCCACCTGCGGCAAGCACTCGGTGGCAGGGGACAACGATGGGCAGCGGATTTGCCCCCATGACCGCACCGATTCCCCGAGCTGGGATGCCCGTACCGCTTAGTTTCGCGAGTTCGCCGTACGTGACCGACTCGCCGAAGCCGACCGAGTCGTGCAGCGTCATCAGAACGGCTTGGCCGCCTCCCGTCGTGAGCTGCCAATCGAGAGCCACCTCAAACTGCTCGCGGTCGCCGGCGAAATACTCCGATAACTCGCCGCGGGCTTGGGCGGCGTGCTCCACAGCGAGGGCCGACGGGGCGACCGGCCGAGCCAGGCGCTGAGATACCAGGCGGTCAAGCAGCGAACCCGGCTCGCCCCACTCGAGCGCGAGCAAGCCGATCGCGGTCGCAGCAATGCTCAACCGCCCCACCTGGGTCTCGAGGCCGCTCAGCGCGATATCGGTGGACACGTTCACGACGACCAGTCTGCACGGTGCCACTGACAGCCAGCGCTGTTCGACATCCACTCCAGCCACGCCTGTAAGCTCGCGTCGGCTGCCTTGCAGCTGCCTGCCGGCCAGTGTCCGCTACTAGACGATCACGAAAGGCATGCCAATATGCCGCTAGAGAACGCGTACGCGTCGGTCCGCGTCAAGGCTCGCCGAACTGCGGGCAAGGCGTTGCGAAGCAGCCCAGCACCGGTGCAGGACGCCGTACAGCGCGCCCGCACCAAGGTGAGCGCCGCGCGCCAGGCACGCGTGGAGCGCAAGCGGTGGGCCAAGGGAACTCTGGTGTGGCAGACGCCGCCGGTTCCACTTCCCGACGGCCTCACCTTCGAGGAGATCGAGCAGACCTTCCGGTCCTGGTCGGTGAACGGCGAGCCAGTCGGCCACATGAACGACTACGTCACCGATTCCAAACTACGTTTCCTCTACACCTGGGGACTGGTCCGCGACGACTCCGGCAGCTGTCTCGAGCTCGGAGGCAACCCGTACTTCACCACATGGCTGTTGGAGCAACACAGCAAACTTGATCTGAGCCTGGCCAATTACTACGGCGAGCGCGGCGAGACAACTGAGACCGTTTCGTGGTTGCCGCCTGGGGCCAGCGAGCGCGTCGAGGTGGCACGGCACTCGCAGATGTTCAACGTCGAAGAGGACGAATTCCCTTACCAGGACGACTCCTTCGATGTGGTGCTGTTCTGCGAAATGATCGAGCACATGCTGATGGACCCGTTGGCGACGTTGCGTCAGATCCATCGTGTCCTCAAGCCCAACGGTGTCCTCATTCTCACCACGCCGAACGTCGCGCGGATCGAGAATGTGTTACGCCTGTTGAGCGGCGCGAACCTCTATGACCCGTACTCAGGCTACGGTCCGTACGGGCGACACAATCGCGAGTACAACCGACACGAATTGCATCGTCTGCTCGACTTCGCAGGCTTCGAGGTCGAGACGTCATTTACCGCAGACGGACATCCCTCCGACGCCACCAAGTGGGAGTTCTACGACGACGCGGCGCCGTTGATCGAGTACCGCAAGGCTGATCTCGGCCACTATCTCTACATTCGAGCCCGCGCCAGCCGCGCACCGCGGGAGGGGTTGCCGAGCTTCCTGTACCGAAGCTGGCCAGAGGGCAAGATCGTGCGGTTCGACTAACCCAGCGCGTTGATCAGCGCCGGTTCGGTGGCATTGCGCACCTCGTCCTCGCTGACACCCGGGGCGAGTTCGCGAAGTAGCAGGCCTTCGCCGGTGACGTCGATGACGGCGAGGTCAGTGATGATCTTCTGAACACAGCCTTTTCCGGTCAACGGCAGGCTGCAGGCGGCAACGATCTTGGGGCTGCCGTCCTTGGCGGTGTGTTCCATCATCACGATGACCTTGCGAGCACCGTGAACCAGATCCATCGCTCCTCCCATGCCCTTGATCATCTTGCCCGGGATCGTCCAGTTGGCAAGATCACCATTGGCCGCAACCTGCATCGCTCCCAGAATCGCAACATCGATGTGGCCGCCGCGGATCATCGCAAATGACGTTGCCGAATCGAAGAACGATGCGCCGGGCAGCACCGTCACCGTCTCTTTGCCCGCGTTGATCAAGTCCGCATCGACTTCATCGTCGTAGGGATACGGGCCGACGCCGAGAATGCCGTTTTCCGATTGCAGGACGAGGTGCACACCGGCGGGTACGTAGTTCGGCACGAGAGTGGGCAGGCCGATGCCAAGATTGACGTATTGACCATCGCTCAACTCGCGCGCGACGCGCGCAGCGAGTTCGGTTCGCGATAGCGCCATACTCAGTCTCCTGTTTCTTGGCTCGCCAGGCCGGAGGGCGCATCGTTGCGCTGACGGACCGTGCGTCTCTCGATCCGTTTGCCCGCGATGCCGACCTCGACGACCCGTTGGACGAACACCCCGGGGGTGTGGACTGCGGCTGGGTCCAGTTCGCCGGGCTCCACGAGCACTTCCACCTCGGCAATCGTCACCCGGCCGGCCATTGCGCAGAGCGGATTGAAGTTTCGCGCCGAGGCGTCGTAGATGAGGTTTCCGTGGCGGTCGCCTTTCGCCGCTCTGACGAGCGCGAAGTCGGTGACGATGCCCTGCTCAAGCACGTACTCCTGGCTGCCGAAGACTCGGGTCTCCTTCGCCGGCGAGGCCAGCGCGACCGAGCCGTCGGCGTTGTACCGCCAGGGCAAACCACCCTCGGCAACCAAAGTTCCGACGCCGGCAGGAGTGTAGAAGGCGGGTATTCCTGAACCGCCAGCGCGCAGGCGTTCGGCCAAGGTGCCCTGGGGGGTCAACTCCAGCTCGAGCTCGCCGGAGAGATACTGTCGCGCAAACTCACGGTTTTCGCCTACGTACGAGCCGATAGTGCGCCTAATGCGGCGCGCGAAGAGCAGCACGCCAAGGCCGGCCTCGTCGACACCGCAGTTGTTCGAGACCGTCTCCAACGAGCTCGACCCGAGGGCGAAAACCGCGTCGATCAGCACATGCGGGATGCCGCACAGACCAAAGCCCCCAACCGCGAGCGATGAACCATCAGCAATGTCGGCTACCGCCTCAGCCGCGCTCGAGACGACTTTGTCCATCTGGATTCATCCCTTTCGACGGAGCCGCTGGTGCGATCGTGCTAATCGAATGGTGCCTCATCGAATGACCGTCACGTGCTCGGCACTCGCCCGGCTCGCCAGCTTTGCCGGATCAGCATTGCTCACCAACACCACCGAACCGCTCACCGCCAGCGGGGCCAACAGCGCTTGCAGCCATGCCGTTGCAGTGAAGTCCGCCGCTGACCACAGCAGCCGACCGCCCGGTAATAGTCCCAAATCCGCCGCGGACGCGCGGGCAGATTTGGCCAACTCGGCGCGAGAAAGACCGTCCAGGCCAGCGTCGGCCTCAGTACCGCGCGCCCGCACTGTTGGCCAGGCGTCCGGGTGTGGACGTACCGAAGCTGCGTAGTCGGACATGCCGCGGGGCGGCTCGGCTGAGCGAGCCATCGACAGCAGTGAGACGGCGAAGACATCAGCTACGTTGCTGAGGTCGGCTTTCTCCAGCGATGCGGCATCGCCGAATGCGACAGCGGCGTTGCTCGGGTCGGACACGATCTCCAGCCCGGCGAACCACGAACCGAACAGGATCGGTGCCGCGAGCCAGTGCACCGGCAGGCTCAGGTAGGCACGGTCACCGGGTCCAAGACCGAGCTCATCGATGAGCATGAAATGAGTCTTCGCGACCCAGTTCGCGAGGGACTTGGCCGACAGCTCAGCGCGCTCGCCGCTGGCGTCGTCGTAAAAGGTGATCAGTGGCCGCGTCGGGTCGTTCGCCAGTCGGTCGTCGAACAGCGATTCGGGTGTCATCTAGTTGATGCAACCTGCGTCGGCGGCGGTGGTGACCTGAGCCGCGCCGGCAGTGCTGGCAGAGCCTGCGGCGGCCGTGGCTGAGCCTGCGGCGGTACTGGCTGAGCCTGCGGCGGTACTGGCTGAGCCAGCAGCAGGGTCGGTCGCAGGCGGGGTGGTGCTGACCGGCATCAGCGACTTGACCTGGACGCCGTTGTTGCCCAAGAGCAACGTGACGGTCGTGACATCGGCAGTCTGAGTCAGCGTGGCCTGCGGCACCTGGGCCTGCAGCGCCTTGGCCGCGGCCTCCATACCTTTCGGATACCGGATGGTCGTACGGTCAAGTACGTCGGTGGTCGCCGGCGGGACCACGGTCTTGAAGCCGACGGCACGCAGGGCGGCGGCGTTGGTGTTCTCCAGCCCATTCGCGTTCGCGTCGTTGACAACGGTCACGGTGACCGAACTCGGTGCGGCAGCCTTGACGGTCTGCAGCGCCGTCGAAGGCGCGATGCCGATCAGGCTGTCGATGAAGGCAGGCATGGCAGCGGTGTTCACCAGCACGACGTTCTGCGTGCCGCCGTCGATCTGTTCGTCCTGGGTGCCGTTCGTCGGAATCGTCGTGAACTTGATGTTGCCCGCCTGCAGGTTCTGCATTTGCTGGGCCAATTTCAAGGGATCCAAACCTTTGTGACCAGTCGAGTCACCATCGAGTTGGAGTGAGCTCGTGATGGCTTTGAGCAGGCTCTGCAGCTTGAACGGATTGAGTAGCGTGCCCGCCGAGGCCATCTTGCGAAAGACCGCTGACAAGAAGTACTGCTGGCGCTTGATTCGATCGAGGTCGCCGCCTGCCAGACCGTGTCGCTGCCGCACGAAGGCCAACGCGGTCTTGCCGGAGATCGTGTGGTGACCCTTGGAGAGCTCGAGCTGCGAGTAAACGTCGTTGACGTCGTTGTTGAGGCAGACGTCGACGCCGCCGATGGCATTAGATATACGCACGAAACCGATCAAGTCGACCTGGACGAAGTGGTCGATGCTCAGCCCGCTGAGATTCTCGATCGTCGTGACCAGCAATTGAGCACCGGCGGACTTGTCACCGTTGGAGTCGGAAAGGCCGTCGGTGTATGCGGAGTTGAGCTTCGCCATGCCGTGGCCGGGAATATCGACGTATGAGTCCCGCGGGAACGAGATGATGCTGGCCTTGCTTCCGTTCGCCGGGACGTGCAACAACATCATGGTGTCGGTGTTCAGGCTGCCGCCGTCGGCTTCGATGCCCAAAGCTGCGAGCTCGGCCGGCGTGGCAGAGCTACGGTCGTCATTGCCGACGATCAGAATGTTCTGGTCTTGGCCGTCGATGTTTTTCTTCGAGGCCGCCGTTCCACCGGCGGAGATCGCGTTCACCCGCTTGATGTCGGCACTGAAGTTGCGGTAGGTGGCCCAAGCCCAGCCGCTGCCGAGCAGGACGACGAGCGACAGCATTGCGCACACGATCTGAACCCCGAGGGTCGCGCCCGCTACGACATCTGCACCCGACCGCCTGCTGGCTCGGCGCTCGCTGCGGGTGGGTCGTCGCTCCGTCGTTGCGGGACCGTGTGAGGCCGCAAAACTGGGGCGCCCGGACCCCGATGGGCCCGCCCGTCGGCGCCCACGACGTGGATCGAGCTCCGGCGGCAGTTCTGGTTTGCCCGGATAGTCCGGTCCGTCATTGTCGAAAGGCACCCGTGCAGGCTACCTGTGGAGTGTGAGGACCTATCACAACCAGGGACCGGTATACTCCGTCACCCACCTCACACCCCGCCGAAGGACCCCGTCACTTCGGCGTCTTCGCCTGTGGGTCTGTCAGCTGGATGTGAAAACATGCATGGCATGCGCATCTTCGTCACCGGCGGCGCCGGGTTTATCGGTTCGCAATACACCCGCGAGATCCTGACCGACAGCTACCCGGCATTTGCAGGGGCCGAGGTGACGGTATTCGACAAGCTGACCTACGCCGGTAACCTGGCCAATCTGGCGCCGGTCTCCGAGAGCCCGCGCTTCAAGTTCGTTCGTGGCGACATTTGCAGCGCCGCTGACCTCGATGCCGCCTTGCCCGGCCACGACGTAGTGGTCAATTTCGCCGCAGAGTCGCATGTCGATCGCTCGATCACCGGCGCGGCCGACTTCATCCAGACCAACGTTCTCGGGGCCCAGCAGGTGTTCGATGCAGCGCTACGGCATCAGGTCGGCAGGGTTGTGCACATCTCCACCGACGAGGTGTACGGCACGATTGATGACGGCTCCTGGGTTGAGAGCAATCTCCTGGAACCGAATTCGCCCTATTCGGCCGCCAAGGCCGGTTCGGACCTGATCGCCCGGGCATACGCGAAGAGCTACGGGCTGAATATTTCGGTTACGCGCTGTTCCAATAACTACGGGCCGTACCACTTTCCGGAGAAAGTCATCCCGTTGTTCGTGACCAATCTGCTGGACGGTCAGAAGGTGCCGCTCTACGGCGAGGGGGCCAACGTTCGCGACTGGTTGTATGTAGCTGATCACTGCCGTGGTATTCAGCTCGTCGTCGAAAAGGGCCTGCCGGGTGAGTTCTACAACATCGGCGGCGGCCGGGAATTGTCGAACAAGGTGCTGACCGAGCTGTTGCTCGACGCGACGGGTCGAGACTGGTCTTACGTGCAGCCGATCATCGATCCGCGCGGCGGCGGCCACGACCTGCGATATTCGGTCGACTATTCCAAGGTCGCTGAACTGGGCTACGCCCCCCAGATGAGTTTCGAGCAGGGCCTCGCGGAGACCGTTCAGTGGTACAGAGACAATCGCGACTGGTGGGAACCGCTCAAGGATCGGGCGGGCGTCGCGCATATCGAGAAGGTGTGAGCACGCCTACCCGCCCGCTCCGCTGGCTCGTCACCGGTGCCGCGGGCCAGCTGGGTAGCGATGTGCAGCGGGTGCTGAACGACGCAGCGCACGCGCCTGGGGCCGAAGCGCCGGCGGTCCTGGCTCTCGGCTCGTCCGAGCTGGACATCACCGATCGCGTCGAGATCGACCGCGTGATCTCGGAGTTCAAGCCGGACGTCATTCTGAATGCGGCTGGCTATACGGCCGTCGACCAGGCCGAAAACGACGAGGCCCGGGCCTTTGTGGTCAACGCCACCGGGCCGGCCCTGTTGGCAGCGGCTGCTCAGCGATCGGGGGCGAAACTGCTGCACATCTCCACGGATTACGTGTTCGCAGGCGATGCGACGACACCCTATGCAGTGGACGAGCCGACCGCTCCGAAGTCCGCCTACGGACGTACGAAGCTGGCGGGGGAGCAGGCGGTTCGGACGCTGGCCCCCGACCACGGGTTCGTGATTCGCACTGCCTGGGTGTACGGAGCGGCCGGCGGGAATTTCGTGAAGACAATGGCCGGGTTCGAACGTAGCCGAGAAACCATCTCGGTGGTCGACGACCAGGTCGGATCGCCAACCTGGTCCTACGATTTGGCACGTGGGTTAGTCGAACTTGCGCACAGCTCCGCGCCCGCAGGTGTCTATCACTGCACGAATTCAGGCTCGGTGACTTGGCACGGTTTGGCGCGCGCGGTGTTCAGCGAACTAGGCGCGGACCCGGCCAGGGTTTTGCCGACTACGACCGAGGCTTTTCCGCGGCCTGCGCCCAGGCCCGCGTACTCAGTGCTTTCGGATGCGGCCTGGCGCGCTGCTGGGCTTACTCCGCTACCGGACTGGCGTGTCGCATTGCATGCGGCGTTCGAACGGGACAGTGAGGCGCTTGCGGGCCGGCCTGCCGGTGGCACGGCGGAGAGTCAGGACAGCGCCAACTCGTAAGCTTTCCGACTCGATGCCACGCAACTCTGCCAGGTCCAGCGTCTGGCCCGGGCCACTCGGGCAGCTCGTACGGCAGGGTCGCCGCCATCGGCCGAAGCCGCCCGGCTCAGCGCCGCCGCCCACCCCTCGACGTCATTGGGAGCAACGAGGTCGGCGGCCTCGCCGAGTACCTCTCGGGTGACGGCCAGATCACTGGCCACTACCGCTGTTCCGGCTGCGAGAGCCTCCACCGGCGGCAATCCGAATCCCTCATAAAGAGAAGGGAAAGCCAGGCACCTCGCCGCGGCGACGACCCGCTGGAGCAGTGGTGTCGCCAGATAGCCGGTAAGCCGTACCGCGCCGGGCGCGAAGGTGTCTAGTTGCAACGCGGGCCCCCAGCCCGTCGGGCCGACCAGGACCAGCGGGGGCACGTCAGCGCGCTCGTCACGAAGTCGGCGGTATGCGGCAATCAACGTGCTGAGATTTTTGCGAGGTTCGAGTGTTCCGACGGCCAAGAAATATTCGCTCGGTAGATCGAGTTCGGTCCGGTCCTGCCTGGTCAATGGCGACACGTCGAACCAGCTGGCATCAACACCTGGAGACGCCACGATCACCCGGGCTTCGTCGATGCGATATTCCGCGACGATCTCATCCGCCACCGATTGGCTCAGCGTCGTAACGATCGCCGCGCGGCGGATGCCGTCCGGTACCAGATCACGGTATCGCAGCGTTTTCGCAGTGACAGTATGTGGGAACCGAAGATACGAAAGATCATGCACCGTCAGCACACCGGCAGCGTGACGTAGCGGCGGAAGCACGAAGTTCGTGGCGTGGAATACGTCCTGGTCACCACAGAGGGTTTCGACCTTGGGATGACCGGTCCGCGACCAGCTTTGCTGCAGCAGCCGCGCCGGAGCCCGAGACCCCCGGGCCCTCACGCTGTCGGGCAGGTGGGCTGAGAGGGCGTGGCTACCTGCCGAACTGAATGCCGTAGCGGTGATTGCCAGATCGTGGCCGGGCCCGCTAGTGCCGCCCTGCTCGCCAAGCGACCCACCCGCTGCCAAACCGTGGATCAGATGGTCGACGTAGGTACCGATGCCGGTTCGGGCGCCGAGCAACGGCGTTGCGTCGATGCCCAGCCGCATAGCCCTGCCTCCCCGCATTGCGCGGTTCGTCCGAACCGCGTTTGGTAGCCCAGCAGACGCTACTGGACGCCGACGGTCGACGTTGCCAAGGCGGTGAATCCTCTAGACTGTGGACTGCCCACCGCCCCATCGAGAGGATCTCGCTGTGAACTCATTCCCCGACGACGACCTCGTCGGGCTCGACGACGGTGCGGTGCGGCGGGTACTCATGACGGCTTCCTGTTCGGACGCCGATGAGTTGCCGAAGGTTGCTGGCGCCGGTGAGGTGTTCGAGGTCGACGGTGCGCGAATGCAGCGTATGCACAACGGATTGGTCATCGAAGAAGGCAGCTACTACGGGCCGATGATGACAGCGATCATTCGCCGCCTGCGGGGCCACCACGAGCCTCAAGAAGAGGTCGTCATCGACGCGATCATTCGACGGCTCAAGGGCGAGCTCGCCGATCGAGCCGACACCGATCCGAGCGCACCGGTGTCGGTGTTGGAATTCGGCAGCTTCTGGAGCTACTACAGCATGTGGTTCTGCGCGGCGATCGAGCAGGCCCGCGCGGTCGCGATGGAGCCTGATCCGGCCTACCTCGCGGTGGGGAAGAGACACGCTGAGGCTAACGACCTCGCGGACCGCATCACGTTCTTCAGCGGTGCGATTGGTGATCGACCCGGAGAAGAGCTGGAATTCGTGGCTGAGAGCGATGGCCTCAGCTACCCGGTTCCGATGTATGACCTGCAGACATTGATGGCTGCCGCCGGAGTGAGCCGAGCCGATGTGGTTCTCGTAGATGTCCAGGGCGCAGAAAGCATCTTGCTAGAACGCGCCAAGCCAGAGTTTGCAGCCGGTGCGGTGCGGTTCATGGTCGTCTCGACGCATCACCAGGTGATCTCCGGTCAGGCAATTACGCACCAACGCGCGCTGGAGTTGCTGATCGATGCGGGTGCACACGTGATCGCCGAGCACACCGTCGGGGAATCCTATTCGGGCGACGGCCTTATCGCTGTCTCCTTCGATCCACGCGATGCCGATTTTGTAGTGAATGTCAGCCATGCCCGCTACAAAGACAGCCTTTTCGGCGAGGTTGAATACGAACTCGAGACCGCCCTTGCCCGGGCGGACGCAGCGGAGAACGACAGCCAGCATGCCCATCGGCACATCGCACAGCTCGATTCGAGGATCGAGCAGCTCGAGGCTGAAAACAGGGCTCTCGCAGAGCAGGCTGCTCGGGGGAGCAATAGCCGGGCCAGGCAGCGCCTCGGCCGCTTGATGAGTAAGCGGACTTCCTGAGGCTGAAACGGTAGCGCAGTCGTCCGGAGCGCTAACCGACCGTCAGTTCGGACTTGGCGTACACAATCCCAAGTGTCGTGCCGTCCGTTTGCACGCTGAAGGTTGCGGCGTCGACCTTACGATCGATCTCGACCCCTGAACCCTCGGCGACGGCGGCGATAACGCTTATCTGCCCCTCTCCGAGGAAGAAGTCATTGACGCGGAAGGTGAAGGTCTGAAGGCCTTGAAAGGTCGGCAGCGCAATCCCCAACAGCTTCGAATTGGTGCCGTAGACGCCCTGGCCTGAGGAGTTTTCCAGGCTGAAGCCGACAATGCCATTTGCCAGCGACGTGTCTGCTTCGACATCGATTTCGACGCAGACCGTTGAACCCGAGTTGAGGACTGCACGACTCCTACCGTCGGCGTCGGTCACTCGCACAGCGGCGATTCGTGCACTCGTGGTGGCAGTCCGCTCGCCGGAGACCCTCTCGCGCGCCCGCTCAGCGTTACGCACCTCCTCGAAGTCAGCCCGAAGATGGCGTAGGGCGTCGCGTGGCTCGCCGTCGGCAACCACGATTCCGTGCTCTAGTACGACCGCCCGGTCGCAGACCTCAGCGACCTGGTCAAGGGCATGGCTCACCAGAATGATGGTGCGGCCTTCGCTCTGAAAGCTGCGGATGCGGTCCATGCACTTGCGCTGGAAGGGCTCATCGCCGACCGCTAGGACCTCGTCGACGAGGAGGAGGTCCGGATCGACATGCACTGCGACGGCGAAGGCCAACCGCACGTACATACCGGAGGAGTAGAACTTGACCTGGGTGTCGATGAACTGTTCGATACCGGAGAAGTCCACGATCGCATCGAAGTATTTTTCGGTTTGTTTGCGCGTGAGACCAAGAATCGACGCGTTAAGAAATACGTTCTCGCGTCCGGTCAGGTCCGGGTGGAAGCCTGTCCCGAGTTCGAGCAGCGCAGCGAGGCGGCCGCGACGCGTCACACTGCCGGCTGTGGGCTGAACGATGCCGCCGATCAACTTCAACAACGTGCTCTTGCCCGAACCGTTGGGCCCGATGAGGCCTATCGTCGAGCCGGAGTCGATCTCGATATTGATGTCGCGCAGCGCCCAGAAGTCGTCCTTGTGCAGGTTCGAGCGGCCGAAGTTGACCAAACGCTCTTTGAGCGATTTCTCCTTGCGGATGACGAATCGCTTGGAGACGTTCTCGATCCTGACAACGGTCGTCGCGTCGTTCATCACAGCTCCTGCGCAAAGTTGCTCTGGAGCCGGGCGAAGACGCGTTGTGCGATCCACAGGAACACCAACCCGATCAACAGCGAAATGACCAGGTCCTGACCAATGTGCGGCGGCACCTTCTGTGCATCGCCCCGGACCCAAAATGCACGTTGGAAGCCGAACACGGCGAGCGCCATCGGGTTCGCCAGATAAATGGTTTCGAGCGTGCCGGTGACGTGTTGGGATACGGCCTGCCACGTATAGACAACGGGAACCGACCAGAACATGAACATGAGGACGATCTCGACCAGGTATGCAACGTCGCGGAGGTAGACGTTTACTGCTGAAAGCAGAAATGCGAGCGCAGTACTCCACACGAGGATGACGGCGACAGAAAGTACCGCGAACAACAGCCGATCACCGGTCGGTGGCTTGCCCACCAGGAAGGTCGCGCCAATCAGGATTACCAACTGAATCCCAAAGTTGAACAGGGCAGAGCCCACCACGCTGAGCGGGAACACTTCGCGCGGCAAATACACCTTCTTCACCAGGCCTGCGTTGGCGATGATCGAGTTGGTTCCGAGGCCTACGACCTCTGCGAAGAGGTTCCATGCGGTGAGCCCGGCGTAGATGAAGACGGCAAAGTCTGGCGTGTTGCGCTGTGCGCCGAGGAACTTGCCAATCGCCACGTAGTAGACCGCAAGCAGGGCGAGGGGACGTAGCAGGCTCCAGAAGAACCCGAGGGTGCTGTCCTTGTAGCGAGCCTTCAACTCCCGCCGAACGAGCATGCCCAGCAGCTCACGATGAGCCCAGATGTCTTTTATCGAGAAGAACGTTCCGCGGACGAACCCCCGCGTTGGCCCCGCCGCGACCATCGGCTCGGACGCCAAACGGGCGGTGCGTTCGTCGACGATGGCGCTCACGCGTGGACCTCGGCTTCGTCTTGGCTGACTGTCTGGTGGTCAACTGGAACCAGGCAGTCCCACACCTCGGCCGCGTAATCGTCCCAGCTGCGGCGGGGCCTGGCGGCGGCATCGGCGGCAAGTTGATCTCGCAGTTCGGAATCGGTCAGCAGCCGACGCATCGCGTCGGCAAGTTCGTGATCGTCTCGAGGATCGACCAGTAGTGTCCCGCCGTCCTTTGCGATTTCGGCCATGCTCCCAAATCCAGACGTGACAGCCGGAGTGCCACTGGCAAGTGATTCCGCGACGGGCAGGCCAAATCCCTCATTAAGCGAGGGAAATACTGTGAAGTGGGCGATCCGGTATGCCGCCCACAGGAGATCGTCGGTGAGCCCGGCAACCGACTCCACCGGCCGACCACCCTGGCGGAGTTCGTTGAGTCGTCGGACGAACAGTTCGCCGTTCCAGGAATTACCCCCGACGAAGACCAGGTTGAAAGAGTGCCCTTCCCGCCAGAGCAACTCGGCGGCATGCAGCACGGCCAGGTGATTCTTGCGCGGTTCGTGACTCCCGACAACGAGCACAAGGTGATGAGTTGCGATGTGGAATCGCTCGCGCGCCTCGGCAATTGCCGCCTCGGATGGTTCCGGCGCCTCGACGGGCAGGACGACAGGGGTGATATCCGGCCCAGCGATACCGGCGGCTTGGAGCATGTCTCGCCAGCCCACGTACTCCACTGCGGCGCCATGGGAGATGGTGGCGATTCGAGCGGACTTGGCCATCGCGGCAAGGTTGAGTGAGAATGCGCCGCCCATACCAGCAGCTACGGTTTCGGCCGAGGTAATCGGAACGCAGTCAAAGCCGATCGCTGAGACGGTGCCGCGCGAGAACTCGGCGATACTTCCGACTGACCTTGTCCTGGGCGGCTCAGCACCGAGTTCTGGAATCAACAGCGTGCTCTTCCAAGGGATCAGCACCGTCGATTCGGGTCGATGGTCATTGGTCGATGTCCGGCGGCCGAAGAGCGCCCGCTGTTGCTCATCGGCGCTGAGCCGGCGTAAGTGGTCGTATCGGTTCGACCAGCCCACGAGCACAACGTCGTGATTTTCGGCCCAGCGGCGCGCGGTCTCACGTGCGACCCGCTGGATGCCGGTGGCGAAAGTCGTCTGAGATGTGTGCTGGAGGTCGACCAGAACCGCGTTGGATACCACCTCTACGGTCGGCCACCGCTGATCACCTCGCAATAGCTCCAATCGCGGTGCGACCAACAACGGACTCAGCGTCTCCAGGGCACCGTCGAGCATCGTCGTCCGAGTTGCGTTGAGGACCTCGCGTTGCAAGACATTCCGGCCCGAGATCACCGAAAGCGCCAGCCAGTGTTCGGATGCGTCACTCGCTTCGAGCCGGCTCGCGAGCGCAGCGAGCAAGGTCTTGGAGTCCAGCGACTCAGCGACCTCCCGCGGCGCCCCGAGCGCGGCGAGTATGGTGCCGATCCGCGCACGGAGCGCGTCCCGGCGGCGGTTTCCCCGGTAGTCAATATTTCGCGCCAGCCAGCCGAGAGAAGGACTTCGTGCGGGCTTGTTCATGAACTACTCTTCCTCGCATTTGCTGACGTCGGCACCAAACCAGGCCCGTCGGCCGCATCGCCTACTGCATTGTCTGCTGGCTCCTCCGTCAGGAGTGCATCGTCTGCCAGGAGCTGCCACAGTTCTTGAGCGTAATCGGCCCAGCTGCGTTTGGGTCGCATATCAATCTCAGCAATCAGGTTCGAGCGAACAGCCTCGTCGGTCAACAAGGTGCGCATCGCATCGACAAGTTGCTGGTCGTCGCGAGGGTCGATGAGCAATGCTCCACCGTCGCGACCAATCCGACCTGTGCTGCCGTATTCGGTCGCGACGACTGGAGTCCTGGCGGCGAGTGATTCAGCGACCGGTAGTCCGTAGCCCTCGTGCAGCGAGGCGAAGACTGTGAAGTGTGCGCGCTGGTATTCGGCCTGCAGTTGAGCATCGGTAACCCGGGACCGAACCGTGATCGGTCGGCCTCGTGCACGTAATCGCTTTACTTTGTCTGGGAATTCCCGTCCCCATCCGCTGCCGCCGATCAGAACGAGTTGAAAGTCTCGACCTTCACGCCAGAGGACTTCGGCGGCGTACAAGAGGCCCAGTTGATTCTTTCGCGGCTCGAAGGTCCCCACCGATAGGACCGTGGGTGACTCGGCCGCCGATGCCGATGCCGGTTCGGCCGTCGAGGTAAGGAGTGACTCCGCAGGGCCGGCGATTTCTACCGGCAACTCGCAGGCGCTGACGACCGGGGCCGCGAGACCTTGAGTCGCGAGCATGCTTGCGAATCCACGGAATTCCGCCGCCGAGGATTCGCTGATCGCGGCGATCCTCGCGGCGTGCTTGATGGTCGCCAGGTAGTGCACGAACCGCTCCGATTCACCATCGGGCATGAGATCGGCGCTGACCACGGGAATGCAGTCGTACCCGATGACCGTGAGTTGGCTTCCGGAAAACTCGGCAAGAGCGGCCAGCCTGCGGTTCGCCGCTGGCGGAGGCACCTCGGGCAGGACGACCACGCTGCGCCACGGCACGACCAAATCCGTCTCCGTGGTCTCGGTTGGGATATCGATATCGACCAGGGACTCCCAGTTGGAGACCCTCGCGAGCTCGGCCTGGGTCAGATGTTGGTACGCACCGAAGGTTGGGGTCCACGCGACGGGCATGAATTGCGGTTTGGACTGCCACCGAGGGACGAGCTGCCGTACGACCCGCTGAATACCGGTATGAAGGTCGTTTCGGGCCGTGAACTGTACGTCGACGAGCACTCGGTCGCGGACGATGTTGATGCCGTGTGCTGCGGTGCCTGTCGTTTCCCCGACGCGGTAGGGCACGCTCAGCAGCCAGACAGCGATTTCCAGCGGATCGCGCAGTTCCAGCTCGCGACGGGCCCTGGCGAACTCTTCCGGAGTCGGGAAGGTCCCTGATACCGCGGTCAGCAGCAGCCACAACCGATCGGGCGCTGGATCGTCGTGGATCGAACTCGCCAGCAGACCCAGGTTCAGGGAGGCGTCTTCGGCGGCGTTCGCGACTGGGTCCGGCACTTCGCTGAGAAGGACCTCGGCTGCACTACGTAATCGCTGAGCGAGCGCCGAGGAGCCAGTTGGGCTCTCCTGCGTTCGATTCATCGTCCTGACCTCGCCCGAGCCCTGACTCGGAGGGCAAAGGCAACCTGGCGGTCCAATCGCGGCCGTACGCGCCGGATGGGCGCGGTGATGCGCCATGAAATTGTTCGGCGCATCGCCTCGAGTTCCTGTTGAGCATCAGGTGAAACCGGCCGGCCCGAGGAGACATTCGCCATTCCCTCGATTGCCAGAGCGCGCCACCGAACCACCTCGCGTGCGGCGCCGTGCAACTCCTGGTCGAGACTGCCGACGCGCTCGCGCAGACCGGTCAGTTCCTCATGATCGGCGGTCTCCTGGGCGGTCGGCACGCGGGTGTAGTTGTCGAGCACACAGGCCGGGTAACTCAGCATCTGTCCGATCTGATCGGCCCGTTCGGTTGCTACGTAGTAGCGGGAGAGCCCGTCGAAGAGGCTCAACTGATAGCCAGCGCCCACGACGAGATCCTCCCACGCGCCGTGCGTGGACTCATTGGTGAGCGGAGCAGTGGCTTCGATGACCAGAACCCACGGGCGCCAGGTCGTGAAGTCCATGGACTCCAGCACCGCTCGTTCGGAACCCTCGGTATCGATCGTCATGAAGTGAATCGGGTCGCCGGGGCTGAGGTGTTCGGCGAGCACGTCCCGAAGGGCCCGGGCTGCGACCTTGATCTCATGCGGCTGCCAGCCCGCTTCGCGGTGTCGTTCGCTGATGTCGGCGACCGCCGTCGACAAGCCAGTGTCCGGTATGTCATAGAGCGTGATGGAATCGACGGGCTCCGCGGTGATGGCGGCTTCGACCATCGTGTCGCGTGGCCGCTCCTTGCGATGTTCCTCCGCAAAGGCCGGCACTGGTTCGATCGTGATCCCGCTCCAGCCAGCGTCGTAGAAGGCTTTTGAGATCGAGTAGTGGGAGGGTGAGTTCGCACCGATCTCCACATATCGGCCCCCGGACACCTGGTGCAGTGCCCTCCAGAGGACGACGTCCTCGCCGTTTTGGGCATGAGAGACTAAGTACGGAGCGGTCACTGGGACATAATAGGGCCGCTGCGGGCTGTAACTGGCCGTGTCGAGATGCCACGCGGCATAAACGATTGCTAGTACGGTGCCTGATGTACACCGGCCGACTGCATTAACACTGCATTGACATGAATTGACGAGGTACTGATGCCACGCGCGCTCATCACTGGGATAACTGGCCAAGATGGCCTTTACCTGGCCGAGCTGTTGCTGTCGAAGAATTACGAAGTCTTCGGCCTGATCCGCGGTCAGAACAACCCGAAGCGCGAACTCGTCGAGACGACCGTGCCAGGCGTTCAACTACTGACGGGCGACCTGACAGATCTGTCGAGTTTGATGCGCGCCCTGCAGTCGTCCCAGCCCGACGAGATCTACAACCTCGGTGCAATCTCGTTCGTCGCGTACTCGTGGGAGAACGCTCGGGTCAGCTCCGAGGTCACCGGCCTTGGCGTTTTGAACATCTTGGAGGCGGCGCGCCTGTACGCCGGTGCAGATCTGAGCAAGGTGCGGTTCTACCAGGCGTCGAGCTCAGAGATGTTCGGCAAGGTGCAGCAGGTTCCCCAGAACGAGCACACCCTGCTGTGGCCCCGTTCACCGTATGGCGTGGCAAAGGTGTTCGGCCATTACATGACCATCAACTACCGCGAGTCCTACGGCATGCACGCCTCCTCCGGCGTGTTGTTCAATCACGAATCGCCAAGGCGCGGACCAGAATTCGTGACTCGCAAGGTCACCCGCGCCGTCGCCAGAATCTCACTTGGGCTCCAGGACCAGCTCTCCCTGGGCAATCTCGACGCCAAACGTGACTGGGGCTTTGCCGGCGATTATGTCGACGCGATGTGGCGGATGCTGCAACAGGACGAAGCCGATGATTACGTCGTCGCTACGGGGCAGACCCATTCGATCCGAGAGTTACTGGACATCGCGTTCGCCCGCGTCGGCATCGACGACTGGGAGAAGCACGTTTTTCAAGATCCGAAGTTCTTCCGTCCCGCCGAGGTCGACCTGCTCATCGGTGATCCGAGCAAGGCCCGCGAGAAGCTCGGTTGGCAACCCCGGGTGGGCTTCGAACAACTCGTCGAGATGATGGTCGATTCGGACCTGACCGAGCAACGTCTGCTCGCTGGCCTGTAGTCGCCTTGACCACCGCTTTCGTCACGGGCGTGACGGGCCAGGACGGCGGATACCTCGTCGAACAGCTCGTCGCCGAAGGCTGTGCCGTGCACGGACTCGTGCACGAACAAGACCTCACCGCGCAGGAGTTTCGTGACCGGAATCTCCCGGTCACCTTGCACACGGCCGACCTTTCCGACGCCCCTGGCTGCACGGCACTGATCGAAGAGATCGCCCCTGACGAGATCTACCACCTGGCTGGCGTGAGCTCCGTCGCTTTCTCCTGGGAACAACCGGTTGTCACCGGGCAAATCACCGGCCTGGCGGTCGCCGTCTTGCTTGAAGCGGCCTGGCAGTCGCAGGAGAAGACCGGTCGGCCGGTGCGCTTTGTGCAAGCCTCGAGCGCAGAAATCTTTGGAAATGCACAGGTTTCACCGCAAAATGAGCTGACGCCGCTGCGGCCGACGTCGCCGTACGGCGCAGCAAAGGCTTACGGTCACCATCTCGTAGGCGTCTACCGAGGCCGCGGCCTCGGGGCAAGTGCCTGCGTGCTTTACAACCACGAGTCACCGCGCCGGCCCCCGCAGTTCGTTACCCGCAAGATCACCCGGGCGGCCGCCCGAATCTCTGCCGGGTTGGAACGCGAACTCGTCCTCGGCAACCTCGAGGTACGCCGGGACTGGGGCTGGGCACCTGACTACGTCGCGGCCATGATCCGTACTGCGCGGCACCCCGAGGCAGAGGATTTCGTCATCGCCACCGGGGAATCTCATTCGGTAGGCGAATTCGTGGCGGCGGCTTTCGCCGCGGCTGGCGTTGAAGCGTGGCAGGACCTGGTCCGAACAGATCCCGAATTCGTCCGTCCGGTAGATGCCACCGAGCAGGTCGGCGATTCGGCGAAGGCTCGATCGGTGTTGGGCTGGGCGCCCACGGTTACGTTCGTCGAATTGGTCGAACGGATGGTCGCCGCCGATCTCGCGGACTTGCCCCATCGCTCCAGCGGCAATCCCTCGAGCGGTAACTAGCCGTCTACATCCAACGCGTCTACATCCAATGAGGCGGCTCATCTTGGACGAAGGTTTAACCTGTAACGTCAGCCAGAATGAAAAGTCGTGACGTACGCGTGCTGAACCCTTTGACGCGGGCCGACCGCTACACCAGAGGACTTCATTAGTGTCTACGTTTGATCATGTTGCCGAGCCGACAGCGGTGGCCGATCCAGACTCGTCTGCGCCCGCAGAAGGCGATTCGACCCGCGGTGATTCCGAACCGGGTCGGCTGGCTTCGACCGCCCCCCGTGACCAACTTCCGCTGTGGTTCGAGCGAGGGCTCGTAGTCGCGGTTTCGGGTGTCATCTTCTTCGGCGGCTTCGGGCTACTGATGGCCGTGCTCGGGCACTACAGCGCCCCGCTGGTGTTCAGTGTCGGCGCCGTGGCAACGCTTGCCGCATCAGCCCTCGCGTGGCCGAAACGCGACCGAACGGCGCCGCGCGATGGCCACCGTGCTTCGAACGCGGTGCGCCTACCAGCGATCGGGATGTGCATTGTCGCGCTGGCATTCCTGGCCTGGAACGGCAAGGACAACGGGCACTACGTCTCCATAGACCGGGACCCAGGTGTCTACGCCGCCGCTGGCAAGTGGATCGCGACCAACGGGACCCTCGAGGTCCCCGCAGGCACCGACTGGGTTACCAAAGGCACTGAGTTCAATTGGGCTTCTGCGGGTATGTACCCCGAGGGCAACGGCCGTCTCGAGTTCCAGTTCAATCACCTCGCACCGGTGCTTTTCGCCGAGGGCGAGGACATTGGCGGTGACCGGCTGCTCTTTCTGATGCCCGCCTTACTCGGAGCGCTGGGGCTGTGCGCCATCTACGCGGTCGGGTGTCGACTGGTGCGCCGACCTTGGATCGCGTTGGCCGCAGTCACCGCCCTGGCCGTTTCGTTGCCTCAGATCTCGGTGGCCAGAGACACCTATTCCGAGACGAGCGCGCAGTTCTTGCTGTGGTCTGGCTTGTGGCTATTACTGATGGCGTATGAGAAACGGCGCCTGGGGATTGCCCTGCTAGCGGGTCTCGCAGTCGCAGGAACGATGCTCAGCCGGGTCGATGCGCTCGTGTACTTGATCCCGCTCCCGCTTCTGGGCGCCGCCGCCTTGCTTGCCGTGCGAACTCGCGAAGACAAACGGTTCTTGTGGCGGATGTACCTGATGGTGTTATTGGGCGCTGTGCCGATGACGGTGCTCGGGACGATCGACGTCAAATACCGCAGTACCGGCTATTACGCTGCGCTTCACAGCCAGATCTCCCAGCTGCGAGTCGGTTTCACCGTATCGGTAGTCGGCGCACTGCTCGTGCTGTTCATCTGGCCCCGGTTGTCGGGCCTGCAACGATGGGCACAAAGCCATCGGGCCGGGCTGGGGATCACAGTCGCAGCGGTGTCGGTTTTCGGGCTATTGGGCGCCTGGGCGCTTCGACCTGCTCATCCGGTCCGCGCAGCCGGGCCGGCAGCGGCCACAATCGCCGCAGCGCAAAAGGCCGAAGGGCTCCCACTGGACCCAACTCGCACGTACAGCGAACAATCGATGGTCTGGTTGTCTTGGTACCTCGGTGCGATCGGGCTGGCGCTGGCGATCGTCGGTATCGCGATCCTGATCGTCAGGCTGTTTCGCCGTCCGGAGCCCGCGATCGCGCTCGTGCTCACGGTTGCCGGGATCGGCACAGCGCTTTACATCTACACACCGCAAATCACTCCGACCCAGATCTGGGCGATGCGCCGCTATGTTCCCGCTGCGCTGCCGTTCCTGGTTCTCGCCTCAGCGATGGCGATCGATACCGGCATGGCTCTGTTGCCGAAGCTGACGCTCAACCGAGCGTGGCTCCGGTTGGTGCCGGCGGCCGCGGTAACAGCGCTGATCGCATTCCCATTAGGTTCAGTCATTCCAGTGCGGAGCTTTCAGTCGCAAGCCGGATTCATCAGCGTGGTAAACAGGACTTGCGATGTCATCGGGCCCAACGCTGCAGTTTTGCTCGTGCCAGATGATCGATTGCGCCTTACCTTTCCTCAGACGATGCGTAGCTATTGCGGCGTAGAGGCAAGTCAGTTGTACCGGGCAGTGTCTGCGGCTGATCTGAAGACGGTCGCCGATGAGTTCAAGGCCGAAGGCAAGACCTTGTGGGTCATCGGCTCGACTCCGGCGCTGATCGACAAGTCGGCGCCCGGCCAGGACCCGGTATTTGTCGGGCTGGCTGTCAATCCGCTCAAGTTGAGCGAAACGCTCACCAGGCCACCCGCTACCTACACGACTGAGCAACTGCAGATCTTCGTCGCGAAGGTCGCTCCCTGACCGCTCTAGCCGTACTGCTCAGTTGATGCGCAGGTCGGTCGAGTAAGGCAGGCTGCCTTGGCTGGTTCGTGGGTTGCCATTGATCGCCGTCCACAGGCCGTTCCACGCTTGGTTACCACCGAGGCTAGAGCAACTGCGTGCCTGGACGCAGGCGGTGTACTCGGTGAGCGGGCCGCCGAAGTTGACCCGAACGCCCGTCGTGCTCGCCCCGGTCAACGAGATGAATCCCCATTGCTTGGGCATCGTGGTGTTGTAGATCTGCGGAAGGCTGATGATTCGCGTTGGTGCGGCGCCGGAGTTGAGCCAGTACATGTCGCTGGCACGCCAACCGTTGTTGCAGGTGCCGTTCACAGCGGTCCACGAGCACCCGTCTGCCGAGCCATTGAACACGAACTTGGCCGACGTGGCGCCGAGGTAGCCGGAGAGCCAGGCCCGCGACGCTGCGGCGGAGGCGCTGAAGCCGGGCTCGGTGTCGTCCGCACCGGCGATTGTCATTCCCAAGAACTGTTTGGCGTACGCGACGAGCGGATCGACGACCTTGTTCGCCCAGTCGGCTCCGGTTGCCGCCGACACGCTGACGTCATTGTTCGTACCGAACGCGATCAGCACCGGGGCTCCGGGTAGCTGTCTGCTGGCGTAGCCGGCGATGTAGGCCTGCATCGCCGTGACGGTCTGGGCGTAGGTGATGAACTTGCTTGTCGCCGAAAGCAGGACGCCACCACGAGCCTGATCCTGACCGCCGATGTCGATCAATTGCAGGTACGAGTGGTTGGACGGGTTGTTGCTGGCGTCGGTCGCTCCGCGCGCCCGCATGACGGTCGCGTCGCCCGTCGACCCGGTCAGATCCCGAACGTAACGGCTCGTGGAGATGGGTGCGGGACTCGTCTGGGCGGGTGGGCTCACCGGGGACAGCACGATGTTGTCGAGATAGACCTGGCTGTTCACGCCGCCGTAGATCTGGACGCGGATGCCGGTGGTTTTCGCCTTCAGTGGCATGGAGATGATGACCTGTTGCCAGGTTGTGGTCAGGGCGACATGTGCTGAGGCCGCACCGGTGCCACCAAGATTGCCGAACAGGGCGAACGTCGTCACGACGCCCGCGGACGGCACCGATCTGTACCAGAAGCTGGCTTGGTAGATCTGACCGATCCCCGCCGTCACCGGAACGTCCTGATACATCGATCCGCCGGTTGGCGAGGAGACGAAGTCGTTCCAGTAGGTGCCGTTCTGGGCACCGCCGGTAAAGGAGCCGGCGTGCCCGCTCGTCACCTTCCACGTCGGGGTGCCGCCGCCATTTCTGGTGGCCGACTCAAATCCGCCATTCGTCAGCAATTGGTACGTCAGTACGGCGTTGTCGATGAAAAGGTGCGTGCTGACCAAGCCTCCGATCACCTGAAAGCGAATCGCACTGGTCGTCGCGGTGATCGGTAACTGGAGCGTGATTTGCTGCCAGGTCGTGGTGCTTGCAGCGCTTTTGAAGGCATGACCGGTGGCATTCAAGTTGCCATACAGGGCGAAGGTCACCGGTACCGATGTCGCGGTTCCGGACTTTATCCAGATGCTGGCTTGAAAGTACTGGCCGGCACGAGCCGAAACCGGGACGTCTTGGTAGATCGAGCCGTTGCGGACGGTCGGAAAGACGTCCGCAAAGTAGGTGCCATCGACTCCGCCACCGGTATATGCAGCCGAATGTGCGTTGATCGTCTGCCAGCCTGAGGTTGGTCCCGGGCTTACTCCGGCGCCCTCGAAGCTGCCATTGCTCAGGAGATTCGGATCCGCTGAGGCGGCTACGGCTGACGATGGTCGCCCGCTCAGGACGACGCTGATCGCAGCAATCAGCACGGCGATGACCACTGTGGCGCAGCAAACGGACCACCGGGTCCGGCGATGTGCTAGCAAGGCGTCCCTACTCGATGTCATGACCCGCGTCCGCATGGGTCGTGTGTTATGCCGCCCCGTCGGCGCTGACCAGCCCCTTATCGCCAAGCTGCCGGATCGCGCACGCTATGAGTGTGCACTGAAGCCCGGCTAAGAATTCGCCGTGAAATAGCCGAAATCAGCCGCCATAAGGTCCGTATTAAGCTAGCAGGCCGCGCCCGACGGGCGTATGAAGGCCGCTCGGCGAGTCGGCCACGGTATTCTGAACGTCAGAAATCAGCGATATCCAGCTGTCTACCGGCCGAGCCACGACATGGTCGGCCATCGATACTCAGAACGAGGTCATATTCCGTGCGTCTGGTTGTTCAGATTCCGTGCCTGAACGAGGAAGAGACACTGCCGTCCGTCCTGGAATCAATCCCCCGTGAGATCCCGGGCATCGACGAAATCATCGTCCTTGTGATCGATGACGGCTCCACAGATCGCACAGTTGAGGTAGCCAGGGCACACGGTGTGCGTCACTTCGTACGGCATCCGCGCAATCAGGGTCTGGGTCGCTCGTTCCACGACGGGGTTTCGCGCGCGCTCGAATTGGGCGCCGACATCGTCGTCAACACCGACGGTGACAACCAGTATCCGCAGGCACGCATCGCCGACCTGGTGCAGCCCATCCTCAATGGCCAGGCAGACATCGTCATCGCCGACCGACAGGTACATCTCGTCGAACACTTCTCGAGGTTCAAGATCCTCTTGCAGCGATTGGGCAGCAAGATCGTCAACCGCGCCGCCGGCACCGACCTGCCCGATGCCGCGAGTGGATTCCGGGCGTACTCGCGAGACAGCCTCATCCGCTTGAACACGATCACCCGGTTCAGTTACTGCATGGAGACGATAATCCAGGCTGGTAACAAGAGGCTCGCAGCTGTGAGCATTCCTGTCGTCACCAACCCGAAGACCAGAGAGTCGCGGCTGTTCAAGTCAATGCATCAGCACGTTCTGATGTCGGCAGGCGCCATCATTCGGGCCTACATCATGTACAAGCCTTACGTGATCTTCAGTGCCCTGTCGGTAGTGCTCGGTGTGCTCGGTTTGGCTCCGTTCGTGCGATTCGCGATCCTGCAGTTCGACGAGCAGCCCGGCAGTCACTTGCAATCGCTGCTCGTTGGCGCCGTCCTGCTGATCATGTCGTTTCTCAGTGTGATTCTCGGGATAATCTCCGACCTCATCCGTACGAACAGGATTCTTATCGAAGACAATCTCGAGCACTCGAAGCGAATGCGCTTCGGTGTGGGCGACGATGTACCCGAGCCATCGAACGTGATCGGCCTGCAGGCTCGGGGATGACGCGGGTCGCCGTCGTGAGGGCCGGCTCCCAGCGACTGCGCGTGCAGACGCAAGCGAAAGCCGAGCCATGGCGATGAAGAGCGACCTCCCCGGCACGGTGGACGAGTCGACCAACCGCCCGGTGAAATCGTCGCGGCTCCGTGAACTCGCGAGCGGTGTGATCGTCCTGCTTGTGGTCGTAGCCGTAATCGTGACCGTAAGCCGCAACAGAGAGGCGTTTTCCACCAGCCTGCACGAAATCGGGTTCGGCGGTATGGCGTTGAGCCTGGTGTTCGGCGTTGCTGCCGTCGCTGGTACCTATCTGCAATGGCGGGCGGTACTCATCGGCCTTGATGTACATTTCGGCCTGCTCGAAGGCGCGAAGGTGTTCTTCGTCAGCCAACTCGGCAAGTACGTCCCTGGTTCGGTCTGGCCGGTTGTCATGCAGATGGACGCCGGCCGTCGCCGGGGTGCAAACAAAAAGACCATCATCGCGGCGAACCTGATCACGGTGGTTCTGAGCATCGTCGTCGGTGTGACCTTGGCTGGGGCATTGTTGCCGTTCGCCTACCCGGCTGCACTGCAACGATTCTGGTGGGCACTGGCGGCGTTGCCACTGCTTGCTGTGCTCGCTCACCCGAAGGCCATTCCGTTCCTTTTGGATCGGCTATTACGGGTCCTTCATCGGGCTCCGCTCGGTGTTCAGATGACGAATCGGGCGACCGGCCAAGCGATGATGTGGTCCATCGTGACCTGGGTCTTCTTTGGTCTGCACCTCACTGTTCTGGCCGCCGCGGTCGGCGAGCCGAGTGCAGGATTGCTGGCTCTCTGCATCGGCGGTATGGGGCTGGCCGTGTCGGCCGGTGTGCTGTTCCTGCCGTCGCCGGCCGGCGCAGGAATGCGCGAGGTGGTGCTTGGTTACGTGCTCGGCGCGGTGCTTTCAACTGGGCAGGTCCTCGCCGTGGTCGTCGCCTCGCGAGTCTTGTTGATCTTGGTGGACCTCTTGCTTGCGGGCGCGTTCGCCGCGATACGGCGGCCGGCCGCTGCCCGACGGTGACCTAATTGCCGACAATTAGGTCACGGTATGATTGCAACTTGGCTACGGAGAGTCACGCCTGACCGATTCGCGTCGTATCTATGAGTATGAAGCTCGGCACCATCCCCCGCCTCCGCGGTAACCCTGCCCACAAGATCGGTCGAAGGTCGATTCGCTCGCGCGTTGGGGTATTCATCGTCAGCGTCGTACTGCCGGCGGGTCTACTGGTAACCGCGGGTCCAACCCCGGCCGGAGCGGTGGATGTGTACCCGGTGACGACCAGCGGCAGCTGGACGGTCGTCGGGCATGGCAACGGACACGGTCACGGTCTCAGTCAGTACGGCGCTCGCGGAGCCGCCGCGCGAGGCTTGACTGCTGCGCAGATCATCGCCTTTTACTACCAAGGAACGACGATTGCGGCCGTCGGCCAGACGACAGTCCGGGTGCTGCTCGCCGGTTCGGGGACCGAGGTCACTATCGCAGCCGGGCCCGGCATGTATCTGGGTTATCCGGGTGGTTCATTGGGTCTGCCCACGAACCTCGCGGCAGACAAATGGCGCCTGATCCCGTCCGGAGCAGGGCTTGCCTTGCAGTATCACAAGGCCGCCGGCTGGGTGACCCTGCGCACCGGATTGCCGGCTCAGGCTGACTTTCACGTGCCCTACAGCGCGCAGTATTTCTCGCCTTCGGGAGCGAAGTCGTACCGCGGCACCATCGGCGCCGTCCGGTCGGGCAACTCACTGCTGACCATCAACCGAGTCACGTTGGATGCGTACGCCTACGGCGTGGTGGCGGCCGAAATGCCGGCCTCTTGGGCGCCGGCTGCGGTGCAGGCACAGGCGATCGCCGCGCGTAGCTATGCTCAGTACGCCGTCGAACACAACGGGGCGGCCGCTTACGACATCTGTGACACCACTCAATGTCAGGTGTACGGCGGACTCGCCACCGAACAGGTCGCCGCGACCGTAGCGGTGAATGCGACGGCGACCCAGGTCGTGCGCTACGCGGGACAAACCGCCTTCACGCAATACTCCGCCGACGACGGCGGTTGGACCACCAACGGCGGCAAGCCATATCTCGTTGCGAAAGCAGATCCGTACGAGGCCTACGCCGATTCGCCTTGGTACCAATGGACACGGACGGTGACCAAGACTCAGCTCGCTACCGCCTATGGCCTGCGTTCGGTTACTGCACTACGCGTTCTCAGCCGGGACGGAAACGGTGCCTTGGGCGGGCGAATCCTAACTGCCGCGGTAGACGGCGCGGCGACCTCGGGTGCTGCTACCTCGGTCACGACCACCGGCGACGCGCTCGCCAGTGCTCTCGGCCTGCCGCACGCCTGGTTCGCGTTCGAGGTCGCGCCACCGGGCGCTCCCACCTCGGTGAAGACCGCGGTCGCGGACGGGACGGCCACCGTCACGTGGGCGCCGCCGACAGTGGCCGGTACCTCGGCGATCACCGGGTATTCGGTGACTGCCGGCTCCGTCAGGCACGTGCTCGCGGCCAATGCTCGTAGCGACCGTCTGGTGGGCCTGGCAAATGGCGTGCAGTCCGCCGTGGTCGTGCGGGCCATCAACGCGGCAGGGGAAGGCCCAGGCGTCACGGCCACGGTCCAGCCTGTCGCGGCGCCCGGTGCCTACAACGCGGTTCCTGCTGCCTTTCTGGTGAACACCAGTACCTCGAAGCGTGCGCTCACGCCCACGCAGCCCTTCGACTTCAGCCTCGCCGGTCACGCCAACATCCCGCTTACGGCGCAACGGGTCGTCCTCACCGTCTACGTTCTAGCTCCCCAGGTCGCGGGAACGCTCAAGGTGTTCGCCCTGGGAGCGCCGAATCCGGTCACATCATCGTTCCACTATCGGCCTGGTGGCACGAATGTCTTCACCGCGATGGTCAGTCTGCAACCGTCGAAATCGGTGCGATTCGTGCCGAGCGCAGGTTCGATCTATCTCGCGGTGGGTCAAGCCGGCTACATCGGTGCCTCCGGCCAGCGCCTCTCGGCGGTTCCGCCAACGACGCTTATAGATCTGCCGAGCGTCGGGACGGGTATTGGCACAGCTGTCCTGGTACGGGGGCGCGCCGGTGTTCCGGCCACTGCAACCTCTGCCATCGTCCAGGTCACAGCCAGGTCAAGTGCAACCGCACCTGCTGCGATTCGGGTGTTTTCCGCTGGGGCAGTAGTGCCCGGGGGCAGTCACCTCAGCGTGAATCCCGGTCTGCCCGCCGTCACCACCGTGGTGGTTCCGATCGCCGGTAACGGGACCATCCGGATCGCCAGTTCGCTGAGGCTGGTGGGCGCGACTTTGACTGTCGTCGGCTACGGCGAGACCGCGGCCCGCGGCGACCTCGTCGAGATCCAGCAACCAATCCCGATCATCGACTTCGACGGCGTGGGAGGCGCCAGGCGGGTCGTCACTCCGACCGGCACCTGGTTCCAGGCTGCGGGTGGAGCCAGTCCGGTGCCAGCAGCGGCACCAGCAGCGTTCGTGTACGTCACGCTCTCGCCAACCACCAGCGGCGTCCTGCAACTGACCGGAGCGGACTCGGTTCCGATTTCGATCCCGTTCAAGGCCGGTAATCCTGACTCGGTGATGGTGCTGCTCCGCCCCGGGATCCACGGTGGCGTGGTGGCACGGACAACCGCTGGCACGATCACCATCGGCGTCACCGCGGCTGGGTATCTCGCCGCAGGTTAGCCTTGCGGGCATGCGCGTCGGAGTCGTCCTGGAACAGGCGCTGGCTCCGATACCCGGCGGATCAGGCAGATTTAGCATCGAGCTCGCCGCGGGACTGGCGCGTCGCGCCGGGCCCGGTGACGCGGTCACGAGCTGGGTCGCCAGGCACGCGGACGTCTCGCCGGCCAGGGTCGTGGGTGTCGTCGGTCCACGTCGGCTGGCACTTCCCGCCCCGCTGCTCATTCGCTCTTGGGAACGCGGCGGCCCGCCCCGACTGTCCGGCGTCGACGTCATCCAAGCGCCGACTTTGCTCATCCCGCCGAGTCCCAAGCCAGTCGTGGTGTCGATCCATGACGCGGTTCCGTGGACTCATCCGGAGACGCTCTCGGCCCGAGGCGTGCGCTGGCATCGCAAAATGGCGGAGCGAGCGGTACGCCAGGCAGCCGCAATCACCGTGCTGACCCGGACGGTGGCAGCAGAACTCATTCGCTTCCTCCCCGGCTTGGACAGCGATCGCGTCGTGGTGTTGGGAGCAGGCGTCAGCTCAGCGCTGCTGGCCGAGCCCGATCCCGAAACAACGCGGAAAGTCCTCGAGCGCTTGGCGCTTCCGGAGCGCTATCTGCTATCCCTCGCAACAGTCGAGCCCCGCAAGGGGCTCGACGTGCTCATCGCGGCACTGGGGAGGTTGATACCGAATTGCGCCCTCGGCGACGGGCCCCAACTGGTCATCGTCGGCCAACCGGGTTGGGGCGAGGTCGATCTCGAGAGCTTGATGAGTGCGCAAGGGGTCCCACCCGATCGGGTTCGGGTGCTCGGCAAGCTGACCGACAGCGACCTCGCAGTCGTGTTACGCCGCGCGACAGCGTTGGTGATGCCGAGCCGGGCGGAGGGTTTCGGCCTGCCGGTGGCAGAGGCCTTGGCGGTCGGCACGCCCGTCATCTGCAGCGATGCGCCGGCCTTGGTGGAGGTCGCCGCCGACGCCGCGATCGTTGTCCCGCGAGGGGACGAATCAGCTCTGGCAGAGGCCATCGAGGCGGTGTGGACCGATGATCAGCTTCGGGTGCGATTGCGCACCTTTGGGCTGCAGGTCGGACAGCGCTACACCTGGGATGCCGTAGCCGATCGGGCGTGGCAGCTGTATCGGCGGCTCAGCTGAGCTCAACTGTGTCCACTGGGTAGCCGCCGCAGCTGACCGAGCGATCCAAGCCGGACGGGTTAGACTTCCTGCTCGGTCGGAAGCTGGTTTCGCTCAGAGGTGTGGGGACGGAGTTGACGTGGTGCGCGTTCTTCTAGACGCCACCGCGATCCCGGCCGATCGAGGTGGCGTCGGCCGGTACCTCGATGGGCTGATCCCGGCCCTCGCAGCTAGGGCCAGATCGAATTCCGCGCCTGATCTGCATCTGACGGTCGCCTGTCAGGGCCGTGACGCCGAGCTGTACCGACGGACAGGCGCTGCGGTGCTCGTCGCACCTGGCCGGATTGCCGGTCGGGCCCAACGGCTCGCCTGGGAGCAGACTGGCCTGCCAAGGATGGTGAGGGCGCACTCCATCGACGTTGTGCATTCTCCGCACTACACGATGCCGGTCTTGGCCGGTGTCCCGACTGTCGTCACCCTTCACGACGCGACGTTCTTCTCCGATCCAGTGCTGCACACAGCCGTGAAGCGGCGGTTTTTCACGACAGCGACCCGGGTCGCATTGCGCCGTGCTGCAGAGATCATCGTGCCGTCTCGGGCCACCCGCGACGAACTGGTCCGGTTGGTTTCGAAGTCGGCCTCGCGCGCGAACGTGGCGCATCACGGTGTGGATCGCGACACGTTTCACCCGCCTGCTTTGCCGGAGGTCGCCGAGTTGCGGGCCGCTCTGGGGCTGGGCGAGCAGCCATTCATCGCCTTTCTCGGCACGATAGAACCGCGCAAGAACGTGTCGAACCTCATCCGTGGGTGGGTTCGCGCGGCGAACGCGATCAGTTCAAGGCAAGCCAAGCCCGCCCTGGTGCTTGCCGGCGGACCAGGTTGGGACGACACCGTGGCCGCGGCGATTTCCGAGGTGCCGCCTGAGCTGCAACTGATCCGCCCCGGCTATCTGGAGCTGAACAGGCTGCGGGCCTTGCTCGGCGGCGCGTCGGTCGTGGTGTACCCGGCTCTGGGGGAGGGCTTCGGTTTGCCGGTACTCGAAGCCATGGCCTGTGGGGCGGCCACGCTGACTACCCGCCGCTTGGCGTTGCCCGAAGTTGGTGGTGATGCGGTCGAGTACACCGAGGTTGATGCCGCCTCGATCGCCGCAGCGTTGGGCCAGCTGCTGGCTGAGCCGTCCCGACGTGCCGAACTCGCGGCGCGAGCGCTCGTCCGTTCGGCAGAGTTCACTTGGGAGCACGCCGCGGCGATCCACGCCGATGTGTATCAGCGTGCCGCGGGAGGGCAGGAATGACTGCTGAACTCTCGATCGTGGTCGTGACCTACTCGCCCGGCGAAATGCTGGCCAACTTCATCGCCTCGCTCGCGCGCGCGACGACGAGAGAGGTCCGTGTCGTCCTCGCGGACAACGGCTCGGTAGACGGGGCACCCGAGGCGGCCGCTAGCGCCGCTGATTTCGTCGAGTTGTTGCCCACCGGGGGAAACCTCGGCTACGGCAGGGCCGCGAACGCGGGTGTCGCAGTCACCGACACCGAGTGGGTCCTCATCGCCAATCCGGACATCGTGTTCTCGCCAGGTGCCTTGGACACGATGCTGGCTGCGGCAGCGCGCTGGCCACGAGCAGGCACCCTGGGCCCCCTGATCCGCACCCCGCAGGGCTCGGTCTATCCCTCTGCACGCAGTCTGCCGTCGCTTGGTTCCGGCGCCGGGCACGCATTGTTCGGCTGGTGGTGGCCGTCCAACCCCTGGTCGGCAAAGTACCGGCAGGATCGCGCCGAGCCGGTTGAACGAACCGCGGGCTGGCTGTCCGGATCCTGTTTGCTGATCAGGAGGGAGGCTTTCGACTCGGTCGACGGTTTCGATCCCGCCTACTTCATGTACTTCGAAGACGTCGACCTTGGGGACCGGCTGGGCCAGGCTGGCTGGCTGAACGTCTACGTGCCCGAAGCCGAGGTCGTTCATATCGGTTCCCATTCCACCGTGAACCGAGCGGCCGCGATGAATGCCGAGCACCATCGAAGCGCTTTGCACTATCTCAATGGCAAATACTCCGGGGCTCGCTGGCTTCCGGTCCGACTGACGCTTCGGGCGGGCCTGTCAGCGAGACAATTGCTTGCCTCGACGTTCAGTCGAGTCAGCGGCGGGGCCAGGTATCAAAATGAGCGAGGAGCAACACAATGAGCGGTCAGGTCGAGGCGATCGTGCTGGTCGGTGGCAAGGGCACGCGATTACGACCGCTCACCTTGTCAGCACCGAAGCCGATGTTGCCGACGGCCGGCGTGCCGTTCCTCACCCATCTACTGTCCCGGATCAAGGCCGCCGGAGTGGAGCACGTCATTCTGGGCACGAGCTACCAGGCTGAGGTCTTCTCCGACTACTTCGGAAATGGTTCGGCCCTGGGCATCGAACTCGAGTATGTGATCGAGAGCGAACCGCTCGGTACGGGTGGCGCGATCGGTAACGTCCGGCACCTTCTGCGTGGCGACACTGCCCTGATCTTCAACGGCGACGTACTTTCCGGCTGTGATCTGAAGGCATTACTGCACCGGCACGACAGCTATGGCGCCGATGTGACGCTGCACCTGACGAAAGTTGAGGATCCTCGCGCCTTCGGTTGCGTGCCTACTGACGCGGCAGGCACTGTTACAGCCTTCATGGAGAAGGATCCGGATCCGGTTACCGATCAGATCAACGCCGGTACTTACGTGTTCAGCCGCGCGGTCGTCGAGTCCATTCCGACGGGCCGGCCAGTCTCGGTCGAACGAGAGACCTTCCCTGAGTTACTAGCCGCCGGCGGACGAGTCGCCGGCTTTGTGGAGTCGAGCTACTGGCGTGATCTCGGCAAGCCAGCCGATTTCGTGGCCGGATCCGCTGATCTGGTAAGGGGTATCGCACCAAGCGCCATCATGGCCGGTCGTACCGGCGAGTATTTGGTGCTGCCCGGCGCAGAGGTTGCCGACAGCGCGGTGCTGCTCGGCGGCGCGACCGTCGGAGCGGGTTGCATCGTGGGACCGAACGCGATCGTCGACGGGTCGGTGCTCTTCGACGGCGCAAAGGTCGGGGCAGGGACGATGGTGACCTGCAGTGTGGTCGGGGCGTGGGCTTCAATCGGTGCGCAAACGGTGTTGAGCGACGTCGTCGTGGGCGATCGCGCGGTAATCGGTGACCGTGTGGAGTTGCTGGGCGGCGCCAGGGTGTGGCCGGACACGGTCCTTGCCGACGGTTGTTTGCGGTTCTCGGCGGACGACTGAACAGATGCCGGACCAGCCAGTAACCCGCCGACTACGGCTGAATCGCGCGCTGGATCTTCCTAGAACGCTCGGGTTGCTGCGGCGCGGGAGCGGCGATCCCACCATGCGAATCGGTCCGGACGCCCTCTGGCGGGCGTTCCGGACACCCGCAGGCGTCGCAACGCTGGCACTCTCCGTCGACGCTGACCTGCTCCTGGCGCGTGCCTGGGGTCAAGGTGCGCAGTGGTTACTGGATTCCGTACCGCAACTCATCGGCGACAGCGACGACTGGGCCGACCTCGATGTGTCCAAGTCACCGGCGTTGGCCGCGGTGCGCAAGCAATTGCCCGGCCTGCGGCTGTGCCGCACCGGGCTCGTTCTGGACTCATTGATCCCTGCGATCCTCGAGCAGCGGGTCACCGGCGGCGAGGCATGGCGAGCCTGGCGCATGCTGGTTCGTGCCTACGGCGAGCCGGCTCCCGGGCCGTCGTCGCTCAGGCTCTGGGTCGCTCCCGATCCCGCACAGTTGCTGGCCGTGCCCAGCTGGGACTGGCACCGCTACGGTGTGGACGCTCAGCGCTCGCGAACCATCCGTGCTGCGGCGACGGTGGCCAGCAGGCTCGAGGACTGTGCCGAACTTTCTGCCGCCGGCGACTTCGGCGCCGCTGAACGCAGTTTGCGGGTAGTTCCTGGGGTCGGTGAATGGACTGCCGCCGAGACCACCCTGCGGGCGCTGGGGCATCCGGATGCGGTCAGCGTCGGAGATTTCCATCTGAAGAACCGCGTGGGTTTTGCCCTTACCGGAGCAGCACGAACGGATGACGAGACGATGCTGGCCCTGCTCGAACCGTGGCGTGGTCAGCGTGCGCGTGTCGTGCGGCTGATCGAGCTGAGCGGATTGACGCCGCCGAAATACGGACCCCGCTTCAGTCCGAACGATATCCGCGTCATCTGAATCAGCCGAATGCGTCGAGCACGGTGTCTGAAAGCTCCGGCCAGGCGGCGATCGCCCACTCGTCGAAATCCCGATCAGACAGTGCCACCAACGCCAACTGAGCCACCGGATCAACCCAGAACATCGTGCCACTGCGACCGAAATGACCATATGTTCGCGATGAATTGCGATCGGACGTCCAGTGCGGGCTCTTGGCGTCGCGGATCTCGAAGCCGAGTCCCCAGTCGTTGTGCGATTGGCTGCCATAGCCGGGCAGCACACCAGACAGGCCGGGAAACTGGACGGTTGCCAAGTCCTTCAGGGTGCTGTCGTCGAGCAGCCCGGTCGGTCGGAGGAGTTCTGACAGCACCGCGGTCAGATCACCGACGGTGGATACACCGTCTTTTGCGGGGGACCCGTCCAGCTTCGATGAGCGCATTGCCAGCGGGGCGAAGACTGCTTCGTCGAGATAGCGGCCGAACGGCATCTCGGTAGCGGTGGTGAGGAGTTCGCCGATGACATCGAATCCGGCATTGGAGTAGATCCGTCTGGTGCCCGGCGATGCGGCACGCTGGCGTCGCTCCGGGCCTATTCCGGATGCGTGCGAAAGCAGCTGCCGCAGCGTTATGCCGGGCAGCTCAGCTGCGATGCCGTGGTCGAGAATAGGGGCGTCCAGCTCGACGGCGCCCTCTTCCATTGCGATCAGCGTCGCCAGCGCGGCGAGCGGTTTCGTCACTGAGGCGAGCGGGAACGAGTGATCCAGATCGCCGGTCGCGGCGAGTACGCCGACTGGACCGACCACAGCTGCGGCGCAATTCGGCACCGGCCACGATGTGAGTTGGCTCAACTCATCCTTCATCGGGCGATCCGCCGGGCTGCCCGACGGATCAACTCCGGAAGCTCGGCAGCGATGTTGTCCGGAAGTTGGTCGAGTTCGAACCAGCGCAGATCGTCTGACTCGGCGCTCATCACGGCCTTTGCGCCTGGTGGTGTCACGCCGACGAAACGAACATCGAAGTGCCTGGTCGGAATGCCGAGCGAGCAGGTGATCGCGTGCACGTCGAGGTCGATCGGTTCGGGATCGATCTCGATGCCGGGTATGCCGCTCTCTTCCAGTGCCTCGCGTGCTGCCGCAGCCACGAGCGAGACGTCGCTGTCCTCGCAGTGACCGCCGAGCTGCACCCACGCCCCGACTCTCGGATGCAAGGTGAGCAGGACGCGGCGCCGATCGTGATCAAGCAGCACGGTGCTGGCCGTGATGTGTCCGGGAGCGCAGGCTCGTCTGGTGGCGTCCGGCCGGGCGGCGAGGAGTGCGAAGAAGCCCTCGCGCACGGCGGCCTGACCGGTGCCGTCGCCGGCATCGAGGCGCATCGTGTTCAGCGTCGCACGAACATCCGCGTGTAACCCCACGACGCCGTTTGCATCGATCGAATCAGGCGAAGCGGCTGAGCCGGCCGAATCGGCTGAGCTGGCTGAGCCGGCCTGAGCCTGGCCAAGTGCCAGGGCCTCCGAGGTGCCCATTCTGAACAGGTCATCGCCGGAGCCCCTGAGCAGCGCGGACGAACCCTTACCGTCATCGACATAACTCAACCCGCGGACCACAGCGACCGGGACGTCGGACAGTTTGCCCTTCGCGAGGTCGCCGGCGGCTGCAAGCTCGTCTGCGATGGCAACTTCGGTCACCGAGAGCACGTTGCCGTGCTTGTCGGTCGTTCCGCGCTCGTCGATGACCGCGGCGATGCCAGCAACACCGATCGCGACATCAGAAATGCCGTGTCGCCAAGGCCGTCCCATCGAATCGGAGATAACCACGGCAACGTTGCGCCCGACTCGTTCGGCTACACCGTCGCGCAATTGGCGAGCCGAGCGATCAGGGTCGATGGGCAGCAACGCGATCTCGTCGAGACTGACATTCGAGGCGTCCACGCCGGCCGCAGCCATCACCAGACCGTGCCGAGTCTCGGCGATGACGAGCGGGCCGCGACGTGCAACCACGCGCACCGTCTCGTCCCGAATCGCCTGCTGCCGCAGCGACTCGCGTGCGACGGGGTCATCCGTCGGTGTCGTGATCAACCGGCCCTCGACTTTGGAGACGATCTTGGACGTGACGATCAGGATGTCGCCGTCTTCCAACCAGGGTGCGTTTCGTGTTATTTCGCCGACGAGATCATCTCCTGGGCGGATTTCGCCCATACCACTGATCGGCATGATCTCGACTCGAACGGCAGGTGCTTTCACAGGCCGACCATCGCTACCGCATCAGACACCATGTCTGAAGTCTCTGCATCAGTTGACATCAGCAGCGGTCGAGAAAGCACTGGTATCCCTTCAATTTCAGCCGAATCCGCGACGTCGATGAGCCAGCCGTCGAGGATGCCGTCGGCCGCACGCGATCCATAGAACCGTCCGACCCCTTCTGCTGAGGTCTCCACACCGACGACCGGAAGGCAGGCATCAGCCATCCCACGGACGGGTGCGCCACCGATGATCGGCGACAGCCCGACGACCGGCGCGGGCGCATTTCGAATAGCGTCCCTGATTCCGGCAATGTTGAGGATCGTGCTGATCGAAACCACGGGGTTCGACGGGGCAAGTACCAGCAGATCGGCCTCGGCGATGGCCTCGAGAACCCCGGCGGCCGGCTTGGCGTCAGCGAGGCCGATCTGGACGAAACCGAGGGCCGGGATGCCGGCTCGGTATCTGACCCACCATTCCTGAAAGTGGATGGCGCGCCGCTGGCCGTCGATCTCGACGAGCACGTGCGTCTCGCAACGCTCATCGGTCATCGGTAACAGCCGGACTCCCGGCTGCCACCGTTGGCAGAGCGCTGCCGTCACATCGGACAGCGGATACCCCGCGTTGAGCATCTGGGTCCTGACGAGGTGAGTGGCAATGTCCAGGTCGCCTAGACCGAACCAGGTCGGTTCGACGCCGTACTCGGCGAGGGACTCCTTGATGCGCCAGGTCTCGCCCGCCCGTCCCCAGCCGCGATCGGTGTCGATCACCCCGCCGAGGGTGTACATCACGCTGTCCAGATCCGGGCAGATCTGCAAACCATGCATGATCACGTCGTCGCCGGTGTTGATGACGGCGGTGACATCGTCTGCACGGCCGTCGCTAGACGCGAAATGGCGGACGCCCTGCAGAAACTTTGCTCCGCCGACGCCGCCGGCAAAAACGGTTATGCGCACCCCTAAAACCTATGGCATGCCGTGGCGGCCGCGCACCGTGGCCTTAGGCTGCCCGTCAGGCTGGTGCTGAACGCGACCGCATTCGGGTAATCCGAGTGAAATCACGGCGGGTCCGGCGGCGGCTCAGCCGGAGAAGAAGCGCGAGCCGGCTCGTCCCCGCATCGCGACCAGGGCCGCGGACACGACCGCGCGAATCGCGTCTTGATCGGCCACGCACGGGTACCCGGCCGCGGTCAGCAGTCGCTCGGAGGGCAAGAGCGAATCCAACCTGCTGAGCGCAACTTTTGGCCGTGGTCGCTCGCCTGCGGGCCCGGCGCCAGTCGCCAACAGAGCGACTGCAGCGTTCGCGGTGCCAACCTGGACGGCGAAGGCAGCGGAGTTGGTTGTCTGGGCCGAACTCAGCAACCCGGCAACCCCGCCGGTCTGGGTGGCGGTCAGGGCGGGGTAGGCATCGAGGAATCGCGCCCCATTGCGGGTTCGACCGTCCACGGCGCCGCCTGGTCGCACCCACTGCCCCGATTCGATGAGCCGATGGGTCGCAGCATCGAGATCGGCCTGGACGTGGCCGAACCAACGCTTCCAGGGCAGCGCTCCGCGGGTCGCTACGGCACGGTGAACCGAATCCGCGAGCTTGTTTCCGGTCTCACTCGGACCCACCGCGACGGGACGGGCCGCTCCGGCGAGCCGCTCGTCCATGAGGAGTTCGACGAAGAGGGCAGCCCGAATCGCGACGCCGGCGTGCGTCTGGTGACGGATGCGGCCGCTCTCGGTTTCCAGCGTCAGCCGACATACCGTGAGAGCGAGCGACTCGCTTGCTTCGCCGCCGGCTGCATCGTCGGCTGCACCCTCGGCGGTACTGCCCGGGTCAGCAGTCATTGCTGACCTCGCTGAGAACCACACCCGACTCTGCTCGCCTGGACTTCAACAGCGCTCCTACGAACTGGATCTGAACGGTCACCGCCCCCAACCTGATCGCTTCGGGACGCAGGTGCCCCGGCAGGTCGTAATGCCAGCGCCATGGGTGATCCTGAAAGAAGCGTCGAGGCATGCCGAGAGCTTCAGCCATCGAATGCAGTTCGGCGCGATGATCGGCGAGCAGGTGACAAAACTCCGTGTATCGCAGGCCGGCGTCGGGGTAGCTGCGAACGGTGTCTACGTAGCATGTCATCTTGACCAGTCAGCCTACGGCCGATAGCTGAGCTCGGCGAGTAAACGCCAACAGGCGGTACCAAGCGACCCGATGCACCGACCGCGTTATCTTCTCGAATCGGACGGCGCATAGGCTCGAACCGTGACTGTCGAGCAACCCTCCGAGTCCGCCCTCCGTCGCGCACTGCGCCGAGCCAGAGACGGCGCGGCGCTGGATGTCACCGAGTCGTCGGTGCTGATGGCCGCGCGCGGTGACCAACTCAGCGAATTGATGTCGATAGCGGCCAGCGTCCGTGACGCGGGCCTCAGGGCGGCCGGGCGGCCGGGCGTCATCACCTACTCCCGCAAGGTCTTCATTCCGCTGACCAGGTTGTGTCGCGATCGCTGCCATTACTGCACCTTCGCGACGGTGCCCCACAAACTGCCCGCCGCGTACCTCGAGATCGATGAGGTCGTTGCCATCGCCGAACAGGGCGCAGCGCTCGGTTGCAAGGAGGCGTTGTTCACCCTCGGCGACCGACCCGAAGAACGCTGGCCTGCCGCGAAGGAATGGCTGGACGAACGCGGCTACGACTCCACACTGGACTACGTCCGGGCCGCGGCGATTGCGGTGCTGGAGCGAACAGGGCTGCTCCCGCACCTGAATCCGGGCGTGATGAGCTGGACGGAGCTACAACGCCTGAAGCCGGTGGCGCCGAGCATGGGGATGATGCTCGAGACGACGGCCCGTCGCCTGTTCACCGAGCCTGGTGGTCCGCATTTCGGCAGTCCGGACAAGGATCCTGACGTCCGCCTGCGGGTTCTGACCGATGCAGGGCGGCTCAACATTCCGTTTACGACCGGAATTCTGGTCGGCATCGGTGAGACCAGGACCGAGCGAGCCGAGTCACTCTTTGCGATTCGTGCGAGTGCTCGGGAGTTCGGCGCAATCCAGGAGGTGATCGTCCAGAACTTCCGAGCCAAGGACGACACCGCAATGCGCAATGACCCGGATCTGGATCTGGATGAGTATCTCGCCACGCTGGCGGTGTCCCGGTTGGTGTTCGGTCCGAAGCTGCGATTGCAAGCGCCGCCAAATCTGGTTGATCTCACTGATTGCCTGCTGCTGCTCGATGCCGGCGTCGACGACTTCGGCGGCATCTCGCCGTTGACTCCCGACCACGTCAATCCCGAGCGGCCCTGGCCTGAGCTGGACAAGTTGAGCCAACTGCTGGCCGATCGCGGGTTGTCGTTGTCCGAGCGCCTGACCGCGCACCCGTCCTACGTACTGGACGAGACGCCGTGGTTGGACCCGCGCGTGGTGCCGCACGTCCGCGCACTCATCGACCCGGTCTCCGGACTGGCTGGGATTCGAGCGGACGGTTCAGTGCTCTGCCCGACCGGGCTGCCCTGGCAGGAGCCGGACGCCGAGTGGGGCTCCTCGGGCCGCACCGATCTGCACACGTCGGTGGACACCGAAGGCAGGACCGACGACCGCCGAAGTGACTTCGACGAGGTCTACGGCGACTGGTCTGCCCTGCGCGACAAGGTGTTCTCACCGGGCCAGACAGCGCTCGATTCCGACGTCGCCGCCGCGCTGCGGGCAGCTGAGCGCGATCCCGCAGGCTTGACCGATGACCAGGCGCTCACGTTGATGCAGGCTGACGGCGCCGGGCTCGACGCGGTAGCAGCATTGGCCGATCAGCTGCGCAAGGACGCCGTGGGCGACACAGTCACCTACGTGGTCAACCGGAACATCAACTTCACCAACGTTTGCTACACCGGTTGCCGATTCTGCGCCTTTGCCCAACGTGCCACCGATGCCGATGCTTACACCCTTTCCACCGATGAGATCGAGCAGCGGGTCCGCGAAGCAGCCGCCGACGGAGCGACTGAGATCTGCATGCAGGGCGGGATCGATCCCAAACTGCCCGCCACCGCCTACTTCGACCTTGCCCGCGCCGTGAAACGGGCCGTGCCGGCGATCCACTTGCACGCCTTCTCTCCGATGGAAATCGTCAACGGCGCGTCGCGCGCAAACATGTCGATCGAGGAATTCCTCATCGCCGCGAAAGAAGCGGGCGTCGATTCGCTGCCAGGTACCGCCGCAGAGATTCTCGACGACGAGGTCCGCTGGGTGCTGACCAAGGGCAAGCTCCCAACGTCGGCGTGGATAGACGTCATCACAACGGCACACCGGGTCGGCATCCCGACCACGAGCACCATGATGTTCGGTCATGTCGATCATCCGCGGCACTGGGTTGCCCACCTGCGGCTGTTAGGGCGGCTTCAGGACGAGACCGGGGGCTTCACGGAGTTCGTGCCGCTGCCGTTCATACACAATCAGTCGCCGATCTACCTCGCAGGGTTGGCTCGGGCCGGCGCCGCGCAGCGCGAGATCAAGGCAGTCCACGCCATGGCTCGCATCATGCTGCACGGCAAGATAGCCAACATCCAGACCAGCTGGGTGAAACTCGGCGAGGACGGCGCGATCGACATGTTGCGCAGCGGGGTCAACGATCTCGGCGGCACTTTGATGGAAGAGACGATCTCTCGGATGGCCGGATCGGAATACGGCTCGCGCCGCTCGATCGAAGAGCTTGAAGCTCTGGCTGCCCGAGCTGGCCGCCCAGCTCGCCAGCGGACCACCCTTTACGCACCGATCTCGGGTGTTCTCAAGTCTTAGTAAAGTTCCGTTCCGTGAAACTAGATTCGAGGAATTTAAAATATTCCTCGAATACCAGGCTTCGGCTTGACTAATGGGTAACGACACGGGTGTAATTCAAGGTGTGTTCTTCACTGAACGCCAACCACACGCAAGATGGCTCGCAACTGGGCCCGTAACAGCGCAGTACCGAACACCGAACTACCGAAGCTGATCCACCCGTTATCAACCGCCGTAGGAGATCACCGTGACGGACCTTCCCGTACACCTCGCCGAAGCGGACCTGCCTGACATCTTCGGCTTGCCCGACGAGCAGAGCTGGCAGGAGCGGGCGCTCTGCGCCCAAACCGATCCCGAGGCGTTCTTCCCTGAAAAGGGCGGCTCGACTCGCGAAGCCAAGAAGATCTGTGTCGGCTGCGAGGTCCGAGGCGAGTGCCTCGAGTACGCCTTGCAGCACGATGAGCGATTCGGTATCTGGGGCGGCCTCAGCGAGCGGGAACGCCGACGCGTCAAGCGTCGTGCCGTCTGAACAAAGGCACGCTGAGCCAAGTCAGCCTGGGCCAAGTCACACTGACCCAAGTCGCGCTGACTTAAAGCAGCACAGGCACGGATCGCTATTCGGCGAGTGGGTCGATCTCGTCCGGCGAGGTCCCCAGCAGGCGAGCGACCTGCTCGACCACCACGTCGTGTATCAGGTCTGCGAGATCCTCCGGGCGTAGTGCTCGGCTCTCCAATGGCCGGCGGTAGATCACAATCACCGGTCCGGGAATCGGCGCCAGGCCGTTGCGATAGAGCCGAGACAGCGGCACCGCCTTGTCGTCGAGAACGTCCGAGTCATAGTTGAAGTCCGAAACACCGTGGTGAGTAACCGGGGGAACATCTTCGACGGCGAACTCGATCTGCGAGAGCTTGTCTCCGATGTGCGGCTGCAAGTGGTCAACAGCGCTGAGCACCATCGCATCGAACGTGTCCGACCGGCTCTGGGCGATCGGCAGGCCGCTCGGCGCGAGCATTCCGCGTAGTCCGCGGCCACGTCGGTCACGGCGACCGCGGTCGTGATAGCGGCGGTCGGCGTGCGATTCCGATGGCTGCCCGGTCGATGCGTTGCCCGGGTTGGTGCTCATGATGGGTGAGAGCCTAGTCCTGATCAAGCAGGGAACCCGCGCTACCGAGGTTGCCTGACCAGTCAGCTCAGCCAGCACAGCCAGCTCAGCCAGCTCAGCCACGACACGCTGCGTTGGTCGCGCCACAGCTAGCAGGTAAAACATCGTCGGCAGACTAGTGTCGGACGACGTGAGGCATGTCCGTCGGTGCACCCGGCCAGGTTGCGTACAAGGCGCTGTGGCGACATTGACGTACATCTACGGTGAATCCACTGCGGTTGTCGGCCCGTTGGCGGCGTTCGCTGAGCCGCATTCGTACGACCTCTGTGAAGAGCACGCCGTCAGATTGACCGTTCCACGCGGGTGGGAAGTTGTCAGGCACGCCGGCGAGTTTCCATCACCGCTTCCGCACGGTGATGACCTCGAGGCACTTGCCGACGCCGTCCGTGAAGCCGCTCGAGTCGACGTACGGCCCGCAGAGCCCGATCGGGATGGCACCAGCTCGCTGGGCCGACGCGGCCACCTACGCGTCGTGCCGCCCTCCGTCTAGCACTTGCTGCCGTAGGCATTATTTCGTCCCGGCCCGTCCGGTGCGCGGCGCCTCGGTAGGATCGTCTCACCGATCCGATCCCCACCGCCCGATCCCACCACCCGATCTAACGAGCCCGTTTCCACCAAACCGACAACCGTTGGAGTCGTCAGAGCCATGCCCGACCTGTCCAAGATCGTCAAGGCCTATGACGTGCGGGGGACAGTCCCCGATCAGCTCAACACCGACGTAGCGCGCGCGTTGGGCGCAGCCGTCATCACCGTCACCGGCGCGACGAAACTCGCGGCCGGCCATGACATGCGCGAATCGGGGCCCGAACTGCTGGCGGCTTTCGCAGCGGGTGCGACCAGCCAGGGCGCCGACGTGGTCAACATCGGACTCGCCTCGACGGACCTGCTCTACTTCGCGTCCGGGCAGCTCGACCTGCCGGGCGCAATGTTCACGGCCAGCCACAACCCGGCCCGGTACAACGGCATCAAGCTATGTCGTGCCGGAGCCCAGCCGATCGGTCAGGATTCCGGCTTGGTCGATATCCGCAAGATCGCCCAGGGCTATCTCGACGACGGCCTGCCCGCCGACGCCCAGCAGATCGGCGTTGTCAGCGAGACCAACCTGCTCGGCGAGTACGCCGGCTATCTGCGTGGTCTCGTGGACCTATCGGCGTCCAGACCGTTGAAGGTCGTCGTCGACGCGGGCAACGGGATGGGTGGGTACACCGTGCCCGCCGTGCTCGGTGACCAGCTCCTGCCTGGCCTGCCGCTGGAGATCGTCCCGCTCTACTTCGAACTCGACGGCAACTTTCCGAATCACGAGGCGAATCCGCTGGAACCGGCAAACCTCGTCGATCTTCAGAAGGCCGTCATAGCGGAACAGGCCGATATCGGCCTCGCCTTCGACGGTGACGCCGACCGGTGTTTCTTCATCGACGCAAACGGCGATGCTGTCTCGCCGAGCGCGGTGACCGCATTGGTTGCCGTTCGCGAGTTGGCCAAAGCCCCGGGTTCGGCCGTGATCTACAACTTGATCACGTCCAGCGCCGTGCCTGAGGTGATCCGTGAGCATGGTGGCCGTCCGATTCGGACCAGGGTCGGCCACTCGTTCATCAAAGCCGAAATGGCGGCCACGGATGCTGTCTTTGGCGGTGAGCACTCCGCGCATTATTACTTCCGCAATTTCTGGCGCGCCGACACCGGCATGCTTGCGGCGATGCACGTCCTCGCGGCGCTCGGCGAGCAGCCCGGTTCGTTGGCAGAGCTTACGGCCGGTTACTCCCGGTACAGCGATTCAGGCGAGATCAACTCCGAAGTAGTCGATCAGGCGGGGCGCATCGAGGCCATCTCGCAGTACTACCGGGCCAAGGGGGCATCCTTCGATCACCTCGACGGCCTGACCATCACGTTGCCCGATGGCAATTGGCTCAACGTGCGGGCCTCGAACACGGAGCCGTTACTGCGACTCAACGTCGAGGCTGGTAGTACCGCAGAAATGCAGTCCATCAGAGACGAGGCGCTATCCGTTATCCGCGCTTGAGATGCCCGCTCGGCATGCCCGCGTGACATGCCGCCAAGCGACCCGCAACCCCGTGCACTATGAACGAGACCACGATAGGGAGCGACGATGAGGCCATGCGCGAGTAGCCCCCAGACACACCTGCCGCCACTCGGGCCGCCTGAGTACTGGGCGCCTGATCAGAATGGGAATGGCGCGTCATGACGATCTCAACTGCGCTGCTGGCAATCCTTGCCTGCCCCAGCGCCGACCACGCGCCGCTGCGACTGGAGACGCACGGGACCGCCGACGAGGAGCTGGTGTGCACCGTGTGTCAGACGCGCTATCCGGTCCGAGACGGTATCCCAGTGCTGCTCGCCGACGATGCCACCCCCGGGCCGAATGGAATCGGCGTACCTGCCGTACCGGTTGCGCCCGAGGCGGGCTGATCCGCCATGACGGCGTTCTCGCCTGAGGTTTTGGACGATCCGGAAGCGCTTATCAACGCAGACCGATCCGGTCTGCTCCGAGCGCTGGCCACCTCCGGTGCCCAAGTGCGACGGGCGACTGCCACGGTGCAGGACTTCGGCGTCGCGGTGCTGGCAAATGGGAGTACCCCTCGCGCGGTCCTCGTAGCTCCGGATGCCAACGCGCCATATCTGTCCAACCTGCTGACGGCACTCGGGGCGCAACAGGCCCCGGTCATCGACTGGCGAGAGCCGGTTTTGCCACGCTGGGCCGGGCCCGCAGACGCCTTGCTCGTGGTGTCCGCAGACGGCCGCCATCCTCGGTTGGCCGAACTGGTCGAACAGGCCGATCGTCGGGGCCTCGTGCTAGCTGTTGCGGCGCCTGCGGCGTCGCCGGTAGCAGCGGCCGCCCATCGGCACCCCATCGCCGACGTCGGTTACCTCAGCGGAGTGCCCTCTCGGGCGGTGTGGTGGGCTCTGGCTACTCCGGCGCTTCAAGCCATCAGCGCACTCGGTCTCGCCGACCTCACGGCAGCGTTCGAGCCCCTCGCCGACGCGTTGGACGAGGTCGCGGAGGCCAACCGGCCGGACTCTCCGTCGTTCACCGGGCCGTCCAAGGCATTGGCCATCGATCTGGCCGAAGCCGTACCGGTGATCGCTGGTGCCGGAGTCGGCGCCACAGTAGCGGCCAGAAGGGTCGCTGCCGCCATCCAACTGATCGGTGGTTCCACCGCCATGGCAGCCTCGCTGCCCGACGATGTGGCGCGAGTCGGCTCACTTCTCGAATTCGCCGCTGCTGGAACGGACTTCTTCGCTGACCGGGTGACGGAGTCCACTGTGCTGCCGCGCCTGGTTCTGATCGGTGACGAGGAACCTTTCTGGCCTGGTGCATCCGATGATCAGGCCTCGCGAGACGCCCTGGGCGACGAGGCGGGCCGGCGGGCCGGGTCGGCGTTGGCAGAACTCGCCTCCAGTCGAGGGATCGGCTGTTCCCGAATCGAGGTCCCGCAAGGGTCACCTCTGATGCGATTTGCGGTCGCCGCTGCCGTCGGCGATTTCGCCGCAAGTTATTTGGCGTTGGGCCGCGGCATAGATCCGTCCGCTCCGAGACTTGGGGAGTTACCGCATTGAGCTGGCAGCCTGAGATGATCCGTCTGCAGCGCGGGGGGCGAGGGTGAGCGCCTCCGGCGGCAACCGGGCAGTAATCGCTGCACTCGGGGCGAATCTCGGCATCGCCCTCATCAAGTTCATCGCCTTCTTGTTGACCAGTTCGTCGTCGATGCTCGCCGAAGGGGTTCACTCGCTGGTGGATTCGGGTAACCAGGGGTTGCTCTTGGTGGGTGCACAGCGTTCCAAGCAAACCGCGACACCAGAACACCCTTTTGGCTACGGGCGCAATCGCTATGTCTATGGATTCCTCGTCGCGCTCTGTCTGTTCTCCGTTGGTGGGCTCTTCGCGCTGTACGAGGGCATCGAGAAGATCACGCATCCGCATCACATCGACAGCCCGGGTATCGCGATCGGCGTGCTTGTCATCGCAGTCGGGCTCGAAAGCTTCTCGTTTCGGACCGCGATTCACGAATCACGTGAATTCAAGGGCACATCATCATGGTTCCAGTTCATTCGGCACGCGAAGATGCCAGAGCTCCCAGTCGTATTGCTGGAGGATTTCGCCGCCTTGATCGGCCTTGCGCTTGCTCTCTTCGGCGTCGGCATGAGCGCAATAACCGGCAACGGCATCTGGGACGGCATCGGCACCACCGGCATCGGCGTCCTGCTGATCGCGGTTGCGGTGATTCTGGTGATCGAGACGAAGAGCCTGCTGCTGGGTGAGGCCGCGAGCCCGCAGGTCAACGAGCGAATCGCAGAATCCCTTGTCGGCGGGGGAATCCTACGGGTGATCCACCTCCGTACGATGCATCTAGGTCCGGATGAACTGCTGGTCGGTGCCAAGGTGTCGATCGACGCCCAAGCAACCCTGACCGAGGTCGCGGGCATGATCGATGCAGCTGAGGCGAGGGTGCGAACAGCCGAACCCGCGGCTCGGGTCATTTATATCGAGCCAGACCTCGATCGCGGTGAATCCGAGCCTGCGGCCCTCGGCGATGTTGCCCATCATGGGGTCGTGTCCGTTGATCCGAGCGAGCGAACGTGAACGCTCAAGCGACCGACACGCGACCGCGGATCCTTCGACTCATCAACGAGGTTCGCGATTACGCGTGGGGTTCTCCGACCGCGATCCCGGAGCTACTGGGCGTACCGCCTACCGGGGAGCCCGTCGCGGAGCTGTGGATGGGCGCTCATCCGGACGAGCCGTCGCGTTGGGCGGATGACCCCGCTCACCCGGGCCTCGACGAGCTCATTGCCTCAGATCCTCAGCGCTTCCTGGGATCCGCCGTGTTGTCCCGGTTCGGTCCCCAGTTGCCTTTCCTTCTGAAAGTTCTCGCGCCGGACAAATGCCTTTCGCTGCAGGTTCATCCGAACGCAGAGCAGGCCCAGGCCGGATACGCAGATGAGGAGCGGCGTGGAGTTCCGCGATCGGCGCCCGAGAGAAACTATGCCGATCCAAATCACAAGCCCGAACTGCTCTGTGCCCTGACTGCAGTCGACGCTTTGTGCGGCTTCCGTCCCATCTCCGAGACCGTCCGACTCTTCGACGCCTTGATCGCGGTCGGCGTGATCGAACTTGCGGCCTACCGAGATCTGCTGGCGGCCGAGGACGGTCTCCGGGCGACGTTCACCACCATGTTGACGCTCCCACCGGAGCCTCGGCGCGCCTTGCTCAATTGCGTTGTCGCCGGTTGCAAGAAGCTCGACGCCGATGGTGGTGAATGGGCCTCGGCGGCACACGCGTCTTTACTCGCCGCGCATGACTTTCCGGGGGATATCGGCGCGGTGCTCGCGTTGCTGCTGAACCATGTCTCTCTCGCGCCTGGGCAGGCCATCTATCTCGGCGCCGGCAACGTGCACGCCTACCTGCGGGGGGTAGGGGTAGAGATTCTCGCCAACAGCGACAACGTCTTGCGATGCGGCTTGACGCCCAAACACATTGATGTCCCTGAATTGCTCAGGATCGCCGATTTCACGCCGCTCAGCGAACCGTATTGGCAGCCTCGCGAGGTCGATCGGCACACTCGCCTGTTCGAGGTACCGGTTCCTGACTTCCGCCTGCGGCTACTCACACTTGACGGCGGCGCAGACAGCGTCGAGGTCGAGCTCGACGGCCCCGCCATCCTCCTCAACACGAGCGGCGCAATGACGGCCGCAGTTGGCGATGAGGTCGTCGACCTTCGCCGTGGCGCATCGATCTTCGTGACCGCGGGCGACGACACCGTCGTTCGGGTGAGCGGTGCGGGCACCGCATTCATGGCAACCGCCGGATTGTGAACCCGAGCGCGTGGCGGACTAGAAATCTGACACACTTCTGGTAGGGTTTGCTTCGATGAAGCCACTGACGATGCAGCAGGCGTCCGAAGCGACCGGGTGGTCGCAGCGGATGCTTCGTTACATCGAGCAGGTCGGTTTGGTCGCAACACAGCGAACGGCGGGCGGCCACCGGCTTTACGGTCCCCGTCAAATCGACCGGCTCCGCAGCCTGCGAACGTTGATCGACGAGCACGACATCGGCCTCACCGATGTGGCCTTCGAGCTTCGCATGCGGACCGAAATAGGACTCTCACAAGCCATCGACACCTGGTTCGGGGCCGTGCACCGAGCGCAGCCGTCGCCGGTTTCAGATCGCTACCGCCGGCTCGCGCTCGACGAGCAGGACTTTCCAACGTTCGCCGCCTACGAGAAGCCCGGCACCGCAGGACAAATCAGCGCCGGCACACCTACCCGCACCACAACCAGAGGAGAAAAAGTGAGCATCACTCTCACGCCCGATAGCGCGGGCTCGGTCAGCGACTTCAAGGTTGCCGACCTGACCCTGGCCGCATACGGCCGCAAAGAGATCGAGCTTGCCGAGGTCGAGATGCCGGGTCTGATGGCCCTGCGCAAGGAGTTTGGCGACAGCAAACCCCTGGCCGGCAAGAAGGTCGCCGGTTCGCTGCACATGACGACCCAGACCGCGGTACTGATCGAGACGCTCGCGGCCCTTGGTGCCGACGTCCGCTGGGTCAGCTGCAACATTTTCTCGACCCAGGATCACGCGGCCGCGGCAATCGTCGTGGGCCGGGACGGAACGCCGGAGAATCCACAGGGCATTCCGGTCTTCGCCTGGAAGGGCGAGACGCTGGAGGAGTACTGGTGGTGCACCGAGCAGATGCTCACCTGGCCGGACGGTACCGGCCCGGACTCGATCGTCGATGACGGCGGCGACGCGACCCTGCTGATCCACATGGGCGTCGAGTACGAAGCTGCTGGCGTCGTTCCGTCTGCTGACGTCAACGATTCCGATGAATACAAGATCATCCTGGAGACCCTGCGTCGCAGCGTTGCCGCAACTCCGAGCAAGTACACCAAGATGTCGCAGTCGATCATCGGCGTCACCGAAGAGACCACGACGGGTGTCCATCGGTTGTACGAGTTCGCCAAGGCGGGCACGTTGCTGTTCCCGGCCATCAACGTCAACGACTCGGTTACCAAGAGCAAGTTCGACAACAAGTACGGCTGCCGGCACTCCCTCATCGACGGCATCAACCGCGCCACCGACGTGATGATCGCGGGCAAGCTTGCGGTGATCTGTGGCTACGGCGACGTCGGCAAGGGCTCAGTAGAGTCGTTACGCGGCCAGGGTGCACGGGTAGTCGTCACCGAAGTCGACCCGATCTGCGCACTGCAGGCAGCGATGGAGGGCTTGGACGTCGTCCGACTCGAGGATGTGGTCGAGCGCGCCGACATCTTCGTCACCACGACCGGCAACAAAGACATCATCATGGCCGAGCACATGTCGAAGATGAAGCACAACGCGATCGTCGGCAACATCGGCCACTTCGACAACGAGATCGACATGGCCGGCCTGGCACGGATCCCCGGTATCGAAAAGGTCGAGGTCAAGCCGCAGGTCCACGAGTGGAAGTTCCCCGCCCGCGGCACCCAAGCTGCGCACTCCATCATCGTGCTGAGCGAGGGACGGCTGCTGAACCTCGGCAACGCGACCGGCCACCCCAGCTTCGTGATGAGCGCGTCGTTCTCCAACCAGACGATTGCCCAGATCGAGCTGCACACCAACAAGGACGCCTACAGCGCCAGCGAGAGCGACGGCAGTTCGACCGGCAACAACGTGTTTGTGCTGCCGAAGCACCTCGACGAGAAGGTCGCACGGCTGCACCTTGCTGCGGTCGGCGCCACGCTCACCGAGCTCACCAAGGAGCAAGCCGAGTACATCGGCGTCGACGTGACCGGACCGTACAAGCCGGAGCACTACCGCTACTAGGCACTCACTCCTTACTAGGCAGTCACTCAGAATCGTGTAACGCTCGGCAGCCAGGTGCTGCCGAGCGTTACGCTATTCAGATGACGTCGGGGGACTTGTTAGCGGTCGAGACGAGCCACGACGATCCTGATCGCTCACCCTGCAGCCCTTCGCTGCGCAAAGATGCCACGATGGAGTCATGAAGCCCCGCGTTCTGGTAGTCGATGATGACTCCTCACTCGCCGAGATGCTCGGCATCGTGCTTCGGTCCGATGGATTCGAGCCGGCATTCGTTCCGGACGGTTCGCGGGCACTGGCCGCCTTTCGGGAGGTCAAACCCGATATCGTGCTGCTCGATCTGATGCTTCCCGGCGTCAGCGGGATCGACGTGTGCCGTGCAATTCGTGCCGAGTCGGGCACTCCGATCATCATGCTTACTGCCAAGAGCGACACGGTCGACATCGTGCTCGGTCTCGAATCCGGGGCCGACGACTATGTCGTGAAGCCGTTCAAGCCGAAGGAACTCATCGCTCGGATGCGCGCTCGGCTGCGCCGGCACGAAGACACTGGCGGCGAGACGCTCATGATCGGCCCACCAGACTCGCCGGTCAGCATTGACGTCCCGGCGCACCAGGTCGTCCGCGACGGCGCCCAGATCTCGCTGACCCCCCTGGAATTCGACCTACTGGTAGCGCTGGCCCGTAAGCCTCGCCAGGTGTTCACCCGCGAGGTCCTGCTCGAGCAGGTCTGGGGCTATCGTCACGCTGCTGACACCAGGCTCGTCAACGTCCATGTCCAGCGTTTGCGGTCGAAGGTCGAACGCGATCCGGAGCGTCCGGAGGTAGTGCTGACCGTTCGCGGCGTCGGTTACAAAGCCGGACCACCATGACCGGGCGGCGCGCGCTGGAGACTGCCCGCGCCGCGCTTGCTGTTGTCGGACGCTGGATCGCTTTGCAGGCCAGGCGGTTGGGCAGAACCTGGCGTAGGTCGCTGCAGTTTCGCGTTGCCGCGACGACGATGGCCGTTACCGGTCTCATCGTCTTGTTGATCGGTCTCTTCTTGATCGATCAGATCAGTGCCGGCATCCTCAAGGCGAAGCGCGATGCGGCGGTCGCACAAGCCAGTGCGGGACTTGACCCAGCCCGTACTGCCTTCAAAGACATCACTCCTGGCGACGTGACCGGTGTTCGTGGAGCGGTTGATCTGCTGACCACGGAGCTGACCTCGATCGGCACCAACACCGTTGGCAACACCGGCAACAGCGCCGGCCTGTTCACAATCGCTGTCCGCTCACCTGACGCGACCGTCGACCAGGAGCTCGCCAGCGGACCTGCCATTCCGGCCGACCTGCGGGCAGTGGTCAAGACCAACGTGATTGCGGTGCAATACGCGCCCGTGAGTGAGGGCACCAACCGCACGGTCGCAGGGCTCATCGTGGGACTGCCGGTTACCACGAAGGCTGGTCGCTTCGAGCTCTATTACCGATTTCCGTTGACCGCTGAACAGGACACCATCGATCTCGTCCAGCGCACCGCTCTGGTTGCCGGCATCTTGCTCGTCCTCCTAGTCGCGATCATCGCGGTCATCGTGACCAGGCAGGTGGTTCGACCCGTTCGAGTCGCGGCGCAAACCGCGGAGCGACTTGCCGCCGGTGACCTCTCGCAGCGACTGAAGGTGTCCGGCGAGGACGATATCGCCTTGTTGGCCATGTCTTTCAACGACATGGCCACCAGCCTGCAACATCAGATCCAGCGGCTGGAGCAACTTTCGCGCCTCCAGCAACGGTTCACCTCTGATGTTTCCCATGAACTACGAACTCCGTTGACCACCGTCCGAATGGCCGCCGAACTGCTGCACGGCAGCCGGGGCACGTTCTCTCCCGAGCTTGCGAGGTCTGCCGAGTTGCTGACCGGCGAGCTCGACCGGTTCGAGAATCTGTTGGGTGACCTGCTGGAAATCTCTCGTTACGACGCAGGTGCTGCCCACTTGGAGGCCGAGCGGATCGACTTCGGAGGGATCGTCGAGCGCGCGGTTGCGGCCAGCGAATCTCTGGCCCAGCGTCACGCGACCGAGTTGCGGCTCGACCTTGGTTCGGGTGTTGCGATGATGGTGCAGGTCGATGCTCGCCGGGTCGAGCGCATCCTGCGCAATCTCATCGCCAATGCCCTCGATCACGCCGAGGGAAAGCCCGTCGAGATCAGGGTCGCCGCAGACGAGCACTCGGTGGCCGCGACCGTGCGCGATCACGGGATCGGCCTTCGCCCGGGCGAAGCTGGTCTGGTTTTCAACCGATTCTGGCGCGGCGATCCGTCCCGTAGCCGCCTCACCGGAGGCACCGGCCTCGGATTGGCTATCAGTCTTGAAGATGCGCGCTTGCACGGCGGCTGGTTGCAGGCATGGGGGGAGCGCGGCCACGGCGCGAACTTCCGGCTGACCCTGCCCCGCGAGATCGGGGGAGCGTTCGACAGCTCGCCTTTGCCTCTCGTCCCATCGGAGGTGGACGCCTGATGGCACATGACGGACTCAGCCAACTTCGCAGCCGGAAGGTCGGTCGACCCGCCGGTGCGGGGCAACCTCGCCGGAATCTGGTTGCCCTTGTGGTGCTGGCCGTTTTCCTGCTGGTGGGCTGCTCCGGCGTTCCGCAGTCGTCCCGACCGGAGGTCGTGCGAACACTTGGTGGCAACGCCACCCCGACTGCGCCCGAAGTGGCGCCGACTCCTGGCGCCGGTCCACGCGATATCGTGCTCGGCTTTCTCAACGCGACTGCTAATTCCTCCGACGCCAATCACTCAGGCGCACGGCAGTTCTTGACCACTCAGGCGGGCAGCAAGTGGCAAGACACGTCCGTGACCATCGTCGCGGACTTTCAGGCGCAGGCTCAGAACGTGAACGCACCCGACTCCTCGAGCGTCGTTGTGAACTATCAACAGGTCGGCTCGCTTGACGCTGCCGGGGTATACGCGCCGACCTTGACCGGCAGCGGCACCGCGTTGAACAGCACCGAGACCTTCACTCTTGCCAAGGTCAACGGACAGTGGCGGATCAGTGAACCGCCGAATGGCGTGATCATCACGAGGACGACGTTTGACGCCAAGTACAACGCTCAAAAGATCTATTTCTTCAATGCTGCGCAGACGAAGTTGGTTCCTGATGTCCGGTATTCGGCCCTGACCGACCAGAGCGCGCTGGCCAAGTGGGTCTTGATTCAGCTGGTCGCTGGTCCGCAACCGCAACTGAGCCAGGCAGTTAAGAGCGCGATGCCTGATCAGGTCGATGGCCGCCCACCATCAATCTCCTTGAAGGACACGGTCGACATCGAATTGCCCGGCTCAGCACAATTGAACGACAAAAGCCAGACGTTGTTGGCCACGCAGCTTGCGAACACCTTCAGTGAGTTCAACTTCAGCTCCACCTTCAGACTGTTGGATTCGGGCAATCCCGTGGATGTGCCGTTCGTTGGAACTGTGTTCTCGCCCTCGAACTTCTCCATCGGGGTCGCTTCGCCCACGCATAGCGCGCAGAGTTTCTACCTTTTCGACGGTGGCTTGATTGACGGTACGACGAACAAGCCGTTGCCAGGGCCAGTTGGGAACGGGGCCTACGATCTGACCTCAGTGGCAGTGCGCCGCGCCGAGAACGGCTCGCTGCAGATCGCCGGACGCGGGTCGGCGGGCTTGCTCATCGGAACTTCCGCCGCGCTTGCGCCTGTACGCCTGCCGCCTGGCGCAATCGGTAGGCCCGAGTGGCAGCCGGGCACCACCAACGTCTGGGTCGGTGTTGGTGACTCGATCTATCGAGTCGGGGCGAATCAAAAGTTCACTGAGTTCCCGCTGCCGGCGCCCTTGAGCGGCGTACCGGGCGGCAAGATAGACGTCATCCGTTTCAGCCCGGACGGGGTCCGAGTCGCGGTGATCGCCCGGGGCGGGGGTGGCCACCAGTCGCTGTGGATCGGATCGTTGAGCCAGACTACGACTACGTCGGGACTCGATAACTTTCAGCAGATCACGCCGAACGATATGAGTGTCGATGACGTGGCTTGGACGACTGCGACCAGCCTTGCAATGATCGCGTCTACCCCCGGGGATGCGGCTCAGGCATGGGAAATCCAGTCCGACGGCTACGCACGCGAGACGATGTCGACCGGCGGTGACCTCCCACGTGGTCTGCTGGCTGTGGCTGCGGCGCCCGACGCGCCTGGTCAACCGGTCGCTGTCTCCTCCGATGACCCCGCAGCGGTGTGGATTCAGGCTGGTCAGCAATGGACACCGCTGGCGAGCAGGGGGAGCCAGCCGACATTCGCCCAGTAGGGCGTTCGCCCAGTAGGGCGTTCGGCAAGTCGCCCCCTCCACCACCGCCGGCGTTGTCCACAAGCTGTCTCGATCGCCGCCGGACCGGCTCGCTGACGATCACGCTTGCTCTATGCGGACAGTGATGAACGCCGCCGGACGACTCCTGGCTGATGTGCTGGACTTGGCACTGCCGCTCACCTGTGTCGGCTGTGCTCAGCCCGGCGAGGCTTGGTGTCGACGTTGCCTGCCAGTCGCGCAATGCTCGATCACCGAACATGGTGAGTTGACTGTCTCCGCTGCGCAGGAGTACCAGGGCATCACCCGGACGGCGCTGTTGGCCTACAAGGAGCGCGGTCATCGCCAGCTCGCCCCCGCGCTTGCCGACCTGCTCGCGGCGGCGGTCGCGGCGAGCCTGAAGCGCCAGTTTGGACGGGCTGCGGCCGACATCCGGCCCTTACTTGTGCCAGTTCCTTCGACCCGGGCCGCTGCTCGGGTCCGGGGCGGTGACCATCTGCTGCGCCTGACGATTCGAGCCGCGCGACAAACTGCAGCTGAGGTCGCTCGGCCGCTCTGTGTCGGTGCAGCGGTCGCAGATTCCGCTGGGCTGTCGGAGAAGCAGCGGGTAGCCAACCTGACCGGGCAGCTGACCGCCCGACCACCGGCAGATCCTCGATGGGCGGGACGGCCAGCCCTGCTCGTCGATGACATAGTCACGACCGGCGCGACGCTGAACGAGGCCAGCAGGGCGCTGGGTGATGCGGGCTGGCAGGTGATCGGCGCGGCCGTCATCGCGGCTACGCGGCGACGATTCCCGGCTACGCGCCGAACATGAGCGAACACGAGCAGTGAAAGGGGCGCACCGGCTGGGCTGGTCCGATTCTTTCCGGAATCGCTGTGCAGATCCGGCTTCGACGGACTACCGTTGCGATGACCAAGCAGAGATAGGAGCCAGCGCGAGACAACCGCGGCTGGCGGACCGCTCGACTGTGGTCCGCGTTTCGACGTTATCTCCAGCGCGCGGTTTGCCCGGATTCGTCCGGCCAAACGGCAGGCTTCTAACGAGCACCTGGAGGTTGCGTGGACATTGTCGTGAGGGGCCGAAACGTCGAGGTTCCCGATCACTACCGTCAGCACGTCGCTGAGAAATTATCGCGCATCGAGCGGTACGACAACCGGATAATCCGCGTTGACGTCGAGTTGCTACACGAAAAAAATCCCCGACAATCCGAGATCTGCCAGCGGGTCGAGATAACCTGCCGCGTGCGTGGCCCGGTGGTTCGCGCGGAGGCATGTGCCTCCGATTTCTACAAGGCGCTGGACATTGCGGGCGAGCGGCTGGAACGCAAATTCAGACAGGCTGCCGACCGGCGGCGCGTCCATTACGGCCGGCACTCGCCGACCTCAGTGGCAGCAGCAACCGGTGCACTGCTTGGCTCGGCGACCACCTCAATCGCGGTTGCTGAGGACGAGGACGAGGACGGTGGCCAATTCGACGGCCCCGGCCAGGTCGTCCGCGAGAAGGAGCATCCGGCCAAACCGATGACGATCGACCAGGCCCTCTTCGAGATGGAGTTGGTCGGCCACGATTTCTATCTCTTCGCAGATGCCGATAGCGGCCGGGCGAGTGTCGTCTACCGCCGTAAAGGCTATGACTACGGCGTGATCCGACTGGTCGAGTAGTGCCGCCACGTCCGCGCGGGGGCCGGTCTCGCACGACCGGCCGCCCGCCAAAGCGGGTGAACGCGGCTACGGCAGGTAGCCTGAGCGATCGTGACCGCAACTGACACCGCAGCCGAGCTTGCCCGGATCGCCGGGCATGCCGCCTCGGACAAACTCGCGACTGACATCGTGCTCATCGACGTCAGTGACAAGCTGGCGATCACTGATGTCTTTGTCATCGCGACCGGCAGCAACGAGCGCCAGGTTGAGGCCATTGTCGATGAGGTCGAAGAGCAGCTCAGGCGTGCGGGTGCGAAGCCACTTCGCCGCGAAGGCAAGCGAGATGGGCGCTGGGTTCTGCTGGACTACGCCGAGATAGTCGTGCACGTTCAGCACGCTGAGGAACGCGTGTTCTACTCGCTCGAGCGGCTCTGGAAGGACTGCCCGTTGCTCGATTTCGACGCCGATGCGCCCGTGCGGCCGGCCACGGCGATCACGTCGACAACGCCCCTGGGGTCAGATGCTGACGCTCAGGATCCAGGGACGAACTGAGTGCGGCGCCGCATCGTCCTCCTGCGTCATGGGCGGACAGCCTGGAATGCCCAACGCCGCTACCAGGGTCAGGCCGATCCGCCCCTGGACGAGGTAGGCCAGGCGCAGGCCATTCACGTGGCGGGGCTGATCGCCGCGATGCAACCAGACATCTTGGTGTCCTCGGATTTGCAGCGCGCCCGGCACACCGCTGCCAAGGTGGCGTCTCTGGCTGGACTCGACTTCAAGGTTGACGAGCGCCTTCGTGAGCGCAATCTTGGCCACTGGGAGGGCCTCACGCGGGACGAGGTCGAGGCGCGCTACCCGGAAGAATTCGCCGATTGGCTCGCCGGCCGGGATGTGACGCGGCGCGGCGGGGAGAGCAGGCAGCAGGTCGCCGAGCGTGCGATGTCCTTGGTGGAGGAGCTTCCGGATGTCGAACTGGCGGTTCTCGTCAGCCACGGCGCGACGGCGATGTGCCTGTCCGCGGCCTTGCTCGGGCTGCCGCAGACGCCCTCGATTCTCGGCCCGTTGGCGAACTGCCACTGGACCGAACTGCGTGACGAGGGCTCTGGATGGATCCTACGAGCGCACAATGCCGGCCCGCCCGGCCCGGTCATCCCCATGCTGTTGCCCGAGAGCGAAGCACCCGATGCCGATGCCTGATCGTTGCCTCGGCAGGTAGTATCGAGGCGTGAACACCGCATCTGACTCGGGCTCATCCGGGCCATCGAGCCGTTCGAGCTTGCTCCTTATCGAGCCGCGCTAGTCCGATTCCGGACGGGCGCGGCTGAGCCTCTGCGATCACGCAGGGGCTCTTCGCATGTCAGATGCACGTTTACGCATTCGGTGGCCTACTAGGCCGAGGAACCGATTTGCGCGAGACCGACCGAAGGGAATCGCTCCGAGATGAGTGCCAACACCGATCACAGCGCCTCCACCGTGACTGATTCGGTGCCCGAAACGGGCTCGGTCGCCCAGCCGAGCGACACCCCGCCGTTCCGGTACACCGCCACGATGGCGACGGAACTGGAAGGTCGGTGGCAGGAGTTGTGGGCCACTCAGGGAACGTTCAACACTCCGAACCCAACCGGCGAGCTCAGTGAGGGTTTCGATGCCGTTGCCGACAAGCCGCACACCTACGTCCTCGACATGTTTCCGTACCCGTCCGGCGCGGGACTGCACGTCGGGCATCCGCTGGGGTACATCGGCACCGACGTTTACGCCCGCTATTTGCGGATGCGAGGTGAGAACGTGCTGCACACGATGGGTTTTGATGCCTTCGGCCTACCCGCGGAGCAGTACGCGATTCAGACCGGGCAACATCCGGCAACGACGACCAACAACAACATCGAGATCTTCAAACAGCAGTTGCGCGCACTCGGCCTCGGTCACGATCAACGTCGCGTCGTCTCGACGAGCGATCCCGACTTCTATCGTTGGACACAGTGGATTTTCCTGCAACTGTTCAATTCCTTCTACGACCAGTCGGTCGATAACGGCGTGGGTAGGGCCAGGCCGATCGAGGACCTGATCGTCGAGCTCGACGCCGGCGATCGATCACCTGATCCCGGCACCAACGACTTCGGCGTCGGATGGTCGGAATTGGACGCAGCCCAGCGCCGGACGGTTATCGATCGGCATCGACTGGCCTACGTCTCGGAGCTGCCGGTCAACTGGTGCCCCGGCCTTGGCACGGTGTTGGCGAACGAAGAGGTCACCGCCGATGGTCGTTCCGAACGGGGTAACTTCCCGGTCTTCCGGCGACCGCTGGCGCAGTGGATGCTGCGGATCACGTCTTACGCGGACAGACTGCTCGACGATCTCGAGTACATCGACTGGCCCGAAAAAGTCCGCACCATGCAGAAGAACTGGATCGGTCGATCGACGGGGGCGCACGTCGATTTCGCTTCATCAGCAGGGGCTATCCAGGTCTTCACGACCCGTCCTGACACCTTGTTCGGCGCGACCTACGTAGTGCTTTCGCCGGAGCACCCGCTGGTTGACGCACTCACAACGTCGCAGTGGCCGGCCGCAACCAAGCCGGTGTGGACGGGCGGTTTCGCCACGCCCGTCGAAGCCGTGTCTGCATACAAGGCGCAAGCCGCGAGCAAGACCGAATTGGATCGTCAGGGAGATCGGGAGAAGACCGGCGTCTTCACCGGCTCCTTTGCCATCAACCCTGTCAACGGTACCGAGCTGCCGGTCTTCATTGCCGACTATGTGCTGACCGGGTACGGCACCGGCGCGATTATGGCGGTTCCGGCACAGGACGAGCGGGATTACGAGTTTGCGGAGGCCTTCGACCTTCCGATCGTGCGAACGGTCCAGCCGCCCGAGGGTTTCGAAGGCGCCGGCGGAAAGGCCTTTACCGGAGATGGCTCAGCTATCAATTCGGCCAACGACGAGGTCAATCTGAACGGCCTCGACGTGAGCGAAGCGAAGGCTGCCATCATCGAGTACCTGCAAGCGCAGGGCACCGGGGTCGGCGCGACGACGTACCGCCTCCGGGACTGGCTGTTCAGCCGGCAGCGCTATTGGGGCGAGCCTTTCCCGATCGTCTGGGATGAGAACGAGCAGCCGGTTGCCTTGCCAGACGACATGTTGCCGCTGTTGTTGCCCGAAACACACGACTTCTCACCCAAGTCCTTTCCGCCGGATGACGCGGACTCGATCCCGGAGCCGCCGCTCGGGCGACTGACCGACTGGGTGAACGTGGAACTCGATCTGGGTGACGGACTCAAGACCTATCGCCGCGAAACCAACACGATGCCCAACTGGGCCGGTTCTTGTTGGTATGAGCTGCGATATCTCGATCCGCACAACACCGACGCGATGGTTGCGCCGGAGGTCGAGCGGTACTGGATGGGCCCGGACGCAAATCGCCCACTAGGCGGCGTCGATCTCTACGTCGGCGGGGTCGAGCACGCGGTACTGCACCTGCTTTATGCGCGGTTCTGGCACAAGGTTCTTTTCGACCTCGGCCACGTGACCAGCTCAGAACCCTTTCACCGCTTGGTGAATCAGGGCATGTTGCAGCTGCCGGCCTACGCCAACGCCGACGGATTCTGGGTCGACGCCGAGTCGGTGACCGAGGTGATCGAGGACGGCACAGCGCGTTTCTACTTCGAGGGTGAACCGGTTACCCAAGAATTCGGCAAGATCGGCAAGAGTCGCAAGAACGTTGTCACGCCTGATCAATTCGTCGCAGATTTCGGTACCGACACCTTCAGGCTGTTCGAGATGTTCTCGGGCCCGTTGGAACAGTCGCGTCCGTGGGACAGCAAAGCGATCGTCGGCCCGTACCGGCTCTTGCAACGGATTTGGCGGATCGTTCTGGACGAAAGCACCGGCATAGTGCACGTCGCCGATGTTGACGTACCCGCGGACTTGAATCGTCTGCTGCACAAGGCAATCCACGCGGTACGAGACGGCTACGAAACCTTGCGGTTCAACACCTCGATCGCCCGCATAACGGAACTCAACAACGCCGTTACGCAGGCCTACCCGAACGGTGGCACGCCGCGAGTGGTGGCCGAGGCACTGGTGCTGATGCTCGCACCGCTGGCCCCGCATGTCGCCGAAGAGCTGTGGTCGAAGCTGGGTCACCCTGAGTCTCTGGCCTGGAATGATTTCCCCGTCGCTGACCCGGCGTTACTGATTGACGACACGATCGAGGTGCCGGTGCAGGTCAATGGCAAGGTCCGCGCGGTGGTTCAGTTGCCGGCTGATGCCGACGTTTCGGTGATGGAAGCGGCCGCGCGGGCAGACGAAAAGGTCCTTGCCGCGCTGGACGGCCGTCCGACCAAGCGGGTCGTTGCCGTTCCAGGCCGGCTGATCAACTTCGTCGTCTAGCGTTCAAGCCATGCCGAGCACGCAGCGCGTTGTAGTAGTGACTGACTCGACGTCGTACCTGCCTGACGGAATTGCCGAGGCTCTGGACGTGCGCGTCGTCGGGTTGCAGATCGACCTTGGCACCCGTTCAGGGCGTGAAGGCGTGGATGTATCACCCGCCGACGTCACAGAAGCGCTTCGCGCACACAAATCGGTCATGACGTCCAGGCCGGCGCCTGCGGAATTCGTGAAGGTCTTCGCGGCGGCATTCGAGGCGGGCGCGACTGCGGTGGTTGCGGTCCACCTGTCGGCGCAATTGTCAGGCACCTGCGATTCCGCTCGGCTGGCGGCCGCCGAGTTCGACAAGGGCCTGGTCACCGTCGTCGATTCGCGAGCCACCGCGATGGCGCTCGGCTTTGCCGTTATCGCAGCGGCGGAAAAGGCTGCGGCCGGCGGGTCAGCGGCCGAGGTTGCCCAGGCCGCTACGAGCTGCATCGACGATAGTTCGGCGCTGTTCTATGTGGATTCTCTCGAGTGGTTGCATCGCGGTGGCCGGATCGGCACCGCGGCGGCGATGCTGGGTACGGCGCTCGCGATGAAGCCACTGTTGCATTTGGTCGACGGCCGAATCCTGCCGATGGAGAAGGTCCGAACCTCGTCGAAGGCCATCGCGAGGCTGGTGGCGATCGCTGTGAATGCAGCGGGTAGCCGCGAGGTCGACCTTGCCGTTCAGCACCTTGCAGCGCCGGATCGCGCCTCAGAGGTCGCTGGCCAGCTCAAGGAACAGGTGCCGCACATTCGACACTTTCACGAGTCCGAGGTCGGTGCCGTGGTGGGCGCACATGTAGGCCCCGGTCTCCTAGGGGTAGTAGTCCGGCGGCTTTAGCTCCGTCGGCAGTGTGATAGTCCGGCGGCTTTAGCTCCGTCGGCAGTGTGATAGTCCTGCGGCTTTAGCTCCGTCGGCAGTGTGATAGTCCTGCGGCTTTAAAGTTCGATTTCAACCAGTACCGGACGATGGTCGCTGGCGATTTGCACGTCGGCGGTGTTGATGACAGAAGTTTGAAGCACCTTGAGCCGCGGATCGACGAAGACTGCATCGATGCGCCGTCGAGGCAAGATGACGCTGGACGTGATGCCATCGCCGGTTCCTGCTGTGGCCCAGGCGTCGGCCCCTCGTTCGCCGAGTGCCTGCCACACCCGAGACCCCGGATCGTCGTTCATGTCGCCGGCGACGATCAGCGGGTAGTCGGCCACTTCGAAGCGGTCTGCGGCTCGATGTAGTTCCGCGACGTGTCGAACGCGTGGCTCCTCCGCAAGATCCAAATGTGTGCCGGCGACGGCGAAACGCCGGCCGCCGAGAGTCAACGCGGCCAACGCAGTTCCCCGTTGATGCAACTTTGGATCCCGGGTGAACAGGACATCGGTCGCACGATCGACGGTTACTTCCAGCCCGCTGAGCAACAGATTGCCGGCCGCGGTCCGGCCGCCCGTCACTACCACCAGCCCGCTGCGCCGTGCGATCTTCGCCGCCGTCGAGCGCCAGCGGAAAAACCGCGGTGCCTCCTGGATGGCGACGACGTGCGGTGAGGCGTCCTTGATGACGCGGTACACCGCCTCGGCGTCATCTCGTAGCGACCTGATGTTGTAGGACAGCAGCCGAAGGATGGTCACAGCGACATTCTGCCCATAGTTGCCTCGCTCAGCACATCCCGGTCCGCACCTCGTTGTCAGGTCAGAGCGGAGTTGGCTGGTCCAACGGGTGGATCAGCATCCGGTCTTGCTGATGGTGCTGGTCACCGACCAGCTCGAGGTGAGGACGTATCGACCTGATTGGACGAAAGTGGCTTGCAGCTCGTCGGACGTGGGCGCAGTGAGGCAGACCGGCGCAGCGAGGCCGTCCTGGCTTGTGATTCGAATGCCCTTTGCAGGCCGGAAGCGCAGCGTCAAAGTGGCGGGCCCGTCGATGTCGAAGACAACCTGCGTCTCGGTTGCTTGCACGACCTTGGCAGGAGCCGGAACCATCTGCTCAGGATTCTGCACCGAATAGAGCGTCCATTGCGGGTCCTGCCAGATCTGGGTCAGGTACGGAAGCCCGGTCTTGATCAGGGCCGCTTCGGCCTGATAGCCGGCACCCGGCGCAGTGGGCACGGCAACCCAAGCCACCGCGTTGAGGTCGAGCCATTCTCTATAGGTGATCACGTTGAGATGCGCCGGATCGTAGAAAATCGCGTTGTTGCTGGAATCGCTCTGTGTTTCCCATCCCCGGGCGAGGTAAACCGTCGGAATGAGCTCGGCCGCGGCTCGGTGGGTCGCGGTGTCCAAGACTTCGGCGCGGTGATTGTTCAAGTCGGGCAGCGTGCTTAGCTCAGCTTGCAAGCCCGTGTAATAAGTCTGCTGGGCCGCTGGCTGCGAGGCCGCATTGATGTCCCTCGCGACGAGGTAGCCGCTGTATACGAACGCTGGCAGCAACATGAGTGCAATCAACCGACGCGGGTTGCGTGCCACCGCCCAGATTATCGGTGGCAGCAGCAAGAAGCAGAATCGACTGATGTTGGAACCGACACCTGACGGTATGACGAATGAACCGACGCAGGCTGCCGCGGCTGCCCACAAACCCACCTTTACGTAGCTAGGTAGGTCAAGCAGTAAGGCGGCGGCAATGATCCCGATGGACCAGGCCAGCGTGGTCCAGGCGAACGGCATCGGCGCGGGCGCCCCGAACAGCACTGTGGGAAGGATCAGGCCGACGACACTGGGAATTCCAAAGCGGATCGCGCTCGGTCGCCAACCCGGGCGGGTGATCGCGGGGCCGAGCAGCGCTAGCAGGATGAACGCTGGAGCCAGCGGTGAAAATAGCGTCGCGAGGCCGTTGACGATGCCGCCCAGTAACGGTTGACCCCGCAGCAAAAGGAGTAGACCGAGTAGCGACACGGCTATGCCGACCGAGAACGGAACACGGCCTGACCACAGATTGCAGAGCGCCGAGGCAACGACGAGGTACGCCGCGGACCGAGGTCGACGCGTGCCTTCGAGCAGCGGGCGCGCCATCAGGGCGATTGCCAGCACTGACAGGCCGGCGAGCGCTGCCGCTCCGAGGACTGATGCGAGCGCTGGTGTCAGGATCGAGTACTGGCCAGGAGTCGAGCCGCCGAACCAGGAAAGCCAATAGCCGAGGCCGACGTGCCGCGCAGCTGCTGCGGCACGCGCATCAGCGGCCTGTAGATCGGCGACCGGCGGCTTGATCAGAACGAAGCCGACCGAGCCGATGAGAGCCAGAAGCAGGTGACCGTAATCAGCAAACCATGCCGCCCACGGACGGGAGCTTGATATCGGGGGAGGAGGGTCGAATCGCGGGCTGACCCGCTCAGCGACCTGCGTCATCCTCAACCTCGTTCGCTCTGCACCGATGAACGTGCCGGCCCGGCACGCGGGTACCTCCGCTATCGCTGAAGACAGCCGGTGAACAGCCTCGACAACAGCCACGAGCGAAGCTGGCACGGCTCAACGGTGCGCACCCGCATTACTTGGATGCGCGGAGGGCTCGTCAAAACAGATCCTACCGTGGGCGTGCGACGCAATATGGCTCCCGACCGCGGTAGTGGCGTTTGACTCGGCATATCCACAGGCGCCGGTGATGTCCACAATCGGGTTGTAGTCGGCTGCTGTGGGGGCGCCGAACCTAACGTAATTCGGGTGCAACGGGGAGCAGAAGGTAGCGGCGGTGCCACCGTGTTGCTTGCCGAAGCGCTTACCCGATTCCGGCAACGCAGCGGCCAGCACCACAGTCGGCGAACGGTGCTGGCGATGCTCGTCGTGGCGCTTGCGTCCATGTTGGGGGCTGGCGTCTGGGTCGCCTCCTCGCAACCCCGCAGAATCGCGGTTGGCACTCCGCTGGCGAACGCGAGTGAGATTTCACCGAATCCCTCACGAGGTACGTCGAAGTCGGCGGCCCAGGTTGTGCCTGGCGGTTCGCTGATGTCGCCGCTGCCGCTGCCTTCGTCCGGCTCGGCCGCCGCAGGCGCTGCTGTGGCCGTGGTCGTCGATGTCGTCGGCAGGGTGCGGCGACCGGGCGTCTACCGGCTCGCTGTCGGCGCGCGGGTTGTCGACGCCCTTGCCGCCGCGGGCGGCGCTGTCGCCGGCGTCGATCTGACGGGAGTCAACCTGGCGCGAAAATTGCTCGACGGGGAGCAGATCGCGATCGGAGTACCAGCGATTCCGGTCGCGCCCGAAACCGCTGGACAAGCCGTCGCAGGCGATGGCTCGCCGCGTTCCTCGACGCCAGGCACCAGCCCAAGCGGCGTGGCCGCCGCTGGACCGATCGACCTGAATTCGGCCAGCGTCTCCGAGCTCGACAGCCTGCCAGGCGTCGGCCCAGTTCTCGCGCAGCGAATTGTCGACTGGCGGACTCAACATGGTCGGTTCGACAGCGTCGACCAACTGCGGTCGGTTACCGGTATCGGTGACTCGAAATATGCCGACCTGAAGCCATTGGTGACGGTTTGATAATGGCTACCGCAATCGAGCGATTTCCCCAGCGCCCCTGCTCAGGCCCACCCGGTGAGACTCGAAGTGGTGACGCAGAATTCGTTGCCTTCGGGATCAGCCAAAACCGTCCACGAGTCGGGATTTTCCAAGGTGTCCGGGTCCTGGCGGACCTCAATGAGGCTCGCGCCGATGCGATCAGGCGCTCCACTTCGGCATCCACCGAGCCATCAGTACTGATGTCGAGATGAAGCCGGTTCTTGGTGACCTTCGCTTCGGGCACTTTCATGAAATAGAGCGACGTCGTGCCGCCCTTCGGATCGTTGACCTGGAATTCATCTGTGTTGCGCTCGGAAATCTCACGCGACAATGCCGCAGCCCAGAAATGTGCGAGCTGACGCGGGTCGTGGCAATCCACGACGACCGCCAACAACGACGCCGACATGGCCGCAAGACTAACAAGGTTCGCCGGCGATCGCCTAGACCATGTTCATCTTGAGAGGCCAGCCCTTCGACGGCGTCGAGCGCGTGCGTGCAGATCATTCGCCATCGGTTGATCCGCCGTCGTCTGTTTCGCCGCCGTCTCATCCGCCGTCGTCTGAGCTGCTGTCGTCTCAGCTGCCGTCGTCGAATGCAGGGCGCCCCGATCTTCGGTTGGCAGGCGGGGCGCTCGCCGGTTGGGTCGCTGTCTTATGGGGTCTATCGCGGAGCAGCCAGGCCGTCGCCATCGGCGCCGCGGTCGCATGCGCAGCGGGTTTGGTCTTCATGCGGCTCGGGCGGGGCCGTGGCAGCTTCTACACGCTTGCGTTCATCGCTTGCGCTGTGGCGACAGTCCTCGCGCCGCTCTCGGTGCGCCTGCATGACGCCCGGGATAGCCAGCTAGCCCACCTGGCCGCCAGCCGGGTGGAGGCGACAGCCGAGGTGATCGTGACCTCGGACCCACGTTCGCTAGCCGTACACGGTCCGGACGGCACGTCGCGGGTCGCAGTCGAGGCGAAGTTGACAGCGGTCGAGATCGCGGGCCATCGGACGCTGATCAGCGGAGCGGTGCTCCTGCTCGGACCGTCGGACGCTTGGCGCCAGATCGCGCCGGGCCAGCGTCTGAGGCTTGATGCCGGCTTGTCGCCTCCGCTGCCCGGGAATCTGCTCGTCGCCACACTGTCAGCACGTAGTGATCTGGAGCTTCTGGGGGCACCGCCGTGGTGGCAACGCGGCGCGTCCTCGATTCGCGCGGGTCTGCAGCGCGCGGCCCGCCCGTTGCCGGAATTGCCCCGCGGCCTGCTGCCAGGCTTGATCGACGGCGACACGAGTCAGTTGGACCCGGTCCTGGCTGCGCGATTCAAGGTGGCAGGGCTCACCCATCTCACGGCGGTCAGTGGGACGAACTGCTCGATCCTGGTGGGCGCCGTCGCCTACGTCCTGCGGCGATTTCGGGCATCTCCCAGAGCCATTGCGACGATCGGCGGTGTCGTGCTGGTTGGTTTCGTGATCGTCGCACGGCCATCGCCGAGCGTGCTCCGGGCGGCGGTGATGGCAGGCATCGCCTTGGCCGGCCTCGCAGCCGGACGCCAACGATCGGCGATGCCCATTCTCGCGGCTTCGGTGCTTCTCTTGCTTCTGTGGCAGCCGAGCCTGGCAGCCGACATCGGGTTCTCGCTATCTGTCGCCGCGACGGCGGCGCTGTTGTTGGTCGCGCCGGGCTGGGTGTCATGGCTTCAAGAACATCGGGTTCCCGCGGGATTTGCCGAACCGTTGGCGGTAGCAGCCGCAGCTCATCTGGTGACAGCGCCAATCGTGGTAGCTCTCAGCGGGACGTTCAGCCTCGTCGCGATACCGGCAAACATGCTCGCTGAACCGGTCGTGGCTGTGACCACGGTGATCGGCGTCCTCGCGGCCCTGGCAGCACCGGTCTGCCTGCCGGTAGCAATGGTGCTGGCTGAAATTGCCGGCTGGCCGTGCCGTTGGCTGGTATGGGTCGCCGAGACCTTCGGATCGATGTCGGGTGCCTCCGTGCCGTGGCCGTCCGGAGTCACTGGCGCGGCCCTTCTCATCGCCGTGAGCACCATCGTGGCAATACTTGCTCGCCGGCCGAATCTCCGGGACCTCATTGCCATCGCTGTCGTCGTCGCTTTGCTGGTGCAGTTACCGGTGCGATCACTGGTCATCACGTGGCCGCCGACCGGTTGGCTGATCGTCGCCTGTGATGTCGGGCAGGGCGATGCGCTAGTGATTTCGGCGGGACACCAAGCGGCAGTTGTCATCGACGCCGGCCCGGACCCGGTCGCGGTTGATCGATGCTTACGCGAACTGGGGGTGCATTCCGTCCCCCTATTGATACTGAGCCATTCACATCTCGATCACGTCGGAGGAATCGCCGGAGTGCTGCACGATCGCGAGGTGGGTCGTGCTGTGACCTCACCGCTCGCCGAGCCCGCCAACGGGCATCGACTCGCCAGTGACGTCCTGCGCCGTCATGGCGTCGCGCTGAGCAGTGTCAGCGACGGCGCCGAACTCGACGTTGGATCGGGAAAAGATCTGGTCCGTATGGAGGTTCTCGGGCCATCCCACATTTTCAGCGGCTCGCGTTCGGACCCGAACAATACCTCGCTGGTGATCCGGGCGGTGACCCATGGCAAAACGATCCTGCTTCCAGGTGATGCCGAGCTCGACGCCCAGGACGACCTGTTGGCCCGAGGGGTCGACGTGCGTGCAGACATTCTCAAAGTTCCCCACCACGGCAGTACCTGATCATGTCAACTACTAGTATTTCTGGGATGCCCGCCGATCGAGCCCGTGCCGCGCTGTATGCCCGCCTGTCGAAGGACGCAAACAACGACCGGGCAGGAGTGGATCGACAGCTTGACGACGCTCGCCAGTTAGCGAAGCTACGCGACCTCCGGGTCGTCGCCGAACACGTCGATAACGACCTATCGGCTGCCGGGACGAAGTCGCGACCGGGGTTCGAAGCGATGCTCAAACAAGTGATCGACGGAGAGGTCGACGTCATCGTCGCATGGGCATGGGACCGGCTCTCCAGAAATCGTAGAGATACGCTGCGACTGATCGAGGCGGGGCAGGAGGCGCGGACCACTGTCGCGCTCGTTCGAGGTTCAGATATCGACATGTCGACGGCGTCCGGTCGGCTCGTCGCTGACCTTCTGGCAGGCGTGAGCCGCGCGGAGATTGACGCGAAGTCCGAACGGCAACGCCGGGCCGGATTGCAGCGCGCTGAGGCTGGTAAGCCGCCTGCCCGACGGGCGTTCGGCTACCTGCAGAACGGCGACCCTCATCCGTCCGAGGCGGCCGTCGTCCGCGCTATCTATGCCGGTTTCCTTGCCGGGGCGACGATCATCGGAACGGCGAAACAACTTAATGCCGACGGGCACCGAACTGCGCGCGGGAACCTGTGGGACGACGGAGCCGTACGCGTTGTACTCACAAACCCTCGGTATATCTCCGAACGGTACTACCGGGGCGAGCGCGTCGGCGTCGGCGAATGGGAACCACTCGTGTCCGTCGAAACCTTCGCCGCTGTGCATTCGAAGCTGAATGACCCGGGCCGCAAGGTGCGCAGGGAGGCGCGCAAGTACCTCGGGAGCGGCTTGTTTGAATGCTGGTGCGGCTCGAAGGCGAAAACGAGCTACACCGGGACGGGTATGCGTGTCTACGTTTGCCGGGCACGAGCGCATATGCAGCGCAACGCCGAGCCGACCGAGGAAGTGGTCTATCGAGTAGTAGCCGAGCGTTTGCGCCGAGCCGACGTTCGCGACCTATTACAGGCATCTAAAGCGGTCGCGGACGTCGGCGCGTTACGTCAAGAACAGGTCGGCCTGCTGGCACGGCTTGACGGATTAGCCGATGACTATGCGACGGGGTTGCTCAATGGGCGGCAGGTGCAGGTCGCAACGCAACGAATCGAGGCTGACCTCGCTGCTGTTGAGTCGAAACTTGCGGCTGCGGGCAAAGGCTCGGCCCTCGCGGCCGTAGTCACAGCGACCGACCCGGGGGCGGCATGGCTGGCCCTGGCCCTCGACCGCCAGCGCGCCGTGCTGGCTGACCTTGTAAAGGTCGTGATTGACAAGGGTCGCGTCGGTCGGGGCGCATTCGATCCCGAAACGATCAGATTCGACTGGACCTGAAGTTTCTTCGTCGGAAGCGCGCGCCCCTTGCTTATAAGCAAGGGGCGCGAAATTCGTCGAGGGCTATATAGGCCCGCTGAATGCTTGCATCTTGCAGCGACAATGGACTTTGCCCTTGCTTATAGGCAAGGCGCCATGGTCTCAGTTGGGAATTCGTAGTAAAACCTCGTACGGACGCTCCGAACGAGCGTCTGGCGGTCAGGCCACTAAGCTACCGTCCAACGCGCGCCTGTCACGTATGCCAAGTGAGGTGTCATGTCTGAAGGTGTTTAAACGTCACGCGTTTGGCGCCTCTTGCGTTTAAACGTAAGGGGTTTCTGAGCCTTGAGGTTTAAACGCGAGGCGTTACACGTATGCAAGATCATCCAACATCATCAACGCGATATGACCCCGGAATATATTGGGTTCTCGGAATTTGTCCCTTACAGAAGCGTAAGATTTCCGACGTTTTGTTTGCTACTGTCGCCTTTCTCTAGTAAACATATGCCGGGACGTCGAATGGCGCGAGCTGTCGTCTCAACGAATTCGTCACTAAACCGAACTAGTCTAAGAAATGAGGGCGGGCGGCTGGACATACGAGTACCGATCTAAGCGGCAACCCGAAGTCTCGGCCGCGTCATTGAGCGCAACGCTAGCGACCGCTGAGACGACAGGACCCACAACTCCGTGCAGAGCCACGCCATGCGCATAGAGCATGCCGCAGTGCGCTCAAACCGGCTGTTGCGAGGAAGTCACAGGAACTTGAACGTGCACGAAATGTAAGTCCTGCGCGACTGTAGGCGGCGAACAAACCCGTATCAGATACCCCGCCCGGAGGGCGAGGCACACGACAAAGAGTCTCCAATGAGGCCTGCGGTCGTGCCCGTTAGAGGGAAACCACATGTCCAACGACAACCTAATGTTCGGCTGTGCCGACCATGCCGAACGTCGACGGCCGGTGCAGAGCATCACGCCCGGCCCACGAAGGCGTTTAAACGCGGTGCATTCTCGGGAAGCGGAATTGACGGCGTATATCGAAAGAGCGGTCGCAGAGGCTCCCGAACTGTCAGACGCACAACGCGCCCGACTCACGGTCCTACTAGCACCTCGCGTCGCCGCGTGATGGCCCATGTTTCCGCCCGGCCGCTACGAGGCAAGCCTCCGGCGCGCAAACTGTGGCGGCATCGGATCAAAACCGACCCGGAAATAACTGAAGTTGAAAGGGCAATCGCACTTGAAGCCGACAGTGAAGGCGTCAACGGCTTCATCGACTTCGCGGACGCGACCCACCGTCTCGGCTACACCGAGGACGAACTGTTCTCAGCCCTCGACCGCCTGACCACGCGCGAACTCGTCGACGTCCGCCCGGACGGATTCGTGAAGCGCCGATACCCGCGACACGGCTACGGGTACTACGACGTCAACCGGCTTAACCTCCTATGGAGCGTCAGCGCCGACGTTCGCGTAGGCCGAACCCTCAACATCCAATACTTTCCGAAGGATTCACGAATGACCGGCACCACATGACAAGCGCCGCTATGACTCTGTACCTCGCCGCAAGGGCGCGTCCGGAGCTCGACGGGACGACGTGCAGACTCGCCGCCGAGATTGGCAGGCGCGGCTACGTTCCCCGTCGGCTGGAGAGCATCGCAGCAAGCCTGCAAATCAGCCCGACACGCGCCGCGTTCTCGATCGCCGCATTAAGGCGCCTCGGCCTCCTGCCGACCACGAATGAAGCCAACGAAAAGGACTCAATCAGTGACAAGCAAGCCGCCTAGCCCGCTACTGCTAGACGGAGCCGCAAGGACTCGCGACGAGGACGCCGAACCATCGTCAGCGAAAGCTCAGCACCAACCGCTAACGGGCGGCGATATCTGGCAGTGGCGCAATGCGATATGTGCCAGCCCCGACCTTTTGAGTGGGGCGAAGGTCGTCGGCCTGCGGCTGTCGTTTCACATGAGAGCGAACTCGGGCGTCGCCTGGCCCTCACAGGCAACACTCGCTGCCGAAACGGCAATGTCGCAGCCGTCAGTTCATCGACACCTCGCCTCCCTCATCGAGTCGGGCTGGTTGGCGTTGGCGCAGATTCGGCGGCGAGGTCAGGCATCGAAGTACATGCTCACCGCACCAGAAGCGATTCATCTAGGTGAATCACTTCCAACTCAGAGCCCGCCGCAAAGCGATTCACCCGAACGGATCAAGGCAATCCATACAGGTGAATCAAAGCAATCCATCCAGGTGAATCCAAATAGTCAAGAACGGTTTAAGAACCGTTCGACTATTAAGGACACGTCCGCCGTCGCGGCCGCCTCCGCTAGGGCTCCGGCGACCACGCCCGCGTGGCTGGTTGAGCCAAAGCGCGGCGGCCTCGTCCTCGGATACACCGTCAACGACCTGAACGGCGTGAAGAACAAGCACGCGCTACGCGAGTTCGAGTTTTCGATCGGGCCGTGGTGGGCGAGGCATAGTCTCGTCGCTGTCGGCGCCTTCGATCACTTGCTTCCCGAACTTGCGGAGAGCTACGAGTCCCTAGGACAGTGGCTGGAGGGGCTGAACGAATACGGCTCCGTCATCGGAGGGGTACACCTGCATCCGTCTCGACCCGACTGGGACGACGTCGATAACCCCGCCGATCATGACGAGCACTGCTTCGAGTGGTTCAAGGCCAGCCCCTTCGAATTCATTGACGACAAGGGCTACCTCCCGACCATCAACCTGCGCGTTGACGAACGTGGCCGGGGGGATTTCGAGCAGCATCTGAACGGCCACCTGGAGTACAAGCGACACGTCGACCTCGGCGCGATCGCGTGGAGGAAACGGCCAGACAAACACATCGTCTATGTCGAGCGAGACGGCGTCCTGACGCCGCGCGTTCAAGCCCCGCCTGTCCTGGCCGGGGCCAGTCAACAACCCAATCCCCTACGAGCAAAGGACACACCCGCATGAGCATCCCTGAATCCCAGAACCGTACCTACGCCCCGACCCGTGCCATCGCCGATCGTGTTGACGAGCTGTTCGCAAACCTCGGCCTGGCTGATGACGTGCTCGCCGAACCCCGTCGCGCCATAGCGAACGCCGCCGATCTTGCCAACAAGATCGCCGAGCACCGAGTAAGTAAGCCTCGCGATGAAATCGGCGGACTCGCCTCGCGGATCGCCGACGGAACACTCGACATCTCAGCGGCAGCGAGCCTAGCCGGCAAGGCGGCCACAAAGGCCGCCGCTGCAGCCGAGGTTGAAGCCATGCTGAGCCAAGCGCAAGCCGTCGCCGAGCAGACGATCCTGCCGACCTATCTAGCGGCCGGAGCGGACCTGCTAACCGCGCTGGACGTCGATTCACGAGCAATCGCTGACGAGGGCCGCGCCCTAGCCGACGAGCCCACCGGCCACCGGGGGCGTCTGATCGAGCTAGCGGCGAGACTCAATGACGTCCAGAACCTCGCAACATTGCTACGGCAGTATCGGTTCGTTCCGATCCAGCGCGACGCCGACCCGGCCGAACTGCATTTCGCCGCGCCGCACCGGCTCATCCTCGGCAGGGAACGATCAAGCGACACCGTTGAGGCCTTCATCGCCGACCTCGACGCACGACCGGTTCAGCTGTCGCTTGATGAATGGCAGGCGGCACGGCCGGGCATCGTCGCCGAAGTCAAAGCGGCCGCAGCCGAGGCGGCCGAGGTCGCGCGGAAGGAGGAAACGGCCGAACGTCGCAACATCCTCGAATACGAGAGACGAAGTGATGCGGCGGCACTGGCACGCTACAACGAGCGTTACTCGGTCGTACGCCGCTAGCTTCGCGGTGGCATGATCCGAACGTGGTCACCGTCGTCAGGTTCGTGCTTGACGAAGGCGGCGCGCTCGGTGAACTGCGAGACGTCACAGTGCCTTACGTCGGCGCTGAGGTCGAATACGATGGCACGCTCTACCGCGCGGTGCATCTGAGGTTCAGCTACTGGACCTCAGATGCGCCCGTCGTCGTCACCGTCACGCTTATACATTGCAGCTCGGCCAGCGCATCAAATAGCCACCCGAGGACGTGGGGCGATCCGTCACCGTCGTCGTCATAGCCAATCGCCGCGAGGGTGAGACGGGGCCGCTATTTGAGTGCGTCACTGATGTGGGGTGGTGCGCACACCAGTGCGGCTTCGCGAACGGACATGACGTACTGTGGCGTGGCGCGGCAGAACCTGAGGACGTGCCGGGGCCCGGGAGGAGGTGGAAGGTGTCGGCTATTCGTGAACTCTGGCTCGCACCCACGTTCAAGCGATCAGCCATCCGATTGCTAAAGTTGCCGACCGCCATGCTCGATGAGTTGGTGCTGAGCCGGGATCTCACCGTTGAAGGCGTCGAGCCCGGGACCGATGACTGGCTCGCCCTCCAAGCGCTTCGGACCATGTACGACGCGGCTCGCGATTCGAGCGTAAGTGAAGTCGTAGAGGACGTCACGTCGCTAGCTCGGGACGAGAGCGAAGATCTCGGCGTTGCGCCGGGGCTCGCCGCGTTGTCCGCGCTGCTTGAAACCCGACCGATGTTTGAGCGGCGTCGACAAATATCTCGGCTTCGCGCGTTCGCTCATCCGCAGGTTGAGGTTCTGAACTTGGATCTTGATTTCCGCGCGGTAGATTTTGAGACTAATGACAAGACAGAGCTTGTACCGATGATCACAATGCAGTTGGCGTTCGACGAGCCTGTCGCGGGCGTTAATTCGATCACCGTCGGGATTAGCGAGGCCACTCTAGATGGGCTGAGCGAGGCAGTGGACCGCGTACGCAGGCAGTACACCACTGTAAGTGGAACGCTCCAGGCCGAGCTCCTCGCGGAAGATAGCCAGCTCAATCTAGAACCGGTCGCGGCTTCGAAACACTCGGGAGACGATCAAGCGCCCGCGTCTGCCGAGGAAGCGTTGTGATCTGATGGCGCTTAACGGCGAAGAGATCGTTACGATCGTCAGCATCGCCGCGACTGTTGGTATCGCGTTCCTTACATACCTCGACAGCAAAGAGCGAGGCAGTAACATACGGACCACTATCGAAGTTGCCCAGCAGCCAGTCAATCAAATGTTAGAGAATGCTCGAGGTGAGTCGAAGGTCATCACGACTCTCCTGCGCACGTTCATCGAAACGCAGGCCGAACACTCTCAGGCGATGACCCAAGAGCTCGCATCCCTCGGGCGAACCATGGAGGTAGTGCGTGACCGACTGGGTACCTAGCACAGGAGACTCAAAATTTGTGCCGACGCTGTAGGCTAACGCCATGCTAACAGCGATAGTTGCCGCAGTCGGCGCGATCGGTGCGGCTGTGCTATGCGCCTTGACCATGCGGGAACGCAAGCAAGTGGACGCGTCAGTTGCCGCGGCGTACCGGGAGACAGCGTTGGGTGCCGAAAGCCTGCTGGCATCGCTTGGCGAGCTAGAGCAACTCTTGACCCGCGACGGAACGGGTGGCCCTGCATCCAGTGATCCGCCCGCAGGTCGTAGGGCGACCTTAGCGCGCAGGTCCCAGCAGTCGGCTGAACTTCTGCCTTATCATCACCTCACGTCGTACACGGGTTCCTACCTTCATGGTGAGCCCGGAGTCGAATCGATACGGTGGGTTGCGAATCTTTCGCATTGGGGACCTTATCAGGCCGAGTTCCGTGTCGCCGCCGCCCGCTTCCAAGTGGGGCAGACGTATGTACGGCACATTGCAGCTATGAGTCGCGATGTAACTACGCCAATCGGCGGATCCCCGGATGCATGGGATCACATAGAATTTCTGGCTTTGTTGGATCCCTCCGAGAAGTCGTACCTAGCCGAGACCCTTTGGATTCGCGGGCTGATGGAATTCGACGACCAAGAAATAATGCGATCGTCGGCCAAGGCAATTAGCGAACTCCGGCTCGTTATTGCGACGATAAAATGGCATGACGCGAATTGGGTAGCTGACGCCAGGAGGTATCGCTCCGTTCCTGCGGAGGTGCAAATTGAGAAGGCAAGGGCCGTATCGCCTCGTACCCCGAAGGGCCGTTCCCCCGCTATAGGGGAGAAGTGGTGGTCTCAAGGCGACGCTGCTTTCGCCTAGCGATCGCCTTTGCCGAGCGATAGCTTGAGATCTGATCGAAGCTTGCGAACACTCCGCAAGCCTCTGCTCATGCCACTGTCATGCTTCGTGAGCGTTTCTATGCGCCACGCAATTGTGCACCGAACCGGGTATCTCCGAGAACTCAGACCTGCGAGGCGCTCGGGAAGTCGGCTAGTTGGCCGTCTGGCGACGGGGTGGGGGCAGGCCCCTTCGCCTCGCCACGAAACCTACTAGCGGCATAGCGTTCGCCTACATGTACGGGTTCCCAGATTCGGCCCGCAAATTGCTCCTAGGTGCTGATCTGCCCCTGTTTTAAGAACCTAGGAGCCTTGGCGCGCAACGGGCGGCTGGTGCCAGGCCGCCCGTGTGTCCTGCATCCACGGGGGTGGGCCGAGCGAATCGGTGAAGCCGGGAACATCGTGCAGATCAAGGCGAATTGACTCACCATTCAACGACAGCCCGGTCAGGAACTCGGGCAGGTTGACGGACAGAATCATCACCGGATGCCAGCCACGTGCGAGCACATCCGGCGTGATTCGCTGAAACGGCTTTCGCATCTTTGAGAGCGCGGCGAACGGTTTCACGCTGGCGGTGACGAGGCGATGCCACTCGTACTCGTGAACAAGCCGCAGTCGGTGGTTTTGTGGCCAGCGTTCCATCGTCAGCTCGGGGTTGGGCCGGGCGTCCGGATAGAAGGATGCCGCACGTCGGAGTTCGCGTGAGCTCGACCCGAACATGAACTCGGTCGTGACAATTGCCAGTGCCTGATTATGGCTACCGACCTCGACTCTCGGCAGATCACGGTGGTCAATTTCGGCGGTCCAACCCATCGCGCCCCAGCGTGCGATGGTTCGTTGACGCCGGGGGAATATGCCGAGCGCATCGTTAGGCCCGAGGGGGACCGCCCAACCCTGCGCGCCGGTGCTCGGATCAGATGTCGCTGAAAGGCCGAGGTCATTGCAGAGAAAAGGCGCGCCTCCGGTCTTGTGGATGACAACCCAGCGTGCCGCCATGACCGGCGCTAGCAGTCGCTGTAGTTCCATCATTCGCGCGCGGTTGAAGTCCTGCTCCACGACCGACGTGCCTTGGAGCGTTTGGATGACGGGGCGCCTCCGGAATCGCTCGTCGAAGTCCTTTCCGCGCACAAATTTGCTGGTTATAAAGGGGACGAGCACTCGTAGCCAAACATTGAGACTAATGCCCTTCCCATTGCAAAGGTCATCGAGCGCCGGGCCGATCTTGGACTCATATGCCTGCCAAATCTCGTCGACCGAGTCTGGCGGACCGTCGTCCTTCGACATTGTGTAGAGGTCGTGAACGCGGGCGATTTTTGACGGCGTCGTGCTGAACACTTCGGTCTGGTCGCGACGGCGCACGAAGATTTGCCTGTCGCGCCTTGCGCCAGCTGTGTCGTCGGAGAATCTCCCGATGAATGCGGCAGGTAAATAGTGATCACGCGCCATGAGGCGAGCGTATCGGGGCGTCGCGCCGGGGCCGTGCGCCTCGCCGTGGCACTATTTACCGGTGGATAGTAGCCCGCCTCCGGCCTACATGACGATGACCGACGCCGCGGGCAACGCCTCGCGTTATGACATCTCAGGGCCTGGCGGAATATGTCGTGTCGGCATTGGCGGCCCGGGCCATCGCGGCGCTGTATGGCGCAAATGGGCGAACCGTTCGACGCCCGACGTCTACCTCGCGAACCGGCAAGTACGCGGTCACCATTACAGCTTTCATGCGTCCGGGCAATGGCACCATGCGCTGACGACGAACGAGGTCGCCAAGGCGGTCTTTGGCGCAGATAGCCGGTTCCTTGACACATGGAATCGACCTGAGCCAAACGCGATCGGTTGGACTACTGCGTTCTCGATCTGGACACCGTCCGAGGACGTGATCGACGTGCCAGGCGATCCGCAGACGTCGCCGAAGATCGCATGGATACGGCCCGCGCCCGCAGGTTGGATAACCGGAATCCATGTAATCATCGCGCACCCCGACCTAGGCACGGCCGGGTTAGAGGACTCGACGCCAGTAGATGCATTCACTCTCTGCACGGGCGAGATCGTGCTCGTGCTCGCATCCCAAAGCGAAATGTCGCCGAGCCGACTCGATGAACTGCAACGGCATCGGCAGCAAGCCGCCGAGATTGCCGTTCGGAATGACGCGGGCACCCTCGTAGCCAGTCGAACGACACTGTTCGCCGCCGAGGTCGCAGGCAACGGCAGAGTGCTCTACGACCTCGCTACACACCCTGATACAGAACCGCCCGCCGCCTTAACATGAGGTGGTGGGCGGTTCTTGCGTTTCGCCTGGGACTGGCTAGCGGTCGCTACTCGGTCTAATAAATCAAAATTTGTCGGGTTAGTTCCCTAGCTCGCGAAGTGCGCAATCATGAGGGCTATCAGTGCCCCGGCGCAGGAGGCCGAGAGGTGCGCCGCGACTGTACGGATTCGGCAATTGAGTCGTCGGCGGCGGTAGGCCTCGTCGGTCTCGACGGTGAATGAAACGCGAGGCGGACGGTTCCCTGTTGTGGCAGCCATAGCATGCTCCTTATTTACGGGTAGTTGGACTAAGCAGTAGAGCGCGTATTCCGATCCCGCCTTTCTGCGCGCAGTGCACCCGTCCGTGGCCTTGATCTCCGTGGGCCTGAACAACGACTACGGCCATCCGTCGCCGTTGCTGATTGCCGAGTTGAACAAAGAGGGTGTGCCCGTCCACCGAACAGACACCGAGGGTGACCTGGCGATTGTGGATGAGCACGGCGCTCTGGTCACCGAGGTCCGCGCGCCCAGCCTGTAGTCGCAGGGTTGTGCGTCTCCTAACTGGTACCGTTTGCGAAGACGTAAGCATTCGCGTCTGTCACGGTTCGCGGCGCTCCGAAGGCCACCACCATCAACCAGTCATCTGATGTCATGCCCCCGTCAGGCACGAATGACAACGGCACACTTTCTTTTCGTCAAGGTGGGATAAAGCGAAAGCTCAACGTAGCCGCTGCCTCGGCTGCTGCGTTGCCTGTATCGGCGGGGTTGTTAATCCCCTGTCCTCTATTACGCAGTTAAGCAGTAAGTTGGACTCCATTTCATGGACCAAACAGTCGATTCTGTCTCTGACCGATTAGCTCGTGATTCCGCCGAGCTGAACGTGATGCCGCCCTCGCGGGGGACCTACTTACCGATATCCGGGTGAGCGAGGTGTTCGCTCAAGCTGCCGATCGGCGCTCGACTATGCGCTAGGCCACCACATCTCACTCATGCCGAGTTCCGGGCGGGTCCGCGCGTGGTCGAAGATTGTCTTATGTCAGGTAGCGGACGTTGACGTTCTTGATCGTTCCGGTGAACGGGAACGGTGCGCGGTCGTAATAGTCCGGGGATACCGGGCCGCCGAGGCAGGTGCCGATGTCGAGACAGTCGTTGGCGCTGAACAGCAGTGGCGCACTTACGGGGACCGATCCGCTGCCATAATCCTGTCCGTTTGCTGTCAGAGTGATAGTGAGCGGGCCGCCGGGCTTGGCCTCGGCATACACGGTTTCGATTTGAATGTTTGCTGCACCGAGAGGGATTCGCCTAGGGGAGCGGATCTTTGTTCGCATCAAGAGGAACAGGTTGTACTCATAGCAGAGATAGCCGTCCTCGACGTAGCAGGTCAAGCCGCCACCTGCGCCGCCGAGGGCGTACAGCACGCCGCTGGCGTCGTCCGGGATTTCAGCGTCGATGCTAACCACGTTGGCCCGGTTGCCCAGGGCCGGGGCGCAGAATTCCGGCATGCGGACGATGTCGCCGGTGAAGTTCCACTCGCGGTAAGGGGTCGAGATCCGGAGTTCGGGATGCAGCGTGATGATCCATAGGCCGCCGCCGACTGGGTAAACGCTGTTCTTCGCTGCTTCAATCGCAAAGGTTTCTTTCATTTGCGCGAGCTTGTCCGGCAGGTCTGCGGCGAGGTCGTGGGCTTGGGACCAGTCTTCATCGAGGTTGTAGAGCTCCCACTGGTCCTGATCGGGTGTCCAGTCCTTGATACCGGGTGGCGATCCTGGCACCCAGGGGATTCGGGGTCCGAACGCGGACGCCATCCAGCCATCGTGGTAGATCGCGCGGCTGCCCATGATCTCGAAGTATTGGGTCTTCTTCCGTCCTGGCGCGTCGGGCTGGTCGAAGGTGTAGGCGAAGCTGATGCCGTCGATCGGGTCTTGCGGGATGCCGTTGACCACTCTCGGCGGAGTGATGCCGAGCAGTTCGTAGATCGTCGGCACGATGTCATTGCAGTGAGTGAATTGAGGTCGCGGAGTCGCATCGGGGGTGATCTTGCCGGGCCAGCGGATGGCCATCGGGTTGCGGGTTCCGCCCAGATGCGAGGCGAGCAACTTCAACCCCTTGTACGGAGTACTCCCAGCCCACGCCCAGGCGGCGTGGTACTGGTTGTCGACCCTTGGCGAGCCCAGCACATCGAGGCCGCCCATTTCGTCCAACGCCCTAATGTGCATGTCTACGGTGGTCGGGATTCCGTTCTGGGCGACCAGTTCGCTGATGGTGCCGTTCTGCCCCTCACCGGAGGACCCATTGTCGCCCCAGATGTAGAAAACGAGAGTGTTATCGCGGTAGCCAAGGTTCTCTAGTTCATCGAGTAACCTGCCCGCCTGAACGTCGGCGTGTTCTGCGAACCCGGCGGCGACTTCCATGAGCCGTCGTTGGAACGGCCGTTCTGCTTCGGGGATGTCGTCCCACGCCGTCATGTTCGGGTCGCGCGCAGTCAGTTGCGTTTCCGGCGGGATCCAGCCAGCTTCCTTCGCTCGGTGGAAGACCCTTTCACGGTAGGCATCCCACCCGTCGTCGAATTTGCCCACGTACTTGTCTGCCCATTCCTTCATCACGTGATGAGGGCCATGCAAACAACCCGTGGCCCAGTACATGAAAAAGGGCTTGTCTGGTTCGAAGGCTTTGTGCCGGTGAAGCCAGCCGATCGCGTCGTCGGCAAGGTCTTCGCTGAGGTGATACCCCTCCTCAGGCGACTTAGGCGGCAACACCACCGTTGTGTTACGGACCAGGTTCGGCTCGTACTGCGAAGCCTCACCGGCCAGGAAACCGTAGAAGTATTCGAAGCCGTTTCCGGTGGGCCAGTTGTGAAAAGGACCAGCGGCGCTCGTCTCCAACGCTGGAGTGTTGTGCCACTTCCCGAACGCCGCCGTCGCATACCCATAATTCTTTAAGACCTCAGCGCCCAGCGCGCTGCTCTTCGGGATCTCACCGGCATAGCCGTCCCAATCATTTGCCAGTTCCGCGATCTGACCGTTGCCGATCCGGTGATGATTACGGCCGCTCAGCAATGACGCCCGGGTCGGTGAACACATCGCTGTCGTGTGAAACCGGTTGTAACCGATCCCCTCGTTATGGATCCTGCTTAGCGTATCCGTCGTAACCTCGCCGCCGTATGTACTCGGTAGCCCCGGGCCCGCGTCGTCGATCAGAACAATCAAAATATTCGGCGCATCCTCCGGAAGCCTGCGCGGCTGGACCCGCTGCTCATAGGTCGATTCCTGCATCGTCCGCCCAGCCACACTCGCAGACGGGGTCGGCGGAAACGGCAAGACCTCTTGAGCACACACGGCAACTCCCAGGATCGACTCAAACAGCGCGCTACGACGTTCCTGCCACGGTCGCCGACCTACCCAGCCTCACCGAAGATCACGCAACTTCCCTCATCCCTCGCGGATGACCGATGTCCAGGCGAGCAGAGATACGCAAACATCCGTTTCGTGCCCTGATGATCGTTGAGCGCGATCAATGCAGATCCGCAGGGGTTGCCTGGCGGCCGGCTGTGATTCCACCTGTGGGTCTAGCGCATCAGCACTATCGTGAGGCCCGAGCCGAGTGTTATCGCCGCCCTGAGAATCCGACTACGCAGGATTCCGATCCGCCAGCGCAGCGCCGTCTGGATGACAACCGTTGTCTGCCCTTTGTCGTCACGGCTCGGGTCGCACAGTGGCCGTAAAAGCCGGTCGAGACTCGTCGAGTCCAAGGTATCGGGTTTGTAAGCCCCAGGCGGTCATTGATCACTTCCAAGCTAATGCTATTTGCTGGTAGTCCCGACAACCAGTAGAGCGCGTATTCCGATCCCGCCTTTCTGCGCGCAGTGCACCCGTCCGTGGCCTTGATCTCCGTGGGCCTGAACAACGACTACGGCCATCCGTCGCCGTTGCTAATTGCCGAGTTGAACAAAGAGGGTGTGCCCGTCCACCGAACAGACACCGAGGGTGACCTGGCGATTGTGGATGAGCACGGCGCTCTGGTCACCGAGGTCCGCGCGCCCAGCCTGTAGTCGCAGGGTTGTGCGACGATAAGCGCGTGCCACCCGCCGCCGAGATTGCGACCCTGACACTCGTCGTCGGAGACGAAGAGTTTCTGGTCAGCCGCGCCCTGGACGATCTGCGCCGAGATCTGCTGAATGCACATCCGGACGCCGAAGTGCACGACCTCGAGGCCTCCCAGGTCGACCCGGTGGAGATGATCCAGGTTCTCAGTCCATCGCTGTTCGGCGGCCCGAGGCTGATACTCCTCCGGTCCGCACAGGACCTGCCGGTAGCGGTCGGCGCGAGCGTCCTTCCGATGCTGCTCGACACCGACTCGGAGACGAAGATCGTCGTACAACATCTCGGCGGCGCCAAGGGCAAAGCCGTGCTCGATCAGCTACGTAAGGCCAAGCCGGAGGAGATCAGCTGCGCCAAGCTGACCAGGCCGGATGATCGCCAGAATTTTCTGCGCAACGAGGTGCGCCGGTTCCAGGGCCGGATCACCGCGGACGGTGCGGCAGCCCTGCTGGACGCGGTGGGCAGCGATCTGCGCGAGATCTCAGCGGTGATTGCCCAGCTGGTGGGCGACACCGGTGGCTCCATCGACGCAACCGCGGTCGCGGCCTATCACCGTGGTCGGGCGGAGGTCACCGGATTCGCAGTGGCAGACGAGGTCGTCGTCGGGAATGTCGCAGGTGCGCTGACAAGTCTGCGGTGGGCACTGAATATCGGCGTGCCACCCGTCCTTATCGCCGATGCCATCGCCGAGGGCGTCCGTTCAGTGGCCCGAGTGACCGGAGCTGGCCCGGGTGATCCGTTCAAGCTGGCGCCTGCCCTGGGCATGCCCCCGTGGAAGGTCAAGCGAGCTCGATCTCAAGCGCGCGGGTGGACAGAGAACGGATTTCGCCAAGCCCTTGGGATTGCTGCAGCCTTGAACGCTGACGTCAAGGGGGCGGCCGCCGACCCTGACTACGCGCTTGAATCTGCCGTTCGTCGCATCGTGGCGATCCGCGGTGCGGTCGGCTGAGGCCACCGATACAACGCAGCACGCAGCCCGCAAACCGGCCACTCAGGCCAGCATGCGGGCTGGAAAGTTCGTGCTGTTGCTGCTGCGAAAACTAGAGCGCGTTGGAGCGCTGGGCCATCGCCGACTTCTTGTTCGCTGCCTGGTTCGCGTGGATGACGCCCTTGCTTACGGCCTTGTCCAGCTGGCGTGAGGCGTGCAGGAACGCGGTGGACGCCTTGTCCTTGTCGCCTGCCTCTGCCGCCTCACGGAAGGAACGGATTGCCGTCTTCAGCGAGCTCTTGACGCTCTTGTTGCGCAGCCGAGCGGCCTCGTTGGTCTTGATCCGCTTGATCTGGGACTTGATGTTCGCCACGAAGTTGCCTCTGTGCCTTAATCCGAAGGGGTGGATCTCTGATTTGGGGTCTGATTCGCCAGCATCAGCCGGCGCCAGACAACCACGCCAGACTACCAGCGCAGCGAGCTGCCACCCAAATCTCGGCCGACATGATCTCGCCAGGTCGGCCGAGGTGATCCGCTAGGCCCGGACGGTAACGAGTTCGTACCGGGTGTAAAGAAAGGTGCGCACGGCATCTGCATCGGAGACAACCTCGGTAACCGGGTTGTCATCGGTGTCCTCGGCGCCATACGCCAACGCTGTGCCATCGGAGAAGTACACGGGGCTGTCCACGGGTGCGACGTCGGTCAACCGTACGACCACGTAACGATCACCGATATCGCCGATCAGCCCGGCGGCTTCGGGTTCGGTGCCAGGGCTTTCGGCCGTGTGAACGGAGAGCACTTGTTGCCAGTCGTCGTCCCCGCCGGGCGAGGTGTTGACAAGGTCGCCGGCGCGAAGCGCTGTTGCCGGTATCCGGTACTCAGTGACCGCGCGGGGGTCTGCATTGGGTGTACTCATGTGACCATCATGACCGACGATCATGATCGAGGCGCCCCCGCGTGGGTGTAGGCGATGCGCCTATGACGGCCAACGACGCACCGAGTGGTGTACCGAAGCAATCCGCTGATGAGCGGCGGACTACGTGGCAGAGCGAGATGACGTGCCCCGCCGTCGTGGGAGAATGAAGCGAGTCACATCCATTCAGCAGAGAGCAGCCCGTGCCCGCTATACCGAGCCCTCCCGGTAACACGCCGCCGGAAAGTATCCGCAACTTCTCGATCATCGCCCACATCGACCATGGCAAGTCGACTCTGGCTGATCAAATGTTGCGACTCACCGGAGTGGTCGATCCACGGCAGGCGCGTGCCCAGTATCTCGACCGGATGGATATCGAGCGCGAACGCGGCATCACGATCAAATCGCAGAACGTCAGGATGCCCTGGCGGGTGAAAGGGTCCGCTGGACCGGCTGGCACCGGTACGGCCACAGTCGACCAAGACTTCACGCTGCACATGATCGACACCCCTGGGCACGTCGACTTCACCTACGAAGTTTCTCGATCGCTCGCGGCGTGCGAGGGCGCGGTCCTTCTGGTCGATGCGGCTCAGGGTATCGAGGCGCAGACGCTGGCCAATCTCTACCTGGCTCTGGAAAACGACCTGCAGATCATTCCGGTCTTGAACAAGATCGATCTGCCTGCCGCGCAACCTGATCTGTACGCCGCCGAAATCGCGCACATCATTGGGTGCGAACCCGACGATGTGCTGCGCGTATCGGCTAAAACGGGACAAGGCGTCGAGCAGTTGCTCGACGTCATCTGCCGCGACGTACCGCCGCCTGTCGGGGATGCCAACGCGCAGGCCCGGGCAATGATCTTCGATTCGGTCTATGACATCTACCGGGGCGTGATCACCTACGTCCGGGTCATCGACGGCAAGATCACCCCCCGCCAGAAGATCAAGATGATGTCGACCGGGGCTACCCACGAATTGCTGGAAGTCGGCGTCATCTCGCCGGAGCCGGTCCCCTCACAAGGACTCGGTGTTGGCGAGGTGGGTTATCTGATCACGGGTGTGAAAGACGTCCGCCAGTCGAAGGTCGGCGATACCGTGACGGACGCCGCAAAGCCCGCGACGCAAGCTCTCGGCGGCTACCGCGATCCGAATCCGATGGTCTATTCAGGGCTGTTCCCCATCGATGGTTCGGACTTTCCCCTGCTGCGTGATGCACTGGATCGCCTGCGGCTCAACGACGCCGCTCTCGTTTACGAGCCCGAATCATCCGGTGCCCTCGGATTCGGGTTCCGCTGCGGTTTCCTGGGTTTGCTCCACCTCGAGATCACCCGTGATCGGCTCGAGCGCGAGTTCGGCCTCGACCTGATCTCAACCGCGCCGAACGTCGTCAACCGAGTCGTGCTCGAAGATGGCCGGGAATTCATTGTCACCAATCCTTCTGATTGGCCTTCTGGCCAGAAGATCGCCGAGATCCACGAGCCGGTCGTCAAGGCGATGGTCATCGCTCCCAGCGAGTACATCGGGGCAATCATGGAGCTCTGTCAGACTCGTCGGGGCAACCTCATGGGGATGGACTACCTCTCCGAGACCCGGGTCGAGTTGCGTTACACCTTGCCACTGGGCGAGATCATCTTTGATTTCTTTGACGCGCTGAAGTCACGAACGCGTGGGTACGCATCGCTCGACTATGAAGAGGCCGGCGAGCAAATCGCAGATCTGGTGAAGGTCGACATCTTGCTGCAGGGCGAGGCCGTCGATGCGTTTTCCGCGATCGTCCACAAGGACAAGGCTTATGCCTACGGCACGATGATGACGACCAAGCTTCGAGAGCTGATCCCACGCCAGCAGTTCGAGGTGCCGATCCAGGCCGCGATCGGTTCCCGCGTGATCGCACGCGAGAGTATCCGGGCGATACGTAAGGACGTCTTGGCCAAGTGCTACGGCGGTGACATCACCCGTAAACGCAAGTTGCTCGAAAAGCAAAAAGAGGGCAAGAAGCGTATGAAGATGGTCGGTCGGGTCGAAGTCCCGCAGGAGGCCTTCATCGCCGCGCTCTCAACCTCCGAGTCGCCAGAGTCGTCGAAGAAGTAGTCGTCGAAGAAGTAGTCGTCGAAGAAGTAGTCGTCAAAGCAGTAGCCGGAGGTTCGGACGCCGATTGCCCGAGCAGGCCGGCTTCGCCGGACAACGTGGCCTTCCCGCTCCGATCAGATCTCGATGACGATCTTGCCGAGTAGGTTGCCCGACTCCATTGCTGCCAGACCCTCGGCAACGTCTGCCAATGGCAGCGTGCGATCGATCCGTGGCCGGATGCCGGTGGCAGCCATGAAACCCATCAGATCGAGTAACTCCTGACGCGTCCCCATGGTCGAGCCGACAACCTGCAACTGCAGGAAGAAAATCCGATTGAGCTCGGTCGGAGCCACCATCCCTGAGGTTGCGCCGCAGATGACGATTCGCCCACCCGGACGCAGCGATCTGACCGAATGGGACCACGTCGCGGCGCCAACTGACTCCATCACCGCATCGACCCGATCGGGCAGGCGTGCACCGGAGGCAAACGCCTGATGTGCGCCGAACTCGAGGGCCGCGGCCTGCTTTGCTTCGGTACGGGCAGTTGCCCAGACTTGGAATCCAGCTGCTCTGGCGAGCGTGATACAGGCAGAACCGACGCCACCCGAGGCGCCCTGAACCAGCACGGTTTGCCCTGGCCGAAGCTCAGAATTGACGAACAGCATCCGGTAGGCGGTGAGCCATGCGGTGGGAAGGCAGGCAGCCTCGCCGAAGGTGAGATCGGCAGGCTTGGCAACCACATTCCGGCTCGGCACGGTAACTAGCTCGGCGAGGGTGCCCTGGTACTTCTCGCTCAACAGCGTCCGGCGCGGGTCGAGGGTGTCGTCGCCTGACCAGCCTTCGTCGTTGATGACAGAGTGCACCACCACTTCGTTTCCAGTTGCGGTGTCGATGCCTGCGGCGTCGCCGCCCAGAATCATCGGCAACTGGCCTTCGCTGATCCCCACGCCGCGAAGCGTCCACAGATCGTGGTGGTTCAGGCTGGCCGCCTTGACCTGCACGGTCGTCCAGCCCGGCTGGACCTCGGGCTCAGGTCGGTCGCCGACGACCAAACCATCAAGCGGGGTGTCTGAGTTCAGGGCGGAGGCATAGGCGGCACGCATCGCTCGACCATATCGTCTTGGCGTGCAACCCCATCTGTGTTTAGAACCTCATCTGGCTCACCACCGAAGCCGCTCGCCCTCGACGCGTGAACCCTCCTGTTTGATCTGGCGCAGTCCCAGCGACGTCTCGACGTTGCGGACGCCTTCGATACCACCGATTGAATTAGTCACGTATCTGTAAAGGTGATCCAGGTCGCTGCACCTTACCGAGGCCATCGCATTGGAGCCTCCGGTGATCGCAGCTGCGAATGCCACCTCGGGATGGTCCCGCAGCGACTCCCCGGCCCGTTCGAGAGCCGCAGGCTCGATCGTCAACCACAGGTAGGCCGAGATCGGGTAGCCCAGCATCGCCGGCGCCAGGTCGACCTCGAAACGGAGTGCGCCGGACTCGACCATTGCCTCCAGCCGACGTGTGGTGCGGCCTTCGGTCAGCGCACACCGCCTGGCCAGTTCGGTGACGCTGATCCGGCCGTCGCCCGAGGTGGCGGCGATCAGCGTTCGGTCGGTTTCATCGACCTCGCTGGCTTTGTCCGAGCGTGCGGTCTGATCCAGAAAGGGCATCTGCAGATCGTCCGGACGGCTTGCTTTCTTCAGATCCGGCTTGAGATCCGGCTTGAGATCCGGGCCTCCGCTCAGCAGGCGTCGACGCTGCTCGTCGCTGAGCAAGCCGCCGAACCCCGTCCAGTCGTCCGGTTTTCCTCCTCGGAAGATGTGGAGGACGGCATGCGCCGAGATACCGAGCACCTCGGCCGTTCGAGGCAGCTTCTGTAGCAGTAATTCGTCCCCGCCGGTGTCGTCCATGGTCCGAACCGAACAGACGATCTCCGAGCCTGCGGCGACGAGGGAGACCCACGAGGTGTCCCTGCGGCGCGCCAGTGCGTCCGCTACGGATGATGCATTGCCGGGGCGACAATGGACCCGGACCATGTACGCGGTACGGATCCGATCGGCTCCGGGCGCGCCGATCACCCGAAGCAGGCCGGCCTCTCGTAACCGGCGGTACCGCCGCGCTGCAGTCTGTTCACTCACTCCCACCACCTCCCCGATAAGTCGGAACGCGGCCCGGGGATGCAGCTGCAGGCAGTGCACTATCTGGCGGTCAATTCCATCAATCTCAAGATCACTGGCGGTTTTCATCGCCATGAGGTTGGTCATGGCGGAAATGTACCCGGTCGCCGACAGCACTGGTCTGTTGTCGTACCCGACGAGCAAGCTGTACGAAACGCCGCCGGAACAGGGCGACGAACCGGGCTTGCCGAGCCGGACGTCGAACATCGTCGGCATCGAAAAAGGAGTGCTCATGCGTAAGTGGTGGCCATTGGTGGCCGTTAGTCTCGGGACGTTCATGCTGCTGGTGGACATCACCATCGTCAACGTCGCGTTGCCGGCGATGGCGGCCGATTTGAAGACCTCCTACACGTCTCTCCAATGGGTTGTCGACATCTACGCGTTGGCCCTGGCAGCCCTGCTGCTGGCGGCCGGTACGGTTGCTGATCGCGTCGGGCATCGGCGCGTCTATCTGATCGGCCTGGGCCTGTTCGCGCTTGCGTCGTTGGCGAGCGGGTTGTCTCCCAACTCGGGGTTCCTGATCGCGGCCAGAGGGCTGCAGGGCATCGGCGGCGCGGCGATGTTTGCCACGACCTTCGCGTTGTTGAACAGCTCGTATCAGGGCCGCGATCGCGGCACTGCCTACGGCATCTGGGGCGCAGTCGGCGGTGCATCCGCAGCAATCGGTCCGATCGTTGGTGGCCTGCTCACCGAATGGTTGTCGTGGCGCTGGATCTTCTTTGTAAATCTGCCGGTTTCGGTGATCACCGTGGCGCTCGTCCTGACGGTTCTCCAGGCGGATCGGCCTGAGGGCAAGCGAACCAACCTCGACCTGCCGGGTCTGCTCACCTTCGGCCTGAGCACCGGTGGCCTGACCTACGGCCTGATCGTTGCTGGCGAAGACGGCTGGGGCTCGGCAGCCGCCGTCACCTGGTTCGCGATCGCGGTGATCTCGGCCGTCGTGTTTGTTGTCGTCGAGCGCCGGGTAGCAGCACCGATGCTGGATCTGCGACTGCTCGGCAATGCCTCGTTCAGTGGCTCGCTCATAGCGGGCTTCTTCCTCAGCGGGGCCGCGTTCGCCGGGCTTGTCTACAGCTCGATCTGGCTTCAGTCAGTGCTGGGAATGAGCCCGATTCAGGCTGGCCTGGCTGGTGGCCTACCGCTGAGCGCTGCGGCGTTCGTGGTGAGCGCGGCTGCCGGGCAGCTGTTGCATGATCGCAATCCCGGTCTCGTCATCGGCGTCGGGCTGCTGTTCATCGGAGCCGGTGGTGTCGTCGAGGCCATTCAGCTGCATGGCGATGCGGACTGGACGGCACTGCTGATCGGCTTGATCTTGGTGGGGATCGGAGTGGGTGCGGCCATCCCCGTTCTGAGCTCGACGGCGATGTCGGCCGTGCCCTTGCAGCGCGGAGGTATGGCCGCCGGCGCGGTCAACACGGCACGCCAGCTCGGGCTCGCGGTCGGTATTGCGGTGCTTGGCAGCGTCTTCGCCAGTCGAATCGGCGCCAGCTTCGCAGACAGCGGCCTGCCCTCGGCCGAGAAGCTTGGCCATGCGGTCGCGGGAGGTCAGGGCCCGATCGTGTTGAACAGCCTTCCGCCTGCTCAGCGACCGGCCTTCGATCAGGCCCTGCACACCGCATCTTTGTCCGGCCTGAGCTGGGTCATGGGCATCGCAGGAGCCGCGGGACTTGTCGCGGGAATCATTGTGCTGCTCATGATTCGGCCAACTCGGTCAGCGTCGGCTGTCGCCGGGCCGACCGAGCATGGCCATTCGGCGAGAACCGAGCTCGTCGAGTCCTGACCGTCAGCTGAGCATGCCAGCGGGAACGCTATCCAACGCCCGCTCGATCGCGGCAACAAGTTCCCGAGCCGCGTCAGCGTCGAGTTCCAACGCGATGCGGCCGGAGGGCCCTGCAGTGGGGTCAGCGAAGTCGATGTTGAGGGTGTGAACGGACTGCGCATGCACCGGATGATCGAAATAAACGGTGGCGTCTGTCAGCGCGAACCAACCATTGCGACCCTTCGCGCTGCCACTCAAGACTGCGTGTTCCGTGGAATATGTGCACATTGTGTGTGACTCCGATCAGGCGAGGTGCTGGGCGAAGAAGGCGTCGATCTTGGTGTAACCGTCGGTCGCAGCTTCGACTCGGTATGCGGGCCGATCGGTTCCGAAGAAACCGTGTCCGGCACCCTCGTAGGAATGAAAATCGTGCTGCTTGCTGTGACCGGTAAGCAGTCGATCGAGCTCGGCCACCTGATCGGGTGACGGGTAGGTGTCCTCGATGCCGAACATCCCGAGCAGAGGGCAGCTGAGGTTCGCCAATTGATCTTCCAGGCCCTTCATCTTGACGGGGAAGCCATCTGGTGCGGTACCCACTACGAATGCGCCGTAGCAATCGACGGCCGCGTCGACGTGCAGGTTGCAGGCGGCGAGGACCGTTTGCCGCCCTCCCGAACAGTGCCCGATCAAGCCGACCTTGCCGTTCGAGGTCGGCAGCGCACGCAAGTAGTCGACTGCTGCTCCGACATCGCCCACCAGGCGGTCGTCCGGAACTCCGCCTCTGGCCCGCGCGGCTGCCGCGGCATCGTCAGGGTCAGCTCCGGGAGCGTCGCGCCAGAACAGGTTGGGTGCGACCACGTTGTAGCCGTCGACGGCGAAGCGTCGCGCGACCTCCTTGCTCCACCGATCGAAGCCAGGCATGTGATGAATAAGCACGACGCCGCCACGACCACCCGGGGGCGTCGCGTCGGCCGGGACTGCGCCCGGAATGGCGTTCGAGTCGGTGTCCGGCTGAGCGAAGTAGGCCGAGATCTCGTCACCGTCGGCGCCGGCCAGCCGTATCTCCGCGGTACGAATCGAATCCGTCATGCACGCTCCCAAAGTTCATTGTCAGTAGCCATCTAGGCTGGCGACATGGTGAAGCTCCGGACGCTGTTGCGTAGACGTCCGTTGCTGGCATTGATCGTTCTCATCCTGCTACTCGTGATCGGTTATGCGTCACGTGCCCTCGATCACAAGGACAGCGGGACCGCGAGTAAGACAGCAGGGACAAGCTCTGAGTCTGTCGCCGCCGGGCCCGCGCGTTCGGCAACCGGCACGTTGTCAACGTTGCCTTCTCAGTCGACTCATAAGCAATCGGAGCACGAGACGACGTTGTCTGCGCTGCCGGTCCAGGCGCGCGATACCGTCGCCTTGATCCAGCGTGGCGGACCTTTTCCTTACAGCCACGATGGGATCGTCTACAACAACCTCGAACGACACTTGCCGATCAAGCCGACGGGTTACTACCACGAGTACACGGTGGTAACGCCTGGCTCGACGGATCGTGGAGCGCGACGGATCATCACCGGCTCGGCAGGTGAGTTCTACTACACCTCAGATCACTACGCCTCGTTCGTCACGATCGACTTGTCCCGTTGATCGTGGGGACCTCACTCCGCCCAACGCGGCACCCGTTTCGCGGCAAAGGCGGCAATGCCTTCCTGCGCCTCCGGGCTGGCAAAGTAGCGGGCGGAGAGCTTGCCCATCGCGTCGAAATCCTGCGCCATGCTCAGGCCTTCTCGCCCGCGGCGCAGCATCACCTTGGTTGCCGCGAGCGCCTTCGGCTCGCACTTGCGCAACATGCTCGTATAGCGGCCTACCTCGCCATCAAGGTCCTCGCTGATCGAGTTGAGCAGTCCAATGTCACGTGCTCGCTGCGCGCCGAACGTCTCGCCGGTCAAGAACAATTCGTGTGCCTGGCGCGGGAGCAGCCTAGGCAACAATGGCACCGAGATCACCGCCGGGACGATTCCGAGTCGAACCTCGGTGAAGGCGAAGTCTGCGGCAGGGATCGCGATGGCCAGGTCACACGCCGCAAGCAGGCCTATTCCGCCGGCCCGGGCCCTGCCGTTGACCCTGGCGATGACCGGTTTGTCGAACTCCCAGATTCGCAGCAGCAACGCGGGAAAGGCAACGATGGGTTGTTGCTCGGCGGGAACATCGGCGACCTGGGTCAGGTCCATACCCGAGGAGAACGCCGGTCCGGTGTGAGACAGCACCACCGAGCGGACGTCCGGATCGGCGTCAGCGCGATCCAGATGGCGCCCAATCTCTGAAATCAGCTGTGCTGACAATGCGTTTCGCCGTTCCGGGGAATTCAGGGTGATCGTCGCGACGGACTCGGCGACCTCGTAGGTCGACATGGGAGAGGCCTGAGCGCCGGTATCGGCGCCGGCATCGCTCGATGGTGTATCTGCCATGACTCCTCTTAGTCCCGAATTCGGTGCCGGTTTCATCACTAACCGGCGAGTCGGTCGTGCGCCGGTCCCTCCGGCATTCAACACTGGTGTCATGCCCTCCGCACTGCCAATCGGCGATCCAGCGCCAACGGATGGCCGATTGAGCGAATCTGCCCTCCTCACCCTGCGCGGCCAGGATCTGGGCTTCTACATCCACGTGCCGTTCTGTGCCAGCAGATGCGGCTATTGCGACTTCAATACCTACACGGCCGAGGAGCTCGGCAGCGGAGTGAGCCGTGGCTCCTATGCGGACACGGTGCTCGCTGAGATCAGGCTGGCCCGCGATGTTCTGCCTGCCAGCGCCCCGCCGGTTGCGACCGTTTTCTTCGGCGGCGGGACCCCTACCTTGTTGCCGGCCGAGCACCTGGGCTTGATCCTGCGCGAGATATCGGAAGAATTCGGGCTCGCGCCTGACGCCGAGATCACGACGGAGGCAAATCCGGAATCCGTCACGCCCGCTTACCTTGTTCGTCTGCGCGAGGCCGGTTTCACACGAATCTCCCTGGGAATGCAATCGGCAGTACCTCATGTGCTGTCTGTGCTCGATCGAACCCACCGGCCGATTCGAGCCATCGAGGCAGTGGCTGACGCGCGAGCGGCCGGGTTCGAGCACATCAACGTCGATCTGATCTACGGCACACCGGGGGAGAGCGAGCTCGACTGGCAGCAATCACTCGACACCGCTGTCGAGGCCGGTCCCGACCACATCAGCGCCTACGCGCTGATCGTCGAGGACGGTACCGCCCTGGCCCGCAAGGTCAAGTCGGGGACGATCGCCGCACCCGATGACGACGTGCTCGCCGACCGTTACCTGCAGGCCGACGACGCCTTGGCTCGACACGGCTTTTCCTGGTATGAGGTTTCGAATTGGGCGAGAACGAGGGCGGCCGAATCGCGGCACAATCGCCTGTACTGGTCCGGAGCGAACTGGTGGGGCGCTGGGCCTGGCGCACACAGTCATGTGGGCGGTGTGCGGTGGTGGAACGTTAAACATCCCACCAGGTATACGGCCGCGCTCGATGCGGGCCGAAGCCCGGCGGCGGGTCGAGAAACACTCGGCTTGCGGGCCCGGCTGACCGAACGGCTGATGCTCGAAGTGCGGATGCGTGACGGGCTCGATCTGACCTCGTTGCCCGAGTCGGCGACCCGACAGGCTGAACAATGTGCAAAGTGGGGTCTGGCGGACCGGGCGGCGATAGCTTCCGGGCGGCTGGTCTTGACCCAGCGGGGCCGCTTACTCGCAGATGCTGTCGTGCGGGACCTGCTCGAAGTCGTCTGAGGCGTCATCCGATTCGTGCGAGTCGTCCGAGTCGTCCGAGGAGTCGGGGGCGTCTGACGGGACGTGCCCCTCGCTGGACCGTCGCTCCAACAGAACTGTCGTAGCCGCTTGGGAGAATCCCCATGTGACCGTTGCTGCTTTCGCTACTCCCGTGGCTGCTGCCGTCCTGGCCTTCGCCGGTTCGGTGGTCGGCCAGTGGTGGGCACGGCGATCGGCGAAAGAGCTTGATCACTGGCGTCGTCGCGAAGAGACCATGCGCCTGCTGCGCTGGGCAGTCGAGCTGATCGTCGATGAGAATGCGCTCAAGAGCGATGCCGGTGTAGCAACTCTGGTCGCCCTGAGCAGCTCGGAGCTGCTGCAACCTGAGGACAAACAGCTGCTCGTGGCGTTGACGAACACTCTCGTAGAAACGGAGGTGAGCACTTACGATGAAAGCGATACGGCCAGCCCTACCCAGTACGCAGAAGTTTCAGGGGCCTCAGAGGTTTCCGAGGCCGCGGATGTTTGAGGAGGCGGTGACTTTGTTGGCTCACGGCGACCGCACACCCGACGCCGACGTCTCTGATAGCGGCCGGAACGGCAAGAGCGTGACGGTGACCCGATCGCAAATCAATGCCGCACGACTCAATGTCATGTTTCGGCGTGATCTAGGCATGCCGGTGCCACCAGCGATGGAGGCAATCGCGAATGCCCGCCCCGCCCGCCGCGAAAAGCCGATAGTCAGAGCGTCTTAGGCCCCCTAGCCGCCCGCCGTCGGTCAGCTGTCCTTCTTGGTCGCGCTTTTCTTGGGCCGCAATTCGTCGAGGTCAAGCACCCTCACATGCAGGGTGTGTCGTTGTTGCAGCGCCGCCCGGACCGCGCGATGCAACCCGTCCTCCAGATAAAGCTCGCCATCCCACTGCACCGCGTGCGGGAACAAATCGCCATAAAACGTCGAATCCTCGGCAAGCAGTTTGTCGAGTGCGAGTTCACGCTTGATCGTGGTCAGCTGATCCAGCCGAACGGATCGAGGCGGAACGTTCGCCCAATCGCGAGATGAGAATCCGTGGTCTGGATAGGGCTTACCGTCCCTTACCGCCTTGAAGATCAGAAGATCACCTGCCGAACCCCACATCACATCGTGTAAAAGCCGCGTCTCAGACCCCGCACCTTACCGCCCAGGGGTTCCGACGGCTGGTTACCGACGAGTTAGGTTCCTGTACATCTAAGCTGAAGCGAGGTTTCACCGAGATCGTGCAGGCGAGACCGTTAGGGCAGACCGTGAGGAAGGGGATGACATGAACGTCGATGATCGCAAGCTCGAAGTGCTTCGGGCAATCGTCGAGGATTTCATCGCCACAAACGAACCGGTCGGAAGCAAAGCGATCGTGGACAGGCACAACCTCGGGGTGTCGCCGGCGACGATTCGCAACGACATGGCCGCCCTGGAAGACGAAGGACTTATCCACCAGCCGCACACTTCGGCCGGTCGGGTGCCGACCGATGCCGGCTACCGGATGTTCGTCGACCGGTTGACATCGTTGAAGCCGTTGTCGGCCGCCGAGCGGCGGGCCATCGAGAAGTTCCTGAACGACGCCATAGACCTGGACAGCGTCCTGCACAACGCTGTTCGCGCGCTTGCTCAGCTGACCCGAAATGTCGCAGTCGTGCAGTACCCGTCGCTGTCGCGGTCGCGGGTGCGCCATCTCGAAGTCGTACTCCTGTCGCCGACCCGATTGATGCTCGTCCTGATCACTGACACCGGACGGGTGGAGCAACGGGTCGCAGAACTTGCCGGCCCGGTCGAGGCTGACGACGTCGCGGATCTGCGGACCGTGCTGAACGCCAAGCTGATGGGCCAAAGACTTGCTGACGCACCAGGGATCGTGACGGACCTGCCGTCGTTGGTCCCGGCGCACCTGGCTGGTCTGATCGCAACGCTGAGTTCGGTACTGCTCGAGGCCTTGGTCGAGCACCCATCCGAAAGGATCGTGCTCGCCGGCTCGGCCAATTTGACCGAACACACCCTAGATTTTCCGGCGATCCGCCCGGTACTCGAGGCGCTCGAGGAACAGGTCGTGCTGTTACGTCTGCTCGATCAGCAGACGACCACTGCTGGCCAATTGACGGTCCGCATCGGCAACGAGAACAACTACGAGGGATTGCAGACGGCGTCGGTCGTGTCAGTGGGCTACGGCTCGAGCGGGATCTCCTTGGGCGGCGTCGGAGTGCTCGGGCCTCGACGGATGGACTATGCGCACACGATGGCACGCGTAGCGGCTGTCGCTCGTTATGTAGGCGACATGCTTGCCGAGAGCTGAGCGAGCCTTCATCACGAGTTCATAAGGGGATGCTGCCGTGGCGTTGTCCGTGAGCCTCGCCGGAACCGCCACCAAGGCAGCCACCTTGCCGGCAAAATACCTCGCCGCAGCCGGCCTGACCGCTGCGAGTGGCGAGTCCGTCTTCATCGCGAAGTCGTTCGCGGAGGACCCGTGGGTGCAGCTGACGCTCGCCGGCCTCGTCCTCGCCTCTGCGCTGTTGTGTGTGCCGTTGGCGCGGCTCAGCACTCGAGGCAGTGGCGAGCGGCTCGGTGCGTCGAGGATTATCGTCAGCGCGCTGTTTTTGCTGTCGATGAGCGGCATTCTCGCCTTGACCGTCGTACCCGGCGGCGGCTGGGCTGAACTACTGCACGGCAGTTACGGCACTCGCCAATCGCTGGCGGCGGTGAAAATGGCCTTGGATCCTCGTGACAATTACGGTCTCCAGAACTGGAATCAAGGCGTGGACGGACCGCTGAACGTAGCGCTGTACGTCCCAGCTGGGCTTTTCGGCGCGCTGGTATTTCGGCGGCATCGAATCGCGCTCGTCGTCGGCCTCGGCCTGCTTTCCTTCGTCATCGAGTGCTACCAGGCCTACACCGGGACGCGTATCGGCTCCATCGCCGACGTACTCTCCAACTTCGGTGGCGCCGCGCTTGGAGTGCTGACAATCGTCATGATCGCCTCGCCGTTTGGTGGCGAGCACACTCGCGCGGGAGGGCGTGCTGAACTCGGTAGGCAGGCATGAGACGGTTGCCACGAAGGTGAGGACACGCCGAACCATCTCGCGCACGGGAATTAGCACCGCACGCGTTTGAGTTCCAAACCGGTATGCGGCCACTTTCTCGGAATCACACATTTTGGCTCGCAGGCATCGCACTGCTGGTCGTGATGGCTGCTTCTGGGGCACCCTCCCCGCTATATGTCGTATATCAGCAGAAGATGGACTTTTCGTCCACAGTGCTTACCGAAATCTTCGCGATCTACGCTCTGGCGCTGCTCACAACCCTTCTCACGGTCGGGTCGTTGTCAGATTTCGTCGGCCGCCGGCCGGTACTGCTTGCCGCGCTTGCGCTGGAGGTAGTCAGCCTCGCGCTGTTCTTGCCTGCGGATAGCGTCGGGTGGCTACTGCTGGCGCGAACCGTTCAGGGCGTAGCAACCGGAGCCGCTATCGGTGCCTTGGGCGCAACCCTGGTTGACACTCAGCCAGCAGGGTCGCAGATCGGATCGCTGATCAACAGCGTGGCGCCCGGGCTCGGCTTGGCGTTCGGCGCCCTTGGTGCGGGCGCCTTGGTGCAATTCGCACCGGCTCCGACCACCGTGGTTTTCGTCGTTCTGATGATTCTGGTCGGGCTGTGCGCCGTCGGCGTGCTGGTGATGCCGGAGACGGCCACCCACCAGCCGGGCGCCGTTGCGTCGCTGCGTCCGCGGATCCACGTTCATCGCGAGGTCCGAGGCGTCTTTCTGGCCGCGTTACCCGCTTTCGTCGCCAGCTGGGCGGTCGGTGGGCTCTACCTGTCCCTCGGCGGCTCAGTCGCCGACGCCGTCTTCGGCCTGCACAACCATCTGGTGTCGGGCGTCGTCATCGCCGCCATGACTGGCACCGGCGCGGTGGCGTCGATCTTGCTTCGGGCTCAATCCCCGGCGCGAACTATGGTCATCGGCACCAGCGTTCTCGCCGTCGGCCTGGCCGGGACCGTGCTTGCGATCTCCGAGACCAGTACCCCAGTCTTTTTCCTGGGTACGGTCGTGGCTGGATTCGGATTCGGGGCCTCGTTTCTCGGGGGTCTACGTAGCGTGCTCAGCCGAGTCGCGGCCGATGACAGAGCGGCAACGCTGGCAGCCATCCTGACCGTTAGCTATCTCGCGTTCAGCGTGCCTGCAGTGGTGGCCGGAATCACCGCCACCCACATCGGCCTTCGTGACACCGCGCTTTGGTACGGGGCGGCAGTCATTGTGGTCAGCCTGCTGGCGTTGGCAGCCCAGGCTGCCCAGCGCCGGCGGACCCAACCAGAGGCGGTCCCTCCGCGGGTCGGTCTCGCTCACCGCTCACTCTGACGAGAACGCTCGGCATCAACAGCGCAAGGGTCCGATCGCCGAAGTCCGAGGCGTGCGCGAGTACGTACACTGAGTTGTTGGCACTCAGTTCTTCTGAGTGCCAATAACTGAGTCCAACTGCTGAGTGCAAACAACGATGGAAAGTCCACCTTTCAGACTGAATGAGGTTCGCTGGTGTCAAGCCCAGTTCGGGATTACTACGCCTTGCTCGGGGTCGGGCAGGATGCAACGGCCGAAGAGATCAAGCGTGCGTATCGCAAACTGGCTCGAGAACTGCACCCCGACGTCAACCCTGACGCAGGCGCTCAGGACCGTTTCAAAGAGATCACTGCCGCCTACGAGGTGTTGTCGGATCCGGAGAAGCGCCGGATAGTCGACCTTGGAGGCGACCCGTTGTCGCCCGGTGGTGGCCAGGGTGGTGCGGGCAGTCCGTTCACCGGTTTCGGCGGCTTCGGCGACATTTTCGAAACGTTCTTCGGTGGTGCGGGCGGTTCAGCAGGTCGTGGTCCTCGCAGCCGCGTCCGCCAGGGTGCCGATGCGCTGCTGCGGATCGAGCTGACCCTGAACGAGATGGCCTTTGGCGCGAAGCGCGATATCGCCGTCGAGACCGCGGTCATCTGTCAGACCTGCCACGGCGATGGCTGCGCACCGGGCACCTCGCCGCGGACCTGTGACACCTGTGCCGGCCGAGGTGAGGTGCAATCCATGCAGCGCTCGCTCCTCGGGCCTGTCATGACGAGTCGGCCGTGCCCTACCTGTGGTGGTACCGGCCAGCAGATCCCGTCGCCGTGCCCGAACTGCTCCGGCGAAGGTCGCGTGCGTGCTCGCCGGACGATTTCGGTCGACGTGCCCGGTGGCATCGAAGACGGCATGCGGATCCGGATGTCGGGTCAGGGCGAGGTTGGTCCGGGCGGCGGCCCGGCGGGCGATCTCTACATCGAGGTCAGCGAGGAGCCGCACGAAGTATTCACGCGCGAAGGTTCGGACCTGCACTGCACGATCGGCGTGCCGATGACCGCGGCCGCCTTGGGTACCGAGTTGCCGCTCGCGACCCTCGACACAGATGAAACGGTCGAGATCCGTCCCGGCACCCAATCAGGCGCCGTGATCACCCTGAGGGGTCGTGGCGTGCCCCGGCTGCGCAGCACGGCACGCGGCGATCTGTACGTCCACATCGAGGTGCGTACACCGACCAAGTTGGATGAGAGTCAGGAGCGGCTGCTGCGCGAACTGGCAGAACTTCGAGACGAGGAAGTCAGCGTGTCGCACCCTCGCGGCGGACTGTTCTCGAAGGTCCGCGACGCCTTCAACCCACGGTGACAGCAAGTCGATGACGCTGGCGCTGTACCTCGTCCCCGAGCTGGATCCGCAGCTCGGGCCGGGCGACGTTGTCGAACTCGAAGGCGCAGAGGCGCGGCATGCCGCGAGTGCGAAGCGCCTGGTTATCGGCGAACATGTCCTGCTCGCCGATGGTCAAGGCGCGATCGTCGAAGTCGTGGCCGTCTCGGTTCAACCGGAGCGAATCCGCTTCGAGATCCGTACCCGCGGGTTCGACCCGGAGCCGGATCCGAGATTTGTCGTGGTGCAGGCGCTGCCAAAGGGTGACCGCGCAGACCTCGCGGTTGAGTCGCTCACCGAGCTCGGTGTGGACGAGATCGTGCCCTGGTCAGCCTCGCGCTCGATCAGCGTGTGGCGCGATGCCGACAAGATCGACAAGGGCGTGACCAAGTGGCGCAGAACAGCACGCGAAGCAGCGAAGCAGAGCCGTCGGGCGAGGATTCCGACAGTGGCCGGGCTGGCTTCGACCCCAGACATCGCGGCCCTGATTGCGGCCAGCGACGCCGCATTCGTGCTGCACGAATCCGCGACGCGATCGCTCGCACAATGCCCACTGCCCAAGACCGGCGCGATCGTCCTCGTGGTCGGGCCCGAGGGCGGGGTGTCGGAGCAGGAGTTACAGGCGTTCGGCGATGCAGGAGCTGCGGTTGTCCGGTTGGGCGATACGGTGCTGAGAACATCGACCGCAGGTGCGGCCGGGTTGGCCGTTTTGTCGGTGTCGACCGGGCGGTGGAACCAGCCCGCTAACGTGGCGACATGAATCCTGACTGCCTTTTCTGCAAGATCGTCGCGGGCGAGATTCCGGCCACCATCGTCTATGACGATGCCGGCACGCTTGCCTTTGCTGACCTCAACCCGCAGGCTCCGACGCACGTACTGGTGGTACCCAAGCAACACTTCGTCGACCTGACCGACCTGGCGGCTGACCCGGTCGCAGCCGCGACGATGCTCGGCGGAATTCGCGGGACGGTCACCGCTCTCGGCGTTACGGCGTACCGGACGGTTTTCAACACCGGCGCGGCGGTCGGACAATCGGTCTTTCACGTACACGCCCACGTCCTGGCCGGACGGGCCTTCACCTGGCCGCCTGGCTAGGCCGCAGAGAGGCTCAGAGCGAGGATCGGCTCGGCGATGCGCGTCAGTTTTAAAGCGTGCTGGGGAATGCCGCGTTCCCGGGTAAACTTTGACACATCAGAGGTTATTCACACCGGATGAGAAAGCAGCGCACACCACTTGTCGGAACCCAGTGTTGCCGGTCGTAGAAACTCCGCCGGAATTCAGAACGGTGCAGGCAATCACAGTGGCGCGCAGCCGCGGGTCTCAACTCGCTTCGTGGTTCCAGGCCAGGCCGCCATGGTCGGCCTGCTCGGACCGAGGGACGAACTCCTGCACGTGATGGAGGCTCGGCTCGATTCCGATATTCATGTTCGTGGCAACGAGATCACGGTGACCGGCGATCCCGGTGACAATGCGCTCGCCATAAGGCTCTTCGAGGAGTTGCTCCAGCTGATGGAAACCGGGCACAACTTGACCCCGGACGCCGTAGGCCGCTCATTGGCGATCCTGCAGGCAGACACCGAGGATCGCCCCGCCGAGGTGTTGAGCCTCAACATCCTGTCCCGACGCGGCAAGAACATTCGGCCGAAGACCGTGAACCAGAAGCGGTACGTCGACGCCATCGACGAGCACACGATCGTTTTCGGCATCGGCCCAGCAGGTACCGGCAAGACATACCTTGCCGTGGCCAAGGCGGTGCAGGCTCTGCAGGCCAAGCAGGTGAATCGGATCATCCTCACCCGGCCGGCAGTTGAGGCCGGTGAGCGGCTCGGCTTCCTGCCCGGGACACTCAACGACAAGATCGATCCCTATCTCCGCCCGCTCATGGACGCGCTGCACGACATGCTCGATCCCGAATCGGTTCCGCGCCTCCTGCAGGCCGGAACCATCGAGGTTGCACCCCTGGCGTATATGCGCGGTCGCACGCTCAACGATGCTTTCGTGATCCTCGACGAGGCGCAGAACACCACCGCCGAACAAATGAAGATGTTCCTGACCCGGCTCGGGTTCGGGTCGAAGATCGTGGTCACCGGCGATATCACCCAGGTCGATCTGCCGACTGGCACGAAGTCCGGATTACGGGTTGTCCGTGACATCCTCAGCGATGTGGACGACATCAACTTCGCCTACTTGGATGCCAAGGACGTGGTCCGCCATCAGTTGGTCGGCGAGATCGTCCAGGCTTACTCTCGGTTCGACGACGCCCAGTGACCGCGGAATAGTGCCAGGCAACCCACCTTCTACGGACGACCAGAGCTAAGACGGGCTGAGCTGACCAGTGAGCATCGAAGTCAACAACGAATCCGGTGTGACGGTCGACGAAATCGCGATCGCCTCCGTCGCGAGGCACGTCCTGGAGTCGATGGGTATCAATCCCATGGCCGAGCTGTCGATCCTCGTGGTCGATCCGGAGGCGATGACGACTCTGCACAAGCAATGGATGGATCTGGACGGTCCGACCGACGTGATGGCCTTCCCAATGGACACCCTTGACGACAAGCCCGGGCTTGAATCCGATCCTGGGCCGGCCTTGCTCGGCGATGTCATCCTCTGTCCTGACGTCGCTGCCGGTCAGGCAAAGTCCGCCGGTCACAGCACCGAGTCCGAGCTTCTTCTGCTCACCACGCACGGCATTCTGCACCTGCTCGGTTACGACCACGGCGAGCCGGACGAAGAGCGGGAGATGTTCGAGCTGCAGGCCAAACTGGTGAATGGTTGGGCCGCCGCCAACGGCAAGGCACGCGTCAACACGCCGCTGCCCGGTACCGGCGGCGAGGAGCGATCCAGCGGATGACAGCCCCGAATCTGGCGCTGCTGATCGTTGCCATCTGTTTGGTGCCGCTGGCTGGTGGCCTGGCCGCGATCGACGCAGCGGTTTCTCGCGTGTCCGCGGCGAGGATCGACGAGCTGGTCCGCGAAAATCGCCGTGGCAGCGCCTCGCTCGCCAAGATCGTCGCAGATCGGGTACGACACACGAATCTCTTGTTGTTGCTGAGAGTTGCTGCCGAACTGACGGCAACGGTTTTCGTCACCCTTGCAGCGGTGGCAGAATTCGACTCGCATTGGCCCGTCATCCTCGGCACGATCGCGGTGATGGTCGTCGTTTCCTACGTCCTGATCGGGGTCGGGCCCCGGACTCTTGGCCGTCAACATCCGTACACGATCGCACTGGCCGGAGCCAAACTGGTCTTGATCCTCGGCCGCATCTTCGGCCCGCTCGCGTCGCTACTCATTCTTCTGGGGAACGCGATCACACCGGGAAAGGGTTACCGCGAAGGGCCTTTCTCGTCCGAGGCGGAGCTTCGTGAGCTCGTTGACATGGCCGAGGCGCGGGGTGTGGTCGAGCGTGGCGAGCGAGAGATGATCCAGTCCGTTTTCGAGCTCGGCTCGACGATCGCACGTGAGGTCATGGTCCCCCGGACCGATGTGGTTTGGATCGAGAGCACCAAGACCGTTCCGCAAGCATTGGCGCTGGCGCTGCGATCAGGCTTCAGCCGGATTCCGGTAGTCGCTGAAAATATCGATGACGTAGTCGGCGTCGTCTACCTGAAGGACCTGATCCGGCGCGCCCAGGATCCTGAACGGGCGAAGCAGACGAAGATCGACGAGGTCATGCGGACGCCCACCTTCGTCCCAGAGTCCAAACCGGTCGACGAACTCCTGCGCGAGATGCAGGCCCGCAACTCCCACATGGCGATCGTCATCGATGAGTACGGCGGCACTGCGGGTCTGGTGACCATCGAAGACATCCTCGAAGAGATCGTCGGCGAGATCCGGGACGAGTACGACGTCGAGCGGCCGCCGATCGAGGAACTGCCCGACGGCGCCTACCGATTGACCGCGAGGCTCCCGGTGGAGGATCTGGGTGAGCTGTTCGATGTGGAGTTGCCGCGCGGAGATGACGTTGAAACCGTCGGCGGTCTGATGGCCCAATTGCTGGGTCGAGTACCGATTCCAGGTTCGTCGGTGGACGCCTTCGGCTTGCAGCTCACCGCCGTCAACGCCGGCGGCCGCCGAAATCGGATCGACACAGTGCTTGCCTCAAGATTGCCAGAACCCGACGCTGAGAAAGACGAAGATGACTGACCAGCCTGACCCACAAGGGAAGTCCGGTACCGAGCTGGATCCGGAGGACGCCAAGCTGGTGACGCTTGCCCGGGCAACTCGCGCTCGCAGCTCAGCCAGACAAGGGGCCGCGGTGCGAGACACCGACGGACGCACCTATGCGGCTGCCTCAGTTGCCCTACCGTCGCTCGAGCTGTCCGCCCTTCAAGTGGCTGTCGCAATGGCTGTGTCATCCGGCGCGCCCGGGCTGGAAGCCGCAGTGGTAGTTGCTGATCAGCCCGGCGACTCGGCCGGAGCAGGCGCGGTGCATGATGTGGCGCCCGCGGTGTCGATTTTCTTCTTCGACATCAACGGTAACCCGGCCGGCTGAGCCTCAATCTCCGAGCTCGGCGCGGTCGCCACTTGCTCAGATGCCCGCCCGGTGCGTCCAATTGCCATTGAGCAACGTGCCGGCAACAGGCATCGACCGCAGCTGATCGGCAGAGGCCGTAAACGGATCCAGATCCAGGATTGCCAGGTCGGCGGGATCGGCGGCCCTTACCGTCGCGCGAGCGGGGCCGGTCCCGCCGATTGCGCCGCCGGTCGAGGCGTGCAGCGCTTGTTCAAAGCTGATCTGTTGCTCGGGATGCCATGGCTGCCGACCGTCCCGGCTGCGATGCATCGCGGCAGCGATAGCGTGCCACGGGTCCAGTGCGGCGACCGGAGCATCGGAGCCGAGCGCCAGCTGTGCACCTGCTTCGATGAGAGCCCGCAGCGCAAATGCCCGGTTGGTCCGACCGGCCCACAATCGATCGGCGACATCCCGGTCGTCCAGGGCGTGCTCGGGTTGAACGCTCGCGATCAGACCGAGTTCGGCGAACCGGGGTAGGTCTGCGTCATCGAGCAACTGCGCGTGTTCGATACTTCCAGCAGCCGCGGTCTCGGCGAACGCTTCGATGGCCAGGGCGTTGGCGTGATCGCCGATGGCATGCACCGCACACTGCAAACCGGCTTGGGATGCCTTCCGCATCAACGGGATGAGTTCGGCGGGTGGTACCAGCAAGAGCCCCGTCGGATTCGCGCTGCCAGCCAAACCCGGGTAGGAATCATGACAATAGGCGGTACGGGTATTGAGCGAACCGTCGGTGATGACCTTGAAGGGCCCCATCCGCACCAGCGCATCGGTGTCGCCAATGACATCGCCGGTACGCAGGCCTCGCGCGATGGCCGCGTCGAGCTGCTCGGTCCACACTCCGCAGACGACCTTGAGATTGCGATTGCCGTCGCGGACGCGTCTCGTCCAGGCGTCGAGGGGCCACGGCTTCTCCAGATCGACAATGCCGACAACGCCGCGGGAGGCCGCAGCAAGGGCAGCCTCCAGAGCCCACTGGTCCGCATCGTCGTCACCGACCATCGACAGCTGTTCGAGTACCCGCATCGCGGCACCTTCGCGCAGCAGCCCGGTCGGGTCCGCGGTCAGTCCGTACAACGCGAGGGCAGCCGAGTTCAACCAGACGGCATGAAGGTCGCCGCTGACCATCGCCGCAGGCTCCGCGCCCGTGACCTCATCGAGCAGGTCGCGGTGCGGTGCGTCCGTCCAGAGCGCGTCGCGGAAGCCATAGCCGACGATCGACACTGCACCGTGACCACTGGTCCGCTGGGCCGGGCCGGGCCCGGCGGCGCGATGGGCCGCGACGAGCCGTACAACCTCAGCGGCCGACCTAGCCTCCGCGAGATCCAACCGTCGCTGGGCCTGCGCCCACTGATCGAAATGCACGTGATGGTCCCAGAGGCCCGGGACGACGAACCGCCCGTCGAGATCGATCGTGTCGAGCGACGCCGACGGGTTGTGGGAGGGGGCGGCCCCGGCGCAGAGCTCACTCGCCCGGGCGGCGAGGTCGGTCCCGATGGCCACTATCCGACCCTCGAAGACAAGCAGGTCTTGCGGCGCCGCGGCCGGGTTCAAGCGCGCAGAATGAAGCAGCATTGGTTCGGAGATGGTCACGAACCTACCTCAAGCGCGGGTTTTGATTGCGGGGCCTGCCGATGCCCTCAACGGCCTGCAGTCCTTGCGGAATTCAGATGCGGAATTCCGATTATGTGTCGGCTGGGAGAATGGTCATGTGACTGACCTCGGCGAGACGACCAATTCTGGCTTTCGATCAGGCTTCTGCGCGTTCGTCGGACGACCGAACGCCGGCAAGTCCACGCTCACCAATGCCCTGGTGGGTTCGAAGATCGTGATCACCTCGGATAAGCCGCAGACCACCCGTCGCGCAGTGCGAGGTTTGCTCAACCGGCCTGACGGACAACTGGTCATTGTCGACACGCCCGGCCTGCACCGGCCGCGGAACCTGCTCGGCGAGCGCCTCAACGACGTGGTGCGAGCCACCCTCGCAGACGTTGATGTCATCGGATTCTGTGTACCGGCAAATCAGAAAATCGGACCCGGTGACCGTTTCATCGCGGCGGAGTTGAAAGAACTGAACGCGCCGACGATTGCTGTGGTGACCAAGACGGACACGGTGGCCAAAGCGCAGATCGCGCAACAGCTTATGTCGATCAGCAAGCTAGGCGATTTCGCGGACATCGTGCCGGTTTCGGCCTACCGAAACGATCAGGTCGACCTGCTGGCCGACCTGTTCTTCGCGAAGCTGCCCCTTGGCCCACAGTTGTATCCCGCCGACGTGAGCACGGACGAAACGGACGAGGCTCGGATCGGTGAACTCATCCGCGAGGCCGCTCTTGCCGATGTTCGTGAGGAGCTGCCGCACTCGATCGCGATCACGATCGAAGAGATGAACCCCCGCGAGGTTGCGCCCGGCAAGGCGCCACTGTTGGACATCTTCGCGACTCTGCATCTCGAGCGTTCAAGCCAGAAGCCGATCATTCTCGGCCCCGGGGGAACCCGGCTGCGCGATATCGGCATCGAAGCTCGTCGAGGCATCGAGCAGTTGCTCGGTCAGCGCGTTCATCTTGACCTGCATGTCTCGGTTCTCGGCGAGTGGCAGCGTGACCCGAAGAAGCTCGATCGGCTGGGGTTTTGAGGCGTGATATCCCTTGTTGAATAAATACAAATCCGCCTTCGTTCGTCCGGGGGCGCGCTCCTTCGTCACCGCCGGTTTCATCTTCCGGTTTCCGATGGCGATCTACCCGATCGCCCTTGTGCTCATCATCTCCGGCCGGACGGGCGAGTACGGATTTGCCGGCGTCGTGAGCGGTGCATACGTGATCGGTGGTGCCATCGGCAATCCGGTTGCCGGCACGTTGGTAGACCGGCTCGGACAACATCGGGTACTGCCACCGTTTCTTGCGGCACAGCTTGCAGTGACGGCTGTCATGACGGTGCTGATCTCGAACAACGCGCCCTTGTGGACGCTGCCCGTGCCCTCGGCGCTCATGGGCCTCACCCTGCTCAACGTAGGTGCGCTGACCCGGGCGCGCTGGTCGCACCTGTGGCCGGGGGACGCGCCTGAGCGTTCCACCGGGTACTCAGTGGAGTCCACGTTGGACGAACTGATCTTCGTCCTCGGTCCATTGACGGCGACGGTACTGGCTACCCACGCCCGTCCGCTGGTCACGCTGGCAATTCCGCTCGTGCTCGTCGCCTTCGGGTCGATCTGGTTGACCCGCCTGCGCGATACCGAGCCCCCGGTGACCGAGCGGGTCGTGGGTGAGCCGCGCGATTTCGCCCTCAGGCACCGCGGGATGGTTCTGATCACCCTCGTCATGGTGTTCATGGGTGCGGTGTTCGGCAGCGCCGAGGTGGTCATGGTGGCCTTTTGTGGCCAGCACGGCAGCCGAGCCAGCGCCGGATGGGTCATCGCGTGTTTCGCCGGGGGCAGCGGTCTTGCTGGGCTGCTCTATGGAGCTAGGCATTGGCAAACGCCATTGCTGCGTCGGTTCGTGATCAGCTCAGTGATCTTCGGAGTGCTGCCGTTTCTGTACTTCGCGGCGACCAGTGTGCTCACGCTGGCCTTCTTCACGGCGATCATCGGGCTCGGGATCGCGCCGACCCTGATCAGCGGGTTCGGACTGGTCGATTCGATCGTCCCGGCCCGCTCACTCACCGAGGGACTGACCTGGATCGGTACCGGACTCTCGGTCGGCTACGGCTTCGGTGCAGCGTTGGTCGGCGGAATTGCTGACGCACACGGTGCCCGGCCGGCCTTTGCCGTTCCGGTAACCTGCGCGGTCATCGCCGCCGGATTCGCCCTGCTGCTGTCGGCTCGGCTCGGCTCGTCCGACGCGGCGGCAGCTGAACCGGCCTTGGTTGGCTGAGTTTGCTCGAATGAAGTCGGCCTGCTGACTTTGGTTCAGCCGCTGGCGTGACGCCGGTGGCAGCGAACGCGAGCGTATGTGAGTAGACTGTTATGTGTAGCCCGCAGAGTTCTGCCTCGGGCTGCGTTTCGTCGATTACCACGCGCCGCGACCCCCATGGTCTGCGCCGGGCAGGACGATCTCTTCCTATTTTTCGGAGTTGTTTCATGGCGGAATCCCGCCCTCGTACCACCGTGCCCGCGATCAGCAGGCCCACCACCGATAATCCTTTGACTGCCCTTACCACCGCGACCGCCACTGGCGACGCGCCCGTTACCTTCGCCGAACTCGGCGTTCCCCAGGTGTTGGCCGACGTATTGGCCGCCCAGGGAATAACCACTCCCTTTCCGATCCAAGCTGCGACCTTGCCGGACTCGCTCGCAGGTCGCGATGTCCTCGGCCGCGGACGTACCGGTTCCGGTAAGACCTACGCCTTCGTTCTTCCGATCCTCGCTCGGCTTGCGACCAGCGGCACGCAACGCCGTCCGAAGCGACCGAGGGCATTGATTCTTGCTCCCACTCGCGAGCTGGCGAGTCAGATCGAAGCCTCGGTCGCACCGCTCGCCGCGGCGCTCTCGATGCGTGCCATGACCGTGTTCGGCGGCGTCGGCGCAAACCCGCAGATCAACTCGCTCAAGGCGGGCGTCGATGTGCTCGTCGCGTGCCCCGGCCGTCTGGAGGACCTGATGTCGGGCGGTCACGTGAGCCTGGACGGTGTTGAGATCACCGTTTTGGATGAAGCTGATCACATGGCTGACCTCGGCTTTCTGCCCGCCGTCCGCCGCCTGCTCGACAAGACTCCGAGCAGCGGGCAACGGATGCTCTTCTCCGCGACCCTCGATGCCGGGGTGGACGTGATCGTCCGACGCTTCTTGACGAATCCGGTTACCCACAGTGTGGATTCCGCCCAGTCGCCGGTTGCGAAGATGGCCCACCACGTGCTGCATGTTCAGCACGACGACAGGTTGCCGGTGCTGGTCGACCTGACATCGGCGCCGGGTCGGACGCTCGTATTCACCCGTACCAAGCACGGTGCCAAGAAGTTGACCCGCCAGCTGATCGCCTCCGGCGTCCCCGCTGTGGAGCTGCACGGCAACCTCGCTCAAAACGCACGGACCCGAAACCTATTGGCTTTCGCCGATGGCACCGCGAACACCCTGGTTGCTACCGACATCGCCGCTCGCGGCATCCACGTCGATGATGTCTCGCTCGTGGTGCACGCCGACCCGCCGGTAGAACACAAGGCATATCTGCACCGATCAGGTCGGACGGCCCGCGCCGGCGCAGGTGGCACCGTGGTAACCCTGATGACCGATGACCAGGTTGCCGATGTACGCGACCTGACGCGCAAGGCCGCGATCCATCCCACCACCACCCGCCTTCGTCCCGGCCATCCGTTGCTGGCCGAACTCGCTCCTGGCGAGCGCACCTTCGTGACGCCACCGGTGCAGGTCGCGCCCGCTGATAGCGGACGTGGCGGCGAGCGTCAGCGCAGTGGTTCTGGGCAACGCAGTGGTTCTGGGCAACGCAGTGGTTCTGGGCAACGCAGTGGTTCTGGCCAGCATGGCGGGGCTCCCTCGACGCGAGGTACCGGGGGAGGCCGCGGTAAGGGCGCAGCCCGGAGCGGCGCCGGGGGTTCGTCCTCGGCTTCGCGCCCTGCACGTACCTACTCGACGAGCAGCAGTCCGGCTGCACCCCGTACCAGCGGGGCTGCGGCGTTTTCGGCCGGGGCCCGTCCGCGCGGCCACCGATCCGCTGGCTGACCCCAACGCAAAACCCCGAATTGTGTAGCGCTCGGCACCGTCACGGTGCCGAGCGTTACACAATTCGGGGGGCTTTTCTGAGACGATGGAGTAGTGCCCCTCTACCGCGACGAAGCAGTGGTTCTGCGCGTGCACAAACTGGGCGAGGCGGACCGGATCGTCACGCTACTTACCCGGCGACACGGCCGAATCAGGGCGGTCGGCAAAGGGGTTCGCCGAACCAGCTCTCGCTACGGCGCTCGACTCGAACCAGGCAGCCACATCGATGTGCAGTTGCACACTCGCACCGCGGAGCCTGATGCCGACCACGGACATCCGCGCTCACCTGGCCTTGACCTGGTAACGCAGGTGGAAACCGTCGAGAACTACGGGGCAAAGCTCTCATCGGACTATTCGGCCTGGACGGCAGCGGTTGCCATTTGCGAGACCGCCGAGCGGTTCACCGCCGAAGAGGGCGAGCCTGCCCTGCGCCAGTACCTGCTGCTCGTCGGAGCGTTGAAGTCCTTGGCGCGCGCCGAGCACGATCCCTCATTGATTCTCGACGCATTTCTCATCCGATCGATGTCGCTCGCGGGCTGGGAACCGGCTTTGAAGGAATGCGCTGTGTGCTCAGCACCGGGCCTGCACGCGGCATTTCATATCGCCGCCGGCGGGGCTGTCTGCCCGAACTGCCGTCCGGCAGGCAGCGCGCGGCCTCAGTCGGAATCGCTGGAGCTCATGGCGGCCCTGCTCTCCAGCGATTGGCCGGTCGCCGACACCGCGTCCGCGACGGCCTGCCGCGAGGCCAGTGGGCTGATCGCCGCACATCTGCAGTGGCACCTGGAGCGGGGAATCCGGTCCCTACCCCTCGTCGATCGCTGAGCGGCGGTCCGCTCGGACTACGGTTGGGCAATGTCTGCGAACTGGCCACCGCCCCCACCGCACCCATCTGGAGCCCGCCCGCCGGCTATTCCGTCCGAGCTCGTGCCCAAGCACGTCGCCATCGTCATGGACGGCAACGGACGATGGGCTAACCAGCGCGGCTTGCCACGCACCGAAGGTCACCGCGCCGGTGAAGGTGCGTTGATGGATGTGCTGTTCGGTGCGATGGAAATTGGCGTGAAGGTGATCTCGGCGTATGCCTTCTCTACCGAGAACTGGCGACGCTCGCCGGACGAAGTACGATTTCTGATGGGCTTCAACAAAGACGTCATTCGCCGCCGACGCGATGAACTCAACGACCTGGGCGTACGAATCCGGTGGGCCGGCCGGCGCCCGCGATTGTGGCGAACGGTGCTCAGCCAACTCGAGGATGCCGAGCAATACACCAAGGACAACGATCGATTGACCCTGCAGTTCTGCGTCAACTACGGTGGCCGGGCCGAGATCGTCGACGCTACCCGCAAGATCGCCGCACTCGCCGCACTCGGTCAACTCAAGCCCGACAAGATCGACGAGAAGATGTTCGCGCGCTTTCTCGACGAGCCTGACCTGCCAGACGTCGACCTGTTCATCCGATCCTCTGGCGAGCAACGGACCTCGAACTTCCTGCTTTGGCAGTCCGCTTATGCAGAACTGCTGTTCGTCGACACTCCATGGCCAGACTTCGATCGGCGCAATCTTTGGCAAGCCTGCGAGAACTACGCGCGCCGAGATCGCCGCTACGGGGGAGCCGTCAATCAACCGGTGCCCGAGGTTCCTACTGACGGGCAGGCAGTCCCCAGCCGGTCGCGAGCGGGCCGGTCGCGACTGGGCAGGGCGAATTCATGATCGCCGTGCTGCACTTTCGGCCCGCCGAGGACATCGAGCTGTTTCGAGAGCGCGGCCGAGTGGCTTTGGCCGCGCTGGCGGCGCGGCCGGGATTCATCCAGGGCAGCCTCGGCCGAGCAACTGATGACGAGTCCGCGTGGATCATGATCAGCGAATGGGAATCGGTCGGCGCCTATCGCAGAGGGCTCGGCGGCTACGAGGTGAAGTTGGCCGCCACCGGGCTGATGGCGCAGGCCATCGACCAGCCCAGCGCCTTCGAAATGCTCGTGACGATCGGCGCGGACGGCGCGATGACCCTTCGAGCCAGTGACCGAGCGCCCGACGCGGACTGGGTGGCCCGGGTTGCGGGCCAAGGACCGGGCCAGCAAACGGAACAGCAAATGGAACAGGAAACGGACGCTGGAGTGGAGCCGAACGACAGCGTCTGAGACAGTTGCCCAGGCAACAGTTAGCTGTCTGAACAATATTTGTGCGTTCAATGAGGCGGGACGACCGCGCGGAGGTGACTAGGTGTCGACGACCCGTGCCGGCGCCGCCTCGGTTCCGGTAGCCGCATACGCCCCGGTGGATTCTGAGGGCACCGAGCGCCGTGGCGGACCGTGGACGCGTCGGTTGAGTGCCGTCCCCGACGCGACGATTGTGATCTTCCTGTGTGCGGTCGTGGCGGTCGGACCGCTGGCCACCTTCGGTCAGTTCCGAAAGCTACCGGTGCTCTGTCTATTCGTGGCGGCCCTGTTCGTCGGTCGGCGCCTGTTGCCTGAGCCGATGACCGCCGAACGGCGTTCGGCTCGCTGGTCGGCGGTAGCGGTGATTGTGGCGATCGCGTTCGTCCTGGTCAATCTGGGGTACACCTCCGAGTACTACATCGTGGTCCGCGATCCCGCCGTTTATACGCTGCGGGCGATCTGGATGGTCCACCACGCGTCGCCGAACATCCCCAACGGTGATGCGGTAACCGGCGCGCAGGACGTGTCCGGTGCTTACGTCGATACGAGCGGTTTCTTCCAGGTCGGCAATCATTGGGAACCGCAGGGCTCCTCGCTTGTTCCTGGCCTCTTCGCCACAGGTGGCTGGTTCGCCGGCGAGAGCGGTGTGTTGGCCGCGAACCTGGCCGTCGGCGGGGTCGCCCTGATGAGTGTGTACGCCTTCGGCCGCCGCTTGCTTGGACCGGCCTGGGCGCTCGTTCCGATGATCGCGATGGCCACCTCACTGCCCATGATCGCGTTCAGCCGGTCAAGTTATACCGAACCGACGGCACTGATCCTCGGTATCGGTGGGTTGGTGTTGTTGCGGGCGGCGCTCAAGTCTCCAAGTCCGCTGCGCTCATCGGCGGCGGGTGTTGCGCTCGGTGCGACCTTCCTGTCCCGTACGGACGGCTTGATCTTCCTGCTGGGAGTTATTTTTGCCCTCGGGCTCGTGGCGGCCTTGGCCCGGTCAGCCAGCCGCCGCCGCGAGTTACATCAGTGCCTGCTGTGGGTGCTGTTTGGCGCCTCGGTGAGCGTCGGGCTGGCGTTCATCGATCTTGCTCGTAACAGCGCGACCTACGAGATGACGTCGTGGGGTCAGATCAGGGATTTGACGGCTCTGACCATCGTCGTGGCGCTACTTGCGGTCGGGTCCAGGTTCTTGCCCGGTCTCGAAGGCCTGCGGGCCAGGCTCGGCGGTAGCAGTTCGAAGTGGGTGTCGTGGACAGCGGTCGTGGTGTTGCTCGGGTTCGTCGCAATGGCGCTTCGCCCGCTCTTCTACGAGCGCCATGTCGCGGCGTCCGCGGCCATCGCAACGCGGCAGGCTGCGAATCACTTGGCGGTTGACGGCACCCGTACCTACGACGAGAACACCATCAGTTGGTTGGCGTGGTACTTCTCCTGGCCGGTCGTGGTGCTGGGAGCAATAGGCGTCTCGCTGCTGCTGGTTCAGGGTTGGCGGCGTCGCGACGTCTGGCTGACCGCGGTGCTGAGTGTGCAGGGCGCCGCCAGCCTGCTCTACCTCAATCGGTCCTTGATCACGCCTGACCAGATCTGGGCAATGCGGCGATTCCTACCAATAGTGATACCGCTCGGATTGGTCGCAGCCACCGGCGCCTTACGGATCTTCGGGCGGCGGTTTCCACGGTTATGGCCGATGGCTCTCATCGCGGGGCTGTTGGTGGCGACGGCGCCGCTGCTGTTCCTTCGACCGGTCGTCTCGACAACTCAGTACGCCGGAGCGCGGGCGTTCGTCGATTCGGTGTGCGCGCGGGTCGGTGATGATCATGTAGTCATCGCTGACAACACCGACGGCGGCCGGATTTTCCTGCCCGCATTGCGAATCAAATGCGGAGTGCAGGCGGTGCTGTTGTCCGAGTCGACACCGCAGACCTTGTTAGCGGTACGGTCGAATTGGACCGACAACCGTCCGATCACCGTTGTCTCATTTGTCGAAACGGCCGTTCCCTGGACGACGCCACAGCAGAATCCCGTGCTCGCCGGTGCATTTCCGGTGTGGGATGAGCCGTTGACCAGTCGACCCAAGAAGACCATCATTCGCACGATGTCGGTGTATCTGGGCGATTTGCAGCCGGACGGACGGGTCGCACCCAGATCCTGAGCACGATACGAGGTTTGCCAGGCCGATATCCTTGAGGGAAAGCAACGCTCGAATCGTCGGTAATGGAGTCCTCTCGTGCCCGTGGATCGCAATGATTCTGTAGTCAGCCTCGCGAAGCGTCGTGGCTTCGTCTTTCCGGCTGCCGAGATCTATGGCGGGACTCGGTCGGCCTGGGACTACGGTCCGCTCGGTGTCGAACTCAAAGAGAACATCCGCCGTCAGTGGTGGCGCACGATGGTCACGACCCGTGATGACGTGGTCGGGTTGGACTCGGCCGTGGTGCTCCCGCCGGCGGTCTGGGAGGCCTCGGGCCACGTAGCGACGTTCTCCGACCCGCTGACGGAGTGCACGAACTGCCACAAGCGCTATCGCGCAGACCACCTGATCGAGGAGTTCGAGGCGAAGAAGGGCCGCAAGCCGACGGCGGCCGACGGGAGCGCCGGTGGCGAATGGACGCTCGATGACATTGCGTGCCCGAACTGCGGCAACCGGCACACTTGGACGGAACCGCGCGAGTTTTCGGGCCTCATGAAGACCTATCTGGGCCCGGTCGAAGATGCCTCGGGCCTGGCGTACCTACGTCCGGAGACGGCCCAGGGAATTTTCCTGAACTTCAAGAACGTGATGACGACCGCCCGCAAGAAGCCGCCGTTCGGCATCGCGCAGACGGGCAAGTCGTTTCGAAACGAGATCACCCCAGGCAACTTCATTTTCCGAACCCGCGAGTTCGAGCAGATGGAGATGGAGTTCTTCGTCCCGCCGGGCACCGATGAACAGTGGCACGAGTACTGGCTGCAGGCGCGCTGGGACTGGTATATCGGCCTCGGGATCAACCCGGAGAACCTGCGCTTCTTCGAACACCCGAAAGAGAAGCTGTCGCACTACTCGAAGCGGACCGTCGACATCGAGTACCGCTTCGAATTTGGTGGCTCGGAGTTCGCCGAACTCGAAGGCATCGCCAACCGGACCGATTTCGACCTGACGACGCACTCCGAGCGTTCGGGAACCGACCTGAGCTACCTCGATCCGGAAACGAACGAGCGCTACCGGCCATACGTGATCGAGCCGGCGGCTGGTTTGACCCGGGCCACGCTGGCTTTTCTTCTCGATGCCTACGCCGAGGACGAGGCTCCCAACACCAAGGGCGGTGTCGACAAGCGCACCGTGCTCCGGCTCGACAAGCGGCTGGCGCCGGTCAAGGTCGCAGTGCTGCCGTTGTCGCGCAACGCCGACCTCTCGCCCAAGGCACGCGATCTGGCCGCGACCTTGCGTCAGCATTGGAATGTCGACTTCGACGACGCTCAGGCGATCGGAAAGCGCTATCGCCGGCAGGACGAGATCGGAACGCCGTTCTGCGTCACCGTCGACTTCGACACGCTGGAAGACCACGCCGTCACCGTTCGGGAACGCGACACGATGACTCAGGAGCGGATCTCCTTGGACAAGGTCGAGGGCTACCTGGCCGAACGGCTGATCGGCTGTTGACCGATCAACTGGCCGCGGTTGCCGGTCCGCTCGAATTGGGCGATCGGATCACGGTGGACCCACCAGTTGTGCTCGCTCCGCTGGCCGGTATCACGAATGTCGCCTTTCGACGGCTGTGCCGGGAGTACGGCGCCGGCCTCTACATCTGCGAGATGATCACGTCCCGGGCACTCGTCGAGCGCAACCCGAAGACGATGCGGATGATCTCTTTCGCCGAGGACGAGCGACCGCGCTCGATGCAGCTCTATGGGGTTGACCCGTCGGTGGTGGGGCAAGCGGTGCGGATGATCGTCGAGGACGATCTCGCCGATCACGTCGATCTGAACTTCGGCTGCCCGGTGCCGAAAGTGACCCGGCGCGGGGGCGGTTCGGCCCTACCCTGGCGAATCAATCTCTTCGATGATCTTGTCAAAGCTGCGGTCCAGGCCGCGGGCGGTCAGGTTCCGGTGACCGTCAAGATGCGCCTTGGCATCGACCATGACCACCTGACGTATCGCGAGGCCGCGCTTCGCGCACAAGACGCCGGCGTGGCCTACGTCGCTCTGCACGGGCGCACCGCAGCAGACTTCTACGGCGGCCAGGCCGATTGGGAGCCGATCGCCGAACTTGCCTCGTTGCTCGATATACCCGTGCTGGGCAACGGCGACATCTGGGAAGCTGCCGATGCGGTCCGCATGGTCCGCGAGACAGGGTGTGCCGGCGTCGTCGTCGGGCGAGGCTGCCTCGGGCGTCCATGGCTGTTCGGCGATCTGGCCGCCGCGTTCGGTGGAGCGAGTGAAATCCACCTGCCCGACCTCGCTCAGGTGGCGCGCGCCATGCTGCGGCACGCCGAATTGCTCGCGGAATGGCTCGGCGCGGAACGCGGCGTGATCGACTTCCGCAAGCACGTCGCCTGGTACCTGAAGGGCTTCAACGTCGGCTCGGAACTACGCCGATCGATGGCGATGGCGTCCGCTCTGAGCGAGCTGGATGAGCTACTTCACCAGATGGACCTCAGCCAGCCGTTTCCGCTCGAGGTGCTCGGCCGACCTCGGGGTCGCACGTCTGGAGCCCGCTCGGTGTCGCTACCCGAGGGCTGGCTGGCAGATCGCGGGTCTCGCGTCGTTCCCTTCGGTGCCGAACTCGCTGATTCGGGCGGCTGACTCCCGAGATGCGGATCACCGTCCGCGCGTAGGGTTAGGACCCAGGCTGTGTCGTAGCCGACATTCGTTGGCCAAATTGCACACCTAGCAAGGGCCGAAAAGGCTTACCTGGACTAGTCTAATTCGACTCTCTTATCCGACTCGCTTCTCGATCGAAACCCGGCGGTGCGTGCGATGACGAAATTTGTTTACGACTTTTCTGAGGGCAACCGAGACCTCAAGGACTTGCTTGGCGGTAAGGGCGCAAACCTTGCCGAGATGACGAAGATGGGTCTACCGGTGCCCCCGGGATTCACCATCACCAGCGAAGCATGCCAGGCCTATCTGGCCAGTGGTCGTGAGCCCGAAGAGATGGCGGCCGAAGTGGCCGAGCACCTCCAGGCCCTCGAGGTGAAGATGGGTAAGAAATTGGGTCAGTCCGATGACCCGCTACTCGTCTCGGTGCGCTCTGGGGCGAAGTTCTCCATGCCCGGCATGATGGAAACGGTCCTCAACATCGGTCTCAACGACCAGTCGGTACGCGGGCTAGCCGCCCAGGCCGGCAACGAGCGTTTCGCCTTCGATTCCTATCGGCGACTGATCCAGATGTTCGGAAAGACCGTGCTCGACATCGCCGGCGAACACTTCGAGGACGCTCTGGATTCGGCGAAGACCGCCAAAGGTACGAAGAACGATCTCGACCTGGACGCAGAGGACCTCCGCAAGCTGGTCGAGACATACAAGCAGGTCGTCGTCGAGCAGGCCGGGCGCGAATTTCCGCAGGACCCACGGGAACAGCTGACGTTGGCCGTGCGGGCCGTCTTCGAATCCTGGAATGCGCCTCGAGCGATCCTCTACCGCCGCCAGGAGAGGATCCCCGCTGACCTCGGTACGGCGGTGAACATCTGTTCGATGGTATTCGGCAACGTCGGCTCGGATTCGGGCACCGGCGTCGCCTTCACCCGCGACCCGGCCTCCGGCGCCAAGGGCGTGTACGGCGATTACCTGCAGAACGCTCAGGGTGAGGACGTCGTAGCCGGCATCCGAAACACCCTGTCGCTGGCCGACCTGGAGACCCTCGACAAGAAGTCCTACGACGAACTCATGTCGATCATGGCGCAGCTGGAAGAGCACTACCGCGACTTGTGCGATATCGAGTTCACCATCGAGCGCGGCAAGTTGTGGATGTTGCAGACCCGCGTGGGCAAGCGCACCGCGGGAGCAGCTTTCCGGATAGCCACGCAGCTCATCGACGAAGGTCTGATCGACGAGAACGAGGCGTTGCAGCGGGTTACTGGCGCGCAGTTGGCGCAGTTGATGTTCCCGCACTTCGACGAGCGGGCATCGACGCAGAAGATCGCTCAGGGCATGAACGCTTCACCCGGCGCTGCCGTGGGCAAAGCGGTTTTCGATTCCTATACCGCGATCAAATGGAAGCGCAGTGGCGAGCAGGTGATCCTGGTCCGTCGCGAAACGAACCCCGATGACCTCGACGGAATGATCGCTGCCCAGGGAATTCTCACCAGCCGGGGCGGTAAGACCAGTCATGCTGCCGTGGTCGCGCGCGGCATGGGCAAGACCTGCGTCTGCGGCGCCGAGGGTATCGATGTCGATACCAAGGAACGCCATTTCACCACCAAGGACGGCACGATCTACCCCGAAGGCACCCTGATCTCGATCGATGGCACGTCAGGCGAGGTCTTTCTCGGGGAGGTGCCGGTGGTCGACTCCCCGGTTGTGCGCTACTTCGAGGGCGAGCTCGATCCCGACAGCGCAGACGCAGACGATCTGGTTCGCGCCGTTCACCGGATCATGAAGGTCGCGGACGGATCGCGGCGGATGGCGGTGCGAGCGAACTCCGACACCGAGGAGGACTCGGCCCGGGCCCGCCGGTTCGGCGCTCAAGGTATCGGTTTGTGCCGTACCGAACACATGTTCCTGGGCGATCGACGCTCGCTCGTCGAGGCGCTCATCCTCGCTGATACCGACGCCGAACGGGAACGTCAGCTCGCTGAACTGCTTCCGCTGCAGCGTGACGATTTCCTCGGCATCTTCGAAGCGATGGACGGCCTACCGGTAACGATTCGGCTGCTCGACCCACCGCTGCACGAGTTCTTGCCGGACATCACGGAGCTCTCGGTTCGGGTGGCGGTCGCCGAGTCGCGGGGTGAACCGCGTGAAGGCGACTTGCGGATGTTGCAGGCCGTGCACAGGTTGCACGAACAGAACCCGATGCTGGGACTTCGAGGCGTTCGGCTGGGCCTGGTGATCCCCGGATTGTTCGAAATGCAGTCCAGAGCGATCTTGGAGGCTGCGGCGCTGCGCGTGCAGGCCGGTGGTGTCCCGCGCGTAGAGATCATGGTGCCGCTGGTGGGCGCTGTCCAGGAATTCGAAGCCATCAAGGACGACATCATCAAGGTCGCCCGCGAGGTGCGCCAGGAGACCGGCGCGCACCTGGAGTTCTTGATCGGCACGATGATCGAGCTACCCCGAGCGGCGTTGACCGCCGGTCAGATCGCCGAATCCGCGGAGTTCTTCTCCTTCGGCACGAACGATCTGACCCAAACGACGTGGGGCTTCTCGCGCGATGACGTCGAAGCCGCGTTCTTCTCGCACTACCTCGAGAAGGGCATTTTCGGCGTATCGCCGTTTGAATCGCTCGACCGTGAAGGTGTCGGTGAGCTCGTGCGGATCGCCACCGAACGCGGCCGTGCCGTCCGTCCGGGCCTGAAGTTGGGCGTTTGCGGCGAACACGGCGGCGATCCGGACTCGGTGCACTTCTTCCACGAGGTCGGTCTGGACTACGTCTCGTGCTCGCCGTTCCGGATTCCGATTGCGCGGCTGGAAGCTGGTCGGGCAAACGGTGGCGGCGGCAGCGACTCTCGCTGAGGTGGTGGTGAGCTCCTGCGGCGCACAGGCCGTACGGGTAATCTCGCAGGGGTGTCTGGTCGGTTTTCACGTATGGCTGCTGCGGCGGGGGCTGCTGCCCGCGCTGCGGTCGAGCATCGTCGTGACGGCGGCGCCAGCGACCGCGGTGGCTCGATCGATCCGGGTGTCGAACACCGCAGCCGCCGAAAGGCCGATCAAGCCGCCGAACCTCACCACGAGGAGATCGATCGGCGGCGGCTGATCGGGCTTGCCATCGGGCGTCGCGAAGGCCCAACTGTGTTGCCGGGGACAGCGGTGTTACAGCGCATCCTTGCCGACTACGGTCTGCGGTCGATCATCGACGATGATGGCGACCTTGCCGTCCGGTGGGAGAACTTCAGCGTCTACTTCTTTCACTACGGTCAGGACCAAGAGGTCCTTCAGGCCAGGCTGTACCTCAACCGTCGTTTCGACGTGGAACTGAGGCCGACGTTGGCGCTGGTGCTCGACGACTGGAACCGCAGCAAGCTGTTTCCGAAGGCCTACACGGTTCTCCCCGACGACGGCCTGGTCGGTGTGTGTGCTGAGCAAGCCTTTGATTTCGAAGGCGGCACCAGCCACGAGCAGCTGAAGTTCACAGTCGGCATGTGGCTGCAGAACCTGCAGCAGTTTGCAGAGTGGATCGAGGAGCACGTCTGAACGGCCCGCGCGGCCATGCCGATCGAGCCGATCGAGCCGATCAAGCCGATCAAGCCGTTCGAGACACCGGCCGTACCTTCGGCTACAGCCCGTCCGATGCTCAGCGGTTGGTTGGTGAAGCGGCCAAACGCGGCCAGTACGCCCCTATCGAGGTGACCGAGGCAGCCGATCGCGGCGAATTCCAACGCGACCGGGCGCGTGTGCTGCATTCCTATGCGTTTCGCCGGTTGGCGGACAAGACGCAGGTCGTTTCGCCGGGCCAGGACGACTTTCCCAGAACTCGGCTGACCCATTCCCTCGAAGTCGCGCAAATCGCTCGGGAGATCGGCGGTTTGCTTGGCTGCGATCCCGACATCACCGACACAGCCGGCTTGGCACACGACCTGGGGCATCCGCCGTTCGGTCACAACGGCGAAGACGCGCTCAACGAGGTCGCCGAGGACTGTGGAGGTTTTGAGGGCAATGCCCAAACCCTGCGGATCCTGACTCGGCTGGAGGCGAAAGTTCTCGATCCCGAACAACGTTCTGCCGGTTTGAACCTGACCAGGGCGAGCCTGGACGCGGTCTGCAAGTACCCCTGGCCACGCACCATCGAAGCCCGCAAGTTCGGCGTCTACACCCAGGATCTGCCCGCTTATCGATGGCTACGTGACTCTCGCCCGGATGGCCAGCGATGCCTCGAGGCGCAGGTGATGGATTGGGCCGATGACGTGGCTTATTCCGTCCATGATGTCGAAGACGGCGTGCACTCCGGCTACATCCGCATCGGCGAGCTGGATGATTCGGAGCTGGCCGAGTTGTGCGTACTCGCCGCGCAACACTATTCGCCGCTCGCCCCCAGGGATCTCGAATCGGTGCTCGCCGACCTTCTCGAGCTCCCAGCACTGCGAGATCTGACGGGCTATGACGGTAGCTATCGCGCGCAGGTGGCGTCGAAGCGGGCAACTAGCGAGCTCACAGGCCGATTCGCAGGCGCCGCAGTGGCCGCCACCCGGGCCGAGCACGGCACCGGTCCGCTCGGTCGGTACGCAGCCGATCTCGTCGTGCCCCCGGTCGTGGCCGCGGAATGTGCGTTGTTGAAGGCGATCGCTCTTCGCTACGTGATGCGACGCCCGAAGGTTGATGACTTGCTGGCCCACCAGCGACGGGTGCTCGCCGAGTTGGTGGGGGCGCTACTGTCCGCGGGGGAGTCGGCGTTGTCAGAGGTGTTGCGGCACGACTGGCGTCTAGCTGCCGATGACGCGGCACGGTTGCGGGTGGTCATCGACCAGGTCGCCCAGCTGACCGATTCGGCGGCTATTGCCTGGCATGCTCGGCTGGTACGCCCGCGCCGATAGCTCGGCCCGGTCGGTGCTGCCGCATAGACTGAGGCCATGGCCGGACGGATTCGCGACGAGGACATCGCGGAGGTCCGCGAGAAGTCCCGGGTCGACGACGTCATCGGCGAGCACGTTCAGCTGCGCAACGCAGGCGGTGGAAATCTCAAGGGCATCTGCCCGTTTCACGATGAGAAGTCGCCGTCCTTGTCGGTTTCGCCAGCACGGGGCCTCTATCACTGTTTCGGCTGCGGCGCCGGCGGCGATGTCATCAAGTTCGTCCAAGAGATCGAGCATCTGTCCTTCACCGAGGCGGTCGAGAATCTCGCCAGCCGAGCGGGCATCCAGTTGCGCTACGCCGAAGGTGGCAGTGGCCCGCAACGCCAGCCCGGTCAGCGAGCTCGCCTGGTGGAGGCCCATACCCTGGCGGCCGCATACTATTGCGACCAGCTCCTGTCGCCGGAAGCCCAACCAGCTCGTGACTTTCTGGCTCAGCGGGGGTTCGACGCCACGGTGGCCAAGCAGTTCGGTTGCGGTTACGCACCGTCCGGGTGGGACTCCCTCACCAAGTACCTGCTCGGCCGCGGCTTCTCACCGGCCGAACTGAATCTGGCCGGACTGGCGAAGGAATCGGGCCGCGGCTCGATGATCGATCGGTTCCATCGCAGGCTGCTGTGGCCGATCAAAGACATCAGCGGCGAGGTCGTCGGGTTCGGGGCGCGGCGGATCCACGACGATGACAAGATCGAAGCCAAGTACCTCAACACTCCCGAGACTCCGATCTACAAGAAGAGCCAGCTGCTCTACGGCATGGACGTGGCCAAGCGCGAGATCGCCAAGCAGAACACCGCCGTGGTCGTCGAGGGCTACACCGACGTGATGGCGTGCCATCTGGCCGGCATCACGACCGCTGTCGCCAGTTGCGGTACCGCATTTGGCGCGGAGCACATCAACGTGATCCGCCGGCTGTGGTCGAGTAACAGCGCTGAAGAGGCGCAGGCGAAAACCAAGGTGATCTTCACCTTCGACGGCGATGCCGCCGGTATGAAAGCGGCAGAGAAGGCTTTCGCGGACGAGCAAAAGTTCATGGCGCAGACGTTTGTGGCGATCGAACCGACCGGTAAGGACCCGTGCGAGCTGCGCCAGGCCGGCGGTGATCACGCCGTCCGTGCCTTGATCGAAGGCAACCGGCCGTTGTTGCGCTTCATGTTGGAGACGTTGATCAAGCGCTATGACCTCGACACGGTCGAGGGTCGCGCCGCGGCGCTCAACGAGGCGATTCCGTTGGTCGCACAACTCAAAGACCCTGCGCATCGGGTCGGCTACGCCGGTGAGGTTGCCAAGCTGGTCGGCGTCGCCAACCCCGACGACGTGTTGGCTCGGGTTCGTGGTCTCGTCCGCACGAATGAGCGCGGTGGCAATCAGGCCCGACAGCAGCCTCGCGGCGGCTCTGAACGAGCGTCGACAAACGGCAATCGGGCCGATTACGCCAACAGACAGGGTTATGGCAACAGGCAGAACGCGACGCAGGCGCCGTCCCAACGCGTTCAGCCGTCCAACGGTGCCCCTCCTTCCCAGGGTGCCCAGTCCTTCCAGGGTTCACAGTCGTCGGCGCCATCGCCGGTTGGCGTGGCGCCGAGGGTCGCCCAAACCGAGCGAGAGGTGATCAAGGCGGCACTACAGCTCCCCGATGTGGTCGCCGCGCAATTCGATGAGCTTGGCTCCGGCGCGTTTTTGGTCGCGGTTCACCAGCAGTTGCAGACCGCGATCGGCGCGGCCGGCGGTGCGGCGACGGCCACCGGGGGCCCGCTGTGGGTCGAACGCGTCTCAGAACATCTGCCGCCTGATTCTGAGGCTCGGTCCATGGTCAATGCCCTCACTGTCGAGCCGCTGCGATCTGGAACGGACGCGCAGAGTCGCTATGCCGAAGCGATGGTGAACAGCTTGGCTGAACAGGTCGTGGCCCGGCAGGTGGCAAACCTGAAGTCCAGGGTGCAACGATTGGACGCCAATGCCGATGCCGACGAGCAGGGCAGGTTGTTCGCGGAATTGATGCAGTTGGAACAGCGCCGGCGAGAGCTGCGCCTGCGGGCAATCGGAGGAGAGTAGTGCGTTTGTTGTCCTTTTCGGATAGGTGGATTCGTCCGCCTGCTGATCTCCGCAAGATGTTCGCCGGTCATGAGCGGGCCCTTGCCGTTGCCGATGTGCGTGATGAATCACAGCCGGTCGTCGTCGCGACGAACGTCGGTTTGTGGGTTCCCGAGTCGGTGTCGCAGGTTGGGGCGCCAGCTGAGCCGCCGGCAGGGTCGGGTTGGCGCCGGATCGGCTGGGATCGTGTGGTGAAAGCCAACTGGGCAGATGACAAGCTGGTGGTGATCGAGGGCGATCTCGCTACCGACTCGGACTTTGCCGGGTTGGTCACTGACCGACTGCCGATCAGCCTGGCGCTCACCGAACCGCGCAACCTGCCGGCCGTGGTCCGAACTCGCGTAGAGACGAGTATCGCTCGCTCGGAACAGGTCAATCTCCCGGGAGGCACCGGTCGAATCGTCGCCCGTCGGGTGCCCGGGGTAGATGGCCTGACCTGGACTGCCCGGTTCGATAGCTCGACGCCTGACACGCCTGCTGATCGTGCCGTATTGCTGAACTACCTGGCCAGAGCGACCAGCGCGCCGACCGAGTAGCGGTCGTCTGGGCGCCCAGCTCAGCTCAGTTTCGTGACGTCGACATTCACTGTCATATTCGAGCGGGCAGAATCGGTGACGATAACGCCTTTCAACGGCGGCACATCACCGTAGTCTCGGCCGCGTGCGACGACCAGATACCGGCCGTCGACCCACTGGTCGTTGGTCGGATCGAAGTCGATCCAACCGAGCTCCGGGACGAATACCGACGCCCACGCGTGCGAGGCATCTGCGCCCTGCAGTTTTGGTCTCCCTGGTGGCGGTGAGGTCTCGAGATAACCGCTCACATAGCGGGCTGCCAGCCCGACCGAGCGCAGGCAACCCACTGCGAGGTGGGCGAAATCCTGACAGACGCCGGTTCGTTGCCGCAGCAACTGCTCGATTGTGGTCGCTACGGTCGTCGATCCAGAACGGTATTGAAAGTCGGTGTTGATGCGATGACAAAGGTCGGCGATGACCTCGCCGGCCGCCCGTCCCGGCGTGAAAATCTCTTTGGCGTAAGAAGAAACTGCAGTCGAGGGCTTGATTCGAGTCGATGGCAGGCAGTATTCGACTACCTCATGGTGCTCTGGTAGCTGACCACGCAGCTGCTCCCAGCTGTAGTCATCCAATGCAGTCAGGACGGCTGTCGAAGGAGCTTCGCGGCTGACTTCCAACTCGCTGCGGGCCGTGACGGTGAGGCTGGTGTGTCGGCGTCGCACCAGGTAGAACGTAGAGATATTGCCGAAGTAATCGACGTGATCGCTAATGTCTGATGGCGGCGGCACGATTTCGAGCGTGGTGTTCAGGCAGCGTTGACCAGTTTCGTCGCCGGGTTTGAGATGGGCGCGGCCATAACTGCGTTCGACCGGCGACTGATACGCGTAGCTCGTTCGGTGAACGAGTGAATAGCGAGTCACAGGCTGCCGTCCAGTGGCTGCAGTCGGCCCTGTTTGGTGAAGTACGTGCCCTCGATGAGTTGATGAGCGGTATGCAGATCGTCGAGCACGCCGTCGAGCAGCCCGGCGAGCTCCGTCCGCGATGTAGCCTGGCTCGAGTTGCTGAGGGTGGCTATATCTGCGCCGGTGAGCCGCGATTTTGCTCTGCTGATGACGGCAGCGAGCTCGGGTGCAGTCGGGGGAGTTGGATGATCAGAAGAGGTCTGGGCCAGGTCGGCCTCGAGCCGGTCCAGTTGAAATGCCAGCGCTCGCGGGTTGCCGGTGTCACAGAGCAGGAGCTCGAGCACGGTGTCGACCCCGGCGTGGGCGGGATAGCGCCGCCGATGTGTGATGATGCTTTCCGCTGCAATCAGGACGGATTCGGTGATGAGGTTCTCGGCTGCCGCCGGGTGCGGATCGACCAGGGAGTATCGAAGCAGTCCGGTGATTTGAAGCGCCCGCTCCACGCGACGGCCGGCATCGAGCAAGTACCAGCCGGTGTCTCGCACCATGCTTTCGGCCACCAGGCCCGAAAACGCCAGCATCGCCTGCAGCAGCCGAGCTAGATCGGCGGAGGTGGCCTCGAGGGACTGCGAGAGTCCGCCGCTCGCTGTCACGGGCAGCAGGCTGCGATCGAGCCCGCTCAGCACCGTCCAGGTATCGGCCGACAGCTGATCGCGTACGGCATTGGCCAGGCCGCGAATCCGGCTCAGATCGTGCGCGAGAGTCCCAGGCCGGGAATCATCAGCGATCAGCGAGCGAATCTCTGCTTCGGGCGCGCTCAATCTCGCGCCGGCGCCGTCCCCGACAAACCCGGGCCAAGTGCCTGTTACGGAGGTCAGTGTCTGCAGTAGCGTGGCCAGACATCGCGCCAACGCCGCGTTCGGAGCTGGGTGCAGGTCCCGCCAGCGATTGTCGACGACGCGAATCAGTCGGCTCACGCTCTCGGCACGCTCGGTGTAGCGGCCGAGCCAGTAGAGGTCTTCGCCCACCCGCGGCGATACGGCTGCCGATACCGTCTCAGGACCGGTCAGCCCAGCGCGCTGTGACTCGTCACCTTGCTGCGGCGAGGCGCTAAGTACCCACACGTCTTTGCTGATCGCACCTAAGGCGTGCGAGATCACCAGTGAGTCCCGCTTGAGCGGCGCGCGACTGAGACCACCGGGCATGAGCTCGTACGAGCCTTCGTCGGCGACCGCGAAGGTCCGAAGAACGAACGGCCGAGGATCGAGGCCGCCCGGTTGCCAGGTCGGCACGGTGCTCATCGCTAGCGGTTCCTGACCGACCCAGTTGTATGGCTCGGCGTCGATCTGAGCCGCGAGCTCGTTGCGCCGGCCTTGGGGCAACTGCCAGCCGGCTTGGGTGCGGCTTCCGACCGATCGCGCGAGTGGTTTGAGCACCAGGTGGTCGAGATTGGCCAGCACGTGGCTACGCGACACCGCATCCCCACACCACCAGGTCCGCGCCGATTCGAGCTGAAGCGATTCGCCACGCAACACTTGGCAGATCTTCGGGAGGAACGGAAACAGCCCGGGATTCTCCAGTACCCCTGCGCCGAGGGAGTTGACGATCGAGACGGAGCCGTTCCGGGCCGCCTCGACCAGCCCGGGCACGCCCAGCTGGGAGTCGGGCCGTAGCTCCAGCGGGTCTGAGTACATGCCGTCGACCCGGCGCAGGATCACGTCCACCCGCTCCAGTCGGTGCAGCGACCGTTGCCAGACGCGACCGTCGCGGACGGTCAGGTCGGCGGCGACGGTCAGCGGCAAGCCCAGCAGAGATGACAGGAAAGCTTGATCGAAGGCGGTTTCGCTGTCAGGACCGGGGCTGAGCAGCACGACCCGCGGTGTGTGCCGTTCATCTTGGCCGTGCTTGGGCGCGATGTTTTGTAGCGCTCTTCGCAGGGTGTGGAAGAAGGGGGCGATGCGATGCACACCGGTGCCGCGATAGAGCCCGGGGAGGGCACGGGACAGCACACTCCGGTTCTCCATCGCGAAACCGGCGCCCGAGGGTGCTTGCGTCCGATCTGCGAGTGCCCGCCAGTTGCCGTCGGAGTCCCGGGCTAGATCGGTGGAGCTGAGGAAGAGTTGCCGCGGTCCGGGTATCCGAATCCGGTCCGCATCGCGGATGAAGCCTTCGTGACCGAACACGACTGCCGGTGGCAGCAGCCCTTCACGAATGAGGCGGCGTGCACCGTAGAGATCGCTGAGAACCTCGTCGAGTAGCTCCGTGCGTTGAATGACCGAAGGCGCTAGCCCTGCCCAGTCGTCCTCGTCGATGACCAGTGGAAGAACATCGAGATTCCAGGCGGGCTGCATCGCTGCCCCGTGAGCGCGGTAGCTCACGCCATCGTCTTCGAGCAAGCGAGTAATCGTGGTCTGCCTGGAAGTCAGACCCGCTGGACCCAAGTCGTTCAGCGCCGCACCGACGCCCCGCCACGATGGCCGAAGTTGCCGTTGCGCATCGAACATCTCGTCGCGCATCGGCTTCGCACGGCTTCCGTCGCTTGTTCGACCCGCTTGGGGCGCTGTGGGCTCGAAAGGTAGCTCGCCCTGGCCGCGCGGAGGCCCGTAATAGGCTTCATCCCACACGCCGGGAAGGTCTGCGGGCAGGCCCGAATGCTCTGCTCGCGTCACACCGGGCATCCTACGGAAACGACGCGCTGCCGCCCCTTGTCGGTCGAGGTTGACGTCTCAGCCGCGATATCGGTGACCGTTCGCGCCGCCTGAGTTGGTCGCACTGGCCGAGTAATCCGACGGGTGGCCGATCAACGGAATTTTGCCAGCGAGCTTTCCGCGCGCTCGCCCCGCTATATCGTTGGCCTGGGCCTGAAGGACGCCAGCCGTAGCTTGAACGGTCTGGCTGCCGGCGATACGGCGGCCGACTGCGACCAGTTGCTCGTAGCGCTCCCGGCCCGCCCTGGCGCCAAGGACATAACCGACAAGACCACCGACGATGAACGAGGCTTTCATGCCTGCCGCCTTTCTCTGTGCGTCTGCCAGTCGCTGTACGTCTGCCAGTCTGCCACCGCCGTAAGGGGGTTGCGCGGGGGAGTCGGGGAATGAGTTATCCTTCTACGCGCTGCCCCACGCGTCCCCGGACGGGCGGGAATGCCGGTAATCCCCCATAGCTCAATTGGCAGAGCATTCGACTGTTAATCGAAGGGTTTCTGGTTCGAGTCCAGATGGGGGAGCATTTGCGGGGGGTCTGCCTGTGGCGGGCCCCCCAAATCACTATTTAGTCAGTAAATAGCAGTCGGGTGTAACGGGTACGGTGCAGAAATATGGCGCAGATCGAGCGGACCCCAGAAGGGTTTGGGGCCGAGACTAAGCCGAAATTCTGCCCCGATGGCCACCCACTGAAGGGCGGCCGGGTGTTGCTTCAACGAGACCCGATGACAGCCGAACGGGGCTGACTCTGCCGAATGTGCGGCAATGAGTGGCGCGAGGACCGCGACGGCAACAAAGTGTCTAGGTCCCCTTGACTAGAAGTGTCTAGGGTCTATAGACTAAAGTTAGACCAGCGACGAGCAGACACGCAAAGCGATCAAGGAGCTGACCAGCGCTGGTTGGATCGAGCTGCGCAGCGACGGACGGCACGCCAACTACCGCTGCCCGTGCGGTGAGCACCAGTTCCCGCTACCTGTCAGCCATCGCATGGTGTCAGCTGGAGTGATGGACAAGATGCGCAAGCTAATCAAGATCTGCAAGGGAGCGTGACCGGGGTGGAAACCTACACGGTACGGGTGGCCCGCGAGGGTAAGTGGTGGATGGTGCGCGTGCCCGACATCGACGGCCTCACCCAAGCCCGCCGGTTGTCCGAGGTTGACGACATGGCGAAGTCGCTCATAGCGATCACGCTGGACGTGCCCGAGGACTCGTTCGGGATCAGGACCGAGATCGAAGCGATCGAGGACATTCGGGTGACCGAGTGGCTCGATGCAATCAACGCTGCCGAGGAGGCCGCCGAGGCCGCGCTAGCCAAGGCGCGCGAGGATAAGCGGTCTCTCGCCAGAGCACTGGCCGAACACGACGTGCCTGTGCGCGACATCGGGACCGCCCTGCATGTCTCGTTTCAGCGCGCGCAACAGTTGGTCAACTCGAAGTAGGATCGGGCTACCAGCAGGTCCCGCTTGCCTCTTGGCCGGCGAGGTAGACCCGTTCGTAAGCCTTGATTGAGCCGCAAAACCCGTCGAGAACTCCCGTTGCTAGAGCGTCCTGCATCGGTGCGCCCGGAGCGATTGGCGTCCACACTCCGTCAGCAATGGCGACGGCCTGCTTGGTGTTGTCCATCTCGTACCAGCTTCTGACCTGGTCAGGCAACGTCTCGACCGCGACGACCTTCGGGTATCCCTTCGGATAAGGCGGCGGGGTCGGGGTGGGCGTCGGCTCGGGCGTTGGAATCTCAGTAGTCGGTTCAGGCGTTGGCGTGTCAGGCGTGGACGCTATCGCCGTTGTTCGCACCGAACTCCCGCTTGACGGCCTTCAGGGCGCAGTTCGGTGCGAACAACGCAGACGACTAGCGCTGGGTCGCGGCTTCGGCGGTCCAGTACTCGTTCAGGGCGTTCTGCAGCTTGCTGGCGAAGATGAATATTCCGATGATCGGAATCCAGCTCCAAAAGCCGGTCAATGCCGAGACTCGCTCCGGCATTCCGGCTTGAACACGAGCTGCCTTGACATCGTTGCCGAGTAGGAACGGGTTGAGAAAGCCAACGAAGATCGCGATGATCAGCGCGACCGGGCCGCCGAGACCGATGCCGGTGTGCTTCTTGATCTCGCTGTGGGTCTTGAAGATGTACACCAGCCAGTAGATGCCCAGCGTGATGATGCTGAGCAGGACGACGTTGATTCCGCCGCGCTGCTTGCCGATCGGGCGAGGGGGCGCTGAGGTGGTGGGGCTCGTGAAGTCGGTCATGTCTGCCTTGCGTTAGTCGGAGATGGGCGACGACAGCATGACAGGTTGTTAGGTTGCCGTAAAGGCAAGATCGAAAATGCGGTCCGCGTCCCGTTCATGAGGCAGGCTTCCGCGGCCGCATCGCGCGATATGGGCCGTCATCGCCGCAGCCTTGGGCGAAGGGCTGCATCAGACGTCGAGATCGATGCGGCGTGGCAGGTGATCACTGAGCTGGCGCAGTTCGGGACTATCGATCGGGGCTGCGACCGTAACGGATGGGAGGAGCTACTCGGAGCTTCGACGACGAGACCAAGAACGTTCTACTGCGAGCGCTCGAACTCCAGGCCCGGGCCGATTTGATCGGGGTTGATTTAGGAACACAATCGACGCACCCGCGATGAGGTAAACCCGCGTGTTGGACGAGATGGGACCGCAGGTTTACGCCGCGGAGATGGCGTCGGCGGAGGCGGGTTCGGGAACGAGACCCGTGAAGATGACTTCTTCGGCGACATCGCGGAGCTTGCGGTGTGTGGTCTGGGATGCCTTCCGCAGCAGGGCGAAGGCCTGCTCGTCGGTGCAGCGGTCCTGACACATGATGACGCCGAGGGCGATGCCGATGCGCCGGTTCGAGCCGAGTGCTAATTCCATGTTCGCGGCCCTCTCGCCGGACGAGGCGGCGCTGAGGCTGAGCCCGGCGTGATCAGCCAGGATCGACCCGATCGTTAGCAGCTCGTGGGTGAAGAACCCGGACTGAGCGGAACCAAGCACGAGGGCGTAGACGCCCGCGTCGGTGAGTAGCGGGAACGCCGTCATGGACAAAGCGGGCATGCCTAAGCCGAGCTGCGCCGCGCAGTAGTTCGGCCAGCGGCGTTCGGATCGAAGATCGTCGACTCGCACGGCCGATGATAGGTGCAGGCAGTCCCATTCGACGCCGGACCGCGAAGCACTCACGACTTCGTTGGTGTGCTCGGCCGCCTCCGGGTCTGTTGCGGCCCTCAGCCGCATCTGGTCGCCTGGTTCCAGCGTCCACAGCGCGGCCGAGTCGCAGCCGGTGATTGTCTTGGCCAACTCGACGATCCGCTGGCCTGCGGCGCTCAGGTCGGTCGCCGCCGACATTTCCTGAGCGATCCTCGCGAAAGTACGCGCGGCTTCGAATTCGTCTCTCATTCCCATCGCCTCAAGTTTCCCGGATGACGAGTGCGGCCTTTTTCTAGACCGGTCTTGCTGCGCTGCATGCCGAGAGAACCACTAATCAGCTCGATCGTCAAGTCAAGCGATCATCGAGCTTCTCGACGGGCGTTCTGGTAGTTTGCCGGAATGGAGCGTCACAATCCGGAAGAGCTGAAGAAGGCCACCGATGGGCTCCGCGAGCTCATCCTCGCCGCCGAGCACTACCGCCACGTCGTCGCGGACGACCTCGGGGTCGGTACCACCGAGTCGCAAGCCGTCAGCTACCTCTTCGTCCGCGGCCCCATGGGACAAGGCGAGCTGGGCGCTCTCCTGGCCTTGAACACGTCGAGCATGACCGCCCTCGTCGACCGGCTCGAACGCAGCGGCATCGCCGAGCGGCAGCCACACCCATCCGACCGGCGCCGCTTCATCATCCGACTCACCGCCTCGGGACGGCAACGCGTGACCAGGACCAGCGAGTGGCTCAGCAACGCCTTCAAGAGCATCCCGCCGGCACGCCTTGCCGAGGTCACCGCATCGCTGCACACCATCACCGACGACCTACGCAACAAGGCCCTGCCAAACGCCGCACCCACCGAAGCTCCGCGAACCCAACCGTGAACCCCGGTCGCGACCGCGGAGAATCGACGTCGAGTTGAGTGCGTCTCCAACTCGATGAGCGGACACTGAGTACATGACCGCGATCCAGCCGGAGTTATGGGTCGACGACGGCTCCTCGGCGCTCACCTTCTACGCAGATGCTTTCGGCGCGAGGACGCTGCACGTAGTCGGGGACGGGGACGACATCGTTGCCCAGCTCGCGATCGGTGAAGCTGTGTTCTGGATCGCCACCGCCGGAGCGAGTTCAGAGCGGCTCGTACCGCGCGCGCTCGGCGCTTCGACCGGCCGAGTGTTGCTCATCGTCGACGAACCCGCAACTGTGCAAGCCCGCGCGGTCAAGGCAGGGGCAATCGAGAAGTCCCCAGTGACGGACGAACACGGCTGGTTGGTCGGTCGAATCCATGATCCCTTCGGCCACGAATGGGAAATCGGCAAACCGCTGGCCGCATGGCCTCCCGCCGACCGCTGACGGTTACGCGTGGCGGCCGATTTCAAGCGCGCGCCGCGGCACCGGCCCGAGCTGGCGATCGAAACGGACATACGGGTCGACCACTAAAGCCGCTTCAACACGAACCATTCAGGCGGGATGAGGTTCGTTCGTCTGAGCGGCGGCATGCTGGCTGATGGCCAGCTGCCGGAGCCACCCGGGTCCCATCCGCCAACCGTGCACGCCCGGCGCCGGCTCGAGACGGAGGATCGAGTGACTGCGTCGCCCCCCGACCCGGCCGCGTTGCTGCGGTCCAGGAGCTACGTGGCGCTTCTGTTGCTTGCCGCTGTCATTGGGGCGCCCGTCTCGGCTGCGGCCTACTTCTTTCTTGCGCTGGTCAGCAAGCTGCAGGGCTGGGTATTTACCAGTCTCCCGAAGGGTCTCGGTTTCCACGCCGAACCCCTGTGGTGGCCCGTTCTGCCGCTGTTTCTGGCCGGTGTACTGGTCGGTCTCACGATCCGGTATCTGCCAGGCACCGGTGGCCACTCGCCAGCCGACGGGTTCAAAGCAGGCGAAGGCCCGCCGTCGGCGATTGAGCTTCCTGGCGTTCTCCTCGCGGCCGCCGCGTCCTTGAGCCTCGGCGTCGTCCTAGGACCTGAAGGGCCACTGATCGCCCTCGGCGGCGGCCTAGGCGCACTCGCGATTCGGCTCATCAAGCGGGATGCTCCGGCTAGAACCCAGGCTGTGGTCGCCGCGGCGGGCAGCTTCGCGTCAATCAGCACAGTGCTCGGCTCACCGCTGACCGGGGCGTTTCTGCTGATGGAGGCGTCCGGGCTCGGCGGTCCGATGATGGCGCTGGTGTTGATACCTGGCCTGCTGGCAGCCGGAGTTGGATCACTGATCTTCATCGGCCTGGACGCCTGGACCGGTCTCGGCACTTCTTCGTTGGCGGTTCCGGGGCTACCCCACGTCGGCTCACCCACGCTCGGCGAGTTCTGCTGGGCGGTCGTGATCGGCGTACTGGCCGTCCCGGTCGGTATCGGGATCAAGTGGCTCGGACTGTTCTTGCGGCCTCATGTCGAGCGGCGACTGCTGCTCCTCACCCCGGTGGCGGGTCTGGCGATCGCGGGTCTCGCGATCGCGTACGCCGCCATCACCGACAAAGGTTCCGCCGACGTGCTGTTCTCCGGCCAATCCGACCTCGGCCCGCTCATTGCCAACAATTCCAGCTACGGCGTGGGGGCGTTACTGTTGCTGCTTGCCTGCAAGGGACTCGCCTACGGACTGTCACTGAGCAGCTTCCGCGGCGGCCCAACCTTCCCCGCCATGTTCATCGGCGCAACCGGTGGCATCGCGCTGTCCCACCTACCGGGCCTGCCGGTCGTATCTGGCGCCGCGATCGGCATCGGTGCGATGACCGTAGTGATGCTCAGGCTCCCGTTGACTTCAGTGCTGCTGGCCACCTTGCTGCTGTCATCCGACGGCCTGGTAGTCATGCCGCTTGTGATCGTGGCCGTAGTGGTGGCTTACGTCGTCTCAGCGCGGTTCACCCCGATCCCGGCCACCACACGAGCACCTGGTCATCTGGCGCCCGAGTCACCTGACTAGGTGGCGAGCGACTCTCCGCGCGCTGACATCAATGAGCGAACATGCACTGGCCCAATCAAGCCAACGTGCAGATCTCCGGATACCACCACGATGCAACCTGCGCAGCCGGTTCAGTCGTCGGTGAGTTGTGCGCGATGTCGTTGGGCTTCCTCGATCTCATCTTTCTGGTCGTCGGTGAGTTTGCGGGTGTCCCGGAGTTCGACGAAGGGCTGTACATCTTCGGGTAGTCCGGCTTCGATGACGCGCTGGTGCTCGGCTTCAGCATTGAATTCGGCGCCGAGGAGAATGGCAATGTTGGTGATCCAAAGCCAGACGAGGAACACGATGACGGTCGCCAGGGATCCATAGGTTTTATCGTAAGAACCGGAGAATGAAACGTAGAGGGCGAAAGCTCCGGAGGCAATTAGCCATATGATGACGGCAAGAACGCCGCCGGGAGTGATCCAGCGAAAGCCGGGTTGTTTCACGTTTGGGCATGCCCAATAGAGAAGCGAAAACATCACGCTGACAAGAACGAGTAGGACTGGCCATTTGGCTATGTCCCAGACGAGGACGGCCGTGTGGCCAATCCCGAGGGCTTTACCGAGCTGGGTGGCGATCGATCCGGTGACGACGACCATAAGGGCGCTGGCGATGAGCATGACCATGATGACGACGGTGACGGCAAGACGAACGGGTGCGGTTTTCCAAATTGGTCGGCCTTCATCGACGTTGTAGATCTGGTTGGCGGCGCGCATGAAGGCGGCGATGTAACCGGAGGCGGACCAGACCGCGATCACGATGCCGATGATCGCCGCGATACCTGCGGTGCCGCTCCTGCCCTGGGCCTGCTCGACGACGGTATTGAGGAATGACTTGACGCTGCCGGGAGCTAACTGGTCAACGTTCTCGAGAACCGTTTGAGTTGTGGCACGGCCCATCAGCCCGAGCAACGATACGAGCACGAGCAGCCCCGGGAAGATCGCCAACACCCCGAAGTACGTCAGCGCTGCGGCGCGGTCGGTGATGTTGTCGTGCTTGAACTGTTGCAGGGCCCGCGTCAGGATGGCCCGCCAGCCGGCGGACGATATTTCGCTGGGCTTGTCGGGCGCCTGCTTCGGCGCGGTCACGGTCGCACCGCCGGAGCGATCGGCGACGTTGTGGCTGCGAGTTCGCTGGCTGCCGTCGGGATGGTGTTCCACGGTCGTCTCCGTTTGCGTCTCGGTGTCGGTGTCGGTGTCGGTGTCGGTGTCGGTGTCGGTGGCCGTGGCTGCGGGTCGATCGTCGCTAGTGGGCCGGTAGGCGTGGGTGCTCTCAGGTGTTCGCGGCACTGTCTCCACCGGTTCCGGTGTCCGTTCCGGCCGGGTGGCGGGACATGACGAGGTGCCGGCGAGGCCACGATGTGCTGTAAAACAAGAGGTTTTGCCCGTGACAGCGCGAAATTGCGTCGCACGTATGGTCACGAACGAAAGTTTGAGAACCGACGCTCGCCAGCCCAGTGAGTTACGTGCCTTGGGATGGCTGATGGCTTAGCCAATGGTGGTTCAACTGTCTGCGGTTACAACCTAAGTCACGGGTAGTGGGTGAAGTCAAGCGCCCGACCATATTGCGCAGATCTGATAGGTGCGACGGCCAGCCGCAGTGGTTCTGCTCTGGCGTTCCCACCGCTACTCTGGCCGCGGAGCTCGCCGGTTCGGTCGGGGGTATTCGAGATCTCCGGTCAGCAGCACGTCTTCAGCGATGTCATGTAGCTCGCGGTGGCTGCCCTGACTGGCGGTTCGTAGCCAGTCGAAGGCGTCGTCTTCGGTCATGGCGTGTCGGCTCATCAGGATGCCGACGGCGGCGCCGATCCGACGATTGCTGGCAAGGGCCAGTTCCAGCTGGGCAGCGCGGTCGCGGTCGATCACTGCCTCCATCGCGATTGCGGCGTGCGCGGCGAAGATCGCTCCGAGTGGTCGAATGTCATCAGGAAAGGCCCCGGTCTTGCCCGAATAGAGGTTCAGAGCGCCCAAGGTGTCCTCCCGCACGAACAGCCGGTACGCGAGCATGCTGCGGATGTCAGTCTCCGCGCTCATCCGGCTGCTGAACGCGGGCCACCGAAGGTCGGTGCTCAGGTCCTCGGACATGTAGGTCTCGTGGTCGATGATCGCGTCGACACAGGGTCCTTGTCCGGTCTCGTACTGGATCAGATCGACCAGCGGGGGTACGTCATCGCTCGCGGCAGGTGTCACGAACTCGCCGCGGCGGACGACGGTGATGCCGGCATGTTCGGCGCCTTCGATCACGTGCACTGCCAGCTTGCACATGACTTCCAGGGTGTGCTGCAGCGTGTCCTCGGCCTGCAAGAGCCGCGCCAGGACCGCGAAATCGGCAGCTACATCATCGCCACCGGGAACACCGTCAACTAGGCCGTCAGCCACATCGTCAGCAACATCGTCAGCAACATCGTCAGCAACATCGTCAGCAACATCGTCAGCAACATCGTCACCCATGAGGCCCCCAACCACTCAGTCGATCAACTGCCTCTTCGCTCCGATGCTAACCAGGATGGCGTGTTGCCCACACCGCATTGTGCGGCCCGGATTTCCGGTTACACCGCCTTCGGCCGAGATATCGGGCCGCACAATGCAGTCCGAGAAGGCTAAGTGGCCACGGGTTCGCGTTGGCAACGTGCGTTCACAGGGTCAGGTCCGGTCGCCGCGCGGTCGGCGTGCCGCTGCACGATGATGGGGTTCGCGTCGTTGGTCATTCGTATCTCGGCGATGTCGCGGCCGCATCTCGTGCAGACGCGTGATCGTTTGCTGGGCATCTGGATACTTTCGAACACTTAGTACCGATATACGGGGAAGCGCGCCGATAGCTAACGAAAATCGCACATGGTTCGGCCCGGGCACTCACCGAATGCCCGGGCCGTTGTGCCGAAGTTAGCGGAAAGCTCCAGGGCCTGACGCGCTTTTATCGGCTACGTCACAGCGGCTCAGCTTCGACTGCGCAGCGTCGAACGCCGTCCGTCTGATCGTGTTCTGCTGGACGGCTTCCAGCGACGTCGGCAGAGTTGGCTCGCTAGTCCAGTTCCTCCAGCAAGGTATCGAGATTGACATGAACCTCGAAGATCCTTTTCGGGTCGTCTCTGGTGGGCGAGTCCTTGATCGTGATAATCGGCGCGGAGCCAAAGTTCACCAAGATCTGAAAGCCCTTGGTCTGCGTGCGTTCGGTGGCGCCGACGGTGAGGATCTTCCCGTGTTCCATCCACTTGGCGACGACCGGCGCGAACTCAGCAGCACTGACCCCGACGAACAACAACGTGGCGGGCAGGCCATCCATCGTGACGTAGGCACCCATGAGCCCAATTCTGCAGCATGCCGCCCGGCCGCGCTTCCGCGCGGTTGCAGTCCACCGTCCCGGGAGCCTGCTAGCGGTCCCAGGCGAGAGGCAGGCTGTTCAGACCGAGCATGCCGCCCCTGGATTCGGTGTAGGTCTTCGTCTCGTCGATACGGTACTCGGGAATGCGTTTGTGCCACTCTTCGTAAGCAATCTTCAATTCCAGCCGGGCCAGATGTGAACCGAGGCAGCGGTGCGGGCCGACGCCGAAGGTGATGTGCGAAAGGTTCTCTCGATCGAAGTCCACCTGATCCGCATGGGGAAACTGCTCGTCGTCACGTCCGGCCGCCGTCAGGCTCAACCGGAATCGCTGACCAGCCTTGACCGGGCAGCCGTTGACCTCCGCGTCCGCCATCGCAGTCCGGCCGATGTTGACAATCGGATAAAAACGCAGCAGCTCCTCGACGGCATTCGCGGCGATTTCGGGATCGCGTACCAGTCTTTCCCGATCCTGCGGGTCGGTCGCGAGGTGATGAAAGCCGTAGCCGAGCTCTGCGGTCACGGTGTCGAGTCCGGCCTCGAACATCAGCAGGTAGAACGAGAGCAGATCTCGATCGTCGACGTATTCTCCATCGATCTTCCAGCTCATTGCCTTGGAGATCAGGTCCTCGCCGCGCTCGGCCTCAGGGATCTTGCGACGCTCGGCGATGATTTCGGCGAAGTAGTCGATGACCGTAGTCTGCGCCGCGACCGATTTCGCATACGCGACAGCGGGGTCATCGTCCTTGGCGTGCAGGATGTCGGTCTCCCATTTGAGGAACTGGTCCAGTTGCGTGACCGGCAGACCCATGACATGGGTGAGGAACATCGAGGTCGGAAAGCGCAGCGAGAACTCGCTGATGAAGTCGCATTGCCCGTTGTCGATAAAGCCATCGATGAGCTCGTTCACTCGAGACCTGATCGAGCTGTCCCATTGCGCGACGTGTGCGGGTGAGAAGAACGGGCCGAGCACGCGCCGCCATTTACCGTGGTCGGGGCCATCAATAGCCTGTGGCACCAGGGTGAACGCGGCAGGCTTACCAGTCGCGGGATCGTAGGCCTTGCTGTGGAAGACATCAGCCTGTTGGGCAAGTTCGCGGATATCGTCGGTCCGGGTGAAGATGATCTGACCGCCTTGCACCGTGAATGCTCGACCGGCCTCGCGCAGCCGGTTGTATTCATCGAAGGACGTGAGGGGTTCGCGGTCGTTGCGACCTTGGCCGATGATGTCCGTGGGCGGGTACAGCTTTGCGATCTCGTCGTCGCGGACGTCGATCTCGGACGATTGAGTCACGGGTCCTCCGGAGGTTGCAAACCTACTGACGATTAATCGCACGCGAGAGACAACTAGCGATTGCGATACCATACGCCGGTAATGCGTTACTGCCCATGGCTTTGTGAAGAAATAGGCAGCATCCGACGAAATTCCGACGATCGCCATTCGCGGCCGAAGAAAAGGCCGTCGCCTCACATCTTGAACAAGATCACCCGACGAGAATGACGGAGGCGCCACCAAAGTCGCCGACACGTAGCGGCTAGCTATCTGATCATTTTCATGCCGTGCAAGAACCGCACAAAGCGCCCATCTTGTGGGACGCTGTTCTCCGTCGAACGTTCGGTGAATGGATCCAACGATCTCTTCCCGCAGCACGTGAGGGAGCGGCGATGTCTGAGGTCGTTGAGGTCCGAGCCACGCCCGGTGGTCCAGGGTCGTCGCCGATCAGCGCAGTGAGCCGGCGACAGATGAACGTCGTCTTCGGGACCGTCCTGCTCGGCATGCTGCTCTCCGCCCTCGATCAGACGGTCGTCTCGACGGCATTGCCCACCATCGTCGGCGACCTCGGCGGCGCGGGCCACATCTCGTGGGTGGTCTCGTCGTACCTGCTTGCTGACACGATTGCCACCGTACTGGCCGGGAAGTTCGGCGACCTGTTCGGGCGAAAGCTGATGTTTCAGTTGTCCGCAGGGTTGTTCGTAGGCGCATCGGCTGCCTGCGGGTTCGCCGGCAACCTGACCTGGCTGATCGTCTGGCGTGCCGTGCAGGGTCTCGGCGGAGGCGGCTTGGCGGTGACCGCGACCGCGCTCATCGCCGACGTGATCCCGTTGCGCGAGCGCGGTAAGTACCAGGGCGCCTTAGGTGCGGTGTTTGGCGTGACGACTGTTCTCGGGCCATTGCTCGGCGGACTCTTCACCGATCACCTCTCCTGGCGGTGGGCCTTCTACATCAACCTCCCGCTGGGCATCCTCGTCATCATCCTGGCGAGCGCGACCTTGCCGCGGGCACGTACCACGGGCCGGGTGAGCATCGACTACCTGGGAATCCTGTTCATTTCGTTGGGCGCATCGGGTTTGACGTTGGCGCTCAGCTGGGGAGGTACCGAATACCCGTGGGGCTCGGCCACCATCATCGGGCTGTTCGCGGCATCGATAGTCGGCCTGGCATTGTTCGTCTGGGCCGAATCCCGAGCCGTCGATCCGATAATGCCGCTGCGGCTCTTCCAGTCTCAGGTCTTCAGCGTGTGCGTGGTGCTGGCGTTCATCGTCGGATTTGCCATGCTCGGCGCCATGACGTTTCTCCCCACGTATCTGCAGTACGTCAAAGGCATTTCGGCAACGGGATCGGGGGTACGAACGCTGCCGCTGGTGCTGGGGCTGTTGGTCACCTCGTTGATATCTGGCACGTTGGTCGGCCGAACTGGCCGCTATAAGGTGTTTCCGGTCAGCGGAACTCTCGTGATGGCGTTCGGCCTGTACTTGCTGTCCCGAATGGATGCCGACACCGGTGTCCTGACCATGTCGGTCGACATGCTGATCCTCGGCGCAGGCATCGGACTATGCATGCAGGTGCTGACGATCATCGTCCAGAACACGGTGGATTATCGCGATCTCGGCGTGGCAACCTCCGGAGTTACCTTCTTCCGAACGCTAGGAAGTTCCTTCGGAGCAGCAGTGTTCGGAACGATCTATTCCAACGTGCTGCACTCATCGCTGCCGAGGGCGATCGAAGCGTCTCCCGGAGTCAACCCCGCCTCCGTTGCAACCCCGAAAGATCTGCACGCGCACCCTCCCGAGCAGATCGCGCCAATCGTTGATGCCTACGCCCATGCCATGCACGTGGTGTTCCTGGCGGCGGTGCCGATCGCGGGTTTGGCCTTCGTGCTCTCACTGTTTCTCAAGGAGGTTCCGCTACGGCAGTCCTCGCGTGCGGGCGCAAACGATGTCGGCGGCGGCTTCGGCATGCCCGAATCCTCGGACAGCAGCCAGCAACTTCAGACAGCAATCGCCCGCCTGATCCGGAGCAACGGTCGCAAGCAGCTCGCGACGTTACGCGAATCCTCAGGCACGGAACTGGACGTGGCCAACGGCTGGTGCGTAGGTCAGGTCCACGTTCGCCAGCGGCTCGGCATCAACACCGGCCTGGAGACGATCGCGCAACGCGTCCGCGTGCCCGCTCCGGTGCTCGCTCCGGCGTTTCAGGCCGCCCGCGACGCGGGTTACCTAACCGGCGCGGATGACAATCTGGAACTGACTGAGGCGGGACATCGCGAGCTGGACAAGCTCATCGCCACTATGCGCAGCTGGTTGGCCGCTGAGCTCGCCGACTGGGGAGGAGACGATGACGAGCAGCTCAGTAAGGCGCTGACCGAACTCGCTCGTGGCTTGATCAACGAAGACCCTCAGCTGCTGCCGACGGGTAGGCCGAGGGAAGCGATCTCCAGCTAGCAGCCCGGCCGCCGACGGACGGTCGGACGTTCGACCTGCGGCGAGTAACGTGCCGTGGCTACCGTTCGACTCCGTTCGGGTGCAGTCTTGAGACATAGCACGGCAGTTGATCGCACAGCACCGAACAGGACGGTTGGCATGGAGAAACTCTCGCTCACGGCGCTCGTCCGCCAGCACCTGACGACTGCCAGAGCAGCGACAAGCGGTCGAAGCGCCCACACGATCTACGGCGGTCACGAGCATGTGCTGCGCCAGACCATCATCGCCCTGACGAAGGGCAGCGTTCTGGACGAACACGAGAACCCAGGCGAGGCGACTCTGCAAGTGCTGCACGGCAGAGTGCGCCTCAGCACACGAGACGCCAGCTGGGATGGCTCAACCGGCGACCATCTGGTCGTTCCGCCGGATCGGCACGGTCTCGAAGCCGTCGAGGACGCCGTCGTATTGCTCACTGTCGCCAAGCGCTGACATGGCTCAGGCTCGCGAAGGTACGAAGGCGGCGAAGCATGGATTCGCCGGCGCCGAGGGATTCGTGCCGCGGACTACAGACCTTCGTCGACTGGCCGAGGCCGCAGCGAGCTGTGAGGGTTGCGACCTGTATCGGACTGCGACGCAGACGGTGTTCGGGATAGGCCCTAAGACTGCACAGCTGTTTCTCGTCGGCGAACAACCTGGCGATATCGAGGACAAGGAGGGATTGCCGTTTGTCGGCCCTGCTGGTCACCTGCTCGATCGAGCACTCGATGAGGCCGGCATCGACCGAACCACGGTGTTCTTGACCAATGCCGTCAAGCACTTTCGGTGGCACCCGGACGCGCGTGGCAAGCGCCGGATACATCAGAAACCTGACGCTGGGCACCTAAGGGCGTGCCGTCCGTGGCTGAGCTCGGAGCTCGCCGCGGTCGGGCCGAGGGTAGTGGTAGCGCTCGGCGCGGTTGCGGCCCAGGTATTGGTCGGCCCACAGTTCCGAGTCACCAAAGACCGCGGGAAGCCGATGCCCTGGCCAGCTGACAGTCCAACTGCGACCCTGGTAGCGACCGTGCACCCCTCGGCCGTACTCAGAGCAGACGACCGGCAGGCGGCCCTGCGCGATTTCGTCCGAGACCTCGAAGTGGCTGCGCGGCTGTTGAGCTAGTTGTCCGGGCCGGCGGACGCGCGGGGCGCGCAATACCCGATCGGCAGTAATTCACTCGCGAAAAGGCGCATCAAGACGCATGCTGGGTCCTCCTACCTAGCACAACATTCACTTCTCACTCGGAAAGCGTGATCAGCATGACGCTAGCCAGTCGGGCCGAGGCTCTATTCGTTAGCAGCTTGCAGCCCTCCGACCAACCGTCCGCTCGCGAGGTCGTCGTGGCCATTCGCAGAACTCGGCGAACGCATGGCGGCGTCGCCGGTTGCTCCGTCGACTTTGCCGCCGAATATGGTGAGCATCCCGAGGAGGCTGCCGAGCGTATGCGATGGGCACTGTCTCTGGCCGAGTCTCTGGCCGAGTCCCTGGCCGATATGGCGGCCGCCGCTTAGTCCGACCGCCGCACAGTCACCGGTGGCGGCATCATGATCACATGAAACCCGCCACCGACCTGATGTCGCTGCTCGACCGGTTGGATGCCCTGCAGCGAGATGCCGGTGGCGAGCGACTGATGATCGGCATCACGGGCGCCCCCGGGGCCGGCAAGACCAACCTCGCTCGCACGCTCGTTGCCGGTCTGGCGGAGCGTGAAGTGCTCGCAGTGCACGTCCCGATGGACGGTTTTCACCTCGCAGATGTCGAACTGGCTCGATTGGGGCGAGCTGAACGCAAGGGGGCACCGGACACTTTCGATCCAGGTGGCTACGTCGCCTTGCTCCGCCGATTACGCGCTCCGGACGGAACGATCTGGGCGCCCGCCTTTGACCGGGACATCGAGCAGCCGATCGCCGGTTCCATTGCGATTTCGCCTGACGCCAGCGTGATCATCACGGAGGGCAACTACCTGCTACTCGACGATCTGCCCTGGATCCAGATCCGGCAGCTTGTGGATGAAGTGTGGTTCTGCGAGGTTGATCGAGAAGTCCGCCTTGCTCGGTTGCAGTCACGCCATGAGCAGTTCGGCAAATCAGCAGCCGATGCCCGACGGTGGGCCAGTGGCCCGGACGAGGCCAACGCTGAGCTGGTGTTGGGTACTCGGCATCGGGCCGATCTGATCGTCTCCGGCGCATTCCGTGACACGATGCCAGAGTGAAGCTGAAGCTCGATCTGCACGACATCTACAACCGTGGCGGCGAGATCGACCGCGCACTGCGCGACATCATGAACGAAGCGGTGGTCAAGAAGGCGCCGCTCGTCGAAATCATCCCAGGTAAGGGTTCCGGGCAGCTGAAGAAGCACGTTCTCCGGTTTCTCGACCAGAAAGAGATCAAAGCGATGTACCACCGCGTCGAGAAGGATTCCGACAACTTCGGACGTGTGTTCGTACACTTCCGCTGGAAATAGCCTCCCGGGTTGCAACGGTAGGCCGTTCGCGGCGTTGCTGGCGGGTTCAGCTAGCGGTCCGGACTCGCGCCTGCAAGTGCCGTGAGCGTGGAGCCGGAAACACGATGGACAGTCCAGGCCGACATCGGCTCTGCGCCGAGCGAGGCATAGAACTTCAGCGCTGGTTCGTTCCAGTCAAGCACTGACCATTCGAGCCGGCCGTAACCTCGTTCGACGCAGATTCGCGCCAGTTCAGCAAGCAACTGCCGACCGTAGCCGCACCGGCGATGTCCCTCGTCCACAACGAGATCTTCGAGATAGACGCCGTGCCGCCCGGTCCAGGTCGAGAAGTTGACAAACCAGATTGCGCAGCCGACCACCGAGCCGTCCCCATGCTCGGCTACCAGCGCGTAGACCGCCGGGGCGGGCCCGAACAGTGCCGTGTGCAGGCTCGCCTCGTCGGCCTGAACGGCGTCGGGCTCGCGCTCATACCGGGCCAGCTCACGGATCAGCTCCAGGATCGCCGGTGCGTCCTCGGCGACGGCCGACCGGATCAACTGGCGTCTCCCGGGCCCGGGCCGGAAGGGTTCGAGGTCGGACCGTCAGGATCGGAGCCGGAGTCTCCCGGGCCCGGTTGCCTGGACAGGTACCGCTCGAATTCGGCGCCCAGTTCGTCGGCGGTAGGTAGCGGCATCCCGTCGGCGACCAGGCCGCTACCTCGGCCGGCCACGATCTCGTCGTATTGCTTCTCCAGGGCATGCACCACGTTTGCGACCTCCTCCGAACCGGCGACCTGCTCGTCCACGCCCGCCCGGATCGCGTCGCCGGCCTCCTGTAGGGCGTCAGACGGCAGCTGCAGGTCCGCGGCGCGGGCGACGTGATCCAACAGCGTGACCGCCGCGTCCGGGTAATCAAGATGCGCGAGGTAGTGCGGCACGTTCACCGCGAAACCCATCGACGCGACGTCGGTCTCAGCCATCCGAAACTCGATCAGGTGACCAGCGCTCGCAGGGACCTGCACCGTGCCCAGCCAGTTGCTGTAGTCCGCAACCAGCTCACGGGGGCTGCCGTGCGCGATCACCGTGGTAGGGCGAGTGTGTGGCACCCCCATCGGAATTGAATTGAGGCCGATGACGAGCCGAACGCCTAGTTCTGCGACGATCACCGCGACAGCCGCCGCGAAGCGCTCCCATTGGGCGTCGGGCTCGGGGCCCGCCAGGAGCAGGAACGACCTACCTTGAGCGTCCTGCACAGCGTGAACCGCGAGTACCGGTGCCTTGAAGCTTTCCCAGTGATCGGTAGCAAAAATCATCTCCGGGCGGCGAGCGCGGTAGTCATAGAGCTGGTCTACGTCGAAGGTGGCGACCACCTCGGAATCCAGAGTTGCCAGCAGATGTTCCCGGGCCAGCCGAGTGGCGCCACCAGCATCGACGAAGCCATCGAGTGCCTGCACCAACACTGGGTCGCCCAGGGCCGGCGTCGTCGTCCACTCGAACAGTTCGCTGGGATCCAGCACCTAGTCTCCTCAAATCCATCCATCTGATGTCGGACTGCTCTGTCGGGTCAATGGGGTCGGCTTCGTCAGCCGGCCGTAACCCTCACCTCTAGTTTGTCACTCCTGGAATGCTCGGTTGTGGGGCCGGTGTTCCCAGTAAGGTTGCTCGAGGTGGTTTCAGCCCGGTAGGTGGGTCCCGGTAGGTGGGTCCGGTTACGTGGGTAGCTCCGGAGCACGATCACGCCAGAGGGAGCGGTTATGCACGGCGAGTTCAAGGTTCCGTCCGGCAAGCTCGTTGTCGTCGACCTTGAGGTCGATAACGGCGTGCTGCACAGCGTGCGGCTTTCGGGCGATTTCTTCCTCGAGCCCGATGAGGCCCTTAGTGCGATCAATGATTCCTTGGACGGTGCGCCCGCGGGCGCCGCAGCGGTCGATCTGGCCAGCCGTGTGACGAGCTCGTTGCCGCCGGGCACGACGATGTACGGATTTTCGGCGGCCGATGTCGCGACCGCGGTCCGGCGTGCGCTGTCAGCGGCCACCAGTTGGACCGACCACGAGTGGCTGTTGATCCACGAGCCGCCTCAGTCGCCGCAGCATCACATGGCCCTGGATCAGGTGCTACTCGAAGAGGTGGCGGCGGGTAGACGGCAACCGACCCTACGGATCTGGGAATGGGCCGGACCCTGCGTCGTCATCGGGTCCTTCCAATCCGTGCGGAACGAGGTGGACGAGGCGGCCGCGGCCCGATATGGCATCGAGGTAGTACGCCGCATCAGCGGCGGCGGTGCGATGTTCGTCGAACCAGGCAACACGATCACGTATTCGCTGTACGCCCCGCCATCCTTGGTCGAAGGCTTGTCCTTCCAGGATTCGTATGCGTTTCTTGACGATTGGGTACTCGGCGCGCTTGGCGAGCTGGGGATCAAGGCTTGGTACCAGCCCTTGAACGACATCACCTCACCAGGCGGCAAGATCGCCGGAGCGGCCCAGAAGAGGCTTGCGAACGGCGCCGTGTTACATCACGTCACGATGGCCTATGACATCGATGCCACCAAGATGACCCAGGTGCTGCGAATCGGTCGCGAGAAGCTGTCGATGAAAGGTACGCCGAGTGCGGCGAAGCGAGTGGATCCGTTGCGGTCACAGACCGGTTTGCCCCGCGAGACGATCGTCGAGGCGATGATTGGGAGTTTCAAGAACCGGTACGGCCTCAGCACAAGTGAAGTCACAGAACCCGAACGGGACAGGACAACCGAGTTGATCAGGACGAAGTTCGCGACACCGGAATGGATTGGCCGCATTCCGTAATCGTCCCCACTGTATGAGGGAGTTCGCATGGTGTTTGAAGAACTGGGCAAAGTCGGGGTTTGGCGTGCCGCTCGTCAATTGTCGCCCGAGCTCGCTCGATCGATCGAATCACTCGGCTACGGCACGCTGTGGATTGGCGGGTCGCCCGATGGAACGCTGAACATCGTCGAAGAGATCCTCGATGCAACGACAACGCTCACCGTTGCCACCGGCGTCGTCAACACGTGGAAGGACGATGCGTCCACCGTCGCCGCGTCCTACCACCGGATCAACGCCCGGCACCGGCACCGGTTCTTGCTCGGCATCGGCGTGGGCCATCCCGAAGCCACCGGCGAGCGTTATCAAAGGCCCTTCGAGGCTTTGGTTCATTACCTCGACGAACTCGACCAGGCGCAGGTGCCGGTCAGCAGCAGGGTGTTGGCAGCGCTGGGCCCACGAGTGCTGAAGTTGTCGGCCGAGCGGTCCGCTGGCGCGCACCCTTACTTGACGACGCCCGAGCACACCCGTCAGGCTCGGGAGATCCTCGGCCCCAATGCCCTACTGGCGCCGGAGCAGAAGGTCGTCCTTGAGACTGATCCCGACCAGGCTCGCCTGATCGGTCGACCCGTCGTGGAGCCATATCTCAACCTGGTGAATTACACGAATAACCTTCGTTCGATTGGCTTTACCCATGCCGACCTCGCAGATGGGGGAAGCGACCGACTGATCGACGCGCTCGTTCGGCACGGTGATGCGGCGACGGTCGCAGCGGGGCTCAGGGAGCACTTGGCCGCCGGCGCTGATCAGGTCGTGTTGCAGTTGTTGACACCGTTCGGAGCCGATCCCGTTCCGGGCTACGCCGCCCTGGCCGCCGTCCTGCTTGGCTGATCGGCCGCCCTCAGACGGGTCGATCCGCGCTCAGTCCCGTTCATCGTTCATATCCGGGCTCTGCCAGACTGGGCTGGTGAGTCATGATGATCCGACCTCGGCCGCGGACCCGGCCGCAGACGTAGTCGGCGCCTCCGATGCCGGTCATCAACGGCCGCGTCGAATCGGGCTGCTCGCCGCCGTCGCCGGTACCGCCCTGTTGCTCGACATCATCACCAAGGCTCTGGTTGTTGCCCATTTGCGGCCCGGGGACTCGCCCCGTTTTCTCGGCGGTGTGATCTACTTTTCGTTGATCAAGAACTCCGGGGCGGCGTTCGGGATGGCGAGCGGTATGACTGCCGTCTTCGCGCTCGTGGCCGTGGGTGTCGTTGTCGCGATCATTCGCATCACACCTCGCCTGCGTTCGGTTCCATGGGCCGTCGGAATCGGCCTGGTACTCGGCGGTGCGGTAGGAAACCTGCTTGATCGCCTGTTCCGGGCGCCTGGCGCCCTGCGGGGAAGCGTGATCGACTTCATTTCGGTGTTCGGCCCCGATGCGGAGCATTTTCCGGCCTTCAACATCGCCGACTCCGCCATCACCGTCGGAGCCGTCGTCATCGGGCTCACTGCGGTACTCGGTATCGGCCTCGACGGCCACCGAAATCCCTAGCCTTCCGCCCGTCCCTACCGAATCGTGTAACGCTCGGCATCGATACGGTGCCCAGCGTTACACGATTCGGGGGCCGGCGGCATTAGCGATCTCGTTTCGGCATCGCCGAAACTCCTTACCCACTCAGCGAAATCAAAACCAAGCCGATTACCTGCGGGCGCGACGAGCGGCCTGCTTCTCGGTCGATGCACCGGCAGTTTGCAGCGCGCCGCCCGACGTCTCCAGGTGTGCGCGCACGAACCAGTGAAACTGCTCCAACTGCTCGGCCTGTCCGATCAACATGTCCTGGGTTACCGGATCGGGCTCGTCAGTGGCTTCGATGGCCTTGCGATGTGACTCCACGACGCCGGCGTAGACGAGATCCAGCGCGCCTAGATGATCAATCGCGTCGGCACGCCCGATGTCGTAGTCATCCCAGGTACGGTCAGCCACGAGAGCACCGGGAGTGCCCTTCGGCGATCCGCCGAGCGTTGCGATGCGTTCTGCCGTTTCGTCTGCCATGAGGCGGACTGCATCGACCTGAGGATCCAACATCGTGTGAACGGCGATGAAATGCGGGCCAACTACGTTCCAGTGCACGTGCTTGAGGGTCAGGCCGAGGTCGTTCAGCGCATTGAGACGGTCCTGCAGCAACGTAATGATTTCTGAGGCATCGCTGGGTGAAATGCCCGGAACCGTGAATTGCGGGTTCGGCTTGCGGGCGGGGCGGCGGGTTGCGGCCATTCGAAGGGCTCCTTCGCAGATGGTGCACAGATGACGCCACCGATTAGCTAGGGAATTCGGACCCACCAGCCACTCGATGCGATCTGCAGAGCGGCTTCCGGTTTGAGCCTGTTTTCCAAACTACCAGTGCAGGGACGATTTCGCCGTTCAGGACGGCGGATAGGTCCCGGACCGCTACCGGTAGCTGGAGGCAGGTTTTCGTCCAGTCAGATTGCTGAACGCCGTCGCTCGCGCGTCAGGATGCCATCGACGATCAGGCCCAGGCCTATGCCGAGCATCCAGATGTCCTTGGCGATCGTGGTGCCTTGCTGGGTCGGGCGGGGGGAGCCGGGGGAATGCATTCCCGGCGTCCGCCACCACATTCCGAGCAATGTGCCGGAGAAGCCGGTGAGCGCTGCACCCGCGAGCGCCGGTGGCACGACGGGCGCCAGCAGCGCACCGCCCACCGCCATCTCACTGATCGCAACGAGCTTGAGAAACGGCTGAGGCGCGACGTTGGACAGTGCTGGATACGCACCGGCGGCCATGCCGTGCAGTGCCGCGGCGGTTTGCTCATCGCCCCTGAGCTTTCCGATGCCGGAGTTGAGGATGAACGCGCCGGTAGTGACCCGGAGCGGCATCCGACGTAACTTGTTTGACAAACTCATCGAGGAAACCTCCTAGAACCCCACGTTAGTCGCTGGGCCCGTTCGAATTCGAACGGGCCCAGCGACATTGAAGGTGTGCGGCGGCGCGAGTCCTCGCTGAGGCGTCAGGCGTCTTTCTGAGCCGGCCGATCATCTGGTCCGGGCGTTGATGGCGGCCATTGGGATCAGCAGCGCGATTGTGAGTCCGACTGCGAGGTTGGTGACACCGAGTGCGATCTGAGAGTGCAGTCCGGCGGCGGTGGTGAACGGTAACAAGGTCGCGAGTGCCGTGATCATCGCGGCGAGCCAGCCGTAGTAGAGGTTCGGACGTGGCGCGACGTGCAGCATCCCGTCAAAGAGCCCGGCGGCGAGCAGGGCGATACCGGCAGCGCACAGGCCATAGGTCGTTGCGACGATCGGGGTCAGGGTGGATCCGGACGCCATGAACACCGGAACATGCAGGATTCCGTGCGCCACCACCAGGCCGGCCACACCCGCCAACGCGGCGATGACCGCGGTTAGCGCGGCACCGACCCAGTACCGCAACTGGTCGAGGCGAGGCTCGGCGACGCGGGGTGCTTGGCGCGATGTCCGATCGCCGATTGACATTTCCGAGTTGCTGTTGGGTCCCGTAGACATCAACGGGTAGACGGCGGTCGCGTTGGTGCCCGATTCGCTCGAGTAGGACGTGGGATTGAGCGAGCCTGGGTTGAGCGAGGTGGTGGTCATGGCCTTTTCCTTTGCTGTCGGTCGCGGCCCGGTGCCGCAATGACATCAGTCTGGATTCGCGGGCCTGACCGCGATGTCGGCCAATCCGCCCAGCTAGCAGCTGATTCCGCCGTCCGCCGATTGGGGGACATGGATATCAGCCGGTCGATCGGACGAGCGGCGGGCACCGCTGGCGCTCGGTTGGCGAGATCTTTAGGTGGTCAGCGCGGATGGTCCTCGCTGAGCCAGACACTCCAAGGAGCCGATCATGTCCACCACCACCACCAACTCGAAGGTCCCAACGGGACGGGTTGCCACCGCGTCCGTCCTCTGCGCCGCCGCGCTCGTCGGCGCGACCGTAGCGATCATGATGGCCTTCGGCCCGCATCACGCGGCGCACGCTGCCGTTCCGCAGCGGCCCGCCTCCTTGCCGGCCACAAACACGACGCCGACCCCACCGCCGAACATCGTTCCAGTGGCCCCGGTGAACCCGCCGGCCGTGACTCCCTCAGCGGCGGTGGCCTCGCTGCAGCGCCAGCTCGCGCAGCTGAACTACTACGAAGGACCGATCGACGGGACGATGAACACCCAGACCCAGCAAGCCATCGAGTACTTGCAGCGTGACGCCGGCCTGCCGCAGACCGGGCAGCTCGACAGCGCAACGCAGACGGCATTGAGCGCCATGCTCGTGCACGGCAACAACCAGATGGCCGGCTGAGTCCGACTGTGACGCGTTCAGATACCTGTTCGATGGGACCCGAGCTGGTGGCGATCTCTATACTGCAATCCCACCAGTTCGGGGAGGTTCCCGTGCCCTCAGGCACCGAGATCAAGGTCGTCGTTGTCGACGATCACCCTTTCTTTCGTGACGGTGTCAGCCGTGGTCTGCAGAACAGCGGCCAGATACGGGTGATCGGTGAGGCAGGTGACGGACGTGAGGGCCTTGAGGTCATCACCCGTGAGCAGCCGGACGTTGCGATCGTCGACTATCAGATGCCGGATATGGATGGCATCGACCTCGTCCATGCTGTCGTGCGCGATGGCCTGCCGACCCGAATACTCCTACTGTCCGCGATAACCGACAGTGCCATCGTCTTTCGCGCCGTGCAGGAGGGGGCCGCAGGCTATCTCTCGAAGGACGCGCGGCGCGCCGAGATCGTAGACGCGGTGTTGCGCGTGGCGAAAGGGCACACCGTCGTGCCGCCGGGGCTGGCCGATGGGCTGGTCGAACAGATTCGGATGCGGGCCCAGCCGGACGTGCCGATTCTCAGTGAACGCGAGCGCCAGGTCCTCGAGGCTTTCGCGCGCGGACTATCCATCCCGCAGACCGCTGCGGAACTCTTCATCGGCACGAGCACCATCAAGACCTACACCCAACGTCTCTACGAAAAGCTCGGCGTCTCGGACCGGGCCGCAGCAGTGGCTGAAGCCATGCGTCGCGGTCTGCTCGACTAGGACATCACGACGTGCGCGAGGACCGTCGAGTCGCAGCTCTGGTGGCGACGCCGGATCTGTTCTCGATTCTGGTAGCGCACGCCTACCGCGGGGTTCGGGTCCAGTTTCTGCTGCGGTTTCTGTTACTGACGTTCATGATCCTGGTCATCATCTTCGTTCCACCGGCCGACGATCGTGGGGCGTGTTACCTGGTCGTCGGGAGCTATGCCCTGTGGACGCTGGCTCTGGCCGTTTGGACCAGTCGCGGCGGGGTAGCTCCCGTGACCTGGATGTGGGTTGCGTTGCTCGTCGACGCGATCGCACTCGGCACACTCACGTTGGTTGCGGGCGCCTCGGCCGAGCAAAGTTGGACGGCGGACCTCCTCGTCAACGGGCTCTTTCTGATCCCGATGCTGGCTGCGACCCAGCTCAGGCCCATCGTCTGCGCTGCGGTGGCGATTCCGACCATCCTGGTTTACTTCGTCTCGAGCCTGGCGACCAAGGCTGCCAATACCGAACCGCTGTCCTCGATCCTGTTGCGGACGTTCGTCATCGCGGGACTCGGCGTCGGGTGTGTGGCGCTGTCGCGGGTCCAACTGTCACGGGTCTTCACCATCGGCGGCCTGGCTCGGGAGCGAGCTGACCTGCTGGCCAATCTGATCTCGGTCGAGGCGCGGGAACGCACTCGGCTGGCCGAACAACTGCATGACGGTGCATTGCAATACATTCTCGCCGCCAGACAAGATCTCGAGGATGCGCGGGAAAGCGGCGATCAGCGTGCGTTCGATCGGGTCGACGAGGCCCTGACACAGTCGGCTACGTTGTTGCGCTCGACCGTCTCGGATCTACATCCCGCGGTGCTGCACGCCGCCGGTCTGGTTCGCGCGCTGCAGGATCTTGCCGCCCGCGAGAGCGAACGAACCGGCACTGCGATCGGCGTCGAGGTCCGCGGCTGGGAAGGTGCGGATCGGACGGCTGAGCAGCCGCTGCTCGAGGAGCTGCTCTTCGGCACTGCTCGCGAGCTACTGGCCAACGTCGCCAAGCATGCGCAGGCTTCCTCCGTCCGGGTCGTGCTCGAACGAGGCGTCGGCGAAGCGGAGGCCAACGTCAGGCTGGTGGTCGCCGACAACGGCCGCGGAATCGACGAGGCAACAGCCTCCAGCCGGGTAGCCGAAGGTCACGTCGGCCTCGCATCATTGCGGGCAAGAGTGGCAGGCGCCGGCGGCAATGTGGAGTTCGGTCCGGGTGACCCCTCCGGCACGGTAGCGACCGTGACGGTCCCACTGGTCCTTATGAGCTGAGCTATGAACTGAACGCGATTTGTGGGGCTGACGGCAGCATGTCAGTTATGTCAGACTCCTTCCAGTCGCGGTACGCAGGCCGCTGACCGGAAGGGGGCCAGCACCGTGAGGTCGGCGACCACCGTCCGGATGTATGTCGTGATGTCGGCGTTGATAGTAGGCAGCCTGCTGATCGTGCTGTTCATCTCGATTCTCGTGGTGTCTGATGATCGGGCGAAGTTCTCAGGCGGCTCCTTCGACGCGATCGAGCGGGCGCTGCAGTCCGCGGGCCTACATATCTGCGACACCGTGGACGTCCCGAACGGCCAAGCCAACCAGGCTGCGCAGAGTCGGCAGTATGACGTCGCATTCAACTGCGCCACCGCCGACAGCGGCGATACCGGTGAGGTGGTCGCAGATCGATATACCCATCGCGACGACCGCGATGACGCGATGCGCAATCTTGAGGTGCTCGTCAGACCGCGGGGCAACGGCGTCGCGTACACGTACGGAACGTTTTCGATCTACGTGTTCGGTCAAAGCGATGACACGGTTCAGAACACCATCAATCTCCAACTGCGAAAGATCGGTGCGAAATGAGCAGGCGATCCGGACCGGTGCGGCTCGGCGTGCTCGCCCTCGCGATGATCAACGTGGCCGCCATCGTCAGTGCCCGCAATCTTCCGGTCATGGCTGAGTACGGCTGGTCGATGCTGGCGTTGTTCGCGTTGTCGATCCTGGTGTTCCTCATTCCGATGTCCATGGTTGCCGCTGAATTGGGAACGGCTTGGTGTCAGGAGGGCGGCATCTACGCCTGGGTGCGAGAGGCCTTCGGTGGCCGCACCGGCTTTCTCGCTGTCTGGTGCGATTACGCGGAGAACATCGCCTGGTTCCCGACGGTGCTGTCCTTCATGGCGGCCACCCTGGCCTACGTCTTCGAGCCGAGCCTTGCCACGAACAAGATCTACCTGGTCACGGTGATGTTGATCTTCTTCTGGGCGACGACGTTGATCAATCTGCGTGGTGTCGAGACTTCGAGCATGATCGGTGCGGTCGGAACGGTGCTTGGCTCGATCCTGCCCGGGCTGCTCGTGGTCATCCTCGGTGCTGCCTTCCTCCTTCGCGGTAACCAGTCAGAGATACCGTTCTCCGGTCATGCGCTCGTACCCGACCTTCAGGTGAACAACCTTGCGTTTCTGGGCGGCATCATCCTGTTGTTCACCGGCATGGAGATGGCGGGCTTTCACGCTCGTGAGACCCGCAATCCCGGCCGGGACGTGCCGCGCGCGATCCTCTTCGCGGTGGCGGTGATCGTTGTGTTCTCCGTCCTCGGCTCGCTGTTCCTGGCGTTTGTGCTTCCACAGAAGCAGATCAGCCTGGTCTCCGGCACGATGCAGTTGTTCCAGAGTGTGCTTGACCGGTTGGGTGTGGGGTGGTTGTTGCGGCCCCTTGCGCTGGTGGTTGCGCTCGGCGGCATCGCCCACCTGACGCCGTGGATTCTCGGTCCGGCCAAGGGGGTTGCGCAGGTGGCGCGCGAAGGTTTGGCGCCAGCACGACTGGGAGCGGTGAATCGACATGACGTGCCCGTCACATTGTTGATGATCCAGGGGGTGGCCGGCTCGCTGTTCGCACTGCTCTTTCTGCTCGTGCCCAGTGTCAGCACGTCCTATTGGATGCTCTCAGCCGTCACCGCCCAGATCGTCATCGTGATGTATGCGCTGATGTTCGCCTCGGTGATTCGACTCCGTTATATCCAGCCCGACACGCCACGTCCGTATCGGATACCGGGCGGAAAGGCCGGGGTATGGCTGGTCGGGGGAGTGGGTCTGCTCGGCTGCGTTGCTTCGTTCGCTCTCGGATTCATCCCACCGAGCCAGCTCAAGACAGGCTCGCCTGTTACCTACGTTGGGCTGCTCGTGCTCGCGGTCATTGTCCTGTCGCTACCCCCGTTTGCGTTTGCCCTTACCCGTCAGGTGCGGGCTGAACGCACCGCCGGCACCCTCGCGGTCGAGGCGGGCTGAGGACGCCGTCACAGGTGGCTCTCGGTTCTACGCGCCAGCACAGACCGCGACGCAGTGCAGGTTTGACCTTCCGCAATGCCAACGCATTGGATACGGTACTGAAAACAATGAGGCTGGATTCGTCATTTCGATGCCGAAGCGGGCCGCCGTCCGAATCGCCGTCCACAGAATGTGTGCCCAGATTCCTTCGGCTTGTACAGAGAGAGGCAACCATCGTGAAGGTTTGGGTCGATCCGGAGCGCTGCCAGGGCCACACGTTGTGTGCGATGCGGGCACCGGCCATCTTTGAACTGAGTGATATCGACGGTCATTCGACCGCAATTACGACAGAGGTGCCCGCCGACCAGGAGGATGCCGTGAAAGAAGCCTTCGGGTCGTGCCCCGAACAGGCAATCGTGCTGTCGTAGTCACCCAATTCCTGTCAACGAACATCTTGTATCCGCACACCGACCGGTCTCAACATCTCATGTGACCCCGATCTGAAGGACTGAAGATGGCCGACGAGCAGCGCAAGGAAAAGCAGTTTCATTTCGACCGCCACGCGCCGGGTTACCGACACGAGTTCGAGTCGATCACTGAGACGCTCCAATCCAAGTGTCCTGTTGTCTGGTCTGACACTTACGGTGGCCACTGGGTCGCAAGCGGGCACCAGGAAGTGTTCGATATCGCGCGCAGTGCTGATGTGCTGTCCAATGACCACGACATCCGCGGCGAGCGCCGGGGCTACCAGGGCATCACGATCCCGACGACGTCGCAATATCAGGGTGGCTTTCTGGAGATGGATCCGCCGGAGCAGCGGCACTATCGTCAAGCACTCAACCCGTATCTGTCGCCGGCCGCGGTTGCCCGTTGGACGCCGTTTGTCGATGAGATAGTGCGAGCTTGCCTCGACGAGCAGATCGAAGGCGGCCAGATCGATTTCGTCGATGACCTGGCCAACATCGTCCCCGCCGTTCTCACACTGGCGATGATGGGTCTGCCGCTCAAAGACTGGCCCATCTATTGCGAACCAGCTCACGCGCAGGTCTACACACCCCCGGATTCGCCGGACATGGCTCGCGTCATGGAGGGCGGGATGCAGATGCACATGCGTCTCGGTCAGGCCATCGTCGAGATCCGCGAGAACCCCCGCCCGGGCATGATCAGCGCATTGGTCAATGCCCAGATCAACGGCAAGACACCGTCAGATGAGGACATCGCCGGCGCCCTCACGCTGCTGATCGGCGGCGGTTTCGATACCACGACGGCCCTGACTGCGCACACCCTCGAATGGCTGTCACAAAACCCTGACGAGCGTAAACGCCTGAGCGAGGAGCGCGACTCGATTCTCGATACGGCCACCGAAGAATTCCTGCGGTTCTACACGCCCGCGCCCGGTGACGGGCGCACCTTCAGCGCCGATTGCGAGATCGCGGGGACGCAGTTCGCCGAGGGTGAGCGGCTGTGGATCTCCTGGGCGATGGCAAACCGCGACCCGAAGGTCTTTCCGGATCCGAACTCGATCGACATGGAGCGCAAGAACAACCGGCACAGTAGCTTCGGCCTGGGCATTCACCGTTGCATCGGCTCGAACATGGCTCGGATGACGTTCAAACGCATGCTCACTGAGGTGTTGGACCGGATGCCGGACTTCGAGTGCGACCCGAGCGGAGCCGTGCATTACCCGACCGTTGGCGTCATCAACGGCATGCAGCATCTGCCGGCGACCTTCACGCCGGGTTCGAGACTCGGCGCCGGCCTGGACGAGACGTTGGAGATGCTTCAGCGGGCCTGTGACGAGCAGCGACTGGCCGAACCCGTGACGGTACGGAGCGCAGAAGCCCGTATCGATCATTGATGCCTGCGTTGCGGGCGGACACGCGCAGTTCGACCTGAGGAGTGAGAGCTGTGCCTTCACCGCTCAAAGCGGCTGACCTCTACCACACCGGCTTCATGGTTCCCGATCTCCCGGCCGCTATGCAACGCATGACCGCGTTGGCCGGATACCGGTTCACGGTCCCGATCGACGGCAAGATTCCGATCTGGACCGTCGCGGGCGAGATGATGCTCGAGGTTCGTTTCGTGTATTCGATCGATGCGCCGCATATCGAGCTGATCCAGCAGTTGCCGGGGACGCCGTGGATGCCCGCACCCGGCAATGCCGCGCACCATCTCGGGTACTTCGCTGATGACCTAGCGGCGACAGCTGACCGGATGATCGAGGCTGGCTTCGAGATGGAAGCATGCGGCATAGTCGACGGCAAGAAGCCCGCGGCCTTCGCTTTTCTCAAGGACGCCGCAGGCCTGCGGATCGAGATCGTCGATCGGGCTGGGATGCCGGACTGGCCAGGCATGATTCGAAACCTGACACCTACTGAATCTCAATGATGGAGGAGTTGCACATATGACCTCTGCACAGGTGACCTCTGCACCGGAACGGGTCGCGTTCATTACTGGGGGCGCGGTCGGGTTCGGTCGGGCGTTCGCGACTGCGCTGGCTGATGACGGCGTGCGTGTGGTGCTTGCCGACATCGATCTCGCCGCCGCCGAGGCAACGGCGAAGGAACTCAGGGGGACGGGCGCCCAGGCCTTGGCCCTGGAGTGCGACGTCGCCGACGAAGATGCTGTCGATTCAGCGGTGGCAGCCGCCGTGAACGAATTCGGTGGCATCGATGTGCTCATCAACAATGCCGGCAAGCACTTGCTGAAGTACAACCAACCGTTCACGGTGCTCAGTCGTGCCGACGTCCGTGCACTGTTCGACGTGAACGTGATCGGTGTCGTGAACTGCTCGGTTGCCTGCCGGAGCTCGATGGCGGCACGCGGGGGTGGCTCGATCGTCAACATCTCGTCCATGGCCGGTCATATGAGCTCGTCACCGTACGGCGTGTCGAAGCTGGCCGTGCGCGGGCTCACCGTGGCGTTCGCGACCGAATTCGCGGCCGACAACATTCGGGTCAACGCCATCTCGCCCGGGCTCATGGCCACCGAGAACGCGATGGCAGAGCTGCCCGCTGAGATGATCGACCAGATCATCAACGAGCGTCAGTTGATCCATCGGCAGGGAACGATGGACGACATCGTGTCCACCATGCTGTTCCTGTGCTCGGAGCGGTCAAGCTTCATCACCGGTGAAACGATCAGGGTCACTGGCGGTACGCCGCTGTACCTGTGAGCATGCCCGCCCACGCCCCTAGGTAGTCTGTTCGAGGTCCGCCGCGAAGGCGGACGCACGACAGGAAGGCATTTCAGGGGCGGTAGCTCAGCTGGTCAGAGCAGGGGACTCATAATCCCTGGGTCGTCGGTTCGAGCCCGACCCGCCCCACAATCCTAGTAAATATAAGGCCTCCACGCTTATCAACAGAGGTTCGCAATCCCGCACACAGGCATTACAGACGAGTACACTCGACGCATGCCGAAGGTGAAATCGCCCGCTGTGGCGCCTCTCGTCGGGCTGCTGCCCGACTGGCGGATCTCGCTGCGGGCCCGTGGGCGGTCGCTCGCCACCATCGCGTCGTACCTGTCGGTGGGGGAGTCGTTCACCGACTATCTCGCCGCCAACGGGATGCCAGACGGGGCGGGGACGATCGCTCGCGAGCACGTCGAGCAGTACTTGGCCGACATGCGCGAGCGCGGTCTGTCGCCGGCCACCGTGGCCAAGCACTACCGCTCATTGCAGCAATTGTTCAAGTGGCTCACCGACGACGGCGAGATCCCGCGCTCGCCGATGGAGCGGATGAGCCCGCCCTCGGTTCCCGAGCAACCGGTTCCGATTCTCGACGACGCGGCGCTGTCGGCATTGCTGGCTACGTGCAAGGGCAACACCTTCGAGAACCGTCGTGACACTGCGATCATCCGGTTGCTGCTCGACACCGGGATGCGGGCGGGTGAGCTGTGCGGACTGCGCGTCGAGGACGTCGACTTCGAGCATCAGGTCGCGCTCGTCGTCGGTAAGGGCGGGCGCAACCGTGCCTGCCCGTTCGGGTCGAAGACCGCCGACGCTCTGCGCCGGTATTTGCGCTTCCGTGGTCGTCACGACGCCGCGGACTCCTCGCCGTTCTGGCTCGGCAAGAAGGGACGAATGACCGACTCAGGGGTACGTCAGATGCTCGAACGGCGCTGCGTAGACGCGGGGATTCCGGCCGTGCACCCGCACCAGTTTCGGCATACGTTCGCCCACGACTGGCTGGCGACCGGTGGGCAGGAGCACGACCTGATGCGACTGGCCGGTTGGCGTTCGCGGGAGATGGTCGGGCGCTACGCCGCCTCTGCGGCGGACGGACGGGCGCGCGACGCGCACCGACTCAAGGCCCGCGGGGATCGGCTCTGACGTGGCGAACCTTCGAACATGTATGACATACTCGACGTGACTGGGATACGGGTTGTGCGTTCCGGCCGTCGACACAAGGTCGGAGTCGCGCACATCGTGGCGGTGATGAACGCGGTGGATCCGATCCAGGTCGGCGATCAGTTGTTGTTCGTCGGAGTCGATGACCGCGGCGTCGAACTGGAGATTATTGCGGTGCCAGACGACAGGAATCCTGAGACGCTGGCCGTCATTCATGCGATGCCGACCGAGTTCAGAAGGGGACACGGCGATGGCGAGAAAGACGAAGACTGAGTACGTGATCGGACCCGACCTCGACCTGGACGAGGAAGCGTTCATCCTCAAGGACGGGCGCCGGCTAACCAACGAGCTCGCTGAGCAGATCGCCGAAGAGACGTTGGCCGAGGTTCGTCGCCGCAACCTGATCCCGGGCGGCAAGTCCTTGTCCGGCGGCTCGGTGCATTCCCCGCGCGTGCAGTTCAGGGTGCCGGAGGAGTTGCGCACGCAGGCAGAGCAGGTCGCCGAGGATGAGGGTGTCAGTCTCTCTGCGTTGGCTCGGCACGCGCTTGAGGACTACGTACGTTCGCGCGCCTCCTAGCGCGCTGACCGTCGTCGCGCCTGCGCTGCTGCTCTGGACATCCGCAGCATGTGTGCCTGCATCAGTTGATCGGTGCGCCGAGCGCGTTCCTGCGCCGACAGCGCGCCCTCCGGGTCGGCCTCGCGCTCGAACTTCGCGCGGAGACCCCGTCGTGCCGGCTCGGTTGCTGCGGTTCGGTCGCTCGTGCGACCCCACCGCTCAGCAGCGGCGATGCGTGCGATCAACACGCGATCGTTCCCGTGGCGCGTGCGTTTTCCCTGTTCGTTGTCCATGTCGAATCCTCGCCGCGCGCAGCACCTCGCTGCCGACGGAGCGCGCAGGTTCGCCAGGGCCGTCTATAGGGGCAGGTGAAATTTCGGGCCCGTTAGTGCCACTCTCGGCGAGGCGGATTTTATGAATGGCTTTCGGCGCTGCGCGGGCATGGGGTAACGAGTGCCCTGCCCGACGTAAACCCCCGTCTGAGCCTGGTTAACCCGGTTGTTCGGGAGCCAAGATGACAAGATCGTGCGGTGTCCTATGACCTCGCCGTCTATGTCTCGCGTCCGGCTGAGCCAGCAGAGTTGTTGGAGACCGTGACCGGGACCCGCGACCTGGCGCTCGATGGATCCAGCTCATCGACCGGTGACTCGGTGGTCGTCGTCCGAGGCGTGCGGGCTCGTTACTGCTTCACCGTCGGGGGCCCCTTCCGCGTCGAGGCCGAGGACGTGCCCTACGACGTCACGGCAGCGGTGCTTGGCGTGAGCCACATGTACACGGTCATGGTTGAGGGCTCGGCACCGACGGACGTGCCGTATGCGGTGCGCTTCGCACGCCGACTGGCACAGACTCTCGGCGGTGCCGTTGTGGATCAGCAGGCAGACGAGGTGTGGAGTCGTGGGTCCGCGCGCGTCGCGGCCAAGCCGAACAAGGATCAGCGCATCGCGGAGGTCGACCTCCGCTGGTATGTGCAGACCGAAAAGCTCAGCGCTGGTTCGGCCGCCGCGTACGTCGAGCTCGCTCGAAAGTTCCTGCCCGAAGCGCTGCCCAGTCGCTTCGGCGAGTACGAGCCGTTCCAGCACAAGCTCGCCGAAGTGGGCGACGAAGGCTTCGACTCCGCTTGGCGCACTGCCACCTCGCTGCTGTTCCTCTCCGCGAGTACACCGTGCATCGGAGGCTCGATGTGGGCTGGCCCAGCTGACGCTCATCCCCGCCGGGTCTGGACGATGAGTCTGTCCGTACACGCCCAGCCGCTGGCCGACGAGCTGTGGCGGGACGCGCTGCGTCGTCTCTTCGTCGGGCTCGCTGAAAGACTCGGCTGCTTCTACGCGTCGGCGGAGGTCACCCGCGGACACCTATGGAACGGACGGAGTTCAGGGGCTGACAGCCAAACCGAATGGCCGATCATGCCCGTCAGCCGAACCGGGTGGCTGGGTTTGCCGCCGTATCCGATGTGGTGGGCGTGGTACGGCGGCCCGTACCTGGATGCGGTGTCTGGTCCGCTCGACGATGCACCAACAACGGCGAGTCCCTCCGGACGGTTGCACGAATGGACCGACCTGCCAGCGGACCGCGATCAGCTTGCGGCCCTCGCAAGACCTCGTCGGCGCTTTCGCCGAACCGGCGAATGGATGACGCCGAACCTGCTCAGCACGATCGCGCCAAGCGACGGACGTACGCGGCCTACGCCGCTGAATCCGGCGGCCTGGATACCGCCCGAGCTGGTCTAGCGCACCTTCACCTGCTGGTTTGCGCAACCGCCTGCGGTCTGTGGTCGGCTGCGCGGCTTGAAGCAAATAGGACTTATTGACCAGGGTGCATGAGGTGTGTCGAGTTTGATCTTGGGTTACACGGTTCGCTGCGACGTCGCGGGTGCCGTCGAGATGTCAGACCCGGCCGTCGAACTGAGCGCCTTCGTCGGGCGGCGTTGACAGGCTGCAGATCCAGCTGGCGTTAGCAGATCGTGGTTGGCATGGACGGTATGTCGTTGCTCTCGTTTAGGCCCGACCCACTACCCGGACGGGTCTCGGCAACGGTTGCCCAGCCGCACGCGGGTGCCCGCCACGACGGCAGGGGCACGTGCGATATCGCACACCATGGCCGCCGCTGGGATGTCGCAATTTCCCGAAGATATGTGCCCACGCCGGCTCAGCCTGAGTTTGAATATCCCCAGTGGCCTCGTGCTGGTTTGGCGGGCTCATCTAGCAGAGTAGAAAGCATTGTCCGCAGCAAGTCATCGCACGCCGACGACCCAGAGTTCCGTGTACTGGAAGTCTGGGAATCTATGACCAGCTAGGGCGATTTCTTTTTCCGCGTCTTGGTGGCCGCCTTTGTCCCGCGCATCAGGTCTTGGATCATCTCGACCATCAGCAATGCCCGCTGCGGCTCGTCGTTGAGCAAAGCATGGGCGCGGGGGTTGCGCCATGCCGCGACAACGCCTTGGCACAGCATCATGTGGCCACGCTGTTCGCTGTCATCCGTCTTGGACTTCAAAGCGTTGAGCCGCAGCAGCGGGTTCTTCAGCGAGAAGACATTGGTCATAAGCTCGTCGCCGTCGTCGGTTCGGCCCGTACGTGCGCGGATGCACTCGCAGAGAGCCTTTACGGCGGACTCGACGGCGTCGGCGAAGTGCTTCGAAACGAAACGACTGCGTGTCGCAAGGCGAAGATCCTCGTCCATAATTCGCCGGTCGAAATGGGCTAGCAATGCGTCGTGCGCATCGAGTGGCAGCGGCGCGCGCGCTTGCTCCGGCAGGGCAGACGGCCTCGGTGAGGCGAACTCGGCGAGGTCGCTGCTGATGCGCTGGCCGAGTGAGTGGACCTCGTAGATCGGGTTCAACGGAATCAGCGCGGATACAGGTGCTTCGCCATGCTCGCGAAGATTTGATCGATCTGGTCCGCCGTGGCCTCAGCGGGAATATGAATTTGAATGTCGAGGTGCACATTCGGCCCGTGGTTCGCGGGTGGTGGCGGCGGAGGAGGAGGGGTGACGCCGCTGTCGCTTGCCGGCTTGGCATCAGCCTTAGCTGGCGCGACCTTCTTCACTGGCGTCGCGCGCAGCTTTGACGTGCTCGCCTTGCTTTCGGCCTGCGAGTTCGGGTCGGGAGGCGTCCTCTGCGCGATCATGGTGTACGTCGCTGCCATCTGCCCGGCGTTCGAAGCGCCGAGACCTTGGTGAGAGAACCAAGTATTGATCTGTGCCTTGTCCGGCTTGTCTTCAGCGTCTTTGAACGCGAGCAAGTCTTCGGGGTATACAGCGTCGAGAATTGTTTGACAAGCCTCTGCATAGCTCGCGTCGATACGCCACTTTTGCCCGAGTGGCGTCAGGTTTCCCTCGCCGTCAAATATGCCAAGCCTCTCCATCGGCCGCAGTACATTGTTTCGAGCACTGTCGGGCGCCATGCTCAGTAGAGAGGCGACGACGACAGGCGAGAACTTCGTCGAAGGCGCGTTCGCTGCCCGCGCGCGAAGCACGGTCCAGGGTTTTGCCCCGACCTTCGGATAGACCTTCTTCTCTACTGACGCCATAGCTCGACTCCTCAGCAGTCTGGACTCCAGACGCTAAGCACCCGCTGTGACAATGGCGCGAAGGCGCGCCGCCGTGTTCGCTGTCGGCCGAACTCTTCGGCATCCAAGGGGACGGATCGGCGAGGGGCTTCAGGCTGCCCCCTCCTCCGATCCGTGCCATCCCGGACGCGGACGGACGAAGGGTCGCACATCATCGGTCTGAGGTATACGGAAGGCGACAGTCTTGATGTCGACTCGGCTGCACGGGAGTGGGCCTCGCGGTGAGCTTCACGACAGACGAGGATTCGGTGCCGTAAGGACCGTGGCCAGCCCCGAAATCCCTGCAAACAATGGGCTTCGCACAAGGGTGAGGCCAGTAGAACTCATAATCCCTGGGTCGTCGGTTCGAGCCCGACCCGCCCCACAAGTTCAGCCTCACAAGTTCAGCCCTACAGGGCCCGGATTTACTCCGATTGATGGTTCCGAGTTCGGCGAGCGGCTGAGGCACATCAGGCGGGACGATTCCAGTCTGCCGGTTCTAGCCGGTGGTGTGCCGGCTCCGTTGCCGAACAGAGCAGGCTGACAGGGCCCAGGCAGAATCAGTGTCATGCGCCTTGGTATCGCCCATCACCTAGGCTGGGCTATCGCCGTCACGGCCTCTGCGGGCCACGAGGTGGTTGACCGCCGACGGATAGATCTCATCGAGCCTGGCTTGCCGGCGGCGCCGATCCACCACGAGGGCGGCCCGCACCTTCTCCACCGGTCGGCGGAACCTCTGGACGACGACGCTCTCGCAGCGTTGGTGACAGTGGTGCGGGCGTCGGCTGTGCGGGCCGCGTCGGCGGCAGTGGACAAGCTCGCGTCAGAATTGCCGCAACCGATTTTCTCGATGTCAGTTCGGGCCTGGCCGTCCGATTTCCCCAACGACATCACCGTCCTGCGCCGTGTGCCGTACGAAAGCCGCGCCGATTCGGTCATGTACTGCCAAATACTGGCTGAGCTCGCACGCGAACGTGGCTGGGTCGTCCACCTCTACAACCACAAGGAAGTCGAGGACGAAGCGGCCCGCAGCCTGGGTGAGCGTGCGGACGAGGTGCTCTATGGCCCGCGCGCGACGTGGGGGGCACCGTGGTCAAAGGACCATCGCATGGCTCTCGCGGCAACGATCATGTCGACCTGAGCGAACGACGAGACCGACCGACTCCCTTCGTCGTCTACCCCAGTCCCGATCTATCGTCCTTCGACCGCAAAAAGGAGGTCCGCGAACTGCGACGCGGTCTGCTTCCGCGACCAGTCGCGCTGGAGCTCGCACAGCACCTGCACCCAGCTCGTCGGTTTGGCACCGGCCTGGACGATCCGCTCAAGGGCCGCCCGGTGCGCCTCGACGGAGGTGCCGCCCACGGCATCGACGATCGGGTAGACCTCATACCCTTCCCCGATAGCGTCGAGCGTGGGGAAGGTCAGGCAGGCTTCGGTCCACAGGGCGGTCATGAGCAGCTTCTGTCGACCGGTTGCTCTGACCGCTTGGACGAACTCTTCGTCTTCCCAGGCGTTGATTGTCGTGCGATCGAGAGACTTCGTCCCGTCCAGCACGTCAGCCAGTTGGTGCACGGTTGGCTGATTTGCACCGGTGTTGACGTTTACCGTGGACAACACGATGGGAAGGTCGTAGAGCTTCGCTGTCCTGGCGACTGCGACAATGTTCGTCACCAGCGTGCGGCGATCCATCGAGGCGATCGAACCCACCTGGACCGGCTGGTAGTCGATGATGATGAGGGCCGCGTTCTTCGGGGTAAGCAGGTGATCCTTCTGCTGGTCACGCATCGCCTCGCTCGTCACCGCGCCTTCCCCCTTGCTACGAAGCTTGATCCGGCGCGTCGGGCCTTTAGCCAACGGTGAAAGGCAATGCCGGGCCATCCGGCAGCAACGATGGCGAGCAACCCCCGAAAGATCAACGATGTTCGTATCGACATGATGATGAACCTCTCTGTTCGTACGGTCAGTGACTGATCACCAATTCGTCAGGTGATGCTGACTACCCGATCGTCGACCTGAATCCAGAGCGATACATCGGTACTTCTTGCGCGCGCGTTGCGGATAACACGACGTCACGCATGCGGCTCAAATGCCTTCGCAGCAAGCGAGAACCTAAAGCGTGAGGCCGTGGAGCTGCGAGTAGGGGCTACTGCCCGTTGTCTCTGCGACGCTGAGCTGTCGGCGCATCAGGGCTCGTGAGGATGACAAGCTGCTGGGTCGCTCGGGTCATCGCGACGTAGCGGTCGACACCTCCCTCGATGCCCCTACCGAACGACTCTGGGTCGAGGACGATCACCAGGTCGAATTCAAGCCCTTTCGACAACTCCGGTGTCAGCGAACGAACGCGAGACGTCGATCGGAACGTCGGATCGCCGATTACGCAGGCGATGCCCTCCTCCTGCGTGGCGAGCCAGGCGTCGAGGATCGGGCCCAGCTCCGAAGCTGCTGCATGGACGACGGGGACACCGGTGCTACGGATCGAGGTCGGTACGTTCGCATCCGGAAGCACGGCTCGGATCACCGGTTCGGCTTCTGCCATGACCTCCTCCGGAGTGCGGTAGTTGACGCTCAGTGAAGCCAGAGCTATGCGACTCAGCCCGATCCGCTCGAGGCGTTCCTGCCATGACTCCGTGAAGCCATGTCTGGCCTGGGCACGGTCGCCGACGATAGTGAAACTCCGGGATGGACAGCGCAGCAGCAACATTTGCCACTCTGCGTCGGTCAGCTCTTGAGCTTCGTCGACAACGATGTGAGCGAACGGCCCCGCGAGCCGATCCGGATCGGCGCTGGGCATTGCGGTCTCGTCGACGAGAAGGGTCTCGGTGTCCTCGCCGCGCAGCATCGACATCACCAGCATCTCGGAGTCATCGGCGGCGATCAGGTCGTCGACAACCTTGGTCATCTGCTCACGTTCAGCGGCGACAGCAGCATTATGCCGACGCTTACGGCGTGAAACCTCCGGGTCGCCGAGGCGCTGCCGCGCTGCGTCCAGGAGTGGCAGGTCAGACACCGTCCAGGCTTGGGGGTCTGTGCGCTGCAACGCGCGTACGTCATCGGCGCTGAGCCAGGGAGCGCACTTGCGCAGATATGCTGGTACCGACCACAGGTCTCCGACTAGATCGGCCGCCTCGAGCAGCGGCCACGCGCGGTTGAATGTTGTGAGCAGTTTCTGGTTCTGCAGCAGGGACTTTCGGATCAGGCCAGGGGAGGCATCGCCAGCTTCATCGCCAGCTTCATCGCCATCTTGATCGTGCTTGTCGATGAGAATCGTAAGCAGCTCCTCCCAAACCAGGTCGCGCGCCTCGTTGTGGGGCGTACCCGGTTCGGCTGCCTGAAACGCCTCGGCCCAATCATCAGCGCTCAGCCAGATCTCGGTCTCATCGGTGGCGACCGTCATCGGTTTGGCAGGGGGCTCTTCATAAAACCTGACGGCCGTCTCAATCGCTTTGACGAGGCTCGCGGACGACTTCAGCCGAGCAACGTTCGGGTCGGTTTCGGCCCGCGCCGCAGCTCCCTCGGTGACTAGGTCTCGCAACGTGCAGGTCTGTACTCCCTCCTCTCCGAGGCTGGGCAGCACATCAGCGACGTAGGCAAGGTAGGGCTGGTGCGGACCGACGAATAGCACGCCGCCGCTTCGGTAATCCCCATGGTGGCCGAAGCGAGGGTCGGAGTAGAGCAGGTAAGCCGAGCGGTGCAACGCGACGACGGTCTTTCCGGTCCCGGGACCGCCGTCGACGACGAGAGCACCGCCCGATCCCGCGCGGATGATGGCGTCCTGGTCAGCCTGAATTGTGCCGAGCACGTCGCGCATCCGGGCCGATCGGTTACTACCCAGGCTGGCGATGAACGCGGACTGGTCGTCGAGCGACGCCACGTGCCCTTCAAATCCGTCTGTGGTGAATACCTCGTCCCAGTAGTCGCTGATGCGGCCACCGGCCCAGCGGTACCTGCGGCGGCTTGCCAAACCCATCGGGTTGCCGTGGGTCGCCCCGAAGAACGGCTCGGCCGCGGGGGAGCGCCAGTCGAGCAGGAGCCGACGGCCCGTTCTGTCGGTGAGCCCGAGTCGCCCGATGTAGACGGGATCCGAGTCCTCTGCGCTCACGATGTGGCCGAGGCACAGATCCAAACCGAAACGACGCAGGGCGCGCAAGCGGGCGGTCAGCCGGTGGACCTCCATATCCCGGTCCATCGCCGCCTGCCCTTCGCGACCTGGAACCTTGCGCTCGGCATCAAGGCGGTCGGACAGCTCGGCGATCGTCTGCTCGAGGCTCTCGGCGATGGCCGCGAAATGCTGCTCGTCGCCGGCGATAAGCGCCGGGTCGGTCTTCAGGCTGAGGTGGTCGGGCAGGTTAAATACGCTAGTGGTCAAGGGTTTCAACTCATCAGCTCCGACCTGAACTTCCGTGGGTTCCACCTTCGGCCAGCGATTCTGCGGCATGACCCGGGTCTTGCCGCAAGCCCCCGGGTGCGCTATATGTTGATAGTGGCGGGGAGTGGAAATCTCCCTGCCTTTCTGGTCCCAGCTGCCTTCTGCCTTTCTGGTGCCAGCTGACTTTTGACGAGCCTGCTTGTCGCGTGGTTCCGACGGAAGCCGATTAGTCCCGGTGATTCACGATGTTGAGCACGTTGCCGTCTGGCGCCCGGACGAAGAAGCGGCGCACACCCCACGGCTCGTCAGTCAACGGGTGCACGATCTCGTAGCCGAGTCGCAGCGCTTCTTCGTACGCTCCCTCCACGTCGTCGGTGTGGATCGAAACGACGGAATCCTCGGGCGCAGACGCGTCGCGTGTTACGAGCTGTACGGCTGCCCTTGTCGTGGGGGAGGCGTAGCGGGCTACCCACCCCATGTTGAACTCCTCGGTGCTCAGTCCGAGATAGTCGGTATAGAAGCTCTTCGCTGCCTCGATGTCGGATACTCGAAGGTTCGTCATAATGCTGGTCGCGTGCATCTGGTCCTCCTGGCTGCAGTGGGTGTCCATGATCATCGTCGGAATGCCTGGGCATGTCGATCGGCGAGTCACACACCGGGAGTGCCCGAGCACACTCCGTAACAGCCTGCTGCAGACAACGGAAAACGTGTCCGTTTATAGCAGGCCAGACCAATCCTGTTGAGGCGCCGGATGCCTTACAACATCAAGCTGTTCACCATGCACTCCTAACTTACGACTGGCTCGGACGGCCTCCTATTCGTCGTCATGGCCACCGATAGCCTTCGCAATTCCGCCGTCTTGGCGACTCTGCATCGAGAGAGTGATTCCCGGATATGAAGCCCCGTACCAGTCCTGCCCATCTGGGTCGGAGCACTCGGCAACGTACCCTCGCTGGCGCTACCTGTGTGTTGCTCGCCGCGTTGGCGGTCGTCGCCGTCGAGCAACGCTCCGCGGGTGCAGCCACGTCGTTCACTGCGGGTGATCTTGTGATCTACCGAGTGGGGGACGGGAGTTCGACGCTCTCGTCGAGCAGCGCGGCGGCATTCCTCGATGAGTACAGTCCATCCGGCTCGCTCGTCCGGTCGATTTCGCTACCGACCGCTACGAGCGGAAGCAACAAGGCACTGACGGCAAGCGGTTCGGCCAACTCCGAAGGCATGATCACGCTGTCGCCGAACGGGCAATTCCTCGTTGCCACTGGCTATAACGCCGCTACCGGGACGTCGAACATCGCCGACACGACGGCGGCCAGCAAACCTCGTACGGTCGCGATCGTTGGAACTAGCGGCAGCGTCGACACCTCGACCGCACTCACCGATTTTTCCGACGGCAACAACCCCCGCAGCGCTACCACGGTCGATGGCACCCATGTCTGGGTCGGTGGGGCCGCGGGCAGCGTTCGCTACGCCGCAGTCGGAGCCACCACGTCCACCGCGGTCACCAGCAGCACATACAAGAACGTCCGGCAACTCAGTGTCTACGACAACCAGCTGTACACCTCAGCCGACCCCAGCAAGGCGTCGGTGACCATCGCGAAGATCGGCTCCGGACTGCCCACCGCTGGCAGCCTCAGCCCCACCAACCTGCCGTTCAGCTCAGCTCCGAGTCAGCCGTATGCCTATTCGATGCTGACTCTGGGCACGGGGAGCGCTCCCGACACCATGTACGTCGCCGACAACAGCGCGGGCGCCATCGTCAAGTACGTCCTCAGCGGCAGTTCCTGGGTTACCCGGGGCTCGGTCAGCGTCGCCAACGTAACCGGCGTAACTGCCAACGACGTAAACGGGACGGTTTCGATCTTCGCTACCTCCAGTGGATCCAACGCAACCGCTGGCACGCTGTACTCGATCGTCGATGCAAGCGGCGCAAACGGCTCGATGAGCGGCAGCGCAAACCTGATCAAGACCGCACCGACCAAGCAGGCATTTAGGGGAGTCGCCTTCGCGCCGGGCACGGTGATCGGATCGGGGGGGACGTCAACGCCTCCGTCGGTCCCAACGATCAGCACCGCGCACACCGCTCTACCCGCGGCGCTAGGCGATTCGACGAACCCAACGCTGGCCTTGACGGTCGGCGACTCGAGCTATGACCCAACCCAGCTCACGGTCACCGCGACGTCGTCCAGCCAGTCGGTGGCGCCAGCGGCAGGCATCAGCATGAGCGGATCCGGGGCCGACCGCGTACTAGCGATTACCCCAGCGACCATTGGCTATTCCACGATCACCCTCAAGGTGACCGCACCTGATGCGAGCACCGCAACGACGACGATCAGCTACGCAGTGTCGGCCAACCTCGGCGATGCCAGCGACCGTTACTTCGACGGATCCGGCAACCTCTCCACTGCAATCGACGTCGGTGATGGCTACATGCTCGTCGCCGACGACGAGAACAACATCCTGCGTCTCTACCAGCAGAGCCAGTCCGGAGAGCCGGTCAAGACCTTCGACTTCACCAGCCAGCTGCCGTCGGGAACGGCCGAGGTCGACATCGAGGCGTCTGCACGGGCAGGCAATACCATCTATTGGACCGGCTCGATGGCCAACAGCAATGACGGCGACTTGGCGCCAGAGCGCAACTCGGTATTCGCTGCGACCATCAGCGGGTCGGGCGCCTCGACTACCTTGACTTATCAGGGCAGCTGCAGCGGGCTGCGCAGCGACATGATCAACTGGGACCAGACCAACGGCCACGGTCTCGGCACCAATCACCTCGGGCTCGCGGCATCGGCGGCCTCAGGCGTGGGCGGCCACGACAGCGACGCCCTTGATGTCGAAGGCCTCGAATTCGCCTCGGGCAGCACAAGCACCGCGTACGTCACGTTCAGGGCGCCGTTGCAACCTACCAACAATCGGCATCTCGCACTCGTCGTGCCGGTGACGAACCTCGACGCGCTCACATCGCACGGCAACCCCGGAACTACCCATGCCACCTTCGGCGCCCCGATGTTCTGGGATCTGGGTGGCCACGGCATCCGCGAGATTCGTAAGAACGCCGACAATCAATACCTGATCATCGCTGGCAGCGCTGATGACTCGAACTCCTCCTTCGCCCTCTATTCATGGGACGGAAATCCTGCCCACCAACCGTTGCTGTCACCCACCGCGCTACCGCTGGTGCCATCGGGTGCGAGCCAGGGGTCCTGGGAATCGATCGTCAACGTCCCCGACCCGCTGATCAACGGCGCGCCGGTACAACTCATCGAAGACGACGGTGACGCGGTTTGGTACAACGACGGAAATACTTCCAAGGACGGCCTGCCGGCCGATATCCAGAAGGACTTGGGCCGCACCTTCACGTTCGTTGCTCCGGTGTTGCCGTCCAGCACGACCGCCATCGCCGCCTCGACAACGGTCTCGGCGATCGGGCAGTCAATCACCTACACCGCAACGGTGAGCGGCGCATCCGGCACCCCCACCGGGACGGTCACCTTCACCGACAGCGGCACGCCGATCTCGACCTGCTCGGCCGTCGCGCTGAGCGCGTCGCAGACCGCGACCTGCGCGGTGACCTACCCCGCAGCGGCCCAGCATCTGATCAAGGCCTCATACAGTGGTGACGCCGCATTCGCCGCGTCGACGTCCACCGTGCTAACCGAGTCCATCCAGCCGTGGACCCTTACGATCACCGCAGACAACCAGTCCATAGCGTTCGGCGACGCCGATCCGGCGTTCAGCTTCACCGCGGGCGGCCTGATGGGTTCGGACACTGTGACAACGCCTCCGCACTGCACGGCTGCTGGTGTCCACACCGCAGTCGGTGCGTACCCAATCACCTGCACCGGTGCTGATGCGGGCCCCAACTACTCCATTCACTACGTCGCAGGCACGCTTACCGTCACGAAGGCGACGGTCATAGTTACCGCGGAAGCGGACAACAACCCGATCGTGACTGGACAATCGGTAACCATCAGCACGACGGTTGCCGCCAACGACACGGGGGTAGCTCCCACCGGAACCGTGTTCTTCGCCGGAGACGGCGTGGCGCTGCCGGGGTGTGGAACGGTCACGCTGAACGCAGGGACTGCATCCTGCGTGATAGCGGGCGGACTCGTTGCCGGCTCGTACCCGATCCAAGTCACGTACCAGGGAGACGGTTCGTTCTTGTCCGGCAGCAGCTCGCCCGATCTGCTGATCCTGCAGGTGAATCCGGCAACAACAACCACAGCACTCACGAGCGATGTTGCTAACCCTGTCAGCGGGCAGGCCGTTGACTTCACCGCCGCCATCGCGGTGACTGCGCCGGGTTCCGCTAACCCGGCACAACCGAACGGAACGGTCGACTTCCAGGTCGACGGCGTCAATCTGCCCGGTTGCGGCGCGACCACGGTGCTTGGTGCGGGTGTCGCCGTCTGTCACGTGCCGAGCGGTTTCCTACCCCCGACCCAGTCAATCACCGCGGCGTATTCGGGTAACCCGAATTTCGCCGCATCGGTTGCGACACCACTTGCCCAGAATGTGACGCCAGACAGCACGACGGTTCAGGTGAGCGCCAGCGTGGAAGCTCCGCCGGTAGATGTGCCGGTGACCTTCACTGCGCTGATCGTGCCGGACGCTCCCGGCGGCGGCGCACCGAGTGGCACCGTCACATTCACGAACTCGACCGGGCCGATCGAAGGCTGTGCAGCGGTGCCGGTCTCCACAACCGCGCCGTACACGGCCACCTGCACCACGACCGAGCCCAGCCCGACATCCGACACGATTACCGCGAGCTATTCCGGCGATACCCCGTTCGCGGCCGCGGCCGGGAGCCACACGATCACCGCTGTTGCCGGAGCCGCTGCCGCCGTAGTCGTCAGTCCGCAGGCGGCGTCGATCACGGCAGGCGCCTACCAGAGCTACACGGTTACCGGTACGGATGCGCACGGCAACGACCTGGGCGACGTCAGCGCGTCGGCAGCCTTCACGATCACACCCGACGGCAGTTGCACCGATCACCGTTGTACGGCTGCGATTCCTGGCCCGCACACCGTGACGGCAACGGACGGATCGGCTAGCGACATCGCCATCCTCACGGTCACGACTGCCTCGAACGCCCAAGTGTCACGGGACGTCATCGGCGTAGGCGATTCCCTCTCTCAGTACGGCATGGACTTTCTGGCCAACGGTGACCCGGACGGTGACCCGGGCTTTGACACCACTCCGCAAACCAAACAGCTCATCAGCTTCGACGCGACCGCGGATGCGACGGGCATGGCGCTGTACAGCCCGGACGGCACACCGCTTGATCCGACGGTCGTCCTGCAGCCCGGTACGTCACCGGTGCTGCGCCCGAACAGTTCCCGGTCTGCGATTTCTGCCCTGCTGGCCGACACGGACGGCACCCAGATTCAGTTCGCTCGCTCCACCCAACTGCCCACCGCTGCCGATCAGTCCGCTGCAGGTGCAAACGGATGGGGCGGCCTTCGAGTGATCCGTTACGCCACGGACAAGATCGAGATTGCCGTGGACAAGGCTGCCACGAACGCCCCAGCCGGGCTGTCGGCGGCCGAACTGGTCAAGATCTATGACGGTACCTACCAGACGTGGGGTCAGATTCCAGGCTATGTAGGCCCAGCGCCAGACGAGCCGATCGTTGCGCTGTTGCCGGCCGCCGGATCCGACGTCCGGCTCGCATTCGACGCCGACCTTGCTGCGGCGAACGAGGGGGTAGCCGTCAGCTACGCCAGTTCTGTCGGCACCGTAGGAGAGAATGACTACACCGCGATAAGCGATAGCGCATCGCCGGCGAATACGATCGTCCCCTTCTCGGCTGGGACGATCAGCTTGATAGGAACTGGCTATCTCGGCGATACGGCATCAGCTGCGGTTGGTGGTCTGAGCGCGACGGCGCCCGACAGTTCGCCGTCCTACAGCAAGGCGGTGCAGCTGTACGTCATCGTGCGTGACAGTGATGTCGGCGCGATCGCGCCTTGGCGCTCCGGCTCTACCGTCAACTGGGTGCACACGCTCTTCCTTGGTCCGAACAGCCTGGCCGCAAGGATTTCGTTCGCGAGCTTGCTCCCTGCAGCCGGGCTCACAGCGGCCTACGAAGACCTGGGTGACCTGGTTCAGTAACGTCCGCACGAGCGATGGCCTTGCTCATGTAGCTGTTCCGGTTCAGACTGCGAGTATGAGCCAGCGCATACTCGAACAGCTGTCACCGGACGAGTGTTTCGGCCTTGTGGCCAGCACTCACGTGGGCAGGCTCGTCTACATCGATGAGCTCGGTCCCGTCGCCTTGCCCTTCAACTACGCAGCGGTTGGTCGGGAAATCATCTTCAGGGTGGAGGCTTCGACCATGAACCACGTGATGAGTCAGGCCGCCCTAGCCTTCGAGGTCGATCACGTGGACGAGGAGCATGGGACGGGCTGGAGCGTCCTACTGCGGGGCAGCGCGGCGGAGGTGCCGATCGAGAGGGTGTCCGAGTTGCTGCATCGGGCGCATGGCGAGGTTCCCAAGCCCTGGGCGGCTGGCATCCACAACACCTGGATAAGACTCTCTCCAGAGACAGTGACCGGGCGTCGCCTCGGCGAGAAGCACGACGACCTGTCCTACTGACTGGACCAACCAGGCTCTCGCGTTCCGTTCGCGGGAGCTTCAGTCGGGCGTGCCGGGGTGCAAGATCGTCAAGGGGACGCCGTCGGGTCATCAACTTCCGGAGAGGTAGGGCGGCATCGCCCCCGCGGCATACCGGGTATCGGCAACACCTGCCCGGAAGGCAGCCTGGGATTGCGCCGACGATGTGAACCTCCAGTCGGTGCGGATGGGCTTTCCGTTGACGTAGTGGACTCCGTTGACATTGTTGTCGAACCAGGTGAAGCCCACCACTCGTCGGTCGTTGGCTAGACCGCTGAGCGTTTGGGCCGTCCATTCCACCTTTCTGCTGGCCTGGTCGGCACCCGGTACCGATTGCGCCGATCCCGTTTCGGCGACGTAGATCGGCTTGTTTCCGGAGAGTGTCTCGAGCTCGGCAAAGGTCTTGCCGAAGGTCTGCTGGTAGGTCGCAGCTTCTGACGGTTGGTACTGGTAGCCCGACATCCCGACCCAGTCCACGTAATTGCTACCGGGGTAGTCCTGGGCGATTGTGGTGAACCCGCCGCCTCCGCTGCCGTCGGCGTTCAATGAATCCACCCGCGAAGGTGTGTAAGCCCAGATCGCATACTGGTTTGCCCCTACGCTGTCGAAGATATCCCAAACGTGCCGCCACGCCGCGATGTAGAGCGACGGCGAGTTTCCGGTGGTTCCAGCACTCCACGGATACCAGTTCCCATTCATTTCGTGGTCAAAGCGGATCACGACCGGCAGCTTCTGGACAGCGATACCTGCCGCAAAGGCGCGTAGGTAGCTGTCGTAGCTGCCGCCCGCGATGCCAGAAAGTGGGAACTCGCCAGCGGCTGCTCCGGTAGACATCCACGTTATGACCGGGAGCGCGTTACGCTGCCAGGCAGCGGTGACCTTGGTAAACGGGTAGGAGCTGTCGAAGTTCTCAAACCACTCGACCATGCTCGGTGCCTTGCCTGCGGCCAGATCCAACGTGTCGAACAACGTGGGATCTGTAGGCAGGCCGTCGGCAGCGAGCCCGAAGTACTTCTGCGCTGGGGTGACGAGTTGTGCCTTCGTTGGCGGGTTCGGGGTCGGCCAGCTGAAGGGATCGACCGCATTCGAAACAGGCCGTGACCGGTCGACCGGCAATTCCGAGCACGCGATTCCATCGCCGTTGTGGGCTCCGGCAGGCCCGTCCAAACCCCCGGGGTCGGACAGATTCGCCAGGTACGCAGACTGCGCGTCCTGCTGCCAGCGGAACCGGGCGCAGTTAGGGACGGAATCCCTCTGATAAACCGCGTCGTAGCTGTAGATCTTTTGGGGCACGGTCACAGTGACAACCTTCTGCTGTGTCTTCGCCGGTAATACCTTCACCTTCGTGACGGTCACCTTCGGTGCCTTGACCGGTGCGTGGCTCTTGGATTTCGGGACGTAGGGCGTCCGCGGCATCAACTGATTCTTGTACTCGACCTTGTCAGGTGGGGCACCCCAGTTGCGAGCCACCGGGGAGAAATAGATCAATGCGCCGACCCCGGCGAGCGTGACCCCGACGATCGCACTGGTCACCCGAGACGTTGCGTTTCGTCCTAGCTTGGCTGCCATCTCAGCCTCCGCCCGACGAGGTCGACGGCGACGGCTTGATCGATGATGATGCTGAAGCGGGAAGCGCCGAGGTGACCGGCGGATCCGGGCTGGGCCTGGGTGAATTCGGAGGTGTTGCCGTAGGGCTAGCGGCAGCTGCGGTCGGCGTCGGAATCGGGGTGACGGCAGTTCCAGTCAGGTCCGTACCCGAGGATTCGTCGATCGACCCGTCGTCGGGCGGCGTTTCGGTCGTGCTCGGAGACGGTGCCGGCGTCACCACCTTGGCCACAACTGGCCAGGGAATGCCTGGCGGATCCATGGAGCTGGTGACAACACCAGGTTCTGGCATGACGCCGCCGCTGTAGCGGGTGTCGGCAATCGCAGTCCGGAACGCGGCGGCTGCCACCGGTGACGAATTCCACCTCCAGTCCGTCTCCGTCTTGACCCGTTTGTGCGTCGGCCCGCTCGGAACGGTGTGCACGTTGGGGACATAGTTGTTGAACATCACGAAACCAACCACCTGCGAATCGTCGGCAAATCCGTCGAGCGTCTGGGTGAACCAGCTCGCCTTCTTGTTGCCGTAGTCGACCTTGGTGGCGAAGGTTTTCTTTCCCTTGGCGCTGGGGGTCGTGATTGCTTCGGCAGCGCTGGTCTCGGCAACGAAGATGGGCTTTTTTGTAAGCGACTTGAGCTTGCCGAAGGTGTAGCCAAAGGTCGATGAATACGAGATCGGACCCTTCGAGCCGTAGCTGTAGCCCGACATCCCGACCCAGTCAACGTACTTGTCACCTGGATAGATGGAGCCGAAGCTCGGATACCCCGAGCCTGGGGTATCCCGGACAGGAGTCCAGGCCCAGATGACGTACTTGTTGGCGCCCGCAGCCTGGAACACGTTCCACACGTGCTGCCAGGCAGCGATGAATTGTTGCCGGGTGTTGCCGTGCGACGTTGCGCTCCACGGGTACCAACTCCCGTTCATCTCATGAGCGAAACGAAGCACCAGCGGCAGCCCGGTCTGTACGACCTGGGCGGCCCATGTAGCGAGGTAAGCATCCCAATTCCCCGCGATGATCTTGGTGAGCGTGTAGGCCGACTGATCCTTGTTATTACCGCCCTTGGCCTCCGGCATCCAGGTCAGCACCGGTAGCGCGCCACGGTCCCACGAGTCGGCGACCTTACGGCCGTTCAACGCATAGGGATGGTCCCAGGTGTCGAACCACTCGACCAGGCTCGGGGCCTTGCCGACGTCGAGGTCGAGACCGTTGAAGGCCGCGACATCGCCAGGCAACGCGTCGTTGGAGAAGCCGAAGTACTTCTTGGCCGGCGCCAGCAGTTCGGCTTTGGTCGGGACGGTCACCGTCGGCGTTACCTCAGCATCCACGGCTTGCGAGCGTGCGCGGCTCGGATCAACAGGCAGTTGATTGCAGGCGATTCCGTCACCGTTGTGGAATCCGGCCGGACCGTCCAGCCCGCCGGGGTCCGAAAGGTTCGCGAGATACGCCAACTGAGCGTCCTGCTGCCACTTGAAGTCCCAGCAGTGTGGCAGCGGCTTCGGAACCGGCTGTTGTAGAAAGCGCTGCAGGTCGATGATCTTGTTGACCTTGATCGCCACCCGCACCGGCGGATGGACGATATCGACGGTTGTCGACTTCACGGCCGGCGGGTAGGCGTACCGGGTCACGGTTGAGGCATTCGGCGAGGGTGTCTGCCACACCGGTCGAGCCACCGTCCGCGTCTTCGCTTGCGGCTCAGCAACGCCACCTAGGCCGCCCTGGGAGAGGTAGAGCGCGGAGGCCATCGCAAGCAACGAAGCGCACGCTACGGCGACGGTGGTGACTTTGGAAGCGTGCAGCTTATACGGGAAGGACGTCATAGAAGACCCCCACGACGATGATGGCGGATGCAATGACATAGGGGACGAGGCCGCGGGGGTCGCCGTCTTGAGACGGCGCCGTGCCTGTTGTAGACGCCTGCGGCGCCGTGCCTGTTGTAGACGCCTTCGGCGCCGTGGCCAACGTGGTCGTCCCCATCGGGCTTCCCGGCTCCCCGGTCATCACGCCCGTTCCTGGGGCGCGATTCGTTGCGGTTGCGCCACCGCCCTGATCGGCGGTGTAGGCGTCGGCGCGGGTGCCCCAACTTCCGACGTGGGCCAACCTGAAGAAACCGTAGATCCGGATGGGCATCAGCACCAGCGTGCTGAACAGGATGTAGAAGGGCATCCAGAAGAAGTCGATCGGTACCTCGCCGATGTGGCGCGCCTGGCGCAGACACATGGCGAGTGCGGAGGTCAGGATCGTCAATACAACAATGATCAAAAAGGCGTTTCCGTGCAGGTGCAGCAGACCTAGATAGAGGTTGTCGCCGGTATGTCTGATCGAGCGGATGACCCAGGCGATCGCAGTGCAGAGCCACAGGAATGGCAACAGAATGTCGCACACAAAGAAGAACGCGAGCACCGGCGCATGCACCAGCATCCAAGGCAACATCCGAAGCGTGTTGTACTGGCTGCCGCGCGCCCAGCGATATTGTTGTTTGATCAGCTTCTTGAAGTGGGTCGGAGCATCGGTGTAGACGAGGCTTGTCGATTGGTAGACGGTGCGAAAGCCCTGTTTGAGGGTCAGATTCGTCAGGGTCCGGTCATCAGAGACCTCGAGAAAGATGCCGAGGAACTTCGCGTGCATGAATTCCGCCATAGCCGCTACGAGAATGCTCCTGCGAAAGGCGATCGTCCGCCCGGGTAAGCAGCCCACGCTTCCGAGCACGCTCTGCGCCGGCATCGAGTACAACGCCCTGCTGTTCTCCAACCAGTCGGCCCAGCGCGTGAGAAAGCTTCGGCGGGGGTTGAGTATCCGTTGTCTCGTGGTGACGCCGCCGACTCGCGGGTCGGCGAACGGTTTGACGAGTTCGGCATGAGTGCCCTCGGTCCAGACGGTGTCGCTGTCGACCAACAGGACAATGTCGCCGACGGAGTGCTCGACTCCGACCCGCACTGCGTTCCGCTTGCCCGCGATCGGTGTCCAGGTCCACTCGACCAAGGGCGCGAAGTCGCTGCACACCTCCTCGAGGCCGGGATTGCGCGGACCGTTGATGACGACGATCGTCTGGGTTGGCTCTTGGATGACGATCCCGTTCAGCACGGAACGAAACAGATCAAGCGGTTCGTCAACGACTGGAATGACGACGCTGGTTGTCGTGGCGTGCGGTGCTGTCCACGGGTGATACCGCCTGGACAGCATCACCTTCACCAACCAGATCAGCCACGTCATCACGACAAAGACGGAGAAGAGGTAGAGCCTGGCGTTGTCTTGGAGGCTGTGCCTGAGCTGCAGGGTTCCAATGAGCACCGTTCAGCTGCCTTTCGTTACTGTCATGAGTGGCGCGACCATCGGGGCCAGCCACGCCGAGAACGCGGCCGTAAGGTGGGTGTCATCCCGGTACACCAGCAGGTTGCCTACAATCGCGGGGCAGGTAGCTGTTGTGCAGATCCAGGGGAGTGGATCGACTGCGGTGAAGCCTGACTTCGTAACCTCTGCGGCCACCTCACGATGACGACTGGGAAAGCTGTAGGCCTTCTTGGTGCTGAAGGTGCAGTCGGCGACGGAGTTCAGATGCTGGGCGACGCATGATGGCATGTCGTAGGCGGGTATCGGCACGTCCTGCAAGAAGACGACCTTCGCCTTCGTTGTGCTGCGCAGGGTGTCGAGCGTGGTAACCGTGGCCTGCCCCCAACGCTGCGGGGAGACATCGGCGGGCACGACGTTCTCCGAACCGCTCATCACTACCAGATCCGGTTTCAGAGCCGCGATGCGTGCGAGCACCTGCGTGCGCCAGGTATCGCATTCGGTGTAGGTACGGTTCAAGGTAGAGCTGAAAACGGTGATCTGTGCGGCCGGACACGAGGATTTCGTCCAGTCGATGACTTTCCAATGCGCAGCCAAGCCAGCCTTGTTGAATGCCGGCAACCATACGTCCGCGTGCGAATCGCCCACGATCACTGCGGTGTGCGAGCCGGCTGGATCACCATAGATGCAGGGGCCTTGATTGATTACGGCGAACGCGGCATGGCAGTTCGTCCCGTCTGCGGGGGGCAGATCGTGGGCTGCGCGATCTGGCCTCGGCGTGAGGTTGCTCGGCGCAGTCCGTACGCCGACGCCCGAAGCGACGGCACGCTGCATCTCCTTGACCACGGTTGGCGTTGCAGCCTCGGCCTGCACGACCTGAACTGCGGCACCCGTTCCCACTACTGAGGGTAGATGTGCGACCACCAATGCAACCGTCGTGATCACTGCCCCTGAGATCAAGCCTCCCATGATGAAGCCCTGCCAGTTGAGGCGAGCCAGATGACGCGACGGGTCCTCGATCAGGACGAAGGACAGGATTGCGGCGATGACTGAAAGCCAAACCACAACAACACGTGCAAGCGTGTCCAGGGAGTGTCCGAGCACCATGGGTGCCAAGACGAGCATCGGCCAATGCCAGAGATACCACGAGTAGGAACTGCGCCCTAGGCATTGCATCAGCGGACCGCCGAGGAGCCTGCGTTCGACGGTGAGTCGTGGACCGCAACCGCAAGCGATGAGCACCGCTGTGGCGCCGACCGGATAGGCAGCAAGGGATCCGGGGTATGCGGTTGAGTCGCTGAAGGCAAAGGCCGAACCGATCATCGTTGCAAGGGCGATCCAGGCTACGGGATTGGCGATCTTGCGTGGGATCCGTGCGAAATAGGTAGCGCCGAGCGCTACCAATGCCCCGAGCCCGAGTTCCCAAGCCCGCGTCAGCAGGGAGAAATACGCCCACGATGCCGACGATTTCGTAATCGTAACCGAACAGTAGTAGGAGAAGGCCACCAGTGCGAGAAGTGCAGGCCACAGCAGGGCATTTCGATACCGACGCCCTATAAGACTGACCATTACGATGAGCAATGGCCATACGACATAGAACTGTTCCTCGACCCCGAGCGACCAGAAGTGTTGCAGCGGCGAGGCAGTGTCGTCCTGGTGAAGGTATTGCGTGCCCTCAATGGCGAGACGATAGTTTAGCCCGTAGAACGTGGTATAAAGCCCATCGATGGCGATGGACCGTACCTGAAGTGCAGGTGCGAAGAACCTTGCGACAACTACAGTCGCAATAACTACGACCGCTGCGGCTGGCAGCAGCCGCTTGATCCGCCGAGTGTAGAAGGTCGGTAGTGCGCGGATTCCTTCCTTGCCGACCGAAGAAAGGAGTTGCCGGGTAATGAGAAACCCTGAAATGACGAAGAAGACATCGACGCCCACGAAGCCGCCACGGACGCCCAGGTGCGCGTGATAGAGCACCACGACCACGACGGCGAACGCTCGCATCCCCTCGATGTCAGGACGGAATTTGCGAGGTATCGGTCGTGGCGCCGCCCGCGTGGCTTTGCGCGTTACTACGCCGGCCGGTCGTTTTCTCTCGAGTACACCGGTCATGTGCTCAGCCGGTTCACTGTGCGATCGTGCATTGTGGTTGGACCATGATTACGCCCCTGGGGCAGTATTGGTGTCCTGTCTGGCCTCGGTTTGGCCAATCCACCGCGGCGCCCTCATTGGCAGCCACCTGCTGGTGATACGAAACGCTAGTTACGCGGTGTTGCCGAACGATGACGATCGGTATAAGCGAACATTTCGTTTGCCCAGCCAGTTCTCAGAAATTAACGGGGACCTGATGCGAGCTGATTACTGCGGCAGGGTCCAGCGTTGCGCCGGCGTTGAGTTGCAGGCATAGACCTGTAGTCCGGTACCTGGCGTCAGGCTGGCGCGCGGCACATCAAGGCAGAGACCCGATGCTGGATTGATAACTGCACCACCCGCCTGGGCGGCCCATTGCTGGTCGGCCAATCCGGTGCAGGTGGCCAGTGCGACCGGGCTGGCCGGGGCAGGCGCACCCATCACCCCAAGGCAAGATCCAAGGATCTGAAGCGTTCCGGTACCCGTTGGTACGGTTACGAACTGAGCCGGCGTCAGATTGCAGGTATAGGTCTGAACAGCGGTTCCGGCGCGTGCAGACCCCCCGCGGGCATCGATGCACAGGCCGCCGTTGCCGACGGCCTGGCCGCGGCTGTGCATGAGGGGTCCGAGATCGAAGCGCTGACTGCCGTAGGCCGTGCAGGTGTGCAGGCTCAGCTTGTTGCCAGGCACCGGATCGGTAGGTGCGGCAAGGCATAGCCCGGACTTCCGGTTCTGCAGTGTCTGATCGGCCAGCCATGCCCATTTCTGGTAACCGATGTTCTGACAGGCGGCAAAGCCAACCTTTGACCCCACGGCAATGGCGGTGGCCTGTAAGCAATCGCCGCCGGCGCGGGCCAAGGTGCCGTCACCGGGGATCCAGAACTGTTGGCTCGTCGCCGTCGAACAGGTCTCGAGCACCGCCGTGCCGCCCGCGCTGCCGAGGCACAGGACGCCATTGTGAATGTTGCCTATCGGGGGTGTGGTGTTTGCACTAATCGCAACCTGCTGTCCGCCGCTACCGTCATCAGCGGTGATCGCATAGTTGCCTTCTGCGGCCAGCTGTGAGGTAGGCGCAAAGGTGACTGTCTGCTCAATGACTTCGCCGGGTTGCAGCGTCGTGCCCTCAGCGACTGGTGTTGATACCGTGAAAGGCGCTGCTGGTGGCGCAGCCTTACTCAAGGTCAGGGCAACCGTCCCGGTATTGCCGATGTCGAATGTCAGGCTTCGACTCTGTCCGATGGGCACCTGTCCGAAGTCAAGGCTGGCGGGTGCGAGGCTCAGGTGCGCGACACCGCTAACCGCCGTGGCCGACAGGGCAATCGACAGCTTGCCTCCGCCTTGCCAGAAGATGGTGGTCGTAGCGGCGAAGCTGCCCGCCGAGGTCGGCTGCACCGTCGCCGTGAACGTGATCGCGGCGCCCGCCGCGATGACTGTGTGATTTGGCGGCAGTCCGGCGAGTGAGAATGGTGCCGCGGGGGTGCTCGTGTTGAGCACTTCTACTGGCGTCGTCCCGGTGTTTCGGAGCGATACCCCGGCCTGCACGGCGCTTCCGATTGCCACCTGTCCGAAGCTGATTGCGCCCGGATCCGCGGCTAGTCCTGGCGCCGTTCCGACGCCGTGAACATCTACCTCGACGCTGCCCACCGCTGCGGTCGCGATGCTCAGCAGACCGTTTGCAGCGTCCGCGACCGCCGGTGTGAAACTAAGAGGAACTTTCAGGATCTGTCCGGCAATCAGGTCAAGGGGCAGTTGTGGAGCGCCCGCACCGACCGCGAACGGTGGGTTCGTTGCGAGCCCGGTGATGTGTACGGCGGTGTGGGCGGTCAGTGTCGCGGTCGCGGTTGCTGTCTTGCCCACCGCGACGTTGCCAAAGCCCACCGGAGGTGCGCTGATGACGGATGCCGCCGGGCGTCCGAAGCCGAGCACCCGGCCGTCCCTGGTGGCCACGTACACCCGTCCGCTGTCAGTGGCCGGCACTACGAACTTGGCAACCGTGCCGACCGGGGCTGCGTACCGAAGGTGCAGAGCGCCGCCGACGGGTACCGCGTCGTAGGCGAGCAATCTGCCACCGGTACCGGTGGCTCCCGAACTCTGCACCACCCAGACCAGAGCCGAGCCGGCGCTGGACCCGGACGAGGTGACGACTGGCGAACCCGAGGTGTAGCCGAAGGTTTCTGCGCTGGTACCCGCAACGCTGAGCGTCGGCACGCCGGAACCGTTGGCGTTGACGCGTAGGGCGCGCAGGTTTCCATTGGTCTCGACGATATAAACGTAGCCACCGCTACCGGGCCAGACCGCCGGATGCCCCCACACCCCTTTGAGCTGCACTACGCTCAAAGCCGCGTCGGTGCCCGCCGGACCTTGACCGGTGCCACCCAGGTTGTCGCGGTCAAGCAGGAAGACGCGACCGTCTTTGCCTACCTGGATCAGCAGGTGGGGATGAGATGGAGTTCCGAAGCTCGCCGGAAGCGCCGCGGGGCCGCCCGAACCGAGATCGGTGTCGTTGCGATCAAGTTGGGGATTGTTGACCGGACTGAAGAAGTCCTTCGGCGTCATGGTCCCATCAGCGGCGACCGATAGTCGAACAACGGATTCGGCGAACTTTGTCGGCGGGCTGCCTCCGGGTCCGACCCCGGGCGACGCGGCGGAGAATCCGTTGCCGGTAGCGAAAATAACTCGTCCTGGACCATCGGAGACGAGGCCGCCGCCGGACTGCCAGACGCCGCCGCCGGAATTGGTGGAACCAGCCTCAGTCGTCCAGATATGTACCTGTCGCGAGGTCGTTTCAACCGATGCCACGTAGCCGACGTACGGCAGATAGCTGCAATGGCTGGCAAAACCTAGATAAACCCTGCCGCCCATGAGGAGGAGCCCAGCGCGCTGTCCGGCCTGCGCCGGATCGAACGGCCGAAATGGGTCGTTGTCCGGAGCGCCCGCAATGGTGACCGGCCAACCTGGCCGCATCACGCCAGTGGTCGCGTCGATCGCGGCGAGCCGCCATCGCGGATGATGTACGTCAGGACCGTCGTTGACCTTGCCGCTGGCGTAGATGGTATTGCTCGCCGCGTCGTAGACCGGTGTCGACGTGATGCCGATGTCGGGGGTGAGATCACCGCAGCCGCTCGTTGCCGCGGGCCAGGCGGGGCCCAAGGTGACCGTCCAGCGGACGGCGCCGGTCGTTGGATCCAGGCCATGGAGCTGGTTCTCCTCTGTTGCCACGACCAGCGTGCCACCGGCCAGCAACGGCTGGGCATACACCTGGTTCGCGGTTGCCCCGGCAGGCCGCGGAAGCACCGTGGTGAAGACCGAGCCGAAATCCGATGAGCTGACCGCGGCGGGCGCCAAACCCGGCTCGTTCGGATCCCAACCAGTGCGCATCGAGTCGTAGGAGACCGTTGTCTCATCAGCCGATGCGGGTGCGCCGACGGTCGATGCAGCGACCGAGACGACCACCACCAGCGTCGCGACGATGAGACAAAGCGTGCGGTGCGCGAGCTGTCGGTCCATCGATGTCCCAGAGTCTTCTCGATGAGAGTGCCGAGTGCTAACGAAGGTAGCGAGCCCGTATGTCCGTCCCATTACGGCCGTGCATTTGCTCACCTTGGCTAGCGCTCATCGGGCCGAGCAGTAGTAACGTCCGATCTTTGAGCGCAGTTCTTTCAAAACCACCGGCGTGAACGGAGAGCGATGAGCACGCCACCGGCCTCCGACACGGCCCTGCGGCCGCCTATGGAAGCAGGCGCCGCCCGGCTGATCGTCGTGGTGCTGGCCTTCTCGAGCATCCTTGTCTCGCTCATGCAAACGATCCTCGTGCCGCTGCTCGGACAGCTACCCCACCTCTTCGATACTTCCGCCTCGAATGCGTCGTGGGCCGTCACGTCCACGCTGTTGGTCGCCGCGATCGCTACTCCCATCAGCGGGCGGCTGGGGGATATGTACGGCAAGCGGCGGGTGTTACTGCTCTGTCTTGTCCTGCTCACGGTCGGCTCGATCGTCGTCGCGTGCACCTCGCAGGTCGGCCTCGTCGTGCTCGGGCGCTCCCTGCAAGGCGCGGCGTCCAGCATCCTGCCGCTGTCGATTGCGATTCTGCGCGACGAGTTGCCCTCAGAGCGAGTTCCAGGCGCAGTCGCGCTCATCAGCGCCAGCCTCGGGATCGGTAGCTCGCTGGGGCTGCCGGTCGCCGCTCTCGTCGCGCAGCACTACAACTGGCACCTGATCTTCGTCGGTACGGCGGTGCTCGGCGCGTTCGCATTCGTAGCCGTTTTCTTCGTTGTGCCCGAATCCGAGATCCGACGGCCCGGCCGCTTTGACGTGCTCGGGGCGATCGGTCTCAGCACCGGGCTGTTGTTTCTGCTGCTGGTCGTCAGCAAGGGCAATTCCTGGGGTTGGACGAGCCCGCTGGTGATCGGCCTCGCGGTGGCCGGCGTCGCGGTTCTCCTGGTCTGGGTACGGTATGAGACCACGCTGCAGCAGCCGCTCGTCGACATCCGGGTGTCTTCGGCGCCGCCAGTGCTGTTCACCAATGCTGCCTCTGTACTGGCCGGGTTCGCGCTGCTCGTGACGGGGCTGGTCATTCCGCAGTTGTTGCAGGCGCCGAAGTCGACCGGATACGGGCTCGGTCTGTCTATGGTCGGCGCCGGCCTGTGCCTTGCGCCGTCGGGGCTCGTGCAGATCCTGTTCTCGCCGGTGTCCGGCCGCATCGTGCGGCGCTTTGGCGGCAAGGTCACCCTCATCCTCGGCTTGTCGACTCTTACGCTCGGTTTTGCTGTGGCGTTGCTGACGATGTCGAAGGTGTGGCACCTGGTCATGGTCTCGATCATCAATGGCGTCGGTGTCGGGTTGTCTTTCGCGTCGATGCCAGTGTTGATCATGGGAGCAGTACCGGTCAGCGAATCTGCCGCCGCCAACGGTCTGAACACACTCTCTCGGGCCGTCGGTGCCTCGGTTTCGAGCGCTGTCGTGGGGGTTTTGCTGGCGAGCCTGACGATGGAAGTGGGCGGCGTCGCGTTTCCGACCCGGGGTGCGTTTCGGCTGGCGCTCGTAATCGGTGCCGTCAGCGCCTTGATCGGTGTGGCGCTGGCTACCTTCATCCCGCGACCACCGCCGGTTGCCGAGGCGCTGAGCCTGGCCCGCACTTCTTCGGACGAGCCTGCGCGGGTCGTGACAGCCGACTAGACGTGCCGAGTGTGACCGATCGACGAGCGGTGCTCTGGTCATCGACGCGGGCCTGTGTAAGGCTTGAGCCTCAACTGAGAGACGGATCGGGAGGCAGCGCGTGGCTGGCACCTTCGCGTCGCTGCACATTCGAAACTTCCGTCTCTACCTCATCGGTATGAACATCGCGTTCAACGGTTTGTGGATGCTACGTGCCGCGCAAGCCTGGCTGGTCCTCGAGCTGACCCACAGCGGGGTTGCCCTCGGCCTCGTCACGGCACTGACATTTCTTCCGATACCCATCGTCGGTTCGTGGTCAGGCGTACTCGCAGACCGATATCCAAAGAGAAATGTCATTTACACGACGACTGGTCTGATGGGTTCGATCGCCTTCGTGATGGGCGTGCTGGACGTCACCAACACCATCTCGCTCTGGCAGGTTTACATCCTGGTTTGTCTCTTCGGAATCGTCGCTGCTGTTGATACCCCGACGCGGCTCTCCTTTGTTGTCGAAATGGTCGGACCCGACGCCCTGGCGAACTCGGTGGCGTTGAACAGTGCCTCAGTGAACGCCGCCCGGTTGATCGGCCCGGCGATCGCCGGGCAACTCATTGCGACCGTCGGAACCGGCTGGGTAATCCTGACCTATTCCGTTGCCGCCGCCGTCGCCATCGGGTTCTTGAGCAGCATTCGAAAGGACGAACTGCAACCGGTGCCCCTCGTGGCCCGAGCCAAGGGCCAGTTCAGCGAAGGCATCCGTTACGTCCGCGGCCATGCTGAGCTGCGTCTTGTCTTCGTGACAATGTTGTTCATCGGAACGTTTGCCACAACACAAGACACGTTGCTTCCACTGATGGCCACCGATGTGTTCGACGGTTCGGCCCGGCTCTATGGCTTACTGACCGCCGCGCTGGCTGCGGGCACGCTCACGGGCGCGCTGGTCGCCGCCAAACGTGCCCGAGCCGACGTCCCATGGTTCACGATCAGTTGTTTTGCCTACGGCGCGATCTGGCTCGTGGCATCGGTCATGCCGACCGTGCTCGCCCTGGTGCTGGTGTTGCCGATCCTGGGAATGGCGCAGATGAGCTGCATCACCGGCGCGAACGCCATCGTTCAGCTGAGTGCGGTACCGGAGATGCGCGGACGGGTCATGGCGCTGTACATGACCGCGTTGCTCGGTGGCGCGCCCGCCGGTGCACTGATCGCGGGCTGGCTCTCCCAGACGTGGACGCCAAGACTGGGTCTCGCTACGGCCGGAGTGATGTCGATCGTGGCCGCCTTGCTGGGCCTCGCGGCTTACCGAAGGGTGGCTGAATCGCCTGATCCAACGATGGTTCGTGCGGCCGCGGCGGCCTCTCCAGTAGCTGATCCGGCGCCGTAGGCACTTTCTCAGCCCCGGCTGCTCGCGCCGATCGGCGCCGTCAGATCGTCCAAATCTTCGTCGGTTGATTGGCTGAACTGCGCGTTGTACAGGCGGAAGTACGCGCCGCGCGCCTGGAGCAATTCTGCGTGGGTGCCCTGTTCGACGATCTGGCCGGCCTCCATCACCAGAATGAGGTCGGCGTCGCGAATCGTAGACAGACGGTGTGCGATGACGAAGCTGGTACGTTCGGCGCGCAACGCGGCCATTGCGCGTTGCAGTAACGCCTCCGTCCGGGTGTCGACAGAACTCGTGGCTTCGTCCAGGATCAGCAGCGACGGTTGAGCCAGGAACGCTCGCGCGATCGTGATCAGCTGCTTTTCTCCGGCACTGATGTTGCTCGCTTCCTCGTCGATGAGGGTCTCGTAGCCGTCCGGCAGGCTGTGTACGAATCGGTCTACGAAAGTTGCCTTGGCAGCGGCCAGAATCTCATCGTCGGAGGCGTCTGGCTTTCCGTAGGCGATATTCTCCCGAATGGTTCCACCGAATAACCACGCGTCTTGCAACACCATGCCGATCTCACCGCGAAGTGTTTCGCGGCGCATCTCGACGATGTCGACGCCGTCTAGCGTGATCCGGCCGCCGTCGAGTTCGTAGAACCTCATCACCAGATTGACCAAAGTGGTCTTGCCTGCACCGGTTGGTCCGACGATTGCGACCGTATGGCCAGGCTCGGCAACGAGGGACAGATCATCGATGAGAGGCGTATCTGCTACGTAGCGGAACGAAACGTGCTCGAATGCGAACCCGGCCATGGGGGCTCGCGACCGTCACTGCCGGTACCGGGTCAGCACTCTGCTCGTCAGCGTCGAGCAGGTCGAACACCCGCTCGGCCGAGGCAACACCGGACTGCAGCAGGTTCGCCATCGAGGCAACCTGCGTCAGGGGTTGCGTGAATTGCCTGGAGTACTGGATGAACGCCTGCACATCGCCGAGACTCATCGCGCCGGACGCGACGCGCAGGCCGCCGATCACGGCGATGGAGACGTAGCTCAGGTTCCCGATGAACATCATGGTCGGCATGATGATTCCGGAGATGAACTGGGCCCCGAAGCTCGCTGTGAACAGCTGCTCGTTCTGCTTGTCAAAACTGTCCTGAACCTCTTGCTGGCGGCCGAATACCTTGACCAACTCGTGCCCGGTGAAGGCTTCCTCGATCTCGCCGTTCAACGCTCCGGTGTGTCGCCACTGGGCAACGAACTTCCGCTGCGAACGCTTCGCGATCTGTTTTGTCACGATCATTGAAAGGGGTACGGCCACGAGAGCGATCAACGCCAACAGCGGCGAGATGATGAACATCATGCTTAGTACGCCGATGACCGTGAGCAAGGAAGTGAGCAGCTGGCTGAGAGTCTGTTGCATGGTCTGGGCGATGTTGTCGATGTCATTGGTGACTCGGCTCAGCAGCTCACCGCGCGGCTGGTTGTCAAAGTATGGCAACGGCAGCCGGTTCAATTTGGTCTCGACGTCGGCTCTCAGTTGCCAGATCATGCGCTGGACGAGGCCGTTGAGTAGAAAGCCCTGTAACCACGACAGGATGCTGGCGGCGACGTACAGGCTCAGGGCCAGCATGAGCAGATGACCCAGTTTCGTGAAGTCGATTCCAGATCCTGGGGTCACGTGCGTGTGCGACAGCAGATCAGCGAGGTGACCGTTGCCGGTTTGACGGGCGTGGTCCACGGCCTGCTGGGCTGTCGTGCCGGCCGGCAGTTGCTTGCCGATCACTCCGGCGAAGATGACGTCTGTCGCGCGACCGAGTATGCGCGGCCCTAGAACGGTGAGCGTGACGCTGAGCACGGCGAGGGCCACTACCACGATCAACTGCAGACGATGCGGACGAAGCCGGTCGAGCAGCCGTCTGGCCGACGGCGAGAAGTTCATCGATTTCTCGGCTGGCATGCCGGCGCTCATCCACGGTGGTCCGGCGCTGCGCGCGCCTTGGCCCGCGGCGGGCAGGCGTTTCGGAGTAGTCACGCTGCCGCCTCGGCCGCGAGCTGGGAAGCGACGATTTCGGCATACGTTGCAGAGGTGCGCAGCAGCTCGTCGTGACGACCAACTCCAACGATCGCGCCGTCTTCCAAGACGATGATCTGGTCAGCATCGATGATCGTCGAAACGCGTTGAGCGACGATCACCACTGCCGCTTCGGCCGTCACTTCGGCGAGAGCAGCGCGTAGCCGAGCGTCAGTCCCGAGGTCGAGGGCCGAAAACGAGTCATCGAACAGGTAGATCTCGGGTCGGCGCACGAGCGCCCTCGCGATCGCCAGCCGTTGCCGTTGGCCTCCCGATATGTTCGTCCCGCCCTGGGCGATGGGCGCCTCGAGCCCACCGGGCATCTGCTGGACGAAATCACGCGCCTGGGCAATCTGGAGACACTCCCACAAGTGATCGTCGGAGGCCGTCGGATTTCCATAGCGAAGGTTGCTGGCAACGGTTCCAGAGAAGAGATACGCCCGCTGCGGGACGAGGCCGATGCGTGATCGCAGGACTTCGGGATCAAGCTCACGAACGTCCACGCCGTTGACGAGCACGCTTCCCTTGGTGGCATCGACGAGTCGCGGCACCAGCGACAACAGCGTGGTTTTGCCAGCGCCGGTGCTGCCGATGATCGCGGTGGTTTGCCCGGCGCTGGCACGAAAGCTGATATCGCGCAGTACTGGGGCTGCGGCACCGGGAAACTCGAATTGAACCGCCCGCATCTCGAGTTCAGCGGCTTTGGTCTGGAACTTGGTAACGGGCGTCTTCGCGATCTTCACCGATGATTCGGTCTCGAGTACTTCAGTGACCCGTTCGGCACAGACAGCGGCCCGGGGCACCATCATGAGCATGAACGTTGCCATCATCACCGACATCAGGATCTGTACCAGGTAGCTGAGAAACGCGGTCAGTGCCCCGATCTCGATCTGGCCCGAGTCCACCAGCTTTCCGCCGAACCACAGCACCGCGACACTCGAAACGTTCAGCACAAGCATTACCACTGGGAAGATTGTCGCCATGAGCCTGCCGGCGCGGACCGAGGACTCGGTGACCGCAGTGTTCGCGGCGGCGAATCGTTTGGTCTCGTAAGGCTCTCTGACGAAGGCGCGGACGACTCGAACGCCGGCGATCTGCTCGCGGAGAACGCGGTTGATAGCGTCTATGCGCGTCTGCATCATGCGGAACTGTGGCACCATCTTCCAGATGATCGCCGAAATGGCGACGACCAGAACGGGCACGCTCACCAACATCAGCCAGGAGAGTTGGACGTCCTGGCGCAGAGCCATCACGATGCCGCCCACGCACATGATGGGCGCGGCAACGAACATCGTGCAGGCGAGCACGACAAGCATCTGTATCTGCTGTATGTCGTTGGTGCTGCGGGTGATGAGCGATGGCGCGCCGAATTGGGCCACCTCGCGCGCCGAAAAGTCAGCGACCCGGTGAAAAATCGCCGCCCGCAGGTCGCGGCCGAACGCCATCGCGGTACGGGCGCCGTAGTAGACCCCGCCGATTGAGCAGACGATTTGTACCGCGCTGACGGCGAGCATCCAACAGCCTATGGAGAGAATGTAGTTGGTGTCGCCACGTGCGATGCCCTTGTCGATGATGTCGGCATTCAGGCTCGGCAGGTACAAAGAGGCCATCGTGCCGGCCAGTTGAAGCAGAACAACCGCCAACAGCGGTCGTCGATAAGGTTCGAGCTGCACGCGCAGCAGTCTGATCAGCATCGGCTACCTCTGGGTGGTACGGACTGTGGCACGGACTGGGGCGTTGCCTTGGTGCTCGATTCGCTGCGCGACGGTTCGTCGCCGACCGGGTGCAGCCGCACTCCGTCGAGGATCACCGATACGATCTGCTCGGCCGTCAGGGTGTTGCCGGCGGCGATCAATGGATGCGAACCGGCGAACGTCAGCAGCCGAAGCATGCGCGCCACTTCGAGCGGGGGCAGCCGGAGATCATCATGGTCTGCTGCGAGTATTCGGATCAAACCGTCATAGATCAAATCATTTATCGGGCGCGCGGAGGCGCGGTCGATTTGCTCGGGCGGCTCGGTCATCCGCATTGCCGTCATCAGGTCCAGAACGGTGATCAGCTGCTCTTGCAGAATCTCCACGGCTAGAACGAGTCGGGTCCTCAGCGGTGCCGTGACGTCGATTCCGGCGAGCTCGGCCAGCACCCGTTCGGGATTGCACGCAGCCGTAACGGCCGCCCGCAGAAGGGCGTCCTTGTCTTCGAAGACCCGGAAGATCGTGCCTTCGGCGACGCCTGCTGCCGTCGCAATCTGACGGGTCGTCACCGCTGATCCGTATTCACGCAGCAGCGGAAGCGTCGCAACGATGAGGGCGTCCCGCCGGGCGTCAGGCGGCATCGGCTGGGCGCGGGACATGGACTGAGACTATGTGAGTGAGCGCTCACTCACAAGCCGAAAGCGCAGCAAGTTCGGCGAGCCGCGACCGATCAAACGACTCGGGTGAGCTGCAAATACGAATCGGCATAGAGCGTGCTGGTCGACGGGTGCGTGACATTCTGCGCCCAGAGCAGCCGAACCTCGCCAGCGGTTGCGCCGGTACGGATGATTCCGGTCGGCGTGGCGGCGAGTTTTACGGCGGCACCCACGCCGCCCATCGAAACGGCCTCGGAGCCGTTGACGGATCGTTTTGGTTCGCCGGTCGCGGTTGCGGCGGTCGTGCCGAGGCCATCTGGTGTCCACACGATCGTGGCATCGGCCGGTACCTGCCAAGCGAGTCTCAGGTCTGCGGCCGGGTCGCTGGACCAGTTGAGAAATGCGCTGAATGTGTATGTGGAATTGGGTGTAAGGGTGAGCCCGAGATCATTGTCACTCTGTAGCTGTGCCCAACTGACAACGTGTTCGTCGACAGGCTTGCGAGCAAACAGCGTCGGCGCTACCGGGGTGCCGGCGACCTGCAACTGCTTGGCTGTGAATGAGACCGGGTGCCCGGTGAAGTCGAGGCGCCCGGTTGCATCGGTGTAGGTCGCAGCGACCTGGCCGGCGCTGCCGAAGGTCAGCAGCTTGTCCGTGTAAATCAGACGCACGTTGGAATTGACGAACGAGCACAGCGCGATGTCCTCTCCCCAGGAGATCTGGAAGCGGGTGATCTTCGTCTTGAGGTCGGCGTTGCAGGTCTCGAAATTCATATGCTGATGAATCGTGTCGACCGGGTTTGGCGAATCGTAGTGTGCGGTTATCCAGCCGATCTTGTAGAAGTCGGCCTTTGGCACGTTGAACGTCGTCCCCGGATGGTTGGTGGCCGCTCCGGCTTCGTGGGGGCCGGCCTCGAGCCACTGCTGGATTTCGAGTAGCGCTCCCTTGTGGTTCTCGCCGGTTTGGCGCCACACGGTCGCCGGGTTGTTGATGTTGAAGCCAGAACCGACCAGACCGTCGTCGTCCGAGTCCCAGCGAGTCTGGGCCTGCATCCGGATTCGCTGTTTGGACTTGGAGTCGATCTCGATGCCGCCGGTGTTCGCGAACACGGTGAGGGCATGCTCGGCAGCGTCGCCGATCTCTGTTGCCGAATTGGCGGAAGCCGCTCCCGTGACGGCTAACTTGCCGGTGATCGTGTCGCCGGTGTCGAGCACGTACTGCGGATATGGGTCAGCCTCCGCGGCGCTGGCCTCGCCCGGCTTCAGCAGGGCCACGCCCGCGGCTCCGACGGCAGTAGCGCCGGCGAGCTTGAAGAACCGCCGCCGACTCGATCCGTCCCCTTCTGGCCCGTCGATTGCGGGAGCCAGCATGGACAGTGCGGCACTGTCGGGACGCGGCGAGTCCGCTGTCGCACCTCGGGTCGCGATGGTCCGCTGAAGTCTTTCGATCTCCACTTGCTGGTCTCGCAGCAGCTGGGCAAGCTCTTCGATCCTGGCATCTGCCGTCATCTCGGGTCCCTTGGTCGGTGGCGACTACTTCGTCGCAGAATGTCACGCGGAGTAATTATCGGAGCCTAAGAAGTCAGCGATGTAACAATTCTCGCTTACGATGAGTAGTCGATTGTGGGAGCAAAATCGCTATGGCTCGGGCTTCAAAGCCTGCAAACTAGGTTCATGGTGAGTGCTTCAACGACCACGGCGGGCCCCCGGGTCACCGTTCTGCACACCGCCGATCTGGACGGCGTTAGCCTGCGCGCAGCGCGGACGTTGCTCGACGACGTCTTCCACCCAGACATGTCAGATGCCGACTGGGAACACTGCCTGGGCGGCCTGCACGCCATGGTCTGGGACGGCGCGGAATTGATCGCTCATGGATCAGTGATTCAACGCAGATTGCTGCACCGCGGCCGGTCGCTGCGCACCGGCTACGTCGAGGGGGTCGGCGTTCGTGCGGATCACCGCGGTCGCCGGAATGGGGCCGCAGTGATGGCAGCGCTCGAACGCGTGGTGTTGGCGGCGTACGACCTGGGAGCGTTGGGCTCGACCGATGAAGCCGTCGGGTTTTATACAGCGCGCGGTTGGAAGTTGTGGCGAGGACCCACTTCAGCGATGACACCGACCGGGCTGACCAGGACGCCCGCCGAGGACGGCTGGATCTATGTCTTTCCGGCGGCGGCCTCGGTTGACCTCGCCGGCGAGCTGAGCTGCGACTGGCGCGAGGGCGACGTCTGGTAGCTGAGCCACGGACGTTGGCTCCTGGCGAATCGTGTAACGGTCGGCATCCATACGGTGCCGAGCGTTACACAATCGGGCAGGATGGGATCGGTCCAAGGACGACGAAGGGAATCGCCATGACCGAACAAACCCGCGATGATCAGAACGACGGGCGCCGCGTGGCGTTGATTACCGGCGGGTCGCGAGGTATCGGTCGGTCCGTGGTCACGAGACTGGCTGCGGACGGATTCGATATCGTCGTGAATTACGCGGGAAATCAGGCTGAAGCCGACCAGGCAGTCGCCGAGGTGTTGCAACTAGGCCGCCGCGCCTTCGCCGTTCAGGCCGATGTGGCCGATGAGAACGCGATCGCTCGGTTGTTCGACCGCACCGAGAGCGAACTAGGCGGTGTCGATGTTGTCGTCAACGCCGCCGGACAAATGATTCTCGGACCAGTGGCTGAGTTCGACCTGGCCGCGCTTGATCGAATGCATCGGACGAACATCAGGGGAACCTTCGTCATCAATCAGCAGGCAGCGAAACGTGTCCGCGCCGGCGGGGCGATCATCAACTTTTCCACGAGCGTCGTGAAGTTGGCGCTGCCGACGTATGCCGCTTATGTCGCGAGCAAGGCGGCCGTGGAAGGGCTCACCCTCATCCTGGCTCGAGAGTTGCGCGGGCGCGATGTCACGGTGAACGCAGTGGCGCCCGGTCCGACCGCCACGGCCCTGTTTCTCGACGGCAAAGATGAGGAGACGATCGCGCGAATGGCAGCGCAACCTCCACTGCAACGCCTCGGGCAGCCTCAAGATATTGCTGAGGTCGTCGCCTTTCTGGCCGGCCCGGGCCACTGGATCAATGGTCAAGTGATCTACGCGAACGGCGGCATCGCCTGATCGAGGCGTGATCAACGCAACCCGTATACGTCCGAGTCGCTAGGACGACCCCCTCGTATACCGCTCTCCTCGGGGGGCTCGTCGGGGACTGGTGGCCGACGGGTGGGGGACTGGTGGGCTAAGTACGTCACATGAACTCGGTTTCCTGGCGATCAGCGGTTAACGTCAAAGGCACATATCTGCCATGTAGTTGGCGACGCCGGAACCTGGCGTCCACTGCCCCCCCAAGGACTAGAGGTAAAACGTGTCTGACCCAGTTATCGTAAGTGCGGCTCGTACCGCTATTGGTACGGCTCGAAAGGGCACCCTGGCCAACACCTCTGCCGAAGATCTCGCCGTTCTCATCCTCGACGAGACCGTGCGACGCTCGGGCCTGGACCCGGCACTCTTCGATGACGTCATCTTCGCCGAGTCGATGTACGGCGGTGGCGACCTCGCACGTTATGCGGCTGTCGTTAACGGCATGATCACCGTCCCCGGACAGGCTCTGAACCGGCACTGCGCGGGCAGCCTCACCGCGATCGGTAACGGCGCCGCTGGCATCAAGTCCGGTATGGAGCGCGCGATCGTCGCCGGTGGCGTCCAGTCGTCCTCGACTTCGCCCGTCCTCAGCAAGCGCGTCGCCGGCACGGTTGACCAGTTCGAGCCGTGGTTCCCGCCGACGCACCCGAACTCCGAGCTCGCCCCGATCGCCGACGTGTCGATCTTGGTCGGCCAGAACACCGCCAACGAAGCGGGCATCACCCGCGAGGAGATGGACCGCTGGGCGTGGCGCTCGCACCAGCGTGCCGCGGACGCGATCGAGGCCGGCAAATTCGTCGACGAGATCGTTCCGATCAAGGTCCAGGCCGCCGATGGCTCGATCGTGGAGTTCGCGGTCGATGAGCACCCTCGCCGGTCCAGCACGCTGGAGAAGCTCGCGACGTTGAAGGTCCTGCACCCCGAGATTCCCGGGTTCTCGATCACGGCCGGCAACTCCAGCGGTGTGAACGACGCCGCTGCCGCAGTTGCCCTTACCAGCGCAGAGTTCGCCGCATCTGAAGGCCTTACGCCGATGGCCAAGGTCATCGCCTGGGCCGCCGCCGGCGTCCACCCGGCGCGGATGGGCTTCGGCGCGCTCGATTCGATGCAGAAGGTCCTCGATCGCGCGGGTCGCACGACCAAGGACATCACACTCTTCGAGATCAACGAGGCGTTCGCATCAGTTCCTGTCGCTGCCTGCAAGCTGTTCGACCTGGACGAGGAACTCGTCAACTTCAGCGGTAGCGGCTGCAGCCTGGGTCACCCAGTGGCCGCTTCAGGTGCACGCATGATCAACACCCTCATCTATGAACTCCAGCGTCGCGGCGGTGGCCTCGGTCTCGCATCGATGTGCGCCGGTGGCGGCATGGGTGGCGCAGTTCTGATCGAGGTCTAGATCGCCGATCCGGTCGCGATCGCCGTCAGCGTGAACGGCGTCGATGGTTAGGCCACTCATCGGGGGCTAGCGATCGACGGGGCCGCCGACACATCGCAGAATGGTTCTGGGCTCGGGCGTCAAACGAAGAGTTTGATTGCTCCGGCCCAGGACCATTCTGTTTTCAGTGGTTGTGATGCTGGCCGAGTCGAAGGCTTGAGCTAATCTGCCAATATGAAATTCGGTTTCTCGCTCGGGGGCCTGAGTCCTCGGTTCTATCCTGCCCTTGCCCAAGAAGCCGAAAGTCTCGGTTTCGAGTCGGTGTGGGTCCCTGAACATCTCGTGTTGCCGGCCGAATTGCCTGCGACCTATCTGTACACCGAGTCCGGCGAGGCACCGATAACGGCGAGTACCGCCGTCTACGACCCGTGGGTTTTACTTGGCGCAATCGCGTCGATGACCGAAACCATCCGTCTGGGGACGAACGTCTATGTGCTGCCCTTGCGGCATCCCATCATCACCGCACGGTCTGTTTTGACGGTCGACCGGATTTCGCATGGCCGCGTGACCTTGGGCGCCGGTGTCGGCTGGCTCAAGGACGAGTTCGACATCGTCGGTGAATCAGCGAGCAACCGCGGCAAGCGGGCAGATGAGATCATCCCCTTGCTGCGGCGGCTGTGGAGCGAAGAAGTCATAACTCACAAGGGCACGTACTACGATCTGCCGCCCCTGCGATTCGAGCCCAAGCCCTTTCAGAAACCGTCCATACCAATCGAGATCGGCGGTACGTCGCCAGCCGCATTGCGGCGAGCCGGGGCGCTGGGCGATGGCTGGATCGAGATCGGTGCACCGGACGGCGAGACCTTCACGTCGATGCTCGGTGTCGTCCGTGAGGCCCGAAAGACCGCCGGTCGCGAAGACGAGCCGTTCATCGTCAGCGCGAGCGCGGACAGCAATCTGGACGCTGTCCGCCGAATTCGTGAGCTGGGAGCGGATAGGGTCATCACCGGGCCGCGGGGCTATGAAGGGCGTCCCACCAAGCAGACCTACAGCGACGCGATGGCGCGGTTTGCCGACGAAGTCATCAATAGGCTCTAGCGAGTCCAGGAACTGCAGGACCGAGGTGTGATCGAATCGCTCGCTTGCGCCCTAACCGCCAGCGGTCCAAGGTGAAACGACGATGCACGGCACTCGGAGTCCCGCCGATAGGTAGGCCGAGTGCGTCCTGGTAGACGTTCCAGCTGACACCGGCGGCCTCGAGGATCCTGAGTGTCCGGTTTGGCAGCTTTGAGGGATGCGTCAGCTAGCCTGGTTCCACTTCGTCGAGCGGTACTTCGCTGTCGGCCAAGCGTGCCGGATCCACGATGACCCGCGAGGTGATCAGCTGCTTGATCGAGTCGGTGACGTCCCAGACGTTGACGTTCATACCCGCGAGCACCCGGTTGTCGGCGAGCCAGAAGGCGATGAATTCGCGCCGTTCCACATTGCCGCGGAAAACCACGCGGTCATAGCCACCCGGTTCGACGTAGCCGACATATTCCATGCCGAGGTCGAACTGGTCAGTGAAGAAGTAAGGCAGCTCGTCGTATGAGGCGACTTGCCCGAGCATTGCGGCCGCCGCCGTGGCTGGCTGCTTCAGCGCGTTTGCCCAGTGCTCGACACGGATGTGCTTTCCGAACAAGGGGTGAAAGGCGTTGGCCACATCGCCGGCAGCGAAGATGTTCGGATCGCTCGTGGTCAGAGAAGCGTCTACGACAACGCCGTTGTCGACCTCGAGCCCAGCTGCCTCGGCCAGCTCGGTGTTCGGCCGAGCGCCTATCGCGATCAGTACCAGGTCGGCATCGACGGTGCTGCCATCGGCGAGCCGAACGCCGCTCGCTCGTCCGTCTTCAGTCAGGATCTCAGCGAGGGAGGCGCCCAGGCGCAGGTCGACGCCGTGCTGGCGATGCAGCTCGGCAAACACCGCGGCCACCTCCGGTCCCAGCACTGTAAGGAGCGGTAGCTCAGCCGACTCGATGACTGTTACTTCCAAACCCGCCTCGCGGGCGGTCGCGGCCACTTCCAGACCGATCCAACCTGCGCCGATCACGACCAGACTTGATTTCTGACCGAAGCTTGCCTTCAAAGCTTCGGATTGATCGATAGTGCGCAGATAGTGCACCGACCGTGCCTCAGCACCAGGCAAGGTTAGTGTCCGGGGGTTCGACCCGGTCGCGAGCAACAACTTGTCGTAGCCGAGCGTGCTGCCGTCGGCGAGGCTCAACACACGTGCCGTGCGATCAAGGCTCACCGCTTGAGTTGCCAGCCGTAGATCGACGTCGTGGTCGCTGTACCAATCCTTGGGATGGACGAACGCGTCGCCCCGGGCTGCCTTGCCCGCTAGATAGCCTTTGGAGAGTGGCGGACGCTCGTACGGTAGCTGATTCTCTGCACCGATCAGGATTAGCTCACCGGCGAAACCCAGATCTCGTAAGGCCTCTGCTGCTTTGGCTCCGGCAAGGCTTGCACCGAGGACGACGAAACTCTCGGAATCATTCACTGATGCACCCTCTTTCGCGACCGACCTTCAGCGCATTCGATTTCGACCCTACCCGCCGCCGCATTCGTCGGCTGGAGCTGTTCATGCTGCCGCACCTGGGTAGTTCGGGTCGGGATACACATCGACCTCGCCGGCTTTGACCGCAAGCCAAACCGGCGTTCCCTCCGCGAGGTCGAGGTCTGCGACAGCATCGGCGGTAACGTCCACCAGTGCCGACGGCGAACCGGCGACCTGGATTCGGACGCGGTCGGCGAGCAACTCCAACCCGCTGACGGTTCCCGGCCAGATGTTGCGTGCGCTGGAATTGACGGGTGGGCTCGTGTGCAGCGCAATCGCGGTCGGTCGAATAGCGGCTAGCACCCGGGCCCCGCCGGCGGCGACCAATACCCCGCCTGCGGCGACCATGACCCCGCCTGCGGCGACCAATACCCCGCCGCCGTCGATCGTCACTCGGATGCTCGTCTGGTCGGCGGCACTGACCGTAGCGCCCAGCGCGCCCGGGTACAGGTTCAAGCCGACAAGGCGAGCTACGTACTGGGTTGCAGGACGCCGCCCTACTTCCGCGGGGGTGCCTTGCTGGACGATCCGGCCCTCCTCGAGCACAAGTAGCCGATCGGTCATCACCATGGCCTCCAGGGGATCATGGGTGACGATTAGCGTTGGGCCGTCGAACGCCTTCAGGTGCCTTCGTAATTCGGCGCGTACCTCTAGCTTGGTTCGAGCATCTAGGGCGGCTAGGGGCTCATCCAACAACAGCATGCCGGGATTTGACGCAAGCGCTCTGGCCAGCGCCACGCGCTGAGCCTGTCCGCCGGAAAGCTGGCCCGGTTTCCGGTCCGCGAACTCACTGAGACCGAGCCTGCTCAACCAGTCGTCGGCCAATCGTCGAGCGGCGCGCCGACCTTGACCATCCGACCGTGGCGCAAACGCAACGTTTCCCCGCACGGACAAGTGCGGAAAGAGTCGGTAGTTCTGAAACAGCAAGCCCACCGGTCGCTGCTCGGCCGGCAGAAATCGATCGGTGGCCGCGTCATCGAGTATCTGACCGTCAAGGCGGATGCTTCCCCACGACAACGAGGCGAGGCCTGCCAATGCGCGTAGCAGGGTCGTCTTCCCGGCACCGTTTGGTCCGAGAACACCTAGTATTTCTCCCGGTGCGACCGTGAACTCCACATCGAGGCGAAAGTCGTCGCGATCGATTACGGCGTGCACAGCCAGCCCGGTAGGGGCCTCAGCCGAGTGTCCTAGATCGGAAAGGTCCTCGGGGCCGCCTTCATCACCGATCATGGCGTCGAACCCGCCCGCAACCAGCGATCGCGTAGCGCCACGAGCACGACCACCGCCACCAACAGCAGCACGAGGCTCAGCGCGATCGCAGCTTCGGGGTCGGTCTCGAGCGCGTTATAGACAGCCAACGGCATCGTCTGCGTGGTGCCTGGATAGTTGCCTGCGAACGTGATGGTTGCGCCGAATTCGCCGAGCGCCCTCGCCCAACAGAGCACGGATCCGGCCGCCAGCGACGGCCCGATCAGCGGCAAGGTCACTCGGCGAAAGACGGTGAGCCTGGACGCGCCGAGCGTGGCCGCGGCTTCTTCCAGACCCCGATCACTAGAACGCAAGGCACCCTCGACGGTCACGATGAGAAATGGCATCGCTACGAAGGTCTCGGCAACGATGACGCCGGCGGTAGTGAAGGGCAGCGTGAAACCGAACCAATCGTCCAGATACCTGCCCAGCAGGCCGTTGCGCCCGAAGGCGAGCAGCAGGGCGAGCCCCCCGACCACGGGCGGCAAAATGAGCGGCAGCGTGACCATGGCTCTGAGCAGTCCGATGCCCGGAAACCGAAGACGAGCCAGCACCCACGCGAGCGGAACGCCCAACACCAGCGATGCAACAGTCGCAGCGGTCGCGCACTCTAGCGACAGCCGTAGCGCGGTCAGGACCTGGGTCTCGGACAGCAGCCTTCCCATGCCTCGCCAGGGCGCGCGCACGAGCAGTGAGACCAGCGGCAGGATCAAAAAGGCAAGCCCCAGCAGCGCCGGTAGCACGATCAGTACGGGTGCGCGATTGTCTGCTCGGATGGCGCGTTGCGCGCCGTCACCGCGCCGCCTGCGCGGGCCGAGCGATCCAGTGGCTGGACTGTTCGCCGCGGCCTGTCTGTCGGCCGGCGTGCCTTTCACCTCGATGGGTCAGGGCTTTTCGAAACCAGCGGCCGTCATCACACTCTGCCCGTCCGGAGACAGCACATAGGCCGTGAAGGCTTGTGCTCCGTTTGGGTTGCTGGCCTTGGTAAGCGCTGCGATGGGGTACTCGGTGGAGGCATTCACGTCGTCGGGGATTTCAACGCCCTTGACCTTGGTGCCTGCCGCTAGGACGTCCGTCACGTACACGACGCCCGCGTCCACCTCCTTGAGCTCTACCTTGGCCAGGGTGGATTTGACGTCAGGTTCGAGAGTTACTGGTTTTACGGTGATGTTGGCGTTCTTGAATACCATTGCAGCAGTTGAGCCGCACGGGACCTGTGGCTGGCACAGGGCAACCTTGACGCTGGACTTCGCCAAGTCCGCGACGGCCGCTATGTTGGCTGGATTGCTCGGCGGAACGGCGATCTCCATGACGTTCTTGACGAAGTTGGTCGATGTGGTGGCGCCGCCGGCCGCGCTCACCTGTGTCATGTTCTTGACCGCCGCTGACGCGAAGACGTCCGCCGGCGCGCCCTGAATGATCTGCTGAGCGAGGGTAGAACTGGCGCCGAAGTTCAACTTCACCGTGACGCCGGGGTGGGCAGCCTCGAACTGCTTTGCCAAGGTCGTGAAGGTCCCCTGTAGCGAGGCCGCGGCGAACACGACGACAGTGCCCGTTACCGCCGACGCTGACGAACTCGCACTCGAGGCGGCTGTCGAACTACCGGCTGCGGGCGCTGACGACTTGCTCGACGAACTGCAACCTGCGACGAGCAGGGCGGCGGTCGCGATGGTCGTGGCCATGACCAGGGATCTACGGGGCACGCGTTTCTCCAGGTGTTCGGCGGCGGTGTCAGAGGTCAGATCGTCACTACTGGTTACGCGACCTGACGGCTCCGCGAATGATCTCGACAGTCTATCCGCAGGCGCGGAATTTTAGACAGATCGGTTCCGCATCAGCGTCTCATCAATGCCTATCCGACCAGAAATGCGAGCTGGCGGGGCGCGCTCTCACGCCGGGCGTCGCTGTGGCCATTCGGGCAGGGCGCCCGTCAGGATCACATCTTCGGCGACATCGCGGATCTTGTGGTGCTGATGTTGGGAGAAGACCCGCAGCATGTCGAATGCCTCCTGCTCCTGAATGCGATACTCCGTCATCAGAATGCCGATCGCGATTCCGATCCTGCGGTTGGAGGTAACCGCGACTTCGAGATTCTGCGCCCGCTCCAGCGACGTCGCGGCTTCGATGCCGATCGTTGCGTGTTCGGCGAACATCGCGCCGATGTCGACCCGGTCGTCGGTGAAGAAATGTGGCTGCCGTGACGCCATGATGAGCGCGCCCATACTGCGGCCCCCGATGTCGAGTGAGTATCCGACGGCAGACAGAAATGGATCGTCTTCCTCCAGTACCTTCGCTCGATAGGCGGGCCACCGGAAGTCCGTGCGGATGTCCTCGACCCGGATCGTGGCGTGGCTTTGCAGGCACGACCAAGCGACGCCCTCGCGAACCTCGGACAGAATCTCGTTGAAACGTTCTGCCAGCACGAGCGTGGTCGAGGCATGCAACTTTGCCTGGCCCTGCGAGGTCATCGACCAGATCGCGGTCGAATCACAGGCGAGGACGGTCTGAGCAAGTTCGACTACCCGTCCGGTAGTCGACTTGAGATCGCCTTGCGTAGCCAATTCGCGAGCTATCCGCGCGAACACGTGGGCAGCATCGCGCGCAGCAGGCATGTCATCCATGGCTGTTGAGCCCTTTCAATGAATTCCTGCATCGGCCTGCTGCTAGACCAAAAAGGAACCTTAGGGAATCAGACGCCCGGAATCTAAGCTAGCGGTCCGCGGTGACGTGAGAATCACACCTCCGCCACCGAAATAAGCGTCCTAACCGGCTTAAGTCGAAGGCCACGCGCGTCGTGTTGATGTGATCTGCTGAGGGTATGTCGACCTTCACGACCGCAACCGCGACGACAACTACACCTGGCGACTGGCTTGTCGAGGCGGCGAGGCTGGCCCCAGACACGCCTTGCCTGATGATCTCGGAGGAGCGGACGAGGGCGAACGTCACGCGCGTCGCGGAGGAAAGCGCAGCGCACGGCAAGCGGCTGCGTCCACACACGAAGACGCACAAGATGATCGAGATCGCGAACATGCAGCTCGAAGCCGGGGCCGCTGGGCTTCAGGTTGCCAAACTCGGCGAGGCCGAGGTGATGGCCCGGACGGGGGTGGCTGACCTACTCGTGGCCTTCCCTGTCGTGGGGCAGCCGAAACTCGATCGGCTGATGGCGCTCGCCGCGCGCACATCGGTCAGCGTGTCACTTGATCGACTCGAAGTCGCTCAAGGCATCTCGGACGCGGTATCAAGGGTCGTAGGGGCGAGCGACGAAGTCGCCCAGGCGCGCGAGATCGATATCTTGCTCGAGATCGAGACCGGTCTACAGCGGGTTGGCGCGGAGCTCAGCGCTGTTCCGGGCCTCGCAAGCGACATCCGGCGGCTACCCGGTCTCAGGCTTGTCGGTGTCTTGACACACGAAGGGCATGTCCTGAAGCGGGCGACCAGCGACGATGAAAGGGCTGCGATGACTGATCAGGCGGCTGGGATCATGGTCCGAGCCGCCGAACAGCTCGAGGCGGCTGGCGTGCCTGATCCGCTTATCTCGATGGGATCAACGCCTACGTGGCGGTACCTGTTGGAGATACCGGAGGTGGCTGAGGTGCGACCAGGCGGTTACGTCTTCTATGACATGAACTCGGTAGCGGTGGGTGCGGCCTCGTCCAAGGATCTCGCAGCGGTCGTCGTCGCGACAGTTGTGTCGGTGTCAGCGAAGCGGGGCGAGTGTGTCCTGGACGCTGGTTCGAAGAGTCTTAGCATCGAAGGGCGGACGCTTGAGTTTCACGAGCGTGAGGGCACTGATCGCTCAGGCCGTGACGAGAGTTCGCAGCTTGTGAGCTTCGGTTACCTGCCCGAGCTGCAATCGCATGTCGTGCGGGTGAGCGAGGAGCACAGTGTCGTCGCCTGTTCGCAGAGCGTCCCCGCTATCGGCGAGCGGTTTGCCGTTGTTCCGAACCACATCTGTCCGGTCGTCAATCTCTTTGATGATGCGACCGTTTTGAGCACAGTCGGCGGACTGGTTTCGTGGCAGGTCGCGGCACGCGGCAAGGTGCGATAGCGGCTCGACCCTTTTGTCCGTACTCGACGTCGTTATCCCAGCGCTGACTTCTCCAGGATATGGACGCCGCAGGACGATCCGATACCGATCACGTGCGCCAATCCGACCTTTGCGCCCTCGATCTGTCGTTCACCGGCCTCGCCGCGCAAGTGATGGCAAATCTCCCACACGTTGGCGATCCCAGTGGCTGAGACGGGATGGCCTTTTGACTGCAGGCCTCCCGAAACGTTGACGGGAGTAGAGCCGTCGCGCCAAGTCGCGCCCGAGTTGAAGAAGTCGACTGCGCCGCCCTCTTCGCAAAGCCCCAGGTTGTCGTAGTGCACGAGCTCGGCGGTCGCGAAGCAGTCGTGTAGTTCGACCAGATCGAGCTCTCGCGGCCCGACCCCGGCCAGCTCGTAGGCGCGTTTGGATGCCGCCCGAGTCAGGCTGTTGACGTTGGGCAGCACCTGGCAGCCCTCTTCGTACGGGTCGCTGGTCAGAACCGAAGCCGAGATCTTGACTGCTCGCCGTTGTTGTTCCAGTGAAAGGGTCTTGAGCTTTGCATCGCTTACCACAACCGCCGCGGCCGCACCGTCACAGTTTGCCGAGCACATCGGGCGCGTGTTCGGGTAGGCGATCATCATGTCACCCATGATCTCTTCGAGGGTGAAGCGTTTCTGGTACGTAGCAAGCGGATTCAATGTCGAGTGTGCGTGATTCTTCTCGCTGATCTTGGCGAAGAGTTCGAAGGAGGTGCCCCCGTACTTGTGGCCGTACTCCATTCCGATCTCGGCGAACACGCCCGGCATCCCGGAGGTCCCGATGCGACCTTCAAGCGGAGCCACCGCGCCGACGCGGCCGGCGGGCTGCCACACCTTCGCATCTTCGGATGGCCTGGCACCGAGCAGGCCGGCTCCAGAGAGTTTCTCGACACCCACGGCCAGGCCCATATCGGTCTCGCCAGCCTTGATCGACATGATGGCAACACGCAATGCGGTTGCGCCGGTCGCGCAGGCATTGGCAACGTTGAACACGGGAATACCGGTCTGGCCGATCTGTTTCTGCAAGGCCTGACAAATACCGCCAGCGTTTCCGGTGATGTTGCCGGCCGCGAGAACCCCGATGTCCTTCATCGTGACTCCGGCATCACCCATGGCATTCATTGCGGCTTCGGCCGCCAGGTCGACGACATCACGATCTGCGTACTTGCCGAACTTGATCATGTGGATGCCGAGGATCCATACGTCTTCACTCATGATGCAATCCTTACTGGAACAATCAGTGATGTCGGGCAATCAATCGATCTCAATCAATCGATCTCAATCAATCGATCTCAAGCAATCGATCTCAAGCAATGGATGTCAACTGATCGGCGAAGGCTCGAAGCCGAAGCTGATCGCGTCGGTGCCAGCCTCGTCGAGGCCGATGGAGAACGTCGTCAGCCGCACCTTCATTCCGAGCGAGAGGTGTTCGGGATCGGGCGGACAGTTCACGATGTTCGCCTGCACGCTGGTGCCATCGCAGTCGATCAAGCCTGCCACGTAAGGGACGGGGACACCTCTGGGACCCATCTGCACGATCGTGAAAGCCTTGACTTCACCCTCAGTCGTCAGCTCCGCCTTGTCGAAACTGGTTCCGAAGCAGGACGCGCAGGCATTGCGGCGGTCGAAGAATCTCGCTTTGCAGGAGGTGCATTCGTTCGCCAGCAGATGCGGCGTTGGCTCCAGGACGAGATAGTCCACCAACGGAATTTGGGATGCCATACCTCTGTGTGTACATGGCCGTCAACGGCGAGTCAATGCAACCATCTGTTGAGTAAGCCACTCGGGTATCAGCCGACGTCGATGACGGCGGCGGTGGCCAAACCGGAGCTTCCTGGCGCTGAAACCAACCCATATCGACCCTGAGTCTGCTCGAGGTGATTGATCAGAGTCGTGAGTGATCTGGTTCCGGTTGACGCGCTGGGAGTTCCTAATCCGATCGCGCCGCCGCGGGGGTTCAGCTGCACGGAGTCGACGTCGAACGCGCGCTGCCAGGCGAGCGGTACCGCAGCGTAGGTCTCGTTTATCTCGACGGCAGCTAGATCAGCGACTTTCAGATCTGCCATCTGTAGAGCTTTTTGGGTCGCCGGTATGACGCCACTCAACATCAACAGGGCATCACTGCCCACCGAGACGACAGATCGGACGGTGGCACGCGCTTTCAACCCCAGCGACTGAGCGCGATCTGCGCTCATGATGAGTACGGCCGAGGCGCCGTCCGAACGCGGTGCGGTGTTTCCCTTGGTTATGTGCCACGAAATTTCCGGGAAACGGCTCGCCGCGGCGTCTGAGTAGAAGGTCGGTCGAAACCGCGACAGCGCCTCAACCGTTGCATCGGGTCGAATTGTCTCATCGATACTGTGTTTCATCACGCCGCCCGAGGGCGCGTCTACATCGACGGGTATGACCTCGTTGTCGAAAACGCCTGCTCGCCAGGCCAACGCGGCCGCTTCGTGCGATCGCGCTGCATACTCGTCCAATTCCGCTCGGCCGATGCCCCACCGCGCGCACATGAGTTCGGCCGCCACGCCGCTGTTCACCAGGGGCTCGGGGTAGCGAAAGCGCAGCGGCCAGTTGAGCCGCTCTTCCACTCGTACCGGAAAGCTCCGCGAAACTCGGCTCATCGATTCGACACCGGCAGCGATGACCACCTCGCGAGCGCCTGACGCGACCGCCTGCGCGCCGAATTGCAGCGCCTGCAGACTTGAAGCACCGTGCTGGTCGACAGTGGTCGCCGACGTCGCTTCCGCGAAACCCGCGGCGAGGCAGGCAATCCGGGCGATGTTGCCCGCTTGTTCGGCGGCCTGCGGATCACAGCCGGCGATGATCTCTTCTATACCCGTCGGATCGATGCCGCTCCGATCGACGAGGGCGAGCAGAACCGTTGCAAGCAGGTGGGCAGGATGGACTCCAACCAGCGCTCCCCGCGCTTCGCCCCGGCCCGAGCCGGTACGTACCGCATCGACTATGACCGCCTGTCTCAACTGGCAGTTCTCCCTTTTAGATCTGCGATGCCGACCCGGGTTAGTCAGCCGTGGTGACTGGCCGACTTGGCCGCCAGCAGACTGCGAGCATACCCAGTGCCGCCAGGATCCCGGCTAGCGAAATGGCCGCACCGACCGAACCGTCGAGATCGTGGTCGATGCCGATGGCGTGATCGAGGGACGCCCGGCCCGGGCCGGTGATGGCGATCGCGACGCAGACCACCGCGATCAGCAGCACATACTCATAGCCGTCCTTGAAGACGTAGAAGCCGTTCTTGCGGTGGGCGGCGATGCCGGCAACCGACATCACCGCAACCGTCGCCATCGCTGCGACCGAGGTCAACAGACCGACGATCAGACCGATTCCAGCTGCCAACTCGACGAGAACGCTCATCCATGCGTGGGCCAACGGCGGACGTAGCCCTAGCCCGCCGAACCACCGTGCGGTGCCTGCGATCTTTCCGCCGCCCAGCAGATGGTTGTAACCGTGGGCAATCATGATGACGCCAACCACCACCCGCAGCAGCAACCCTGCGACATCAGCCGAATTCACTATCGTTCTCTTCTCTTTTATGTCATTGGCAATACGTGATCGATCAAATGGGCAAGGCTGCGAGCCGTCGACGCTGTGGAGTACCTAACTTCACCAGGTGCGCATCAGTCAACCGCGGTAACGGGAAATGACTGCACAAGCTGGCGATATTTCTCACATCGTGACCAACCGCGTCTGAGGCGGCTGTCAGTCGCTCATTGCGGCGTACGTGGCCACGTCTCGCATCGCGATGTCGATCAACCAACTGAGCTTGCTCCTGACACAGGCGGTCACGGCCAAGGCCGCGAGGATGCCGGTGAGCGGATCGGCAATCGCGTCCCCTGCGAAGACAGGTCCGTCCGCGTCGCTCGCGATCAGGCCACCGCCGACCGCGGCGTCGTCGCCGAAGGCCACCCGATTGCTGTGCTGGCCGTAGCCGGTGATTCGCACCCACACCTGCTTGCGACGTTCAGACATTATCGCCTCTGCGGACACCCCCAGATTTCGGAGCGCTCGTGGCCTGCTGGCTTCGACCACCACATCGGCGGTACGCAACAGGTCGCGAAGCTCATCCCGACCGCCGGCAGAATTGAGGTCTAGCTGCAACCGCTGATGTCCCTGATGCAAGAGGCGGTAGAAATCTGGCGGGCTTGCGTCCGGGCGTGCGGTGGCCTCGACATCGACGACCTCCATTCCAGTGTCGTGCAGCAGGTGGGCGCACAGGGGCGCTGCCCATAGCGAGCCGAGATTGACAACCCGCAGTTTCGCCGGCAGTGGCGTCGAACTTCCGACCCCCTCACCGCAGGGTCTGATCATCCACGGGGCACACGGAGGATGCTCGCCGTTACTGGGGTCGGGAAGGGTTAACGCTGCCGCAGCCAGCCCGAGAATGCTCGCACGCTCGACTACCTCAGCAGCTGTACGTCCGGCGGACCACCGAGTGATATCGCTCCACGGATCGCTTGAAACGGCAGATTCGACGAGGGCGGGAACGAGCTCGATGTCACTCGGACGCGGGAGGTTCATCGCGAACCAGCCATCGGCGGCCGGTAGCAACCTAGCGGCTCCGCCGGCCGAGATCGCGCCCTGTCGTTGTAGGCCCAGGAGTGGAGCGCGCTGCCCGAGGCGTTCAACGGTGTCGACTCGATGCCCGCTGAGGAGTTCAAGGGCCAACCCTGCCGCTCTGGCAACGGTTGCTGGCAGGCCCACCGGAAGAAGCGGCGGACCCGTGGGCCGTCCGGTCAACTCTGCGGCCCCCGATGCTTGCCAATCCTGCTCTGCCGTCGAGGGCGCCGCATCGACCAGCGAGGTACCGGACGCTAGTGCGACGCCGGGCCGTACCGAGACCTCCGCCCCCAACGCCGCGAGCAGCCGACCAGCTACCCTTGCCGCCGGCCAGTTCGAAACAGCCAGCGGCACACCCTCCAACGGGAGCTGAGTCACGCTCCAGAGCATGTCATGTCGGTGTGCTTACCGACGCCGGTACTCAGGCGCGGCCCTCTGCCAGCAACGCTAGGCGGCGTAGGGATTCCCGGTTTCGCGGTACCAGGAGTCGCTGGCGTACGGCTGACGGGACTGCCCGGCCGGCGCCGCTGATGAGATCCTCGTGCATTCTGATCTCGAGTGTGTCCGCGGGTGCGCCTACCTCTACGTCGACATCCTCGAGGACGATCCGCACGCTCGCTTCGCCGAACGGTCGCGTTCGCGCCTGCAGAACCAGCAGGCGTGAGGGTTCGGCCGTGATCACCTGAGTTTCGTCGTCGAGCAGGAGCGGCCACGCACCGACCGAATGATGGATCTTGCTACCCGCGGCTGGCCATCCGCTCTCGACATCACGGATCCGTGACGCACCAACCACCCAGCTCGCGTACAACCAGCCGTCGCTCAGGACCTGCCACACTTGCTCACGGCTCGCGGAGGTACGCCAGGTTGTCGCTGTCATCGATCAACGATATGCGCGAATCCGCAGATTCCACACCAGCCCCCGCTGCGCCGGTCACACTGGCGGGATCACTGGTGGGATCACTGGCGGAAGGTCGGTGGCAACGGTGCCGCCCTGACCGCGACTCTGACCGCGGCCATCACCGCGCTGCAAGGTGTTGCTCCAGGCGATTGAGAAACTCACGTTGTCCGGCGACAATCTTGCTCTGCGCTGACGCGAGATCGAACCATTCGACGCGGTCGAGCTCCGGGAATTCCTCGATACGGCCAGAGCCCTTGGGCCATTCCATAGTGAACGTTCCTGGCTTTATCGACCGTGGGTCGAGGTCGGAGGCGAGGGCCCACACCGTGACGGTCTTGCCTCCTGTTTGTTTGACCTCGCCGAGTGGCAAGAATTCGCCGGCAGGTACCTCGACGCCAAGTTCTTCGACGAACTCCCGTCGGGCAGCCGCTTCGGCAACCTCGTCTGGCAAATATTCGCCCTTGGGAATCGACCACGCGCCACTCTCGCGTCCCTTCCAGAAGGGTCCACCCATGTGTCCTAGGAGCACGTCCAACTGACTGTCCGCTCTGCGAAAGAGCAGGATCCCCGCACTGCGCTTGGCCACCATCGTCCGATTGTGTCGCACCGGCCCTCGCTGCGTCTCAGCTGCACTCCTGGCGAGGTTCACCTACGGTGGTAGTGCTACGCAGCCCCGGACGACGTCAAACCAACCGACCGGCGGACGAGTTTTCAGGAGATGACACGTGACTGCTGTTCCCAAAGTGACCTTGAACAACGGGCTCGAGATACCTCAGCTGGGTTTCGGCGTTTTCCAGATACCTCCACCAGACACGGCAGACGCCGTGTCGATGGCACTTGACGCCGGCTATCGGCACATCGATACCGCCCAGATGTACGGCAACGAGAAACAGGTCGGCGAGGCGGTCGCCCGTTCGGGCCTCGATCCTTCAGAGATCTTTGTGACGAGCAAGCTCAACAACAACAATCATGGTTTTGACGACGCCCTGGCTTCCTTCGATCAGACATTGGCTGACCTCGCGCTAGCGCGGATCGACCTCTTCCTCATCCACTGGCCATTGCCGACTGTCGGCGATTTTGTCGAGACCTGGAGGGCGATGGAGCGCATCTACTCCGACGGGCGCGCGAGATCCATCGGTGTGTCCAACTTTCAGGCCCACCACTTACGACGGCTGCACGCAGAGTCCGTTGTTCCGCCTGCGGTAAACCAGATTGAATTGCACCCTTATCTCACACAGGATGAGCTCCGTGCCTTTGACGCCGAGCACGGTATAGCCACGGAGGCCTGGTCGCCCATAGCTCAAGGTCTCGTGCTGGACGATCCGACGATCACCGAGCTCGCTCGTGGCTTCGGAAAGACCCCGGCCCAGGTTGTCCTGCGATGGCACCTCCAGATTGGCAATATTGTTTTTCCGAAGTCGGTGACCCCGGATCGCATCAAGGAGAACTTCGATATCTTCGACTTCGAGCTATCTGACGCCGACCTCTCGCTGATCACCGCCTTGAACAAAGACCATCGAACCGGCCCGGATCCGGACACCTTCGCCTACGTTCCCAACTGATTCGGCACCGAGCTGATTCGGCACCGAGCTGATTCGGCACCGAGCTGATTCGGCACCGAGCTGATTTTGGTGGGCCATCGGCCGCTCTCTTCTCACGAGACGGTCAGACCGTGACTCAATGCGATGAGGACGATGTCAAGCGCAGCCGCGGCCATCACGGCGTAGAACGCCACCTCGGATCGCGGGTTACGGGCATTGCTGGCAACGCCCGAAACGGCCAACAGGACCACCAGGCAAAAACACGCCCAGTCCAGAGCTGACGGAGTGCGACTAGGCCCGATGAGGATGACGATGGTGGCGGCGACGACGGCTAAGGCCGCGGTCAGCGCTGACGCCCTGCGCCCGATCCGCTGCGGCAGCCCGCGTACGCCCTCAGCCAGATCTTCAGTGATATCGGGTAGTACATTTCCGAAATGCGCGGCGACGCCGATCAGCGATCCGGCTAAGATCGCCCATCCCGGCGGCCAGCTGCGATCGGGCGTCGCGAGGGTGGCTATCGCGGGCAGGGCGCCGAAAGCGACGGCGTAAGGCAGCGGTGACGCCACCGTGGCCTTGACGCCCAGGTTGTAAAGCCAGCCCGCCCCAACGCCCGTGAGATGGGCCAGGCCAGCTCGCCAGCCGAGGCCGAACGACAGCGGGACAGTGCAAACCAAGGCCATGACCGTCGCGATCATCAGCGTGGATCGCGCGATTGTGCCCGCTGCGGCAGGTTTGTCGCTTCGCCCGGCGGCCGCGTCGCGGTCGGCGTCGATCAGGTCGTTGGACCACCCGATCGACAGTTGGCCGCTCAACAGGGCTAGCGTTGCGACGACGCAGGTGGGCCAGCGATTACCGGCCACAGCCACGAGGACGGTGGTCAAGACGGTAACTGCGACGGTTGGCGCTGGGTGGCAGGCGAGTGCCAGCTCGAGTCCCACCTCGCGGGCGCGTGCAACGCGACCGTCGCTGTGCCGGGCGGGCGCGCCTGGGTCCCGTTCGATGGCCACGGGCCGAGCATAAGCGGCGCTTGGCGGCGAGATCTGCCCATGTCGACCTACGCTGAGACGATGACGACCATTGCCGCGGTGCGCGGAGTCCTGCCCGAGCACCGTAATGCCCAGTCGGTCATCACCGAGGCCTTCGCGGATTTGTGCGTAGACGCGGAGCGAGATCGGGCCCTCTTACGACGTTTCCATCAGAATTCGAAGGTCGACAGCCGATATACGGTTCTTCCGCTGGACGCCTACCCTGACCTGGTTGACTTCGGCCAGACCAACGACGCCTTCATCGAGCACGGCACGCGTCTGGGTGCGACTGCGGTTCTCGGTGCTCTAGAGGAGGCCGGACTCGAGCCCGTCGATGTCGATCTCATCATCTTCACGACCGTCACTGGCGTGTCGGCGCCCTCCCTTGATGCCCGGATAGCCGGACAGATCGGACTGCGGCCGGATGTAAAGCGGCTACCCCTATTCGGATTGGGGTGCGTTGCCGGCGCTGCCGGAATCGCCAGGCTGCACGACTACCTGCTTGGTCACCCGGACGAGGTTGCGGTGTTGCTTTCGGTCGAGCTCTGTTCACTGACACTTCAGCGCAATGACCGCAGCGTGGCGAACATGGTCGCCAGCGGCCTGTTCGGCGACGGCGCTGCCGCCGTGGTAGCTGTGGGGGAGGGTCGGGCCCGCAGGTCTCCGGATCGATGGTCGGGGCCAGAGGTCCTGGACTCGCGAGCACATCTGTATCCCAACACACAGCGAACGATGGGCTGGGACGTGGGCCCATCGGGTCTGAAGATTGTCTTGGACGCAGAAGTGCCAGTAATCGTTGAGCAATACCTCGGCACCGATGTTCGGTTGTTCCTGAAACACCACGGGTACGCAGTACCGGATGTCGCCGGCTGGGTGTGTCACCCCGGTGGCCCCAAGGTCATCGAAGCCATCGAGTCAGAGTTGGGTCTGCCACGCGAGGCGCTGGAAATAACCTGGCGTTCCCTTGCCGAAGTCGGCAATTTGTCGTCGTCCTCGGTGCTCCATGTCCTGCAGGATACGATTCAGAAGCGCAGTTTCCCCAGTGGTAGCCCCGGTGTTCTGATGGCTATGGGGCCGGGGTTTTGCTCCGAACTCGTATTGTTGCGCTGGTAGTCGACCGTGCTCTGGTACACGTTGTTGATCGCTGCCGTGGCGATCGAACGCCTCGTCGAACTGGTCGTATCTAAACGCAACCTGGCTTGGAGCCTGGCTCGAGGTGGAAGGGAATCAGGTTTCGGGCACTATCCCGCAATGGTCATCCTGCATTCGGCCTTGTTGGTTGGCTGCCTCGTCGAGGCGTTCACGTTGCACCGCTCGTTCATTCCGGCACTTGGCTGGCCGATGTTAGCGCTCGTCGTGCTATCACAGAGCCTGCGGTGGTGGTGCATAACCACCTTGGGACACCAATGGAATACCAGAATCGTCGTCGTGCCAGGTGCTCAGCGGGTCGGCGCTGGGCCCTATCGCTTCCTCTCACACCCTAACTATGTGGCTGTCGTTGTTGAGGGAATCGCCCTGCCGCTCGTGCATTCCGCCTGGATCACGGCCCTCGTCTTCAGCGTGCTCAATGCCGTATTGCTGACGATCAGGGTTCGAGCAGAGGCTGCTGCGCTTGGTGATTTGGTTGTCGGATGAAGGATGTTCTCATCGCGGGCGGCGGCCCGGTCGGTCTAGCTACTGCGCTCTACGCCGCTCGGGCAGGGCTGGACGTGGCCGTCGTCGAACCTAGGAGTGCGCCCATCGACAAGGCCTGCGGCGAGGGCCTGATGCCTGGTGCCGTCGCCGCGCTGCAGGATCTCGACGTCACCGTGTCCGGGATGGATTTTCGAGGCATCCGCTACACAAACGGCACGCATGAGGCCCGGGCGCTGTTCAGCGTCGGAATGGGGCGCGGTGTCGAGCGCACCGAGCTGCATGCTGCTCTGCATTCTCGGGTACTCGAGCAGGGCATACCGATCATCGACGACATGGTGACTGCCGTCGAGCAGCATGAGGACCGCGTGCAGGCGGCGGGATTCAGCGCAAAATACCTGATCGGAGCGGACGGTTTGCATTCGCCAGTCCGTCGGCTCAGCGGAATGGAGGCCGCCTCGGCCCGGCCCAATCTCGCGCGCTGGGGTCAGCGATGTCATTTTGACATGCCGCCGTGGAGTGACCTGGTTGAGGTCCACTGGTCAGAACACGCCGAGGCCTACGTCACCCCATTGGGCAGGAATCGGGTTGGCGTTGCTGTCCTTAGCCAACAGCGCGGCTCGTTTACCCAGCATCTTGCGGGGTTTCCAGATTTGGTGAACCGTATCGCCGGCATCGAGGCATCACCGGTCCGCGGTGCCGGGCCCCTCCGGCAAGCATCAACGCAACGCGTCCGAGGCCGCGTGTTACTCGTCGGCGATGCGGCAGGCTACGTTGACGCGCTGACCGGAGAGGGGCTCGCGGTCGGCTTCGCCTCCGCGCGGCAGCTAATAGGTTGCATTCGCGGTGGGCAGCCCGCCCGCTATGAGAAGCAGTGGCTGCAGACCTCGCGACGCTACCGGATGATCACCGGTTCGCTGCTCTGGGCCGCGCGTAAACCCGTGCTGCGCAAGAAGATTGTGCCGCTGGCTGCGGCGGTTCCGCCATTGTTCGGATACCTCGTCAGGCAGATAGCACGTTAGGCCTGCCAACGCGGCGGGGAGGACCCTAGCCCACGGGCGGGGATGTCCCAGCGAGCATTGAGGGCTCCGATCGTCACCGGGCCGGGCAATCTACGGCCCGTTCCCCAAGCACTCTCCTCCATCACCGCGTCCTTATGGTCTCCGTCCGGCATCTGAGTCTCAGCGTCGTAATGAGTACCGCGTGCGTGATATTTCTCCAGAAAGGCGGCCGTGCGAGCCAAGGACAGCTGACTCCGGTTTCCAAGTCCTGTTTGCCGGCGCTGGGACAGTCCCCGCGCAACTGCCGCTGCCATGAGGTAGCCCGTGCCATAGTCCAAGGCTTGAGCAGGCAGCGGCGTCGGGGCCGACTCGACAACACCCACATCCGACTCGGCCAACGGCCAGGCGATTCCTGAACTCATTTGGACCAGACTGTCGAATCCGCGGCGTCTGGTCCAAGGACCTTGCCAGCCGTAGGCATTGAGCGTCACCTCGACCAGGCCAGGCCGTGCTTCGTTCAAGATGGATTGGCCAAGGCCAAGCGCGTCGAGGGCACCGCGCCGGTAACCATGTACGACCACGTCGGCGTCGGCGACCAACTCCAGCAGCGCGTCCGGATGCTTGCGGAGGTCAAGGCGCGCACAACGTTTACCGAGCGTGGTCTCTGCTTCGATGCCGGGTTCGTCATATCCGGGCGGATCTATCCGTAGCACTTCAGCGCCGAACCCCGCCAACATGCGGGTCGCCACCGGACCGGCCAGCACTCTGGTCAGGTCAAGAACTCGCAGGCTGGCCAGGGGGCGCTCAGAGCCGGACTGGTGTTCGAGGTCGTGCCCTTCGTTCGAGCCTGGCGACGCCGTTGTCGATCGGCCGATCAGAGGCTCCGCGGCTACCGCCAGACCTTGGGGGTGCCGACGCCACTGGGCTGGGCTTCGCAGTTGCGCTGCACACCCACCGGCGCCGACGACAGCTGTCTCCAGGTCCGCAACCGACCATCGGCGGACCTCGGTCGCAACCATGTCTCGATCGGTGGGAACATCCTTGCTCGCGTCGAGCCCGAGAACCTCGAGCGCCGCGGCACGGTGGTGCGGCGCATTTGTATGGAGCCGAATCCAACCATCGGTGCTGCGGTAATCGCCGGCAATGGGATCCCATAGGCTCGGCAATGCCCAGCCTGACGGCCACAGGGTCCGAGAAAACCAGGCACCCGCAAGCGCACGATCGACAACGACCTGCGGAATCGACGGGCGGCTGGCAGCGGCATATTCCGCGATGGCCAAGCCGGCTACACCGATACTCGCTGAGGCCAAGGCATTGACTGGATATGAGGAATCGAATGGGCCGGCACCTGTGAAGCTCAACTGGTCAAGCAGCGGCATGCCGCCGTCAAGCGCGTGCCACATCTCGGTGAGCATCGCTACTTCTACGTCGTTCACGAGGCAATTTTGCCACCGACGAATACCAACCCGCGACTGTTAGTCCTCGACCTTGACACCGTGCCAGAACGCAACTCGCCCAGTGATCTGCTTGGCAGCGTCCTTGGGCGTGGGGTAATACCAGGCCGCATCGGCGTTCGTTTCGCCGTCGACGGTCACTGAGTAGTAGGACGCCGTGCCCTTCCAGGGACAGATGCTATGCGTATCGCTCTCCGACAAGACGCCGTCGGTCACTGAATCCAGCGGAAAGTAATGGTTTCCTTCGACTATCACGGTGTCGTCACTGGCGGCGATGACGGCCCCGTTCCAAAGCGCGCGTGGCATGAATTACCCCTCGGTAGTCCGACAGTTCTGCTTGCACAACGCTGGCCGGCCGCCGCCTCATTCCCGAACGTCAGAGGATTCCCGCATATCAGAGGCTCACCCGACAGGCTCACCCGACAGGCTCACTCGACGGGCCAGGTGTGAACAGGCTCGTTCGTGTGCATGTGTTCGACGTAAGTACGCAGCATCTGCCGGAGCGCACCGCGCCGGTCCGAGGGCTGGGTGTCGAGGTGGCGAACCATCCTCGCTTGCCATTCGGCACCGTTGACCTGGGTGATGCAGCGCTGTTCGATGATGCCGAGCAACCGTTCGCGCACCTCGTCCTCGACGTCCCACAATCGGAGACCGTCGTGTGCGAGCGGCAGCAGCCTGCGCAGGACGAGTTCAGTGGCCGGCACCTCCCCCAGACCGGGCCAGTACATCTGGGCATTGATGCCGTTCTTGGCGGCGGCGTTGAAGTTCTCCTCTGCGGCTGAGAATGACATTCGCGACCAGACCGGCCGATCTTCCTCGGACAGAACGCGCAGCAAACCGTAGTAGAACGCCGCGTTGGCCAAGACATCGACGACCGTCGGTCCCGCTGGGAGGACCCGGTTTTCGACCCGCAGGTGTGGTCGGTCGCGGTAGACGTCATACACCGGCCGGTTCCAGCGGTAGATCGTTCCGTTGTGCATTCGCAGCTCCTGCAGTCGCGGAACGCCCCCACGTTCGAGTACCTCGACTGGGTCTTCGTCATCGCAGATCGGCAGCAATGCCGGGAAGTATCGAACGTTCTCTTCGAACTGGTCGAAGATGGAGGTGATCCAGCGCTCACCGAACCATACGCGGGGGCGCACGCCCTGAGCCTTGAGCTCGTCCGGGCGGGTGTCGGTCGTCTGTTCGAAGAGCGCAATCCTGGTCTCGCGCCAGAGCTCCTTGCCGAACAGGAACGGCGAGTTCGCGCCCATGGCGAGCTGTACGCCTGCAATGCACTGAGCGGCGTTCCAGTTTGCGGCGTAATTGGCTGGGCTGACTTGCAGATGGAGTTGGACGGACGTGCATGCGGACTCGGGCGCGATCGTGTCTGCGTACAGCGAGAGGCGTTCGGGACCGTCAATCGCGATATGCAGATCTTCGCCGCGGGCAGCGAAAATCTGCTCGTTCAGCAGCGCGTAGCGGGGATTCGCGCTGAGCGCTGCGACCGTGAGGTCTTCGGGGTACAAGGTCGGCAGGATGCCGATCTGGACAATGTGCGCGCCCACCGTGACCGATCGTTGTTCGGCATCGTTGAGGCTGGCCCGGAGGTCGTGCTCGAGTTCGGCCAGGGAGGTCTCGGCCAGACCACGAGGTTTCACGTTGATCTCGATGTTGAACTGGCCGAGCTCGGTCTGAAAATCTTCGTTGGCGATGGCGGCGAGAACTTGTGCGTTCTTCATGGCGGGGTCCGAATGTGCATCGATCAGGTTGAACTCGATCTCAAGGCCGGTGAGTGGGCGCTCGAAGTCGAATTTGGACTCGGCCAACATCCGCGCCAGCACGTCCAAACATCGGCGAACCTTGGCGCGGTAGCGCTGCCTGTCCTTCCGCGTGAACTCCGTGCTGGCTACTTCTTCTCCCATGACGCCCTTTCCGGGTCTTCGGTGTGCTGTGGCCAGGATGCCGTGTTCGCGAGCCCATCGCCAGCACTCTTGTTGTACGGAGCACGCCAATTTTCGGGCCGGCCCTTCGGGCCGGAATACATGCAGCGCCGCCTGCGGGATGCAGTGTGGTCTGAACGCGGGAAAGATGTAGTCATGCAGGACACGCACGGGAATGCCAGCAGCCCCGCCGAGGCCGGCCCGGGTGTCACCGATACCAGCCCGGTCAAGCCTGCCGAGCCTGCGCAACCCCATGAGGAAAGTACGGTCACGGTGCTGCTGGCGCTCGCAGCCAACCTCGGCGTGGCGGTGCTGAAACTCATCGCAGGACTCGTCAGCGGCTCTGGAGCGCTGCTGTCTGAGGCCGCTCACTCGGTGGGCGATAGCTCAACTGAGCTTCTGCTGCTGACCGCGCTTCATCGGTCAGCTCGGCCCGCGGATCGTGTTCATCCGTTCGGATACGGCAAAGAGCGATACTTCTGGTCGCTGCTCGCCGCTGTCATGATTCTGGCGTCAGGCGCCGCATTCTCGATCTTCCAAGGGTTTCATACGATCTTCGGCCCGAACGAGTCAACTCATCTGCTGTGGATCAATTACCCAGTTCTCGCGATTGCCTTCGTGCTGGAGGGATTGTCGTTTCGCCAGGCAATCAAACAGGCCAAGGGCGCGGCTGGTCGCGGACGGCGCACGGTCCGCGCTTACATCCGAGACCCGGAGGATCCGACCGTCAAGAGCGTCGTGCTCGAGGATTCGGCCGCCTTGATCGGTCTGCTGATCGCGGCGGCGGGCGTAAGCCTGCATCAGATGACCGGAAACTCGGATTGGGACGGCGCCGCCTCGCTCGCGATCGGCGTGTTGCTGGTGGTTGCCGCGTTATTGCTTGCCCAGACGTGTAAGACTCTGCTGATCGGCAAGCAGGCCGATCTGCGACTCGTACGTGCGATCTCCGACCGGATCGAGGAACAGCCGGAGGTCGTCGATGTCGTGGACGTGCTCACCATGATGATCGGTACGGGCCAGGTTCTGCTGTGCGCGCGGGTGGATTTCGTCGACTCGGTGTCAGCTGGTGAGCTGGAGCGGGCCTGCGTTCGCATAGACGCCGACCTATCAGCGGAATTCAACGAGCTGGATGAGATTTTCATTCAACCTGTACCCCGATCGGATCCAAACCTGCGGGCTCGGGTGTTGCAGCGATACGGCAGGGTCTTGGCTGACGAACAAGATCGGACGGGCAACGACCGTTAGTCCGCCGGACTCTCGATGCCACCCACCTCACTGCCTTGCGTGCGCTGTGTCCACTGGCTGCGCTGTGACCGCACACGCGGCTAGAGTCGAATGATGGTTTCGTTGCCGCGCGCCGTTGATGTGGTGGTGATCGGCGGAGGTCCCAACGGTCTCGTCTCTGCAGCGCTACTCGCGGATGCGGGATGGTCGGTGCTCCTGCTCGAGGCGCAGGCTGAGCTCGGCGGTTCGGTCAAGTCGCAATCCTCCGACGGCTGGACGATGGATCGCTTCAGTGCCTGCTATCCATTGGCCAAAGCATCGCCGGTTCTGCGTGCGCTCGAGCTTCACGAGCACGGTCTGATCTGGGCAGACGCCAAGGCGGCACTGGCTCACGCACTTGGTCCTGACGATCATGAAGGCGCTGCGATCTACGCCGATCGCCTGCAGACAGCGGGTAATCTCGGTGCCGAATTCCAGTCCGACGCCGACACCTGGCTGGAATTGTGTGCGCAGTTCGACATCGTCGGCGGTGACTTTCTGGATGCTTTGCTCACCTCGTGGCCGCCGGTGAACTCCGCGCGCAGGTTGGTAAAGCGCCTTGGCGGCACAGCTGAATTCCTGCGGTTCGCCAGGTTTCTCGCACTACCTGCATACCGAATGGGCGAGGAGCTTTTCAAGGGCCAGCGTGGTCGGGCCCTGTTGTCCGGCAATGCCATGCATGCCGATTCGCCACTCGACGCCCCCGTGAGTGGCACCATGGGTTGGCTCATGTCGATGCTGGCGCAGAGCGTTGGCTTTCCGTCGCCGGTCGGTGGCGCGGCACAACTGACCGCAGCGCTTGCCAGCCGCGCCCGGGCCGCCGGGGCCGAATTGGTGACGGCGGAACCGGTGGTCGGCGTCGATGTCCGCGGTGGCAAGGCAGTCGGCGTCCGGACAGCTAGCGGTCAGCGCATCTTCGCCGCCAAGGCGGTGATCGCCGATACCTCAGCGACCGCGTTGTATCGAGACCTGCTACACGAGGCTGACCTGCCAGCCAGTCTGCTCGCCGATCTCGAGAAGTTCCAGTGGGACCTGCCGACGGTCAAGGTGAACTATCGGTTGAGCCACACGCCTGCGTGGACAGCGGTCAATGCCCGTACCGCGGGGGTCGTTCACGCAGGTGGGGACGCGGCGAAGCTGGTGCGCTGGTCGGCCGACCTCACGACCGGAGCGATACCCGAAGTACCGTTCGCGCTGGTCGGACAGATGACGCAGATTGATCCGACAAGGTCTCCGACCGGCACCGAGGCCATGTGGGCCTATACACACTTGCCCCGCGGGATACACGATGACGAGTCGGCGGAGCTGGTGGCGGCTCGACTGGATCGCATGATCGAACAGCATGCGCCTGGTTTCACCGAGGAAATCATCGATAGGCAGATACAGACGCCGCGCGATCTCGAGGCGGAAAATGCAAACCTCGTTGGCGGGGCCGTTGGTGGCGGCACGAGCCAACTTTTTCAGCAATTGGTGTTCCGTCCGGTACCAGGCGTCGGGGGTGCGCGGACGGTTGTCGACAACCTCTATCTCGGCAGCGCGGCAATCCATCCCGGCGGTGGCGTGCATGGGGCATGCGGCGCCTTGGCAGCACGCGCTGCCATCGCCGACAACGCTCGTCTGGGCGGTCTGCGCAAGCGAGCGGCGTCTGGTGTGATCGACAGAATCTATCGCGCCGAGAAGGCCGTATAGACCGCAGCCATATCTTCGTCGCCGTGCCCGGCCTGGCTGGCCTTGCGGTACGTCGAAAGGAGCGCCTCGAGCACTGTGCTGTCAACGCCTACCTCCTCAGCCGCGGCCGTGATCAAGCCGAGGTCCTTCAAGACGCCGTCCAAGGCGAAAGATGGGCTGAATTCCCCGGCCAGCATCTGCTCTGCCTTGAGCTGGGCGTACTGCGAATCGCTGGGGCCGCCGCTGATAGCAGTCAGGAACAGCTTGGGATCGATACCTAGACCGGCGGCGAGGGCAAGTGACTGGGCAGTGGCCGCGTTGATGGCGGCGACCCAGGCGTTGCAGGCCAACTTCAGCGCGCTGCTCTGCCCCACGCGGTCGCCCGCCCATACCGTTTTGCTGCCGATCGCGTCGAGGACAGTCTGAACCGCGGGAACCAGTTGGGGATCACCGGATAGCAACAACACGAGTTTGCCCTGTTCTGCTGGGCCTTTCGTCCCTAACACCGGTGCATCCAAAAGCTTCAGTCCAAGGTCTGCGGCCAAGGCTGCGACTCGTTCGATCCCGGCCAGCCCGATGGTCGCGCACTGCAACCAGACGGCGCGATCGTCGATCGCATCCGCCGCTTCGGTCACCACGTCAATCACGGCGTCTGCGTCGTAGAGCATCGTGATGATGGCGTCTGCACCGCTGACAGCCTCGCGAGGGGTATGGCAAAAGACCGCACCTGCCGACACGAGCCGCTCGGCTTTCGCAGGCGTTCGATTCCATGCCCTGACCGCGAGATCCGCTCTGAGCAGTGATGTCACGATGCCCGCACCCATGATGCCGGTTCCGAGTACCGCGACCGTCCGTACTTCACCAAGGTTTTCCACCGGGAACCTCCAGCAGAATCATAAGCTCGCGGGACCAACTCGCGACCATATTGGCGGCGCAGAGCAGGACTTTTCCGACCCGGACTGACCTACTGGCACACTTCAAGGACACCCGCTCGCGTGAGGGCAATAGAAAGGGTTCTGACATGCCTGCCGATGAGACTGATCTTGTCGCTCGCCAGTCCACGACGAAACGACCGGAGCGTGCGGAACCTCATGAGTGAGCGTGGCCAGGCCGAGTGCTGGCTCACCGACATGGACGGTGTCCTCGTCCATGAAGGGTTCGCCCTTCCAGGGGCGGTTGAATTCCTGCAGCGGCTCATCGACCGTGAGCGGCGGTTTCTGGTCCTGACGAACAACTCGATCTTCACCCCGCGCGATCTGGCAGCTCGGCTTGCTCGGTCGGGGCTGAACGTGCCTGAGAAGTCCATCTGGACTTCGGCTCTGGCGACCGCCGACTTTCTGAAAGACCAGTTACCACATGGCTCTGCCTACGTGATCGGCGAAGCGGGACTGACCACGGCCTTGTATGAAGCCGGCTACACCTTGACGGACATCGAACCGGACTTCGTGGTGCTCGGTGAGACACGCACGTATTCGTTCGAGGCAATCACGACGGCGATTCGCCTTATCGACAAAGGCGCAAGGTTCATCGCAACGAACCCGGACGCCACTGGGCCATCTGCGGATGGGCCGCTACCTGCCACCGGCTCGGTCGCAGCGCTGATAACCCGTGCCACCGGTGCTGAGCCCTACTTCGTGGGCAAGCCGAACCCGATGATGTTTCGCAGCGCAATGAATCGCATAGAGGCGCATTCGGAAAACACCGTCATGGTCGGCGACCGGATGGACACCGATGTCGTGGCTGGCATCGAAGCTGGCTTGGAGACAATCTTGGTGCTGACTGGGTCAACCAAGGAGGCCGACGTGCGTCGCTACCCTTACCGCCCGGCACGAATCCTGAACTCGATCGCCGAGGCGGTAGACCTGATCTGACGGAATCGAAATAGTGTGCGACGGTGGGCGGTTCGCTACGACGGACCGCCCACCGGCACGTGAGCGCGGCTAGCTGCGGAAAACGTCCTTGACCTTTTCGCCCGCCTGCTTCAGGTTCGACTTCGCCTGATCGCCGTGTCCCTCAGCTTCGAGCTGTTCATCGTCGGTGGCCTTGCCCACACCTTCTTTGACCTTGCCCTTGGCTTCTTCGGCTTTGTTCTTGATCTTGTCGTCCAGTCCCATGGTGCGTCCTTGGAGTATTCGCGTGCACGCGCTCGCGACCTTCCCGTCGTCAGGAGCCACAGCGTCAGGGGCCACAACCGTACGAGCGACAAAAGTTCTTCGGTGCGCCCTTGATCGGGAGCCCAACGCCTCGATGGCTAGCAGACGGGAAGCAGATACGGCTTCTTGTTGAGCCACTTTCGACCGTACACCCCGTTCGGTCGCCGAGCGTCGGTAGCGCTGGTCGGCGACCGCCGATGGCTACCGCGAATCGCTGTGGCCCCGCTAGAACTGGGCCGAGGACCCCCTCGACCGTTCCGGCGTCTCATGCCGACGAGCGACCGTGTTTCAGTGGCCGGATCCCGAATGCCGCCAAGGGCTCGGGCGGGCCGATCAGATACCCCTGGGCCTGTGTGCAACCCAGGGAACGTAGCGCGGTGAGCTGGGACTGCGTTTCAACGCCCTCCGCGACCGTGACCACGCCGAGTTCCTGACAGAGGGCGATGACACGTCGGACGATAGCGGTGGCGCTGCGATCGAGGCCGATCGGTGAGATGAAGCTGCGATCGATCTTGACGATGCTCACCGGCAGATCTCGTAAAAGGGTGAGGGACGAATACCCGGTGCCGAAATCGTCGAGCGCCACCTCGACGCCGAGATCGGCGACGCCTCGTACTTCTTTGATGGACGCGGTCGATGCTTCGATCAAGGCGGTTTCGGTTATCTCCACATGCAATTGTTCTGGGGGCAGTCCGGATTCGGCAAGAACTCGTTCGATGTTCGGCACGAGCAGGCCACGCCCGAGCTGACTGCCGGAAACGTTGACCGCGACCCATCGCGTTCCGCCGTCGGAGAAGTCACGGCGCATCATCGCGCGGTTGCTTGCCTCGAGCATCCACCATCCGATCGGCACGATCAGGCCGGTTTTTTCAGCGAGCGGGAGAAATTGATCTGGCTCGAGCAATCCCCGGCTGGGATGCAGCCACCTGACCAACGCCTCATAGCCGGCAATGCTGCTGTCCGACAGATTGATGATCGGCTGGAAGTACGGGATCAAACCGGTATTGGTATTGAGTGACACCCGCAACGCTTCCTCGAGCTCCAGGTCTTCGAGGGTTGCCGGCTTGTCCTGGGTCGGGTCAAACACCTCAACCCGCGCGCGTCCGTGTCGCTTCGCGCGCAACATCGCCTGGTCTGCCTCGCGCAGCACCTCGTCCGCGTGACGGTGTTGCGGTCTGATCGCCGTGACACCGACCGACATGCTCACCGTGTGCGAATAGCCGCGAACGAGGAGCGGGGTGACGAACGCCGACATCAGCAGTTCGCCAGCACGCTCGAGCGCCTGCGGGTCCGATTCATTCGGCACGATAACCGCGAATTCGTCGCCACCAACGCGACCAAGTAGCCAGCTCTCGGGCACCGCCGCGCTCAGTCGGGCGGTGACCGCGATCAATAGCTCATCGCCGGCCTCGTGCCCCAGGCTGTCGTTGACTGTTTTGAAGCGGTCCAGATCGACGAACAGCACGCCCGCGCTCATACCGCGGCCGAGATAATTGTTGAGGCGGCCTTCTAGCTGGGAACGATTCGGCAGTGCTGTTAGTGGATCATGGCTTGCCCGACGGGCGAGTTCGGCCTCCGCCAATTTGCGATCGGTGATATCGGTCAATTGGCTGATGATGCTGCGAATTCCGCCCGACTCGTCGCGGATCACCCCGACGTGCAGGACGGCCCACACCAGATGGCCATCGGCGTGGAGATATCGCTTCTCCATGACGTAGGAATCGCGCTGTCCGTCCAGCACTTCGTAGAACAGCCGCAGGTCCGAATCAATGTCATCAGGATGGGTGATGGCGACGAATTCCACGCCCTCGAGCTCGTCTCGGGGGTAGCCCAGCATCGCCAGAAACGTGTCGTTCGCTCGTACGATTCGCCCGTCGACATCGACGATCGCGGCGCCCGTCGGCCCCCGGTCGAAGGTGAGCTGCCAGCGTTGTTCGGCATCCTCGCGGCGGTCCTCGGATTCTTGCCTGGCGCGTGAGTCAGCGATCGCGATCGCGGCTTGGGCCGCGAACAGTTCGAGAATTGTCCGCTGCTCGAGGTCGGGTAGTTTGCCGCCGCGGGGCTGGTCGACGCTGAGTACCCCGAGCAAGCGACCCGTCGGATCCCACATAGGCGCCAGTAGCGAATCGTTCGGGTGCCAAGCCTGTTCATCGGTCTGCGGTTCGGCTGCGGGTCGCCGTTCGGGCGTCCATGAAGAGATGCCGCTCCAGGCCGTTTGGTCGGCGGTGTGACTGAGAAAGCGCAGGTTTCCCCAGGGCTCGGCCGATTCCAACAGGTCGAGCCAGAACTTCAAGGCTCCAGTTTCACCCAGTAGTTGTTTCACTTCGGCCGGTCCGGCGACAGCCGCAACTCGCAACTGATCGCCCGGTCCCGTCACATTGATCGCGACTGCGCCGAATCCGACGACGTCGACGATGGCGCGAGTGATCATGTCCAACGTGGGTTGCAGCTCACGTGCCGCGCCCAACTCTCGGACGACGTCGAGAACGCGTTCCAGCACAGAGCGTCGCACGCTACCGACGGACGGAGTGGACTCCACATCGTGAATAATCACACAGCTTGACCGCAGCAACCAGTTAGAACCGCCGTTACGGTTTAATTCGCAGAGATTTTGGATCGTACGGTGGCCTTTGCGTCAGCCTGACACTGCGCATTTCGCCACCGACGTTGACCGTATAGTCCGATCCGTTCAGGTCGGCGGCGGTGACGGGCTGACCATCAGGACGCCACCGGTAGGCCAGCCCGATGCAACTGCCCACGGTCGCGCCCCAGGCCGCGGACGAGACCTGGCCAACCGGTATCCCTTGGTGTAGCAGCAATTCGCTGCCCCACATCGTCGCGTCCGGGTCATCGACCACGAATGAGGTGAGGCGGCGTGAGGATCCGATCGTTTGGCGCTGCTCGAGCGCCTGCCGGCCGAGAAAGTCGATCTCTCCGCTCAACTTGGTAGCAAACTTCAGACCGGCTTCGATCGGGTTGTAATCCGGGGTGAGATCGCTGCCGAAGGCACGATATCCCTTCTCCAGACGTAGGGCGTTTATCGCGTAGTAGCCAGCATTGGCGAGGCCGAATTCGACTCCCGCCGCGGTGAGCGCCTCATGGACCCCGACCGCGAATTCGGCTGGAACGTAGAGCTCCCAGCCGAGCTCGCCCACGTAGGTGATGCGGGTGGCCCGCACAGTGCAGTAACCGAGGTCTATCTCGCGGCTTGTTCCGAATCCGAAGGCGTCCTCGCTCAAATCTGATCGACTGAGCTGCTGGAGTAAGAGCCGTGAGCTCGGTCCCATAAGCCCCAGGACCGCGTAACTGGTCGTCACGTCAACGACGGCAGCATTGGTGCCCGGCGGGAAATTGCGACGCAGATGATCGCGGTCTGCCACGACTGAGCCAGCGCCGGTGATCAGCAGAAACTCTTCTCGAGAGATGCGGGTGATCGTTACATCGGCCTCATAGCCGCCGCGAGCATTGAGTAGGCCGGTGTACACAGTTCGGCCGATCGGCACAGCCACATCTGCGGCACACACCCATTGCAAAGCACGTTCGGCATCGGGACCGATGACGAGGAGCTTTCCGAAGGAGGTCTGATCAAACAGCGCGACGGCATTCCTGCTAGCCAGTTGTTCTTGAACGCACCACTCGTGCCAGTTCTGCCGACCCCAACCGTAGTGGATCTCTGGGTCCTCCCCAGCTGGGACGAAGAAGTTCGGACGTTCCCAGCCCATCTTGGAGCCGAAGCTTGCTCCAGCCGCCTCGAGCAGGTGGTGTACTGGCGAGCGCCGAAATGGTCGGCCAGATTCGAGCTCACGGTTGGGCCACGGCACCGCGTAGTGCAATCCCAGCACTTCACCGACCCGATCGCGCAACCATTGGACGTTGCCGTGAAAACCGGCGAACCGCCGGATGTCAACGACCGTCAGATCGCTGGTCGGCGATCCGTTCACGACCCATTCGGCCAAGGCCCGCCCGGCGCCCCCCGCCGAGGCAATGCCGACCGAGTTGAAGCCGGCCGCTACGTAGAAATTCTCGACCTCGGGCGCCGCGCCGAGAATGAATTGATTGTCTGGGGTGAAGCTTTCCGGACCGTTGTAGAACTTCTTGATCCCGGTATGCCGGAGCGCGGGAATGCGGTGCAAGGCACTTTCCATCAAGGTCGAAAAGTGATCCCAGTCTTCGGCGAGCAGCTGGAACTCGAAGGGATAGGGCAGCTCATCCGGTGATACCCAGGGTTTCGCGTGGGGCTCGAAGCCTCCGACGACGAGCCCGCCAACCTCCTCCTTGATGTAGGTATAACCGTCCGGATCGCGCAAGATCGGCTGGTTTCGGGTTACTCCCTCGACTTGGTCTGTGACGACGTAGAAGTGCTCAGCCGAATGCAAAGGCACCGTCACGCCGCACATCGCGCCGATCGCTTTAGCCCATTGGCCAGCGCAGTTGATGACAATCTCAGCCTCGATGTGCCGCCTTTCACCGCGATGCTCGACCGTCACGGCTCGCACGACCGGTCGCCAGTTTGACGGTCCGGTCTCGACCGCGGTCACTCGGGCGCTTTCCACAATTGTGGCGCCAGCCTGGCGAGCCCCCCGAGCAAGTGCGGCGGTCAGGTCGGTCGGGTTTGCTGTGCCGTCGCCCGGCAACCAGATCGCTCCGAGCAGGTCGTCTGCGTGAAGCAGGGGATAGAGCTCTTTTGCAAGGTGCGGACTGATGATCTCGCATTCCAGCCCGTAGGCCTCCGCCGTAGCCGCCGTTCTCCGGAGCTGGATCATCCGCTCTTCGGTCCGGGCGACCGTGACACCGCCGCAGCGTTTGTAGCCGGTGCTCAATCCCACCTCCTCCTCGAGGCGGCTGTAAAGCTCGGCTGAGTACTGGACGAGCCTGGTGCCGCTCTCTGACGCCCGCAACTGGCCGACGAGGCCAGCGGCGTGCCAGGTGGTGCCGCAGGACAGTTGCCCCTGCTCGAGCAGAAGTACGTCCGTCCAGCCAAGCCTGGTCAGGTGATATGCCACCGATGTTCCGATCACGCCGCCGCCGATGATGACAACGCGGGCGCGTTCGGGGAGCTCACGCTTGTCCGGGCTTTGATCAGCTGCCGAGTTGGTCGCTTGGTCGCTTGGGTGCATCACGCGGTGCCGGACCTTTCACCGTGGCTCGTCGGGCGAGGCTCGGCACCATTGCATCATGGGAGCTCTAAAAGGTCTAGACAGACTCTCGACTACGTCTGAGGCCAGGGCGCCGGCCGCGCGCATCGCTTCGGTTAGCGAAAAACCACGGTCTTCGATCCGTTCAGCAATACGCGGTGCTCCGCATGCGCCTGCACAGCTCGGGCCAGCGCAACCGATTCCACATCGCGTCCGACCGCCATCAGCCGAGCGGGGGAGTGGGCGTGATCGACCCGGGCGATCTCCTGCTCGATGATCGGTCCCTCATCGAGGCTGGCGGTCACGTAGTGAGCGGTTGCGCCGATGAGCTTCACGCCGCGTTCGTAAGCCTGTTGATAGGGCCTCGCGCCTTTGAAGCTGGGGAGGAAGGAGTGATGGATGTTGATGATCCTTCCGCTGAGTTCACGGCAGACCCGGTCGGAAAGAACCTGCATGTAGCGGGCCAACACCACCAGGTCGACCTCGTATCGCTTGGTCAGCTGGAGCAGCGCACGTTCTTGCTCGTCGCGATTTGCTGCAGTGACTGGCAAATGGTGAAAAGGCACGCCATGCGCGCGCGCCATCGGCTCGAAGTCGGTGTGGTTTGAAACCACTGCCTTTATTGTCGTGGGCAAGGCACCAAGCTGCGAGCGGTAGAGCAGGTCGTTGAGGCAATGGCCGAACTTCGAGACCATGACCAGGGTCTGACATCGCTGCTCCGCGTCATAGAGCTGCCAGTCCATCCCGTACCCGTCCGCGACCGGGCCAAAGGACTCTCGAAGTAGCTGGGTCGTGATGCCTTCCCGGGCGGCGAAGTGCACTCGCATGAAGAAGCGACCGGTGTCCGGGTCGCCGAATTGTTGACTGTCGATGATGTTGCATTCGGCAGCTGCGAGATAGCCGGTCACTGAGTGCACGATGCCCACCCTGTCCTGACAGGACAGGGTCAGTACATGATCGTTCACGGGGTGGTCCTCACTCGGGCGATTCGACCTCACGAGCCTAGGTGGGTGGCGGCGGCGGCCATCGAACGCCCTCCCGACGATCCGCCCAACGCCTCCCCGACGACCGAGCTTGACCGGCCTCGGGGGGATCTCTTTGGTGCTCGCAGCCCGTTCATGCAAGGCTGTTGCTATGTCAGCCGACGAAAAGAAGACCGCAGCATCCGACACCGAGCAGGACTCGACGACGTCGGGCGCAGTCGATGATGTGAAGGCGCGCTTCCGTGAGGCACTGGCCAAGAAGCAGGGCCAACAAGCCGACGGCGTCGGATCCACCGGGCCAGCGGGGTCCAAGATCCACGAGGCGCATAACCGTGCCGGTGCAAAGCGCCAGTTTCGCCGCAAGAGCGGTGGCTGACCGGATTCCGGCCGCGACTAGCGTTTAGGTGGCCTCATAGGTCACAATATTCACGTACGTATCACCGCACTCGTTCGATGCGCAGCGCTTGGGGAAGACGTTGCCGTCGAGATGCGGAGGTGCGCGATGTCTGCTGCTCATGTGGCGTCATCCACGAAGGGCGTGGTGTTCATACACTGCTGCCCTTCTGCGATCGGTCCCCACGTCGAGTGGGCGTTGGCCGGCGTACTAGGCCGTCCGTGCCGTCTCGAGTGGACGGCGCAGGCCGCATCTCCAGGTCAGTTGCGCGCCGAGGCGACCTGGATAGGTCCGGTCGGTATGGGCAGCAAACTCGCGGCGGCTCTGCGCGCCTGGCCGATGCTGAGGTTCGAGATCACCGAACAGGGCACCGCCGCCTCCGACGGTGAGCGACTCGCTTATGTTCCGGGCCGAGGGTTTCACCGCAGCGCCGTCTCGGCAAACGGCGATATCGTCGTCGGAGAGGAGCGGCTTCGTTCGCTGCTCGCTCGCGCTCGGTCGACCGAGGAGTTTGCTCACGGGTTGCACGAGCTCCTCGGGTCATCGTGGGACGCCGAGCTCGAGCCGTATCGACTTGCCGGCGACAACTCGCCGGTCACGCTGTTCCACAAGGTCGTCTAGGTTCCACAAGGTCGTCTAGGTTCCACAAGGTCGTCTAGCGAAGTCCTCGCCGATGTTGGTCGAAGTCGACCACCGCGGTCACAGCGGAATGTTGCCGTGAGCTCCGCGCGCCGCTGGGATGGCCGCGAGGGCGCTGGCAATCCGAGACCGTGTCGTTGCAGGGTCGATCACTTCGTCGACCACGCCGATCTCCATCGCCCGTCCTACGCCACCTGCGATCCGCTCGTGTTCGGCCGCGAGCTGGGCATGTAGGGCTTCGCGCTCACCGAGCGGTGCGGCCGCCAGCTTCTTGCGGTGCAGAATGCCTACCGCAGCCGTGGCGCCCATGACGGCGACTTCGGCACCAGGCCACGCCCACACCACGTTCGACCCTAGCGAGCGGGCGTTCATCGCGATGTAAGCACCGCCGAAGGCCTTCCTGGTCACGAGGGTCAGTCGGGGGACCACCGACTCGCCGAAGGCGTGCAGAAGCTTTGCGCCGCGTCGAACCACGCCGTCCCATTCCTGGCCCACCCCGGGAAGGTAGCCAGGCACATCCACCAGGACGACCAGCGGCACGCCGAGCGCGTCGCACATTCGGACGAAGCGGGCGGCCTTCTCGGCGCTCGGCGAATCCAGGCAGCCACCGAGCCGCAGTGGATTATTGGCAATAACACCGATGGTCCGACCGGCGAGCCTGCCCAGACCGGTCACGATGTTCGGAGCCCATCTGCTGTGCAGCTCGAAGAAGCTGCCTTCGTCGAGTAGGCCATCGATGAGCGGATGAACGTCGTAGGCGCGCTTGCGACTCTCGGGCAGCAGCGAGCCGAGGTCAGGATCTTCGCCAAGGCCTTCGAGGTCGAAGGAACCTTGCGCTGCTAGCAGATCGGTCAACCGGCGCGCTTCGCTCAGCGCGCTCGAATCGTCTTCGGTGACAACGTGAACGACACCACTGCGCCGACCGTGGGTGTCGGGGCCACCGAGCGACTCCATATCGACGCTCTCGCCGGTGACGCTACGGACTACATCGGGTCCGGTGACGAACACCCGGCCAGCGTTGGACATGATGACCAGGTCGGTGAGCGCTGGTCCGTAGGCGGCACCACCTGCGGCCGGACCGAGTACGACGGAAATTTGCGGCACTTTTCCAGATGCAGTGATCATGGCTTGAAACACCAGCCCGACGGCATCGAGCGCCTCGACGCCCTCTGCCAGTCGCGCACCACCGGAGTGCCAGACGCCGATCACCGGCAACTGTTCGGCCAAGGCAAGGGCATAGGCCGCCACAATGTGCTTGCAGCCTGCTGAGCCCATGGCTCCGCCCATCTTGAGGGCATCTGTGCAGAAAGCCACCACGGCCGTGCCATGAATGGTTCCGCGGACTGCATAGAGACCGGAGTCATCACGTTCATGCAGCGGGGTGAGGCTGCCGGCGTCGAGCAACAGGTTGAGCCTGACCTCGACGTCGCGGGGATCGATTTCCCCTGATGCGATAGCGGCATTCTTCGGGTCGAGCGCGCTGACGGGATTGTTGGGATTGGCGGTTGCGGCGGTCATTTCACTCCTCGTCGAGTCGCTGCTCATCGGCTCACTGGTCGGCAGCCCACTAGGTGTCGGCACACTCCGTCGATGTAGGTCAGAGCTTGTGGAAGACGAGCGTCGCGTTGTGGCCGCCGAACCCGAAGGAGTTGTTCAATGCGGCCGGGACGACCACCTTGCGGGCCTGTCGTGGCACATCGACCTTGAGTCCGTCCTCGGCATCGTCGAGATTGATGGTGGGCGGGACGATGTCGTTCTGGACGCTGAGAACGGTTGCAATCGCTTCGACGGCGCCGGCCGCACCGAGCAGGTGTCCGGTCATGGACTTTGTCCCGGCGACGATCGTCTGCTCGCCCAGTAGCGCTGCGACCCAGGTCGCTTCGGCCATGTCGCCGGCTGGTGTTGAAGTCGCGTGCGCGTTCACGTGCACGATGTCGGAATAGGCGATTCCCGATCGCTCGATTGCGATCTTGGCCGCTCGGGCTTGGCCGCTTCCTTCGGGATCAGGTTGCACGATGTCATGTGAATCAGCCGTCATCGCCGCGCCGCCGAGAATTGCGTATGGCTCGCGTCCCCGGGCCTTGGCGTGCGAAAGCCGCTCGAGGACGAGGATGCCGGAGCCTTCACCGAGGACGAAGCCATCCCGGTTCTTGTCGTAGGGACGAGACGCCCGTTCGGGATCATCGTTGCGCGTGGACATCGCTCGCATCTGGGCAAAGCCGGTGATGGTCAAGGGATGGATGCAAGCCTCGGTGCCGCCCACAACCACGATGTCCGCCCGGCCGAGCTGAATCAGATCCAGCCCGTAGGCGATGGCTTCCGCGCCGGAGGCACAAGCACTCACTGGTGTGTGTACCCCGGCTCGGGCACCGATCTGCAAACCGACGTAGGCCGCCGGGCCGTTGGGCATGTTCATCGGAATCATCAACGGTGAGACCCGGCTGGGGCCCTTCTCGTGCAAGATGTCGTGCTGATTCATCAAGCTCGTGACGCCGCCGATGCCGGTGCCGATCACCACCGCCACCCTGGTTGGGTCGATACCGTTTTCTTCGGTTGTTCCCTTGAATCCAGCGTCTTCCCAGGCCTGGGCGGCCGCGACCAGCGCTGCCTGCTCCGAGCGATCGAGCCGACGTGCCTGAACTCTGGGCAGGATCTCAGTTGGGTCTACCGCCATCTGCGCGGCGATCCGAACGGCAAGAGGTTCGGCCCAGTCCTGGGTCAATTTCCCGACGCCCGACTTGCCGGCGAGCAGGTTCGCCCAGAAGGTCGGTACGTCACCCCCGAGCGGAGTGGTCGCGCCGAGTCCGGTCACCACCACCGGATCCACGGTGCTTGCCAGGGCCTCGGTCATATCTCGCTTCCTCTGCGCTCGGGGGTGTACACATGCTGCCGATCTATCGCGGCTGATCTATCCCGGCTGATCCGTCTCGGGTCAGCCGAGAGGGGTCAGCTCGGGTTGGACTCGATGTAGGAGACTGCGTCGCCGACCGTCTTGAGTTTGGGCAGTTCCTCGTCCGGGATCTTGACGCCGAACTTTTCCTCGGCTGCCATTGCCACCTCGACCATGGACAGCGAGTCGACGTCCAAGTCATCGGTGAAGGTCTTGTCGATGGTCACGTCGTCGGGCGCCACGTCGGCGACCTCGTTCAGGATCTCAGCAAGTCCGGCCAGGATCTCTTCGGTTGATGCCACTGCTGTCTACCTCTCTGCATCGGACTGATCGTCCGGAGTAATTCATCCAGAACCCGGACGGGCTCGGACGCCATACGGTATTGCCCCGCGCTGCAAAAAGCGGTCTGATTTGCGAAATCTGTCTCGGACGCTGCCGCGGTTCGGTTCCCATTGCTGCGACGGCTACCGCTCATCGGTTCTCGCTCACCGCCAGCGTCAGGGCGCCAGGATGACCTGCGCTGCGTAGGTGAGCCCGGCGCCGAACCCGATCAGCAGCACGGGTGCGCCGCTGGCTATTTCGCCACGCTCGAGCATCTTCGACAACGCAAGCGGAATCGACGCCGATGAGGTATTGCCGGAGGTGACGATGTCTCGTGCTACCGCCGCGTTGTCGGCGCCGAGTTTCTTTGCGATCAGGTCGATGATCCGCAGGTTCGCCTGGTGCGGTACGAAGCCTGCGAGATCTGAGGGCTGCAACCCGGCAGCGACGCAGGCCTGTTGCGCTATCGCACCCATCTGCGACGTTGCCCACCGAAATACCGTCTGACCTTCTTGACGAAGCGTGGCCGATTCCGGATCGGTAATGATGGCATCGGCATTCTCGCCGTCAGATCCCCATACCACCGGTCCGATACCGGTGGTATCGCTGGCCGTCACCACAGCCGCGCCGGCCCCATCGGCGAAGATGATGCCGGTGCTGCGATCGAACAAGTCGACGTAGTCGGTGAGCTTTTCCGATCCGATCACAAGCACATTGCGAGCCTGGCCGGCGATGATCGCATTCGACGCCGAGGTAACGGCGTAGACGAACCCGGCGCAGGCAGCGTTGAGATCGTAAGCGCCTGGCGCCTGAATCCCGAGGCGGGCGGCCAGCGTTGCGGCGCCACCCGGTACCTGCTGTTTACCGGTGCAGGTCGCCAGGATGATCAGGTCGATATCTGAGGCGCCGATACCGGAGTTGGCGAGCGCCTTACTTGCTGCGACTTCGGCCATGTCGAGCATGGTTTCGTCCATCGCGAATCGTCTTTCGGCGATACCGACTCGACTCTGAATCCACTCGTCGTTGGTATCGACTCCACGTGCCATGATGTCGGCATTCGTCACCACCGTCGGTGGTTGGTAGTGGCCGAATCCAGCGATACGGGTACCTGTCGGACGGTGCGAGGCGGTCAACTCCGCCACGTCACGCGTCCGTTCCGGTGGACAACCGCGCGACCGGCAAGCCGGCGCCGACGATGTCACCGTCGTACTTGAGCCATTCTGCAAGGACACCGGAAGCGGGGGCTACCACCGCGAACTCGTCGCGGTTGGTTCGGATGGTGCCGATCCGGGTACCGCCGACGATCGGGACGCCTTCGTCCATGCCGTACGTCCGCGTGAAGATGCCCTTGGTGGGCGTGATCACGACTCGCACGTCCGGGGTGTGCTGGCGTTGACCGTGCTGTGAGCGACTGTCGATTGATGCTTGGGCCTTGGCGAGGTCATCCGGGGTCTTCACCGCGAACAGTTCGACATCGGGCAGCTCACGCTTGGCAATACCGGTAAGAGCACCCGCCGGCGGGAGTTCGATGGCAGTGCCGATTTCTAGCGCGCGCAGGGTGCTCAGGCACAGGTCCCAGCGCACCGTCCGGGTAACCTGCGCCACCAAGCGGGCCAGTACTGTGCGGCCGTCAGCGACGGCAGTTCCATCTGCGTTCGACAGCAGAATCTCGCTCGGGTCCCGCGGCGTGAGCTCGGCAGCGATCGCGCGAAGGTTCTTCTCGGCGGCACTCATGTAGTTCGTGTGGAAGGCGCCTGCAACCTGCAAAGGGCGGACCCTGACACCAGCGGGCGGGTTCTCTATCAGCCTCGCGATCGCCTCAACCGGACCTGCGGCCACGATCTGCCCGGCGCCGTTTCGGTTGGCCGGCGTGCAGCCGGCCGCGTTGATGGCAGCGACCACCTCGTCCGGATCGCCGCCGAGTACCGCGGCCATCGAGGTTGGCGTCGCCGCACAGGCGGCGGCCATCTCTGCACCACGGCGGGCGGCAAAGGAGATGGCTTGGTAGCTGGTCAGGCTGCCGGCGACAGCCGCGGCCGTCACCTCACCGATGCTGTGCCCGGCGGTGACGATCTCGCCGAACTTGAGCTGCGAGACGGCGACCAGGCCGAGAGTCACGATGAGTGGCTGAGTGACTGCGGTGTCCTTGATCTCGTCCGCGCTCGCCGTCGTGCCAAGGCGGATGAGGTCGAGGCCGGCAATTTCGGAGAACTGCGCGACCTGTTCGGCTACGCCGTCGAGTTCGAGCCACGGCGACAGCATGCCTGGAGTCTGGGATCCCTGACCGGGAGCGAGGATGGCGATCACACTATGAACGGTGCCCTGTCGTGACTGTCTGCGGCGATCACGGCACGCACAGTCTTCAAAGATCTTGTTTGTAGAGATCCCACAACAGCCCCGGAACGCCTGGCGTCCGTAAGCGATTACAGTGTGAGGTTTCCGCCATAATTGGGTACGTGTGTGGAATACGGCCTCGGAGGCTGCGAACTCAATTTACGTCGGCGGAATGCTCCGCTAACCGGCCGAGCGTAATCGCCAGCTGGATGATAAACGCTCCGCGCGCCTCGGTCGGCGCGTGCCCGCAAAGATCGGCGACCCGACGCAATCGATAACGAACAGTGTTGGTGTGCACGAACAGCGAGCGCGCTGTCGTCTCCAGTGCGCGGCCGCTGTCGAGGTAGCTCACCACCGTCTCGAGCAGTACGTTTCCGGCCTCCGACAGCGGCCGGTAGACGGTGGCGATCAGCTCTGCGCGGGCCAAGGGGTCGCCGGCAATCGCCCGTTCTGCCAGCAGGTCCTCGGCCGTCACCGGGCGGGGGGCCGTCGGCCAGCCGACAACAGCTCGAAGCGCACTCAGAGCCATCAAGGTCACTGCGGGAGCACCCGACATCTGCGGAGCGGTCCCGCCGATGACGACCGGTCCGTCGGCGAATTCTTCGAGGACCGACTGCGCGGCTACGTTCGGGTCACTGACTCCGCCGAGGACGACCAGCAGCCGACCGCCGTGGACGCCGGCGAGCACGTCGTAGCCGGCCCGGCGCGCTGCGCGGTGGACAGCCTCTATCGCGTCAGTCGGTTCCCGGCCCGCAGGCGGCGAACCGGCGATCGCGGTTACCGCACCTTCGCCACGCCAACCCAACGCAGCCATTTGGCTGACTGGCGATTGTTCGGCGCCGTCGCCAACTCCTGACCCCACTCCGCGGACCAGCTCATCGATCACGAGGGCCTCTAGCCGGGCGTCCCACGAGCCGCGCGTCTCGGCGGCACTTGCATAGACGCGGGCCGCAGCGAAGGCGATTTCCCTGGAGAACCGGAGCACTGCGTCCTCTACTGCGTCCTCGTCGCCGGGGTCAGCCAAGCTTGGAACCTGTTCTTCAACAACGGCAATCGTCAGTTGAACGAGCTCTACGGTCTGTTGCAGCGAGACCCGTCGGGCCAGCTCTCTGGGTGCGGTGCCGAACACCTCGCCGGTAAGCCGCAACGCGTCGTCGGGGGATCGAAGCCATTCGACGAATGAGGCGATGCCAGCTTGGGCAACGAGGGTGACCCACGACCGCTGATCCGCCGGCAGCCGTCGGAACCAGGCCAACTCCTCGTCCATCCGCGCGACGCTGCGAGTCGCCAGCGAGCCGGAGGATTGTTCGATCCGGTGAATTGTTGCCGGACTCGGGGTGACCTTCACGTGCGCAGCCTAGCCATCCCGAATCGTGTAACGCTCGGCACCACTACGGTGCCGAGCGTTACACAATCCGGCTTTTGGCCGGGCCGTGGACGAATAGAGTTGTGAACGTGACAGCCAAGGGGTACAGCACCGACGTTCGCCTGGCCGGTGATCGACAGAGAACCCGGACCAGCTGGTTGGACTCGGCGCACTCGTTTTCATTCGGGCATGCTTACGACCCCGAGAACACCCATTTCGGATTCCTGCTGGTTAACAACGAGGACGTAGTCGCACCGTCATCGGGTTTTGACACCCATCCGCATCGGGATATGGAGATCGTGACCTGGGTCATCAGCGGGTCGCTCGTGCATCAGGATTCCGAAGGCAACAACGGTTTGATCTATCCGGGATTGGCACAACGGATGAGTGCGGGATCGGGCATTCTGCATTCGGAAAAGAATGACGGCCAGAGCAGCGCGCATTTCGTCCAGATGTGGGTCCTACCGGACGAGGCCGGGATCGAGCCGGGCTACGAGCAGCTCGATATAAGCGACCGTCTCGCCGGGTCGTCGCTGGTGCCGGTAGCCTCTGGGCTCGCCGGGCACCGGGACGAGACCGCGATCCGGATTCAGCAGCGTCAGGCCGGCCTATCGGTTGCCCGGCTGGCCGATACTGCAACGGTCACCTTGCCCTCGGCGCCGTATGTTCACGTGTTCGTCGCGCACGGTTCCGTGGCCGTAGAGGGTATATCGACTGGCCTCGACGGCGAGGCGGTAGCACTCCAAGCCGGCGATGCGGTTCGGCTCAGCAACGCCGACGGACAGCGAGTCACGGCGATCGGCCCGGCAGAGCTTCTGGTGTGGGAGATGCACGGCGCAGTTGGCTGAGTCAGACAACCTCGGAGTACGACGACATAGGCTTACCGAGTGACCGCGTCGCATCTGGAACTCGACACCGACGAATCAGCCGATGCGCTGACGGCACTGGTCGCCCGCGTCGCTGACGGCGAGGTTGTCGTTCTCAGCGGCGCCGGGATTTCGACCGAATCAGGAATTCCTGACTATCGCGGGCCAAGCGGGCGGGCGCGGCCGGCGACACCGATGACGTACCAAGACTTCGTCGGTAGCAGCCAAGCGCGGCAACGCTACTGGGCACGTAGCCACCTCGGTTGGCGCAACATTGCTCGCGCCGACCCAAACGACGGACACCGGGCCGTCGCCGCACTTCAACGGGACGGCCTGCTCTCGGGGATCATTACCCAGAATGTCGATGGTCTGCATCAAGCGGCAGGCGCCCGAGACGTGATCGAACTGCACGGTGCCCTTGATCGAGTGATCTGCCTGCACTGCGGTCAGTTGACTTCCCGGGACGACCTCGATCGTCGACTTTCCGAGGCTAACCGCGGCTGGCTTGGTCGCTTTGCCGCCACAGACCAGATCAAGCCGGACGGAGATGTCGACCTGGCGCAGGATCAGATCGATGGATTTGTTGTCGTCGAATGCTTGAACTGTGGGATCGGGCCGCTCAAACCAGATGTCGTGTTCTTCGGCGAGAACGTCCCTCCCGACCGGGTTGCGGCGTGCTACCAATTGGTCGCCGGCAGCCGTCTGCTCCTCGTCCTCGGTTCCTCGCTGACCGTGGCCTCGGGATTTCGATTCGTCCGCCGAGCTGCCACGCTGGGCGTTCCAGTGGCGATCATCAATCAAGGTCCCACTCGGGGCGACTCGCTCGCCGCGGTCCGCATCGACGCGCCGTTGGGACCGACCCTGACCGCGGTTACTGCTGTGGCTGGTTCGGCCACGGGCTGAGCAGCGACCCTGTACAGAGGTCACTGCTTGCCCGACCTCAGTCACGAGCGCTGTGACCATGTGAAGTTCGACCATTTGAAGTTCGACCATGTGAAGGTTCGACCAATCGAAGGTGGGCACTAATGAAGTCAGTACAACTTGGTGAGCTGACGGTCTCGGCGCAGGGTCTGGGCTGCATGGGGATGAGCGAGTTCTATGGCACGACGAATTGGGACGACTCGATCGCAACGATTCAGCGAGCTCTCGAACTCGGCATTACCTTCATCGATACCGCCGACGTCTACGGTTCGGGCCACAACGAGGTGCTCGTTGGCCGCGCCCTGCATGATCGTCGTGATCAGGTGCAATTGGCGACCAAATTCGGGATCGATCGATCAGGTGGTGGTCGCGCGCCCGTTATTCGAGGCGAAGCCGGCTACGTCAAGCGGGCCGCCGAGTCATCGTTGCTCAGGCTCGGAACAGATCACATCGACCTGTATTACCTGCATCGCCCGCCGCAGACGGCAGAGATCGAAGAAACAGTCGGTGCGATGGCTGAATTGGTCACCGAAGGCAAGGTTCGCTACCTCGGGCTGTCGGAAGTCGACGGCGAGTTGTTGCGCCGAGCCCACGCAGTGCACCCGATCAGTGCGGTGCAGAGCGAGTACTCGCTGTGGACCCGCGATCCGGAGAAAATAACGCCGGTTATGGCGGAGCTCGGCGTCGGCTTGGTGCCGTACTCGCCACTCGGTCGTGGATTTTTGACCGGGACGCTGGACGTCAACGCCTTCGGGGCGCAGGACATGCGAGTGCGGAGTCCACGATTCAAGGGTGAGGCTGGCGAGGCGAACCAGGCCATCGTCCGAGCCGTACAGGCGGTGGCGCAACGGCGCGGAGCCACGGCCTCGCAGGTCGCGTTGGCTTGGGTGGCAGCACAATCAGACCGACTAGGCGTGGCGATAGCACCCATCCCGGGGACCAAGCGGATCAAGTGGCTCGAGCAGAACGCGGCGGCCGTTGATCTCGAATTGAGCGGTGACGATCTGGCCGAGCTCGACCCATTGGCTGATCGGGTCGTGGGCGGGCGTTACTGACGCCCTAGGCTCAGCCACCGACGCCGGGGCCTCAGCGTGAGACCCCGGCGTGAGGCTCCCAGCGTGAGACCCCGGCGTGAGGCTCCGTTCTAAAGGTGCGCGTCGTGGTTACGAATCGCCAGCCGCCGAACCCGCATCTGCCGCCGACACGTCGAGGACCCGGTACTTCTCAAGTGCTTCACGCGGTACTTCGGGCTTGATTTCACCGCGTTTGGCGAGCTGGCTGAGCACGTTGACGACGATGGACTCTGCGTCGATGTGGAAGAACCGGCGGGCTGCGCCACGCGTATCAGCGAATCCGAAGCCGTCAGCACCCAACGAGCTCCAATCTCCTGGAACCCACTGGGCAATCTGATCCGGAACCGCTCGCATGTAGTCCGACACTCCGACGAAGGGGCCCTCAGCGTCGGCGAGCTTGCTGGTGATGTACGGAACCCGTGCTTCGTCGCCCGGGTTGAGGAAGTTGTGTTCGTCTGCGTCCAAGGCGTCGCGACGGAGCTCGTTCCACGATGTGACCGACCAGACGTCGACGTCGACACCCCAATCCGAACCTAGCAATTCCTGAGCCTTGAGCGCCCACGGCACGCCGACGCCCGAAGCGAGAACCTGGGCGCGCGGCCGACCTGCCTCGCCCAGCGCTGGTGAAATTCGATGAATGCCACGGAGGAGGCCCTCGACATCGACGTCGGCAGGCTCGGCTGGTTGCGAGATCGGCTCGTTGTAAATGGTCAAGTAGAAGAAGACGTTCTCGCCATTCGGATGCTCTTCCGTCGAGCCATACATACGAGAAAGCCCCGACTCGACGATGTGAGCGATCTCGTAGGCGTATGCCGGGTCGTAGGACACCGCAGCCGGATTGGTCGAGGCAATAAGGATCGAATGACCGTCGGCGTGCTGTAGGCCCTCTCCCGTCAAGGTTGTCCGGCCGGCGGTCGCACCGAGGACGAAGCCGCGCCCGAGCTGGTCGGCGAGCTGCCAGAACTGGTCACCGGTGCGCTGGAATCCGAACATCGAGTAGAAGATGTAGAACGGGATCATCGGCTCGCCGTGCGTCGAATACGCCGTTCCCGCGGCAATCAGAGATGCGGTCGAGCCCGCCTCGCTGATGCCTTCGTGCAGAATCTGGCCTTGCGTCGATTCCTTGTACGACAGGAGCATGTCGCGATCGACCGCATCGTATTCCTGGCCGTGCGGCGAGTAGATCTTTGCTGTCGGAAAGATTGCGTCCAGGCCGAAGGTACGGGCTTCGTCCGGAATGATCGGCACGAACCGCTTGCCGATCTCCTTGTCCCGCATCAGATCCTTGAACAACCGAACCAGCACCTGGGTGGTGGCGATCTGCTGCTTACCGGAGCCCTTCTTGAGCTCGGCGTACGCGCTTGCCTCCGCTGGCGGCAGAATGAGCGGCTTAGCGCGGGTAACCCGCTTGGGAAGCCACCCGCCGAGCAGCTCGCGCCGCTCCTTCATGTAGCTGATCTCGTCGGACTTCTCGCCAGGGTGGTAGTACGGCGGCAGATCGGCCTCAAGCGCGGAATCGGGGATATCGAGATACAACCGGTCGCGGAAGGATTTGAGGTCTGCCTTGGTGAGCTTCTTCATCTGGTGCGTCGCGTTGCGACCCTCGAAGCTCTCCAGCGTCCAGCCCTTGATGGTGTGCGCCAGGATCACCGTCGGCTGACCGACATGCGCGCGGGCCGAGGCGAAGGCGGCGTAGACCTTTCGGTAGTCGTGACCACCCCGTGACAGCTTGCGCAGGTCGTCATCGGTGAGGTCTTCGACGATCTTGCGCAACCGGGGGTCGCCGCCGAAGAAGTTTTCCCGGATATAGGCGCCCGACTCGACCGTGTACGTCTGGAATTGACCGTCCGGCGTGGTGTTCATCTTGTTGACCAGGACGCCGTCGCGATCCTGCGCCAGCAGCGGGTCCCAGTCGCGGCCCCAAATGACCTTGATGACGTTCCAGCCGGCGCCGCGGAAGTAGGTTTCCAGCTCTTGGATGATCTTGCCGTTGCCGCGTACCGGGCCGTCCAGACGCTGCAGGTTGCAGTTGATGACAAATGTCAGGTTGTCGAGCTCTTCGCGGGCGGCGACGCCGATGGCGCCCAGCGACTCGACTTCGTCCATCTCGCCATCGCCGAGGAATGCCCATACGTGTGACTGTGACGTGTCGGCGATTCCCCGAGCAGCGAGGTAACGGTTGAATCGTGCTTGGTAAATCGCGCCGATCGGCCCCAGGCCCATCGACACGGTGGGGAATTCCCAGAAGTCGGGCATCAGCCGGGGGTGCGGGTATGACGACAGGCCGAATGGCGCCTTGGACTTTTCTTGCCGGAATCCGTCAAGGTGTTGTTCGGTCAACCGGCCCTCGAGGAAGGCACGCGCATAGATACCCGGCGCGGCGTGACCCTGAAAATAAACCTGATCGCCGGTGCCGGACGCGAGGTCCTTGCCGCGGAAGAAATGGTTGAAGCCGACCTCGTAGAGCGAAGCAGCAGATGCATAGGTTGCGATATGACCGCCAACGCCCAGGTGTTTATTGGCTCGACTGACCATGATCGCCGCGTTCCAACGGATGTAGGCACGAATTCGACGCTCGATATCTTCATCGCCTGGAAACCAAGGTTCGCGCTCGGGCGGTATGGAGTTGATGTAGTCGGTGCTTCGCAGGGCCGGAACGCCGACCTGGCGTTCGCGTGCCCTCTCGAGCAGCTTCAGCATGAGGAACCGGGCGCGCTGCCGGCCGTCATGGTCCACCGCTGCGTCAAACGATTCGATCCATTCGCGGGTCTCGCCGGGATCGATGTCTGGCAGCTGGTTGGGCAGTCCATCAGTGATGATGCTGTAGCGATCACTAGTCACAAATCTATTGTCCTCCCTGTCTGGCACCGGATGTGACGCGAGATGTTTACCCGTGAGTAGCCCCGGCCACTTGCACTGTCGTCAGAGTGTGGTTATCTACGCCTGCACAACTGGCGCAGATTCGGTACGGCAGTTGTGCATGCAACCTTGCGGATACACCAGTGGGGTGCAAGCAAGTCAGCATGAGTAGGGCAGTACGAATAAGGGCAGTAGATCGGTGGACGGCAGAGTCCATTGAAGCGTTTCTTCGAATCGACATATCTCGGAGGCTGGCAGTGAGCACCACCCCCGGAACCGGGGACAGTACGACCGCTGTAATTGACCGGCTCGGTATCGAGCACGGCATGGTCGTGCAGGAACTTGGTTATGACGACGACGTCGACCATGACCTGCGCGACGCAATCGAAGACCGTCTGAACGATGAGATGGTCGATGAGAACTCGGACGAGGTCGTCGACGTCGTCCTGCTCTGGTTCAGGGAGTACGACGGCGATCTGGTGGACGCCCTCGTAGATGCGATCGCGCCGTTGGCAGACAGTGGCGTCATCTGGTTGTTGACGCCGAAGCGTGGCCGTGACGGCTACGTCGAACCGTCCGATATCTCTGAGGCAGCACCAACCGCCGGCTTGTCCCAAACTTCGCTGTTACCGGTTGCGCCGGAGTGGACTGGTGCGCGCTTGGCGACCAGACGTGCCAAGACGGGTGCTGAGAAGGTTCGGAAGGTAGAGAAGTGACCGAGCCCGTACCAGCCGATGGGCTGACGCCACTCGCGATCGGCAGCGAAGCACCTGATTTCACGCTTCGCGATCAGAACAACGAGTTGGTGACGTTGTCAGATTTTCGTGGCGACCGGGCCGTCCTGGTCGTGTTCTATCCATTCGCTTTCACCAACATCTGCACAGGCGAGCTCGGGCAGATCAGCAAGAATCTCGATCTGTTCGCCAACGACGATGTACAGGTGGTGTCGATAAGCATCGACTCGGCCTATTCCCACAAAGTATTTGCGCAGCGAGATGGGTTGGACTTTCCGTTGCTCGCTGACTTCTGGCCACACGGGGCGGTCGCAAGCGCCTTCGGCGTGTTCAACGCCGACATCGGTGTCGCGAATCGAGGAACATTCCTGATCGACAAGGCGGGCATCATCCGCTTCAGCGAAGTCAACGAGATCGGTGAGGGCCGCGATCCGCAGACTTGGCTGGACGAGATCGCCGCGCTGAGCCGGCCCGCTGCCAACTGACCCAGCACTGGCGACGCGGCATTCGCTCGGCTTGACCGTGACGCGGCCCAATCCGGAGCGGTCAGGCCTTGCCCGCGAGGCGGTCGTCCAGGCTTGCTCGTTTCGATTTACGCGCGCTGCTCTGGGGTCGGTGGCCGTTCGCAGGTCCGGCTTCGCCATCGCTAGCGGGGGTTGACCCTTCGCTATCGGCGTCCTCGCCTTCTTCTTCATCGCGCCGACGCTCAGCCGCTGCGAGGACGAACGGCAACGCCAGAGCCAACCCTGCGAACAGATACCACTGAACGACGTAGGCGGCATGCTGAGGCTCTTCGGCGCCGCCTGCAGGATTGGACATGTCCGGTTCCGGCAGCACCGTCAGGTTTGCGGTCCCCGGCTGGCCGGCAAGCAGTTCCCCGTAGGCGTTCCAAACCGGTGCGCCTAGGCGCTTGGCCTGCGAGACCGGATCGATCGACTCGACCTGATTGCGAGGGAGCGAACCTAGCCTGTCGGGCTTGGTGTTGGCGGGTTCGAGTCGGGCTGTGATCGACAGGGTCCCCGTCGGGGCGGCCGTCACGGTCGGGGTGTCGATGGCAGCACTGCTCTGATCGACGAAGCCTCGGACAACCAGAAATACCCCTGATCCGGTCTGAAACGGTGTCAGGACGAGATAGCCGACATCATTTCCTACCGTCTGACCTCGGACGAGTACCTCGTGGCCAGTCAGGAATTGTCCGGTAGCCGTCACGTGCCGGTACTTGTCGGCCGTTCCGGTCGCGGTTTGGTTCGTCGCTGGGCCTAGCACCGCCGCGACGTTTGCCGTCGCGTCGTTGTTGTTGGCATGAAGCTCGTGATTGGCGTGCCGCTTCTCGTTGAAGCGGGCGATCTGCCAAGTCCCTGCGGCGGCGCAGATGATGGCGACGACGGTGACGACGCCGAACATGCCGAGGTAACGGCGTTGGCGAAGTGTCCGGAGCACCGTATGACACTACGTCTAGCGTCTAAGAGTGGTCCAAGCCGCACGTGCGACCCTGGACGGTTTGACCGAATCGCCTGACGCGGTGGACTTGCCAGGGGAAACTTGACCGGATGACAATCCGCCCAATCCGCCCCCTTGTCGTCTGGCGGCGTCTTATTTCCATGCGTACCGCGTTGATGCTGCTGTTCTTCCTAGCCCTAGCGGCAGTTCCTGGATCACTGTTACCGCAACGGCCGCTGAATCCGGCGCGAGTCCAGAGCTACCTCCAGACTCACGGTTCCTGGGGCCGCTTCCTGGATCGGATCGGCGCCTTTGATGTATTCGGGTCCGTCTGGTTTTCGGCGATCTATCTGCTGCTCTTCGCCTCGCTCATCGGCTGTCTCATTCCGAGAATCAACGTGTACACGAAGGCGCTGGCGCGTCAGCCGCTGAAGGCTCCGCTGCATCTCAGTCGGCTGCCCGAAAGCGGCGTCCTTCATACCGCGTTGTCCGCCGGCGACGCGGCGGCCGTGATCACGCGGCAGTTGAGACCGCGGTGGCGGACCGTGACTCGCAGACCGAGTCCAGGCGCGATCACCGTAGCGGCGGAGAAAGGCTACAGCCGCGAGGGGGGCAACCTCATATTTCACGTCGCGCTGTTGCTGGCTTTGGTTCTCGTGGCATGCGGCAGGCTGCTCAGCTTCGAGAGTTCCAGCGTGGTGATCGAGGGTTCCGGGTTTTGCAATCCGGCGATGGATTCGTCGTTCCGCGGCGGTCGTTGGGTTCAACCGGCCGGTATCAAGCCATTCTGCATCGACGATCTCGACCGGTTCAATGCCGTCTATCGCGACGATGGCACGCCCGCTCGGTTCGAGGCGGACGTGACGTATCACGAGGGCGCAGATGGCGAGGCCAAGCGACAGGTGATCACGGTCAACCACCCGCTCCGTTTGCTGGGGGACAGGGTGTACCTCATTAACCACGGCTTCGCCCCAACGGTCCGGGTAACGCGGCCGGGACATGCGCCTTTCACCGATGTCGCGGTGTTCCTGCCACAGGATGGGTTTCTGACGAGCGAAGGTGTCTTCAAGTTCGGCGGGGCCGCGGGCGCTCACCGAGACATTGGTTTGCAGGCAATCTTCGCCCCGACCGCTCGAGACGATGCCGGGGTGATCACCTCTGTCTCGCCGCAGCCGAACAGGCCAGTGCTCGCGGTTATCGCTTTTGTCGGCGACGATCAGGTCAGCGACGGTCGGCCAGAATCCGTCTACGCCCTCGACACATCGAACATGACACGGGTCAGGTCGCAGAATCTTGCGGTCGGACAATCGATGGCAATACCGGACGGCACGACCGTGACGTTTACCGGCTACAAACAGTGGGCCTCGCTACAGGTCTCGCACGACCCAACGCAGACCGCGTTGCTGATCACATCCGTCGTGATGGTCGCGGGCCTGCTTTGTTCGCTTTCGGTTCGGCGGCGCCGTGTTTGGCTGCGATTGTTGCCTGCGGCCGATCCCGGAATGACGATGGTCGAACTCGGCGGCCTCGCTCGCAGCGACTCGGGCGCCTCCGGCGAGGAGTTCCTACGACTCTGCGCCGGCCTGAGGTCCGCGCTCGCCGATGCCGAGGGTGGATCTGCGGAAAAAGTGTCTCGAGAGGGATTTGAACCCCCGACATCCGCCGTGTAAAGGCGGCGCTCTGCCAGCTGAGCTATCGAGACGAGGCGGCCATGAACTTACCCGATAGTGCACCCGGACCGAAGCTGGACGCAGCGACTCCCCGCTAGAACAGCGCCCAAGGTGATCAACTCACGCCTCGTGGGCGGAATTGCACGCTGATCCGCGGCCCGACCGGACGCGCCGTTTTCGGGATGCCGTGTTCCCACGTTCGCTGGCAACTTCCGCCCATCACGATCAAGTCGCCGTGGCCGAGATTGTTGCGTAGCGATTGGTTGGCTGCGGCAGCCCGTCCGTGAATCTCGGCGGCCGGAGGCTCCATCGGGCTGACCTCGTCGGTCGGTTCGAGGGCTCTTCGTGGTCGCAACATCAGGCAGCGCGGCGTGCCCAGGGAGACGATGGCAACCATCGTGTCTTCCGAATTACCGCGACCGATCCGATCGCCATGAAACGCCACGCTGTCACGGCCGTCGCGGTATAGGCAGAGGCCTGTTGTAACGAAGGCTTCGCCGAGTTCGTCCCGATAGTGCTCGCTGAGGCTTTGCTTGGCCTGCTCCAGGGCCGGGTGAGGCAGCTCGTCACCCTCGCCGTAGAAGCTGAGCAGCCGTGGCACGGCGACGACACGTTCGTACATCTCGCGCTCCTCGGCACGCCACGGAACCGAGTCCAACAAGTCGTCGAACAGCTCGTCGGCACCTGAAAGCCAACCCGGACAGATGTCGATCCAGGCACCGTTCGACAGCGCCGCTCGCCTGATTCTGTCGAGCCGGCTTGGCGCGGGTGCGACGTCAGGATCGAGCAGCGAATACTGAAACGCGGCCATGTCGATATGATAACCACGAATTCAAACGTCTGTTCGATTCAGCAGCTTGCGTCATCGCTCGCTTGGGACGGTACGTTTTCGTGGTGCCGACTCTCGCCGATGTCATTGCCGCGCTGGACCGCTGGTACCCGCCGCACTCCGCTGAGAGCTGGGATGCGGTCGGGCTGACGTGCGGCGAACCCACCCGGCAGATCCGACGGATCGTGCTCGCCGTCGACTGTGTACCAGAGACCGTGGCCGAAACGATTTCCGCCGAGGCTCAGTTGCTGGTGACTCACCATCCGTTGCTGTTGAGCGGCGTGCATTCGGTGGCGGCCGATCTTCCCAAAGGCGCCATGGTGCATCGACTGATATCGGCCGGCGTGGCGCATTTCGTTGCGCACACGAACGCCGACGTTGCCGCGGACGGCGTGTCCGAGGCACTTGCGCGGCTCCTGGGGCTAGTCGATGTGCAACCACTAGTGGCTGACAGTGCGACGGCCCTTGACCATCTCGCGGTCTTCGTGCCGCCTGATTTCGTCCAGCCGGTGATCGCCGCCATGACGGAGGCTGGTGGGGGCGCAATCGGTGACTATGACCAATGCACCTTCTCGGTCGAGGGACTGGGAACCTATCGACCCATGGCAGGAGCCAAACCGTTCGATGGCGAGGTCGGTGTCCTTTCCCGCAAGGCCGAGACCAGAGTGTCGGTGGTACTCCCGCGAAGCCGCCGGCCGGCGATCCTGGCCGCGATGCAGAACGCCCACCCGTATGAGCAAGTGGCATTTGAACTCACTGAGCAGCCCGGCCTCCCGTCAAGCACAGGCACCGGCCGAATCGGCTCGCTGGAGGCCGAAATATCCCTGGACGACCTCGTCCGGTTCGCGGCATCGGTCCTGCCGAAAACGGTGTGGGGTGTCCGGGCAGCGGGCGATCCATCCCAACGCATCAGCAGAGTGGCGGTCTGCGGAGGATCGGGTGGGTCCTACGCCGATGCCGCCAGGGAGGCAGGCGCTGACGCCTACCTGACGGCTGATTTGAAGCACCACAGCACGGTCGAAGCGGTCTCTGAGCGAGCACAGGCTGCTGCTGCGCCCCCGATGGCGCTTGTCGATGCGGCTCACTGGGCCACTGAATGGCCCTGGTTACCCATCGTCGCGGATATGCTCGCTGCCGAATTTGAGGACTTGGATGTGCTGGTCTCGGAGGTGGTTACCGATCCCTGGACGCTGCACGAGCATTAGCTCCCGGGCATGCCCAGGCCAGGCACAGCCACGTGCCCCAGAGCCGCGCACTAGGGTGTAGTACAACCCGACACCACGGTTGCGACCGAGGTGCGAAGTCGGTTTCGACAGAGAGTCAACTCCACACGTGATCGCAGATCCCTTCGTCCAGCTACGCCTACTCGACCTGCAAGCTGTCGACACGGCTCTGGCCCAACTGGCCCATCGGCGCCGCACCCTGCCAGAGCTCGCGGCTATAGCGGATTGCGACGAGCGCGCTGCGACGGTCCGCGGTGAGCTGATCGATGCCGAAACCGCGTTGGCAGACCTCGCGGCCGCTCAGCGCCGTCTCGAGATCGACGTTGAGACGGTCCGCCAGCGAGCGGAGAAGGACCAGGCCCGGATGGCCGCCGTCGGCGTCCCTGCGAAGGAGATCGCTGGCCTGCAGCACGAGGTCACCTCCTTAGCGAGACGACAAAGCGTGCTCGAAGATGAAGTACTCGAGTTGATGGAAAGCCGCGAAACCGCGGACGCGCAGGTGAGCGAGCTGACCGGACAGCTCGATTCCGTGACGGCCGAACGAGTCTCGGCCGAGGCTGCGAGAGACACCGCATTCGCCGAAATCGACCACGACCTTGCCGCCCGTCAGGTCGAGCGGACAGCATTGGCGGATTCGATGCCTGCTGATCTGCTGGCTTTGTATGACAAAATCCGCGAATCAAGCGGCGGCATGGGCGCGGCGATGCTACGGCAGCGTCGCTGTGAGGGGTGTCGGCTTGATCTGGCCGGTAACGAGCTGTCAACGGTGCGGACGGCGAAAGCGGATGAGGTGCTGCGTTGCGAGAACTGTCGCCGCATTCTCATCCGCACACACGAATCGGGACTCTGACCGGATGCCAATAGGCGACGGGCCCGGCGTGCTGAGCGTCATCGTCGAGGCCGATGGCGGTTCAAGGGGTAACCCAGGTCCGGCGGGTTATGGTGCGGTTGTCATCGACGCGGCAACCGGCGAGGTACTTGCCGAGCGCAAGCAATCCATCGGGGTCGAGACAAACAACGTCGCCGAGTATCAAGGTTTGCTTGCAGGCTTGACCGCAGCGAAGGAGTTAGGCGCCAGATCCGTTGCCGTACGGATGGATTCGAAGCTGGTCGTTGAGCAGATGTCCGGAAGGTGGCAGGTCAAACATCCCGCTATGCGGCCTCTTGCGCGTCAAGCCGCCGATTTGAAACGCGCGTTCGACGAGGTCACATTTACCTGGATACCCCGCGAACAAAACAAGTACGCCGATCGGCTGGCCAACGAGGCGATGGATGCCGCGGCAGGTAAGCCCCTTCGCCCCAGCCTGCGGACGGCTGGCGAGTCGGACCCGATACCGGACGAATCTGCACTCGACGAATCTGTGCCGGCGGAAGCGGAACTTCCGCTGAGCGAGCCCAACCCGCAATCGGCGTGGGTGCCGCCGAACAGCAAGCCCACCCGTCTGATCTTGCTGCGACACGGCGTAACTGAGCACACGATCGCCAAACGATTCGCCGGCCGGTCCGATCTCGAACTTCTACCGGAGGGTCTTCTGCAGTCTTCACGAGCCGCCCAGCGTGTCGCGGAACTGGGCCCCGTCGACGTTGTCGTCGCGTCACCGCTGCGTCGAACCAAACAGACCGCCCAGGCTGTAGCTGACTTGCTGGGCCTCACGGTGGAAACCGAAGACGGCTTCGTCGAGACCGATTTCGGCGATTGGGACGGCTACAGCTACGCAGAGGTCGCAGACAAATGGCCTGGTCAGCTACAGGCCTGGATGAACGATCCTTCGGTCGCACCGCCCGGGGGAGAGTCCTTCGAAGCCGTGACGCGGCGCGTACGTCGCGCGCGTGACCGGGTGTTGGCCAAGCACCGCGATCAGACCGTTGTTGTGGTCAGCCATGTGTCGCCCATCAAGATCCTCGTGCGACTCGCACTCGAGGCCCCACCGATCGCGCTGCACCGGATGTACTTGGCCCCGGCGTCGATCAGCGTGGTGGATTACTACGCCGACGGTCCGGTCACCTTGCGCGGGTTCAACGACTCGGCCCACCTCTGACCTTGCTCCGTCGAGTAGCCGCCCGCTCAACGTAATCCGAGCGGGCTCGCGGTGAGCCAAAGGCAAACAGTAGCTGCCACAAGGATAAACGGCGTCGTCAACAGGCCGAGTACGTGAAACTCAATTGCCCTCGGCTTGTCCTCAAGCGGTAGGATCCGTCGCCACAGCAGGGTGGCCAGAGAGCCGGGGTACGTAGCGTTCGGCCCGAGGTTCACGCCGACGAGCACCGCGAGGACGACCAGCGGTGAGCCCGTGACGAGGGGTAACAGGGCCAGCGTCGTGGGCAGGTTGTTCGCGAGATTGGCCAGCACGGCCGATAGGAGGGCGATCGCCAGCAACGCGATCAGCGATTGACCGGACGGTATGAGGTGACGTAACGCTTGTTCTGCGCCGCGTTCGAGAACACCGGCGACGAGCACTCCCAAGCAGAGGACGAAGGCACAGAACCCTAGACTTGCGGCGGATACGAGCGAGGGCACACCGACCTCGCGGCGTCGAAGGAGTGGTACTCCCAGCGCCACGCAGCCAGCAAGCGCTGCCCACGCGGGAGCGACTCCAAGTGCGCTCGTGAGGACGAAACCGCCGACCGTCAGGGAAAGCACCAGCAAGGCGTAGGTCGGTATCTTGTCCAGTGTCGGTTGCGCCGACGCGCGCGTCGTGAGATCTCGGCGGAAAGCGGTGCGCAGGCAAAGCCAGTCCAAGACGCAGGCAACCACCCATGGCAACGCCATCGCAGCCGCGAAGCGCCCGAACGAGAGACCGCTCGCGGCGAAGGCAAGCAGATTGGTGAGGTTCGATACCGGCAACAACAGTGATCCCGAGTTTGCAATATGCGCACAAGCGTAGGTATGCGGCCGGTTGGGCAATCCGAGTCGAGCCGTTGTCGCTACCACTACAGGGGTGACCAGCACGACTGTCGCGTCAAGGGTCAGTGTCGCAGTGACGAGAGCGGCGAAGACAACGACGAGAAGCAGCAGACGTTTGGGCGCGCCCTTGCTCACCTGAGCAACGACGCTGCCGAGGTAGGAGAAAACTCCCGCTTTCGCACACAGGTGACCGAAGGTGAGGATCGCGGCCAGAAACGCTACGGTCGGGAACAATTGTCGGACGGCGTGCCAGGCTGTCGAGGTGGATGCCGCACCCGTGAGCAACGCCAGGCCGGCGCAAGGTACCGCTACTGCGGCCTCGCTGAGGCCGAGCGGACGCGCGACCGCAGCGGCGAGGCACGTGACGATGAGGATTACCCCGATCGCCAGCTGAATATGTTGTGTCATTGCAGTCGAGGCTAGCGATCCAGCAAGTCACCCGTTGCCACCACTCAACGGCTGCGTGCTCAACTCGCGGCAGTGCAACGTGTTGGGGGCGGTGGCGGTACGCTTCAGCACGCGGCGGACGAGCCGACCGGGCGACCGCGTCAATCATTGATTGCCGAGGAAAGTCCGGGCTCCACAGAGCAGGGTGGTTGTTAACGGCAACCCGGGGTAACCCGCGGGACAGTGCCACAGAAAACAAACCGCCTCGAAGACCGGTACGCCAGTCTTCGGGGTAAGGGTGAAACGGTGGTGTAAGAGACCACCAGCATCCCGGGTGACCGGGATGGCTAGGTAAACCCCACCCGGAGCAAGGTCAAGAGGATTCACGGCTTGCCGTGGATCTGCGTAGGCGCCTGAGGGCTGCTCGCCCGAGTCTGCGGGTAGACCGCTAGAGCCTGTCGGCAACGGCAGGCCGAGATGGATGGTCGCCCTCGAGGTCCACCTCGAGACAGGACCCGGCTTACAGGTCGACTCGTCCGTCGCCCGATCTACCGACGGGCGTCACCCTTTCATGCCGTCAAAGGCTTTGCCAATCAGCAGATTCGCGTTCAGAGCGCCATTGCCGCGTCGATGACGAGGCCTGCCGGAGTGCCTGGCGAGGTGTAGCGATTCGTCCGCCCGGCTTGCGTGGTTGCGATCGAAGCGCCACGATCTTCGTTACGGTCGCTAGTTGGGAGACAACGCAATGAGCACGACTGATCGCGAAGGTACGTACTGGTTCTGCGAGACACACCATACAGTCGAGCCGTTCAACGGGTGCGGTAGCAAGAACCGGATCGGCCCCTTCGACACCGCGGAGGCCGCTGCGAACGCTCTCAAGACGATCGCCGACCGAGAACGTCGTTACGACGCCGAGGATTCCGCGTGGAACGGCGACAGCTGACCTCGATGACGACTATTGACGCCGTTCAAGGCGAGCGTTATTTCGTCGAACCTGCACGGCGTGGCGCATTGAAGTGTCGTTGACAACATCGTCCACTGACATCACCAGTAGACCAACAGGAGGCACAGCATGACCTCACCGTCTCGAACTACCCGCAAGGCTCCGGCCAAGAAGGTCGCGGTGAAGAAGGCAGCTCCGGCCAAGAAGGTCGCGGTGAAGAAGGCAGCTCCGGCCAAGAAGGTCGCGGTGAAGAAGGCAGCTCCGGCCAAGAAGGTCGCGGTGAAGAAGGCAGCTCCGGCCAAGAAGGTCGCGGTGAAGAAGGCAGCTCCGGCCAAGAAGGTCGCGGTGAAGAAGGCAGCTCCGGCCAAGAAGGTCGCGGTGAAGAAAGCAGCTCCGGCCAAGAAGGTCGCGGTGAAGAAAGCAGCTCCGGCCAAGAAGGTCGCGGTGAAGAAAGCAGCTCCGGCCAAGAAGGTCGCGGCGAAGAAGGCAGCTCCGGCCAAGAGGACGGTGCGCAAGGCCGTGGTTCGCAAAGCAACCCGCTGAGTCCGGGTGGGACAACGTCGACTCGCCGGGACTCCACTCGACTTCGCCAGCCTGCGGGTCGAACTCGAGTTGCCCGGCGAGTTTTCGTCTGCGGTCCTGGCGCAAGCGCGTTCAGCTGCTTCGAAGCCGGCCGACAGAAGGCTCGACCGTACCGACATCGAACTGATTACAGTCGATCCCGCCGGCAGCAAGGATCTTGATCAGGCCCTTCATATCATCGCCGAGAGCGACGGTTACCTGGTCAGCTATGCGATCGCGGACGTCTCGTTTTTCGTCGATCCGCAGAGTCCGCTAGACCTTGAAACGCGCGTCCGAGGCGAAAGCTATTACTTCCCCGACGCGAGAGTGCCGCTGCACCCGTTCGAATTGTCCGAAGGCGCGGCAAGCCTGTTGCCGGGTCAGGTCAGACCCGCCGTACTTTGGCAGATTCACCTCGACCAGAAGGGGAATGTGACGGAGGCGGCCGTTGAGCGAGCGCTCGTCAAGAGCCGCGAGCAGTGGGACTACGCCGCTCTCCAGAGGGCCTGTGACGACGGCACGCCGCCAGCGGCGGCGAGCCTCCTGCCTGCGGTAGGTGCGCTGCGCCAAACCTTGGCGCGCGAACGGCACGCGATCGCACTGAATCTTCCGGAGCAGGAAGTCCGAAAGGACGATCTTGCCGCAGGGTCATCATGGGAGTTGGTATTGCGGGCGCCGCTACCGATCGAGGAGGCGAACGCCGAGATCTCCCTGCTGACCGGAATGTGCGCTGCACAGATCATGCTCAGCGGTGGGGTTGGCATCCTCCGTACATTGCCGCCCCCGACTGAGGCGACGATTTCCGCACTGCGGCGGATTGCTCCCGCATTGGGAATCGACTGGCCGACCTCGATGCTTCCCGGCGAGGTACTCGTGCGCTTGGATCGCACGAACCCCAAGCATGCTGCGTTCCTCGATCAGGCATCGTCGTTGTTGCGTGGTGCCGCCTACACCGGCTTCGACGGCACCCCTCCAAAACAGCAGTATCACGCTGGCATCGGCGCACCGTACGCTCACGTCACCGCGCCGCTGCGGAGGCTGGTCGATCGTTTCGGCACCGAGATATGCCTTGCGCTACAGGCACGATCAGAGATTCCCGACTGGGCGCGCTCGGCGCTCGAGGCGCTGCCGTCAGAGATGGCTTCAGCTGACCGGCGCGCCCATCTGGTCGATCGCGCGGTTGTCGACGCAACCGAGGCCTTCTTGCTCGAGGGTCGGGTCGGCGAGGAATTCGAAGCCGTGGTTATCGACGCGGGCGCTACCAGCGCGACAATCGCCATCGAGCAGCCAGCGATCCGCGCGCGGTGCGATGGACTGAATTTGCCGTTGGGGGACAGATTGAAAGTCCGGCTGGAGTCGGTGGACACCGACACCCGAACGGTGCGCTTCGCCGCACCGTGACCGCACGGTCGGCACCACTCTGGGTGCCGACCGTTACGACGCCAGGCGTCCGGTGGGTCAGGCCCTCAGTGGTAGGTGTGTTCAGCCCCTGGGTAGAGGCCAGACTGGACTTCGGTCGCGAAGTCGCGCACCGCGTGCGTGAGGACTGAAGTCAGATCGGCATATTGCTTGACGAACTTGGCCGGCTTGCCGGCGCTGCGCAGCCCAGCCATGTCCTGCCAGACGAGCACCTGCGCGTCACATTCCACCCCGGCACCGATACCGACCGTCGGAATTCGCAGATCGTGGGTGATCTCTTTCGCCAGATCCGCCGGCACAACTTCCATCACGAGGGCAAAGGCGCCGGCTTCTTGCAGTGCGCGAGCGTCCTCGATCATCTGGTTGCCTGCCGTCGCGCCGCGACCTTGGACCCGATATCCAGACATCGTGTTGACTGACTGCGGGGTGAGGCCGATATGGGCCATCACCGGGATGCCCGCTGCAGTGAGCAATTCGACCTGGGGCACCATCCGTGCGCCACCCTCGAGCTTCACGGCCTGGGCGCCGCCGTCCTTCATGAACCGGACTGCGGTGTCGAGCGCTTGCTGGGCTGAGCCCTGATAACTACCGAAGGGTAGGTCGGCAACGACGAGGGCGCGCTTCGTGCCTCGCACGACGCCACGCACCAACGGAAGGAGTTCGTCGACGGACACCGGAACCGTGGTGTCGTAGCCGTAAACGACATTGGCGGCAGAGTCTCCGACGAGAAGCACGGGCACTCCGGCCTCATCAAATACTCGCGCCGTCGAGTAGTCATAGGCGGTCAGCATCGGCCAGCGGTCGCCCGCTGCCTTGGCGTTCTGTAGATCTCGGATGGTGACGCGGCAACTAGAGGTGCTGCCGTAGAGCGATTCGCTCATGATGTTTCCCTTTGTCTCCTCGAGGCCGGCAAGCCGGTCCCCGGGCCAATGGTGGACGCCTCTATGGTGCCCTGCAGAAACACCTTTGACACCCCTCCGAAACGAACTGAAAGGGAGACGTGTCTCACCATCTGTTCGGACGACCAACGAATTCGGGTCCGTCAGCGGGTCTCGGAGGCCGATGCCGGCCAGGACATATCGAGTTTGTGGTTTACGCCACTGTGTTTACTGCTCTGGTGGTTGTATGACGCCGGTCTCTCTCCAGCGGTTCGTAATCGGCAACCGACGGTCCTTGCCGAAGGCTTTGAGGCTGATCTTCGGGCCGGGTGGGTACTGCCGGCGCTTCCACTCGGCAGCATCAGTCAGCTGCGCAATCCGCGTGACCAGGGCCGGATCGAAGCCGTCGGCAACCAGATCGTTGAATCCGGCATCCTGATCTACGTAGCGCATCAGTACGGCATCGAGCAGTTCATAGTCGGGCAGCGAATCGGAATCGAGTTGACCCGGTCGTAGCTCGGCTGATGGTGCCTTCGTTATCGAATTTTCCGGGATTGGTGGGCGTTCGCCGCGACGAATCGCTTCGTCGTTGCGCCACTCGGCCAACCGCCACACAAGCGATTTCGGGACGTCCTTGATCGGTGCGAAACCGCCAACGGCGTCGCCGTAAATGGTTGAGTAGCCGACCGAGAGCTCGCTCTTGTTGCCGGTGGCGAGTACTAGATGTCCGTGCTGGTTGGACAGGCCCATCAGCGTTGTTCCGCGAACTCGAGCTTGAACGTTCTCTTCGGCCAAACCCGTCAGCTTCAGGCTCTGCACGAACGCGGCCACCATGGGCTCGATCTCGACGACTTGATACGGCGCGCCTAAACGCTCTGCAAGGTCAGCCGCGTCGCTCCTGGAGTGTTCCGAGGAGTACCCGCTGGGCATACCGACGCCGTACACATTTTCGCCGCCGATCGCGTCTGCCGCGATAGCTGCCACCACCGCGGAGTCGATTCCGCCGCTCATACCGAGCACGACGGAGGAGAAGCCGTTTTTCCGCGCGTAATCGCGGGTGCCCGTGACGAGGGCATTCCACACTTCCTCCTCGTCGGGCATCGGCGAGTACACGCCTAACAAGGTCGGCTCCTCGGCGTTCGCGCCCAGTGAGTCGGCGAACGGACGAGGTCCTAGTGGGGCCTGCGCTCTCTTGACAACGACGTCGCCGACGATCGGTGAGTCGTCGCTGGTCGCCGTCGGCAAATCGAGGTCCACATAGAACAATCCCTCGACGAACTGGGGTGCGCGGGCAAGCAGCGCGCCATCGGCTGCGACGACAAATGAATCGCCGTCGAAGACGAGCTCGTCCTGACCGCCAACCTGATTCACGTACACGACCGGGGCACCGGCCTCCCGGGCTCTGCGCTGCACCAGCGGCAGTCTCAGATCGTCCTTGTTCCGCTCGTATGGCGAGCCGTTGATGTTGAGCAGCAGCCCGACCTCCGCCGCGGCGGCAGCGGTGAACGGCCCACCGTCCTGCCAGACGTCTTCACAAATTGTCAGGCCGACGTCGACGCCGCCGAAGCGAACAACAGTCAATTCGGAACCGGCCGTGAAGTACCTGTCTTCGTCGAATACGCCATACGTCGGTAGGTGGTATTTGAAGTATCGAGCGACAACTTCACCGTTTTGCAAGAACGCGGCCGCATTGCGAGCGCCGGCCTGCTCGTCGAGGTAGCCGACTACGACCGCGATGTCGCCCAGCCCGTCAGCTCTCAGGCGTGCCGCGAGGTCAACCAGTTCTCGCCGCGAGGCCGTTCGAAAAGAATGCCTGAGCACGAGGTCTTCAGGCATGTACCCGGTGAGGGTCATCTCCGGAAACACCACGAGTTGGGCGCCGTGCCGGGCCGCCTCCTCGGTGCGGCGCGCGACCATCGCCGCGTTGCCGGCAAAATCGCCCACCGTCAGGTCGACCTGCGCGAGGCTGATACGTATCTGTGTCACCCTCACAGTCTGCCGCGCCGGGTTCGGCGGGGCGCAAGAACCCAACATTTCCAAGTCACAAGTCTCGATCAGCGCTTGTTCGGGGCGATTCCAGGAGCCGTCATAAAGCGCGCGGGATTAGCGAACGCGCGCTTCAACTGGAATACTTCGAGCACAATGCCGTACAAATCACTCAGATTTGACACCATTTCGTCATCTCTACCGGCGTGTCGACGGTAGAAAGTAGGTCACAATAGAGCAGTCAGCCGTCGGGGCTGATTCTTGCTGTACGGCCCAATCCGATCAGCCGCCTAAACCGAATACGTCATCGTGCGGCGCGGACGCTGCAGCAAGTCTCTAGGAGGATCACGTCTTGGCTCGCCATTTGCGCAGCACGTATCGCAACGCCGTCCTTGTCGTCAGCGCGGTGGCAATCGCCGCGGTCGCCCTCAGCGCCTGCTCGGCGAAGAAGCAAGCGACAACCGCTGCGGGCGTCAATGCGTCCTCCGCCAGCCAGTCAGATGCCTCACAGCAGCCTTCGACTCCGCCGGCGGCTGAGCCCGCCCTGCTGACCGTCAGCGCCGCGACTGGCGCGAAAGACGTCAATCCAGCCCAGCCGATCAAGGTCAACGTCAGCAACGGCTCGCTTACCACGGTGTCGCTGATGACCCCCGAGGGTAAGGCCGTGAAGGGCGCCGTCGCGGCGAACAAGCTGTCCTGGGCGTCCGCTGAGCCGCTCGGCTATGGCAAGACGTATGCGTTGACGGCTACCGCGACCAATGTCGACGGCAAGACCACCACCGAGACGCGCTCATTCACGACAGTTCAGCCGAGCAACTTGACGATGCCCTACATCCAGCAAGGGTCGGGCTACACGATCACCCCCGGAGCCACCTACGGGGTTGGCCAGGTGGTCAAGATTCATTTTGACGAGGCCATCCCGGACCGGAAGGCTGCTCAGGCCGCTCTGACCGTCACGACCGTGCCCGCTCAGGTGGGCGCCTTCAGCTGGCTGAGCGATCAGGACGTGTACTGGCGCACCCAGACCTACATGAAGTCGGGTACGAAGGTCACGATCACGGCCAAGGCCTATGGCACCAACTTCGGCGACGGTCTTTACGGCCAGGCGGATGCGACGACCTGGTTCAAAGTCGGAGCCAAGCACGTCTCGATTGCCGACGACAACACCAAGCTGGTGAACGTCTACGAGAATGACAAGTTGGTCAAGACCATGCCGACTTCGATGGGACGCGATACCACGATCGCCGGCGACACCGGCCCGATTGATTTGCGGACAAATTCCGGCCCGCATGTCGTCATTGGCGGCGAGACCAACATCAACATGAACTCGGCGTCCTTCGGCCTGAGCAAGGGTGCGAACGCGTATCAGACGATCGTGCCGGTCGGCGTCAAGATCTCCTACGACGGCGAGTACGTGCACTGGGCGGACTGGTCGGTCTGGGCGCAGGGCAACACCGACACCTCGCACGGCTGCCTCAACGTCTCGCCGGACAACGCCTGGTGGTTCTACCACTTCTCCGTTCCGGGTGACATCGTCGATGTGCGCAACACCGGTCGTCCGCTGGAGGAATGGAACTCGGGCTACTGGGCGGTGTCCTGGGCCAAATGGCTCAGCACGAGCGCCAGATAGTTCCCCACAAGTCTCGGCGCTGGATAGCCCCGACCGAGAAGACACGAACCGCAGAGAGCCCCCGCCAGCGCGGGGGTTCTCTGCGTTGTCGGGGTCTCGACGCTCCCGAGGTGGCAGGCCGTTATCACCGCGAAATGCGGACACGGCAGACTGCGGGGTGTGGATCGCCAGCAGGAGTACGTCCTTCGCACGCTCGAGGAACGCCAGATCCGGTTTGTCCGGCTCTGGTTCACCGATGTGCTCGGTTATTTGAAGTCGGTTGCCGTCGCGCCCGCTGAGCTCGAGGGTGCCTTCGCTGAAGGCATTGGCTTCGACGGTTCGGCGATCGAGGGCTTCGCGCGCGCCAGTGAGTCGGACATGCTGGCCCGACCCGACCCATCGACATTTCAGATCCTGCCGAGCGATGACGGCCAGCCGAGCGATACGGCGCGGATGTTCTGCGACATCACGATGCCGGACGGCTCGCCGTCCTGGGCAGATCCGCGCTACGTCCTGCGCCGGACCTTGTCCAAAGCAGCCGACCGGGGGCTGACGTTCTACACGCACCCCGAGATCGAGTTCTTTCTGCTCAAGGATCGTCCTAGCGACGGCACGGAACCAAAGCCCATCGACAACGGTGGGTACTTCGACATGACGAGCCACGACACTGCGCATGACTTCAGGCGCACGGCCATCGACGCTCTCGAGGCTGTCGGAATCTCGGTCGAGTTCAGCCATCATGAGGTCGCGCCGGGCCAACAGGAAATCGACCTGCGCTACGCAGACGCGCTTTCGATGGCCGACAACATCATGAGCTTTCGGCACATCATCAAAGAGGTAGCGCGCACGAAGCAGGTCCACGCGACGTTCATGCCAAAGCCTTTTCGCCATCAACCTGGCAGCGGCATGCACACTCACCTTTCGCTCTTCGAGGGTGATCGCAACGCTTTTCACGACGCCTCGGACGAGCTCTTTCTGTCGCCGACTGCGCGAGCCTTCATCGCGGGTCTGCTACGGCACGCACGCGAGATCACAGCAGTCACCAACCAGTGGGTCAACTCCTACAAGCGACTCTTCGGCTATGCCTCGCCGGGCCAGATCGTCGAGGCCCCGACCTACATCTGTTGGGGTCACGCCAATCGTTCGGCGCTAGTGCGGGTGCCGATGTACAAGCCGGGGAAGGCCAACTCGACCCGTGTCGAAGTCCGTTCGCTCGATTCCGCCTGCAATCCCTACTTGGCGTTCGCGGTGATGCTCGCTGCCGGATTGAAGGGTATCGAGGAGAACTACGAATTGCCGCCCGGCGCTGAGGATGACGTCTGGTCCTTGTCAGACACTGAACGCCGTGCGCTCGGCTACGACGAACTGCCGCATAATCTCGCGGACGCACTCGATGCGATGGAGTCATCAGAGCTCGTCGCAGAGGCACTGGGCGAACACGTGTTTGAGTTCTTCCTGCGCAACAAGCGCGCAGAATGGGTCGATTATCGGGCCGAGGTAACGCCCTTCGAGTTGCGGCGCTACCTGCCCTCGCTCTAGTGCCGCTCGCACCGGTCTGATCCCAGCAGCTCCAGTCGAACGTGTCGGAACGCCGTAGTTCTGGTCGGAGATTTCCGATCAGTAGCCTGGATGCCATGCCAGTCGATGACAGCAGCCCGGCTACGGGTCCAGACAACGTCCGCAGGCCGATCCTTGTCGTCGAGAATGACGTCACGGACCCCGTCGGCCGGCTTGGTGACTGGCTTACCGACGGCGGTGCGATGCTCGATATTCGCTCGATGCCCGATGGTGCGGCTCTACCGGAATCGCTAGACGATTTCGGTGGTCTGGTCGTGATGGGTGGGGCTCAAAACGTCTACGACGACGACGTCGCGCCGTGGCTGCCCCAGCTTCGGGCATTGCTGGCCGCGGCCGTCCAAAGCGAGGTGCCGACGTTGGGTGTCTGTCTTGGGGGGCAGTTGCTGGCGGTGGCTGTTGGTGGCCGGGTCGGGCTTGCGGAGACGCCCGAGTACGGTGCGCAACTGATTGCCAAGCGGCAGGCCGCGGCCGACGACGTGCTGTTCAAGGAGCTGCCGATCACGCCGGACGTACTTCAATGGCATGTCGACGAGATCACCCAACTGCCGCCCCGCAGTGTGCTCCTGGCTTCTTCGCCCGGGGGCGAGGTGCAAGCGTTTCGGGTCGGGCGCAGGGCATGGGGTCTGCAGTTTCACATCGAGACCTCGCCGGAGACGATTACGGCCTGGGCTGAAGACGATGCGGCTGCGCTCGCAGACTATGACGTCGAGCGAATTGTCGATCGGTCGATCGCGGCTCACGACGACATTGCCGAGGTTTGGCAGCCCTTTGCGGCCCGGTTTGCCGCGGTAGTTGCAGACCCGGCGTTGGCTGCGACGCCGCGCGGGCTTCCGATGGCGTCGAGCTCGGTCCCTACCAGCGTCGCCGGGCCGGTCACCGATCCAGCGGAGATCCGGGCCGCGCTCGCGGCTCAGATGCAGGCAGCTCGTGGCTCCCACGGTCACTGACGGGGAAGAAGCCCGCGGCAACGATTATCAGGCCGAGAGCAGCAACGACGCTCGGGTTGGCGCTCGGCTGGTTCGGACGGGTTTCGCGGACCCGGTGGCTGCCGGTCGGCTGCTCTCCGACGACCTGCTCGGCATTTGGGATCCGGTCGCCAACGGACCGCGCGATGATGCGGCCGCCGCCATAGTCTCTGCCTTGGGACGGACCGCTGACCCAGACCAGGCCGTTGTCATGCTTGCGAAGTTGGCGGCCACCCCGGTTGGTCCGCAAGTGTTGATTGAACTGCGGGCCTCGGCAAGTTTCCGAACGCGGTTGCTCGCTGTGCTCGGGGCTTCGCTGGCACTCGCCGAGCATGTCTTGATGAATCCGTCCGACGCCTTGCTCCTGCGCGGCTCGAACGCGGATCTGCCATCAATCGAGGACGCTCGGCATCGAATTCTCACGGCGGTCGGCGGCGATGCCGACGATCCGGTACTTGGTACCGCGGGTTGCCCGGCATCGCTGGTAGGCCCACCCGCGGTCACTGCCTTGCGCAACGCCTACCGCGCCGAGTTGCTGGTCGTCGCGGCGCAAGATCTGGCTGGTGAACTGGATCTTCAACAGGTCACCGAAGCGCTCGCCGACCTCGCGGGATACGTGCTCGCGGCTGGCCTGGCGGTTGCCAGGGCGGTGTTGCCACCGGCTGCCGCGGCCTGCCGCCTGGCCATCGTGGCGATGGGAAAGGCAGGCGGACGCGAACTGAACTACGTTTCCGACGTCGATGTTGTCTTCGTCGCAGAGCCGGAAACGTCAGACGGCTCGATCGACGAGGCCCTGGCGAGCGCCACCAAGCTTGCCGCTGAGACGATCAAGATCTGTGGCCAAGCGGCGTGGGAGGTGGATGCCGCTCTGCGTCCCGAAGGTAAAGACGGCGCCCTGGTTCGTACGCTTGCCAGTCACGAGGCTTACTACAAGCGCTGGGCATCGACGTGGGAGTTTCAGGCGTTGCTCAAGGCGCGGCCGGCAGCAGGCGATCTTGACTTGGGCCGTGCCTACGTCGATGCGCTCGCGCCGATGGTGTGGACAGCCGCGGAGCGGCCTGACTTTGTTGCCGACGTCCAGGCGATGAGGCGGCGGGTGGTCCAGCATCTTCCTGCTGCCCTTGCCGAGCGGGAACTCAAACTCGGTCCTGGCGGGCTACGTGACGTGGAGTTTGCGGTCCAGCTTTTGCAGCTGGTTCATGGCCGGGCCGATGAATCGCTTCGCGTTCAGGCGACGTTGCCCGCTCTTGCGGCGCTGCGCGATGGTGGCTTCGTCGGTCGCGACGATGCCATCAGCCTCGCAGATGCTTACACCTTTCTCCGGACGACTGAGCATCGGGTCCAACTCGCGCGCCTTCGGCGTACTCACCTGGTGCCCGACGACGAGGGGGCGCTGCTGAGGCTCGCCCGCTCGATGGGCTTTCGCGCCGACAGCCGCGGCGACGCGGCAGCGGTGTGGCGGGATGAGTGGGCTCTGCACGTGCGCGAAGTCCGCCGGCTGCACGAGAAACTCTTCTACCGTCCACTGCTGGAGGCGGTCGCCCGGGTGCCGTCCGAGGCCATGAGGTTGAGTCCGGACGAGGCGCGCCGACGGCTGGAGGCGTTGGGTTATTCAGATCCCGCTGGTGCACTGCGCCACCTGGAGGCTCTGACGACTGGTCTGTCGCGGCGAGCGGCGATTCAGCGTGCGCTACTACCGGTCATGCTTTCGGATCTGGCCTCCTCGCCCGATCCGGACGCTGGATTGCTGGCTTATCGACAGGTTTCCGATGCGCTGGGGAGCACGCCGTGGTTCCTGCGGTTGCTGCGTGATGAGGGCGCGGTCGCCTCGCGGCTGGCAGCGATTCTGGGTACCTCGCGCTACGTGGCTCACATGCTTGTGCGCGCGCCCGAGGCCTTGCAGATGCTGGCCGATGACGTGCAGCTGCAGCCGCATCGCAGGGCCGAAATCGAAACGACCATGAACACGGCCGCTCGGCGGCAGGAGGACCCTGCGCAAGCGGGACATGTGATACGAAGCCTGCGTCGCTTTGAGCTGCTGCGCATTGCCTTTGGCCATCTCGTAGGTCTCCTCGACGACTCGCAGACGCGCATTGCTTTGACAGAGCTTGCCGACGCGACGCTGGCTGCGAGTCTGGCAACGGCCCGTGCCAGCGTGACCCGTACGCTGGGCGTCGCCGATCTGGACATCGATTTCGCGATCATCGCCATGGGACGGCTCGGCGGTCAGGAATTGGGGTATGGCTCGGACGCGGACGTGATGTTCGTCTTCGAGCCTCGTGGTGGCGATGACGGCACGGCGCCTGGGCATCGAAACGCTCCTGACCGAGCCGTCGGCATTACCGAGGCTGAGGCGGCTGAGCGGGCGCTGGCGGTGATCGAGCAGCTAAGGCTCATGCTGTCCGCAGCGACCTCGGACCCACCCCTCGTTCTGGATGCGAATCTACGACCGGAGGGCCGCAACGGGCCCATAGCTCGCTCGCTGAACTCCTACGCCGAGTACTACGCGCGGTGGTCGTCGGTCTGGGAGGCACAGGCCTTGCTTCGAGCTCGATTCTGCTGCGGAGACTCGGTTCTGGGTGAGAAGTTCATCGATCTGATCGATGACATCCGGTATCCGCCAGGCGGCCTGGCGCCTTCGGCCATTCTGGAGATCCGTCGAATAAAGGGACGTGTTGACGCCGAACGGCTACCCCGCGGAGCGGACCCGCATACGCATACCAAGCTCGGTCGGGGGGGCTTGGCTGACGTGGAATGGACGGTGCAGCTTCTACAGCTGGAATATGCCCACCAGATCCCGGGACTGCGAAGTCCGGCGACGTTGCCTGCGCTCTGGGCGGCAGCTGAAGCAGGGAGGTTCACGCGGGACCAGGCTTCGGCGTTGGAGGCAGCGTGGCGATTGGCCAGCAAGGCCCGGGACGCGATCATGCTGGTACGCGACAAGGCCGATGACCAGTTGCCAAGCCAAGGTCCGATCCTGGCCGCCATCTGTCGCGTTCTGGACTACCCGCCAGGCTCGGACCCCGGTCAGTTCATCGATGATTACCGCCGCACGACGCGGCGCGCGCGCAAGGTCGTCGAGTCCGTGTTCTACGACTCGCCAGGTACGGACCGTACCGACTCGACAGGATCCTTCGGCGGATGAGGTGCCTCGCTGAAGGCTGAGCGTCCGGACATCGTGTATTGAATGGCGCAGCCGGCAAGAAACACGACCAAGCCACCGACGGCGTCGATCACGAAGTGGTTCGCGGTGCCGACGATGACAAGCAGCGTGACGAACGGATACATGATGCCGAGAATTCTGACCCAGAGATGCTTCGCGCACAGGAAGATGGCCACGCCACACCACAACGACCAGCCAATGTGCAGGCTGGGCATGGCGGCGAATTGATTGGAATGCTCTGCAACCTTCGGATCAGCGAGTGAGCCCCAGGTGTGAAACACCTCGAGGGTGTCGATGTAGCCGTACTGCGGCAAGAGCCGTGGGGGCGCCAGCGGGTAGAGATAGAAACCGGCGAGGGCCAGCAGTGATGTGGCGAAAATAACTGTCCGGGCGCCCCGGTAGACACGCGCATGGGCCTTGTACAGCCAGATCAGCACACCAATGGTGATGATGAAATGCAGCGTTGCGTAGTAGTAATCCATCACCTGGGCCAGCGGCTCATGATGGGCCACGAAACGATTGAGTGATCGCTCGAAACTCAGGTGCAGAGTGTCCTGCAGATGCTGCACGCTACGTCCGTGCCGCAGCGCGATGGTCTCTTGCTCGGGGACAAGATTTCGAATTTCGCTATATATCCAATAGCAGAAACCGATAATCGCGACCTCTTGCCACCAGCGCGGTTGCCGGTGCTGGAGCAATCGATTTGGTAAAAATCCGGTGAAGCGCCGACGAGTCTTTTCGGTAGCGGAATCGGCCGCCGACGTCTGGCCCGACGTTTGTCGGGCCGGTTGTGATGCCGGTTGTGGAGGTGCCGATTGTGCCGTCACCTGAGCATCCTCTCATTGGAGACCGACAAGTCCCACGAGGCACCCAACTTGCTCTCAGGTTTCCAAGGATGAAACCGGAGATGAAGACCAGGGGTAGGGGACGTGATGAGTCGAGTGGGAATAACGTTCCCACCCGGGCAGCTGACTTAAGAAGGACGTTCACCCAGCAGGCGGGCGCTGAACAACGGAGTCGAGATGACCGAGGTGCAGGCATCGCGGTCGGCACCGGTTGCCGACGCCGGCTGGGACGAGCCTTGGTGGGCTTCCTCGACTGCCCGCCACCCAGCTACGAGCCAACCCAAGCGCGCCCAGACCAGCGCTGATCACCCCCTTACCGAGCTCGACCAGGTCTCAACGGCGACCGCTGCTTCGGACGCAGATCGCGAAGATCGCATCGGTTGGGACCCCGCCGGCGACACGGTGAGTGCGGTACGCGAGGCGGATGGCGCCAGATCGGTTCTCACCTCCCGCGCGCTCCGATTGTGCGAAAAGTCGACCGCGGGGCCGCACCGCGGTCTGCAGCTCGCCGTGGTCGTGATCGTCATCGGAGTTCTTGTCGCGGAGGGCTTCGCGATCGCGCCGCATGTGCGTGGCGCCGGCGCCGCACTTACTCACCCGAGCTGGGGTTGGCTCATCGTGGCCGTGCTTGCCGAGATCGGATCGATGATCTCCTTCGCCCGTGTACAGCGGCGGATGCTGGCGGCCGGCGGAATGCGGCTGGCCCTGCGCCGAGCAATCGCGGTCACTTTCGCAGCGAACGCGATGAGTGTCACGTTGCCTGCAGGTCCGGTGTTGTCTACCGGCTATACCTTCCGCCGGATGCGCGCGTGGGGTGCGAGTTCACCGGTGATCACGTGGGGCATGCTGACGTCTGGGGTGCTGAGCACTATCGCACTGACGGTGATCGCTGCCTTTGGTGCCAGCTTGGCCGGCGGTGACGCCAGCGTGCTCCTCATCGGGATCGAAATTGTCGCGGTGCTGGCCGTGGCCTGGGGGCTGCGGCGTCTCGCCCGGCGTCCCGATCTATTACTGCGGATCGGTACCTGGTCGCTGCGGCGCGTGAACCGAGCGGTCCGTCGACCAGCCCTGGCCGGTCAGGATCGGGTCCGGGAATTGCTCGACGAGTTGCTGATGATCCATCCGACTGGCCGCGATTGGCTGACCGGCCTCTACTTCGCTGCGATGAACTGGCTGCTCGATCTGTTGTGCCTGGTGGCGGCCTGCCGAGCTGTGGGCGCGCACGGCCCGACGATCGCCGTTGCGATGGTCGCCTATGCCGGCGGCATGGCGGCGTCGAGCCTGCCTTTGATACCCGGCGGGATTGGCGTGGTCGACGGCGCTTTGCTCATTGCCTTGACGCACGGTGGATTGTCGTTGGCGAGCGCGACGGCTGGCGTCGTGATGTACCGATTGATCAGCTTCGTGCTGGTGGCCGCAATCGGTTGGGTTTTCTGGTTCCTGCTGAGCCGCAAGCCGACCAGTCGCACGTCCCGCTGCCTCTGAATCTCCAACCCTCGCGCGCTTACCCTCGCGCTTCAGCCCAGAAAGCGGTACAGCCCAGAAAGCGGTATACCCCTGGGCAGCCATGACGGCCCAGGGGTATACCGACTTCTTTGCCAGATGTTTGGCTCAGCTGTTGGCTCAGATGTTGTAGTACAGATCGAACTCGTACGGGTGTGGACGCAGCCGAACCGGATCGACCTCGTTGACTCGCTTGTAGTCGATCCAGGTGGCGATCAGGTCTTCGGTGAAGACGCCGCCCTCGAGCAGGTAATCGTGGTCGCGCTCGAGTTCGGTGAGAACCTCACCGAGTGACCCTGGCACCTGCGGGATCGAGGCAGCCTCGTCCGGCGGGAGTTCGTAGAGGTCCTTGTCGATCGGCTCGGCCGGCTCGATACGGTTCCTGATGCCGTCAAGGCCGGCCATCAACATTGCCGCGAACGCGAGGTAGGGGTTGGCCGATGGGTCCGGCACCCGGTATTCGATGCGCTTGGCCTTCGGGCTTGTGCCGGTGATTGGAACCCGAATACAGGCAGAACGGTTACCGGCCGAGTAGACCAGGTTGACGGGCGCCTCGTAGCCGGGCACCAGACGGTGATAGGAGTTTACGGTCGGGTTGGTGAAAGCGAGTGCCGAAGGCGCGTGCTTGAGCAGCCCACCGACGTACCAGCGCGCGATGTCGGACAGACCTGCGTAGCCAGTCTCGTCGTAGAACAGTGGCTCGCCGTCCTTCCACAACGACTGGTGGCAGTGCATGCCCGAGCCGTTGTCACCGAACAGTGGCTTGGGCATGAAGGTCGCCGTCTTGCCGTTGCGCCACGCGACGTTCTTGACGATGTACTTGAAGAGCAGGATCTGGTCCGCGGCGTGGGTCAGGGTGTCGAACTGGTAGTTGATCTCAGCCTGGCCGCCCGTACCCACTTCGTGGTGAGCACGCTCGAGCTTGAGGCCGGCTTTCATCAGCTCAGTGCTGATCTCGTCCCGCAGATCGGCTTGGTGGTCATAGGGTGGCACCGGAAAGTAGCCACCCTTGACGCTCGTCTTGTAGCCGAGGTTGCCGCCCTCTTCTTCGCGGTTGGTGTTCCAGTAACCCTCGTCCGAATCGACGAAGTAAGAGCTCGTGTTCATTTTCGACTCGTAGCGCACCTCGTCGAAGATGTAGAACTCGGCCTCCGGGCCGAAGTAGACGGTGTCGGCGATGCCAGTGGTCTTGAGGTAGGCCTCGGCCTTCGACGCGACCTGGCGTGGGTCGCGGTCATATGGTTCGCCGGTACGGGGCTCAACGATGGAGTGATTGATGTTGAGGGTCTTGGCCTTGCGGAATGGGTCCAGGTACGCGGTGGCCGGGTCCGGGATCAACTTCAGGTCCGACTTGTGGATGGCGGCGAATCCGCGGATCGACGAGCCATCGAACATCTGACCCTCGGAGAATGACGCCTCCGAGAAGTTGGATGCCGGGACGTTGAAGTGCTGCTGCACTCCGGGTAGATCGGTGAACCGGATGTCGATGAACTCGACGCCCTCGTTCTTGATGTAGCTCAGTACTTCTTCGGAGCTGTTGAACATCGGCCATCCTTGTCTGCCTGGGTGGGTTCGGCTCCGCCAATGGAGCCGCGGCTGGGTGGGTGCTGAATCCGGAGGGTAAGCGCTCTCAAGCTAGAAACGACTGGTTGCCGAGCGGTATCTCAGATGTTTCACGCAGGTTACGTGGACCCCGTTGTGCTGTGAATCGCTTCGCCAGCCCGACCCTGCCTCATTGCAGGGACTTAGCCATTCGATGCAGCATCGGCGCGGGTTGCCGACCTATCGGATCAATGGACGATAACGGCCGTCGACGTCAGCCGATCATGCAGGCCTCGAAAGTCGGCGTCAACCACGACTGCGGGGATGAGCAAGATCAACAGCGCGGTTCTCACGATCGCTCGTCGCGGACCGACCGGCAGGTTGGCGTCGACTCGGACCACTCGCAGCTTCATGACGTACATCCCGAAGGTGCGCCCTAGGAGAACTAGCCCGAGGATGTAATCCAACGCCAGCGGGATCAGACTCCACGAGCCAGGCAGGTGACCTGCGAGTCCGGGTAGGTCGTCGCGTCGTACAAACAAGGCGGCAACCAGTGAAGAGGCCAGCAGATCGATCAGAAACGCTGCCGCACGGCGGCCAAACGGAGCGATTGAGCCGGGTCCGGATTCGTTCAGCCCGAGGCGCTCACCCCGATAGCGTTGCGGTCTGGCGACTCGCGGCGCCGCCGGATTGCTCGGCGTAGACCCACGGGTCGGTTTCGCGGGGCTGGCGGACCTGTCTGGCTCGGCCACGACTAGCTTCTGCGGCGAGCTGCGCGCTGCATATTGCGAATCTTTGCCCCTGCGGGCATCGGACCCTGCGGCAGCGGTGTTCTGCTCGCCGAAAGCGCTGATAGGCGTCGGTCGAGCGCGACCACCTGCTCTTTGGAGAGGTTGCGCGGCAGCTTCATGATGTGGGCGTTCAACTTGCCCAACGGAATTTCGCCTTCGCCTCGGCCAACCACGATGTCATAGATCGGGGCATCGCCGGCAAGTCGGGCGACGCGCTTCTTTTCCTGGGCGAGCAACGGCTTCACCCGGTGGGGTGCACCTTCGCCAACCAACACCACTCCGGGGCGGCCCAGCAACCGGTGTACGGCATCGAGCTGAGCGGTGCCGGCGACGGCATCCGTTCGGCGCCAGTCGCCACGTAGCTGCCCTAGAACGTACGCGGCCGCACCTGGTTGTCCTTCAGCCTGGCTGTAGGCCGAGCTCTGCGCTCGGCGGGAGAACACGAACAGTGCAGCGACCACGCCGAGCAGGATCGCCGGCACGATGCCATAGTAGATCTTGCCGGTCGGTAGGTAGAGCACCAAAAAGCCGACCGCTGCGCCGAGGACGAAGGCCATCACCAGCAGCGGAATGAGCTTCGCGTCGTTCTTTCGCGTCATCGAAAACGCTTGGCGCATCGAGCTGAACGTCTCGCGTCGGGTCTGTCGCTTGACCGCCCTCGCAGCCTTCTTCTCTTCGCGGCTGAGCTTCGGCTTGCTGGGTTTTTTCGACCGGGATGACTGCGCCATGTACACAGAATAGGCGACTGGACGCTGTCTGAAACCGTCCGTGCTCGCCAGGCTGGTAGGCGGGTACTTTGCGCCGTCGGGCTGGCCGCTTCAGGCACTTGCATTCGCACCCCGACACCATGAAATATGTGCCTGTCGAAGACATCCAATCTTTGTGAATTCGAGGTACAGTTACCTCGGTGTTAATTTTCTCTACCGCCGGGAGTCTCAAGAACCATGCGACTGCGTCCGCGTAAGCGCGATACGGCGGCACTCGTGCTGGCCGGGCTTTTGGCGTTGGCGCCGTTGTTGATCTTCAGTTCAGGCGGCGCCGGCGCGACTACCGACGGTTTGCCGAACCTGTCCGTTCAGGCGACTTATGGCTGTGATGACGGCACGGATTCCGGAGACGCCTTCGTTGAGGTGACCTTGACCGACTCAGCTGCTGACGCGGATGGGACGGTCTACCAAGCTGGGCTGATCACCCTCGGGACGGACGCCGAGGCCTTCCCCGACGGCGGTGGGCCGACGCTCGTAACCGTCGGCCAGCAGCCGGTGACGGTGCGACTCGCGGGCCCGGTCAATAATGGCGACCAGGTAATGGTGACCTCCACCGATCCAAGCCAGACACGACCCAAGTACACGTCGCTGGCCCATTCCTGCATGAAGAATGCTGAACCGACAATCGACGACCTGTCGCAAGCCAGCTTGACCGTGAAGTCCGGCGTTTGCGACGACGGCACGGTTGGCGCGCTCGCCCGAGTGACAAATCCCAACCGGCCGGACGCGGACTTCGTCGATGCCACCGGTCTGGATCAGGTTCCTTACACAGTCGTGCTGCTCACCGCAGGCTCTGCGGAACTTGTGGGGACCGATCAGCTCAATTTCGACCGACCGAGTACCGCATCAAGCTGTTTGTCTCCCGATGTGGCCACCACGAGTGAGAAGTTCGAGGTCCGGGCAATCGGCGTCGATGGGTCGGTCAAGGCGCAATCGGTGACTCTCAACCAGACGCCACCGTCTACCTCGCCGGTTCATCCGCCCACCTCACCGCCGACGACTGCACCGACGAGCAAGCCGACCAGCCAGCCCACCTCGGGACACACGAGCAAGCCCGCACCGCAACCCACCGCCAAGGCCACCGGGGTCGTGCCCTCGGCCGGATCGAATTCACAGGCCGGCGGCTCGCAGGGCCAGCAGCCGGGCTCAAACGGCCTCGGCCTGCTTCCCGGCAACAACGGCGGCTCCGACGGATCGGCGTCGCCCCCAGCTTCAACCCACAGTGCTCTCACGCAACCCGGCAACCGAACGAATAGCTCACCAACACCGAGCTCGTCATCAGCGCCGGCGATCGCAAACGATCCTCGGTTCCAGCGGCTTGCCGATCCGCCGCTGGATTCCAGCTCCCGGATCTTTGTCTGGCAACGCGACGCTGCGCTGATCGTGTTGCTTGACGCCCTGGCCATCAGCGGACTAGTCGGTGGCGTCGTATGGGGCGCGAAGCGACGCTGATCTCGCGTATCGAGGTTCGTGCATCGAAGGCGAGTGCATCGAAGGTTCGTGCTTCGCAGGCGAGTGGCTCAGCGCTAGTACCTACAGGTCTAGTCCTGTAGGTACTAGCCGATAGTGGTGAGCTTCCGGGCATCGAGAGCCTGTTGGTACAGGCGGCCAGCCCGGTAGGAAGAACGAACTAGCGGGCCGCTGAGGACGCCTGCGAAGCCGATGTCTTCAGCTTCTTCACGCAATTCGACGAACTCTTCCGGCTTCACCCACCTGGCGATCGGGTGATGTCGTAGCGACGGCCGAAGATATTGGGTGATCGTGATCAATTCGCAGCCCGCATCGAACAAGTCCTGAAGCGCCTGCGAAATCTCTGCCCGCTCTTCGCCCATGCCGAGGATCAGGTTGGACTTGGTCACCAGTCCGGATGCTCGCGCGGCAGTGATCACGCCGAGCGAGCGTTCGTAGGTGAATGCCGGGCGGATGCGCTTGAACACTCGAGGGACTGTCTCAACGTTGTGAGCGAGCACCTGCGGACGCGACGCGAAAACCTCATCGAGTTGAGCCGGTACTGCGTTGAAGTCCGGGATGAGGAGCTCGACCCCGGTGCCGGCATTCAGCTCATGGATCTGACGGACCGTCTCGGCATACAGCCATGCGCCGCCGTCCGGTAGATCGTCGCGAGCGACTCCGGTGACGGTTGCGTAGCGCAAACCCATCGTTTGCACGCTCTCAGCGACCCGCCGTGGTTCGTCGGTGTCCAGCGCAGCCGGCTTACCAGTGTCGATCTGGCAGAAATCACAGCGGCGCGTGCACTGGTCGCCACCGATGAGGAACGTGGCCTCACGGTCTTCCCAGCATTCGTAGATGTTGGGACAGCCGGCCTCCTGACAAACGGTGTGCAGGCCTTCGCTCTTGACCAGCTTGTGCAGCTCGGTGAACTGCGGTCCCATCACGGCCCGGGTCTTGATCCACGCTGGCTTTCGCTCGATGGGCGTCTCGGCATTGCGTGCCTCGATCCGCAGCAACTTTCGTCCCGCAGGTGCAGGATTCGCCGGCGAACTCACTTGTTCTCCTATCGGGACCGGGCTGAGGCTGGCCATCAACGGAAAGAGGTCAACTCGCGGTCAGTTCAAGTCCAGCGTACCGGGCAAGCAGATCCGGTAAGTGCCTTTCGACGACGGGAACAACCTCCGCGACGCTGATGTCGCGACCCAGTTCCTTCGACAGCGACGTGACCTCGGCGTCGGGGATGCCGCAAGGGACTATGCGGGAGAACCAGCTGAGATCCGGGTTGCAGTTCAGAGCAAACCCGTGCAACGTCACGCCCTGCGCTACGCGAATTCCGATCGCGGCGATCTTGCGGTCCGGGCCGCGGTCGTCGGCGGGCAGCCATACTCCGCTGCGGCCCTCGACCTGCCCGGTGGACAGGCCGAGATCCGCGCAGACCGAGATGAGAACACGTTCCATCTGGCGCACATAGGCGACGACATCGACCGGATTCGGTAGTTGCAGGATCGGGTAGCCAACCAGCTGCCCTGGTCCGTGCCAGGTGATCTTGCCGCCACGGTCCACGTCGATAACCGGCGTACCGTCCACCGGTCGTTCCCATGGTTCGGTGCGCTTGCCGGCCGTGAAGACCGGCGGGTGCTCGAGCAGCAGAACGGTGTCTGCGACTTCGTCAGCAACCCGTTGCGCGTGCAATTGTTTCTGCCACTGCCATGCTTCGACGTACTCGATCTCACCAGCACGCACGATCTTCAGGTCACCCACTGCGTAAGCCACTCATTCACCCTAATCGCCCCGCGGCGTGCTGCCGACTTCGCCGTGCACATCACACAAGCGAGGCACCCGACCGTGCCGCGAAACGCCCAATGCGCAGAAATCGGGTTGGCTCTGAAGCGGCGGCCACCAAAGCCGGGGGAGCGCCGCTGGCTAACGGCAGTTGCCCGTCTAGTGCGCTCCAGGTCGATCCGATCGGCGGGCGCACGATGGTGAATGCCACGTTGGCCGACTCCTACGACTCTCCAGCCGCCTACGACACCATCAAGCGTTTGCGCACCGCGCTGCATGCGATTCCCGGAGCTGACGCACAGGTTGGTGGTAACTCAGCGGCGACGTTGGACGTTCAAACGGCCTCGGTGCACGACCGCAACCTGATCATCCCGATTGTGCTCGTCGTCATCTTCATCATTCTGGCCTTGCTCTTGCGGGCGTTGCTGGCACCCCTCTTGCTGATCGGAACAGTCGTCCTATCGTTCGCTGCCACCTTGGGCGTATGCGGTTTCGCCTTCACCCATCTGTTCGGCTTCGCCGGCGCGGACCAGTCGTTTCCGCTGTTTGCGTTCGTGTTTCTCGTCGCGCTCGGCATCGACTACAACATTTTTCTGATGACCAGAGTGCGGGAAGAGACTTTGGGCTTCGGGACTCGGAGCGGAATCCTCAGAGGGTTGTCGGTGACTGGTGGCGTGATCACCTCGGCTGGCATCGTGCTCGCTGCAACCTTTACGGTGCTGGGCATTCTGCCTCTGGTGTTCCTTGCCGAAATCGGTTTCGCTGTCGCGTTCGGTGTGCTGCTCGATACGATCATGGTGCGAAGCATCCTGGTCCCTGCGCTGTCCACCGACATCGGCAAGAAGATCTGGTGGCCCTTCAAGCTCGCTTCGGGCGCGGACTAGAAGCTGCTGCTCGTGCACCCTGTGGACAACCACACAGGGGTAACGCTGAAAGTTTGTACCGTCTGGGACATGACGGTGAACGTGCCCGGCTACCGGGTCGGAGAACTCCTCGGTTACGGCAGCTACGGCGAGGTGTGGGCAGCCACGAAATCGCAGTCGGGCGAGCGGTTCGCCTTGAAACGAGTGTCGGTCAATGCGGTCTCCACCGTCCGCGAGGTCAGGGCTGAGGCTGCGTTGTTGGCCACGCTCGACCATCCCAATCTGATCAGGCTTCATGAGTTCGTGCCGTGCCAAGACGCCTTCGTACTGGTCATGGAGCTTGCCGGTGGCGGGTCGATGGCCGACCTTCTGAAACGCCGTGCTCGACTGACTCCGGCCGAAGTTGCAGCGAGCATAAGCCCGATAGCCGCGGCGTTGGCCTACGCACACGACGAGGGCGTGTGGCATTCGGACGTCAGCGCGGCGAATGTGCTGTTCACTGCCGCTGGTCATCCGAAGCTGGCAGATCTCGGCCTCGCGCGGCTGCTCGGCTCAGAGCGAGGGGCGATTTCGAGTACGCGAGCGGTGCTCGGCACTCCTGCATATGTCGACCCTGCGGTGGCATCGGGTGGTCCGGTAGGCGCCGCTAGTGATGTCTTCTCGGCTGCTGCGGTCGCGCTGCACGCCCTGACCGGGTTTGGGCCTTGGCAGTCAGCCGCAAGTGTCGGAGTGGACGAGGTTTTGGCGGTAGCCGCAGCGGGAACACTCCCGGACTTGGCAACGCTGCTAGCCGACTGCCCGCCCGCGATGTCGGCGGCGCTGATCCGAGCGCTCGATCTAGAACCTCATCGGCGCGGCACCGCAGCAGAGCTCGCCTTGGACCTGCGGGCTTCAGTGGCGCCAAGATCAGCAACGCCAACCGTGGTGTTGAAAGCCGGTCGGGTGGCCCCGCGAGTGGGGCGTCACTCGGTCGAAATCGCTAAGGAGCGCTTACGGCAGCCCTCTGAATGCAAGCCAGCCGCGGTTCTCTCCCGCGGCGCAGGTAACGACGCACGTCCACCATTCAACCGACCGGGCTTTCTGGAGAACGGAATTGTGCCGGCGGATCTGACTCACGTCGTACGAGCGCAGGTCAGACAGCCACTGACCGAGTTGCGCAACGACGGCAGACAATTTCGCTGGTTACGCAATCATCAGCGGCATATCGCTACGGGACTCCTCCTCACGGCTGTCTGTGGTCTCGTCGTTGGGTTGATGCTCACGGGCGCGATCGGTGAGAACGACGTTGGCCGACATATCGACACTGCCGCCGACAAGGGAGTTGATGTGGCTGCCGACCTCAGAAGGCTTGATGCCCAACGCGTCCTGGCCTTTTCGCGCCGGCAGCCCGATCTGCTGACCGCTGTTTACGCCGATCCTGGTCTGCTCGCCCAGGATCGCAATCAACTGACGCAACGAGTGCCGCTGGGTTGTGGTCTATCGGGCGCAAGCACGAGCTACTCATCCGTCGTGGTCACGGCTCGCTCTGATCGCAGGATCGAGTTGCGCGCTACCGCGTCGCTGGCGTCCGGAATGCTCAGTTGCGGTGCGCGGCCGCCGGTCGCAACCCGTGGCCTTGGACCGACGCCGTTGTCCATTGTGCTGACGCGCCCCGCTAGTGGCTCGTTCGAAATCACGTCACTGCAGGTAGCTCGCTAGCCGAGGGCCGCGCAGGGTGCGTCAGTTCTTGACGGCCCATTCGAGCGCGGACCGCACGTCGCCATGCTCGAACTGAAAACCCGAGCTTTGCAGAACGTTGGGTATCACGCGCTGACTGGCCAACGCGCCTTTGTCGGCAAATTCCCCAAGCACCAGCCGGATTCCGAAAGCAGGAGTCGGAAACGCCGATGGTCGATGGAGCACCTGTCCAAGCACTCTGGCGAACTCTTCGTTGCGCACTGGGTCCGGCCCGGTCAGGTTCACCGGCCCAGAGATTGAATCGGTTTCGAGAAGGTGCCGTACCGCTGCGATCTCATCGGCAAGGCTGATCCAGGACTGATACTGCTGCCCCGAGCCCAACTTTCCGCCGATGCCCACCTTGTACAGGGGTATCAAGCGTTTTACCATTCCACCACTACCAGAGAGAACGAGGCCGGTGCGTAGCGTCGCAACCCGTACCCCAGCCTCAACCGCGGGCTGCGTGGCCGCTTCCCATTGCGAGACAAGATCAGCCAGAAACCCTGTTCCAGCCGCAGCATCCTCGGGCAGCGGCTGGTCACCGCGTTCGCCGTAGAAGCCGATGGCTGACGCCGATAGCCACACGCCCGGACGATCTTCCGGTGACATCGCCGCCAACGCGCGCGCGATAGTTCCCGTCGGTTGAAGGCGACTCTGCAGTAGGACCTGCTTGTAACCTGGCGTCCATCGCTTATCGCCGATTCCGGCTCCGGACAAGCTGATCACGGCATCCGCGCCAGCCAACGCTGCCGGGTCGAGCACCTCTTGTTCCGGGTGCCATTCCGATTCCGCGGGTGAGCTGGCCGCCCTCCGGACGAGCGCCGTTATGCGATGGCCATGCAGGATCAGGTCTTTTGCCACCGCTTGGCCGAGAAAGCCAGAAGCTCCAGCGAGTACGACCTTCACGCCCGGCTCCTGTTCGGTTGTCTGTTCGCGCTATCGGATGGCAGGCGAGTTCTGTTGACCTGTGACGAAAGGCTTCTATTGGCTAGAGTCCGAGATCGCGTTCGAACTCGCCAGCCTCCAGTCGCGTCTTGATCGTCGTGAGAAAGCGGGCAGCGTCGGCGCCGTCAACCATCCGGTGATCGTAGGTCATGGCCAGATACACCATAGAACGCACGGCGATCGTCTCACCAAGGTTCGCATCGCTGATCACGACCGGCCGTTTCACAACGGCACCGGTGCCAAGGATGCCGACTTGTGGCTGATTGATGATGGGGGTATCGAAGAGAGCACCGCGACTGCCGGTGTTGGTCAGCGTGAACGTGCCGCCGCCAAGTTCGTCCGGGCTGACCTTGTTGGTTCGGGTGCGCTCTGCGAGATCAGCGATCTTACGGGCGATACCGGCGAGATTGAGGTCGCCGGCATTGTGGATGACAGGCACGAGGAGTCCGCGTTCGGTGTCCACGGCGATCCCAAGGTGTTCGGCCTCGTGATAGGTGATGGTGCCAGCTTCCGTATCGACGGACGCGTTGACGTTGGGGTGCTCCTTGAGGGCCTCAACCGCCGCTACGGCGAAGAACGGCAGGAACGAAAGCTTGACGCCCTCACGCTTCTCGAACTCGGCCTTCGCCGAATCCCGCAACCGGGCGATCCGCGTGATGTCGACCTCCACCACGGAGGTGAGTTGTGCAGAGGTTTGGAGTGACTCCACCATTCGTGCCGCAATCACCTGCCTGAGGCGTGACATCTTGACTGTCTGGCCCCGCTGCGCGGCTGGAGCGCCGGTCACGGGCGTCGCAGAGGGAGCTGTGGACGCCGCTGCTGCAGGATTTGCGGCAGCCGGCGGCGCAGCCGCCTCCTCGGCCTTTTGCTCGGCCGCGGCACTGGCGGCGGCGAGAACGTCGGACTTGCGAATCCGCCCACCCACACCTGTGCCGGTCAGGCTGTTCAGATCTACGCCGTGTTCGCTGGCGAGCTTTCGCACGAGCGGTGTGACATAGGTGCCTGCGACCTCGTCGTCATCAGCCGAATCGGGAGCTGGTGCCGTTGCAGCCGGGGCCGGTGCGGCGGGCACCTGAGCGGCGGAAGCCGGTGCTGGCGCTGCGGACGCAGGTGGTGGCGGCGCGGGCGCGGCAGGGGCTGCTGCGGCGGGGGCTGCTGCGGCGGGCGGCGGTGTCACCGTGGTTGAGGCCGGCGCAACCGCTGCAGATGCAGGCTCGGGCGCAGCGGGTGCGGACGCCGGGGGAGGGGGAGCATCTGCCGCGGGCGTGACCTGCTGAGCCGCCGGCGCCGCTTCCGCAGGTGCAGCTTCGGCTGGCGCTGCTTGTGCGTGTGCTGGTGCCGCTTCCGCGGGCGCCTCGGCGCCATCGCTGATGATCGCAAGTTCGACGCCGACCTCGACGGTCTCGTCCTCGGCGACCTTGATCGAGGTCAGGACACCGGAGGCCGGAGAGGGAACCTCGGTATCGACCTTGTCAGTGGAAACCTCGAGCAGCGGCTCATCCGCCGTGACCGTGTCGCCCTCCTGCTTCAACCAGCGGGTGACGGTCCCCTCGGTCACGCTCTCGCCGAGACGCGGCATGGTCACTGAAACCGGCATGTTCTTTGGCTCCTTCTCGTTCGGGCAACTCGTTCGGGCAACTCTTTGCGACAGTTCACGCGGCCAACCTGCTGTTCGCCGCGCAGCGCCCGGCGAGATGAGGCCGGTGACACGTGCTTGTCGCCGGCGGCCTCATCGAATTCAGTCGTGCACGTGCAAGGGCTTACCCGCTAGAAGCAGGTGAGCCTCGCCGATCGCCTCCGATTGCGTCGGGTGCGGATGGATCAACTGTGCGACCTCGCTCGGCAGCGCCTCCCAGTTGTAGATCAACTGAGCCTCTGCGATCAGCTCGCCGACGCGGTCGCCGACGATGTGGATACCGACGACGGGGCCGTCCTTTTCGGCGATGAGTTTCACGGCACCCTTGGTATTGAGAATCGAGCTCTTGCCGTTGCCGGACAGGTCATAGGTCACGGTCTTGATGTTGTCCGCCCCGTACTTCTCGGTCGCCTGGCTCCCCGTGAGCCCTACTGAGGCAACCTCGGGCTGGGAGTACGTGATCCGGGGGACCCCCGCATAATCGATCGGGGCCACCGGAAGCCCCGCGATGTGTTCGGCGACCATGATGCCCTCGGCGAAGCCCACGTGCGCGAGTTGCAGGGTAGGGATCAAATCACCTACCGCATAGACGCCGGGGACGCTCGTCCGGCAATATTCATCGACCGTGACGAAGCCTCGCTCGGTCGCGACGCCAGCCTCTTCGTAGCCGAGGTTGGTCGATGTCGGTCCGCGTCCGACCGCGACCAGCAGTAGTTCGGCCTCAAGTGTGTCACCGCTTTCGAGCGTTACCTTCACGCCGTCCTCGGTGCGCTCGACGCCGGCAAAGCGCGCTCCGAGTTTGAAACCGATGCCGCGACGCCGGAAGGCCCGCTCGAGAAGCTTGGAGCTGTCCTCGTCTTCGAGAGGCACGAGGTGGGGCAGAGCCTCGACGATCGTTACGTCGGTACCGAACGATGTCCACGCGCTGGCGAACTCACAGCCGATTACTCCGCCACCGAGCACGATCGCGCTGGCAGGAACCCGGTCTAGGACGAGGGCGTGATCAGAGGTGATGACCCGCTGCCCGTCGATCTCAAGACCTGGGAGGCTGCGAGCGTATGAACCGGTGGCAAGCACGACGTTGGTCCCGGTGTACGTGTCGCTGCCGACCGTGACCGTCTTTGGAGCGGTGAGCCGGCCTTCGCCCTCGATGGTCTGGATGCCCCGGCTCTTGATGAGACCCTGCAGACCCTTCCAGTTCTTGGATATGACGCCGTCTTTGTATTTGTTGACGCCAGCCATGTCGACGCTCTCAAACGTCGAGTTGATGCCGAATTGGGCACTCTCGCGCACGTTGTCAGCGATTTCACCGGCGTGCAGCAAGGCCTTCGTCGGAATACAGCCGCGGTGCAAGCAGGTCCCACCGACCCGGTCCTTCTCGATCAGGGCGACCGATTTGCCCAATTCTGCAGCTCGCAAAGCGGCCGCATAGCCACCGCTGCCGCCACCCAAGATCACCAGGTCAAAGGCATGATCCGCCACGAAAACTTTCTCCCTGCTGTCTTCGCCGCCCGGCTCGTGTTCGCCCGACGGGACTGCTGTTGAGACTCTGTATGAGCCGACGTCTATCTTGTCACTTCTGCGTACCGCGCGGGCACGCGGGCACCGAAGTTCCGAGCGCGACAGCGACGGGGTGGAGTTCGAGTCGGAAGTCTGAGTTGGAAGACAGTGTCGGCGATCGGGCGAGCGTGGGCCGTGACAATGCGATTATGGGCACCGACAGATGTCCGGCGTTAGAGCTGAGGAGTTGGTCATGGGGCGGTTCAGCCTCGGCAGGCGGCGCGGTAAGCGCTCGGACGGCACCTTGCGAACAGGAGATACCGCCGACACGCGCCATCTGGAGCAATTCATCGCCAGCCGCCAAGGGGTGGAAGCCTTCGTCGAGCCTCGGACGACCGTTACCGATACAACAATCCTGCTCGTGGCTCACGACGGTGAGTGGACCCGTCGCCGGGTCGATGGTCCGGCCGGCGCTGCAAGCTTCGCGAAGAAACAGGCAATCCCGTTGTATGACGCGACCGTGGTTGGCTACCCGCAGCGAATGCGCGACTACAACGCCCGGCAGAAGGACCGCTGAGTTGTCCGGCCCGCAGTTGTCCGGCCCGCAGTTGTCCGGCCCGCAGTTGTCCGGCCCTAGTCGTCTTGGTCGATCGATCCCATCCTGGCGGACACGTCGCCAAGCCGGCTCATTCTGCTAAGTCGGCGAGCGTCGCCACGATGGTACGAACGATGACGCCAGTGCCACCCTTCGGTGTGTAGCCAGATGGCGCGCCGGCGAAGGACGGTCCCGCGATGTCGAGGTGAACCCATTCCACGCCCTCGGCTACGAAATCGGACAGGAACACACCAGCTACCAGCATTCCCGCCCAGCGATCCTTTGGCAGATTGACGATGTCGGCGACGGGGGAGTCCAAGCTCGCCCGTAGGTGAGCCGGTAACGGCATGGCCCACAGCGACTCGCCGGCCGCGGACCCGACCGCGACGACGCGGTCACGGAAGGCATCGCTGCCCATCGAGGCAGTGGTCTGCATTCCGAGCGCGACCAATTGTGCACCGGTCAGGGTGGACGTCTCGATCAAGTACTCCGGTGAGTCCTCGCACGCTCGCAGGATGGCATCGGCCAGAATGAGCCTGCCCTCAGCGTCGGTGTTGTCGACCTCGACAGTGCGGCCATCTCGCATCGTGAGGACGTCTGACGGACGGTACGAGGTTCCGGATACCGCGTTCTCGGCCATCGGGACCGTCGCGGTCACGCTCACCGGCAACCGAAGCTTGGCGGCCGCGATGATCGCTTCGACCACAGCCGCAGCGCCGCCCATATCGGACTTCATCTGGGCCATCATCGCGGTTTTGAGATCCAAGCCACCGGTATCGAAAGTGATCCCCTTGCCGACGAGCGCGACATCCGCCTTGGCCCGGGCCGGGCGGTAGCTCAGGCGGACCAACCTGGGTGGCGTCACTGATCCGGCGCCGACAGCCAGGATTCCGCCGAAGTTACCGCGCTTGAGCGCCCGCTCGTCGAGTACTTCCACCGTCAAGCCGGCGGCCTCGCCGGCCTGTTTGGCATACGTTGCAAACGTCACCGGATTGAGGACGTTGGGCGGCGTGTTCACGAGGTCACGAGTGTTGTTGACGGCGTCGGTGATGATCTTCGAACGTCGTAGGGCTGCTTTGCCGGCCGACGCCGCGGGGTTGCTCACCGCGATGTCTACGCGTTTGAGGGCGGCCGGTTTCGCGGCTGACTTGTACTTGGTGAAGCGGTAGCCGCCCAGCAGCGCGCCGTCGGAGATCGCCTCGACGACGTCGGGGTCACTGCCGCTCCCGATCGCGATCGCGACCCGCTTGGCGGAGCTGATCGCACGCAAGGCCGCGCCCACGCCACGTCGAATCGACTCGGCTTCCGGTAGTTCGGATGGGTCGTCGTCGGGGTTGAACTTCCCGAGACCGGTCGCGACGACGAGTGGCACGCGCCCGTGGCCGAGGGTAGGAATCTTGACGACCTCGTCATGGCGGCCCGACGCGTCTATCGCCCGCAGCGCGCCGAGCAGGACATTGCCGAGGGCCTTGTCGACCGCCTCCGCACCCGCGGCGAGGGCGATACCGTCAGATGTTGAGATGGTGCCGATCACGATCACGTCGGCAGTTAGCGGGGCTGAGGAGTTGACGAGCGACACCGTTGGCATAGCGGTCAATATAGGTGCACCGCGTATTCATCCAAATTTCCGATGGCGCGCCGGGTCAGAGCGGCCCGTCAGAGCGACCCGATCCGAGTGACTAGGTACGGTTGCCGCCATGACTGAATTGCGTCGCTCGCCCCTCCACGATCGCCACGTCGACCTCGGCGCCAAGCTGGCCGACTTCGGAGGGTGGGAGATGCCTATCGAGTACGGCGCTTCCGGTGGCGGCGTGATTGCGGAGCACACCGCGGTGCGTGAGGCGGTCGGGATCTTCGACGTGTCCCACCTGGGCAAGGCAACCGTTTCGGGTCCACAGGCGCGTGCGTTCGTCAATTCGTGCCTGACTGCCGACCTCGCCCGCATTGATCCGGGTCAAGCGCAATACACGCTGTGCTGTGCCGAGAATGGTGGCGTCATCGACGACGTCTTCAGCTACCTCGTCTCGGACGAGGAGGTATTCCTCATGCCGAACGCGGCCAACACGACCGAGGTCATCGGCCTGATCTCCGATGCTGCGCCGTCCTCGATCACCGTCACGAACCAACATGAGGACTTTGCCGTCATCGCCGTTCAAGGCCCGCGTTCTGTGGAGGTGCTGAAGGCTCTCGACCTGCCGACTGATCTTGAATACCTGTCCTTTGTCGACGCCGAGTTCGATGGTCGACCTGTGCGGGTCTGCCGTACGGGCTACACCGGAGAGCACGGTTTCGAGCTGATACCCCCATGGTCCGCCGCGGTGGGAGTCTGGGACGCGCTAGCGGAGACAGCGCGGCTGCACGAGGGGATGCCTGCGGGCCTGGGTGCGCGTGACACGTTGCGCACAGAGATGGGCTATCCGCTGCATGGCCAGGATCTCTCCCGCGACATCACGCCCGTGCAAGCTGGATCGTCGTGGGCAGTTGGCTGGAAGAAGGATGAGTTCTGGGGTCGCACGGCGCTCGTCGCGGAGAAGGCTGCCGGTCCGGCACGTCGTCTTCGTGGTTTGGTTCTCGCCGATCGAGGCGTGCCTCGGCCACACATGAAGGTGTTGCGCACCGACGGGCTAGAAGTAGGCGAGACGACGTCAGGCACCTTCTCCCCGACGCTGAAGCGAGGCATCGCGCTCGCCTTGATCTCAACCAGCGCCGGATTGGCCGTGGGCGACGAGGTAGCAGTGGATGTTCGAGGTCGCCGGCTCAGCGCAAACGTCGTCGCGCTTCCCATGGTCGAGTCGCACGTCCGATGACCTGTTCAGCCGACACCGGCTTCCGAGCGCGTGTCGAGCTCGCCGAGTGTGCGAACGGCCGCTCGATACGCGGGTAACGCGAGCAAAGCGCCGGCGCCCTCGCCCACGCTGACGCCAAGGTCGAGAATCGGCTCAAGGCCCATGCGCTCGAGTGCTATCGAGTGCGCAGGCTCGGTCGAAAGCTGACCCGCCCGAAGCCATCTGGCGACGCGTGGACTGGCCTGGTGCGCTACGAGCGCGGCGGCGACGGTGACCACGCTGTCGAGCAGGATCGGCGTCTTTCGGTACGCGGCCCAGATGATGAAACCTGTCATCGCCGCGACATCCGCACCGCCTGCCACCGAGAGCAGTTCGGTTATCTCGTAGCGATGCGGCCAACCTCTTCGCCGAGCATCGCGGACGGCCGCGCACTTCCTGGCCCAGGTCGCGTCGTCGATCCCCGACCCCCGGCCGACTACCTTGATCGGTTCCGTATCGGTCAGTACCGAGATCAGCGTGCTGGCGACCGTGGTGTTGCCGACGCCGAGATCACCGACGATGAGCAGGTCGGCGCCCGCCTCGATCTCAGCGTCCGCGAGTGCGATTCCAGCGTCGATTGCCCGGCTGGTTTCGTTGAGGGTGAGTGCGTCTTCCCGATCGATGCGGCCGCTCGATTGTCGAATCTTGTACTCGCTGATGATGGGGTCCGTATCGCTTGCCACCGCGAGATCGGCAAGCCGCACCGTAGCGCCACCGAGCGGAGCCAGTACATTCGCGACACCGCCCCCGGCGAGCAGGTGCCTCACCAGCTGAGCAGTCACCGCGCTCTCCCGCGCCGAAACACCAACCTCGGCAACGCCGTGATCACCGGCGAAGATCACCAGGCGGACTCGACTCGGATCCTTCGGTGGACATATTCCCTGTACGGACGCGGCCCAGATCGAAAGGTCCTCCAGCGAACCCAAGGAGCCGACGGGCTTCACGAGATCGTCCTGCCGCAGTCGTGCAGTGTTCGCCGCTACGGAATCCGGGTAGTCAATACCGTCGATCGCCTGCTCGAGTCGACTCGGCGCGGGCAGGTCGGATGGTTCGCTCATGAGTCACATCCTGCCGCGTTGACCTGACCGGCTAGCGTTCAGGTAAACGCGCTTCACGTAAAGCAGGAACGGATGGTGGGTGGAATGACGCAGTCGCAAGCCTCGTCATGGACTTGGCGGTTCGAGCCGGAGGGCGTCGAAGCCGAGAATCCGGGTGCGTTCTCGAACCAGTCCGATGCCGAGAGCTGGCTCGGCGAGGCGTGGCGACAACTCGCCGAGGCAGGTATCACAGGGGTCGTGCTAGTGGGCGATGGCAAGGATGTCTATGGCCCGATGCCGTTGGCCGAGTGAGTCAATCCGCGGGCTAGGGTTGGCTTGTGGAATTCAGATACCTCGGTAACAGCGGCTTAAAGGTCTCAGAAATAACGTACGGAAACTGGCTTACGCACGGCTCCCAGGTCGAAAACGAGGTTGCTGCGGCCTGTGTGCAAGCGGCGTTGGACGCTGGGATAACGACATTCGATACGGCTGATGCGTACGCGAACACGAAGGCCGAGGTTGTCCTCGGCTCTGCTCTCAAGAATGAACGTCGTGAATCGCTGGAAATATTCACGAAGGTCTATTGGCCTACTGGCCCCCGCGGGCATAACGATACTGGTTTGTCGCGTAAGCACATTCTCGAATCCATCAATGGTTCGCTGAGCAGGTTGCAGACCGACTACGTCGATCTCTATCAGGCGCATCGCTTCGACTCCGAGACGCCTCTCGAAGAAACCATGCAGGCATTCGCCGACATCGTGCGATCGGGCAAAGCCCTTTATATCGGCGTCAGCGAGTGGACGGCCGAGCAACTACGGGCCGGTCATGCCCTCGCAGTCGACCTCGGCTTCCAGCTGATCTCGAGCCAACCCCAATACTCGATGCTCTGGCGGGTTATCGAGGACGAGGTGATACCGACTTCGCAAGAGCTAGGGATCTCGCAGATCGTGTGGTCACCGATCGCGCAGGGCGTGCTGACCGGCAAATATCGCCCAGGTGAGCCGCTCCCCGCCGGATCGAGGGCGACGGACGACAAAGGCGGGGCTGACATGATCCGTCGGTTCCTGACCGACGATGTGCTCATGCGGGTTCAAGCGCTCGCTCCGATTGCGGCCGAACTTGATCTGACACTCGCCCAGCTTGCAGTGGCCTGGGTGCTGCAGAACGACAATGTCGCATCTGCCTTGGTTGGAGCTTCCCGCCCTGAGCAGGTCCACGAGAACGTCAAGGCAGTGGGGGTAGTCATCCCTGCCGACGCGCTAGGGCGAATTGACGATGCGTTGGGTGACATCGTCGAGCGCGATCCAGCCAAGACGGCAGAGAACACTCCGAAAACGCGCGTGGCGTGATCGACTGAGGGGATCCAAGCCAAGCCAGAGCGCTAGATGCTCTCGCCGATCCGGACTCGAGGGGCGGGCCGGCGCCAGCTGCGCGGAAAATACGCCCGGCTACCTGCGTAGAAGCCGAGAGATACAGCGCCCTCGCGCGTTTCCAAGCCACGATCGCGTGCCAGCTTGCGGAGCTTGGTGCCGGTCACGACCCACTCCACCAACAACAGGAAGAAGAGCGCGAGGGTGATGATCTGCAGGGGCCTGATGATGTAACCGATGAACATCAACGGAAAGAGCAGCAACAGGTAGTTCGAGGCCATTCGTCGCGAGTCGACGTAATCGCGAGCCAGCGCGCGGACTGGTCCGGCATCTCGCTTCGGCAGGACCCGCGGATCGCCTGCCTTCATGGCTTGCCGGTATTCGGTCGTTGTCATCTTCTTCTGGCCGGCAACTTTCGCCCGCGCGCCTTGCTCCTTCTGCCAGGCAACCGCCTCTTTGCGGGTACGCGGAGCTTTCGGCACCGGCACGGAGTTCGTCCGCCGCTTCGGCGTAGGGCGCCCTTTGCGAGCGTTGGAAGCAGCGGACGCGTCTTCAGGCAGTTCGCCAGCGGAGGCGGAAAGTTCCGCGTCGATACTGTCAGTGGACTTTCGGCGAAGCAGATTCACGGCTGGATGCTTTCTTTCAAAGGCTAAATGATCTTCAAAGGCTAAGAGATCTTCGAAGGCTAATCGACTTACGAAGATTAAGTGACTTTCGAAGACTCTGTGAACAGCGCACGATCAAAATGGTCCAACGTGAGCGGTCCATCGAGAGTTGTGCCTACCTAGAGTGTGCCTGATCAATCGACGTCGGCGGAAACGATCTCGGGTAGTGCGAGCATCCTATCCAGGGCAAGCCGGGCAAAACTCGCCACCGATTCGTCGACTGCTATGCGGTTGACGACCTCACCACGGACCAAGGATTCCAGCGTCTGTACGAGGTGTGGCAGGTCGATGCGGTTCATGGTGGCGCAGTAACAGACCGTGGATTCGAGAAATGTGATCTGCTTGTCAGGATGTGCATTCGCCAGCCTGCGGACAAGGTTCAATTCGGTACCGATCGCCCACGAGGAGCCCGCTGGCGCAGCCTCGATCGTCCGGATGATGTATTCCGTCGAACCGATCAGATCCGCTTTGGTGACCACCTCGTGCGTGCACTCCGGGTGGACTAGAACAGTGACCCCGGGAACTCGCTCGCGCACCTTGTCCACCTGCGCTGCAGTGAATCGCCCGTGAACCGAGCAGTGACCCCGCCAGAGAATCACCCGCGCTCGGCGTAGTTCGTCCACGGTCAGGCCGCCGTTGGGTTTCAGTGGGTTGTAGACGACGCAATCGTCCAGACTCAGCCCTAGTTGCAGAACTGCGGTGTTACGTCCCAAGTGCTGATCGGGAAGGAAGAGCACCTTGCCGGATCCCGGGCCGGCCACCGAATCGCCCTGCTCGAAGGCCCAGCGCAGGGCACGCTCTGCGTTGGACGACGTGCAGATCACCCCGCCGTGTTCCCCCGTGAAGCCCTTGATGTCCGCTGCCGAGTTCATATACGTCACCGGTATGGTCACGTCTGCCACGCCGGCCTCGGTAAGGACGTCCCAGGCATCCAGTACCTGGTTACCCCGAGCCATGTCGGCCATCGAACAACCCGCTGCCAGATCGGGCAGAATCACCTGCTGGCTCTCCGAGGTCAAGATATCGGCGGACTCTGCCATGAAATGCACGCCGCAGAAGACTATGTAGTCAGCCTCGGGGCGAGCCGCGGCGTCGCGTGCAAGCTTGAATGAATCGCCGGTGACGTCGGCGAACTGAATGACTTCGTCGCGCTGGTAGTGGTGGCCGAGGATGAATACCCGATCGCCGAGCGCCTGTTTCGCCGCGTGCGCTCTGGCCACCAGATTCGGGTCCGACGCCGGCGGAAGTTCACCAGGGCAGTCCACACCGCGCTCGGAATCGGCATCGCTGCCACGGCCTAGCAGGAGCAGCGCCCGAGCTGTGGCGGAGACCTCTGATGAACCGATCCGCTCAGGTTTTGCGTATGAGTCGTTAGACACGCTTGTGCTGGTCACGCCTAACAGTCTGCCTCTTCGCGCCGGATGTGTTGGAATTGGGCTGTTGGTATCTGGTACTGCGGAAAGCACGTGGCCGCGGCGTACGGCGCCTCAGTGAGTGAGTCAACAGTCAACAGTCGACTGCAAGCGCTACTGAGAGAGCGAAGAACACCGAGAGGACGCGATCTGACATGAGATTGAAGAAGAACAGAGCGGACGACCAGTTGGAGGCGGCACCTACGACAGTCGACGACGCGTCGGTCGTTCAGGTCAGACCGAGGCGGTTCAGCAACGGATGGCCAACCATCCCACTGCGGATCTTTCTCTCCTCCATCTTCCTGTTCGGCGGGTACGCAAAGCTGACCTATCCGGACTTCTTCAACCCCAACGCCAGCTTCGGGTTCAAGAGTGCCGTCGACAGTGCGAAGGCAAGTTCCCCGATCAGCGGTTTGCTCGGCCCACTCAGCGATCACGCGTCGGTCTACGGGCACATCACAGCATTTGCCGAGCTGGCGATCGGCGCCGGCCTGCTGGTCGGCCTGCTGACCCGAGTCGCTGCGCTCGGCGGTATGGCGCTCACGACGCTCATCGTGCTCAGCGTCAACTGGCCCGAGGTGAGGCAGTACACCGGTAACGGCGGCTGGTTCACCTCCGTCGACCTTGCCGTCGCCGCGGGGCTATCGGTATTCCTGCTCGGGGGCGCCGGTCCCCTTTCGCTTGATGCCGCCTATGGGCTCATGCGCACCCGACGTCGTGCAAAGGAAGCGGCCGACGAGCAAAACTCAGCCCGAGCCCGTTCCGATGAGACCAGCGCCGACCTAGAGGATTCCCGGCGACGTCTCCGTGGCGATGAGACGGTTCAGCCCGGCTACCCAGTGCCGGGAGACTATTCCGCGCCGCCGGCATATTCCGCGCCGCCTGAGTACTCCAACCAGCCAGAACACTCAACGCAACAGCTGCCGAATGTTGACACCGCACCGACGCCGTCAACGGTCGGGCGGGGCTCAGGTTCTGCCTCCTACCCGTCGGCTCCCCCCGCTTCCAGCCCGCCCCCGGCAGGCCCGCCAACCGCACCGGCGCCGTCGAATGCACCCCCCTCGGACCCCAACTCACTATGGAACCAGCCACGTAGCGAGACCGACGGTCAATAGCTCGCTACACTGGGAATATCGATCGGCTCGTCACGGGTTGAAACCCGCAACAACATAACCGCTGAGCTGCACGCTCACGAGCACTATTTGGGGAGCGCATGACCGCCACCGAGATCACCATCGACACCGCTGCACCCGTAGAGGTTGCCCCGGTTTCGCTGACTGCCGACGCCGCAGTGAAGGTTCGTGAGTTGCTCGACGCCGAAGGTCGATCAGACCTCCGACTCCGCGTCTCTGTGCAGCCGGGCGGGTGCGCGGGCATGCAGTATCAGCTCTTCTTCGACGAGCGCAGCCTCGACGGCGACGTCTCGATCGACCAGCCTGTCGGTGGGGCCACGGTTCCGCTCGTCGTAGACCGCACCAGCGTGCCGCTACTCGCGGGCGCCGTGATCAGTTACACGGACACCATCGAGAAGCAGGGTTTCGAGATCGACAACCCGAACGCAGGCGGCGGCTGCGCCTGCGGTAACTCGTTCTGCGGCTGATCAACAAAGTTCGTTCAAGCGGGCGTGTGCCACTCTTTTCGATAGTGGTGCGCGCCCGCTTGGCTATCTCCAGGTAACCTCACGACCATGCCTGTTCTTCTGTCCGGCTCTATCGCCACGGACCACCTCATGCACTTTCCGGGTCGATTCTCCGAGCAACTGCTTGCCGACCAGCTACATCAGGTGTCGTTGAGCTTTCTCGTCGATGACCTGGTGGTACGCCGCGGCGGCGTCGCGGCAAATATCGCGTTCGGTATGGGGCAGCTGGGCGAGACGCCGGTACTGGTAGGCGCTGTCGGGCAGGATTTCGCGGACTATCAAGCCTGGCTCGAACGGCACGGCGTCGACTGCGGGTCTGTGCATGTGTCCTACGAGCATCACACTGCGCGTTTCGTTTGCACGACGGACGAAGAGATGAACCAGATCGCGTCGTTCTATGCGGGCGCGATGAGCGAGGCGCGCAACATCGAACTCAAACCCGCCATCGATCGCACCGGTGCCGAGCTCGTGGTGATCAGCGCAGACGACCCGGCCGCGATGGTGCGGCATTCGGTCGAAGCGAAGGAGTTGGGTTACCGGTTCGCCGCAGACCCATCCCAGCAGATTGCCCGGATGTCCGGCCCGGACTTGAAGACGCTGGTGTCCGGTGCGGAACTGCTCTTCACCAACGACTACGAGAAGAATCTGCTGGAGTCCAAGACCGGCTGGTCAGAGGCGGACGTTCTCGGCGAGGTCTCGGTACGCGTGACGACCCAAGGCAAGATGGGCGTCGACATCGTGGGCCGCGACATCGAGTCGGTGCACGTTCCGTGTGCGAAAGAGCGCGCGAAAGTCGATCCGACCGGGGTCGGGGACGGCTTCCGCGCTGGCTTCCTCGCTGGGCGGACGTGGGGCCTTTCGTGGGAGCGTGCCGCCCAGGTCGGCAGCTTGCTGGCGACGATGGTTCTAGAAACCGTCGGCACTCAGGAGTACGTCGTGAAGCCCGCTGAGTTCGCCGATCGGCTCGCCGAGTCCTACGACGACGATGTAGCCGCAGAGGTACTTCCGCTGCTAGCCGACTAGCCGACTAGCCGATCGGGCGGGTTATGCACGTAGGGCCCGCACACCGGCGCTGACCGCGTCAAAACCGGTCGAGGCAATGTCGCACCCTCGCGCCGGACGCCGTCGGGATGTAACCGAAGAATCCTGTCGAGCCGCACTTCACTCGGGCGGCGTTGACCATCCCATCCGCCCGCTCCTACATCGAGCCAATGGCGTCCGTGCGTGGCTTCCTCGGCGGCGTCTCGGTTGTGGTCCTTACTAGTGAGCATGAGTCCGAGTAACAGGTCGCCGTCGCGGCCTACGATCAGCACCGGACGGTCCTTGCCCTTGCTGTAGTCCTCCTCGAACGGAACCCACGCCCACACGACCTCTCCAGGGTCAGCTAAGCCGTCGGGGTGCGGCGCGTACTCGATATGAAGTGGCCGAGACCCGGGTTGCGGGTAATCCCCGGCATATCCGGGCAGGCCAGCTCGCCCGAGCGCAGCATGCGAGTCGGTTACGAGCTGATCCTGGCGGTTGCGCCTGAGCCAACGAAACATCCCTACCGCCTCAGATCGCGACCGGATACACCGGCTCTGGGATCTCGGGTTTGATTCGACCCTCGACGAAGATGCCATGCCAGATCATGAAGACGAGCAACGTCCAGATCTTGCGGGAGTAGTCGATCTGGCCATCGCGGTGGGCGGAGAGCAGTCCCAGCGCGGCCTTGGTGTCGATCAAGTGACCGGTGCCGGCATCTGTGATGATCTGCCTGGCCCAGTCATACATCACGTCCTTCAACCAGGGCCTGGTCGGTACCGGAAACCCGAGCTTTGCGCGATTCAGCACGTGTGACGGGACGATGTCGGCCAACGCTCGACGCAGCGCGTACTTCGTCGTTTCCTTAGTGATCTTCTGATCAACCGGAATGCGGGAGGCGACCCGGAACACTTCGGTATCGAGGAAGGGAACGCGCAGTTCGAGCGAATTCGCCATGGTCATCTTGTCGGCCTTGACAAGGATGTCTCCCCGCAACCACGTGAACAGGTCGATGTACTGCATGCGGGTGGAATCGTCGAGGTGTGCGCTCGCAGCGTAATACGGCGCCGTGACGTCGGTATAGCTGACACTCGGCGAGTAGGTCTTCAGCAGGTGCTGCATCTCGTCCGGGCGAAATATCCGGGCGTTGCCGTAGTAGCGCTCTTCGATGCCGATAGAGGCGCGACGCAGCAGATCCTTGCCTCGCATACCTTCGGGCAGACGTGTCGAGAACGTGCCGAGAAGTCGCTTCACCGGGTCGGGCGCGGCAGTAAAGCGTCGAAGCGAGATCGGCTCACGGTAGATCGTGTAGCCGCCGAACAACTCGTCCGCGCCTTCTCCGGACAGAACAACCTTCACATGTTTGCGAGCTTCGCGCGCGATGAAGTAGAGCGGAACCAGCGCTGGATCGGCCACCGGATCGTCGAGGTACCAGATGATCAACGGCAGCGTCTGCATCATCTCTTCCGGCGTCACGACTTTCGTGATGTGCTCGACGCCGATGGCTGCCGCGGATTCTGCGGCGACGTCGATCTCGGAAAATCCGGCGCGCTCGAACCCGGTCGTGAACGTGAGCAGTTTCGGATTGTGTTCCTTGGCTAGCGCGGCGATCGCGGTGGAATCGATCCCTCCGGACAGGAACGATCCGACGGTGAAGTCCGAGCGCATGTGCTTGGCGACCGAATCCCGCAGGACGTCGGCGATCTCGTCATAGAGCTTCGCACGCTCGCCGGCTGCCTTGTTGCTTCTCGGATCGATCGGGAAATCTGGAACGAAGAAGCGTCGGGTCTTGGGCAATTCGCCCGGGCGGATGCTGAAGGACGTGCCCGAGTCGATCCGGGTGATCTTGCTGTGCATCGACGCTGGCTCTGGCACGTATTGCAGGGTCAGATAGTGCTGAAGCGCCGCGGTGTCGATCACCGAGTCGGCTTGCACGGGATCGCCTTCGTCCGGATCAGCGCCGTACAGCCGCGGGCCTGCCACCGAGAGCAGGGACTTCTTTTCTGACGCGAAGAAGGAGCCCCGCTCGTCGGTATAGGTGTACAGCGGCTTGATGCCAAACCAGTCTCGTGCGCCGAACATGATCCGTTCCTGGGCGTCCCAGATCAGGAAGGAGAACATCCCGCGCAAGCGTTTGACGATGTCTTCGCCGAGATAGTGGTAGCCGGCGACGATCGCCTCGCCGTCACCCTCGGTCTCAAAGGTTGCGCCGAACTCGACCCGCAACTGTTCACGCAGCTCCAGGTAGTTGTAGATCTCGCCGTTGAAGATGAGGTGATAGCGACCGTTCAGGTACGGCAGCGGCTGGTGGCTGTGTTCCCAGTCGATCAAGGACAGCCTTCGGAAGCCAATGACGACGTCGTCGTCATACCAGCTACCACCGTCGTCGGGGCCCCGGTGTCGCATCTGGACGAGGGAGGCCTCGATCGCCTCTCGGGTTTGTCCCGCGTCGCTGTGGGCCGCGAGAAAGCCGATCAGTCCGCACACCGTCAGTGACCCGCCATCGCATCGCCGAATCTCGGGGCCGAGGCATCCTTGGCCGAGATCTGGGCTGGGTTGGCGGCATCAATGGCGACCGGCCAATCGATCCCGAGCTCGTCGTCCAGCGGTGTGAAGGCGATGCCCGCCATCCCTGGAATCCACTCCTCGGTGAAGCAGTACACGTACTGGGTGCCGCCCTGGCTCGTCGATTGGAAGGCATTACAGACGCCAGCCGGGACCAGCACCTGGACGCCAGGCTCCAGTTCGACGGTGACGACTTTGCCGTAGGTCGCGGAGCCGGCCCTCGCGTCCAGGTAGGCGCCAAAGGCGCGGCCGGAGACGCACGATACGAGCTTGGTCATCGACTCGCCATGCAGGCCCCGAATCGCGCCGTACTTGGTCTCGGTGACGTTGATCTGCTGCCAGGTACCCAGATCTGCAAACGGGCCTTCGGCGTAGGCCGAGGCACGAAAGAACTCCCGAACCGTGCCGCGGTCATCGGTCACCTGCTTGAGCGTGACGACGAGAAGGCCGTCGATATCGGTCTCGGCTGCCTGCATCTCAGTCATTTCGAAGGTCACACGTCAATTTTCTCATGCCTTCGACATCGAACGATGCAATCGATCGGTATCAGCCGACACGACCAGATGCCGTTGGCGGAGGTCAGCGGTGGCTAGCTGCGCCGACGGAGGCGGTAGGCGGTGGCAACGGGAGCTTCAGGCACCGCTCGCGTCGACGACTCGTCGCCGTTGCTTTCGCCGCCGTTGCTTTCGCCGGTAGGCCCGCCGCGGTGAGGCGTGGAGCCGAGATATTCCTGACCTTGCATGCGCGCCCAAGCTTCAATGTCTGTTTCGGCCGCTGGGTCGTCGGAGAGGACGGTTATGTCGCCGCCGACCGGCAGCGCGGGCCAGGCCCGAGCCAAATCGAGAATCGGGAGCGGGCAGCGTCGTCCTCGCGAATCGACAAGAATTCCGTCCGATGCGTCGGCGACCGGGTCGGCCGGTACCGGATCAACTGATCGCGGGTGGGTTGATAACGGGTCTGTTGACGGGGACTTTGGGGTCGAGGCAACCTCGATCGGGCCGGACACGGGCAGCTCGGCCCGCAGCGCGCCGAGCACTCGCGGCAGCACTGCCAGAAATCGGTCCACGTCTGTCTGGCTGACCTCCGGGTGCAACGAGATCCGCACGTTTCCGGAGCTGAGCGCGCCCATGGCGACCAGCACATGAGAGGGCGTCAATGTGTCAGAGGTGCAGGACGATCCAGATGACACGACGAATCCTTCCCGGTCCAGCGCCGTGAGCAAGGCTTCGCCGTCGACGTACATCGTCGAGAAGGTCATCAGGTGCGGCAGCCGGTCTCTAGGATCGCCAAGCACGATCAATTCGTGCCCTCCGACGCCTGCGACGGTTGCATTGACCCCACCGTCCAAATGGGTGACGCCGTCGCGAATCTGGTCGATCAGCAGCCGCAGTCGGGTAGCGTGCCCGTCGCGATCTTCGTGGAAGGCCCGCAGAGCGGCGGCCGCGGCGAGGGCAGCCGGCACGCTGACAACGCCCGCCGACCGCCGGGACTCTGCCTCATCCGCCGGAAATGGAGACACCCACCGCGTGCCGCGGCGTACGACCAGGACTCCCACGCCGGGTGGACCACCCCACATCCGAGCATCGGCGGTGAATACTGCAGCGCCCAGGGGAGGGTCGCCGTAGATCAGGTCGTGGGTGGCGTCCACTACGAGTGGGACGCCGCTTTCGCTCAGTCCGGCGGCGACGTCGGCAACGGGCTGACGAGTGCCAACCTCGTGGTTGGCCGCTTGCAATACGGCCGCGGCTACGCCCGGACGGCGAGCCACCGCCACGAAGTCCGCAGCATCGACCCGGCCGAATGAGTCGACACCCACAATGTCGATCAAGCTGCTCGGGTCATCGCTGCGCTGCGTCGAGTACCACTCAGCTGCTTTCAGAACCGAGGAGTGTTCCACGGCTGAGTGGACCAAGCGGTTACCGGCGCGCGCCCGTCCGACGAGGGTTCCGAGCACCGCCAACTGCAGCGCGTGCGTGCCGGACGGTACGAAGATCACCTCGTCTGCCCGGACCGCAAAGATGCCAGCCACGGTTTCCCGCGCTGCGTCGAGCAGTACCGCGCTTCGCCTTCCGGGCCCGGTGAGCTTCGTCGGATCAGCCCAGCCGTCCTCCGCAGCCATCTGGAGTGCCTCGAGGGCGACCGGGTGGATCGGCAGTCCGGCTGCGGCGTCGAAGTATCCGGCTGTCGAAGTGGGCACCTAGCTGACGTTAGTACCTATTCAAAGGCCACCCCTGCCACCTTCGTTGGGGGCTGTCAGATACGCTCGCAACGAACATCGCACCGGCCCCCGCCGGTCTGTGCCTTGGTTGTAGAGGAAGGCGGTCTCGCCAGTGCAGCGCAAGCTCCGGTCACGTCTGTCGCGGCTCGGTCTCCTCGCGGGATCCACCGTCTTACTCACTGGCTGTTCGGCCCACGACGTGGAGCTGAAACTCCGCTTCGGCTGGCCGACGGGAGTGACCAAACAAGCCGAGCGGATGCGCACTCTGTGGACGTGGTCCTCTGTGGCCGCGCTTGTGGTTGGCGTGATTGTGTGGGGCTTGATCTTTTGGGCCTGCGGCCGCTATCGCCGCAGGAACGACGTGTTGCCCGAGCAGTTCAAGTATCACCTGCCAATTGAGATCGCATATTCAATCGCACCCTTCCTGATCATCGCGGTGCTCTTCTACTACACGGCGATCACGGAGAACTACGTCGACAAGCTCTCGCCCAACCCGGACGCTGTCGTCCAGGTCGACGCGTTCAAGTGGAACTGGCAATTCGAGTATCAGAAAACCGATGGCGTTGCGACGACCTACAACGCCCAGAACGGCAGCGGCGTCGCAGATCCAGGCGTCGGCACACCGCTTTCCACCGTGGGAAGCTCGACGGAGATTCCGGTTCTGGTCTTGCCAGTCAACAAGAAGGTGCAGATCGTCGAGGTAAGTGAGGACGTCGTGCACTCGTTCTGGGTGCCCGAATTCCTGTTCAAGCGCGACGTGATTCCCTACGGCACTGACGCAAACGGCGACCCTAAGCACCCGAACCGATTCGAGTTCACCGCGACCAAGATGGGTAGCTACGTGGGCCGCTGTGCCGAACTCTGCGGCACATATCACTCCCAGATGAACTTCGAGGTCCGCGTTGTCTCCGATGCGGACTACACAAAGTACCTGGACGCCCTGAGCAAGATCGGGTCCCAGGATCCGAATCGACAGAGCGAGGCGCTGGTAGCGATCGGCGGGTCACCTTGCGCTACGACAACGCATCCGTTCAACACCAATCGCTCCGCCAAGGCCGCCTCAGAGGCGACCACGTGCGATACCAAGTCGAGCTAGGGGGCAACCAGCCATGAAACTCGAAGCACGGATCTTCTTGGGGATCGCCCTATTCTGTTTCATCATCACGGCCGTCTACGCGTGGTGGACACAGCACGATATGGGCTCGGTCGAGTGGGCGGGCACGGCCGGTCTGCTGCTGTCAGGCGGTTTGCTGGGCTTGGGCGGATCGTTCTTCTGGTTCGTCTCGCGTCGTATCGATGACCGCCCGGAAGACCGCAATGACGCCGAGATCGCGGACGGAGCCGGCGAACTCGGCTTCTTTTCACCTGGTAGCTACTGGCCCATCGGCATCGCGCTCTCGGCGACGGTAACCGGTGTCGGCTTCGCGCTCGTTCAGTTCTGGCTTGTTGGGGTCGGAGTAGTACTGATCCTGACGTCTGTAGCCGGTTTGCTCTTTGAGTACTACGTCGGTGCGCGCGCCCCGCTTCGTTAGTCCTGATCTCTGGGCCTCGTTCGCCTCGCCTCGCCGCGTCCGGGCTGCTCTGCGCTTCACGCTGAACGGTTGCGATACGCCTTTACAACCATGTCGGCGATGCTGAGCGTGGTGGCGCCGCGAGTGACCTGACGTGTCCGGCCCTCAGCGACGGCCAGGTGCCATTCGCTGGGCTCCAGCGCACCGATAACAGCGTCGAGTGCGATCGAGGCTGTCTGGGGCGCGTGGGCCGCTGAGTGGCTGTCGTCGCGGTCGTGTCCGACGATGAGCAGCGTGCCGCCCTCGGCAACAGTGTGGGCAAGCCGAGTGACAAATTCTCCGAACGGCATGTCGGGGTGGACATACTGGCTGACGACTAGATCGTATTGGCGCGGCGGCTGCCACGCGGTCAGGTCGGCGACGAGCCAGGAGATGCGATTGCTCGCCTCAGGCTCGTGCTGTACGGCGAGCATTCGGGCACGCTGCACAGCGGTTGGTGAGATGTCGACTGCTGTGACGACCCAGCCCTGACGAGCGAGCCAAACGGCGTCGGCGCCGGTACCGCAGCCTGCCTCGAATACCGTCCCCGGAGAAACTCCGGCCACCTCCGCGACCAGTTGGGCGCTCGGCGTACCACTCAGCCTTCCGACTGTGCCTCGGTAGTGCTGCTCCCACCACTGCGCGTCGAAGTCGCGGTCCGGTGTCATGACTGCCACCGTAATGCGACACCCCCTATCCGCAAGGACTCATGCGATTTTGGCAAGAGCCTGCGACGGCCTAACATCACGCTCGTGCCGGAAATCGATCTGTCCCAGGTGGTCCGTCAACGCATTCGCGGCCTCCGTCAAGCCCGCGGGTGGAGCCTGGACGCGCTAGCCGCTCGGTGCCACATGAGCCCGTCCACGCTGAGCCGCATCGAGACCGGTCAGCGTCGCATCGGCCTCGACCAGCTCGTCCCGCTCGCTCGCGCCTTGGGCACCACTATCGACCACCTCGTCGAGTCGGTCGAGGACGAAGATGTGATCATCCGGCCAGTGCCACATCAGGAACCCGGCCTGACTACCTGGTTGCTCTCGAGAGAGTCACCGCAACCTGGCGCCAGTCTGGTGGCGAAGATGCGGATCACCCGCGAACGACGCATCGGCCCAGGCCACCTTGCGGTGCATCCCGGGCGAGAATGGTTCACCGTGCTCTCGGGCACCGCGGTCCTGCATCTCGGCGAGCGGCGCATCACCGTAGAAGCCGGCGATGCTGCCGAGTTCTCCACGATGACCCCGCACTCCATCGGGACGCAGACAGGCCCGGTCGAGATCCTCACGATCTTCGACCGTGACGGCGAACGCGCCCACTGGCGGATCGGCCGGCGAGAGTGCGGCGGGTGGGAGTGCGGACGGAACGTGACTGCGGGCGCAAACGTCCTCGAACAATGAGCTGCTGATACAGACAAATCCGCGCCTCTCGAACCTGGGTTCGAGAGGCGCGGATCCGGTGTCGGTGGCTACGGCTGGAGTTACTCGGTCAGCTCACCCTGCTTGGCAGCGTGCTGCTCCGCCTCAGCCTGTTCGAGGGCAGCCAGTTCGGCCTCGATCTCAGCCCTCTCCCGCACCGGGAAGAAGAAGCCCTTGACTCGCGTCCGATGGGGGTTTCCGAGTTTGTTCATCTTCTTCGGGATCGGTGTCGCCGCGTATTGCAGCAGTCCGTGCCCGTGATCGTCGACCGGTCCGAGTGGCTGGTGGATCTCGATGAACTCACCGTTCGGCAGCCGCTTGATGATGCCTGTTTCGATGCCGTGCTCGAGGACCTCGCGGTCATGCCGTTGCAGGCCGAGGCAGATCTTGTACGCGACGGCGTATGCCAGCGGAGGCACAACAAGGATGGCGATACGACCAGCCCAGGTCATCGCATTGAGCGAGATGTCGAAGGACTTCGCGATCAGGTCGTTGCCGCCGGACAGAAGCAATACGGCATAGAACGAGATCGCCATCGAACCGAGGCCGGTTCGAACTGGCACGTCCCGCGGTCGCTGTAGCAGGTTGTGTTTAGCTCGGTCTTTGGTGAGTTTGGCCTCGAGGAACGGATAGGCGCCCGCGAGGGTGAACAGAATGCCAGGGAGCACCACCGTCGGCCAGAAAACCGCCGGAATGGTGTGGTCCCACAGTCGTATCTCCCAGGATGGGAACAGACGGGTGGAACCGTCGAGGAATCCGATGTAGAAGTCGGGTTGCGAGCCCGCGGAGACCTGCGCGGGATTGTATGGACCGTAGAGCCAGACCGGGTTGATCTGAGCGAGGCCACCGAGAGCGGCGCATACAGCGAAGACGATGAAGAAGAAACCGCCGGCCTTCGCGGCGTACGTCGGGTACATGCGCTCGCCGGACACGGTGTGCTCGGTCTTGCCCGGGCCGGGGAATTCGGTGTGCTTCTGCTTGATCAGCAGTGCCATGTGGGCGCCGATCAGACCAGCGAGAATCCCGGGTACGAGGAGCACGTGGACGATATACAGCCGCCCGATTATCTCTGTTCCCGGGAATTTGCCACCGAAGGCAAGGAAGGCTACCCAGGTGCCGATGACGGGGATGGACTGCATGATCGCCTCCGCGATCCGCAGGCCAGTGCCCGAAAGCAGGTCGTCCGGCAGGGAGTAACCCGCGAAGCCTTCCAGGATTCCGAGAGTGATGAGGCCGATGCCGATCAGCCAGTTCATCTCGCGAGGCTTGCGGAACGCACCCGTGAAGAAGACTCGGAACATGTGGATGGTCATGGAGGCGACGAACAGTAGCGCCGCCCAGTGATGAATCTGGCGAAGGATCAGGCCACCGCGGACATCGAATGAGATGTGCAGCGTTGAGGCGTATGCCCGCGACATCTCGACACCCTGCAGGGGAATGTATGAGCCGTCGTAACGGACGTCCGTCATCGACGCGTCGAAGAAGAAGGTCAGGAAGGTGCCGGTCAGGATCAGGATGATGAACGAATAGAGGGCGATCTCGCCCATCATGAATGACCAGTGGTCCGGGAAGACCTTGTTGAGCTGTTTACGTGCGCCGGCCGCGAGGCCGAGGCGCTCCTCGGCCCACTTTCCTGCTTTACCGTGTGGTGTCCGCGGCTTCTCGTAACGCCGCGGACTCGGCACAGTTGGCGACTCGTCTATGGAAGTCATCAGGGCCGCTCCCAGAATGCTGGACCGATTGCCTCGGGAAAGTCTCCCCTGGCCACAAAGTACTGCTTACCGTCGACAACTTCGACACCAATCGGCAGCTTGGGCAAGCTGCGAGTGGCTGGCCCGAAGATGGGCTTGGCGTCCCGAAGGACGTCGAACTGCGATTGGTGGCACGGGCACAGCAACCGGCCGGTCTGTTGCTCGTACAGCGACGCCGGGCAGCCGGCGTGCGTGCAGATCTTCGAGAACGCGATGTAGTCGCCCCATTGGAAGCTGGACTGGCCTGGTCTGGCCTGCACAACCTGCCCCGGGCGCAGCCGGATGAGCAGCGTCGGCGAGTCGCCGGCCTTCACACCGCCGGGGACACCGGGGAACACCGTTTCGATCCCGCCGGGCAGGATGTCGTCTGTGCTGACCCGTCGGCCATCGGAGTAAACCACCGGTACGCCAGCGGCCCAAAGCGTGTGGAAGAGACTTTGGCCCGGCCCTCTGTTCGGCTTCTTGATCATGGCGCCGACCAGTGCGACCAGCGGCAATGCGGCGAGCGCACCACCGGCTAGCCCGATCGTCGTCTTGAGCATCGACCGCCGCGCGACTCCGAGGTCGTTGAATCCTGAGACCAAGGTCTTCGCGGTCATGATCTGTTCGGTTTCCGGCGACGGTTCGTCGTGCCGATCCTGGACGGCTTCTTCTTCGGGCATGAGCCACTTGGCCCAGAGGATTACCCCGATGCCGATACACGCGAGAGAAAGCCCAAGGGTGAATCCGAGCAGGGGGGTGAAGAACCGGAAGTCTTGATTGCCCTCGGTCGGCAGATGCCACTCAAATGGCACTGCGCCGCAGAACACGACGATGAATGCCACCGCTGAAAGAAAGGCAATCACGAAGAGCGCGGCGATGGTGCGCTCGGCGCGGCGCTCAGATCTCGTCCCTGCGATCGGGAACCGCTCTCGCCGGTGGACAAGATAGACACCGTCGACCTCGGCACCGGCAATCATCGCCTCTTCAGGCGTCATTTCGGCGAGCTCGTCGGCCGTCAACGGCACCGGCTCATTAGTGCCGGGGTGAGAACCCTTTGTTGTATCGATGCTCACGATTTACGTCCGATCCAGAGAATCGCCACCATCAGAACCCCGAGTCCGACCGTCCAAATGAGCAGGCCCTCAGACACTGGCCCGATGCGGTCTAGACCGGCACCCCCAGGATCCTTCGACGCCTTCAGAGTCTGGATGTAGTTGATGATGGCTTTCTTTTGGTCCGGGGTGATTTGGTTGTCGGAGAAGACCGGCATGTTCTCGGGGCCGGACTGCATTGCTGTGTAGATCTGCCGATCAGTCGAATGGTTCAGGCTTGGTGCGATCTTTCCAGCAGACAGCGGTGCGCCCTTGCCGGCGAAGTTGTGGCAGGACGCACAGTTCAGCCGGAACAGCTCGCCACCTGCAGAGATGTTGCTCGAGTCGCCACGAAGATCAGTACCCGCGGGTGGGACCTGAGGGCCGCCGCCGACGGACCCGACGTAAGCGGCGATCTGCTCGGTCTCGGTCTCGTCGAACATTGCAGTCTTGCGAACGTTGTTGGCGCCCTGGAGGGCAGCGGGCATCCGACCGGTACTGAGTTGGAAATAGGCCGAAGCCGAACCGACACCGACGAGTGAGGGCCCACGACCGGTCACGCCTTGCAGGTTGGCGCCGTGGCAGGTGATGCAGCTGGTCTCGAAGAGCTGACGTCCTTTTTCGACGTCCTGTGCGCTCACAGCGGTATCGGCGGCACCGGAAGAGGGCGCGAGGAGCGCGTAGCAACCACCGACAGCGGCGAGGGCTCCGATCAGGATCGCGACACTGGTCACCTTGCGGCGAAGGCTGCCGCGACGACGACTCGGGCTCTTCTTCCACATCGCCGAGCTGCCGGTCTTGCCGACACCAGGGTCGCCGGCCGGCAACAGGTTGCCGTCAGTTACGGCCGGTTCGAAGCCGAGCTCGCTGTCCGCGTCGACGCTGTCGTCGTTCATGGACATCCTTTCGTGATCGCCGTACTTAGTACGTTCCGAGCAGGTGCTTCGGAGGCGGGACTACTGGATCAGATAGATCGTTGCGAACAGCCCGATCCAGACGATGTCGACGAAGTGCCAGTAGTACGACACGACGATGGCGGCGGTGGCCTGCGCCGGGGTGAATCGCCCCAGCGCCGTTCTTGCCAGGAAGAACAGGAATGCAATCAGCCCACCGATGACGTGCAATCCGTGAAAGCCGGTTGTCAGGTAGAAGACTGAGCCGTAACCCGATGAAGACAGGGTCATGCCGGCCTCGTGCACGCCGTTGACGATTGCCGAGTTGTGATACTCGTTGACGTTCATGCGGTACTCGTTCGCCTGACCGAGCACGAAGATCAGGCCCATTATGAACGTGAGGAAGAACCACCGGCGCAGGCCGTAGACGTTGCCCTTCTCCGCGTCGAACACACCCATCTGGCAGGTCACGGAAGAGGCGACGAGCAAGATGGTGAACGGCGTCGCGTACCAGACGTTGAGGTGGGTGACCGGCCAGTCGTTGAGGTTGTTGGCGCGCACCGTGAAATACATGGCGAACAGCCCGGCAAAGAACATCAGCTCGCTGGACAGCCAGACGATCGTCCCGACGCTGACCAGGTTCGGTCGCGTCAGGGAATGAACCCTGGACGATGGGAAGCGCTCAGCGGCAGAAGCCGGTGCAGTCGAGGTCACCCCCGCATTATTGCCTGATCCAAACCGCTTGGCTGGTTCGGGGTCGGCCCAGCGCGTCGCTGGGTTTGCTTTCGCGGGGGTAAGGCGTGAACGTCGTCCCAGCCACGACCGATACGATGCCCAAATGACCGGTACTTCAGCCAACGCCGCGAACGTGTCCATCCTGGTTTACAGCCAGCATGCCGAGGTTCGCAGCTCGGTTCGCACTGCTGTCGGGCGGCGTGCCGCGAGGGATCTGCCGCGGATCGACTGGATCGAATGCGCCAACTACAGCCAGGTTATGGATCAGCTGGATTCCGGAGACATCGATCTTGCGATTTTCGACGGAGATGCCCAGCCCACAGGTGGCATCGGCCTGTCTCGCCAGTTCAAGAACGAGATAACCGACTGCCCGCCGATCATCGTCCTGATCCTTCGTGAGGTTGACCGCTGGCTCGCCTCATGGTCGCAGGCCGACGGTGTGATCGTCCGTCCTATCGACCCTGTCGCAGCCGCCGCGATCGTAGCCGAGACCCTTCGGGCGCACGCTGCGGCCATTCCCGTCATCCGCTGAACCTCAGCCCCGGCAGAACGGCTTCGCCCCATGGCTGACGCCATCGCTTCGAGCGCGCCATCACCGACAACGTCGACGTGGCCCCAGTTGCTGTCCGCGCTGGTGGCTGGTCGCGCGCTGAGCTCGGATCAGACCGCGTGGGCCATGAACGAGATCATGGCCGGTGAGGCCACCTCGGCGCAGCTGGCTGCCTTTGCCGTCCTGCTGCGGGCCAAAGGCGAGACCGTTGATGAACTGACTGGACTGGTTCAGGCGATGCTCAACCGAGCGAAACCGGTTCTGGTAGACGGTCGCTCGGTCGACCTCGTCGGTACCGGCGGTGATGGTGCCCACACCGTGAATATCACCACCATGGCCGCGTTGGTTGTAGCGGGCTCGTCGCGACAACTGGTCAAGCACGGCGGTAGAAGCGCATCGTCGTTGTGCGGTGCGGCAGACGTCCTCGAGCGACTTGGGATTGCCATCGACCTGGACGCGGACGGGGTCGCGGCGACGGTCGCAGAGGTCGGAATTGGCTTTTGTTTCGCTCCGGTCTTCCATCCTGGAATGCGCCATGCCGGGCCGACACGCCGTGAGATCGGCGTGCCCACGGCATTCAACGTGCTGGGGCCGCTCACCAACCCTGCACGGCCGGCGGCCGCGGCGATCGGCTGCGCCGATCTGCGCATGGCCCCGGTGATGGCCGCGGTGATCGCCGCGCGTGGCGACACCGCGCTGATCTTTCGCGGCGACGATGGCCTCGACGAACTCACGACAACGACAACGTCGCGGCTCTGGCTTGTCGACAACGGCGAGGTAACGGCCGAGGTTCTCGACCCCAGGAAGTTCGGCCTGGCGCCTTCGACGCCGGAGTCACTTCGCGGGGGAGACGCGGACTTCAACGCGGATGTAGTGCATCGAGTACTCGGCGGCGAGGGCGGCCCGATCCGAGACACCGTATTACTCAATGCAGCCGCGGCGATCGCGGCCTTTGACCAAGTGGTCTCCTCGGGCGAGGCGGCCATCGCCCACGGACTACCGATCGCGGCGAAGTCGATTGACTCGGGTGCCGCAGCTCGGCTGTTGGAGCGTTGGGTCGAATCAAGTCAGCGCGTGGCGGGCGGTTAATCCTGGCGACGCTCCACGTCCGGTCGTACCTCAAGTGGGATCTGAGCGGGCTTGGTCTCGACATCGGCTACCCGGAACCACCCGCGATAGCCGAACAGCATCGCGCGGGCAGCCTTGATCTCGACCGAGATGGTGAACCGGTCGTCCGCAACGTCAAATGACTCGACCACCTCCGCGGTGGCGGCCAACGCCCGCGGAAGCTTCATCCCGAACCTGCCTTGATATAGGCGCTGATCGCCGCCGCGCATGCGGATGCCGCCGTCGGGGGTTACGGACAGTTGTAGTTCAGCTGCGATGTCTTGGTGTGAACCCAGGTAGTTGACGATGCAGCCGCGGTTCTCGCTGAAGATCATCGTGTCATCGAAACGGTTCTCACGACCGGCAGGGTGAAATCGGCGCGAGTACGCAAATGTCTCGCGGCCGAGGGTGTCGAGGTACGCGTAGTTGGCAAGGTCATATGCGACGTCGGCACCCGAAGCCGGCAACTCCAGTCGCCGGTGTCGGCCCGCGAGCGCGATCGGCCGCGCTGCCAGCGCCCCCCGGGTCAAATGCGTCATGACTCCGCCACCGATCTGCGCTGTCCCGCTTGCACTGGACATGCTCAGTCGCCGTTGTAGCTTCGGATGCAGCAGCGCAAAGTCCTTACCGAGAGCGCGCTGGAATATCGAGGTCACGCGGTGATCCTGCTCCTAGTTTCCCGTGCGGGCATTCCGGTGCAGGCGTTCCCGGTGCTGGCGTTCGCAGGTGGCGAGCTGCTGGCTACCCCCCACTCTCGGCCCGCTTTGTTAGCCCTCTTTGTTCTCAAGGGCGACCAGTACGCCCGCTAGGGCGAAGTACTTGTTCGACCCGAGTTCACGGACCGTGTCGATGCCGAACTTCTCCTTGAGGACGGCGTCGTGCTCGGTTGTCAGACCTGCGAGGGCCGACGGTGGCGCATCCAGAACTTCTTTGACGGTCTTGTCTTCATACGACTTGTCGAGGGCCTTGGACAGATTGGCCTGAACTGCCATTTCGTGCCTCCTCGTCCTCCTTGCGGAGCGGTGCTGATGCGGCGAGCCTCCAATAAAGAAACGTTCGGCGCAAGAGATGCACTTGGATCGACCGCTGGCGGCTCCGCCACCAGCACGAGTCGTGACTGGGAGGCAGCGCTACGAAGGTTCGGTGTATCCGATCGAGAATGCGGCGTCCAGGTCGTGCTGGGAATAGGCACGAAACGCAACGTGGGTGTCGGTATGCAGTACGCCCTCGACCTTGCTGAGACGGCCGGCGATGACTTCGGCGATGTGCTCGAATTCGCGCACTCGAACGATCGCAATGAGATCGGCGTCGCCCGCGACGCTGTACACCTCACTCACGCCGTCAATGTCGGCGATCTCCTGCGCGACCTCGGGGATGCGGTTGGCTTCGACGCTGATCATGACGATGGAGGTAATCACCCGCTCATCGTAGGGCCAGTCATGCCAGCCGTTCGGCGAGAACTGCGCGATCATCGCACTGGTCGAGCGACCAAGGGCAATCTGCGTCGGTCCACGAACGGATTCACCCGGCGTCCGGCTGCGGTGGCTGAGGCTAGCCAGCTGCGTTGGCGAGCTGCGCCGGTAGCGGGTAGGGCCCACGGCTGGCTGCACCGAACGAGACGGACGCCAGATTCGCCCAGCCAGCGCAGCAGAATCTCGGTCTCTTCGACCACTGCGAACAGCGCATGGCCGCTGGCCGTCGGCAGGGCCTCGGCGGTCGCGACCATCGACTCGACAATCGGCATCGGAGGCACGCCGCGCGGTGCGGTCTCGGCTGCGACGAGTCGGCCGTTTCGGATCACGGCAAGGTCCCAGCCGCCAGCACCGTCCGGTCTTGCGGCGACCAGCTCATCGATTGTGCTGATCGCTGTCAGCGACTGAGTGCGCGCGCAGCTGCGAACCAATGTGGCGATTCTGTCCCTTTGCAGCGCGGCCTCTTCGTAACGCTGTGCCGCAGAAAGCGCAGTCAGTCGATCGCGAAGTGGTCCGATGAGGTTGCCAACGTCTGAGCGCCACGCCTCGACAAGTTTGGCGACGAGCTGGGCGTAGTCAGCAGGAGTGACCCTGTCCTCGCACGGTGTGCTGCATTTGCCGATGCCTGCCAGCGTGCAGGCCGAACGGACGGCCCGCCCTGGCGAGAGCCGTTCCGTGCATTGACGTAGTGGAACGGCGTCATGAATCGCGTCACGCAGCTGCTCGGCCTGGCGAGTAGATCGCAAGGGCCCCAGATAGTCGGCGCCGTCGGACTTGACCTCTCGAACCACTGACAGGCGTGGAAACACCTCGTGGGTCAATTTCAGCCAGACCGTCCGATCGCTGTTCTTGGAGCGACGGTTGTAGCGGGGTTTCAGGGCCGTGATCATCCGGAGCTCACGTACCTGCGCTTCGAGGGCGTGCGCGCACACGATTGCGTCCACAGACTCCGCCAGTCCGACCATCTCGCCCATCCTTGAACGGGTCTCAGAGGCGACAAAATACTGTCGCACGCGACTGCGAAGGTCCTTGCTCGTCCCGACGTAGAGCGGCGAACCGGCGCTGTCGGAGAACACGTATACGCCTGGTGCGTGTGGGAGGTCATCGGCCAAGTGGCGTTTGCGGCGCTGTGCGTCGCTCACCTGGGCGGTGAAGGCACGAAGTTCGGGCAATGAGTGCACACCGAGCACGCCCAATCGGCTGACCAGACCGTGCAAAACGTCGACGGTGGCTCGCGCATCGGACAGGGCACGGTGATTGGGCGTGGTGGTGGCGCGGAAGAAGCCGGCCAGCGTCGCGAGCTTGCAGTTGGGAACCTCGTCGCGGGTCAGGATGCGTCGAGCCAGCACTGCGGTATCGACAACGGCGAAGTTCGGCCAGCGCGTGCCGTGTGCCGCGCAGGCCGCCTTCAAGAAACCGATATCGAAGGGTGCGTTGTGCGCAACCAGAACGGAGCCGGCCGCGAACTCCAGAAAAGAGGGGAGCACGGCAGAGATGCGGGGCGCCTGAGCGACCATGCGATCGGTGATACCGGTGAGGACGCTGATGAAGGGTGAGATCGGCTCACCGGGATCTACCAGCGTCGCGAACTCACCGAGGATCTCGCCGTTGCATACCTTCACCGCGCCGATCTCGGTGATCGAGTCAGACCCGGCAGCGCCGCCCGTGGTCTCGAGGTCGACAACGACGAACGTGGTTGACCGTAATGGCTCGTCCAACTCGTCGAAATTCAACTGCACGTAAGGCGGCTGCCGTTGCGGCGGTGGCGCCGGCGGGAACACCGGCCTGCTCTGAATGGTGGGCACGTTCGGGACGCTAGCGCCGAGGTACGACGGAACTGACCAACCCGGCCGTGCGCTCGGGTGACCGATAACTGTGGTTTCCGAAAACTGTCGTAGGTGCTTTCTACGGTGTTGATGCCGGCCAAATCTGAACGGCATTCACAAAAGCATCACTCCACGGGCGGCATTCAGAAGCGGTATTCGCCGGCTTGGGCAGGCTAGGAGGCCCGAGACGCACACGCTGGCTGATTGCCGCAGAGAGGTAATGAGCATGCTCATCGACTGCGACACCTGTGCGGTTCGCGACATCGCGTGCGGCGATTGCGTGATGACCGTTCTCCTCGGGCCAAGGCAGGGGTCCGTCGAACTCGACGGACCCGAGCAAAACGCATTGGGAGCGCTCGCCGGCGCCGGCTTGTTGCCCCCACTGCGCCTGGTGCCAACGACGCCCGGGCCGGTCGCGGCTCCGCCGCCTGCTGCAACCGGCGAACCCAAGCGGAGTGCAATCGCATGATTTGGCCCCTATGCGACATCAATCCCCCGGGACACGCCGACCATGGATTGCCCTGCCTCGTGGCCGTAACGTAACCTTTCCGAGACCTTCCGGTGAATCACTCTCTGAACCGGGGAGCGCCGAAAGGTACCGCCGAGTCGACGTCCAGTTGATCGAATCTGATCGCTTGCCTTGATCAGGTCCGACAATGTCGAGCCGGGGACCCAGGTTACTGGGGTGAATCGACGCGCTGTTGCGACGAGCGAAACGAGAACTCGCTCCGCTGGTCGTGAAGGCCGCGTCGTAGGGCAACTTCCAGGCCCGAACCCGACAGCTAACTCGGTAGGCGGTCGAGTGGAAGAGGAGTTCCGCCAACCGTGGCGTTGACTCGTACGGCACATTTGCCCCGCGTGATCTTGGGCGTAGCACTCCTTGTCGGCGCAGTAATGGTCGCTCCGATTGCCGCAACCGCCGCCCCTCATCTGCAGACGCCGACGCCGCCGGCTGCTCCAAAGACTTCCGCCGAAGTCAAAGTGACACTCGCGCAGCTCGCGATCTCGAACGAGCAGCTCGCCGAGAAATACAACCTCGCCCAGATCAATGTGACCAAGGCGGAAAAAGCTGCCGCGGAAGCGGACAAAGCCGCGGTCGCTGCTGCGACCGCGTTGACCGTTGCCCGACATGCGCTTGCGACGTCGCTGGCCGCCCAGTACCGGGGAGCGTCGTTCAGCCGGACGGCAGCACTGCTCGACAGCAGCTCCGGCCAGAATTACCTGGAGAAGATGCAGTCGCTGAGCTTCCTCGCTATGCACCAGAAAGAGGTCGCTGTCGCTGCGGGCCATGCCACTGTCACCCTCGCGCAGGCCGAGGCGAAGGCCAAACAACTCGTGGCCAACTCTCTCGCGTTGCGCGCCAGCGTTGACCAGCAACGCGCCGCAGTAGCAGGAGACATCGCGAAGCAACAGTCCTTGTTCAACAGCCTTTCCGCTGAAGAGCGTGCTGCCTTCCTGGCCAAGGCCGCGCCTACGCCAACGAAGGTCCAAATACAACAGGTCGAGCAGCAACAGGTGAAGATTGCTGCCACGCCCATGGTCTCGACTTCGAAGGGCGCTGCCGCCGCGGTTGCCGCCGCATTGTCGCAACAGGGCAAGCCGTATCAGTGGGGTGCTGCGGGGCCGGATTCCTACGACTGTTCCGGTCTGACCATGTGGGCTTGGGGCCAGGCGGGCGTCAGCTTGCCGCACCAATCCGCCGAGCAGCAAGGTCTCGGCACGCCGGTCAGCGAGAGTGAACTGCAGCCGGGTGATCTGGTGTTCTTCGGCTCACCGGCGTACCACGTTGGCATCTACATCGGCAACGGAATGATGGTCCACGCGCCTACCACTGGCGATGTCGTGAAGATCAGCCCACTTGCCAACATGAGCGATTACTCAGGCGCGACCCGCGTCGGGTGACCTCCAGCACAGACGCCAGCGGGCGGGAGCCGGAAACGGCCCCGCCCGCTGGCGTTTCGCTTGCGAGGCAAACGCCGCCGCTAGCTCGGCGCGGTCGGCCCACACGTTTGATCGCCTTCATCGCAGTTGCACTGTTGGTCTGCGGGGCGTTCTGGGTGGTCCGATCATTGCGTCCCCACTCTGGCGACGCCCGCCTGGCCGCGGACGCCGCCGCCCCAACGGGTGCCGAGATGCAGCAGGCGTTGGGTGCGCTCAACGCTCATGCCGCCGCGCTCCTAGCGCGGGACGGCTCGTCGTGGGCAGCTGGTCTCGATGCGGATTCCCGCGCTGCCGACTTTTACTCGCGGCAGCGCGCTGTCTTCGCCAACCTCGCTCAGGTGCCCGTGAAAACGTGGCGGTATTCGCTGACTGCCCCCATCACCAGCGCCGAGATTCTCGACGCAGCGGCCGAGCGATTGGGTGCGAGGGTGGTCGTTCTGCACGTCCAACTCAGTTATGCGCTTGATCGGGTGGATCTACTACCCACCTCGAAGGACGAGTGGCTCACACTAGTGAAGCGTGCCAACGGCTGGCGGATTGCCGGCGACACCGACGCCGAACCGGCGGGCGACCACTCATGGATGGGTCCATGGGACTTTGGCCCGCTGAGCGTGCGGACGGGAACGCACACCCTTGTGCTGTCGCATCCCGCTCAGAGAGCCGACCTTCAGAGCTACGGCCAGTTGGTCGAGGATTCCATCGCGGCCGTTACCGAAATCTGGGGTCCGGCTTGGAACAGCCACGTCGCCGTTCTGATCCCCAGTACCGAAGCCGAGTTCATCGCGCTGACGGGTGATAGCGGTGACGTGAGCAACATCGCTGCTCTCTCCGTGGCTGACCGGGTGCAGGCCGACGGCACGGTGTTAGGTGCGCGCATCGTGCTCAATCCGATAACGCTGGCGCGGATGGACGCATCGGGACGGCGCCTGGTCATACGACACGAGCTAACTCACATTGCGGCGCGAGCCTCGACCTCCAACCAGATGCCGAGCTGGGTCGTCGAGGGCTTTGCCGACTATGTGGGGAACCTGGATTCAGGCATTGCGACGGCGCAATCGGCATCAGAGCTGGCTGCTGAGATCCGTCAGGGCCGCATACCGGGCGCACTTCCGTCAAACGCTGAGTTCGATGGCTCCAACAGCCGGCTACCTCAGGTCTACGAGGAGTCCTGGCTCGCCTGCACGCTCGTAGCGCAGCGGGTCGGGCAGAAGGGGTTGGTCCGCTTTTATAAGGCCGTCAGCCTCGCGGCGAGATCGGATCCCGCGAACGCGTCCGAGGCGGCGCTGCGGTCTGTGCTCGGGATCAGTCTGACCGAATTCACCCGCGCTTGGCAGGCCGAGCTTCGCGGCGAGCTGAAATGAGGTCCACCGCAATGAGAATGACCAGACGGCGTCGCGTATCTCATCGCGTCGATGGTCGTCGCGAACAGTACGCTGCCCTGCGATGAATACTAGAAAGCTTCTGATCGTTACGAATGACTTTCCGCCGCGTCAAGGTGGGATTCAATCGTTCGTCTATGAGCTCGCTCGCCGTCTGCCTGCCGGTCAGCTTGCGGTGTACTGCTCGGACTTCCCGGAGGCCAACGCCTTCGATGGTGAGCTGTCATTTCCGGTCCTGAGGCATCCGACAGGACTGTTGGTACCAACGCCCGGCGCACGCCGCCGGGTGCTGGCGGCGGCTAGAGAGTTCGGTGCGACTTCGGTGTGGTTCGGCGCGGCCGCGCCACTCGGCCTACTCGCACCGGCCCTTCGGACCGCTGGAGTGCGACGCCTGGTCGCGACTACGCACGGACATGAAGTTGGCTGGACGATGCTTCCGATTGCTCGTCAAGCGCTGCGCCGGATCGGCAATTCAGTAGATGTAGTCACCTACTTGGGGGAGTACACACGCCGTCGGCTGGCGCCCGCCTTTGGCCCGAGGGCGACCATGCGTCAGTTGACGCCAGGCGTTGATCCGGCGACCTTCAATCCGGACGTCAGCGGCACCGCAATCCGCGAGAGATATGGACTGCAGGACCGTCCGGTCGTCGTGTGCGTTTCTCGGCTGGTGCCCCGCAAGGGCCAGGACACTCTCGTTGCGGCGCTGCCGGCAATCCGGCGGGCAGCGCCGGGAGCCGCCTTACTTCTGGTAGGCAAAGGTCCGTATGAGAAGGACCTCCGTGCTGCTGCGGCTCGCCTCGGTGTCACCGAACACGTGGTGTTCACCGGCGGCGTCGATCACGAAGAGCTCCCCGCGCACTTCGCCGCCGGGGATGTTTTTGCCATGCCTTGCCGCACCCGCCGCTTCGGCATGGACGTCGAGGGTTTGGGCATCGTGTTCTTGGAAGCATCCGCGTCCGGACTTCCAGTAATTGCGGGTGATTCTGGTGGAGCGCCGGACGCTGTGCGCGACGGCGTCACCGGCCGGGTGGTCGACGGGACGAGCGCAGCAGCCGTGGCGAGCGAAGTGGGGCGGTTGTTGACGGACCTCGCCCTAGCCGCAAACTACGGTAAAGCGGGCCGCGAGTGGGTCGAAGAGGCGTGGCAGTGGGACACGATAGCCGAACGTCTTGCTGAGTTACTTCAACTCTGATCGCGTGCGGGCCGCGAATCGACCGAATACAAGGTAGCGATCTCGTCCGAAAACTGTGCCATGACCATGTTGCGCTTGAGCTTTAGCGACGGCGTGAGTTCACCAGTCGCCTCCGTCCAATCATCCGGCAGGATGGTGAACTTCTTGATCGCCTCGGCCTGGGAGACTGCTTTGTTCGCGTCGTCGATTGCCACCTGAACTTCGGCGTTCAGGTCCGGATCATCCACAAGCTCGGCAAGCGTGGCGGTAGCTGGCTTGCCAGCCTTGTCCCGCCACGTCGGGAACGAATCGGGGTCGATGGTGATCAGCGCGGCTACGAAGGGTTGTTGGTCGCCGACAACGAGACATTGGCTGATCAGCCAATGCGCGCGGACACGATCTTCCAAGATCGCCGGCGCCACATTCTTTCCATTCGCCGTAACGATGAGTTCCTTCTTGCGTCCGGTGATCTTGAGAAAGCCGTCGTTGTCAATCTCGCCGATGTCGCCGGTACGAAACCATCGCTTTCCCGCGCTTTCCTCAAAGGCGGCGGCCGTTGCAGACTCGTTGCGCCAGTAGCCGGGAAAGACCACCGGGCCCGACAGCAACACTTCGCCGTCTTCGGCAATCCGGACACTCGTGCCACCGACAGGCCGACCGACCGTCCCAATCTTCACCCGGTCGGGCACATTCAAGAAAATGCCCGCGGTGGTTTCGGTGAGGCCATATCCCTCGTAGGTTGTCACGCCGATCCCGCGGAAGAAGTGCCCGAGCCTCGCCCCGAGAGGCGCGCCACCGGAAATCGCGGCCTCACACCTGCCGCCCAAGGCCGCGCGCAGCTTTCCGTAGACGAGTTTGTCAAAAATTGCATGCTGTGCCTTGAGTGCGATTCCCGGGCCACGTTCATCCAACGACTCGGAATAGGCGATCGCAACGCGTTCTGACCGATCGAAGATCGGTCCCTTGCCGTCCGCCTGCGCGCGTTGTTTAGCCGTGTTGTAGACCTTCTCGAAGACCCGGGGCACGCTGAGTACGAATTTCGGTTTGAAGGAGCCTAGATCTGCGATGAGGTTCGCGATGTCTCCGGTATGACCAAGCGTGGTGCCTGTCGCTATCGCGCCGACCTCGATCGCCCGGCCGAAGACGTGCGCGATCGGCAGAAAGAGCAGCGTCGAGGAGTCCTCGTTGAACAGGTGGTCGAGCCCGCTCACGATCTCGAATACCTCGGCCAAGAAATTTGCGTGCGTGAGTTCGCAACCCTTGGGCCGACCGGTGGTCCCGGAGGTGTAGATCAACGATGCAAGGTCGCCAGGAACGGTCGCGTCGAGGCGCTTGTGGACCTCAGCAGTGTCGATGGCTGAGCCTGCCTCGGTCAGCTGTTCGACGGCTTGAGCCTCTATCTGCCAGACATGTTCGAGGTCTGGGATCCTTGCCCGAACCTCCTCGAGAAGCGCAGCGTGGGCGGCACTCTCGAGGATCAGCACCCTGGCCTGGGAGTCGGTCATGATCCATTCGATCTGCTCGGCCGATGACGTCTCATAAATGGGCACCACCACGGCGCCAAGAGCGAGAATCGCGAAGTCGAACAAGGTCCATTCGTATCGGGTCTTGCTCATGAGGGCGACGCGATCGCCTGCATCGATACCAGCGGCGAGCAGGCCCTTGGCGATGGCTATCACCGAATTGGCGAATTCAGCCGACGTCACGTCCGACCAGCCGTCGGTTCCGCGCACCTTGATCGCGACGTTCTCCGGTCGGTCCACCGCGTTGTCGAAGACGTATCTGGCGGCGCTGTTCTGTTTCGGCACACCGGCGCTCGGGATGGTCAGCTCGCGCACTCGATTACGCACCTTTCGCGGGAGGTCTGCTCGTACCGAACGATAACTTCTTCTTCAGCCCTCGGACACTGACTTCGGATCGCTATACCGGTCACGGTACGCATTCATTATCCTTCCGAAGCTCTGATTAACCCAGAAACTGGTGTCCGTCGGCCGCGCCGCCACTACGGTGGCACAGCACTGAAAGGTGCCGTGCGTCCTGCTTGCATCGCTCGGCGGTAGCCTTCGCGCATGGCCGATCAGTCAACGCAGTCGATCTCCGTGGATGCGCCGCCGTCAGCAGTGATGGCGGTCATCGCAGATTTTGCCAGCTATCCGCAATGGGCGGGTTCGGTCAAGTCGGCGATCGTTACAGTTGCCGGCCCCGAAGGACGGGCACAGCAGGTCGCCTTCAAGATCGATGCTGGAGCGATTCGGGACGAATACGAACTTGCCTACACGTGGGACGGCGACCGTCAGGTTTCATGGACGCTGGTCAAAGGACAGATGCAGAAGGCACAGGACGGTTCCTATAGTTTAGCGGCCAACGGCGACCAGACTGAGGTCACCTACAGCCTGACCGTGGATCTGAGTATCCCGATGCTCGGCATGCTCAAGAGGAAGGCGGAGAAAGTCATCATGGACACCGCCCTGAAAGAGCTAAAAAAGCGTGTCGAAGGCCGTGGGTAGCCGAGTGGTGATGCTGAGGCGACCGCGGGTGAGCATCGACCGAGCGCTAGCGAGGGAGGAGCGGAGGCCGTGGGTAGCCGAGTGGTGATGCTGAGGCGACCTCGGGTGAGCATCGACCGAGCGCCAGCGAGGGCGCATGCGAATCATTCTCTTCACTGGTAAGGGCGGTGTGGGTAAGACCACCACCTCAGCCGCTACGGGTCTGCGCCTGGCCGATCGAGGCATGAAGACCTTGCTCGTCTCGACAGACGGCGCTCACTCGCTTTCGGATGCCCTCGGCGTTGGTCTATCTCGGGAGCCAACCGAGGTCGCACCAGGCCTGAAGGCTGTTGAGATCGACACTCAGCGGCGGTTCGAAGTCGCTTGGCGAGATGTCCAGCAGTATCTCCTCGACGTGTTGGCGCAAGGTGGCCTTGATCCGATTACGGCTGAGGAACTCACGGTCCTGCCGGGCATCGACGAGGTTCTGGCCCTGCTGGCTGTCCATGAGCTGGCTCAATCCGGCGAGTGGGACGTTCTGATTGTCGATTGCGCCGCGACTGCCGAAACCCTGCGACTGCTCGCTTTGCCCGAGGCTTTGGGGTGGTATCTCAGCAAGGTATTTCCGCTGCACCGCAACCTCGCTCGCGGGATGCGTCCGCTCGCTTCGATCCTGGGCCGCCGTGCGGCAATCCCTTCTGACGCTGCCTTCGGCGCGATTGTGCGGTTAGCCGAGGACCTCGCGGCGGTGCGCGAAATGCTCGCTGACCCGGCGGTAACGTCGGTGCGTCTCGTCCTGACACCCGAAGCCGTTGTCACAGCGGAAGCGCGGCGGATGTTCACTGCGCTCTCGCTTTACGGCTACCAAGTCGATGAGGTCGTGGCCAACAGAGTATTTCCGTTGCCAGAAGTGAGCGCGCGACAGCCTTCAGCGACGGGCGACGGACGGAGCCGCTCCAGGCTCGGGGAGCCCAACGCGTCGGATTGGCAACGAGCATGGGTAGCTGCCCAGCGCGAGCAATTGGACTTCATCGCGGACTCCTTCGCCGGACTATCGATACGCGAGGCGGCTTACCGTCCAGCCGAGCCGGTCGGGTTGGACGCGCTCAGGCAGGTTGCCGATGACCTTTATGACGTCTTGCCCGGCCACGATCCCGCGGCGCCGATCGCAGCGCGACCACTGCTCACCGTGACCGCAGTGCCCAACTCGACAGCAGCTAGTTCCGGGTCGCAGGACTCGCCGATGACCGACTCCACGCCGGTCGGCGCCGGTCGGGAGTTCGTGCTGACGATCTCCCTTCCCCTCGCTGCCAAGGGCCAGGTCGAGGCGAGCCGGAGCGGCGACGATCTTGTGGTCACCGTCTCCGGTCATCGGCGCGTTTTGACCCTGCCGAGTGCGCTTCGCAGATGTTCGGTGTCATCTGGCAGTGTGTCCGATGGCCTGCTCTCGTTACGGTTCGTGCCAGATCCGAATTACTGGCGGAGGCAATGATGGACGATCAGAGTTCTGGCCCCGAGCCAGATGCGGCCACGGCGGGATCTTCTGGCGGGACCGCACAGTCTGCCTCTGTCGGGTCCCTGGGAGACGAGGCTGCGAAGTTGATCGCGGCAGCGCAGGACTGGTTCCACACCAACCTGGGTGATTCCGCTGCCAAGATCGCCACCGGCGCGCCAGAGTGCGCACGGTGTCCACTGTGTCAGCTGATCAGCGTGATCCGCGGCGACCGTCCTGAGCTGGGCGAGCGGGTAACCGAAGTCCAGGGCGCATTCGCCGGCCTTCTGCACGCTCTGGGGGACGCGTTGTCAACAGCCGGGGCAACGAGCGAGCCGACCGATCAGAAAGCTGAGGATTCAGCGAGGCCACGTGTCCAAAAGATCAATCTCGACTCCGCAGCTGAGGAGCGCTGACGATGTCTCTTGCGATCGGCGTCGACATCGGGGGCACGAAGGTGCTCGCGGGCGTGGTGGATGAATCCGGTCAGGTCATCGAGACGACTCGGCGTCTAACGCCGGGCGATGATGTCGCCCAGACCGAAGCGGTTATAGCTGACGCGGTCACTGAACTCAGCAGCCGGCACGCTGTTTCGGCAGTGGGTATCGGCGCCGCAGGTTGGATAGCCAATGACCGAGCGACTGTGCTGTTCTCGCCGCATCTGGCGTGGCGCAATGAGCCGCTTCGCGATGCCCTGGCAGAGGCGATCGGAGTGCCGGTGGTTGTCGAGAATGACGCCAACGCTGCAGCCTGGGCCGAGTATCGGTTCGGCGCCGCCCGCGAACATCCGGTCGCGATCATGATCACACTCGGCACCGGTATCGGTGGCGGACTCGTGGTCGGTGGTGTCCTGTTTCGGGGTGCGTACGGGATCGCTTGCGAGTACGGCCATATGGCTGTCGTTCCGGACGGGCGTCGCTGCGCTTGCGGCAACAGGGGTTGCTGGGAGATGTACGCCTCAGGTCGCGCCCTGGCTCGGGACGCCCGAGAGTTGGCCGACGTATCGCCAGTGGCGGCACACCACCTGATGAGGCTGGCCGGAGGCGATCTCGATCGGTTGACTGGCGCTGTCGTGACGCAGGCTGCGCGGGAGGGTGATCCGTCGGCGATCGAGATCTACACGACGATGGGCCGCTGGCTGGGCCGCGGGATGGCAAATCTTGCGGCGATCATCGATCCGTCGGTGTTCGTCATTGGCGGAGGTGTGTCCGAAGCAGGCTTGCTTCTCCTGGAGCCCGCGAAGCAAGCCTTCGCAGAGTCGCTGACGGGCCGCGGGTTTCGACCCGTGGCCGCGGTCAGACTCGCTGAACTCGGACCGCAGGCGGGACTGGTAGGAGCAGCCGACCTCGCTCGTCGGGGTAACTAGGGATCGGTCCGCGCCATCTCGGCTATCAGCTAAGGCAAGCTATCGCCTCGCTGGACAACCCAGTCCGCCGTGATTGATCTCGAGGCGAAGTACTCGTCCTCCCGGTCCAGCCATCGACGCGCCTCATCGCCTAGTTCGCCGTCGCGGCGACGCCAGTGGAGCTCACGATCCTGCCGGCTGACGTCGATGAAAACGCCGTAACTTGACCACGATGCGCACGCCTCGATAGCCGAAACACCTTCGACGAACAGTGTTGGCACCACCGGCACCGTCACGAACTCGTTTTGGAACCGTCCTAGATTCCAGTCATAGCGTTGATAATGACCCGCGCGACCTGCTGCGAGTGGACGCAGGACCTGTTCGCGCAACCGTGACCAGAACCCGAACTGATCGGCCCAGCCGTTCAGCAAATCATCGGTATGCACGGTGGCGCTGGCGACGAATTGTTGTGCGAGCGCCGCGGCCAGGGTTGTCTTGCCCGATGCCGCGCCACCGTCGATGGCTACGACCGTGACCGCGCCGCAGCTCGGGCGAGCACGTCGGATCGCCAAGATGCGTCGAGCGAACTCCGTCGAGGAAGTGGGTTTTGTGGCGGCGCTGCCTGTTTGACCGCTGCCCGTTTGACCGCTGCCCGCTTTATCCATGACATGGACACCCTACGAGGGGGTTGTTCATGCAGCGATCTGGTCAGGCATCCGATCTGGTCAGGCAGCGATCTGGTCGGTGGGGCTGCTCAGGCGCCGACGGGTCGTACGGTGCGAACCGCACCAAGCCAACGCTCCAGGGGGAGCGACCCGCGCCTGGCCGCGGTTATGCCTGCGTCCAGCAGAACCGCGTAGGGCGTTTGGGCGAGCTCGGTCACCTGCGGTCGGGCGATGAAGGCCTCGCGCTCGTCGTCGCCGAAATCTGTGGGCTCGTTGCCGGTCAGCCGGCACCACAGGATAAACACCGTTTCTTCGGCAGTCATCATGGCTACCACCTCCGCGCTCCACATTCCGCGCGGCAGGTTTCAGGCCAGACACCATGAAGTGGACGTTAGGCGAACGGTGTGGGACGAGATGACTCACGTCACAGCAGCCTCAGACGACTGCTCCGTCATCATCGGAATCATCTCGCGGCTCTGGCCGCAACCGAAGAATCAGCAGGACGGTGCCGAAAAGAATCAATACGACGCCGGCGGGCAAAGGGAAATCGGTGGGGAGTCCCAGCGGGCCGCCGAAAGCGATCAACGCAATGCCGAGCAGAACCACCAACACTGCGAGGGCGGTACCGCCCGCCGGTCGAGGAAGTGGTGGTGGGACCGGCGGTACAAAGTGCTCGACCGGTTCTTCCCGATCGGTGTCGCCCACGGCGTGGGCAGCCGGCGAAACCGTGAATTCGAACAGCGGACGGTCAATATCGTTCAGGCCCGCGACAATCGCATTGAACTCGGCGTCGGTGTCGATGTCTTTCAACGGATCCGGTGGCGCCGATCGCTCTTCGAGCGGGTCGTCGTTCTCGCCAAAACCTTGATGACCGTGCCTCGCGACTTCGATGCCGAGTTCCGCCGCGATAGCTGCCAAGACCTCACGCGCCTCGGCCGTGAGCTCCGCGGCGACGTACAACCGGTCCGCGAGCGCGGGGCTCGTCGCTGGAGCTGGTTCGACATATGCGGGGACGTCGCGCAAACCGAGAACGTCAAGCAGGTGGTCTGCCAGTCTGGGATCGACGTCGGCGACCGGCGAGAACTTCTCCGAGTCAAGGCCGTTGTCTCGACGTCCACGATGGGCGGATGCGGAACCAGTCATAGTCGTTTCAGTTGCTCGTGTCTGCGCCCGCGTGGGCCTGGATGAAGTTGACACTGCCGGTGAAGATCGTTTCCGCATCGTGGTCGACTGTCGCAACGTGGTAGCTGTTGGGCAACGTCACTTCGGTGACGGTCGTCGACGTCGCCCGGGCGTGCAACAGTTTCGCCGACAGCGCATCAACCACGTGGTCCTCGGCACTGTGGAAGAAAAGAATGGGAGCAGTGACTTTGTGCAGGTCGGTAACGACGACTTTCCAGAGATCCTGTAAAGAAACGAAGGCTTTCAGAGGTGTCTTGTCGTAGCTTAGTTCGGCCGTACCTTGCTTCTTGATGTCACTGCCGATCCCGGGCCGTGATTTGATCGCCCAGCTGACGTAGCGGGCAAAGAGGGCATCTTTGCGCATCGTCCCATAGGCAGGATTGACGAGCACGAGGCCGGAAATGTCATCGCCGACCTCCTCAGCCAGCCTGGTCACCAGCGTGCCGCCCATCGACAGGCCGAAACCGAAAACCTGATCGCAGGTGTCGGCGAGTTCGGTGTAAGCGGCGCGGATCTCTGCGTACCAGTCCTGCCAGCGAGTCTTGTTCATGTCTTGCCAATTAGTGCCGTGCCCAGGCAGGCGAGGCAGCCGCACAGAGAACCCTTCCGCGGCCAGGTGCTCGGCCCAGGGGCGCATGCTCTGCGGGGTTCCAGTGAAGCCGTGGCTGACCAAGACGCCGATGCGCCCGCGGGCTCCGGCGCCGTTGGCCGAAAACGGCTCCGCACCTTCAAGGACGCGCAACGCCTTCTCCTCTGCCAATTGGTCTGCCTGACGGGCGGGTATTGCTTCAGCTTGACGGTCATCCGGGGGTCTCGGCAAGCTGATGTGGCTCGATGCCGACCGACATGCCAATCATGCCGTCCGTAGGGGCTCAGGGCTACTCCGGATGCCCAGATCGTTGCTGTTGCGCGAAACACCCGGGCGAACGGATCGTCGCAACAATTGTCTGTCGGCCGCTGCCGCGACTAAGGTCAAGCCACCGATCGCGCAGAGCATTCACTATGGAGGCCGCAAAGGTGCTGTATTGGTTCCTGAAGTACATCGGACTTGGTCCGTGGCTGAAGGGCATCTGGCGACCCTGGGTCGAGGGCGCTGAAAATTTGCCGGAATCCGGCGGCGCGATTCTTGCCAGCAACCACCTTTCGTTCTGCGACTCGTTTTTCCTACCGCTCATGGTCCGCCGGCGCGTGACCTTTCTCGCCAAGGCCGAATATTTCACTACCCCCGGCCTGAAGGGCATGTTCTCGCGGCTGTTCTTTTCCGGAATCGGACAGGTGCCCGTCGATCGCAACGATGCCGACGCTGCCCGTGGCGCGCTCACAGCTGGCATCCGCATCCTGAGCGCAGGCGATCTACTCGGCATTTACCCGGAGGGCACCAGATCTCCGGACGGACGGCTGTACAAGGGCAAGACCGGGGTTGCGCGGATGGCCCTCGAAGCAGGTGTACCGGTGATACCCGTTGCGATGATCAATACCGAGAAGATCCAGCCGACCGGACGCAAGCTCCCGAGGCTACGTCCCCGGCCTGGCATCAGGTTCGGTACGCCGCTGGATTTCTCACGGTACGAGGGCATGTCGGGGGATCGCTTCGTCGAGCGATCGATGACCGACGAGATCATGTACGAGCTCATGCAGTTGTCCGGGCAGGAGTACGTGGACACTTATGCGGCCAAGGTCAAGGGACAGAATGGCGGCGACGTGGCGTTCGGAGCAATTCGCGGCGTAGCCGCGGCTGATGCGGTCGGTGCCACCACAGCTGACCGCATGCCGGAGGAGCGCGCCGGGTAAGACTGTTCGAGCCGACAGCCTGAACCTTCTGAAGACGAATCCCGAAAGGCCGGACACGTGCGGTATTTCTACGACTGCGAGTTCATCGAGGACGGCAGGACGATCGATCTGGTGTCGATCGGCGTCGTCGACGAATCCGGTCGGGAGTTCTACGCGGTCTCCACCGAGTTCGACGAAACGCGGGCAATCGAATGGGTGCGTCGACACGTGCTCAACCAACTTCCATCGCCTTCGCACCCCGCTTGGCGATCCCGGGCCCAGATTCGCGACGACCTGCTCGAGTTCCTGCTCGCGCCGGGTGAACCCATTGAGCTGTGGGCGTGGATGGCCAGCTACGACCATGTCGTCCTGGCGCAACTGTGGGGGGACATGCGAGCTCTGCCGAGGCAGATCCCGCGATTCACTCATGAACTGCGTCAGCACTGGGAAGCTGTGGGATCACCGCCGTTACCGGCGGCAGGCGCGGACGCACACGACGCCTTGGCGGATGCGCGACACAACCTCGCCCGCTGGAACACGATATCGGCGTTGCAGCCGCAGCAGTGACCTGACCGATAGGCTCGCGCTCGGTGGCGGCTTGGGTCAAGAACCCGGCTCACCACCGAGCTGTGCTGTCCTGTTCGACCCCGACCGAGTCATAGTTTCATTGGGAGGCTTGCCAGATATGCGCATCGGTGTCCTGACCGGCGGCGGCGATTGCCCCGGACTGAACGCAGTGATCCGTGCCGTCGTCCGCAAAGGTGTCGGCATGTACGGCTACGAGTTCGTAGGCTTCAGGGACGGCTGGAAGGGGCCGCTCGAGGGCTTGACCATGGAGCTGGGAATTCCGCAGGTTCGTGGCATTCTGCCTCGTGGCGGCACGATTCTCGGCTCGTCGCGGACAAATCCGTTCAAGATAGACGGCGGCGTGGACCGGATTCGCGAGAACCTGCACATGTTTGGCGTAGACGCGCTGATTGCAATCGGCGGCGAGGACACTTTAGGAGTCGCAACCCAGTTGCACGACCTGGGCGTGAACGTCGTCGGCGTCCCCAAGACCATTGACAACGACCTGAACGCGACCGACTACACCTTCGGTTTCGACACCGCTCTGAACATCGCTATGGAGGCGATCGACAGGCTGCACACGACGGCGGAGTCTCACCACCGCGCGTTGATCGTTGAGGTCATGGGACGGCACGCCGGCTGGATCGCCCTGAATTCTGGCCTAGCTGGTGGCGCGAATGTAATCCTCATCCCTGAGCAGCGGTTCTCTGTCGGACGCGTTTGCTCATATGTTGAAAGCCGATTTCAGTCCCAATACGCCCCAATCATCGTCGTGGCCGAAGGTGCACAGCCAGTCGAGGGTGAGATGCAGACGCTAGAGAAGGGCGTTGACGCATTCGGTCACGTTCGTCTCGGTGGAATCGGCGAGTGGCTTGCCGGGCAGATCGAGGCCCGGACGGGGAAAGAAGCGCGGACTACCGTCCTCGGTCATATCCAGCGTGGTGGAACGCCCACCGCCTTCGACCGGGTGTTAGCCACTCGGTTCGGGTTGCATGCCATCGACGCGGTGCAGGCCCAGGATTGGGGAAAGATGGTCGCGCTACAGGGGACCGCGATCGTCCGCGTCCCACTCGCTGCTGCGACGACCACACTCAAGACCGTGCCGCCGGAGTTGTACGCCGAGGCCGAGGTCTTTTTCGGATGAGCGTCTCGACGGCGAAGACAAGTGATCGGATGAGCGTCTCGACGGCGAAGACAAGTGATCGGATGAGCGTCTCGACGGCGAAGACCAAATGATCGGATGAGCGTCTCCCGACTGGGGGCCAGTAACTATAGATTTGCCTCGCTGCCTACGCTGGACCGGTGACCGCGACCATTCATCCAGCATCCGACGCCGAACACGGAAAGGTCGCGACCGCGACCGGCCCGTCCGACGACTTGAACCTGGACGTTTGGCGTACGTTGGCCGCCGCCCAGCAACCGAACTGGCCCGATACGGACGTGCTCCGCGAGGTTGCTGCAACGTTGTCCGAACTACCCCCGTTGGTCGTTGCTTCTGAGGTTGACGCACTGACCTCCCGCCTGGCGCAAGTGGCTCGAGGCGAGGCGTTTCTACTCCAGGGTGGCGATTGCGCCGAGACGTTTGCGACCTCGTCCCAGGCCGATATCGCCGGCAAGGTTCGCATCTTGCTCCAGATGTCTGTGGTGCTGACTTACGGCGCGTCCATGCCAGTGGTGAAGCTCGGCCGGATGGCCGGCCAGTACGCCAAACCACGCTCGACCGACCTGGATGCGTTCGGGTTGCCGTCCTACCGCGGTGACATGGTGAACGAGCTGCACGGCGATCTGGCAGCTCGTACTCCGGATCCGCGGCGCATCTTGCGGGCCTACTCGACCGCTGCGTCGACTCTCAATCTTTTGCGTGCCTATGCCGGTGGCGGCCTGGCCGCGCTCGAAAAGGTCCATGCTTGGAACACGGCATTTGCCCGTAATACCGAGACCGGCTCGCGATATGAGCAGCTTGCTGCGGAGATCGATCGCGCGGTTCGCTTCATGCGGGCGTGCGGCGTGCATGACGCCGCCCTCGAGGGTGTCGAGCTGTATGCCAGTCACGAGGCGTTGATTCTCGAATACGAACGCGCTCTGACCCGTATCGAAGGCGGCCGTGCCTTCGATTTATCGGGTCACTTCGTGTGGGTCGGGGAGCGTACCCGGCAGATGGACGGCGCTCACCTCGACTTCGTATCACGCATCGCGAACCCCATTGGGGTGAAACTCGGGCCCACCACAAGCCCGGCCTTCGCGGCCGAGCTCGTCGAGCGTCTCGATCCGGACGGGATCCCCGGCCGGTTGACCCTTATCAGCCGGATGAGCAATTCGAAGGTCCGCGACGCCTTGCCTCCGATCATCGAGAAGGTTCAATCGACCGGGCATCTTGTTGTCTGGCAGTGCGATCCGATGCACGGCAATACCGAAGAGACCGCGGGCGGCATCAAGACCCGGCACCTGGACCGCATCATCGATGAGGTTGATGGTTTCTTCGACGTGCACTCGGCTCTCGGCACTCACCCCGGCGGACTGCACGTCGAGCTCACCGGCGACGACGTGACGGAGTGCATCGGCGGCACTGCGGACTTGACTGCCGCCGATCTCGGTCGTCGGTATGAGACAGCCTGTGATCCTCGGTTGAACATCGAGCAGTCCCTCGAACTCGCGTTTCGGGTGGCGGAGCGTTTGGTTGCCGATCGACGTCAGCGGGAGCTGCTCGAGGGGAACGCCTAGGTGTCCAGCCCTGTCACTGACGTACGCACGGTCGACCTGCGTAGCGACACTGTCACCCGGCCGTCCCAGGCGATGCGTCAGGCAATGGCTGATGCGGAGGTCGGCGACGACGTGTACGGCGACGACCCGACGGCCAACGAGCTCGAGGCTGAGGTCGCTCGCATGGTGGGATACGAGGCTGGTTTGTTCGTCCCGTCGGGGTCGCTGTCGAACCAGTTAGGTTTGCGACTGTTGGTGAAACCCGGACAGGAGCTGGTGTGTGATCACACCGCTCACGTCGTGCGTGCCGAGCTTGGCGCGGCTGCCGTCTTTTCCGGGATCACTACCAGGACGTGGCCGGCAAAACGCGGCTTGCTCGATCCGGCGATCGTGGCTGGCGTCATCACGCCTAACGCGGGCCCATATCTCGTGTCGACGGCAGCGATTGCAGTGGAGAACACGCACAACTTCGGCGGCGGCACGGTACAGCCGTTGGATGCGATCCGTGCGGTCCAGGACATCGGGCGCGAGAATGGCCTGGGATTGCATCTGGACGGCGCTCGGTTGTGGAATGCTCACGTTGCCTCGGGCCACAGCCTGCCCGAGCTCGCATCCGGCTTCGACACCGTTTCGGTTTGTCTGTCCAAGGGTTTGGGAGCCCCGATCGGCTCGGTGCTCGTGGCGGATTCGGCGCGAATTGCCGAGGCGCGGGTGTGGCGCAAGCGCTACGGCGCCGGAATGCGCCAGGTGGGCATTCTCGCTGCAGCCGGTCTCTTCGCCTTGCAGCACAACGTGAAACGGCTTGCCGACGATCATGCTCGGGCGGCCTGGCTTGCCGAACAGCTCGGTGCCGAGCCCGGCACGACGGAGACCAATATCGTGGTGCTCGACGTGGCAGACGCGGGTTCAGTCGCTGCTCGCGCTCGCGAGGCCGGTGTTTTGGTCTCAGCGCTCGGTCCGACCTTTGTGCGGCTCGTGACGCACCTCGATATCGATGATTCAGCAGTCGAGCGGGCAGCTGAGGTGCTCGTGCCCATGGTGCGCAGCTGAATCAACCACGCCCTAACGGCTCGCTGACGCTACGGCTGGCTGACACTGTGACGGCCCGTCAGCCAGCGCGATGGGCAGCTGACGTCCGACCGAGCAACGCTGGCAGTGTCGTGACGACCTGAGCCAATTCGTCCAGTGACTCACCGGTGAGCGCCTGCGCGCCGTCGACCAGCGCTGCTTCTGGATGTGGATGAACGTCCACCATGACACCGTCGGCCCCCGCGGCGATGCCCGCCCGCGCCAACGGCACGACCAGGTCCCGCCGTCCTGCCGCGTGCGATGGATCGACGATGATTGGCAAGTGCGAGAGAGCCTGCACCATCGGTACGGCTGAGACATCGAACATGTTGCGAATCGATGGTTCGAACCCGCGCACGCCTCGTTCGCAGAGGACGATGTCGAGGTTGCCGCGTTGGGCGATGTACTCAGCGGCCATCAACCATTCTTCGTAAGTGGCCGACAGCCCACGCTTGAGCATCACTGGCTTGCCGGCGCTTCCGACCGCCTGCAGCAGTCCGAAGTTCTGCATATTCCTCGCACCGATCTGCAACATGTCGGCGTATTCGGCGACATCGTCGACGTCGGTGACGTCCAGCACCTCGGTCACGACCGGCAGGCCGGTGGCCTCGCGAACCTCGGCAAGTATTTTCAAACCGGCGATGGCCAGACCCTGAAACGCATAGGGCGAGCTTCGGGGTTTGTAAGCACCACCACGCAGTATCGTGGCTCCCGCGCGCTTTGCCAGCATCGCGGATTCGTAGGTCTGTTCCGGCGTCTCGACGGCGCACGGGCCCGCTATCAGGGTGAAAGTGTCAGGTCCAATAGGCACCCCGGCGACTCGGACGGTGGTGCGCTTGGTGTGGTTGGCCGCCGAGACCAATTTGTACGGTGCCGTGATTCGCTTGGTGTCAGCCACACCAGGCAGTCCGTCCGCTTCGAGAGTCTCGAGCACTGCCTCCGTTCCCACCACACCGATAATGGTGCGGCTCACTCCGCGGCTGACAAACGCCTGACCGCCGTGCGCCTCGACGTGGGCGACCACGTTGGCGATTTCGGTGTCTCCGGCGCCCGGCGCCATCACGATGACCATGTGCGCAAGCCTAAAGGACGGCGAGGATGGTCATTTGACGCGCAGTATTACCGTGCTGCCTCGACGTACCTGCGTTCCAGGGCCGGGCTCGACCCGATCGACTTTGTAACTGCTGAAGTCCAGGAAAGCCTTCGATTTCTTGCTGACAACAACGACCAGCCCGAGACCTTCCAGCGCGGACTTTGCCTGATCGGGATCATCCCCACTGGCAATGTTCGGGATTGTCACGATGGCTTTGCCCTTGGAGATCACGACGCTGATTGTTGTGAACTTGACTGCGGAGGCTTTGGCGGCGGGGGAGGTGCTGATCACATCACCCTGGTCGACATCGTCGGAGAAGTCTTCGGTGAAAGTCGGCTTGAATCCTGCCTTGCTGAGTGCCTGCTGCGCATCGGCCCTGGTTCGTCCCGTGACATCTGGGACTGCGATGACCGGTGGACCGCTGGACACGTAGACGGTGATGACTTGACCGCGCTTGACTTGCGCGCCAGTCGGGGGATCAGTCCGCAGTACAAGGCCTTGAGCGACCTGACCGGTGGGGTCGGCGAGGCTGCTTGGTATCAGTTGGGCGTCGGGGATCACCAATTCAAGTGCATGCTTGGCGTCGGTGAGCGGTTTGTTCAGCACCGACGGCACCTTGTACCGTTCTGCTCCGCGCGAAACGATCAGCGTTATCTGCTTGCCCTTGATCAGATGCGCGCTGGCTTCCGGGTCGGTGCCGATTATCTGGCCTGACTTCACATCCTCGCTGTATTGCTGGTTCACTGCCGAGTTGATTGTGAAGCCATCGGCGCGCAGTTTTTGGATGGCAACCGATTGGGTCATTCCGGAGACATCCGGAACCTGGCGGTACCGCCCCACGGTCAACCACCATGTTCCGTAACCGGTCAAGAGACCGAGTAGGACGATGATGATCACGACGATTGCGGTGCGTCGACGAGCGCGCCGGCGCCGGCTGCTCGGTCTGCCAGCTTTGGGTGCTTTATCTCCCTTAGCAGGCTTTCCAGCTTTGCTGGCCGCTGCCGCTGCCGCTGCCGCTTGAACGGGGCGATCGCTGACGGCTGTCCGCTGCGTCGGGTCGAGTCCACGGGCAGCGTGCGTCGGAGTGGTCGGTTCCTCAGGCCTGAAGCCACTCGGGATGCCAGTACGGGGAGCTGTGCTGTTCCGCCGATCAGAGACCGGGGCGAAGACCTGCGTCGCGTCAAGGTCGTGGTTCGGCCTAGGTCTAGGGGGTACGGCCACGACCGGCAATCCGAGGTCGATCCGAACGTCGTGCAACTCCGCCAGCAGCGCCCCGGCGTCAAGCGGGCGGCCCGATGGCTCCCGGCGAGTTGCCCGTAGCACGACTTCATCCAACTGCGGCGGAATGCCCGGACGGCGTCGAGACGGCGGCGGCACGTCCGAGTTGACGTGTTGGTATGCGACCGCCATGGCGCTGTCGCCGACGAAAGGTGCCGACCCGGTCAAGAGCTCGAACAGCACGATACCGGCTGAATACACATCAGAGCGGGCATCTGCGGCGCCGCGCGCGATCTGCTCCGGCGGGCAGTAGGCGACGGTGCCCATCATGAGGCCGGTGCGCGTGCTGCTCGCGTCGGATTCCACGGCCCTGGCCAACCCGAAGTCAGCGACTTTCACGGCGCCGTCATCGGAGAGCAGGATATTTTCTGGCTTCACATCCCGATGCACGAGCCCGGCGCGGTGTGCGGCTGCGAGTGCCCCTAGAACCGGCTCCATGATCGACAGAGCCTGGGCCGGGTTGAGAACACCCCGTTCGCGCAGCAAGTCGCGAAGAGTTCGACCGCGGACGAGTTCCATGACGAGAAATACGTGCGAGCCGTCCGTGCCCTGGTCGTAGACCGAAACCGCATTTGGGTGCGACAACCTCGCCGCGACCCTAGCCTCTCGAGAGAACCGATCCGCGAACGCCGGATCCGTGGACAGCGCCGAAGACATGACCTTGACGGCGACGTCGCGATCTAACCGCTCGTCCAAGGCCGCATAGACCGTCGACATCCCGCCGCGCGCGAGGCGCTGCACGATTCGGTACCGGCCTTCGAGGACACGGCCGACGATCGGGTCATCCATGGCGGCCTGCACCCGGCAATTCTAGTTTGTGTCCGCCGATCGCAGGGGCACCGCACCGCACAATCGCACTGCGCACCGACCGCAGCCCGTCAGTAAAGTTGTCCGCATGTCGCAACCGGGCCCGGTGAGGCCCCGAATCGAGCTCATCGCGGACGACGATCATCCCGGCGGCAGCATGCTCGTCATGGACGCGGTGCGGCAGTCTTATGTCGACCTCAGCGACCCGACCTACCTGGATTTCGAGTACGTGCAGTTCTTCGCCAGCGTGCTCGGCGCGTGGAAACAGGGACCCGTTGCAACTACGCACATCGGCGGTGGAGCTCTGACGATGCCTCGCTACCTCGCCGCGACCCGGCCTGGCTCGCCACAGATCGTGCTCGAGCCCGACGCCGAATTGACCGAGCTGGTTCGCCGCGAATTGCCCTTGCCGCGCGGGCATCGGATCAGGATCCGGCCCGTCAGCGGCCGTGAGGGTGTGGCCGAACTCGCCGATTCGAGTGCCGATCTGGTCATCCTGGACGCCTACGCCGACGGCAAGGTACCCGCCGAGCTCACGACGCAGGATTTCTTCACCGACGTCTCGCGGGTGCTGCGGGCCGACGGGCTGTTGTTGGCAAACTTGGTGGACGAACCAGGGCTGCGCTATCTGCGGCGCGCGGTGGCGGGCCTGCAGGAAGTATTCGGCGCGGTGACTCTGGTCAGTTCGAATGACGTCCTGAAGGGCCGTCGATTTGGCAATCTGGTCCTCGCGGCCTCGTCCGTCCCGCTTGATGTCGACGCGCTGCGTCGTGAAGTGACGCGACAGCCTTTTCCGGCGGGTGTCCGTGACGATGCGTACTTGCGAACGAATTTCGGTAATGCCAAACCGTGGACCGATCAGGATTCTGCCGAGTCGCCCGAGCCAAATCGTGAAGGCTGGCGCATCCGGTAACGATGCGGCATGGCACCCTGATTGCATGCCTGACATCAGCCAACCTGCCCCCGCCGGCACCGACGCGCGCGCCGCGGACCCGGCGGAACCGATTTCGCTGCCGGCCGTTGCCGAACTGCTCGGCGTGCCGATCACTGCGGTGCATCAGTTGATCAAGGACGGCAAGCTCGTCGTGATATCGGACGCTCAGGGTCGCCGATCGGTGCCACGCGGGCTGGTCGCCGGCGGGGTAGTCGTGAAGCATCTCCCTGCCGTCATCACCTTGCTCCGGGACGCGCGTTTCAGCGATGCCGAGATTGTGGATTGGCTGTTCCGCGCCGATGACAGCCTGCCTGGCACACCCGCCCAAGCCCTGGCCGACAACCGAGCTACCGAGGTCAAGCGGCGCGCGCAGGCTGCTGGCTACTAGCGCCTCTTGCATTCCGTGCGGCACCTGACTTACCTCGCGATTCTTGCTTGCTGCGTTGTCGGCACGGCGCCGTTGGAGGTATTACTCCGTACCCGGGTATATCGCCGCTGGCGACGCCTTGCCTTGGCGCTGGTCCCGGGATTCGTGCTCGGCGTCAGCTGGGACTTGTACGCCGTGCGCTCGGGCCAGTGGACTTTTGATCATCGTTACCTGCTCGGGCTCTCGATCGCAGGCCTTCCGATCGAGGAGGTTTTCTTCTTCATCGCCATACCGGTGTGCGCCGTCCTGACGCTCGAGGCCGTACGGCGCAGGCGCCCGGCCTGGCTCATCGGCGACGAACCGGCAGCTGATCAGCCTTGAGTTACACAGCCCTGGTCGTGCTCGGCGTCTGTACTGCCCTAATGGTTGATCTCGTCATACTGCGAACGAACTTGTTGCGACGCAAGGCATATTGGGTGGCCTACGGCATCCTGTTTGCGTTTCAGCTTTTGGTGAATGGTCTTCTGACCGGTATACCGATCGTTTCGTACCGGCGCTCGACAATCTTGGGTCCACGGTTCTGCTACGCCCCAATCGAGGATCTCGGCTTCGGCTTTGCACTCATACTGCTGACCCTGTCGTGCTGGGTCTATCTGGGACGGCGGGCAGCCAGAGCTCCGAGATAGCCCCGCGAACCTACGGCGATCCGTCTTCGTCGCGGCACCTGTACGCGACGGCGCAGCACGTCGTAGTCAGCTTGCTCGATCTCAGTGAGTATGTCGCTGTACAGGACGAGAGCGGTACGAACGCAGTGGCGAGAATCAGGTGCCAGAAGAGCGATCCCCGCTAGCGCGCGTTCGTAGAATCCGCGAGCTCGGTCGATCTCGTCGGCAATCAGCGCCCGCAATTCCGGGCTGGCGGTCGGCGCCGAGAACATCACCTCCGTCACGCCGCGTTCGGTAATGCTCCGTTGAGGTAGGTAGATTCGGCCGCGGCTATAGTCCTCCCTCACGTCGCGAATGAAATTGGTCAACTGAAAGGCCACCCCGAGGTTGCTGGCGGCCGACTCGGCATGGCTCCGGTCACCCGTCACACCCAGGATCGGCAGCAGTTGCAACCCGATCACCGAGGCGCTACCCCACATGTAGGTTTTGAGTTCGGAGAAGCTCGCGTACCGCGTGACGGTCAAGTCCTGGGCCATCGAATCCAGAAAGTCCTCGATGTACCGGTGATCAATGTCAAAGCGCTGGACGGTGTCTGCCATCGCGCGCACCACCGGATGTCGTGCCGGGCGACCGGAGAGTGCGTCGGAAACCTCGTCCCGCAATTGACCTAGTCGTGCCGTGCGCTCAGCCAGCGCGGTAATCGACCCGGTGGCGACGTAGCTCGGACTCCCATCCAACAGCGTGGAGTCCGGACTCTGGTCGACGATGTCGTCTGCGAAACGGGCGAACCCGTACAAGGCATGGATTGGTGGTCGCTTGGACGCCGGGAGTAGCGCAGTAGCCAGGTAAAACGTTTTTCCGTGGCGAGCGTTCAGGCGCCGGCAGTACTGATAGGCGGCATGCAGTTCGGCCGTGTCCGAGGAGGTCACCGCGGCACGCTCACGCCCGGGGTCGCCCGTGACCTGTGCACCACGGGTCCGAGTAACGCCCGTGCGGCGAGGCCCGCGGCGACCACAGCAGGAACGTAGGGGGCGACTTCCAGACCCGAACCCATCGGGCTGATGAGGAAGGTCAACGCCACTGAGGCGGCGGCAACCCAGGAGACCGCCCGTGGGCTGACGATGAACAGGGCCGCGGGGGCGAGTGCCCAGGTGAAATACCAGGGCTGTACCGCCGGGCTGAGGATCACCACGGTGAGCAGGGCTAAGGCCAGAAGCTGGAGTGCGGACGTCCGCACCGCCCGGAACCAGAAATACGTGAGAAGTGCGGCTGCTGCGATCGACCCTGCCCGGCGGAAGCTCCTGATCGTGTGATCAACCAATGAGCCGGCGTGTGGTTGACCGGTGACCAACTTGTAGACCACGCCGAGCATGGTGGGGATAGACATGAAATTGATGACCGGAATAGCCGGGCTGATCTGCTTGGTCCAGCCATTGCCGTAGCCGACCAGATAGGTGATCAAGGCGAATACGGGAGCGGCTGCTGCCGCAGCCAGCAGACAGTACCGAAGCCAGTCCCGCGGGCGTAGGTCACTCCGCCCGGCGAGGTAAATAGGGACGATGAACGCGACCCCCACCGCCCCGGGGGCTTTGATCGCGGCGGCAAGCGACATCAGCGCCGCGCCTGCGGCGAGATGACGCCAATCGGCGTTCGGCATCAGCACGACCGCGAGGGCAGCCACCATGAAGGCGACCATCACCGCGTCGTTGTGGCCGCCGCCGACGCCGTGCACGAGAACCAGCGGATTCGCAATCGCCAACCACAGGGCCAGATCGCCCCGGCCGCCGAACCGGCGTGCGAGCCCTGGAAGCAGTCTTGCGGTGACCACGATTGCAGCGAATGGGATGAGGCGCAGAACCAGAACACTGAGCAGGGCGTGGTCGCCGGTTACCGCCGCCACCCAGCGGGAGACGGTCACCCAGAGCGGGCCGTACGGCGAGGGCGTGTCGACCCACTTCCAGGCGACGTTGTCGAGAAATTTGCCGGGCAGGTCCGCGGGCGTGAACGTATACGGATCGCGACCAAGCCTGGCCAACTGCGCCTGCGCGGCGTAGCTGTAAAGGTCCATGCTCGCCAACGGCATGCTTACCAGCAGCGGCAACATCCATCGGATCAGCGTTCGCCGTAAGACCCGGGGGTCGATGACCTCACGCTGCACCGCCGATTCGCCGCGGGTCGTTCCGGTGAGCAGCAGGCGGCCCAGCACCAACCAGGCAACGATCAAGACACTCAGCCCGATGTAATACAGCCCGAGCGCGACGTGTAGCCCGAGCCACCCGTGCCTGAGCAAGCCGATGATCGGAATCTGTCGAGTCGGGTCGTTGGCAGGTAGGGCGCCAGCACCGTAGCTTCCGACAGTGATCAAGATGGTGCCTGCAAGGCCTGCTAATCCGATGCGGCGAAAGTCCCAGCCGTCGATGAGGCGGGCGAACGGATGCAACAAATGGTGAGATCGCGGGCGGTCGTCCGTGAGCAGCGAGTCAGCTGCTGCCTCGGTACGGACCATCTGTCCATCGTCTCAGATGTCGGCTGAAGTGGTCGCCGTCGCGGTCACGCCAAGTTATCTGGGGCTCAGCCGGTCACTCGCTGCGCTGCAAGCTTGCCTGACAGCAGCACCGTCGGTATTCCGACGCCTGGTTGTACTCCGGCTCCGCAGAACAGCAGGTTGTCTACCTTCGGGTGCTGGGTGGGGTGTCGCATCGGCCCGGTCTGGGCCAAGGTGTGGGCCAGGGCGAACGGGCTACCGGCGGCAAGGCCGCCAGCGCGCCAGTCCGAGGGTGTCATCGTCCGGCTAACCTCGAGCCCGCTTGAGAATGCGCCCTCGGTGTCGAAACCTCGACTGGCGAGTACTTGCGCAATTTCCTCCACGTAGCGTGGCCCGACCCGGGACCAGTCGATGCTCGAGGTCGCCATGTTCGGCGACGGTGCCAGTACGAAGTACGTATGGCGGCCGTCTTCTGCCCTGCTCGGGTCGGTGACCGTGGGACTCGTGATCAGCAGTGACGGATCAGACATCAGTCGACCCTTTCCGATGATCTCTTCGAAGGTCTCCGACCACGCAGAACCGAACGAGATCGTGTGATGCGCCGGGTGGGGCAGGGGGGCGCGGGAGCCGACGTGCCAAACGAAGGCTGATGGGGAGTAACGCGGACGACGGTTACGCCACAGGCCTAGTTCGGGCGGCAGAAGATCACGGTATGCGGACTCAAGGTCGCAGTTGATGATCACGACGTCAGCGGCGATACGCTCGCCGCCGGCCGTCGTCACGGCTCTCGCCCGGCCATCACTGAATTCGACCGAGGTGGCGCGGTCGCCGTAGCTGAACTGGACACCATGCTTCTGAGCGGCTCCGGCGAGCGCGGCGGCAACCTGGTACATGCCGCCCTTCGGGAACCAGACACCCGAGATCGAATCCAGGTATGCGATCACGCCATAGATCGCTCTGGCACGCTGGGGCGCTACCCCGGCATAGAGCGACTGGAATGTGAACAGGCGCCGTAGCCGATCGTCGGTGAGGTAGCTGCCGATCGCGCGATCGAGGCTACGCAGGGCACCAAGTCGAAGCAGGGATAGCGCCTGAGGCCGGAACAGGTCAGACGGACTGTCCAGATTGCGATCGAGGTAGGTGTCGAATTCGGCTCGGTACAACGCCGTCAGATAGTCGACCAACCGAAGATAATTGTGCGCCTCGTACGGCCCGCACACCCTGGCGACCTCGTCCGCCATCTGGGTCACGTTTGAGAAGGATTGCAGCACCGAATCGTCGGCGAACTGAGCCCGATATGACGGGGTCAGCTCGATGAGATCCAGCCAGTCTGATCGATTTTCGCCAACGCATGCAAGTGCATCGTCGATCAGCTCTGGCATGGTAAGGACTGTCGGCCCGGTGTCGAATTGATACCCACCACTGCGCCAACGTCCCATCAGGCCGCCGGCTTCGGTGCCCGATTCGACGACCCGAACCGAACGTTGCGCTCCTGCCAGTCGCAGCGCCGCAGCCAACCCGCCGAGCCCGGCGCCGACAATCACGACCCGATCGGTGCGGGCGCTTACTCGCCTCCTGCGCCGCGACATCGAATCAGAAGGTGCGATGCGCGGCGGCGTGCGCAAGGTCAAGCAGCGCAGTGAGGGCAGCCGTACTTATCCGTCCGGCCCCGGATCCCGCCGCGTAGTTGAACTCATCCGCATCGGTGACCTGATCGGGCGTCAAGGAGCTGAGCACGTTTTCGGCCCGCCGGGCTTGGTCGGTTATCCGATCTTCAACAGCACGCCGCGCGCCGGTCGCTATGAGAATCGTCTGCAAGGACGCGACTCCAGCGGCGTCCAGGTCGGGGTTCCCGACTCCGGCGAGCAGTTGCGCGCGCTGCTCGTCGCTTGCCGCTCGCACCGCTAGTGCGACCAAAAGCGTCCGCTTTCCCTCGCGCAGATCGTCACCGGCGGGTTTGCCGGTCTGTGAGGGGTCTCCAAAGACACCTAGCAGGTCGTCCCTGAGCTGAAAAGCTTCTCCCAGCGCCCGGCCGTAGCCGGCGAGTACATCCAATAATTGCTGACTCGCTCCTGCGGCAGCTGCACCGAGTAGCAGAGGCCGTTGAATCGTGTACTTGCTTGTCTTGAATTCGATGACGCGCAACGCCTCGACAGGATCGAACGCGCCTCGGGTCTGCGCGAGGACATCGAGAAACTGGCCCCCCACGACCTCGGTGCGCATCAGGTCGAACTGCCGGATTGCCGGGGCCGAACGGTCCGTGGGAAGTTCGGAGATTGCGGCGGTGAACATCTCCTCCGCCCAAGACAGCAGAAGATCGCCGAGCAGAATGGCCCCCGCTGTGCCGAACGCAGCCGACTGCCCCGGCCATTTCTGACGGCAGTGTTCGCGGGCGAAGCGGATGTGGGCAGCAGGCTGACCTCGACGAGTGTCCGACGAATCGAGCACATCGTCGTGGACGAGTGCGCAGGCATGTAGCAGTTCAAGACTTGCCGCCGCCCTGATCAACGCCGTTTCGCCCGCTGCGTCCGGTTCCTGGCCGGTGCGCCAGCCCCAGTACACAAAAGTAGGACGCAGCCTCTTACCACCGAACATCACCGACGCTCGGCTTGCGTCGGCCAGCAGGCCGAGATCAGGGTGCAGACCAACGAGCAGTTTGGCGTGTTCGTCCAGGAAGCTCTCGAGCTCGGAGTTGAACCTTGAAACGAGCCACGACGCGCCTGGCAGCCCATCTTCAGAGGTACGGTCGGGCACTGCCACGACAGCGGACACTACGCTTGCGCCATGGCACGTTCGGTTCGGGACGCCTTCGCGGCGGGTAAGCCCACATTCTCGTTCGAGTTCTTCCCTCCGAAATCGGAGGCCGAGGAACGACTGCTCTGGACGACGATCCGTGAACTCGAGCAGCTTCGTCCAGATTTCGTGTCAGTGACCTACGGCGCGGGCGGAGCCACCCGCGATCACACGATTCAGATAACTGAGGGCATCGGCAGCGATACGACTCTGCTACCAGTCGCTCACCTGACGGCGGTAAACCATTCGGTCGCCGAATTGCGCTCTATCGTGGGACGCCTTGCCGATGCCGGCATCTCGAACGTGCTCGCGCTACGGGGAGACCCGCCGGGTGACCCGTTGGGGGACTGGGTCGCACACCCTGAGGGCCTGAGTTACGCGGCCGACCTGGTGGCTCTTGTCCGCGCGCACGGTGATTTCACAGTGGGCGTGGCCGCGTTCCCGTACAAACACCCCCGGTCTCGGTCTAGCGAAGAGGACACCGCTTGGTTCGTCGAAAAGTGTCGGGCCGGCGCTGACTACGCGATAACGCAGATGTTCTTCGACATCGAGGCGTACCTGCGGATGAGGGACCGGGTGAGCGCAGCGGGCAGCGCCGTCCCGATTCTGGCCGGTCTGATGCCGGTCACGAATATGGGCATCATCGCGCGCTCAGAGCAGTTCACCGGTGCGCCCTTCCCGACGAAGTTGGGCGCCCGGTTCGCCGCGATTGCCGATGACCCGAACGCTGTACGGGCTCTTGGCATCGAGGAGACCTCGCGGTTGGCGCAGCGGCTGTTGGACGAGGGCGTTCCCGGCATCCACTTTTACACGTTGAACCGATCGAAGGCCACGCGCGAGGTTTGGGCGAATCTGACAGGCTCAACGCTGGTTCGCTGAGCCAATACCAACCTTCGCTGAGCCAGTATCAGGCCGTACCTGCCCGAAACGCTTTGCTGACGGACGGATGCGCTCAGCGCAGGCCAAGGTCGAGCGGATCCTCGCTCGCCGCCCGTCCCGCAAGCGGCAGCGTTGCGCCCAAGACGCCGAAGGGCCGATGGTCGCCGGGAAACAGATGATTGCGTGCCAGGTCGACAAAACCCACTCGACGGTACAGCCGCCAGGCACGGTTCTCGCCTTCGGGCGTCGAGAGCACCATCGTCCGATGCGGCAGCCCATCCGACAGCGAATTCAGGATTCGTTCGCCTGCGCCCATGCCCTGACTGGCGGGAGAAACGTGTAATTCGGATAATTCAAAGGCATTGTCGAGCCAGCTGGCGCCCTGTTTACCGATGGCTTTACGAACCAGGTCGTGCCACCACTGTCCGGGCACGCTCGTGTAGCCATAACCGAAACCGATCAGGCGGCCATGTCCGTTGACCGCCGCGCGGAACCGAAATGACGAATACGTCGAGTGCTTGAGGGCGTGTGCGGCTCGTTGCTTACCGGTGGCTGGCAGGTAACCCATGGCGGCGACGTAAATGGCCATTGCCTCGTCGACTTTCGCCGGCAGGTCGGCAGGCGGCACGTCGATGATGACGAACCGTGCCGCTTCCGTGTCTTGGGTCACGACTGCAGATTAGCGCTCAACCAGAAATCGCACAGGAGGCGATAACGTCTGCCAGACCACATTTCCTTAGGCGGCCCTGGTCGATAAGCAGGCTCTCCTGACCGCTCCTCCCGGCTTTGGTGGCGTTCAGCCTTCTCGGACGGCAAACGGGGCGCTGGCCGAAGCGGTCTGCTCCACTAGGTAGGACTTCGTCACACGACCCCAGAACCTGATGGGGACGTGTTGGCGGCAGGTGAGCATCAGGCTGGTTCCGCCGGCGGAGAAACGGCCGGTCATCCGCGGGCGAACCGCGGCTGTTGAGTTGTCGAGGTACGCGTCGATCGCGCGGGTGAGTTGGTCGGAGGTTGCTGAACTGCCGTTCGATGACCCATGAACGTCGGCGATCGAGGGGACGGAGTTCGCAACCGCAACGGCAGCACTCTCGCAGATCGCCCGCAATCGAGCGTGTTTTGCTGCCGCATCCTTGCGGGCCACGGCGCCGCCGGCGCCGAGAAGCAGGATGAGACAAACACCGACCAGGAGCGAAAGACGAGCTCGCCCGCTGTTGACGCCACTGGCTCTGTCAGTCGTGTCTGTCGGCGCGATCGACGATGCAGTCGGTACGCCGGGTGGCGTCCCTGGCATGGTCGAATTCTTTCAGCCGAGGCTCGCGTTCGTGGGCGATTAGCCAATCTTCATGCGACGACAGCCGGCTCGGCGGAGGTGATGACCCGTAGGTCGTCATAGCTGATCGGAAAGATCGAATGTGCGATGCCGCCAGCCGCCCAGAGCTCGGCATATTGGGCGAGATCGAGGTCGATCAGCGTCCGGATCGGCGCCGGGTGTCCGATCGGTGAAACACCCCCGATCACTTGCCCAGTGACCCTGCGGACGAACTCGGGCTTGGCGCGGCTCAGAGCGGCTGTCCCGACGAGCGCCGCGACTTTGTCGGTGTCAACGCGGTGTGCACCGCTGGTGAGCACGAGCAACGGCGCACCTTCGGCGGTAGTGAAGATCAGCGAGTTTGCGATCGCCCCCACGTCACAACCGATGAGGCCTGCCGCTGCCGCTGCAGTGGGTGCTGCCTCGGTGAGGATCCGCACTCTGCCTGGGACACCTGCGGTCGCCAGAATGTTGTTGACCAGCACGCAGTTGGGATGCAGATCGGTCACGGGGAAAGCCTAGCGATCGGGTATCCGGGCGGTCTTTGCGGTGGTGCGCACAGTAGTTTTGATCGATGCGCGCGCGGCCGACGACCAACCACCCGGCGACGCTGTTAGCCGCGGCGTCCTTGCGTACCTGCGTGGGCAGGATTTTGGTCGGAATCTCAGCGATTTTGGCAGTGCTCTTTTCAGCTGCCGGGGATGCCGCATGGGCGGCGCCCAGTTCCCCCGAACAGATGCACGCCAATCTGACGTCAAGCTCGGGTAGTCCTCGGCCGAGCAAGCCGGCGGTCACCAAACTCTTCGACCTAGCGGATCCGCGGATTGACGAGGCCAGCGGCCTGGCGGTCGGGATCAGGTCGCCCGAAGTCCTATATCTGCAGAACGACAGTGGCGACAGCGCGCGCTTCTTCGCGCTGGATTCGAAAACCGGCCGCACAGTCGCCGTCTGCACCGTGCCCGACGCGACGAATATCGACTGGGAGGATCTGGCCGTTGCCCGCGACTCTGCAGGCACACCCTCAGTGTGGCTGGCCGACATCGGTGACAATGACGAGAACCGCGCCGACATAGCCGTCTATCGAGTCGACGAGCCTGCGCTCGCTTCGGACGGCCCAGCACGTGATCTCGTGACCGCCAGACCGGAGGTTTGGCGGCTTCGGTATCCGGATGGGCCGCACAATTCGGAGGCCCTCGTCGTGGACCCGAACACGCATCGCCTCTACATCTTTACGAAATCATTGTTTGGTCAGACCGTCGTATATGAAGCTCCACCGCGTGCCGACTCGGTCGCTGTTGCGACGCTTCAACGGGTGGGCAGCATTCAGTTCTCCCTCACCGGAACACCGGGAGGCCCGAATCTGGTTGGCGAACTCACTGCCACCGGCGCTTCGATGTCGCCGGACGGCAGCATCCTTGTGGTGCGCACCTACACCGACGCGTACCTGTGGCCGGTGCGCGGTGGCAACATCGGCGCCGCTCTGAGCAGACCGCCAGTTCGGATTGCGCTACCCGCCCAGCCGTTGGGCGAGGGTGTCGCAGTTCAGTCGGGCAATCTGATCATCGACAGCGAGCAGGCCGGTAGCGCGGTCTATTCGATTCGGATTCCGTCATTTGCTGTGATAGGTACTTCGGCCGGTAGCCCAGACAATCCGTCGGCCGGGGCCAATCCCGCAGCCTCGGCAGGCCCTACGCGTTCAGCGATCGAGCCAGCGGCTGCCAAACACAACGCCAGGAACCGTCTGATACTTGTCGTCTCATTGGCGGTGGCCGCGCTGCTCGTTCTGTCAGCCATCCGGGGTCTGATCTGGTTGATGCGGCGCCGTATCCGCTTTTGAGCAGGGTCGCTTTTGAGCGGGGTCGCTTTTGAGCTGGGTCGCTTTTTGAGCTGGGTGAATGATGCCCGGTCAGCCGTGCAGGCCGCACTCGGTCTTGTTAGTACCCGCCCATCGCCCCGCTCGCGAGTCCTCGCCGGGCAGCAGGCGCCGGGTGCAGGGCGCACAGCCGATCGACCCGTAACCGTCAGAGAGCAGCGGGTTCACCAGGATGCCGTTCTCGGCGACATAGCGGTCAACCTGTGCGTCCGACCAAGTCGCGATGGGATTCAGCTTGACCATTTCTCGCTTCGCGTCCCACTCGATGACCGGGGCGTTCGCGCGGGAAGCTGAATCTGCACGTCTAAGGCCGGACGCCCAAGCGCGATATGGGCCGAGGGCTCGCTCGAGCGGCTCGACTTTTCGCATTGCGCAACACAGATTCGGGTCTCGATCGTGCAACTTCGGCCCGAACTCGGAATCCTGCTCGGCAACGGACTTCAGTGGCAGGATCGTCCTTACCGAAACCGGCAGTACTGCAGAAACCGCGTCTCGCATGCCGATGGTCTCGGCGAAGTGGTAACCCGTATCGAGAAAGAGGATATCGACGCCGGGCCGAACTTGGGAGGCTATGTGCGGAAGCACAGCGTCAGCCATGGAGGACGTGACGCACCAGTCATCGCCCAACGTGCTTTGGGCCCATTGAAGGATCTCAACCGCCGACGCACCCTCGAGCCGAACCGCATCTCGCGCGACCAAAGCTCGTAGATCTGCGCGCTCTTCAACGGCGACGGTCATCGTTGCTGCTCTCCTGTCTGCGGTTCGCTCGTCCAGTCCGGCGCCATGCCCAGATATTTCAGCGAAAAGACACGCTGACAAGCTCCGCACCGCCATTGTCCATGCGTTTCACTGAATGGACGAATATTCTCGTCCGCACAGTACGGACAATGGAACGGCGCTGCGCGCTCAGTCATTCCCTCTCGGCCATTCCGCCTGGTCCGCCAAGCATCACTACAGCAGCCAGTCCTCATCTGCGCGAGTCACGTATGCGGCGAAGGACTCGTCTTCGACGCGACGTTCGAGATAACCCCGCAGAATTCGTTCGGCGTAGTCGGGGGCATCCTCGGCAGCGACCTTCAGACCGCGAAACTTCCGACCAAATGCAGCCTCGGAACCGAGCTGACCGCCAAGATGAATCTGGAATGCCTCAGCATCGATGAAGGTGCCGTCGTCTTGTTTGACCTTCTGCACTATGCCCTTGAAGCCGATATCGGCCACTTGGAATCGCGCGCAGGAGTTCGGGCATCCGTTCACGTTGATCGTGATGGGTGTGTCGAAGTCCGGGAGGCGTTTTTCGAGTTCACCGCGAATGACCTCAGCTCGCCCCTTCGTTTCGACGATGGCGAGCTTGCAGAACTCGATTCCCGTGCACGCGATTGTGCCGCGGTGAAACTTGGACGGTCGAGCGGAAAGGCCTAGCAACTCCAGCTCGTCTGCCAGTTCCTCAGCGCGAGCGGGTGTGACATCCAGAACCACAAGGCCTTGCTGCGCGGTCGTTCTGATTCGTCCGCCAGCCGTGCCGTACTCCGCGGCCAGCTCGGCGACCCGGCTGAGCACGGTGCCGCTCGTCCGACCGGATTTCGTGGTGGTTCCGACTGCCGTCTGACCGTCACGCTGCGTGATGAATCCGATGTGGTCGCGATGCGCCGGCGAGTTGTCCGGTGCCGGGCCATCGGGGAGGGCGCGGCCGAGGTACTCCTGCTCGAGGACCTCGCGAAACTTCTCCGGGCCCCAATCGGCCATCAGGAACTTGATCCGCGCATGGTTTCGCGAACGCCGGTAGCCGTAGTCGCGGAAAATCGAGCAGACGCCGCCCCAGACCTCGGTCACTTCATCTGGTCGTACGAAGACGCCCACGCGTTTCGCGAAGATGGGATTGGTGGAGAGGCCGCCACCCACCCACAGGTCGAATCCTGGCTCGCCGTCGGGTCCGACGACGCCGACGAACGAGACATCGTTGATCTCGTGATTGGTGCAGTGCTGCTTGCAACCTGAGATGGACGTCTTGAACTTGCGAGGCAGGTTTGAAAAGGCGGGATCGCCGACGTAACGCGCAGCGGTTTCTCGAAGCGCAGGACCGCCATCGATGATGTGGTCGGCTGCGACGTCCTCGAGCGGGCAACCGAGCATCACTCTCGGCGTATCACCGCAGGCTTCGGTCGTATCCAGGCCCACTGCCTCGAGCATGTTCCAAATCGTCGGAACGTCTTCAACTCTGATCCAGTGCAGCTGGACGTTCTGGCGGTCGGTGATATCGGCGACATCCCGGCCGTAAGTCGTGGAGATCTCTCCGATGACCTGCAGCTGAGCAGTGGTCAGCTGACCCCCGTCGATGCGGATACGCAGCATGAAGTACTTGTCTTCGAGCTCTTCCGGTTCCAGCACCGCGGTCCGGCCACCAGGGATGCCCGCGGCGCGTTGGGTGTACAGCCCGAACCACCGAAAGCGGCCGCGCAGATCGCCAGGATCTATGCCGTCGAATCCCGTGTGCTGGTAGATGTCGATGATCCGCTGCTTGACCAGTAGACCGTCATTGTCGCGCTTGCTGCGCTCGTTAGGGTTCAGTGGCTCGCGATATCCGAGCTTCCACTGGCCCTGTCCTTTTCCCGCTGCCATGCGCGGTCGATCCCTTCAATAGCTGCGTCGACCGAAGCCTCGGCCGAAATGTCGCTCAAATACCAATTGGTGGTGATCGGAGCGCTCAACAGGCGGCGCCGGCCACCCGAAGCAGATCGATGTGGCGGCGCGACGTCAGAACTTTTCGGGCCGGGCGCACGAACTCATGGTTCCACACCATCACCTCGGAGTCGAAAGCGCCCAACCAGTGAACGGGGAGCGTCGGCCATGAAACTCAGCGGGGCGAATCGGGATATGGCGGCTCGGGGTACTTCTGGGTCGGTTTTTGCGGATTTTGCGGATTCTGTGGATTCGGTGTGGGTGAGGGCGGCGGGTAGCTCTGGCCGAGATAGGGCTCGGCGGTTGGAGTCCCATCGGGGCCGTAGATCGGTCCGAAACCTGGGGTCGGAGGCTGGCCGTATTGGGGCTGGCCGTCTTGGGGCTGGCCGTATTGGGGCTGGCCGTATTGGGGCTGACCGTATTGGTCGGCCTGGCCGTAGCCGGGCGGCCCGACCGCTTGGCCGACGAGTTGGTTCGGTCCTTGCGGCGGCTGGCGGCGGCCACGACGCCGCAGGAGAAGGACCACGAGCGCGGCGAGGGCAAGCAGGATCAGCACAACGACGAGCCAGACGCCAGTGCCAAGGGAGTCGTGGGTATTGCTCCCGTCTGCTGCTGCGACGGTCTTGAAGTCGATCTTGCCTTCGGAGTTCGGCGTGAACGTCACAGTGTTACCGGAAATCGTTCCGGCGCTTGAAGTCACCTTGCCGGGAAATGTGAATGAGAAGGACACCTTCGCGCTGCTCAGTAGTGACTTCGGGTCAAGGCTCGGCAGGCTGGAGGCTCCGGGCAGCGCACTTGCTAGATCCGATGGGATCAAACTCGCGAGGTCCGAAGGCAACCCGGACGGAAGCAAGCTCGATAGGTCGGAGGGGAAGCCGGAGGGGAGCAGACTCGACAGATCCGAAGGCAGTCCGGACGGAAGCAAGCTCGATAGGTCGGAGGGGAAGCCGGAGGGGAGCAGACTCGACAGATCCGAGGGCACTCCAGAGGGAAGCGCGGTCGGACTTGGCGCAGCGGACGTGCCGCCTGGCGATCCGCTAGGGGCGGATCCGAGCGAGCCACTCGCTGAACTCGCGACATCACTGAGATCGAAAGTGCCGCTGAGCTGGAAATTGCTGCCGACTCGCTCCAATTTCGGCCCGGATGACCCATCGGAGGAGTTGCCCGAATTGAAGTCCGCGAGCGTCATCTTCGAAAAACTGCACTCGACCCCAATGTAGGTACCGTCGTCGTAGTCCTTTTCGGTCGTCTTCGCGCTGCCGAATTCGCACGGGTCATCGCTCTTGAGCTGCTGCAGGAGTCCGTCGCTGCCCCCGGCAAGTGACGCGATCGACTTCGAGATACCGATCCTGGTGGTCCCCGAAACGGTGTTGTCCGAGCTCACTGTGGCCTTCAACTCAATATCGACGCAGCCCGTGAGCAGCAAGGCAGAGATGGCCAGAACGCTCAGAACCGCGACCCGACGGAGAGGCAGCGCGTGCGGAGCGAACCGTGGGGAACGAGACATGCTGTGATCCTCTCCTAGCCGAGGCGCTCGCGCACCCTTCAAAGGCCGTCGGATGGTTCCTGGTATCGAGATCATCGTCTCTTTGAGACAAAGGGTTAGCTTGTGCGACACTTGATACATGTTCTCGGTCCCGTTGGTCGCTCGCCTGCATGTAGATCTGCAGCGCGTCGTCAGCGCGGCGTGTCGAATGCTCTGACGGCGCCCCCGGCTAGCAAGCCGCTCGCCCCAAAGACCCCAGCTGCGTGGGCGGCTCGCGAATGAACGCGGGAAGCCATGCGCCGCGATCATGTCGAAGATCTGGACCTGCCTACCGATGATCCGCCCAACCAGTACCCGTACGACTGGAGCCACCCTGTGGTTCACCGGTCTCCCGAGCGCCGGTAAGACAACCCTGGCGACCGCATTGGCGGTGCGACTTCGTGAATCAGGGCGCGCGGTAGAGATCCTCGACGGCGACGCAGTGCGGCCGGTCCTGTCGCCTGAGCTCGGTTACTCCCGGGACGACCGGGACGCGAATGTCGCGCGGATCGGCTGGGTCGCGGAGCTTCTCGCTCGAAACGGGGTACTGACCCTCGCCTCCGTGGTCTCGCCGTTCGCGGCCGCGCGAGAGGCTGTGCGGTCACGGCACGAGAGTTCGGGTGCTCCATTTTTTGAGATTCACGTGGCGACTTCGGTCGAGATCTGTGCCGAGCGCGACGTGAAGGGTCTCTATGCAAAGCAGCGGGCCGGGAATCTCGACGGTTTGACCGGCATTGATGGTGAGTACGAGCCACCCACGAGTCCGGAGCTCGTCATTGACACCGCAGACCGCACGGTCGACGGCGCAGTGGACGAATTGATCGCCCTGTTGGACAAGGAGGACCTGCTATGACTGCAGTTCTGCCCACATCCTCGGATTCGTTGGAGCGTGGTTGGCTCACTGATCTCGAGGACGAGGCAATCCACATCATCCGCGAGGTCTTCGGTCAATTCGAGCGGCCAGTGCTGTTGTTTTCTGGTGGCAAGGATTCGATTGTTATGGCTCATCTGGCGATGAAGGCATTCTGGCCGTCCCGGCTGCCATTCGCTCTGATGCATGTCGATACGGGGCACAACTTCGCCGAGGTCATCGAATATCGCGACCGCAAGGTGGAGGAGTGGGGTGTCAAGCTCATCGTCGCAAGCGTTCAGGACGCGATCGATTCAGGTCGGATTACCGAGACGCCGGGGCAGATCCGCAATCCGCTGCAAACGGTGCCGCTTCTGGACGGCATCGCTGCGAACAAATTCGATGCCGTCCTCGGAGGCGCTCGGCGCGATGAAGAGAAGGCGCGAGCAAAGGAACGCGTGTTCTCGGTACGCGATGACTTTGGCCAATGGGATCCACGCAATCAGCGTCCCGAGCTTTGGGACCTGTACAACGGCAGGCACCGTCCCGGTGAGCACGTTCGGGTTTTTCCGCTGTCGAACTGGACTGAACTCGATATCTGGGCTTACATCGAGCGAGAGGGTATCGAGGTTCCCAGCATTTACTACGCCCACGAGCGCGACGTTGTCGAGCGCGACGGAATGTTGCTCGCCATAACCGAGTTCACGCCGCCGCGCGAAGGAGAATCGGTTCGCAGAGAAACAGTGCGATACCGAACTGTCGGCGACGCCACCTGTACAGGCGCCGTGGCCTCGCGCGCTGCGGGGGTCGCCGACGTGATCGCCGAGACCGCAGCGAGCACCATCTCCGAACGAGGCGCAACCCGCGCCGATGACCGGGCCAGCGAGGCCGCGATGGAAGACCGGAAACGGCAGGGTTATTTCTAATGCCAGGTGGCTTACTGCGGGTTGTTACCGCCGGCTCTGTTGACGACGGTAAGTCGACCCTCGTGGGCCGTTTGCTCCACGATGCAAAGGCTGTTCTCGCTGATCAGATGACGGCGGTCGAGGCAGCATCAGAACGCCGAGGTTACGAGGGCACGGACTTGGCCCTTCTGGTCGACGGATTGCGTGCTGAGCGCGAGCAAGGCATCACCATCGATGTTGCCTACCGCTACTTTGCGACGGCGCACCGGACCTTCATCCTCGCCGATACCCCGGGACACGTTCAATACACGCGGAATACGGTGACCGGTGCGTCCACCGCGGACGTTGCCGTGATTCTCGTCGATGCTCGTTCGGGCGTGGTTGAACAGACGAAACGGCATCTGGCGGTCACCTCCTTGCTGCGGGTTGCGGAGATCGTTCTCGCGGTCAACAAGATGGACCTCGTGGATTTCTCCGAAAGCGTCTTTGACGGCATCGTCTCGGATTTTTCGAAGGCGGCGACGAGCCTGGACGTGCATCACTTCACGCCTATCCCGGTAGCTGCCCTGAGCGGCGCAAACATCGTCTCCAAGTCCGAGCGGATGCCCTGGTACGGCGGAAAGGCCTTGCTGGAGTTTCTCGAGACGGTGGAGCCGGCCGTTGATGCCGCGCTGCCGGCCCGTTTTCCCGTTCAGGTCGTGCTTCGCCCGCGTAGCACTGAGTATCCGGACTACCGCGGTTATGCAGGTCGGGTTGAGGCCGGCGTGCTCCACACTGGTGACAAGGTTCAAGTGTTGCCCTCGGGACGCGTTTCAGTCGTCGCCGGGATTGACACGCCAACCGGTCAACTCGCCGAGGCGGCCGCTGGCCGCTCGGTCACGGTTCGCCTGACTGATGACATCGACATCGCGCGCGGAGATTTGATTGTCGTCGATGGCGATCCTGCTCCGATGGTTACCCGCGAATTGCATGCGACCGTGTGTTGGTTGACCGACCGACCGTTGAAGGCGGCAGACCGGTATCAACTTCGTCACACGACCCGCGATGTCCGCGCGATCGTCGATGCCGTCGAGTCCAAGCTCGATGTCGCCACCGTGACGCCGATCGCTGCGACGGAGTTGACGCTCAACGACATCGGGACCGTCCGGATCAGACTCGCTGAGCCGATCGTGGCGGATCCGTATGCTCTGAATCGATCGACCGGGTCATTTCTACTTGTCGACGAGGCCAGTGGCGCTACGGTCGCCGCCGGTCTCGTTCGGTGAGTCGTCGGGTGGGTGGTCTGAGACGATTCCGATCCGGCGCGGCGAGAATCGCCATGGCGGGTGACCGGTTGCCACGTCCGCCCCACACGTGCGCGACACTGCTGGGGTGACCGGTTTACCTCTGCTTCTGGATCTCACGGGCAGGCGGGTGGTCGTCGTCGGCGGCGGTCAGGTGGCCAGTCGGCGCGCTCGTACCCTGATGGATGCCGGCGCAGCTGTTGAGATCATCGCGCCGGAGGTTGGACTGGAGCTCCGGCAATCTGCCCCGCGCATCGTCGAACGCGGCTTTGTGTCCAGCGACCTCGACGACGCGTGGTTGGTCGTAGCAGCGACGGACATCCCCTCGGTCAACGAAGCCGTGGCTTCGGAGGCCGAGCGGCGCCGAATCTTCTGCGTGCGAGCCGATCTGGCAGCCGGCGGGAGCGCCCGAGTCCCCGCTATCTACTCCACCGGAGACCTGACGATCGCGGTCAATGCCGGCGACGATCCGCGCCGGGCGATCGAATTGCGGAACCTGATCGCGGCTGCTGTAGATGCCGGCGGCCTACAAACGCGTCCGAACCGTCCGGCCGAATCGGGCACCGTGAGTCTCATCGGTGGCGGTCCGGGCGACCCGGAACTCATTACGGTCCGCGGCCGAAGGCTGCTGTTCGAAGCCGACGTGGTGGTGACCGACCGGTTGGCGCCGCGAGCATTGCTGGACCGCCTTGATGGCCGGGTGGAAATCATCGACTGCGGTAAGTCTGCACACCGGCACAACCTCACCCAGGACGAGATAAACAAGGTCATCGTGGAGCGCGCTCTGGCGGGCAAACGCGTCGCTCGCCTCAAGGGCGGCGATCCGTTCGTGTTCGGCCGCGGCGGAGAGGAATACGCCGCATGCGTCGCTGCCGGCGTTCCGGTGCAGGTGGTTCCCGGCATCACGTCCGCGATCGCCGCGCCGGCCGCGGCTGGGATTCCGGTGACCCATCGCGGCCTCGCGGCCGATTTCGCGGTGGTGTCCGGTCACCGCGATCCCGGTCGGGCCGAGGCTGGCTGGAACTGGCCCGAGCTCGCAGTCGGTCCGGCAACCCTGGTGCTGCTCATGGGGGTCGACACCATTGATGGAATCGTCGCGGAGCTGATCACTCACGGTCGCCCTGGCGACACGCCCGCTGCCGCCATCTACAAGGCGACCATGCCGGAGCAGAAAATTGTGCGCGCGACGCTTCGGGCGCTCCCAGAAGCGATGCGGGTTGGTGGCATCAAGGCACCAACAGTCGTGGTCATCGGCGCCGTGGCCGCCCTCGGCATCTAGCCGCAGTTGGCTGTGATGTCGTAGCCGTCGCCTATCTTCACCAGGACGAGGCCGTTTGAACTTCTGTGCGCGGCTGCTAAGCTCGAACAGACGTTCGATTTACGGAGAGAGGTGCAGCGATGTTCAGCCCGATCCCAGCCAGTGTGACTGTTTTGCTGTCCCAGGCGAAGACGACGTGGGCTGAGGCTGTGATGGAACCTCGAGCCGCCGAGAAGTATCGGGCCGCACATGTCGCTGCGTTGCGCGCCGCGGCTGCAGTGCTTGCCCTTCGCGCTCGGCCAGCGACCGCCGTACGGCGCCGGCCAACGAGTGCATGGGTGCTACTGGACGGTCTCGCGCCCGAGCTTTCGGAGTGGTCGGCCTATTTTGCCGACAGTGCCAGGCGTCGCGCCGCGATAGAAGCAGGTTCGGAGAGCATGATCAACGAGCGCGATGCCGACGATCTACTGCGCGCAGCTGGTGAATTCATAGCCATCGTCGAACGGATGGTCGGCGCGCTGCCGCTCGGGGTTGCCAGTTGACGGTCAGTACGCCGCTAGTGTTTGACGACGTGGGAACTTTCTCGTCTGCTTCAGAGACACCGCGTGGTCAATCGCCGCAGCTGTGGTCGACGCTCCGACGACTGCTCTCTGAGCACGAGGCTGCGGCGCCAGTCCGACTGCTCGACTGCGGCGGCGGTTCAGGCAGCCTGGCGGTGCCGCTCGCCCAGGCGGGGGCCGAAGTGACCGTGGTCGATGTGAGCATCGACGCGCTGGGCACGCTGGTCCGGCGGGCTAGTGAGGCCGGTGTGTCGGACCGGGTGATGGCGGTCCAGGGCGATGTCGAGGCACTGAGCGACCTACTGGCTCGAGCAACTTTCGACGTAGTGCTGGCACACGAGGTCTTGGGCAGTGTTGCCAGCCTGCCGGCGGCGATGGCTGAGATTGTCGCCGCGATCCGGCCAGGCGGGGTGGTGAGCATCGTCGTCGCGAACCCGGTCGCGGTCGTGCTGGGGCGTGCGCTTTCCGGCGACGTCGACGGTGCGCTGACGGCGCTGCACAAGTCATCTGAGAGTCAGTTTTCGTTGTCATCGCTGCAGGGGCTGTGCGAGGCCGCTGGCCTGGCGATCGAACAGGTCGACGGTGTGGGTGTGTTTTCCGAGATCGTTCCCGGCATTGAGCTGGAGCGTCCAGGTGCTATGACGGCCCTGGCTGAGCTCGAAGCTGCAGCCTCGGGACTCGCGCCGTACAGAGATATCGCGGCACGGTTGCACATTGTTGCTAGACGGCCAGTATCGAACCGGCCCGTCACCGAGATCTCGCAGTAGGCAGTCGCTTCGATGGGACGCAGCGCCGACCTACCTCGCTCGTCCGGTGAGATGGACGGCGACGACGACGGCTGCTACGTACTGCATGCGGATATGGACGCTTTCTTCGCCAGCGTCGAGATACGTGCGAGGCCGGAACTTCGAGGTCTGCCCGTGCTCGTCGGCGGAGCTGAGGGCCGCGGCGTCGTCGCTGCGGCCTCATATGAGGCCCGTCGCTATGGGGTGCGCAGCGCCATGTCGATGGGTCAGGCTCTGCGGCTGTGCCCCAAAGCCGTTGTCATCTCGCCGAGCAGGGGAGCGTACTCAGAGGCATCTGCGGCGATCATGAAGATATTTTCTGAGTTCACGCCGCTCGTCGAACCGCTATCACTCGACGAGGCCTTTCTGGACGTTTCTGGCGCAGTCGGCCTGTTTGGACGCCCCGCGGACATTGCGCGCCAGATCAGGCGTCGTGTCTTCACAGAGCAGGAGCTCACCTGCTCTGTGGGAATAGCGTCGATCAAATCAGTGGCAAAACTTGCCTCGGGCAGCTGCAAACCGGACGGCCTGCGAGTAGTCAGCAAGGCCGGTCTCCTCGACTTTCTGCATCCACTGCCGGTCACGGCCCTGTGGGGCGTCGGTCAGGCAACGGCCGAGCCTTTACGAAGGCTCGGCATCCGATCAGTCGGCGAACTTGCCGACACGCCGCTCGAAACGCTGCGCAGGGCTTTGGGAGCGGCCACGGCAGCGCATCTGTACGCGTTGGCGAATGGCCGTGACGATCGAGTGGTCAGCCCCCGAGAGGCTGAGAAGTCGATTTCGACGGATCGGACGATGCTGCACGACCTGCTCACCGAACAAGAGGTGAGCCGGGAGCTCCTGCGCGGCGCCGGAGAAGTCAGCGAGCGCCTGAGAACGTTGGGCCGCACGGCACGAACGGTGGGGATAAAGATCCGATTTGCGGACTTCGCAACGCTGACACGGGTGCGCACGTTGGCTGAGCCGACGGACTCCAGTTCGGTCATTTACGCTGCCAGCCTTGACCTATACCGTGCACTCAATCTAGATCAGCCGCGGGTCCGACTGGTCGGCGTCAAGGTCGAGAATCTACTGCCGGCTGGTGCGGCCACTCAACTGGCACTCGACCTCGACGGAAAAAACAGCAGAACGAACGTAGCCAGCGATGCGGCGACGGATCGCGCCGTTGACGCGCTTGCCGCTCGTTTCGGTGATGCGACGGTGCGCCCAGCCTCATTGCTCAAGACGCGTCCCGATCTCGACCACGCCAACCGGGCTGTGTCGAGCGGAATGGGTTCGGAATCGTCCCAAACGACCACCTCCGCGCCTCGCGGAGATAACAAATAGCCCCTAACGTCGCGCAATCCGTAGACATAACTTTCGCACTGACAATTCGCCTCGTATGCTCGACACAGGAGTCGCGGAGTGGGACGCACCACCACACCGCAATCCGCCGCGAAGGCACGGGACACTGAGGTGCGACAGGGATAGGAGGGCATTGTGCCGCTCTCCGAGCATGAGCAGCGCTTGCTCGAGCAGATTGAGCAAGCTCTTTATGCCGAGGATCCGAAGTTTGCTTCGTCGGTGCGTTCTGCGCGCCCCCGAAATCGAACGCGGTCCATGTTGGCACTGGCCGTCGTTGGCGTCATTTTGGGACTTGCACTAGTCCTAGTCGGGCTCGTCAAGATCGTGATCCCGCTTGCGGTCGTCGGCTTCGTACTAATCGTCGGTTCGTGCGTTGCTGCCGTCGGTGCCCTGCGAGGCCCGAAGCAGACAGGCCCGATTTCAATGTCCGGGCGGCCGAACGATTCGCGGCCAGGTTCGAAGCCAAATGGTCTGCGCAATAAAATGGAAGATCGCATGCGTCGTCGCTTCGACGACAACTGACTCGTTCTTGGCTGACTCGGCCGGCCCTGGCCTAGTCAGCCAATGGGACCGCTCACGCTGTGCCCCGCTATCTCCAGATAGCCGGGGCACGTTGCGTTCTCAGAGCAGTTCGGTCGGTTTTGGCACACCACCGGATGTTCGCACCGACTCGAGCAGAAGAAGCTGGAAGTACTGGGACCGATCAAATCGCTGTCAGCTTGCTACCGGCGCTCGTTCTCGCCGCGCCCGAGCACCGATCTGGGTAACCACCAGTTCAGCAGCCGCTGCCGTCGCTCTGCGCGGCGCGACCATCGACGCAGCGTCGCATCCAGACCCGCTATCGAATCGTCTGAGACCGTTCGGCCCGCCCCGTGCACGCTGAACCGTTCGCGTTCCACCTCCGCCGCTACTGATGCCAAGACCGCCGTCCCGCGGTCGTCCACACCGTGCTGGGCCAGCCAGTTGGGCACCTGTCTCACCGTGACAGTGTCAGGCCACAGGGACCCGCGATCTGTGGCTGTAGCCGCGAGCTCTTGCCAGAGCGGCTCCAGACTTCCACTTGATCTCGCTCGCCGGAGGCGACGTCGGCGCTGCCTCAACCGCAGCAGGTGGGGGCCGGCAAGCAACAAGCCGAGCACTACTAGCAGTGCCACAATGGCGAGCGCCGTACCCCAGTGAGCCGCAGTCGAGGACGGCTGGGACCCTGCCTGGACACCCTGCGCGGCCGCGCCTGACGGGTTATCGACTTTTGGTTTTGCATCGCTCGACGACGCGGCGGGCGCGCCGCTCGTGGTCGGGGTCGATCCGTGCGGTGCGTAGACAAGCGGGCTTACCCGACCGGCGTCTGCACCGCTCAGCGGCGTCGGGTCGAAAGGAACCCAGCCGATCCCGCTGAAGTACACCTCGACCCACGCGTGCGCATCGGCGGTAGTCACCGTGAATTGTCCGGACGTGTCGGGCGCCTGGTGTGTGTAACCGAGTACGACCCGGGTCGGCAAGCCTGCCACGCGCATCAGAACGGCTGCCGCCGCCGCGTACTGCTGGCAGAATCCGCGCTTCTTTTCCAAGAATGTCTCCAGCGCCGAGCGGCCGTCGCTGGGTGCAGTGTCGAGCGAGTAAACAAAGCCGTTCTTCGGGTTGGTGAAATAGTCGGAGACCGCGCGGGCCTTGTCGTAGGCCGTGGCTTGTGACTGCGTAAGGCTGCGAGCCAGATTGGTGATCGAGGCGGGTAGCGCAGGCAGGTCCAGATAGCGTTTGTCCAGAGTTGGACTTGCACCGCGAACGAAGTCGGGTGCGCCCCGCAGTTCGTCCTCGGAAGGGTTCGGCTGTTCGGCCTGCTCGACATACGTCGAGTTCGTGCGCAATCGAGCCGACGTGATCGTCGCGGTCTCGGGGTTCCACACACCGCCGCCACTGGTCTGCAACTCTGCGGGATTGGCCAGCAAAGGCAGCGCGTTGCCGCCGAGCCGCAATATCTTGATATCAGCCGTGATTTGCGAGACCTGACCGCTGTTCAATTCACCCAGCGTCGCGGCCGGCTCAATCGGAAACGCATCGTCGGAGACCGGAACCTGCGAGCTGCCACTGGACGAAGACTGGACCCAGCCCGAATCGGTGAACTGATCAAGCACGAGCTGGCGGAGGTAGAAGGGTTTGTCGTTCGGTGCTACCTGCACAGAGAAGAGATTGACCGGAGTCCCGATCTTCAACGATCCGCTCAAACTCGCCGCGCTGTTCAGCACCACTCGTTGACCGCTGGCTGCGTTGGTTCCAGAACCGCCGTGATGGGTCGCGCGCGCCAATAGGTTCACCGAGACCGATGGCAGCACCACCGGTACGACCAGCGCGACCGCGATGCCGATGACCGCCATCCGGCGGGCGCCGCCCAGCCGGCCCGCCGACCCGTCCACTGATGGTCCCCAGCTGCGGTCCTGAAGGCGCGTTCCCGCAAGCAGGATGAGGAGGAAGCCGATCGCGGCGCACGCGAAGATCACCGGGTTCGCAGCCTGAGACGACGTTGCCGACGCAACGGCGAGCACCTCCAGCAGCGGTGCCGCCGCTAGCAGCGGACGTCGAAGCAGAATGCAGAGCACGTCCGTAAGCGCGACCAAAAGCACGGTCGCGCCCGCCGTGAGAAGTCGTAACGCGGGGGTGGAGTGCACGGGTGCATGCTCAGCCTGCATCGTCTGATGCGCGTCCTGCAGCAGCTTGCTGATGTCAGAGAGGGACGTCGTCGTCGGCAGTATTCCGAGGAACAAGTGCTGTGGAATGAAAACCCAGGCCAGAGCCAACGCCGAAGCGAACAGACCCAACACAACGTGCCACCAACGCGGCGGCCCTTGAAGGCGGAACGCAAGTTGGACTGCAAGGTAGGGCAGGATGCAGCCGACGCTGGCGACAAGCCACGCCCAGTCGGTGAAGACCGATTTCAACGGCAACATCGTGAGCAGCGCTCCGCCAGCGACCACCGCCGTCGCTGCCGCGACGACTTGATGCTCGGCCAACGCGTTGGATACCGGACGCGGTTGCTGTTTGTCCCCGGCTGCTGGTGGTGGGGCCGGCGGCATGCCCGGCGCGGGCGGCATCTTGCTCCGTACTGGCGCACTCATCGCCGGATACCGTTCGCCGAAGCCAGCAGCTCGGGCCAAAGTGCCGGCAACTCGTCCCCGTAGCTTGCTGCGACTACCCGCCACCCGCTGGCTCGCAGCGCTTCGGCCGCAGCCTGCCACTGGCCTTCGAGCTCGATGGCCTCGGACTGTTCGGCAAGCGCCGTTCCGACAGTGGGGAAGGTCCAAGGCCTGATGAGGACTGCGACGGCCGACCCAGGCGCCCTAGGGCGTAGTGCGAGCTCGCCCAACGAACCTTGATTGCTGACAGACAAGACCGCAAAGACCGAAGCGTCCCGGCCAAGCTGATTCAGCGCGTCGGCAAGCGGCGAGGCGTCTGAACGCAGAGCAGGTTGGGTAATTGCCAGCAGGTCGAGCATGGTCTGGCTGTCATTATGGGCGACCCGACCCGACCCGTTCACCAGGACTACCCGTCGCCCGCGCTCGACCAGATGGCAGGCGATACTCGCAGCCGCGCTCACGGCCCATTCGAAGCTCGCTGACTCGGGATGCGCGTAATCGGCCGACTCGCTGATCGGGTACGCACCGACCCGGGTATCGAGCAATACGAGTGTTTGGCCATGCCACGGACGTTCCTCTTGCCGGACCATGATGGCGCCCGATCGCGCGGTGCTGCGCCAATGGACTTTTCGCAGATCGTCTCCGTAACGGTATTCGCGAACAGATGCATCGTCCGAGCCGCCAGAGCCGACCGAATGACTCGTACTAGAACCCCCGTCGCGCCAGGCCAACGGAAGGGTCACCGGTGCCAGCTGTTGACGGCTGGGCTGCACGATGAGTTGCGCAGTGTCGGCGGATCGGCTGTCGGCTACCGCAAGGCCGAACGGATCGCTGGCCGTTACAGCGGTTGGCCCGATGATGTATCGGCCTCGCTTGAGAGCTGGCAACGGGTAGGCGACAGTGCGCCGTTGGCGACCTTTGATACCAGAGACACTGAACCGCAGCGGACGGCCACCTGGTACTGATTCGGTTATTCGCAACGGTCCGGTGGCGAACGTATTGGGATTTCCGAGGACGAGGCGAACTTCGGCCCGGCCGCCTGCCTCGGCCCGCGTTGGTCGAACCGAGTGCCCGATACGCAACCCGGAGCGCGATTGCCGCACTGCCAGAAGCGCCGGAATCGGAAGCACCAACAGCAGCACTCCGACGCGCTCCAGGTCCGTGACGCCGAGAATGAGCCCAGTGATGGTCGAGATGGCCCCGACAGCGACGAAGGTCCGACCGCGGCCAGACAGTGTGACCCGCGGTGTTCCGTTCGGGTCAGATTGCGTTTTGCGGGTGACGATCTCACCACCGTCGGCGGACCGGGATCTCCCAAGGGCCATTGGAGACCTAGCCTGCTTGTGCCGCTGTTGGGATAGCGGTTTTGGAGACCACTTCGGCGATCAAGTCTTCTGGGCTCCGTCCGGCCACGGTTGTCGTCGGCATCAGAATGATCCGGTGCGCAAGTACCGGCAACGCCAACTGCTGCACGTCATCGGGGAGTACGAAGTCACGTCCGGCAATCGCTGCGGCAGCTTTGGCGGTGCGCAAGAGGTGCAGCGAAGCCCGAGGTGAGGCGCCGAGCCTGATCTCGGCATGCGCGCGGGTGCCCTCGGCCAAGGAGACAACGTAGTCCTTCACGCCCTCCGCGACGTGTACCGAACGAACCGCCTCGATGAGTCCGCGAACAGTCGCCGCGTCGGAGACGGCCTTCAACTCCTCGATCGGATCCGATGTGGTCTGGTCGCTCAACATCGCTATTTCGGCTCTGCGGTCGGGATAGCCCAGCGAGATCTTGGCCGTGAATCGGTCCCGCTGCGCCTCCGGCAGCGCGTAGGTACCCTCCATCTCGACGGGATTCTGGGTAGCGAGCACAAGGAACGGAGCCTGCAACTCGTAGCGAACGCCGTCGACCGTCACCTGCCGCTCGGCCATGCATTCCAGCAGCGCCGCCTGTGTTTTGGGGGAGGCTCGGTTGATCTCGTCACCGAGGAGGATGTTGGCGAAGACTGGGCCCGGCTTGAATTCGAACTCCGTCGTCTCGGAGTTGAAGATGCTCACCCCGGTCACATCAGAGGGCAACAGATCAGGTGTGAATTGGATCCGCCGGACCGTGCAGTCGATGGAACGGGCGAGCGCCTTGGCGAAGGTGGTCTTACCGACCCCTGGGACATCTTCGATCAGTAGATGACCCTCGGCCAGCAACACCGTTACACCCAAGCGGATGACGTCGTGTTTTCCAGCTATCGCCTTTTCGATGTTGTTCGCGATCCGCATCGCAGCCGGCCCGATGTCGGCGATCGGTATGCGAGGCAGTGAGCCGCTCGAGAAGGCGTCCGGCGAGGTGGCCTCTGCCCCGGCACTATCTGCCACCGGTGGAAACGAGGCTGAGTGAGTCACTTCGGGTCGTCCGTCCTGTTGTTGTCCTGGAAGCGGCACCCTGCCCGTTCCATACTCCAGCGTTGTCGAGAAGTTGCGATAAGTCGAGTTCTCTTCATGTGTAGCCCATCTGTGCCGAGTTGGCTCGGAGAGCTCGCGACTGGTGTGGTGACGCGCGAGCAACTGGACTCATAGCCGTTCACTTGATGGGTCATACGCAGCGCGGGCTCGTTCGGTTCCCAGCGACTGGGTCACAGGCGCCGACGAGCAACACAACCCCGCGGCACTGACTGGCCGTCGACGGCCTCGGGCCAGCCCGCATCGGCGCGCAACGGTGCCATTCCCCACCCATCGCAAGCCCGGAACTAGGCCGCTCAGGCGAACTTTTGGCCTCGATTTGAATTGACGGTGGTGAATGGTGGGGTATGGTGGGTCGAAGTGGGGAGCGTGTGAGTTAATAGAGGCATCCGGTCGACGAACGGGGGTGGGTGATGTTCCTCGGAACGCACACGCCGCGGCTGGACGACAAGGGCCGCCTCGCGCTGCCCGCTAAATTCCGGACGGAGATGGAGGGCGGCTTGGTGATCACCAAAGGCCAAGAACGTTGCCTGTTCGTTTTTCCGATGACGGAATTCACCCGGATAACGGGGCTGTTGCGCGAAGCTCCGGTGACCCAACGCAGCGTCCGTGATTTCAGCCGCGTCTTCTTCGCCAGCGCCTCCCACGAGGTGCCGGACTCACAGGGCCGGATCACCGTGCCGGCCTCTCTCCGCGAATACGCGGGACTCTCGAAGGACTGTGTCGTCATCGGCGCCAACAGCCGTGTCGAAGTCTGGGACTCCGCAGCGTGGCAGACCTATCTGGACGGTACCGAGCAGTCCTTTGCGGACGCCGAGGAGGTGCTTCCCGGCTTGCTCTGACATCGATCGAGTGTGGTCGCTCCGGTCGGCCTCCTCCCGCTCAGCTGTGACGTTTCCTGGCGCACTTCCCCGGTGCCAGGCAGCCGCACGGAGCGGGCGGGCGGGGACCAATTGGAGCGAACGTCGATCGAGGCGGTCAGCAGCCATGGATTACCTAATCGACGGCAGGGCATTCGGAGCAAGACGCCAGACCAACGCATCCACGAACGGCACACCGGATCAGGAGTAGGCAGCATGGGCGAACCGGAGGACCCGGCCCCGGACATTGCCGGTTCCGGCGATGCCCGGCACGTGCCCGTCTTGCTCGACCGGGTCATGCAGCTTCTGGGGCCTGCACTCGAAGCTCCAAACGCTGTCCTCGTTGATGCGACGCTCGGGCTTGGCGGGCACAGTGAGGCGTTGTTGTCGGCGCATCCCCACCTTCGGATCATCGGTCTGGATCGGGACCCAGAAGCCCTCCGGCGAAGTGGCGCCCGCCTTGCACCCTTTGCTGATCGCACGCACCTGATCCACGCCGTGTACGACGAACTACCCGAGGTGCTGGTCAGACTCGACGTGGGTCCGATCCAGGCAGCGTTGTTCGATCTCGGTGTCTCGTCCATGCAACTCGACCTTGCCGAGCGCGGTTTTTCCTATGCCCAGGACGCTCCGTTGGACATGCGCATGGATCCGACCGAGTCGCTGACCGCGTACGAAGTGGTCAACAGCTATCCCGTCTCCCAACTTGCCCGGGTTCTGCGCGAGTACGGCGAGGAGCGGTTCGCATTACGCATCGCACAGTCGATCGGGCGCCAGCGCGCGAACGCGCCGATTGAATCGACGGCGGTACTGGCTGAATTGGTTCGTGATGCGATTCCTGCGGCTACCCGCAGAACTGGCGGACACCCCGCGAAACGCACCTTTCAGGCGTTGCGTATCGAGGTCAACGGTGAACTGAATGCGGTCGCCCAGGCGATCCCGGCCGCCTTGAAGTCCCTCGGAGTCGGCGGCCGCCTCGTGGTGCTTTCTTATCAATCGCTGGAGGACCGGATCGTGAAGCGGGCGCTTGCCGCGTTGGCCACCGATCGAACGCCCGCGGGGTTGCCGGTGCCTCTCGATGACGCAGGTGCCGAAATTCGGCTGCTGACTCGGGGCGCGGAGACCGCGACCAAAGAGGAGATAGCAGCAAATCCGCGAGCCGCATCGGTTCGGCTCCGCGCGGCAGAACGAGTAAAGGAGGCCGCGTGAACGAGGCACACAGGGCGCGCGACCAGGCGCTTGGCGACGATGACCCGTGGGCGGACGCGCCAACGACCTACCGAGCAGGCGCGAGAGCGGGCCAACCCGGCGATCCGTTAGGTGCCCAGTCACGTCCTGCCCCACAGTCACGTCCTGCCCCACAAGCACGTCCTGCCCCACAACCTCGTCCTGCCCCACAAGCACGTACCCAGCTGCGACCGGCACCAGCACGTGCCCAGCCACGTCCGGGCACGGCAGGTGTCCAAGCCAAGGCCGACAAGCGGCGTCTAGCGCTACCGGTCGTGTTGGGACTGATGTTCATTGCCGGACTCTGCGCGCTGTTGGCCCTCAATACGGCCTCCGCTGCCCTCGAGGTCCAACAACGTGGCCTTACCGATGCCAACGCCAACCTGTCCGACAATGAGCAGCAACTGATACGTGACCTCGCGGCCAAGCAGGCTCCCGGCGCGCTCGCCGCCGCCGCAATCGCGCTTGGCCTCGTACCGAACCAGAATCCGGCTTTCCTGAAATTGGGCGCGAACGGCTCGGTCACGGTGCTGGGTTCCCCGGTGCCAGCTACGGCCCCGCCGAAACCGGCGCCTTCAGCCAGCAAGACCGCGCCCAAGCCGTCAGCGGCCGTGCCCAGCAAGCCCCCAAAAAAGACTCCGAAGGTGGCCACCGCGGTCACGGTGACAGTGACGAGGTCGGTACTGCCGAGCGCCACGAAGTCTGTCGCTAGACCTCCCGTGACGCCAGCCACTAGTCGGCCGCCGGTTCATCCCACGGCTACGCAGTCGGTAGGCCACCAGTGAGGCGGCCACCGGACGAACCGACGCGGCGCCCGGGCAGTTCGCGACATGACTTGCCACCCACGCCCAACACACGCCGCCCGCAGCAACCACGACCTCAGCGCAGTCAAGCAGGCAGGCCTGGGCCGACAACGCCCGGTCAGCGCGCTGCCCAGTCCCAAAACCCGCAGCAGCCCGGCCGCGCGGCCCCCCGTAGGTCGGCCGCGCGTAAGCCGGAACAACGTGTGCCGGTCCAGCGCAGGCCGATCCAGCGAAAGCCGGCCCAACGCAAACCGATCCGGCGGAACCGCACGATGCGCCTGGGCCGGTCCATCCGACGGCTGCGAACGACGATCGCCGTTGTGGCGGTGCTCCTGGCGGTGGTCTTCGGGCGCCTGGTCTGGCTGCAGGCGGTCGACGGCAGCAGCTACACCCTCGCCGCATCGCGAAACAGCCTGAGTGACGTCACCTTGCATGCCGCCCGAGGATCGATCGTGGATCGCAACGGAGTGCCGCTCGCATACACGGCCGACGCCAAGGACATCGTGGCTGATCCGACGATGATTCTCGCCGGTGACCGCCAGCAGTACGCGATGATGCTTGCGCCGTTGGTAAAGCGTCCGGTAGGTACCGTCCTCACCCTGATTTCGGGCAAGTCGCACTATGCACTCCTCGGAACGGCGCTGTCACCGGCCACTGCGAAGCAGGTGGAGGATCTGACCCTTCGCGGCGAGCCGTTGGCGGGCATCTTCAGCCAAGCCACGATGCAGCGGCTGTACCCAGGCGGCACCACGGCTGGCAATGTCGTCGGTTTGGTGCAGTCCGACGGTACTGGGGCGGCAGGCATCGAACAGAGCTATGACTCGATCCTCAAAGGTGTTGACGGCTCGGTCAGCTATGCCCTCGACGCTAACGGGAACATCAATCCCGCCGGGGTAATCAATCGCAAGAACGCACTAGACGGCGGCACGGTGCAACTCACGATCGATCAAGACCTGCAGTACACCGTTCAGAAGCTGCTCGACGACGCGGTCAGACAATCGGGCGCAAGAGACGGTCAGGTGGCGGTCCTCGACGTCAAGAGTGGCCAAGTCAGAGCGCTCGCCTCCACGGGCACATTCAATCCCCAAGATCCTTCGACGATCTCAGCCGGCGCATCTTTGGACCCCAACGTCCAGCAGGTCTTCGAACCTGGTTCGGCGAACAAGATCGTCACGATGTCGGCCGCGATCGAACACCACGTCATCACACCGACCACCGTCCTGTCGGTGCCCGACAGCATCGACACCGGTGGGGTCACGGTTCACGACGCCTGGTGGCACCCCGTTCAGAACTTCACCGCTACCGGCGTGCTGGCGGAATCCTCGAACGTCGGAACTCTCGAGATCGCCCAGAAGGTCGGCCCACAGCTGTTCGACAGCTATCTCCAGAAGTTCGGATTGGGCCAGCAGACCGGGGTCGAACTGCCTGGTGAGAGTGCTGGGATCCTTCCGGACATCAAGACTTGGTCGCCCTCGACTTTCGCGAACCTGCCCATCGGACAGGGGGTCGCGATGACCTCGCTGCAACTTGCCTCGATGTATCAGACAATCGCTAATGGTGGGCAGCGTATTGCGCCGCGGATAGTCCAGTCGGTAACGAAGGCTGACGGGACCGTGACGACCACGGCGCAACCGACCCCGGTGGATGTGGTGTCTCCCAGTACCGCACTCGCCGTCCGTACGATGCTCGAATCGGTGACCCTTCAGGGCGGCACCGGCACGAAGGCGGCGGTGGCGGGCTACCGCATAGCGGGCAAGACGGGCACTGCTCAGCAACCCGATCCCAAGACCGGCGGCTATTCGGACTCGGTTTACTGGGACACCTTTGCGGGCATGGCGCCTGCGGACAACCCACAATTCGTGGTTTCCATCATGATCGACAACCCTGCGCACGGACTCGAGGGCGGCGATGTTGCCGCACCGCTCTTCCATCACATTGCCGCCTACGAGCTGGCCGCAGCAAAGATCCCGCCATCGGGCTCACAGTCCAAACTCGTTCCGCTGACCCTTCCGTAGGCTTGCTCAGATGTCGACTGCTGCGCGAATACCGCTCGGTAGGGTGGTGGCATATGGCTGAGTCGAGCACGCGTTCAAGCCCGGACCGTGGAGCCGGGACCGTGACTTCGGCAGTCTCTCGGCCTTCGCGAGTTGTACCGCGCCCGCTTGCGGAACTTGCGCAGTCGATCGGTGGTCGACTCACTGGAGAGTCCGTTTCGGTAACGGGGATCAGTTCGAATTCCACGCTTGCCGAGCCAGGCGACCTTTTCGCGGCATTGCCGGGCGCCAGCGGTCACGGTGCGCGATTCGTGAGCGAGGCCAGGGCCTCCGGCGCTGTGGCCGTACTGACCGACCGTGCAGGCGAGGCAGCGATAACGGGGCTGCCCCTGATCGTGGTCGATGATCCGCGGGGAATTCTTGGTCGCATTTCTGCCGATATATACGGCCATCCCTCGCGTGCCCTACCCGTGTTCGGAGTCACCGGAACCTCCGGAAAGACCACCACGACCTTTCTTGTTCGGGCCGGGCTCTCGGCGGCAGGCATGTCATCCGGATTGATCGGCACCGTCGGGGTATTCGTCGGTGACGAGGTATTGAAGACTCCCTTCACCACGCCCGAAGCCCCGCAGCTCCAGGCCCTGTTGGCACTGATGGTCGAACGAGGCATGAGGTTTGTCGGCATGGAGGTCTCTTCGCATGCGCTGCGGATGGGTCGAGTCGACGGCGTCGATTTCGAAGTTGGTGCCTTCACGAACCTCTCACAGGACCACCTGGATTTTCACCGTGACATGGAGGATTATTTCGCGGCCAAGTCCTTGCTGTTCGATGGTCGCGCCAAACACGAGATCGTGGTCACCGACGACGAATGGGGACGGCGGCTGGTGCAAAGCCGGTCAACGGCGAGTACCGGCCGAACGATCACGGTCGCAACCGGCAAGCAAGCGAGTTGGACGGCGAGTTCGATCGAGTTCGATCGCTACGGAGGCAGCAGCTTCACGGTGACCGGTCCGGCCGGGACGTTTCCGGCAGGCTGTCGGATACCCGGCGCCTACAACGTCGCGAACGCCTTGCTCGCCCTCGCGATCCTGGCCGAATTGGGGCTGGACCCACGGGCCAGCGCATCGGCGGTCGCGCAGGCCCAGGTCCCGGGCCGGATGGAACGTGTCGACGGCGATCAGCCTTTCCTTGCTGTGGTCGACTACAGCCACAAGCCAGCCGGCGTGACAGGTGCGCTACAAGCGCTCCGACCGCTGACCGCAGAAAAGTTGATCATCGTCCTCGGGTGTGGCGGCGATCGCGATCGGGGTAAACGCCCCGTGATGGGCGAGGTGGCGGCCCGTCAGGCCGACGTGTTGATCGTCACTGACGACAATCCTCGCAGCGAGGACCCAGCCGCCATCAGAGCGGCGATGTTGCAGGGCGCGCGTGCAGTTCCCGAGGCCGAGTCGGCCGTGATTTTGGAGGTCGGCGACCGCCGTTCGGCGATCGAGGCAGCTATCGGGCGGGCCCGCCCCGGCGATACCGTGCTCGTCGCGGGCAAGGGCCACGAGACGGGCCAACTCATCGGCGACGATATGCTGCCCTTCGATGATGTCACCGTGGTACGCGAAGCCCTTCTGTCACAAGGATTCTCCGTGGCGGCCGCTGTGATCGAAACCGATGGGCCGAACGAGCATGCTGGTTCTGGCCCAGCGTCGAGCGTTGCGCCGGGCGTGGTAGACCGATGATGCCTCTGACGGTCAATGAGATTGCCGCCATCGTTTCGGGCGCCGTCGTCGGAATCGAACCGAGCCTGTTGGTAACCGGCAAGGTGGAGTTCGACAGTCGGCGCGTACAACCCGGCGACCTGTTCCTGGCATTCGTCGGTGAGCACGCCGATGGCCATGAGTTCGCAGCGGCAGCACTCGCGCGCGGCGCGGTCGCAGTGCTCTCGACCCGCACCGTGCCGACGGGTTCGATCGTGGTCACCGATCCGATCGCCGCGATTACCGCGCTCGCCGATCACAACGGGCATCGGCTGCCCGCGATGACCATCGGGATTACCGGATCTTCTGGCAAGACGTCCACGAAGGACGTCCTTGCTCAAGTGCTCGCACGCCACGGACGGACGGTAGCGACGCCCGAATCGTTCAATAACGAACTCGGCTACCCATACACCGTGCTGCTTGCCGACGCTGATACCGAGTTCTTGATCCTCGAGACGTCGGCCAGGCGCGTAGGCGACATCGCACATCTCACCCGGATCGCGCCACCGAAGATAGGCGTCGTGCTGAATGTCGGGTCTGCGCACCTGGGGGAGTTCGGGTCCGTGGCAGCGATTGCACAAGCCAAGGGTGAACTCGTTGAGGCATTACCGGCCGCTAGCGACGGTGGGATTGCCGTGCTGAACGCGGATGATCCGGTAGTGGCGGCGATGGCCGGCCGGACTCACGCGAGGGTGATCGCTTTCGGCGAGAACCGTAACGCCGATGTACGGGCTGAGAAGGTGCGCATCGACGATGTCGGGCGAGCCGCCTTCGAGCTGGTTGCTTCCACCGGGCGCGCACCGGTGGTATTGGGGCTCTACGGCGAGCATCACGTTGGGAACGCGCTTGCTGCAGCCGCGGTCGCGCTCGAGTGTGGACTGTCCATCGAAGACGTCGGCGCGGCATTGTCGGCGGCCCGTCCTCGCTCGAAGTGGCGGATGGAAGTGACACAGACTGCGGACGGCATCACAGTCGTCAACGATGCCTACAACGCCAATCCGGAGTCGATGCGAGCAGCGCTCAAATCGCTGGCGATCATGTCGCGCGGCAGGCGGTCGATAGCCGTGCTCGGCCACATGGCAGAACTGGGCGCTGATTCGGCTGCCGAGCACGATTCACTCGGGCGACTGGCGGTCCGCTACGACATCGGCAAGGTCATCGCGGTGGGCGAGCCTGCCCGGCCAATTGCGCACGGTGCAGCTCTTGAGGGCTCGTGGGATGGCGAGTCCGAGTGGGTTGCGACGACAGCTGAGGCAACTTTGCGGCTGAGCGAGGTTCTTCGTGCCGGAGATGTGCTGTTAGTAAAAGGCTCACGTGCAGCCGGCATGGAGGCCGTGGCCGCCTCGGTCATCGCGGCGCGCGGCGTCGACCAAAGCAGCGGGCCCGCCTGATGAAGTCCATTCTCGTTGCAGCCCTGTTCGGGCTGATCTTTTCGATTCTCTGTACGCCCTTGGTCGTGAAGTATTTCCGCCGCCAGGGATTTGGGCAGGAGATCCGTGAAGATGGACCGCAATCGCATCTGATCAAGCGCGGGACGCCGACCATGGGCGGTGTCGCGATCATCGGGTCGACTATCGTCGGCTATTTCGCTGCCCACGCCGTCGGCTTCATCCGTGACGACCGCGGGCCCACGGCGTCTGGCCTGCTGTTGCTGTTCTTGATGGTCGGATCGGGTGGCGTCGGATTCGTGGACGATCTCATCAAGCTACGACGGCGACGGAGCCTCGGCCTCCGCGCTCGCGCGAAGTTCCTTGGGCAGCTCGCTGTCGCACTGATATTCGGCGCCGGAGCGATGATGTTCAAGGACTCTCGTGGTCTGACGCCGGCCTCGCGGCATCTGTCCTACGTACGAGATATCGCGCCGATCTCGATCGGGGTCGTCGGTTTCTTGGTGCTTGCATATCTGATCGTCACTGCAACGACGAATGCCGTAAACCTGACGGATGGGCTCGACGGCCTGGTGGCGGGTAGCGCAGCGATGGTGATGGGTGCCTATACCTTGATCACTTTCATTCAATTCAAGAACATCTGCGGGGCGCGCAGTCCGGCGGGCTGTTATGTCGTACGAGACCCTCAAGACCTCGCGTTGATCGCAGCTGCCGCCATGGGCGCTTGCTTCGGATTTCTATGGTGGAATGCTTCGCCGGCGCAGATCTTCATGGGAGACACGGGTTCGATGGCGCTCGGCGGCCTGATGGCCGGCCTGGCCATCTTGTCCCGGACCGAGCTACTTCTTGTAGTGCTCGGCGGGCTGTTCGCCGTCGTAACGCTGTCGAGCGTGATCCAGACCGGGTGGTTCAAGTACACCAGGATCACTACCGGCACCGGTAGACGGGTCTTTCGAATGGCACCCTTCCATCACCATTTTGAGCTCGGTGGTTGGGGTGAGGTGACGACGATTGTGCGGTTTTGGATCGTGTGTGGCCTTGCCGTGGCATTCGGAATGGGCCTGTTCTACGCCGAATTCATCTCCTACGGCTGAGATTCATGTCGGAATTCTTGGCTCGCAGCGACTTCGCTGGGCGCACTGTGCTCGTATGCGGGGCGCGAACGGCGGGAGCGTCGGCTGCGCGGGCTCTGGCCACGCTAGGCGCTACCGTCCTGGTGACTGACCGAGGACCGGTCGCCGCAGGGCTGCCGGCTGGCGCCAGGTTCCTCGGCGATATCTCAGCGATACCGAGTGGAACCGATGCCCTCGTCACGTCGCCGGGTTGGCGGCCGGATCACCCGCTGCTCATCGCGGCTGCCGACGCCTGTGTGCCGGTTTTTGGTGAGCTCGAGTTTGCCTGGCGAATCAGGGACGAGGCCGCTGCGCTTTGGCTGATGGTCACGGGCACCAACGGCAAGACCACGACCGTTCGGATGCTTGAGTCAATCTTGGTCTGCGCCGGTCGGCGTGCCTTGGCGGTAGGCAATGTCGGCGTCCCGATCATCGATGCCGTTATGGCAGAACCTTCCTACGAGGTCCTCGCTGTGGAAGCCTCCAGTTTTCAACTTCATCATTCGTCGACGATCCGCCCGCACGCCGGAGTGTTACTCAATATCGCGCCCGACCACCTCGACTGGCATGGTTCTATGTGGAACTACTCGACAGAGAAGGCCAAGGTCTGGGCGGGGCATCGGGCGATACGAAATGCCGACGATGTCGCTGTCAGTGAACTGTTCGCCCGAAGTGGCGCGAGCGTTTCTAACGTCATGGACAGCTTCACGCTTGGCGAGCCCGACGCTGGTCAATACGGTGTGCGCGCCGATGTCCTGGTCGACGGTCAGGGCCGAGCGCTGTTGCCGACCGCTGAGGTCCGTCCGCCCGGCTCGCACAATGTGGCGAACGCCCTTGCGGCGGCTGCTCTTGCCGAAACAGTAGGCGTCGAGCCAGCGCAGGTCGCTGTCGGCTTGCGGGCCTTCGTTCCGGATCCGCATCGCAACCATCGCGTCGCATCGGTCGGTGGCGTCGACTTCATCGATGATTCCAAGGCGACGAACGCCCATGCGGCCGCAGCGTCAATGTCAGGGTATGACCGCATCGTATGGATCGCAGGCGGCCAGCTGAAGGATGCGCCAGTTGATGAACTGGTCGCAGAGTTCGCGCCTCGAATGCGGGCGGCGGTCCTGCTAGGCGTAGATCGCGAGTTGATCGCCGCCGCGTTCGCACGACACGCGCCGGATCTCCCGGTGATCATCGTGTCGAGGACGGACGATAGGGCCATGTATGACGTGGTCGCTGCTGCTGCGTCGCTGGCAGCGGCCGGCGACGTGGTCCTCCTTGCGCCCGCCGCGGCGTCCTTGGATATGTATTCCAGTTACTCAGCTCGTGGCAAGGCTTTCGCCGACGCGGTGGCAGCTCTGAACGAGCAAGGCTCGTCGCCGATGACTTCGGAGCCGCAGGCTTGATCACCGAACTGAGGTCCCGAGTCGGTGGTACGCGGGTCATGCGCGCGTCGGGCCGGTATCTGGAGAACCCGTTCGCTTCCGTGCAGCTGATGTTGGCAGCAGGAGGAGGCCTTCTCTTCTTCGGTCTGATGATGTCCGCGTCAACCACAATCTCGGCGTCGTTGCATACCACCGGTGATGACATCTGGTCTCAGCTCATCAGAGAATTCGCTTTTCTGATCTTGAGCATTCCGGTTTTCTGGATTGCCGTCCGCATGCCACCTGCCGCCTACCGGCGGTTGGCCTATCCGGCGTTGGCGCTTGCGTTGATCCTGCTCGTCGGAGTTTTGGTGCCGGGCATCGGCGCGACCATCAATGGGGCACAGCGATGGATGCAATTCGGCCCGCTCACACTGCAACCTTCAGAGTTCGCCAAGCTCGCGGTTCTGCTCTGGGGTGCGGATCTGCTGGCACGGAAAGAGTCTCTGAAGACGCTCAAGTCGGCCAAGCACGTCATGCTGCCATTGGTTCCCGGGTTCGTCGCGATCATTGCCCTCGTCATGTTGGAGCCCGACCTCGGCACCAGCCTGTGTTTTGTGATGATCTTGATGGGCTTGTTGTGGATGGTCGGTTTGCCCTACCGCTACTTCATGCTTATTTTTCTGGGGCTTGCCGGGGCAGTGACGGCACTCGCGGTCACGGAGCCATATCGGCTGCAGCGCCTTACGACGTTCCTGCACCCGAGCGTCGACGCGCAAAGCCATGGCTATCAGGCTCTGCACGGTCTCTGGGCGTTGTCCTCCGGTGGGGTGTTCGGAGTTGGCCTCGGCCGAGGCACCCTGAAATATGGTTGGGTGCCCAACGCCAACACCGACTACGTATTCGCTGTTGTCGGCGAGGAGTTGGGCCTGCTGGGCACGACTGCGGTGCTGTTCCTATTCGGGCTTTTCACGTATGCAGGTATGCGGATCGCGTTCCGCAGCAAGGATCCTTTCGTTCGCCTCGTCGCCTCCGGTGCCGGAATCTGGATCGCGGGTCAGGCTTTGATCAATATCGGTTACGTGACGGGTCTCTTGCCTGTCACCGGCATTCCGCTGCCGTTCATCTCCAGCGGTGGCACATCGCTCATTTTGACCTGCGGCGTACTGGGCATGCTCGTCTCCTTCGCTCGTCACGAGCCAGCTGCGGTGAAGGCGGCGCAGCGAGCAGCTGAAGCCGGTAGCACGACGAGGTGGGTGCGAACACTTTGCCTGGGTACGCCCAAGACCGCGCAGCCAAAGGTCAGGTCTAACTCCAAGGCTGCCACCGGCACGTCGGCCAAGCCACCGGCGAAAGCACCGACTAAACCACCGGCGAAACCACCGGCAGGGCGGCAACCGCATCCAGCCCGTGGCCGGCCCGTCCATCAGCCAGCAGCCAACTCGTCGAGACAGCCAGCCAGGCAACCGGTTACCCATACAGCGCGCCAGCCAGTGACGCGCACGCCTACTCCCAGCCGAGTGGCGCCAGCGGCCGGTCGGCTACGTTCAGCAGCTCCAGCGTCGCAGGGTCTTCGCCCAACTGGTTCGGATTCCGCGGGCCGGCGCCCGAGATGATTTCGGCTGAACCACCTAAACCGGTGTCGATAGTTATTACCGGTGGGCACTCGGCTGGTCATATCGAGCCGGCAATGAACGTTGCAGACGCAATTCGGAAGCTAGCGCCCGAAACGCGAATCACCGCATTGGGCACCGAACGGGGGCTGGACACGACGCTCATCCCGGCGCGTGGCTATGCACTCGAACTCATCCCGCCTGTCCCGTTGCCCAGGAAGTTCAATCTCGCTCTCCTCAAGACGCCTGGTCGGGTCGCTGATGCCGTCCGAGCTGCAGGTGCGGTTCTGGACCGCGTGGGTGCAGATGTGGTGGTGGGCTTCGGGGGATACGTCGCGGTTCCTGCGTACCTGGCGGCCCGAAAGCGACACATTCCTATCGTTGTTCACGAGGCCAACGCGCGCCCGGGTGTCGCCAACCGCTTGGCGGCGCGGCTCACCCGGCATGTCTACACGGCCTCGGATGCGGTCAAGATCAGGCACGGAAAGCCAGTCGGAATCCCGTTGCGGCCGGCCATCACAGAATTGGATCGTGACTCGGCCCGTCTGGCTGCGCGTCAGAAGTTCGGCCTGAATCCCGATCGGGTGACGCTGCTTGTAACCGGCGGGTCCCAGGGCGCCCAACGTCTGAACGCCAGCGCGCTTGGCGCTGCTGAGGCATTGGCTGCGGCTGGCGTACAGGTATTGCACATTGCGGGCTCGAAGAATGTGGTGACCGCACCATCTCGCTCACCGGGCCAAGCGCCGTATGTCGTACTGCCGTATCTCGAATCGATGGCCGACGCGTACGCCGCGGCGGATTTCGTGCTTTGCCGATCTGGCGCGATGACGGTGGCTGAGCTAACCGCAGTCGGACTGCCGGCCGCTTATGTCCCTTTCCCGCTACGTGGTGGCGAGCAACGCTTGAACGCGGAGCCCGTTGTCGCGGCTGGCGGCGGATTGCTTGTTGCCGATGAGGCGTGCACCCCGATCTGGGTAGCGCAGAATGTAGTCAAGGTAATGGTCGATCAGCCTCGGCTGGCTGCCATGACCGAGGCGGCCCGGCGTTCGGGTGCCCGTGATGCGGGAGCGATTCTCGCGCGTGAAGTTCTGGAGGTTGCTCGTGACAGGCGAGGCTGACGATTCGCCCCAGGCCTGGCTGCCGGAAGCAGCGACCCGGTCGCAGTCGAGCTACGACCGGCCGGAGGACTGGTCAGCTCCCGGAGCCGCGCTGGTGACCTCGGCCGCGACCGAGGAGATACCGTCGGCCGAGGAATTGGGTCGGGTCCACATCATGGGCATAGCCGGGGCCGGAATGAGCGGCCTGGCCCGGATCATGCTTGCCCGCGGTCTACAGGTCTCGGGCTGTGAAGGACGAGAATCGGTTACGGTCACGGCGCTTCGAGCTCTCGGTGCCGATGTGGCGATCGGGCATTCGTTGGATCACCTGGATGACATCGACACGCTGGTTTACACCACAGCCATCAGTCCGAAGAACTTCGAGCTCGTCGCGGCTCGGCAACGTCCGCTTCGGGTGTTGCGCAGGGCCAGCGGTCTCGCCGCGATGATCACCGGTCGTCGCGCAGTAGCTATCGCGGGGACGCACGGCAAGACGACCACGACATCGTTGCTGACGGTGGCAGCTCAAGCGTCCGGGCTTGATCCGTCTTTTGCCATCGGTGGAAACCTTTATGAATCCGGGCTCAACGCACACGCCGGAAGTGGCGATCTGTTCATCGTCGAGGCAGACGAGAGCGACGGATCGTTCTTGTTGCTTCGTCCGGAACTAGCGATCATTACCAACGTCGAGGCTGATCATCTCGAGAATCACGGCGACCTCGAAGGCATCTTCAGGGCTTTCGAGCTGTTTGTGGATCGGGTAGCTCCGCACGGTCTGCTGCTGACCTGCGCTGATGATGCGGGCGCTCGACGGGTAGCTCAATACGCTCGGGAGAAGGGCCTGGACGTACGCAGCTATGGCACCGCCGACGATGCCGATATCAGGGTTTCCGACATCCTGGAGCATCCAGATTCGGTGGAGTTCACGGTTCAGGGCTCGGCGGTGCCCACGAGCACCGTAAGTGATGTGGCGCTCAGCCCTGAGCCGCATCGCATCCGGGTCGGGGCTCTTATCGGCCACCACATGGCCCTCAACGCGTCGGCCGCCTTTGCTTTGTCGGTCGCGCTGGGCATGGACCCTGACAAGACAGCGGAGGCCTGGCGTGGTTTTCAGGGCGTACATCGTCGATTCGAGTTCCGCGGTTCAGCGGGTGGCGTCAGGGTGTACGACGATTACGCCCATCATCCGACGGAGGTGCGTTCGGCTCTGACTGCAGCGCGATCGGTGCTCTCGGGCGACGGGCGTCTCGTCGCGGTCTTTCAACCGGGCACGTACAGCCGGACGCAGACCTTTGCCAAGGAATTCGCCGAGGCCATGGCTGTCGCCGATATTGCTGTCGTCATGGACATTTTTCCGGCGCGTGAGGAGCCGATCCCGGGGATCACCGGCGCTCTGGTGGCCGAACAGATTCCGCTTGAACCCGACCACGTGATCTACGAACCCAGTTGGGGGGCCACCGCGCGCCGGATCGCATCAGTCGTGCGGCCTGGGGACGTCGTGATGACGATGGGGATCGGCGACGTGCACCTGCTCTGTCCGGAGATCCTGGCAGAGATCACTGAGCTGACTGCGACTGGGATCGAAGACCTGTGAACCGCGTTACGTCTCGTCCGGATGAGGTGCAATCGGAAGGGGTTTCGCGAACGCGGACAGATCATTCTCCGTGGGCACGAAAGTGGTTGATACTGGGCGTGCTCGTCGTCGTCGTTGCCATCCTGACCTGGGTAATCGCGTTCTCGAGTCTGCTTGGCGCCACGTCGGTCAAGGTGACGGGCACGAAGTTCCTGTCGACGGCGCAGGTAAGGCAGGCGGCGGCGATCAAGCAGGGGACGCCGCTAATACGACTTGACACCGCGGCAGTCACGCGGCGGGTCGAAGCGTTGGCCGAAGTGCAATCAGCGCAAGTCACAACGAGCTACCCCAACGCGGTCAGCATCTCGATAGTCGAGCGCACCGCCATTGGATATCGCAGCACCGGGGGAGGGTTCTCGCTTGTAGACGTTGACGATGTGGCCTTTCGCCCGGTGCAGGTACCACCTACCGGTCTGCCTCGACTCGACGACGGGGCAACGTCTTTCGCGTCCAACGTGGCTACCGTCGCGGGATCGCTCAGCCCCGCCGTCGCGAAGCTGGTTCTGAGTATCGCGGCACCCACCGCTGAAACCATCACACTCACGCTACGCGATGGTCGTACTGTGTTATGGGGTGACACGGATCGCAGCGAAGACAAGGCCAAACTCCTGCCTGCGCTGCTAACTCAGCCTGGTCGCCTGTTCGATGTCAGTGACCCCGACACGGTAATCAGCCGTGGCTCGAATTGATCGAATCGGTGTCCACATCACCAACATCTGAATGCTGCGACCGAGGGACAATTGATCTGCATTGCGGCGCGCCTGCTTGTACAAGTCGATCCGGCAACTACCTTCGCAATATCGCCTAGGTTGACATAACGTTAAGGGTCTACCTGAGGGTGAGAGTTCACACCGACGATCGAAAGAGTGCCTCATGACTCCACCGCACAACTACCTGGCCGTCATCAAGGTCGTCGGTGTCGGCGGCGGCGGCGTAAATGCCGTGAACCGCATGATCGAGCAGGGCCTCAAGGGCGTTGAGTTCATCGCGGTGAACACCGACGCACAAGCGCTGCTCATGTCGGACGCCGACGTGAAACTAGACGTCGGTCGAGAATTGACGCGCGGTCTGGGTGCCGGTGCGCAACCCGACGTGGGCCGGAAGGCCGCCGAAGACCACCGCGATGAGATCGAAGAGGTGCTCAAAGGCGCGGACATGGTCTTTGTCACCGCGGGCGAGGGCGGTGGCACCGGCACCGGCGGCGCGCCTGTTGTAGCGAGCATCTCGCGCAAGCTGGGGGCGCTGACGATCGGCGTCGTAACCCGACCGTTCTCTTTCGAAGGTAAGAAGCGGGCAAATCAGGCCGAATTAGGCATCGAGCAACTGCGCGCCGAGTGCGACACGTTGATCGTGATTCCGAATGACCGGCTGCTCCAGATTTCGGATAACAACGTCTCGGTCATGGACGCATTCCGCAGCGCCGATCAAGTCCTGCTATCCGGTGTCCAGGGCATCACCGATTTGATCACCACGCCGGGCCTCATCAATCTCGACTTTGCTGACGTGAAGAGCGTCATGAGCGGAGCGGGGTCTGCGTTGATGGGCATCGGGTCGGCGCGCGGCGAGGGGCGCGCACGCGCGGCGGCAGAGATGGCGATCGCGTCGCCGCTGCTCGAGGCGAGTATGGAGGGTGCCCACGGAGTCCTGCTGTCGATCTACGGTGGGTCAGACCTTGGTCTCTTCGAGATCAACGATGCGGCTACCTTGGTCGCCGAATCTGCTCATCCGGATGCGAACATCATCTTCGGTGCCGTCATCGACGACACCTTGGGCGATGAGGTCAAGGTCACGGTCATCGCGGCGGGGTTCGATTCGGGTCAGCTGCCCTATAAGAAGGTCGAAGTCCGCCGAGAGGGCGACGCGCCCGCTATGGGTCCGAGTGCAGGTGCTTCAGTCACGCCCGATTCGGTCTCCCGACCTTCACTACCGGCCGGTTCATCTGTCACGGCTGGCGGCACGACCTCGAGCACCGTAAGCCCCGGCTCAACGTGGACGCCGAGCCCTTCGGCGGCTCGCAAGCCGGTGAACGTGGACGAGGACGAACTCGACGTTCCCGATTTTCTCAAATAGGACCGCCTCGGCGGCGAGAGCATGAACACCGAAGAGCAGTGACGATGCTTACTCATGCGGAGCTTACTGATACGGACCGCTCAGCACAGCTGGAGACGAATCTGGCTGCGGTCCGCGATCGGATAGCGCAAGCTTGCCAAGCCGCGGATCGATCGCCGGACGAGGTGCGTCTGGTTGCTGTCACGAAGTTCTTCCCAGCCCTCGACGCGGCGATCTTGGCCGCCCTGGGGGTTTCGGACCTCGGTGAGAGCCGCGATCAGGAGGCCGCCGCCAAGGCCGCCGCAGTCGCGGGAATGACCGATCAGCGGGTTGATTGGCACTTCGTCGGCCGGTTGCAGACGAACAAGGCTCGGTCCGTTGCCGGCTACGCCAGCTTCGTCCATAGTGTCGATCGGGTCGAGTTGCTCAAGCCTCTCGCAACGGGCGCGGCGCAAGCGGACCGTCAGAATCTCGGCGTATTTGTACAGGTCAGTCTCGACGGCGACGTGTCGCGCGGCGGCGTTGTCGGCACCGACGTTCTCCGACTGGCTGGCGAGATCGTCCGTCACGAGTCACTCAGGTTGCAGGGTGTGATGGCAATCGCACCCTTGGGGGCCAATGCCGACCGGTCGTTCGCTGATTTGGCGGTGATTTCTGCTCGACTCAGTTCGGAGTATCCAGGCGCCACGATGATCTCCGCAGGAATGAGCGGCGACCTCGAGGCCGCAATCCGCCGGGGTGCGACACACGTTCGAATCGGTACGGCGTTGCTTGGCCGCCGAGCGCCAACTTTCGGATAACGTCGCGACGCAAGTAGCGGGTAGTAAGTGCAGCACCGACACAGGAGGACGAGATGGCTACAGCCTTTCGGAAGATGGGCGTCTACCTCGGGCTAGTCGAGGACGACGACTACGCCGACGGGACGGAGTCTTACGGTGCGCTCGCTCGCGACCCGCATTACTCGCGCCGGGAGGTCGACGTTCCTCAGCAACGTGGCTATGAGAATCATGGTGCCCAGGCTGATCAAGCGCATGCGGCGGAGGCCTACGACGACTACGACGTCGCCTACGAACAGCCGACGCAGCGGATCACCACGCTGCATCCGCGGACGTACAACGAAGCCAAGACGATCGGCCTGCAGTTTCGCGCCGGCACTCCGGTGATCATGAACCTGACGGAGATGGACGACGCAGACGCCAAACGGCTGGTCGACTTCGCAGCAGGCCTTACCTTCGGTTTGCACGGCAGCATCGAGCGCGTCACTCCCAAGGTTTTCCTGCTCAGTCCTCACAACGTCACCGTGACCGCGGCCGACAAGCAACGAATCGCCGACACCGGTTTCTACAACCAGAGCTGAGTCCGCTACCACCAAAGCCGCCGCCGTCGAATGGCCCCGGTACTCGGCTCGGGCTGAGCGAAGGACAAGCGGCGTCGCGATGGTGCTGCAATGAGCGCGGCACAACTAGACTTGATCTATGTCGACGTTCTGGGCTGCAATTGGACTTGCCCTACTGGTCTTCTATTTACTGGTGATTGCCCGTCTGGTCGCGGAGACTACCCGCAGTTTCGCGCGTTCGTGGCGGCCGGCGGGCCTGACCGCAGTAGGGCTGGAAGTCGTTTACTCGGTAACAGACCCACCGATGAAGCTGCTGCGCAGGATCATCCCGCCGCTCCGACTTGGTGGCGTCAGCCTTGATCTCAGCGTCATCGTGCTCTTCATCATCATCATCATTTTGCAGCAAATCGTCGGCTCTCTTGCCGGTGCCAGTTATGGTCCGAGCCACTGATTTCGGTCCCGGCGGTCGCGTCGGGGCATACATTTCTATGGTGGAAAATGCCCGTCCTGCGCACGTAACGCGTCGTGATCGGTATTCTCTCTTTGCGTTCACTTAGACCAATCGAGCGCACAGGGGCTACCTTTGCGGGTGCCGCTGTACTCCGTCCGTCCGATCTCCAGGTCGAAATGCTCCAAAACAGGAGCGTTTCAACCCGACACATGAGGTGAATCGATGCCTTTGACACCCGCCGAAGTCCACAATGTGGTCTTCAAGAAGCCCCCGATCGGCAAACGCGGGTACGACGAAGAAGAGGTCGACGCTTTCCTCGACATCATCGAGGTCGAGCTCGCCCGACTGATCGAGGAGAACAAAGATCTCCGCGATCATGCAGACAAGGTCGGCAGCGCGCCGGCAGACAGCGCTGGTCAAGGCGCCGACGTCGCGGCACTGAACGCCGCTCGCGACGAGAATCGCAAGCTGGCCGCCCGCGTCAACGAACTGGACACGACGCTCGCCCAAGCCAAGCAGGCCGCCGCCAAGGCGCAACAGGACCTCACCGCTGCTCAGCAGGAGCTTGCGGCGTCACGTCAGCGGGCGACCGCGGCCGGCGGTGACACGGCGGCACTGGCAGCTGCTCGCGACGAGAACAAGCGCGTTGCCGCTCGGGTGACTGAACTCGAAGCCGCGCTCAACCGCGCGCAGCAAGAGCTGAACGCTGCGCGTGCTGCCGCTCAGGCCGCTCCTAGCGCAGCGCAGGCAGCGGCGCCGGCTTCCTCGGGCGTGGCACAGCTCAGCCAGGCCGAACGCGTTCTCGCGCTGGCCCAGCAAGCAGCTGATGAGCAGACCGCCGCCGCTCGCGCGCATCACGAGAAGACGATCGCCGAGGCGAAGGCGCATCAGGACCGCGTTCAAGCCGAGGCGCGCGCGTTCCACGAGAAGACCGTGAGCGAAGCTCAGTCCCGGGCAGACCAGCTGGCCCGCGAATCTCAGGCGAAGGCGGCCAGCACTGTGCAGGAGGCCGAACAACGGGCCGCACAGATCACGACCCAACTCGAGCAGCGCAAGGCCGCTCTCGAGAAGCGTCTCGAAGAACTACGCACCTTCGAGCACGAATACCGTTCGCGGTTGAAGAGCTACCTCGAATCTCAGCTGCACGATCTTGATGCCAGTGGCAAGGCCGAACCGGCAGACGATCGCGGCCAGGGCGATGGCAACGGCTGATTAGAGCCGCGCCATTGTGAGATCGCCGGAGCGGCGCCATGCAGTTTGCGATTCTGCTGCTGCTCGTCGTTGCCCTCGGGCTCCTAGTCATAGGCATCGTTGCAAATAGCGCGGCGCTCGTGACCGCATCGATTGTTATCAGCGTGCTCGCTGCAATGGCAGTGTTGCGAATACGACGGCTCCGCAGCCGCGCTCTCACTGTGTTGGCTGCCGGTGCTGCGCCCGGCCAACGGGCGGAACCTGAAGCACGGCAGGCCGGACTGGCAAAGAGCGCCGGCCCGGCGGAGCCGGCGATGGCTGAGACCGTCGCCCCGCTATCGCGATCTGGGGACGTGATCGTCCGAGTCGTCCATGGCAGGCCCCGCTACCATCTGTCGAGCTGCGAGTTCATCAACGGCCGCGCCAGCGCCCCCGTCGCACTGACGCGAGCCGTAGAAGATGGATTCACGCCATGCGCGCTCTGCGATCCGGATACGGCCCTCGGTAAATAGCATGGATCGCAAGACATTGCGTTAACCGAGGCGGGGGCCACACCCCGCGTACGAGTGTGACTCGTCGGTCAACTGTTGATGCGTGCCAGCCAGAGGTGAAGCCCCAGGTCCTCCTCGGTTGACTCGGCAAAGTCGGCTGGAACAGCGGGAGCGCCCTCGACCAGTTCGGTCGCGAGGACTTCGCGGGCAAGCTCATCGGCATGTTCGCGAATGGCCTGCGCTGGTTCAGGTGAGCCTCCGACACGCCAATGCAAGGAGATCCGATCGGTCACGTCATAGCCAGCGTTCTTGCGTGCCTCCTGCACAAGTCGGATCACATCGCGCAAGATGCCCAGCCTACGTAGCTCGGGGGTGAGCTCCAGATCGAGCGCGACCGTTTCGGAGCTGTCGCTGGCCACCGCCCAACCTGAACGCGGGGTCTCCGTGATCAAAAGATCGTCAGGGCCGAGCGTGACCACTTCGCCCTCGACGCGGACCCGAGCTACTCCGGCTCGCAGGTCGCGCACGAGGGCGGTCGGCTCGAGCTGAGTGATGGCCGCAGACACGAGCTTGGTGCGGGGCCCAAAACGTGCACCGAGGGAGCGAAAATTCGGTTTCACCGTGAGATCGACAAGTTCGCCGGCGTCCGCGAGGTTCGCGAGCTCCAGCACATTGAGCTCGTCCATCACCTCAGACTTGAGGGACGGCGGCAACGCCGCCCAGCCAGCTGCCGAGATCAGTGCGCGGCCAAGGGGTTGGCGGGTCTTCGCCTTCGCCTCGGCACGAGCAGAACGCCCCAGCTCGACGATGCGGCGTACCAAAGCCACCTGCTCGGACAGGATGATGTCGACGTCCGCATCGGCCGCCGGCCACGATGCCAGATGTACCGACTCGATTCCGCTCGGCTCGGCGAACAACGCATGCCAGACCCGTTCGGTAACAAAGGGCACGAACGGCGCGAGCATTCGGGTCAGTACGTCCAGGCAGTCATGCAGCGTCTGCAGTGCTTCGGGATCACCTTCCCAGAATCGGCGCCGCGATCGCCGTACGTACCAGTTCGAGAGATCGTCGATCAGGCCTGCGAGCGCCTTGCCTGCGCGCGCCGGGTCATATGCCTCGAGTGCGGCATCGACTTCGACAGCCACGCGGCGGGTTTCGTTGCGAGCCCACCGATCAAGCGGGGTGGCCGCCGCCGCGCCGTCGGCAGACTTCGAAGCGGCGGGAGCCGGATTCCAGCTGTTCGCTCGGGCATACAGCGACTGGAAGGAAGCTATCGACCAGTAGGTGCGAAGTACCTTCGACGCGATCTCTTCGAGGTTCTTGTGGCCCACCCGGCGCGCGGACCAGGGCGATCCGCCGGCAAGCATGAACCAGCGCACGGCGTCGGCGCCGTGCTGATCCATGAGAGGGATGGGTTCGAGGATGTTGCCGAGATGCTTACTCATCTTGCGACCGTCCTCGGCCAGAATGTGGCCCAGGCAAACAACGTTGCGATAGCTGGATTCGTCGAACACCAAGGTGCCGACGACCATCAAGGTGTAGAACCAGCCCCGGGTCTGATCGATGGCTTCGGCGATGAAGTCCGCTGGGTAGTTCTCGCGTGCGAGTTCGGCGTTGCGGTGCGGGGCCCCGAATTGAGCAAAGGGCATCGAGCCGGAATCGAACCAGCCATCGATGACCTGCGGCACGCGGCGGAAAGTGCCCGCGACACCGGGCAACGTGAAGGTCGGCGCATCAACGAAGGGACGATGTGGATCGAGGTCATGCAAGTCCTCGCCGCTGAGTTCGGACAACTCGGCGAGCGAGCCGACGCAGACGAGGTTTTCCGGATCGAGGTCGTTGCGCCAGATCGGCAAAGGTGTACCCCAGTAGCGATCGCGTGACAGCGCCCAGTCGATGTTGTTGTTGAGCCAGTCTCCATAGCGCCCGTGCTTGATGGTGTCTGGGTACCAGTTGGTCGCCTCGTTCTGAGCCAGCAGCTCCTGCTTACGCTCCGTCGTCCGGATGTAGAAGGACGGCAGCGCGTAGTACATCAGCGGGGTATGGCATCTCCAGCAATGTGGATAGGAGTGCTCGTAGTTCACATGCCTGTAGAGCAGGCCGCGCGCTCGAAGGGTTGCTACCAGCGTTGAATCGGCGTCTTTGAAGAAGACTCCGCCGACTTCGGGCACATCAGCCAGGAAGTGCCCGTCCGGGCCGATCGGATTGACGACCGGCAGGCCATAGGTGCGACTGATCGCGAGGTCATCAGCGCCGAAGGCGGGCGCCTGGTGCACGAGGCCTGAACCGTCCTCGGTGGTGACGTAGTCGGCGAGCACAACATAGTGCGCGGGATTGTCCGCATCGCCGATCGGGATGTAGTCAAAGGGACGCTGGTAGGTCCAGTGCTCGAGCTCGCGTCCGGTGAAGCGGGCCAGTTCGGTGTAGTCGGCCCCGCCCAGTGCCTTTGCGAGCAGCGGCTCGGCAACGACGAGGGTATCGACCGATGACTCGGACTCGGCCGTCTCGCCCTCTACGGTCTGCACGACGACGTAGGTAACGTCCGGGTTGACGGCAACCGCAGTATTGGACACCAGCGTCCATGGTGTGGTCGTCCAGACGAGCAGGTCCGCCTTACCAGCAAACGGCCCCGAGGTGAGCGGAAACTTCACGTACACCGACGGATCGACGACTGTCTCGTACCCCTGCGCAACCTCGTGTTCGGACAGGCCTGTGCCGCACCGTGGGCAATACGGCGCTACGCGGTGACTCTCGACGAGAAGTCCTTGGTCAAAGATCCTCTTGAGCGCCCACCACACTGACTCGATATAGGAGGCGTTCATCGTCCAGTAGGCGTTGTCGTAGTCCGCCCAGTAGCCCATGCGTTCACTCATCGCAGTGAACTGATCGACGTTTCGTTGCACCTCAGCTCTGCACTGGGCGTTGAACTCGGCAATGCCGTACCTCTCGATATCCGGCTTGCCCGTGAAGCCAAGCTGTTTCTCGACCGCGAGTTCGACGGGGAGCCCGTGACAGTCCCACCCGGCCATCCGCGGGACGTGATACCCCTTCATGGTCTTGAAACGCGGGAAGAGGTCCTTGAACGCGCGGGCTTCGATGTGGTGCGTGCCTGGGGTTCCGTTGGCGGTCGGCGGTCCTTCGTAAAAGGTGAAGGTAGGGCCGTTCTCGGTCTGTTCCAGGCTGCGATCGAAGACCTTGGCCGTCCGCCAGAACTCGATGATTTGTCGGTCGTTGGCAGCGAGATCGATGTGGGCCGGCAGCGCCTCGTAGCTGCTCACATACGGCGTAGCGGCCTGCGAGGTGGGCAATTCTGCCATCGTTGTTCTCCTTCACCTGGGCTGTGGCCCGAGCAGACGCTGGCTCTCAGGCCCTTCGGTGAAGGGACGACAGCTCTCGCTGCCGCGGTACCACCCCTCTTGACCGCTCGATCGTGCTGACCGGCCCGCTCTTCAGTGCTGCGCTCGGTTCTACTGGGGCTGTGAGCCTGTTCTTCCGAAACTCCGAGGTGATTTCACGTGCGGAACGTAACCCCGGGCTCGCACCGTCCCCAGGTCGCTGGTGTTCGTTTCCGTCGCTACTCGTCCTCATCGACGTCCGGCAACAGTCTACTTGGCCCCACAACTTTGTCTCGCGGCCGAATGCTGCTCATTCTCGGCACCCGCCCGATTCACCCTCATTAGGGGAGAATGACATTTGGCGCGGCCCCTAGCGCTTAGATCATCTCGCTCGTATTCTGAGCGCTTTGCTGGACCACGTGACATGGTCGAGTAACAACGATGGGAAGCGACGCCATGGCTGGTGTTCTGAACCGGATAGAGCAGGTCCGAAGCGGGCTGGCGGCTCCGGGTCGGACGCTGCCGCGGCAGTTGGTGACATTGTGAGGGGCGCCGATATCACCGGTATCGGTGTTGGGGTCCTTGGCGACGATGCTTCGCCGACTTCTCTGCCGACAAAGAAGTCAGCAAGGAAGCCGGCAAAGAAGACACATCCAGCGCAGGCACGAAGAGTGGTCGCGGCGAAGACGCTGGCGCCGGCCAAGAAATCACCATCGGCTAACAAAGCAGCCGAGCCAGCGAAATCACCAGAAAAGGCGGCGCCTGTGACCGCAGTGCGATCAACTCCGGCGAAGAATTCAACCGCGAATCGTTCGGTCCGCAGTGCGGACCAAACCGGGAAGGCCGGGTCCACCAACGCTGGCGCGCCAGCACAAAAGGCACAGCCGAGGCAAAAGACACCGGCTAGCAAGGCGTCGGCCAAGGCAACGGCGGCGGCAAAATCCGTCGCTCCTGCCAAAGCACCTGCGCCAACGCGGAAAGCGGCAGCCGTGAAGAAGGCTGACATGGCTGAGGCGTCGGTGACGGCCAAGAAAGCGTCGCCAGCCAAAGCGTCGCCAGCCAAAGCGTCGCCAGCCAAGAAAGCTTCGCCATTGCGAAAGGCTTCGCCGGCAAAGAAGGCTGCCCCAGCCAACGTTGCGCCGGCAGACGCAGTCTCGGTTGCATCGAGGCCGAGCAAGGCCGGCCCAACCAAGAAGGCAGCGCCGGCCAAGCCTGCAGCCCCCACGAAGACTGCAGCGCCCGCGAAGGCTCGTTTGGTCAAGGCAAGTGCAACCAAGGCTGCCCCAGCCAAGAACGCTGCCCCAGCCAAGAACGCTGCCCCAGCCAAGAACGCAGGACCAGTCAAGAACGCGGGCACAGGCAAGGATGGGGGACCAGCGAAGAAGTCGGGACCAGCGAAGAGTGGGGCGTCGGGTGCCGGCGTGGCTGAGGCAGCTCAATCAGCCGAGGGCGTTGAAACGACAGAATCGACCGCCGGGGCGACCCCTGCCAAGAAATCTGCGTCAACCAAGAAGGCCGCCATCGTCAGCGTCTCCGAACTGAGCCTCGCAGAACTGGGGGAGCTGCGCAGCCAATTGGAAGCCGAACTCGTTGAATTGCAGTTGGAGTACGACCGGTCGGTTGCCGAGATGAACGATCTTCAGCAGAACAACACCGATGGGGCCGGAGACGATCAAGCCGATGCCGGCAGTAAGACGTTCGAGCGCGAACAAGAGCAATCGATCGTGGCCAATCGACATGACCTGATTGCTCAAATCGAGCGCGCTATCAGGCGCATCGATCTGGGCACCTACGGCCTCTGCGAGAACTGCGGTCGGCCGATCCCGAAGGCGCGCCTACAAGCGCTGCCAATGGCGACGTTGGATGCTGAGTGCAAGGCGCGGGAGGAGCGTCGCTGAAGCGACCGGGAAGCGAGCAGAACCGCCAGCGGCGGAGCGGGTGCCCACTTCGATAGGGGAGAATGGGAGTGTGAGCATCCCGGACCTCTCCAGCAGCGGGTTTGGCAGCGGCCCAACCGAACGCGGCCAGTCCAAGACCCGACTGTCGGTGTTCTTCGCCGTAGCGAGCCTCGCTATCGCGGCCGATCTGGTGTCGAAGTTGTTGGTTGTGGCCAACATCCAGGAGAACGACCGCCCAATCAGGCTCTTGGGTGGGGCGGTGTATCTAGTCCAGGCGCGCAACAGCGGTGCGGCCTTTTCGGTAGGCACCGGAGCGACCGTGATCCTTACCGCGATCTCGCTCGTCGTCGCGGCAGTGATCGTTCGTGCGGCTCGACGACTCACCTCCACCGCCTGGGCAGTCTCGCTCGGCCTGGTCTTAGGCGGCGCGATCGGGAACCTGATCGATCGGTTCTTTCGAGCGCCCGCACCGGGCAGAGGCCACGTCGTCGACTGGATTTCGCTATTCGCTTCCGACGGGCATGTGTGGCCGATTTTCAACCTCGCAGATTCCTCGATCGTGATCGGGGGAGCAATAGCGGTCTACCTCTCCGTCCGGGGGATCGACTTCCATGGTGAACGCGGTCCGGCCTTCGCGAGCCCGAAGGTATGACCGACACGCGGATGATGCCGGTGCCGGACGGCCTCGAGGGACTGCGACTGGACATCGCGATTTCCAGAATGTTCGGCCTGTCGCGGACGGTTGCGGCTGATCTGATCGACGACGGATCGGTAACGCTCAACGGCGCCAGTCCGGCGCGCTCGGAGAAGGTCAAGAGCGGTTCCTGGCTCGAAATCACGATCCCGGAACCCGTCAACCTCGCGGCCGCGCCGCCGGTGTCCGTCGACGGGTTGACGATCCTGTTCGAAGATGACGACCTCGTGATCGTAGACAAACCGGTCGGCGTGGCCGCTCATCCGACGATCGGCTGGAGTGGGCCTACCGTCTCGCAAGGGCTGGCAGCGATGGGCCTTCGCATTTCGACGTCCGGCGCAGCAGAGCGCCAGGGCATCGTTCACCGGCTCGATGCCGGCACGACCGGCGCGATGGTGGTGGCCAAGAGTGAGTTGGCCTACACCAAACTCAAGCGAGCTTTCAAAGAGCGGACGGTTGAGAAGTTGTACTCAGCACTCGTCCAAGGTCATCCCGACCCGAGTAGCGGAACGATCGATGCACCCATTGCGCGCCATCCGTCATCGGAGTGGAAGTTCGCCGTGGTTGCCGGTGGCCGTGACAGCGTCACCCACTATGAAACCGTCGAGGCCTACCGGGCAGCGTCGCTGCTCAACATTCACCTTGAAACCGGCCGAACGCACCAGATCCGGGTGCACATGGCCGCACTGAAACACCCATGTTGCGGCGACCTTCTCTATGGAGCCGATCCGGTGCTGAGCCGCAAGCTCGGTCTCGACCGGCAGTGGTTGCACGCGCGCTCGCTCGGATTCGAACATCCGACGACCGGGCAGTGGCTGGAGGTCACGTCGCCATTTCCAGCCGACCTCCAGCGCGCCCTGGACGTCCTCGAAGCTGAGAGCTGAGACCTGGACCAGTGCGATCAGGTATCAGTTGGCTGGCGATGAACCGCCGGAGACCTTGTACGACCACAGCTCGGAGCTGACGCCGACATGGCCCTGGCCGTGAGCGTGTGCCTGCCCGGACGGGCCGGCGTCGGAATCACCGCTCGGCTCCGATGCCGCCGACGAGCGGTGCCCGTGGCCGAAGGCAGGCGACTGTACCCACGCGTTGAACGAGTCCTCGTCGCGCCATCGGGTAATGACCAGCCAGGTGGTGCGCTCGTCAGTGGGCTGGAAGAGTTCAAATCCCTCGAAACCATCGGCGTCGTCCACCGCGCCGGCTCGGGCGGCGAACCGCTTTGCGAGCTCGTCGCCGCTGTCGCGGGGGACGGTGATGGCGTTTATCTTTATGACCGACATGGTGGTCATCGTGCCAGAACAACGAGACACGCGCGACACGCCGAGGCTGGTACTCGTTGTCGGTGCCGGGGTGCAGAATCAAGTCCGCTGGCCAGCCCGAGCGATGGGCGCCACCTGATTGAGACGAGGGCCGTCATGTCTGGTTTTCTGCGCAACCGTGAGACAGCATGAGCGGTCCGGCTGGGTCGAACGACTCCTTTGTGCACCTGCACAACCACACCGAGTACTCGATGCTCGACGGGGCAGCCCGCCTCAAGGACTTGTTCGAAACCACTGCTCAGATGGGCATGCCAGCCCTGGCCATGACCGATCACGGCAACGTCTTCGGTGCCTACGATTTTTACAAGCAGGCCAAAAATGCCGGCGTCAATCCCATCATCGGGATGGAGGCCTACCTGACCCCGAACACCCATCGCGGCGAGCGAACCCGGGTCAAATGGAACCAGGGCGGTGACGACGACGTCTCTGGTGGCGGCGCTTTCACCCACATGACGATGCTCGCCGAGTCCACCGAGGGGATGCACAACCTGTTTCGGTTGGCTTCGCGCTCCAGCCTCGAGGGGTTCTTCTACAAGCCACGCGCCGACCGGGAATTGCTGAACGACTATGCCAAGGGTCTCATTGCGACCACGGGCTGTCCGTCGGGTGAGATTCAAACCTGGTTGCGAATCGGAAATTACGAGAAGGCCGTAGCGAGCGCCGCCGAGTTCCGCGACATCTTCGGCGCGGGTAACTTCTTCCTTGAGCTGATGGACCACGGTCTGGCGATCGAGACCCGGGTGCGTGATGGCCTGCTGCGCCTCGGCAAGGACCTCGAACTGCCGTTGGTGGCCACCAACGACCTGCATTACACCCGGCCCGGTGACGCCGCAGCCCATGAAGTGTTGTTGTGTGTGCAGTCGGGCAAGACGATGCAAGACGCAAACCGTTTCAAGTTCGACGGGGACTCCTACTACCTCAAGTCGCCCGCCGAGATGCGGTCGCTGTGGGCAGACAAGTACGACTTGCGAGAAGCCTGCGACAACACGCTGCTGATTGCTGAGCGTTGCCACGTGGAGTTCAACGAGTCCGCGAACTACATGCCCAGATTCCCCGTGCCGGACGGAGAAAACGAGACCTCGTGGTTCGTCAAGGAGGTTGAGAAAGGCCTGATTCACCGGTATCCCAGCGGGATTCCGGACGAGGTACGTAAGCAGGCGGACTACGAAGTCGGCGTCATCGTCCAGATGGGTTTCCCCGGCTACTTCCTGGTCGTCGCCGACTTCATCAACTGGGCAAAAGAGAACGGCATCAGGGTGGGACCTGGCCGTGGTTCCGGCGCTGGATCGATGGCGGCCTATGCCATGCGGATCACCGACCTCGACCCACTGCGCCACGGGCTCATCTTCGAGCGATTCCTAAACCCCGACCGTGTCTCGATGCCCGACTTCGATGTGGACTTCGACGAGCGCCGTCGCGGCGAGGTCATTCGTTACGTCACCGATAAATACGGCGACGATCGCGTTGCCCAGATCGTCACTTACGGCACGATCAAGGCCAAGCAGGCGGTCAAGGACGCAGCCCGGGTACTGGGCTACCCATTCGCGATGGGCGATCGCATAACCAAAGTGATGCCGCCGCCGGTTATGGGCAAGGACGTCCCGCTGTCCAAGATCTTCGACACGAGTCACGACAGGTACGGCGAAGGCGGCGAGTTCAGGGCGCTATATGACGCCGACCCAGAGGTGAAGAAAGTCGTCGACACCGCCAAGGGTCTGGAGGGCCTGAAACGGCAGTGGGGTGTGCACGCAGCGGGTGTGATCATGTCGAGCGAGCGACTCGTCGATGTCATTCCGATCATGCGCCGCGAGCAGGACGGCGCGATCATCACGCAGTTCGACTATCCGTCCTGCGAGCAGCTCGGCTTGATCAAGATGGACTTTTTGGGGTTGCGGAACCTCACGATCCTCGACGATGCGGTCGACAACATCAAAGCAAACCGCGACATCGAACTGGTCTTGGAGGAGCTGCCGCTGGACGATCGCCCTACCTATGACCTGCTCTCACGCGGTGACACCCTGGGGGTGTTCCAACTGGACGGTGGCCCGCTGCGTGCCCTGCTGCGGTCCATGCGCCCGGACAATTTCGAAGACATTTCTGCGGTTATCGCGCTGTACCGGCCTGGGCCGATGGGCGCCAACTCTCACAACGAGTACGCAGATCGCAAGACCGGCCGGAAGGCTGTCACCCCGATTCACCCTGAGCTCGCCGAGGCCTTACAGGACCTGCTTGGCGATACGTACGGCCTGATCGTCTACCAAGAGCAGGTCATGGCCATCGCTCAACAGCTGGCCGGTTACACCCTTGGCGCTGCCGATTTGCTGCGTCGGGCCATGGGTAAGAAGAAGAAATCCGAACTCGATGCGCAATACGAGAACTTCTCCGGGGGCATGGCAGCCAAGGGTTATTCAGCGGGTGCGGTCAAGACCTTGTGGGACATTCTGCTGCCGTTCTCTGACTACGCATTCAACAAGGCTCATTCGGCGGCTTACGGGGTGCTGTCGTACTGGACTGGCTACCTCAAGGCGAACTACCCGGCGGAATACATGGCCGCGTTGCTCACCTCGGTCAAGGACGACAAAGACAAGATGGCCACTTATCTCGCCGAGTGCCGTCGCATGGGCATCAAGGTGCTGCCGCCGTGCGTGAACGCATCCGATGCGAACTTCACGCCAATAGGGAGCGATATTCGGTTCGGCCTGTCGGCGGTTCGCAACGTTGGCGGCAACGTCGTCGCCTCCATAACGTCTTCCCGTCGGTCCAAGGGGGAGTACACCGACTTCGCCGACTACTTACGCAAGGTCGATGCGGTTGGCTGTAACAAGCGCACAGTCGAGGCGTTGATCAAGTCCGGCGCGTTCGATTCCCTCGCTCACACGCGTAGGGGACTGATCCAGGTCTATGAACAATCCATCGATGCTGTCGTCGACACCAAGAAGGCCGAGGCAATCGGGCAATTCGACCTCTTTGGGTTTGGCGGATTGGACGACACCCCGATGGACACCCCCCAGGCCGACGTGTTCGCAGTTCGCGTCCCCGATGGGGAATGGGACAAGACCGTCCTGCTCAACTTCGAGCGGGAGATGCTTGGGCTCTACGTATCTGATCATCCGCTCTTCGGGGTGGAACACATTCTCGCCACCGCCGCTGAGGTGACGGTCGCAGACTTGCAGACCGACGCCGTCAACGACGGGCAGAGCGTGACCGTCGCCGGGATCTTGTCGTCGGTGACCAGGCGAATGACAAAAGACGGCAAGCCGTGGGCTCAGGTGACGCTCGAGGATCTCGAAGGTGCCGTCGAGGTGCTGTTTTTCCCAGCGTCCTACCTTCAAGTGGGCATGAAGGTGGCTGAAGACGCGATCGTGGTGATCAAGGGCCGCGTCGACGCCCGTGAAGACACGATTCGTATCATCGGCGCTGACTTGACGTTGCCAGACCTGAGCCAGGGGCCGAACGGTCCAATTCGATTGCAGATAGCCCCGGCGAGGTGCACGCCGCCGATCGTCGAACGACTACGTGACGTTCTGCGCGGGCATCCGGGCACAACTGAGGTCCATCTCGAACTCGTCAATGGTGATCGCCGACACCCGTTCAAGCTTCCGGACGGGCTCCGGGTTACTGCGTCCCCGGCGCTGATGGGAGATCTAAAGGCGCTCCTCGGCCCCAATTCGGTTGCCGGCTAGCCAAAGTTGCTGGCATTTCAGACGGGAGCGCTGACGCCGTGACATTTCTTGCCGTGCCTGGAGGCCAGCCAGCGTTTGCCTATGCCGGGCAGCCGATGGACGTTCTCGCGGGACTCGACGGGCAGCCAGCCGGTTTCGCGGTGGCGAACATGACGATGCCGCCACACTTCGCGGGCCCGATTCCGCATGCGCACGACGCTTTCGACGAAGCGATCTATGTGCTCAGCGGGCAGTTGCATGTCCTGACCGACCGTGGTGAGAGGGTCGCTGAGGCCGGTCAGTTACTCGTGGCGCCACGAGGGCAGCGGCACGGTTTTCGCAACCCGAGTGACAGCCAGGTCGTGGTGCTGGGTCTGTGGTCACCGTCCGCGGCGGGATTGGCCTTCATGCGCGATATCGGCAGCGCGTTGCCCGCCAGCGGGCCGCCTGATCCGACACTGATGGCCGAGATTTACGAACGTCACAGCAGCCGGTTGCTGCCCTGAGCGAACACCCACTGCTCCTTGCGAACTCAGTGACCGACTCAAGCGTTCAACAGGTATGAGTTATGAAATTCGTCCCGGGAGACCCGACGATGACTCGTCCCGGCACGAACGGCCGATTTACGACGAGCACATCGTGATCAACGGCGCGTCGACCGGCGAACCCACGTTTGGCCGTCCGGCTGATGGTGGCATGGCCAACGGTGGGGTCTTCCAGCCTGTCAATACCGGCCCGGAACTGTCGCAGGTGGTTCTGCGCCGTTATCTGGTAACCCGAGCAATCGGTGCCTCGGTGGTGCGAACAGTGCACTGGTTCGGAATCGCGGTACTCGTGCTCGCGGTCCTTGTTTGGTTCGCAGGCGTCGAGTGGCTCGCAATCCTGATCGGGTTGGCAGCGATCTTCATCTTGCTGACTCGCGCGGCACTCTCAGCGATCCAACGTCGTATTTCTGGCGTAGACGGCATGGGCCCGGCGGCTCGAGAAGTAGACAAGCTCGTCGGGCAGACCAGAAAGGGCCTGCGCTCGGAGCTACGGCGAATCGGCCTGCCGGCCGCGCCGTGGGGGCCCACCCTGGTCGGATTGCGACTGATTCGACCCACAAAGCGCGCTGAGACGGTTCAGAAGCTGACCAAATTCGACCTCACGCAGGTCGTCCCGAGCAGCACGTTGGACGAACTCGACCTGGTGCTGCGAAACTCCAAGATCGTGTAACGCTCGGCACCGCTACGGTTCCGAGCGTTACACGATTCGGTCTGGGGACTATGCGCCTTACCGGGAGTCGTGGCCAGAAGCTGTCAAGATGAACAGATGTCCCCACCCCCGCGGCCGGAGCGAACCGGGTGGCTGGCCAGAGGCATGCGGTTGTCCTTTGGAGTGGCGAGCCGCGCGCAAGCCGGGCTGGCGTCGGTGCGGGTTCGGCAAGGTGAGGCGGGCGGCGCGCCCACCCGAGGCATGGCGTTTGTGGGCACGGTATGGGCGGGCGCCGATTCGGAGCCACGTCCTGGCATCGTGATCGTCGACAGCGGGGGACGGGTTGCGACGATTTCGTATCACGATTCCGACGGTGGGCCGCCCGGACGCTCGGGCAGTGTCAGCCCACTACCGAGGGACCTGCTGGTGCTCGGCGGCGAGGGTCATTGGGTAGTCCCGGGAATCGTTGATGCCCACGTACACCTTGGATTTGATGTCGGCGCCGATGGCTCGGCGGTTAGTGGCATCGACAGCGGGCTGGTTGGTGTCCGAGACCTCGGGGCGCCCATGCGTTGGGCCGGGCGATGGCAAACCGGCCACCGTTCACGGCCCGCTGGAACGCCTGCAGTCGCCGTGTCGGGTCCGATACTGACGGCTCCTGGTGGTTATCCCTCGCGAACCTGGGGAGCTGGGGGCTACGCGGAGTTCGTGTCATCGCCTACCCGAGCAAGGTCGATCGTGCAAAACCTCGCGGCAGAAGGCGTCGATCTGATCAAGGTCGCGCTCGAAGCCGGCGTTGATGCCACGCCGGTGCTCGAGCCGACAATCCTGCGGGCAATCGTTGAAGCAGCGCATTCGGCCGGGTTGGCCGTCGTGGCTCATGCGCTCACCGCGGATCTCGTGTCACGTGCACTCGAAGCCGGCGTCGACGAGTTGGCGCATACGCCAACCGAACGCCTCGACGAGCGGATGATCATGCGAATCGCGACCAGCGGCGTGTCGGTGACCTCGACGCTGCAGACCTTCTTCTCAACCGGGTCAGGCCCGGCCGCCGCGGCCAACGCTGCCGATCTCGTCGCCGCCGGCGTGATCCTGCGCTACGGCACAGACTTGGGCAACGCCGGCACCCGGACCGGGGTAGATCCTCGCGAACTCGACCGGCTGGCTGACACCGGGCTGGGGCGACTCGGGGCGCTCCGCGCCGCGACCGAATGGTCTGCCGCCGCACCAGGAATGCGATCACGAACGGGAACACTTCGACGGGGCGAACCGGCCGCGCTTGTCCTGTTGCCGTTCAGTCCGCTCGCCGAACCGGGGGTTTGGCGGACACCGGCTGCTGTCTACCTGGACGGGCGGCTTACGGTGGGACAGACCGGTGCGAACTGGTGAGGGGCTACTGATCCAACGAACAACGGCACGACCGGACAACCGCAACACCGAACTGTCGACTCACCGACAACCGATTCACCCGGGCACTAAGGAGCCGAAGCATCCGATGATCTCCGCGGCCTCTCCGACGCAGCCCGTTGAGCTGTTGAAGTCACTGCGCCCGGCGGCGATCGTCCTGCTGGTCCAGCTTGCTCTGGGTGCTCTGGCCGGGGCGGTTTGGCTGGCGTGGGCGCCACGCACGGTGGCCTACGTTGTGCCCGGTGTTGGGAACTCGACGATTCTGATTCCTGACGAGACCGAGAATCAGATAGCGGGTGACGGGCGGTTTTTCGTCCTGTGCGTCATAGTCGGCCTCATCATTGGCCCGGTGGCATGGCTTTACGTCAAGGGCCTTCGCGGGCCGATCATGTTGGCTTTCGTCCTCGTCGGCGGCCTGCTGAGCTCGTTGCTGGCACGTTTGATTGGTGAGACGTTCGCTTCCGGCAAGAACAGCGGCGCTGTGCGCACTGCGATTCATCCGCCACTGACTCTGCATTCCACGCCGATGCTGTTCGTGCAGTCATTTGCAGCAGTGTTGGCCTACGTCGTTTTTGCCGGCCTATCGTCTGACCCCGCCTTCACAGCGCCCAACCAATCGGAGGCCTCAGACGGCTCGGACACCTCCGACGCCGGCGGACTGAGCGGTGACGATCCGCATGCGGAGTCGGTCAGCGGCTGATCAACCTCTGCGGTTGCCGCTTCGAAAGGCGCTGGCGGGTGCCGGGATCGCGCGCAGATGGCGGACCAGAATGGTCTCCCGCCGCAAGATACGGCGGCCAGCCGACAAGCGCGTCGCAGTATCGGGGCACGCCAGCAGCAGTTGTCTGTCTTCTAGCGGAAGCGACGGCAGCTCGGCAATCGCATAGGACAACGACCGATCGGAGCCGCCAGGCGGCGAGATCTCCGAGACCTGCAATGAGCCACTCGAGATCGCGCTGAGCGCCGCGAGATGGCTCGCCCAAGCTTGCCGAGCCGCGGCGACGTCTCCGCTGGCAATATCACCGTCGGGCTCGCCGAGGTAGTGGACTTCTGCGACCAGGTAGGGCTGCGACGTCGTGTCGATCGATTCGATCACGAAGCGTCGATCGCCAAGTGCAGCTACGTCGCAACGGCCGTCGGCGTGCGGAACGATGTCGGTGATTCGTGCAGTCGTCCCGACTTCGTGTACGTCCGACAGTTCGCCGACCTCCCAACCCTGGCGGAGCGCGACGACGCCGAACATCGGTGCGCCTGCCGTTGGCTGGCTGTTCTCGCCGAGCAGATCCGACATCAATTGGCGGTATCGCGGCTCGAAGACATGAAGCGACAGCGACATTTCCGGCACTAGAACGGTGCCAAGGGGGAAGAGCGGCAGCATTTCGGTCTTGTTCGACTTCGATGCCGACGGATCTGCCGGTGGCTCGGTCGGCGGTGTCTGCTCCACTCCGCCACCGTACGGCCATTTGGTCGGGCAGGCTCGCCAAAGTCAGTGGTCTGACGCCATTAGACTCAACGTTGTGTTGCGCCGCGTCGATCTCCGTACCGTCCCAGCCGGTCCTACGCCACCCGGATCTGTTCGAGCTGCTGCGAGTGACCGCGCCTTCGCAACTGAAGTTCGCCGAGTGCTGCCGCGAGCCGCCGTCGACGTCAATTCAGCCCTGGCCGCAGTCACCCCACTCGTCGAGGCCGTGCGCGACCGTGGCTACCCCGCAGCACGGGAAGCCACCGAGAAATTTGACGGGGTCGATGTCGCCGAACCCCGGGTGCCGGCTGAGGCGATCGAAAAGGCGCTCGCCAATCTGGATCCCGCGGTACGTGCGGCCCTCGAGGAGTCAATTCGCCGGGCCCGACTGGTGCATTCTGAGCAACGCCGCACCACGGTCGACGTGCAGGTGGTTCCGGGCGGGCAGGTTACCGAGAAGTGGATCCCAGTTGATCGGGTTGGCCTGTACGTGCCAGGCGGTCTGGCCGTCTACCCGTCTTCTGTCGTGATGAACGTGGTGCCTGCGCAAGAAGCGCGGGTGCCCTCCCTGGTCGTTTGTTCGCCGCCGCAATCGGAATTCGACGGGCTGCCGCACCCGGCTATTCTCGCCGCCTGCGCACTGCTCGGGGTCGATGAGGTGTACGCCGTTGGCGGTGCGCAAGCGATCGCACTGCTGGCTTATGGAGATCCAGGGACGAATACGAACGCGCCGATCGACCCGGTCGACGTCGTTACCGGTCCTGGCAACATCTATGTTGCCGCTGCGAAGCGATTGCTGCGAGGTGTCGTGGGTATCGACGCCGAGGCCGGACCGACGGAGATTGCGGTGCTGGCCGATAAGACCGCGCACCCTGCGCACGTCGCAGCGGATCTGATCAGTCAGGCCGAACACGACCCGATCGCGGCGTCAATTCTGGTCACCGACTCGATCGACCTGGCCGACGCAGTTGACGTCGAGATCGCTCGACAGGTTGCTGCCACCAAGCACGTGGAACGCGTGTCCACCGCATTGTCTGGTAATCAGTCGGCAACGGTCCTGGTCGATGACGTCGAGCACGGTCTCGCGGTCGTGAATGCTTACGCAGCCGAACACCTCGAGGTGATCACCGCGGACGCGCGTTCGGTTGCCGAAAGGGTCCGCAGCGCTGGCTGCGTCTTCGTCGGGCCGGACTCGCCGGTCTCGTTGGGCGACTACTGCGCTGGCTCGAACCACGTCCTGCCTACCGGTTGCACTGCGCGGCATGCATCCGGATTGAGCGTGCAATCGTTTCTCAAGGGCGTGCACCTTGTCGAATACAGTCACGCCGCGCTGTCGGAGGTAGCGGGCCACGTCATCGCACTGGCTGATGCTGAAGATCTGCCTGCACATGGCGCCGCGGTCAAGGTTCGGATTACTCGATGAATTCGGCGAAGCCGGTGGCCGCCGGTTCGCCGCCGATCCCCGCGGACCGGATCACCCTCGACGATTTGCCACTGCGTGAGGATTTGCGAGGCGCAGAGCCATACGGTGCGCCGCAGCTCGACGTCCCGGTATTGCTGAATGTCAACGAGAACCCGTACCCGCCGAGTGAGTCCGTGGTAGCTGATGTCGCTGCCGCCGTCGCCCGAGCAGTTCGCGACATCAACCGATATCCGGACCGCGATTTCCTCGGGCTACGGGCGGATCTTGCCGATTTTCTGGCTGAGGACACCGGTGTGGTACTGAGCCCGCACCAGGTCTGGGCGGCGAACGGCTCGAACGAGATCATGCAACAGTTGCTACAGGCTTTTGGCGGCCCGGGCCGAACGGCGCTGTCGTTCGCGCCGACCTACTCGATGTATCCCGAGTACGCCCGCAATACCCATACGAACTGGGTGGCCGGCCTGCGTGAGGCTGATTTCAGCATCTCGGCGGACCACGCGGTCCGGCTGATCACCGAACACCAGCCTTCGGTTGTCATTCTCACGTCGCCGAACAATCCGACCGGTACCGCGTTACCGCTATCGCTGGTCGAGGACGTGTTGGCGGTGGCACCCGGGGTGGTTGTTGTCGACGAGGCGTACGCCGAATTCCGCCGCGAAGGCGTACCCAGCTCGGTGAGCCTGCTCGCGGTGCACGGCAACCTCGTCGTCACCCGCACGATGAGCAAGGCCTTCGCCTATGCCGGTGGTCGGCTCGGCTATCTCGCTTCGTCGGCTGCGGTGGTGGACGCCGTGCGAATTGTCCGGTTGCCCTACCACCTTTCGGCCATTCAGCAGGCAGCGGCACGAGCGGCCCTTTCACATCGAGCCGAGGCGTTGAAACATATTGATGAGTTGCGCTCCGAACGGGCTCTCACAACCGATTGGCTGGCGTCGGCCGGTCTGGAGGTAGCCGAGTCCGATGCGAACTTCCTGCTTTTCGGTCGATTCCAGGATCCGCACGCAATATGGCAAGCCCTGTTGGACCAGGGCGTGCTCATTCGTGAGGTCGGCCCGGCCGGTTGGCTGCGAGTATCCATCGGCACACCTGCGGAGATGAACAGCTTTCGGATGGCGCTGGAACAGGCCCTTGGCGGCGGATCGGGGACTGATTCGACTGCAGCTGTGGTGGTGGGCCAAGATAGTGCCGATACTGTCGGAGCACCGAAGACAGAGGGAGCCCGTAGGTGAGCCGTATCGGCCGAGTTGAACGCACTACCGCTGAGACGAAGGTGCTCGTCGAGATCGATCTCGACGGCGCTGGCCACACAGACGTCAGCACCGGGGTGGGTTTCTACGACCACATGCTGACGTCCTTCGGCAAGCATGGCCTCTTCGATCTGACCGTGCAGGTCGAAGGCGACCTGCACATCGACTCTCACCACACGGTCGAGGACGCCGCGATAGGTCTCGGTCAAGCCTTCGCGCAGGCTGCAGGCGAAAAGGTGGGTACCCGGCGTTTCGGTGACGCGGTGGTACCGATGGACGAAGCCTTGGTGTCTGCCGCAGTGGACCTCTCCGGTCGGCCGTACCTCGTACACAACGAGCCCGAGGGGGCGCCGCCGTACATCATCGGACAGGATTCCTCCTACGCGACCACGCTGACCAGGCATGTCTTCGAGTCGTTCACCTATCACGCAAGGGTGGCTCTGCACGTGACGGTGCATTACGGCCGCGACTGGCACCACATCACCGAGGCTCAATACAAGGCCGTCGCCCGGGCGCTGCGAACAGCGGTTGAGCTCGACCCACGCCAGCCGGGCGTGCCATCGACGAAGGGCGTGCTGTAGCCAGTGCGAATTGTTGTCCTCGACTATGGGTCGGGCAATGTGCGTTCGGCGGTGCGTGCTCTGGAGAAAGTCGGCGGTGAGTTGATTGCTGACTCGCACGGCAACGCTGGATCGATCACGGTTGACCTCACCGCCGACAGCCGGGCGGCGATTGACGCCGACGGCCTGCTCGTCCCCGGAGTCGGTGCCTTTGCCGCCTGTATGGCGGGGTTGAATGCCGTTGGGGCGCAGGCGATTCTGCGGGAGCGACTCGACGCCGCACGACCCGTGCTCGGCATCTGCGTAGGTATGCAAGTGCTGTTCGAAGCTGGCATCGAACACGGAATCGAAACGGCTGGATTGGGCTTTCTGCCCGGCCGCGTCGAGCAATTGAGAGCACCGGTCATTCCACACATGGGGTGGAATACCGTCGACCCCGCTGAGGATTCCGCGTTGTTCGCCGGTGTGGCGCAGGGAACCCGTTTCTATTTCGTCCATTCGTACGCAGTGCATTCCGCTACCGGCGACTCCGCGAGGACGAATACGGCTTCTTCAATTCAGCCGTTCAAGGCAAGCCTGACCGAACACGGTGAATCGTTCGTCGCGGCCGCTGAATCGGGCCCGCTGTGGGCAACGCAGTTCCACCCGGAGAAGTCCGGTGCGGCGGGCCAAGAATTGCTCCGGAACTGGCTGCGCTCTTTGCCGGCGTTTCAAGCCAGCGCCCAGTCCGAGCAAACTAAGACTCTGTCCCACGGTCGAGGAGAATCATGAATCTGGTCTTGCTTCCCGCTGTCGACGTCGCCGACGGCACTGCGGTCCGCCTCGTGCAGGGAGCCGCCGGAACCGAGACTTCTTACGGCAGCCCACTCGACGCGGCCCTGGCCTGGCAAGCGGGGGGCGCAGAATGGATTCACCTGGTAGATCTCGATGCCGCGTTCGGTCGGGGCGACAACCGGGAACTTCTCGCCGACGTCGTCGGGCAGCTTGATGTCGCAGTCGAGCTCTCCGGTGGGATACGCGATGATGCATCCCTCACAGCCGCGCTCGCGACCGGATGTTCTCGCGTGAACCTCGGCACCGCCGCGCTGGAGTCGCCGGACTGGGTCCGTTCGGCGATTGCTGAGTACGGCGACCGGATCGCGGTCGGACTCGACGTACGCGGCACCACCCTTGCCGCTCGGGGATGGACGTCGGAAGGCGGCGATCTGTTCGAGACACTTGCGCGACTCGATGCCGACGGGTGCGCTCGTTACGTCGTCACCGACGTGCATCGCGACGGAACGTTGACCGGGCCGAACCTCGACCTGCTACGAAGCGTGTGTGCCGCAACGGACAAGCCCGTCGTCGCCTCCGGAGGCGTCTCGTCACTCGAGGATTTACGTGCGCTGGCGACTTTGACCGGTCTCGGAGTCGAAGGCGCCATCGTGGGCAAGGCTCTCTACGCGGGAGCATTCACCTTGCCGGAGGCGTTGGCGGCGATGTCTGAGGTCGGCTCTGCGACGTCTTAGTCCCCACCGACTGTTCACGCTTTTATCGCTTGCGCAAAGGTAAACAGGCCGTCCGGGTCGTATTGTTTCTTGACACTCTGCAGCCGCGGATAGTTGGACCCCCAGTACGCAGTGCCGTAATCGGCGATGCTGGCGTCGGCGTAGTTGACATAGGCCGACGGGCCCGTCCAGGGCAACAACCCGGTTCGTTGCCCCCGGACGTAAGCATCGAACGGGGCTGGTGACGCGGAGCCGTTCGGTCCGTTCATCGACGCCCAGGTTGCCGTGTACTGAACCAGCGCCAAGGCCTGCCGGTGGACGAAGGCGGTTTCCGAGGCGGCTACATCAGCAACGGCACCGCCGAGCGCGTCAAAGGACACTCCGCCTTCAACGAGATGTGCCACGTTCATGCCGGACTGGACGGCGGCGACGGCAGCCGCGACCCCGGCGCTAGGAAGAGGTTGGCTCAGCACGGCCGACGTCGCCGAAAACGGTTGTCGCTTCTGGGGTGTCATGGCGTCGGCGAGGCACTGGGTCGCGCTCTCGCCTGAACATCCGGCCTCGAGAAGCATCGCGCCGGCATAGTCGAGTGAATTCACGACATTGGTGGACGGTGGAACCCCGATGGCTGCCAAGAGTGGTGCGAGCTGACCTGGTAACGCTGAGGGCGGACCGATCCAGGTGCCCGACACGGTGGCGCGAAGCTGCCCCTGAGCGGGATCGGCAAGTAGCTTGCAGGTCGTCCAGAGCTTGTTGTCGATGCGGCCCAGCCAATGCTGCCAGCTGCCGAGGACTTGGCTGGCGTGCGCGAAGTCCCATTGCAGGTAGAAGGTCTGAACGGTGGGTGCGGGCTGAACCCGAACCGTCCACGCGGTGACCACCCCGAAGCTTCCGCCACCGCCACCCCTTAACGCCCAGAACAGGTCTGGGTCGCGCGCCGCTGTTACTTCCCGGAGCTGGCCATCGGCCGTGACCAGCTGGACGGATTGCACGGCGTCACAGGTCAAGCCGAATGCGCGGGTCAGCACGCCGACCCCGCCACCGAGGGTGAGGCCGGTGACGCCTACCGTCGGACACGAGCCCGCGGCGAGCGCGACGCCCTTTGCTGCAAGCGCGGCGTAGACCGACGCCAATTTCGCACCGGCACCGATTCTGGCGGTTTTGGCGCCGGTGTCGACTTGGACGGTGGAAAGCCGGGATACATCGACGACCAGGCCGGGACCGGTCGACCAGCCGCCGTAGGAATGTCCACCTGCGCGTAAGGCCAACGCCGCCGCACCGCTGCCGGCGAATTGCACGCAGCGCACCACATCAGCTGCCGAACCAACCTGCGCGATCGCCGCGGGTTTAGCGGTGGCGTCGAAGCGCGGGTTGTACAGCTGCGCTGCCGCAGCATAAGCGGCATTGCCGGGGAGCAACAGCGGTGTGGAAAGTTGCTTGGACAGTGCAGCCAAACTCGGCCGAGCAGGGGTCGAGGAAGTCGAGTTCGGCGTGCTGGTCGCCGCGGGCTTGGATTTGGCTGGGGTGCAGGCGGCAAGCACGCCGGTGAGGCCTAACCCGCCGGCGCCGAGCAGCAAGTGCCGCCGCGACAAGGCTTGATCGAGTCGCGCTGGCTGGACCCGATCGGGATTCGAGGTCTCCATCGAGTTCAACGTAGACCGGCCCTGGCCGACGCCGATGGCGACGCGCCCGCCGGCGCCCGGGCTTGCGCGAACGCAATCAACCGGTCAGATGGTCGTACGGCAGAATGTGTTCGTGCCCGTTGCCGTTCGCGTCATACCTTGCCTGGACGTCGATGCTGGACGCGTCGTGAAGGGTGTCAACTTCACCGGCCTTCGCGATGCCGGGGATCCGGTCGAGCTGGCCCGTCGTTATGACGAGGAAGGCGCCGATGAACTCACCTTTCTCGACATCACCGCATCGTCGTCCGGGCGCGAGACGACCTATGACATTGTTCGCCGCACCGCCGAACAGGTGTTCATCCCGCTCACCGTGGGGGGTGGGGTGCGCTCGGTCTCCGATGTTGACGCCCTGCTGCGGGCCGGTGCCGACAAAGTCGGCGTCAACACCGCAGCCATCGCCCGGCCCGAGGTGCTCACTGAGATCGCCGAGCGGTTCGGGCGACAAGTGCTGGTGCTCTCAGTCGACGCCCGCAGGGTGCCGCCGGGCGCCGTGCCGACCGTCTCGGGGTTCGAGGTGACGACGCATGGTGGCCGCCGCGGAACGGGCATCGACGCGGTCGAATGGGCGCATCGAGCCGCAGAGCTCGGTGCCGGAGAAATCCTGCTCAACTCGATGGACGCCGACGGCACCCGAGACGGATTCGATCTGCCTCTGATCCGGCTCGTGCGGGCTGCAGTTTCGGTGCCGGTGATCGCGAGCGGGGGAGCGGGCAAGGCCGACGATTTCGCGCCCGCCGTTGAGGCCGGCGCGGACGCCGTGTTGGCCGCCAGTGTCTTCCACTTCGGCACGCTCACGATCGGGGACGTCAAGCGGGACCTGGCGGCGCACGGCGTTACCGTGCGCTAGCCCTACCCCATCGGTCGCAGCCATGGCGAGCTGCGACCGCCTGCGTTGATTATTTCGCTGTTACCGGAACGGATGATTCTCCTACTGCAGCGGATGATTCGCTCGGATCACGCCCAGCGGATCGACCTGATCCCGAATCGCTATGAGTCGGGCAAGGTCAGTCGGTGAGTAGAACCGGCTGGCGGCCGTTGTCGATTCGCTGAAGTTGGCATAGGTGCGCTCGGCGGCCCAGGGCTGCAGGGCGTCGATCAACTGCGCGACGTCCTCGCTCACGGCGGCGTGAGTGGCGGCGTCCGGTGCGACGCCTACACCAAAGGCAAGGAAGCGACCAGGCAGATGATCGACCACGCCGCCGCCTGCGGCCGGTCGGCCCAGCGCGCCACCAAGAAGTCGGATGTCCACAGCGAGAAGCGTGGTGTCCGCTGCCGGGCCCGCGACGGCAAGGATGGAGTCGATGGCTTCGACGGGCATGTCCTGCAAAATCAAGCCATCGCCGGCGCAGGGCGTTGGAGTGGGCGGGTCCATGTGAATCTGAGCCAGGTCGGTCGTCGGCATTTCCCCGAAGAGATCTACCACCGGTGCGAGTGCCCGCAACGGCGCCAGAAGCTCCGCTGCTCGACCCTGCGGTGCATCGATTGCCCCGTCGATGACGACAAACGACTGACCGCGTAGAAAATCTGGTAGTTCGGGCAGCGGAGGCATACGTAGCAAACGGACGCACGCGGTCACGCAGTCGTCAAGATCTCGGGTCCACTCGTCAAAGGCTAGAAACACCTCGCGCGCCCGGTCGATCGGGAACAGCAGCGAGCCTGCCGTCACCTCTGCGATCGGATACGCCTGGAATTCCAGACCAGTCACGACGCCGTGATTCCCGCCGCCACCGCGTACCGACCAGAAGAGATCGGGCTCGTGGTCGGCATCCACTCGCCGGATTCGGCCATCGCCAGTCACGAGCTCGACTGCGGTCACGCTCGAACAGGCCAGTCCCCGGCTTCGTCCCAACCAGCTGTAGCCGCCGCTCAGGGTGTAGCCAGAGATGCCGACGTCCGGTGATGATCCGGACAGCGCGGCGTAGCCGGTACCGGCGAGCACGGCGTTGACGTCGCCCCAGAGTGCGCCAGATCCTGCGCGAACGGTCTGTGTAGTGATGTCGAAGACGACGTCGTTCAGCTCGGCCGTGCGCAGCAGGATGGTTCCGCGAAGATCACCCAGGGGGCCGGGATTATGGCCGCCGCTCTGCGGTGCGACTCGAAGGTTGTGCGACGCCGCGTATCGGATAACGGCCGCGACGTCAGCTGTGTCTGCGACAAAGACGACAGCCTCTGGCCGCTGGTCAACGGCCAGGTTCCAGGCACTGCGGGCGTGATCCCAATCGACATCCGTCGGCGTCACGATTCTGCCGCGGATGCATGATGCCAGCGCATCGAAAGACTCGTGTTGCCGGCAGGAGATCGCATAGTTGCAGTGAACGGAAACGGCGTCGTCGAGGATTCGGCACACGGCGTTCAAGGAGCTATGGGACGGCACGTCGATGGTCAGCATTGGGCGGGCGTGATCGGCCACTGTTCGAACGGTAAATTCGCCCAGCTTGGCCTCGATGCCGGCAATGATTGAATGATTGGCTGCCATAACGTGCACGGTGCTGTGACCGCCGCGCAATTCGACACCTTGAGCGACAAGTCCGGCACCGTCGTGATGAACGGTCACGATGTCGTCGCAACTGACGTCGGAGGCAAACCAGGGCGCGGTAGTCAGCCGCGCCGCGCCATTACCCATGAGCTCACAGCTGATCGTTTCGGCCTCGTACGGCGGCCAGTTTTCTTCCCGCTCGAGATAGAACAGCACATCGGCAGTGGGGTAACCGGTGTCGCCGTAATCTGTCTGCAGCGCGTGATCGCGCCCTTTGGCTACGGTCTGGCCGATCGTGTTGTGCACCGTGCTGCCCACCGCGTTGTGCATCGTGCTGGCCGAGGCGCTCGGATGCGCCTGGTTCGTCGTCATCTCTTCTCCCTAATCGGATTGGGTCTATTGCTTGTCGTAGCGAAACGATCCAGGTCAAAGAGACGCGAGGGTATCCCGCAGATACATGGACTTTCCAAGATTGGCCCCCCTCAATTGGGGGATATCGCGGCGCGCCTTGTTCTGTCATTCTTCATGTCATGAAGCAGAGCTCTGCCTTGGACGCGATGCCACCGACGCTCGTCAAACGTCGTCGTGAAGAGCTGATCGACGCAGCAGAAAGGGCATCGAACGTCGATACGATGCTTGCGGAGATGTCGCAGCGGCTGCGCGAGATCATTCCGTTTGCCGGTTCGTGTTGGTTTGGTACTGACCCTGGCACGCTGTTCGCGACGCTTCCGGTGCGGATCGAAAACATCGCTGACGGTCACTGTCACACTTATTGGGAAAGGGAATTCCTCGTCGAGGACGCGCTGCTCTTTCGTGAACTGGCCGGTCAAGCGGCCCCGGCCGGGACGCTCTGCGCTGCCACCGAGAATCTGCCCCAGCGCAGCACGCGATACCGCGAGTTCATGGCGCCACAGGGTTTCTCCGACGAGTTGCGCTCGGCCCTGCGCACCGGCGGCTCGACCTGGGGATTGGTGTGCTTGCTACGAAATGAGGGCGAACCCCCCTTCACCGAACGAGAAGTCACATTTATGGCAAGCCTCTCCGAACCGTTTGCCCGGACAATGCGTGGCAAAGTTCTTCTTGCCGCAGCCGTGCGCGCTCCAGCAGCGACAGCGCCAGGCCTGGTGATGTTCGACCAGCAAGGTGTCATGACCTCGCTGAATGAGTCCGCACAGTCCTGGCTCGAAGACATCGGTGCGGGTCAGACGCACCCGGACGATCCGCCGGTTGCGATCATTACCGTCCTGGCCCACGCCAGGGCGGTCGCCAGCGGGCGCCAGCGCGGTTCGGCGATGCTGCGAGTGCGAGGGCGATCCGGCCGTTGGGCGACGCTGCATGCAAGTTGCCTCAACGGGGTCGACGGCGCGCCTGGCCCGACCGCGGTCGTGATCGAGAGAACCGCGCCGTCTGATCTTCGGCCGATCCTCGAACAGGCTTACGGGCTGTCCGCACGCGAGCAGCAGGTGACGCAGCAACTCGCTCGGGGCGCGGCAACGTCTGCGATCGCGCGCGAGCTGCAATTGTCCGAACACACGATCCGAGATCACATCAAGACGATTCTGGCCAAGGTCGGCGTCGCCAGCCGGGCAGAGCTTGCTGCGCATCTCTTCGCCGAGCACCACGAGCCAGAAATGCATGCGGCTGTGCACTCGTGACCCGCGCGAAATCGCGCGGTAGACTGCACACAGTCTATTCACAGAGAAAGCCCAGGACATGCCTACACTCACACGGCAAGCTCACAGTATGAGTTCTTCCCTGAGTGTTGCGCAGCCATCGTCCTCCTCGCGTACCAAGCGCAAGGTGCTTGTCGTCGACGACGAGGAAAACGTAGTACACCTGGTGGCGTCGGCTCTCCGCTTCGACGGCTTCGACGCAGTGACAGCTGACAACGGCTCGAGTGCGCTCGCCGCAGTTGCCGAGCACGCACCGGACCTGGTCGTCCTGGACGTGATGATGCCGGGGCTCGACGGGCACGCCGTATTGCAGCATCTGCGCTCGGCCGGCTCCGCTGTTCCGGTCATCTTTCTGACCGCGCGCGATACCGCGAGTGATCGAGTCAATGGGCTGCGCTCAGGGGCAGATGACTACGTCGTCAAGCCGTTCAGCGTCGAAGAGCTGCTGGCTCGGGTGCACGCGGTGCTTCGACGTACCGCTGCCGACGAGGGCAAGGACGGCGTGCTGAAGGTTGCCGACCTCGAACTCGATGAGAACAGCCATGAGGTGACCCGCGCCGGCGAAGAGGTTCATCTGACCGCGACCGAGTTCGAGTTGCTGCGTTACCTGATGCGCAACGAGCGCGTCGTGCTGTCTAAGGCTCAGATCCTGGACCGGGTGTGGAAGTACGACTTCCAGGGCCAGTCAAACATCGTTGAGCTCTACATCGGTTACTTGCGCAAGAAGATCGACCATGTCGAGCCCAAGCTCATTCACACCGTTCGCGGTGCGGGCTACGTGGTCAAGGCGCCGCGGGTGTGACCCACCCGCCGCCGCGCGAAGTCGGCGAGACGACTGGTCTGATTGAGATTACTCATCGCACGGAACCAGTTGAGAGTTGGACGCCGCCACCACCGGCAGGGCCTACGTATCAAGAACCATCGGCTAGACGCCGCAGGTTTCTACCGAACAGCCTCACCCAGCGACTTGTGGTCGGGGTGGTCACGCTCGTCTTAGCGATCGTCGTCGTGTCCGGGGCGGCCACTTACGCATTGCTGAGGCCCTTCCTCATCCAGCGACTCGATCAACAGTTGAGTTCGATAGCGTTGGAAAACTCCAACCAAATCTTGCAGTGCTTTCAAAGAGGCACCTTTCAAGCGGGAACAGCGGAGGGGTGCACACTCGGGGCCAGCAGCGGCGATCAGGTGCTGCCGGCGTCAGTCGACGAGTGGTTCGTCGCATACAACTCGGACGGTGACGTAGAGCTGCAGCCAAAGCGCAGCCGTGCGACGTCCCTAAAGTTGCTCTCCTTGTCGCAGTCCGATATTCGCCGAGTCCTTGCGAATCCGACGAAATCCCGGACGGTGACCACGACTGACGGATCCCAGCTGAGGGTGACGGCACGCAGCATCTTGCCGCCGGGGCAAGACAGCTACACGATCGTGACCGGGCTGTCCACGAACGAGGTCCGTCATACCCTTCGGCGGCTGCTCCTGATTGAGGTCGCCATCGGCGCCGCGGCGGTCGCGCTCGCCGCCGGTCTGACCGCGTGGGGTGTGCGTGCCGGATTGCGTCCATTGCTTCGGGTGACTCGCACCGCGCAAGAGGTGACCGCCGAACTCGGGCCTGACGGAGCTGGTCTGGACCGGCGAGTTCCGAACGCCGATCCCACCACCGAGGTCGGCCAGGTCGCCTCGTCGGTCAATACTCTGCTCGGCGCCGTCGAAAATGAGTTTGCAGCCCGAGTGCGAAGCGAGGACCGGATGCGGCAGTTTCTCGCCGACGCCTCCCATGAGCTTCGCACGCCGCTGACCTCTATTCGTGGCTACGCCGAACTCTCCCGCCTGAAAGGTCAGTCCACCGACTCATCCGATGACCCGATGCGCCGTATCGAGGTCGAGGGCACCCGGATGTCACGCCTCGTCGAGGACTTGCTCGTGTTGGCACGTGGCGATGACCGGACCAATGAGCTACGTCAAGAGCCGGTGTCGGTCGAAGGTCTGCTAAACGATGCGCTACGCACAGTCGAATCTGCGCATCCAGAAAGGCGGTTTGACCTCGTGAATCCGGGCGAAGCCGTCGTCATCGGCGACCGTGACCAACTGCTGCGCTTGCTGCTGAACTTGCTCAACAACGCGGCCGTCCACACCGACCCAGCCGGGCCGATACGCCTCGAGGGCATCCGAGGCCGCACACCAACCGGGCCTGCTGTCGCCCTCCGGGTCGTCGACGCCGGCCCTGGCCTGCCGCCCAGCGAAGCGGCACACGTTTTCGAGCGCTTCTGGCGGGCAGACAAGGCGCGCAGCCGGGCTAAGGGCGGCAGCGGCCTGGGGATGGCCATCGTGGCCCAGATAGCGGCTGCGCACGGTGGTTCGGTGGACTTCGCATCAAGCGTCGAGGGTGGAACGACCGTCACCGTGACGCTGCCGTTGGCCCCGTCCGGGACAAACACAACAACCGGCGGCGGCCCGGCATGACAAGCAGGTCGCGGACGCCTAGCCCACCCGTTGGACAACCCGGGTAGCAACCGGGCAACACCGGACACGGCAGAATCGTCTGTATGTCGTCACCCACGGCCTCTCCCAAGGGCCCGTCCAACGGTTCGCGCGCGGTCCGCCCGTCTGACTTGAACGAGCACGTCGCAGCTCGTCTCAAGCGCGGTGCTGACGGTCTCGTCGCGGCCGTCGTCCAGCAGTTCGACACCGGCGAGGTCTTGATGGTGGGCTGGATGGACGACGAGGCGCTCCATCGCACGCTGACCACCGGCCGTGCGACGTACTGGTCGAGGTCGCGGCAGGAATACTGGGTCAAAGGTGACACCTCCGGGCACGTTCAGTACGTGAAATCAGTTGCGCTGGACTGCGATGCTGATGCCTTGCTGGTGAAGGTCGACCAAATCGGTCCGGCTTGCCACACTGGCGATCACAGCTGCTTCGACGCTGGCGCCCTGGAAGCAACGGTGCTGGAAGTACCCCGACAAGCGGAACCTCAGTCAGAAGGAGTGCCAACATGACGGTCGCTGGTACCGGCATGCGGCCAAGCATTGACCGAGCGCAGTTGACAGATTTGGCCAAGACCCATCGGCTCGTCCCGGTCACGCGAACCCTGTTTGCCGACTCCGAGACAGCGGTCGGTGTCTACCGGAAGCTCAGTGGTGGTCGCCCCGGCACCTTTCTGCTCGAATCAGCGGAGCCCGGAGCGTCCTTCTCGCGTTGGTCGTTTGTCGGCGTGAACGCGATCGCCACCCTGACGGCAGCCGGCTCCGCTGGCGTCTGGACCGGCGGCATCCCGGACGGTCTACCTACCGCCGGCGATCCATTGGAGTTACTGGCAGCATCCGTGCGAGCGGTCCAAGCTCCGCGATTGCCGGGATTGCCGCCGCTCACCGGGGGTTTTGTCGGATATCTGAGCTACGACGTCGTCAGGCGGATCGAGAAACTACCGGAGATCGCGCCGGACGAGTTGCACCTGCCGGAGCTTGCGATGCTGCTCGTCACCGATCTCGCAGCGGTCGACCATCACAACTGCACGATCACCCTCATTGCCAACGCGCTGGTAAATCCGACCATGTCGGAGGCCGAGCTGGATGTGGCTTACGAAGACACCCAGCTTCGGTTGGACGCGATGGCCCAGGATCTCGCGGCGCCCAGCGATTCGACCGTCGTGCCCTTGGTCTCCGTGCCGCCCAAGCAGGCCGAGTCCCGGACCGCCCCGGGCGATTTCGAGATCGCGGTTGAACGTTGCCTGGAGGCCATTCGGGCCGGCGAGGTGTTTCAAATCTTGCCGGGGCAGCGGTTCATCGCCGAGACCTCAGCGAGCGCGTTCGACGTCTACCGGGCGCTCAGGACGCTCAACCCGTCGCCGTACCTGTACTTCCTGCATTTCGAGGACTTCGACATCGTCGGTTCCAGCCCCGAAGCTCTGGTGACGGTCGCTGACGGAACGGCAACCATCCATCCGCTGGCAGGCACCCGACCGCGCGGCGCCGATGCAGCTGAGGACGCGGAACTGGTTAGCGAGCTGCTGGCCGATCCGAAGGAGCGGGCTGAACACGTCATGCTCGTTGATCTGGCCCGTAATGATCTCGGCAGGGTTTGCGCGCCGGGCACGGTGAAGGTCGTCGAATTCGGCGTGGTCGAACGTTACAGCCACGTCTGGCACATCGTGTCGACGGTCGTGGGCGAGGTGGCGGCCGACAAGGACGCCTTTGACGTCTTCGCGGCTTCGTTCCCGCACGGCACGGTGTCGGGTGCTCCCAAGGTTCGGGCGATGGAGCTGCTCGAAGAAATCGAACCGGTGCGCCGGGGCATCTACGCCGGTGCCGTCGGCTACTTCGACTCTGCCGGCGACATGGACCTGGCGATCGCGATCCGAACGGCGGTGATGACGGGCGGCAAGGCGTTCGTCCAAGCGTCCGCCGGCATCGTGGCCGACTCCATCCCGGCGAACGAGGAGGCTGAGACGCGCAACAAGGCCCGCGCGGTGCTGCAAGCCATCGCCACGGCGGAGACGTTGAGTCCACGGTGAGTGTGTCTGTCCGGCCGAAATCGGACAGTCGCCGCGAACTCATCGGCGCGGTCGTTCTGATCGTGCTGGGTGGCGCGGGTGTCCTGTTCGGCTGCAGCAGAGTCTGGCTGTCGCTGTCAGCAGCCCGGCCTGCTCCGTTCGGTCCGCTAACGGCCGAAGTCAAGGGCCGCACGGAATTCGCGGCACTCGCTGGACTCTCGATCGTCACCCTGCTCTCCGCGGCGCTCATTCTGGTGACGGGAAGGTGGGCGCGCACCGGACTCGGCCTGTTGCTGATGATCGTCGCGCTGGCTTCGGGCTGGTATGCCGTGCGCGGCCTTACGGTGCCGGGCGCGGCCCGGTTGCAGGAACTGCTGGGCGGCGCGGCCAAGGTCGACCGGCAGCCAATTTCGGCGCACACCCACCCCTTCTGGCCGGTCACGTCGGTTGTCAGCGCTGTTCTGTCGTTTATCGGTGGCCTTGCCGTGCTGTTGCGCTGCTCGAAGTGGTCATCCGGCCTTGCTACCCGGTACGAAGCCCCGGCAGAAGCGGCCAAATCGGACGATCCGTGGCGCCTCCTGGACCGCGGTGAAGATCCGACAATCATCGATCGCTAGCATCGGCTGCGACGACTGATCGATCCAGCGCCGAAGAGGGTCGGTAACTGGAGTCCGCCTCGACCGAGGGAGCATCGTGTCCAACGTCCTCGACGACATCATTGTCGGCGTACGCGAGGACCTCGCCGCGCGTGAAGCGTTGGTCAGCCTGGACGAGGTCAAGGCTGCGGCGCAGGCCGCGCCGCCAGCCTTGGACGCTTTCGCGGCCCTGCGTGCCCCTGGGGTCGCGGTGATTGCCGAGGTCAAGCGACGCAGCCCGTCCAAGGGCGCGCTGGCCGAGATTTCTGATCCCGCAGGCTTGGCGTCAGAGTACGAAATCGGTGGCGCCCGGGTGATCAGCGTGCTCACCGAGCGGCGTCGCTTCGGCGGGTCGCTCGGCGACCTCGATTCTGTTCGAGCCTGCGTGGCCATCCCGGTACTGCGTAAAGACTTCGTGATCAGCTCGTACCAAGTGCATGAAGCTCGCGCTCACGGCGCCGACCTGGTCTTGCTGATCGTGGCTGCCCTGGAACAAAACGCACTCATCGGACTTCGCGAACGGATCGAATCGCTGGGTATGACCGCACTCGTCGAGGTACACGACGAGGAGGAGGCCTCCAGGGCCCTCGATGCCGGTGCTCGAGTCATCGGCGTGAACGCCCGCAGTCTCAAGACCCTCGAGGTCGACCGGTCGATCTTCGAGCGAATCGCTCCGGGAATGCCGAGCGGAGTGGTCAAGATAGCCGAATCCGGCGTGCGAGACGCCCACGACCTGCTCACTTACGCCTCGGCGGGCGCTGACGCCGTACTGGTCGGCGAGGGCCTGGTGACCTCAGGTAATCCGCGTCAGGCGGTAGCTGACCTGGTGACAGCCGGTTCTCATCCCGCGACGCCTCGGACCTCCCGATGAAGGCGCGAGCAATGGTGTCGACTCTGCGCCCGCTCTCCGCGACCCTGATCGGCTCGGCGACCCTGCAGGATCCGGCTGTATCAAGCGGGCGATGGCGACGCTGACGGTTTCGTCCGCGCCCTGCCCCACCCCAGCAAAGCCTTCCGTTCAGGAGTATTGCCATGACCATCAGTTCGTCCCCTTCGCCGTCTGACTCTGTCGCCCACTCAATGTCAGAAACCGCTGTTCCCGACCGCACTGGCCACTTCGGGCCGTATGGCGGCCGGTTTGTCCCTGAGGCGCTGGTTGCCGCCCTCGACGAGATCGACGTCGAATTCGCGCGAGCCCAGGCTGATCCGGTGTTTCGCGGCGAGCTGACGCGGCTCTTGCGCGACTACGGCGGCCGCCCATCACCGCTGTCTGACGCCGAGCGATTCTCCGCGCATGCCGGTGGCGCTCGGGTGCTGCTCAAGCGCGAGGATTTGAACCACACCGGCTCGCACAAGATCAACAACGTTCTCGGCCAAGCTTTGCTGACGAGGCGGCTCGGCAAGACCAGGGTCATCGCCGAGACCGGAGCAGGCCAGCACGGGGTGGCGACCGCGACAGCGGCTGCTCTCTTTGGGCTGGAATGCACCGTATATATGGGCGAAGAGGACACCAGGCGCCAAGCTTTGAATGTCGCCCGGATGAAGCTGCTCGGGGCCGAGGTCGTCCCGGTTTCAACTGGTTCGCGAACGCTGAAGGACGCGATAAACGAGGCATTCCGGGATTGGGTCGCCAATGTCGACAACACGCACTACTTGTTCGGCACGGCGGCAGGACCGCACCCCATACCGCTGATGGTGCGCGAGTTCCATCGGGTCATCGGTCAGGAGTCGCGGGCCCAAGTCCTCGAACGGGTCGGTCGGCTGCCTGATGTCGTTGCCGCCTGCGTCGGGGGAGGCTCGAACGCGATCGGGATCTTCTATGACTTCATTCCCGATGCCGGCGTCCGACTAGTTGGTCTTGAAGCTGCCGGTGACGGCGTCGAGACCGGCAGGCACGCGGCGACGATCACCGGTGGCTCACCTGGGGTGCTGCACGGCGCCCGTTCTTATCTGCTTCAGGACGCGAATGGCCAGACCATCGAGTCTCATTCGATCTCTGCGGGTCTGGACTACCCCGGGGTCGGACCGGAGCACGCCTGGTTGCACGACACCGGACGGGCCGAATACCGCCCGGTGACCGACAAGGCAGCAATGGATGCGTTTTCGCTGCTTTGCAAGACAGAAGGCATAATCCCGGCGATCGAGAGCGCGCACGCTCTGGCCGGTGCCCTCGACCTTGGCAACGAACTCGGCTCCGATGCGGTGATCCTGGTGAATCTGTCCGGCCGCGGCGACAAGGATGTCGAAACGGCATCGAGATACTTTGGCCTGACGTCGGAACTCACTGGGCAAGAACTCATCCCCGGCGATCCGGCATGAGCGCCCTGGCGCAAGTCCTCGCCGACGCCCGCGCGGACAATCGGGCTGCGCTGATCGGCTACCTCCCCGTTGGCTATCCGGACGTCGCGCGCTCGATCGAGGCGATGGTGTCTATGGTCGCCGGCGGCGCGGACATCATCGAGGTCGGAGTGCCGTACTCCGATCCGGGCATGGACGGCCCCACCATTCAGGCAGCCGTCGATCCGGCGGCTCGGGCGGGCGTCAACCTGCAAGACGTGTTTGCTGCTGTGTCGGCGGTTCACGAGGCCGGCGCGGTAGCCGTTGTGATGTCGTACTGGAACCCCATTGAGAAGTATGGGGTTTCGCGGTTTGCGGCTGACCTTGCGGCGGCTGGAGGTGCTGGTGCCATCACGCCTGACCTGATCCCGGAGGAGGCGGGGGAGTGGACAGCCGCCAGCGATAAGCACGATCTCGATAGGGTCTTCCTCGTCGCTCCGTCCTCGACGGACGCCCGGGTGGTATCGACTGCAGCAGCTTCGCGAGGGTTCGTCTATGCAGCGTCCACGATGGGCGTGACTGGAGTGCGGGCGGCAGTCAGCCGTACGGCGACGGATCTGGTCTCCCGGGTTCGCACCCTGGCGCCAGACATCGCGGTGTGTGTCGGACTGGGCGTGTCGAATGCCGATCAGGCGGCCGAGGTTGCCGCCTTCGCCGATGGCGTGATCGTCGGATCGGCCTTCGTGCGGTGCCTGCTCGATTCGCCTGATGCGGCAGGGGTAAAGGCGGCGGGTGTGCTCGCCCAGGAGCTTGCCGCCGGGGTACGGCGCCCCTGATTCAGCTGCTACGCACTGTGACAGCTACGCATTGTGACGGCTACGCAGTGAACAAATACGCATTGTGAACAGCTACGCATCGCGAACTCTTCGGGCCCTGACTTCGATCTCTCGGTTTACGTACGCATCGGCGTCGCTGGCCAGCGACTGCCAAAGTTCGGCCGCGCCGGGCGTCGAAACCACGAACAACTGATCGTCCTCGATTGCCTTCGCGATCTGCTCGCCGGCTTCCTCCGCCGGTATTGTCGGCAGGTCTGGTGAGCTGATGTCGCGGTGGTCGCCGAAGAAACGCATTCCTTCGCCGATGTTGGTTTGCACGCCGGCCGGACAGTAGACGGTCACGCCCACTCCGCGCGGTTTGGCAAACAATGCGAGGTTTTCCGACAGATTGATGATTGCGGCCTTCGTGGAGGCGTAGGGCAGTCGGTCGAACGCATAAGGGATCAGCCCGGCTGTCGAAGCTGTGTTCACGATGTGGCCGGAGCCTCGTTCGAGCATCATCGGTACGAAGATATGCATGCTGCGAACCACGCTCAAATAGTTCACGGTCACCGTTCGCTCCCACTCCTGCAACGGAATGTCGGTGGGAAGTCCCAAGGCCAGCAGGCCGACGTTGTTCATCACGATGTCGACTCGCCCGAACGCCGCCACACCCTGCTCACGCAGATTCGTCAGGTCATCGATGTCGGAAACGTCGCAGCGAATCGCCAGGCTGCGCCTGCCAGCCGCCTCGATTTCGAACGCCACCTCGGCCATTCGCTCCTCGTTGAGATCGGCGATGACGACATCGACTCCGCGGCGTGCCAGTGAGAGTGCGGTGGCGCGACCGATGCCACTGGCCGCGCCGGTGATCACGGCGACCCGATTCGACAGCTCCTTCATCGGAGGTCCTTCCCTTCAAAGACGCCGCACTGACATTCGAAATGCCGCGATGAGATTCTGGGCGAGCCGGACGTTACGCGATCATGCTCCGCACGACGGGCAAGCCAAGAGGTGGCCGGTGGCTTGCCCGTCGTGCGGTGCCCAACGGGCGGCCATCTACGGTTAACGGGTGCAGAGACTTGAAGCGGCCATCCCCAGCCCGACAGTCAGCGTCATCCGCCTCGGTCCGCTCCCGATCCACATCTACGCGCTCTGCATAGTCGCTGGCATCTTGCTCGCGATATGGCTGACAAACCGCCGCTGGCGTGCACGCGGAGGTGGCGAGCACGATGTCGGTGATGTTGCGGGCTGGGCCGTCATCTTCGGCATCCTCGGCGGCCGGATCTATCACGTCATCACCGACCCGGAGCTCTACTTCGAAAAGGGCCGGCACCCACTTGATGCTTTCAAGATCTGGGACGGTGGTCTGGGCATCTGGGGCGCGATCGCGCTGGGTGGCGTGGGCGCCTATATAGGTTGTCGCCGGCACAATTTGAGCTTCGTCGCGTTCGCAGACGCCGCGGCGCCCGGGGTTATCTTTGCCCAAGCGCTAGGCAGGCTGGGGAACTGGTTCAACAATGAGCTCTACGGCAGGGCAACGACGCTGCCCTGGAGGCTCGCGATCCACGACATGGACGTCGCTAACGGGCGCCCGCAACCTTGCACGTTCGGCGATATCGGGAAATCGATCTGCGGCTACTATCAGCCGACTTTTCTCTATGAATTGATATGGAACGTCGTGGTCGGGGTGCTGCTGCTTTGGGCCGATCGACGATTCCGGCTCGCCCGCGGGCAGGTTTTTGCGCTTTACGTGATGGGTTACACCGCGGGGCGGTACGTGATCGAATCGCTGCGTTCGGACCACGCCAACCACATTCTTGGCATGCGGGTGAACAACTGGGTGGCCATTCTGGTCTTCCTCGGCGGACTGGTGATCTTCATTCGGCAGCGGGGCAAGGAGCGAAGTACGGCTCGAAAGGGGCCGCCGGCAGCTGCCGGCGGCGGCGCGCTGGCCGCGGAGACCTCGCCTGCCACAAAGTCTTCGCTGGCCGCAGAGTCGGACTTAGGCGGTCCTGACTCGAACCTGCCCGCCGCGCCGGACCTAGCATCGGAGCATGCAGTTGACCCCGAGTCCGGGAAGCCGAGCGGCGAGCCCGCGCCAGTCGGAGAGGCCGGTAACGATGCCAGCGGATCTGCATCACCCGATCGGTGATGCCGAACACGAGATCGGTCACGAACATCGGGATGTTTCGGGCGGCTGGCTCCGTCCGACCGTCTTCGGCATGGTGGATGGGCTGGTCTCGAACTTCGCGATCGTGGCATTGATTGCTGCTGCCTCCGACACGGCGCGTCCAGTCATACTGGCCGGCGTTGCCGGGCTGGTCGGCGGTGCGATATCGATGGGCAGCGGCGAATATATATCCGTCCGCAGCCAGAACGAGTCGATGCAGGCGGAGGTCGATGTCGAGCGCCGAGAGCTCGTGCACAACACCGACGCCGAACTGGCCGAGCTGACCCAGATCTACATCGATCGTGGTGTCGATCCAGAGCTCGCGCAACTCGTGGCCGAACAGCTGTCCCAAGATCCCCAGCAAGCGCTGGAGATTCACGCCCAGGAGGAGCTCGGCGTCGATATCTATGACCTCCCGGATCCGCGGGTCGCTGCGATTTCGTCATTCGTCGCCTTTTCGATCGGCGCCTTCATCCCCCTGGCGCCGTTCTTCTTCGCCGCGAAGGTGCTTCCGATCGCGGCGGTTCTCGCCTTGGTCGGCCTGTTCGTGACCGGGGCGATCACCTCTCGATTCACGACCCGGTCGTGGTGGTATGCCGGCAGCCGGCAACTATTGATCGGGCTGGTCTCCGGCGCGGTTACGTACGGCATCGGCAGCCTGTTCGGTACTACCGGCGGCTAAGGCGCGGTTCCGGGCTCGGGCGACGGTGAGGCCGACCATCCACGACACGATCATGGCGACGTAGGCGAGTCCGGCCAGTTGCTCGATCATGACGAAGCTGCGGGCGTGCGGTTGTACGGGCAACACGTCGCTGAGTCCCGTCGATGAGAGCGTGGTGAAGCTGAGAAAGAGCAGCTCCATCCAGGTGCGATCTCCTGCCGGATTGGTAGCGATGAACGAGCCGGGCCAGACGATCTGGGTCACCATGAACAGGTGCGCGAACGCCCACGCGAGCAGCGTGAAGGTCGCACCGACGGCGTAGAGCTCGTCGCGCGTGATGGTGAAGTCCGCAAGCATGTAGGTGATGAGGCTGCCCGCGGCATAGAAGTAGAAGACCGCTTCGAATCCCGAGCCCCAGCCGATCCAGATGCGGCTGTCATCGATGACCTGCAGAACGGCGAAAATCGCTGCCGGCACCCCGAGCAAGACTGATACCCACACTGTCCAGGCGGTCGTTTCCACAGCCCAGATCGCCAGCGCGAGCACGACCAGACCGAACATCGACACTGCTGACGAGCCCGCCCGAGAATCGCCGAAGAACGGATAGATCAATACGCCGAGCAACTGGACTGCGAGCAGGACGGCTGACGGCTGGCCTCGCAACCGGTCGAGCAGCGTTTCCGACGGCCGGCTGCCGGCCAGGCGCGAGCTCGCCGTCATGCGTTGTCGATGAGGTCGCGAATCGCAACACCGGTCGTGTCGGAGGGCAGCTCGGCCGCCAGCTGCCGCGCCGACACCCCCTTGTCATTCGAGATCGACGGGTCGGCGCCGGCTGCCAGCAGAGCCTTGACCGATGGCAGATCGTTGTTGGAAACCGCAGCATGCAGGGGTGTCCAGCCACCGCGCTGCTGGGCATCGATCGGCGCATCAGAGGCGATGAGCAGCCAGACGAGTTCGGAATGACGCCCCGCAGTCGCGGCGTGCAAGGGCTGTAGGTGTTGCGGGTTTCGCGACGGCTCGTCAGCTACTGCATCGGAGTCCAACAGCACCCTCGCCGCTTCCGCCCGGCCGAAATATGAAGCCAGGTGTAACGGTTGCCAGCCGTCGGCTGACCAGGAGTCCACCACCGTTGCGTCTGCCGTGATCAGCTCCGCCAGCCGATCGGTGTCGTCGAACGCGGCAGCCTCGAAGGCGCTCAGTGAACCGGTCCGCGCAGCTAATTCGTCAGCGAGTGGTGCATGGCCGTGGTAGAGGGCAGTGAGAGCCGCCGAAGCGCCCTCCGGGCTTGCAACGCTCAAAAGCTCTGGGGTTTCGTCCAGTAGCCGGCGCACCTCGGCCAGATCTCCCTCTCGGATGGCAGCGAAGAAGGCCTTGCTGTCGAGGTCAGAGACATTCAGATCAGGCACACCGTCAGTGGACTCGCCGTTGGACATGCCAACACTCTGCCATTTTCTGGGCGTTCACGGGTCACGCGAGATGGCTCACAGATAACCCGTTCGCCCCCGCTGGACCTGCCCAGGTAATCTTGAAAAAAAGCACCATGTTTCGGGCCGACGCTGTCCCGCTTGATTCAGCCGAGGGCCCGGAAAGTCGAGCCCTCACGAGCGAGGGAGCACGCGTGCAATTCTCCGCAGTGCCCGCAGCGCAGGGTCTTTACGATCCGCGCAATGAAGTCGACTCCTGTGGCGTCGCGTTTCTTGCCGACCTCAAGGGTCGGCCGCGTCATTCGTTGGTCAAAGACGCGCTCGTCGCGCTGCACAACATGGATCATCGCGGTGCCGCAGGCGCTGAACCGTCCAGCGGCGACGGCGCCGGCTTGACGGTGGGTATCCCCGACGAATTCCTGCGCGCGGTGTGGGCTGAGAACCCGGAGACCGCCGGCGTTGAGCTGCCGAGCTTGGGCTCCTACATCACCGGAATTGCGTTTCTGCCGACGGACTCCGCGCAGCGCGCCCGCGTCAAAGAGGTCGTCACCGACACCGCCAAGGACGAGGGCCTGGAGTTGCTGGCCTGGCGCGAGGTTCCGACCGTCTCCGACGATTTGGGCCCCACTGCCCTGAGCGTGATGCCGGTGTTCGAACAGCCGGTGTTCAGCGCGCCCGATGGGGTGAGCGGCCTGGCGCTGGAACGCCGGGCATTCGCGCTGCGTAAGGTCGCCGAACGCCTCGTCGGGGAATCGGGCGATGAGCTCTACTTCCCGTCGCTCTCCTCGCGAACAATGGTCTACAAGGGCATGCTCACGACTGCGCAGCTTGCGACCTTCTATCCAGACCTGTCCGATGAACGATTCACCACGGCGATCGCGTTGGTACACAGCAGGTTCTCGACCAACACATTCCCGTCGTGGCCGCTGGCGCAACCCTTCCGGATGATCGCCCACAACGGTGAGATCAACACAGTTGGTGGAAACCGCAACTGGATGCGCACCCGACAGGCCATGTTGGCCTCGGACGTGCTCACCGGACCGGATGGCTCGGCCGAGATCAGCCGACTCTTCCCGATCTGCACACCGGGGGCCTCGGATTCCGCATCCTTCGACGAGGTACTGGAACTGCTCCATCTTGCCGGGCGGAGTCTGCCGCATGCGGTGTTGATGATGATCCCCGAAGCGTGGGAGAACGCCGCCGAACTCAGCCAGCGAACTGGGCAGGGCATGGACCAGGCGCGACGCGATTTCTACGCATTTCACGCAGCCCTGATGGAGCCCTGGGATGGCCCTGCCTGCGTGACGTTCACCGATGGCACGGTGATCGGGGCGGTTCTGGACCGCAACGGTCTGCGCCCGGGTCGTTGGTGGCAGACCTCCGACGATCTGGTGATCCTGGCCAGCGAGGCCGGTGTGATCGACATCGACCCGGCCACCGTTATCGCTAAAGGTCGTCTGCAGCCGGGACGGATGTTCCTGGTCGACACCGCGGCCGGTCAGATTCGTGATGACGACGAGATCAAATCCGGCTTGGCGGCCGAGCAGCCGTACGGCGAGTGGCTGCACGCCGGTCTGCTGCATCTGAACAAGCTTCCGAGTCGCGAACACGTCGTACACACACACGAGTCAGTACTGCGGCGGCAACAGTTGTTCGGCTACACCGAGGAGGAATTGCGCATCATCCTCAAGCCGATGGCAACGGCAGCCGGTGAGCCGCTCGGGTCGATGGGCACTGATACCCCACTGGCCCTGCTTTCCAAGCGTCCGCGGCTGCTCTTCGACTACTTCTCCGAGCTGTTCGCCCAAGTCACCAACCCCCCACTCGACGCCATTCGCGAAGAGCTCGTGACCTCGTTATCGGGATCTATCGGGCCCGAATACAACCTGCTTGATCCAACGGCGGCGTCCTGTCGCCAGATCGTCCTGCCGGCGCCGGTGCTCGACAACGATGACCTGGCCAAGATCTGGCACGTCAACGCTGACGGCGACCTCCCTGGCTTCCAGTGCGCGCTCATCGACGGCCGCTACCGGGTGCACGGCGGCGGCCCGGCGCTGACGGCAGCCCTGCAGCGCGTGCGCGAGGAATGCTCTACCGCGATAGATGCCGGCGCGCGGATTCTCATCCTCTCCGATCGTGACTGCGATGCCGACCATGCGCCGATCCCGTCGTTGCTGCTCACCTCTGCGGTGCACCACCACCTCGTTCGGACCGGTCAACGGACGAAAGTAGGTCTCGTGGTAGAGACCGGCGAGGCTCGCGAGGTGCACCACATCGCGTTGCTGATCGGCTACGGCGCGGCCGCGGTCAATCCGTACCTCGCATTCGAGACCATCGAAGACATGGTTGTTTCCGGCATCATCGAAGGAGGTGTGACCGGAGCCAACGGCGCGAAGGCGGACCCGAAGCCGGCATTGACCAAGTACATCAAGGGTCTTTCCAAGGGCGTCCTGAAGGTCATGTCAAAGATGGGCATCTCCACGGTCGCCTCGTACACCGGTGCGCAGGTCTTCCAGTCCTTCGGATTGTCAGACGAGGTCATCGACGAGTACTTCACCGGTACGGTCCACAAGTTGGGTGGTATCAGCCTCGAAGTCATCGCCACCGAGGTAGCTGCTCGGCACGCTCAGGCCTTCCCGGCGACGCCGACCGCGCGTGCGCACCGCAAGCTCGAGATCGGCGGTGAGTACACCTGGCGGCGTGAGGGCGAGATCCACCTGTTCAACCCGGACACCGTGTTCAAGTTGCAGCACGCGACTAGGCAACGTCGTTACGACACGTTCGGTGAGTACACCGCTGAGGTCGATCGGCTCAGTCGCGAGGGTGCGACGCTGAGGGGCCTGTTCGAGCTCAAGATCGGTCGGCGCGCGCCGGTTCCGATCGACGAGGTCGAACCCGTCTCCGAGATCGTCAAGCGATTCGCGACCGGTGCGATGTCCTACGGCTCCATCTCCGCCGAGGCGCATGAAACCCTCGCGATCGCCATGAACCGGCTCGGCGCTCGTTCGAACTCAGGGGAAGGCGGCGAAGACGCCACGCGCTTCACTCCCGACGAGAACGGCGACCTTCGCCGGTCGGCAGTGAAGCAGGTCGCATCGGGCCGTTTTGGTGTCACCTCGCACTACCTGGTCAACGCCGACGATCTTCAGATCAAGGTCGCGCAGGGCGCCAAGCCCGGTGAGGGCGGTCAACTGCCCGGGTACAAGGTGTACCCATGGATCGCCCGCACCAGGCATTCGACTCCGGGTGTCGGTCTCATCTCGCCGCCCCCACATCACGACATCTACTCGATCGAGGACTTGGCTCAGCTGATTCACGATCTGAAGAATGCGAACTCGGCGGCTCGTATTCACGTAAAGCTGGTGGCAGAAAACGGCGTCGGAACGGTCGCGGCGGGCGTGTCCAAAGCGCATGCCGACGTAGTTCTCATCTCCGGCCACGACGGCGGCACCGGCGCCGCGCCGCTCACCTCGCTCAAACACGCGGGCATGCCATGGGAGTTGGGCCTGGCCGAGACACAGCAGACGCTGATTCTCAACGGTCTGCGTGATCGGATCACGGTTCAGGTTGACGGTGCTATGAAGACGGGACGCGATGTCGTCATCGCCGCGTTGCTTGGGGCCGAGGAATACGGGTTTGCCACCGCGCCGCTGGTCGTTTCGGGCTGCGTCATGATGCGGGTGTGCCACCTGGACACCTGCCCGGTCGGCGTCGCGACCCAGAATCCCGTGTTGCGGTCTCGGTTTACGGGTAAACCGGAATTCGTTGTGACCTTCTTCGAATACATCGCCGAGCAGGTCCGGGAGATCCTCGCTTCGCTCGGATTCCGGACGCTTCAGGAGGCAATCGGTCACGCCGAGTTCCTGGACACGGCGGCTGCAATCGACCATTGGAAGGCAGACGGCCTCGACCTGACCCCCATTCTCACGATGCCTGACCCGCCACCGGGCACGGCTCTGACCAAGCGGGTCGAGCAGGACCACGGCCTGGATGCCGCACTGGACAACACCCTCATCCAGCTGTGCGAAGGCGCGTTACTAGACGGGACACCAGTCGCCCTGGAATTGCCTGTGCGCAACGTGAACCGCACGGTGGGCACCATGCTCGGGTCACTGGTCACGCGTCGCTACGGGGCCACCGGACTGCCGCCAGGGACGATCGACATAACGCTGCGGGGTTCGGCTGGCCAATCCCTCGGCGCGTTTCTGCCCTCGGGTGTGCAGATCAGGTTGTTCGGCGATGCCAACGACTATGTCGGCAAAGGCCTGTCCGGTGGCACGATCTCAGTTCGTCCACACGAGCAGGCGACCTTCGTGGCCGAGAACAACGTCATAGCCGGCAACGTCATCGCCTACGGTGCGACATCAGGTGAGCTCTACCTGCGAGGCATCGTCGGGGAGCGCTTCTGCGTCCGCAACTCTGGTGCCACCGCAGTCACTGAAGGCGCGGGCGACCATGCGCTGGAGTACATGACGGGCGGTATCGCGGTCATCCTGGGCCGCACAGGTCGTAATTTGGGTGCTGGGATGTCGGGCGGCATCGCCTTTGTGCTCGATCTGAATACCGACCTGGTCAATGGCGAGCTGGTTGAGATCGAGGAGGTATCGGCAGATCAAGTCGATACTCTGCACACCATTCTCGCGCGGCACTCCGAACTCACCTCATCAACGATCGCTGCGGCGTTGCTCGCTGACTTCGACCAGGCTGTGGGTCGGTTCTCGGTGATCATGCCGCGGGACTACAAGCGGGTCATCGAGGCAACGAAGAGCGCAATGGCAGAGGGGCGCGACGTCGACGAAGCCGTGATGGCGGCAGCACAGCGCTGACGCGTCCGGTCGCATGGAGCGGCTGGACAAATGTGCCACCTGCACCGACGGCGTGCGTTGATTGATGTGATTGCCTGCACCGAACGGATGGCCCGGCCGCGGGCAGCCGCCTGACTGCGAGGATTGAGCCATGCATCTGGCGACCGGGCTCGTGCTGCTCGTCGCTGCCGCGGCGTCGGTAGCCGTGCTTGCACGACGTTTCGGGCTGTCCGAACCGCTGGTGCTCACAGCGGCGGGCGTCCTCGGGTCGTACCTGCCGTTCATCCCCGACGTCAAGATCACCTCGGATCTCGTTCTCGTCGGCTTGCTGCCACCGCTGTTGTATACGACCGCGATTCGAAGTTCGTTGGTGGACTTCAAAGCAAACAGGCGGGCCATCGGCTTGCTCTCGGTCGGCCTCGTCATCTTCACAGCCTTCGGCGTCGGGGTTGTGACGTGGTTGGTGCTACCAGTGCCGTTCGCCGCTGCGGTCGCGCTCGGCGCGGTGGTTGCGCCACCTGACGCCGTGGCCGCCTCGGCGATCGCCCGACGGGTCGGCATGCCGCGAAGAATGATCACGATTCTGGAAGGCGAATCACTACTCAATGACGCGACAGCGTTGGTGGCCCTGCGCACCGCCATCGCAGCGGCGGCAGGCTCGATCAGCGTGCTGCACGTCGCCGGCGACTTCCTCTGGGCGGCCTGCGGCGGCGTCCTCGTCGGTGTCGTTGTCGGGGTGGTTTTGGGCCAGCTCCGTCGTCTGTTCACCGACCCGGTACTCGACACGACGCTGTCGTTTCTAGCGCCGTTCGCCGCCTATCTGCCGGCGGAGGGGTTGCACGCCTCTGGGGTGCTCGCGGTGGTGGTGACCGGCCTGATCCTGGGCCACCGTGCACCGGTGTGGCAGAGCGCCGCGTCTCGAATCGCCGAGCGGACGAACTGGCGGACCGTCGACTTCGTGCTCGAGAGCTCGGTGTTCCTGCTCATCGGTCTGCAGGTCCGAAACATCGTCAACGATGCCTGGAATGCCGGCCTCGCACATCCGCAGATCATCGGAGCGTGCGCGGCCATCTTGGCTACCGTCATCGTGCTTCGCTTGATCTGGGTGTTCCCCGCGACGTACCTGCCGCAGCTGATTCCCGCTATCCGCCGGTCCGAAACGCCGCCCGCCCCGCGACAGGTCGCGGTCGTCGGTTGGGCCGGTATGCGCGGCGTGGTGACGTTGGCGGCCTCCTTCGCGCTGCCCCCGTCGCAATACCGTTCAGTCCTCATCCTCGCCGCGCTGGTCGTCACGGCGGGCACACTCCTGATTCAGGGCACGACGCTACCGATGCTCATCCGTCGGCTGAACCTACGCGGACCGAGCCGGGCTGAGGACGCACTTCAGCTGGCGGGGTTACTCCAACAGTCGGCGCTGGCTGGACGCCTAGCCTTGGATAAAGCGGCGGCACACGCCGATCCCCCGATCTCTGAAGACATCCAGGCACAGTTGCGCCGCCGTCTCGACGAACGCACGAACGCGGCATGGGAACGGCTCGGCCCCAACGAGTCGGATGTGATTACGCCGAGTGAGCAGTACCGCCGGGTGCGCCTGCAAATGTTGTCAGCCGAACGCGCCGAGGTACTGCGAGTCCGCGATACCGGCCAGCTTGATCAAGAGGTGTTGCAGGCGGCAATGGCCTTGCTCGACCTCGAGGAATCGACCATCGACCGGCTGAGCACGGCTGAAGATGAGATCCGTGAGGAGCCCCTCTTGCCTCCGACGGCCGCCGAAGCTTGCGAGCACCTCCAGGCGGCGCCGATAACCCAGCGTCCTGACCACCCCGGACAGTGCACCGAATGCATCGAAGAGGGTCTGGAGTGGGTGCACTTGCGGATGTGCCTGACGTGCGGGCACGTCGCCTGCTGCGATTCGTCCCCCGGTCAGCACGCTGACCGGCACTATGACCGGACTCAGCATCCGGTGATGCGCAGCGTGGAACCCGGCGAGGCGTGGCGATGGTGCTACGTCGACGCCTTGCTCGGGTAGGCCGCGAACGTGATGCGCCTGACAACGTGTGGCCGGTAACGTTTAGGGTTGAGCACCGTGAGCCGTCGAGCAAAGATCGTGTGCACCCTGGGTCCCGCCACTGATGCGCCTGAACGCACCCGTGCTCTGGTCGAGGCGGGTATGGACGTAGCCCGCCTGAACTTCAGCCACGGCGAGCACGCAGATCATGCGGGCCGCTTCCATGCGGTGCGTTCGGCCGCCGAACTTGCCGGTCGCAACGTCGCCACGCTCGCCGATTTGCAGGGCCCGAAGATTCGGCTGGGCCGCTTCGCTGACGGACCGGTCGTCTGGGCTACGGGCGAACGGATCAGGATCACCGTCGAAGACATCGAAGGTGACCACGATCGGGTGTCCACGACGTACAAACAGCTGGCGGCTGACGTTCGCCCTGGCGACAAGCTGCTGGTCGATGACGGCAACGTCGCCCTGGTGGCGGTTGCGATCGAGAACGGTACGGACGTGGTGTGCGATGTCGCCGAGGGCGGCACCGTGAGCAACAACAAGGGCCTGTCACTTCCCGGCGTGGCCGTCAGCGTGCCCGCGTTGAGCGAGAAGGACATCGACGACCTCGAATTCGCGCTGCGACTGGGCGTCGATTGGATCGCATTGTCATTCGTGCGATCGGCTGATGACATCAAACTCGTGCATCAAGTGATGGACCGTATCGGCATACGCCGTCCGGTCATCGCCAAGATCGAGAAGCCCGAGGCAGTCGACCGGCTCGTCGACATCGTCCTGGCCTTCGACGGTGTCATGGTCGCCCGAGGTGATCTCGGCGTGGAGATGCCTCTGGAACAGGTGCCGATCATCCAGAAGCGGGCCGTGGCGATTTGCCGTGACAACGCCAAGCCGGTCATCGTCGCAACCCAGATGCTCGAATCGATGATCAGCCACTCCCGTCCGACCCGAGCAGAGGCGTCCGATGTCGCCAACGCGGTTCTCGATGGCGCGGACGCGGTGATGCTCTCCGGCGAGACGAGCGTAGGGACGTACCCGATTCAGACCGTCGCGACGATGGCGCGGATCATCACCTCGGTAGAGGAGAACAGCGTGGATGTTGCGGCGCTGCTGCACGAGCCTCGCACCCCTGGCGGCGTTATCGCCAAAGCCGCAAAGGAGATCGGCGATTCACTCGGCGCGACAGCGCTGGTCGCGTTCACCCAGAGCGGTGACACAGCGCGGCGCCTCGCCCGGTTGCATGCGCATCAGACGGTGCTCGCCTTCACGCCGGAGCAGAACGTCCAACGACAATTGGCCCTCTCGTGGGGGGTTGAAGCACACCTCGTCTGGACAGTGCACACCACGGATGAGATGGTGCGGCAGGTCGACTCGGCCTTGTTGGCGCAACGGGTGTGTCGCCCCGATGATTTGGTGGTTATCGTCGCAGGTACACCACCATCGACTCCCGGAGCGACGAACACCATCCGCGTCCACCACATTGGAGGCGTCCTGCAACGTGACCGCTGAGGCCGAACCAAAGCTGCCGACAGGTCAGGCAGTCGTCGACGCTCTGGTCGACCTCCTCGACCTGGAGCCGATCGAGGTGAACATCTTTCGGGGCACGAGTCCGAAGGTGGCAATGCAGCGCGTGTTCGGCGGGCAGGTGGCAGGCCAAGCGCTGGTAGCAGCTGGGCGAACCGTGCAGGCCGATCGCGTCGTGCATTCGCTGCACTCCTATTTCATCCGGGTTGGTGATCCCAACGTGCCGATTGTCTACACCGTCGAGCGCGTTCGTGACGGTGGTTCGTTCTCCGTCCGGCGGGTCATTGCCGTGCAGCACGGGCTCACGATCTTCATCCTGTCCGCGTCCTTTCAGCTCCCGCAAGGTGGCATCGATCATCAGGTGCCGATGCCACAGGTGCCAGAGCCGGAATCGCTGCAAACGTTTGATGAACGCATCCGGGGCTATCCTGCGCTCGAGGCGGTTGCGCGGTACATCCCGCAGCCCTTTGACGTCCGCTACGTCGACGATCCACCGTGGGTACAACGTGATCTAGGGCCGCGAGAGAATCAACCACACCGAATCTGGATGCGCACTAACGGCACGCTGCCCGATGATCCGCTACTGCATGTCTGTGCGGTCACCTTCGCCTCTGACCTGACGCTGCTGGACTCGGTTGTGATACACCACGGGTTGGCAGCACGGCTCGACCCGATCTCGGTGACCTCCCTCGACCACGCGATGTGGTTTCACCGCCAGTTCAGGGCCGATGAGTGGTTTCTCTACACGTCCGAATCGCCGTCTGCGACTGGTGGCCGTGGCCTGGCGACAGGCCGGTTCTTCAGCAAGGACGGTCGCCATGTCGTCAGCGTCGCACAAGAGGGCGTCGTCCGATTGCCCAATGTCACCGAACAGATCTCTTAAAACCTGCGCATCGCACAGTAGTTCACTGCGTAGCTGCTCAGGGCTCAATGGCTCAGGGCTTACGGCTCAGGGCACTGATTTGTTGCCAGACCGCGTAGACGTGGCGCCGTTCGGTCAGCACCGATCCGATTGCCATCCTGATCGCTGTCTTGCCGTTGACGACAGTGTGCGTCAAGTAGGCTTTACCGCTCTGGTTGATCGCGTCGAGAACGGCCCGCGTGGCGTCGTCGCCCTCGGCCAGCCGGAATGTCACCAGCGCGAGAGGATGCGGCGCGACGAGTTCGAATCGTTCGTCGGCATCGAGCCAAGACGCGAATTCTGCTGCTAGTGCAACGTGTTTGCGGATATGTGCGGCGAGACCGTCCGCGCCGTACCAGCGCAGTACCGTCCACAGCTTGAGCGCCCGGAACCGGCGACCCAGTGGCACTTGCCAATCGCGGTAATCGATGACGGCACCGGACTCGGTCGCGGAGTTCCGCAGAAACTCGGGCAAGATCGACAGTGCCCCGATCAAGGCTGCCCGATCTGCTACCCAAAACGCATTGCAATCGAAGTTGGTCAACAGCCACTTGTGCGGGTTCGTGGTGTAGGAGTCCACTTTATCCAGGCCGTCATTGATGAATCTCAACTCCTCGCAGACAGCGGCGACTCCCGCCCAGGCAGCATCGACGTGTAGCCACGCGCCATATTGTCGGGCGAGGTCCGCTAGCGTCGGTACCGGGTCTATCGCTCCGGTACCGGTCGCGCCAACCGATGCGACAACCATGACAGGTTCGTACCCGGCAGACACGTCGTCGGCGAGTAGCGCCCTGAGATGCGCGGGATCGGCCGCTTGAGTCTTTGGGTCGATCGCGATCTTGCGAAGTGCGTCCGAGCCAAGGCCGGCGATCCGGCAGGCTTTCTCGACTGACGAGTGCGTTTGCGACGACGTGTAGACGGTGAAACGGCCTGCTGCCACCCCGTCGGCTTCAGTTGCGCCGTGGCTGACCCGATGTAGCGCGGCGAGGAGCGCCACCAATGCAGCGTCGGAAGCACTCGTCTGGATGACCCCACCGCCGGGCGCCTCAGGAAGGTCGGAACGAAACCGGGGTGGCAGGTCGAGGAGCTGGGCCAGCCAATTCATCACGAGTGTCTCGAGTTCGGTTGCCGCGGGGGAGGTGGCCCACAACATTCCCTGGACTCCGAGTCCGGAGGCGAGCAGGTCACCGAGAATGGCCGGTCCGGACGCGTTGGCCGGGAAGAAGGCAAAGAAAGCGGGGTGTTGCCAATGCGTGATGCCTGGAATGATCACGCGGTCCAGATCGGCGAGGATGCCGGAGAAGCCCTCGCCGTGCTCCGGAGGCTCGGAGGGAAGCTGACCCCGGAGGTAATCCGGTGCTACCTGCGACAGCACCGGAAACGATTCGATTCGCTCGTAATAGTCAGCGATCCAATCGATGACCTCGTGTCCGTGGTGGCGGAACTCGTCAGGAGTCATGTGCTCGCTCATAACAGCTGAACCTACTGATCGCCCGGATTCACCGGTCACTGGGTTTTTACGGCAAGAGCCATGCTGCTGAAACACGCCCGGCCAATCGTTCGGATATGACTGAAGAGCATTGGACGGCAGCGGTCACCGTGGGCGACAAGCCATCGCATACGCACGTGACTTTTCACGTGCGCAGCGATGGATTTCGGTGCCCCCGGTGGGATTCGAACCCACACGCCTTTCGGCAATGGTGTTTGAGACCACCGCGTATGCCAGTTCCGCCACAGGGGCTTGAAGCCAGGCTAGATAGTAGCCCGATAGGCTTTGGCGGCGTGCACCGGTCCAACGGAGTATCGGTCGCCGAGACTAGCGAAGGTAGTGAGCTACGTGGTCGAGCAGGCAACAGCAGCCAACGATGCGGCGTCAGCAGTCGGGTCGGCGTCGGCGCGAGCCAGCGCACAACCGGCCGCCGCCGTTAGCCGACGGGTCCTCATCGCTGAGGACGAGGCGCTTATCCGCCTCGATCTGCGTGAGATGCTCATCGAGGAGGGTTTCGAGGTCGTGGGCGAGGCTGCCGACGGTGAGAAGGCTGTAGAACTCGCGAAGGACCTCCGTCCAGACGTGGTTATTTGTGACGTAAAGATGCCAAAAATGGACGGAATCACCGCGGCTGGGCACATCGCTGGTGCGCGGATCGCGCCGGTCGTCATCCTGACCGCTTTCAGCCAGCGCGATTTGATCGAGCGCGCCCGAGACGCCGGCGCCATGGCCTACCTGATCAAACCCTTTCACAAACGCGACCTGCTGCCGGCGATCGAGATGGCGACGAGCCGTTTTGCCGAGATTCGGGCTTTAGAGGCCGAGGTCGAGGGTTTGCAGGATCGACTGGAGGCCCGAAAGCTGATCGAACGTGCAAAGGGTGTCCTGATGGCCGAGCATCGGCTGTCCGAACCCGAGGCGTTCCGGTGGATCCAGCGGGCTGCGATGGACAAGCGCACCACAATGCGCGCCGTGGCAGAGCTGGTCCTGACCGAGACCGGTCACGGATGATCGGACGAGCGCCTTGGCTGCGAAGACCCATGATCGGATGAGCGCCTTGGCTGCGAAGACCCATGATCGGATGAGCGCCTTGGCTGCGAAGGCGACGTAATCGTCAAAAGTCGACAAAACCCCGGTCAGCGAGTCAGTCAGTGCTGAGATGCGTCGGTTTGGAGTAACAGCCATCGTCACCGCCCGGTACTTTTTTCGTAGAAAACGGACGTCCGTGTTACACCCGACTGCATTACGGACGCGATTTGGTTACGACAGCTCGGTTGTTTTGGATTTCTGACCCGAACGACTTCTTAGCGCGCTAGCGTGCGACGCACAGTTATCCGATATCTGTTCCCACGGACGGATGCCCCAGGACTTCGGTGGCTGTCAGCGTTAAACCCGGTGCCCAAGTCGAGCGCCGAGAACAAGGGAGGAAACGTCAGTGCGGACTCAGTCCCTGGCGAAAATCGCCGTAGTAGGTGTAATCGGTGCGCTCGCGCTCACCGCATGTTCCAACAGCAAGAGCAATGACAAGGGCCTGGCTGGCGGCTCAAGCGGCGCCAGTGGTGGCAGTGGTGGCACGTACACCATCGCGTTCGAAGGGCCGTTGTCCGGCGACAACCAGCAGCTCGGGATCAACGAGGTCAATGCCACGGAACTTGCCATAAACCAGGCAAACGCCAAGGGTGACCTCGGCTTCACGTTGAAACTGCTCAAGGCTGACGATGTGGGTGACCCGTCCAAGGCTCCCGCCGCCGCGGCTCAGGTCCTGCAGGACCCGACGGTCGTCGGCGAGATCGGCCCGAGTTTCTCGGGTGCAACCAAGGCCGTCGGCAACACCTATGGGGACGCGGGCGTCGCCATGATCACCCCGTCGGCGTCAAACGGGACGCTGCAGACGCTGGGCTTCAAGACCTTCTTCCGGGTCATCCCGAACGACAACATCGAAGGCACCCAGGGCGCCGACTGGTTGGCACGTAAGGGCCTCAAGAAGGTCTTCATCGTCGATGACCAGAGCGACTACGGCAAGGGTGTCGCCGACGCCGTGCAGACAGAACTCAAGGCGAAGAACGTGACGACCGTTCGCCAGGGTGTCGCAGCGACGACGACTGACTATGGCGCAATTGCCCAGACCGTCGTTTCATCGGGTGCCGGCGCGCTCTTCTACGGCGGCTACGACGCTCAGGCAGCCCTGTTTGTGAAGGCTCTCAAGGCTGACAACTACAAGGGTGTCATCGCCGGTGGTAACGGCGTCAAGTCTTCGGTGTTCACCAAGGGTGCCGGCGCTGCTGGTGATGGCGTGTTCTTCACCTGTGGTTGCCTCGATGCCACGATCGCTCCGAACGCCAAGCAGTTCACAGCTGACTACACGAAGGCATACAACACCCCGCCTTCGACGTACTCACCTGAGGCTTTCGATGCGACCAACGCCTTGATTCAGGCGATCAAGAACGCCAAGGCCAAGGGCGCAGTCACCAAGGCCTCCGTCTTGGCTGAAGTGAAGACGATCGACTACCAAGGCATCACGACTGAGGTGAAGTTCGGCCCCAACGGCGAACCTGCTGGCACGACCACGGTCAGTCTCTACACGCAGAAGGCGGGCCAGATCGTCTCTGTTGGTCTCCTGAAGGACCAGAGCTAACCCCCACCTGGTAGGGAGCTCAAGTTCACTAAGCGGTGAAGGCTCCGTCGGTTCTGATCGAACCGACGGAGCCATCAGCGCGCCACAACCCTTGCCAGAGCCAGTCGAATACCCGTCGTCTGCATCTCCCGCCCGGAAGGCGCCCGCATGACCGAATTTATGAACTACCTGATCCTCGGGCTGACTCGAGGCTCAATGTATGCCCTGATCGCGCTTGGTTACACCCTTGTTTACGGCGTTCTGCAATTGATCAACTTCGCACACAGCGAGGTGTTCATGTCCGGCGCGTTCGGTAGCTATATCGTTATTCACTCAGTGGTCGGAGACGGCAAGTCTCTACCGTGGTATGCCGCTACGCTCGTCTTCATCCTTGGCTTGGGCTCGGGTGCGCTCACCGGCGCCGTCATAGCTTGGAGTATAGAGCGCGTCGCTTATAGGCCGCTGAGACGCCGAGGTGCGCCCAAGCTTGCCTTTCTCATCAGCGCGATCGGGATGTCGTTCTTCCTCTCGCAGCTGGCTGGCAAGCTCTTCAACCGATTCACCAACAACCAGTTCCCCCCATACTTTCAACAGAATCGGACCGTGTTCACGATCTTCGGTGCGCGGGTGACCGTTATTCAAACGGCGATCATCGTGAGCGCGCTGATCATGATGGTGTTTCTGGATCGGCTGGTGTCAGGGACGAAGCTTGGCCGCAGCATCCGCGGCGTGGCTGAAGATGCGCCCACCGCGGCACTCATGGGTATCAATATCGACAAGACGATTTCGCGGACGTTCATCATTGGTGGCGCGCTGGGCGGCGCCGCCGGATTCCTCTTCGGCACGGCTTTCACCTTCTCCAACACGATGGGGTTCATACCTGGTGTCAAGGCGTTCGCCGCAGCGGTGCTCGGTGGCATCGGCAACATCCGCGGCGCCATGCTCGGTGGATTGTTGCTCGGCGTCGTGGAGAACTTGGTTCCGACTGCCCCCTGGACGGGTTCACCTTGGATAGGCACGGCCTGGACGGACGTGGTGGCCTTCGTGGTTCTGGTGCTTATCTTGGTGGTTCGACCTAGCGGCATCCTCGGCGAGCGATTGGGGCGGGCAGCATGAAACCCAGTTTCCTCACATCGCCGTTGTTCAAGCGGTTCATGGGTTGTATGGCTCTCGCGTTCGTGCTGGCCTTGATGATCGGGCCCCAGGAGGGTTCGCAAGACGATTACGGCTTGGCCTTCCGTGAGGCGATCTATTCGCCCCGCATCTTCATCTTCATCCTCATCGGGGTCGCCGTATTCCTGCTCATGACGTTCGGTCCCTACCTGAGGCCGTACTTGCTACGACCGGGCGTGCGACCGCTAGCGATCGGAATACTGACTGTCGGCGTCTCGCTGACTCTTCTGAAATGGTCTGATGACCCCCGCACCGGCGATGGCAAGTTCACGTCGGTTGCGAGCAAGGCCGCTGACACCAGTGGTCTGGCCCCCGCGGCGCGATTGTTCTTCGCAGGTTACTTCGGCTGGATCCTGCTCGTGCTGACGCTAGCGCTAGGCACTGCCGCAATCGTGCTTGCGCTGAGAGCATTGGCATGGGTGACAGCGGTTCTCGCCGTGGTGGCGGGTATTTGGGCATACACCTCTCATTCAGCGGTGCGTAGCTATCTGCTTGACCACGGTGGGCCGCCGGATCATTCGCTCGGTGCCGGCGTTGCACTCATCGGCTATCTCACGGTCGCTTCCGCCGCGATCGCAACCGCCCTCTCCAAGACGGACACTGCAGACACTCGTGCGTTCATCAATCGGGTGTTCGCCTGGCGGCCGGCTATGCCGCTGGTCGTACTCGGTCTCATCATCGGTCTGCTTGCCTTCACCAAGGCAACTTGGTTCTCGCCACAGGCGAGCAATGCAACGCTGTCCGATACGAAGGACATCTTCGAAGGGACTGGTCTGGCAAATCTCGCCTACCAATACCTAGCGTGGCTCGGCTACGTGCTGTTCGTGGTCAGCGTGCTCGTCGCGGGCGCCGCTAGCTATTGGCGCCGTAAGATCCTCGGCTGGGCAGCGGTCCTGATCGGTGCGATCGCTCTCATCTTGACTTTGATCGCAATGTACGACTTGACAGATCTCGCTGCGTCCGCCGGACGCGATGGCGCAACCGGCCCATGGCAAAACCTCGGTTCCGGTGCCTGGATGGCCTGTACGGCGTTCTTCTTGCTCGCAGGGGCAGGGGCTGTGGTGGCTACGTTGGGTGCGCCCGGCGAACAGTTGGAACTGAGCACGACGTCGGCGGCGTCAGCAACAGCAACGGGTGCCGTTCGGGAGCCTGCGAATAGGCCGGCCGCTAGGTCGTCGGACACAGTGGGTGGTGGATGGACCGCGCCTGGTACGACGAAGATGTTTCTCTTCGTCGTGATCGCCGCGGCGTTGTTCTACCCGCCGACCGCGACCGGCTTCTGGCAGAAGGTTCTCGTTTCCGAGATCGGCATCTATGTACTGCTCGCGATCGGGTTGAACGTTGTCGTCGGTTGGGCCGGTCTTCTGGACCTCGGCTTCATCGCCTTCTACGCGATCGGCTCCTACACGACGGCATACCTGACGGGTGCGCTGCCGCATCAGCCGCCTTCGTGGCTGCATCTCAGTCCGTTGCTTGCGATTCCGATCGCGATCCTGGTGTGTCTCTTAGCAGGCGTTGCCTTAGGCGCGCCAACGCTGCGATTACGCGGGGACTATCTGGCCATCGTCACGCTTGGCTTCGGTGAAATCATCCGGATCATCGCCAACAACAACCCGGGCAATATCACGAATGGACCAAAGGGTGCCTTTGGCATTCCGCATCCCGTCATCCATTTGGGACCACTGAAAGTCATCTGGGGTCAGAACAACTTGCAGTACTGGTACTTGCTGCTCGTCCTGATCGTCATCGTGGTGCTGTTGTTCCGCCGGCTGGAAGCTTCACGGCTCGGACGTGCCTGGGCGGCAATCCGCGAGGACGAGATCGCCGCGCAGGCCACCGGCATCAACACAACTCGAGTGAAACTGCTGGCGTTTGCCATCGGCGCTTCGACCTCGGGTGTTGCGGGCGTGTTCTTTGCATCGCAGATCGGCTACATCAACCCGGAAAACTTCATCCTCAACAACTCGATTCTCGTTGTTGCGTACGTGGTCTTCGGTGGTATGGGCTCGCTGCCCGGCGCGATGGCCGGTGCCGCGGTGCTGACCTGGCTACCTGAGTTCTTGAAGGACCAGGTCCCAGCCGAGGACCGTCAAATGTGGATCGGCGCAATCGTCCTGCTGATGATGATCTTCCGTCCGCAGGGTCTTATTCCGGCCAAGCGGCGTGCGGCAGAATTGAAGGGGTTGAGCACGGCGCCTGCGTCAGAAGTCAGAGCCGTCGCCGACAGCGAAGGAATGGACGGGGTACGAGCATGACCGCAGTGAACGAAGCAACCCTCGTCTCTGGTGCAGATCAGCGTGACGTCGTATACGACGTGGACTCGGTGACGCTGCGATTCGGAGGTGTGACAAGCCTCAACAATGTGAGCCTGAAGATGTATCGCGGCGAGATTCTCGCGGTCATCGGCCCGAACGGGGCGGGCAAGACATCGCTGTTCAACTCGCTCACCGGTGTTTACACACCGCAAGAAGGCAGTATCAATCTTGCTGCGCGCGTTGGAGAAACTCCGGTAAGCGTCCTCGGGGCCAAGACCCACATCGTCAACCGACTGGGGGTTGCGCGGACGTTTCAGAACATCCGTTTGTTCCCGGCTCTGACTGCCCTGGAGAACGTGAAGGTCGGAGTCGAGACCCGGCAGAAGGCAGGGCCGATCGCTGCGATGCTGGGAATGCCCTGGCAGCGTAGAGAGGAACGCGAAAGTACCAAGCGGGCGTATGAGTTGCTTTCTTTCGTCGGCCTGACCGAACGCGCCAACGAACTTGCCGGCTCATTGGCCTACGGCGAGCAACGGCGACTCGAGATAGCACGTGCGCTCGGCACAAACCCAGGTGTGATTCTGCTGGACGAGCCGGCCGCGGGGACCAACCCCGCCGAGAAGCGCGATCTGGCCGCTCTGATAACTCGGATCAATCGCGAGGACGGAGTATCAGTGCTGCTGATCGAACACGACATGAAACTCGTTATGTCGATTGCAGATCGGTTGGTCGTGCTGAACTTCGGCGAGAAGATCGCTGAAGGTACTCCGGAGCAGATTCAACGGAATCCAGATGTGATTGCTGCCTATCTCGGCACCACCGACGAGGACGAGCCGGCGAAAACCGCAAAGCTCGATGCTCCGGCATCGCAAGAACAGCGTCCGACAGAGCCGCCTTCATCGGGTGCGCATCGGAGCGCAAACGAAGAGGAAGGTAGTTCATGAGCGAGCATCGCAGTGACCCCATGAGCGAGCATCGCAGCGAGGTACGAACGAGGAGCGGAGCGAATGTCAGCGATGAGCGCTCGCGCGAAGAGCAGGTGACCTCATGAGCGAGCATCGCATTGAGGTACGAACGAGGAGCGGAGCGAATGTCAGCGATGAGCGCTCGCGCGAAGAGCAGGTGACTTCATGAGCATGCTCGAGGTCGACGACATCGAGGTACGGTACGGGGCGATCAAGGCACTCAAGGGCGTCTCCTTCACGGTTGACGAGGGCGAGATCGTCGCGTTGCTCGGTGCGAACGGTGCCGGCAAAACGACCACTCAACGGACTGTGTCGGGCATGCTGCGCCCCGCTCTGGGCGAGATCCGGTACGAGGGCAAGCGGATCGACGGCATACCCGCGCACGAGCTGATCAACCTCGGGATCTGTCACGTCCCTGAGGGTCGCCACGTCTTTCCACGGATGACAGTGGCCGAAAACCTCGACATGGGCGCTTTCAGATTCAAGAAGGCCGATGAGAAGGTGCTGGCGCATGTCCTTGAGCTTTTCCCTCGGCTTCAGGAACGCATCAAGCAGCAGGCCGGGACTCTGTCCGGCGGTGAACAGCAGATGCTGGCCATCGGCCGGGCGCTGATGGGTAAGCCGCGGCTCTTGCTGCTTGACGAGCCCTCGATGGGGCTTGCGCCATTGATCGTCAAGCAGATCTTCGACATCGTCCGCGAGATCAACGATGACGGCGTGACGGTGCTCCTCGTCGAGCAGAACGCGTCGCAGGCTCTCGCGCTGGCCAACCGCGGCTATGTGCTCGAAACGGGTGAGATCGTTCTGACCGGCACGGGTCCGGAGCTCCTCGCCGACGATCGGGTCAGGGCTGCGTACTTGGGAGAGGAGATCGCGTCGTAGAGTTGGTGGCTGTTGGCTAGCGCCTGATCCTCACGCTATGTGTCGATCATGTGACGTACGGTTTCAGGCACATGATCACTTCGTGACACCCCTTTTGGGGGAGCGCTTCTCACGCTAGGGTGCGTTCTGGGATTTGGTTGCATAGCCAACAATATTTTCGACCAGCTCTACTTCATGTTCGCCTTGGAGGGAATCGTGTCGCGTGGCAACGTGCGGGTACGCCCGGCAGAGCCTTCCGATATCTCAGAGCTGATCAAGCTGGCAGAGGACAATGGCCTCGCCGACCACGTCTCCGCGCGTGGTCGGCGAGCGCGTAACGGCGATAGAACCACCGTGGCGGAGCGTCTTTCTCAGCTCCTTTCTGATCCAGATCGGCTCGTTCTGGTCGCCGTCGAGGAGGAGCACGACAAGGTTGTCGGCCTCACGGTCCTGCTCGAAGAACAAGTCGGCGTGCTCACGCCGACAGCGACCCTGCACATTTCGCACCTGTTGGTTGCACCGACATACCGACGCCGTGGCACCGGCCGTGCGCTGCTCACGGGCGCGGTTCGGCATGCGGAGGATCGCGAGATCGACCATGTCGTCGTCGGCGTTCAGGCGGCGGCTCGCGACGCCAACCGTTATCTGGCTCGTCTGGGCTTCGCGCCGCTGGTGGTGCGCCGCATCGCCTCGGTACAGGTGCTTCGGCGCAGTCTGGGCATCGTCGACTCGGTAGACCGGGTCGCGTTGCGTCGGCGCCGGAGCGTTCGCGGCGTGCTACCCAGTCGGGCGGTTGGCCGCGGCGCATGATGTGCGCCTCACAGCGATCGCTTGGGTACCACTTCTGAACGTCCCATGTGGTAGTTAATTGGGATGATTACAGCGGCGCAGCAGGCAATCCTCGATGGCTATGCCAAGCGGTGGGACGGCACCCACGAACTGCTGGTCGAGCGGATGGGCATCGAGGTTCTCGATTCTGACCCGAACAATCTTGTCGCGACGATGCCCGTGACCGGCAATCGGCAGCCGTACGGCTTGTTGCATGGCGGCGCGTCGGCAGTGCTGGCCGAGACTGCTGGTTCGCTGGCGGCCGCGTTGCATGCGGGCCCGGACAATATCGCGGTCGGAATCGAGTTGAACTGCACCCACCACCGCTCGGCGACTCAGGGGCTCGTTACGGCCGTTTGTAAGCCACTGCACGTGGGACGGACGATCTCGACGTTCGAGATCGTCATTTCCGACGTGGACGGTCGCCGCACCTGCACGTCGCGGCTGACGTGCGCGGTTCGGCCGGCGCATCAAGCCGGCCTCACCTCGCCGGCTTGATCGAGCCGGCGGACTGAACCTGCTAGATCCGTCCAGCTGAGCCCACGCGCTTGATTTATGCCGCCTGATCCTGCGGTTGTGCCCCGCTCGGCTCAGCCGAGTATCGCCGAGCGTCAGAGGGGCCGCCTAGACTCGGGCACCGTGACCCGAGTAACCGAAACTTCCGACGTTGCGTCCACCGACGAGCCAGTCGAGGTCGTCGCCCTGACCGAAATTGACGTCGATTCGCCCCGGCCGCGACTCTTGCTGTTGGACGGTCACTCACTCGCCTACCGTGCCTTCTTCGCGTTACCGGTGGAGAACTTCTCGACCAGCACGGGTCAGCCCACGAACGCGGTATTCGGCTTCACCTCGATGCTCATCAACCTGTTGCGAGACGAGGATCCGAGCCACCTCGCGGTTGCGTTCGACGTGAGTCGTAAGACGTTCCGCAGCGAGCAGTATGTCGAGTACAAGGCCAACCGCTCTTCCACGCCCGAGCCGTTCAAGGGCCAGGTGTCGCTCATACAAGAAGTGCTCACGGCACTTCGGATCCCGATGTTGTCGGTCGACAACTACGAGGCCGACGACGTGATCGCAACGCTGACGACAGAGGCCTGCGGCGCCGGCTTCGATGTCCTGATCTGCACCGGCGACCGCGACGCTTTGCAGTTGGTCAACGATCAGGTCACGGTGTTGTACCCGCGAAAGGGTGTCTCCGAGCTCACCCGTTTCACGCCTGAGGAGGTTCAAGCCAAATACGACCTGAGCCCGGCTCAGTATCCGGATTTTGCCGCACTTCGAGGCGACCCGAGCGACAACCTGCCCGGCATTCCAGGTGTCGGCGAAAAGACAGCGGCAAAGTGGATCCGGGAATACGGCAGCCTGTCAGGTTTAGTCGAGCACGTCGACCAGGTCAAAGGCAAAGTCGGCGACGCGCTGCGCGAAAACCTGGCATCAGTACTGCGCAACGCCAGCCTGACCAAACTGGTGCGTACCGTGCCGCTCGACCTGGGCGTGAGCGAACTTGGCCGGCTGCAGTGGGATCGCGACGAGGTCCACCAGCTGTTCGACAACCTTCAGTTCCGTGTCCTACGTGAGCGGCTCTTTGCAACTTTGACCACGGCAGAGCCTGAGGCTTCGGAGGGGTTCGAAGTCGAGGTGACCCGCCTCGAACCTGGGCAGGTTGAAGCCTGGCTCGCCCAACACGCACGCGACGGTCGCCGGGTGGGCCTGTCGTTTGCAGGCACTTGGGGTCGAGGTGCGGGCACGCTCAACTCGGTCACGATCGCCGCCGCCGACGGTTCTGCAGCCTGGGTCGAGCCGACGCTATTGACCGCAGACGACGACCGCGTGCTCACCGACTGGCTGGCCGACGAAGATGTTCCGAAGGCGACGCATGACATCAAAGGGCCACTGCTTGCACTCGCCCAGACCGGGTGGGTGTTGCGCGGCGTCACCTCGGACACCCAGCTTGCGGCCTATCTCGTGCAACCAGGCCAGCGCGCGTTCGACCTGGCCGACCTGGCATTGCGCTACCTCAAGCGCGAGCTTCGAGAGGAGACCAGCGACTCGTCCGGTCAGCTGACGCTTGACGGTGGGCTCGACGCAGCGGATGACGCTCGAGCTGAGGTTGAGGCTGTCCGGGCCTCGGCGATACGAGATCTTGCGGATGCGCTCGACGAAGAACTGACGAGTCGGGGCGGAGCAAAGCTACTCACGGACCTGGAACTACCGCTGACATTCGTACTGGCTGATATCGAAGGCACCGGTATCGCCGCCGATGAAACCCACCTGAGCGAACTCCAGTCCGAACTCGCGGCCGCAGTCAAGGATGCGGAGTCCGACGCACATGCGGTCGTTGGGCGATCATTCAACCTCGGCTCGCCAAAGCAGCTGCAACAAATCCTGTTCGACGAGATGGGACTGCCCAAGACCAAGCGGACCAAGACCGGGTACACGACTGACGCCGATGCGCTCGCCTGGCTGGCTGAGGCCAGCGAAAGCCCCCTCATCGAGCACCTCCTCCGACACCGCGAGGTCTCCCGCCTCAAGTCCGTGGTCGATTCGCTGCTGCCGATGATCGATGACAGCGGCCGGGTACACACGACCTTCAATCAGACGATCGCGGCGACGGGTCGACTCTCGAGCGTCGATCCAAACCTGCAGAACATCCCGGTCAGAACTGAGGAAGGCCGACGGATTCGGAAGGCGTTCATCGTCGGCAGCCACGATGGCAGGGCTTACGAGACTCTGATGACTGCCGACTACAGCCAGATCGAGATGCGCATCATGGCGCATCTGTCAGAGGACGCAGGCCTGATCGAAGCGTTCAGCTCCGGCGAGGACTTGCACACCTTCGTTGCCGCCCGCGCGTTCGACATCGCACCCGGTGATGTCGATGTGAATCTGAGACGACGAGTCAAGGCGATGAGTTACGGCCTGGCCTACGGCCTCTCCGCCTATGGCCTAGCCCAGCAACTCAAGATCACACCGGACGAGGCGAAAGGTCAGATGGAGGCGTACTTCGCCCGCTTCGGCGGCGTACGCGATTACCTGTACTCGGTGGTCGATGATGCCCGGCAGACGGGTTACACCGAGACGATCATGGGACGCCGCCGCTACCTGCCGGACCTCAACTCCGACAATCGACAACGCCGTGAGATGGCTGAGCGGATGGCTCTCAACGCACCGATCCAGGGCAGCGCCGCAGACATTATCAAGGTCGCGATGCTGAACGTGCAGAAATCGCTCAGCGAAGCCAAGCTGGCTTCGAAGCTGCTGCTGCAGGTACACGACGAGCTCGTGCTCGAAATCGCGCCGGGCGAGCGTGAGCAGGTCGAGGCACTCGTCCATCGCGATATGGCTGCGGCCACCAACCTCACCGTGCCGATGGAGGTCAGCGTGGGATTTGGTCCAAATTGGGATGCTGCGGCGCACTAGCCGATATGTGCTTGGGCAGGCTACCCAGCAGAATCGCGATGGCCGCCGCCACGAGATTGATGACGAATACCGTGCCGATGATGCCGTTGACGGTCCTCGGTGCGAACCCCAGTACGGCGATCGCCTCGCAAGCGATGGCGACCCAGATGACGATCGCGACGAGCCGCCGCTCGACCGCTAAACCGGCGACGAGAGCGAACTGAATCAATGCGAGGCAGCTGCCGAGTCCGGCGAACAGCCAGGTCGAGTCTCGCAGCGCGGGGTACTTGTCGCCGTTGACGATGATGGTCACGAGACCTTGCAGTAGCCACGATCCGACCACGACCACGACGCCAACGATGGCGATCCCAGCCGCGGCCCGCAGGAACAGTCGTCGATGCCGCGACCCGTCCGTCAGTGAGGCGAACAGCACGTTGGCCACCGACTGCGGTAGCCACAATGTGCCACGGGTGATGACCGAACCTGCGGCGTAGGTGGCGGCGGCCTCCGTCGGCAGAACATGCCTGGCAAGAAAGACATCCGTCACGCACAGAAGCAGAAAGACTCCGTAGGCGTGCGACGCGTGCGCACATTCGGTCATCAGCGGCGCCAGCTTGTGCAGGCTCGCCTTCGTGTCACCCGCGATTTGGTCCGTCAGATCGGCGCGTAGGGCAGGTGCGCTCAACAGACAAGCCACGGCCGCAACCGTGGTGCCAACCGCGATTGCGCCAACGATCCCGGTCGTCGAACCGCCCAGTGCCAGCACGAACAGGCCTGAACCCGATCGGAGCGCGATACCGATGAACGTCGTATTCGCCAGCGCCCTGAACCGCTGCGAACCCTGCCAGAATCCCTGGCACACGCCTTGGACTGCAAGTCCGGGCAAGGTCGCGCACACCAGCAGTATTCCGCCGACGCCCGGCAGGTGCAGGAACGAGGCGAGCAGCGGGGACAACGCGGCGCCGACAATCGCCAAACCGCTACTGAGGAGAAGCGCGAAGACAACAGTGCCATCGGGACCGCCGGCTGCGACTCGTCGCGCGGTGACCGCTTGCAGCGCGAGCGTTGGAATCGAGCCGACCAGCAGCAGGTTCGTCAGCGTGATGAGTTCGCTATAGCCAGCCGCATCCAGAGATCGTGCACCGAGAAGCAAGAGGCCATAGCTGAAGACGTTCCCGAGAATGTTCGCCAGCGTGATGCCTAGCAGGCCACCGGTGATCGATGCGCCCTTCAAGGGTGTGCTTCTGACGGGCACGGCACCGATGGGTGCCGCCTTGCCCAATGGCCCGTCAGACTCTGGCACCCGTTCAGTTTGCCGGAAGCTCGCAAACATAGATCGCAGTTCCGGGCAGTATCTTGCCGCGCAGCGGAGACCAGCCACCCCACTCCGACGTCACGTCCTCCGGCCATTCCGGCTCGACGACATCGACCAAGCGGAAGCCGGCGGAGACTATCTCCCGAACCCGGTCGCCGAAGGTTCGATGGTGCTCAACGTAGGTCGGGCGGTCATCGCCATCGAATTCGACATACGGAGCGCGGTCAAAATACGACATCGATGCAGTGAGCCCGTCGGGGCCGGGGGAGTCGGGAAACGCCCAGCGAATCGGATGTGTCGTAGAAAAGACCCACCGGCTTCCAGGGCGCAGTACTCGGGCCACTTCTGACATCACCGCGGCCGAATCGGCGACGAAGGGCACGGCACCGTAAGCGGTGAAGGCGAGGTCGAAGCTGTTGTCGAGAAATGGGATGTGCTGGGCGTCCGCTTGTACAAGCGGGACTGAGGAGCGCGCTGCCGACTCGGCTGGCGACGCCTTATACCGAAGCATCTCTGCGGAGATATCGAACGCGACCGGTTGCACGCCGCGCGCAGCCAGCCAACGCGAGCACATCGCAGACCCTGCGCCGACCTCGAGTACCGACTTGCCGACCAGGTCATCGATCGGTCCGAGCAGACCCGCTTCCTCCTCGCGCAGACCTTCAGGGCACCAAACGAAGTCGTCAGTGCCGAGGAAATTGCCGTGCTCGGCGTGGTAGCTGGCGGCGTCCGCGTCCCACCACAGCCGGTTGGCGCGCGCCGAGTCCGCTGCATCGACGGGTCGTCGCCCAACTCCGACCGTGCCGAGGTCTCGTTCTGTTCCCACCGGCTGAATCTAGCGTCATCACCGGTCGGGATCGCTTCGACGGCACTGGGTGTGAACGCCGGTTGGCCGGTTGGCGGCCAACCGGAACAGAGCGGATGTACCTTGCGTGGCGATGCTGATTCTGTGCTGCCCGGATTTCCTAGAGTAGACGGCTCTGGAGTAGGCTAAAGCCTGCGGAACAGGTCTGTGGCCTCGACAGGGAGTAGGCCGCTCGTCTTTCTAGCTCAGCGGTGAGCATCACAGAGGTCTCAGTAGATCTCTGTGACCGGCCAGGTGGGCAAAGAGGGTCGGTCCGACGTGTCCGCGCCGCTCTACCAATTGTCAGGATCTATCTACTCAATGACGTCCACCGTTACCCAACCCGCGCCGACATCGGCAGCACCACAGGTCGCAGTCAACGACATCGGCTCAGCCGAGGACTTTCTCGCGGCGATCGACAAGACCATCAAGTACTTCAACGACGGCGATATCGTCGAAGGCACCATCGTCAAGGTTGATCGCGACGAGGTTCTACTCGACATCGGTTACAAGACCGAAGGCGTCATCCCGTCCCGCGAACTCTCCATCAAGCACGATGTCGACCCGTCCGAGGTCGTTTCCGTGGGCGATGAGATCGAGGCTCTCGTTCTCCAGAAGGAGGACAAAGAAGGCCGACTGATCCTGTCGAAGAAGCGTGCGCAGTACGAGCGGGCCTGGGGCACGATCGAGGAGAAGAAGGACCGCGACGAGGTTGTCGAGGGAACGGTCATCGAGGTCGTCAAGGGCGGCCTGATCATCGACATCGGCCTGCGGGGCTTCTTGCCGGCATCGCTGGTAGAGATGCGTCGCGTGCGCGACCTGCAGCCATACGTCGGCAAGGTCCTCGAGGCCAAGATCATCGAGCTCGACAAGAACCGCAACAACGTTGTCCTCTCGCGCCGTGCGTGGCTCGAGCAGACCCAGTCCGAGGTCCGCAGCGATTTCCTGAACAAGCTCGCCAAGGGCCAGGTCCGTTCCGGTGTCGTTTCATCGATCGTCAACTTCGGTGCTTTCGTCGACCTCGGTGGCGTCGACGGACTGGTTCACGTCTCTGAGCTCTCGTGGAAGCACATCGACCACCCGAGCGAGGTTGTCGAGGTCGGTCAGGAAGTTACCGTCGAGGTTCTCGACATTGACCTTGACCGCGAGCGGGTGTCGCTCTCACTCAAGGCCACCCAAGAAGACCCGTGGCGCCAGTTCGCTCGTACCCACGCAATCGGCCAGGTCGTGCCCGGCAAGGTCACCAAGCTCGTACCGTTCGGTGCCTTCGTCCGCGTTCAAGACGGCATCGAAGGTCTGGTCCACATCTCGGAGCTGGCCGAGCGCCACGTCGAGATCCCGGAGCAGGTCGTCCAGGTCGGCGACGAACTGCTGGTCAAGGTCATCGACATCGACTTGGAGCGTCGCCGCATCTCGCTGTCGCTGAAGCAGGCCAACGAGGGTGCGCTCGTCGATGAGAACTTCGACCCGTCGCAGTACGGCATGGAAGCGCAGTACGACGACAAGGGTGAGTACATCTACCCCGAGGGCTTTGACCCGGAGACCCAGGAGTGGCTCGAAGGCTTCGATGAGCAGCGCGAGGCATGGGAGAAGCGTTACGCCGCGGCGCGCGAGCGTTTCGAGGCTCACAAGAAGCAGCTCGAGGACGCGCAGAAGGCCGATGCCGAAGCCGCGACCGAGTCGGGGGATGCCTCCTCGTACTCGTCGGAGGCTCCGGAAGACACCGGCGGCACGCTGGCCTCTGATGAGGCACTTGCCGCGTTGCGCGAGAAGCTCGCTGGACGCTAACGATCCAGTTAGCCGCTAACTGCACGAAATGAAGCCCGGGAGGTCCGCCTCCCGGGCTTCATCCATGTGTACCGCAGGTGCTTTCATCGGACACGCGAATGCTCCGGCCGCTCAGGCAGTCCAACCGTTACCGTAAGCGAGTGCCAGCCACTCATGACAGTGACAGTCATCTTCAACGCCGGTGGTCGCCTAGATCGCGGCGCTCTCGCGTCCTTCTCGTCTGTGCCGGGTTGACCGTCGCGGTTGGCGCTGCAGGTTGCTCGAAGGCCGAGCCGAAAGCATCGTCTGTCAGCTCGGATACCCGGGCCAGCACCTCGAGTGCGTCCACGACCGCGGCATCTTCCTCGACTTCTGCGAAGGCGTCACCGTCGAAAACCTCGACCGCACCGGCCTCGTTCAACGGAACCTGCGCTGATCTGTTGCCGGTGACCTCCTTGGAACAAGCGAGCGGCAGGCCGTTCGTAGGTCAAACCGCGTTCATCGTTGGTGTTGCGGAGCCCAACATTGGCCGAGTTGCTTATCTGAACTGCAAATATGGCATTACGACTGCCGTGGTGAACAAAAAGAAGGTCAGTACGGCCAAGCTCGAGATCGGGATCAGCCTTTACAAGACAGCCGATCAGGCAAGCCGTCGCGTACAGGGCACGATCGATGACTATCGATCTCACGGCGCTGCGTCTACAACGACCGCCGTCGGCCAATACTCTGGGACTGTCCTCGTCGGTTATGGCGATCCGACGATTGTCGTCGGCGCCGGCCCCCGTACCGTGGCCGTGTCGGTGAACGCGAAGATCGTGCCTGCGGCCCAGCAAACAAAGGTCCTCGCGGCATTGGCTGACGCTGCATTGGACGCGACCGAGAAGTTCAGTCAGGGCGGTCCGGTGACATCATCAGCCAGCGCAACGCCGGGAAGTACGCCGTCGAGTACATCTAGCTGAACGGGGCGCGGTTTATGGGAATCATTGGCTTGACCGGTGGGATTGGCAGTGGGAAGAGCACGGTCTCCGGGCGACTAGCCGAGCTCGGTGCGACCATCATCGATGCTGATCAACTCGCGCGTGATGTGGTTGAGGTTGGCACGCCCGGGTTGGCGAAGGTCGTGGAGCGATTCGGTCCCGACATCCTCACCGCAGACGGTTCGCTCAATCGACCAAAGCTCGGAAAGCTAGTTTTCGGTGACGAAAAGGCACTGGCGGATTTGAACGCGATCGTTCATCCGCTGGTCAAGATACGCATGGACGAGAAGATAGCCGCTGTGCCTCCTGGGAATCAGATCGTGTACGACGTTGCACTGATGGCCGAGAACAATATGTGGGGCGACTACGAGGCGGTCATCGTCGTGGAGACGCCGTTGGAGTTGCGGCTGGATCGGCTGGTAGAGCGCGGCCTGAGTCGCGAGGATGCTATGAGCCGGATCGCCAATCAGGCCACCGACGACGAGCGCCGCGCGCTCGCCACTGTGGTGGTTGACAACAGTGGCTCGTTGGCCCAACTCAGGGACAACGTGGACAAGGCATGGGCTGAGTTGCTCGCCTCGCTGGCTGCGTCCCGCAGCGAATCCGCCTGACCCGGTTTGGCTTGGGCAGAGCCCATCGGATAGAGTTTCCGCTCGGTGCCGTTGTAGGCAGCCAGAGGGTAACCGAAGGCAAAAACAGCGGGTAACACCATGCGGACGTAGCGCAGCTGGTAGCGCACAACCTTGCCAAGGTTGGGGTCGCGGGTTCGAATCCCGTCGTCCGCTCGGTGGACGCTAATGGCGTTCCTCAGGACCTTACGGTCCCTGGTGGAGTGGCCGAGAGGCGAGGCAACGGCCTGCAAAGCCGTCTACACGGGTTCAAATCCCGTCTCCACCTCGTAGCCAGTGCACGTCGTCCGCCGACAGGCGGCCTGCGGCGCTGAGTACGGGCGATTAGCTCAGTGGGAGAGCACTACCTTGACACGGTAGGGGTCACTGGTTCAATCCCAGTATCGCCCACATAGAAGTCAACGATACGGGCGCCGCAGCGATGCGCGGCCCGTACTCGTGCCTCACGTGAACGGACGCTCTACTCGTGCTTCGGCGCAGGTACGCGGTCGTCGCGCTGTCTCCTCGCGGCCGTTCCGGCGTTGCACGGGGGTTGCACCGATGGTCCGCAGCGACTGCCCGGGGATCGATTTGGGCGCAGATGCCGGGGGAGCAGCGTCTAAACGACTCGGTGACCACTACCGGGGCGCGGTAGTGGCCACACGATGCGCAAGTAGCTGGCCGAACGCCGTGGGCGCTCCCTCCGGCGCTCCTTTTTGACCTTCGTTGACCACACGACGTGTCAGGTGGGTCATGCAGCGACCACCGAGTCGCGTTGTCCGGACAAGCACTGAGAAGCGCTCGCCCGGTGACATCCTGAACCGCCGCCGGGCAAGTCTGGCACGGCCCGCGAAGGCTCCCAGACGTTTCACGCTCAGGTAGCCGGGACAGAGGACGATGCGACGCTTGGTTGACTATCGTTCGCTGTCGAGCTTCGGCATCGGGGCCGCGGGGTACCGAGCTCCCAGAGCCGCGTCGCGGGGGATGGCCTGCCCGATCGACACAAGCATCTCCGGGCTGAGGTCTGCGGCAATCGCCCGCAGTGCTTCTTCGAGCCGCGCGCGATTCTTGATGCCGACTACGGGGACGATGTCGTGACCTTGCGCCGCGACCCACGCGATGGCGAGTTGTCCAACACTCAGGTCGGCGGCGTGGGCGATCGGTTCGAGTCCTGCCACGAGGTCGCGGTTGTGTTCAAAGTTCCCTCCCCCGAAGCGGGGGTACACCGAGCGGGAATCGCCCGGCCCGAACGAGGCGGTGCCGCCACCGATGAGCCCGCGGGACAGGACGCCGTAGGCGGTCACGCCGATACCAAGCTCCCGGCAGGTCGGCAGGATTTCGTCCTCGATCCCGCGGGTGAGCAACGAGTACTCGAATTGCAGGTCCGCGATCGGGTGGACCGCTGCGGCCCGACGGATGGTGTCGCTGCCGACCTCGGACAGACCGATGTGGCGTACGTATCCCTTCTGGACCAAGTCAGCGATCGCGCCGATGGTGTCCTCAATGGGAACGTTCGGGTCGAGCCGAGCCGGGCGATAGACATCGACATGGTCAACCCCGAGCCGGACGAGGGTGTAGGACAGGTAGTTGCCGACTGCCTCTGGACGCCCGTCCAAGCGGCCCATGCCCCCACCCGGCGAGAGCATCGCCCCGAACTTCACGCTGAGCGTGACGTCGTCGCGGCTCAGGTCGCGCAGCGCTCGTCCGACCAGCAGCTCGTTGTGCCCTGCACCGTAGAAGTCACCGGTGTCCACCAGCGCCACCCCGGCCCGGACCGCGGCGCGGATCGTCGCGACGCTCTCGTCCTCGTCGGCGGGACCGTAGGCCCCGGACATGCCCATGCAGCCCAAGCCCAGCGCGCCCACCGTGGGGCCAGATGTGCCTAGTTGCCGTGTGCTCAGGTGTGGTGTCGTCATGCGCTAAGCATGCGCGTCAACGGCATGCCCCCAGAGGCCCATTACCGTGAGACCGGTGATCCCTGGCTAGCCCGATGTGATTGAGGCATCCTGGGGTGACGGATCGAGTAGCCCCTCGCGGGCGTGCCGCGCCGCCGACGCGAGCGGCTGACCCCGGCCGCCATCGGCCTGTCCCCGGGTATCCGCCGCCGGACACCTGGCCTACGGCGGGACGAAGTGGCAGGTCTCGCCGCGATCTCGACTGACTGCTGCACGCGGGTGGAGCAGCAACGCGGGCCGCATCCCTCGGCCGAGGTGCTGGTCTCGCTGGCCCGGGCGCTGGGCTTGACCGACGACGAGCGTGACCGCCTGTCCCATCTGGCCGGCGCGGCGCCCCCGTCCCCGCGAGCCGCGAGCGATCACCGGAGTGCTGGGCTGCTGCATCTGCCGCGTGAGCTCCGGACCGGAGAATCCGCGGATGGGATCTCCGGTGTCGGCGGACACGGCCGGCCGCGCTTGCTCCGACAATGACGTGGAAGGACATTAGATCTCCGTAGCTTTAGGAGCTGGGGAGGCCCGCCGATAGGGGAGCCCTCCGCCGCCACTTCTCGGAGCGCTCGTGGCGGGCGGCTAGCTCGTTCGCCCGCTCGAACGCTGAATGAATCCAAGCTTCTGCGTTCCGCACGGGTTGGTCAGGACGCCGTGTAGGCATGTTCGGCTTCGGCGCGTTGGGTGTGACAATTGACCCTCTCGGGCCTTGGTCCGGCAACATCTCCGAGATCGTTCGCATCTGCATAGTGCGCTCCAGCACTTCTATTGTCAACGGCATGCCGCTGAGCCTGTTATGTCCGGCACACGGGCCAATCCCCACACCCAGAATGGTGGCTCCCCGACAGCCGATACTGAGGAGTGCCGAAGGGATGCTGTAAGCGAGAAGATGGGCCGTGGCCCCAACGAGACCCTTCTCTCTGGGGAGGACAGTGCGGCCATATATCGTTGCCAACTCGGATGGGAAGTCCTTCACGCCTGCAGCAAAGTTTGGCCGACCGGGCCCGCCATGTTACCGACGCGTGACGTTCGGCCGGACGATGATGAGGACGGGCCCAGTTCCGTTCGCTGGTTCGGAGACTGCGTCAGGCAGATGCGTTTGATCGGTGCGCGGCCGAGTACTTTGGCGCCGTTGCTGTTCCTACGAGCCGATGGTCTTCCTGGCGACCGACTTTCCTGCGGTCCTTCCCGGTGGAACAGGCACGCCCTCGTTTAGCGAAGGGTCAGACGTGCTTACGACGATCTGCGTGAGCAGTTTAATCAGCGTCCGCAGGTCCCTCGCCGTAAGGATGTCAGCGAAATATTCGCGCGCCACGGCAGCAAATACGGCGGCGTTGCGTTCGTAGATCACTTGCCCGCGGGTGGTCAGAACGGCGTACACCAGCCGGCGATCGTGCTCCGACAACTCGCGGACCAGCAAGCCGCCGGCCACGAGTCGGTCGACGAGCTGAGTCACTCCGCTCTTGCTAAGCATCATCTGGTCAGCGATGTCGACCATCCTGAGCCGCCCGCCGCCGACGCGCCCAATGCTCGACAGCACATCGGCCTCGGCAGTCGAGAGACCCGTCGCATCCCGCACGCGATCCTCGAACGTCAGCCGCAAGGCACGGTGGGCCTCGAGCAGCGTCGTGAGCGCATGCTCGGCGATAACGGAGTCTTCGCTGCTGCTAGTTGGTGCATGCGGCATCGTCGGAGCCTAACAGGGAGACCATTGACAATGAACAGTGCAGGCGCGCACTATTCAGCAGCGAAGGACAGCGACGCAATACTTGGAGTCTGTCGAGGACCACTACTCCCATCACGCCGATGCGAGCGCCGGAAAATCGGATTCGTTCTGCGTGGACAGCGCGACGAAGCCGAGGCCCTCGGCAGAAGGGGCCACGCCGGAGAGGATTCACTGAGTGGAGGTTCTCAAGCCGGCTCGCACTGGTCAATGCCGCGTCTGCGCGACAGCAACACCGCACGCCAGGACCCGGATATTCCAGGAGAGCGTCGCTGCCGCGGCCAATGAGACCCTCGACCCTGGGATGGACGCTCAGGTGAGGGCGAACGTCCACGCATTGCCGTCACCAAATGCTGGGGTTCAAGGGCCAGTAAGCCACGCGCCTCGCCGAATGCGTATCGGCCAAAGCCGTGAGGGTCAGTCTGAATGCACCGATTGGCTGCCCGGAAGGCCTAGCCACCTAGGGGCTAGTCCGTCGATAAGTTTTGAGCAGGAGTGCAAAGCATGAAGATCGGAGTCATGGTGCCTTACTTGGTGGCGACCACCCGCGATCCAGCTCTGGCGTGGATTGCCGGAGTCGATGACGGGCCGTTTGACAGCATCTCGGTCGGCGACAGGGTGACCTTCCATAACATGGACCAGATCGTGATGCTCGCCGCGGCGGCCGCACTGACAACACGCGTGCGGCTGTACACGCACATCGTGGTGGCTCCCATGCACCCACCGGCATTGCTGGCGAAAAGACTTGCGTCCATCGATGTCATCTCGGGCGGCCGCCTCACCGTGTCGGTCGGCACCGGCGGGCGGGAGGACGACTACCGCGCGGCGAATGTTGCGATGACGCGCGTTTTCCAATCGCAGGACGCGTGCGTCCTTGAGATGAAGCGGCTGTGGTCTGGTCAGCCTCCGTTCCCGGGGGCCGATCCCGTTGGCCCTACACCGGCGCAGCTGGGCGGCCCGCCCATCTACACGAGTGCGCGCGGCCCAAAGTCGGTCGCCCGTGCGGTGAAGTGGGCCGACGGCTTCACGGGCGCCGCTCTCAGCGGCCTGCCGGCCGACATGGCAGCCGAGGCCGAGGGTTTTCTGAAGCTATGGGAGGCTGCTGGCGGGGACCGCAAGCCGCATATGGGGACGAGCATGTTCTTCGCGCTCGGTGACGACGCGGTCGGCCGCATGCGGTCTGTCACGCAAAGATATTTCACCGTCGGCGACAACGCCCCGCCGCCGGGCTTTGTCGACTCGATGCTCAGCCAGGTCACGGACGCCGACGCCGTCCGGCGCGCTCTCGACGGCGCTGCCCTCGCCGGCTACGACGAGCTGACCTTCATCGCGACGACCGATGACATAGCCGACCTGGACCGCCTGGCAGACATAGCTTCCGCATGGTCGTAGCTGCCTGTCGTGCACCCCGCCCTCGCGGCCGGGGCGGCCTCCAGGGCCTATGCACTGCGAGTAGGGCGGCCTTGGCACCTGACCGACAAGACCCGCAGCCGCTCGACCCAAGCGACGCCGTCGCGGTCGCGGTAAGGCGGCAGTCAGTTGGGCCTTGCGGCAGGCGGCCACATCTTTGGTTTAGCAGGATCTCGTGCGCGTCAACCGACGCCTGATGCAGGAAGGCCAGTCAGATGGATACCACACAATCCCCGGCGGTAGCCCCGATCCCGGCTCATGTGCCGCCGGAGCTCGTCTACCACTTCGACCAGGTCTATGCCGACAACTTCGACTCCGACCCATTCGGCACCTACGAGCGAGTGCGGGCCGAGGCGCCGCCGATCTTCTTCAGCCCGGTGTCCTTCAACAGCCCCACCGGGGTCTGGTACGTGACCAAGCCCGACGACATCAGGCGCACGCTGCAGGACAGCGAGTACTTCACGACCACGATGGGCTACGGCGGCGCGACCGGCGCGATGCCCCGGCGGATGATCCCGTTGGAGCTCGACCCGCCGGACAACCGCAAGTACCGGGTGCTGTTGACCCCGCTGTTCTCGCCCGCGTCGATGCGTCGGCTGGAGAGCGGCATCCGCGAGACGGCCAATGAGCTGATCGACGGGTTCATCGCCCGCGGGTCCTGCGACTTCGCGCGGGAGTTCGCGGCGATCCTGCCGGCGACGGTGTTCATGGCCCTGATGGGTTATCCGCTCTCGCGCAAGACGGAGTTCCTGGGCTGGGAGGACACGTTCTTCCACAACATGGACTTCGAGGCGCGGATCGCGGCGGGCAAGCGGATCGAGGCGATGAACTTCGAGATGATCGCCGAGAAGCGGGCCCACCCCGACGACGGCCTGATCTCGCGGCTGGCCTCCCTCAGCTTCGACGACGGCACCCCGGTGCCCGACGACGACATCCAGGACATGGCGTGGCTGTTGTTCATCGCCGGCCTGGACACGGTCAGCTCAGGGCTGTCGCACTCGTTCCGCTACCTGGCCGAGCACCCCGACAAGAAGCAGGAGCTGATCGAGGACCGCTCGCTGATCCCGCAGGCCGTCGAGGAGCTGCTGCGCATCAACGCCTGGGTGAACCCGCCGCGGACCGTCCGGCAGGACACCGTGCTTGGCGGCGTCCAGCTCAAGCGCGGCGACGAGATCATGCAGCTGCACACGTTGGCCAACCGCGACGAGGAGCTGTTCCCGCACCCGCTCGAGGTCGACTTCCACCGCGAGACCAACCCGCACACCGCCTTCGGAGGCGGGCTGCACCGCTGCGTCGGGTCGCACCTAGCGCGCCAAGAGCTGCAGATCGCGATCAACGTCTGGCTGGACCGCGCGCCCGACTTCGCGCTCCCGGCGGCGGAGCGCGACGGCCTGCGCTACAACACGATGGGCATGTTCTCCCTGCACCACCTGCCCTTGAAGTGGACTCCGCCGAGCGGCTGACCAGAACCGATGCCGCGGAGCGTTGAGTAAGCGCGCCGTGGTAGCCGGCGCGATCTGGCGCAGCTGTAGGCACCCTTGTCAAAGGAAGATTAGGAGCGATGCATGACCGCCAAGGTCGAGGATTGGGACGCCGCAGGGCTGCAGTACGAGGTCGAGGACGGCGTTGCCTGGCTGCGCCTGAACCGCCAGAAGAAGCGCAACGCGATGGACCACTACCCGGCGGGAAACGGCCCGAACGGGATGGGCCTGCGCGACGCGTTGCTGGAGGCGATCCACGAGGTCAGCGAGGACCTGGCGGTCAAGGTCGCGGTGATCACCGGCAACGGGACGGCCTTCTCCTCCGGCGCGGACATCACCCAGCCGGGCGGCCCGATCGAGATTCCGCCGGAGCGGCGGCGTAACGCTCCGCACATCGCGCGCGATGACGGCATCCTGTACGGCTGGGCCCGACTGATGGAGGCGATCTGGCGCAGCGAGACCCCGTTCATCGCCGCGGTCAACGGCGTCGCTGCCGGCGGCGGCTGCCAGCTCGCCCTGGCCTGCGACCTGACCATCGCCGCCGAGGAAGCCAGCTTCTGGGAGATCTTCGTCCGCCGCGGCCTGCCGCTCGAGGGCGGCGGCGCGTGGATCCTGCCTCGCCTGGTGGGCATGGCTCGGGCTAAGCAGATCGCGTTGTTCGGCGACCCGCTGCCAGCGACGACCGCGGCCGAGTGGGGCTTGATCAACCTCTGCGTCCCCGCGGCCGAGCTGCTCGACACCGCGAAGGCCTGGGCGGTCAAGTTGGCCACGCTGGACGCGCCGGCGGGTGGCCCGAAGATGGGCGAGGGCGGGGCCGACCTCAGCCACCGCGTCGGCCACATCAAGAGCCAGCTCAACATGTCGATGGAGTCGACGATGTACCAGACCTTCCGCGAGGAGGCCACCCTGCTCGCCCTCGGAGACGGGCCGCCGCCGCACTGACGCCTTCCACGAGCTGGCGCAGCCAATTGCCGCAATCGAAGTACCCAGACGATTCACCCGACGTGATTGGAATGGCATTGTTCAAGACCTCCTTCACCGAGTTGTTCGGCATCGAGCACCCGATCGTCTGCGGCGGCATGACCGGCATCGGCACCGCCGAGCTGATCGCGCCGATCGCCGAGGCCGGCGCGCTCGCCTTCCTGACCGCGCTCACCCAGCCGACACCCGAGGCGCTGGCCAAGGAGATCAAGCGCTGCCAGGACATGACCGACAAGCCATTCGGGGTCAACCTGACGATCCTGCCGACGGTGCAGCCGGTGCCGTACGACGAGTACCGCGACGCAATCATCGAAGGCGGCATCAAGATCGTCGAGACCGCGGGCTCCAACCCCGCCCCTCACCTGCCGTCCTTCAAAGCGGCCGAGGTCAAGGTCATCCACAAGGCGGTGGCCGTGCGCCACGCGCTGAAGGCGCAGTCGCTGGGGGTCGACGCCATCAGCATCGACGGCTTCGAGTGCGCTGGCCACCCGGGCCCCGACGACGTGCCCGGCCTCGTGCTGATCCCGGCCGCGGCCCGCGCCCTCGACATCCCCATCGTCGCCAGCGGCGGCTTCGCCGACGGCAAGGGCCTCGTCGCCGCGCTCGCCCTCGGCGCGTCCGCCATCAACATGGGCACCCGCTTCGTCGCCACCCAGGAGGCGCCGGTGCACCCCAACGTGAAGGCGCAGATCGTGGCCAACACCGAGCGTGACACCCAGATCGTGTTCCGCAAGTTCAACAACGCCGCCCGCGTCGCCCGCAACGCCGTCTCCGCGGAGATCGTGGAGATCGAGGCGCGCGAGGGCAGCACGTTCGCCGATATCGCCCACTTGGCGTCCGGCGCCCGAGGCCGCGAGCAGGTGCTGGCCAACGGTGACATGGACGGCGGGATGTGGTGGGCCGGCCAAGCCCAAGGCCTGATCCACGACATCCCCACGTGCGCGGAGCTGGTGGCCAACATCATGGCCGAGGCCCGCGCGCTCGTCGGTGTGACGCTGCCCGCAATGCTCGCTAACTAACGCCAGCCAACGCTCGATACTTCGACCGACGCAGAGGGAGCAGAAATGATCCGCGAGGAACTGGAGGCCGTCATCTGCGCGAAGGACGGGAACAAGCCTCTTCTTCGTGCTTGATGACGCCACCGTGGGACGGATGCCATCAGTCACCGACCGGTATTTCACGGTCGGCGACCAACTGCCGGGTTTCGTCGATGCCATGCTCAGCGAGGTGACCAACGCCGACGCGGTCTGACGCGCGCCCGATGGGGCTGTTGCCGCCGGTTACGACGAGCTCACCATCATCGCCACCACCGACGACATCGCTGATCTCGACCGCTTGGCCGACGTCGTCTCGGACTAACTAAGGCTTACGGTTCTGCCCGTGGTGGTGGCGGCGGTCCCGCGAAGCGCACGAGTTCGCTGTCCTCGCTGCATTGGAAGCGGTAGGTCGCCTCCGATGGGATCATGACCCCGCCGCCGGGTCCCAGGTCGGCGACGAGCCTGGATTTCTCCGCGTAGAACCGCACCGCGCCCGACAGCACCATCCAGATCGAGTCGCCGGGGTGGGAGTGCAACCCGTTCTCGCCGCCGCCGGCGCGGTAGCGAACTCGGTACAGCCCCATCTCGGGAGTCCTGGCTAACGCCTCCGCCCTCTTGGACTCGGGGGCGAAGCGGCCGGTGAACACTTGGAAGCCCGAGTCGGTCGTCACGGTGCCGCCCAGGGGGAGATCCCATGCGAGCCGGTCAGGGATGTGCCCGTAGTGCTTCTCCGCGTCGTCCTGCTGGATGTCGCTGGCTGTGGTGTCAGTCATCGCGGTGGTCCTTCCTCATTAGCTGCAGGCCTTGCTGCGGTACGCCACGATGTTGAGCGGCGCCTCACATCGCCCAGGATGTGGTTCAGGATGCCTTCATCAAGTGCCATCGTCACTGGGATCGGGTCGCGCATGCTGGCCCCCTGACCTGTACGTCAGACGGATCCTGACGCATGAGTTTCTGTCCTGATAGCGTTTGTGGTCTGTTCGCAGTCTCAGTGCCGGGGTGGTGTCGAGGTCGACCTGGTCGAGCGCGTTGACCTCGCATCGGGTGTCGCCAAACGCGAGGAACTTTGGCGGCGGCTTGCGAGCCTGCCGCGACAGCACCCGTGCGGTCCTCCTGCTTGTTCTTATGAGGATCTGAACGATCGCGAGATAACGAACATTCGGCTGCAGCACCGGAACGGTCCGCGGATACGTCTCGCAGACGATCAGGTTGCTCGATACCGAACGTCTCGTTGAAAGTCGTCTTCAATATGAAGAGCTCGGCCCGCTCGGCTAGATTTGCCGGCCTCAAACCTGTGCGCCCGTCTCATCGGCGAGTGGGAGACCAGCGACGAAAGGCGCGGCTTCGATGAACCGACCAGCAAAGCGCAACGGGTCAGAGGAGGAAAGAATATGTCTGACTGCCTTGCCTGCCAATTCGGGTGGCACCGCGACGGCCGGGTCAAAGCCAAGACGAACCGCGTGATCCTCGAGCCGCTCCGTCCGGGCCAATCCGGGGGTGAGCGTGAAGGCGACAACATTGTCTTTAGCAAACTCGTTTGCGAGCAGGGTAGTCATCGCATAGATAGCCAGTTTCGTTGTCGGATAAGCGGCGCCAAGCGTTGCATCACCGACACTCGCGGAAGTATCGATCCCCTCCGGTACGTCTCGGAGAGAGCCGAGGTTGATCACAAACCCCTCCCTGCGGTCGCGCATGCCCGGAACGAACGCGTGCATCAGGTCATACATAGCAAAGACGTTGAGCTCGAATTGGCGGCGCCAAGCGGCGGGATCGGTCTTCGTGAAATCATGGAAGACTCGGTCACCCGTGTCAGCGGCGTTGTTGACCAGGATGTCAACCTCGCCAACCTGAGCGCGCACTGTGGATATCAGGTCGCTGAGCGAAGCTGGGTCGACTAGATCTGCCGCTATCGCCATAGCACGATGTCCGGACTGGGTAATGGCGCTGACTGTCTCGTTGATCGATCCCCCGAGCTCACTGGTCTCAGGACCTTCCGAGCGAGCAGTGACGATGACGGTCGCCCCCATGTCAGCGAGCTCTAGTGCGAGCACCTTCCCTACACCGCGGGCCGCACCGGTCACTAGCGCGACTCTTCCCGTAAGCGGCTCGCTCATTGGTTCTCCATGCCTTTAGCCCTTTTGGGGCGACGGATAGCGAAGCCCCTCGACTGCCTCAGGGCAAGGCGGAAGGTAGATTGTTCGCTCCTGCATAGTGCAGCATCGCACTGTTACTGTCAACGGCGCCGCTGATATGGTCCGGCCGTGATAACTCCGTCTTGTCGTGGCGGCGATGAGCTCGACCTCGCCGAGCAGACGCTCTCGGCGCTGCTCAGGGCCCATCTAGCGGTGCGGCTTGCCTTCGAGGATCGTGTCCGGACCGCAACTGGCCTCTCGACGGCCGAAGCCGACGTCCTAGCCAGCATCGGTCGGACCAGCGATGGTCGACTCAGAATGGTCGACATCGCGGAGCAGATGATGCTTAGTAAGAGCGGGGTTACCCAGCTCGTCGACCGGCTCACGACGAGCGGTCTGCTCGTGCGAGAGTTGTCGGACCTTGACCGCCGTTTGGTGTACGCCGTGATCACGCCACGCGGACGGGAACTCTGCCTGCGCAACAGCGAAATCTGCGCTGTCATTGCTCACGAGTATTTCGCCGGCGCCCTTTCACCAAAAGACATGCGAATGCTCATCAGAATGTTGAGTCAGATCCTCGCGCGTAAATGAGAGGGCCGATTTGCTGTCCCTGGTCCCCTCCACTACGGCGTCCATGTCGCGCTGGGTACTCCGCATTCTGCGCTCCGCAAGGCCCAGAGCAGGCAAGGAACGGCAATCGCCGTGCCTTCCGGTCCCAGAATTGCCACTGGTTGAGGGGCGGATCGCTAGCCATGGTCTTCGTCCCATAACGCGGAACGCGGACGTTCGATCACTGAAGAGAATGTCTCATTGCATGATCGGGCCCGTAGGGTGGGGATTGGCCTTTCCGCTACGGGATGTCGCACAGCGTTCAGGTCGGCCACCGCGCCCGAGCGGAGCCCGCCGAGCCAAATGAGTGAGTCGCGATTCCCGTCTAGGATATGGGGGTGAGCGGACTCAAGGACGGCTCGAGCGAGCGTGTGGTCTGGATGAGCGGCTTTCCTTGGCGCGAAGACCTGCTACGACCCGAGCTTGTGACGACGGCGCTGGCCTTGGGTTACCGAAATCTAGCTCCGAGTCTCTCGATGTTGCCGCAGGAAACGGCAGCGCTGACCCAGTTGCGGAGGCGTGCCGACGAGGCGGGGATTCGCATCGCGGTTTTGGATGGCGTCGCGTCGTGGCTGCCGCTGAGCGGAACTCGATATAGCTCGGCCGTCAGCTTCGAGCGAGTCGCTGACGTCGCCGCCGCATTTGGCGCGCACGCCGTCAGCTTGCTGCCGGTGCGGGTTGATCTCTCAACTGCCCAGCTGATCGATTGTTTCGGTCGAGCGTGCGATGTGCTGTCGGGCTCTGGAACTGTCGCTCAGATAGAGTTCTCGCCTCTCGGCGGTATTCCCGACCTTGCGACGGCTTGGCAAATTCTTCAGGCTGCAGATCGCCCGAATGGCGGCCTGGTATTGGACACTTGGCATTTCTTTCGCGGTGATCCCGACCTAACCCTGTTGAGCACCATTCCGGGGCAGCGAATCACCTCGGTTCAGATCTCAGACGCGGCCGCGCAGCCGAATACCTCGCTCTGGCAGGACACGCTCCACCATAGGATGCTGCCGGGGGTCGGAGATATACCGCTGCAGGCCATCATCGAAGTCCTCCGCCGCACCAACGGACTGAATTGGGTTGGTCCGGAAGTGCTTTCAGAATCACTTGATTCACTACCGGAGGATGAGCGGATACGGATCACCGTCGAAGCCGTCGAGCGGATTCTCTAGAACTCGGGTGGAAGGTTGTGATGCGTGCTGTTTGCGACCTTGGCGAGGTCGCCTGACACTTGCGGAAGATTGTGTAGATCCCCGTTTACTGCGCTTGTTTCCAGCCCGTAACTTTTCGTCCCGGCCCTCGGGCCTGGAACTTCGGCCAAGTGAGGTTGGATACTTGTGGCATGCGGACACTCCTGAACGTCATCTGGCTGGTGCTGTGCGGCTTCTGGATGGCGCTGGGCTACATCGTCGCAGGCATCATCGCGTGCCTGCTCATCATCACGATCCCGTTCGGTATCGCGTCGTTCCGCATCGCCGGTTACGCGCTGTGGCCGTTCGGCAGGACCGCGATTCGCCGTCAGAACGCGGGCGTGATGTCGGCTATCGGCAACGTGATTTGGTTTATCGTGGCTGGTATTTGGCTCGCGATCGGCCACGTCGCGACGGGAATCCTGCTGTGCTTGACCATCATCGGCATCCCGCTAGGCATCGCGAGTTTCAAAATGGTCCCCATCTCGCTGCTTCCCCTCGGTCGCATGATCGCGCCAGTCGACTTGCCACAACGGACGCCGCCAGCGACCACATAGCTGGCTCGCTACGTGGGGAGTTGACCGCGGCACCGGCGGCGCAGCTGCCGCGCGAAGGTCGGTCCGGTTTCTGGACCGGTGCGCGAGGGTCAGGCGAGTTTCTGTAGCCCGGCGCCGGTGAGCAGGTGCGAGGGAGCGACAGTGTCGGTATCGGCTCGTATCAGGTCGAGCAACGCTTGGCCGGCAACCTCTGGCGTGAGTGGCTCGCCCATCTGCGCGAGGTACTCCTCCTCCGATTGGTTGTTACGGGCCGCATAGGCCTGGACCGCTGGCCGCCCGAGGTCGGTCAGCGGCGTGATCCGCGGCAGTATCGCGGTGAAGGTGAGGCCGAGCCCGGCGCGGTCGGCCTCGTCCTGGGCGTAGCCGGTGATGAGGCGCTGGGTGGCTTTGGCGCCGGCGTAGCCGCCGCTGAGCGGTGAGCCGGAGACCGCGGCGCCGCTGCTGATCACGATCACCCGGCTGCCGGGTCGCAGCGGTGTGAGCAGGGCCTCGCGCAGCCAGTGGAACGCGATCTTGACGTCGGTGTGCCAGTTGAGGGAGAACGTCTCCCACGTCTGCTGCTGCAGCGGGCGCATCAGCGGGCTGGCGCCGGCGACCAGGATGAGCGTCGTCGGCTCGTGCCAGTCGAGGAGCCTGCCCGCCAACGTCGGGTCGGTCGCGTCGGCGACCTCGGTACGGATGTTCGCACTGGTCGTGGCCAGTTCGACCAGTGCCGGGCCGGACCGGGCGACCGCCACCACTGGGCTGCCGGCGTCGGCGAACGCGCGGGCGATGCCGCGGCCCAAACCTCGGCTGGCCCCGACAATCATCGTGGTGCCGCCCGGGAGGTCACTCATTGGGTTGCCCCCCCGCCGGCGGCGGCGCGGGCCCGTGTGGCCGGCTCGGCCCGCCCGGTATTCGATTCGGGCTTGCCCTGGCCACGCTCGGCGAGCATGCGCAGGCTGTCGCCGACGAAGAAGTTCCACGCGTTGGAGCACACGTCGTAGCACTCCTGCCCGGCCGTTAGCCCGTGCTGGGTCAAGGTGACCTTCGTACCGTCGTGGGTTGGCTGGAGTTCGAAGACGATCCGGTCGCCCACCCATTCGCTCTGATCGGTGGTGAAGCCGAACTCGTTGTCCACGACCACCCACTCGAGGCGCTGGTTCGGGGTGACGTCGGTGATCCGAATGCGGGTGCGGTGGAGACCTTCCACTTCGAAGCCGAACTCGTCGCCGACTCGTGCGGTGGGGCCGTCTATTGTGCTGTTCCACCAACCGCGGGTGTCCAGGATCGCGGCGAACGCCTCGGCCGGTGAACCGTCGATGGTGGTGCTGGTGCTGAAGTCGGTCATGATTCGAACTCTCTGGTGATGTGTATGCGGATGCAGGTGAAAGTGCTGTTGGCGTGCGTATCAGATTGGCTCCTCCCTCGGCCGGGAGATTCTTTCCCCGCGGGCTGGGGGAGAACCGCATCCGGGTTTGGCTATGACCTGACGGGCGTTGGTTGTACGAAGGCCGCCATCTGGCCTTCGAGCGCCTTGGACGCGCTGGTGCGCCAGCCCTCAGCTAGGGACTGCGACAGCGGATCGGGGAAGATCTCCTGCTCGCCCTTCGCCAATCCGTCGAAGATGGCTCGGGCAACCGACTCCGCAGAGGCCTTCGGGATGTCGATCCTCGGGCCCATGTCGGTGTCGACCGGTCCGGGCAGGACCGCGTGCACGGTGACACCCTGTGCGGCCAGCAACATGCGCAACGATTGGGTGAGGGAGAACGCGGCTGCCTTGGACATCGAGTAGCCCGGGTCGAGGGGCATCGCAGCCAAGGACGCCAGCGACACCACGTTGACGATGGCTCCCCGGGACTCAATCAACAACGGACGGAAGGCTTGGGTGACGTCGTAGGGGCCGAACAGGTTGACGGCCAGGTGCTGTTCGAGCGCATCACGGTCGCTGATGTCGGCGTAGAGGCCGAGGCCAGCGTTGTTGATCAGGATGTCGAGGCACTCGATGCTCTCGACGGCGGCCGAGATCTGCGCGGCGTTGGTGACGTCCAAGATGATGGGTGTGACCCGTCCGTCCGGGTGGGTCACCACGGGCTGCCGGGTCCCGGCGTACACCCGCTTGGCGCCTCGGCTCAAGGCTTCCTGGACGAGCGCCTGGCCGATACCACGGTTCGCTCCGGTGATCAGAACTGTCTTTTTTTTCGGAGGTCATGCTGTCCTCCTGATAGGTACGGACCGTCCGCGGATTGCGGAAGCCCGGTGTCGATTGCCGTTGCTCGGGCAATCGCGGTTGAGAACTCGGGGTTGGTCCCGAGCGCGGGGTCGAGACGGGGGCGTCGCCAACGCGATGCCAGTGGTGGATCGGCCACCGAGGAGGGAATCGGCGGCTCGTCATGCGGCAGTCCTGCCAGCGGCGGCCAGGCTGTCGGTGTCGAGGTTGGGTGGGGGCAGTTCGGGTTCGCGGTGTCCGCGGGCCGGGAGTGCGGCGGCGGCAAGGATGCCGACCACGGAGAAGGCGGCACCGAGCCACACGGCGGTCTTGAAGTGCTCGATGAAGGTGCTCGGTGAGGTGTAGACGCCGGAGTGGGCGAAGACGCTGGCCAGGATGGCGACGCCGAACACGCCGCCGATCTCGCGGAGCGCGCTGTTCGTGCCGGACGCGATCCCCATCTCCGCGGGCGGGACGGAGCCGACGACGGCGTTGGCCACGGTCGGGAAGCACAGTGAGATGCCGACACCGGCGACGCCGAGCGCGAGCGCCAATGGCGTGTAGTTCATGCCGGGTGTGGCTATGGCGGCGATCCAGCCCAGCCCGGCCGCTTGCAGCGCTAGCCCGGTGAGCAGGAGCGGCCGGTTGCCGATGCGGTCGGCCAGTGCACCGGCGATCGGGGCGACCAGCATCGGCGCGCCGGTCCAGGGCAGGGTCCGCAGGCCGGCTTGGAGTGGGGAGTAGCCGAGCGCTGTCTGCAGGAACTGCATCATCAGGAACAGAACGCCGAACAGCGAGGCGTACATAAAGAAGCTGACCCCGTTGGCGGCGTTGAACGCTCGCGAGCGGAACAGTTGCGGCGAGAGCATCGGGGCGGGGGTACGCCGTTCCCACTGGAGGAACGCCGTGACCAGCAGGGCGCCCAGGCCGAGGGCGGTGATGGTCTCGGTGCTGTCCCAGCCGATGCTGCTGGCGCGGATCAGGCCCCAGGTGAGGCCGAAGAATCCGGCGCCGGCCAGCAGCAATCCGACGATGTCGAGTTTGGACCGCGGGCCGTGGCTTTCGGTGAGGTGAGCGATGGAGAGCGGGATCAGTGCGAGGCCGATCGGGACGTTGAGCCAGAAGATCCAATGCCAGCTGACACCGCCGACGATGGCACCGCCGACGACCGGTCCCAGCGCGACCGCGAGGCCGGTGATGCCGCCCCACAGTCCGATCGCGGCGCCTCGTTTCGCGGCCGGGAACGCCTCGCTGATCAGGGTCAGCGTCATCGGCGTCACGATGGCCGCCGCGAGTCCCTGCACGCCGCGGGCGGCGATGAGCGCGCCGACGCTCGGGGCCACCGCGGCCGCGGCTGAGGCGAGGGTGAACCCGAGCAGCCCGATCCAGTACATCCGTTTGCGCCCGTAGCGATCACCCAGCGCGGCGCCGGTCAGCAGGGCGACCGCGAACGCCAGGTTGTAGGCGTTCACAGTCCATTCCAGATCGCTGAGACTGGCGTGCAGGCTCTGCCGCAGCGCGGGCAGCGAGCTGGCGACGACCAGCGTGTCCAGCGCGGTCATGAACACCCCGAGGGACGCCAGGACCAGCGTCCATGTGGTGTTCGGCGACGTGGCGGACACGGGGGCCGCAACGCCCGTCACGGCCGGGGTTCGTGAGATCGACATCGGTTCCTTCTCCGCTCAATGCTTGGTTCTGCCTGCTTGTGACGCGTTCGGAAGTACAGACACGGCGTGTCCTCGAAACTGGTCCCTGCGGATGCGACCAGTTCTGACCCCCGCCGGTGTCAGTACCCATGTCAGAGCGGCAAGAGAAGATGGGAACGGAGGTGCCTCATGTCGGCAGAACTGCTCCAGCAGGCGCGAGCCGGCGACCGGGATGCGTTCAGCGCGCTCGTCGAGCCGCACCGCGGCGAGTTGCAGGTGCACTGCTACCGGATGCTCGGCTCACTGCAAGACGCCGAGGACGCGCTGCAGGAGACGCTGCTCGCAGCCTGGCTCGGCCTGGAAGGGTTCGAGGGCCGCTCGTCCGTGCGCACGTGGCTATATCGCATCGCCACCAACCGCTGCCTCAACCAGCTGCGCTCCTCCGGACGCCGGCCGGTGACCGCGGCGCCGCTGCCCGTACCCGCGCCGGAGCCGACCCGCCTGGGTGAGGTGCTGTGGCTACAGCCCTATCCCGACGTGCTGCTGGAAGGCTTGTCCGATCAGGCACCGGGGCCCGAGGCCCGCTACGAGTCGCGCGAGGCTATCTCGCTCGCGTTCATCACCGCCGTCCAGCTGCTGCCGCCCAACCAGCGCGCCGCGCTGCTGCTGCGCGACGTGCTCGGCTACCGCGCCAGCGAGGCCGCCGAGCTGCTGGGACTCACCGAGGACGCGGTCACCAACGCGCTCAAACGCGCCCGAGCGACGATGGACGCCGCCCGCTCGGCCGATCCGCCGCCGCCCGCACCGGGTTCAGCCGAGGAGCGGGCGCTGCTTGAGCGGTTCGTCGCGGCCTTCACCGAGCATGACATCGACGCGCTTGTGGCGTTGATGACCGACGACGCGTGGGTGAGGATGCCGCCGCTGCCGTTCGAGTACCGCGGCACTGAAGCAGTGCGTCGCTTCTTCACCGCGGTCTACGCCCACTGGAGCGAGAGCGACCGGCTAGTGCCCGTCCGCGCCAACGGTCAACCTGCCTGGGGCGCCTACGCCCGCAACCCGACGACCGGAATCCTGCACATCACCGGCGTCTACGTGATCGCACTCGGCGGCGACCGGATCTGCGACCTCACCCGCTTCGAGACCACGCTCGCGCCCTACTTCGGCCTACCCCGGACATGGGACTAGCCGGCTCGCGTCGGCAACGCACGCCTCTGTTGCCTAGCCCACTGACGTCCCGACAGACGTGGAGTTGGGTTTCTGCCCGCCCGTCGCGCACTGGCGTTACTTGACGAATCGTGGGATGAAGTCGAAGGAGGTCTGCGCGACTTCCTCCCAGCCGTCGTCGATTGTGAGTGAGTGACCCCGGCTACCTGATCCTCATCGAGATCGGGAAACGGATCTTCTACCGCGCCGATGCCCGACCATCGCATAGTGAGCAATTCCATCAATTCATTACTTGATGTAGTTATCAAGTAGCTGGGACAATGATGATGTGCCGTTCACTCCGGGTAGGCCGATCGCTGAGGCGAAAGCGGATTTGTTTAAAGCTATGGGGCATCCGGCACGAGTACGCGTTCTCGAGGTGCTCGCCGCGCGGGAATGCACGATTGGCGAGTTGGCCACCGAGACAGGATTAGAACTGTCGCACCTGTCTCAGCAGGTCGGCGTCCTGCGGCGGGCGGGGCTGGTCGACAGCCGTCGGGTCAAGAACTCAGTGATCTGCTCGTTGCGTGATCGCCGAACGGCTCGGTTGCTGGCCGTGGCGCGCCAGCTGCTCTCGGACAACCTGCGGGGCGATCAGCGGATGCTCGACGCGCTCGAGAACGACGAGGACGCCATCGTCCCGGCGCGTCATGCAATCGCTCCCACGCGATCAAAGGCCGCACGGACCGTGGTATCGAGTCGGCAGTCGAGATGACGTCGATCAGCGGGTGGGTACGCCCGCTTCGGACCGACAGGAGTCCCCGCCGAGGCGGATCGCTGCTGGCTCGCGTGGTCGCGTTCCTGCCGCGCCGATCAGACTATGCGGGTCTTGGTCGCTCGTGGCCGCGAGACCTGATGGCCGGGGTGACTGTCGGCGTGGTGGCCCTCCCGTTGGCGCTCGCATTCGGGGTCGCCTCGGGCGTGGGTGCTGGTCCGGGCCTGGTGACTGCGGTGATCGCCGGGACAGTTGCCGCCGTATTCGGTGGATCGAACGTGCAGGTGTCGGGTCCGACCGGGGCGATGACGGTCGTGTTGGTGCCTCTGGTCGCGCGCGATGGCGCCCAGGTCGTGTTCCCGCTCGCGGTGCTGGCCGGAATCGTGATCATGCTCGCAGCCCTGTTGCGGCTGGGTCGGTTACTGGCGTACGTACCGTGGCCGCTGATCGAAGGGTTCACGGTGGGCATCGCCATCGTCATCGCGGCCCAAGAGATTCCCAGTGCCTTGGGTGTAACGAAGCCGGTCGGCTCGAATGCGGCCGTAGCGGCGGCCGTCGCTCTCGGTCGTTTCGTGCAAGATCCGCACTGGACGGTTCTGACCGTCCTGGCGATCACAGTGGTCATGACCGCAGCGCTGCCGAGGTTGCATCGTGCCCTACCCGCGAGTCTGATCACCATCGTGGCCATCACCGCGGTAGTCCAGCTCGCCGATCTTCGGCTGGCCCGGATCGGATCGTTGCCCCACGGGTTTCCCGTTCCGGCGCTCCCCGGATTCGGTCAGGCCGGCAGCCTGATTGGTCCGGCGTTGGTGGTGGCTTTCCTGGGTGCGTTGGAGAGCCTGCTCTCGGCCCGGGTCGCCGATGGCATGAGCGACGCTCCTCGGCACAACCCGGATCGAGAGCTGTTCGGTCAAGGGCTGGCCAACATCGCGTGCGGCATCGGCGGCGGGATGCCCGCCACTGGTGCGATCGCTCGCACGGCCGTGAATGCCCGAGCCGGCGCGCGAACACGCGTGGCGGCCTTGACTCACGCCGCGGTGTTGGCCGCGATCATGTACGCCGCGTCGCGGCTGGTCGCCCGAGTGCCCCTCGTGGTGCTCGCCGGCGTGCTGCTGGTGACCGCGTACCGGATGATTGAGCGGCACAACGTCCGTTCGGTGCTGCGGTCTACCCCCGGCGATGCGCTGGTATTCGTCGTCACGGCGGTCGCGACCGTCGCTCTTGATTTGGTCGAGGCGGTCGGCCTCGGCCTCGGCCTCGCGGTGGTGTTGGCGCTCGTACGCCTGTCCTCATCCGCTCGCGCGGTCGCTGAACCCATGAGCGCACACCAACCCGAACTCGACGACGAGGAGGAACATCAGCTCCTGGCTGATCATGTGCTGGTCTACCGGCTGGACGGACCGTTGTACTTCGCCGTCGTTAACCGGTTCCTGACCGACCTCACCGCTATCACCAACGTCCAGGTGGTGATCCTACGGATGAGCGGTCTGCGCAACTTGGACGCTACCGGCGCTCGAGCGGTCGGCGCGGTTGTCGATGATCTTGAATCCCGAGGCATCATTGTCCTGCTCAAGGGCCTCAACGCAGAATCAACCCACGTGCTTACCTCAGTGGGGGCCATCGCATCTCTGACTCAGCAGGGGCATCTGTTTGCCACGATGCCTCAGGCCATCGCGCACGCCCAGCTTCACATCAGGCAAGGCGCCACTGCGTGAATTCACTGCCCGCCGCGGCGCGCTGCTGAACCGTCAGCGAACCTCAGTTTCGGCGCTCAATATGCTTTCCCGCGTACGGAATCAGGACCAAGGTCCCAGTCCCGCCAGGCGGTGCGGCCCTGCCCGAGGTCTCCGATTTCAGATGTACTCATCTCATGGACGTCGTCGACCGCAGCTATCCCGCCCGGCTGGATGGACACCTCGATCAGGGTCTGAGCAGGTGGAAGTGGCTGATCAAATGGCTGCTGGTCATCCCGCATCTAGTCGTTCTTCTGGTTCTGTGGTTCGCTGCCGTGTTATTCACGGCCGTGGCAGGCATTGCCATCCTGTTCACGGGTTGTTACCCGCGCGCGATCTTCGAATTCAACCTGGGGGTTATGCGGTGGACATGGCGGGTTTCGTTCTATGCGGTCAGCGCATTCGGCACAGATCGCTACCCGCCCTTCACCCTCAAGGAAAGTTCGCACTATCCGGCGACTTTCACCGTTGATTATCCGGAGCACCTGTCCCGCGGCCTGGTGCTAGTCAAGTGGTGGCTTCTTGCGCTTCCCCACTACCTAGTGGTCGCCGTGTTCGCTGGCGGATGGGTCTTCGGCGGGAACAATGGGTGGCGAAGCGCAGGCGGGGGCGGGCTGATTTCGCTGCTCGCGGTGATCGCCGGCGTCATCCTGCTCGTGCGCGGACGCTATCCCCGTGACCTGTTCACTCTCGTGATGGGGCTGAACAGGTGGTGCTATCGAGTCCTCGCATACGCCATGCTCATGCGCGATGAATATCCACCGTTCCGTCTGGACATCGGCGGAACTGACCCGGGTTCGGTCTCGACCCCTCCACCGACGCTGATGCCCATCGCGTTCGCGCCAGTTCGATGAGCGCGGTTGCGTTAGTGCATCAGCTTGGTGTTCGGGAATCCCGGCGCTGCCGAGTAGCCCGCGGAGGCTGTTGCCTGGAGCAGTCAACAAGGAGAGTGCGATGAGAGCCGTCGTGGTGTACGAATCGATGTTTGGGGACACACGTCAGATTGCCGACGCGATCGGTGACGGACTCGCTCTCAAATTCGAGGTAACGGTTGTGCCGGTCAGCGAGGCGGCGGCGGACCAGCTGGACGGGATTGATCTCCTGGTCGTGGGCGGCCCCACCCATGTTCGGGGGATGAGTCGACCGAAAACGCGCGAGGGCGCTGTCGACCAGGCGTCTCAACCAGATAGCGGGATCATCTTGGAGCCCGGAGCCTCAGGGCTTGGGTTGCGCGAATGGTTCAGCACCCTGACCGAGGGACCCCCACATGCGGCGGCGTTCGACACACGGGTTCAAATGTCGACGTTGGTCACCGGCCGCGCCGCACCGAGAATCGCGCGTTCCTTGCAGCGCAGCGGGTGCCATCTGATCGCTGAGCCAGAGAGCTTCCTCGTGACCACGAAGAAACCCACGCTCGTCGCCGGTCAGCGGGAGCGTGCCCGCGCGTGGGGCGAGACCCTGGCGGTCGTGGGTGCCCGCCAACCAAACAAGCTTGGCGGGCTGGTTGACGGCTGAAAGAGACTGAATGCCAAGGCTTCATTTTTGGGCAACCCGAAGTTCACCGGTTGGCGAACACAGTTGTTGGGAGATGTTTAGTCGGAGGCAAGGGCGGACGGATGAAATGCGGCTGTGGGTGCGAACAGTCAGTCATGGCGGACCGTAAGTTCGTCAACCGGGAGCACTACAGAGCTTGGCTGGTAGCTGGCGGGGCGCGGGAAATAGGTGCACTTCAGCCGAGCGAGGCGAAACGTCGGGGTGGCGGTATAGCCGGCCGAGCCGGCCGCAAGGCCAAATCGACAGCGTCTGAGGTCGCAGGGTATCGCCGGCGTGCCTGGACGTAGCCGAGCCCCAGTTTCATCATTTTCCAATTGGAAATGAGCGAGTCAGGAGTTCATCCGACGGCAACCCGCATTCGCCGACCGCGCCTACCGGCTTGTCGGGCCGACCACGCACGCACGCGAGTGGATGTATCGACTCGTCCCGCCGAGCGATGAACCGGGCTAGACGTTTGGCGTGATTGCCCCGGGCGCTGATCTCCAACGCCCGGGACAATCACCTATCGAATGGTCAAACGGGCGGTGACGTCACGCCAGTTGGCGGCCTTGCGCGAGGGCCGCAGCCGTGCGGAGGTCGATCTGCCGGTCCCGATCGAGTGCGATATCCCGTTCAGATCGGCGCTCGGCGGCATCGCGGTCGAGGCGGGCGGCTATGAGATCGACTTCCTCGTCCATGGCAAAAAACCCTAGCTTGCGCTCGGTCGGCTGCATAGGGTCGTGCGGACGAACATCAGGTGTACGCAACATCTAAATCACCATTACCGCATTTGGTGGGCGATACGCTCGCGTTTCGGCGTTTAGCCTGACGAACAGGAAAGAAACGCGTCGTTTGTTCGTTTGTCCTTCGCGCCTCACGGGGGCATCACCTCAGACGACTAGCTGACAGTGCTGGCCTTCGGAGGGCATCTACGGCGAAGCTCCATCGATATTCACGTTGACCGCGTGGAGCCTGTCCCTGGTCCGGTGCTTGCGGCGGGGCCGGCTCCCGTTGTCGGCGGGTTCAACGAAGCGAGCGCGGTTTCGACGTCGGCCGCCGCGGACTGCAGGAGCGCGCCGGCGGTGAGCGCATCTGTCGACGCGTCGAGGTTGTCGAGGCGGTCGCGCGCACTGCGTATCGCGTCCCGCAGCAAGAGGGCTCGACTGGCATCGGTCTGATCTTTGGTGGCCGACGCGAGCCCGGTGAGTCGGTCCTCCGCAGCGACGATACGGGCCGATTCCATCCGCCAACCGCCGATTATCTGGTCCGTGGTCGGGGCCCGTTCCAGCTGCGGTATCAGAGTTCGGGAGAACCAGGCGGCATCGGTGGTCGCTGCGCCGAATTTCTCCCGCCACGCCTTCTGCCGGCTTCGGTGGCGAAGCAGGAAAGCGATCAGCCCGGCTCCGATGAGGACGAGCGCACCGATCAGCCACCAGACCCATGAGGGGACGCCACCGCTGCTCGAGGTGTTCTCTGCGGCGGAAGCCGGGCCGGTCGAAGAGGCCGTCGCGGCGACGGTCTGGACTGCTGTCCGGGTCTGGACCGCCGTCTCGGTCTGGACTGCTGTGGCGGTCCGGGTCGCTGTCTCGGTTTGGGTCGCTGTCTCGGTCCGGGTGGGCAGACCGCTGCGGGTCGGCTCATTCGTGGCGGAGCCGATCGGATTCGACGATTGCGCGACCGATTGCGAGGAGGTGCGGGTTGGCAGGCTCGTCACAGTCGGTGTACGAGATGCGCCACTTATGGGGCCGGAACTCCCGCAGCCGGCAAGCACGATCATCGTCAGCACCAGCATCGCCAAGCTGACCAGCAGAGATCTACAACGATGAACCGCCGGACCCCCCTGGGTCACCGGCTCAGCGCCCGCGCCATCTGGACCTGCGTCGTCAGCGCGCAAATTAGTATCGCGGCCGCGAGACCCCATCCGCATCGGCATCGTCACTGAGACACTCACTTCCTCTTCAGGTCGGGCGTCTGCACTCACAGCATGCACCCTCGTGGCTTGGTCGCGCTGCAGGGTTAAGCCCAGCTTGCGATATCCGCGAGCGCGGCCGCTCGTTCGATCTTCGATTTGATCACGGACCCCGCGCGTTGCAAAGTCGCAAGATCATCCCGATAGCACGAGTCGGCCGACGGATTCCAGCCGTTAGCTAGGTCGTATGCCTAGTCTCGCCGCCCGTCGCACATCGGTCTGCCGTCACTGCCGTGAGCTATGCAGGCACCACACGAGCAGCTGGACATGTCAGCGTTGCGCGGATGGATGCCAGCTGGCGAACAAACAGAGCAGCCATACCCATCACCGGCTCTGGGGAGAACCCAAGGGCGAGCATGAATTGGACGGTGACGACTCCTGAAACGCAGATCAGCGCAACACCTCGGCGCTACACCTCGGGGCGCTATGGCGTCGGCGGCCAGGTCAGGCAGCTTTCGTCATTTAGCGAAAGGTGATGGGGAATCGAGACGGTGTAGGCGAATGAGTGCGATGCTTTGCGCCGACATGTGGTCGAGCAGTTCGTAGAGGACGGGTTCCTCGATATTCGCGGTGAGGAAGTGCGTGACCACCTCTGTGCCCTCGGTGCTATCTATCCAGGGCGCCCCGAGGACGGTCGCGTCCACCTGGCCTTCTACGGAGAATTCGTAGCGTCCGGCTGTCATTTGAGGACCCTACGCTGGGCGCTCTACGCCCCTCAACGACGGTGAGTAACAGCACAGCATCGAGCGGTATCGAATGGTAGCCATCTATACCCAAACGGACCGGCCTGTTTAACGCCGCCATCACTTCGAGTTGGCGTGATCCTGCGAATCATCAACGTGCGGCGGCCGAAACCAAATCACTCCACGCTGATCACTCCACGCTGATCACGGCCGGTGATCATCTCCGTCTGGCGTACAGCAGTTAATGGGAACGCCGTCGCCGTTGGTGGGTGCCGAGCATGGTGAGCGCGCCGAGGGCGGTTAGCCCAGTGGCGGCGAGGAGGGCGGGGATGGGGTTGGTGCCGGTTGCGGCGAGCGTGCTGCTGGTTTCGGTTTCGCCAGGAGATGGCGGCGGGCTCGCCGGTGGGTTCGGTGCTGCGACCGCGGTTTCGCCTGGGGACGGGGGAGGGCTCGGCGTGGCGGTGGCGGGATGAAAGGTGTTGGTGATGGTGCAGATGACGTCAGAGTTCGCGGTCACGGTGACCGTCGTGCCGCTCAGGGCGCCGCCGGTGCAGGCCCAGTTACTGGCGGCGTAGGCGCTCGGGCCGCCGGATTCGGTGAGGGTGTAATCGCCGGTGCCCACGGTGACATCGGTGACCTCGGTGGTGCCGCTGGCGCCGGTGATAGTTTCCGGGCCAGCGGCCGTGAGCTCCCACTGGGTCGCCGTGGCGGTGCCACCGCCGGTGTTGTTCACCTGTTTGACCAAGGTGATGGTGCCCGCCGGGGGTGACGGTGCGGGCGTGTAGGTATTGGTGATCGTGCAGGTGACGTTGGCGCCGGTGGTGACGGTGACGGTGCTGCCGGTAAGTGTCCCGTTGGCGCAGGACCAGGACCCAGCAACGTAGTCCACGGTCCCGCCGGATTCAGACAGGGTGTAGTCGCCCGTTCCGACGGTTACGCCCGTGACCTGGGCCGTATTCCCTGGTCCGGAGAAGGGCGTCGGGCCGTCGGCGGCGAGGGTCCATTGGTCGGGGGTGGCGAGCCCGCCGCCGGTGTTGTCGAGCTGTTTGACAAGGGTGAGGGTGCCGGTTGGCGTTGGCGGAGGCGCCCGGAAGGTGTTCGTGATCGTGCAAGTGACCGTGCTGCCGGCCGTGACGTGCACAGTGGTGTCAAGCAGGGTGCCGCCGGTGCAGGACCAGAGGCCGGGCTGGTATCCGACGGTAGGTGGGCCGCCGGACTCTCGCAGAGCGTAGTCACCGGTCGGGACGGTCACGCCGGTCACCGCCGGGGAGTTACCGGGGCCGGTGACAATCTGAGGACCGAACGCCTGGAGGGTGAAATCGCTCGGGGTGGCGGTGCCGCCGCCGGTGTTGACGACGTTCTTGACGAGGGTGAGGGTGCCGGTCGGCTCAGGGGCGGTGCAAGAGACGGTGGTGTTGAACGGGAAGTCGTGCAATTCCCGCGGCGCGGTCTGCTGTGCGAGGGTCGGGCCATGGGTGAATGCGTTGGCGATGATGTTGCCTTCGACGTTCTGGGTCGGTCGCCAATTCAGATTGGCGTTCGGAGCGTAGATGGTCCCTTCGATGGTCGCGCCGCCATTGACCGCGATCGAGGTCGCCTGCGGGAAGTTCCACAGGATATAGGGCGCTTGGGCGCCGCTCACGCCAGCCAGGTTCGGCAGGTTCCCGGAGAAGGCGGTTCCGGTCACATTGATGACCAGCGGTGTCTGCGCCGTCGGCTGGTTGGTGAACGTCATCTCGGACAGGTTGGCCAGATCCTGGGTTGACATCTGCAAGAAGTTCGTCTGACCCGGTGTGAGGGTCAGTCGGCCGCGCGCCCCCGATGCATAGGGCTGGGGGATCGGGGATGTCCCGCCGTTCGGGTCGGTCAGCTGGGTCGTCTGCGGGCAGCCGGCCAGCTGGACGGTCAACTGCCGGTAAAGGCCGAACGCACCCGCCACGTCGATCAACGAACCAGGGACCGGAGTCGACACCGACGCCGGCGGCTGGTTGACGGTGCCTTCGATCCGCGGCATCGACTCGTATGGCGCGCCCGGTTTGACGATGTGGTAGTTGCCGGACGCGCCGTTGCTGTCGGTGTTGCGGGCCGTGTAGGTGCTTGCGCCGGCGATCTTGGTGAACCCGCTGTTCTGCACGCGCAAGATCTGGTTACCGGTCCACGCCATCCCGCCACCCACGTACAGGTAGGTCGGGCGCGCGTCGCCCGGTGCCGTGAAGGTCGGGAACACGGGCGGCGATCCGGCCGCGACGTTGTACGTCGAGTTGAACGACAGATCCCCGCCCGCCGCGATCGTGCCCTCGGACTCGTCGGCATTCAGCGCGACATTGCCGGCGACGAACACCAGGAACCCGCTGTTTGCCGGATGGCCGGCCAGATCTAGTCGAACCGGGTTCACCGGCGCCAGCGGTGCGGCCTGCGCTTCGGTGGGCACCCAGATTGCGACGCCGACCATCGCCACGGCAGCCACGGCAGCCGCAGCAACAATGCGTGACGCCGAATACAGAGTCATCGCGCTCCCAAAATTCCCGTCTTCGGAGCCTACAGCTCGGCGTCAGACTTTTGCCGTCGATGGGCTCAGCGGACCAGCAAACTAGGTCCGTCACGCATCTGCCGACCCTCGACGCGACATCAGTTGACGAGATCGCGTTCGGCCCCGACGATCAGCGCCACTGCGGGCCGACCGCTCGGAGGGTTCGGACACTTGTTTGGTCCAAGAACGTATGGTGATCCGCGCGCAACTGAGGACTAGACCTACGTTGGGCAACAGAACAGGATGTTAGCTCGCACCCGAACGTGGTGATCCGCATTCAGGGCTCATCGGCGCGGCGATCACTCGTGGCCGCTACAGGTCAACTCGCGGTTCAACACACGACCCGACCGCGAATGGTCGATTGACGCCGGAATCGAATCGGCACAGTATGGATCGCACCAGGGCGGCGGTGAGCCGGCCGGCGCACTCGAAGAGGGGGGTGCCCGTGTACGCATCGCTACCTCGACGATTGGGCGCCGAATTTCTCGGAACGTTCGTCCTCGTCTTCGTCGGTTGCGGCGCTGCCATCCTCGACGCAGGCAACAACGGAATCGACTATCTGGGCGTCGCCACTGCGTTCGGCGTCTCCGTGATGGTCATGGTCTACGCGGTTGGGGCCGTGTCCGGCGGACACTTCAACCCGGCCGTGACAGTGGGGCTCGCGACGGCCAAGCGCTTCCCCTGGTCCGATGTGATCGCCTATGTCGTCACCCAAGTGGTCGCCGCACTCGTCGCATCGCTGGTGCTGCTCGGTGTCGCATCCGGCCAAAAAGGCTTCTCAGCCAAGGCCTCCGGATTCGCGTCCAACGGCTACGGCCACCACTCGCCGGCGCACTACAATCTCGTCGCCGTCATCCTCGTCGAGATCGTCTTGACCGCCGTGTTCCTCTACGTGATCATCGGCGCGACCGACGTGCGCGCGCCCGCCGGCTTCGCCGGTATCGCGATCGGCTTCACGCTGGTGATCATTCACCTCGCGTCGATTCCGGTGTCGAACACGTCGGTGAACCCGGCCCGCTCTACCGGTCCGGCGATCATCCAGCACGGCTGGGCGCTCGCTCAGTTGTGGGTGTTCTGGCTGGCACCGTTGGTCGGCGCGCTCATCGCCGGAGCGACTTACCGCATGATCGTCGGCCACGCGGCGGAATCACCGACCGAACCCCTAGCCGCGGAGACCCCGTCTGGATAGGACGCAACATCGGCGTCCGGCGCTCCTTGGTGCCGCCGAGCAACACACTGCGCACGCTCTCATCCGTGAGTTCGTTTCGCCTCTCGGCAGCATTTCGCAGATGACCATGCAGCTACAGCTCTATCAGCCCAGCGCGTTCGATAGGGGGTGGAATCGCGGCAGACACGATATTCGCTCTCCGACACGGGACACGGTTTTGAGGGGATTGTTTCATCCGACGCGGACGAATCACAGTGTCGACCGTCGGCAAATGATCCAGGGGGACTATGGCAGTTTCGAGGGTTGTCGTCGTGGGGGTGGCTAATGGCGGAAAGGGAGTTGGCCCTGCGGAAGCGGGTGGCCCGGCAGAGTGCTGCGGCAGCGGGGCTGGGACTGCTGGCGGTCGGATTCGTGGCGGTCGCGCTGCTGATCGTCCGGGACCTGTCGTTCGACACGACGACCGGCTACCTGCCGGTGAATGCCACGTACGTGCGTCCTGGTGCGGCGTTGCTGATCGCCGCCTCGATTGCCGTGCTCGCGGTGTTGATGGGGTTCGCGGCTGCGCAGACCGCGGCCGGAATGCGGGTGTTGGCGCGCGACCGACGGATTCCTGCACCGCTGCCGCCGGCCCTGCGGCGAATGCGCAGTACCTTGCTGGGTCCCCACGCGGTTGCAGCAGTCGGGCTGGACGCCGAGCCGCAATTGCCTGGGTCCGCGCTGCCAGCAGGCGCGCCAGAAGACTCCGGCAAACATCTGCTGCGGCTGACGGTCGTTATTCCTGCGTACAACGAGGAGTTGACGATCAAGGCGACACTCACGTCGTTGTGGGCTCAGACCCGGCCGCCGGATCGGGTGCTTGTCGTGGCGGATAACTGCGCCGACGGCACGGTGGCTATCGCCGGCGCGGACGGGGCGGACGTGTTCGAAACGGTTGGTAACAGTTTGAAGAAGGCCGGGGCTTTGAACCAGGCGCTCGATGTTTTGCTGCCGCAGTGTGAGCGGCGCGATGTGGTGATGGTGATGGATGCCGACTCGATCATCGTCCCTGATTTCCTTTCGACCGCGCTAGACCGACTGGAGGCCGACCCGGACCTGATCGGGGTCGGCGGCGTCTTCTTCGGCGAGGATGGTTGCGGGCTCGTCGGCCAGTTGCAGCGCGACGAGTTCGCCCGCTACCAGCGCTACATCGGCCGCCGCCGGGGCAAGGTGTTCGTGCTGACCGGCACCGCGGCTCTCATTCGCGGCTATGCGTTGTCTGCCGTGGCCGACGCTCGGGGCAGCTTGATCCCGGGTGTTCAGGGTGCGGTCTACGACACGCTCGCTATGACCGAGGACAACGAGATGACCCTGGCGTTGAAGACGCTCGGCGCCAAGCTCGTCTCGCCCAAGAAGTGCAAGGTCATCACCGAGGTGATGCCTTCCTGGCGTGCCTTGTGGCGGCAACGGATGCGCTGGCAGCGCGGGGCGTTGGAGAACATCGGCGCTTACGGGCTGACGCGCACCACCGCGCTGTACTGGGGGCAGCAGTTAGGCATCGGATACGGCACCATTGCATTGAACGCATACCTGCTCCTGATGTTGATCACTGTGCTCTCAGCGGACGGGATCGAGATCCTTTGGTTCTGGGCACTGATCGGCTGCATTTTCGTCGTGGAACGCGTCGTGACGGTCTGGGACGCCGGATGGCGCGGCCGCGCCCTCGCCCTGCCGCTCGTTATCGAGATCGGCTACGACCTGTTCCTGCAAGCCGTCTTCCTGCGCTCCTTGCTCGATATCGCCACCGGCCGCGCCTCAGGTTGGAACCACGTTCCCCGCCAAGCTGAAAGCCAGCGATGATGATTCAGGCAGGCATCCTCCTTCCGTCCAGCGTGCTCCAAACCGGCTGGTTCCACGTCCTGGCAGTGTTCGTCGCCATCAACACGCTGTTCTACGCCGCCCTCAGCCTCGCCAAGATTTTCCCGAAACACCGCGAATAACTGGCCGACAAGATATTCGGAATTTTGTTATCCCACGCCGCGGCGAGACCGCATGCCATGAGAGCTGGACCAAAACCCCGGCGGGCAACGCCCTTGCACGGGAACAGCAGGTGGACAGTCGCGCAGCTGAGGCTCTCGCCCATGCCCGCCTCCAGGCGTGGCATCACAAGCACCCAGACGAGCAACGAAATGGGCCCGCTACTCATTATTGAGTATTCGGGCCGAGCCATATCCGTCATCCATTCCGGATGAGGCGGCGCCGTCGATCGCAATCCTAATCTCGTCCATGTCGCACCGTCGCTGTCGAGAGCAGGGCATATGAACGTTCCCGAACATCTCGGCTCGATGGTGACAACGGCCGAAGCAGCGACCCACTGCGGGATGAGCCGTTCTGGAGTGAACAACTGGGTTCACCGCGGATACCTCAAGCGGGCCGGCGTCGGCTGGCGCAACGGACGCGCCGTTCCCGTGTACTGCCTCGGCGACGTTCTGCGCGTCGCCCGCAACGCCGGCGCGCGCGACCCCTATCGGCGTCGAACCAGATGAGCGGCCGTATCCATACTCGCCGCCTGAGCGCCCGCCGGTACGAGTTCTCCGTCGAAGGCGAAGTGGACCCGACCATCCTCGGTGCGCCCTGGATTGAGAGCACCGAGGGCACGGAGGTGGTCACACACTTCCTCACCGCGAATATCGAGGAACCCGTCCTCTACGAACTACTCGACCACATGTCGGCACAACACGTCGCGCTCATTCGCCTGCACCGTCTCGATCCCAGATCACCCCTCGCTTAGCCGGCCAACGCCGCCTGACCTGCCCGCCCGGACCCCGGGGGAGTCCGGGCGGGCATCCAACCTCGAGCTGCGCCCGAATCATGTTCACGGCGCTGCGAAATTGGTACAAGCGGGCTGCGGCTCTCGCACAAGGCTGCCAACTGGCGTCACGTCACCGCCCTAGACCACGGATGAGATGCGACCAGACGCCCCAAAGGCCCCGCGTTGGCGAACGGGAGATTACCGCCAGATGAATTGTCTTACTGAACGCGAGGATGAGGACGGGAGCTGCACCACATCGCCGAGGCCGGGTCGCCTTCGCGGGTGAATCCTTACTGCAGAAGTTCGACATATCTACGCGGCCGATGAGATTCTGGCCGGGCAGGCGGCCTGGGCACCGTGACCCAGTTCGCTTCGGGGGCGAACGGGAGCTTGCTGTGGTCGACGTCGTGCCATTACAGCATTTCTATCGGATCGGGATCGCAGGCCGGGTCGGCGCGACCTTGCGGCTAGCCTTCGACGGTTTGGATATCCATAGCGACGGCCATCGGACCGAACTCCGCGGCGCTCTCGATCAGCAATCGCTGTACCGCGTTTTGGATCGGATTCACTCACTGGCCCTAGAACTCGTCGATGTGCGACGTGAAGCTGCGAGCTGGCGTACCGTCACGGTTCCGCAGATGCGCTCTGACGCGGTTACCCCTTAGATGCCGCATCCTTGGTCAGTGGTTTCGACTCAATCTAGGGTTGCTAGACCGTAATGGCTACCGCTCGAAAAAGATGGAGGCGTTTGACTTTCCCTCTATTACCTAACTGGGAAGGCATCGCTCTGTCTTCAACAACAGTGCTTAGCGGGCGATGAGCATGTTTCCAGTGAAGTTCGCCAACCTGCGGCGTTAACCGCCGATGGGCTTTGCCCATCTAGGAATTCGACTTCTGCCAGTCAGAGGTGGCTGGCGGCTTCTGCGGATCAACGCAGCCACCCCGCGATCCGAGCATGGACAATCTATGTGCGTTTGGCTTCATCCTGCATGAATGAAGGCTGCGGTCACGGTTGGACCGACGAGTCAGCGCGATGAACGCGGTCGGGGCCCACGATGCGCAAGTTCCACTAGACAGGACCAGCCTTCAGTACGCGCCCGAGCCGCACCCGTGGCGAGCCCTCAGACGTCAGTTGTCGCAGTCAGACTAGGAGGCCATCCGTACGGGATGAGGCAAAGGGTGTTGGCTCCTTGGAATCATCAAGGTCCGTGCAGGAGGTAGTCGAAGCGCAAACGGCGCTGGTCAGTCGGGAGGCCGGGCATGTCTAGATTTCGTCTCTTCGCTGCCTGTAGCGGGGTACGGGACACCCGATGAAGGCAGTCACGGTGGTGCCGGGTACGCCCGACTCGGTACGGCTGGACGACGTGGCCGAGCCAGATCCACAGCTTGGCTCGATCATCGTGGCCTCCGTCGCGGTCGGTATCTGTGGCACGGACAACGAAATCGTCAGCGGCGAATATGGATGGGCGCCCCCAGGCCGCGATCGGCTGATTCTTGGACACGAATCGCTAGGCAGGGTGCTCGACCCTGGTTCAAGCAGTTTCGCTGTCGGGGATCTTGTCGTCGGCATCGTGCGTCGCCCCGACCCGGCGCCGTGCCCGAATTGCGCGGTCGGCGAGTGGGACATGTGCACCAACGGCGGTTACACGGAACGGGGGATCAAGAACATTGACGGCTTCATGGCCGAACGCTGGCGCATCGAGCCGGAGTACGCCGTACGGGTGGACAAGAGCCTTGGCGGTCTCGCAGTACTCCTAGAGCCCACAACGGTGGTTGCGAAGGCCTGGCAGCAGATACTCATGATCGGCCACCGGACTTTTTGGGATCCTCAGTCCGTCCTCGTGGTCGGCGCCGGACCAATCGGGTTGCTAGGAGCGCTGATCGGCGTGCAACTGGGCTGGCAGGTACATGTCCTGGACCGCGTCACGAGCGGGCCGAAGCCGGGGCTAGTCGAGGAGCTCGGCGCTACCTATCACACCGGAGCGGTGGATGAGCTCGACCTGCACCCGGACCTCGTCTTGGAGTGCACTGGTGTTGCCGAGCTTGCGCGGCAATCGGCGCACGCCGCCGCGCCCGGTGGCATCATCTGTCTCACCGGCGTCGGTGCGCCGGCGCCCGCAAATGAATTGGGCAACTCATTGGCCACGGAGGCCGTGCTCAAGAATTTGGTCATCTTCGGATCGGTAAACGCGAACCGGCGCCACTACTATCGGGCGGCGAAAGTATTGGCTGACGCGAACAACTCATGGCTCGAACAGCTCGTGACCCGCCGCGTGGGTCCCGACGAGCTTGACATCGCCTTTGAGCGCAAGGCCGATGACATCAAAGTGGTCATGGAATTCGGTCAGACATGATGCGCCCGGCCGTCGCCCCCTGTTCACCACAGGCAGGCCTGCTGAGTGAAGGGCCGCGCTGGGACGCCGAGCGGGCAGAGCTGCTGTGGGTCGACATTCTCGGCCGGCATCTTCACCGGGGCCAGGTGCTTCCGAATGGTCAGCTGAGGCTTGTGTCGACGCTGAACATCTCGCGCCATGTCGGGGCCGTGGCCCCAGTTAGCGGTGGCGGATATGTGCTGGCAGCCGGCAATGGTTTCCTGTACGTCGATCCGGACGACGCCGTTCATGAACTGGCCCAAGCAGCTGTCGGGCATGACGATGTGCGGATGAACGATGGCGCCTGCGATCCGCAGGGACGTTTCTGGGCCGGCACCATGGCTTACGACGAGAGTCCCGGTGCCGGAAGTCTGTACAGGCTCGAATTAGATGGCTCGTGCACGACGGTTCTAGAAGGCTTAACTATTTCCAACGGTATCGGGTGGAGCCCGGACGGTCGCACCATGTACCTAGTCGATAGTGGACCAAGGCGGATCATTGCCTTCGCCTTCGATCCCGAGAATGGCGCCTTGAGCGGTCGCCGCACAATCGTGCAGCTCGATGAAGGAACGGCTACACCCGATGGCCTAACCGTCGATGACGAGGGCTGCCTCTGGGTCGCGGTGTGGGACAGCGGCTCGGTGCGGCGATACCTGCCTGACGGATCATTGCTAGCCACCGTCCCGATGCCGGTGGGCCGGCCCACCTCATGCGCGTTCGGCGGCCAGGACAGAACGACGTTGTTCGTAACCTCGGCAAGGAATGGACTCAGTCCCGCGGCACTTGGACAACAACCCGATGCCGGAAGAGTGTTCAGTGTCCGCGGTCTGGGTGTCACCGGCCCCGCGTGCATCGCCTACCGTGGGCAGCCGGCGTCGATATGAGGGTCCTGGTGCTCGGAGGCGGACCGGCGGGTGCCGCGGCCGCGATGCAGGCGCGCGAGCTCGGGGCGGCCGTGACTCTGGTCGAGTCGTCCCGAGTCGGCGGTACCAATCTCAACGAGGGCCCGGCGCCCGTGCGGACCCTCGCCCGGGCTGCGCGCCTCATGCGTGACACAAGGTCCTGGGAGCGCTTCGGTCTGCGTGGGGACCCACCGCAGGTTGACCTCGCCGCCGCCATTGCTAACGCGCAACGCGTCGCCGACTACGGCCATGAGCAAAGGCGGCTTGACGAATTCCTCCGCAACCGGGGAATCGAATTGATCGAAGGCGCCGGGCCCGCATTATTTCAGGACGCGCACACCGTACGACTCTCGGACGGACGCATGTTCAGCGGCGAGGCCATCGTCGTTTCCGTCGGTGGGCATGCCGGATCCCTCCCGATATCTGGCGCGGAACTCGCGCTGACCTATCGGGATATTTTGCAGCTGACCGAGCTTCCAAGGTCTGTCGCCGTTGTCGGTGGTGCGGACACTGGCTGCCAACTGGCATCGATCCTCGCAGACTTCGGGGCATCAGTGACTTTGATTGAGGCCGACTCACGGCTGGTGCCGACGGCGGATATCGACATTTCGACGATCCTGACAAAGGCATTCATCGGCCGCGGAATCGCAGTGCTCACCGAAACATTCGTGGAACGGCTCGACCGCGCCTCGGGTGGGATCACCGTCGGGTATCGGCGCGGGGCGGTACGGGCCGAGGTGACCGTTGACGCGGTGTTCTTCGCGGTGGGCTGGCCAGGAAATGCCGAAAGCATAGGTGCCGAGGAGGTCGGCATCCAGACCCGGGGTGGTTACGTCACGGTCACCGATGACCTGCGCAGTAATCTGCCGCACGTCTTCGCGGCCGGCGATGTCAACGGCATCAGCATGCTGGTGCCGAGTGCCCGCAGTCAGGGACGTATCGCCGCAGAAAACGCCGTCCTCGGGACGAGGCGCAGGTTCAGCCGCGACGCGATCCCGATCGGCAGCTTCACCGATCCGGAGTACGGCAGCGTGGGCGTGACGGAAGCAGAGGCGAGGGAGCAGTACGAATGCGATATCGCAGTCATGCGGTACGACGACCTGCTTCGACCTGTAGCAGATGGCCGTCCAGATGGACTATGCAAACTCATCGTGGAGCGCCATCACCGGTACATCTTGGGTGCGCATGTCATTGGTGAATATTCTGCCGAGGTGATTCAGATGGTCGCCGCCTGCATGTCGGCGAATATGCGAATCGAAGAGGTCGCAGACCTACAACCTGCCTTTCCCACCTTCACCGAGGCCATCGTGATGGCCGCGCAAAAGATCGTGGGTCAACTCGGAATCGCTCCACTTGCACCATCCTGGAGTGACCTGCGCCGCGGCGAAGCGGCGCCCGTACCAGAAGGATCTACGGAGGTTCAACATGGATAGTAAGGGTAAACTCCGCTCATGGCTTCGGACTTGCGAATGGCGAGTCCGGTGAGCACAACGGCTCGCCCCGGCGTCAGCGTTGGCCCGACAAGCGAGTTCAGCTTGTTCTTTAGGGTGAAAGCCGGCGATGGTGAACAGTTGCGAGCCGCGTTGAATGACTTACAGCAGACCCCGGGGTATCGACCGGGCGACTATGGGATGGCGGTAACGACCATCCACGAGGCGCGGTTTGTGCTTTTCGATGACGACACTCGACTGGCGTTCGTGACGAGCTTCGACGGGCCATGGGACGCGTACATGGAGGATTTCTTCACGTCGGGGCCAACGCTGGAACTGTTCGATGTGATCTTCCGGCACGCCGAAGGCTACGACGGCTTGCCCGACCTCGCGGCCCTGAAGACTTTCATCATGGGCGCACAGCAGACCGCGGCCGCCTATGCGCGCAACTACGGCGGCACGGTAAAAGAGATCCGGAAGGCGGAGCGCGTCAACGCGGCCTTCCAAAAGGTGCTCGATGATCCAGCGGCAGCTGAGGCGCTGCGACACCCGGCGTTGAAGCCGCTTCTTGACGAAGCTGCGGACTGAGCAGCTCGATCGCGAACTCGAGACCGAGGAGCACAGATGTCGGATCACATTTCTGGACCTCGTGCGCTGGCGACGCCGATCGCCGACATCACTGATGTATATGCGTTTCCGAGCCCGGAACGCCCGGGCCATCTCGTGCTGATCATGAACACGCTGCCGTTCGCCGGACCAACTGATCTGCACTCGGAAGGACTGATCTATCGATTCCGATTGCGCCCCCTATCACCCGGGCAAACAAATACGCCCGAGCTGTTCATCGCGGGCTCGCCGGAATACGTCTTCGACTGCGTCTTCTCGGCCCCGAGAGGTGAGATTGGCACGGACCGTGTCGAACAGGAAGTCATCTGTTCGACGCCAAACGGGCAGACGGCCTCTTTTCAGGTTGATGACGCGACCGCCGGATCAATCCACGGTGTGCGGGTGTTCGCCGGCCCGCGCTGGGACCCGTTCATTATGGACGCACCAGCGGCCGTTAAGACCATCGCGACCGGCAAGCTCGCGTTCAGCGATCAGAGCGCGATCTTCCTCGACGGAAAGAACATCCTCGGCCTTGTCCTAGAGATAGATTGTGCGCTCTTGGGTGACTCGTCGCTGGTCGGTGTCGTCGCCGAGACATTGACCCGCGGCACCTTCACGGTTCGGCTCGAACGGGTAGGACGCCCCGAGGTGAAGAACATGCTCCTGGCACCGAAGCAATTCGACACCGTGAACCAAGATCTCGAGATCCGGGATCTCTACAACATGGAGGACGCGTTCCATCTGGGCGAGGCTTACCTGGGCGCTTACCGGGCTCGCTTGAATGCCAACCTCGCGTTCTGGGACCGGCTCGACGGGACAGCTGACTGGCCCATCGACGAGGGCGTCGGGCACCATCCATTGACCGATCTCGTGCTGGCCGACTTCCTGGTCGTCGACATCACGAAGCCCTACCTTGAACACGGTTCCTTCTTCGAGATCGAGGCCGCCGCTCGCCGAGGCGAACCGCATACGACCTGTGGCGGAAGGGCCCCTAACGACGACGTTATGGACACGTTCTTCACGCTGGTGATCACAGCCGGCAACGGGCCCCCCATTCGTGACGGAGTCGACCACGCAACGAAACCGGCCTCGAAAACCTTTCCCTACCTGGCGCCGCCGAACCCCGATCCACCCGTTCGCCCTCAGCACTTCTAGCGATGGAGCGCCCGTGAACAAGCTGACCGCCACCGAGACTGCCCACCTTGAGCTCGATGACATCCAGAGCGGGGCGCTGCAGGAGCGGCCGTCGCCGTACGTCGGTACCTATCTCTTGCTGCGCATCGACGATCGCGCCGCCGGACGCGAGCTGGTCCGGCGACTCGCCCGACTCGTGGACGCCGGTCGACCGTCGCTCGACCCGGCCGGCGGTGCCTGGATCACGGTTGCGTTCACCTATCAGGGTTTGAAAGCGCTTGGCGTGCCGCAGGACTCCCTCGACAGCTTCCCTCGCGAGTTCCGCGAAGGAATGGCAGCCCGCGCAGAAGAGTTGGGCGACGTGGGTGAGAGCGGCCCACAGGCGTGGGAGCAGCCCCTCGGCAGCCCCGACGTCCATGTCGCCGTGGCCGCCCTGTCGCCCGACACCGCGAGACTTGAAGCTGTCATCGACAAGGCGAACAAGGCACACGAGGAGCTGCCGGGTGTCGAACTGATCTGGCGCCAAGACTGTTACCAACTTCCAACCGGGCGAACCTCATTCGGCTTCAAGGACGGGATCGGTCAGCCGTCAATCGAGGGAAGCGGCAGACCCGCGTCCAATCCCAACGAAAAACCCCTCAAAGCAGGCGAGATCGTTCTGGGTTACCCGGATGAGACAGGTGAGTTGCCACCGATGCCCGCGCCGGAGGTGCTCGGTCGTAACGGGACATACGTCGTTTTCCGCAAACTGCACACCCGAGTTGCCGCGTACCGGCAATACCTGCGCGCGAAATCCGCATCCCGTGAGGCGGAGCTGTTGCTGGGCGCGAAGATGGTCGGTCGATGGCCGAGCGGTACTCCGCTCGCCCTGTCCGCCGAGCGCGACGACCCTGCGTTGGGGGCGGATTCCCAGCGAAATAACGACTTCAAGTATGCCGACGACCCTCGCGGCTTCAAGTGTCCCGCCGGTGCCCATGCGCGACGGGCGAACCCACGCGACTCCCTCGATCATGAGGGCAGCGTCGACGTACGCCTGCACCGGATGATTCGGCGCGGGACCAATACGGACCCATGCTCGCCGAGGGCAGTCTTGAAGACGATGGTGCCGACCGAGGCATCGTGTTCGTGTTCGTCGGCGCCCACATCAAACGCCAGTTTGAGTTCGTCAAGACCCAATGGCTGAACGACGGAATCTTCATCGGCGCCCCGCTCGAGAAGGACCCGCTGGTCGGGGCCAACGATGGTTCGGGCACATTCACCATCCCAGAACAGCCGATCCGCCGCCGGTTACAACAGGTGCCACCTTTCGTCGTTACCCGTGGCGGCGAATACTGCTTTGCACCCGGTTTGCGGGCGTTGCGCTGGCTATCGGAACTCGAGTCGTGACACGTCGCGCGCAAGGAGCAGGAGGACGCATGGAGACCACGCCGAGCACCGACCGATGGAAGGCCCTCGATTTTGGGCCGCCGCCACCGGACTCTTCCGAACCCGACGAGTCAGTACTCCTCGAGTACCTTTCCGACGACCGGGTCGCCCGGATCACGCTGAACCGGCCGCACGCCGACAATGCCATTAACACCGAAATGGGAGCTCATCTGACCGAGCTTCTGGAGACGGTCGCAGTGAGTGCGACCGTCCGCGCGGTGATCCTCACCGGCGCAGGTGAACGAGCCTTCTCGGTCGGTAGCGACCTTCGCCAGCGTCGGCAGATGACGAAGGAGGACTGGCTTCGGCAGCGACAGGACTTCGACCGCACGCTCTATACGCTTCGTCAGCTACGCAAGCCGATCTTCGCGGCGGTAAACGGAATCGCCTATGGCGGCGGTTGCGAGCTCGCACAGAGCACCGACTTCATCATCGCCTCAGACGTCGCCACCTTCGGCCAGCCCGAAGCAATGCTCGGCCTGTCAGCTGGCGGCGGCTCGCCCGTGTTTCTGCCGCGCCTACTTCCGCGGGGAAAAGCATTGCAAATGCTTATGACCGGGGACCCGATCAACGCTCAGGAAGCATATCGACTGGGCATGGTCAACGAGGTCTACGCACCGAAGGATCTCAGCGATGCCGCGCAACGAATAGCCGAAAAAATCGCCGGCAATTCGCCAACCGCGGTGCAGGCAGTGAAACGGGCCGTGCACCTCGGCGAAGGCCAGCCAATCGAACAGGCAATCGCGATCATGATGGAAGCACACTGGCGCTCGGCCATCCACCCCGACCGCGTCGAGGGCATCAACGCCTTCAATGACGGCCGTGACCCGCACTTCCAGAACGTCGACTACTGATCGCTTACTTCGAAGATCGCGATGACGTGGAGACAGCGAGGTGACGGTGCGCAGACCCGCCGACACGTTGCTCGGACAGCTCGTGATTCACCAAACGAGGCGACGGATCTCTGACTCAAGCGCCCGTTGCGTTTTCTCGCCGATGGTCGCGCCGCAATATTCGCACGCGTGCTCGACGGCCGAAGTGTTGGTGAGCATCCGGGCGCAGGCTGCGCATCCGATGACGGTTTCGATTCTGTTGATCTTCATTCGTTCCCCCGGTTGGTTCGCACCTAGTGTGGGCTCTTTCTCCGGTGAGGGATACCCGCAAGGCCAGGTGATTTTATTTCGCTGATCCGAGTCCGCCGATCTGCGCGCGGGTGTATCCATCCGACGTTGTAGTCGAGGAAGCCGCGTGCTTCCCAAGTACTGATTGTCGTGCACGCACCGCGGGCTTCCCGCTTCGCCGTAACGTGTTCTCTCATCAGGAAACTCACGCCGATACCGCCCGCAGACCTCGGTGGCCAGGGCGACGAGATCGAGTGATGGCCCTTGGTCGCCCAGCGGTGACGAAAGGCGTGATCGCGGCCTTGAGTGATGCAGACATCCGCGCGTGCGACACTCGATGATCGCTGCTTTTCATATAGGCCGTGAACGCCTCGCGGTCACGCCATCGGGTGACCATCAGCACTTCGGCTGCGTCCCGGTCAGAGCGCCAAAGCTCCAATCGACGAACCCCTCGTGGCTATCAACTCGGTTCAAGCCATATGCGCGCGCCCATTGTCGACTGAGCGTCTAACGTCCAGGTTTAGCCCTTTAGCGGGATTTAGCCATAAATGCAGGGGCGTTTGGCGGTTGAGAAGCCTGCGTACCTCAAGTTCACCGACACGCGCTCGCCAGCCGAACCCCAAGCACGACCACCGAAATCCGTGGCGCATCGAGTCGTCTTCATGCGGGCGGCTCGGCGGGTTACGGGCCACTTTGCTGGTGTCTGAGGCGAGCAGCGAGGAATGCGGGTTGCATGAGCGGTGACAGATGCGCAGCAGCCGAAAGGACTTGTAACTCCGCGTTGGGTAGACGATCGGCGAGCGCACTCATCGCCGTCGGATCGGAGACCGGGTCTAGCTGGGCGCAGATCAACATCGTCGGCGCTTGGATCAGGTGGACGACCGCGGAGCGGTCGTAGGTGGCTATTGCGTCCAGCGCGGTGGCCCAGATGTATCGATCAGCGTTGGTCAAGCGCTCGCGCGCATAGGACACCAATCGGCTGCTGGACTGTCGCTCTTCAGGACGGAACCACCGCTGAAGGGCGCCCTCGACATCAATCGGGGTCCCGCTTCGTAGATCTGTCGCCGTCTGAGCGAAGGGCAGGAAGGGTGTGTCTCTGGTGCAGATGAGCGAAAGCGTGGCAACGCGATCTGGCGCCACAAGTGCCAGCTCGATGGCGATCTGACCGCCGAAGGAATGTCCGACGATGTCCCACCGCTCTGCGACGTGCGGCAGTTGGACTGCGAGACGTTCAGCGACGGCTAGCTGTGGGTGGTGATCGTCGACGCTCGGTGTCGCAACAGGCGCAAACACTGGCTGCTGTTCGACCAGGATGGGCGACAGACCGGACCACACGTCAGAATCCAAAGGAGTGCCGTGCAGGAGTACCCAGGCGCGAGGAACGGTCATCTGAAAGCACCTGCCGCTGTGTTTCGAACTGACTTAGAGAAGCTGATTGGGCGAGGGCCACTTCCGGCCCTCGCCCAATCGATCTAGCTAAACGTTACTGATAGTTAGCCGTTCAACGGCACGTTCGCTCCGCAGAACGGTGAGCCCTGCACATTCTGGAACGCGGTGCCCTGGAGCTTGACGTAGTAGAAGCAAGACTGCTTCGGGCGGTAGTCACGGAAATTGACCTTCTGCGGCGCGAGCAGACCGTCACCGTCGAAGTCCTTGATGCCCGACATGGTGCTGATGTACTTGTCGCGACTGGGGTTCGCCCCGGTGCCTTTGAGACCCGCCGTGAAGGCAGTCATCGCTAGGTAAGCCTCCTGCTCGGCGAAGGTCGGCGGTCCCGTTACCCCGACCGCGGCGAAGTCGGCGGCCCGCTTCTGGGTGGCCGGCGTGTTCGCCTCGGCGGGTAGGCCGACGGTGCTGAAGAAGTCACCCTGGGCGGCCTGCACTGCCGGCGCTGAGGACAACAGGTCACCTCCGTAGCCGGTGGGCAACGATGCGACTTTCAGGTTCACACCAAGCTGGCGCAACGATGCGTTCAACGCGAAGGCAGTGTTCGGCACCGTCGAGTAGAACAGCCCGTCCGCTCCCGAATCCTTGACCTTGATCGCCACAGCACCCATATCGGTGCTGCCGAACGGCACGCCCTGGGTAAAGGGCACCGTCAGACCGGCCACCTCGCAGGACTTGTTGAACGCCTTGACGCTGTCAGATGAGCTCTTCGAATCGGCGTAACCCAGCGACGCACACTTGGTCACCCCTTGTGACTTGAAGAACTGCCCTTCAGCGACCGGGTAATCGAGGTAGTTCGTGATCGGAACGCTATCGAAGAGATTGGTGTTCTTCGGGTCGGTCCACATCGGACCGTCGAACCCGCCGCCGACCATCGGAATGCCCTGCTTCAGCAGGAATGTCTCGGCCCCGAAGGAGAACGCTGACACCTCCACGATGGCGAACACCTTGTCCGTCTGGACCATCTTCTGCGCCGCAGTCAACGCACCGGCAGCGGTCGATGTCGTATCGCCCATGACGTATTGGATTTGCTGGCCGTTGATCCCGCCGGCTTTGTTCACCGCGTCGGTGTAGGCCTTGATGCCTTTTTCCGTGGTGATGAAACCGGACGCACTCGCACCGGTCAGATCAGAAAGCACGCCGATCTTGAGCGCTCCGGTGGCCTGAGACGTCGAGCCACCGGCCGCGTTCGACCCGCTCGAAGAGTTCTTTGACGAGCTACAGGCCACGAGAGCGATCGTTGATGCCGCGAGCGCGGCACACGCAATCAGCTTTTTCGCACGCATACACAAGGCCTTCCTGTTTGGGAGTTCGCCGACGGAAAACGCCGGACGTCCTACACACCAGTTCACGGGCGCGCTTCAGCGAAGGAAGAGGCCCGGATCGATGCTTCGAAACTTCACTAACCATTGCCGAACCGGACGCTATGGGTAGGTCCGCTCGGTGTCAATGTCGTGTAGCGAAGTCGCAATCATCTTGAGACACAACGGCCTCCTGCCGTAGGTGATCGTGCCTTCGACGTCACCGTTACGGATAACCACTGCAAATGTCAATCGTTTCGACGACTCAGCGGTGCTCAACCATCAGATTTACCGCATGCTCTACCGTATTGCTGATTCGGATAGCTACCAAGATCCGTCCAAATCTGGGTGTCAAGCCGCCTCCGGCTGCGTGCCGTAGCACAAGCCGACCGCAGCTGTCTAGGTTCGAACCTGCTGATCAGCGAATGACACGCGTTGATTGTGTACGCAAGCAAGAGAACCGAGAGGAACGGGATCGGGCAAGAAGGTGGCGCGTCAGGCCGACGCCGAAGGCGACAGGTCGTTGTCGCGTGGTGGCCCCGTGACCGCGGCCTGGGCGATCTGCACGAAGTCCCCGATGTCCTCGCGGTCGCGGCCCTTGACCCAGACGAGCACGACCCGGCTCGGAGCAATGTCGGGCACGGGTACGTAGGCCACGTCCGCGCGGACGTAATAATGCGCGGTCGAGCGCGGGATGATCGCGATGCCTTGCTCCGCTGCGACGTGTTCGAGTTTCTCCTCCATACTTCGTATCGGTCGTCGCTGACTGGAGGTACCGGTGCGGAATTCGGTCGCGATCGCCCGCCACTCCGGTACGAGGTCCGGTGATTCCAGCAGATAGAGGTCGGCCAGGTCGGCGACGGGAATCGAATCCCGTTTCGCCAGCGGATGATTGGCGGGCAGTGCGACGACACGGCCCTCGGTGAACAACGGCAACTGTTTGAGGTTGCGCTCGTCGAACGGTGCGCGTACGAAGCTCACGTCGACGCGGCCGTCGTGCACGACCTCGGTCTGATCGGCCCACGAGGTGCGCAGGACGTCAACGTCCAGGCCGGGGTGCCGCGCGCGGAACTGCCTGGCCGCCGCGGTCACGACCAGCCCCGGCATGAAGCCGATGGTGAACCGGGATGACCCGCGCTCTGCAGTGCGTACCCGTCGCTGCAGGGCCACGGACGACTGCAGAAGCGGGCGGGCGTCCTCCAACAGTTGGCGGCCGGCAGGCGTTAGGTCCGTGCCTCGGGCCGACCGGCTGAACAGGGTGGCATGCAGTTCGGCCTCGAGCGCCCGAATCTGCCGGGTGAGCACCGGCTGGGCGATATGTAGCTGCTCGGCGGCGCGTGTGAGATTACCTGTCTCGGCAACAGCAGCGAAGTACCGCAACTTGCGCAGGTCGAGGTCCATCGGCATCGGTCAACCATACCTTCCAGGTATCGGATCCGACGGTTCAGGTCTTGGACGCAGCTCGCCGGCACACCGAGAGTGGTTAGTGACAATCTCGATCGAAAGGGCTGCACTATGACCATTTCCGGATCCCGCGTCCTCATCGTTGGCGGCACTTCCGGCATCGGGCTCGCCGTCGCTGGAGCGGTCGCCGAGCGAGGTGCCACCCCGATCGTCGCATCGCGCCGCCGGACCAGCGTCGACACTGCACTCGCGGCGCTGCCCGCTGGCGCCGAAGGAGCGACGGTCGACCTCGCCGATGACGCGTCCATTGCAACACTGCTACAACAGCACGGCCCGTTCGATCATCTCGCCTATACCGCTGGCGAAGCGCTCGAAATGGTGCCGCTCGCCAACCTGACCTCTGACACCGCCCGTTCCTTCTTCGAGACCAGGTTGCTCGGCGCGATCGCCGTCGTGCGGGCGGCAGCACCGCTACTGCCAGCTCTCGGTTCAGTTACGTTGACCAGCGGCACCGCTGCGGTTCGCCCCGGAGCCGGCTGGGCCCTCGCCGCAAGCGTGTGCGGGGCGATGAACGCCCTGACTCGCGCTCTCGCCATCGAGCTGGCTCCGCTGCGCGTGAACGCGGTCGCACCCGGAGTGGTGCGCAGCCCGTTGTGGTCCAGCATGTCAGACCAGGACCGGAACGCGATGTATGACAGTGTCGCTGATGCCGTGCCGCTGGGACGCGTAGCCGAGGTCGAGGATGTCGCGCTCGCCTATGTCTACGCGATGGAGCAGCTACACGGCACTGGTGTAGTGATCACCGTCGACGGCGGGACGGTTCTGGCCTAAGCATCGCCGCCCGCCCACATTGAGTAGGAAAACCCTTAGTCAGTAATCCAATTCAGCGCTGCCGCGAAAGGTGCCGCGCGCCTCGTCGGATCCTTCCATGTTGCGGTTGACGCGCTCAACGACCCGCCAGGTGTCGTCAACCCGGCGGAAGGTCCACTCGTTCGCCGAGAGACGGCGGACGTGGAACTGGTCCGCCTCGGCGTCCCAGCGGATGTTCATGGCGTAGTTCCATCCACGGGCGGTGTCACCGTCCACGACGATGCGAGGGTAGGTCAGGACGTGGGCCATGCCGGCTCTGATGCCTTGCTGGTGACCGCCGTTGATCATGTCCGCGATTTCGCTCCTGCCGGCCCATCGGCCGTGCGGCGGTGCGTCGTAGACGCCGTCCTCGACCCATAGATCGGCGACTGCGTCCGCATCGCCGTAGTCTGCGGCTGGACCGTAACGGGCTGCGAGCTGGCCGAGCGCGACCTGATCTTCCAACGCTTGCACCCGCTCGAGTACACGATCGAGCTGAACCCGTAGTTCGTGTACCTCTTCGTCACTCATGTCTATTCCTCCAGGTGGTCTAGTTAAGTTACAGTGCAGCGTGATTCGTATGTGGTCAAGGACGTGAACATGGGCGAGTCAACGATCGGACGGCCACGCGATCCCCGAATCGACGAGGCGGTCCTCAAGGCCACTCGCGAACTCCTGGCCGACGAGGGCTTTGCCGCGACAACGGTGCAGGCCGTGGCTCGTCGTGCCGGCGTCGGGGCTTCGGCGATTTATCGACGGTGGCCTTCGCGCCTGGAGCTGATCCTCACTGCGACGAATCCCAGCTTGGACGAGCTTGAACTCGAACCGACCGGCGATCTGAAAACCGACCTTCGTCGATTCGTCGATACCTACCTCGAGCTGTTCGACACGCCGATGTCGCGAGCCGCCTTCCCGGGCATCCTGGCGGTGCGCGGCACTGAAAACCCTGAATACCGTCGCCTGATGCAGGACATGGGCCAGGGCGTGCGGCCGGCATTCCGAGCCGTCCTGGCGGCCGCACCGCACGATTCAGTTGATCCTTCGGTCGACCCCGACACGGTCCTCGACGTCATCATCGGCGCCGCCCTCTACCGGGTGTTCATCCATCCATTCACCGAACGGCGACACCCGACTGATGACGTTGCGGACCTGTTGGTGCGAGCGCTGCGGCCCTGACCAGCGACGGCGTAACCACGTTCCAGGCGAGCGCGCCGAACCCAACCGCATTGGAGACCGCAATGACATTCAGCGAAAAATACGGGCCGTGGGCGCTGGTATCGGGCGCGTCGGAGGGCACCGGTCGAGAGCTCGCACGCCAGATCGCGGCCAGAGGGCTGCCGTGTGTCTTGATTGCGCGCAGGCAAGGCCCGCTGCGAGAAGTCGCCGACCAGATCCGGACCGAAACCGGCCTTGAGTGTGTCATCGCGACGGCCGACCTGTCTGCCGCCGATGCCGATCAACAGGTGCTGGCGGCGGTTGATGATCGGGAGATCGGACTGTACGTCGCCAACGCCGGTGCCGATCCGCATGGCGCCCGATTCCTCGACCTTGACCTGACAGCTTGGGAACGTCTGGTCCAGCGAAATGTGGTTACGACGATGCGGATGTGTCACCACCTCGGCCGGGCTATGCGCGACCGGGGGAGGGGCGGCATCCTCCTGGTCAACTCAGGAGCCTGCTACGGCGGCGGCAGTCACCTTGCGATCTATACCGCAACGAAGGCCTTCGAACTGAACTTCGGCGAGTCACTCTGGGCGGAACTACGCCCCTACGGGGTCGACGTCCTCGATTTGGTGCTAGGCATGACCGACACGCCCGCCTTCCGTGAGCTGCTCACCAAGAAGGGCATCAACGACGTTCCGCCGGGTACCGCATCTCCCGCTAACGTCGCGAGGGTTGCCCTGGACTGCTTGGGTGAAGTCCCGCTGCACAACTGGGGACTGGCGGACGACGACGCCGGATATCTGCCAATGTCGGCCGCGGCCCGCCAGCAACGGATTGCACTCGGTGCCTGGTGGGAGGGCGCTTCGCTGTAACGAGGGTGCGAATCACGATGTGCTGGATCGTTTGAGCAACGACCGTGGCAGCAGCACGGCTTTATGCTCGGGAAACTGTCGGGTGGTCCACACGACGCTGTGCTCGGCATGGAACTCAGTCCCCGCTGCCCAGCGAGCCAGTCCGCAATAAAGCTGGCTTTGCCGCAACCAAGCCGAGTACTCAGCGTCCCGATCGAATCCGTAACCGGTCATGACGTGTCCGACGATGTCATGGACGGCTCGTAATCGGTCGTAAGCACCGCCGATTCCACAATCCAGCGCTGGGTGAAGGCGGTTGCGCTCGACGCGTGCTGCTGTCACTTCAAGGACGCCGGTCGCGCGTACCGCGCCGATCAACTCGGTCGCTGTCGAGTAGGGCGTCGGATGTTTCGTCCACGAGACGGTGTAGCCGAAGGGCCCATCCGGGTCGGTGAGTTGTGCGAACTGGCGATCTGTCTGTAGCTGGAGATCTCGGTATGCCGCGCTCACCAAGCTGTCGTTGCCCAGTGCTGGCGCCGCGAGGAACCACTGCGCGATATCACGGGCCACGTCGGGCTTTACCCGCCGCATCGATAAGGCCAGGTGAGCGCCGGCCCCCGGACCGCGCGCTCGCTGGCCGTGCCGCCCGGTGGTCAGCGGCTGCGCGGCTGGGATGCCGTTCAAGGCCGTACTCATCGCTCCTTACGGTATGAGCAGGGCGGGAACCGCCGCAACCGGCGACGACCTCATTCTGTTTTAGCTTGCGCCCGTGGTGCGCAGACGCAGCAAGCACCCGTGACGTGTTTTGGGGCGTAGCGTCATGGTCATGAGTCAGTACATGGCCTGGCCGACTGCGGACGGCGCCTGGCACATCGGGACCTGGTTGACGCTGCCGTCTGGCGCCAGCCTCGCAGACCTGGACGAGTTACTCACGCTTCGCCATATCGATCGGGCACAAATCGGCTTCCACAGGCCCAACGATGAAGTTCGGTTCGAGGAGCAGTTTGCTGTTGCGATCGGTTCGGCCGAGCACTGACCGCTCAAGCGAACCTAGCTGAGGCACACACGTCGCGCAGGTGGTTCAGGCAGCACCCGGTCGAAGAGCGACGAAGAGCGATGTGGCCTCGGCGGTGACGTCGTCGCCGTGGTAGAGGGCGCCATTGACGAACCGCTTGCGGCCCTCGACCCGATCCAGCCACGCCTCGACTCGCAACTCCTTGCCGATCGGGGTGACCTTGCGGTAGTCGACCTTGAGGAATGCGGTACGCGTAAGGCCGCCGATGTTTGCCAGTTGGGCAAGCGCCTCATCGAAGAACATCGGCAACGCGCCTCCGTGCACAGCTCCATTCGCGCCGGCGTAGAACTGGGTGAACGTCACCCGGCCGTGTAGGCGCCCGTTCTCCACCGAGTCCTTGATCAACACGGGATTCAGGATGCGGGTGTTCGCTGTGCGGGCGAGGTCGTCCCAGCTCGGTTCCCGATCCGGGTCAACGCGGTACGGCTCGATCTCGACCGCCAGGCGCTCAAGTGCGCTGGCCGTGTCGACGACAACATCCGTGGGCGCCTCCAAGCCGACTACCCGATCTTGTATCGCACGAACAGCCCGGGTCAAACGCCGCAGGGCTAGTTGGTTCGAGTCGAGCTGGCCGGGTTCGGGCACCACCGGAAGGCTGGCGTCACCCGAAAGTGTGTTGTCGGGCAACACTGTTCCTCCTCGATCGAGAAGCGGCCCACCTCGATCGGTAGACGCCGACACACCACCGCGGCGCGCCACTCGCTCTTTGAATGAAACGACAGCGGTGGCCTGAACCGAAGGGTTTGTGACCGGTTCCCTAAACCTGAGATGCGCCAGCCCGACGAGCAATACACCAAGGTTCGGCAGGTGCTATTGGGTCGATCGGGGACCTCTAGGCAGGGTCGTCCGGGGGCAGGGTCGTCCGGGGCAGGGTCGTCCGGGGCAGGGTCGTCTAGGGCGGGGCGGTCTAGGGTAGGGACGCTCCAGGAAATCCACGAACCGGATGGACTTCGTAGCTGAAGATGCCCGCGCGTACGCCGGGGTCGTCGTCCATGATCACGCGCATTTCCTCAATGGTTGCAGCAAAGACGCCGATGCCGGCGAGGTCGCTGTCATCGGTGACCGGGAGGACGACCGGTAGCAGACCTGCCTCGGCGAGCGACATGTTCCGTCGGCCGTGCTCCCACACGATCGAGTCAACGGCCGGACGGATGAACGCGTCGGTCGCGCGCAAAAGTACCGCCGTGTAAGTCGACGTCCGCCCCAGACGGGCCTGCATCGTGTCATCGCTGATGATCGGTAGTCGCCTTCCGGCGACGCGGCTTGCCGAGACGATCCGATCGGCGAAGGGTGTCAGGCGCCAGCCACTGCCAACGGCATCGCGCATACCCTCCCAACCCTCACCGTGCCGATCCAGGTATCGGTGAGTCAGGACGACCCTGGTGCGCTCGGGCGTCAGTTCGGTAAACGTGATCTCAACCTCGCTGGCTCGTTCGGGATCGGTCTCGATTTGCCATTGGATGTTGATGTCCCAGCTGAAAGAGACCCGGCTGGGTGGTTCGTATGCCAGTACGCGGGCCCAACGGCATTCGCTGCCATCGGTGCCGCGGTCGATGATGTTGCCGCCGACGAAGGGCTCGAACACCATCTCGGCCAAGGGTGCCTCGAGAATGTGCTTGTCCTTGTCCCACCAGGTGTCGATCTCGGCGGTGAAGACGTGGAACGCGCGTGCGATCGGGGCGTCGACCTCGACCGACGTGCTGACGGTGGTGGCATCGGTTGTCGTCATGTCGTTCCTTCGGATCGTTGAGCGGCGTGTTGGAAGGACATGAGTGATCTCTTCCAGAACGCCTCGAAATAGGAGTGGATGATCGCAAGGGCGTCCGGTTCGACCCGGTAGACGCGTCGCGTGCCTTCGGCGTGATCGGTGACCAGACCAACGGACTTCAGGATCTGCAAGTGCTGCGACACCGCAGATCGTGAGATCGGCATCTCGCGAGCGATGTCGGTCACCGCAGACGGTTGTGCGACGAGGCGCTCGAGGATGGCGCGCCGGGTCGGTTCGGCCAGAGCGTCGAGCAAGACAGATGCGTTAGTCATGACTAACGCAAGTTACGGCTAACGGTCAGTGGCTGTCAACGTCGCGGACTCGCGATCGCCGCGGCAGGATCAGGTTGCAGTCCGATGCCGGAACAACCAGGAAGAACCAACGGTCGACACGAGGAGGATGGCCAGGCAATATGCGATCGCGATCCAGGCCTCGTGCCCGACGCTTGCACCGGTCGAGGTGCGTCCCATCCACAGGCCGCGCATGGTCTCGACGATCGGGGTGAACGGCTGGTGATCGGCGAAGCCGCGCAGCACCGCGGGCATCGTGTGAGCGGGCACGAATGCTGTGCTGACGTAGGGAATGAACATCAACACGATCGTGAATGAGTTCGCGGCCTCGGGACTGCGAGCCAGCAACCCCACCGCGGCCGCAAGCCAAGACAGCGCGAGCACGAAGAGCACGATCATGCCGACCGCTCCGAGCCAAGCCAGAGGCGTCCCAGAGGGTCTCCAGCCGACGGCTAGACCGACTCCGATGACGAGCGCGGTTGCGATCAGGTTACGGGCCAGGCTGGCCACGACGTGACCAAGCAGAATCGAGGAGCCGTAGATCGGCATCGATCGGAAGCGATCAATGATGCCGTTGGTCATGTCGGTCGCCACCGCCACCGCAGTCGTGCCGGCGCCGAACCCGGCACACAACACGATCAGTCCGGGCACCACGTAGTCGACGTAGGAGCCGCCCGTGTTCAGCGCGCCGCCAAACACATAGACGAACAGCAGCATCAGGACGATCGGCAGCATGAGGGCAGTGAAGAATGCTTCCGGATCCCGCGATGAACGGCGTATCGAACGCCGAACCATCACGCGGGCGTCTGCCAGGTGGTGAGAGAGCTTCAAGGTCTCAATGGTTGTCACGATGGTAAAGCTCCTTCGTTTCGAACGAGAAAGTCAGCTTGCTTCGCCGGTGCCAGCACCGCCGGTGAGAGACAGAAACACGTCATCGAGACTCGGACGGTGCGTCGACACCTTGAGCGCCGGCGCTCCCTCGGCTTGGAGCCGTTCGAGTAGGGCGAGTACTTCGGCCGCCGAGCCGCCGGTGGCAACATCGATGATGTGTAGCCGATCGTCAGCATCGGCTGCTTCCAGACCGGCCAAAGCCTTTTCGTAACCGACGGCATCGCCAAAGTGAAGCCGGACAAGTTCCGATCCAAGACTTGCTTTCAATGCGTCGGCACTACCTTGTGCCACAACTCGCCCGCCGTCGAGCATGACGATCGTGTCGGCGAGCTGGTCAGCCTCTTCGAGATATTGGGTGGTCAGTACAACGGTGACTCCCTCATCCACGAAGCGCCGAACCGTGCCCCAAAGCTGTTCGCGACTACGTGGGTCCAGGCCGGTCGTCGGCTCATCGAGGAACACCAACCGTGGTCGCTCGATCATGCTGATGGCGAGGTCCAGGCGGCGGCGCATACCCCCCGAATACGTGCCGACCCGTCGATCTCGCGCATCGAGCAGGCCAAACTCGACCAGCAGTTCATCAGTGCGGGCGCGAACGGTGCGACGCGGAAGGTGCAGTAGCTGCGCCATCATCTCCAGGTTCTCTCGCCCAGTCAGCACGTCATCCACCGCAGCGCTCTGGCCGGTGAGGCTGATCGAGCGCTTGACGCCGATTGGGTCGGCGAGGATGTCATGGCCAGCAATCGTGGCCGAGCCGGCGTCAGGTCGCACGAGAGTGGCCAGGATGCGCACCATCGTGGTCTTCCCGGCGCCGTTCGGCCCGAGCAGTGCTAGGACGGATCCGGTCTCGACACTTAGGTCCACCTGGTCGAGGACGACTCTTGAGCCAAACGATTTGCAGATTCCATGGGCAAGAACTGTGTACAGCATATACAGACGGTATATCCGGTACACAGTTATAGTCAACCCATGCCGAAACGCAGTGATAAGCCGTTGCTTCACGAGCAGGAGCCACCGCTTCCGCCCGGGCTTGACCTGCTCTGGGGCCGACGCGGACGAGGCCTGCGTGGACCAAAGCCTGGACTTTCGATCGATGCCATCGTCGAGGTAGCGATCAGACTCGCCGATGCTGAGGGCCTGGATGGGGTCTCGATGGCCCGGGTGGCCAGAGAACTCAACTTCACGACGATGTCGCTCTACCGCTACGTCACGAGCAAGGACGAGCTACTGCAGCTGATGTGGAATGCGAGTGCGCAGGGTGCCGAGACGCTCGTACTGAGGGGGGATGGCTGGCGGGCGAGACTGCGCGATTGGGCTTTGGTGCAACGCGAAATGATCGATCAGCACCCATGGATCACCCAGATGCCGATGGCCGCTCCACCGCTCGCCCCGAACTCTCTGACCTTTGTCGAGCGTGGCTTGGAGACGCTCGACGGGACAGGGCTTACTGACGCGGACAAGTTGCGGGTGATCGGGTTGCTCAGCTCGTACACCCTTAGCGAGGCCCGGATGGCTCACGACGCGGCTCGCGCGGCGGCGCGTGCGAACGAAGCCGGAGCTCCAACGAGCGGTGCGCAAAGTTTCGAGGCACTGCTTCGACAACTGGTCGATCAAGAGACTTATCCCTTATTGTATAAGCTCGCCTGGTCGAAGGAGCTCGGTGACGATCCATCCGGCTTCAACGAGCAGGAGGAATTTCTCTTCGGCGTCGATCGCATTCTCGACGGAGCCGAGGCCCTTATCAATGCGAGCGGACCCAAACCGGTTCGTCGGCGGGGAGCAACGAAGACTTGACCGCACGAGGGGCGGCGCCGCGGTGGCTGGATCGCCGCCATACCGAGCAGGAATCGAGAAGCGTCCTACGACGCATCCCGCATAGCGTGAGCGCCATGGACATAACCACTTACTCGAGCGCTCTTCCGCAGGCCGACCACGATCCGATCCAGGAGGGGTCATGAACTCCATCGATTCCGTCACCCTCGAAGTACCTGACCCAGTGGCCGCAGAGGCCTTTTACAGCGCAGCGTTCGGCCTCGGTGACAAGGTCCGCGTCCGCGCCTCGGTAGCACCGACCAGCGGCTTCCGTGCGTTTACGCTGTCGCTCGTCGTGTCGCAGCCGAGCATCGTCGACAGTCTCATCGGCACCGCGATCGAGGCGGGAGCGACCGCGCTCAAGCCTGCTACGAAGGGTTTTTGGGGTTACGGCGGTGTGGTTCGAGCGCCGGACGGGTCGATCTGGAAGGTCGCAACGTCGGCGAAGAAGAACTCGGGCCCGGCGACCCGGCAGGTCGATGACGTCGTGCTATTGCTCGGAGTCGAAGACGTGAAAGCGAGCAAGCGGTTCTACCTCGATCGCGGGCTGGCCGTGGCGAAGAGCTTCGGAAGCAAGTACGTCGAGTTCGACCTTCCGTCTACTCAGATCAAGCTGGCGCTGTATGGGCGACGTGCCCTGGCGAAGGACGCGGGTGTCCACGCGGAGGGCACCGGGTCCCACCGCCTCGTCATCGGCAGCGAATCTGGCTCGTTCACTGATCCAGACGGGTTCCTTTGGGGTGGCGTGCCGGTTAGCAACCGGTCCGATGGGCTGCTTCGTGAGTGAATTGTTCGGCTCGCGTCGATAGTGTGGTCGCTACGCTCGAACGATGACGTCGACGCCGACCACGGCGACCGACGACTTCCCTGCTGAGGAACCGAAATCATGTCCGCACTCGCGCTCGTTACAGGTGCTTCCTCCGGTATCGGCAAAGCTTTCGCTCAGCGACTTGCCGCCGACGGCTATGACCTGATCGTCGTCGCACGCCGGGGGGACCGGCTCGAGGAGCTCGCCGCATCGCTGCCCGATGTTCACATTCAGGTCGTCGTTGCTGACTTGTCCGACGACGATGGCATCGACACCGTGGCTGACCTGTGCGCAGGCCAACCCCTCACGATGCTCGTCAACAACGCCGGGCTCGCGCATTACATGCCGCTCGCGGATCTATCTGCCGAACAGGCCCGCGAGCTCGTGCACGTCAAGGTCGTCGCGCCGACCATGCTCAGTCGCGCGGCGGTACCTGGGATGCTCGCCCGCGGCAGCGGAACGATCGTGAGCGTGGCCGGAATGATCGCATTTTCCGGACCGGCCGCGGCCTCCCAGATGCCCCGCAGGGCCATCTATGCGGGAACGCTGGCCCACGCGGTGGCAATGTCTCAAACGCTCAGTGCGGAACTGGAAGGCACCGGCGTGAGGGTGCAGGTGCTCTGCCCGGGTGTCGTGGCCACTGAATTCCACAGCGTGCAGGGCTTTGACCTCTCGGCAGTGCCCCGGATGAGCGCCGACGATGTTGTCACCGCTTCGTTCCGCGGCCTGGAGCTAGGCGAAGTTGTCTGTGCTCCCGGCGTCGAGGATTACCGCCTTCTGCAGACGGTGTTCGACGCCGATTTGGCTGCGTTCGGTGGCCAGAGTCCGCAGGTTGCCACGCGCTACCGAACCACCTGATTCGCGAGCCGGACCCGCGCGAAAGGACCCGGCCGCTCGGCTGTTCACGCCGGTGATCGGGCCGTCACAGTCTCGACTGCCCGACGCGAACCTGCGAGAGCGAACTGACCGTGAGGAACACGAAGTCGGTCCAAAAGTCGCGACGGTGGAGTTGAAGCGGTTTTGGAGGACCTTCTCGGAGGATCTGGGACGTCAACTGGTCATCCCTCCGTCACGAAGGAACTCCGATGAACACCACGCTCGCCCCGGCCACCCCGGCCACCCGGGCCGCTCGACCCGCGGTCCGTCACGGCGCCGTCACCGCTGTCGTCTGCATCGCTCTAGCCGCCGTCACGGCCGCGATGTCCTCACTCAATGTTGCGCTGCCCGACATCGCACGCTCGACGCACGCGTCGCAGACCCAGCTGTCCTGGATTATCGACGCCTACTCCTTGGTCTTCGCCGCCTTGCTGCTTCCCGGAGGAGCCCTCGGCGACCGCTACGGTCGCCGCCGCTGGCTGCTCATCGGGCTCGGCATCTTCGGGATCGGCTCGGCTGTGGCCATGACGGCGTCTGATGCAAACGTTCTGATCGTCCTGCGAGGGGTGATAGGCCTCGGCGCCGCGCTCGTCATGCCGGCAACCTTGTCGACCATCACCGGCACCTTCCCGCCAGCGCAACGGGTGAAAGCGGTCAGCATCTGGGCCGGTGTCGCCGGTGGCGCAGCGGTTCTCGGCGTCGTGGTCTCCGGAGCGCTACTGGAGGCTTTCTCATGGCGCTCGGTATTCGCGGTCAACATCGTCCTCGCCGCGCTCGCCCTCATCGGGACGTTCATCGTCGTGCCCGAGTCGGCTGACAAGAACGCCCCTCGGTTGGACGTTGGTGGTGCACTTCTGTCAGTGGTTGGTCTGGTCGCCCTCGTGTACTCGATCATCGAAGCTCCTACCGCCGGGTGGTTGTCGGCCAGCACGCTCGTCGGAATTGGACTCGGCCTGTTCGTCGTCGTCGGATTCGTCCGCTACGAGCTCAGGCAGACCAACCCGATGCTCAACCCGCGGATCTTCAAGCGCCACGGCTTGAGCGCGGGCAGCCTGTCTATTTTCATCCAGTTCTTCGCCTTCTACGGATTCATCTTCTTGGTACTGCAGTATCTGCAGATCGTTCGTCATGATTCCGCGCTGATTGCTGCTGTCAGCATGCTGCCGATGGCCGCGACGATGATGCCAGTCTCCCGCTTGGCTCCCAAGCTCGCCGCCAAGTTCGGTTCACGTCAAGTCTGCGTGACCGGCCTGATTGGAATCGCGGGCGGTTTGGTGATCATCGCCCAGATGAGCGCTACCACCTCGCACTGGGTGATGGCTGTCGGCCTGCTAGTCCTCGGCGCCGGAATGGGCGCGGCCATGACGCCCGCCACCAGCGCCATCACCTCCGCTTTGCCCAGGCGTCAGCAGGGTGTGGCGTCAGCGATGAACGACCTGTCTCGTGAGGTCGGCGGCGCACTCGGCATCGCGGTCCTCGGCAGCATCATGACCGCCGTCTACCGCAACAGCCTGACCCTGCCGGGGGCCCCTGCTACCGTCCTGGACAAGGCCCGTGACTCACTCGCAGTCGCTGCCCACATCGGCGGACCGGTTGCGGCCAAGGCCAACTCGGCGTTCATTGACGGATTCCATCTGGCCTTCTTCGTCGCGGCCGGCGCCGCGGTCGTCGCCGCGATAGCGGTCGCGATTCTGCTCCCGCGCCGGGACGCCGTCGTTAGCGCAGACGCAGACGACCAGGCAGTGGCCGGCGACGAGGTAGAGGTCGAAGATCGAGCCGCTGTTGCGTCGGCCGGGGTCTGAGCGCAGCTAGCCGTGTATCCGTCAGGTTTCAGGTCGTCGGTCCTCCACCTCGCTGCCGTGCCGGGCGAACACGTGGCATCAACAACCACCCAGCTACCAGAGCGAGCAGGAACGCGATTGACGCAACTCCGAAGCCGAGCTGAATTGCGTCTGCAGCGTGCTGCTGCGCCGCATGCCCAGCCAACCGAGGACCACTGTGCGCCGCGGCTAGCACCACGCTACCTATCACCGCGATCCCCAGCGTTGCGCCGAGCTGCCGAACCGTCTGAATGAGGCCGGATGCCTGGCCCCGATCCTCAGCGGCGACGCTGCCCAAACCATCGGTGTTCGTGGGGCTGATCGTGAGCCCCAGACCGATCCCGGTCAGGATCATGCCCGGAATCATCGGCGGGTAGGCAAGCTGGCGTAACGACAAAGTCCACAACATAATCCCGACCACGCAGAAGGCGAGGCCAGTCAGGACCGGACCGCGCACGCCAACCTTGTCGTACCAACGCCCACCGAGTTGTGCTGCCACCGTCAAGGGAACGATCAGCGCGAAGGCGTTGACACCAGCCCGCGTGGGGCTGAAACCGAGCAGATTCTGCCCGTACAGCGAGCTGTACAGCACCACACCGAGCAGCCCGAATTGCAGCAAGCCCATCACGACCACGTTCGCCACGAAGGCGCGATGCTGGAAGAGTCGGATTTTGAGCAGGGGGTTCGCTTCGCGGAGCTGCATAACCACGAAGGCAGCGGTGAGCGCAATCCCCAGCGCCAACAGCGACAGCGTCGAAACGGCGGTCCAACCCCAATTGCCTGCCTGCTGCACGGCAAACACCGAGGTCCCGATACCGGCCGCGACCAGAACCAGATCACGTACCCGAAACGGCGAGGAGTCCTCGGCAACATTCGGCGGTTGCGCGATCCGCACTAGTACCAGCGCCGCCATCCCCACTGGGACGTTCAGCCAGAACACTGCCCGCCACGACACGTACTCAGTCAGGTAGCCACCCAGCAACGGACCGAGGGCCAAAAAGATCTGGCTGATGCCGGCGTACATGGCCATCGCCCGGCCGCGTTCGCGCAGCGGAAAGGCCGCCATCACGATCGAGGCTGAAACCGGCATCATCAGCGCCGCGCCCACACCCTGCATAGCTCGCGCGGCAATCAAGCAACCCTGGCCACTCGAACCTTCTGGCACCAGCCCGCACGCCGCCGATGCCACGAAGAACAGGAAGACCCCCCATCGGAAAGTGCTTACCCGCCCCAGCATGTCTCCGAGCTTGCCGCCGAACGCGACCAGAGCTGCGATTGCCAGAACGTAGGCGCTGATCACCCACTGCTGGCCGGACGCGGTGAGCGGCAAATCGCGGGTCATCGACGGCAATGCCACCGAGACCACCGTCTGGTCGAGCATCACCATCGACAGCGAACCAGTCATGGCGATCAGGATCAGCCACTTGTTCGGCGTCCGGGCGGGCTTCGCGAGTTCGTCCGCGGATATCGCAGCGGATTTGGACGCACCCCCAACCAGCGGTGCCAACGCGGTACGTAGTCCAGACATCATCTTCCCTCGCTGTCGTCACAGTTGGTTCTGTGTAGGCGAGTTGGCGATCAACCCGCACTCCCTTTCTATGCGGCACCGCGCCGCATCCGACTGGGCACAATTCCTAGTCCTGGTCGAGACGCAGACGCCCAAAGAACTAGGAGTTTCACCCAGGTGACTCGGGTCCGAACCTCCGTAGAAATGAATCAACAGCCGCAGCCAAGCGGCGAGCCAATCGAAACGGAGACAGAGATGAACGCCAAGAAGATGTTGACCAGCATGATCCCTTGGGTTGTTTTCAGCGTCATCGTCGAGCATGGAGGTACTGGTACCGCGGGCATCGCGGCGCTGCTCGCCGCGGCAATCGCGATCGTCTTGATCATCAAAGACAGCCGACACGGCGTGAAGATCATCGACGCAGCGGGCGTGATCACCTTCGTCGGACTGGCGATCCTGGCCCTCGGTGGCAACGACGCCATGAAGGCCCACATCGCCGACTACGGACGCGGCAGCTCCACTCTCATCCTCGCAGTTGTCATGCTCGGCTCAGTGCTGATCGTCCCGTTCACCGAGCAGTACGCCCGCGAAAGCGTCCCGCAGCAATACTGGGGCTCGCCGGTATTTCGTGCCGTGAACCGTCGGATCAGCCTCGTCTGGGGAACCGCAGTGCTGGTCATGGCCGGAAGCCACCTCCTGTCCGGTCTGATCGAGGCCAACGGCAACGGAACCCGAGGATCGAACCTGCTGCTCAACTGGGCCGTCCCGGCCGCCCTCGCCCTGGCCGCGATCAAATACACGAACCGGGTCACCAGCGTGGACGCTCCCGCTCGTCCAGCCGTCACCCGATGACCGCCGACGGCAACCCGCCACATTGCGATCCCGCCTCGCGGCCCCAGACCGAATCAGGTCTGGGGCCGCAGTGCGAACGCCGTCGGATCGCGGCGGACGAGCTCGATCAACTCGTGCCGGGAACTGACATTGGCCTTCGCATAAATATTGCCCAGGTGGTAGCCCACCGTCTTCTGCGTGATGAAGAGATCACGGGCGATCTGGGCGTAACTCATACCTTCGCTGACCAGGGTCAGCACGTCACGTTCACGGTTCGACAAGCCCAGCTGCGTTGTAGCGTCGCGCGCTTGGACGGTCTGCCGCAAGACGGCGACGCGCGCGAGGTAGCCGGCCGCGCCCACCGCACTGTAGGCCTCGGCGGCGAGCTCCAGAGAATGCGCGGCGACCTCACGCTCACCCAGAATGCGGGCCAACCGGCTGTGGTCAACCAGCATGTGCGCGCGGTACAGCGGGAGCTCGTTGGTGGCGTTCGCGACGGCGGCGCGGAGATGCGTGATGGCGACCTTGCCCTTGCCGCGCGCCTCACCGATCAAGCCGAGCAGCCATTCGGCGACGGGTTCCGCCCAGCTGAGACGGTCCGCTACCGCCTTGATCGCATTGACACAAGCCTCAGCGTCACCCAGCTCAGTTGCCCAGATAGCGGCTAGCGATGCGTGGACCAACCAGATCGCATTCTTTCGGCCCGAGCCAGTTCGTATGGCGCTGATAGCCCCCTGCATGCCTAGATAGGGTTTGGGAGAGGTTTCGCCCGCCGCGTGCAGCCTGATCACCTCGGTCACGCAGCACTGGTCGATCGCCTCGACCCAGGGCATTCGTTCCAGAAGGTCACGTTCGGCGTACAGCGCAGCATCCGCGGCGCTGAAGTCCTCGTCCATGATCGGCAGTAGCGGCGTGATGGCGGCGACCAGCGGATGCGGATAGTCCGGCGCGAACTCACTCGCGATCCGCAGGTTCACGCGCGCCAATCCGGGCTGGCCATTGAACCAATACGCTCGGCCGAGTAGCGCGTGGAAGGTGCCGGCTCCGAAGTCGGCTTGCCCCTTCTGCATCCGGTCAGTGAGCTCGGTGAGATCCGAGATGGCCTGTGGGAATCGTCCGCTGCTGGCGTAGAGAGCACCGCGCCACGCAAGCATGGTGCTGGCATCGGTCGCCACGCTGGCGGGATTCTTCGGTAGGTCGGCAACGCTCGCCAGGATCTCTTCCGGGGACAGCACACGGGCCGCGAGCTGCCCACGACACCACACCGCAAACCCTTGTACCGCCGGGTCTTTCGGCTCGAGCAGTGACGCACGGTCAAGGCCGCTCTGGATCTGCTCAGTTGACAGGCCCGATTGCAAGCCAGCCCAGGCTCGAATGATCTCGATGCGATAGCAGGTCCCGGGATCCATCGGTGGGGGGTCGTCCGTGGTGGGCCGCCCCCTGTCGTGCGCGGCTTTGTCGAGAGCAGAGTTGAAGATCTCGATCCCCACGAGAGGGTGACGTTCCCAGACGGCCAGGGTCCCCTCGATCAGGGCCCGTCGGCCACGATCTGATGCCTGGCTGATTTCAGCCAACTCCGCGCGAACGCTGGCCCGATCGCCGCTGAACAAGGTATCGAAGAGGCTTTCCAACCATCGGAGTTCGCGTTCGTCCCGCGATTCGCTGAGTGCGCTGGCCGCACGGCGGTAGTGCGCAGCGAGTCGGTATGACCGCTCGTTGTGCAAAGACGCAGCGTAATCCTCAAGGTCGGCGGCGAGCGCGTCGTCGTACCGCTCTGCGGCCGCTACCCGATGATCGAGGACTGGCGCACGCCCAGTGACGATCTTCGCTGCGCGGGCATGCAAGCCGCGCCGAACTGCGGTGGGGATCGATTGATAGATCGCCGCGCGGATCAGCCCCTGCTCTACGCGAACCATGTCGGTGGGGGCAGATCGCCGTACCTGCACGATCTGCTCCGCCATGAGCCTTTGGATTGCCTCGGAAACGTCGGGCAATTCAGCGACAGCGGCGACGTCGAAGACCGACAGCCAGCCAGCGCCCAGTGTCGAAATGGCCTGCGCGACTGTACGTGTCTGCTCTGGCTGCCGGGCCAGTTTCATCGACAGCGTCTGGGTAAACGCAGCCGGTGCTGGCAGCACTTGCATCCTGCTGAGCTGCTCCGCCTCGTACTCAGTCACCATCGACGTCAGATACAGCGGGTTGCCCCCGGTGTGTTCCCAGAGCGTCTTTGCCGTCGGCTTGTCGGTACCGGGTTTGATGTCATCAATAAGTTTCGTCGCGTCGTCCAGATTCAAGCCCGTGAGCGTGATGGTCGTTGTTCGTCCGGGCCGAGTTGTCCAGCGCTGCCAGGCCGGATGTGCTGTTGGTACCAGCGGACGGCTGGCGGTCGCGAGTAGCAGAGGGTCGCCGGTTGCCCTGGTGATGAGCTCGATGGCCACCTCAATCGATTCAGGATCAGCCCACTGTAGGTCATCCAGGATCAGAAGCAATGGCCTGTGCTGGGTGGCCTCGTCGGCCATCGCCCTTAGCCGCTGGGTCGCCAGGGTTGGCGTGAGGGGATCCGTCGCCGACGCGACCTCGACCCCCCAGCGGGCCAGCACACTGTAGGGGACCACGGCGCCTACAGTCTCGTACCCCTCGGATCGTTTGATTTCGAAACCGGTTGCCCGAGCCGCCAGCTCGTCCAGCACTGAGGTTTTGCCGATACCTGGATCCCCGGTGATGACCAGCACCGTCGGTGTGCCGCCACGAGCTTGATCGATGACGGTTTCGAGCTGCGCGAGAGTATCGACGTCGAGGTAGGTCGCGCTCACGCGATCAGCGTAGCCAGCCTTTACCGTCGTAGACAGATCAGTGCTCCGTCGGTCTCCCTAGACCGCGGCGCCGCTCAGCCGGTTGCGGACATCACGCAATGTCTGCATAGGCGGTCACGTGCTCAATCCGCAGTCTCACCAGCAGCATGCCAGGAACGCTATTACGTTTCCCGAACTCCTGAGCGCGCTGTTCGCCCATGTACCGGGCGGCAATGCTGGTAGCCCAAGTGAGCAACAGGCTGGGGTCTTCCGAAATCTCGGCGTGTCCCCGTAGCACCGCAAAGGAATAGGGCGCTCGCTCGTCGTCGACGCACAAGGCCGCTCGTTCGTCCCGTAGCAGGTTCTGGCTCTTCACGGTGACGTTCTCCGTGGTGAAGACCAGATCGCCGCCGTCCAGGAGAAACCAGACCGGCACGACGTGCGGGCTGCCGTCCGCCCGCACCGTGGACAGCTTGCCGGTACGGGTTCCTTCAGTGATGAAGGCTCTCCAGACGTCGGCAGTCATCTGTTCAGCCACGCTGTTCAGCCCCAATAGCGGGCGCAAGCAGGTCAGCGAGCCCGACGCGCTGGTAGAAGGCAGCGCGGATTCGGTCGCCGACGGCGTTGACTTCTTCGGCGCCGTCGTTGGCCGGATCGATATGGACCCGGAAGGGACGTTGCCCCTTCGGAGTGTCTACGACTCGTACGACCGCACGGGCCACCTCGTCCGGGTCGGCGTCCGGCGGTGACAGTTCAGCCAGTTTGGCGCTGACTTGATCGAGCAGGCCGGCATAGCGTGTCTCGTACGCCTCGGCGACCGCCGTGTCGGCGGCATGGCCGGCATGAGCGAAATGGTTGGTGCCCTTTGTGAACGAACCCGGCACGATGATCGTGGTATCGACGCCGAAACGGGCCAGCTCTGCGGCATAGCTGACCGCGAGCGAATCCTCAGCGGCCTTCGCGGCAAAGTACGGCCCCAGATAGGGCGGCGTGCCGCCACGGGTGCTGCTAGACCCGATCCATACCAACAGACCGTCGTTCTGGGCACGAAGGTGCGGCAGCGCAGCCCGGTTCAGGCGTTGGGTGGACAGCACGTTGACGTCGAAGATCTCGTCGATCTGCTCAGGCGTGAAGGCCTCGGTCGGGCCAAGAACCATATGCCCCGCGTTATGGATTATGACGTCGAGCTTTCCGGTGTCGGCGAGGATCTTCGCAACAGCGGCGTCGACAGAATTCTGATCATTGACGTCCAGTTCGATAGTGCGCAATGCAACGTGGTGGTCGCCGGCGTAGTCAGCGGCATCGCTGACAGCCTGCTTGTTTCGGCCGTCGGTGTCACGAATACCTGCGTAAACGGTGTGGCCTGCGTCGGCAAGTCCGCGCGCAATCAGGGCACCAAAGCCACTTGACGCTCCGGTGACGACAATGTTCTTCGACATCAGATAACGCCTCCATTCACATAGATGATCTGCCCGTTGACCCAGCGGGCCGGCCCGGCGAGGAAGGCGACCGCCTCGGCGATATCGGCGGGCGTACCCAACCTCTCCAGCGGTGACATCGAAGAAAGTTGGTCGATCGTCTCTTGGCTCTTACCGTCGAGGAACAACGGGGTCGCCGTCGGCCCCGGCGCTACCGCGTTGACGGTGATGTCGCGACCTCGAAGCTCCTTGGCAAGAATCAGCGTCATCGCATCGACCGCGCCCTTCGTTGCGGCATATGCGGTGTAGTGCGGCAACGCGATCTTCACCACCGAGCTGGAAAAATTGATAATCGCCCCGCCAGTTCGTATCCGCCGCGCGGCCTGCTGGTCGACGACGAAGGTGCCGCGGATATTGATGCGGTGCATCCGGTCGAGATCGGCGAGGTCGAGGTCTACCAGCCCAGAAAGGAGCATGATGCCGGCGGTATGGACCAGCACATCTACTCCGCCATAGGCCTGGTCCACGTAGTCGAACAGTTCGGCAACCGCGGTCTCGTCGGCGACGTCGGCTTGGAAGGAGGAGGCGATGCCGCCGGCATCGACGATCGAGCTGACGGCTTCTTTGGCCGGCGCCGGGGCCCCTGCATAGTTGATGACGACGGTCATGCCGTTGCTCGCGAGCCGTTCGGCTGTGACTCTGCCGATGCCACCTGACCCACCGGTGACAACCGCCACCCGGGCACCTGGCTGAGGATTGCTCATCGTCGAACCTCGTTTCTTCAATGGGTGTTCGGAAAAGATCGTCCGACTCTTCGGTGCAGACTGAGATTTGCCGAAGCATCAACGTCGTCGGAGCTTTTTGTCCGTCAGGGCGGACGGCACGTTGTAGATGTCGTTGTCATTCACGTTCATGCCCGGTGGCACGATTTCGTCGATCCGATCGAGTACATCAGCGCTTAGTTCGACGTCGGCGCCAGCTAGCAGGTCCCGCAGATGCTCTGGCTTTCGCGGGCCAATCAGGACTGCTGTGACGGCGGGATGTGACCTGACGAAGGCGGTCGCCAAGTGGGTCATAGGCATCCCAGCCTCCGAGGCGAGCGCTTTGAGCTGTTCGACGGCTTTCAGTTTGGTTTGGTTCGCCGGATCGGCCAGGTCGAACTCGCCGGGGCCCAGCTTGGAGCGGTTGCCTACGGCCGGGTTTTCCCGTCCGGATAACCACCCCGAGCTGAGCGGTCCGAACGTCAGCACGCCCATGCCGTAACGCCGGGCCGCTGGCAGCACCTCCGATTCGATCCCGCGAAGCAGAATTGAATACGGCGATTGTTCACTGCGAAAACGTTCATGCCCTCGGCGCTCAGCCGTCCACTGCGTCTCGACGATCTGCTCGGCGGAAAACAGCGAGGAGCCGACGGCGCGGACCTTGCCGGAGCGGATCAAGTCAGACAGAGCCGAGAGCGTTTCGTCGACGTCAGTGTCCGGGTCGAAGCGATGCATGAAGTAGAGGTCGATGTAGTCGGTGTCGAGACGCCGGAGGCTGTCATCGACGGCGCGCATGATCCACCGCCGCGAGCCGCCTCGTTGGTTGGCGTCCGCGCCCATCGGCAACGCAAACTTCGTCGTGAGGACTACGTCCTCGCGGTGGTCCTTCAAAGCCTTACCAACAATCTCCTCAGATTCACCGTTGGAGTAGACGTCGGCAGTGTCAACGAAGTTGATTCCGGCATCCAACGCGGTGTGAATGATGCGGATTGCTTCTTCGTGGTCGGTGTTTGCCATCGCTCCGAACATCATGGTGCCCAGAGCCACGTCGCTCACCGACATGCCCGTCCCGCCTAGGATCCGTCGTTTCATCTGCTGTTTCCTCGCTCTTCACGCCGTCTGTTTCACGCCGCCGTCCGTGCGACAGGCGTGCCGTCGATGCTTAGGCTCACCTCGATGTTGTTTCGGGTCGCATTCGAATATGGGCACCGCTGGTCCGCACGAGCCATCAGCTCGGTCGCCTCAGCGAATGCGATGTTGGGGGCGTGCAGATCTAGAGCGGCTTCGATACCGAACCCGCCGTGCCCAGTGGGACCGATGCCGATCCGGGCGGTGATCCTGGAGTCGCTCGCGTCGAGTCCGTGACCCTCGGCGACTGCGATCAGCGCGGACTGGAAGCAGGCTGCATAGCCGAGGGCGAACAATTGTTCGGGATTTGTGCCGTTACCGCCTTGGCCGCCCATGACCTCGGGCACCGACAGCTCGACGGACAGGTGCCCGTCCGACGTTCGCCCGTGACCGGCGCGACCGCCTTCGGTGAAGGCCTCAGCCGTGTACAGCACTCTGCTCAACGCAGCGCTGGTCAGTCCATTGCTCGTCATGTCGTTTCCTTTCGGGTTGCGAACTCAGGCGTTGGGCCAGTCACCCGCTGAGGTCAGGCACGAGATCGACCGCCGAGTTCCAGGCCAGATCAAAGAGTGCATCCGGCGCGAGATCGAGAACCCGTGCCGCCATGGCAGTCGCATCGGCAAGCACAACCGACCACGGGCAACCGCGGTCCTGGCTCTGTTGTGCCGCGTGTAGTACGGCGAGTGCGCCGAGGGTCAGCGCGATCGGCAACCTGCCCGCCCGGTAAAGATCTTCGATTCCGTCGTCACGCATGGCCTCGAGCTCCCAAGGGCGGACGCCCGCATCGGCCAGTACGTGGCCGACGATGCAGTCAGGAGCGCCGTCGTGGGCGTACAGACAGGTCAGATATCTGTAGTCGTCGGCCCAAACGGGTTGGTACACGAAGTCTGGGCCACGCCGCTTGACTGCTGAAGCAAGAAGGCTCAGGGCTGTGCCGATGTCCATCCTCGGCAGCGAGTCATGGGTGTCGCTCGCTTCGTGATCTCTCATCGTAGGTACCAACCTTGGATCGACGGACTCCGAGCCCCCGAATCGGGAGCCGCTAGGTTTCACTGTCGCTTGCGACGGACGGGACTCGCGCCCGGGAAATCCCTGGGTGGACCCCCGGTCGGCAGGCCCGGGGGCGCACGGCCTGGACAGCCGTCTGCCGGTCACCGTGCGTTCCTGCGGAGGCGAAGCGAGACGATCAATCCGATCACGGCGATTACGAATGCCGCGATCTCTGCGATCGCGGACAGCCGCTTTCCCGGTAGCGCCCAGGTCGGCTCGTACATGTTCGGCAACGGTCCGATACTGCCGACGTCGATGTTTGTGTAGACGAACACCGCGGCCGCAGCGCTGCCGGCGACGAGCGCCGCGATCAGCCAGGCGATCCAGTGCCGGGAGATCAGCAGGACTATCGCGACAACAATCGCCACGCCTGCCTCGGCGCGGAACAAGGAGGCCTGAGTGATGCTCCCACCCGCAGGTGTGTCGTACAGGTGGGCGTCGTGGAGATGCACGTACGCGTCGATCGCCAGCAGCGCTACGGTTGCGACTGCTAGAGCCGCCAAGAGCGCGTCTGCCTTGTTGAGATGACGCGAAGTGCCAGCGCGAACACTCATCGGGATGCCGCCCCGCAAGATGTCTTAGAAGCAGCCGGAGGAAGCCAGTTCACTGTGATTAGCATGATCGTCTTCTCCTTGTGGCGTCGCTGGATTCACCCTCGTCCACAATTGCGTTGGTCGCCCCCGAGTGAACCCGTGGGCTGTCCCTGGTCTGTACGACCAGGGGTCGCCGACCTCCAGCAGTTACGGCCTATCCTGACATCGGCCAATACGAAAGGGCGTGACACTTGACCGGTCCGCTGAGTGGTTTACGGGTCATCGAGCTGGGCGGCATCGGGCCGGGCCCGCACGCTGCGATGATGATGGCGGATCTCGGCGCCGATGTCGTGCGGGTCGACCGCCCAGGGCGGGATGACTTTCCGATCCCACCAGGCAAGGTCGACGCGATGCTGCGAGGCAGGCGTTCGGTTTCTTTGAACCTGAACGACCGAGCCGAACGCAAGGCGCTGCTGAGCCTGATCTCGGTGGCAGACGTGCTCATCGAGGGCTATCGTCCCGGCGTCGCCGAGCGTTTGGGTATCGGCCCCACGGAGTGTATGAACCTCAATCCCCGCTTGGTGTTCGCCCGGATCACGGGTTGGGGTCAGGACGGGCCACTGGCACAACTTGCCGGGCATGACATCAATTTTATTTCCCTCACCGGAGCCCTCCACGCGATCGGTCGAGACGGCGAGCGGCCGGTACCGCCGCTGAATCTGGTCGCTGATTTCGGCGGCGGATCCATGTTGGTACTGGTCGGAATACTCTCAGCGCTGTTCGAACGCAGTACCTCCGGCCTCGGGCAGGTGGTCGACGCCGCCATGGTCGACGGCGCGACCCTCATCTCGCAGCTCATCTGGTCGTGGCGGGGCGCCGGAGTATGGAGCGACGAGCGCGGCGTCAACCTGCTCGACGGTGCAGCACCCTTCTACGACACGTACAGATGCGCTGATGGCCGGTGGATTGCCGTCGGCGCCCTCGAACCGGAATTCTTCTTGTTGCTTGCAAGTGAGTTGGGTCTTGAGTTCGGCCCTGGCTATGTTCATACCGATCAAGCGAATTGGCCGGATCAGCGACAGCGATTCACCGAAGCGTTTGGCCGAAAGACGCGAGACGAGTGGGCAGCGATCTTCGCCGGAACGGATGCGTGCGTGTCACCGGTGCTCACCTTTGAAGAGGCGCGAGCAAACTCCCATATCGTCGCTCGAGAAACGTTGATCGACCTTGACGGGGTGGTTCAGCCTGCACCCGCACCCCGCTTCTCCCGTACACCTGCAGGTGTGCCGCAGCCACCGCCAATCCCGGGTGAACACACGGCTGAGGTCATACGCGAGTGGACGAATCTCTAGCGGGCCCTCATCACGGCACGAACGCCGGCGCTGGGAAGCCCGGTGTCTACCTTGATTCTCCGCCTTCGACGGTCGAGCGGATCGTATGCATGGCGACTGTGCCGCTGGTATCGCTGTCGCCGACTTGGGTTGACGTCACCGTGCCCGCTCGTTCTAGTCAGGCCCGAATGGTCATCCTCGCGATCGCATCTCCGGCGACGCGGAACGAGAAATGGCTCGGCCCGACGAAGCCGTTTCCGCCGACCTCAGCAGTAACGACATACTCGCCGCCGCGTTCCTCGACCTTGCCAACTTCGAGACTGACCTGGCTGCCGATGAACTCGGCGTCGCTCCATTTCTCGATCGCGCGCGGTCCATGAAACTCACGGCCCCAGTCGTCAACTACGCCGTCCGCCGTGAAACTGGTCAGGAAGGCGCGTTGGTCGCCGGCATTTGCGGCGTCGAGCAGCCGCTGGATGGGATCTGGCAGTTCGGTCATGAATTGCGCTCCCTCCGGACTCGTCCGGTTCTCTCTGAGATCGTAGTCCTGCCCGCGGAACCACCAAACCTTGGTTTCTGGCTGAAGACCGCAGGCGGTGAAGGCTATCCGAAGGTGAACACGTAGGCCTGAACCCCTGGATCAGCAAACGTAATCTCAAACAGGTGTTCGACGACGGCGCCTGCTTGACGGATGAGTTGGTACAGCCGCTGATCGGTGACTACGCCGTTGCCTTGCTGGTCGATGTCGACTCCGTGAGCAGTGCCGGGCGGCTCACCATCGATGAGCACCCGAAAGCGGACCGACGTGTTCGCTGTGGCAGGGCCCATGACCAGATGAAGGTCGCGTGCGTGGAAGCGGTAGGCGATCTGACCGCCGGCCTCGTTCAGCAAAGCACTCTGTTGCTGAATGGTCCAATCACCAGCGAGGGCCCAATGGTTGAGGTTCAAGTAGCTGGGTGGTGCGTAGACGTGACGTTGATCGACTATCGCGCCGCCAACAGCTGCGAAGTCGTCAGCGCGCTCATAGCCGACGTAACTCTCGCTAGATCTCAAGTTGCCCCAATCGGCGGCGGCCTCGACGCCGCGAGCATCGACCGAAACCAGTTCGCCACCGATTTCAGCACGGCCTGTTTCGGCAAGCAATTGTTGAATAATCGCCTCTGACTGCTGGTATTCGCCCTCCCCGAACTGCTGCGCCCTTACCTGACCGCTTGAGTCAACGAAGTACAGGGCCGGCCAATAGTGGTTGCTGAACGCCCGCCAAATCTCGTATTCGTTGTCGATCACAAGGGGATAGTTGATCTGCATGACCTGCACCGCGCGGCGAACGTTGCCCAGGTCGTGCTCGAACGGGAATTCAGGTGTGTGGACGCCTATAACGACTAGTCCGTTTTCTTTGTATTTGTCGGCCCAAGCGCGGACGTAGGGGAGCGAACGCAACCAATTGATGCAGGTGTATGTCCAGAAGTCGATGAGTACTACCTTTCCTCGCAACACCGACTCGGTCAGGGGCTCTGAATTCAGCCACTCGGTCGCATTGTCAAGCGAGGCCAGATCAGCTCCGGCCAACGGCTCCTCGTTCTGTTCCATTGGTCTCTCCAATTGCACTATCGGCCTGCGCCGTCTGGGTTGCACCGTCGGCGGAGCACGGAACATAGGTGGCGGGAGACGTCGTGCTGGCGTGCGCACCGTCAGATCTGTCCTACCGCAGTGTTCGATCCGAGCGCAAGGCAGGGCGCGAGCTCACCGGGACTAGTCCGTCAGCCGGTCGCAAGTCATGCTTAGAGGCGCACACGAGTAGAAGGGGTTAGCCATGCACAAGCACATGTCGTTGCGCGAACGCCTGAGCGCGTTTCGAGATGGCGGCGCTGCTGAGCCGGTATTCGAGAAAACTGAGGATCCGACCCTGGCCGCCTTTGCCCAACTGTTTGCCGACTCGGGGCTGTTCGCCTTCGATGCAAACAAGCAGCTTCGGACCGGGGCGTTGACACCGCTGTACGACTGTTCGACCGAGTCGCGTGCCCAACCTGATTCCGAGCCGGAAACCTTCATTGCGATCTGGACACCGGTCTGGCAGAGCGACGACCCGGTAAGCGGCTTTCGTACTGGTCACGACTCGGCTTACCTCGGCAGCACACCGACGATCCCCATGCCCCCCGACGAGCGGACGGCGGCCCTGCTTCTGTTGGTCACCAGTACATTCGTCCACCTGTCCGGGAGTCAGGAGGACTCGGGTCCGCTGGTTCGAGGCGCGGTCGAAGGTGAGGACAACACCTACCGTTTCTTCACGTTCGAGCCGACGGCACTTGTCGAACCCGAAGCTGCCGCAGCTGATCGACAGCGTGACTCCGCAGGAACCTTGTAGTCGCCGCCTTCGGTGTGGGCTAGAACGTTGTCCTTTGACCTGCCGGGCGATCGCCGCCGTACGGTGCTACGGGGTGAGACCCAGTTCATGAGGATTGCCTCCGCCACTGATCTGATCGATGACCTCGAATTGGCCGAAGATGGTGCTGCGATAGGCGACGTGGTGAGCGGCCAGCTTCTTCACGATTACTTGATCAAATGACGTGGCCTGCCGGTTGATGACGTAGCTGACTTTTGGCGCGGCTCGAAGAACGGTTTTCACCTGATTGAATCGATCGGGTCCGATGAGGACTCCGACGGTCAATCTGTCGCCCGCCAGGTACTGCAGGGGCATGCCCGTCCAATAACCGGACCCGACAACTCGTTCGTCGTTGGCCATCAGAAAATCGGTCACCTGCTCCAGCTCGGCATTGCGCGCGTGAGCCCCGAGAGCTCTTCCCTCAAGGCCGTCGCTCTGCCAAGACGGATGCGCGAAATACCGAGCGCAAGGCACCGCGAACAGTGCCACGGCTACGATTCCGGCAAGCAAGGAGCCAATTGGCGGAGTGCGCGGCAACATCGCCGCCACGCCGACGGCGAGCAACGGATAGAGCGAGACAAGATACCGAGGATCGAGGCTCAATGCGGCGGCGCCGGACGAAATGTAGATTGCCACCGTGATTGGCGGGGCGATCAGGAGCACGTCTTTGGCGTCTCGATCGAGCACTCGAAAACGGATAAGTTGTGCCAGGCCATGTCGGCGGGTCCAGAACAACCGGAGATAGCCCGCAGCCAACACGGCAACGCTGCCGATGAGCAGTAGCTCCAAACCGGGCTGCGTTCTGCCGCCCTGGATTCCGAAGCCCAGGAACTCCCGCGTAACCGGCCCGAACAGGGTGTGGAATCGATGCGCAACGGTGGATTGCGATCCGAATCTGGTGGGCCCGGCAATGAGGTGATGGCTGTGCAATATCCACGGGATCATGGGAATTGCGCCGACCACGGCGCTAACGCAGAAACCTGTCGCGGCGCGCCAGGACCGCAACAGCACTGGCGCTAACCACAATACGGTCGGCAGCAGGAGATAGGCCGAGATCAGTGAGTTCCAGTACGCCAGGCCGCAGGCAAGACCGAGTCCGAGTGTCCACTGCCAGTGCCGGCGATCATGCGACAGCCGGATTGCGCAGTAAAGCCCGGCGGCACCGAGAAACTGACTCATTGTGTAGAACGCCATCGACATCGCGCCGCTCTGCACGTTGAAGTAGGGACCGACGGCAAAGCAGGCTGCAGCGACCAGTGCCTGCCAGCGCAGTTGAAGCATGCGACTGGCAATGCCGTACACGAGGGCGCAGGTCAAGCCGCTCAGCGCTAATTGCGTGAATCGCAGCGTGAGAGGGTCCTGGGGTAAACGCAGAATGCGATAACTGAGCGATTGCAGGTAAATCTCCAGCGTTCCGCCGTAGTTCTGGCCGGCGAAAAACGCATAATTCTTGCCGTGCAGAATGTTGTCGACCATGATTCCGGTGACGGCTTCGTCGCCGTTGAATCGATCGTTGCTGCTCAGTAGATAGCCCAGTCTGACGACGACCGTGAGCGTCACAACGGCTGCCAAACCAAACGTCGGAGCTATCGATCGGCCCGATTTGACGCGACCACGCTTGCTCGGCCGCGCCGGTGGCGCGGTGGTCGAGACCACTGGTTCAGCAACCCACCGTGACTGGCGCGTTGACGACGTCGGCGCCTTGGGGGAGTGGTGTCAACAGTAGTAGTGAGCACCGAATCACAGATTCAACTTTGACGTGCTGGCGATTGATCGCCGCCTGCCAGGCAGCGTTTTCAGCTGCAGTAACGTGCGATCGCACTATCCATATCCGTGCACCCGGCCTGCTGGCTGCCTCTGTCACCGCGCGCGCGACGGCAGAATCAACCGCGGGCTTTGTGCGGTCGGCTGCAAAGATCACGCGACTGTCGTCAGGTAGGCCAGCGAGAAAATCGGTGGCCACGACTTTCGACGGCTGCCACCCGACGTTGTCGTCTGGCCAGTAATACGCGAACCCCCAGTTACCTGAAAGGTTGACGAGAACCACATCGGAAGGCTGAACGTGGTTCGCGGCGTACTGCGTCGGAGTGCGGACGTCCTCTCGCGGAATGCTGTGCACACGAATGTCGCCGCGGACGTTGATTGCGAACAACGCCATCGCGGCGACGGCAATCAAGGCGGCAATCGGTGCAGCTCGCCGTGCGACGAGGACGCAGATTCCTGCGACGCCGATCGCGGCGTACACGGCAAAGACCATCGTCAGGAAATGGGAGGTTCGTTCATCGAAGAGCGGGTATTTCTTGGCCGCCCCGAGCACGATCATTTCGAGGGTCAGGAGCGGGCCGGCGATCGCCAACGCGGGCTGGCCGATCAGGACCAGCGTTGCGACACCCGCCAGCACCAGGAGCACACACAACAGGAGCGGGCCCATGCCCAGATAGGTCGCCATCTGGTGACCGCGCACGTTCAGGTAGTGCAGCGCACCGTGCGCCGTGTGCGGGAGGTAGTAGGCGTTCCAGTACGAGGTGAGGCTCGTACCCTGATGGGATTTGTAGATCGCCAGATAGATCACGCCAAGCGCAATCATCGATCCGCCTGCCACGATCGCAAGCTCAGCTAATTGATGCCAGTTGCGACGCAGAACGGAAGCTATGAGGAGTGCCCCGAACGCCGCGACGGCGACGAACAGGACCGGCACGCTGATCGTGAACAGCACCAGCGAGCTGATCGCCAACACCAACAGGCGCCGGCGGCTCCAGGACCGTTCTGTTCGGGCCATCAGGAACAAGATCAGCAGCGTGGCGAAGGCGTCCGCCGTGTACTGCTTGAGGTCGTTGCGGACCAGCGTCGACGGTGCGAGCAGCACCGCGACCCCGCCCAACACACCGGCCACCCGGCTCCACATCGTCGAGCCCCACGGTAATGAACGCAACAGGACGAACGCAACGACGACGGTCAACGCAGAGAACAACAGCGGCAACGCACGCAGCCGTTGGTCGCCGCCAAAGACAATGAACCGCTGCAGAAGCGACCAGCCGAGCGGTACCACCGAGGTCACGTGTGGGACTTGACGGACCGACATCTTCGTGGAGACGGCGACCCATGCCTCGTCTGTCCAAAAAGGCGCAGTAAAGACGTAGTGCATGCTGTGCACGACAAAGGTCGCCAGCGCCAGCAGCGCGGCCAGCGCGACGTCGATGAAGTGGGGACGCCACCCGAACCGGGAGCGTCGTTCACCCTCTGGTGTTTCAGTCAGGTGCTGCTCGGCGGCGCTCTCTTCGGCTGTAACCATCAGCGAACGCGGCCGAACGTTTCGTAGACATGCGTGATTTTCATGAGCAGCAGCTTCTTGCCTCGACGATCTTGGGGCAGCAAGCCGTACATCTCGACGTCTTCGGCACGTGCGTAGGCTACCTCAGCCGACGGGCCTAGGACGGCTGGCCAGCCGTGTCACCGCAGATGGCTAACGGAGCTCACAGCTAGTTGAAATAGCCGAAGATATCGACCGCAATGTGGTCAGGTCCGGCAGAGTTGTACACCCGGAGATTGCCGGAGGAGGCTCCTGAGGTCGGGAGCATCGTCACGGCGGCGTTCGGTGCTACCCGTCCCTTGGTGAAGTCCACAGTCGACACGGACGGAGGGACCGCACCTCCACCGGGCAGTAACGAAACATAGCCAGTGACCTGCGGGATCGGGATCACCCCGGTCCAGACGCTCGTCGACCCGATCGGCACCGACTGACGACCTGCCGTCTTGTAGTCGACCTTGGTGTTGGTGGCGCGCGCACCGGTGACGCCGCCGGTCCCGTTGCGGGTGTCAGCCATCCGGACCGGGTCGATCAGGGCGGTGTAGGTACTTGTTGCCGATGAGCCCCCGAAGTAGCCGACCACGTCGACGATGACGTCGACCGGAGCGCCGGCAACGCGCAACGTGAAGGTCCTGGGTCCAGTGGCGCTCGACAATCCGACCACAGCCAGATTCGCTCGGGTGTAGGTCGTGTAGTCGAGCGTCGAGATAACCGGTGGTGTCGCGGGGGGCGTCGTTACCGCTGGCGTGGGATAGGCGCTGATGTAACCATTTGCCCTTTGTACCCCGGTGGCGGTCAGGTTGATGACTACATCGGTTGCGGTGTCAGGGACGCCCGCCGCGGCGACGGCCAAGTCAAACGTCTCATTGTTCGCGAACTGACGTTGATGGCCGCCGTTGGCCGTCCGAGTGTCCAGGATCCTCTTGGGCGGCAGGGCGCCAAAACCATTCACGGCGTCGGGCGCTGGCGCGAAGAAACCGACCAGATCGACGGCAACGTTCACCGAGAACGCGGAGTTGAGCACCGTGAAGTACCGATCATGGCTGATCGGGTCGGTCGCAATGGGCACGGTCGCAGCGACTGCAGCGGTCGTGTCGACCTTACTGAGATCCAGGTTTGATGTGCCGGTGAAGGCCGAACCATACGCGGACAGATAGGTATTGCCCGTCGCACCGATCCCGGTCAGGTTGATGACGACCGAGGTCGCGGTTGCCGGCACCAGCGTCGGCGATAGTGAGACACGACGCGTCACGTTCGTCCCGACGAGCGGCCCACCGCCACCGGAGATGCGCGTATCGAGGATGCGTACGGGCGTGCCGACCGATTGGTACTGGGCGGGTGCGAACGTGCCGACGACTCTCAGCAGGCCCCACCCGAGGTTGTTGTTCTGGGCGGCCTGAGTCGTCGACTGCTCGAGATAGCTCTCCAGCTCGTCGGCTGTCCAGGTCGGATGCGCGGCGTACACCAACGCCGCCGCACCGGCCACGTTGGGTGCAGCCGCCGACGTGCCGTAGAACCCTCCACCGCTGCTTCGCGAGCCGAATTCCGGCAAGTTGGAACTCACGCCGTCGTATGCCGTGATATCGGGCTTCAGGCTGCCGTCCAGGTTCGGGCCGCGCGAACTGAAGGGCTCCAAACTTGAGGTGCCGACGTCGGCCGCGCCGACCGCCATCGCGTCGGGAGAGCTCGCCGGCTGGGTGATGCTGTGCAGATACGCTCGCGAGTCATAGGCACCGCAACTGCCATTGCCGTTCACGGAAAGGCAAGACAACGCGTTCGGCGAAACATCGCCCCAGTACGTGAGGTCGTAGCGAACGGCGGGCAGGGCGCCTGTGTAGGTGAGGTAGACGATGTACATCAGGTATCGTCCGGCGGTCATGGGCGAGCTGTCGACTATGCCGGAGTCGCGGACCGGCGTGCTGCCCGACGGCGAGGTAGAAATGGTCGACGTGCCCATGTAGCTCGCGTTCCCCGCGTTCGGGCACGGATTACTCGCGGTGGCAGCAGGGCACTGATACTTGTCGTAGTTCAGGCTGACGTCCGTCGTGGTATCGGTTGGCCATTTGTTCCACTGCAGGACGAACTCGGCTTGTTGGCTCGGGGGAACGAGCACGATGTCCTCTGCGCTCTGGATGGTGCTCCCGCCGTCGAGATTGACGAAGTTGAACCCATTTTGGCTGAACGGCCGGTAGGTCGTGAACGAGCTGTTGCCCCAATGGTCCACGCCACTGTTGCCGGCCGATTCGATCCAGAGGACGCCGGCCTGCCGTGCTGTGTGCACGGTGTCGACGGCGGAGCCGGCCGGGCCGGTGTCGTTGCCGCCGCGGCTGTCCGCGGGAAAGCCCAACGAACTATTGACGATTTTGATATCACCGGCGCTGACGATGTCTTGCCCGGCCTGGGCGAACCCGGTGTCGAACTGCACGCAGTACAGATACAACTGCGCCTGCGGCGCCATCTGATGAATTATCTCGGCAACCGCCGTCCCGTGCTGGGCGGTGTCGACGCTCGGTTGGTTGTTGGCGTTGGTGCAGTCTTCGTTCTTCAGGACGAGGTTGCCTCCGGTTGGCAGGTTGCCTGCCGTCTGCTCGCTGGCAAGATTGCTGAAGCCAGCATCGACGATCGCGACTTTGACGCCTGCCCCGGCCTGGCCGGCAGCCTGCAAGAGTGAGGCATTCGATTTGGCGACACTCTCCGCTGTCACGGGAGCGGCATCGCTATACGCACGCTTGGCCGGCGCTACCTGGCTTACGCCGCTTGCCTTGGCAAGATCAGCCAGCCGGTGTCGCGGAACGTAAGCGGTCACCCGGCCATGAGTCGACGAGAGAGCGTGGCTGCCAACCGACTTGAGCGCGGCGGGAATTCGCGCAGCGGTGCCTGTGACCGTTACCGCGACCTGCGCGTCGGGGCCGCCGGCCGAAGGCTGCTGCAGGGTGGGATCAAGGTGCGCGACCCGCGGAATCTTGGTCGTGGCCCCGGTTTTTGGCGGGATCATCCCTCGGGTTGGAACGACGGAAGAGGCGGGCTGTGGCGGCAACTGGTTCGCCGAGGGTGTGGGTACCGTCGCCCCGACTGCGGGAGACCCGGTCGCCGTCACGGAGAAGACCGAAACGAACAAGGCGCTGGCGACAACGGATGAGACAAGCAGGCGAGGCACCATGTAGGCGAGGATCCGATCAGTAATTAATGGGTGCAGACGTATCTAACCGGAACAGTCGACCCAACTCAAATAAACTAAAGTGAACTTTACCTAGGACTTTGCGGCTATATAGATGCTCCCAGATGACAACTGTGCGACCGCTGTGTCCAGCGCAGGCAGTCAGCGAGGGCCCGTAGCCGCAGCGCTGGCGCGACAGGTTCGGAGTCTTCCGGCGCGGCGTTCGGGTACCGGGGCGTTAGAGTGCGGTGTGCGGTGTCATCGGAACGGACCGACCCGATGAGGGTTCTCGGTTTCGGCACCTACGACAAAACGAAGCACCCCCGCCCCGGCATTTTGCTCGACGGTCTCCGCGAACTCGGCGACGACGTTTCGGAATTGAACGCCCCCCTGGGTTTCAGCACCGCCGAACGGGTCGCCATGTTGGCCAAGCCATGGCTCGCTTACCGGCTTGTCGTTCGCCTCTGCAGGCGTTGGCTCACACTCACCGCTGGCAGCCTGCGACCGTCCGGCTCCCGACCGGATGCCGTTCTGGTCGGTTATCTAGGTCACTTCGACGTCGTGTTGGCCAGATTGCTTTTCCCGCGCACCCCTATCGCTCTTGACATGTTGATCTTTGCCGCCGACACGGCCCGTGATCGTGGTCACGCCGGGGCGGGAAAGCGTCGAATCCTCACAATGTTGGATCGGCTGGCAATTCGGTGCGCCTCGCTCGTGATCGTGGACACAGAAGAGAACGCGCGACTCATCTCCGGGTCTCAACGCCACAAGGCCGTCGTGGTGCCGGTCGGAGCGCCCGCCGATTGGTTCGTCACCGAAATTGGCGCGGCCGTGCCCGGTCCGCTGCGGGTCGTCTTCTTCGGTCTGTTCACTCCACTGCAGGGAGCGCCGGTGATCGGAGAGGCGATCTCGGCCCTCCCGCCAGACGCGCCGATCGAGATCACGCTCGTGGGCACTGGCCAAGATCTCGCCGAGACCAAGGGACGAGCCGGTGATACGAACCTTGCGATCTGGAAGGACTGGCTGGAGCCGGACGAACTCCAAGAATTGGTGAAGAGTCAGGACGTCTGCCTCGGTATCTTCGCCGACTCACCGAAGGCTGTGCGGGTAGTGCCGAACAAGGTCTTTCAAGGTGCCGCGGCAGGATGTCTTGTGCTGACATCGGACACCCCACCACAGCGGCGCTCGTTCGGGGATTTCGCACAATACGTTCAACCCAATAGCGGGGCGGAACTAGCGAAAGCTCTTACAAACCTGGCGAGCGAGCGCGGGGGCCTTGATCGACTTCGAAAAGGATCTCTCGAGCATGCCCAGCACAATTTCCGTCCGGGCGCGATAGCTCGTACTCTGCACGACGCCCTTGTCACCCGAACACAGAAACGAGACATCCGATGACTGTCGCTTCACGCAGCGGGCAGACTCAGCTGCCGCCTCTTGCTCTTCGGGCCTGGCTGCGTTTCGACCTGGTCTCGCGGCTCCTGGGAAAATTGCAGCCCGCCAGCATTCTCGAAATCGGTTGTGGGCAGGGCGCGGCCGGAGCTCGATTGGCGAGCCGCTACTCCTACCTTGGCGTCGAGCCCGACGCAACGTCCTTCGCGGTAGCGCAGCGACGGATTACGCCGCAGGGCGGGACTGTCCTGCAGGGAACGGATGCGGTCGTGCCAACCGGTACCACCTACGACCTCGTCTGCGCCTTCGAGGTGCTGGAACACATCGAACATGACCGTGAAGCGTTGGCAGACTGGATTGAATACGTCAAGCCAGGCGGCCACATTCTGCTGTCGGTGCCCGCTTTTCAAGAACGTTTCGGTGCTATGGACGAGCACGCCGGCCATTTTCGTCGCTACGCACCGGCAGAGATCGCCGAGCGGCTCGTGCAGGCTGGGTTCGTGACTCCGCAGGTAACCGTCTACGGATGGCCACTCGGTTATGCGTTAGAAGCAGTACGCAACCGCATCGACGCCAAGAAACTCGCCAAGGTCGCATCGAGCTCGGCTGCGGAACTGACATCGGCAAGCGGCCGTACCTTCCAGCCGACCAAACCGTTGACCGGCTATGCGATCAAGGTCGCGGTGCTCCCATTTCGCTACCTTCAGCGCGCTCGGCCCCGTCAAGGAACGGGTCTCGTCGTCCTCGCGCAAAAGCCTGTATAGGACGGGCTGCGTGGACACGACCTCGTCTTATGCCAGCAAGGCCCGACGCTGCAGGTCGGTGGGTTAGCCTGTGGCGGTGAAGCTTTCTATCTTGATGCCGGCCTACAACGAGGAACGCACTTTGGCGTCTGCGATCAAGCAGGTGCTTGGCGTGGAGTATCCCTGTGAGGTAGAGCTGGTGATCGTCGACGACGGCAGTAAGGACTCAACGCCCGAGATTCTCGGTGCTGAGACCGACCCCCGGGTCCGGACCTTCCGTCAGGAGCCCAATCAGGGCAAGGGCGCCGCGATCCGGCGGGCTGCCGCGGAATCGACGGGTGACTACCTGATCATCTGCGACGCGGACCTCGAATACGCGCCTGAGGAGATCCCTTCCTTGCTGACGCCGGTGCTTCGCGGCGAAGCTACTGTCGTCTATGGCACGCGCTCGTTCGGTAGCCACAACGCGTACAGCTTCTGGTACGTAATGGGGAACAAGGCAGTCACCCTCTTCGCCAATCTTGCGTTCAACTCGTACATCTCCGATCTGGAGACGTGCTTCAAGCTGATGCCAGTCGCCCTATACCGATCCCTCGATGTGCGTTCGGCGGGCTTTGGTATGGAGGCCGAGATAACCGGCAAGCTGCTGCGTCGAGGTTTCCGTCCCTACGAAGTACCAATCAGCTACAAGGCCCGCTCGCGAGCCGAGGGTAAGAAGCTCACCTGGAAAGACGGCGTCGAAGCCCTGGTGATCTTGACGCGCCAGCGGGCCGCGCGGGTGCGTGCCGGCCAGTCGAACGTGGCCAAAGCCTGAGTATCACCACGCCACCGCGTCAGTGCGGCTGGGCCGCGGTGCGAGAGTGATGGGTTAGGTTCACGGTCATGCGAAAGCGATTCACCTCTTCAACGTCAGACGACGGCGTGGTTCTCGGCGATGCATCGCTGCAGACCCAGGTGCTGGAAGACCTCAGCGACGCGGTCAACTACCGCGCCTGGCAGGCAGATCTTGCCCTGCCTCACCTCGGCGACAACGCCTTGGAGATCGGATCGGGGAGCGGCGATTTCGCCGCTACCGTCGCCGAGAAGGGCACCCGCATAACTGCGAGCGAAGCCGAACACGGCAGGCTCAGCGGGTTGCGTGCGCGGTTCGCCAACGAACCGCTGGTAGGCGTGCGCGAGCTCGTGGTACCGATCACCGAGACTGCGGACTACTCCGCTGTCGTGGCGTTCAACGTGCTCGAACACATCCCCGACGACGTCGAGGCGCTGCGCGCCTTCGGCGGCTTGCTCGAACCGGGCGGACGGGTCGTGATCTTCGTGCCGGCCTTCGAAGTCGCGATGAGCCGATTCGATCGAGCGATCGGCCACCAGCGGCGTTACACCCGGCAAAGCTTGACGGAGGCGATGACGGCGGCTGGCCTAGAGGTTCGCACCGCCCACTACGTCAACGCGATCGGGCTGCCTTCCTGGATCGTCGGAATGCGCCTGTTGGGCATGGCCCCGAAGAGCGGCGCGCTGCTCACCGTGTGGGACCGTTGGGTAATCCCCGCAATGCGCCGCGTTGAAGCTTGGCGACGACCGCCTTTCGGTCAATCCGTGTTCGCCGTCGCCGTAAAGCGTCCCTAGCCCGGAGATCGAGGAGACAGCGCGCATGACAGTCCCAACCACCCCCGCGACAGCTGCGGCCGCCAGTCGACCCAAACGAATCCTCGTCACGGGCGGCACCGGCTTCATCGGTTCGCATCTCACCCGGCGCCTGCTAGGGCTCGGGCACGAAGTCCTCGTCGTCGACAACTACTACTCAAGCAGTCGTGCCAATATCGGCGATCTGCTCGATCTGCCGTCACTTGAGGTGATGCGTCACGATGTGACCTTTCCGCTGTACGTCGAAGTCGATGAGATCTATCACCTTGCCTGCCCGGCATCGCCAATCTATTACCAGCGCGACCCGGTCCAGACGACGAAGACGTGCGTCCACGGATCCATCAACATGCTGGGCCTGGCCAAACGCACCGGCGCGAAGGTCTTGCTGTCTTCAACGTCTGAGGTGTACGGCGACCCGGCGGTGCATCCGCAGGACGAAAGCTACTGGGGCAACGTAAATCCGATCGGCATCCGTTCTTGCTATGACGAAGGAAAGCGCTGCGCGGAAACGCTCTTCTTCGACTACCGGCGACAGCACGACCTGCCGATCAAGGTGGCGCGGATCTTCAACACCTACGGGCCGAACATGCAGCCCGACGACGGCCGGGTCATCTCGAATTTCATCGTGCAGGCGTTGCGCAATGAGCCGCTGACGATTTTTGGGGACGGCTCGCAGACGCGTTCGTTCTGCTACGTCGACGATCTGGTAGATGGCCTCATCAGGCTCATGAACTCCCCGCACGATGTCACCGGTCCGATCAATATCGGAAACCCTGGCGAATTCACGATGATCGAGCTTGCCGAGAAGATCATCAAGCTCGTCGGCCTGGGGACTCAGATCGAGTTTCGTCCACTTCCGTCGGATGATCCTGGCCGCCGTCGACCCGTGATCGACAAGGCCCGTGACAGTTTGGGCTGGGCTCCCAGGGTGCAGCTCGACGAAGGCCTGGCAAGGACTGTCGAGTACTTCCGCAACCAACTGACGCTCACCAGCTGATCCAACCTGACCGAGTTCGACCGTCTGTGACGCCCAGCAGCGAAGGCCGCAAAGAAGTCGCGGCGACGACAGGTAGAGAATGTCACCATGAATCGAATCGAAGCTCCAGAGCGGCGGCTGGGTCGCTCCGGTCTGACCGTATCAGCCGAGGGCCTTGGTTGTATGGGCATGTCGCAGTCCTACGGACAGGGCGATGAAACCGAATCGATCGCCACGATTCAACGTGCGCTTGATGTCGGGGTGAATTTTCTGGACACTGCCGACGTGTACGGCAGTGGTGCGAACGAAGAATTGGTCGGACGCGCCGTCGCCGGGCGCCGCGACGAAGTCGTGCTGGCCACCAAGTTCACGTTCTCCCGCGTCGGCGGCAAAATGGTTATCAACGGCCGGCCTGAGTACGTTCACGCGAGCTGCGACGCGAGTTTGCGGCGGCTCGGGACGGATCGCATCGATCTGTACTACCAGCATCGGGTCGATCCGACCGTTCCGATCGAGGACACTGTCGGCGCGATGGCGGAATTGGTCGCCGCCGGCAAGGTGCGCTACCTCGGATTGTCGGAGGCCAGCGCCAGCAGCATTCGCCGCGCGGTGGCGGTTCATCCGATTGCCGCCCTGCAGAGCGAATGGTCGCTGTGGACGAGGGATATCGAGAACGATGTGCTCGACGTGGCACGGCAGATGGGTGTCGGGATAGTTCCGTTCAGCCCGCTTGGACGAGGATTTCTGACTGGCAAACTGACGGACCCTGATGAGTTCGGCGAGGGCGATCTGCGCCTTACCCAACCGCGCTTTCAAGGAGAGAACTTCCACACGAACCTCCGCCTGGTGGACAGAGTGCGTGAGGTGGCACAAGAAAAGGGATGCAGCGCGGGCCAGCTCGCGCTCGCCTGGGTGATGGCGCAAGGCACTGATGTGGTCCCGATTCCTGGAACCAAGCGCCGTGCCTATCTCGAGGAGAATGTTGGCGCGGCGGCCGTCGACCTGACGCAGGACGATCTCGACCGACTGAACTCGATTACCCCGCCCGGAGTCGCGGCGGGTGCTCGATATCAGCAGGCGCACGCGTACGGAGACAGCCCAACCCGCGCGTAGTCAATCGGGTCCCGTAGTCAATCGGCTCCCGTAGTCAATCGGCTCGCGTAGTCAATCGGCTCGCGTAGTCAATCGGCTGTCGGTGATTACGAAGTGAACGTTGCCAGGGGCTGACCAATCTCGACGATGTAGGTGGACAGCATCTGGCCGGTGTCGGGGCCGATGTCGAGCGCGTTGTGGGGGGTCCGGGGCGGAATGAGAAAACCGTCGCCCGTCGTCAGGTGCAGGGTCGGCTGATCCCTGATCATCATCTCGACGGTCCCGGCCAGGATGAAGCCCACTTCTTCGCCTGGGTGGATGTGCCAGCCCGACTCCACTCCGCACGGGATCTCGGTCAGCACTTGCACAATTTCGCGCCCAGGAATCGACGAAGGTTTGTGTTGAACCTCGGTGCGCTTAAGTTTGCCGGCCAGCGCGTCGGCTGGTTGATCAGGAGTCGACACCAGATCAGCCCACCGACTGCAGTGCTTTGAGGATCACGTCGGTGACCTCCTGGGGATGGGAGATCATGATCACGTGCGACCCGTCGATCTCCAAGATCTCGGCGCCTGCCCGTTGCGCCATCGAAAGGATGACGTCGGCGCCGGCCGCTTTGTCGCCGGTTGCCACCACAGCCCAGGATGGCAAGGTCTTCCACGCCGGCACGCCCGTCTTCTCGTCGAACGCCGCGGCGGCAACCGGTCGTTGGGAGGCCCCGAGAACGCCGGCCTGCGCCGTGGGAAGGTCGCTGGCGAAGACATCGAAGAAGGCCGTCGGGTTTACGTAGAGCTCGACGGCCGTCTCGCTGCCTGAGCCGGTGGGGTACTGCGCCGGCATCAGCGCCGGTGCGAGCGCGCTATCTCGCGAAGTGCCTTCGACTTCGCCGAGCGTTTCGTTTTCATCCGGAGCGAAAGCCGCGATGTAGACCAGCCCGACGACGTTGTCGGTGTTGGTTGCGGCATTCGTGATCACGGCGCCGCCATAGGAGTGCCCAACAGCCAGAACCCGTCCCGGGATCTGCGAGATTGCGCTGGCGACATAGGCAGAATCGATGGCCAGACCGCGAAGTGGATTGACGAGCGCCTGGACCTTGACGCCGGCGGCAAGCAGCAGCTCCGTCACCGCAGCAAAACTGCCGGCATCGGCGAACGCACCGTGCACGAGAGCGACGGTGGCAGACTGAGAGTTGACTTCGGTCATCGCAGTTCCCTCGTTTCTCAGAATCGCTAGGTGGTGATGAAGGCGAGGAGATCGGCATTGAACTCCTGCTCGTGCGCACCCGTCAGGCCGTGTGGCGCGCCAGGGTAGATCTTGAGCGTTGCGTTCGGCACGATCTTCGACGACTTGAGCGCCGACGCCTGGATCGGGACGATCTGGTCGTCATCACCGTGCAAGATGAGCGTTGGTACATCGATCTTCTTCAGGTCCTCGGTCAGGTCGGTTTCTGAGAATGCCTTTACGCAGTCGTAGGCACCTTTGATCCCAACAGTCATCGACATCAGCCAGAACGCGTCGCGCGCGCCCTGCGAGACGTTGGAACCGTCCCTGTTGGCGCCATAGAACGGAAAGGCGAGATCGCGATAGAACTGTGACCGGTCGGCCAATACGCCGTTTCGGATGTCATTGAATGGCTCGATCGGCAGCCCTTCGGGATTGGCATCGGTTTTGAGCATCAGCGGTGGGATCGCACCCAGCAGGACCGCTTTCGATACTCGGGAGGTTCCATGTCGACCGATGTAACGGGTGACCTCACCGCCGCCCGTTGAATGGCCGACGAGCACGATGTCGGTCAGATCAAGCGCCTCGATCACGGCTGCCAGATCGTCGGCGTAGTGGTCCAGGTCGTTGCCGTCCCACGGCTGACTCGACCGGCCACCACCGCGCCGATCATGGGCGACTGCCCGGAAGCCACGCGATGCGACGAAGTTGGCCGAGCCGTCCCAGACATCAGCAGTCAAGGGCCAGCCATGACTGAAGACGACGGGCTGGCCCGCGCCCCAGTCCTTGTAGAAGATCTCGACGCCGTCCGAAGTAGTGACTGTGGGCATGGGGCGCGCCTCCGACTATGACAGGTATGTGTTGACGCCGACCGGCCAGGCTGGCCGACCTGTCATTTCATGGTGACCCGCTCTGCCCCGATTAAGCCATTGCGCTGGCCGTTAAGTTTTTGCGCGCACCGTGCTCCCCGGAGAGGCCTAGATGCAGAGCGTGGGGCTAATTCGATTCGACGAGGCTTGCCAGGTTGTCGAGTGACATCCGGGTTCCCAGTTCGTTGTCGGCAGCGGCCACAGCATCAGGAATCCCCTCGTGTACAACGACAATGTCTGTGCCGCCGGCGGCGTCGCTCAGCGTGGTAGTCATCGTCATAGTCCCCCGAAGCGCAGGGTCGGCCGTCTCGAACTCGACTACCTCGACGACCTGCTCGTTCGGAACGAGTTTCGCGTAGTACCCGTGATAGGTGTCGGTATGAGCTGTGGACTTTCCGGCCCGATCCGGTGCGTCATAGGTCAGCGAGATGCGAAAGCGGCCACCCTCCCGGGCGTCGAACTCATGAACGCAACTACTCATGCCGTTCGGCGCCCGCCACTTCGAGATCGCGTCCGCATCGAGTAGAGCCTCATACACCGTCGATCGGGGTGCGCGCACATGGCCCGAGACTCGCGTCGAATGCATGCCGCCAACCTATCGCGACGAGTCCAGTCCTAGTGTTTCTGATTGAGGACGGATCGCGCAGGTCCTGACAGGAGGCGCTCGGCAATGGATATGGCAGGCGTGACGCAGTGACGGCACCGTTGGCGAATTTGAAGCTTGCCAACCCGGTTCTCGCCGCGCCGATGGCGGGAGGCCCCACGACGCCGGCGCTGGTCACGGCCGCGGCGCGGGCGGGCAGCGTCGGCTTTCTGGCCGGTGGCTACAAGACACCTGAGCTGTTGGCCGAGCAGATCCAGGCTGTCCGCAAAGACACCGAGACCTTCGGAGTGAACCTCTTTGCCCCGAACCCTGTTCCGGTGGACCCGATCGAGTTCCGGCGTTACGCTGCGGCCATTCAAGAGGATGCGCAGAATTACGGAATCGATCTGCGCGAGGTCGAACCGATCGAGGACGACGACTATTGGAACGCCAAGCTTGAACTGCTGCTCGAAGCGCCCGTACCCATTGTGAGTTTCACCTTCGGCGTTCCCGATCCGGCGATCGTCAGCGCATTTCGGAAGGCAGGGACGGTCACGATCCAGACCGTGACCTCCGTCGCCGAAGCAAGACTGGCTGAGCGGGCCGGCATCGAGGTGTTGGCCGTTCAGGCGGCCGCAGCGGGCGGTCACTCGGGCACCATGACACCGCATCGACCAGTCGCCGCAATGCCGTTGTCAGTGCTGGTCGCGACGATTCATGAAGAAAGCAGGCTGCCGCTGGTCGCCGCGGGCGGCCTGTCGACCGCGACCGACGTGGCGGCCGCCCTACGATCAGGTGCCGATTTCGTGATGGTGGGAACGGTCTTGCTACTCACGGACGAGAGCGGCGCCTCGGCTGTATACAAGGCCGCCCTAGCCGACCCGACTCGCGGCGAGACCGTCGTCACCCGCGCGTTCACCGGGCGTCCGGCCCGAGCCCTGCCAAACCGCTTCGTCGACAAATACGATGCCCAAGCTCCGGCCGGCTACCCCGCAGTGCACTACCTGACAAGCGGGCTACGCCGAGCGGCGGCCGCTGCGGGCGATCCCGAGCTTGTCAACTTGTGGGCCGGGACCGGCTACCGCAATGCGACAGCCGAACCGGTCGGCGTCGTTCTCGCCCGCTTGTCGCAAGCGATCCTTGCCTGAATCAAGCGGGCAGGTGTCAGTGGGTGACCGGGCCGGTGCCACCGAGGAACAGGCGTCCGCTGATGCTGCCGTGTGCCGTTCGGGCGGCTACGAGGGCCCACGCCAAGATCAGGGCGGCGTAGAACAGCCCCGCGCCAAAGCGGAACAGCTCCGATCCGGTGTGCAGGGCGAGCGCGCTGGTGCCAGTGACGCAGGTCCCGACAGGAAAGGTAAATGACCACCAGGTCAGGGAGAAGGGCAGCCCCTCTCGTGCGGCGTGCACGGTTATCGCGCCCGCGATAACCGCCCACAGCAGTGCGAATCCCCATACTGGCACTCCGTATACAACACCGAATGCTTGCAGCGAGGTTGAGTACGGCGCGGGAAGTGCTTCATGCGCCACGCCACCCAGCAGGTTGGCCGCCGTGACGGACTGGCCCAGCGGGCCAAGGACGATCCAGAGGGTCGGCACCATGCGCGCCTCACCGATCTTGTGGAAGACAAGACGATTCCAGATCATCATGATGACAAAGACTGACGCGAGCAGGCTCACGCCGAACATTGCATAGCAAGTCATCAGCATCGTGAGCCTGATCTGGCCTGCGGCGGCGTGGGGGATCAAAAGCGCCCCGGTGGAGGCCGACACCATCGGCGGCACTACGGGCATGAGCCAGCCGCCGAAGGCATCGCTCACGTCGAGGCGATGTCGGGTGAACATCAGATAAGGCACGATCGTCGCCGCAGCCAGACCGGTGATGGTACCCACTGTCCACATCATCCAGTCGAGATCGACCGCCGCATGCACACCGATGATGTCCTTGCCAAGCAGGATTGTTCCAGCACCGATGGTCATCATGGCCATCGGTGGCGCGCCGTAGAAATGCGCCATCACCGGGTGCACCGCATAGCTTCGCGCCGTCTGAGGGTGCCGGATCCAGTGGACGGCTGTGGCTGCGCTCAGCGCGATGAACAACACCGAGGCCGCAGCCCACATCGCTACCCCGAAGGCATGCAGTCCTGGCCACTGTTCGGGCAAACTCGCCGCTGCTACCGCGACAATCCCTGTTCCCATGATCGAGGCGAACCAGTTCGGCGTCAGGTTTGCGAACACTTCGCTCGGACGCTGTAACTCGGCGAGCAGTCCGAAGCGGGCCAGCCGGTGACTGCCACCGCGGCCATATTGGGTCTGCACCGCTGCCCGGCCGTCGATACCTCGTGTCGGCGGCGCTGACGTCCTGAGGCTCATGGCTTCACAGTGCCCGCAGACTCGGTTCGCGAGTAGGGGTGTCATGGTTGTATGGTTACAACCCTGGTTTGTATGAGGGGAATCAATGTGCTCAGCAGTCACGTCCCTGATCTCGCCGCGCTGGAATTACTGCTTGTGGTGGCGCGAACAGCTAGCCTGAACACCGCCGCCGCCGAGGTGGGGGTGAGCCAACAGGCTGTGTCTTCACGTATCACCTCGATCGAGGCTCAAACCGGCGTCGTACTGATGACGCGGACGGCCCGCGGCTCGACCCTCACCCCTGCTGGAGTTGTCGTTGCCGAGTGGGCGGCGAGGTTGCTCGATGTCGCCGCCGAACTCGATGCGGGGCTGGCGTCGCTGCGCAACGACAGAGTCACGCGGCTACGAGTCAGCGCGAGCCTCACGATTGCCGAGCAATTGCTGCCGGCGTGGTTGGTCGCCCTCAACGCAGCGGCTACCAGCCGAGGCGCCGTCCCGGTGAACGTCGTCCTGCGGGCGACCAACAGCGACGCGGTAGCAGCCGATGTGCGCGAAGGAGCGGCGGATGTGGGCTTCGTCGAAGGCCCGTCAGCGCCACGTGGGCTCCGTAGCCGCAGCGTTGGACGCGACCGGCTAGTGGTGGTCGTACGCCCTGATCATCCATGGGTCCGTCGCCGCGAGCCGCTGAGCCCACGGGACCTGGCCAGCACTCCACTGGTGACACGCGAGGAAGGATCGGGCACTCGCAACGCCCTCGAGTCAGCCCTGCATGCCGCTTTGGGTCCCAGCGCAACGCCGAGCGCGCCCGCGCTTGCCCTGTCGACGAGCGCCGCGGTACGGGCGGCGGTAATAGCCGGCGCCGGACCCGCGGTGCTCAGCGAACTGGCGGTAGCCGATGACTTGACTGCAGGCAGGCTCCGAACCGTTCGGGTAGCCGGGCTCCGGCTCGAGCGAACCCTGCGAGCGGTCTGGGTCGGCTCCAGTACACCTCCAGCCGGCGCGGCGCGAGATCTGATCAGCCTGGCGGCCGGCCGAGCTCGGGCAGGTGCCTCCGAGGCCGGTATCTGACGCCCGCGTCACGCCTCCTTGATGCAGAGGTTCCCACTCGGAGGTGGCTCGCCATGAACGCAGCCCGAAGGATCCGCGGTGGCGCGGTGCTCGCTGTGCTGATAATTCTCCTAGCGGGTTGCGGCACGAAAGCCACCGATTCAACGACCTCGGCCGGCTCGGCCGTGGACGCGAACGTAACCGCCGACGACACGACGCCGGCGACGGAGGGCGCCGGCCCGGAGGTTCCACAGCAGAGCCAGCAAAGCGGCCCCTCGATCTCGCTCGCGTCGCTCCCGGTCGGCGGTGGCGCCGTCGGTGACGACAGCGGCGCGCAGCAATGCGTCGAGGTCAATTGGGTTGGCAGCAAACCGATTCCCCCTGGCATCAACATCGCTCTCGACGGTTTTCGAACGCTGCCGTCGGGAATCTTCCAGATCGGCGGCAACGCCTGCCCGCCGGACAAGCCGTCCTGCAACTCATGGCACTGGGCACAGGACACCCAAGACATTGCTTGCGTGGCCGCTGGTACTCAGATCGCTGATGCAGTAGGCGACGTGACTCTGATCGTCTCGGCTACGGTCGAATGCGCAGACCAGAACAGCTGCGCCAGTTTCGGCAAGGCGGTCAATGACGGCCCTGGATCCTCGGTGGCTTTCGTGGCCCGACACGAGAATGTAGGCGGGGCCAGCGAATCATCCTCGGTAACCGAGGGATCACCTTCAGAAGGCGGGGATTCCTGGTCGCACCCGCGCCCGCACGTCTTTGGCGGTTGACTGCGATGGCAGCCGAGAGCTCAGCTGGGCAACTCGAGCGTTGGGTGAATTTTGCGGCGACGATCGTCGCGCCCGCGACGGTACTGAGTGGACTGCTGTTCTACTTCGGTTACGTCTCCTCACGAGCTCAGTTCGACTACTTCGGCGTCGACGTCGACACCATTGGCCTGAGTACTCGTGACTACGTGATGCGCAGCCCTCAGCCATTGCTCGTGCCGCTGCTGGCCTTGACTTTGCTCGGCATCGGCTTGCTTCGGCTGCACGCCGGAATAAGCCGGCGTATCGGAGTGGTCGCGTCGCGCACGCAAGAGGCGCCCAGACTGGCGCGATATCGCGCGCGGGCCCGTCAGGCAGTCTGGGCCGGGCTGGGCATGCTGTTCACCGGGATTGTGTTGCTGCTCAGCTATCCGTACCTACGTGAGTGGGGCTTCTTCAACCTCGTCACTCCGCTGGTGCTCGCTGCCGGTGCGGCCTTGGTTGCCTATACCTCGCGTATTCAAACGGTGCTGCGTCCGAGACCACCGACGGCCTCGGCCGAGGATGCAGCCGACGATGCAATCGGCGAGGCAGCGCGTGCACATGCAGATCGTTCGATGGTCGCACTCCGGCGCTCGGGCAGTGTGCTCATCTTCGTGGTGATCGTGGCGAACATCTTCTGGGCGACCGCGACCATCGCACAATGGTCGGGGCGGGGCCTGGCGCACTACCAAGCCAATCACCTCGATCGACTTCCCAGCGTCATCCTGGACACCCACGAGCGGCTGTTCCTGCGCGACCCTGGAGTCGAGGAGACGGTACTGCCCGCCTCGCAGGGACAGACGTTTCACTACCGGTACCGGCATCTGCGACTGCTTATCGAAGGCGACAACCGGATGTTTCTGGTGCCCGATCGGTGGTCAGCAAGCGATTCGACGCTCGTCGTGCCGCTGTCCGACTCGGTGCGGGTGCAATACCAATTCAAGAACGAGGCTCCCTGAATGTGAGGTTTTCGTCCGTTCCTTGCACCTGGGTCGCACTGCTGGTGAGATGAACCGATGGTCTCCGACCGCGATCTTTTGAATTTTGACCACTCATCCCTTCCTGACGGCGACAACTTGAACGTTGCGGCGCTGCTCGAAGTGCACGGCGACCTCTATCGCAACCATCTCGCGATAGCCCTTTTTCTGTCCGAGCGGCGATATCACCTTGCTCGGCAGCACGTTGTCCGTCCCGTTGCCGAGGATGGCCGCTTCATCGGTGAGGACCACACCCTCAGCGACATGATTACCGGTTTACGACGCGGGGATTTTCTCCCGACCGGGGAGTGCCTGAAGGAACTCGAGCGCGCCTTTCCTGTCTGAAACCATTGGTCAACCGTCCGCGTTCAGGTTAGTTTGTGAGCGTGTCCGAGCTGTCGAATACGCGCCGGAGCTACGACTTGGTCGCTGACCAGTACGCGAGCGAGATCGCAGACGAACTGAGCACGAAGCCCTTGGATCGCGCATTACTGAATGGGTTCTGCGAGCTGGTCGGCGGTTCGGCTGTCCTCGATGTTGGCTGCGGACCTGGCCATGTCGGTCGGTATCTTCGCGAGCGGGGCGTCCAGGTCACGGGTATCGATCTATCCCAGGCCATGTGCACGGTTGCGGCGGGTGCCGATAGCTCGCTGCCAGTCTGCGTTGCGGACATGGCTGCGCTTCCGATCCGGTCAGGTGCGGTGGCCGGTGCGGTCTGCATGTACGCCGTTATTCATCTCGACGCCAAGCATCGCGCCCTGGCGTACGCAGAACTGGCTCGCGTCCTGTGCCCGGGCGGGCACGCCTTGGTGGCGTTTCACATTCGGGATGCCGAAAACCCGGCCGGAGACTCCCGGACGATGACGCGCTGGTGGGATGAGGACGTTGACCTGACATTTCGATTTCTCGACCCTGCCGCGGAGGCAAAAACGTTGGCCGACGTCGGGTTCGAGTTGGTGGCTCGGCTAGACCGCGCGCCTCACGATGGTCACGAACACGCCAGCGACCGGTCTTACCTGCTCCTTCGGCGAGCTTGACCCCCAACCGTTGGCTTTACCGGGGAGCGTCGAGTCAGGCGCGCGGGTGGGTCGTGTCGGTGTTCCAGATCAAAGGCAAGCTATTGAGCCCCAACAGGCCGCCCTGAGACTCGTCGTAGCTTTGCCTCTCGTCGAGCTGGTATTCGGGAATGCGCTTGTGCCATTCCTCGTACGCCACCATCAATTCCATCCGGGCAAGGTGCGAGCCCAGGCAGCGGTGCGGACCGACGCCGAAGGTGATGTGTGAGAGGTCGCGACGGTCGAAGTCCACCTGATCGGCATGTTCGAACTGTTCATCGTCGCGGCCCGCCGAAGACAGGGCCAATGTGAACCGCTGACCGGCCTTGACCGGGCAGCCGTCGATTTCGGTGTCGGCCATGGCGGTGCGGCTGATGTTCACGATCGGATAGAAGCGGAGCAACTCTTCGAGAGCATTGGGAATGATCTTGGGATCGCGCACCAGCCGATCGCGATCTGCGGGGTGAGTAGCCAGATGATGGAAGCCGTAACCCAGCTCAGCCGTGACGGTATCGAGTCCAGCCATGAACATCAAAAGATAGAAGGACAACAAGTCCTGATCGCTGACGTCCTCGCCGTCGATCTTCCAGCTCATGGCCAGCGATGTCAGATCGGTTCCGCGGTCTTCCGGTGACAGGGCGCGCCGTTGAGCGATAATGTCCGAAAAGTACTTCGTCACTTCGATCTGTGCTGCGACCTGCCGTTGGTAAGCGGCGCCCGGGTCATCGTCCTTAGCGTGAATGATGTCCATTTCCCAGCTCAGGAACTTCTCCAGCAGGTCGACGGGAAGGCCCATCACGTGCTTTAGAAACATCGAGGTCGGAAAGCGCAGCGAGAATTGCTTGATGAAGTCGCAACGACCGTCGTCGATGAAGTCGTCGATCAAATCATTCGCCAGCACACGTGCTGACGCTTCCCATTGCGCCACGTGACCGGGAGCGAAGAATGGGCCCACCAAACGGCGCCAGATACCGTGCAGGGGCCCGTCGATCGCTTGCGGCACCAAGGTGAACGCAGCAGGCTCACCGGTCACGGGATCATAGGCCTTGCTGTGAAAGATCTCTGGCTGCTGTGCGATGTCGCGGATATCGTCTGCACGGGTATAGATCAGATCGCCGGTGCCGAGCGTGAAACGGCGGCCTGCTTGCCTGATTCGGTCGTACTCGTCAAATGATGTGAGTGGTGGCCGATCATTGCGGCCATCGGTGATGACGTCGCTGAACGGACAAAGTTCGGAAATAACCGCATCTCGCGGATCTGCCTGAAGTTCTTGAGTCATTTTGTCTCCGATCGTACGATCAGCCGGTTTCTCGGAACAGACACTGTCTCTATTCAGGAATTTATCACGGACGCGCTTTGACTCACCGATCTTCATTTCGCGATGGAAACTGGAGATCAGATCGGCACGAATGTCAGCACCGAATGTAAGCACCGACTCTCAGCGCTGAATGCCACGTAGTAATGACTCCGCAAGTGAAGATACGGCGCGGCCAGTCAGTGCTGGGCCGGGCTGTCGGCGACAGACCCGACCCAGCGTCTGAACTCGGCCTATCACTGATCAGCTGTGATGAGCCTTCTTGGGTGTCGGGTGGACCAGCGCGACGATGCCGTGCTGGTATTCGTCGGTGCCGATAGCGATCACCAGGTCATTCGGCGTGCCGATGACACCGTTACCGAACGCCATTCCCCACAATCCGTCCGCTCCGATCGGCTGGTTGTGAGCGTCGCGCACCGTGCCCAGGAAGCGTCCGGTGTGCTGGTTGAAGGCGTTGATCTGGCCGCCGTCCTCATTTCCGACCAGTAGAGCATCGGCGAATCGACCCCACGTGTGCGGCGCAATGACCATGCCCCACGGCCCATCCAGCACGCCGCCGGTTATCAAGCGACGCTGCAGGCTGCCGTCGAGGTTGTAGACGTCGATCGCGCCGTGTACCGCCGACTGCACGCCGGGTGGCGGCGCGTAACTCACGTAGATGTTCTTGCCGATCACCGCGACGTTGTAGGTCGTGAGGCCAGCAGGCAGCTTGCGGTCCTTGAGGATGCTGTCGAGCTGCCATTTGCCGTTGTACACGAGCACATTCGTCGTTGCAGCATCAGCGGCGTAGAGGCGCGCACCATCCTTTGTGTGGGCGAGAGCCAGACCGGTGAAGACCGTGCCCGACACGCTTGCCGTTGTCGTCGTCTGGGTGCCTCCTCCCCAGGCCGACAGCTGGCCGGACAGACTGTCGAAGAGGAACTTGCTCGGAGTGCCGTCCGGAAGGGTGAATTCGGTCGTGTCGTTGAACACGACGCCGGTCGGCCCTGGTTGGGTAGTCACCACCAGCGGCACCTGGGTCGGGCCGGTGTTCGTGCTGTACAACGTGCTTGTCGACGTGCCGTTGTTGGAGACCCAGAGCGGAGTCGTCGGGCCGAACGCGATACCCCAGGGGTTCACGAGGTGAGTATCGGTGACGGGCGCGATGCCGGCCTGGTCGGAGACGATCACGGTCTCGACGTAGGACCCCCGATCGCTTTGGTCAGCGGCGGCGGGTATGGACCACGCCAAGAATCCCGATGCCGCGACTGTAGTGAGTAACGCCGTTCCCCGCCGCAGTGTGCTTGAACGCATCGCACACTCCTTCCCTAGAAAATGAGCGGACAGACTTAACACGCTCACAGGATCGGGACGGTTCAACCTCGCGCAGATCTGCGCCGTAAATAAACGACCAGCCCACAAGTCACTAATCGGAAATGTGCTGGGCAGAGATCCACTCGAGCGCTGCGGGGCCGGAATCGAGCACCGAGACGTGGCCGTCGGACGCTCGCAACCAGAGCTCAGACGAAGGGGTATGACGATCGAGCCACACGGCATGTGAGCTCGGCACGATCCGATCCTGGCCACCGTGCAGAAAGAGCACGGGTGCGGCGACCTCTGCCGGGCTGAACCCCCAAGGGGCGGCGTAGGCCAGATTGTCGTCCACCATCCCGTCCGTCCCAGCTCCGAATGCTTCGCGCGCCACACCAGCGAGCCAGGACCAGTTTCCCTCCAACGCGGCATGATCTGCCGGGGTGAACTGCTCTGGATCGAAGTCCGTGGATGCGAGGTAGTTCTCCAGCGCAGTACGACCCGAGATGGCTGCCCGCAGTTCCGCCACACCGGCCGCGGCCATACCTGCGAACCAGTCCAGACCGTCGGCGCCGAGTGGAGCCAACCCGGACGCAGAAACGACGGACAGCACACGTCCGGGCAGGAGAGCGCCGCAGGCCAGCGCGTGCGGGCCGCCGCCAGAATGTCCCATTACCGCGAACCGTTGGATGCTCAGCGCATCTGCAACGCCGGCAACGTCGCCAGCCGCTGCCGCCACCGCTCGGCCAGGTTGCACCGTTGACGGACCGTACCCCGGTCGGTCATAGGAAACCCAACGGATGCCATACCTGGCGGCGGCCGGAAACAACGGCTCCGGGGGTGCTCCGGTGTTCGGAGTGCCGTGCAGCCAGAAGACCGCCAAGTGCGTGTTCGCGCTCTCGGGATCGGTGTCATAGACGTGCAGCGTCCGACCATCGCTCAGCTCGACATCCGACTCGGTAACCACGGATATGGATCCTAATCCGCACGCGAGATGCAGCCTGCCGGGTCGTGAATTGTTCAGCGGCCCGGCGCCGGTTCGAGGTATCTGAGGACAGTTGGCCGCCGACCCTCAGCTGTCGTCCAGGAGGCCGGCGCCGACTCGATCAATCTCCAGCCCCGCCCTTGGTAGAAGCTGACAGCGGCCAAGGAGTCCTCGGCGACCTCAAGCCAGGTAGTCAGACCCTGGGAGTGTGCGAACTGCGTGGCGACGTCAACCAGCTCGGCCGCTGCGCCAACCCCGCGCGCGGCTGGGGAAACAAACAGTCGAGCAATTTCTGCCTCCGCGAAAGCTTTGGCGTCACCTCGAGGCGCGCCTCGTACCAAGGCAATGTGGCCGGTGACGACGCCCGCCTGCACAGCGATCCAGGCCGCTATCTGGCCGGTCGGCGTCAGCCATGCCGCCGGATTACTCGGCCACGTAAGGGGATAGCCATCGGCACCGTGGACTTGGCGGAGTATGTCCACGCACGTTGGCACGTCCTGCGCTGTGCGCTTTCGTACCACGATGGGCTGGGCCGACATCCTTCTCCTTCATCGCTAAACCGATACGCCGATTAGGCGGGCTATCGTTTGTTCCAGATCTGCTGCGGGCACAAGCGGGAATGACACGCGTTCAAGCATCTTCGGATTGGTGACGCGCGACCAATCGTAAACGTGAACGACTGCGCATCCTCCGCCTGGCAGCGGCTCGAGCTGCCAGCTCCAGTGTTGGCCAGAGGGTGGCCGTCCGACGCCTGCAGTCATCCAAGCGATGCGACGGTCTTTGACGAACTCGACGACGTGATTCTCGGTGCGGTAGTCACCGATGCCGTCGATGTGCATCTGCATCGTGAACATCTCGCCGACACCGGTGATCACCGTGCTGCCCACGGCTGCCACCAGCATCGCCGAGCCATCGATCTCGGCGTGGCGGCGCGGGTCGGCCAAGATGGCGAAGATGGCGCTCGCATCCGCCTCAGTCTTCTGGGTGACCTTCAGTTGCGTCGCTGACTGCTCGTACATGTGATCATCCTGCGCTGCCGCAGGTACAGATCTGGCTCGACGAACTATAGATGTGACGACATCGTCAACGACGACGTTGCTTGCCAGAACTCCTGCTGCGGCTTGCGCGGAAGATCGGTAGTGTCGAACCGTCCTCAGATCTCTGCGAAAGGAACGTCACGTGAAAGCCATGACCTGCCCATGCGGCGAAGCACTGACCGGCGAGACTGACGAAGAATTTGTAGAAAGCGTCAACGCACATTTCGCGGCTGCGCACCCCGAGATGTCTGGCAAATACACCCCTGAGCAGATTCTGTCCCGCGCGCAGGAGGTCTGAGTTCGCACACCCTGCAGGCCGCTACTCCCGAGGGACTCCCAGCTTCGGTACGCCCCCGAGGCCGAGGTTGTAACGGACGTTCTCTGAGTATTCCGCCAGCTTTTTCCACAACGCATCATGCGCTGGCCAGGGGATCGGGTTGTCACCGTCCTGCCAGCTGTCCCCGAAGGTGATCCAGACGACGGTCCAGTCCGCTGCGATCTGCCATCTCCCGTTGCTCCAGTCAATGAGCGCACGACGGATCTGCATCGCCGCTTGTTGCCCGTCTGCGAATGTCGACGTGGCGTGCACCGCCCACACCCGGAAGTCATGCGACATCAGGTCGAGCTCGAAATCATCGAGCACGGCTGGATTGACCAGCACCGTTGCCATGTTCTCAAAGCCAGGCCCTCTCATGAGTTAATTATTCAGCAGGCGCTCGGCCATAGTCTGGCGGGGTGAACAACCACCAGCAGCTCGGTGCCTCGGTGCGCGTCCGGTTGGGGCAGTGAAGACGGCCCGCTTTAGCGCGCAGCCGGCAGTACCGGCATAGTCATAGCGTGCAGACCGTAGGGCTGACCTGGCAGCATTCCGGCGAGGTGGCGGCGGTGCTGACGGTGGTCGGTGGTGGTATGGCCTTGTCGACCAGTCGCGCAGTGCGAGCCGTCGGAGCGTTTGCCCGAGAGACCGCGGTCATCGGTGTGCTGTACGGATTGTGGCAGCTCGCAGGCCGAATTTCGGTCACCGGCACCGACGGCGCCTTTCAACGGTCGCGCTGGATCGAGCGCTTCGAACGAAACCTGCCTTTGCCGTCCGAGTCGGATCTGCAGCAACTCATCCTCGGGCACCGGCTGCTCGTTGAAGGCGCGAACCTGTACTACGCCGCGATGCACATCTCGGTGATGCTGGTCTTTCTCATCTGGCTGTTCATCCGGCATCGAGACCGCTACCGACCGGTGCGGATGGTGATGGCGTGGACCACCCTCTGCTGCCTGCTCGTCCAACTGTTACCCGTTGCGCCGCCGCGGATGCTCCCGGGCATTGTCGACACCGGCCTTCTCTACGGGCAGTCGGTCTACAGCAATGGCCTGCCCATCGATCAGTTGTCTGCGATGCCCTCGGTGCACGTCGCCTGGGCGGTATTGGTCGGGTATTACACCTGGCGAATCAGCACCAGTCAGTGGCGTTATATCGGCCCGGCGCACTCGGCCATCATGGTGTTCGTGGTTATCGCCACGGGCAACCATTGGTGGCTCGACGGGATCGTCGCGGTGCTGATCCTGTCGATCTGTGCGTGGAGCACTTACGGAATACGAACGGCCTGGCGATCGACCTTGTTGCATCGACAGATCTTTCGCCAACGGCTGCGGTCGGTGGTCGCGGCCCCGGCACTGCGGGCCGAGCGGTAAATCAACTGACCAGGGGCGACGCCTGCGTCGTTGTGATGAAACAACACAGCTGGGTCTCGCGCGACCGTCAGATCAATGGCACCATCAGGCAAAAGCAGTTCATGATCGGCGAGTAGGCGCGCGCGGCGGGCGCACGCGAGACAGAGCGCTAGCGGGCGAGCTTCGCGGCTGGACCCTCTCGCCCTAACCGAAAGGTTCTGCGCATGGGCATCGACGCATTTCGATTCGACGGTAAGCGCGCGCTCGTTGTCGGAGGCGCCAGCGGTATGGGCGCCGCCGCGGCCGCGATCATCCGCGACCTTGGAGCCGAAGTGATCGTCTTCGACCTCCAGGACATCGACATTGCCGGCGTGAAGGCGGTACATGTGGATCTGCGGGAAAGCGCCAGTATTGACGAAGCGCTGACCCAGGTCGGCGGGCCCGTCGATGCATTGTTGTCGTGCGCTGGCGTCGCCGACGGCACCGCCGGCATCGAGAAGGCCAACTTCATCGGCCATCGGCACCTTATCGACCGTCTGTTCGAGAGCGACAACCTGCCCAAAGGCTCTGCCATCGCGATGATCTCGTCGGTAGCTGGTCTCGGCTGGGAGGCGAACCTGCCCCGCCTCATCGAATTCCTCGACACTCCTGACTTCGATGCTGCCTCGGCTTGGATCGAGGCCAATCCTGATACCGCGACCTACGGATGGTCCAAGCAGGCGATCTGCGCCTACGTAGCCCGGCAGGCCTATCCGTTCCTACGACGCGGCGTGCGGATCAACAGCATCATGCCCGGCCCGACCGACACGCCGTTGGCACGCGCGCACGCCGAGACGTGGCTCGGATTCGCAAAGGATTACCGCGACGACACCGGCATCGAGGCGTCCACGCCTGAGCAGCAGGGTTACCCACTGGTCTTTCTCTGTAGCCAGGCCGCGAGCAACCTCAGCGGCATGAACATCATCAACGACGCCGGTTACGTCAGCTCGGGGCTCACCGGGTCCTACGACGCGCCGGCCATCAGGATGATGCTTGGCCTGCAGTGACGCTGGTGGCAGAACACCACGTCGCGCCGAGCGTGTAGAACTGCGGACATGACGACTTCATCCTCATCCCCGTCCTCGCCAAGCCAGGACTCGGCGCCGCGAAGCACTGCACTCCTCGACACGGCAGCGCTGATCACGGGTGCGAGCAGCGGAATCGGTGCGGCTACAGCAACGGCACTGGCAGCTCACGGTGCGGCGGTCGCGCTGGTCGCCCGACGCCGGGACCGACTCGAACATCTCGCTGCCTCGATCATCCGCAGCGGCGGGCGCGCCCTCGTCATCGAGGCGGACGTGACCTCACGCGAAGAGGTCGAAACCGCGGTGACGGCCACGGTGGGGGAGTTCGGTCGCCTCGACACGGTCATCGCCAATGCCGGCGTCATGTTGCTCGGTCCGGTCGTCGATGCGCCGGTCGAGGAGTGGGACCGAATGGTCAACATCAACGTTTCCGGGCTGCTGTACACAGCTCATGCATCCCTTCCGCACCTGCTTTCGGCCGCGCAACAGGCGCCGAGGAACGTCGCGGACCTGGTGTTGATCAGCAGCGTGGCGGGTCGAGTCCCGCGAAGCGGCAGCGGTGTCTACAACCTCACCAAGCACGGCGTCGGTGCGCTCGGCGAGGCCTTGCGTCAGGAGGTGACTCAGCGTCACGTTCGAGTGAGCCTGGTCGAACCTGGCGCAGTAGAGACCGAGCTGAGCGGGCACAATCGGCCTGAGATCCTGGACGGTATCCGTGCTCGATTCGGCGACATCGAAAGGATGCAGGCAGAAGATATCGCTGATCTGATTGCCTACATCGTCACGCGCCGCCGTCATATTGCCATCAACGAAGTCCTGATCAGGCCTACCGAACAGCCGTGATCTGGCCAGCGTTACATCGCCGATCCCGAGAGTTAGCCTAGCGGCCCTGTAACGGCCCCGCCCAGCGCCAATCCCCTTGCGGCCCAAGGAATTCCACCCGCTGAATCTCGTCGTCGAGTTCGTCCTCCTCCTGCGCCCAGGCCAAGGCGGCGGCGTGGTCGGCGAAATCACGCTCAGCCACGACATCACCCATGCCGTCGAGGAACCGGTAGCTCACCACGACTCAGAAACTAGCAAGCCAATTTGGCCAGCGCCTAGCGGCTAGTCGGTGGCTGGTGGGACCTCGTCCGGGTCATAGTCGTCGATGCCGGCCTGCACCCGCTCTTCTTCGGTGCGATGGGCAAGCTCGTCGTCGTTCGGACGACTCGGGGCCTTTCCGTGCTCGTGGTGGTCACGTGGCGCGAATTCAGTCGGTTCGAAGACGTCATCGAGATTCGGCTCGTCGTGCGGACTGGTCATGGTCGCCCTCCTTTGCACGTGCTGCTTGCAGGCTCTCTTTGGATAGTAGGAGCCTTCGAGAACTCTTGCCGGTTTCGATTAACACTGATACAACCGGCCCCAGACGCCAACTACCCCACGGAGCCGCACGTGCCAATCGACATAAGCGATCTCGTCAAGCCGGAACACACGGCAGTCGTAATCAACGAGTGTCAGGTCGGGGTGATGGGCGATCAGTCAGTGCTGCCGGCCATCGCGGACGAAACGCGATGGATCATTCCCAACGTAGCCCGACTGGTTCAGGCTGCCCGGACGTATGACGCAGCGGTCATGCACACCGTCGCTCGCCCTCGCGCTGACGGTAGGGGCGGCCGAACCGGAGGTGTCGTTTCTCGTCATACCCGACCTAAGGGCCCTGCCCTCGACCCGGATCAGTTCAGCGCGATCATGCCGGAAATCGGAGTCGCCGAAAGCGATTTCATCGTTCCCCGCTTCGGCGGTATGGGCGGATTGAGCAGCTCTGGCGCCGTGTCGATTCTGCGGGCACTCGGTGTACGAACCCTCGTCCTCGGCGGCATTACGCTCAATGCCGGGGTGTTTTCCATGATGATCTACGCGATCGACGAAGGTTTTGACGCGATCGTCGTCAGCGATGCCTCTGGTGGATTTCCGCGAAGCTACGGGGACGAAGTCCTTCAGAAGAGCATCAGGCCCTTCGCACCGGTCGTGACCGTTGATGAGATCGTAGCGAGCTGGCAGCGGGCTGCTGAGACTCGGTAACCCTCGTTCGGTGCTTAGTGATGGGCCGCGTTTGATGCGCCCTGCGTGAGGACGTCCACCAATCGGTGGACCTGACGATCCCCTTCGTCATCAGCCAACCGGTCGATTCCAGCGAGTATCGGCCGACGGCAGTATCGATCTCAGTCGGGTGCCCTTGCGGGCGGAACCGAGACCGGTACACAGTCACGAGGAGATCATCATGAACCGCACGTTGGCGTCCACCCTTTGCTACGAAGATCCAGAGGTGGTAGCCGGCGGTGACCGCCCGAGCGATTTTCGTTCCTACGTCGAGCGGATCCTCGATCGGTGTTCGAGCACACCGGACGCGATCATGCTCAGCGATCCAGACCGTGATATCAGCGCCAAGCAGTTTGGCGCGCTCGTCCTACGGCTGGCGCAGACGTTGGCTGCCCGGGGCCTCGACCGCGGCGATCGGATAGCCATCCTGGCCGACATCTCCGCCGAGGCGCTAGCGCTTCGTTACGCAGCACACCTCATCGGCTGTGCGACCGTGTACTGCCCGAACACCGGCTCCGTCTCCCGCCTCTCCGGGTTCATAGCCAAGATCGCACCCTCGGTACTCGTGGTGTTTCCACGGACCGCTACGGCGGCTTGTCTCGCGGCCGCCGAGAACCTGGTGCCGGTCGTTTACTCGATCGGTCCGGTGTCAGGAGCCGACGTCGACCTCTTAGCCTTGAGCACGACGCCGTCGCAGGCGGCGGTTCCCGCTCGCGTCGGGCCCCAGGACCTCGCGGTGCTCATCGCCTCTGGGGGTACGACCGGCGAGTCGAAGGCGAGCCGCCGGAGCTTCGGGGCTTACGCGCGTGCAGTCGCGGGCCCCCCGGCGGCCGACCACAAGCTTCTGATCTGCACGCCGTTCGCCTATATCGCGCAAGTCCTGACGGACCAAACGCTGCTAGGCGGAGGCCGCGTCATCCTGCGCGACGGCTTCGATCCCGCTGCGGTGCTTCAGACGATCGAGGCGGAGCGGATAACGCATCTCTGTCTGGTGGAGCCGTTGCTCGTCGAGCTGATCGATCATCCCGATCTGCTCGTGCGCGATCATTCCTCGCTGGTTGCGCTAAGCCATATCGGCGCTACGGCGCCCGCGAGTCTGCGACGACGACTGTTGGAACGGATCGGCCCGGTTCTGGTCCATCCGTACGGTGCGAGCGAGGCCGGCCTCATCAGCGTGCTCGCCAGCCCGGAATATGACTTGTCGCGGCCTGGGCACCTCGCGACTACGGGTCGAGTGCTGCCCGGCGTCGACCTGCGCGTTGTCGGGCCGGACGGCACCTACGCCAAGCCCGGCGTCGAGGGCGCCATCGTGGTCCGTACTCCGGGACTCGCCGATGGCTACTGGGGCCGCCGGTCCCAACCGGCCTTCTCCAACGGCTGGTACTGCACCGGCGATCTCGGCAGGCTCGATGCGCAAGGCTATTTGCAGGTACGGGGCCGCCTGGCCGATGCCCGGCACCTGAACGGACGGACGGTAATGCCGGTCGATATCGAAGACGCAGTGTGCAGCCATCCCGATGTTCGGTACGCCGTCGCGCTACCTCTCGATCTGCACGGTGCCGATGCGTTCGCGATGATGGTGGTGTGCGCGCCTGGAACCCAGGTAAGCGTGGACGATCTTCGCGGTTACATCGCGCGGCAAAGCCCCGATCTGGTGCCGGCAACCTTGCTCATCGTCGACAAGATCCCGATTACCGAGCAGGGAAAACCGGATCGTTCGAGCATCGGCACGGTATTGAAGAACGCCGCCCGCGATGCTGGAGCGATGTTGGTAGGTAGGGGCTCAGGTTGGAGGGCCAGGTCACGAGATCGCCGCGGCCCGTCGGCGCCGCGGCCGGCCCGGCTACTATCGGGTCATAGATCAAGCGTTCTCGCGGTTGGTGTGATCCAGGAGGCGCAGTGCGTATCGCTCTGTTCGTGACGTGCCTCGTTGATGGTCTGTTTCCAGATGTCGGCAAAGCGACGGTAGCGCTCCTGCAACGACTCGGCCACGACGTCGAGGTTCCCTTGCAACAAACGTGTTGTGGGCAGATGCACATCAATACCGGTTATCCCGATCAGGCGTTGCCCTTGGTTCGAAATCATGTGGCAGCATTCGGCGGGTTCGACGCAGTGGTTGCCCCAAGCGGCTCGTGTGTTGGTTCGGTTCGTCATCAGCACGAGGGCATCGCCCGTCGCGGTGGCGACGAGGCTCTGGCCGAGGCAGCAGTCAACCTCGCCGAACGTACTTATGAACTATCGGAATTGTTGATCGACGTTCTCGGCGTGACCGATGTCGGCGCCTACTTCCCGCATCGGGTCACCTACCATCCGACTTGTCACTCGTTGCGGCTGCTACACGTCGGGGACAAACCCCTGCGGTTACTTCGAAACGTGCGGGGGATCGACCTGGTCGAGCTTCCAGACGCCGACGCCTGCTGCGGATTCGGCGGCACGTTCGCGATCAAGAACCATGATGTTTCGACAGCCATCCTTGCTGACAAACTCGCCGCCGTCAGGGCCACGAGAGCCGAAGTGTGCTCGGCCGGCGACTCGTCGTGCCTGATGCACATCGGCGGTGGTCTGAGTCGGCTGCGCACCGGCGTGCGCACTCTGCACCTCGCCGAGATCCTGGCCAGCGTCGATGCTGGGTCGGTACGGCGATGACCTTTCTTGGTATGCCACATGCGTCACCCGGCGTCGGCGATCTGCGCGGGGAGCTCTCATTTCCTGAGGCCGCCAAGGCCGCGTTGGCCGATTCGCAGCTTCGCCGCAATCTGGGCTCGGCGACTGCGACCATTCGTGCCAAGCGTGCTCAAGTGGTCTCTGAATTGCCTGACTGGGCGCAGCTGCGCTCAGCAGGTGCGGCGATCAAGGATGAAGTGCTGACCAATCTCGATCGGTACCTGCTTCAGCTGGAGGAGCAAGTGACCGCGCGCGGCGGTGTCGTACATTGGGCACGCGATGCGGTCGAAGCCAATCGCATTGTCACCGAGCTGGTTCTGGCAACTGGAACCGACGAGGTAGTGAAGGTCAAGTCGATGGTCACCCAAGAAATCGGCCTGAACGACGCGTTGGGTGCAGCGGGCATCACCGCGCACGAGACGGACCTAGCTGAATTGATCGTCCAGCTTGCCGAAGATCGTCCGAGCCATATTCTGGTACCCGCGATTCACCGCAACCGCGCTGAGATCCGTGAAATCTTTCTGCGCGAGATGGTCGGCGTCGATCCCGACCTGACCGATGACCCGGCTCAATTGGCTGAAGCGGCGCGGCGCTACCTGCGGCAAAAGTTCCTGAATGCGCAAGTCGCAATCAGCGGCGCGAACTTTGCCATTGCCGATACCGGCACGCTGGTCGTCGTCGAGAGCGAGGGCAACGGCCGGATGTGCCTGACGTTGCCCAAGACGTTGATTACGGTGATGGGAATCGAGAAGGTGCTGCCGACCTGGCAGGACCTGGAGGTTTTCCTGCAATTGCTGCCTCGATCATCGACGGGCGAACGGATGAACCCGTATACCTCGATGTGGACAGGTGTTCACAGCGGTGACGGGCCGGAGGAGTTTCATCTGGTGCTGCTCGACAACGGCCGTACCGCGACGCTGGCTGACCCTGATGGCCGTGCGGCGTTGCGGTGTATTCGCTGCTCGGCGTGCCTGAATGTCTGCCCGGTGTACGAACGAACCGGCGGTCACGCTTATGGTTCGGTTTACCCTGGCCCGATCGGCGCGGTGCTATCCCCACAGCTCACCGGAGTAGCCGAGAACGCTTCGCTACCGTTTGCCTCAACGTTGTGTGGCGCGTGCTTCGATGCGTGCCCGGTCGCGATCGATATTCCGACGATGCTCGTTCACCTGCGGGCTGAAGTGAATGCGGACAAAGCTACCCGTCATCGGCTGCCTGACCCGGAACGGACGCTGATGGCCGCCGGGGCGTGGGCGATGGGTGACCCGGCTCGGTGGAGGAGGGCACTTCGCGCGGCTCGGTTGGGTCGGCTGCTGCGTGGGCGACGATTGCTGCCGCCACCGTTGTCAGCCTGGGTGCGGGCTCGTGACATCCCCCAGCCCCCGGCTCAATCGTTTCGCGACTGGTGGATCGACCGATGATGCAAGCAACCTCGGGAGGTGCGCGCGAGGAGGTTCTCGCAAGAATAGGGAACGCGCTAGGCCAGACTCGCGCTGAAGTCAGTGTCGTGCGCGGGTATCGCGCTGCTGGTCGCGGCGATGCCAATCGCCGCGATGCGGGCGACGCTGATGCCGACGGCGGCCAAGACCTGGCGGGACAGTTAGCCGACCGACTCAGCGACTATCGCGCGGTCGTCCATCGGTCCTCCGTTGTGAATATCGGGCAAGCTATCGCCGATGTGCTGGCCGCTCGCCGAGTACGAACGGTCATCGTTCCGCCCGGGTTTCCGTCCGAGCTCCTCAGCCGGGCCGCTATCGAACCGATCAGCGACAACGAGCTGACTACCGAAGCAATGGACGCCTGCGATGGCACCATCAGCACCTGCGCGGTTGCCATTGCAGAAACGGGCACGATAGTGCTCGATGCCGGGCCCGGCCAGGGACGTCGGGCGCTCAGCCTCCTCACCGACTACCTGCTCGTCATCATCTGGCCGGAACAGATTGTCGCGATCGTGCCGGACGCGGTTGCCCTGCTGCAGCCGGAACGTCCGCTGACCTGGATCAGCGGGCCCAGTGCCACGAGCGATATCGAACTCAAACGAGTCGAGGGTGTCCATGGTCCACGCGTGCTGGACGTCCTCCTCATCACAGCTGAAAGCGGTGACGCACGCTCAGAGGTGGGCTGAACCGCCACCCACGACGGGAATCGACTGTCCGGTTACCCGGCCGGCTCGGTTCGAGCACAGGAATGCCACGAGGGCGGCCATTTCTTCTGGCTCGCCCATCCGTCCCAAGGGAATTCGCTCGGTCATCTCCCTTGAGACCTCCGCAACAGTCTCACCGCGCTCCTTGGCCAGCCAGATCCAGTAGGAACGGTTTCGCTCAGTGAGAATCGAGCCGGTGAGGATGTTGTTGACAGTGATTCCATCGGTCGCCAACCTGGCGGCGAGCAGCCGGTACATGCCAGCTACCGCCGGCCTGACGACGTTTGGAAGCAGGTGCGGCAGATGCGTTGCCGGCTCGCGGGCCACACCGGAACCGATATTGCAGATCCGCCCCCAACCGGCCGCCTTCATGTCCGGCACGCAAGCCCTGGCCAGGGCCCAGGACGAGATCAGCAGCTGTTTGAACTCATCGCGGTAGGCCGGTGTCGGCATCGATTCGAAGGTGCCGGCCCCGGGCCCTTCGCCTTCCTTATCGGCGTCGATGACGTGGCCGATCACATTGCTGACGGCGATCCCCACAGGTCCGAAACGCTGATGCGCCAGGTCCAGCACCCGGTCGACCTCGGCCGGTTCTGTCATATCGGCGCTGATCCCGGCCACCTTGCCGGGCGCGATCTGCTCGAGGTCGGCTATCGCCTCATCCAGATTGCTCTGCGTTCTGGCTGCAATGACGACCGCAGCTCCCTCCGAAGCCAGGGCGCGCGCGATGGAACGGCCAATACCACGGCTGCCGCCAGAGACGATCGCAACCTTGCCGTCGATGCCGTAATCCATCAGTAGACCGCCGATCCGGCGCCACCATCGACGCTGATGGTCACGCCACTGAGGTAGCCGGCACCGACCGAGCACAAGAACGCTACGGTGTCCGCGACGTCCTGGTCCGTCGCCTGCCCGCCTCGCAGGACGGCGTTGGCGGTGATGTTGTTGCGGCCGACCTCGCCGGTCACGACCTTATGCAGCCCGAGCATTCCGAGTGAGACGATTGCCGAAAGCTCGTCCTGCTCGGCGTCGACGGATTTCGCCTGCGCGGTACCGATCCAGACGAATCGACCCCACTGGTTCTCCAGCATGCGCGGTAGCGCGGCGCGATAGCTCTTTACCGCATTCAAGACATCGTCCCAGGCGTGATAAAGGTCGTCGACTCCGTCGAGCGCAAGGAGGTCGCTGCCTGGCTGGCGGCGGCCAGCCGCAACGACGATGTCGGCGGGGGCCTCGCTTGCGTCGGCAATGACAGCGCCTTCGCGGACGAGCAGGTCTGCACAGGCGTCCAGCGCGCTCGTGCCAGAACCGCAGATCGATACCACCCGGCCTTGCAGACCAAGCTCCATGGCGTTGCTATTCCGTCCGAGACATCATCGGCTCAGCATGCCGGGCAACGTGGTGCCGACGAGTGCGGTCGCTTCGTCCATGATCGATTGCACGAGTTCGGCGCAGGTCGGGATGTCATGGATGAGCCCCTGAGCCTGGCCCGCCCACCACATGCCGCCGTCCATATCGCCGTTGGCGAGAACCTCGAGTCTGCCGCGGGCGCCGGAGGCCAGGTGGGCTATGTCGGCGAAGGTGCTGCCCTCGCGGGCCTCGATCTCCGCGATTTCCGCGGAGACGGCGTTGCGGGCCACGCGGGCGGTGTTGTTGAACTTGCGGAACACGATCTGGGTGTCGCGTTCAGTGTTGGCCACGATTTGAGCCTTGACGTTGTAGTGCACCGGTGCCTCTTGGGTGGCCACGAATCGGGTTCCCATGTTGATTGCAGAGGCGCCGAGAGCAAGCGCGGCCACTAGTCCCTTGCCGTCGGCGAATCCGCCACTGGCGATGATGGGGATGTCGAGGGCACGGGCGGCGGCCGGAATCAGCACGAGCCCGGGCACGTCGTCCGGGCCCGGGTGGCCGGCACACTCGAAGCCGTCGATGCTGATTGCGTCCACGCCGAGCGATTGGGCCTTGAGGGCGTGGCGTACCGCGACGGCCTTGTGGATGACCTTGACACCGGCCGCCTTGAACGACGGCAGGTGCGGGGCCGGGTTTGAACCGGCGGTCTCCACGATCTTGATACCGCCGGCGATGATCGCGTCGCGGTACTCGTCATAGGGCACCGGCTCGACCGTGGGCAAGATGGTCAGGTTCACGCCGAACGGACGGTCTGTCATCTCCTGGCACCGCGCGATCTCCTTCGCCAGCGCCTCTGGAGTGGGCTGGGTCAGCGCGGTGAGAAAGGCTAGGGCGCCAGCCTGGGCGATCGGCGCGATGAGCTCAGCGGTACCGATGCCGGTCATGCCGCCACAGATAATGGGGTGCTCGATCCCGAAGGTTTCTGTGAACGCGGTCTTGAACATGACGGCTCCTAGGTAGTGTCCGAGCCGCCGCCTGCGTGGCGAACTCGCTTCTGACAGTAGAACGAATAGATAGCCCAATAGACCTTACGAATGGTTGCGATGCGCTGCAGTAGATTGTGACCAACAGCGGGCGCAAATCGCGGTCGAGATCACTATGCACCCCGCACTGCTGCACCCGCACTGCTGCAACCGCACTGCTGCAACCGCACTGCTGCAACCGCACTATGCGCCCGACCGAGGGCAGATGGAGTGTCATGGCTATCACGGTCTCGGTCGAGGCTGACGTCGCGCACGTCGTATTGGACGCACCCGGGCGCCTCAACGCCTCAGATCTGGCCGATTGGCGGGCGCTGCACGCAGCGATCGTCGAACTCAGCGAGGCAGCCGGACTGCGCGGCCTCGTGGTCCGAGGTGCCGGGGAGGCTTTCTGCGCGGGTGCTGACCTCGGCCTGCTCGATGACCTGCGTGCAATGGATGAGCCCGCCCGACGCGACGTGCTCGCGCTCGCCGCTGACATGGTGTTGAGGCTGACTCGTTTCCCGCTGCCGACAGTGGCCGTGGTCGATGGGGCGTGCTTCGGTGGTGGGACGAGTATCGCGATGGCATGCGATCGCATTGTGAGCACTTCGCGAGCCAAGTTCGGCTTCGTGTTCACCGGGCTCGGTCTACCTGCGGGTGACATGTTGTGCAGCTGGTTGTTGTGCCGTCGGATCGGCACCCGAAAGGCGTGGCCGATTCTCGAGACGGCCGGCGTCGTGACCGCTGAGCAAGCTCTTTCCCTTGGCCTCGTCGATGAGATATCGACCGGGTCCGCAGCGGAGATCAGTTCAGGATTGCGCTGGTCGACAAGTGCGCCGGGCGCCGTCCGGACTACGAAACAGCAAATACTCAGGATTGAACGAGCATTCGGCGAGCTGGACGACCTGGTCCGGACGCAGGTGGACGAACTTACGCGTGCGGTAGGCGGCCCTGAGTTTGCCGAGGGTCTGGCGTCGCTGCAGCAGCGGCGCAAACCCAACTACGGCTAGCCGCGGTCTTACTGATCGCTAGGCCATAGCACGTCGTCGGTCAGGCCGCCCATACCGCTCGGGCCGCCGTCGATGGAGATGGTCTGACCGGATACCCAACTGCTGAGCGGACTGACGAAGAACAGCACGCCGTTCGCGATGTCATCCGGATAGCCGACCCGACGCAACGGGACTCGTTGGCCCATCGTTTCAGCGGACTCGCCGAACCGCGCCCAGGAGCGCAGCGCCCCCTCAGAGGCGACGCCGCCCACAGCGATCGCGTTGCAGCGCACGCCTTTGGGCCCCCATTCGGCCGCGATCACCCGGGTGAGCATCTGCAGGCCGGCCTTGGCGGCTGAATATGCGGCGCCGCCCTTGACTCCGTTGACGCCGGCGGCCGAGGAGATATTCACGATGGCCGGCGAACGAGATTTGACCAGATGTGGAAGCGCCGCCTGAGCGCACAGATAGGCAGAGGTCATGTTCAGCTCGACCGCGTTGCGCCAACGATCGGGCGGAGTGTCCTTCAACGGGAACATGTAGGCGCCGCCGGCGTTGTTGATCAGAATATCCAGCTGGCCATAGTGATCTGCGGTCGTGCTGATCAGGTTGGCGACGCTGTCGTCCTCGCGGACATCGGTGGGAACGACCAGGGCCGCGCGACCGGTTGCCTCGCGCACGCTGGTGGCGGTCTCTTCTAGCCTGTCAGCCTTGCGCCCGGCCAGCGACACATCGGCGCCGTGCTCAGCGAGCAGGTGCGCGGTGCGCGCCCCGATTCCGGTACCGGCGCCGGTGACAACGGCCACCAGGCCGCTCAGGTCGAGAAGAGCATCCATCGACTATTCCCCTTATTTTTCTGAGACATTCTTTCAGTGGGCAGGAAATTGCGCGTCGTCCTGGCGCATGTAATCGACGACCTGCTGTGGACCGAGTGGCTGCGTCGTCACCCGAGCGCCGAACGGACTGAGAGCGTCCCGCACCGCATTGACCAGCGCTGCTGGGGAGTTGATCGCACCGCCCTCGCCGATCGGCTTGAAGCCGCCGGGCGTCGGAGAGGGCGTGATGATGTGTCCGTACTCGATCGTCGGGACCTCAGCCGCCGTCGGCAACAGGTAGTCGAGAAAGGTGGTCGTGAGCGGGTTTCCCTCGGTGTCATAGACGAAGTTCTCGTAGAACACGCCCCCGATGCCCTGGATCACGCCACCCGCGATCTGCCCCTCGACGACCATCGGGTTGATCATGTTTCCGCAGTCCTCGCTGACGACGTATCGCAGGATTTCTACTGCTCCGGTAACGGGGTCGACCTCGACGATGGTCGCATGCGTGGCGTTGGAGAACATGAAGTTCGGCGCCCGGATCCGAAACACCACGTCCAGGCCGGGTTCCATCTCCGGTGGCAACGCAGCATGACCCGCGTACGCCATGGCCGCGATATCAGCCAGGGCCATGGTTGCCCCGGGGTTGCCGCGGACCGACACCACCCCGAGCTCCAAATCGAGATCGTCCGCCGAGGCCTCCATCGCTTCGGCAGCGACCGCCAGCACTTTCCTGCGCAGCAGGAGTGCAGCTTCGCGCGCGGCTCCACCGTAAACCGCGGCGGTGCGGCTGCCGCCAGTCCCGGAACCGAATGGAGCAACGTCGGTATCGCCTTGAGTGAGAACGACATTGGCGATGTCGACGCCAAGGCTGTCGGCGATCACTTGGGCCAGGGTCGTCTCGACACTCTGGCCGTGGCTGCCCGATCCCGTGGTGGCGACGACGGTTCCGCCATAGTCGATACGGATGTTCACCTGTTCGGCACCCATCACACCGAAACCGACGGAGGGCTCGATGTAGGAACTCAAACCGATACCGAGCAGCCGCCCACGGTCGCGCGCCTGCTGTTGTTCGGCGCGAAATTGCGGGTAGCCGATCATCTCGGCCGCCTGCTCCAACGTGGCCTGCGGAGTCACGGTCTCGTAGACCAGCCCGCCCACGGTGGTGAACGGCAACTGCTCGGGCTTGATGACGTTGACTCGGCGAAACTCCAGCGGATCCATCCCAATGGCGGCGGCGGTTACGTCCATCATCTGTTCGCGCGCCACCGACTCCATCATCCACGGACCGCGGTAGGCAACCCGTCCACAGGTATTGGTAAAAACGGTCTCGGCGCTGAAGAAGAAGTTACCGAAGTCGTATGGCCCGGAGAGGTACATCCCGACACCCGAAGCGCTGCTGCCCACCGAATACGCCGGGAAGGCACCGACATCCTCACGATGATGTGCCTTGACGCCGAGGATCTTTCCATTCTCATCTGTCGCCACGGTCATCGTCAGGTCATCGTTGCGTGCGTGGCCGCCGGCGATGAGGTTCTCGTTGCGATCCTCGATCCAGCGAACGGCGGCCTTGAGGCGATACGCCGCCATGATCACGGCGAGCTCCTCGGTGGCCGGAAACATCTTCTGCCCGAAGCCGCCGCCGACGTCCTCGGCCAGTACGTGCACCTGACTCTCCTTCAAGCCAGTCAGGCGCGCGGCGCAGCTGCGGACTTCGTGCGGGCTCTGGGTGGCAGACACGATCTCCAGGCTCTGTCGATACGGATCCCAGCGCGCGTTGATCCCTTGACCTTCCATCGGCACGCAGAGATAGCGATGCTGGGTGAATGTCTCGGTGACGACATGAGCGGCGTTCGCGAGGATCGACTCCAGGACCGGATTCTCCATCGGCATCCCCGGTCCCATCGGACCGGGGAGCAGCTGTGCGACGTTGCTGCCCCACTCCGGATGGACGAGATTCTCCGAGTCGGCCGCGACGCCGTCGAAGCCGGACTTTTCTACCAGGACGGGCGGCAGTTGCTCCAGGTCGAGGTCGATCAGATCGACGCCGTCCTCGGCCAGGTAACGCGATGATGCGAGCACCATCGCGATCGCCTCGCCGACGAAGCGGACATCGTGTTCGGCCAGGAGTCGTTTCGGTGGCTGTGGAGCATCCTTGCCGATCATGTTCTGCCACCACTCGCGCGCGTGCGAGTTCAGGTCAGCCGCGGTCAGAACGGCGTGGATTCCAGGCAAACCCTGTGCCGCCGAAACGTCCAACTTGGTGATGCGCCCTCGTGCGAGCGGGCTGCGCAGAAACGCGACGTGCAAGACGCCGGGCCAGGCTACGTCCTCGACATAGTGGCCGTTACCCGTGACCAGGCGTAGATCCTCACGGCGCCGTACTGACTGGCCGACATACCTGGCCGCGGGTGCATTCACAGTCGATCCGCCTTCCCGAGCATTGGCAGGGTTCTCGGTGATGATGCACCGATGTCAGGTGCTGCGACAGTGGTTGTGGCGAACTGGCGTCACGCCGTTCCGGACGCCGTGCTCTCGAGTGGCGACGTTGCTTCAAGATTTCGGTCGACCGGTCGGATGCGGTCGCGCCAGATCCCGACGCTGAGACCGGCAAGGACCACGAGCATGCCCAGCCAGACTGGCAGCGCCGGTATGCCCGCGCCCAGCCCGATACCGGCAACGGCCGCCGAGATCGGCGCGATGCCCGTGAGCAGTCCGGCAGTTCCAGCACCCAGCGCCCGGACGGCCGAGTACCACAAGACGAATGCAGCGGCCGTGACCACGACCGCCAAGTGAAGCATCGCCAGCCACTGTCCCGGCGTCAGAGCGGCAGCTGCTGCCGGACCCTCGATCGGCAGGGCGAACGCGGCGAGAATGGCGGCCGCGATCCACACCGCGTGCAATGAAACGCCCATCGCTCCCAGCCGGGGGAGCACGGGGACCGCCAACAACGTGAAGCCGGCCTCGCAGGCCAGGGCCAAGGCCGCCCACCAGATTCCGCTGGCATCGGTCCGCCCGGTGCCGACCACCAGGACGCCGCCGCCGGTGACGACCGCCGCCGCGATGATCGCCGTGGGCGTCGGGGTTCGCCGTTCCGCGATCGGGCCGATTACCGCGAGCAATACGGGTACGCAGGCAACGGCAACGGCGATCACTGCCGGTTCGGCGTGCGCAACGCCTCTGACGATGGCGACGTTGAAGACGACCAGCCCGCTTACCGCAACGCCCACCAACCAGAGCCAGTCAGATCCGCGTGGGCGCGGCACGACAACGCCGCTCATGCTGATCATGGCCAAGAGAAGTCCGAAGGCCACCGCATAGCGAATGGCCTGAGCCGTCAACAGCGGCGCGCCGACCAACCTCGAGGACACCGACACGCTCGTACCCACGAAGACCATGCCGAGCGCGCCAGAGCAAACGCTGCGCAGTTGGGAAGCCATACCCTAACGATCACCGCGCATTGGCACTATCGACAGATCCAAGGTGATCCTGTTTCATAGGGCCAATGACTGGCGCCGACTTTCTGCAACTCGATGCTGAGTCGGCTCCTCCCGGCCAGCTCGCACGCTGGCTGGCCGATGAACTCCGAGCTGCGATTGCCGACGGCCGTCTCGCCGTCGGTGCTCGGCTGCCCTCGACCCGCGACCTCGCCAGCGACCTCAGAGTGTCTCGCGGCGTCGTCACCGAGGCCTATCAGCGGCTGGTGGACGACGGAAGAGTGGTCGGGCGCCGAGGCGCCGGCACCGTTGTGGTGTCCACGCCGACGACGCCAGCTTCGCCGCAACGAACAGTCGGGCCGCTCCCGGGGCCGAGCAAGGGCCGCGAAATTGCGGAGCGTCTGCATCCCGTTGGACCGACTGTCGAGATCGACCTGTCTCCTGGCGTCCCCGATTTGGCGGCGTTTCCTCGGATGGCCTGGTTGAAGGCGGAACGAAGCGTGCTCGATCACGCAACCAATCGGCATTTCGGCTACCCGAGCCCGCAAGGTGCCGTGGAGCTGCGAGAAGCGCTGGCCAGGTGGCTTGGCCGAGTCCGTGGGATTGCGGTCCCGGCTGAATCCATCATCATCGTCGCCGGCGTCGCCCAAGCCCTCGCTCTCGTGACGAGCACCTTAGCCGCAGGTGGGGTCAGATCGGTGGCGGTGGAAGATCCGGGATCGCTGGGCGCGCGACACGAATTGCAGTTCTGGGGCATGCGCACGCCACCGGTACGGGTGGACGAGGAGGGTTTGGTGGTATCGGACCTACTGGCAGCCGACGCGCAGGCTGTTCTGGCGACGCCTGCTCACGAATTCCCCACGGGCGTCGTGCTGTCGCCTAACCGCCGCCGCGAGTTACTGGCCTGGAGCGTGGCCGGTGGCTTGATAATCGAAGACGATTACGACTCCGAACACCGCTACGACCGTCCGCCGGTTCAGGCGCTGGCGGGATTGGCGCCAGAGCAGGTGATCTACCTGGGCAGCATCTCGAAGATCTTGGCTCCGGCGATGCGGATCGGCTGGATCGTCGCGCCACCCAGATACTTCGAGAACATCGTGGAATGGAAACGCAATACGGATCTGGGCAATCCCGTCCTGCCTCAGCTGGCCTTGGCGGCCATGATGCGATCGGGGGCTCTTGAAGCACATCTGCGCGCCGTCCGGCGTCGCCACCGTCAGCGTCGGGATGCGATGGCCTCCGCGCTGGCCGAGCACCTGCCGCAGGCTCGCGTGCACGGTATCGCCGCCGGATTGCACCTCATGGTTACCTTTGCCGAGGGCATTGACGATGCTGCCATTGCCGAAGCGGCCCTGGCACGTGGGGTGCGGGTGCAGCCGCTGTCGTGGCACAGACAGCTTCCCGGCCCGCCAGGGCTCGTCCTCGGCTACGCTGCCTCGGCGCCAGACGCGATTCGGACCGGGATCAAGCGGTTGGCCCGACTTCTCGGTCGATGGTGACCGGGTAGCGGTTGGTCGCTAGTGGGTGCGACTGGTTGTGCCTGCGAGAACAACCTGTTTGGACGAGGTCGGGTTGCCGTCGGCCTGCTGTCGCGTGACGGTAAAGGTGGGATAGCTGCTGGGCGGCACACCGGCCCACAAAGTCACGTCATTGGCCTGGTTGAACGTGCCGACCGGCACCAACGCACCTTCGCCGTTCTTGAGCCAAGCCTCATAGTAGCGACCGTTGTCCAACCGAGGAAGGCCTGTTGCTTGCAGATGAATCTGCCAACCGCTCGTGGTCTGGGTGAGGTTGACCGTTCCCGAGGCGTTCGGTGCAAGCTCGGTGCCGGTCAGCGCTGCCGCGAATTGCATCGGCTTCGAATCGTGTCCCGTCGTGCCGATCGCAATGCCTGCGGCGAGCACAAGGGCCGCTGCGACGCCGAGAACCGTATAGAGAATCCGGCGTGATCGTCGCCGACCGCTGAGCTCATCCGCCACGAGCACGGTCGATGGCAACGGTTCTGAAACTGAGATAACCGGTGAAGTCTCTGCCGAATCAGCTTCGGCAGCTGCACGTTCTGCCGTGATCGCCGAGACGATGTGCTCTTGTAGACCGGCTGGCGGTTCGGCCCAGCTAGCAGGGTCGGCGAGCAATCCGCCTAGTTCATCGAGCTCGGCTCGCTCGTCAGCAGGCAGCGAGACGGTGTCATCGCCGGCAAGGTAGGCGCCGCGCTCCTCGTTACCCATCGGACTGCCCCTTCCTGCGTGCCGCTGCCCTTGCGCCGTCTCCAGTATCCATATCCCGACCGTGGTGCTCAGCGGCGATGGCGGGATCGTCGTCGCCGGCCCGGAGGTGGCCCAACAGACCGACCAATCGGCGATGGGCACGGAAGGTCCGGGACTTGACGGTTCCGACTGGTATCGACAGACGCTCAGCAATCTCGCTGTGTGTGAGTTCTTGATAATGCTGCATCCGGATCAGTTCGCGGTCTTGATCGGGAAGCTTCTCGAGCGCCTTCCTTACTTCCCAGACGTCCGAGATCTGTTCCGCCGAGGGTGGTGGGCTGACCAAGGCGTTCTCGACCGACTCGATGCCGTCAAGGTTTCGATGGCGACGCTCATGACGGAAGACGTCTATCGCTGCTCGGCGAGCGATGGTCGCCAACCACGGTCCCAGTTCTCGGCTGGGATCGTAACTGCTTGCCGCCCGCCACGCCTGGATGAACGTCTGCTGGGTCGCGTCCTCGGCAAGGGCGACGTCGCCCAGCACTTTATAGGCGACTGAATAAACCAGCCGTCCATAAGTCTGGTAGACAACGCGGATTGTGTCCGGGTCGCCGTCGGCGAACCGGGACGCCAGTTCGGCATCGTCCATCACCACCATCAGCACGCTAGCCCCCTTTGACTCCGAGAGCACCGGTCGATGTCGCGGTGGATGTCATAGCGGTCGATGTCGTACCGGTCGATGTCATACCGGTCGATGTCGTACCGGCCGCCGGGTGTGGCCCGCTGCATGGTCCCCATGCTGTGGATACGGATCTGCACCCCGTATCGGTTCCCTACCAAGAAATTTCACCTGGCTGGGAACCGTCGACGAAGGGGGATGCGTATCACTCCCGACAGTTGAGTCATGCCACGCAGCGACGCCCAGCGTCACCGAACGGCCGCACAGGAGGGTATTCCATTGTCGAGCAACCCGGATCGGAAATTGCGCACCCCGTTCGCAGACGCGGTACTAGGTCTGCGAGCAGCAGCGGCCAGTGCTGAGGAGATCGTTTCCTTTCATGCGCTGCCGTGGTCGCAGGGCCGCAGCCTGGCCGATGCGGGTGAGCTCGGTGACAAGTACCGGCGGCTGTTCGGTGAGGCGTACCTGCAGACAGATGTGACGTATGCGGGCGGCGCGTTGGACTCCTACTTCTGGCCGAGCGCAAGCCTTGATCTCGCACAACAGCTGGCCGCGGACGCCTTCGGCGCGAACCAAACGTTCTTCGTCACCGCGGGCACCACACTGGCCAACCAGGTCGCCTTCGACGCATTGGCCGGACGCGGTCGGCGGATCTTGGTCGATCGCACCGCCCATCAGTCAATTCACGTGGCGGTCGCTCAGTCCCCGGCGACGATCGACTACGCGCCAGCGTCGGAAAGGCCGCAGTCTCCGGGACAACAACCGCTGCTCGATGTGCCGCGGTTGCTGCGGATGGTCACGGACGCGGCCGAAATCGGTCAGCCTTACGACACGATCGTGCTCGCCGGCTCGTCCTACGATGGCGTGCTGTACAACCTATACCGCATCATGACCGAGTGCCTGGCCACTTCACCGGGAACCTCCTTCATCGTCGACGAGGCCTGGTCGGCGATAAACAGGTTCCACCCGGTACTGCGGTCGCTGACCGCCCTCGACGCCGCGGCCCGAATCTCGGCGGCGGGTGGCGCGCCCGCCGTCCTGGTCACGCAGTCAGCCCACAAGTCGATGAGCGCTGCGCGACAGGGTTCCTATTTACACGTCTTCGGCGATTCTGAGCTCATCGGGCGAGTGGCGGCGACGCTCTACGGACGACACACGACCTCGCCGAGTGTGCCGATCCTGGCCTCGCTCGACCTGGCCCGGGCTCACGCCCAAGCAGACGGTGAGCGGCTGATCCAGCGCGCCTTCGATCTCGCCGCACAAGTACACGAAGCGATCGACACCGACGGCGAATTATCGGGGTACCGCACCTCGCGCAATCCGATAACAGACCTCGCGCACCGCAGGTATTTTTCCGCTGATCCCACGAAAGTTCTGATCGACGTGTCTGGCCTCGGCTTGACCGGTGAGCAAGTGCGGCTGCGGCTGTTTCACGACTACGGCGTGTATGTATCCCGAACTCTGCCGCACGGCTTTCTGCTGAACCTGCACATTGGGATTACCGCTAGCGACGTACAACGTCTACTCGACGCACTGCGTTCACTGGCTCGGCGCGCGCTCGGGCACGTCGTCGGTCGTGAGCTGGCCGGCGGTCTGGGTGCCGGGCCAGGCTCGGACGGAATCGTCAATCAGCTGCTCATCGCGTATCCGCCAGGTGTTCCGCTGGCGGTGCCGGGCGACCGATGGACCGACCGGCTTCGTCAACAGGTAGCGGCGAGCCGCAGGAGCGGGGCCGATGTCTACGTTCTGTCCGTCGGTGCCTCTCGCCTTGCGCTGGAGGCCCGCGAAGAAGTCTCGTGACCACAAGCGGTATGCGATCACAACGCCTCGACCGCAGATTCCAGCTGGCGTAGCGTGCAGCCGGGAACAGCGGAGCTGAGGGGAAACTTCATGGCCTTGCGAGTCGGCGTCATAGGTGTCGGTTGGGGATCGTTGGTGCACGTTCCAGCTTTTCGGGCGGTTCCGGAGTTCGAAGTGGTCGCCCTCTGCGGACGACGGCAGTCCTCGGTCGAGGCGGCCGCGGGCCGTCTCGGAATCGCGGATTTCGGCACGGACTGGGAGTCCTTCGTCAAGCGATCGGACCTGGACGTGATCTCGATCAGCGCGCCGGTGGGTATGCACCGGACGATGCTGCTCGCTTCCCTCGCCGCAGGCAAACACACCTTGTGCGAGAAGCCGCTCGCGCTGGATGGCAAGCAAGGCTGGGAGATGGTCCAAGCCGCTGAGGGCTCGGGTCTGGTGACCGGAGTGTGCTTCGAGAACCGATTCAGCCCACAACGGCTGGCGTTGTGGGATTTCGTCTCCGGTGGCGGTCTCGGCCAACCCTATTTCGCGTCGGTCTTGCGTACAGCGCCGTACTGGCACCCGAGTCGTGGCGAACAGTCTGAGTGGATGTACCGCATCGATGAGGGCGGCGGCTACCTCAATGGGATGGCCTCGCATGAGCTGGACTACCTGCAAACCCTGCTCGGTCGCGCGATAGCCGTCGCCGCCGACGTTCGCACCGTCGTCAAGGAGCGTCCGCGCGAGGAGGGTCAACCGCTGCAGGTCGATGCTGATGACACCTCGGCACTGCTGCTGCGGATGGAATCCGGCGCGCTGGCGACGGTCTCGACCTCGGTTGTCGGGATTCACGCCAACAGCTCGGCATTCGAGCTCCTCGGCAGTGACGACACCGTGCGCGCCGAACGGGATGCCAGCGGTGACTCGGTGTTCGTTCACGGCGGCCCCGCCGACGAGGGTGTCCGGCCGCTGGAAATTCCGGATCGTCCGCTTCGTAGCGGAACTCAGTGGCCGGCCGGAAGGATGTCTTCGGGGTCCAGGCACGCCATGGCAGTCATGCTCGAGGAATGGCTACCCGCCTTCGACGGAAAGCCCTCCAGAGTTCCGACCGTTCGCGACGGCTGGTCCGTGCAGCGGCTCATCGATGCCGCTCGGGACTCCTCAGCCGGCGCAGGGTGGGTCGATCTCCCAGAAAGTGGATCCTGAGCCCCACAACTAGCCCGTCTGCGAAAGGAAGATTCACTGATGATCGATCCAATTGAGCTCAGCATCGACGTGACGGAGCAGGCCGGCCTCGGAATGCCCGCGCACACGACGGCGACGGTGTTTCTGCCCGATGAGGAATTGCTCAGTGAGCCTCCGATCGTGTGCTTTGCGTTTCCGGGTGGGGGCTACAGCCGCCGGTACTACTCCTTCGATATGCCCGACAGCGAAGGCGGCGGCGAGGCCGGTTGGCACCGAGACCGCGGCTGGATCGTGGTGACGTGCGACCATCTGGGCTTCGGCGATGCAACTGCCCCAGAGGGCAATGTCCTTGACTTCGACAACGTCGCTCTTGGGAACAAGGCGACTGTCGAGGCAGTGCTGGAAAAGCTCGAACAGGGCACCCTGCACCCGGGCTATCCCGCGATCCGCAATCCAACCAAGCTCGCGCTCGGCCAGTCGATGGGCGGCTGTTTCACCATCGTCCTGCAGGGTCAACACCAGACCTTCGACGGTATAGCCGCATTGGGTTTCAGTGGCATCCACACGGTGGTTCCGACCCGTCCCGGTGCGCCGGCCGCGGTATGGCCCTGGATGCTCCGCAGCGCTGGCCTCGACAATCCGAAGATCTTGAACGAGGCTGCCCTTGCGGCGGCGGCAGGCCCCACGCTTGGTGGTCAGGAATCTCTCGGTGACGCTGCCTCGGTCGGCGAGCATCCGTTCGCCTGGTCATTTCACTACGACGACGAACCAGCCGACATCGTCGCGCTCGACATGGCCGCAAGCGCCGGAACGCACGAGGGACCGTTGCCGAGCTGGCGATCGCCGGGCACACCGACCTGCGGAATTCTGATGGTCGCGCCTGGCGCGGTCGCGACGGAAGCGGCAGCGATCTCCGTTCCCGTCCTCGTCGCGGTCGGCGAGCGCGATGTCGTGCCCAACCCCTGGATGGAGCCGTTCGCCTTCAAGAGCTCGACCGACATCTCGGTTTTCGTCTGCCCGCGAATGGGTCACATGCACAACTTCGCGCACACCCGACACCTCTTCTGGGAGCGAATTCATTCGTGGGGGACAGGAGTCGCGCAGCTTCGCACGGCTCGCCAGCTGGCCGCCGCAGCGGAGCAGACCTCATGACGGCCGATCTGAGCGACGCCGAACAGAGCGCGGCCGAAGCGGTGCTCGCGGGGCTGCGCCCCTTTCCCGTGGCAATCACGACTGTTTCACAAGGTCGCGCGAATGGACTGATCTCGCTGTCAGCCGGTTCGGCGAGCGTGCTGCGCGAGGCGCCACGTGTTCAGATAAGCCTCGCCAAGCGAAACTTCACTCATGACCTGGTGAAGGATTCAGGTGTGTTCGTCATGCACCTACTTGCCGACGGCGACCCGGGCAGCGAGGTTTTGGCGAAGTCGCTTGCCATCATCATGGGCCTGGGCGGAAGCTCCGGACGCGACGGCGACAAGATCGCGCAGTTCGGCACCAAACCAGGTGTTACCGATTCGCCGGTCTTGCTGGACGCACTCAGCTACGTCGAGGCTCGGGTCATCGCTCAGCTCGACCTGGAGGAGAGCACGCTCTTCATCGGCGATATCGTCGCCGCGGAGCGGCTGCAACGAGCGCCGAGACTGAACATCGGAAACGCCTGGAAGGCCTTGCCGGTCGAATGGACGCAGAACTACGACCGTAATCTGATTCATGAGTACAACGCCGCCCGGCAGCGGCGTGGACTGCCTGAGCAACCGGAACCGGAATAAGTCGAGGAGTGGCCACGTGAAGGTCGGAATTATTGGCGCAGGCCAGATCGGCGGAACGCTCACGCGTCGATTGACCGCGCTAGGTCATACCGTTCGAGTTTCGAATTCACGCGACCCACAGACCCTGGCTGAACTGGCCGCTGAAACTGGCGCCACAGCAGTCTGGGCGGCTGACGCGGCCGAAGATGCTGACTTGGTAATCGTCAGCATCCCGCAGAAGAACGTTCCTGATCTTGCGCCGGGCATCGTCAGCGGCGCGAAGTCTGGCGCACCGGTCATCGAGACCAACAATTACTACCCCAAACAGCGCGACGGGCTCATTGCAGGTATCGAGAATGGCAGCCCGGAAAGTGTCTGGGTCGCCGAGCAACTGGGTGTGCCGGTACTGAAAGTGTTCAACGGAATCTGGTGGAAACGACTTCTCGAGGGCGGCAGACCGCGAGGTGCGGACGGCCGAATCGCCCTGCCCATCGCGGGTGCGGACGGTGCGGGCAAAAAGTTGGTCTTCGACCTCATCGATGAGTTGGGCTTCGACCCGGTTGACGGCGGCAGTCTTGAAGAATCCTGGCGCCAGCAACCGGGTACGCCCGTGTATGGCAAGGACTTCGGAATCCAGGACACGATCCAAGCGTTGGCAGAAGCATCGCCTGTCCGCACCGAAGAATTCCGCGCCTGAGATCGGTCAGTAACCGTAGCCGCCACCCGATGACGCCGAGGACGACGCCGGGGCTGCGGGTGCGGGTGCGGAAGCCGGCGGTGCGATCGCGGCGGCGGTGATGGCGGCTCCGCTGCTGTTTACCTCCCACCACTTCGCTCCGAAGGCGCTGCTGCCTTGGCCGTTGGCGTCTCCGGCGGCCTTGTCGCCGACGAAGTAATACAAGGGGTGTCCGGCGTAAGCGAGCTGGCTGCTTCCGTCGGTGCGCTTGATAACCGTCAGATCGGTGGCGGTGACGCCACTACCCGCGGTGGGGGTACCGGAAGCGGGCACCGGCGGCCATCCCATGGCACACGCACCGGAACAAGTCGACGCGGCACCGGTATCGGCTACCCAGAGGTACAGCGTCCGTCCACTGGCATCGGTGAGATGACCGTTGGTCACCATGATCGATCCGGCCTGAGCCGCGGCTGCGGGGGCGCTGGCCGCGGTTGACCCCGCTGCGGCAGGGGTCGTGACCGTCGGGTTGTCGCCGCCCCCGCTGCTACTGCAGGCCGTTGCGAGAATCCCTAGAGCTGCCAGGGGTAAACCGTACTTAGCAAGTCGAGTTCCGCGGGCTGCGGATGAGACCTTCATGGGTTGCTCCGTTTCAAGTTCGGGCCGGATGTTCGCGATTTCGCGTCGGCCCCTTCCTTGATTACTACGCACCTAACGCCCGGTCGGTTCACCCATCAGCTGGTATCGGGCGGCGGGAGCCCCAGTTGCGTGCGGATCGTTCGCACCTGCTGTTCGACCTGTGTGTCGGCTGTTGAGAGCTTCGGCTTGTACCCATGAAGGACCTGCAAGCTGGTTGAAGTGGCCGCCCGCATGCTCAGCTCGGCGCGCGCTTCGTTCACCTGAACCAGCGCGCGCGCCGTTGTAGCGATCTGATCTGGTAGCGATATTTCCAGCAACTGGCGATCGAAGTCGCGTTCTATGCTTGCCACACTGCGGAGATCGGCCTGCGCCGCCTGCAGATCGCCGTCGTCGCGGTCGGAAAGGGCATCGAAAGCGGTATCCAGTTTGGCGTTCGCCGGCGTGGCAATCGCCAGATACTGTTTGCCGAGATCATGTTGCGAACCTTCGGCCCCGGTCGATGGACTTGCGGGCATCGATGAGCTGCCGACCATCGCGCGCTGCGGCGACCCCGTGCATCCAATCAACAGCAGCGCGCTGCCGACGAGAAGGCTCCGACAGCCAATCCGGCGAGTGCGAACGATTCGACTAGGCATCCTCAGCCCCGCTACGAAGGCTCGGCTGGGTGAATGGCTCAGCCCACTGCCGGACAAAGGTCCGCGTGAGCCCACGTTTGCCGTCGTTTTGCTCGATGGGAACCGGGCGCCCGGCCAACCCGGTCTCGCTGATCAACCGGTCACCTTCGGGGTAGATGGCCCGACCGGTCAACGAATCCCAGATCGTGAAAACCACTCCGAGGTTGATGTCTAGGCGACCGCACGCGCGGTGGTGGATGCGATGGTAGGCCGGACTGACCAGAATTCGACCGGCCAGACCGTAGCTCCAGTCGACGTTGGCGTGCGGCAGCGTGCCCAGGCAGGCATACACCGTGGTGAGCGTTGTCGGAGTAGCAGCGTTCGATGTAAGCACGAAGCCTGGTACCACGCTCAGCACGAAGCTCAGGTGCACCAGCGGATGCGCGCGGAATGTCGTCAGCACGCCGAGCTCTTCCTGCGAGTGGTGGACTGCGTGCATGCGCCAGAACGGATTGATCTTGTGGTTGATCAGGTGCACCAGCCAATCCGTCCCGTCGATGGCAAGCAATCCGATCACGATCATTCCCGCGCGCGGCATCAGGGAAAGCCTGGGCAGCACTAGCCATTCCGCGTGGCGCTGAAGAAGGGTGGCGAAACCGGCCCCCAGCAATGTGACCAAGGGCATGACTACCAGCGCGTAGGCAACGAAATAACCGAAGTCCAGCTGGGGCCCACGCGCGCGGAAAGCTCGTCGCTGAGCGGGCCGCAGGTGCTCTATCGCCAGAACGACCGTGACGAAGCCAAGCACGATCGGTCCGGCATTGCGCAGTTGCCCGGCACGGATGACCGCGATCGAGTCGTAGGCGCTCAGCGCGGACCAGCCGTACCACGCCAGCCACGCTGTCAGTGCAGCCAGGGCGAGGGACGGCAGGTAGACCGAACGCACGGCGGCAGCGCGAAGCTCGGCAGGTGCATCCGTGTCCACCATGCCTACTGGTACGTGTGGCTGCGCAATCTGGTTCAGTCAGCGGAGGATGCCGGTATGGCCAAGGGAGTACCGTCCCGGCTGCGGCCAGACGCAGAGCCCGTGCGGCCCCGCTCCGACCGGGATCTGCTTGATGACATGGCCATCGTCGGTGCTGATCGCGTAAACGACGCCGTTGTAGCGGCCGGACACCCAGAAGATCTTGCCGTCGGCCGAGATGTTGCCCATGTCCGGGCTACCGCCACCGGGTATCGACCATTTCGCTACCACGCTCCGCGAAGCGAGGTCCAGCACGCTGATCGTGCCTTCACCCCGATTGGTGATGAACATTCGCGTTGCAGTGCGATCGATGTACAACCCGTGGGTGCCCTGACCGGTCGGAATGAAACCGAGGACACCGAGGCCCGCGCCATCAATCTCATAGACTCCGTTGGCCATCATGTCCGCAACGTAAAAGATCTTGCCGTCCGGGGACAGCTTCACGTCCTGTGGCATTCCGTCAGAGCGTTGTGGCAGGGCGATGAAACGGATCAACGCATGGCTTGCGACATCGATCACGGCGACGCGGTCAGCAAATTCGCAACTTGCCAGCATGGTACGGCCGTCTGCGGAGAAGTCGATGTGGTCGATGCCGTCACAGGTGGGTAGCAACTGCGAATCGAGCAATTGCCAGGTGTGGGGATCGTAATAGTCGAGACGCTTGAAGTATTCGGCGACGACGATGCCGTACTTTCCATCAGGTGTGAAGTAGAGGTTGTACGGGTCTATGACCGGATAGTGGCCGACCGGTTTGCCGGTCTTCGGATCGACAGCGGTCAGTCCGTTGCCCGGCGAGATGTCCGCGGTCACGTAGAGGGTCTTCAAGTCATAGGAAGGCACTACGTGCTGCGGCTCGTTACCCGCCGGAAAGCTGTCGATCACGGCCATGGTCTGCTGATCGATCACACTAACGGTGCCGCTGTTCGAGTTTGGCACGTAGACCAAAGCGCGATCTTGTATCACGGTTGCGCTCAGATCGTTCGCCGCGTCGGCTGCGTAGACATTGTTGGCGACGAGTGGCGCCGGCATCCCCGGCAACAAATTCGGCATTGAACCTGTCAGTGCCGGCGACGATGACAATACAGGCGATGACAACAGAGGCGATGACAACAAAGGCGATGACTGCGCGACCGGGCTTATGTCGGGGGTGGCTGAGGTCTGGACCTTGACCGAGTTCGTGACGCGAGATGAAGCAGTGTCGCTGCACGCCGACACTGCGAGAACGGCGGCGAGAGCAATTGCCACGATCGCGACTGTCGATGACAACCGGGCGTGACCGCGCAGGTGCTGAGGAATCATGGACGCAACAATCTGCTCGCTGTGACGGTGGTGAGCTTGCGGCGCGCTAGGTCTTGCAGGATTGCCGGCAACGCTTCGACCGTGCCTTGGTGGCCGAGATGCAGGCTGACGATCGAACCCGCCGTGGCCGAATTCAGATTGTCGCGGATCGCGGCAGCGCCGGGATCAGTCCAGTCCAGGGAATCGACGTCGTAGGACAGGCACACCGGATAACCGGCTTCGCCCGCCAGTTGACGAATGAGCGGAGTGGAAAACTGCGTGGCTGACGGGCGGAAGTAAGCCCCTATCCGGCCCGTCACTTGCCTCAACGTCTCGCGACAGCGAATTATCTCGGCACGGGCCGCATCCGTCCCGAGCTCGGTGAGATTCTGGTGGCTCCAAGTGTGATTGCCGAGCTCGTGGCCACCGTCGACGATGGCGCGCGCGACTGTCGGATTTTGCGCCAACCAATTTCCCACCGCCATCACGGTGAATTGAGCCTCGTGGGCTTTGGCAATCTGCAGGATCTCAGTAGCCAAACCCGGATCGCCTGCGCCATGAAACGTCAGTGCGATCTCAGGACGGGTGCGGTCGCCATGACTGATCTCGTTTGCCGGACCGGGGGGAGCCGTACTGCGTGCTCGCGCCGAGCTCGCTGGTTTCTTCGCGCCGCTGGGGGCGTTGCTGGTCGTCGTTTCGCCAGCGGTCGTCGCACTTGTCGAGGATGGGACGGAAGGTGTTGCACTGCCTTGCAGGGCCACGCGGTGGGCAGCTCTCGCGCAGCCTGTCAGGACTCCTGCCACGGCGGCGATGAGCATCGTCCGGCGGTTGACGATGGCTGGCACGGCGCGAACCATACCGCGTAGCGGGCGGTGTTCACAGCTGTATCTAAGGCTGGGCTCCCCGCCTTAGATCGTTGCGGGAATCCGCGGGGCCAGGTGGGCTAGCCGATTCCGCAGCAGTACCCGTCCCCGATAGATACGTGACTGAACCGTCCCGAGCTTTATCCCCAAGGTCGCCGCGATCTCTGCGTATGTCAGCTGCTCGAGGTCGCAGAGCACGACTGCGGTACGAAAGTCGATGGGGAGTTCGGCAAGGGCTTGGGAAATCTCTGAGTCCAGGTTGCTTCGAAAGAACTCGTGCTCTGGGTCGCTGATCGGCCTCGTTTCGCCAGCATCGGATCTCAACTCATCGAATCGAATTCGCTGGCGCCGTCGCACCATGTCCAGAAATAGATTCGTCGTGATTCGATGCAGCCACCCTTCGAATGAGCCCGGTTCGTAACGGTCGAGCGACCGGAAGACTCGCACGAAGGTGTCCTGAGTCAGATCCTCAGCATCCACTCGGTTTCCCGACAGCCGAAGGGCGAGGCGATACACCCGGTCTGCATGGGTACGCACGATCTCGTCCCAGCTCAGCGCGGGACCGATCACGACCTCCGGTGGCGCAAACGACCCAGCGGCGCCCGGCACGTCCGGCTGGGCAGTATTGGCGCTCACGAGCCTCTCCTACGATGACTGACAATCGGGTCTCGGTTGAGACCTATCTTGTGTTGTCATACTGAAAATTCGACCCAATGGTTCATCCAAAGCCAATTCCAGCGTGGCGCACGTCCCACTTGTCGGATTTACGGCCCCCCATCCTCCGAATCGTGTAACAGTCGGCACCGTATGAATGCCGGGTGTTACACAATTCGGGCTCTATAATGACACCCGGTGCCTAAGGGGATGAGGTGGCGATGGCGCGCGTCAGAGCAGCGCTCGATGTGCCGATGAAGCCAGGGCGTCCCCGATCGACGTCTCACGCCGACCTCGAAAGCGTTGCATTCGAGTTGTTCGCCGAGCGCGGGTTCGACCAAGTGAGCGTTGATGACATCACCGCGGCCGCCGGCATCGGGCGGCGAACCTTTTTCCGCTACTACGCTTCCAAGAACGACGTCGTGTGGGGTGAATTCACCCGCGAACTCGATCGGATGCGGGACTGGTTTGCCGGCGCATCGACCGAGTTGCCGCTGATGGAGGCAGTGCGCCAGGCCGTCGTCGAGTTCAACCGGGTGCCTGAGCAACACGTCGCTCGGCACCGGGAACGGATGTCGCTGATCCTGGGCGTACCCACATTGCTCGCGCACTCGACGCTACGTTTCGTGCAATGGCGCGACGTCATCGCCGAGTTTTCCGCGCGCCGGATGGGCTGTTCGCCGGCTGATCTGATACCGGTCGCGATCGGTCAATGCGCGCTCGGCTCCGCCCTCGCAGCGTATGAGATCTGGCTTCGCGACGAGGGCTCAGACCTGCTGGCGTTGCTGGATCGCGCCGTATTCGAGCTTTCGACCGGCTTCGCAGGCAGCGCCCCGTGACGGAGGGGCGAAGGGTCGCCGTTCTCACCGGGGCTGCCCGGGGTATCGGCGCTGCGACAGCGGAACTGTTCGCACGTGACGGGTGGGATCTGGTGCTCGGCGACGTCGGCAAGGCTGATGCAGTTGCCGGCCTGACCTATCCGCTCGCCGACGCCGATGACCTGGCACGGGTTGCCGAGCGTTGTCGAGCTCTCGGCGCTCAGGTACAGCATCAGACATGCGATGTTCGCGATGAAGTCGATGTCGCGGGCCTGGTTGCCTTGGCCGGTGACAGGCTGCGCGCGGCGGTGGCCGTGGCGGGCATCATCGGGGCGGATGGCCCGGCCTGGACGCAGACGGCTGCTGATTTCGATCGCGACCTGTCGGTGAATCTCTTCGGTGTGGTCAACCTGGCGCGCGCCGCCGTGCCGGCCCTGCTCAAAGCCGAGGGTCCGGGTGACGGCCGCTTCGTTGCCGTGGTCTCGTCGGCGGCTACCCGTGGCCTGCCCTTGCTGGCGTCCTACGTCACCGCCAAACACGCCGCACTCGGGTTCATCCGGTCGCTCGCCGCGGACTTGGCGCCGACCGGAGTCACTGCCAACGCCGTCCTGCCAGGGAGTACCCGTACTGCTCTGCTGGATCGCACGGCCAAAGCGTATGCACTGGACTCCGCTGAAGCCTTTGTCGCCAATCAGCGCATCGGTCGGTTGATCGAGCCAGCAGAAGTCGCGGCGGCCGTGCTCTGGCTCTGCTCGGACGCTGCCTCGGCCGTAACCGGTACCGCACTTGGTGTCGATGGGAATTTCACGGGATGACCGGCCCACGGCTGCTTGGTGGCGGCCGGCTAGCAACCCCGCAAGAGACGTCCGATCTCACTGTGGTGATCCCGGCCCGCAGCCGAGTGGAGCCGCTACTCGATTTGTTCGAGGCGATTCCCGAGGACGTCGCCGTGATTGTGGTCGACGACGGCTCGGCGGTAGCGCTCGAGGGCCAGCTACCGCATCGGGCAAAGCTGACTGTCGTCCGCCACGACGTACCGCGGGGGCCGGCGCGGGCTCGCAACGTGGGGGCAGCGCTGGCGCGCACCAGCTGGGTCGCCTTTGTAGACGCAGACATCTCGGCTGCGGGGCCTTGGCTCGCCGCCCTCCAGTCTCACCTCGAGCCGGGCATCATCGCGATCGCACCTCGAGTGCGTAGTGCAGCGGCGTTCGGACCGGCCGGTTCGCTCGGTATGGCAGCTTTGCTGCAACGCCACGCCAGCGGCTTCGACCTTGGTCGAGTCGGTGGTGACGTACAGGCCGCCGGCCAGCTGACCTTCTTACCGAGCGCAGCTTTCATCGTGCAAAGGCAGGCTTTCGAGGTGGTCGGTGGCTTCTGCGAAGACCTGAACGTCGGCGAGGACGTCGACCTCGTGTGGCGTCTGCTGGCGTTCGGACGGGTGCGGTACGAACCGAGTGTCGTCGTATGTCATGCGAGTGTGCCGTCGCTGGCCGCCGTGCTGCGTCGACGCTACGACTACGGCACCGGCGCTGCCCTTCTGGACCAACGTCATCGCGGTTTGCTGCGGCACGCTGACGTATCGATCTTCTCGCTGGTGCCATGGCTGCTGGGAATCAGTGGCCACGTCCGGCTCGCTGCAGCAACTGTTCTCGCCACCCTGCTGGCTGCTGCCGTGCCCGCGGCGCCGGAGCGCACCGCACCACCCGCGGCGGTGGCGTTTCGGTATGCTGCACATGGTCAATTGACCGCAGGCAGGGCTCTCGGCAGCTGGCTGGTCAGGCCGATGTGGCCGCTTACGCTGGTGGTCTGCCTGTTGCTGCGCAAACAGCGCCCCTTCATCGCCGGAGCCGTCGCGATCGGCCTCGCTGAACGAATTCGCCGGGCGCAACCCGAGGACGATGGCGTCTCAGCCTCCACGGTCGGTCGGTTCGTCGCTGTTGGTGAAGGCGCTGGGGCGCTGCTTGCGACTGTTGTCGATGATCTGGCTTACTCGCTGGGCGTATGGCATGGCTGCCTTCGGTCTGGGCGGTGGGCACCGCTGCTACCACGCGTGCGCGACTTGCCCTATCAACGCACGAGACGACAACGAACGAGACGGCAACGAACGAGTCGGCAAGGAACGAGATGGCAACGAAAGACGGGGCAACCGTGTCCTCAGTAGCCTTGAGCCCGTTGGCTGATGCGACCTGGCCTGCGGTCGAACGAAGTGAGCGACGGGTACTGGTCCTTTCGGTAGGTTCGCTCGAACAGCACGGCCCGCATCTGCCACTGGACACCGATGCCTTTCTGGCGCGGACGGTTGCCGAACGCGTGCACCGGAGCAGGCCGTCTGCCGGCCTTGCCCCGACCATCCCTTTCGGCGCCAGCGGCGAGCATGCTGATTTTCCAGGAACCTTGTCGATCGGCACCTCGGTACTGAGTGACACGATCGTCGAACTGGTCAGAGATGCATCCAGATTCTGGGCTGCCACCCTGCTCATCAACGGGCACGGTGGCAATCTCGCGGCGATCGACCGGGCGCGATCGATCTGTCAGTACGAGGGTCGGACGTTCGCCGCCTACCATTTGGGGTTGCGCTCCATGGATGGACACGCTGGACGCGCCGAAACGTCAATGATGCTGCATCTGGCGCCGGAACGGGTCAACTTGAGTGCGCTCGAGGTCGGCAATGACACGCCCGTCGCCAAGTTGATGCCAGAGCTACGAGTGCAAGGCGTGCGGCCGGTGAGCCCCAACGGCATTCTCGGCGACCCGACGGATGCCCACCCCGCAGAGGGCCAACAGCTGATCGCGGCGCTGACCGCCGCTGCGCTGGCGGAATTCGATCAACTCGCCGACCGCGCCAACTGAGATCGCTGGCCGAGGAGCAGTCAGGCCGTGGCGTGGGCGGCGGTTTCGATGATCCTATCGACGGCCTTCGGCTGAGAAATCATCGCAAGATGCGAGGTCTTCACTTCGACGATGTGTGAATGCGCGCGGTGAGCCATGCTCAGCTGTGCCGCAGCGGGGATCACCCGATCGATCGTGCCGACCTCATACCACGAAGGAATGGTCTTCCAGGCAGGCTCGGTTGATCCCTCGGTGAGCGCGCCGAACGTGATCGGCCGTTGCGTGGCGGCAAGGATGGCTCCCTCTTTGGCCGGCAAGTCGTTGGCGAACGCGGACGGGAAGAGACTCGGTAACACGTACAAATCCGTCGTGGGTGTGGGCGGCAACGCGCTTGGGACGAAGCTGAAAACCTTCGTCGGGTCTGGATTCGCGAGCGCCGAGTTCGCGCTCGCGAGGGTGAGGACATTTTCGTTCACGTCGGGGGCGAACGCGTCGATGTAGACCAATGCCTTCACGTTCGGATTGCCGGTCGCCGCATCCGTCACGACAGCTCCACCGTAGGAATGGCCGACGAGCACGATCGGTCCGGTAATGGCCGCGAGGTAGGACCGAAGGTAGGCCGTGTCCGTTGCCAGGCCGCGTAGCGGGGTCGGGAAGGCATCGACGGTGTAACCATTGTGCTGCAGTTTGCCTACGACGTCGGACCAACTGGAACTGTCAGCCCATGCGCCGTGAACCAGTACCACCGTCGGCTTTGGTGACCGCGGTTTGTGCTTCGTCGAGGCGGCCGCCGTGGTGGCGTTCACGGTAACGAGAATCAGCGCGCCGGCTAGCAGCGCCAGTGCGATGCGCTGCCAGCTGCCGGTGTTCGATCTGCGATGCAACATTGCTGGTTTCCTTCCGTTGGTAACGGTTTCACCTTGCGAGGATGGTTGTTCCGGCACGGCCAGCGACGACGTCGCGGGCTCCGGCAAGTGCCCCGATGTTTGCCGGACGGCCAGTTCGATTGACGAATCTGATGCAAGCTTCGACCTTGGGCCCCATCGACCCGGCCGGAAAAGTCAGTTCTCGCAGTTCGGCGACGGTCGCCGCCTCGATCGGAGACTGCCTCGGCGTGCCGAAGTCGCGGCTGACGGCTTCAACATCGGTGAGGACGACCAGCCGGTCGGCGTCGCATTCGATGGCGAGCATTGCCGCAGCGAAGTCCTTGTCGACGACTGCTTCCACCCCGTGTAGGCCAGCGGCGTCGCGAATCACCGGGACGCCACCGCCGCCCGCACAGATGACCAGGACCCCATGCTCGATCAGCTTGGCAATCGTGGACATCTCGATGAATGAGCGCGGTTCCGGAGACGCGACCAGCCGACGCCAGCCGAGCTCGTCGACGCCCATGAGCCATCCGCGTTCGGCTTTAAGCTGCTCTGCGAGATCCTGAGAATATCCGGGCCCAATCAGTTCCGTCGGCACCTGAAAGGTTGCGTCGTACGGGTCGACGACAGCCTGGGTCAATACGACGGCGATGGGCGCGGTAACACCGGCGTTTGCGAGCTCCTGAGCCAGCCAGTAGCCGATCATGCCCTGAGTCTGGGCGCCGAGCGTGTCAAGCGGGAACGGGTACGCCAGGTCGGTGTCTGCCGCACTCTCGGCAGCCAACATTCCGACCTGAGGTCCATTTCCGTAGCACAACACCAGGTGGTGCTCACGCGCCAGCGGTGCGATTGCAAGTGCTGCGGCCCGCACATGGTGTTGTTGTATCGAGGCTTCTCCTCGATCGCTGTGGTGAAGCAGTGCGTTGCCACCTAGCGCTATGACAATCCGCATGGCTGCCCTGCCCGGCTATGCTGGCTGTACGGCGGGGCCATCGGTGAGGACACGCTGGCGAAGCACGTTCGGCCAACAAATATCGAGGTAAAACAACGTTCGTCCTGCAAGGTGCGGGTAGCTGCTCACCGTGACTCCTCGTCAGATAGTCAGATGTTCGCCCTCCTGACAGAAACTATAGAGATGAAAAGCAAAGGGGGACAGGTATGCCGGCCTGGATCTGTGTTACCTGCGGTGTACAGCAAGCTGATACCGACGACCCGCCGGCCCAGTGCCCGATCTGCGAGGACGAGCGGCAATACGTCGGCTGGCAGGGACAGCGGTGGACGACCATGGCCGAGCTCGCAACTGAACATGCCACGACGCTCCGTGAAGAGGAGCCGGACCTGATCGGTATCGGCGTCGAGCCGGCGGTCGCGATCGGGCAGCGCGCGTTACTCATTCGTACCGCGCAAGGCAATGTCCTGTGGGACTGCGTCCCCCTTTTGGACGACACGGCCCGCATCGAGATCGCCGAACTCGGAGGCGTCGATGCGATTTGCATGTCTCACCCGCACTTCTACGCGGCGCACGTCGAGTTCGCCGACGCCTTTGATGCGCGCATCCTCATACCCCGTGCCGACCGGAGTTGGATTCAGCGCCCATCGGAGCGGATCGAACTCTTTGACGAGGAGGTGCAACCGGTTCCCGGAGTCACCCTCGCTCGCATCGGCGGACACTTCGACGGGGCGGCGGTTCTGCATTGGCCGGGCGGTGCTGGGGGCCGCGGCGTCCTGCTGACGGGCGACACCATCACCGTCGTGCAAGATCGTGCCTGGGTGAGTTTCATGTGGAGCTACCCGAACCTCATTCCGCTGGACGAGACAACGATTCTCGATATTGCGGGGCGGGTGGAGCGGTTTAGCTTTGAACGCATCTACGGAGGTTGGTGGGGTCGGGTCGTAGTGAGCGACGGCGCGGCCGCGATTCGGCGATCGGCTGAGCGCTACGTGGCTCGCCTGCACGGTGAACGTCCTGCCGGATAGCGGTCGCCGGGCCGGCAGGGGCCTTCACGTAGATTCAATGTCTATCCAGCTGGTGGACTTCGGACTAGCCTTTCAGTATGCCAACGAAGATCACGGTCATCTACGACAACCCGACCGATCCGGCGGCGTTCGAGACGGGCTATGCAGGACAGGTCGAGCTCGCCAAGAAGCTCCCCGGATTGCAGCGCATCGAGACCTCGAAGGTCTGGCCGAAGGAAGATGGCACGCCAACTCCGGCCTACCGTCTGATTGACCTGTATTTTGCCGACTACGATGCTGCGAGCACCGCCGTGACGACGCCGGAAGCGGGCGCACTCTTTCCCAGCATCTTCGGGCTCGCCACCGGCGGCGTCCGAATCGTCTTTGCAGATATTGAGGAATCCTGACCCACGCACACCGAATCGTGTAACACCGGGCACCGTAGCGATGCCGAGCGTTACACGATCCGGGGTTTGGTCATGTCGATGACGATCTTGCCGATGACCTCTCGATTCTGAACGGCTTGCATCGCGGCGACGACGTCATCGAGTGCGAATCGCTGGTGAATATGCGGCCGGAGGCGACCCGCCACGAAGTGTTCATAAAGTTCGTCCTGGTCGCGACGAGCGTTCTCCGAATCGTGTTCGGCGAAGGTTCGCATTTCAAAGCCCTTGATCGTGACGCCTTTGAGCAGCACGAGGTTCATCGGAATGCGAGGGATCTCGGCCGAAGCGAATCCGATGCACACGTAGCGGCTGCCCCATCGCGACGCACGGATTGCCTCTTCGGCGTATGGACCGCCGACTGGATCGATCACGACGTCGGCACCCCCTGCGGTTATCTCCTTGATCCGCTCCTTGAGGTTCTCCTTGGAATAGTTGATCACGGCATCTGCGCCTCGCGCAGTGCAAACTGCCAGCTTTGCCTCGCTGGAGGCGGCGGCGACAACCCGCGCGCCAAGCAGTTTCGCAATGTCGACGGCCGCGACGCCGACACCGCCGCCAGCGCCGAGTACGACCACCCAGTCACCTGGTTTGACCTGGGCGACTGTGCGTAACGAGTCGTAGGCCGTCAGATAGGTCACTTTGAAGGCAGCGGCTTCCGCCAGGTCGGTGCCCTCGGGCAGCTTCCACAGACCCCCGGCCGGAACGACGACTTGTTCGGCGAAGGCGCCGACTGCCACCGATCCGTAGACGAGGTCACCGACCTCGACCTTGGTCACGCCCTCGCCGACCTCACGAACTCGGCCGGCGAATTCCGAGCCGGGCACCATTGGCATCGGCCACGAGACCTGATAACCGCCGCTCATGATGAGCAGATCCGGAAAGTTCACCGCCGCAGATACCACGTCAACGACGACTTCGCCCTTGCCGCTCTGGAGATCTGCCACCTCTTCGACCACAAGGTCCTCTGGCGGGCCATACTTTCTGGCGATGGCGGCGCGCATCAAGAACCAGCCGGCCCGACGTCGTACTTCGTCGAGGCCGCGAGATCTGCGGCGTTTCGCATGAGTTCGAGAATGAGTGGTCCGAAACCTTCGAGAGTCGGATTTCCGTTCGCCCGCTGGTATCCCTGCTCCAGCACGATGGCGAGCTTCCACCGAGCAAGCACCATGTAGTAGTCGAAGTCATCGACCTGGCGACCCGAGGATTTGGCGAAGTACTCGAGAAGCTCGGACCGTCCAGGCATCCCCTTCGGGTCTACGTAACCGACCGAACCCGAATCGACACTGGTGTCTTCCGGCCAGCCTTGCAGGGCCCACGCGAGGTCCAGCTTCGGATCACCGATGGTGCCCATCTCCCAATCGACGATGGCGGCAAGTTTGGCCGGGGCGCCGTGCTGAAACATCACGTTGGCGTACTGGTAATCGCCGTGCATGATGCCGGGGACGAAGTCGATGGGCCGGTGACTGGCAAGCCAGCTGGTGGCCTCTTCGAGTCCGGGAATCTCGCGAGCCTTGATCCGGTCATAGAATCGCATCCACCGCTCGACCTGACGGTCGTGAAAGCCTTCCGGGCGTCCAAGATCCTGCAGTCCCTTGCCCTGCCAGTCGACGGCGCCCATCCGGGCCACACCCTCAACCAACTCGAACGCTAGACCGGGACGCACCGACAGGTCGGTGTCGAACGGAGCCGGCCAGCCCTTGCGGCCTGTGGGAGACCAGCCATCGACGAATCCCATTATGTAAAAGGGGCGTCCGAGTACGCTGGCGTCGGGGCAGACCGCGATCGCTTGAGTATGCGGCACGTTCGTGCCGTCGAGGGCCTCGATGATCCGCCATTCGCGCAGGATCCCGTCATCACGAGGCGCGGGTGCCTCCTGCGGTGGCTTGCGGATCGCGCCGTGCAGTTCGCCCCGGCGAATTTCGAAGATGTCGTTCTGGCTGCCACCGGAAACGTAGCGCTGCTCGATCGGCTCGCCCTTGCCGGGCAGGTCTTGGGTATCAAGCCAGCGGCCCAAGGATTCGGCGTCGACAGTGGGGTCTGCCGATGCGGTGCTCTGTTCGCTCATGATTGACCTCCCGCAATGGTCCCGTTCTTGAGCGCCTTCTCGGCTGCCGCCCTGCGAGTCGGGATATGTTCGGTGGGCCACATTCCCGGCGCCGGGCGGTATTCACGAAGTAGTTGGCGCGCCACGGTCGTCACGTGGACCTCGGTCGGACCGTCAGCCAAGGCAAGCATCATGCCGCCCGCATACATCCGGGTCAGCGGGAGGTCATACGTCGTTCCGAGGGCGCCATGGATCTGAATGGCGCGGCGCGCGATGCCTTCCAGAACCTTTGGAGTCTGAACCTTGATTGCGGCGATGTCTTTGCGTACCCGGTTGTAGTCCTGGTATTTGTCGATCTGCCAAGCGACGTACATGACGAACAGCCTAAACTGCGTCAGCTCGATGTAGGACTCGGCGATCATGGCCTGCACCGCTTGCTTGTTGCCCAGCACTTCGCCTTTTGTGGTCCGCGAGAGGGCCCGCTCGGCCATCATGTCCAAAGCGCGCTGGGCGTTGCCGACCGACCGCATCGCGTGATGCACCCGACCGCCGCCCAGGCGGGTCTGGGCGACGCCAAAGGCATTGCCCTCGGCGCCGAGCATCGCTGTCAGCGGTACCCGCACATCGTGGTAACTGATCAGTGCCTCCGAGCCGTCATTCTCCGGCTCACCCAGGTGGGCGAGGTTGCGGTCGATGACGATGCCGGGCGTATCGGCTGGGACAAGGAACATCGACATGCGCTGCGTCAGAGAGGCGTCTGGATTAGTAACAGCCATGACGATGAAGAAGGTCGCCCAGCGGGCATTGGAGGAAAAGAACTTCTGCCCATTGATGACCCACTCGTCGCCATCGCGCTCGGCGCGGGTGACGAACACGGCAGGGTCGGCACCGCCCTGTGGCTCGGTCATCGAGAAACAGGAGACGATGTTGCCTTCCAGCAGCGGTTCGAGGTATGCGGCCTTCTGCTCGGGCGTCCCGTAATGAGCGATGATCTCGGCGTTACCAGTGTCTGGCGCCTGAGTGCCGAAGATCCGCGGTGCCCAAGCCGACTTGCCCAGGATCTCGTTCAGCATTGCGAGTTTGAGCTGACCGTAACCCTGCCCACCCAGCTCCGGGCCGAGGTGACACGCCCAAAGGCCTTTGTCCCGAACCTGTTGTTTGAGGGGGTCGACGACAGCGCGCTGTTCATCGGTCTGAGGCCGGTAGGTATCGTGCGGCCAGAGCAGATCGAGTTGGTATACCTTCTCCGTCACGAATGCGTTGGCCCAGTCGAGAAGTTCCTGAAATTCGGGCTCAACGGTGAAGTCCCACGACATGATGACTGCTTTCTGCAGAATATGGATGGATGGACGAGCTCGTGGCTGGTCGGACTGAAGCGGAAAACGGCAGTACGAACCAAAGGTGCAATGAACTAGGGGATTCCGCCGTCGACCCGAATGGTTGCGCCCGTCGTGTAACTCGAGGCATCGGACGCGAGGTAGAGCGCGGCGCCCACGATCTCCGGTGGGTTTCCGATCCGTTGGGAGGCGATTCGCTTGATGCTGACGCTCATTGCGTCGAGGTCCCAGGCCTTGGAGATGTCGGTCATCATCGTTCCCGACATCAACGTATTGACCCTTACGTTCGGCCCAAAGCCCTGGGCCAGCCCCTCGCTCATAGAATTCAGTGCGGCCTTGGCGCCGGCGTAGGCGATGATCGACTTACCCGAGCGGATCGAACCTGACGAACTGACGTTGATGATGGAGCCCTTACCGGCTGCGACCATTCGCTCTCCGATCAACGCGCAAAGGCGAAACGGGCCTTTGAAGTTGAGGTTGAGCACACTGTCGAAGAGTTGCTCGGAGACCTCGGAAAGCTCGCCGTACAGGGGAGACATGCCGGCATTGTTGATGAGCACGTCGACTTTGCCGAACCGGTCATAAACGGTATCAACGAAAGGGTCGATCTGATCCCAACGCCCGACGTGTAAGCCGTACGGCATCGCCGTCCGCCCGGTTGCCGCTTCGATCTCCTTCGCGACGGCCTCGCAATTCTCCAGTTTGCGGCTTGCGATCACCACATCGGCACCCGCATAAGCGCAGCCGAAGGCCATCTCCTTGCCGAGGCCACGGCTGCCGCCAGTGATGACGACGACCTTGCCGGTCAGATCGAAGAGCTCATCGAGATAACTCATCCAAACGCCTCCGGAAACAGTGCAGTTCGCGGTCGCGGGCTCAGCCATTACGCCCGGTCGCACTGTGAGAATATGATTCTGGCTCGCCAGAGTCAAGGTTCTCTGTGTTGGATTAGAGATTCTTAACAGGGCATACTGTGTGGGTGACAGTAGATGAGGTCTCCGGCACCGTACAGGCCGCTGTCGACCGTGCGCTCAGCAAACAACGCGACGACGCGACGCGTGAGGTCGAGGCGATCCTCGATGCCGCACTCAGGGTTGCCGAACGGGTCGCGCCGGCGACTCCGAGAGTGGCTGACATCGTCGCGGAGGCGGGAACCTCGAACCAGGCCTTCTACCGGTATTTCGCCGGTAAGGATGATCTGATGAAAGCGGTGTTCGAGCGTGGTCTGGTACGCCTGCACACCTACCTCGAGCATCAGATCGCGAAAGAAACTGATCCGCCTAGCCAGATCGCGGCGTGGATTCGCGGTGTCCTCAACCAGGCAATCGATCGGCGGGCCGCTCGCCAGAGTGCTGCGATCAACCTGCAACTTGGGCCCCGTGACTCCGACGACACCGGACCGCCCGGCGCCTTGCGCGCATTGCTGCTGCAGCCGGTGATCGAGGCTGGCAGCAGCGATCCAGAGCGTGATGCTAACGCGATCGTCGATATCGTGTTCGCGACGATGCGCAGGCATATTCGAAAATTCACTGCGCCGTCAGCCGCTGATTGTGACCACCTGATTCATTTCTGCTTGCGTGGGTTGACCCGTGACTGATGAGCCGATGATCGATGAAGGGCCTTGCTCGTGACCGAAGTCGCTCCAGGCTGGCTACACCTCGAAGGCGGCGCGAATGCCCGTGATCTAGGCGGCCTGCCGACCGAGGACGGACGCACGACGCGACCGGGCGTGCTGATTCGGTCGGCGAATCTGCAGCACCTGACCGACGAGGATCTCAAGCGTTTGGTCCTTCAACGTCGAGTTCGCAGAGTTATCGACCTGCGCAGTGACGTTGAGGTGAGCACCGAAGGTCCTGGTCCGATGACGACCCAACCCGATGTGGTGATTCATCATCTGTCGTTGCTGCCGAACTCGACCGACGTCGCCGACCGAGTCGACCCTGTCGCGACAGCGCGGAGTGCGGACGCGAATGACGCGATGGCGACCGCGGAATCGTCTCCACCAGCAGAGAATTTGCTCTTTCCCGGTAGCACCGATCCCGCACCCGCGGTCACGGCAAGTCCGGTGGCCAACAGCTACCTGCGTTTCCTCAGCCAGCGTCCGGAGTCCCTGGTCGCAGCGCTGCGCGCGATCAGCGAACCGGACGGGGCCACCCTCATTCACTGTGCGGCCGGCAAGGACCGCACCGGGATGGTGGTTGCCATTGCGCTGAGTCTGGTCGGCGTCAACCGCGAGGCGATCGTCGCTGACTACGCGGCCTCCGAGGAAAGCATCGACGACATTCGGCACCTCCTGGCACGCAATGCGACTTACGCCAAACAACTTTCTGACCCGGGCGGGGTCAAGGCGCCGCGGGCCGAGGTCATCGAACTGGTGCTCGAGGAGCTACAGTCCTGGCCCGGCGGTATCCAAGCGTGGCTGGGACAACACGGTTGGTCCGTCCAGGACACCGAGCGGTTGCAAGCCAGACTTCTCAGCTGACAACCCGAGTCGTCTTTCCGACGATCGACTGGAGATTGGCCAAGGTGTCGTCCAGCCTCTCCACCGATGTCCGGGGAAAGAAGTTCACGTCGTGCCACTTCTGCGAGACGTTGCGCCAGTCGTGGTACGACGTGACATCGGTGGTGTCGGCATCGATGGGCTCGAGCCGATAGCCGTAGACGTAGCCGATCGAACTGCGGCCGACCTTGGTCGGCTTCCATTCCAGCGCGGAGTTCACCGCAAACACCGTCACGATGTTTACCATCTGATAATCGCCGATCGAATCATGGTGCATCTCGATCTCGAAGGTGTCGCCGACGGCAGCGATCGGGTCCGATCCGACCGGAGCCCGCAAAGTGCCTGACGCGTCGATGTCCACATGAGACTGCGGACTGATCAGCACCGAGAAGATGTCGGCGGCCGGAGCCTGAATCCGCCGCTTGGCCGAAATCACGTGGTTTGTCGACTCCGTCACTGACAGTCCTCCTTACCGGAAACCTTTTGGTATCGGACCCTACAAGGTGGTGGAGGCTGCAGATAGCCCCAGCTTTGATACGAATCGAAGCTGGGGCTATTCACAGGCAAACTCAGGCAGTCAGGTCAGGCAGGCGGCGCGGGTACGTGCGGGAACAGATCCTGGAACGCGCCTTGGGTGATCCGCTTGCGGACCTCGGGCGCGGCGTCGTCGAACAACTCATGCAGCGTCTTCTGGCTGTGGCCGAACGTGCCTTCGTAGTGTGGGTAATCGCTGCCCCACATGACGTTTTGCCAGCCCATAGCCGAGCAAGCGGCTACCGCCGAGCGATCGTGTTGGAAAGATGCGTACACCTGTTCGTACAGGTACTGGCTCGGCAGCTTGCTCAGTACCGGACGTACGCCAGCGCTGTGCTGCCGGTAACCCTCATCCATCCGATCGGCGATGAACGGCCCCCAGGTCGCTCCGCCTTCAGAGACGAGCACCTTCAACTCAGGGTGCCGATCGAGGGCCCCGGAAGCGATCAACTGCGTCACGCATCGTTGGCCGCCGTAGGTCGTCTCAACGTAGTTGAGCACCGCACCGCCGCGGCCGCGGTGATAGACACCGGTGCGCTGATCGGGCGTATGGGGCTCGGTGCCGATGTGAAATCCGATGACCATTCCGGTCTCGGCGAAGGCAGCCCACAACGGATCCCATTCCTCGTCCTGCCAGGCGGGACGTTCCAGCGGAGGTCGGGTTGGCAGGAAGCCACAGTGGAAGCCGAGATTTGCCGCGCGCTTGACCTCAGCCACCGCATCGTCGATGCCGAGCAACGGGATGGAGGCGGTGCACACGTAGCGGGGCGACTTCTGTTGAAAGTCCAGGGCCCAGTCGTTGAGCACCCGTACGGCCTCCTTGACGACCAGGGGAGTCCGGATGTTGAAGGCCCAGATCCCCAATGAGGGGTAGATCACCTCAGCCCAGATGCCTTCTTCGTCGAGATCCTTCAGGCGCAGGACCGGATCGTTTGCGCCTGGGGCACGGTTGGCTTCGTCCAGGGCCTCGGCCGGTCGGGCCGTGTGCTTGAGAACCTTGCCGGGCTTGGGCATCGGTCGCTCGAAGGCTTGTCCGTCGATGTAGACCGTCTCGAAAGCACCACTCGGGTCCTTGACACTACGGGGCATCCGTTCGGCAAGCTCAGGCGGAAGGTTGTCCCGGAACAGATTGGGCGGCTCGACCAAATGCGAGTCACCCGAGTTCGCCCAGATCTTCGTCTCGTCCATCGGCGTATGAAGCCCTTCGTATGTGGGATGCGAACTACCTGGCTAGGTGTTCGATCGGTCACTTGTGCGCGATATTGCAAGCGACTCTTTCAATGTAGCAAGGTGCGCTGCTAGGGTCGAGAGCGCTCAAGAATCTCTACCTCATCGCAATCGTGTGCCCCTTTGAACAGGAGACGCAAGTGTGAGTATTCGTGACGAGACGGCCGTAGTTGGCGTTGGTGCTACGCCGTATTACAAGCGGGGCCAGTCGTTGCCTGAGACGCAGCTGTCGATGGCATGCACCGCGATCTTGGCAGCGTTGGACGATGCGGGCCTGACGGTGAAGGACCTCGATGGGTTTGCGATCTACGCCGGATCATGCGACCCGGCCCAGATCGCCTCGGTACTCGGCGTGCCCGAAGTCCGGTTCGCAGCAACGTTGACCTCCGGTGGCGGTGGCTCGGCGGGTTCGTTGGGTCTCGCGGCCGCCGCGATTCACGGCGGCATGGCCGAGGTCGTGGTGTCGTTGATGACCCTGCAGCAGGTGAATCGCCGCCTGGGCGGCACTCAGGTCGGCGATGGCGGTGGCGGCGGTGGCGGTGGCGGCGGTGGCGGTGCGTATGGCACTGGCGGTGTATCGCCCACGCAGGCATTCACCTCTGGTAGCGGCCTGATCTCACCTGGACACAGCTTCTCCTTGCTGACAAAGCGACACATGGAGCTGTACGGCACGACCCGAGAGCATCTCGCGGCGATCGCGATTTCGCAGCGGAACAACGCAATCCGGCGTCCGACGTCTATTCGGCGGGATGCGTTGACGATGGAGGACTACTTCAACGCCCGGATGATCAGCGATCCGCTGTGCCTGTTCGACTACACGATGGAGACAGATGGCGCGGTCGCAGTGATCACGACCTCGGCGGCTCGGGCTCAGGATCTGCGCCAGCCACCGGTGTACATCATGGCTTCGGCCAACGGGGGCACCGGTCGATGGGGGCCAGCCCTGTTCACCTACTTCCAGATCCCTGAGGAGGAGTTCGCGTCCTCCGGGCATCGTCCGGTGGCCAAGCGGCTGTACGAGATGGCCGGTATCGGCCCAGAGGAGGTTGACGTGGCGCTGCTGTACGACCACTTCTCGCCTCTGGTACTGATGCAGCTGGAGGACTACGGTTTCTGCGGTATTGGCGAAGGTGGGGCCTTCGTGGCCGAGGGCAATCACACCTGGCCGAACGGGTCGATACCGGTCAATACCCATGGTGGGCATCTGTCCGAGGCCTACATCATCGGCATGACCCATGTCCGTGAGGCCGTCGAGCAGCTGCGCGGGGTAGCGATCAACCAGGTGCCGGGAGCTGAGATCGCGCTGGTCACCGGCGGTCCGGCGTCCTTGCCCGTCAGCGGCACTCTTTTGCGGAGGTAATTGTGAGCGACACCGAGACAACCCAAAGCCAGCTCACTCCTGCTCAGTCGATCCCGCCGGGCGTCGGGGTATATCCCTCGCCGATGAGTGACCCATATGCAGATGAGCTGACTCAGCCTTTCTGGGATGCGGCTTTACGGGGTCAACTGGTCGCACCGAAATGCACCAACTGCGGGACCTTCATCCTGCCGCCTCAGCCGCGCTGTTTCGTCTGCCAGAACGACCGATTCGACTACGTCGATCTGCCAGGCACTGGTGTGGTGTACAGCTTCACGATCGTGCGGCACCCGCTCGCTCCGCACCTTCGCGAGGTCGTGCCCTACGTTTCAGCGGTGATCCAGGTCGATGGCACCCAGGGTGCTGGCGCCCGGCTACTGCTCAATGTCATCAACGTCGAGCCCGAGACAGTCAAAGTGGGTGACAAGGTTCGCATCATCTTCGACAAGATCAGCGATACCTTGGCCATCCCACGGGCGGTACCCGCCTAAGCCCCTCAATACCGCCCTTCAGTACCGCCCTTCAGTACCGCTAGTGCCGCCCCTGTGCGGGGCAACTGTGCGTGGCACGGCATCCTTGACCTGTGACTAAGACATCGCCAATCAAGGATGCCGTGCCGTCGTGGTTTCCGGCCGCGCTCGCGGCCGAGGCCGAGGTCGGGGAGACCGAGGTTGCTGGTACGACGATTCGCTTCCGTAGCTGGGGTGATCGCGATCATCAGGGGGTCGTCCTGGTGCACGGCGGCGCGGCGCACAGCCGGTGGTGGGACCACGTCGCCCCGATCCTCGCCCGCGAATACCGCGTCACCGCCTTGGACCTGTCCGGCCACGGCGACAGCGGTCGTCGAGACGCCTACAGCATCGAAAGCTGGTCCGATGAAGTAATCGCGGTAGCGGGGGCGGCCGCAATCAGTGGCCCGCCGGTGATCGTCGGACACAGCATGGGGGGCTTCGTCACCCTTGCCACGGCTGGTAGGTACGGCCCCCAACTCGACGGCGTGGTCATCATCGACTCACCAGTTCACGAACTGACGCCCGAACAGAAGGCCGCCCGGGAAAGGCAGGCCTTCGGTCCGCTGCGGGTGTACCAAACCCGGGAACTTGCCTTGAGCCGATTCCGGCCGGTCCCCGACAGCGGTACCGCTTTGCCTTACGTCGTCGACCATGTGGCTGCCCAGTCCATTCGCGAGGTCCCCGGTGGCTGGTCGTGGAAATTCGATCCGAGGATCTTCGGACGGATCGACGACACGCCAAAGCTGTATACCCGGCTGAACTGCCGAGTGGCCCTCTTCCGCCCGGAGCGGGGACTGGTGTCGCCGCAGATGTCCGACGATGTCTATGACCGGTTAGGACGCGCTGCGCCCGTCGTGGAGATTCCCGATGCCGGCCATCACGTGATGCTCGATCAGCCTCTTGCCCTGGTCACTGGCCTGCGGGCAATTCTCGCTGACTGGGAGCATTCCACGCCGGCCGTCCCGACGGACTCGCGGAGCTAGCGCTAAGTCCGCTGAGGCGCAGTCGCGGGCATAGGCGGAACCATGGGCGCAACCATGGGCGGAGGGCAACCATGGCCGGGTGCTTCCTCATCGGCCAAGCACCCGCTATGATCGATCTGTACACCGTAAAGCACCGGCGCTGTAGCGCTCCGGCGCACAACGGCCCCGATCTGCTGATCAGTCGCGGCGCTGCCACCAACAGCCCGTGGTTTCGCGCAACGCGTAGGAAGGTACGAAAATGACCCAAGTAGTTCAGAGCGAAAAGATCTGGGCCAACTCCGGCGACTCCCACTTCATGGAGCCCGACGATCTGTGGCGCTCGACACTGCCGAAGCGGCTGGCTGAGCTCGTCCCGCGCGCAGTGAAGGACCCTGACGGTTTATGGGAGACAGTCCACGTGGACGGCCAGGCATTTCGCCGTCGGCTGCCCTCGATCAAGGCGAAGGAGTTCGCCGCCGCAGCGACCCGCGCACCAGGCACGTTCGACCTCGAAGTGCGCCTTGACGACTTGAACAAAGAGGGCATCTGGGCCGAGGTCGTCTTTCCCTCGCTAGGCATGTGGGCGTCCTCGTTCCGCACTCCCGAGGTCCTGCGGGAAGCGATGCGGGTCAGCAATGACTGGGCCAAGTCAGAAATCATGGACAAGTCCAAGCGCTACGTCCCGACCGCGCAGGTCTCCACACTCGACATGGATGATGCTGTCGCCGAGCTCAAGCGTATTGGCGAGATGGGCTTCAAGGCCGTGTTCCTTCCGGTCCAGCCGCACCCGTTGCAGAAGGACTACAACGACGATTCATGGGAGCCGTTCTGGTCCACCGCCGAAGAGGCCGGCATCGTCGTCGCCTTCCACATCGGCACCGAGCCGGTCGACTTTGCGACTGGGGGCGCGATGGGCAAGTACTACAGCGGTCCTGGTGGGGCGGTGATGAACTACACCGAGACCACCTTCGGGGGCCAGCGTTCGGTGATGAAGGTTGTCGCATCTGGCGCGCTGGATCGGCACCCGGATTTGAAGGTTCTGGTTTCAGAGGGTGGGGCCACCTGGGTACCGTTCCTGGCCGACCGGATGGAAGAGGGCTACCGCCAGCACTCGATGGCAGTCAGGCCGATGCTCAAGCGCAGCCCGAAGGAGATCATCTACTCCCAGGTCTACGCCTCGTTCCAGCATGATGAGTCCGCTGTCGGCGCGGTGACGAGCATGGGCTTCAACAACGTCATGTGGGGCAGCGACTACCCACACATCGAAGGCACTTACGGTCACACCCAGCTGACCCTGCATCACCTGTTCGATGACGTCGACCCCAAGGTCAAGCACCGCATTCTGATCGGCGCATTCAACGAGTTGTTCCCCGACGCGGGAGTACCGCCGACCAGCTAGTCCTGCTTGTGCACCTGCACCGACAGCCCTACCGTGCGCACCGAATTGCCATCTGCCTCAGCAGAATCGGCGATTCGGTGCGCACAACTGGTTTCGGGGCTGAGCTTTGCGCCTCAATGGATTCCCTCGAGCACTGATCTCGGCGTAGTTTTCCCTTTATGGAATTACGAACGCTCGGTCGCAGCGGTGTTCGGGTCACCTCCCTCTGTCTGGGAACGATGACCTTCGGCAACGAAGCAGACGAAGCAACAAGTAAACAGATCATCGATCGTTACCTGGCCGCCGGTGGAAACTTCGTCGACACCGCCGACGTTTACTCGCGGGGCGCCTCAGAAGAGATCGTCGGGCGTGCCCTGAAGTCACGCCGCGACGGCATCGTCCTGGCGACGAAGGGCCGGATGCCGATGAGCGATGACCCGAACGATCGAGGTGCCTCGCGCCGCCACCTGACCAGGGCCGTGGAGGCGTCGCTGCGACGCCTGCAGACCGACCGGATCGATCTTTACCAGATTCACTGGCCGGACACGACGGTCGCGCCAGAGGAAACCCTGTCTGCTCTGGACGATCTCGTTCGCTCAGGCAAGGTTCTCTCCGTTGGCGTGAGCAACTACCTCGGCTCTCAGCTGGCAACCGCGATTGCCCTCTGCGACCGTTATGGCTGGTCACCAGTCGTTTCGCTGCAACCGCAGTTCTCGTTGATCAGCCGCGAGATCGAGCTCGAAATCTTGCCCCTCTGCCGACGCGAGGGACTGGCCGTCCTGCCCTGGAGCCCGCTGGGCGGCGGGGTGCTTACCGGAAAGTATCGAGCGGGCAATGCTCCTGATGCGCAAACGCGTCTCGGGGACTCAGAAGCGCAGGCCCGACGCCGGCTCACCGAACGGAATATGGCGATAGCCGATGAGGTCGCCCGCATCGGTGCCAGCACAAATCACAGCTCCGCGCAGGTGGCGCTGAACTGGGTACTGCACCACCCCGGCGTCACCTCGCCGATTCTCGGGGCGCGCACTATCGATCAGCTCGAAGACAACCTCGGCGCCGAGGGTTGGCAACTCGACATCGCCGATATCGAAGCGCTCGAAAAGGTGAGTCGCGTCCCTAGGTCGTACCCGCACGACATGTACCGGGTATTGGGCATCGAGATCTGACCTCAGATCTTACAATTCAAGGAGCAGGTATGCGCTACCGCAAACTCGGTACGACCGGTCTCGATGTCTCGCGGATCGCCCTGGGTTGTATGAGCTACGGCGACCCAGGTCGTGGTACGCATGAGTGGAGTCTGGACGAAGCGGCAAGCAGGCCGTTCATCCGTCAGGCCCTGGACACCGGGATCAACTTCTTCGACACGGCGAACGTCTATTCCGACGGTACGAGCGAGGAGATCCTCGGGCGGGCGCTGGCGGATTTCGCCTCCCGCGATGAGGTCGTCATCGCGACCAAGGTGCACGGGCCTATGCATAGCGGCCCGAACGGCCGCGGCCTCTCACGCAAGGCGATTCTGACCGAGATCGATGCAAGTTTGCGGCGGCTCGGCGTCGACTATGTCGACCTTTACCAGATCCATCGGTGGGATTCGCATACACCCATCGAAGAGACGCTAGAGGCCCTGCATGACGTCGTGAAGGCGGGTAAGGCCCGATATCTCGGTGCATCCTCCATGTGGGCGTGGCAGTTCAGCAAGGCCCAGTACCTCGCTGATCAGCACGGTTGGACGAGATTCGTGAGTATGCAGAATCACTACAACCTGCTCCAACGCGAGGAGGAGCGAGAAATGATGCCGCTGTGTGTCGATCAAGGAATCGGCGCGATTCCCTGGAGCCCGCTCGCGCGAGGCAAGCTGACCAGACCGTGGGACACCACCACAAAGCGTTCAGAGACCGATGCCTTCGGAAAGACGTTGTACGACACGAGTGCTTCCGATCGGATCATCGTGGAGAGGGTGGCAGAGCTTGCTGAAGCCCGCGGCGTTTCCCCGGCTCAGATCGCTCTCGCCTGGATGTTGAGCAAGCCGGTGGTCACCGCACCTATCGTCGGCGCGACCAAGCCCGTCCACATCGACGACGCGGTTGCCGCCGTAGAACTGACGCTGGACGCCGCCGAGATCGTGCGGCTGGAGGAGCCGTACACACCGCACGCCGTTGCCGGCTTCGCCTGATCGGCGTAGCTCAGCCGGGGCGGCGGCACGTCCGCGTTGACGAAAAGTCATTTCCGTTGCTGTCCTTAGGGGATCTCAGATGAGCTCAAAAACTGCAATTGTTACTGGGGCCAGCCGGGGGATCGGTAAGCAAATCGCGATCGAACTTGGTCGGCTCGGCTTCAACGTCGTTGTCGCCGCGCGCACGGTCACCCCGCACGCCAAACTCAGCGGCAGCGTCGCGGAGACGGTCGCTGCGGTAGAGGCTGCCGGCGGCAAGGCACTCGCTGTTCAGATGGACGTCCGGGTACCTGAGGACATCGAAAAATTGGTGTCGGCCACGGTGGCAGAGTTTGGCGGCCTGGACGTCCTGATCAACAATGCCGCGGACACCTCCGGTGGCGTCCCAACACTTGGCGAGCTCGATGTCGATGAATGGCGACGGCAGTTCGAGACGAACCTGCACGGTCCGTTGCAATTGATGAAAGCCGCGCTGCCTGTCCTGCAGAAGACCGCTCTGGAAAGCGACGGGGGAGGGCTGATCATCAACATGACCTCTGGCGCTGGTGATCTGGTGCCCCTTGCCGAAGTCAGTGGCGAGGGTGGCGTGCTGGGCGGGGAGCGCCTTGCCTATGCGGCGAGCAAGGCGGCGTTGAACAGGCTGTCCAATGCACTGGCCCCGGAACTCCGCGCGCAGCACATCGCCATCGTCAACGTCGACCCGGGATTCACCCGTACCGAGTTGGTTGATCGGATGGCCGCGCGTGGGGTTGTCGACCCGTCGACCGCGGTGCCGATGAGCGTCCCGGTGAACACGGTGCTTTACCTGGTGAAGTCCGGCGACGCGATGAGTCATTCAGGGCAGATCCTTCGGGCTCAAGACCGTAACGACTAGAGCCGAAAAAGCGCCCACCTCGAACGGGACGCGTTAAGCGACATTCGCCTCGAGGTGGGCGGCGAGCACGGGTACTTCGGCCAGCGCTCGGAGCATATCGTTGAGATGCGTGCAACAGGACGTGCCCGTGATGATCTCGAGGACGCTGTCGCGCAACTTTGACATCGGCTGGCCGATCAGTCGTGTGACGTTCGCCGCGGCCGCCGGACACTCAGCGAACGGCAGCACCCTGGCGGTCGCCTCGATGTCAGTGAGGATCATGCTCGCTGCGTCGACCGTCGCGGCCAAGGCATATTCATGAACAACCGTCTCGACGCCCTCAGGGCTCCACATCGCATCGCGGAACATGGCGTCGATTCGGTACTCGGCCCCGTGTGCTTGGACATCGACGCGTCTACGCCTGCGCATGCAAGGAGTCTGAGGTGCCGGCGGCGGAACATCGTGCCAGCTCAGTGGGTCTTGGCGGTCGACGACGTCCACCGCCGCGGCAATGTTGTGCCCCATGACGACCCCAGCGCGCTGCCGGGCGATCGGACCGCCGTCGGAGCGGAAACCCGAGCAGATATCGGCCATGTCGCGAATTGCCAGATTCTTGCGGTCGGCGCCTTGGTCGGATGGCGGAAGTGGCCAGAGATGCCAGGCGAAACCACCGATCAGCGTCATGGCTGCCACGTCATCGAGTAGGAAATACAGCGGCGCCCCGGCAGCGAACTCTTCGGCGAGCTCGGCTCTGAGCCGGGCCCGAAAGCCGCCGCCACCCTTGGCTCCGACAAGCACCTCGGCGTGTGCGTGGGCCGGCGTCGCGCTCATCGAGACGACCATCCGGTTCTCGATTGCCGCAGTCATCGTTGCGGCTGCCGCGATCGATGTGCCGCTGGCGGTGGTCACCAGATCCCGAGCGCCACCTTGCAGCATCATCGGCCCGCCCCGTCCTTCGGGCCAGCTGGCATTGAGGTGGCTCGTACGCCTGACAGACTCGCTGACGCGAGCTGGCGTAGCCGTGGCGGGATTGCTCGGCGGCGGCGGCAATTGCTGGCCCGCCGAGTCGATCCCGATAGTTAGCGGACTCATAAACCTGAAAGTTACGCTGCTGGCCCGTTGACCGACCAGTGATGCTTCCCACTGCGGACGCTCGCCCGTCCTGCGACGCTAGACGGTGTATAAATGAGCGTTCAAAACTTCGCGGGCTCATACAGTACGGGTTCCAGTAAGCTCGATTAACTATCGCGAAAGCGGGGCGCCGATCGTGTGCGAACCCGACAAGGAGGCTATTTCATGGCACTTGCCATAACCGAAGACCACCAGGCACTGGCAGACGTGGTGCGGGAGTTCGCCGCGGATCACGAACTGCGATCCCAGTCCCGGGAGCTGCTGAACGAAACAGCCCCGGACCCAAAGTCGTCAGGCCATAGCGCATCAAGCAGTGCGGTTCCGGGCGCCTGGAAGCAGATGGCCGACCTGGGCTGGCTCGGTCTGCACCTGCCAGAAGAATATGGGGGAGCCGGCTATGGCCTCTCCGAACTTGCGGTGGTTCTCGATGAGCTCGGCTACGCCGCGGCACCCGGCCCGCTGCTGCCCACGGTCGTTGCAGCCGCAGTCATCTCAGAACGCGGCGATGATGCCTTACGAGCTCGCGTCCTTCCGGGGCTTGCCGACGGGTCGACGGTTGCCGCCTTTGGAATCACCGGTTCGCTGGCGCGGGATGCGCAAGGCAAGCTGAGCGGTGACGCAGGCCTGGTTCTTGGCGCTCGCTGGGGGCAACTCCTCACGCTGCGCGTTGGTGACGATGTTGTCGTTATCGGGGCGGCGGACGATGGCGTGACCCTGACTCCCATCGCGGGCATCGATCCATCACTCGGCCTGGCCAAGGTCAGCCTCGATGGTGTCGACGCGCCCGCAGCCGTCACGCTGACCGGCGCCGCCTCATTTGCCACGACACTTTTCCGCAGTGCTGTCAGTGCTTACGCTGCCGGTGGCAGCAGGGGATCGCTGGACATGGCGTTGGAATATGCGAAGGTTCGTGAGCAGTTCGGCAGGATCATCGGCAGCTTCCAAGCCATCAAGCACCATCTGGCCAACATGCTTGTCAATGTCGAGTTGGCTACGGCACTGAGCTGGGATGCCGCGCGAGCCGCTACCGATGGTGGTCAAGGCGAACTGGCCGCCGCCGCAGCGGCAACTCTGGTGCCGCGGTTCTATCAGGAGAATGCCCAGAAATGCATTCAGTTGCTTGGCGGCATCGGCTTCACCTGGGAACATGATGCGCACCTTTACCTACGCCGAGCCAGCGCACTGCGTGGACTCCTCGACTCGTCAGGGAATGCAGCCGATGACCTGTTCGGTCTGACCAGCCAGCAGGTCCGCCGCGAGTACGGTGTAGAGCTTCCGCCAGAGGCGGAATCCTATCGTGCAGAGGCGCTTGCGTTTCTGGAGAAGTACCGCCAGACCCCGGCCGAGGAACGCCGCGCGCTGCTCGTCGCAACCGGTTACCTCGTACCACACTGGGCGAAGCCGTACGGCCGTGGGGCGAGAGCGGTCGAGCAGCTCGTGATCGAAGAGGAGCTCGGTGAGGTCGAACTGCCGTCGTTGGGTATCGGCGGTTGGGTGCTTCTCACGCTCACCCAGACGGCCAACCCCGAGCAGATCGAGCGTTGGATAGCTCGCAGCCTGGCCGGCGAACTGATGTGGTGCCAGCTCTTCAGTGAGCCGAACGCAGGTTCGGACGCGGCTGCCGTGCAGACAAAAGGCGTTCGGGTCGAAGGCGGTTGGCAGGTCTCAGGCCAGAAGGTTTGGACGAGCGGTGCCCAGCATTGCAATCGGGGACTGGCCACGATCCGCACCGATCCGACTGCGGCCAAGCACAAAGGCATCACGGCCATGGTCATCGACCTGCAGGCCAAGGGTGTCGAAGTCCGCCCGCTTCGCGAGATCACCGGCAACGCGATGTTCAACGAGGTTTTCTTCGACGACGTCTTCGTGCCGGATGCCGACGTCGTGGGCGAGGTCAACGACGGCTGGCGGGTGGCGCGCGCGACGCTGGGCAACGAGCGCGTCACCATCGGCGGCGGGTCCCGAGAGGGTGTCTCTGCTGAGGAGCTGGTGGCGCTGAGCGAGCGTTACGCCGCCGGTGACGATGAGCTCCGTCGCGAGGTGGCCAGGCTCGTGGCCGAGGAACAGGCAATGCGACTGATCAACCTGCGTCAGGTTTCGCGCGCTGTTGCCGGCTCCGGCCCGGGCCCAGAGGGCAACGTGACCAAGTTACTGTCCGCCGAGCATGCCCAGCGGGTCACCGAGCTCGGCATGCGGATCGCGGGCGCGGCCGGTATCACCGGTGAAGAGGAGGCGATCAGCTATGAGTACTTGTTCGATCGCTGCCTCAGCATCGCAGGTGGAACTTCTGAGATCACCCGCAACGTGATCGCCGAGCGGATCCTCGGCCTGCCTCGCGATTCCCTCAACAGGTAAGCCGAACCGGCGGGTTATTCACCCGTGTAGCGCGCGGGGCGCTTGCTGCGAGAAGCGGCGAGCGCCTCCGCGTGGTCGGCCGTCGTCATGACAACCCCCATGTGGGAGGCGGCCAGGCTGAGTGCGGTGCGCAGATCGGTGTCCATCGACTGGTACATGGTTCGCTTGATCAGCTTGACCGCAACGGGGGGCTGCGCAGCAAGTGACTCGGCGAATTCCTGAGTGCGATCAAGCAATTCCGCATCTGGGTAGACACGGTTTGCCAAGCCGATCCGATGGGCCTCCCTGGCCGCGACCGGCTCAGCCGACAGCAGGATTTCCAGCGCCTTGGCCGGGCCGACGATTCGCGGTAGGTAGTAGCACCCACCGTCACCCGGGACCACTCCGATGCGGACATATTGTTCGGTGAAATAGGCTGATTCCCCGACGAATCTCATATCGCACATCAACGCCATATCCATTCCGGCGCCGACCGCGGCGCCGTGCACAGCGGCGATGACCGGTTTGTCGAGTTGATCCAGCGTCAAGGCCACCCGGTGGATATGCTCGGTGAGCATCGTGCGGCGAGCCAGCGCGGTCGGCTCTATCGCGCCGAGGGCCTCGAGGTCTATGCCCGAGCAGAACGCGCCCCCGGCACCCGTGGTGATGACGGCGCCCACGGCAGGATCAGCACCCGCGTCGTGCAGGTATTGCGCCCACTGGTCGACCATGTCGAGCGTGAAAGCATTTCTGCGCTTCGGGCGGTTGAGCGTGATCGTCGCCACGCCCCGCAAAACGCTGTATGTGATGTCGCCCTGCGGCTCCGGCATCCGATTCTCTCCTCTGGTCGACGATTTCGAAAGTGACGCTTGCAAGATCGCACGCTCCGTCGGTACGGTCCTATACGGCGTCCTGAGCCCACGACGACCCGGTTCGGTCGACGTTTACAGCATTTGCGGCTCGAGAATCCTGTTGATCAACCCATCGAAGGGACCAGCATGTCAGAGGGAAGTTGGCTGCGCGACAAGGCGGCCATCGCGGGCTTCGGTCACACGAAATTCGGTCGGCGCGGTGAGTTTGCCGCGGGTGGCACCTTCGCATTGGTCGTCGAGGCGATCAAGAACGCCTGCGTTGATGCAGGTATCTCACCCGCCGACATCGACGGCTATGCGACTTACTCCCAAGACGAGGCAGACGCCGGACAGCTGGCATTCGCTCTCGGGGCGCCGGACTTCCGGTTCGCCGCGATGGGTCCGATGCGTGCCGGCGGCGGCGGTATGGGCTCTGCGTACCTCTGCGCGGCGATGGCGGTAGCAACCGGACAGGCAAACTACGTTGCCGTGACCCGGGGGATCACCCAGCCTCCGACGGCACGCTTCGGCGGTAGCGGCCGGACGACGGTCATCCCACAGTTTCCGGCAATAGCCACGCCTGCTCAGGCCTTCGCGCTGCAGGCCCGCCGACACATGGCCGAATTCGGTACGACCACGGATCACTTCGCCGAGGTCGCCATCAACGCTCGGCTCAACGCCGCGAACAATCCGCTCGCCAGGTTCCGGACGCCAATCACCGTGGATGATCATCACAATTCCCGGTTGATAGCCGACCCGATCCACCTGCTCGATTGCTGCCTTGAATCCGACGGCGGAGCGTGCGTCATCATCACCTCGGCCGAGCGCGCCCGAGATCTCAAGCAACCACCGGTCTACCTTTCCGCGGTAGCCATGGGTGCGCCTCGGCGGTGGGGTGGCGGCACCTTCGGCGGCTACAACATGTCCGCCCAGGATTTCACCTCGGCCGGTCAGAACACCATCGCAAGACAGCTGTACGCCAACGCCGGTATCGGTCCGAAAGACGTCGACGTCGCCGAAATCTATGACCATTTCACCCCGATGGTGCTGATGGGATTGGAAGACTTTCAACTCGCGCCCAAGGGCGAGTCGGGTCCATTTGTGGCCGAGGGCAACATTCGTTCGAACGGCTCGATGCCGGTCAACACCCACGGCGGCAACCTCGCCGAGGTGTACCTGCACGGCATGACCCATGTGATCGAGGGGACGCGGCAGATGCGCGGAACCTCGACCACCCAGATAGCGGGCGCCGAGGTTGCTCTCGTTGTCTGCGGTGCCTCTCCCGCCCCCAGCGGGGCGATGTTGCTCAGGAAGGGCTGACGTGACCGCGTTGAATACTCAGGACGAACTGGCCGACGCAATCGCCCGGCTGCCAGGGTTTGGATGGGGAATTGGACAGTCCGACTCGTGGAGTCCGATGACCGAGGGTTACTGGCGAGCGGCGGGCGAGGGCGTTCTGACCGTCCAACGATGTGACGCCTGCGGCGTCTTCAGGTGGCCGCCGAACGAGGTCTGTTTCGCCTGCCACTCGATGGAGTGGACCTGGACACCGGTGTCCGGGCAGGGCCGGGTCTACACCTACATGTGGGCCGACAACGTACCGATCCCGGGCCAGGAGGTCTACAACATGAGCGTCATCGAGCTCGACGGGCTCGACGGCGATCCTGTTCGAATCCTGAGCCAGGTCGTCGAAGCGACTCGGGAGAGTCTCCAAGTCGGCAAGGCAGTCTCGGTCGAGTTCGTGGCCCTCGGCGGCGGCCTCGCCGTGCCACAGTGGCGCTTGACCGACGCCGAATAGAAACCGACCGGCATCCATGGGTCTCTTCGACGGCCGGGTGGCGATTGTCACTGGTTCGGCTCGCGGTCTCGGCCGCGACTATGCGAGCTACTTTGCTCAGGACGGCGCGAACGTCGTCCTCGCCGACCTCAACGAGCCGGTGCGCGCCGTTGACGCGATAGCCGCCACGGGAGCAACCTGCGTCGGGGCGCAGGTCGACGTGACGGACGCGGCTAGCGTTGCCGCACTGATGGCCCGAACGAAACAGGAGTTCGGAAGGCTAGACATCCTGATCAACAACGCCGGGCTCTGGCGCCTCGATCGTGGTTTGCTGGACCTCAACCCAGAGGTGTGGCGCGCAGGCTGGGCGGTCAACGTCGACGGCACCCTTCGGTGCTATCAAGCTGCGGTGCCGCTGATGCGCGAAAACGGCTACGGCCGCATCGTGAACATCTCCTCAATGGCCTCGCGTGATGGCGGCAGCGTCTACGGGTTGTCCAAGAAGGCGGTGAACGACATGACCCGAGGTATGGCCGGCGAAGTTGGCGAATACGGCATCACCGTCAATTGCGTGGCACCGGGCATCTCGGCGTTCGAAGGCGCCAAGACGACCGTCGACAACGCCGACCAGGTCGTCGCGGGCAATGCAATCAAGCGGTTCGGAACCAGTCGTGACCTGTACGGTGCCATTCGATATTTCTGCAGTGAAGAGGCGGAATGGGTCACAGGGCAGACACTATTCGTTGACGGTGGTGCGACGATTCGATGAGCCCGCCGCATCTTCGCCGATAGGCGTCGATAGATATCGGGGGCATGACCCAACCTGCGGAGGTAGATCTGAATGAGCCAGACCCAAAGGCGTGGCCGCAGCATCGCCATGGATGAGAACGAACTGAATGACTTCCTTGGCCAAGAACGCGTCTGCCGGGTAGCCAGTGTGACCATCGACGGTCCGCATGTGTCGCCGTTGTGGTTCGTCTGGGATGGAACCTCATTGTGGCTGCACTCGGTGGTCAAGAGCCAGCGCTGGCGCGATCTCGAACGCGATCCGCGTATCGCGGCGGTCATCGACGGTGGCGAGGCGTACGGCGAGCTACGCGGAGTCGAGCTTCGCGGCAGCGTCGTGGTGGTTGGCGATGTGCCGAGAGTCGGTGGTGATTCTGCCGAGTTGGAGCCCGTTGAAGCGCTGTGGTCGGCGAAATATTCTGGCGGCGCGGCGATGACCTACGACGCAAACCATGCCTGGCTTCGTCTCACGCCGGCCAAGGTCACGAGTTGGGACTTCCGTAAGTTCGCGGCCGCAGCTGCTGCGCGCGCTGCCAGAACGACGTGAGCGTCCGGCAAGAGCGCCGCGAACACGTCCTGCTCATCACGCTGGATCGACCGGCCAAGCGTAATGCCATCGACGCCGAACTGACCCGCGGTATCGATGACGCGCTGAATCTGCTCGATGACGATCAGGACCTATGGGTGGGCATCATCACCGGCGGGACGAGCTACTTCTCCGCTGGGACGGACATCAAAGTCGGGCCAGGAGAACCGACCGCGCGTGGCGGTTCGTACGGAATCATCAGCCGCCAGCGGCGTAAACCTCTGATCGCCGCGGTCGAAGGTCCGGCGTTGGGCGGCGGGATGGAGATCGCCCTGGCCTGTGACCTCGTGGTAGCAGCCGAAACGGCAACGTTCGGGCTGCCTGAGGTGACGATCGGTGTGATCCCGACCTGTGGCGGCCTGTTCCGTGGCCCCAGAGCCCTGCCGCTCAACGTTGCCAAGCAGCTGGTACTGACCGGTCAACCGTTGACCGCCGAGCGAGCCTTCTCACTGGGTTTCGTCAATGACGTGACGCCGCCGGGAGGGAGCCTGCAAGCCGCCCTCGTGCTGGCCGAGCGAATCTGTCTGAACGCGCCGGTATCGGTGCAGCAGAGCCTGCACGCCGTTGCCCAGATGTACGTCAGCGCCGATGAGCTCGGCTGGGTCGCCACTTCGGCGGCGTTGGACACGATCATGGCGAGCGAGGACCGGATCGAGGGCAACACCGCTTTTTTCGAGCGTCGCCCGCCACGATGGACCGGCCGGTAAGGAGCACCACGAAATGCCTTTGTCAATTGAACGAACCAATCACATCAACCAGTTGCTGCGCCCATTCCACGAGGCGAATGCCTTTTACCGAGAAGTCTTCTCGGCTGTGCAGTACATGGACAGCTACGACGAAGGCGAGCGTCGCGACGCCTCGCTGCTCGTCATCGGGCAGACCCCGATCGAGATCTTCGCCCCGCGCGACGATCTGAGCTTGCTCGGCAGCTCACTTGCCAAGTACGGGCCGTCCTTTCATTCCTTCGAATTTCAAGTCGATGACCTCGAGCGTTCGAGGGCGATCTTCGAAGAGCTTGGTGTTCGTATTACTACATATCGCGAAAATTCGTTCTTCATGACGCATCCGAAGGACGGCCACGGCATCCTGTTCGAGATCTGCCCCTTCGAGATGAACAACGATCCTAGGCTGATCCCGGGCTGGTCCGATGCCCCGTGGCGTGACGGCCCCCTCGGACTGGATCGGCTGAACGCCATGGGTATCGCCGTGCGTGATGTAGACGCGGTGAGCAGTTTCGTTCGCACCCTAACCGGCAGCGAGGAGGTGTACCGCCGCAAGCTTTCCGGTGTCGGCACTGCTGTCGGAATTTGGGCGCAGGACTTGATGATCGAGCTCGTCGAACCCGACGGCGATGCCAGCCCCGTCGCTGCATTCATCGACAGGTATGGCCCGCGAATCCGCTCGCTGAACTTTCGGGTCAACGATGTTTCAGCGGTCCGGGATCATTTCACCGAGCACGGATTGGCTACCGCGGCGGGCGATACCTCGGACATGCTCGCCCTCGATCCGCAGGACAACTTCGGTGCGCTCTACCAGTTCAGCGAAGCGCGCCTACCGGATGATCCGAGGGATGGCTGATCGGCGCGTAGGTGTCGGTCCATTCGAAGGTGAGGCCTAGAGTCGAGGCCGGGTCGGTCCAGGCACGGTGCCCATCACGGTCGGCTATCGCGATTCCAGCCGCGGCCAGCGACTCAATGGTTTGGTCTAAATCGCTGACGCCCAGGCAGAACGAGTTAAAGCGCGGCCCGTTGGCCGCCAATGCTGCGGCGTAGCGACTGCGGTCTGATCGGGGCGAAACCAGCCTGACCACCATGTCTCCGATACCGAGATCGATCGTCTCTTCATCATCGGACGGTCCGCAGGGATTTCCGTCCACCCGGCGCACCGTCATCATCGAGCCGAGCACCTCGGCACTCTTGCTGGCGTCCTTCACGACCGCCGTCAGCCACGTGACGGCCTCGACCTTGATGAGGGGGTCAGCTACCGGTTGGGTCGAGTGGCCGTCTCGCGGATCGCGGGTAAACGCGGTGTCGGTCCATTCGATGAGGACGCCCGCCGAATCTCGTGGGTGCATGAAGAAATGCCGGCCAGGTATATCGGTCCCGGTGATCCCGACGCCTCGTTGCCGCAGTACATTCTCGATTTTCCAGATGTCATCGATCGTCCAGGCGACCGAATGTAGTCCCGGACCGTATCTGTTCACGTAGTGTGTCAAAGGCCCTTCTTCGCCCTGATCGGTGAAGATCGCAATCGGTGCGTTCGCCAGCCAGAACAAACTGGATTCGGCCGCAGAATCGCCATCGCTTTGATCGGCGGACGGGCGTTGCTGTTGATCATCTTCGTGATGCTGATCCTCGTGCATCGGTAGTCCGTGTAACTGGAAGGACCCGCCGCGGAGCGGCCTGGCGCCGAGCACAGAGACCAGCCACGGACCCAAGGTGTTTCCGGCGGCGGCGGCGATGCCGATTCGGTGAAAATAGCCTGGCTCGATGAAGCTCTGGAGTGCGGGGCTCGGGTCGGTCATGATGCGCGCCTCTGGTCTCTCGAATCTTTCCGAATTTTTGGATCGAACGGCTAGCTCAGATCATCTGTAGGTGTCCTGAGGGCACTCGCGAACTGGCAGCTGGCGCTCACCCGGAGGGGTAGTCAGCACCCGCCCCTCACGATAACGGCAACCAGCTTCGCTAAGAAGCCCCCTTGGGACGGCCGCAGTCCTCGGCTACAGCGCAGTGACAGCTACGACATCACCATTCCTTGTGCCCGATTTGAAGTAGACGTAGCATCCCGTATGGCTTTCAGTAGGAGCATTCGCTTGCCAGAAACGGTGCCGCGCGGTCAGTAGCCATATCGGGTGCCTCCCGATACAAGTGCTTGGCGCATACCGCAGCCGGCGTTCAAGGAGACGAGACCCGATGGATCAGCTTCTGAAGGAGCTTCAGACTTATCTTGATGTCGAAATGCCGGCGTTCAGGAAGAAATGGGCCGAGGACTTCGACAGCTGGGAAGCTCGCCTCGACTGGCAACGGACCTTGGACAAGGAACGCTGGGCTGCACCTGCCTGGGCGGTCGAGAACGGCGGTCGGGGATTGGGCATTGCCGAATTGCTGGCAGTTGAGGCCGTGCTGTATGAGAATGGGTCGCCGCAATTGCCGGGCACCCTCGGGCTCAAGAACGTCGGGCCGACCCTGGCCCGGTGGGGTACCGAAGACCAGAAGAAGCACCTGCCACGGATCCTTTCCACCGATGAGATCTGGTGCCAGGGTTTCAGCGAACCTGGCGCGGGTTCGGATCTGGCCGGGCTACGCACGCGCGCCGTGCGCGATGGCGACGAGTTCGTGGTAAACGGGCAGAAGATCTGGACGTCGAATGGCACCCGCGCCACGAATATGGAACTTCTCGTCCGCACCGACCCAGATGCCCCCAAACACAAAGGCATCTCGGTACTGCTGGTGGACTTGAAGACCCCTGGTGTCGAGGTCCGCGCGATCCGCCAGATCAGCGGCGGCGCCGAATTTGCAGAGGTCTTCTTCACCGATGTGCGCGTTCCGGCGCAGAACTTGCTCGGCCCGCTCAACGACGGCTGGACGGTCACCCGCACGACGCTGGGACATGAGCGCTCGGGCGTCGCGGTTTTTGCGGCCCGCTTCGAAAAGAGCGTCCGCCAGCTGATCGACGAGAACGCCGCCGCCAAACGCAGCAAACCGCTGACACCGGATCAGGTCGACAAGCTCGTCCGCCACTATGTCGAGAGCCGCGTGGTCGGCATGTTGAGTCAGGAGATGCTGGCGCGACTGGTTGCCGGTGAACAACCTGGCGCAGAGCAGTCCGTCATCAAGCTGGCGTGGAGCGAGGCGGCACAACGGTTGTCATCGACCGTGCTGGATCTCGACGGAATCGATGGCGTCTCGAATAGCTCCGAGGCCGCGGTGGCCTACCTTGGTGCTCGAGCCCAGACGATCGCCGCCGGGACGTCGCAGATTGTTCGCAACATCCTGGCCGAACGAGTCCTGGGCTTGCCTCGAGACTGATCGATCCCGTCAGGGAATCACCCGCAGCCCGTTGGCAGGTGTGAATTCCCGGGCGCCTTTCCACTCAGCCGGTCGCGGCTCAACGCGGCTTGCCAGTACTCGGAGGAAACAGACATGCAGGCGACATCGCAGAGTGAGCGCGAAGAGTTCCGACGCAGTGTTCGGGCATTTCTCGAGCTGCGCTCATCAGAGGCTGAGGTCAGACGGTTGATCCCGGATGACCTTGGCTATGACCCCGAGGTCTGGAAGCAGCTGTCGGACCAACTCGAATTGCCGGGCCTGCTGGTACCGGAGGAATACGGCGGGCAGGGTTTTTCTCCGATCGAGGCGGCTGTCGTACTCGAGGAGTCCGGACGCACGCTCCTTTCCTCGCCGTTCTTCGCGAGTTCAGTCCTGGCTACCTGGGCGTTGCTGAACGCGCGGCCGGAATCGGGCCAGCAGCGCAGTGCCCTGGTCGCATCGACGCTCTCGGCTCTGGCTGACGGCAGCACGATCGCCACGCTGGCGCTGGACGAGCAGTCCGATGAAAGGGCTGCGGCGACCAAGGCCGTACAGCGCGACTCGAGCTGGCGGATCAGCGGCGTGAAGACGCGCGTGTTCGACGGTCACGCGGCCGACCTCCTGTTGGTGACGGCGGAGTTGGAGGACGGCCGCGTCGGTCTCTTCCTCGTCGAACGAGGTGCGCCCGGTGTGAGCGTGAGCGCATTGACACCGCTGGACTTGACGCGGCGCCAATCGAAGATCGAGTTCAGCGACACCCCTGCCGAATGCATTGACGATGATTTCCGCGGCGGGCTGGCCGCGACGCTCGATTTCGGCGCCATCGCCGCATCGGCGGAGCTGCTGGGAGTCGCGAGCCGGGCACTGGAGATCGCGGTGGACTATGCCCTGACCCGCGAACAATTCGGCCGGCCGATCGGCTCATTCCAGGCGATCAAGCATCTGCTGGCCGAGAGCCTCGCGACCGTGGAGCAGATGCGGGCGGCGGTGTATACCGCGGCAGGACAATCACCGGAGACCTTTGGTGAAGTGTCCTCGGTGGTCAAGGCTTACGCCTCAGATTCCGGGCCGAGAGTTGCCGAAACGCTTATCCAGGTGCTCGGCGGTATCGGGTACACCTGGGAGCATGTCGCGCACCTTTACCTGCGCCGTGCCAAGAGCTTGGAGTATCTGTTCGGGACTGCGGCTGAGCATCGTGCGCGACTTGCGATCGAACTCGGCTTGGTCAGTGCCTGACTGACAGACTGCTTACGAATGACCGGCTGACGACCTGACAGCGCCACCGAGAGGACTACGAGTAGATGTCGAATTCAACGGGGCCGCTGGCTGGTCGGGTGGTCGCCATCACCGGGGCCGGTCGGGGGATCGGCCGGGAGCACGCGCTGGCGTTTGCGCGAGCGGGCGCGGCCGTCGTAGTGAACGATCTCGGCACGGCCGGCGATGGCAGCGGATCCTCGATCGGGCCAGCTGAAGAGGTGGTCGAATTAATCCGTTCCGAGGGCGGCGACGCAGTAGCAAATGGCAATGACATCTCCGACGGTGACGGAGCTGAGGCTGTGGTTCGCCAAGCTATCGACACCTTCGGGACTATCGATGTTCTTGTCAACAATGCTGGCAATCTACGCGACAAGACGCTTCTGAACATGAGCTTGGACGATTTCGACAACGTACTCAAGGTCCACCTCCGTGGGACGTTCGCGACTACCCAAGCTGCTGGGCGATATTGGCGAGACGAGTCGAAGGTGGGTCACCCGGTCGCCGGCCGGGTCATCAACACCACCTCGGGCAGCGGCCTTTTCGGCAACTTCGGTCAAGCCAACTATGGTGCGGCCAAAGCTGGTATCGCGACCTTCACGCTGGTGGCAGCGATGGAACTCGCTCGTTACGGTGTAACGGCAAATGCGATCGCACCGGTGGCCAAGACCAGGCTGCTCGGTACGACCGGAACCTCGATCGAGGTCGCGGAAGGTTTCGATCCATTGGCGTCACAACATGTTTCGCCGTTCGTGGTCTGGCTCGGGAGCGTGAATTCAAAGGATGTGACAGGTCGGGTCTTCAGCGTGGCCGGCGGCTATGTCGGGGTAGCCGAGGGATGGCGGATCGGCCCGTCGTTCGAACATGACGGGCCGCTGTCCTTCGATCTCATCGACGCGGAATTGCCTGCGGTCATTGCCCAGGCGAAGCCTAACTTTACCGCCGGCAAGTCCCACCCTTACGGTCCCGGACGGGACTGACTCCATGCCAGTGGATCTCGATGCCGTCGGTTCGGCAACTGATCCCTTTCCAGTGTCGTGGGATTCAACTCGGACGCTCCTCTATGCGATCGGTGTGGGCGCAGGCGCTGAGGACGTGCGGGACGAACTGCAGTTCACGACCGAAAATTCCGATGGCGTCGAACAGGCCGTGCTACCGACTTTTCCGGTGGTGCTCGGTGCAGGTGGGCCACGCTTGCCCTTCGGTACGGTCGATTTCAGTAGGCTGGTGCAGGCCCAGCAATCCATTCGGCTAACCGGTCCCTTTCCGGTTGCAGGCACCGGATTCGTAACCACCCGCATCGACGGGATCTACGACAAGGGCAGCGGGGCGTTGGTCACGCGAAGTTCGCAGATCACCGACGCCGACGGTAAGTTGCTCGCCGAGACCACTGGTGGATCATTCATCAGGGGCGAGGGCGGCTTCGGCGGTGATCGCGGTCCGGCTACCGACTGGGCGCTGCCGGCGCGCGAACCAGACATCGTGAAAGACCAGTTGACGGTGCCCTGGCAGGCGTTGCTCTACCGACTCTCCGGCGACCGGAATCCGTTGCATTCCGACCCTACGTTTGCAGCGCGTGGTGGATTTGAACGACCCATCCTGCACGGCCTGTGCACGTTCGGCTTCGCCGGCCGGGCTTTGCTGCACGGAGTGGCCGAGTCTGACCCGGCCCGGCTGCGCTCGGTCAGCGCGCGATTCTCCGCTCCGGTATATCCCGGCGAGACTCTTCGAACGTCAATCTGGAAGGACGGGGACCAAGCCCTGTTCACGACCGAGTCGAGTTCCGGTGTCACAGTTCTCACGCATGGTCGAGCCGAGCTGGGGCCGGCTTAGTGGCCGATCAGCGCACGTCACAGAAGTTGCTGCCCGTACCGACGCCCGAAACCGCCTTCTACTGGGAAAAGGCCAAGGCGCATGAGTTGTGGCTACCGCACTGCGACGATACCGATCAGGTGTTCTGGTATCCACGTTCGATCAGTCCGTTCACCGGGTCGACGAACATCTCCTGGATCAGGGCAAGCGGACGGGCGAGCTTGGAGTCATACATCATCAACTACACGCCCGCCCCAGGGTATGAGGACGAGACGCCGTACGTGATCGCCTTCGTGAAGCTCGAAGAGGGGCCAAGGCTGACCTCGAATCTGGTCGGGGTTGCGGCCGAACCAGCGGGCCTCACACTCGGCATGCCGCTGGAGGTCACGTTCGAAGACCGCGGCGATCTGAGCCTTCCCCAGTTTCGTCCAGCCGGCGTCGCGCCCGGGATCCGATCATGAGTGGCGACGTGGTGATCGTCGGAGCCGCCGAATCGGAGAAGATCGGCATCGTGCCGGAGGAATCGGCGCTGAGCCTGGCGGCCAAACCGGCCATCGCAGCACTCGCTCAGGCGGGCTTGGCGGTTGCCGACGTGGACGGGATCGCCGGCACGCTGCCCATTCCCGAGTTGCAGCACTATCTCGGGATAAACGCTCGATGGCTGGATGGGACGGTCGTCGGAGGTTGCTCCTACATGCTGCACGTGCGCCATGCCGTTGCGGCAATTCGTTCCGGCGCAGCCAACGTAGTCGTGATCACGCACGGCCAGTCCGGTCGCTCACGCGTCGGCACCGCACCGATGGTCCGCAACCCCTCGAGTGCGGTTGGCCAGTTCGAACAACCGTATGGCTTGTCAGGGACGTTCTCCTCCTTCACCTTGCCGGTGCTGGCCTATCTGCGGCGCTACGGCCTGGGCGAAGAAGCGCTTGCTGTCGTACCGGCTGCCCAGTCGGCATGGGCGTCGCAGAATGCGCGTTCCTTCCGAGACAAGTTGCTCACCGTCGATGACGTGCTGGCCTCCCGTTTGATCGCGTGGCCTTTTCACGTGTTGGAGTGCTGTCCGCTCACCGACGGCGGGGGCGCCCTCGTCCTTACCTCGGCGGAGCGAGCGGCCGATCTTGACCTCGAGTTTCCGCCCGTGCGCATTCTGGGCTCTGGTGAGGCCGCTGAAGGTCCCGGGCCGTCGATGATGGAGGACTTGACGAGCTTTCGGGCATTTCGGCAGGCTTCGGCGGAGGCGTTGGCAGAGGCAGAATTGAGCACCGCCGATATCGACCATCTGATGGTGTATGACGCCTACGCCCACTTGCCTCTTTACGGGCTCGAAGACCTGGGCTTCGTAGGCAAGGGGGAGGCCGCGGCATTCATCGCCGCCGGGCATACCCTTCCCGGCGGTTCGCTGCCGATGAATACCAACGGTGGTGGGCTGCTCTATACCCACACCGGCATGTACGGGATGTTTGCGATCCAGGAGGCCGTGCGGCAGCTGCGCGGGGACGCTGCCGTCCAGGTCGAGGGCGTGCGGACGAGTCTGGTTCAGGGTGTGGGGGGCATGTTCAGCACGGCAGGCACCCTCGTCCTCGGCGCTGCCTGACCAGGGCCGACCCGCAAGCTGATTCGATTCATCGCCGCCCTGCCTGTACGTCTGTCGCAACCTCTTGTACGGTGTCTAGCAGCGCGGCGGCTCAGCTGGTCTTCGAGGATTCGACAACTGCTCGAGACCTACTGGAGAGGGAGCCTGCACCTTCCGGGTGAGCGGAGTGACCTACGCCTTTCGCCTATGTTCACGATGTAGTTGGAGGACGATATGAGCGCGGCCCTTGAGGGAATTCGGGTTGTTGAACTGTGCAACGGGCTGGCCAACGCGCAGGCCGGCCAGATGCTTGCCGACTTCGGCGCCGAGGTGGTGCAGATCGAGCCGCCAGGGGGCACGTCGCTGCGCGCGCAGTCGTCCTACCCCCTGTGGGGTCGGGGCAAGCGCAGTGTCGAACTCGATCTGAAGGATCCCACCGATCTCGCCTTTGCCCGCAAGATCATCTCCGAAGCAGACATTCTGCTCGAAGCGTTTCGTCCGGACGTCGCCGAACGACTAGGTCTGGACTACGAATCGCTGGCGGCTGAGAACCCGCGCCTGGTCTATTCATCGATAACAGGGTGGGGTCGACAGAGCCCATACGCAAACTGCAAAGGCTACGAAGGCCTGATCATGGCCAAGCTCGGCGCGATGACCTCATACAGTCGGATGACCGCCCGGCCCGGGCCTGCGTATTTCTCGGTGCCGTATGCCTCCTGGAGCGCGACTCAGCTCGCACTGCAGGGCATTCTGGCTGCACTGTACGAGCGGGAAAAGAGTGGACGCGGCCAGCGCGTCGAGACGAACCTCGCGCTCGCGGTCTCGGGTATCGATCCATGGACGCAGATGGTCCACTACATCACGTCCCAGTTCCCCGACGCCTTCCACTCGGCGCCGCCTTTCGACGAGAACGACCTGCCGACCTCGGGATTTTCGCTGAAGCTTCTCATTGCTCTGTCCGAGGACGGGCATTGGCTGCAATTCTCGCAGGTGCAGCCACGCCTCTTTACTGCATTCATCAAGGCTCTTGGGCTCGGCTGGATGTTCGATGACCCGGAGTGGGCCGGTCTCCCCGATTTCGAGGACTCGGCAAAAATTGTCCGTGCCAACGAGATGATGCTCGAGGCGGCTCGTCAGAAGACGCTGGCCGAATGGCAGCGGATCTTCGACGAGGACCCGAACGTATTTGCCGAGGTATACCGGAAGGGCACCGAGCTGCTGCACCACCCGCAGCTGGTTCACGACGGGCTGGCGATCGAAGTGGTCGATAGCCAAGTGGGTAAGACGTTGCAGCCGGCGCCGATGGTGCGGCTCAGCAAGACTCCTACCGAGGTGCGGGGGTCGGCACCGCTTCTCGACGCTGATCGCGAGGAGCTAGCCGCTCGCCCACCGCGTGAGCTGCCCGCGGCACCGGACGACGCGTCGTCCGGATTGCCGTTGGCCGGGCTGACCATCATGGAACTCGGGACGTTCTACGCGGCACCTTACGGTGCGACCATGCTCACCGATCTCGGCGCCAGGGTCATCAAGGTCGAGGAACTGACCGGCGACCCGATGCGCATCATGCAACCCTTTCCCGAGACCGGCGCAGCGAAGGTGCTGCAAGGTAAGGAAAGTCTGGCCGTCGACGTCTCGACGGAGGAGGGACGCGAGATAGTTCTGAAGCTCGCGCGCGAATGCGATCTGGTGCTGCGTTCTTTCCGCGCTGGTGTGGCCGAACGGCTGGGTATCGATGCCGAGGCACTATTGGCCGTCAACCCGAACCTCATGTACCTGGACGCGCCAGGCTTTGGGATCGACGGCCCGTATGGTCACCGGCCGGCGTTCGCTCCGACCATCTCGGCGGGTTCGGGGATCGCGATGCGAAACATCGGTTCGATGGCCTCGGCGCTTGATCTGACGATTCCCGAAGTACGAATAGCCTCTGTCCGTCTGGGCGCGGCATCCAACAGTGGCGGCACCCAGCCAGATGGCATCGCGGCGATGGGAGTGGCGACCGGGCTCGCTCTGGCCGCCTACGTCCAAGCGCGTGGTCACGGCGGCCAGCAATTGCTCACCACGATGTTGTTGAGCGGCGCACACGCCTTGTCGGACAGCATGATCGAGTACGAGGGCGTCGCTGGTCCGCTGCGCGCCGATGTCGAGGCATACGGCGTGGGGGCTCGTTATCGGTTGTACAAAGCCTCTGACGGCTGGGTTTTTCTTGCCGCTCCACAGGAAAGCGAGTGGCCGAGTCTCGTTGCCGCGCTTGCGCCCTACCTTGATCTGCGCGACGAATCGGCGTGGGCCGATGAAGCCAGTCGGCAAGCAAACGACGCCGAATTGGCGGTGCTGCTGGCAAAGATGTTCGAGCAGCGGACCGCAATCGAGTGGGAGACCGACCTCATCGCGGCGAACGTCGGCTGCGTCGTGTCCGAACAGCGCACCATGGAGGCATCGTTCATCGGCGAGTTCGGCCGCGAGTCCGGTTATCTCGCTGACGTGGTCAGCCCGATCTTCGACGAGTACCCCAGGGTCGGCCCGATGGTCAGCTTCTCCCGATCGCAGACCCAAGCACTCGCCGGCTGCACGCTCGGACAACACACCGACGCCGTGCTGGCCGAATTGGGTTATGGCGCAGACGAGATCGCCGCTCTGCGGGAGAAAGGCGTCATCGTATAAGGGATCGATCGTCCAAGGGATCGATCGCCTAAGGCCGTTGGCTGGCGTGCGCTACTGGCTCACGCCGGCCATTCGACCAAGCCGCTCGCGCGTAGTTCGACGATCGCTTGGTCGGAATAGCCAGCACTGCGGAGGATCTCGCGGGTGTGTTCGCCGATCAGCGAACCGGGCCCAACCACGCCCGGCGTATCGGAGAGGTCGACGATCGGTCCATGGCGCAGGTGAGGCCCGAACCTCGGATGGGTGACCTGCGCTGTGAAGTTGTTCTCGTGGACGGTGTCACTTGACATGGTGAAGTCGGACAGGGAAATCGAGCTCACCTCGACGCAGGTAACGTCATAAGCAGCAAGGTTTTTCTCCCACTGATCGGCCCGTCGCGGACGGAGAAACTCGCTCAGTTCGGCTCTCAGCTCAGCGTCGTTGCGGTCACGGTCACTCGCCGTTGCGAACCGGGTATCAGTGGCAAGTGATTGACCTGCAGAAGTCGTGGCCTCGAAGGCGCCGAAGGCGTCGCACAGCTTTGCCCAGTCCGACGCCCTGGGAGCGGCGAGAAAGACCCACCCCTCCTCGACCTCGTAGAGGCCATATAGAGCACTCAGTCCGTCTTCGTCGTGTGCGGGCGCTGGGTGGCCCTGTTCGGCATCGTCGAAGAACTGCTCGGACACCAGGTACGTATTGCTGCAGAGCATGGTGGATTCCGAATATTGGCCAAGGCCGTGGCGCTGTCGTGCGACCAGGCCGAGCAGCATGGCCGTACCGACGACGACCGCTGCGGTCGCGTCGGCGTTGTAAGTGGGACCGCCGGTCATGAGCGCCATGTCGGCCAGTCGCTGCATACCCTCGTCAAAGGTTATGGAGCCACCCGCCGCGGCAGGCTCCCAACCGAGTTGATGAACGCGTTGACCAGAGGCAACACCCATCGAGGGTGCGAATGCCGGTCGCGCGCTGTACGGCCCGCTCGAACCGTAGGCGCCAGCGTACAGGTAGACAAGCTCCGGATTGGCTTCTGCCAGCTTGCGATAGCCGATCGCTGAACCTGCTCCGTTCGCGCCGCGGTAGTTGGACATGACGGCGTCGGCACCCGCCACGATTGTGCGAAGCACCTCCAGACCTTCGGGCGTTCGGTAGTCCAGCGCGATGCTTTCCTTACCCTGAAGGCCTTTTACTCCGGCGTACTCACTCAGCGGATTCTGCCGGCGGTGCGGGTCCCCCTCGGGTCCTTCGACCTTGATGACCCGGGCGCCGAGGTCGGCCAGAAGCGCGGTGCCGAAGGGTGCCGCGTAGAACCAGGCGAGTTCAACGATCGTCACGCCGGCGAGCGGGCCTCCACCGCCCATGCCCGCCGTTTGGCTGTGCACCGTTTGAGCGCCAGCTGGTTGGGTGCCTGCCGCCGCTGCCGCTTCGACATCTCCGGTAGCGCGAGACAGCCAATTCAGGTCGCGATCGGATCGGCTGTTTTCGTCCAGCGCAGGTGCGTGGCTCTGCGGCGCTGCAGGTGTTTCGGTCAACGTCACCAGCGGACCGATCTGGCGCATTGTTCCTGCAGCGGCGTCCGACACCTCGATAACGTCATGGTTGTGCAGCACCTGCGGGTGGTCCATCGCCTCACGAGGCGTTCGGAAAATCTCGACACCGATGTCGTCACTCGCTAGGAACAGCGGCATCCATTCATCGAGGGTCTTCTCGTGCAGCCGCCTGAGGACCGTCTCCATGATCACCGAGTGCGCTTCGCCGCGGGCCATGGCGGCGGTGTGCCAGTCCTCGAGATCGATCGCCTTGAGAAACGCACTCAGCAGATGCGGTCGGTAGTTGGCGAACTGTAACCAGCGGTCGTCCTTGGTGAAACCGGTGAAGCCAGCGACGGGGGAGTACACCGAGGCAGCCGAGTTCGCCACTGCCGCTTGATCGGCCTGCAGCTGGGGGCCGAGCCAGCCGTACAGGTCGTAGCTGGTCAGGCCTTGAACCAGGCTCGTTTGCACGCGCTGTCCGCGGCCGGTCGTATGCCGAACGTAGAGCGCAGCCAAAATGCCCTGCAAGGCACCTTGCGATGCTCCGAAGCTTGCACCGGCCATAGCTGAATAGCGGGGACGATCGGGGCCAGCAAGTCCACCAGTCTTGGCCGCAACAACAGCCTCATAGCCACGCAGATCGCGGTACGGGCCGTTGGGCCCGAAGCCGGTTATCGAGCAGTAGATCAGCCCAGGCAAGTCAGGCAAAAGCGCATCGCTACCCAGGCCTAGCCGGTCAGCCACCCCAGGTCGCCAACTCTCGATCAGCACGTCTGCGTCCCCGGCCAACTCCCGAGCACGGTCACGGCCCGCGGCGGATTTGAGGTCCAGGACGATGCTCTGCTTGCCCCGAAACCACTGCGCCGCCGCTGGCAGGACGCGTAGCGAATCGCCTTCGGGAGGCTCCACCTTGAGGACTGTTGCCCCATTGTCACAGAGGACCATGGTGGTCAGCGCACCGGCGAGCGAGTTGCTGAAATCGAGTATCTGCAGTCCTGATAGGGCAGTTGACATCATTTACCTTCATCCGAGTAACGATGTTCAGGACCGATCGGGCACCGTGGCCGCAAGGCCTTGCGGTGCCCGATCGGCAACTAGCAGCTCGGCCGAATACTTAGCCGAGTGTTTCTCAGGCGCTGAGCGTGAACCGAGGGATCGTTGTCTCTTCGTCGACATCGTCCCAAACGAGGCTGACCTTCGAGCCGATCTCGACAGCCTCGGGATCGGATTCGACAATGTTGACGATCATCCGGACGCCCGGCGCATCGTCGAGTTCGACGACCGCTACCACGTAGGGAACGTACGGGGCCAGCATTGGGACCACTGCATGCCTGGCGACGGTGAACGTGTACACGCTGCCGGCACCGCTGACCTGCACCATCTCGACTTCCTGATGCGTGCAGTTGAAGCAGAACGGAGATGGCGGAAACCGGAACAGACCGCATTTGACGCAGCGCGGGATCTCCAGCCGGTGTTCCCGGGTTGCCAACCAGAATGGCTCGGTCCAAGCGTCCGGGTTCAACTCGGCGAACTCGGCCGGAAGTGAATTCTTTGGGCGCGCAGCCATGGTCAGTCCTTCCTAAGGATCAGGGCGCTGGTCGGAAGCGGTGCCGGGCCGCCGGTCGCGAGGGCGAACTGAGCTCCCTCGACCTGGTTCACGGCTTCGCCTCGAACCTGTTCGACGGCTTCGATGACGTGGGTCATTCCGATGATGTAAGCCTCGGACAGGTTGCCGCCGTGGGTGTTGACGGGTATTTTGCCGGTCTGCCAGCGGATGTTGCCTGATTCGACGAACGCACCACCCTCACCGATCTCGCAGAATCCGTAGTCCTCTAACTGCATCAGGACCATCGGAGTGAAGTGGTCATACAGCAGGGCGACGTCGATGTCCTGCGGGCCGATTCCAGCGCGTTCGTACACCGACTTTGCGACCGGACGGTGACCGGATGAAGCGAAGTACTCATCGGGCATACCCATCCAGGTGATCGACTGACCCCAACGCCCGGCGCCGCCGTTGGCGGATGCCACGACGTGAGCTGGGGGTTTGCGCAGATCGCGAGCCCGCTCCACGGAGGTTGTGATGACTGCGGAGGCGCCGTCATTCTCCTGGGTGTAGTCGAAAAGGCACAGTGGATCGGCGATCATCCGTGCGTTGAAGTAGTCCTCGAGAGTGATCGAGTCGCGAAACCGTGCGGTAGGTCGCCGAATGGCATTCTCGCGGGTCGAGATGGCGATCTCGGCAAATGCCTCACGCCGAGTCCCATACAGGTGCATGTGACGCTTGGCGAGCAGCGCAAACATCTGACCGGGCGCGAACAGGCCAGCTGGTGCCACGAAGTCGACTTCGGCCGTGGTCGGTGCGCTGTAGGTGCCCTTGCCCTTGGTGGCAAACGCTGCGCCGAAACGGTTCGTCGGTACCTGTTGCAGCGCCATCAGGCTGACCACGGTTTCGGCCAAGCCGGCGGTGATCGCGGCTGATGCCAGGCCGACGCTTCCGGCAGCACCGCCACCACCGCCGGTCAAGGTTGCGGTGAACTTGATCTCGGGAATACCCAATGTCTGAGCAATGAGCGCGGTGTCGAAGCCGCCCGAATAATATGCAAATCCATCAACATCTTTTACTGAAAGTCCGGCATCGTCGCATGCTGCGATAATCGCCTTACAGATCAGTTCGGTTTTAGATTGAGGCAGGGACTGGCCGCGTTTGTAAAACGGTGTTGATCCAACCCCCACAATCGCTGTCTTATCTTTAATCGACATGACCCTCCTATATTTCGGCCCTAGTGGCCTGCTAAGACGCCCGCCGGTCATTGTGGGGTCGACCAGCCGCATGGCAGCGAGGACGTACCCGTCGCCGCTTTTCCTAGGTATACACTGTCAACATACGGCGGTCCAGAGGCCCCTGTCGCCCGGCGCGGTGGCTCCGGTCCAACCTCGGGTGCTTTCGTCCCCCGTGAGTGATCTCTCGCGAGTGATAGAGCACATCTCGCCAGCAGATCCCACTTCTTCGAGACATGCCGGGCAGTAAGCGGGTAGAAGTAATACAACGCGCAACTGGTCGAGTCGCCGGCTGCGGCAGCAGATGGGAGCGCCATGGAGACCGCCGGCACAGTGCAGAAGCGGACGTTCGATGTTGGCGGGTTGCAGCTTGCCGCCGACGTCTACGCCGCTGAGAGCCCGCACGGCGTTGCGCTGATGCTGCACGGTGGCGGCCAAACCCGTCATTCGTGGGGCGCTGCTGCTCGCCGGCTGGCCGCCGCAGGGTGGACTGCGATCACGTTGGATTCCAGAGGCCACGGAGACAGCGGCTGGGCCGAGGACGGCGACTACACCCAAGACGCGATGATCGGCGATCTAGAAGGGGTGCTGGCGACCCTCGACGAGCCACCCGTTCTGGTCGGCGCCTCAATGGGTGGACTCACTTCACTACTGGGTGTCGGTGAGGGTCGGCTGAGGGCTAGGGCGCTGGTGCTGGTCGATATTGCGCCCCGCATCGAACCGGAAGGCGCGGGACGGATCATCGACTTCATGCGTGCTGCTCCAGACGGCTTCGCCACTCTGGAGGAGGTTGCCGATGCGATCGGCGCCTACAACCCCCATCGCAAGCGCCCTAACAGCCTCGAGGGACTTAAGAAGAATGTGCGTCAGGGCACGGACGGTCGGTGGCGGTGGCACTGGGATCCGGCCTTCCTGACGAATGGCGATGAGCCGCAGCGTGGCGTCAACCAGCCCCGGCTACAGCAAGCGGCAGCTGCCGTACGCATACCGACGCTTCTGGTTCGGGGCAAGCAGTCAGACGTGGTGAGTGTTGAGGGCGCGGAGGAGCTCGTAAGACTCATTCCGGGATCGCGCTATGTCGACGTCAGTGGAGCAGGTCACATGGTCGCCGGCGATGACAATGACATTTTTAGTCGCGAGGTGCTGTTGTTGTTGAGCGAGCTCGATGACGTGCACGATAAGGAAGTGCACCCTAAGGATGTCGATCAACAACGGTAAAATTTCGCAAGACGTACGGATACTGTCAGTCGCACCAATTGAAAGCGGGTAAGGGCTTTGCCACGGTGGAACAGCGCTACCGATAGCGCACCAGCGAAGAGCAGAGCTACGTCTGCTACGCCCCAACCCCGCGCGCTCGATGTCGAAGAAATCGTCGAGGCCGGCCTTAGGTTGGGCACCTCGCAAGGCTTTGAGTCCCTGAGTATGCGACCTCTCGCGCGCGAGCTAGGCGTTTCTGCGATGGCTATCTACCACCATGTCGGGAACAAGAACGATCTGCTGGCGCTTCTGGTCGACGCCGTGCTGTCCCGTATCGAGATACCTGCAGCGGACAGCGGCAGCTGGCAAGATCGACTGCGTTCGCTGAACGGTCGCAGCAGCGTGGTGGTGGCGTCCTATCCGGGCATCGACACCGTCATATTCGGGATGAGGCCGACCGAGGAGGGTTGGCGTTTGATCAATGCTTACATCGAGATCCTGCTTGATGCCGGGTTCAACGAGCGTGATGCCGCTCTCGGGTTCAGTGTCATACATTCACACGGTCTCGGCCGCTCCGGTATGGAACGTGGCCTGAGCCGGGCCCGCCACGAGCGTGAAATGCCGCCCCAGAACTGGCCGGCCCTGGCCCGACTGCAACCCTACTGGGCAGATCTTCACAAGCCGGACTACCGCGATTTCGCGATGGACGCCGTCATTGCTGGTCTCGAATCGGTGCTGGAGTCGGCCGAATACCACTCGGGTGACAAAGACAAAACTAAATCGGCTGACAGCGCAGCGCTGACGAAAGCTTGCCGTAATGGCCCGCAGAAGGCCGCTCGTCCAACCAGGGTCGGACGAGGAACGTCATGAAAATCGGCATCGTTTCCGACGTCCATTGCCAGCACGAGATTCTTGCCGAGACCGTGGCGGCGATGGATCGCGAAGGCGTGGACGAAATCCTGCTGGCGGGCGACGCGCACTACGAGTACCGATTCAGCAATGAAGTGGTAGAGCTGACGCGGGAGCACAAGATGCGGTACGTGCTCGGCAATCACGAGATGATGCTGATGGGCCCGCGAGGCGAGCGAGCCGCCACCGCGCCGCATGTTCGGCAGGCTAACGCCGATTTCGTTCGCGAGACACCAGATCGGATTCGTACCCAGGTCGGCGGCAAGATACTGACCATGGTCCACGCGAGCCCCTGGCAGCCGTTCGACCAGTACTTGTATCGCGGAAATCCGCAGTTCGAACGCTGTGACGAGCTCGACACCGACTACCTCATCTTGGGGCACACCCATGTACCGATGTCTGAACGCTTCGGTCGCACCTTGGTGATCAATCCCGGTTCGTTGGCGTTCTCCCGCGACGAAGGCGCATTTGATCTGATCACCTACGCGATACTCGATACGACTACCGACGAAGTACGTCTGATCCGTGAACCTAAGACCAAGCCGCTTCCGACCTGAATCATGACAACGCCAGGCAAACAACGTCAGACAAACAACGTCAGGCAAAACAAAGGGCCGGCGGGACGGTGAGCAACACCGTCCCGCCGACCCGATTCGTCAGATATTGAACCGCTGCGCGGCGTCGATACGGATCACTTCGCCGTTCAGGTAGTCATTCTCTGCGATGTGCAAAGCAAGTCGCGCGTATTCGTCGGCGTGGCCCATCCGCTTCGGGTTCGGCACGCCTGGGCCCCACTTGGCCTGGGCTTCCTCTTCGGCCATCCGGTACGCAGGGGTGAAGAAGGTCCCGGGAGCTATGCACATAACGCGTACGCCGATTGGCGCCAGGTCGCGCGCTGCGGTCAGGTTGAGACCGATGACGCCACCCTTGGCCGCGGAGTAATCGCTCTGGCCAACTTGTCCTTCGTAGCCGGCGATACTTGCCGTGGTGATGACGACGCCGCGCTGATTGGACTCGAGCGGCTCGTTCTTGGACATAGCGGCGGCGGCCTTGCTCAGCACGTGGTACGTCCCGACAAGGAAAATCTCCACCGTGCGACGGAAGGTCTCGACAGGGTAAGGAGTTCCATCGCGGCCCACGATGCGCTTGCCGGCGGCAGGGCCACCGTGAACGATCACGGTCGTTCGAAGTGGGCCGAGCGAGACCGCGCCGGCGATGGCCGCGTCGACGGACTCTTCGGAGGTGATGTCGGTTGACAGAAACTCAGCCTTGTCGCCGAGCTCGGCTGCAAGAGCCTTGCCCTTGTCGTCCGCGAGGTCGGCAATGAGAACGCGGGCACCGGCCGCAGCCAAGCGCCGGGTGGTTGCTTCGCCGAAGCCGCCCGCTCCGCCGATGACGAGAGCTGACGATCCTTCTAGCTGCATGAATCCTCCTGATGATGTGGTTGTCGCGTGGGTGCCTAGAGATCCCGCTGGTCTTCGGCGCTCAGCCGAGCTCAGGACTCACGCCGTGCGCGCCTGCGATCTACGCGGGTGCGAAAACCAACAATTCCCAATGTGGGTTGAGTATTACATTGTTGCCTTGGCGGTACTAGCGGCCAGGGGCGCCATTTGCAGTGACAAGAGTTACCACTCGACGCCACCGCCGACTACGGCTGGCCGGGCTTCAGCGCGACGAATAGTCCCTCGGCGTCGGCAAGCAAGGTGCGGCCCTCCTGCAAAGTCCCGGCGATGAACAGCTTTCGGCCCTCGTGACGGGTCACCGTTATCGCAACATGAAGGTCAACGTCGATCGGCGTGATGGCTCGATAGTTCACGTGCAGGTACGCCGTGCGCGCGCGTGGTCGCCCACCGAGCCCGGACAACCGACCCATCATCTGGTCGAATAGCAGCGGAATCGCGCCGCCGTGAACCGCGCCGTTACCGCCGAGGTAATAACGACCGAAGCGGACCGTGCCGCTAGCGCGACTTGGCTCGCTCAGGTCATAGGCGACAGGTGGCACGAGCGCCTGACCGCCGCCATAGGCATCGGACCGTTTGCCGGCGATCTGCCGAGCCTCCGCTACCTCGAACTGCCGTAACGACGCCGTGGCGTCCTTGATGAGTCCGGCTGCGGCGATCGAAGCTTGGGCCGGAGGCCTGGCCGCGACCAGTGCGTCGTGCATATCTCGCACGGCTGCGACCAGCTCGAGATATGCCGCTTCTGATTCGGGGTCGACCAGGTCAGCGCTTGGTTGCACCCAGGTGGTAGCGACATCAGCGGTCGAAGAGACAACCGGGCCCAGATCGGTTATCGCCGATCACCCCTATTGCTCGACACGGGTGAGGTCGTCTCCTTATCGGATATCACAACCATGTTCAGCGAGTGGCGAGCTTAGCCAGCTCACGCTCGGTCAGCTCCCGAGTGTGCTCGCGAGCCATCTCGAGTCCACTTTCTCGATCCGGAGCGGTGACGTCCCACTGGCCACAGGTGCAGTGACAGAGGTAGGTCCCGTTCTCACCGATCGGCAGAATCGACTGAGCGTCGCAGTAGCCGACTTTGGTGAAGTGCTCCTGAAAGAACTCCTGAGGTGACTCGCTGAAGATGCTTTCTTCGTCTGACATGGTTGTGATACCGGGCCTTTCTCCAGGTCTGCGAGTTGGCGCTTGGCCGCGTCGCAGACCTGATCAGCTCTTAGTCGTAGGTGTAGAAACCACGCTTGGTTTTGCGACCCAGCCAGCCCATGCGGACGTACTGCTTGAGCAGCGGCGGCGGCCAGTACTTCGGGTCGCGGTATTCCTCATACATCCGGGCGGCCATGTCATGAACGATGTCCAAGCCGATCAGGTCGCTGAGCGCGAACGGGCCCATCGGATGGTTGAAACCCAGCTTGATCGTGTCGTCGATGTCCTCTTTCTCGGCAACGCCCCGCTCGTAGGCACGGATCGCGTCGAGGAGAAATGGAACGACAAGCAGGTTCCCAACGAAACCCGGTCCGTCTTTGATCACGACCGGACTCTTGCCGAGCGACTTGGCGAAGTCGACGGCGGACTGGATCACTTCGGGGCTCGTCGAGGGCGTCTTGATGACTTCGACGAGTGCCATCAGCGGAACCGGGTTGAAGAAGTGCAGGCCGATCACCCGCTCGGGCGTGCTTGTCTCAGCGGCCATGATGACCAGTGGAATGGTGGAGGTGTTCGACGCCAGGACGGCGGTAGGCGACGCCAAGCGCTCGAAGTCGCGGAACAGCTCCTTCTTCAGGTCAACGTCTTCGAAGGCGGCGTCCACGACGAGGTCGGCTCCGGCAATGTCGGCTCGATCGGTCGAAAGGGTCAGCAAGGTGCGCGCGTGCTCAGCTTGCTCTGCCGTCAACTTGCCGCGCTTTACGAATTTGTCCATGCCATCGAAGATTCGCTGCCGGGCGGCTTCGCCTGCCGCGGCGTCGCGTTCGATGCCCACGACCGGTAGACCGTGCTGGATGGCCGTTTGAGCGATGCCAGCGCCCATGGTCCCTAATCCGACGATGGCGAGACTCTTGAACTCCATAGAATGCCTTCCTGCTTCCTTTGGGCGGTAGCACCCGGCGGGCTGATCCGCTGGGCGCACATAGCGTATTGAGTTCGAACGACCCACCGCACGCGGGGACTAACTGGCGAGCTGGCTGACACGCTTAGCTAACTTTACACCGTACGGTAGGTTCAGCTGGTCGAGATGTCAGAAAATTCCCGGTGTTCGCCGTTGCATGTTGGACATCCCTCGTAAACTTGCGTGGTGACTACGGCCGGCAGAGGACGACCTCGCCACTACGACTTGGCGACCGAGTTGCAGATGCTGCTGGACGCTGCGGTGTCGGTTATGAAGCGCAACGACTTTCACGACGCAACCCTCAACGACATCTTAGACGAAGCGGGCCTGTCCACACGCGCTTTCTACCGCCATTTCACCTCCAAGAGCGAGCTGATCATGGCGATTCACCGTCGTGACGCCGAGCGTGCCACGGTCCGCATCCGAAACCGAATGGCGGCGGCCGATACGCCTTGGGAAGCCGTCCGGGTCTGGGTCGAGGAGATGCTCAGTACCGTCTTCGATTCCCGCCGAGCCCAGCGCCTTGCCATGCTCGATGCCGCGATCGCCTCTTCTGATCGTGTGGTCGCTGACCATGACTATTTCGTCCAGATCATGAGTGCGCCCTTGCTCGAAGCACTCGAACAGGGCCTTGCGGACGGAAGCCTTCCGGCGACCGACCCGGCGGCCGACGCGGTCACGATCTACGCGATCTGCACCGAGACCATTCGGCGCTGCCGGGACGGCCGATTCGGGTTCTCACGAGAAGAAGCTGTCGAGCACGTCATGCGATTCTGTCGCGCGGCCGCCCTGTCCGTGGCACCGTCAGCGACCCCGCGCGCGGTTCATCGCCTCAGGAGCTGACGGCATCCGCCCAGATCAGCCCCGTCGGCATACCTTCGTGGCCTCTTGCAATCCCGCAACGCTCCGAATCCCGATTCAGATAAACGCCGCAGCCGGGATGAACCGACGTATCGTTGAGCGTTAGCAAGGTGTGCAGCCTTTAACAGCACACGGCGCCGCAGCACTGTAAGGCTTTGGCGCCGTCCTCAAACTCTGAGAGGTCAACGTGTCAGACGCCATCATCGTGAGTGCCGCACGAACCGCGGTGGGTACCGCCCGCAAAGGAACGCTCGCCAATACCAGTGGTGAGGAACTGGCCACCCTCATCCTGCATGAGACGGTGCGCCGTTCAGGTCTGGATCCAACGCGCTTCGACGACGTGATCTTCGCCGAATCAGGCTACGGTGGCGGTGATCTGGCTCGGTACGCCGCTGTCGTGAACGGCATGCTCAGCGTCCCCGGGCAGGCCGTCAACCGGCACTGCGCGGGCAGCCTGACCGCGATCGGGAATGCCTCTGCCGGCATCCGTGCCGGAATGGAGCAGGCTGTCATCGCAGGCGGCGTCCAGGCGAGCTCCGCCTCGCCACAGATGCGCAGCCGCGTTCTCGGTACGACCGATCAGTTCATCGAGAATTGGATGCCCCCCACACATCCTGACTCGGCCGAGGCGCCGAACCGGGACATGTCGATCTCGGTCGGCTGGAACACCGCGAAAGCGGCCGGAATCACCCGCGAAGAGATGGATCATTGGGCTTGGCGCTCGCACATGCGTGCCATCGCAGCCATTGACGCGGGCAAGTTCGTGGACGAGATCGTACCGATCAAGGTTCAGGACGCCAGCGGTGCAATTGTCGAGTTCGCCGTTGACGAGCACCCCCGTCGCGACAGCACGTTGGAGAAGCTCGCGTCGTTGAAGGTCCTGCACCCCGAGATCCCGGGTTTCTCCATCACGGCAGGCAACGCCAGCGGCGTCAACGATGCCGCTGCCGCAGTCGCGATAACGAGCTCCGAGCTCGCCGCGGCCGAAGGGCTGAACTCGATGGCCAAGGTGCTGGCCTGGTCGGCCGCCGGCATAGACCCGGCACTTATGGGTCTTGGCGCCCTTCGCGCCATCACCAAGGTGCTCGAGCGTGGCGGCAAGTCGGTCCAAGACATCGCGTTGTGGGAGATCAACGAGGCGTTTGCGTCCGTTCCCGTCGCTGCCTGTAAGGAATTCGGCCTGGACGAGGAGCTGGTGAACTTCAGCGGCAGTGGTTGCAGCATCGGTCATCCGGTCGCTGCCTCAGGTGCCCGGATGATCAACACGCTGATCTATGAACTGCAACGACGCGGTGGCGGCCTCGGCGTAGCGGCGATGTGCGCTGGCGGCGGCCAGGGTGGCGCGGTCCTCATCGAGGTCTGAGAGACAGACTTCGGTCTAGGGCCAATACGCAAAGATCCCGGTCAGACCTAGCAAGGTCTGACCGGGATCTTTGATGTGGCAGCTATTCCGGCGGGGCAGGGAGCCCCTCGACCACCATGCGCACCAAATTACGGCGGAGTACTTTTCCGGTCTGGGTGGTAGGCAATTCGTCGAGGAAAATTATCTCATCGGGCGTCTTGGCGCTACGCAGCTTGGCGCGCACCCACTCTCTGAGGGTGCCTGCATCGAGCTCGAAACCAGGTACGGGTACGACGAATGCGGCGATCCGCTGGCCCCACTCCTCGTCAGGGATCCCCACGATGGCGCAGTCGGCAACCCATTCGTGTGCGGACAGGACGTCTTCGATTTCCGAGGGTGCGATGTTCTCGCCACCCCGGATGATGGTGTCATCTGAGCGTCCCTGCACGAAAATGAAGCCACCCTCATCGATCCAGCCTCGGTCCCGGGTCGGGAACCAGCCATTGGCGTCGATACGGCTGCCCGCCTCGAGGTATTCCCCAGCAACCTGCGGCCCTCGAACCATGATGTCGCCGACTTCTCCGGGCGGAGCACTGTTGCCGTCGAGGTCGTGGACCTCGATCTCGACACTGGGCAGCGCCCTTCCGACTGAGCCGAGCCTGGCCTTGATTGCCGGGTCGGTACTTGCGACCGAGTCGCGGTGGTCGTCGGGCCCGAGCACCGCGATCGAGGATGCGGTCTCGGTCAGGCCGTAGGCGTTGACGAAACCCGTGTTCGGGAACAACCTGAGGGCCTCGCTCAAGACATTGGGCGAGATCTTCGCGCCGCCGTAGGACATCGCGCGCAGACTTGGCGGACCCTCCTGACCGGTGCGCTTCAATTCATCCACAATGCGCACGAGCATCGTCGGCACGACCATCGCATTGGTGATGCCTTGGTCCTGAACCGTTGCGATCCAATCGGCAGCCGTGAACTGGTCCAGATAGAAGATCCGTCGACCCGCGTACAGATTTGAGAGCAGGTTTGCGACGGCCGCGATGTGGTAGGGCGGCACGCTGACGATCGTGGCGTCCGTCTCTTCCGCGGACATGAATTCCACCGAGCCGAGGATGTACGACGTCAGGTGCGTGTGGCGCAGCACAGCGCTCTTCGGAGCGGCCGTCGTACCGCTGGTCATCAGCAGCACCGCGATCGAGTCCGGGTCGAAGTCGATGAATACCGGTTCGGCCACAGTCTGGTTTGCGTGGCCGATGAAATCGACATCGGTGACCGCGTTACGGTCCCCGGCGCGGTCGGGACTGTCGGTGATGATCAGAGGGTTGGACTGCCGAGAAAGTATTTCTTCCAGCTGCTCATTGCTGAGGCGGTAGTTCAACGGAAGGAATGGCAGCCCCGCATACGCCGCCGCAAAGAGTGCCACGGGGAACACCGGGCCATTACCACCGAGGAATACGACGGTGTCGACTTCCTGAGCGGTGATGAACGCACTCGCCGCCACCGCCTGGTCCTTCAGCTGGGCCGCGGTAAGACCGGTTTTGGCATCACCGATCAGCACCCGGTCAGGCATCCCTTCGGACACCATGTCCAAAAGCATGGTCAGATTCATCTGGTGGCCCGCTTATCAGTCGGAGGCAGGCAGCGGCTTGGCGGACTTCTGACCCAGCTCGCGACCTTCGAAACTCAATGGACCGAGACCTGATTTGGTGCACAGAATCTCGATGCCGGATTCGTCGTCGCTGTAGCGCTTGCCCAGCTCTACGCTCGGACCCTCCGTCACCTGACTTGTACCCTCCGGAGCAGCGGTGAGGGCCATCTCCACACCGGCGCACAGCAGGACCGCATCCGAATCCGAACCCTTGACAACGATGACCTCGCACGACGAATTCTGTGCGCGCAGCCGGCTACCGACCTTCAATCCCACGATGACTCCTTCGATATCTACAGCTTCTTGTGATCTGACGGGTTTTGTAAGCAATTTGTGGCTGAATACTGCTGTCCAGTTTGCCGACTTTGGCTACGGAGAATCTCTTGTATTCGACTTACGATTGCGGCTTGCGAACGACAGGACTGGACTACGGAAAGCGGCGCACAGAACGATCAACCGGCATCACCCGGGTCTACCCTTAGAGCGGGGGCTATCGTACATCGTAAGTGGCGCGGTGCCGTCAACCAGCGGCACCCCAATATCCGGTAAGCCAGCATCCGGTAAGCCACTATTCGGTAAGCCACCATCCGGCGATCCAGCAGCTCGCTCGGCATAAGCCCAGACGTCGTGTTGAGCCGGGTCATAGGGCGTGTCGGTGCTGAACCAGGAATCGACACCGGATTCGGCCGTCGAGTCCGGGGAGAGCACGCCGCCTTTGTCGACGACGCAACCTTCATTGGCCAGGTACACCAGGTGAGCGAGCGTCTCGCCCACAGCCGACCACCGCAGACCGCCGGTCGTTTCTGCCCAGCTTCGCGACCAGGTGAGTCGCTCGGCGATGGCCCAGGTGGTTGCGCCGGGCATCGCCTCGACTGCCGCCTGAATCTCTTCGAAACGGTGGTGATGGTGCTCGATCAGCTGATGAGCCCGTGACCACAGTCCGCTGAAGCGATATTCATGTGCCGGAAGCACCTCGCTCGGTTCCCAGTGCGAGATCGCCTTCAAGGAGGCCAGGTACTGCCGCAGGGGATCGCCCTCGGCGCGGGCATGCAATGAGATATTCGGGCTGATTCGGGGCAACACATGGTCGCCGGTGAGCATCAGATCGCGAGACCGGTCGAAGAAACAGAGGTGTCCGGGCGTGTGGCCCGGTGTCCAGATTGCCTGGACGCCTATGGATTCACCCAATGGAAAGGCGCCATCCTCGATCAGCACATCGGGTTGGGCCAGCGGCGGCAGCTCCGGGCGTTGCGTCCGGAGCGCATCGAACTGACGGACCTCGGCTTCAGGGGCACCCCGCCGGACTGACCAGGCCTGCATCATTTCCGACCAGGGCGCAGCGGGCGGCGCCTCGACCGCATCGCGTTGCAGGGTCGCAGCTTCTGCCGGGTGCATCCCGATCCAGGCGCCGCTGGCCTCCCGCACCCGCCCCGCTAGGCCGTGGTGATCGTGATGGGCGTGCGAGATGAGCACGGCACGCACGTCTTCGATGCCGAAACCGATGCCGGCTAACCCGCTCACCAATGCCTGCCAGGCCGTATCAGTCGGCCAACCCGCATCGACGATCGCCAGGCCGGTGGGCAATTCCATCGCGTAGACAAGGACGTATCGCAGCGGACTGTCGGGTATCGGCACCGGTATCGACCAAAGACCGGGACGTACAAGCTCGACAGGCGGAGCGATTCTCGCTTGCCAGGCTTGGTGTTGCGCGTGTCCGGTGATGCGGAGTTCGGGGGAATTCATCAAGACCGATTCGATCAAAATCCGCTGGCGATCAGAGTCCGATTCCGATGAGCTTGGTGTCGAGGTACTCGTCGATGCCTTGCGGGCCGCCTTCGCGCCCGAGTCCGGAGTGTTTGGTACCACCGAACGGCGCCGCCGCGCTGGTGGGGTTGATGTCGTTGATGCCGATAATGCCGAAGTTCAGCTGTTCGGCCGTCCGCAACGCCCGGCTGAGGTTGTTTGTGTAGACGTAAGCGGCCAGGCCGTACGTGGTGTCGTTGGCCAGCTTCACCGCATCGTCATCGTCGTCGAACGGAATGACCGCAGCGATCGGGCCGAACGTCTCCTCGTAGTAGATGTCCATGTCAGGCGTGACGTTGGTGATGACGGTGGGTGCATAGAACTGGCCACCGGCGTAATCGCCTTCGCTCAGTTGCTCGCCGCCAGTCAGAACCTTTGCGCCCTTGTCGGTGGCGTCGGTCACCTGCCGGTGCATCTTGGCCATGGCGTGTTCGTCGATCAAGGGTCCGACGCTGCTCTTGGGATCGAGCCCGTTGCCAAGACTGAGATTGTTGACGCGGCTGACCATGGTCGCCGTGAAATCGTCAACCAGTGAGCGATGGACGTAGATGCGGTTGGGGCAGATGCAGGCCTGACCGGTGTTCAAGAACTTGACGAGAGTCGCGCCCTTGGCCGCGTGTACCGGGTCGGCGTCGGAGAAGACGATGAACGGGGCGTGACCGCCGAGCTCGAGAGATACCCGCTTTACGCTGGCGGCCGCCTTGGTGTTGAGCAGCGTGCCCGTTTCGGTAGAGCCGGTGAAGGTGAGCTTGCGCACCGCCGGGTGTTCCAGAATGACATCGACCACCGGTTCGGGCGTGCTGGTGGGAACCAGATTGGCAACGCCGGCCGGTAGGCCGAGCTCGTGGAACAGATCGATGACGGCCGCGGCGCACAGCGGGGTCTGCTCAGCCGGTTTGAGCACGATGGTGCAACCGGCGGCCAGCGCGGGCGCGAGTTTGCGGGTGATCATCGAAACGGGGTAGTTCCAGGGGGTGACCGCGGCGACGACGCCAAGCGGCGCGCGAGCCACGATGAAGCGTTGATCAGCCTTGTTCGACGGGATCGTCGTGCCGTAAATGCGCTTGGCTTCCTCGGCGTACCAGAGCAGGAAGTCCGCCGCATACCGAACCTCGTTACGAGCCATCTTCAGTGGCTTGCCTTGCTCGCGGGTCATGAGCTGGGCGAAGTCCTCCGCGCGTTCGGTCATGAGGCGGTAGGCGTCGGAGAGGTAGGCGGCCCGCTCGTAGGCGGTGGTTTGAGACCAGGTGAGGAAAGCGGTGGCGGCTGCCTCGACGGCCTGAGCGGCATCCGCCGGAGCCGCGTCCGAAACTCGTCCGAGGAGACTGCCGTCGGCGGGATTTCGGACTTCGAAGCTGGCCGCGCTGGCTGCTGGTACCCAGGCACCGTTGATGTAGAGCGAGGCGGGCGCGCCGTTGAGACCGTTGTCGATCATGCACTCTCCGAGAAGTCACAAGGCGTCGCGGGCACCGCTTCGCCGCTGGGCTGCACGTAACGGCAGCAGTTAGATTGATATTTCTACAACCAACTTAGTATTTTTCCAACAGCCCCGCTATGCCTTGTGGGCAGAATCCGTCTGTGCGGCCGTCCATTTGTGTGCCGACCGGAGGGCCTAACCGGGCGGCCGTCGTGCTCAATCTCACGAGCGTTGACCCTCGCCAGACCGCCCGCTATTCTCCTGACGGATCGAGATCTATCAAACCGTCGAATCTTGGCGGCTCTTGTGAGGCATAGTTGTCGTTAGCAACGGCTGCGGTGATCGTCGATCCGGCCACCTAGTTGTCGAATGGCACCACAGGTCATCGAATGGCACCACAGCTATCTGCTACCAGAGAAGAGAACTTCGTGGACGTCAAGCAGCGCTCGGGGCGATGCGTCATAAAGGCATGCGTGGCAGCGGCTTGCGCGGCAGCGGCATGCGCGCCCAACGTTAACGCCGAGCCTGTTTTCGGCCATGACTGCTGAGCTCGGAACCGGCAGCCCCGTGTCTGACCTGAACCTGATCGAGGAGTGGGACACCGACCTCAGTTCGGCTGACCCTCTCGGATTCCCCGGATATCAACCGCCGAAGCCGGACGACGAGTCCGTACGCACCGGCGTCGCCAAACTCGGCGACACTCAGATCGCGGTGATCGAGTGCCGATTCGACCGGCACGGCGGCACCATGGGCGCGGTGACCGGCGAGCGAATCGTCCGAGCCTTCGGCCGAGCGGCTGACCAGCGGCTACCGCTGGCTGCGGTTGTGGCCAGCGGCGGTGCGCGGCTGCAGGAAGGCATGGTCTCGCTCATCCAGATGGCTCGCACGACGACCGCGGTCAGCGAGTTTGCGCGAGCCGGTCTGCTGTGGGCTGCCGTCTACACGCCGCACACCACCGGTGGCGTCTACTCCTCCTGGGCTTCACTGGCCGACATCCGGGGCGCGCAGCCGGGTTCCACGATCGGCTTCGGGGGCCCTCGGGTGGTCGCCGAAGTGACCGGCAGTTTCCCGCCCGCCGACTCCCACACGGCCGAATCCGCTTATACCCATGGCTTGGTGGATGCGCTCGTCACTCCCGAGCAGCAGCTCGGTTGGTTCGCTGCGGCGCTGACACCGGGAGCCGCCGAACCGCTTGCCCTGCCAGGCGGACGGCCGCGCCGGCCCGGTCCGGCCATCGCCTCCACCAACGCGTGGGAGGTCCTGCAAACTGTGCGGTCCCAATTCCGCCCGTCCGGGTTGGAGTGGGCGGCCTGGCTGACCGACGGCTGGGTCGAACTGCGCGGCAGCGACCCGACGATCCGTGCGGGTCTCAGCACGATCGGCGGCCTGCGGGTCATGGTCGTGGCGATGGATCGTCACGCGTACGGTGACGCGGCGGCGCGGCAGAGCCCAGCGGCGTTCAGGTTGGCCCAGCGCGCTATCCGGCTGGCTAGTCGGCTTTCCATTCCGGTACTGACGCTCATCGACACACCTGGTGCCGAGCCGGGACCTGCCGCTGAAGCTGACGGCATCGCGGGCGAAATTGCCCGTACTCTGCTGAGCATGGCCGAGCTCGAAGCTCCCTCCGTCGCCCTGTGCGTCGGCGAGGGCGGTAGCGGTGGCGCAATGGCGTTGGCCCACGCGGACCGCTTCATGCTTCTGAGTGGATCGGTGTTCTCAGTGATCGGTCCGCAGGCGGGTGCGGCTATTCTCTACCGCGATTCGGGCCGTGCCGCCGAGCTTGCAGAAGCCTTGCGCATCCTGCCGATCGACCTTGTGAACCTGCGCGTCGCGGATTCGATCATCGACGAGGACCACACGGACGCCATTCGCCAAGTTCGCGAAGCCGTGGTGGCCGCCCTCACCACGGCCGAAATCGGCTATCGAAACACCCGAGCGTCTGCGGCGACCCGCCGTGCGCTTAACACCCCCTGATCGGAGGATCCAATGGCAAAGGCCGTCTTGATCGCCTACTCGAGCCCCACCAGCCCGGAAGAAGAGCCTGCGTTCCACGACTGGTATGAAAACACTCACATCGGCCAAGTCCGCGCTGCCGTTCCCTCGATCACGGATGTGACCCGCTACCGCGTCGTCGATCCGACCGGCGCGAGCCAGGACGTCCGATTCGTCGCCATTTACGAGATGGACAGTAGCGATGTCGCGGCTGATGCTGCGGCTTTGGGGGCGGCAGGCAAGGGCGGCAAGCTGGATCCCACGAACACCATGGACGTTACGTCCAACCCGCCCGCGCTCGTTTGGGCTCAAGGGCTGTAGCTCTGTACCTGTCCTGTGATCTCTCGTTGCACCGCTCTGTCCCTAGGGTGCGGTACAACTAGAGGTCACATCGTCATGCCCCGACCCCTGGAGTTTTCATGCAGTACGTCGCGATCGTTGTGGCTCTCGGCATCACCGCCGTTGCCATAGCTCTGGTCGCGCGGGCGATCCGGAGTTTCATTCGAGTGCTCAAGCTGGGCCAGCCCAGCGCGACTCGGCAGAACAACTACCCCGCGCGAACCCGCACCATGCTCACTGAGTCACTCGGTCACACCCGGATGCTCAAGTGGTCGCATATCGGCGTGGCGCACTGGTTCGTCTTCACCGGGTTCGGCTTCCTTTTCCTGACGTTGGTCACCGCCTTCGGGCAGTTGTTCGATGCGACGTTCGCGCTACCGTGGATCGGCCACTGGATCGTCTTCGACGTCCTTACCGAGCTGCTTTCGGCCTTGACCTTTCTCGGAATCCTCTTCCTGATCATCGTCCGGCAGAAGAATCATCCGCGGCGTCTCGGGCGTAAGTCGCGGTTCATGGGTTCGACGTTCTGGCAGGCCTACTTCGTCGAGGCGGTCATCCTGGGCGTATCGATCTGCATCACGTTGCTTCGCGGCCTCGAGGGCGCCGAAGACCGAGTGTCCAGCTACTCGGCGCACTACCTCGTGACGTACCCGTTGGTTGCCGCCTTCCGCGGTGCGTCGGAATCGACCCTGCATAACTGGATCTACGCGATCGCGGCGATCAAGATCGTGATCTCGTTCACTTGGGTCATCGTCATCGCCTCGAACCTGACGATGGGGGTTGCGTGGCACCGGTTCGCCGCCTTCCCCAACATCTTCTTCAAGCGCAACCCGGGCGTGACCACCTTGACCCGCAAGGCTGCCGAGGGCAGCAGCGCTACCAGCCTGGGCCCGCTGCAACCGATGTACAGCCGCGGCGCGCTGGTGAATTTCGAAGACCCGGGCGAGGACGATCTGTTCGGCGTCGGCCAGGTCGAGCATTTCACCTGGAAGGGCCTGCTCGATTTCACCACCTGCACCGAATGCGGACGCTGCCAGTCTCAGTGCCCTGCTTGGAACACCGGAAAGCCCCTTTCTCCCAAGCTCGTCATCATGGATCTGCGCCAGCATCTCTACAACAAGGCGCCGTATCTGCTCGCCGGGGGAGAGACGGCCGATGAGACGGCGTTGGCGGCAGTTGGCGACGACGCCCGTAAGGAGGCCGAGCGCTCGCTGGTCGGAGTCGCGGAGTTCAACGAGGGCGGTCACTCGATCTCGGGTGGTGTTATCGACCCCGATGTTCTCTGGTCGTGTACGACGTGCGGCGCCTGCGTCGAGCAATGCCCTGTTGACATCGAACATGTCGATCACATCGTTGACATGCGGCGTTATCAGGTCCTGATCGAATCCCAGTTCCCGTCCGAGCTCAACGGCCTGTTCCGAAACCTTGAAGGTCCGGGCAACCCGTGGGGTATGGCGCAATCCGGCCGGATGGACTGGGCGAAGGGCCTTGATTTCGAGGTGCCCGTGGTCGGCGTCCAGGCTGAGAACCTTGCCGAGTTCGACTACCTGTTCTGGGTCGGTTGTGCCGGTGCGTTCGAGGATCGGGCCAAGAAGACGACCCAAGCTGTCGCCGAGCTACTGCATCACGCCGGTGTGAGTTTCGCCGTTCTGGGCGAAGGCGAAACGTGTACGGGCGACTCCGCCCGCCGCTCGGGTAACGAGTTCGTGTTCCAGATGCTCGCCCAGCAGAACGTCGAGGTCCTCAACGAGGCCGGCGCGAAGCGGATCGTTGTCACCTGCCCGCACTGCTTCAACACCTTGAGCCGCGAATATCCACAGCTGGGCGGCGAGTACGAGGTCGTGCATCACACCCAGTTGCTGAATCGCCTGGTGCGCGACAAGCGACTGGTGCCGGTCGAGCGCATCGAGCAGAAGATCACCTATCACGACCCGTGTTATCTCGGTCGCCACAACCAGGTGTACGAACCGCCCCGTGAGCTGATCGAGTCCGTGCCAGGGATGACGCTCACCGAGGCGCCACGCTCGAAGGAACGATCGTTCTGCTGCGGGGCCGGCGGTGCCCGTATGTGGATGGAAGAGAAGATCGGTACCCGGATCAACGCCAACCGTGCCGAGGAATTGGTCGCGACGAAGGCCGAAACCGTTGCCGTGGCCTGCCCGTTCTGCCGCGTGATGGTTACCGACGGTGTCAATGCCATCGATCCTGACAATGTCGAAGTCCGCGACGTGGCTCAACTGCTCCTGCGATCCGTCAAGGGCAGTTAGGTCGCTCAACCTGAATCGGAGCGTGCGCTAGATGACGTTCGAGCCACCCGACAGCTTGCTGTACGAGGCGCGCAACGGAGTTTGCTACATCACGTTGAATCGTCCGCAGGCGATGAACGCGCTCAACCTCGAGCTGCAACGTGCCGTGCCGCGCGCCTTCCAGGAGTTCGACAGCGACGACTCCCTGTATGTCGCGATCCTCAGCGGTGCGGGTGGGCGGGCATTCTCCGCCGGTGCCGATCTCAAGGAGATGACCGAGTTCGTCGGCACGGACGACGATCCGCGCCGAACGGGAGCCCGCACGGACGGGCCGTCGGTGATGTCACTGGACCAATGCAGCAAACCCGTCATCGCAGCAGTTGACGGCTACGCTTTTGCGGGCGGCTGCGAGCTCACGTTGATGTGCGATATTCGGTTGGCCACCAAGAAGTCCTCGTTTGCCATCCCGGAGGTCAAACGTAGTTTGATCGCAGGTCCCGGCACCACCCACCTGCCGAGGATGATTCCGATTGGCGAAGCGCTGCGGATGACACTCACCGGCGAGCCGATAACCGCGGAGCGGGCCTATCAGATCGGCCTCGTCCAGGGCTTGGCTGAAGATCGCGAGGACCTGTTCAGGCAGGCGGACGAGATGGCGGCGGTCATCGCGGCCAACCCGCCACTCGCCGTCGCGGATGTCAAACACGTAGTTCGGGTGGGCGCAAACATGCCGCTGGAACATGCGATGCTGTTCCGGGAAAAGTACTTCGACATGATCCTGCAGACCGAAGACGCCAAGGAAGGCGCCGCGGCGTTCGCCGAGAAGCGGCCACCAATATGGAAGCGTCGCTGATCAGTCGACCCGCATCAACGCTTCCTGCACGACGGTGGCCAAGTGCAGGCCGCCTTCGGAGTGAATGGTGATGGAGACCAAGCCGCGCGAGCCGGCGGCGGTGAGCGGTCGCATGTCGATCAGGATCCATTCCCCAGCCGGCATCGGGCGATGCCACCACAGGCTGTGATTGAGACTGAAGAACAGGCCTGGCGTGGTGAACGACGCCCCGACGATGACTCTGGCGCCGATGGTGGCACCGAAATCTGACATGTAGGCCACGATGCACGGCAACAGCTGCTCGTCCGCGATCGGCTCGGTGAGCCGCACCCACAACATTCGGCTCGTATCGTGCGGGCTGCCGGTTTTGAAAGCCGCGACGTCGACCTCGCGCACCTCGAAGGGGGCTGTGATGACCGCACCTTCCAAAACCGGATTCCGCTTGAAATCACTCTCCGGGCTCGGGGCATCCGAGCGAATCGGCATGTTGACGTCCTGACCGGCCTCCGGCCGGTGAAAGGAGAAATTCGCCGAGCAGCGAAGCTTCCCGTCCTGAACCACGGTCACGGTACGGCTTGAGAACGACCCACCGTCGGCAGTGCGCTGCACGATGAGTTCGGCCGGTCTAGTCGAATCGCCTGCTTTGATGAAGATGTTCTGCATCGCGTGCGGCACACGATCGGAGTCCACCGTGAGCATGGCAGCGCGAGTCGTCAGGGCGAGCAGCGCGCCGCCGAAGAAGCGCGGGTTGCCCGACAACGGTTCGGGTAACCGCGCCCGGAAATGATCCGCAGAGAGGGCTTCGAGATCGAGAAGTTCCTTGAAAATCTTGGCTACCTGCTTCGCTCGTGATGACGTGTCGGTGACCTTGCAACGCGGTGATCTTGCAACGCGGTGATCTTGCAACGCGGTGATCTTGCAACGCGGTGATCTTGCAACGCGGTGATCTTGCAACGGTGCCGGGCCTACCGCCAGAGCAGCGGTAGGCCCGGACTACGGAACTGCGATCTAGACGAACGGATCGTTCGGAATCGAGGCCGTCGAGAAGAAGTACGGTGCTCCGAAAGTGTCTTCCGGATTTGCCGCGACCACTTGATCGCTCAATCGGGTCGTCCTGATGTTCTTTTTTGCCAACCAGTTCTCAACCGAATCCAGGTCGTTGACCTGGAATGTCAGGCTGTAGATGAAGTTGCCCCACTTGGCGACATGCTCGCCCAGCGGTGTCGTCGGATCGAGCGGCTCGATCAGCCTGAGCAGACAGTCGCCCATCTGCACAATCTGGTAGCGGCCCTTTTCGGCGTCGTCGATGCCCTCGTCGATCTTGACGGCCTCGAAGAGGTCGACGTAGCGATCCACCGCGGCGGCCAGGTCCTTGACGCCCAGACTCTGGTACGCGAGGCGCTTGATGCCGAGCGGATGGCTGAGCTCCCAGAACTTGACCTGCGAACTCCAGGTGTCGAGCAACCTGGGGTCGTTGCGCATTTCCGTTTTGCAGAGTTCCACCATGAGGCCATTGGTGTCGCGCGGGCTCGGATAGAAGTAGACCGTCTCAGGGTCCATCTCCTCGATCTTGCCGCCGCCGGGTGCGCCGATGTAGACACCCTTTTTGATCAGTTCAGTACCGAGACCAACGAGATCGTCCACTTTGTAGCCGACTGAATGCAGGTGCTGACCGAATTTGGTGTAGAACTTGCCGACCGGCTTGAGCGGGTCTGCCGGCATGTTGGGTGCCATCGTTTCGATGCACAGGTCACTGACGATGATCAGGCCCGCCCAACGATCTTCCGGCGGCAGGTAGTTGGGTTCGTCGATACCCATGTACATGAGTCCGCCGAAAACCTCTTCGTAGAACTTGTTGAGCGCCGGTACATCGTCGGTCATATGCACCGTGTGGATCATCGATCCCAAGCCGTAAGGCGAGGTCTTCAGTTGCTGGCGTCTCATGCTGTACTCCTTTTTATCGGGGTTGTGCGATGCGTTATGCGGCGAGTGCGGTCGCGATGCGCTCGCGGTGGTAGCGGTCGTCACCGAGATCCAATTCCCAGTGTCGGCACCGTCGGGTGAACAGTTGCACGTCGAAATCGAGCATGAAGGCGATGCCGGCATGCACGGCGTGGGCCCGCTCGGGAGCCAACCGCGCGGTGCGGTTGGCCTGCGCCTTAGCCTGCGAAACCGCTTTGCCGGCAGGCAATCCGGCATCGAGCAGTCCGGCGGCATACCGCGCGTACAACGAGGTCAGGTGGCTGTTGATGGCGATGTCCGAGCAAAGGTATTGAACTGCTTGGTATTGACCGATCGGCTTTCCGAATTGTGACCGCTGAGTCGAGTATTCGACCGCATACTCCAGCAGTCGCTCGGCCGCTCCCTGAATTTGCGCGGCCCGCAGCACAGTGGCTCGCTCCAGCGCCGGGTTCAGCAATTCCCAGCCGCGGTTCAGCGGCCCGATGACGGCTTCGGCTGGCACGGTGACCGCATCGAAGCGCACCGCGTAAAGGGGAACGCTGGCTACGTTCGTCAGACTCGTCAGGGCCAGCCCGGGGGAGTCGGTCCGAACAACGACCAGCGATACCCCCGAGGCCTCGTCCGTGGCCTGAGCTGTGCGCACCGCCACGATCAGGTGCGTTGCCGAGTTGGCATAGGCCACCAACAGCTTGTCACCGGTGAGGCTCAGCGCGCCGGGTTCGCCGGCATTCCCGTCGGCGGTGGCAGCGGGAATGGCGGCCAACGTCACCGCCTCGGGGCCGAATGATCCATCCGCCTCGACGATCGCAGGCGTGATGAGGGCGTCCGCCGCCCAGACCTGCTCCAGCAGATCGCGCGCGAACGGCGTGCCAGCAGCATGTAGGGCGCCGCCTGCGATGACCGAAGATTCCAGGTGCGGTACGGGTGCGAGTGAACGCCCCATCTCCTGGTAAAGCACCGTCAGGTCCAGCGCGCTGCCGCCCGCGCCACCGTCGGACTCGGGGTAGCCGAGCCGGAGCCAGTCGAGTGAGGCCATCTCTTGCCACACCTCCGGCGCAAAGCCGACCTCGGACTGCTCGAGCTCTCGAATCGTGCTGATCGGGAAGCGCGCTTGGAAGAAGCTTCGGGCCATCTTGGCCAGCTCGAGTTGATCCTCATCGAGATTGGTATCCATTTGGCTGACTCCTATCGGGGCAGGCCGAGGCCGCGAGTGGCTAGAACCATTCGCTTGACCTGCGACGTGCCGCCTGCGTGATTACGGAAGGAGTGGCGGAACCATGCTTCGGGGCCGCCGTTCGGGTCGTCGCCCATCGGCGTCCACTTCGAGCCGATGGCAAGTTGTCCCAGCGGTCCGACAATCAGGTTCGTCAATTCCGCGAAACGCGGCATGGCCTCCTTCTGCACGACGGTGCCTATCGATCCGGCGTATACCGGCGGACGTCCGGACTGCAGGTTGGACAGTGATTCGAAGGTGAGTAGCCGCTCGGACTGGACCAGCAGATCCATCTCGGCCAGCTGATCCCGAACTATCGGGTCGTCGATCAGCAGGCGTCCACCGCGCTTGGTCACTTTGCAGTATTCGACAACTTTGTCCAGTCTGCGTTGGGCATCCATGTACGCGGCTCCGATGTTGCCACCGTAGAAACCGCCCATGATCAGATCCCAACCGCGGCCTTCGCGACCGATCAGGTTTTCATGCGGTACGCGCGCGTTGTCAATGTAGGTGTGGTTCTGCCGTCCACCTCCGAGGTTGTGCAACGGGCCGAAGGAGACACCTGGCTGGTCGAGGGGAAAACAGAAGATCGAGATTCCGCGGTGTCGGGGCGCGTCCGGATCGGTACGAACGGCCAGGTACAAGACGTCGGCGTGACTACCCCACGTTGTAAAGGTCTTCTGGCCGTTGATTACCCACTCGTCTCCGTCGCGGACGGCCCGTGTCGACAAAGACGCGAGGTCCGAGCCTGCCGCCGGCTCGGTGTAGCCCTCCGCCCAGCGGACTTCGGTTCGGGCGATGGGCGGCAGGAATTTCTCTTTTTGCTCGTGAGTGCCGCCGTAGAGCAGTGCACCGGCGGCCAGACCCCAGCCGATGGAGTTCATGATCGGTGCTTCGCGGTAGGTCATCTCCTCGGAGAAGATCAGCTGGTCGATGGCAGGTCGGCCCTGGCCGCCGTACTCCTTGGGCCAGGTCAGTCCAATCCAGCCTTTGCTCGAGACCTTGCGCGTGAACGACTCGGCGAACTCCCAGAAGTCCTCGGCTTCGTTGAACTCCGTCGACTTCTCCCATTTCGTCGGAAGTTCAGCATCAAGGAAGTCGCGCACTTCCTCGCGCCAATCGAGTTGTGCTGTGGTGAGCGTGACGTCCATGGCTGACTCCTAGTAGCCGAAAGCGGGGTCAACGGCATTCAGCAGCGGTTCACCGTTGGCATAGCGGGAAAGGTTGTCGATGAAGATGTCCAGCAACCGAGGCAGATAGCCGTCCATCGAGGTCGCCGTGTGCGGGGACAGATACACGTTCTCGAGTCCCCAGAACTCGTGTTCGGGCGGGAGCGGTTCCTGCGTTGTCACGTCCAGCACGGCTGCTCTGAGCCGACCTTCATGCAGCGCACGGATCAATGCCGGTTCGTCGATGAGCGCGCCGCGCGCGACATTCACCAATACGGCGTTGGGCTTCATGCTTGCCAGCTGCCGCTCGCCGATCATCCCGTCAGTGCTGCGAGTACCCGGTGCGCAGAGCACAACGACGTCGGCGCGGGGGAGTAGTTCCAACAACGCTGAGGGTGGGTGAACCTCGTCGACGAGACGATCGCCCGCCGACAGCTCTGGGCGGCGTCGCACCGCCAGCAGCTTCATGCCGAAGGCTCGGGCCAAGCGCGCAGTGTCCGAGCCGATCGCACCGAGGCCGATGAGCAACATGGTCTTGCCGGCGAGTTCCTCGCCTCGGATGTTCGACCAGTCGCGCTCGCGCTGGCGCTCGTCAAGGTCGCGCAGCCGACGGTTGACTTGGAGCAGGCGCGCGATGACGAACTCAGCAATTGCCGCCGAGCCGACGCCCGCCGCGCTGGTCAGCGTCACTCCGGACAAACACGTCAGTAGCTGCCCGATACCGGCACCGTAGGCCTGCACCCACTGCAGTTGAGGTGCGAGATCAGGTGTGCTCAGCGGAAGATCGAGCGCGAGTACGACCTCAGCCTCGGCTAGCGCGGTGCGCGTCCGGTCATCCAGCGGAGATTCACTCGCCCGGATGACCGACTCCGGCGCGCCCGCGGCCTTTATGTTGCGGGCGGCGGCGGTGTCGAGGTAACGCCCGCTCCGGACTTGCACCGGCCGGTCGGCAATCGTCGCCGGCAGCGATTCAGGCGGGAATTTGAAAGGAAACAGCGTAGCAATCGTCAAGGGCTTGTCTTGGCCCTTGACCGACTGCGAACCCCGCTGTTTCGACAAGGAAAGCGCTCGATCAGGGATTCAGGGTGACGGTGGCGGTTCCCGGCGCGAGTTTCTTGCCTTCGTCGCTTTCGGTCCATACCTCGAGGTCGATGACCTTGGCGCCGGCTTCCTCTCTGATCCCGGAGATGACGCCGTGTGCTGTGACCGTCATGTTCTTGGTGTTAGGGGCCCGGAACTGAACGCCCAGTTTCGAGATCTGGCCATCGTTGCCTAGCCAGCCACGCAACATGTTGTGCAGATATGACCATTGGAGATTGCCCATGCCGAACGCCGTGGGATACCCGGCGGCGCGGCCGGCCTCATCGTCCATGTGGATAGGCACAAACTCGTCATTGACCGCTGCGTATCGGTTCCAGTTGTGAAACGCTGTGGTGCGCTGGAAAGTCGGCAGAGTGTCGCCGACCTCAGCCGTGCGGGCGTTCTCTGTCTGTGTCATCAAGTGCCCTTCGATTCGATTCGGTCGGCTAGTAGCGGATCAGCGTGCCGCGGGTGCGCTTGACGACCTCGTCCTTCTGATTTGTCCAGGCGTCCTCGGTCACCGTGAACAGCATCAGGCCGAGTCGTCCTTCGGCTTCGCGATAGTCGGCCAACCGGCTGACCGAGGTGATCACGTCGCCGGGACGCATCGGTACGCCGTACTCGACCTCGAGCCCGCCGTTGAGCATGAATTTGAGCCCAGGGCCAGGGATGCCGAGCACCTTCTCGCTGCGGTCCGGGTCGTTGCCGGTGACTTCGACCTTGGCCTTGCGCTCTTCGGCTGCCAGCCACGCGAACGGATTGAACTCCTGCGGGGCCACGATTCCGCCGTACTGGCTCTTCTCGGCGGCTACCGGGTCGATGTATTCCTCCGGTGGCGCCTCCGGGTAGTAAACGGCGATCGCCCAGCGCCGGATGTCTGACTCAGAGATCGGGTACGAGACCCGACGCCCAACTTCAGTGCCAATGGCGTTGCGCATTGCTTCAGAAATGTTGCTTTCAGGCATGAACTACCGGCCTCTCGAGGGGCGGTTGAAGGCATACGTCGGCTCCCGACGAAACCTTTTCGTCATCTATAGAAGTATCGAAGTGGGAACAGTACGTCAAGCCGCCGCCCGCCCACATACTGACTGACATCTCACATCGATGAGCCCGCGCGCGCGGGGTTGGATCGGCCCGCTTCATTGCGCTTGCCGGGCAGATAGACCTTGCGGCCGGGAAAGTCCATCTGCGGCAGTCCGAGGACGTGCTGGGCGATGATGTTGCGGAACACCTCGACGGTGCCGCCGTAGGTCGCGGTGCCCTGAGCGAAGCGGTGGGCGTGGTCGATACTGCCCGATCCGGTGGCGCCGTCGGCACCCGGATTCAGTAGCGCCGACGGCCCGACGAGATCGATCAGTTCGGCCGAACCACGTACCAATGCCTCAGACCCCAGCACCCGTCCCATCGGGCCGGGCGTGCTGATTCCCGCTTCGACCTCGGTCGCGACTTTGCCCAGTCGTAGCCGAACGGAACTGTCCTGAGCGGCCAGGCTTCCGTCTGGACGCTTCGCAGTGGTTGCCCATTCGGCTGCCGAATCGAGAGCGAGCTCGAGATGGCGCAGAAAGCTTCGCCCGATCGAGATGTCGTCCAGACCGGACGTTTCCTCGCCGATGCTGTGCTCGGCATCCAGAGGTCCGTGCAGCACCGCCCAGCCTGCGTTCACGCCGCCCATCCGGTAGCGGTCAGAGATTCGGACGTCGCCGTAGTACACGACGTTCGTACGCTCGTCGCCGAACGTATGAATACCTTGGATCTCGACGCCCGGGGTGGAGAGATCGACCAGAAACATGGTCAGTCCCTTGTGCTTGGGCAGATCTGGATCGGTGCGTGTGATCAAGAAGGTGTACTGCGTCTGGTGAGCGCCGGTGGTGAAGATCTTCGATCCGTTCAGCACCCATTCGTCGCCGTCCTGGACGGCGCGAAGCTTGGAGTTCGCGATATCGGAACCGCCGTCAGGATCGGTGTAGCCGAGGCAGAACCGCACGTGACCCGAGGCAACCTGCGGACGAAGCTCGGCCATCAGCTCCGGATCGAGGTATTTCTCGACGGCGCTCCACACCAGGCGGGTCGTGCCGATTGGAATGTCCACGTAGCGCGAGCGGGCCATCTCCAGCTCCAGGATCCGCACACAGACGGCGTCCAGACCCGCGCCACCGTGTTCGACCGGCCACGCCGGCATGAGCCAGCCCCTGGCTCCGAGCGCGAGGTGCACGCTCTCGGTGAAGCCGTCTCCGCTGCGATGGGATTCGGCCCGGATCTCGTCTGTGACGTACTCCTCGAAGAACGCACGCGCCTCCTTCGCGAACTGTTGCTGCTCCGCGGTGAGTTCCAAGCGGCTGAAGTCCACGTCGATCGCCTCTTTCGAGTAGGAGTCCCCAGTGTGGACCCCGATGGTTGAAACGGATTGAACCTGCTAGCTGACTACGTTCGCCAGGAGGCTGTCGCCGACGCTGATCAGGTCGAGATTGGGATCGCCTCCGAGCACGCTCCAACCCTTCGCACGCAAGAAGTAAAGGCTCGCGTCTGCCTCCGAGGTGAACCCGAGACCACCCTGAAGGTGAGCGGCGGTCGTCGTGCCGTGGGTGGCTATCCGCGCGGCGTAGGCAAAGGCCATCGCAACCAGCTCGGGGCGCTCGTCAGGCTCGTGTTCGGCCAGCCAGGCAGCCCGCCAGATGAGGTTACGAGCACCAGACGTGCCCATGGCGATGTCGGCGAGCGGGAACGAGACCCCCTGAAGCGAGCCGATCGGCACGCCCATCGTCTGACGAGTCTTGGCGAAGTCGACCGCAAGTTGCAGTGCGGCGTCGGTCATGCCGACCAGCGCGGCCGCTGTCAGTAATTTCCACTCGGCGACGGCCCGGTCGTGCAACTTCCGAGCGGTGGCGCCTTCGGCCAACACGATTCGGTCGCCAGCGGTGCCGGCATCCCACCAAGCCAAGGGAGTACTGCCCTGGTTGGCAACCTGGGGGCGAGGCTGGCCCGCTCGGTTCAGCACGAGCAGTTCGGGCGAACCGCCGTCATCGGGAGCACGCTCGAAACTGATGACGTCACCGGCAATGGCGGCATCGGGAACGAGTTGGCGCGCGGCAGCGTCAGTCACCTGGTCGAAGGCGAGCGCGACCAGGGTTTGTCCCTCGACCGCAGACTGAAGTATCTCTGTGTCGGCACCCGCGGCGGCCAGCAGACGCGTGCAGACGACGTGCGAGATGAACGGTACGGGGGCGACCGTACGGCCGAGTTCTTCGGTGATCAGGACCAGATCAACCAGCGTTGCATCATCGCCGCCCTGGGCTGCAGGCAAGCTCATCGACGTGACGCCCATGCCGAGCAGCTTCGACCACAGCGCCTGGTCGAAACCCAGCGGTTCAGCGGCACGCACGACAGAACTCGGGCACTCTTTGGCGAAGAACTCGCCGAACGCATCGCGAACCGAATCTTGGTCCTCACTGAGTGAGTAATCCTGTAGCCGCAGCTCAAAGCGATCGGTCACGCTATTCACCAATATCCCTACGGAGGTCGGTTACCGACGATCATCGATATTTCGACGATTACTGAAGTTTGTACAGTCCGGTCTGGCCCCGGTCAAGCTGGCGCGGTGTCGCCTGGGGCTGTTAGCGACAGGTTTCCGGTATGTCACCCCTATACAGCGTCTAAGACCGCGTGTGGGGCAATTCTGCTTGAACTCGGCTCGATCGCTCTCGAGATGCCGACGGGCTTGCCAGAGCTCAGCCGAGCTGCTCGATGAAGTGCTTCAGCTGGCGGACGTTGCGGCATTCAAAGACGCCGTCGCAGTATTTGGCGTACTCCTTCATCACTGAATCGCCGCTGTCCCAAGCGGGTCTCGGTTCAGGGTTCAGCCAGAAGACGTTGCCTGCCTGCTGCGCTATTTCCTTGATCACCGAAGCCCGTGTCGCGTGATAGTTCGTGCGGGCGTCGCCGAGTAGCAGAACTGTCGTTCGATGCTTGAGCGTCGAGCCGAAGCGTTCCCAGAAGGTGTCCAAGGCATTGCCGTAGTCAGATCTACCGTCCAGCCACACCCCGCGGCCTTCGGCATTGATCCGCTTGGTTACCTCCGCGATGTTGTCGGACTGGGCCAGCAACTCGGTGACCTCGTCGATACCGTCGACGAAGACAAAGCTGCGCACCTTGCTGAACTCTGACCGCAGGGCATACGTCAGTTGCAGGGTAAATGCGGCAAATGTCGAGACGGAGCCGGAGATGTCGGCCAGGATGAACAGCTCGGGTTTGGAAGGGCGCGGTTTGCGGAACACCGGTACCAGCGGAATGCCACCGGTTGACATGGACCGGCGCACAGTCTTGCGGAAGTCGAGCGAGCCCTTACGGTGATGCCGTCGTTTCTCGGCCAGCTTCGCCGCCAGTTTTCGCGTCATCGGTGCCAGAATCTCGCGCACCTCTTCCAACTGCTTCGTCGAGGCAGTGAGAAAGTCAACATCTTCTGGCAGCGGCTTGCGTAGCGTCTTGGCGACGGCGTCAGAGCCGCGATCGGCTACCAGCCGGCGCCGGATCGCGGCCTCGATCTCCTGCTGGAATTGCGCCAGCCGACGCTCGTATTCCTCCACCATGAGTCGCCTGCTCAACCCGGTCGCTTCGCCTTCTCGCTGCTCGCGCCCCGACACCAGAGTCGTCAGGATGCGGTCGGGATCAACAGCTCGCATAGTGCGGTACAGGTAATAGGTACCGGCGACCGCCCGTCCCGGCTGAATGCCTGCGTGGCGCGTCACCATGGTGTTGGCGATCATCTTGATGAGCATGGACTGTTCGTTCTCCAGCGCGCCGATCAGTAGCTGCCTGATCGCCGCGTCATCGAGCGAATCCAACGCGCCGCCGCCGCCACCACCGCCAGCACCGCCTGCTCCTTGGGAGCCCAGGCCGTCCTCACCCTCGGCATCGTGGTCCTCGCCTTCGGAACCACCGTCCTGGCCGAGTGAGCCAAGCTCATCTTCGGGACGCCGCAGCGCGAAGTAGATATCAAAAATCGCCTCGTAGGCCGATTCGTGCTCGCTGTCCTTGACGAGCACGGAGCCGAGAGCTGTTTTCACCGACTCGCGATCGTCGAGTGCGACGTAACGCAACGCCTGCACAGCGTCGATGTTCTCGGACACCGAAATCGGAAAGCCGACCTTACGCAGCTCCGCGATGAGCCCTTCGACAACCGTGATCATGTGCGGGCTCCTGAGCTCATTGGACGTGCAGACGCCAGGCCGGCGGCACGAACCGCTATCCTCGGTCCGTGCCCAATCCGCCGGTGTTGCTCATCCATGGTGTTGGTTCTTCTTTCGAGCACAACTGGAAGGCGACCGGCTGGGCCGACCTCCTCGAATCCGAGGGCCGCGAGGTAGTAGCTGTGCACCTGCCCGGGCACGGTCCCGACCCCGCCTTCGAGCCGGGCGACACGGCGCCGCAGCGCATCCTTGCTGCCGCCGGCGATGGCCCGATCGATGCGGTCGGATTCTCCGCCGGGGGACACGCGCTTCTGGTGGCAGCCTCGCAGAACCCGGCCGCGTTCCGACGGATTGCCGTTCTCGGCGTGGGAAACCCGGCACCGGCGATCGACGGCGCGAGTGCTGAAGCCGCTGAGGGCAACGCCACAGAAGGCGGCGGCGGCTCCGACATCCTGGACGGTTTGGAAGCTGACGATGAGCCCACCGCCGACGTTCCGAGGATCATCCGTCGCCTGGTGGCCAGCGCGGGCAACGATCGTTTCGCCGTGGCCGCGTTCCTGCGCTCCGGCTCGACCAGACTCCAGCTCGCCGACGTCGGACAGATCACGATGCCGACCCTGGTGGTTCTGGGTGACCGCGACTTTGCCGGCCCGGCCGATCAGCTCGTCGCGGCGCTGCCGCAGGGTCGGCTTGTCACACTGTCCGGCGTCGATCACTTCGCGACCCCCAGCAATTTTGGCTGCATCGACGCAGTGCTGAAGTTTCTGGACGAATAGGGCCGCAACCTCATGAGGTCTGGTTGCCCAGCTCCCTCACCGCGAGATCGATGTCGGTCTGGTGCTTGAGCAACACCGGCAGGGTCTCGATGAGCAGGTCGTTGTCGATGTGCTCGGCTCCGAGCACCATCAGGGTCCGCGCCCAGTCAAGAGTCTCTGACACCGATGGCTTCTTCTTGATGTCGAGGGTTCGTAGCGAGCGAATCACCTGCGCGAGCTGATTGGCCAGCTCCTCCGAAATACCGGGGACCCGTGCCAGCACGATTTCGCGCTCGCGTTCGATCGTCGGGTAGTCGATGTGCAGGTAGAGGCAACGGCGCTTCAGAGCCTCGGACAGATCGCGGCTGTTGTTCGACGTCAGGAAAACCGGCGGAATCTGGCGCGCGCTGACCGTACCCAACTCGGGAATTGAGACTTGGTAGTCGGACAGGATCTCCAGCAGTAGAGCCTCGGTCTCGATGTCGAGGCGGTCCACCTCGTCGATGAGAAGCACTACCGGGTCTTCGGAGCGAATCGCCTCGAGCAGTGGTCGCGTCAACAGGAAGCGCTCACCGAACAGGTCATGTTCGAAATCCTCGGCGGCAGTCCGGGTCGCGTCGCTACCTTCGGAGTTGCGCATCTGGATATGCAACAGCTGCTTGCGGTAATCCCACTCGTACAGGGCCTTCGCCTCGTCCAAACCTTCGTAGCACTGGAGCCGAATCAGTCGGGATCCCGTGATCGCAGCGACGCTTTTGGCGAGTTCGGTCTTGCCGGTGCCCGCGGGCCCTTCGACGAGAACCGGCTTCTGCAAGCGGGAGCTGAGATGTACGACGCTCGCAATCTTGCGGTCCGGAAGGTAGTTGACCCCGCGCAGGAGCTGCTCGACCTCGTCGGCGGAGGAGAACACAGTGGTCGCCGCCGTCCCGCTATCGGCGGTTGGTTCACTGCCGGTGGCAGACAACACGGCTACATTTGCCTCGACCTGCGTCACGTTTAGCCTTTCCGAGAGCGGGGCTGGATCTCCGCGATGGTTCAGTAATTGACGAACTATCAAATTAGCTAGCTATCGTCGCGAAGGTCAACCTACGTGACGTGTGACTCTCTTGACCGTCCGAGACACAGCGCATACGTTGACTGCCACTGGCAGACTCCTCGAGGCTGCCTGTTTGTGACTGCCGTTTTCCAGCGCCTCGCTGACCGTTTCGCTGTGAGTATGTAGGAACCACAGCTCAACCCAGCGTGCCGACTGGCCAAATCAGGGAATTCGCCCGCCCTGCAGCCCGGTTCGACTACCGCTCCGACGAAAGCTGACTGCTGTGACTGCCTATCGCTATATCAGCTATGAAACGCTCGATGAGGGAACGATCGCGCGCATCTTGCTGAACCGCCCGAGGACCCGCAACGCCCAGAACCGCGGCCTGCTGGTGGAACTGAACGACGCCTTCCTTGCCGCAGAAGCCGACGATCAGGTCAGGGTCGTCATTCTCGGTGGCGTCGGTCCGATCTTCTCCTCCGGGCACGACCTGGGTTCGAAGGAGTCGATCGCTGAGCGCACGCCCGGGCCCGATCAGCACCCCACAATGCAGGGCTACGGCGGTACCCGGCTCGGCGGCGAGTCACGCTGGACGCAGGAATGGCACTTTTTCTTCCAGAACACCATGCGTTGGCGCAATCTGCGCAAGATCACCGTGGCGCAGGTGCAAGGCACGGTCTACGCGGCAGGTCTGATGCTCATGTGGGCCTGCGACCTGATCGTGGCCGCCGATGACGCCAGTTTCGCAGACGTGGTCGGCACTCGGCTGGGCATGTGCGGCGTCGAGTATTTCGCCCACCCGTGGGAGTTCGGCCCGCGCCGGACGAAAGAGATGATGCTCACCGGCGACTCGCTCGATGTCGACGAGGCTTACCGGCTAGGCATGGTCAGCAAGGTGTTCCCACGAGCAGAGCTCGAGGACAAGACGCTGCAGTACGCGCGGCGGCTGGCCAAGACGACGACCAGCGCAGCCTTGATGATCAAGGAATCGGTCAACCAGACGATGGACAACATGGGCTTCTACAACGCGATGAATGCCTGTTTCTCGATCCATCAGATGAACCACTCGCATTGGGCCGAGATCAACGAAGACAAGCGCCCGGCTGGCACACCGGAATTTGGGGTGCCACCCTGGAACGAGGCACCACCCGTGGTGCCGATCAGCAAAACCATCGCTGATCCGCACGCCGAGGGTATCCCGGCCAAGTCCGGCGGCTGACCTCATTGTAGAAATGGTTGGACTAACCCAGCCACGATGACGCTGATCCTGGACGGATTCGGCGTCAGAGGGAGATATACGTAACGTGCTCAGAATTGTCGCACTCATCAAGTACACCCCTGAACTGACGGGGGATCGGCGGTTTGCTGCCGACATGACCATCGATCGGGATGCTGCGCCCGGCCGGATCTCGGAGTTGGACGAGTACACCGCTGAGCAAGCGCTCAAGGTAGCCGAGTCCGGAGGCGAGGCCGAGATCACCTACGTGACGATGGGCCCGGCCGCGGCGACGGACGCGCTGCGCAAGGCGCTGTCGATGGGCGGCGACAAGGCTGTCCATATCCTGGACGACTCCTTGCACGGCTCCGACGCCATCGCCACCTCCCTCGTCCTGGCCAAGGCCATCGAAAAGGTCGGCTTTGATCTCGTCCTCTGCGGGATGGCATCGACGGACGCTGGTATGGGCGTGGTGCCCGCCATGCTTGCCGAGCGGCTGAGCATCCCCCAGGTCAGCTTCGCCGGCAAACTCAGTGTTTCCGGTGACACGGTCACGATCGAACGTGAAACGGATGCCGCGACCGAGACGGTGGAGGGCTCGCTGCCTGCGCTCGTCAGCGTTACCGACCGCACGGGTGAGGCTCGTTATCCGTCATTCAAGGGCATCATGGCTGCCAAGAAGAAGCCAGTCGAAACCTGGAGCTTGTCCGACCTCGGCGTCGATGCGGCAGCCGCTGGTCTCGGTTCGGCGTATTCGAAGGTGCTCTCCGCCACTGCCCGGCCGCCCCGTCAGGGTGGCGAAGCCGTCAAGGATGAGGGCGACGGTGGCGTGAAGCTCGCCGAATTCCTCAGTGCCCAGAGATTCATCTAACCGGAGGCTTGTGTTGTCCAGCGTCATTGTCATTGTCGAAGCGACCGACGGTTCGGTCCCCAAGCCCACCCAAGAACTGCTGACCCTCGCACGCCGGTTCGGCGACCCGGTCGCCGTGGTGTTCGGCGGTAACGGCCAATCCGCCGTAGAAACCCTGAGCAACTTTGGGGCCACGAAGATCTATCTGGTAGACGAACCCGCGATCGACGAGTATCTCGTCGTCCCCAAGGTCGAAGCCATCGCCGAGATCGCAAAAACGCTCAGCGAGGGTGACGGACTGGCCGCTATTCTGGCTACCGCAGGCCCGGACGGGCGTGAGATCGCCGGCCGGCTCGCGGTGAAGCTCGACTCGGGGCTGTTGACCGACGCCGTCGATGTCAAGGTCGGTGAGTCAGGTGAGCTCGTTGCGGTCCAGTCGGTCTTTGCTGCGTCCTATGTCGTCGAGTCGACCGTGACGCGAGGTACCCCGATCGTGGTCGTCAAGCCGAACGCAGTGGCACCCGAGGCGGCACCGGCCACACCCCAGGTGGAGAAGCTCACGCCGAGCTTCTCTGAGTTGGCACGTACTGCCAAGATCACCAACCGCTCCGAGCGCGCTGCCTCAGGCCGACCGGAACTCACCGACGCGGCGATTGTGGTCTCCGGCGGTCGTGGCCTCGGCGCAGCCGAAGGCTTCAAACTCATCGAGACCTTGGCCGACCAGCTCGGCGCGGCAGTAGGCGCGTCTCGGGCAGCCGTCGACGCGGGTTGGTATCCGCACAGCAACCAGGTCGGACAGACCGGCAAGTCGGTTTCGCCTCAGCTCTACGTCGCGGTCGGCATCTCCGGGGCCATCCAGCACCGGGCGGGTATGCAGACTTCCAAGACCATCGTGGCTGTCAACAAAGATGCCGAAGCGCCTATTTTTGAGCTTGCCGATTTCGGCATCATCGGTGACCTGAACAATGTCGTTCCGCAGCTGTCGGAAGAGGTTTCGCGCCGCCGAAGCTAAGGGCTGGACTGAGCCGGTCCCGGCCGGCTCAGTCGGCCGGGGCTCAGTCGGTCGCGGTTCGGTCGGTCGCGGTTCAGTCGCGGATTGCAGAAGGGAACCTGGTGGACTTCGAACTCACCTCTGACCAGCGGCTCTTTCGAGGGACCACCAAGGAATTCCTGGAGAAAGAAGCTCCGCTCACGAAGGTGCGCGAACTTGGTGAGGCCTCGGTCGGATTCGAGCGTGACTGGTGGCAGCAGGGTGCCGAGTTGGGCTGGGTCTCGATGCTCGTGACCAGCGAATCAGGTGGCGACAGCATCTCGGGTAACAGCCTGCAGGACATGGCAATCGTGGCCGAAGAAATGGGCCGACTAGTTTCGCCTGGCCCGCTGGTCGTGACGAACGTGGTCGCTGCGGCGCTGTCCGAAGCGAGCAATGCGGCCGAACACCTGCCCATCATCGAAGAGCTGATGAGCGGCGAGTCCGTTGCCACCTGGGCCATCTACGAACCCGACCATGGCTGGGATCCCACTGCCATCGCCTTGCAGGCGAGTGCTACCGGCGACGGCTTCACGCTGTCCGGTGTCAAGGACCGGGTCGAAAGTGGTGACCAGGCCGACTACTTGTTGGTGACCGCCCGGACCACGGACGGGTTGACACAGTTCATCGTCAGGTCGGACGCGCCAGGCATCACCATCACCCCGATGGAAAGTCTCGACCTCGTGCGCAGGTTCGTCCGGGTGCAGTTCGACAACGTGAGCGTGCCCGCTGCGGGCCTGGTCGGTACCTCGGGCGGCGCAGAAGCAGCGGTCGAACGGCAGCTTCAGATCGCCGTTGTTCTGCAATGCGCCGAGTTGGGTGGCGTGGTCGAGCGCACCCTGGAGTTCACCATCCAATGGGCTTTTGACCGCTATTCATTTGGACGCCCGCTGGCGTCTTATCAGGCGCTCAAGCATCGGTTCGCCGACATGAAGCTGTGGCTCGAAGCGTCCCACGGCATCACTGAGGCCGCGACCAAGGCCGTCCAGGCGCGCACGGAAGACGCGGCGGAGTTGGTCAGCGTCGCCAAGTCCTATGTCGGCCAGCGGGCCACGGACATCATTCAGGACTGCGTGCAGCTGCATGGCGGCCTCGGCGTGACCTGGGAGCACGACATTCATCTTTACCTCCGTCGGGCTTCGGTCGACCGCGTGACCTGGGGGTCGCCGTCAGAACATCGTCGTCGCCTCGCCGACATACTGGCAATCTGAGAGGGCCGCAATGACCGAGCAGGCAGTTTCGCTGGCTGAGCCGACCGAGGATGTCGAGGCATTCCGCCTGCGGGCTCGCGAGTGGATCCGTGCGAACCTGACGCCCGTCAAACAGGCCGGCAGCGGCGAAGAGGGCGAAGACATGATGGGCGGCGGCTTCGACGACGACGTCTGGGTACGCGCGCGCGAACTGCAGAAGCTCTTGTACGGCGGCGGATTCGCTGGACTGTGCTATCCGAAGGAATACGGTGGTCAGGGTCTCACTCCGGCGCACCAGAAGGCGTTCAACCAGGAAACAGAAGGCTATGAGATGCCGATGATCCTGAATACGCCGACTTTCACCATCTGTGGACCGACGATTCTCGATATGGCCAGCGATGAGCAGAAGAAGGAACACCTTTCGGCGGCAATTCGAGGCGAGCGGGTATTCGTCCAGTTCCTGTCCGAGCCGAGCGGAGGCTCGGATCTGGCTGGTGCGATAACTCGAGCCACCCGCGACGGGGACGTGTTCGTCCTCAACGGGTCGAAGATCTGGAGCTCCGGCGCGTACGCCGGCGACTACGCGCTGTGTCTCGTCCGTACCGATTGGGACGCCCCCAAGCACAGCGGCCTGACGATGCTGATTGTCAAGATCCATCAGCCGGGCATCGAGATTCGCCGCATCAAGCAGGTCAACGGAAACCAGGAATTTTGCCAGGAGTTCTTCGACGACGTCGAGGTTCCGGTTGCGAACGTAGTCGGCGAGGTCAATGGTGGTTGGGCCGTCGCCTCGCGGCAGCTTTTCCACGAACGCAACGCCGTTGGCGGCGGTTCACCGTACGAAAGTGGCTTCCGGGGTGCCCAGCGTCGCACCTCGCCAGGCAGCACGCTCATCGACTTCGCCCGCCGGACTGGCCAGGCTCAGGACAGCCGGGTTCGCGAACTGATCGCGGAGTCGCACGTCGTCACAAAGGTCCAGTCGGCTTTGATCGATCGGGTTGCGGCCGGCATGCGCACCGAATCCCTGCCGAACACTGCTGGATCGATCATTCGCCTCTACAGCGGCGAAAGCGCCACCCGGAAGGCCGAGATCGCCTTCGAGGTCACCGGCTCCTTCGGCGTGGTTTCACCTGAAGGCACAGTCGGGGACCGCGAGTCCGGAGAGGGGTTCATCTTCCGCCAGGCCGGTTCGCTCGGTGGTGGTTCTACCGAGATGGCACGAAACATCATCAGCGAACGCGTGCTCGGCATGCCTCGCGAATTCGCAGCCGACCGTGGAGTTGCGTTCAACGAAGTCAAACGTGGACCGAGATAGCTCTTCGCCGCAGGGGTGAACGCGGTAGCTGGGCAGGTTCAGGGGCTGGGCTGGTTCAGGGGCTGGGCTGGTTCAGGGGCTGAGCTGGTTCAGGGGCTGAGTTGGTTCAGGGGCTGAGCAGGCCTGTTCCCCGGGCACCCCGGCCTGCGTAGACATCCTCGAGGGTCATCTCTACCGAGTCGTAGGACCTACGGACCATCAGCTGCACCAGCACCCCGTGTGCCTGTCTGGGATGTACGAAGAGTTGAAACCAATTTTCGTCCGCGCCGAACGGGGCAAAGCCGTCCCGTTCCAGGCGCTGGAAGGCATCCTGGACGTCATCGACCATGAAGGTCACATGGTGTAGCCCGCCGTTCGGGTGGCTTTGAAAGAACTTGTCGAAGAACGTAGATCCCTGCAGCGGTTCAATCAGTTCGACTGGAACTTGCTCGCCGAATTCCAATCGCACCGTGCGCCAACCGGTCACAGCGTCGTCCGCTCCCATCGCGAAACGACCACCCAGGCAGTCCCGCCACAACGGGATCAGATCCCGTATGCGGCGGGTCGCAATCGCGAAATGATCAAAGGTCGCCCCTAATTCAGTAGCGAAATCCGCAGTTTCAGGCAGGGACTGAGTCATCGGTGGGTGCTCCAGGAGGGCGCGTTGGCCACCACGTCTGGTCTGTGGTGGTATCGGATTTGGATCGTATAACGGCATTTGGAACGAAGGCACCCGGCGCAAGGCGCGCAAGATGCGTTATTTCCGAACGTATGGTCAGGTGGAATGCGCAGCTATGCGAAACACGATTCTTGATCGGCCGACTTCGGCTCGTCGACCGTCTTGAGTGCAATCAACCCCAGTGCTAGGTTCGCAGTAATCCTTCGTTAAGTATCGAACGATCCACCATCCAACTGCTGCTCCAATATCTAGGGAACGCATCTTGAAACAGGAACCTAAGAAGACCGGCGATTACGGTATCGGCCAGATGATCCACTCGGTGCACATGACCGACGACGTCCCGGCGTTGAATAAGTTCTACGAAGAGGTCTTCGGAGGGCTGCTCTATCTCGGGGTCGACGAGCCGAACTTCCTTCCGGTTGAAGATCGCTGGGCGGGTCTACTGCAGATATCGGACTTCTGTGTGGAAACGATGGCCCCCAACTTCCCGGTCGATGTTCTCAAGCCGGTCGGCAAGTTCTACAACAAGTTCGGTCAGCATCTGCACTCTGTGGGCTACCGCGTCGATGACCTCAACGGTCTGGGCGATCACATGATCGCTGAGGGCGTCTACATCGGTCGGCCGGGTGGCGGCAAGGTCGAGCGCATGTCCGAGATCGGGACAACCCATACTTTTATCCGAGCCCGCGCGACACCGCCGGGTTGATGGTGGAGCTTTGCGCGACCGATATGCCCGCCGACCCGCGTCTGCTGGACACCTGGAGCTCGCAGCGCAAGATGTGGGAGTTCGGTCACCCGTTGACGATCCGGCGACTGGCTTACGTCACGTTGGGCTGCAAGGACTTGGACGAGGCCACTTCGGTCTACATCAAGCGTATGCAGGCCATTCCCGTTCACGAAGGCATTGACGACGAAGAACGGTGCCGCTTCCAGGTTCTGCAGCTCGGTGATTGCCTGCTCCGACTGGCGCAGCCGCTCGACGATGACTCGCCGCTGGGCAAGCATGTCACCCAGTGGGGTAACTGCATCTACGGCATCACGCTGCGGGTGCGCGACGTGGATTCGGCCGAGGCTTGGCTGCAGAAGAAGAACGTTCGAACCGAGCGACTTCGGCCGGGACTGCTGGCTGCGAATCCCGAAGACTGCTTCGGCGCGCCGTACTTCTTCACCGATGAGTCGGTCCCGGGCGATCCGTTCGAGGTCTGAGCCGATCAGGTTGGTATCCCGATAGGTCGGTATTCCGATAGGTCGTCATGACCACTTGCCGGTGTACCAACCTGTCTGACCTTGGCACGTCCGTTAGGTCGGTCTACCCAGCGGTCGCCCTAGCGACCGAGCGGTAGACCGACCTGCGGACGCAGTGGATCAAGCGAGGAGCATGCCAGTGCTGGACAGCCGGGGTCAGCTCGAGGAGCTGATGAGCATGTTCGTTCGTGTTGATCCCGATTCAGCCGCTGAACACCGCCGATCCGGTGTCGACCCCAACGTCGACACGCGGGCGAGCGCGAAGCACGCGGCCGTAGCCATCACGCTGGTTCGTGACGATGACCAACGCTTGTGCTTCCTACTCACCCGCCGTGCAGCGGGTATGCGCGCGCATCCCGGTCAGTTTGCGCTGCCTGGCGGTCGGATCGACGGTGCCGAGTCGCCCGCCGAGACGGCACTGCGGGAACTGCACGAAGAGCTAGGCGTGTTGCTGGAGGCGTCAGCCGTCCTTGGCTCGCTAGATGATTACGTCACGAGATCGGGCTATCGAATAACGCCCATCGTTGCCTGGGCGGCCGACCAGCCGACCGAACTGCTTCCCAACTCGGACGAAGTCGCCATCGTCTACCGCGTGCCGGTCACTGAACTGGCGAGCGCGCCGAACTTTCTGAGCATTCCCGAATCAAGCGATCCGGTCATCCAGCTCCCGATGCTCGACACGATGGTGCATGCGCCGACTGCTGCAGTGCTGTTCCAATTCGCTGAGTTGGCCCTGCGCCACCGGGTGACCAGGGTTTTGCACCTCGAACAGCCTGTCTTCGCGTGGCGTTGAGGTGCTGAGCCGGTCGGCGATACACCACCGTTACGCTAGCGCAACGAATCCCTGCATCGCGTGAAGAAGGAGGGCGTATGAGACGAGCAGTTGAGCCGGCCGTTCGAGTATCCGAGCCGGCGCCGAGCGTACGGCTCCTGACGCTCAATCAACCGGATCTGAGAAACGCGATGACCGAGGAGATGACGGCTGCCTGGAGCGAGGCAATCGCTACTCTCGCCGTCGATCGTGACGTTCGGGCTTTGGTGATCACCGGTGAAGGGACTTCGTTCTGCTCGGGCGCGGACCTCTCCTGGTTGGACCGCGCACCGGAAGGCGAGCGCACGCCTGATCGGCTGCGGGACAAGATGGCGCCGTTCTACCGCGCGTGGCTGGCGCCTCGGGAACTGCCCTTTCCAGTGATCGCAGCAATCAATGGCCCGACGGTTGGTGCTGGTGTCTGCCTCGCGCTTGCCTGTGATCTGCGTTACGGCAGCCACACCGCAATGTTCAAGACGCCCTTCATATACCTGGGAACGCACGGCGGCATGGGCATCACATCGTTGCTGCCAGAGGTGATCGGCGGCCCGCGGGCGCGGGAGATGCTTTTCACCGGCCGCGATGTCGTTTCCGACCAGGCCCTCGAATGGGGCCTGGTGAGCAGCTTGCATGACGATGTGGTTTCCTACAGCATCGAAACCGCAACCATGATCGCAAGCGCAGCTCCGATACCAACCCGCCTCACCAAGGTGGGATTGGAACAGGCGCGCAACGGCCTGGCTGCCGCACTCAACTGGGAGTCTCTGGCGCAGCCGATAACGATGGCGACCTCTGACCTGCACGAGGGCATCGCGGCCAGCCGTGGGCGGCGCAAGCCCTCGTTCACCGGCGATTGACCCGTCCTGCAGATTCAGGCTGGTAAATACGGGGTAAATACCTTTGGCGGCCCGCTAAACGCGTTGAAGTGTCTGTATAGTTTTTTCCATGTCTCACGCAGAGGGCCCTACGCGGGCGCGGTCGCTGTCGGGCTCACCTGCTAGTCGCGTTAGAGCGGCCGCAGCTCCTCCTGAGGTGGGTCCAACCGAGATCTTCCGGGCCCTCGGCGACCCGGTACGTTGGAGCATCGTCTCGCAAATGGCCGAGGTGGACGAGCTCGCGTGCAGCACTCTCGAAGACACGCTGAACGTCTCCAAGCCGACGATTTCCTACCACACCAAGATCTTGGTGCAAGCGGGTCTCGTTTCGGTCCGCAAGGACGGACGCCACTTCTTCTACACGCTTCGACGTGATGTGCTTCGAGCGCTCAAGGACGACATCTGGGCTCTCGCTCCCGAACCGGTCCCGGTCCGCGATGGCAAGGTGACGTTCAAGCCGGCGTCGTCTCGTCGCCGCAAGCCGCGTGCCGAACTGCTCCACGAGCCGACGGCGGTCGGCTCCGAGCATGATGCCGTCCTGCTGACCTGGTAGGTCCGGCTCTACCCGTCGTTCTCCGCTGTCTGGTTCAGCTCGGCATCAGCGATGCCGCGAGCGCGGCCCCGAGCTCCCAGCACCGGTTGAGATCGTCCTTGCTCGGCGAGTCACGTACGACCACCGCTTCTTGAGCTACCACCCATCCAAGGCCCGTTGTGATCGCCTGGATGCCGCGCAGGCCGCCGGTGGCGTCACTGTTGCTGTGGACGAACGCGGCGTACGGTGCGCCGACCTTGGCGGTGAGACAAGGATAGTAAATCTGGTCGAAGAAGTGCTTCAGCGCTCCGGACATGTATCCGATGTTGATAGGCGTCCCAAGCAGGTAACCGTCCGCGTTGAGCACGTCAATCGCGTTCGCATGCAACGCGGCCACCGACGCGACCTCGACATCGACGATGCCCTCGGCACGCGTGCCGGCAAGTACCGACTCGAGCATCGCCTGAGTCGAGGGTGAGGTCGTGTGGTGCACGACCAGCAACTGTCGCCTGGTAGCTCCCGTCATCGTGAGATACCGTCCCGTGGCCGCGTTCTAATCAGCAGACTTCGCAGCTGCGCGCTCGATTGCGTCGACGATCTGCTGCGGCCCGAGCGGCTGGGAATTGATCTCCACGCCGAGCGGTGCGAGGGCATCCCGAACGGCGTTGATGAGCGCTGCGGGGGAGTTGATCGCACCGCCTTCTCCCATCGGTTTGAAGCCACCGCTGGTCGGCGACGGTGTTATGACGTGGCCGTACTCGATGATCGGAACCTCGGTCGCGGTCGGGAGCAGGTAATCGAGAAACGTCGTGGTGAGCGGATTTCCTTCGTCGTCATAGACGAAGTTCTCGTAGAAGACCCCGCCAATCCCTTGGACGACCCCGCCGGCAATCTGGCCTTCGACGACCATCGGATTGATCATGTTTCCACAGTCTTCGGACACGATGTAACGCAATATCTTCACCGCACCCGAGACCGGATCGACCTCGACCACGGCCGCGTGGGTGGCATTGGAGAACATGAAGTTTGGCGCCCTAATTCGGAAGGCCACCTCCAGGCCGGGCTCGATGTCGGGGGGCAGCATTCCGTGGCCGGCATACGCCATACCCGCGATCTGTTCGAACGAGAGTTTGGCGTCCGGGTTGCCTTTGACCGACACCACGCCGAGCTCGACATCGAGGTCTGCGGGATCAGCTTCGAGCATTTCGGACGCGACTCTCAGTACCTTTTCGCGTAGCAGTAGGGAGGCCTCGCGTGCCGCGCCTCCGAAGACCGCGGCGGTGCGGCTGCCGCCGGTACCGGAGCCGAACGGAGAGGTTGCGGTATCGCCCTGCACGAGCTTGACATCGTTGTAGTCGACTCCGAGGTTGTCGGCGATGACCTGGGCGATGGTTGTCTCGACGCTCTGGCCGTGACTGCCGCTCCCGGTAGAGGCCAGTACCTTTCCGCCGAAATTGATCCTGATATTGACTTGTTCGGCGCCGAGGATGCCGAAGCCCGGCGAGCCTTCGATGTAGATGCTGAAGCCGACACCGAGGTATCGACCGTTCTCACGAGCCTCGGCCTGCTCACGTCGAAAGGCCTCGTAGTCGATCATCTCGACCGCTTGTTCGAGGGTCTCGTGGGGAGTGACCGTCTCATAAACCATGCCGGTCGCCGTCGTGTACGGGAGTTGACCAGACTTGATGACGTTGATCCGCCGAAACTCCACCGGATCCATGCCGATGGAAGCCGCTACCACGTCGACCATCTGTTCGCGAGCAACGGACTCGAGCATCCAAGGCCCGCGGTATGCGCAGCGACCACAGGTGTTGGTGAACACTGCCTGCCAGCTGGAGAAGTAGGGCCCGAAGTCGTAAGGCCCGGGGATCAACGCGCTGGCAAATCCTGCGTTGGCGCCGACGCTCGGCAAGGGGAATGCCCCGACGTCTTCGAGGTGATGTGCCTTGAGGCCCAGGATCCTTCCGGCCTCGTCCGTCGCCATCGTCAAGGTCATTGCTTCGAGGCGGGCGTGGCCGCCGGCCATCAGGTTCTCGTTGCGGTCTTCGATCCACCGTACGGGCTTACCCAGCTTGTAGGTCGCGACGATAACGGCGAGTTCTTCTGGGGTCGGGTACATCTTCTGTCCGAAACCCCCGCCGACGTCATGGGCGACGGCGTGCACGTTTGTCTCGTTGATACCGAGCATTCGCGAGGTCGCACTGCGCAGTTCATGCACGCTCTGGGTCGCCCCGACGATCTCCATCGTCTCCTTGTGTGCTTCCCAGTGAGCGACGATGCCACGGCTCTCCATTGGTACGCAGACGTAGCGATGCTGGCTGAAGGTCTCGGTGACCACATGCGCCGCCGTCGCGAAGATCTCTTCGAGCGCCGGATTCTCTGTCGGCATCGTGGCCGGATCTGGCGACATCGACGCGATGTTGCTGCCCCATTCGGGGTGCACGAGGTTTTGCCCGTCGGCCGCAACCCCGGCGTATCCCTTGGTCTCGGTGAGGATCGGCTCTTCGATGTCGATGTCCAGATCGATGAGCTCTACGCCGTCCTCAGCCAGATAGCGCGATGTCGCGAGCACCATGGCGATGGCCTCACCTACGTAGCGCACATCCTCGCTGGCGAGCAGGCGGCGTGGCGGCTGAGGTGCGTCCGGGCCGATCATCGTCTGCCACCAGGACAAAACCTCGCCGTTGAGATCCGCGCCGGTCAGCACTGTGTGGACACCCGGCAGTTGAAGGGCCTGCGAGACATCGAGGTTCGTGATACGCCCACGAGCGACGGGGCTCCGCAGGAATGCGACGTGCAACATGTTGGGCCACGCGACGTCTTCTACGTAACTGCCGTTGCCGGTGATCAGGCGAAGATCCTCGCGCCGCTTGACAGACTGTCCGACGAACCGCCCCGCTGCCTCACTCACGTGGTGACCTCGGCGAGCGCCACGGCTGCCGGATCTTCGGTGGCCTCCTGGCTGCGTAATTCTGAGGCCAGCTGGACTGCCTTGATGATGCCCTGGTAGCCCGTGCACCGGCACAGATTGCCAGATATCCCTTCGCGGATCTCATCGTCTGACGGCGTCGGGTTTTGGTCGAGGAAGGCCTCGACGCTGACGATGAAGCCGGGTGTGCAGAACCCGCACTGCAGTCCGTGACACTCGCGAAACGCAGTCTGAACCGCGCTGAGTTCGCCGTCGTCGGAAGCAATTCCCTCGATCGTGGTGACTTCGCAATCGCGCGCCTGCACAGCGAACATCAGGCAGGACCGCACAGCCGCGCCATCGACCATGACGGTGCACGCCCCGCAAACACCGTGCTCGCACCCCAGGTGTGTACCGGTGAGATGAAAGTCCTCGCGCAGCATGTCCGCGAGCGTCTTGCGGCCTTCGACGAGGGCCCGTTGCGGGACGCCGTTGACGGTCAAACTCACTACGTGTTCGGTCATGACTGCGGCTCCAAACAGTTCACCAAGGTTTGCCGGACAAGGTCTGCACCGACGCGTAATCGGAAGGCGCTGCTGGCGTGGATGTCGCTGGGTGGTTCGAGGTCCTCAACTGCCTGCCTGCCTATCTCGGCAAGGTCGAGTTCGCTCACACGCCGGCCGATCAGCGACGTCTCGAGTTCGCGCGGCCTGGTCGGTACCGATCCCATCCCAAAGAATGCGATCGCAACCTTCTCGATCACCGCAATGTCGGGGTCGCCGGCGCTGAGTTGAACGCCGGTTGCGACGCCGGCGGTCGCGAAATCCCCGGCACGACGGGCAAATTCGCGGATAGACCACCGGCTGTCATCGCCCCAGACCGGAAAATTCACCGACTCAAGCAGCTCGTCTTCTTCGAGGGAGTTCATCATCGGGCCGAAGAAGAAGTCCGCCGCCGGTACCGTTCTCGTTCCTCCGGGACCCGTGATGTTCATCGAAGCATCCAGCGCGAGCGCTACGGCCGGATATTCGGCCGCCGGGTCAGCGTGCGCGATCGAGCCACCGAGCGTCCCGCGGTTGCGGATCTGAAAGTGGCCGATGAGCTTGGTCGCTTCGTGAAGCAGGGGCACGGCTCGGGCGATTGTTGGGTCCGAACCCACCCGGGCTTCTCTAGTCATCGCGCCGATGACCACGTTGTCCGCGGTACCTCCGTCCGTCCCCGCTGCGACTTCAATGAAGTCAAGTCCGGCTGTTCGGTTCAGGTCGATGAGATAGTCGAAGCGAGACAGCCGCATGGCCATCACCGGTACTAGGCTCTGGCCACCGGCGAGCAGCTTGGCGTCGAATCCATATTCGCTGAGAGCGGCGACAGCTTCGGCAACGCTCTCAGGCGCGAGGTACTCAAACGGTGCTGGTTTCACATTCACTCCAAGTCAATCGCGCGGTGGGCCGCATCCGAGCACGGCACGCGGACGCGAGCCTAACCCGAGGGAGCTGAACACGAGCGTGCCGAACAGACCGAGCGAGGTCGATCGTGGTCCGGCTCGTTCGACTTTAGCTACTTTGGAGTAACAGGCATAGACCCATGATTCGGCTCGGTTCAGGTCAACCTAGTTCGGCGAGTCGAGGTTCGTCTCGCGCAGTGCGGGTTCGTGCGTTACTCCGAATCAGCACCGGTGAGGGTGCCGCCAGCGATCACCCCGAGTTCGGCGTGCGGCATCGCCTGCGCGGATCGGGCACGCTCCTCGGCCTGCGCACTCATCCGGGGAATCATGATCGCTGCCAGCACGGCGCCGCCGGTCAGCACGGCGAGCAACATGAAGCCGTGAGTGTAACCAGATTCTGTGGGTAGTCCACTCGCGGTCAAATGCGCGGTAATCAGGCTGGAGATGACCGCCGATCCGATAGCGCCACCGATGGTTCGGATGTTGGCGTTCATGCCACTCGCAACACCGGTCTGCTCCATCGGGACGGCGCCGACGATCAGGGCGGACATACCCGAGAACGCCGCCCCGAACCCCGCACCCAAGAGTGTCAGTGCAACAACGACCTGCCACGCATGCGCGTGCGCCAGCGTGAGCATGACGAAAGCGGCCACTGCGACGAGCAGGGCTGTAATCAGGACTCGTCGGGCCCCGAAAGTGCGAGTAAGCCAGCCGGCGGCGATACCGAAAATGAAGCCGGTTATAGCCTGCGGCAGCAGTAGCAATCCGCATTCGGTGACGCTCGCGCCGAATCCGTAGCCCTCGCTGCTCGAGGTCTGAATGAATTCAGGCGTGAACGCAAACGCGGCGTACATACCCGCGCCCATTAGCAATGCAACGACGTTCACGGTCCAGACCGTCGGAATCCGCATCATCTTCATATCGATGAGAGGGTAGGTGGATCGCATCTCTGTCCAGACCCAGAGGACGAACAGGATCGCAGCAATCGGGAGCAGGATCAGCACGCGGGCCGACAGCCAACCCCAGGTCGGCGCTTCGCTGACCGCGATCAACAAGGCAACTAGCCAGCCCGCCATCAGGAGAACGGCCACCGGTCTTATCCGTCCGGGAGCCCGGTTCGGAGACTCGGGGACCACGAAGTACGCGGCAAGGGCGGCCGCTGTCACCATGATCCCCGGTATCCAGAACAGCCAGTGGTAGTTCAGGACCGAGACAATCGGGCCGGCAACCGCGATGCCCACGCCCGAGCCGACGGAGGCCAGCGCGGCGAGCGTGCCGATGGCACCGGAAACGCGATCTTCCGGAAATTCGTCCCGCACGATTCCGAAGCTCAGCGGCAGGGTTCCACCGCCGATGCCTTGGATGATCCGTGCGATCAGCATTACCCAGATCGATGTCGCGAGCGCGGCCAACACGGAGCCGATGGCCAAGGTGATGAGGGTGAAGACGAGCATTTTCCGCTTGCCGATCATGTCTCCGACCCGGCCCACGATGGGTGTGAAGATCGAGGCCGACAGGAGATAACCGGTAAGTACCCAGGTCACGGCATTCTGGGTCGTGTGCAGCCCATTTTGGACGGTTGTCAGTACCGGGATGATCAGCGACTGCAACAGTGCGAACGCCGCAACGCCCGCACAAAGGACGACGAAGGTCAGCCGGTAGTCCGTGCGTGTCTCGGCGCCGGGCGACCCGGCGGTCCGGAGGGGCCCGGACATCATCGACACATCAATCCGGCACGTGACACCTACGGAACTTAACTCACGCGCTGGCCCGCTGGCGATGCGTTCACCGCTTTTGTGCTCAACTGGCAGCGTGTGAGCTTCGGCACCAGGCGCCGATGAGATCACAGCGCGCTGACGGCACCATTTCGTGTCGCATACTCTTTGAGCAAAGCCCTTTTATATAGGAGATTCGCTCGTGCGCTCTGTTACCGCCTATGCCGCCCCCTCCAGCAAAGCTCCCTTCGAGAAGTCAATTATCGAGCGGCGGGACGTTGGCCCGCACGACATCCTGATCGCTATCGAATACGCCGGCATTTGCCATTCCGACATTCACACTGCTCGGGAGGAGTGGGGAACGGCCATGTTCCCGCTGGTGGCCGGGCATGAGATCGCCGGCGTCGTCGAGGCTGTGGGCTCGCAGGTCACCAAACATGCGGTTGGTGACCGAGTCGGCGTGGGCTGCATGGTCGACTCCTGCCGCGAGTGCGAGCACTGCCTGAACGGCGAGGAGCAGTTCTGCCTGCAGGGCAGCGTCGGCACCTACAACGCCATGGGCCGCGACGGCCGCCCGACCGCTGGTGGTTACAGCACCCACATCGTGGTGGCCGAGCACTTTGTCGTCTCGATTCCCGCATCCCTTCCGCTGGACGTAGCGGCGCCGCTGCTGTGCGCCGGCATCACCGTGTACTCGCCTCTGAAGTACTGGGGTGCTGGCCCCGGCAAGCGGGTCGCGGTGGTAGGTCTCGGCGGGCTCGGCCATATGGGCGTCAAGATCGCGCACGCTCTCGGTGCAGAGGTGACCGTGCTGAGCCAAACCTTGAACAAAGAGGCCGATGGCAGAAAATTCGGGGCGGATGCCTTTCACGCCACCAGTGACCGCGCCACGTTCAAGGAGCTTGCCGGCTATTTCGACTTGATCCTCAACACTGTTTCGAGCTCCTTCAACGTCGACAAGTATCTCTCCCTGCTCCGGTTGGACGGTGCACTCGTCAACGTAGGTGCACCCGAGGATCCGGTGTCGCTGAGCGTTTTCTCATTGCTGCAGAATCGGCGTCGGTTTGCCGGCTCGGCCATCGGTGGCATTCGCGAGACGCAAGAAATGCTCGACTTCTGCGCCGAGCACGGTCTCGGCGCAGAAGTCGAGGTAATTTCCGGCGAACAGATCAATGATGCCTATGACCGGGTCGTTGCCAGCGACGTGCGCTACCGGTTCGTCATTGACACCAAGACATTCGATGCCCAAACGGTCGACACCAATTGATCGAGACAAAGTTCCGGGACGGAGACAATGCCGGTGTCCGCGCACGAACTATTTGTTACTGACCCGGATCAGCTGGCTCAGCTGGAACTGGCGATCGATGACGCAGGTGTGCCTCAGCAACCGGTGGTGATAGTCGATGGCGACCGCTTCATCGGCGCGCAATCCGAGCCGATCGCCGATCTGCTACGGCGGACGTTACCGGTAACCGTGCTGGTTGGGACGGACTCTGCGTTGCCCGATGCGCTGGTCCGAGCAGCGGATTTGGTCATCGCCCGTCCTGGCGTCTGCAAGGCGGCCATCGACGCTGAAGATCCTCGGGCGCAGGCAATGTATTTCGCGGGTAAGGTATCGGCCTCGCCACGTGCCTCCCTCACCCTCAGCTGGTTGCTCAGGGGCAGTGAACGACTCGACGTCTCGTCAGCGCTCGCGGCTGAATCGGCTGCGTACTCGATGTTGCTGAGCAGCGCCGACTTCTTGAGCTGGTTAGCGGCACGACCGCAGCGCCGGCCCCCAGATGGCGGTGAGCGCGTTCGGGTCGGGCGTGCGGGCGACGTCCTGACGATCACTCTCGCGCGCTCCCGACGGCGCAACGCGGTCGATACCTATATGCGACATGCGTTGTTGGAAGCGTTGCGGATCGCCGAACTCGACGACCAGCTGTCGATCGAGATCGATGCTGAAGGTCCGTCCTTTTCAGCCGGGGGTGATCTAGATGAGTTCGGGACGGCATCTGACCCCGCGGTCGCGCATCTCATTCGGGTTTCTGCCAGTGTCGGGCAGCTGATCCATGACCTTCGCGAGCGGGTGCAGGTACGTGTGCACGGGGCTTGTATCGGCGCCGGAATTGAGCTGCCGGCCTTCGCAGGTCGGGTGGTCGCCGCGCCCGACGCGGTCTTCGGACTGCCCGAGGTCGAGATGGGTCTGATACCCGGCGCAGGGGGAACGGTGAGTATTCCTCGACGGATCGGACGTGGCCGCACACTGTGGATGGCAGTCACCGGCGAACATGTAGACGCGGTAACGGCATTACGGTGGGGGCTGATCGATGCCCTCAGCTGAGGCCAGTTCGTGGCTGTTGCGCAACGTCGAGATCGACGGCGCCCGCCAGGACTGCCGCCTGAGCTCAGGCACGATCACTGAACTCGGTCATCTTCAGCCCGCCAACCAAGCAGAAACGGTACTCGACGGGCGCGGAGGCGCCCTCCTTCCAGGGCTGGCAGACCACCACGTACACCTGTTCGCGACCGCCGCAACGTCGAACTCCCTGGACCTGCAAGGGCGGCTGTCGATGGACGCTGTGATGGTTCCAGAAGGTAGCGGTTGGCTGCGCATTACCGGGGTAGGGACCGAACTCAATCGGACGGATCTCGACGCTTGGCTGGGTACACGGCCCGTGCGCGCGCAGCACCGCAGCGGGGCGCTGTGGACTTTGAACACTGCTGCTGTCGAACTGGTCGGCGGTGAGCTCACCGAGGCCGAGCGGCGGTCAGGCCAGCTCTGGCGCGCAGACACCCGGCTTCGGAGGGTGCTGGCTGAGGCCGGCCAATCCGACACTCCGCAATTGGCAGACCTCGGCCGCGAGCTTGCGAGCCTGGGGATAACCCACGTGACGGACGCAACCGCCGATCTTGACCGCGCTGGCCTGCAATTGCTCGATGCAGAGCTTCCGCAGCGACTGCTGTCGCTGGCAGAAGTGGGCTCGGGTCCGCGCAAGATAATCATCGCCGACAGCGGCCTACCAGACCTGACCAGCCTCAGCGAGACGATCCGAGTCAGTCACGAGCGTGGTCGACCGGTCGCAATCCATGCGGTTAGCGCTGTTGGATTGGCGATAACGATTGCTGCGCTGTCGTCAGCGGGAACCATCGTTGGTGACCGAGTCGAGCACGCGGCGGTATGCGATGACTCCGCGGCAGACGCACTTGCATCGCTAGGTGTGACAGTCGTGACTCAGCCGACGATCTTCGCCCGTCATGGCGTCCGATTCACCCAAGAGAGCCCAGCGTACGAGCGGCCATTCCTCTGGCGTTATCGCAGCTTGCTGCGAGCCGGTGTACCAGTGGCTGTGAGCAGCGATGCGCCGTACGGCGACGTGAACCCGTGGCGAACGATCTCGGCCGCCGCGACCCGTCCTGACGAGGCCGTCGAGGCGCGCATCGCGTTGTCGAGCATGCTGAGCGCACCGAGGGACCCTGCGGGCCCCGCCCGTCGGGTAGCGCCCGGCGAGGCCGCGGATTTGTGCTTGCTGAAGCTACCGCTGGCGGTCACGCTAAATGCTGTCGATCGCCTGGCCAATAGCGCGGTACGTGCGACGTTTGTTGCCGGCAGGTTGGTCTTCCTGAGCCCCGACAGCGATAGCCCAGACAGCGACAGCCCAGACAGCGACAGCCCAGACAGCGACAGCCCAGACAGCTCGCCGTAGCCTGTCTTCGACGGTTACTAACTTGCCTTGGGCGCCGGACGTTCCCAGAATGTCTTGAGCTGAACCGCGGCCCCAGCGAGGCCTAGACCTGCGGCGATGGCGGCACCACGGCCGCCGGACAGCTTCTTCTCGAGACCCAAGAGACCGTCCAGGCTGTACTTGCCGCCGCCCAGGGCGCCGACGGCAACGGAGGCAGCGCTGAGGGCGGCCACGTACTCGACGCCCTCGCTCGTGATGAAGAAACCGTTCGGGCGGTGGACCGTGTGGGCCGCCACGGCCATCGTGCCGACGATCGCGGCCGCGGCCAGCGGGGTTGCCGCTCCGACGATCAACGCGCTACCGGCAGCGACTTCAACACCGGCGCTCATCTTGGCCTGCAAGTCCGGCTGTTTGAACCCGATCGACTCGAACCAGCGACCGGTGCCCTCGAGCGAGCGGCCATGTTTGACACCGTGCGCGATCAGCGTGCCGCCGATGGACAGCCGAAGCAGAAGTCGTGCGATCTCGGATCCTGATATAGAAGCCATTCTCGGAGATTACCTCTCATGGTTCGGGCGCTCACCTTCGCGTTCGGCATTTGGTCGCGAGGCCGCAGCTTCGATGCGCAGCACGATCGCCTTCGAGGTCGGCGTGCCGCTGCGGTCGGCCTGACTGTCCAGGGGCACCAAGCCGTTGGCTTCTGGGAAGTAGGCCGCGGCACACCCACGCGCGATCGGAAACGAAACGATCCGAAAGTCGTCGACATGACGGTCGACGCCGTCTGACCATTCCGAATGCAGATCGACCTGCTCGCCATCGGCGAATCCGAGTTCGGCCAGATCAGCGCTGTTGACGAACACGACGCGACGCCCACGGTGGATGCCGCGGTAGCGGTCGTCGAGGCCGTAAATTGTCGTGTTGTACTGATCGTGGGACCGCACGGTCTGTAGCAGCAGCCGTCCCGCCGCGACCTTTGGCCACTCGAGTTCGTTGACTGTCAGCTCGCAAAGGCCGCTCTGAGTGGGAAACGTTCGCGAATCCCGTGGTCCGTGCGGCAGGACGAAGCCGCCCTTCTGGCGCACCCGTACGTTGTAGTCGTCGCATCCCGGTACCGTCCGCGAGATGTGGTCTCGGATCACGTCATAGTCATCGATCATCGCCAGCCAGTCGATCGGTTTGGACGAGCCAAGGGTCCGGTGTGCGACCTCGCAGACGATGGCGACCTCGCTGAGCAGCGAATCTGATGCCGGCGGCAGCGGCCCGTGCGAAGCATGGACGGCGCACACGGTGTCTTCCACGCTGACAAACTGTGCGCCGCTGGCCTGGACATCGACCTCGGTCCGGCCCAATGTCGGCAGAATCAGGGCCTGTTCACCACACACCGCGTGTGAGTGATTCAGCTTCGTAGAAACCTGAACAGTCAGTCTGGTTCGGCGCAATGCTGCGTCTGTGACCTCACTGTCGGAGGCGGCAGCAGCGAAGTTGCCGCCGACGGCGAAGAACACTTTCGCCCGCCCGTCGCGCATGGCGCGAATCGAATCGACCACATCATGACCGTCCTCGCGTGGCATCGGAAAGCCGAATTCACGCTCGAGGGCATCGAGAAAGTCTGGTCGGGGCCTTTCCCAAATGCCCATCGTCCGATCGCCTTGCACGTTCGAGTGGCCTCGGATCGGTGCCACTCCCGCGCCGGGACGCCCGAAGTTCCCCTTCAGAGCTTGAAGATTCACGATCTCCCGGATGGTGGCGACCGCGCCCTTGTGCTGAGTGAGTCCCATCGCCCAGCAGATGATGGTCCGCGTCGAGGCGATGTAACGGGCTGCGAGCTCATCGATCTCAGTCGCGTCCAGGCCGGTTGCTTCGGCGACAGCTTCGTCATCGAGGGCGTTCAGATGGGCAACGAGCTCGGTAAAGCCGTTTGTCTTGGTATCGATGAAATGTTGGTCGAGCACCTTTCCCGGGTTGGCTGATTCGGCGGCCAGCACGCGTCGCGAGAGCGCCTGTAGCAACGCCATGTCTCCGCCGAGGCGGACATGCAGGAATTGGTCCGCGAGCTGTGTACCTCGGCCGGCAAGCCCACGCACGTCCTGCGGATTCTTGAATCTCATCAGCCCAGCCTCAGGGAGCGGATTCACTGCGACAATGCTCGCGCCGTTCTTCTTTGCTTCCTCGAGGGCGGTAAGCATTCGAGGATGATTGGTCCCGGGATTCTGTCCCATGATGATGATGAGGTCAGACTTCTCGAAGTCCGAGTAGCTGACGCTGGCCTTTCCGATGCCGATCGTCTCTGCCAGAGCCACGCTCGTCGACTCGTGACACATGTTCGAGCAATCCGGGAGGTTGTTGGTCCCGAAGGAGCGCGCGAACAGCTGGTAGGCATACGCGGCCTCGTTGCTGGTTCTGCCGGAGGTATAGAACAAGGCCTCATTGGGATCGGCCAGAGCCTTGAGTTCGGCGGCAACGATGTCGAAGGCTCGAGCCCATTCGATCGGCTCGTAATGGTCGCTGCCAGCCGCTTTGTACACCGGCTCGACGAGTCGACCTTGCTGACCGAGCCAATATTCTGAGCGCTGGGCTAGATCAGTCACTGAGTGCTGAGCCCAGAACCCCGGCTCAACGCGCTTGCGGTCCGCTTCCCAGGCAACAGCCTTCGCTCCGTTCTCGCAGAATTCGGCGACCTTGCGCTTGGGCGGGTCAGGCCAGGCGCACGACATACAGTCGAAGCCGTTGAGTTGATTCAGCTTTGCAAGCGTGCGCGCGGTGCGGACTGGCCCCGCTTCGGTCAATGCGTGTTGTAGCGAGTGGTAAACCCCCGGCAGCCCGGCCGCCCATTGCTTCGGAGCGGTGACTTCAAGTTCGTGATCGTCGAAGTCCTCATCCGGGGCGGATCGTTCTGGCACTGTTCTGCTCCCAAGCTCGGCGACGGCCGCGGTCGGCAGACAGGCACTGATCGTGCACGGCAAGGCCGCCGATTTCGCGCGTACACCTACCAATATGCACGAAAATTGCGACCCTGGTGGCAGTGCTCAGGAGTGTGGCAGTGCTCAGGAGTGTCGCAGCGCTCAGGAGTGTCATCGCCATCGCCGCCGAACGTCTGCGGCCATCCAGCGCAGGAATCCCAGCAGAGCCAGGCAGGCACCGAATAGAGCAGCGCCGTCCCAGCCGAATCGCTGGTAGAGCAACCCCGAGATTGCCGAGGCGATCGCGCCGCCGAAAAACACCGTACCCATGAAGACCGTGTTGATCCGCGCCCGAGCGTCGGGACGAAGCTGGTAGATCTCACGTTGGCTCAAGACCTGATGCGACTGCACCGCAAGGTCGAGCAGCACGGCGCCGATGGCCAGCACGATGATGCTGCGGGCTCCCACCGCCGTCACGACGAGAGCCAGTGCTGCCAGCAGCAAGACCGAACCGGTGCCTATCTGGCCATGTCCGCGATCGCCGATCTTGCCGGCGATCGGTGCGGCCACCGCGCCCGCCGCTCCGACTAGGGCAAAGACGGCAATCCCAGTCTGTGAAAATCCGTGTTCGGAGATCAGCTCGTAGGTGATGGAAGTCCAGAAGCTGGAAAACGCTCCGAACATCAGAGCCTGGCCGAGAGCTCGTCGACGCAGGATCGGTTCGGCTTTTGCGATGTGGATGACTGAGGTCAGCAGAGCCCGATAGCCAGCGGTATGTTCCGGGCGCCGAGTTGGGAGCAAGAGCCACAGCGCCAAGGCGGTGCACAACATCAGCCCGGCGGAGATGAAGTACACGCTCCGCCAGCCCCAGGCCTCGGCAAGCAGGCTGGACACCGTGCGGGCCAGCAGGATCCCGATCAGCAGGCCACTCATGACGCGGCCGACGAAGTGCCCGCGCTCGGCCTCGGGCGCCAGGTGCGCTGCCAGCGGGATGAGGATCTGGGCGACTACCGAGGTCACGCCTATGAGGACGGACAGGACAAGAAAGGTGCTGAGATTGGGGGCAAACGCTGCCAGGGCAAGCACGGCTGCCGTAACGACCAGCGTTCGAGAGGTGAGCGCTCGATTCTCGATAAGGTCGCCGAGTGGCAGGACGAACACTAGGCCGACGGCATAGCCGAGCTGGGTCGCCGTAACCACAATCGCCGCACTCGCTCGGCTGGTGTGAAATGAGTTGGCGAGCAGATCGAGCAACGGTTGCGAATAGTAGATGTTCGCGACCGTGAGTCCACACGCAATCGCGAGCACGATCGTGAGCACGCCCAAGCTACGGGTCGGGCGGGGGTCCGTTGCCATCACTGCCGGTTGCTGCACGCCACACTTCCGAAGAGTCGTTTTAGTCACTGTTTCAACAAGGATGGCGGAGGCTGACTTCCGGCCTGCAGAGTGTGGCGTGCGCTACTCGATCAACCACAGGGCGACGCAGGCAAGACTCAGCCCGGTGCCTGTCTTAGCGCACCGGGCTGAATGTGGTTTCTGGCGTGCTGGATTCAGCGAGCAGCCTTCTTGGCCGGAGCCTTCTTGGCCGGGGCCTTCTTGGCGGGAGCCTTGGCGGCTGCCTTCTTGGCAGGAGCCTTGGCGACAACCTTCTTGGCAGGAGCCTTGGCGGCAACCTTCTTGGCGGCAACCTTCTTGGCAGGAGCCTTCTTGGCCGGAGCCTTCGCTGCTGCGGTCTTGGCGGGGGCCTTGGCGGCTGCCTTCTTGGCCGGAGCCTTGGTGATCTTGCGCGCGCCACTGATGATGTCCTTGAACTCAGCACCGGCCCTGAAGGCGGGGACTGAGGTCTTCTTGACCCGAACGCGCTCGCCGGTGGCGGGGTTTCTGCCGATCCGGGCTGCTCGATCGCGCTTCTCGAACGCGCCGAAACCGGTGATCGTCAACTTCTCGCCCTTGACGACGGTTGCGTAGATCTCGTCGGTGATCGCGTCCAGGATGGCCGCGGTGGACTTGTGGTCAGCGTTCAGGCGCGCCGCTACGGCGTCGATGAACTGGGTCTTGTTCAAGCCAATCTCCTTCTATGGGCAGTGTTACTAACTGAAAGTGTGGCATTGATTGGTGTGAAAATCGAAATCGAACCATCAATCACGAGTGATTCGGTGAAAAGTCGACTCATCGGAGGCGGCCTCTGGGCCGTTCGGGCATGGCATTTTAGTGCCCCGGAAAGCAGCAAATGATTAACAATTGCAACGGAAACGCGTACGTAAGCCATCTGACGCCTAGCCTTGATTGGGCCCCCTGCAGGTCGTGCGAGCAAAATTGGTTCGACACGCCGAGCCGGCGGCAATCCGGTGCCTCGAAGCCACTTTGGGCACCCAGCGAAGGGTCCCTGGCGCTCGGAACGAGATTCTCGTTGGCCGCCATAACGTTCTGGAGTTTGGCTTGATCGGGGTCGACGGCACACGTGAGACGTTCGACCGACGCCGAAGCGTTTTTGGATGTCTCAGCCGCTCGAATCCAGCAGACCGGACTCGACAATCCGGTAGGCATCCCTCGGCGATGCTGCGATTTCGAGTGGGTTTCCGCTGGTTAACTCGATCGCACTCCAGACTAGAAAGTCACCTCGAACAGGCCATAACGGGTCGATCGGCACCGACGATACGAGCCGCACCACCAACCTGATCGGCTTTCTCCGTCCCACACCAAAGGTCAGGGTGCCGCCCTGGACTGTGCTCGTCGCATACTTCCAGCGGTCTGTGATTGCACCGTTCGCGTTCTCGGCGCGTAGGCCGCACACGAAGCCGTCTGATGGAATCTTCGAGCGACGGTTACCCGCAAGGACTTTGTCCAGCCAGGATCCCTCCGACGGCACGAACCATCGAGGTACGTTTCCCATGCTCATCGGATGGCACCCTTCTGCGTTGGCTGATCCGCTGCCCTGTCCGCGTTCACCGCGATCGCTTGCCATCCAACACGCAGTCACCGCAGGTGCCGGCACCAGGAACGCGATAGAACAGACAGCAACTTCGTCGCCTGGGCTGCCAGTTCTCGTCATCGATGTCAGGCACATCGGCTGCGTTCGCCAGCGGCTCAGTCTCGAGCAGACCCGCGGCGAGGGCGGCAGCGGCGCGGCGATCTTCTGGCCCCGGCTTGGGATCGATGAGCATGCTCGCACGAGCTGCGCCGCTGACGCCCGAGGCGACGTTTCCCCAGAGGATGATTTTGGAAAGCCGAAATTCGCGGCTGAACGTCGTCAGGATGGGCTCGATGAGATTCGAGATGGTGTGCGCCAGCAAATGATCGCGAACGGTTTTCGATGGCTGCTGCGGCGCAGAACGGTCGTCCCGAATGCCGCTAGAACTGCTGACCAGCAACGGCATGGCACCGCCATCGACGGCTTGCCACGACACATCATCGATGGTGAGAGACGGCGAGACGCCCGTCAGGAGCAGGCAACCGTAGCTTGGCGCGAAAAGCCTTGCCGAGAGGCCGAGAAAGACGATCGATGCGATGACACGATCTGGCAGCGCGGACTCGGGGAGGTCGAGGCGACTCATCATCAAGGTCTTCGCGCGGCGTACACGGTCGCGAGCGTGGGCGGGCTCAGATGCTAGCTCTCGCAGTGGAATCCACGGTGGTGCGACAGGACCCGCTGAAGGGACCGGGTTGCCCCGTTGACGGCTTGCCAGGTCGACCTCGAAGAACGGCCCGAGACGCGCCGCCACGGCGATGGCGGCCTCGACCTCGCTGCGATCGACCTGGACTGTCACGCCTTCATCGTCGTTCAGTCGCGCCCAGGGGGCAAACCTCGTGCATCGTCAGTGCTCACGAGAGGCTGAGCCCGATGAGTACGAGCACCGTGGTGAGTTCGATCAGCGCGCCGAAGACATCGCCGGTGATACCGCCAAGGTGATGGGTGACCTGTCGCCGGAACAGCCAACCGAGAACTAATGCCCCGATCTGGCTGACTATCCACGCCCACGGATTCGCGCCGATCGCCAGAGCTAGGAGCGCGCCGAGCGCGAGCACCGCGGCAGTGACCAGTCCTGCCGTGAGCCGGCTGACGGTTCCGGCCACAAGGGTCGCGAACCCGCTGCCGCGAGCGGCGGGAACGTTGCCAAGCGCGCCATGTACAGCTGCGAGGCGGCCGGTAGCGGCGGCAACCACCAGGGCAGTACAGATCCGCCACGGAGTCTCTCCGGTGGACACAGCGCTCAAGGCAGCGATGTCCAAGAGCAATACGAGGATCAGTGCGACAACTCCGAACGGGCCGATGTCGCTCTTCCGCATGATCTCCAGGGCCCGATCGCGAGGCGTCCGACTTGCCAAGCCATCGGCAGTGTCGGCCAACCCATCCAGGTGTAGCCCGCCACTGAGTATCGCCAACAGCGACACCGCCACGGTCGCGGCCAACAGCGAGGCTGCAGATGACCGATACAGCACCGCCGTGCCGGTCGCACCCGCCATGGCGGCAAGCAATGCGCCGACGAAGGGTAGCCAGCGCAACGTGGAGCCGGTTCTTGCCCTTTCGAGAACGGACGCATCGTCGGAATCGGTGGGAACAGGGACGATCGAAAACATCGAAATCGCCAGCAGGAGGCCGCCGAGCGGTGCCGAGCTTCGTTCGTCCCTCGCGATCATCTGAGCCTGCTGGGGATACCCGCGGTTACCTGCCACACTTCGTCCGCGGCTGCGGCCAAGCGCTGGTTGAGGTTGCCCAACTCGTCGCGAAACATTCGTCCCGCTGCCGATTCCGGGACGACTCCGCTGCCAACCTCGTCGCTAACAGCGACCACGTGACGCTCAGAACCTGCCCAGCTCGTAACGAATCGATCGACATCGGCCGCGACCATGGAGCGCCAGCCTGAGGAACCATCCCACGCAAGATGGGTATCCAACGATGCGGTCAGCCACGCGGTGACGCTGTCGATCAGCGCCGGAGGCGCTTTCTTGGCCTCGCAGATCCTCGCCACATCCTGGGACTCCGATGTCGTCCAGGTGGGAGGGCGACGGCGCTTATGTGCAGCGATGCGAGCTTGCCATTCGGTGTCATCTGGCATGAGCACGGCGGTGGCGACATATTCGACCAGAGGCTCGCCGCCGAGCAAGGTCTCAGCAAAGCTGGATTTGCCGGACCTGGAGCCGCCGAGGACGAGTATGCGCTTTGCCGACCGGACGGTTCGAGCAGTCGAGTCGCCGGTGAGGTCGCCCGCGACCGCGCCGACGACGATCACCGCAGGGTTATGCACACCTTGCGCGCTGGCATCGTGTGCCAGTTGGCTGAGGGTCGTACGTACCACTTTTTGGGACGGCGTACTGCCCTCTGAAATGCAGGCGACCGGGGTATCGTCGGCCAGCCCGCCGGCGCGTAACTCGCGACTGATCGGAGCGAGATTCGCGACTGCCATGAGCAGCACGAGCGTTGTGCCCGATCTCGCCAGCGCCCGCCAGTCGAGTCCACTTGCCGGGTCCAGCGGAGCCGCGTGACCGGAGACCACTGTGAAGCCGGGTGCGCCGCCGATGTGCGTCAGCGGGATGCCGGCAAGTGCTGGCACCGCGGTCGCACTCGTGACGCCGGGGACCACCTCGACCGGGATTCCAGCGGCCTGACAGGCTTGAACTTCCTCGATACCGCGCCCGAAGACATACGGGTCCCCGCCCTTGAGGCGCACGACGCTGCGGCCCGCGAGCGCATGGTCGATGAGGTACCTGTTGATTTGGTCCTGAGATACTGATGCCGCACCGGGCGATTTGGTCGCGTCGAGCACCAGGACCTCGGGTCGGAGTTCGGCGAGCAGCTCGCGAGGAGCGAGCCGGTCGACCACCACGACATCTGCTGCGAGCAGCAGTTCTCGGCCTCGAACGGTGATGAGGCCCGGATCACCCGGGCCGCCGCCGACGATGCTTACCCGACCGCTGCCCCCAGGACGGGAATTCACTGATGCTGTTCCTTGTCCACTACCCCGGCGCTGTCGAACGATGCCACCTCGCGAAGGACCCGCACCGCACTACGTACCAGAGGCAGAGCCAATGCCGCGCCACTGCCCTCACCGAGGCGAAGGTCCAGATCCACCAATGGGCGCAGCTTCAAGTGTCGCAAGGCGATCTCTGATCCCGGTTCGACCGATCGATGCCCGGCGATCATGGCGCAGACGGCCTGACCCGCGAGGGCCTGGGCACAGACCGCGGCAGCAGCAGCTATCACTCCGTCGAGAATGACCGGCACCCGCAATGCGGCGGCGCCGAGTATGAAGCCGGCAAGTGCGGCATGTTCGAGTCCGCCGACGGCACTGAGGACTCCGACCGGATCCGTGGCGTCCGGTTGGTGCAGGTCGAGTGCCCGGCGGATGACATCGATCTTCGTCAGCAGCGTCGCTTCATCGATACCGGTGCCGCGACCGGTTACGAGCGCCGCGTCGGAATCGGTGAACACCGCGATGAGCGCGGCAGAAGCGGTGGTGTTGGCGATGCCCATGTCACCGGTGATCAGGCATTGGGCACCGTCGGCAACGAGTCTCCGTGCCACCGAAATGCCGGTCACCAAGGCCTGCGTTGCCTCGCTGCGGGACATGGCCAATCCCTCGGTCATATCTCCGGTGCCGGATCGAATTTTCCGTGCCAGCAGCATCGGATGTGCATCCAGTTCGGCGGCCACCCCGATGTCGATGACAACCACTCTCGCGCGGACCTCAGCCGCGATCGCGTTGATTACGGCTCCACCGGCGAGGAAGTTGGCAACCATCTGACCAGTGACTTCTTGCGGCCACGGCGTCACGCCTTGCGCGTGAACGCCGTGATCTGCGGCGAAAACGGCGATGGCGGCAGACTCGGGCAATGGCGGCGGGCACACACCGGCCAGGCCGCTCAACTGGATAGACACCTCTTCAAGAACCCCGAGGGATCCCCGCGGCTTGGTCAGCGAATCCTGTCGCTGCCGCGCCGCGGCGCTGGCAACCGGGTCCGCACCGACGATTTCGGCAATTGTGTCCGATAACAACCTGGCAGCTGTTGATCGCAGGGACTCTTCATCGGTCATGACAACACCTCTCTGAGCGATTTTATGAATTTCGACGATGTGGCGAGGTCGCGGACCGCAATGCGCAGCCAGGTCCCGTCCAAGCCGGGGAAGGTGTCGCCGCGTCGGACCGCAAAGCCCTGTGTTCTCAGCTGTTCGCGTATGCCTGGTCGGCCCGCGACCTGGATGAGTACGAACGACGCGGTCTGCTCACCGTGGAGCCGCACTCCCGGTAACCGGCTGAGTTCGGTACAGAGGTAGTCCCGTTGGCTGGCAAGTTCGCCCGCCCACGCGACAGATTCTGCGACCGCGGTGGGCTCGCTGCAGGCCATGCATGCCTCGAGTGCCAGGCTGGAGACGGCCCAGAGCGGTTGTGCGTCCGCCAATCGCCTTAAGACCCACGGCTCGGCCAGTAGGTAGCCGGCGCGCAGGCCGGCGAGTCCCCAGGTCTTGGTCAAACTCCGGACGACAACCAGCCCGGGCAGATCACTTCGGTGCGCGAGGGATTCCGGCTCGCCAGGTATGCAATCAGCGAAGGCTTCATCGACCAGGACGATGCGCCCGGGACGGGTGAGCCCGGCAATCAACTGCGCTGGGTGTAGCACGGACGTCGGATTTGTGGGATTGCCGATCACAACCAGATCGGCGTCATCTGGAATCCGTGCGGGGTCGAGGGCAAACGGTGGCGCCAGAACACATCGTTCGACATCGTGTCCAGCTGCCCGCAGCGCGGCCTCCGGTTCGGTGAACTGCGGATGCACGACTATTGCACGGCTGGGCGAGAACGCTCGAGCCACCAGCACGAACGCTTCGGCCGCGCCCGCCGTCAACAGCACCTCGTCAGGGCTGCGCCGGTGCCGGTCGGCGACGGCTATCCGCGCTCGTGTCGGATCGGGGTACGCAGCAAGATCCACCTGCTGCAGTCGATCGCGCAGCCATGACGGCGGCATGTTCGCCCGGACATTCACGGCGAGGTCGACTAATCCGGCTCCGAGTTCGCGGTCACCGTGATGGCGCAGGTCGATACAGCCGGGCTCGGTCCGTTCTGATCCGGTGCTCATCGCGCGGTACGTTCCCCAGCCGGCAGTGCGGCTGCTGTGCCGATCGGAGCAGGCCCTGTGCGGATCGCTGCCGCCACGAAGCGATTCGCGATACCCGGCACTCCCGACCAATGCAGATGGAGGTACGAGGCATGCATGTTTCCGGCTACGAAGCCTTCAGGTTCCGCGTCGGGCCAACGCCAAGCGGGCCGCGCACCCGAGCGGGGGGTGCAGGTTGTCCGGTGAAACTCGTGGCCTCGGACGCGAGCGCCGGCAGGGGTAAGCACGGAATCGTTCAACGCAACCGCATCTCGGTAACCGAGGATGAGGCGCGGTCCCATCTCGCTCTCCGCGTCGAGCACACCGACCATCGGGTATTGATCGAGGGACCTGGTCAGGTAGAGCAAGCCGGCGCACTCAGCGGAAATGGGAACGTCACGCGCGATCAGCTCACGTACCTCGGCGCGCAGCGCAGTGTTCGCGGATAGGGCTTCGGCGTAGACCTCCGGGAACCCGCCGCCGATGATCAGGCCAGCGGTGCCTGGCGGCAGACGATCATGGTGGATCGGATCAAACGTTCTCACCTCAGCGCCCGCGGCCGTCAAGAGCTCGATCGTCTCCGTGTAACCGAATGTGAATGCGGGACCACCGGCAACCGCGATGACTGGGCGCACCTCAGGCTCAGCTGCTCGCGCTACGGAGTCTTCGGCCGAAGCTCCGACCGCTGGAAGCTCTGGTGCGCTCGAGGCGATTCGGATGACCGCTTCGAGGTCCACACCGCTTGCAACGACTGCGCCGAGGGCGGCGACCGTCTCGGTGGCCTCGACGGTCCGCTCGGCGACCGGAACCAGACCGAGATGCCTCGCGGGCGTGGCCAGCCGCTCCTGCCTATGCACGACCCCGACGACTGGAACGCCCACTTCATCCATTGCCGATCGCATGATTTGTTCATGACGTTCTGATCCGACCCGGTTAAGAATCACACCTGCAAGGCGGACGGTGGGGTCGAACGTCGCGAAGCCATGAACCAGAGCGGCGGCGGAACGCCCAACCGCGCTCGCGTCGACCACGAGCACAACTGGCGCCTGCAACAGGGTTGCAACGTGGGCTGTCGAGGCGAACGAGCCGTGCCCGACAGCGCCATCGAACAATCCCATGACACCTTCGATCACGGCAAGATCAGCCAGCTCCGGAGTGCTCGCGCCATGTACGAACATGGGGCGGATATTTTCTTCCCCAACGAGCCAAGGATCCAGATTCCGTCCGGGCCGGCCGGCCGCCAGTGCGTGATAACCGGGGTCGATGTAGTCCGGACCGACCTTGTGTCCGGACACGTTCAAGCCACGAAGGCGCAGTGCGGCCAAAAGGCCGGTGGCCACAGATGTCTTGCCCTGGCCACTACCCGCAGCTGCGATCACGACCCGGGGAATTCGGATCATCTCGGTCATCCGAGAGCGCCCGCTACCATTCGATGCCTCGCTGGCCCTTCTGGCCGGCATCCATCGGATGCTTGATCTTCGTCATCTCCACCACGAGATCCGCTGCATCCACGAGCGCGGGGGCGGCATCTCGCCCGGTGATGATGACGTGTTGCTGACCTGGACGAGCGGCCAACGTCTTCACTACCTCATCGACGTCTACCCAGCCCCATTTCATGGGATAGGTGAATTCATCCAGGACGTAACACCGATAGGTCTCGGCTGCGAGGTCGCGTTTGATCTGCTCCCAACCCTGGACGGCTGCCGCTGCGTGGTCCTCCTCGGGCCCGCGCTGGATCCACGACCAGCCCTCGCCCATCTTGTGCCAACTGACGGAACCACCCTCGCCGGTCTCGTCGTGAAGGCGTCCGAGAGCCCGAAACGCGGCTTCTTCTCCGACTTTCCACTTGGCGCTCTTGACGAACTGGAAGACACCGATGGACCAACCCTGGTTCCAGCAGCGGAGGGCGAGGCCGAAGGCTGCCGTGGACTTGCCCTTCATCGTGCCCGTGTGGACGATGGTGAGCGCGCGATTACGGCGCTGCCGAGTCGTAAGGCCGTCTTCGGGTACTGCTTCGGGGATTCCCTTTGGCATCAGGCTCTTCCTCCGAAGCGTTTCTGAGGCTTCATGCCGCGTTCTTCAGAACCCGGACAGCGTCGGCCAGCGTGCCTGCGGCGAGATCTGAGAGCTGTAGGCAATCACCCGCCAGGGATTCTGCAAGCGCTGCGGCCATGTTCAGTCGTACGGGACCGGATTCGCAGTCGATGACCACACTCGCAATCTGCTGCTCGGCCAGTAGCCGTGCTGCGGGCGCTGGATCCTGACCGGCCGTGTGGCGACCATCGGTGACGACAACCAGCAATGGACGGCGTAACGGATCGCGCATGCGCTCGACTCTCAACGTCTCGTGTGCCCGCAGTAGGCCCGCGGTCAGGGGAGTGCGACCGCCGGTTGGCAGGACCTCGAGCCGGGTTGCCGCCGCATCGACCGACGATGTGGGGGGCAGCAACAAGTCGGCGTCCTGGCCGCGAAAGGAGATGAGCCCGACCTTGTCGCGGCGCTGGTAGGCATCGAGCAACAGCGACAGCACTGCGCCTTTTACCGCGCTCATCCGTGATCTGGCTGCCATCGATCCGCTGGCGTCGACCACGAACAAGATCAGATTTCCCTCTCGGCCTTCCCGGACGGCCTCGCGAAGATCGTCTTTGCGGATCAGCAAGCCCGGTCCAGTACGTCCACGACGGCGCTGATGGGGTGCGGCCGCGATTATCGTGGCATTCAGGTGAATGTGCTTGACCGCCGCAATCGGCGGCTGGGCGCGCGTCGTGCGGCCGTGATCGGTCTCGGCGCGAGACCGGCGTCCCGCCGCACCGGCTCCCAGGCCCGGAACCTCTAATCTGCGTGCGCGAAACGGCGCTGACGGGGCGGCGACGCGCTCGCCCGATCCTGACGAGTTGTTCGGGCCGCGTTCGGTCGAGTCGGTGTCTGGGGTGTCCGGCCCCCCGCTGGGCGGAGCGTCGCTGTCGCTATCGGCCCGGTCGGTGGGCGCCGAGGTGGGATCGGGATCGGGATCAGGATCAGGTTCCGGAGGACGGGAATCGGCCAGCGCTTGCTCCAACTGATCTTGATCGAGACCTGGCGCATCGAAAGGGTTCCGTCTGCGGCGATGCGGCAAAGTCAACTGGGCGGCGATTCGTACGTCCTCTTCGGTGACCTCGCGCCTGCCCTGCCAGGCTGCATGCGCCGATGCGGCCCGCGCGGTGACGATGTCCGCTCGTAGCCCGTCGACGTTGAAGGATGCGCACACTGCGGTGATCTGCTGCAGCGCCTCGTCGGAGAGCTCTACCTCGGGTAACAGCCTTCTGGCCTCGACTATGCGGTCGCTGAGCTCGCGCTCGCTGTCGGCGAAGCGCTCGAGGAAGAGTGCTTGGTCTGCATCGAAGGCGAGCCGGCGCCGCACCACCTCGGCCCGCAGCGCGGGCTCTCGAGGCGCAGATACCTCGACGGTCAAACCGAAGCGGTCGAGCAGCTGCGGACGGAGTTCTCCCTCTTCGGGGTTCATCGTGCCCACCAGCAGAAAGCGGGAGGCGTGCCTTACCGAGACGCCTTCTCTTTCGACGTAGGACGTACCCAGAGCTGCCGCGTCCAACAACAGATCTACCAGATGATCGTGCAGCAGATTGACCTCATCGACGTAAAGGACGCCGCGGTGCGCGCCGGCCAGCAGGCCCGGCTCGAAAGACTTGACCCCGTCGGTTAGTGCCCGTTCGATATCGAGTGAGCCGACCAGGCGGTCCTCACTGGCACCTACGGGCAGCTCCACAAGCCGGGCCGGTCGGATCGCAACAGGTTGGTCTGGCGAATGCGGACCATCTGGGCAGGCAGGGTCGGGTTCGCCGGGATCGCATTGGAATCTGCAGCCCTCGACGATCGCGAGTCTGGGTAGCACGGTCGCCAGCGCGCGAACCGCGGTTGACTTCGCCGTTCCTTTTTCGCCCCGGACCAGGACACCCCCGATGGCGGGCGAAACTGCGTTGAGGATCAGCGACAGGCGCAGATCGTCCATGCCGACCACTGCTGTGAAGGGGAACTGCGACACGCGGTGAAACTCCTGACGAATGGAACGGCTCGGCTGGCTGATTGCGATCAGGACCGCTCAGCCGCGGGCAAACGTGAGCTGCGAGGCTGGTGCGGGCTTCACGCTACCCCTCGGAGGGTACGTGAATGCTCTTCATGAGGAGCCTCCTTCAGGGATTCTGCGTCCCTACTCGTCGGGCGTCGTCAAGGCGCAGTGTCTGACTCGGATGCCGACCGTGTCGACCGGATCCATTCACAGTGGCGCGACCGTGCTGGATTCTCACCAGCTTCCTATCGCCTTGACGCGGTCTTCACCCTAATGATCGCCAGCATCGTGAGTCAACGTGAGGTACCCGTCGCATGTGCGGCAGACTGCACCTGTGCCAGATCCCGTGGTCCCAGAGCCGCCACTCGAGCCGCCGCTCGAGCCGCCAGTCGAGCCGCCACTCGACGCTTCGCTCGAGCCGATCATCGTCGTCGGCATCGGCGCGGACGGTTGGAATGGCCTGGATGTCAGCGCGCGGTCTGCTTTGGCCAGCGCAAACGTCGTAGTCGGCGCCGCACGGCAGCTGGAGCTGCTACCGCCCGAAATCGTGGCCGAGCGGCGCGCCTGGCCCGCTCCGCTGCTTCCCGCCCTGCCAGCCTTGGTCGCTGAACGTGCAGCGAAGCGTTTGGTCGTGTTGGCGAGCGGCGACCCCCTTCTCTTTGGCATTGGTGGCACGCTCGTCCGTCATTTCGGCGCTGATGTGGTTCGGGTTTTGCCTCATGTGTCTTCGGTCTCATTGGCCTGCGCCCGACTTGGTTGGCCGGTCGAGGAGGCTGACGTATTCAGCGTCGTCGGGCGACCAACTGCCGCCCTCCAGGCAGCGTTCTACCCGAATCGTCGGGTGCTCGTCTTGTTGGAATCATCAGTGCAATGCACGGCAATCGCCGCCATGCTCGTCGGGCTGGGCTTTGGCTCGAGCACCCTCACGATGCTTGCCCAGCTAGGTGCTCCGGGTGAGGCGTCCTGCCGGACGACGGCGGCCGACTGGTCGCCCCAGGCCGACCATTCGCTGGCGATATTGGCGATCGAGCTCCGATTGGACAGTGGTGTCGTGCCGATCCCGCGAGGCCCGGGACTGCCGGACTCGACATTTGAGCATGACGGTCAGATCACCAAATCAGAGATCAGGGCTGTCACGTTGGCGGCGCTGGCACCCTTACCCGCGCAGCTCTTGTGGGACGTCGGTGCCGGCTCGGGCAGTGTTGGTATCGAATGGCTGCGTAGCTATCCCGACTGCCGTGCAATCTCAATCGAGCCTCGTCCGGACCGCGCCGCACGCGTGCGCAGGAATGCCGACGCACTCGGTGTTCCAGGCATTCAGATTGTCACTGGTAAGGCGCCGGGGGCGTTGGCAGGTCTAGCCGCGCCGGACGCCATCTTCGTTGGCGGGGCGGTCTCGGTGCCCGGTGTTCTCGAGGCATGCGTAGCCGCCCTGAGCCCAGGTGGACGGCTCGTCGCAAACGGTGTGACTCTGGAGACCGAAAGTGTTCTTGCTCGCTGGCACGCTGAACGAGGCGGCTCACTCGTCCGCATCGCTGTTCAGCGTGCTGAGCCGGTAGGGGACTTCAGGGGTTGGCGTCCAGCTATGCCGGTTACGCAATGGACGTGGCGCGCGTGACGGTCCATTTCATCGGTGCGGGTCCCGGAGCTCCGGATCTGATTACGCTGAGAGCTCAGGCGATTCTTTCTTCGGCCACGGTTTGTCTTTATGCGGGGAGCCTCGTTCCGCAAGCGGTTCTGGCCCACTGTCCGCCCGGTGCGGAGCTCATCGACACAGCAGGCATGACATTGGATGAGATCACTGCTGCGCTGGTGCAGTCGCACCGGCAAGGTCATGACGTCGCCAGGTTGTGCAGCGGTGACCCGTCAATTTTCAGCGCGATGGCTGAACAGATGCGACGCCTGGACGCTGAGGGCGTGCCGTACGACGTGGTACCGGGCGTGCCCGCATTCGCGGCTGCCGCGGCTGCTCTCAAGCGCGAGCTGACGGTGCCGGGGGTAAGCCAGACTGTCATCCTGACTCGAACCGCAGAGCGCGCGACGCCGATGCCTAGTGGTGAGCAGCTGCCCGCCCTCGGCGCGGCTCGGGCCACGTTGATTCTTCATCTTGCCGTACAGCGGATCGGCGTAGTCGTGTCCGAACTGATTCCGCACTACGGAACTGACTGCCCGGTTGCTGTCGTTGCCTACGCCAGCCGCGCCGACGAGGTCATCTTGCGCGGCACCCTGGCCGATATCGAGAGTCAGGTCAGAGCGAGTGGTGTCAAGCGAACCGCTGTCATCGTGGTGGGCAAGGTTCTCGCGGCCGCAGGCTTCCCAGACAGCTACCTCTATTCCGCTGGCCGGGAACGATCCGGTTCCTGAAATGCGAATTCTCCTGCTGGGTGGCACTGGCGAGGCCCGTCAGTTGGCGGTCGAGCTGGCTGACGGGTCCGCTTCGACCGGAATCCAATGGGTTTCCTCGCTGGCGGGCAGGGTCAGCAATCCTGCATTGCCTGTGGGCGATGTGCGAATCGGCGGTTTCGGGGGCAGTTCAGGACTGGTCCGCTACCTCATCGAGGGTGGATTCTCCGCGGTCATCGATGCGACTCATCCCTATGCCGTCGGCATAACCGGCAATGCCATCGCGGCGTGTGCCGACGCCGACCTACCGTTGCTGATCTTGCGCCGTCCTGGTTGGACAGCGTCGGCGGAGGATCACTGGCATCGGGTGGCGGACATCACCGCGGCGGCGGCAACGGTGGCAGCGATGGGGCAGGGCAGCGTCCTGCTCACCACAGGACGGCGGGATCTGGCCGCGTTCGCAGATGATGAGCGCCACCGCTTCGTCATAAGGTCAGTTGACCCGCCGGTCGCACCGCTGCCCCGGCACTCAACCCTCATCCTTGACCGTGGCCCCTACACCGTCGTGGGCGAACGCGAGTTGATGACCGAGCACCGCGTCGAGGTCCTCGTTACCAAGGACAGCGGCGGCACCATGACCTTCGCAAAGCTGGTAGCTGCGCGGCAACTGGGCGTCGTGGTTGTGATGGTAGATCGGCCGGCACTGCCACCGACCGTGGAGGGCAACGGAGGCATCGATCAGGTGGACTCCGTCCGGGCAGCCGTCGGTTGGGCTGAGCGTCTCGCCGGACGGCCCTCAGCCGCTGGTTGATTGTGCGCCGGATGGGTCTTCGGCTGGATCCGCGGTCGGATAGCGGCGCGGGGTGAACACTCTGAGCTGCCCGTGCGGTCCGGGGGTCGTCCTGGTCTGTGACGAGCCGATGATCAGTAGGCAGCGCATGTCGATTTGACTCGGATCAAGCTCTTCCAGGGTGAGCACGTGAATCTCCTGCTCGGCCGATCCGACGGCGCGTCCAACTATCACTGGAGTCTGCGGGTCGCGATGTTTCAGCAGTAGGTTCTTGGTCTCGACGATCTGTTCCCGCCGTGACTTCGAAGCCGGGTTGTACAGCGCGATGACGAGATCAGCGCCTGCGGCCGCTTCGAGCCGCTTGGCGACGATCGACCATGGTTTGAGCCGATCGGAAAGCGAGATAATGCAGAAGTCGTGGCCCAGCGGTGCACCGACCTGACTCGCTACCGCTTGGGCGGCGGTCAGCCCTGGGACGACGGTCACGTCGATCCCGGCGTATTCCGGCTGGGCCGCCGCTTCGATGACAGCGCTGGCCATCGCGAAGACGCCGGGATCACCAGATGAAACCACTGCGACGCGCGATCCGCGGCGGGCGAGATCCAGGGCGAACTCGGCGCGCTCGGATTCCACCTTGTTGTCGCTGGAGTGCCGATGCTGTCGAGGATTTACCGCAACCCGATCGACATATGGCCCGTAGCCGACGATATGTTCTGCCGACGCCAGCGCGAGTTGGGCTTGCGGAGTGAGCCAATCTCGGCCGGCAGGCCCGAGCCCCACGACATCGACTCGTCCGATGGGATGCTGATCCGTTTCAGTAGCGGCGGTTTCTGGCTGGGTGGTGTTCGAGACCGCCGCCGACAGATCGACACTGCTGGCAGTGGAATGCACTGTCGGTCCCGACGCGGCGATTGGTCCGGGAACGATGACGATGCCCATGTACGGCACCGAGTCCGGATCTACATCGGCCGCGGGGCCGCTTCGTTCGGCGACAGTCGAGGCTCGTTCGACGTAGATCGCATCGTCAAGTCGTCCGGCTTCGCGCAGTGCAGCCTGGATTCCGGCGAAACCCCGGCTGACCTTCATGATTGCTGCGGCATCAGTCGTTCGGAGCCGCTCGGCAAGAATCTCCGGGGGCAAGGTGCCAGGCAAGACGGTCAGCACCTCGTCGGCTTCGACAAGTGGTGTGCCAGCTGCTGCACTGGCTGCGCTCACTGAGGTGATTCCCGGAACGATGTATGTCTCGAATCGACCTGCCAGTCGTTTGTGCATGTGCATGTATGAGGAAAAGAACAGCGGGTCGCCCTCGGCCAGCAACACCACATCGCGACCGGCTTCGAGATGAGTCGCCAATCGCTGGGCAGCGTCGGTGTAGAAGTCGGCCATCGCGCCGGTGTAGCCGCCAGGATGATCGGTGGTCTCGGTGGTGACGGGGTATGTCAGCTGTTCCTCGATCTGGCCGGCGCGCAGGTACGGTTCGGCTATGCCGCGGGCAATGGATCGGCCGTGTCGTGCTGAATGAAACGCCACGACATCAGCCTGGCCAATCAGGCGAGCGGCCTTGATCGTTACCAGTTCAGGGTCACCGGGCCCCAATCCCACTCCGTAGAGCTTGCCGAATTCGATCATCGGGCTGCCCATTCGCTCCGCTCCGCTTCTCGCTCGCTGGCGCTCGCTACGTCGCTCACTCAGTCTCGCTTGCGATTGCGTTGACGGCGGCGACGGTGATGGCGCTACCACCTCGGCGTCCGTGAACCACGAGATATTCCAGACCGAGCACGTTGCGCTCGAGTGCCTGCTTGGATTCGGCGGCTCCGATGAACCCCACTGGTATGCCGATTACCGCGGCCGGTCTCGGGGCACCGGCCTCGACAAGCTCCAGTAGATGGAACAGGGCAGTCGGTGCGTTGCCGATTGCCACGACCGCGCCGGCCATCCGCTGGCCCCACAGATCCATCGCGGCCGCCGAACGAGTGGTACCAGTGCGCTTGGCCAGTTCGGGGACGGATTGCTCGTCGAGAGTGCAGATGATCTCGTTGTCGGCGGGTAATCGTGATCTCGTTATGCCGCTGGCGACCATTTTCGCATCGCACAGGATGGGTGCTCCGGAGCGCAAGGCCGATCGGGCCGCGCTAACAACACCGGGGGAGTACCCAACGTCGGCGGGCAGATCGACCATTCCACAGGCGTGAATCATCCGTACGACGATGGGTGACAGGTCGGCGGCCACGCCGCTCAAATCAGCTTCCCGGCGAATGGTGGCGAAGGATTGGCGATAGATCTCTGATCCATCGCGGATGTACTCGATCACGAAATTCCGTTTTCCATTCGTCGGTAACCGTTGCCGGTCGCAATTAGATGAACTGCGGTATGTCGGGGGCGACCGCATTGTCGTTCGCAACCGCTCCACCTCACGGTGTATTGCGGTGTGCCCGATCGTTCCAGCTCGGCGATGGCATCCGCGCGCACGTCGGCCAATGCCTTTGCACAACCAGGACGCCCGGCGCAGGTGCTGATGTGATACCAGGGCGAGTCCGTGTCGACGCCAAGTCCGAACTCAGCCGCCGCTTGGGCAACCGAGCCCACGTCGACCAGATCAGGCACGACGACGCTGCGCCACGGGGTGATGCGTAGTCCTCGGCTGCCTGCCTTGCTCGCGAGAAAATGGACCTGCTGGCCGGAGAGCCGACCCAGCGGTGCCAGAACCACCAGGGCCGAACGTCCATCCGGCTGTTCGACAATGCCTGCTGGTTCGGCTGTGCCTGCCGGTACGCCGGCGAACAGCGGTCCGCGCGTGCCGGCCGCGGGCGACGCACCGAACTCAGCGATGAGCCGGTCAGTCACGTGCCGCGCTGAGTCCGGGAGCTCACTGATGCGCCAAGCCTTCGAGTTTGTTGCCTTGCGTTCCTGCAGAAACATCAGTGCGCCGGCCACCAGCGTGTCGGTGACGCCTTCGACCGGCACCTCGCAGCCTCGATCTGCGTGCGGCTGCCAGATTTGAAACCGGCCTGGGGTACTCGCAAACGCAGTGAGGTCCGGCTCGAGGGCGAGGATGTCGCCGCGGCCATCATCGAGGCCGAACAGGAACCGACCCGGCAGTTCGGCCAGCATCGGTTCGGCGCACAGCTTGCGGTCCAGCTCCTGCGCCAGCTCCGCGAGCTCGGTCGTTTGACCAGTGCTCGGGATGTCTGGCCGGTCGATTCCAGCCAACGGCGAAGCGACGATGTTGCGTACGCGCTCATGCGATGGCGACGGGAGCAGCCCCACTGCCGCAATACGCTCACCGAGGTCGAATTCCGCACCTGGAGCGAGGCCACGGAGCTGGATATTGCCCCGGGAGGTCAGTTCGAGTTCGCCATCGCCCAAGTCGGAGGCGGCCGTTGCCAGCACCCGTAGCGCCGCTGCCGTGATCAGCCCACCGGGCAATCGAACCCGGGCCAACCCGCCGTCTGCAGCCACGTGCACAGTGAGCGCGCCTGGGCAGGCATCGCTGCGCAGTCGGGTCTCGGCCATGAGGGGGATCGTACGGCGCGGCCCAATGTGGATGTTTCAGAGCGGCGCGGTGCTGCCCGAGACGGTGTGGGACGCTTGTGGACGAAAGATGCAGCGTCATGTGCAGGAAACCGGTGTGAATCCGGTGCGGTCCCGCCACTGTCACGGAGAGTGAAATAGCCCGAAATCGGGTGCTCCGAAGCCAGGAACTCTCTGTCGCAGCAAAAACTCACCGGGGCGCGGACCTCGCCAGAGCTTGGAGTACTGCCCGTGATTCTGCTGTTGTCGACATCCGATACCGATCTGCTGAGCGCCCGGGAAAGCGGGGCCGACTACCGGCTGGCCAATCCGGCACGAGTCCTGCCGGGCGCACTCGATGAGTTGTTGCAGGGTGCCGAGGTCGTAGTAGTTCGGATTCTCGGTGGTCGGCGAGCCTGGGAGGACGGCCTGGACAGGGTGCTCGCGTCCGGTCTGCCCGTTGTGGTGCTCGGTGGCGAGCAGGCACCTGATGCGGAGCTGATGGAGCTGTCCACGGTTGCCGGTGGTTTGGTGGCCGAGACGCACGTCTACCTCGCCCAGGGCGGCAGCCAGAATCTGGGCCAGCTTTACAACTTTCTGTCGGATGCAGTCTTGCTTACCGGGTTCGGCTTCGAACCTCCCGCGCAGACGCCGACCTGGGGCGCGTTGGAGCGTCCGAATTCTTCGGTCGACGACATCGCCGTCGACCGTCCCGTCGTCGCGGTGCTGTTCTACCGCGCTCACCAGCTGGCTGGAAACACCGGCTTCGTGCATACGCTGTGCGACGCGATCGAGGACGCAGGCGGCCTACCAATGCCGATCTACTGCTCTTCGCTTCGGGTTTCCGAACCAGAGCTCATGCACACACTGGGCAGGGCTGACGCGCTGGTGGTAACGGTCCTCGCCGCGGGCGGTAGCAAGCCCGCCGACGTAGGCGCGGGCGGCTCAGATGAGGACTGGGACGTCGGCGCGCTGGCGGCGCTGGACGTTCCGATCCTGCAAGGGCTTTGTCTGACCTCCTCGCGAGCGGTATGGGAGGACAGCGGCGAGGGGTTGTCTCCCCTCGATGCCGCGACGCAGATCGCCATTCCGGAATTCGACGGCCGGCTGATCACCGTCCCGTTCTCGTTCAAGGAGGTTGGGCCGGACGGGCTGACGTCCTATGTTGCCGATCACGAACGTGCCGCGCGGGTGGCCGGTATCGCCGTGAAGCATGCTCGCCTGCGGCACTTGCCGCCGGCTGAGCGACGAATTGTGCTGATGCTGTCGGCCTATCCCACCAAACATGCGCGCATCGGTAACGCGGTGGGTTTGGATACGCCCGCTTCGGCGGTGGCCTTGCTGGCGGCGATGCGTTCAGCGGGTTATGACATCGGGCCCGAGACCGGCGAGGCGGCGTTGCCGGGCGTCACGGCTGGCGACGGTGATGCCCTGATCCACGCGCTCATCGCTGCTGGCGGCCAGGACGAGAATTGGCTGACTGAAGATCAGCTATCGGGCAACCCGGTTCGGTTGTCCGCGGCGAAGTATCAGGCCTTCTTCAGTACGCTTCCAGCCGATCTGCGGGCGCGGATCGAAGAACACTGGGGTCCGGCCCCGGGTGATCTGTTCGTCGATCGAAGTCAACAGCCCGAGGGTGAGATCGTGCTCGCGGCGCTGCGGGCGGGCAACGTCGTGATCATGGTGCAGCCGCCGCGAGGTTTCGGCGCCAATCCCATCGCGATCTATCACGATCCAGACCTGCCGCCGAGCCATCATTACCTGGCCGCCTATCACTGGCTTGCCAGTGAGTTTGGTGCGGACGCGATGGTGCATGTCGGCAAGCACGGCAATCTTGAGTGGCTACCGGGTAAGAATGCGGGCATGTCGGCGTCCTGCGGACCCGACGCCGCGATCGGGAACCTGCCGTTGGTCTATCCGTTTCTGGTCAACGACCCCGGCGAGGGCACCCAGGCAAAACGTCGGGTGCACGCCACGCTGGTTGACCACCTCGTGCCTCCGATGGCCAGAGCCGAGAGTTATGGCGACATGGCCCGGCTGGAACAACTGCTTGACGAGCACGCCCAGATCGCGGCGATGGATCCTGCGAAGTTGCCGGCGATCCGAGCGCAGATCTGGACCTTGCTTCAGGCGGCTAAACTTGATCACGATCTCGGGCTGACCGACCGGCCGCACGATGCCGAGTTCGACGATCTGTTGCTGCACGTTGATGGTTGGCTCTGCGAGATCAAGGACGCACAGATCCGCGACGGCTTGCATATCCTCGGCGTTGCGCCACAGGGTGAAGCACGGGTCAACCTGGTTCTGGCAATGCTTCGCGCCCGGCAGATGTGGGCAGGTGAGGCGCAAGCGCTGCCGGGCCTGCGAGAGGCCCTCGGCCACACCGAAGGTGCTGAAAGCAGCGAGATCACCGATGCGTTCGAAGCGCAGGCGCGTTCATTGATCCAAGCTATGGACGATCGCGATTGGGCTGTGAGTGGAGAAGAGATCGTCGCGTCGCTGCTGACTGCTCCCAATCCGCAGGTGGCACGCATTCTCGATTTTGCAGCTACCGAGATCATTCCCAGGCTGGCAGCCACGACCGACGAGATCACGAACACGTTGCACGCTCTGGACGGTGGCTACATTCCGGCCGGACCCAGCGGGTCACCGTTGCGCGGCCTGATCAACGTGCTGCCCACCGGTCGCAACTTCTACTCCGTCGACCCGCGAGCTGTTCCGTCGCGGCTGGCGTGGGAGACCGGTCAGGCCCTCGCGGAATCGGTAGTCGCGAGATATCTCGCAGAGACCGGGGAGTACCCGCGATCGGTCGGCCTGTCGGTGTGGGGCACGTCCGCGATGCGGACCTCCGGCGACGATATTGCCGAGGTCTTGGCTTTGCTCGGCGTCCGACCGGTCTGGGACGAAGCCTCTCGGCGCGTGAGTTCGCTCGAGCCGATCAGCTTGACCGAGTTGGGCCGCCCGAGGGTCGATGTCACCGTCAGGATAAGTGGATTCTTCAGGGACGCGTTTCCGCACGTGGTGGCGATGCTCGACGACGCGGTCTGCCTCGTTGCCGGACTGGACGAACCTGACGACCAGAACTATGTCAAGGCACACGTCGCCGAGGATCAGGCCGAGCACGGCGATCTACGTCGTGCCACCACTCGAATCTTTGGCTCCAAGCCAGGTTCGTACGGTGCGGGATTGTTGCCTTTGATCGATGCTCGCAACTGGCGTGACGATGCCGATCTGGCCGAGGTTTACGCGGCCTGGGGCGGATTCGCCTACGGCCGTGGGCTTGACGGTCGTGGCGCGCGTCCGGATATGGAAACCGCCTATCAGCGAATCAATGTCGCGGCCAAGAACACAGACACGCTCGAGCACGACATCATCGACTCAGACGATTACTTCCAGTATCACGGTGGAATGGTCGCCACTGTGCGGGCGCTGACCGGTAAGGCACCGCGCGCCTATGTGGGTGACTCCACCCGTCCTGACACGGTGAAGACGCGCTCGCTCAGCGAGGAGACCGCGCGGATCTTTCGAGCCAGAGTGGTCAACCCGCGGTGGATCAGTGCGATGCAGCGACATGGATACAAAGGGGCATTCGAGCTCGCGGCGACTGTCGACTACCTTTTCGGGTACGACGCCACGGCCGGTGTCGTCGAGGACTGGATGTATGAGAAGTTGACCGAGCAGTACGTGCTGGATCCGCAGAATCGGAAGTTCATGGAGCAGTCGAATCCGTGGGCATTGCACGGTATTGCCGAGCGCCTACTGGAGGCGGTTGATCGCAAGCTCTGGAGTGAACCTAATCCGGAGACTTTGCAAGCTTTGCGTCAGGTTTACCTTGAAACAGAAGGCGATCTAGAGGCCCGCTGATGCGCACAGTCATTCTGATCGGTGTCGGTGCCGGCGATCCGGACTTCATAACGCAGCAGGCCGTCAAGGCGCTGAACCGGGTGGATGTGTTCTTCCTCGTCGACAAAGGTGAGTCCAAGGACGAGCTGATCAGTATCCGTCGCGAGATTTGCCAACGTTTCATCGTCGGCAACGACTACCGCTTCGTCTCGATCGATGAGCCGCCGCGCGACCGTGGCGCGGCGGCCTATGAAGGCGCCGTCGCGGACTGGCTCGACTTGCGCGCCGGGTTGTTCGAGCGCGCCATCATCGAGGAGTTGGACGAGGATGGCACCGGTGCTTTCTTGGTCTGGGGCGATCCAACTCTGTACGACGGCACGATCCGCATCATCGATAAGCTGATCGCTCGGGGCGAAGTGACTTTCGAGTACGAGGTGATCCCTGGTATCAGCGCGATCCAAGTTCTGGTCGCCAGGCATCGGTTGCCGCTCAACAGGATCGGTGAGCCCATTCACATCACGACAGGTCGCCGCCTGGCCGAGGGAATCCCGGCTGGTTTCGACAATATCGTCGTCATGCTCGACGCGGGGTTTGCCGCCGCCGAACTGGCTGACGCGGACCGGATCGATGTCTACTGGGGCGCCTACCTCGGAACCGACAGCGAGGTCTTGATCTCGGGCAGGCTCAGTGCGGTCGCTGCCGAGATAGCCGAGCGAAAGTCGGCGCTCCGAGCGGCAAAGGGCTGGATCATGGACACCTATTTGCTGCGCCGGGTGTAAAGGCTGGTCGTCGTCAGCTCGTCAGCTCGTCAGCTCGTCAGCTCGACAGGCCGATCGTGACGGTCGGCTGGTTGCTCGGCGAACCGCGTTCTATCAGGTTCAGTAAGGCGTTGGTGTCCAGGTGCTGCTCCACAGCGTCGCCAAGACTGTCCAGCCGGGCTTGCCGCAGGCCTGCGAACGAGGTCGACGTCGAGACCACGAAGCGGCGGCCCGTAGCCGCGGCCACGTCGGTCAGAAACGCCCTGCGAAAGGCGTCATTCTCGAAGATTCCGTGCCAAGTCGTGCCTCTGACGTTGCCCACCTGGCACCCGTCCAGAAATGGGGCACCGCCTTCGACGCGGACGATCCCGTGGTGAATCTCGTAACCAATGACGGTCTCGTCCAGTGCCTTTCCTACTGGCCTGCCGAGGGTTTTCTTCGAAGCAAACTCGACCCTGGCTGGTAACAAGCCGAGCCCGCCGACAGCGCCGGACTTGCTCTCGACCTCATCGATGATCGTGGTGGCAAGCATCTGGTAACCGCCGCAGATCCCGAGCAGGGGGCGACCTGCTGCCGCATGGCTTTCGATAGCGGTGGCGAGGCCTGACTCGCGAAGCCACGCCAGGTCCGACACAGTGGCACGGCTACCAGGCAGCAGCACCAGATCAGCGTCGATGAGTTCTTCAGGGCGGGTCACGAGCCGCACCTGCACGCCAGGTTCTGCCGCCAGGGCATCGATATCGGTGACGTTGGACAACCGAGGCAGGCGCACCACCGCGATTCGAAGCGTATCGAGGCCGAGCGCCGCTTCGCTGCTGTGCGGGCGGCTCTGCAGGTCGAGCGAGTCCTCGACATCGAGCCACAGACCGTCGAGCCACGGGATCGTTCCCAGCACTGGCCGCCCGGTCATCGAGTGCAGCATCTGCAAGCCTGGTTCCAGCAGCCGTGAATCCCCGCGGAACTTGTTGATCACGAAGGCAGCAACCAGTGCTTGATCGGCCGCCGACAGCACCGCCAAGGTCCCGAACATCGAGGCGAAAACTCCGCCACGATCAATATCACCCACGATCAGCACGGGTAGGTCGAAGGCGCGCGCCAGGCCCATGTTGGCCAGATCGCGGCTGCGCAGGTTGATCTCGGCGGGGCTTCCGGCACCTTCGCAGACGACCACGTCGAATCGCGATCGCAGGTCCGCATAGGCCGCATGCACGGTCTGTTCCAATCGCGGCTTCAGGTCGCGGTAAGACAGGGCGTCCGCATCACCGATCGGCTTTCCCATCAGCACGACCTGAGATGAACGGTCGCTACCCGGCTTCAGCAGCACCGGGTTCATCGCTGCTTCCGGCTCGACTTCGCAGGCCGCCGCCTGCATAGCCTGGGCGCGACCGATCTCGCTGCCGTCGGCAGTCACCATCGAGTTCAACGACATGTTTTGAGCCTTGAACGGGGCGACCCGAATACCTTGCCTCGCCAACCACCGGCAAATGCCGGCGGTGAGCACGCTCTTGCCGGCGTCAGAGGTTGTCCCCGCGACCAGCAGGGAACCGCGCGTCACCGCCTCACCTGCTTTCGCCGCAAGCCAGATCCGACCGCGAGGCCGAGAGCGAGGACGGACGCGGCGACGCCTGCAGCGGCGCACACCGCGAGGTTCAACAGGTTTGCGCGTGTCAGATCACTGCTGCGAACCGGACGTGCCGACGTCGAGCTACCGAGCAACGGCCTTGATTCGATGCGGCCACCGTAGCTGTTGGTACCGCCCAACGTGACGCCGAGTGCGCCGGCGAACGCGGCTTCGCACCAGCCCGCGTTGGGGCTGGGATGCTTGCGCCCATCTCGGCGAGTTATCTGAACAACGTCGCGCGGGCTACCGCCGACCAGCGGGGCGGCGAGAGCGGTGAGCGCCGCACTGAATCGGGCTGGCGCGAGATTGGCCAGATCATCGAGCCGGGCGGCCGTCCACCCGAAATTCTCGTAGCGCTGGGAGTGATGCCCGACCATGGCGTCCAGGGTATTGACGGCGCGATACCCGAGCAGGCCGGGCACCCCGGCAATCGCGCCCCAGAACAAGGGAGCCACCACCGCGTCCGAGGTGTTCTCGGCGACGGATTCCACTGTGGCTCGGGCAATCTCGCCGGCGTCCAGGTCGGAAGGATCGCGTCCGACCAAGTGGGTCAACCTCGTTCTTGCCGCGGGCAGGTCGTTCTTTCGGAGGTGGCCGTCGATGTAGGCGGCTTCGCGTCGCAGGCTGGTGCCACCGAGTACCGCCCACGTTGCGAGTGCGACAGCAAACGTCTCGGCGGCCGGGCGATGACGCACGCCGCGCTCGATTGCGATGCCAACCGCGGTTGTGGCGCAGATGCAGGCACTAGAGAAGATCAGTCCCCGCTTGCGGGTATCGGCCCAGATCCGCGTTTCGAGCGCCGACGCCGCCGTGCCGAATGCGGCAACCGGATGGCCGCGGGACGGGTCGCCGAAGATGGCGTCGAGACCCATGCCGACGAGCAGACCGAGTGATCGGGCGTGGCCGGACTTCACAGGCGACCGGCCATCCCGAGCGGGCCTGTTAGGAGCGTTAGGTCACAGTGAGTAACCGAAGCGGAGCAGAACCGGCGGAATTCTCGGCGTGTCACGTGCGCAAATCCGAGAAATTTCCCATGAGGTCTGTACTCTCCCTTAACTTTTGTTTATCTTCTGTGAAGTAGCGTGCGTAGTGGGGGACTGCGGGCAGCTCGACCATCCGACGTCTCCATGAAAGTTGTACCGCATGTCTCGTCGCCTCCGCGCCCTGCTCGCCGTCTTGTGCGCCTTCGGTATCGCTTCCGCCGTCACGGTCACCGTGCTAGGCACAACCGGGACCGCCGCAGGTGCAGCGACCGCAAATCCCGTGGGCTACCTCGATTCAGCGACGATCAAGGGTGCGGTGGTCTCTTACTCGGGGTGGGCCGTCGACCCGAGCGTGACCGGCGTCGTGCGGGTCGTCGTCACCCTGGACAGGGTTCCGGTGGCGTCAGCGCTCGCTAATGGGGCTCGACCCGATGTGGCCAAATCACACCCTGCCTACGGGCCGAATCGTGGTTTCAAGGGTTCGCTCACTCTGCCTGCGGGCCGGCACGGACTCTGCTTCATAGCGGGAAACCTCGCCGCGGGTGCTGACTTCAACATCACCTGCAAGGGCTTCGTCGTTCCACGCATTGTCGGGCCGACGACGACCACCGCGGCAACCTGGAAGCCGACCGGCAACTTGGACGCAATCGGCTACACGGCAAAGACTCGACTGCTGTCCGTCCAAGGTTGGACTCTGGACCCAGGGACCTGGGCCGCGACTGATGTCGACCTGATGATCAACGGACGCTCCTACGGCTCCGCGCTCGCCAACAAATCACGACCCGATCTGGCCGCACGTTATCGCGGGTACGGGCCGTACCACGGGTTTGCGTACACAATGCAAGCCCCATTGCCGCCAGGCAATTACCTGATCTGTGCGGTCGCGATCAACACGGCAGCAGGCGGAAACACCATCTTGCCGTGCCGAATGCTCAGCGTTGCCCCAGTGGGGGATCCGGAATCGTTGAACGTGGCCCTCACGGCCACGGCTGCGGCCGCGATCCAGGCTCAGGCCATCAAGACCGGTGCTGCGAGGGCGGCGAGCTTCCCGGCGACTGCCAACTCGGCTACCCGAATCTCGATTGCGACCCGGGCTTTGCTAGATCAGGCGGCCGGCCGCATTGCGAAACCGCCTGCTGTCAAAGGCATTCCGGCGTTCGTCGCGGCCACTCCGGCGAAAGCCGTCGATGAGCAAGCCGTGATGGGGGCAACGCAATCGCTGGGTACCTACCCGGCTTCGAAGACGGGTGGCCGAGCCGGCGCTTCGCGCTCCCTGCAGGTCTACGCCAACGATTCCGTGGGAGCTCCGGGGGGAGCGGGCGTTGGATTGATCGGGGCCGCCCCGGTGCTGGCGGCGAACGGCAAAACGGTTCATCCAGCGCTGCCTGGGTACCCGGCGGGGTACAGACCGCTGCGGGCACAGGTTGCGATTGACGCGGCATTGGCCCATATCGGTGACCCCTATGTCTGGGCCGCGGCCGGCCCAACGACCTTTGACTGCTCAGGGCTTACCCAATGGGCGTGGGCGAAAGCAGGCGTCAGCCTCACGCACTACACGGGAAGCCAGGCAGTGCAGGGCGTCCGGGTTGGGGTGAATCAGCTGCTGCCCGGTGATCTGGTGCTGTTTGGCAGCGACCTCCACCACGTCGGGATGTACCTCGGAGCCGGCTACATGCTGGATGCCCCTGACACCGGCGCCTACGTACGGGTGGACAAGATTTCGTGGTTCGGTGACTTCAGCCTGGCGGTGCGTCCGTAACCTGTCGGGAACTTAAGCGAGGACCTCCGACGTTGCCCTGTATGACAGGGCGATCTATAACGGGCAACCGCGGAGCTGCCATAGGTACTGCATCCGCGCCCGTGGAGCGGAGCGATGGTGGCAGAGGCGAACGGCGCCGAGTTTGCTGCCGTCGGCGCGGACCGGCAACCGTCGCCGCCGCGCTGGTTACTCCCGCTACGGAACAAGGTAGTTCGACTGCCGGGTGGCCGGATGATCTGGCGCATCGGTGTCGGGGTCGTCGGCGGGGCCATCGTCGCGCTCGGATTGTTACTGGTTCCGCTTCCAGGCCCGGGTTGGGCGATCGTTTTTCTGGGTCTCGCGGTCTGGGCGACAGAGTTCGTCTGGGCCCAGCGCCTGCTGAATTTTGCTCGCCGAACACTGCGGCGCTGGACTGACTGGGCTTTGACGCAACCACGGTATGTCCAGGGTCTAATCGGACTCGCTGGGTTGGCGTTCCTCGCCGCGCTGGCTTACGCCGGGTGGCGGTTTGTGCTGTGAATCGAGCGATCGAGTGACCATGTAAGCTACCTCAGGTTTGCCGCAGCACGTTTGCGGGCGATTAGCTCAGCGGGAGAGCACTGCCTTCACACGGCAGGGGTCACTGGTTCGATCCCAGTATCGCCCACAGTAAATACGGTTCAGATAACGCTTTCAGACATCCACTTAGAGAACCTCACTCCGGCGAAACTCCGTGGAAACTCCGTCCGAGCGAGCAGGCCTGCCACCGTCGGCTGCACACTATTTGGCCGATCCTCGTAGCCTCATACATGAAGACAAAAAATGAAGAACGACTAATGACGATCAGCGATGTGGCCGAGCACTTGCAGGTGCCGATAGCGACCCTGTGCAGCTGGCGCTCACGAGGTGACGGGCCGCGAGGCTTTCGAATCGGAAGGCACGTGCGGTACCGCCGCGCCGATCTGGACGCTTGGATCGATTCGCTTCAGGATCGCGAGCGATGAGCGGCCACATTCGCAAGACACCGAACTCCACGTATCAGGTGCGGTGGATTGATCCGAGCGGACGCGAGAGGTCCAAGGTCTTCCGCAAGGAGTCCGACGCCGAGAATCACGTGACATCGGTTCAGCACAACATACTGAGCGGCACTTACGTTGACCCAAAAGCGGGCAAGACCACCGTCGGACAAATGGCCGAGGTGTGGCTGGCGAGCAAGATCAATCTGAAGCCGTCTACCCGCGTTCGCTACGAGGCCGCGCTAAAGAATCACGTGCTGCCCCGGTGGGAGAACCCTCCGCTGAATCGGTTGAATTACGGCGAGATTCAGCGTGGCTCGCGGGTCTGTCCGCCGAGGGTCACGCGGGCGATAGGGTGCGAAAGATTCACGGAGGCCTGCTCTGCATTCTGAGTTTTGCCGTCAAGGACAGGCGCTTATCTCACAGTGCGATGTCCGTCGCGGGCGCGGTCAACAGCGAGTCATCTGAACTTCGAGACGTATTTGTCCAAGACACCTCGGGAGCGTGGGCAAAACGCGTCCGTGGCGGTGCGGGTTGCTTGGATAACGATCTGACGCTGCGCTTCGTCGCCAGGGGGTTGACCCAGCGGGTTCTCTTTTGCATCCAGGTCGACACACACTTGCTGGCCCCATAGGTCATCCTGGTAGTCGGTCCAGATCGGCGTGAAGTCATGCATGAGATTCAGGAAAACCTGGTGGGATGAGGGGGCCTCAGACGCGAGCAGGCCACCCGTGTTCTTGCCTGAGCATGAAGACAACAGCAACACGATCGTGACCGCCCCCAGTGTCTTCACGCACGCGAATTTAGCAGGCACGTATCTTCAGGGTCAGCCGATGCTCATTCCGGCATATTCGGCAGCCAATTCGACATCGAACATGCGTTCGACCGACAGCGGTACGAGGAAATGGCCGGCCTTATCAAATGTCCGAGCGATGTCGACGCCGCGAGCGACCTGGTCGACGAAGTGGAGCCGGACGCCGACCTTGAGTGACATGATCTCGCCGTGGATACACAAACTTGGATAGCGATCGGCTCGTTGGCATTGACCGCTATCGCGTTGTTTTACGGGGCGAGAGCGGGGAATGCGAGTAAGGCTCAGACGGCTTTGCAAGCCCAGCTTCGCCGTGACGCAGCGCAGCCGTATGTGTGGGTCGATGTCCGTCCGGATGATGAAGAGGGCGGACTAATCCTGCTGATCGTCGGCAATTCGGGTCCGACTGTGGCAACGAACATCAAAGTAGTTCTCGACCCACCGCTGCCGACCGGTGATCGTAGCCTTGAGGCCTCGGAGGCGCAGGCTCAGCTTGCGCAAGGTATTCAATCGTTGCCGCCCGGACGCATCCTCAATTGGGCCGTTGGAGTTGGTTTCGATCTCGCGCCAGCTTCGGTCGGGGTAGTCCACAAGGCCACGGTGACGGCAGAGGGTCCGTTCGGCCCCTTGGTCCCGTTGGAGTACCCCATCTCGCTCGCCGATCTGTTGAACACGAGGATGGCCAGGCCGGGAACGCTGAATAGATCGCGAGGCAGCTAGAGAGACCAACCTCACCACGTATGTCGCGGTTGCGTGGCTCCAATCGGGCGGGATTGGAGCCACCGGACCCGGACTGACTTCTCCACTTGGCATTGCCCCTTTGAACCATTTTCGCGGTTCCGGGTAAATGCTGTTACCCCTCAGTCGTCGTTGAAATCGAGTTCTGAACTGGACCGAGGAGCGCTCCAGCACTCGGTACCCCAACGCTCGTCAAGCTGCGAGGACTTAAGCGCGAGGCCAAGCCGGCAGCCCCAGTCGCCGTACGGGGATAAGTGCCAGTTGCCTTCGTGGCGGTACACCGCCGGTATGCGATCAAGCAGCGAGTCGAGAGCCTCCAGGCCATCGACGATCCAACATCGAACCGTTCGTAACATCGTGCGCTCCCGGCAGACCCCTCGACACATCGGCGGCCATAGTGGCCGGCGTGACTATGCGCCGAGGCAGGTCATGTTGGAGCGGTCGCTGGGGTTCATGGCTCAAGTGTGCACGAGCCCGACGACAGAACGCGCAAGGAGCGGTTGAATCCCGTATCTGCAATTGCAGACACGCGCAGCTGCGACCCATAGGTGACAGCTGTCCACCAATGGTGGACGTCTTGTCCCTGTTCCCGTGCAAAGGCGATCTCCAGTTCGGCTCCGCGCTCAGCGGCATCACGGCCTAATCGCTCGGAGAGTTTGTCGGAGTGTTTCAGTCGCTGATGCCAACTCGCGTCGGCTTATGCGTGGGGGATAGTTCGATCTGCGATGATGGCTTGGTGACATCGCGTAGTGCGCGGTCGACGCGAGGCGGCCACCGTGCCACCGAGCGCGACCCGCGGCCATCGAGTCGGCTGCGCGCCTTCACCGCGAGGTACGGATGGCGCGCATACGCCTTGCCTGTGCTGATCGTAGCCACGGTGTTCGCCGCGCTGAACCTGAGAACGGATTCCCCTGACGTAGCTAACTTGCGCTCCCTTGAACCGACACCGCTCGCGCGATCCGTGCCCACGTCCCTTGGACCGAACGAGCATCTCGCAGCACCGATGCTCAAGCTTGCTGCCGATGCCACCCCCTGTGCGACAAACCAGCAACCCAGATTGGTCCTGGTCAGCGTTTCGGAGCAACGCGCGTGGATGTGTCAGGCGACGACGCAGGTGTACTCGACCCTGGTCACCACAGGAGCCGAAAACGTCGGGGACGGTACCCCGCTTGGCACCTGGCATGTTCAAGACAAACAAACGAACCGCTACCTCGTCGGCCCCGGATACAGCGACTTCGTCCGGTACTGGGTGCCATTTAATGGCGACTTCGGCTTCCACGACGCCTCATGGCAGACCTTCCCCTACGGCGGCCCGCAGTACCAGGCCAACGGATCCCACGGCTGCGTCCACCTCCCGCTTGCCGCCATGACCTGGCTCTACCAATGGGCCACCACCGACACCACCGTCACCATAAGAACCTGACACAAGTCAACGCCCGAGCGATTTCAACCCCATAACATGAGGGGTGCATAGCACGAGATTACGAGCCCAGATCGAGCACTGTCGACGGATCCGGGAGCGAGAAATGTCGCACCGGGTGCAGTTCTGTCGTTGTTCACATGGCCGAACTTCTGGCGTCAACGACGTCTCTGCAATGCATCACGGTCGAGATTAATGTTTATATGCATAGGGATTCCTCGCAAGACCTGCGCAAGAATTGATCCCGGCACCCGGCTATGGCCGCAGGTCGAGGGTGCCGGTATCGACCACGCCCAGTGCGACATCGCGCAGTTTTCGGTGACTATTCTGGCTGGCCATCCGGAGGATGTCGAAGCACTGCTGCTCGGTCATTTTGTAGGTCGCCATCAGGATTCCGATTGCCACGCCGATCGTGCGGTTGGTGGCGAGTGCGACCTGCAAATGCACGCTGCGGTGCTCGGCGTTTGCTTTAGCGATGGCGATTGCGCTGTGGGTAGCGAGAGTATTGAGTACCTGCACGCTGGTCGTGGTGAACGCCGCCGGCTTGGTCGAATACAGGTTCAGGGCGCCTAGCGTTTCCTCGTCTTCGAGGTAAAGCGGATGAGACAGCATGCTCATGACAGGAGTCGCTCGGGTTGCGAGGCGACCGAAAACCGGCCAGCGGCCATCGGCTGCCAGATCGTCGGTATGAAAAACCCGGTGTGCGCGAAGGCTGTCGACGCAGGGACCTTCCTCAGTCTCGTACTGAATTGTGTCAACGGCGATAGGTAGGTCTCCCGTCGCTGCCACGGTTTGGTATTTGCCCCGACCTTGCTTGACCGTGATTGCGGCTTCCTCAGCGGCCGGGATCGTATGTGCCGCGTGCGCGACGATCGCGTTTAGGGTGGCTGGCAGGTTCGGCTGCCGTGCGATGGTTCGGGCGATTTCAGCAAAGTCGTCAGCCATACCGCGATACGGCATCAGACACCAACCAGCTTGTACACGAAGAGCACCTCTGCTTCGCTCATGGCGAATCGAGGCCCACTCTGCTGAAGGCTGCGATACCGAGTGGAGAGACTGTACCTCGCTCGGTGAAGGCAGCCTGCCGACGGCGCGGAGCTGATCAGATCATGTGCAGAACTCGTTACCCTCCGGGTCTTGCATGACGGCCCACACGATGCCAAGTTCCTGCCGGGTCTGGAGATGGCTGGCGCCCAACGCGACCAAGCGCTCGATGTCGGCATCGACCCGTCGGCGTTGCTCATCCAGGTCGACCGTGGGGCCGCCGCCGCTTTGCAGGTCGATATGCACCCGATTTTTGACGGTCTTTGGTTCGGGAACGCGCTGGATGAAGACGCGTGGCGCCAATCCGGCCGGGTCGCGAACGGCTGAGGCCGAGTTCCATTCCGACTCCGGGACGTTTTGAGCCCGAAGGAAGTCGGGCCAGGTTTCGAAACCGGGCGGCGGGGCGTCGAGTTCGTAGCCCAGGGCACCGGCCCAGAACGCCGCCAAGAGGGAAGGGTCGTGAGCGTCAATGACGATCTGCATAGCTCGACGTTAGCGTCAACAACCGACAGTCGCCAAGGCAGATTATCCTTAATTTCGAAGGTTCTTTGTTCGTCGAGGATCTGTTGGGTGACAGCTTGTCGACAACACGTTGTCCGCAATCTGGAATCCGGGCGACGATCCGGTCGCCGTAAGGCAGACTGGCACACTGTGCTCCTAACGATCTCCACGACTCATGAACCTGCGACCGACTTGGGCTACCTGCTTCACAAGCACCCAGGCCGGGTCCAGTCGTTCGAGGAGTCGGTGGGGACTGCGCATGTCTTCTACCCGGAGAGCACCGAGGCTCGCTGTACCGTCGCGCTGCTGGTCGAGGTAGATCCGATCGCGCTTGTCCGCGGGCGAAAGGGCCCCTCAGGCGACGGATTCGCCCTCGGGCAGTACGTCAATGACCGCCCGTACGCGGCGTCGAGCATGCTGGCGATGGCGCTGAAGGATGTCTTCCGGACGGCGCTGACGGGCCGCTGCAATGCCCGTCCGGAGCTTGCTCAGACACCCATCCCGCTCGAAATTCACGTTCCGGCGGTCCCGTGTCGCGGTGGCGTCGAGCTCCTGCGTCGGCTCTTCGAGCCGATCGGCTGGGAGGTCGCTGCGACGACGAACGATCTGGATCCGACGATCCCTGAGTGGGGAGATTCGCGTTACCTGGACGTCCGATTGACCGGCTGTGTGCGGCTGGCGGATGCCCTCAACCATCTATATGTTCTGCTGCCTGTTCTCGACGATGGCAAGCACTACTGGGTCAGCGATGATGAGGTTGACAAGCTGATCCGAGCTGGTGGTGGCTGGCTGGCCACCCATCCAGAAAAAGCCCTTATCAGCCGTCGATATCTGGCCCACCGCCGCGAGCTTGAACAGTCCGCGATGGCAAGGTTGGCAGAGGTCGATGATGCCGAGCCCGAGGAGTTCGACAACGCGGTCGAGGGCGCGCTCGACCTAGACAACTCCGAACGTCCCGTGCCTCTAGCCGAGCAAAGGCGCGGTGCGGTACTTGCCGCCGTTCGGGCATCCGGGGCGCGGACCGTGGCGGATTTGGGCTGCGGTGAAGGCGTGCTCGTCCGCGACCTGCTCGCTGAGCGCGGTATCGATCAGATCGTCGCTGTAGACGTGTCGGCGCGGGCGCTGCAGATTGCTGGTCGCAAGCTTCGCCTGGACAAGATGACCGAGCCTCAGCGCCAACGATTACAGATCTTTCAGTCCGCCCTGACCTATCGGGATGACCGGCTCGCCGGCCTGGAGGCTGCGGTGCTGATGGAGGTTATCGAACACGTTGACCTGCCGCGCCTGAACGCGCTTGAACGAACTGTGTTCGGCTATGCCGCGCCTGCGACGGTAATTGTGACGACCCCGAATGTTGAGTACAACGTGCGATTCGAGGCGTTGCAGGCTGGGACGATGCGTCACCGCGATCATAGATTCGAGTGGACCCGATCGGAGTTCCAGAATTGGGGGAACACGGTCGCCGTGGAGTACGACTACACCGTCCGCTACGTTCCGGTCGGAGCGGATGACCCAGAAGTTGGCGCGCCTACGCAAATGGCGATCTTCAGCAAGGTCGTGGCCGCATGACACGTGAGTTAACGGTTCCCGAGCTGAGCCTGGTGGTGCTGATCGGCGTTACAGGTTCGGGAAAGTCGACCTTCGGTCGGAGGAACTTCAGACCGACTGAGGTGATCTCGTCGGACTTCTGCCGCGGGCTGGTTGCCGATGACGAGAACGATCAGGCAGCGACGCCTGAGGCCTTCGAATTGCTGCACTACATTGTCGGCAAGCGGCTGAAGGCCGGCCGACTGACCGTCGTAGACGCAACGAATGTCCAGCCCGAGGCGCGCAAGCAGCTCGTTGCCGTCGCGCGCGAACACGACGTCTTGCCGGTGGCGATAGTGCTCGACGTTGCGGAGAGCGTCTGCATGTCACGGAACGCCGCCCGTGCTGACCGTGACTTCGGTGCAGACGTCATCCGCCGCCAGCGCGATCAACTGCGTCGCGGCCTGAAAGGGCTGCAGCGCGAAGGCTTTCGTACCGTCCACACACTCCGCGGCCCAGAAGACGTCGCCGACGTCTCAGTATCTCGGACGAAGCTCTACAACGATCTGCGGCACGAGACCGGACCGTTCGACGTCATCGGCGACATCCACGGTTGCCGGGCCGAACTCGAAGTATTGCTGACCGATCTCGGCTACGCCATTAGCCGCGACGGCGAGGGGCGTGCGGTCGGTGCGCATCGCGACGACCGACGTGCAGTCTTTGTCGGCGATCTCGTCGATCGGGGTCCTGACACCCCTGGGGTGCTACGACTCGTGATGGGTATGGTCGCGGCCGGTGACGCATTCTGCGTGCCAGGAAATCATGAGAGCAAGTTGCTGCGCTCCCTTCGCGGGCGCAATGTCCAGGTCACCCATGGCCTCGCCGAGTCGCTTGCCCAGCTCGCCGGCGAACCGGAACAGTTCCGTGCCGATATCGAACAGTTCATGGATGGCCTGATCAGCCACTACGTTCTGGACGACGGTCGGCTCGTGGTCTCGCATGCCGGGCTCACGGAGCGCTACCAGGGTCGCGCGTCTGGCCGGGTGCGGGAGTTCTGCCTCTACGGTCAGACCACGGGGGAGACCGACGAGTACGGCCTACCGGTGCGCTATCCATGGGCACAGGAGTACCGCGGCAAGGCGATGGTGCTCTACGGTCACACTCCGGTTCCGGCACCGGAGTGGATCAACAACACGCTTTGCCTCGACACCGGCTGTGTGTTCGGCGGCCGCCTGACCGCATTGCGTTACCCCGAACGGGAACTCGTATCGGTTCCGGCGGCGGAGGTCTACTACAAGCCAGCTAAGCCGTTTCCGACCAGCCCTGATGCTCTCGTCAGCGATACCGCGGGGCGTCGCGACCCCGAGGTACTCGACATCACCGACGTGACCGGCAGCCGCGTCGTCGAGACCCAGTACGTCAATCGCATTGGGATAAGAGAAGAGAACGCAGCAGCCGCGCTGGAGGTGATGAGCCGCTTCGCGATCGACCCGCGATTCCTGCTCTACCTGCCTCCGACGATGAGCCCCGTCGCCACTTCGACGCTGCCGGACCTGCTCGAACACCCTGAGCAGGCATTCGAGGCGTTCCGAACCGACGGCGTAGATCACCTTGTGTGCGAGGAGAAGCACATGGGTTCGCGAGCCATCGCTCTCGTATGCCGGTCCGAGGAGGCCGCCCGGGCCAGGTTTGGCGCGTCAGGTGATCAGCTGGGCGCCATCTGGACTCGTACGGGGCGCGCCTTTTTATCCGACGAGCTCACTCGCCAACTCCTAGATCGATTGCGAGTGGCAGCCGAGACGGCTGGCCTGTTCGATGAACTCGACACGCACTGGCTACTGCTCGATATGGAGCTGATGCCATGGAGTGCCAAGGCACTGCAGCTTTTGCGAGATCAGTACGCAGCAGTCGGAGCAGCGGCGCGGGCCTCCCTACCGGTCGCGGTCGAAGTGCTACGCAAGGCCGCCGCAGCCGGACTCGACGTCGATGAACTCCTCGAACGGACTCGTTCCAGGAGCGTCAACGCCGCAGCGTTTGCTGACGCCTACCGACGCTATTGCTGGCCGACCAAAGGATTGACAGGACTGCGGCTCGCGCCGTTTCAAGTGCTAGCAACTGAGGGAAGTGTCTATCAGGACCAACCCCACGCATGGCACCTTGATGTCGTGGATCGACTTGTCGCCGCGGACAGCGAACTCCTCACGCCAACTCGGCGGATATTCGTTGACACCACCGACGCGAACTCAATTGCCACCGCAACCGAGTGGTGGTCGGAGCTGACGGCGCTTGGGGGCGAGGGGATGGTCGTCAAGCCGGCCGCGAATCTGACACGCGGACGCAAGGGGCTCGTCCAGCCAGGCTTGAAGGTTCGAGGTCGCGAGTATCTGCGGATAATCTACGGGCCGGACTATACCGAGCCGGCGAACCTGGGACGGCTGCGTTCGCGCGGCCTTGGCCATAAGCGCTCCCTCGCCCTGCGCGAGTATGCCCTCGGCCTCGAGGCACTTGATCGGGTCGCGCGCGGCGAGCCGCTGTGGCGCGTGCATCAGTGCGTGTTCGGCGTGCTGGCTCTTGAATCCGAACCGGTGGATCCACGGCTGTAACCCCCGAGTCACCGAATGGGTGACCTCCCGGGTCACCGATCGGGGGTGCGGGCCGCCGACTCCGAATCGGTCCAATTCACGTGCTGATTCTTCATCGCGGTTACGCTTGGTGCGTGACTGCCGACGAGCTGGCCAACCTGGCGCACCTGCGCCGGGCGCGCGACCTCATGGACCGCGAGTACGCGCGGCCGCTGGACGTTCCGACCCTCGCGAGGGCGGCGCTCATGTCGCCGGCCCACTTCTCCCGACAGTTTCGTGCCGCCTACGGCGAGACGCCGTACAGCTACCTCATGACGCGACGGATCGAGCGAGCGAAGGCGCTGCTCCGGCCTGGCGACCTTTCGGTGACCGAGGTGTGCATGGCTGTGGGCTGTACTTCGCTCGGCTCGTTCAGCTCTCGGTTCACCGAGCTGGTCGGGGTGAGCCCGATTGCCTACCGCGATCGCGACCACAGCGGCACCGAGAACATCCCGGCATGCGTCACGAAGATCCGCGCCAGGCCGAGCAGAAACGGAGAAGCGACGAGGTCGGTGACTGCCTAGAGTCGTCGCCATGGATATCTCGCTCAAACACTGTTTTATTCAGGTCCTAGACCCAGACCTATCGCTCGCCTTCTACCGCGACGCTCTCGGGCTGGAGTTGCGTTACGACGTCGCGAAAGACGGCTTCCGCTGGCTGACCGTCGCCTCGCCGTCCCAACCGGATGTCGAAATCGTTCTGTCGGACTACACGTCGCCGACCGACCGCGATGCGATCCAAGCGCTGGTGGCTAAGGGCGCGCTCAATGGAGCAGCATTTGCCACCACCGATCTCGATGCCATGTTCGAAAAGGTGCGTGCCACCGGGGCAGAGGTGCTCCAGGAGCCGATGGATCAGGGGTGGGGCGTGCGGGACTGTGCGTTCCGCGACCCATCCGGCAACATGATCCGAATATCGCAGATACCCGCCTCCTGATCGAGCCGCTCAGATACCAAGATCCGCATCGCCTGTCGCGCGGGCCCAGGTTGCAGAGATTTCGCGACGGATTGGCTGCATGGGCGCGCGGGCAAGCTCGACGAAAGGGCTCGGCAGTCAGTTGGTTCGGCCCGGGCAATCGAATTGGTTCGGCCCGGGCAATCGTCGATGACTGCCCGGGCCGACTCAGGTGTTGGGCAGAGAGTAACCGACAGCGACCGACTTGTCACCCTCAGCGATGGCGCTATGTCGGCTTGAAAGTGTCAACCCAGGGCACATCGTCAGGATCACCGAGTGAGCCCGGGCCAATATCGCCGAGATGCACCTCCACGTTCTCGTCCCACACAGTTACGCGGAAGTCGGCGCCTCGGACGACGTGAAACCCGGCGAGATGTCCTGACTGAAGCTGGCATTGGCCCTCGGGCCCGATGACCTGACAACGTTCGACGTCCACGATGAGCTATTCGTAGTCGAGCGCCGTCTTGGATGCGCATCATTCCGAGGCTGCTACGACAGTGCTCTTGCGGCGCCGATACCGCCGAATCTGGACGGTCAGCAGCGGTATGACGATCCACAAGAGCCAGCCGTGAGTCGTCACGAAAAAGACCGGAATGGACAGCCCGAACCCGAGGATCAGGCTGAAGGCATGCCAGTTGGCGTTGGTTATCAGCGAAGGAGGAGCGTCTGCGCTTTGCAGATGCTTCGAAATCATGTGATGCACCATGAGGAGGAACGTGGCGCTCGCCAGGACCTGTAGCAGCGAATAAAACCCGTACCGCAAGGCGTGCGCCTCGAGCGTGTCGTGGCTCTCTGACGTTAGCAACTTCATCGCGAAGGGGTTGAGAACGATCGTGAGCAACCAGATCATGTTGAGCGTCCGCAACCGCGGATCGCTGCGTTCGGCGTAGCGAAACGCATGATGATGTTGGCTCCAGGCGGCCGCGATGACCGTGAAGCTGAGCAAGAAGGCCAGGTATTCGTCGTCGTTTTCTCGAAATGAGGACCACAGCGCGTGTGCGGTGGCTCCAGTCGGTATCGGCAGTTCGAGCGCGAGCAACGTAATCGCGATCGCAACCACCGCGTCCGAGAAGAAGATCAGACGTTCGGCGGCACCCGACTCGACAGTGGAGCTCTCCTCAGACACTCGAGAATCATCTCGCGAATGCCCGCGTTGCGCGCACAGGCGCGCTAGCCGGGAACCGTCGCGGCCCCCGGCTGACGCCCTGCCGAGTGAATTAGTACCAGTATTTGCGGCCGGCCACTTCGCGACCCATGGTGCCGAGGATCCAGAGAACCGCCCCGATGAGGATCAGCAAGATCCCGAGGCTCCACAGAATGCCAATGCCCGCAACGAACCCGATGATTAGTAAGATGACGCCCAAAGCGATCATGGTGTGCTCCCTCAGCTAACTGCTCAGGGTGCTTTTTACCCAGTTGCGTCACCGTAGCGCACCTTGGACGTGTTTGCCCGGCTCTGACGTCTATCTTCGAGATGCGAATCCGTTCGGCCTGGTGCAAAGTTAGTGTGTGCTGAAGGACGAAACTCTGTTGAACTTCGCGTCATCGCGGCGCGGCGAACGGGATCCGGTGGATGCGCGAGTTCTTCTCGAGCGACACGGCGACCTGTACCGCAATCATCTAGCAATTGCGATCTGGCTGAGCAGCGAACGCCAGGTGGTTCGAGACAGGCGATTCAACCCCGAGTACCAGAGCGACGTCCTAGAGGGTCAGATAGAAACCCTGGCCGAGCTGGCTGATCATCTGCGGCGCGGGGAGTTCTTACCAAGTGGCGAGCTCTTCAAAGGACTGCACGCCCGACTCGAGGGCACCGCGCAGGACAGCAGCCACTTCTGAGCCGCTGCGCCGCAACTGCGCACGGAGTCAGTTGCACTGCCCGCTCCCGGGGAAGGAGCGGGCAGCTTGCGACTCTCGCCGGGGGGACGAGCAATGGTCAAGATAGTGATACCGATGCAAATTCCGCGTCAAGATTGCTACCCGAGTTAAGGTCTCTGCTGCTCGGCAAGAACGGACAGACGACAGCGAGCCAACCGCTCGAGAAGCTCGGGCATCGCCGTAGCCGGACTGCCGGCGAGGTCGCGGCGGCATTGATTCACGAGTTCGACGATTCCACACAGGGACAGCACTGGCTCGTACTCGCGGAACAGCTGCTCCACGAGATCGGCGTAGTAGTTCCGCGCCTCAGGACTGAGGTCATTGGCATATTCGGCTGCGGGCGATTTGTGATCAGGCCGTTCAGAAACAGTCGTCATGGAGCACTCCAGGTGGTTCGGAGCGAGCTTGCCTGCCGCTTACTGGTGACTGAGAGGCTACCTCTTGGCCGCGAGTTTCCCGTTGCATTTTGGTAACTAACGCAGCCAGCCGCCCGAACCAGGAATGGGACGAAAGTTGCGCGCCGTTGCTGCGGAAGCCAGCAACCTATGCAGGGACGCTGTCGGGATCGTCCGGTCCAGGCAGTGGTTCGACGGGCGCCGGTGGCAGGGTCTCGGGCGTATCCGGCGACAGTTCGCCAGGATCGTCGGGAATCGGCTCGCTCGGATCAATCGGCGGGTAGCTGTCTGGGTCCGGACCGGGCTGCACCATGCCAACTAGTAGACATCACAGCCCGACCAACTGGTAGACATCACAGCCCGACCAACTAGTGGACATCACAGCCGTGCCAACGTCGTCGACGGCGAATGACGCGAATTACTAGTTGCGTGCGCTTCATTCGCCATCGACCACGTTTCGTGTGGCGATGTTGCCTTGTGGAGATGGAGAAGGATGACCCGGGCGCCTGGCGTCCTACCTTCGTGCAGTGCTGCGTCCGAGCAGGGCCGCCGCAACAAGGAAAACGACCGTCAGGATGAAGAGCCAGAAGAGACCGTGAATGACCGCGCCGGCCACGCCGGTCACTATCGCCAGAATGATGAGCAAAACAACGAGAATCATGAGCGTATGACCTCTCAGGGGCAGTGCGGGCGACCCGGTTGGTTTCACCGTTCGCCTAGACCGCAGCTAGACATTACCGCGAAGACCTGTGAAACGTCGCGCGCCAAGAACTTGGTTTGTTGCCGAGGTTGCCGATCGAAACAATATGGGCGCCTCAGCGAGCCGGGACTCACCCGGTATTACGGCCTGTCTTATCGTTCGTGACGAACACGATTCGTTGCCACACTGCTTGAGTTCGGTAGCCGCGTTCGTGGACGAGATCGTCGTCTGTGACACAGGTTCCTCCGACGACACGCCCGACATTGCCAGGCAGGCAGGCGCACGTGTGATAACCGCCGCGTGGTCGGATGACTTTGCGGCTGCTCGCAATACTGCCCTCGCGGCCTGCAGGACGGACTGGGTGTTGAGCGTCGACGCAGATGAAACTGTGCAAGGAACCGCACACTCGTTCCCTCTCATGCTTGCCCTCGCGGCTCGCGAGGTCGACGCCCTTTCGATACAGATATCCAACGCGAGTGGTCCGGACCGGCGGGGATTGGCGACGCATCGAGAGCTCAAAGTGTTTCGTCGGGACCGGGTTCGCTGGACGGGCCGAGTCCACGAGCGACTCACAAAGCGGATCGGTGGCGACGTGTCGATGGCACGTGTTGAGGCTGAGACGCTCAATCTTGTTCACTACGGTTACGACGAGCAGGTCCGCACCGCTTCGAAGGCGGCCCGAAACGCCCGCCTGGCGAGGCTCGAGGTAGACGACCTACGCGCCGCCGGTGCTCCGAACTACGATCTGTCAGTTGCTGAGTTGGCCGCGGGGCGCAGTTATTTCGGCTGTGGCCATCCCGAGCTCGCAAGCGCTGCCCTGCAACGGGCTCGCGCCCTTGCTCCCGAGGGCGACTCGTGGTGTTGGGCCACCGATTTCTTGGTTCGGATCGCGCTGGCGGCCGATCGACTGGATGACGCCGAGAAACTGGTCAACCAACTTATCGAGGCGCAGGCACCATCGTCTTATTGTCACTGGCTTCTCAGCCACGTCCGCGCCCAACGGGGGGATCTGGCCGGCGCGTATCTGCTGCTCAGCGACATCGAGCGATTGACCGATCTCGGCGGCAACGAGCTCGATGTTGGGCAGGTCCGGCGCGCACAGCGCGAATGCGAGGTCCGGATGGCTACCGGCACCTAGCTCACTCCTAACTTCTCACCACCGTCTGCCCACGTCGGGGTCCTAGGGTGGAGGGTTGTGATCAAAGCTGGAGAGCCGTTGATGTCTTTATGAGCCGCAGGGCGCGCAGCTGGGCTGCTGTCATTGCCGTCGTCGCGATCATCGATCTGGTCGCGACTCTGCACGCTCATCGAGACGGCTCGGTCAGTTCGCTGCGGATCGTTCTCGGTGTTGCTGTCTTGATAGTTGCGGTATTGGTTTTGACCATCCTCCTATCGATATCGGCAAAGACCATGCTGCATGAGCGACGTGTCAAGCGTGCCTACGACAGGCTGTTGCGCGACGAAGGACATCGCTTGTAGCAGAGATACGCTGCCAACTGGTCCGACGGTGATATGTTGCTGCCCTGCCACAATCTCGCATTCGCGCGGGGGTCGCGTCTTCGCCTCGCAAGCGGGTTATGTTGCGGCCCGCGGATTCTCGAAATACCAAGCACCTCACGTCAGCGCGCACTGCGAACTCATCGGCGAAAGGAACCCGTATGTCGGGACAACTGAGTGGACGGCGGATTCTGGTAACGGGCGCGGCAACCGGAATTGGCGCTGCGGCGGTCGAAGTGTTTGCCGCCGAGGGTGCAACCGTCACGGCGACCTATCGCCAGAGTGCACCACCAGCGCGCCTTGCCGATACGGCGCAATGGCTTCAGTGCGACTTTCGGCGACAAGAGGAAGCTGATCGTACCGTCACCGAGGCGGCATCATCGATGGGCGGCCTCGACGTGCTCTTGCACGCGGCGGGGACTTGGGCCCCCGGCTCTGCCGGCGAGCTGACCGAAGCGGACCTGGACTTTATGTTGGCCACGAATATCAAGGGCACGGTATTCGCCAATCAGGCGGCTTTTCGCGCGATGCGCGAAAAGGGTGGGAGCATCATCAACCTCGGATCGAGCGAGGGTGTCACCGGCGTGCCGTATGCCGCGAGCTATTCGCTGAGCAAAGGTGCGGTCCACAGTTGGACGAGATCGGCGGCGCGGGCCTGGGGGCCTTCTGGCGTCACCGTAAACGCCCTTGCGCCTGCCGTGGAGACACCAGGGGCAGATCGCTTCCGTGCCTTCATCGGGCCCGAAGGTGCTGCCGCGATGAACGACCGGCTCAGTGAGGCGATGCCGATCGCCAGCTCGGCGGGGCAGGGGCTGGGCGATCCCGTCCGGGACCTCGGACCCATGATGGTCTTTCTCGCAAGCACCGGATCACGCTTCATCACCGGCCAACTGTTGGCCGTCAGCGGTGGCAGCATGATGCTGGGCGCCTGACAACCTTCCGGTTTCAGGTCACCGACTTTGCCGAACGACGGTCTGTTCAAGCTCTTGCAATTGTGCCCGTTGGCGTTGCCTGTAGAACACAAATCGTTTGAGATTCCACGAAATCGTGGCCACGAGTGGCCACACGCCGAACACAAGAACGATCGTCCAATCATCTGAATCCATACCCCCGTCCGGTATGAAATCCACGCCCTTACTGCTTTCTGTCGTTGGATCAGATGCAAAACGATACGGCCCCGAACATATCGTCGAGGCCGTATCGTCAGATGTTCATCTCGTATTGTCGCGTGCGTTTATCGTATTGGCGGGACGCCGCGCGGGTTTCGTTTCGGCTAGGCCGGCGGAATGTTCGCGTTGAACCGAAACGTGTTCTCGGCGTCCCATCGGCGCTTGAGCGTCCTGAGCCGGGCGAAATCATTTTCATCGAATGCCGCCTGCACATCTGCGGAAGTCACATGGGGGCCTGAAAGAAAATTGAACGTGGCCCCGCCGTCACTCCACTCGCCGAGATCGCTGAGAAGAGCCCGCTGGGCGGCGTCGGCCGTATCGAATCCACTCGGTAGGGGATAGGCGGAGGTGAACACATTCAGCGTGCCGCCACGGTGCCCGACGGCGTTCGACAACTCCGGTTGGTGGCCGAGCGTACCGCCCAGGTGCCTGAGTTCGATCATGAACGGCGCGCTCGGGTCGACGTGTCCCAGCACGGCGGCCAGAGTCCGTTCGTCAAAGGTCCGCAGTACGAGGCTTCGAGCGTGTGTCGGCATCGGCTTTGTCGGGTCGCCATGGATGGAGCCGATCTCTGTCGGCGGCATCGTGCGCAATGTATCGAGTAGCGGACTGCCGATGAGACGGAGCGGACGAATGATTCGCTCGCATTCAGCGGGTGACGCGGTATCGGTGACTCGAACGTGTGCGCAGAACTGGCCTCGAAGGGCGGCAGGCAACACCCGCAGATCCGGAAACCTCAGGAACGCGACCGAAAGGCTGAGGCTGTCTGGGGCGGCGGTAGTGCACTCGTGCAGCGCCGCCAGCACGTCGCTCGCCCGCTGTCCAGCGAAATAGAGTCCGCCTGCGTAGAGCTCGCTGACCGGCATCAGCTCGATCTCAAGCCCGGTGACAACGCCGAAGTTTCCGCCGCCACCGCGCAGGCCCCAGAACAAGTCCGGATGTTCGTCCGCCGACACCCGTCGGAGCTCGCCGTCCGCCGTTATCAACTCGATTCGACTGACGTGATCGGCGGCATAGCCGTAACGTCGTCCTAGGGGTCCGAGCCCACCGCCCAGCGTGTACGACACTGCGCCGACGGCCGGTGCCGCGCCGCAGAGCGGAACCAGCCCGTACCCAGCCGCGGCCTCGACAACCTGGCCCCAAGTCACGCCGGCCTGCAGCGATGCCCTGCGTTTCGAAGCGTCAATGTGTACCTCGTTTGCGCGACTGGTGTTGATCAGTAACGCGCCATCGGCCGCGGCTGTGGCGCCATGACCGGTCGCCTGTACCGCGACGCCCATGCCGCGAGACCTCGCGAAGCGCACGGCTGCTTGCACGTCAGCCGCGTTGGTAGCGCCGACCGTCAGCGCCGGATGATGCGTCACCGACAGGTCGAATCCGTTGAGTTCGGCAGCGTAAGCGTCTGAACCGGGCCAGCTCACCGGGCCGGTAACCTGCGATCCCAACCCGGCAAATTCGTTCTCTTCACCTATCGATGTAATCGTCATGGAGTCCTCTGCCATGGGTGCGCCCGCGGTTGCGTGGCCGTCGCGTTCAGTCTTTGTCCAGGCGCTTCACATCCACTCCAACACTGTGCCAACGTCGTCGTCAAGGTTTGCGCAAGGCATAGTGCTCGTATGGCGTACAAGATGACTGACGAGCAGGTTCGCGCATTCCTGTCACACGGAACGCGTACCGCTAAGCTCGCCACCCTGCGTGCAGACGGAAGCCCCCACGTTGCACCGGTCTGGTTTGTTCTCGACGGCGAGGATCTGGTCTTCATGACCGGCGCTGGCACAGCAAAAGGTAAGGCTCTGCTGCGTGATCCTCGGGTCGCGCTCGTTGTCGACCTCGAAGAGCCGCCGTATGCGTTCGTCCTGGTCGAGGGTTCAGTGTCGCTGTCGGCTGACCCTGTCGAGATGTTGCCGATGTCCATTCGGATTGCTCGGCGCTACGTAGCCGAAGATGCCGCTGAGCAATTCGGCGCGCGAAACGCAGTCGAGGGCGAATTGCTGGTCCGGCTGCACCCGAGCAAGGTCACCGCACTTGCCGACATCATGGGCTGATCGACCGTCGGTCAGCTGAGTATGGCAGTCAAGCGCGCGGCCGTCTTGGGATCGACGAACGCCTGTGGCAAGTGGTGGGCGGTGACCATGCGCACTGCTGCGGCTAGCCCCTCGGCCAAGTCAATCGCGGCTGAGGGTCGAGCGAGAAGGTAGCCCTGCACGGTGTCACAACGCAGGGCCGCAAGGTTGTCGAGGGCATCGATCGTCTCGACGCCTTCGGCGGTGACTGTGAAGCCAAGAGCATGACCGAGCTCAATGACAGAACGAACGATGGCGAAGTTGCGGTCGTCGGTGAGCATTGACAGGACGAACGTCTTGTCAATCTTGAGTTCGCTGATCGGTAGCGTCGCGAGATAGCCGAGGCTGGTTTGACCAGCGCCGAAATCGTCAATCGAGATGCGGATGCCCGCCGCGTGAAGTTCCGCCAGAAGCCGAGCAGCCAGCGGTGGATCGACCATCAAGGCCGTCTCGGTGATTTCGAGAATGATCCGAGACGGGTCGGTGCGCGTTTCGGCGAGGATGTCAAGCACATCCTGGGCAAATCCGGATCGCGCGAGGCTGTGGGCGGAGATGTTCACCGCCACGGCAAGGTTGCCGCCTGGGTCGATCGCCTGCAGGGCCGACGTCGCGGTACGCAATACCCAATGAGTGAGCTGCTCGATCAGTTCGGTTTGCTCTGCAGCTGGCAGGAACGCATCCGGGTACAGCAATCCCCGGGTCGGGTGCTGCCATCGAACCAGGGTCTCGACTGCAGTTACCTGCTTGCCTCGCAGATCGACTTTGGGTTGGTAGTGCAGTACAAGCTCGTCATGCGCTATCGCGGCGCCGAGCTCGGCAGCCAGGGTCAACGCGGAGGATTCGTACTGATCGTGCTCCGGACGGAAGTGTGCGATACCGACGCGTTGCCGTTTCGCCACGTACATCGCGAGATCGGCCCGCTGGATGAGTGCTCCGAACTCGTCGCCGTCGTCCGGTGCAAGGGCAAAGCCGATGCTGGCTTCTACAGCGAGGGGGAGGCCGTTTATCTCCAGCGGTTCATTGACGATGCCGCGCAGCCGCGCAAGTACCTCGACGGCTTCGCCAGCGTTGCGGACACCCGACAGGACCACCCCGAACTCGTCGCCGCCGAGGCGGGCAATGATGTCGCCCTCCCGGACGTAGAGTTTGAGCCGGTCCGCCAGCATGACCAGTAGGCGGTCGCCGACCCCGTGCCCCAACGTGTCGTTGACCTCCTTGAACCGGTCGAGGTCGATGATCGCGATCGCCGCGGGACGTTCGCTGGTCGCGTTGGCTACCGCTCGGGCCGCGCGGTCGATGAATTCGGCCCGGTTCGGCATGCTGGTGAGTGCGTCATGCGTGGCCAGAAACTGATTGGCCGCCATCTGGCGTCTGAGCCTTCTGGTGACCGAGATAGATACGCCGATCAGACAAAGCCACATGAGCGTGAGCCCGGCGCTGATTGCATAGACGACGGCGATCCTGTTGTGTGCGAGATCTGTTGCGATCGGGGCATACGGCAATGCCATTTCCACGACGCCGATGCGAGTGTTCGATTGTGCGGCCTGCAGCGGCTGGTAGACCTCCAGTACTCGCGGGCCACGAGATGTATCGGCGTTCGCCTCATGCGAGCCGACACCTAGCCAGTCGAGCTTCGACAGAGTCGAGCCCGAAGCGGCCTTGACCGTCCGCCGGTCTTGCGCGAGCAACGGCGCGCCGGTGGAGGAGACCCCGTTCGAGAAGGCCCCGTTCGAGAAGGCCCCGTTGGAGTAGACCCCGTTGGAGTAGATAAGGCGTCCGTCGAGGTCCCTTAGTTGAAGGCCCAGGATCTGCTTGTTCTGTACGGCCAGGTTTGCGGTTCGTTCCAGGGCGGCGGTCTCGTCCGGCGCCAGCCCCTGCCTTAGATCGTGACCGTCGAGCAGTGGCGCGATGCCGATGCGGGCCATCTGCTGAGCCCGTGACCGACCTTCGATGGCGCCCAGCGTGTCTGAGCGGACATGAAACAGAACGAGCAGCGTCGCACCAAGCACCAACACAGGTATGAGGCTCACCAGGGCATACACGGCGAAGAGCCGGCGAACCGGGTTAGCGGTCCGGTCGCTTCTGGCAGAGAGGGTCACACCATCTCAAGTCGGCCAAATGCACAGTTATCTGAGGGCCAGGGCCGCCCTGGTTGTGTCTGTTGGTTCACCTTTTGTTGGGGGGCGCCTTCGGCGTGCGTCGGCCTCTGCGCTCTCGTCGCGACGATGGAATCGGGTCAACCTGGCTCGATGCTCGTCACGAGCACACTCTGGATCCGCCAGCCTTTCATCGCAACCACTGTCAGCCGGCACCCGGCGACATCGATGGCGTCACCTGCGATCGGTAGTCGGCCGAGCACCTGGAAGATCATGCCGCCGACGGTTTCGTATGGACCCGAGGGCAATGAGATCCCGGTTCGATCCCTGAATTCACTGAGGCTGAGCAGGCCGTCAACCTCGCCGAGACCGCGATCGGAAGGGGTAGGACGAGCGGCGGCCGCATCGTATTCGTCGCGAATGTCGCCGACAAGTTCCTCGACCAGATCCTCCACCGTCACGATGCCGGCCACGCCGCCGTATTCGTCGATTACCAGTGCGAGTTGGTCAGCGGTCCGTTGAAGTTCAGTGAGCGTCGCCAGAATGGGCTTTGATTCGGGAAAGGCAGGTATCGTTCGCACGATTTCACCCACCGAGATTTCCTTTCCGACGTATGCAGGATCGCGCAGGTCGCGGACATGAACGAATCCGATGACGTCGTCAGGGGATGCATTGATCACCGGATAGCGGGTGTGGGCGTGTTCCCAGGCAAGGCGCGCGGCTTCGGCCACGCTGAGGGTCGCCTCGAGAAAATCAACTTCCGTCCTAGGCAGCATGGCCTCACTGAGCTGACGGTCACCGGCTCCGAACACGTCGCGCACGATTCTGCGTTCCTCCTCGGAAAGTCCTTCGTGGGACGCGACGAGGGCGCGCAGTTCCTCGCTTGTGATCTGGTCCGCCGAAGCCGCCGGGTTAGCGCGTAACAGTCTGAGGACAACGTTCGTCGACTTCGAGAGAAACCAGATCAGCGGACGGAACGCCGTCGCAAGACGGTCGAGCATGGGTCCGAGCAGGAGGGCGACCGGTTCGGCGCGCTGCATGGCATATCGGCGGGGTGTCAGCTCGCTTACGACCAACGCAACGTAGGTGATCGTCAGAGTGATGATGACCACTGCCAATCCGTCTGCCGGATATTTCGCGACCCCCCAACGCTCCAAGAGCCTGGCGAGCGGATCGGCCAGCGTCGCAGTACCGAACGCGGCCGAGAAGAAGCCGGCCACGATCGAACCGATCTGTACCGCAGCGAGGTAGCGAGTGGGTTCGGCGGCGAGCTTCTGTACCCGAGCACCTCGCCGACCACGCTCGGCGATTGCTTTCAGTTGCCCATCGCGCAGCGAGACCAGGGCGAGCTCGGTGGCCGTGAAGAGGCCACCGAAGATCAGCAACACAAGTACTACGCCGAGATCGATCCACACTTCACTCACGGTGCCTCCGGAATCCGCCGAGATGGCTAGGTGCCGAAGTTACGCTGAGCCAGAGATCGCCGGGCTGGCAAGGTGGTGGCAGGTAGCTGCTGATGGCGTCCGGGGTGATCTTCAGAGCGGGCCCCGAGGCCTAGCTCACCAGCCGATCATCCGAACTTGCCCGAGCCGTCCGGCGAGATCGCGCATGACAGCCCAGGTCTCGTCATCGGCCCGGATCGCTGTGCCGGGTGGGTTCAGTAGGATTGGTGCACCCGTGCCGAGCAAATCCCGCAACCGGTCGGCCTCGATCGGATTGCTAGTCGCGAAGGCGAACGCCGTGGACAGTAGCGCGCCGATACCGCCGATCCGCGTGAGGACGTCCGCACTCTCTGCAGAAAGTCCGATAGCGGCATTGTGTTCTTGAGCCGTCCGGACGATCCGGCCAAGCCCCGAAGCCAGGCCAGCAGGAAGGGCCATCTCGGCCGGCAGATCGACGTGCAGCATTCGTGGGAAGTCGGCGGGGGAGGCGAGCTGCGCCAAGGTCTGCGCTGCCGATAGCGCCGCCGCGAGCTGGCCATCACCAGCGAGGCCTAAGACCGTCACGTAGCCAGGTTCGATGAGCTTCTCGCTCGAGCCGCCAAGTAGGCCACCTAGGCCGCTACCACGCGACAGGCTGCTAAACGTTTCCCACAGACCACCAAGCCCGACCGATCCCTCCATGAGCTGATCGAGTCGTGGCAACGAGCCTTCGGCGCGCCGGATGACCCTGACGTTTCTGCCCAGCCCAGCAGCTCGCGATATGAGTTGCCCGGACAGATCGACTAGCAGCACGCCGGTCCCGCGCGACGCTGCGTCCTGGGCGACGCTCAACACCAAGCGGGTGCGTAGATCGGCCTCGCCGAGAATCGCGAACAGCGGACTCTTGCCGTCACGGACGGCGGTATGAGGATCAAAGGAGACGGGATCGCCGTCAAGCGTCACGCCTATCTGGCAGTCTGAATCGTCACCGAGTTCTGCCGAGGCATTTGATCGCGATCCCTCTTGCGCCGTGTTCGCGCCTGGCGGATCGCCGGCGACCGAGTTCGGGGTGGCGTCTGTCGGATTCGCTGCGTCGAACTCTGGCGAGGCGGTACTGGCCGCGGGCATTCGGACTGTGGCGCGAGCGGCCGACATGAATCCGGCTTCCCACGCCAACGCCTGTTCTCTGGTGAGGGCGTACAGGTCTTGCGGCAGCGTCTCCGCGGGGATTTCTCCGAGGCGCTGGTCGCGCAGCAACGTCAGCAAGAGTTCGTTCGGAGCCGTCTGGGTCCAGGATGCACCTGCCTTCCAGCCCCGTTGAAACTGTGGCTCGATCACGTCGTCAAAGGGCCCTGGACCAGCCTCGGCCGCCTCGACAGCCGCCAGCAGCGCGCGCTGGCAGACCTCGGAGATCGGAATCTGAGCGTCCTTGACTCGCTTTTCCAGTTCATCGGGCAGGTAGACATTCGCGCGACCCATGAGGCCACCTCGATCCTATGCGCAGCTATGCGCACATCATACGCACGTATGCGCAGATTAGGCAGCCAGCTTGCGGGCAGCCTGGGATCGCCTGCAGCTAGTTGATGCAGCCCGCGTCTGCCGCGGTGGTGACCGTCGTGTTTCCCGGTGCCGTAGATACCGGCGCGGCTGCGATCGCGGTTGTCTTCGCGGGAGCCGCTGGCGTTGTCGGGGTTGCAGGCATCAACGATTTGACCTGTATTCCATTGTTTCCAAGCAACAGAGTCACGCCAGTGACATCAGCCGAACGCTCGAGTACGGCGCCGGGCACCTGCGCTTGAACGGCCTTGGCTGCCGCTTCCTGGCCGGTCGCATAGCGAATCGTCGTCTTGGCCAGGACATCAGACGATGCAGGTGGAATCACAGTCTTGAAACCCGCCTGGCGGAGCGCCGCAGCGTTCGTGTTCTCCAAGCCGTTGGCGTTGGCGTCGTTGACGACGGTGACCGTCACAGATGCCGGACTGGCCGGCTTTGCGTTCTTCAGGGCCGTGGCCGCGCTGTTGCCGATCAACGTGTCGATGAAGTCTGGCATGGCTTCGGTGTTCACTACGACGACGCTGCCGACGTCCTCGTTGGCGAATCCGCTGGTGGGGATAGTAGTGAACGTGACGTTGCCGGCCTGGAGGTTCTGCATCTGCTGGGCGAGCTTCAGCGGGTTCAGGCTGGAATCCATAGTTAGTGAAGAGCTAATCGCCTTCAGCAGGTTCTGCAGCTTCAAGGGATTCAGCAGCGTGCCAGCCGAGGCAACCTTGCGGAAGACGGCGGACAGAAAGTACTGCTGGCGCTTGATGCGGTCGAGGTCACTGTTGGGCAAGCCGTGACGCTGACGGACGAAAGCCAACGCTTGCGTCCCCTTGATGACGTTGTCGCCCTTCTTGAGGTTGATTCCGGAGTAGCTGTAGACGAATTGACCGTTCGGCTCGAAACCAGAATCGAAACCATCGCCCACCTGACCAAAGCTCTTGGCCGGCCCCATCGCGTTGTTCAGGCATACGGTCACGCCACCGATGGCGTTGGAGATCCGATAGAACCCGATGAGGTCGACCTGCACGAAGTGATCGATCTTGAGTTGGGTCAGGTTCTCGATCGTGCTGATGAGCAACGAGGCGCCAGCGGCCTTGTCGCCGTTGCTGTCCTGCAACCCGTCGGTGTAGGCGGAATTGAGTTTGGCCTTTCCGTGCCCGGGAATGTCGACGTAGGAATCTCGTGGGAACGAAATGACCGTCGCCTTGCTCCCATCCGCGGGAACGTGCATGAGCATCATGGTGTCGGTATTGAGGCTTCCGCCGTCCTCGGTAGTACCCAACTGGGCAAGCTCCGCCGGCGTCGCGGTACTACGGTCATCGTTGCCTACGATGAGAATGTTTTGATCGCTGCCGTCGATGTTCTTGCTCGCGGCGTTGCTGCCATCGTGGGCGATCGATATGCGCTTGATATTGCCGCTGAAACTTCGGTACTGCGCCCAGGCCCAGCCGCTTCCAACCAGAATGACCAGCGAGAGGATGGCCGCTACGATCTGTATACCCAGTGTGGCGCCGCGAAAGATATCTTTCTTGCCGTTACCCGCTTTGGCTTGCTTGCCGGCGGCCGGATTCTGCGATCGCCGAACAGCTGGCGGTACTCGGCCGGGCTCGGCGCGCCTTGCGCGACGTCGCCCGCGGGGGTCCAGTTCAGGGGGCAACTGAGCGGGGTGGACGGGTTCGCGAGCGCGGCCTCGCCGCGGATCGAGTTCCGGCGGTAGGCCCGCGTCACCCGGGTTTCCGGGTCCTTCACTGTTCGAGGGCACATCTGCACGCTACCTGCGAAGACTGAGAATCTCGCGAAGGTCGCACACCTATGCCATTCGGTGCCGCCGAGTGCCATTCGGTGCCGCCGAGTGCCATTCGGTGCCGCCAAGTGCCATTCGGCGCCGTCAAGTCATAGCGGTGCAATGAATTGCTCGACAAATCGGCTGTCAATCGGGTTGACCACCCGCTGAACGCTATTACGGTGTGGACATCGTCTGATTTCCGAAGCGGAGCCGGTCATGACCGTTCATGGAGATTCGTACAGTCCGTCGCTGGGCAGAGCCGCTGAGCACGCCCAGTCATGGCTGGATTCGGTTGGTGATCGATCGGTGCCGCCGCGCAAGTCAGCAGATCAGATCCTTGTCGAATTCGGTGGGCCGCTACCCGAAAAACCCACGGCGCCGGAAGAGGTTGTTGATCTGCTCGCCGCCGTAGCAGAACCAGGTCTGATGGCGATGCCTTCGGGTCGATTCTTCGGTTGGGTAATCGGCGGCACCCTACCCGCTGCCCTGGCCGCCGACTGGCTGGTGAGCGCCTGGGATCAGAACACCGGCCTGCGGTACGCCAGCCCGGCGACTGCGGCTCTCGAAGAATTGGCCGCCGGCTGGCTGCTCGAGATCCTGGGCCTGCCCCGAGGTGCCGACCTGGGATTCGTCACCGGCGCTACCATGGCCAATTTTGCATCGCTTGCCGCTGCACGCTCGGCTGTGTTGTTACGGGCTGGTTGGGACGTAACGCACGACGGTCTCGCCGGGGGACCAGCTGTGCGGGTTTTGGTCGGTGCTGAGCGCCACGAGACGATCGATCTTGCGTTGCGATATTTAGGGCTGGGTGCTCCTACCGTAGTGGCAGCCGACGAGCAGGGGCGGCTCCGGATCGATGCGCTAGCTGCCGCGTTGGCCGATATCGATCGCGGCGCTACCTCTGGTCGTCCGCTGATCGTCTGCCTGCAGGCCGGAAATCTCCATTCTGGGGCGTTCGACCCGCTCGCCGAGGCGATTGACCTTGCGCACCAGCATGGTGCGTGGGTGCACGTCGATGGGGCGTTTGGTCTTTGGGCTGCAGCGTCTCCGGCGTTGCGCCATCACGTCGACGGGGTCGATCGGGCAGACTCCTGGGCCACCGATGCGCACAAGACGCTCAACGTTCCCTATGACTGCGGGATTGCTATTGTTGCCGATCCTGTCGCCATGCGCAGTGCGCTCGGCGTTCACACGAGCTACCTGATCGCCGACGAATCCGGTCCGGGCGATCCACACGAGAAAGTGCCGGAGCTGTCGCGGCGCGCTCGCGGCGTTCCGGTGTGGGCGGCACTTCGTTCGCTCGGCCGCAGCGGCGTCGTCGATCTGGTCGACGGCCTCGCCCGACATGCACACAGCATCGCGGTCGGACTTTCCGAGATTGAGGACGCACAAGTGCTCAACACCGTGGACTACACCCAGGTCTGTGTCGCCTTCGGCAATGACGAGCGCACGCGGTTGGTCACCGAACGACTGATCGCCGATGGCACTGCGTGGATGTCCGGGTCTCGCTGGCGCGGACGCGACGTTCTGCGCGTGTCGGTTAGCAATTGGTCAACAGACGAGGACGATGTTCAGCGGTCCATCGCGGCGGTCCGACGCGCAGCCTCCTTCGACCCAGCCTAGCGATTGCACAGCCGCGCTGCGGCGGTCGCTACTTTGATTTCTTTTTCTTACCGAGGCTGGGAAACCGCTTTGCGACGGCAGCTCGAACCTTCTTCTGCTCTGCGGGTGTGCCGTTCTGGGCCACCCTGGCAAGGGCGTTTCGGGCGTGGGACTTGTCGGGGATCGGGTACTTGCGCTTACCTGGCAGAGCGAACGAACTCTTGCTGAGCTTTTTTCGATCCTTGGTGGTCAGATCTTTGGCCATATTCAGCTCCTGGGGGCCTGAATGTGGCGCACTCTGCTCGGCGCTGTCTGTCTTGATGTTACCCAACCGTGCGTGGGTTCTCGGCTATTCGGGCAGATGGCAAACTGCTTCAACGTTGTTACCGTCTGGATCACGTACGAAGGCGGCGTAGTAATCCGGGTGATATTCCGGCCAGACTCGCGGCTCATACAGGACTTCAGCGCCATCAGACACTGCAGCATCGAAGAATGCGCGCACGGCGGCCCGAGTCGCGGCCGTGAAGGCAATGTGCGTCTCGCGGAAGCCTTCACCGGTTCGGTGTTCACCGATCCAGAACGTCGGGCGGCCTACGCCGTAGCCGAGGGTGGTGTCGAAGTCGACCAACAGCTTGGTGCCCAAGGGCTGAAGCACCGCGCTGTAGAACGTCGCGCTGGCCTCCAGGTCGGTACATTGCAACGCGATGTGATCAAGCATTCCGCTATTCCACCAGATCCACCGCAAACCCGCGAATGCGGTCGGCGTTGCGGATCATGATGCCGCGTGCCGACATGGCCGCGACACAAAATCGACATGGCGACGATACAAACTCGCGGCCTCAAGCTGTTGACAACGGGCCCTGCGAGGTCGATAAATAACCCGTCCGCGGAATTCAGGGCATATCGGCCTGATCGGTCGATATTGTCCTGGGCGGGTGTGTGACCAGCGTCCGGAGCGGGCGCTGTAACCCAACACCAAATTGGGGATGCTCGTGCGCAGAACACTCGTCCTACTCAGCTCCGCCAGCCTCGTCTTGGGAGTCGCCGTGGCGATCCCTGACCTAGCTGCTGCGGCCACTCCGACCGTGATTCCAAACTCTCACCCGAGCTGGGCAACTCCCGGCACCGAGGTGGCTGCGACCGCTGGGAGCAGCCGGATCACGTTCGATGTTTATCTCCGGACTCGCGATGAGGCGGCGGCTGAAGCCCAAGCCGCATCGGTGTCCAACCCCGCTAGTGCCTCTTATGGCCGGTACCTCACCGCCGCCCAGGTACGCGCGCAGTATGCAGCCAGCGATGCCACGGTGCGTTCGGTACAGCACTGGCTTGCCTCCTCGGGCTTCGTCGTCGGATCGACGGCCGCGAACAATGCCTATGTCGAGGCGACCGGGACGGCCGCGCAGATCCAAAGCGCGTTTGCCGTGCATTTGAACACCTATGCGGTTAAGGGGAAACGGCTCCGTGCGGCTAGTGCGGATCTGAAGATTCCACAGTCCGTTGCTTCAGCAATCCTCGCGGTCTCTGGGCTCAACCAGTCCGTCTCGACCCCGCTGAACTCGAATGCAAACCCGTCTCCGGCAGTCGTCGCACCGCCGGCAGGTTTCCGGAACGCCAAACCGTGCGGCGCCTATTACGGTCAACAGATCGATACCACCGACCCCGCATATAACGGCAAACACCTACCGTACGCACCGTGCGGCTACAAGCCGGGCCAGCTTCGGTCGGCATACGGTCTCGACACTGTCAATCGAAGCGGGATCAACGGTCGCGGCCAGACCGTCGCCATCGTGGATGCGTTCGCCTCGCCGACGCTTTTCGCCGATGCCGCGACCTACGCCAAGCGGAATGACCCGAGCAACCCGCTGAGTGCCTCGCAATTCTCTCAGCTGGTGTACCCGCCGACCCCTGGACAGGAAGCGCCGGACCAGTGCGATGCTGCCGGTTGGTACGGCGAACAGACCCTGGATGTCGAGGCTGTCCACGCGATGGCGCCGGGCGCACACATCTTGTATGTCGGAGGTGCCGACTGTCAGGACAACTCGCTTGACGCCGCGCTAAACGCCATCGTCGCCGGTCACCTGGCCGACATCGTGACCAACTCCTACGGCGACGAAGGTGAGGACCTGCCCGCCGACGAGATCGCTGCGTTCAACCAGATTGCGGTGCAAGCTGCATTGGAAGGCATCACCCTGACGTTCTCGTCGGGAGACAGTGGCGATGAAGCCGCCGCCATCGGCCATCCCGAGGCCGACTTCTCTGCCTCTGACCCGTGGGTGACCGCGGTCGGTGGTACCAGCACCGGGATCGGAGCAAACGGCAAGCGCGTCGTGGAAACCGGTTGGCAGACCGAGCGCAGCACTCTCACCGAAGGCGTGTGGGGCCCGGCCTCGTACCTGTACGGCTCGGGCGGCGGAACCAGCAAGCTCTTTGCGGAGCCGTTCTACCAAAAGGGGATTGTCCCCACCGCGTTGGCTCGTGAGAACCAGGTCGGGGGCAAGACCGGCCGGGTCGTGCCAGATATCTCGATGGATGCCGATCCGAACACCGGGATGCTCATCGGTCAGACACAGACCTTCCCGGACGGCGTCTATTACGACCAGTTCCGTATCGGTGGCACCAGTCTTGCCAGCCCGCTCTTCGCTGGCTTGATCGCGGTTTCGAATCAGCTTGATCACTTCAAGCACGGATTCCTGAATCCGCTGATGTATCAGGTCACCTCGCGCGTCGGCGCTGTCGATGACGTCCGCCACGTCTCAGGCGGCGTGGTGCGTGTTGACTTCGTCAACGGCACGGATGCCTCCGATGGTCTGGCGACGTCGGTGCGAACCTTCGACTCCACCAGCCTGACCATCCACACCACCGCCGGCTATGACAACGTGACCGGACTCGGCACGCCGAACGGGCTGCGGTTTCTCGCGTTGAGCTAAGTCGCAGTGCCAAGTCGTTGAGGTAGGAACAGACTCCTCCGGCCCGTTACCTGAGCGGTAACGGGCCGGAGGAGTCGATCCTGATCAGAATAGAAAGCAGCGAACGACGAAACCGTCAGGAATGGTTCTCCAGCAGTTCCCGCAGCATGTGCATGGCGATCACGACGGACCGCGCGCGGACGTCGGCCCGTGATCCCGGCACGTTGATACGACGTGCGACGGTGGCTCCGAGCCCGGCGACACACAGATGCACGAGTCCTACCGGCTTGTCCGCGCTGCCTCCGCCGGGCCCGGCTATACCCGTGATCCCGACACCGATTGTCGCCCCCAGCCGCTCTCGGGCGCCCATCGCCAGCGCGCCCGCGACCTCAGCGCTGACGGCGCCCACGCTTTCGATCAGTTCTGCGGGCACCTCGGCGAGTTGCTCTTTCGCACTGTTGGCATAGACCACTAGACCACCGAGGACGTACGCCGAAGAGCCCGGACGTTCGGTCAATCGCGCCGCAAGCAGGCCCGCGGTGCAGGATTCCGCAGTCGCGACCGTCAGACCACCGGCCACCAGCCGATCAGCGACGATCTCATCAATTGACCTGCCGTCCAAGGAAAAAACAGTGTCCGGGTATGCGGCGCCGATGATGGCGACGAGATTTTCATAGCCCGTCTGGGCAGCCGCGCCGTACCGAGTCACGATCTCGAGTTCGCCGTCGCGCAGACAGGTCGTGATCTCCAGGCCGGACAGCGACGCCTCATTCTCACGTAGGGTTGCAGCCAGCTCTGATTCCGGCGTGCCCCATAGCCGCATCGTCTGTTGACGCAGCTCCTGGCGGCCGGAGAGCGCTTGCTGTACCGCCGCGTCGGCCAGCACTGCCGGCCACATACCTTGCAGCTCCCTCGGCGGCCCCGGCAGCACGACAACGGGCGGCCCGCTACGACCTTCGGCGGCCGGAACCACCAAGCCAGGCGCGGTGCCGATCGGGTCAAGCACCTTTGCTCCCGCCGGAACGAGCGCCTGCTTGCGGGTACCAGCTGCGGTCGCGTCCGGGTGCAGTCGCCAACCTCGATTCGCGCTCAACCTTGCCACAATCTCGGCGATCTGAGCTTCGAGTGCGGTGTCGAGCTGTGGGGCTCGACCCTGAAACTCGGCGACCACCTCCGCGGTCAGGTCATCAGCGGTCGGGCCCAGACCGCCAGATGTGATGATCAGATCCACGTTTGCGCTGGCCAAGAAACGCAGCGAGGCAGTCAAGTCCTCCCTGCGGTCACCGACGACGATGACCTGACCGATGTCGACGCCGAGCACGCGGAGCTGCTCGGCCAGCCAGGGACCGTTTCGATCACTTACTCGACCGGTCAGGACCTCAGTACCAGTGACGACGATTCCCGCGCGGCTGCTCACCCGCGCAATCCTATGCAACGCCCGCTACTGAAGTGGCTCGGTGGTCAGGACGCCGATCATGCGTCGCTTGACGATTCTCGGCCTGCACTGGCGACCGCGCGATGGCGATAGGTCGACGGTGTCTCACCGGTGTACCGGGTGAACGCCCGGGTGAACGCGCTCGCGCTGTCAAAGCCCACAGTTGTTGCGACATCTACGACGCTGCGGCCTTGTTCGGTCAACAGCGCCATCGCACTCAGCAAGCGCATCTGGAGCAGGTATTGCCGCCAGGTCATTCCAGTGTCGGCTTGAAAGCGGCGTCGTAGTGTCCGTTCCGACACGCCGACCGCGAGGCACAGATCTCTGATCGGCACGTGGTCGAGATGACTCGTGGTGTAACTCATGATCGAGGCGATGAGCGGATCTGTGCTCGTAGGCACCGAGAAAGGTGTTTCGTAATCAAGCCATTCGAAGATGAGGTTTGCCAGAGCGGTGAAATACGAGTCGGCGACCCGGTCACTCAGAGCGCGGGTGATGGGCCAGCGAGCCGCGTACACGATCATCTCCCGAAAGACCGGCGAGACTGCCAGCACTCGAGCTCGATCATCAGCGGACGGGACCATCCGTGGATCGAAGAACACCGACATCGTCCGCACGCGTCGCAAAGTCGTCTGATGCGCGAGCCCAGCGGGTATCCAGACCGCTTTCTGAGGCGGCAGGAAATAGTGAGCGGTGCGAGTCTCCACTTCTACCACGCCCTGAAAGGCGTACTCGATCTGATGGAGGTCGTGGGTATGCCAGCCGGTGATGAGGTCATCGGCCTCGTAGGCGTACGTGCCCGCATGTACCGCCGAAGTCTCGCGCATGTGCACGCTTTCGACGATGGCCGCGAAGGGCGAAAAATTGGCCGGGCCTGCAGAGACGGTCATGCTTGCCCACAGTACTAATGAGGAGAGCGGTTTGTGGAACGGGGCCAGCCCGGATATTGGCGGCCCCCGCCGCCCGGAACCATTCAATGATCAGTCACATTCGTACAGGAGGCTTTTGATGTTGCCCGACGACGCCAAGATTGTTTCGGTCGATGATCATGTGATCGAACATCCCACCGTGTGGACCGATCGGATGCCGGCAAAATACGCCGACCGAGCACCCCACATCGAACGAATCGACGGCAACGATTCTTGGATCTACGAGGGAAAGGTTGCCGGCAACTTCGCGCTCAATGCGGTCGCCGGCAAACACCCTCGGGAATTCGGACTGGACCCGCGCAGCTATGACGACATGCTGCCCGGCTGCTATGGCATCGCGGACCGGATCAAGGACATGGACATCGAAGGCATCTGGGCCCAGTTGTGCTTTCCCAACTTCGGAGGCTTCGCTGGAAGCACCTTTGCCAAACAAGGCGATCTCGCGTTCGCTGCGAAGTGCATCAGCGTGTACAACGACTTCATCCTGGACGAGTGGTGTGCCTATGCACCGGACCGCCAAATCCCGCTGATGATGCTGCCTTATTGGGACGTCGAGGCCAGCGTAAAGGAGGTGGAACGCACCGTGCCGCTAGGCGCGAAGTCGATCACCTTCCTCGAGGCACCGCACAATCTGGGGCTGCCGAGCTATCACACCGACCACTGGGACCCGCTGCTGGCGGTGTGCGAAGAAGCGAAGCTGCCGCTGTCGGTCCATTTCGGATCGGGTGGTAGCCCGCAGGGTCTCGCCCCGGATGGCGATTTCTTCATCACGATCGCCCTGTTCGGTTTGAACTCGATGATGGCAACCGTCGATATGCTGATGTCGCCGATGTTCTACAAGTTCCCGGGCCTCAAGGTCGCGTTGTCCGAAGGCGGTATCGGCTGGATGCCGTACCTGTTGGAACGCACGGACTATTCCTGGGGCAGGCACAAGTACTGGTGCGACGTAAACGCCGAGAAGGTGCCCTCAGAGCTGTTCCGCGAGCACATCTACGGTTGTTTCATCTCCGACCAAGCCGGCATCGACAACCGCCACCTCATCGGCATCGACAACATCATGTTTGAAAGCGATTACCCGCACTCGGACTCGAATTGGCCACATACGCGCAAGATGCTGGCCGAGGCACTCATCGACGTACCAGATGATGAGGCGCGCAAGATTGTCGAGCTCAATGCCCGGCGGTTGTACAACTTTCCCGCGTGATGCTCCGTCTTTCCCGCGTGATGCTCAGTCGATTCGCTGTCTGACCCGTACTGGGGGCCGGCGCTAGCGGCACCAGAACTGGACGGCGACCGCGTCGTTGGGTCGCGGATCATCCTGAACCTGGGAAAGATCGCGGTCGAATACTCGAGCCACCGAGTTGCCCGCGAGGTCCTCTAGCCGGCTTTCGACCCGGAGGAGGTACGAACCGGCACGCCAGGCCAGCATCGGTGTGAAGCTGGCCTGGCCTTCGCCCGCCGCCACGGCGATGCCGCCAGCGACCGGTTCGCCGCTGGTTTCGATGACCGTCAGGCATCGACTGAGCAGCGCATGATCGAGAGGGCGGTCGAATTCGACGATCAACGGCTGGGTCGAACCGGCCGCTGGCAGCTGTAGTCGCCAGTCATCGGGGTTGACGTGACGCCGCTCATCGGGACCCACTGAATACTCGCGCCTGGCTACCGCGGCAAGCGGCTGCCCGTACGCGTCGCGAAACGTCCCATCGACGGTCAACGCGATGCTCGAGCCTGCCTCGATGGGATAGCCGACTTCGGCGTTGGGAACGAGTCCTCGCTTGATCCGGCCAGGGTCGAGCAGCACGGTCAGCCGTCGGCGTTCGCGATCCCACAATTCGTGGTAGCTGAGCAAGACTGCTCCCGGGATTAGTTCATCAGTCTCTGACCTGCGGAGGTGCACTGCCTCGCTGGCAAATCCTTCGCTCATGGGTGCTGTGAATTGCACATAGAACCGCAGGTGATTGCGTGGCAGTTCGGGGGACGTGGGATAGATTTCGGCAACCAGGGCAAGAGATTCGCTGGCATCAGGCGGGCTGCGGATTATCGCCTGGTCTTGTGAGGCATCCGCGCTGCCTCCTTCAGATGGTGTCGGTGTCTGGAGGATGAATGCGTACTCTTTGCCTGGCACGAAGGGAAATCGCGGCGTGAACAGGACGCCGTCGCCGTCTGCAGTGAAGGCGCCGGCAGTGCCAGGTAGACCACGCGAGCGATGAGCCAGCTGTTCGGCGGGCAGCACGACCAGTCGTGCGCCGAATGCAGACCTGGAAAACTCAAGCAGCTTCGAGATGGAAGGGCCGCTCGCCCGCAGGCAGATTCGTCCGTGTTTGTGCCGCCATTCCAGGTGGATCACCTGTGTTCGGCGCCTACCCGCTCGCTATCTCGCCTCAGAGGGAAGCGGTGCTGTACGAGCGAAGGTGCAGCTCGCCGGCTTCGTCGCGCTGCATCATCACGACGTAGCTTCCATTCAAGTTCGCCATCCAACTCACGCCCTGATGGGGAAGCTCCTCGCGCGGTACGCCGACTGGCTCGGTGGGTTGGGTCAGCGCTTCCTGACCTTCGATGGAACCGGCCGGGATCTTGAGCAGCGGATGCCGAGTGTTCGAGACGAGCAGGAATTCTTCGCCGTCTCGCTGGTAAGACACCATGTCGAGCGGCTGATTCATTGCCCCGAGCTCAGCGACCGTACGGCCGGCCGCTTTATTGCCCGACTGTAAATCGGTAAGGGAGAAATACACGATCGGTGTACAGGTATAGCTGGCGAGGACGCTCGTGTTCCCGTCAAAAGGAATGAAGGTTCGGATTGGTGACGATGTTTCGTATTTGCCGTGCGACACGTGAAAGATCTCGAGGGCATTGGTTTGCGCATCCCCGCTGAAGGGGAATGGAATTCGGCGCAAGGCAGAGGAGAACTCCTCGTTCGATGCGCCGGCAACGATCAGCGTGCCGTCAATCCAGGCCATGTCGGTGATCGTCGAAGTCCGAAGCGCGGTCCGCGCGATGTTGAGTCGAACGCCGTTGAACTCAACCTCTTGGCTCTCGTCGCTGCTGCCATCGAGCTGAACGTCCTGACGGGAGTCTTCTTCGGTTGGTGCATCACCTATTGCGTACTCGGCGAAAGGAACGTCGACCGTGGAGACTTCGGTCAGTTCTCCGGCGCTGTCGACCCTCAATAGGACTGGGACGCCCGTCACCCCGCGACCGCGCATCACCGACAGGTACACGGCTTGGGACGTGGGATGAACAGCCATACCGCGCACGGTCACATCGCTCGTGTCGGTGCCCAGATAAGAGGCGAGCCGCGAATCGAGGTGCTCTACGTCGAGTGATTTCGTCGGCCCAACCGCTCCTTTGTCATCGACATCGATCGCGAAGACCGCAGCCGTCATGTTGTCGGCGACGAAAAGGATTCCGGCTGGGCCGAAGGTGATCGCACCAACAGATTTGAGGTCAGGGCTGCCGATTGAAAGTCCATATTTGTTCATGGCTACACCTTCTCGATTAACCGACTTTAAGTTGTTTGGGAGTCTAGGCGCCGATGCAGAGTATGTAGAGAACTCACAGCCGGCATCTTCTCCAACGTCATTACAAACGGGAAATCGCGATTTCTCGGGCGGTCCCCTTCTCTTGAGTGTTAGCCAGATCACTGATACCGTCCTCGTGAAGCATCTCACTCGCGAGATTAGCGATCCTGTTTATCTGCGCACGCTACGAGGGAGTTCAACGTGACTCAGACCGACGCCCCAGCGGTCCAACCCGCGAACGACGCCGCAGGCCGGTGTCCAGTTATGAACATTCAGTGGGAGGGGCCACCGCGCGAGGCGCTCAGCGGCCACCAGATGCTCGACGGGGTCCGCCACACGAACCCGATCGTGAAGGTCCCGGATGGGATGGGCTTCTTTCTCGTCTCGAGCCATGAAGAGGCCTTACAGGTTGCGCAGGATGCAGAGACCTTCCCGCAGCCATCGAGGTCACTGACGACGGGCGAGGAATCACAGTTTGAATTGGTACCGGAGACCCTGAATGGTCCGATCCACACCAAGTGGCGCAGGCTGCTCGGCTCTTACTTCTCGCCGGGCCGGGTGAATGTCTGGGATGACCAGATACGCGCCCGCGCGAATTTGCTCATCGACGGCTTTGTCGACCGGGGAGAGTGCGACTTTACGGCCGAGTTCGCATTGCGGTACCCGACCGGCATCTTCCTGGAGTTCATGGGATTGCCAGTGGACGAGCTCGAGGACCTGCTCAAATGGGAGACCGCCATTCTGCATCCGGACTACGTCGAAGGTGAGTCCTCGGATGCGACGAGGTACGCGGCCCAAGCTGAAGTGACCAATTACTTTATCGAAGTGGTGGCGAAGCGTCGGGCGATGCCACGAGCGGAGCGGCCCGCAGGATTGGTGACTGAAGCCCTCGACTGGACGATCGACGGTGAGCCGGTCACAGATGGCGACCTGCTGAGTTTCTATCTCTTGATGTTCATGGCTGGCCTCGACACCGTCACCGCGGAGCTCGGGTACGGCTTCTTGCACCTCGCGACCCACCCCGACGATCGCCGCCAGCTCGTCGAACGTCCCGAGTTGATACCTAACGCGACAGAAGAGTTGCTTCGGCTTTATCCGATTGTGAACGTGCCTCGTGAGGCATCGCGAGATACCGAGATCGCGGGTTGCCCGGTCAAGAAGGGGGAGTTTGTCATAGTCAGCTACCCCAGTGCCGGCCGCGACGAAAGCGCCTACCCTGACTCGCTCACTGCTGATTTCGAGCGAGTAGAGATATCGCATCTCACCTTTGGTGCAGGTCCGCACCGCTGCCTGGGGTCACACCTGGCTCGCCACGAGCTCATGATCGCCTACCAGGAGTGGCACAAGCGGATACCGGAGTACTGGCTCAACGAGTCGCTTCCGTCGACGGAGGCCACCGGTGGCATGATGACGCTGAACAGCCTGCCGTTGCAGTGGAAACGCTGAGTCACCTCCTTTCCACCTGACCGAATATGTGACGACAAATTCGCTGTGCGGCTAGCACTGAGACCTTGTAGGACGATTATCTCGGCGTTAACCTAAGGCAATCAGTTGGTCTCGGGCGGCAGCGGTCGCCACACCGTTGGAGGCACCATGCCGTTACAACCCTGGATGAAGCTCCTTTCCACCGATGATCACGTCATCGAACACCCGAAGGTCTGGTCCGATCGGCTACCGGCCAAGTACCAGGACGCCGGCCCTCGGATCATCGAGAAGATGCACGACGCAAACACACCTGGTATCTCCATCGGTGGCTTGGCTGTAGAACAGCACTTCAATGACAAGCCGATGCAGCTGTGGCAGTACGAGGGTCGGCAGTACCCGAACATTGCCCTCAATGCCGTCGCCGGCCGCGCCAAGTCCGACTACGGCGTCGACCCCGTCCGGTACGACGAGATGCTGCCAGGTTGCTACGACCCGGTTGCCCGCCTCGCCGACATGGACGTCGACGGCGTGTGGGGTGCATTGTGCTTCCCCAGCTTCGCCCGTTTCGCGTGCACGGTCTTCTTGGACGGCGAGGACAAGGAACTCGCGCTGCTGGGCGTGCAGGCGTACAACGATTTCATTCTCGACGAGTGGTGCCCAACCGCACCCGATCGCTACATCCCCCTCGTGGGTCTGCCGCTGTGGGACGCGGACCTGGCAATCAAAGAGGTGCAGCGAACTGCCGCAAAGGGCGCGAAGGCCATCATGTTCCCGGAGGCACCGCACAACCTCGGCCTACCGTCCTTCTTCACTGACCACTGGGACAACTTCTTCTCGGCAGTCGAAGAAACCGACATGCCGTTGGCGATGCACTTCGGCAGCGGCGGCAGTGCCCCCCAGGTGACGCCAGGCGCTCCGCTGGCAACAATGATCACGATGTTCTCTACCAACTCGATGGCCACGCTCACCGATCTCATGTTCGCTCCGGTCTTCCACCGTCACCCGAAGTTGAAGGTCGGGCTCTCGGAGGGCGGTATCGGCTGGATTCCTTACATGCTGGAGCGTGCCGATTACGTCTGGGAGCGCCACCGCTTCTACCAGAACGTCGATCAGACCACCCGCCCGTCCGACCTGTTCCGCCGTCACATTCACGGTTGCTTCATCAGCGACGAGCATGGTGTCCGGAACCGGGACACGATCGGCATCGACAACATCACCTGGGAGTCTGACTACCCGCACTCGGACTCCAACTGGCCGCACAGCCGGAAGATGGCCGAAGAGGTCTTCATGGATGTCCCCGATGATGAGGTGCACAAGATCGCCGAGCTGAATGTGCGCCGCTTGTACAACTTCCCTGACACCAGCGCGGCCAAGTAAGCGTGACCGAAGCTTCGGCAACGAACTCCGGAAGCAGTTCTGACGGGCTGTTTCCGGAGTCTCGCCCGGATATTCCGACAGATGACTGGGACGATCAAGATCTTCTGACCAAGGACGAAGCGCGGCTCCGCCTCGAACAGAGCGCTGCGGTTCTGCGTTCGGACCTGGCCAAGGCCGAGCAGTCCAACCCGTCAGCGGTGGCGGATCTGGAACTCCAGATCAAGCGCATCGAGATCGCCCTGAGCAACATCAGCCAACGCTCCAAGTTCTGAGCCCAAACCTCGTTGAGCAGTTCGGTATGCCCCTGGGTAGCAATCGGCGACCCAGGGGCATACCGACTTCGAAGGACCGCTAACTGAACACATCTGTGGCCAAGCCATATCGAGACGATCGCCGAAGTGGCATCGTCGGAGCCGTCCTTGATAACTCAAGACTCAATAGGAGCAGGCATGGCACGGCAGGCATTGGTAACTGGTGGCAGCAGAGGTATCGGTAAAGCTATCGCGCTCGCACTCGCCGAGAACGGCTACGACGTCGCCATCGCGGCGCGAACCCTGCGTGCGTCCGACCCCACCCCTGAACACAGTCAGAGCATTCACAAGACCGACAACCGCCCGCTCCCAGGCAGTGTGGAGGAGACAGCCGAGGCTGTCGAAAAACTCGGTCAGAAGGCGTTGCCACTGAAGCTCGACCTCACGGACCTCGCAACTGTGGATGCGGCGATGAAGCAGTTGCTCGACGCGTGGGGCGGCGTGGACGTCGTCGTCAACAACGGCCGCCATATCGGTCCTGGTCTGATGGACACGATTACCGACACGCCGATCGAACAGTATCCGCTCTTCCTGATGGCCCACGGTGTCGCACCGATTCGAATCAGCCAGTTGCTGTTGCCCGCGATGATCGAGCGTGGCGGCGGAACGTTCGTCACGATCTCGTCGGGCGCCGGCTACGAGTTCTACCCGGAAAGCCCACGGCCCGGACTTGGCTACCGAATCGGAAAGGCAGCAGGCCACACGCTCGTCGGTAGCCTGCAGGCCGAATTCGGCGACAAGGGGATCAGAGCATTCAATGTGAACCCGGGCTTCGTCCTCACCGAGCGGAACTCGCTCGACGTCGAGGAATTCGGATTCGATCCGGCATGGGCCGGTCCGCCCGCGGCAGTAGGTGCTTCTGTCGCCTGGTTGGTCACCTCGCCCGAGGCGGACTCACTTCAGCGGTCCAACGTCGATGCCCAGCCACTCGCGCTCGAGCGCAACCTCTACCCGGACTGGCGTCCGTCCTCCTGATCGGCCACGGCTGAGTAGTCAGCCAACTCAGATTCCCCTTAATCCGCAGCGTAAAGGCCCGGCCCCGCCGTGACATCGGGGCCGGGCACTTCGTGCTGACTGCGCAACGCCTGGGTGGGCCAAAGTCTTCCTGTCCTTTTCTGCCACGTCATGCCACGATCGAACGGGCCCGGTGAGGCTTTCAATTGCAGAGCGCGACATCGGAAGACTCGTCGATATCGCGACGCTCATCGGGTTTCGGTCCACCAGCCCATCCGTGCCCGAGTCGGCTCGGGCCAGAACCGGAGGTCGCGATGAGCAGCAGCGAAGTGCAGCCATTCAAGGTCGGATTTCTCGACGAGGGTCTAAGCGCCGATCAGGACGCGTTCGACGCATCGACCGGAAGAATACTTCGAATGCGCTTTGACGAGGCTGTGGAATCCGGTGAGCTGGACAGACCCGTCGAACTAGTCGTCCGCACTGGCAAGGGCTTGCCTCAGGGCACCGCGAAGGCCGTGCAGGATGCCTGGATCGAACTCGCAGATGAGGGGTGCCTGCTCATACTCGGTCCCGGTATTACCGACAACTGCATCGCCGTGACGCCACTGTTCGAGGCACGCGGGGTCGCGACCATAAACTTCCCCGGCACCACGCACTCTCGTGGCCGCTATGGCTTCCACTACCAAATTGGCGCTCTCTATTGGGACGGACCACTTGTGGCGCGTGCGATTGCTGCGGCCGGGCTGAGCGAAGTGGCCGTGATCCGAGATCGTTCGCCGATAGGCGATGAGTATTTCGATTACTTCAGCGTCGAATGCGAGCGCGTCGGCATCGCTATCACCTCCGACACCAAGTGCTCTCCTATCGCTGAAGATCTGAGCGCGCCCGTCGCACGCGCTCAAGCGGCGAATCCGGACGCGCTCGTATATCTCGGCTTCGGGGGAGTGCTTCTCGACCTCTCCCGCGCACTGACCGCGGCTGGGTGGTTGCCGCCGAGATTCACGACGACCGCCGGAATGCATATCTACAGCAAGTCACCAACCGAGAAGGACGAGATGTCCGGTTGGGTCTATGTCGATCAGGTTGATGAGGACAACGAGGTGTACGTCGCAATGCAGGACAGGTACGAGAAGCGCTTCGGGACGCGTCCGTTCAGTCCGATCAGCGCCGGGATCTACGACATGGCGACCTTGGCGGTGCTCGGCCTGCGGAATGCGACCGTGCACACCACCGAGGGCGTGGTTGAAGGCCTCGAGCGAATTCACCAGGAACCTGCTGCGCTGGGCGGCCGTGGGACGGTCCAGGGTTTCGGACCCTGGGAACGCACCGCTTTGAAGGGCCAGGACTACCTCGTGCTGCGTGAAATGACGGGCCAGACCACGACTCGCTATCGGTAAGCCGACTCGCGCGCCGGGCCGAATGTCTCGAACCGGTTTCGGGTTCGTGACTTCCGTTGCCGTGAGCGCTACCGTAAGACTTGCCGCGAGCGGCGCTATACCGCGCTGCCCGCTACATCACCATGGAGGTTGTGAATGCTCCCTAAGGACACGCAGATCGTCTCGGTAGACGATCATGTGATTGAGCACCCGCGAGTTTGGCTCGACCGCCTGCCCGCCAAGTATGCCGACGTCGCGCCTCGAATCGAGAAGACCGAGGACGGCAACGACTGGTGGATCTACGAGGGCCAGAAGGCTGGAAACTTCGCGCTGAACGCCGTAGCGGGTAAGGATCCGAAGGATTTCGGCATGGATCCACGGTCCTACGACGACATGCTGCCCGGCTGCCACGACTCGGCTGACCGCGTAAAAGACATGGATATCGAGGGCATCCACGCTCAGCTGTGCTTCCCGAACATGGGTGGGTTTGCTGGAAGCGGCTTCTCCAAGTCCAAGGACCTCGTGCTCGCCGAAGAGTGCGTGAAGGCCTACAACGACTTCATCCTGGACGAATGGTGCGCCTACGCACCCGATCGCCAGATCCCGCTGATGATGGTGCCCTACTGGGACGTCGCAGCGTCGGTCAAGGAGATCGAGCGCACCGCCGAAAAGGGCGGTCGTAGTATCACCTTCCCGGAGCTGCCTGATCGAATCGGGTTGCCGTCGTGGCACACCGACCACTGGGACCCGGTTCTGGCAGCCGCGCAGGCGGCCAACATGCCGTTGTCGCTGCACTTCGGTTCGGGCGGTGCCCCGCAGGCCTCGCCGGAGGCGATGACGACCAACTTCACCGTGGGCATCTCGCTCTTCGGTCTGAACTCCATGACCACGACCGCCGAGCTGATCCTTTCGCCCGTCTTCCACAAGTTCCCGAATCTCAAAGTGGCCTTGTCCGAAGGTGGCATCGGGTGGATGCCGTACATGATCGAGCGCATCGACTACGTGTGGGAGCGGCATCGCTGGTACAACGATGTCAACCGTGAGATTCGCCCGTCCGACATCTTCCGTGACCACATCTTCGGCTGCTTCATCTCCGACAACGCGGGGATCTTCTCCCGCGAGCTGATCGGTGTTGACAACCTGATGTTCGAGAGCGACTACCCGCACTCGGACTCGCAGTGGCCGCACACCCGCAAGGTGCTCGAAGAGTGCTTTGTCGACGTTCCGGACGAGGACGCCCAGAAGATGTGCGAATGGAACGCTCGCAAGCTGTACAACTTCCCCCGCGCGGCAGTCTGATCCAGCACGGAAGTTGATTCAGCACGCAGGTTGATTCAGCACGGAAGTAGTGCTCTGACCGTAGACATCGGTTGGACGACAACATCGGCGCCAGGCTCTCAGAGCCTGGCGCCGATGTTTCTGGTGGTGACTTTCATTCAGCCAATTCGGCCCCTCCAGAATTGGCTGGCAGCAAACGCTTGACTCTAAAGGCACACAGTGCCATAAACTCAGGCTTGCATCCATCACCTTGATCTGAGAGGCCCATCAAATGAGCCAAGCGCTGAATGTTGACACCATCGCCGTCCCGGCAGCGGCCATCGTGGACGGAACTGACCAGCTCGACGAGGCTTCGCCCGAGGTCGAGGAACTGCTGGTCGAAGAGGTTTCCATTGACGGAATGTGCGGCGTCTACTAGAAACGCGTCGATCGTGACCGCGAGCCGGATGTCGGTGCCGCCGGCCAGTGCCACAGTTTCGGCAGCGTTTGACTTGGACACCGCTTGGACGCTTCACCCGAGCGTTTCCGTTCGTCCCGAGCCCTTCGGCGCGCTGCTGTACCACTTCGGCAATCGAAGATTGTCTTTTCTCAAGACGCGCCAACTGCTCGATGTGGTCCAACGTCTTGCCGACAGCCCAGATGCGCGCACTGCGTGCCACGAATCTGGCGTCGAGGAATCCCAACTGCCCGCTATGGCGCGAGCGCTCGCGGCTCTTGCCGCAGGCGACACGATCTGTCGTCGACCGGAACCATCCTCTGAGGAACTCCTATGACTGCACTACTCAACCCAGGGCCGGTCAAGCTCGTCGATCAATTCGCTCTCGGCCTGGACGCACCGATCTGCCTTACCTGGGAACTCACCTACGCGTGCAATCTTGCCTGCGTTCATTGCCTGTCAAGCTCAGGGCGACGTGACCCGCGCGAGTTGAGTACGGCCGAGTGCGAAGCCGTAATCGACGAGCTCGAGCGCATGCAGGTTTTCTACGTGAACATCGGAGGTGGCGAGCCCACCGTTCGGCCCGACTTCTGGCACTTGGTCGACTACGCCACCGCACACCACGTAGGCGTGAAATTCTCGACGAATGGCGTCCGGATCTCCAAAGAGGTCGCCGCCCGGTTAGCCACCTCCGACTACGTGGACGTGCAGATCTCGTTGGACGGCGCCACGGCAGCGGTCAACGACAACGTCCGCGGCACGGGGAGTTTCGATACCGCTGTGACTGCCATGCAGAATCTGTTCGATGCCGGCTTCGCCGGTTTCAAGATCTCTGTTGTGGTGACCCGGGAGAATGTCGATCAGCTCGACGAGTTCAAAGCGATTGCCGACCGCTACCAGGCACAGCTCAGGCTGACCAGACTGCGGCCTTCTGGTCGCGGGGCCGACGTGTGGGACGAACTGCACCTGCTTGCACCGCAACAGAAGCAGCTTTATGACTGGCTGGTTGCCAACGGTGAAAACGTGCTGACCGGCGACTCGTTCTTTCACCTCGCGGCGTTCGGCGAGGCCCTACCGGGATTGAACCTGTGCGGTGCGGGCCGCGTCGTATGTCTGATCGACCCGGTAGGTGATGTTTATGCCTGCCCATTTGCGATCCACGAGTCCTTCAAAGCCGGCAGCGTGCGCGAGGCCCGCGGGTTCCAGGGAGTCTGGCGTGACTCCGAGCTGTTCGCAGAGCTGCGCGAGCCTCAGAACGGTGGGGCGTGCAAGTCCTGTCACTTTTTTGATTCCTGCCGCGGCGGATGCATGGCGGCCAAATTCTTCACAGGTTTGCCTCTCGACGGCCCCGATCCCGAGTGCGTTCGGGGCTTTGGGGAGCAGGCGTTGGCGAACGTCCAGACACCGACACCGAAGCCGTCTGAGGATCATTCACACAAGAATCCGCTGCGCGGGCAGGCGAGCCGACCCGTCCCGATCAGCTTGACGCGCGGACCACAGACGCCGCCGGGTCGATCGTGCGACGAGAATCCATTGACCGGACTCACGCTCCCGGCGAGCAAACCTAGCTGATTTGTGGGGCTTAGGCGTTCGAGGTTGGTGATGGCGCCAGCCTCGAACGCGGGCTTCACTTCAATAGTGACGAACCTCAGTGAGCTGCCCGGCTTGCCTATCGGCATGCCCGTGGAGCTCGACGCCGCGACGCTGGTCGATATGGCCGGTCTGGTTGCCGGCGGCTCGCCGCGCCGCGTCCTCAGATTGAATCCCGCGGCTCTAAAGGCCTTTGCTGAACTGCAGGCTGGCTACGTGCGGACGACTTCTGGCGCCAAACTCGGTCGCCGCTTGAGCGATGCGGGTTTGTTGCATCCGCGACCGGAGCGGTTCTCGCCATCAGAGATCGCCGAGTTGGTCACTGTTGTGATCCCCGTGCGCGACAGGGCGGACGATCTCCGGCGATGCCTCGCCGCGCTCGTCGGTGTGACCGAAGCCGATGCTGATGCTCGTTCCAGGTTTGCTGATGAGCATTTCGCAGCCGAGGTCCCGCATTCAGTGCGACTGATAGTTGTCGACGACGCTTCCCGAGCCCCAGATGCAATCGCCGACATAGCTGCTCGTTACGGAGCGACGCTCGTCCGGCGTGACGTCAACGGCGGCCCGGGGGCGGCTCGTAATTCTGGCCTGGCGCAGGCAACTACTCCGTTTGTAGCGTTCTGCGACAGCGATTGCGTACCCCCGATCGACTGGATCGAATCACTGTTCGGCCACTTTGCTGACCCCCTGGTCGCGGCGGTCGCGCCGCGGATCGTGGCATCAGCGCCCGATTCCGGCGACGCTGAGGTGGCCACGTCAGGCGCCACCGGTGCCTCGGGAGTCGACCGGATCTCACTTGCTCGGCGATTCGCCGCCGCGCGCTCACCGTTGGACCTTGGCAGGCACCCCGCGCGAGTTCAGGCGATGAGCCGGGTTTCCTATGTGCCCACGGCGGCACTGATCGTTCGACGGACGGCGTTGGACCAGCTGGCAGGCCAGCCAGCCTTCGATGAATTGCTCCGCTACGGCGAGGACGTCGACCTCATCTGGCGGTTGATCGAGGCCGACTGGCGGGTGAGGTATGACCCGACCGTCCAAGTCGCTCACCGTGAGCCACAGCGTTGGCGTTCGCTGCTCTCGAGGCGCTTTGCCTATGGTGGCTCCGCACCGGCGCTCGAGGACCGTCATCCGGACCAGGTGTCGCCACTCATACTGGTCGCTTCCCCAGCCGTCACGGTTGCCGCATTGCTGGCGCGAAGGCCGGCGTGGGCCGCAGTCGCGTGTGCTGTTGGCTATCTGGAGCTGGCGATCGAGCTCAAGCGGTCTGCGATGCCGCTACGCGGCGCAGCGACACCTGTGGCCCGCAGCGTCGAAGAGACTTTCTTTGGTGTTGGACGATGGACCTCGCAATTCATCGCCCCGGCCGCGATCGCAGCTATGGCGATACCCATCGGGTCCTGGCGAAGTCGAGCGTGGCGAGCGGGCGTCATCGTTGCGCTGCTCGCAGCCAGTCCAATTCGTGAATGGTCCAGGCAGCGTCCACCGATCGATGTCGCCAGCTGGACGGCTGCCGTTCTGTGTGACGACCTCGCCTACGGCGCCGGAGTGTGGGCAGCAAGCATACGACAAGGCCACTTGCGGGCGGTCCGCCCTCGAGTGCGGCTTCGGCTGCTCAGCAGCCGGAACAACCCGCGGCGCGGGCACCGCTGAGCCTGTCGGTACACAGTTCGATCAATGCTCGATGAACGCTTCGATCAATCGTTCAATGAACGCTCTCAAGTGCAACGCCCCGTCGCGTGCTCGCGACTCAAACCTCCCTGCAGGTACTAGTGATTGCTCTACCGTATTGATTGCGGTAGAAACGTCCATGTCCGTTACTGAACCTGTCTCGAAACCGTTACCGAATCGTAGGCGGATGCCGCAGTTTTGCCTAGAAAGAAGACGCAAGCTTCATCGTTACCTGAGAGTCATTGACACGCACGTGTAACTGGTTTAACTTTTCTGCAACCTTCGAACTAAGCAAATCTCACGGGTCGAGCGAGCGCTCGAAGTTTTCCGCTGCGCACCGAGGTGTGGCGGGCTCTGTGCAAGATCCATGCGTTGCCGCTTCACGCTCGAGTCCACACATCGCTGCGATTGAATCTTGCTGCCGACACCCGTCGCCGGCACGATCCGTATCCAAGAAGGAGTTTTCTGAGTGCTCGAATATATTTTTGCCGGAATCGCACTCGGGTCGATCTACGCCATCGCCGCATCCGGACTTGTGATCACCTACGTATCGGCTGGCGTCCTCAACTTCGCCTTCGGCTCTATGGCGTTCTTCTTGGCCCGGTTTTACTACTACCTGAACACTCAACAGCACTGGGGCGCGCCGCAGTCGTTGCTGGTCTCGGTCGTACTCTCCGGGCCAGCCTTGGGTGCAGTCTTGTACTTCATGCTGTTTCAACATCTACGGCTGTCGTCTTCGCTGATCAAGATCGTCTCGACCATCGGCCTTTCCGTGGCGTTGCCGCCGGCAGCGACCTTGTTGTTCGGTAACCAAACGATCACGACGGCACCGGGTTTGGCGCACGCGCCGGTACGGATCTACAAGATCTTCAACACCTCGGTCACTTTGGACCAACTCATCGCTTTCGGATGTGTCGTCGCTGTTGTCGTGATCGGTACCGCGATCCTTCAGTTGACCGACGTCGGTCTGCGAGTTCGCGCAATGGTCGACACCGAGGCATTGACCTCGCTGTCCGGCGTGAACCCCTCGACCATCGCGGTCGGCGTTTGGATGGTCAGCTGCACCCTCGCCGGCCTCGCGGGCGTACTCGCAGCGCCAGCAAGCGGACTGACAGTCGGCGGTATGACCGCTTTGATGTCGTCCGCGTTCGCTGCCGTGGTCGCAGCCCGGCTGCGGAGCTTGCCGATTGCGGTCGGCGTCGCGATGGGCATGGGTATTGTCACCGAGGTCATTCAGAAGTACCTGCCGGTGAACAACTCGCTCTCCTCGGCAGCGATCTCGAGCATCCCGTTCGCCGTCATCGTGATCTTCCTGGTTGCCTACATCGCATTCAGTGGTCAGGTCAACGAGTCTTCCTCGACAGGTGGCGCGCTCGACGCGGCGATTCGACCGCAGGGTGGCAGCGACACCGCTAAGGTATCGAGCTCCACGGCGGTCGTCACCTCGCGTTCCGGCTGGTCGATCTACATGCTCGGCCCGGTGATCATCGTGGGGATCGCGGCAATACTGCCGCTGGTCTTCAACGGATTCTGGCTGACGCTTGTCGGTTCGGGCTTCGCCTTTGCCATCATCTTCCTGTCCTTCACGATGGTCGTCGGCGAAGGCGGCATGATCTGGCTATGTCAGGCCGGGTTCGCCGGTGTCGGCGCCATCGGTTCGGCGCAGCTGGCAACGAACCATGGCTGGAATCCGATCTTGGCCGTCTTTGCTGCTGGATTGATCGCTGTCCCGATCGGGCTGGCCATCGGTATGCTCACCATTCGCCTGGGTAACCTCTATGTTGCACTCGCAACCTTGAGCTTTGGCCTCTTGGCTGAAACGTTGATCTTCACCCGCAACGTCTTCTACCAGGACGGAATCGGCGTCGCGATTTCGCGACCGGCCTTCCTCTCCGGCGACCGTGCGTTCTCCTACTTCGGTCTGACCGTGTTTGTCATCCTGGCCATCATCCTGGTCAACCTTCGCCGATCGACGACAGGGCTGGCGATGGCTGCCGTGCGATTCAGCGAGCCCGCGTCCAAGACCCTCGGTTTGAGCGTCTTGAAGATGAAGCTGATCGCGGCCGGGTTCAGCACCTTCATCGCTGCCGTCGGTGGTGGCCTGGTGGCCTTGGACACCGAGTCAGCACTACCGACCTCGTACGCAACGTTCGCGGGCCTGGTGTGGCTGGCAGTCCTCGTCACCAACGGCATCCGGTCAGTGACGGCCGCATTGCTCGCTGGGCTCAGCTTCACCCTGCTGCCGGCCGTCTTCCAGATCTATCTGCCGAGTGGTTGGGGCGACGTACCTACCCTGCTGTTCGGCCTGGGTGCGATCGGCGTCGCCGTGAACCCCGATGGTGTGATCGCGATGCAGGCTCGGCAGATCCAGGGCCTGATCACCAAGCTTGCTCGCTCGAGGTCGGCGAAACATACGGACCCGCCGGGTGGCAGCGAGACGGCGCCGAGGCCTACTGAACCCGGCCTCGCCGGTGCTGCTGGGACGGCGAGCCGATGACCGCCGCGGCCGAGGTTCCAGAAGCCGTCGCAGTTGACGCCGGACCGCGCATGATGTGTTCCGATGTGACCGTTCGTTTCGGTGGCGTTGTCGCTCTGAACTCTGTGTCGATCGACATCGCGCCGGCCACGATCACCGGTCTGGTCGGACCAAATGGCGCAGGTAAGAGCACCTTGTTCTCGGTTCTGTCCGGTCTGCGCCGCCCCAACCATGGGCATGTCTCGCTCGAGGGTCATGACATTACGACCGCAAGTGCTCAACGGCGCGCGCGACTTGGGCTGGCACGGACCTTTCAGCACCCTGAGATGTTCAGTGGCCTGACGGTGCGCGAGCACGTCATGCTGTCTCACCGGATCAGTACGGTTCCTAAGCGAATCTGGACCGACATGGTGACCGCCCGCGGTTTCCGCCGCGCTGACAAGGAGGAGATCGAGCGTGTCGATGGCTTGCTCGACGTTCTCGGGCTCACCTCCATCGCGGATCGGCCGGTAGCCGGGCTGTCCCTCGGCATGACTCGCTTGGTCGAACTTGCCCGCGGGCTTGCCGCCAACCCGACCGTGCTGCTGCTCGATGAGCCGTCTTCCGGGTTGGATGCGCGAGAGACGGACCAGGTCATCGAGGTGTTCAACCTCGTCGTCGAGCGACGCGGTGTCTCGTTGCTGCTGGTCGAACACGATGTGTCCATGGTGCTTGGTCTGTGCAGCAAGGTCTATGTGCTCGACTTTGGTGTGATGATTGCAGCTGGCACCCCGGATGAGATTCGCGCAGACGCCGCTGTGCGCGCGGCGTACCTCGGCGAAGAAGAGGTACCGACGACCGAAGCTCACGCGGAAATCCCGACGGCAGTTCAAGAGGAGCCCACAGCATGACGAGTACTGAACCTCTGCTTTCGATCCGTGATCTCGAGGTCCGGTACGGTCCTGCCCTCGCCCTCGATGGGGTGTCGGTCGACGTCAAGCAGGGCGACGTGCTCGCCGTCCTGGGATCGAACGGCGCTGGAAAGAGCACCCTGGCGAGGACGATCAGCGGCTTGGTGCCAGCTGTCAAGGGCGAGGTCTTGTTCGAAGGCAAGAACATCGCCAGCGGCGCCGCATACCGAACGCGCCGTGCGGGTGTCATCTATCTACCCGAAGGCCGCGGCATCTTCCCAGCCCTGACGGTGACGGAGAACCTGCGCATCGCTGCCTGCATGCTTGGCCGTGGGCAGCGACGTGGGGCTATGGACAATGCGCTGTCGGTGTTCCCGCCATTGGCGGCGCGCCGTCGCACCAAGGCTGGAATGCTCTCAGGTGGCGAGCAGCAGATGCTTTCGCTCGCCCGCGCCTTGGTGATGTCGCCGAAGATGATCATCGCTGATGAGATGTCCTTGGGGCTTGCGCCAAAACTTGTCGATACGGTGTTCGAAGCGCTCGCCGGGCTCAAGGAGACCGGCGTGACGATCATCTTGATCGAGCAGTTCATTCACCGCGCTCTCGAGTTCTCCGACCATTGCCTGATGCTGTCTCGTGGACGAGCAGCGTGGCAGGGCCCGGCCGCTGATGCCAAGCAAGAGGTGTTGACCAGGTTCCTCGGCGAGGCAGCCGCAGTACCCGTCTGATCAGGCGGTACCACCGCTTTCGCGCAATCCCGCGCACCCGTGTGACGATCCGGCCGTCGGCAGCGAACCGACGGCCGGGATTGGCATGTCACCGTAAGAATCAACCGATCACCTTGCAAGGCTCGAGCGCCGATCGAGAACCATCACCCATCACCCATGTTCGGAGTTGTATCAATGCGCGCGAAAGTATTGACGATCGCCGTCGCGGCGTTAGCCGTGGCCACGACGATCACTGCATGTAGTTCCTCCAAGAGTGCCTCGACCGGATCAGGCGGCGGTTCCACGCCATCGGGCGGCACCATCAAGCTGGGCGTCATGAGCGACCTGAGCGGCCCAGCAGCTTCCGGCTTCCTTACCGCAGAAAAGGGCGTCAAAGCCTATGTCGACTCGGTGAATGCCGCGGGCGGCGTGAACGGTCAGAAGCTCAGTTACGTCATGGCGGACACGAACTCGACGCCGGCCGGGGCACTGACGGCCGCACAGAAGCTCGTTCAGCAGGAGAAGGTCTTCGCAATCATCGACGTGTCGTCGGACTTCTTCGGCGCAGAGGCCTACTTGCTCAAGCAGGGTATTCCGGTTGTTGGCGGCGCCTTCGATGGACCTGAATGGACCGTCAAGTCCAACACCAACCTCTTTGCCTCCGTTGGTGTCACCGACTACAGCAAAGTGTCATCTGCGACGGGCGAATACATGAAGGCGCGGGGCGTCACGTCCTGCGGCAGCATCGGCTATGCCAGCTCGCAAAGCGCGCAGGCTTCAGCGACCGCGGTTGTCAAGTCCTGCGAGGCTGCGGGCCTGAAAAACGGCTACCTGAACAACCAGGTGCCGTTTGGCTCGACTGACATGGGCGCCGTTGCCATCGCGATCAAGAACTCTGGCGTGGATGGTGTCGAACTTCCCACCGTTCCCAACACGGCATTCGCGCTCCTGGGTGCGCTTCAGCAGCTTGGGGTCAAGTTGAAGTCGGCGCTGCTGTCCACTGGGTATGGAGGCGACCTGCTCGCATCGTCGGCCGCGGTTGCTGCTGCGCAGGGTTACGAGTTCTCGTCGGTAGGTAACCCAGTCGAGGCGAATACGCCTGCGACCCAGAAGCAGGTCGCCAACCTCGCCGCAGTCGGCGTGACCGGTCCGCCCACGTTTGCCGAGCAAGAGGCATACATCGCTACCAGTGCATTCGTGGCGGGTCTCAAGGCCGCGGGAAACAACCCCAGCCAGAAGTCGTTCTCGACCGCGATGCGTGCGGTCAAGGGCTTCGATGCTGATGGATTGCTGGCACCGGGCAAGGTCGACTTCGACAGCTACGACCAGATCGGTGGCGGATCCGGTGCTGCAGGCTGTATCTTCGCCGCGCAGCTCAAGGGCAGCAAGTTCGTCGTTGTTCCCGGCACGCCGCTCTGTGGCAAGATCATCGGCTAACAAGCAGTAACCACCCCCAGAATCGCGTAACGCTCGGCACCCATGAGGTGCCGAGCGTTACGCGATTTCAGAGAATGTCAGATCTTGAGGTGCCCGCCGGCGTCAACCGCAATGAATTGTCCGGTGACGTAACGTGATTCGTCAGAAGCAAGGAACACCATGGCCTGGCTGATATCAGCCGGCTCGACCCAGGGAACCGGAATCGCCTGCAGGGACGGGAAGGCCAGGATGGCATCTTCCTTGGTGGGGTGTTCTAGATCGGGCCGGAACGACTTGTACATTTCCTCGTGCTGCAGCATGTTGGTGTTGCAGTTGGTCGGGTGCACGCCGTTGAGCCTGATGAAGTCCGGGGCGAGAACCAGCGCGAGGTCATGGACCAAACTGATCAGTGTGCGCTTGGCCCAGCTGTAAGCCACACCGCCGGGCGCTTGGCCTGGACCGCCCGGCAGCAGCGCTGCAAGCGAACCCGTGACCACCATGGAGGCCCCCGCCTTGAGGTGCGGGATCGCAGCATTGAGCGTGTTCATGACGCCTACGAAGTTGACGTTGCTGACATCAACCCAGGACTGCAGAGGTTGTTCCTTTGCCATGGCACAGATTCCGGCATTGGCCAATACGACATCGAGCTTGCCGAATTCGGCAATCCCCTGCGCCACCGCGTTCTGCATCGCGTTGGGATCGCGCACATCTGCCTGGATGGTAAGCACCCGGCGGTCAAAGGACTCGACCTCCTTGGCGGTCTGAGCGAGGTCCTCCGTGGTGGCCATCGGGTAATCGATGGTGTCGAATGAGGTGCAGAAGTCCACCGCGATGATGTCGGCACCTTCGCGGGCCAAGTGAATCGCGTGGCTGCGCCCTTGTCCGCGGGCGGCACCCGTAATGAGAGCAACCTTTCCGGCTACACGATCTGTCATGAACTCGCTCCTCCAGTGGATATAAGACGGTTACGGTTGTTGGTCAGCTGACGCTGTCGTGCTTCTTGCGATAATTCCTGCGCGTGCTTCCTGTTTCGTTTGCAGGGCTGTTGCCGGTCATACATCCCAGACGAGGGACAGGTTGTTGAGGCCGATCTGGCCAGAACCGTGTTCGCCGATCTCGACACCTGGGGCGAGACGGTAGTTCGGGATCCGCTTGTGCCATTCGGTCAAGGCGATGTTCAATTCCTGGCGGGCTAGGTGAGCGCCCAGGCAACGGTGCGGGCCGGCTCCGAAACCGATGTGCCGGTTGTCCTGGCGGTCGATGATCACCTTGTCTGCATCGTGGAATTCTGCTGGGTCACGGTTCGCGGCCACCAATGGCAACCAGATCATCTGACCGGCTTTGACCGGACATCCGGCTACCTCGGTGTCTGACATGATCTTGCGGCCGGGAGTAACGAAGGAGTAGTAGCGGACGAATTCTTCGATTGCGCCGGGGATCAAGGAAGGATCCTCGACGATCCGTCGCCGATCTTCGTCATGGGTCGCGAGGTGCATGAACGAGTACGACAGCTGCATTGCGACCGTGTCCAGGCCAGCCATGAACAGCAGTAGGCACAGCGACTGAAGATCTTCATCGCTGACCGGTTTGCCATCGATCTTCCAACCCGACGCTATCGTCACGATGTCGTTCTTCGGATCGATCCGACGCGAAGCAATGAGGTCGGCAAAGTAAGCATTGACCTGGCCCATCGCGGCGAGCGAGCGATCCGCTTCGGTCGGGGGCAGGTGGAGGATCTCGGTTTCCCAAATCTGGAACTGGCTTGCGTCCTCGACGGGAAGTCCCATCAATTCCATGAAGATCACGTTCGGATAGAGCAGGGCCACGTCCTGCACGAACTCGCATTCACCCCGCCCGGCGATGCTGTCGAGAACTTCGAGGAACCTGCCGCGCACCCGGCCTTCAAGCTTGGCAATCGAGCCCGGCGAGAACATGCCACCCAGCAGTTGCCGCCACTTGTTGTGAATCGGCGGGTCGAGCATCTCTGGAATCCACATGTACGGCGGGTCTGGGTCGTACATGGAAATAGCACTGTTGGAGAAGATCTCCGGTTGTTGGAAGGCTTCTCGGATGTCCTCCATCCGAGTCGCCAGCCAGAACTCATGTCCCAGTGCGTCACCAAAATGCAGGGGGGCCTCTTCGCGCAAGCCGTCGAACTTGTTGAAGTGCCATAGCGGAGGCGTGTCGGCGACCGCGATATCGGTGTAATTGATGAACGGACAGGTCTCTGCGCTCTTCGGCTCGCGGTCAACGGCAGTCATGAACGAGTCCTCCAGCAGGGTGAATTACTTCATACTGTCGATATCAGCGCTGAGACGCAAGGCCTAATTTTTCACACGATCGACATGCGGCCGACACTTGCGGGCTCAGACGTGCGAGTCCATCTCCGATACCTAGCTCTACTACTTACTTCCCTCGAGATTCCCTCGAGACAGCAGGGCGATATCGCCCAGTGTGCGCAATGTGTCGGTGAGATGCGTGCAGGTGCCTAGGCCGACGAGAGTGGTTCTGGCGGTGTTGTCGACGGTTGCCAACGAGACGCCCGCCAGCGCCGTGGCGCTGCCAGCGGCCTGCCAGCATTCCGGCCAGGGCAGGATCACCCCGATGGCGTCGATATCCTCGATCACGCCGTCGGCCGTGACGTCAGTCTGCAGGTGATAGCTGTGCAGGCCCCGTTCGACCCCGTCCGGATCTGCATAGCTGTCACGGAAATAGGTACGGGCGTGCTTGTGTCCGTCAGCGTGGCGATCGACCTCGACCCGTCGGCGCCGGCGAGTCGCCATCGCTGGCAGAGCTGGCTGATCCGACCAATGCGCAGCGTCAGGCTGCACGGCTTCGCCCAACGCCATTGTCAAGTTGCCGCCACGGTTGATGATGCGCTGAACCATCGTTCCGTCGGCGCGCCATCCCTCACACTGGTCTGCTCCGGGCACCTCAGTGCCGCGCACAGTGAGCGGGGCCAGCGGTGCGAGCGCCGGCAGCGCCGGATGCTCGACGAGCCTTGCCTGACCGGAAACTCGCAACAGGATCGGAACATCGTCGAGCAGGCGATGCGCGAGTAGTGAGCCCGCGACGCCTTCGTGCACCTGCGTCATTCGGCGGCGAAAACCCGATGTCGCAGACGATGCTTCGAGGGTCTTGAAGGCGGCAAGATCTAACTGATTCGACATGAGGTTGAGCTCGGCGAGAAGTCCGCCCTCGTCCACGCGTGCGCTCAGTTCGACGAACTCCGTAGGGCCGACTTCACCCCGCTGCCAACGTGCCCACCCTGTCACTGTCGCGGCTTGGTTCGATGACGGAAGCACATCTAGTAGCGTCTCGAGGACGACAGGGTCTCCGGCGGTGGCCTCGATGGGAACCGGATTCGACATGGTCGGATCGTAACGCCCCGTGGGCCCCGATGCGCTGCTCGGTCAGCAAGGTGACTCCAGCTCTTCCCTTTTGCCAGAGTTAACTGCGACGATGCGCCGCAATGAGGGGCCGTTGTAGCAAACGACACGAGACGAGGAATGGCACATGCGCGTTGGGTTCATTGGATTGGGAAATCAGGGCGGCCCGATGGCACGACGAGTCGCGCTCTCGGAAACAAACAGCCTCACGCTATGGGCTCGGCGGGATGCGGCGCTCGATCCTTATCGCGATACAGCAGCCGAATTCGCCAAGACGCCAGCCGAGCTTGCCGCCAAGAGTGAGGTCATCAGCGTCTGCGTCTTCAGCGATCAAGACGTCGAGCAGGTAGTGCTCGGTACCGATGGGGTGCTCGAAGGTGCGGCGCCTGACTCGGTCATCGCCATTCACAGCACGGTATCGCCACGATTGATACTCGAACTGGCCGAAAAGGCAGCAGAGAAGGACGTACACCTCCTAGACGCTCCCGTGAGCGGTGGTGGCGCTGCGGCCGAGGCGGGCGCGCTGTTGGTCATGGTCGGTTCGTCGCCGGAGCTCTTCGAGCGTTGCTCGCCAGCATTCGCACCGTACGGCAAGCCACTGGTACATGTGGGTCCGCTGGGCAGCGGACAGTTAGCGAAGCTCTTGAACAACACCTTGTTGACCGCTCACCTTGGTCTAGCAGATGACACAGTCGCCCTTGCTGAGAATCTCGGGCTGAATGCGGCGGCGCTGATCGAGGTCATTACGCATGGAAGCGGCAACAGCTTCGGATTCGGAATGCTTCAGCGCTCGGGCACGGTCGCGGCGATGGGCCAGGGCGCCGGGCCATACCTATTCAAGGACGTCAATTTGCTCGAGGAGGCCGCAACAACACGCGGCGTCGATGCGCATTCGTTGATCGGTCCGGCAGATCGTGGCCTCGTTGCACTTCAGGTCCCGCGCACCTGAGCCACCGACTGAATGGTCGAGCGAGTCGTGTCGGTGCGCGGATGGGCTTGGGTGTGACCCCAGGGCCTGCGCAAGGAGGCTGAATCAGGTCTGGCGCTGAGCCAGGCGGAGCAGCGTCTCCCAGTCGGCAATCTTCACTCGCGCTCCACCGCGGATCCGTCCTGCCTCACGCTCAGCCCCGTCAATTCTTAACCAGCCGTCGAACTCGGTGTAGGGGATCTCGTTACGCTGCAGGAATTCATCGATCGGCTCCTTGGCGTCTGATTGCGTGAGGTTGCCCTCGGTGACGAGGTCCTCGACGATGGAGTTCACGGTTTCTTCGGAGTCTGACTTGTTCGTCCCGATCACCCCGGTCGGACCGCGTTTCAGCCAGCCGGTCACGTACTCGCGTCGTCGCACGGCGCCGGACTCGTCGAGCATCCGTCCGCGATCGTTCGGAACGACACCGGCGTCCTGGTCAAACGGCAATCCGGCCAAGGGGACGGATCGATAACCGATCGCGCGGATAACGAGTTCGGCAGGGATCTCTTCGAGCGCGTCGTCGGATCCGTTCGCTCGAGCCTGATCTGACATATCTCGTAACCGAAGCCCGGTGACCGACTCGTCGCCGAGGATTTCGGCTGGGCTCCGCCAAAAGCGCAGCTGGATTCGCCGCGGCGCTGCTGGTCGCTCAGCGTTGGCCCATTTGCTCAGCACGGTCACATTGGCACGTTCGGCGCGGCTGAAGCTGCTCAGGTCCGCGTCCTCCGGTGGCAGTTCTGACGGCTGCACGGTAACAGTCGCGTGCTCGAGCTCACCGAGCTCGCGGAGTTCCTTCGTAGAGAATTTGGCGTGTACCGGCCCGCGTCTGGCGATGATGTAGATGTTCTGGACGCTGCTTGCCGACAACGCTGCGAGGACATCGTCCGGGACATCGGTGTGGCGAAGCTCGTCCGGATGTTTGGCGATCAATCGTGCGACATCCAGAGCCACGTTGCCTGCTCCGATCACGGCGACGGACTGGACGTTGGACAGGTCGAATCGGCCTTCGGACAACGGATGGCCGCTGTACCAGGATACGAAATCGGTCGCCGAGTGGCTGCCGGGCAAGTTCTCGCCCGGCACGTTGAGGTGGCGGTCGGTCTGGGCGCCGGTTGCGTAGACGACCGCGTCGTAGTGACGCAGCAATTCCTCAGGACTCAGCACTTCGCCGACGTTCAACCGGCCCAGGAACCGCACGTTAGGGCGATCGAACACCGCGTGCAGGGTGTCCAGAATGGATTTGATCTTTAGGTGGTCCGGGGCGACTCCGTACCGGACGAGACCAAATGGTGTCGGTAGCCGATCGATCACGTCAACCTGAATGTCGACGTTTTCACGGTGGGCCAGCGATTCGGCGGCGTACAAGCCCGAGGGCCCCGAGCCGATAATCGCAACGTTCAATTTCACGGCTGGGCACCCTTCATCGACGCGGCAGCGGACAGTTGGCTATTGACTGGTTGAAGAATGGCACGAGCCACGGTTCCGCGCGAACGCGGCCGGGCTCGACTGCGAAATGACTCAGCCAACCCTTGACTTTAACGGCATCGAGTGTCATAAAATCGCAAGTGTGGTGTCTACCATCGCGTCCGGACCGCCGGGCACCGTCTGCAGCAGGTAATGCGTCGACAGGGCGTTCGTCTGGCCCGACGTCGTCGTCACCACAGAATGGAATCCCATGGCAGGAAGAGTTGCTGGCAAGGTCGCGCTGATCACCGGCGCAGCCCGTGGTCAAGGGCGCGCGCACGCGATCAGACTCGCGCAGGAGGGCGCCGACATCATCGCTCTGGACATCTGCGCACCGATCGCAAACGTGCCGTATCCGGCCGCTACCGAAGAAGACCTTGCTGAAACGGTGCGATTGGTCGAGGCGCTCGATCGCAGGATCGTGGCCCAGGTGGTCGACACCCGCGACGCCGCCGCCTTGCAGGCCGCGGTCGAAAATGGCGTCACAACCTTGGGCAAGCTTGACGTCGTTGTCGGCAATGCGGGGATCTGCATCATGGCGCCGTGGGACCAGGTCACTCCCGAGATCTTCCGCGAGACGATCGAGGTGAACGTCTTCGGCACCTGGAACACCGTGATGGCGACGGCTCCGCACCTGATACGCAATGGCGGCGGGTCGATCATCTTGACCAGTTCGGCGGCCGGTCTCAAGGGACTGCCGTTCCTCGTACCGTACGTGAGCAGTAAGCATGCCGTGACTGGCATGACCAAGGCCTTCGCGCACGAGCTCGCCAAAGACAACATCAGGGTCAACAGCCTGCACCCGACGGGCGTGCGCACGGCGATGGGGGAGGGCGAGGGAATGGCCGCGATCGGTCCGGCGATGGAGAACAACCCGCGGATAGCGGCGATGTTCACGAACAGCCTTCCGATCGAGACCACGGATCCTGAGGATCAGGCGAACGCGGTTCTCTTCCTCGCATCTGACGAGTCGCGTTACGTCACGGCCCTGGCCATGACAGTCGACGCGGGAAATACCCAATACTGACGTGAGCGCCGAGATCATCGACATAGTGGGTGTCCAGAGTCGAGTTGCCAAACAATTGGTCGGCCGCGAGTACGAGCTCGAGATGATTTTGTCGGCCATCGCGGCCGGACGCGACATCGTCCTGGAAGGGCCCCCAGGCACCGGAAAGACGACGCTGCTGCGGGCAATAGCCCAGGAGTGGGGAATTCCGCTGCTCTACGTCGAGGGCAATGCCGACCTGACGCCGGCCAAGTTGGTGGGGCATCACAACCCGGCGCGCGTCCTCAAAGAGGATTATCAACCGGACAACTTCGTTCCAGGCCCCTTGCTGGAAGCGATGCGCACTGGCGGGTTTCTCTATATGGAGGAGTTGAATCGGGCTCCGGACGACACACTGAACACCCTGCTCGCGGCGCTTGCCGAGCGACGCATCGCGGTGCCCCGGGTTGGCCTCATCGAGGCCGCGCCGACATTCCGGGTGATCGCCTCGATGAATCCCTTCGACAACGTCGGCACCACCAGGCTCTCGACATCGATTCACGACCGACTGTGCAGGCTGTCGATCGACTACCAGGACGAGCAGGCGGAGGTCGGCATCGCCGAGCTTCGCACGACAGGCGCGCACCTGGGTGACCTGCTGGTTACCGACGCGGTAGCGGTGACGAGGGCAACTCGTACGCATCCCGATATCCGGCAAGGCAGCAGCGTACGAGGCGCGATTGACACTGTGTTGGTTGCCAATCAACTCGCCTTACTCCGCGGAGTGAGCGAGGCAGCTGATTCGCGCGACAGGCTTGACCCGAAGTCGCCGTATCCGAGGCTGGTATTCGATGCGATGGTAGTTGCATTGTCGGGTCGCATTCATCTTGACGAGGCCGCAGATACGACGCCGGAGCTGGTACTACGGGAGATCTGGGAGGACCGGTTCGTCCTGCAGCCGGCAGCAGCGGTCCCTGGTTGAAGAGAGATCGAAGCAGACTCCCCGATATCCCGCCGCGGCGAGCCACGGTCCTCACGCACCAGCCGTCCGTTGCGACGCAAGCCGAAACAGCTCGCCGAGGAACCGATGGTGTTTCAGATAACGTCGTCGGGTTCCGGGCCGGTCCTGCAGTCGACCGGCCGCGGGCCGCGCGCCGGTGCAGCTCCGAAGGTTGCGGGTTCGGCGTTGCCGGGCCAGACCGATGAGGCTGGCGAGATCCTGCCGATGGACGCTGAGGAACGGCCGACCGATGAGGCCGTGCGAGCGCGTGCGCGTCAGATCGCCGCGCGACTGTCGCTGAAACGCCCCGCGCGAGGTAGCGGCTCGCGACGCGGTACCGGCGAGCTGATGAGCGTCCGTTATCGCGGTGGGGCCGACGACATCGATCTTGACCAGACGTTGGAAGTGCTTGCTGAGAAACCATTTCCCGAGGACGAGGACATTGTGGTTCGCGAGCGGGTCCGCACGCGTCGTGCAGTGGTCCTGGCGGTGGACATATCGGGTTCGATGAAGGGGGAGCGGGTGCACACCGCGGCCGCCACGGTTGGGGCGCTGGCGGGCGAGCTGCATTCCGACGATCTGTCGGTGATCGCGTTCTGGTCCGACGCTGCCGTCCTGCTCCATCTCGGCGCTACCTTCGTTCCGTTGCAGCTCCTGGACGCGCTTTTGCGGATACCTGCTCAGGGATTGACCAATGTCGGGTTTCCGTTGCAGATCGCTGCAGCGGAACTCAGTCGACGCCCGAGCCTGGACGCTCGGGTATTGCTGCTATCGGACTGCGTGCACAACGCCGGACCCGACCCGCGCGGGCCGGTGGATCGGCTGCCCCGACTGGACGTGCTACTTGACACGTCGGGAGAAAAGGATCTCGAGCTGGGACGCGAACTCGCCCATGCCGGCCGCGGCCGCATGTTCGCAGTCGGCAACCACCGAGAGGTCGCACCGGCGCTGAACCAGTTGTTCGCCTAGTCGTTCGGCATCATCGCAAGCAATAATCGTATGAAACTATATCGGCACAGGGTGTCGTAATGGTAATGTCCTGATAATTCTGGGGATTGTCGAGGAGGTTTTCGGTGGCTAACGGTTGGTTCGAAACTGTGGCTGAGGCGCAGCGGCGTGCGAAGAAGCGCTTGCCGAAGTCTGTCTACAGCGCGCTGTTGGCTGGTTCGGAGCGCGGCGTGACCCTCGACGACAACCTGGCCGCGTTCGGCGAGTTGGGCTTCGCGCCGCACGTAGCCGGCTTGTCGGGCAATCGCGACCTCACGACCACGGTGATGGGCCAGTCGATATCGCTGCCGGTGATCATCTCGCCGACCGGTGTGCAGGCTGTGCACCCGGACGGCGAGGTAGCAGTAGCACGGGCGGCGGCGGCGCGCGGGACGATAATGGGCCTCAGTTCATTTGCGAGCAAGACGATCGAAGAGGTCGCCGCAGTCAACTCCCAAACGTTCTTCCAGATGTACTGGTTGGGCACTCGTGAAGTTCTCGTTCAGCGGATGGAGCGGGCCCGGGCCGCGGGTGCGGTCGGGCTCATCATGACCCTGGACTGGTCCTTCTCCAATGGTCGAGACTGGGGTAGCCCGAGCATTCCGGAGCAGATGGATCTCAAGGCGATGTTGCGTTTCGCCCCGGAAGGGATCACTCGCCCGAAATGGCTCTATCAATTCGCGAAGACTGGCCACGTACCCGATCTCAGCACGCCGAACCTGACGCCGCCCGGCGGAGTCGCGCCAACGTTCTTCGGCGCGTACGGCGAATGGATGCAGACCCCGCTCCCGAGCTGGGAGGACGTTGCCTGGCTACGTGAGCAGTGGGGCGGCCCCTTCATGCTCAAGGGCGTCACTCGCGTCGATGACGCGAAGCGAGCCGTCGACGCGGGCGTAACCGCCATTTCGGTTTCGAATCATGGTGGCAACAATCTCGACGGGACTCCCGCCACCATTCGTGCCCTGCCTGCAGTGTCCAAAGCCGTCGGTGACCAGATCGAGGTCGTGCTGGACGGCGGCATTCGCCGTGGCAGTGATGTCGTCAAGGCGTTAGCCCTTGGAGCTCGAGCGGTGATGATCGGCCGGGCCTACCTTTGGGGGCTCGCCGCAAATGGCCAGGCAGGCGTCGAGAACGTGCTGGACATTCTGCGCGGCGGCATCGATTCAGCCATTCTGGGCCTCGGTCACACGTCGATTCATGATCTGAGCCCGGACGACGTGTACATGCCCCCTGGCTTCACCCGCGAACTCGGCGTCTGATGCACACGTGCGGTGCCCGCCGCGGCCACCGCAGGGTGATCAAAACGCGCTGTCGATGTGGCCATGAATCGTTGCCAATCCGTCGTGGGTGACTTACAGTCCCGTGAAGCTGACTCCTTGCGGAGTGAGCCGGATTTCCATGATGCCCAGAGCCGATATGGTCACGCGAGTGGATCGCCGAGAGCCGCACTCGCTTTCGGTCGGCTCTTCAACAGCAAGATCTTGTAAGGACTTTGATGTAATCCAGGTGACGTCGATTCAGTGGGTCACCGATGAGCGAGGAGTTTGGCTATGCAGCGTCCTATGGAAGGTGTACGCGTCCTTGAGGTTGCTCAATTCACGTTTGTACCTGCGTCTGGCGCGGTGCTGACGGAGTGGGGTGCTGACGTCATCAAGGTCGAGCATGCAGTCACCGGAGATGCCCAGCGCGGGTTGGTGCGTCTGCTCGGTCTCGATCTGGCAAGTGACTCGAAGTCGTTCTTTCCGATCATGGAAGGTCCTAACCGCGGCAAGCGGAGCATCGGGCTTGCTCTGGAGACTCCCGAGGGCAAAGAAATCCTGGCGGAGCTGGTCCGTCGTTCGGATGTCTTCGTCACCAACTTCCTGCCGGGCGCAAAGGCCAAGCTGGGGATTGAGGTCGCCGATATCCGGGCGATCAATCCGGACATCATTTATGTAAGAGGTACCGCCTTCGGTTCGCGCGGTCCGGATGGCGCGAAAGGTGGCTATGACAGCACCGCCTTCTGGGCTCGTGCAGGTAGCGGTGGCGCGATCACGCCGCCGGATTCGGATCGCCTGATCGGCATGCCCACCGGTGCCTACGGAGACTCCATGGGCGGTATGACGATCGCCGGCGGCATTGCGGCTGCGCTCTACGCGCGCAAGGCGACAGGTGAGACCTCGATCGTCGATGTTTCGCTCCTGAGTGTCGGAGCATGGGCAACGCAGTTCTCCACAAATCTGGCTTTGATGGCTGGCGGCCCGTTGCCGCCGACGGTGTCTCCCAAGTACGGTGCGCCGACCAATCCGCTGGCTGGTGCCTACAAGACGTCGGATGGCCGCTGGCTGATGCTGACAATGCTGCAGCCGGGTGTGTACTGGCCCGAATTCTGCGAGCTCATGGGTCGCCCGGATCTCGCAAGCGACGACCGTTTCAACACCCCGGACAAGATCATGGCGAACGCTCAGGTTGCTGCTCCAATGGTTGCTGAGATCATTGGCGCGCTCACGTACGAGCAATGGGTGGAGAAGATGACTGGCGCCAAAGGCCAGTGGGCGTTGGTCCAGAACACCTACGAGGTCGGTATGGATCCATCGCTGCGTGCCAACGGGTTCGTCGCGAAGGTCATCGACTTCGATGGCATCGAGCGGGAGCTCGTGACCAATCCGGTCCAGTTCGACGAGACCCCGGTGGACACCAAGCGGGCACCACAGTTCGCCGAGCACACCGATGAAATCCTTCGCGAGATCGGTAAGACCGATGAGGAACTCATCGAACTGAAGATCGCGGGCGCTGTCACCTGAGGACTGCGCGGTGTGCGGCTCGATTGCCGTGCGACCAATCCGTTTCACAGGCGCTTTGCTGCGTAGCCCAACCGGACAGTCCACCTGCGCGACTCCGTCGGCAGTAGGGCTGTTTCGGTGGGGTCCGTTGCGGTAATTCTGCGCGCGACAATCACCGCACTCACACAGCGAGGAGTCAGCGAATGTCCCCGTCCGGCCGCATCCTGCCCGAAGTTACTGATCAGAACGAGTTCTATTGGACGTCGGGCAAGGATGGGGTCCTTAGGTTTCAGCAGTGCACCGCCTGCCAAGGTTTGATTCATCCACCGCAACCCATCTGCAACCACTGCCGCAGCCGCGACATCAGCATTACCGAGGTGTCAGGGGTTGGCCGCCTGATCGGCTTCACGGTCAACCACCGAATGAGCCTGCCGGGCCTCGATGCGCCTTACACGATCGGTCATGTTGCCATCAACGAAGACGATCGGGTGAGGCTCACAACCCGAATCGTGGACACCGACCCCGAGAGTCTGGCGATCGGGCAAGAGGTCAAGGTCGTTTTCGAGCATGTCGATGACGTGTGGTTCCCGCTGTTCACGGCGACGGAGGCGACAGACCTGACCGAGCTGCCGGCGGACGAAGTTGCGCCCGAAAAGATGGCTAGCCTCGTCCGGCCGAGGATCTCGGAGAAGAAGTTCGAAGAGGATTCGGCGATCACCGGTATCGGATATTCGAAAATCGGTCGGCGACAGATGGTGGATCCGCTGTCCTTGGCTATGGATGCGTGCCTGGCCGCGATCGAGGACGCTGGGTTGAAGGTGGAGGACATCGACGGCCTCGCCACCTACCCGGGCAGTAGAACGGCGGGAATGGGCGAGGGCGGCGTCACCGCGTTGGAGAGCGCTCTACGGATCCGGCCGAGTTGGTACAACGGTGGTGGAGAGACCTTCGGGCCGGGCGGCTCTGTCATCGCCGCGATGATGGCAGTCTCTACCGGACAGGCCAAACACGTGCTGTGTTTTCGCACGCTGTGGCAGTCCACGCACGAAACCCTCATGCGTAGTGGGCGCATCAGCGCGGATCGCGGCAGAATCGGCGCGCCGATGGAGCACATTCTGCCGTACGGTGCCAGCAGCGCGGGCCACACGCTCGCCATGACTGCACAGCGTCACATGCACAAATACGGCACGACCCGCGAGACGCTGGGGTGGATCGCCCTGAACCAGCGACGCAACGCTGGGCTTAATCCGACTGCCATCTATCGCGAGCCGATGACAATGGACGATTACCTCGGCGCCCGGATGATCATGACGCCCTTTGGTCTGTACGACTGCGATGTCCCTTGCGATGCATCGATAGCGGTGATCGTCTCCGCGGTGGATGTCGCCCGCGATATGCCGCACAAGCCAATTCTGATCGAGGCTGTCGGGACGCAGCTGATCGAGCGAACCGAGTGGGATCAGTCGACGCTCACGCATGAACCGCAGGTTCTCGGTCCGGCGGCGCACCTGTGGTCGCGGTCCTCGCTTCGTCCGAGCGACGTCGACGTCGCTCTGCTCTACGACGGGTTCACGTTCAACTGCCTCTCATGGCTGGAGGCGCTGGGGTTCTGTGGCATTGGCGAGGCAAAGGATTTCCTTGACGGCGGCAAGAACATCGCGCTGGACGGGATAATCCCCCTCAACCCGCACGGTGGCCAGTTGTCGCATGGTCGCACGCACGGGATGGGCCTGATGCACGAAGCGATCGTGCAACTCAGAGGGGACGGCGGCGCTCGTCAGGTCGCCAACTGCGAGGTCGCGGTCGTGAGTAGCGGCGGCCTCACGCCCGCTGGAGCGTTGTTACTGACCGTTGATTCCTGATCGAGCCATACAGCCGGGCGCCACTGTCACGCTGTGAATGCGAGATTCGATGAAGGTCGGATGCATTGGAGCCGGCCGAATGGGTTGGCCGCCGATGGTCATCAGAATTCGCGACGCTGGCCACGACGTCTGCGTACTCGCTCGCAACGATGATGCGATCACCGGGGCTGAATCGGCCGGAGTACGTCAGGCGGGCTCTATCAGCGAGGTAACAGCCCATGCCGAGGCTGTGATTGTGTTCGCCACTTCCGTCGGTGAATTCGTCGGCAAGGATGTAGCGGTAGTCCGCGCCGTCAGGGCCGAGCTCGACGCGGACCTTGCGTCCTCGGCGGAGTCCTGTGCTCACCTTTCGTACGTGACGAGGTTCTCTGCAGCTAAAGGAGCCGACCCTCCTATTGTGTCTCAGCGCTGATATTGACAGTATGAACTAACTCATCAAGCCTTTCCGAGGACGCATGAGGGCAGTCGATCGGAACCCGAAGACCGCCGAGGGCTGTCCTTGATCCAGCGGGATTTGGATGCCTGAGGCCGTTCAGACGAAGGAGACACAGTGCTCGTCAAAGTAGATAAGGCAAAGTGCAGCGGACATGCCCGGTGCAATGCGGTCGCTCCGCAGGTTTATGAGCTCGACGATGATGGATACTGCGCGATCGATGAGCTGACGGTGCCGGCGGGCCTCGAGCAGGCGGCTCGGGACGGTGCGGCGAACTGCCCCGAGCGGGCGATCAGCATCCAGGAGTAACGATCACCGGCTTAGAGTAAATCGCTGTAAATCGGAGTAAATCAGGTAGTTGGCGATGTCGCTTGAGCAAAAGGTCGGGCCGGGTGCCTCCGCACCCGGCCCGACCTTCAGGTATTGAAAGCGTTGCTGGCATCAAACACAGTGAACCGCTACTTACCCTCCACGTCCCACACCAGCGGCAGGCTCGTCAGCCCGAAAAGACCACTGTGGGTTTCGGTGAACTCGGCACCATCGGCGAGACGGTAGTTCGGGATTCTCTTGTGAAACTCCGCATATGCGGTCGCCAGCTCGTGACGCGCAAGATGGGAACCGAGGCAACGATGTGGTCCAGCACCGAATGTGAGGTGCTGGATGGTTCCTCGATCGAAGTTCACGGTCGTCGAGTTCTCGTACACGTTTTCGTCGCGGCCCGCCGATGGCAGGCTGAGCATCACACGCTCACCAGCTTTCAATGGGCAACCGCCAATCTCGTTGTCTTCAGTTACAAACCGAGAAATGGTGACCATCGGGTAGACGCGCAGAAGCTCCTCGACCGCGGCTGGGATAACCGCCGGATCAGACACGATGCGGTCGCGATCGACTGGATGGGTTGCGAGGTGATGAAAGCCCCATGAGATCTCAGCGGTCACAGTGTCCAAGCCGGCCTCGAACATCAAAAGGTAGAACGAGAGCAAGTCGTTCTCATCGATCGGTTCGCCATCGATCTTCCAGGTCAGCGCCTCCGAAACGAGGTCCTTACCGCGCTGCTCTGCAGGTATCGCACGTCGCTGGACGAGCATCTCGACGAAGTAGTCGGTGACTTCTTGCTGAGCCGTTTGGGAGATTCTGATTGCCTCATCCATATCGGACGCTGCAGGATGCAGGATGTCTTTCTCCCATGCCATGAACTTGGAGAGCTGATCGGCTGGCAAACCCATGATGTCGAGAAAGATTGCTGTGGGGTACAGCTGCGCGAATTCTTTGACGAAGTCACAATGCCCGCGGTCTGCGAACGACTCGATCAGTTCTATTGCGCGGCCTCTGATGCTGGGCAACAGTTTCTCGATCCGACCGGGGGAGAAGTACGAGCCCAGAACTCGGCGCCACTTTGCGTGCTTGGCCCCGTCGCTGCTCTGCGGGACGAGTTCGTAGCCGCCAGGCTTGTTGGTGCGCGGGTCAATGGTCTGGTTGGAGAAATACTCAGGGTGCTGCGCAATCTCGAGAATCTGTTCGTACCGCGTATAGAATGTGAAGCCGGCTCCCTCATTCACTTTCAAGACATCTGCTTCGCTTCGCAGCCGGTCCATCTCGGCGTAATAGCTCATCGGCGCGCGCGGTGGACCTTGGCTGCTCCAGTCGGCGACTGGGCACCCGCTCGCGACAGCTTCGATGGCGATATCAACTTCCGGGGCTTGGGTCACGGCTCATCCTCTTTGATCGGGTCAATGCTCGGCTGACGCCCGCATGGTCTATTCGCGGCTGCAACGGCGGGTATTCGACTTCGCCAGCAGGAGTAAGGCGTCTGCTTGGGCGATCGTCTGTTGATTCGATCCTGTGTCGAACAGATCGCCTGCTGAATCGATGCGGTCTGATCAGACGGCACTATTTACAAATCATGTGTCTCGTCTCAGAGATGAGACGGCAAAAAGCTATCATGATCGCGAGGCTCGTTCAATAGATCTCGGCAGATGGAGACTATCTGCACAGTCAATCGTCACTCGGATTTATTTCATCTGCTTAATGGCGCGGCTTAGGTGGCAGTGCTCGATGTTTTTTGGGACACTCGCTCAACAATCCCGCTACATATCAACGGGGCTATCTCGCAGGTAGCCGCCGACTTCTGTACAAACGGTGGTCCTGACTAGCAGGATCACTGGCAGCAACCAATAAGGGAGACAAAACGTGATTGTGACTCTGGATCAGTCGAAATGCAGCGGACATGCGCGGTGCAATGCGGTCGCCCCGCAGGTTTATCAATTGGACGATGACGGCTACTGCAACATCACCGAACTGACCGTGCCGGCGGGTCTCGAGCAAGCTGCTCGCGATGGTGCTGCAAACTGTCCTGAGCGCGCCATCAGCGTGCAGGAATAGCCACCCGAAAGCGTGATTGGGCGCCCCGGAGGGGGCGCCCAATCACGTTGTCGTCGCCGTGTTCTGGCATTACTCGGTAAGTGAGATAGCCCTTTCCGGGCAAGCGTTCACTGCGGCTCGGGCCATCTCTGCGAGCTCTGGCGGAACGTCAGGTGTGGTCACCGAGCCGCGCCCGCGTTCGTCATCGGTGAAGATGTCCGGCGCGAGCTCGTAGCAGCGACCGTGTCCCTGACAAAGGTCGGCATCGATCGAGATCTTCAACGTGCTTCCTCCGTTGTCACGTCCCACTCCAGCGGCAAATAGTCGATACCCCGTAGTGACGAGCCGTTCCACTCGACGGTGACACCCGGTTTGAGACGATACTCAGGAATTCGCTTGTGCCACTCGCGGATTACCGTGCGCAGTTCCATCCGCGCGAGGTGCGAGCCTAGACAACGGTGCGGTCCACCCCCGAATGAGAGGTGGCGCTTGTCGCCGCGGCGCACGTCAACGGTCGTGGCTCCGGGTATCGCCGGGTCGATGTTCGCCGCTGAGATCATCGGCAGCACCAGGGTGCCGGCCGGGATCGGGCAGCCCGACAGTTCGGTGTCGCGAGTGGCCCGGCGCGCGGCACCGCCCTGCACTGGAGACTCCCAACGCAGCACCTCTTCGATGAGACCATCCATCGTTTCCGGTTCGTTGACAAGCATCTCGCGCGCTCCTGGATTCTCCAGCAGGTAGTTGAAGATGCACTGAAGCGAAATCGTTACCGTGTCCAGACCCGCCGCCAACAGCAGGAAAAGCGTGCGGAGAATCTCGCTGTCATCGAGGCGTCGACCACCCTCGACTTCGGCGGTCAGCAGGAAACTGATCAGGTCATCGCGAGGATCGTCGCGGCGTTCGGCCATTGCCCGCCCGAAACGTTGGTAGATCAGACCCGCGGTCTCGGTTTGCAGTTTCTGGCCCGCTTCGATGCTGCCTGCCACCACGGCAGGCCTGATCATGATGTCCTTCCAGCGCACCAGATCCAGCAGTTCCTCCTGCGGCAGACCGAGCAAACTCAGAAATGTCGAGCAGGGCAGTGGAACGGCCAGGGACTCGGAGAAGTCACATTCACCCTTGTCGATAAAGCTATCGATCAAGCTGTTCACGTGGGCGGCAACCGTCGGCTCGAGCGCTGCCATCCGGCGTGGAGAGAACAGCGGGTCTAGCAACCGGCGGTATTCGGAGTGCTGCGGCGGGTCGACGCCGAGTGGAATGACAGGCTCGGCGCTTCCCATGATGCCCATGACGTTTGAATACAGCTCCGTGTCCCGCAGGACGAGCTCGACATCGTCGCGGTTGAGCACCTGCACGTTGCCGTCAGTGCCTTCGTTGAAATCAACGGGACATTGTGCTCGAAGCCGGCTGAAGTACCCGCGTGGATCGGCAGCGCGCTGACGGGCAAATTCCGTCAGCTCGGCCTGGCGCACCGGATCGGTCGGAATGTTGTCGAACGCAGTACCGGTCTCTGCCATGGCTGCCTCTCCTCAGTTGTCGATTACGGCGATGGCTTTGGTTTCGAGATATGTCTCGAAACCTTCGAGACCGTTCTGGCGACCGATGCCGCTCGTCTTGTAGCCACCGTAGGGTGAATCTGCGCCATACCACGAGCCACCGTTTACGCTCATCGAGCCAGTGCGAATGCGCCGAGCCATCGCCATCGCACGGTCGTTGCTGCCGAAGATGCCACCTGACAGGCCGAAGTCGCTGTCGTTGGCGATCCGGACGGCGTCCTCATCGTCGTCGTAGGGGATGACAGCCAACACCGGACCGAAGATCTCTTCGCGCGCGATCGTCATCGTGTTGTCGACATCGACAAATAGTGTCGGTTCTACGTACCAACCCTTGGGGAGATGGGCGGGACGCTTGCCGCCGACGACCAGCTTCGCGCCCTCGTCGATACCCTTCTGGATATAACCCTCGACGCGGCCGCGCTGCTTGGCGCTGATCAGCGGGCCCATCATGTTGTTCGGGTCGGTCGGATCGCCATAGGGAACCATGCCCATAGCGGCCGTGATGAGCTCGACACCTTCTTCATAGCGGGAGCGGGGGAGCAGCATTCTGGTCTGCATTGCACACCCCTGCCCTGCGTGGGCACAAACCGACATACCGCTTGGAACGACAGTTGCGAAGTCGGCATCGTCGAGGACGATCATGGCCGACTTGCCACCGAGCTCGAGGAACACCCGCTTGAGCGTCGCTGCGCCCTTCTCCATGATCCGCTTGCCGGTAACGGTCGATCCCGTGAACGAGATCATGTCGACGCGCGGGTCGAGCGTCAGTTCTTCGCCGACAAGGTGATCGGCCGAAGTCACGATGTTGACGACACCAGCCGGAATGTCCGTGTGCTCGGCGATCAGGCGACCGAGTCGCGTCGCATTCCAGGGCGTGTCCGGTGCGGGCTTGAGTACGGTCGTGTTTCCCGTCGCAAGTACCTGAGCCAGCTTGTTGCTGGTGACCTCGAACGGATAGTTCCAAGGGACGATGCTGCCCACCACGCCCATTGCCTCTTTCCAGACATACCGCTTGCTGCGCATGCCGAAGGGTGCCGCGTCCGCGAGCTGGCGATCCCACTGGAATTCCTCGATGTGCTTGGCGGGCCAGCTGAATGCGTCTTCCAGCGGCGCGTCGAGCTGGGCTGAGTAGGTCACCGCGACCGGGGTGCCGACCTCAGCGATCAGCTCCGCCCGCATTTCCTCTCGTTCACCTTCAATGGCCTCCTTCAGCTGAAGCAGACAGCGGGCGCGAAACGCATGATCAGTCGACCAGGACGTCTCGTCGAACGCGCGGCGAGCCGCGCCGATGGCGCGCTGCATGTCCGACGCGTCGGCGTCGGCTACCTGGCCGAGCACCTCCTCCGTCGCAGGGTTGATGTTCTCGAAGGTTCGGCCAGATGCCGCTTCGACGAGCTTGCCGTCGATCAGCATTCGGGATTCCCCGGTAAACGAACTCAGACCGCCTTCGGGCATCTGTCTCTCCTCATCTGTGAAACCAACGGATCCGGCAGTGGACAATGCCAGATTCCGGACAGTTAGGGCCTTGGTATACAGGCATGACTTTCTCTCGCAGGTGAGACCCTGCCCATGGACCGTATCAGTGTGACCCGGGGCATACAAGGGTTTGTCGGGTTCAAAATGCCCGTACGGGGTGGCTCTCAGGTCTATCTTCGCTGGCTATCCGGGTTTGCACAGCTAGTAGGAACGACCGGTCCGGCGGTCGCGAGAGGTCGTGCATTGCAACCGTTTCGACGTTGACTTCCGGTCGGACGCTGATACGATCTCACGAATCCGTCTCGGATGCGAGATGAATAAATAACAGGCTCAAAGATATAAAGTGAACGCCAGTGCGACAGAGTCGTCTGTCGGCGCTGGCAGGTCGCTGGTGAGCTTCGCAATTGATCTTCGATCTGATCTACCTGAAAGGACACCGGGCAAGATGGCCTACGTCATCACTTTGGGATGCATCGACGTCATGGACAAAACCTGTGTCAAGGAGTGTCCGGTCGACTGTATATATGAAGGTGAACGCGCGCTCTACATCAATCCCGAAGAGTGCATTGACTGCGGCGCATGCGAGCCGGTCTGCCCGAGCGAGGCAATCTTCTACGAAGACGATCTTCCTGAGGACCTTACCCAATACACCGCTGACAATGCGTTGTTCTTCACCCAGATTCTCGAGGGCCGGACTGAGCCCGTCGGTTCGCCGCGCGGCTCGCGCAAGATTGGTCCGATCGGTCAGGACACCGAACTGGTTCGCAGTCACCCCAAGGCGACCCCGCCCGAAGAGTGAAGCTCGTGCCGCCACCCGCCCTCCCTGTCGGCTTGGGCTGTCGGTGTCAGTGTCGGCTTCGGCGTCGGCGGTCAGAACGCAGTGACTTTGTCCACTGATTGACCTGCAAAGTCGATGTATATTCCTGGCTTGTCTGCTGGGTCCAAAGACACGTCCTTACGTCCGGCGTTGCCGCACGCCCGGGACTACAAGCCCCATCCTGCAGCGTGACTTTGCAGCCCGATCCGGAGGATCTTGATGTCTGATACCCGTTCGGTCGTTGTCGTTGGCACCGGCGTCGGAGGTCTGAAGGTGGCTGAAGCGCTGCGCCAACTCGGCTTCGATGGTTCATTGACACTCATCGGTGATGAGCCCGGTGCGCCGTATGACCGGCCGCCGCTTTCGAAGGACGTCCTCAAGGGCACCAAACCTAATCCGCCCTACTTGCTGAACGATGATGAGTTCACCGCGCTCAACGTGACACTGCTGTCAGGCTCGGCGGCGACAGCGTTGGATTCCATCAAGCAGCAGATAGAACTTGCAGATGGTTCGCAGGTCCCCTACGACGTTCTGGTGGTCGCGACGGGGGCGAGGGCACGCCCATGGGGACTCGGCGACGGCCTTAGCAACGTGTTCTCCCTCCGTACCGCAGCTGATGCAGCGCTTATCGCACCGCTCATCGCCCAACGCGGCCACCTCGCCTTGCTCGGTGCAGGTTTCATCGGTTGCGAGGTTGCCGCAAGCGCTCGCGAGATGGGTTGCTCGGTCACGCTTATCGAGATGCTCCCGACCCCGTTGGCTCACATCGTCGGCCCCGAAGCAGGCCAGCAGATCGCGCGCATGCATCTCCAGGCGGGGGTGGATCTTCGCTGCGAGACAACCATCGAGGACCTTGAGTCCGATGGTGACCGGATGGTCGCGATGACGTTGTCCGATGGCACCCGGATCGAGGCGGATGCGCTCGTCGTCGGGGTTGGCGTAAATCCAAATACGGAATGGCTCGAATCGGGCGGGCTGATCGTCGACAACGGAATCGTATGTGACGCCGTCGGCGCGACGTCGCACGCGAATATCTACGCCATCGGTGACGTTGCCCGGTGGGTGAACGTCCAGACCGGACGGCACAATCGGGTCGAGCACTGGACGAACGCCAGCGACCACGCAGCGATTGTGGCCAGACACATCGCCGAGGGCACACATGAGCGCAAACCACTCGAGGAGATCCCGTACTTCTGGAGCGACCAGTACGGTACGAAGATCCAGTCGATCGGCGAGCCGAGCGCCTCGGCGGATCTGACAATGTTGCTGAGTGGAGCCGCGGGGGACCGTCCACTATTCCTCTACAGCCGGGGCAAGCGGCTGACCGGAGTACTTGGATTCGGCTTGGCTCGGGCCGTCATGCGCTTGCGGGCGTTGATTGCCGAAGGCGCGCCGATCGGTCAGGCGGTAGACGTGATTCGGGAGTTGCACCCGCAATCGCAGCTGACAACTATCGACTGATCGCGATCGGCCAAGGTGCCAGCGCTTACTGCTGCAACGCCTTCTGCCACGACTGCTGCCGCGTCTGTCGCGGCGGCAAACTGCCGCGGTTCCTGCGACCCCTAATCCGCCTCGGGCTGTCGCGACTACATGAAGCTCGCGTGTCCCGAGTCGGGCAGATCGCCCCCCTTGGGCACTCGGATCAGCACGAGCGCCGTGAGCGCGGCAACCAGCATGGCTGCGGTCGCCCACCAGAAAGCCACGACATACCCGTGGATCTGAGCGAGGGCCTGCAAATCCGAAGACGGCGAATGGTGGGCCAGAAATGACGCGACCGCGGAGGCGTAGATCGTGCTGAAAATAGCGGTGCCGACCGCACTGCCGACTTGCTGGGTCGCGTTGAGCATTCCACTCGCCGCACCCGCATCGTGATCGTCGACGTCGATAAGGGCCGCACTCGACAGCGGGATGAACAGTGCGCAGAGCCCCACGCCGAGCACAATCTGGCCCGGCAAGACATACATGGCAAAGGGCGTGTGCAGTCCGATTCGGGTAAGGATGACCATTCCGAAGGAGGCTATGGTGGCGCCGGCGACCATCATTGGCTGCGCGCCGAACCTGTTCGTCAAGCGTTCGGTGAAGCGAGTGCCCACGATGAACACCGCTGTCATCGGCAGCGAACCCAGTCCTGCCTTCAGGGGGCTATAGCCGAGGGTTATCTGCATGTAGAACGTGAGAAACAGCAGAGCACCGAGCAGCGCGGCGCCGGCGAGGAATGCGGTTAGATAAGCACCCCCGCGTGTCGGGTGCAGCACGATGTGCAACGGCAGTAAGGGATGGCTCGATTTCCGTTCGATCAGAACGAACGTGGTCAGTGCCAACGCGCCGACGGTTAGGCAGATGACGGTCGTGGACGATCCCCACCCATCCGTCGCCGCTTTCGTACAGCCGAACACGACCGCGGCCAGACCAAGCGTTACTGCGATCGCACCAGGTATGTCGTAGCGGGTGTCGCCGTGTGCCTTGCTCTCGTCGACGAAGAAGATAGCTGCGATGACGGCGATGACGACCACTGGAACGTTGACCAACAAGCACCAGCGCCAGTTGGCATATTCGGTGAGCAGGCCACCGACCACCGAGCCGACAGCTGCCCCGCCGCCGGCAACCGCGCCAAAGACCGCGAATGCGCGGGTGCGTTCTTCTCCCGTCGGGAACGCCACCTGCAAGAGCGATAGTGCCGCGGGCGCAAGAAGGGCGCCAAAGACGCCCTGGAGCGCCCGAGAGGTGAACAGCTGAACGCTGCTCTGGGCAAGTCCTCCGATTGCCGACGCGAGCGCGAAGCCGAGCATTCCCACGATGAACGCCCGCTTGCGGCCCCAGTAGTCGGCTATCCGACCGCCGAGCAGCAAGAGGCTCCCAAATGCCAAGGCATATGAGGTGACGACCCACTGGCGGTCCGCGTCGGAGATACCGAGCGCGCGTTGGGCGTCCGGAAGGGCGACATTGACGATCGTCAGATCCAGGACGACAGTCAGCTGGGCGACTGCGATGGTCGCCATGGCGTACCACCGTCGCCGATCAGTTGGCGCACCGACTGTCACTTCGGTCGAGGATCGATTGGGCAAAGTGTCCATCTGATCCCCCTACGGCTTCGATGAGACGCGCGCCGTGGCGAGTGCGCCATGGCGAGTTAGCTGTACCACAAGGCATCGCCTGGCGGCTGGAGCTGTGACTGGGTTGACGGAGCTCACAGCCCTCGGTGCACCTCGCACCCGAGGCTGTCGGACCCAAGCTGTCGGACGTCAGACCCAAAGCTGTCGGACTCAAAGCTAGAGGACGCGGAAAGATTTGTTAACAACATGCGTCTCGAATCTTGAGACGAAGACCGCTACGGTATCATTGCGGTTTCACATGCTCGACGATGTGCACGGGTATGGGTTGGCCGTTGTGATGCTCTTCGGAGGGAGACAGGCGTGGTCGAGTTTGCTGTCGCGCAACTCTCAGTACGGGAACGACTCGACCGTTCGCTGATCGATTACCTGACGGCCCTGACACCAGCTGATATCGGCGATGTCAACATCGAAGCAGTGGCGCAAGCTGCGGGTGTATCGCGTGCCACGGCGTACCGGCATTTCGGCGACCGCGATGGCCTGCTGTTTCACGCAGCTATCTTGCTCACTCGACGACATGGCGAGCTCGCAGCCGAGCTGATAAATGCCGAGGCGACCGTTGCGGGCAAGGTCGAAGTGGGCTTTGCATATACAGCCCGCGAGATCCGAGCAGACGACATGCTCAGACTGTTGCTCACTTCGCGCCGGACGCAGGCCATCGACGGGGTGGTTCGAAGCCTGGCGATGGAGATCACCGGTCCTGGACTCCGCGAGGGTCAGCTCGACGGCCAGGTCCGCGACGATCTCACCCTCGATGAACTGATCGACTGGCTGACCGAACAACAACACGTCGTTATCCGCTTGGGCCTCGACGAGGATGGCGCGCGTGCTTGGGTGCGCCACTACATGCTTCCGATCCTGAGGCCGGAGCATGGTTGTGCGCCTGACCAAGTTGGCGTGAAGGCTGCGCTGGCAGAGATTGCTGAGCGAGCAGCCTCCCTCAACCAGGCTGTTAGTGGATTCCGGGCGTCCCTGCTGTGACCGGAACAACGAGCTCAAAGGTTCGCGAGCGTCTGAACGAGGCACTCGTTCTTTACCTCAACGAGTTGACGATCGAGGACATCAGCGATCTGAACATCGATGCGGTGGCTCAGACCGCCGGCGTATCGCGCGCGACGGCCTACCGGCATTTCGGCGACCGCGACGGCCTGCTGTTCGAGGCTGCCATCGAGCTCACCCGACGGCACGCCGAAATTCTGGCGGCAAACGTCGCGAAGTTGACTACGGTCGCCGCGAAGGTCGAAGAGGCCTTTGGCTACGCCGCACGCGAAATCAAGGTCGACAAGATCCTTCGCATGCTCTTGACGTCGCGACCTTCGGCCGCCATCGATGCCGCGATCCGTGCGATGTCCTTGGACATCATGGGACAGGCGTACCGAAATGGTCAGCTCGACGGGCAGGTCCGTGACGATCTTTCCATCGACGAGTTGATCGATTGGCTGGCCGAACAGCGACAGATCGTGACTCGCCTCGAGCTGGACGAAGCGCAGGCGCGGACGTGGGTCCGCAGGTTCGTGCTACCTGCGCTTCGTCCCTCTGGCGGCGAGGACGCGATCGTGCCTGAAATCAAAGCGGTACTCCTCGACATCGAGAACAAGATGGACGCCCTCAACGCTGTGGTGGCCAGAGCCTGCACGTCGATGAACTAGCGAGACGGGCCGGCATCACTCCGCGGTGAGCAAAGCGCACGCCGCGAATCCGCCTACCGCGTTGCTCACAACACCCACCTGTGGGTTGTTGGGCAATGCCCGATCACCGGCTGTACCCCGGAGCTGGCGGGTCACTTCGATGAAGAAGTTCGCACCGTGGCGCCTGCCGACGTTGCAGGCACCGCCATCGGTGTTGGTTGGAATGATGCCGTCCGCTCGGGTGCTGCCGGCAGTCACGAACGGTCCACTTTCGCCTTCGCCGCAGAAGCCAAGCGCTTCGAGCCACTGCATTGCGATGAAGGTGAATCCGTCGTAGAGGCCGGCGACGCCCACGTCGGATGGTTTGAGATCCGTCTTTGACCACATTCGGCGAGAAGCCATCCACGGTGACGAGTGGGTCATGTCCTCGACGAGGCTGAAGTCTGCCTCCCTGGTCGTACCCATTGCCCACGCGTCGAAGAACACGGCCTTTTGCTTGAGGTCGCGGGCTCGTTCCTCGGTCGTGAAGATGAGCGCCGAGCTCGAGTCGACGGGGTAGTCGCAATCAAGCAGGTGCAAGGGCTTGGCGATGTACCGGGAATTCATGTAGTCATCAAGGGTCAAGGGGTCTCTGAAGAAGGATTCGCTCGGGTTTCGGACGGCGTACTCGCGCTGTGCTACCGCGAAGGCTCCGAAGTCCTCTTCCTTGGTGCCGTACATCGCCATGTGGCGCTGCATGTACAGCCCGGCCCAATGAGACCCGGTGAACGAGCCGTAGGGCATGGAGAACTGCATGTTGCCCGGCACTCCGGCATTCGCGCCACCTGCAAGCATTGCTGCTCCGCCGGCCGCGCCTGCACGATGAACCGTGCGGATCGTCAAGCACATGTCCGAGGAACCCGATGCGACCGCGGCGATACCGTGCAGCGCTGCGACGCTGTAGGCCGCGCCGTCGATGGAGCCTGAGTAATAGGCCAAGTCGGGTATGCCGAGCATCGCGGCGGTGTGGGTTGCTGAGACGTATTGGTGCGGAAAACTGTGTACGCATACGCCGTCAATGTCTTTTGCCGTCACACCCGCATCTGCCATCGCCGCGATCGAAGACTGCGCAGTCAGGGTGTCGAGTGAAAGCCCGGTGTCTCGGCCGATCGTTGAATAACCCACGCCGACGATTGCCACGCGCTGCTTTTTTGCCACGTCTGTTGTTCCTCTCTTGGGCGCTCAGCCGGCTGCCGGGCGAAAGACCGGCAGGTTGAAGTTCTCGTCGAGGGGACGGAACGTGACCTCTACGGGTGCGCCAACTTCGATGCCGTCCAGTGGAAAATCGATCAGGTTGGTGATGAGCTTCAAGTTCGGCTGTTCGACCAGCTCGACTACCGCGATGACGAACGGCAACTTGTCGGCAAAGTACGGGTGAAAAGCTTGGGTGGCTATTTCATAGCTGTACACGGTGCCGCGACCTGACACCTCACCGTGGCCCAGATCGAACGACAGGCAGTTATTGCAGACCGGCTCTGGCCAATGCTGAAAGCGCCCGCAATTGTTGCACTTCTGGATCATCAGCTTGTGTTCACGTGCACCGTCCCAGAAGAAGGACGTGAGACTGTTCGGTGCCGGTAGAACCGGCGCGACCGCTGTGGTTTCCTGCGTCACCGCTGCTCCCTTCTGAACTGGCCCGATTCGTGCAGCCAATATGTCGCCAGTGTCATCCTTCGCGAAGGACACCATATGACCGTCATTGGTCTGACAGTGCGATTGGGAAAGAAACTGTGAGCTGATCGCGGTTTCGGACGCAAGGGGAGGAGGGACCGACTCGAGGCGGTAGGCAAACGGCGGCTGGTTCGACTTTTCCGTTTCAGCTAAACGGCAAGATCCGAACTCTCGCCCAAACCGGGCGCTGCTGCGTTCGAGGCGATGGTGCGGGTGCTGACCTGGACGACCAGACAGCGTACGAAGTGGGCGCGCAGATTGGCACGCGGAGTGGGCCTGCAGCGGCCCGCGGACCGCTTTATTGATTCTGACGTGCCGTTCGAGTTCGACTCAGCAGAGCCGAAAATGCCGAAGTCCACGGGCCGTCGTGGCGTTCACCGAGCTTGCGCTCGTATCGAGCTGCTACTCGAACAACCTGCACTCGACACGGACGGCGGTCATTGGCAGGCCCGACGAGAAGGAGTTCAGGCGATACCAGTCGGCCCGTGGACTACCCGCGCTACGTCAGCTTGATCCGGCCGGTCGATTCGGTGCTGTGACCTGGGCGGTCACGTTCGAGCCGAGACTCGAATTGGAACCCGTGCTGGCCGAGGGCGCTCGGTGTTTGGCCGTGTAGACGTTCTCCGGCTGCTCAGGTTGGGCTGTCTTGGCAAGTCCCCTGACCTTCGTGATACCTCTCATGACTCACATACCCCCGTATGTTGTGCGGCTGATAGCAACAACTATGGCATATAAAAACCGTTCCCGCTTTACGCTATCTTTACGCAATCAGCCGCTTACTCTCGGTACGCAGCCCCGCATTCAGTCCTGGGGCAAGCTCGCTACTACGACTGGCGCGGTGCGCGAAGCAGCCCGGTCGTCGAGAACGTCGCAAGCAGCCGACCCGACTCCGTGACGACCTGGCCGGACCCGTGCGCCCGCCCGTGACCTGCGTAGGTCGGAGTGAGCGTCAGACCAAACCCAGTGCTGAGATCTATCGGCTCGACGAAGGTGACGGTCTGGGTCAGGACGTTGGCAGGCATCCGCCCGGCCGGAGCGCTCGGCACGTCGCTCTGCAGCAGAAGAGCCGAGAGCACCTCGGGTTCGGTGCTTAGCGCCACCAGGGCGCGGCCGACCGTGGCGTCGGTGACTGGCTCGTCCAGGTCGAACCGCAGCGCAACAGAGTGCTCGTCCGATGCCGGCGATCGACGGACCTGGCCCGGCCAGAGGCCGGGCGCGCGAGTCGGCCACTCATGTCCGCCAAATGGTTGCGGTTCCGGGCTTTGATGGCGCAGGTAGTCGTCTTCATCGACGGTCAGTAGTACTTCCGCGCGCGTGACGATGACATTGCCCTGCCGGAAGGTCAGGCTGAGGCAGGAGAAGGACCGGCCCTGCTGCATGGTCTCCACTGAAATCTGGACGGGCTCACCGCTCTGCCCGCCGTTGGCGAAGATCGTCTGCAAAGACAGCACTCGCTTGTCGGGAACCGTGCGTTCAGCTGCTATGACCTGTTGGAGCAGGAGGTAGGCGCCGAAGATCGATCCGTGTGCGGTGGCGAAGGTGTCGGCCTCGAAACCGTCCTTGGTCGGCCGCAGGGCCATCAGTGGCGAAAGACTGTCCAGAGTGTGGGTCACGGCCGAAAGATCCCCTCGATATGGCGGTGGTAGTCCGCGCAGCCTCGCAGCAGGCGTTCAAGACGGGAAGTGGTGGCCCCTCAAATGTGTTCGACACCGCACCTATAAGTTGGCGGCGCGAGCCCCGCCGTTGCCCCTCGATGGTTGTGTCGCGTCGCCGGCTGGTGGATCGTGCCCGTCAGGCCGAGGTCTGAAGGCGATACCGTACCGAATCAGCCAGCCCGCGCATCTGACGCCCTTCGGCCCCGCCCCGGATTGAGGCGGCGCCGGAGACGAGTTCGGCGAAGTCGCGGCATAGTTCGAGGGTGCCGATCACCTCCGCGGCGAGGTATGGGTTGAGGTATCCACGTCGAAGTGCTTGCGAACACCGTTCTATGAGGCCCGGATCCGGGCCACCGATGTCTGCCTCTTCGCCCCGGGTCTGCTCATCCATCTCGTCCAGGATCGCTCTTACCGCCGCGCGACTCTCTGATGTGGCGATCGCGGTGATGTCCAGGCCGTGTTGAGCGATCCCGGATGCAACTTGCCCGAGGTAATTGCCCTGCCCAGCGATCAGCATCAAGTAGTTGTAGACGTCCTGCCGAACACGCTCAGGCGTCGGCGGCACCGCGGCTAGGTCGGCCATATTCCGAGGCTACCGATTACAGCGGGTCATGTCGCGGTTATCCGTGAGTGTTTCGGTCAGTTACTTTTACGGACAAATCTCGCCGACGACCTCGGAAGTGGTCACCAGCCGTAGCTGCGCCGATGGTGAGACTTGTCATCTCCCGTGAAGCAGCGGATAAACCTACCCTGGTATCCAGCAACGATCGGGCCGGGATGAGGGCAGCTATGACAGACGGCGAGGCGGCTCGAACAGTGATCGCGATACTCGAGGCCGATCTGGACGGCGAGCTGAACGCTGAACGATTCGCCAACATCCTTGAAGCGCCGGTGACGTTGGAGACCATGGCGATCATGTTCGGTCACGCGGTCGCAATCTTCACCGCACTCGGCGAAAGATTCCCGCACGCTGCCCGCGAAATCCTGGATCGGCATCGAGAAGCCAGCTTCGGGGTGGAGCGATCGGGCTAGCTGGTCACAATGCCTCGGCGGCGATCAGGCGCCCGCGCAGGTACTTATTTTCAAGCAGCCAACCGATGCTGCTTTGCTGCTGCTGCGCGGTGATCCAACGGCTGTCGTGCTTGTGACGCTGATCGATGACCTGCACCACGCGGTCGGCCCGCCGCTGCCAATCTGCTCCAGCGGCTGGGAAATCATCCAGATCAGCCTCGTTGGCGATGGCGAAGCCAGCTCGGTGCAGCAAAGGTTCAATCGAGTCTGCCGAGGGAAACTCGTTTCCTTCGGGCTTCGTCGGAACCTCGGAGGTCGTTTGTACGAAGACGAGCAGGCCAAGGCGAGAACCCGAGCGCACGACACGATGAATCTCGGCCAGAGTGTCGAGCTTATCCGTCGTCGTACACAACACCCCGAGACTCCACGCCGCAGCGAAGGATCCGGTGGCAAAAGGCAATTGTTGGCCAATGCCTGCGACGACGGGCAACGCGAAGAGGCGGCGGGCTGCATGGCATGCACCCAACATGGGGTCGGCAAGAATTGGTCGAATGCCGAATTCTTCGGCCGCGAATGCCGCAGGTCCGCCGACACCGGCACCCACGTCGAGAAGGTCGGAACCCTTGTCGAAGTTGAGCTCGTGACCGAGCCATTTCAGCGCGGCTGGGCTACCGCTGCCCCGGCAGGCAGCCGGGATGGCGTACTCGGGACCGAGCGCAGACACCGCGTCGGCCGTCCAAGTCGCGACCGTGTCGAATTCCACGTCCATTGCTGCGGACCCATCGCCATGGTGCCTGCTCCCGTGGTTGGTCACGAGATCGCCTGCAGGATTTCGCGTCCGACCATTGCCTTGACTTCTGCGGCGAAGGTCTCACTACGCGAGGAGGCGAGTCCGGAAATGTTCACGCCTCCGACGCCGTCCACCTCGAGTAGTTCGGCCGCCTCAGCGACTGCCGCGCGGACTCCGGCACCAACCGGGTCGGCAGAGCCCAGTACCTCGGCGACTCGGCGGTCATCGATGTGCAGGCCCGGAAAGCGCTGGAGGGTCAATGCAGAGCGGTCGTCGGTGTAAACCGCAACGGAGGCGATGAAGGGCACGGTGACACCGGCAGAACGAGCTCTCGAGATGAAGGAGCGAACGCCTTCTACCGACCGAACGTGGTTAAGCACGCAGATGCTTGCTCCGGCCCGCTGCTTCTGCCGCAAGCGCTCAGGCCGCAACCCGACCGGCTCGGCCTGCGGCGACTCCGCGACGGCTGCAGTCAGCCCAGCGTGCGCGACCAGCGCTGCTAACCTCGTGCCGTCCAGATCGAAGACCTGGGTCACGCCGGGCCGAATTCCCGGAGCCCTACCATCGCCTGTCACGCACAATATTGCGTCGACACCAACCTGTTGCAGTCCCGCGATTTCCTGTTCCAAAACCAGGCGATTGCGGTCCCTGCAGGTGAGCGTGACCCAGGCTCGAGCACCCGCGAGAGCGATGAGCTGTGCCATCACCGTCGGAGGGAAGTCCGGTCGATTCTGATGCTCGCCGACGAGGACGGCATCAGTCGCGTCCACGAGGATTGAGACAACATCTTGCAGGTTCTGCACATCGAAGGGCCGCAAAGTCAGATCCGTCAGAACGAGCTGTCGGGTTGCGGCGGGCGGAAGAAGTGCGCTCTGGCTGGAACCTTCGATTGGTCGAGGACCAGAAACTCCATGCAAAGTTGGATCAAACGCTACGGCCGCGTGCAGGTCGGCAAATGGGCAGCGCCTGGTCTGCATTTCGCAAGTGAGGTCGTCGCGCACGCCGCCGCAGGGCCCGTAGATCATGTGCTTCGGGCAATCGGGTGCCTTCGCGGACTCAGACAATGTGACGCTCCGATTTCACGCCAGGTGCTCGGAATCTGTCGCCTGTTTCGACGATCGCTACCGTAACAGTCATCGGCGCGGAGACCACCTCGATAGCTGACGGCCACCGAATGGATCGTCGGGCACCGACTGGTCGGGAATCGTCTCGCGCTTAAATCTCCCGGACGAGCAGTTCCTGGGCGAATGAGGCGGCGTGCAGGCCAGTGCCGTCATGGACTGTCCCTACGATCAGGCCTCGAGAGCCGTTTGTCGACATCGGGGTGGCATCGATCAGCAGCCAGTCGTCGGTTCGAACCGGACGGTGGAACCACATCGAATGGTCCAGACTTGCCATCATCAGGCCGGAAACGGCGTGCGAACCTACCGTATGACCTACCGCCGTAGCAGCAACTCCTCCGGTGCCCAAATCTGACAGATAGGCCAGCACACAGGCGTTCAGCACTCGATCTTCCGGTATCTGGCCACGGGTGCGCGCCCAGGCGAGGTATGCCGGCTTGTCTGATTCCACTGCTCCGGACTTAGCGCCGGCTCCGTCGACAAGGTCAATTCCGATGCTCGAACCTCGCGATGGAACCGGGCCCATCTCGGCAGTTGGCGGGTGTACCTCTCGGGCAGGCGTGGCGAAATCTCGCCCAGCCTCGTCTCGGTGAAAAGATGCCGACAGGGTAAAAATCGCGCGCCCGTCCGCTTGCGTCGCAGTGACCTGGCGCGTCGAGAAAGACTTACCGTCCCGGGTGCGCTCGACCTGCAGGTGCACGTCCTCAGCAAATTTGCCTTCCCGAAGAAAGTAAGCGTGCAGAGAGTGCGGGTACCGGTCCTCCTCGACGGTGGCGCCGGCCGCCCGTAGCGCCTGCGCCATGACCTGGCCGCCGAAGATGTTGCGGCGGCCACGAAGGACGGGGCTTGCGGCGCGAAACAGATCGGCGCCGATGGGCTCGACGTTAAGGAGTGCGATCAGATGCTCGACATCGTCGTCTGACTCGTTTAATAGGTTTTCGACTGCCTTGGTCACACACGCAGCTTGGCTTAACGAGGGCCCTGGGTCCATGAGATGGGATATAGATCGCCCCAGCGAACCGTCACCAGCGGACCGTCACCCATGGTCGGCCTGCACCATGGCCTCTGATACCGCAGGCCACAGGCCGGGCTGGCACGGTGTACTGCGACCGATCGGTCACTGGTCGGGCGATATCGTGGGGCCATGAAGTTTTTGATCCTCATCGTCCTGATTGTCGTTGTCGTGCTGGCCGTCCGATATTCGCGCGGTCGCAGGCGGTAGCTCTCCGGGGGCTTAACTCGGTCCGCATGTCTCGCGCGTAATCGGAGCTGGATTGATTCGACAATTGCGCGAGGCCAAATAGTCAATAGCGTCCGGACACGGACGAATTGGCGCGATTGATCAACTTGACGCTGCGTTTATCGGTGACTCGGCCTCCGAATGCGGGGCTCGACGGTGTGCAATGGTGGCATACGCCAGCGCACGGCCCGCGGTCAAGAGCTGGGCAATAGTTCGATATTTCGAATTTCGTCGAGCGGTGTGGCTTGCGGCCAGCGCGATGGTCGCGTCGTCGACGACGACGACCATGCAACTTCGTGGGGTTCTTGATTGTCGCCCCCCTCAAGATTGCTATGTAGGCGCTCAGGACCAGTTCATCGTGGCAGGCGAACCCGGTAGCGCCGACACGTCCAGAGAATTATAAAAAATAATCCGATCATTTAGATCTTGACGTCTTCGACGGGCGGGTGCACTCTCTAAACCGGGACCGGCATTCGCGCAACGGGCGCCGGTCAAAGGCCTCGGTTCGGCGTGGGTGATGTCGAACCGAGGCCGTTCTAATTCCACCTGTAATTGGCAATCACAGTTCGCGCCGTCCGTCAAGATGCGTTTATGGTTCGTAGCAGTTCCGTCTCCGTCGCAACCGACAGGTGCAAGCGCGCGCTTCTCGTACGATTCGGTGATGACGATCCGCGTGGGCATCTCCGGCTGGACGTACCCACCGTGGCGCGGCGATTTCTACCCACCGCGCCTTCCCCATCACGATGAGTTGCGATACGCCGCAGAACGAATGTCCTCCATCGAGATCAACGGCTCGTTCTACTCGTTGCAGCGCCCGACCAGCTTCTGGAACTGGGCCCATCAGACGCCGCAGGGATTCGAGTTCGCGGTCAAGGGCGGCCGTTTCATAACGCACATGAAGAGACTGCGCGACACCGACCAGGTGCTGCCGAACTTCCTGGCTTCGGGGTTGCTTGCTCTCGGCGAGCAGCTCGGTCCCATCCTGTGGCAGCTACCGCCGACGTTGAAATTCGACCCCGTGCTCGTGCGTGACTTCGTCCAGCGCCTGCCTCGATCTACGGCAGAAGCGGCCTACCTTGCAAGGCGGCACGACAGTAGGCTCAAGGTCGGCGGGTGGACCGGTACGCTCTCGGATCGTCCGCTTCGGCATGCGGTCGAGGTGCGCCACGACAGCTTCAAGACGGCGGAGTTTCTCGATCTGCTCGATCAGGAATGCATAGCAGTCGTGGTTGCAGATACCGCCGGCAAATGGCCGCAATTCCTACGGGTCACCGCGGACTTCGTCTACGTACGACTGCACGGCGCCGATGAGCTTTACACCAGTGGGTATGACCACGCAGGCTTGACGTTGTGGGCCGACCGAATTCGCTCGTGGGCCGCGCGTGGGCTCGATGTTTACGTGTACTTCGACAACGATGTCAAGGTACGTGCGCCCTACGATGCGATGGCGCTACAGGCACTGCTTGGATTGGCGGCCCATGAGCAATCGGCATAGCGGTGGCTCGCGCCGTGACGAGCAGATCGGCGACGACCAAGGCGGCGACGGCCTGGCTGAATATCGGCGAAAGCGAGATTCGTCGAAGACGCCGGAGCCAGTGCCCGAACACGGGACTCGCCCTAGTGGTGCTGACAACACCTTCGTCGTACAGGAACATCACGCGCGGGCTTTACACTGGGATTTTCGGCTCGAGCGCAATGGAGTGCTCGTCTCCTGGGCGGTCCCCAAGGGATTGCCAATGGATCCGAATGACAATCATCTGGCGGTCCAGACCGAGGACCATCCACTGGACTACGCCACGTTCGAGGGCGGCATCCCGGCGGGAGAATACGGCGGTGGGCAGGTACGAATCTGGGACCGCGGGCACTACGAGATAGAGAAGTGGACCGATCGCGAGGTCAAGTTCGTCCTCTCCGGTGAACGCGTGCAGGGTCGCTACGTACTCATCAACACGAAGGGCAAGAACTGGATCATGCACCGGATGGATCCGTCACCGGTGGAGAATTGGCAGGCCCTACCGGACGTCATTCGTCCGATGCTGGCCGTAGCCGGTCAACTTCCCTCCGAGCGCGCCGATCAGGACTGGGCCTATGAAACCAAATGGGACGGGGCCCGCGCTGTCGTCTTCGTCGACGGCGGCAGGGTCCGAGCGCTGTCGCGAAACGATATCGACGTGACCGCGAGCTACCCTGAATTGAGGCTGCTCGGTGAAGCGCTTGGCACGACTCAGGTCGTACTTGACGGCGAGATCGTAGCCTTCGGGCCCGATGGTCGGCCGAGCTTCGCTCGATTGCAGAAGCGGATGCACATAACGCGTGCTGCCGAGGTGCGGCGATTGGCAGCCAGTGACCCGGTCGTGTACTTGATCTTCGACGTCCTGCATCTGGACGGTCGGCCCACCATCGGATTGCCGTACCAGGAGCGTCGGGCCTTGCTCGAGGAGCTCGGCTTGGCTGGGCAGTCTTGGCAAACGCCGGCGTACTTCATTGGTGGAGGTGCAGACGTGCTGCGGGCCAGCCAGGAAAACGGTCTCGAGGGGATCGTAGCCAAGCGACTGATGAGCAGCTATCGACCCGGACGCCGCTCCTCGGACTGGCTCAAGATCAAGAATGTCTCGACCCAAGAGGTCATCATTGCTGGTTGGAGGCCTGGCAAGGGACGTCGAAGCGGGACGATCGGCTCGCTGTTGCTTGCCATACCGGCCAGCACAGATCGCGACGTCGTCGCAGGCGGCCGCGAGCTGCTCTACGCCGGTCACGTCGGCACCGGGTTCTCCGAGGCGGCGCTGAAAGCGTTGCAGGCGCGGCTGGCGCCCCTGGTGAGAAGTACGTCGCCGTTGGCCGACGAGATCCCTCGTGCGGACAGTCGCGACGCCAACTGGGTGACGCCTCGGCTCGTGGGCGAGGTCGCCTTTTCCGAGTGGACGCCCGACGGGCGGTTGCGCCACCCGGTGTGGCGCGGATTGCGCCCTGACAAAGAGCCCGACGAAGTAGTTCGAGAAAGTCAGTAGTTCGAGAAAGTCAGTAGTTCGAGAAAGTCAGTAGTTCGAGAAAGTCAGTAGTTCGGGAAAGTCAGTGACCGTCTCTGACAGCGACGCCCGCCACGAAGGCAGCTTGTCCGGCGTGTTGAAGATCATCTGAGATCACGCTAATCAGTCGTACGGCAAGCGTGACGGGAGGACTAAACGATCTGTCCACCACGCGGTCCAGGTCATCATCTGTCAGCCCGCCGACGAAGGTGATAGAGGCTTGCTGGACCGCGTCGAGATAGCCGGTGAGGAGCTCGGGTCCATCGACCTGAACCGCAGCTACCTCATCGGAGCTCTGGCCGTAGCCGGTTGCCGAATCGTCGAACGGCAGGCCAAACCGTTCGGCCCAGCCTTCACCGGTCCACACCTGCTCGCTAGCGGCGACGTCCGCGATCTGAGCGTCCTGAATTCTTGCCAAATGCCAGACGAGCCATGCGACGGTGTTTGCTTCGTCGTCGATCCGGTAGGTCAGGGCGGCGGTGCTCAGCCCATCCAGGGTCGCATGTACGACTCTGCCGATCCGGCTGAATGCGTCGATGAGCAAGTCGGTGGACGAGGTCATGCTTCACTCTCCCGGGATGGTGCCGATACCTTGCCGAGCCTAAACTTGGTCCGACTGTACGAGGTAGAAGGGTGGGTTCGCATGCCGACCGTCGAGCGCATTGAGCACATCTTGGGCAACCCGGAAGCACCGATAACGGTTGTTGAATACGGCGATTTCGAGTGTCCCTACTGCGCGGGTGCAGCGCCGGTTCTACGACAGTTGGTCGAACAATCTGCTGGCCAGATCAGGCTGGTGTTTCGTAATTTTCCGCTCTTCGAAGTTCATCCGCACGCACTGGTAGCCGCACTCGCAGCGGAGTCGGTGGCTGCCTCGGCTGGGCCAGAGGCGTTCTGGGCGATGCACGACAAGCTTTTCGCCCATCAGAATCGACTGAACGATATTGATCTGAGCCTCTACGCCAAGGGGGTTGGGGCCGATCCACAGCTGGCCGTTGGTGCGGCCGCTCAAGCGTTTGCCCCGATAGTACAAGCTGATTATGCATCCGGCATCGACGCCGGCGTGGCTGGTACCCCCACGTTGTTCATCGACGGCAATCGGTACGAGGGCCGTGTCGAGCTGAACTCCTTGCAGCGGGCGACCGGCAGCTCGCTACTGGTGCAGTCCGCCGAGGGCAACCGTCGGGGAAGACCATGGCAGCGGCGGTAATGCAAGCGGAGCGTTATCACCCAGCGGTGAACAGAGCGATGTCCGTTCGCCCATGACCCGCAATATCCAAGCGCCTAGCAGTGCAGCAACCAACGACCCGGCCAAGATGCCGATCTTGGCTTGATCGCGCATGGACGGATCGTCGAAGGCCAGATCGGTGATGAACAGCGAAATCGTGAAGCCCATACCCGCCAGGACGGCACCGCCAACCAGATGGCTGTAACGCACTCTCCCGGGGAGGATGCCTATCCCGGTCTTGAGTGCGAGCGCCGCCGCCCCGGTAATTCCGATGGCGTTACCCAGTACGAGAGCAAGCGCCACTCCCAATGTAATCCGCGAGCTGAACGCGACCCGCAGGGTGCCTCCATCAGCCTTCACACCGGCATTGGCCAGGCCGAACGCCGGGATGACCAGGTACGCCGACCACGGATGCAACCAGCGCTGCAATCGCTCGTTGGCTGACACTGAAGCCGAAGCGGCGAGTGAGGCGAGTCGAGCTCCCGATGCAGTCGGGCCCTCGATGAGCGCCCGTCCGAAAATGGTCAGCTCCTTCGCGTTCTCAGCAGGCACGGATCGTGCCGGAATTATTAAGCCGAGCAGCACCCCGGCGAGCGTGGGGTGAACGCCGGATTCGTATGCTGCGCACCACAGGGCGATACCGAGCAACACGTAGGGCGTTAGTCTCCACACCCCGAGCCAACGCAGACCGAAGATGGCGATGATGATGCCGACCGCCACCATGAGCGCAACCATCTTGACGTGGTCGGTGTAGAAGACGGCCATCACGGTGATCGCGCCGATATCGTCGACGACAGCCAGAGCGAGCAGGAACAGCCTGAGTTGATCAGGGCATCGAGGTCCGAACAGCGCCAGAACGCCAAGGACGAAGGCGGTATCGCTTGACATCACGATGCCCCACCCGTGTCCGGCCGTCGTTCCGTGATTGATGAGCAGATATATCGCGATGGGCAACAGCATGCCGCCGATCGCGGCACAGGTCGGCACGGTCAGGGACCTGCGATCGCGCAACTCGCCGGCGGTTGTCTCGCGCCTGATTTCCAAGCCCAGGACAAGAAAGAACAGTGCCATGGCGGCGTCGTTCACCACATGCCGCAGGTCCAGTTCGAGGCCGACAGGGCCGATCCGGAACGTGCAAGGCGTGCTCCAGAAGTCGAAGTAACTTGCCGACCAAGGCGAATTCGCCCATACCAGCGCAACCAAGGTCGCGACGAGTAGCACTGCGGCGCTGCCGGCCTCGTTGGCGATGAAGCGGCGAACCGCGGGGGTCATCTGTGGCGCTGATATCCGTAAGGCTGGCCCTGGCTGCAGGGTCGAAGTCACGAAGTCTCCCCGGCGAGCAGTGAATCAGCGGGCAGGGAGTTCTGGTTGACGGTGGCCGGAGCGTCAGTCAGCGAGAATCGACTTCGCAACCTGGAGTAGAAGTTCGACGGGCGGATGCGGACAAGCTTTGCCAACGTCGATGCCGGGTACACGCTGATCCAGTCGCCAGGGTCGAGGACGCCCCGCAACTGCCCGTCGACGCTCACCGCGACCTGGCCAGACTGCTCGAGGACCCGGACGGCGACCCGTTCCTCAGCCGCCATGACCAGGCTCCGGTCGAAAACCATGTGCGGGGCAACGGGAGTGAACACCAGAGCTCGTAGTCGGGGCGACATGACAGGACCACCGGCAGCAAAGCTGTAGGCAGTCGATCCGGTAGGGCTCGCGACGATCAGCGCATCGGCGGAATACGAGGCGAACAGAACGTCGTCAATGTACAAGCCAAGGCTGGCCTGGCGATCACGGGCCAGTTTCTCGAACACGATGTCGTTCATTGCGGTGACATCGAGGCAAACCCCGGCCTGTCCCGGATCCACGGGCGGCCGCATTGGCGGCGGCGGTAAAAGCGGCCCCCGTCCGAAGTGCAGTAGCGCTTGCATGTTCTGCGGTATCTCTAGCGGCCGAGATGCGCTCATTGTCAACATCAGCCGCTCGTCGATGTAGGCGGCGCCGGACCGAAAGGCGTCAAGGGCCAACTCGATTTCAGCCGGTTCGATCTCGGTCAGAAAACCAACCCGGCCCACGTTGACCCCAAGGACCGGAACGCCATCCTGGGCGGCCAACCTCGCGCCCCGCAGGAATGTTCCGTCGCCGCCGATCGTGACCATCAAGTCCGGGTGGCCGGTTGCCTGCACCTCGTCGCGAGCATTACGTCGCTGCCCAGCAGGGTCTTCCTGGGCCCACACATCTACCTCCGTGACGGCCAGCCCGTAGCGCGCCGCCCAAGAGCGGACCAGACCCGCGGCGGCGACAGCTACGGGTCGGCCATGATGGACGACGAGGCCGATCCGGGTACACAGCATCCTGGCCCTCGCTAGTTCTCATCGATGCGATGTTGTCGAGACAACTCTGCTGCGTTCGAGGTTAGTGGAGGTCGCTGCCTGCCGTTTACGCTCGCAGTTCGGCGGGGCCTAGCTCGGCGGCTTCGTCCTGTTCGACGCTGCGATTCCACTCCGACTTGGTGGCCCGCCAACCCTCGTCGTCTGCGCCAACGCGCCAGTACCCCGATATAGAAAGCCGGTCGGACGGCACCTTCTGCTCGACCTTGAGCAGACGACGCAGCTGCCTGACCATTCCGGCTTCGCCGTGCACGAATGCCTGGACGTCGCCAGTCGGAAGCGCCTGACCCGAGGCGTCATCGAAGGCGGTTGTCACAGCCGCGACAAGGCGTTGCCCAACCGGCTGCTCGCCGCGGTGTATCCACGTCACGGAGCTCGATGATGGCAGCACCAGGGGCACTTCGTCCTGTGGCCCGTGAACTTCGACGAACACGTGGGCGACCGCATCGTCCGGCAGTCTCTCAAGCGCGACCGCGATCGCTGGTAGCGCGCTCTCATCGCCGACCAGTAGATGCCAATCGGCATCGAGCGTCGGCGAGTAACCGCCGCCTGGGCCGAGTAAGAAGACTTCGTCGCCCGGCGCGACGGCGGCAGCCCAGGGCCCGGCCAATCCGGAGTCACCGTGCACGACGATATCGAGTGTCAGTTCGTGTTCGCGAGCATTCCAGTTTCGGACCGTGTACGTCCGCAGTCGCGGCCAATGCTCGGCGGGATGCGTCGACCGGATGGCTTCCACATCGATCGGCCGTTCATACGTTGTCTCGTCGCTCAAGAACATCAGCTTGACGTAGGAGTCGGCGTACGGCGAAGGCTCGAAGCGAGTCAGATCGCCGCCACCCACCACGACGCGTACGAGTGATGCACTCAACCGTGTCACCGAACGAACCGAGGTTGCGAGCGGGTTGCGAGCCTTGCGGGCGCGAGGTCTGTCGATGTCGGACTTGGTCACTTAGGTGCTCCGTTACTGAAGATCGTTACTGAAGATCGTTACTGAAGATCGGTGCGGATGATAGCTCGAAGTAAGGCTACCCTTACTTCGCTTCACGTGCTCCTTGGGGCGCCTGGCCTCGCCCGAATCGGTCATGGGCTGGATTCTCGAGCACCTGCTCTGCTGTTGACGGCGTTATCAATTGTCAGGTGGTTGCATCGGTACCTCGACGACGACGTTCGTGGCCTTTACTGACGCGATCGCCAGGACGCCCGGTTCCAGACCTAGCTCATCGGCTGCTTCACGACTCATCAGCGAGACCACCCGGTGCGGACCGGACTGGATGTCGACCTTCGCCATGACGGTGTCTCGCACGACCTCGGTCACCAGGCCGACAAAGCGATTTCGCGCCGATTCGCTCACCACCGGTCGCGGCGCGGGACGCTCGCTCTCGGCCGCGAGTTCCTGTGCGAAATGAGCGAGATCCGCACCGTCCACAGTGCGCCGACCAGTGCTGTGTTCGGAAGGAATCCGACCGGCGTCCGCCCAGCGACGCATGGTGTCATCACTTACTCCGAGCAGTTCGGCAGCTTCCCGAATGCGGAACCTTGGCATAGCTGGGACTGTATCAGCCGCGGTCTCGACCGAAGCATGACGAGATTCCGTTTTACAGTTTTACTTCAAGGCCATTACGGATCGGAGATCGCTCTCCGCCGATGCGTCGGCTGATTGCATTTGCGGTCCGCGAGACGTGACTGGCCACGTACTCTCGACGTGCCGGGCTAACCGCCGCATCGGGGAAAGTGGCCGCCACACTTGCCACCGGATGCCCGGAGTGATCAAGTACGGCTGCAGCGACGGATGAGAAATTCGGGGTGACCTCACCGTCTTCGGTCGCGTATCCGCGTCGGCGCACCTCGACGAGCAGTGTCCGAAGCGCTGACCGCGAACGCGGGCCGCGCTCATTGCGGGCGATGAAGGAGTCTGAGTCCGGAAAGAGAGCACTGACCTGTACTGCAGGCAGGGCCGCGAGCATCGAACGCCCACTCGCGGTGAGGGCTGCAGGCAGCCGTACGCCGACGTCGGTCACCAGCGAGGGCTGGCCGGGAGCCCGCTCTTCAATTACATAGATGACCTCTCTGCCGTGCAGGACGGCCAGATGAGCGTTCTGACCGATCCGATCGACGAGCGTCGCAAGCGGCACCCGCGCCAGGCGCTGTAGTGGCACTTGTCGGGCGTATCCGGTGCCTAATTCGTAGGAGCCGACGCCGAGTCCATAACGGCGTTCCTCCGGCAGATGAACGACGAAGCCCTCGTCGATCAGCGCGCCAAGGAGGTGATAGGTGGTCGATCGCGGCAACGAAAGGTCGCGAGCGATCGATGCAGCCGCAACTGGGCCAGGCTGCCGGGCCAAATAGCGCAGCACCGACAGCACTTGAGTGGCTGCGGGTACCTGGGCCATGAGGATCACTCTAGCGGCGGAGTCTCAGATACCAGACACGAAGTGGCTGTCAGCGGTAGCGCCACTGACCGTTGTGGGTGTCCGATTGATGGCATGGTTGAAACAGGCACAATCGCCGCACCGGTCACGGTCGGAATCGGACCCTTGTCGGCCGCCGAGGTCGTCGCTGTTGCCCGCGGCGGCGCAGCCGTACGGCTATCGGACGAGGCTGAGACGGAGATTGCGATCAGCCGCAAGATCATCGAGGCGCTGGCCGATGACACCGAACCTCACTACGGAGTCTCAACCGGCTTCGGTGCGCTTGCGAACCGCCACATACCGACGGACTTGCGTGCGCAGCTTCAGCGCAGCCTGATTCGTTCGCACGCTGCTGGCTCCGGGCCCGAAGTGGAGCGCGAGGTCGTTCGAGCACTTATGCTGCTCCGTCTCTCGACCCTGGCGACGGGGCGCACCGGTGTCCGCCTGCAGACGGCCCGAACATATGCCGCCCTGCTCAGTGCCGGTATTACGCCCATCGTGCGTGAGTACGGCTCGCTCGGATGTTCCGGGGATCTCGCCCCACTGGCCCATTGTGCGTTGGCAGCCATGGGGGAGGGGGAGGTGCGCGACGCTGATGCGAGATTGCGTCCCGCCGCCGAGGCGCTTGCCGATGCAGCTATCGAACCGATCGTGCTGGAGGAGAAAGAGGGCCTGGCACTGATCAACGGCACCGACGGCATGCTCGGCATGCTGCTGCTCGCCTGCCACGACCTGCACTTGCTGTTGCGCACTGCCGACATCACCGCAGCGATGAGCGTTGAAGCGCAGCTCGGGACCGACGCGGTATTCGCCGCGGACCTGCAGGCCCTTCGGCCGCACCCAGGGCAGGCCGACAGCGCATCGAACCTCCGCGCGATCCTCGCGGCCTCGCCGCTGATGGCCAGTCATCGAGGTCCGGATTGCACCAGGGTGCAGGACGCCTACTCGCTGCGCTGCTCACCTCAGGTGCACGGCGCGGTACGCGACACCGTCGCCCATGCCGAACTGGTGGCTGCTCGTGAGCTGGCCAGCGCGGTGGACAACCCCGTCGTCACCCGCGACGGAAGGGTCGAGAGCAACGGCAATTTTCATGGCGCGCCGGTTGCCTACGTACTTGATTTTCTTGCTATTACCGTGGCCGATCTGGCTTCCATCTCTGAGCGCCGGACCGATCGGTTCCTCGATGTCTCCCGCAATCACGGGCTGCCGGCCTTTCTTGCCGGTGATCCGGGCGTCGACTCAGGGCACATGATCGCCCAGTACACCCAGGCAGCGATCGTCTCCGAGCTGAAACGGCTAGCATCTCCTGCCTCGGTGGACTCAATTCCTTCGAGCGCGATGCAGGAAGACCATGTATCGATGGGGTGGTCAGCAGCACGAAAGCTGCGGCGCTCGATCGACGGCCTGACTCGAGTTCTGGCGATCGAGCTGCTGACTGCTGCCCGTGCCCTGGACCTGCGAGCGCCACTGCAACCGGCTGCAGCGACCGGCGCAGTCGTAGCGGGCCTCCGCGAGGACGTGGCGGGTCCGGGTACTGACCGATACCTCGCCCCGGAGATCGAAGCCGCGTTTCAGTACGTCGCCTCAGGTCGTGCCCTGGCGGCGGTCGAAGCGGTAACAGGCCCCCTGACCTGACAGAGCGGCTCGCGTTCACCAAATCGATACACCTGACCCATCTGCGAAGGGAAACACCATGGAAGGCGCCCGCCCGGTACGTGCGGCTCGCGGAACCCAGCTGTCTGCTCGATCATGGCAAACCGAGGCTCCGATGCGGATGCTGATGAACAACCTCGATCCCGAGGTCGCCGAGCGCCCGGACGACCTGGTGGTTTACGGCGGTACCGGCCGCGCCGCTCGGAGTTGGGCAGCCTTCGACGCGATGGTGCGCACGCTGACCGCTCTGAAGGATGACGAGACAATGCTCGTTCAATCGGGCAAGCCTGTCGGCGTGATGCGCACCCATGAATGGGCACCGCGCGTCCTCATCGCGAACTCGAATCTGGTTCCCGATTGGGCGACCTGGCCGGAGTTCCGGCGGCTGGAAAACCTTGGTCTGACGATGTATGGCCAGATGACTGCCGGTTCATGGATCTACATCGGAACACAGGGCATTCTGCAGGGCACCTACGAAACATTCGCAGCGGTGGCAGCCAAGCGGTTCAGCGGAACCCTTGCCGGCACCCTCACCGTGACCGGTGGCTGCGGTGGTATGGGGGGTGCACAACCGCTCGCAGTCACGCTCAACGACGGCGTCTGCCTGGTCGTCGACGTCGACCCGAGTCGTTTGAAGCGCCGGGTCGAGCACCGTTACCTCGACGAGCTTGCCGACGATCTTGACGATGCTATTTCCCGCTGCGAGAAGGCAAAACGTGAGCGTCGCGGCGTATCGATCGGTCTGGTCGGCAACTGCGCCACGGTATTACCCGAGCTCTTACGGCGTGGGGTAGCCGTCGATATCGTCACTGACCAGACCTCCGCGCATGATCCGCTCGCTTACCTTCCGGAAGGTGTCGACCTTTCTGACTGGCATGACTACGCCGCAGCAAAGCCCGAGGAATTCACCGACCGCGCCCGGGTTTCGATGGCCAAACATGTGGAGGCGATGGTCGGCTTCATGGACGTCGGCGCCGAGGTCTTCGACTACGGAAACTCGATTCGGGACGAGGCCCGGCAGGGCGGGTACTCGAGGGCATTCGACTTTCCCGGGTTCGTGCCCGCCTATATTCGGCCGCTGTTCACAGCAGGCAAGGGGCCGTTCCGATGGGCTGCACTTTCGGGCGATCCAAAAGACATCCGCGCCACCGACGAGGCCGTTCTCGAACTGTTCCCCGACAACGATCACCTGCATCGCTGGATCAGGGCGGCTCAGGACCGGGTCGCGTTCCAGGGGTTGCCGGCACGGATCTGCTGGCTGGGATACGGCGAGCGGGACAAGGCCGGCGTTCGATTCAACGACATGGTTGCGAGCGGAGAATTGTCGGCACCTGTCGTGATCGGGCGAGATCACCTGGACTGTGGCTCAGTCGCTTCACCCTATCGTGAAACCGAATCGATGGCCGACGGCTCGGACGCGATCGCGGATTGGCCACTGCTGAACGCTCTGGTCAACACCGCGTCGGGCGCAACCTGGGTTTCGATCCACCATGGCGGTGGCGTCGGCATCGGCCGGTCGCTGCACGCCGGGCAGGTCACGGTCGCCGATGGCACCGATCTCGCGCGTCAGAAGATCGAGCGTGTGCTGACGAACGATCCGGGAATGGGTGTGATCAGGCATATCGATTCTGGTGATTCGGCCGACGACAGCGTGCTTGCCGGGTACGCCGAGGGCAACGTGTCGGTACCGATGGCTGAGTCTTCGAAGGCCTGAGCCCGTGTCCACGCCGACCGAACCGTCTGTTGCCGCGTCGTCGTTCGACCGGCTCTGGTCCGCGATTGAGCCGATCGGGCGCAGCGCACAGACCGGGGGTTATCGGCGCTTTGCCTGGACGGCTGAAGACGCGGCTCTTCGGGAGTGGTTCGCGGCGGAGTCCGCGTCTCGAAGCCTTGATCTGACCACCGATCGCGCCGGCAATCAGTGGGCATGGTGGGGTGATCCCGATGAGGGAGTTGACCTGGGACGTCCCGGAGTAGTCGTCGGATCGCATCTGGATTCAGTACCCGACGGTGGTCCCTTCGATGGCCCGCTAGGCGTGATCTCCGCCTTTGCGGCGTTGGACGACTTGCGGGCGCGGGGCTTCACGCCTGCCCATCCGATTGGCGTGGTGAACTTCATCGATGAAGAAGGTGCACGGTTCGGAATCGCTTGTGCCGGCTCGAGAATCATCACGGGCGCGTTGGATGCCGACCGTGCGCGCGCTCTGACCGACAACGAAGGCGTGTCGATGGCTGAGGCGATGACCCGTGTCGGAGCTACGCCGTCCGCACTGGGGCGCGACGAGGAGACCTTGCGTAGGGTGGGCGCCTTTGTCGAGCTGCATGTGGAACAAGGCCGCGGACTGATCGACCTTCAGAGCCCGGTTGGAGTCGGGACCGCGATCTGGCCGCATGGCAGATGGCGTTTCGACCTACCCGGCACGGCTAATCATGCCGGGACGACGGCGTTGACCGATCGCAACGACCCGATGCTCGCGCTCGCTGACGTCCTCGTTCAGACTAGAACGATGGCCGAACGGTTCGACGTGCTCGGCACGTGCGGCAAACTCCACGTGGAACCCAACGGAGTCAACGCCATTCCATCAAGTGTCACCGGCTGGCTCGATGCCCGCGGTGCGGATCCGGGCTATGTGCAGGCCTTCGTGGAGAGTCTCGACGATGTTGTGACAAGGTTCGGCGGCTCGATGCGGCAGGAGTCGTGGACGGATGAGACGATGCTCGACCTTGCCCTGGCCGAGCGGCTATCGGTTCTGCTGGGCAACAGCCCGATGATGCCTACCGGAGCGGGCCACGATGCCGGCATCCTCGCCAATGCCGGGGTGCCGACGGCCATGCTGTTCGTCCGTAATCCGACCGGAGTCTCGCACTCGCCCCTGGAACATGCAGAACGGTCGGATTGCCTCGCCGGAGTGGACGCACTCGCCGCAGCAATCGCCGAACTCAGCCAGTGACGACGACATCAAGACTGTTCGCCGAGTACGCGATACTGCCAGAGGGACTCGTGCGCGACGTCCATTTCGAGATCGCCGATGGCCGATTTCTGTCGGTGCACGGTGCCGGGACGCCGCCCAATGAGGGGCTGCCGGCCGCAGTGTCGTTCGATCCGGCGACTGAGACTCGTCTGTCGGGCGTCGTACTTCCAGGGTTTGCCAATACGCACAGCCACGCGTTTCACCGGGCGCTACGCGGCCGGACACACGACGACGGCGGCACGTTCTGGACGTGGCGGGAGCGGATGTACGCCGTCGCGGCCAAGCTCGATCCGGACGCCTACTACGCACTCGCACGCGCAACCTATGCCGAGATGGCCTTAGCCGGTATAGCGTCTGTCGGCGAGTTCCACTACCTACACCATGGCCCGGGAGGCGTTCGGTACGGCGACCCCAACCTGATGGCGGAGGCGCTGCGGTCGGCGGCTTCGGAGGCTGGTATCCGACTGACTCTGCTGGACACCGCTTACCTCACCGGCGGCCTCGGCCCGACTGGTCACCTGAAGCTCAACGAAGTCCAGCAACGGTTTTCCGACGGCGACGTCGCGGCCTGGGTGAATCGGGTCGACAGCCTGAAGCCCTCGGAATCGATGCGGATTGGCGCGGCCATTCATTCGGTCCGCGCTGTGCCGCGGGCGGCCGTGGGGGATATTGCCCGGCGTGCACAGCGCAGCGGCGCATCCATGCCGCTACACGTACATCTATCCGAACAACCAGCCGAGAACGAAGCGTGCCTGGCGTTCTACGGCTGTACGCCGACCCAGCTTCTGGATTCCGAGCAGGCGCTCGGTGACTACACGACAGTGGTACACGCAACTCACCTCACCGATTCCGACATCCGAACGCTCGGGACGAGTCGGACGACAGCATGCTTCTGCCCGACAACCGAACGTGATCTAGCCGATGGCATCGGCCCGGCACGGGCACTGCGCGACGCTGGTACGCCGGTGAGTCTCGGCAGCGATCAGCACGTTGTCATCGACTCGTTCGAGGAGGCTCGGGGGTTGGAGTCACACGAGCGCCTTGCCAGCCTTGAACGTGGCCGGTTCAGCCTGTCAGAGTTGATGATCGCTCTCACGGCGCACGCCTCGATCGGGTGGCCGGATGCAGGACGTCTGCAGGCCGGTTACCGAGCGGACCTCGTCTCCGTCCGCTTGGATTCGCCTCGGACGGCAGGCAGCCGTCCGGAACAAGTGCTGATGTCAGCGACGGCAGCGGACATCGATAGCGTCATCGTCGACGGGCGACTCGTTGTTTCCGCCGGCACCCATCTCCTCGTTGACGTCGGAGCACGCCTACAGGAAGCAATTACGCCTATCTGGGGGGCGCTGTGACGGCAACCGTTGTCACCGGAATCGGCGAGTTGGTTACCAATGACCCCAACGTTGGTGACGGCTCACAGCTGGGAATCCTCTACAACGCCGCAGTCGTTGTCGACGATGGCCTGGTGAGCTGGGTTGGTCCGGCGATTGCAGCACCGCAGGCCGATCAGCAAATCGACCTTGCTGGGAGGGCTGTGGTTCCCGGTTTCGTGGATTCGCATTCGCACCTCGTCTTCGCCGGTGACCGCGGCGCGGAGTTCGCTGCCCGGATGGCGGGAACGTCCTATGACGGTGGCGGAATCGCAACTACCGTAACCGCGACGCGGTCGGCCGACGACGAGACGTTGCAGCGCTTGCTTGCCGGACGCATCGCCGAGATGCGTTCGCAAGGCACCACGACGGTTGAGGTGAAGAGCGGCTACGGCCTGACCGTGATTGATGAGCTACGCGCGCTGAAGCTGGCGGCGCAGGTGACGTCGGAGACCACGTTTCTCGGCGCACACGTAGTTCCTCAGGGCGCAGATCGGGAGGCCTACGTCCGGCTTGTCTGCGGGGAGATGTTGAAGGCGGCCGCGCCCTTTGCCCGGTGGATCGATGTGTTCTGCGAGCCAGGGAGTCCGCATGCCTTTGACGGCGACGAGACCAGGGCAATCCTCGTCGCAGGGCGCGAAGCAGGTCTTGGGTTACGGTTGCATGCCAACCAGTTGACGGCTGGGCCTGGCGTCCGGCTTGCGGTCGAGCTCGATGCCGCCAGCGTGGACCACTGCACCTACCTCAATGATCGAGATATCGAAGCACTCGCTGGTGGAAACACCGTCGCGACGTTGCTGCCTGGGGTCGAGTTCGCCACCCGATCGCCATACCCCGACGGCAGGAAGCTCATCGAGGCCGGGGTACCGATCGCATTGGCCACGGACTGCAATCCCGGCACGTGCTACACGACTTCGATGCCCTTGATCATTGCGTTGGCCGTCCGCGAGATGCACCTGACACCTGCGCAAGCGCTGTACGCGGCTACCGTGGGTAGCGCTCGTTCGCTGCGGCGAGACGATATTGGCGTTATCGCGCAAGGTAAAGCGGCGCACTTGACGGTGTTGCAAGCCCCGAGCTATCTACATCTGGCCTACCGGCCAGGCGTGCCCATCGCGCGAGCTCTCGATGTGCCCACAGGTCGCTGACGTGCGATCGGCCGCCGAGAAGCCACCAACCTCGGGCTTTGTCGCCCCGGGGTTCGAACCTGTCCGTACCGCGTTCGAAGGTGTGGTCGCCGAGCAGGTCGGGACTGGCGCGGCACTGGCCATCTGGCGAGACGGGTCCTGGCTCGTGGACGTGTGGGGTGGTTACGCCGACCAAGCGCGAACGAGTAGCTGGCAGCGCGACAGCATCGTGCAGGCATATTCGGTGTGCAAGCCCTTCGCCGCACTCTGCGCGTTACTCCTCGTCGATCGGGGCACGCTCGAGTTGGACGCCCCGGTGCAGCTGTACTGGCCGGAGTTCGGCGCGCGGACAACCATCCGGCACCTGCTGTCGCATCAGGCAGGCATAGTTGTCCTCGACTCGGCTCAACCGACTGAGGTTCTCTACAACTGGTCGGCGCTGTGCGATCTCCTGGCGGCACAACCGCCCATCTGGGTTCCCGGCAGCGCACACGGTGAGTCAGCATTGTTCTATGGGCATCTCGTGGGCGAGGTCGTCCGACGCATCGACGGGCGGCTACCAGGGCAATTTCTGGCAGAGGAGGTTTGTCGCCCGCTAAGCCTGGACTTTCAGTTCGGCCTTTCGCCGGCCGATCAACTTCGAGCGGTCGATCTCACCAACTTCAACGAGTACAACGCCGATCTCGCTGATGACGACCGCAAGACGTCGTTGTATTGGCAGGCAGTCAACAATCCGCCGGGAGCCCGGGATCCGAAGGTGGTGAACAGCGCGGTCTGGCGTTCTGCTCAGATCCCCGCCGTAAACGGGCACGGGACCGCACGCGCGATGGCCGGCCTGTATGCGCAGTTGCTGGATGGCGGGATTCTCTCAACGGGCTTGATCGCCGAGGCGACCGCACCGCAATCGGTCGGGGTTGATCGCGTATTCAATCAGCCCAACGCGTGGGGTCTGGGTTTCGCCGTGGACGAGGACGGATTCGGCATGGCTGGACTGGGTGGTAGCTACGCCGGAGCCAGTCGTCGTGGCCGGTACGCGATTGCCTTCGTGACCGCAACGATGGGTGACCATCGCAGGGTAGACCGGTTGGAGAACGTCTTTCGCGCGGTCATCGGTCTGCCCGACCTCGATTAGCGCGGGCTAGTCGGGTCGCCGGCCGCTGCTTCGGTCTCGGCGGCCGCGGATATATTGCGAATCATTCCTCCGAACACGATGCCGTGAAACGGCGCGATCGACTTCCAGTAGACGTGCCCGGCGAGTCCGTGCGGCTGGAACGTTGCCTTCTGGACCAGGTTGAGTCCGGAGATATCCCCCGGCTCAGCGGTGGATGCGGCCTCGATTCGAAATTCCAGCCAGGCAAGTCCAGGTAAGCGCATTTCGGCCCGTAGACGCAGCAATTCCCCGCGGATGATCTCTTCGACACGCCAGAAGTCCAACGCGTCTCCGACCCGCAACGTGTTCGGATCGCGACGGCCTCGCCGCAGCCCGACGCCCCCGACGAGTCGATCCAGCCAGCCCCGAACAGCCCATGCCAGTGGGAATGAGTACCAGCCCACTTCGCCGCCGATCGACTCGAGGACCTTCCAGGTGGCAGGCGCCGACGCCTGAACCTGCTGCTGCCTCAAATCGGTGTAGAGAGACCCGCCCGCCCAATCGGGGTCCGTCGGCAGCGGATCGCTCGGGGCTCCGGGCCATTCTCCTTCGGACCAGCGGGTTTCTACGTTCGCTTCTCTGATTCGGGCCAATGCAAGCTCGACGGCACGTTCAAAACCGAGCAGGCCGTCGGCTGGGTCGGGGATGTATTCAGCGATGTCATGCTCACGAGCGATTACCTCAGTCCGCAGTGATTCGACGAGCGGTTTCGCCAACGCTCCTGGTACCGGCGTGACCAGACCAACCCAGTGGCTTGACAGCCTCGGCGTGAGGACCGGAACCCCGACGATGATTCGCTTACGCAGCCCGGCGACTGCAGCGTAACGCTGCATCATCTCCTGGTAGGTGAGGACATCTGGCCCGGCAATATCGAAGGTCCGGTTCAGATCATCACCGATTGTCGCCGCGTCTGCCAGGTAGCGCAGCACGTCTCGGACAGCAATCGGCTGGATCCGGGTGCTCAGCCATCGAGGGGTGATCATGACCGGGAGTCGCTCGGTGAGGTAGCGAAGCATCTCGAAGGACGCCGATCCGCTTCCGAGAATCACCGCCGCACGCAGCACTATCGCGGGAACCTCTGAATCCAGCAGGATGCGTCCTACCTCGGCGCGAGACGCCAGGTGCTCCGATAGATCGTCTGCGTTCTCGTCGGCCAGACCGCCGAGGTAGACAATTCTGCTGACGCCGGCTCGTGAGCAGGCAGCTGCGAAGTTCTGTGCCGCTTCGCGATCCCGAGCCGCAAATCTCGAGCCGGAACCGATCGAGTGGATGAGAAAGTAGGCGACGTCGACGTCGGCGACCGCCTCGTCGAGGGTTTCGGGTTTAAACGCATCGGCAGTAGCTATCTCGACCTGATCGGCCCACGGGACATCACGTAACCATCCGACGGTCCGGGTCATCGCTCGCACGGTGTGCCCGGCATCGAGCAGCTGGGGCACCAACCGACCGCCGATGTAACCCGTGGCACCACTTACCAGTACTCGCATGAATTCACGTTACTCAGCTGTGCAGCGAAGCCTTGTCGTCAGCTGGGTGGGTTGGCCCTCAGCCCGCTGCACTGGCGAACTTGGTCCCACTCACTGAGAATGCGTTGCTTCTCGGATCCGGTGGCCGGTAAGCCGATTCCGCGCGAGTCCAAATGGGACGGGTCGAACGCTGCCGCCTTCACCCGATCCTTGTTGACCGTGAGGGTTAGCACCCCGTTGTCGTCCTGGTTGTTGCCGAACGACATCCACCAGAAGTAGTTACCGAGTCCGTATGCGACGTACGTGCCGTCCGGACGCCACCCTGCGCCTTGTAGGACATGCGCGTGCGTGCCAACGACGGCTGTCGCGCCGGCGGCGGCGAGCGTGTCAGCGAGGCTTCGCTGATCGCCGTTCGGACATGACGAATACTCAGTTCCCCAATGCACGTAGACAATAACGACGTCGGCCTTGGACTTGGCGCCCCGGACGGCGGCGACCAGTCGATCCGAGTAGGCGCTCGCAATACCGGCGCTCGTGTCCGTGGCCGAGAAGTTCGCAAGAGTCTCGTCCTGCACTTGGCTCGCGGCCAGAATCGCCAGTCGAACGCCATTGTGAGTGATGTAGTACGGAGCGAATGCCTGTGCGGCGTTCTTCCCGATACCGACAACCGGGAAGTGGCTTGTCGAGATGGCGGCCAAGGTCTGGTCAAGCCCGGTGGCGCCGAAGTCGGCGGCGTGGTTGTTCGCCATGGTTGCGATGTCGATGCCAGCGTCTCGCAGAGCAGTGAATGCGGTCGGCGGTGCCTGAAACGTAAAGCTCTTCGGCTGTGGCCGGCCACCGACGGATACCGAGGTCTCCAGATTGACCATGGTGAGATCAGCACGGGAGAGTACGGCTGCCGACTCACCGAAGGCGGTTGCCGGGTCTTCTGCTAGCCGGGTTGCCGTCCGATCAGCGAAGTGCACGTCTCCGGCGAAGGCGATCGTCATCTGGCCAGGCGGCTCGGTCGGCGTCGTGTCGCCGTACGGTGCGGCGAGCTCGCCCGTCGCCGGCGGACTCGACGAGCTCGACGGTGACTTGAGCAGCGGTGCTGCCGAGGCTGGGTGGCCCTGAGATCCGGTTGTCCGAGCCGGAAGATCGCTCGACTTGCCGGCGGTACATGCTGCCAGAAGCATTGCGCAGGTCGCGATGCCGGCGATGGCGATCGCTCGGTTGTCGGACGTGGCGATAACCCTTCGGAACAATCTCGGCACAGCACTAGCATGCAGGGTGACGTTATCAATCTGCGTGCAGTCCCGAGATCGAGGAGCAATTTCGTGTCCAGTGCCCCGTCGCAGTCCCTTGCCGAGCCGACTTCGCGGCCCGAGCTGACGGTGGCTGCCGGCACGACGCCACGCGCCGCGCTCGAGGCCGCGGGCATCGATGTGAACGGGCCCGCCGGGATTGTGGTCGTCCGTGATTCGACCGGCGTACTCCGCGATCTAGATATCGCCTTCGACTCAGCCGACGTGACTGAGCCAGTGGCGATCGACTCGCCGGACGGTTTGGCCGTATTGCGACACTCGACCGCCCACGTGATGGCTCAGGCCGTCCAGGATCTGTTCCCGGACACCCCGCTCGGCATAGGCCCGCCGATCGAGAACGGCTTCTATTACGACTTCAAGCCGTCACGGCCCTTCACTCCTGAAGACCTCGTCGCCATCGAGAAGAAGATGAACGAGATCATCAAGGCTTCTCAGCGATTCTCCCGGCGACGGATCGCAGACGATGAGGCGCGGGTAGAACTCAAGGGTGAGAAGTTCAAGCTTGAACTGATCGGGCTCAAGGGCGCAGCCGCTGACCCGACCAGTGAGCAGAACAACCGCACTCCAACGGAACTGAGCGCTGAAGAAGCCTCCCAGGTCGGCGGCGGCGCTTTGACGATGTATGACAACCTGAACCGCGACGGAGAACTGGTCTGGACGGACCTCTGCCGCGGGCCACACCTGCCGACAACACGGCGGATTCCGGCCTTCAAGTTGATGCGTACTGCTGCCGCCTATTGGCGTGGCGATCAGAACAATGAACAACTGCAACGTATCTACGGGACGGCATGGCCGACCAAAGACGCCCTGAAGGCCTATCTCGCCCGGCTCGAAGAGGCTGCCAAACGTGACCATCGCAAGCTCGGAGCGGAGCTTGACCTGTTCAGTTTTCCCGATGAGATCGGCTCCGGCCTTGCCGTGTTTCATCCCAAGGGCGGCATCATCCGTCAAGAGCTCGAGAACTACTCCCGCCAGCGTCACTCCGAGGCCGGGTATGAGTTCGTCTACTCACCGCACATCACCAAGGGTTCGCTGTTCGAGACGTCAGGGCACCTGGACTGGTATTCCGACGGCATGTTCCCCGCCATGCATCTGGACGAAGAACTCAACGACGACGGCAGCGTTCGCAAACCGGGCCAGGACTACTACCTGAAGCCGATGAATTGTCCGTTCCACAATTTGATCTACCGATCCCGCGGGCGGTCCTATCGAGAGCTCCCGCTGCGGCTCTTCGAGTTCGGAACCGTGTACCGCTACGAGAAGTCGGGGGTGGTTCACGGCTTGACTCGGGTACGCGGCATGACTCAGGACGACGCCCACATCTACTGCACGCCGGAGCAGTTGCAGGATGAGATCAAATCGCTGCTGAAGTTCGTGATCGACCTATTGCGCGATTACGGCCTGGACGACTTCTATCTCGAATTGTCCACTCGCAACGAGGAAAAGTACGTCGGTACCGACGAGCAGTGGGAGCATGCGACCGAGGCGCTGCGGGTCGCGGCGCAGGACTCGGGCCTCGAACTCGTGCTCGATCCGGGCGGGGCTGCCTTTTACGCGCCGAAAATCTCTGTCCAGGCGCGCGATGCGATTGGCCGAACCTGGCAGATGTCGACGATTCAGGTCGATTTCCAGCTGCCGGACCGGTTCAACTTGGAATATCAAGGCGCCGATGGCGAGCGGCACCAGCCGCGGATGATCCACCGGGCGCTGTTCGGCTCGATCGAGCGGTTCTTCGGCATCCTCACCGAGCATTACGCCGGTGCTTTCCCAGCGTGGCTCTCGCCGGTACAAGTGGTCGCTATTCCTGTTTCGGACGAGCAGGCCGATTACCTCTTCGAGATAGCGAAGTCGCTGCGAAGTAGGGGTATCCGCGTCGAGGTGGACGCTGGCTCGGATCGGATGCAGAAAAAAATCCGGACCGCCCAGCAGTCGAAGGTTCCGTTCATGCTGATCGCAGGAGCGCAGGACGCAGACAACAACGCGGTCTCCTTCCGATATCGAGATGGCGAACAGCGCAACGGAGTTCCGGTGGCCCAGGCCATCGAGGAACTCGCGGCTTTCATTGCTGCCCGAAAGAACCATTCGCCCTCGGTGGCCGACTTCATGGCGGAATCGTCGCAGTGACCGAAGAAGCGGTTGAACTCGTCGACAAGTTTGATCTAGCGGGGGTGCCCGACGCCTTTCAGCGGCTGTGGACACCACATCGGATGGTGTACATCGGCGGCGAGGGCAAACCGGAATCCGAGGCCGAGCATCACTGCCCGTTCTGCGACCTTCCGTCCAGGAGCGACGAGGACGCTCTCATAGTGGCGCGTGGCGAACTGGTCTATGCCGTGCTCAACCTGTATCCATACAACCCCGGTCATCTGATGGTGGTGCCCTATCGCCATATCGCGGACTACACCGAGTTGACTCTCCCCGAGGGCGCGGAGCTGACCGAATTCCTCAAGCGGGCGATGACTGCGCTACGCGCTGCAGCTGCCCCGCACGGCTTCAACTTGGGCGTTAACCAGGGCAGCGCAGGCGGTGCTGGTATTGCAGCGCACCTGCACCAGCACGTGGTGCCCAGATGGGGCGGCGACATGAATTTCATGCCGATTGTCGGTCAGACCAAAGTGCTGCCCCAGTTGCTGGCCGACACCCGGAACCTGGTCGCCGAAGCCTGGAAGTGACGACGCATTGCCAAAGCGGCGCCGGACTAATGACCGAGCGCTTTCAACGCCTCGTCGGCATGCAGCTGCATGTTCAGCTCACTCGATATCTCGGTGATCAGCGTCGAGTCCTGGCCAATGACGAAAGTGTGCCGCTTGACTGGCAGCGGCCCGAATCGACGCTTGACCCCGAACTGCGCTGCCACCGTTCCCGACTCGTCTGAGAGCAGCGGGTAATCGAAGCTATGCAGATCGGCGAACTGCTTCTGCTTGGCAACCGAATCCCGGCTGATGCCGACCCGCTGCGCCCCCGCCTCCTTGAATTCCGCTGCGAGATCACGGAAGTGGCAGCTTTCCTTGGTGCAGCCACTGGTCATCGCGGCTGGATAGAAGAACAGCACGACTGGGCCGTCCTGGAGGAGCGTGCTCAGCCTGCGTGGCTGGCCGTCCTGGTCGAGGAGTTCGAAGTCTGCAACCTTGCTGCCGGTTTCCATTTTGTCAGCGTAGAGCGTCCGCTGAGCCGGGCACAGATCGATCATGGTGAGCTATGGCCCGGACCTCTGGCGAACCGTCCTATCTGGCGCGGTGCGAGCGGGCAGCGCATGATGGCTGAGTGTCCGTCCAGTCGGTCGCGCCGTCATCGGTGGAGTCCTTTCGACAAGTCCTGCCCGCTCCCGGCCTTCGCGATTGCATAGCTTTCTACAGCGGGTACCAGCAGCGCGGTGTCCCGCCGCGAACGCATCGAGGGCTGCCATCGCCCTACCTGACCCTGATCGTCACCTTCGACGAGCCGCTAGTCATCGCTCGGCACGTCGATCCGCGCCGGACGCCTGGTGCGTACGACACGCTCATTGGGGGACTGCACACCACGCCCGCGATCATTACCCACGGCGGTAGCCAGTCGGGGGTTCAACTCGCGGTGCATCCGCACGGAGCGCGCTCGTTGTTCGGCCTGCCAGCAGGAGAACTCAGTGGTATCGACTTCGAACTCGGAGAACTGTGCGCACCGCTGGCGCGCGAACTTCAGCAACGGGTCCAAGCGGCTTCTTCGTGGTCGCAACGATTCGACGCGATCGACCAGGTGTTGCTCCGGGCCATGGATCCAGCGCGAGCACCCAGCCCGGAGGTACTGCAAGCGTGGCGGATCCTGAGGTCCGATGCCGGCACTTCGACGGCCGCGCTCGCACGGCGGGTGGGATGGAGTGAGCGTCATCTGCGAAGCCGTTTTGTCACCGAGATCGGCTTGACGCCAAAGGCTGCGTCACGGGTGTTCCGCTTCGACCTGGCCCGACGCGATCTACAGCGCCGGGGTGCATCCGGCACGTTCTCCCTTGCCGATCTCGCGCCGGCTCACGGTTACTACGATCAGGCCCACCTTGCTCGTGAATTTCGGGCCCTGGCCGGATGCTCGCCCACGCGTTGGCTGGCCGAAGAGTTCCGAAACGTCCAAGCGAGCCGGCCGTGACCGGTGCACGATTGGGGACATGACCGAGACCCAACGAAACGAATCCGCAGCTGACTCGACATCGTCGTCCGCCCCGCCACCCAATGTGTGGCCGAGTCTGCGAGCCACGGATGCGCGCGCGCTGATCCGTTTTCTCGTAGACGTCGTCGGCTTCGAAGAAACGGTCGTTTATGGCGAGGGCGATCGAGTGGATCATGCGCAACTGTCCTGGCCGCTCGGCGGTGGTGTCATGCTCGGGTCGACGAGAGACGCCGAGGAGGGCGACCGGTGGCCGCTGCAACCCGGTACGTTCGGTTGCTACGTGGTCGTGACTGACCCAGACGCCTTGTACGCAAAGGTAAAAGATGCCGGTGCGCAGATCACGATGGAGCTGACCAACACCGACTACGGTTCGCGTGATTTCGCGATTCGTGACCGAGAGGGCAACCGCTGGTCGTTCGGTACGTATCGTGGCGAGCCGCGTCAGACGGGCTGAGCTTGCGTCATCCGAGCAGGGCAGCCGCCACCGCCGCGGGCGCTGGGTCGTGCCGCAGGTAGGTCCGCTCGAACGTGCCCACGCCGCCGGTTATCGAACGTAGCGTGACGGCGTAACGCAACAGCTCCACGGAGGGCACTTCAGCGTGGATGGCGCTGCGTGCACCAGGGCGGTTCGACGTCACTGGCTCGGTGCCGGTCACGCGCGCCCGGCGACCGGAAAGGTCTGCTAGGACCGCGCCGATATGGTCGTCGGTTACCACGATCTCGACGGAGTCGACCGGTTCCAGTACCTGCACTCCTGACTTGGTGGCAGCGTCTTTCACGGCCAGCGCGCCGGCGACCTGAAAGGCCGCATCTGATGAGTCGACGCTGTGTGCCTTGCCATCGCGCAATGTCACTCGGACGTCGACCACCGGCGTGGAAGCGACGACACCCTGGGCAAGCTGGGCACGCACCCCCTTCTCGACCGACGAAATGAACTGATTCGGAACGGCGCCGCCGACGACCTTGTCCACGAACTCGATTCCCGAACCTCGCGGAAGCGGCTCGACTTCGATGTCGCACACCGCATATTGGCCGTGGCCGCCAGATTGCTTGACTTGGCGACCGTGACCGCTGGCTGGGGCGGTGAAACTGGCGAGCAGTGGTACTCGAACGGGTTCGGTCTCGATCGCCGCGCCGCCTGCTCGAAGTCTGGAAAGTACGACATCAGCATGTGCCTCGCCGAGGCACCAGAGGACCAGTTGAGAAGTGCTGGCGTTTCGCTCGATTCGCAATGCTGGATCTGCCGCGCTGAGTCTGGTCAGTCCTTTTGCCAATGCGTCTTCGTCGTTGCGCGTCGTTGCTCGCACTGCGATAGGCAGCAGCGGTTCAGGCATCGCCCAGGGCAGAATCACAAGCGGTTGGGCCTGCGCCGAGATCGTGTCGCCGGTCTCGGCGCTCGATAACCTGGCAATAACGCATAGGTCACCTGCGGAGGCGTGTTCGAGAAGATCGAGCGAGGTGTTGAGCAGGGTGGCTGTCTTCTCATCCGCATCATGATCGGGATGGCCGCGCGCCTCACCGCCGTGACCGGAGACGTGTAAGGCGGTGTCTGGGCGGATTGTGCCGGAGAACACCCTGACCGAGCAGGCACGTCCAAGATAAGGATCGACCCAGGTGCGAACGACCTCAGCCGCCAATGGGCCGTTGGGATCGCAATTGAGCACCGGGCCAGGCGCACCGATCGGCGTCCACGCGGTGGGCTGCGGACGCTCTTCCGGGGTGGGAAAGCCGGCCTCCAGCAGCTCGAGGAGCTCGGTCAGGCCAAGTTCGGTGCCCGCGCACACCGGGATGATCGGGTGAAAGTGGCCGCGTCCGACAGCCGTATGCAGATCGTGCAGTAGGACGTCCGCCTCGAGGTCCTCGCCGGCGAGGTAGCGATCGAGCAGGGTCTCGTCTTCGCTTTCGGCGATGATCGCCTCGATGAGAGCTGCCCGGTCCGCGGCGAAGGCGTCCGAGGACGTCACCGATGATGTCGAACTCTCCAGCAGCAGCGGGACCAGCGCCGTGTTGTCCTCATTCGGTAGGTAGAGCGGAAGCACGGCGTTACCGTCGACGCCACCGAACGCCTCTCGACAGGCGAGCAAGGCATGTTCGAGATCGGCGCGGGGAGCGTCCAGGCGATTGATGACGACTGCTCGCGGAATGCTCAGCGCCGCGCACTCCTCCCAGAGGGCCAGGGTGGTCTCGTCAAGGGTGTCGGCCGCTGACACAACGAACAGCGCTGCATCCGCTGCGCGCAGGCCGGCCCGCAACTCGCCGATGAAATCGGTGAAGCCCGGTGTGTCGAGCAAGTTGATCACGGTATTCCCGTGCCGAACGCGTAGTGCCGAAAGGAAGACCGACCGTTGTTGGGTGACTTCTACCGGGTCGGCATCCGACACGGTTGTCCCCTCGGCGATGCCGCCGGCCCGCGAGATCGCGCCGGTCGCAACGAGCAGATGCTCGGCCAGCGTCGTCTTACCGACGCCGCAATGACCGACCAGCGCGACGTTGCGAATCTGTGCAGGTTCGGCAGCCGCATCGGCCTCCGGTCGCGGTTGGGACGCTCTGGTCATGGTTTTCGCCGACATCGCGATCCACCCCTCTTCTGGCCGCTTCCCTTGGAAAGCATTCGACACCCGTCTCGACTCCAGTACAAGCGTTCAGCGCGACGGTCGAACGGAATCATCCTGAAATGACCACTCTCGGGCGTCCGGGTTGCCGCGAACCGTCGTCCGCGCTCGGTATCTTTGACCGGTGTTGAACCTGCTGCGAGTGCCCCTGTCAAAAGTGATCAACCCGTTAGGACGTTCGCTTGCCAACGCCGGGGTCACGCCCGACGCCGTCACCGTCGTGGGTACGGTCGGAGCCACTGCCTCGGCGCTGATCTTTTTCACGCAGGGTCGGTTCTTCACCGGCACGCTGCTGGTATGGGCTTTCGTCATGCTCGATATGGTCGATGGGGCGGTGGCGCGCGCCGGGGGCCTGACGACGAAATTCGGGGCGGTGCTCGATTCCTGCTGCGACCGGATTGCCGACTCGGCCGTCTTCGCCAGCCTGGCGTGGTGGTTCGCCCGCAACGACCATCCGCAGCTTCTGGCGGCTTCGCTGCTGTGTCTGGCTCTTGGTTCGCTGACGTCCTATATCAAGGCGCGCGCCGAGGGTATGGGAATGACTGCGAACGTCGGCATTGCTGAGCGTGCGGAGCGGTTGATCATCGTGCTCGTCGGTACCGGCCTTACTGGTTGGCCTTTCTGGGTGCCCTACGCCCAGGCCGTCGCATTGTGGTTGTTGGTGGGTGCCTCCACGATCACCGTCGCGCAACGGTTCACCACGGTGTGGAGGCAGGCCCGCGAGAGCCCTTCCGCGAGCGGCACCGCGCCGTCGAGCGCACCCGCGTGACCTCGACCTCGGCGATGTTGAGTGCTGGCTCGTTGGCTGGACGTAGTACCGACTTCGCCTACAGCACGGCTTGGCGGTTGGTGCGCACGCTCCCTGAATCGATGGCCGTTCGGCTCTTCCGGCAGGCTGCGGACCTGACAACTCGGCGAAACGGTCCTTCGATCAGGCAGTTTCGGCTCAACCTGAGTCGGGTCAGCGGCCTCGACCCGCGGGCACATCCGGCTGAACTCGATGACCTCGTGCGTCGGGGGATGCGCTCATATGCGCGCTATTGGCTGGAGACCTTCCGGTTGCCCTCGATGAACGTGGCTGAGACTGTGGGGCGTATTCATACCGATGGGGCCAACCATCTGGACGAGGCCCTAGCCAAGGGTCGCGGCGCGATTTTGGCTCTGCCTCATAGCGGTAACTGGGACGTCGCGGGCCTTTGGCTCGTCGAGCGAGGCAACCCCTTCGCGACGGTAGCCGAGCGGTTGAAGCCAGAATCCTTGTTCGACAAATTTGTTGCCTACCGGGAGTCCCTCGGTATGGAGGTGCTCGCGCTGACCGGCGGCCCCCAACCCCCAATGAGTGTTCTCCGGCAACGGCTCGCCGCCGGGCGGGTGGTCTGCCTGGTCGCTGATCGCGATCTGTCCCGCAGCGGCGTCGAGGTCGAGTTCTTCGGTGAGACCGCGCGCATGCCGGCGGGGCCAGCGATGCTTGCTGCGACCACCGGCGCTGCATTGCTACCGGTGCATCTCTACTTCACTACGGACGGCTGGGGCCAATGGATAGCGCCGCCCGTAGACCTGGGCGAGGGAAATCTGCGAGCCAAGCTCCGGATCGGCACCCAGGCACTGGCGACGGCGTTTGCGGAGCGGATCGCGCTGCACCCCGAGGATTGGCACATGCTGCATCGACTGTGGCTCGCCGACTTGGTCCAACTGCCCGAAAATAGCGCCGACGGACTCCAGGGCGGCTGAGCGTGCGCATCGGCATCGTGTGTCCCTACTCCTGGGACATCCCGGGCGGCGTCCAGGCGCACGTCCGCGACCTGGCCGAAACGCTCCTGCGGTTGGGTCACTACGTCTCGGTACTCGCGCCGGGGGAGGAGGACTCACCTGGGCTACCCGGCTACGTGGTCGCTGCCGGCAAGGCAGTGCCGATCCCGTACAACGGCTCGGTGGCCAGGCTCCAGTTCGGCCTGGTATCGGCGACCCGGGTTCGCAGGTGGCTGCGAGACGGCGCGTTCGATGTCGTACACGTCCACGAGCCAGCGCCGCCGAGTCTCTCGTTGCTGACGGTCCTGTTGGCAGATGTGCCTCTCGTTGCGACGTTCCACTCTTCGTCGACGAGGTCGCGGTTCCTGCAGATTTTCGACAGTGCCGTTCAAGCAATTTTGGAACGGCTTTCCGGTCGCATCGCTGTTTCGCAAGCTGCCCGCAAGATGATCATGGTGCACCTTGGTGCGGACGCCGTGGTGATCCCAAACGGCGTGGCGGTTTCTGCCTACAGCTCGGCGGCGCCCCTGCCTGGCTACCCGCGCGACAGCAGTCACGGAGGCACGATCGGCTTCATCGGTCGCTACGACGAGTCGCGTAAGGGCATGTCGGTACTGCTCAGCGCTCTCGAAACCCTCATCGTCAAGCGGCCGGGGCTTCAACTGCTGGTCGCCGGTCGAGGTGATGAAGTCGAATTCCTGAAGACTGCTCCGAGCGACTTGCTGCCGGCCATCGTCATGCTCGGCATGGTCAGCGAGGCGGAGAAAGCAAGCATGCTGCGCAGCGTTGACGTTTACGTTGCGCCGAACACTGGGGGCGAGAGCTTCGGGATCATCCTGCTCGAAGCAATGGCGGCAAGAACCCCGATCGTGGCCAGCGATATCGACGCGTTCCGCAGAGTGCTCGACGATGGTCGCGCGGGAGTCCTTTTCAGCAACCGCGACGCGGCCGGATTGGCTCAGGCGCTCGATACCGTCTTGGGCGACCCCGCACTGCGCGGTGTCCTCGCCGCAGCCAGCGCCGAGGTTGTCCGTCCGTACGACTGGACGGTAGTAGCCACCCAGATCCTGCGGGTTTACGACATTGCCATCGCGGGGGCGGTCCTTTAGGGCGGCGTCAGACGGGTCAGCATGTCACCGAGAGTGACTGTGAATAGTCGCGGCGATTTAGTGTCTGGGCGTTGCTGACCTAGTCTCTGTACTCATGTTGTCGATCGGCTGGCTTATCGCCGCCGTCGTGGCCGCGATCGTGCTGACCACCTGGGTGAGCATGACGTTGACTCGACTGGATCGGCTACATGCGCGGGTCGACGCCGCCCAGGCGGCGCTCGATGCTCAACTGGTCCGCCGCGCCGCGGCATTGCTCCATCTCGCCGAGATGCCTCGATCGGGTATTTCGGCCGAACAGTCCGAGGAGTTGGGGGCCATCGCGCGGCAGGCGTTGGCGCTCGATCCGCTCGACCGGCGCGCCACCGAAAATCGAGTTGGCCGCGCCATCGCCGACCTCAACGCAACCCGGGCCGTTCTTCCCGCCGAGGCGGCCACGGAACTCTCCGAAGCTGCGGCAAGAGTGCTCATCGCCCGGCGATTCTTCAACGATGCCGTGCGTGACACTCGTACTCTTCGGTCGCGGCGGATGCCCAGGTTGCTGCATCTGGCCGGTCGACGGGAGCTGCCTCAATACTTCGACATTGACGACACCGGGCTTCTGCTGGGTCCTGAAGCGGCCTCACAGCCAGCTACCGCGACAACTGCCACCGAACCCGTCGAAACCGGTACAACTGGCACAAATGGTCCGACATCGACTGATAACGCACCAAGAAGGAGTCACATATGATCGCGCGTCCGTCCAAGCGCACAGCCCTCATCGGTGGAGGAGTTGTTGCGGTCCTTGCGATTGGCGCAGTCAGCGCGTTCACGCTCACCGGCAATGACAGCAAGGCGCCGGTTGTCGCTGCTCCGGCGACGTCGTCTGTGGTCGCGACCTCCAGCCCAGCGCCGACCCCTAAGCCGAAGCCCAAGCCGAAACCGCCGGCCGCCGTCAACTACCTGACGGGCGTCGGCGCACCATCGTCGAGTCCGGTGGTCGCGGTCAAGATCGATGACACGGAGAGCGGCCGTCCGTCAGTAGGGCTCGAGCAGGCCGATATCGTCTATATCGAGCAGGCAGAAGGCGGTTTGACCCGACTTCTGGCGGTGTTCGGCACGCACAAGCCGACAGTCGAACCCGTCCGTAGCACCCGAGCCAGCGACCCCGAGTTGCTCAGCCAATACGGCAAGATCACCCTGGTCGCCTCGGGCGGGGGCGGCCAATCGTTGCCGACGCTGGACCGTTCGGTGGTTCACGGCGTGATCAACGATCGGGGTGGCCCGGGTTTCTCGCGGGACGGCAGCCGGCCCGCTCCGTACAACCTCGCGTCCAACCTTGCTCAGGTTGCCGCGGCGGCCAAGACTGCCCCCGCAAAAAATGTCGGTTTCACGTGGGGCCTCGTGGATCCACGGCTGCTTCGGGCGCCGAGCGGCATCGCGGTCAACACCGTGGTCGGTGGCACCCCCGTGACGTTCCAGTGGGTTCCGGCAAGCAAGCGATACGTCCGCACGATCAACGGCAGCCCGCTCCTGCTTGCCAACGGCACCCCGGCGTCCACAACGAACGTCCTCGTCCAGTTCTGCACAGTGGAGACCGATCCCAGCGATGTCGACGTTGCCGGAAACCCATCTCAGTTCACCCATTCCGTCGGCTCCGGCCGCGTGGTCCTGTTCCGCAACGGCAAACGACTCGAGGGCAAGTGGTCGCGACCGACCGAGGCATCGCCGACGACATTCACCGATGCCGCGGGCAAGCCGCTGCTGTTTGCACCTGGCGGTGCCTACGTCGTGCTGGCGACGAACGGAGCGCCCGTCTAGCCCGAGCTTGCGGCTTCGGTCTTGGCGAACTCGAAGCAGAAGTAGAATCCCGGTATGACTTCTGCATCTGACCACGCCACGCACGACACCTCCGACGGCGCGCCCCACGCCACCGCTGACGCGCACAGCGTCGGCACCGCCAGGGTCAAGCGCGGCATGGCTGAAATGCTCAAGGGTGGCGTGATCATGGACGTGGTCACCGCCGAGCAAGCCAAGATCGCCGAGGACGCGGGCGCCGTCGCGGTGATGGCGCTCGAGCGCGTGCCTGCTGACATCCGTGCTCAGGGGGGCGTCTCGCGGATGAGCGATCCGGACATGATCGACAAGATCATCGCGTCCGTTTCGATCCCCGTGATGGCCAAGGCGCGGATCGGCCACTTCGTCGAGGCCCAGATTCTGCAGTCACTCGGCGTCGACTACATCGATGAGTCCGAGGTTCTGACGCCGGCTGACTACGCCAATCACATCGACAAGTGGAACTTCACGGTGCCGTTCGTCTGCGGTGCCACGAATCTCGGCGAGGCCTTGCGCCGGATCACCGAGGGCGCGGCGATGATCCGATCAAAGGGCGAGGCTGGGACGGGTGACGTTTCGAACGCCACCACCCACATGCGCAAGATTGGCGGCGAAATCAGGCGGTTGACCTCGATGTCTCCAGACGAACTCTTCGTCGCGGCGAAAGAACTGCAGGCGCCGTACGAGCTCGTGACGGAGATCGCCCGTGCGGGCAAGTTGCCGGTGGTCCTGTTCACCGCTGGCGGTATCGCGACCCCCGCGGACGCAGCCATGATGATGCAGCTCGGCGCTGAAGGCGTCTTCGTCGGGTCCGGCATCTTCAAATCGGGCAATCCTGAGCAGCGCGCCGAAGCGATCGTCAAGGCCACGACGTTCTACGACGACCCTGACGTCCTGGCGAAGGTGTCTCGAGGGCTCGGCGAAGCCATGGTCGGCATCAACGTCGAAGACATCCCGCAACCACACCGGTTGGCTGAGCGAGGCTGGTAGGCGACCGCCTTCACGCTAGAGGCTGAGTTGCTGCTTTGCCTTGAAATCGGAGCTGCCGGTGCGATGACGCCTCCTGAACGAGCGACGTCATCGGCTACTCGTTAGGCTGCTTCCCTGTGTCAAGCGGACTGTCAAGCAGCGCGTCGAATGAAACCTCAGCGCGAGCTTTGGGCTCGGCAATAGGCGTGCCAGACGATCCAGCATCCCTCGGTGCGCTGACGGTGGGCGTGCTCGCACTGCAGGGTGATGTAGCTGAACACCTATCGAGCCTGGCGCGCTGTGGTGTGCGCGGTGTTGCCATCCGTCGGCAGAGCGAGCTGGCCGCGGTGGACGGCCTGGTGATCCCGGGCGGTGAGTCGACCACCATTGTGAAACTCGCGCGGATCTTCGATCTGCTGGAGCCGTTGCGACAGCGCATCGCCGACGGCATGCCAACCTACGGCTCGTGCGCCGGCATGATTCTGCTCGCGGATCGCATCCTCGACGGAACTGCGGACCAGATGACCTTTGGCGGAATCGATATGACGGTCCGGCGTAACGCCTTCGGTCGGCAGGTCGAGTCCTTCGAAGAGGAGATCACGCTGACGGGGATCGACGCGTCGACCGATCCCGACAGGCGGCCGCTGACGGCGGTGTTCATCCGGGCGCCGTGGGTCGAGGAGGTTGGCACCTCAGCGCAGGTTCTCGGTCGGGTCGAATACCGTTCCAACCGCGAGGCGGGCATCAGTGAGCCCGGTGCCGGTCGCGGCGTCGCGGGTAGAATCGTGGCGGTTCGCCAGCAACACCTGCTGGCCACGTCGTTCCACCCGGAACTTACGGGTGACGTACGCGTACACGAGTACTTCGTCAAAATGGTGCGCGAGAGCGTCGGCCAGGCCAATGGTCGCGATGACGCAGCGCAGGATTCGGCGACGAGATGAAGCAGCATGTTGAGGCAGAGGGCGGGAGAGTTCGATGAGCGGCCATTCCAAGTGGGCTACCACCAAGCACAAGAAGGCGGGCATCGACGCCAAACGCGGCAAGCTATTCGCCAAGCTCATCAAGAACATTGAGGTCGCCGCCCGTACCGGCGGCGGCGATCCGGACGGCAATCCGACACTGTTCGATGCCATCCAGAAGGCTCGGAAGTCCTCGGTTCCCTTGGACAACATCGAGCGTGCCGTCAAACGAGGTTCGGGTGCCGAAGCTGGCGGCGCGGACTGGGAAACGATCATGTACGAGGGCTACGGTCCGTCCGGTGTAGCTGTGCTGATCGAATGCCTGACTGACAACCGCAACCGCGCGGCCGGCGAGGTGCGCATCGCGATGACCCGCAACGGCGGCAACATGGCCGACCCGGGCTCCGTTTCCTATCTGTTCGCCCGCAAGGGTGTCGTCATTGTGCCGAAGAACGACCTCGGCGAAGATGACGTCCTGCTCGCCGTACTCGATGCCGGAGCCGAAGAGGTCAACGACCTAGGCGACTCGTTCGAGGTGATCAGCGAAGCGACCGACCTGGTCGCCGTTCGTTCCGCCCTACAGTCAGCGGGAATCGATTACGACTCCGCTGATTCCTCGTTTCTCCCCAGCGTCCAGGTCCCTCTTGACGAAGAAGGCGCGCGCAAGGTGTTCAAGTTGATCGACGCGCTTGAAGACTCTGACGATGTACAAAACGTCTATGCGAACTTCGATGTTTCCGATGAGGTCATGGAAGCCGTCGGCTGACGCGGCTCACGATTGCCAGAATTTGATGAGTTCGTAGCCCGTGCTGGCAAAGGCGCGCTCGACTCCTGATAGGTCGAAGAACCAGTACACGACGTTGAAGAAGGCGACGTTGATGGTGTTGACCTGTAACAGGGCGAATAGAGCGAGCATCCCGAAGGGCTTGAATTGCTCGGCCTGCCGCTGAAACTCTGGATCCAGATAGGGCTCGATCGCTCCGTACCCGTCCAATCCGGGGAACGGAATCAGATTCAGTAGCGCCGCAGAAATCTGCAACAAGCCCAGAAACGACAGGGCGGACCAGAAAGCCACATGGGCGGTGGGTGTGGCCTGCTGTCCGGCGATGACAAGTAATACGACCGCAAACACCACGTTGACCGCGGGTCCCGAAAGCGACACGAGTGCCCGTTGGGACCTGGTGCGGAAGCGTTGCGGATGAAGGTAGACAGCACCGCCAGGCAGGCCGATGCCGCCGAGCGCGATGAAGACCACCGGCAGCACGATCGACAGCACCGGATGGCTGTACTTCAACGGGTTCAGGGTCAGATAACCGCGGGCTTCGACCTCGTTATCGCCGAATCGCCACGCCAGAAACGCGTGTGCGAATTCGTGGAAGCACAAGGTGACGACCCAACCCGCTATCACGAAGAGGAACACTCCGAAACGAGCGGTGTGGGTGTCCTGCGTGGCCTGCCAAGCGATGTAGCCACCAAGCGCAGCGGCGGCCAGGACGAGCAAGAAGATCGGACTCGGACGGACGGAGGACCTGCGCGGGCTTCGAAAGGGAATCGTCATCGGCCGTGGGAGCCAGGCGGGGTGCGTCGGGTCATCACGGAAGTGTATGGGCGCCGACTGTGCAGCTGAACTGAGCAGCTGGCTGCTGCAACGGTGCACCGGTCCGGCCGCATCGGGTGGTTCACGACACGATGAGAAGCCAGGGAGACGGGACTAATCTGGACAATGCGAACGGACCTCGCTCACAACGTCAATCAAACATCGAAGTCAATCAAACATCGGGTCAATCAAACATCGAAGTCAATCGAACATCGAAAGCTGAGGATTGTGGCACTACCGTCTGCCCCCGCGACGGCCGACGAGGCGTTCAGCCTTCGTCCGATCCTGGTCTCGGCATTCGGGCCGGCCCTGATGTTCGGTGTCGCGGAGGGCGCGGTGCTGCCGGTTGTCGCCCTGACCGCGAGGAGCCTCGGCGCCAGCCTTGCCGTCGCCTCGCTCATCGTCGCGTTGATCGGCGTGGGTTCGCTGGTCACAAACATTCCTTCGGCGATGATTACCGCGAAGTTCGGCGAGCGGGTCGCGATCATCGGCGCCGGCGGCACCAGCGCTGCGGCGATGGTGCTCGCGATGGTGGCACCGGATCTGTTCCTGCTTGCTGTTGCGATGCTGTTGGTGGGCTTCGCCAATTCCGTGTTCACACTCGCGCGGCAGTCCTACCTCACCGAGGTCGTTCCCATAGCGATGCGTGCGCGAGCGCTGTCCACGCTGGGCGGTTCGGGCCGGATCGGGATCTTTGTCGGCCCGTTCGTCGGTGCGGGCGCGATTCACATCTTCGGCATCAGAGGCGCGTACGGAGTTGCCGCCATCGCTGCCTTGATAGCCGGTGGTATCGCGATCTTCTCGCGCGATCTCATCGACGCCCAGCACGGCACGAGGCGTCACGCCGCGGTCGGCGTCCGAGTGGTCCTGAAGTCCCACCTGCGCGTCTTTGTGACCCTGGGGTTGGGGATCATCCTCATCAGCGCGGTTCGGGCATCGCGGCAGGTCGTGATCCCGCTCTGGGCGGAGCATCTGGGCTTGGGCGCGTCCGCTACTTCCTTGATCTACGGGTTGGCGGGCGCTATCGACATGCTGGTCTTCTACCCGGCCGGCAAGGTTATGGATCGACGAGGTCGTGCCTGGGTTGCCATCCCGTCGATGATCATGATGGGCGTCTCGTTGATGCTGGTGCCGTTGACCAACGGCTTCGCTACCTTGCTGATTACTTCGATGATGTTGGGTTTCGCCAACGGCATCGGCGCCGGCATGGTGATGACGCTCGGCGCTGACGTCTCGCCGTCCATCGGTCGACCAGCATTTCTTGGAATATGGCGGCTCTTGTCGGATACCGGCAGCTGCGGGGGACCAGTAATTCTCTCCGCGATTACCGGTGTTGCGACCCTGGCTGCGGGCGTTGAAACCAACGGTGGGCTGGGATTCCTCGCGGCCGCGATCCTCTGGTATTGGATTCCCCGCACCAAGCGACCGCCGCTGGCTGCAGACACCTCGAGAGACACCTCGAGCGCCAGCGCGGCCGCACTTCCGGCTATCCCCGCGAGTCGGGCTGAACCGAGCACGCCCACGTTGCCCGAGCGTGTCGGCAACGTCTGAGACTGTCGCACCAGTACCCTGTCGAACGTTCATTCGATTAGCAGCTGACCGGTGGAGGTTCGTGCCGATGCGGGTACTGGGGGTCGACCCGGGCCTGACCCGTTGCGGTGTGGGCATCGTCGACGGGGCTCCCGGCAAGCCACTGTCGCTCGTTCACGTTGAAGTGCTCCGTACGCCGGCCTCAGAGGATCTTGGCCTGCGACTGCTTGCAATCGCCCAAGGTATCGAAGCCGCGATTGCCAGCTTCCGTCCAGATGCGGTGGTTGTCGAACGGGTCTTCGCCCAACAGAATCTTCGAACCGTCACGGGGACGGCGCAGGCTTCGGGATTGGCGCTGGTGGCCGCGAGCAGGCAAGGTATCCGCGTGGCGCTGCACACGCCTTCGGAGGTGAAGGCCTCCATCACCGGCTCGGGCACCGCAGACAAGGCTCAGGTCACGGCGATGGTCATGCGGATACTGCGGCTGACGACCAAGCCCACGCCCGCTGATGCCGCCGACGCGCTAGCCCTGGCAATCTGCCAAATCTGGCGTGGCTCGGCCGTCAACCGGCGTGAGGATGCTGTAGCGAGGGCATTGGCCGGTGTCACGACAGCGAAGACGAGCCGTGGGGGGCAACCATGATCGCGAGTGTTCACGGCCGGGTGACCGCGCTCGGGCCTGACGGTGCTGTCGTCGAGATTGGCGGCATCGGCCTGGCGGTGTCATGCTCGCCGGGCACTCTGGCCCGTCTCCGGGTTGGCGACGAGGCGAGGCTGGCGACCAGCCTTGTTGTCCGCGAAGACTCGCTCACCTTGTACGGATTCTCCGGCGATGACGAGCGCGGCCTGTTCGAATTGCTACAAACTGCAAACGGTGTCGGTCCGAAGCTCGCGCAGACGATTCTCGGAGTCTTCCCGCCGCGCGAGGTGCGGCGGGCGATCGCGACCAGCGACTACGCCACGTTGGTCAAGGTCCCTGGCATCGGTCGTAAGGGCGCCGAGAAGATCGTCATCGAACTTCGCGACCGTATCGGCCCCATCGATGCAGACGCGGGCTCAGCGTCCTTCGACCTTGCAGGCGTGACCGCGATCGCGCCATGGAAGGACCAGGTTCTGCATGCGTTGGCCGGGCTCGGATTCAGCGGTAAGGAGGCGGCCGAGGCCATCGATACCGTTGCCTCCGATTCCGGCGACAATCCAGAGGTTGCGGTGATTCTGCGCCGTACGATCCAACTTCTTGGCCGCACCCGATGATGAACGCCGACGATCTCGAACACGGGCCTCGCGAAGCTGACGGGCTCGAACGTGACGTCGTGTCGCCGCTGGCCGCGGTGGACGAAACCGAGGTCGAAGCCAGCCTGCGACCGAAACGGCTCGAAGAGTTCGTCGGCCAGCCGAAGGTGCGTGAGCAGTTGCAGGTGGTGCTTGAGAGCGCCATGCGCCGGAACCGGCCACCTGATCACGTGCTGTTGTCCGGTCCTCCAGGGCTCGGTAAGACCAGCCTGGCCATGATCATCGCTGCCGAACTGGGAGCGCCATTCCGGCTGACATCCGGCCCGGCGATCGAACGGGCAGGCGACCTAGCCGCTCTGCTGACCAGTCTCAGCGAGGGCGAGGTCCTGTTCATCGACGAGATCCACCGGATTGCGCGTCCGGCCGAGGAGCTCCTGTACATGGCGATGGAGGACTTCCGGGTCGACGTCATCGTCGGCAAAGGGCCAGGCGCGACAGCGATCCCGCTGGAGCTTGCCCCGTTCACCCTGGTGGGCGCGACGACGCGAGCGGGCCTGCTCACAGGTCCGCTCCGCGACCGGTTCGGGTTTACCGCGCACATGGACTTCTACGACGTCCCTGAACTAGAGCGCGTGCTCAACCGATCGGCCCAGCTATTGGGCGTCGACCTCACCACCGAGGGTGGGGCAGAAATCGCGAGCCGCTCGCGCGGAACACCGCGGATTGCGAATCGACTGCTGCGCCGGGTGCGTGACTTCGCCGAGGTCCGCGCCGATGGAGTCGTCACGGCGCCGGTCGCACACGCCGCGCTTGCGGTGTACGACGTGGACGAAATGGGTCTCGATCGTCTCGATAAGGCCGTACTCGATGCACTCGTGCGACGGTTCGGCGGCGGCCCGGTCGGCGTCAGCACCCTCGCCGTCGCGGTCGGTGAGGAGATCGAGACCGTCGAAGAGGTTGCTGAGCCTTTCTTGGTACGCGCTGGGCTGCTTGCCCGCACGCCCCGCGGTCGGGTGGCAACCCCGGCGGCCTGGCATCACCTCGGCCTGACCCCGCCAAAAGTCGGCTTCGGCTCACAGACCCTGTTCGACGCCTAAACTGGCTGGATTACCGCCCGCGAACCCACCCTGCGGGTATCTCAATCAGATCGGTTCCCCGCTATGAAAGAAATGTCGTGAAAGAGCTCTTACCGCTGGTCATCTTGGCGTTGATCTTCGTCGGTCTGATTTCTTTCAACCGCCGCAGTCGAGACCGGGCAGCCCGTGTCGACCTGAGCCGACGGGAGAAGATGCGCCCAGGCCTGGAGGTGATGACGACCTCCGGCCTCTACGGAACCGTCGTGTCGGTAAATCAGAACGACAACAGTGTCTTGTTGTCCATTGCGCCCGGAGTGGAGGTCAAGTGGACAATTGCTGCTCTACGTGACATTCCGGAGCTTCCGTCGCAATATCGCGAAGCCGCACTAAACCCGGGAGAAAGCCCCGTGCATCCCACGGACGGGCAAGATTTTCGCTCGGACAACGGCCCGGACAATCAACCGCCGCCTGCCTCCGGTGACGTCGATCCAAGGTGAGGACCGTCGGCCGCGCTGAAATGTTTCAAGGTTTCGTCCGTCATACTGTGCCGCGAGCCTTAACCTGATTTAGCCCCGGTGGGCTGAGCACCAGCGCCCTGCTCTGCGGGCTGTGCGTGCTGGTCGAATATGAGGAGAAAACTTTCCGTGCCACCATCTGCCGGAACGCTGCGCGTCGGGCGTTACTTTGCTGCGCTCTTCGCGCTGCTCGCTGTCCTCTACATCATCGTCTTTTGGCCCGGTCAACGACACACGCCCAAGCTGGGGTTGGACCTGGAGGGCGGCACCCAGGTCATCCTGAAGGCCGACGCCAACGGCAAGACCCCGAGCAAATCAGCAATGAACACGGCACGTCAGATCATCGACGACCGGGTGAATGGTCTCGGCGTCGCATCGGCGACGGTGGCCATCCAGGGCAGCGACCGAATCGTCGTTTCGGTTCCCGGTAAGGACGGCGACGCGGTCAAGAACATCGGCAACGCGTTCTTGCTGCAGTTCCGTCCTCAGATCATCGCCCCCGTTTCATCCGCTCCGGCTTCGACCGCACCGGCTTCGACCGCTCCGGCTTCGACCGCTCCGGCCACGTCGGCTGGGTCAACGCCCACTCCGACTCAGACGACAGGCGCCTCCCTCAAACCGACCGGGTCGGCAGCGACCTCGCCTTCGCCGCAGGGCCGGGTCGTGCCGCAGGCAGCGGGCAGCGCGACGCCCTCGGCTACCCCGAGTAAGAGCCCGAGTCCCGCGGCTTCCGCATCAGCCAGCCCTAGCGGCTCGGCCGCGGGTCAAAGCGTGCAGGTTGTCGATCAATGGAAGTCGCTCGGGTTTGCCCCACCCAAGGATGCCGCGGCGTACAACGCTCTGACCGCGACACAGCAGACGGCCGTTCAGAACACCGTGGCCGCGTGGGATTGCAACAACCCGAACATCAAACCGCTCGATCAGGTCGACAAGCCGCTGATCGCGTGTGGCGATAAGACCAACCCTCAGATGGCTGGGCAGAAATTCTTGCTGGGCAACGTGATCGTCGAGGGCAAGCAGATCAAATCGGCGACAGCCGTTGCGCCAGGCAGCAACGGCTCGACCTTTGAATGGACGATCAGCCTGAGTCTGAAGCCAGCCGGGCAGAAGCAATGGGCCGCCTACACCAGCCAGCACAACGAACAGTCGAATCCGGGCGATGTCGCCAACGTCGTCGCGTACACACTGGACAGCCAGGTAATCCAGGCCGCCACCATTCAAAGCACGATTACCGGCGACACTCAGATCACTGGTTCGTTCACGCAACAGTCGGCGACCCAGTTCGCCAACTCGCTCAAGTACGGCGCCCTGCCACTCAACTTCACAACGTTGACGAACACCAGCGTCTCGGCGACCCTCGGAACCAGCCAGCTCCAGGCCGGGCTGCTTGCCGGCGGTATCGGATTGATCCTGGTCGTACTGTATTCGCTGCTGTATTACCGCGCCCTTGGCCTGGTCACTATTGCCTCCCTACTCGTGTCGGGCGCCTTGACCTACGCGATGCTGGTAATTCTCGGCGTGCACATCGGGTTGACGCTGACCTTGGCGGGGATTGCCGGCTTCATCGTCGCTATCGGCATCACCGCGGACTCGTTCGTGGTGTTCTTCGAACGAATAAAGGATGAAGTTCACGAGGGCCGAACCGCCAGGGTGGCCATACCCCGAGCGTGGGACCGGGCTCGAAGAACGATCCTGTCCGCCGACTTTGTCTCGTTCCTCGCGGCGGTTATCCTGTACTACTTCGCCGCTGGCGACGTGAAGGGTTTCGCGTTCACGCTTGGCCTTTCGACTGTGCTCGACCTTGTCGTGGTCTTCCTCTTCACGCACCCGATCGTCTCGCTGTTCTCCAGAAGCGCGGCCTTCGGCTCAGCTCGGTTCACCGGCCTTGATCATGTCCGCGTCGGCGGAATGGCCTCCTACCGCAGCACTACAAAGGGTCGAGCTGGCCGCTCGAGCGCGCCGGCATCGGCTACGGACGGTCTGTCCGACGCCGAACCGGCAGTCGAGGACTCCGACGCGCCGGGCTATGTCGATGCCAATGTCGATGCCAATGTCGATACTGATGTCGAACCCGTGCTCGGTAGCGATCCCGGCTCCACTCCGACTCCACCGGTCGCTCAACCAGTAGCCCAAACTGGTTCGGCCTCGGCAGGTGGAGGCACCAAGGCGAAGACGACACGGGTCGCGCCGGGCAGTACTGCGGCAGAACGCGCAGCTGCGCGTCGGGCCGCGCAGCGAAATAATGGCAACTCCGGTGCGAAGGGCGACAGCTGATGAGTATCTTCACCAAGCTCTATCGCGGTGAGAGTCGCTTCGACTTCATCGGCACTCGCAAGCGCTGGTACGCAGCCTCACTGATCCTGATCCTGATCTGCATACTCAGTTTCGCGTTCCGTGGCTTCAACGTGGGGATTGACTTCAAGGGCGGCACGCAGTTTCAGCTGCCCGCGGGCACGACGGTTTCGGCCCAAGAGGCACAGAAAGCGATGACCGCCGCGGGCCAGACTCCGGAGAACGCTGCACAGGTAGTCGGTGTCGGCAAGAACAGGTCGGTCATCATCCAGACGAAGGAGCTGACGCAGACCGAGCAGACCGTCGTCGCGAGCAAACTGGCCTCGGCGCTGAAGATAGACCAGAGCCAGATTTCGATCGATTCGGTGTCCTCGACCTGGGGCAGCGAGATCACTCGCAAAGCGGTTCAAGGTCTGATCGTCTTTTTGATTGCTGTCTTTCTCTACATATCCATCCGCTACGAATGGAAGATGGCAGTGGGCGCACTCACTGCCCTACTCCACGATCTGATCATCGCGGCGGGCATCTACTCGATCGTCGGTTTTGAACTGACTCCATCCACCATCGTGGGTTTGCTGACGATCCTTGGTTTCTCGCTCTACGACACCGTCGTGGTGTTCGACAAGGTGAACGAGAACGTGAAGGATCTCGGTGCCACCGCCCGGATGACTTATTCAGAAGCAGCGAACCTCGCCGTCAACCAGACGCTGATGCGATCGATCAATACCTCGCTCATCTCGCTGTTGCCGGTAGCGGGCCTGCTATTCGTCGGTGCGGGTCTGCTCGGCGTCGGAACGATCAAGGACCTCGCGCTGATTCTCTTCATCGGTCTGGCAGTCGGTGCGTACTCGTCACTGTTCCTGGCGACCCCGATCACGGTGGACCTCAAGGAACGCGAGCCGGCCAACAAGGCCTTGACCAAACGCGTGATGGCAAAGCGGGCAGCAGCGGCGCGCGCGGGTGAGGCCGCTCTCGTCGGCGGTCCCGATATCACGGTCAAGCCCAGGCCCGTCGGCAAACCTGCGCCCGCTCCACGTCCGGGCGCCAGGCCGGCGAACCGGCCTAGGAAACGGCCGTGACCGTCCCGGCACCTTCGGACTCTGCGGCGTCGGCTGAGCCATCCCTGGCAGAGGTGATCTCGACGAGGCTTCGAGATGTGCCAGACTTTCCGCAGGCCGGCGTTGTTTTCAAAGACATCGCTCCGCTTCTTGCCGACCCGGCAGTTTTCAACGCTTGCATCGACGCACTCGCCGAGTTGCCAGCGGCCTACGAAGCCGACTTGATCGCCGGGGTTGAAGCCCGGGGATTCGTAGTAGCCGCAGCGCTCGCTCGAGCGGTCGATGCTGGCGTGGTTCTGGTGCGCAAGGCGGGCAAGCTGCCGCCACCGACTGTCAGTGCCCGATATGAACTCGAGTACGGAAGCGCCGAGATCGAAGTGCCGCTCGGTTTGTTGGAGGGCAAGAACGTCTATCTGGTCGACGACGTGCTGGCAACCGGGGGCACCCTCCGCGCGACTATCGCGCTCCTCAATGAGGCGGGCGCCCACGTGACCGGCATCGGCGTCCTGGTCGAGCTGTCGTTCCTGGCCGGACGAGATCGACTGACCGGCCCCGATTTGACCGCCCTGCTCACTCTCTAGGGCGTTCTCGAAGCGCTACCTGGACGGCATGCATAGACTGAAAGCAGTGAAAACGCATCCGGGACGCGTCTGAGCTAGCTCATCGGGAGGATTCGCTGACGACAAGGGCCACCGATCAAGGCACGGCCGAGCAAGACAACCGTGCCAGTGCGGCGCGCGCGGGTACGGTCGCGGAGACCACCGCCGCGCAATCAGCAGCTCAGTCGCCGAACCAATCAGCTACCCAATCGCCCACGCCGCAGCAGCCCGCCTCGGCGCCGATCGCGGCGTCTACCGCCTCGCCTGCATCACCGGCGCTACGATCTCCGGCGCCCGCATCTTCAGCGGTGAAGGCGCCCGCACAAGGGTTGAACCCGTCCAACCCGGGGGGCAACGGCGGCGCGAACGGCGCACACCGCCGTCGAATGCGGGACAGGGTCGCCCGCCGTATCGTGACGCCTCAGCGGCAGACGACGATCAAGCCGGTCCTCGAGCCATTGCTCGCCGTCCATCGAGCGGCGCATCCGAAGGTCGACGCAAAGCTACTGCAACGCGGCTACGACCTCGCAGAGGAACGTCACCGCGGGCAACTGCGTAAGTCCGGCGATCCCTACATCACGCACCCGCTGGCAGTCGCCACAATCCTGGCTGAGCTGGGTATGGACACGACGACCCTCGTCTCCGCTCTGCTCCATGACACTGTCGAAGACACCGGTTTGACGACCGAGGAACTCGGCGCTGAATTCGGCGCAGAGGTCGCGCACCTGGTTGAAGGCGTGACGAAGCTGGACAAGGTCAAGTTCGGTGAGGCAGCTGAGGCTGAGACGATCCGCAAGATGATCGTGGCGATGGCGCGCGATCCGCGAGTGCTTGTCATCAAGTTGGCTGATCGATTGCACAACATGCGCACGCTGAGGTTCCTACCGCCGGCCAAGCAGGAACGGAAGGCCCGCGAGACCTTAGAGGTGTTAGCACCGCTGGCACATCGCCTCGGCATGAACACCATCAAATGGGAACTCGAGGACCTGGCCTTCGCGACGCTTTACCCGAAGCGGTACGACGAGATCGTGCGTCTGGTAGCTGAACGCGCGCCACAGCGCGACGTGTACCTCAACGAGGTCATCGAACGGGTGAAAGCCGATCTCAAGACCGGGGGCATCAAGGCCGACGTCTACGGCCGACCAAAGCACTATTACTCGATCTACCAGAAGATGATCGTCCGCGGGCGCGAGTTCACCGACATCTACGACTTGGTCGGCATCCGCGTCCTGGTTGATTCCGAGCGGGACTGTTACGGCACGCTCGGTGTCATCCATGCGAACTGGCAGCCAGTTCCTGGTCGCTTCAAAGACTTCATCGCGATGCCGAAGTTCAACATGTACCAATCGCTGCACACCACGGTCATCGGGCCCGGTGGTAAGCCCGTCGAGTTGCAGATCCGCACCCAGGGCATGCACCGAACGGCCGAGTACGGCATCGCAGCGCACTGGAAGTACAAAGAAGTCGGGGGTGCGCCAGCCAGGCCGGCGGCGGTGAGCGACGAGATGGGTTGGCTGCGTCAACTGCTCGACTGGCAACGCGAAGCGCAGGAACCCGGCGAGTTCCTCGACACGCTTCGGTTCGATCTCGGTGCTCGCGAGGTCTATGTCTTCACGCCCAAAGGCGATGTCATCGGATTGCCCGCTGGTTCAACACCTGTTGACTTCGCCTACGCCGTGCACACCGACGTGGGTCATCGCTGCATCGGTGCACGGGTCAATGGCAAGTTGGTGGCACTGGAAACCGAACTCGATCATGGCGACACCGTCGAGGTCTTCACGTCCAAAGCCGAAGGGGCCGGCCCGTCCCGCGACTGGCTGACGTTCGTCACCTCACCGCGAGCGAAAACGAAGATTCGCCAGTGGTTTGCAAAGGAACGTCGCGAGGACGCGGTCGAGGCCGGTAAGACCGCACTGACTCGTGCAATGCGCAAGTCGTCGTTGCCCATGCAGCGGTTGCTCGGTGGCGATCAGCTGATGACGATCGCGCGCGAGATGCACCTCACCGACATCACGGCCTTGTACGTGTCGGTCGGCGAAGGACATGTGTCGGCACAGTCCGTCGTCCAGAAGCTGGTGACCTCGCTCGGCGGCGTCGAGGGAGCTACCGAAGACCTGGCCGAGACCGAAATTCCGACCCGGCCGCAGACGAGTCGCCGAACCGGTGGCAACGCCGGTGTGATGGTCTCGGGCATGTCGGATGTCTGGGTCAAGTTGGCGCGCTGCTGCACCCCGGTGCCCGGCGACGAGATTCTTGGCTTCATCACTCGCGGCGGCGGTGTGTCCGTCCACCGGCGTTCCTGTACGAACGCAGATTCCCTTCTGCTGCAAACTGATCGACTCGTCGAGGTTGAATGGGCGCCGTCGTCGGACTCCGTCTTCGTGGTGTCCATCCAGGTCGAGGCGCTCGACCGGCACCGCCTGCTTTCCGATGTCTCCAGAGTGCTGTCAGACGAGCGGGTCAACATCCTGTCGGCGTCGGTAACCACCAATCGAGACCGGGTTGCTGTCTCGCGTTTCACCTTCGAGCTCGCCGAATCGAAGCATCTCGGTCATCTGCTGCGCACCGTGCGAAACGTCGAAGGCGTCTACGACGTCTACCGGGTGCACGCAGCGAACTAGTTTGCTCAGCTCTTCAACGTCACGGTCTTGAAGATGAGGTCGACGTTCGGACGCCCACCGCCGGCTGAGTTGGATCCGTCATCGCCGCCGGTCGCTACCTTTTGCAGCAGGTCCAAACCACCGGTGACGTGACCGATCACGGTGTAATTCTTGCCAAGTGTCGTGCTGCTGTCCTTGGTTATGAAGAAGAACTGGCTGCCGTTGGTGTTGGCGCCGCTGTTGGCCATGGCGAGGGCGCCCTCGGTGTACTTGGCAGCCGACAGGTTCTCGTCCTTGGTCGTGTAGGACGGCCCGCCCGAGGTCGTCCCGGACGGATCACCGCATTGGACGACGAAGATCCCGGAGTTGACCGATCGCGGACAGCCCGTGTTGTCGTAGAACTTCTTGGAAATCAGGTACTCGATGCTCTGGACATTGCAGGGAGCGCCGGCTCCGTCCAATTCGACCGTGATCGTGCCGAGGTTGGTGTTGAAGAGCGCGGTTCGTTTTGCGGTCGGGGTCGGCTTGGGGTCCGGGGGCAAGCCGGTGTCAAAGAGGGCACCTGATTTCAAGTTGGCTGCCGTCTCGGTGTAGCCGCACGGGCCGGTGCTCTTTTTTGCTGCCCGGTTGATTACGGCTGGCTTCCGACTGGGCAACGGAGCCTTCGTGCTGCTGGCCGACGGCGCAGGTGACGTTGCGGCGCTCGATGGTGTCGCGCCAGTAGCGGCGGGAGTCTTCTTGTCGTCGTGGGTGAGCATGACGACCGAGGTGATGACGATCGCGAAGATCACGATCACCCCGATAACCGTGCCGATCACGGTGAACTGACGGCGGCGAGCATCTCGTTGCTGGCGGCGCTCGAGCTGGCGCTCGAGGTGGCGGCGGGCAGCATCACGGCGCTGCTTGCTGGTCGACACTGGTAATCCTCCTTGCAGGCCCGCTGTTGCGGGGGGTTGCCTACGATCGAACGGCACAAGCTCGCCGAAGTGTACGAAAGAAGTCTTAGCCATGTGCCAAGGGCGGTTGTGAGTGCTTCCTGTGAGTCGGCACAGCCCTCAGAGTCGGGTGGAATTCCCCCTTCCAGTCTCAGCTCAGATGACGGTTGGCCGACGACCTGTGACGCGGGCGCAGCGGTCGGGCGGTAACCCGAGCCACGGACGCTCTCGGTATCGTGATCAATCGGTCCTTGGCACACCGCCCGGGCCGTACACCGGACGGCGGGAGTCACCAGTGCTGATTCAGGGCTTTCCGGCTCAGGTCGCCGGGACAAACTGCTTCGTTGTAGCTCGCGGCCCCGGCGAACAATGCATAGTAATCGACCCCGGCGTCGGGGTGACTGCGCAACTGGACGAGATCGTCTCGGAGAATCGACTTCATCCGGTAGCAGTCGTCATCACCCACGGCCACCTCGACCACACGTTCTCGGTTCTGCCGGTGTGCCAGGCACGCGATGTGCCGGCGCTCATCCACTCCGCTGACCGCTCGACCCTCGGTGATCCGTGGTCAAGTCTCGGCCTGCCGATTGGAGCCCCGATCTTCGGGGTTTCCGGGCTCACCTTTGCCGAGCCCGACGACGTCCGGGAATTGGCCGACAACGACGTGCTGGAGCTTGCGGGCATGACGTTTGCGGTCCGGCATGCCCCGGGGCATACGCCGGGTTCGGTCGTTTTCACCTTGCCGGCTGCGACCGCTGCGGATGAGTTGCCAGGCGATGTGCTGTTCTCCGGTGACGTCCTGTTCGCCGGATCGATCGGTCGGACGGACCTGCCCGGCGGTTCGATGACGGCGATGACAGCCTCGCTCAGAGACGTCATCCTGCCGATGGCCGACGATGTAAAGGTTTTGCCCGGACACGGCGGGCAGACCACGATTGGGGCCGAACGGCTGACCAATCCCTACTTGAGAGACTTGTTGTGACTACACCGAAGCCCACACCGTTGAGCGGTTTTCCTGAGCTGCTTCCGCAGGAACGTTTCGTTGAACTCCAGGTGCTCGACCAGCTTCGGGCGACGTTCGAGTTGCACGGTTTCGCGCCCATCGAGACGCGCGCTGCCGAGCCGCTGGATCAGTTGCTTCGTAAGGGCGAGATCGACAAAGAGGTGTACATCCTGCGCCGCCTGCAGGCTGAGGACGATCCTCCAGTCCAAGCAACGCCTGGCGACGACGCTGTGGCGGGCAGTGCCGAGACGACAAGTTCAGGTAACGCGGCGAACCCGGGTAATACCTTGGGGCTGCACTTCGATCTAACCGTGCCGTTCGCGCGATACGTGCTCGAGAACGCAGGCAAGTTGGAGTTCCCGTTCAGGCGTTATCAGATCCAGAAGGTGTGGCGGGGAGAGCGACCCCAAGAGGGCCGTTATCGCGAGTTCACCCAGGCCGACATCGATGTCGTGGCCAGGGACACGTTGCCGTTCCATCATGATGTCGAGGTTGCCAGGGTGATGGCCGAGGCGCTTTCGTCACTGCCGCTGCCGAAACTTCGCCTCCAGGTCAACAACCGCAAGCTGATCGAGGGTTTCTATCAGGGCGTCGGTGCTGCAGATGTCGCTGCCGTCATGCGGGTCATCGACAAGATCGACAAGCTGCCTGCCGAGGTCATCGCCACGATGCTTGCCGACGAAGCCGGTCTCACCCCGGTTCAGGCGGAACGCTGCTTGGCGCTCGCCGCCATCCGCACAACCGATTCCTCCTTCGTCAGCCAGGTTCGCGATCTCGGAATCACCCAACCACTGTTGGACGAAGGCCTTTCCGAGCTCGCGGCGGTCATCGATGGGTGCGCGTCCTTCAATACCGCCCGGTTCGCGGTCGAGGCCGACCTGAGTATCGCCCGCGGACTCGACTACTACACCGGAACGGTGTTCGAGACCCGGATGGCCGGCTTCGAGAACCTCGGCTCGATCTGTTCCGGTGGCCGCTACGACTCGTTGGCCAGCGACGGACGAACGACCTACCCGGGCGTCGGAATATCTCTCGGCGTCACTCGGCTGCTGATGCCGTTGTTCGCGCGGAAGAAACTGACGGCAAGCCGGTCGGTTCCTTCTGCCGTACTTGTGGCCTTGCCAGACGAGCAGTCGCGGCTGCGCTGCGATGAGATTGCGCAGGCCTTGCGCCGACGTGGCATCTCGACCGAAGTCGCACCCAGTCCGCAGAAGTACGGCAAGCAGATACGTTTCGCGGAGCGCCGGGGGATTCCGTTCGTTTGGTTCCCGGCAGTGCCCATCTCCGATGAGGTAGCGGCCGATGGGGCAGCAGCCGCAGACGCCGGGGCAGATGCTGGGGGAGACGCTGGGGGAGACGCTGGGGGCGATGCTGGCCGAGATCAGGTGAAGGACATCCGCAGCGGCGATCAGGTAGCCGCCGACCCGCACAGCTGGACGCCGCCGAGTGACGATCTCCGGCCGCAGGTACTCGAGCCCGGGCCCTGAGCTCGCAGGGTGGGATAATTCTTCTCGATCCGAGAATCCGATAACGACGCTTGATATTTTCCGAAGGGAACTTCTGTGCTCCGCACCCATGAGGCTGGTTCGCTACGAGCGAGCCATGCAGGTGACACCGTAACGCTCGCCGGCTGGGTAGCCAGCCGGCGCGACCACGGCGGGGTGGCTTTCATCGATCTACGCGATGCCTCCGGTGTCGTCCAGGTCGTCATTCGAGACGATGAAGCAGGCGACGGCGTCGCGTCCGCGTTGCGGAACGAGTGGGTCATCAGGGTTACCGGTCAGGTGCGTGATCGGCTTGAAGGCAAGACCAATCCGAACATCGCCTCCGGTGACATCGAGGTTGTCGCCGACGAGGTGGAAGTCCTCAACGCCGCCGCGGTCCTGCCGTTTCAGATCGACGAGCACACCGATGTCGGCGAAGAAGCTCGGTTGAAGTACCGCTACCTCGACCTGCGCCGGCCCGGGCCGGCCGCGGCACTGCGCCTGCGTAGCAAGGTGAATCAGGCCGCGCGAAACGTCCTGCTGGATCGTGATTTCGTCGAGATCGAAACGCCGACACTGACGCGGTCCACTCCGGAGGGCGCTCGCGACTTTCTCGTCCCAGCCCGATTGCAACCCGGCTCGTGGTATGCCTTGCCGCAGTCCCCGCAACTGTTCAAGCAGCTGCTGATGGTGGCAGGCATGGAGCGCTACTTTCAAATCGCCCGCTGTTATCGCGACGAGGACTTCCGCGCCGATCGTCAACCCGAGTTCACCCAACTCGATATTGAAATGAGCTTCGTCGAAGAGGACGACGTGATCGCGCTGGCGGAGCAGGTTCTCCGATCGATCTGGGCTCTTATCGGCTATGAGATCGAACCTGAGATACCGCGCCTGACCTACAAAGACGCGATGAACCGGTACGGCTCTGACAAACCCGATCTCCGCTTCGATCTCGAACTCCGCGACGTCACGGACTTTTTCGCGAATACCCCATTCCGGGTTTTTCAGGCACCCTACGTCGGTGCCGTAGTCATGGCCGGAGGTGCTTCGCAGCCCCGCAAGCAGTTGGACGCCTGGCAGGAGTGGGCCAAGCAGCGCGGTGCGAGGGGTCTGGCGTACGTGTTGATCGGTGAAGACGGCGAGCTCGGCGGTCCGGTTGCGAAGAACCTGTCGGACGACGAGCGGGCCGGTCTGGCCGCTCGGGTCGGTGCCAAGCCCGGTGACTGCGTGTTCTTTGGTGCCGGCGAAAGAAAGAGTTCACAGTCGTTGCTGGGGGCCGCACGACTGGAGATCGGCAAGCGGTTGGGGCTCATCGACGAATCGGCGTGGTCCTTCCTCTGGGTTGTCGACGCGCCCTTGTTCGAGCCAAGCTCTGATGCCACGGCGAGCGGCGATGTCGCAGTCGGATCTGGTGCCTGGACCGCTGTCCACCACGCTTTCACCAGCCCAAAGGCAGAGTTCTTGGACACCTTCGACACTGATCCCGGTAGCGCGCTCGCCTATGCGTACGACATCGTCTGCAATGGCAATGAGATTGGCGGCGGGTCTATCCGTATCCATCGGCGTGACATCCAGGAACGGGTCTTCGCGGTGATGGGTCTGTCGGCCGAGCAGGCCCAGGAGAAGTTCGGCTTCCTCCTGGATGCCTTCGCTTTCGGCGCCCCGCCGCATGGTGGCATTGCCTTTGGTTGGGACCGAATCAACGCGCTTCTCTCCAAGACTGATTCGATTCGCGACGTGATCGCGTTTCCGAAGACCGGCAACGGCTTCGATCCGCTCACCGAGGCTCCGGCGCCCATTACCGCCGACCAGCGTAAGGAAGCGGGCATCGACGTCAAGCCGAAAGTCGGTCCCGTCAGCAGCGCCGCCGCCTCGACAGCGTGAGAGAGAGCATCGCTGCGGAACTGATCGCTGCCGATGCGGCCCGTGTGTGGCATCCCTACGGTCCGATGGCTGGTGAGTCGGTCTCTGCGGTGGGTCACCAGTTGCCGTTGCTCGTCGAGTCGGCGTCGGGGGTCCGGCTTCGCCTCGCAGACGGCCGCGAGCTGATCGACGGTATGTCGTCCTGGTGGGCGGCAATCCACGGCTATCGGCACCCGATCTTGGACGCAGCCGCTCACGCCCAGATCGACACCATGAGCCACGTGATGTTCGGCGGCCTCACCCACGAACCGGCGGTTCGCCTTGCGCAACGGTTGGTGGAGATCACTCCGGACCCCCTCGAACACGTCTTCTTCAGCGATTCAGGTTCGGTAGCTGTCGAGGTCGCGGCGAAGATGGCGCTCCAATACTGGGTTTCCGCCGGCCACATGGGTAAGCAGAAGCTGCTGACCTGGCGAGGCGGTTATCACGGCGACACCCTGCATCCGATGAGCGTGTGTGACCCGGACGGCGGGATGCACGCGCTGTGGAAAGGCATGCTTCCCGAACAGGTGTTCGTGGACGCGCCGCCCGCCGGAGTGAACACGGCGGTCGATGAGAAGTATTGCGATGAGTGGGAGGCTGTTCTCGCCGCTCGCCACGATCAGATCGCGGCGATCATCGTAGAACCTGTCGTCCAGGGCGCGGGCGGAATGTCGTTCCACAATCCGGCGTACCTGACTCGGCTGCGCGAGCTTGCCGATCGCTACAACGTCTTGTTGATCTTCGACGAGATCGCTACGGGCTTCGGCCGTACCGGCTCCTTGTTCGCCGCCGAGCACGCGCGAGTCAGCCCCGACATCATGTGTCTGGGGAAGGCCATGACCGGCGGATATCTCTCGATGGCGGCGACCCTGTGCACTTCCGCCGTGGCGAGGCAGATCTCCTCCGGCGCGGTGCCCGTACTCGCTCACGGGCCGACCTTCATGGGCAATCCACTGGCATCGGCGATCTCGCTCGCCGCCATCGATGTGTTGCTGTCCTACGATCTGCCGGCCGAGATCTCGCGAATTGAGGCCGGTTTGCTGAAGGGGTTAGGTCCGATCGCGCAACTGGACGGCGTACGTGACGTTCGCGTGTTCGGTGCCATCGGCGTCATACAGCTGGCCGCCGACGTAGATGTGGGCGCAGCAACCGCCGCCGCCGTTGACCGTGGTGTCTGGCTTCGGCCCTTTCGCGACCTGATTTACACGATGCCGCCGTACATCATCTCTGACGCGGATCTGTCGACGGTAAGTGTGGCAATCCACGCCGCCGTGGAGGCCGGCGTACGAGACTCGACAGCCTGACGTAGCCTCTGCGCCGTGAGCGAATTGGTGGCAGATCCGTCCACGACCAGGCCGTCCAGCCGCTCCGCTGCCGGGCTCGAGGCTACCGATGACGGTCTGGGCTGGCTGGCGGACGCAGCCGCAGCGCGGCTGGCTGCGGGCCTGCATCGGGAGTTGAAGCCGCGAGACGAACACGCGACCTTGCTGGATCTGGCTTCGAACGATTATTTAGGCCTGTCGCGAGACGCACGCGTTGTCGAAGCCGCAGCAAAGGCCATCCGGATCTGGGGGACTGGGTCGACGGGCTCGCGCCTGGTTACCGGCAGCACAGCCTTGCACGCCGATCTGGAAAGCGCGCTGGCAGCCTTTGTCGGAGCACCCGCCGCGCTCGTTTACTCCTCGGGCTACCTCGCAAACGTGGGCGCGATCACGGCGCTGGCCGGCCCCGATTGCCTCATCGTCTCCGACGCCGGAAACCATGCCTCACTCGTCGATGGATGTCGGCTTGCGAAATCCGAGGTTGTGGTGACTCCAGCCGGTGTCCTGCATGCGGCCGAGGCCGCCCTGGAAAATCGATCCCAACCACGCGCGCTGCTGGTCATCGACGCCATCAATTCGGTGGACGGCCTTTTGTTACCGCTGGCTCAATGGCATCAGCTCGCACGTCGCCAGGGGGCGATGCTGGTCATCGACGACGCGCACGGGGTCGGTGTCCGTGGCGGCGGTCGCGGTTCGGTCGCCGAAGCGCGGATCGCCGCCGAGCCGGACGTGGTCACGACGGTGACACTTTCCAAATCCCTTGGTGCGCAAGGGGGAGCGGTACTTGGCGCCGCTGCGGTGATCGAGCAGCTGATCGACACCTCAAGGACATTCATCTTCGATACCGGTCTTAATCCGGCCGCCGCGGGGGCTGCCCTTGCCGCGCTCGGCATCATCGAGGACGAGCCCGAGCTGGCCGCAGACGTTCTGCGACGAGCCTCCGATCTTGCCAACTCGGCCGGCGTACGCCCGACTGATTCCGCTGTGATTCCGGTGCTGATAGGCGATGCCCACCGGGCCTTGCGGATGGCGAGCGCCATGCGCGAGAAAGGTGTTCTCGTCGGCTGCTTCAGGCCGCCGTCGGTCCCGATAGGGACGGCACGGCTGCGGCTCACCGCCCGGGCGAACCTGACCGATGGCCAGCTCGAACTCTTTCGTCAGACATTGCGGGCCGTGTCGTCAGAGTGAAGGTCATCATCGTCACCGGGACCGGCACCGGCATCGGCAAGACCATCACCACAGCGGCTCTGGCCGCCTGCGCCTCTCGCTCAGGTCAGCGGGTCGCGGTCGTAAAACCAGTGCAGACCGGCGTACGACCCGGAGAGGCAGGTGACCTCACGGACGTCGAGAGGCTCACCGGCCTGGCTGATCTACACGAGTACGTGCGTTACGCCGAACCGTTGGCACCCGCGACCGCGGCTCGACGCTTGGGTCAAGAAGGTCCGTCGACGCGCGAGTTGGTCGAGTGGATCGGGCGCCTCGAAGGCCGCGATCTGATCATCGTCGAGGGTGCCGGCGGCGCCTTTGTCCGTTACAACACCTCGAACGAAACGATCGTCGACCTGGCACTCGGACTTCGCGCCATCGCCGCGACGCTGGGAGTGGTTGTGACCACCGGCGCAGGGCTGGGGGCCTTGCATGACGCCGCGGCGGCCGCTGCCGCACTGGCACCGCTGTCGGTCGACAACCAGCTGGTAGTCGGGCGCTGGCCCGCGGTTGTGGGCTTGGCAGAGCGGTGCAACCTGATCGACTTGCCGGGCTATGGTTCGGGAACTGTGCAGGGCGTGCTACCCGATGGTGCTGGCGAGCTTTCGAGGTCGGAGTTCGGCGACGTCGCGGTGCGATCACTAACCCGAACGCTGGGCGGAACCTTCGATGCATCAGAATTCATTCGAGCACACGCAGCGCCAGCCGCAACGAAGGTGAGTTATCGATGACCCTGATCGACCCCGAGACCGCAAGCGGCCGCAGTGCTGCGCAGCCGGTACCCGCCGTATTGGCCCTCGCGCGTGAGCGAGTCCTGGTCAACGGCGTCGGTTTGTCAGAGGCGGAGTTGCTCGAGGTGTTGCGGCTATCCGACGAACATCTCGACGCGTTGCTGGAACTTGCCCACGAAGTGCGGATGCGCTGGTGCGGTCCTGAGGTCGAAGTGGAAGGCATCATCAGCCTCAAGACTGGGGGCTGCCCGGAGGATTGTCATTTCTGCTCTCAGTCCGGCCAGTTCACTTCTCCGGTGCGTTCGGCTTGGCTTGACGTTCCGAGCTTGGTCGAGGCCGCCAAGCAAACCGCAAAGACGGGCGCTACTGAATTCTGCATCGTGGCTGCCGTCCGCGGCCCCGACAAGCGGCTGATGGCCCAGGTCGCCGAAGGTGTGAAAGCCATCCAGGACGCAGTGGACATCAATGTGGCTTGTTCGCTCGGCATGTTGACCCAGGAGCAGGTAGATCAGCTCGTGGCCATCGGTGTGCACCGTTACAACCACAATCTGGAAACTGCCCGGTCGCATTTCGATCAGGTTGTGACGACGCACTCGTGGGAAGAGCGCTGGGAGACCCTGCGGATGGTGGCCGAGGCGGGCATGGAGGTCTGCTGCGGTGGAATCATCGGCATGGGTGAATCCGTCGAGCAGCGCGCCGAGTTCGCCGCGCAACTGGCCGAGCTCGACCCGGACGAAGTGCCGATGAACTTTCTCAATCCACGGCCCGGTACGCCGTTCGGAGATCTTCCGATCATGGAGGGCAAGGACGCTCTGCGGACCATCGCAGCCTTCAGGCTGGCGATGCCGCGGACGATTCTGCGATTTGCCGGCGGTCGTGAGTTGACGCTCGGCGATCTCGGTGCCCGGCAGGGCATGCTCGGCGGAATCAACGCAGTTATTGTCGGCAACTACCTGACGACACTGGGTCGACCTGCGGAGTCGGACATCGATTTGCTCCAGGAGCTCAAGATGCCGATCAAGGCGCTGTCGGCAACGCTGTAGGAAAGGCGACATGACGAGGCCGGACACTCACCGATATTGCGGTCAGTGTGGCGAGGTCGAGGACGCGACACACCCTCGTTGCCAACAGCGCGCGGTGCTGGAGCCGCCACGATATTGCCCACAATGTGCCCGCCGGATGGTCGTTCAAGTAGACCCGCTGGGCTGGCGGGCTCGCTGCTCAGTGCACGGTGTCCTGGCATCCGTCCCCCGCTAGTATCGCGCGCTAGCCGATTCCGGTGACTCGATCTTCCCCGGCATAGATGTTCATCCGTCCGGGCCGGATCATGCCCGCGAGTACCAGGCCGTGCTCGCGAGCAAGGTCGACCGCGAGATCCGACGGCGCCGACACGGCGGCGATGGCGGCCACTGACGAAGCAACTGCCTTTTGAACGATCTCGAAGGAGACCCTGCCACTGACGACCAACGTCAGGTCGGTGGCCGGCAACCGCTGATCGAGCAGAGCCCAACCAGTCACCTTGTCAACGGCGTTATGGCGGCCCACGTCCTCACGGACTACAAGCAGTTCTCCCGACGCATCGGCCAGTCCTGCGGCGTGCAGCGAACCGGTGCGTTCAAATACGCGCTGTTGCTGGCGAAGCGCGTCCGGCAGCTGGTGGAGCACCGAGGCGTCTATATGCCAGTCCGCGGTGTTGGGCGCTGCCCAGTGCAGCGGTGACAGGTCGATGATGTCGGCGCTACATACCCCACATGACGTCCCGGTGATCCACGCTCGTGGTTGCGGCGGACTTACGCCTTCGGCGAGCACTACGTGTACCTGATCGACACCGCGCCCGGTGCCGGCGTCGACAGCCCGGGTCGCGAGATCGTCCTCAGTTCGGCATTGGCGGAGACCGACCAGATCTTCGGCCGACCGAACACCCGATTCGACGACGAGCCAGCCGGCAGCCAGTTCGACGTCGTGGCCAGGCGTTCGCATCAGGGTGGCGATGACCTCGTCGCCAACGACCAGATTCAGCGGTGCCTCGACTGTGAGGTCATCTGCGCGCCCTTGGCCAGTCGGCGTCGTCGAGCCGATGGCGAGACCGGGGCCGTCCGAGTCTCGATTGCCAAAATCGACTCGCATGACCCGTCGACGTGCCGTCATGACCGACATTGGTTCGTCCCGCCTTCAGAGTTCGCCCGCCGCCGCTCGTCGCTTGCAGGTGCCTTGTGAAGTCTAGGCAGACTTGACGATTGCCGCTCTGAGCCGACCCTGCCGCGCGGCAGGGTCGTCGAGACGGACGGGATCTCGGTGCCCGGTGCCCACCGGCTATAGGTTGGGGCGCATGACGTTGTTCGAGGGTCCACTCGGTTCAGACGACGAGGGTGAGCACGCCGCTGCCGAAGACGACGATGAGGCTCGCCGGACGGTGTCCGCCAGCCGCCTAGCTGTCGATGGCCCCCTGGCAGTTCGGATGCGTCCACGAACGCTAGACGAGGTGATTGGACAGCAACATTTGCTGGGTCCGGGATCTCCGCTGCGGCGCCTGGTCGATGGGGACGCGCCGATGTCGCTCATTCTTTTCGGGCCGCCTGGGACAGGCAAGACAACGCTGGCGATGATTGTTTCCACTGCGACCAACCGACGCTTCGTGCAGCTCTCGGCGTTGAACGCCGGTGTCAAGGACGTGCGCGCGGTCATCGATACGGCACGCCGGACGCTGGAGCACGGCGGGCGCCCGACGGTGCTCTTCATAGATGAGATCCACCGGTTCTCCAAGACCCAGCAGGATTCCTTGTTGGCCGCGGTGGAGGCTCGGACGATCACCCTCGTAGCAGCCACGACTGAGAATCCGTACTTCTCGATGGTGTCGCCGTTGCTGTCCCGAAGTCTGCTGCTTACCCTGCAACCGCTGACCGATTCCGACATTTCGACGCTCATCGATCGCGCTTTGGTCGAGCCTCGCGGACTCGATGGCGCGGTGACGCTCAGCGGTGATGCACGCGAGCATCTGCTGCGGGTTTCCGGGGGTGACGCTAGGCGTGCCCTCACCGCACTCGAAGCCGCAGCGGGCAGTGTCCTAGCCGAGACCCGGACTGCAGGGAGCCAGTCGAGTGGTCCGGCCGAGATCTCCTTGGCTGCGCTGGAAGCGGCCGTCGATACGGCGGCAGTCCGGTATGACCGAGACGGAGACCAGCACTACGACGTGACGAGCGCGTTCATCAAGTCGATCCGCGGATCTGATGTCGATGCCGCCCTGCACTACCTGGCCCGGATGATCGTTGCCGGTGAAGACCCCCGGTTCATCGCCAGGCGGTTGGTTGTCCACGCCAGCGAGGACATCGGCTTGGCCGATCCGACCGCGCTGCTCGCGGCAACCGCGGCGGCCGATGCGGTCGCCTTCATCGGTATGCCCGAGGCGCGGATCAACCTGGCCCAGGCCACCATTCACCTGGCGATGGCGCCGAAATCGAACGCCGTCATCACAGCTATCGACGCTGCGATCGCCGACGTCCGTGGCGGCTTGGCCGGATCAGTACCGCCACCTTTGCGAGATGGTCACTATCCGGGAGCGAAGAAGCTCGGGCACGCTCAGCGCTATGTCTATCCACACGGCCTGGCTGAGGGTGTCGCTACCCAGCAGTATCCGCCCGACGAACTAGTCGGGCGGGATTATTACGAACCCAGCCAGCGCGGGCTGGAGCGTCAGATCGGTGAGCGGTTGGCCAAACTTCGCTCAGTGATCCGCGGTATTTCGGGTACCCGGTAGGGTCAGGCAACCACATGACGCGTCAGAACGCCGCGTCGGGAAGTTGAAGGAGGCAATCGGTTGTCTGCTGGCGCCATTGCAGGATTGATCGCCGCCGGTGCGTTCGTCCTGCTTGTTTTGTTGCTTGCCATTCCGCTGTTGAAGCTGGGTAAGACGCTCGACGAGGCGACGTTGGCGATCCGCAAGACACATGAAGGAGCCGCGCCATTGCTGCTCGAGGCCCAGACCACCGTGGCCAACATGAACAGCCAGCTCGATCAGGTTGAGGGCATCACACGTGGCGTCACTTCCATCACAACGAACGCAGCTGCGTTGACATCGATCGTGTCCTCGACGGTTGGCAGTCCGCTCATCAAGGCGGCGGCCTTTTCCTACGGCGTGCGGTCGACGTTGCGGCGGCGACAGGATGTCGAGGCCGCAGTTGTCGCCCGGCGGGTTCGCCGGTCTGTGCGCCGGAGCCGCTGACATGCATCGCTTGTTCTGGCTCGCCCTCGGCGGCTCGCTAGGTGTGTTGATCTTCCGCAAGCTGTCCCGCGCCGCGGACAAGCTGACCCCGCGCGGTATCGCCGGTGAAATCGGCGCTGGCCTGACCGATCTCTCCTATGCGATGCGAGATTTCGCCTCCGACGTCAGAGAAGCGATGTCCAACCGGGAATCAGAACTTCGCGAAGCGGCCGGGTTGGACACTGGTGAGTCTGAACCGCCTCGCTAGTCGGAATACGCTTGTGTCGACAACCTGTGTGCACGACTCGTCGTGAGACCCCGCCAGCGCCGCTTTGACCGCAAGGTGCGCCGTGCCACGACGACGAAGTGCGGAGCTGAGCTGAAGGAGTAATACCATGCGCTCTGCCGAAATCCGTCGGCGGTTCCTCGCGCATTTCGAGGCGAACGGGCACACGGTTGTGCCCAGTGCTCCGTTGCCGTTCGACGACCCGAACCTTCTGTTCGTCAATGCTGGCATGGTGCAGTTCGTTCCTTATTTCATCGGGCAGCAAGCGGCGCCGTGGCCGCGGGCCACGAGCGTTCAGAAATGCATCCGAACGCAGGACATCGAAGAGGTCGGCAAGACAACCCGCCATGGCACGTTTTTCCAGATGAACGGCAACTTCTCTTTCGGCGACTACTTCAAAGAGGACGCCATCAAACTGGCGTGGGAGCTATCGACCAAGTCACAGGGCGAGGGCGGATTCGGACTCGACGGCGATCGAATTTGGGCGACGGTGTATCTCGACGATGAGGAGGCCATCGACATCTGGCACCGCGTCATCGGGCTACCGATGGAACGAATCGTGCGCCGGGGCAAGGCGGACAACTTCTGGTCGATGGGCATCCCTGGGCCGTGCGGACCGTGCAGCGAGCTCTTTTACGATCGCGGACCGGATTACGGGCTCGAGGGCGGTCCCGAGGTCGACGAAGACCGTTACATGGAGTTCTGGAACCTCGTGTTCATGCAGAACGAACGCGGCGCGGGCAGCACCAAGGACGACTACCCGATACTCGGTGAGCTGCCGGCCAAGAACATCGACACTGGCATGGGCATGGAGCGAATGGCGGCCCTGCTTCAGGGCGTCGACAACCTCTACGAGATCGATGAGACGCGTCCGATTCTGGAACGTGCCGCTCAGCTCACCGGCAAGCGATACGGTGAGCATTCCGGACATGCCGCGAACCAGTCGCACCCCGATGACGTCCGGTTGCGCGTGGTTGCCGATCACGTGCGGACTGCACTGATGTTGATCGGAGACGGGGTCACCCCGTCGAACGAAGGGCGCGGCTACGTCCTGCGCCGAATTTTGCGCCGTGCGATCCGATCAATGAGATTGCTGGGCTGGGACGACCACGCGCTTCCTGAGTTGCTCCCGGTCGCTCGGGACTGCATGTCGGCGTCCTATCCCGAATTGGCGGCAAACTTCGAGCGCATTGCGATGATCGCGTACTCCGAAGAGGAGACCTTTCGGCGAACCCTCGCCTCCGGCACAACGATCTTTGACAGCGCGGTCGCGGCGGTCAAGGGCAGTGGGTCGAGCGTCTTGCCAGGCGATCAGGCGTTCAAGCTGCACGACACCTACGGTTTTCCAGTCGACCTGACGTTGGAGATGGCAAGCGAGCAAGGGCTCACGGTTGACACCGAAGCCTTTCACAGGCTGATGACCGAGCAGCGGGAGCGTGCGAAGGCAGATTCGAAGGCCAACAAGAGCGCCCACGGTAATTCTCCGGCCTATCGCGAGCTGCGCGATCTCGGTGAGACGACCTTCATCGGCTATACAGACCTGAGCAACTCCAGCGCAGTCCGTGGACTGGTGCGTGACGGCGAGTTGATCCGTTCGGCCGGTGAAGGCGACATCGTGGAGGTGGTGCTCGACGAGACGCCGTTCTATGCCGAATCCGGTGGCCAGATCGCCGACGAAGGGACCATCACCTCGGACGGCGCCTTGCTTCGGGTGCTCGATGTGCAGAAGCCGATAAAGGGGCTGATCGTGCATCGGGTTGAGGTGGCCGAGGGCGAGATCGGTACCGGTGCGATCGTGCATGCCCAGGTCGACCCGGAGTGGCGTCGCTCCGCGCGCCAGGCGCATTCCGGCACCCACGTCGTGCATGCGGCGCTGCGCGAGGTGCTCGGCCCGACCGCGCTACAGAGCGGTTCTTATAACAAGCCCGGCTACCTGCGCCTCGACTTCGCCTGGGGTTCGGCCTTGAACGAGGTGTCGAAACGGGATGTCGAAGAGGTATCGAATCGCGCGCTGCGTGCCGACCTGGCCGTGACCGTCCAGCACATGCCGCTCTCGCGAGCTCGTGAGATAGGGGCGCTCGCCCTGTTCGGTGAGACCTACGACGCCGACGTCCGGGTCGTCGAGATCGGTGGCGCATGGTCGCGCGAGCTCTGCGGTGGTACCCATGTCGACCATTCGTCGCAAGTTGGCGCCCTGACGATCGTGGGGGAGTCTTCAGTCGGAGCCGGTGTGCGCCGGATCGAGGCTTTTGTCGGCCTGGAGGCGCTGAGGTTTCTCGCGAACGAGCGTGCGCTCGTAAACGCTGTGTCCGAGACTTTGAAGGTCCCGACAGCTGAGGTTCCGGATCGGGTAGCTGCCCTCGTCGACCGTCTTCGGACGGTGGAGAAGGAACTCGAACGCAATCGCGTCGCGGCTGTCCTGGCCGGGGCAGGGGCGCTGGCAGCCCAGGCCAAGGATGTCAACGGAATTCAGTTGGTCGCCGTCGAGGCGCCACCTGGCGTGTCAGGTAACGATCTGCGGACCCTGGCCATGGACATCCGCGGTCGCCTCGATTCGGCCCGTCCGGGTGTGGTTGTTCTCACCTCCGACGTCGACGGCAAGGCGCATTTTGTGGCCACCGTCAACTCCGCCGGTCAACAGATTGGCTTGTCGGCTGGCGACTTCGTCAAGGAGTTCGCGCCTATTCTGGGTGCGCGCGGAGGCGGCAAGGCTGATTTGGCCCAAGGTGCCGGCGGTGACGCGTCCAAGACGGGCGATGCGCTGGCTGCGGTGGTTCAGTTAGTGATCCGGGCGCCGGCTCACTCGGCCTGAGACGCCTGCACCGATGATTGCGAGCGGTGTCTGGTTTGGCGTTGACGTCGGCTCGGTCCGGGTAGGCGTTGCCCGTAGTGATCCGCGGGGGGTATTGGCTGTGCCGGTGAAAACCCTTTCACGAGATGCCAAGCGCGGCAGCGATATTGATGAGTTCGTCGCGCTGATCGAAGAGTTCGAGGCCGTCGGTGTCGTGGTCGGACTGCCGAGGACGCTGGCTGGACGGGACGGCCCAGCGGTTGCTGCGGCCCGAGCGTACGGCGAGCTCCTAGCGACTCGACTAGTCGATATTCCGATCATTTTCGCCGACGAGCGAATGACCACGGTGGTCGCGCAGCGTAATCTCTCTACGAGCGGTGTCCGCGGTCGCGCCATGCGGTCGCGCGTAGATCAGGCCGCGGCTGTCGAGATCCTTCAGTCGTTCCTTGACAGCAATAGCGCGCGAGACAAAGCATGATGTACAGATCGTGAAGTAGATGATGTACAGATCGTGAAATAGCTGGGTGGTGACGAGAACGCAGAGAGCGAAGGGGCAACAGCCTGTGGTGCACACGATCGAGGAGCTGCCGGAGGACGATCACCCGTTATTCGGGTCCGATGATCGGCACAATCTCCCCGGCGCCGATCAGTACGTACCCGGTGCTCGCCGTCGCTCAGACCGCCACCGTCGCAAGCGCCGCAAAGGTCGCAGGCTCGCTCCACTGCTCGCCATTCTCGTCATCGTGGTCGTGGTCGGGGCTGGCTATGTACTTGTCCGGCAGGTCGGCAACAGCTTCGCGGCTGCCGACTACGCAGGATCAGGGCAGGGATTCGTACAAATTCAAATTCAAAAGGGCGACACCGCCGACGACATCGCGACAACCATGCAGAAGGCCTCGGTCGTAAAGTCCACTCGGGCTTTTGTCAACGCGGCGAAGAAATCTGGCCAAGCTGACGACATTCAGCCCGGTATCTATCAAGTCCGGCTCCACAGCTCCGGCGCTGCTGCGATGAACGCAATTCTCGACCCCGCGAACCGACTTGTTTCAAAGGTAACGATCCCCGAGGGATACACCTACCTCCAGGTTTTGCAGCAGATTTCGGACAAGACGAAGATTCCATTGGCGGATCTGAAGGCCGCTGCCGCGCAGTTACCGAACCTGGGCATACCCAGCGCAATCAAGGCCACATCGGTCGAGGGCATGCTGTTTCCAGCGACTTATGACTTCGATCCGACGACAACAGCGAGTTCGGCACTTCAGTCCATGGTCGCGAAGTTCAGCGCCGAATATGCTTCGCTTAACATCGCGGCGAAGGCAAAAGGACTCGGCCTCACGCCGTATCAGGTGCTGATCATCGCGTCGATAATTGAGGGTGAAGCCAAGTTCGACGCCGACCGCGCAAAGGTCGCCCGGGTGATCATGAACCGGATCGCCATCAACAGACCGCTACAGATTGATGCGACGAGCGTTTACGCAGCCAAGCTCCAGGGCAAGGATCCGAAGTCAGTGGTCTACTCCGAGATCGCCAGCCCGTACAACAGCTACAAGAACGCGGGCTTGCCGCCAACCCCGATTGGCAACCCGGGCGAGGCGGCGATCGACGCCGCGATGACACCGCAGGCGGGGGGCTGGCTTTACTACGTGAACATCGACGCGGCTGGCCACCTCGGATTCTTCACTGACGAGGCCGCATTCCTGAGAGCTGCAGAGGCGTGCAAGGCTAACAACTGGGGCTGCGGCTGATGCGTGCCGCGGTGCTTGGCATGCCGGTCCGGCACTCGTTGTCACCGGTGCTGCATCGCGCCGCCTACTCCGAACTCGGTCTCGCCGATTGGACCTACGACGCGATCGAATGCGCGGAGTCCGCGCTGAGCGACCTGCTCGCTGCTTCGACGCCGGATGTGGTCGGCTATTCATGCACCATGCCGCTCAAGCGTGAGGTGTTGCGGGTCGCATCCTCCGTGAGCGTGGACGCCGCCGCTATCGGAGCGGGGAACACTCTGCTGTGGATCGACGGCGACTGGTTCGCCGACAACACCGATTGGATCGGCATTCGCGATGCACTGCGCGACAGCTCGGTCGGCATGGGTGGGGACGCCGCGATCATCGGCGCCGGCGGAACAGCCCAGGCTGCGCTAGCGGCGCTGGTCGACGCCGAATCGGTCACGGTCATCGTTCGTGATGCCGCTCGCACGAGCGAGCTGTCGGCTGCTTCCGAGAAGCTCGAGCGCCCGATCAAGGTCGTGAGGTTGGATGACGAGCGGGCTGAGGTGGCACTGACTCGCGCCGACCTGGTTGTCTCGACGGTTCCTGCGGGTGCTTCAGACCAGCTGGCGCGGTTGCCGTGGCGAGCGGACCAAGCCCTGTTGGACGCCGTTTACCATCCTTGGCCGACCGCGTTGGCGAGCTCGATTGCGGACGCGGGCGGAATCGTTGTGAGTGGAGCCGCGATGTTGCTGTTCCAGGCTGCCCGTCAGGTCGAGCTCATGACGGGGCGTGCAGCTCCAGTCCAGGCCATGCGAGCGGCGTTAGCGGCAGCGAGCCCTGAAAGTGGCCTTGAGAGTGGCCTTGAGGCCCGACTCGGATCTCATCCGGCGCCGACCGCTTCCGCTGAGCCCGCTCCTGCTGGGTCCAGTCCTCCAGCAACCAAGGGGTCTGCGGGACCTGCGTAGCTCGGAGCTCAGCCGCGGCGAGATCGTTTGGTGTGTCGACGTCGGCCGCCTCGGCCTCGAAGTCCGGAATCCACGTGGTGCTGACGCTTTCGAACAAGGCTCTGACCGGGATGTTCTCAACGTTGCCGATCCGTCTCAGCGCCGCCTGGAGGGCAGGGAGCCGCCACATCGACGCGAGGTAGTTGACGCGTCCAGCGGTATCCACGAACGCTGCTGCGTCGAAGGCGGCCGGGTCGGATGTCGTTGGATCGTCGGCTCTCCCGCTGAGTGCGTCGCGCAGGCGCCGCAGCCCCGTTCGGATGAAGGGCAGGTCAGCCGCGAGAACGGCGACCAACGGCTGGCGGAGATGATCGAGGGCAGCGGCGATGCCGGCCACAGGCCCTCCGCCGGGCGGTTGTTCCCGGCAGAACGTGGGTTCGGCCAGGCCGCGGCGCTCCGGGCCGACGACCAATCGACTCGTCGCCCCGCTGACGGCGAGTAGCACATGATCAGCCAACGGCCACCCGGCGAGGCGTTGTTCGGGTTTCGGCAGATAGCCGAACCGCCGACCCGCACCGCCGGACAGCACGACCGCGTCGTACCCAAGTTCGGCGCGCGTTCGGGTCAATGCCAGCTGCGAGCTGGCCAGGAGTTCCGGCCGAGCGAAACCGCGTCGAAGCACACGTGCGAGTTCGAAGCTCATCGCTGCGGCGTCATGATCTTCGGACAGCCACCACCGCCGCCCGATCTGCTGCATGGTCGCCGCCTGGGTTTGTCTGTCGTACGCGGCGTGCCATGCCAGCTCGTGAAGCCGATCGGCGGAGTCGATATCGCGCTGAGCGAGGCAATCATGGGCTGCCCGGAGCAGGGCGGACCAACCCACGCTCCTAGCCGCTGTCCCCGGTTCGACCAGGCGGGCCTCAGCCTCTGAATCACCTGGGTCCTCGACCCGTTCGGTTCTACCGTCCACGGGCCCATCATCACCCGCAGGACGATGAGTTGGCAGCTGCGGCGCGTCTTTGTAGCTTCCGGGGCTGAGCAGGATTTGCCGTCTGAAAGAATGATGTCGTGCTGCGCTGGATGACCGCTGGTGAATCGCACGGCCCTGCCCTCGTCGCCATGATCGACGGCCTACCGTCCGGTGTGCAGATCACGACCACCGACGTTGCCGAGGAGCTCGCGCGCAGGCGGCTCGGCTACGGCCGAGGCGCCCGGATGAAGTTCGAGCAGGACATCGTAGAGCTCACCGGTGGAGTGCGCCACGGCCTGACGATGGGGGGCCCGGTGGCGATCCGGGTGGCCAACAGCGAATGGCCCAAGTGGGAGACCGTGATGTCGGCCGATCCGGTTGACGCGGGGTTACTCGCCGCTCAAGCGCGCAACGCGCCCCTGACTCGCCCTCGTCCCGGCCATGCAGATCTCGTCGGCATGCAGAAGTACGACCTCGACGACGCTCGTCCGATTCTCGAGCGCGCAAGCGCCCGGGAGACGGCCGCACGGGTCGCGTTGGGTGCGGTCGCAAAGAAGTTCCTCGCGCAGACAATCGGTTCTGAAGTGCTCAGCCATGTCACCGCAATCGGTGCGGTCAGTGCACCGGCCGACAGCATCCCGTTGCCGGGGGACCTGCACCGGATTGATTCATCCGAGGTGCGCTGTCTGGATGCCGAGGCGGCGCAGGCGATGATCGAGCACATCGACGAAACCAAGCGGGCCGGCGACACGCTCGGGGGCATCGTCGAGGTGGTCGTCTACAACTTGCCGCCTGGGCTCGGAAGTCACACCCAATGGGACCGCCGCTTGGATTCGAGACTCGCGGGCGCACTGATGGGTATACAGGCGATCAAGGGCGTCGAGGTCGGAGACGGCTTCGAGACCGCCCGCACTCCCGGTTCCAAGGCTCACGACGAGATCGAGCGGTCCGACGACGGTTCGATCCGGCGACGATCACACCGTTCCGGGGGCACCGAAGGGGGCATGTCGACCGGTGAGGTCCTACGGGTGCGAGCGGCTATGAAGCCGATCTCGACGGTGCCCAAGGCGCTGGCGACGATAGATGTTGCGACCGGCGAGAAGGCTGTCGCGATAAATCAACGCTCGGACGTCTGCGCGGTGCCGGCAGCTGGCGTCGTCGCCGAGGCGATGGTTGCGCTGGTCCTCGCGGAGGCGGTTCTGGAGAAGTTCGGCGGCGACTCGGTCGCAGAAACCAGCCGGAATGTTGTGTCCTACCGGGCCAGATTGGCCGAGCGCGACCTGACCTGATGGAGAGCTTGATCTGATGGCTGTGCAACTCGTTATCGTGGGCCTGCCGGGTGCCGGAAAGTCCTCTGTCGGCGCTGCCGTTGCGAATCGCCTCGGGCTGCCGTTCTTGGATTCCGATGACCTTGTGCATGAGATGACTGGTCGTCCCGTTGGCGAGATCATCGCCGATGACGGCGAGGCCGCGTTCCGGGAGATCGAGGCGGCGGCGATCCTGGACACGCTTATCGATTTCGGCGGCGTGCTGGCTCTTGGCGGCGGTGCGGTAACCACAGCGGCCGTTCGGCAAGAATTGCGCGACTCGGCCGTTCCCGTCGCGCTGTTGACCGCTGATCAGCCGACGCTGGTTGCCAGAATCGGCAATACCCAGCACCGTCCGCTGTTGGCCGGCGATACTGCTGCCCGCCTGTTGGAGCTGGAAAGTCAGCGCGCTGAGCTGTATCGCGAAGTCGCAACAATCAGCATCGACACCTCGGCCTTGAGCATTGACGAGGTTGCCGCTCAACTCGCTAACCAACTGAAGCCGACACAGCCGTGAGCAAGACCACCCGGATCGCCGTTACCAATGCCCAACTGCAGAGCGCCTACGACGTCGTCATCGGCACCGGATTGCTTGGTGAGCTTCCGCCGTTGCTGACCGGAGCGCAGCGCGTTGCGATCATCCATCCGCCCACCCTTCGGGTCACTGCAGAGGTCGTGCGAGACGACTTGACGGCAGTCGGCTTTGAGGCACATGCCGTCGAGGTTCCTGACGGCGAGGACCAGAAGACCCTTGCTGTGGCTGGCTTCTGCTTCGATGTCCTGGGCCAGATCGGTTTCACCCGCAGCGACGCTATCGTCGGGCTCGGTGGTGGCGCGACGACTGATCTGGCCGGCTGGGTCGCAGCATCCTGGCTCAGGGGAGTGCGAATTGTGCAGATCCCGACGACGCTTGCGGGCATGGTCGACGCAGCTGTGGGCGGCAAGACGGGCATCAACATCGATCGCGGCAAGAACCTGGTCGGTGCCTTTCATCCACCAGTCGGTGTGCTTTGCGACTTGAGCACCCTCGCCACCCTTGGCGTAAACGACTACATCGCTGGCCTGGCCGAGGTCGTGAAGTGTGGCTTCATCGCCGATCCGGCGATTCTGGACCTCATCGAGGCGGATCCGGCTGAAGTGAGCCGTCCCGGCAATGTTCACGAGGCCGAGCTGATCGAACGTTCCGTGGCGATCAAGGCTCGGGTGGTTTCCGAAGACCTGACCGAACAGGGCCTGAGGGAGATATTGAACTATGGGCACACCCTCGGCCACGCCATCGAGAAGGCCGAACGTTACACCTGGCGCCACGGCGCGGCCGTGTCGATCGGGCTCGTCTATGCCGCTGAGTTGAGTCGTGCGCTTGGACGCCTTGACGACGAGACGGCCAATCGCCATAAGGCGATTCTGACGTCGCTCCGGCTGCCGGTCAGTTACCGTCCGGGTGCCTTCAACGAGCTGCTGGACACGATGAGGCTCGACAAAAAGTCGCGGGGCAACCGGCTGAGATTCGTAGTCCTGGACGGGCTGGCCAAGCCGACCACGATCGACAACCCTGACCCGGCGATATTGGTCGCCGCCTATTCCGAGGTTGCCCTATGAGTTCCGAGGGATCCCTATGAGCGAGCATCGCAGCGATCAAATCCGCCAGCGCTGCTTCGTCCTCAACGGTCCGAATCTGGGGCGATTGGGTACGCGTGAACCGCGCATCTACGGAAGCACGACGTATGACGAGCTGGCGGCGATGTGCGTGACTGCGGGTGACGAACTCGGCCTCACCGTTGAAGTCCGCCAATCTGATTCTGAGGCTGAGCTGATCAGCTGGGTCCACGAAGCCACCGACGCAGCAATTCCGGTGGTGTTGAACGCTGGTGCGTTGACGCACACGTCAATTGCCCTTCGTGATGCCGTGGCGGCGAGGACTGCCGCCGTGGTGGAGCTGCATATCTCCAACGTTTACTCCCGCGAGGAGTTTCGGCATCAGTCCTACCTTTCCGCGGTGTCGTCGGGTGTGATCGTCGGCCTCGGTGTGGCGGGCTACGTCCTGGCCCTGAGCTGGATCTCGTCCTCGGGCATCTCGATTCCGGACGGGCGGTAAGCGTGCAGCGATGGCGCGGGCTGGAGGCTATTCCGACCGGTTGGGGTCGCTGCGTGGCGACGATCGGCGTGTTCGACGGTGTGCACCGCGGGCATCAACAGATCATCGCCCGAGCCAAGGACGTCGCCCGCCCACGTGATCTACCGGTCGTCTTGATCACCTTCACGCCGCACCCGTCCGAGGTGGTGCGACCGGGCAGCCATCCGCCACTTCTGACCACCAACACGCGTAAGGCCGAGCTGGCTGCGCAGTTCGGCGTTGACGTGGTGGTCTTTATCCCCTTCACCGTCGAGTTCTCCCACCTCAGCCCGGCAGAATTCGTGCATCAGGCGTTGGTGGCAGACCTGCATGCCGACGCTGTGGTCGTTGGAGAGAATTTTCGATTCGGGCACAAGGCATCTGGCGATGTCTCGATGCTCGTGGAACTGGGCCAGCGTTTTGGCTTCGACGCCGAGGGCGTGCCGCTGCTTTCCGAGGTGAGCCGTCCAATCTCCTCCACCTACATTCGGTCCTGCGTCGAGGCCGGCGATCTGGACGCGGCAAGTCACGCGTTGGGCCGCCCGCACCGTTTGGACGGCGTTGTCGTTCGCGGCGATCAGCGCGGCCGAGATCTCGGTTTCCCGACCGCAAACGTGCGCGCTGAGACCTTCGCTGCTGTTCCCGCCGACGGCGTTTATGCCGGACGGGTCGTCCGGCTCGACGAGTGGGGAAACACCCGGACCGACACCGAGTCCAGGATCGCGGCGATCTCGGTCGGGACGAATCCGACGTTTGATGGTCGACATCGTTCGGTCGAGGCCTACATTCTCGATTTCGATGGCGACCTGTATGGCCAGAACCTTGGCGTTGAGTTCGTCAGCCGTCTACGGGGGATGGTCAAGTTCGACTCGATCGCCGACCTCGTCGTGCAGATGGCCGACGACGTCGAGCGCACCCGTTCGCTGTTGCTTGCCTGAAAGCAGCCACCTGCTTGCGATGGGGGAGTTCTGTGAGCTCGGTGCCTGCCGAGGCTGGTAGAGTTACCCAGAGTGCACGGTTTATTTGGCGTGCATACGTAGCGTGCGTTTATCACCCGTCGTGACTCAAACCGATGGGGCGCGCCTGCATCGAGAATGAAGGAGACTCCCGTGCCGTTGGCCCAGGACGTAAAGAAGCAGATTGTCATCGAGTACGGTGCCTCCGAAGCCGACACCGGTTCGGCTGAGGTCCAGATCGCGATGCTCAGCCGTCGGATCTCCGATCTGACCGAGCACCTCAAGATTCACAAGCATGACCACCACAGTCGTCGTGGTCTGCTCCTGCTTGTCGGCCAGCGCCGGCGTCTGCTGAACTACCTGACAAAAACCGACATCAACCGTTACCGCTCGATCATCGAGCGACTCGGTTTGCGTCGATAACGCAATTTGCGGCCTGCCTTCGTCACCCTGGGTAGGCCGCCGCACCGTGCATTCAGGTCCTGAATTGCTCGGCTCGGGCTCGCAAGCGCTTACTGGGCTACTGGGCTTACTGGGCTTACTGGGCTTACTGGGACGCAGAACCTGAGGCGCCCGCCGCGGCACGTCCGGCGGCAACGACGTAGCTAGACAATTTCATTGATATTGCTGGAGCTGGACACGGCGGGCACGAGGTAGTGCCGAAGCAGTGCGGCTCAACGAGGTCGGTCCTCGGTAGTGGCGTCCGCGATCGGTTCAGCGCCCGCGCTGAACGGATTCGTACGCTTCGATCGAAGACCGGCACCGCACCCCGCCGAGAATGATCGGCAATCGACGTGCGAGTGCAGTGTTCCGCTCCGGCTCCCGTAACAGTGTGCGCAACGGCGCACGCTGCCTACAGAGAGGCGGACACACATGTCCGAAGCCGTCGTCCACGAATCCGTGGCCGTCATCGACAACGGTTCATTCCCGAGCCGTACCATTCGATTCGAAACCGGTCGGCTGGCCAAGCAGGCCGCCGGCGCTGTCGTCGCATATCTCGACGACGACACCGTGCTTCTGTCAGCCACCACGGCAGGCAAGTCGCCCAGGGAGCAATTCGACTTCTTCCCGCTCACCGTCGACGTCGAAGAGCGTATGTACGCGGCCGGACGAATTCCCGGCTCATTCTTCCGCCGCGAAGGCCGGCCGTCCGAAGACGCCATTCTGACCTGCCGCCTCATCGACCGTCCGTTGCGGCCCACCTTCATCAAGGGCTTGCGCAACGAAGTTCAGGTCGTCATCACGGTCATGGCGCTGAACCCCGAGCACGCCTACGACGTACTTGCGATCAATGCCGCGTCAGCCTCTACGCAGATCTCTGGATTGCCGTTCAACGGTCCGGTCGGCGGCACTCGTGTCGGCCTGATCGACGGTCAATGGGTCGGGTTCCCGACTCAGTCCGAGCTCGAGCGGGCGACTTTCGACATGGTGGTCGCCGGGCGCCTACTCGAGTCCGGCGATGTCGCCATCATGATGGTCGAAGCTGAAGCTACCGAGAAGACCATCGAGCTCGTCGCCGGTGGCGCCACGCGGCCGACGGAGGAGGTCGTGGCCCAAGGCCTGGAAGCTGCCAAGCCGTTCATCGCCGCATTGTGTCGCGCGCAGTCCGAGCTCGCCGCGGCTGCCGCCAAGGAGACCCGGCAGTTCCCGGTGTTCCTCGACTACCAGGACGATGTCTACGCAGCGGTCAAGGATGGCTACAGCGCACTGGCGGCTGCCGCGCTGACCATTGCTGACAAGCAAGAGCGCGAGCTGGAACTTGACCGCATCAAGGACCTCGCCAAGTCAGAACTTGCAAACCAGTTCGAGGGCCGCGAGAAGGAGATCAGCGAGGCATACCGGTCGTTGAACAAGGCGCTGGTCCGTCAGCGCGTGCTTCGCGACAAGGTACGTATCGATGGCCGTGGTTTGACTGACATCAGGACACTCTCGGCCGAGGTAGAGGTCTTGCCGAGAGTGCACGGTTCGGCGCTGTTCGAGCGTGGCGAGACTCAGATCCTGGGTGTCACGACGCTCAACATGCTGGGTCTGGAGCAGAAGCTCGACACGCTCAGCCCTAATCGCACCAAGCGGTACATGCACAACTACAACTTCCCGCCCTATTCGACGGGCGAGACCGGACGAGTGGGCTCACCGAAGCGCCGCGAGATCGGTCACGGTGCACTCGCTGAGCGTGCCTTGATCCCCGTGTTGCCGAGCCGTGACGAATTCCCGTACGCGATTCGCCAGGTATCTGAGGCGCTCGGGTCAAATGGCTCGACCTCGATGGGTTCGGTCTGCGCCTCAACCCTCGGCCTACTCAACGCCGGCGTTCCGCTCAAGGCTCCGGTTGCGGGTATTGCCATGGGTCTCATCTCCGACACCGTGGATGGCAAGACCGAGTACGTCGCGCTCACCGACATTCTCGGTGCTGAGGACGCTTTCGGTGACATGGACTTCAAGGTGGCCGGCACGAAAGAGTTCGTGACGGCGCTGCAACTGGACACCAAGCTGGACGGAATTCCGTCAGAGGTACTCGCAGCAGCCCTGTCGCAGGCGCGGGATGCGCGCCTCCACATCCTCGACGTGATGGCCGAGGCCATCGATCGTCCGGACGAGATGAGCCCGTACGCACCGCGCGTGACGGTCGTAAAGATTCCGGTCGACAAGATCGGCGCAGTGATCGGCCCGAAGGGGCAGATGATCAACGCGATTCAGGACGAGACCGGCGCTCAGATCACCATCGAAGACGACGGCACGATCTACGTGGGTGCCTCCGACGGGCCGTCAGCGGCGGCCGCGGTCGATCGAATCAACGCGATCGCGAACCCGCAGATGCCCAAGGTGGGCGAACGATTCCTCGGCACGGTCGTCAAGACCGCGGCTTTCGGCGCGTTCGTGTCCCTGCTTCCCGGCAAGGACGGGTTGGTACACATCTCCAAGCTCGGCAACGGCAAGCGCATCGGCAAGGTCGAAGATGTGGTCAACGTCGGAGACAAGCTGCAGGTCGAGATCGTCGAGATCGATCAGCGGGGCAAGATCAGCCTCGTGCCGGTTACCGAAGACTCCGCCGGCGCAGCAGCGGCCCCTGCCGACGCTCCAGTGGCAGAGACGGTCGGGGCTGAGTAAGGCCCGTTAGTCGTAGTTGAAGAACTCGCTGAGGCGGGGGCATCGGAGAAACACCGAGCTCCCGCCTCAGCTTTGTTTCAGCAGCTAGCGTTGGGGCTATGAGGCTCAGCTCATTGCACATCTATCCGGTCAAGTCGACTCGCTCGATCGACCTTGAGCTCGCGACTGTCGAGCCGTGGGGGTTGAGATACGACCGACGCTGGATGGTGATCGACGAACACGGCGCGAACATTACGGCCAGGACCAACGCGAAGCTGTTTTCAGTCACGGCGACGCCACAGCCCGAGAACGCGCTGCTTCTGGACGCACCCGAGAGTGAGCCACTGTATGTCAGCGCACCGACGCGTGCGGGCCGCCTTCCAGTCCAGTTCTCCCGACTCGAGTACGCTCTGGCCGCTGGCACCGCCGCGGACGATTGGATCAGCCAAGCGATCTCGCAGTCGGCTCATCTGGTCTGGCTCGATGATCCGAAGCGCAGAGCGGTCAGCGAACGGCATGGTGGGCGCGACAACGACGTGATGAGCCTTGCAGACGCTGGACCGTTGTTGCTCACCCACGAAGCTTCGCTGGCGAGACTGAACGCGTGGATAGCCGAGGAATCCGCCCGCACCGATGATCCGGACACCGGGGCCCGCGAAGCGCCCCAGCCGCTTTCAATGATGCGTTTCCGACCGAATGTAGTGATAAGCAGCGACACCGCAGACCAGGTGGCCCCCTTTGCCGAGGACGGCTGGTCTGCCCTGAGAATTGGAAATGTGACCTTTCGGACGAGCGAATTGTGTGATCGTTGCGTAATGACGACTGTCGATCCGATCACACTCGAGAGGGGCAAGGAGCCGATCAGGACGATTGCTCGCCACCGCAACTGGTCGGGCGCGACGTGGTTCGGAACCCGTCTCATTCCGGTAACAACCGGCACACTTCGGGTGGGCGATCCAGTCAGCATTTCCTAGATACTCTGCCTGCTCGATATGCAAGCATCCGTAGTCTGCGACGGCGATGGGTGCGGAATCCCACATTTCGAAACGTGGTTCCCGGCCTGCGGGAGGGAATGCGATTCCCGTCATGTTGGTTAGAAGCGAAACCTGTCGTAATCTCTTCTAGTTCGATGGGAAACACAGACTCAATAGGAGGCAACGGTCTTATGGCAACGTTCCGTTCATTTGGCTCGCGGGGAGCGCGCATCCCGCTGGCCGCGCTGACCGTGGCAGTCGTCGCCGCGATCGGGCTGACGGGGTGTTCGTCGTCCTCGAATGCCTCTGACAAGACCGGCAGCAGCAGTGCCGCCGCAGGTGGTAGCAACAGCGGATCCAAGGTTGCCATCGTGGCCTACTCCGTTCCAAAGCCCGCCTACGATGCGCTCAGCGCGGGCTTCAACACGACCGATCAGGGTAAGGGCGTCACGTTCTCAGCCAGTTACGGCGCGAGCGGCGATCAAAGTCGGGCCGTGTCGAATGGCCAGGCGGCCGACTACGTAGCATTCTCGATCGAGCCCGACATGACGAAGTTGGTACCTGATCTGGTCAGTGAGGACTGGAACACTGGTCCGACCAAGGGCCTGGTGTCCGACTCGATCGTGGTCATCGCAGTTCGTAAAGGCAATCCGCTGGGAATCAAGGGCTGGGACGACATCGTCAAGCCCGGGGTCAAGATCGTCTCACCGGATCCGGGTTCGTCCGGCTCTGCCAAGTGGAATCTGCTGGCCGCCTTCGCGCACGGCTACATCAACGGCGGGGGAGAGGCCGGCGGTGAGGCTTACCTCAAGAAGTTCGCCGCCAACCTGGTCAGCAAGCCGGCGAGTGGGGCGGTAGCCACCCAGACGTTCTTGAGCGGTACCGGCGACGTGCTCATTTCGTACGAGAACGAAGCGATTGGAGCCAAGCAGAAGGAGCAGGCACTCGATTACGTCGTACCCGATGACAGTTTCCTGATCGAGAACCCGGCGGCGGTGACCAAGAGTGCGAACCAGGCAGCGAAAGACTTTCTTGCCTATGTCGAGAGCAATGCTGGTCAAACCATCTTTGCCAGCAAGGGCTACCGTCCCGTGCTGCCCGGCGTGACGGTGGGACAGGTTCAGGGTGCCAACGATCCGGCCAACCCTTTCCCGACGCCGAAGACGCTGACGAAGATAACTGATCTCGGGGGTTGGAGCAGCGTGAACACGAAGTACTTCGACAAGTCCAAGGGCATCATCACGAATATCTTGAAAAGCTCGGGATGACCTCGACGTTAACTGAGCAAGCTGTCAGCAGGGCGCCCCGACGTGAGCGCCCTGCTGACCAGTTCCGGATGGGACCGCTGTCGACCGCAGGGCTAGGCCTCGCGGTCCTGTGGTTGAGCATCCTTGTCCTACTGCCACTCGCGGCGGTGATCGCCAAGGGCACCGGCAGCGGCTGGAGCGGCTTTGCCAACGCATTCACCGACCCCGAGGCCTTCGCCGCCATTCGGTTGACGGTGCTGGCATCCCTGGCCGTTGGCGTGATCAATGCCGTGATGGGCACGATCATCGCGTGGGTGCTGGTGCGGGATCGGTTTCCTGGTAAGCGAATTCTCGAGATCGTCATCGACCTACCGTTCGCACTGCCGACCATCGTCGCGGGCCTCGTGCTACTGACCTTGTACAGCGCGCACAGCCCGATCGGCGTGCACCTGTACGCCACCAAGCCCGCAATCATCATTGCGTTGTTGTTCGTGACCCTGCCCTTCGTGGTGCGCTCGGTGGAGCCCGTGCTACTCGCGCTCGAGAGAGACGTTGAGGAGGCGGCCGCTTCGCTTGGCGCCGGTCCTTGGACGACGTTTCGGCGGATCGTGCTGCCTGCGATTGCTCCCGCGGTTCTCTCGGGGTCAGCGCTAGCGTTCGGCCGCGCCATGGGGGAGTTCGGATCGGTCGTGCTGATCTCCGGTCAGCTGCAACGAACGCAGATCGCCTCGCTGTACATCTACAACCAGATTCAAGACGATGCGCTGTCGGAAGCGGCCGCGACCGCGACCGTGTTGTTGATCATCAGCTTGCTAGTGATGGCGGCCGTCGCCGCGGTCGGATATTGGTCGGCCCGCCGTGCCTGATCAACTCGTCAAATCCCGTCCGGCGCGTTGGACCCTGCGCTATGTAGCGTTGGTCTACGTGACGCTACTTGTCGCACTGCCGGTGGGTACCGTGTTCTGGCGAACCTTCGAACAGGGCTGGAGCGCGTTCGCGGATGCTCTGACCGCTCCGGAGTCCGTACACGCGTTCAAACTCACTGCGATCGTGGCCGGATCTGCGGTGTTGATCAATACCGTCTTTGGCATCGGTGCCGCGATCTTGATGGCGAGATATTCCTTTCCTGGAAAGCGTATCTTCGGTCTCGTCATCGACTTACCCGTCTCCGTATCACCAATCGTTGTTGGGTTCGCCCTGATCCTCGTCTTCGGATTTCGGACCGGGTGGTTCGGTCCAGCACTACGCGACGCTGGAATTCAGATCATTTTCGCGACTCCCGGAATGATCCTGGCAACCTGTTTCGTGTCCCTGCCGCTCGTTGTCCGCGAAGTGCTACCAGTCCTGCAGGAAACCGGCATCGATCAGGAACAGGCCGCCAGGTCGCTCGGCGCAAACTCGGGTCAGCGCTTTCTCCGGATCACGCTGCCAACAATCAAATGGGCGCTGGCGTACGGCATCGTCCTCAGTATTGCTCGCTGCATCGGAGAATTCGGCGCGGTCAAGGTCGTCTCCGGAAATGTCACCGGGCAGACCCAGACAGTTACGCTCCTTGTCGATCAGCATGCCGAGCAATTCGAGACTGGCGCATACCAGCTGTCGGTCGTGTTGATCATCGTCGCGGCCGTGTGCATCATTGGAATTTCGTTCATCCGCCCTCAGGAAGGTGCCTGAAATGGGTATCGCCGCAACCCACATTCACAAGAGGTTCGGTGACTTCGTGGCGCTCGACGACGTCAATCTCAATGTCGAGACTGGTCAACTCACCGCGCTTCTCGGCCCGAGCGGGGGCGGCAAATCGACCTTGCTTCGTATCATCGGCGGCCTGGAAGACGCGGACAGTGGTTCGGTAGTGATCGACGGCGTCGAGGCGACCGGAGTTCCCGCCCAAAGGCGCAATGTCGGCTTCGTGTTTCAGCACTACGCGGCGTTCAAGCACCTTTCGGTATACCGCAACGTCGCGTTCGGACTGGAGATACGCAAGCGACCCAAGGCAGAGATTCGGGCTCGCGTGCACGAGTTACTCGAGCTCGTGCACCTCGACCAATTCGCCGAACGGCTGCCGTCCCAGCTGTCCGGCGGCCAGCGTCAGCGAATGGCGTTGGCTCGCGCTCTGGCGGTCGAACCGAAGGTGCTACTACTGGACGAGCCATTCGGTGCACTCGACGCCAAAGTCCGCAAAGAACTGCGGGATTGGCTGCGACGCCTGCACGACGAGGTGCATGTGACCACCGTATTCGTCACCCACGATCAGGAAGAAGCTCTAGAGGTGTCGGATTCCCTGGTCGTGATCAACCAGGGACGAATAGAGCAGGTCGGCAGCCCGAACGAGCTTTACGATCATCCCGCGAACGACTTCGTGATGAGTTTTCTCGGTCCGGTGACCGAGCTCAATGGACAGCTGGTACGACCGCATGACATCGAGGTTCTCACGAGCGACGTAGTCGGGGCGGTTCAGGCGAAGGTGTCGCGGCTCGTCCGGATCGGTTTTGAGGTCCGCGCCGAACTGGATGCCGGTGAGAGCCAGCCGTGGGTTCAACTGACCAGGGGACAGTCTGACGCGCTGGATTTGCAGGCCGGCAGCATCGTCTGGCTAAGACCAGCCCATGACGCGTCCACGCTCATCCCGCGGGCCGGCTGAGCCGAGACCCGCACGATTGGCCGGGCGGCTGTGCAGTCGCTACGACCGCCGCGCGCGGTCTCGACGATATTCTCCCAATTTCTGCAGGATTTGAGAGAATGACCCGGTGGAGATCTCAGCGAAGAGTGACTACGCGGTCCGAGCCCTGCTCGAGCTTGCGGCCAAGGCACCCGCACTGGTCAAGATCGATGTCATTGTCGGCGATCAGCAACTACCCAAGAAGTTCGTCGAAGCGATCCTGGGTGACCTTCGCCGGGCTGGCATCGTTCGATCCATGCGTGGCGCCGATGGCGGGTACGCCCTGGCTCGACCGGCCACTGAGATCTCGATCGGCGCCGTCATTCGAGCAGTCGATGGGCCGCTTGCTGAGGTTCGCGGTCTCCGGCCGGACGAGATGAACTACATCGGGCTGGCCGAGCACCTTCCCGGGCTATGGGTTGCGGTTCGCGCGAGCCTGAGACGGGTGCTCGATGAGACGTCTCTCCAGCAGTTGCTGACGGGCAAGATGCCGGCCCACGTGCGGCGCATGATCGAAGACCCCAATGCTTGGGCGCGCCGGACGCCCTGACATTTAGCGCATCCAGGGTGGTTGAGGGCACACCAAGGCTAGCTGGCAACTAGGCTGTGTCGGTGACCCGACGCACCTCGACCAGGACCTTGCCCGCCAGTGGCGGCGGCGTCATCAAACGAACGGTGCTACCTGGCGGACTTCGCATCATTACCGAGGCAATGCCTGGCGTGCGCTCAGCGAGTGTCGGCGTGTGGGTCGGAGTCGGTTCGAGAGACGAGACCCCGTCGGTCGCCGGCGCCAGCCACTTTCTCGAACATCTGCTGTTCAAGGGGACCCGGACACGTTCTGCTCTCGATATTGCAGCCGCGATGGATTCAGTAGGTGGCGAGTTCAACGCGTTCACCGAGAAGGAGCACACGTGCTTCTACGCCACGGTGCTCGATCGTGAGCTTGCGCTCGCAGTTGATGTCATTTCCGATGTGGTCCTGAACGCCACGATTACCGGCGCTGATGTCGATGTCGAGCGAACCGTCGTGCTTGAAGAGATCTCGATGCGCGATGACGACCCCTCCGATCTCGTCCATGACGAATTCTGTGGCGCGCTGTTCGGCGACAGCCCGCTCGGGCGCCCCATCCTCGGTACTGAGGAGTCGATTCAACGGCTCACGCGGACGCAGATCTACGGGTACTACGCCCGTCGCTACAAGCCATCAGAAATGGTCGTTGCCGTCGCGGGCAATATAGATCACGCCGAGGTTGTCAAACTTGTCCGTCGGTCTTTCGAAGGCAGACTGGATCCGGCTGATCAAGGAGAAAAAGGCCGACTCGGTCGGACTGGGGACGCGACCAGAACCGCGACCACTCGCTCGACGCGGCCGACCGTACACCCGCCGGTGGAAAGCATCCGGATTGTCGGAGATGAGACTGAGCAAGCCAACATAATCCTGGGTAGCTCTGGGTTGTCACGTATGGACGACCGCCGCTTCGTCCTTGGCGTTCTATCAACTGCAATCGGCGGTGGTATGTCGTCAAGGCTGTTTCAGCAGGTCCGGGAACAGCGCGGTCTGGCCTACTCGACGTATTCGTTCACCTCCGGTTATGCCGGCGACGGGTTGTTCGCGATGTATGCAGGCTGTCAACCAGCGAAGGCGGACGAGGTCGTGGCGATCATGCGTTCGGTAATGGACACGGTCGCAGCAGAGGGTCTCACTGCAGAAGAGGTAGAACGCGGCAAGGGCCAGATGCGTGGCGGTCTGGTACTTGGCCTGGAAGACTCAGGCTCACGAATGACCAGGATTGGTAAGGCGGAACTGAGCTACGGCGACGTCCTCGGCGTTGACGAGTTGCTGGCCGGGGTGGACGCGGTCGATGTCGAACAGGTCAACGACTTGGCGGCCGAGTTATTGCAGCGGCCGCGGTGCCTCACGGTCGTCGGGCCCTTTGACACGCACGATTTCGATACCGCGGTCTGATGGGCCCCCATGGCTGGCTGGAAGAGAAAGAGGAGATGACGGACGTGACGGAGCCGATTCGCGTTGGCGTGCTTGGAGCTCGAGGCCGCATGGGTCAGGAGACCTGTAAGGCAACGGTCGCTGCGCCCGACCTCGATCTCGTAGCGATGGTTGACATCGGTGACTGGTTGTTCTCGGTTGCCGATGCCGACGCTCAGGTCATCGTTGACTTCACCCACCCCGACGTGGTGATGGAAAATCTGCGATTTGCCATCGACAACGATATTCACGCTGTAGTCGGCACGACCGGATTCACCGATGAGAAGCTCGACACCCTGCGGACGTGGCTGGCGGACAAGCCCGGGCTCGGCATCATCATCGCGCCGAATTTCGGGATCGGCGCTGTTCTTTCGATGCGGTTCGCCGAGTTGGCCGCGCCGTATTTTGCTTCGGCAGAGGTGATCGAATTGCATCATCCTGACAAGGCTGATGCGCCATCAGGTACGGCCACGCGCACGGCAATGCTGATCGCCGAGGCGCGAAAGCAAGCGGGCCTAGGTGCAATGCCCGACGCGACCTCGAGCGAAGTCGCCGGAGCACGGGGTGCTGACCTCGATGGGGTGCGAGTGCATTCGATTCGGGCTACCGGCCTTGTTGCACATCAGGAGGTGCTGTTTGGCACGGATGGTGAAACGCTCATCATCCGCCATGACTCCTTCGACCGGGCATCGTTCATGCCTGGTGTTTTGCTGGCCATCCGTGAGGTAGCGAAGCGTCCCGGGCTTACCGTCGGGTTGGATCCGCTTCTCGGCCTATGACGCGCCCTCCGACAGCGGATTCGCTGGAATGCCAGCCCGATCAGCAGTTGCCGACCGATGCGCGAGCACTGAAAACCGGCCGCCGATGAGACGCGCGAATCCTCTCATCGTGGTAGCGATCCTGCTGTTCGCGATGGCGACTTATTTCATCCTGATCGGTATTCGCGGCGTCTATCTCCTCGAACAGGAACGCTGGGTTCTCAAGTTGCTGGGCATTGCCGTCTTGATTCTGCCGCTGGTTGGTCTCTGGGTGGTCGTCGCTGAGCTGCGCTTCGGTGCTGCGAGCCAGCGCTTGGCCGAGCGGATGCACGCAGAAGGGCTATCAACGGCGCTGCCTGAATTGCCGCGCCGGGCGTCCGGCCGTCTCGATCGCGCGGCGGCCGATTCCTGGTTTGAAACACGACGCCGACAGGTGGAAGCTTCGCCCGAGGACTGGACCGGGTGGTTTCGCCTTGCCCAGGCCTACGATCTCGCGGGCGATCGGAAACGGGCGCGCGAAGCGCTGCGGACCGCGATTGGCAAGGCCGGCTGACACCTGATCCCGTCGGGCGGTCGAGGCTGGCGGCAGCTGCAGGCCGTCCGGTCCCTGCGGACGGACGCTATCGGGCTGCCGCTGTGTGCTCGTCCAGAAAGGTCACTGCGTCCGGCCACGCCGCCCGATCCGCGGCGTCGTTGCGTAGCGGGGGTTCTGGAGCTGAGAAGGCGTGCCCTGCTCCCGGGTAAATATTGATCTGGTGATCGACGTCCCAGCGCGACAGTCGTTCTCGAAGATCATCAGCGCTCGCCGCCGGCATCACATCGTCCTGGTCGCCGTAGATGAACAGCGTCGGGCACCGGAGCGCCCACAGCAGGTCGATTGCGTGCACTGGCCTTGATCGGGTCAGCTCCGGGAAGGTCGGTTGGCTGGGAAAGAACAGGATCGCAGCGGCGACGCGATCAGACAGCTCAGCAGCCAGGAGGGAGAGCGTGGCGCCGGTGCAGTAGCCCCACACCGCGATTCGTGTCGAATCGACATAGTCCAGCGACGCCGCATAATCCACCGCGGTCAGCTGATCATGAGCACCGGCGGTGAAATCCAGCGCCTCGATGAAGCTCATGACCTCGGTGAAGTCGGAGTAGTTCTCAGGGTCCTTCAGGCCGGCGCCGCGGTAGTAATCCGGAACGACGACGACGTAGCCGAGGTGAGCCAGGGTGGCAGCGACCCTGCGACCGAAGTCGTTGATCCCGAACGCTTCAACTCCCAGCACCACGGCTGGATGGGGCCCGTCACCGACCGGCCGAAAGACCAGCGTCGGCACTGTTCCGCCGTACCGCGAGGTCAATTCCAATGAGGATTCCACCACGTCGGCGTACCGGTCTTCGGTTGGCAACTCAAGAGCTTCTGCGGATCTCTGGGTGCGTGTCATTGCACGATCAGATCACTAGCGCATCCGCGCGACAACGTTCAGTGACGCACTGACAGCACGACCCCTAGAACGGCCACGGCGGCAGCTGGGGTAGGTCAGGACGGGTGGGCCTGCCCACCAGCCACGCCAGCAGTTCCGTTGCGGGCAGTTCGGGTACCACGGCATTGGCTGACGAACGCGCCAGAGCCTGCAGCTGAGCGTGCAATGTCGAGACGACGAAGTTCTCCGGCCAGTCCGCGACGGTGTACCCGACGTTCAAGTCCAGATGATGTATCTCGAGTTCAGACCAGCGCATGCTGACCAGGTCCCGAGCCGTGATCGGGAGTCGCCAGTTCACCGGCGTGCCCAACAATTCAGTCGAGATGGCGCTAAGCGAATCCAGAACCCGCCTGCTCGCGAAGGAGAAATCGGCCGAGATGAGTTCGGTGGGCCGACCAGCGCCCTCGGCGATCGCAGCGTCACGTGCGGGCGGACCGCCCGGGTACATCTCTGGCGTGTCGCCAGCGAGAACCCCTTCAGCGAGCCTGTTCAGGGCGTCGGCATTGCGGGCGAGGTGGGTTGCTACGTGCCCGCGGCTCCAGCCTGGCAATGCGGAGTCCTCCCGCATCTGCTGAGTAGTCAATGTAGAGATCGCGTGGCGGACCCGCTCGTGCGATTGGTCGACCGCGACCAGCAGCCCGGGATAGTCCATCGTCATGGCTTGGACCTTAATCCAGCGTGGGCGCGCGGTCATGTGATGTCAGCGAACCGGTTGAGCCTGCTCCGTACGCGGCGTCACCTTGGCGACCTTCGGTTTGCGGGGCACGATGGTTGCTGCCGCGTCGACGTCTTTGATCGTCAGCGCCGCGAGAGCGCCGAGAAGAGTAATTGCGGCCGCAGCTAAGAACCCCGCGCGGTAGGCGACCAGATGCGGCACGACCTGACCGTCAACCACGTGGGTTGGGTTCAGGGCGACCGCAATGGTGGCGATAAGCGCCACCCCCACCGCACTGCCCAACCGCGACTGGGTGTTGAACAGGGTCGTCGCTCGTCCGAGCTTTTCCGGCGCGACTGTGGCGAAGCCTGCTGCCTGCGCGGGGATGAAGATTCCGGAAAGGCCCATTCCGAGAACGAACATGATCAGTCGGATCAGCCACAGGTTCGTACCGGTACCGACCAGACTCAGTAAGGCCATCATCGCCGCGACCAGGATGCACGCGGCGCACATGATCCTGCGGGGCCCGAGCGCAGGGTAGAGCCGACGGGTCACAACCTGTGACATCACCATCACCCCGATCGCTTCGGGAAAGGTGTTCAGCCCCGACTCCAACGCCGACAGCCCAAGCCCATCCTGGAAGAACAGCGCGACGAGATAGAGGACGCCGAAGAATCCGACAGACATGAGGGTCAGGACGAGCAGAGTCGAATTGAACAGCCGGTTCGCATACAGACGCAGATCGAGCATGGGCTCTTTGGTCCGCAATTCGAACCAAACGAGCACCGCCAGCAATATCGCGCCGACGATTGATGTGGTGATGACAGCGACGCTGCTCCAACCCTTCGACGGACCTTCGGAGATTCCGTACATGAACAGGCCCAACCCGGCGCCCGCGAGCAGAAATCCGGGTAAGTCGAAGCGGCCCGGATTCTCATGCCTTGGATCGGCGAGGAAGATCAGACCGAAGACGAGAGCGATAACGCCGATCGGCACATTCACGTAGAAGACCCATCGCCAAGACAGATAGTCGACGAACAAACCACCGAGCACCGGCCCGAGGGCGGGGGCTAATGCAGTGGGAATGATCAGGATGGCGGACGCCCGAACTCGTTCTGCGGGTGGAAATACGCTGAACAGCATCGCCATTCCGACGGGCGCCATCAAGCCGCCTCCCACGCCCTGGAACACCCGGAACAGGACCAGTTCGTTGAGGCTCGTCGCCGCGCCGCACAGCGCCGAAGCCGCCGTGAAGATCACGATGGCGCCGAGCAACACCCGCTTGGTACCCAATCGGTCGCCAAGCCATCCGGATGCCGGGATGAATACGGCGAGACTGACCAGGAAACCAATCACGACGGTGTCTACCTGGGCGGGGTCGGTGTTGAATTCCCGCCCAATCGTGGGTACCGCAACGTTGATGATCGTCGTGTCGATGATGGTCATGAACATCGCCGCGACGAAGACCGCGCTGACCGCTACCTTTTGGCTGAGCTGAAGTTTTGCCATAGTCCTTTAACCGTAAGCGAAGGTCTCTTCCGTTGGATCGCCAGCCTCACTCGTTGCCGCTGCGGGATTCCCCACGACTCAGGCGCGGTCCTAGCTGACGACGGCGGATCCCTCGGCCACCAACCGCTGGACTTCTGTGTCGTCGATGCCCATTTCGGCAAGTACCGCAGCTGTATGTTCTCCCAGCCCCGGTGGAGCGAGTTCGAGGCGGACCCCGAGGTCGCCGAAGAACCACATGGCTCCTGGCTGCAGCATCATGCCCCAGTCTGCCTGGCGGTACTCGGCGACTAGCCCAGCCGCTCGGTTGGCCGGACTGTCGAAGAACGCGTCCTTCTGGTTCTCGCGAACTTCCTCGACCGGTACTCCGCCGCCCTCGAGGGCGGCGATGACATCCGATACCGAGCGCGTCGCCAGAGCTGCCGCGATAGCACTCTGATCGCTCACTCCGGCGATCTGGCACGTGGCGTCGAGATCGGCTGTAGTCGCCGGGGCGATCGCTACCCACCCGTCGCTGACCTGCACGATTCGCGCTCCGTTGGAGCGGGTCGTCTGGTCGTGGTCGAGGGTGTCGAAGGGCGCAAGGCTGCCGTCTGATCGACGATAGGTCTCGCTGGTGGTCAAGACACCTGCGCCAAGGAGTGAGCCCGCGACAGCTTGTGCTCTTCCGGTACGCCGCTGTTCGTACAAGGCCAGAAGCGTAGCCACGACCGAGGACAGCGCGCACTGATGATCCATGAAGCCGAAGCGATGCCACATCGGTGGGTTTCCGGCACCGGCGCCCAGCGCCTCCCAACCACACTGTGCCTGGAACAGCTGGTCGTAGCCAGGCCAATCGGCGCGGGCTCCGATCGGGCCGTAGGAACTGGTATGGCAGTAAACGAGGTTCGGGTTGATCTCCCGGAGTGTGTCGTAATCCAATCCGAGCTTTCGAGCCGCGGGCATGCGGAGGTTGTGATGGACGACGTCCGCCCAACGAACCAGCGCCTCGAGCGCCGGTCGGGTGTCGGGTGACTTCAAGTTGAGGGCGATGCTGCGCTTGCCCCGCTGGCATCCAGCGAATGCCCAGCCGGTCGGACGCATTGAATCTCCGGCGGTGGACTCGAGCTTGATGACGTCGGCGCCGAGGTCTGCGAGCAGCATCGGCGCATAGGGCCCAGCGAGATAGTTACCGAGATCGAGCACCTTCAGACCGTCCAGCGGCCAGCGGCGATCTGGTCCGGCCGTTCCTGATGATCGCGCTGACGATGCGGTTGCTGCCGGAAGTGCTGTTGTGGCCTGCGACTTGGGGCTGACCGCCCACTCGGCCAAGATCTCGGCCGTGTGTTGGCCCGGGTCCGGTGCGGGCCGCTGCACCTGCTGTGGTGGATCGATCGTCAGCGGAAGGCCGGGAACGGTGATCTTGCCCTCCCGCGGATCGTCGACCTCGATCACATAGCTGTTGGCTCGTGACTGCTCATCGTCGAGTACGTCGCCAAAATTCATCGCGGGCTGGGCCGCGATGTCATTGGCCCAGAAATCAGCGAGCCATTCCTGGCTTGGCCGCGTGCGCATGGCGACGATATTGGCGCCCATGTTCGGGTAGCCGAAGTTCGACGCGCCGGCTGCTTCGTTGGCGGCAGCGACATTCGCCTCGCCCATCTCTGCGAACGCCTTCTGCATCAGGGGAGCGCCGTCCGGACATTTCATCAGATGCACCCACACGCCGTCCGAGCATTCGACCAAGGTCGCCTGGGAGCCACGTCCGTGCTTGGGCATCCCGACGGCCATCGGCACCGACGGAGTCTCCGAGCGAGCCCAGTGCATGCCCATCGGCACCAACGCTCCCTGGACGAGACTCGTATGCGCCGGTCCGCCACGACCGGTGTCCAGACGCACCATCAAGCGGGCGATGACGCCGGCAGCCGCGAGGTAGACCGCACCCCAACTGCCGAGCGGGAACCGGATGAAGACCGGGCCCTCGCGGTCCATCGGCAACTGTTCGTCGCAGATACCCAGCCGCGCCATGGCGAGCAGCTCGTCGACGGGCCGATCGGCGTCCGGGTGGTTTGCCGGCCACGCGAGAACTGAGCAGGCCACCAGTGTCGGGTGTCGTTCGGCGAGAGCGGCATCGTCGAGTCCGAGGTCGCGCGCCTTGGTTGGCCCGTATTCGTGAATCACGACGTCCGCGGCAGAAAGCAGCGCCTCCAGCTGCTCGCGGCCATCGGCGGTCTCGACATCTAGGCCCACGCTGCGCTTGCTGCGATCCCAGGTCAGCCGACCAGGTGATTGCGTATTCTGGGCGGCCTCTGAAGACTCCACCTTGACAACGTCGGCACCAGATTCGGCTAGCAGCAGCGCAGCTACCCGGCCCGCGATACCCGAGGCCAGGTCGAGAACCCTGATGCCCTGCAAGATGCCGTCAGTCATGTGCGTTCCTCCACTGATAGGTGCCGCGAACGAGGAGCGGCGTCCAGGTGCAGCCTGCAGATGCGACAGCGAACAACATCAGCTGCAGGCGTCCACGTGCCGCGCGACCAACGAGTCCGACGCGCCGATCCCGCGGATCGGTCGAGACCTTGTGACTGCTGTTGATCGAGTAGTACGGACTGGAGCGTATAGCGGTGGCGATTATTAGCCCAGAGTTATGTGTCGCGACGACAGCGGGCTCTTCAGACGATCCCTACCGACGCTGGTCGAGGCGGGTCTCTGCTGGGCCGACGTGCTTGTCCAACCAATCGATCAGCGGTTGCATGATCCGCCATACCTTGACTATCTCGCTCTTGGCGCGGGCGGTTTTGAGCCACTCCGGAGAGCCGAACTCGTAGCTGGCGGTTACCGACTTTCGGCGGAGTTCGGCCTCACGTGGGTGGTCGCGGGCAAAACCGGCCGGAATCCTTGTCAGTTGTTCACCGCCGATCTGCAGCTTGCCGCGTTCGGCAGCCTTGAGGGCCTTGACCAGTGCTTCGCCAACCAAAGGCTCGTCCACCGATCGGCGGTAACGCTGTACCTGGTCGGATTCCAGGTGAAACATTCCGCCGCTCACGTAGAGCCCGGCCGCGGAGATGTGCAGGTACCGCCTGGACTCTGCGAAATAGAGTCCCTGGTGGTCCTTGTACGGGGTCTTGTCCCGAGCGAAGCGCACATCCCGGTATGGCCGAAAGAACTTCGCTGGGCCGAATTCCGGTGTCAGCTCGGACGCCAAAGCCTCGAGCGGGACTTTCACCTGTTCGTCGTAAATGTGCTTGTGCGCCAGCCAGAATGGTTTGGAATTATCGGCCTCGAGATCTTCGTAGAAATCGAGGGCTGCGAACGGGATACCGGAGAACGTCACGTTGGCGATTCTGCACCGCTGCGGTCACCGCCTCATACCTCGGTCGGCTGATCAGACTATTCCGGCAGCGCAGCATGCAACCTGAGTTCGACCACCGTGCCTGCGCCAGTGTCGAGAGTGCGTTGTAACCCGTCCGCTTCCCAACCCGCACCCCGGTAGAACTCGAGCGAGGCCGTATCCGCGGCAGGAACCCACGCGATGAGGCGGCTGGTGCCGCCGCCGCCGGCCAGATCGGCGACAGCTGCCAGCAACCGAGAGCCGTGGCCTCGGCGTCCCCAGCGCGGCTCGACAAGCAGCACACCGATGGCGCTGGTCCGCTCGGGATCTGGATCGTTGGGCTGTGCATCCGAATCCGGGCCGAACGCGGCGAAGCCGACCCGCGCGTCACCCTCCATGGCGAGAAGTACGTGGTGCTGCAGGCTTGGCGGCTTCTCGATCGCCAACTGCCAGGCGCTGCTGCTGGCAACGGGGTCAAGAGACTGCAGCACCGCCTCCGGAAGGACTTTGGTGTAGGCCTGACGCCAGGTCTCGATCTGGATTCGGGCTATGTCGCCGGCATCGGCGGGGGCTGCAGGTCGCACGCTCACATCTGCCACGCCGTTCAGCCTACGGATCGGTGCCCGTGCCTCCCGACACCGTGCCTCCCGACACCGTGCCTCAGAGCGACTGCTCCGCAGAACACCACCAGGTCGACCGACCGCCAACGGTGCCGTGTCTCATCTCCGCATGGCAGCGGGGGCAATGGCCGCCTGGGTGTCGCTCTGAGATCATCCGCCCGGTATGAGCGCCTCCGTTGGCCACTGCGGCATTCACCGCTCGTCGGACGGCCCTGTGTAATCGATCAACTTCAGCGGGCTGAAGTTGATCGACCCGCTTAGCTGGAGACAGACGAGCCTGCCAGAGGGCCTCGTCAGCCAGCAGGTTTCCGACTCCTGCCAGAGCAGTCTGATCGAGAAGGCGCGCCTTGACCTGAGCGGTACCAGACCTCATCAGCGATCGAAACTGGGCCGCAGAAATTTCTAAGGCGTCCGGGCCGAGGCGCTCGATCGGTGGATTCAACCTGACTCGACCTAGGCGTCGCTTGTCGAACAGGCGCAACGAGCCGCCGTCAGCAAAGAACAACGTGAATCGATCCCACTCGGGCTTGAGCTCACCGTGGCTGCCGACGATGGGATCCCCGCCCTCGACGATGGTGCTGTCAGCTCGCACGACGAAGATGCGCCCGGCCATGCCGAGATGTAGTCCGAGGATAGGCCCGGGCGCCGCCGCGTGGTCAGTGCCGGAGGTGGCGCACCACATCGACTTGCCCCGGCGGTTCGCACTGGTCAGAGTGCGACCGACGAGTGCCCGCCGGATCTCGCCAGGCAGGTGCGGCCGGCATTCGTAACTGTCGTGATCATCGACATCAACGATCCGGCGATTCAGCGCGGCAGCGGCGATGGCTGACCTGGCGGTCTCGACTTCGGGAAGTTCGGGCACTCTGGCAGTGTCCACCACCCCGGCTTTTCGCAGCGGCACTGGCTGGTTCGGTCCCAAGGGTTCAGCTTCGGTACGGCGGGCTAGTCGAGAACTCGCTCCCGCCGCCGCCTTCTGCGGTGCAGTACGACCGCCGCGACGATGATGACCACCAGAACGCCGATGGGTGCCCAGGTCAGATACTTCTCTACGCGGTCCAGGGCTGACGCGAACGCCCACCCGAGCAGGATGCAGCCAGTAGCCCAGATCGTGCCGCCGATCGCATTCCAGATGAAAAACGTGCGATAGCGCATGCCGCTCATGCCAGCCATGGAAGGCATTAAGGCGCGAAGAACGGCGGTCAACCTCGCGAAAAACACCGATTTGCCGCCGTGCCTGTGCAGGAATTGATCGACCATCTGCCAACGAGGCTCGCCGACCCAGTAGCCCAGTCGAGAGGTGCGCAGTCGTGGGCCGAACTTTCGACCGAACTCAAAACCCACAGAGTCGCCCGCGATAGCCGCGACGATGGCGACCGGAATCATGATCCGCAGGTCCAGGACCTTCTCGTGACAGAAATAGCCGGCGACCAGCAGGGCAGTTTCGCCCGGAAGCACCATGCCGATCAGAATGGCTGCCTCTGCAAACGCGAAGAACGCCGCGATGAGGTACAGCCAAGCACCGACGTGATCGCCGATGCTCTTCAGGATTTCCGTCATGGGCCTTCCACCCAATTCGGGATGCCGGTTTGTTGGGTCACAGTGCCGATCCTGTCAGATGGTCATGATCGAATGGGTGGCGTGGCTAAAACCGTGCGCTCAGCTCGACTGGCAATGCTTAGCGCGGCGGCCGCCCGTCGGATCGCCCTCGCTGCCCAGGGCTTTGGTTCGGCACGGCCAGACGGGCCTGTCTCCGCGCGCCAGATCCGTAAGGCCGTAGACACGATGGGCATCCTGCAGCTGGACTCGGTCAATGTCCTGTCGCGTTCGCACTATCTGCCGGTGTATTCACGGATTGGTCCGTATCCGCGGGCCATTCTTGATCGACTGACCGGCCATACGCCCGGCAAAATCACTCGAGAATACGTGGAGTACTGGGCTCACGAAGCGTCGCTCATACCGCTCGCAACGCACCCCTTACTTCGCTGGCGGATGGCCGGTGCGGCTGATGAAGCCTGGGGCGGAATGCAACGTATCGCTCGCGAAAAGCCTTATCTGCTCGACGATGTGCGAAAGATGGTCGCGCTGCAGGGCCCCATCCGCAGTGGCCAAACCGGAATGGAGCGGGCCGCGAAGAAGCCGGGCGAGATGTGGAGTTGGCACGACGGCAAGGTCGCGCTGGAATATCTGTTCTGGGCAGGCGAGGTCGGAGCCGCGCGGCGGGTTAACTTTGAGCGGTACTACGACGTGATCGAGAGGGTCCTGCCCGCCGATATCTATGCCCTGCCGACGCCGAGCCGAGCCGATGCGCAGCGCGAACTAATCAGAATTGCGGCCAAGGCCTACGGAGTGGCCACCGAGCCAGACCTGGGGGACTACTTCCGCCTTCCCCGGGCGGAGTCCAAATTACGGGTCGCCGAGTTGGTCGAGTCAGGAGAACTCGAAGCGATCGCGGTGGCCGGGTGGACTGCCCCGGCGTTCCTGTGGAAGGCAGCGAGGCGGCCTCGTAGCATCGACGTGAGGTCCTTGCTCAGCCCGTTCGACCCGCTGATCTGGTTTCGGCCGCGAGCGTTGCGACTATTCGGCTTCCATTATCGAATCGAGATTTACACGCCTGCTGCACAGCGAAGGCACGGGTACTACGTGATGCCCTTCCTGCTCGGCGACACTCTGGTCGCACGTGTCGACCTCAAGGCTGACCGGCTGAACGGCAAACTTCTGGTTCAGGCGGCGTGGACGGAGCCAGATGTTGATGACGGCTATGTCGCCGAGCATCTGGCCTCCGAACTCGAGGAGCTTGCGTCGTGGTTGGAGCTATCAGGTGTGACACTGGTCGGACGAGGCGATCTCAGTCCTGCTCTCGCCCGGTTCATCAACTAGCGGCCGACTGACTTGCCGCTGGTTCGGCACGTCTGACGGTGACGTCGCCGTTGCCCGTGCGGGCCCGGATCGTCAGCGGTGCGCGGTCGGACGCCGGGTCGGCCAAACGACGCTGCTCGACTGGCATGTCGGTGTGCAACTGGCCTCGCCCCGTGACGATGTCAAGGCGCGCTTGCTGACCAGCCGGCAACCCAATGCTGAAGGCACCTGAGCCGGTGGTGAGTTCGACGTCGCCGTATGCTGCCGCAATCGTGGCGCCTCCGGAGCCGCTTCGCATCTTGACGGCATCAGCCGCGGTACCGACATCGAGGCTGCCGCTACCGAAAGCGATCTCGACCGGACCGCCCGCGTAGCCGATCTGGATATCGGCAGAGCCGGAGCGAACCACTGTTGATCCGGAGACCCGCTCGATGCGGATCGGGCCGGTACCTGCACGCAACCTCAAATCGCCGTCGACATGACCAAACTGAGAGGTGCTCGCGCCGCCGGCTATATCCGCGCCGCCGACTCGGCCGTGAACCGTGATGTCAGCGGCGAAACTCGCGATCTTCATCGCCGTACCTGATGGCACTGTGACCGCGATGTCGACCGCGTCGCGCTCGCTGTGTTTACGGCCGAACAACGGAAGGTCGAGCAATCCGCCGTTCGGTCGTGGACCAGCGACGGCAAGGGTCGGACCGTGCATTGCGACTGTCGTGCTGTCGAGAATCCGCGACTCGGGATCTCGAGCCGTCAACTCAACGCTTGCCTCGGACAGACCGTCCTCGGCTCGTACGGTCAGCGATCCGAAACCGAATCGGCATTGCAGATTGATGGGGCCGGTGATGGGGAACGTCTGGACTGTCATCAAAACTCCTGCGGTTTGATTCCTGCGAGCGAGAGGGAGGTGTCAGGCGCGGTCACTGCTATCCGGTGACCCAGCCCGTGACGCGACCTGAGCTGCGTCCTGAGGCTCCGGTCCACGGTCCGGAGCCCCACTGGCCTGGGACCCAAGACCCAGGACCAGGTGGCCAGCCGCTACCTGGGCCCGAGCGGGCGGCACCATTGACCGCGGAGATCGCCGCCCGAACCAGCCAGTTGTTGACCGATGTGTCGGCTGCAGCCGCGGCTTGCTCGATCTCCGTCTTGAGCGCCTCGGTCAACCGCAAGGAGATCCGTGCAGTCGCCTCACCGTCGTCTGTACGAGGTGTGTCTTCGGGTTCGTATTGGGGGTGGGTCACCGTGACGCGAACGTCCTCGCCGTCCAGATGTACGGACGCGGCCGGAAACGGCTGACCGCCGGCGGCCTCGAACAGCGCCGCGTTGATCTCTGTCGTCGCCGCCGAGACGGCTTCGAGAATCGCGAGCCGTACTGCGGCCTCAGTCGTCGCAGCGAGTGCCGTCGCGACTTGCTGGGTCCGCTCGTCGCCCAACGCAGCTGCTGCTTCGATCTGGTCTCGAACTCGAGCGGTGAAGTCTGCCGTATTCATGACATCACTATGACATCACGATTGCGTCATGGCAACTGTCAAAATGCATCACCAGTTGTTGCGCACTTTTGTGCGGCGGGATGTCAAGCCCGTTGACGTCGTGAAAGTGCCTTAAGCTGTGCCCAGCGAGCAGTGCCGGAAACGGCTACGTCCCAAGCACCCTGGCCACACGCGCAGGGCCTCATGCTTGCGGTGCTTGCCGCCGGTGTCTCGAACGTCATGAGCGAGTGGAGTTATCAGTGCCCGAAATCGTCCAGCCGAAGGTCCAGGTCATCGCGTGGACGCACTTCGAGAAGCCACCTGAGATCCCGTGGGACACCGATGCTGATGGGGGTCAGGCACTGGCGGAGTTCGCCGGTCGGGCCTGCTACCAGTCCTGGAAAAAACCGAATCCGGCTACGGCGACGAACGCGGGCTACCTCAGTCACATCCTGGAGGTCGGCCATCTATCCGTACTCGAGCACGGCACGGTGACCTTCTACTTTTCCGGCATCTCGCGTTCGCTTACCCACGAACTCATCCGGCATCGACACTTCAGCTATTCCCAGCTCTCACAGCGATACGTCCCCGAGCGCGACGCTGCCATGGTCGAGCCAGATGTCATCGCCGAGGACCCTGAGCTGCATGCCAAGTTCGTCGCGGCTTCGGAGGCCGCGGTAGCGGCTTACACCGACCTGCTGGAAGGTCTCGAGAAGAGATTCGCCGATGTAGAACACGCGACGCTGCGCCGCAAGCAGGCGCGCCAAGCCGCCCGAGCTGTGCTGCCCAACGCCACGGAGACCAGGATCGTCGTCACCGGTAATTACCGCGCGTGGCGGCACTTCATCGCGATGCGTGCTTCGGAGCACGCCGACGTCGAGATTCGCAACCTCGCCGTCGCCTGCTTGAGGGAACTGAAGCGGGTCGCAGCGAACGTGTTCGCGGACTTTGAGATCACGACCTTGCCGGACGGCACGGAGGTTGCCTCATCACCGATGGTTGCCGAGGGCTGATCTCGCGCCAACCCTGATCCGAACGGACCGGGGGTTGCCCGGTCTCGAGTTGGAGACGATGCGTCAGCTCGGCAGAGCAACGTCCTTGGCTGGCAGCTGATAGTACGTTTGCTTCGCGCCTCCGACATCGTCCTGGATGCCGCAGAAGATCATGCCAAGCTTCTCGGCGACACGACGAGATGGTCCGTTCTGTGGTCGGATTGTGGCCTGCAGTACGGCGCCCACTTCGACTGCTGCTGCACAGGGCGCGGCGAGCCGCAAGATCTCGACTGCGTACCCATGACCCCAATCCGCGAGATGCAGGCGGTAGTAGACATTCCAATTGACTTCGTTTCGCCGGACGCCGCCGCAGCCCAGGTAGCGGCCGGTCGCGGCATCGCGAACCGACCAGTACCCCAGACCCCAGACTGACCAGTCCTCGATGAGACCGTCAAGAACCGAACGCGAGTGGCATAGGTCAGGATGTCGCATTTCCGGCTCGTTGGCGTATAGCGCTGGATCGCTATGCAGCCGATGGAAGTCAGCCAGATCAGCGACCGCGACCGCGGTGAGCCGTAGCCGCGCCGTGGAAAGATCGGCGAAACGGTTCATGACAGCATCCTCGCACCGACGCTTCAGACGAGGCGTCGCGCGACGGATGAGTCCGACAGAATTGGGCGGTCCGTCCAATCGTCGATCGCTGTTGGCAACTGACTGCAATTCACGGGGTCGGCGGCGGTAGCGTTAGGAGCATGTCGATGCAGGACCGCAACCGCCCGTTCGGCCGGTTGATAACCGCCATGGTCACTCCGTTCACCGTTGCCGGTGAGCTTGATCTGGACGCAGCTGCAAAGCTAGCGAGCTATTTGGTCGACGAGCAGCGAAATGATGCCCTCGTCATCAACGGCACGACGGGGGAGTCGCCAGCCACCTCGGACGGTGAGAAGGCCGAATTGATCGCGGCCGTGGTGGACGCGGTCGGTGATCGTGCCCAGGTCATCGCCGGCGTCGGAACCTTCGACACCATCCACACGATCCAGCTCGCCGACAGCGCGACGCGGGCTGGCGCGCATGGTTTGCTCGTCGTCGTCCCTTATTACTCGAAGCCGCCTCAGGCCGGAATACTCGCGCACTTCAGGGCAGTCGCTGATTCCGCCGAGCTGCCGATACTCATCTATGACATCCCAGGCCGTTCGGCAGTAGCAGCGCAGTCCGAGACGCTCATCGCGCTCGCCGAACACGACAACATCGTTGGTGTGAAGGATGCCAAGGGGGATCTCGCTGCCTCGGCCAGGGTCCTCGCGGAAACCAATCTGGCTTATTACTCCGGCGATGATGCGATGACACTGCCGCTGCTTGCGGTTGGTGCAGTCGGGGTCGTCGGCACCTCCACTCACTTCAGTGGAGCGGCCACGAAGCAGCTGATCGAGGCCTTCGAACGTGGTGACACGGCCGAAGCCCTGCGGTTGCATCGCCAGCTGCTGCCGATCTACACCGGGATCTTTCGGACTCAGGGCGTGATACTGGTCAAGGCTGGGCTTGCGCTACAAGGGCGGTCCGCGGGGCCGGTTCGGTTGCCCATGGTCGATGCGACGGATCACGAAATCGGCCATCTGCGCCAGGACCTTTCGGCCGCAAAGCTTTTGTAGCGAGCCTATGCGGCATCGACTGCTTACGAACGCCACGCGTCTGGCGTAGCCCGATAGGTGTCGCTGCGACCTCAAGTTGCACTTGAGCGTTACGGTGATCGGGTGGCAGGAGCAAGCGGGACCAAACCTCGTCCGACGGCGACACGCAAGGCGGCAGCCGGGGGCCGACAGCGTCCTACCGGAGGTAGGACGACAGGCGGGAGAGCCGGTAGGCCGCCAAGCCGCGGCCCGGGATTTCCCGCCGTCGTTATCCGTACGATCGTCCAGCTTTGGCGTGCGCTGGGCCGGGTAGTAGGCACCCTCGCACGAGCGGTGGGCAGAAACGCGGCCAGCGCACGCGATCTTGACCCCGCGCATCGCCGCGACGGCGCCGGTCTTGTGCTCCTGGCACTGGCCGTCATCTCTGCCATCGCGGTGTGGCTCAACGCAGCCGGGTCGCTCGGCGACGCGATCGCTGCGTTACTGCGGCTCGGAATCGGCAATTTCGCCGTAGTGGTACCGCCATTGTTGCTTCTGGCGTCGGTGCACGTGCTTCGCCAGCAACCGGAGCCTGAACATCGAGGGCGGTTGCTGGTTGGCGGCGTCGCGGTACTTCTGGCCACCACTGGCCTGCTGCACCTATGGGCCGACTCGCCGGATAACAGATCAGCTTGGTCGCACGCCGGCGGCGCGATTGGCGCTTTCAGCGGGCTGACCGAACGGGTGCTGCCCGCCGGACTGGTCGTTCTGGTGTTCTTCCTGCTCGGCGCCTTCGGGGTGCTCGTGGTCACGGCGACGCCGATGAACCAGCTACCCGAACTGATTCGTGAGCTGTTCACTCACCACACCGATCTTGAAGGCCAGGAAGAAGCCCAACTGCCCGACCACGAGAGCCTGGCACAGCGACTGCATCTCAAACGACACCAGCCCGGAAAGAACGGGTCAGACATTGATGCCTACCTTGACGATCCGTTTCCGCTGAGCAACACAGTGGCTGAGGCAGTCGGTCTCGACCCGAACACCGGCGTGCCAGACGCCGTCGAGCCTGATGCCGAGGCGCCCCGCAAACCGCGAAAACCGCGAATTGTCAAGGCACCAGTCGAGGACGACCTACCGCCGGTGACCCGACCGACGCAGTTGGAGCTGAACGGCGGAGCAGGTTTCTACACCCTGCCCCCCACCGATGTGCTCGAAGCTGGATCGCAGCATCTCGCACACACGAAGGCCAACGATGAGGTCATTGCCGCGCTTTCGCAGGTCTTTGACGAGTTCAATGTCGATTGCGCTGTCACCGGCTTCAGCCGAGGCCCGACGGTCACCCGGTATGAAGTGGAACTTGGACCAGGCGTCAAGGTCGAAAGGATTACTCAGCTCACCCGCAACATCGCCTACGCCGTCAAGAGCCCCGACGTGCGCATCATCAGCCCGATTCCCGGGAAGTCAGCGGTTGGTGTTGAGATCCCGAATACTGATCCAGAAATCGTCATGCTTGGCGACGTACTGCGCTCGTCCGTCGCAGTGCGTGACCAACACCCGATGCTGGCAGCCCTGGGCAAGGATGTCGAAGGCGGATTCGTCGTCGCGAACCTGACGAAGATGCCTCACCTTCTGGTTGCCGGTGCAACCGGTGCCGGAAAGTCCTCGTGCATCAACTCGCTGATTCTGTCGATTCTGACGCGGGCAACGCCTGATCAGGTGCGGATGGTCCTGATCGATCCCAAACGCGTCGAGTTTGCCGCATACCAAGGAATCCCGCATCTCGTGACGCCCGTGATCACCAACCCGAAGAAGGCAGCGGAAGCCTTGGCGTGGGTGGTTCGTGAGATGGATATGCGCTATGAGGACATGGAGGCTTCGGCCGTCCGGCACATCGACGACTTCAATCGCAAGGTAGTGAGTGGCGAACTCGTGCCGCCACCTGGGAGCCAGCGGGTCTACACCCCGTACCCATACCTGCTCGTCATCGTCGATGAGCTCGCCGACCTGATGATGGTGGCTCCGCGTGACGTCGAGGATGCGGTCGTCCGGATCACCCAGTTGGCGCGAGCGGCTGGAATCCATCTTGTCATCGCGACGCAGCGCCCGTCCGTCGATGTAGTCACCGGGCTCATCAAGGCCAACGTTCCGTCCAGGCTGGGGTTCAAGACTTCATCGGTCACAGATTCACGAGTGATTCTGGACCAGCCAGGTGCCGAGAAGTTGCTGGGCAAGGGTGATGGTCTGTTCCTTCCGATGGGTGCCTCGAAGCCCGCCCGGATTCAAGGCGCATACGTCACCGACCACGAGATCAAAGCCATCGTTGACCACTGCAAGGGGCAGCTCCAGGCAAGCTACCGAGATGATGTGACCGCCCCGGTGACAGCTACGAAGGAGATCGATGCTGACATCGGAGACGACCTTGATCTTTTCCTTCAAGCTGTCGAACTCGTCGTGTCGACCCAGTTCGGCTCGACATCGATGTTGCAGCGAAAGCTCAGAGTAGGTTTCGCGAAGGCCGGCCGACTCATGGACCTGATGGAATCTCGTTCGATCGTCGGGCCGAGCGAGGGGTCAAAGGCACGCGATGTGCTGGTCAAACCAGACGAACTCGCCGGGTTGATCTATACGCTCCGCAACGGCGGGACGGCCGACGATCTGGTTGAAGACGATGACGTCGATGACATCGATGGCGGCGGAGAACCGGTGGGGCAAGCGACTGCCGGCGAACCTCCGTTCTGACCGACGCCCGGCTTAGCGATCCGGCTCGAACGCGCTAAAAGGGTCTGACCGCAATGGTCAGACCCTTTTAGCGTTTGTTTTTAAGTCCGACTAGTGAAAAGCGTGCCTGGCGGAGTAGAACATCCGCCGCAACGTCAGCCTTGCGCGCAGCTCGGTAGCGTGGCGTCCCGGTCGATCGACGAGCGCAACTGGCAACGTGGCGGTCGACGCTAGGGTCGTGGTTTGGGGACGATTGAGCTGGAACACGGTCATTGGCAACACCTCCTGAACAAAACGGTACGAGGTAATCCTGTGTTACTGGTGAGGCGCGCGGGATTACGTGAATGTAGTTTTAAATCCTCACAGGGTGAGCAGCATCCGGGAGTTGCCGAGGGTGTTGGGCTTGACGTATTCGAGGTCGAGGAATTCTGCGATACCTGCGTCATACGAACGTCGTAGCTGGGAGTAGACCTCCGGCTCCACCGGAGTGCCCTCGATCTCCACGAACCCGTGTCTAGCAAAGAACCGAGTCTGGAATGTGAGTGCGAACAGTCGCTGGAGCCCCAACTCGCGTGCTTGGAGGACGAGTTCAGCCAGTAGCCCATCACCGATCCGATTGCCTCGATGGTCCGGTGACACGGCCAGAGTGCGAATCTCGCCCAGGTCTTCCCATAACACGTGCAGGGCACCGCAGCCGATGATGACGCCGTCAAGTTCGACGACGCGGAATTCCTGAATGGTCTCGTAGATTGTGACCGTGTCTTTCGCGAGCAACAGGCGCTGGCCGGTGTAGGTGTCGATAAGGCGTTTGATCGAGGGGACGTCAGAGGTCCGAGCGCGCCGCACGAGGGCCAGTCCGCGAACGGGTTCTGAGGCGGAGGCGGTCACCTCAGGAGCGTAACGAGTTCGCGTTCCTTGCTGGATACGCGGGTTGCCGGGCAGATTGCTTGAGGCGCTCGACCGGCATCCGGAATCTGAGGGCCTGAGGTAAAGGTAATCTCAGCTTGTGTCCTTTCCGCGATCGCACAGCCCCGTCAGTGCGTCCCCGCGCAGTCCGGTGGTCGAAGAGGGGGCATCCGTGCGCCCAGCGGCCGCTGATGATGAACCTCGAAGCGTTGCTCTGATCACGCTCGGGTGCGCCCGAAACGAGGTGGACTCTGAGGAGTTGGCAGGCACGTTGTCCGCCCGCGGGTGGCGGCTGACCGACACCGAGGCCGCCGACGTCGTCCTGGTCAACACGTGCGGGTTCATCGATTCCGCAAAAAAGGACTCGATCGACACGCTTCTGGCTGCGGGTGAGGGCGGCAAGCGGGTCGTTGCCGTTGGATGCTTGGCCGAACGCTACGGAGATCAACTCGCGGAGGCATTACCCGAAGCGAACGCCATCCTAGGGTTTGACTCCTACGCCACGATCGATGAGCGGCTCGACGATGTGCTTGCGGGCAAGATCATCTCTGCGCATCGTCCGACGGATCGACGAACGCTGTTGCCGATCAGCCCGACCCAACGCCCGAAGGCCGTGACCGAGATCGCGGTACCGGGTCATCAGTGGGGGCCTACCGCCGCCCGTAAGCGCCTTGATGATGCACCAGTCGCCTACCTAAAACTCGCTTCGGGGTGCGATCGCCGCTGCACGTTTTGCGCGATTCCCTCGTTTCGCGGGGCCTTCGTTTCCCGGGCACCGAACGACGTGCTTGCGGAGGCGGGTTGGCTAGCCGATGCTGGCGTGCGCGAGTTGGTGCTCGTGAGCGAGAACTCGACGTCCTACGGCAAGGACCTCGGAGACCTTCGCGCACTGGAGGCGCTGCTCCCGCAGCTTGCCGACATCCCCGGGGTTGAGCGTGTGCGCGTCTCGTATTTGCAGCCGGCCGAGCTTCGGCCGTCGCTGCTCGAGGTCATCGCAAATACCCCAGGGGTCGCGCCGTACTTCGATCTGTCGTTCCAGCATGCGAGCACGCCGGTGCTCCGTCGGATGAAACGCTTCGGATCAACTGAGGCCTTCGTCGAGTTGCTGGACCAAGCGCGCGCGATAGCGCCGAATGCCGGAGCCCGTAGCAACGTCATCGTGGGTTTCCCGGGCGAGACGGAAGCCGATGTTGCCGAGCTCGAGCGGTTCCTTACCCTGGCGCGGCTTGACGTAGTCGGTGTGTTTGGCTACTCGGACGAGGACGGTACCGAAGCTGAGGGCTTTGGCGGCAAAATCGATCCCATCGAGATCGCGCGTCGTGTCGAAAGGGTGACCGCGCTTGCAGATGAGTTGGTGAATCAGCGAGCCGAGGACCGGATCGGCGAGCGGGTTGACGTGCTGGTCGAGGAATTCATCGAGGACGAGGTTGTCGGCCGTGCCGCACATCAGGCTCCTGAGACAGATGGGTCGGTCACCCTGCGCGGCGCGATTGCCGACCTTCGGCGAGGCAGCGTCGTCACCGCGGAGGTCACTGACAACGATGGGGCCGACCTCATCGCTGAAGTTAGTTTGGACGCTGCCGGATCGAGCCGATGACTCATCTCGAACCACGCTCGGATCCGATTGCCGACCCGGTTACCACCGTCTCGGTATGGAATATTGCCAACGGACTGACGGTGGCACGGCTGGTACTGGTGCCGTTCTTCGCCGCGGCCCTGTTTCACTCGAACGGGGACTCGCAAGGCTGGCGGATCACAGCGTGCGTGATCTTCGCGGTTGCCAGCTTGACGGATTTGATCGACGGTGACATCGCCCGCAAGCGCGGCCTGATCACCGAGTTCGGCAAACTTGCCGACCCGATTGCCGACAAACTGCTCATCGGAACCGCGCTTGTCGGCCTCTCGATGTTGGACGAACTCGCCTGGTGGGTGACGATCGTCATCCTTATCCGCGAGATAGGTGTGACCTTGCTGCGCTTCTGGGTCATCCGGCACGGCGTTATTGCGGCAAGTCGCGGTGGCAAGTTGAAGACCATGGTTCAGGCGTGGGCGATCGGGTTATTGGTACTGCCGCTGTCGGGCGGCTGGCACACTCTCGCAACCGCGGTCATGATGGTTGCGGTTGTTCTGACTGTCGTTACCGGACTCGACTATGTCGCGCGCGCATTCTCGCTCAGGCGAGAGCCCCGAACGGCCTGAACGAGGCACACGCACGAGCCGCGAGCTCGTCACCGGAGCCGAGCGCATCTGCATTAGATGCCAGCGGAACATCAGCCAACGGAAAACCGTTGTGAAGATAGTTGGCCTGTTGTGTCCGGCGATTGGACTCGCCAGATGTCTCCAGGTAGCTGCAGTGTCGGGTGTTGATGATTCACTTGATCTCCGCGTTGAGCCCACGTTCGCTACCAGCGAACCGGCCGCCTCGGGTGATGTGGTCGGCGGCACGACTACGCTGATAAGTGCAAGCGGTGATGTGGCATTCCGGTGCTGACAGCACCGGTCTACGAAGGGGGTATCGCGATGGCAGTTTTGCGCCATGTAGTGGGCGAGACCCTGCGCGCAGTGCGATTGCGACAACGCCGCACACTGCGGGAGGTCTCCGCCGCGGCTCGCGTGAGTCTCGGCTACTTGTCTGAGGTCGAACGAGGTCACAAGGAGCCGTCATCGGAGCTGCTCGCCTCGATTTGTGATGCTCTGGACGTACCTTTGTCCGAGGTCTTCATGTCGGTATCGGACACGCTTCGACGGCAAGAGCGGATGGCTGACCGGGCGATGATGATCGGCTCACGTAACGGTGGCCCGGTGCTCGCCCCGGCACCGCCGCTCGATGTGGATGGTCCCCAGGTGCGGGCCTATCCCACCGTTGCCGCCTGAGCCGCCAGGCAGCGCACTCGCTCGCCGGCCGCGAACAAGTCTCAACCATAGGTTGAGACTGTTGGCGTGTCCACAGTCCAGGTACCAGCGTTGCTCTTTCTGCGGCATAACGTGACGTCATGAGCGCTTTGCCTGACCGCACCCACGACCCGCTTTCGGATGTGCTTTTCCGGCCAACCAGCGCAGGCGTTGTCTCCTCGGCTGTGCGGGCCAAGGCACAGGAGCTGACGCGCCACGCCGGCGCACCCCCACGGCCGGGCAACGTCATGGCGCGTAGCCATGATGCGATCCTTCGCGGAGCGGCGCGCGCGGTCGAAACCAGCGGCAGCCGAATTTCCATGTCTCAGGTGGCCGCTGAGGCCGGTGTCGCCAAGGCCACGCTTTACAACCACTTCCGCACTCGAGACGACGTCCTGCGCGCGCTCCTACTCGACGAGCTCGATCGCATCATTGCTGAGATCAGCCATCTACAACTCGCCCGAGCCCTTGCCCGCGCTGCAGCAACGATCTCGGGACATCCGTTGCTGGAGGCCCTCGGTGCCCGAGACTCTGAGATGCTGGCTCAACTCGCTCGAGTAGACGTCCGGTCAGCTGGTTGGCTGCGAGTGGCCGAAGCCACCGACGTACTACTTGCCCGGCATGGCCGGCGCGGCGGTCCGACCGTCCTTCGATGGCTGTCCTCGTTCATCGTCGTGCCGGCTGACGATGAGGACATCTATGCCGACGTGGAGGTTCTCATTGACGGGCTTCCGCCACTGTCACCTCGTTCCCAAGGCTAGGTCGACGACATTGCAAGGCCGGTAACCGAGCCGAACACGCCAGGCGGTCCACCACACCGAAAAATCGACATCGGGCATTCTTGGACCCAGGTCACTGGCATAGGGCAGACTGGTCAGATAGACAAGACCGAGGCTCTGCTCGGCTCTACATCGGGCTCAAGCGGAACTTGAATGTGAGCGGTCGAGTTGAGCAGATAGTGATGATCACCGAAAGGTCGTAGAAACGCATGGCAAACGGCTTCGTCAAGGCGTGGAAGTACGTGTCTGCCTGGTTCGGCGCGAAGGTCGATGAGAAGGCTGACCCGAAGATTCAAATTCAGCAGGCCATCGAAGATGCCCAGCGTCAGCATGAGGGCCTGACCCGTCAGGCTGCCAGCGTCATTGGTAACCAGCACCAGTTGGAGCTGAAGCTAGATCGCCAGCTCAGCCAGATCGAGCAACTCCAGGCTCAAGCTCGTCAGGCGCTTGTCCTCGCGGACAAGGCTCGAGCAGATGGTGACGAGGCCAAGGCGGGTGAGTTCGAGCAGACCGCAGGCGTGCTGGCGAACCAGTTGGTGACGTCAGAGGCGTCGGTCGCCGACCTCAAGCAACTACACGATCAGTCGATCGGTGCCGCGCAGCAGGCACGGCAGGCCGTGCAGGACAACGCGATGTTGTTGCAGGAGAAGCTAGCTGAGCGTACGAAGCTACTGAGCCAGCTCGAGCAGGCGAAAATGCAGGAGCAGGTTTCGGCTTCGCTCAACCAGATGAGTGAACTCGCCGCCCCGCGGAACACGCCTTCGCTGGAGGAGGTCCGCGACAAGATCGAAAAGCGCTACACCAACGCGCTCGGGCAGGCCGAGCTTGCTTCGAACTCTGTTCAAGGCCGCATGCTCGAGGTGAAGAAGGCGACGACAAATATGGCCGCGCAGTCCCGGCTTGATGAGATTCGCGCCTCGATGGGCGGCGGCCCGGCTGCGACACCAGCCCCGGCCGTCGGAACCAACCAACAACCCGCGATCAGCGATAGCCCGGCATCGCAAGCGCTCCCGGTCGAGCAGTCCGCATCGGAGCACGCCGAGCCGCAAAACTGACAGTCGACGTTCGCCGGAGCAGACAAAACGTCGTCAGTGGCGGTCCGCGACAGGCTGGCATGACGGGCAGTAGTACAACACTCGCTCCGTCGCCGCGCTGCCTTGCTCGGCCTGGCGAATTCGAGTGCCGCATCTGCGGCAGGCCAGTCCTTTCCTGCCGTAGACGAAATATTGCTGTCCCGGCTGGGTCCAACCAGTCGTGGACCGATTGAAGCGACCTATGTTGGCTCTGAGAAGCCGGACTGCGTCGGTGAGGATTACCTCCAGCCCCGTCGTCTCAGCGACGGTTTGCCACGGGTCGAGCTGGTGCAAGAACATCAGCTCGGATTTATAGACATTTCCGAGGCCAGCTGTGAGCCGTTGGTCGAGCAAAGCATCCCCGATGCTCAGGTCGGCATTCGCGCTGAATCGTCGTAGCGCTTCGCCGAGATCGAATCGGGGATCCAAGAGATCGGGCCCCAGGTGACCCACGAGTTCAGCCTCGTTTTGGGTGTCCACCAATGCCAAGTCATGTACGCGATAGCCGATTGCGGTCGCTTGCGCGTTGCCCACAATGGCTCGGATCGTATGTTCGGGCCCGGCGGACGCGCGCCGCTTTCCGACGCCAGCGACCCGCCACGCGCCATCCATGCGCAGATGGCTATGCAAGGTACGACCATCGGAAAACCTCATCAATAGGTGCTTTCCGATAGGTTGCACCTCGTCGAGGGTGGTGCCGCCCTGATCGGCGAGTGCCAGCGCGGGCACGCGGAGCTCGAACTGTGTGACGAGGCGCCCTGCTAGGGCTACGCGCAAACGCTGCGCGGTGATGAAGACTGTGTCGCCTTCCGGCATTGAATCAGCTCCGTAATTGCAGGCCACGAGGCGAGGGGCGGAAGCCAGCTTCGGCAAGTGCCGCGCCCAGGGAGGATGTTGCAACCCGCGCTCCGTCGGCGGTCTCGACGTGGAGCTTGCCCAACGACCCTTCTCGGACACTGAGTGCAAGCGCTGTCGCCGCGCGACGCAGCACGGAATCATCGTCTTCGAAGGAGAGCAACGTCCGACCGCCGCGCTCGACGTACAGGACGCACAGGCCGTCAACGAGGACGACCACGGCGCCGGCCTTGCGCGCCGGTTGGTGGCCCCGCTTGGAGCCTTGATCCTCACTCTGGTTCTGGCGGGCTGGCCAACTCAACGCCGCGCCGTACGGGTTGGCTGGGTCGGTCGCAGCCAACACGATTGCTTCGCCGGGATCACCCACGGTCCTCGCTGCCTCCGCGCTTGCAATGTTGCGAAGGCGATCGACCGCACCGGGCACCGCGAACTGAGCCCCACCGAGGCCTTCGACGAAGTACCCGCGCCGATACCGACCGGTTTCTTCGGCTTGCCGCAGTACTGGGTAGACCGCCGAAAAGCCGCCGACGACACCTTCGGCCGCGACCGAGCCTCGGGTCAGAACGCCGTAGCGGTCGAGTAGCACCTCGGTGTGGACGAGCGCATTTTGCGTGTTACCGCTCGCCGGTGGCGGAGGCCGTGACCACCGCCCAGGTAGTGCAGGCAGGTTGGCGCTGTGAGTTGCATGCGCGGCGGCGGTGAGAGCACCCCGCGTTGGTCGCCCGTATCGTGCTCGCGGCGGCGAGGGTCGACGGCTATGGGTGCCTCGCCCGGCGCCCAACCGCATTCGAATAGGCGCGAATGTGTCATTGGTCAGGGCCCCGGCCCAGACCAAATCCCAGATCGCAGAGCCCAAATCGGATTGATTGATCGGCTCGGCGCCCGACGCCGTAACCCTGTCGAAGATGCTGCGAGCGAACAAGGCTTGATCGCCGTCCAGGCATTCGAGGATGGCTTTGTGCAACGGGCTGAACTCTGCGTCCGATATCGGCGCGATCAGTTCTGCGGCCGCTTCGGCGGGTAGCAGCGTGACCCATCCGTCGTTTCGTGCGAGTGCGCCAGAACCCACCCACACAACTTCGCCGGCACTGGTTAGTTCATCGAGCATCGCGGGCACGTAGTCGGCGATCCGAGCGGGCAGCACCAAGGTCTCGAGGGCGCTTGACGGTACCGACACTCCGGCGAGCTGATCGATGACTCGGGCGAGACCGTCCACGCCGACCAATCGCCGAGTGCCTCCGACCCGCTGCCACTCTGGTAGGAAACACCCCAGCGTTGACTGTGGAACTGGCTCCACTTCGCGGCGGAGCGCGGCGAGTGAACGTCGCCGTATCGTTCGCAGCATCGCGGCGCCGCAGAATTGCCGACCGGCGCCACCTGGTGTGAATTCGCCCGAGACCACTTGCCCGGTTGCCACGAGGCGCGCCAAGCCGGCTGAAACGACAGCTACCCCGAGCCCGAGGCGGGTCGCTGGTTCGTCGACGGTGAACGGTCCGTGCGTACGTGCATATCTCGACAACAGGTCGCCCAGCGGATCGGCGACCAGCTCTGTGAACACTTCAGGCACGCCTACCGGAAGAGCCACGCCGAGAGCGTCACGTACCCGCCCTGCGTCCTCGATCGCGATCCAGCGTTCAACTCCAGCTATCCGAACCTCCAACGCTCTACGATTCGCCTGCAGTGTCAGAAGATCGTGTCGTGAGGCTCCCCGCATCGCGGCTTCGTCGAAGGTCAGATCACCGACCTCGCGCAGCAGGTCAGCAGCGGCGTCGAGTCCGTTCACTTGTCGACTCGAACTCAACCGCTGTGCATCCGCGATCGACTCAGCGATAGCGCCGTCATCAAGCAGGTCACGCAGGTCTGGCGAGCCCATAAGTTCGGCGAGTAACGAGGTATCCAGCGTAAGGGCCTGGGCGCGGCGTTCTGCGAGGGGGACATCAGCGTCGTAGATGAACATGCCGACGTAGCCGAAGAGCAGTGATTGGGCGAAAGGTGAGGGCGTTGGCGTCTCGACATCAACCAGCCGCACCTGCCGAGACTGCAGGTTGCGCATCAGCTCGACCAGACCAGGTAGGTCGTAAACGTCCTGCAGGCATTCGCGCATCGCTTCTAGGACGACCGGGAACTGGCCGTAGTCCCTCGCAACCTGCATGAGTGCATTGGCACGTTGCCGCTGTTGCCATAGAGGCGAACGCCGGCGCGGATCACGTTTGGGGAGGAGTAGTGCACGCGCGGCGCACTCCCGAAATCGGGATGCGAACAACGCCGAACCACCGACTTCAGCCGTTACGAGCGACTCGATATCGGCAGGGTCAAAAAGGGCGAGCTCGGACCCGGGCGGATCGGCTGTGGTGTCAGGCAGCCTCAGCACGATGCCGTCGTCGGAATGCATCGACTGAACTTCCATCCCGTGCTGCTCGCGGAGTTTTGCGGCGATAGCCAACGCCCATGGCGCGTTTACCGGGGCACCGAATGGGGAATGGATCACCAGGCGCCAATCGCCCAGCTCGTCCCGGAACCGCTCGGCGACGATCGTGCGGTCAGTCGGAAGCTGACCAGTCGCCTGCCGCTGCTCGGTCAGGTAGCTGATCAGATTTTGCGCCGCCCAGGGATCGAGGCCAGCGCGCTCGGCTCGCACGAGCGCTGCCGACTCCGTAGCACCATGAATTTCGCGCACGAACGCGCCAAGCGCTCGGCCCAACTCCGCTGGTCGGCCAATCGAATCGCCTTTCCAGAACGGCATCTTTCCGATCTGACCGGGGGCTGGTGTAACGAGCACCCGATCGTGGCTGATGTCCTCGATTCGCCAGGACGAGGACCCGAGCAAGAACACCTCGCCAACCCGGGACTCGTAAACCATCTCCTCGTCCAACTCGCCGACGCGTTTGCCAGGCCCTTCGCCTCCCGCTAGGAACACGCCGAACATTCCGCGGTCGGGGATGGTCCCTCCCGAGGTCACCGCGAGCCGCTGAGCACCACCGCGCCCGGTGAGCTCCCCGGTGACACGGTCCCAGTTCAGTCGGGGGCGGAGCTCAGCGAAGGCATCTGAGGGGTATCGGCCCGCGAGCATGTCGAGTACTGCGTCCAATGCCGACTGCGGCAAAGTGGCAAATGGTGCACTGCGCCGGACTAGAGCACCCACGTCCGCCGTGGTCACGGTGTCCATGGCCACCATCGCGACTATCTGCTGTGCCAATACATCGAGCGGATTTCTCGGATACCGCAAGGATTCGATCTGACCAGATTGGATTCGCTCAGCGACAACCGCCGACTCGACCAAGTCACCGCGGTATTTGGGAAAGATGACTCCGCGTGATTCGGCGCCAACCTGATGACCTGCTCGCCCAAGCCGTTGAGTGCCGGCGGCGACCGAAGGTGGCGATTCGATTTGGATAACCAGGTCAACGGCGCCCATATCGATTCCGAGTTCGAGCGAGGACGTCGCCACGACCGCCGGGATCTTCCCGGCCTTGAGCTCCTCCTCGACTATCTGGCGTTGTTCCCGAGACACCGACCCGTGGTGCGCACGCGCAACGATGCCCCGCTCTGGGTCGCGTCCGGCAGCGAGATCGTTCAACTGTGAGGTGAGCCGTTCGGCCAAGCGACGCGAGTTCGCGAACACGATCGTCGACGAATGTTCATCGATCAGATCGAGTACGCGCGCTTCGACGTGAGGCCAGATGGACGATCGCGGTGTCGGATCCGTGCTGTCGCTTATTGTTCCGTCGCCGAGCGCCGTGAGATCTTCAACGGGGACGACAACGGAGAGGTTGAGCAGTTTGGTGGTCGCCGGCGCCACGACGCTAACTGCGCGACCACCGGCAAGGAAGGTTGCCACTTCGTCGATCGGGCGAACCGTGGCGGACAAGCCGATGCGTTGAGCTGGCTCGGCGAGAAGGGCATCGAGGCGTTCGAGACTGAGAGCGAGGTGCGCACCTCGCTTGGTCGCAGCCACCGAGTGAACCTCGTCGATGATCACCGTCTCGATACCGACCAGGGCCTCCCGCGCGGCCGAGGTCAACAGCAGGAACAGGGACTCGGGGGTGGTGATGAGAATGTCGGCTCCATGGCGGGCGAAGGCCCGCCGGTCTTCAGGCGTCGTATCGCCGGATCGAGTCGCCACCTGGACGTCGGGCTCAGCGAGCCCGAGCCGTCGTGCCGCCTGGGCAATACCGACGAGCGGCGACCTTAGATTGCGCTCCACATCCGCAGCGAGAGCCTTGAGCGGACTTATGTAGAGGACGCGGCAGCGCTGCTTTGGATTCTCCGGCGGCGGCAGCGCAGCCAATCGGTCGATCGCCGAAAGAAACGCCGCGAGGGTCTTGCCCGATCCAGTTGGGGCGACCACCAGGGTGTGGTCCCCGCGGGCTATTGCTTCCCAGGCACCCAGCTGGGCGTCCGTCGGGGTCTCGAACGCACCTTCGAACCAAGCGCGGGTCGCGGGTGAGAAGGGGATGTCCACCTGTCCAGTCTGCCTCGCGCGTACGACAACTCTGCGTGTACGACAACTCTGCGTGTACGACAACTCTGTGTGTACGACAACTCTGCGTGTACGACAACTCCAGCTTTCGTCTGCTGCGTCAGTCAGTCACTGCGCTCTGTTGCGAAGCCGATCCCGGACGGTCAGCCAGTCGTCATCGGTCATGCAGTACTGGACCGTGTCCCGCCACGTACCGTCCATGCGGATTCGATGCTTGCGCAAGACACCTTCCTTGACCGCGCCGAGCCGCTCAATCGCTTGCTGCGAGCGATGGTTGTTGATATCGGTGTGCCAGACGACCCTGGCGGCGCCCAGCGTGTCGAAAGCGTGGCTCAGCAGGAGCCATTTCGAGTCCGCATTATGACCTGACCGCCACCAGTGCTTCCCTAGCCAGGTATGACCAATCGCGAGGGTGCGCAATTGCGGAGACACCTCGTACAGACTCGTCGTCCCGATGAACGTGCCGGTGCGTGCATCGAATTGGGCGTAGGGAAATCGCTCCCCCCGCGCGCGGGCGGCCAGCGCGGCCGAGATTTGGTCGCGTGCGTCTTGCGAGGTCATCGGCACCTTCAGCGACAAGTGCTGAAATACGAGCTCCGCGCCTTCGTCGGAGTGGGCCGCGGCCAGGTAGCCGTCAGCGTGCTCGACGGCGAGTGGCCGCAGTTCGACACGATGACCCCGCAGACTCTCCAGAGCCGTCCAACGATTGGGATCGGCAGCGGCCGAAGCCGGGTCCGAAGCCGGGGCCGGGGCCGACGGAGACGCCGACGGAGAGGCCGAGGAAGCGGCCGGGGGAGCGGCTATCGTCTCGCGCGCAAGGGGCGAGTCGGACGGATGTGCTCGAGCGTCAAAGGTAGCCACAGCTCGATCTTTCCTGACGACGGGCGGGTGGCGCCAACCGATAACGGCAACCGATAACGCCAACCGATAAGCTGGCCAAGTGCGGTTGAGTGAATTCTGGCAGCGTATGGAGCTGCGCTTCGGTAGTGCGTATGCCTACTCGATGGCCGCCGACTATCGCATCACCTTGCTCGGGGCGACGGTGAACGAAGCGTTGTCGCGAGGTGATTCGCCCAAATCGATCTGGCGCGCAATCTGCCAGGAATTTGAAGTGCCTGCGAGACTGCAGTAACTCGCGGGCGGGTCAGGCGGTCCCGAAAGCGACTTTGTATCCGGCTGTGGGGACGATCGTTTCGGGGAACATTCCAACGACGCCGATTCCGACCGACCCCGATTTCCGACCGACCCCGATCCCGATCCCTACCCCGACCCGATCCCTACCCCGACCCGATCCCTACCCCGACCCGATCCCGACCGACCGACCACCGACCGACCCCGAGCTTGTGGATGGGACGGGTTGCGCGCGACGGCCACACGAAGTAAATCGAACCCCGGCGTGTCTAGCACAATCGAACAGACGTTCGTCTAGAATTCTGGACGAGAGATCGTTCGTCCACAGATCTGGTTGTACCCGAGAAAGTTGTCGGAGGTCAGATCTAACGTCGCAGCCAACTCCAGGAACTCCCCAAGACTTGAAAGAGGTACCAGAAGATGGCAGCTGCATTCGACCGTGACAAGGCGCTTGAAGTCGCACTCGGCCAGATCGACAAGCAGTTCGGTAAAGGCTCAGTCATGCGTCTCGGTGAGCGTCCATACGTGCCGATAGAGGTCATCCCGACGGGGTCAATCGCTCTGGACATTGCCTTGGGTATCGGTGGGCTTCCTCGTGGTCGTGTCGTCGAGATCTACGGGCCTGAAAGCTCCGGAAAGACAACCGTCGCGTTGCACGCCGTCGCAAACGCCCAGGCGGCAGGCGGCGTAGCTGCTTTCATCGACGCGGAACACGCTTTGGATCCGGAATATGCCCGGGCACTCGGTGTCGATACAGACGCGCTGTTGGTAAGCCAGCCGGACACGGGTGAGCAAGCGCTCGAGATCATGGACATGTTGGTTCGGTCGGGTGCGCTGGACGTCATCGTGGTCGATTCGGTCGCCGCGCTGGTACCGCGAGCCGAGATCGAGGGCGAAATGGGCGACAGCCACGTGGGTCTTCAAGCTCGACTGATGAGCCAGGCGCTACGCAAGATCACTGGTGCGCTGAGTAACTCCAACACCACTGCGATCTTCATTAACCAGTTGCGAGAGAAGATCGGCGTCATGTTTGGGTCTCCTGAGACCACCACCGGAGGCAAGGCGCTGAAGTTCTACTCATCCGTCCGATTAGATGTTCGTCGTATCGAGACGCTCAAAGACGGCGCCGACGCGGTCGGTAACCGCACCCGGGTGAAGGTCGTCAAGAACAAGGTTGCGCCGCCGTTCAAGCAGGCTGAATTCGACATCGTGTACGGGCAGGGCATCAGCCGTGAGGGCTCACTCATCGATGTCGGAGTAGATCAGGGCATCGTGCGTAAATCGGGCGCTTGGTATACCTATGACGGCGATCAGCTGGGGCAAGGCAAAGAGAATGTCCGTAACTTTCTTCGCGATAACCCTGACCTTGCTGACGAGATCGAGAAGAAGATCAAAGAGAAGCTTGGCGTCGGCGCTCAGGTAACAGAAGAAGCACCTCTACCTGCGCCCGTCGATTTCTGACGTTCGACCGAGATGGCGCGATTGTCGACGGCCGCCGGCGCAGATTCTGCGCCGCCGGGCCGAGGCACGCACGACTTGCCTCCAGATATAGCTGCAGATCCCGATGCAAATCCCGAGTCTGTTGCTCACAACATCTGTCTGCGCTTACTGACATTCCGCGACCGTACGCGTTCGGAACTCGCCGACGCTCTGGCAGCGAAACAAGTTCCGACCGAGGTAGCAGTTCGTGTGCTTGACCGGTTGGCAGCGGTTGGCCTGCTCGACGACAGAGCTTTCGCGGCAACGTTTGCACAGGTCAAGCAGCGTGAGCGTGGCTTGTCCGCTCGTGAGATTGTCCGTCAACTTCGTAGCAAAGGCGTCGACGCGGAGGTCGCCGAAGCGGCGGTGTCTGCCCTCGGCGTTGAATCTGAGATCGAAGTTGCGCGTGATCTGGTCGAGCGCAAGCTGAAGACGATGGGTCGCCTCGACGCCGAGACCAAAACGCGCAGATTGGTGGCGATGCTCGCGCGCAAAGGCTACTCGTCGGGCGTTGCATACTCGCTGGTGCGAGCAGCTCTCGGTGCGGAGGCCGCCACGGCCGAGAGCGACTTCGAAAACGAAACGGCCTGGCTAGCTTGACCCCCCGCCATATCGATATAGCCTCACAAGATCAGGAGAATGGATGCGTGGCTCGTGTCACGCATTGACATACAGATTCATATGTTCGTTCGATAGACCGCGACAACGACGAGGATGAGGAGATCACGACCCCCACTCCGAACTCGTGGGGACCGGACATTTCCGGGCGTAAGGCCCGCACATTCTTTTCGGCGTCCGCTCTATGGACCCGGCCTCCTGGCTGTGCGACGGAGTTTAGCGATCCCGTTGCCTTGGTGAGAGGAGGAGGGTATGAGCCACTGGGTTGGTTTAGCGGCGATTATCGCCGGTTTCGCGCTGGTTTTGGTTCTCGGTCTCCGTTTTCTTTCGATCTATTCAGCCAGCCGTTTGCATCCACAGTCCGAGAGCGTCGACGGCACTGCGTCAGCCAATTCTACGAATCAGCTTGATCTTGCTGAGGCCGAAGCGGCCTCGATACGCCAACGGGCCGAGCGCGAAGCGGACGCGCTTCGGCGCTCAGTCGGAGTTGAAGCGGAGGCACTGCGTCGAGCGGCGCAAACCGAAGCGGAAGCAGCGCGTGCCAATGCCGAGGCTGCGGCGGCGAACGCAGACGCATTGCGCCTTCGGGCAGAGTCGACCGTGGCGGATCTGCTTGCCGAGGCGCGCCGTGGCGCTGATGCCGAACTCCTATCGCGTACCCGTGCATTGGAGAGCGGCAACGAGATCTTATTGAAACGTACGGCGACGCTTGACGCACGCGAAGTGGACATCGAGAGCGCGCTTGCAAGCCTGGATCAACGCAGGCGAGCACAAGAGGAGGATCGAGCGGCCATCGAGGGTCTACGTAGCGAGCTCGAACAGATCCGAAGCGAGCTGGCTCGCTCCGAAGAGGCGATGGCCGCCGAGCATCTAGCTGCCCTCGAACGCATCGCCGGCCTGACGGCCGAAGCTGCGAAGGTTGAGCTGCTCAGCGCAGTGGAGGCCGGAGCACGCCGAGACGCCGCGAGCCTGGTGCGGTCGATAGAGGCCGAGGCTCGGACCGAAGGAACCGATAGGGCGAGAGCGATCGTGGTCGAGGCAGTCCAGCGGGTAGCCAGTGAGCAGACTTCGGAGACTGTAGTAAGTGTCCTGCACCTTCCGAGCGACGAGATGAAGGGTCGCATCATCGGTCGCGAGGGACGAAACATCCGAGCGTTCGAGTCCGTAACGGGTGTGAACGTCATCATCGACGACACACCTGAAGCCGTCTTGCTGTCCTGCTTCGATCCGGTCCGTAGAGAGATCGGCCGTATCACGTTGGAAAAGCTCGTGCTCGACGGCCGGATTCATCCCCATCGCATCGAGGAGGTCTACGAGACCGCGCGTACGGACGTCGACGAGCTCTGTCTACGCGCAGCAAGAGATGCACTTGCCGATGTCGGGATCACTGATCTCGACGACCGGCTCATTCCCACTCTGGGGCGATTGAAGTATCGAACTAGCTACGGCCAGAACGTGCTTGGGCATCTGATCGAAACAGCGCATATCGCAGGTGTCATGGCCAGCGAGTTGGGACTCGAGCCGACTCTCATCAAACGGTCTGCGTTTCTCCACGACATAGGTAAAGCCTTGACCCACGAGGTAGAAGGTTCGCATGCGATTGTCGGCGCAGAGTTGCTCCGTAAGTACGGCGAGAGTGAGGCCGTCGCTCACGCCGTCGAAGCTCATCACAATGAAGTCCAACCCAGAACGATTGAGGCGGTTCTGACCCAGGCAGCGGACACCTGTTCAGCCGCTCGCCCGGGCGCCAGGCGCGAGTCGCTGGAGACGTATGTGAAGCGGTTGGAGCGCATCGAGGAAATCGCTGGAGCGAAAGCTGGTGTAGAGCGTGTTTTTGCGATGCAATCAGGCCGCGAGGTCCGGGTGATGGTATTGCCAAATGAGGTGGACGATCTCGCAGCTGGAGTGATAGCTCGTGAAGTTGCGAAGCAGATCGAGGACGAGCTCACCTACCCCGGCCAGATCCGTGTGACGGTCGTCAGAGAATCCCGGGCAACGGAGGTCGCGCATTGAGGTCGTTCAGCTGAGCGGCATGGCGTGCGATCTGTGTTGCCGCGAGCGATGTGCGTCTTGAACTTGACCGATTCCGCCTGCTGTTACAGCGTCGAATCCGCACAACAACTGCGGCACGCCTGCTACCGTGCGGTTGCATGCGGTTACTGCTGGTGGAGGACGACGACCGCGTAGCCGAAGCGTTGCGCGACGTCCTTGTTCGCCATGGGTTCCAGGTGAGCCATGCAACGGGCGTAGACCGTGCGCTCAGCTCGTTGGACGACTCCATCGATGTCGTCCTGCTTGATCTCGGCCTACCCGACGGTGATGGCTTTGATCTGTGTGCCTCCATCCGAAATATTCGGGATGTCCCGATTATCATCACGACCGCACGCTCTGACCTGCGATCACGTGTTCATGGCCTGCACATAGGCGCTGACGACTACATGATCAAGCCGTACCCGATTGCCGAACTCTTGGCTCGGATTCATGCGGTGAGCAGACGCAGCAGAGTCTCTGCGCAGAATGCCGAAGCTACGGTTATGACCGTCATCGCGCGTGGCGTCACGATAGATCTCGCTCGCCGCGTCGTTTTTCGATCGCGACCGGGAGGTGATCGCGAAGAGGTCCCTCTCACTCGAAAGGAATTCGGAATCCTCGAGGCGCTCTCGACCCCACCGGGCCTTGTGGTGCGGCGCGAGCGGCTTCTCAGCCAGGTGTGGGAATCGAACTGGGTCGGCGACCAGCACACCCTTGATGTGCATGTTGCCGCAATACGTTCGAAGTGCAGGGACGCCGGCATCATCGAGACGGTTCGGGGCATAGGCTACCGACTCGGCGAGGATTGACTCGTCGTGCGACTTCGTCTCGGATTGCTGATTCTGGGCCTGCTGGTAATCGTATTGGTGGCCACGGGCGTTCCGTTGGCCCTGGGCATACGAAATACCCTTGCGCGCGACGCGTTTCTCGATCAGCTGAACGATACTGCGCGGTTCGCTTCGGCCGCCGAACAAGCCGAGACGCCCGACCAGATGGCGAAGATCGAGACTCAACTGCGTCGGTACGAGGTTGTTCACCACGCCGATTGTTTCGTCTTGGCGGCCGACCGAACGGTCCTGCTCGCCGCCAGTGACAGCGACCTGCCTCGGGATCCGCCTTCTGACGAGCGCATTTCTGAGGCGATTCGTGGTCGCCGGGGCGTGCTGCCGCCCACCATCTGGCCATGGACGAGCCAGCCGTTGTTGGTCGTTGAGCCAATGATGCGCGGCGGTGAGGTTGTTGGAGCGATGGTGATCGTGTCCTCGACTGATGGGCTGCGTCGACAGATCTTCCTCGCATGGGCCGGGCTGCTGATCTGCGGGCTTGCAGCATTGCTTGCCTGCGCCTACATGGCGAATCGGCTCACGCGGTGGGTACTACGCCCGGTCCACGAGTTAGATGTGGCTACGCACGAGGTCGCTACCGGTCGCCTCGACGCCAGGGTGCCGGAGGCTACTGGACCTCCGGAGCTGCGCCGACTCGCTACCTCGTTCAACGAAATGGCTACGCAGGTACAGATCTCCGTCGCGCAGCAACAGAATCTGGTCGCCGACGTATCACATCAGATGCGCAATCCGCTCGCGGCACTGCTCCTGCGCTTGGATGATTTGGCCACGCGCGCACCTGATGAGCTACGTTCGGATGCAGAACGGGCGTTGCTGGAAGGTCGAGGACTGGCAGAGATCGCCGAGCAGCTCTTGGCGCTCGCGCGCGCTGAGCATGCCGGTAACACAGCCGCTGACTGCGACATGACAGCCATGGTCGGTCAGCGTATGCAGACGTGGGAGCCAATCGCGCGAGCGCGCGGCGTCTCTCTCGCCCTTACCGGCTCACCCCGCCTCCACGGTTGGTTCGACAAAGCGGACGCGGCCGGCGCATTTGACGCAGTCATCGACAATGCCATCAAGTACTCACCCGTTGGGAGCACCGTCACGATCTTCATTGGGATCGATGGCGACTTCGCGACAATCGTCGTGCGGGATTTTGGACCAGGTCTGAGCCCGGATGAACTAGCTCGCATCGGAAGCAGATTTTGGCGTAGCCCATCAGCTCGAGGCATCGGAGGCTTCGGCCTGGGTCTCAGTATCGCGAAAGCGCTGTTGGACCGTACCGACGGGTCATGTGAATTCAGCTTGCCCGAAGGCGGCGGCCTGCAGGCTCGCATTCTGCTTCCGCTGACCGAACACTCACCATCGGCCACGCGGTCAGCCGCGGCTCCCGCCAGCTGAGATGTCTGGGCGTCAACTGCCATCAAGCCTGGGACGGGCCGTACCCTGGAACCGATATGGATACAGCACTTGATTCGACGCAACGCTCCAGTGGCCGCACCTACGCCATCCGGACGTACGGCTGTCAGATGAACGTCCACGATTCGGAGCGCCTCTCCGGCCTGCTGGAGGCCGCTGGCTATGTTCGCGCTGCTGATCAGTCGGGCAAGGACGCAGACCTAGTCGTTTTCAACACGTGCGCGGTCAGGGAGAATGCGGACAACCGTCTCTACGGAAATTTGAGCCAACTCGTTCCGATCAAGAATTCGCGGCCAGGAATGCAAATCGCCGTCGGCGGATGCCTGGCCCAGAAAGATCAGGCACGCGTTCTGGAAAAGGCACCAAACGTAGACGTGGTCTTCGGAACTCACAACCTGGCTAGCCTGCCGGTCTTGCTTGAGCGGGCCCGACACAATGCGCAAGCTCAGGTGGAGATCCTTGAGACACTCCAGAGCTTTCCGTCCGATCTTCCCAGTAGACGTGATTCGGCATTCTCCGCCTGGGTATCAGTGTCGGTCGGGTGCGACAACAGTTGCACCTTCTGCATCGTTCCAAGCCTGCGCGGCAAGGAAACTGATCGCAGACCGGGTGACATCCTTGCTGAGATAGAAGTCCTCGTCGCCGACGGCGTCTCGGAAGTCACGCTTCTCGGCCAGAACGTCAATTCCTACGGCCGGTCGTTCGGCGATAGGTACGCCTTTGGCAAGCTGTTGCGCGCTTGCGGTGCCATTGATGGACTCGAAAGGGTGCGCTTTACCAGTCCGCACCCACGTGACTTCACTCCAGATGTCATCGCCGCGATGGCTGAGACACCAAACGTCTGTCCGCAGCTGCACATGCCAATGCAGTCGGGCTCAGATGCGGTGTTGAGGGCTATGAAACGCTCTTACCGCCAGCAGCGATACCTGTCGATCATCGATTCCGTACGGGCCACATTGCCTGATGCTGCGATTACGACGGACATCATCGTTGGATTCCCGGGTGAGACCGAGCAAGACTTCGTCCAAACTTTGCAGGCCGTCGAGCGTGCACGTTTTGCTAGTGCGTTCACCTTCCAGTATTCGAAGCGCCCTGGGACGCCCGCCTCGACCATGCCAGACCAGGTGCCGAAAGAGGTCGTCCAAGAGCGGTATGAGCGCCTCATCGAATTGCAGGATGGCATCAGCTGGGACGAGAACAAGCGGCTCGTCGGAGCCGAGGTCGAAGTGCTGGTCAGCACAGCAATCGGCAAGAAAGATGGTGCAACCGGCCGGGTCACCGGTCGCGCGCGAGATGGCCGACTCGTACACGTCGCGGTCGGTGACGAACTCGTGAGCGCCGGCGACACCGTCACCACTCGAGTGAGCTACGCAGCGCCGCATCATCTCGTCGCGGACGGTGCACCGAGCTCGCGCCGGGCCTGGCGGGGGGCAAGCGCAACGCCTTCGCACCTCGCGTCGAAAGTCTCAAAGGGCCTGCCGTTGCTGACGATCGGTCGTCGGGCCGGCTGAATTCGACGTAGCGCGGCGTTCTGACGTATTCGGGAAGTAGCGAGCGAGCTTTATTCGGGAAGTAGCGACCGACGCTGCGCGACATCTGCCTCTGCCTTGGCAATTCGCGCGGCGTCACCCGAGGCGATGGCACGAGCCAGCTTGGCCTCGGCCTCCGACAGCCGTTCTCTGAGCTGGGCGAGGAACGGATTCGATTCAACGGAGCTACGTTTCCAGTCCGCGTCCAACGCCTCGCGCACGCGCTGTTCGGCTGCCCGCATGCGATCTTCGGTACGTCGCATCGCGTCGCGTGGTACATGCCCAATCGCTTCGAGGCGTTCCTGTAGATCGCGTAGGGCGACCTGGGCCTGGCGCGGGTTCGACACGTCGAGGGCGGCAGCCTCGGCGATGATCGCTTCTTTCTCTTTGAGATTCTGGGATTGCTCGGCGTCGCGCTCAGCAAATACACCGGAACGACGCTCGAAGAAACTGTCCTGCGCGGCTCGGAACCGCTTCCACAGGGCGTCCTCGGTGCCTCGGTTGGCACGGGGAGCGACCTTCCATTTGTTCATGAGTTCCTTCAGCGCCGCCGAAGTCTCACGCCAGTCCTCCGATGTCGCGAGCTCTTCTGCCTGACGGACCAGATCCTCCTTGACGGCCTTTGCTTCTTCGCGCTCGGTGTCAAGCTGCGCGAAGTGACTTCCCCGCCGTTTGCCGAACGCGTCGCGCGCCGCGGCGAACCGCTTCCAAAGCCCGTCATCGGTCTTGCGGTCGATGCCCTTGATGAGTTTCCACTCGTCGACAATCGTGCGTAGCCGATCGCCGGCAACTTTCCACTGGGTTGACGACGCTGCCAGGGACTCGGCTTCGGCCACCAGCGCCTCTTTCTGCGCGATGGCGGCCGCCCGCGCGGCATCTCGTGCCTCGGCCTGTTCGCCGATCTTGGCGTCCGCGGCTGTCACCAGAGCGACGAGGCTTGCGTCCAGAGATGCGAGGTCTCCAATAGCGGCAACCGACGGCAACGACGCGTGGAGCATCATGGCCTGCGATTTCGTGGCTTTGGCGTCTCCGGCGCCCGACTCGAGACGCTTGGTCAACAACTCGACCTCGGTCTTCAAATCCGAATACCGGCGGGTATAGAACGCAAGTCCAGCTTCGGCGTCACCTGCCTGCCAGGAGCCAATTTCACGCTCGCCGTCGGCTGTCTTTACGAACACGGTCCCGACTTCGTCTATTCGTCCCCACTCCGAACTCATGAAAGCATTAGACACGACCGAGAGTCGCGCGTCTCATCCGGTTAGCCTGTTGCAACGTGACCGTCACAACGCATGACCTCCCGCCGCGTCCCGTTGTTGCGATCGTGGGTCCTACTGCCACCGGTAAGTCCGACCTGGCAGTTGCGTTGGCCCAGCGTTTGAACGCTGAGATCATCAATGCGGACTCGATGCAGCTTTACCGGGGAATGGATATTGGCACGGCGAAATTGCCACTGCACGATCGCGGCGGGATCAACCATCACCTGCTTGACGTCTGGCCGGTGACCAAGTCTGCGGCGGTGGCGCAGTATCAAACGCTCGCCCGGGGCAAGATCGCCGAGATACATGCCAAGGGGAAGCTTCCGGTGATTGTCGGCGGGTCGGGCCTCTATGTGCGCGGGACCCTCGATCGGTTGGATTTTCCGGGTGAATCTCCCGTTGTGCGCGCGCGGCTCGTCGCTGAGCTGACAGAACATGGGGCGGCCTCGCTACATGCGCGCTTGCGGTCGCTCGATCCAGCAGCCGCGGATGGGATTCTGCCCTCCAACGGCCGCCGCATCGTTCGCGCGCTCGAGGTCATCGAAATAACCGGCCGACCGTTCACGGCGACGATGCCCGCGTTCGAGTCGATTTATGACACCGTCCAGATCGGTCTCGACCGCACAGACCTTGATGACCGGGTACGTCTGCGGGTCGAGCGCATGATCTCTGAAGGACTGCTCGATGAAGTTCGCGGCCTGTTGCCTTCGGGACTGGCCAACAGCCCTACCGCTGCGAAGGCACTCGGCTATCAGCAAATCTTGGACATCCTCGATGCTGACGGCAACCTGGTCGGCAATCTTGATGACGCAGCCCAAGCCACGACCAGGGGCACTTTGAGATTCGTTCGGAGGCAGAGATCGTGGTTTCGACGGGATCCGCGAGCGCAATGGCTGGACGCGGCCTCCTCTAGCCTGATCGACGACGCGATGGCGCTGATACCGCCTACGCTGGGTGGGTGAGTTCCACGCTGCACGCCATCAAGGGTCATGGGACCGAGAATGACTTCGTCATCCTGCCCGATCTGGACGCGGTCGTCTCGCTGTCGCCAGCCCTGGTGCGGGCACTCTGCGACCGACGGGCGGGTATCGGAGGCGACGGTGTGCTGCGGGTGGTGCGGACCGCGAACGCAACGGAGCCCGATGTGCGAGCACAGGCCGAGAAGGCTGAGTTCTTCATGGACTACCACAATGCCGACGGCTCGATTGCGGAAATGTGCGGCAACGGCGTTCGGGTGTTTGCCCGCTATCTGCAGTTGGCAGGGCTGATCAGTGGCGATACCGAGATTGCCACGCGAGGCGGCGTCAAGACTGTCCATTTCGCGGCCCGCGTGGATGACGCAGCGGCGGAGGGGACTGAAGTCGGCAGGCCGGACGGTGACTCTGACATCAGCGTCGCGATCGGGTTCGCCAAGTTTCGTGTCGAGCGACCCCGGGTCGAGGCGGACGGCCTGCGCGGGCAGTATCCGAGTGTGGCGATAGATATGCCCAACCCGCACGTGGTGGTTGAACTACCCGATCAGCAGACCCTCGCGGACCTGCAGCTGTTCCGACCACCACTAGTCCAGCCGGCACTACCTGAGGGCCAGAACGTGGAGTTCGTGGTCCGTACTGGACGACGCCAGCTGGCGATGAGGGTGCATGAACGAGGTGTCGGCGAGACTCGTTCCTGCGGGACTGGAATCTGCGCGGCCGTGGTCGCCATCGCGGGCGAGACCGCGGGTGAAGGCGAGTGGTTTGTCGATACGCCGGGTGGCCGATGCCGTGTGTCCTGGACCGTGGCCGGCGAGATTGTGCTGTCCGGGCCCGCTGTTCTGGTTGCAGACATCGAGGTCGAAGAGCAGTGGCTGAGCGCGCACCGCTGATGCTTACAGCGAAATTGTGTCGCAATCACCTGTCTGGAGCTGTCACCATGGACATATATGAGCGCTGAAGACAGATTTGAGCACCTACCAGTCGTAGACGATGCCGCCCTTCGTGGGGCTGAGACAGGTCCCGGCAGCCTTCGAAACTCCGCCACGGGCCACAACTCCGCCACGGGCCATGCAGATGAGGTCGTCGAGGACGATTTCACCTTGGGCGAGTACGACCTGTCCGAGCGCGCGGCGCTGCGTCGGGTGGCAGGCTTGTCGACGGAGCTTACCGATGTCACCGAAGTCGAATATCGGCAATTACGGCTTGAGCGCGTCGTTCTGGTCGGCGTGTGGACAACCGGCACTCTCATCGAGGCCGAGAACTCCTTGCGGGAGCTCGCGAGGCTCGCCGAGACGGCTGGATCTGAGGTGCTGGACGCGATCGTTCAGCGACGCGACAAGCCGGATGCGGCCACCTACATCGGCTCGGGTAAGGCGAAGGAACTTCGCGATATCGTTCAAGCGACGGGTGCTGACACGGTGATCTGCGACGGTGAGTTGACGCCTGGCCAGCTGGGTCAACTAGAGCAGGTCGTCAAGGTCAAGGTTGTGGACCGGACGGCGCTGATCTTGGACATATTCGCTCAGCACGCTCGATCTCGCGAGGGCAAGGCGCAAGTCGAATTGGCCCAATTGCAATATCTTGTGCCACGGCTACGCGGCTGGGGCGAGTCGTTGTCGAGACAGGTCGGTGGCCGGGCGGCGGGTGGCGTCGGTATCGGTGGTCGTGGCCCCGGTGAAACGAAACTGGAGATTGACCGTCGGCGGATTACTGCTCGAATGGCGAAGCTCCGACGCGAGATCAAGGGCATGAAGACTTCTCGGGATGTGAAGCGATCGCGCCGAGGTTCTCACGAAATCCCCTCGGTCGTACTTGCTGGCTATACCAACGCTGGAAAGTCATCGCTGTTGAACTGTTTGACGGGTGCAGGTGTACTCGTCGAGAACGCGCTCTTCGCAACGCTCGACCCCACAGTTCGGCGGGCCCAGACCAGTGACGGAAGGGTCTTTACCCTGACTGACACCGTCGGGTTCGTTCGCCATCTGCCGCACCAGTTGGTCGAGGCGTTCCGTTCCACGCTCGAAGAGGTCGCCGAGGCGGACCTGATCGTGCACGTCGTTGACGCCGCTGACGAAGATCCCGAAGCACAGATCCGGGCGGTACGCGCGGTCCTCGCGGATATAGACGCCCTCGGGGTTCCAGAGCAGATCGTCTTCAACAAAGTGGACGCTGCCGATATTGAGACCCAGATGCGGCTTCGCAGCCTCGTGCCCGATGCTCTGTTCGTCTCGGCACGGACTGGTTCCGGCGTGACGGCCCTCGCTGAACTGATAGACGCGAGACTCCCGAGGCCGGAGCGCGCCGTCACCGCGCTGATTCCGTATACCCGCGGCGATCTGGTTGCCAGGATTCATTCCGATGGGGAAGTGTTGTCGGAGGATCACACCGGTGATGGCACCCTGATCAGCGCGCGAGTTCGTTCCGATCTGGCCGCAGCTCTAGACGGTTTCGCAGCGGTCTGAGTTTCGGGCGGCCGACCATTTCGTCGGCTCTGCGTGAATCCCCGGCCACCGTCAGGTAACGCTTGGGTGGCTGTCCGATATATGGGTCAATGCGACGACTTTGTGCTTGTCCTGACAGTCACGAATTAACCTCTGCGGCGTACGCTTCACCTGTACACGCTTCCCATTCGAGGAGATCAGATGTTTGGCGCAGGTATGGAACGTCCAACGACCTGGGCGATCATTGCCATCGCAGCACTTGTGCTGTTCGGGTACAAGAAGTTGCCTGATATGTCTCGATCCGTCGGACGCTCGCTGCGGATCTTCAAGACCGAGATGAAGGGCCTCACCGACGACGACGCGGCGCGCGATTCTGCTGCTACGCCCGCAGCCAGCCAAGCGGCTGCGCCGGTCGTGCCAGCGGCACCCGAGGCCGCCCCTCAACCTCCGGCGGCCGCTCAACCACCGGTCGTCATTCCGCCCGTTGTGACGCCTGTTGTAGCTGCAGAGCCCGTGGCGGAAGTGAACCCGCAGACCAACACGAAGGCGTCTTAGTACCCTGTACTTCGTAGGTCTCTCCGCTTAGCCGCGCCCCGATACGGTTGCGATGTTCATGGGTCATTGATTCGGGGTGCCTCGCGCAGTCGTGAGGCACCCCGAATCAAAATGTTTACGTCTTGCGTCAGAGCTTCCGAAGGACGGCCACCACACGGCCCAAAATCGTTGCCTCGTCAGCTGGAATAGGCGAATACGCCGGATTCTGGGGCAACAGCCACGCATGGCCGTCTCGGCGCCGGAAGGTCTTGACGGTCGCCTCTCCGTCGATCAATGCCGCTACTATCTCGCCGTTGTCGGCATCGGGTTGTTGGCGCACCACTACCCAGTCGCCGTCAGTGATCGCGGCATCGACCATCGAATCACCCTGGACCTTGAGCATGTAGAGGGTTCCGTCGCCGACGACCGTCCGCGGCAGCGGGAACACGTCTTCGACGACCTGTTCTGCCAGGATCGGTCCGCCGGCCGCGATGCGACCCACGACTGGGACGAGAACTGGAGCTGGCGAGCCTGCGTTCAACGCGTCGTCGTGTGCAGGGTGAAGCCGGGTCACGCTGGCTCTCACGTTATCTTCTGGTGCGCGAACCTCGAGGGCCCTCGGCCTATTCGGGTCTCGCCGGATGAAGCCTTTCTGCTCGAGAACCGACAGTTGGTGGCTCACGCTCGAGGTCGACGCTAAGCCGGCCTCATCGCAAATCTCGCGCATGCTCGGCGGATAGCCGCGGCGCTCGACCGCTTCGCGGATGATATTCAGGATGACACGTTGACGCGTTGTCAGGCCATCGCCGGAATCACTCGCGCTGTCCGAGAGCTCGGCGATGTCACTGTTCTTCGGCCGCCCCAGCGCCCGGGGAGCCTTACCTGCGCTGCTGTCTTCGGTGCCGTTACCTCGACTGGGCGTCTTTGCCACCATGTCTCCTCTTGTCTGTTGCTTCTCCGGTGCTGCTCGTGACCAGCGACTCCTACGGTGCGGGGCTGTCGCGCCCGGCTGTCGCGCCATGCTGTGGGCCATGCTGTGGGCCCTGCTGTGGGCCCTGCGGCCCCGTTGCCATGCTGTCTCTGCCTTCACGCTGCTGGTGAGGTTAGCCCGAACAGCGTAACGATTCAAACATTTGTTCGATTGGCGTGTCGAAGACGTGGATTCTGTCGGACCCTTGTAGTAGACATTCGTACAGACGTTCGATCGAACGCATGTTCGAGTGAAGTGATGAGAAAAGAGGACGACATGTCGGTAGCGACTGAATTTCCGCCCGTCGTGACAATCCCGGAGCGCGCTCGCACTGCTACCGCGCCTCGCCTTCCAGGTAGTCGTGGCCACCTGAGCCTGGTGCCTAGCTCACGACCCGAGAGCGCACCCTTGACCAAGCGCGAGGCAGTCCGGGTGTCGACTGTGCTCAACCCGACGACTCACCGTTCAGCCCAAACGTCCGTGGCTTCTAGCCCGCTACGGCTGACGCGTTTGGGCACTATCGCTCTCGCGCTCGCTGTCGCGGCCGTCGGCGCCAGCCTGCTAATTGTTGCTCATCTATCCATCGGCAGTGCTGCGACGCCGCGCGGCGACATTCACTCTGCAACCGTGACGGTTCAAGCGGGCGACACTCTCTGGTCCATAGCGCGCGAGATCAGCCCAGATCGCGATCCTCGTGTCGTCGTCGATCAACTCGTGTCGCGTAACCATCTTGCGAGTGTGGACCTGACGCCCGGTCAGATGTTGAGGGTCGCGTAGCAGCAGGCTGCATCGCGTACGAGCTACATCAATCTGACATCGGGGCAAATTTGTCGGTGTCAGATTGCGTTTTCGGAGTGTCGCGGCTTGCGGAAGTATCTGTGACGCTCTAGCGTTCACCCCTACATGTAGTAGTTACATGCGTGTTGTTCGTCCACAAGTTGGGTTTTCTTATCCACAAGCTGTCAACAGCTTGAGGTCGGTCATCCACTGATCGTCCCCAGGTTATGGACAGTTGGGTGTTGATAACTCGGTTTCGCAGCGGTGAGCGCACTGAGCCATACGAAGGGTGGTGTCAGCTCCGTGAGGTGTCCTTATTGTCGGCATCCGGACTCCCGGGTAATCGACTCGCGCGAACAAGACGAGGGTCAGGTTATTCGGCGACGCAGAAGCTGCCCGGAATGTTCGCGTCGGTTCACCACCATCGAAGAAGCGACCCTGGCGGTCATCAAGCGGAGCGGGGTCACCGAGCCGTTCAGCCGAACGAAGGTCGTCAACGGCGTGCGTCGAGCATGCCAGGGGCGCCCAGTCGATGAGGATGCGTTGGCGCAGTTGGCTCAGACGGTTGAAGACACGATTCGCGCAACCGGGTGTGCGGAGGTCGCGGCGCCCGAAGTCGGCTTGGCGATACTGGGTCCGCTACGGGATCTTGATGAGGTCGCCTACCTGCGCTTCGCGAGTGTCTACAAAGCCTTCAGTTCGATAGATGACTTCGAAAAGGCCATCGGCGACCTCCGCAGCGAACGGCGGGTCGTTCAGAGCCACGCTTCCGAGCCTGAGGGCCCAAGCACCTAGACATCGCACCACCAGCGAGACATTTGGCGAACCTTCGCCTGACACGAGCCGAACAGCAGATCGAACGAGAAGGGAACTGCGGGATATGACCGAGGTTGTCGAGGGCGGATCAACCGGCAAGACATCTGGCGCCGGCAAAACGCCAGCCGGAACGAAGCATTCGAGCGAGACTGACGCGGGCCGACACAAGGCTGCTGCGAAGGCTGCTCCCGTGTATTCGGCGAACGGGCTGGTCGTCGAGCGGATCTATACAACCGATGGCACGCACCCGTATGACGAGGTTGATTGGGAACGTCGCGACGTCGTAATGACGAACTGGCGAGACGGATCGATCAACTTCGAACAACGAGGTGTTGAATTCCCGACGTTCTGGTCCGTCAACGCTGCCAATATCGTGACGACAAAGTACTTCCGAGGAGCCGTCGGTACGTCGCAGCGAGAGTTTTCCCTGCGCCAGCTGATCAACCGCGTCGTCTCAACCTATCGCGCCGCCGGCGAACAGTACGGTTATTTCGCCTCAGCGACCGATGCGGAGATCTTCGATCACGAGCTCACCTGGATGCTCATGCATCAAGTATTCAGCTTCAACTCCCCGGTTTGGTTCAACGTCGGAACAACTTCGCCTCAGCAGGTCTCGGCCTGTTTCATCCTTGCTGTCGATGACACGATGGACTCGATTCTCAACTGGTACCGAGAGGAGGGTTTGATCTTCAAGGGCGGCTCAGGTGCCGGATTGAACCTTTCGCGGATCCGGTCCTCAAAGGAGCTACTCCATTCCGGTGGCACCGCGTCTGGTCCGGTGAGCTTCATGCGGGGCGCCGATGCGTCAGCAGGCACCATCAAGTCCGGGGGTGCGACCCGTCGCGCAGCCAAGATGGTCGTGCTTGACGTCGATCACCCCGACATCGTGGAGTTCGTCGAAACGAAGGCTCGTGAAGAAGACAAGATTCGCGTGCTTCGTGACGCGGGCTTCGATATGGACCTCGGTGGATCCGACATAACCTCGGTCCAGTATCAGAATGCGAACAATTCGGTGCGTGTTTCCGACGCGTTCATGCACGCCGTCGAGGAAGGCTCCGAGTTCGGACTTCGAGCGCGATCGACCGGCGAGATCATTGACACCGTTGACGCCAAGGATCTGTTCGGCAAGATCGCGAAGGCCGCTTGGGAGTGTGCAGACCCGGGTATTCAGTACGACGACACCATCAACGATTGGCATACGAACCCAGAGTCCGGCCGCATCACGGCATCCAATCCGTGTTCGGAATACATGAGCCTCGACAACACGTCGTGCAACCTCGCATCGCTCAACCTGATGAAATTCCTGCGCGATGACGACACCTTCGATTCGGAGAACTTCGTCAAGGCAGTCGAGCTGATCATCACGGCGATGGACATCTCGATCTGCTTCGCCGACTTTCCGACCGAGGCGATCGGTGTCAACACCCGCGCTTATCGCCAGCTCGGTATTGGCTACGCCAACCTTGGCGCGCTGCTCATGGCAACCGGTCGCGGCTACGACTCCGAGGGCGGCCGAACGCTCGCTGCCGCAATAACATCATTGATGACTGGCACGGCGTACCGTCGGTCGGCAGAACTAGCCGGCATTGTCGGACCCTACGATGGTTTTGCCCGTAACGCAGAAGGACATACGCGGGTGATGCGGAAGCACGCCGCGGCAAATGACCAGGTCCGGTCAGTCCACTCGGCCGACAAGTCGGTGCTGGCTGCCGCGACCGCCGAGTGGGCTAAAGGGCTCAAGATCGGCGCCGCGAACGGCTGGCGGAACGCACAAGCGTCCGTCCTCGCGCCCACCGGCACCATCGGTCTGATGATGGACTGCGACACGACTGGCATCGAGCCGGATCTCGCCCTGGTCAAGTTCAAGAAACTTGTCGGTGGCGGGTCCATGCAGATCGTGAACCAAACCGTGCCGAGGGCACTGAAGGTTCTTGGCTACCAGCAGGAGCAGGTGGAGGCGATCGTCGAATACATCGGCGAGCATGGGCATGTCCAGGACGCGCCCGGTCTCAAGAGCGAACACTACGAAGTGTTCGACTGCGCGATGGGTGCCCGCGCGATCAAGGCGATGGGTCACGTTCGGATGATGGCGGCCACTCAGCCATTCATCTCTGGTGCTATTTCCAAGACCGTCAACCTGCCCGAGACAGCGACGGTTGAAGACATCGCCGACGTGTACTTCCAGGGTTGGAAGCTCGGTATCAAGGCGCTGGCCGTGTATCGCGACAACTGCAAGGTTGGCCAACCGCTCTCGGCTGGCAAAGAGGCCAAGAAGACAGAGCAACCAGACTCATCCGGAACCGCACCGGCGATCGAATACCGCCCTATCCGTCGGCGACTGCCAAAGTCCCGGCCATCTCAGACGGTTTCATTTACAGTCGGCGGTGCAGAGGGTTACCTGACTGCAGGCTCCTACCCAGACGACGGCGGCCTCGGCGAGGTCTTCCTCAAGTTGGGCAAGCAGGGTTCCACTCTGGCTGGCGTAATGGACGCGTTCTCGATTGCCATTTCGGTCGCGCTTCAACATGGTGTCCCGCTCGAGACCTACGTCTCGAAGTTCACCAACATGCGTTTCGAGCCGGCCGGCATGACCGATGACCCGGACATCCGGATGGCACAGTCGATCGTCGACTACATCTTCCGGCGGCTGGCGCTGGACTATCTGCCGTTCGAAACCCGTTCGGCGATGGGCATTCACACGGCTGAAGAGCGCGCTCGAGAACTCGAAACGGGAAGCTATACCCGAGTCGAAGAGGTCACCGAAGATGAGCTGGAGACGCTGGCTCAATCGGCGGCGGTCACCTCGCCTGCCGAAGTCCTACCGGCATCGGTCGCGAAAGCCCCTCTCCAGACTGCCCATAGCTCCACGGAGTTGCTTGAGTCGCTACTCGGCTCCTCGGCTGATGCCCCCTTGTGCATGAGTTGCGGAACGAAGATGCAACGAGCTGGTTCCTGCTTCGTATGTGAAGGCTGCGGTTCCACGAGCGGATGCAGCTAGTGGTGGGCTGACGCCCAACGGCGGACTTGTAGTCGCGTTCCTGACCGTTCCTGACCCTTCAGGAACGGTCAGGACGCCCATGTCAGGAGGGTCACGTTGCCCTTCGCCTGATGTCGGGCGATCCGCTGACCGCTTGTGCCGCGCTTACCAATCGTGGAGATGCTACGACGCACAGGTCGATAAGGGTTCGACCGTATGGACACACTCCGTAACAATTGAATAGAGTGCCGTTACACAGAGTGAGATCGGTTGGCCGATGGGAGCCCCGATGTATGAGTCCAGGATGGTCAAAGGACCGGCTGCGAAGCATCCTGTTGCATCGCATAGTTTGACCCCACAGGAACCACAGGGACTCCAAGAAGTAGAAGGATCGAGTCGTCGGCCTGCCAGCTCTGGACTTCGGCGCACATTGCAGGTTGGTGCCTCCGATGACCCGGCCGAACTTGCGGCGGATCGGGTCGCGCGTGATGTCGTCGCCAAATTGCGCGAACCAGAAGTGAGTAACGAGGGCGGCCAAGCGACCACAGTCGGCGGCTCCGACGTTGCTGACGCGCACGAATACCGTTCGGTCCCAGCTACCGCGCAACGAAGCGGCTCAGGCGACCCGGGTGGCCGGGCTCCGGCGCAGGTCGAAAAATTGGTGTCTGATTCGCGGGCATCAGGTCGCCCGCTACCCGCAGACGTCCGTACTCAGTTCGAGACAGCGATGGCAACGGACTTGTCAGCGGTGCGCGTACACACCGGCGCCGGACCCTCAGCCGCGGGCAGGAGCATTAGTGCGAAGGCATTCACCGTCGCTGACGACATATTCTTTACCGCCGGGATGCCTGACACCAGCCGTCCCGATGGCCAGGCGCTCCTGGCCCACGAATTGGCTCACACAGTCCAGCAGCGCAGCGGGTCCCTTGGCTCAGGCACGATCGCCCGAGTATGGGAACTAAATGACGACACGGACGGCCTGGTCAACAAGGAGCGAGTGGAAAGCCCGGCCACGACGGTAGAGCAGCTTCGGCGGTGGGCCGCGCGACTGGAGTGGGACGACGACGATCTTGGGCCGCTTATTGCCAGCCGCATTGAAGTGCTCGAGGCTGCAGCGTCCGCGGATGCCGACCGGTCAGCGATAGAGAAGTCCGCCAAGGCAAAGGACGAAGCCGAAGCCGCAGCGCTTGCGGAGAAGGCAGAACTACGCCGCGAGGTCGAAGCGGCGGCAGGGGGACCGCTCGCAAACTATGACGAGGCGGTAGATCGGTTGTTGCGGCAAACTCTGAAGGACGTCAGCTTCAAGGCTCCTCAGCTGTGTGCACAGTTCTTTCTCGCTGCTGCGCTGATGGAGTCCGGCAGTACGGCCCAGCAAGTCCTGAGCACGCTGATTGTCGATGAGGTGGCCTTGGAGGCGTTCATCTACGGGAACGGGGGGCTGGGTTGTACAGCCGTAGGCACGACAGTGGCCCAGGCCACGAAGGTGTCCAAGGTGTGGGACGCGCTAGCAGACTCTGGCACGTTACTGGGCGAGTTGGACGAACTCTGCGCTCAGATTGTTGCTGGCCGTATCAATCCCCTTCCGAACGAATATCGCAAGGCGAAGATCACGTCGAACTCAGGTTTGGTGTACCGCTTCGGCAGACTTGAAAAGAAGCGTCCAATGGCAGAGGCCGAACTTCATCTGCATGTCGGCAAGAAAGGCGCGCTCAACAATTCAGGAATAAAGAATCACAAGCAACGCATGTCTTCAGACCGCGTGCTGCTCAGCGGGAGCGCGTACTCCAGCTTGTACCGCGCTATCGATGCTCGAGGCCTTTGGAAGGGCTGAATCGTGCGCCGCTACGGGCGCCACGTTGAGCGATGCGAACCTGCGCGCACCGTTCAGGGTAACGTGAACAGACTCGCGTCCGCGGTGAAGGCACACCGGTCCGATGCAGAGTTTGTTCGTAAAGGATCCCAACATGCTTGGTCTTATCGTCAGTCTCATCGTGATCGGCCTGATAGCAGGAGCCGTCGCCCGTCTTTTGGTGCCCGGCAAGCAAGACCTCTCCATTCCAGCCACGATCGTGATCGGAATAGTGGGGTCATTCGTCGGTGGATTCCTCGGATATCTGATCTTTCACAAAGACGGTCACGACGGCTTCTTTCAACCGTCCGGGATTGTCGGCTCCATCATCGGCGCCGTGATTGTGCTCTTGCTCTGGCTCAAATTCGGTGATCGCAGCGCAGTCCGTACCTGACAGACGCAACCGCAGCGACCGTTCACGGCGCTTCATCAGGGCCTGAACGCTCGCCTTTACGCGGCGGTTCAGAGGGCGCGAGCCAGAAGGTAATGCTGACGGCGGCGATCACAGCGGCAGCCAACACGATCACCAGACTCGGCGATGTGTGGAGCAATGCCGCGCCGATCGCCGCCCCGGCAAGCATGGCAGCGATCGAGCCCAGCCTTCTGTGCGGCTTTGAGCCGGGACCCCCGACCAGTCCGCTGTCAGCACTCAATCCAGTGAGCGTCAGCGTCAAAACCGTCGTGGTCAGGTCTGGCACACCCAGCCGGCGCACGGTGCTGTTCTGTAATCCCATCGCGACTGCTAGCAAGCAGATCGGGACGAGATTCGCTCTGGGGTCGAGTGACAAGGCGCCAACACCGGTAAGCACGCCCGTTACCGCCACGATCAGCGCCTGCCCGAAGAAGGCTCCAGCGAGCCAGCGGCGTGGCCGGCTATCGAACCGCGCCCCTACCGCGCCCCCACCGAGCGCTCCTATGACGAAACCGGCGATCGCCACGGCGGAGGCAAGGGCAGAAAGGCCCGAGTCCGGGTACAGGCTGAAACCGATGAACACCACGTTTCCGGTCATGTTCGCTACAAAGACTCGCCCGAGGCGCAGATAGCTCACCGCGTCGATTAGCCCAGTCACTCCGGTAAGCGCGAGCAACGCCGCGACAGTCCAGCGGCGGGCTATCGGCGACGCGACAGCCACGGCTCACCTGTCGTCACTGGTCCGAGGTTGCCGAAAAACCCGGTCATGGCTCAGCCGGCCAGGAACTGATCGCTGGCCACGACTTTCGCGTAGCTGTCGGCCAGTGCCGCCATGAAGGCAGCATGTACTTGGGCCCCGGGGATGGCAACTCCGTCGAACTGTAGGTCGGGCGCAGCGCAACCGTCGTGGACCACGGTGACGTCGTAGCCGAGGTCAGCCGCAGCTCGAACCGTCGCATCAACGCACATACTGCTCATCATCCCCACGACGACCAGGGAATCGACACCGAGCGAAATGAGCCGCATCTGTAGATCGGTCTGTCTGAAGGCATTGGGGAACGTCTTGGTCACCAGCGGCTCGCCGGCGCGCGGGCGCACCAGCGAATGGATCTCGACGCCCGGGGTACCTGGCCGCATGAATGTCGCATCAGGCTCATCCCAGATGTGCTGTATATGGACGATCGGCAGAGCTGAAGCTCGTTGCCGTTCGAGCACCCGTGCTGCCACCTCGACTGCAGCCTCGGGTTCAACAAGCGGAGACGCCCCTGCTGGGAAGTAATCGAGCTGAAGATCGATCAACAGCAATGCGGTCGTCACGGTGAACGCTCCATGGCAAGACGGTATCGGATTGTCGGGTTCGGGCACGAGCAGTTGTCGGGGTGTCCGGAAGAGGTGAGCCCCTTGCCGGATACGGTGCAAGTATGAGACCGATGCTGTCCTATGAAGTCTGGCCGCGAAGGTGAAGGCAGTGCTGGTCGAGCGGTTCGCGACCGCTCCGCGAGTCCTCGAGGTCGAGCCGCCGACGGTAACCGCAGACGGCGTGATCATCCGGGTCGAAGCGACCGGGCTGTGCCGCAGCGACTGGCACGGCTGGCAGGGGCACGATCGCGATATCGTGCTGCCGCACGTTCCCGGACATGAATTCGCCGGCACCGTGATCGAAGCCGGCCCCGATGTCGTTCGCTTCGCCGTGGGAGACAGGGTCACCGCCCCATTCGTGTGCGCGTGCGGGTCGTGCGCCGAATGCAGCTCGGGCAATCAGCAGACCTGCCTCCGCCAGCAGCAGCCAGGCTTCACTTATTGGGGATCGTTCGCGGAATTCGTTGCGGTTCCTTGGGCAGACGTGAACCTCGTGCGCCTTCCTGATTCAGTGAGCTTCGTCGCGGCCGCCGGTCTCGGCTGCCGGTTTGCGACCGCGTATCGAGGAGTGCGTCAGGTCGGGCAGGTCCAAGCGGGGGAGTGGGTGGCCGTGTTCGGCTGTGGCGGGGTTGGCCTTGCGGCGATTACGCTTGCCGCCTCAGCCGGGGCACGAGTCATTGCAGTTGATGTGAACCCGGCGGCATTGTCGCTCGCGTCGACGCACGGCGCCGCTCACCTGGTGCAAGCTGGGTCGGGACGTGGAACGGGTAGTCCTGATGTTGCCACGCAAGTAAGGATGATCTCTGACGGTGGAGCGGTCGTAGCAATCGAGGCAATCGGCGCTGCCGACGCCGTTCAATCCGCGCTCGACAGTCTTCGCCCGCGAGGGCGCCTCGTTCAGATCGGACTACTCGCCGGGAAGGTAGCTGTCGATATGGGTGCCTTGATCTCGCGGGAGCTGAGGTGGCTCGGCAGCCACGGCATGGCCGCTCGTAGCTACCCTGAGCTGCTTGTCGAGATCGCCCGTGGAGACTTCGATCCCGCCAGCTTCGTCGTCGCCGAAATCAGCCTCGGCGAGGTGCCGAACGCATTGCTGGCCATCGCCGACAACCTGAGCTCGGGAGTCACCGTTATCGTGCCTTCGCGGTGAACGTCGTGAGACGAGTTGAACGATCCAGATGGATAGGGCGAGCAGAACTGCGGCCACGATTCCGTCGAGCCAGAAATGGTTTCCTGTGGCAGCGACGACAAAGACGGTGACTACCGGATGGGCGACGATCCACCAGCGATAGCGACTCGTTCCAAATCTGATCACCGCCCAAGCGACCAAGAGTGCCCAGCCGACGTGGACCGAAGGCATCGCCCCGAGCTCGTCGACCGTGATGCCCGACAGGTTGTAAACGGATTGCCCATATTGCGCAGCCACATCCACGAATCCCAGGTCGGGCAGCAGCCTCGGGGGAGCCACCGGGATCAGCTGGATCAATAAGCAGGACGCGGTGAGCAGCACGAGGACATTGCGCACGTAGCCGTAATGGTCCCTGTGTCGCACGAACAGCCACAAGAGAAACACGCCGAGTACGCCGAAATGCATCGACGCGTAATAGAGATTGCAAAACTGTGCGAACCAGGGGTGTCCGTCGAGGAGCCCTTGAAGCGACCGTTCACTGGGCAGTCTCAGGGTCCGCTGAAAGTGTTCGATCCAGCGACCTCGCGAAAACGCACCCGCGGTCCCGAAGACGGAGACCGACGCGGCCAGTTGCCACAACGCGTAAAGCGCAGCGACGATAGCTGATTCTTGCAGGTAAGGTGCGGCGCGTCGGGTGCGACTCGATCGTGAAACAGCTACCCGTACGGCAACGAGCGCAGCAGCAAGCGCACTGCCCTGTTGCCAGTTCAATTGCAGGTTCACCATGCGGAAATCGATTCCTTCGCCGCACCGAGCTCGTTGTCTGCAGGCGGGTAGCCCCATCGCCCCGACGTCTGATGCCTGGTCCGACGATCGATCACGGTGAAGATTGCGCGTCCTCGGCCGCAATGACGTGAATCACGGCATTGATCAACGCCAGATGAGTAAAGGCCTGTGGAAAGTTACCCAAGTGCCGGCCGGTGTGCGGATCGATCTCCTCGGCGTACAGCTCCAGCGGGCCGGCGAGCGAGAGCAGTTTCGCGCAGAGCTCGTGCGCGCGCACGTCCTCGCCGATCTCACTCAACGCCGACACCAGCCAGAACGAGCAGATTGTGAAACTGCCTTCCTCACCGGTAAAGCCGTCGTCCGTTTCCGCCACCTTGTAGCGCATAACCAAACCGTCGACGGTCAACTCGTCGGCAATGGCAAGCACCGTGGCCCGGATCCGCGGGTCATCTGCTGGCAAAAACCGCACCAGCGGGGCGAGCAACAGAGATGCGTCCAAAGCCGTGCTGCCGTAATACTGGGTCAGCACACCGCGTTCGTCCACGCCGTTGGTGAGGATGTCTTCTTTGATCTCGTCAGCCGCAAGTTGCCACTGGGCTGACTCGGCCTCCTGACCGATCATCGACGCGAGCCTGGCGCCACGGTCGACCGCGACCCAGCACATGATCTTCGACGAGGTGAAATGCTTGAGTTCCCCGCGCACCTCCCAGATGCCGGCGTCTGGTTCGCGCCAGTGTTTGAGAGCTGCGTTGACCTGCTTGCCGAGGATCGGCCAGATCCGACCATCGAGATGATCAGCCGCCTTTGAATGCAGGTAGACAGAGTCCAGCAATGCGCCCCAGACATCGTGCTGCTTTTGGGTACTCGCTGCGTTGCCGATCCGCACTGGTCGGGAGTTCGCGTACCCCGGTAGGTGATCCAGCGTTGACTCAGTCAGATCGCGTTCGCCTCCGATGCCGTACATAATCTGGAGATCGTCGTCGGCCTCAGCGAGATCGGCAATGAATGAGAAGAAGTCGACAGCTTCCCAATCGAAGCCGAGGGAATACATACCCCACAAGGCGAAAGTGGCATCGCGAATCCAGGTGTATCGATAGTCGTAGTTGCGCCCACCGCCCATGGTTTCCGGCAACGAGGTAGTGGCCGCCGCGGCGATCGCACCGGTTGGTGCGTAGGTCAGTCCCTTCAGCGTGAGCGCGCTGCGCTGCAGATAACTGCGCCACGGATGGTCTGGGAACTTGCCGCGCGCAAGCCAATGTTGCCAGTGGTGGGCAGTCCAAACCAGTCTTGAGTACGCGTCGGCCATGTCCATCGGGGGCTCCTTGCTACCCCAGGACAGCGCAACGTAGCGCACGTCCCCCTGCCTCAGCAGGGTCCGAGCCGCAGCCTGTCCGCCTTCCAGGCCGAGCCGCATATCGGTCGTCAACGTGAGTCTTAGATCGCTACCTTTGGCGGTGGCCACTGCCTGGTGATAGACGTGGTCGGTATAAGACCAGCGCACGAATTTCTGGCCGTAATCGAGGGCCGGTTCGCACTCGACGATGGTCTGGACCTCGCCCGACACACAGCGAATCGTCCTGAGCAGGATGTGTTCGGAGTCGTAGTCCGTCGGCGTGCGGCGATGAGTATGCGAGAACTCCTCCTCGTGTCGCCAGGGCCCGATAAGCAACACGTCGCGGACGATGATCCAGCCCGTCGCTGTTCCCCAACTCGTTTCGAGGATCATCGTCCCGGGTAGGTACCGTCGCGCGGCAGGTACCGAAACGTCGGTCGGCGCCACCCTGAACGTCCCCGCGTGCCGACCCAGAACCGCACCGAACACGCTCGGTGAGTCGAGTCTCGGTAGACACATCCAGTCCACGGAACCGCCGGGCGAGACCAGGGCGGTTGTCTCGCCGTCGGACAGGAACCCATAGTCGGCGATCGGCACGGATCGAATGACCGTAGTTGGTCCATCGTTTCCCGGCCACGGAGAGATTTCGTCGTCCATACTGCAAAAGGATGCTCCATCCCGGTGGTACGCCGCCAAGGCGGGGGTATCTCGTGGTTGCAGTCCGGCAACGATTTCGGCAGCGACTCGGCGAAGGTTGGCTGAAAACGGCTAGCCGCGAAGGTTACGTACTCGTAGCGTTATCGCTCGGCTCGCCGATGCGGCGCGTCGGCCGAGCGTTACCCGCACGGCTTACGAGAAGCGACGAAGGGAACGTGTTCGGGTGTCTCAGCGAGGCTGGGCGTTGTTCGCGGCGATGTGCGTAATCTGGGGCCTGCCGTACCTGTTCATCAGGATCGCCGTGGAACACATCTCGCCCGGCTCGTTGGTGTTCCTTCGCACCGGCATAGCCGCGCTGGTGTTGCTGCCCCTCGCGCTTTGGCGTGCCGAGGTACGTCCCGTGCTTGTGCGATGGAGATGGCTGATCGTGTTCGCCGCGATCGAGATCATCGGGCCGTGGCTGCTTCTGTCCGATGCCGAGCGCCACCTCAACTCTTCGTTGGCGGGATTGCTGGTCGCCGCGGTGCCACTGATTGGTGCCGTTATCGCCTGGTTGAGTCCGAGTGGCGACCGCGTAAATCGCCTGCAGTTGATCGGCCTGTTGACGGGGCTGGCGGGCGTTGCGGCGCTCGTCGGCTTGGATTTCGGTGACCTTGATATGTCGGCTGTTGCCGAGATGGCGATCGTCTCCGTTTGTTACGCGGTTGGGCCAATCGTGCTTGCGCGTCGACTCTCTGACCTGCCAGGCCTCGGCGTGATAGCTTGCGCGCTGACAGTCAGCGCTGGCGCCACGCTGCCGTTCGTCATTCTGACGCCACCGAATCTAGGCCGGCCGTCGGTCGTGCTCAGTGTGATCGTGCTTGCGCTGGTCTGCACCGCGCTCGCCTTCGTCCTGTTCTTTGAGCTGATCGCGACCATCGGCCCAACGCGATCGACGGTGATCACCTATGTCAATCCTGCTGTGGCCCTGCTGCTGGGCGTCATTGTGCTGAATGAGGACGTCACGAGCGGGATGCTCGTCGGCTTCCCGTTGATCTTGGTCGGGTCGATCCTCGGCGCCCGAAAGGCGCCGACCAGCAGTGGTCAGGAGAGCACGCTGATGCCTGCAGGCTCCGTCAGTCGATCGTGACGACGCCATGCGGAGTGGTGAAGTGTGCCGAGACAATGCCGGTCTCGCCGTCATTTTCCGAAACGGGCAGCCATTTCACCTTCAGGCTAGCCAAGGCGTGGGACGCTTGCTCGCCTAAGAACGAGGAGACGGTCTCGCGCTCGCCGGCGATGTCAAGACGTTCCAAATTGACGACGCCACCGGCGGCGGCGGGATGCTCGGATCGATCGGATTCCCAGTGAATGAACCACGGTAACTGTGCGTCATTTGCGGTCTCGTTGATACCGATTTGTCGCCAACGCAAGTCGTAGCCGTCCGGTCGAACGCGATGCCCGGGTACCGACAGCCGACCGAGCTGCTTCTCGATAGCTGGTAGGTCAGAGACGCCGACTACCCAGTTCAACCAACCACCGCCGTTTTCACTGCGAGCCTTCACCAGGCGGCCAAAGGGTGCCATCTCCGCCGCGGGATGGTCGAGCGCCTCAACGATTTCGAGGTACACGCCCCCTCTGAGTGGAAGCACGAAGTTGCGGGTGCCAAAGCGTGGGTGTAGCCCGCCGTCGGTGAATCCGGCGCCAAGCTGTGCACCTAGACGTTGCACACATGAGGCAAGGCCCTCTTCACCAGCCGCGTAAGAAAGATGGTCCAGTCGCATGGTTCGATAGTGACCCAGAGCCAAAAGTAAGAAGCAGCCGGGGTCACATCACCCGGCCGCCAAAAGTCCCCGGGTGGGTGATATAAGGCGGCGTAATCAGACGATCTTTGACGTGAGGGTTATCAGCTCGAGCGTCGCCGAAAGCCCGGATTTGGTGGCTGACCCAAGCCGGGCGTCCTTGCCGCCGACGGACAGCCAGACGTCGGCAACGTCACTCGCCGTCCGGATCGGATTGCCCGCAGCTACGTGCTCGAGCAACGCGGCCGCGAGCCTTCCCTTGTGGTATTTGGACGGGTAGGAGATCACGGCAAGCGCACCACTTGGCTTCGGCGAGAGAATCCGGACACTCAGGATTCGCTCGTACAGCGGATCCTGTCGCGACGGCTGCCACATGGACAGATAGTCCGACGAGCGGAGGTCCACGATCAGGCCGTCGCCCAGCAGGGGCGGCAGCAAGGCAGACAGCTTCGGCCTCCAGTAGGTACCGGCCACTCCGACACCTGGCAGCGTCGCCTTTGCCGGGACGCGGTAGTTCGGGACAGGGTCAGCGCCCCGGACCGCTCCAAGTAGACCCGAGAATACGAGCACCGCCTTCGCAGCCGTGGTCCGCGCGCCGCGGCTCAGCTGGTGGGCGGCCAGGCCGTCGTAAACGACTCCGGAATAACGATCCAGGGCGGGACGCGTACCGCTGATCCGGACGCGGGCGTTGACCTGCATCGCCTCGCCGGCGATGGATTCGGGCAGGATGAGCGCCCGCGCCGCGGCAGCCGGATCAGCCGCGCGAAGCAGCGCTGCCAGAGCGTGGAAGACGGGAGCTCGAGCGGCGTCCAAGCTACCTGTGGCCTTACGAGCCTGTAGGGACTTGCCGGTCCCTCCGGGCGTTTTCGCCTCGCTCGGTGGCAGCAGGATTCGCACCCGGTGAACGTTAGCCTGCGTTCAGGTTGCGGTGCTCGCAGCAGGCAGCAGTAACGTACACAGCGTCTTTCGTGGCGGCAGCCGACTTCAGGCGTTTGACCCACTGGGTGTTGCGGACGGTGTAGCGCCGCCTGCCGGTCGGCTTGGCAACGCGATTCCGCACGCCTTCAGCGCGGCCTGAATCTTGGTGCCCTCCGCGCCACCGAACGCACCGAATCCGCCACCCGATGGGCGAACTCCAGATGGCCGGGCGCCACTGCGGAAACCGCCGGGCGGTCGCGAGAAAGTACCCGTCGGGCGTCCAGAGGGTCTGTTGAAGCTACCCGATGGGCGCGCGCCCGCGCTCGGTATCGAGATGCCCGCCGCCTTCAGACACGCCTGCACTTGTGCGTTCGCGAAAAACCCAGCCCCGCCGCGGCCTTGGCCCGCGCCTCGGCTCGTACTCGCCGCTGAGCTGGCGGCGGCTGGCGACTTCGAGCTGGACGAGCTGCAGGCTGCGAGAACCCCGCTGCCGAGCAAAGAGGTCAGAAGAACGGCCGGGACCGCAATCTTGTTGCGCAATTGCAGTTTTGTCATCGATCAAGCCTTTCGATGGTGGGTTTTAGGCGCTGCGGTAGGGGATAGCGGTGGCTGCCAGCCACAGTTTGAAATGTCGCTACTGCACGGCGACCGACGTTGCCGAGATCAGGCCGTTCGCTGCAGCACTTCCGCTCACCGCGACACTTGCGCCGACCTTCAAGATCGATCCGTACTTCGCCGTGACGACCGTACTTGCGGCGAGCAGTACGGGCACTTTCTTGCCGCCGAGGTTCTGGACGATCATGTTGCGGCCCGTCAGGCTTGACACGGTTCCGATTACGGCAGGTATTGCCGTGCCTGCGCCAGGCTGGCCACCAGAGCCGGTGCCCGTCGTTCCGAAGCCTCCGCTCCCGCCGAAACCTCCCGTCGCGCCCTCAGCGCCGCCGCGCTGACCGCCGAAACCTCCGGCGCCAGCACCCCCGGCTGCGGCGCGTGTGCCGCCGAAGGTCGCCCCCGCGCCGCCCCGACCTGCTGTTGCCGAACTTCCCTTGTCGTGATGTTTCTGTACCAACACCCCGCCCAGAAAACCAACTCCGACGATGATCAAGCCGACTAGTGCAATGCTCAATGTCCCGAGCCTGAAAGGTGGTTTCGGGATGAAGTCGGCGTCGGAATTGGCGTCGTCCCAGTCAATGTCCGGTGCTACCGAAGTCTGCTCCGGTTCAGTTGTCGCTTCCGGTGTAGGCCCATTTACCAATGCGTTGGCAACATCGTTGCGTTGCGAATGTGGGCGCGCACCCGACTCCACTAGGGAACGATGCACCGGGACCTGATTGGGCTCGTCGTCGAAGAATGAACTCATGGTTTCCTACTCGTAGCGAAGAGCATCGATGGGACGAAGACGTGAGGCGCGGTTGGCGGGATAAATTCCGAAGAACAGGCCGGTGAGCACAGCGACGCCAAACGCCAGCAGAACCGTCCAGGTTTCAACAACTGGTTGTATGCCGACAATCGTGAATCTGCTTCCGATCAGGCCGATCGCGACACCGACCAAGCCGCCAAGCACTGAGAGCACGACAGCTTCGGCGAGGAACTGCGTGACGATATTGAGGCGTCCGGCACCGATCGCCTTCCGGATGCCGATTTCGCGGGTACGTTCGGTGACGGTCACGAGCATGATGTTCATGACGCCGATACCGCCGACCAACAGGCTGATCGCCGCGACCGCCCCGAGCAGAACCGTGAGCGTCTTTGACGAACTCGTTGCCGTCTCGAGGATCGCGGCTTGATTCTGCACCGTGTAGTCCCGGGTAGTCGCGGTGACCTTGTGGCGCGAGTCCAGCACGGTTTCGATCTCGGCTTGCGCTGCGTCGAGTGCCTTCTGAGACCCTGCCTGCACCGAAATTGATTCGAGCGTGTTGACCGGGCCGGTTAGGTTGTTGGCTACTGACGTGAGAGGTGCGATGACCACAGCGTCGCTGTTGCTGTTGGCTGATGCTCCTTTGGCCTTCAGAACACCGACGACGACGAAGTCCTTGTCGTTGAATTGAACCGTTTTGCCAACGGCTGAAGTGACGTTACCGAAGAGGTTTTCAGCCATCGTGTAACCGAGAACGGCGACATCGGCATGGGAGGTGTACTGGGCGTCGGTGAAATAGCCGCCGGCGACGAGGGAGTAGTTGTTGATGCCGAAGTATGTTCCTGCCGTGCCGATGAACTGGCTGACCGACTGCGTGACGCCTTCGTATGTGGCAGTCACACTGGTTGCCGTCAACACCGGTGCTACGGCAATCACATCGGGGACCTGATTGGGATCGGTGAGCGCGAGCGCATCATCGAGGGTCAGGTAGGTGTTGCGAATCCTGCTTCCGGTATTCGAGGAGCCTGCCGCACCGCCGCCGCGCGCTCCGGCGAATCCACCGCCACCGAAGCCCCCACCGAGGCCGGCGCCGGCGAGTCCGCCACCGCCGCGTGCGCCAGCGAATCCTCCCGCGCCAACCGCCCCCGCGCGGCCGTTGCCATTCGCCGATCGCGACACAGTCAAGGTGTTTGTGCCCAACTGACTGATCGATTTCTTGACGGCTGCCGATGACCCGGTTCCCACCGAGAGCAGGATGATGACAGCCGAAACCCCGATCAGGATGCCGAGGGTCGTGAGCGCGGAGCGCATCTTGTTTGCGCTCACACCTCGAAGTGCGAACACCAGCGCCTCGCCCAGGATCACGGCGCTACCCCCGGTACTGCGACTGTCTGATGTTCGGCGCGTGCGCGCGGTGGGGCACCGGCCAGTGCTGACACCCGCATGTCGGAGATGATGTCGCCGTCCCGCATTTCGACGATCCGCTTTGCGTGCGCGGCAACTTCGGCCTCGTGGGTAATGATCACGATCGTCCGGCCGCGAGCGTTCAAGTCGTCGAACAGGCGCATGATCTCGAGGGTGGAATGACTGTCCAGCGCACCTGTCGGTTCATCTGCAAGCAACAGGATCGGCTCGGTGACGATCGCGCGCGCGATCGCGACGCGTTGCTGCTGACCCCCGGAGAGCTCATTCGGCCGATGGTCCATACGGTCGGTCAAGCCAACGAGTTCCAGCGCCCGCAGCGCGCGTAGCCGTCGGTCGCTCGCTCGGACCTTGGCGTAAGCGAGGGGAAGTGACACGTTCTCGATCGCTCGGGTACGCGGAATCAGGTTGAAGCTCTGAAAGACGAACCCGATCTTGCGATTTCGGATCTTGGCGAGCTGCGACTCTGCCAGTCGAGCGACATCGATACCGTCCAGCGCGTATCGGCCTCCTGTGGGAGCGTCCAAGCAGCCGATCAGGTTCATCATGGTGGACTTGCCAGAACCCGATGCACCCATGATCGCCACGTAGTCGCCACGATCTACGCGCAGGCTCACCCCTGCCAGCGCTCGTACTTCGGCCTCACCGCTGCCATAGACCTTGCTGACACGGTCGAGTTGCACTACCGGCCGGATCACCGGCCGCCAACCGTTCCACCGATTCCACTGCGTCCGCCGAAGTTCCCTGTAGTGCCCGTCGTACCTGTCGTGCTCGTCGAGGTCAGGGCGAGTTGATCACCGGCGCTGAGTCCCGCCACGATCTCGGTGAATCCGCCTCCGCTGACCCCGGTCTGTACGACAACTGTGGAGGTCTGTCCGTTCTTCACCGATCGGACTGTGCTAATACCGCCGGTAGTGGTGATGGCGGTCGTCGGAACCCGCAGCACATTCGCCTTACTGGCCGTGGTTATCACGACAGTCGCGGTCTGGCCCAGTCGGATCGTGCTGGGTGGGTTGGCGAGGGTAATTGTCGTTGGGTAGGTGACAACGCTCGACGTAACCGTTGAGGTGGGCGCGATCGCGGTCACCTTTCCGGTGAGGGTGATCCCATCTGGATGGGTCGCATCGGTCACCGCTGGAAAGGTGAGCGCCGCACTCTGGCCGACCTTGACCGATGCTATGTCGGCTTCGGCAATCGAGGCACTGAGAACCATCGAGGACACGTTCGAGATCGTCGCGATGCTCGAGCCCGTGCTTGCCGACGAAGTCGAAGACGTCGAAGACGTCGCCGAACTGTTGGTGCCGTTCGAATTGCTGCTTGAGCCGATCGATGAACTGCCCGAACCCGATGATCCCGAACCGGAGGACGTCGAGCCCGAAGTCGAACCAGCGGTACTGCCTAACACGGCGTTCAGAGCTGTCACCCGTCCCGCTGTCGGGGCCTTGACCGTACAACTGGCTACCCCATTCGAGGCAGCGGTCACGGCTTGCTGCGCGTTGGTTACGGCCGACGCCTGCTGGCTGGTGGGTGAGGTGGCTTCAGAGAGTTGCGTCTGAGCCTGGGTGGTTGATTGACCGTCCTTGAGCTCAGTGGAGGCCTGGGAGAACTGGGCCTGGCTGACGGCATTCTGGTCCTGGGCCAGTTGGGCGAGGGCGCTGTCGTACTTTGTCTGGGCTTGGCTCACTGCTTGGGTGTTCAGTGGCCGCGCGGCCTGCGCCGTGGCCAGCGCCTGTTTGGCCGAGACGATGCTTGCTGCGTCGTCGGAAACGGCAGCAGCCGCCCTGCTGAGCGAAGCTGCGGACTGGCTGGCATCCAGGGCCGCAGACTGTTGCGCTGCATTGAGGGATTGCTGAGCGCTTGCAATCGTTGTAGACAGCTGCGTCTGTGCCGCGGCGAGATCGGTTTTCGCTGTTGCCAGACTCTCAAGAGCGTCCGTGTTGTCGATTGTGACAAGAGGCTGACCCGCCGTGACGTCGGTTCCGAGCTGAACTGAAACGCTGGTCACCTTGCCGGAACACGTGGTTACCGTGACGTCTGTATCACCGCCGCTCGCCAGATTTCCGCTCGCGGACACCGTTGCGGTGACATCGCCCGATGAAACCGCAGTCGTCCGAGCTGCCGCCGTCGTAGCCTTGCTTGGGTCCCCTACGGCGACGTAGGCACCGACTGCGACGAGGACGACCACGCCGCCGAGAATGCCGTTGATGATCAGGGTCTGCTTCTTCACGAGGCGCATCATGAAGCCACTGCATGGGCGAAACCTATGCCGAGCCTGTGCTGAGTCTGTCAGTCCAATGATTCAAACCCAGAGACATCAGCGCAGTGATATGAGCACTTCGGGGTCGAGCACCACCAGGATCTGTAAGCCTTCCGGGGTGTCAGCGGCCAGCGCACTAGCTTGTTCGGAGTCGTTGACCCGTTCGGCTTGAACCAGGAGGCGGTGCAGCGAGCCTGCGGTGAGACCAGGCGGAAGCTGGCTTGCGGCCAGGCCGTGCTCATCGAGGTAGGCCATTGCCTCGTCGTCGGCGGTGTCGGGTCCCAGCAGTAGCCGTACTGGATCGGGTACCTGTTGGAGCTGCGGCCAAGCAGAGGCAAAGCCGCCGTGCAGCAGAAGAGTATCGACCTCGGCCGTCGGGACCCATTCGACCGACACGCTCTCGGCATTAACTGCCATCGGGTAGATCGGTCGACGTGGCCTCGCTACGACGGTCGTGTAGCTCCACGTGCCGTGATCGGCGATGTACAGCCCGATAGGTTCGATGTCGTCAGGATCGAGCCCGGCCTCTTCGTTGGCCTCACGTAGGGCCGCCTGAACGGGCGTCTCGCCGGCGTCCCGGGCACCGCCCGGAATGCCCCAGCTACCGCCCTCGTGCGTCCACGGCGCTCGGTGTTGCAGGACCACCCGATCGCCGTCGACGATAAGCAGCCCCGCGGCACCATAGAGGCCCCAATGCCGGTGACCGAACAAGCAGACGGTCCACCCATCGCCCGAACCCATTCGCACCCGCCTTGTCAGTTGTCGTACCCACTCCGGGAACCAGGCCGTGGCACGAACCGGGCGCTCATGAGATTGACGTCGGCCCGCCAGGTCGCCTCACGGCGGAAGGCCGCTCTGGGCGGCAAATGTGGGACCGGGGGCCATGGATCGGGCCGACGCCACCATCAGTTTACCGGTTCGGAAGGCGATGCTCATCCTGACGGACGGCGGTTCGCAGAAGGAGTTTCAATACGTCGGCTCGGTAAACGAACCTTTAGGCTGGTGGCGTGTCCGAGTCACAACGTCCGCATCGACCGGTGAGGCGTGCTGACATGGCTGCCCTGGCAGACGCCGTGGCGGCGGTCGAGCCGTTCGCCCGATCTGAGCTCGCCGACGCTACGGCTGCGGCTGTCATTACCCAAGGTCGAGAGAACGCTGACGGCTCGTTGGTCGACCTCGCCGATCGCGTCGGACTGGAGACACTCGCCGAGCTCTGGCGTGGCGAGCATCCCTCTAGCCTTCCGGGCGCGTTATGGGCGCTGTACCTGCTACGCCGCTGGTGCCGTTCAAACGGGGACGAGGTAACCCGGCTCTGGCGCGCTGGTCGCGGATTTGCGCCGGCCGACGAGGTAGTCGCTGGGGTGTCTGATGACGCTGATCCGGCCGCGATCAGCGCGCTGGCTGATGCGGTACTGACCGGGGCGTATTCGGGTGACTTCGACGTCGCGCTTGAACGTGCGGCGGCCTTTTTTCGGGTGGTAGCAGCAGGGCGCCGCGAATGTGCGGCGATCGGACCGGAAGGCGAACGCGAAAGGCAGCTCGCCGATCGCAATTCCGACGTGGCGGATGGCCTTGCGGTGGCAGCCGCGCGGTGGCGTGCCCAGCCGCTGTAGATACCGCGAGCGAGGCTGTGCGAACCGCGCTGCGAGGGGCCGGCGCTGACACGCGCAAGCGCCGCAACGTACCCGGAACCGATGACGCTCGCCCGCGCCTGTGGACGGTTCGTCGGTCGTCCACAGGCGCGTGGATAACACACTTCTACCGCGCAGGAGCGACGACTCTCGCTACATGACGTCAACGGAGTTCCTTCAATCCGAATCAGCGACCCGGGCGAGCTGGTCGAGACAATCCCATACCTGCTCGGGTTTCACCCGCGAGACAGCCTTGTCTTGATGGGTTTGGACGGCGGAGAGAACACGAAACACAGGAGTTCGACGGTGCAGGTCGCGGTGCGGGTCGATCTTCCGCCGAGTCCCGCGACACCCGGGGACTTCGAGCCATTGACGAGCGCCCTTCGCAATTCTCACGCCTCGGCGGTCGCCGCCGTCGTTTACGCTGAGCTGCCGCCGTCTGCGGCGGTGCAGAGATCCGAGTGGTTGCCGCTGACCAGTGCGGTCGAAGCGGCGGTCCGTGCCGCTGACCTGAAACTGATCGACATCTTGATCGTCTCGAAGTCGACGTGGTGGTCCTTGCTCTGCACAGAGCCGAGTTGCTGTCCGCGCGAGGGTACCGCTCGGGCGATCGGATGCTCGGCAGCCGCGGCCGCGGCAACGGTGGCTGGTCTCGTCGCGCTCGATGATCGGGCCGCAGTAGAAGCGCAACTCGCTGGAGACGCCGAGCTCAAGCGCCGCGAGTTGGAGCCACACCTCGAAATGGCCGAACACCGGGTAACCCGAGCGGTGCTGAACAACGGGGTGGCTCGGCTTGTCCAGTCAGATCTAGACGCGTTGGCCGAAGCGGCGCGCGTGCGTGCTGGCGGGCAGAGTCTGTCTGCCCAAACCGTGCCGAGCACGCACCAGGCGCTGACACCACACGAGCTCGCTCGGTTCGGGGTGGCCCTCGCCGACACCGCGATCCGCGACGAGATGTGGGTGGCGATTGACGAAGGCTCGATGGACGCCGAGCAGCTGCTACGAGAGCTGTTGCACCGGCTGCCCGCGCCGTACGACGCCGCACCGCTCTTCCTGCTCGGGTGGCACCAGTGGCGGGCCGGGAATGGCACCGTTGCGGGCATGGCCGCCGAGCGGGCCCTGGAGTCAGATCGAGGCTATTCCGCTGCTCGGTTGTTATTGCAGGCTGTGCGATCCGGCCTTGATCCTCGCAATACTCCTAGGCTGCGAAACCCGGACACGCCATGATCAGCGCTCGACGAGGTCGACCAACTCGGGAACCGTAACGAAGACCCCTTCGGCCACAGACGAATCGACCACTGTTGTCTGGGCGCCGCCGCTGATCTGAATTCCGCCGGACATACGGGCAATTGACACCGTTTTGCCCGGTGTCAGGCCGGACAGCGAGAATAGTCGCATCAGCTCGGCGTCGGGCTGCAGATTCTCACTGATGCGTTCGACCCGGACGTCGATCGTGCCCTCAGTAACGGACGCTGCGAGCGTCGACAGCAGAAACTCCTGGGACGGTCCGCCGAACGGAAGGCCCAGCTCTTCCAGGCCGGGAATGGGGTTGCCGTGCGGGCAAACCAAGGGCTTGTCCAGTAGCGCGAGAATCCTGCGTTCGACCGCGTCGCTCATCACGTGTTCCCAGCGACAGGCTTCGATATGCAGCTGATCCCATTCCAAACCGATCACGTCCTGTAGCAGGCGCTCGGCGAGACGGTGCTTGCGCATTACTGCCGTCGCCAGATGTCGTCCCTCATCCGTCAGTCGAAGGTGTCGGTCGCTCTCGACCTGCACGAGACCATCCCGCTCCATCCGGGCAACGGTCTGGCTTACGGTGGGGCCTGACTGGCTCAGTCGCTCGGCGATACGCGCCCGAAGCGGGGTAACGCCTTCTTCTTCGAGTTCGTAGATGGTGCGCAGATACATTTCCGTCGTATCGATCAAATCACTGTGATGGTGTTGATGACTATTCATGCCAGACCTCTTTCAACCGCTCGCGCCGCGGCGGCGCGCGGTGCTGAGTACCTATGTTAGAACCGTCACCGTGAATAAAGGTGCCGACGCGAGCCTCGTACGCATTTCGGAGCTAGCAGAGTCGTTAGCAGACACTGCCCAGGCCGCACCACCCGTGCTCATCGACGTCCGCTGGGTGGTTGGCTCACCACCTCAGCACAGCGCCTATCTCGCCGGGCATATTCCCACTGCGCACTTCTGCGACCTTGATGCCGATCTCGCTGACCCTCCGGGCGCCAAAGGTCGGCATCCGTTGCCTGACCCGATGCGCCTACAACAACGGATGCGGAGCTGGGGGATAGACGCCGATTCGACGGTGGTGGCCTACGACGGCGGTTCCTCGATTGCGGCAGCTCGAGCGTGGTGGGTCCTGAGATGGGCCGGACTCGAGCGTGTACGAGTTCTTGACGGCGGCTTGGCAGCGTGGACTCGGGCTGGGCTACGAATGGAAGTTGGCGCCGCGACGCCGGCAGCCGGCACTTTCCAGGTCCGGCCCGGTTCGTTACCGAGCCTCGACGCGACAACAGCGGGCAGCTGGGCCGCGCAGGGGAGGCTAGTCGACGTGCGGGCACCGGAACGATTTCGCGGTGAAAGCGAGCCCATCGATCCGGTGGCCGGCCACATCCCCGGAGCTCGGAATCTGCCGATCGCGGCAAACCTGGCACCAAACGGAACGTTCAAGTCCGCTGCAGAGCTTGCAATCGAGTTCGCCGGGGTTGCACGCAGTTCCGGCCACCCTGAGCCCCTCGGGGTCTACTGCGGATCGGGAGTCACGGCAGCACAGACGATGCTCGCCATGCACGAGGCCGGCATCGACGCAGTGCTGTACCCCGGATCTTGGAGCGAGTGGATCACCGATCCCAGTCGTCCGATTGCCACTGGGTGAAACCCCGCGCTCGGTAACTCAAGCCGGCGACCGACGGGTCCAATCGAGCAAGCGATCGACCGGCCAGGTGTTGATGATGCGGTCTGCGGGGATCCGGCTGGCGCTGGCAATTGCACAACCATAGGGCTTCCAATCGAGCTGCCCAGGCGCATGCGCGTCAGTGTCGATACTGAACAAGCAGCCGGCCGCGGTTGCTATCGAGAGCAGGTCGCCGGGAGGGTCGAGCCGCTCGGGACGGCTGTTGATCTCTACCGCAACGCCGGCGGCCGCGCACGCCTCGAAGACCGCGACCGGGTCGAACGAACTTTGCGGGCGTTTCTTGGCGCCGACCAGCCTGCCCGTGCAGTGGCCCAGGATGTTGGTGTGCTCATTGTTCACCGCGGCGATCATTCGTCTCGTCATTGCCGCGGCGTCCATCGCGAGCTTCGAGTGGACGGAGGCCACCACGACATCGAGCTCAACAAGCATCTCCGGCGATTGATCCAGCCGCCCGTCCTCGAGGATGTCGACCTCGATGCCGCTGAGGAGTCTGAATTCGCCCAGACGTGGCCGCAGGCTGTTGACGACCTTCAACTGCTCGCCGAGCCGCTCCGCCGTCAATCCACGTGCGACGGTGAGGCGAGGGGAGTGGTCGGTCAGGGCTTGATACTCGTTTCCGAGTTCGATTGCCGAGACGACCATCTCCTCGATCGGGCTGCCGCCGTCACTCCAATCCGAATGGGAGTGCAAATCGCCACGAAGTGCACGCAACAAGGTCTCGGCCTCAGCGTCAAGGTCGACCAGCGGCCCAGACTCGGCTTCGAGCTTCGCGAGATAGGTGGGAACCTGTCCGTCGAGGGCCTCGCTGATAACCGCAGCAGTCGCGTCACCGATCCCGGTGAGCTCCTTCAGCGACCCTGCCTGCGCTCTGGCGGCTATCTCCGCTTCGCCCCGAGTGGCGACAACCGACGCAGCCGTCCGGAAAGCCTTGACCCGGTAATCGCGGGCAAGTTCGCGCTCGAGCAGAAAGGCGATCCTTCGCAAGGCAGCAAGCGGCTCCACTCGTTCACCGTAGCGAGCGATCGATTCGCGAACGGGAACACACCCACGGCCGATGGACGAGCAGAGCTTGGACAGCTCAGGATTCGAGATAGTCCCGCAACGACTGCGCTCGCGATGGGTGGCGCAACTTGGCCATCGTCTCTCGCTCGATCTGACGAATCCGCTCCCTCGAGAGGTTGAACTTCTTGGCGATGTCATCGAGCGTGTGCGGATTGCCGTCGGCCAAGCCATAGCGAAGCCTGACAACCGCTGCTTCGCGCGGCTCGAGCGAATTCAGAACGTCGGCCAACTGCCGCCGCATGAGGTCGAACTCGACAGCCTCGGTCGGCTTCGTGGCTTCAGCGTCGGCAATAAAATCGCCCAACGACGAGTCCTCTTCGGTGCCAACCGTCTGATCGAGGCTAACGAGGTCACGTGCGTGGTCAACGAGTTCATGTAGGCGATCGATCGTGATATCGAGCTCGTGGCTGAGTTCCTCGTCGGTGGCGTCGCGTCCGAGACTCTGACCGAGTTCGCGGCGCATTCGCTGCATTTTGTTGATCTGCTCGACGAGGTGAACTGGGAGCCTGATAGTGCGTGACTGGTCCGCCATCGCACGGCTAATTGCCTGGCGAATCCACCACGTTGCGTACGTCGAAAACTTGAAGCCCTTGGTGTAGTCGAACTTCTCGACTGCGCGGATGAGACCAAGATTGCCCTCTTGGATCAGATCCAGAAAGGGCATCCCGCGTCCGGTGTATCGCTTCGCCAGCGACACGACCAACCGGAGGTTCGCACGCAGCAACAGGTCCTTCGCACGTTCGCCATCGGCGGCCAGTGCCTGGAGTTCCCGGCGTCGCGGAGCCGTCAGCCGTTTGCTGGTGGTGAGCAGGTGTGAGGCGTAGAGGCCTGCCTCGATGCGCTTGGAAAGTTCAACCTCTTCTACGGCTGACAGCAGCGAGACCTTGCCGATCTCGTTGAGGTAGGACCGAACCAGATCTGCGGCCTGCACGACCTCGTCGAGGTCCGCAGTCGCCAACGTCGGATTCACGTCGGTCAGGTCAGCCGAGAAGTCTTCGGCTACGGCAGTTGTAACGGTGGTGTCCACTTCGATGGGGTTTGAGGGAGTAGTCGTGCGGGACGAGCGATGCCCGGGCAACGTCCGCGAGGCCGGGGTCCGTCGCTTCTGGGGCGCGTTACTTGTGGTTTTCGACCCCGTTGTTTCGGCGCTGCTCGTCGTCTTGGTCGTCTTTGTTGCTGGCTGCGTCACGTCGGTGTCCGTCCGCTAAATTGGGGTTTTGTTTGTCCCACCTTGTACAACGATTCGCGGCGGAGCTTGTTCCCGGATTGGCTGTGAGCCCGCTTTGCAGGCGACATTTGAGACTCTGCCGAGGCAGACATTGTGCTGACCTGACACCGTCCTGAGCCTGACACCGTGTTGAGCCGACACCGTGCTTAGCCTGACACCGTGCTGACGGGAGTCGGAGGCGAGCGGGCTATGCGCGGTGTTGCGGAATCGAGCCATCGGGCGGCAGCAGGAATCCTCGCTGAACCAAGTCGGCCACCACGGGTGTAAGCGCGGTGACCACCTCGACTGCTTCCAGCCCCAACAGGTCTGCAATCAACACCATTCCCGAACCAAGGGGGATTTCGCCGGTGCACGTCGAAACCAGGCCCAAGACCGCGCTATCGATTTCGACTTCCCAGCGCATGCTGCGTAACTGGCGGAGTTGTTTCAGGGACCCATCATCGGTTGCGGCCTCACCCTGGGCTGGTCCGTCCTGAGTCAGCATCGACTTGGCCAGCATCGACCGCTGTTCGTACACCACATCCTCGGCAGTCCTCAGACAGGCGTCAAGAAGGCCTGTTTGTCCCTCGCGCCTCAGCCAGCTCTGACGGTCGAACCACTGCGCGATCGCTGCCCCGATTGGCTGCTCAATTGGCTGAACCACGTCCTCAGCGAGGACCACACGCGGCGTGGCGCCGGTTCGATGCAGGTTAACCAGCCCCATGCCAACGGCGAGCACGCCATTGGTGACGAACCAATCGGCCCAACGGTCATAGCGAGACCGCCATGCTTGCGAACCGGGCTGCAGGCCCGCGTCGCGCAGCCACATGCTGACGTATTCTCCGGGGTCGGCGACCTCACGCTGCCAGATCCAGGCATCACAGTCTGCATGCGCAAGCCACGCATCCAGGCGGTCCTGCCACCGCTCGTCGGCCGTGATCACCCAGTTGGCCAGCATTTGGGCGCTGCCACCCGGTCGCAACCTGTCCGGTAATCCCTCGACCAGCTCGCGGCAGACTTCGTCGCCAGCCATGCCACTGTCGCGATAGGTGTACCCCTCGTCCGCCGCGCTGAAGCCTGGCCCGACGATGAAAGGCGGATTGCACACAATCAGATCGAAGCTCTGTTCTCCCACTGGAGCGAGCAGCGATCCGGTACGCAAGTCCCAGGTCAACCCGTTCAGGGCGGCGGTGGTCGCCGCCATCCGTAACGCCCGAGGATTTATGTCCGTCGCCACGATCGACTTTGCGTGGCGTGACAGGTGTAGTGCCTGGACACCGCATCCGGTGCCGATATCCAATGCGCGCTCGACCGGCCTGCGCATGGTCGACTGGGCAAGAGTGGTTGCCGCAGAACCGATGCCCAGGACATGCTCACCGGCCACGACACCGGGACGGACGTCGCTGCCGAGGTCGGATACGACCCACCAGTTTGGACCGCCCGACTCGGAATAGGGCCGAACATCCAACCCAGCTCGGACGGTCCCTGCACGCGCGATCAACAGGCCAGACTCAACTGCCTCGCCCAGGTCGACGGGTGACAGCGCTTTGGCTGCGACCGTGCTTTCGACGTCCAGTCCGAGCAAGAAGAGCCTTATCCAGATTTCTGACGCTGAACCGCCGCGGGTCAGACGCTCCGCACCGCTCAGATCGCCACGTGCCATCGCTGCCTGGCCGGCTAAACCGAGGGCATCGGACACCGCTTGATCGGTGTATGCCTCGCCCATCGCCTGGCGCATGGCGTCGACGAAGCGCGGACCGAATAGCGGCTGCACGATGTCACCTTGCTCCATCAACGGTCTGCCAGCAACGTGGCCGCGAAGGTTCCTACCAGCTCGCCTACGGTCTCTGGCTGTCGCAATTGCAAGTCGTGACCTCCGGCCACTCGCATCAGCCGGGATTGGGCGATCGCGGCGTGCAGTGCGGTGGCCGTGCGCGGCGGGATCACCTGGTCGGCTGTGCCGCTGATGATGATCGTCGGACTCACGATTCTCGGCAGGGCGTCGGTGATGGCCGGCAGATCACGCATCAAGGCCCGCTGCTCGACCAGAAAGCTTCGCCACAACGGTCGATACCGCATTGCCGCTCCGCTTGCCTTCGCGTATGGGATGTCATCGGGCGCGAGATTATTTCCGATGACGTTGGTCGCACGCGCAACGATAGGTCCGCGTCCCAGTCGCAAAGTCGCGAACGCAAGCACTTCGCCAACGACGGGTGCGGCGAGGATCGGATCGATCGGTACCAGAGACTCTGGCCCGATCGAGGCCAGTAGCACGAGGCCGTCAATGCGCTCAGGTACCTGGGCGGCCGTCAGGGCCGCGAGACCGCCCGCCCAGCTGTGGCCGAGAAGGATCACCGGCCCTGGGCAGAACCGATCCAGCCACCGGCGAAGCCAGTCGACGTTGCCCTGGTAGTCGGTGGCCGTGAGTTGATTTGCGCCATATCCGGGACGATCTGGCGCCACGATTCGAACGTCATCGTCCACTCGGTTACGAAGGGCACGACGCAACGCCCAGAAACTCGCAGAGGAGTCCGGTTGGCCGTGCAGGAGCACGATTGTGGGCGCAGACACGAATCCATCGTGCCGCATGTCTTCGCTGAAGCGAGATGAGACATCAGCGACATCTGATGCTGGCGTCCTCGCGGTGGCACGATAGACCAATGCGCGCCCTCAAGCGTCATTCCGATAAGCCCGTGCTCATCACCGCAGCCTCGACGAGCGGTGACGATTCGTTCGACCAACGGCGGCGTCGGTACTTGATCACGATGACGATCAGGGCGCTGTGCATAGTCGGAGCGGCGACAACCGTGCACCTTTCCGGCTGGCTGGCTGCCGGATTCGTTGGCGGGGCCCTCGTTCTGCCCTGGACGGCGGTGCTCATCGCCAACGACCGGCCGCCCAAGCAGGGCGCCCAGTTCCGGCGGTTTGTTCCTGGCCTGAACCATGACGGGCCGAGGCAGCTAGAAGGTCCCCCGATCAGCACCGCCGAGGCCAACGATCCTGCGGACTCGAAATCGTCGGACGACACCGGGCAGCCTGATACGGGTCCGACCCCAACAGAGGGCAGTAAGGCCACGGTGATCGACATTTGACCGGGGCGAGTATTTCGACCTGACTCATAGATCGACCCTCGATCGTGATGGCACAATTGGTGACTATGACCACTCAGACACTGGAATCGCCCAAGACTTCCGAGGCCGATACCGGGGATCAGCTTTTCCATTACGTCAACAAGGCCAAGATCGCCGAGAGCGCGGTCATGGGATCCATGGTTCAAGCCCTGTGTGGTGAGGTCTTTCCGGTAACACGAACGCCCAAGCCCGGATCGCCAGTGTGCGCGCGATGCAAAGAAATCTACGAGTCCATTCCCGACCGGGGTTAGCCCGCGGTTTCTTCGTTCGGCTCGTTTTCGACTCTTTGCCAGCCACGCTCGGCCCGGGTCTTTCGCGGCGCGGTAGGTGATGCCTGCTCGATTGCCGCATTCAGTTCGGCGCCGAGTAGGACTCCCAGAGCCAGTAGGTAGAAGAACAGAAGCGCGGCGATAGGCGCCGCTAGCGTGCCGTAGGCGTGGTTGTGCGCGACGATGAAGGCGATGTACTGGCGCAGGCCTGCCGAGCCCAGTAAGAAGATCACCAGCGCGAGAATCGCACCCGGCGTTCCCCTGCGCCAGGGGAGACGTCTTGGCGGCGCCAGATGGTAGAGGCTCGTCAGGCCAATCAGAAGCAGGATGATGATCACCGGCCAGTAGGCGTCGTTGATGACCCGATCGGCGTTATGCCGTGCGCTCTCGGGAAAAAGCTTCACCAGCACCGAGGGGCCCAGCACGAGCGCGGGGAGCGCCACCACTCCGATGACGATCGAGCCTAGATATATCCAGAGCGCGAGTAAGCGGCTTCGTACGGCACCGCGCAGATCGCGCATGCCATAGGCAATGGTGATCGTGTTTACGAAGGTGGCGGTGGCCGAAGATCCGGCCCACAACGCCAGAAGGAAGCTGATCGAGACGACGTCGCCGCGGCCCTCGTTGAGAACCTGGTGCACCAGTGGGGCCACCAACTGATCAACTACCTCGGCGCTGAAAGCTCGAGAGAATCCGTTCAACAGATTGTTCTGGATTCGGTTGACCGTATCCGGACCGGCCAGATCCGAAAAATATCCGAGCGCCGCCAACAACGCCAGGAACAACGACGGAAGTGACAAGAGTTGCCAGAACGCGGCCTCGGCGGATAGCCCAAGCACTCGATCGTTCCACGCCTTGGAAATCGTTCGGCCGATCAGCGTTCGGGTTCCTCGTAGGCTGATCACGGAAGTGAAGTCTGCACACTGCCGCTGTGTTTGCACAGCCGTGACACGCCGCCGCCAGGCATACGTGACGACACCGATACGCCGGGTTGGATTCTCTATGGTCACAGGGTGAGCGTCTCGACGACCCAGCTCGGTTTGGATCTGATCGGCGTGTTCGTCTTTGCGCTCTCCGGGGGACTAGCCGCGGTTCGTGCCCGGCTCGACCTGTTCGGAGTCGTTGTGGTCGCTTCGGTGACGGCACTCGGCGGCGGCGTGCTCCGCGACACGTTGCTTGCCCAAGGCCCACCCGAGTCGTTGCGCCACTGGCCCTACCTGGCGATGCCCCTTGTCGCCGCCGGCATCGTGTTTTGGTGGCATCCACAGGTTTCTCGCGCGCGCAAGCTCGTTCTGGTGCTCGATGCAGCTGGTCTAGGCCTGTTCACCGTGACAGCTACGCAGAAGTCGCTCGCAGCTGGATTGAGTGTCGCGGGTGCGTGTGTCGTCGGGATGATCGCCGGCATCGGCGGTGGTGTAGTGCGCGACATCCTGTTGCGACAGATCCCTGTCGTGTTGCAGCGCGAGATCTATGCGATCGCAGCGTTGATTGGTGCGTGCCTGGTCTGCCTGGGCAGCGCCGTGCATCAGTTGCACGGCCCGTGGCTGATCGCGACCGCGGCGATCGTATTCGGAGTACGCATGCTGGCATTGACTCGCCACTGGTCGGCTCCGGTCGCGCGCGACCTCGAGGATCAAGCGGGCGGTTGAGCGTGCTCGGCAGCGTCGCGAACAGACTCACGAACAAACTCACGAACAAACTCACGAACAAACTCACAGTGCCGCGGGTCGAAGTCTCACCCTGACAGTGCCGACCGTTAGCCTTGTGATCAGCGACGATCGTTGCATTGGGTATCGAGTACAGATCGAGAGCCGCGACACGGTATGGGTATCGCGGCATGAGGAAGTGGGGCGGCGTCGGATGTTTCAACGCCGCATCACCGGTACTCGTTTGCGGTCCTGGCAGCGCGAGGCGCTAGCCAAGTACGACACCGAGCCCCGCAAGGACTTTCTCGTCACAGCGACCCCCGGCGCAGGCAAGACCACGTTTGCCTTGACGTTGGCGGTGGGGCTGCTTGCTCGAAGGGTGATCGATCGGATCGTCGTGGTCGCGCCTACCGATCATCTGCGGACGCAGTGGGCCGAGGCCGCGGAGACCTTCGGCATCGCTCTGGATCCAACACTCAGCAACGCCGTCGGCCCCGTAGCTGCGGACTTGCACGGTTACGTAACGACTTATGCGCAGGTCGCCGGCAAGCCGACACTGCATGCGGCCCGGGCAACCGCGAAGCGATCCTTGGTGATCTTCGACGAGATTCACCACACGGGAGACGGATTGTCCTGGGGCGACGCGATCTCCGACGCCTTCGATGACGTGACTCGCCGTCTCTGTCTCACCGGAACGCCGTTTCGGACGAACACCGCTGAGCGCATTCCCTTCGTGCGATACGAACCCGACGATGATGGTGGCCTCGTCTCTACCGCCGACTTCAGTTACGGCTACGCCGACGCGTTGCGCGACCATGTCGTGCGCCCAGTTGTGTTCGCTGCCTACACCGGAGTCAGCCGCTGGCGCAACTCAGCAGGTGAAGTCATCGCGGCTTCGCTCACCGACGCCGGGACCAGATCGACGGAGCAGGCGGCGTGGCGAACGGCCCTGGACCCGAAGGGCGATTGGGTGCCACACGTCATTGCTGCAATGGATGAGCGACTCACGCAGCTACGTGCCTCGGGTATGCCCGACGCCGCCGGACTCGTACTCGCTTCTGATCAGGACGACGCCCGCGAATATGCCGGCATCGTCGAGCGTGTCACGGGCGAACGGCCCTACTTGATCTTGTCCGATGACCCGAAGGCCAGTTCAAAGATCAGCGAGTTCGGAGTCGGCGGAGCCCGCATCGCAGTGTGCGTACGAATGGTGTCTGAGGGCGTGGATGTTCCCCGAGCCGCATGCCTGGCCTGGTTGACGAGTTACCGGACGCCACTCTTCTTCGCACAAGCAGTCGGACGCGTCGTGCGATCCCGGGGACGACACGAATCGGCCACTGTATTCCTACCCGCAGTCCGTCCATTGCTGGCCCTAGCAGCCGAGCTCGAAATCGATCGGAACCACGTACTGCCGCCTCCGTCGACCCAATCGCTGGATTTGGTTGACGAATTCGACGATGAGCGACCTGAGGACGCCGAGTCCGCCCTGCTGGTCCAGTGGGAGGCACTGGAGGCCGAAGCGCAGTTCGCCCACGTTCTGCATGCCGGTCGGGCGGTCACCAGCGATCCCCACTTCGAGGTGTCCGAAGACGACGAGGACTTTTTGGGATTGCCTGGCCTGCTGTCGCCAGAACAGACTGCCGCTCTGCTGTCCCAGCGCGATGGCGAGATGCGCAAGCGTGCGTCGCGCGCCCGGCAGTCGAGCGTCGACAGCCGGGCTGAGATACCGGTCACAGATTCGGTGTCAATGACGGGTGCAAGTCGATCAGACGGGCTGGGGCAGGGCGGGGTCAGCTGGCGTGCCGCTGCGGATCTCCGGCGAGAAGTCAATCGTTTGGTGGCCGTGCTGTCAGCTCGTAGTGGCGCTCCGCACGGAGTCTTGCACGCGCAGTTACGAGCCGCGGTCCCTGGCCCGGCATCTGCGTCGGCTTCTGCGGAGCTCTTGGAAGCTCGTCGCGAACATTTGATGGGCTTGCTCTGACGGCCGCCCGTTAGTGGCGCGGGCTGAAAGCGCGAAGCCCATATTGTTACGGGGGTATTTCCTCGTTCGCTACACGCGAAATAGGTCTCATTCCGCGTTCAGATGGGAACTTCGGCGCGCCTGAGCTGGTTGTATGTATCGGACGGACACCATGAGTCTCTAGATCTAACGAGGCCCGCCGTTCGTCAGAGTTCCAGCAACCGCGAGTAGTCAGCGCAGAAAATGAGGTAACCAGTGACCAGCACTTTGACCGCAGAGCCTCTGACCGCAGTCGATCGCTGTGACCGGTGTGGTGCGCAGGCTTACGTACGGGTCGTCATGCCTGCCGGTGGTGAACTTCTGTTCTGCGCCCACCACGGCCGCGCGTACACGCCGAAGCTGAAAGAGCTCGATGCTCAGATCGTCGATGAATACAACCGCCTCGATGAGGAACAGCAGCCGACACCGGCTGCGTCTGCAGGTATTGAGGCGTAGCGAACGTATAGCGCAGCACGTCCAAAGGCTGGCCGTCCACCAAAGTGGGCGGCCAGCCTTTGTCGTAGTCGCGTTTCCGTGCGTCTTAGGCGAAGCAGGTTGTAGGCCGAGCATGAAGGCGTCAGGTGAAGAGGCCCTTGCCGAACCAGTCGCCAGCTGCGGTGACGCCCGGCGGAACAGCGAACACCGCGCTGCTGGTGTGCTTGATGTATTCGTTCAGCAGGTCGTTAGTACCGAGAGCCCGCTGGATGGGCACGAATTGCTTACGCGGGTCCTTCTGGAAGGCGATGAAAAACAGACCCGCGTCCAGCAAACCGGTCACCGGGTCGATCCCGTCAGTGTAGGAATAACCCCGACGGAGGATCTTCTGTCCGCCGTGATTCAGCGGCGAGGCCAGATTTATGTGCGCGTCCTTGTCGATGACCAGCGCGCCATCCTTGGTCGCTGTGAGATTCACGGTGTCGAATTCAGTTTTGCCGGTCAACGGCGCGCCGGTGTCCTTCCGCCTACCAAACACTTTTTCCTGATCGGCGAGGTAGTCCGCATCCCACGACTCGACGAGCATGCGGATGCGGCGCGACACGAGATAGCTGCCACCCTTCATCCAGGGCTGATCTGTCTCGTCGCCGACCCAGACGTAGTCCTCGAAGTCCGAGGTGTCTTCTTCCTTGATGTTGTTCGTGCCGTCCTTGAATCCCATCAGGTTTCGCGGCGTCGCTTGAGATTTCGAGGTGGTTGAGGTTCGACCGAAACCGAGTTGCGACCACCTGAGCACGGCCGTCCCGCGCGCCATACGAGCGAAGTTGCGGATTACGTGAAAGGCAACTTGGGGGTCATTCGAGCACGCTTGGACGCATAGGTCCCCATTGCTGCGATCAGCTTCGAGTGCATCGCGGGGCAGACTCGGGATATCTGCGAGTGCTGCAGGCCGCTTTCTTGCTAATCCGAATCGCTCATCGAAAAAAGACGGGCCGAATCCGACGGTGATCGTCAGGTTCGCCGGGCTGAGACCTGCGGCCTCTCCGGTGTCGATGGGTGGAGCTTGGGGCATCGTCTCGGTTGCCCCGATCGCTTCGCCAGCCGTGAGGCGGGCGGCCGCCGCCGCCCAGGTTCCAAGCATGGTCTGAACGGCCATTGGATCGACGCTTGTGATGTCGAACGCGGCAAAAGCCAGCCGATCCTGGGCCGGCGTGGCGATGCCGGCTTGATTGGCGCCATAGAAGGCGACGACTTCCTTGGCCGGATCAAGGGACGCCGCATTGGCATCAGTTGCCCGGGCGACGCCGAATCCGGCGCTGCCCGCCGCGACGACACCGGCAGTGCCGAGCGCCGCGGTAAGGAAACCGCGACGGCTCGGACGGCGGTTACCGTCCGAGCCGTCGCGGGTTTGTTCACCTGAAGTCACGCGTTAACCACCTTGCTTGCTACCCGGGACAACGGCTCGGCGACCGCCTGGACAGCCTGAGCCAGCGCGGTCACGTCCGCCTTCGTAAGAGTGCCGTAGAGCACGAAACCGGACGGCTGGGACTTGTCCCGGTATTTGTCCAACAACTTATCGAGACTGGAGAAACCGCTTGTGATGGTGTTCGTAAGTGCGGGATCGATTTTCTCCAGGCCAGGCTGCAGGTTCGCGAATGCCTGTTCAGAGCCCTCAACGTTTGCCTGGAAGTCGAGGAGGTCGATGTGGGAGTATCGCTCCTCTTCGCCGGTGACTTTGCTCTTGGAGACCTCGTCGAGCAGGCCGACCGCGCCGTTCGCCAGTTCAGCGGGCTGATACGTCAGGCCCTTGGCCAGGGTTTGCAGCTTCTGAACGTTCTGTACGAGACCATCGCCGTAAACGGCCAGGCCAGTAAGACTCTTTTGGGTGAATAGACCGTATTCGATCCGATGGAAACCGGTCAGTTTGGTCACCGGAACGTCATCGGCGCGATTGTCGATCGCGGGATCGAGGTCCTGAAATGACTCGGCAACCGGTTCGATTCGCTCGTAGTACGGCCGCGCTTTTGCGTAAGCAACCTGCGCTGCCGTCAAGTCGGTACCCTTCAGCGCCGCGTTGAGTTGATTCGAGGCAGCAAGCAGGAAGCCGATCTGGTTGTCGACGTAGGTGCCGTAATCCTTGGTGCCGGTTGTCAACAGCGCGCCGGTGTCGGTGGCCGCTGTGGTGTTGGCCGTCCCTGTGACCTTCAGCGGGACCCGCGGGGTGGTCGCGCCAGGGCAGTACATCTGATAATCGCCGGGGTTGACGTTGAGGGAGAACGAGCCCGAGAACCCTGGGGGCAAGTTTTCTTTCTCGCCGATGATTCGTTCTCCGTCGAGAAGCTCGAACTCGGTGATGCCGGTGGCGTCCTTGTTGCTGACCTTGAACGTGATCGCGCCGGAGTCGTAGCTGTCTCGATCCGCGACGCACTTGTCGCTGGTGATCGTCACTACAGCGGTATGCGGATCACCGGCTGCAGACGAAACTGCGCCCGCTCCCGCGTTGTCTTTCTTGTCGCTACTGCACCCCGCAGCGGTAAGCAGCAACGCCGCAGCTCCGAGCGCGGTCGCCGCAATCGTCCGGCGAGTGGTCATGGCAAAGTTCCCCTCATCAGCAGTCTGGTGAGGAGAGGCTAACCTAATCTCGGGCATATTCGCGCTCGGGGGGTGCAACAAGTGCCGAAAGTGACTCACGCCGCATTGTCATCTGGAGCCACAAGAGCCAGCCGAGGGCCACGACCACGATGGCGCCCAACAGGGCCGCGGCCGTGAACAGGGCTTGCCTGCGATTCCCGGCGTCAATTGCAGCATGTGCCTGCGCGACGGCGCCAAGGGCAGCGTTTCGGTCCACCTCGGCCGTCGTCCGAGCGGGGGAGCCGATAGGGGTCTTACCGATCGATAAGCCGGCAACAGTTTGTACCGAGGCCACCGCACGTATGTCGATGATTCGGTCCGTCTGCGGCTCGACCCACCAGCTGATCTCGGACTGCTCCAGATAGCTGACCGGAACCTCGGTCGCGGACGTGTCGTTAGCGTTTGCCCCCAGCGGCAACCGGCCACCGTTGCGTTCGGCGATCTCGGCCAAGGTCATTTCCGCGGGCAGACCGCGGCTGGCGCTCCCAGTCGTCTGGGCCGTGAACACCTCCGTATGCAGGCCGTCGCGAAGTTCGGAAGCACTGCGTTTCGCGGAAAACGTTTGGTTGGGCGCGCCATCGGTTACCGACCCAGGTAGTCCCGAGCTGATGGTTGCGGTGGAGGCTGAACGGCCGAGCAGCTGGGCAGAGACTGGACCGAAGCTCGTCACCGGGTGATCGCTCGGACTCGAGGGAGCGATTGCCAGACAAACGACTGCCGTCACGGCAGCGATTGCTGCCACCGAGATTGCGATGCGCCGCTGGAGTGGCCGCCCGACTGCCTTGCCCGGAGGCCAGGCCACATAGAGGCCAACCGGAATCAGATAGGCAAGCCATGCCACGACTTCGATCACCGTGGGGCGTTCCTGGATACCCAACATTCCCGTCAGCAGGCTCGCTTGTACGCTCCCCGGTCGCACTACGGCCGTCAGGTCGAGTACCTGCTGCTGGCCCGAATTTATCCAGCCTGCTTCGTGGGCGGTGTGGAATGCGGTTACCACCAGACCGGCCGCAACCAGGACGAGAACCACGCCTGTGGCACGGAAGAATTTCGACAGGTTGATTCGAACGCCGCCGCGATAAATCGCGTATCCAAGGGCGACCGCCAGGAGCACGCCGAGGAGTGCGCCCAGCCCCGCGCTGGGACCGCTGTCGCTCTCGTTGAAGGCGGCAAGAAGAAAGACCGCGGTCTCGAAGCCTTCTCGGAGTACCGCCAGGAAGGCCATCAGAACCAAGGCAAATCCCGAGCCGGCGGCGAGCGCCACTGACGCCGCCCCTTCGAGTTGACCCTTCAGATCGCGAGAATGCCGCCGCATCCAGACCACCATGTAGGTGACCATCACCACTGCCACGGCGCCGATGATTGTCTCGAGACCTTCTTGTTGGCGCTGCGGCAGATTCTGCGATAGGACTTTTAGTCCGATACCGACTCCGGCGCAAAGTACAACGGCAAGCAATACTCCGGCAAAGACCCACCGCAAGAGATCTGGGCGGCCGTTGCGCCTGAGAAAGGTCGCCACGATGCTGACGATCAGCGCGGCTTCGAGCCCCTCGCGGAGCCCGATGACGAACGTGGGGAGCATCCCGATCCATCCCTGAGGTGAGCCTTACCTATCCATCGCAGACTAGCGGATGGAAGGCGACAAACCCAGGATCGTGTAACAGCGGGCACCCTATGGATGCCCGCTGTTACACAATCGGAATTGGTAGCTCAGTTGATCACGGGTGTGCCAGGACCTCCAAGCCGCTCCGCACGGCCGCAGCCCCTTGAAGCACCCTCTGTGCGCCCTTGGCAGTGGAAGCCGCCGATGCCGTTGCGTCCGGGACCGGTTGTGGGAGTGGGGCACAAACCGCGTCTGCACGATTGCCGTGGACACGAGCGGGCAGAGTGCCGTCCGCCAAGTACGCAGCGATCTGATTGTCCAGGCAGGTGTCACCATTCAAGGAATTTGCATGCGATGTTCCGCCCGGCAGTGCGATCAGGCTCGCATGGGGGAACAACCTACGTACTTCTAGGCTGCCCTCGTACGGTGTCGCCGCATCGAGCGTTTCGTCGATCAACAGCATGCTCGCCACGCCCGTTCCGCTGACGCGAACCGGCCGCTGGGCCGGAGCCGGCCAATTTCGACACGGAGCGTTGAACCACGCATTGCCCCACGTCTCAAATGGAGCCTGCGCGTAGGTGAGCCAGTTATCGCGTTCCCACTTCGCCCAGCTTTGTGGCCATTGGACGTCGGTGCACTGCACGCCAAGGTATATCGCATATCCGTTGTCGTCGCCGAAGCCATTGGCGTCAAGGTAATGCTGCTCGAGATTTGCCACATCGTTGTTATGGATATAACCGGCGAAGGTCTCGGCTAGGTCTGTCCAGGTCGACTGGTAGTAACCGGCGTACAGGAAGGCGTCGGTCCATTCAGACGCCCCGATTTTTCCGTCAGCCGGCGTTTTCGCCAACTTGGCCCGCGTGGCGTACCAGAGATTTCGAACCGCATTTGGAGTCTTTCCCAGGTGATAGACCGAGTCGTATTTGGCCAACCAGCCGAACCAGATGTTCATGTTCTTGTCGAAGGCGATGTCCTGATCGAGGTTCGCTTGATACCAGACATTTCGCGGATCGACATTGCTGTCGAGCACCATTCTGCGCACGCGCTGCGGGTACAGGGTGCCGTAAACCTGTCCCAGGTAGGTCCCGTAGGAGAAGCCGTAGTAGTTGATTTGTTTCGCCCCGAGCGCCGCGCGGATGCTGTCCATGTCGCGGGCCGAATCAACGGTGGTGAGATGGTCGAGGATCGCGCCGTTGTTGGCTGCGCAGTCCTTGGCGTAGCCCTTGGTTTTGGCGAGCCACGCGTTTTCGATCGCTTTGGTCACGGGCACGTAGTTAGGCCGGTCGAATCCGAAATAAGTGGGGTCACAGCTGACCGCCGGGACGCTGGAGCCCACGCCGCGCGGATCGAACCCAATCCAGTCGTAGTAATCCCCAGCCCCGTTCGGCACGAACTCGCCCAGCACCGAAAGGGTCAGCCCGGAACCACCAGGGCCGCCCGGATTGACCAGCATGATCCCTTGGTACTGCGAGTCGGGGACCTTGTGCTTAATGCGAGACACAGCGAGTTGGATCTTCGTGCTGGCCGGATGCCGGTAATCCAGCGGCACCGAGATCATGGCGCATTCGGCGCCACGCCGTTGCAGGCCAGGACTGGCACATTGGCCCCAGTTGACCGAGGATGGGCCGTTCTGGACTGCGGGAGAGTGAGCGGGTGTCGAATCGCGCGGTGCGGCTTGCGCGGCGACGGGCGCCAATCCGACGGTGAGTGCGACGCTGGCGATGGCGACAGCGGTTCTGCGGAGTTTCCTCATGAGACCCCTTTTCATCGGGCGAGCGGCGGGTATGCCGCACGTGCCGAACGAGAGGTTTCCACCGGATACATCCGATTTCAAGCGTTGAACAAATCTATATTCTGGCTAAACACACATTGATTAGCTAGCTCGCTCATACCCTTCAGAAACGAATGAAGGCCTCGTCGTCGTTGACGAGGCCTTCATTCGATGCCCTTGGATGTTGCAGTGAGCAGGGGTTCGGTCAGTCGAGATAATCGCGCAGGACTTGCGATCGCGAAGGGTGCCGCAACTTTGACATCGTCTTCGATTCAATCTGACGAATCCGTTCACGTGTGACGCCATAGACCTGGCCGATTTCGTCCAAGGTCCTCGGCTGACCATCCGTGAGGCCAAATCGCAACTTTACGACTCCCGCTTCGCGTTCAGACAACGTATGCAACACCGACTGCAACTGATCCTGAAGAAGCGTGAATGAGACTGCGTCCACGGCAACGACGGCTTCTGAGTCTTCGATGAAGTCGCCGAGCTGGCTGTCGCCCTCGTCGCCGATCGTTTGATCAAGAGAGATCGGTTCACGAGCGTACTGCTGGATTTCCAAGACCTTGTCGGGCGTGATATCCATTTCTTTCGCGAGCTCTTCCGGTGTGGGCTCTCGTCCCAGATCCTGCAAGAGTTCGCGTTGTATGCGGCCGAGCTTGTTGATCACCTCGACCATGTGCACCGGAATCCGGATGGTGCGAGCTTGGTCAGCCATCGCTCGTGTGATTGCCTGACGGATCCACCAGGTCGCGTAGGTCGAGAACTTGTAGCCCTTGGTGTAGTCGAACTTCTCCACTGCGCGGATCAAGCCGAGGTTGCCCTCTTGGATGAGGTCAAGAAAAGCCATCCCGCGGCCGGTATAGCGCTTGGCCAGCGAGACAACAAGCCGGAGGTTCGCTTCGAGGAGGTGATTCTTCGCCCTCTCGCCATCGCGAACAATCCAGTTCAGATCGCGACGTTGCTGTAGCGGCAACTTTTCCGTGCTTGCTTCGAGCTGACGGAGCCGTTCTGCGCCATAGAGGCCGGCTTCGATCCGCTTGGCAAGATCCACCTCCTCTTCTGCGTTGAGGAGTGCGACCTTGCCGATCTGTTTGAGGTAGGCGCGAACCGAGTCGGCTGAGGCCGTCATCTCCGCGTCCTTGCGAGCCTGGCGGAGCGCCTCGGACTCTTCCTCGTCCCACGTGAACTCACTGGATTCGCCCTCAGCGGGCGCAGGCGGGTCATCACCGTCGACTTCGGCGTCAGCCTCAGTGTCGACGATCACCTCTTCGAGTTCGGCGTCGGCGGGAATGTCCGCTGGTTCGACTTCGCCTACAACGTCGTCGACGACATCGGCCCCGACGGCAGGGGCGTCGACCACCTTCGTCGCGTTCGCCTTGACGGTCGATTTCTTCGGCTGAGCCTTCGGAGTGCTGATCGTTGCCGCGGCCGAGGCGTCGACGGCTGTCGCAACCGGCTTCGTGATCGTTTTCCGCGCCGTCGCTGCCGCACTTACTAGCGGCTGCTCGGCTGATTCGCTGGGAACCACGTACGCCCTTTCTTGCAATCGCGCACAATGTGGATCTGCGGGAAAGTCATGAGGACATGACAATTCCGCAGTGCGCGGGAGGATGTGAGTGGGGTCAGCTAGCCGCTGGGGTTCACCGGATCGCCAGGATGGGATCGCGGTGCCTTCGTTGGTGCCAGGCCCTGCATGAGACATTGTAATCACGCCAGCGCGCTCAACGCGGAATCAATCGCGCGATTTGAAGGCCTGGCGGAGGATTTTCAGCGTTCGGCTGCCGCCATTGCGGCACCGACAATCCCCGCGTTGTTGAGCAGCATCGCCGGACGAACCGGTGTTTGCAGCTCGAGAAAGGGTAGCCACCGATCCGAATCCTTGCTGACCCCGCCGCCTACCAGAAACAGGTCAGGAGAGAACAGCGATTCGACGTGGGACATATAACGCTGCACGCGCTTGGCCCAGTGCCTGTAGGACATCTTTTGCTTGTCCTTGACGGAGGCGGCTGCGCGGTCCTCAGCATCGTGCCCGTCCAGCTCGAGATGGCCCAACTCGGTGTTCGGCACTAGCTGACCGTTGAGAAACAGACCGCTACCGATCCCGGTGCCGAAGGTCAAAAGGATGACCACGCCCCGCACATCGCGAGCCGCACCGAAGCGCACCTCGGCCAAGCCCGCAGCATCGGCGTCATTGAGGACGGTGACCTCGCGTCCGGTCGCTTTCGTGAATACAGCATCGACGTCGGTGCCGATCCAAGAGGGATCGACGTTGGCTGCCGACCGAGCGACTCCGTTCTTGATAACCGCCGGGAACGTGGCGCCAACCGGACCGTCCCATTTGGCGCGCGTCACCAGATCCAGGACGATCTGGGCGACGTTGTCCGGCGTTGACTCCGTAGGCGTAGCAATCCGTACTCGTTGGGTTCTGAGCTCGCCAGTTTTCGTATCGACGATCGCGCCTTTGATTCCGCTGCCTCCGATATCTATGCCGTACGCGGCTTCAGGGGTGGCGCGGCTTTGCTGTGAGGCTGGCGCGGTCATCATTCCTCCGCTGACTAGGTTGATTGGTGCAAACCTTATCGGCCCGTGTCGGCCTCAAGAAGCAACAGGGGAACAGATGTCATCACATCGGCCCACAAACAACTCTCTGGCGGCCGATCTTGAACTTATCGCCGTCGATCTTGCGGTGCGGGCGGGTGAACTCATGCTTCGCCGTCGCGCGGAGGGTTTCGAGATTCGAACCAAGTCTTCGCCCACAGACGTTGTGACCGATGTTGATCGTGCGGTGGAGGCGTTCCTCGTCACTGAGCTGGCTCGGCTTCGGCCGGCCGACGGCGTCTTCGGCGAGGAGCAGGGGGTCTCAGCGCAATCGAACTCGGGTGTCCGATGGATCGTCGACCCCATAGACGGGACGGTCAACTTCATGCTCGGACTGCCCCAGTTTGCCGTGTCAGTTGCCGCTGAGCTGGATGATGCGGTTGTAGCAGGGTGTGTCCACAACCCGGTGTCCGGCGACTGTTTCCACGCGGCGGCCGGTGGCGGCGCGTACCTCGGACGAGCACGTTTGTTCGGTCCGCGATCCGTTCCGCTGGCGGAAGCCGTTGTTGCCACCGGCTTCGGGTATGACCGAGGGCAGCGAGCAGCCCAGGGGAGGGTCATCGGCGAACTCCTCGGCCGGGTCGGAAACATTCGCCGCCTTGGATCGGCCGCGCTTGATCTATGTGCTTTGAGCGCCGGTTGGGTCGATCTGTACTACGAGGGCGCGCTGAGCGAGTGGGATTTCGCAGCAGGCGCCTTGATCGCCGCCGAGTCCGGCGTCCGCCTGTCTGGGTCGCAGGGCCGACGTCCGGGAGTGGAAATGGTCGCCGGCGCGCATCCGGAGCACGCAGAAGAATTCTTTGCGCTATTGGACCAGCTAGGTGCCGCTGAAGCGGCTCGCGTTGCGTGACGTCGGGCAGACGGGCTCAGCAGGGCTTTGCGGCCCTCGCCTCGGCGGCCAGGACGGTCTGATTCGTTGCCAGGCTTTTGTAGGCCTGGCCGAGGACCAGGTCGACGGAGGCATCGGCGCGAGAAATGCTGACAAGTTTGGCGCCGGGCACGTAGAAACTGAGCAGCGTCGCGCCGTTCTTGCCCTTCGGCCCGAAATGGATCTCTCCGATACCGATCATGGTGTTCGCGTCGCCAGTCCCGGCTGTTACGAAGCCGCGAGTATGCAGCTGAGCGGACACACTCGCCGCAAGCCCAGTCAGGCCGTTGCCGTTGAGTACCTTGATCGTGACGGCGGCTGGTTTGGGCAGGACTACCTTGGCTCCGGTAGCGGCGCACGTAGGTGCGTGCGTGACGGTTGTCTTTGTTGCGCTCGAGGCGTCGTCACGATGCAATACCCGCCACCAAACGATGGCGGTCAGTACCGAAAGTGCCACCAGGAAGGCCAGTGCAGGCAGCGGCCGGCGGGTCGTCGAAGCGGACATACCCGGGATCTTCACCTCCTGGACGTGATGCGTGTAACCAAAGCGACAGCCTAGCTGGGACCACTTCGGGAATCGCGAGGCATGCCCGGTCGTTGGACGGCACGCGAGACGCGATACGGTTCCGCGGCCAGCGGTCAGGAATATCCTGTCCGCGCCCGCGGTCGAAGGTGACCGGATCGCAGGAACTCGTGCATTTGATCGAGGAGATGAACTTAAGAGTGGCCACCGATTATGACGCGCCCCGTAGGGGCGAAGCTGATGAACTGAACGAAGACTCGCTTGAGGAGCTGAAGGCGCGGCGCGCCGAGGCGCAATCGGGCTCTATCGACGTCGATGAGACCGAACTTGCCGAGTCGCTGGAACTGCCCGGCGCAGACCTGTCGAGCGTTTCTGGTGAAGAACTTACGGTCCGGGTGCTCCCGAAGCAGGATGACGAGTTCACCTGTTCGAGCTGTTTCCTGGTCCATCACCGGAGCAGGCTCGCTCGAGAGAAAAATGGACAGCTGATCTGCCGCGACTGCGCCTGAGGCAGAACAGTCTGGCCGTTGAGCCGATGGCGGCCGTACCGCGATGGCCGTCAAGCGGCCTCGTGGTGCGGCAAGATAGTGGCATGCCCGAAGACGAGTTGGCCGAACTCATCGAGCGCGCTGTCGCGCCGGTAAGCGTAGAGGGGCCTCAACAAGACAAGCATGGTCGCGAAAAGGCCTTGGCGGCGCTCGTCCCCGTGTTGACTCGGCGGGCCCGACAATCTGGTTTCCGGGCAGTCGCGGCTGGCCGGTGGCTGGTTGACGAGATAGTCGAACTCGCGCCACGCGTTCCGGTGCGAAATGCACGAACGCTTCGGCGGCAGTATTTCGGTCAGTCAGATATGCAGATCGCTGAGAGCCTGATCAAGAAAGCCACTATTGCGAGCGCAGCCGTCGGCGCGTCTGCCGGCGGACTGGCCGCCGTCGAGTTTGTCGCGCCGCCGGTGCTACTTGCTGCGCCCATCCAACTCGCGGCCGAAATGCTGGTAATCACGGCCATCGAACTGAAGTTGGTCGCCGAACTCCACGAGATACTCGGCAATCCGGCCCAAGGCGGCGTTAATGAGCGCGCGACCGCCTACCTGATGTCGTGGGTGCGCAAGCGCGCAATCAAGCCTCAGATGGTCGGTGCGGGTCTGACGGCCATCTTTGGGGTATCTGCCAAGCGTGAACTCCGTAGCCAAGTCCTGCGCAAATTGGGCCGTAGCACGAGCACTCTCGCGCCGTTTCTCGCCGGCGCGGTTGCAGGCGCGGAGGTGAATCGACGGGCAACAAGATCCTTAGGTGAATCCTTGGTCGCCGAACTCAGGGGCATGTCGGACGAACGTTGGTTTCATCAGCTGCGATCAGCCGCTAGACCGATCAGCCGCTAGCCCGACTTTTGGGCGAGCGGGTACTGGGGCGGGCTCGGCCGGACTTGAACGACCAACCGTCAGCGGATCGGCACCGACGCCGCGTGCAGCGCCGCCAACAGCCGGTCCGGGTGGCGTGACGACACAAGCCAGTACGGCACCGAGTAGGGATCAGCCGATTCTCCGTCCTCGGACTGCCCTTCTCGAAGCACAAACTGGACACCTGGACCGACCCAGGAGCGAATGAAATTGAACGCCAAAGGGTCGCCGTGGCGGCCGACTAATCTGCGAAGCTCGCCCGACGAGACTCCGATCGCCGCGGTGATAGCGCCGAGCTCGACGCTCTGATCGCCCGCGCTGACGTGCGTACCGGTTACGGTCACCCGTCCAGCAGATAGCCGCCAGACGACAAGTACGCATATTGCGACGAGGGCAACCGTCGGGAGCCACGCCCACCAGGCTGTGAAAGCGAGCGCAAATTCCGCTCCGAGGAGCACAGCTACGGCCACTGCTGCGGGATACCACCACCAGGGGCTGTAGAGCCGCTCGGTGTACGCAATGGTGCCGGGAATGCTGGATGGCTGAGCGGTCACGTCAACGAGGGTAACCTTCTGCGCTGTGACGATCGGATCGCTGACGGTGGCAGTGCGCAGGCTCGATCCACAGGTTCCGCTACCCAGCTACGCCCTGAGCGGCGACGCCGGTGCTGATCTGGTTACCACCGTTGACGCCACGTTGGCACCCGGAGAGCGGGCGCTGCTGCCTACCGGTTTGGCCATAGCGATACCGCAGGGTTACGCGGGCTTCGTCCATCCCCGATCTGGCCTGGCGATCCGAGCGGGCTTGGGCCTAGTGAACGCCCCCGGCACGATCGATTCCGGCTACCGTGGCGAGATCAAGGTGATCGTCATAAATCATGATCGGGACGAGGCCATCACGCTGGCGCGGGGCGACCGTATTGCCCAGTTGGTAATCCAGCGCGTGGAACACGCCAACTTCGTAGAAATCTCAGACCTGCCGCCCTCTGAACGAGGAGACGGCGGCCATGGGTCCACGGGCGGGTCATCAGCACTCACTCGAGTGCACGGCGTGCCAGCGGAACCAACGATCGCACCGACGGCGATAACAACACGGGAACAGGGAGACGATCAGTAATGGCGCCGCGGCGCAAAGAGAGGCGCACAGAGCGCTCAAAGCTGGATGCCACACCGCCGTGGGAGACCAAGCGTCCCCGCGAGGCCGAGGCAACGACCGGTCCTTTTGATATCCATGACGCGCCGGACGACGGTACGGAGCGACTTGATCTTGGTGCACTGCGGATCCCGGTGGACACCGGTCTGGAGCTCAGGGTCGAGGTCGACGATCAAGGCACAGTCGCCACCGTGAACCTGGTCAACGACGCAGGCCAGATGCAGCTTGGCGTATTTGCGGCGCCGCGCAGCGAGGGTATTTGGGATGAAGTGCGGGGCGAGATCAAGGCCTCGATCACCGAGCAGGGCGGCAAGACCAGGGAAGTGGAAGGCGAGTTCGGCATCGAGCTCAACGGGACCTTGCCAGCACCTGGAGGTGTCACGCCGGTCCGATTCATCGGAGTCGATGGCCCGCGATGGTTCCTACGCGCCATGCTCGCAGGCAGTCCGGCGGCCGAGGCCGAGAAGTCGGCCGTATTCATTGCGGCCTTTCGGGCGCTCGTCGTTGTTCGCGGGAACGAGCCGCTGCCGGTGCGCGACCCAGTACCGCTCCAATTGCCGCGAGAGGCCGCAGAGCAGATTGCGGCGGCGGTCGAGCAGGAACAACAGGGCTGAGTGCTGTGAGCCGGTCGGCGGACGACCCAGGCCACGCATGGCGTGGCGAAACTGATCCTGACCTTGCGATACCCCCTGTCGTCGGCACCGGTTCGTTAAGCCCTTCGGGTGCCGGTGCCGGTGCCGGTGCCGGTGCCGGTGCTGGTGCTGGTGCTGATGCTGGTGCTGGTGCTGGTGCTGATGACGGTGCTGATGACGGTGATGGTGATGCCAAGACTGGGTTGAAGGAGCAGGCGCGGCAACAGCTGCTTGATTCTCTCGGCGGTTGGTCTGGCACCGTGGCCACAGCGATTCCGCCAGTTGTCTTCGTGATAGCCAACAGCGTGGGCGGGCTGAGAAACGCCATCGTTGCGGCGGTGGCGTCAGGGATTTTGGTGGCCGCGTACCGTCTGGTCCGCCATCAGTCGATTCAGCAGGCCCTGATGGGTCTTTTCAGCGTTGCCGTCGCCGCCGCGATTGCGGCGAGGACGGGCCAAGCTAGGGGCTTTTTCCTGCTCGGCATCGCCGGTTCGTTCGTTTATACAGCTGTCTTCGCCTTGTCGTTGATTGTGCGGCGTCCACTCGTCGGTGTGTTGTGGGAGTTTCTGGAACCCACACCGATGGCGGAAGGTCGTAGTTGGTATCGACGGCCCTCACTGCTTCGCGCCTACATGCTCGCCACAGCAGCTGCGACGGCGATGTTCGCGGCTCGGGCAGCGGTCCAGTTCAGCCTTTTCCAAAAGAATGAAACCGGCCTGTTGGCTGTCGCCCGGTTGGCGATGGGATATCCCTTGTACGTCGCGGTGCTGGCGTTCGCATTTTGGATCGTTCGCCGCGCAAGGAAACGGCTCGAAGAGTCGCCGGACATTGTCTCCGGCGGCTCAAGCCGCGCAGACGGCCTTTCGGATGGCGGGCTCGGCCTCGGGGAGGGCAACGAAGAGTAGCTCGTCACCCGGTTCGAGCGGCTCGTCCGGCGTTGGCGTGATGACCCTCGACGCTCGAATGATTGCCACTATGGCTGCGTCGGAGGGCAGGTCGAGGTCACGAAGGGGAATGCCTGCGCACGGGGCGCCGACCGGCAGGGTGACTTCGATGAGGTTGGCCTGACCCTCGCGCAAGCTGAAGAGGCGGACGACGTCGCCGACGGAGACTGCCTCCTCGACCAAGGCAGCTAGTACGCGCGGCGTCGAGACCGCGACGTCGACTCCCCACGATTCTGTGAACAGCCACTCGTTGGCCGGATGGTTGATTCGGGCGACGACCCGGCGAACTGAGAACTCGGTCTTAGCCAACAGCGACACGACCAGATTGACCTTGTCGTCGCCGGTCGCCGAAATGACTACCTCGCATTCCTCAAGACGGGCGGTCTCCAGGCTGTCGACCTCGCAGGCGTCGGCTAGGAGCCACTGCGCCTCGGGAATGCGCTCCATCCGTACCTTGCGCTCGTCCTTGTCGATCAGCAACACGTCGTGTCCGTTGGTGATCAACTCCCTGGCTATCGACCGACCGACAGCGCCGGCTCCGGCAATCGCGATCTTCATCAGTGACGCCCTCCTACGGGTCCTTCAGCCGCAGCCTCACGGATTCCGTCGGCCAGGTCATCAGTCGCGGTGACGTGCAGTTCGTCACCGGCCTGAATTACAGTGTGCGCCGTCGGGAGTTCGCCGCGACCGAATCGGCTGATCAGGGCAACCCGGGCTCCTGTTGCTTCTTCGAACGCGTTCAGCTTCTGCCCGACCCAGCCTTCGGCAATCACCACATGAAGCATTACTACCTGGCCGGTCGGGTCGCGCCATTCTTCGTCGATCGTGCCGCCAAGAATGTTCTTGAGAAGTCGACTCGCGGTCCACGGAACTGTGGCGATCGTGGGTATGCCCAGCCGCTCGTAGACCTCCGCCCTGCGAGGGTCATAGATTCTGGCCACCACGTGGCCCACACCGAACGTCTCGCGTGCGACCCGCGCGGCGATGATGTTCGAGTTGTCACCGCTGGACACCGCGGCGAAGGCATCGGCGCCCTCGATGCCGGCGTCCACCAGCGTGTCGCGATCGAAGCCGATACCAGCGATGGTCTTGCCGTTGAAGCTTGGACCGAGCCGTCGGAAGGCGGTTGGGTCCTGATCTATGACCGCAACGCTGTGTTCGAGACGCTGCAGGTGATGGGCGAGAGTCGATCCGACTCGGCCGCACCCCATGACTACGATGTGCACGCCCGGCACGCTACACAGTTTGCCGATGCGCCGCGGCGACTAGGGTGCCCAGGGTGACGATGGATTCCGTCCCGACACCCGGCGAGCGGACCGGGTCGACTCACGCATCGCCTCCCGCGTCGCCTCCCGCGTCGCCGAACTGGGTAGGCCGACGACTGCTCGTAGAGGTGGGGCCGGTGGCTCACGGCGGCCATTTCATCGCGCGACACGAAGGTCGGGTCATCTTCGTTCGCCATACGCTCCCGGGCGAAAAGGTATTGATCGAAGTAACCGAAGACGGCGGTGGCAGTTTCTGCAGGGCCGATGCTGTTGAGGTCGTGACGAGTTCACCGGATCGGGTGGCGCCAGCATGTCAGTATTCGGGTGCCGCAGGCTGCGGCGGGTGCGATTTTCAGCACGTCGATCTGGCTGCACAGCGCAAACTCAAGGCATCGGTCGTCAATGAGCAACTCGCACGGTTGGCGGGACTGAATATGTCTGTCGAGGTGCAGCCACTGTCGGGGACCGGTCTGGGGTGGCGTCGCCGCATCCGGTATGCGGTCTCGGCCGCTGGTCGACTGGGTCTCAGGGCTCACCGATCGCACCGGATCATCGAGCTCGAAGCCTGCCCGCTTGGCGCGGCCGGTGTTGGCGATGCAGCGGCCTTGGCCACCGCATGGCCCGGTGTAACTGAGGTCGAGGTCGCGGTTGATGACGTCAACGAGATCGCGGTGCTTGCGATGGTTACCCCCAGTGCGCAGCAGTCGCCCCAGCCTGACGGACGACGCAGTTCTCGGCCGAAGAACCAGGCATCGTCGCCGAGGCGGGCTGCTAGAGCCGGGCGGCCGAGACTCGTGGTCGATCAGGTTTCGGGCCCGCGCCGGCTGACCTATCGGGCGGCCGGCCGGACATTCCTCACGCAAGCGGGTGGTTTCTGGCAGACCAATCCAGGCGCGGCCCAGACGTTCGCCGAGACGGTCACTACGGCTGCTCGGCCGCAGCCGGCCGAGCGGGTCCTGGATCTATACGCGGGCGCCGGTCTCTTCACGGCGGTGTTCGCCGAGGCAGTCGGTGAACGAGGCGTGGTCATCGGTATCGAGGCCGATCGGGGCGCTGTGGCCGACGCTGCCGACAATCTGAAGGACCTGCCGTGGGCAGGCATGCGGGCAGCGTCGGTGACCGCTCGATCCGTCAACGCCGCCATACAGGACATGGGCGGCATTGATCTGGTGATCCTCGACCCACCGCGTACCGGCGCGGGTCGCGAGGTGATGACGGCTCTGTTGAGCAGCGGCGCCCGCTTGATCACGTATGTCGCGTGCGATCCGGCCGCGCTGGCGCGTGACATCCGGACTGCGCTCGACGCCGGATGGCAGCTAGCGGAGGTGTCAGCCTTCGACGCCTTCCCGATGACTCATCACGTCGAGTGCATCGCGGTTCTCACGCCCCCGCGCTCCGTCGGCAGCTGACTCCACTCGGCACGACTGATGCCACCCAGCACGGCAGCCAGCGTCGCAGGGGCCGGGCGACTACGCTGTGTCTCTGACCTATCGAATCGCTGGTCGCCGAGGGCGTGCAACTTCCGTCGGCGTTCAGCAAAAAGGGGAGCCGGAGGATCGAGACTGATGGCTGGCACCGTAGGCTCCGTCCTTAGTCGTATCTCAGGTCCGTCGGATCTGCGGCGGCTGAGCGCCGAGGATCTGTCCTTGCTCGCGACCGAGATCCGAGATTTTCTGGTCCGTCAGGTTTCGAAAACCGGCGGCCATTTGGGCCCAAACCTCGGTGCGGTCGAGCTGACTATCGCGTTGCACCGCGTATTTGACTCGCCCGCTGAGCCCGTTCTGTTCGACACGGGCCACCAGAGTTATGTGCACAAGATCGTCACCGGTCGCCGCGAGTCCTTCGACACGTTGCGCCAGACGGGCGGCTTGTCTGGCTACCCGAGTCGGGCCGAGAGCGAACACGATTGGATCGAGAACTCGCACGCCTCGACTGCGCTGTCGTACGCAGATGGACTGGCGAAGGCTTTTGACATTCGAGGTGACCGCCGTCCGGTCGTGGCGGTTGTAGGCGACGGCGCGCTCACCGGTGGTATGTGTTGGGAGGCCCTGAACAACATCGCCGCCTCCGATCGTCCGGTGGTGATCGTTGTGAACGACAACGGTCGCTCGTACTCGCCTACCATCGGCGGGTTCGCCAATCACCTCGCTGGCTTGCGCCTACGCCCTGGCTACGAGCGGGTACTCCGCAATGTAAAGGGAACGCTGGGTCGAACTCCAGTCGTCGGGCCTCCGCTGTATGACGCCTTACACGGCCTGAAGCGGGGGATGAAAGACCTCATTGCCCCCCAAGGCATGTTTGAGGATCTAGGTCTGAAATATCTGGGGCCCGTGGACGGCCACGATCGCGTCGCCCTTGAGCACGCCTTCACCCTTGCCCGGCAGTTCGGTGGCCCAGTGCTTGTGCATTGTGTGACGCGTAAGGGTTACGGGTACGCGCCCGCCGAGAATCACATGGTCGATCAGATGCACGCGGTCGGCGTGATTGATCCTGAAACGGGCGAGCAACTCAACCGAACGCCGTCTCGCAGTTGGACGCGGGTGTTCGCTGACGAAATCGTGCAACTCGGCAGCGAGCGGGATGACATCGTTGCGGTTACGGCGGCGATGCTCGACCCGGTCGGGTTCAGTGCCTTCGCTGCGCGTTTCCCGGAGCGGACCTTCGATGTGGGCATTGCCGAACAGCACGCCCTGACTTCGGCTGCGGGAATGGCCGCGGGCGGCCTACATCCGGTCGTCGCGCTCTATGCCACCTTCTTGAACCGAGCCTTTGATCAACTGCTGATGGACGTCGCGCTGCACCGAGCCGGCGTGACGATCGTGCTCGACCGCTCAGGTATCACGGGCGAGGACGGTGCGTCGCACAACGGCATGTGGGACATGGCGATGCTCGGCATCGTTCCCGGCATCCACATGGCGGCGCCGCGCGACGAGCCGACTCTGCGCATGGCGCTCCGTCAGGCCGTTGCGATGAGCGACCATCCGACGGTGCTTCGGTATCCGAAGACGGCGCTCGAAGCCGACGTCCCAGCGAAACGCGCAGTTGGTGACGTCGACGTGCTCGAAGAACCCGACGAAGCTCCGGTGGACATTTTGATGGTGTCGATCGGGGCGCTGGCTCATGATGTTCTGGGCGCGGCGAAGCGGGTGAGCGAGGCCGGTTATCGGGTTCGCGTGGTGAACCCGGTCTGGATTACTCCGATTTCGCCGTCCCTGACCGCATTGGCTGCCGACGCGCAGGTCATGGTGACGATTGAAGACGGCGTAGTCGTCAACGGCGTGGGATCTCGACTGGCGCAGCATGTGGCCCTGGCAGGGCTCTCGGTGCCGACACGGGAATTCGGCATTCCGGTCGAGTTCCTGGATCATGGTCGTGTGGCTGACGTAAAAACACGTATCGGACTAACACCACAGGGTATTGCCCGGCGCACGGTCGAGTTTGCGGCCGGCGTCATCGGGCGCACCGAGGTAGAGAGCGAGGTCGTTACGGGGGATCGTGCGCTGACGGCGGACATCGAGCAGCAACACGATTGAGTTCAATTCCGATATCGCGGTAAAACATGACAGCACATCTTCGTGAGAAGGTGTGCTGGAACCTCCGACCCGACGGGGGCCGAAGTAAATGAGGAAGCGGAGACAGCGTGCGCGTACTTGTGGTCGAGGACGAGACCCAGCTTGCCGATGCGGTTGTTCGCGGGCTGCGTCGTGAAGGCATGGCGGTCGACGTCGCATACGACGGCGACGACGGATTCAGCAAGGCTACCCAGACTCGCTACGACGTCGTCGTGCTCGACCGGGATCTCCCCGGCAAGAGTGGTGACGAGATCTGCCGGTCGCTCACCGATGAAGGTGTCCTGACCCGAGTGATCATGTTGACGGCCAGTGGGTCGATCGAGGACAAGGTCGAAGGCTTGGCGTTGGGGGCGGACGACTACCTGGCGAAGCCGTTCGCGTTCGCCGAACTCGTGGCTCGCGTACGCGCGCTAGGTCGTCGGGCCACGCCGGCCGCGCCTCCGGTTCTGCAAGCGGGCGATCTGATTCTGGATCCGGCGAAGCGCACCGTGGTGCGTTCGAGCCGAAACGTCGATCTGACCCGCAAGGAGTTCGGCGTGCTCGAGACGTTGCTTTCTGCAGCGGGCGTCGTCGTATCGAGTGAGGAGCTGCTCGATCGTGTGTGGGACGAACACGCCGACCCATTTACCACGACGGTTCGAGTGACGATGATGACGTTGAGGCGCAAGCTGGGTGAACCGGCGATCATCGAGACGGTGGTCGGCTCCGGTTACCGAATCGATCCCACCCTGGTGATCGAAGAGCCCGCCGTCGAAAGCGATGGAGGTTCGGCCGAGTCGTGAGGTTGGTGCAGCCCACACTACGAATCAGGATGGCGCTGCTCTATGGCGCGCTTGTCCTCCTGATCGGTGCTGCGCTGCTGCTTACCTCATACATGCTGCTCGATCGGTCGCTGCGCAACAACACGATAAATGGGAATTTTCCGGCTGGCGACGTCACCTTTACGGACCGCAACGGAGTTCCGAGAACCTTCAACCCGACAGAGGTTGAAGAGCTGAACCGGCACAACGCCTTGGCCTACCTGTTGAACAACGGTTTGCTCTACTTCGGCATCATTGTCCTGATCGGCGCTGTCGGCGGCTACCTGCTGGCCCGTCAGGCATTGCTCCCGGTTGCCAGGATCACTGCCACCGCGCGCAGCCTGTCAACCAAGACGCTGAGCGAACGGATCGCGTTGGGCGGCCCCGACGACGAGCTCAGGGAGCTCGCTGACACGTTCGACGAGATGCTCGGCCGCCTTGACGCCGCCTTCAACAGTCAACGAAGGTTTGTGGCCAATGCCAGCCACGAGTTGCGGACTCCGCTCGCGGTGATTCAAACAGAGCTCGACGTGACGTTGTCCGATCCCCAGGCCAGCGTCGAGGATCTGCGCCGGATGGGCGAGGTGCTTCGGGACGCAACCAATCGTGCTCAGAGACTCGCAGACGCGCTCCTGGCGCTTGCCCGACTACAGGGCCGCGAAGGCCAGGGTCTCGAGGTGTCGGAGGAGGTCGACCTGCACGAGCTGATTCCCAACGCAGTTGCGGCGGCCGAGGCCGAAGCGGTTACGCGCGGGATCAGCATCACCGCAGAGGGTCCGCCAGTCCGCACAACAGGTGATCCGAGGCTGCTCGAGCGAGTGATCGGCAATCTCGTCGAAAACGCGGTGCGATACAACGTCAACGGGGGCTGGGTCCGAATCGAGACCTCCGCCGCAACGACCTCGGCTGGCCCCCGCGCGCGCGTCGTAGTGTCCAACAGCGGCGTTGCGGTTGCGCCTGATGAAGTACTGGGCCTATTCGATGCGTTCCGCAGGGGTGGTCGAGCGAGAACCTCGCAACGAGGTGCCGGGCTCGGTCTGTCCATTGTGCGAGCAATCGTCGACGCACACCACGGCTCGATTCGAGCCGAGGCGCTCGCGGAAGGGGGCCTGCGAGTCGACATCTCGCTCCCGCTCGCCACGGTGGACGAGGTCGCGCCAGTACGGGTCTGACGACGACCGCCGGCCAACGAGAGCAAGCCGCGCCGACTCGGGCTACGAAACAATGCAGCCGAGCAGGGCTAGGCCGCGATCCGAGTCGCAGGAAAGGCCCCGGCTAAGCTTTCACAAGAATGAAACAGTCCCGATCGCCTCGCTTTGCTCTGCCGCACTGGACCACGAATCCCGGGTTCGGCGTCGCAGTGCTCCTCGCGGTCGCTGTGTTACTGATCGTGCATGGCGAGCCCCAGCCGTCTTCGAGGCCCAGCGGGAAGTCCGTGGTCGTTTCTGGATCACCCACGGCACCCGTCGATGTCCCAGCCACTCTGGTCATTCATCAGGACGAGGTCGACTACAAACTCGGGACCACCGTCCACCGAGTGCTTCTGCCAGCCGCGGCCCGGCCACGCTCAGTGCTGACCAACCGAGGGTTGAGCGTGGTGCTGGCCGCAGTAGGTGACCGCCAGCACGCCTACGCGGTCACGCAGAAGCTGCAGGTCATCGACCTCGGCCTCGCCGACGCCGTGTTGCCCGCGGTGCAGGGGACTGCGGCGGTGATCGTTGAGGTTGCCTTGGCCGACCCCGGCAGGTTGGACTTCCTGGCGCCGAAGGTCTCACCCTCGTCATCAGAGGCACGTTCTTCATCGGATGGGCCGTCAGGTTCGCAGAGCTCGTCATCCTCCAAAACGGGCAATGTCGTCTTGCGGGACTTTGGCGTGCGTCGCTACGACGCGTCCGGTCGTATGACAAGCGCGCTGTTTGATCTGCCGAGAGGTACCCGAGCAGCCACCGACACAACCGTGGGTCTGGTCGCGTGGCAACCGTTGAACCAGGTCTTCGACGGTTCGGTTCCACTGGAACCACTGTCTGCCACCGCCGTCCTGATTCGACCGAATGGCACGCTCCGCCCGATCGGGACGGTCTATCCGCTCGCAGCGACGCAGACGGATCTGCTTGTGTGGGATGTCCAGCGGCGAGAGTTCGGAATCATGCCGTTGACATACGTCACGTCGACTGCGACGACCACGGTCAGCCCATCGGCAAGCAGCTCTGGCCTGCGGCCACCCGCCAAGGCATCGTCGAACTCATCCGCTAAGGAATCGTCGAGTTCAGAGCACAGCGGATCGGCCACGCCATCAGCGACACCCACGGCTGTTGCAGGGACTCGTTGGTACGAAGCCACTCGTGGATTGACAGTGACCGGCCCCGCGTCGTTTTCGCCGGACGGTTCTGCCTTCGCCGTGTACGCGCAGGTAGGTTCTCGTCGCCGCCTCGCGGTAGCGCAGCTTGACAAGTCCGTAGGCAATCAGATTGAAGTCCTGGCCCTGACCGCTCCGCTCGTCAAGCCGAGCTCGAACGGCACGAATGGCCCTTCAGACGCTGGTGATTCGCGCAGTTCGGCCATACCGTCAGACTCACTGAACCGGGCTGGCACCTCGCCGTTGCCCGGCGGGGCGACCCCCACCGGGTCATCGTCGCCTGGCCGGCCCGGCGATCCCAATTCGCCGTCTACGGCGACCTCGCCGGAGGCCCCGGCTTTCGAGCAAGACGGTTTCCCGATTCCAGCGCCACTGCTGCCAACTTGGTGGGGAGGCTTCGTGGTCGCCGTTGGGTCCGAAGGCGCGGTGGTGAGGTATCAGCCAGGCAACGCTCAGGCTGCGCTGCTCGACCTGGGGGTCAAAGATATTCAGTCGATCGCCGACGCGCCCTGAGGGGCTCGCTCATTGCTGGATACCGGCTACGCCGATATCCAGAAAACGGCGACCGGTCACAAGCTGAGAGATCCCCAGGCGGTCGAGCAGCGGCGTGATTCCTCCGTTGAAGAAAGAGAAGCCGGCTCCAGTGATCATGGCGAGGTCAATATCTTGGGGCTCGGCCACCACACCTTCGTCCAGCATCAGGCGTGACTCTTCGGCCAGCGCTGACAGCACACGCGTGCGAACCTCGTCAGCTGTCAACACGACTGGGTCTGCCGCGACTTCGAACAGCGCCGTGACCTTCGGGTCTATCCGGGGTTGCTCACCGTCCCGGCTATAAATTCCGCGAAGTCCGGCGGAGACCAGCTTGCGTAGGTTGTCAGAGACATAGAATCGCTCACCGAACGCGGCCTGCAACGTCTCTGAGTTGTGTAAGGCGATCGGCGGTCCCACCAAGGCCAGCAAGACAAACGGTGGCATCGGCGCCAAGCCGGCGAACGATCCATCTGCGACCTCGATCGGCGTCCCCTCGTCGACGATGCGGCTCACCTCCGCGATGAATCGGCCGAGCAGACGATTCACGATGAAGGAGGGCGAATCCTTCACAGCGATCGCAGTCTTTTCCAGAGTCTTGGCAATCCCGAACGCGGTCGCCAGCGTTTGGTCGTCGGTCAATGTGCCCCGAACGACCTCCACCAGTGGCATGACTGCTACGGGGTTGAAGAAGTGGAAGCCGACGACGCGCCCTGGGTGGGTAAGACCCTCGGCCATCTTGGAGACCGATAGCGACGAGGTGTTCGTTGCCAGGATCGCAGTGGAGGCAACGTACTCTTCCAATTCCGCGAATACAGCCTTCTTGGTCTCGATATCTTCGAATACGGCCTCGATGACAAAATCTGCGTCGGCGAACGTGTCTTTTGTGAGCGAGCCGGTTACGAGTGCTTTCAAGCGATTCGCTTTGTCGGCGGTGAGACGACCTTTCACCTGCATTGCGTCGAGCTCGCCGTGAACGTAGGCAACGCCAGCATCGAGTCGGCCTTCGTCGAGGTCGGTGAGGACGACCGGCACCTGAAGTCGACGCGCTAACAGCAATGCGAGTTGCCCCGCCATCAACCCGGCGCCAACCACGCCAACCTTGCTCACCGGGCGAACCAACGACCTGTCCGGCGCACCGGGCGGACGTTTGGCCCTTCGGTTGACGAGGTCGAAAGCGTACAGACCGCTGCGCAGTTCGTCGCTCATGATCAGGTCAGCAAGTGCCTCGTCCTCGGCTTGCGTTGCTTCTTCGAACGAAACGTCTCTGGCCAGGGCAATCAAGTCCAGAGCACGATAGGGCGCCGGCGCCGCGCGGTTGACCAACCTGTCGGCCAAGACTCGGCCGCGGGTGACAGCCGCCCCCCAGGTGTCAGACCGATCGACCGGCGCGCGAAGGACGGGTGTCGAGCCGTCAACCACCTTCACTGCCCACCGAAGGGACTCGGCAAGGAAGTCTGCGGCGTCAAGCGACTGGTCGAACATCCCGAGCGCCAACGCCTGCTTTGCGTTGAGCATCTTGTTCTGATTCAGGGCGTTCTCGACGATGACGGTGATCGCGTTGTCGGAGCCGACTAGATTTGGCAACAGCTGCGTGCCGCCCCAGCCTGGAACAAGACCCAGAAAACATTCGGGAAACCCAATCGAAGCGGTCAATGCCGATACCGTTCGGTAGTCGCAGTGCAGCGCCAACTCGAGGCCACCACCCATAGCCGCACCATTGACGAAGGCGAAGGTGGGGACGTCAAGGTCGCGAATCCGACCGAACACGCGATGGCCGTGTTGGGCAATCGCCAATGCCTGCGGACGTGTGCGGATCAAGCCGACTGCCGAGATGTCGGCTCCAACGCTGAACACGAACGGCTTACCGGTGATCCCGACCGCGCTGACCCTGGGCGATCGTGCGGCTATACCGTCAAGCGCAGTGTCGAGCGAATCCAGACCTGCGGGACCGAAGGTCGATGGCTTGGTGTGATCGTGACCGTTGTCAAGCGTTATAAGGGCAAACTCTCCCGAGAGCCCGGGAAGATCGAGATAGCGCACAAGGGACTTTGTGACGATCTCGCCGTCGTAGCGCGGTGCGTTCATGCCGTGACCTGCCCATTTCCAGCCCCAGCAGGTGTCTCGGTGAGCGCGTCATCGAGCTCAGATCCTCCGCCGTGGTGTGGGTTCTCCCAGATAACAGTGCCTCCCTGACCGAAGCCGACGCACATCGCCGTGAGGCCATATCGCACCTCGGGATGTTCTGCGAATTGTCGGGCGAGCTGGGTCATCAGGCGAATCCCCGACGACGCAAGCGGATGGCCCAAAGCGATCGCTCCACCGTATGCATTGACGCGGGGGTCGTCGTCGCCGATTCGGTAGTGCTGCAGAAAGGCAAGCACCTGAACAGCAAAGGCTTCGTTCAACTCGAAGAGCCCGATATCCTCAATGCGCAATCCGCTGCTGCTCAACGCCTTCTCTGTCGATGGAATCGGTCCGATGCCCATAATTTCCGGGTCGACGCCGGCAAAGCCGTAGCCAACGAGTCGCATCTTGATGGGTAGCCCCAACTCGATAGCTACGTCCTCGCTCGCCAGGATGCACGCAGTAGCGCCGTCGTTCAGTCCCGCGGCATTGCCGGCGGTAACCCGGCCGTGCGGCCGAAACGGTGTCTTCAGGCTAGCCAGGTCTTCGAGCGTGGTACCTGGACGCGGCGGTTCGTCCCGGGTTGCCAAACCCCATCCGGTATCGGCCGAACGGGTCGCGACCGGAACGAGGTCCGGTTGAATCTTGCCCTCGGCATATGCCTTCGCGACCTTCTCCTGGCTACGCAGCGCGTACCGATCGGCGCGGTCTCGGGTGATGTCGGGAAATCGGTCGTGAAGATTCTCGGCCGTGGCGCCCATCGAAAGCGCATCGGCTCCGACCAAGCGGTCTGCAAACAGCCGTGGATTGGGATCGGCGGCTTCGCCCATCGGGTGGCGGCCCATGTGCTCGACACCGCCAGCGATGGCCAGGTCGTAGGCACCGAAGGCGATGGAACCGGCTACGCTCGTGACCGCCGTCATCGCGCCCGCGCACATGCGATCGATCGCGTAACCCGGAACGGATTTGGGCAGGCCAGACAGAAGCGCTGCCATCCTTCCGATCGTAAGGCCCTGGTCGCCGATCTGCGTAGCCGCAGCGATTGCCACCTCGTCGACACGGTTCGGCGGAAGGGCGGGATGGCGTCGAAGTAGTTCGCGGATGACCGGGACGATGAGATCGTCTGACCTGGTCTCGGCATAGACCCCCTTACCTGCCCTGCCGAAAGGCGTCCGTGCGCCGTCGACGAAAACGACGTTCTTGAGCTGACGAGAAATCACAATGGTCTCCCTGCGATACCGACCTGGCGGTCAGAACGTGACTCGGACGGGCGTGTTACCGACCGGTAACTTAACTGTAGCGGCATCCAGAATCCTGTGCGATTCCGACCGGTCATTCGTCTCAAGCGGAAAGGGCGCGCCGGATCGGTGATCGACGGAAGGGGAGCAGTCTCAGAGGTCTGGAGGTGGCATCAAGGCCGTGGTGAGTTTGGCTGCCAAGAGGTCGACCTGCCAGGGTCGTGCGCCGAGTTCGGCTAGCCGGGCTCGTACCGTCGCCTCGTCCAACGGCGATACCGATCGCCACGCCAGGCGGCGAAGGACGTCACCAGCAAGCAAGTTTTGGCTCACGACTTGGTGTACAGCGGCAACGCTGGCAACGACCTCTTTGCACGCGGAGAGGCGAACCGCGGCTTGCGGATCCTTGTCGCGCCACCGCGCCGGCGCCGGCATCGCGTCGGGATCCGCGCTGAGCTGCGTGAGCGACGGCAGATCAGATTCGGTCAACCGGCGACCAGCCTCAAGTGCGCCGTACCACTGACGGACCTGACGGCGCTGGCGAGGACCGTTGAACAGCGGTACGGCCAGGAGTTCTCCCGGATTCTTCGGGTTCGCCTTGACCGCGGCGACTATGGCCGAGTCGGGCAACACGCGGCCCGGGGCAATATCGCGCTGTGCTGCCTGGTTGTCGCGTGCCTCCCACAGGGAGCGAGCCATCGCCAGTTGTCGGCGGTTGCGAATGGAATGAATGCCTGAGATGCGCCGCCAGGGTTCGGCTCGGGGCGCGGGCGGTGGAGCATCCAAGATCGCCTGGCATTCCTGCTCGGCCCAGGTCAGCTTGCCGGTCTGCTCGAGCTGGTCGAGCAATACCGCTCTCAATTCAATGAGCAGCTCGACGTCGAGGGCGGCGTAGTCGAGCCAGTCCTGGGGCAATGGCCTCGTCGACCAGTCAGCTGCCGAGTGCCCCTTTTCGAGCGAAATGCCGAGGTACTGCTCGACCATCGTGCCGAGCGCCACCCGCTCAGAGCCCAGCAGCCGGCCAACCAGCTCGCTGTCGAACAACCGTCGTGGTCGCATTCCGACCTCGGCCAGACACGGAAGGTCCTGGCTTGCGGCGTGCAGAATCCACTCGACGTCAGCAAGTACGGCACCGACCGATGAAAGGTCCGGCAGGGCGATGGGATCGATGAGAACGGTTGGATAACCCGCTCGCCGGATCTGGACCAGGTAGGCACGCTGGCTGTAGCGATACCCGGAGGCTCGCTCGGCATCGATGGCCACTGGTCCGTGAGCAGCTGCGAGTCCGGCCACCGCGACCGCAAGCTCGGCCTGCGTGATCAGTGGGGTCGGCGTCCCGTCGCGCGGGCTGCGCAGGAGCACCGGCACAGCCGTGACCGCCGCTGCCTCAGGACCGGATTCTGAATCGTCGTCTGGCGCCAACTCTGGATATTGCTCTGAATCCCCGTGGCGTTGCGTGAGGCCCCTGGGTTCTGTGGGACCTCGAGTCGCTACGGGATCTTCGGGCTCAGCGGTCACCTAGAACTGCCACACCCTCCGGCGGTAGCCCGGCAGCCGCGGACAGCAAATCGACAAAGGCCAGCACGTGCGGGCTCAGATCTGTCTCTGTCGCGGTCCATGACCCGCGCAGTTCGAGTTGGGTCGTACTGCGCGGCCCGTGAACGTCGCCGAATCGAGTCGACGTCGTTTGCGTGACCGTGCCACCGACAGCCGTATGCGGTGCAGATCTTTGATCGAGAGCTTCGGTGAGCCAGCTCCAGCCGACCGCCGGAAGCAACGGATCGCCGGCCATGTCCGCGGCAAGATCAGCCTGGGCATAGGCAACTAGCCGGATTTCGCCATCCCATGCCTCCGCGCCGTCCGGGTCGTAGAGAACCACGAGTCGGCCGGTGGCGCCCTCCTGACCTGTTGTCTCTATGTCGACCGCGACCGCAAAGGACCAGGGTGCGAGTCGCTGCGGGGGGCGAATTCTCTCCAGTAAGGCTTCCCGGCGCAGTGGGGTAGCCAGCAGGGCCTCTACGGCGAGCCTGAAGACCTCTGGAGCGTTGTTCGGTACCGCGTCGTCGTCGGCCGCAGGCGTAGAAAGGTCGCCGCCGAGCGTCACGCCGGAGTCGGCCAACATGGTTCGATCCTTTCGGGAGTACCCCGAGTTAACTCCGGGTAGTCGCTATCCGCCTAGCAACCTCGCATGGAGACCGCGCTCGACGCGTGAGGCGCGCCGCGCCTGGGAGGCCTCCGCTCGCAGGTCAGGCGTGGAGACCTGCCGTGCCGGCGCGATGGGAGGCCGTGCAAACATGGACTTCGAGATGACGACTTCAACGCCGAACCCGATGCAGAACCAGACCGCCGCTAGGGCCATTCCCGGGGCCATTCCCGGGGCCATTCCCGGGGCCATTCCCGGGGCCGAGGCAGAAGGCAGCCTGCTCCTGCGGGCCGCACGCGGTGAGCAGGTCGAACACCCGCCGGTGTGGTTCATGCGCCAGGCCGGGCGCTCACTGCCCGAATACCGCGAGCTACGGGCGGGGACGAAGATGCTTGCCGCTTGCCGCACGCCTGATCTCGTGACGGAGATCACGCTGCAGCCGGTTCGTCGACACGGGGTCGACGCGGCGATCTTCTTCTCCGACATTGTTGTGCCGTTGGTCGCGGCCGATCTGGAAATCGACATCGTCGCCGGAGTCGGACCCGTTGTGGCCCAGCCGATCAGGTCCGCCGCAGACGTCGATCGCATTCGACCGCTCGACCCATCGGATTTACTCGACATCGACGTCTCCGTTCGACAATTGGTGGCCGAGCTTGGTGAGACGCCGTTGATCGGTTTTGCAGGCGCGCCCTACACTCTCGCGAGCTACCTGGTCGAGGGTGGGCCATCGAAGGATTACGCGCGAACCAAAGCCCTCATGCACGCTGAGCCTGCAATTTGGCATGCGTTGCTCGCCAAGCTGTCCCAGATCTCGGCGACTTTTCTAGCGGTACAACTCGACGCGGGCGCCAGCGCCGTTCAGTTGTTCGATTCGTGGGCCGGAGGTCTGTCTGCCGCTGACTACAGAAACTTTGTCTTGCCGCACTCCAAGTCCGTGTTTGCGGCGCTGGCAGAGCATCGTGCGCCGAAGATTCACTTCGGCGTCGGAACAGGAGAATTGCTCGACCTGATGCGCCAGGCTGGTGCCGACGTGGTCGGCGTCGATTGGCGCATTCCGCTGGATCAGGCCGCCACCCGCATCGGCGGCGCGACCCCGGTGCAGGGAAATCTGGATCCAACGCTCCTGCTGGCCGGCTGGCCGGTGATTGAGTCCGAAGTCCGGCGGATAGTGGCCGAAGGTCGCCAAGCTCCTGGGCACATCTTCAATCTCGGCCACGGCGTCCTACCCGACACCGATCCCGCAATGTTGACTCGGGTCGTCGAGCTCGTCCACTCGCTTTAGTCAGATGCAGCCCATTTCGGAGCCTGAGAACGGCGGATCGACGGTTCGCGCTGGTCACGGTATGGACGCTGCAAAACCGGCGCCGAGGATCGTTGTCGTCGGCGCCGGGATCTCAGGACTCGCCGCTGCTCAGCGACTCGCGGCGCTACGCCCAGACGCTGAGGTAATCGTGCTCGAGGCGGCGCCAGCGATCGGCGGCAAGCTGCGCAGAGTCGAGGTCGGTGGGTCGTGGGTAGATGTCGGTGCCGAGGCGATGCTCGCACGGCGACCTGAGGGGATCGCAGCAGCGGAAGTCGCTGGCCTCGGCGGTGCCGTGATCCACCCGCTCACGACTGCGGCGATGCTCCGGAACCGCGGCACCAATCGTCGGTTACCGGCCGGGACGTTGTTGGGTATCCCCGCCGATCTGGAAAGCCTCCGGGCGGCGCGGGTACTGAATGCCGCCACGCTGCGACGGATCGAGGACGAGCCCAACCAGCCGCGGTTACCCATGCTCGAGGAAGATGTTTCTGTCGGCGATCTTGTGGCGTCGCGATTCGGATCAGAGGTTGTCGAGCGCATCGTCGACCCACTACTGGGTGGGGTCTATGCAGGCCACGCCGAAGCAATCTCACTCCGCGCGGCGATTCCGGGCCTGGCTGCACAGCTCATGGCCGAAGGCGGATCGCTGCTCGATGCGGCACGAGCTAAGCTCGCCAACGCACCAGCTACCAACCAACCGGTGTTCGCGTCGCTAGATGGAGGGCTGGCAAGGCTCGCCGACGGCATCGCATCAACCGGCAGTTTTACCGTTCGTACCAGTTCAGCGGTGCGGGAGCTGCGGCGGACCCGACGCGGGTTCGGGCTCGTGGTCGGGCCAGTTCCAGATGCCCGCCTGCTCGAAGCAGATGCTGTCGTGCTGGCCACGCCGGCAAGCAAGTCGGCCCTGCTGTTGGCAGGTCTCGCTCCAGCCGCGTCGGTGGAGCTGAGCGCCGTTGAAAGTGCGAGCATGGCGATCGTGACGCTCGCATTCGATGTTGCCGTCAACGAACCAGACAACGCCGGAACGTCGTTGCCCGCGGGAAGTGGAATTCTCATTCCGAGCGTCGAAGGTCACCGGATCAAAGCGATGACCTTCTCGTCGCAGAAGTGGCCCGGCGTCGGCCGTGATTCACGGGTTACCTTGATGAGAGCCTCCCTCGGACGGGCGGGCGAGGAATGGACCTTGCAACGCGAGGACGCCGAGCTCGTGACGACCGTGAGACAGGAATTGGCGACGATCACCGGATTTCGAGCGCAGCCGGTCGATAGCCACGTTCAAAGGTGGGGGGGAGCCCTACCGCAGTACGCGGTCGGCCACCTGCAGCGCGTGGCCAAGATCAGGGCCGCGGTCGCCGAGATCGACGGGCTGGCAGTCTGTGGAGCGACCTACGACGGGGTTGGCATACCTGCCTGTATCGCCTCGGCTCACCTTGCGGTTGATCGAATCCTCAATGAACTCAGTCGAATTCCAGTTGAAGGGCAAAATAGCTGACATGGTTGATGGCAAGCAGGCTCGCGAGCTGAACGATGTAATCCGCTACACCGCGTGGTCGGTGTTCTCGATTCACAATCCGATCGAGAGCACCGATCGCGCACCGATAGCCAACGAAGTTGAAGCTCTGTTCGATGAGCTAACTGCTGGTGATGTCATCGTCCGGGGCGTGTACGACGTTTCCGCGCTCCGGGCCGACGCCGAGGTCATGATCTGGTGGCATGCCGCAACCGCCGAGGAACTGCAGGCGGCATACGGGCGTTTCCGTCGCACAGCGCTTGGCCGCCGATTGAAACCCGTCTGGTCCGTCATGGCTCTACATAGGCCGGCCGAATTCAACAAGAGCCACATTCCGGCATTTCTGGCTGAGGAGGAGTCACGCAAATACGTCTGCGTGTATCCGTTCGTCAGATCGTACGAGTGGTACTTGCTAGATGACGGCGAACGTCGACAGCTGCTCGCCGAACACGGCAAAATGGCGAGGGAGTACCCCGACGTCCGCGCAAACACGGTGGCGTCCTTCGCACTCAACGACTACGAGTGGATTCTGGCGTTCGAGGCGGATGAACTTCACCGCATAGTCGATCTGATGCGCCATCTCCGTGGCTCCGAGACGCGCAGACACGTCCGAGAAGAGATTCCGTTCTACACCGGGACGCGACGAACGATCGCCGAGCTGGTAGACACCTTGCCGTAGCCCTCAGGCGTCGGACGGACCTTCGGCGAACGTCACGCTGATCGAATTGATGCAGTATCGAAGGTCAGTCGGCGTGCCGTAGCCCTCGCCCGCGAACACGTGCCCAAGATGGCTGTGACAGTTGGCGCACAGGACCTCGACCCGGTGTTGACCAAGGCTATCGTCGGCGCGCTCGATGATCGCGTCACCGGCGAGTGGCGAGAAGAAGCTCGGCCACCCGCAATGCGAATCGAACTTTTCGGTGGAACGAAAGAGTTCCGCTCCGCAGGCACGACACGCGTAGACGCCGACGCGGTGGTTGTCGGTGTATTCCCCGCGAAACGGTGCTTCCGTGGCGGCCTGCCGCAATACGCGGTAGGCCTCAGGGGACAGCTCAGCCCGCCACTGCTCATCGGTCTTGTTGACGGGCGCTGACTGGTGGATCGGAGAACTCGTCATGACTCGACAATACCCAGCCCAGGGTTGGTCCGCGGCTTGTCAGTCGTCTAGCTGGCTGGCCCGTCTGAGCCGAAGTTCGTGCAGTTCCTGGGGAGATTCATCTCAGAGCCAGGTTCCGATCACTGCAAACACGCTCAAGATGATCGGCAACAGGATGATGGCCACCAGCGCGAATGCCATCGGTCGCGAGACCCTATGCCGCCGGGTCAAACCGGCCGCGAAATCGCCCATCATCCGAATCTCGCCCTCGGGCGAGTACTGACTTACGGGACGCTCGTAGTGCGGATCGAGATACACGATTTCGGGCCGACCTGCACGTATGCCGTTGCCCGGACCCGCTCCCATCGGAGGAAGGCGGTTAGGGGGTATCCGGCCGGGTTGAAAATCGCGCGATCCCGGTTCGCCGTTCGACATCGGATCGCTGTTCACCCTCTCAGCATGCCTTGTTCCGACCAGCTTTGTCAGCTCAGAAGACGAGGCGTTTGATTCGACACGCACCAAGCGCAACTACGAGCCGTTCGACATAGCGGATAGCCTCGATGCATGGCGTCTCCGTACACAGAGCTCCAAGTAGGTGACCGCGTCGTCAAGGTGACAAACCCGGATCGTGTCTATTTCGCCGAACGCGGCGAAACGAAACTCGACTTGGTGCAGTACTACCTCTCAGTTGGCGCAGGGATCGTGCGCGCGCTCCGCGAGCGTCCGTGCATGTTGCACCGGTATCCGGACGGAACGAGTGGGGAGAAGATCTACCAGAAGCGGTTACCCAAAGGAGCGCCGCCGTGGGTACAGACGGTTCAGGTGCGATTTCCCTCCGGCCGCACGGCTGACGAGCTGTGCGTCACCGAGCTCGCTGACGTCGCGTGGGCAGTACAGATGTCGACCGTCGAGTTTCACCCCTGGCATTCCCGTCGGGCCGATACCGAGCGCCCTGATGAATTACGCATCGACCTTGACCCGCAGCCTGGTACCGGTCTCGCTGAAGCGAAGGTTGTAGCGGGGCTGGTTCGAGAAGTACTGACCGACGTCGGCGCGGTTGGGTGGCCGAAGGTCTCGGGAAGCCGTGGCGTGCACATCTACGTTCGCATCGAACCTCGCCATGGCTTCACCGACGTACGTCGCGCTGCACTCGCCTTTGCGCGGGAGGTTGAGCGCCGAGCCCCTGATCTGGTGACGACCGCATGGTGGAAGGAAGAACGGGGGCAACAGATCTTTCTGGACTACAACCAGAACGCACGCGACCGCACTATCGCTTCCGCTTATAGTGTCCGCGGCTTCCCGTGGGGTCCTGTCTCAGCTCCGGTGACCTGGGAGGAGCTTCCGGACGTGGAGATGCGCGATTTCACGATAGCCACAATGCCGGCTCGGTTCGCTGAACTGGGCGACTTGCATGCGGCCATGGATGAGGCGGTGTGGTCGATCGAGCCGCTGCTGGAGTGGGCCGATCGCGACGAGCGCGACAGTGGTCTGGGTGATGCGCCCTACCCGCCGAACTTCCCCAAGCAGGAGGGCGAGCCGCCGCGAGTGCAGCCGTCCCGGATGAACAAAGCAAACTGGGCCGAAGCGCCAGCGCGCGCGGATGGTGTCGAGCCGCAGCAGCTCGACTGACACCGCGCAGATCGCCGAGGAGGCGCACTGGCCTGATCGCAGCAAGGCCTGACCGTCGCCCGATCAGCCTGCTGGGCAGCTGCTGGCGGTAGGCACCTTCGCGGTGATCAGGTAGCTGTTCACCTTGTCGGTAACGCACGCAGTCTTGGGATAGGCGGTATGGCCCTCGCCGTTCCAACTGAGTACAACTCCAGAGCCGAGAGCCTTCGCCAGAATGCCAGTAGCAGCGTACGGAGTCGCCGGGTCGTGGATGGTTCCCACGACAAGGATCGGCGGCGCTGCGGGCGCGGACGCAGCCGGAAGTGGATGACCCGAAGCAGGCCAGTCCACACAGGCGTAAAGCGTTGCGGCGGCATTCATACCGAAGATCGGGTACTTAGCGACCCATGAGGCAGCTTTGGCTGCTACCAGTGCATCGGTGATCTTGAGTTTCGAGTCGTTGCAGTTGATCGCCAGGTTGGCATCCATCATATTGCTGTAGTGGCCCGTGTCGGCGTCCCGACCGGTGTACGCATCGGCGAGCGCCAGGATCTCTTTGGCGTCGCCCTTCTGCGCAGCGACGAGGGCTTGCCCAAGCGAGTCCCAGCGACTCTGGTCATACAGTGCAGACGCCACCGCAATGGTTACGATGCCCCCAGTGGCGCGCCTTGTCTCGTTGTTCGCGCTGGACTTGAGCGGAGCCGCATCAGCGGACTTGATCAGTTTCGTTACAGCAGCTCGTGGATTTCCGAGGACGGCGCATGGTGCACGCTTCAAACAGTCCGCCGCGAATTGATCGAACGCGTTCTCAAATCCCTGCGCTTGACGTTCGTCCGTATCGATTTCCGGCGTGACAGGATCCAAAGCGCCGTCAAGAACTGCAACACGAATCTTCGTTGGGAACAAATGGGCATACGCCGCGCCAAGCCTGGTTCCGTAGGAGTACCCGAGATAGTTCAGCTTCGCGTCGCCCACGGCCGCGCGTATCACGTCCATATCTCGAGCGGTCTCTTCGGTGTTGTAGTCGGTCAGTCCCTTTCCGTACCTCAACACGCAACCACGGTTGATCGAGGTCGACATCGCTCTTGCCGCGGCACGGCCTGCGGCCGTACGGACATCTGGATCTTGAGCGTTGTAATTGTCCTTCTGCGCATCGCTGATGCACTGCAAGGGCGCGGAAAGGCCCACCCCTCGCGGATCGAAACCCACCAGGTCAAAGTGATCGAACACGTTAGTGCTCAGCTCGGTGACCAGGCCCGCTGCCAGATTCACGCCTGAAGCGCCAGGACCACCTGGGTTGACAAGCAGCGATCCAATTTTGTCTGAGGCGCGTTGACTCTCCAGATGCGCCTTTACAACGAAGAGATCAATCGTGGTGCCGTTCGGTTTGGAATAGTCCAATGGCACCGGGACTTTGGCGCAGCTGAATTCCATTCGCTTTGCTCTGTCGTTGCTTATCGCTGTTTGGAATTGCTCCGAGCAGTCAGAGAACGTGGCGGGGGCGACGCCAGCGGACGAAGGTGCCGCAACCGTCGTCGAGGTGCTCGAACTCGAATGGATCCCTGTCGGTAGGGAGTCGGGCGTCGTGGCGGGGGACGCCTTACTCGATTTCGTGCATGCCGCCAGTGGCAATGTAACTAGCAGGGCCAGGGCAATGACGCGGACGGCCCGAAATCGTCGGTTCAGCACGCGTTGAGGCTACCGACCCAGGTTAGGCGTTCGATCCAGCGCGACGCGAGTGGTTGTTCTGCCCTTCAACCAAGACCGGGCATGATCTCGCCGAGGTCGAACGTGACCGGTCGCTCGAGTTGCTCGTACGTACACGATTCCGGATCACGGTCCGGACGCCAGCGGGAAAATTGCGCGGTGTGCCGGAACCGCGTGCCTTCCATGTGATCGTAACGAACCTCGACGACGAGCTCTGGGCGAAGCGGAATGAAGGAGAGGTCCTTGCCCGCGTTCCAGCGTGACGTCTCGCCTGACCTAGGGGTGCGCGCTCCTTCGGGCGGTACTGCCCAGTTCCACGGATGCGCTTCGAAGGTGGTTACGAGCGGTTGGAGTTCGGTGAACAATTCACGGCGTCGCGCCATCGAAAATGCGCCGATGACACCAACCGATGCGAGGGAACCGTCATCGGCATACAACCCGAGCAACAGCGACCCGATCGCATCTGGTCCCGACTTGTGTACTCGGTATCCCGCCACGACGCAATCGGCCGTGCGTTCGTGCTTGATCTTGAACATCACCCGTTTGTCTGGCTGGTACGTGATCGCCAGGGGCTTTGCAACCATGCCGTCGAGGCCGGCGCCTTCGAATTCGGAGAACCAGCGCTGCGCCAGATCGCGATCGGTGGTCGCGGGCGTTACGTACACCGGAGCGCCAGAAGCTGAGAGCGCTTGCTCGAGGAGCGCTCGTCGCTCGACGAACGGTCTACCGGTCAGGTCTTCGTCGTCGAGGGCTAGCAGGTCGAAGGCGACAAAAGACGCGGGCGTCTGCTCTGCAAGCAGATTGACCCTCGAGACAGCGGGATGAATTCGCTGCTGTAGCGCCTCGAAATCCAGACCCGAAGAACCGGCGATGATGATCTCGCCGTCGACTACGCAGCGCTGCGGTAGTTCAGACTTGAAGGCCGCGACGAGCTCGGGAAAATACCGTGTCATCGGTTTCTCATTCCGGCTGCCGATCTCAACCTCATCCCGATCCCGGAAGACGATCGATCGGAATCCGTCCCATTTCGGTTCGTACGACGCGCCAGGCGGAATGCTGGCAACGGACTTTGCGAGCATGGGGGCAACGGGCGGCATCACCGGGAGCTTCATGTGATCAGCGTTGCACGAGGTAGCGACAAAACAGGGCATCGTCCTCGAGCAGCAGCCCCGTCAGGCGAAGTTGCGGCAGCAAGTCTTCAGGCCATTGCCGCCCGTCGATGATGCGCGGCCCGGACGGGCCGGCGAGCATTGGTGAAACCGTCAGGCAGAGTTCGTCCACGCTTCGGGCCAGTATGGCCGCGGCGAATAATCGTGGGCCCCCCTCGCACAAAATGCGCCGATAGCCCAACGCCTTGAGGTCGCGCACGGCTGCTGCGAAGTCGACGCCGCCGCCGGCCGGTGACGGTGTCTCCAACAGGACCAACTTGGTATCTGTCGCGGCAAGGTCAATGATGTCGTTCCGTCGCGTGAGCGGGGCTGACGAGCCGGTGATGATCAGGGTCGGCGCCTCTCGATCAACAGCCGCGAACAGTTCAGCATCGAGGTCGAGTTCGAGACTTGCGGACATGACCGCGATGGCTGGGACCTCGGCAAGGCCAAGCGCTGCACGAGCTGATCGGCGTTCGGCCGCTGGCCTGACCGGACGATAGTGCTCGATCCGAGCCGTTGATGCTCCGACGAGAATGACGTCGGCTAGATCGCGCAATGCCGCGAATACCGCGTTATCCCCAGGCGTCTGCAGCCCTCGGGACTTCCCGGCTGAACTCGCGCCGCCGTCAATACTCGCGATGAAATTCATTCGCACACCACCCTCGGCCAGCCAGTCAGTGGCGTAATGCTGGTGGATATCGGTCGGTTCGCCACCAGCCGGGGCGCCGGCATCGGTACTCGGCAGAAGTGTTCGCATAACCACCATCTCAACACAACTAGGCTGTGTACTCGTGCCGGATCATCTTGCCGATCGCCGACCGGACGTCGCTGTGGACTCCCTCATTCGTGGGCTGGTGCCGCCGCCGCTGTTCAACGACGTACGGTTCGACACCTACCGGCCGAACCCGGACGTGCCCAGCCAGGCACAGGCTTCGGCTCGCTTGCAGAATTTCGTGGCGAACCTCGACCGGCCTGTGCGCAGTGGGCTGCTCCGCCGACGAGCGGTAACGCCCGGCCCTGCGGGCCTATACCTAGATGGTGGATTCGGCGTCGGCAAGACTCATCTGCTTGCCTCTGCTTGGCACGCGGCGCCGGCACCGAAGGCGTATGCGACCTTCGTCGAGCTCACCCATCTCGCCGGGGCACTTGGCTTCGCCAGGTTGACTACCGAGCTGTCGGGTATGAAATTTCTCGCCATCGATGAGTTCGAACTCGACGATCCGGGCGATACCGTCTTGATCTCGACGCTCCTTGCGCGCCTGGATGAGGCTGGCGTGCGAATTGCGGCTACCTCCAATACCCTCCCTGATCGGCTGGGAGAAGATCGGTTCGCGGCCGTCGATTTCATGCGGGAGATCCAGGCCATGGCCGCCCGCTTTACGTCGATCCGAGTGGATGGTCCCGACTACCGTCATCGCGGCCTACCAGAACCTCCCGATCCGGCTACGCGAGATCAGGCTCGCGAGGCAGCCGAGCGTGCAGGGGCGACGCTCGACGACTTTGAGGATTTGACAGCCCATCTCGCGAGTCTGCATCCGTCCCGATATGGCGCACTACTGGATCATGTAAGCCTCGTCGCGCTGACAGACGTCGGCGTCGCCGCCAACGAAAATGTAGCCCTTCGGTTAGTGGTCTTCGCCGACCGACTCTATGACCGCCAAATTCCTGTCGTGGCGGCCGGTGTTCCGTTGAATCAGCTCTTTGCTGCGGAAATGCTCAGCGGCGGCTATCGCAAGAAGTACCGGCGAGCGATTTCACGGCTGGTCGCGCTCGCTCGATTGGGCAATAGCGCGCTGGATGAGCAGGCGGATGCTGACGGCAGTGGTGTCCGACCGGTTCGCCCGACAACGCCATCCACAGCGACTGACGGAGGTTGAGCCGCTAGGGTTCCCTCATGGCGTCCGATTCATCCAAGTCAAAGTCGAAAAGCTCTGCGCGCCGTGGCGTTCAGGATCCCGATGAGAACGCATCGGTGCGCGAGGCTCTGCGCGTTGCCGATGGGCCGGTGAGCCTGCTTGGCTACGACCCTGACGCCAAGCCGCTTGCTCCTGGTGGTAAATCCAAGACTGCCGAGGACCTTCTGAAGGCGGGTCCTGGTCTGGCCGAGCTGCAGGAACGCCTCTATGCCAACGGCTCAATCGGTGACAACCGCAGAGTGTTGCTGGTACTGCAGGGCATGGATACGTCCGGCAAGGATGGCGTCGTCAAACACGTCGTCGGACTGGTCGGCCCGGCTGGAGTCAGCATCAAGTCATTCAAGAAGCCGACGCCAGAAGAAGCTGCGCATCATTTTCTTTGGCGAGTCAGGAAAGCGTTGCCGTCGGCCGGGCTGATCGGAGTCTTCAACCGTTCGCATTATGAGGATGTCGTAATTACGCGCGTTCACGAGTGGATCGACGAAGATACTCGAGATGAGCGCATCGAGGAGATCAAAGCGTTCGAACGTCAGCTGAGCGAATCCGGCACGACGATTTTGAAGTGCTTCCTGCACATCAGCTACGCGGAGCAGCGTCAGCGTCTACTGGCGCGGCTGGACGATCCGACGAAGTACTGGAAGTTCAACCCGGCCGATATCGACGAACGGGCATATTGGTCCGACTACCAGACCGCATACGCGACCGCGATCGCGCGTACGTCGACTGACGCCGCTCCGTGGTACATCGTGCCCAGCGATTCAAAGTGGTATCGCAACTGGGCTGTCGGTCGGCTGCTTTGTGAGACGTTGAACGATCTTCATTTGCAGTACCCCGCGCCTGATTTTGACCTCGACGCCGCCCGAAACCGACTACAACCGCCTTACTGACTCGCTCGCCATCGAGGGGGCACTCCCACAGCTCCACATAGCGTGGGTGGGTCGACACCGTAAATCGGCAAGAGTGAATCGGCAACGGTGGGTCGACACGGTGGGGCAACACGGTAGACTGGCGGCACTGGAGGGGAGTAACCCCAGTAGCACCGCGACCACCTCGTCATCACGGATCAGCGCCGGTATCGGTTTCTGGTCCCGGGGAGTCGGCCTGATCAGGGTGGGTGAGACCTCCGGCAGCAGCTGCATGCGACTCGGCTATGCAGCTCATCGCTGACCGGAGGCAGTTAAGTGCATGTAACCCCATTGGTCTGGACGATCACGCTGGCCGTCACAGCGGCATTTCTGATTGTTGACGTGTTCGTCATCGGGCGCCGTCCTCACGAACCGTCCATGAAGGAATCCGCCACCCATCTGGCGTTCTTCGTCAGCGCTGCAGTCCTCTTTGGCATTGGGGTATTCGTTGTCAGTGGCTCGCGTTATGGCACCGAGTTTTTCGCCGGTTGGTTAACTGAGTACTCGTTGTCCATTGACAACCTTTTTGTCTTTCTGATCATCATGACAAAGCTGTCGGTTCCAAGGAAACTGCAACAATCTGCTTTGCTCATCGGCATCGTGTTGGCGCTGATCCTGCGCGGTTTGTTCATCGCGGTTGGCGCGGCCGCAATCAATACGTTCTCCTGGGTCTTCTATTTGTTCGGGGCATTTCTCGTCTACACCGCCGTTAAGTTGGCAAAAGAGGGTCGCGATGAGGACGCCGAAGGAGAGTACGAGGACGGCAGGCTGATCCGATGGTTGCGTCGGCGGGTTCCGTCGACCGACGAGTATCACGGAAGCCGACTGACCGTAAAAAGCGCAGGCAAGCGCCTGATAACCCCCATGGCCATCGTCATCGTGGCACTTGGCACGACCGATCTGCTGTTCGCCCTTGACTCGATCCCGGCCATATATGGCCTGACGAAGGAGCCCTACCTCGTTCTGACGGCCAACCTGTTCGCGTTGATGGGTCTGCGGCAGCTTTACTTCCTCATCGGAGGGCTTTTGACGAAGCTCGTCTACCTGAGCCTGGGTCTTTCGGTGCTGCTCGGTTTCATTGGCGTCAAGCTGGTGCTGCACGCCTTGCACGAGAACAGCCTGCCGTTTATCAACGGCGGTGAGCACGTAGCGTGGGCGCCGGACATCCCGATTTGGTTGTCGTTGGTGGTCATCATCGGTGTGCTCGGAGTTACTACCGTGGCCAGCCTCGCGAAGACCGCACGCACGAAGGCCTCAGCTTCGGAAATGTCGCCCTCCGAAGCCGACGTGTCGCAGCGGACTGAATCGTCACCGTAGACGCAGAGATCACTCGCCGCGCAGTGGCCGCGGCGGGACGACCGGGTATCGCTGCCAGCGAAACCATGTTGTCGTACGCATTCCGTACCTTGGAAGCATGCGAGTGAAGAGCGACATCGTCCCCTCCAGCGGCAGGTTCGAGGTCATCAGTGACTTCGAACCGTCGGGCGACCAGCCCACCGCGATCGCGGAGCTCGAAAAGCGCATCGAGGCCGGCGAACGCGATGTGGTGTTGCTAGGTGCTACTGGCACGGGCAAGTCGGCCACCACGGCCTGGTTGATCGAAAAGCTCCAGCGGCCTGCCTTGATCATGGCGCCGAACAAGACCCTCGCGGCGCAACTGGCCAACGAACTCCGCGAGATGCTTCCGAACAATGCCGTCGAATACTTCGTCAGCTACTACGACTATTACCAGCCCGAGGCATATGTGCCTCAAACAGACACCTACATCGAGAAAGACTCTGCGATCAACTCCGAGGTCGAGCGTTTGCGGCACTCGGCCACGATGTCATTGCTAACGCGGCGTGATGTGGTCGTAGTCGCGACGGTGTCCTGCATCTATGGCCTGGGAACGCCACAGGAATATGTCGACCGCGCTGTGCGGCTGCGCACCGGTCAAGAGATCGAGCGCGAGAAGATCCTCCGCGGTCTGGTCGGTGTGCAGTACGCCCGAAACGACATCGCGTTCAGCCGCGGCACTTTTCGGGTGCGCGGGGACACCGTCGAGATATTTCCGGTCTACGAAGAGCTCGCGATTCGGGTCGAGATGTTCGGCGACGAGATCGAACGACTGTATTACCTTCACCCGCTCACCGGCGAGGTAATCCGAGAGGTCGACGAGGTCTTCATTTTCCCAGCTACGCACTACGCCGCAGGGCCGGAGAAGATGGAAAAGGCGATCGCGGGCATCGAATCGGAACTCGAGATTCGGCTCGCCGAGCTGGAAGGCCAGAACAAGCTGCTCGAGGCTCAGCGGCTGCGGATGCGGACGAGCTATGACATCGAGATGATGCGCCAGGTGGGCTTCTGCTCTGGCATCGAGAACTACTCGCTGCACATCGACGGTCGGGCGCCGGGCAGCGCGCCGAACTGCCTGCTCGACTATTTCCCGGAGGACTTCCTCCTCGTCATCGACGAGTCACACGTGACGGTTCCTCAAACCGGCGGTATGTACGAGGGCGACATGTCCCGCAAGCGGACCCTAGTGGATCACGGGTTCCGGCTGCCGAGCGCGATGGACAATCGGCCGCTGAAATTCGAGGAATTCGTTGACCGCATAGGTCAGACGGTCTATTTGTCTGCCACCCCGGGCCATTACGAGCTGGGCAAAAGCGGCGGTGAGTTCGTCGAACAGGTCATTCGACCGACCGGCCTGATCGACCCCGAGGTCATCGTCAAGCCCACGAAGGGACAGATCGACGATCTGGTCGGCGAGATCCGCGAGCGTGCGGCGAAAAATGAGCGCGTCCTCGTCACCACACTGACCAAGAAGATGTCTGAAGATCTGACCGACTACCTGCTCGAATTGGGAATCAGGGTGCGGTATCTGCACTCCGAAGTCGACACGTTGCGACGCGTAGAGCTGCTTCGCGAGTTGCGGATGGGCGAGTACGACGTGTTGGTAGGCATCAACCTCTTGCGCGAAGGTCTGGACCTGCCCGAGGTTTCTTTGGTCTCGATCCTCGACGCTGACAAAGAAGGCTTCCTGCGCTCGGGCACCTCCTTGATCCAGACCATCGGCCGAGCCGCCCGTAACGTGTCAGGCCAGGTGCACATGTACGCCGACCGAGTGACCCGATCAATGGAGCAAGCGATCGACGAGACAAACCGACGTCGCGCGATTCAGGTTGCGTACAACACCGAACGAGGCATCGACCCCCAGCCGCTCCGCAAACGAATTGCTGACATAACTGACATGCTCGCGCGCGAGGCGGAGGACACAGACGAATTACTGGCCATGCCGGTCGGCGGGTCGGGACGGTCACAGTCCAGAGGGAAATCTCCGGTGCCGGGGAGAGGCGGTCGCGGGTCTACTGGGGGAGTGGTCGGTGTCGGCGCGCACGCAGACGGCAAGCTCGACGTGGCAGAGTTGCCCCGCGCCGAGCTGGCCGACCTGATCCAGCAGCTGAACGACCAGATGCTCGGCGCGGCACGGGAGCTGCAGTTCGAGGTTGCAGCCCGGTTGCGTGACGAGATTCAAGAACTGAAGAAGGAGCTTCGAGGTATGGACGCCGCCGGAGTCCGCTGATTCTCGGCACGAGCAGGCCGAGGCTCTCAGGTAGAGCGAGGCCGTGCTCCGAGGGCGGCGACGGCCCGTGCGCCGAGCTGATTACCCAGCCGCACGGCGGCCACGAGATCTGCGCCTCCGTGAAGGGCAGCGAGCACGCCCGCAGCGAAGGCGTCACCTGCTCCGGTTGAATCGATCACCTCGACCTCTTCCGTTGGAATCTCGGTCAGCACCCCGTTTTGCGCCACCGTGGCACCACGTGCGCCGCGCTTGACCACGACGCCTGCAAACCGTTCCGACAGTTTCATCGCAGCCAGGCCCGAGTCTGTAATCCCAGTAAGCACAGAGGTTTCGTCGTGGTTCGCCAGCAAGGTGGCGGACGGTTCCACCATCGCCAGGAAAGTCTCAGCTCCCAAATGCCGGATCGGATCCGCCGACGCCGCATCCACGGTTATCGGCACCCCGGCGTCGCTGGCTCGGCGGATCGCAAATCTGGCCGCGTCGCGTGAGCCTTCGCTTATCAGCGAGTAGCCCGACACGTGTAGTCGATCGCCTGCCTCGAGCACCAGCTCCGGCAGGTTCGCGACGCTCAGATTCTCATTCGCACCCGCCGACGGGATCATGGTGCGCTCACCATCGGAGCCGACCAGCACGATACAGACCCCTGTCGCGGCGCTCCCATCGATGCCCGCGAGCACGCGTACGCCGTGGGAAGCGAGAACCTCCACCGCGGAGCGCCCGAACGCATCGTCGCCTACCCTGCCGACAAAGCTCGCCGGCACGCCGAGCTCGGCCAGCCACGCTGCTGTGTTTGCTGCAGCGCCACCATGCCGAAACTCGATCGGCGCAGGTGTGTCTGAGCCAATTGACAAGGGGTTGTCAAGGACGGCCATGACGTCGATCATCAAGTCGCCCAGACAGACAACGCGGCCAATCGCGGTGCTCATTTCGATTCCGTCGCCACGAGGGCGCCAGCGATTTCGGCAGCGACTCGGGCATTGTTGAGCACTAGCTTCACGTTCGCGGTAAGGGACGCACCCTCGGTTTCACGGTGAAAGAAGTCGAGAAGAAAAGGGGTCACATCCTTGCCTCGAATTCCGAGGTCGCCGAGTGCTGCCAGGCCAGCTTGCAAGGTCGCGTCGTGCAGAGCCCTGTCGAGCTGATCGCCGATCGGAATCGGATTGGCGATCACAAGTCCATAGGTCTGCGTGCCCAACTCATCGCGCATTTTCAAAACTCGTGCCACGTCGGACGCCGTATCGATCCGCCAATCCACCGAATAGCCTGAGTCGGCCAAATAGAAGCCTGGAAAACGGTCAGTTCCATAGCCGATCACTCCGACGTTGAGCGTTTCGAGGCGCTCGAGGGTCGCTGGCACATCGAGGATCGATTTGACGCCAGCGCACACCACGGTGATCGGCGTCCGCGAAAGCGTCGTCAGATCGGCGGACTCATCCCAGGACTCCCGCGCATACCGATGAACGCCGCCCAGACCTCCCGTGGCAAAGATTGCGATGCCGGCTCGCGCCGCCAAATGTGCCGTCGAGGCGACCGTTGTCGCACCGACGCCGCCCAGTGCTGCGATCGTGGCGAGGTCCCGCACGCTTACCTTGACTACGTCGTCGGAGGTGGCGATCGCTCGCAGGGCTTCGTCGTCCAAGCCGATACGCGCTCGTCCGTCGACGATCGCAATGGTCGCCGGTACGGCTCCCGCATCACGGACCGCCTGCTCGATCTCCCGGGCAATGCGAAGATTCTCCGGGCGAGGGAGTCCGTGGCTGATGATGGTGCTTTCCAAAGCGACGACCGGTCGCTTTGCCGCCAGGGCCTCTGCAACCTCGGGGTGTAGCTGCACATCGATCCCTTCGATCGGGTAGATATAGCGTCATGCCCATCAGGACAACCCTGGATCACGTCACCATCGTGGCCGATGACTTCCAGGCCAGTCGGCCAGTCTATGACGCTGTCCTCGGCTCCCTGGGTTTGGTGCCCCGCCTTGACTTCGGTGATCCCGACGGCGATATCCCAGACGGCGATAACCCAGACGGCGATAACCCAGACGGCGATGGTCACGAGGGCGACGACCGCGAACGGGCCACCGTGGCAGCCATCGGATATTCGACGGTCCAGGGCGAGCTCCGAGTTCTGTTGGTTTCGGGTTTACCGCCGACGAGGGGTGCGCACTTCGCGATTGCCGTCGACGAAAAAGCGATAGTTGCTCGGGCTGCCGCAGCCGCCTCGGCTGCGGGTGGCCGGGTGGTGCAGGGGCCTCGCGAGTGGGAGGCGCAGCAATTGGGGTACTACGGGGCTCAGCTGGCCGACATCGCGGGCAACGTCATCGAAGTGTTCTACCGAGCCGGCCTCACAACGGACTAATCGACGTCGGTGAAATGCTCGACCAGAGGCGGCTGGGCGAAATAGGGCCCGATGCCGCCGCGCCAGCGGGTGAAATTCTCGGAGTCCCGGAACCCCTGGTGCGCCTCGAGCGATTCCCACTCGACCAGCAGGACGAACCGCGTCGGACTCTCGATGCCGTGTGTCATACGGATGCTGATGAGCCCCGGCGATTGCGCCAGGGCAGTTTTGACCGAGCGATAGCCGTCCTGAAATGCCTGCTCTGAGCCTGCTGGAACGTCGATGAGGGCCACTTCCAGAACCATGGGACAGATCCTGGCAGACTGAAGGCAATGACTGGTGGTCGGGTAGTGCGTCGGGTGGTGGCTGGCGTTGCGGTCGTGGCTGCTTTCGTCGTGGTCGCGGCCATAGCGTTGGGCGTTTCGCGCGGACGTAGCGACAACGTCGCCGACGGTCGTGTAACACCTCTGTCGTCAATAACCGAGCCCTCGAGCTCCATTTATGCTGGCGCCCTCACCCCCAGCGGGGTGACTAGCGCTACCAACCGTCGTCCAGCCCGCACCGCCCCGGCGACGACAGCTCCACGCGCCTCGATCGGCGCTAGGCCCCGCCTGACGCCGACTCCTACGCACTCGCCAGTTGTTCCACACGCGGCACCGCTGGTGACGACGAGATTGCCCGTGGCCGGGACGACCGCGGGGGCCTCACAGGTCATCACTGTTTCCGCAACATCGACCAGCTCCACCCGGGGCACGCTGCAGGCATGGTCGAAGGAGGGGAACGGGTGGGTCCGGGTCGGCGGCGCCGTACCTGCCTGGCTCGGAGACGAAGGGATGACGACCAGCGCCAGGGAGGGATTCGACGGGACGCCTATCGGCAGCTTCACGCTTACGCAGGCTTTCGGGAACGATCCCGATCCAGGCGCGGCGATGCCCTACTTTCGATCAGGGCCGGATGATTGGTGGTCCGGCGACAGTACGAGTGCGACCTACAACAGTCATCAGCGCTGCGCCCCGAGCAGTTGCACTTTCGACACCAGCGAGAGCGAGAATCTATACGAGGCCGGCTCGGTTTATGGCTACGCCGTGGTGATCAACTACAACATGGCACCAGTCGTCCCCGGTAACGGAAGTGCGTTCTTCTTGCACGTTACCCAGAACGAGCCCACCCAAGGCTGCGTGTCGATACCGGAGGCTGACATGGTGAGGATGCTGCGCTGGCTACAACCAGCTGCCCACCCACGGATCTTGATGGGTATCGGAGCCTGAGCGGGCAAATCCAATTGACTACAACCGAATCGACGGCGCCGGTCTAGACATCAGGAGGCGAGGACAACCGCGTCCCGACGTCCGGGTCGCGGGGCCGGTCGGGCAGACGGTCTACGTCTGTGCGTCCTACGTAGAGCCATCCGAGCAACTTCTCGTGCCCCGATACACCCATCATCGCGTGTACCTCCTTGAGTTCAGCGCCAGGCCCCGTTCGCCACATCGCAGTCCAGCCCGCCTCGAAGAGCAGCAGCTCCAACGTCGTCACCATGGCCGCGCAGGCACTTATCTGCTCCCACCGCGGAACTTTCGGATGGTCTTGCAACGTTGCGACGATGCCAATCAGCAATGGAGCCTGGTGCACCTTGCGGGCCGTTTTTAAGGCCTTCGCACTACCCGGTTCGTCACCGAAGCCAGTGACGAGAGCGGCGCCCAGACGGTCGCGTTGCTTCCCTCGTACGCTCACCAGCCGCCACGGGCGCAGCCCGGCATGATCGGGTGCATGGGCTGCGATCGCGATCAGCGCCGTCAATTCGTCGTCATCCGGCGCCTCGTCGGTGATCGCGGCCGTGCTCATGCGGTACCGCACCGCGTCCTTGAGTTCCATCTAGATCATCGCCAACCATCAGGTGTCATCGTCTGCCGTCATCGGTGCGGCGACTGTCTCATCCCCTCGCTTTTCCGACGGACCCATCTCGAACAAGTGTGGGACGCGTCTCGAAGGGTATGCAGCGATCTGTCCACGATGATCGGCAACAGCGGCCCGTCGCTAGTCTGGGATCGTGAGTGAGGAAGACACGCCAGCGCTGACAGGCGCGGACAGCGCAACCGTGCGTCATGTCCTCGGGCACTATCCGACGGGTGTCGCCGTGATCACCGCCATGACGGCTGACGGTCCGGTCGGGATGGCCATGAATTCGTTTACCTCGGTGTCACTCGAACCGCCCTTGGTCCTGTTCTGTCCAGCGCTGACGTCGACCACGTGGCCCCTGCTTCGCGATGTGGGGCGGATCTCGATCAACGTTCTGTCGGCGGGTCAGGAGTCGGTGAGCAGGATCATGGCCGCGCGCATGACCAACCGTTTCGAAGACCTAGCCTGGACGCCTGGTTCCAACGGCGCACCGCTGCTGTCGTCTGCGCTCGGCTGGTTGGAATGTGTAGTGCAGGCTGAGTACCCGGCGGGCGATCACACAGTAGTCATCGCCGAGATTGATCGGATGGGCGTGCACGCAGACATCGCCGAACCGCTCGTTTTCTTCCGCAGCGCCTACTACCGCGGGATGACGGCGGCGGTTGAAGCAGATGAAGCTGAAGGCTGACTCCGACATCAGGCCCCGCTGACGCCTTGTCAGTCCGTGATCGGGTCAGTCCGTGATCGGGTCAGTCCGTGATCGGGGTCAGTCCGCGAACGGGTCAGTCCGAGATCAGCGTGGGTCGAGGTTGTCCATCGCCGTATGGATCCGCTTCACCGACACGGGGTACGCAGTACCAAGGCGCTGTGCAAAGACGCTGACGCGAAACTCCTCGATCATCCATCGAAGACCGTCCAGTGCGTCGTCCGCTATGGTTTCTCGCCCTCGCGCCCGAAGGTCATCGAGATCACGCTCAACCAGATCAACCGCGGCTCGGCGTTCGCTGTCGCGCGCGATGTTTGTGACCGCATCGCCCAACCGAATCTGAATCGCCCGCAGGCAACGGGGAAGTTGCGCCAGCTGCCTCGCGTCGGTACCGCTGACGAAGCCAGGAAAGATCAGCAAATCGAGGTGGGCGCGCTCGTCGCGACGGAGATCGGCGAACGCCCTCTGGTCCTTCGATCCGGGCAGGCTTTCAAGAGTCAACTCCGTTTGCTGAAACGCGTCGATGATCGTGCATACGACATCAACTGTTTGCTGCGCAGTGCTCGCCAGCCGGCCGCGGACGACTTCGTGCAGCCGCTCAAAGTCGGCGCGTGTCCATACGGTGCCGCCCGCCTGCCTCATCAAAAGGTCCACAGCGGCTGTCACACAATCTTGTAGCAAAGCCTCGAGCGAGCCGTGTGGGCTGCGGCTCAGGGTCAGCCGCGCGCTTGGTGTCAACGCCGAGCGCAGGGTCTTGACCGGCGAGGGGAGGGTATTGACCAGCAGGCGGCGGGTGCCCAACCACATTGCCGCGCGCTGGCGGGCCTCCGAATCGAGCACGCGGATGGCCACGGTCGGAGGCAGCGTTGCACCCGCGACAACCTCGACCAACGCCGGATAGCCGGTCATCTCGTGCCCGCTTGCGGTTCGTCGGACGGTCCTCGGCAGGTCCCCGAAATCCCATTGCGTCAGATTGTCTCGGGCGAGATCGCTGGTCACCCGCTCCAGCGTCTCAGTCACATCGCCGGCGAATCGCCTTTGGAGAGCGGCCAAATCCTTGCCCTCAGCCAGCATCGCACCTTGCTCGTCAACGATCCGATAGGTGGGACGTAAATGAGCCGGCAGGCTATCGAGCTGCCATGCATCCGCCGGAACGATGACACCTCTGCTCCGTTCGAGTTCATTCGATAAAACCTGCGTCAGGCCGCGCGCGTTGCCGTGCAGCTCTGCGGGCAGGGCCGCGACGAGTGCCGCGGCTGTATCCGGGATGGGCACGAGACCGCGGCGAAGTGGTTTCGGAAGGCTGCGTAACAGGGCGGTTACCAACTCAGACCGTAGCCCAGGCACCTGCCAGTCCAGACCAGCCGCGCTGGCTTCATTCAACAGCGGCAGCGGAATCGTGACGGTGACGCCGTCGCTGCTGACGCCAGGCTCGAATCGGTAGTTCAGATCGAGCTCGAACGTACCCGACGTCCACTTGTCTGGGTATTGCTCGGCCGCGACGGACCAACTGCCGCCCCGCATGAGTTCGTCTGCGCTGAGATCGAGCAGATGGGGCGTGCGATGCCGGGTCTTCTTCCACCAGGCGTCAAAATGACGAGCGGAGACAATGTCGGCCGGGATTCGCTCGTCGTAAAAAGCGTAAAGCGTCTCTTCATCGATCAGAATATCGCGCCGACGCGCCCGGTTCTCGAGATCCAGGACGTCAGACATCAGGTCGCGATTTGCTTTGAAAAAGGCGTGGCGTGTCTCCCAGTCGCCTTCGACCAGAGCATTTCGGATGAACAGTTCACGCGATACAACAGGGTCGATCCGGTGATAGCCGACCTTGCGGCCGACGACCAGTGCAACGCCGTACAGCGTGACGCGCTCGGTGGCGATGACCGCGCCCTGTCTGCGTTCCCAATGCGGTTCGCTGTAACTGCGCTTGACAAGATGAGCAGCCAGCTCCTCAGCCCACTCGGGTTGGATCGCGGCGACTGAACGCCCCCATAGTCGCGAGGTTTCGACCAGTTCGGCGGCCATCAAGAATCGGGGTTGCTTTCTGAAAAGGGCCGAACCAGGGAATATCGCGAATTTGGCGTTGCGGGCGCCGAGATAGTCACCGCGAGGCCCCTCCTTGAGACCAATGTGTGACAGCAACCCTGCGAGCAGGCTTCGATGTATCTGCTCGGCGTCGCCGGCCTGATCGCCAACGGTGATGCCCATGCTCTTGGCGATCTGTCGAAGCTGGGTGAACAGGTCCTGCCACTCGCGGATTCGCAGATAGTTCAGGAACTCCGAACGGCACATCTTCCGAAACTGACTGGATGACAGTTCGCGTTGCTGCTCGCGCACGTAACGCCAGAGGTTGAGGTATCCGGCGAAGTCCGACGTCGAATCCGCGAAGCGCACGTGCTTGGCATCCGCCGCCTGCTGCGCATCGGCCGGACGTTCGCGGGGATCCTGAATCGAGAGCGCTGCCGCGAGAACGAGCACGTCCCTCACGCAGCCGCGGTTGTCGGCTTCGGTGATCATTCGAGCTAGACGCGGATCGACCGGCAACTGCGCAATTTTGCGTCCGACATCAGTCAAGGTCGGCGTGCCCTTGCTGGCGCTGGCTGTAACAGCTGCGAGCGCTCCGAGTTCGGTTAACAGCGCAAGCCCGTCGGCGATCTGTCGACGATCTGGCGGATCGATGAATCCGAACTCCTCGATGGCGCCAAGGTCTAGGGAGGCCATCTGCAATATCACCGATGCCAGATTCGTACGCAGGATCTCAGGATCGGTGAACTCTGGTCGGCTTTCGTAGTCGTCTTCGGAATACAGCCGGATGCAGACCCCGTCCGACGTTCGTCCGCATCGCCCTGCGCGCTGGCGAGCTGAGGCCTGAGAGATGGGCTCGATCGGGAGCAGCTGTACCTTTGTCCGATTGCTGTATCGCGAGATCCGGGCCGTCCCGGCATCGATGACGTACTTGATGCCAGGCACCGTGAGCGAGGTCTCGGCCACGTTGGTTGCAAGCACGATTCGGCGGCCGCGGTGGGCTGCGAAAACGCGGTGCTGCTCCGCGCTGGACAAGCGAGCGTATAGCGGCAGAACCTCGGTTTCCCGAAGGTTCATCGCATTCAAGGCGTCGGCTGTATCGCGAATCTCTCTTTCGCCGGAAAGGAAAACCAGGATATCTCCGGGTGGCTCCGCGTGCAGCTCGGTGACGGCGTCACAAATCGCGCCGACCTGATCCCGCTCGTCGGCAGCTGGGTCGTTCGGGTCCACGACGGGGCGATAGCGAATCTGGACCGGATAGCTGCGTCCGGAGACTTCGATGACGGGCGCGTCGCGGAAGTAGCGTGAAAATCGCTGGGGATCGATGGTTGCCGAGGTGATGATCAGCTTGAGATCGGGACGGCGGGGCAGTAGTTGCTGCAGATAGCCGAGCAGAAAATCGATGTTCAGGCTGCGCTCGTGTGCCTCGTCGATGATGATCGTGTCGTAGTTGCGCAGCATCCTGTCACGTTGGATTTCGGCGAGCAGAATTCCATCCGTCATGAGTTTGACGAGCGTGGAATCGCTGACTTGATCGGTGAAGCGCACCGCGTATCCGATGGTCTCGCCCACCGATGTCTGCAGTTCCTCCGCGATCCGCTCGGCCACTGCACGGGCGGCGATTCGCCTCGGCTGTGTGTGGCCAATGGTGCCCCGCACGCCCCGGCCGAGCTCCAAGCAGATCTTGGGCAGCTGCGTCGTCTTACCGGACCCTGTCTCGCCTGCGACGACGACCACCTGGTTACTAGCGATTGCTTGGAGCAGGTCCTCGCGCCGCTGGCTGACCGGCAACTGCTCGGGATAGGTCAGTTCGGGAGCCGCGGCCTTGCGGATCGCGATTCGTTGCTCGGCCCGGTCGAACTCGGCGCCGAGCGCCGTCAACGAACTCGAGCGTCCCGCGCCCTTACGTCGCTTGTCGTCCAGCTTGCGGCGCAGTCGGTGTTCGTCGCGCAGTGTCAGGTTGGGCAGTCGACGGCGAAGCTCAGCGGTGCTATTCGGCGCGCGCTCTGGGCGCTGTGGTTCGCCGACGCCGGGTGAGGAGCCGCGTTCGCGGCGACGGTCGTGGAGGACTCGGACATATCTCTTCAAGAATAGGCGTCTTGCAAAATGGGTGCCCGCCATTGAAGCCAGCTACCAGCCGCGTTGACGCCATTCAGGCAACTGCGGGCGTTCGGCACCCAGCGTCGAATCGTCGCCATGACCGGGATAGAACCAGGTGTCGTTCTTGTAGACAGCGAAGATCCGTTCAGTAACGTCGTTCAGCAGCGTTGTGAAGTCGGATGGATTCGTTGTCCGTCCAACTCCACCTGGGAACAACGCGTCACCGGTGAAGAGATGTCCGACACCTTTCGGGTCTTCGTAATGCAGCGCTATCGAGTCCGGCGTGTGTCCACGCAGCCCGATAACAGTCAGGTCGAGATCGCCGACGTGAAGCTTCTCGCCGTGATGTAGCCCGCGGTCGGTCGGTACAGGTATTGCGGTGGCATCCTCGGCACCGGCCAGGGTCCTGGCGCCGGTGCGCGCAACGAGGGCGGCCAGACCTTGCCAGTGGTCGGCGTGGCGATGGGTGGTGAGGATGGACGACACGGTGTCGCCGCCTAGGCGCGCTAGCGTCTCGAGACGATCAGGCTCGGCCGCGGCATCGATCAACAATCCCTCGCCGGTTGCCCGGCACCGCAGCAAGTAGGCGTTGTTCGAGAGGTTGCCGACCGCCAACTTGGCGATCGTCAGGGCAGGAAGCTCTCGAACATCGATCGGGCCCCCAACCCGAACCTCGCCCGTGTAGGTATCAGCGGTCTCAGAGTCTGTCATTCGGTGATCACCGGAAGCTCCTCGGTCGTGGGTTCCGTCAGGATTTGAACGGATGCATCAGGCAGATTGGACAGCACGGTTTTCACGTAGTCCTCAACGGCGGCAGGTCGCCCGACATCGCGTCCGAGCTGCTCGGACATGAGCCAGCGATGCTCGCCGATCTCATAGAACAGTTCGGCATCGGGGAGTCTCTTCCTAAGATCTGGTGGCACCATGCTCAGGACACCGTAAAACTTCTCGTCGAGCCACTTTCTAGCGGCCAGATCTTCGGGAATGTCGTGGCCGACTCCCTCAATCCAGTGCGCTCGGAAACGCGCCAAGTCGGACAGTATCTGACGCGCCTGATTTTCCTGCACCTGTAGGCCGGTTAGCGCATACACCCGGCGTACGTGGTGGCCCGGTTCGACCACGTGAGTTTCGAATCGAAGTTTGCTGCCCGCGTCCTCGCTGCGAATGCCGATCTCAGAGACATCGAAGCCGAGCGAATTCAGTTTCCGAACCCGCTCCTCAATGCGGTAGCTCTCGCCCGAGGGATAAACCTCGTCGTCGGTGAGCTCGTTCCACAGGCGCTCGTAACGGGGTTCCAGCGACATCGCCATCTCGACGGGGTCGGCATCAGTAGACAGGTAGCCGCCTGCCTGCAGGTCCATCAGCTCGCCGGCGATGTTCTCGGTGGCGATCGTAATGTCGTGACCGCGTTGACCGATCGTGAGCGTGGGATGGACCTCGCCGGTCTCGGCGTCAACTAGGTAAGCCGCGAGCGAGCCGGCATCTCTTCGGAACAAGGTATTGGACAGTGAGCAATCCCCCCAGAAGAAACCCGCCAGATGTAGCCGCACGAAGAGTTCTGCCAGAGCGTCGAGCAGTCTGGAGCGCAGGTCGGGCAACGAGCGTTCGGTAAACAGCGACCTGTAGGGGAGCGAGTAGGGCAGGTGCCGAGTGATCAGCAGACTCTGCAGGGGTTCACCGCCCGAATCGGTCCGGTCGGTCACGGTGCCGAACGCGTCCACGACTGGCACTGAGGCTTCGGCGAGCTCGCGGAGTAAATGGTGTTCGCGAAGGACGTAGCGTGTCGTGGCTTCCTTGAATGCGAAGATTTCGTTCTGGTCTCGCACGAACCGGACCACGTGTCGAGAGATCCCGCGCGGAACCTGCACGATGCGGGGGTCTGCCCACTCGGCCAGCGGTTTGTCAAAAGGCAGGCTGAGCAACTCGGTGGCTGCGCCGAGGGTTGTAATCGTGTAGTTCGCCATGACGTCTATGAGGGTACGACGCCGTCTGATTCCAGGCGGCCTGCCGGCCGATACGGTATCCATGTGGCCGCCCAACCCCTCAGCGAAATCGTCGACGCCGGATGGGCCCGCGCGCTGGCGCCGGTCGAGTCGCAGGTGAGTGCGATGGGGCAGTTTCTTCGAGCCGAGATCGCTGCCGGCCGCACGTACCTGCCTTCGGGCGAGCATGTTCTGCGCGCCTTCACCCAGCCCTTCGATGACGTGCGGGTGTTGATCGTCGGTCAGGATCCGTATCCGACTCCAGGACATCCGATCGGACTTTCGTTTGCAGTTGCGTCGCAGGTGCGACCGCTTCCCAGGTCGTTGGTCAACATCTTCCGAGAGCTGCAAGACGACCTCGGTGTGCCCGCGCCGAGCAGCGGAGACTTGACGCCGTGGACCACCCAGGGCGTGCTGCTGTTGAACCGAGTGTTGACAGTCGCGCCGGGCAAGTCAGGTTCGCATCAAGGAAAAGGTTGGGAGCAGGTCACCGAGCAAGCCGTTCGGGCGCTCGCGGCCAGAGGCGTTCCGCTGGTTGCGATCCTGTGGGGGCGGCAGGCCCAATCGCTGCGGACGGCGCTGCCAGGGGTTATGCGCATCGAGTCAGTGCACCCAAGCCCGCTTTCTGCGTCCGGCGGGTTTTTCGGCTCGAAGCCATTCAGCCGAGCAAATGCCGCCCTGGTCGAGGCCGGGGCCACCGCGGTCGATTGGAAACTCCCCTGAGGCCACTGCCGAACGCTGATCCACGAAGTTCGGCATAAAGAGCTAAGGGAGGTCGACCAGCCGGGTGGGGAATCCGCCGGTCGCGATGGGCCCCCACGTCCGAGGGGTTATGCGGATCAATGACTTGCCCTGGGTGACCATCGCCTCGCGGTATTCCGTCCAGTCCGGGTGCTCGCCTGATATGGACCGAAAGTAGTCGACGAGTGGTTCCACGGAATCGGGTAGATCGATGACTTCTGCGGTTCCCTCGATCTGCGTCCAGGGATCGCCGAACCTGTCCGACAGGACGAGCACGCTGCACCGGGGTTCCCGCCGGAGATTTTGCGCCTTGGCACGCTCGGGGTAGGTCGAGATCACTATCCGCCCGTCGCTGTCGACGCCTGCGGTGACGGGGGAAGCTTGCGGCTGTCCGCTGCGTTTAGTCGCGATGAGGATCATGTTGTGGCGTGGACGGATGAAATCCAGCAAACCGGGCAGATCGACGGTGGTGTTTGTCGCGATTGTTCGAGCCATCTGGCCATCATGCCCGCCAAGTGGTGGCGGAGTCACGCGGGCTTGATGACGGGCTTGATGACGGCTTTGATGACGCTATCTGCTCCAACCGGGACCGGACCGCGCCCGCTACTGCCGATGCCGACGCTGCGTACTCTTGTAAGTGTGTTGTCGTAGGTCATGGCTACCCTCGGCGAAGGACAATCGAACATCGTTACTGACCACCGACACCCGTTTCACACCCGTTCGACACACCAGCAACACCGGATGCGTCAAGGCCGTGCCTTTCGCGAAGCAACGTTAGAAGCGACGTTAAGTGAAGCCGGGCTTGAGCTCCTGCAGGTTGCTTGCAGACCGAGAGATATCCGCGTAATTCTGATCGACCAGAGAGAAGCCTGTGTCTGACCGCCTGATCGTCCGTGGTGCCCGTGAGCACAACCTCAAGGACGTGCACCTCGACCTGCCCCGAGACGCGATGATCGTCTTCACCGGTCTCTCAGGTTCCGGCAAATCCTCCTTGGCGTTTGACACGATCTTCGCTGAAGGCCAGCGCCGCTACGTCGAGTCGCTGTCGGCCTACGCACGCCAGTTCCTCGGTCAGATGGACAAACCTGACGTCGACTTCATCGAGGGCTTATCGCCTGCGGTTTCGATCGATCAGAAGTCAACGTCGCGCAATCCTCGTTCAACGGTGGGCACGATCACCGAGGTTTACGACTACCTCCGACTGTTGTATGCCCGAATCGGGCACCCGCACTGTCCGATTTGCGGCGAACCGATCAGCAAGCAGACGCCCCAGCAGATCGTTGATCGAGTGCTTGAGATGCCCGAGGGCACCCGGTTCCAGGTTCTGGCCCCCGTAATTCGGGAGCGTAAGGGCGAGTACGCGGACCTCTTCGATGATCTGCAGGTGAAGGGTTATTCCAGGGTTCGAGTTGATGGCACCGTGCAGTCGCTCACTGACTTCACCGGCCCGCTGGAGGAGCGCGCCAAGCTCAAGAAGCAGGAGAAGCACACGATCGAGGTGGTCGTTGACCGGCTGACCGCAAAGAAAACTGCGAAACAGCGGATCACGGACTCGGTCGAGACAGCGTTGGGTCTGGCCGCCGGTCTCGTGATCCTCGACTTCGTAGATCTGGACGAGGACGATCCTCATCGCGAGCGAAGGTTTTCAGAGCGGCTTGCCTGCCCGAACGACCATCCGCTCGCCATCGATGAGCTGGAGCCACGGTCATTTTCGTTCAACGCGCCATTCGGGGCATGCCCGGTGTGTGCAGGCATCGGTACCAGAAAAGAAGTCGACCCCGAGCTACTGATTCCGGACCCGGAAAGATCGCTGGCCGATGGCGCGATCGCGCCTTGGGCGACTGGCCAGAACAACGAGTACTTCCTGCGCCTGCTGGAGGGCGTCGCCGATCAGATCGGTTTCAGCACCGAATCTCGATGGGACCAGTTACCGGCGAAGGCGCAGAAGGTCGTCTTGTACGGCGCGACCGAACAAGTCCACGTCCGATACAAGAACCGCTACGGCCGCGAGCGGTCTTACTACGCAAGCTACGAAGGCGTGGTGCCGTGGCTTGAACGCCGGCATGCCGAGACCGATAGCGACTGGAGCCGCGACAAGTACGAGGGCTACATGCGCGAGGTCCCGTGCCCGACTTGCCAGGGGACCAGGCTGAAACCGGAGATCCTCGCGGTCACACTCGGTGGTCGATCCATCGCCGAGGTGTGTGCGCTTTCCATCGGCGAGGCCTCGCAGTTCCTTGGCAAGCTCGTCCTCAGCGAGCGTGAGGAGCTGATTGCGCTTCGCGTGCTGAAAGAAATCAACGCCCGGCTGGGGTTCCTGGTCGATGTCGGCCTGGACTACCTCTCGCTCGATCGCGCGGCGGCCACTCTCGCCGGCGGCGAGGCGCAACGCATCCGACTTGCCACTCAGATCGGGGCCGGCCTGGTCGGGGTGCTCTACGTCCTGGACGAACCCTCCATCGGACTGCATCAGCGTGACAACCGACGGTTGATCGATACGCTCGTACGACTCCGCGACCTCGGAAACACTCTGATCGTCGTCGAGCACGATGAGGACACGATCCGAACCGCCGATTGGATCGTCGACATCGGTCCGCTTGCAGGTGAGCACGGCGGTCAAGTGGTTGTTTCGGGAACGCTGGATGACCTCCTGAAGTCGGAAGCGTCGATCACCGGCGGGTATCTCTCCGGCAGGCGGGCGATCGAAGTCCCGATGGTTCGCAGGCCAATCACTCCGGGTTGGGAACTCGTCGTCGAAGGTGCGCGTGAGCACAACCTGCGCAACATTGACGTCGCCTTCCCGCTTGGCGTGTTCGTCGCGGTAACCGGAGTGTCGGGGTCGGGCAAGTCGACTCTCGTCAACGACATCCTGTACACGACCTTGGCCAACCGCATCAACGGCGCGAAGCTGCCGCCTGGCCGTCACAAGCGTGTTACCGGTCTCGAGCATCTGGACAAGGTGGTCGGCGTCGATCAGTCACCGATCGGCCGGACGCCACGATCGAACCCGGCGACCTATACCGGCGTCTTTGATCACATCAGAAAGCTGTTTTCGGAGACGACGGAGGCAAAGGTCCGCGGTTACCTGCAGGGCCGATTCTCCTTCAACGTCAAAGGTGGCCGCTGCGAGAACTGCGCCGGCGACGGGACGATCAAAATCGAGATGAACTTCCTCCCGGACGTCTATGTGCCATGTGAGGTGTGCAAGGGAGCCAGGTACAACCGCGAGACGCTCGAGGTTCATTACAAGGGCAAGACCATTTCTGAAGTGCTCGACATGCCGATCGAAGAAGCCGCCGAGTTCTTCAAGCCGATCTCCAAGATTGCCCGGCACCTCGACACCCTCGTCGACGTGGGACTTGGCTACGTCCGGCTAGGCCAACCGGCACCGACCCTGTCCGGCGGCGAGGCGCAGCGCGTGAAGCTCGCGAGCGAGCTCCAGAAGCGGTCGACCGGGCGCACGATCTATGTTCTGGACGAGCCGACGACGGGCTTGCACTTCGAAGACGTATCGAAGTTGTTGGGCGTGCTCCAGTCGCTAGTGGACAAAGGCAACAGTGTGCTGGTCATCGAACACAATCTCGACGTCATCAAGACAGCAGACTGGGTCATCGACATGGGACCTGAAGGAGGTTCCGGGGGCGGCATCGTGGTGGCCCAGGGAACTCCGGAGGAAGTCGCGATGGTGGCAGGCTCGCATACTGGTGGCTTCCTCGCGAGACTTCTGACGGATCGCCTGGCCAAGACCGATCGGATGAACAGGACGACGGCATCGCGGGTCTCGAGCGAATCGGGCTCGGCCGCGAAACCAGTTCCCAAGGCACGCTCAGTTTCCGCGCGGAGCGCATCACCAAAGCCCGAACGAAAGAACAGCGGCGAGTCAGCTGCGGTCAAGGCGATCACGCCCAAGCGATCCACCAACGCTGGGGCTTCGAAAGGTACCTCGACGAAGACAGTTACATCGGAGGTGACGTCCAACGGAGCGCGTCCGCGCGTGCGTGCCAGAAAGGCATCGGCGTCTCGTTGACCGGTACCGTTCAGATGATGACCCGGCCGCTGGGTGTCGGCCAGCCTCACTAGGGTTGAGTCGTGGCTGACCCGTCTTCGTATCGCCCGGCGACAGGGACCATCCCGGTCGAACCGGGGGTCTACAAGTTTCGGGACGCGCGTGGTCAGGTCATCTATGTCGGCAAGGCGAAGAGTCTGCGGTCTCGGCTGAACTCCTATTTCGCCGATGTTTCCGCGCTTCACCCGCGAACTCGGCAGATGGTGACGACCGCCGCCAGCGTCGAGTGGACAATCGTCAAAACCGAAGTGGAAGCTCTTCAGCTCGAGTACAACTGGATCAAGGAATTCGACCCGCGGTTCAACGTGCGATACCGGGACGACAAGTCCTATCCCTCCCTTGCCGTAACGCTGAACGAAGAATTTCCTCGGCTGCAGGTGATGCGCGGGCCCAAGAAGCCAGGAGTTCGCTATTTCGGCCCGTACGCCCACGCCTGGGCGATCCGTGAAACGCTCGATCTACTGCTGCGCGTGTTCCCGGCCCGGACCTGCTCAGCCGGTGTGTTCAAGCGCGCCGGACAGATCGGCAGGCCATGTTTGCTCGGCTATATCGGAAAGTGCAGTGCGCCTTGTGTCGGCCGTGTGACGGCAGAAGAGCACCGAGCGATCGTCGACGACTTCTGCGATTTCATGGCCGGCAAGACGGAGACCATGATCCGCAGGCTTGAGCGTCAGATGAACGAGGCGAGCAGCAATCTCGAGTTCGAGCGGGCCGCACGCTTGCGAGACGACCTCGGCGCCTTGCGGCGATCGATGGAGAAGCAGGCTGTGGTGCTCACCGACGGCACCGATGCCGATGTGGCGGCGTTCGCCGGCGATGAGTACGCCGCGTCCGTCCAGGTCTTTCACATTCGAAGCGGTCGGGTTCGGGGCCAGCGCGGCTGGGTCGTCGACTCAGCCGCCAGCGCGGAGGGCGAGGTGAGCATTCCTGAGCTGGTCGAGCAGTTCATCACCCAGTTCTATGGCCCTGACGATGCGGTGGTCCCGCGCGAGGTGTTGGTGCCGGAACTCCCCGAGGACGCCCATGCCCTGACGGAATGGCTTTCGGACAAGCGCGGGGCCCGCGTTTCGCTGCGGGTGCCGCAGCGGGGTGACAAGAAATCCTTGATGCAAACCGTTGCGCGCAATGCCGAGCAAGCGTTTGTCCAATACCGGCTGAAACGTGCGAGCGACCTCACTGCCCGTTCGCTCGCCTTATCTGAACTGCAGGAAGCGCTGGACATGCCTGATGCGCCGCTGCGTATCGAGTGCTTCGACATCAGCCATGTTCAAGGCACGAACGTCGTAGCGAGCATGGTTGTCTTCGAAGACGGGCTCGCACGCAAGAGCGAATATCGCCGTTTCACGATGCAGTCCTCAGGCGGTGATACCGACTGGATTGCCGAGGTAATCCGGCGTCGGTTCGCTCGCTATCTGCAAGAGCGCACGATCGATGCCGAGGTTGAACGGGGCGAGATCGAGGCCGCGGGCGGCCGGGCTCGAAAGTTTGCGTATCCGCCGAATCTTGTTGTCGTCGATGGCGGGGCGCCCCAGGTTGCGGCAGCGCAGAATGTCCTGTTGGAGTTGGGGATCACCGATGTCACCCTCGTCGGACTGGCCAAGCGCCTGGAAGAGGTGTGGGTCCCCGGCGAGGACTTCCCGCTCATCCTCCCGCGCACGTCCGAGGCGTTGTATTTGATGCAGCGGGTGCGTGACGAGGCACACCGTTTCGCGATCACCTTTCACCGGCAGAAGCGCTCGAAAGCGATGGTTGAGTCCGAGCTTGCGAACATTCCCGGCCTCGGGCCAGCGCGTCGCAAGGCCTTGCTGGCGGAGTTCAGCTCGCTCAAAAGGCTGCGCAGTGCCAGCATTGACGAGATAGCGGCGGTGCCGGGGTTCGGCACCGATCTCGCGAAACGGGTCGCTGATGCTTTGGAGCTGCGTAATGATGACCGAGCGCCCGCAGTGAATATGGCGACGGGCGAGGTCCTGGGTTAGCCAGCGCGTAACCAAAGGCGGGTTGACTATCCGTACATCATGTCTTCTGGGACTGACGTGATTCGGCCCAGTGCGATCGACATACCGAACAAGAGGAGACCCCAATGGCCACCGCAGAGAGCGGCGCGCTGGAGACCGTGATCGTGACCGGCCTGTCGGGAGCCGGCCGGAGCACCGCGGCTAAATGCTTGGAGGACCTCGGGTTTTTCGTCGTCGACAACTTGCCTCCCGAACTCGTTGCGACGATGGCCGAGCTCGGAAGCCGCAGCCAAGGTGCGGTCACCAAGTTGGCGGTCGTCATGGATGTACGTAGCCGGGCTTTCTCGACTGACCTGACTGGGGTAGTAACCGAGCTCGGCCAACGTGGTCTGAACCCCCGCATACTGTTTCTCGAGGCCAGCGATGCCGTCCTGATCCGACGCTTCGAGAGTGTGCGCCGTGCACATCCGCTGCAGGGCGATGGTCGGCTCGCCGACGGGATCACGGCAGAGCGGGCCATTCTCGAACCGTTACGCGATATCGCCGACCTCGTGCTCGATACATCTGAACGCAGCGTGCACGAACTTCGACGGGCGATCGAGGAGGCCTTTGCCTCCAATGGGCTCGGCGCGCCTGAACTACGCGCGACGGTCGTTTCCTTCGGCTTCAAGTACGGCTTGCCGGTCGACGCTGATCTCGTGGTGGACGTTAGATTTCTGCCGAATCCCTTTTGGATACCGGAGTTACGCGAGCTGACGGGCGAAGATCAAGAAGTTGCTGACTACGTTCTCAGCCAGGAGTCCGTGCCCGCCTTCCTCGACAAATACATCGAGATCCTGCAGATCATCGGTGCGGGGTACAGACGAGAGGGCAAGCACTACCTGACTCTCGCTGTCGGCTGCACCGGCGGCAAACATCGCTCGGTCGCGATGAGCCGCGAACTTGTCCGCAGGCTGACGGAACTCGGCGTTCGCGCTACTGTCGTCCATCGTGATCTGGGACGCGAGTAGTGGCTGAGCCGACGAATCCATCCAGCTCGGCAGCGACAGGCGCCCCGCTCGACGGGACGCCAGCAAGCCCGACCGCCACTCCTCGACGACAACGTGTGGTCGCCTTTGGCGGGGGACACGGCCTTTACGCATCGTTGTCGGCGCTGAGGTTGCTCGACGTCGATGTGACCGCCGTCGTCACTGTCGCTGACGACGGCGGTTCTTCGGGTCGGATCCGGCGCGAGCTCGACGTGCTACCGCCGGGAGATCTGCGGATGGCGCTGGCTGCGTTGGCCGCAGACCGGCTTCATGCTCCGGACCGCGAATCCCCGGGCCGCCAATCCCCGGAGGGCCAATCCCCGGTCAGCTTGGCGTGGTCGGAGATTTTGCAGCATCGCATGGGCGGCTCGGGAGTGCTTGCTGGCCACCCGGTGGGGAATCTGATGCTGACGGGGCTGATGGAGCTCCGGGGTGATGCGGTTACGGCGCTCGATGATCTCGGGGCGATTGTCGGTGCCCGCGGCCGGGTGCTGCCGATGTCTGCTCAACCGTTGGACCTCGTAGCAGAGGTGGTGAGCGTCGACCCCGACGACCCGGTTCAGATCCGAACGATCCGCGGGCAATCCTCGATTGCGGCGACTGCCGGTCGGGTCCGCTCGATTCAACTGATCCCGCCCGATCCGCCGGCGTGCGTCGAGGCATTGCAAGCCATCGCCGCCGCCGATGTGATCATCCTGGGACCCGGATCCTGGTTTACCAGCGTGATTCCACACCTGCTCGTGCCCGAGTTGGCGAGGGCGCTCCTCGGTACTGCAGCGCGAATGCTCGTCCTGCTAAACCTCGAACCGCAGGTCGGTGAAACCGATGACTTTTCGCCGGAGGAACACCTACGAGTGTTGACGAGACACTGTCCGGGCCTGCGGATCGATGCAGTTATCGCCGACTCAGACGCTGTCGCCGAGCCGAGGAGTTTGCAAAACTACGTCGCATCGTTGGAGGCCGACCTGTTTTTGGCCCGGGTAGCTGCGCAGGGAGCAGGAGCAAGGCATGATCCAGTCAAGCTCAGCCTCGCGCTGGACAGGGCGTTCAGTTTGAACCGAACGGTCGAGACTGGTGCCGGCAAACACGAAGTGGTATCCGAAAAGGGAGTGCATTGATGGCGATGACGGCTGCGGTCAAGGACGAACTCAGCCGGGTGACGGTATCCAAGGCGACTGCGCGGCGCGCCGAGATAGCAACGATCCTTCGGTTTGCAGGCGCGTTGCACCTCATCGGCGGCAGGATCGTGATCGAGGCGGAGGTCGATACCGGTTCAGTCGCGCGACGACTACGCAAAGAGATCGCTGAGGTATTCGGCTATCACGCGGAAATTCAGGTCGTGACCGGGGGGAGCCTGCGTAAAGGCACCCGCTACCTCGTGCGGGTGGCGAAGGACGGCGAGGGGTTGGCGCGGCAGGCCGGCCTGGTCGATCTGCGCGGTAGGCCGGTTCGAGGCTTACCGACCCAAGTTGTTGCTGGAACCATTGCCGAGGCCGAAGCCGCCTGGCGGGGGGCCTTCCTGGCGCACGGCTCGCTCACCGAACCAGGTCGGGCCGGAGCTCTGGAGATTACGTGTCCGTCAAACGAAGCTGCGCTCGCTCTCGTCGGTGCGGGCCGCCGGATCGGTGTCCTCGCCAAGGCGCGCGAGGTGCGCGGCGCAGACCGGGTCGTCGTACGTGATGGCGACGCCATCGGAGCCTTGCTGACGCGCATCGGCGCCCACGAAGCCGTCATGGCGTGGGAGGAACGACGAATGCGCCGTGAAGTCCGATCGCATGCGAATCGGTTGGCCAACTTCGACGACGCCAACCTCCGCCGGTCCGCCAGGGCCGCTGTCGCCGCGGGAGCTCGCGTTGAACGGGCGATGGACATTCTCGGCGCAGATGCTCCCGACCATCTTCTACAAGCCGGACGGCTTCGGCTCGAGCACAAACAGGCCTCGTTGGAGGAGCTCGGTGCCCTGTCTGATCCGCCGATGACAAAAGACGCGGTCGCGGGACGCATCAGGCGCCTGTTGGCGATGGCCGACAAGCGAGCCTCAGACGAGGGAATACCCAATACCGAGGCGGCGGTCACTCCAGAAATGCTGGCGCCCTGAGCAAAGTCGCACCGATCAGGTGTCTGATCGCTCGCCCGATGACCCGTCCTATGACCCGGCGCAGGACTCGCGATACGACCCCTTATTGGACCGCCATGTGACTGGCATGTGACTCGCGATATGACGGGGGGTCCACGGGACCGATAGAGTCAGGGCGCGCTAACCCACCGAGACCCATCGTCGGTTGGTCCGCGTTTCGAGGGCACGAAGGTGTGCGCTCACCTCGGTACGTCCGAGTTCATAGCCAAGTTGTTCATAGCCGAGTTGTTGACCTTGATTCCCAAGGAGATGTTGTTAGTGACTGTTCGGGTTGGTATTAATGGTTTTGGTCGAATCGGGCGCAACTTCTTTCGGGCGGTGCATGCCTCGGGCGCCGACGTTCAGGTGGTGGCGGTCAATGATCTGACCGACAATCAGACACTGGCGCATCTGCTGAAGTACGATTCGATCCTGGGTCGTTTCCCGGCAGAGGTACGGTACGACGCCGAGAACATCATCGTCGGGGGTCAGCCGATCCGGGCGCTGGAAGAGCGCGATCCGGCCAATCTGACGTGGAAAGAACTCGGCGTTGACGTGGTCATCGAGTCGACCGGGTTCTTCACGAAGGCCGCTGATGCGCGCAAGCACCTAGATGGCGGTGCTCGCAAGGTCATCATCTCCGCGCCCGCCAGTGGCGACGACATCACGATTGTGATGGGCGCCAATCACGAGAAGTACGATCCGGCCAGCCATCACATCATTTCCAACGCCTCGTGCACCACGAACTGTTTGGCACCGCTGGCCAAGGTCTTAGACGATGCGTTCGGGATCGAAAAGGGCCTGATGACGACGATCCACGCCTACACCCAGGATCAAAACCTGCAGGACGCTCCGCACAAGGATCTGCGGCGGGCGCGCGCGGCGGCGTTGAGCATCATCCCGACCTCGACGGGGGCGGCCAAGGCAATTGGGCTGGTCCTGCCCCAGTTGCAAGGCAAGCTGGACGGCTACGCGTTGCGAGTACCGGTGCCAACCGGCTCGGCCACCGACCTGACCGTGACCCTGTCGCGAGAGACCACCGTCGAGGAGGTCCAGGCCGCTTACCGGACCGCAGCCGAGGGCTCCTTGAAGGGGTACTTGGTCTACACCGAGGACCAGATCGTGTCGGCGGACATTGTCACGGACCCGGCGTCCTGCATCTTCGACGCCACCCTGACCAAGGTAATCGGCAACCAGGTCAAGGTTGTGGGTTGGTACGACAACGAATGGGGCTACTCCAACCGCCTGGTCGACCTCGTCGGCTACGTCGGCGCGTCGCTCTAAGCCGGGATTGCTGAAGGCCATGCGCACTGTCGAGGACCTCATCCGGGTCGGCGTGTCGGGGCGGCGGGTACTCGTCCGCAGCGATCTCAACGTCCCGCTGAAAGCCGAAGAAGCTAGCGGGCGACGGGTCGTCGCCGATGACGGGCGAATTCGCGCGTCGCTTCCAGTGCTGGTGAAATTGCTCGACGCGGGCGCTCGCGTGATCGTTACCGCGCATCTCGGCCGGCCGGCCGGTGAACCTGATCCGCAATACTCGCTGGGTCCGGTCGCTGATCGGCTCGCCCAGCTACTGGGCATCCCCGTCCAGTTCGCCTTGGACACGGTTGGTGAGAGTGCGCGGCTCATGTCGGACGGACTCGGCGACGGGCAGCTGCTCTTGCTGGAGAACGTGCGGTTCAACTCGGGTGAGACCTCAAAGGACGACGGGGCACGGGCTGAGTTCGCGGCAGCCTTGGCGCTGCTTACCGGCGGCGAAGACGAGGGCGGGGCCTACGTCGATGATGCCTTCGGTGCCGTTCACCGCGCCCATGCCTCGGTGTATGACGTCGCAAAGCTGTTACCGCACTACTGCGGAGATCTCATCGCCGACGAACTTGCCGTGCTCAACCGCCTCACCGACATTGACACCGACGACGCGCAGCAGCGGCCGTACGTCGTGGTACTCGGCGGGTCGAAGGTGTCTGACAAGCTCGCTGTCATTCAGTCATTGCTGCCCAAGGTGGATCGGCTGCTCATCGGCGGCGGAATGTGTTTCACCTTCCTGAAAGCGCAAGGACTCGAGGTGGGTGACTCGCTTCTCGAAGCCGATCAGATTTCGACGTGTCGTCACCTTCTCGAAGAGTCCGGAGACAAAATCGTTCTCCCCAGCGATATTGTCACCGCCTCCGAACTCTCCGACGACGCCAAGACGTCGACGGTGTCTGTGGAGAAGATTCCGGCAGGACAGAAGGGCTTGGACATCGGGCCGAATACCGTTGCTGAGTTCGCAGCCATCCTCGGCAACGCCCAGACGGTCTTCTGGAACGGCCCGATGGGCGTCTTCGAACTTTCCCCGTTCGCCGAGGGCACCCGCGGTATCGCCGAAGCCGTGGCGACGGCCCATGGCCTGACGGTGATCGGTGGCGGCGATTCGGCTGCCGCGATCCGAGCCCTCGGCATCGACGAGAACAGATATGGCCACATCTCGACGGGCGGTGGTGCCTCGCTGGAGTACCTCGAAGGCAAGACCCTTCCAGGCATCACGGCACTGCAGGAAAACTAGATGGCGAAATTAAGCCGCCGCCCCCTGATCGCCGGCAACTGGAAGATGAATCTGAACCACTTCGAGGCGATAGCTCTGGTACAGAAGCTCGCGTTCACGCTCAAACCACAACACTTCGATGCGGTCGAGGTTGTGGTGCTGCCCCCCTTCACAGATCTCAGGTCCGTCCAGACGCTTGTCGATGGTGACCAACTTCGCCTGATCTACGGAGCCCAGGATCTGTCGCCACACCAATCCGGCGCCTACACCGGCGATATCTCGGGGCCGATGCTGGCCAAACTCGGCTGCAGCTATGTGATTGTTGGCCACTCCGAACGGCGCGAGTATCACCGCGAGGATGACCAACTAGTAAACGCGAAAGTAAAAGCTGCCTATGCCAACGAGCTTGTTCCGATACTTTGCCTTGGAGAGCGCTTGGAGGTTCGCGAGGCGGGTGCCCATGTCGGGTACTGCGTTGATCAGCTGACAGGTGGCCTCGCCGGCGTCAGCGAGGGCGATGCCGCGACGGTAGTGATTGCCTATGAACCGGTGTGGGCGATCGGCACCGGGCGGGTGGCAACGCCCGCTGACGCTCAGGAAGTGTGCGAGGCCATTCGGAACAAGCTGACGGAGCTCTACAGCAACGAACTCGCCGCTGGCGTGCGAATTCTCTACGGTGGATCGGTCAAAGCGGCCAACGCCACGGAAATCGTGTCACAGCGTGACGTTGATGGTGCGCTGGTCGGCGGAGCGAGCCTCGATGCCACGGAGTTCGCAGGGATCTGCGTAGCAGCAGGCGGTGGAGTCTTTAGCTGAAATCGGCAGCGGGCGCGGCCAGCACGTGTGATTGAAAGCTGCAACAGGTACCCTCTGAGAGCGTCACCGGATACAGATTCATCACCGAAATCTATCGAGATACAAGCGAGGCCGTACGTCCCATGATCGTGCTTCTGTCGATTGTCCTGATCATCGCGAGCTTGATGATGATTGTTCTCGTGTTGTTGCACCGCGGAAAAGGCGGCGGCCTGTCTTCGATGTTCGGTGGTTCGCTGTATTCCAGTCTGTCGGGTTCATCTGTTGTCGAGCGAAATCTGGACCGACTCACGATCATCGCCGGCGTGGTCTGGGCTATCTGCATCATCGGGCTTGGACTGTTGTACAAGGCGGGCTGAGCCACCCCCTAAACCGGCTTAGACCGACCTATCGGATCCACCGTGCTGACGGCGTTGAACAAGTAAGGGAGTGCAGACGTGGCTGGTGGCAACGCGATTCGCGGCAGTCGAGTCGGCGCAGGGCCGATGGGCGAGCGTGAACGGGGCGAAACAGCACCACGCCAGTGGGTGTCCTTCTTTTGCGCCAACGGCCACGAAACGACGCCGGCCTTCGCTATGGATGCCCCGGTTCCCGATAGTTGGGACTGCCCGCGCTGCGGGTTTCCGGCTGGCCGCGAATCTACAGCCCCGCCCTCGGCGCCACGCAATGAGCCGTACAAGACGCATCTGGCTTATGTGAAAGAGCGGCGAACGGACGCCGATGGCGATGCCATCCTGGAAGAGGCGCTTGCGCGCCTCCGCGCTCGCCGTGGTGAGTAGTTCATCGAGCAGTGAGTGAGCACTCCGCAGAGTAGTTCTGCGTTCGAGCGGGTGTGCGTTCGCGGCCGGCAGCGCCGATCCGGGGGCTCCTACTCTCTGGCTTGCATCGCGAGCCTCCGACGACGGACGACTCGTCCGAGTAGACAGCCACCCAGCACGAGCAAGACCAGGGCAGCGACTTCGTAGTTCTCCCAGGCGCGAGCGAGGTTGGCAGGTACGTCGCTCCCATTGTCGGCAGCGGTCGCGGCAACCGTTACTTGCCATGTTCCTTCAGCGACATCCCTGCCGTCGCCGGAGTGCAGATAGGTGATCGCCACCTCGTGAGCTCCGGGCTGCGCCGGCACGGTGAGCTCATAACCTCGGTCCGTTGGGGCCGGGCTGGGGGGAGCGGACATCACATCCGGGCGCCCACCATCTACGACCACCCGGATCCGAGGTGCGACGCCCCCTCCCAGATTTGGGTCGGTCTCGATCCCCTCTATGCGGACCCCGCCGTCCTCGCCCGCGACTGTGCTGACTTTGCCGCTCGGATCGCCATCTACCTTGAGAGGCGTGGTGGTAGTCGTCGCGTCGCCAGATCCCGCGCCGACGTTCACGGCCGTTACCTCGTAGCTGTGTTCACCGTCTGCAGCGGGAAACGCGAGGTCGAAGCTGTGACTCGCCGCGTTGGTGGCGCCGGATGCCACGACGGAGGCAACCGCGCTCGTGGCCGCGCCAGCATCCGGCGGCCCGGCCTCGCGAACGTCCACCGTCAGCGAACCGCTCGCATCATCGACGTCTGACGCCGAACCCGTGATGTGGACCGTGCTACCGGTCGCAGTTGCCCTCACGCCGGCGATTGTGGGTTCGTGCGCGGCTGAGTCATCCAACTGCCCGTCGGGCATGAGCGCCTGAGCTTCGGCGGTCACCATCGAACTGATTGGTTGCCCATATGTCGACGCGTCACCGTCAGTAAGGATCGCGACCGCGAACTGGTTGTTGTCGACGTAGCCGGTGGAATTGAAGACGGCGTTCGGCGAATCATTGCCGTCGTCGCCCCAGCCTTGCTTGATCGCCGCGCCGGTCGTTGCTGAGGCAATCCCGAAGAACTGATCGGTGCCATCAGCACCGTATTCGGTCGTGTGCGCCATCGCATTGATCAGCCAGGGTCCGACCACCGGATCTTTGGCCACCGCAGCGTAGAGGGAGACCATGCCTTTTGCGGTGATCTCGGTGTTGCCCCACCAACCGGCCTCTTTGGGCGCCGACCCCAGAAAAGGGATGTTGTAGTGCTCCGACACGTCCTCAAGTACGTTGTCTCCGCCCGCTAGCCCGTACAGCGAATCGGCATCGTCATCATCTGACTCTGTGATCATCTGATAAGCGGTGGACTCCGTCGCGCCGGTCATCTGCCCGGTCAACAGCAGCTCGGTCGCGATCAGCACCTTCGCGACGGACTCGCTGGCAAACTCGCCGCTGTCGTCGCCTGCACCGGTGTAGTCACCTGTCTGTAGGTCAAGGACAGCGATACCGGTTCGATAGCCTGCCGTCGTTGCGACGTCGGCCGCGGCCTGAGCATCGGAGGCGATCGAGCTGGCCTGACGACCAGTAACCGCCGCCGGCGCGGGCCCCGACGCCATAGCCGGCGAGATGCCGAAGGCGACGAGCAGCACTGTCGCGAGCACCGTCGCCAGCCCGAACCACCCTAATGGCCGGCGTGACCGGCGTCCCTGGCCTTGCACCCACACCCCTTCCGTCGTCGTGACCAGAGTGCCGACGCCAGCTGATGGCAGGGTTCGAATCGAATGTGTGGTGGTAAACGATTTGCTGTGAAATACGACAGAGCAGAGTTTTCGTGCACATCGGACAGCTAGCTTCGCCTGCCGAACGCAGGCAATTCCTCAATCGGCGTCGGGCTCTACCGCTGACCGGGAAGCTTGCTAGCCGCTTCGAGATCGACAAGCCAGAGCGTTCGATCGGTACCGAGGGCGCCGGCGGATGGGACCTTGGATCGTCCGGCGCCGCCGAGAGCCGACGCCACCGCGTCCGCCTTGCCAGTGCCCGACGCAACCACCCAAATCTCGCGAGCCGCGTTCAACCCTTTGAAGCTCAGAGAGATACGGTTCGGCGGCGGCTTCGGCGAATTACGCACGGCGATGACAGAGCTCGACTCGTCGTACACGCCTGGGTGCTCCGGGAACAAGGATGCGCAGTGTCCATCTGGGCCAACGCCCAGAAGCACAACGTCGAAGCTCGGTACGTCGTCCTGATCGTCCGGGCGGCGGGCCTCGGCAAGCTCAGCTGCGTAGAACGCAGCCGCGGCGTCGAGATCTGGCCCGAAGGTGCCGTCGCTGGCAGGCATCGAGAACAGGCGTGCCATCGAAAACGGTGCATGTTCGAACAGAATCTTGGCGGCAGGAAGATCATTGCGGTCAGGAGAATCCGCAGGCACGTACCGTTCATCACCCCAGAAAACGTCTACCTTCGACCAATCGACGGTGGCACTTTCAGACGAGGAGGCAAGTTGACGCCAGACCGACTCCATGATCGAACCCGCCGTCAGCACGAGCGCCGCCCGGCCGTGTGCGCGCTGCGCCTGCCCTAAGGTCGCCAGCGTGCGTCTGGCTACGTCCGAGGCGAGCTCGTCCGCACTTTGCTCAACTACCAGTTCGGGTTTTGCTGCCATCAGCAGTGATCAGCCTTCCTGAGCGGCCAGGGCCGGGTCATGCCAGATGTGCGTGCGAACAGCCGGGCGATCATTCAGTCCGGTCTGCCCCGATACCGCGCCGAGCGCTTCACCGTAGGGCGAATCAGAATCCAGCCGCCGCAATTCCTCAGCGAGCATGTCGCCGGTCGTGCGCTGCGGGAAGGGCTGGATGGTGTCCAGGAGCCCCGGCCGCCGCATGAGCAGCTTGTACCCCTCGTTTGTCATCTGGACGTTGTGGCCATCCTCGAAATCGACTGTGACCGACGAGATGTACTTGCCTTCCGCCTTCTCGACCGGCACGTAGATGCCGAGCCTGGACGACAGCCAGCCAGCGAGCAGTTGAGCGGATGGATCCACCGGATTGCCCTTGACGATGACTGATCGTGCGGGGGAGGACGCCGTATCGAATGCAGAGGCCAAGGCTGCCCGCCAAGGCGTGATGACCGTCCACGTCAGGTCAGTATCGCCAGGTGCATAGTCTCGTGCTCGTTGTTGCAGGGATGCGGCCGGATCGGAATCGCGAATTACATTGGTAATTCGTCTGTCTGCGAAAACCCCGAGCGGGTCGTGCGCAATTATCTCCGGAGTCTCGGAGTACCACCACGCAACAACAGGGGCATCCGGAGCCAGCAGCGGCAGAGTGACCGATTCAGCATGCAGAGCCAGGCGTCCGAACATACGCAACACCACCGATTCGCCAGGGCCGTGCCGCCCCCCGATCGACACCTCCGCATCCAGACGTGGCACCGGCGCCTCGATGTTGTGTCGCAGCACCATGATGACTCGCATCGGGTGTCGCGCAGCGGCGGTTGCCACGGCCGCCTCGACGTCGGCGGTGTCCTTTTCTTCGAGGACCACGACCAAGGTCAATGCCAGACCGCTGGTGACAGCTCCACCCGATCGCCGCTCTGCAGCCAGCGCCTGGACGACTGCGGTACCGGTTGTGTCCCAAAGAGTTGTCACCGTAAGTCTCCCGTCAAACTATGCGCAGCAGTCGCGATCATGGCCGTCGCCAGGCTCGTCCGTCGCCACCGAGCATCTCGTCGGCCAGTTTGGGTCCCCACTCGCCGGCGCGATACAGCTCTGGTGGGCGCGTAAGCCAGAACTCCTCGAGCGGGTCGATCACTCGCCAGGATGATTCGACTTCCTCGTTACGCGGGAAGAGCGTTGCATCACCCAGCATGACGTCGAGGATGAGGCGCTCATAAGCTTCCGGGCTCGATTCGGTGAAGGCCTCGCCGTAGAGGAAATCCATGGCGACGTCTCGCACTTCCATCATCGAACCGGGCACTTTTGAACCGAACTTCAAGGTGACCCCTTCGTCAGGCTGAACTCTGATCACCAACTGGTTGTGCCCGAGCTCTTCGGTGTCGGTATGACTGAATGGGAGGTGCGGAGCCTTCTTGAAAAGCACGGCGATTTCGGTGACTCGCCTTGGCAACCGCTTTCCGGTCCGCAAGTAGAACGGCACACCGGCCCACCGACGGGTATCGATGCCGAGGCGCACTGCGGCATAGCTTTCGGTGTTGGAGTCTGGCGGCACGTCCTGCTCACCCCGGTAGGCACGTACCCGCTCGCCCGCCAACCATCCCTGGTCATACTGCCCTCGGACTGCATAGCGATTCAGATCGGTCGGCAGCGTGATAGCCCGCAGCACTTTGAGCTTCTCGGTTCGAATTGCCTCAGCGGTGAATTCGACTGGTTCCTCCATCGCGGTGAGCGCGAGCAATTGCAGTAGGTGATTCTGCAGGACGTCTCGCGCCGCACCGGTCGCATCGTAGAACGCCGCTCGGCCCGCGATGCCGACGTCTTCAGCCATCGTTATCTGCACCGAGTCGACGTAGTTGGCATTCCAGACGGGCTCGAACAACTGGTTGGCAAAGCGCAAGGCCATCAGGTTCTGGACGGTCTCCTTGCCCAGGTAGTGATCGATGCGGAACACATCCTGTGCCGTGAAGACGTCGTCGACCAGGGCGTTGAGTTCTTTCGCGGATTCGAGATCGTGGCCGAAAGGCTTCTCGACGACGACTCGCCGCCAGCCGCCTGAGGCGGAGTTGTCGGCCATCTTGGTTCGTTCCATCTGCTTGAGGACAGTTGGAAACAACAGTGGCGGGATCGACAGATAGAAGGCGGCGTTTCCCTTGATGCCATGGCTGGAACGCAAGTCGTCGAGGGTGGTCGCGAGTTCGTCGAATGCGGCGTCGTCGTCGAACGATCCGGCAACGAACTTGATGTCACCCGACAGCCTTGACCACACCTCCTCACTCCAGTCCGTGCGGGCGTGCTCCTTGGCTGCTTTCTTCGCGAGCGCCTCGAATTCGCCATCGCCCCAATCTCGGCGGGCGAAGCCGAGCAGGACGAAGTCCGCCGGTAACAGACCTCGATTGGCAAGGTCGTAGATCGCCGGCAGCAATTTCTTGCGCGAAAGGTCACCGGTGACCCCGAAGACTACGAGCGCACACGGCTCGGGCACCCGCGGCAGCCGTCGGTCACCCGGGTCTCGTAACGGGTTCAGCCGTTGCATCGGGGATAGTTTCGGTCCCGAGCCCGCACTGATGGCATGCGGCGGATCCTGGCTCAGCGTCACGATGTCTCCTTGCTGACTCATCAGGTCGGCATCCGGCGGCGGGCCGGCCGACTGCTCCGAGTGCGCATTATCCGACGACATTGTTTCTTCGGCGTGCACTTCGCTCACTTCGCGGCTTCAGCATCCAACTGACGTTGCACACCCTCAAGCAGGACGGACCAGGCGTCCATGAACTTCTGCACGCCTTCGGTTTCGAGCAGTTCAGTGACGTCGTCGATTTCAATTCCGAGCTCGGACAGGTCCGAAAAGACCTTGCGGGCTTCGTCGTAGCCAGTGTTGGCGGTTGGACCGTCGATGACGCCGTGGTCGATGAGGGCGTTGAGGGTTGCCTCGGGCATTGTGTTCACTGTGTTGGGCGCGACCAACTCGGTGACGTACATCGTGTCCTCGTACGCTGGGTCTTTGACGCCAGTCGAGGCCCACAGCGGTCGTTGCAGGTGGGCGCCGTCGGAAGCGAGGGATTCCCAACGCTCACCCGAGAAGGCCTTCTCAAAGGCCTCATAGGCCAGCCGCGCGTTCGCAATTCCGGCCTTGCCGCGCACGGCCTTGGCCTCGTCGGTGCCGATCTTGTCGAGTCGCTTGTCGATCTCAGTGTCTACGCGCGAAACGAAGAACGAGGCGACCGAACGAATCGTCGACAGGTCTATTCCTGCTGTCCGCGCCTGCTCGAGGCCGGTCAGATATGCGTCAATCACCTGCAGGTAACGCTCGATGGAAAAGATCAGAGTGATGTTGACGCTCACGCCTGCGGCGGTAGCTGCCGTAATCGATGGCAGACCGGCGAGCGTCGCCGGAATCTTGATCATGACGTTGGGGCGATCCACCAACCACCACAGGGCCTTTGCTTCGGCCGTGGTGCGCTCGGTCTGGTGCGCGATCCGAGGGTCGACCTCGATCGAGACGCGACCGTCTTGACCCTGGGTCGTCTCGTACACGTGTCTGAGAACATCACAGGCCCAACGGATGTCATAAGAGGTAATCAGCCGGACGGCCTCCTCGAGCTTGATGTCGCGCTGGATCAGGTCGTGTAGCTGATCGTTGTACGCGTCGCCCAACTCCAAGGCCTTCTGAAAGATCGAGGGGTTGCTGGTTACTCCGACGACGTTCTTCGTCTCGGCCAGATCTTTCAGGTTGCCGGTGGTCAAACGCTCACGGCTGATGTCGTCCAACCAGATCGATACACCCTGGGCCGAGAGGTCCGCAGCGGGAGTGCTCATGGGGTTTGCTCCTTTGATGACGATGAATGAGCGCGGTTCGTGGGCGCGGATTCGCTAGCTCGAGAGAACTGCGATCAGGTCCCGGTCGTCGTGCCCGTGATCTCGCCTACTCGCTCCAAGCTGGCATGCGCGGCAGCTACGACTCGATCAGGCGTGAAACCAAACTGCTCGAACAGCACCGACGCGTTGGCGCTGGCGCCGAAATGATTGATCGCGACGATCTCGCCCGCGTCTCCCACGATCTCGCGCCAGCCTTGTGGAACGGCGGCTTCGACGCTCACGCGAGCTTTAACCGCTGGAGGCAGCACGTGCTGTTGGTATGAGCGATCCTGTTCGTGGAACCACTCAATGCACGGCATGGACACCACCCGCGTCGGCGTGCCTTCGGCCTCGAGTCGCTCACGCGCGGTCAGCGCGAGAGAAACCTCCGATCCGGTAGCAATCAGAATCACCTTTGCCAAGCCAGATGAGGCTTCCTCGAGGATGTAGCCACCCTTGGCTGCGTCGACGACCTTCGCGGCTTCGAGAACAGGCAGGTTCTGCCTGGACAGTGCCAGGCCAGCTGGGCGATCGGTGTGCTCCAACACGGTCTTCCACACCACGGCCGTCTCATTGGCATCGGCAGGCCTTACGACGTCGAGGCCCGGAATCGCACGCAGAGCAGCGAGCTGTTCGATCGGCTGATGGGTTGGTCCGTCTTCGCCGAGCCCTATCGAGTCGTGGGTCCACACGTAGGTAACCGGCAACTTCATGATTGCCGCGAGCCGCACGGGTGGTCGCATGTAATCGCTGAAGACCAAGAACGTGCCGCCGTAGACGCGGGTGCCTCCGTGCAACGTGATGCCATTCATGATCGATCCCATGGCATGTTCGCGGATACCGAAGTGCAGGGTGCGCCCGTACGGGCCGCCGGCCCAAATCTTCGTCTGATGCTCGGCGGGGATGAAGCTTGGCTCGCCCTCCATCGTGGTGTTGTTGCTTTCCGCGAGGTCGGCCGAGCCGCCCCAGAGTTCAGGCAGGACCGGCGCCAGTGCGGTGAGGACTTTGCCTGACGCGGCGCGGGTGGCCAGAGCGTTCGGCTTGCCATCCTTGTCCGCGGGGAACTGCGGTAGGTGATCGCTCCAGCCGTCCGGAAGTGTCCGAGTCGCCATGCGGTCGAAGATGGCTTTGCGATCCGGGTTCGCCGCGGCCCACGCGTCGAATCTCGGTTGCCAGTCGGCATGTACCGCGCGACCTCGGTCGACGACTGCGCGGGCGTGGGTCAGTACCTCGTCCGACACCGCGAACGTGACATCCGGGTTGAAGCCCAAGATCTCTTTCGTCGCGCGAACTTCGTCGTCGCCGAGCGCTGATCCGTGCGCCTTGCCGGTGTTCTGCTTGGTCGGAGCAGGCCAGCCGATTATGGTTCGCACCGCTATGAAGGACGGTCGGCCCGTTTCCGCCTTCGCTTTGGCAATCGCCTTCTCCAACGCGTCGACGTCCTCACCGGAGTCGACGTATTGGGTGTGCCAGCCGTAGGCCTCGTAGCGCTTGATGACGTTCTCGGAGAAGGCGACGTTGGTGTCGTCCTCGATGGAGATGTGGTTGTCGTCCCAAAGCAGAATCAGATTGCCCAGCTGCTGATGTCCCGCCAGGCTGGAGGCCTCGCCGGAAATGCCTTCTTCTAGGCACCCATCGCCTGCGATGACGAAGATGTGATGGTCGAAAACCGACTCACCTGGAGCGGCGTCGGGGTCGAAGAGACCGCGCTCGCGCCGCGCAGCCATGGCCATGCCGACGCCATTGCCGACGCCCTGGCCAAGCGGACCGGTCGTTGTCTCGACTCCGATCGTGTGGCCATGTTCGGGGTGGCCCGGCGTCAACGAGCCCCACGTTCTCAACGACCGCAAATCTTCGAGCTCCAGGCCGTAGCCGTTGAGATACAACTGGCAGTAGAGAGTCAGTGAGGAATGCCCGTTGGATAGAACGAAGCGGTCTCGTGCCACCCAGTTCGGGTCAGAGGGATCGTGGCGCATTACCTTCTGGAAGAGCAGGTACGCCAGGGGTGCAAGGCTCATGGCTGTGCCAGGATGGCCGTTGCCGACCTTCTGTACGGCGTCGGCCGCCAACAGCCGAGCGGTGTCCACCGCCTTGGAATCGAGGTCCGTCCACCATTTGGGATGGTTCTGAACAATTTCTGCAAGGCCGTCGGTGGTCTGAGACACGTGCCTCTCCTGATCTGCGGACGTTCCGGGCTCTATCAAGCACGAGCCTAATCTCTTTCACTTCTATTACGCGTCCGGGTTGGCATCCATTTGTCCGGCCCCAGGCGCGCGCCTTCGCCACAGATTGGCAGGTCCGATCGGTCGGTTCGCAGGCACGAAACTGGTGGCCGTCGGGCTGGCAGCGACCACGTCAAGTTTCTCAGCTGAAGGGCAGAGATGCGAGGCTTGTCACCGCAGGTGGCTGTGTGTACGGCCGCTGTTCGCCCTGGCGTTACCCTGATCAGGTGACGCAGACCGCTGGGCCAACGGTGGCCTCGACCACGCTTGGTCAGCCAGCGCGTCCTCCCCATTCCGTCGCTGCGACCGTCCGCGGCTACGTGGCGCTAACGAAGCCACGCATCATCGAACTGCTACTCGTCACGACTCTGCCGGCGATGGTGCTCGCCGCCGGCGGCTTGCCGAAATGGCAGGTCGTGGTCGCGACGATGGTAGGTGGCACGCTCGCTGCCGGAAGCGCCAACGCCCTCAACTGTTTCGTCGATCGTGATATCGACGCGGTGATGAGACGTACTGGCCATAGGCCACTGGCCAAGCATGAGGTGTCCCCGACTGGCGCATTGATCTTTGGTGTGTTGCTCGGGGTCGTAGCGGTTGGCTTGATGGGATTGGCCACCAACTGGCTCGCAGCGGGCTTGACTCTGTTGGCGATCGCGTTCTACGTGATCGTCTACACGATGGTGCTCAAGAGGCGAACTTCGCAGAACATCGTCTGGGGCGGCGCCGCGGGGTGCATGCCTGTCCTGATCGGCTGGGCGGCCGTGACTCAGTCGCTGGCCTGGGCGCCGGTCGTGCTGTTCATGATCGTATTTTTCTGGACACCTCCGCATTTCTGGGCACTGGCGATCCGTTACCGCGACGATTACGCACGCGCCAACGTTCCGATGTTGCCGGTGGTCGCCACTCCCTTGCAGGTTGCGCGCCAGATCGTCGCGTATTCATGGTTGACCGTGGCTACCTCACTGGTGCTCTGGCCGTTGGCTACTGGCTGGTTCTACGGGGTGGTTGCAGGCGTCGCGGGGGCAGCTCTGCTCGTCGAAGCTCATCGGCTGTACGCGGCGACGAGTCGGGGCGAGCCGGGCAAGCCGATGCGACTCTTCCACTGGTCCAACAGCTACCTCGCGCTGGTGTTCGTGGCCGTCGCGGTCGACACCTTCATCCGCTGAGACTGTTCGCACCACCTGTTCTCAGCCTCTACTCGGCGGCCCTGCTCAGGCGGCCGGAGATGAACCGAACCAAGCTCAACCGACGGGAATCGATATCGGCACCGTTACGGGTGTCACGACCGTGAGTGCGCCCTTGTCTGCCTTTTCGGAGCCCGCGTACACGAGGGTTGCCGTGCTCAGGTTCGCGGGCACCTCGAAGATGTCGTCGACATCCTTGGAAGGATCGGCCGCGCCATTGGTCGCACCCACGGTCGACCCGTCCGGCAACCTCAACCAGAGCAGGCCGGGCTCGGCACCGTAGCCGGCCGGATCGCCGGCAAGTTTCACGATCGCTGAGACGTGCAGGAAGGCCGACCGTGGGCTGTCGGGGTGCGTCAGATCCGCCGCCCAGTACGACAGGGATGCCGTTCGGACCGTCATGGTGCCGCTTGTCATGCCCAGAGCACCGCTGGGCTCTGTGACCTTGACGTTGACGCCTCGGGACAGCCCGACCACGGCCGCCCGGTGGGTCCGCATCGAGATGGCAAGGCAATCTGCATTGTGCTTGCCTGTGATCAGCGAAATGCTCTGCCGAACGCCGCTGTCAGTGAGTACGAGATCAACATTGGTCGCTACAGTACCGGCGTTGGTACCGGCGTTCGTGCCGGAATTCGCCGGCACCGCCACCACGAGGTATTCGTCGGTGATCACCAACGGGCCGCGCTCGGTGTTGCCCACCCGAATCGAAAGGTCAGGCACCGCATCCGGCGGCCCGTCCGGCGCCGCAGACGAGATCGGGGCACCGTCTGGCGTGCCCGAAGCGACTCCGCTCGAGTCGTGACCCGCAATCTTGTCCGTCGCTTCATCGGAAGCGACCTCACCCGCGCTCGGTGTGACGGAGAAGGCGATCAGCTGCTTGCCAACCGGGGCCGAATACAACTGTTTACCGACCTGGTAGTCCTGCACGAACCCATAACTCAGCAACCGGACACCGGTGGTACGCCCCGTGAGCACGGCGTCGGCAGACGCTCGTGCGATCGGCGACGAAATGGCCGAGGCCTTTGTCAATACGTCGCCGACGGCACGCGTGGGCGCTTTATCGGTCCCCGAATCTCCTCCGGATTCCGGCTGCCCGCTCCTGCCGATCGAGTTCGGTCGTGACTTGGAGTAACCAGCGGACACGACTTGCCATGCGGCCAGGCCGAGTACGCCTACCACCAGAACGGCGAGAAGACGAATGGCCAGAACACGAATGGCGAGGCGTCCTAGGCTGCCTTTGCGGTGCAGCCGACCGTCAACGCCACCAGTGTGAGCTGATCGGGTGTCGCGGCCGCCAGCCCCTCGCCGTCCCACCCAATTCCTCCGATTCCAATCTATCGAAACTGCCCAACTCAGCACTGGTCCGGGCCGATTTGCAGTAGGGCCCGGACTCGAACCAACCAGTCGAGAGTAGTCGGACTGCTCAAGGCGCTCGCCAGATCACCGTAGGATTTGGACGTGACCCCCCAGATCGCCATTGCCACCTGCGACGAATTGCTGCCGCGGGGAGATTCTGGCGACTTTGCGCTCCTCGACGCACTGGCAAGCCGCGGCTTGGTCACCGACGTGGTGGCTTGGTCAGATCCGGCCGTCCGCTGGAACTGTTTTGACATGACCGTCGTCAGATCGACATGGGACTACACCAACCGGCGCGCGGAGTTCCTGCGGTGGCTACCGAAAGTACCGAACCTACAGAATCCGGCTTCGGTGCTCGCCGCGAACAGTGACAAGCGCTATTTACACGCTCTGGCCGCTGCCGGTTTGCCCGTGGTGCCGACGACCTTCGTGGCGCCGGGCGAGCCAATCGATCTGCCCGCGAGCGGCCAGTTCGTCGTCAAGCCGTCGGTCGGTGCCGGCTCGCGTGGTGCCGGCCGCTTCGACGCCGCTTCTTCGAGCGAACGGGACAGGGCCCTCGCGCACGCCGACCAGCTGCACGCCGCCGGCCGGTCCTTGCTCATCCAGCCATATCTTGAACAAGTAGACGAGGACGGCGAGACGGCCCTCATCTACCTCGACGGTGAGTTCAGCCATTCGATCCGGAAGGGGCCAATGCTCGAACGGGGCGCCGGTTCAGCGGTGGATGACCAGGCCTTGTTCCTTGCGGAGAACATCTCAGCGCGCACCCCGACCCAGGCCGAACTCGAAGTGGGGGATCAGCTGCTCGCGCACCTGACGCCCGATGGCCCGCTGCTCTATGCACGAATAGATCTGCTTCCCAGTAGCGCTGGCCCCGTCCTCATCGAGGCGGAGCTCACCGAACCGTCGCTCTTCCTCGATTTCAGCACGCATGCTGCCGATCGTCTTGCAGACGCCATCGTCCGGCGATTGCGTTAGCGGGCCAGATGTCAATTCCCCATGATCGCGGTCCAGCCAATGCGCTCGAGGTAACAGCGGAAAGCTCCTCATTCGCAACGCCGGGCTTTCCGGGCACCAGAACGGGGTCGGCGCTCGGGCCAGCAGATATAGCGCGTCTGCGTGCCTTGCGCCGGATGAAGATCATCGCAACCGGCGCGTTGGTGCTGGCTGCCATAGTCTTCATCGTCTGCCGGACCGTTGGCGATGGGCATGGTGCCTGGCCCTACATACAGGCAACCAGCGAAGCTGCCATGGTCGGTGGCCTCGCTGACTGGTTCGCGGTGACCGCGCTGTTTCGACACCCGCTCGGTCTGCCGATCCCGCACACGGCGATCATTCCGCGAAAGAAGGACCAAATCGGCGAGAGCCTTGGTGATTTCGTCGAACAGAACTTCCTGACGCCGGAGATCGTAGGCCCGCGGGTCGTCGCGGCTGAGATTCCGCGGCGGGTCGGCGATTGGCTCTCCTCCAGCGGGCGCCCGGAGCAGTTGGCGGGTGAGATCGGCAACCTGGTTGCGGGCGCGAACACCGTGCTCGCGGATGACGACATCCGCGATGCAATCGCGCACTTCGCGGACGCGCAACTACGCCGGTTACCCGCCGCGCCGATCGTGGCCCGGGTTCTCGACCTCGCGGTTGAAGGGAACCAGCATCAGATCCTGCTGGGTCACGGCCTGCATGGTCTCGCCCGGTTTCTGCAAGAGAATCGCGAGGTCTTCCGGCAGCGTGTCTCCGAGGAATCGCCGGAATGGGTTCCGGAATGGGTCGACGAAAGACTGTTCAACCGACTCTTCAACGGCGTCCAGACGTTTCTGGCAGATGTGGCCGCCGATCCGCAACATGCGCTTAGAAAGCAATTCGACCAGCGACTGCGTGACTATGCCGAGGAGTTGCGCACAGATCCTGACGCCGCGGCCGGCCTAGAGAAGTGGAAGACCGAGTTACTTGATCATCCAGCTGTGCGCAATGCCCTCGCCTCGCTGTGGCTGCCGTTCAAACGCGCAGTCCTCGAAGCGGCAGCGGACCCGGATTCGGAACTACGACGGGTCGGTGCATCGGTCATCCGTCAGACTGGCGTGGCGCTGCGTGACGACGCCGCATTACAAGCAAAGTGCAACCAATGGGTGTTGGCGGTGATGGACCATCTGCTCTCTCACTATGCGGGCGAGATCACTGGTGTGATCACCCATACTGTTTCGCGTTGGGACGCCGAGTCCACGTCGCGTCGGCTCGAACTACAGGTCGGACGCGATCTTCAGTTCATCCGGATCAACGGCACAGTGGTCGGCTCGATCGTTGGATTGGTCATCTACTCCTTGAGCAGATTGTTGTGAGCTGGCCACCCGCGTCTACGCGGTCCCGCACTTCCACGCCTCGTCGTTTAGCCATCGGGCTCGTGGCGTTGGCCTTACTAGTTTTGCTGGTCGATCGAGGGGCCTGTCTGATCGCTCAAAATCGAGTGGCGGCGAAGTTTCAGCACAGTCAGAGCCTGTCCGAGCGGCCATCCGTCAAAATCAAGGGATTTCCCTTCCTGACGCAGCTCATTGCACATCGGTTTCGACATGTGCAGATCAAGGCCACGGGGCTGACGCTCGTTGGGCAAGGCCGCACGGTGCGATTGAGCACTATCGAGGTCGATCTACACAACGTCAAACCCTCACCTGACTTCAGCACTGCTACCACGGATGCCGCGACGGGTGTGGCGAAAATCAGCTACCCGGACCTGTCCACGGCAACTGGCGTGACGCTCGCCTATGGCGGAGCTGGCAAGGTCAAGGCCACAAAGACGCTCACCATCCTGGGTCAATCGGTGAGTGGTTCGGTGAGCGCGCTGGTGACAGTGTCAGGCGGCAATACGCTTGATTTCACGTCTGTGACTGCAGACGTTGCAGGTGCTGGCTTGCCACAGCAACTGACCGATGTGTTCCTGCAGCTGCTGAGCAAGCCAGTACCGCTCGCTGGGTTGCCGTCCGGGCTGAAGGTAGACATGGTCACGGCGAACGAGTCGGGGTTGACTTTCGATCTGAGCGCGACGGATCTCACCCTGAAGTAGCGGAGTCCTCCCAGGCTCAGATCGACCTCTTAACTCGGGATCGGCAGCGCATCGGCCAGCTTGGCGACCAGTTCGAAGGACCGCACCCGATCGGCTATCTCATAGATCTGGCTTGTCACCATGAGTTCGTCGACGGCAGTGCGGTTGACGAGAGCTGTCAATTGCTCATCAACGGTTTCCGGATCGCCGATGGCTTGCCCAAGCCTGCGCTCGGCCACAAAATCCAGTTCGGCGGCACTGAATTCGTAGGCGGCAGCCTCGGCCACGGTCAGTAACGGAATCGGCCGCCCGGTGCGCAGCCGCAGGAAGGACAACCAGCCGGGCCGCGCGAGTTCTTCGGCATGAGCCGCGGTGTCTGCGCAGGTGACGTTCACGGCGATCATGGTGTGCGGCGCGTCCAACCACTGCGACGCCCTAAAGGATCGCCGATAAAGGTCGAGGGCCGGCTCGGTATTGGCTGCGGAGAAGTGGTGAGCAAACGAAAACGGTAAGCCGAGCAAGCCGGCCAACTGGGCGCTGAATCCGCTGGATCCGAGCAGCCAGACTTGCGGGAGTTCGGCAGGTGTGGGAACAGCGGCCAATCGCTGCGGATCTCCGGCCAGCATGGCGATCAGATCAGCCAACTCATTCGGAAAGTCCTCGGCTGAGAGTCCCTCCATCGTCCGGCGAAGGGCAAACGCGGTGCGCTGATCGGTACCGGGCGCGCGGCCGATACCGAGGTCGATTCGCCCTGGATGCAAGGAGGCGAGTGTGCCGAACTGTTCAGCAATCACCAACGGCGCGTGATTGGGCAGCATGACGCCTCCAGAACCGACTCTGATCGAAGACGTCGAAGCCGCGAGGTGCGCGATGAGTACCGCGGGCGTGGAGGACGCTATGGCCGGCATGTTGTGATGTTCGGCGACCCAGAAACGACGATAGCCGAACGTCTCGACACGTCGGGCGAGTTCAGTAGTGAACTGCAGTGCCTGATAGGTATCGCGGGCGGAGTCGACAGGGGCGAGGTCCAGAACGGAAAGCGGAAGATTCTTCACTACACCGACAACGGTGGCTTGGCGTCAGATCTTCCGACCGCACCTGCGGGAGTGGATTGCGACGCGTGCATCGATTGCTGTCCGATCGGCCCGTCTTCGTTTGAACTGCCGACAGATGAGGTTCGCGACGTCAAGGACAGCACCCGGAGTGCGGCGAGCCATACCAGACAGGCTCCAAGCATGTGAAAGCCGACCAGGATGGCCGGAATGTGCGTGAAGTACTGGACGAAGCCGATCAGCCCCTGAGCTAACTCGACACCAAGCAGGATGGCCGCGGCACGTCGCAGGCTCGCAGGTGCTCCGGCGCTGCGTGCTAGCAGCACGAATCCAACGGTGACTCCGATCAGAAGCATCACGACGTCGGCATGAAGCTGACTCATCGATCCGACGTCTAGGCCCGTTCGATGCACCTTGCCGCTGGAGTCGGCATCGCCGGCGTGCGGTCCACTCCCCGTAACGACTGTCCCGAGCGCGAGCACCGCTACGGTCAAGGCCGTAACGGCCAGCGCGGCATGACGCATCGCGTGAGTCACTGACTCGCTCGAACGTTCGCTCACCCGCCACCACAGGGTATGAGCAATCGCGATGATCGCCATCGACAGCAGGAAATGACACGCAACCAGCCAAGGATTGAGGTGTGTCAGAACGGTAAGACCGCCAAGCAAGGCCTGCGCCGGAATACTTGCGGCGAGCAGAACTGCCAGTCGTATCTCACGGTGATCGAGCACCGCCACGATGAGGGTGGCCAGGACTACCGCCACGACGACGAAGGTGAGCTGGCGGTTTGTGAACTCGATGACACCGTTGACGCCGAAGCGGCGGGTTGGAATCAACGAGCCGTCGCCACAGGACGGGAACGTCGGACAACCGAGGCCGGACTGCGTGAGTCGGACCGCGCCGCCGGTGACCACGATGATCACGTTCACGACTATCGATGTCAACGCAAGGCGTCTGAGGGTGAGCGTCGCGCGAAGGCGCCCCCGCAGCCGGCTCAATTTGGTTGCCGGTCCGCGCTCGAGGGCGGCCGCTACTCCCATTTGAACCACCGCGCCGCGGCCGGCAACGCCAGGCCGGCCCAGACGAGCAGCGTTAAAAGCGCGCGCACTGGCACGCCGCCGCCGTGCTGAAGTACCTGATGGAGCCCGTCGGACAACGCCGCGGAAGGAAGCCAGCGCAGCACATCGGCCGCCGCTGTTGGATATCTGCTGAGCGGAATCGCTATGCCACCGCCGAAAAGCAGAACAAGCCAGATCAGGTTCGCCGCCGCCAGGGTCACTTCGGCGCGCATGGTTCCTGCCAGCAGCAGTCCCAGTCCACCGAACGCGAAAGTCCCCAGGACGATCAACAACGCTGCCCACAGTGGATTGCCCGACGGGTGCCACCCCAGAATGAGCCCAAAGGCGCAGATCAACGCCGCCTGCAGAATTTGCAGGATGAGTACTGCACACGTCTTGCCGAGCAGCAGAATGTGACGGGGGAGTGCGGTTGCACCCAGTCGCTTCAGGACTGCGTACTTGCGTTCGAAGCCGGTGCCGATGGCCAAGCCGGTGAACGACGCGCTCATAACCGCCAAAGCCAGGATCGACGGCACGATGAAGTCGATCCGCCGACCATCAAGCGTGTAGAGCATCGGAAGGTTGAAGAAGAACTCCAACAGCAACGGGATGACGAGGGTCAGACCGACCTGCTCCCCGTTTCGCAGAAGCAGTTTGAGTTCCATTTGCGTCTGCGCAGCGAGCATTCGGCGAGTGGGCGCGGCTCCCGAAGCGGGCGCGAAGGTCATCATGCGCGCGGTCCGACGGTGCGTCCTGATGAGCGGGCTGCAGCACCGGGCTCGGCGGCAGCGTTGGTTCCGTCTCGGCCGGGAGTCTGCGCGGCAGGCTGCTCGTCCGTTGCCCTCGTCACGTCGACTGGCGCCGGTGGCTGCTCGCTCGCTTCGGTCAGGCTGAGGAAGACGTCCTCGAGCCGGCGGCGCTCGACGGTCAGCCCCTCCGCCAGTACTTCGTGATCGGCGCACCATGCTGTGACGGCCGCTAATAGCTGTGGAGTCACCGGTGCTTCTACGAGGTAGTCGCCGTACCGTGTCGCAGGATGGCCGGACGAACCTGTCGTTGTCGACCCGGATGTCTCGGTGACGACGGCACCATCGGGGAGTGCGCCCTGAAGATCGGCGATCGCCAGACCGTGTGGCGCCGAGAACCGGATCTTTCCACTCGAGTCCGACCGAACGAGCTCCGACGGTGTGCCTTCGGCGACGATCTGACCGTCGTTCAAGACGATCACATTGTCAGCCAGTTCTTCTGCCTCGTCGAGATAGTGCGTTGTCAGCACCACACTCACCCCGTCCGCCTGCAACTCGCGGATGAGCGCCCACGTCGTACGGCGAGCCTGAGGATCCATGCCTGTCGTGGGCTCGTCCAGGAACAGCAACTCGGGCCGACCGACTAGCGCCATGGCCAGAGACAGCCGCTGTTGTTGGCCTCCAGAGAGCCGCTTCACAGGACGGTTCGCCGCTTCGGCCAGACCGACTCGCTCCAAAAGCGCCCGAGCTGAAATCGGGTTTGCAGCGTAGCTGGCGAACAGCTCGAGCAGCTCCAAGGCGCGGGCGCCGGTGTAGCCGCCGACGCCGTCCTGGAGCATGACCCCGACCTGCGGTCTCAAGGAACGCGCGTCACGTATCGGGTCGAGGCCAAGTACCCGAACCGAGCCTGCGTCGGCATGACGAAAGCCCTCACAGATCTCGATCGTGGTCGTCTTGCCAGCGCCGTTTGTACCAAGAAGCGCCAGGAGCTGGCCACGGGGCACGGTCAGCGAGATTCCATCGATCGCCGCACGCTGGCCGTAGCGTTTGACGAGATCGCGGACCTCGACGGCGGGCACAGACACGCTCCGAGTCTAGGTACCCTCTCCAGCGTCGTGTGCCCCGCTGTCAGCATTCGGTGATTTGGCAAACACCGATCGGCACCGCAGCGACCGATTTCGGAAAAGCTGACACCCCGATCGCACGAGCGCAGTCGGCACGCGCTTGATAGCGGTTGTTATCCAGTGGCCTTCACGGCGCTGCCGTAGGCGTTGACGTAATCCTGACCCGATAGGTCCTGCACGGCCGCCCGGATAGTCTCGGCAACCTCGCGCAACACCCGAGCGGAACGTTCCTGATCGCTCCGGCCCGAAAAATCCAGCGGAGTGCCGTATCGAACCTCGACGGGTGCGCGGTGCCAGTAGCGATCGCCTTGGATAAGAACCCGGTCAGTTCCCACCAAACCGACCGGAATTACGGGGGCCCCCGTGCGTAGGGCCAGTCTGGCCACGCCAGTGCGGAATTTGTGCAGCCGTCCGTCCGGCGACCGGGTGCCTTCGGGAAAGATGCCCAAGGCCTTGCCGGCGAGAAGCAGCTCGGCGCCGACATCAATGGTTGACGCAGCCGCACGTGGGTCTGACCGCTCGACCGGCACATGCCCGAATTCGCGGAACAATGCAGCGGTCAGCCGACCGCGAACGTTCGTGCCGCTGAAATACTCAGCTTTGGCGAAATAGAGCACCTGTCGACCGGCGGTCATCGGCGTGAATACTTCGTCGGCGGCCGACAAATGATTCGCGGCCAGAATCGCAGCTCCAGTACGTGGGACGTTGTGCTGACCGAAAACCTGGGGTCGGAAGTACGTGCGCAGGAGCGGAGACACGGTGAGTTCTGCGACCCGATAGAGCACGGCAGTGAACTTACTGCACAGCGAGCCACGGGCCTCAGGCACGGACTGCGACCCCGGCTGGGATCGTCGCGGGAAATAGGTCATACTGGTGTTGTGAAATTCGCTGACGCCGCTCAGATCGAGCCCGCCACCGCTGTTGGCGGTGGCTTCGGCCTGTCCGGCCCAGCTCGCGTCGGTGGCAGCGCTGGTGCCGGTGTCGGTTCGATCACCGGTACAGGCGAAGTGCGCACCCGTGACTCGGTGGCCCGATCGATCCTGGAGTCAGGCCCTATGACGGCTGCAGCGCTCGCGGACCGCCTCAACCTCTCGCCCGCCGGCATTCGGCGTCACCTGGATGCGCTGGTCTGTGACGGCGTGCTTCTGGAAGTTGAACCCCGCACATCGATGCGACCCCGAGGCCGCGGCCGTCCAGCGCGCGCCTACGCACTCACCGACGCTGGCCGTGCTCGCTTCACGCACGCCTACGACGACCTCGCCTCGACTGCACTGCGCTACCTGCGTGACACTGGGGGAGAGGCTGCAGTGCGTGCGTTCGCCGATCATCGCGCGACCAACCTGGCCGAGCGTCTGGAACTGAAGATCGAGGCGGCACACCTCATCGACGAGTCCGATGCGACCGGCGCGGCGGGTGCCATCCCTGACGCAGCTGCCGGTACGGTGCCGTCGGGCATCACCGACAAGGTGTCGCTCATCGCCGAGGCCCTCACCGATGAGGGCTACGCCGCAAATTTCGAACCCGCCGGACAGGGCCTGCAGATTTGCCAGCATCATTGCCCGGTTGCACATGTAGCAGCTGAATTCCCCGAACTTTGTGAAGCCGAAACCCGAGCGCTCGCCGGCGTCCTCGGAACATATGTCCAACGGCTTGCCACGATTGCCCGCGGCGACGGAGTTTGCACGACCCACGTTCCAACTGGTTCGCCCAATCTGGGAGGAAAATAGTGACCACAGCGCCTGAAAGAATGCTCAGTCAGGATGAGCAGATCGACGCGCTTTCCACATATAAGTTCGGCTGGTCCGATACCGACGCGGCTGGGTCGATTGCCAAGCGCGGACTCAGCGAGGATGTAGTTCGCGACATCTCAGCGAAGAAGAATGAGCCCGCTTGGATGCTGGAGCGCCGGTTGAAGGCGTTGGAGATCTTCTACAAGAAGCCAATGCCCAATTGGGGTTCGGACCTGTCGGGCATCAACTTTGACAACATCAAGTACTTCGTCCGGTCAACCGAGAAGCAAGCGGCGACCTGGGACGACCTGCCAGCAGATATCAAGAACACCTACGACAAGCTCGGAATACCCGAGGCCGAGAAGCAACGTCTGGTCTCGGGTGTCGCCGCGCAGTACGAGTCCGAGGTCGTCTATCACAAGATCCGGGAGGATCTCGAGGAGCAAGGCGTGCTCTTCCTGGACACCGACACCGCGTTGCGCGAGCACGAGGATCTGTTCAAGGAGTACTTCGGAACGATCATTCCCTCGGGTGACAACAAGTTCGCGGCGCTCAACACCGCCGTGTGGTCCGGTGGGTCGTTTATTTATGTCCCCAAGGGCGTGCACGTCGAGATTCCGCTTCAGGCCTACTTCCGTATCAATACCGAGAACATGGGCCAATTCGAGCGCACCCTGATGGTCATCGACGAAGGCGCTTACGTGCACTACGTCGAGGGTTGCACCGCACCCATCTACTCATCCGACTCCCTGCATTCCGCAGTGGTCGAGATTCTGGTGAAGAAGGGCGGTCGGTGCCGTTACACGACCATCCAGAACTGGTCCAACAACGTCTACAACCTCGTGACGAAGCGGGCAGTAGCCCAAGAGGGCGCCACGATGGAGTGGGTTGACGGCAACATCGGTTCCAAGGTCACCATGAAGTATCCCGCCGTTTGGATGACCGGTGAGCACGCCAAGGGCGAGGTGCTTTCGATCGCCTTTGCCGGCGAGGGCCAGCATCAAGATGCGGGCGCCAAGATGGTGCACGCAGCGCCGCACACCTCGTCGACGATCATCTCCAAGTCCGTTGCCCGAGGCGGTGGACGAACGTCCTACCGTGGCCTGGTCCAGGTTGAGCCTGGCGCACATCACAGCAAGTCGACTGTTAAGTGCGACGCGCTGCTCGTTGACACCATTAGCCGCTCAGACACGTACCCGTACGTCGATGTTCGTGAGGACGACGTGTCGATGGGCCATGAGGCGACGGTCTCCAAGGTCAGCGACGATCAGTTGTTCTATCTGATGAGCCGTGGTTTGTCAGAAGATGAGGCCATGGCGATGATCGTCCGTGGTTTCGTCGAGCCGATCGCCCGTGAGCTACCGATGGAATATGCCCTCGAGCTGAATCGGCTCATCGAACTTCAGATGGAAGGCGCGGTCGGCTAACACGTGACTGCTACAAGCACAGACCCACAGCTTCATCCATCCGAGCAGCCAGGTGGCAGTTCTGCCAAGTCGCTAGCACCGGTGAAGACCGGCTCACCCGCCGAACGGTTCACTTCGATGAACCCGGATGATTTCGGCGTGCCGACCGGGCGTGAGGAGGAATGGCGCTTCACCCCGTTGCGTGCGCTCCGACCTCTGTTTCAGCCGTTTGCGTCTGACAACACGCTGAAGCTGCACACCGAGTTGCCTCAAGGTGTCACAGTCAGCTCGATCGGATCCGACCACCCGCTCTTCGGTACGGCAGTGCGTCCGGCTGACCGGGTCAGCGCGCTGGCGACAGCGGCGGTCACTCCACATGAAGGCGCGCTCCTGCTCAGCATCCCAGCCAACGAGGTGATCACGGAGCCGATCGTCCTGACCTTGACCGGCACGCCGGGGCGCAATACCGGACACATCATTATCGATGCTGGCGCATACTGCGTCGCCACGGTAGTGCTGGATCACGTTGGCAGCACCACCGTTGCGGCGAATGTGGAAACGGTGGTCGGCGACGGCGCAAACCTGAACCTGATCAGCGTTCAGGACTGGGACGCGGGTGCCATTCATCTCGCAGCCCATGGCGCCCTGATCAACCGCGATGCGAGTTACACCCACATCTCGGTAACGCTCGGCGGCAAGATTGTGCGGATCACGCCGACGATCGCGTTCGGCGGTCCAGGTGCGGAGGCCGCCCTGTTCGGGCTGTCATTTGCCGGCGACGGACAACATCAGGAATCGCGGCTCTACATTGACCACGCCGTCCCGCATTGCAGCTCGAACGTGGTCTACAAGTCCGTGCTCGATGGCGACACGGCGCGCACCGTCTGGATTGGCGACGTTCGCATCCGGCCGGCGGCCGTTGACACAAACACCTATGAGCTGAACCGGAACCTGCTCCTCACCGACGGGGCGCGGGCCGACTCGGTGCCCAACCTCGAGATCGAGACCGGCGAGATCAGCGGCGCCGGACACGCGAGCGCAACGGGTCGATTCGACGACCTGCAGCTGTTCTACTTGCAGTCGCGAGGTATTCCTGAAGACGAAGCGCGACGGCTGGTGGTGCGCGGTTTCTTTGCCGACGTAGTCGACCGGATCAAGGTCACCGCCCTGCACGATCGCTTGATGGACACCATCGATGCTCGACTCGGGGGTAAGTCGTTCAATCGCGCTTCGGACGAGGCTGATGACGCGGCGGATCGTGCGCGATGAGTGTGCGACTCTGCGACGTCGCAGACCTTGTTGACAGTGAGGCGCTACGAGTCGAGCTCGATGAGATCGATGTGGCCGTCGTGAAAGTGAACGACGAGATATTCGCGATCGAGGACGTCTGTTCACATGCAGAGGTGGCGCTGTCTCTCGGTGAAGTCTCGGGCTGCACGATCGAGTGCGAACTGCACGGATCGCGATTCGATCTTCGTACCGGCAAACCCACCGGTCCGCCTGCGAATCGACCGGTTCCGGTTTTTGCCACTTCGGTCGTCGACGGCAGCGTGTATGCCGACCTCGACAGACCACTGAATACCTAACGGCCAACAGCCGAACATGCATGACTTGAATAAGCAATAGCAATAAGGGAGAACACGCACATGTCGAAGCTCGAAATCCGTGGCCTACACGTAAACGTGGAAGACACCGAGATCCTCAAGGGAGTCGATCTCAGTGTCTCCTCCGGCGAGACCCACGCGATCATGGGGCCAAACGGTTCCGGCAAGTCGACGCTTGCGTACTCGATAGCAGGTCATCCTAAGTACACCGTGACCGCCGGTGAGGTGCTACTCGACGGCGAGAATGTACTGGCGATGGCTGTCGATGAGCGTGCCCGGGCGGGACTATTCCTGGCGATGCAGTACCCAGTCGAGGTGCCTGGGGTGTCGGTGTCCAACTTTCTTCGGACAGCAGCCACCGCGGCCCGTGGCGAAGCGCCGAAGCTGCGTACCTGGGTCAAGGAGGTCAACGCCGCAATGTCCGTCCTCGAGATGGACAAATCCTTCGCCGAACGCAACGTCAATGAAGGATTTTCGGGCGGCGAGAAGAAGCGTCACGAAATATTGCAGATGGCCTTGCTGCAGCCCAAAATTGCCATCCTCGACGAGACAGATTCCGGCTTGGACGTCGACGCGCTCAGGGTCGTATCCGAAGGCGTGAATCGGGTTCGTGAGACAGGTATCGGCACGTTGTTGATCACTCACTACACACGGATCCTGCGTTACATCAAGCCAGACTTCGTTCACGTCTTCTTCGACGGGCGCATCGTCGAGTCGGGCGGCGCCGAATTAGCCGACGAGCTCGAGGCCAACGGCTACGCCCGGTACGGCATCAATGAGCCAGCTCATACCGAGGTGCTGCCGGTCGTCGACTCGGTGGCCCGCTAAGCCCTGCTGCATAGCTCGTAACACAATTTCCAAGTGAAAGCGGTCTCAAGGTGTTCGACGTAGAGGTCATCCGCAAGGACTTCCCAATCCTTGCCCGACAAGTGCACGGTGTTCCGCTGGTGTATCTCGATTCGGCGAACACCGCTCAAAAGCCGCAGGTCGTACTGGATTCGCTCTCTGATTACTACGCGAATCACAATGCAAACGTTGCTCGCGCCGTACACACTCTGGGATCAGAAGCGACCCTTATGTTCGAGGCCGCCCGAGACAAGGTAGCGGCCTTCGTCAACGCGCCCAACCGCGACGAGATCGTCTTTACCAAGAACTCCTCGGAGGCGCTGAACCTGGTCGCGTATGCGCTGTCGAACGCGAACACCACGATTGGCGCAGAGCGTTTTCGAGTAGGTCCCGGCGATAACATCGTGGTGACCGAGATGGAACACCATTCCAACATCGTCCCGTGGCAGTTGCTCGCACAGCGGACGGGAGCGGAGTTCCGTTTCATTCCGATCGATGAAGACGGCAGATTGGTCGATTCCGCGATCGATGAGCGCGTCGATGAACATACCAAGGTGCTCGCTTTCGTCCATCAATCCAATGCTCTGGGCACGGTCAACGACGTGGCACGACTCGTCGCGCGAGCGAGGGCAGTCGGTGCCTTGACCGTTGTCGACGCCTCACAGTCGGCACCGCACCGTCCGCTCGACGTGCAGGCGCTCGGTGCGGATTTCGTGGCATTCACCGGTCACAAGCTCTACGGGCCGACCGGCGTAGGCGTGCTGTGGGGGCGGTACGAGCTGCTCGCTGAGTTGCCGCCATTCCTTGGCGGCGGCGAGATGATCGAAACCGTCGACATGACCGGCACGACGTTTGCCGCCCCGCCGCACCGCTTCGAGGCCGGAACGCCAATGATCGCAGAAGCGATCGGACTCGGAACGGCGATCGACTACCTGAGCGCGATCGGTATGGACAAGGTTCAAGCCCACGAGGACGAGCTGACAGCCTATGCGCTCGGCGAACTAGAGCGAGTCCCCGATCTACGAATCATCGGACCGAGCACCCCGATCGACCGCGGGGCAACCATCTCCTTCACGGTCAAGGGAATCCACCCGCACGACGTGAGCCAGCTCCTTGATGAGCAAGGTATCGCGGTTAGAGCCGGTCATCACTGTGCTCGGCCTGTGTGTGTCCGCTACGGGATTCCCGCTACCACTCGCGCCTCATTCGGCATTTACACGACTACTGCAGAAGTCGACGCCCTCGTCGCGGGAGTAATCAAAGTGCAGGAGATGTTCTCGTGAGTGTGAGTATGGATTCGATGTATCAGCAGATCATTCTCGACCACTACAAGCACCCCAACCACCGTGGCGAGTTGTCGACTTTCGACGCCGAGGTTCACCACGTGAATCCCACCTGCGGTGATGAGGTCACCCTTCGCGTGCGCGTGAATGAGGGTGAGATCGCCGAACTCGGTTGGGTCGGCGAGGGTTGCTCGATAAGCCAAGCCTCGACCTCGGTGATGAGCGACCTTGTGGTCGGTTCGTCGGTACCGGAGGCGTTGCAGCTTCAGGAGACTTTTCTGGAGTTGATGCAGTCCCAGGGACACCACAGTCTGAGCGAATCCGAGATCGAGGCCCTTGATGACGCCATCGCGTTCGAGGGCGTTTCGAAATACCCCGCGCGGGTGAAATGCGCGCTGCTGGGCTGGATGGCCATGAAATCGGCGGTCGCCGCCGCCAGTGAGAATGCCGCCGTCATCGAGAATGAGGAGAAATCATGACCGAATCCACCGCCACGATGCCGGTGCCGTCTCAAGATGATGTCGAAGAGGCACTACGAGACGTCGTTGATCCCGAATTAGGCATCAATGTCGTGGACCTGGGGCTGATCTATGGACTCGACATCGGCGCTGACGCAAGTGTGACCGTTGATATGACCCTTACTTCGGCCGCGTGCCCGCTCACTGACGTAATCGAGGAACAGGCGAACACTGCTCTCACCGGCGGTCCCAAGCCGCTTGCGAGCGGAATTAAGATCAACTGGGTGTGGATGCCGCCGTGGGGCCCCGAAAAGATCACCGATGAGGGTCGCGAACAACTGCGGGCTCTCGGTTTCAACGTCTGATCGGCACCACGAAGCGTCGACGTATTACGGTCGCCATGTGATTGGTCGGTACTGATCGGTCGGCACTGATCGATAGCTATCCGCTTTGGCTGGTCGGTGACTGTCGCCCATCTCGGGCCGGCTCGCGCCGATCAATTGCATCGACCAGCCAGTACTGACCCGCGGCAGCAGTCAACCCCGCCACCAGGCAGATCATCCAAAGCAGGCCAGGTGACAGTGCATAACCGCCTGTGCCCAGCAACGGCGCCACGAGGCCGGATGCACCCCAGGCAAGTCCCAGAGCGCCGGCATATCGACCCCGCATATGTTCGGGAGCCAGGGATGCGATGAGAGCCTGAAACGAACCCGCAGTGCCGATCTCGCCTATCGTCCAGACGACCACTGTGAGAGCGAATTGCCATGCCGCGTGGCATAGACCAGTGGCCGCAACTCCTACGCCCACGAGGGCCATGCCGACCGGAAGCGTGATGCGCCTGGACCACCGGCTCAGTAGCCCTAGGCTCAGCGGTTGCACGAAAACGATCAAGATGCCATTGATGGCAATCAAGTAGCCGTACGTCGAGGCGCTCAGACCCGCGTGCACGATGGCTAGCGGTAGCACGACGTTCACCTGCGAATACAAGATCGCATAGACGAGCACGAGCGAAGTGGCAATGAGAAGCAGTCGATCGGTACGCAGCAATCGGAGCGGGTCTGCGAGCCGCGCCGGGCGCTCCTCCGATTCCGGGCGGGTCTCGGGGACGAATCGCAAGGCCAACATGCCGAAAGCCAGCGTCGTTGCCGCATCGAGTATGAATAACAGTCCGAACCCGAAGTGGAGTAGTACGCCCGCTGCAACCGAGGCAACGGAGAATCCAAGGTTGATCGCCCAGAACTGAAGTGCGTAGGCGCGAGTCCGATCGCGTCCGGTCACGAGGTCTGCGACCGCCGCCGTGGACGCTGGTCGATACATGTCGGCCACGAGCCCGAGAACGAAGACCAGACCCGCGATCAGCCAGAGGTTTCTGGCCAGGCTCAATACAAACAGCACGAGCGCCGTCGCGGTCAGACTGGTTGCCAGCGTTGCTCGTCGCCCGTAGCGATCGGTGAGAACGCCTCCCACAGGCTGCGAGATCAGAGATCCAAGCCCCCAGACGGTGAGGACCAAGCCGGCCGTCGTAACCGAGACCCCTCGGGGCCCGGTGAGGTACAGGACGAAGAACGGTTCGATGAACGTGCCGGCGCGGTTGACCAGGGTGCCGAACCAAAGCCACCAAAAAGCCTTGGGCAATCCGTCGAGCTGAGCAGGAACGCGCCCGTACCGGCGTTTCCGCTTTGACCTGGCAGCTGAGTTCTGCCCGCCTAGCTCGGTGGCGGCTCTTCCGGTTCCAGCGTTCGCGGCCACGAGATAAGACAAACACAACGTGCTGACAGGCTCACCTGATTTTGTGCTGGTGAGATATTCAGCCGGAGGCTGCTACGGGTCCGCTACGGGGCTGCTCAGCCGAGATTGTTGGTATCGAAGGTGTCGCACCTGGCGGGCTCGCCGCTCGAGTACCCGGTACCGAACCACTTCTGTCGTTGTGCGGACGAGCCGTGGGTGAAGGCATTTTGATCAACGCTGCCACCGCCGAGGTGCGACTGGATCCAGTCGTCGCCGATCCGACCGGCGGTATCTAGCGCGGCGGCAATGTCGGCTTTCGTCAAGTCCTTGATGAAAGGCTGGCCGTTGGCCGAAGCGACCGTGGTCGCATGGTTGGCCCACACCCCCGCATAACAGTCGGCCTGAAGCTCGAGCCGCACGGAATCCGACTTCGCTCCAGTCGCGGAGTGATTGATCTTGCTTTCCGTCCCGAGCAGATCTTGCACATGGTGCCCATATTCGTGAGCCAGTACGTATGCGTTGACGAAGGCACCACCCGTCGCTCCGAATTGGGTTTTCAGCTGGTCGAAGAACGAGAGGTCGATGTAGACCTTCTTATCTGCCGGACAATAGAAAGGTCCGACTCCGGAGTCGGCAGCCCCACATCCGGTGTTCACCTGTCCCCGGAAGAAGTAAGTCGGACTGTGCGCGTATCGGGTACCCAGCGACGGCAGCGTTGCCGTCCAGTAGCCCTCCACGGACTCGATATCGGCCACCAAAGCGCAATCGGTGCTCGCATTCGCGTCCTTGCCCGTCCGGCACGTCGCAGACAGCTGCCCGTTGTCGACAGAGTTGACGTTGGAACCGGCTCCGACGCCGCTGAGATCGCCCAAGCCCCCCGGTAGCCCTGTTCCGCCGCCGTTGCCGCTGCCACCGAGGACGCTGATCAGCACGACCACGATGATGCCGACGATTCCGAGGCCACCGCCACCCAGAGCAAGCCCGCCGCGGCCGAGGCTCAGCCCTCCGCCCGAAGCGCGTCCATCCTCAACGACTGAGGTGTCGAGCTGCGCGTCGTCGTTGTATTGCATTCGCCCGTCCTATCCATGAGCGGCTGGAGCCATCGCGTTCTCGCGCCTCACCGCCCACACCGTACGGTAATCTGGATATTCGTGAGCACCGTTCCGCATTGAGACGGACCCGAACACATCCATCTGCTCATCCGTCACTCTTTGCTAGTTTTGGAAAGTGCCTTCATGATTACCGCAACTGACCTCGAACTGCGCGCTGGTGCGCGCATTTTGCTGAATCCAACTACTTTGCGCGTACAGCCAGGCGACCGAATCGGTCTTGTCGGGCGTAACGGCGCCGGGAAGACAACGAGCCTGAAGGTGCTTGCCGGCGAGACCACACCGCATGCAGGCTCGATCGCTGCAACCGGGCCCATCGGCTACCTCCCGCAAGACCCGCGTACCGGCGACCTGGCACAAACCGCCGGAGATCGGGTGTTGTCTGCTCGCGGCCTTGACGAACTGTTGCATCAGCTGACGGCGATCGGTCACGCGTTGGCCGAGAACAGCGAAGACGAGAGCCTGGTCCGGCGGTACGGACAGCTAGAGGAGAGATTCTCATCGTTAGGTGGGTACGCCTCTGAGGCCGAGGCCGCCCGAATTTGCGCCCACCTGGGCCTTCCGGACCGGGTTCTCGGGCAGCCACTCGGCACTCTGTCAGGCGGTCAGCGCCGCCGAATCGAGCTCGCTCGGATTCTGTTCGCCGATTCGGCCGGAGAACCGACCACGATGTTGCTCGATGAGCCGACGAACCACCTCGACGCGGACTCGATCACCTGGTTGCGCGATTTTTTGAAGGGGCACCGAGGTGGCCTGATCGTGATCAGTCACGATGTGGAGCTGCTCGACGCAGTGGTGAACAAGGTTTGGTACCTGGACGCGAACCGTTCCGAGCTGGACGCCTACAACGTCGGGTGGAAGACCTATCTGAAACAACGGGAGGCTGACGAGCGTCGGCGTCATCGCGAACGGGCCAACGCCGAGCGCAAGATCGATTCGCTGCGTGGCCAGGCTGATAAAATGCGCGCCAAGGCTACCAAGGCCAAGGCCGCCCAGCAGATGCTTCGCCGTGCTGACGCCTTGAACGCCGGTCTCTCCGAGATCCGCGTCAACGACAAGGTCGCCAAGTTGCGCTTCCCGGACCCCGCCCCGTGTGGGAAGACGCCGCTGACCGCGGACGGGTTGTCGAAGTCCTATGGCTCGCTCGAGGTCTTCACCGACGTCAGCCTTGCAGTCGACCGGGGCACCCGGGTGGTCATTCTGGGTCTGAATGGTGCCGGCAAGACAACTCTGCTTCGGCTCCTTGCTGGTGCCGAGCCTGCTGATACGGGGGAGGTGCTGCCCGGGCACGGTTTGCGTCTGGGTTACTTCGCCCAGGAGCACGAAACCCTCGAAACCGAGCGGACCGTGCTCGAGAACATGCGCAGTGCGGCGCCGGAGCCCGCGGACGTCCAACTTCGCGGCATCCTAGGTGCCTTCCTCTTCTCCGGCGACGATGTCGACAAGCCGGCTGGCGTGTTGTCAGGTGGTGAGAAGACCCGGTTGGCTTTGGCGATGTTGGTGACGAGTGCCGCCAACGTCCTGCTCCTGGATGAGCCGACCAACAACCTGGATCCGGCAAGCAGAGAGCAGGTGTTGGACGCGCTGCGTCGGTACAGCGGGGCAATCGTGCTAGTCACCCACGACGAAGGAGCCGTCGAGGCGCTGGACCCGGATAAGGTGATTTTGCTCCCCGATGGCATCGAAGACAGCTGGAGCGCTGACCTTGCGGATCTGATTGCTCTCGCGTAACCATTGCGCTGCGCTTCCAGGGCTGCTAGCAAGGGTGACACCGTGGAGCTCGAGCAGGGGAGTGAACGTGTCCGATCTCAAAAAGGGCGCCAGAATTACCGGGCCCGATCGCAGCAAGTTGGCCTCCGAGGTCAGGAAGCAGTACGAGAAGGGGCGCAGTATCCGCGAACTGGCGGACAGCCACGGCAGGTCGTACGGCTTTATCCATCGACTGCTGAGCGAAAATGAGGTAGCCCTGCGCGGACGCGGCGGCGCTACGCGCGGAAAGAAGAAATAGCCCTTGGACGTCGAAGGCATCCCCGCCATTCCGGTCGAGGCGGGGTTTGTTGTCACGCTGTCCGGCGGCGACGATACGAACCCTACAATCGCAACCGTCAGCCTCAACCGACCTGAGCGCCGCAACGCGCAGACGCCGGAAACATGGCGGTGGTTGGTCCGCGCCGTCAACGCGCTTCCGGGCTCGATTCGGATTCTCTTCATCCGGGGCGAGGGACCGTCGTTCTCGGCGGGCCTCGACCGGGCGATGCTGACCGCCGCAGGCGGCTCGCCGTCGGCAGTCTCGGATCCGGGGGCCGGTGAGGTCTCCAGCCTTGCTGACATCGCGCACGCCAACCCTGAGGTCGCCTCGGAGGCCATCGCCTCCTTCCAGGAGGCGTTCGGCCTGGGTGCTCGACCCAGCCTGGTCAGCATTGCCCTAGTGCAGGGTTTCGCGATCGGGGCTGGTTTCCAGCTGGCACTCAGCTGCGATATTCGGATCGCTGCTGAGGACGCGCAGTTCTCGATGGCCGAGGTCAGCTTGGGCCTGGTGCCAGATCTTGGGGGCACCAAGCGACTGGTCGAGCTCGTCGGCTATTCCCGGGCGGCGAGCATTTGCTTGACGGGTCGGCGGGTATCGGCGGCAGAAGCCGACCAGCTCGGTCTGGTCAGCGCGGTTGTGCCAGCCGGACGTCTGGCTGAAGCCGGTGATCAGTTCGCCCAGCAGATATTGGCATTACCCCGCACATCGGTCATAGAAACCAAGGCGTTGTTGCTGAGTGCGGCGCAAAGGACTCAAGCCGAGCAGCAGAGTGCCGAGCGGTCCGCCCAATATCGACAGCTCCGCGAACTGGCGGGCCTCGACGACGAAGCTTGATTCCGGCGTTCGCGCACCCTCGTTTTGGACGCGTGGTTTGCCGGGCGGCGATACCCGCCGTCGTGCGGCGATACTTACCATCGTGATGCAACGATGATGCCCGGCGGTGGCATGGGTGGTAACTACTCAGTAATGCGCTCGATGCGGCGTGACCGAGTCTCCAAGGGCAAGTTGCGGGAGGGTATCGCTCGGCGGGTCCTTCAATTCGCAAAACCGTATCGACGCGAACTGATCTTCTTCACCGTGATCATCGTCCTAGATGCGTTGATCGGCGTGGTAACGCCAGTCCTTGCCGGCCGGGTCGTCAACGAGATCACCAGCCACGGGCAGGTCCGGACAGTCGTGTGGATCGCCATCATCATCGCGGTGTTGGCGGTCGTCGATGCTGTTTTCTCATACGCCCAAAGGTGGTATTCCGCTCGGATCGGTGAGGGACTCATCTACGATCTGCGATCGAGCGTGTTTGCTCATATCCAGCGGATGCCGCTCGCTTTCTTCACTCGCACCCAAACCGGTGCGCTGGTAAGCCGGCTCAACAGTGATGTCCTCGGGGCGCAACAAGCATTCACCTCGACCTTGTCGGGCGTGGTAAGCAACTCGGTCAGCCTCGTCTTCACTGCGGCCGTGATGTTCACGCTTTCCTGGCAGATCACCGCCCTCGCACTGATCATGTTGCCCATCTTCGTCCTGCCGGCAAAGAGGGTAGGCCGTGAACTTCAGACGATAACGCGAGAGTCGTACAACCTGAACGCCTCGATGAACGCGACCATGACAGAACGGTTCAACGTTGCCGGCGCCCTGTTGGTGAAACTCTTTGGTTCGCTGAGCGTGGAAGCCAATTCGTTCTCTGCTCGCGCTGCGCGGGTACGCGACATCGGCGTTCGCTCCGCGCTATATGCCAGGGCATTGTTCGTCGCGCTCGCGCTCGTGGCGAGCCTGGCTCAGGCGTTGGTCTACGGTCTTGGTGGCTACTACGCACTCACCGGCCAGCTCTCGGCCGGTACGGTGGTGACGCTGGCACTCTTGCTGTCGCGTTTGTATGGGCCGCTCCTTGCCCTTTCGAATGTCCGTGTTGACGTTATGAGCGCACTGGTCAGTTTTGACCGGGTGTTCGAGGTCCTGGACTTGGAACCCGGAATCGCAGACGCACCGGACGCCGAGCCGCTGAATCCAGCTGCGGCGACGGTGACCTTCTCCGACGTCTGGTTCTCCTACCCGAACGCCCAGGAGGTCTCGTTGGCCTCACTGGAAGACGTAGCGGTGCTGGACAATTCGCGATCGCAGGATGTCCTCCGCGGCGTTACGTTCACCGCGGCGCCGGGTCAGATGGTGGCGCTCGTAGGCTCCTCCGGCGCGGGCAAAACCACAATAAGCCAGTTGGTACCTCGGATCTACGATGTCCGCTCTGGAGCCGTCCTGATCGGTGATCAAGACGTTCGGCGTGTTACTCAAGAGTCCCTGCGGCACGCGATCGGCGTCGTCAGTCAGGACGCCCATCTGTTCCACGACTCGATCGCGCAAAATCTGCGATACGCCAGCCCGCAAGCCACCGACGAGGATCTTTGGCAGGCACTTCGTGGTGCACACATCGCCGACACTGTCGCGGCGTTGCCGGATGGTCTCGACACCGTCGTCGGCGATCGAGGTTACCGTTTGTCAGGCGGGGAAAAGCAGCGAATTGCGATTGCCCGTTTGTTGTTGAAGGCGCCGAAGATCGTCATCCTCGACGAGGCTACGGCGCACCTGGACAGCGAAAGCGAACGAGCCGTGCAGGCCGCACTTTCCACCGCTCTCAAGGGGAGAACTTCACTGATCATCGCGCATCGACTATCGACCATACGAGCTGCTGACCTTGTCCTGGTCGTTGACGGCGGAACGATCGCCGAGCGCGGAACTCACGACGAGTTGCTCGCAGCCGGCGGCCTGTACGCCGAGTTGTATCGAACTCAATTCGCCACCGGTGACGCAGTCACCGTGTCGACCACTATTACCGGCGAATCGGGTGCAGCCAACAGCGTCTGAAAAGCGAGCTCCGAGGCGCCGATCAGGGAAGACTCTGGGCCCAAGCCTGGCGGCAGAACCTGGACGATGCATCGCGACGCCGACATGGCTCGGTGATCGATCTCGGTCTCAATGGTTTGGCGCTCTAGTCGCAAGACCTCTGCCAGTGAGCCGCCGACGATAATCGCCTGCGGATTAAAGACGTTTACCAGAGTCGCGAGTGTTCGGCCAAGCCAGACGGCGACCGTGCGTACTGCTTCGACCGCGCGCGGATCACCGGCGTGGGCGCTCGCGAAGACGCCTGCTACCTCGGCCGGGCCGTGTCGATCGATACCGGCGGCCCGAAGCAGCGCATGCTCGCCTATATACGTCTCGATGCAGCCGGTGCTGCCGCAATGGCACGGCGGCCCGTCGGGATTGAGCATGATGTGTCCGATTTCGCCGGCGTAACCGCCGACTCCGCGTAACTGGCTGCCGTCAGCGATGATTCCGCCGCCGACGCCGACGCTGCCGTTGATGAAGACGACGTTGTCCAGGCCGACTGCCGCACCGCGCAGGTGTTCGGCAAGAGCACCCAGGTCCGCGTCATTCCCAACCCGTATCTCAAGCTGACCGCCAAGACGATCACTCAGCAAGCTCGCCAACGGCACCCCACGCCAGTCGAGGTTCGGGGCGTGCTCGATAAATCCGTCCTGTCGGCTGACGGTGCCGGGGACACTCACCCCGACGCCAATCAGCCGGGCGCTCGTTGGGAGCCGGCCCGCGAGCCAAGTGGCGTCACGAACGATCTGACGAGCGACCGCCTCCGGTGCGCGGCCTGGCCCGTCAATCGGAGTCTCCCGCCGCGCGTGCACGGTGCCACCGAGGCCGACGGCGGCAGAGACGATTCTCTCGACGTCGACCTCGACGGCCAAGACGTACGGTCCGTCAGATCGTGGCGCCACAACGTAGGAAGGCCGGCCAGCGCGATCGCGGCCGGCTGGCACGTACTCGGTGACCATTCCCAGGTTCACCAAGTCCGTGACCAGCCCCCCGATTGTGCTGCGGTTCAGCCCGAGAACACTGGTCAGTTCCGCCCTGGTCAGCTCGCCATGACGATGAATCTCACCGAGGAGGAGACCCAGGTTGTGTCTCCGGATCTCCTCCGGCCGGACCGCCGAAGTTCGCGCCACCGCTCGGTCAGCTCGTTGCAGTTCGCCTGCGCGAGATCGCGTCAACGCTAGCGGCGAGAAGCAGAACCAGACCCGTGATCATGTACTCATAGGACGAGCCGAGGTTCTTCAAGCCGAGACCGTTCGGGATCATCGCGATAACCAACGCGCCGATGACACCGTCGCGGACCTTGCCGCGACCGCCGAACAGCGAGGTACCACCGATCACCGCGGCGCCGACTGCATAAAGCTGATCAGTGTGAGCACCGAAGTCCGATGGCACGCCACCCTGTCGCGAAGCGCCGACAACGCCAGCAATTCCAGCCATGCCCGAGGCGATGATGAAAACGCTGAGGCGAATCTTGCGAGTATTGATGCCTGCTCGTCGCCCTGCCTCGGTGTTGCCTCCAACGGCGTAGATGTAACGTCCATAACGAGTTTTCGCGAGCAGGATAGTGCCGACGATGAGCAATACGGCGATGATCGGAACGACGTAAGGCACGCCCTCGAGTTTCGCGAAGACCGTACGTCCCCGATTCTGGTTGAGCACCCAGACTGCGATGCCGGTGCCGATCCCGATGGCCGCGGCTCTCAGGATGACCAGGTCGAGCGGCTCCCCGGTCAACTTAGCCCGGCGGCGGCTGATCGAACGACCGATGGTGTACGCGGCATAGATCGCAATCGCGATGGCCCATAGCAGCCAGCCGACGGCGGGAGACATGTTCCCGTTCTCAATCTTGTTGATCAGAGGCACATTTTGCGTCGAGATCGCCGAGCCCTGGCCGATGAATTGCAGCAGCACGCCCTGCCATGCCAGGAACAGGGCCAGCGTCACGATAAAGGACGGAATTCCCACGTGCGCGACCAGGTAGCCGATGAGGCAGCCGATCGCCACGCCGGTGGCAACGGAGACAAAAATCGCCACCGGGGCGTGTTTGCTCAGGTGGGTGACTATGAAGATCCCGCCCAACAGCACGATGCCAGCCGCGAGCCACAGTCGGTACCAGGACGCGATGGCGATGGCCACCAATAGCAGTGCCAACAGGCCGAGATACGTCGGCGTGCCGAGAGCCTTGTTGAGGTCACCGTTCTTGGTGACGCCCAACGCCATGGTCGCAGCGCACACGCCGCTGGCTGTTCCGATCGACAGGTCGATTTCGCCCATCAGCAGGACGAAGATGCTGCCCATGGCCAAGATGGCGATGGGCGCCGCCTGGGTGAGGAAGTTCGCGAAGTTTCCCTTGGAGAGAAAGACAGGGTTGGCCGTGTAGAAGATCACCGCCAGGATCAAGACGCCGGCGACGGCGGGCAGCGCGCCGATGTCGCCGCCGCGGACCCGTTGCGTGTAAAGCCTGAACGCCTCGCTGATGTTGCGGGGGCCGACGTCGTTGGCGAAGTCGGTGGTAGCAGTCGTACCCGGCGTGACCGTTGCGGTGCCCGCAGCGGATTCTGGCGCATCGGGCGCGGGCGGAGTGGAGTTCGGCTCGGTCGGAGTAGTCATCGGTGTCCTCGTCCTCTCACATGCTCGCGTTCGCGGCGGCCTGGGACAACCCGATGTCGCCGGATCGACCGGTAGTGATGAGCTCTACGACCTTGCTCACGCTCGTCTCAGCAACTGGAATCTCGGCTGCCATTCGACCTAAGTACAGGGCCGCGACGTGATCGGAAACCTCCATGACGTCGTTCATGTTGTGCGAGATAAGCCCGACGCCGAGGCCGGCATCTGCCAGCCGTCGCACCAGATCGAGCACCTGCCGTGTCTGAGCAACACCGAGCGCGGCGGTTGGTTCGTCTAGGAACACGACACGAGAGTTCCAGAGCACAGCCTTTGCAATAGCGACGGTTTGTCGTTGGCCGCCGGAAAGGCTGGCTACTAACTGTCTAACGGACTTGACGGTTCGGACAGAGAGGCCCGCCAACGTCTCACGCGCCTTGCGCTCCATCGTGCCCTCATCGAGCGAACGCCACCGAGTTAGAAGCTCCCTACCGAGGAACATGTTCTGGACGATGTCGAGGTTGTCGCACAAGGCGAGATCCTGATAAACGATCTCAATTCCCAGTGCCGCAGCTTCACCAGGGCTGTGAATATTGACCGGCTGGCCATCGAAGAAGACCTGGCCCGAGTCGATGCTGTAGATGCCGGCGAGGCATTTCACGAGCGTGGACTTTCCCGCTCCGTTGTCGCCCACGAGGGCTGTGACCTCACCCGGAAAGATGTGCAGGTCAACGTCGTGCAGCACGTGCACAGGTCCGAAGCTTTTGTTGACGCCGCGAAGCTCGAGGATTGGTTCCGCCATTGCCCACTCCGTTCGATCAGTACTGAACCGTCCGCCCAAGAGTCTTAGCTGGGCGAGCTGACCTTCACATGCTGGCCTAATACATCGTGACCTGGTTGTGGCGGGGTAGCCAGAAGGCCCACCCCGCCACAACCAGTGTCGGTATTACGAGATTCCAGCTGCCTTGCAAGCCGCCGCGTAGGTCGGAGTGCACAGGTCAGTGGCCTTCACGAAGCCGTCATCAACAGGCACCTTCACGTTGGCCTTGGTGATCGAGACCGGGGTGAGCAGCAACGAGGGAACTTCGCGCTTGGTGGTGCTGTCAACAACCGTGGCGTTCGTCTTGCCGGGCTGGCCCTTGAGCAGGGCAACAGCGAGATCAGTCAGGCCCTGTGCCTCGAGCTTGATCGGCTTGTAGACCGTCATGCACTGGTCGCCCGAGAGGATGTTCTGGAGCCCACCGACGGTGGCGTCCTGCCCGGTGACCGGAACCTTCAGACCGTTCTTCTTCAGCACCGTGATCGCCGCGTTGCCGAGACCGTCGTTCGCTGCGAGGACGCCGTCGACCTTGCCGCCGTTCTTGGTGAGTAGCTGCTCGAAGATCACGCCGGCCTGCGCGTTGTCCCAGTTGGGCACGCTCTGGTCGCCGACCTTCTTCCAGCCGCCGGTCGCGTACTTCGGTGCCAGGACGGAGTCATAGCCCTGCTTGAACAGCGTTGCGTTGTTGTCCGTAGGCGAGCCATTGAGCTCGATGATCTGCGGGTTGGGCTTGTTCAGCGCCGTCACGCAATTAACAAGGCCTTGGCCCTGGAGCTTGCCGACTGCGACGTTGTCGAACGACACGTAGTAGTCAGCGTTGCCGCCCAGCGTCAGTCGGTCGTAGTCGATGGTCTTGACGCCGGCCTGCTTGGCAGTCGCCTCGATCTGAGCGCCAGTCGCGCTGTCGAGGTTCACGATGGCCAGGACGGAGACGCCCGAGGTGATCATCGATTGCGCGATCGAGATCATCTTGCTCTTGTCGCCGAGCGCATTCTGGATGTCTGCCTGGACTCCGGCCGCAGCGAAGGACGCTGTAAGCAACGGCTTGTCGAAGTCTTCCCAGCGCGCTGACGACTGGGTGTCCGGCAGGATCACGCCCACCTTGCCCTTTACCGAGCCGCCGCCGGATGCACTCGACGAACTGCCGCCAGAACTGTTGTCACTCTTGGAGCTGCTGCAGGCCGCGAGAGACACCGCGAGGGCTACTCCTGCCGCGACCACACCGAGCGCACGAATGCGCATGGGCTTCCCGCCTTCCCACTGACTTTCTGCACCCGACCGCCGGGCACAGTTTGATTGTTGTCGACGAAAACATATCCGCTGTTGACCTCTACGAAAACCCTTCGTCACAGACTTGTTACCAATCAGTTGTGGGTCTTTGTCCTGACGGGATTGGCGAGAACGGTCGTAAGCGGCGAAGTCCGGCACGAGATCTCGGGGTCGTCGTTAAACGCCAGTGTGACGATTGGTCGCGTGAGGTAGTCGACTAATAACCCAGCGTGAACGCCCTGAATGAAGTCGACTAAGAAGTCGACTATCAGGCGACGACTAGCAGGCGACGATTATCAGAAGATGTCGGGTACCTGGTAATGACGACTTGTGCGCCCACCGAAAGGACAACACACGTGGCAGGACGTCTCACGCTCGACCCCCAGCGCACGGCGCTGCTCGTCATGGATTACCAGAACGGGATTATTGCGCAGCTACACGACACCGACCGACTACTCGACGGAGTTAGGACCGCTGTCGACAACGTTCGCGGGCGGGGCGGTCACATCATCTGGGTACGTGTCGCGTTCACCGACGCCGACTTCGAGGCCATCCCGGCGACCAGCATGTTTGCTGCTTTGACCTCCGGTGACCGACGACCCGAGCTCCACACGGACGCCTCCGCCACCCAGATCCATAGCCAACTGAAACCCAAACCCGACGACCGAATCGTCCGCAAGACGCGCGTCGGCGCCTTCTCGACTACCAATCTGGACGAGCATCTGCGAGGACGGGCAATCACGACCCTCGTCCTGGCCGGACTGAGCACCAGCGGGGTCGTCCTGACCACGGTTCGCGAAGCCATGGATCGCGACTACCAGATCGTTGTCCTGCACGACGCCTGTGCTGACCGTGACGCGGACATCCACCGCTTCCTCACGGAAAGGCTCTTTCCCGGGCGCACCCACGTCATGAGCGTCGGCGATCTCGAGACGCTTTGGGAGTGAGCAGAATGCGGTCGCCCGGCACCAGAACGCAGCTTCGCGCAGTCACTGGCGAAGCTGCGTTCCAGCTTTGTGCTAGAGCAGAGACCTCAAGACGTACTGCATGATGCCGCCGTGGCGGTAGTAGTCGGCTTCGCCAGGGGTATCGATGCGTAAGGCCGCACTGAAGGTCTTGTCTCCGGCGTGAACCGTTACCTCAGATGGAACGCCGCCTTCGTTCAACGCGGTGACGCCACTGATCGAAAACGATTCCTCGCCAGTCAGTCCCAAAGATTGGGCGGTGTCGCCCTCGAGATACTGCAGCGGGAGCACTCCCATACCGATCAGGTTGGATCGGTGGATTCGCTCGTAGGATTCTGCGATAACTGCCTTGACGCCCAGCAGTGCGGTTCCCTTCGCCGCCCAGTCACGCGACGAGCCAGTCCCGTATTCCTTGCCCGCAAGAATGACCAGCGGCGTGCCTCGATCGATGTAGTTCACGGAGGCGTCGTAGATCGTGCTCACTGGCGCATCGCTCTGTGTGAAGTCCCGGGTGAAACCGCCCTCGGTACCCGGCGCGAGCTCGTTGCGGAGTCGGATGTTGGCGAAGGTGCCGCGGATCATGACCTCGTGATTGCCTCGTCGCGATCCGTACGAATTGAAATCGCTTCTGGCAATGCCGTGCTCAGCCAAGTACTTTCCCGCCGGTGAGTCCGCCTTGATCGATCCGGCTGGGGAGATATGGTCGGTCGTCACCGAGTCACCGACCATGACGAGTACTCGCGCATCGGCGATGTCTGTCACCGGCGAAGGATCGGGGAGCATCCCGTCGAAGTACGGAGCCTTACGAACATACGTCGAGTCCGGATCCCAGGTGAAGGTTCGCCCTTGCGGGGTAGGAAGCGACTGCCAGCGTTCGTCGCCGGCAAACACGTCAGCGTAATCCGTCTCGAACATCTCTCGGGCGATCGCGGAACCGACGACCTCCTCGATCTCTGCCGTGCTCGGCCAGATGTCGCGAAGATAAACGGGATTGCCGCTCTCATCATCACCCAGGGAATCGTTTAACAGGTCCACGTCCATCGACCCGGCGATTGCGTAGGCCACGACCAAGGGCGGCGACGCGAGGTAGTTCATCTTGATGTCAGGGTTGATCCGGCCCTCAAAGTTGCGGTTGCCAGACAGCACTGCCGCAACGGCAAGGTCCGCTTCGTTGATCGCCGCGCTCACCTCGGGTATCAGCGGTCCCGAATTGCCGATGCAGGTCGTGCAGCCGTAGCCCACGAGGTTGAAGCCCAGTTTGTCGAGATATGGCGTAAGCCCGGCACGCTCGTAGTAGTCGCTGACGACCTTGGATCCCGGAGCAAGGGTCGTCTTCACCCAAGGCTTGCTGGTGAGACCCTTTTCGACCGCCTTCTTGGCAACGAGGGCGGCGCCGATCATGACCGAAGGATTCGAGGTGTTCGTACACGAAGTGATAGCCGCGATCGTCACCGCGCCGTGGTCGAGGATGAACTCAGCTCCATTGGAAAGCTTGACGCGAGTGGGAGCGCTCGGCCGTCCGCCGTCCGTCGGGGCGCATGAGATCAGCTCACCGGGAGCGGCTTCTGCCCCGTTGCTGTCGTGGGTCGGCGCATCGCTTGCGGGAAAGGACTCGGCCACGGTCTCGTCGTAACCGGACTCCGGAGCCTCAACATAGGCCGCGAGCGCATTGCGGAATGCAGACTTGGAGTCACTGAGAGCGACACGGTCCTGAGGACGCTTCGGACCGGCGATCGAGGGCACGACGGTGGCGAGATCCAGTTCGAGATATTCGGAGTACTTCGCCTCGCGGGAGGCGTCGTGCCACAGGCCCTGCGCCTTGGCGTAGGTCTCGACTAGGGCGATCTGTTCTTCGGAACGACCGGTCAGGCGCAGGTAACGGACCGTCTCGTCGTCGATCGGGAAGACTGCGATGGTAGATCCGTACTCCGGGCTCATGTTCCCGATCGTTGCGCGGTTGGCCAGGGGCACCGCGGCGACGCCTGTGCCGTAGAACTCGACGAACTTGCCGACGACTCCGTGTTTTCTGAGCATTTCGGTGATTGTGAGTACCAAATCGGTCGCCGTTGCCCCCTCGGGCAGCGCTCCGACCAGCTTGAAGCCAACGACACGGGGGATGAGCATGGATACCGGCTGTCCCAGCATCGCTGCCTCTGCCTCGATGCCGCCAACGCCCCAGCCGACGATTCCGAGTCCATTGATCATCGTCGTGTGAGAGTCAGTGCCGACGACAGTGTCCGGATAAGCCTGCAGCTCTTCGCCGGCGGTGCCATTGACGATGCGTCCGAATACGACACGTGAGAGATGTTCGATGTTGACCTGGTGGACGATTCCGGTACCCGGCGGCACGACCTTGAACTCGTCGAACGCCGTCTGGCCCCAGCGCAGGAATTGGTAGCGCTCGAAGTTGCGCTGGTACTCGAGTTCGACGTTGCCTGCAAAAGCCTCGGGGCCACCGAACAAATCTGCGATCACCGAGTGATCGATTACCAGTTCTGCGGGAGCGAGCGGATTTATCTTGGCGGGGTCACCCCCGAGGTCGGCCACGGCCTCGCGCATGGTGGCCAGATCGACGACAGCGGGCACCCCAGTGAAGTCCTGCATTACGACACGTGCCGGCGTGAACTGAATTTCAGTGTCCGGTGCGGCGTTGGGATTCCAATCGGCTACAGCTTGGATCTGCTCCGCGGTGACATTGGCACCGTCCTCGGTTCTGAGCAGGTTCTCCAGCAACACCTTGAGGCTGAAGGGCAGCGTGTCGGCGCCGGCGACCTTGTCCAAACGAAAGTAGGTGTAAGTGGTGTCTCCGACCTGGAGTTGATCCTTGGAATCGAAGCTGTTCGGATTGCCTGCTGGCACGGTCGTCTCCTAAGTCAAGCCCTGATGCGGTCAAGCATCGCTGGACGGACTCTCCCGTTGCCCTGGCCAACTCAAGCTTTCGCATTGATCTGGCAGCGGGGGCTGGGATGGGTGGACGACGCCAGACCGCTGTTACAAGTCCATCTTTCCGTATCGGAGTTTTTGCTTCACCGTGGGTGTCCGAGCTGGGCTTATAGAACTCCTGAGAATTTGTTCCCAGCCATAGGCCTGCCCTCACACCGGGCGATTCCCGACCGATTGGACGCCACGGAGCAGAAAATCGGCATCCGCGGATGGCAATTGGGCTAGTTCGGTAATCCAAATTGTTACTGAAGTAAGCCATAGTGACTGACGTGACCAGTGGCGCAGAAGTGATTGAACTGGCATCCTTCTTGCTGGGTTACCAGAACAAAGGGGATACACGGTGTTCCGATCGGCCGATGATTCGAAAATCAAACGGGCCAAGACACCGCGGGGGCTTAGGGTCTTGATGGGCGGTGGCCTGACCACCGTCCTCGTGCTCGGTGCTGTCGTTTGCGATGTTCCGTCGGTCGGTGCGGCGCCGAAGCCGCCGCCGAACCCGAGTAATGGTCAGCTCAGCGCGGCTCAACAGGCCAAGAACAACATGGCAAATCAGGTAGGCAAGCTCTCGGGCCTGCTCGCGCAGGCTACGACGCAGCTCGCGCAACTGACGGCCGACGCCGGTTTGAAGGAGCAGAAGTACGCGCTCGCGATGTCCCAGCTCGCAGATGCCAAGCAAGCAGCGATCCAAGCGCAGGCCGCCATCGTCGCCGCGCAGAAACAACTCGATGCCGCACATCGATCGCTGCAGAACTTCGTCAGGAACTCCTACATCGCGCCATCAGCCACAGGCGGACCCGGTGGTCTGCTGACCGCGACGGATCCGAATGCGCTGCTACAGCGCGGTGACTATCTGCGCTACGTTTCCGACCGGCACCTCGACGTGATGAGCACCATGGACAAGGCGACAGTGGCCAAGTCCAATGCCGATGCCAAGGCCAAGGCCGCGGTACAGCTGCAGACCAAACTGTCGATCCAGGCGCAAGCAGCGTTTCAGGCGGCCAAGGACGCACGCGACCGTCAGCAACAACTTCAAGCCCAATTGCAAACGCAGCAGGCGAGCTATCAACGGCAGCTCAATGCTGCGCAGGCGCAGCTAGCCACCCTGAACGGCCAACGCGCGAAGTACAACGCTTACGTCAAGGAGCAACAGCGCCTCGCAGCGATTGCGGCGGCGAAGGCTGAAGCGGCTCGGGAGCGCGCTGCGGCCGCCGCCGCAGCGGCCGCCGCAGCCAACCAGAGCAACGGCGGCGGGGGCGGTGGAGGCGGTGGAGGCGGTTTTACTGTCTACAACCCGCCCAGTTCGCTGGGAGGCTGGACGGCGGCCAAGGGTCAAGCGGCCGTCAACCGAGCCATGACCACAGTGGGCACGCCGTACGCCTGGGCTGGTGGAAACGCCAACGGCCCAACCTTCGGCGTCAATTCGCCAGGCACAGACGGGTGGAATGACAGCACCGTGTTCGGCTTCGACTGTTCGGGACTGGTCATGTTCGCCTGGGCATCGCAGGGCCTGTATCTCGCGCACTATGCGGCGACTCAGTTCAGTCAGGCAGGTTCTTACCATCCAGCACCAGGCAATTTCATGCCGGGTGACCTGCTGTTCTGGGGACTGCCGGGCCAGGGCGATATCCACCACGTAGCAATTTACATCGGTGGCGGTAACGTCATTCAGGCGCCAAACTCCGGCAGTGTGGTACAAGTCACCCCCTGGGATCAGGTGTCCGGCGACTACTTCGGCGCCACCAGGCCGCTGACCTGAGAGGGTCGGAGTCCGCCCGAGGTCGTTACTCTGGGCTGATGATGCCCAGCGCGCCTGTAACGGCGGATTCGCGTGCTCCAGGCGTTTTGATCGACGCGTTCGGTCGCCGTGCGGAAGATCTGCGAATCTCGCTTACCGACAAGTGCTCGCTTCGGTGCACGTATTGCATGCCGGCCGAAGGTCTGCAATGGCTATCGAAGAACAACGTCCTCAGTGATGACGAGATTCTTCGGCTGGCGGCGATCTTCGTGCAGCTGGGAATCACCACGATCCGTCTGACAGGCGGCGAGCCGCTGGTACGAGCGGGAGTAGCAGGTCTGATCGCCCGACTTGCCGAACTCGACCCGCGTCCGGAGTTGTCGCTCACGACGAACGCGATCGCGCTGGCCGACAAGGCGATCGATCTGGCCACATCGGGGCTGGACCGCGTGAACATCTCACTCGACACGCTGGATCGTCAGCGGTTCCGCGATCTCACTCGGCGCGACCGTCTGCCCGACGTACTCGCCGGTCTAGAGGCTGCAGCGGCCGCCGGGCTCACCCCGGTCAAGGTCAACGCGGTACTGATGAGGGATGTAAACCTTCAAGAGGCCCCGGATCTGCTGCAGTGGGCGTTGGAGTCCGGCTACGAGATGCGCTTCATCGAACACATGCCGCTTGATGCACAGCACGCCTGGACGCGCGCTGAGATGGTCACGGCTGATGACGTGCAGCACGTTCTGAGTTCAAGGTTCACGCTGCGCGGAATTGGGCATCTGGACCATGCCCCATCGGAGTCGTTCGAAGTTCTGAACGGTCCCGGGCGCCCGCGGTGGCGGACCGAGCCCGCCACAGTTGGTATCATCGCCTCGGTTACGAGACCCTTCTGCCGTGATTGTGACCGATTGCGATTGACCGCAGACGGCCAACTTCGCACGTGCCTGTTCGCCCATCAGGAGACCGACCTTCGCGCGGCACTACGCGACGGGTCCACCGATGCCGAGATCGCGGCGAGCATCGTGTCCGCCGTGCGCGCGAAGCCGTCCGGGCACGGAATCTCCGCGCCGGACTTCAGACAGCCGGATCGACCGATGTCGGCCATTGGTGGCTGAGCGCACAGCAGAGTATTAGCGTCCCGTCCCGCAGCCCTACTCACTGCTCGGTTACGGTTAGACGTACCAGCGACACATACAGCTAACGGCCGCGAAGCCACGCCAGGGCTCTGGCAGACCCGATAGGAAGCACATGACCGAGGCGGCAACCAGTCCCACTCCGGCTGCGGACGCCACCGCACTCGAACGGGCGATCTTCGAGGTGAAGCGGGTGATCGTCGGCCAAGAGCGCATGGTCGAGCGAATGATGGTGAGCCTGCTGGCGCGAGGTCACTGCCTGCTCGAGGGTGTGCCCGGGGTGGCAAAGACTCTCGCGGTCGAAACCTTGGCGCACACTGTCGGTGGCACCTTCGCTCGCTTGCAATTCACGCCAGACCTCGTTCCCTCAGACATCGTTGGTACGCGCATCTACCGCCCCGGTTCGGAGCAATTCGACACCGAGTTGGGCCCAGTATTTGCAAATTTCGTGCTGGCCGACGAAATCAACCGAGCACCTGCCAAGGTGCAGTCGGCGTTGCTGGAAGTGATGGCCGAGCGGCAGGTGTCACTTGGTGGCAAGCGATATCCGTTGCCGAATCCGTTCCTGGTGCTGGCGACCCAGAATCCGATCGAATCCGAGGGCGTCTACCCGCTGCCCGAGGCGCAACGAGATCGTTTTCTCATGAAGATCAACGTCGACTACCCTTCTGCGGCTGAAGAACGCGAGATCATCTATCGAATGGGCGTTGATCCGCCAGTTGCTCAGCCGGTGATCTCCACCGATGACCTCGTCGCCTTGCAGAATCGCGCCAGCCGGGTGTTCGTGCATCACGCCGTCGTGGACTACGTGGTCCGACTCGTGGTAGCTACAAGGCAGCCGGCAGAGTTTGGAATGCCTGACGTCGCGGCCTGGGTCTCCTACGGCGCGAGCCCCCGGGCAAGCCTGGGACTCATCGCTGCTGGCCGTGCGCTGGCGCTGCTGCGTGGACGCGATTATGTCTTGCCTCAGGACGTACTCGATGTGGCAATCGACGTGTTGCCACATCGAATGGTGTTGTCATACGACGCCATAGCCGACGGCGTGCAGGCGCCCCAGGCTGTTAGTCGGGTACTCCAGACTGTCGCACTACCTCAGGTCGCGCCGCGCCAGCGGGCGAGCGGGGGCTTCATCCCGGCAGCTCCCAGCGCCCCACCCCAGGCCCAGGTCGCCGGAGCGCACAGCGCGCCCTACGGCTCGCCCCAGGGGGGTCAACAGAGTGCACAGCAAGGCGCGCCCAACGCGTCGAATATTCCGCCTTCGCAGTTCCAGGGTGCCCAGTCTGACCGACCGGCCAACTGGGGTCCGCCAGCGTGAATGGTCCCGGAGCTCCACTACCGCCGGAGACTGAAGCCGTCCTGCGGCGCTTGGAGTACGCAGTGCGCAACAAGCTGGATGGCTTGCTGCAAGGCAGTTACCTCGGCCTGATCCCCGGTCAGGGTAGTGAGCCGGCCGAGTCGCGGCAGTATTACCCGGGCGATGATGTCCGTCGCATGGATTGGCCAGTCACTGCCCGAACAATGACACCGCACGTGCGACAGACCATTGCGGATCGGGAACTCGAATCATGGGTGGTGATAGATCTTTCTCCCAGCCTCGACTTCGGCACTGTAAACATCGAGAAACGCGATCTGGTGCTGGCAGCCGCGACGGCCGTCGTACATCTGACCACCAAGTCCGGGAACCGCATCGGCGCCATCGTCACCACCGGCGAAAGCACCTACCGAATACCAGCACAGTCCGGAACGAACCACGCTCGATATCTGCTACGCAAGGTCGCCGGCACGCCGCGAGCGAATCGAAGCAGCATCAGCGATCTCAGAGATGCCCTCGAGCAGGTACGTCGTCCACCGCGACGGCGTGGGATGGTGGTGGTGATCTCCGACTTTCTGGGCGAAACCGACTGGGAACGGCCATTACGTGGGCTCGGCGACCGTCATGAACTGCTCGGAATCGAGATCGTCGATCCGCGCGAGATGGACCTTCCGGAGGCGGGCTTGGTGACGTTCGTCGACCCAGAATCGGGGGAGCAGCTGGAGGTTCAGACCTCTGATCCGCGCCTTCGCTTTCGATATGCCACTGCCGCGCGGGAGCAGCGCCAACAGATTGCAAGCATGCTCCGGCGCGCTGGCGCTGACCACCTACAGCTTCGCACGGACTCTGATTGGCTCTCTGACGTCGCTAAGTTCGTCATCACTCGACGCCGCGGGGTCGCAGTCCGCCCGCCATCCCGAGCGGGGATGGTGCACTGATGCACTTCGCGTCCCCTGCCTGGCTCTTCCTTCTGATCGCTGTACTCGCGATCGCAATCGGATACCTTCTCGTACAGCTGCGTCGCCGCAAGTTCGTGGCGCGGTTCTCCAACACCCAATTGCTGGCGAGCGTGGTGCCCCGTCGCCCGGGCTGGCGGCGACATTTGACGTTCGCACTCCTACTAATCGCGATGACGGTCCTGTCGCTAGGCGTTGCCCGTCCGACCGCTTCGGTTCGCGTCCCGCAGGAGAAGGCAACCGTCATGTTGGCCATCGACGTCTCGCTGTCGATGGAGGCGACTGACGTTCTTCCCAACCGCCTCGACGCCGCGAAGAAGGCCGCGGACCAATTCTCGGATCTGCTACCCAAGCGCATCAACCTGGGGTTGGTGAAGTTCGGCCGCAACGGCAGCGTGCTCGTGCCGCCGACACTGGATCGAGACTCCTTCAAACGCGCAGTCGCCGATCTGCAGCTGGAGCCGTACACAGCCATTGGTGAAGGCGTTTTCGCCTGCCTCGATGCACTGCAGACGTTCAGCCAATCGACAACGGTCGGCACCGACAAGCCGGCACCGGCTCGGATCGTGCTTCTCTCGGACGGTTCCAATACGGTCGGCCGCACGGTAGCCGAGGCTGCAGCTGCGGCGAAGAAAGCGAATACGCCGGTATCAACAATCGCCTTCGGCACCGACAACGGGACCGTGACCGTTGAGGGTCGAACGACGCCGGTCCCTGCGGACAAACCAACCTTGCGCGGCCTTGCCGAGGCGACCGGCGGAACGTTCCACACGGCGGCCTCGGCAGAGGAATTGCAGTCTGTCTACAAAGACATCGGTTCCCAAATTGGCTACACGACCGCACAACGCGATATCAGCTGGCGTTTCATGATCGCCGGTTTACTGGCCTTGGTGGCAGCGGGTGCGGTATCGCTGCTGTGGTCCGGTCGACTGAGCTAGTCCATATCCGGGCCCGGCCTGCCCCTTGCCGACACGTGGCAGGCCGTTGTACCGGGCGGTAACTCTTGGAAACGGGGCGCATCGACTAGCCTGACCGCCGTGAGTCGATCAGTTTTGGTAACTGGAGGTAATCGCGGTATTGGGCTGGCCATCGCCCAGGCATTTGCCGCAGCGGGCGACCGGGTGGCGGTAACGCACCGCGGGAGCGGTGCGGCTGAGGGGTTGCTCGGGGTGCGTTGCGACGTCACCGACACGGAGGCTGTCGACGCGGCGTTCACTGAAGTCGAGGCTGCGCATGGTCCGGTCGAGATCCTGGTGTCCAACGCGGGGATCACCGACGACACGCTCCTGATGCGTATGAGCGAAGATTCGTTCAGCAGGGTGCTCGATGCCAACTTGACGGGCGCGTATCGGGTCGCCAAACGTGCAACGCCCGGCATGCTCAAGGCTAAGCGTGGCCGAATGATCTTCATCTCCTCCGTGGTGGCCTTCGCGGGTGCCCCCGGGCAGGCGAATTACGGCGCCAGCAAGGCAGGTTTGCTGGGCTTGGCTCGATCGATCGCGCGCGAGCTAGGAGGCCGCAACATTACTGCGAATGTCGTGGCGCCGGGTTTCATCGAGACCGACATGACCGCCGAGATGACCGAGGCTCGCCGAAAGGAGATCTTGGCGTCCATACCGCTGAAGCGCTACGGCGCGGTCGATGAGATCGCGGCTGCCGTTGAGTTTCTCGCATCTGAGCGAGCCTCGTACCTGACTGGGGTCGTGCTGCCTGTCGACGGCGGTATCGGGATGGGCCTGTAGCCCCAGACCTCCCAGCGCAGACAATTCATGACCACAAAGCGAACGTACGAGGAGCGGTAATGGGAATTCTGGACGGCAAGCGGCTGCTCATCACAGGTGTCATCACCGACGCCTCGATCGCCTTCTCGGTCGCCAAAGTCGCGCAGGAGCAAGGCGCAGAGGTCGTACTCACCGGATTTGGTCGGATGTCACTGGTTGAACGGGTGGCCCGTCGACTTCCCAAACCCGCGCCGGTGGTCGAACTGGACGTGACGAATCCCGAGCATTTAGAGGGCTTGCAGAACCAGGTTCGACAACATGTCGATGGCTTGGACGGGGTGTTGCACTCGATCGGCTTCGCGCCAGCGTCGTGTCTGGGCGCTCCATTTCTGGATGCCGGGATGGCCGACGTTGCCACCGCGTTCGAGGTCTCTGCGTACTCCTTCAAGTCGCTTGCGGTGGCGACACGTCCGTTATTTGGCGAGCAGGGCGGCTCGATCCTGGGCCTGACCTTCGACGCCACTGTTGCGTGGCCGGCATACAACTGGATGGGAGTCGCAAAGGCGGCGTTGGAATCGACTTCGCGTTATCTGGCACGCGAGCTTGGCCCGAGCAAGATCCGCGTCAACCTGGTCGCCGCGGGGCCGGTCCGAACCATGGCTGCCAAGAGTATTCCTGGCTTCAGCGCGTTCGAGGAGGCGTGGGCTCCGCGAGCGCCTCTCGGCTGGAATATCGATGACGCCACGGCAGTCGGTCGGAGTTGCGCGATGCTCTTATCGGATTGGCTACCCGCCACAACCGGCGAGATCGTGCATGTGGACGGCGGCTTCCACGCGATGGGCGTGTAGTAGTACCCCGTCGAGGTGAATGGTCGGTCAGCGTGACGTCAGTGTGTAACGTCGAGTAGTGAGCGATTCAGGCTTCGATGCCATTCTTTTGGCGTCGTTCGGTGGTCCCGGCGGTCCTGCGGATGTCATGCCGTTTCTCCGCAATGTGACCTCTGGGCGCGGGATCTCCGACGAGCGTTTGGCCGAGGTCGCACGGCACTACCAGCACTTCGGCGGCGTCTCGCCGATCACGGCTCAGAACGAGGCCCTCCTCGAGGCGATCGCCCGGGAGTTCGCTGAACGAGGTATCGACCTCCCGCTGTACTTCGGGAACCGGAACTGGCACCCGCTGCTGACCGACACGGCGCGAGTGATGGCCTCCGATGGAATCACCCGAGCTCTGGTGCTGGCCACAAGTGCAACTGGATCTTATTCGGGTTGCCGCCAGTATCGCGAGGACCTCGCCCGGGCCAGCGATGATCTTGGCGGCCGCGCGCCGCAATTTGTAAAGGTGCGTCACTACTTCGATCACCCCGGTTTCATAAAGGCAAATGCCGACGCAGTGCGTGCCGCGTTGGGGCAACTACCGGCGGCCAACAGGGACAGAGCCAAGTTGGTTTTTACCGCTCACTCGGTCCCGATCACCATGAACGAGACTTCCGGACCAGACGGTGGCCTGTACCTCAAGCAGCACCGAGCGACGGCCAAGTTGGTCGCAGAGGCGGTGCGAGGTCCAGGGGCAGAGTTCGAGCTGGTCTGGCAGTCGCGTAGTGGTCCGCCCCATGTACCTTGGCTCGGCCCTGATGTGAACGAATATCTGACGACGCTCGCTCTGAGCGGCAATGCCGACGTAGTGCTCGTGCCGACGGGGTTCATCTCAGATCACATGGAAGTCGTCTGGGACCTCGACAACGAAGCGAGGACTACCGCAGAAAAACTCGGACTCGGCTTTGTACGAGCCTCGACAGCGGGCACTCATCCAGCGTTCGTCAGTGGTTTGGTCGACTTGATCGAGGAATACCTAGCCGTCAACGCCGACAGGCCGCCTCAGCACCTTTCTGACCTCGGCCTGTGTGGCGTTGACTGCCTCGCGACGTGCTGCCCGGCGCCGACCCGACCGGGCGGCTAATCGAGCAGTGTCGCGCGAGCAGTCAGCTCGCTGCGACGTCTACGTCGGCGTTGTAGCCCGCGATCAGCGCTCTGCGGACAGCGACCCGCAACGGTCGAAGAGCACTCGCGCGCTCACGCATTCCTGCTGCGTTGACTTCGCCGGAAGTGTCGGCGTCGACCACTTCGAGTACCGCCGCCAGTCGCTCGGCCTGGGCGATCACCCGCACTGCCCGTGCGGGATGGCTTGAGGGTAGATGTAGGCGCTCACCCGCTCGTCGCGCATCCGATAGGGCGGAGGCGATGTCGGACATCCAGCTCTCGGTGCCGCGACGAGCGAATTCAGACGCGGTCTCTCTGATGGCTTCGGTGAGATCGTGTTCGGCGTCCGTCAGACCTATGTAGTCGGGCACGCGCCCGCTGATCACTGATCGATGCCATCGGAGCTCCCTTGCCGCGCTACTCGGAGTCTTCGGGCCCAGCTCGCAGGTAACGCCGGTATCAGCGCCGAAGACAGCCTGACCGCTGCGCAGCGCGACATCGCGAAAGGAAGGCTCGCCGGCCATTCCCCGTACGTCTCCGGGAACCGGCAGCGCAAGGGTCAGCGTTCGTGCGCCGGATCGCTTCCAGTCCGTCAGGGCGGTTCCGACCGGGTGCAGGTCAGCTACGGCGAAGCCTGGCCCGGCGACGTTTCTCACGTCCGATCCGACTGCATCGAGCACGGCATCGAACGCGACGCTGCCGCGCAACCAAGCGGAACCCCAGGCGGCAAGCTGAGCGCAGCGACGGTACGACACGAGAATTAAGCCTACCTACCGGCCATCACGGCTCGGGACCCCTAAGGTTGGCCGGTGCGCTACTCCGACGATGTGCTCAGCGGTGGATCGGGCAATCGTCGGCGGTCGCACCGTCAAGTCCGTGAAATTGCGGCCGAACAAGACCTGGTTGTCGAAACCGCCGACGGACGATTCTGCGGTGCCGTGGTTCGACTGTCCACGGCCGTCATCGCAGGCGAGCATCGCGACACGGTTACGCTTGCCGACCGCCACGCCCGCGAGCGCGTCTTTCCGTTACTTCCGGCCGGGTTTCTGCTTGAGGGCGAGTTGATAACTCTCGTTCGGCCTCGCACCCCGCCGCGCCAGCCAGGGTCCGGTGCCCTCTCCGCGGGCTCGCCGGCGGCCAAGCGCACCGCGTCCGGTTCGGTTGCAGTCGCCGACGTTCGGGCGCAGGTCGCGAAGGCGAGCCGTATCTGGGTCGAAGGCGTACACGATGCGGCGCTCGTCGAACGTATTTGGGGTGACGATCTGCGCATCGAAGGGATCGTCGTGGAACCGCTGGGCGGGATCGATGATCTGGCGGCTCAGGTTCGGGACTTTCAGCCCGGCCCGAGTCGGCGCTTGGGCGTTCTCGTCGATCATCTCGTCAGCGGATCGAAAGAGAGCCGAATCGCGGCGACCGTAACGTCGCCGCATGTGAAGATCAATGGCCATCCGTACGTCGACGTCTGGCAGGCTGTGAAGCCCACTGCGTTGGGTATCCAGGCCTGGCCGACCGTGCCACGCAATATCTCCTGGAAGGACGGTATCGCCGCGGCGCTTGGATTTTCTGATCCACGTGAGGTCTGGCGAAAGGTACTCGGCTCGGTGCACACGTTCGCTGATGTCGAGGTCCCCCTGCTTCGCTCGGTCGAGGAGCTCATCGATTTCGTCACCGTCGGACATTCTGCTTGATGCAATCCGTTTGAACGCTTGTTGCGAATTATCGGCAATAGGTTGTTGCCATCGACTTGCAACAAGTGAAGGATGTAGCCCATGACCTTGGACGCGCGCGCACCCTCCGAGGCAGCCGTTCCGGGTCCAGCGTCGGCCAGAGTTCCGGGTGCGGTCGCTGAGCTGGGCATGTTGCGCCGTATCCGGGAAGGGCTCACACCCGCCGAGAAACGCCGGTTGGCGAGCATGTTTGCGTTCATCACGCTGTTGCATGTCGTCGGCTGGGGCACGTTGCTCTTCATCGTGGCGCCACAGCATCTTTCTGTCGGCGGCAAGGTTTTCGGTGTAGGGCTGGGCACCACTGCCTACGTCCTCGGAATGCGTCACGCCTTCGATGTCGACCACATTGCTGCAATCGATAACACGACACGCGCCCTCATGGAGCGCAAGCAGCGTCCGCTGTCTGTCGGTTTCTGGTTTTCGTTGGGCCATTCTTCAATCGTCTTTGCCTTGTGCGTGTTGTTGTCAGTGGGAATCCGCTCGTTGGTCGGCCAGGTCTCGAGTGACGATTCTCGGCTGCATCAGGTGACCGGTACCGTCGGCGTAACCGTCTCCGGCGTCTTCCTGCTACTGCTTGGCAGCCTGAACTTCGTCATATTGATCGGCATAATCAAGGTTTTTCGCCGCATGCGCGAGACGGCCGTTCAGGAGGCGGAACTACAGGAGCTGCTGAACAAGCGAGGCTTTCTCAGCCGAATTCTGGTGCGCGTCACCGCCGCGGTGAAGAAACCGATACATATGTATCCAGTCGGTCTGCTCTTCGGCTTCGGGTTCGATACCGCCACCGAAGTCTCGCTGTTGGTCCTCGCTAGCGCCGGTGCCGCCTACGCGCTGCCCTGGTACGCGATCATGTGTCTCCCGGTGCTGTTTGCTGCAGGCATGTGCCTACTGGACACGATCGACGGCACCTTCATGAATTTTGCGTACGGGTGGGCCTTTAGCCAGCCGGTACGCAAGGTCTACTACAACATCACCATCACCTCGTTGTCGGTGCTGGTGGCGGTTGTAATAGGCGGTGTCGAACTGCTGTCCCTACTCGCAAGCAAGCTGAACCTCAGCGGCGGATTCTGGTCGCTTATCGCTAAGGTCGGCAATTTCGAGTTCAGCGGCTACCTTGTCGTGGGGCTGTTCGTGATGACCTGGGGTGTGTCCGTCGCGGTATGGAAGCTCGGCCGGATCGAACAACGCTGGCAACCGCAGCTGACTGAGGACTGAACAGCCTGACCAGGGCGAGACCGCACTCGACGTAGCCGACAAAGGCCGCGCTCGCGATTACTCAGGGGTGTACGGCGGGGCGACACCCCAGCCCCAGCGCGGAACGGGTGCGTGCGGGACGACCTGTGCTTCGTGTTGGGAGTTGTGCAGGGCGAGTCGAGTGCCCCACTCGACGTAGCCGACAAAGGCCGCGCGAAACTCGGGGTCCGAAGGTAAGTCGGCATCATCGGCAGCGCGGCTCATCAACATTGCAAAGCGGAACCGCTGTTCTGTGTTGATTGCCAGCTCGCGGTGGTGATCAAGCATTCGTTCGTAGCCACCAAGCTGGTCACTATATTCGCCCGGACCGCCGAATACTTCGATCCACCACATCGTGACGTGCCTTCGGTGCTTTTCGGTTACGCCACCGGGAAAGAGCGGACTCAAGAGCTCGTCTTCCTCGACGCGGTCATAGAAGGCATCAATCAACCGGTGAAACGCCGACGCGCCGCCCGCCCACTCAAACAAGGACGGAATAGGAGAGGAAGCCATCAACCCAGTGTAATGATGTAATCAAGCGACGAGACGACTAAGGCCTTCGCGAATTGCTGGCTAGATCCAACCCACTCTGCCGTGCAAGGCGGCATAACCGACGAAGCTGACGGTGTCGATCAGGCTGTGGGCAATCACCAGCGGTAGCACCCGCTTTGTGCGAGTGAACCACCAACCGAACAACGCGCCCATAACGAAGTTGCCCAGAAATCCGCCGAGACCTTGGTACGCGTGGTAACTGCCTCGGATCACCGCGCTCAGTAAAATCGCCTTCCACGGCGTCCAGTTGAGCTGCCGCAGCCGGGTCAGCACGAAACCGATCATCACGATTTCCTCGAGCAGCCCGTTCTGGATCGCGTCCAGCACCAAGATCGGATATCGGTACCAGATATCGGCCAGACCGGATGCGCTGATGTCTGCATTGACCCCCAGATGTCGCGCAAGGACGACGAGGCCGAGACCGGGGATCCCGATCAATGCGGCAATGCCGGCGCCCTGCAGGAACTCGCGTCGCAGCCGGGTGGTATCGAAACCGATGCCGAAGCCGGGACCGGCCTGGCCGAGGTACAACAGGTAGAGCGCGAGCAGCGCCGGTACGACCCCGTTGACGACGTCCAGGAGCTGGTAGGACAGATCGACCCACGCTCGCGGGCTCTGCGCGTTATTCAGGCCGGCAACCGCGCCTCTGAAGCCGCCCCTGGTTTGTATGTCGGCATAGTTGATCAAGGAACTGACCGCTGAGATGCCAAGCGAGACGCCCAACACCAGCGAGATCTCGATCGCCGGCCGCGCCGGATTTCTGACCTGGGTATCCGCCCCGGATTCCCGGGTCTCGATGCTCACCTGTGCATTCTGCCGGAGCCAGATGAGTAAATACCTGTGTGCAGGCCTTTAATTTGTTTAGCTGCGACTGGTTCCCGGGGGCGCTGCTAGCTCAGGCGTCCAGTTGACGGGGTCAATGAGACGTTGTTGCAGGCCTCACAGGTGTCGGCAGGAATTACCCCAGATCGCATGAGGTATCCGAAAATGATGCAACCAAGGCACACGGCCAGGATCGATTCGAGAGCGGCCGCCACAACAATGAGCGCCAGCATGGCACTCGTCACCACGGACGATCCAAAGCCGAACCATGAGATGACGGAGGCCACAGTTATGACCGCGCCGATCGCTTGAGCGAAACGCTTCGGCGGCCCGGGCACCAGTTTGGCTGGTCCCAATCTGGGCGCGACTACCCGCGTCGCAAGCTGACCCAATGGACTCAAGGTCGGACCAGTAGCCACCCGGGCGAGAAAACCCAGAGCTAGAAACGCCGTCAGCCACAAGGTTTGGGTGGCCAACGCCACCAGCGCGATCACAAGAACACCGGCGGCCACGGTACGAGCGGCCTTCTCGTTCACGGGATTAGGAAAACCGATCACCGACGCCATGCCTCGTAAACGACGTCGCGGGCGCGACTATTCCTACTCGACCGGCAGGAAAGCTCACATTGGTCAGTGGCCGCGAGCGATCCATTCGTCCAGTTGTCCGGCCTCTGCTCCGATCGTGGTGTCAGGGCCATGCCCCGTGTGGACGACGGTAGCTGCTGGCAAGGTGAGCAGACCGGAGCGAATCGATTCGATGATGGCGCCGAAGTCGGAGAAGGACCGTCCGGTTGCTCCTGGGCCGCCCTGAAAGAGGGTGTCGCCGCTGAATACGGAGCCCAGCGCGGGGGAGTAGAAGCACACAGCCCCCGGCGCGTGGCCGGGTGTGTGCCGCACCTCGAGGCCAACACCGGCGATTGCGATTTGATCGCCGTCAGCTAAAGGGGCGTAGTCGAAATCGGGATAGGTACGACGCCACAGCACATCGTCCGCTGGATGGAGCCGCACCGGCGCATCGAATCGCACGGACAATTCCCGCGCGGCGGTCACATGATCGTCGTGAGCATGTGTGCACAGCACCGCCTGTAGTTGGCGATCGCCGATGACCGATGCGATGACGTCGGCGTCATGGGGGGCGTCGATGACCACGCAGGTGCTGTCATCTCCGATGGCCCAGACGTTGTTGTCAACGTTCCAGGTTTCGCCGTCCAGGCTGAACGTCCCGGAGGTCACCGCGTGGTCGATCCGGACGGACCCAGCAGGCATCAGAAGACGACCACGGACCGAAGCACATCACCCTGGTGCATGCTTTCAAACGCTGCTTCGACGTCGCCGATGCCGATCGTCTCGGTAACGAATTTGTCCAGCGGCAGGCGACCCTGCAGATACAGATCGATCAACATGGGAAAGTCCCGCGACGGCAGACAATCGCCGTACCAGGACGATTTGAGGGAGCCGCCCCGACCGAACACGTCGATGAGCGGAAGCTCGAGCGTGAGCTCCGGCGTCGGGACACCGACCAGAACGACGGTGCCGGCAAGGTCACGGCCATAAAAGGCCTGCTTGTAAGTCTCGGCTCGACCGACTGCATCGACGACCACGTTCGCGCCGAAGCCGTCTGTTGCACGCTGAATCGCCTCGACGACGCCGACCTGATCCAGCCCCTTGGAATTGATGGTGTGCGTTGCACCGAACTCACGCGCGTGAGCCAACTTGCGATCATCGATGTCGATACCGATGATCTTCGCCGCACCCGCTAGCCGAGATCCGGCAATCGCGGCAGCGCCCACACCACCGCAACCGATGACCGCAACTGAATCGCCTCGGCCAACTGCGCCGGTGTTGATGGCCGCACCGAGGCCGGCCATGACTCCGCACCCGAGCAGACCCGCCACAGTTGCTGGCGCGGCCGGATCGACCTTGGTGCATTGACCAGCCGCGACCAGCGTCTTATCGGCAAATGCGCCGATGCCCAGAGCCGCGGACAATTCGGTGCCATCGGTCAGAGTCATCTTCTGCTTGGCGTTGTGGGTATTGAAGCAATACTGAGGGCGGCCTCGAAGGCAGGCACGGCATTGCCCGCACACGGCCCGCCAGTTCAAGATCACGAAGTCGCCGGGCGCAATGTCGGTGACGTCGGGTCCGACGGCTTCGACAACGCCGGCGGCTTCATGCCCGAGCAGAAACGGAAAGTCGTTGTTGATGCCGCCTTCGCGATAGTGCAGGTCAGTGTGGCAGACACCGCACGCTTGCACTGCGACGACGGCTTCACCAGGCCCGGGATCGGGAACGATGATGTCGACGAGCTCGACCGGGTTTTTGAGAGAACGGGCGATGACACCGCGAACGGTTTGACTCATAGGTGAATTTTTGCACGAACCCCGTGATCGTCAGTCGTCGGTCAGCGATCCGAGACTGGCACGTAGGAGCGCTCGGCTGGCCCCACATACAGCTGACGCGGCCGACCGATCTTCGTCTGAGGATCATTGATCATCTCGTGCCACTGAGCAATCCAGCCGGGCAAGCGGCCGATCGCGAACAGGACCGTAAACATCTTCGTCGGAAAGCCCATCGCTCGGTACAACAGTCCGGTGTAGAAGTCGACGTTTGGATACAGCTTCCGGCTCACGAAATAGTCATCGGAGAGCGCATAACCTTCAAGTTCAATGGCGATGTCGAGCAGATCGTCGCGCTTTCCGAGCGTTTGCAACACCTCGTCAGCAGTCTTTTTGATGATCGAGGCCCGCGGGTCCCAATTCTTGTAGACACGGTGCCCGAAGCCCATCAGCTTGACGCCGTCCTGCTTGTTCTTGACCTTCTCGACGAACGCCTTCACGTCGCCACCGTCATCACGAATGCCTTCGAGCATCTCGAGAACTGCCGAGTTCGCGCCACCGTGCAGCGGGCCGAACAGGGCGTTGATGCCGGCCGACACCGAAGCGAACAGGTTCGCTTGGGACGAGCCAACGAGTCGGACGGTCGAGGTCGAGCAGTTTTGCTCGTGGTCGGCGTGCAGGATGAAGAGGAGGTCCAGTGCCCGCGATATCGCCGGGTCGGCCTCGTACGGCTCCGCCGGGAATCCGAACGTCATGCGGAGGAAGTTGTCGACGAGACTCAATGAATTGTCCGGATAAAGGAATGGCTGGCCGACCGATTTCTTGTAGGCATAGGCGGCGATCGTGGGCACCTTGGCCAGCAGCCTCACGGTGGACAGGTCCACCTGGTCATCGTTGAACGGGTCCAGCGAGTCCTGGTAGAACGTCGATAGCGCTGAGACGGCGGAGGACAGTACCGGCATCGGGTGTGCGTCCCGGGGGAAGCCGTCGAAGAACCGCTTGAGATCTTCATGGAGCAGCGTGTGCCGGCTGATACGACCGTTGAACGCAGCCAGCTCGTCGGCGGTGGGCAGCTCGCCGTAGATCAGCAAGTAACTGACCTCGGCAAAGCTCGATTTGGCTGCCAGTTGCTCGATCGGGTACCCGCGATAACGCAGAATCCCGGCGTCGCCGTCGATGTAGGTGATCTGGGAAGCGCAGGAAGCCGTATTGGCGAATCCCGGGTCGAAAGTGACCAAATCTGCCTTGGCAAGCAGCTTGCTGATATCGGCGCCCGCGGCACCTTCGGTCGTCGGCACGATCGGCAGGGACAAGTCCTCGCCGGAGGCCGGGTGGAACACGGCGGTGTCGACGCTCGTGGCGGTGTCCGTCATCTCAGGCTCCCTCATTCTTTCGGATGCTCAAACCCTACTTCGGGGCTCCACGAGAATGTGAGCCTCCCGGGAGATATGAGAGCACCGCGACAGCTTGGTCCGGATGTTTTTCACGGCAATTAAACATTTTGTTCGAAAGGGAGGGCGCGCGTCCCGACATGCTCGGGCTCCCTACTCGCGAAGTCGGCGCCTGAGTGATCTAGTTGAGGCTATGAGCGACAACGATGATTCTCTGTACGGCGACTCGGTGTATGAGGCCGGTGTAGAGGACGCAGACGACTTCGACCCTGCCGAACAACTCACCGGCGAAGACCCGGAAGAGCCCTTCGATACCGGCTACTCGCCACCGGAATACCGCCCGGCGGCAACCCGGTACGGGACCACCGACCTCGAGGAGTTCGAGGGCGAGTCCCTCGAACAGCGGCTTGCCGAGGAGGAGCCCGACATCGAAGTGGAGGGGGATGACACCGACGCCTCACTCGACAGCGATACCACGCTCGACAGCGACGACGCAGACGTTGAAGCCGATCCGCGCGCCGGCCGGCTAGTCGCGCCGGACGAAGGTGCGCACGACGATCTGGAAAAGGACGAAGTCGCATTCGACGTCGGACGCGCCGGCAACGCGGCCAGCGCAGAAGAGGCAGCCGTGCACGTCATTGATGCGGACGAAGACTTCGAAGGTGTTCTCGAGTCGGACTCGGTTGACGACTGAACGCGCTATGTCTCGCCGAGCGATCCTGCTCGCGGGGTCCGCGGTCGCGCTCTCGGCGGGTGGTGTGGCGATCGCTGCAGACGTCTACGGGTCTGATGATCGACCGCACCCGAAGCCGGTCCCCGATCCTCTTACGCCGCTGCCCGATATTGCCGGCGGCCCGACGATAAGCGGTACTTTCACCTCCGTGGCCCGGCTGGACAGGCCGGTGAGCTGGACGATTGCCTATCCACCCGGCTATCAGCGAGCCAGCGCGTCCAGGCCGAAGCTTCCCGTCGCGGTCGTCTTGCACGGGCGGCATGGCGATCACGCGTATGCCTTCGGCAAGCTCTTGGGCCTGGACCGCTACCTCGCGTTGGCGATGCAGCAAGGCACGGCCCCGTTTGCCTTGGCGAGCGTCGACGGCGGGGATACCTACTGGCATCGACGTACCACCGGAGAGGATGCGGGTGAGATGGTGCTCGAGGAGTTCCTTCCGCTGCTGGGCTCTCACGGCCTTGACCTATCGCGCGTGGGGTTCCTCGGCTGGTCGATGGGCGGTTACGGTTCGCTACTGCTGGCGTCGAAGCTGGCTGAACGTGACGGCAGCGCCCGGGTGGCCGCCGTTGCTGCAGAGAGTCCGGCGGTGTGGCGCACCCTCGCCGAGAGTTACCCTGTCGCCTTCGACGGGCCGGCCGACTTCGCCGAAAACGGCATCTACCATCGATTACTGGCTCTCAAGGGAATACCGATTCGGATCGATTGCGGTCGACAGGACGCGCTGTACCCGGTGGCGTACGAGTTCGCTCGCGCTCTTACACCGGCACCCGCCGGTGGGTACGAGCGTGGTGGCCACGATCTGGGGTACTGGCGTCGAACAGCGCCAGGCCAGCTTGCGTTTATCGGCGCGCATTTCGCGACGGCGCGCTGAGGTCGCCTTCACCTGGAGGGTGGTCGCCTGATCAGCTGCCGACCAGGCCTTGAAGCAGGTGCTCGAGTTGCCGAGACGGGTCATCGGTCAGTCCGCCGTGAATCGGTCCAGGTTGCACCACGGTGCTCTTCGGCGCTGCAAGCCAGCCGAATCGTTGACCCAACGTGCTCAGGCCCAAGGTTGCCGCAGATTCATCCCCGCAGCAGACTGCATCAACGGCTCGCAAGGCGGCGGCCACTGCCTCCAGATCCAGCTCTGGGAACAGGTTTGTCAGCCGCAGGCTGTTGAGGCTACTTGCGGCGCACAGGAAGTCCGCCGCTTGGCTGTACAGAACCACGCCGATGTTGACGAACTCTTCGCGGTCAACCCGGGGCACGCAACGCAGTGCCACATATTGATAGCCGGTCAGCTGCGGCCCGGATTCGCCCTTCGAGCTGCTCACGCCGCTTGTCCTTTCGGCAGCCATCGGCCGCGGTTCTCCAATCGCGCGATCAGGTGTTCGACATAAGCCAACCGAACCTCCGCGGGGCCGCTCAGCCCGACCTCGACACCGCCCGCAGGGACGGGTTCCAGCCATTCGTCGGGAACCTGCGCGAGGACGTCAGCCAGCAGCTCCCTGGAGATGGTTTTGGAGCAGTGGTCATCGGCGGCCGCTAAGTGCGAGGCATGACCAATCATGATGTGATCGGTCGCATCGTATGGTTGCTCGGCGAACCGTTGCGGCGAGCTCAAACCACGGCTCCACCCATGATGGAAGTAGAGCGCCGCGCCATGGTCGATCAGCCACAATTGTTTGTGCCAGATCAGCACATTTGGGTTACGCCAGCTGCGGTCAATATTGGCCGTGAAGGCATCGAGCCAAAGAATGCGGGCGCCCTCCTCTTCATCGACGGCGTAGCTGCTGTCCCAGCCGAAGGATCCCGGCAAGAAATCAACTCCGAGGTTGAGACCGACGCTCGCCGTCAGGAGGTCCTGAACTTCTTGGTCGGCCTCGTACTTTCCGATCGCAGAATCGAGAGTAATTGCAGTCAACTCAGGAACTCGTAGACCGAGGCGTCGTCCCAGCTCGCCGACTACGACCTCGGCCACTAGGGCCTTGAGCCCTTGGCCCGCACCGCGGAACTTCATCACGTATGTGCCGAAGTCGTTCGCTTCCACCACCCCGGGAAGCGAACCGCCCTCGCGCAATGGAGTCACGTAGCGAGTCGCATAGACGTGTTCGATCACGATCTCAACCCGCGGGCCACTGCGGCTTCATCATGCGCAACCAAAACCGTGCGCAAGCAATCACCGTGCGCGGCGGCGCCGTAGGACCACCAAGACGACCAACAGCAGCGGTAATGCAAGCGGAATCAGTCGCTTGGCGACGGCTGGGCCTGCCGAACCGAGCAGATCGATCGGTTCCACTTCGGCCGTCGCCTGGCGGACCGGCCGCGGGGGTTGGCGAGCAGGCTCGGTTTGGGCGTTCTCCGCGGCCGGTGCCGACGTCGTCGCCACGGGCTCTGCCGCTGGCACGGTTGCCGGTTCTGACGCTGGTTCTGCTGCCGACCCAGCGTCGGTGCTGCCCGCGAGTTTGCCGGCGAGGCAATCTGCGAACTGACCGATCAACTTGTTTCCGACGTCGACCATGACGCCGCGTCCGAACTGGGCGGGCTTACCGGTGATATTTAGATCTGTCGTCACCGCGACCTTGGTCGACTGTCCCTCTGCAACTAGCGTCGCGGTGACCTTGGCCGCCGCTGTGCCGTTGCCGCGAGCGTCCTTTCCTTGGGCATCGATGACAGCCCGATGCGCGGCGATGTCCTTCTCGACAAAACTGGCTTTGCCCTTGTATGTGAGGCCGATGGGACCGAGGCGCACCTTGACAGAGCCGGTGAAATCGTCGCCGTCCACGGTTTCGAGTGCGGCGCCTGGCATACACGGTGCGACTTGCTCGATGTCGAGCAGCGCTTCCCATGCTTGTTCGATGGGCACCGGGACGGTAAAGGCGTGTTCTAGTTGCACCGCGAACTCCCTATCTCTCTCAAACGGCTACTGAACTTGCTATTGATGCGGTCTGTCTGGCGCTGTCGATCGATGGTGCAACGATTGATCTTGCAATTATCCGAAGGCCAGGGCCAGTCAAAAGCTTCGTTGCTACGTCGAAACGCGGGTCCGATCATCGAAGGTTAGTCGACGTCCGCGGCTCCGCCCGGCCGGTCAGCCGACGGCCTCGTTCAGCTCAGGGCGGTCGCGATGGATTGGCCCGTCGGACCGTCGAAGTGAGCGACCAGATCCGCCCCAGCGCTGGGCAATGATCTCGGCCGCGACCGACATCGCGGTCTCTTCCGGTGTGCGCGCTCCGATATCCAAGCCGATCGGAGCATGCAACCGCACCAGTTCCGCCTCGGTCAAACCCAGCTCGCGTAGCCGTTCAAGCCGGTCTTCATTCGTCCGGCGGGAACCCATCGCACCCACGTAGGCGACGGGCAACCGCAATGCGATCTCCAGCAGTGGTACGTCGAACTTCGGATCGTGGGTCAACACGCAAAGCACAGTCCGCTCGTCCACGTCGGTACGCGTCAGGTATTTGTGGGGCCATTCAACTACGACTTCGTCGGCGTCGGGAAAGCGCTTCTGGGTGGCAAAGATCGGGCGTGCATCGCACACCGTGACGCGATAGCCGAGGAACGAACCCATCTTTGCCACCGCGGCGGCGAAGTCGATCGCCCCGAATACGATCATCCGTGGCCGGGGGGCATATGACGCGACGAACACCCCGATGTCGTCGACCCGCCGTTCGCCGTCGTGGCCGTAGCGGATGGTCTTCGTTTGTCCCTGTTCCAGCAGTCCGCGGGCATCATCGCGGACAGCGTCGTCAAGTCTCGGCGACCCGAGCGATCCTGAGATCGAATCGGGTCGGATGATCAGCCGCCGACCCCGCAGCGGTTCTTCCGCATCAACAAGCGTCGCGATAGCCACTGGCCGGCCCTCAGCAATATCGTCGGCGATCTCGCCCAGTTCGGGGAACGACTTCGAGCTCACAGCTTCCACGAAGATGTCGATGATTCCCCCGCAAGTGAGCCCGACGGCGAATGCGTCGTCGTCAGAGACGCCATACCGCTGAAGGATTGGTGGACCGCCTTCGCGCACCACAGTGCCCAAGTCGTAAACAGCACCTTCGACACAGCCGCCGGACACACTGCCGATCGCCACGCCATCCGGCGCAACGATCATCGCCGCGCCGGGCGGGCGCGGCGCCGAGCTCCACGTCCCGACCACGGTCGCGACCGCTACCTCGGCACCGGCTCGCCACTGTTCCATGAGCTGGTCGAGCACGTCACGCATCGGCGATCACCTGAACGAGTTCCTCCAAGGCCGCGAAGCTATGGCCGGCGACCAGGGCGTTCAAATGCGGTAGGGCCGCGATCATGCCGCCAGTCACCGGAGCAAAGCCGTCCTTCCCTTTGTGAGGATTTACCCAGATGACAGCGTGGGCCAATCTGGCCAACCGCCGAATCTGTTCACCTAGCTGGGCCGGATCGCCCCGTTCCCATCCATCGGAGCACATCACGATGACCGCGCCGCGCGCAAGGCCGCGCTGCCCCCATCGGTCGGTGAACGCCTTCAACGTATCGCCGAGACGCGTGCCGCCGCTCCAGTCCGGAACGGCTTGACCGGCCTGACGGAGGGCGCGGTCAGGATCGCGCAGCCGCATCTCACGCGTGACCCTGGTCAGGCGGGTGCCGACGGTGAACGACTCGGTTCTAAGGGGCGCAACCCGAGTCGCGGCATGGGCGAAGCGCATGAGGGCCTCTGCGTAGGGTGCCATCGAGCCACTCACGTCGATTAACAAGACCAATCGACGTGGCTTCGTCTGGCGTCTACGGCGAGCGAGCCTGCTGGGTTCGCCACCGGCCTTGAGCATCGAGCGGACTGACTGCGCAAGGTCCACCCTTCCGCGTTGAGAGCTTCGGTAGCGATGTGATCGGCGGGCCGATACGCGTGGGGCAAGAAGCGCAAACAGTCGGTGCAGTTGATTCCGTTCGAGAGGTGTCAGTGCAGACACGTCCTTATGACGGAGTACTTCATGACGACTTGCCTGCACTGAGAATTGTGGCTTGTCCTCGGCCTGCTCGGCTGAGCCGTCGATGGCCAATTCGAAGGGTGCAGCGTATGAGACCGGCGGCGGTGGCGACGCCGGCTTGCCGACCGCGAGTTGTTCGGCACCGAAATACAGCGCGAATGCAGCGTCGTACCGCTCGAGATCCTCCGGATCCGAGCAGAGCGTCAGGCGCCCGGCCCAGTAGGTGTCAGTGGGTTTCCTGACGTCAAGGTGGGCAAGAGCCGCAACCATCGCGTGGACTCGATCCTGGCTGGCGGGCACGCCGGCATGGCGCAGTGTGCGGGCAAAGCCGACGAGCACGTCGAGCAGGTCGCCGGTCGGCGCAGGTGGTGTTGCTGTACCGCCTCGATATTGGCGTGCCGCCATCGTCGCTCAGCCAGCCAGCTCGGCAAGCACCGTGTCGCGAATGCGCACCGAGTCCTCCTGGTATTTCAAGACCGCGCCGAGGGTCGCTGCCGCTCGTTCGCGATCCAAGGTCCGTGCCCCCAGAAGGTGTAGGGCGCGGGTCCAATCGATCGACTCGGCTACTCCCGGAGGTTTCAGCAGGTCGGCTTCGCGCATTCGCCGGACGGCGGTTGCGACCTCGGTGATGAGTCTTTCGGAGGCCTCAGGAAGGCGACGACGAAGAATTGCCACCTCACGGTCAAACGGGGGATGAGCGACCCAGTGATACAGGCAACGTCGTTTCAAGGCATCGTGGACTTCTCGGGTTCGATTGGACGTGAGCACGACCAGCGGCGGGTTTTCGGCCCGGATTGTGCCAATTTCTGGAATGGTCACTGCGTTGTCGGCCAGTACCTCGAGTAGAAAGGCCTCGAACTCGTCGTCGGCACGATCGATTTCATCGATGAGGAGCACCGAGCCTGGTTGTTCCAGAGCCTGAAGTATCGGACGCGCGATCAAGAACCGTCGATCGTAAAGCGATCTTTCGAGATCAGCGCCCGGAGCGGCACCCGCCGCGCCCTGGTTCGCGATGCCGGCTGCCTCGGCTACCCGCAGATGCAGCACCTGGCGCGCAAAATCCCAGTCATAAAGGGCCTGCGTCGCGTCAATACCCTCATAGCACTGCAGCCGGATGAGACTGCCGCCGGTTACGGTGGCCAAAGCTTGCGCGAGACTGGTCTTACCGACGCCAGCGTCGCCCTCGAGAAAGAGCGGGCGGTGCATTTGCAGACTGAGATAGGCGGCGGTGGCCAAGCCTTCGTCGGCCAAGTAATCGGCTGCATCCAACGCAGACGCTATCGACGCCGGACTGCTCACATCGGTTTTCACGGAATGCATCACTCCAGAATGGCCTTGCCTCGGTTACTAACGCCACAGCGGCTGCCACGGCGGCCGGTTGCAGCACGGGTAGGCGTGCCGCGATCGTGTTCGACGGCACCTGCCGTACGCCCTCCTGCCAAGCCGTACGGTATCCCTCATGGAGCCGGTCTACTCATCAGTCATAACCCTGGCCAGGGTGGTCTTTGCCGCCCAGGGGCTTAAATTCTCCCTCGATGGGGCCGACAACGTACCGCGTAAGGGAGGCGCGGTGTTGGCGATCAACCACACGGGGTACATGGACTTTACCTATGCGGGCCTTGCTGCGCTGCCCTCCCGACGGTTCGTACGCTTCATGGCCAAAGATGAGGTCTTCAAGCACCGTGTTTCCGGTCCGCTGATGCGCGGCATGCGCCACATTCCGGTCGATCGCGAAGCCGGCGCCGCCTCGTTCCGGGAGGCGATCCGGGCGCTCAAGGCGGGCGAAATCGTCGGAGTGTTTCCCGAAGCCACGATTTCCAGATCCTTCGAGCTCAAGGAGTTCAAGAGCGGGACGGTTCGAATGGCCGCCATGGCTGGCGTGCCGATTCTGCCGATGACTATTTGGGGCTCGCAACGGGTATGGACCAAGGACTACCCCAAGCGGCTCGGCCGCACCAAGGTACCGATCTTGCTGCGGGTCGGCGAGCCGATGGCGGTCGGGCGACGCGATGATGCTGATGCCGCGGCGCTGGAGTTGATGCGGAGGATGACAGAAATGCTGCACATATCGCAGCAGGAATACCCGCCACTGAACGGTGACGATCTGAAGTTTCTGCCCGCTCGGCTCGGTGGCACCGCACCGACCCCGGAGCGGGCTGCGGAATTGGATGCACAGGAGGCTGCAGCGAAGGCGGCCCGCAGAGAGGCGAAGGCGGGCGAGCACTGACCGTGATCGTGAGCACGATGCAAGACGACTTTCCCCTGACTATTACGGCGATTCTCGAGCACGGCGCAAACGTGTACGGCCGCAGCGAATGTGTGACGTGGCAAGGCACACACGCTCGGCACACGTCCTACGCGACCATTAGCGAGAACGCCCGCCGTCTCGCTTCGGCCTTGACCAGGCTGGGGATTAACCGGGGCGATCGCGTCGCGACGTTCTGCTGGAACAATCAGGAACATCTAGAGGCTTACTATGCGGTGCCGTGTATGGGGGCCGTCCTGCACACGCTCAACATCAGGTTGCCGACAGCTCAGCTTGTCAAGATCGCAAACCATGCCGAGGACCGTATCGTCATTGTCGACAGCACCCTGATCGCCGCGTTCGCTGCCGCCCTACCCGAGCTTCGCACCGTCGAGATCGTTATCGTCGTCGGGCCGGGTGATATTTCGTCACTGGGCGCGATCCGGGTGTTGCGATACGAAGAGTTGCTGGCCGCCGAGGAGCCCAGCTTCGAATGGCCGAGGCTCGACGAGCGAGCGCCCGCACTCATGTGTTACACGAGCGGCACAACCGGCGACCCCAAAGGCGTGGTCTATTCGCATCGATCCACGTTCCTGCATGCGCTGTCAGGGCAATCTGCGAGCCTGAGCGGCCCGACGGAGTCCGATCGGATCCTCACCTTCGTGCCGATGTTCCATGTCAACGCATGGGGTATTCCCTACGGCGCCTTCATGTCGGGAGCAACGCTTCACCTACCCGGGCAGTACCTTGCGGCTGGACCGATCTGTGACTTCGTGGCCTCCGAACGTCCGACTCTGGCGTCAGCGGTTCCGTCTATCTGGCAAGCGATTCTCACCTACGGCGCGGACAAGAACGTCGACCTTTCTTCGTTGCGAATGGGAACGTCCGGCGGGGCAGCCGCGCCGCGCTCTTTGATCGAAGCGTTCGACCGGGACTACGGCGTTCGGATCATCCAGGGTTGGGGGATGACTGAGACGTCGCCCGTTGGCGGCATGGCGCATCCGCCAGCAGGCGTCGAACTGGGTACTGTCGAGGAGCTGGACTGGCGGATGAAATCCGGCCGGGTGACCGCGGGCGTGCAGATGCGTATCACCGACGACGCCGGAGCCGTACTGGCCTGCGACGGCGTCGCCGTGGGGGAGATCGAAGTCCGCGGTCCATGGATTGCGGCGGCGTATCACCAGCAATCCTCGCCGGAGAGCTTCCGAGACGGATGGCTGCGAACGGGCGACATCGGCACGATCGATGACCGAGGCTATTTCCAGATCACTGACCGCTCGAAGGACGTCATCAAGTCCGGTGGCGAGTGGATATCGTCGGTGGAATTGGAGAATTTGTTGATAGGGCACCCCGCTGTCGCCGAAGCCTCGGTCGTCGGCATACCTGACGAGAAATGGAGCGAGCGTCCGTTGGCCTGCGTCGTGGTGCGCGACGGCATTGGCTCGGACACGACACAACTCGCCGCGACGCTGGTCGAATACCTCCTCGAGCGGCTCCCACGCTGGCAAGTACCCGAGAACTGGGCCTTCATCGACGAGGTCCCGAAGACGTCGGTGGGCAAATATGACAAGAAGATGCTGCGGGGGAGATTCAAGGCTGGGGATCTCCAGGTCTTGAGGCTGGCGATTCCTCCATCCGGGCGGCCTGACGGACCTCGCGGGTGAGTGGCAGGTTAACGCCGACGGAGTTGATCAACCGAACATCGTGCGCCGTCGAAGCAGCTCGCACTGGCACGACCGCCGAATTCGATGAGGCGAATCGCCAACTTGAGGCCCTCGGTCCGGATCGGGTCGTGCTCGTCCAGGCCGCAGTAATTCGCGGGCTGCTCGAGGAAATCCATCCTGAAGGCCTCACCGGAGAACACGTGGGGCAAGCAATCGAGCGTTGCCTTACCTCGCTCAGCGCCAGACTGCTCGTTGTGGACGCCGAGGCACTGATAGCCGTCTACGCCGGAGCGCTCGGGGTGGCCGACCTCGAGGAGAGGGCAGAACACCGACCATCAGTCCTGATCACCAATGCCAGCCTGGTAATTGCCGATCTTTGTGACGCCGCCGGTGCCGATGTGTCTCAGTACCTGGTTGCAGCGATCGCAGAGATCGAACGCGCCGAAACCATGGAACTGCCGTGATGACTCGGTGCCTCAACCGGCCAAGTTGTCGAGTTCGGTCTGGATGTTGAGTCGAGCCTGGGCATCCCAGCGCACGCGCGCCGCAGCTGTTCGATAGAGCGGGCGGCGATTCAGCAGCCCGCTCAAGACGGCGGTTCGGCCAACGCGCCAGGCGTCCTCTGAAATTGACGCATATTCCAACCGAACGGCTGCTGCGTACTTCGCGTATTGCTCGGACTCTGAGCCCAAGATTGCCAGGTCGGCGTCTAGAAGGACTGAAGCGACCGGATCGTCGTCGCTGGCGGCATGGTCCAAGGTTGCCAGCACGAGGTCGGCGACCCGGACCGCCAGTTGGGCAGGTACGCCTACTCCGAGCAGCCGGGTTCGAGCCCACTCAGCGCTGCTGCGCTCGTCCTCCCCGGGTTTGGCCTCGTAGATGATGTCGTGTGTACAGGCCGCAGCACGTGCGAGCGCTTGGTCCTGAATTGTCAGCGCCAACTCTGGGCCGAGCCACGCTAGGTCCTTCAGGACCGCCACGATGTGTTCTACGCCGTGATAATGGCGGCTCGAAGCGGCATAGCTGCGCTCCAATTCCGCTGCGTCGCCTCTGGCGAGGTCGGGTTCGCCGCCGAGCTGGTGCACGACGCCGAGCCAGCAGCGTGCCAACTCGCTCATTCGACCCATTCTGCCCGACCTGGGCTTGAGTCGCGCTTCGGCAACGCGCTTCATGACGCAATTTGTGGCACAAACGGCGTTGGTCTGAATGGTGCATGGCAGCATTTGACGCCCTCTATTACGCCTTGGTTAACGCGTGTGTGTCGCCTCTCGCCGAGGCCGCTGACCGGGATACCTTCGGGCTGCTAACCGCGGGATGTTAGCCCGCCGAGACCTCAGGAGACATCATGGCGATCCGTATCAAGACAGAGCCGGCCGCGGTCAGCGGTGCCGAGGCCAAGGTCCAGTTCGTCCTTCCGGACGACATCCATGATGGACCGGTATCAGCCGTCGGGACGTTCAATGGTTGGCAACCGGGGGCGCACCGGCTCGTCCGCCGTAGCAATGGCACTCGCAGCGTGACGATTTCCGTTCCGGCTGGCCAGGCTCTCTGTTTTCGCTATCTCGGATCGGGCGGTGTCTGGTTTGACGACCCAGACGCTTCAGAGCTCGTCGCCGAGGGCGGAGTGATCCGGGTCTGACGTGGTCCCTCCGCGAGAACGTTCCAACCGTGTATGGCCTCGGTGAGCGTAGAGGCTGGTAGGCCGTATATCGCAGCCAGCGCACGTACATCGTCGGCCCGCAAGGTCAGCCACCGGCCGTTGGTGTCTCCACGACTGCGCTGCACCGATCGTAGATAGCGAACGAAGAGGGCGGCCGGCGCGGGCGCACCGTCGATGGAGTCCAGGTCGACCACCATCCCGCTCAATGCTCCGGGCTCGCCCGGGTCAGGAACATCTTGTGGAGGAAGCAGATCGGCGGTCGACACTTCGTATAGGTGCGCGAGACTTGCAAGCCGTGCAGCTGATATGGAACGGTCACCACGCTCATAAGAGCCAAGCACAACGGCCTTCCAGTCGTCGTCGGACTTCGTCGCGACATCCCGCAGTGACAGGTGCTTCTGTTGACGTACAGCACGCAACCTACTGCCGAGCGCCCGTAGGTAGTCGAGGCGGTCGTGCGGCTCCGGGTCTGATTGCGAATCGTCTGCGTTCTCGACGGGATCGGGCGGCTTGCTCATGATTCTCCTAGGACGCGACCTCGACGCGTGAGCCGTACTCGGACCGGATCCCCCGATGCTGGTACGAGTACGACTGCGTCTAACTGTCACGGATCGGGAATCCCGATGACTTGACCCGTGGATGGCCTGCTGAGCAAAAGCTATTCCGATTCGGCTTAACACGCAATTAACACGCTGAGTTTGACCATGCTTACGATGTGTCACGAAATTGCACGAATCTACCGGCAATCTCTACCGTGCGGGCACAGTTTGCTACATTGCGTGACATTCGCCAATATTTCAGTTGCGCCACGTGTGCGGTCACGGACTGTGGGTGCACGCCAAAACCTCACACCATCCATACCGTTACCGAAATGTTGCAAATACCCGCGTCACTGTCTGACTACGAGATTGGATCAGGTCAGGTCAGGCTCCTTCAAGTTCTCCCTGGCCCAGATCGCAGCGGACGTTCGATCGCCCACACCGATCTGCCGAAAGACGCTTCCCAGATGGGCCTTGACTGTCCGCTCCGAGATCCCGAGGGCGCGCGCGATCTGCTTGTTCGCCAGGCCTTTGCTGGCAAGCCCCAGAACCTCGCGCTCGCGCGCGCTGAGTCCATCAGAAGTGCGCTCGGTACGTCGGCCCGGCAACAAGCTGGCCGCGACTCGTGGGTCAATCGGCGAATGCCCTTTCGCCGCAGCGCGAATCGCGTTCATCAATTCCGATGGCTCACAGTCCTTCAACAAGTAGCCGATCGCTCCGGCATCGAGCATGTCGTTAACTCTTGACTCATCGGAGAAAGAGGTAAGTGCCAAGACTCTCGCACCTGGCCGGCTGTTGATCAGTTCTCGGGTGGCCGTGACGCCGTCCATGACCGGCATCGAAACATCCATGAGTACGAGGTCCGGAGCAAGCTCACGATCAAGGGTCAGCGCCTGTTTGCCGTCACTCGCTTCGCCGACGACCTCGATGTCCAGCGCGGTGAGCAGCAGTCCAGCCAGGCCGGCACGGACCAACGCATGGTCGTCCACGAGCAGCAATCGAATCATAGGTACGGTAAGTCCATTCGCACCGTAGTGCCTTGGCCCGGCGCACTTCGTATCGCGAGCATAGATCCTGAGCGGGCGGCGATATCGGACATGAGCTCCAGACCCAGGTGGCCGTCCTCGCCCCGGCGATTGCCGGAAACGCTACGATCGCGGCGCGCGAGATTCGGCGTGGTTGTGTCGAAGCCTGCTCCATCATCCTGAATCTCCAGCCGAACATACGTGCGGCTGCGGCCACCATCGCCGTACTCTTTGACATCGCTCGGTAGTAAGTCACCTGGTTGATGGTCGAAGGCCGCTGTACCGACGGAGATCAAAATGGTGGAAGCGTGCGCATGACGGAGCGCATTTCGTAACGACTCCTGCGCGACACGAAAAAGGGACTCTTGGGCTTCGGGCCTTAGCCTGGCGACAACTGTCTGGTCGACGCTTAGCTGTATTCGTGGACCCCGACCTGTCATTGTGCCAACCAGATCGCGTAGACCGGCCTCGAGTCCTCCTGCCTCGAGACTCGGCGGGTAAATGTCAACCAGCAGCGACCGCAATCCGGCGATGCTGGAACGGACCGTCGTCGCTGAGGTCGCAAGGTTTGCTGCTAGTTCGTGATCACCGATGGCCGACGCACGTTCGCCTGCGGCTGCAACGGAAAAGGAAGAGGCAACGAGTTGCTGGACGACGCCGTCGTGCAGATCGGCTGCAATTCGCTTACGTTCCTCGGTAGCGGCGTCAAGGCTGCGACGAGTGAGCGCTTCGCGTCGTGCTTCTTCGCGCCGAACTCGACGAACCAACGTCCAGAGCAGGGGAAACAACAACACCGCAACCGCGACGAGGCTGCTGACCATGATTCCAGAGAATCCTCGCCACAGGTCAAGTGTCTGGGCGTTGACCGAGTCGTAGCGGAAGTACGCCTCGAGCAGCATGGGCCGTCCTGAAGGAGTCCACACCGGTCGGTAGACCTCGAGCAACTTGCCCTGGCTGCGTTCAAACACATTCTCTGGACGTCGTAAATCACTGACGCTGGCTTCAGTCCGCGATCGTGTCAATGACGACTGCGCTTCATCATCGAGGACGAAGGTTGTGCCGACAAGACGCTTCTCATCGGAAAACACAATCAGGCCGGCCGGATTCCAGAGCTTGATCCGTATGAGCGAGCCACTGAGGACGCCATTGAGCACGACGGGGCCGAGCTTGGAGTTCGCGGCCGTCGAATCGGTCGTCATCGGATCTGTCAACAAAGGTTGGAAGACGGCGGTTGCCAAGATGTTGGTCGTCTCTGCGGCCTCGTGTACCGACTGCTGTTCGGCAAGCCGCCGACTGATGATGCCGCCCGCAATCGCAACAAGCAAAACGACCACAAACATTGCCGTTCCGAACTGAAAGAAGATTCGACGCAAAGACGCCGGTTGCTGCTGGTCGGTCTGCTCGGCGAGGCTTCGATTCAAGACCCGCCATTCTTGGCCGTAAAAGGCGTCCGCGCTGTCGGTATCGGGCTCGGCTGCCTTCGATGAGGCAGCACGGATTACTTGCGCGATCTCTTCACCAGCGCCGGTGCCGGCACCCGCTGCGCTCTTCATCGGGTAAGACTAGTGATGGCCCGCGCCGTCGTCACTGCCCCCGATGCCGCCTCGGTCGTCGCCAGGTTCCGGGGTGCGGGTCGTAGCGCCGCCACGGTCGTCGCCAGGTTCCGGGGTGCGGGTAGCAGCGCCGCCACGGTCGTCGCCAGGTTCCGGGGTGCGGGTCGTAGCGCCGCCACGGTCGTCGCCAGGTTCCGGGGTGCGGGTAGCAGCGCCGCCACGGTCGTCGCCGGGCTCCGGATGGCCTGAATCGGTTGATGTCGCCGACGCTGACCGGGTGCCTTTCGATGCCTGCGGTGCTGGTCCGCGACTTGACACCGATAGTTGATTGCCGACGATCTTGACCTGCTGGGCATTGCTGGGCGTGGGAACCGGGATTTGCTGACTGAAGGATGAATTTCCGACCAGGCCAGCAACAGCGGGCGTGGCTGCGATAGCGGCGGCAGCTATTGCGGACGCGGTGTACAAAACTAGACGCTTCACGGTGAGTCCTTTATTCGTTGGAATTTGTCCAATCAGTTATCCCCCGAATCAGGGTCCCTAGGCGATGAGACGTTGGTACTAGTACCGCAGGCTGGGACGTTCAGCCGTTTACCGGCCGAGTAGGCGAAATTGCGCAGGGTCAATGGTGGGTTTCCGTGGCGCCAACTCGCTCGCTCAACTACCTAGAGTGAAGGCGTGAGTCAGATATCTGCTGCTGTCACGGACCTTGCGTGCGCGGGCGTTCTCATCGGTTGCGCCTACGCCGACCGTGAAGAGCCCTCGCGCTGGTGGTCTGTCGCTTTTGCATCCGCTGCCCTCGGAAGTGCTATCGGCGCAGTGCACCACCTCGCCTTTCCGCCAGCAACGACAGGAGATTCAGGCTCCGCGGCGAGCTTCGCTGCCGCTGGGGCGGCCCTCGCGATTTCGCTGGCATCGCTCCTTACAGCGTCGCTCGCTACCGTCAAAGTCGTACGAGGAGAGTGGATTGCCAGACTGGGCTGGCTCTGCAGCGCATTGTTTGTGGTAGCCGCACTGGCGGGCAAAGGAACGGTCGGGCCCTTAGTTGTCCTTCAGCTTCCTACGATGATTTCCATAGTCGGCGTATGGCTGTACGCGGCGCGGAAGGAATTGGCTGGTGCGCGCGAGGTACTTGCTTCGTTCATCGTGACAGCTGCCTCGGCGCTAGCATTTGTGCCGCCGACCAAGCGGATTGGTCTGTCACTGGATATCGATCCAGTCACGTTCCAGCATCTCTTGCAGTTGCCCGGACTGGCAATGATTGCACTGGCGGTTCGCTGGAGGGTGGGAAACGTATCGAAGGTCGGCGTACAGCGGCGTTTCGGCGAAAATCTCGGATAATCCGCGACTACGGTCGATTTCCCGATCGCGTGTTCGGCTAAGTACCGCGTGGGCGCCGGATGTTGGTGTCTTCGTTACCCACCCAATGCGTCTCGGCTTCTCTCAGATATACGTAGGTATCGACATCGAGCCCGGCTCGCTGCGCGGCTGCCCGAACCGAGGGGTGCAGCAGGTCGAATCGCCGCGATCTCGTTGAGACACTGGAATTTGGGGTCAGTCGCATTGTCCTCACTCCTTCTGCCGTCTTGGAGCTACACCACATCACGACCCTCCGACAGTTCCGCTCGAGCGCGAGTCCATTCCGTCAGGGACCGACTCGAGCCAGACGACGGGCGCGCGCTCGGGCTCGGCCTCGTCACACTCTCGATCACTTCGACGCGAACAGAGAATGCGCCTTTGGCGATGATCCAGGTGACTTGTCCGGGAACGATCGACTAGGTCGTTCTGGGCGGTCGTCTGAAGCTCTCCAAAGGGTCCCCGTCGAGCAATTGCCGACGATTTGCGGCGGCGGACACCTGGAACCGGACGAAATCTGTCGGTTCCATCGAGGAGGTCGTGTGTCTCAAGATGATTGCGACTTCGCTACACGACATTGACACCGACCGGACCGCGCCATACCGTCCCACCCACCAACGATATCGAAATCTCGAAGCGTTGATCTGGGCCGCGCTTTTACGCTGAAGCGCGTCCGTGCATCGGCGCCGCAAAAACGTCCGGCGTCTCTCGCCGGAGGACCTCCAACACCGAAAGGTCTTGTCTATGCGCGCAAAAGTGCTGATTGCTGGTGTGGCGATTGCGGCATCATCGGTCGCCCTCGTGGCCTGTAGCTCGTCAAAGAACTCTTCGAGCGGGTCGAACGCGACTGGTGGCTCGACGTCTCAAGCCACCGGAGCGCTCAAGATCGGCGTGCTTTCTGATCTGACCGGTGCGAGTGCGTCCGGTTTCATCACCACGGAAAAGGGCATCAAGGCCTACACCGACGCGGTGAACAAAGCCGGCGGGATCAACGGCCAGCAAATCCAATACGTCATGGGCGATACGACATCGACCGCTGCCGGTGCGTTGACTGCGGCGCAGAAGATGGTCCAGACGGACAAGGTGTTTGCCATCGTGGAGGTGTCGGCGTTCTCCTTCGGGGCCGAGAGCTTCCTCCTGAAGCAGGGCATTCCCATGGTCGGCGGCGGTTTCGACGGTCCGATCTGGACCGACCCGAAGAACACCAATCTCTTCGATAGCGTTCCAATCACGAACTATCTCGATTACCAGGTCGCCATAGGGCAGTTCTTCAAGTCACAAGGGGTGACCAAGTGTGCGTCGCTGGGTTACGCCGATTCGAAGAGCTCATCTGACAGCGTCAAGGCGTTCAACAAGTCCTGCGAGGCGGCCGGTCTGACCTCGGTATTCTCGCAGGGCGTGCCGTTCGGCAGCACCGATATGGGTGCTGTGGCAATCAAGGTCAAGGATTCGGGAGCGGACGGGCTGTTCTACTCGACGGTGCCGAACACCGCCTTCGCCTTGAACGCAGCGTTGCGCCAGCTTGGTGTGAACCTGAAAGTCGCATCGTTGCCCACCGGTTACGGAGGTGACCTGTTGTCCTCAGCACCGGCAGTGCAGGCCGCCCAGGGTGACTTCTTCAGCACCGTCGGCCTACCCGCCGAGGCGAACACGCCGGCCACCCAGAAGCGGGCCGCCGACTTCGCCGCGGTCGGGGTAACGGGACCGCCGACCTTCGCCGAGCAGGAGGCTTACCTAGCGATGACTGCCTTCACGGCGGGTCTCAAAGGCACCGGGGCGAACCCCAGTCGCGACAAGTACATCAGCACCATGTCGGGCATCAAGGACTTCGACGGTGACGGTCTGCTCGCGCCGCAGAAGGTCAATTTCCGTGACTACCGCCCGAAGCAGTCTTGCTTCTACTACGTCAAGCTCCAGGGCACCGCGTTCCAGAATGTGCAGGGCTCACCGTTCTGCGGACCGAACGTGCCGTTGAACGGGTAACTATCAGTAACGATTAGCTAGATCGATTGGGCGAGGGCCAGAAGTGGCCCTCGCCCAATCGTCTGCTGCCGCGCACTCCAATGACGAGTACCTTCGCGCCGATGAGGTCGTTGTGCCGAAGGAGCGGCCAGCTCAACGAGTCGATCAACGACGCGTCGAAGCGGGTGGCTCAATCTGCCTAAATCAGAACCGGTCAGCAGCTCCACAGCTTCGCCGGCCGAGCGCATCTCAACCTGTCGTCGCAGCCTGCCAAGTCGTCTTATGCTTCTGTTGCTTTGATCGACGGCCTCGCCTTGTCCGTCGCCAACTGGCCGCGAAATTGGCACAATATGAGCCGAGGGTCCGGCACCTCTCATCAGGTTCTCGCTCAACTGAACAGTTGGGGCATCGACACCGACTCTGCGCGAACGTCGCTCAGCAAGATCGATCTCAACTCCTTGGTATCAGTGCTCAGACCCGCCCGCGGTACGTAGCGATATCTCTTGGCGTCAGCCCTTTTCGGGGCAATCGATGCAGTACTCGATCTCGGAGCGCTCTGGTTTGCGGGGCGTGCCGATTGCGCTGACCTGGGTTTACTGTCGGTCCTTACCAATTTCGTACCCAATATGGGATTCGTGCTCGGGGTGGTGCCGCCCGCGTTACTCGCGCTCCTCGACCACGGTTGGCAGTTCGTTCCAGGTCCACTTGAAGCCCTACTTGCGGTTGCCGCAACGTTGCTGGCGCGGGCCGTGTTCGTCGATTAGGACCCGGGCGCACGGTGATGTTGATCTTCGGCTCGTCCCGACGGCTCGCCAAAGCCAGGCGCCGGTACCAGAGGCGTTCCCCTTTCGCGGTGAGGGCGAAGGACTCCTGACAAGAGTTGGTCTACAAGAGTTAATCTGATTGTCATCTGGCCGAGGCTGCTGGTACACCGACGTCACGCAAGTCGGCCTACCCTTTTAACTAGGTGACGATGCCAGCCATTAGGTGGTGACCGGAAATGACCACAATCTTCTCCGAGCGTGCCGAAGAGACCGTTTCGCTTCCCCGACCGACACCCGCAGATCGGCGCCGGGAGCTTGGTTCGTCAGAGCGCTCGATGTTGGCCGAACGACTGCTCGCAGAATTCGGTGCGTTCCTCGGAACGCACACCGTGATGTCGGTTCTCGCGCAGCATGCCCGAAACGGCGGAACGAGCGAAGAAGTAGAAGAGCTTTCGCGGCGCGATCTATCGGAGATCTTTGCCGACTCATAGGCCTAGGGTCAGATTTCGGGAGCCCGACGCACATCGATGAGTTCGATACCAAGGTCACGCATCCGGTCAAATAGTGCATGCAGTCTGGCTTGATCGAGGTCGCCGGTCAGCACCGTAGCGGTCGGCTCGACATCCGTCGCCAGATCTGCAAATGCCTGTCGCGCGGCTGGTCCCAAGACACCTACCACTCTGATCTCATAGTTCATGCCTGCCATGTGCGCCCGCCCACCTAGCTCGCTCCGGTGCCTTTATGTTGCTCCGCAGCCAGATTCATGCATCATGCGTCTGGCATGAGAGCGACGCACTGTTGCGACGAACCATTCGTCATCCGAAAATGATGATGCCTGCGACGCCGGCCCGGCGTAGTTATTGAGCTTGTTTGGCTCTGTATCGGCATGATTGTGGATTAGGTGAAGACGTGTCCGAACCTGAAGACGCTGTTCCCGCCCCCCCTACAAACGGCGCGGACGAAGGTAAGCCTCGCCGGCGGATGACCGGATCCTCCTGGGCCTGGATTCGGGTGGTAATCGTTGTTGCCATCCTGCTCGTGATCCTTATTCCCTTGATCGTCGACGTTCGAGACGACGACGACAAGCAGACCGTGGCCAGTACGGACGGCGTTTGTTCTGCGATTCCGGTCGCCGCCGAGGTGCTGCCGTCGGTTGTCACAATTCAGGTACAAGGTGCGGGAGGCGCGGGCACGGGCTCGGGTGAATTCATCAATTCGGACGGCTACTTGCTGACGAACAACCACGTTATTTCAAGCGCCGCGAGCGGCGGCACCGTGACCGTGATCCTGTCATCTGGCGAAGAGAAAGCGGCGAAGATCATCGGACGCGATCAACTGACGGATCTTGCAGTCCTAAAGGCAGACGTATCAGGCGCGCAGTCCAAGCCGATCCATTTCGACACCGAGAACGATCTTGTGATAGGTCAACCGGTGTTCTCGGTCGGCGCGCCGCTCGGCCTGTCGAACACGGTTAGCGCGGGCATCGTCAGCAGTCTCGGCCGCACGATTCGGGTGCCTTCGGACGGGGGTCGAACCGCTTTGCTGGTTTCGGCGATCCAAACTGACGCATCTATAAACCCTGGCAACAGTGGCGGGACTCTGGCTAATTGCGCAGGGGATCTCGTAGGAGTACCTACCGCTGGAGCCACGGCAAGCGACTCGGTGGGTGGACAGGTTGCGGGCAGTATCGGTTTGGGCTTCGCGATCCCCGCAGCTACGGCTATGACCATCGCAAACGAGATCATCGCCGATGGAAGCGCCACCCACAGCTACGTAGGCCTTTCCGTTGTATCGGTGGGAGGCGTCGCTTCTCCCAGCACGGCGCGTGGCCTCTACGTCACGGCCGTCGATCCCGCCGGTCCGGCGGCAAAAGCTGGAATCCAAGTTGGAGACGTCATAACAAGCATCAACGGCGAGTCGGCACGTAGCGCTGATGACATCGAGAGTCTGACACTGACCCGAAGAGCCGGCGACAGCGTGAGCATTACCTTCAACAGGGCTGGCGCATCACACACCGCGTCAGTCGTAGTTGCCGCACAACCCTCCCAATAGCGAGCCAATCGTGCGAATCTGCTGGTGGATTGTCGCCGGCGCGCCTGGCACTATCTAGTCATGTCCGTCGTCAAGATCAACGCAATTACCGTACCGGCCGACAGCGGTGACGAGTTGGCCAGGCGCTTTGCCGCTCGAGCCGGGAGCGTCGACGGTCAGGACGGGTTCGAGGGATTCGAACTTCTGAAGCCCACCGACGATCGCACGACGTGGCTGGTGGTGACGCGCTGGCGGGACGACGAGGCATTCTCGGCGTGGATTTCCTCACCTGGCTTCGGGCATGGGAATCAGACCACAGGCAATGGCGGCACGCCCCCGCCACAAGACAGGGTGGGGATCCATTCCGAACTCTGGTCTTTCGCGATAGCGGGCGGCTCGCCCGGCTGACACCGTTGTGTCTAGCGCCTTGATCGATTGAGGTCGTCAACCACCGCTTGAGCTTGTCCCAACGACGCGAAGTCGACTGCGACCATCGTGGGCAACTGTCCGCGGAGCTTCGCGCAACGTTCCACCCGCGCTTCGAGGAAGCCGGTCGCGTTGACCTCCGCGGATGCGCTGCGACTGCCGGAAGCAATCGTGACGAAGTGGTTCAGTAGGAACAGCCGCTTCCCACTCCCTCCCCGATTCTCGTCACAGCTGCTGTCCTCAGCCAACGCCGAAGCAGAAGAGAAGGAGAATGGCGTTTCTTCGCCGTACGCATAGAAGTTCTGTAGCCAGGGCGCGGCATTTTGAGCGCGTTCGGTGAATACCACGAGTCGGTGTCCGGACGAGATCATCGCGCCAAGAGTCGGCCAGCGGGATGCTGGGTTGGCTGGTGGCGTCGCGATGTAGGGCAATAGGCCGGCCTCCTCGAACGCTGCGATGGTCAGAGCAGCGGGCGTCTCGTCCTGCAGCACGATCGTGACGACCTCGCGAGGGTTGCGATCCAGCCAACCACGCAGTTGCGCCAGCGTCGGGACGATCGGAAGGGCGCCGCCTCTGCACACGACGTGGCACAGCCAGGTGCCCGGTCGCGGGGGATTGGCTACACCTGCGACCGCACTCAATGCGCTCACTGTGTCGGGCGGCAGCCCCGACCCTGCCAGCCGTGAAGCGACCTGTTGAGGAGTTTCCCAAGTCCAGCTGTCGATTTGTAATGCGCGGGCGCCGGCGTCGAGCTGCGTGGTGATGTCTGGATCTTGCAGCGGGAAGAGAAATCGGTCCTCCGTGTTCGCCATGCCGTTATGGGTCGCCAGCGAGGTGACCTGGTCGTAAGGTCGCTGACACAGGTAGGTCTGACCGTTGCAGCGCTGGTCGACATGCGGTCGCGCGGGGGCGAGAAATCCGGCAATGACCAACAGGCAAGCTGCGCCGAATGCAACGGTCACGGGCCCACCTCGTCCCGTCAACCAGGCGGGAATCCTTCGTTCGCTCGGCGTCGCGGGCTGGCCGAGTCGGTGCCGCTGCTGTTTATGCAGGGCGACAGCCCAATACGCGAGCAACACCGCTACCGCGGCCAGCGCCGGGACGGCCGACGATGAGAACCAAGTCCGCATTGCCTCGGTGCGTGCCGCGTGGGCATTGTCTACGACCAACTGCTGGATCGATCCCGGCCAACTGGGCTGACGCGCCGAGCCGGCAAAACCCCGCAGCCAGAACCACAGGGCGCCACCAACGATGCATGCCAGCACCGTCCCAAGTCCAAGAGCGGCGCCAATCGCAATTGCCTGGCGCCATGGGTTCTTACGAGTCAGGAAGATAAGGCCACCGAGAGCGATCAAGCCGAGAACGATCGAACCTGACAGCAGCAACTCCAAGGGTGTTCCCAACCACCAGCGCACCTTCTCCAGCGCGCCCATGCCGTTCGGGCCCGCAACTTGCTCTACGTACGGCGTGAGGGACCAGGTCCGCGTGCGCGCAATCTGCAATAGGTCGCTTTGCGCAATTCGCGCTACGGCGGTGACGATCTCGCCTCCCACCGCGGCGATGGCTCCGTCGAGATCACCCGTGACCAGAGCGGCATGAACCGCGGGCTGAACGCTGGCCCGATCGTTGCCGGGGACCTGGGAGAGCAGCACGGTCTCGACTGCTTGCTTGCTTCGTGCGTCCAAGGGCACGGTCGGCAAGACCGAGGGTCGACGTCCGTTGCGTAGATCGTTGACGACTTGTCGAAAACGCTGCTCGAAGTCTTGGACGGTAACGGTTTTGAGTTCGGGCGTCGCCGCCAGCACCTCTGAGAGGTAACTTTCGGCCGCCCCTTGCAGATTGGCCAGCACCGGGTCAAGGGAAACATCGAGTTCGAGCGTGGGAGTGTCGCCGTTCAGCCAGCGAAGGAACCGCCGTAACTGTTCGGCGACAAGTTCACGCAGCGTGTCCGGTGGCAAGACCAGTCGTACATTCACGCCAATCGCGGCGGTGAGTGCCGCGGGTTGGCCCGCCAGTAGATCCGCCGTCAGTCTCGACAGCTGCGGATCCACCAATACCTCGTCATAAATACGTTCGAAGGTATTCGTGCGGTCTGCCGTGGCGATGTAGAAGCTGTCGTTGGCGACGGTGCTACGTACGGTGGTCGCGGCGACGACGTTGACGATACAGAGGCTGACGACAACCAGCGCCACGATTTGCAGCACGCGATTCCACAAGCGAACGGGGGAGTCTGTGGACGAAGTTGTTCGCGCCGCTTCCCCGGTCGTGTCGTTCATGGTGCTCACGCCACAGGAGACCTCTCAGTAATGTCTGATCGTCCACCGTCGACTTTGCGATGGTGGACCAGTATGCAGGAACGGCATCTGAATTCATTTCGCCGGACCGAGGCTAGTGGACGATTCAGAATCGGCTTTTACCAATCTTCGACAGCGCGCGGCAGGGTGGTGGCGGACGGGTGTCGGCGACTCCCGCAGCGGCGTGGTCGAATGGTCTTGATCCAAGGAGCGAGAATGCAATCTGACATTGATGCCGAGTCGAAGCGCTCACCTGCCCTTTTCGGATTCTCCGCGAGATCGTGGCGACAGCGCCGCGACCACGGTCGCGCTCTGCGGGCTGTCGTTCCGCGCTCTGCGCACGCCGACGGCGGAATCCCGCATGACCGCGATCCGATCGGAATTCTGCAGCAGCAGGCCGCTGCGCGAATACCCGAACTGATTGGCATCCGGCATAGTCGAATGGCTCAAACGCCGTTCGCGTTTCTACGCGGTGCGGCCGCCGTGATGGCCGCAGATCTGGTGACAACACCTGTTACCGGACCACAGGTTCAGCTCTGTGGCGACGCCCATATTCGTAACTTCGGCACCTTCGGAACGCCGGAGAGGAACCTGACGTTCTCGATCAACGATTTCGATGAGACGTTGCCCGGGCCATGGGAATGGGATCTCAAACGTTTCGCCGCCAGTCTGCAGGTCGTCGCGGCCGAACACGGGTTCAGCCCGTCGGTCTGCAGGGAACTCGTGATAGCTGCCGTGCAGTCCTATCGAGAACGACTGGCCAGATACGCTCAAATGTCCACCCTTGAAGTCTGGTATGACCGCAAAGGCGTCGACGACCTGCTCGGGCACTACGGCCAAAACGCCCGAAGCCAGATAGTGCGGGACATCGCGAAAGCGCACCGTCGAGAACACGACCGAGCCGTGGCCAAGCTGACTGAAACAGCAGACCGGGGCGTGGAGTTGGTCGGCGAGGCAGGTCACGCCGGTGGTGCCGTGCGGTTCCGTGAGGATCCACCGTTGCAGGTACACCTCTCATCATCGGGACAAGACGCGGATGAGGTGGTTGGCACCTTCGACTCGTACCGGTCGAGCTTGTCGGATGACATGAAGATTTTGATGGATCGCTATCAGGTCGTCGATGTCGCTCGTCGGGTGGTCGGCGTGGGCAGCGTTGGCACGCTTGTCTGGATCTGCTTGTTGGAAGGTTCGTCCCGACGCGGTGACGAACGCATAGTGCTGCAGATGAAACAAGCGCAGGCGTCGGTTTTGGAGCCCTATCTGCGACCCTCACAGTTCGCTCGGCACGGCCAGCGGGTGATAGTAGGTCAGCGCCTGACCCAGGGTCCGACCGACATCTTCCTAGGATGGTGTGACGGGCCACAGAACGGCCGCCAGTATTACGTCCGTCAGCTTTGGGATCGAAAGGGACGCTCCGAGCTGACCACGATGAACCAACGCGGATTGAAGGAACATGCAACTCTGTGTGCCTGGGCGCTGGCCAGGGCGCACGCTCGATCTGGCGATCCGGTAGTCCTTTCGGGCTATCTGGGACGCTCGCGGACGTTCGACCAGGCGATCGCCACTTTTGCGGAGCGCTACGCCGCTTGCAACGCGACGGATCACCGGGAGTTGGTTACCGCCATCGCCGATGGGCGCTTGCAGGGCAGCGACGTGATCTGATCAAAGGATGCCCAAAACTGGAGCATCGGTCAGTCTTCGCCGCCGAGTTCAGCCTCGAATGCTTCATAGATCAGATCTGAGCCGTGTTGCAGATGCCGATCAATGGCGGCGACAAGTTGTGTCCCGAGCACGTGTGTCGAGTCGACGTTCTCGACCGCGGATCCTTTGTCACAGCTGGAAACGACGTCCGAGGCCATGATGGCCATCTGGGCGTGCTCTCTGACCAGCGTCTCGACGCCGTGCGCCAATCGTGGCGCAGCGACCAATATGTCGTTGTGAAACCCCTGCAAGCCTTCGGTGGCCTCCACATGCGCGCGAAGGCAATCCTGTAGTTCCTGAGCCGATTGCCTGGTGTCCGCAGCTGAATTGCTTGTTGGCTCTGCGGCGGCAATCGCCAAGGATTGCTTCAGATGTTCCGTCGCGGCCCGAAGCGTGATGCGGCGTCGCCGGACTGCATCGAGGTCTGGGAGGGATGAGACTCCGGTTGGATCCATATGCGCCTCCTCGGGAATGCACTCTGATTGTGCTCGTCCGTGCCGCGTGTGACCAGATACACGCGGTGTGTCGTGTTCAGTTGAAGGTTGCGTAGGGAGTCAAGCAACGTCGGGGTCGCGCAGGAATGAGCTGAACTGATCCCGGTTGATTTGTTCAGATCAAAGCTGCGGTTTCTGCGGACGATTCGGCGGGATCGCTCGGTCGCGACCAGCGCGTGCGCTGCATCAGGGCGACGGCAGCTTCTCGTTGAGCGATCGCCGGGAGCCAGCCAGTTCACCCGACATCGACTCCGGGGAGGCGGGCGCGCAGCCGCTGTAGTTCGTCAGGACTGACCGCGACGTCTTGAGCCGAGCCTGGCGAGGTGGGGCAGTTCGTCGCGGCCGCGCTCGTCGGTCCACGACCCGTTCCAGTTGTCAACGGCAACTGAAAACTGATCAGTTGTCGCCGCCGACACCAGTCGAGGGTTCCGACGATTCGGGTCGGTCAGGAATTCGAGGATCGGCACCCGAGGGGTCCCTGTAGCAACCGCGCGAATCTGGTCCTCTCGGCGTTGCAGTTGTCGCACCTTCACCGGGCCTTATCGCGGGCCGGGTTTCTGCGAATCGACGATGCCGGAGTGGATTCGTCGAGTGCCGAGACCGCTGATCATTCGGCGGTGTCCCGTAGGTCGTTCCTCTTACGGTGACTGAACTTGACATCGCGTCGCCTGCCGCTTTTCTCGTCGCCAGGCGACGTCATGACCGCGGCGCTGAGCCGATCCACCACGCAACGGCGGTATCCGGAACGCACAGATGAGTTCCGGATAGCGCCGTGTGTGTGTGACTACTTGACCTCGGAGCGGCGCAGGGAGAGCAGCCCGACGACGAGGGGAAGGACGATCCAGATCATCGTGGTCGAGCCGAGCATCGCCCACTCCTTGACAGTGTTCGTGGCGCCATCGAGGAGCGCCACCTGCGTGTAGTGCCAGTCGATCCACGGCTGCAGGTCCTCGAACCACGAACGCACCTGAGCCAGGAGCGCGAGAATGCCGGGCATGACTAGTGAAGCGACGAAGTAGCCCACGATCGCGGCCGCGGAGTTGCGCAGCACGACACCGAGTGCGAAGCCGAAGGCCATGCCCACCAGGTTGTAGAGCACCATCTGGAGTGCCATGGACAACGAAATGTCCCACGCGGTGTCGACGCCTGCGAGTGCTGACCCGGCCGCGTTGCCGAGGGCGCCAACCGCAAAGGCGACGGAGACGGCGCCGAGGCCCACCAGGAGGGTCGCGATCGCCTTGGCGCCGATCACGCGTTCGCGGCTCGGCACCAGCGTGAACGTGGTTAGCCCACTTCGCTGGCTCCACTCACCCGTGACGGCCAGGATCGCGATGATCGGCAAGATCACTGACATCGGGAACCCGCTCGCCCTCACGAAGTTCTGGTAGGTGACGTCGCTGTTGAGGCCGAGGACGAGGAGCGACCCGGCCGAGATGGGCGACAGGGCGCCGATGCTGATGAGCATCCAGAATCCCGAGCGGGTGTTGAACATCTTGCGCAGCTCGACCTTGACGAGTCGGGTGGCCGGGATGGGTTGGGCGGTCCGTCGGGCCGGCTCGGCCTCGATGGTGTCGGGAGGGATGATCGTGGCGGTCATGCCGCAACTCCTTCGCGTTGGGTGTCGGCAGTGAGCGACAGAAACATGTCTTCGAGCCCGGCGCCCTCGGCGGACCGAAGCTCGGTGAGGGCGATGCCGGCGGTCAGGGCCACGGCCCCCACCCGAGTGGGGTCGGCATCGGTGCGGACCGAGCCGTCCCCGGCGAGCGTGCAAGGGATCCCGGCCCGCTCGAGCGCGTCAGCGAGGTCGCGCGGTGACGTCGACCGGACCAGCGTCCCCGCTGCCGCCAGCAGCTCTTCCTTGCTGCCGGACGCGACGATCTTCCCGTTGCCGATCACGACCAGGTCATCGGCGATGACCTCGACCTCGTGGAGCAGGTGCGAGGACAGCAGCACCGTGCCGCCCTGACTGGCGAAGCCCGTCAGCAGATCGCGCATCCACCGGATCCCGCCAGGGTCGAGCCCGTTGGCCGGCTCGTCGAGGATCAGCACCTTGGGATCTCCGAGGAGTGCGGTGGCGACACCGAGCCGCTGGCGCATCCCGAGGGAGTAGTTGCGCACCCGGCGCTTGGCCTCGGTGGGTGTCAGACTCACCAGCTCGAGCATCTCGTCAACGCGGCGGCGGGGCAGGCCGATGGTGTCGGCGGCGATCGTGAGGATCTCGCGTCCGGTGCGGCCGGCGTGCTGGGCGGAGGCGTCGAGAAGGACGCCCACCTCGAGGCCGGGGTTGGGGAGGTCGGCGAACCGTTCTCCGTTGATGGTCGCGGTGCCGGACGTCGGGGCGGTCAGGCCGACCATCACGCGCATCGTGGTGGACTTGCCGGCGCCGTTCGGGCCGAGGAAGCCTGTGACGCGACCGGACTGGGCGGTGAAGGAGACGTTGTCGACGGCGGTGAAGCCGGCGTACCTCCGGGTCAGTGACTCAACAGTGATCATGTGAGAACCCTCGCCGCGTCGCAGCGTGCGCACATCGGCGTCGAGGCCGGACCCTCCTCGGCCGTAGGGAGGAGCGGGTCTCGTTCTTTCGGTCGGTCCCCGGCGCCTCGGCGGTCCCTAGGCTGGGTGTGTGATCACCAACGCCCTGCGCTCGCTGTGGGCCGAGCCCCGAGCAGCCGCCGTTCCCGAACGGGTGACGCGCGACTGGGTGCTGGTCGGGGCGTTGATGGTGACGGCGCTGCTCGAGGGAGTCCTCCGGGACGACGTCGCCTGGCGGCCGTTCGTGACGATCGTGGCGGTCGGGCTTGCGCCGGTGCTGCTGTGGCGGCGTACCCACCCGTTGGTCTGCGTCGTGGTGGGCTTCGGCACTGGCATGGCGTTGGGACTGGCGAGTCAGCTGGCCGGGATCCCGGGTGTGGGCCTCAACACGATGATCTACATCCTGGTGCTCGCCTACGCGCTGGTTCGCTGGGGCTCAGGGCGCGAGATCGTGATCGGGCTGGCGGTGGTGCTGATCGCTGCGGTGGTCAGCATTGCGACCGACTACTCCGGGCCGGCCGAGCTCTTCGGTGGGTTCGGCGTTCTGGTGGCTGCGGCGGCGGACGGAGCGGCGTTCCGCTACCGCGCCGAGAGCCAGCGCCGGGCGTTGGACCAGATCCGCAGCCAGGAGCGGGTCGCCCTCGCGCGCGAGCTGCACGACATAGTCGCCCACCACGTCTCGGCGATCGCTGTGCAGGCGCAGGCGGGCCGGGCGATGGCCAGGCAGCGACCCGAGGCCGGGCTCGAGGCGCTGGCAGCCATCGAAGGGGAAGCATCGCGGACGCTCGCGGAGATGCGGGCGATGGTCCAGGTACTGCGCGACGGAGCGCCAGCGGAGTACGCCCCCCAGCCCGGCGTTGCCGACCTGCTGTCCCTCGCCCGCCGCGACTCGGTCCCGGTCGTCGACGTGGAGCTGCCGGATGACCTGGACGAACTTCCGCTCCAGGTCGACGCGGCGGTCTACCGGCTGGCGCAAGAGGCGCTGACCAACGCCCTGCGGCACGCCCGCAACGCCTCGCGTGTGGAGATCCGGGTCGTCGAGGGTGGAGGAAGGCTGCGGCTACGCGTGACCGACGACGGTCGGATCGACCCGGCGCGGTCGGCGAGCCACGGCTTCGGGCTGCTGGGGATGACCGAGCGCGTGCAGCTGCTAGGCGGCACGTTGCGCGCCGGGCCGGCGCCCGAGGGCGGATGGGCGGTCGACGCTGAGCTGCCGACGGTGGTACGCCGATGACGGTGCGAGTGCTGGTGGCCGACGACCAGGACCTGGTGCGCACCGGCCTGTCCATGATCCTTGACGCCCAGCCCGACATCGAGGTCGTCGGTCAGGCCGCCGACGGCCACGCCGCGGTCGAGCTGGCGCGTAGGCTCCACCCCGACGTGTGCCTGGTCGACATCCGGATGCCCGGGCTCGACGGCATCGAGGTGACCGAGCTCCTCGCAGGGCGGGGCGTCCCGGACCCGATGGCGGTGGTGGTGATCACGACCTTCGACCTCGACGAGTACGTCCACGGCGCGCTTCGGGCCGGCGCCCGAGGCTTTCTGCTCAAGGACGCCGGGCCGGAGCTGCTCGTCCAGGCCGTGCATGCCGCCGCCGTCGGCGATGCCCTGATCGCGCCGAACATCACCCGGCGGCTGCTGTCCACCCTGGCCGCCAGGGAACCGTCGAAACGACGTACCCAACCGATCGATCCGCTCACCGACCGCGAGGAGGAGGTGCTGGCGCTGGTCGCCCGCGGCCGCACGAACGCCGAGATCGCCGCCGACCTCTTCATCGGCCTGACGACCGCCAAGACCCACGTCGCGAGCCTGCTGACCAAGATCGGCGCCCGCAACAGGGTCGAGATCGCCATGTGGGCCTACGACACCGGCCGGGTGGGGGACTGAAGCCGCCGTCCAAGGACTCGGAGAAGCCGTTCCGCCAAGCAAGCAGGATTCGATGAGCGCGGTCTCGTCAAGGAGATGCGCCGCCAGCCGCGCATCGCGTGTGCGGTGAGCTGGGTGCCGTTGTCCATCCCGATATTCGCCAGTCAACGCCCGGTTTCCGTGGGCGCCGGCGGCAAGGTCGGTTGGACCGTCTTCTCGCTGTTGTGCACGGTCATCGCACTCATCGTCTGGTTCGCGGCTGGGCGCCGCAGCGCATATAACCGCCCGTCCTGATCGCAGCCCAGTCAGCCAGCATGACCGGCTTCACTGTCACGGGGTCTGGCTTTTGGATGATCACGAACGTAACGTGCGAAGCAAGTCCACGCCGTTGTCACCCACTGGCGCCTGATGGCACAGCAGCTCAGTCCGAGCAGGCCGGACCCGGATTGCCGAACTGTACTGAACTGTACCGAACTGTTCAGCCCCACAACTGATGGAAAGAGGTGCACAATGACTGACCCCGTCATCGTTGCCGCAGCCCGTACCGCGGTCGCCACGTCGCGTAAAGGAGCGCTGGCGAACACTAGCGTCGAAGACCTCGCCACTTGGGTTTTGGCCGAGACGGTGCGTCGCTCGGGGCTGGATCCTCAGTTGATCAACGACGTCATCTTTGCCGATTCCGGCAGCAGCGCGCGTTGGGCGGCAATCGAGAACGGCCTGATGAACGTTCCCGGGCAATCGGTAGGCCGCGCGTGCGCCGGCAGTCTGACCGCGATCGGCAATGGCGCGGGCAGCATCAAGGCCGGCATGGACTCGGCGATCGTTGCAGGCGGTGTGTACAGCGCCTCAACGAATCCGCGTGTCACCAAGCGGGTGCTGGGCACTGTCGATGAGTGGGCTCCGGCTCAGATGATGCTGCACTCACTTTCCGATGAGGCGCCCACTCAGGACGTCGCGATCACGGTCGGACACAGCACTGCGGTCGAGGCCGGTATCAGTCGCGAGGAGATGGACGCTTGGGCCTACCGCTCACACCAGCGGGCCATGGCCGCGATCGACGCCGGTAAGTTCGTTGACGAGATCTTCGCGATCAAGGTGCCGGCTTGGGACGGGTCGATCGTCGAGTTCGCCGTCGACGAACATCCACGTCGCGACACCTCGATGGAAAAGCTTGCCAGCCTGAAGGTGTTGCATCCGGAGATCGAGAACTACCAGATCACCGCTGGCAACTCGAGTGGCGTCAATGATGCTGCCGCGGCTGTCGCAATGACCAGTGCCGAGCTCGCCGCAGCCGAAGGCCTAGTACCAATGGCCAAAGTCAAGGCTTGGTGCTCGGCTGCCGTGCACCCCGGCCGCACTGGCTTCGGTGCCCTCGAAGCCACCAAACTTCTCCTCAAGCGCTCGGGCTACTCGGTGGACGACATCGCCCTCTGGGAGATCAACGAGGCCTTCGCGTCGGTCCCGATCGCGGTCTGCAAGGACCTGGGCATCAACGACGAACTGGTGAACGTCTACGGCAGTGGATGCAGTATCGGCCACCCGATCTCCGCATCTGGCGCCCGGATGATCAACACGCTGGTCTATGAGCTTCAGCGCCGGGGTGGAGGCCTGGGCGTTGCGTCAATGTGCGCCGCCGCAGGCCAGGGCGGCGCCGTCCTGATCGAGGTCTGATCGCCCGGTCAGCGGGGGTCTAGCGAAACCCGCCCTGCAAGAGGCACCGACCTCACGGTCGCATTGGTTGCGTCTCCATCAGCCGACCCCGATCACGTTCAATGTTTGGCTGACTGCCGGTCCGAAGCGAATGTTGCACTGCGGCGTACAGCAATACCGTCCCTACGATCTGGGCGAGGTGGTACGCCGAGGTGGGGTCGAGATGCAGTGGGCGCAGGTCGTGCCGATTGAGGGCCTTCGTGCCGGCCGCTGCCATGCTCGCGGCAATTGCGAGCAGTGCCATCGGCGCCATGGGATTGCGCTGGTAGGCCGCCCAAGCCCACAGCACCAGCACGCTGAGCATGGTCAGGCTCTCGCACCACAGAATCGCGCGGATACCCGCGTGCCCCGTCGCGACCATACTTACGTAGGCGACGAAACCCACCGAACGCAGTAGCCAAAACGCCCACGCCCGCCCAGGGCCAAGTGTTTCGGCTACGGTCGCAGCCAGCACGTACGAAACCCCGACCACGACGATGATGCTGATGACGCCCCAACTGACGTCGGCGATCCGAGGCCAGCGGACGATCACGCCGTGGTGCAGGGCGCCCAGCAACGCGGCGAAGCCGAACCAGTAGAACGCGGGGACCCAGTGCCGACAGCGGGCTGGCCCCCGCGACAACCGCCAGCCGGACAGCACCGTGACCAGACCGAGCAATAAATCGGTCAGCGATTGCGCCGGCTGCGCAAGCATGCCGTCCACGCTACGCGCTCGAAACTCGGCCGCTCTGCTGCGCCTTGGCGGCCATGGGAGCGCAACTGACCAGGTGCATGCTCAGCGACGGTTGCCGAGGAGCGCCCGTGCCGGCGATCGTTCCGACCAGGTGTGCTGAACAACGTGTTGACTATGCGCTCGGATGACAGAATTACGACCATGACCGCGGTATCCAACCATCCCGTCTATGAATTGATCGCCTCGATTCAGACGCTTGACGATCTTGCTAGGGAACACAAGGCTCAAGCGTTGCGGTGGCTGAACCAGACAGGCGACATCTACCGCCGAGTGAAGCCGCACCTACCGTCGCCTCACCTCGTGGCCTATTTCCTCGTCGTCGACCGCCAGTCCGGGAGGGTGTTGCTGTGCGATCACCGGTTGTCGGGCCTATGGCTGCCGACGGGTGGACATGTGGAACGAGGAGAAGATCCCGTCGACACAGTGCGACGCGAGGCGATGGAGGAACTTGGGATCGAGGCGCAGTTCGAAGTCGGCTACGGGCCTCGGCCGTTCTTTCTCACGATGACCGACACAGTCGGTCAGCCAGAAGAACGACACACTGACGTCAGCCTGTGGTTCGCACTTTCCGGGTCTCCCGAGCTGCCAATAAAATCCGACGATCGGGAGTTCTTCGGCGTGCGTTGGTGGAGCCGGGCGGAGTTGCTCGCCGCAGATTCTGCCCGTTTCGAGCCGCACCTGCTGCGTGCACTCGATGCCCTTGCATCAATCGTTAGCAGGTATCGATCAGGTCCCTCCTGATCGTGACTCCTATGCTCACTCCGCGCTACGTCCGGCTCGCTTGAGCCCGTCTTGATTCGCCGCTAGAAGGCGGTCTTGTAGGTATCGATCGCTCGCCGACTTGAGCCAGCCCAAGGTGGCGACGAGAACTTCATCTTGAGAGAGCTTCGAAGTATCGAGACGGTGCCAATCCCAGCGATCAGCGAAGCTGCGAAAAACAGCGATGAGTTCGCCCTGATGCCGTATAAATGCCTCAGCCCCAGCACCCTCGAAGCCCTGGACTGGCGAAGCAGCATGAGCCTGCCTTGCTGCGGGAGATGCAGCGCAGGTGTCCAGGCCGGCCTGCTCTTGCCGCAGCACGGTCCAAGGATTGGCTGCCTTTCTCGCAAACTCGAATGAACGTTCGGTGCCCATTTAGACCCCTACTAGCGTGGGTCCTCACTTAAGCAAAAATTCAGGAAAAATACACCGAATGTGGTGTCCGAGGGGGGACTTGAACCCCCACGCCCGATAAAGGGCACTAGCACCTCAAGCTAGCGCGTCTGCCATTCCGCCACCCGGACGAGTGCGAAGCAGAAGTCTAGCCGACGGATTCTGGCGCTTGGAACACTGGTAGGAAGGACTCATGACTTCCGCCGCAGAACCGCGCCTCAGTCCCGGATCAAGCACCGCCACGACGGCTGAAAGCGCTGCGGGGGCCGAGGTCGTATCTCTGCTCTCAGATCTCATCCGGATCAACACCTCGAATCCGACGCACCCTGAACGACCAGCGGCAGAATGGGTGGCCGCTCGGCTCGACGAGGTCGGCATCGAATCGGTCATCCTTGAATCCGAGCCCGGCCGTGCATCAACCATCGCGCGGATCAAGGGGACGGACCCGAATCGTAAGCCGCTGTTGATCCACGGCCATCTCGACGTCGTTCCGGCCGAGAAATCGGAATGGTCGGTTGACCCGTTCGCAGGCGAGGTGAAGGACAACTATGTCTGGGGCCGGGGCGCCGTGGATATGAAGAATATGGACGCGATGACGCTTGCCGTGGTCAGGGATTGGTCGCGGCGAGGCATCCAACCGGACCGCGACATCGTCCTCGCCTTCGTATCGGACGAAGAAGCCGGCGGCCTCAAAGGTGCGCACTGGCTGGTCGACAATCATCCTGACTACTTCGCCGACTGCACCGAAGCGATTAGCGAGGTCGGCGGGTTCTCGGTGACAGTTGGGGGCGACCTGCGTCTATATCTGATCCAAACCGCTGAAAAGGGCATCGGGTGGCTCAAGTTGCGCGCAGAGGGGCGACCGGGGCACGGCTCCATGGTGCACGGTGATAATGCCGTAACGGCTCTCGCGCGCGCGGTCACTCGAATCGGGGAGCACGAGTTTCCCGTCCACCTGACTCCGACTGTTCGCGAGTTTTTGAGTCGAATCGCCACCGTGACCGGGTTGCCGATCGATCCCGACGATCCAGGTTCGGCTTTGCCGCAACTCGGCGGTATGGCGCGGATGATTGGTGCATCCCTCCGCAATACGGCGAACCCGACGATGTTGTCCGCGGGATACAAGGCCAACGTCATTCCGTCTTCGGCGGAGGCGACAATTGATGCGCGTTTCCTGCCTGGCCATGAACCGGAGTTGTTCGAGACGATTGATGCGATCATCGCCTCGGCCGCCACGCCTGGCACCTCGATATCCAGGGAGTTCGTCACCAAGGACATAGCAGTCGAGACCGAGTTCGACGGCGAGATCGTCGATGCCATGGCGGCGGCGTTGAAGGCCGAGGACCCGTCCGCGATCGCGGTGCCTTACCTGATGTCGGGCGGCACGGACGCCAAGTCGTTTTCGCAACTCGGTATCCGAAACTTCGGCTTTTCGCCGTTGCTCTTGCCTGCCGATCTTGACTTTTCGTCACTGTTCCACGGCATCGACGAGCGCGTGCCCGTGGATGCGCTGCAGTTTGGCGTGCGCGTTCTCGATCGGTTCCTGAAAGCGTGCTGAGCCACGTTCGTAGCGGTTGGCAGGCCAGCGCCAGCTGAACCCGGGTTAGGCGATCAGACCCGGCATCGGCAGGGCATCAGCCAAGCGGCGTTTACGTCTGAGCAGGATCTGACGGGAGCCGTCCTCGTATTTGCGGACTCGAGCGAGTTCCCAGCCGCCATATTCGGCGTGTAACGCCAGCCGCACCGCCGCGTTCACCCTCGTGACATCGGAGGGGATGCGCAGCGGTGCGTACTCCCAGTCTGGATCAGAGTCCGCCCTGTTCTCTGTCGGCATCCCGCAATTGTGCCTCTAGATGTCATCGAAATCAGCACCCGGGAGCGGATCTGAGCCCACTTTGCCAAAATATGCGGGGATCGGACCGCGCCGATGCGCGCGGTGGCCGTGCCTCAGATCGTTCCATCAGATCGGATGCCATAGCAGTCGTTGTGGATCGCATCGGCAAGCGGTCGACGAGCACGCCAGCCGTGCCGTTCCAGATCGGGAATGGTGGCGAGCTCAGACACGGGACCCACACACAGCCATGCCACCGGGCGTATTTGCGTCGGAATCTTCAACAGGCGCTGCAGAAATTCCTCCCGGTAAAAGGAGACCCAGCCGAGACCGAGTCCTTCTGCCGTCGCTGCCAGCCACAGGTTCTGAATCGCCAAACAGGTGGAATACAAGCCCGCATCGGCAATTGCGTGCCGTCCCAAGATCGCCGGACCACCCCGTTCAGAGTCGTACGTGACGACGATGCCAACGCTCGAGTCCATGATCCCTTCTATCTTGATTCGGCTGAAGGTTCGCTGCTGCACCGTTGTCAACGACTGCTCGAAAACGCGCTTCTCCTCTGATACATGCGCCTTGAAGGCCCGTCGCAATTCCTGGCTACGGACGATGACGAAATCCCACGGCTGAGTCAGGCCCACGCTCGGCGCTGAGTGCGCTGCCCCCAAGACGCGCCGCAGGCTGTCAGGATCGAGTGGCGCACCCGTGAACTCGGCTCGTACGTCGCGCCGGCGCTCGATCGCGTCATAGACGTCCATAAGTGGGCGCAGCGCAGCTCGCGCTTGTGTTGTGTTGTCAGTCCGTTGTGGCGTCGATGTCATGGCAGGCTCCCGCATCCGGCCGCCGAGGCGGCATTCTGAGCGAGGCCGGTCTTCGGACTTCCGGATCGCTGTCGCGAGATCGCCTTCCCAGGCCGTTGAGCCCAGTGACTGCGCAAAGCGCGTGATCTCTGACTAGCCGGTTACCGCAGCGGGCCCTGTGCCGGAGTCGCACCGGCTTTCCGATTCTCCCCGGACGGGGCACCTCGCAGGTATTGCCAAATGGCACCCTAGCCTTCGAGCTGCGATCACAAAGCTGCGGCCATCATCCTCGCCGTAGCGAAGGCCGGTTCAGCCGAGGAAATCGCGTAAGGCGGTTCGTCGCGGCTTTGATCCGATGTCGTGGACAGCGCGGGCCACCGCTGGCCCCGCGCCATGGACGATTGACAGATGCCGCTGCGCCCGCGTCAGTGCCGTGTACACCAACGGACGGGACAACATCCGGCCACCTTCGGGCGGCAGCACCACGATCACCGCACCGAATTCCGAGCCCTGTGCGCGATGGACAGTGATGGCCCAACCGTGACTGATGTCGGCGAGCACCTTGCCGGTAACCTCGGCCGGCCCGGATCCGAAATCTATCGTCACGACCTTGTCGGCGACCTTGGTCACCACTCCGACCTCGCCATTCGCAAACCCTGTCGGCGTCACCTCGAGGTGGTTGGCGGTGGCGACCACCCGATCTCCCACATCGAATCGACCGAACAGCTGTTTAGACACGGGTGGATTCAGTTTCGCCTTGAGGGCCGCGTTGAGGGCGATCGTGCCGGCGGGACCTTTGTGTACCGGCGTCACGACCTGTATCTGCTCGGTTTTGATACCGAGCGCCCGGGGGATCGAGTCCGTCATGAGCTGTACGACGCGGTGCGCGCATTCGGCAGAGCCACGCGCTGGGACGATGACCACCTCCCGATCTGGCGAATCTACGGCTGGCAGATCACCTTCACGGACTGCGGTGGCCAGGCGCGCGATCGCGCCGCCCGCGTCCTGCCGGTAAAGCGTCGTAAGTTCAACGACAGGGACGACGGCCGAGGCAATCAGGTCAGCGAGCACCTGGCCAGGCCCGATTGACGGTAACTGGGCAGCATCGCCGACGATCATCAGGTGGGTACCGTCCGCGCACGCACGCAGCAGCGCGGCGGCGAGTTCCACATCTAGCATCGAGGCCTCATCAACGACGACAAGATCCTGATCGAGCGGCCAGTCAGGTCCGCGCGAAAAGCCGGCTGAGAAATCGACGATAGCGCTGGTGCCGTCCGTACCCGTTGTCGCACGCGGCTGAACGCCGAGCAGACGGTGAATCGTTGTGGCCTCCGCATCGCAGAGCTCGGCCAGGCGCTTGGCCGCGCGTCCGGTCGGCGCCGCCAGAGCCACCGATTTTCCGATCCGTTCCGCTTCACGGACGACCGTCGCCACAGTGCGGCTCTTTCCCGTTCCCGGGCCACCGGTCAACACGCTGACACCGTGGTCAAGGGCGTTGTCGACGGCAGAGCGCTGGACCGAGTCGAGCGCATCAGGATCAATGACCTCAGACTTTCGCCGCTTGCCGGCACGCGCCTTTCCGATAAGTGCGGCGGTATCAGTAAGTCGATGAATCGCCTCGGCAATCGCGCGTTCGGCCTCGGCATACCGTTTGAGAGCCAGTTGAGAATCGACCACCGAATCTAGGGCCTCGACGACCTCACCGGCGCACGCATCGGCGATGGCTTTAGCCGGATCGGCAACTCGGTGAAGTTCTAGATCCACCGTGACTTGCTCTACCGTGCTGACGGTGTGGCCCTCGCGAGCGGCCTGGCTGAGCGACCAGCCGACGAGCGCGCGTGAGCGTCGGGGATCGCCTTGCAGTACACCGGGAATCGCTGCGCGCCCGAGGGCGTCGGCGTCGGCGACCTCTACTCCGGTGAGCTGGAGCAAGCGCCAGGGGTCATCCTTGAGCAACCGCTCCGCCCCTGGGCCAAAGGTTTCCACCAGCCTTCCAGCCAATCTCGCGGGTAGCCCCGCGGCGAGCAGCAAGGCGACGAGGTCATAGGCCGGCTGGGCAGCGATGAAGGCGGAGAAAAGTCGGCCGGCTCGCAACTTACCGACTCTGGGCAGCGTCGACAGAGCCTCGGCAGTCACATCGTCGGGTGTCCGGATGTCCGCATCGGCGAGCGCGGCTGCCAACGTCGAGCCCAGGCCTTGCCACAATCCGGCTGCACAGAAAGCTGCGAAGACCCGTTCGTCCGTACGGCCCGGCTCGGTCAGCGGAGGTCCTCGGGATAGCCGACGACGGGTGCCGATACATCATCGAGTGCGAGGCGAATCTCGAGCGGGAGCTCGACCGACAGGGATTGGAGCGCCGCGGTGAGTTGACCCAGCGTCCGCGCGCCGACGATCGGGGCGGTAACTGCGGGCCGCCCACGCAACCATGAAAGCGCCACCGTAATCGGCGAGGTTGCGAGCCCGTCTGCGGCGATAGCTACGGCTTCGACAATTCCGACCGCCCGCGGCTCGGAATAGCTGGCCAGATTGCGACCCTGCGCCGCGCCCCGAGAATCCGCGGGCACGCCGTCGCGGTATTTTCCGGTCAGCACGCCGCCGCCGAGCGGTGAGAAGGGCAGAATGCCGATACCCAAATCTGTACAGGCCGGCACTACCTCCCGCTCGATCCCACGATCGAGCAAGGAGTAACGGACCTGGTTCGAAATTACTGGCGCCCGTCCTGGCACTGCCCGTTGCCAGGTGGCCGCCTGTGCGGTGCGCCAGCCCGAGTAGTTGGAAACCCCCGCATAGCGTGCCTTGCCCGAAGACACGGCTGCATCCAAGGCGGACATCGTCTCCTCGGCGGGAACCGTGGGGTCGACAGTGTGAACCTGCCAGAGATCGAGGTAGTCGACACCGAGATTGGTCAGTGATTCATCCAGACGTCGCAGCAGGGCGCCGCGCGAGGCATCAATGTGGACTTCATCGCCGGTGCGGGTAATGCCGGCCTTCGACGCGATGACGAGATCGCTGCGCGGTACGACATCGGCGATCAACTCGCCGAGAATGCGCTCTGACTTACCCGAACCGTAAGACACTGAGGTGTCCACGAACGTGCCGCCGGCATCGTGGAAGGCAACAAGGATCGCGGCTGCCTCATCGGCATCGGTTCCGTTGCCCCAGGTCATGGTGCCTAGCCCGAGCCCCGAGATTTTCAAGCCACTTCGTCCCAAGGCGCGCGTTTCCACACGCAAGAACCTAGTGCACCCTCAGGTCCGTCGCGGGGACGCACACCCAAGTCGGCCGACAAGTTGCCCACCGGTCGCTAGTGTGACTGGCGTGAAGCTTGGATTGAACATGGGCTATTGGAGCGGCGGCGCCGGAAACCTCGACAACGTCCTGCTCGCCAAGGAAGCCGATCAACTCGGATACGACTGCGTTTGGGCCGCCGAGGCGTACGGCTCGGACTCCGTGACCGTGCTCGCCTGGGTAGGTGCTCAAACTCAAAACATCGGCCTGGGCAGCGCGATCATGCAGATTCCGGGCCGCAGCCCGGTCCTGACCGCAATGACTGCTGCGACACTTGATGCGCTGTCCGGCGGACGCTTCCGCCTGGGCCTGGGTGTTTCGGGCCCGCAGGTCTCCGAGGGGTGGCACGGTGTTCGGTTCGACCATCCGCTGGGTCGGACGCGGGAGTATCTCGACATCGTCAAGCTCGCACTGTCAGGCCGCAGGGTCCGCTACGACGGCTCGCATTATCAGCTTCCGCTCTCCGACGGGCCTGGCAAGGCATTACAACTGACGATTCGCCCGACGCAGGACCACGTTCCGGTGTACCTAGCAGCCGTCGGCCCGAAAAACCTGGAGCTCACCGGTGAGGTCGCCGACGGTTGGTTGTCCGTCTTCTACTCAGCCGACTTCGCCGCAGACCAGCTATCTCATATCGAGGCGGGGCGTCAAAGGGCCGGTAAGTCCATGCAAGGGTTTGATGTCGTCGCCAGCCTGCCGTTGGTCATCGGCGAGGACCTCGACGCAGCAGCCCTCCCGGTGCGTTCCTACGCTGCGCTGTATGTGGGCGGGATGGGCAGCCGCGAGGTCAACTTCTACCACCAGCTGGCGAGTCGGATGGGGTTCGGCGACGCCGCTGGCGAGATCCAGGCGCGGTACATGTCGCGAGACTATGCAGGCGCCGCGGCCGCCGTGCCGTTCGATTTCATCGATCGGACCTCGCTCATCGGGCCCAAGGCCCGGATCGCAGATCGCCTCGCCGCGTTGGCTGAATCGGGGGTCACTAGTCTTAGCGTCATGCCGCTGGCCCCAAACCTCGAGGATCGACTTTCCGGACTGCGCATTGCCGCTGAGGCGCTGCGAGAGTCGGGGTTCGCAGCGTGACCAACCTCTCAAGCGTTCCCGTGGTAGGCAAACCCCACGAACGCGGAGCCGCTAAGTGAGCACAATCGGTCCGCTGCAGGCCGTCGTATACGGCGTCGTACAGGGTCTGACTGAGTTCTTGCCGATCTCCTCGAGTGGCCATCTACGTATCGTTCAGGCCTGGTTGAACCCGGATATCAGCCAAGCTGGCTTCACCGCGTTCACGGCTGTCATCCAGCTCGGCACCATGGCCGCTGTCGTTCTGTACTTCTGGCGCGAGCTCGTGCAGATCGCGGTCGCCTGGCTCAGAGGTGTGTTGAGCTTCCTCGGCAAGGGTGGCAAACACGAGCGCACCACCCTCGAGTATCGGATGGGGTGGTATCTCATCCTGGCGACAGTCCCGGTTGGTGTATTCGGATTGATCTTCTCCGACCAGATCGAGACCGGCGCGCGAAATCTGTGGGTCATATCGGTCGCGCTGATCGTGGCGGCTCTGATTCTTGCCCTCGCCGAGAAGGTCGGCAGTCGGACCCGCGATGAAGAGGAGATCAACACCAAAGACGCCGTTGTGGTTGGTGCGGCGCAGTCTTTGGCCTTGATCCCCGGTGTTTCCCGATCTGGGGCCACAATCACGGCCGGCCTGTTTCGAGGTCTGGACCGGGTCACCGCAGCTCGGTTCTCATTTCTGTTATCCGTGCCCGCAGTCGTCCTGTCCGGTCTATTCGAGGCGCGAAAGATCGGCGGCCCGGAGGCTCCGGGGATGGGCGTTACCGTGGTCGCAACGGTGATCTCGTTTGCCGTCGGGCTCGCCTCGATTGCGTGGCTGATCAAGTATGTGTCCAAGCACTCGACGTTTATCTTCATCGGCTACCGCATTGTTCTCGGGCTGCTGCTCATCGGGCTGCTCGCCAGTGGCGCAGTGTCAGCGACCTAAGCAACCCAGCTAGGCAAGCAACCCAGCTAGGCAAGCAACCCAGCAAAGCAAGCAACCCAGCAAAGTAGGCAACTTTCATGGCAACCGTCCTTCTGCTGCGTCACGGACTTACCGCGATGACAGGCCCTGTACTGGCTGGTCGACTCCCGGGCGTTCATCTCGACGAACGAGGCGAGAAACAGGCGCATTCAGTCGCCGACCGGCTTGCAGCGCTGAACCTGTCAGCGGTGGTGACCAGCCCGCTGGAGCGCTGCGCCGAGACTGCGAAACTTGCCGTCAAGGCACAGAAGGCTGTCGGTCACACACCCATCACGAAATCGGATCGACGTCTGCTCGAATGCGACTACGGCGACTGGACGGGCAGACAGATCTCCTCGCTCGCCAAGGATCCGCTGTGGCCGGTCGTCCAGACCCAGCCGTCAGCTGCGACCTTCCCAGGCGGCGAGGCGATGGCCGCGATGGCTTCACGGGCCGTTCAAGGGATCCGTTCGTTGGATCGTCAATTCAGCGACCGGTTCGGAACGGACGTGGTCTGGCTCGCCTGCAGCCATGGGGACGTAATCAAGGCCATCCTGGCGGATGCACTGGGAATGCACCTCGACCTCTTCCAGCGCATCGTCGTCGACCCGTGCTCGGTCTCGGCAATTCGTTATACGGACGGCCGCCCGTTTGTACTGACCCAAAATGACACCGGAGGCGATCTCGGCCGCCTTGCCCCGCCAAAGCCGGCCAAGCCTGGCAAGGGTGCCCGCGGTCGGAAAAGCGCTTCGTCCGGCGATGCGACCGTCGGCGGTGGCGCCGGCGCCGGCAACGTTTAGGCTTGGTGCAATGAGCCGTCAGTTGTTCTTCTTCGATCAGCCGAGACGCTTCGTCGTCGGCACTGTCGGCCAGCCGGGCGAGAGAGTGTTCTTCCTACAGGCATCCGATGGCTCGCGTACCGTCAGCGTCGCTCTGGAGAAGGCGCAGGTGACCGTGCTGACTGAGCGGATGGAGCAATTGCTCGCTGAGATTGCGGCTCAATCAGGTGTCGAGCTGCCCGAGGCAGTAACTCCAGACACCGACCCGCTCGAGAATCCGGTCGATGAGGAGTTCCGGGTAGCCGCGATGGGGTTGGCCTACGACACTGAAGCGGGACTGATCGTCATCGAAGCCCAAGCGGAGGCCGAGTCAACGGAGGCGGCGGAGGCAACCCTGCTCGAAGACACCGAGGACGGTCCGGACGCGCTCCGGGTGCGACTCCAGCATCGTGCGGCATTCGAGTTCATCGAGCGGGCGCGCCGAGTGGTGGCTGCTGGACGACCACCCTGCCCTTTGTGCAATCAGCCGCTGGACGCCAACGGCCACGTCTGTCCGCGCCACAACGGTTACCGTCGACAAACCCAGATTGACATCTGAGCACCCAGATGGACGAGTGTGACCGCGCTGACGAGGATGAGCCAGACGACATGGGCGAGCTCACGGCCGCGCGTGTCATGCCTGCCGAAGACGCATTGGTCTTGCTCGACAAAGGCGAATTGACAATCGAAGGTCGTGTTACAACCGCGTCGAATGCGACGCTGTACTGCCGGATCGAACTCGACGGGTTCGCCGCAGCATGCGTCTACAAACCGGTGGCGGGGGAGCGGCCGTTGTGGGATTACCCCGACGGCACGCTTGCCGAGCGGGAGTACGCCACGTACTTGGTCGGCGCAGCTACTGGATGGGACCCGGTTCCTCCTACCGTGCTCAGGGAAGGTCCCATGGGGGCGGGCATGGTCCAGCTGTGGATCGAGGACGACGACGATTACGACCTCATCGCCGCAATCAATTCCGGGAAGGTTGAGCAACTGCGGCGGATGGCACTGCTGGACGCTGTCGTCAACAACTCCGATCGCAAGGTGTCGCACCTCCTCCCGATCAAAACGTCTGCCGGACAGCTGCACGTCTATGGCATCGACCACGGTGTCAGCTTCGGCACCGAGAACAAGCTGCGCACCGTGCTGTGGCAATGGGCTGGGGTCCGGATTGAAGACGCTGATCTTGCCGTCCTGAGCGAGTTGTCACGCAGGCTGGACGGCGACCTCGGTGATCGGCTGTCTGATTTGCTGACGACAGCCGAGGTTCGGGCCACCCGCCGTCGAGTTCGATTTCTGATTCAAAGCGCGCTTTTTCCGCTGCCGCCAACTGACTGGCCCGCGGTGCCGTATCCGCCCTACTAGACGCGACTCGAACTCGCGAAGCCGCTGGCCTCGCAGACGTCTTTGGTTGGTGCATCGGCGAGAACAGTCAGACGCCACCCACCCACGAGATGGCTGACTCGCAGCCGCCCGCTACCGTTGGCGAATGCAGTCTTGGAACGCTCCCGACGTACCTTCCCTGCCAGGCAGAGCCGCCGGCGACCGCGCATTGAGTCTGTATGACACGGCGACTGACGAGGTTCGACCAACAGCGCCCGGGCCGACCGCGAAGATCTACGTTTGTGGCATCACTCCCTACGATGCGACCCATCTCGGCCATGCTGCGACTTACCTGGCGTTCGACCTCGTGCAACGTGTGTGGTTGGACGCGGGCCACGACGTCCACTTCGTGCAGAACATCACCGACGTCGATGATCCGTTGCTCGAGCGTGCACAACAGACCGGGTCGGACTGGGTAGCGCTGGCCGAGCGGGAGACAGACCTCTACCGGCAAGACATGACGGCACTTCGGGTGTTGCCCCCGCGGGACTACGTCGGCGTAGTCGAAGCCATCGACGAGATCTCCGATGCAGTGGCCAAGTTACTGGCTGATTCACACGCTTATCGGGTTGGCGACGACATCTACTCGCATATATCTGACAGCGGTCACTTCGGCTACGAATCCCGGTACTCGCGGGAAGAGATGCTCCAATTGTTCGCCGAGCGTGGCGGTGATCCGGAGCGGCCGGGCAAGCGTGATCCGCTGGATGCCCTGCTGTGGCGCGGTCGACGAGAAGGTGAGCCGTTCTGGGATTCTGCCGTCGGTCAGGGACGGCCCGGGTGGCATATCGAGTGTTCGGCCATCGCGGGGAATCGGCTGGGAATGGGCTTCGACGTTCAAGGTGGCGGTTCGGACCTTCGCTTTCCCCACCATGAACATTCCGCTGCACACGCCGAGGCGCTAACCGGCCAATGGCCCTTCGCCCGCCATTACGTCCACACCGGAATGATCGGCTTGGACGGCGAGAAGATGAGCAAGTCCCGCGGCAACCTGGTGTTCGTGTCCAAGCTCCTTGGCGCTCGGGTTGACCCGATGGCGATTCGGCTGGCGCTATTGGACGGTCACTACCGGGCGGACCGCGAATGGACCGGCGGACGTCTACCGGCAGCGGAACGGCGTTTGGACAATTGGCGCAACGCGATCGCCTCGGCGACAGCGCCGGACGCCATGGCGGTCATCGAGAAAGTGCGAGAGAGACTCGCCGACGACCTCGACACCGAGGGCGCAATCAGCGTCATCGACCGGTGGGCGGATGAGGCGACAGGTGGCAGCCCGTCGACAGGCGATGCGCAGTCACCCGTACTGGTTCGCGACGCGCTGGACGCGCTGCTGGGAATCAAGCTCTAGCGGTCGCTGCTCAGACCAGATCGACAACGATTGCGGTTATGTTGTCCCGGCCGCCGGCAGCGTTGGCGAGTCTGATCAGTTCGTCTGCAGCAGCTTGCGGATCATCGTTGTCCGAGAGAATTTGCGATATCTCTGAGTCGCCCAATTCGGTGGTTAGCCCGTCAGAGCAAATCAGGAAGCGGTCCCCGGTGGTTGGCGGGAAAAGCCAGATGTCGACGACCGGTGCAGGATCGGAACCGAGCGAGCGCGTGACGACATTTCGGCGCGGGTGCACGCGGGCATCTTCGCTCCGGATCTCGCCGGCGTTCACCAATTCCTGGACCTCTGAATGATCCATCGTCAGCTGGTTCAATACCCCGTTGAGGAACCTGTAGACCCGCGAATCGCCGACGTTGAAAACGGCCCATTGATCGGCGCCATCTGCGGAGACGACAGCCAAGCCGGTCAGTGTCGTTCCCAGGCCGTACCGGTCGCCTCGCTCTTGCCCGGCGCGCAGAATGCGATCGTTGGCCCGCCAGATGGCTGCCGTGATGTCCTCCGCATGTAGGGAATCGAGGTCTGACAGCGCTGCGAGCTCGGATACTGCTAGTTCGCTGGCTACCTCGCCTGCCGCGTGCCCGCCCATCCCGTCGGCCACCACGAGCAGCGAGGGCGACACCCATAAGTTGTCCTCGTTGCGGTCGCGGAGGCGACCGACATCAGTCGCAGAGCCCCATTTCAAAGCAAGCATTCGTTGGTCCGAAGCCTTCTACATGGAACCGGGCGGGCCGTTACCCCGGTCTCGTCGACGTAGATACCGTTCGAATTCCTTGGCGATGGCCTCGCCAGACGCTTCGCGCATCTCGCCGGCGTCGTCGCGCTCTTCAAGATTGCGGATGTATTCCTGGACGTCTTCGTCTTCTTCAGCCATCTCGTCGACGAGTTTTTGCCACTCGTCAGCTTGGGTCGGGAGCTCACCCATGGGAACCGGGATATCGAGAACCTCCTCGACGCGATGTAACAGCGCGATGGTGGCTTTCGGGTTCGGCGGTTGAGCGACATAGTGCGGCACGGCAGCCCAGAAGGAAATCGCGGGGATCCCGACGCCGACGCAGGCGTCCTGTAAGACGCCCACGATGCCGGTGGGTCCTTCGTATCGGGAACCTTCCAACCCGTAGCGGGCGGCACTCTCGGAGTCATAGGAAGTCCCGGTCACCGGAGTCGGTCGCGTGTGGGGCGCGTCGGACAGCAACGCGCCCAGAGTCACGACGGTCCGCACGCCTAGCTCGGTGACCATCTCGAGCAGTTCGTCGCAGAAGCTGCGCCACCGCATGTTGGGCTCTATGCCGCGGACCAGGACGAGGTCGAAGCTTGCCCCGGCCGGACGGCACACCGAAAGTCTTGTGGTTGGCCAGCTGATGCGCCGGGACACGCCGTCCACGAGGCTTACGGTCGGCCGATTGACCTGGAAGTCGTAGTAGTCGTCGGGGTCCAGAGCTGCCAGGGGCGTGGCATCCCAGGTGAGCTCGAGATGCTCGATAGCTCCGGTTGCCGCGTCCCCGGCGTCGTTCCAGCCCTCAAACGCCGCCACGAGGACGGGGTTCTGCAGGACCGGCCACTCCGCGGGTTCAGTCATTCGTCCAGCCTACGGCCGACCCACCTGACCCGTACGCCACATGGGTGATTACGCGCTGTTTGGCGCCGGTAGATTGGACCCGTGCCATTTTGTTCCGTCCCGAGGCTAAGCGATTCGCTGTCGGCTGGAACGTGCTGAGCGACGTGTCTTCGCTCCAAGCCGTTCTCTGGGATATGGATGGGACGCTCGTTGACACCGAGCCGTACTGGATCGCAGCAGAATATCGGCTCGTGGGGGCCTTCGGCGGCGAGTGGAATGACGAGCATGCACATGCACTGGTAGGCAATCCGCTCCTGGTTTCGGCCGCCTACATTCGCAAGCACGGCGGTGTCGAACTACCCCTTGACGACATTGTTGAGCGGTTGCTCGCTGAAGTGATCGCAGACACTCGCCAATACACCGCTTGGCGACCGGGAGTGCTGGGGTTGCTCTCTGAGCTTCACGATGTCGGCGTTCCCTGCGCCATGGTCACGATGTCTTATCGAAGCCTTGCCGAGGCCGTCAATGAACAATTGCCGCCGGGCACCTTTCAGAGTTTGGTCACGGGCGATGAGGTAACTCGTGGCAAACCTGATCCCGAGGCCTATCTCGTCGCAGCCCGTCGGCTGAATGCAGACCCCACTAGATGTATCGCCATCGAAGATTCGCCGGCGGGGATTCGTTCGGCGGAAGCTGCGGGTTGTGTGACGATTGCCGTACCAAATCAGGTACCCATCAAGCCTGTGACCTCGCGCATCATCGTGGATTCGTTGGCTGGCGTCACGATCGCCGACCTAGCCCAGTTGACCGGACTTGCTCCGCCTCAGGTCGAAGTGCACTAACCGCTCAGGTTCGCGGCACCCGCGAGCCGTTCGCTAGAGCTCTGGCTCTACGAGGACAGAGCGGCCATCGCGGTCGGTTGAGGAGTCAGACAGCGCATTAGCAGGGAACGGTGGGGGAGTGCCGCCCTTGGCAGGGCACAGTGCCTGGTGCGAACACCAGTCGCACAAACGGGAAGGACTCGGCCGGAAGTCTCCGGTCAAGCTTGCGTTGGCGATCGCTTTCCAGATGGCATGCAAGGTCTTTTCGAAACGAGCCAACTCTTCGGCGTCGGGCTGGTAAGTCAGAGTGTCTTTCGCTGCAAGATAAATCAGCCGTAGTTGGCGCGGGACGACGCCTCGGGTCCGCCACAAGACGAGGGCGTAGAACTTCATCTGAAAGAGGGCCTTCGCTTCGAAGGCTTCTCGCGGAATTGAGCCGGTCTTGTAGTCGACCACGCGGATGTCGCCAGCAGGCGAGACGTCTATGCGGTCGACGTAGCCTCGCAAGCGCAACCCGTCCAACACCACCTCGATGAACTGCTCCCGCGATTCCGGTTCAAGGCGTTGGGGATCCTCGAGCTCGAAATAGTTGGCGACGAGTTGCCGGGCCGAGCTCAACCATTCTGTCAGTGCAACACCGTCAGTCTCCTCGGCAAATAGCTCGGCGAGTCGGGGATCGCTGCCGCGCAACTCTTCCCATAGCGGCGCAACCGAGGATTGGGCCGCTTGGACGGTGCGCTCGGCTGTAGGCAGCTCATAAAGGTGCTCAAGAACTGAATGAACGACAGTGCCACGAGTTGCGTCACGAGTGGGCTTTTCAGGCAACCGATCGATGCTCCGAAATCGGTAGAGCAACGGACAGGTCTTGAAGTCCGCCGCCCTGGACGGTGACAGGGAACCGACCACCGCGATCGGAAGAGCAGATTCTTCGACCGGAGGCGAAGTAAATTGCTGATCGAACTCGTTCGCAGCGGTGGCCAAATCTGTCATGTGTTCGAGGCTAGCCGCCAGCCACGACAGTTTCGCTCAACCGCCCCGACAAGTCGTGGCCACGTAGCCATGGCCCCGACAAGTCGTGGCCACGTAGCCATCCGCGCGCGGGGCCGTCAAAGGCCGTGAATGCGCTTGAGCGGCCACACAACGGCGAAGGCACGGCCGACGATGGACGACTTCGGAATGGTCCCGAAGACCCGGGAGTCCGACGAATCGCACCGGTTGTCGCCCATCACAAAGTACTGGCCTACGTTCACATGCACCGGCGCGAAGTCCGTCGTCCCGTGACAGGAAGGATTGACGTACGGCTCGTCGAGCGGTTGACCGTTTATGTACACCTTCCCGTCATGACCACTGACCGTTTCACCTGGCAGGCCGATCACACGTTTGATCAGCTCCTTGTCATCGACCTGAAGCTGGGGCGGCTTGTCGAAGACGATGACATTTTTTCGCCCGACCGAACCGATTCGGTAAGACAGTTTGTCGACCATGACACGGTCAGGCTCGCAGGTCGGACAGCCGTGCAATGTTGGTTCCATCGAGGCCGACGGAATGTAGAACGAGGCAATCACGTACGTGCGCAGCACAAGCACCAACACGGCCGTACTCACGATGAGGATGAGATAGCGAAGAAGGAAAGGAAATCGCCGGCTGGTCGCGCCTCTGGTGGAATGCTTGGAGACCCCGTGCTTTGACTTCGGCCGCGAATGACGACCCTTTCGGCGGGCCTTGGTCGCAGCTTCGATCTGGGTACGCAGATCGGCGGGTGGCGCCTGTCGCCAAGGTCGCTCGGGTTCCACCACGGTTGAGAAGGTTAGTGGTCCAACCTGGGTTGGGCCTCCACTGTCCCTATGCGCGTGTTGAGTGGGCCTCAACGTTGCGCGTGTTCTGGGTGAGGTTTGCGATCCGTACGATGTTCGGAGTGAGTAGCCCACGTCCCAGCCAGGGTCAACCTGGTGCCGATAGCGCGCGATTGGTGCGATTGGGCAGCATCCTCGGGGTTCCGATCTTCGTTACTCCGAGTTGGTTGCTGGTGGTGGGCTTCGTCACGATCAGCTATTCGGACTTCCTTCGGTCACGCGTGGCCGGCCTGAGTACCGCGGGTTCGTACGTGCTGTCCTTGGGCTTTGCGGTCGCCTTGGCGCTGTCTGTACTGGCGCATGAGCTTGGCCACACCGTCGCGAGTCGTGCGGTCGGGCTCAACGTTGCTCGGATCGTCGTGTTTCTCCTCGGTGGCGTATCCGAGATCGAAGGTGAAGCTCAACGCCCTCGTGACGAGTTCGCCATCGCTGCCGCAGGGCCGTTGGTCTCCTTCCTGCTGGCGGCCGGCTGCTGGGTGGGCGGCCTAGGTGCTAGTTCCAATTCAAGCGTCGGCGTGATGCTTGAACTGCTGGCGTGGAGCAACCTGGTCATCGCGGTTTTCAACGTGCTTCCTGGCTTGCCACTTGACGGAGGGCGGCTCGTTCAAGCGCTGTTCTGGATGTTCGGAGGCAACCGAAGTCGGGGTACCACAATCGCCGCCTGGTCGGGCCGGGTGATGGCTGTCGTACTGGCCGCAGCAATTCTTATCCTCAACGTAATAGTCAACGACGGTCGGACTCTGTCGTTCACCTCTCTGATCGCGACAGCCCTGGGATTCGCCGTTGCGGCCTTTCTCTGGTTCGGCGCAACGCAGACTCTTCGAGCTGAATCCCTGAACCAGCGCGCGGCTGGAATTCGCCTGACCGCGTTGATCCGTCCGACGTTGTATCTCGACGCGAGCACACCGATTTCCGAGGCAGTCCGGCGGGTCGCCGAATCGGGATCGTCCGGCATCGTCGTTGTGGACTCGATCGGCCGCAGCCGCGCCCTCGTCCGCGAATCTCAAATCAGTCAGCTCGATCCCGTGCGGCGACCGTGGGCAACGCTTGCCGACGTCTCGCGGCCGCTCGAAGCCGGCCTGATCCTTCAAGAGAACCTGACTGGCCAGCAACTACTGGGGGTCTTGAGGGACAACCCGGCCAGCGAATATCTGGTCGTCGGATCAGACGGCACCAGCCGCGGAGTGCTCGCGACCAATGACCTGGTGCGAGCACTTCGGCAACCTCGAGGAGGACCTACTAGATGAATCCGCTCTTCCAGCCTGGCGATCGGGTGCAGCTGACCGACCCCAAGGGCCGGCTGTTCACCGTGACCCTCGAACCTGACAAACAGTTTCATACTCATCGCGGAGCAATTTCGCACAATGAACTGATAGGTACGCCCGAGGGATCAGTAGTTTTCTCGGCATCAGGCACCGGCTACCTGGCCCTGCGACCCTTGCTGACCGACTATGTGCTGTCGATGCCTAGAGGCGCGGCCGTCATATACCCCAAAGACTCGGCTCAGATCGTTGCCCAAGGCGATATCCACCCGGGCGCGCGCGTGCTTGAGGCAGGCGCCGGTTCGGGCGCGCTCACCTGCTCGCTGCTGCGAGCCGTAGGCCCAACTGGCCGGGTCATTTCTTATGAGCGCCGAGAAGATCATTTAGATCACGCGAAGCGCAACGTAGAAACCTTCTTCGGTGAGTTGCCAGAGAATTGGGACTTGCGGCTGGCCGACGTCGACTCACATCCTGCCGACGAAACGGTAGACCGGGCGATTCTTGACATGCTCGCGCCATGGGAGGTGCTCCCTGCGGTGGGTGCCGCACTTCGTCCGGGCGGCGTCCTGATTGGTTACGTAGCGACGACAACCCAACTCTCCAGACTGGTCGAAGCCATCCGAGATGACGGCAGCTACGCCGAACCGCACGCCTGGGAATGCATCGTGCGCAACTGGCACGTCGTCGGCTTGGCTGTGCGCCCAGATCACCGCATGCAAGGGCACACTGCGTTCTTGGTCACGGCCCGACGGTTGGCGCCGGGCGTTGTCGCGCCTACCCGGCAGCGTCGCCCCGCCAAGACGGTAGAGCTCGAAGAGGCGTTCGGGTTAGCCGCGATACCCGCAAGTCATCAGGACGGCAACCTCGACCAGCCCTCGATGCAACCATTTCGCCCCAATTTGCCGTAATGCCTGGACGGTCTACGCGTCCGGCCCCGCCACTGGGGCGCCATCACTCGCTCGAGCGACGTGAATGCAGTTGCCTGGGCACTCTTTCGCTGAGTCGAGGACGTCCAATCTCAGGTTCGCCGGCACATTTACTCGCACACCCGGAGCCAGTTTGAGGTCACCGGCGTCGTCCTTGACGTAGGCCAGGCCGTCGACGTCGAATTCGAAGACCTCTGGCGCGTACTGCACGCAGAGGCCGTCGCCGGTGCATTCTTCCTGATCGATCCACACCTCGAGGTCCGCACTGCTTTCGGTCAAGCGATTGCCCTTCTGCGCTTGTTAAGTCCCGACCCGTCGTAACCGATGGGTAAACACCAGAGTATCTGCCTCGCGATTTCATGCAGCCTGTGTAGGGTGAAATCGACCGAGGTCTCGAAGTGCAGAGCGATATCGGGAGAGTGCGCAGATGGCAGATGAATCGAGCTACAACCGGGCCGGACAGTTCGATCCGGAGCGTCCGGACGCGGCTGCGCTTGCCCAGGAGATCGAACTACTCCGAGCCCGCCTGGCCGAATCACCGAGGCAGATGCGTGCCTTGGAAGATCGGCTCATTGAAACGCAAGCCCGGGTCGCCTCGCTCAATGATCGAAACGAGCGCCTAGCGGACACACTGCGTGAGGCGCGTGACCAACTCGTGGCTCTCAAAGAGGAGATCGATCGACTGGCGCAACCGCCGTCGGGGTACGGCGTTTTCCTCGAGGCGGTCGACGAGCACAGCGTCGACATCTTCACGGGGGGTCGCAAACTCCGAGTCGCCGTATCGCCCGAAGTGGGTATCGAGACGCTCAAACACGGCCAAGAAGTCATGCTCAACGAGGCCATGAACATCGTTGCCGCCAGAGGTTTTGAGAAGGCCGGCGAAGTCGTAATGCTCAAAGAGATCCTCGAGGACGGCGAGCGCGCTCTCGTCATCGGGCACACCGACGACGAGCGCGTCGTGTACTTGGCCGAGGAGCTCCGGGGTACGAAGATCCGTTCCGGGGACTCCCTGCTGATGGAGTCTCGCTCGTCATACGTATTCGAACGCATCCCGAAGAGCGAGGTCGAAGAGCTCGTACTCGAAGAGGTGCCCGACATCGATTACAGCGACATCGGTGGCCTGGCGAGTCAGATCGAACAGATCCGCGACGCAGTCGAACTGCCGTTCCTGCATGCCGAGCTGTTTCGCGAACACCAGCTGCGGCCGCCGAAAGGCATCCTGCTTTACGGGCCGCCCGGCTGTGGCAAGACGCTCATTGCGAAAGCGGTCGCGAACTCGCTCGCCAAGCAAGTCGCACGTGTGCGCGGCGACAACGAGAAGGGACGATCCTTCTTCCTCAACATCAAAGGACCCGAGCTGCTCAACAAGTATGTCGGTGAGACCGAGCGACACATTCGCCTGGTCTTTCAACGAGCTCGGGAGAAGGCGAGCGAGGGCACACCGGTCATCGTGTTCTTCGACGAGATGGACTCCATCTTCCGGACCCGTGGGTCGGGTGTCTCGTCCGACGTGGAGAACACCATCGTGCCCCAGCTGCTCAGCGAGATCGATGGCGTCGAAGGCCTCGAGAATGTCATCGTCATCGGAGCCTCGAACCGTGAAGACATGATCGACCCGGCCATCCTGCGACCAGGTCGGCTGGACGTCAAGATCAAGATCGAGCGACCGGACGCCGAGGCTGCTCGCGACATTTTTGCCAAGTACATCTTGACCAGCCTGCCGATTCACCCGGACGACCTGGCCGAACATGGTGGCTCCGCGGATGCGACCGTAAATGCGATGATCCAGCACACGGTCGAACGGATGTACACCGAGAGCGAAGACAATCGATTCCTCGAAGTTACCTACGCAAATGGTGATAAAGAGACCCTTTATTTCAAGGACTTCAACTCGGGCGCGATGATCCAGAACATCGTCGATCGAGCCAAGAAGATGGCCATCAAGGACTTGCTGACCGCCGGTCAGCGTGGCATAAGGGTCCAACATCTCACCGCAGCGTGCGTGGACGAGTTCCGTGAGAACGAGGACCTGCCGAACACGACGAATCCAGATGACTGGGCGCGAATCTCCGGCAAGAAGGGTGAACGGATCGTGTACATCCGGACTCTCGTCTCCGGTGCCAAGGGGAGTGACGCGGGCCGCGCGATCGACACGATCTCTAATACGGGCCAGTATCTCTAGCGCCATCAGACCTGCCCAGCGCGGCCCTCGCCGAGTCGGGTTGGTTGAATACACACCGCGCTCATGCGGGTTTGTCACTAGATGACCGCTGTCTCGGGTCGACTACACGTAACCTGGAAGTCATGACGGTCACGAGGGTGATGGGCACCGAAGTCGAGTACGGCGTAAGCGTGCCCGGAAATCCGACGGCTAATGCGATGCTGCTCTCCGCCCAGGTAGTCAATGGATACGCCTCGCTGCTCCCGGGCGGTCGGCGCCGGCGGCCAGGTTGGGACTTCGAGGAGGAATCGCCGCTGCGCGATGCACGCGGCTTCGATCTGTCCGGTCCGAACCACGTCGCCGAGCAGTTCCTCGAAGACGAGGAGGATGCGGGCCTGGCTAATGTCGTCCTACCGAACGGTGCGCGACTGTATGTCGACCACGCTCATCCGGAATACTCGACGCCTGAGGTGACCACGCCGCTGGACATCGTCCGTTTCGACCGTGCCGGCGAACTCGTGATGGCCGCCGCGGCCCAGCAGGTCGCCCGACTCAGCGGCGCCACGATCACGTTGTACAAGAACAACACTGACAACAAGGGCGTTTCGTATGGCGCTCACGAGAACTATCTGATGAGCCGGCAGACGCCATTCGCCTCGATAGTCAGCCAATTGACGCCCTTCTTCGTAACCCGCCAGGTATTTTGCGGTGCCGGGCGCGTCGGCATCGGGCAAGACGGCCACCAGCACGGATTTCAGATCAGCCAGCGCGCCGATTTCTTTGAGGTCGAGGTCGGCCTGGAAACCACGCTGAAGCGACCCATCATCAATACTCGCGACGAACCGCACGCGGACCCGGAGAAGTATCGGCGTCTGCATGTCATCCTCGGCGATGCGAATCTGGCCGAACTGTCGACCTTCCTGAAAGTCGGTACTACATCACTCGTCCTGGCCATGATCGAAGGAGGATGGCTCGGCGATGATCTACGTATTGCCGAGCCGGTTCGAGAGCTCAGAGCGATCAGCCACGATCCCGGTCTGAAGCACCAGGTTCGCCTTGCTGACGGGCGAAGCATGACTGCAGTGCAGATCCAGTTGGAGTATCTCGATCGGGCCCGCAAGTTCGTCGACGATCGCCAAGGCGCCGACGCCGATGCCCAGACCATCCAGGTGCTGCAGGAATGGGAATCGGTACTCGAGCGACTGGCTCAAGACCCGATGCAACTTGCGGGGGAGTTGGACTGGGTGGCCAAACTGCGCCTGCTAGAGGGTTTCCGTGAGCGGGACAACCTCGAGTGGTCTGCGGCTCGGCTGCATGCCGTCGACCTGCAGTACGCGGACATCCGACCGGACAAAGGCCTGTATCACCGCCTCGTTCAGCGAGGATCGATGCGCACTCTCATCGATCCGCAGGTCGCGGTGACCGCGATGTCTACGCCCCCCGAAGACACTCGCGCCTACTTCCGCGGCGAGTGTCTACGCCGCTATCCGGAGTCGGTGGCGGCGGCGTCATGGGACTCGGTGATCTTCGATGTCGGACAACAGTCCCTCGTCCGCGTGCCGACGCTGGAACCCCTTCGTGGCTCAAAGATCCACGTTGAGGAACTGTTGAATCGGTGTCAAACCGCTGGGGCCCTTGTCACCGAACTTCTCGGCCGCTGAACATATCCGGTTGAGCTGAAGATCACCTCGCCGCGCCAACCGCCGCAGGAATCGCCCAGTCTGATCGTCCCGTCAAGTCGGATCGAATGCCGTTGTGCTGCGGGTATGGCGAGCGATCGCGAAGCGCGCCTACTAGTGTCGAGGGATACTCACCGAACGGTGTGCAAACGGAGGTGAACATGGCCAGTCACGAAGGCGGTCAGACCAGGCCGTCCAAGCAGCGCGAAGACGAGGCTGAAGAGGCGCCGGAACAGTCGTCCGACGTTGCCGAGCGACACGAAAAACTGACTGACGACGTCGATGCGCTGTTGGATGACATTGACGAGGTGCTCGAGACCAACCCCGAAGACTTCGTCCGAAGTTTCGTTCAGAAGGGTGGCCAGTGAGCCGGCACGATGACTCTCGGGGGCTGCTTCGCTACGCGACCGATCCGGGCTCGTCGTCGTTCGTGGAGTTTCTTTCCGCAGCGGCATCCGATCTGCTGCCCTCAAAGCGGATGAATGCATTCGGAGCCGACGCCGAATACCCGGCAGCCCCGCACGGTACGACCATCGTGGCCGCCATCTTCGACGGCGGTGTCATCATGGCAGGCGACCGTCGAGCGACGATGGGGAACTTGATCGCCCAGCGCGACATCGAGAAGGTGTTTGCGTCTGACGACTTTTCCCTCGTCGGAATTGCTGGCACGGCTGGTATGGCAATCGAGATCGTCCGTCTCTTTCAGGTCGAACTTGAGCACTACGAAAAGATCGAAGGCACGTCGCTCACGCTGGACGGCAAGGCAAATCGGCTCGCCGCAATGATTCGAAACAACCTGGGCGCGGCGATGCAGGGCTTGGCCGTGGTTCCGCTGTTTGCCGGCTTCGATGGGGATCTGAACAGCGACGGATCGGCCTCGGCCGTTGGCAAGATCTACAGCTACGACGTCACCGGCGGTCGCTACCCCGAGCAGTACTACCACTCGGTCGGATCTGGGTCCGTGTTCGCCAAGAGCGCGCTGAAGAAACTGTGGCGGCCTGGTCTCGACGAAGATGAGACGGTTGCGATCGTGGTCGAGGCTCTCTATGACGCCGCCGACGACGATTCGGCAACCGGCGGACCGGATCTGACCCGCCGTATCTACCCGGTGGTGTATTCGGCCACGGCGGACGGCGCACGTCGAATCGCCGATCCTGCCTTGGATACGGTCGTACGCGCACTGATCGACCGTCGTTCGGTCGAGACTGGCTCCTAGCCCGTCGACGAAACCCGCCGCCCCAGATTGCCCGCCCACCCAAACACCCACGACGACTATCGGAGACCACGATGTCGATGCCGTTCTATGCCTCGGCCGAGCAAATCATGCGCGACCGTTCCGAGTTCGCGCGCAAGGGCATTGCCCGCGGCCGCAGCGTGGTCGTGCTCACCTATGCAGACGGCGTGCTCTTTGTTGCCGAGAACCCGAGCTCAGCTCTGCACAAGGTCTCGGAGATCTATGACCGTATCGGGTTTGCGGCGGTCGGAAAGTACAACGAGTTCGAAAACCTCAGGGTTGCCGGTATCCGTCTGGCCGATCTGCGTGGCTACTCCTACGACCGGCGCGATGTGACGGCTCGTGCTTTGGCCAACGCATATGCCCAGACGCTCGGCTCGATCTTCACCGAGCAGCAGAAGCCTTACGAGGTCGAACTGTGCGTCGCCGAGGTCGGCCCCACTGCCGCTGAGGATCAGCTCTACCGGCTCTCTTACGACGGCACGATCGTTGACGAGCCGCAATTTCTCGTGATGGGCGGCCAGGCGGATGCTGTCACGGCTGCAGTCAAGGATTCGTTCCGTCCGGGCCTGCCGCTAGCGGAGGCCATCCCACTGGCAGTAACGGCGCTGGGCTCCGTGGGCGCGGACAATGGCACGCCCCGCGTCATTCCCGCCGATGGCTTAGAGGTCGCAGTTCTCGACCGGACCCGCGCCAAGCGCAAGTTCCGGCGAATCGCCGCGAGTGCGTTGGCGAGCCTGCTTCCCGCAGCCGACCCGGTACCGGCGGCGGGCGCCCATGAGCAAGCTGAACCGGTCAGCGGCGCCGTCCCAGAAGACACTGAGAACCCTGCATCAGATGATCAGGCTCCGCCCTCCGGGCAGGAGTGAGAGCAGCGCCTGCGGCTACCCCGCGACGATGTCGGGGCCGGAGACTGAAACCGAGACAGGCGACAACCCGGTCGGTGCTGGCCCACCTAGCCGAGCGCCCGTTTTCGGATCGAATGTCGAGCCGTGGCAGGGGCACGCGAAGCTCGGCGGCACGGTACAGCCCATATGCGGACAGATCGCGCTAAAGGCCACCACCTCAGTCGCTGCAGTCCGGGTGATGAGGATGTCCTGGCTACTGGCGCCCTTCGCTGCAACCGCGGATCCGATTGGAATATCGGCCAGTTTTGCCAGAGCTTTCTTGCCCGTACCCGCCGGTGCACTGGCGCTCGCGGGTGGTGAAGGCCTGCTACCCGCCGATGAGGACGGGTCAGTAGGTGACGACGTTGGGTTCGAGCCACTCGAGCCGGCCGTCGCGTCGCCAGAGCTCACGGCGACGACCGTCGGCGGCGGGGCCTGGGTACAGGCAGCCATAGTAAGCACCGTTGCGCCAGCGACCCCCACCCCCAGAACGGTCCGGCGGGTGACGGCGCCCGAGCGGTCATGGCGTTTGTCGTCGTAGTCGGTCACGGTGCTGCTCCGATCGTGGGGTCGGGGTTATCTTGACAACGGCGGTGGGCGCCATTGGGTTCATCGACGCCCTTCGCAGTTGACCGGCGACACACTCCCAGTCGCCCGGTTGAACCTTCCCGCTGCGGCGCCCGTAGGGATATTTGACTGGGAAGGATCAGATGTATCGGCAATCCACGCCAACGAGCGAACGCGACCTCATGCAAGCGCTGCACGACGAGCACGCTGCTGCCCTGTGGGCCTTCGCCGTCCGACTAACGGGCGGGGACCGTGCGGCTGCAGAGGACGTCGTGCAGGAGACCCTTTTCCGGGCTTGGAAACAGCCCGACAATCCGGTCTTCGCAGAGGAACAGTCCCGGGCTGCGCGCAGCTGGCTCTATACCGTTGCTCGACGGATCGTGATCGATGAATGGCGTGCCAGAAACGTGCGTCCGGAGAGACTTGTCGCCGACGTGCCAGAGCTGAGTACGGCAGATCACGCCGAGCAGTTGGTCGAGTCGCAGTTGATCGGCGACGCGTTGGGCCGGCTGACACCTGAGCACCGCGCGGTTCTGGTGGAAATGTTTTATCGGAGATCGACTGTCCGCGAGGCTGCCTCGACCCTACGCATTGCCGAAGGAACCGTGAAGTCGCGTACCCACTATGCCCTCCGTGCGTTCAAGCTGGCGCTTGCCGAAATCGGAGTGGAGTCATGACCGGACCAGAAATCGACGGCACCCCGGCTGGGCCCGACCACGACAGGTTCCAGTTCGACGACGCGCTCTATGTCCTCGGCAGCCTCGACACCGACGACCGCATCGTCTATGAAACGCACCTCGCTGATTGCCCGCGCTGTCAAGCGCAGGTCGCAGAACTGTCCAGTGTGCCGCAGATGCTGCGTAAGGCCGACGTGACGGCTTGGCGCCCTGAGCCGCTGCCGGACACCCTGCTGCCGCGTCTCATGCGACAGGTGCGTGAACAGCGGCGTGGGCGGCGCTGGCGGACAGCAGCAATTGCGGCCGTGGCCGCCTGCGTGATCACCCTGCTTTCTGTGGTCGCCGTTACGGCGATCAGACACTCGAGCGAGCCCACGCCGTACACCTTCGCGGCGCTTTCCACCGAAGGGGCACAGGTACAGGCAACGGTGAAGGTGACGAAGGCGGACCACGGCACGAACCTGCTTGTTAGATGCTGGGACTACCTCGGCTCCAATCCCTACCCGACGTCATCGCCAGGCTCAGCACCCGGAATGCAGTCAGAGGGCTATCGACTCATCGTGATCAACAAAGCGGGTGTGCAGCAGGATCGAGGCGGCTGGATGCCGGGTGGGGATATCGAGCTCTCGACCTCCACCAGCTGGCCCGAAGAGGCAATCAGCGCGATTCAAATTGTCGATGCGCAAGGCACTCCGCTGCTACAGGTGGCACCCTAGAGGCCCGGCATCTCGCAGGATGAAGTGCCGCGCATTCGTTAGACCAGATGCGCGGAGACGACAAGGTTGTCGAGATAGCTCCGAGCCCGGTAGTCGAAGTCTCCAGTACAAGTAATGAGGCGAAGCTCTGGCAGCGGTGTCGGCCCGTACACCTCGGCCGCGGGAAAGCTCGCCTTCGGATAGGTACGCACTGAGTCGACAACGAACGTGAGCCGTTGCCCGTCCTGGGTTGTCACGACCACCTCGGCGCCCAGCTTTAGCTCGCGCAGGCGGAAGAACACTGCCGGCCCGCTGACCGAGTCGACGTGTCCGGCGATCACCGCCGGCCCGGTTGCTCCCGGGATGACCCCGCCCGCATACCAACCAGCCACCGCAAAATCGGTCGGCGGTTGCAGCGTGCCATCAGGCAACAGGCCCAATCGCTGCAGGCGGGTGTCGACGCCGATGGATGAAACCGTCAGTCGCGATGGCGGACTCGAACGGATCGGAGCCACGGGCAGAACACCCAGCGGTGCAGCAGAGTGGACGTCGCCAGTCTTCCCGCTCGCAGCTTCGGGCCGCGTACCGGTGCTCTGCGAACCAGCCGAACTCAGCAGGGATGAAGTTCGCCCGGGCGAGGTGGTAGCCGCGTGACTCCAGGACCCGTGGTTGAACCATACGATCGTCGCTACCAGGCTGATGGCGCACAGAGCCGCGATCACGGCCGAGGCCGGCCATCCTGCCCGGCGGTGGATGTGCTGATGGAAGGCGTCGCTGCGATGAGCCACGGTTACCGGGTGCCCGCCGAATACTGCCGATGACGGCCGGCCCGGTTGTGAAGCGCAGGTGCCCGCCCGTCGAGTAATTGCCGTTTTCTATCGCGCCGTGCAACGACGAGCAACGACACGCAAGCTCCGGCCAAGGCGAACAAACCCGCGGCAAGGCTCGGTGAGCCGACCGAACTGCCGGATCCTTCGGAGAGCATCGATGACCAGAGGGCGGTTCCGCCTGCGCCAGCCGGTACCGACCCTGCGGGAGTCGTTGCTGCTCCTACTGCATCGACAACCGTACGTAACGTGATGCCTCCTCCTGGGGCGTCCAGCAGGAGCAGCGAAGTCACTGTTCCTGAAGCGACATCCAGCGATGCTGACGTCGCGGGCCCTCCCGCTGCTGAGGATTGGGCGCGCACCGACCATGACCCGGCTGGGACTGTGGCGTATGCCGTTGTCGTAGCGAAGGCCGCATTGTCTGCGACGACCGGTCCGCCAACGGCAACGACGCTGGCCCTGGGCGCTCTGCTCGCGCCTTGCACTAGACGAACCCGTCCCATCCCGGCCGGCGGGGTCGACAGGTCATCGCGCAGCACGAGAGTTTTCAACGAAGCATTCGCACCGATGGCGGCCGCCGTATAGGCCTGTCCTGCTTGAGCATTCAGGTTCCAGGACACGACCGGTGGGCTCGATACAGGAGCTCCGTGCGCCCGCATTGAAACCACATACAGCCCTGGGTTGATCCGCTCATAGGTGCTGACCGCGCCGTAGGTCGCGTTGGGTACCCACAGGGTCGTCTTGCCGCCGGCGAAAGCGGTTAGATAAATGTCCACGCCGGGCGTATCCGGGGAGAAGTGGGCGGCGCGAACGATGGCAGACGAGGTCGGTTCAGCGAGTGCCGTGGGCGCGCTGAACCAGGTGCCGACAGCAGTAAGCCCGATGGCGGCAACAATGACGCCGAAGCCGCGCAGCGCGAGTCTGGTCACGAGAATCTCCTTTGCAGGGTTGCTAAAAGGCGTCAACTAGCTATCCGGTCGGCAGGGTTGGTACGAGCATCGGGGCCCAGGTCAAGGTCGTTGAGCCATCTGAGAAGGAGACTGCCTTCGCGGGGCGATAGGACGCGGGCAACGTCTTGATCGTCGTCGCGATCAAGGTGGGCACACGAACTCGGATGGTCAAAACACGGATGGGTGCGCCCGCAGCCTTTTCGCCTGCGTCATAGGTCAGACCAAGCACGGCAACATGCGTCGAACCGGCAATGACGGCCAACGCAGTGGCCGCGCGCAGATCGAGGGCGCCTGCTCGGATTGCCTTCCGGGTGGCCGTGCTGAAGGTGAGGTTCGCATTCTCGACAAGCCCCCTACCGGCCATTTCCTGTGCTTGTTGCCGCCGAGCAACGAGTGTCGCGCGTTCGCTGGGATCGGCACCCATCACCTGCTGTACCGACACCGCGTCGTCGCCGCCGCCAAAGGTGACTACTGCGGTTGAATGCTCGAGACAGTCACGGGCGGCGCTGTCCGATCCCGCCCTGGCACGCAACGCAGGTGTAGAGACGACGTACTGGAACTTCGCCGAGCAGCCTTGCGGCGGCGTTGCAAATTGAGCGTTTATGTTGTTGGCGACCAGACTGAGGCTGACGTCCATGTCGGCCAGGACTGGCACGTTCGTTGGCACATTCGTCACCACCCAGTTCTCGGCCTGCAGGTTCAGCCGAGTCAGTGTCCGCGTACCACTGGCCTGGGAGTGCGGTGACCGATGGGGGTTATGTACCAGCCAAATACCCGCAACCACGAGTCCGGCCACCACGAGCGTTGCGGTAACGCCGACGAGCAGTCGCGACAAGACTGGCGGGTCGTCGAACTCGCTGTCGTCTGCCTCCTGAGTCGCCGCAGTTTCCCTCACCGACGTTGTGGGCGAACGCGCGATACCAATCGCGTCGGGCTCGGCGTCCTCCTTCTCATCGGCGACGTCAGTTCGGTTCTCATCGGTGAATCCGACATCGTAGGGGGCCGACGGATCATTGGACAGCTCGTCCTCTGAGGCGTCGCCGACCTCGGCAGCGTCCCCATCTTCGGCTGCTGCACTAGCTGCGACAGTCTCGCGACCCTCGGCAGGGGCTTCCCCGTGGATCGGCCCGGTGAGAGCGGCAAGCAGATCGAGCGCTTCGAGAAGATCGGCGATATCCGCGGGATCAGTCGGTAGCTTGCCCGCTCGATCCTCAGCAGGCAAGCCACCGTCGCCGTTTCCTGGCGTCGACGAAGCGTGCACAGTTACAGAAGGCGCAGCCCTATCGGGCGAGACTTCCTGAGGTGGACCGGATTGGAGGTTCGGCTGGGTTCGCCGCCGAGCTTGCCCCGGGGTCATCGAAGCCTTCGGACAGACGAACTTGTGCGGCTACCCACGACGACGTGTGACGTGTCGCTTTCGGTGCGGCTCGTGTCCATGATGAGAGCCCCCCATGACGCTCATCGGCGTGGCCGGTATGGAAACCATCCGGTAGAGCTTTACCGTCGGATCCCGCACCGGGCTGCGCCGGCTTCACTGTGAGCCGCGCTCAGCCGACTGCGCAACCGATCTGATCGATTTGTCGAGGAATTGGCCCGATCGCTAACACCGACTGAATGTCGTGTCACCGGCCGTAGTCCATCGAGCGCGGAGTGTTGTAAACCACGCCCGGGGTCGCCCGTTCAAAACGAGCGACCATTTGCCCGGTTCACTGACTAGGCTGGGGATGTGCAGCGACGTATTTTCGGTATCGAGAACGAGTACGGCGTGACCTGCACGTTTGAGGGTCAGCGCCGGCTCAGCCCTGATGAGGTTGCGCGCTATCTCTTTCGGCGGGTGGTGAGCTGGGGTCGGTCCTCGAATGTTTTCTTGCGCAATGGTGCCCGGCTCTATCTCGACGTCGGCAGCCACCCTGAGTACGCGACGCCAGAATGTGACTCGCTGACATCGTTGGTTACCCACGACAAGGCCGGGGAGCGAATTCTCGAAGGTCTACTCATCGATGCAGAGAAGCGGCTCAACGACGAGGGAATAGCCGGCGATATCTACCTCTTCAAGAACAACACCGATTCAGCGGGCAACTCATACGGTTGCCATGAGAATTTCCTTGTCGCCAGACATGGCGAGTTCAGCCGGATGGCCGATGTTCTGATCCCGTTTCTGGTGACGCGGCAACTGATCTGCGGCGCCGGCAAGGTTCTGCAGACGCCACGCGGGGCGGTGTACTGCTTGTCGCAACGTGCCGAACACATCTGGGAGGGCGTCTCCTCGGCCACGACGAGATCGCGTCCCATAATCAATACTCGCGACGAGCCACATGCAGACGCCGAACGGTACCGGCGACTCCATGTCATCGTCGGCGATTCGAACATGAACGAGTCGACCACGTTGCTCAAGGTCGGTAGCGCAGACTTGGTCCTTCGTATGATGGAACAAGGGATCTCGTTCAAGGACCTCACCTTGGAGAATCCCATCCGCGCCATCCGCGAGATCAGTCACGATCTCACAGGCACGCGCCAGATCAAACTCGCAAACGGCCGGATGTCGAGCGCTGGCGAAATCCAACGCGAGTATTTCGAAAAGGCCCGGGCCTTCGTGGACAACGCAGGTACCGACCCGGTCACCGAGCAGGTTCTCGATCTCTGGGGGCGCACGCTCAAGGCCGTCGAATCGGGCGATCTGTCGCTGATCGATCGCGAGATCGACTGGGCAACGAAATATCAGCTGATCGAGAGATATCGCAACAGGTATGACCTGCCGTTGTCCTCACCTAGGATTGCTCAGCTCGACCTCACGTATCACGACATCAGGCGCGATCGTGGTCTCTTTTACCTGTTGCAGGGCAGGGGAGCCGTCACCCGCGTGAGCACCGACTTGGCGGTGTTCGAAGCCAAGAACATCCCACCGCAGACCACCCGCGCCAAACTTCGCGGAGAATTCATCAAGCGTGCCCAAGAGACCCGGCGGGATTTCACCGTCGATTGGGTTCACTTGAAGCTAAATGACCAGGCCCAGCGAACGGTGTTGTGCAAGGATCCGTTTCGCTCGGTTGACGACCGTGTCGACAAGCTGATCGCGTCGATGTAATCGCGCTCGCGCCGAGCTACGCAATGTCAGACCAGTTAGTGACCAACCAGCTTCAGAACCAGCGACGAGCAATCGGTGAGCCGATCATGAACACGAAGCCTGATCACGTACGCCGCCCCGGACGGGGTGGTGCACGAGTCTCGAGCAATCGTCGCCTACCGTTCCCTGACATGGCAGCGCGTCGGCAACAGCGATTGGTCAATCTCGTCCTTTGCCTTCTTTCCACACGGCAGTTCATCACCGCGGAACGCATTCGCGACACCGTGGAGGGTTATGCGGTTGCTGAGGATGCCAGCAATCCTGACGAAGCCTTCAAGCGCAGCTTCGAGCGTGACAAGGCCGAACTACGCGACCTGGGTATACCGCTCGAGACCGGCCGCAACTCAGCCTTCGACAATGAAGACGGTTATCGAATTGCCCGAAAGGATTTCGAGCTGCCGCCCATCACCTTCGCCGCCGACGAGGCGGCGGCCGTCGGGCTGGCGGCGCGTCTGTGGAGCACCGCATCGCTGGCGAGCGAGGCGCGGACCGCCCTGATCAAGCTCCGAGCAGCCGGGGTCGAGATCGACGAGCCATCCGGGCTGGACGCACTCCCGAGCGTTCCTGCCAATGAACCCGCGCTGCCGGACCTGGTCGCGGCCGTCTCAGGCCGACGCGTCGTGCAGTTCTCGCATCGCAAGCCCTTTGCCGAGAAGCCAGAAAAGCGAATCGTCGAACCTTGGGGCGTGCTCTCCTGGCGTGGGCGCTGGTACGTAGTCGGACATGACCGCAAGCGCGCCGAGGTGCGCAGCTTCCGGCTGGACCGCATTGTGGGTGCCGTCTCGACCGTCGCCGGCGACCCGGAGACCACCAGGCCCGACGGGTTGAACATGCTTGATCTCGTCCGCGGCGCCAACCACCAGCCGGGCGAGGTCGCCCGAATCAAAGTCAAGGCCAATCGCGCGGGCCAACTACGCAGGCTGGCCCGGGGTGCCCATACGGATGAGGACGGCTGGCAAGCACCTGAGCGCCCGAGTGCTGCGTCGATGCCCGACGAGCCAGCCTTGGCCGAGGAGATCCTGGTCATTGAGTATCGGGATACGGATTGGTTGTCCGCGCTGGTCGCCGCTGCTGGTAGCGACGCCCTCGTACTCGAACCACCGGCGTTGATCAAGGCCGTCATAGCCCTGCTCGAATCTGCCTCCGGAGCAAAGCCGTGAGCACTGACACCCAAGACAAACTGACTCGGCTACTTGCTCTGGTCCCATACGTTCTCTCGCGTGGAGTGGCCTCGATCAGTGAGACCGCCGCGACCTTTGGCATCAGTGAGGACCAACTCCGCAAGGAGCTGGAAATGCTTTGGCTATGTGGACGTAGTTCGGGTCCGGAAGATCTCATCGACCTGATGTTCGAGGAAGATACCGTTTCAGTGACCTATGACGGTGGCCTGAGTAGGCCGCTCAAACTGACCTCCACCGAAGCCATGACGCTCGCCGTCGCCCTTCGGACTCTCACCGATGTCGCCGGAGCTACCCAGGGGGGCGCGGCCGAGCGGGCACTTGCCAAGATCGAAACCGCTGCAGGCCAGCACTTGGACACGACCGCCGTAGACATCCGTCTCGCCGCGCAAGACCGCTGGGTAAATTTGGCTCACCGGGCAGTGTCGGAAAAGCGGGCAGTCGAGCTGCGCTACTACACGGCTGCTCGGGATGAGTCAAGCCACCGGATCATCGATCCGGTCCAGGTTTTTGTCACCGACGGAATCACCTACCTCGAGGCGTGGTGCCGCAGGGCCGAAGGAATGCGGATCTTTCGGTTGGATCGCTTCGAGGCCGCTGAACTTCTTGACGAGCCAGCCGTGATTCCGCCGGATGTGTCCCCGAAGGATGTGACCGGCGGTGTCTACCGTCCGGCCCCTGAGCACCTGCTGGTGGAACTGAGTCTCCGGCCAGGTTGGGAGTGGGTCAGCGACTACTACCCGTGCGAATCGGTTGTAGTGAGCGACGAGGCGTTACGTGCCTCGCTAAGGGTGGCCGACCCCGCTTGGGTGTCGGCACTGGTCCGCCGTTCAGGGGGCGGAGTTCAGGTGCTCGCTCCGGACTGGCTCGCTCACGACGTGCGCCGTAGCGCGAGGGCCGCCATCGCTGCTTACGACGAACAGTAGGCTCGACTTCATGCAGGAGTGGATCGTCGCTGGAGCCTGGGCCTTCGCCGCTCTGTTCGCAGCCGTGCTCTTTGCCTTCGTGGGCTATGAGCTGAGCTGGAAGAGCCGGAGGTTGGAAAGAGATCGAGATCGGCTCGGATCACTGCTTGACGATCTGCGCCTCCTGGGCAGAGACCTGAGCGCCTTGGCGGACCGCACGAAGGCGTCCGCAGAGTCGTTGTCGGGTCCGGCTGGAACCGACCACTCCACGCAGTCGGCGAGCTGACTCGATCATGGTGAGACTGCGCCTGCGAAGTAAGCCCAAGAACGATGAAGGCCGGATGTCGGTCCTGGATCATCTTCGTGAGCTGCGACGGCGAATCTTCATCATCATGCTGATCGTCGGCATTGGCGCAATCATCGGCTGGGTTCTGTACGAGCCGATACTGCATATTTTGGAACGGCCGTACTGCGCAGTTCCGTACCAGCGTCGGCTCGGTGCCACCAGCCAATCAGACTGCTCGCTGCTGTTCTTCGGACCTCTGGACGGCTTCACGATTCGTCTGAAGGTTTCTGTCATCGCCGGCGCCATCATCACCGCGCCGTTCTGGCTGTTTCAGATCTGGGGCTTCGTGACGCCGGGCTTGCATCGTAATGAGCGAAAGTGGAGCCTGACGTTCATCGTCACCTCGACGCTGCTCTTCGCGGCGGGTATGGCGCTCGCATATTTCACGCTGGCCAAGGGACTGGAGACCCTGATTTCGTTGTCCGGCAGCGGAACTCAGGCCGCCCTGGACGTCACGAAATACATTTCCTTCGTCACGCTCGTGCTCGTGGTCTTTGGCGCGTCCTTCGAACTTCCGCTGCTCATCATCATGCTCAACCTGGTCAGAATCCTGCCCTATTCAATCCTCAAACGTGGGCAGCGGTTAGGGATCTTCGGGGTGTTCGTGTTCGCGGCGGTGGCGACCCCGTCCACCGATCCCTTCACGATGACGGCAATGGCCGTACCGATGGTGTTGCTCTTCGAGGCCGCCGTGTTCTTTGCCTTCATCCACGATCGCCGACGGGCTCGGCGACAGATTGCCGAGCAGGCGGATCAGCTAGCAGACGATGTTGCCTCGGCAGTCGACCCGATCCCGGAAAATCTTCCTTCCCATACCCCGGACGCCGGTCAGACCGAGCGGTGGTCAGACGACCTGCCGTGACGCAGCTAAAGGCGGCTGATTGCGGTTCGCAGATCAAGAGAAGGCGCTCGAAAGGTACTTGAGAAAGGGCGCTGCGATCGGCCTGTTGGCTAGGCGCCCTGCGCGATGTAGTGCTCGAGATGCTGGCGGTCGAACTCCAACTGTCGGATCCGCGCCGCCACCACGTCGCCGATGGTCACGATCCCGCTCAGTTTGCCGTCCGTCACGACTGGCATGTGCCGGAAGCGCCGTTCCGTCATGAGGCCGGCGATTTGATCAATGGGGTCCTCAGGCGAACAGCTGACGACGGGCGAGGTCATGAGTTCCGAAACCTCGGCCTCTAGGATCACGGCGCCGCCTTGATGCAGGCTCCGTACGACATCGCGTTCGGAGATGATCCCGACGATGTCGTCGCCGTCGACCACCACTAGTGCTCCCACGCGATGCTCGGCCAACGCCGCCAAGAGGCCGGTTATCGATTCCGCCGGTGCGATCGTGTAGACCGAGGATCCCTTGTGCTTCAACAGATCGGCTATGAGCATGTCGAACACCTCCGCGCTTGTCGTTCTTCTAACCTCGACGCTAGCAGTGTTCTGCGTCACAGCAAGCAGGCCGGCCCGCCGAGTTGTCCACCCATTCCAGCCCGCACGCCTGGCCGGCCATCGTTCGCGCTGAAAAGGGCACATATCTGCCCCGTACGCTGGAACTATGTCCTCGCCGGCGGAACGCTATTCGCAGTCCCGCAAACGATCGAAGTTCCCGACTCTGACAGATTTCCGGTCGGGGTATGGGTTCGAACTCGATGACTTCCAGGTTGCGGCCTGCGAAGCCCTCGAGGGCGGCTACGGGGTGCTCGTCTGCGCTCCGACGGGATCCGGCAAGACGGTCGTCGGCGAGTTCGCGATCCACCTGGCGTTGGCTATCGGCCAGAAGTGTTTCTACACCACCCCGATCAAGGCGCTGTCCAACCAGAAGTTCAACGACTTGATCGATCGATACGGCGCGGATCAGGTCGGCCTTCTAACCGGCGACAACGCCATCAATCCGCATGCCCCGATCGTGGTCATGACCACCGAAGTACTGCGGAACATGCTCTACGTGGGCAGCGACGCACTCACTGACCTGGGATATGTGGTCATGGACGAGGTGCATTACCTCGGCGACCGTTTCCGCGGCGCAGTATGGGAAGAAGTCATCATTCACCTGCCTGCCGCCGTCCGGCTGGTGTCCCTATCCGCAACGGTGTCCAATGCCGAGGAATTCGGCGACTGGCTCGTCGAAGTTCGGGGCGACACGAAGGTCATCGTGCATGAGCAACGGCCCGTACCCCTGTGGCAACACATGTTGGTCGGGACGCGAATGTTCGATCTGTTCGCCGCCGTCGAATCCGGTGGCGATGCCTCGGGTTCGGCGTCAGATGGCGCCGGTGGCCGGCGCGCAGCGGTGGACCCTGAATTGCGCCGCTTCATCCGGGACCGGATGCGCTTCGACGACTCAAGAGACCGAAGCTCGGGTAGGTCCGGGGGCGGCAGTCGAGGTCGCGACAAATACCGTCAGCACGGCGGGAGGTGGCGCCCGCCGCACCGGGCGGATGTCATCAGCCGGCTGGATCGCGAAGGTCTCTTACCAGCGATCACCTTCATCTTCAGCCGGGCAGGCTGCGATGCTGCCGTCAAACAATGTATCTACGCAGGCGTACGACTGACGACGGACGATGAACGCGACGAGATCCGCGCCATTGCCGAGAAGCGCACCGCGTCCCTGGCTCCGGACGATCTCGATGTATTGGGCTACTGGGAATGGCTCGAAGGCCTTCAGCGGGGCATCGCCGCCCACCACGCCGGTTTGATCCCGGCGTTCAAAGAAGCGGTTGAAGAACTCTTCGTCCGTGGTCTCGTCCGAATGGTGTACGCCACCGAGACGCTCGCGCTCGGCATCAATATGCCGGCGCGCACAGTGCTCCTTGAGCGGCTCGTGAAGTTCAACGGCGAGGGTCACGTCGAACTGACCGCGGGCGAATACACGCAACTGACCGGTCGAGCAGGACGCCGCGGCATCGATGTCGAGGGCCACGCTGTGGTGTTGTGGAGTCCCGAGGTCGATCCGGATCAGGTCGGCGGCTTGGCTTCGACACGCACGTACCCGCTTCGCTCGTCGTTCCGACCGTCCTACAACATGGCCATCAATCTCGTTTCACAGGTTGGTCATCAGACTGCCCGGGAGCTTCTCGAATCCTCGTTTGCTCAGTTCCAGGCCGACCGTTCGGTAGTGGGCATCACGAGACAGGTCGCTCGCAATGAACAAGCGATGGCTGAGCTCGCGACGAAGATGACCTGCCACCTAGGCGACTTCTCCGAATACGCTCGGCTACGTCAACAGATCAAAGATCGAGAGAATTCACTCGCCAAGGCAGGTGCCTCCCAGCGTCGTGCCTCCATCGCTCAATCTCTCGAGGCGCTGTCGGTGGGTGATGTCGTGCGCGTACCGGCCGGACGTCGCGCCGGTCTAGCAGTCGTACTCGACCCCGGAACCTCACCCATCGCCGACGCCCGACCGTTGGTATTGACCGAGGACAAATGGGCTGGTCGGGTCAGCATGATCGACTTTCCGACCGCGGCCGAAGTACTCGGGCGTGTCAAGGTTCCAAAACACTTCAACCATCGAAACCCGAGCGCTCGGCGCGATCTTGCATCGTCAATCCGAAACCTTCATCTGCCCGAGGTGCCGCACGGCTCCCGGCGACGAACTCGGAGCAGCGCGGCCGACGATCAGGTACTGGCCGATCTGCGTGCTGCGCTGCGGGCGCATCCGTGCCACGGCTGTAACGACCGTGAGGAACACGCCCGCTGGGCTGAACGCTACCTGCGACTCAAGCGAGAGACTGACACCCTTCGGCACAAGGCGGAAAGTCGAACGCATTCGCTCTCTCGGACCTTTGACAAGGTCTGCGCGCTGCTCACCGAGCGCGGCTACATGAATGTGGACGGATCAGTCGAGAAGATCACCGAGGCTGGCAGGCAACTGTCGCGGATCTGGTCGGAGTCTGATCTCGTCATCGCCGAATGCCTGCGCAGCGGGGCTTGGTCCGGACTGAACCCAGCTGAATTGGCCGCGGTGTGTTCTTCGATGGTGTACGAGGCACGGCGAGATGAGCCTGCAGCACCGAAATTGCCGCAGGGCGCTACCCGCGAGGCCTTGACGAACACCGTTCGACTGTGGGGCGAGATCAGTGAGCGGGAGGCCGAATACGGCCTGCCGATTACCCGTGAACCCGATCTCGGCTTCGTGTGGGCGAGCTACCGATGGGCCCGCGGCGATTCACTCGACAAGGTCTTGGGTTCGCTTTCCGATGACGGTTCTACTCTTCCGGCCGGTGACTTCGTCCGCTGGATGCGTCAGCTTCTTGATCTGCTCGAACAGCTTTCGCGCGCCGACGCCGTGCCATCGGGTCTGAGATCGACCGCTGCCGGTGCGGTCGCGGCACTACGGCGCGGTGTCATCGCACAACAAATCTGAGCCTCGACACTTGGCCCTCAGGATTCCAAGGTCGAGGTCCGGAGGCGCACCAAAGGACGGCTATTTCGCCAGCGCGGCAATGGCCTTTCGCAATCTAAGTACCGAGCTCGCGACGCCGAACTTTTCGCCGAGCGCATCGAGCATCTCTGGATCCTTCGGTGACCCGGGAACACGGGTTTCAAGGTCGGTATCAATCGGCACGTCGATCCGACCCCTGACCACCTGCGGCGCTACCGACAGGTATTCGGCCGCGGCGAGGACCTTCGTCCGGATAGTGGGGCTCATGGCCGAGTCTGCGCTCAGTGCGATGTCGAGAATCTGCTCGATCGGACCAAACTTCGTAACGGCGATCGCTGCGGTCTTCTCGCCGATTCCGGCGACGCCGGGCAATCCATCGGACGGGTCGCCACGCAGTACGGCGAAGTCGGGGTAGAACTCAGCCGGTACTGCGTACTTCGCCTGTACTTCCGCCGGTGTCAGCTCTGCGATCTTGCTGATACCGCGGCCCGTGTAGAGCAGCCGGACGCGTTCGGTCACCACACCGATCAGATCCCGATCGCCTGAGACGACGTCCACCGTCTCCCCGGCCGAATCGGACCGGTGGGCCAGGGTCGCGATTACATCGTCGGCCTCGAATCCGTCAGCGCCCACCGCGCACAGACCGGCAGCTTTGAGGACAGCGAGCAGCACCGGGATCTGAGGCGTCAGCAGATCTGGAACTTCCTCGACATCCGGCTTACCCCCGCTTGTGGGTATGGCCACCCGATGCGCCTTGTACGAGGGAAGCAATGCGACCCGGAAGGCTGGACGCCAGTCATTGTCCAAGCACGCGACGAAGCTTTGCGGACGATAGCGGGTAAGCAAAGTGGCCACCATGTCCGTGAAACCGCGTACGGCATTCACCGGCATCCCATCTGGCGATGTGACGGAATCCGGTACGCCATAGAAAGCACGAAAGTACAGCCCGGCCGAATCGACCAGCATCACTTTGCCTGCCATCAGCACCCCTTCATTGTCCTGCAGTTCGGTAGGTCCGCTAGCAGCGATGACGTCGGATCGAGCGCAACGCCTCTGAGCACGATAACGTCGGGCCATGGTGTGCGTGATCGGTGAGGCAGTGATCGACCTCGTTCCGGTGCATCCCGCCGAGCCGGCCGGGATGACGCCGCCAACGTACGTTGCCCATCCAGGGGGCAGCCCTTTCAACGTTGCGATTGGCCTGGCGCGACTTGGGCAACAGTCCCAGCTACAGGCTCGGTTGTCCGCGGACACCTTCGGACGACAGTTGCGCCGCCATGCCGAGCTAAATGGCGTCGACACGACATTGGCCATCACCGCGGCTGAGCACAGCAGCCTGGCGGTCGTGGGTCTCGATGCGAACGGCAACGCAGCCTACGATTTTTACCTCGCTGGCACCGCCGATTGGCAATGGACGGAGGGCGAGCTCGCGTTGACTCCTCCCGACTGTGTCTGGTTGCACACCGGGTCACTGGCCGCCTGGACCGCACCCGGCGCGGCCGCCGTTCAGGCCCACCTCGAGCGCGTCCGGGATCAGGGCTCAACGATCATCAGCTACGACCCGAACATCCGGCCGCTGCTGATGGGCGCGCGAGCCGTGGCCGTGGCCGCTGTAGAGCGCTCGGTAGCTGTGGCGCACGTTGTCAAAGCCAGCGCCGAAGACCTCGCATGGCTGTACCCCGGCCAAGACGTTGACAAGGTGGTGCGAGCCTGGCTGCGCCTCGGGCCGAGCTTGGTGGTCGTCACCGACGGCGGGGCGGGCGCGTACGCCGCTACGACGTCTTCGGAGCTGATATCGGTCGATGCGCGACCCGTTGCGGTCGTCGACACGGTCGGAGCAGGTGACGCGTTCATGGCCGGGTTGATCAACGCCTCGATCCGCAGTGCTATCAACCTAAGCGCTTTGAACGCCGACCATTCGGCTGCAATCTCAGCGATTCTCGAGGAAGCGATCTTGGTGGCCGCCTTGACGTGCGGTCGCGCGGGCGCCGATCCACCTACTGCCGATGAACTGGCTAAGGCTCGCGCGGCGCCTGCGCTGGATGGCTGACGATCGCTCCTCAGGAGCCTGCCACGCTAGGGCTCTTTGTAACCGTCGGCGTAGACACTCGCCGACTTGACCGTCGAGCCCCGCACGATCAGCTCCGTTTCCAGAACAACATCGTGAGCCTCTGCCGCGTCCAGCAGGCTGGCCAGCATCGCGGTGGCGAGTTGAGCACCCTGCTCAGCGACCGGTTGCCGAATCGTGGTCAGATCCATGAGCGCGGCCGTCGAATGATCATCGAAGCCGATAACGGCAATATCCTCAGGTACTCGCAGGCCACCACGGCGAATTGCCCGGACGGCGCCGTAGGCCATCTCATCTGATTCGGCGAAGACGGCCGTCGGGAGGTCGGGCAGCGCAAGCAGCTCGAGCATGGCAGCCTCACCTCCCTCGACGGTGAAGTAGCCGAGGCGCTCCAACGCGGGGTCAAACGCCACGCCAGCGGCGCTCAAGGCTTGTTGATAGCCGGTCCGGCGATGGTGTGGGGGAGTGAAGCGCATTGGATCGTCGGTCTCACCGCCGATGAGCGCGATTCGCCGATGACCGAGCGAGAGCAGGTGATTGACCGCCAGCTTCGCTGCCTCGATGTCGTCGATGCGAACCGAGAAGAAGCCATCGTGTTCAGCACCCAGCATGCCGATCGGTAAGTCGAGGGATTTGAGCGCGTCGACCTCGTCCTGGGTCAGCGCGAGGCTGACGACGATGACCGCATCGACCCGCTTGCGAACAGGGAGCACCGTGAAAAACCGTTCTCGCCCCTCGCTGTCTCCCAGATTGTGCAGCAAGAGGTCGTAGCCGGCCTGGCTGAGCACTGACTCAACGGCGCCGAGTACCTCGGCGAAAAACCAGCGATGCACGAACGGGACGACAATGCCCACGGTGGACGATCGTCCACTCGCCAGTCTCGCGGCGAACGGCGAAGCAACGTAATCAAGTTCGCGCGCCGCGGCGAGCACCTTGTCGCGTGTGGCCGTTGCGACATCGGGTAAACCGCGCAGGGACCGGGACACTGTGGCGATCGAGACACCCGCGCGTTTGGCGACGTCTTCGATGCTCGCTGCCATCGTCCCCCCGCTCTGGTGAAATCCTTAAGGCACGGTAATCCATGGCATACCGAGCGGCTAGGTCGGCCCTATGGTCGAGCTGGCAGACTGGACCGAATGCGGACCCTTCTCTTCAACGGACGAATCCACAGTCCGTGGGCTCCTGACGCCAGCGCGCTGCTGGTCGACGGCGCGGACGTGGCCTGGCTGGGCGACGACGCCTCGGCGGGCACGATGACCGCAGACCGCAGGGTCGACCTCGAAGGTGCTCTCGTAATTCCGGCCTTCGTCGACTCTCACTTCCACGCAACCGGTACCGGCCTGTCTCTGACCGGGCTGGACCTCAGCGATGCCGCCAGCCTTGCTGTAGCTCTGAGCAGGGTTGAGCGACTAGCCAGATCAAGCGGAGGACGGCCGCTCCTAGGTTCGGGGTGGGATGAGACCAATTGGCCTGAAGGACGACCCCCGACCGCAGCTGAGCTGGATCGGGCGAGTTACGGCGGCGTCGTTTACCTAGCGCGGACCGACGCGCATTCGGCGGTCGCGTCATCGGCGCTGATGGCCTCAATTCCTAGCCTGTCCAAGCTCGACGGCTACTCGCGGGATGGCTTGCTGACAAAGGAGGCTCACCACGCCGCCCGCGAACTGGCGCTCGCAGCGATCAACCCAGCACAGCGGCATGCGCTGCAGCGCGTCGCGCTCGAACGGGCGGCCAGTTGCGGGATCGCAGCTGTGCATGAGATGGCCGGACCAGAGATCTCGAGCGCAGACGACCTGACTGCCTTGTTGGCACTGTCGAGAGAAGAGGTCGTTCCGGAGGTCTTCGGATACTGGGGCGAGTTGGGCGGAACCGAAAACGCCCTGAGCCTAGGAGCGGTCGGAGCCGGCGGCGACCTCTTCTGTGACGGCTCGATCGGTTCGCACACTGCGGGCCTGTCTGAGCCGTATCTGGACTCCGACACGACGGGTTATCTCCGCTTCGACACCGCAGAACTCGCCGATCACATTGTTGCCTGTACCGAGGCAGGTCTTCAGGCGGGCTTCCATGCGATCGGTGATGCAGCTGTCGGGCAGGTGGTGGCAGCAATGGATCAGGCGGCCCAGTCGTTGGCGCCGGGGCGAGTGACCGGCGCCGGGCACCGGATCGAGCATGTCGAGCTGATACCGGACATCGCGGCTCTGGCGCGTACCGGCCTACTGGCATCGGTTCAGCCGGCCTTCGACGCAACCTGGGGGAGAGTGGGCGGAATGTATGAGGCGCGTCTTGGCGCACAGCGCGCCGCGACCATGAATCCGTTCGCGGAGTTGGCTGCGGCCGGAGTCCCGCTCGCGCTCGGATCCGATTCGCCCGTCACTTCGATCGACCCCTGGGGAGCTGTCCGGGCTGCGATCTACCCGTCGAATCCGAAGCACGCGCTGAGCGCCCGAGCTGCATTCGGAGCACACACTCGTGGGGGTTGGCGGGCAGCTCGCGCTGACTCGGACGGCTCGGGCGTTCTCGCACCCGGAAATCCGGCCACCTACGCCGTCTTCAGCGCTGGCCCGCTTGGGGTAGACACCCCTGATGATCGACTCTCGCGATGGAGCACCGACGAACGGGGCGCCGTGCCTGGGCTTCCCGACTTGAGTCCAGGCGTCGAGCTACCGCGTTGTTTGCGCACGGTGCGACGGGGCGTCCAGATATACGATTCCGGCGACCTCGCTTGAAGACACGCCTCGCGATTGCCTTTGCTGCCGGACTGCTCGGCGTTCTGGCTTTTCCACCCTTCGGTTGGTGGCCGTTGGCCTTCGTCTCGGTTGCCGGCTTTACGTGGGCAGTTCATGCCCAGAGTGCGCGGCGCGGCGCGCTCATTGGACTACTCTTCGGCGCCGGACTCTTCCTGCCGATGCTGCACTGGACCGCCACCTACGTCGGTGCCGTCCCGTGGCTCGTTCTCGTCTTCTCACAGACCTGGTACATCGCGTTACTCGGGGCCTGTGCGCCAAAGTTGCTCGCCCGACGTTGGGGACCGGTATGGCTTGCAGCCGGGTGGGTCGCCGAAGAAGCACTACGCGATCGTTTCCCTTTCGGCGGTTTTCCGTGGGGGAGGTGGGCCTTCAGCCAGGCGGAATCGCCAATGAAATGGTTCGCCACTCTTGGCGGCGCGCCGCTACTCACGTTCATGGTGACTCTTGGCGGCACCATTCTGGGCACGGCATTCCTTGGCAATGGCGAACGCCGGATCCGTGAGCGAACCGGATGGCTCGGTTCGGATCTGGGTCAAGGCGCGAGCCGCGCCGTCGCGGCTGCGCTGATCCCGGTCATCGGCCTCCTGTTGTGGATACCGCTGCACCCGCGTGCTGCTCCGAGAACGACCACTGTGGCCGCTGTGCAGGGCGACGTCCCCGACCGTGGGCTGGAATTTGATGCGCGGCGTCGCCAGGTGCTGGACAACCACGTCGCTCAAACGATGAAGCTCGCCGCCGAGATCAAAGCCGGAACGGTAGCGAAACCCGAGCTGGTGCTGTGGCCGGAGAACGCCTCCGATATAGATCCGACGGACAATCTGGACGCGGCTCAGGAGATCCAGCAAGCCGTCGACGCGGTGGGCGTGCCCATCCTCGTCGGCGCCCTCCTGGACGGCCCCGGCGCCACTCACGTCACCAACGCCGGGATTCTGTGGGAGCCGTCAGGTTCGTCTCAGCCCGGGCCAGGCGAGCGATACGTGAAACGGCACCCGGTCCCATTCGGGGAGTACATCCCGCTGCGCTCGGTCGCACGGGCGGTGAGCAAGAAGGTCGATCTCGTCGGTCGGGACATGATCGCCGGTACCGGCAACGGGCTGATGACCCAGACGCCGTATCCGATCGGCGACGTCATCTGTTTCGAGGTCGCCTACGACTCGCTCGTGCGGTCCTCAGTGAAAGCGGGCGCTCAAATGTTGGTGGTACAGACCAACAATGCGACCTTCGGACACAGCGCCGAGACCTACCAGCAGCTCGCGATGAGTCAGTTGAGAGCGGTCGAGAACGGACGCAGTGTCGTTCAGGTCGCGACAAGCGGCAAGTCGGCCATCATCGACGCCGATGGTACGAAGCTGGACGAGTCAGGTGCGTTGTTCACCCCGGATATTCTCGTTCAGACCATAGGACTGCGCACCTCGACTACTCTGGCTACCCGGGTCGGAGCGATTCCTGAGTGGTTGCTGACCGCATTCGCCTTGTTCGGCGTACTTGCTGGTTTGATGCCTTGGATGCGTCGACGCACTGCACGAAGCCGCACTAAAGGGAACGACACTAAACGGAACGACGCTAAACGGAACGACACTGAACGAAAGAACGAGAGAGAGCTGACCGCACCTGTGCCGAACGAGCCCAGCCCGCAACCTGCGATCGAGAAGAGGAACGGGTGACCCACTCCCGCGACGAGGCAACCTCCGCCATGGGGCGTGCGGACGCGCTCAAGGTCATCGTCATCATTCCGACGTACGACGAGCGCGAGAATCTGCCGATGATTCTCGAACGTCTGTTCGCTGCGGTACCAACGGCGCATTCATTGGTAGTCGACGACAACAGCCCGGACGGCACGGGCGAGATCGCGGACAAGATCGCCGCCGATGACGCGCGCGTACACGTCCTGCACCGTACCCAGAAAAGCGGCATCGGCGCCGCTTACATCGCTGGGTTTCGTTGGGCTCTCGAGGCCGGGTATGACGTCATCGTCGAGATGGACGCAGACGGCTCGCATGCCCCCGAGCAATTGCCTCGGCTACTCGCAGCGACTTCGCACGCTGACGTCGTCCTGGGATCCAGGTGGGTGCCTGGTGGGCAGGTTCTTAACTGGCCGAAGTCCCGTGAATTACTCTCCCGCGGTGGAAACCTCTACACGAGGCTGGCGCTGGGAATTGAACTTCACGACGCAACAGGCGGTTACCGCGCATACCGCAGGAACGTGCTGCAAACGATCGAGTTGTCGGGTATCTCCTCGCAGGGTTATTGCTTCCAGGTCGATCTGGCATGGCGCGCAGTTCAGGCCGGCTTTCGTGTGGTCGAGGTGCCCATCACCTTTGCCGAACGTGAGCGCGGTGAGTCCAAAATGAGCGGCAACATAGTCCGCGAAGCGCTTCTGCGTGTCACCGAATGGGGCGTCACCCACCGCGCGGCCCAGGTCAAGGGGCTGCTACGACGGCGGTGACGGCCTTGTAGATGTCATTGTCGCGATGTCATTGTCGCGATGTCATTGTCGTGATGCACTAGTCGCGAAACGCAGAAATCCCGCCGGCGGCGCGGCCTCATCGGCCGCGACGCGTGCGGGATTTCTGCAGATCAAAAGCTAGTGAGCTAGGCAGTCTTGGTGGACTTGCCGCCACCGCCACCACGGCGTGCGCGAAGGACGTCGAGCCGTTCGGCAAGAACTTCTTCGAGATCAGCAATGCTGCGCCGCTCGATCAGCATGTCCCAATGCGTGCGCGGGGGCTTGACCTTCTTCGCCTCCGGCTCGGGGCCATCGACGGACTTGGCCGCGGTGCCATCCAGACGGCACTCCCAGGTCGACGGGAGCTCGGCTTCGTCCGAAAAGGGGACGGTGAACTCATGGTTTCGTTCACAGCGAAATTTCACAAAGCGACGGGGCGCCGGCTCCGCCGCGTACTCGGTTTCGTAACTGATAGCGCCGAGGCGACTGCCTCGAAGAACACGATCGGCCATTTTCAGATCACTCCTCACCCATATCTGGGTACTGACCAACCAACGAACGAACCCAGCAGATGATTCCTGAGATCTGGGACGATGCGCCCGCGGTTACTCGCAATAGCGGCGTACAAAGCCCCAATATCATATCGCAGACAGGTTGGGAAGAACTAATCCGACATCCTGTGTACCGGCCATGGGTATTTCGTCGGACTGTTCGCGACGGCGTGACGTGTACCCAGCGGGGGAGGGGGAGCGATTAGTCAAGCGTGAGCTGACCGGGGTTGAGTTGATGACCGAGATCACCCGCTCTGTAGTGCGAACGGCACAGCACCTGGTACCGAACCTCTGCTCTGACATCAGCAGTGTCGGCCACCACGACGGTGTCGCCCTCGCGTACGACCCGGTCGTCCACGACGCGGGCGTTCTGCTGGCCGGGTCGGCCACACCAACAGAGCACCTCGACCTGAATAGCTGAAATCTCGTCCGCGAGTTCGATCAGGCGCTTGGCCCCTGGCAGCAGAAGACTGCGAAAGTCGGTGGCCAGCCCGAAGCAATAGACGTCGATGTGCAATTCGTCCACGAGCTCGGCCAGTTGATCCACGTGTTCGGGGTTCAGGAAGCCGGCCTCGTCGATCACGAGGTAGTCAACGCGCTCGCCCGCTGCCCAGCGCTGCCGGACCAGAGTGCACATGTTCAGCTCGTCGGTGACCTCGATGGCCGGACGTGACAGCCCGACCCGTGTCGTGATGATCGGGCCACCCGATCTGTCGTAACGAGTCAGGATCAATCCACGTCGACCCTGCCTCGCCTGGTTGTGGTCAATCTGCAAGGCCAGCGTCGATTTGCCACAGTCCATTGGGCCATAGAAGAACTTCAGGTGCGCCGGCATCGGGAGAGCTCGCCGATTGCCTGAGGCCGGCACCGATGCCAGTGCGCTGCTGCGATCGGGCGATAGCGGATCAGCAGCACGCGCAGACTCAGCTACCGACTCAGATGTTTCAGGCACGGACCGGCACGCTACTACTTCCACTGACCGCGCTGTTCAAGGACCTCTCGTAACACGTCCGCGCGGTCGGTCATGATCCCGTCAACTCCGAGATCGAGCAGCCGATGCATCTCCGACCGCCTATTAACGGTCCAGACGTGGACCTCGAAGCCACGCTCGCGCGCCGACTCGATGAACGTACGGTCAACGAGTCGCAACCACCGCGGGCCGGCTGGTACCTGCGCGGCACGGGCGCCCCCGAACTGTCGCCGAACTGGCAAGCGAGCGGGAACCGATCGGATGACCTGCGGTCCAACCGAAGCCAGCTTGAGCGAGACGATCTCGCTGGGGGACAAGCTCGTAGCCACGTATGGACCGGCCACCTTTCGAAGGACGGATAGGCGGCGGTCGGAGAAGGTTGCCAATCGGACGCGATGCCAGCTGTTGGTCCGTCGCACGGCATCCAGCGTCGGTCCGATAACGGCCGCGGTCTTGACGTCGATGTTGAAGAAGGCGTGGCCGAATTGCCCCAACAGGTCCTCCAGGCGAGGTATCGGCTCGCTGCCAACAATCCGAGCCTGGCTGAGCTCGTTCCAGGTCAAGGCGTTCAGTCGGCCGGTGTGATTGGTGAGGCGATCGAGCAAAGCGTCGTGGAATGCGACTGCAACGCCGTCGGCGCTTGCGCGCGCATCGGTCTCGAGATATCGATACCCAAGGTCGACTGCTGCCTGGAAGGCCGCCAGTGAATTCTCCGCTCCGATTGGTGAGAATCCACGATGAGCAAAGGCGATCGGTTCCACTCGTCCCACGGTAGTTCGTGGGCGGCGATCCTCCCATTTCGCTGGACACATCGGCGATCATGTGAACCATGAACCACGCCGAACCGCAGCCAGGCCGCAGGCCGCATCTCGCAGGGCCGACGGTGAGCCTGCGACCGGGCGGCGAAGCTGATATTGATGCTCTCGCAAGCATTCTTGCCGAACCATCAGTCGTGCAGTGGTGGGGTACGCCCGAGCCATTGGAGGAGCTGACGGCTGATCTGCTGGGTTCAAGCGATACGACCCTGTTGGTCATCGAGGTGGATCGCGAAGTCGTAGGCGGAATTCAATACCTCGAGGAGCGTGAACCCCGATATCGCCACGCAAGCATCGATATCTTCATTGGGACGCGGTATCAAAACCAGGGTATTGGGACTGAGGCAATCAAGGCGTTGGCAAGGTTTCTCCTTACCGAACGCGGGCATCATCGGCTGACCATTGATCCGGCAGCCGCAAATACTCGTGCCATTCGTTGCTATTCCCGAGTTGGCTTCCGTCCCGTCGGCCTCATGCGTCGATACGAGCGTCATGAGGATGGCACCTTTCACGACGGACTCTTGATGGACATGATTGTTGACGACAACTCGTGACCATGCGTCCGTCTGGATTCACTTGAAGATCAGCGCGGCGGATACCGGCCGATCAGCAACAGCGACGGTACTTGACATAACGTGCGCGCATCTGACGGTCGATATTCAGTCTGCTTGGATCCCGCTGAGTGACGGCGCGTCTCGTTGAACTGGCCAGATGAACCGATCAGCGTCAGATCGAGCACCACATCACTCGTATCTGTGTGCGTCATTCCGTCCCTGCGTTACTCAGCAGGCAACATTCCGATACTCGCAACGGCGGCCGATGTGGTCACAGGTGCCGCGAACGGGCAGGAAATGCGAATAGGTGGCCGCGTAGGCCGATTACCGGCCGTTCCAAAGTGCCGATAATCGACATTATGTCATTCTGAACGGCGAGGGCCGTCCTGGCTCTGCTCAGCCAGGTCTCGCAGGAATTGTGGCAGTCGCCCTGCGCCGAAGTCGTAGTAACGCACCCAGTGCGGTGTGATCGCGATGCGAGCCATCTGCTCGTACATCTCACGACAGTTCTGTTCGAAGTGGGCCGCGGCCTCGGCGTCCATTGTCTTGCTGGCCCCTGCGAGGTACTCGTCGGGCACACCATCGACGATCTCGACGCTGGCATGCCCGCGTATCGAAAGCGCTCGCGCCTGGCCGGGCGTGTCGCCGGCGTCAATCGTCAGGGCAACGTCCGGGCGAACCGACAGCGCTGCAACCTTCGGTGACGTCGTGGCGGTGGAGATCACCACCTGATCGCCTGTCCAGAAGAAGGCAATCGGGATCACTCGTGGAGTTCCGTCCGGCCCGATGTAGGCCAGGCGAGCCATCGACGTGGCGAGCAGCTCTTGCGCGCCGATATTTAGCAGCTCGTCCTCAATCTCTTTCTGTTGCATGTCTATTCTCCTTCAGCCTCGGAGCACGTCGTGAAGGCGTGCGGCCTGTCGGGTGAGGTGATCGCGCTCGGCAACGTTGGTCGCGGCGCGGGCCGCTTTCCCGTACAGGCGAGCCGCGATCGCGAGTTCGCCGGCCCGCTCCTGGAGGTACGCCGCCACCGCCGGGTATCTGGGGACCGTCGGATCCACCTGTCCAAGGGCAGCCAACCCTGCTCGTGCGCCGTCCGCCTCACCTACCGCAACGGCACGGTTCAAACGCACGACGGGGTTGCTGGTCAGACGGTCGAGCTCGTCGTACCACTCCACGATCTGCACCCAGTCGGTTTCATCCGCCTTGCGTGCGTCGGCGTGGAGCGCAGCGATGGCCGCCTGCGCCTGGTACTCGCCGAGCCGGTCGCGAGCCAGCGCAGCCTGCAGTATTGCCACCCCCTCGGCGATCAGCTCGGTATCCCAGCGCGACCGGTCCTGCTCCGCCAGTGGGACGAGCGCGCCCATGGCCGTCGTACGGGCCGCACGACGGGCGTGGTGCAACAACATCAGCGCGAGCAGGCCGGAGGCCTCCTCATCGTCGGTTATCGACGTCACTTGCCGGGTCAGCCGGATAGCCTCGTGGGCGAGGTCGACCTCGCCGCTGTAGCCCTCGTTGAAGACTAGGTAGAGCACCCGCAGGACGGTGACCAGATCACCGGGCTCGTCAAAGCGCACGCCCGCGACGGTGCGTTTCGCCCGACTGATGCGCTGGGCCATCGTCGCCTCTGGGACCAAATACGCCTCCGCGATCTGTCGTGTTGTCAGCCCACCCACGGCGCGCAGCGTGAGCGCCACCGCGGATGCCGGAGTGAGCGATGGGTGAGCGCACAGAAAATACAGCTGCAGGCTTTCGTCGACATCCTCGATCGGACCGGGCCGCGGCTCGACCTCGATCCGGGCCTCGCGCGCCTGTCGGGAGTTCTCCGCCCGGGTCGTGTCCAGGAACTTGCGCCAGGCCACCGTGATCAGCCAGCCTTTTGGGTCCGCTGGCTGGTCCGCGGGCCACGTCGCCAATGCCCGGATGATTGCTTCCTGCACCGCGTCCTCGGCCGTCGCGAAGTCGGCTCCACGACGGACGAGAACACCGGTGACCTCAGGAATCAGCGTCCGCAACAGGGATTCGTTCACTCCGCGATGGTGGGTGGCGCGGCAAGGAACGGACGCACCTCAAGCCATTCGTAGATTGGCTTGCCGTCCGGGCCAGGTGCGGCCGAAAGCTCGCCCGCCAGCTCCACGGCTCGCTCGTAGGTCTCCACGTCGATCACCATCCAGCCGGCAATCAGATCCTTGGTCTCCGCGAACGGGCCGTCGGTGACCGGCGGCAGACCCTCGCCCGCGTAACGGACGAACGTGCCTTCCGGTGACAGCGCCTGGCCGTCCACGTACTCCCCCGTGCCCTCCAGCCCGGCCGCGAAGTCCTGCATGAACTTCACGTGGGCGTCGATCTCGGCCGGCGTCCACCGGTCCATCGGGTCGATGTCAACGACGGGAGTCGGACCGCCGCGGTAGTGCTTGAGCAGCAGGTACTTGGTCATGCGTTCCCTCCTTCGGTGCGACGCGACCATTGTGGCCGCGTTCGTACCGGGGACGGCGCCGGCCTCGAGTTCTCGACACGGGGCCGCGATAAAACTCCCCCGGAATGGTTCGTCTTCTGACGAGCGTCCGCGAGGCAGTCCACACCCGAACCACCAGCCCGTCAACCGACCGCGTCCGGCCAGAGCGCGCGGACTGCTTCGGTAGCACCCTCGACCGAGTCCGGTCCGAGTAGGGAAAGCTGCAGCAGGTAGCCAGGCATGATCGACATCAGGACAGTAGCCAGCGCATCGGCGGTGACGTCGGCGGGCAGGTGTCCTGATCGTTGGTGGACGGCGACGAGATCAGCTACCGCAGCCTTCAGCTGCCTTAACAGCGCGTTGAATTCATCAGCGAGTGACGGGTTTCGTAGAGCTTCGGCCCAGACGAGGATCGCCAGTCCCCCAAGGCCATCGCTCGAATGCTTGGTCTGCACAACCGACAGAACCTCGGCCATCGCTGCGCCTAAGGAGCCGCGCGGCTGCTGGGATGTGATTGCGTGGATCATCGCAACCACATCCTGCATGTTCTCTTCAGCGATGGCGATGATCATGTCATCTTTGCTGGCGAAGTATCGATAGACCGCACCCGAGGAAAGTCCGGCTTCGATGAAGAGATCTTGCATAGACGTGGCGTGGAAGCCGTCGCGCAGGAAGCACCGACGCGCTGCGCTCAGGATGTGCTCGCGGCGGGCGTCTCGATATTGCTGCGTGACCTTCGGCATGTCCCCAAGATACAAGAAAAACGGACGTTCGTCTTGCAGGTTGTCAGGAGTCGTAGCAGGATAGGAGACTAAAGAGAACGATCATTCGCCTTAGGACGTGTCATTCGTGAAGAACCCTTTGGAAGCACACCCCGCATGGCGACAGCTCGTCATCGTTGCTGGGCTGCTACCCGTCATGATCGCACTCGCAATACTCGCGTTCGCCTGGCCCGCCGCGCGGATCGCGCCCCGTGAGCTGCCGCTCGGAATTGTCGGGACACCGCAAGCGAGTGAGCAGGCCGTCAGTGGCCTGAGCAAGGTCATGCCCGGCGGCTTTGCGTTGCATCGGTACGCCAACGAAGCCTCTGCCCGCGCAGCGATCGACGACCGGGACGTATATGGCGCGCTGATGGTGACCAGTACGGAGATCACCGTGCTCGAGGCCAGCGCGGCTTCGGCCACTGTTGCGCAACTCTTGACCACCGTGGGTGAGCAATTGGCGAGTGAGGCGCCGAAGCACCTGGTCGGCAGGCAGCCAGACGCGGCACCCGATGTCAGGATCGTCGATGTAGTGGCCAGCTCAGCAGGCGATCCACGTGGTCTGGTCTTGAGTTCCGCACTGTTGCCGTTGACGATTTGCAGCATCATCATCGCCTCGGTTATTGGTTTGGTAATCGGGTTCCGCCCCGCTTGGCGTCAGGTCGTAGCGCTTGTCGTTGTGTCCGGCATCGCCGGACTGGGCGCGTTCTTGATCGCCCAAAGCTTTCTCGGCGCACTCCCGGGCGAGCATCTCGCCACTTGGGCTGCGGTCTCGTTGACCCTGCTCGCGATTAGCAGCACGGCCGCAGGACTGATCGCACTGATCGGTTTACCCGGCTTTGCTCTGGGGGCGGTCCTCATGGTGTTTGTCGGCAACCCGTTTTCCGGGGCCACCTCTGCGCCGCAGCTACTGCCCGCGTGGGTTGATCACGTCGGTCAGTGGCTCCCGCCCGGCTCCGGTGCGAACCTCCTGCGCAGCACGGCCTATTTCGACGGTAACGGCGCCGCCGGTCACCTTGCCGTTCTCGTTCTGTGGACGATCTTCGGATTGTCGGCCGTCGTTGTCGGCCACCATACTTCGCCTCGTTTCGCCGCCGGTCAGAGCCGGATCGCCGCCAGTCGTCCTCCTCAGCCCAAAGTCGCCGAACTGGCCTTCCAGGATGGCTAGTGATAGGCCCGGCAAACCGACCTTCTTCTGGATTGCTTGCCGGCTTACCCCTAGCTTGCGTGCAAGTTCCGACGGCGAAAAGCCTTTACAAAACAGGCCTTCCCATACTTTCTCGACGACAACCCAGGTTGACGATTGTCAACCTTGGTCATCAAATCCTACCGGTCCTGATTGCGCTGGATTGCTTCGGCGATCTGCTTGATTCGCCTCAGCCTGGCATCCCAGGTCGCTCCGACTGTGGAGAGTTGAGCGACTGCGCGGGCAAGTTGTGCATCATCCACGCGGTAACGCATCTCCCGTCCGGCTGGGGTGACGTGGACCAACCCGACGCGGTCGAGCACGCCAAGATGTTTCGCCACGGCTTGGCGCGTCACGGGCAGCTGTTCGCTGAGTGTCGTTGCGGTTCCGTCGCCATCCGCAAGAAGCAGATCGAGCATCCTCCGCCGCGTCGGATCCCCGATCGCGGACCAGAGGTCGTCGTTGATGGCGACCGTCATGCGATCGAGACCAACTGAGATAGGTATTCGCCCAGCCGGGCGAGATGGGTGTCCCAGCCGAGGCAGTGATCCCGGTAATGCTCCTCCAGGACGGCAATTTCCCAACCCCTCTCGCGGAACCCGACTTCGGTTAGCCGAACGTGGGTGCCCGTACCGGATGGGAGTAGTTGGAAGGTGACCAGCAATGAGTTTGTCGACGTCGCAACCTCTCCATCCGGGTAAACCCAACGGAACGAGAAGAGCCGCGGTGGCTGAGCATCCACCACGGTAATCGGGACGACCTGCGTCTGAGCGTCACCCCAAACCAGTTCGCCGGTGAATCCTGGGGCAGCGACCAGATTTGCCCTAGCGCCCCACCACTCGCGAATGTGCACAGGGCTGCTGATGACCTCAAATACCACCTCAGGTGACGCCTCGATGTCGAACTCGCGCTCAATGCTTCCGTACTCCATGTCGCTCCCGCTCTCTGCAATGTTTGGTTGCACATGACGGTAGTACACTTCCGCCGGTAACGCAACCGATGGTTGCCTATTGGTGTGTCGACCGGTGACCAATCAGGATTGACCTCGCTGGTACCAACCAGCGGATCGTATTCATCCCGCATCCGGCGACCGTGCACTCAGGCTGACATGCTCGCGCGTAGCCGGGTCCGTTCGTCCTCAGAGAGATGAATGCTGGCGGCTGCAACGCTGTCCAGAATCGTCGCCGGACGCCTCGCTGATGGAATGGGAATGACGATTGGCGATAGGTCCAAAGCCCACGCCAGCGCGATCTGTTGTGGCGATATACCGCGCTCCTGGGCAATCGAGGCGAACACCGGCTTTTCGCCGAGCTCGCCTGCCTGCGCACGCCCACCGAGCGGACTGTAGGACAAAAAGGCGATCCCCTGGGACTCACAGGCCTCGACGATAGGCAACGCGTTGACTGACCACGGTGACAACCGGTTTTCGACCGCCGATATCTTCACAATGTTTTGCGCCTCGGCGAGCTGTCGACGGCCGGCATTGCTTATGCCGATGCGCTGGATTTTTCCTTCTTCCCGCAATTCGGCAAGAGCAGCCATCGAATCGACGAGGGCTACGTTGGGGTCGATGGCATGCAACAAGTAGAGCCCGATGGCGTCCACTCCCAATGCTCGCAAACTTCTTTCGCAGGACCATCGCAGGTTGGCTGGGCTGGCGTCTTGCACGAACGACTTTTCGTCCGTCCGCAGATTCCCGCCTTTGCATACAACAAGAACGTCGCTGGAGGAACCAGTCCAAGACGCGAGCGCGCGCGCCACCAACTCCTCGCAATACCCGAGTTCAGCAGCATTAGACCCGTAATTGATCGCGGTATCGATCAGCCGCACGCCTGCGTCCAAGGCCGCGTGCACCGTGCGGATGGCCGTGGCTTCATCCGGTCGTCCTTCGACCCCGAGCAACATCGCGCCGAACCCGATAGGTGGCACGTCCAAGTCTGCAATCCGCCGCGCCGGGTAAGCAGAACGCATAACTGTCATATGCGCGAGCATAAGACGACACTCAAGGGGCGAATACGCGGGGACCGCGCCATGGCATCCGCGGGTAGGCTTGCGCTGCATCGTCAGTTCGTCCTCAGCGACCGATGAGTGGCTGAGAGCGCCTTCGGAATCCGAAAGGCCCCATGTCTACGGTCGAATCATCTTGGACTTATCCAAAAATCGTCGCTCGACTCCGCGGTGCCGGCTGCGTCTTTGCTGAGGACGAGGCACGGTTACTCCTCTCAGGCTCCGGTACGTCTGATGAGCTCATGACGATGGTGGAGCGAAGGGCCGCAGGCGTGCCGCTCGAGCATGTCTTGGGCTGGGCTGAGTTCTACGGTCGCCGAGTCCTCATCGACGCCGGCGTGTTCGTGCCTCGCCGGCGGACGGAGTTTCTTGTGACCCAGTCCATCGAGGCTCTTACCCCGATGCCTCGGCGGCGAACCGTGGTCGATCTGTGTTGCGGGTCGGGTGCCATCGGCGCCAGCATTTTCGCCGCCCTCAGCGATGTCGAACTGCACGCAACCGATATCGATGCGACGGCTGTGCGCTGCGCGCGAAGGAACGTCGCGCTCGCGAATGGTCAGGTGTACGAGGGCGACCTCTACGACCCACTACCGATTCGATTGAAGGGACGGGTCGACCTTGTCGTGGCCAACGTGCCCTACGTCCCGACGTCGTCGATCCCGACGATGCCGCCAGAAGCGCGGGACTACGAAACGCAGGTCGCCCTCGACGGCGGCCCGGACGGTTTGGACGTCCTGCGATTGGTCATCGCCCGTGCCCCACAGTGGCTGGCACCAGGTGCGTCGGTGATGGTCGAGACGAGTGAAGGACAAGCCGCTGCGGCGTTGGCAACGATTTCCCGACAAGGGTTGGCTGCGCGCGTGACGACTTCCGATGAGCTGAACGCCACAGTCGTCATCGGCACAAAGCCCGCTAACTGGTGATCAGGCCTCCGCTGGGAAGTCCGCCGACCGGCTGACGGCCGCCCACTTCTCGGCCTCCGCTGCACGTGCTCTCGAAGATTGTTCGACGCTTGAAACCGCGCCCGCTCCGAGCAGCAACCGAAGCGGCGGGTCATCGACTCGAGTCAGGTCAATGATGATCTTGGCGGCGCGTGCCGGATCACCGGGTTGCGAACCGTCATTCGCGTCGCGATACCGATTCATAGCGCCAACGGTCGCGTCGTAGTCCTCGCCGACTGCCCTCCTTTGCATCGATGAGCCTTGCCAGTCAGTCCTGAAGGCGCCCGGCTCGATGATGGTCACCTTGATGCCAAACGGTTTCACCTCATTGCAAAGAACCTCTGAGAAGCCCTCGACGGCGAACTTCGCGGTCTGGTAAGCGCCCATTCCTGGAGTGCCTCCTACCCGCCCACCTACAGACGAAAACTGGATGAAGTGGCCCGAACGTTGTCTGCGCAGCACCGGCAATGCTGCCTTCGTAACGTTGACAACCCCGAAGAGATTTGTCTCGATCTGCGCGCGGAAATCATCGTCGGCCATCTCTTCGATGGGCGCCGAATTCGCGTAGCCAGCGTTGTTCACCACCACGTCCAGCGCTCCGAATTCGTCGAGCGCAATCTCTACAGCAGCCTCAGCGGCAGCGCGATCCGTGACGTCGAGCGAAACGGCGCGCACTGCCGATCCCCACTCCCCCACCAAGGCGTCCAACTGGGCAGGGTTACGGGCGGTAGCGACAACCAGATCACCCGCAGCGAGAACTGCCTTGGCAAGTTCCCATCCGAAGCCACGAGAAGTACCGGTAATCAACCAGGTCTTTGGCATCAGGGATCTCCGTGGGTCGAGCCTCGCATGCTGGTGGGACGGCGTTAAGTATTCACCAATCCTCGTGCAAAGCCGAGCGGCCCGAGGAGGACGAAGGGCCCTGAGGCCGAGAGTGATGCCCTACCGCCTTCAGAATACTGTCAGGCATGGGAATAGTAGTCGCGTCCGCAATCATCAGGGGCGCAGATTGAACAAACAAGATTCCACAGCTAATTCAGAATATATTGGATTCCGCTGTGGTGAATGAATATCTCAGCTTCGAGTCTCAGCCATCGACGACATTTGCGTGCGTCCCGTCCGGCGCTCGCTTTAGGCTGTCTTTATGCAATCAGTTAGGTGGTCGCGCAAGCGCGCTATGGGCGCGGCACCATTTGGTGGCCGACGTTCCAAACGCGGCGATCTGCGCCGAGGCCTAACTCTCGGGCTGAAGATCGTTGCGGCGTTACTTTCGCTAACGGTGTTTGTGACAACATGCGCTGCCTGGGCCTCATATCGTAGCTTCCTCTCGAACGTCACCACCGTAGATGTGATCGCTAAGCCGAAGCCGGACCAACCCACATTGCCTGATGTCGACGGGGTTTCTCAGAATATTCTCCTGGTCGGCAACGACGACCGGACGGGTGCTTCACCGGCAGAGTTGGCAGAAATGCACACTGCAGAGGACGACGGTGGCGTGAATACCGACACTATGCTTCTCTTGCACATTCCTGCCGACGGCTCCAGGGCGACTGGCATATCATTTCCCCGCGATTCATGGGTGGATGTACCTGGCCTCGGCCTGAGTAAGCTCAACGCCGCTTACGAATACGGCACCCGCAACGGTGCCGGTGCTGCGGGTGGGGCAAAGCTGCTCATCGACATGATTCAGCAGATCACTGGCCTACACATCGACCACTACGTTGCCGTAAGCATGATCGGCTTTCTCAGAATTGCAACAGTTCTGGGCCCCATTCAGGTGTGCCTGAACGAAGCCGTGGATGATCCCTACTCTGGCGCCGTGTTCAACAAGGGAATTAACACGCTGAATCCGAGCGAGGCCCTTTCTTTCGTGCGGCAGCGCCACGATTTGCCCGACGGTGACCTCGATCGTGAAGTCAGACAGCAATATTTTCTGTCCACAGAATTCCGGAAACTCAGCCAAGGCGGCGCGTTGTTACACCTTGGCACGGTGCAAAGGCTCCTCAAGGCAATCAGCTCGTCGATCGTCACCGATCCTGGCCTCAATCTCTTGACATTTGCGGCTCAGGTGAAGGATTTGAGCGCCGGCAACGTGACTTTTGCGACGCTTCCCATCACAGGTACGCCAGACATCTATCCCGGCGGTGTGCTTACCTCGGTGGTGTCTCTCGATTGGGCAGCCATACCGGGCTTCATCGCCAACGTCGTAGGCTCGACGCCCGCCTACCTCAGGGCCGTGCCGGTCACTCCACAAGGTATAGCTGTTGACGTCGTCAATGCCTCCGATGGCGACGGAACTGCCACCAGTGCTGCCGCTGCCCTGACTCGTCTGGGATTCGTAGCTACAGCCGATCCAACTCATTTCGTCACCCAAGACTCTGACCCCTCCAACATCACGACCAAGACCTCAATCGCCTATCCACCTGGAATGGAAGTGCAGGCCAAGACGCTCGCTGGGGCGATACCCGGCGCGTTGGTCGCCTCATCGACTTCAGTCAAGGTGCTGACCGTCCTGATCGGCACCGACGACCGCGGCATCGCCGCGCCGGTCGCCAACCCGCTCACGAGCTCAAGCGTGAACCCGACGACGAAAGCGACCCTAACCGATCCGGCTTCAGCTTTACCGCCTGCCAGCGCGAGCCAGCCAGCGATCGTGCCGAGCGGCGCATCCCGCGGCTACAGTTCGGCGGACTGCATCAACTGAGCAGCTCAGCGAATTTGTCTGGGCAACTCCTCCAGCCAACCCTGCTGCGCCGCGTACACACCCAGCTGAAACCGGGTGCTCACGCCTGCTCTTGTTTGAAGCTTCTCCAGATATCTAAAGAAGGTTCGGCGGCTCACGCGTAGGGTTCTCACGATGTCGTCGTCACTCATTCCCGCCGATAGCAAGCCAAGCATTCGCTCCTCGACGGGCTCGATGCGGGAGGAGACGGCACCTGTCGGCAAGATGGACAGACTCGATTGCCAGCACATCTCGAAGAGACCGACGAGCGCGCTGAAGAGTGTGCTCGGCCGGACAATGAGCAGAGTTCGGTTCACATCCGCGTCCGTGATCGACAGCGAAACCAGCGCGACGGTGTCATCGATGACGCTCAATTTCACCGGGACGGCACCGAGCACGCGCGCCTGCTCGCCTGCCTTGATGCACGGAACGATGTTGGTCTCGAGGTAGTTCTCACGTGCCAAAGAAGCCTGGGCGTACACGACTCGATATCCCACGCCCCGGGCGAGGTGGTCGAGTTCGGTCCGGTTCGACGATTGGGTTCGATAATAGGGAGGCGAGTCCAGCCGGCGGATTTCTCGTTGAGCGTGGTCTTCAGCCTGCTTGATCCTTTGCAGAATGGCTGGCCCAGTCACGACCTCAACGAGATGGTCCAGACTTGCCCGGCCCGTCTGCCGGGAAAACTCCCGATACGCGTTTTGGATGGCGACCACCGCTTCGTTGAGTTCGCCTTCCTTGCGGCTGCCGAGCATCCGTAGACCGGCGTCCGGGGGCACCGGCACGAATCTGTCTGTGCCCTCTGTCTGGTCCGCACCTGCCGCAGCAATCAGCCCGACATCCATCAACGCGTCGAGGCAACGCTGGGCGGTTGCGGGCATGTCACCCCGCGCAACGAGATCCGCCAGGGTCAGCGAGCCCTTCGCGAGCAGCTCGCGATAGACACTGACCGCGGCGGGCTCCACCCCAAGCAGGGCGAAATGCTCCTTAAGGTCGGCATGCTCCACAACGAACCCTGTCTCGCTAGTGCCACTGACACAAACGGTGTCCCGTCCAACCAAGCTGTGCGATAGAAATCTACCGGTGGGCGAACCATCCCGTTGCTTGTTCGCCCTCCGGCAACATAATGAAGCCTCGACCGGGTTTCGAAGACGCGATCCGGGTGAAGCTTTGCAGCCGCCACTCACGACCACGACCTGGACGTGGCCGCGGAGGCAGCAGCGGGCCACGGCATCGAGCCGTGGCCCGCTTTGTTTCGCTGAGAACCTTCGGGCCACCCCGTGCCGTGCGATCGCGGGTCTGTATCTCCTTCTCAGGTCTCGATGCGGGACTTCTCCGCGTGCGCCGTCGAGTCAGTGCCATATTCCATACCCATCGCCGATCGGACGAGAGCCAGGGTCTGCTCAGCATGCAATGTGGCGCGGGCAATTCCCCGCTCGAGCACGGCTTCGGCATCGGACGAGCAGAGTACTTCCCGTCGCCTGCGGATCGGAGCGAGGAACTGTCTCAGGGACTGCGCCACAACGTTCTTCAGTTCTCGCGCGCCTGAATCACCAACCTCCGCGGCGATATCAGTGGGATCCGCGCCGCGACAAAGGGCAGCGATCCGCAGTAGATTCGCGATCTCTGGCCGACGATGCGGTTCGAAGGTAATCAACCTTTCCGAATCTGTCGGCGCCGCGCGCAGCTTGGTCCGAATTGTTTCATCAGAATCGCGCAGCGTGATCGCGTTACCGCGGCTCTTCGACATCTTCTGTCCGTCGAGACCCGCGAGAACAGTCGCCTCACCGAGCAAAGCCTCCGGTACCTGAAACACCTCGCCGTACCGTTCGTTGAATCGCCGAGCGATGGTTCGGGTCAATTCGAGATGCGGAAGTTGGTCACGACCAACCGGAACGAGCGAAGCCTGGCAGAACAAGATGTCGGCGGCTTGATGGACGGGGTAGGTCAACATAAGACCACTGACCGCGGGCTGAGTCGAGAATCGAATCTCGTCCTTGATGGTCGGATTTCGTTCGAGCTCGCCAATACTGACCAAGGACAGGAACGGCAGCATGAGTTGGTTCAAAGCCGGGACCTGGCTATGCGGGAAAATCGTCGTCCGCGCTGGGTCCAGGCCGCAAGCCAAGTAGTCCAAGACCATCTCGACAACGGTACGACGGAGATCTCCGGGTCGATCGCGGTCAGCGATGACTTGATAATCTGCAACGACGACCAAGACATCGTGGCCACTCTGCTGCAAAGCCACCCGATTCGCGATTGTGCCGAAGTAGTGGCCGATGTGCAGGGAACCCGTCGGTCGGTCGCCAGTCAGGACTCGACCGCCTGAGCGATCGTCGAATCGGTTTGCACCCCGCAGTGTCGATGAATCATTTGATTTTGCTCGTTGATCGAGCATCATTTTCCTCCTTCGGCAGGAGGCATATCCACGCGCAGCGAGGGTCAGACAGAGCAGAGACCGTCCTGGCGAGGACGGCCCCTGCGGCTTGTTCGTTTGCAGCGCGGTGTGTCCGTCCTAGTCGGACGGCCACCAACAGATCTGCCGCGAATGCACGACTTCAGAATATCAGCCGGTCGCAGCCTTTTTTGGCGCTGCTTTCTTCGCCGAATTGTCCTTGGCTGCCGGATCCTTGGCTGATGGGTCCTTGGGCGATGCCTTTTTGGCCGCTGTCTTTCTTGGAGCAGACTTCCGAGCCGCAGCCTTGTTGCCCGGATCGGCAGTACCGGACTTCGCCGAATCAACCTTCGTAACCGAGCCCGCGACCTTGCTCCCCACCTCGGTGGAGGCGCCCGCGCGAGCGCGGTCGACGCTGCGTTGCAGCGCGGTGAGCAAATCGATCACCTCACCGCCCGTTTGCCCAGCTGACTTCGATTCATCCTCGGGCAACTCCGCTGCATCCCCCCGCTCCAGCTTCGCGTCTATGAGGTCGCGGACGGCGACCTGGTAGTCATCAGTAAATTGACCGGGCTCGAAGTCCGCCGCCATGCTCTCCACCAGCGATGCGGCCATCTTCAGCTCCTGTGGCCGAAGCTCGACGTCAGCATCGAGAGTCGCGAAGTCGGCTTCACGAATTTCATCTGGCCACAGCATGGTCTGTAGCAAGATCGCCTTGTCTCGCACTCGTAACACCGCGAGTGTCTCCTTCTGCCGGAGCGCGACCTTGACGACTGCCATCCGATCCGTTTCCACCAAGGCCTCGCGGAGGAGGGCGTAGGGCTTGGTGGCCCGCGCATCGGGCTCGAGATAGTAGCTCTTGGCGAAGAGGATCGGATCAACCTGATCGCTTGGTACGAACTCCACCACGTCGATTTCATGTCCGGTGGCCACCGGTAACTTGTCGAGATCTTCGTCTGTGAGAATCACCAACTGGCCATCCGAGGATTCGTAGCCTTTGGCGATGTCGTCGTAACTGACCTCCTCGCCACAGACGCTGCAGGTCCGCTTGTACCGGATGCGTCCGCCGTCTTCGCGATGTACCTGATGGAACCGGATGTCGTGTTCTTCGGTTGCTGCGAACAGACGCACCGGCACGTTCACCAGGCCGAATGACACGGCACCCTTCCAAATCGCGCGCACGGCCCTGCTCCCCTCGAGTGGCGGCAACCATTGTCCTACAGGCAGCATGACTCTATGCGCCCACTGCTCGCCAGCCCAGGAACGCCACCCAACGGTGATCAGCGGGTTGTCGACGGCACCACGCGGTACCGTCCGTCGACTGCCGTAGCGCTGGGCTCCGGCATCCGTGACGGCTTCGATCTGGGGTGGGCGCGCCGTGACTCCTAAGTCCGAACACGATCAGACCGTGAACGTCGACGGACGCACTTTGACGTTGCGCCGCCTGGACAAAGTTCTTTATCCCGAGGCCGGCACGACCAAGGCCGAGGTGCTGGACTACTACGCACGGGTCGCGCCGGCGATGCTCCCGCATCTGCGCGATCGACCGGTGACCCGCATTCGCTGGCCCGATGGCACATCATCCAAGCCGTTTTTCGAGAAGAACATTCCAACTCATGCACCTGATTGGCTGAGAACGGTCGAGTTGCCGACCCCCGGGTCGAGCCGAAACCGTGAGACCCTCGTCTTCCCTCTCATCGATGACACCGCGGGTTTGGTGTGGGCCGCGAACCTGGCTGCGCTCGAGCTCCACGTCCCGCAATGGACCGTCGGACCGCGCGGCGGCGTCCACAACCCGAACCGGCTGGTGATCGATCTTGATCCCGGACCGCCAGCCGGCCTCACAACCTGTGCCCAGGTCGCTATGATCCTTCGCCAGCGGCTGGCCGATGACGGACTGGAAGCTGTGCCGGTGACGAGCGGCAGCAAGGGCCTACAGCTCTACGTGCCACTGGACGGGAAGCAGTCAGCGATGGTCGTTCACGCCTACGCACGGGCGCTCGCGGAAACGCTGTCAGCCGAACATCCCGACCTCGTGGTAGCCAAGATGGCGAAGAACGTTCGTCCGGGCAAGGTATTACTCGACTGGAGTCAAAATAATCCGGCCAAGACGACCATATGCCCGTACTCAATGCGGGGCCGGGCACAGCCGTGGGTGGCTGCGCCGCGCAGTTGGGATGAGCTGTCCTCCCCCGATTTCGTCCAGTTGACGTCCGCCTCCGTGCTACGACGCATCGAAGAATCGGGTGATCTTGCTCAAGCGCTGCTCACCGGCGGTAGCACACTGCCCGGCTGATCGAATCCAGCCCGTCCTGCCAACGATCCACCTATCACCGCCGCGGCGATGGTGATCAGCGCGCCCATGATCAGCGCAGCCGGTTCACCCGGCGCCAGCACGTGCAGCTGAGTGCCGATGGTCGCCGCGGCTACGGGCACACCGAGTTGAGCCGAGGCCAGCAGACCGAAGCTGAGTGGCTGCCTCCTTCCGCGTAACAGCAGGTGACTGGCACACGCGCCGAAGCCCAACAGCGCGCCGATCAAGATGAACCGCGGATGGCTGCCCAGGTCGCGCAGGTTGAGGGACGCTCCGAGCCATACGAAGAACACCGGGCCGAGAAAGCCCTCGGTAAGCGCAAATAGCTGGCGAGCCAGTCGCCGCGGAGGACCGACAGCCGACACAGCCAGACCGAATGAGAATCCGGCGAGCAAGATCGACACATGCGTGCTGACGGCCAGGGCAGCAAGAGCGAACAGCGCTGCCAGGCTCACCCGGAGCTCAACCGCAAAGCGTCGCTCCTCGGACACCCGATGCACACGACGTCGCCAACCAGAGTTCTCAAGCCATCGCAGCACCACGAATAAGATCGCTGCCGCGGTTATCACCGACAATGCACCGAGCGCGGCTCGACCGGCGTGGCGTTGGTCAATCACCAACGGGAGCGCGACTATGCAAGCGGCGTCTGAAATTGCCACCTGAGGCATGAGTTCGAGAACTGCTGTTCCCTTCAGGGACAGTGAGTCGACAATCGGCAGGATCAGCGCCGCCGAAGATGACGCCATCAGCACTGCGTAGAGCAGGAAATGACCAGCGTGGAAGGCTGATGAAATCACTGCGGCGAGGGCCACGGCCACTGCTGCTGCGGCCATTGCTCGCAGGAGTCCAGCGCCCAACGCGGTATGCAGGCCCGGGTCCCGAAGGGGAACGTGAGTGCCGGCGACGAACATCACCAGGGCAAAGCCGATATCGGCTAACGTGACGAAGCTCGGATTCAAGGGGTTCAGATACCCGGTTCCGGTGGTCCCCAGGGCAATCCCGACCAGTAACTCGCCAAGCACGATCGGCAAATGCCACCCGCGCCGAGCGGCCAGTAACGGCCCGGCCAAGCTCACGAGCATGATCACGGCCAAGCTCGCAAAGCTCATTGTCGGTCTCCGTCTCTCTGCCGTCGGCTCAGCGCACGTTACAGGCCGCCGGGCAGGAGAAACTTTGCCTGTCTAAGGACAAACATAGGATAGGAGTGTGGCAGTGACCGAGCAGCAACAGGCACGTTGGTTGCGCAGGCTCCTCGGCTACTGCCTTCGCCATCGTGCTGACCTGTTCGGCGCGTTCGGAGCTTCGTTAGTCGGCGCGCTCGTTTCGGTCTCCGTCCCATTGGTCGTGAAGCACGTCATTGACATCGTCAGCGCTGGCGACAGCGACAGCACGGGCGCCGTGCCTACCGGACAGTCCGTGACTCCGTGGGTGATCACTCTCGTTGCGGCGGCCCTGCTGCAATATGGGCTGACTTTCTATCGCCGGTTCGCGGCGGGACGGCTGTCATTGAACGTGCAGTATGACCTTCGGGCCGACATCTTCGGGTCATTGCAGCGACTGGACGGCGCAGCCCAAGACGGCCTTCAAACGGGTCAAGTCGTCAGCAGGTCGATAACGGACGTCGGCTTGGTACAGGGGCTGCTGGCGTTCCTGCCGTTGCTCACCGGCAACGTCCTACTCTTCGTGATCTCGCTGGTCGCGATGCTTTGGCTGTCACCCCTTCTGACGGTGGTCGCGTTCCTGATCGCGCCCGCGCTGTGGTTCGTCGCAGTCGCTTCGCGCCGCGACCTCTTCCCAGCGAACTGGGATGCGCAGCAGCAGGCGGGCGATGTCGTGGGCCACGTCGAGGCTGCCGTGACCGGTGTCCGGGTGGTCAAGGGCTTTGGTCAGGAACAGCGCGAGGTTGATGAGCTCAGGGATCGAGCGAAGGGACTGTTCGCCTCCCGCATGCGCGTCGTGCGGCTGCAAGCCAAGTACTCCTCCGCCTTGTCAGCTATCCCTGCCTTGGGGCAAGTCGGGGTACTCCTTCTCGGCGGATATCTCGCCCTACACGGCGAGATCACCATCGGCACCTTTCTCGCCTTTTCGACTTATCTCGGTCAGCTCGTCGGTCCCGTACGCCAGGTGACCGCTCTGCTGACCATCGGCCAGCAAGCCCGAGCCGGCGTCGAACGGGTGCTTGAGGTTATTGATTCATCGCCAGAGGTGGTCGACGCACCGGATGCAAAACCGCTGCCGGCGGGCCCTGTCGGTATCGAGTTCTCTAGGGTGCAGTTTGGCTATACGCGCTCGAACCCTGTGCTCTGCGAACTCGATCTCACCGTGGCGCCCGGGGAGACCGTCGCAATTGTGGGCAGCGCGGGCTCTGGCAAGTCCACCATCGCCATGCTCATCCCCCGCTTCTACGACGTCCACGGTGGTTCACTGACCGTCGGGGGGCTAGATGTGCGCGAGCTGCGAATGGCTGACTTGCGGGCCTCTATCGGCATGGTGTTCGAAGACAGCTTCCTCTTCTCGGACACAATCGCCGGCAACATCGCGTACGGGCGTCCGAATGCCAGTGAAAGTCAGATCGTGGGCGCTGCTCGGGCTGCTGAAGCCGACGCGTTCATCTCAGAGTTGCCCGACGGCTACCAGACCATGGTCGGAGAGCGCGGGTTAACGCTGTCTGGAGGTCAGCGCCAGCGCATCGCCCTCGCACGCGCCCTGCTGACAGACCCGCGGATCATGCTGCTGGACGATGCTACGAGTGCCGTCGACCCTCGGGTCGAAGGGGAGATCCTGGCCACCTTGCGCCGCCTCATCTCTGGACGCACCACATTGCTCATTGCTCATCGCCGCTCCACCTTGGCATTAGCTGACCGGATAGCCGTTCTGGACCAAGGACGGGTCGTCGACGTCGGTGGCTATGACGAATTGCTCGCCCGATGTCCATTGTTCAGCCGCCTGTTGGCCGGCCCTGGCGACGATGCCGAGGGCATCGATGCCGGCGAACTTGATGCCGGCGAACTTGATGCCGGCGGTGGCCCGAAGGTGGCGACGGTCTCGACGAGCCCCGATGAGCGTGTCGACGGCGTGACGCCGAGGCTGTGGATCCGAGCCGAGCCGACCGCGGGAGAGATGACAGACGGTGTCGCTGATCGCCAGCCTGCAGCGGCGGCATCGGCGGGTGGCCCGATGGGCGGCGGCGTGTTCGGCGGAGACGCACCTGCCACGCCAGAACTACTCGCCCAGGTCGCGGCGTTGCCTCCCGCGACCGACCAACCCGATGTCGCCGACGGGCCGGCGCAGGCCGCAGATCCAGGTTTTAGTCTGGGACGACTCTTGAAACCGCTGCGCACTGCCTTCGTGCTCGGCATTGCGCTGATCGGGGTCGACGCTCTCCTGCAACTTGTGCTGCCCTTGTTGATCCGAAGCGGAATCGACAACGGGGTCAACAAAAGTGATGGCTCCGTACTCATCTTCGTCTCGGCCATTGCGCTCGGTGTCCTCATTCTGGATTGGGGCGTCAGTCTGGCCGGCCAACGCCTGACCGGGCGAACGGGCGAGCGGTTGCTGTACACATTGCGCCTCAAGACCTTTGCCCATCTGCAGCGGCTTGGCCTTGATTACTACGAGCGAGAGCTCGGCGGTCGCATCATGACCAGGATGACGACCGACGTCGACGCGCTGTCCAACTTCTTGCAGACAGGCTTGGCAACCGCGATCATCAGCGCCCTGACTCTCGTGGGCGTGCTCATCGCCTTGATCTTGCTTGACGCAGAACTGTCACTCGTACTTGTAGCGATGTTGCCGATATTGATTGCGGCAACGCTGCTTTTCCGGCGATTGGCTGTACCCGCGTACGTGGAGGCGCGGGAGCGGGTCAGCACCGTGAATGCCCAACTTCAGGAAAACGTAGCTGGGGTACGGGTTGCTCAGGCCTTCAGTCGTGAACGACACAACACCCGCCAATTTCTCGGAGCGGCCAGCGAGTATCGCAAGTCCCGACTCAGGGCCCAGACCTATATCGCGGCCTACTTTCCGTTCGTCCAGCTGCTCGCGGACCTCGCCGGCGCCCTGGTCCTCGCGTTCGGCGCGCAGCGGTTGGCCCACGGCACGCTCAGCTCCGGCTCACTGATTGCATTCTTTCTCTATCTCGATGCGTTCTTCGCGCCGGTGCAACAGTTGTCTCAAGTCTTCGACGGCTATCAGCAGGCGTCCGTTGGCCTTTCCCGGCTACAGGATCTGCTTCGAACGCCGACCAGCACTCCCTCGGCCGTCTCACCCCGCTCCCTTCCCGACCTGAAGGGTGAGATAACACTGAGTGAGGTCAGCTTTTCTTACCAAGGCACCGATCGCGCCGCGCTTGACGACGTCAGCGTCCATATTCCTGCGGGCCAATCGGTAGCTCTGGTCGGCCAGACCGGTGCAGGTAAGTCCACGGTCGTGAAATTGATCGCGCGGTTTTACGACCCGTCCAGCGGATCCGTCGACGTCGACGGCATAGACCTGCGCACCCTGAATCTCACCGATTACCGCCAGCGACTTGGTTTCGTGCCACAGGAACCGTACTTATCCCCCGGCTCCATCAGGGACGCAATCGCCTACGGGCATCCGCAGGCCTCGAATGCGCAGGTGGAGACAGCCGCTCGTGCAGTGGGAGCCCACGACATGATCGCCAGGCTCCGAGGTGGCTATCTCCATCAAGTCGGCGAACGCGGCCGGAATCTGTCAGCCGGTCAACGGCAGCTCATCGCGCTGGCCCGGGCTCAACTCGTCGACCCCGATATCCTGCTGCTCGATGAAGCGACTGCGGCTCTCGATCTCGCCAGCGAGGCGGTCGTCACGGAGGCCACCGAGCGGTTGAGCCGGCACCGGACGACCGTGACCGTTGCGCATCGCCTAACCACCGCCGCTCGGTCAGACCGCATCCTCGTCATGGCGGATGGGCGGATCGTCGAGGACGGCACGCACGAAAGTCTGCTATCGGCCGGTTCGGTTTATGCGGAGCTGTGGACGGCTTACCTGGAAGGATCGACCACGGCCAACGACGCAGCGTCGGCCGGCGCGCCAACTTCGGGGCGAACGTAGCCGGGGCCGTGGCCCGATGATCCGCCGCAATCGTCAAGCACGAGAGTCTTTGCGTGGCGGTGGTCGGCCTGCAGCGTTGCGTGCGAGATGTGGTGACGGTCCATCAGCACCTTGCGCACTGCGTTGGCAACGACATGGCAGTCCTGCTCCGGACCAACCACGATATGAGCCGACAAGGCCGGCTCACTGCTTCCGAGATCCCAGACGTGGAGATCATGCACTTCCGTCACTCCACCGACCGCTGCCATGTCGACCCCGATCTGCCGGGGATCGACGCCTTCGGGCGCAGCCTCCAGAAACACCCTGCCCGAGGCCCGGATGAGGCCGCAGCCTGAGTACACCATCAGGGAAGCGACTACAAGCGAAGCGACGGCGTCAGCCCGCGCCCAACCGGTTATCAGGATTACCGCACCGGCGACGGCCGTCGCTGCAAACGCCCAAAGATCGTTGACAACATGGGCGACAGCGCCGCGCACATTGAGGCTGGCTTTGTTGGCTCGGCTCGCCAACATGACCGCGAGCAGATTGACGAGGACTCCTATCAGAGCGACAACGAGCACCAAGCTCCCACCGACGTGCGACGGAGCCACCAGGCGCCGGACCGCTTCGATATAGAACCATGCAGCCAACACCAATAGCGTTATGCCGTTCGCTTGAGCGGAAACAGCATCGATACGGGTAAATCCATAGGTGTAGGAGCCTCTCGCGGGCCGTTGTGCCAACCTCGACGAAAGGATCGCCAGGGCCAGGGCCGCGGCATCAGTGAGCATGTGACCGGCGTCGGCAAGCAGCGCGAGCGACCCCGACACCAGACCAGCGACGACCTCGGCCACCATGAAGAGGACGATCACGCTGAGCGAGGCGAGTAGCCACTTTCGATCGGACTCGGGAGTGATTGCCGCATGGTCGTGGCCATGCGCCTGGGCTTGGCCGTCGATGGCGTCGATGGCGGGGTCGTCAGCCATTGCCATGCCCTCCGCCACGTTCCGGGTGAATTAGCTCGGTGTGTTCAGCATGCGCGAGCGCGATCTCCAGAAGCTCACTGACATGGACGTCGGCGAGTCGATAAATCGCCATCCGGCCATCGCGCCGGACCTCGACTACCCGGTGGGCGCGCAGCAGCCGCAGCGCGTGGGAGGTGGCCGACTCGCTCAAACCGCTGAGATCGGCGAGCTGGCCCACATTTTGCTCGCCTAGTCGTAGCGCGATGAGAAGCCGCAACCTGCCGGGGTCCGCAAGCAAGCCAAAGACGTCCGCCGTGTCAGTGATGTCTCGATCGGTAGGCTGCCCGCGCCGCGGCGCCGCGGCCGAGCTGGGCGTGGCAGCTATCTTCGGCGTCGCATCCATACCTGAACGCATGTTCATATGTTCAGGATGCCCGGTTCAAGTGCCGCCGTCAAGGACGATTCGAGTAGCCGCGGCCCACCGAGCATATTTACCAGCCGACGCCCAACGGGCGGCCTTCGGCGTAGCCTGCTGCGCTCTGGACACCGACCAGTGCGCGCTCGCTGAACTCGTCAATGGTCCGCGCGCCCGCATAGGTGAAGGCCGAACGAACCCCGGCAATGATCGAGTCGATCAAGTCCTCGACGCCTGGCCGCTGCGGGTCCAGAAACATTCGGCCGGTGGAGATGCCCTCTTCGAAGATCGCCTTACGAGCGCGATCGAACGGGGTCTCCTCACTCGTGCGACTCGCCACCGCGCGGGCCGACGCCATCCCGAAGCTGTCTTTGTACGAGCGTCCGTCGGCTGCGATGTGCAGGTCGCCAGGAGATTCGTACGTGCCCGCAAACCATGACCCGATCATGACTGACGAAGCCCCGGCCGCCAGCGCCAACGCCACGTCACGCGGGTGCCTGACACCGCCGTCGGCCCAGACGTGTTTTCCTCTTAGGCGGGCTACCCGTGCGCATTCCAGTACGGCGGAGAACTGGGGCCTGCCTACCCCCGTCATCATCCTGGTCGTGCACATCGCACCGGGGCCCACGCCGACCTTGATAATGTCCGCTCCGGCATCAATGAGATCGACCGCGCCGGCTTCGGAGACCACATTGCCGGCGACGATCGGCACGGCAGGTGCGAGATCACGAATCGCCTTAAGCGCATCGACCATTCTCTGTTGTTGACCGTGCGCCGTATCGACGACCAGCAAGTCGACACCAGCCGCCAGCATGCGCTCGGCCTTGCCCCGCACGTCACCGTTGACGCCGATGGCGGCGCCCACCCGAAGCCGGCCGTCACTGTCAACAGCAGGCTCGTACAGCGTCGCTCGTAGGGCGGCCGTCCGCGTGAGAACTCCGACGAGTAGACCCGACGCATCCACGACGGGTGCCAGCCGGTGATGCTCATCCGCGAGCAGGTCGAAGGCCTGTCGGGGTTCGGTGTGCGCCGGAAGGGTCACGAGCCGCGTCGACATCACCTCGCCGAGTCGCGCGAAGCGGTCTGCGCCTGCACAATCGCGCTCGGCGACGACCCCGACCGGCTTGCCGTCGGTGACGATGACGATGGCACCGTGAGCTCTTTTGGGCAGTAGCGCGAGTGCATCGGAAACGGTATCTGTCGGGCTGAGAGTGAGAGCCGTTTCGTGGACGAGATCGCGCCGCTTCACCCAATCCACCACATCGGCCACGATCTCGCCCGGGATGTCTTGCGGAAGGATCGTTATCCCGCCACGACGCGCGACTGTTTCGGCCATCCTGCGTCCTGCAACTGCGGTCATGTTTGCCACGACGAGTGGAATCGTCGTACCACTGCCGTCGTTCGTCGTGAGATCCACGTCGAACCGGGAGGACACGTTCGAATATCGCGGGACCATGAACACGTCGTCGTAGGTCAGGTCGTGCGAAGGCGTCAGGCCGTTGATGAACTCCACGTTTACAAGAGTCTAGCGGGATACGCCGGCCGCTACCTTTCCTAACCAGTTTCTTCCAACTCGCTTCTTCTAACCCTTCTCCTAGTCGCTTCTGGCAGACCGCTTCGTGTCGAGCGCCCCGCCGGTCCCGAGCAGAACGCAGTGACGCATAAACTCCGTGAGTGACGATTGCAGTCTTTGACATCGACGGCGTGGTGGCCGACGTACGCCACCGCCTGCACTTCCTCGACTATCCACAGGATTGGGACGGGTTCTTCGACGACGCTCATCTGGATACGCCCCTGCAGACCGGCGTCGAGCTCGTTCAAGCCCAGATCGCCGAAGGTCGTGAAATCGCCTGGCTAACTGGACGACCTGACTGGCTTCGCCGGACGACAGTCGATTGGCTGACCAAATTTGATTTGCCTACGGACGAGCTGTGGATGCGCCCGCCACACGACTACCGACCCGCCCGATTCCTCAAGGTGGACGTTCTTCGACATCTGGCTGAACGCGACATTGCCATCTTCGTGGACGACGATCCTGACGTGATTCGATCGGCTAGAAACGCTGGGTTTCCGGTCAAGATGGCTACCTGGGTACCGCACACCAAAACACTTCGCGAAGCACAGGAAGAAGCAGGAAGAACCTGACCCGCGCCACGATGCGCATTGAAAACATCACACTAGGTGACATTAAAGGCTTCCCATTTGTCCACGTTTAGTCTGTGTAAAGATTGCGAATCGGTGACGAGGCGATAAATACCGGCGTGTGGGAGTGGAATCGCTCTCGGAGGGTCCATGATAGATGTGTACTAGAACACATTCAGCTAGCAAGGAAGTGGCATGAGCAATTTCTCCGATCGCGTATCGGATCAGACGAGCGACCTTGTCTCGGTTCACACCATCACTCGGTCAGCATGTATCCATGAACCACGATGCCCGGATGCCGCAGGTCCGGACCGCGATGCCGCACACGTCATCGCCTGCCATCCGGAGCAGGGTTGGAGCCTGCTGTGCAACGGCGTCGTACTCTTCGAGGACTCCGGGGAGATCCTGCCTGACGGTCACTGTCTACATGCACGACGCGCCGATCTCACGGCAGCCGCACTGCATCGAGTCGCCTAGTCAGACCCGTCGTCCGGCGGCGTCGGGAGTCCGAACCGCCGGCGGCCTAGCTAGACCTTTCGGTTTCAGGCATACGCCTCGACCGGCGGACAAGAGCACATAAGATTCCGATCGCCGAATGCACCGTCGATACGACGGACCGGTGCCCAGTACTTTGACTTCGGATCTACTCCGGCTGGGTAGACCGCGGTCGAACGGCTGTATGGATGGTCCCAATCTCCGACCAAGGACTGCGCCGTATGCGGTGCATTCCGCAGCGGATTGTCGGTCGCAGGCCAGCGACCCCCACCGACTTCGTCTATCTCAGCCTTGATGGCAATCATGGCATCGATGAAGCGGTCGATCTCGACTAGGTCCTCGCTCTCGGTTGGTTCCACCATCAAAGTGCCAGCGACCGGAAAAGACATTGTTGGCGCGTGAAATCCGTAATCAATAAGTCGCTTGGCGACGTCTTCAGCTGAAACGCCCGTGTCTTTGGTGATCTGGCGAAGATCGAGGATGCACTCGTGTGCCACCAAGCCGCGAACACCCGTGTAGAGAACTGGATAGTGCTCGTTCAACCGAGCGGCGATGTAATTGGCAGACAGAATCGCAGTTGAGGTGGCCTCGACCAGACCGTCCGGTCCCATCAGACGTAGATAGGCCCAGGTGATCGGCAGGATGGAGGCCGAACCCCATGGTGCGGCTGAGATAGCCCCGGCTCCGGTCGTAGGACCGGCACTGGCCTGCAGCGGGTGGTTCGGCAAGAACGGAGCCAGGTGCGACCGCACTGCTACCGGGCCTATACCAGGACCTCCGCCACCGTGCGGAATGCAGAAGGTCTTGTGCAAGTTCAGATGCGAGACATCCGCGCCGAACTGCCCCGGTCGAGCCAACCCGACCATGGCATTCAGGTTGGCGCCATCTACATAGACTTGGCCCCCCGCCGCGTGCACTAGCTCGCACACCTCGCCGATGTGATCCTCGAAGACGCCGTGCGTTGACGGGTAGGTCACCATGATCGCCGCGAGTCGGTCGGCATGCAGCGCGACCTTTGCTTTCAGGTCGGAAAGGTCAACCTCGCCAGCCTCTCCGCTTGTTGCAACGACCACGACGCGCATACCTGCCAGGACCGCGGATGCCGCGTTCGTCCCATGCGCGCTCGCGGGGATGAGGCAGATGTCACGCTGGTCGTCGCCCCGGCTTCGGTGATAGTTGTGAATTGCCAGCAGGCCAGCGAACTCACCCTGCGCGCCGGCGTTTGGTTGTAGCGACACCGAGTCGTATCCAGTTATCTCACAGAGCCAACGCTGCAGATCATCGATCAGGCTGGCGTAACCGTCAAACTGTCCCTCGGGCGCGAACGGGTGGATGTTGGCGAAACCCGGGTTGGTCACCGGCTCCATCTCGGTGGTGGCATTCAACTTCATCGTGCAGGATCCGAGCGGAATCATCCCGCGATCCAGGGCGTAGTCGGAATCAGCCAGCCGTCGGAGGTAGCGAAGCATCGACGTCTCAGAGTGATGGGTGTTGAAGACTGGATGCGAGAGATAATCCGAAGTGCGAACGAGAGCCGACACGCCCTCAGTGCGAACATCAAGGCAGGACGTAGGCGAAGCGACCGGACGACCGGCCGAATTCGGAATGTCGAAGGCTGCGAGCACAGCAGACAGGTGCGCCTCGGTCGTGGCTTCGTCGCAGGCGATTCCAAGATGATCTTCGTCGATCAGCCGCAGGTTCACACCCTGTTGGTCGGCGGCTGACAGAACTGCGCGCGCACGGCCTGGGATACGAACCGTGAAGGTGTCGAAAAAGCGATGCGTTTGCACGTCAACACCGCCCGCTTCAAGGGCCTGCGCCAGCCCCGATGCCTTGGCCTGCACGTGCTCGGCAATCGTGCGAAGACCCAGCGGGCCGTGATAAACGGCGTACATCGATGCGATGACAGCGAGAAGTACCTGCGCGGTACAAATATTCGAGGTGGCCTTTTCGCGTCGGATGTGTTGCTCACGGGTTTGCAAGGCGAGTCGATACGCTGGATGTCCGTCAGCATCGACCGAAACTCCGACGAGGCGGCCCGGCAACTGGCGCTCGAGTCCAGCTCGAATCGACATGTAACCGGCATGTGGGCCGCCAAAGCCCATCGGTACTCCGAAGCGTTGAGTGGTTCCAATCGCGATGTCGGCGCCTAGCTCACCCGGCGGCATGAGCAAAGTGAGCGCGAGTAGATCCGCGGCGACGGCGACAATGGCTCCGGCAGCCTTCGCGGCCGAGATGACGGGACGCAGGTCGCGCACTTCGCCTGACGCGCCGGGATACTGCATCAATACGCCGAACGGCGCCGGGCCTTCCGCGGCTGGCAAACCGTCGCTGAGGTCTTCGACGCGAACCTGCAGCCCTAACGCTTCCGCGCGGGTGCGCACGACATCGACAGTCTGTGGAAAGCAATCCGCATCGATCAAGAACACCGACGCGCCGTCCTTTACCGCCGGCGCCGTTCGATGCGCCAAAGCCATTGCCTCGGCAGCAGCTGTCGCTTCGTCGAGCAAGGAGGCGCCGGCGGTCGGCAGCCCGGTCAGGTCCTCGACCATGGTTTGGAAGTTGAGCAGCGCCTCGAGCCGGCCTTGGCTGATCTCAGGCTGGTAGGGCGTATATGCCGTGTACCACGCAGGACTCTCTAAGACATTGCGTCTGATCACCGCCGGTGTGATCGTGTCGTAGTACCCCAAGCCGATCATCGATGCTCGGACTACGTTGCGATCGGCGAGGGCCCTCAACTCCGCCGCGACCTCGGCTTCGCTGCTAGCGGCTGGAAGTGCGAGCGCAATCCGCGTCCTGATGGATTCCGGCACGGCCGCCGACAGGAGATCGTCGATCTCGGCATAGCCGATGGCCTTAAGCATCGCGGTTTGATCGACCGCGTCAGTGATCCCAATGTGACGCGCCGAAAACGGCGTCAGCGGGGGTAGATCGGAATTTGCTGCGGAATTTGCCGGGGAATTCGTCATGCGTGCTCCTGCTGGTTGCCTGTAGACAGAGAGTCGAAGCCTGCGGCCCTACCGGGCGCGAGACTCCCCCTCTGTCAGGCGGCGATGCCTTTCAGAGCTACCTACGCATATGGTCCTTGAGCCTGAGAGGTTGGCGGGGAAATTGCCCCTTCGGCGTCAAACCGGATGGCGTCCGGTTGAACTCTCCCATATGCGTGTCGCGGTACCGCCAGAATACCAGTCAGCGGGCCTACCGACGGGGCTACACCCCGCCGCACGGTAGCCGGTCTCAGGCTGTTGCTGTGCGCCGCTGGCGTCGTTGTGACAGTTCGTCCGTTGACGGTGCCTCGACCAAGCCGTCGGTTCGCTCGGACGGCAAGCTCGCCAGTGAGCCGGCAAGCTCACGTAGGGCACCGCTGACCGCGATGCCGAAAACGCCTTGACCACCGCGCAGGAGGTCTACTACTTCTTCTGAAGAGGTGCACTCGTAGACCGTCGTACCATCAGAGAGCAACGTTATGTGCGCCAAATCGTCGACACCGCGCGTACGCAGGATTTCGACCGCGGCCCTGATGTTTTGCAACGAGACACCGGTGTCGAGGAGTCGCTTTACGACCTTCAGCACCAGGATGTCCTTGAAAGAATACAAACGCTGGCTGCCCGACCCTGCGGCTGACCGGACAGATGGCACAACCAGTTCAGTCCGCGCCCAGTAATCGAGTTGCCGGTAAGTGATCCCAGCTGCTGAACATGCCGTTGGTCCGCGATAGCCCACCGAATCGTCGGCACCGAGCGACGGCTGCGCGAAAAGAGCACCCTGTTCCGGCGTTTCGTCAACCACGTCGATCTCCCTGAGTTGTGCCGAGTCGTTCCGATTCCGCCGTGCCACAGCTACCCACGTTGTCTGATGTCAGACTGACTCTGCAGCCAGGATGACATCGGGTGGAATCAGCTGTCGAATTGCACGGTGGGTATTTGACGACGGTATGCCGTCCGTGGTCTCTCGGTCAACGCGCCTCGCCGCGCTTCAGCGAAAAACATAACCCTCAGGTGCACGTCGAGAGTTCCCCTCATCGGTGCGCAGCCCGCGCGGCCGCCCGGCCGGCCCCACGGCGGCCGCACCAGGATCACTCAGCCAGTCTCCGGGCGGGGTTCGTCACCCTCGGAGCCTGCAAAGTCGTCCGCCGAAATCTGGTCGAGAAACTCTCGGAAACGCTCTACCTCGTCTTCGTCCTCATCGGGGATCGCAATACCAACCGCGGCCAGCACGCTCTCGTCCCCGACAATTGGGGTCTCGGTGCGCAAGGCCAACGCAATTGCATCCGAGGGCCGGGCGCTGACGGTGGTGCCATCTCCGAACTGCAACTCCGCATAAAAGACGTCATCACGCAACTCAGTGATCGACACTTGCTTGAGATCGCCACCTAGCGCATCGATAACGTTTTTCAGTAGATCGTGTGTCATCGGCCGGGGTGTCTGTACGCCTTGCTGTTCGAACGCGATCGCTGATGCCTCCACGGCGCCGATCCAGATCGGGAGGTAGCGGACGCCGTCTGTCTCCTTGAGCAACACGACCGGTTGATTCGCGGGCAACTCGACGCGAACGCCGACAACCTGCAACGGGTGCAGCGTCATGTTCCCTCCCTGCAATAGCCGAATCACCACACGAGCTCCGACAGATCGCTGCCGCCCTTCGAGCCTAGCCTGATCCGCCTCAACCGACGATGTCGCGCAGCCCGATCTGTACGAGCGCCGTGTGCAGGCGCACGGATAACGCGGCGAGCTCACGCACCGTCTCCTCGGCCCGGGCCCGGCCATCGCTACTCCGTTGCTTGACCATCGGGCCTGCGACCTGGCCGAAGAGGCTTACTTCGCTCTCAGCCGCCTTCTTGAAGCTTCGGAGGTGACGGCCCTCGATGCCGAAGCGAGCCAGGTCCGACACGATCTGCGCAATCGCGAGCGCATCATCGTCGTACAGGCCACCGCTGCGCGCTGAGATCAGACCGAATTGCTCCAACTCCCGAAGTTGATCGGAAGTCAGGCCAACGGTGTTGAGTAGCTCCTCACGGGTTAACCGCAACGCCGCCGGCGCGGATCGGAAGTGCTCGGAAGTCGGAGCGTTATCGGTTATCGCCAAATGAGCTGGACGAGGGACACCGCCGATGAGTGATGGAGCATGACCGGAATCGATGGCCTCGAGTTGCTCCTTGATCACCCTCAACGGAAGGTAATTGTCCCGCTGCTGGCTGAGCACGTAGCGCAGGCGTGCGACATCGGAGGATGAGAACTTGCGATAGCCCGAGGGTGTCCTGTCGGGCTGGACCAATCCCTGGTCCTCGAGAAACCGGATCTTCGAGATCGTGACATCGGGAAAGTCAGAGCGAAGTTGCGATAGAACCTCTCCGATCGAAAGCGTGCCGCGCGATGGAATGCTCGGGTTGGTCGCGCTCACACTGTCGCTCCAGCCGCAGTCAGATACACCAGCCGGAACTTGCCGATCTGCACTTCGTCGCCGCCGGCCAGAGCCGCAGAATCAATTCGTTCGCGGTTGACGTAGGTGCCGTTAAGGCTTCCTACGTCGTACACGGCGAACCCGGCGCCATCGCGCCGAAATTCGACGTGTCGACGCGAGACCGTTACATCATCTAGAAAGATGTCGCTGTCCGGGTGTCGCCCTGCGGTGGTCACGTCTTGATCAAGCAGGAAGCGACTGCCCGCATTGGGCCCCCGCTTCACTACGAGCAGCGCCGATCCGGGCGTCAACGCATCTACGGCGCGCTGATGAGCTTCAGCGGAGAAGTCCGCGTCGCTATCGGTGGCCGGCGCGGGCGAGGAGGGCGCCGGGCTCGAGAAAATGGACGTCGATTCCGGACCGCTCGGTCGGGTACCTGGTGGCAAACCACCGTTGCCCAAGGGTGCACCGCACTGGGCGCAGAAGCGGCTCTCGGTGGAATTCTCGGTGCCACAAGCAGTGCAAAACACGCTGGTCAACGCCCTTTCTTCTCAACACAGAGCCCACCGGCGAACCCCAACGGACCGGTTCATGATGCCCGATGCTCTCGGCATCCGCGCGGCCATGTTGGGCGAGCCTAGTTCGGGCCGTAGCAAGGGTCAACGCGAGGTGGAGGTTTAATCGACCGCGACTGTTCGGTAAGCGGTCGCGTCCATCAGGGCGTCAAGCTCGCTGGCACCGGCGACATCGATTTCGACGATCCAGCCCGCACCGTAGGGGTCTGAGTTCACGAGCTCGGGATTGGCGTCCAGAGCTTCGTTGCGCGCCACCACTGTGCCGTTGAGGGGCGAGTACAAGTCAGACACGCTCTTTGTGCTCTCAACCTCCCCGAAGGTGTCGCCGCTCGAGACCGCGCTTCCGACTTCGTGTACCGACACGAAGACGATGTCTCCGAGAGACGCTTGCGCATAGTCGGTGATTCCGACTCGTACCTTCGAGCCGTCGATGAGCTTTGCCCATTCGTGGTCGGCGGTATAGCGGAGATCGTCGGGAACTTCGGACACGATGTCACCTCAATGATGTTGTCGGATATGTAGCCCTTGGCCCGGCCGTATGACCTTGAATGGGCTATGCGGCCGTGAACGGCTCCAGTAGCCGCGACCCTATCTGGTTGCATAGGGTGCTCGGCTACGGGCCACTCGGCCGCCGCACCTCATTCGTTGGTCGCATCACTTGTTGGTCGAAGTGGCGTACTTCGGTTTCGAAACGGGGCGAACGGCGGTGACTTCGATCAAGTCCTTCTCGGCAATCTCTGCCTGACCGCCGGCACTGCGGACGCTGCTCACTACTCCTGTCGGAATGTTCAGCGCCGTGTCCATTGTCTTCGCGTCGCCTATTGCCAGCACCGTGTATGGAGCTGAAAGAGTCGTGCCGTCAAGCACCACGCCACCGGGACCGTCCGTGAACGCGCTGGCCGTCCCGACCCGGACTGATCCGAACTGGATGACCTCGGCGCCCGCTCCGCGCAATTCCTCCACCACGTCCAAGAGGTCCTCGGCCTTCAACGCGTGATCCGGGTCAGTGATGAGTACCTGAATGCCTGGTCCGTGCGCCGGAGCCGTCCCGGCCAAGACAGCGAGCGCGTCCGCTTGACTCTGGGCCTCCTGACGCGCGGCCGCGTTGTTGCTGCCACTGTCGGAGAGGTTGGATTTCGCGGTCTGTAAGTCACTTATCTGCCCCTGAAGGCGCTCGATCCGGCTGTTCTGGTCGTCGAGAATTCGCACGAGATCGTCTTCACGCGCCGTCGAGAGCGAGTCGGTACTGGCGTTGGAGCGAAACTGCACGGCTAAGGCGAAGCCGAGAATGGCGAGCAGCGTACCGATGAGCACCGTCGCAGTCCGGTTCAGACCGCGTCTGGACCGCACAGCGTCATCTGGCACAGAGTCATCTGGCACAGCGTCATCTGGCACAGAGTCATCTGGCACAGAGTCATCTGGCACAGAGTCATCTGCCCGAGTCGGCTCAGAGCCTTCGGGCCGGACCGGTGGGGCGTCGCTCATGTCAAATTCGCCATATCGCAAGAGCCATCATGCTCGGAAGAGGTGTCGGCGGATGGCGGCCGCGTTGCCGAAAATGCGAATGCCGAGGACCACCACTACGGCAGTCGAGAGTTGGCCGCCGACGCCGAGCTTGTCGCCCATGAACACGATCAGTGCCGCGACCAATACGTTCGAGACGAATGAGACCACGAACACCTTCGCATCGAAGATGCCGTCAAGCCGTGCCCGGATACCACCGAAGACAGCATCAAGTGCCGCGACCACGGCGATGGGGAGGTAAGGCTCGAGCCAAAGCGGCACGGTCGGGCGAAATACCAGCCCGAGTATGACGCCAATGACAAGCGCAGCCGCCGCAATCATTGATGGGTTTCCCTACTACTCGGGTTGCTCGGAGAATCATGCGGCGTCACCTTATTGGGGTCGCCACCATTGGTACCCGATCCGGTGGCGGTGCCTGCGGAGCCGCGCGGCGCACCCGACTTGCCGTCAACGGCATTGGTTGGCGCTGCGCCGCTGGCCGGTTCTGCTGTCGACAGACCCGGGGACGCGTACTGCTGCTTCACGACCGTGGCTGCCGGCAGCTTCAGTCCCGACTTGCCGTCGAATTTGAAAGTGATGCCTTGCACCTGCTGGGCGGTCTTGAGAGCGCGGGCAATTGGGGAATCGGCGAAGGCAAGCAGCATCCCGTTCCGATCGCCTACGGCATCGATGGTGTAGGGCGTGTTGATCGTCTGAAAGTCGACCAAGATGGATTCGCCGGCGAATCGGATCGCTGAGGTAGCTGTCAGCCTGATGCCATTGACTGCGATGGCCTCGGCACCGGAATTCCATAGCTGATTGACGACATCACGAACCTGAACGTCATGAATCAGCGCTCCCTGTTGCTGGTTGCCGGTGCCGTCGCGTCCGTTGCTGGCAGAAGACACGGGCGCGGCCGGCTCGCCCAGTTCGATCGACACCCCTGGCCCGGAGACCGCCACGCTGCCCGAGCTGATTTCTAGGTTCTTCAAGCCTGGGTCGCCGACCGCGGAGAGCTGCGCATCACGTAGCGCAGCCACTTCTGCCGCGAGTGACTTGGCCTGGGAGTCCATCTTGGTACCGGCGGCCTGCAGGCTGTGAATGCGAGTGATCAGGTCGTGGCTCGCGGCCTCCCGGGCCGGCGCGGAGCGATGGTTCTGTTGGTAGGCGACAACGAGCAGCAACCCAACCGCCAGGCAGCCGATCCAGACCATCGGACGATCCCACCGGTGACTCTTGCGTTGCGACTCCGCCGCGGCGCGATAGCCCGGGTCGAGCGTGTTTGTAAGCAGATCGTCGAGCAGTGCGGTCGTCCAGGTCGGATGGCTTGCGCCGGTCACCGAAGCCGGCGGTGCCGAGACGGGTTCGGAGGGTGGTCTTTGGACGGTCATCGGTCAGCCCACCGGCATCTGGATAGTCAGCCTGCGCACTTGCACCAGGTAGAGCGCTCCGGCCCACACGTACAGTGCGGTCCCCCAGATCGTGAACGCCCATGCGACAGGTTTCACGATGTCGCCGAGGGTGCCTGTGTGCGATCCGATCAGCAACAACGGAAACGCGTACAAGAGGTTGAAGGTAGCGGCCTTACCGAGATAGTGGACTGGTAGCGCCGTGAGGCCGCGACGCCGGAGGGCAGGCAGCGTAGCCAGCAGAATCAGGTCGCGTCCGACGATGATCGCTGCCAACCACCACGGAATCACGTGCCGCAGTACCAATCCGAACAACGTGGCGAGGATGTAGAGGCGATCTGCTAGCGGATCGAGCAACGCCCCCAGCGCCGAAGTCTGGTTGAGTTTGCGTGCCAGGACGCCGTCAGCCCAGTCGGTAATACCACTGACCATCAGCACGACCAGTGCCCAACCATCGGCGTGGGGTCCGAGCAGAAGCCACAAAAAGAGGGGTACGCCGAGCAACCTCGCAAAGCTCAACAGGTTCGGAATCGTCAGGACAGCGGACCGGGCTGAGACCATTTCCGGTTCGGCTGATTGCGGCTGGTCATCCATCGCAGGCGCGAAAACCGTGCTTGGTACGTCCGGTCCCGCACCTGGAATGCTCATCGCTCCATGCTCGCACGCGCAGCCCCGTACTGAGTCCAGCAGTACCGACCGCTGCCTTTCATGATCGACATAGCCCGGATTCCCTACAGAAATCCGGGACCTTCTGGTCGGGCTGACAGGATTTGAACCTGCGACCCCCTGACCCCCAGTCAGGTGCGCTACCAAGCTGCGCTACAGCCCGTCCCGGTGCCGCGGACCAGCCCGCGAACCGGAGACGACTCTAGCCTAGTGACGGCCCAGGGCGCGCCGCGGTACTGGTGATGCATCAACGCTCGCCGCGAATGCCTCGCTCGCGAACCCGCACCGAGATCTCGATGGGGGTGCCCTCGAAGTTGAAGTCCTCACGCAATTTGCGCTCTATGAACCGGCGATATCCGGATTCAAGGAAGCCGGTCGTGAACAGCACAAATCTCGGCGGTCGCGTATCGGCTTGCGTCGCGAAGAGCACCCGGGGGTGTTTGCCGCCGCGGCCGGGGGGCGGTGTGGCCGCGACGATCTCGTTCAGCCAGGTGTTCAGTCGGCCGGTGGGAATTCGTCGATCCCAGGCAGCCAGCGACGTCCTCAGAGCTATGGCGAGCTTGTCGACAGAGCGTCCCGTCTTGGCAGAGACGTTGACGCGAGGCGCCCACTGCACCCGCTGCAATTCCCAATTGATCTCGCGCTCGAGCATCTCCCGTCGATCTTCATCGACAAGGTCCCATTTGTTGAACGCAATGACCAGGGAGCGCCCGGACTCAATGACCATCGTTATGACGCGCTGGTCCTGCTCGGAGATCACTTCGGAGGCATCGAGCAACACGACGGCGACCTCGGCAGCCTCGATTGCGCTCGCAGTGCGCAAGCTCGCGTAGTACTCCATTCCGGAGGCGTTGTTGACTCTTCGTCGGAGTCCAGCTGTGTCGACGAACCGCCAGACCTCGTCGCCAAGCTGCAGCAGGCTGTCGACCGGATCGACCGTTGTCCCGGCGACCGAATCGACAACCGATCGTTCCTCGCCGGTCAACCTGTTCAGCAGGCTCGACTTGCCCACATTCGGTCGACCGACGAGGGCAACTCGCCGCGGGCCTCCCTCAAGATCCGATTCTCGGGGAGCGTCGGGCAGCTTGGCCAGGATGGCATCGAGCAAGTCTCCGGAACCACGTCCATGCAGACCACTGACCGGATAGGGCTCACCCAGGCCAAGCGACCACAACTCCGCAGCGTCTGACTCGCCGCGTTCGTCGTCCACTTTGGTCACGGCCAGAACTACAGGGCGTCCTGCACGGCGCAGCGTTCGTGCCACAACCAGGTCAGTTTCCGTGGCGCCGGTGCGGGAATCGATGACGAACAAGACAAGGTCGGCTGTGACGACGGCTTGCTCGGCTTGCCGAGAAACCATCGCCTGCAATCCCGTCGCGTCGGGTTCCCAGCCGCCGGTGTCTACGAGGGTGAACTGCCGTCCGCCCCACACTGCGTCGTACGCGACGCGATCACGAGTGACGCCTGGAATGTCCTGCACAACGGCCTCGCGGCGCCCGAGGATCCTATTCACCAGGGTGGATTTTCCGACGTTCGGACGGCCAACGACGGCCACCACCGGGACCGACAGCGGTGTCTCGTCGTCGGATCCGACGTCGGATTCCGCTCCTTGCTGTGCGTCTTCGTCGTGTAGATCTTGCTCAGTCATCGTTAACACTCTCGGGATTGGATAACAGTCGACAGTCAGCCACGGCTGGGAACGCTCATGACCTGTCTGGCCAGCTGCTCGAGTACATCCACCACTTCTGTGACAGACAGTTCGGAGGTGTCGACCTCCGTTGCGCCATCGGGACGATGCAACGGGCTCACTGCGCGAGACGAATCGAAATCGTCCCGGCGGCGAATGTCTGCAGCTACGGCAGCAACGTCGCTCAACGCGAGCTCGCCCGCCCGACGTAGTGCACGGATCTGTTCCGTAGCGGTCAGATACACCTTGAGTTCGGCGTCAGGCCATACGACGGAGCCGATATCGCGACCTTCCGCCACAATTGATCCAGCCGAGATGATCGCGCGTTGCTGCGCCACCAACTGCTCACGCACAGCACCGATCGCCGCGACCGCACTCACAGCAGCGGTCGTTTCCGCAGACCGAATCTCGGCGTCGACGGACTCCGAGTTCAATGTGACAGTCGACCTCGCTGGGTCGGTACCGATCAGCAGGTCTATGCCCGCAACTGTGTTCGCGACTGCGACCGCGTCAGTCAGATCGACCTCGGCTCTGAGGACCGCCACCGTGGCCGCCCGATACATCGCTCCGGTGTCAAGGTAAGCGACCCCCAGCCGCTGAGCCAGCTGTCGAGCGACAGTCGACTTGCCCGTTCCCGACGGTCCGTCCAAGGCGACTACCCCGCGAAACGGGACTTCAGTCGGTCGCGCACCCATATCAAGCGTGTCCAGTCTCTGCATCGGGAGAGAACACGCCAACGACGCTGTAGGAACAGCGAGCCCTGCGAATTCTCACTCCGTTCGCCGGAGCCACCCATCAGGATACGGGCTTGAAGCACCATCCACCGACTGTCCGAATCGGCTGAGTCGAATCGGGACGGTCGGTGTGTAGCCGCTACTGGGGTAGATCGGTCCTGAGAGCCGCCGCGCCACGGAGATAGACATGCCGAATCTCGGAGCGAGGGCGCGACGTCTCCACATGTGCCAGTAGCCGAAGGGTGCGGGGCAAGGCGCCCGGGACGGCTATTTCCGAGGCGCACATTAGCGGCACGTCGGTGAGACCGAGCTGTCGCGCTGCATACGCAGGGAACTCTGCGGTCAAGTCAGGTGTCGCGGTGAACAAAATCGAAATCAGATCATCCGGCTCGATTCCGTTTCGTTGCATCACCCCGAGAACCAACTCGGTCGCGCCGTCCAAGACCTCATCACGAGTGTTGTCCGCGACCTGTATGGCCCCCCGAACTGCCCTCACCGACAATTTCCTCACCTTTCACAGTTCTTCAGAATGTAGATCTCATGGTCAGACTCGACTGATTCGTCCTCTGTTCCGTCTTCGCATACTTAACCCTGCCGAGCCGCAGCGGCGACGTCATCCTCCCGTCCGCTACAGACCGAGCTGTTGGTATAGCGCACTCAATTCGTCGCCTGTCAGCTCGCGCAGCGTCCCCTGCCGCAGGTCTCCGAGCCGAACCGGGCCGACCGAGGTCCGCACCAAGCGGCTAACAGGATGGCCGACTGCCTCGAGCAGTCGGCGCACTATGTGCTTGCGACCCTCGTGCAGCGACACCTCGACTAGCGCGCGGCTTCCCGAAGCATCAACGATACGAAAGCCGTCGATCTGAACCGGTCCGTCTTCCAGGTTGACTCCAGCGGCGAGTATGCGACCAAGTTTCGGGTCTACTGGGCCCGGGACGTCCGCAATGTAGGTCTTGACGACGCCGTGCGACGGGTGCGCGAGGCGATGTGCGAAGTCGCCGTCATTGGTAAGTATCAGAAGGCCTTCGGTCTCGGCGTCGAGTCGACCTACGTGGAACAAGCGTTCGGGGCGGTCTGCTACGTAGTCGCCGACACACGGCCGACCCTGCGGGTCCGACATCGCTGTCACGACTCCCCGCGGCTTGTTCATCGCGAGGTAGGCCAGATCTGTGCGGAGGTTGATGCGCTTGCCGTCGATTCGGACGATTGACACGGCCGGATCAACTCGCGTACCAAGCTCTGCCGGTTGGCCATCGACGGTCACGCGGCCGTCGGCAATGAGTTGTTCGCTGTGTCGCCGCGATCCGGCACCGGCGCTGGCCAGGACTTTCTGAAGCCTGATGCCGTCGGGGATGTGGCCGTCCGGAGCGCGCTCGGGTCGAGCGGGTCGGTCGTCGAAGGGTCGAGAGTTCATCAGAGTCCGTCGGAATCAATCGTGTCGAGCTCGGGAAGCAACGGGGCGAGTGAAGGTAGCTCGTCGACCGAGGCTATGCCCATCTTTTCCAGAAACTCCTGGGTCGTGCGGTACAGGCCTCCCCCGGTGTCTGGATCCAAACCTACCTCCGTGATCAGGCCCCGGCTCAACAGAGTCCGGACGACCCCGTCGACGTTGACACCGCGAATTGCAGATATCCGGGCGCGCGTGACCGGTTGCCGGTACGCGATCACGGCCAGCGTCTCGAGCGCTGCCTGACTCAGCTTGCTCCGCTGGCCGTCCAGCAGGAACGCCTCGATGACAGGCGCGTACCGATCACGGGTATACAGCCGAAAGCCGGTGGCCGCAGGGCGCAATTGCCATCCGGACCCGCGGTCGTCCAGATCCGCCGTGATCGCCGCCATGACTTCGGCGACCTCTGCCATCGGTCGTTGGACAGCTGCCGCCAATTGAGTCAGCTCCATAGGGCTGTCGGCGACGAACAGTAGCGACTCCAGAGCCCCACGGAGCGTGAGCCGATCGCTGAAATCCAACACAGCTGGCTCGGCCTCCGAGTCACTCGACGCAGCCTGCGAAGTAGCGGCCGCTGCCAGGTCGTCCGGATCGGCATTCGGCTCTGACATCACTCGTACTCCTCGTCGGGATCGTTCCCACCATCTGTCCGTGTCTGGCCGCCGGTCCATCTGACCCTCAGTTCGGACAGCGCCTCGGCCTGGTCGAAGGCGACGTCGCCATCGCGGTAAAGCTCGAGTAATCCCAGAAACCGCGCGACGACCTCGAGGGTGGAATTGCACTCAGCAACTAACGCCCGAAACGTTGCTGTGCCGACGCGGGCCAACCGCTCGCGCATTGCAGCCATGTGCTCGCGGACGCTGACCCGTGCGGCATGAATATGGTCAATGCCAACCATCGGCACGGGCTTTGGCTTTACCGCCGCAGCGGCTATCGCCGCGAACTGGTAGAGGTCAATCCCGATTTGCAGTTCGGGGCTCAGCGCGGCGAACCGTTCCTCCAATTCGGCATTCCGACCGAACCGACGTCCGGCACTTCGCTCGAGATCCGCAAGATGCTTCGCTGCAAGCTTGTAGGCGCGGTACTGCAGCAACCGGGCGAAGAGCAGATCCCGCGCCTCCAGAAGGGCAAGATCTTCCTCGTCCTCGACCTCCGCCGCGGGGAGCAATCGAGCCGCTTTGAGATCGAGCAACGTTGCGCCAACGACGAGGAACTCGGTCGCTTGACCAAGATCGAAGTCGGCGCCGGCCGCTGTCAGGTACGCAATGAAGTCATCAGTCACCTGCGAAAGTGCAACCTCTGTCACGTCGAGCTGCCTTCGGCCGATGAGGGTCAGCAGCAAATCGAACGGGCCATCGAAGTTGTCGAGGTGAACGCGGAACTTTCCATCACTCACCAGGGGCTCTGGTTCGGACGGCAAGTCCCATTCTTCGGGTAGGTCTTCAAGCGTGAGTTCGTCCGTCGAGGCGAAGACCGCCGCGTCGGAATCGGGTATGCCGTCACTCACGAGCGGGACAAAACCTCCATCGCCAGCTCCCGGTAGGCGGTCGCGCCACTAGAGCTCGGCGCCCAACTCGTGATCGGTTCACCAGCAACAGTCGTCTCGGGAAAACGCACCGTCCGGTTGATCACGGTGTCGAAAACCTTGTCACCGAATGCCTCCAGAACTCGAGAAAACACCTCGCGGCCGTGCAGGGTACGACCGTCGTACATCGTCGCGAGGATTCCCTCGAGACGAAGACCTGGATTCAAACGTTGCTGCACCTTGTCGATCGTATCGATGAGCAACGCAACGCCACGTAGTGAGAAAAACTCGCATTCCAGCGGAATAATCACGCCGTTGGAGGCGGTCAGCGCGTTTACGGTGAGGAGGCCGAGCGAAGGCTGGCAATCGATGAGAATGAAATCGTAGTTGTCGACCACTGGCGCGAGCGCTCGCGCCAATGTTTGCTCGCGCGCCACCTCATTCACCAATTGGACCTCGGCCGCAGACAGGTCGATGTTTGACGGAAGGAGATCCAAACCGGGCACCCCGGTCTTGAGGAGTACCTCGTCGATACCTACTGCGCGCTCCATCAGGAGGTTGTACGTCGTCAGTTCCAGCTGATGCGGTTGAATACCCAGGCCGACACTTAGAGCGCCCTGGGGATCGAAATCCACCAGCAAGACCCGACGACCGAACTCAGCCAGCGCCGCGCCCAGGTTGATCGTCGATGTGGTCTTTCCGACGCCACCCTTCTGATTACACAGCGCAAGGATGCGAGCTGGGCCATGGTGACTGACGGGCTCCGGGGCGACCAACGGCCGACGGTCACGAGCTCGTGCGGGGTCGGCTGACTTGACTCCAGATCCGGCTGCGTCGCCCGTTGCGATCACCGCCGGGTCTTGCCCGGGCGTTTGGGAGGTCGTCATGGAAGAAATGCGCTCCTTACGCGAACGGCGCTGACCCGCAAAGACGGTGCTTGACCCGTTGCGGAGGTTACCGCAATCGGGCCCCCTACCTGCGCAGGCGCCCAGGAGCGAACCATCCCGTCGCAATCTGTGAAGCCATTCGCGCGTACATGGCCGAGTCGGCCGCACGCTTTGGGCCGATTCTGGGATCCGAGTTTGAACACAGACTCTGAGGCCAGCCTTCAGGACGCCTGCGCTCGAGGGTGTGCACCCGCGTAGATCTCACGCAATTGATCGACGGTCACCAGGGTGTAGATCTGGGTGGTGGTCACGGAGGCGTGGCCGAGTAGCTCCTGCACGACACGCACATCGGCGCCGCCTTCCATCAAGTGTGTCGCAAAGGAATGCCGCAGCGTGTGTGGCGAGATGGCGCTCGTCAGACCAGCTTTCTCAGCAGAGCTACGCAGTACCGTCCACGCGCTCTGCCGCGACAGGGTGCCGCCCCTGGCGTTGAGGAAGACCTTCGCAGTTCCCCGTCCTTGACAGACCAATTGCGGTCGAACCCTGACCAGGTAGGCGGACAGCGCTTTGGCGGCAAACGATCCGAGCGGTACCAACCGCTCCTTCCCACCTTTGCCGCGTAACAGCACAGTCTGGCCGGCAAGGTCGATATCGTCGACGTCCAGCCCGACCGCCTCAGAGATCCGTGCTCCGGTGCCGTAGAGGAATTCCAGCAAGGCACGATCTCGCACTGACAACGGCGTCTGATCGAAATCCGAGGCGTCGAGCAGTCGCTCAATGTCTTCAACGGAGATGGCCTTCGGTAGCCGTCGGGGCCGGCTTGGTGGCTTGATCTCGCGAGCGACGTCGGATTCAACTTGGCCGTCGGCGTAGGCGAACTTGTGCAGTCCCCGGACAGCGACCACAGCCCGGGCGGCTGAGGACGCTGACAACGGTGGATGATCCGGATCGCCTTCGCGCATGGCGGCCAAGAAGGCACCGACGGTCATCGCATCCACGTCGGCCAGCGAATCCATACCGCGACTCGTGAGAAAGCTCAGATACCGGCGCAGATCTCTGCGATAAGAGGTCAGGGTATTCATCGACGAACCCCGCTCGACCGTCAGGTGATCAAGGTAGGCATCGATGGTCTGAGCGGCCGACGCCTGCGCGCCCTTGCTGGTTCTCTCAGCGACCGTCATCCGAGCAATCTAGCTCGCCACCGTGCGTCGGACGTGCTCGCCACGGCGAATCCGCAGATCGAAGTCCGTGCCAGCCTTGTGACTGCGCCTGCCGAGCGGCGAAGACGCCGGCTACCGCCGGCCCGTTCGTCAACTCGCCACGTAGCGCCATGTCGGCAAGATGTTGCAGACTGTGTCTCTCCACGGTCATGGTGATCTCTTCATGCTCGCTCTCGAACCTCTCCTCAGCAGGAACATCCACCAAGCCGCGGGCCAGAAAGATCCTGATCGCCTCATCGGTCATGCCCGGCGAGGTGTGAATATCGACGAGAACCTGCCAGTCGCTAGCTGTCAGCGAGGCTTCTTCGTAGAGTTCACGCTGGGCCGCTTGTAGGGCAGGCTCGCCTGCGACATCCAAGAGGCCCGCCGGCAGCTCCAGCAGGAACTGACCCACCGGATGCCGATATTGACGAACCATCACCGCCTTGTCATCAGCATCCAAGGCTACGACTCCCACCGCGCCGGGATGACCGATGACGTCTCGCTTGGCGATGGTGCCATCAGGCATCCGGATCGTGTCAGTACGCACGTCGATCGCCCAGCCTGAATAGTGGTGTTCGCTCGAGAGCAGCACAAAGTCTTCAGCCGTTGTCATCTGGCGGTATCCCTCAGACCGCTGCGGGCTCGGTGCTCGACAGCGGTGCGCGACTCAGAGTGTCCGATGCGTTATCGTCGTCCGGAATCTCAACCGGAAGGCGAGCTGCCTCGGAGTAGTCGATTGCCGCAGAGATGAAGCTGGAAAACAACGGGTGCGGACGAGTTGGGCGAGACTTCAGCTCCGGATGAGCCTGCGTGGCAACGAAGAACGGGTGAACATCTCGCGGCAGCTCCACGAACTCGACCAGCTTACCGTCCGGTGAGGTACCGGAGATGACGAGTCCGGCGTTGGTCAAAGCTTCGCGATAGCTGTTGTTCACCTCATACCGGTGGCGATGCCGCTCGGAGACATCAGTTGTTCCGTACGCCTGTGCCACGATCGAACCCGGAACCAGCTTTGCAGGATAGGCGCCCAACCGCATTGTCCCACCGAGATCTGCGTTTCCCGCGACGATGTCGACCTGATCTGCCATCGTTGCAATAACCGGGTCTGCTGTGTCAGGGTCGAACTCAGCGGAGTTCGCGTCGGCGATGTCTGCCAGGTTGCGCGCCGTTTCGATAGCCATACATTGCAATCCAAGGCACAAACCCAGTGTCGGTATCGACCTCTCGCGGGCGTACCTGATGGCGCCGAGCTTCCCCTCGATACCTCGGATCCCGAATCCACCAGGGATGAGAACCGCATCCACGCCGGACAGTTGGGTCGCGGCTCCTGCCGTCGTCTCGCACAGGTCCGAAGCAACCCAGCGGACATTCACCTTTGCGCGGTGGGCGAAACCGCCGGCACGCAGTGCTTCGGTAACCGAAAGATAGGCATCCGGAAGGTCGATGTACTTGCCGACCAGTGCAACGGTAACCTCCCGCTTGGGGTGGCGTACCCGATCGAGCAGGTCGCCCCACAACGTCCAGTCGACATCACGGAAAGGCAAGCCCAGACGTCGAACGACGTAGGCATCAAGGCCTTCGGAGTGCAGCACTTTCGGGATCTCATAGATGCTCGGCGCGTCAACCGCTGCTACGACGGCCTCGGCATCGACATCGCACATCAACGAGATCTTACGTTTGAGATTCTCTGGAATCTCGCGGTCCGCCCGACACACGACAGCATCGGGCGTGATCCCGATACTGCGCAACGCCGCGACCGAATGTTGGGTGGGTTTCGTCTTGAGCTCACCCGACGGTGCGAGATAGGGAACTAGGGAGACGTGGAGGAAGAAGCAGTTTTCCCGACCGAGCTCGTGCCGAACCTGCCGCGCGGCTTCAAGAAACGGCAGCGATTCGATATCACCGACCGTGCCACCGACTTCGGTGATCACGATATCCGGAATCTGCGGCGCCTCACCCGGTGAAAACGAGGCCGGGGCGGCCATCGACCGAATGCGGTCCTTGATCTCGTTGGTGATGTGCGGAATGACCTGCACGGTATCGCCGAGATACTCGCCGCGCCGCTCCTTCGCAATCACAGAGGAGTAAATCTGACCAGTGGTTACGTTGGCCGAACCCACGAGGTCGGTGTCGAGAAAGCGCTCATAGTGGCCGACGTCCAGATCAGTCTCAGCTCCATCCTCGGTCACGAACACCTCACCGTGCTGGAACGGGTTCATCGTCCCGGGATCGACGTTGAGGTACGGATCGAGTTTCTGCATGGTGACACGCAGGCCGCGAGCTTTGAGCAGGCTGCCGAGGGATGAGGCCGTCAGGCCTTTACCGAGCGAGGATGCAACCCCGCCGGTGACGAAGAGGTGCTTAGTGGTCCGGGCTGATTGAGCCAACGAGACTCCCGTGGTCGCATCGAATACGAGCTGCGGACGGGGCAATTATCGGTGAAACGCACACCCGATAATCCGAGCTGAAACCCCACATATCCACGGGAGTTCACGGTAACACGAATTGACGTGGGGCAGGGCCACCGCGCCGAGTCAGCTGGCGCGCTCAGCTGGAACCGCCCGGGATCAAGGCATCGACGCCGGCCCCGGTGCCGAACTGTCCGGGACGGCCAGCCAGGGCCTCGGCGGCAACCAATACTGTCGTCAGCTGTCCAAGTGCGGTGTTGCCGTCATCGACTGTGGACACGCCCTGCTTCGCCGTGGAATCGGCTCGCACAAGGGAGACCAGTCCACCCTGAGTCGCCGAGGCGTTGTCTCCCACGACGACGGTGGGTCCGGTCACTGCGAATTGGGTAGCCATCGACAGCAGTATCTTGCCAGCCGCATTGTCAGGGTCGCTGGCAGCCTTCGCGCCCGGCGCCACGAGCAGGATGACCTTGCCCGCTGCCGGGTTGGCACCTTCTGATTTGGCCATGCCCAGCGTGCCCAGACCGGCAAGTACCTGCGTGAGGTCGGTCGCCTGGCCTTTGCCCAGTAGGACGAAACCGAGCAATGAACCCGCCAGCGTGCCCGCATCATCGGTCGTTGGCAGTTGCAGACCGACCGGATGAGCGCCAGAGGTAGCCAGTGCGCGAATGTCGGTCGCACGCTTCGGATCGGTGAAGTTGGCTGACAGCTGGATCCGTGCCGTCACCTTGCCCCCGGCCGCGGCCACCTCGGCAGCCAGACCGTCCTTGAATTCGCTGCTGGCGCCCGGGGCGCCGACGATCACAACGTTCGTCTTCGCCAAGGACGAGTTCGCGATCTTTGTACCGAACGCTTTCGCCAGGTCGTCGGCGTCGCCGGCCTGGCTCTGTAGCGTCTGGTTCGCCTGGACGGCGCTTGCGTTGGACTGCTTCAAATCACTGACCTGGCGACGCAGATCGCCTACGACCGCGCCGTTGAGCGCGCTCGTACCGATGACCACGCCGAGCGCAATGGCCAAAAATATGCCGATGATTGAAACAAGGTGGTACCTGAACGAGATCACGAGAAGAGGTCCCTCAGTCGGTCGACGAGATGTTGCCATCCGTCGGACAAGATGTGCAGGTAGCTGTCACCAGCGCTGCTGGCGACCAATACGACGGCAATGGCCACGAGAGCGGCCAATGCGAGCAGGACGAGCGACAAGCTCGAAATCTTCGTCTGAAACAACTGCGCAGCGGCCTTGGCATCCACGAGGCGGCCACCGACCTTGAGTCTGGTCAACACCGTTGACGCCATACCGCCGCGACCGGCGTCGAGGAATTCCTCCAGCGTGGCGCGGATCCCGACTGTGACGATCAATTTGGCGTGGCCAGCGTCCGCGAGCAACATTGCCGCGTCTTCGCTAGTCCCCGCGGTCGGGAAGATGACTGGCTCGATTCGTAGATCCTGCACCCGAGCGAGGCCATCAACCCGGCCGTGCTCGTTCGCGTGAGCCACTACCTCACCTGCGTCGCGTAACGCGGCCTCCGACATCGCGTCCATATCGCCGATAACCAGATCGGGTCGATAACCGGCATCGCGGAGCACATCGGCGCCGCCGTCAATACCAATCAGGACCGGGCGAAACTCGCGAATGTAGTGTTTCAAAGCCTTGAGGTCTGACTTGAAGTCATAGCTGCGGGCGACCATGAGCACATGGCGGCCGTCGAAGCGGGTTGACAGGTCCGGTAAGCCGACGCCGTCGAGCAGGAGTTCCTTCTCGCGATGCATATGCTGCTGCGCGCTGGCCGCAAAGGCTGCCAACTGTGCAGACAGCCCCTCCTTTGCGCGATCCATCGCCGCCGCGATGCTCGCCTGATCCTGACGAACGCCGCGGGCTACCTCGACCTCGCCGCTATACAGGGTGTCACCGTCGAGGCGGAGGCGGGTGCCCTCCTTGAGCTCGGAAAAGATCTCGGTGCCCACATCGTCTACGAGAGCGATACCACTGGCGATCAGGATCTCTGGTCCGAGGTTCGGATACCTACCGGAGATGCTCGGCTTTGCGTTGACCACCGCGGCGACCTGAACTGCAATGAGCGCATCGGCCGTCGCGCGGTCAAGGTCGGACACGTCGATGACCGCGATGTCACCCGCATGCAGGCGTTGTAGCAGGCGCGGAACTCTTCGATCGAGTCGAGCAACGCCCGCGATACCCGGCAGTGACATGTCCCGCGATCGGCGCATGGTGGCCATCTTCATGTGATCCGATGCTGCCATCGACGACCGGCTTTTCGGGTCTTCGCCACGCGGAGTTACCGTTTGGATCGAGTTCCTCGACGTGTCTTCGGCAATTCTGGGACCGAGCCGCCGCCGTCCGTAGACTCAGACATCGCCGATTTGGCGTCGATCGCGGCCGCGGCAAGCAGCTCGGCTGCATGTTTGCGGGCAACAGGCGTGTCATCGCCGGACAGCATCCGGGCGAGTTCTGTCAGCCGTTCGGCGCCGATGACCGTCCGGATGTCACTACGGGTGACACCCGTTTCATCCGTCGCATTCGTCTTGTCGACGACCACGTGATGGTCGGCGTAGGAGGCAACCTGAGCGAGGTGGGTCACCACGATGACTTGATGGCGGCGCGCGAGCAGGGCGAGGCGCCGACCCACTTCGATGGCCGCACGGCCGCCGACGCCGGCATCGACCTCGTCGAAGACCATGGTGGGAACGGGATCGGTACCAGCCAGAACAACCTCGATCGCGAGCATGACCCTCGACAACTCGCCCCCGGAGGCACCCCGCTGAACAGGAAGCGACGGCGCGTCTGGGTGTGAACGCAGGAGGATCTCGACTTCGTCCACGCCGTCCGGGCCCGCTCCGACCGGTTTCTTCTCCACCATCACCGACGGAGCTGCATCTGTCGATGCGCGGAAACTCACCTCGACGATCACCGCCGACCCGGTCATGGCAAGCCCTGCGAGCTCAGTGGTGATCTTGGCCGACAGGTCAGCTGCGGCCTTCCGGCGGAGTTGCGAGACCTCGTCGGCGATTCGGACGTAGTCGGTCCGCGCCCGATCCCGTGCCGCTGCCAGCGCCGCGATTGCTTGTTCTGAGGTGTCTGACTCCAGAAGACGCCGCTGAGCATCCTCCGCCCATTCGATGACAGCAGCCAGGTCCGCGCCGTACTTGCGTGTCAGAGTGCTGAGCGAGGCCCGGCGATCCTGCGTCGCGGCGAGCCGTGCCGGATCGGCTTCGAGCTTCATCTCGTATGCGGCCAATTCGGAGCCGACGTCGTTGGCAACGCTGAGCAGATCTGTCAGTTGGTCACTGATGGCATCCAATTCGATGTCGGTCCCGGCAACCTGTTGCAGTGCCCGTCTCGCCGAGCCGACAAGGCTCTGAACGTCGGCGGCCTCCCCGACCGGATCGTCGGGGTCGCCGAGTAACAGGTTGTGAGCCGATTTCGCAGCAACCCGAAGCGTGTCTGCGTGTTCCAGGCGAGCCGAGAGCACTGCGAGTTCGAGGTCTTCACCGATCTGCGGAGCGACGGCCTCGATCTCGGCGATACCGTAGCGAAGCAGTTCGGATTCCCGCTCGAGTTCGCGCGCGTCACTCTGCCGTCTGGCAAGTTCGGCCTCCGCCTCGCGCCAGTCGCGGAAGGCCGCCCGACACTGCCCAAGGTCGATGCCGGCATAGCGATCGAGCGTCAGTCGCTGCTCGGACGGCTGGGTCAGACGCTGTTGGTCGGCTTGCCCGTGCACCGCAACCAATCCGGTGGCCAGTCTGCTGAGCACGGACGCTGGGACGGAGGCACCACCGGCAGCGGCACGCGAACGACCGTTGGAACTGACCACTCGCCGCAGGACAAGCGTGCCGTCGCCGTCGACATCCCCGCCCGCATCGACAACCAGACTTGCCGCCGCAGAGTCCGCGCCAACAAGTAGTCGGCCCTCCACGCTGGCGGAGTCGACACCCGGACGAAGTCGACCGAAATCAGCACGACCGCCAAACATCAGGGAGAGCCCACTGAGGACCATGGTCTTTCCGGCACCGGTCTCACCGGTGACGACAGTCAGGCCGGGCCCGAATTCGAGCACCGCTTCAGAGATCACCCCAAGTCCGCGGATGCGGATTTCCTCCAGCACGCCCTAGACAGTAGTGGGCCCGCCATCACGAAAACTGCGAACGGGTAGTTGGAATTTGGCGACGAGCCTTTCACCGAACGGCGTTGGGTGCGGCCTCGCCACGAGAATCGGTTTACTTCCACGCTCGACCTGCAAACGAGTGCCAGGTCTCAAATCGTGCGAACGCCGCCCGTCACAGCTGAGCAGACCCGACTGATCTGGTCTGAGAAGGTCAAGCCGGATCTGCGAGGTCGGCGCTACTACGAGGGGGCGGTCGAACAAGGCGTGAGCAGCGTTCGGCACCACGAGCATGGCCTCGACGTTCGGCCAGACGATAGGACCGCCGACTGAGAATGCATATGCCGTCGAGCCCGTCGGGGTTGCGCAGATGATGCCGTCACAACCGAAGCGCAACAACGGACGATCATCGACGGCAACTTCGACCTCGATCATCTTCTCGCGGCTGCTCTTCTCGACCGATACCTCGTTGAGCGCCCAATCGTGGGCGATCACTTCGTCATCAAACATCGTTGTCACCGCCAAGGTCATCCGTTCCTCGACCTCATAGTGACGATCGACGATCGCGGACACAGTTGCGTCGAGGGCATCGACCTCGGTCTCGGCAAGGAAGCCCACGTGTCCCAGGTTGACTCCGAGTAGTGGCACGTCGCAATGACGGGCGAGTTCGGCAGCACGAAGGAACGTTCCATCCCCGCCGAGCACGAGGCTGACCTCGGTGCCAACCGCGCAGTCCGGGCCGTCGAGAATGGTGATCTTGTCCAACGCCGAACCGGGGCCGCTCAGCTCTTCGTTGACGTCGTCCTTGGCGAGATCCGCGGCCTCCGTGGCATTCAGCCTGACTTCGAAGCCGGCAGCGCTCATTTTCATAATGACGTGTCGCGCGAGGTCACGGATGTCGGATCGCCCGGTATGCACGACCAGCATCACCGACCTCATGTGTCCTCCTTCAGGGTGTCAGCTGCCTTGATCGGCACGGTTGCTTTGATCGGCGTCTTGTCCTCGGCGTTCGCATCCGGCTCCATCGCAACGGACTGAATGAGATCGGAATCGGGTGGACCGGCGTCCTTTCGTAGCCACAGGAAGAACTCAATGTTGCCGCTTGGACCGGGCAGCGGACTCTTCGCTACGCCGGCCGTTCCCCAGCCGAGGCGCTCAGCTGCTGTCGCAACCGCGAGGACAGTTTCAGCCCGGAGTAGCGGATCCCGGACCACACCGCCCTTACCGAGCCGATCCCGACCGACTTCGAATTGAGGCTTGACCATCGGAACCAGGTCATCGATGGTGCACGATGCCAAGGCAGGCAGGACGAGGGCCAGGGAGATGAAAGACAGGTCGGCGACCGTAATGTCGGCCGCCCCGCCGATCTGCTCGGGAATCAACGTACGCACGTTTGTTCGATCCTGGACCCGTACTCGGTCATCGGACTGCAGCGCCCACACGAGTTGGCCGTATCCGACGTCGACGGCGATGACCTCACGAGCACCTCGCCGGAGGAGTACGTCTGTGAAGCCCCCGGTTGAGGCTCCGGCGTCGAGGCATCGGCGCCCGCTAACGTCGATTCCCGTGAAGGTGTCGAGCGCACCGATCAGTTTGTACGCGCCGCGTGAGGCATAACCGGGATCGAGCCCGGCGGATTGAATGCGGATCGGCGTATCCGTATCGACACCGGTAGCAGGCTTCGTCGCAGTGGCACCACGGACCTGTACCCGCCCTGAGGCAATCAGCTCGACTGCTTGTTCCCGTGAGCGGGCGAGCTGACGACGAACCAGCTCAGCATCCAGACGCAACCGGCGAACCATGTGCGCTCGGATCAGGCGTGGTCAAGGTCGGAGAGCGCAGCTTGCAACTCAAGATGCAGGCCCTCGAAACGGGTAGCGGCTTCGGCCAAGGGAAGGGTATCGATACCGTTCAACAAGTCGCGGGCACTTTCTATACCCAGAAGTACCTCGGTCACGGGCACGGGCGCAGGCACGGGATCACTCACAGATGCCAAGGTACCCGGTTGGTGCCTCGCTCCCCGGCAACCGCGATGCTGCGAGACTCGCGCAGTAGCTTATCGTCGCGTCACATCACTCGCGAAGCTCATCGAGCCTTGACCGGGAGGCCCAACCCGCTCAGTAGATCCAGAGCGATCTTGTCGGTCGCGACGAGCCCTGCCGGCCTCAGACCGGCGTCACTGAGCGACCATGCAGCTGCCGAGAGGGCACGCAACGGATCGAGACCGTCACCCTCCTCGGACTGCAGCCCGGCGCCGACGCTGAGATCGCGATCATCGATTCGGACCACGGCCGACCCGCAACCGAAGCCGTTCTCGAGTCTGTTGACCTTCGGGTGAGACGTCAGGAGTGCATTTAGGTCCCGACCGAGATAATCGGGACGCTGGGCAGTCGTTGCAGCCAACAAATCGGCCGGTGAGGTGACGCCCGTCAAGACGAGGAGCGCCGCGCAGTCGGCCCGCCTGGCGCCTTCGATGTCTGTGTCCAAGCGATCGCCTACCACCAACGGATGCTTCGCGCCCGAGCGTTGCACGCTTTCGGCGTGCATCGTCGGATCGGGTTTGCCCGTTGATACCGGTCTCATTCCAGTGGCATGGCGTAGTGCAGCGACCAGCGCGCCGTTTCCGGGTAGTGGACCTCGGGGCGAGGGCACGGTCGGATCTAGGTTGGTGGCGACCCACTGCGCGCCGCGGCGGATTGCCACCATGCCCTCAGCGAGCGCGTGCCAGTCGAGTTCGGGCGAGTATCCCTGAGCAACTGCCAGCGGTTCGTCATCAGCTGAAAACACCGGCTTTAGGCCTCGTTCGGTCAACGCCTCGATCAAACCCGTCGTGCCGAGCACTAGTACCGCGGACCCGTTGGGCAGTCGGTCTGCGAGATAATGGGCGGCTGCGTGGGAGGAAGTGATGACCTCACTTGGCTGTGCCGGGACTTCCATCCCGGTCAGGAGTGCGGCCACCTGCTCGGGAGTACGCGACGCATTGTTGGTGACGAAGGCCAACCGCATGCCTTGCCCGCGCGCGGCGGCTAGGGCTGCCGGCGCCCCCGGTATCGCCTGCGCTCCCACGTAAACCACGCCATCAAGATCTAAGAGAGCGACATCGTATTCGATCGCCAGCGGTTGCGCGGAAGCCATCATGGGCTGAATCATTCTCCATCGTGGCTCCTGGCCGGAACCCCATCCCTGGGCCGGGGAATTGCGTAACATCGTTGCGCGTGAGCATCGCCGACAACCCTGACCGCACCCAAGCCGCACCCCCGTCGAAGGGGCTGTCCCTGACACCGTTTCGAGCGACCCGCTATACGAACCCGGACGCGACCCTCGGGCTGCAGCTCTCACCTCCATACGACGTGATCTCACCGGAGGTACGCGCGTCGCTGATCGACGGTAGCGAGACGAACGCGGTTCGTCTGATCCTGCCGGGCGACGCCGAGTCAGCCCTGGCTGACGGCGATCCTTATGCCGGCGCCGAGATGCTGATCGAGGCATGGATCGAAGACGGGACACTTGCCGTAGATGACGTCGAGGCGTTGTTCGTCTACGAAATGTCCACACCGCAAGGCGACGTCACCCGAGGCCTGCTCGGCGCGATCGAGCTTCGCGACCCTGATGACGGCGTGATACTGCCGCATGAGAACACGATGGCAGGTCCTGTCTCCGACCGCCTTGCCTTGATGACCGCTACCGATGCGAATCTAGAGCCCATCTACCTTGTGTACGACGGCGGTGGAGCGGCTTCGAGTTTGGTGGCGGACACGCCTAGTACGCCGCCCGTGGCTCAGGCGCGGACCTCTGACGGAGTCACGCATAGATTGTGGGCACTGACTGATCCCGCTCAGCACGCGGCGGTTTCGGATGATCTGTCCGGCCGGCGTGCGCTGATTGCCGACGGCCACCACCGGTACGCGACCTATCGCCAGCTTCAAGCTGATCATGGTGGCCTGCCCGGGCCGTGGGATCGGGGCCTCACGCTTCTAGTTGACACTTCGGCTTATGGACCGCAGGTCCACGCCATCCATCGTGTCGTCGCCCTCGGTTGGGACCAGATCGTCGCGATGACACGTCAGGTAGCCACGCTAGGTGCGCCCATACCCATCGATCAGGTCGAAGATGTGCTCGCTGACATCGACGGCTTTGCCGTCGCGCTCGTTCACGGAGCCGAGGCCAGAGTGGTGAGCGACGTCAAACCGGACGTGATCTCCCACGGCCTGGGCTCAGAGTCGGGAACCGCTCTTGGCCGCCTGGATGTCACCATCTTGCATCGGGTTCTCGTCGAGCAGGTGTGGGGGCTGACCGATTCGGTCGAAACGGTCGACTACGCACACGACATCGACGACGCGATCGCGGCTGCTGACGCCAGCGGTGGCACCGCGGTTCTGCTGAGAGCCACTCCCGTACAGGCCGTCGCCGAGGTGGCCGCCGCCGGCGCAAGGATGCCGAGAAAATCGACGCTCTTCACTCCGAAACCAGCGTCCGGTCTCGTCCTGCGTCGATTCGCCGATCAGTAGCAGGTTCGCTACAGCAGGTTCGCGGCGCGGTCGGCGGCGTCGGTTTCGTCGTCGTGATCGGCGATCGCCGCGTGTCCGAACCACTGAATCGCGTCTTGAGTGCGGCCTGCTTCAGCCAGAGCGTCGGCGTAGGCGTACCAGAGCCTCGCGCTGCCAGGCTTCGGATTCTTCGGATCGAGGCCGCTTCGCTCGAGTACGGCCAAGGCAGCGTCGAGCTGACCCATGTCCCGCCGAGCACCCGCGACAACGATTTGCAGCTCGGCGCGCGTTGCTGGGTCCAACTTTCCAACGATCGGGTCTTCGATGGCTTTCAACGCACGCTCAGGCCGACCTAAGGCCCGCTCGCAATCGGCCATCACGGCGATGTTGGAGGCATCACCGGACATACGACGGGCCGCCCGCAGCTCTGACAACGCCTCCGCCCACTCGCCTGCGTGGTAGGCGGCGAGTCCACATGCTTCCCGAACCGCAGCTATACGTGCGCCGCGGCCTCGCGCAGCACGCGCGTGTTCGAGCGCCTTTTTAGGATCATCGTCGATCAGCTGACCCGCGGCGACCAGATGCCCACCAACGAACTCGGCGCCGAGCTTGCTCAGTGAACGCAACTCAGATCGAACTGCCGGATCGAGCAAGCGTGGATCAGCATCGGCCGGAATAGCGATCTCCGTGCCTCTGGTCGGTCGAGATCCGCGAGTCGCTTCATAGTCCTCTTCTTCTATCCGATGACTGCGTCCGCCTCGAGGAGCCGATTCACCGGTTCGCGCATATCGCGGAGCGCCTGCCCGATTCGGGCGATCCGCGCCTCCGTGATCCCGGCCACCGGAGCGACCAACATTGCCTTCGCGGCCGGCGGGCCGGCCAGTGGGACGTTCGCGGTTCCCACCCGATCGGTCATTACCGGGCCGGTCGCTGCCGCTCGCGGGACGGGCACCACTCGAGCGGCCCCAGTCATCCGAGCGGGCACCCGAGGCGAACCGCTCGTCACGACCGACCCTCGGTTGCGAGCGACGCGAAGGGTCCGAACCCGAGGCCCGGGCTGCCCCGCCGCGCCGGTCAGAAGCGGGCCGGTCGGAAGCGGGCCGGTCCGATGAGTAGCCGCGGCTCCCGCCTCGTCGGTCTGAGGCACCAGCCGAGCGTTCGGTGCCACTGGACCGGGGCCTGCCGGGCGAGCGGCTGGCGCCGGCGGTGCTGCCGCCAGACTCCCACCAGTTGTTTCCGGCCGCGCGCGGCGCGTCACGGCCAGCGGATTTGCGATCATCAGCACCACGGGACGAGGATCCACCACGTGCAGGGCGGGCTGACTGCGAACGATCCGTTGAACTCTCGCGCCACGGACGATCCGATTGGGAACGCGGCGGCTGAGCACCACGTACGTCTCGACGCTCCGAGCCGCGAGCGCCGGACGACCTCGATGCGGCGCCCCGATCGGCCGAATAGCCGGGACGACCGTCGCGACGGGCGGCACTGCGGTCGGCCGACCCGCGGGCATCACTGCGGTCGCCCGACCCGCGGGTGTCACCGGAGCTCTGGCTGCCTCGACCGCCGGCAGCTGGGTTTGAGGCGCGACCGCGATTTGAATTCACATTGCCACGGTTCGAGGCACCGCGTGAATTCGAACCTGATCCTGTCGTACGCCGTGCTCCGTATTCAGCCATTTAAATCATCCATCCCGATCAATAAACGAAAAACAATCGTGTAAAACAAATAAAGCCATTACTGTTCGACCGAGGCCGAACAGTAATGGCTCAAAATGCGGCCAAGGTCGTTCAGCTAAAAAGCCGAACGACCTTGGTCGAAGTTGTGTCCGGCGACGTCCTACTCTCCCACGCGGTGGCCCGCGCAGTACCATCGGCGCTGGGAGGCTTAGCTTCCGGGTTCGGGATGGGTCCGGGCGTTTCCCTCTCGCTGTGGTCGCCGAAACTCTATGGAGATGTGTGGTCCGCTCCCGCCGGCCCGGCCCCTGGTGTTGTGGGGTGGGTGGTGGGGGGTCCGTATCTCGAGAGACCGCACAGTGGACGCGTAGCATGTTTGTGGTGAAGTCCTCGGCCTATTAGTACCAGTCAGCTGCAACCATTGCTGGTCTTCCACTTCTGGCCTATCAACCCGGTGGTCTCGCCGGGGGCCTTACTCCACTTGGGATGGGAGTCCTTATCTTGAAACGAGCTTCCCGCTTAGATGCTTTCAGCGGTTATCCCTTCCGAACGTAGCTAATCAGCAGTGCCCTTGGTAGGACAACTGACACACCAGAGGTTCGTCCGTCCCGGTCCTCTCGTACTAGGGACAGCCTTTCTCAAGACTCCTGCGCGCGCGGCGGATAGGGACCGAACTGTCTCACGACGTTCTAAACCCAGCTCGCGTGCCGCTTTAATGGGCGAACAGCCCAACCCTTGGGACCTACTCCAGCCCCAGGATGCGACGAGCCGACATCGAGGTGCCAAACCATCCCGTCGATATGGACTCTTGGGGAAGATCAGCCTGTTATCCCCGGGGTACCTTTTATCCGTTGAGCGACACCGCTTCCACTAGCCAGTGCCGGATCACTAGTCCCGACTTTCGTCCCTGCTCGACCTGTCAGTCTCACAGTCAAGCTCCCTTGTGCACTTGCACTCAACACCTGATTGCCAACCAGGCTGAGGGAACCTTTGGGCGCCTCCGTTACATTTTAGGAGGCGACCGCCCCAGTCAAACTACCCACCTGACACTGTCCCTGATCCGGATTACGGACCGAGGTTAGACATCCAATTCGAACAGAGTGGTATTTCAACGTTGACTCCGCCCACACTGGCGTGCGGGTTTCACAGTCTCCCACCTATCCTACACAATTCGAACCGAACACCAATATCAAGCTATAGTAAAGGTCCCGGGGTCTTTCCGTCCTGCCGCGCGTAACGAGCATCTTTACTCGTAGTGCAATTTCGCCGAGTCCACGGTTGAGACAGTCGAGAAGTCGTTACGCCATTCGTGCAGGTCGGAACTTACCCGACAAGGAATTTCGCTACCTTAGGATGGTTATAGTTACCACCGCCGTTTACTGGGGCTTAAATTCTCAGCTTCGCCCTTACGGGCTAACCGGTCCTCTTAACCTTCCAGCACCGGGCAGGCGTCAGTCCGTATACATCGTCTTGCGACTTCGCACGGACCTGTGTTTTTAGTAAACAGTCGCTTCTCGCTGGTCTCTGCGGCCTTCCCACGCTCACCGTCGCTTGTACGGATCACGCGGACAGGCCCCCCTTCTCCCGAAGTTACGGGGGCATTTTGCCGAGTTCCTTAACCATGGTTCACTCGATCGCCTTAGTATTCTCTACCTGACCACCTGTGTCGGTTTGGGGTACGGGCCGCTCAGAGCTCGCTAGAGGCTTTTCTCGGCAGCATAGGATCATCGAATTCGCCCCAATCGGCTACGCGTCAGTTCTCAGGCCTGTGTCACGCGGATTTACCTACGTGACGCCCTACCACCTTGCCCCAGTATTACCACTGACTGGTACGACTACCTTCCTGCGTCACCCCATCGCTTGACTACTACTAGCTCGGGTCACGCGCTCCACCGGTTTCCGTCCGAAGACATGACCGGTTTCAGGCGCTTAGCATCACTAGCCTCATCATGGGCGCTCTTTCGCGGGTACGGGAATATCAACCCGTTGTCCATCGACTACGCCTGTCGGCCTCGCCTTAGGTCCCGACTTACCCTGGGCGGATTAGCCTGGCCCAGGAACCCTTGGTCATCCGGCGGAGGAGTTTCTCACTCCCCTTTCGCTACTCATGCCTGCATTCTCACTCGTGTGCCGTCCACGGCTGGGTTCCCCCGCCGCTTCACCCGGCACACGACGCTCCCCTACCCATCCACACCCCTGGCCCCATACCCCGAAAGGCAGGAACAGGGTAACGCGTGAATGACACAGCTTCGGTGGTGTGCTTGAGCCCCGTTACATTGTCGGCGCAGAATCACTTGACCAGTGAGCTATTACGCACTCTTTAAAGGGTGGCTGCTTCTAAGCCAACCTCCTGGTTGTCTATGCGACTCCACATCCTTTCCCACTTAGCACACGCTTGGGGACCTTAGCTGGTGTTCTGGGTTGTTTCCCTCTCGACTACGGAGCTTATCCCCCGCAGTCTCACTGCCGCGCTCTCACTTACCGGCATTCGGAGTTTGGCTGACTTCGGTAAGCTTGTGAGCCCCCTAGGCCATCCAGTAGCTCTACCTCCGGCAAGAAACACGCGACGCTGCACCTATATGCATTTCGGGGAGAACCAGCTATCACGAAGTTTGATTGGCCTTTCACCCCTACCCACAGCTCATCCCCCAGGTTTTCAACCCTGGTGGGTTCGGTCCTCCACACGGTCTTACCCGCGCTTCAACCTGGCCATGGGTAGATCACTTCGCTTCGGGTCTAGAGCATGCGACTCAAACGCCCTATTCAGACTCGCTTTCGCTACGGCTTCCCCACACGGGTTAACCTCGCCACATACCACTAACTCGCAGGCTCATTCTTCAAAAGGCACGCTGTCACGACCACACCCAAAGGCATGGCGACGCTCCAACGGCTTGTAGGCGCGCGGTTTCAGGATCTATTTCACTCCCCTCCCGGGGTGCTTTTAACCTTTCCCTCACGGTACTAGTCCGCTATCGGTCACTAGGTAGTATTTAGGCTTAGCGGGTGGTCCCGCCAGATTCACAGCGAATTTCACGGGCTCGCTGCTACTTGGGGTAACACTCGGGAGACAGCAGGTTTTCGTCTACGGGGGTATCACCCTCTACGCCACGACATTCAATCGCTTCGACTAACCACACTGTTTTCTCACTCCCTGCAGGCTCGGCAGAACCCACTGAATGGCCCCACAACCCCAACAACACAACACCTGCCGGCTATCACGTGTCACTGGTTTAGCCTCTTCCGCTTTCGCTCGCCACTACTCACGGAATCACGGTTGTTTTCTCTTCCTGTGGGTACTGAGATGTTTCACTTCCCCACGTTCCCTCCACACACCCTATATATTCAGATGCGGGTAACACGACATGACTCGTGCTGGGTTTCCCCATTCGGACACCCTCGGATCACAGCTCGGTTGACAGCTCCCCGAGGCTTATCGCAGCCTCCTACGTCCTTCATCGGCTCCTAGTGCCAAGGCATCCACCGTGCGCCCTTATTAACTTGACCACAAAGATGCTCGCGTCCACTGTGCAGTTCTCAAGGTACGGGCAACACTCACACCAACCCCCGCACACCCCCACCCACAGGCAGAAGCAGTTCAGGGAACATGAGCATCAGACCGATCCAGCCCCCCACCCGGACCCGCCCGACCCCTTACCCAAACAGCAAAGAGACCAGACCAAGCCACGAACCAGGGAAACCGTGAAAGCAACAAACCCCCGCCGCTAGACGGGACTGTTTGTTCTCTCAGGACTCAACAGTGTGCCTACACCACCCCGGACCAGGACCGGACCCGTTCCACCCAGAAAACTCTGGAGTACTAAAGCCCACCCCGGCCGAAGCCAGTGAATTAGTTAGTGTTCCACCCTCGAGCAGCCCGCGCCGAACAGACGTCGACGAACAGGCATGCACTGCGAAACCCCACCGGCCACCCAGGACCGGCGAACATTCCGAAGCAGCTCCTTAGAAAGGAGGTGATCCAGCCGCACCTTCCGGTACGGCTACCTTGTTACGACTTCGTCCCAATCGCCGATCCCACCTTCGACGGCTCCCTCCCCGAGGGGTTGGGCCACCGGCTTCGGGTGTTACCGACTTTCGTGACGTGACGGGCGGTGTGTACAAGGCCCGGGAACGTATTCACCGCAGCGTTGCTGATCTGCGATTACTAGCGACTCCGACTTCATGGGGTCGAGTTGCAGACCCCAATCCGAACTGAGACCGGCTTTCTGGGATTCGCTCCACCTCGCGGTATCGCAGCCCTTTGTACCGGCCATTGTAGCATGTGTGCAGCCCTGGACATAAGGGGCATGATGACTTGACGTCATCCCCACCTTCCTCCGAGTTGACCCCGGCAGTCTCCTATGAGTCCCCGACATAACTCGCTGGCAACATAGGACGAGGGTTGCGCTCGTTGCGGGACTTAACCCAACATCTCACGACACGAGCTGACGACAGCCATGCACCACCTGTGCAAGGCCCTTACGGACCCCGTATCTCTACGAGATTTCCCTGCATGTCAAGCCCAGGTAAGGTTCTTCGCGTTGCATCGAATTAAGCCACATGCTCCGCCGCTTGTGCGGGCCCCCGTCAATTTCTTTGAGTTTTAGCCTTGCGGCCGTACTCCCCAGGCGGGGCGCTTAATGCGTTAGCTGCGGCACAGACCTCGTGGAATGAGGCCCACACCTAGCGCCCAACGTTTACGGCGTGGACTACCAGGGTATCTAATCCTGTTTGCTCCCCACGCTTTCGCTCCTCAGCGTCAGTATCGGCCCAGAGACCCGCCTTCGCCACCGGTGTTCCTCCTGATATCTGCGCATTTCACCGCTACACCAGGAATTCCAGTCTCCCCTGCCGAACTCTAGTCTGCCCGTATCGGCTGCAGGCCCGGGGTTGAGCCCCAGGTTTTCACAGCCGACGTGACACACCGCCTACGAGCTCTTTACGCCCAATAATTCCGGACAACGCTTGCACCCTACGTATTACCGCGGCTGCTGGCACGTAGTTGGCCGGTGCTTCTTCTGCAGGTACCGTCACTCACGCTTCGTCCCTGCTGAAAGAGGTTTACAACCCGAAGGCCGTCATCCCTCACGCGGCGTCGCTGCATCAGGCTTTCGCCCATTGTGCAATATTCCCCACTGCTGCCTCCCGTAGGAGTCTGGGCCGTGTCTCAGTCCCAGTGTGGCCGGTCGCCCTCTCAGGCCGGCTACCCGTCGTCGCCTTGGTAGGCCATTACCCCACCAACAAGCTGATAGGCCGCGGGCCCATCCCTAGCCGAAAAACTTTCCAAACCAAGAGATGCCTCTCGATCTCATATCCAGTATTAGACCCGGTTTCCCGGGCTTATCCCAGAGCCAGGGGCAGGTTGCCCACGTGTTACTCACCCGTTCGCCACTAATCCACCAGCAAGCTGGCTTCATCGTTCGACTTGCATGTGTTAAGCACGCCGCCAGCGTTCGTCCTGAGCCAGAATCAAACTCTCCGTGAATGCTTCAAAGAAAACCCACCCCACACCAAAAAAGGCGCGAAGCAGAGAATCAACCACAAGAAAGCCAACCACCCCAAAGAGCAGTCAACGATTACTGACCAATTCCGAGCCGACAAAAAATCAACCCTAAATCAATCACAACAACCCACAACACAACAACCAACCCACAAAAGAGCCAGCCACCATGCCACAGGCAAAAAAATGGCACTAACTTTCAGCACACTGTTGAGTTCTCAAAGAACAAACACACACCACCACAAACCCACCACAAAGGCGAATCCGATCCGGGGCAACCCACAAAACACTACTCGGCCCGACACGCACAGTCAAACAACCGCACCCGACCCGAACGCCACCAATCAGTACCGGCATGAAGCCGCTTTTCTGTCTCGATGACCACACACCACCAGACCCACAACAACAAGCCCAACACCGTGCAACAAGAACCTTAACGTAGGCCCTCTGCCATTACAAATCGTGGCCGTCAGGTCTCTCCAGGCCCCGTATCTTCGGCCTTTCAAGATCATTTAAGCCCTTCGTTCAGCCGACGCTAGCTGTGACCCGGACCACCTTTCGCTTGCCGATCGAAACAAGTCGGTTCCTAAGCGACTCACCCTCGACGTCGTACTGTTTGGCTGGCTGTACCGCGCCATCAATCTTCACGGCACCAGAATCGATGAAGCGACGGGCGGCGGAGGTGCTTTCGGCCAAACCCGCGGCGGACAGTAACGCCGGCAGATGCACCATCTCACTCAGGTCCCAACTGAAATCGGTCGCCTGAACTGACAGATCTCCCCGTTGGTGAACAGCATTGAAGTGTTCCTCGGCAGCCGTAGCCGCCGCTGGTCCGTGGTAGAGACCGACGATCTCTCGGGCAACGCGACGCTTGGCCAGGTTTGCCGAAATGCCGCCCGCCGCGATGTCGGCAGCCACCCTTGCTACCTCCTGCGGATGCAACGCGGTGCAGAGGGTGGCATACGACTCGACCACTGAGTCAGGAATCGACATGAGTTTGCCGAACTGTTCCGTTGCGGGCTCCGAGATCGCGACGTAGTTACCGAGCGATTTGCCCATCTTCTCTACGCCATCGGTCCCGACGAGCAACGGCACCGTCAGCACTGCTTGCGGCGCCTGCCCCCGGCTCCGCTGCAGTTCCCTGCCAACCAAGTTATTGAAGGTTTGATCGGTACCGCCGAGCTCTATATCCGCCCGGACCTCCACTGAATCGATGCCTTGTAACAGTGGGTAGAAGAACTCCGACAGACTGATCGGACTCTTGTTCGCAAAGCGTCGGGCGAAATCGTCCCTCTCCAGAAGCTGCGCGACTGTCATAAGCCGGGTGTAGCCGAGGATCTCTGCCAAGCCCATCGGAGCGAGCCAATCCGCGTTGTTGAGCACCTCGGTCAAGTCCTGCTTGAGTATCTGCATTATCTGGTCGAAGTAGCCTCGCGCATTGGCCACCACCTGTTCCGCCGACTGCGCGGCGCGCATGCTGGTCTTACCCGACGGGTCGCCTACCTGGCCGGTGAATCCGCCGACAACCAAGATTGCGATGTGGCCGAAGTCCTGAAACTGGCGGAGCTTACGCAACACAACAGCGTGCCCAAGCGTCAGATCCGATCCGCTTGGGTCGATACCAAGCTTCACCCGCAAGGGTCGACCTTCGCGATCTGCAGCCAGCAAACGTTCGGCCAATCCGTCAGCGGGCAAGATATCGGCGGCGCCCGCCGACAACACTTCATAAGCTTCGCGCAACTGGGTAGGCAATTGACTCAGCGAAGACTGTGGTGGATCCGGGGTGACGTTCACATCCTCAAGTCTGCCGGTTGATCCCATTCGCCGAGCGGGCACCCACCCCACTGCCCGAGCGGCGTCCTCCCACCCGATATGGAGAGACCGAAGGCTCACCCGGCAACCAGAATCGCCACGGAAAGTCGGCCGCCACGGCGATGCCTACGCGCGGGCCGACCGAGTACGTTTGCTCCTCGCCGAGTTCAAGCAGCTGAACGAGCGAGCTGCGGGCGAGCAGATCCGTGCCTGTTCGCTCCCCTGTGAGGCCGAGGCACCTGGCCAGCCGCGCAGGGCCGCTGGCGAGCATCGGAGTCTTCAGTTTTGTCGGAGTGCGCCCGCGAGCAGCAGCCTCACCGCTGACGATCTGACCGGAACGCAGCAGCACCGCGGAGGCGACCTCGTACGTCCCACAGGTCACGTTGGCGCACCAGTGCATGCCGTAGATGAAGTAGCAATACAGGTGGCCCGCGGCACCGAACATGACCGCATTCCGCTTCGTTCGTCCACGGAAGGCATGCGACGCGGGATCGAGGGCACCCTCGTAGGCCTCGACCTCTGTAACGCGCACCGATACCTCGACGCCGTCTACAGAGCTCTTCAGAATTGCGCCGAGAAGCGTAGGAGCGACTTCCAACGCTGGCCTGGACAGCTGGTCACGATCGATCACGCCAGCAGGCTAGCCCGATCCGAATGCGAGCTGCCGGTTCAACACCTCGCGTAGGTTGATCAACTGTTCGCGTACCCGTACTGGAGCGGTACCGCCACGTCCCGACCGAGAAGCGAGCGAGCCGGCAACGGTGAGCACGTCCCGCACGCCAGGCGTCAAATGCGGCGAGATCTGCGCGAAGTCCTCGTCAGAAAGTGCGATCAGCTCGATGCCGCGACCTTCACAGGTCCGCACGCACTCCCCCGCGACCTCGTGGGCGACCCTGAACGCCACGCCTTGTCTGACGAGCCATTCAGCGATATCTGTCGCCAGCGAGAATCCCTGCGGAGCCAGCGACTCGAGCCGCGCCGTATTGAACTCCAATGTCGCGATCATGCCAGCGAACGCCGGCAGGAGCAGATGAAGGTTGTCGATGGCGTCGAAAACAGGTTCCTTGTCTTCCTGCAGGTCTCTGTTGTACGCCAGTGGCAATCCCTTCAGCGTCGCCAGCAGTCCGGCGTGATCGCCGATCAGACGCCCCGCCTTGCCTCGAGCTAGCTCGGCGATGTCCGGATTCTTCTTCTGCGGCATGATCGAGGACCCGGTCGAGTACGAGTCGTCCAGCGTTACAAAGGAGAACTCCTTGGTCGCCCAGATAATCACCTCCTCCGCAATTCGGGAGAGGTCAACCGCGATCATGGTGCTGACGAAGGAGAACTCCGCCACGACGTCGCGCGATGCCGTCGCATCGATCGAGTTCTCAGCGCTGGAGTCGAAACCCAATTCCACCGCGACCGCCTGCGGGTCGAGTCCGAGCGAGGACCCGGCGAGCGCCCCCGAGCCGTACGGGCTGACGGCGGCACGGACGTCCCAGTCTTCGAGCCGCTGGATATCACGCAACAGTGCCCAGCAGTGCGCCAACAGATGGTGTGAGAGCAGGATCGGTTGGGCATGCTGCAGATGCGTTCGACCCGGCATGGCAACGCCGAGGTGGGACTCGGCTTGATCGGCCAAGGCCTTGATGACCGAGCCGACTTCGACGGCAAGCTGACGAGCCTCGTCCCGCAGGTACATCCGAATGAGCGTTGCGATCTGGTCATTGCGGGAACGACCGGCGCGCAGGCGACCGCCAAGGTCGGCACCTACCCGTTCAACCAATCCACGCTCCAGAGCCGTGTGCACGTCCTCGTCCGAAGGACTCGCAACGAAAGCACCGGACCGCACGTCGGCGTCCAAGGAGTCCAATCCGGCGAGCATCCCGTCCAGCTCGCGCTCACTGAGCAGACCAGCCTTGGCCAGCACCCTGGCATGCGCCTTCGACCCAGCGATGTCATGTCGCGCCAGGCGCCAGTCGAAATGGGTGGAAACCGACAGCGCGGCGAGCGCATCAGACGGACCACCGCTGAACCGGCCTCCCCATAACCGCGTCGTAGGTTCGGTCGGATTACCGGAGGTCACTGCTTGCCGAGCTTCTGCTGCCGACGGGCCGCAATCCGGCTGGGCAATCCCCACAACTGAACGAATCCCTTGGACAAGCTCTGATCAAAGGTATCGCCCGTGTCATAGGTGGCAAGATCAAAATCGTAGAGTGAGCCTTCGCCGCGGCGTCCGGTGGCAACCGCGCGCCCCCCGTGCAAGCGCAGCCGAATGTCACCGGTGACGTATGCCTGCGAGGCATCGACGAAGCGATCGAGGGCATCCTTCAGGGGAGAGAACCACAAGCCGTCATAGACCAGTTCAGTCCAACGCTGTTCAACGGAGAACTTGAATCGTCGAAGATCACGCTCAACAGTGAGGTCCTCCAGTTCCTGGTGCGCCGTGATCAATGCGATCGCTCCAGGAGCTTCGTACACCTCCCGGCTCTTGATACCGACCAACCGATCCTCGACCATGTCGAGACGGCCGACACCCTGCGCGCCGGCACGCCGGTTCAGCTCGAGGATTGCCTCGAGCATCGTTACCGATTTCCCGTCAATTGCAGTTGGCACGCCGTTCACGAAGCTGATCACAACGTCATCGGGTTCGCGAGCTACAGCAGGGTCTGAGGTGTAGGAGTAGAGATCTTCGATCGGAGCGTTCCACGGGTCCTCCAGGAAGCCGGTCTCCACCGCGCGACCCCAGAAATTCTGATCGACTGAATACGGCGAGCGCTTGGACTGATCGATCGGCAACCCCTTGTCTTCGGCGAACTGGATGGCCTTGTCCCGCGTCATACCGCTATCTCGTACCGGAGCGATGACGTTCAACTCTGGCGCGATCGCGCCGATGCCCACCTCGAATCGCACCTGGTCATTGCCCTTGCCCGTGCAGCCGTGCGCCACCGTGTCGGCGCCGTACTTCTGTGCAGCAAGCGCCAGATGTTTGGCAATCACCGGGCGCGAAAGGGCAGATACCAGCGGGTAACGCTCGAGGTAAAGCGCGTTGGCGCGTAGTGCAGGAAGGCAGTACTCATCCGCGAATTCCTGCTTGAGGTCCAGAACGATGGACTCGACTGCACCGCAATCCAGAGCGCGCTGACGGATATCGTTCATATCTTCGCCACCCTGACCAACGTCAGCCGCAACGCAAACCACCTCGGCGCCGGTCTCCTCGGCGATCCACCCGATCGCGACGGAGGTATCGAGCCCGCCAGAATAGGCCAGGACTACCCGGTTCGTCATTGATGTCTCCTCTTCGATATTGCCACTCGTACGACTACGTCGGTTGATGGTCGGCTAAACAGCTATTCGGTGTAAGAACGTTCTTCGTCAGCTTGTATGTGATAGCCCGATCAGGTGATCGGCCAGTGCCTGGCCGCCAAGCGGCTTTCGGCTCACTACCAGAATGGTGTCATCTCCGGCGATGGTTCCGAGCACCTCCGGCAGACTCGCACGGTCCAGCGCGCTTGCGAGAAAGTTCGAAGCGCCAGGCGGAGTTCTCAGCACCACCAAATTCGCGCTGGCCTCTGCCGAGATCAGCAACTCACCCAGCATGCGCGCCAGGCGTTGTGGCGGCGCGTCATCGGCGTGGCGCGCGGCGAGCGGGGCGCCGTCCTGCGGCACGACGTATACGGGTTGTCCGCCGTCGGGAGTCCGCAGTTTGACTGCCCCGAGCTCGTCCAGGTCACGACTCAGCGTCGCCTGGGTGACCTTCGCGCCTGCCGCTCTCAAGAGCTCGGCAAGCTCCCCTTGAGAGCGGACGGTGTGTTCTGTCAGGAGCGCCACAATCTTGGCATGGCGCGCGGCGCGGGAGGTCAATTCGGCAACCACGACAGGTTCGGCAACCACGACAGGATCGGCAATCCCCGCGCGCCGGTGTTCTTGCCGGACTTGAGGGTGTCGCGCTGAGCCCGCAGGTCTAGCCATCAGGACCGTTCCAGCAGCCAACTCAGGACCGCCTTCTGCGCGTGCAGGCGGTTTTCGGCTTCATCCCAGACGACGCTCTGAGGCCCATCGATGACGTCGGCCGAAATCTCCTTGCCCCGGTAGGCAGGAAGGCAATGAAGCACGATCGCGTCCGGTGCCGCAGCCGCAAGCGCCTCGCTGTCGATCGCAAAGGGCTGAAAGGGAACCTCTCGGTCGGTCTTCTGGCTCTCTTGACCCATGGACACCCAGGTGTCTGTGACGAGCACATCGGCTCCGTCGAAGGCCGCCTCGGGCTGGCTGGTGACGCTTACCGAACCCCCGGTCTCGAGCGCGATCTCGCTGGCTCGCCGGACCACCACGGGATCCGGCAGGTAATGTTGCGGACCCCCCACTCGCACATGCATGCCGGCGGCCGCCCCGCCCAGCAGGTACGAATTGGCCATGTTGTTTGCCGCGTCGCCGACGTAGCTCATGGTCAATTCGGCGAGCTTTCCCTTGTGCTCTCGAATTGTTTGCAGATCAGCGAGAATCTGACATGGGTGGAACTCATCCGTGAGCGCGTTGATCACCGGTACTGAACTCGCTGCTGCCATGGCGTCGATCCGCGCCTGACCGAACGTTCGCCATACAATTGCAGCCACCTGACGATCCAGCACCCGCGCGGTGTCTTCGATCGATTCGCCACGCCCGAGCTGGCTGGTTTGCGCATCGATGATCAACGGTAGACCTCCGAGCTCGGCGATGCCGACACTGAAGGACACCCGGGTACGGGTGGAGGGTTTGTCAAAGATCACCGCAACGCAGTGCGGGCCGGCGAGTGGCTTGTGGCTGTACCGATCCGCCTTCAGGCGATCTGCCAGTTCGAGCACCTCGGCCAGCTCGACCGGGTTCAGGTCATCGTCACGCAGGAAATGGCGCGTCATGCGACACCTGCCTGAGCAACTCGTTCGGCCTGCACCTCAGCCAGGGCCGCCGACAAAATCTCAACTGCCTCGGCGGCTTCCGCCGCCGTGACAATCAGTGGTGGAGCAAGGCGAATCACGTTCGGTTTCACGGCATTCACCAGCAGCCCACGATTTCGAGCCGCGTCTTCGACAGCACCGGCCAGATCCGCGGACAAAACCACCCCGATCCACAAGCCGCTGCCCCGGACCTGCTCGATCAACGGAGTCGCGATTGCCCGCAGGCCGGACATGAGCTCAGCGCCAACCGCACGTACGTTTGCCAGCAGGCCGTCCTGTTCGATCGTGGTCAACACTGCGAGGGCTGCGGCACAAGACACCGGATTGCCGCCGAAGGTGCTGCCGTGCGAACCCGGCGTCAGTAACGACGCCGCGGCGCCAAAGCCCACGCAAGCCCCAATCGGCATTCCGCCACCCAGTCCCTTGGCGAGGGTGATGATGTCGGGCTGCACGCCGGCGGCGAGGCTTGCAAACCACTCACCGGTGCGTCCGATCCCACTTTGAACCTCATCGATCACGAGGAGCGCTCCTGACGCGTCGCAGATCTCGCGGGCCGCCTTGAGATAACCTTCGGGCGCCGGAACGACCCCGCCTTCTCCTTGAGTGGTCTCTAGGAAGACCGCGGCGACGGTTTCGTCCACCGCAGCCTCGAGCGCGGCTGCGTCACCGTATTCGACAAAGGTCACGGGCTCGGGTAGCGGTTCGAAGGGCTTCCGTTTGCTGGGATTGCCGGTGATCGACAGTGAGCCGAGCGTGCGCCCGTGAAAGCTGTTGGCTGTTGAAACCAGCCCGAGGCGACGACCCGATGGATCGAGAGAGCGGCCGTACAGTCGAGACATCTTGATCGCGCACTCGTTTGCCTCGGTGCCATCGTTGGAAAAGAACACCCGCGCTGAGGGCGCGGACGCATTGCCGCCTGCAAGCAGGCCGGCCAACTTCTCAGCTAGCGCAACGCCAGGCTGGTGAATCGCCAGATTCGACGTGTGGGCAAGCGTCGCGACCTGCGTGGCGACTGCACTGGTTATTGCCGGATGAGCGTGGCCGAGGGCCGATACGGCTATTCCACCGATGAAATCGAGATAGCTTGATCCGTCGGCATCCACTACCCTGCAGCCGCGACCACTCACCAGCGCGATGGGCGGAACGCCATAGTTGTCCATCATGCTGTCGGCCCATCGCCGTTGCAGGTCCAACGTGCTCATGAGGTTGCTCCAGGTACGACGTGAGTGGGATGGGGGGTCATCGGATCGTCCGGTAAGACCATCGTGCCGATGCCTTCGGTTGTGAAGATCTCCAGCAACAACGCGTGCAGTTCACGTCCATCAAGGACGGTGGCCCGCGGTACCCCAGAGCGCACAGCCCGAAGGCAGGCCTCCATTTTTGGCACCATGCCGGCGGACAGGGACGGCAACAGGGCAGAAAGCTCGGTTGCACCGATTTCACTGATTACGTCTGTGCTCTCGGGCCAATCCGCGTACAGGCCTGGCACGTCGGTGAGCACAATCAACTTTTCCGCCTGCAACGCGGTCGCAAGTGCCGAGGCAGCGGTATCGGCATTTACGTTGTACGAAAGCCCATCGCGACCTCTCGCCACGGTGGCGATCACCGGAATGCGGCCTGCATCCAGGAGTGCAGTTACCGCACTGGGGTCGACCTCCACGACATCGCCGACCTGGCCAATGTCTATCTCGACACCGTCCACCAGTGCAGGTCGCCGCTCGGCTGTGAAGAGTCCGCCGTCCTCGCCGGACAGGCCCACAGCGAACGCACCGAAGTTGTTGATCAGGTTCACCACGTCGCCATTCACCTGTCCGACCAAGACCATCCGAACGATGGTCATTGCCTCTGCTGTGGTGACCCGCAAACCACCACGAAACTCGCTCGCAATGCCCAACCGAGTGAGATGGTCGGTGATCTGCGGGCCGCCGCCGTGCACAACGACAGGGCGAATGCCTGCATAGCGCAGAAACATGACGTCTTCGGCAAAGGCCTGCTGGAGGTCCGGTGAGGTCATGGCATTGCCGCCATACTTGATGACAATGACCTTGCCGTGAAACCTACCGAGCCAGGGCAGGGCATCGATCAACGTCGCAGCCTTAGAGGCTGCCCGGGACAACTCAGCGGCCGAAATCCCGTCTCGCGTGGTAGGTGCGCTCGGAATCATCATGAGGAGTAAGCCGAATTCTCTTCGACGTACGCATGCGACAGATCGTTGGTGAAAATTGTTGCGCTATGGACCCCGGCGTTCAAATCGACCTCGATACCGATTGAGCGATCGGTAAGGTCAACGCCGTCGCGGCTCGCCGCCGCCTGCCCAGCGCGGCAGACCTGAATACCGTTGATCGCGACGTCGAGTTGGTCCGGATCGAAGGCGGCCGAGGTGGTGCCGATGGCTGCAAGCACCCGACCCCAGTTCGGGTCGTTGCCGAACAAAGCGCATTTGACGAGGTTGTTGCGGGCGATTGCCCGTCCGACCTCGACCGCATCATCCTCCGACGCCGCGCCACGGACGGCGATCTCGACCTCCTTGGTCGCGCCTTCAGCATCGGCAAGCAACTGTGCCGACAGATCGCTACATACCTGGAGCACATAGTCGGCAAAAGTCTCTGGCTCTGTTGACAATCCGGATGCACCGCTGGCCATCAAGATCACGGTGTCGTTAGTGGACATGCATCCATCAGAATCGAGACGGTCAAATGTGCGCCGCACCGCGCCTCGGAGCGCGGTATCGAGGGTCGTTGCGTCGACCTGGACATCGGTCGTGATGACGCACAACATGGTGGCAAGTCCCGGAGCGAGCATTCCGGCACCCTTCGCCATGCCGCCGACTGTCCAGCCCGCCGGGTGGCGCGCCACAGTCGTCTTGGCGACCGTATCTGTCGTGCGGATCGCCTCAGCGGCGGCAGGGCCGCCATCAACAGAAAGCGCGTCAGCCGCGACCCGAACGCCCGCCATTACCAAATCCATCGGCAGGCGCTCACCGATGAGTCCGGTGGAGCAGACAAGCACATCGGCGGCGCCGCAGGACAGTAGCTGGGCCACCCGCTCCGCAGTGCGGTGGGTGTCTGCGAAACCCTCCGGCCCGGTGCAGGCGTTTGCGCCTCCCGAATTCAGCACAACGGCACGCGCCCGGGCATCTGCCGAAGCCTGCTCCGACCACAGCACTGGCGCTGCCTTCACCCGATTTCCGGTGTAAACGGCCGCGACGCCATCAAGCGGTCCATCGTTGACCACCAGAGCAACGTCCGGCGCACCACTGACTTTGAGGCCGGCCGCCACCCCGGTCGCCCGGAAACCCTTCGCTGCAGTGACGCTCACGGTGCGACTCCGTTGGCAGACAGACCAGCACCTTCGTCGATCCCGAGCATGATGTTGGCATTCTGCAGTGCCTGGCCGGCGGCTCCCTTGCCTAGGTTGTCGATTGCCGAGGTCACGATCACCCGCCCCGAATTGACGTCCAGCTGCGCCTGCAGGTGAACCGAGTTCGAGCCAAGGGTGGCGGCGGTATGCGGTTGGCGGCCCTCGGGAAGTACATGAACGAACTGTTCATCGTGGTAAGCGCTCGACAGGACATCCCGAACGTCTGCCTCGCTCAGGCCCTGCCGCGCTGGAATGGCGGTCACCGTTGCCAGTAAACCTCTCGCCATCGGCGCAAGGACGGGCGTCATCGATAGGCTCGCCGCGCCGGTAGCTTGCAGTATTTCTGGGACGTGCTGGTGGGCGCCGACTTTGTAGCCCGAAAGGTCGCCCATGACCTCGCTGCCCAAGAGATTCAACTTGGCTGATCGTCCGGCTCCCGATGTACCAGAGGAGGCCACCACGACGACATCCTCACGTTCGACGATGCCACCAGCGACAAGGGGGGCGAGTGCGGCGATGATCGAGACGGCATAGCAGCCGGTGTTCGCTACGTGGGTGCTCGCAGCGATGAGCGATCTTTGACCCGGAAGCTCTGGTAGCCCGTACGTCCACGTACCAGCATGCGAGCCTCCGTAGTACCTATGCCAAGCGTCTGGGTCGCGTAACCGGAAGTCTGCACCGAGGTCCACGACGCGCGCCGATTTCGGGAGTTGGCCAGCAATCGCGGCCGACGCACCGTGCGGCAGGGCGAGAAAGACGAGATCAGCCTGACCGAGGAGACCGGCCGACGTATCGGCGAACCGCATGTCGCCGTAACTGACGAGGTGCGGATGAAGCTCACTGACAAATTCGCCGGCATTTGCGTGGGCCGTAACCGCCACGACCTCGAACTCCGGGTGCGCGGCGAGCAGCCGAAGCAGCTCGCCACCCGCATATCCGCTAGCGCCGGCGACGGCGACCGTAGTTCCCATACGATTTATTATGCAGCACGACGCAACTAAATACATTCCGGGGTCGGTAGTCTGCCGTCGTGAGGCAATCTGTCCCGGACATGCGGCTCATCAGCGACATAAGAACACAGCTGGCTGAGATGGCAGACCCAACTCTCGCGCCGGCCATGCAGGCCTACATGAAGTCGGAGATGCCATACCTCGGTGTTCGGGTGCCGATGGTTCGTGCCATCGTCCGCCAGGCTGAGCTTGCCAGGCCGCCAGTCGACCTAGAAATGATGACCGCCACCTCGGCGCAACTCTGGCGCGAAGCGACTCACCGCGAACAGCGCTACGCGGCCACGGCGTTGCTCGATACCCGCAGGGCCCAGCGTCTGATGGACCCACGAGCGGTGCCGCTACTGCAGGAAATGATTGTCACCGGCGCCTGGTGGGATCACGTGGACGAGGTCGCGCATCGCGTCAGTGACTTGCTGTTGGCGTATCGACCGAAACTCGATCCCGTGATACGCGCCTGGGCTCAGGCGGAGGACCGATGGTTGCGGCGCGCGGCCGTGATCAGCCAACTGGGCGCCCGAGCCAGTACGGATACCGATCTGCTGTCCCACACCATCGCCGCGAACGCCGCGGACCCAGACTTTTTTCTGCGCAAGGCGATCGGTTGGGCGTTACGTGAATATGCGCGGACGGATCCTGAGTGGGTACGTGCTTTTGTGACCGAACATGCGACGGAGCTGAGCCCACTATCCAAGCGTGAGGCGCTCAAACATGTCTGATCGCACGATCCTGATGACGATGAAACCAGCGACTGTCAGCCACGAAGCGTGGCACCGAATCTGGCCCCGGCCTCAGCGACTGCGGCGTCGCGCGCGGCCGTCGCCTCTTCGAGGGTCAGTGTCCGGTCGGGCGCGCGAAACCGTAGGGCGAACGCGAGTGAGCGAACACCTGGCCCGAGCCGTGTCTCGTCCGAGTAGACATCGAACAGCCGGACCGACTCCAGAAGCTCGCCCGCGCCCGTCCTGACTGCCGCCATCACCTCCGAAGCCGGAACGGCTTCAGGTACGACGAGTGCTACGTCGAGAAGGACAGGCGGAAAGTTCGAGACTTCGGGCGCCTGCGCGGGCGGAGGTGGATCGAAAGCATCGAGGTCGAGCTCCATCGCATTCACCCGAGGCGGCAGGTCAAGTGCGGCGACGACCTTTGGATCCAGCTCGCCGGCCACTCCGATCACCTTGTCACCAAGCAGGAGTTCAGCACACCTACCTGGATGCCACGGGGCGACGTGCGCCTGTCGGATGCGCAGCTCAGCCCGTGCCATCCGGGCAATGGTTCGCGCGGATTCGATTGCGTCGGCCCAGGTGGCCGCTCGGCCGGCGCCCCACCACCCCGATCGGTCGAAGTCGCCGGCCGACAGGGTCGCCACGTGACGCGGTTGTCGAGGTACCGTTCGCGCGATTGCAGCGAGCTCGGCGTCCGAGGGTCGGTGTTCGACGCTAGGGCGCGGGGCACGCTGGGTTGTCTCGGCCGGCAGGTAGATCAGACCCATTTCGAAGGTCGCGAGGTCGCGGCTCCCCCGACCAATGTTGCGAAGCAGATTCGCCAACAATCCGGGAAGCAGAGAGGTACGCATCTCAGGTTCGGCTTCGGAAATGGGATTGGCGAGACGGATTGCGTGCCGACGCTCGTCATCGACAGCCAAACCGAAAAGGTCATGTATGGACGGTGACACGAACGGATAATTGATGACCTCGGTATAGCCGGCTCCTGCGAGCGCCCGCGATACCGACCTCCGCAATTTTTGTCTCGGGGTCCAACCATTTCCAGCGGGAGCGGTCGGCAGGATCGAAGGCACCTTGTCGTACCCGACCAGCCGGACTACCTCTTCGACCAAGTCAGCCGGATCGGTGAGATCTGGACGCCACGTTGGCGGCGTGACAAGGAAGCGATCACTGCTTGTCTGGTCCGGGGCAACAAGGCACCCAACCTGCTCGAGGCGCGCCCGCACGGTCTGAGGAGCGATCGTGAGGCCGGATAGCTCAGCGGCACGCAGCACCGGCAACACGATGGTGATCGGGGCAGGACCATCGCCGATCACGGAGTAGCCCGGCGACGCGACCGCGCTGCCGTACCGGACAAGCAGGTCAACGCAGCGTTGCAGTGCTACGCCGGCAATGCGAGGATCCACTCCACGTTCGAAACGCTTTGCAGCCTCAGAAGGCAATTTGTGTCGTCTGACCGCCCGCGAGATGGCCGCCGGATTCCAGTGGGCGGCCTCTAACAAGATGGCGGTCGTCTCCGCCGTGATCTCGGTTGAAGCGCCACCCATCACACCTGCGAGAGCGACCGGACCCGAATCATCCGTTACTACCAAATCATCCGGGTCGAGCGCTCGTACGATGCCGTCCAGCGTCGTGAGTTTTTCACCAGCCTCCGCGCGCCTGACCCCAATGCCACCGGAGAGTTTCGAGCGGTCGAACGCGTGTAGCGGCTGGCCGGTCTCGAGCATCACGTAGTTGGTGATATCGACAGCCAACGAGATGGAACGCATACCCGAGGAGCGCAGCCGGGCCGCGATGTGTGGCGGAGTGGGAGCGCCAGGATCGAACCCGGTCACCGCTCGTGCCGAGAACTGATCGCAACCGACCGAATCGGACACCGTAATCGGGTAGGCAGCCTGATCTCTCGCTGGCAACGCCACGTCCAGGTCATGGAATTGGACATCCAGCGCAGCGCCCGCCTCGCGTGCCAGGCCTCGCACAGACAGGCAATAGCCGCGGTCCGGTGTGACGGCGATATCGAGAACGGCATCTCGAAGTCCCAACCGATCCAGGCCATCATCGCCCGGCTCGGCTGAACCCGGCTCCAGCACCACGATGCCGTCGTGGTCCGAGCCGACGCCAAGTTCGCGCGCGGAACAGATCATTCCGTCAGATACGTGGCCGTAGGTTTTTCGAGCGCTGATGTCGAAACCACCCGGCAAAGTAGCCCCGGGCAAGACCGCGATAATGAGATCGCCGGCGGCGAAGTTATGAGCGCCACAGACGATTCCGCGCGGCTCAGCTTCACCGACGTCGACCGAGCACCAACGGATGACCTTCCCGTTCTTCTGAGGCTCATCGACGAAGGAGAGAACTCGACCGACCACGACTGGCCCGCTGATTCCGTCGGCCGCGGACTCGACGCGCTCGACCTCTAGTCCCACCCGAACCAATGCGTCTCCGAGTGCCCGCGGCTCAAGACCGGGCGGCAGGTCTACGAATTCGGCCATCCACGAAACCGACGCTCGCATCTCAGGCCTCCATTCCGAAGGCCTGGGTGAAACGCACGTCGCCTTCGACGATGTCACGCATGTCGGCCGAGTTGTTCCGAAACATCATCGTTCGTTCGATTCCCATTCCGAAGGCGAAACCCGAGTAGATCTCCGGATCGATGCCACACGCCCGCAACACTCGTGGATTGACCATGCCGCAGCCGCCCCATTCGATCCAGCCCTCGCTTCCGCATGTTCGACACGGGCGGTCCGGGTTGCCGACCGAATCCCCGCGGCAAACGAAACACAACAAGTCGGGTTCGGCGCTCGGCTCTGTAAAAGGAAAGTAGGACGGGCGCAGCCGAGTGATGATGCCTGGTCCGAAGAAGGCCTCAGCCATGTGATCGAGGGTGCCCTTCAGGTGCGCCATCGTGATGCCCTTGTCGATCACCAGGCCCTCTAGCTGGTGGAACACCGGCGAGTGGGTGGCATCGAGTTCGTCGGTACGAAACACCTTGCCCGGACAGACGACGTAGATCGGTGGCGTCCTGGCCAACATCACCCTCGCCTGCACAGGTGACGTGTGAGTGCGCAGAACCAGGCCGCTGTCTGACGAACCATTGGCATCTTCGACGAAGAAGGTGTCCATCAACGAGCGCGCAGGGTGATCCACACCGATGTTCAGCGCGTCGAAATTGAACCATTCGGCTTCGATCTCGGGCCCTTCGGCGACCTCCCAACCCATCGCCGTGAAGACGTCGCCGACCAACTCTTGGGTGGTCGTCAGCGGATGCCGGGCGCCCTCGAGGTGGCGGTCCCACGGCAACGTGACGTCGACCGATTCCTCGGCGAGCACCTGCGCGTCATTTTGAGCCTGCAACACGGCAAGCCGTGCCGTGTGGGCCCCGCGCGCTTCGTTGCGCGCCGCGTTGATTCGCTTGCCGGCATCAGCCTTCGCCGCTGGTGGCAGGGCACCTATCTCACGATTTGCCAACGCAAGTGGCGATCGGTCACCGAGATGTGCGGCCTGGGCGACGTGCAATTCATCGAGATCCGACGCTAGCTCGAAGGCCGCCCGCGCCGCAGCTACGCCAGCTTGCAAAGCCTCCGGAGACAGCGCGGCGACCTGCTTGGGGTCGTACGGATCGTTGGCGCCGGACATGGTGCTTCCCTCTTTTTCTCGGCTCGGCCGTCGTCCATCGGAACGAAAACTTCGGTTGATCGGGCTCAGGCGCCCCGCAATGACGTTATTGCCGATCCAGTCTATGAGACACGTCGCACCCAATTGCAGTCGCTTGCTCCATTACCGCTTATCGGTAACTCGCTGTGCCCGCGCTGAGCTGTACAAGCAGATTGCAGCCGCGGCAGCCAGATTCAGGCTTTCGGCTCGACCATAGACAGGCACCCGAACCTGAGCGTCCGCGACCTCGAGCACGGATTCTGGCAGTCCCCGTGCCTCATTTCCGAACAGCCAAGCCGTCGGAGCGCTCAGCGAGCCATCATCGATCAAGATGTCGAGATCGGTCGTCCCGCCACCGGTGGTTGCCAGGGTGAGCAGACCAGACCTCCGGCAAGCCAGGACAACCTGCTCGGGATCCGTGCCGGTCACGACATCCAGGTGAAAGATGCTGCCCGCGCTCGCCCGAACTGTCTTACCGTTGTACAAATCGACGGCATCGCCTGCGAGTATCACCAGACTGGCCCCCGCGGCGTCCGCGGTCCGCAGGATTGCCCCAGCATTGCCAGGCTCGTTTGCCTCGACCAGTACGGCTGCCAATGAGGGGCGACGCGACAGCGCGGACTCGAACGTCAGGTCAAAGATGTGACACACCGCGATGAGTCCCTGCGGCGTAACCGTCTCGCTCAGGCCCATCGCTGCCTTTTCGGAGATCTCCTCGACGACGATCGAACGAGATCTAGCGATCGAAACGAGGTCCGCGTACCTGAGGAGGGCAATCTCAGTCGCGAAAAGCTCGACAACGATCTCTGGCCTGTCAAGTGCCTCACGCACGGCCTGCGCGCCTTCGACGAGGAAACGCCCGGTCTCGTGGCGATTTCGCCGACCGGTGAGTCGTCGAGCCGCTACGAGCCGGGCGTTTGAGTCAGATAGCACCGACTGGCTGGGAGACCGCTCAGGCGGCGTCGGAAGCGACGGCGCCGCCGATGCCCTCAGCCTCGACTGCCTGCTTGGCCAGGACCACCAAAGCTGCGAATGCCGGCGCATCGTTGACCGCGAGATCGGCCAGGATCTTCCGGTCTGCCTGCACACCGGCGAGCCGCAGGCCCTGGATGAACCTGTTGTACGTCATGTCGTTAGCGCGCGCCGCAGCGTTGATGCGGGTGATCCAAAGCTGGCGGAAGTCGCCCTTCCTTGCCTTGCGGTCGCGATACGCATAAGTCGAGGAGTGGAGCAGTTGCTCCTTGGCCTTGCGGTACAGCCGCGAGCGCTGACCCCGGTAGCCGGACGCGGCCTCGAGGGCGCTACGGCGCTTCTTATGGGCGTTTACCGCCCGCTTGACGCGTGCCACTTTGTAGTCCTTGATCTTTCAGGCTCTGCTGCCGGCCCGATTCGGGTCGCAAGCTCGGCGGGGATGTCGTCGGGAAGAAATCAGCGACCGAGCAGTCGCTTCACGCGAGGCGCGTCATGTGCAGAAACCTCACGCGTGCCGCTCAGACTGCGGGTCAGCTTGGATGACTTGCGCTCGAGCAGGTGACGCTTGCCGGCCTTCTCGGTCAACAGCTTTCCGGTGCCGGTGACCTTGACACGCTTCTTCATCCCGGAATGGGTCTTCATCTTGGGCATGGAACTTCTCTCTCAGGTTGCGTAACTAGTTGCGAGTCGGCTGACTACGTCAGGCGGGCTGTTCGTCCGCCTGCTCGACGTGCTCTGCTGGTCGCGCGGGTTTGCTGCTCTTTCCGGCCTTGTGCGGCGCTACGACCATTACCATGTTTCGGCCGTCCTGCTTCGGCGAGAACTCGACGAAGCCGAGTTCGGTGATGTCTTCGGCCAGCCGCTGCAGAAGTCGGAATCCAAGTTCGGGACGTGACTGCTCCCGGCCTCGGAACATGATCGTTATCTTGACCTTGTCGCCCTGCTTAAGGAACCGCTCGACGTGACCTTTCTTGGTCTCATAGTCGTGCGGGTCGATCTTCGGACGAAGTTTCATCTCTTTGACGACGGTTAATGCTTGGTTACGCCTGGCCTCTCGAGCCTTCTGCGCACTCTCGTACTTGAACTTTCCGTAGTCCATGAGCTTGCAGACCGGCGGACGAGCCATGGGTGCTACCTCGACCAGATCTAGATCTGCCTCGGCGGCGAGTTCCAGGGCTTTACCGATCGGCACAATGCCGACTTGCTCACCTTCGGGACCGACGAGACGGACCTCGGAAACACGGATCCGGTCGTTGATGCGGGGTTCAGAGCTGATGGGGCCTCCTTGGTTGGCTTTCGTGTGATGCAAGGCCCCACAGTCCGTGCCGCTCTTCGAAGAAACGGCCGAAGCTGCGAAAGGCCCCGCCTGCAACCAGTGCAGTCGGAGCCCAAACGAATTAACACGCGATCCTCGTGCGGCCATTCGGCACGCGACACACACGCACCCCTAGCAACACGACGTAGCCCTCACGGGCTGCGCTGGACCGTACCCGGCTACCAATGGCGGCGCGGGTGGGAAACTCGATGGGCTTCCGCTTGCACACCCCTCGGTCAAGAGGAGCGGGTCGCACATGCCAGGCTACCAGTGTGAGCCCCACCATCCCAACTTCCGGAGACGTCCCGGTATCTGGACAAGGCCCCGGTATGGGCGAGTCCGACGGGCAGTCTGACAGCCAGCAGGTCCGTGAACTTGCCCAGATCCCGGCCGTCGAGGTCATTACGCGAGCCTCCGTGATGCTCATGAGCGCCGCTGCCGAGAAGCTCGGTCTGGCTGAGGACGGCGAGCAGTTCAAAGACCTGGACGAGGCGCGTCGTCTCATCGATGCATATGCAGGGCTCCTCAGCGCGGCCCAGGCTGACCTCGGTGTACACCGCGCGCCGTTACGCGATGGCCTAAAGGCTTTGCAGGCCGCGTTCCGCGAAGCGTCGATTTACCCGGACGCTCCTGGTCAAGGTCCCGGCGAACGGTCGCCAATCTGAGTTCTACCGAGACGCTAGTCGCCTGGTCCTGGCTGGCCTGGGTCGGTGCGCTCGCCTTCGCTGGTAGCTCGGCTCGCTGCGAAAAGTTCGCGTAGGCCCTGCATGACTTCGACGCTGTGCTCGCCGTCGCCACGCTGAACGGCATACAGCGGAATGAGTTCGTCTCCCGGAACCACAAGTCGGGCGAAGCGCACTTTCGGTGGAAACTCCACTGCGGTTACGAGATCCCAGTCGACATGCTTGAAGCCGCCGAAAAAGCCGCGGGCGTCGACGCCGGACTGATCAGCACGCAGCCGTGGTCGCAAGAAAGACAGAATCCCTATCGCGATCAGCACTCCAATGCCCGCTACGCCGATCTGGTCCGCTCCGGTGAAAGTGACACCGTCAGAGGTACTCGGCAGTATCGCGGCGATCGCCACCAGGGCAATCAGTACGACGGCGGCAACGGCGACGGCGATGCGGGCTGAGCGCAGTGGTCTGGCCTCGATGACGCCTCGTACGCGGACCTCAGGCTGTGGGGAGGCGCCACCCCCTGGCGGGACTGGCGGCTCGGTCACCGCGTTCACAGCCGGCACGCGTGAATATCTGTGACCAGGATGGCGCGCGCGCCGATAGCCCAGAGTTCATCCATGATGCGGTTGGTGTCTTTACGCGGCACCATCGACCGGACTGCCGACCAACCCGGCGTGCGCAAGGGTGACACAGTTGGCGATTCGAATCCTGGAGTCACCGCGACGGCCTGCTCGAGCAGGTCGTCAGCGACGTCGTAGTCCATCAGCACGTACTGCCGCGCAATCATCACGCCCTGCAGGCGCCGGATCAGTTGCTCGACGTATGGGTTCGCCTCAGCTCCAGCGCGACGGATTAGCGCGGCTTCTGAACGCAGTAGCGGCTCGCCGAAAACCTCGAGACCAGCATTGCGAAGCGTGGTGCCGGTCTCAACGACGTCAGCTATCGCATCAGCGACTCCGAGTCGTACGGCGGTCTCGACCGCGCCATCGAGCTTGATGACCTCGGCTTTGATGCGTTGTTCATCGAGGTAGCGCTCGAGAAGCCCTGGGTAGGCGGAGGCGATTCGTTTGCCGTCCAGTTCAGCGAGGGTCTTGGTGGTGCCGGCCAAGGACGCGAACCGAAAGGTCGAGCCACCAAAACCCAACTTAAGGATGACCTCTGCGTCGGCACCGGAATCCAGGAGCAGGTCTTCGCCGGTGATACCAACTTCGAGCCGTCCAGAACCGACATAGACGGCAATATCTCTGGGGCGCAAGAAGAAGAACTCGACGCCGTTGTCCGGGTCGGCGAGCATGAGTTCCTTGCTGTCGCTGCGTTGCCGGTAACCGGATTCGCGAAGCATCTGGCTGGCGGGCTCGGCGAGGGCGCCCTTGTTCGGGACCGCAATACGAAGCAGTTCTGTGGAGGTCACGTCAACTCACAAATACTTGTAGACATCGGCGAGCGTGAGGCCTTTACCGAGCATGAGCACCTGCACGCGATACAGCAGCTGGCTGATCTCTTCGGCGGTTCGATCCGAGGATTCATGTTCTGCGGCCATCCACACCTCGGCCGCTTCCTCGACGACCTTCTTTCCCTGGGCATGGATGCCATCGTCCAGAGCAGTCACCGTGGCAGAACCGGTGGGTCGATCCAGCTGGCGCTGGCTCAGCTCAGCGAAGAGATCATCGAAGGTTTTCATCGGTGCTGAGCGTACCGGCGACCGCTGTGGGGCCTCGAAGCCGAGGCACCCAGCGACCGCCCACGGACAACATCAGCGAACTCAGTCGGCTTCGACGATTGCCGCCACCGGTCCCCCACCGTCCGGACCCTGGTGTGCGGCCGACACCGATACGAAGACCGCCGGGTCTCCGGTTACCGAGGCCGCGACACCCCCTACTGCCGCCTTGATCTGGCGATGCCAATGAACATCGGAGTCATCGAGCATTGCGTTACGACGCCCACGCACGCTTCCGTCCTGACTCGCCTCACACTTGAGGAATACATTCACGAGCCGACCTGCGAGGTCCGAACTGTGCGGCCGATCAGGCAGTTGCAGGCCGGCATCCCGAATTGCTGCCCAGATGCCATCGGCATCGAGGGCGTCGGCCATCACCCCGTGGCCGATCCGGTATCTGCCGCCGATCCCCCTGGCGTTGCCGACCACGACTACCTGGGCACGATCGAGTTCCACGCCCGACGAGCAGGAGGCGACGGAGGAATACAGCGAGCGATCGCGCATCACATCGGCGTCGGCCGGCATCTCGATCTCACCGAGCGCAACTGCGATACCCAGTGCCGTACAGCCATTGGATACGTCCATCGAATGCAGCGTGTCGTCGGTAAACACGTCATGCCCGCGACTCTTGGCGTCGCGGATCGTGTCAATCGTGAGAAGCGGCGTCTTCGTCTGGACGTAGTGGACATCGGAAGCGCTTGTGATGCCGGCACGCTGCATTGCGATAGCAACCGCTGCCGCGACTTTCGTGATCATCGCGCTGCGCCCGATGTCCTCGGGTAGCAGGATGTCGCTCATGGCGAAGCCGACGGTCAGACGAGGCTCCGCTGTCTTCGCAACCGTCTCGGGGTTCACCGTGGCAAAGATCGTGGCGTGCGGAGAAATAATGCCATCGGTGCCGCCCGACCAGACTATCGGTATCTGGGCAACCTCCTGGACCGAACGGCTACCTTTTGCCAGTAGCACCTCGCGGAATGCGCGGTCAGCGATGATCCTGGTGTAGTCGTTGACGCCGCCGTTTCCCTCTGTCTTGCCGATTACAGCGATCACACGGTCGGCTTGCAAGACGCCATCGTCAATCAGCTTTGCGAACTCGCTGGCGTCCGACACGTTGTGCAACGGAACCTTGCGTACCTCGATCGGGTCGGGCATCGAATTCTCCTTCGCGGTTCATCGGCTGGCTCGTCAACTGAAGGGCCCGGTGGGCGGCACATCCGCCGGTGTGACGACCGTGCCGACGGTTGGCTCAACGGCATTGTGACCGGCCTCACCAGTGCTTACCAGCTGATGCAAGGCCTCGCCAATGCGGTCCAGTGACGTGATTACGGCGGCTCGGCCGCCGCCTTCGACATATCGGCACGCGGCTTCTACCTTCGGGCCCATGCTCCCGGTCGCGAATCCTTCCCGAACAATGAGTGATCGAAGCGCATCCACACCGATCGATCGCACGGCGGCAGCGTTCTGTGATCCCCAACCGCTTACGACGTATTCGACGTCTGTCGCTATGACGAGGTAGTCAGCAGCCATCGAGTTCGCGAGCAACGCGGCGGTGAGGTCCTTATCGACTACAGCTTCGACCCCGCGGAGGGTGCCATCCGGAGCCGGTACAACAGGAATACCGCCGCCGCCGGAGCAAACCACTATGAACCCCGCCGACAACAACACCTGCGCCGCGTCGACGTCAAGACACTCCAGCGGCTGCGGCGATGCGACGATCCGCCGCCAACCTCTTTCATCACGGCTTTCCCAGTGCTGACCGTGTTCGATCATCCTTGTAGCCTCGGCCTCATCCACGTATCGGCCGATCGGCTTCGAGGGCTTGACGAAAGCTGAATCGTCGATGGACACGCGAGTCCGGGAAATGACGGCGGCCGCCCGAGCTCTCGAACCCCGTTGGATCATCGCCCGGTCCAGTGCATTGATCAGCAGAAGACCGATGGTCGCCTGAGTCTGGGCGCCACACCAATCCAGCGGAACGCGCGGGACCACCGACGCTGCAAGCTCATTCTTGACCAGCAAATTACCAACTTGCGGACCATTGCCGTGGGTTAATACGACTTGGTGCCCGGCGGCGGCCAACTCCGCAATTGGTTCGGCAGCACGCTCCACGGCGGCGCGCTGGTCCTCTGGTCGCGCTCGGCCGTCACGCGCGGTCATCGCATTACCGCCGAGCGCGATCACAACGCGCACGCTGCCTCCTGCCTAGCCCGCCGACCGATCACTGCTCTTCAGCAATCTCACGCAGCTGTCCCTGGACTCTGTCAATAAGCTGAATCGGCGGCATCAGCGATCATCGACCATCCCTGCGGTGGGAGTTGTGTAACCTCGCCCGTTCAGACTCACTCCGCGCGTTCGGCGTCTAGTTGGTCCAGCCAGGTACGAACTGATTCGTTGTGCTCGCCGAGCGTTGGCGGTGCGAGGTGGGCCGCGCGGCCGCCATCGTCGTATCGTAGCGGTGGACCGGGCAGCGTAAGGTGCCCGAGCGTCGTGTGCTCGACGTCGATGAGCAGACCTTGCGACTTCGTCTGGTCCCAGTTGTAGACCTCATCCAAATTGCGTACCTGGCCGGCGGGTGTACCCGTCTCTGCCAGCTTCAGCATGAGCTCGTCGCGGCCGAAGCGGGCGAACGCGTTGTCCACCGCAGCTTCAACCGCGACGCGATCCGCGACGCGATCTGCGTTTGTACGCCATTGCGGCAGATCAAGATCGAAGGCGGCCGCAAAGGACCGCCAGAGGCCTTCCGACCCCACGGCAATCTGAACCATGCCATCGCGCGCGTGAAATAGCCCGTACGGACATATCGACGGGTGGTGTTTTCCAGCAACGCCGGGGGTCTCGCCGGCGACGGTGTAGCGCGTGCCCTGAAAGGCGTGCACTCCGACGACACTGGCCAACAACGACGTCCGGACGACCTTGCCTCGCCCGGTTACGGAACGCTCGTGCAATGCCGACACCACTCCGAATGCGCCGTACATACCCGCAAGGAGGTCTGCTATAGGAACGCCGACCTTCGTGGGCTCGTCCTGCGACGGGCCGGTGACCGACATCAGACCACCTTCGCCTTGTGCGATCTGGTCATAACCGGAGCGGCCACCCTCCGGGCCGTCGTGTCCGAATCCGGTGATCGACAGGACCACCAACCTCGGGTTCAGCTCGGCGAGCCGCACCATATCGAATCCCAGCCTGTCCAGCACGCCCGTGCGAAAGTTCTCGACGAGGACGTCGACGTGGCGCACGAGACGAGTCAGTGTCCGCACGCCATCTTCTGACTTCAGATCGAGGGTGATCGATTCTTTGTTGCGATTGCATGACAAGAAGTAGGTCGATTCACGCTCGCCTACCTCAGGCTGTACGAAGGGCGGCCCCCAGCCGCGCGTGTCGTCGCCGTGACCGGGCGTCTCAACTTTGATCACCCGCGCACCTTGATCGCCAAGCATCATCGTGGCGTGTGGCCCGGCAAGCGCGCGAGTCAGATCTAGCACGACGATGTCTGAGAGAGGTCCAGTCATTGGATGATCCTAGGCACCGCGGCTACCAGTCGAACGTCGAGGACGTCACGCCGCCCGAGAGCAGTTCATATCCCGGCCCGCGATCGAAGAACGGACGCTGACCGATGCGTGTAGCGCGCAGCGTTTCTCGTAGCGTCGCCGTGTCGATGCTGGCCACCTGCACATCATCGCTGTCCTCAGCCAGGACGACTCCGTAGTCTGCACGGGCTGCTGCAAACGAAACCTTGCCCCAGCGAACATCGCGGAGGACGGCCGCTGGATCACGATCAAGGGGATCACCCCAGCCACCGCCACCCGTTGTCCTGATCCGAATGATCTCGCCGGCATAGACAGGCTCAGCGTCAGCTAATGCGTCAACCGTGCGCTCCCGAGGGCCGCCAGGATCGATGACCACCGAGAAGGACTTGCCTGCCTTGCCCCCCTTGACGCCCCAACAGGCCAGGATCGAGCGATCCGCGATTGACATGAAATGCCCATCCTTCAGCATCCGGATGTCCTTCTCGTAACCTAGGCCCCCTCGGTACTGACCGGGGCCGCCGGAGTCCACGGCGAGCCCCAATCGCTCAACCAGCAGGGGAAATCGGGCCTCTGTGAACTCGGACGGAAGATTTCGCGAATCAGGGACAACGTGGATGGTGTCTTCGCCATCGGCGTAATACCGACCACCCGAGCCGCCTCCCAGGACCTCACGCATCAGGTAGGGCGCGCCGTCACGGTCCTGCCCGTACACACCCGTGTAGCGGATCGTTTCCTGATCGGCTGGCATTCGTCCGTCCACGGCCTTCGCCAAAACCCCAGCAAGTACTCCGAGGAGGCGCAGGATGACAAACGTCCTTGCGTTAGTCGGCGCCGGAAAGACCGGTGTCAGCAAGGTTCCTGGCGGCGGGAAGCGCATTTCCATCAACGGCACCACACCCTCGTTGACGTCGAGCTCAGCCATGCGTTCGGGCGAGTCTGCGAGATTTCGCAGAACCGGCGCCAGCCACTTCTTGAGGAAGTTTCCGTCGGCATAGTTCGCGCAATGATTGATGGGGCCCTTGGCTTGTGGCGCAGTTCCGTTGAAATCGAGAATCAGGCGTTCGCCATCGGCATCATCTGCCGCAGTTCGGGTCAGCGTGATCCGTTGCGTATGCAGTCTTGGCTCGTCGACGCCGTCCTGTTCGGCGTAGTCCTCCCAGGTCCACGTCCCGACCGGGATCTTGGCCAGAATTTCCCGTCGGTACGTTTCAGTCGTCCGATCAACGATCTGGTCAAAACACGACTCGACGACGGCCTGCCCGTAGCGCTCGAAGAGTTCTCCGAGCCTTCGAGCGCCCATCAAGCACGCTGAGCACTCAGCGTCCAGATCGGCGGCAAGTGATTCCGGCATCCGCGAGTTACGAGTCATGATGGTAAGTGCAGCGCGGTTCGGCACTCCGGCATCCCAAAGCTTGATCGGCGGCACCATCAGGCCTTCCTCGAAGACGCTTCGCGCGTGCGACGGCATCGAACCCGGTACCGCTCCCCCGATGTCATCATGATGTCCAAAGGCTTGCACGAAGGCGACAACCTGCGGCGGCACGCGATCGCCCCCATCGCCGCTGAGGTCGTCGCGTGCACCTGCAGCCGCGAAGACCGGCACTGTCACGCACAGATCGGGAAGATGCCCGATGCCGCCTTCGGATCGATACACGTCATTGTGGAAGAACACGTCGCCCGGGCGCATCTCGCTTAACGGGAAGTCACGGGCGATCGGGTGTACCAAGGCCGAATACGAGCGTCCAGTGAGTTTGCGCAAAAGGCGGTCATGAATACCGGCTCGGAAGTCGTGCGCATCGCGGATCATCGGTGATCGCGATGTTCGTGCGATCGCCGTCTCGACTTCCAGTTCAACCGCCGCGAGGCTGCCCTGCACCACCTCCAAGACAATCGGATCGACACTGATTCCTCTGTTCAGTGTTAGCGATTCCGTGTTAGCCGTACTCATGCTGAGGCCTCGCTATACAGATCAGATGTTTGGGGACCATCACCTCGCGCGTTCACGATGCGTCGCGAGTTCGGGTCACGAGCAAATTCCCGAAGGCGTCGACCATCGCGACGAATCCCGGATGGATCGGAACGGTCGCGCCGAACTCCTCGATGATGGCCGGGCCCGCAACCCGGTGACCGGGCCCGAGGTCGGGGCGCCAGTACAAAGGAGAAATCACGTACTGCGCGCCGTCGAAGCACACCTGCCGAGTACCGGTTCTCGCCCGTTCGGCATCTTCGGTGTACGACGGATACCGTGGCAGGTTGGGTCGTCGTATCGGACCGATGCCGGACACCCTCAGGTTGACCCACTCGACTGGCTGGGATTTGTCGAATCGAAAGTCGTAGCCGTACAGATCTTTGTGAGCTTGGTGAAAGGCGGCCGCAACCTCGTCAGCTGTGGCCTGATCCATCGGTTCCGCGTTTGAGCCCGATATCGTCACCGGTACCCGTACCTCAAAAGCCTGGCCGAAATAGCGCAGATCAGCTGTTCGAACGATTAGATGCTCGGCATCTGCGAATCCCTCCGTTCTGAGCGCGGACGCGGCCTGACGGCTCAACGTGTCGAAGGCGGCGGAGATTGCGGCTATATCGAGATCGTCGTGTTTTGCGACCATGGTGTGGACATAGTCATTCTTGACATCGACGGTGAGCAAGCCGAAGGCCGAGACGTTACCTGGGTTCGGCGGTATCAATGCGCCTCGGAGGTTGAGGATGTCGAGGAGTCGGCACAACAGCAACGAGCCCGATCCGCCAAACGTGGCAAGCGTGAAGTCACGTACGTCCAGGCCACGCTTGATCGTGATCTGGCGCAAGGCATTCGCTTGATTCCACGCGGAGATCTCGAGCACACCGGCCGCGCATGCTGCCACGCTGAGACCGAGTGTCGACGAAAGTTCGGCCAATCCTTTTGCCGCGGCACCAGCATCCAGGGAAATCTCGCCACCCAGCAGGTGCGCCGGAATACGCCCCAGCACCAGGTGGGCGTCGGTGACAGTGACGTCCGCGCCGCCTTTGCCATAACAGAGCGGGCCCGGCTCGGCCCCAGCTGACTTTGGACCCACCTTCAACGCACCCTCTGGCGAAATCCACGCGATCGAACCGCCGCCCGCTCCGACCGTGGCCACATCGATCATCGGGATCTTCGACGGATAGACCCCGACACTTCCCTCAGTCGTCAGGGTGGGCTCGCCGTCCATAACAACGGAGACATCGGTCGACGTCCCGCCGCCATCACATGTGAGCACCCGGGTGAAACCCGCGTGCTGAGCGATGAGTGCGGCGCCCAGCGCGCCAGCTGCAGGCCCAGACAAGACGGTCGTAATCGGCTGGTGCACGACCTCCTCAGCCGACAGAACGCCGCCGTTGGACTTCATCACATAGAAGGGGATTGGTGCGCTGACCGCTCCGCCCGTCGCGGTGGTGACCGCATCCAGTCGGCGCCTGATGGAATTGACGTACTGCGAAACTCTGGGTTTGACTGCTGCGTCGACAAGGGTCGTCATGGCGCGTTCGTATTCGCGGTACTCCGGCAGCACCTCAGACGAAATCGATACGACGGCGTCGGGGTGAAACTCGCTGAGGATGTCGCGCATCTGATGCTCATGCCGAGGATTGGCATAAGCGTTCAAGAAGCACACTCCGATTGCCAGAATCCGTCGCGCTCTGAACCACTCCGCTACAGCGATTGCCTGCCTACGATCGAAGGGGCGAAGTTCTCCGCCCGTGTAGTCGAACCGCCCGTCGACGGTCTTGACCAGGTCGGCGGGAACGATGCGCTCGGGTTTTACCCAAAAGTAGCTATTGCCGTAGCCGTCGGGTACGGACTGACGGGCGATCTCGAGCATGAACTCGTAGCCGGTTGTGGTGATGAATCCGAGCGGGCCGACCTTGCCTTCAAGAAGTTGGTTGGTGGCGACAGTCGTGCCGTGGCTGACTGCCATCAGCACGTCACCTGTCTCGCCTGGATCGACATCCATCAAACGAAGCACCTTGTCGATGCCGTCCATGAAGCCTTCTGCCGGATCATCGGGCGTCGAGGGCGTCTTCGTCGTAACCAAAGTTCCCGATAGCTCGTCGAAGGCGACGATGTCGGTAAACGTGCCACCGGTATCGATACCTACCCGGATACGTCGAACTGCCATGATCTGAGTCAACTGGCGCGCCGCGCCGAACTCCTCGGCAGGATGTGCCGAAACCTCAATCCAGCCTTGGAGAGAACGCTCCGGTTACTACACGCCTCCGGCTCCTGAGCGGAAGGTCGCTCGTCCCGCGGGCCTTAGTGATTCGAACAAAGGGAAGCACCGGGTTCGCCGGCTACACGAGAGAGCAGGCGCCCTCACCACGACCGTCGCCGTGATCCGACGAGAACTCCGGCGAGTGCGATGGCGGCTCCTATCAACGCTCCTGCGAGGAAACCGCGGTCGGGAAACGAAGTCTGCGTCCGAGATCTTGCAACCTTTCGCGCTGCTGAATCGACCATCCGCACGGGTACTGGCGCGCTCTCGACATCTGCAGTGCTCGTCAGTTCGTCGTCCACCCGAGCGAAGAACTCGCCTGCCATCTTCTTCGCCACACCTGTGAGCATCCGTTGGCCTACGCCGCCGATGACGCCACCCACTACCGCATCAGCGTCGTAGCGCAAGCGGGTATTTCCTTCGAATTCGCTCAGATCCACTTGCACGTCCGCACTGACCGTACCCGGAGCTCCGGCTCCTGATGCGCGCAGAACGAAGGAGCTGGGCTGGCGCTGGTCACGCAACTCCACCCGGCCGGCGTACGTCCCCTTGATCGAGGCGACGCCGGCAGTCAACGTCATCCGGTAGGCGTCGGGACCGGTAGGTTCCAGCCGCTCGCACCCCGGAATCGTACGAACGAGAACGTCCGGATCATTGAGAGCTGCCCAGACCTGTTCGATCGGCGCGTGTAGCAACGCCTCACCTGCGACCTTCATCCTGCGAACCCCCTTTGGGTACTTGGTCATACGGCGCGAGACGGCACTGCGCGGCCGCCGGGTGTTGGTCAGTCAGGCGGCGCGGCCGCATGCTGCTGCCTGAGCTCGAACAGCTCCGACGGTGAGATCGGCATAGAGGTTATCGCGAAACCCTCCGCGTCTGAGATCGCAGACGCCAGGAGTGCCGCGCTTGGGATGACCCCGGCCTCGCCCGCGCCCTTCACGCCGAGCGGGTTGAGCGGCGACGGCGTTTCAAGATGATCAATCTCGATGCCCTTGGGCACCTCGCTCACGTAAGGCATCAGAAAATCCATGAACGATGCGTTCTGAAGCTGACCGGCCTCGTCGTAGACCATCCGCTCGTACAAGGCACCTCCAATGCCCTGGGCGACGCCGCCATGTATCTGTCCCTCGACGATGAGCGGGTTGATCAACGTGCCGCAGTCGTGAACCACGCAGTACCGCAGAATCGTGACCTCGGCGGTATCGGGATCTGTCTCCACGATCACTGCGTGCATTCCGTTGGCAAACGTCGAGCGCAACGGTGAGTAGTACTCCTTGCCCTCCAGTCCCGGTTCGTCACCGTCACGTACCGGCGCGAGATCTGGATCGCCAACAGCGAACTGGGTCGCGGCCTTGGATGCCTCATCGAAGGCATACCTGAGCGGGTTGGACAGCACCGCGACAGTACCGAGTGAGATTTCTGCACCTGGTACGCCCTTGACCCGTACCATGCCGGCGACGATCTCGACGTCAGCAGGATCGACCTCCAGAGCGTCCGCGGCGACCTTGAGAACCTTGGCCTTGGCTGCTCGCGCGGCCAAGGCTATGGCGGAGCCGCTCATCACTGCGGCTCGGGAGGCGAATGTCCCAACTGCGTAGGGAAATCTCCGTGTGTCACCGGTGACCACCTCGATATCGGCCATCGACACACCCAATTCGTCGGCGACGATCTGCGCGAATGCAGTTTGATGCCCCTGACCCTGCGATGTCAGACCGGTAGCCACTTTGACCTTGCCCGAGGTCTCGATCTGGACGTGACCGCCCTCGTACGGACCGACGCCAGTTCCTTCGACGTAGCAGGCCAAACCGATACCGACCGTGCGCCCCTGCGCGACGGCCGCAGCCTTATACACGGCCCAGTCATCCCATCCGATCAGCGCCTTGATCTTCTCCAGAGAAGCAGGGAAGTCTCCGGAGTCATAGATGAGCGGCCGGCCGTCCTGGAAGATCAGGCCGTGATCATAGGGCATCTCTTCGGGTTGGATGAAGTTGTTGGCCCTGACCGTAGCGCGGTCCATTCCCAGTTCGGCCGCTATGGCGTCGACAGTCCGCTCCATGGCGAAGACACCCTGGGGTCGGCCGGCACCACGGTAAGGTGTAACGATTACTGTGTTGGTGTAAAGCGAATCGAACTCGACCCGGTATGCACCGGGCTTGTAAGGACCGAGTAGTTGCGTTGAGGTAATGATGGGCACGATCAACCCGTAGGGAAGATAGGCTCCGTTGTCGTGCCAAAATCTGACCGAGAGCCCAAGTATTCGCCCGGCGGAATCGAACCCGACCTCGACACGCTGCACCTGACCACGTTCGTGGGCCGACGAGATGAAATGCTCGCGGCGATCCTCGGTGAACTTCACGGCACGGCCTATTGCGCGCGCGGCCATCGGAACGAGAACCTCCTCCGGCCACGGATGAACGATCTTCACCCCAAAACCGCCGCCGACATCCGGCGTGATCACTTCGACGCTACCGAGATCTAAGCCGAGCTTCGCGGCTACGGCGGCGCGGACGCCGGTCGACGTCTGGGTTGACGTCCACATTCTCAGTCGTTGCGAATCGCCGTCCCAGTGCGCGAGAACTCCCCTACCCTCCAACGGAGTGCTGGCGGATCGTTCTATCTCGAGGTCGAGTTCAAGGCGATGCGGCGCAGCCGCGATGGCGAGCGCTGCGTCGCCGACTTCTTGAACGAAATGTGCGGCCACATTGCCGGGAACATCCTCGTGAACCAGATGTCTGGCGCTGCGCGCATTGGCAATACCTACCACTGGCGGCAGAACGTCGTAGCTGACCAAGACTCGTTCGGCGGCATCTTCGGCCAGATAGCGATTCTCGGCGATGATCACAGCGACAGCTTCGCCGACATAGTTGACCTCGTCCTTTGCGAGGGCATACTGCGTTCTTCCGGCGACGATCGAAGGATGCGGAATCAGCAACGGCAACGGTTCGGCCAACGCCCCGGGCAGATCCTCATAGGTGTAGATCGCGAGTAACCCATCGACGTCCAGCGCGCCCGACACGTCGATATCGGTGATCCGTGCATGCGCGTGCGGCGACCTGACAACGGCCATCTCAGCCGCGCCGTGCCCGAGATCGTCGAGAAAGCGGCCAGCTCCGGTCAGCAGCCGAAGGTCCTCGACCCTCGAGACACGTTCGCCCATCATCCTCGTCGTCATGCCCGATCCGGTTCTTCCATCGGCTGTTCGACTTCGGAAATGATGTCGGCAGCGCGCAGCACTGCTGCGACTATGTTCTGGTAACCGGTACAGCGGCAAAGGTTGCCGCCGATCATTTCTCTCGCCTCCTCGATGCTGGGCCGCGCATTCGCAGCAATCCCTGCGGTTATTGTTGTCAGGAATCCAGGGGTGCAGAAACCGCATTGCAGGCCATGGCATTCCTGAAACGCCTGCTGAACCGGCGACAACTTCCCGGCCGGATCGGCAAGGCCCTCAACCGTTGTTATCGACTGGCCATCCATGCTGATCGCGAGCAACAAGCATGCTCGCATCGGCGTGCCATCGACGAGAATGGTGCAGGCACCGCACACGCCGTGTTCGCAGCCCACGTGCGTTCCGGTCAGTTCGAGATCGTGCCGCAGGAAGTCTGACAACAGTCGACGCGCAGGAACCTTCGTTTGGTACGCGATGTCATTGACGATGAGGCTTATATCGTAAAGTGATTCGCTCATGCACTCGCTCCGATAGCCGCGTCGGCAGCGTTGCGGGCCGCATCCCGGACGACGCGCGCCGTGAGAATTTCGGCAAGGTGTCGCCGGTATTCGGCCGAGGCGTGAATATCGGTCTCGGGGTCTACCCGGTCCCTCACGTAAACAGCAACGTCGGCGATATCGGCATCAAATAGGCGCCCTCCGATCACGTCTGTCAGATCGATCACCAACGGCGCGGCCGAGATCGATAGATACGATGCGCGAACCGAGCGAATACGAAGGTCGTCGTCAAGAGTCACCAACGACGCAGCCCCGCATACGGCGTAGTCTCCGTGACGTCGCGAAACCTCGGCGAAGGCCGTACCGGACTGCGGCGGAGAGGACGGAAAGAAGGCCTCGACCGCCAGTTCGCCCGGGCGTAACGCCGACTCCATTGCACCCAAGAAGAAATCCGCTGCCGCTATCGTCCTACGGCCACCGGCCGAAATCGCCGTCACCGTGCCGCCCAGTAACGCGAGTACGGCGGGCATTTCCGCAGCTGGGTCAGCGTGCACGATGCTGCCCACCGTCGTCCCTCGGTTGCGGATAGTTGGATGAGCGACCAGCTTGAGCGCGGTCGAAAGCAGCGGCTGCGCGTCTCGAGCGCCAACATCACCTTCCAGCGCAGCGTGTCGTACCAGAGCGCCGATGCGCACACCACGGGATTGGCTGTCGATGTAGGCCAGATCGTTGATGCGGTTGATGTCGACGAGATGACTGGGCGCAGCTAAGCGCATGGACAACAAAGGCACCAGGCTTTGTCCGCCGGCGAGAACTTTTCCCTCTGGGCCGAGATCGGCAAGGATCTTGACAGCTTCATCAATTTCGGTCGGACGGCTGTACTCGAACGAGGCAGGCTTCACGTCAGAACTCTTCGGTGCGATCGGCCGACGAAGCCGCCTTGGTTAGCCAGGCGAAGGCACCGGTCGCAGCCGATCGCGACTCCTCGATTGACATCAGGCCTTACACCGCCAATACCCAGAATGAACCCGTCGAAAAAGGACAGCGGTTCGGATGATTTCTGATATCGCCAAGGTCCTCGGCTCGCATCCCTTCCTCGTAGAGATTCGATCATGCCGTACGACGAGACTGTGCCACCAGCTGTAGCGGACTCTTGCCAACGTCGACCCGAATCACGGTTAACTATTGACAACCGCTGGCGCTGGCGTCAGATGCCTCGCATCTGGACAACCTGAAGAGCGAGCGCGACGTCGAGGCGCAGGTGCGGGTCGGTGGTGAACGGACCGACTATGCGCTCCAACTTTCCGATTCGATATCGCAGAGTGTTGTAGTGAAAATGCAGTAGGCGTGCGGTCTCGGCGACGTTCAGATTTGTATCGAGCAGGGTCTGGAGTGTCAGGCGCAGATCAGCGGCCTCCGAGCTATCGGTGCTCAGGTCGGCGAGTACCTCGACCGCGAAGGTTTTCAGCTCTGCTGTGTCAGGCACCAGCGACAACAGCCGATGGACCCCTAGCGAGTCGAAATGCGAGACACTTCCGTGACCGTGGACGCGTCGCCCGACGGCGACCGACTTGCGTGCCTGCGAATAGCCGGCGGCAATTTCGCCCGGACTCGTGACCACCCGTGAGATCCCGGCACAGAAGGACTGACGGCCTCCGCCACGATCGCCGCGTACGGCCATCACGACCTGATCGACACTGACGGCAGGGTCGTCGACCCGGACAGGCAACAATGTGACGACTTCTTGACTGAATGCGACCACCGGCGCGGACTTGTCACGAGCCCGAACAACCTGGTGCCAGGCCGATGAGAACCGCTCATGCTGGGAGCGGTGGATGACCGGACCTGGGACCACACCCGACGCGGCAGCATCAACCGGATCCAGTTCGGCGACGACGACGACGAGCGGCCGGTCAATTTCCCATCCCAACGCACGGCAGTGCGCGACGACGCTTTCATCAGCGTCAACAAGACCTGTCAGGACATCTCGGAGATAATCGCCGCGGAACTTGCCCTCGACGGCGGATACCGCAAGTTCCTTGGTAATCGTCAAGGCAGCGACGATCGCCGCCCGCTCGATGGCGGTGAGCGAGCCTGGTGGCAGCCTGTCATCAGCTCGATAGGCCACGATCCGGCCGTGATCGATGCCGCCTGCGACGATCGCTGTCATCGCGGCCGACCCCAGGACCGCGCCCGGAACGGCTTGCCGCCCGGGACGAAGTCGCTCGACCAGCAGACGTCCCGTCAAATCGAACTGGTCAGCCGCCTCGAGACCAGATCGGTGCGGCTCCCCACCCTCGTCGGCGAGTACGCGCCCGTCTGGCGTCGTAATAAGCACCACACAATCGAGCAGCCGCGAAACTTCAACGGCGATCTGGGGCAGACCGCCGCCGTCGAGCACGATCGCTGAGATCGCTCGATGCAGCGCATCCGCCTCGGCCAAGACCCTGGCCTGGCGGTCGAGCAACTCGCCGAAAACGTCAGCCAGGACCTCGTCGAATGCGACTGCGTCGGGCAGCCGAAGCACCGGAAATCCTAGTTCGTCGGCGCGATCGAGAACCCGCTGCGGGATCTCGTCGAGATAACGACCCAACTTGACTGCAAGAGCGGCCAGGCCTTTCGTGTTCAAATCCCCCACGAGGTCGAGCATCAGTCGTTCCTGCTCTGCGGGACCGGCTTGGCTCAGCGGAAAGCCGGTGGTCAACAGAAGCTCGTGCTGCTTGACCCACGGCAGAATATCCGGGACTTCCATGACATTCACCCCACGGACCAGGCGATCCAGCCCCGTGTGGCCCGCGAGAACCGTGGTTCCCTCGAGGCTCGGCGTTCCGAGGAGGGCCCGTACTGGCAGGCCATCCAGAGTCGGGTCTGTCAGATCGCCGACCTTTCGCGCGTGATCATTGGCAATTGTGCCCATCGGCAGACGGTAGCCGACGCCGTTACGTTCCAGCGAACACGGGTCGGAAAAGGGGTGTGAATGGGGCAAACCTTCCTTGAGGCACGGGCCGAGACCGTGCAAGCCGGGGTGCTTTCGGTCTTTGCCGAGGCGTCGGAATTCCTGAGATCCCAGGTCCGGAACAATCAAGGCACCGCTCACGTCCTCGGGGTGTTCGCAGAGGCTTGTTACGTCGAGCTGACCTCCGGTGCAGTGTGCGCGATCCTGACGACGACCGCCGTGGTTCAGCCGATCGGCATCCTGCTGGGGGGCGCGGTTGTACACGATCTTCGCGATTGGGTTGGTGCCGCTCGTGAAGCCAGTGTCGGTGTGGATTCGCTAAAGGTCGGCCGCATCGAGGCGCACATTCGCGCTCTGCGCGATCCGAGTCTCCGTTATCTCGGCGAGCCCGACCCGGCGTTGCTGGCCCGGCTCGAGTGCACCCTGAGGCTGGAGGCCTCCAGAATCGCGCTACCCGCGTGGCCGAGCGAGGCGGCAGCTCTGCAATATCGTCTACCCAGTCGGGAAGGGACGAAAACTTTGGCCCGCTCAATCGCTGACTGCATTGGCCACGGACCGGGACTCACGCCGTCAGGTGATGATTTCTTGTGCGGCCTGTTGGCAGGTGGCGTGCTATTCGGTCGCGAGGTAGCGGCCCATCGCGCGGTCATCCGGCACTATCTGAGAACGCACCCGGGCGCGACAACCAGCTTGTCGCGTGCCCTGTTGCTGCGTGCATGCGCCGGCGAGGGCCTGACCGAGCTGTCTGAACTCGGCAAGGCCTTGTGCCGCCACGCCGATCGTTCAACGGCGGAGGCAGTAGAGCAGGTGGAGACCGCCGCTCGGACCGTGACGTCGATTGGCCACAGCTCGGGGCTGGCACTGGCGACGGGTCTGCTCTACAGCGCAGAAATGCTCTCTGGCGGCGTCCGCCGGCCGAGCAATTCGCGTGCCGACGTCGCCAGGGCTCGGTAAGAGCCATCAGATCGAGAGGGGCGTCGTGAGCTCAGATACACAAGAACGAGTCGAATTGCGGCGAGGGCTGTACCAGGACTCGGTCACACTCATGCAGCTGAGCCGTGATCTGACCGCAACCGCGGGCGTCACTTCAGCGCTGGTAGCCATGGCCACGGACGTGAACCTCGAGGTTCTCCGCGATATGGGTTTCCGCGCGCCCGAGGGACTCGAGTCGCCGAACGAGCTCATCATTGCGATCCGTGGCGTGGATCGGTCGACGGTCGAAGCGGCAATGGCCAGAGCCGACGAGTTGCTCGCGGCACCGCGCGGAGCCAGCAACCGCACTGGCATCACCGATGGCAGCGACGCCTTTGGCAACTTCGGAGCGGACGTGCAGGGACGGACGATCGGCACCGTCGCGCGAGATCTCGAACTGAGTTCGCCCTCTCAACGGTGCCTGGCTCTGATATCGGTCCCCGGACAGCATGCATTCACCGAGGCCGTCGACGCGCTCGACGCCGGATGCGACGTCATGATTTTCTCGGACAACGTGACCGTCGAGCACGAAGTGATTCTCAAGGATTACGCATCCGAACGTGGTCTGCTTGTGATGGGCCCGGATTGTGGCACCGCTGTCCTCGGTGGAGTTGGGCTGGGCTTCTCGCACACGCTCGGACGCGGGCCGGTCGGATTGGTCGCTGCCTCCGGCACGGGAGCGCAACAAGTTTTGTGCCTGCTCGACGCCGCCGGAGTGGGGGTCACTGCCGCGATAGGCACCGGCGGCCGGGATTTGTCCGCCGAGGTTGCCGGCCGTTCGACTATCGCGGCTATGCGCGTACTCGATATCGACCCCGATACCGAGCTCATCATGGTCGTTTCCAAGCCGCCGTCGGAGGCGGTTGCGACGGAGCTCAAGCATGTCGCGGCAACCCTGTCGACACCCGTCCACTTCGCACTGCTCGGCCCGGACCTGCCTGATCTCACTGCGGCGACTGAACAAGCGCTTGCCATGCTGGACCGCCCACCCCCGCGCTGGCCGTCGTGGCCCGCCCGCAGCACTCGCCACGCGCAAGCGGACGGCCCTCGGACCGGTACAGCACTGCGCGGCTTCTATTGCGGGGGCACCCTGTGCGATGAGGCGATGCTCATCGCCACTGCCAAACTGGGCCCCATCTATTCCAATACGCCGCTGTATCCGGAATGGGCACTCGACGCATCGCTGCACACCGAAACGCACCTGATGATCGACTTCGGAGACGACGCATTGACTCGGGGGCGCCCTCATCCGATGATCGACGCTTCGATGCGGAACCGGTACTTGCTCGCCGCGATAACCGATCCGGAAACAGCTGTCCTGCTGCTCGACGTGGTGCTGGGACATGGGGCCCACCCCGACCCCGTTGCAGAGCTCCTACCGATCATCGCGCAAGCCGAGGTCCCAGTAGTCTTAAGCCTGATTGGAGCTCGCCTCGACCCGCAGTCACCAATGGATTCCGCGGCGCGGCTGAGCGACGCCGGCGCAGCCGTGTTCACCTCGAACGCGGCGGCGACACGTCATGCCCTCGCACTCCTGGAACGGAGCACATCTTGACGTCTCCAGCACCGTTGAGCGGCGCGTCCATGATCCTCACCGCTGGTGTTGACCTGTTCGCAGAGGCCGTTGCAGCCCAGGGTGCGCCGGTGCGGCGCGCCGATTGGCGTCCGCCGATGCCCGGAACCGAGGCCGATCTATCCCGGGTCATGTCAGATCCCCGTCGATCATTGGCCAATGCCGAGGCGATCCAGCGGATCGTGTCGACGGATGCCTACCTCGTCGACGTTCTTCCGGCCGGCGAGGCCCTCGGCCTGTCGGCGAGCGACTTCCTGCACGCCGGGCCCCCGATCGGGTGGGATCGCGCATCAGGACCACTCCGGGGCGCTCTGATGGGCGCCGCCGCGCTCGAGAAGATGGTCTCGAGCCCGGAGGAGGCCCCAAAGCTCTTCGAATCCGGATCCGGCTACACGCTCGATTCGTGCCATCACCATGGCGCCGTTGGGCCGATGGCCGGTGTCGTGTCCGCATCGATGTGGGTGTTCGTCGTCGAGAACCCGTCAACCGGTGCTCGCAGCTTCTGCACCTTGAACGAGGGACTTGGCAAGGTCCTGCGCTACGGCGCTTATTCGCCTGAGGTTCTGGACCGTCTCCGTTGGATGTCTGAGGTCCTGGCCCCGCTGTTGCAGCGATCCGTGCGGGCTCGGGGACCTGTGAATCTACGAGCCATCCTCGCGCAGATGCTTCAAATGGGCGATGAGGCCCACAACCGAAACCGCGCCGGAACCCTCATGCTGCTACGGGAGTTGCTGCCCTCGCTGATCGATTCCGAAGCACCAGCTGCCGACGTAGCCGAGGCGGTTCGGTTCGTCGCTGCGAACGATCATTTCTTTCTCAATCTGGCGATGCCCGCCTGCAAGCTCACGCTCGACTCGGCTCGAAATATTGACGGTTCCACGATCGTGGTCGCGATGGCGCGAAACGGCACTGACTTCGGCATTCAGACCGCGGGGACCGGTGATGCGTGGTTTACCGGCCCGGCACAACTGGCCGACGGGTTGTTCCTGGGCGATTATGGCCCAGCGGACGCCAATCCCGACATTGGCGATTCAGCTATCACCGAAACAGCCGGGCTCGGCGGTTTCGCCATGGCGGCCGCTCCGGCGATCGTCCGTCTCGTCGGCGGTAGCGTCCACGAGGCACTGAACACGTCCCGACTCATGTATGAAATCACGGCAGCCGAGCACCCCATGTACTCGATACCCGTACTGGACTTTCGAGGCGTGCCGACCGGCATCGATGTCACGAAGGTGGCCCGGACGCAAATCCTCCCCCAGATCAACACCGGAATGGCCGGCAAACAGGCCGGCGTGGGTCAGGTCGGGGCGGGGCTTGTGAAACCACCAGCCGAGGTATTCCCGAAGGCGTTGGCAGGATTGGCTGCGCGAGTCCGAGCGTCAGAGCGTGGCTCGGTACGCTAACCGATCGTGACGCACAGCAACCCCCAGAGCATCGAACAACAGATCGCGCACGAGCTCGGCGTTCGTGAACGTCAGGTTGTGGCCGCGGTGGGCCTGCTCGACAGCGGCGCCACGGTGCCGTTTATCGCTCGCTATCGAAAAGAGATCACAGAGACTCTCGACGACGCCCAGCTCCGGACCATAGAGGCACGACTGGCCTATCTGAGAGAGCTGACCGAGCGTCGGGTGGCCGTGCTCGAGGCCATCGCAGCGCAGGGCAAGTTGGACGACGCGTTACGACAGCAAATCATGGCAGCTGATTCGAAGGCCCGCCTGGAAGACATCTATCTTCCGTACAAGCAGAAGCGTCGTACCAAGGCCCAAATCGCGAGGGAGGCCGGCTTGGAGCCGCTGGCCGCCCGACTTCTCGCCAACCCGCGGCTCGAACCACATGCCGAGGCCCTGGCCTTCGTCAGTGCCGCGAACGGAGTTGGTGACGCTGAAGCCGCGCTCGAGGGCGCACGCGCGATCCTTACCGAACGCTTCGCCGAAGATGCCGATCTCATCGGATCGTTGCGCGAGCGGCTCTGGCAACAGGGCCGACTCGCCTCCGCTGTTCGTACGGGTCGGGACGAAGACGGCACCAAGTTCTCTGACTACTTCAACTTCTCGGAGCCTCTGACCAAGTTACCGTCGCATCGGATACTTGCAATGTTCCGTGGCGAAAAGGAGGACGTCCTCGATGTCACGATAACCGGGGAGGACTCGTCGGCGAGCTCGCCGGCATCCGTCCTCAACGGCTACGAGGTGAGGATCGCGGGCAGGTTCAAGATCGCCGACAACGGACGAGCCGCGGATCGCTGGCTGTTGGACACGGTGCGATGGGCGTGGCGGACTCGCATCTTCGGCAGGCTGTCACTGGACTTGCGCGCCCGGCTACGGCAGGCCGCCGAGGACGAAGCCGTTCGAGTATTCGCTGCAAACCTTCGCGACCTCTTGCTCGCCGCACCTGCCGGAACCCGTGCCACCATGGGTCTCGATCCTGGGTTTCGGACCGGCGTCAAGGTCGCTGTCGTCGATTCCACCGGCAAGGTCGTGGCCACGAACACGATTTACCCGCATGTTCCACAACGACGCTTTGAGGAGGCCTTGGGGACGCTCTCTCGATTGGCCACGGAGTATCAAGTCGATTTGATCGCGATCGGCAACGGTACTGCCTCACGCGAGACGGAGAAGCTTGCTGCCGAGCTGATCAACCGAAATCCCGCGCTCACCCTAACGAAGGCGGTGGTGTCCGAAGCCGGGGCATCGGTCTACTCCGCGTCGGCCTACGCCTCAGCCGAACTTCCGGAGCTCGACGTCTCGCTGCGAGGCGCCGTATCTATAGCGCGGCGGCTTCAGGACCCCCTCGCGGAACTGGTGAAAATCGATCCGAAATCAATTGGAGTGGGTCAGTACCAACACGATCTACCCGAGATCAGCCTTTCGCGTTCGTTGGATGCTGTTGTCGAGGACTGCGTGAATGCCGTTGGTGTCGATCTGAACACCGCATCAGTGCCCTTGTTGGCCCGGGTATCCGGCGTCGGCGAGGGACTAGCTGCGAGCATCGTTGCTCATCGGGACACCGTTGGGCCGTTCCGTACTCGGCGCGCGTTGAAGGACGTACCCAGACTCGGACCGAAGGCATTTCAGCAATGCGCGGGTTTCTTACGCATCCAAGCTGGCGATGATCCACTCGATGCCTCAAGCGTTCATCCAGAGGCGTACCCCGTGGTGCGGCGCATAGTTGCCGCCACGGCCACCAAGCTCGAATCGTTGATCGGCAATTCGGCCGCGCTCGCAGCGATCAAGCCCGACGAATTCGTCGACGATACCTTCGGCCTGCCAACGATCACCGATATCTTGGCTGAGCTGGAGAAGCCGGGCCGTGATCCTAGACCGGCTTTCAAGACCGCTACATTCGCCGATGGTGTCGACACCTTGGCAGACCTGCGTGTGGGAATGGTTCTCGAAGGGACAGTCACCAATGTTGCCGCCTTTGGAGCATTCATAGATGTTGGCGTTCACCAGGACGGGCTCGTACATATCTCCGCGATGTCGGATTCCTACGTCAAAGACCCGCGCGACGTTGTCAAATCAGGCGACATCGTTCGGGTAAAGGTTCTTGACATCGATATCGCGCGTAAACGAATCGCACTCACGCTACGACTGAGCCAGGACGTGGGTCGGGGCGACTCGGCCAAGACATCAAGGCCGGTAACGGCCAAGACGTCAGGGCCGGTAGCGGACAAGCCAGATGGATCGGGCGGACCGTCCCGAGAGCCGGCCAAGGCCAAGCGATCCAATCCTTCCCGCACCTCCGGACGAGCTGAGCGCCCACCGACGGCACCTTCAACAGCGATGGCAGAGGCCTTACGTCGGGCGGGCCTGGGCAGGTCATGACAGCGGCGAGGTGTCCTCGCTCACGGACCCGGCGGCACAAGTAGGCTTGACCGATGCCGATCCTCGTGCGGGCAGCAATGTTAGGTGTGGCCACCGGATCGCGAAGCACTCTCGGGCTCGCGGTGCTGACGCTAACGGCAGGCCGTGAGCCCGCGAGGGCGGCTTCGGGTGCTGTGCCGGCAGGCAGACGTCTCCGGACCCAAAGCGTTCGGTCCGGTAGCCCTTGGACCAACACCGCACAAATTGCGCGCACCTGGACTGATAGCACCTGGACTCACCGCACGTGGACCAAACGCGCTGCCGCGCTCGCCTTGGCCGGCGAACTCGTAGGAGACAAGCTCCCGCAGACGCCGAGCAGACTCGAACCCGTCGGCGTCGCCTCCCGAGTGGTAATGGGGCTTGCCTCCGGCGCCATTCTCTCTTTCAGGGAAGGTCATTCGTCGAGTCGAATGCTGCTCGCCGCCGCCGCTGGCGCTGCTGGCGCAGTCGTGGGAACCGGCGTCGGGGCCACCTGGCGCGATCTGGCGGCCGAGAAGTTCGGATCAGATCTGCCCGGCGCCCTAATCGAGGACGGCGTGGCGATCACGTTGGCCAGCGCTGCAGTGCGCGGCTGATGCCTCAACTCTGATCGACTGCCGCCAGGTCCGCTGGAGTGTCGATGTCGCTTATTTGATTGGGAAGATCGACGAAACGCACTCGATCCGGATGAAGATCTATGAACCTGCGTGCGCCCTGGTCACCTTCTGCAGCGGCACCGAATTCTCCGAAAGAATCACGCGAAACAAGCACCGGATGAGATCGCTTCCCCCCGCGCCGAGCCACCACGACGTCTGCCAGGTCGACCGCGTGTGCCTCCGCGACCGCGCTTATGTCGGATGGTTCGATACCAATCTGATCGACCAACACGATGATGCACACGTCGCCAGATACTGCCTGCAGTCCGATCCGCAGGGACGAGCCCATACCCAAGTCAGGGTCGGGGTTGACGATTGTCGTTGCGTCATCGGCGCGAATTGCCGCTGACCGCACGACTGCGACGACCTCACTGCAACCACCAGCACGCAGGAGGCCCACCGCACGATCAATTAGCCGGACGCCGCCGACAATCAAGTCGGCCTTCGGCCGACCCAATCGGCGTCCCGCGCCTGCGGCCAGCACCAAACCACTGGTAGCCACCCGATGTACACCGTCGCTTCCCTCAGTCGTCCTCACGGCGGCATTCGTTTCATCAAGAACCTTCAGCTATCGGCGTGGATAGTCCCGCAGTAGGACTGCGGTGGCCAACGCCGCCTGCGCCGCCTCGTATCCCTTGTCTTCCTTGGAACCTTCGAGACCGGCTCGATCGAGTGCTTGCTGATCGTCATCGCAGGTGAGCACCCCAAATCCGATGGGTACACCGCTGTGCACCGAAACCCGTGTCAGCCCGCTTGTCGCAGCGGAGCAAACGTACTCGAAGTGCGGCGTACCGCCGCGGATGACCACGCCCAGTGCGACGATCGCGTCGATCTCGCTCTCTGCCACTCGACTCGCGGCAACGGGCAGTTCGAATGCACCCGGGACCCTAAGCACCGTTACATCGGTGACGTGCGAGTCCGCCAAGGCCCGCTGTGCACCGTCGAGCAGTCCAGCCATCACCGCGGTGTGCCATTGTGCGGCGATGATCACCACCTTCAGGCTCGAAGCCCCAGCGACCGCACCGGTCTCAGGTGCACCGTGGCCACTCATTCGGGTGCACCCCAACCCTGATCTTGACCTGCCGCATCATGATGCACGGCCAAGGAATCCGGGCCGAGATCCAGATCATGACCCATTCGGTCGCGTTTGGCTTCGAGGTAGCGCAAGTTCTCAGGATTGACGTGCGAGGGCAAGCGCACTTGGCCGATCACGGACAGTCCATAGCCTTCCAGACCGGCGCGCTTGGCTGGGTTGTTGGTAAGTAACCGCATCGTGTGAATGCCGAGGTCTGCCAGGATCTGTGCACCGGTACCGTAGTCGCGAGCGTCGGCTGGCAGACCCAGATCAAGGTTGGCGTCCAGCGTGTCCCGACCGGCATCCTGAAGCTGGTACGCCTGCAGCTTGTGCAGCAGACCGATGCCTCGTCCCTCGTGTCCGCGGATGTAGAGCACCACACCACGTCCCTCGCGCGCCACCGCAGCCAGAGCAGCGTCCAGCTGCGGCCCACAATCGCAACGCAACGAACCGAATACGTCACCAGTCAGGCACTCGGAATGTACTCGAACGAGAACGTCCCGGCCGTCACCGAGATCGCCGAACACGAATGCGACGTGCTCGCGGTTGTCATAGGACGAGGAGTACCCAACGGCCGTGAACTCGCCATACCGAAGGGGGACTCTAGCTTCAGCGACGCGCTCGACGAGCTTGTCGAAGCGTCTGCGATAGGCGATCAGATCGGCGATCGAGATGAGGCAAAGACCGTGCTCGTCCGCGAAGGCTCGCAGCTCCTCGGCCCGCGCCATGCCAGAGGGATCCTTCTCGCTCACGACCTCGCAGAGCACGCCAGCGGGACGCAGGCCAGCAAGCGTGGCAAGGTCCACCGCGGCTTCCGTATGGCCGGGGCGACGCAGCACTCCGCCGTCCTTTGCGCGCAATGGGACGATGTGACCGGGTCGAGCCAAATCAGCAGAGGTTGTGGACGGGTCCGCCAGCAGTTGAATCGTGTGCGCCCTGTCGGTCGCCGAAATCCCCGTGGCGATGCCTTCGCGGGCATCGACGGTTACCGCGTAGGCGGTCCCGCGACGGTCCTGATTGACCCTGAACATCGGTGGCAGATCGAGTCGGTCCGCTTCTGCTTCGCTCATTGGCACACAGATGTAGCCGGAGGTGTAGCGAACCATGAACGCGACAAGTTCGGGCGTCGCGCGTTCGGCCGCGAAGATCAGATCGCCTTCGTTCTCCCGATCCTCATCGTCGATTACGACGACAGCCCGTCCTGCGGCAATCTCTTCGATGGCCTTTTCTACTGGATCCAACAACATTGTCTAGCTGCCGCCGTTCGTTTCGTGCAACTGGGTGTCGAGCGCCGCGTGTTGCAGCAGGCGCTCGGTGTACTTGGCCAGGACGTCTACCTCGAGGTTTACTGGATCACCGACCGCGAGCGAGCCTAGGTTCGTTGCTCGCAAAGTCTCCGGAATCAAGCCGACCTCGAAAAAATCGGCGCAGCCGTGTGCCTCAGCGAGTACAGCCTCGTCCACGATCGACCCCACCGCCGTCACCGTCAGCGAGACACCGTGCACCGCGATCGAGCCCTTTTCAGCGACGTACCGCGACAACTGCGCCGGCATCGCAAAACGGAACGACTCCCACTCGTCGCCGGGCGAACGGGCAAGCACGATCCCGGTGCCGTCGACATGCCCTTGGACGATGTGGCCGTCCAAGCGTCCGTCGACGCGAGCGGCACGCTCGAGATTCACTCTGTCACCCGGCTCTAGCTGGCCGATGACGCTGCGCTTGAGGGTCTCGGCCATCACGTCGAAATCGAGATCTACCGGCTCGCTGACGTTGCTGAGCGAGCGTCGCTGTGCTGGCGATTGGCCGACGACGGTCAGACAGACCCCGTTGACGGCGATCGATGACCCATGTTTGGTCTCCGCGGCGACCGTCGTCGCGCGGATACGGAGTACAGCGGAATCACCGTGTCCGATGACCGAGACAACCTCGCCGAGTTCCTCGACGATGCCGGTGAACATTCCTACTCCTCCTGACCGGCGGACCATGTTGGGCGGCCCACAATTCTGACGTCGTCGCCTAGTCGGCTGACATCTGATACATCCAGTGTGACGGCATTAGCCATGGTGGTTATTCCCGCGTCCTGCAGGGCGGCCAATCCCGACCCCAACAGCTTCGGCGCGACATAGGCCACGACCTCGTCGATCAACCTCGCTTCCAGGAAGGCGCCCGCCAGCGTCGGGCCGCCCTCAAGTAACACGTGTCGCACACCCCGGTCATAGAGCGCCTTGAGCGCGAACCTGGGAACGGCCGTATCGAGCACCACGGTCTCAGCCGCCGCATCGAACACTCGCGCGTCATCGTTAACGCGATGCCGTCTGTCGAGCACAACCCGCAATGGTTGGCGCGCCGCCAACGCATCGGCCGCGGCCCCGCCGACGCCACGCACTGTCAATTGTGGGTCATCGGCCAAGACCGTACCGCTGCCGACCACGACCGCATCGACGATATTTCGCAGGGCGTGCACATCTGCGCGGGACTCAGCGTTAGTTATCCACTGCGACGTGCCATCGCGTGCCGAGCTGCGCCCGTCGAGCGTCGCTGCAAACTTCCAGGTGACAAAAGGACGCGACTGAACCACGGCGAACAGCCAAGGCCGCAACGCCCCCCTGGCGATCTCGCCTTGGTCGACGTCGGCCATGACTTCGATTCCAGCGTCGCGCAGGCGTTGCGCGCCCCCAGCTGCCTGCGGATTCGGATCCGATACCCCGAACACAACACGCTTGATCCCGGCGTCTATCAAGGCTTCGGTACATGGGCCGGTGCGGCCGGTGTGGTTGCAGGGTTCCAACGTCACTACTGCTGTGGCTCCGCGGGCCGCCGCACCCGCCGCACGCAAGGCAACAATCTCGGCGTGCTCTGAACCAGCTGCCTGAGTCACTCCCTCGCCAATGCGGCGGCCGGCCGGGTCGAGGATCACTGCCGCGACCGGCGGATTCGGGCTCGTCCGCCCCGCTGCGGTGCGAGCCAGCTCGGCCGCATGCTGCAGCGCGACCACCTCGGCATCGGTGGCCTGCAGCAAGGTCATCTTCGTCGCTCCGAACGCCCGCTGTTGATTTCGCAACGAGCCATTGCCGCCCGTGCCTGATCGCGCAGCTTCTCGACCTCCAATGCCGGGTCGGCGGAGTTGTAAATCGCTGATCCGGCGACGAACACGTCGACGCCCGCCTCTGCTGCTTGCTCGATCGTATCGGCCCCAATTCCGCCGTCGATCTCGATAAAGAGTCGGAGGTGACCGGAGTTAACGTGTTCGCGCGCCAACCGAACCTTGTCGAGTACCTCAGGCATGAATTTCTGGCCGCCAAAACCCGGCTCAACCGACATCACGAGCAAAGTGTCGAATTCTTGGAGGATGTCGAGATAAGGATCCAACGGGGTACCCGGTTTCACGGCCAGCCCCACCAAGGCCCCAGCGGCCCGAATAGACCTAGCCGTCTGGGCAACGTCGTCGGCCGCTTCCGCATGAAACGTGACATTCGCCGCACCGATTTCTGCATAACCGACAGCCCATTTGTCCGGATTATCGATCATGAGATGGCAATCCAATGGGAGCGTGGTCGCACGGTGCAGGCTCTGTACGACCGGCAAACCCAACGTCAGGTTGGGGACGAAGTGATTGTCCATCACATCCACGTGCAACCAGTCCGCGCGGGACACCGCCTCAGCCGCGTCCGCCAAATATGCGAAGTCCGCCGAGAGGATGCTCGGCGCGATCATGGGTTCTGGCTGAGATGCTGGCACGACCAAAGTCTAGGGTGCTCGTCGCCCGGGCCCGACTTGGCTGCTGGCCAATTCAGCCCGTCCTACGAAGCGCCGCAAAGAACATCGCGTCAGTGCCCTGCCGGTGTGGCCAAAGTTGCACCATCGGCGAGTCGTCCAGCCCCGAAACGCCGACAAAGGACGGGCGAGCGTCTAGTAGTTCGAGGTCGGGACGTCGCTGCAGCAGCGCCGCTATCTGCTCTCGAGTCTCGGCGAGATGCGGTGAGCACGTGACATAGCCGACGACCCCGCCCGGACGGACCAGCCGGACCGCGGCGTCAAGCAATTCCCCCTGAAGTCGAACAAGGCCGGCCTGATCATCGGGCGACTTGCGCCACCTCGCCTCCGGCCGGCGCCGCAGGGCACCGAGGCCTGTGCACGGAGCATCCAGCAGGACGCGGTCATAGGTTGGGGTTGCCTCGAGCCGGCGAGCATCACCCACCGTCACTTCTACATCCCAACCAGCGGTTGCACGCGAAATCAGTTCGGCTCGGTGAGGATGGAGCTCGTTAGCAGTCAGCCTGGCGCCCCGATCGTCGGCAAGGGCTGCCAGCAGCGCCGCCTTTCCACCGGGCCCCGCGCAGAGATCAAGCCACCGCTCGTCTGGGCCCTCAACACCGATGCCAGCCAGCGCCAAGGCGCAGAGCTGGCTCCCCTCGTCCTGGACTCCCGCTCGGCGGTCTCGCACGGCGCTGAGCGCACCCGGTTCGCCGCCGTCTACAAGCCTTACCGCATAGGGCGAAAACGGTCCCGGTTGACCAGCGGATTCGACAACCAACTCAGCCCGGGAGATCCGTCCTGGCCAGGCGACGAGGTGCGTTTCCGGGCGCTCGTCGTCAGCTGCCAGCGCTGCTTCAATCTCGGTGATGTCGAGCTCGGTGCTGTCAAGCTCGGTGCTGTCAAGGGGACTAGGCCCGCTGACTGTGCCATCTCCGGCTGACAACGCGGCGGCAAACGCCCCGACGATCCAGCCAGGATGGGAATAGCGAATCGCGATCCGGCCCAGCGGGGATGCGTCCCGAGCAATGCGTTCACACCAGTCGTCGAAGCTTCTTGCCGACACCTTTCTCAGTACGGCATTGACGAAACCGGCGGCACGAGTGTTACCGGTAGCACGCGCAAGATCCACCGAGGTGGCGACAGCGGCATGCGAGGGGATGCGGGTCTTGAGAAGCTGATAGGCGCCGAGCCTCAGCACATTGAGCACGCCGATCTCGATATCACGAAGTGGTCGCGTCGAGCAGATGCGCAGCACCTCGTCGATCGTGCCTGTTGCACGAAGCGTTCCGTAGCCCAACTCGGTGGCCAAGGCAGCATCGCGCCCGGACAGGCCTGCGTCAGAGACCAGATGCGGCAGGACAAGGTTCGCGTAGGCCTCGTCCTCCTCGACGGCGGTCAGGGTGTGAAACGCCACCAGGCGAGCCGGATCAACGACGTCTGACGCCCGTGCGCTGCCTGCGTTCGGGTTCATCGTCGGGCTGCTTGAGTTGCAATGTGAGTTTGATCCTGCTCAGCCAAGGGAATCTCCGCTTACCAGTCGCACGCCACGTGCCCAGTCTGCGGCGCTCATCGGTTTCTTCCCTGGCGGCTGAACGTCGCCGAGCAGAAGTGGCACAGTAGCCGTGCCGACCAGCACCGCTTGCTTACCGACTTCGACCACGCCGGGTGCCAAGACGGCGATGTTTTCTGCTCCGGTTGGCAGGTTCAAATCAATCGGAGCTAGCTTGAGTCGGTCACCTCGGAAGTTCGTCCAGGCGCCGGGTGTCGGAGTGCAGGCCCGAATTCGGCGATCTATGGCCGACGCTGCCTGGTCGAACCGGATCTCGCCGTCGGCCGGGGTCAATTTCGGTGCCAACGACACACCTTCGCTCGGCTGTGGGGCGGGGTACAGCGAGCCGTCGGCGATACCGTCCAAGGTTGCCACGAGCAGGCCCGCACCCGCGATCGCCAATCTGTCGAGCAAGTCGCCACTGGTGTCGCGCGGTTGGATCTTTTCGGTCAGGACTCCGAAGACAGGTCCATCGTCCAAGCCCGGCCCGATCAGAAACGTCGTAGCGCCGGTGAACTCGTCGCCACGCAGCACAGCGTGTTGCACCGGTGCCGCCCCACGCCACGCCGGGAGCAGGGAGAAGTGCAGGTTGACCCATCCGTATCGGGGCAAGCTCAGCGTCGGCTCACGTAGCAGAGCGCCGTAGGCAACGACCGGACAGACATCGATCGCCAGGGCGGCGACGGTCTCGACGAAGGCTGGATCTGTTGGCTTCGTCGGAGTAAATACCTCGATGCCGAACTCAGCGGCACGCTCGGCCACCGGCGAGGGCCTGAGCAAGCGACTCCGACCGCTAGCGGCGTCTGGTCTGGTCAGCACTCCAACGACCTCGTGGCCTGGATGGTCGATCAAGGCTTGTAGGGAGGGCAGAGCAACCGCTGGCGTACCGGCGAAGAGCAACCTCACCGACGTAAGCCGAACGGGGTACTCGAGGTACTACCGACGCCGAACGGATGTGTCTGATGTGGACTCAGCTTGATAACCGGTGGCTGAAGACCGGACCACTCCGCATTTCGTATCTCGGTCATTGCTGCCTTACGAGTCTCCGGGTCCAGCCGATCGACGAAGAGCACGCCGTCGAGGTGATCCGTCTCGTGCTGCAAACACCTGGCCAGCCGTGCGGTGCCTTCAACGGTGATTGGATCGCCGTACATGTTCTGTCCGTGAGCGACAACGTGCTCCTTGCGCTTGCAGTCCCACGACAAGCCGGGGATCGAGAGACAACCTTCCGGGCCGTCCTGAAGTTCGTCATCGGGAAAATGCAGGATCGGATTGATCAGGTGGCCTTGTTCTTCATCACTGACTCGATAAGTGAAGACGCGCAATCCAACGCCGAGTTGCGGTGCAGCTAAACCCGCACCCGGTGCCTCGATCATGGTCTCGGTCAAATCTGCGACCAATCCGTGCAATTCCCGATCGAAGACTCGTACGACCTCAGCCGGCGTACGGAGGACGGGGTCGCCGAACAGTCGGATCGGAAGCACGGTCACTTGTCCATTGTATGAAAGGCCACTATGCGCGCCCACCACTTTGCCCCAACGGGCAGGGTAGTTAGCATGGCTAACGAACGAAAGGACCGCTTCGTGTCAATTACCGATGCGCACGACCGCCGTATCGCGCTGTCCGTAACCACGGTCGGCGTCCTGGCTGCAACCCTCAACTCGTCGATCTTGCTTATTTCGCTTCCGGCCATCTTCGACGGCCTCGGATTGAACCCCCTTGCACCCGAGAACATCTCCTACCTGCTCTGGATGTTGATGGGTTATCTGCTGGTAACCGCCGTCCTGGTTGTCACGTTTGGCCGGCTGGGCGACCAGTACGGCCGGGCGAAGCTGTTCAACCTCGGTTTCGGGATCTTCACCGTTGCCTCCATCGCTTGCGCGCTTGTACCCAACACCGGTTCGGCGGGGGCGATGGAACTGATCGCACTACGCGTGATCCAGGGTGTCGGCGGTGCCATGCTCACCGCGAACTCCACGGCGATCATCACCGACGCCTTCCCAGCGGACCGGCGAGGCTTTGCGCTGGGCGTAAACCAGGTAGCCGCCATCGGAGGCTCGTTCCTCGGCCTCGTGATCGGCGGGTTGCTGTCGGAATGGCATTGGCGGGCTGTCTTCTGGGTAAGCGTGCCGATCGGCATCTGGGGTACCTGGATGGGTTATCGCACCCTGCATGACAAGCCGCGCGATCGCACCAAGAAGGTCGCGATCGACTGGTGGGGCAATCTGACTTTCGGGGTTGGCCTGATCTCCATCTTGATCGCCATCACGTACGGCTTGCAGCCCTACGGCGGGCACACGATGGGGTGGACGGCACCTAGGGTTCTGACCGGGCTCATCGGCGGCGTTGTCCTACTCATCGCTTTCGGATTCATCGAAACCCGCGTCAAAGACCCCATGATGGACCTGCGGCTCTTCAAGAATCGTGCCTTCGCGGCCGGTCAGACGGTGAACCTGCTCGCTTCGATGGCACGCGGCGGACTGCAGTTCATGCTGATCATCTGGCTTCAAGGCATCTGGCTGCCCTTGCACGGCTATGACTTCTCCAGCACACCGCTTTGGGCCGGTATCTATATGCTCCCGCTGACGATTGGGTTCCTGGTTGCCGGCCCGGCCTCTGGTGCGCTCTCAGATCGGTTCGGCGCGCGGGCTTTCGCGACCGGCGGCCTACTGCTAACCGCCGCAACCTTCGGCGGGCTTATCGCATTGCCCGCCAACTTCAACTACATGATGTTCGCACTTCTCCTGGCCCTGAACGGCATCGGTATGGGGTTGCTCGCCGCACCGAACTCAGCCGCCATCATGAACTCGGTACGAGCCAGCGAACGGGGTGCGGCCTCCGGTATCCGGGCCACGGGGATGAACGCGGGCATGGTGCTTTCGATGGGTGGTTTCTTCACCCTGATGGCAATTGGACTCGCCAGTCGGCTTCCTGATTCGATGTACAGCGGACTTACCAAGCTCGGCATAACTCCGGAGGCTGCGACCCAGATATCCCATACTCCCCCGGTCGGCACCCTGTTCGCTGCCTTCCTTGGAGACAACCCGATCAAGGCGCTTGTATCTCAGATTGACCCGAAGCAGTTGCAGCCGGGCTCCGGCGTCGATGTAGCTACGCTCACCGGCCGGGAATTCTTCCCCAACCTCATCGCAGACCCCTTCCGCCACGGACTGGCGATAGCCTTCGGAGCTTCGATCGTGATGCTGTTGATCGCTGCGGTGGCCTCAGCGCTTCGGGGTGACAAGTTCCTTCAGACCGAGGACGACGTGGCAACAAGCGTTTCTGGGGTTGTTGCTGACACCGGTGACCGACCTCGGCACGAGACAATCGGCCAAGCGATCGCCCGTGAGGGCGCCGCCCTGGATGGCATCCCTGGGCAGGACGTTGCCTACGAAGACGCCTTGGCAGAACAGGGCGCGCCGCGGTCAGGGCCGTAGTCTGCGTCGGATGGCTGTTCGGGCCGCGTCGGACCTGCCCGTGCAACTGCGGCCAAACTTAGAAGAGCTCCAGCGGGTCCAAGCTGATCCGCACAGCCCCACCTGACTTCCGAGCCGACCTGATCGCGGCGGCCGCGTGTAGAGCTTCTGCCAAGGCAACGCCATCCGGCCGAGGCACCCTGACCAAGGTCCGGATCTGCTCGACCGGCAGTTCGCCGACGGCCAGACCGCGCGGTGGTCGCGATGTAATCACCGGAACGGCGCCCAGTTCTTCGGCGGCCGCTGGAAGGTGCGCCAGGCTCAGCAACTCTGCGATGTCGGCGGCCGACCCAGTGAGTGAGGCGAACCGAGTGACAGGCGGAAAGGCCAGCGCGGATCGCTCGGCAAGCTCACGGTCAGCGTGACCGGACGGGTCCCACCGAACCAACGCCTGCACCGGTGCCAGGCTGGCATCTGCACCTATCACAACCCGCCCATCGGCCCAGACCAACGCCGCCGCGTTACACCAGCGGCGCAGTGTTTCCTCAGCCGCTCGGAGATCCGGTCGGGATAGCAGCGCCCAGCCGTCCAGCAGCAGTGCCGCTCCGTACCCGCCAGCAACCACGGGCTCGGCGCCGGGAGTCGCGATAACGACCGACGGACCACTCGGAATCTCAGCCAGGACTTGATCGCCAGCGCTGGTACGGGTTACCACGCCCGGGAACGCGCGCCCGATCTCTTCGGCCGTTCGGGCCGCGCCGATCACTGTGGCGCGCATCTTGGTGCCCTGGCAGAGCGGGCAACGCCATTGGACAGCGGCCTTTCCGCACCACAGGCAGGTCGCGACCGATGTGCCGGAGGACGCGGCGAGCGGCCCATGGCAATGCTCGCAACGCGCCGGCGTCCGGTCATCGCTGCACGCGAGCGCCGGCAGGTAGCCGCGGCGAGGGACCTGAACCAAAACCGCGCGGCCCCCGGCAAGAGCGTCCCTCGCTGCACGGAACGCCAAAGCAGGTAGCCGCGCGCTGCGGGCCACCGGGTCACGTTCGAGCTCATACTCATCGCCGGTAGCGATCATCCGTGGCGAGGACTCTCGGATCTGCTCGCGACCGGCAACGATGTGTTGAGCCCACCCCGAACTGAGCAGCAGCGACGATTCAGCCGTTTGCGCGAAACCACCGATCAATAACGCGGCGCCACTTTGAGCCGAGCGCAACACGGCCACGTCCCTCGCGTGCGGATAGGGGGCTCTTGGCTCGGCGAGCAGGTCGTCGCCGTCATCGAAGATCACAATCAGACCTAGATCAGCGACCGGCGCAAATACTGCCGAACGGCTGCCGATGACGGCTTTGACAGCTCCGCGTCTGACGGCGATCCATCGCTTGTAGCGAGCTTCCGGACCCAAATCGGCAGACAGTACGACATGGCTGGCAGCCGGAAGTACCGCCGAAAAGGCCGCGTCAACCCGTGATACATCGCGGGCATCAGGCAATACGACAATGGCGCCGCGGCCAGCCGCGAGACTCGTCTGCACCAGCTCCGCAAGCCTTGCTGGCCAGTCCTCCCCCGCCAGTGCATTCCACACGGCCCGCGCCGGCCGGCTTTCAGCTACTGCTGAAACGAAGGCGGCGCCGGCCCGGTAGCGCGTCCAGCCGGCGACGTCGGAAGTATCAGGCGCACTGACCTGCCCGCTGGGGGCAGGCATCGCCGCGGCTTCGGCGCGGGCATGCCGCGGTGGAACTCCGAGACGCACCACGTCGGCGAAGGTTCCGGCCCAGCGGTCGGCCACTGCCCGGAACAGGACGGCCGTTTCCGGGGTCAGGACGGGCTCGTCGCCGACACCACGCTCGACGTATGACAGTCGGCCGTCATGATCGCTCGCGTTAAGCCGGTCGAGTACCCACCCGTCAATCAGACGCCCGGCGAAGCGGACCCGGACGCGGGACCCGGCGATCACACGATGGTCGAGCTCGGCCGGCACCAGATAGTCGAAGGGACGATCCAAATGGGGCAACGGTGAATCGACCGCGACGCGGGCGACCGGAAGTCTCGCGGCCGGCTGCCGGGAACGCTTGGACTCCGCTGGACGCGCCAGATTTGTCCGCCGCTCAGTGCTGGTCACCTGCTATGCCTACCAGCCTCGACCGACGTTTTCCGCGCGAGTTCGCCGGACCGAATCAGTATCGTGCGTCCCACGAATCTCTGGCGCCCAGCATTCGCCGAGCGCCAGAGCCGTAGGTGTTGACTGCTCTAGCTGTTCGCCAGTTTGGCGAGCTGATCGGCGCGGTCGGTGCGCTCCCAGGTGAAGTCAGCGTGCTCGCGGCCAAAGTGACCGTACGCGGCGGTCGTCTGGTAGATCGGGCGCTTCAGATCCAGATCGCGGATGATTGCCGCGGGGCGCAGATCGAAGGTCTCATTTATCGCGTCGATGATGCGCTCGACCGGGACCGTCTCGGTGCCGAATGTTTCGACGAACAAGCCAACGGGCTCGGCCTTGCCGATGGCGTAGGCAACCTGAACCTCGACGCGCCGGGCAAGCTTCGCGGCAACGACGTTCTTCGCGACCCAACGGAGCGCATACGCAGCGGAACGATCGACCTTCGAAGGGTCCTTGCCGGAGAACGCACCGCCCCCGTGGCGAGCCATGCCGCCGTAGGTATCGACGATGATCTTGCGACCGGTCAAACCGGCATCACCCATCGGGCCGCCGATAACAAAGCGACCGGTCGGATTGACCAGGAGCCGATAACCCTCAGTGTCGATACCAAGGCCTTCCAGTACCGGCTTTACCACGTGCTCTTCGATGTCAGGCTTGAGCAGCGTGTCGAGATCGATGTCCTCGGCGTGCTGGCTCGACACCACAACGGTGTCAAGCCGGACGGGCTTGTCGTCCAGGTATTCGATGGTGACCTGAGTCTTGCCGTCCGGACGCAGGTAAGGCACCGTTCCATTCTTGCGGACTTCGGTCAGCTTCTCGGCCAAGCGGTGTGCCAACCAAATAGGAAGCGGCATGAGCTCCGGTGTCTCGTCCGATGCGTAACCGAACATCAAGCCCTGGTCGCCGGCGCCCTGAGCAGCAATCGCGTCTTCGGCGTTGTCTGCGCCCTCCACCCGGGACTCGTAGGACGTGTCTACGCCCTGCGCGATGTCCGCGGACTGTGCGCCAATCGACACGCTGACGCCACAAGATTCGCCATCGAATCCCTTGCGAGACGAGTCATACCCGATCGCCAGGATCGTCTTGCGCACGATCGAGGGAATGTCAGCGTATGCCGAGGTGGTGACCTCGCCGGCGATGTGGACCTGCCCGGTGGTGATCATCGTTTCGACCGCAACGCGGCTGGCCGGGTCCTGGCTGAGCAACGCGTCGAGGATGCCGTCAGAGATCTGATCGGCGATCTTGTCCGGATGGCCCTCGGTCACAGATTCCGAGGTAAAGAGGCGGCGGCTCACAAATGACTCCTGGTTCTATAGATGGCGGGCAAAGTCTAGCGGTTGAGTCGAGAAATGATGGCATCGCAGATTGCGGAGGCCAGCACGGTCTTTGGGCCCAGCGGGACGTCCAGCTCGGATCCGTCGTCACCGAGAATGACCGCAGCGTTGTCCAACTGGCCGAAGGCCTTCTGGTCAGAGACGGCGTTCACAACCAGCAGATCACACCCTTTTCGGGCAAGTTTGGCCCGCCCATGGCTGAGGACATCGGCTGTAGCATCGCCGGTCTCTGCGGCGAATCCCACGATGACGGCGGTCAGCTCGCCCGCTTTCCGAGCGGATACCAGTTCGAACAGAATGTCCGGATTACGCGTCAGGGCAACCGGATCGGGGTCTGAGTTGGACTTCTTGATCTTGTGCTCAGCGATCATCGTTGGACGAAAGTCGGCAACGGCTGCGGCCATGATGATCACGTCGGCGGTCTTGGCGGCCGCATGAGTGGCCTCGCGCATCTGCAGCGCGCTCACCACGTTTATCACCTCTGACCCTGCCGGCGGTGGAGCGTCGACGTTGGCCGCGATGAGGGTCACCTGAGCGCCCCGAGCGGCGGCTACCGTCGCAATATCAAAGCCCTGCTTGCCGGAGGAACGGTTGCCGAGGAATCGGACCGGGTCCAACGCCTCCCGGGTGCCGCCGGCCGTGATGAGCACGTGCCGGCCGACGAGATCGGCGGGAAGGTTACGACCTAGACGAAGTAGCAGTTCGGCCACCCGTGCGATTTCGCCCGGCTCCGGTAGGCGACCTTTTCCGCTGTCGGTGCCAGTGAGGCGCCCGATCGCGGGCTCGAGCACGGTACTGCCGCGACGACGCAGCGTTGCCACATTTTCCGCCGTCGCTGGGTGGTCCCACATCTCGGTGTGCATTGCCGGGACGAACAGCACCGGGCACCGGGCAGTGAGCAGGGTGTTGGTCAGCAAATCGTCTGCAAGGCCGTGTGCAGCCTTGGCCAACACATCAGCGGTCGCGGGTGCGACGACGACGAGATCAGCCTCCCTGCCGATTCGTACGTGCGGCACATCCTGAGGTTGCGACCAAACGTCTGTCGCAACCGGGTTGTGCGACAACGCCGCCCAGGTGGCCTCACCAACGAAGTTGAGCGCGGCACTGGTAGGCACAACGATGACTTCGTGGCCGGCCTCAACGAGCCTACGTAGTAACTCGGCCGCCTTGTAAGCAGCAATACCGCCAGCCACGCCGAGGACCACACGCTTACGGGCAGTCGCGGAGCCGAACTGGTCTGGTGCGGCGGATCCGGCGACTGGATTCACAGCTGGCACCTCGTCTGAAACGGACCCGGCGCTGCGGGTACGCGAGGGCGTGATGTCAGGCTCCTGACCAGCCACATTCGTGCGTGCGCCGGAGGAACTCAGGCCTCGGAGGGCTTGAACTCGATGAGGTCTGAGTTGATCTCGCGGAGGGCAATCGAAAGTGCTTTCTCCTGCGGAGCGGTCTCGACCATTGGGCCGACATATTCGAGCAGACCTTCGCCGAGTTGGCTGTAATAGGCATTGATCTGCCGTGCGCGCTTGGCAGCGACGATCACGAGGGCATACTTCGAGCCTGTCCGGTCGAGCAGCTCGTCGATCGGCGGGTTGGTGATGCCTTCAGGTGTAGACGCAATTCCGGTCACGCGGGGCCTCAAGTTTCAGTCGAGATTTCGGGCTCTCGGTAACGCCCGCGCAGATATCGACTCCGGCTGGTCCGAAGTCCGTATCAGCGGCGGCGTTACGGAAAGGCAAATTCGAGCAATCTTACCAAGCGAAGTGCAATTCTTCCCACTTGACGGGCGCTGGGGTGCCCAAATGTCGACACTCGGTGGATGCGCCAACTGTCAGGCGGCCTGTTCACAGGATATGAATGTGACGCACGTTACGGGTGCCCCGTGGCTTGCACCGATACTGTCCGTTTGCACCGCATCTCTTCAGCCGCATCTCTTGGGCAGCACCTCTTGCGCGCCATTTGACGCAGGAGAGGACGCCGCAGCGGACACGGGAGATGTCGTGCGGCAAGACGGTCAACGCGCACAACCCGAAACTGGAGGCATCTGCAGATGGCGCTCGAGATTGCTACTCGCCGATGGCACTGAAGATCGCGGTCGTCCGTGAGGCCGAGCACGAACACCGGGTCGCGCTCGATCCAGAGGCAGTTGTCCGGCTCAAGGTCCTGGGCGTCGAAGTCCTGATCGAGGAGGGGGCGGGCACCGCTGCATGGTTCTACGACACTGCCTACCTGGACGCCGGCGCTCGGATTGCGGGCCGAGCCGCAGTACTGGCCGACGCGGACGTCTTGATGTGCGTTGCGAAGCCTGCCGACGATGCCATCGAGGCTCTGAAGGACGGTCGCACGGTCATCGGATTGCTTGCGCCTCTGACAAGTCCGGAACTCGTGCGCCGACTGGCGGAGAAGAAGATCACCTCGATCAGCCTTGATGGCTTGCCACGCACGCTGAGTCGCGCCCAGGGAATGGACGCCCTGAGTTCTCAAGCGAATGTGGCGGGTTACCGCGCGGTGCTGCTTGCGGCCGCCCACTTCGAACGCTTCTTTCCATTGCTCATCACCGCCGCAGGAACCTCCAAACCGGCCAGCGTGCTCGTCCTAGGTGCTGGCGTCGCCGGGCTGCAAGCGATCGGCACCGCAAGAAGGCTTGGCGCACTCGTGAGCGGGTATGACGTGCGGCCGGCCGCGCGGGAGGAAGTCCAGTCCCTCGGCGCCAAGTTTGTCGAACTGGGGACGTCGATCGCAGGTTCAGGTGAGGGCGGGTACGCCCGCGAACTGACTTCTGATGAACGTGATGCACAGCAGTCCGAACTGGCTGCCCACATCGCCCGACAAGACATCATCATCACCACGGCACAGGTCCCGGGCAGGACGCCGCCCCTTTTGGTGACCGGCGACGCGGTCGCTGCGATGCGGGCCGGCTCGGTCATCGTCGACATGGCCGCCAGTGACTTGGGCGGGAACGTAGCTGGGTCGAAGGCCGGAGAAACTGTCGTCACACCCAACGGGGTCACGATCATCGGCGCTGCGAACCTTGCCTCTCTGATGGCGACCAGCGCATCTCAGACCTATGCCCGCAACGTAAGCGCTTTGCTTAAGCACCTCCTCGCCGAGGACGGGTCGCTCAATATCGATTTAACCGACGAGATCACCCGAGGTGTCGTGATCACCCACGGCGGGCAGATCGTTCATCCAGCCACGACGGCTGCAATTGAAGGGACCCGATGACTCAGGGCTTTGTGGGCAATCTGACCATCTTCGTGCTCGCGCTGCTGGTCGGCTTCGAGGTCATCAGCAAGGTACCCGCCACGCTTCATACCCCGCTGATGTCCGGTGCCAACTCGATCCACGGCGTGGTGTTGGTCGGAGTAGTGATCCTTTCCTCTTTTGTCAGCGGGCCGTTGGGCTACATCCTGACGTTCTTCGCCGCTGCTTTCGGCGCAGCCAACGTCATCGGTGGATACGCCGTCACCGACCGGATGTTGCAAATGTTCAGGAAGCGGCCTACCCCACCCGAGCGAAGTCCGAGTTCGGCCGGCACGAATCCCGCCGATGTGCCGAATGACCCCAGTGGCGGCAGCCGATGACCGTCAATGACGGCGTGCGGCTCGCCTCACTGTTCGGCGCCGCGTGCTTCGTGCTCGGCTTACACCTGATGAACTCGCCCGCCACGGCGCGGCGAGGCAATCAGCTATCTGCCTTCGGCATGTTTGTCGCCATCGTTGCCGTGTTGGTGCAGGTTTCGCACGGCGGCACGATGACGGCGACAAGATGGCTCGTGCTGGGCTGTGGCGCCCTGCTCGGAGGTGCGGTTGGGCTTTACTCCGCGCGCAAGGTCGCGATGACCTCGATGCCTCAACTGGTCAGCCTGTTCAATGCCGTCGGCGGTGGCGCGGCCGCCCTCATCGCAGTCGCGGACTATCAGCACAACACCCACATCTCCAGCGGCATTGCGACGGCGACCGTGCTGGACGTGCTCATCGGTTGCGTGACGTTCTCGGGGTCGTTGGTGGCGGCCGCGAAGCTGCAGGGTTACTTCAGTCAGCCAGTCACGTTCCCCGGCGCAAGGGCCGCGTCGGCGCTGCTGACCCTCGCCGCCGTGGTCGCAGGCATCGATGTCATCGCAGGTGCGCACAACCCGTGGATCCTCTTCATCGTGGTCGTGTCGGCCAGCGGTATCGGGATCCTGATGGTCTTGCCAATCGGCGGCGCGGATATGCCGGTGGTCATATCGTTGCTGAACGCGTTTACCGGTACGGCGGTGGCGATGGCCGGATTCGTCCTGGAAAATGCGACGCTGATCATCGCAGGTGCTCTGGTGGGCGCCTCCGGCGGCATTCTGACCAAACTCATGGCCGACGCAATGAACCGCTCGGTCCTGAGCATCATCGCCGGCGGCTTCGGGACTGGTGCGACCGGAGTCGACGTCGGCGCCGCGAGCGGCGGCAACGTGCGGTCGATCGCAATCGACGACGCGGCATTGCAGTTGGCTTACGCAAGCAAAGTCATTGTTGTGCCTGGTTACGGGCTGGCGGCCGCACAGGCCCAACACGAAGTGCGCGAGTTGGCGGAGCTGCTGGAGAGCCGCGGGATCGAGGTCTCCTATGCGATACATCCGGTTGCCGGACGGATGCCAGGTCACATGAATGTGTTGCTGGCAGAGGCCAATGTTCCTTATGACCAGCTGCGCGAGATGGATGAGATCAATCCAGAGTTCGATCGCACGGATGTCGCGCTGATCATCGGCGCCAACGACGTCACCAACCCCGCCGCCCGACGCCCAGGAAATGCCGTTTCAGGAATGCCGATTCTTGATGTCGATCATGCTCGAAGCATCATCGTCATCAAGCGATCGATGGCTTCCGGCTATGCCGGGATCGACAATGAGCTCTACACCGATCCCAAAACGAGCATGCTTTTCGCCGATGCCAAGAAGGGATTGTCGCAACTCGTCGCGGCGGCCAAAGTCGTCTGATTCTTGGCTGGTCAGACGACGGCTGCTTCGATCAATTTGACGAGCTCGGCAGCTGCCCGCTCAACGTCGTCGTTCACGATGACCTGGTCGAACTCGTCCGCGGCGGCCAGTTCGATCTCGGCGCGCGCCATCCTTGCCTCGAGATCGGGCGGCCCTTCGGTTCGGCGGCCCAAAAGACGATCGCGCAGCTCGCCGATCGACGGTGGCGCCAGTAGCACGAACTGCGCCTCTGGCATCGACTCGCGAATTTGCCGGGCGCCTTGAAGCTCTATCTCCAGGACGGTCGGCCGTCCGGCGGCGAGGTGTTGTTCGACCGGCTTACGCGGCGTGCCGTATCGATTGCCGGCGAAGGTCGCGTATTCAAGTAGCTCGTCGTCCGCTATGAGCTGATCGAACTGCCCATCACTGACGAAATGATATTGAACCCCGTCGGACTCACCCGGCCGCGGGTTGCGGGTCGTGCAGGAGACCGAGACCCAGACGTGTGGAAACAATCGACGAACCTCGGCCACCACGGTGCCTTTGCCGACACCCGAAGGTCCGGAGAGGACAGTCAGTCGAGCGCGGTGAGATTCAGGCTGGACAGAGGTCATGCTCGCATTCTGCCCAACGCGTCGCGGCGGCGTTCACTCCGGTCTCCCGCAGCTACCCGCCTCGCCCGGAGCAGCGCAGAGGTGCACCCGCTCAAGATATCGATTCGCTTTTCAGGAAAACGAATTCGTCGATAGCGCGTTCAGTCGCTTCGCGCATCGCTGCGGCGGACGGACCGTGTCGCAGAACCTCGCGTGAGACGCTGGGTAGCACCGCAGCCAGACCGGCACCGAAGATACGTCTCACGTCGGCCGCGGTACCGCCTTGGGCACCTATGCCCGGGACCAGGAACGGGCCATTCAGACCGGAGAGGTCGGCCACCGAGTCGCCAATCGTGGCACCGACCACAACCCCCAAGGAACCTAGGGGCTCTGCGCCGGTATTCCGAGCTGCCAAGTCGTCGACGATCGACTGGGCGACGGTGCGGCCGTCGGCAACGCGTGCGTGCTGAACCTGCGGGCCTTCGGCGTTAGAGGTTAGTCCGAGTACGAAGACTCCGGCACCGTAGCGGTCCGCCAGCTCGAAGGCAGGCTGCAGCGAGCCAACGCCCAGATACGGACTGACCGTGATGGCGTCGACCGCAAGGTCAGAAGCCGGGTCGAGGTAGGCATCGGCATATGCCGACATGGTTGAGCCGATGTCGCCACGCTTGACATCGAGCAGAACCAACGCGCCAGCCGATCGTGCCGCGACGATCGTCCGTTCAAGGACCGCTATACCGCGGGAGCCGAAACGTTCGAAGAAAGCGGACTGTGGTTTGACGACAGCTGCCGTGTCTGCGAACGCCTCGACGCAGGTGAGCGCGAACCGCTCGAGCGAATCGACGTCGTCGGACAGACCCCACTGGCTGAGCAGGCTTGCGTGGGGATCGATGCCGACGCACAAGGGACCGCGGGTGCCGAGGGCATCGACGAGACGGGCACCGAAACTCATGAGGAAACCTCTATTGGCGTTCGGTCGGCGAAGAACTCTGCTTGTTCGTCCATTGATCGGTGTGCGAATCCGACGGCTTCGGCAACCGACGTGAAGCCCCGAGCAGCCAGTTCGGCGTTGAGTTCAGCGATGATTCGAATCGGCGCGGTCGGGTCATGAAAGATCGCTGTGCCGACCGAAACCGCGGATGCGCCCGCAAGGATGAACTGCAACGCATCTTGGCCGGTCTTGATACCTCCCATACCGAGCAAAGGTAGATGAGGTACGGCCTGATGGACTTGCCAAACACAGCGCACCGCAACTGGCCTGATCGCCGGCCCGCTCAAGCCACCCGTTACCCCGCCAAGCGTGGGGCGCATCGTGTCGAGGTCAATCACCATACCGAGCAAGGTGTTTATGAGTGAGATACCGTCGGCCCCAGCATCGACCACTGACCGGGCGATCTGGCCGATATCGGTTACATCTGGCGATAGCTTGGCAAAGATCGGAGTATTGGGGTTCGTCGCCCGCCGGACCGCCGAGATCACCCGGGCGGAGGCACTGGCGTCGCAGGCGAATACCTGCCCTCGATTCTCGACGTTCGGGCAGGAGATGTTTACCTCCAACAGGTCGACCGGTTCGTCATACAACCGTCTGGCGAGTGCAACGAATTCGTCGGTGTTGTGACCTGCGATCGAAACCACCGTCCGAGCGCCCGCCTGGCGTAACCAGCTGAGGTCGTTCGCGATGAAGGACTCGATACCGGGGCCTTGCAGGCCGATCGAATTCAACATTCCACTCGGAGTCTCGGCCATTCGTGGCGTCGGCCGACCCGATCGGGGCTTCAACATGATCGACTTCGTTACGATCGCACCGAGCTCTGAGACGTCGAAGAACTGGCTCAACTCTTTACCCGCCGCCGCGCAACCGGATGCGGTCAGAACGGGATTTGGCAACGCCATCGATGCGAGCGACGTCGTCATATCGACGCTCATCGGTGACGGTCGATCTTCCATTTGCTCACTCGCCATCCTCACATTCCATCCGCGCCGAGCAGGTCAGCCGGCAATGTACCTACGTCGGCCCATCTGACCCGGCCGGCGTCAAAAACCGGTCCCTCCACGCATGACCGGACGAACCTTGAAAGCCCGTCCGAGTCCACCACCGGCAGTACGCAGGTCATGCACACGCCGATCCCGCAGGCCATCGACTCCTCGACGGCAACCAGCGCGGGTATCGCATGGGCCTGCGCGACCTCGCCGACCGCTCGGAGCATGCCCATCGGCCCGCATCCGTAGACAATCTCTGCTCCCAGCCGCTCGATTGCTGACGGCAGTGGATCGGTTACCCAACCCCGCTGGCCTGCCGAACCATCATCGGTGGTCACCGTGACTGCTCCGACCAGCCGCTTCACCTGCAGTTCGCCGAACAACCGGCTTGCTGTAGCGGCACCGATTATCACCTCGAGCTCGCTCTCCTGGCTGAGCAGCATTTCTGCCAACGGAATCAACGGAGCCGTACCGTAGCCGCCACCGACGAGAACAGCTGGCACACCGGGCTGGGGCAGCGGAAATGGCACACCGAGCGGACCGACAAGATCCAGTCGGGCGCCGATCTGCTGCCGCACCAGCCACTCGGTGCCCCGGCCATGCGCGGCGACCACGAACTGAATTGTGCCTGCGTATTCCGTGCCAGGTTTGACACCGTACAAGGCGAATGCTCGTCGCAAGAGCATCGAGGTGTCGGGCCCGCCGACTGCGACTGCCACGAACTGCCCCGGCCGGTAACCACGCGCGACTCCCGGTGCGACCACCGTGAATTGAACATATTCACCGAGCTTGGTCACGTCGAGAATCTCGCCGGACTCCTGGACAGCATCCGAGCTTCGACCCGGGCCGGTGCTGCCGGTGCCGCCCGAAGCTGAGCCACTCAAATCTGCGCCGTTTGTGCCGTTGGAGTCCATCAGCGTCCCTCGCGCCAAGCCTGCAGGGCCAGGTGATGCGACTGCAGCGACTGCACGCCGACCTCGCCCCGAACCAACTCCTCGATCCCCTGGACGGCCGCGGCTGCGGCCTGCACGGTCGTCAAACATGGGATCCCCGCCTGCACGGCGGCCGTACGGATCTCGTAGCCGTCGACTCGCGGCCCCGAGTTTCCTGGTGAACCGAAAGGGGTATTCAGTACCAGATCGACCCGTCCAGCAAGGATCTCCTCAACGATGTTTCCCGGACCAGCGGAAAACTTGCCGACGACCTCGGCCGCGACGCCATTGCGTCGCAGAACTTGGGCGGTTCCCTCGGTGGCCAGGATCCGGAACCCCAAATCGTGCAGTCGCTTGACGGGGAAGATTGCGGCACGCTTGTCCCGGTTCGCGATCGACACGAACACAGTTCCCTTGACCGGAAGTGAGCCGTAGGCGGCGGCCTGCGACTTTGCAAATGCAGTTCCGAACACCTTGTCGAAGCCCATGACTTCGCCGGTGGACTTCATCTCGGGACCAAGAATCGAATCGATCGAATCACCCGCCGGCGTGCGGAATCGATGAAATGGCAGTACAGCCTCTTTGACAGCGATCGGCGCATCGGAGGGCAGGTCGCCGCCATCGCCAATTCTCGGAAGCATGCCTTCGGACCGAAGTTGGGTAATTGTCGCGCCCAGGGCAAGTCGCGCCGCCGCCTTGGCCAACGGGACTGCGGTGGCTTTCGAAACGAAGGGCACCGTGCGACTTGCTCGGGGATTTGCCTCCAGCACATACAGAATGTCGCCTGACAGTGCGTACTGCACGTTCATCAGTCCGCGAACACCTACTCCCTGCGCAAGCTTGAGGGTCGCGTCACGAACTTGGTCGATGACCGAACTTCCGAGCGTTATCGGTGGGAGCGCGCAGGCGGAATCGCCGGAGTGAATGCCGGCCTCCTCGATGTGCTCCATGACCCCGCCGAGGTAAAGATCAACGCCGTCATAAAGGGCGTCGACATCGATCTCAACGGCATCGTCAAGAAAGCGATCGACCAAGACCGGTCGGTCGGGTCCGATCTCGGTGGCCCCGGCGATATAGGCGGCCAGGTTCGCCTCGTCATAGACGATCTCCATGCCACGCCCGCCCAAGACATAGGACGGTCTGACCAGCACTGGATAGCCGATCGCATCCGCTGCGGTCTTGGCCTGGGCAAAGGAGATTGCCGTCCCGTGTTTGGGTGCAAGCAGCCCCGCTTCGTCCAGCACCCGGCCGAATGCCCCGCGGTCCTCCGCAAGATCGATCGCCTCGGGCTGGGTACCGAGCACGGGCACGCCTGCCTCTTTGAGGCGACCCGCGAGGCCCAGCGGTGTCTGGCCGCCGAGAGTGCAGATGACGCCGGCTACATTGCCTGATTGCTGTTCTGCATGCACGACCTCGAGGACATCCTCGAAGGTCAACGGCTCGAAATACAGGCGGTCAGCAGTGTCGTAGTCGGTGGACACCGTTTCGGGGTTGCAGTTGATCATCACCGTCTCGTAGCCGGCCTCGCGAAGGGCCATGACGGCATGCACGCACGAGTAGTCGAATTCGATGCCCTGGCCGATCCGGTTCGGACCACTGCCGAGGATGAGGACCTTCAGCTTGTCGGGCTGGGCAATGACCTCGGTCTCTTCGTCATAGGACGAATAGTGATAGGGCGTGATGGCCGCAAATTCGGCTGCGCAAGTGTCGACCGTCTTGAAGACCGGTCGAATTCCGGCACGATGACGCAAGGCCCGCACGCCATCCTCGCCCGCCAGCTCCGGCCGCAGCTCGGCAATCTGCCGATCCGACAGTCCATGTCGTTTGGCTTCCCGCAGGAGCTCTGGCGTAACCGAGACGGCAGCCGCCACCCGCTCGCCGACCTCGAGGATCAGCGCGATCTGGTCGATGAACCACGGATCGATGCCGGTGGCCTCGGCGACCTGGTCTACTGAAGCGCCCGCTCGCATTGCCCGCTCAACCGCATATAGGCGTCCGTCGGTGGGCACCGAGGCGATTCCCAACAGCTCATCGACCGAGGCAAAATCGCTGTTCGAACGCGGACTGGTCCAGAATCCGGCAACCTTCGTATCCATGGAGCGCATCGCCTTGCCCAGTGCCTCGGTGAAATTGCGTCCGATCGACATCGCTTCGCCGACTGACTTCATGTGGGTCGTCAGGACCGGGTCCGCGCCAGGAAACTTCTCGAAGGCGAACCGAGGGATCTTTACGACCACGTAGTCCAGCGCCGGCTCAAAGGAGGCGGGCGTAGCCCGAGTGATGTCGTTGCTGACCTCGTCGAGCGTGTAGCCGACGGCAAGCTTGGCAGCAATCTTGGCAATCGGAAAGCCAGTCGCCTTCGAGGCCAGGGCAGACGAACGCGAAACGCGCGGGTTCATTTCGATCACGATCATCCGGCCGGTCTCGGGATTGATCGCGAACTGGATGTTGCAGCCGCCGGTATCGACGCCGACCTCGCGCAAGATTGCTATGCCCACATCGCGCATGTGCTGGTATTCACGATCGGTCAAGGTCATCGCCGGTGCGACGGTAATCGAGTCGCCGGTATGTACACCCATTGGATCAACATTCTCGATCGAGCAGACGACGACCACATTGTCGTTGCGGTCGCGCATCAGCTCGAGCTCGAACTCCTTCCAGCCGAAGACGCTTTCTTCGACCAGGACTTCGGTGACCGGTGACGCAGCCAATCCCCGCCCGACCAGTATGCGGACCTCATCGGCAGTGTGGGCCATTCCCGAACCGAGCCCACCCATGGTGAACGATGGACGGATGACCACCCGGTTCCCCACCGTCTCGGCAAAGGTCATAGCCTCTTGCAAGGTGTGGCACACCGCTGACGCCGGTGTCTCGGCACCAACGAGCCGGACGATGTCCTTGAACTTCTGACGATCTTCACCGCGTTGAATCGCGTCGATGTCAGCGCCGATCAACTCGACGCCGTATTTGGTGAGCACGCCGGCCTCATGCAGGTTTACCGCGAGGTTCAAAGCCGTCTGTCCGCCGAGGGTGGCCAGGATCGAATCAATCGGCCGCCCCAGGTCCCGCTCGGTTGCGATGACCTTTTCAACGAAATCGGCGGTAAGGGGCTCGACGTATGTGGCGTCGGCGAACTCAGGATCCGTCATGATCGTCGCAGGATTGGAGTTGATCAAGCTCACCCTGAAACCCTCGCTGCGTAGCACGCGGCAGGCTTGGGTTCCGGAGTAGTCGAATTCGCACGCCTGGCCGATCACAATCGGACCAGATCCGATAACCAGGATGTGTTTGATGTCAGTTCGTTTTGGCACTATTTCTTCCCCTTGGCGGCGGCACCACGGCCCTCAAGCAAATCGACGAACCTGTCGAACAGATACGCCGCATCATGTGGCCCTGCCGCAGCTTCGGGGTGGTACTGCACCGAGAACGCCGGTGCATCGAGTGCCCGCAAGCCCTCCACCACATCGTCGTTCAAACACACGTGGCTAACCTCGACCGCTCCGTAGTCAGTCTCGGTAGCGCCGTGCCGTGGGGCGTCGACGGCAAACCCGTGATTGTGCGCGGTGACCTCCACCTTGCCCGTCGAGAGATCTTGAACCGGCTGGTTGATCCCCCGATGGCCGTAGCGAAGCTTGTAGGTGCCGAAGCCGAACGCTCGACCCAAGAGTTGATTTCCAAAGCAGATTCCAAACACTGGTAGCTCAACGGCCAGCAGTTGGCGCAGCACGGACACCGCTGCGTCCGCGGTGGCCGGATCGCCTGGGCCGTTCGACAGGAAGACAGCATCGGCGCCCGTTGCGAGCACCTCCGCTGCCGACGACGACGCCGGGAGGACGTGTGTAGTGATGCCTCGCTCGGCCATCCTTCGCGGCGTCATCGACTTGATCCCGTAGTCCAACGCAGCGACGGTGAACCGGGTTTCACCCAGTGCGGTAACGGTATATGGCTCTGGCGTCGACACGTCGGCGGTCAAGTCGGCACCCGCCATCATTGGCGATTCATGCACCTTCGACAGCAACGAGTCAGCGACGAGGTCGGTCGAGGACACAACACAGCGCATCGCCCCCCGCTCACGCAGATGGCGCGTCAACGCTCGAGTATCGATACCAGATATGCCGACAATGCCCTGCAAGCGAAGCTCATCCTCGAGTGAACGACGTGCTCGCCAGCTCGACACCCGGCGGGCGGGATCGCGCACGACATAACCGGAAACCCAGATCCGAGTAGACTCGTCGTCCTCGTCGTTGATTCCCGTGTTACCGATGTGCGGCGCAGTTTGGATGACGATTTGGCGGTGATACGACGGATCGGTGAGCGTCTCCTGATAGCCGGTCATCCCGGTGTTGAAGACTGCCTCCCCGAATGTCTCACCCATAGCGCCGAATTGCTCGCCGGTAAACGTCCGGCCGTCCTCTAGAACGAGCAGAGCCTTACTCATCCTCTTTTCGTCCCCGATTCGTTCATCTCGTTGTCTGAGTCCGTATGTAAGTCCTTGCGCGTGCGCGCATCCGTGCTGATGTCGGTACCAGCGTTTATTGCTCGCACCCACGCCGGGTACCCGGCTTTGTCATCCGCGCGCAGGCCGGTGTCGAGCTCGACGTCGCCATGACGCCACCGGAGCACCAGCAGACCGCCCCGCCCGACAACTTTCCCGGCGAGTGCTGGCTCCAAGCGTGCGTCGAGCAACTGCCCCGCCGGTATGAAGATCGACCGGCTTCCCTGCCGCTCGATGAGCACACCGTCGTCTGTCAGCCGCGCCCGTGAATCCGCCCGCTGCCCTAAGGAATGCACGACGACTCTATTTTGCCATTGCGTTGCGATCGTCGTGCCGACATAGAGTCCCGATAATTCGGCTACCCGATCCGGGCCGAGTGTCGATGGGATCGCTGCGAGATCGGGCAATGCGCTCTGCCGGCGGCCGCGATTGCGCCAACCGGTGCGCAGACCCAAGAGCGCCAGCGCAAACAGGACGGCGAACGTGAGAACCAACTCGATCCTGTTCATGCCGGCACCCGTTCGTTGTCAACGAGCATGCCCTCGGAGACGGTCAGACGGCCGCGTAACAAGGTGGCCAGCACAACACCTGGCAGGGTGCGCCCGGCGAACGGGGTGTTGGTCGACAGAGACGCCAATTGATCCGGATCGACCAGCCAACTAGATTCCGGGTCGATCAGGGTGAGATTGGCGGGCTCGCCGACCCTGATGTCGCGGCCATGCTCGCTCACGCCACCGATGCGAGCCGGACGCACACTCATGCGATCTGCCAGCCCGGCCCAGTCGAGCAGTCCGGTGTTGATCATGGCTTCGATGACCACCCCGACGGCTGTCTGCAGGCCGAGCATGCCGAACGCCGCATCACCGAATGCATGATCCTTGTCGTGCCCGGCATGGGGCGCGTGATCAGTCGCAACCGCGTCGATCGTTCCGTCGGCCAGAGCCGCCCTCAAAGCCTGGACGTCTTCAGCTGGCCGGAGCGGAGGATTCACCTTGAACACCGGGTCATAGCTGGTCAGCAAATCACAGGTGAGCAGCAAATGATGCGGAGTTACCTCGGCCGTGACGTCGATTCCGCGGGACTTCGCCCACCGGATCACTTCGACGCTCCCCGCGGAAGAGACATGGCAGACGTGCAATCGAGAACCCGTGTGTTCGGCCAGCATCACATCGCGGGCGATGATGCTCTCCTCCGCCACTGACGGCCAGCCGGGAAGGCCCAGCCGGCCCGATATTTCGCCCTCGTGGGCACAGCAGGTGGAGTCGGCCAGCCTCGGGTCCTGAGCGTGCTGGGCGAGGACGCCATTGAAGGGCTTCAGGTATTCCAGCGCTCGACGCATCAGCCGTGCATCCGACACACAATGGCCGTCGTCGCTGAAGATACGAACGGCTGCTGACGAACGGGCCATGTTGCCGATCTCGGCCAACTGCTCGCCGGCCAAGCCCTTCGACACCGCCCCGACCGGGCGCACGTCCACTAAACCGGCCTCGCGGCCGAGGCGCTGGACCTGTTCCACGATTTCGGCGGTGTCGGCAACCGGATTTGTGTTCGCCATCGCATGGACACATCCGAAGCCGCCGAGCGCGGCCGCGGCGGAACCGGACTCGATCGTCTCGGCGTCTTCACGGCCGGGCTCTCGCAGGTGGGTATGCAAGTCCACGAACGCCGGAAGCAGGATCGCCCCACGACCGTCGATGATCTCAACTGGAACGCCTTCCCGGGACACGCTGATGCCAGGGCCTATCTCGGCGATCAGGCCGTCGGCGATCAGCACGTCGGTGATCACGCCGCCGAGGGGTCTTACGCCATGGAGAAGCACTGCGTTGCTATGCGGCCGATCACGCCGTGCGTCGCCGTGCGGCGCGCTGCTTCGCACCTCATCGCTGGGCCGTTGAATCATTGGGTCACTTCTTCCAGAAGGGGCGCAGGCACATCGGCACCGGCGAGGAGGTGGTAAAGGACCGACATCCGCACCGCCACACCGGCTTTGACCTGATCGAGAACGATCGAACGGTCCCCGTCGGCCGCCGCCGACGAAATCTCGAGGCCTCGATTCATAGGTCCTGGATGCAGGATGGGCGCACCGTCCGGGAGCAGTTTCAGCCGGCGTGGATTAAGACCATAGGAGATGGCGTACTCACGTTCGGTAGGGAAATAGCCGCCGCTCATGCGTTCGCGCTGAACCCGAAGCATCATGACGGCATCGACTTCACCGTTGACCTTGCCGACCAAGGTTTCGTCCAGATCCCAACTGGTCGCACAACCCCAGGTTGCCACGCCTGCCGGCATCAAGGTCGGGGGCGCCACCATTGTCACCTTCGCGCCCAAGGTGTGCAGTAGCAACACATTGGATCGGGCGACCCGGCTATGGGTGAGGTCCCCAACGATCACGACGTGGCGACCGGCTAGGTCTCCGATGCGTCGCCGCAAGGAGAACGCATCCAGCAGAGCCTGGGTGGGATGCTCATGCGTTCCGTCGCCGGCGTTGACGACGTGGCAATCGACCCACTCGCTGATGCGCTGTACCGCGCCGGACGTCGCGTGTCGAACGACCAGCGCGTCGACCCCCATGGCCGCGACTGTCAACGCGGTGTCGCGAAGGCTCTCGCCCTTGCTCACGCTGGAGCCCTTTGCGCTGATGTTGATCACGTCAGCCGACAGCCACTTGCCCGCGATCTCGAACGACGAACGCGTTCGGGTGGAGTCCTCGAAGAAGAGGTTCACGACGGTACGACCACGCAAGGTCGGCAATTTCTTCACCTGACGAGCTTGGATGGCGTACATCTGCTCGGCGGAATCGAGGAGAGTCAGTGCTTCAGCCGCGGAGAGGTCCGCGGCGCTGAGCAGGTTGCGACTCATTCGTCCGGCCAAGCTGCCGCGTCGGCGTCGTCCAAAGCTGCGCTGCGAGTGCCGTCAACCCCTGGACGGCCGATCGCAGCAGGGCGGACAACGAGGTGGACAGCATCCTCGTCGTCGATCTCGGTAAGGCTCACTTTGACCTGCTCCTCGCGCGCGGTGGGCAGGTTTTTGCCCACGTAGTCGGCCCTGATCGGCAGTTCGCGATGGCCGCGATCGACGAGCACCGCTAGTTGGACCGCTCGTGGACGCCCGAGGTCGTTGAGCGCGTCCAGGGCAGCGCGGACGGTCCGCCCGGAGAACAGCACATCATCGACCAGGATCACGAGTTTGCCGTCGATCCCACCTTCAGGTTCCTCAGTCGGGCCCAGAGGGCGAATGCCCTGCGTCCGCAAGTCGTCTCGGTGCAGTGTTATGTCAAGCATTCCCAACCCGACATCGACACCGCCGAATGAGCGGATCCTGCTAGCCAGTCGCCGCGCGAGGTATGCACCGCGAGTCGGAATACCAAGTAGAGCCAGATCCGAGCCGCCTCGGCTCTTCTCAAGAATCTGGTGGGCGATTCGATCCAAGACACGCGAGACGTCGTCGGCGTGTAGGACGGTCTTGAACTCAACCCCGGAATGACGGGTGATGGCGGATGCTCGGCTCGAAGGCCGCGAGTTCGACTGTGCCGGCATGGCTACAGCGGACCCCCTTCCTCGCCTCACAGGACGAGTCGTTAAAGGACGTCGGATTCACGTTCACGGTAGCAGCCCCAGGCGGTGCACAGGTCGCGGGGCGCGCCAAGGCAAGATTCGGGAGTTAATCCGGGCAAGATAGACGACAACTGTTACGCTGTGTTGTCTAAGTACTATTCCAAAGGGACATCCAAACGGACATCCAAAGGGACATAACCACCCTAATCCGTAACCGTGAGTGGTCGCACCACCTATAGAACGTAGGACGCGAACGTGACTGAGCAGAACGCGGGAGAAGCAGAGGCCGAGGACCTCGCCTCTGTTGTCGGCGGGTCCGCCGCGGCAGACGGGCCGTCAGAGGCTCCGGACGACCGCGAGTACGCCCGCGCCCTGGGCAGCCGTTTGCGTGCGGTCCGTTCTCAGCAGCGACTTTCGCTCCATGGTGTGGAGCGAAAGTCTGGCGGCAAGTGGAAGGCAGTCGTCGTCGGCTCGTACGAGCGCGGCGACAGGGCCGTATCCGTCGCCCGGTTGGCCGAGCTCGCCGAGTTCTACGGGGTGCCGATCTCGGAGCTCCTGCCGTCCGAGGAGGGCGGGGCGTCCTCGCGTCCCGAGGCGTCCAGCAAGATAGTGCTCGACCTACAGAAGATGCAGAACATACCCGCCGAAGACGCCGCTCCCCTTGTCCGTTACGCCCAGTCGATCCAGCGGCAACGGGGCGACTACGGCAACAAGGTGCTCTCGATCCGGGGCGAGGACCTCCGCGCCCTTGCATTGATGTTCGATACGTCGCTGGAAAAGCTCACCGAGCGCCTGATCGACTGGGGTGTGCTTGCGCCCGGCTCGATGGGTCACTCGACTTCGGAGCCAAAACACACCGCAGGGACCTGACCCAGTTCAAAGCATCCAATATCAGGCCGGGCCGTGAATGGTCAGGCTGCACTCGCGAGTAGCCAACCGCTGTGACGATTGCGCTCTCAGCTACCGGCGGAGCCGCCGGCCGGGATCTGGTCACGCAGCACTCTGCCGAGGATTCCGTTGACGAATTTCGGTGAATCGTCGGTCGACAGATTCTTAGCCAGCTCGACCGCCTCGTCAATGGCGACCGCGTCCGGTATGTCATCGGCCCACAGCAATTCGTAGAGTCCTACCCGCAGTATCGCGCGGTCGACGCCCGGCATCCGCTCGAGCGTCCAGCCTTCGGAGTAGTCCGATAGCATTTGGTCGATCTCTGGCTGCCGCGCCGACACTCCCGAGACCAGCTCAACCGTGTATTCGTTTATCGGTGGGTCACCAAGGGCAACTCGCTCGGCAAGGGTCGCCAAGGGGTCGTCACCGCGCAAGTCCGCCTCGTAGATGAGGTCTACAGCGCGTTTACGGGCTTTGCTGCGGGCAGCCATATCGAAGACTATCTATTCCGGCTAGCTGCTGATCCGACCGAGGTACCGGCCGTCCCGGGTGTCGATCTTGATCTTTTCGCCGGTGGTGACAAAGAGCGGCACCTGCACCTCGGCGCCGGTTTCTACTGTTGCGGGCTTCGTACCGCCAGTCGCACGGTCACCTTGCAGACCCGGCTCGGTGTAGGTGATCAGCAATTCCACCGAGGTCGGCAGCTCGATGAAAAGCGGTAGACCTTCATGCACCGCGATGACCGCTTCCGCGTTGTCGAGTAGGTAGTTGGCGGCCTCGCCCACGACCGCAGCAGGAACATGCATCTGCTCGTACGATTCGCCGTCCATGAACACGAAATCGTCGCCCTCTTTGTAGAGGTAGGTCATGGCCCGCTTGTCGACTGTCGCCGTCTCGACCTTGGTACCAGCATTGAACGTTCTGTCGACGACCTTGCCGGAGAGGACGTTCTTCAAGGTGGTTCGAACGAAGGCGCCTCCCTTACCAGGCTTGACGTGCTGGAATTCAACAACGGTCCACAACTGGCCGTCGATATTGAGAACCAAGCCGTTCTTCAGGTCGTTCGTGCTGGCCATAAGTGGGTAGGTCTCCTAGATCTCGTCAGTGACACATCATCGGATTGCATGTTGGGCTTCCGGTGACCGCGCGGTCTTGGGTAGTCGATGCTCGCTACCCAAGACTAGGAGCACCAACGCACTAGTTTAGCCGCCGAGCGGATTCGAACCGACCACCGGATACAGCACGCCCACGGCCCGTCCCGGTCTGATTAGCGGTATCGACACACTTGCCTGCTGGAGCCATTGCCTCATGCGGTCGAGACAGCTGTTCGGTCGCTGTCCAAGCTCAGCTGCCGGCCGGGGTGAACCCGAGCACGGGGCGACTTCTGCCGCCACTTTCGACGAGCAGAGCAACGGCGATTCCACCCGGTTTGATACCGCCATGAGTGCCGACCATCCCCACCGGCTCGATGGTGCGACCGAAGCTCAATTCAGCGGCCTGCTCCTCGGTAATATGCCTGATCGGCATGGCGACCTCTATCGCCTGCGGCAAGGGCAGGACGACCGGGTCGTCGAGCTCAGCCAGCTCCTCCAGAGGCAGCGCTCGCTCTAACCCGAACTGTCCCACCCGAGTCCTTCGCAAGGCCGTGAGATGGCCACCGACTCGCAGTGATGCGCCGAGATCACGAGCGAGGGCGCGCACGTACGTCCCTGACGAGCAGTCAACCACCACATCGACGTCGCAGAAGCCACCGTGATCATCGTCGACAAAACGCGGTCCACCGATGATGTCGAATCTGGAGATCGTCACCGGGCGAGCGGCGAGGTCTACTGTTTCGCCCGCCCGCACGCGCGCATAGGCCCGTTCGCCATTGACCTTGATCGCTGAAACCGAAGATGGTCGCTGTTGAATCTCCCCGCTGAGGACACCTATTTCGCTAAGGATTTGATCCACCGACAGCGACGACGCATCCGTCCTGGCAAGGATCTCGCCGTCCGCATCGTCGCTGGTCGTCGTCGCGCCAAGACGAACGGTCGCTTCGTAGGTCTTGTCCGTCAGCACGAGGTGATTGAGAAGCTTGGTAGACCGTTCGACGCCGATCACCAGCACTCCCGTCGCCATTGGGTCAAGAGTGCCTGCATGCCCGACACGTCTCGTCTTGGCGAGTCGGCGAACCTTGGACACGACGTCGTGGGAGGTGATCCCAGGCGGTTTGTCGACGATGATGAGGCCGCCTGGCCCGGTGGGTCCCTTACGTGCCACAGGTAATCTCCGCTCTGGTCACTGACTGCCGCCTCATGCTGCCTCTCCTACAACCAACCATCGATTTCCCCTGGTGCGCCAAGTCATTCCGACGAATCGCAGACCGATGAACACCGCCAACCCGATCCAAATGCCAGCCAGACCCCATCCAAAATGCAACGCGGCGAGGCAGATCGGCACATAGCCTCCAAGTGCCGCGACGAGGGTCACGGTGCGCACGAAGGCATTGTCGCCCGCGCCGAGAAGCACACCGTCCAGAGCAAAAACGATGCCGCCGAGCGGCATCATCGCAACGAGCCAGGGCCAGAGCACGTGAGCCTGATGCTGTACCGAGAGATCGGAGGTGAACGCTGCAGGGATCGCATACCAGCCTGCAGCCATTGCAGCACCGAACAGTGCCCCCGCCGTGACGCCATATCGGCTGACGCGCCATGCGATCGCTTTGGCTGCCTCGACATCGCCACCGCCGAGCGCTGCCCCTACCAGTGATTGCGCCGCTATTGCGAACGAATCAAGCAACAACGCGATGAACTCCCACAACTGCAGGCCGATTTGATGAGCGGCCAACTGGGCGGCGCCCATGCGACCGGCCACTCCGGCGGCGGTCAAATAGGCGGCCTGGAAGGCCAGCGCCCGTAACACCAGATCTCGGCTGACGACCAATTGCTTGCCCATCACTGGCCACTGTGGGGCCTTGGGAAGGGCCTGGCGCCTGATCGCGACAATGCACAGCAACGCCGCAATCCACTGAGCGCCAACGTTGGCAACGGCGGAACCCTCCAGTCCCAGACCGGCCGGGTACACCAGCAGCGGCGAGGCAACCGCGGAGGCGAGGTTGGCGACGACGACGATCCGAACCGGGGTCCGAGTGTCTTGGACGCCCCGCATCCAGCCGTTGCCGGCGAGCACCAACAACACGCCGGGTAGACCGAGTATTGCAATCCGCAGCCACGATTCGGCCGCCGTTGCAACCTCATTGGCGCCACCTGCGACCAGCCTCGTCAGCGGGCCGGCAATCAACTCACCGACACCGACAGCCGCCAGGCCAACGATGAGGGCGAGCCACGATGCCTGCACGCCCTCATTGACCGCCGCCTCCCGCCGGCCCGCACCGTAGAACCGTGCGGCACGCCCGGTTGTGCCGTATTCGAGGGAACTACCGAGGATTGCGAGCAGCGTCATGATGGTTCCTGCCGCGCCCAATGCCGCCAGTGGGACGCGACCGAGATGACCCACGACTGCGGTATCAACGAGTAAAAAGAGTGGTTCGGCCGCAAGGACCACAAACGCTGACCCGGCAAGGGTCACGATCCGCCTGGCGGAGGTGTCAGTAGTCGTCACGATAAGCCTGTCGAGTGATCATCGATCGCTGCTGGCCGCCGGCTCGACGACAGCGATTGCCTTGCTCTGGCGGCTTACTCGCCTTCGTCGTCCGCACGTGGCTTACGGTAGGGGTCGGCATCGCCGGCGGGCACGGCATTTTCCCGGACCTTCGACACATCCGCATCAGCTTGACGTGCCACCGCGAGTAGATCCTCGATGTGCTTGGCAGTATCGGCGATCTCGTCGAGTACGAAGGTCAACGTGGGAGTGAACTTGACTCCGGTCTGCTTACCGACTTCGGAGCGCATCTGTCCCTTGGCTGCCTCGAGCGCTGCCGTCGAGTCCGAACGTTCGAGCTCACCACCGAACACGGTGTAGAAGATCGTCGCGTCATGGAGATCACCGGTCATCCGAACGTCAGTCACGGTCACCATACCCAACCGTGGATCCTTGATCTGGCTTTCTATGTACGAGGCAACAATCTGCCGAATCCGACCCGCCATTCGACGCGATCTCGGCGAATCAGCCATGGTGTCTTCCTTTCAACACGTAAAACGGGGAGTCTCCGAACCAGTCCATGATTCGGAAACTCCCCGCCAGAACTACTTAGCCGCGCGGCTTTTCGCGCATCTCGAAGGTCTCGATGATGTCGCCGACTTTGATGTCGTTGAACGAACCGAGACCGATACCGCATTCGAAGCCCTCGCGGACTTCGGTCGCATCGTCCTTGAACCGTCGCAACGAATCGACCGCCAGATTCTCGTTGACCACGATTCCATCACGAACCAGCCGAGCCTTGGAATTACGGCGGATCGTGCCCGAGCGAACAATGGAGCCCGCCACGTTGCCGATCTTCGGAACCCGGAAGACCTCGCGGACCTCGGCGGTACCGAGCTGCGCCTCTTCGAATTCCGGCTTCAGCATGCCCTTCAACGCCGCCTCGATTTCGTCGATCGCCTGATAGATGACGGTGTAATACCGCACATCTACCCCTTCACGATCGGCGATCTCGCCAGCCTTGCCGGCGGGACGAACGTTGAATCCGATGATGACTGCGTCCGAGGCGATCGCCAGATTCACGTCGTTTTCGTTGATCGCTCCAACGCCACGGCCGATGACCCGCAACGACACCTCGTCGTTGCCGTCGTTCAGCTCGATCTTTAGCAATGAATCCTCGAGCGCCTCGACCGAGCCCGACACGTCACCCTTGATGATCAGGTTCAACTGCTGAACCTCACCCGCTGCGAGTGCCTTGTCGAGATCATCGAGTGAAATTCGACGACGGTTGGATGCAAGCTGCGCATTCCGCTCGCGGGTCGATCGACGATCAGCGATCTGTCGAGCGATCCGGTCCTCTTCGACAACGATGAACGAATCGCCGGCCCCAGGCACCGACGTCAAGCCGAGCACCATCACTGGTGTTCCGGGGCCCGCCTGTTCGACCTGGTTGCCGTCATCGTCGAGCATTGCCCGGACGCGACCAAATGCGTCTCCAGCAACGATGGAATCACCGACATTCAGCGTCCCCCGCTGCACCAACACCGTCGCGACGGGACCGCGACCGCGGTCCAGATGCGCTTCGATGGCGATGCCCTGCGCGTCCTGATCCGGGTTTGCTCGCAGGTCGAGCGCCGCGTCAGCGGTCAGCAGGATTCCTTCGAGTAACTCGTCAATGTGCAGGTTGTTGCGGGCAGAGACATCAACGAACAACGTGTCGCCGCCATACTCTTCGGCGACGAGCCCATATTCAGTGAGCTGCTGCCGAACCTTGGCGGGATTGGCACCTTCCTTGTCGATCTTGTTCACAGCGACGACGATCGGCACATCGGCGGCCTGTGCGTGATTGAGCGCCTCGATCGTCTGAGGCATCACGCCGTCGTCGGCTGCAACGACAAGCACTGCAATGTCGGTCACCTTGGCGCCGCGAGCACGCATAGCCGTAAACGCCTCGTGACCGGGTGTGTCGATGAACGTGATCGGTCGGGTGCTTCCCTCGTGATCGACGTGGACCTGGTAGGCACCAATGTGCTGGGTGATGCCACCTGCTTCGCCGCCGATCACGTTGGTCTTGCGGATCGCATCCAGCAGGCGGGTCTTACCGTGATCGACGTGACCCATCACAGTCACGATCGGTGCACGAGCAATCAGATCACCTTCGGCGCCCTCATCCGAACCGAACGTCAAATCGAAGGACTCCAGCAGTTCACGGTCTTCGTCCTCAGGACTGACGACCTGAACGTTGTAGTTCAGCTCCGCACCGAGTAACTGCAGCGTCTCCTCGTTCACCGACTGCGTAGCGGTGACCATCTCACCGAGATGGAACATCACCGTCACCAGTGAGGCCGGCTCAGCGTTGATCTTGTCGGCAAAGTCAGACAGCGAGGCTCCTCGCGGCAGCCGCAACACATCGCCGTTACCGCGCGGAACCTGCACGCCGCCAATCGAGGGCGCAGACATGTTGTCGAACTCTTGGCGTCGCTGCTTCTTGCTCTTGCGGCCACGAGTCGGACGACCGCCCTGGCGACCAAATGCACCTGCGGTGCCCGCGCCACGACCGCGACCGCCTGGACCGCCGCCACCTGGGCGGGGGCCGAAGCCGCCGGCTCCAGCGCCTGGAGCACCGGTGCCGCCGCCTGGGCCGCCGCGGTAACCGCCGCCGCCGCCGCCAGCCGGACCACCTGTGCGGTAGTTACCGCCGCCACCGCCAGGAGCACCGCCGGGACCTGCGGGACGACCAGCGCCGCCCGGTCCACTGGGGCGACCACCGGGGCCACCGCCAGGACCGGCAGGGCGACCGGGACCACCAGGGCCCCCCGGTCCTCCGGGACGACCCGGACCGCCGCTGCGACCGGGCACCAAGCCCGGATTGGGCCGCGGCGGCATCATGCCTGGATTAGGTCGCGGACCGCCTGGACCAGCTGAGCCGCCGGGACGAGGGCTTGCTGGGCGCGGCGGCATCTGATTCTGGTTGTGTCCGGGAGCGCCCGCAGCCGGACGAGGTGTTGCCGGCCGGGGTGCGGCCTGGCTTCCGACTCCAAATGGATTGTTCGCTACCCGAGGCGCGCCAGGGCGCGGACCAGCCGGCCTGGGAGCCGGCGCACCGGGGCGCGTCGCGGCAGTTGGGTCCTCGACCGTTGGAGGCGTAACCGGCAGGGCGGGTTCGGGCGTGACAACCGGCGCCGGCGCGGGCGTCGAGTCGGCTACGGGTGCAGGAGCGGGCGCAGCTGCGACCGGCGTCGGAGCAGGCGCTACGGGTGCCGGAACGGGCTTGGCGGCCGGTTTCGGCGCGACCTTCTTGGCCGGCGCCGCGGACCCAGCTGGGAACGCTTCACGGAGCCGACGCGCCACAGGGGCTTCTACCGTCGACGATGCACTCTTCACAAACTCGCCGAGTTCGCTCAACTTGGCGAGAACTTCTTTACTTGGTACACCAAGCTCTTTGGCGAGCTCGTGTACGCGGGCCTTGCCTGCCACTGGACTCCTTGTCGCAGGACCGGCGGTGACCCGCACAGTCCCGATTTAGGTGGGAAACGCAATCATGGTTGGCGCTTCATCGGGTGCTCATAGCTCTTCGTCTCACTTTCGCGGGTCTCCCCAACGACCCGAGCGGCGGAAGCCGTACGGGGTACTACAGGTCACCAGCTGAGGTAGCGACCGCACTTGGCGCTTCAAACAGCGATGACACGTATTCGCGGACCGGCGTCGGATCGGTGGTCGCCGTACAGCGCAGCGCCCTGCCAAATGCCCGACGACGCTCAGCGAAAGTCACGCACTCCAGGTTCGGGTGAATCCATGCTCCCCGGCCCGGAGCGCAACGCCGCGGATCTGGGCAGATCTGGACCGGACTAACCGGAACAGCTCCAACCGCTGGATCAGCGACTACGCGTAGCAACTCGGTGGCAGTCGCTCTTTGGCGGCAGCCGATGCAGGTGCGGATAACTACACGTTGCAGCGAGACTGCCCCCAGCGGGTTGACGGCCACAAAGAAGTCTACTCCCTGTCGTCGCCAGCAGCGTCCACGACGCCCGCCTGGCCGACAAGCTCGGCCGGAACGACAGCGCTTGAATCTGGACCAGCGCCATCTGAACCTGCGCCGTCTGAACCTGCGCCGTCTGAACCAGCGCCGTCTGAACCAGCGCCGTCTGAACCAGCGCCGTTTGGACCAGCACCCGCCGCTTCTGCACCCTCGGTCTCGGCGTCAGAATGGATGTCGATCCGCCATCCGGTCAGGCGAGCGGCCAACCGAGCGTTCTGACCTTCTCGGCCGATCGCGAGAGAGAGCTGATAGTCGGGCACGACCACTCGAGCCGCTTTGGCCACTGCATCGACAACAGTGATCTGCTGCGCTCGTGCCGGCGAGAGCGCGTTCCCCACAAAAGTTGCTGGGTCCTCGTCGTAGTCGATGATGTCGATCTTCTCACCGTGCAGCTCGGCGACGACATTGCGCACGCGCTGTCCCATCGGGCCGATGCACGCGCCCTTTGCATTCAGGCCGTCGACCATGCTGCGGACCGCGATCTTGGTTCGGTGGCCGGACTCGCGTGCTACGGCCATGACCTCGACACTTCCATCGGCGATCTCGGGGACCTCCAACGCGAACAGCTTCTTCACCAGTCCTGGATGCGTCCGACTGAGACTGATCTGCGGGCCTCGCATGCCACGTGTGACGGCGACGACGTAGGACTTGATCCGCGTGCCGTGGTCGTAAACCTCACCAGGAACTTGCTCTGACTGCGGGAGGACAGCCTCGATCTTGTTGTTCAACTCGACGATTACAAGACCGCGTTGCGCGGCTTGGGCGTCCGCTTGGATCACTCCTGTGACGATGTCGCCTTCATGCCCGGAGTATTCCCCGAACGTGGTGTCGTGCGCCGCGTCGCGCAGACGTTGCATGATGACCTGCTTCGCGGTCATGGCGGCGATGCGTCCGAAATCGGTGGGAGTGTCGTCGAATTCTTCGATAAGTGCCCCGTCCGGGCCGTGCTCGGCAGCCCAGACCGTCACCTCGCCGGACTTCCGATCGATCTCGACACGCGCGCTCGGCATCGGATGATTGGTGTGACGATATGCGGTCAGTAGTGCTGTCTCCAGCGCCTCCATGACGGTATCGAACGGAATCTCTTTCTCTCGCTCGATGCTGCGTAGGGCTGCAATGTCCACTGAGACCATGGGCTCAGGCCTCCTCGTGTGCGTTCTGGGCTACGTGCGCTGTTGCGCGGTTGTGTTCGCGGTTCGCGGGCCGTCCTGCTTGGCCGGGCGCAGGGTCGCTGTCTGGCTCGAAATCATCGGACGCCTGGGAGTCATCGGACGGCGGGAAATCATCCGGCACCCCCGGTCGGGAGAACTCCACCTGAATACGACCGGGCCCCAGCGTTGAATGTGGATGTCTTGTCTGTTCGCCGTCATGGTCGAGCACGACAGCGTTGGCGTCGACCGACGTTATTCGCCCCGATATCAGATGAGCGCTTGCATTGGCGTGTGCGCCGCTCGTGCCAGCGCCCGACTCGCCCACAGGCCCCGACTCGTCCAAAGGCCCCGACTCGTGCAAAGGCACGGTGACGAGGCGACCGATCGCACGACGCCAGTGGCGCAGCTCGGTGAGGGGCCTGTCAACTCCAGGCGAGGAAACTTCGAGGACGAATGGGCCGGAAAATGTCGTCGGCTGAGCTGAGTCCGCGTCGGCGTCCAACAGCTCTGACAGCGCGCGGGATATGTCAGCTACCGCATCGAGGTCCACGCCGTCATCAGCATCGACGATGACACGAATCAGACTGCGCCGACCGGCGGCCGTCACGGACAGGTCTTCAAGGTCATAGCCCTGCGACGTGATCACCGGCCCGAGCAGCTCCATCAGCTGTTGGCGCTGCGGCGTCCGCGCACTCATCCTCTCAGCGCTCCCGTCGGTGTCCAGTTGTGGTTAGTAGGCGTACCTGCGCTCACACTACCGGCATCTGAAAGACTGGTCGGGCCATGGTTGAGATCTCGCGCCGAACGCTCTTCGGACGATCGGCTCTCTTGGTCGCTGCCGCGGGCGGTGTTGCGTTGGGCGTGACGAAGACGGTGCACCACAAAGTCGCGATCCCGCCACCTCCACCGCCGGCCGTGCTGACATCCTTGCTCGGGACTCAGACCCGGCTCTTGGCCAGCTATGACGCGGCGATGGCGGCCGCTGGTCAGACTCCGGTACCGCTCGCGCCGCTGCGGGCCGATGTCGCGGCACACGGTGATGCGTTGCGGGGCGTCTTGCAGAACTATCCCGGCTGGCGTCTGAACCCCACCGAACCGATTGCCAGCCCCACCGCTGCACCAGCTGCGCCAACCATTGCCGGGCTGGCGTCGATGTCCGGATCGGCGGCTGCAGCCTTTTCAGCGGCTTGCCTCGGCTGGCCTCATACCGAGGTCAATGCCGGGCAAACTGTCGGCTTGCTAGGCAGCATTTCAGCGTGCCTCAGCACGCACCGTGAGGTTCTGGCGTGAGCAGTCCGAGCAGTGCGCCCACGTCAGAGCAAGATCAGGTGACCTCGGCCTTGCAGGACATCTTGATGGCCGAGAACGCCGCAGTCTTTGGATACTCGGTGATCGGTGTGCATCTAGGGACGGCCGAGCAGATAGAGCGGGCGCGTTCATCGCAAGCAGCTCACCGCGTCGCCCGCGACAGAGTGATGGCCGCGCTCGTGGCGCGTGGGTCTGTGCCGGCTCCCCCGCAGCCTTCTTACCAACCTCCTGAACGCATCGACAGCGCCCTGAGTGCTCAGCGCTGGGCCGTTGCGCTCGAGGAGCAATGCGCGCTTGCCTACCGATATCTGCTGGTGTCCGCCTCAGGAGCTCCTGCGGCTGATGCCCCCAACGCTGGGCCGACCACAAACTCCAGTTCAGCGGCGCCCGATGGTGCCAATTCAGAGCTCAACACGCTGCGATCCCAAGGCTTGCAAGGTCTGACATCATCTGCCGGCGAAGCCGTGTTCTGGCGCCGATTCACAACCCCTGCCACTCCCACGGTGGCATTCCCAGGCACCTGACATTCGCTGCGTGCTGCTGCAATGCCTTCAGATCCAAGCGTCCACAACCTTCAGCAAATCTGACAGATCGTCGATGACCGCGTCAGGCTGGCCTTCCACTCCAGTTGTTTGCCAAGGCGGAATCTGGCTGTGTGGGATATGAACTGCGCGCATGCCCGCACGCTTGGCACCAAAGATGTCATCGAAGAGCCGGTCGCCGACGAACACCGCCGCCGCCGGGTCAGCGACGCCGACGGCTTGCATCGCGGCACGAAACGCTCGCTCGTCGGGCTTGGTCCATGGTATTTCTGACGAATACACCGCACCGTCTATGTAGGCGTGCACGGCGTCGCGCGCAAAGATCCGCTCGTGCTCATCACGAGGCCAGATCGTGTTCGAGAGAATTCCAATCTTGAGCCCGCGCTCGCGGAGCCCCTGGAATAGCGGCTCAACAGCGGGATCGGTGACCGTGTGCTCATCCCACCAGTCGTAGTAACTCCGACGCTGAGCGTCGGTAAGTGACAGTGCTGCAGCCTGCAGAATGTGGTCCAAGGTGGCGCTGCGATGCTCATCTCGGCTGAGTGTCCAGATAGCTTCCTCAGCTGCCAACAGGGCGCGCGTCTTGCTCTCGTCGGCGGTCACGGCGAACCAGCATGCGAAGGGGTCGATGGTGTGCCAGGGCGTCAACGTTCCGCCCCAGTCGAAGATAACTGCCTGCAGTGCCATGGATGATGGATACCAGATCGCACCGACACCTGCGACGGCAACAGCGGCGAACGGACGTCAGAACAGGACAGTGCTCAGCGTGCCGATTTCTACCATTCCCAATCGGTCGTACATGTTGCGCGCCGTCACATTGAAGTCGTTTACGTACAGGCTGACCGTCGGAGCTCGATCCAATGCCAGGCGAAGCACAGCCGCCATCGCCGCCGTCCCCAAACCTCTGCCTCTGAGATCCGGACGGACCCAGACTCCTTGCACTTGCGCGGTTCCGCATGACAGCGCGCCGATCTCAGCTTTGAACTCGACCTGACCACGGTCGTCGAAACGGGCAAAAGCACGGCCAGTCCCGATCACTTCAGCTACGCGAGCCCGATAGCTCGCTCCGCCATCGCGGCCCATCGGTGAGATCTCAAGTTCTTCGGTGAACATCGCGATGGCAGCAGGCATGAACCGCTCGATCTCCGACGGGCGCACAACCCGGACAGTCGGATCGAATTCAGCGTCGGCCGGTCGGTCGATTACGAGCAGAGGCTGTGACGCACGGACGGCTCGGGCCGGGCCCCACCGGCGGGACAGTACTGGCCAGATGGCTTGGACCGACGATGCCGGTCCGACAATCGAGGAACAGCCGCGCCCACTCCGCGAAAGTTGATCGGCAAGGGTCTCCAGTGCGGAGCGGTCATCACCCACTGGAATCAGATTGCCACCGTGGAACAGGGCCGCGCGCAGATAATGTACGGCGGCTGCGGCGTCGATCTCGGTACCTGAATCAAGTCCCCAGATGAATCCGCCCAGGCGTCGAGCGTCCAATCCGGGCGAGTATTCGATCCGAGAATCCAACACGCAGTTCGTGATCCGGTCCTGATGGACTAGCCGACGCAGCTCAGGGCCGTCCGAACCTGTCAACACCCGCGGTCGGGTCTGCAACGCGGTCACAAATGTGCACGCTACCGCGCCGAGTCAGAAATCCGTGCCGTGAACCGGTACGCGATCAGCCAGGAATGCCAGATCCAGTCGGCGCAACAGGGCGGCATCACTCACCTCGACGCGGCCTGCGGCAGCTAATTCTCCAAGGCGCATTCCGCCGAGATAAGCGGAGCCCAAGGCGTCGACAGTGATCCTGAGGTCGGCAAGCCGGTCAGTGTGCACGCATTCCGCACCGTCGGGCCCACCCTTCAATGCATAGCGTCCAGCGGTTGCACCAACGGCGCCCGTCTCGTCGACGACCTCCAGGACGGCGTCAATTTCGAGCTGGAAGGTTCGCGCAGAGAGCATGGACTCGATGTCCAACGGCCGCACCCAGATGCCGTCGTTCAGCACCGTTGTGCGCAGCTGACGAGGATTGTCCAGCAGGTGCGGTAGCGGATCATCGAGGGCGATCTTGCGGCTCTCAATCGTGCCAACCAGATCGAGACCGAGCAACACCTGCCACAACGCCCGATGCGCCTCGGCCGTCATCCAGACGTAGTCGGTGACAACGCAAACGTGTTGGGGGCGTCCGTCTGCCCAATTGGGCTCGATCCGATAGGCCACAAAACCATCAGCATGAACAACGTATTGAACGGCACTGCTTCCGTTACGGTTCGTCTCGCGATCGATGAAACTGCGCTCCCACCAGGAGGGACTGCGACTCAACGCGCCGGGTACTGTGCGCCGCCATCGATCGTGGATCGGCGGCAGGATCGACCGTGCTTGCTCAGGCGTCGCAGACGAGACTGGTCCGCAGGAGTTGGCATGCGAGGACTCAGGCGAATTCAGCACCGCGAGCTGCCGGTCGATTACGGTTTTGCGCACCCTGGTCGCCGGTCCGAATCCGAAACGGCGGTAGATCCCACCCTCGCTTGCCGTGAGGATCGTCATCATCTCGCCGCGATCGGCGAAGTCGCCGAGTTGACGCTCCATCAAGGCTCGTAAAATTCCTCGGCGGCGGTGCACCGGGCTGACTGACACCCACGTAACCCCCGGCACACCAACCGAAGTTCCAGCCGCCCCGGGGAGCGTGAGGTCGAAGTGGTAATCGCCGGTGACGCCGACTATCCGGTCTGCTTCGGTGGCGACGTAGAACCTGCTCGGATCAACCGCGATCAGGGCGTCAGCGACATCTTGCTCGGAGTACGTGAAGCCGAAGGCGGCGCCGTCCAATAGGGCTATTTGTGGAAAGTCTGCATCGACGGCAGGTCGAATCAAGATGTCCATAGCCGCCCACCCTCGCCCCAAACTGCCGGCGCCACAAACGATTTTCGCGTGATCAACGGTCAGGGACCGCTGACGTGTTCAGCTGACGGCGACCGTCGGTGGCCCGGAGGCCGCACCGTCGGCTTGCATCTGCTCGGCCAAACGCAGGGCCTCCTCGATCAGGGTCTCCACAATCTGGGACTCCGGAACAGTTTTGATGACCTCGCCCTTGACGAATATCTGGCCCTTGCCGTTGCCACTGGCAACGCCCAAATCGGCCTCACGGGCTTCCCCCGGACCGTTGACGACGCACCCCATCACCGCTACTCGCAACGGAACCTCGACGCCGTCCAGCCCTGCGCTCACCTTCTCCGCCAACGTGTAGACATCGACCTGTGCGCGCCCGCAGGAAGGACACGAAACAATCTCGAGCCGCCGCTGACGAAGGTTCAGAGATTCCAAAATCTGAAGCCCGACCTTGACTTCTTCTACCGGGGGTGCAGACAGCGACACCCTGATCGTGTCACCGATGCCTTTCGACAACAGCGCGCCAAAGGCGACACCGGACTTGATCGTTCCCTGGAAGGCGGGCCCCGCTTCGGTGACACCAAGGTGCAACGGGTAATCGCATTGCTCGGCCAGCAACTCATAGGCACGAACCATCACGACTGGATCATTGTGCTTCACAGAGATCTTGAAATCGCGAAAGCCGTGTTCCTCGAACAGGGATGCCTCCCACATGGCTGATTCCACCAAGGCTTCTGGCGTGGCTTTGCCATATTTCTCGAACAATCGCTTGTCAAGCGAGCCTGCGTTCACGCCGATTCGCAAGGAGGTGCCGGTGGCAGCGGCCGCGCGCGCGATCTCACCCACCTTGTCGTCGAAAGCGCGGATGTTGCCAGGGTTGACTCTCACCGCGGCACAGCCAGCGTCTATCGCGGCGAATACATACTTCGGTTGAAAGTGGATATCGGCAATCACCGGGATTTGAGACTTCTTCGCGATCGCCGCAAGCGCGTCAGCATCGTCCTGACTCGGGCAGGCCACACGCACGATGTCGCAGCCGGCGGCTGTGAGTTCAGCAATTTGCTGGAGCGTGGCGTTGACATCGGAGGTAAGTGTCGTCGTCATCGACTGCACCGAGATCGGCGCGTCGCCGCCGACCGCGACCGAACCCACCTTGATCTGGCGAGACTTGCGGCGCGGCGCCAAGACAGGGGGCGGCGCGGTCGGCATACCCAGCGAAATCGATGTACTCATCTCAAATTCCTCTATCCCTGTTTGCGCTCGGTGGATGAACGATCAGTTAGCGCAGGTCGAGAAGGTCGACGACGAAGATCAGCGTCTCGCCGCCCTTGATCGCGCCACCGGCCCCACGATCGCCGTAACCCAAGTGCGGCGGGATGATCAGTTCTCGTCTACCGCCGATCTTCATACCCTGAACGCCCTGATCCCAACCTGCGATCACACGGCCTTCGCCAAGTCCGAAGGTAAAGGGCGCACCCCGGTTGTAGCTCGCGTCGAACTCCTCGCCTGTGGAGTGTGCGACCCCGACGTAGTGCACGACTGCCTGCTGACCCGCCTGCGCAGTCGCGCCGTCACCCTCGATCAGATCGCGGATCTGAAGCTCACCCGTGGGCGCTGCGCTCGGGAATTCAACCTCAGGTTTGGATGGGACGGTCACAGGATCTCCTCTTCATAGAACGTTGGTCGTCATACAACGCTAGTTCGTCAACGAGATTGGTTTAACAATATCCGCATACATCACAAGGACCGAAAACACGATGAGCACGCTCGCGACGACATACATGACCGGAACCAGCTGCGCGACGTCGACGAAGATCGCCCGCGGCCGACGTCGCAATCTGGCAAATCCACGCCGGATCGACTCGACGATCGCGCCTGCCACATGACCGCCGTCCAGCGGAAGCAACGGCAACAGATTGAAGAAGAACAGCAATAGATTGACGCCGGCGAGCAGGCTCAACAGCGTCGAAATCTTGTCGAGCAGGCTGATGCCCTGAGCATCTGCGATCTGACCGCCGATCCGGCCCAAGCCAACAACGCCGACCGCACCCTGCTGGTCTCGTGGCTTGTTTTCAAAGACTGTCCCGACCAAGCTGCTGATCTTGCTCGGAAACTGCTTCAAAGCGTCAATGCTGAGCCCGAGTTGCTGCCAAACGACACGTCCCAAGGCGGCGGGGCCGAGTTGCTGGTATGCCTCGGTAGTCCCGATGCCGATGAATCCGGCCTGTTTCGTCTTCGTGCCGGTGTCGTTCGCGTACTTGGTCGTCTGCACTGGCGTGAGCGTCAACGGCACATTCTTGCCGTCACGGAGCACGGTCATAGTGATCGGCTTGCCGGCCGAAGCCTCGATGATCTTCACCGAGTCCGACCACTCTTTGATCTCGACCCCATTGATTGCAGTGATCTTGTCGCCGGGCAGCAGCACACCATTGGCGGGTGCCTTCACAAAGTCAGCACTGTTCTCGGCAGGACAGTCGGTCACCGTGGAGGTGACGGGCACCACGCACTTGCTGACCTCGGCGACGGTGTTCGTCGGGCCCTTGACCCCGATGAGCCCATAGAGCAGCACGGTGATGAACAAAAAGATGAGCAAATTCATCGTCGGACCGCCGAGCATGATGATCATCTTCTTGCCGGGTGTCACCCGGTAGAACTGACGATGTTCCTCGCCCGGCTCGACCTCAGATCGGCTGGTAGCGCGAAACTCCTCGACTAGATCGGCCATGCGGCGTGGCCATCTGCTCCGGCGACCGTCGGCGCGCGGCGGCACCATGCCGATCATCCGAATGTAACCGCCCATCGGAATCGCCTTCAGGCCGTATTCGGTGTCACCGCGTTTGCGCGCCCAGATAGTCGGACCGAATCCAACCATGTACTGAGTCACCTTGACGCCGAACTTCTTGGCCGGGAGCATGTGCCCGACCTCGTGCAGCGCGATGGACGCCAAGAGCCCGAGCGCGAAGGCGATCACACCAAGGGCGTACAGCACGCGGCGATCCTTTCCGATAACACGTAGCGTGGCTCAGCCGCGAGGGCGCTGGAACCAGTCGTAAAACTGTCCGAAATGACTTCCTACCATTGTGCCCCGACCGCAGCCTCTTAACGACTTTCTGACATCGAAAGCTCAGCTGCTACCCGAGACCGCGCCCACAACTCGGAGTGTTCAACATCGGCGATGTCGCGAGGGTTCCCGGCTGCGGCATGTTCTGTGCTCAGCCACAGCTCGAGGACGCGCCTGGTGATGTCGACGATATCGAGGAAGGCGCAGCGCCCAGTGTGGAAGGCCGCAACAAGCTCTTCGTTGGCGGCATTGAAGACTGCCGGCGCACTACCTCCGGCGATACCCGCGGTTCTCGCCACATCGATCGCCGGGAACGACTCGTTGTCCACCGGCTCGAAGGTCCAGCTGTGCGCCTTCGTCCAATCCATGCCCGGGGCAGCGTCGGCGACACGGTGTGGCCAGCCGAGCGCAAGCGCAATCGGCATCCTCATATCGGGAGGGCTCGCTTGGGCCAAGGTCGAGCCGTCAATGAACTCGACCATGGAATGAACCATTGATTGGGGGTGCACAACGACATCCACCCGGTCGTAGGCCACGTCGAAAAGTAGCGCCGCCTCGATCAGCTCCAGGCCCTTGTTGACCAGAGTCGCAGAGTTGGTCGTCACCAAGGGGCCCATGGTCCACGTCGGGTGCGCCAACGCCTGTTGGGGGGTGACGTGCAGCAACTGATCCCTGCTGTGACCCCGGAAGGGACCACCGCTGGCCGTCAAGACCAAGCGCCGCACCTCGGCGGCCGTCCCACCGCGCAGGGCTTGGGCCAGAGCCGAGTGCTCAGAATCAACTGGGACCAGCTGTCCTGGGGCTGCGGCGTCCAAAACAAGCGGGCCGCCGGCAATGAGTGATTCCTTATTGGCAAGCGCAACCGTGCGGCCGGCCTTCAAAGCCGCCAGCGTCGCCCGCAAGCCCTGGGCGCCGGCGACCCCGTTGAGCACCACCTCACAATCCAGAGCGGCCAGCTGTTCGGTGGCCTGCGGTCCCGCCAGTACTTGGGGCAGCGGTTCACCGGCCGGCCAGGCGGCCGCCAACCGTTCGCGAAGTTCGAGTTCTGCGGAGAGAGCGCTCACCGCGACATAAGGCACTCGCCAAGACACGGCCTGCTCGACGAGCAGACTCAGGTTCGTTCCACCGGCGCAGATACCGGCCACCGAGAAGGCGTCGGCGGCGTTGCCGATGACATCAAGAGCCTGAGTACCAATCGAACCGGTCGAGCCAAGCAGAACAACGCGGCGAATTTCGGCGGGGCGGGTCACCTGGTCATTGTGGCCGATGTCAGAATGAGAGGGCGCCCGACACCTCAAGTACATCGAGGTCGACTCGCGTCCAGTCGGTTAGTTTCGAGCAGATCAAGTCCCAACAGATCAAGTCCCAACAGATCAACAGGTATCGGGAGTGAGTGTCACATGGCAGCCGAACACGGAAACCAGCTGACGGACGGCTCCGACGCTCACGCTGAGCATGAACGTCCGGAAGACTGGGGCTGGCACCACGAGTTCAGCACCGGCCGACAGATCATGGGCTGGTTCTCAGTGATCGTGCTTGGGCTCTATCTGACTACCACCCACTACAACCTCGCTGGCGCTCTGGGCATCGTGCTGACGATGCTCGTCCTCGCCGGCGGCCTGATCTGGGATCGTCAGCGCCGCAAGACACAGTGGCGCAACTAGTCTGCTATTCGACTTCTTTGATCCCCCACGCAGAGCCGTAGCCGTCTTTCGAGTCGGCCAGCAGGTCCAGAAATGGAACGGCGTCGAACGCCTCTGGGCCGAGCACGCCCGCACCGGTCCAGATTCCGGTAGCAATAAGTTCACAGGCAACGATGGGATTCACCGCGGTCTGCCACACCACTGCCTGTGACTGGTACTCCGCCATCGACCAATCGTTGTCCACCACGTGATAGAGATACGTAGAACGTGGCTGACCGTCCTTGCCCAACCCGCGTACCCAGACTCCGGCGCAAGTCTTACCGCTCATCTTGTCGCCGAGTTCAGCTGGATTGGGTAGTGCCGCAGCCACCACATCCCTCGGACTCACCGACGCATCGCCGACCTGCAGCTTTGTTGTCGAGTCCAGTCCAAGCTTGTGCAAGGTCTTGAGGACCTCTATGAACTCGTCACCCAGGCCGTATTTGAAGGTGACGCGCTTGGTGTCGATCCAGCGCGGCATCAGGATTACCTCTTCATGCTCGACGTTGACGCACTCGACCCTTCCGATGCCCTCTGGAAAGTCGAACACCTCAGCCTCGCTGAACGGCTCGGTCGTGTACCAGCCCCGATCTTTCTCCCAGATGACGGGTGGATTGAGGCATTCTTCGATCGTCGTCCAAATCGAGAAGGACGGCGCGAAATCGTAGCCGCGGACGGTCAGGTTCGCGCCGTCGCGCACGCCCAACTCCTCGATCTCACTGAACAGGTGATCTGCGGCGTACCGCGCGAAGACATCGGCCAGGCCTGGTTCGACCCCGGCACCGACGAGCGCGATCTTGCCAGAGGCTTCCCATTGCTCGGACAAGGCAAACTGCTCATCCCCCAACTTCACGCCGACCTTCGCGAAGGGATCTGTCGGGTGAGGTTTCGACAAGGACATTGCCATGTCCATGTAGTGGACATTGCTGGCGAGCGCAGCTTCGAAGATTGGCATAGTAAATCGTGGGTCGGTTGCACCAAGCACGAGGTCGATGCCATGACTCTCGATCAGCAGCTGAACAGCCTGCTGATCGGAAGCGTCGACCTGGGCTGCGAGAAACCGTTCGTCGGCGGTGTCGCGAACAGCCTTCTCGGCCCGTGCCGGGTCAAAATCAGCGACGAGGACCGATTCGAAAACCTTGCGTCGGGCGGCAATCTTGGCGGCCGCCGAACCAACTCCACCGGCTCCGAGAATGAGCAGCTTCACGAGATCGATCTCCCATCGTAGTTTCTGGCTACGAAAACTTTGCAACGCATTGAAGCACCGATACTGCGGATTCAGGATGAGGCTTTGCCCAGGATGCTGCAGTCTGTGGTTCTCAGTACTCGGTACCCGGTCGAGTGCAGCCGTTATCGTCCGTCGAGTAACGGCTGTCGAGGATCCCACCTCGTACCGTCAGCGGCGTCTTTACGGCGGCGGGCGATGCCGCTGAGTACCTCCAGAACCACCCGGTTGGCGAGAAAGCTCGTGATCTCTGCGTGATCATAGGGCGGTGATACCTCCACGAGGTCGACTCCGACGATCGGCAGTTCGTACGCGATGCGCCGAACTGAATCGAGTAATTGTCGCGCCGTGAGGCCACCTGGCTCCGGCGTGCCGGTTCCCGGAGCATGGCCGGGATCGCAAACGTCTATGTCGACCGACAGAAAAACGCCGTCACAATCGTCAGTTGCGATCTCAAAGGCCTCAGACAGACATTCATCGAGACCCCGGGCGGTTATCTCGGTCATCTCGAAGGAGCGCATGCGCTGATCGGCCATCCAACTGAGAATCTCCGGTGGTGGCCAGTACCCACGCAGACCTAGCTGTAGAAATCGATCACCGCGCAGCGCGCCCGACTCGATGAGGCGACGCATCGGTTGGCCGTGGCCTACGAGCGAGCCAAAGGTTATGTCGCCGGTGTCGGCATGGGCGTCGAAATGAATCATCGAGATCCGACCCTGACCCAGGTGCTGCGCCACACCGGCAGCATCAGGCCAAGCGATCGTATGGTCGCCACCCAGAATCAACGGAATTGCGCCCGTTGCCGTGACGGTATAGACGGCTCGCTGCAGGTCGTGCACAGAACGTTCGGCATCGCCGGAATACATCTCCACGTCACCGGCGTCGAAGACCTTGAGGTCCTGCAAGGCGTCCACCCGCATGGCCAGTGATGGCCTGCTGCCATCGTGTGGGAGATAGCAGGTCTGGCGGATATATTGCGGCCCGAACCTCGTACCGGGCCGATGCGAGGTTCCGCCGTCAAAGGGAGCACCAAGAATGACGACGTCAGCGCCGGCATACGACCCAGCGTCCGCCCAATCGCAACGTTGCACTCCGAGAAAGGTGATATCAGGGCCGAACTGCGGGCCATAGCGTGACATGTCGTCAGTTCTACCAGCCGCGGGACGTCCCACTCATGCTGATTCAGTGGATTCTCGTCCAAATATCTACGGATTCGCTTGCAATTCAGCCCTTAATCACGCATTATTCGTAGGTGGCTGATTCGAAGGGCCGGCCCGATGGCATCTCGAAGGCAATCATCGAGCAATTGCAGCAGGACGGGCGACGCCCATACGCCTCGATCGGCAAGGCGGTCGGCCTTTCGGAGGCAGCTGTGCGTCAGAGAGTGCAAAAACTCGTCGACTCGGGAACGGTCCAGATCGTGGCAGTGACTGATCCGCGACAGATTGGCTTTGACCGTCAGGTCATGGTCGGCATCAATGTCGAGGGCGACCTGGACGAGGCCGCGAATCTGTTGGTTGACATACCCGAGGTCGTCTACGTCGTCCTGACCGCCGGCTCCTTCGACATCCTTATCGAGGCGGTCGTCATCGACGACGACCATCTGTTGGAGTTGATAAATGACCGGATCCGCAAGTTACCTGGAGTCCGGCGCACCGAAACGTTCGTGTACCTGAAGCTGAAGAAGCAGACCTACAACTGGGGTATCGCATGACACCAAACGCAAACACCGACCAGCTCTTCGGCGAGCACAATGCCGATGCGCTTTCGAATTCAGCACGTGACCACTTGTGGATGCACTTCACGCGCCTGTCAACCTATGAAACCTCACCGGTTCCGATCATCGTCCGCGGCGAAGGCTCATACATCTATGACATCCACGGCCGTCGCTACCTCGATGGGCTGTCCGGCCTGTTCACCGTCCAGGTTGGCCACGGGCGGCGCGAGTTAGCCGAGGCGGCAGCCAAGCAGGCTAGCGAGTTGGCTTACTTTCCGCTGTGGTCTTATGCACATCCGCAGGCGATCCAGCTCGCTGAACGACTCGCGGATGCCGCGCCTGGCGATCTGAACCGCATATTCTTCACGACTGGCGGCGGTGAAGCAGTAGAGACCGCGTGGAAACTTGCCAAGCAATATTTCAAGCTCACCGGAAAGCCTGAGAAGTACAAGGTAATTTCGCGCTACGTCGCCTATCACGGCACGCCCCAGGGTGCCCTGTCGATCACAGGTATCCCCGCTGCAAAAACGATGTTCGAGCCGCTGGTGCCTGGCGCACACAAGGTACCCAACACCAATATCTATCGGGCTCCGGTACATGGTGATGACCCGGTTGCCTTCGGGCGGTGGGCCGCCGACCAGATCGAGGCCGCCATCGTGATGGAGGGCCCGGAATCTGTCGCGGCCGTGTTCTTAGAACCCGTGCAAAATTCTGGAGGGTGTTTTCCTCCGCCGCCCGGCTACTTCCAGCGAGTTCGCGAAATCTGCGACGAGTACGACGTCCTGCTCGTGTCGGATGAGACCATTTGTGCTTTCGGACGACTCGGTCCCACCTTTGCGTGCGAAAAGTTTGACTACGTGCCGGACATGATCATCTGCGCCAAAGGAATGACGTCGGGGTATTCGCCCATCGGCGCCTGTGTGATTTCGGATCGTCTCGCCGAGCCATTCCTCAAAGGCACGACCTACTTCCCGCACGGTTACACCTTCGGCGGACATCCAGTGTCGTCGGCCGTCGCCATGGCAAATCTGGATCTCTTCGAGAAGGAGCGCCTGAACCAGCGCGTTCTGGATAACGAAGGCGCCTTCCGAAACACGCTTGAGAAGTTGCACGATCTCGAAATCGTAGGAGACATCCGTGGCGACGGCTACTTCTACGGCATCGAACTCGTCAAGAACAAGATCACAAAGGAGACCTTCGACGACGACGAATCCGAACGCTTGCTGCGGGGGTTCCTGTCCAAGGCGCTCTTCGACGCCGGTCTCTACTGCCGTGCCGACGATCGCGGCGATCCGGTCATTCAGCTGGCGCCCCCATTGACCTGCGGACAGGCGGAGTTTGACGAGATCGAGCAGATCCTTCGTGGTGTCCTGCTCGAAGGCGCGAACAAGATCTAGCGAGCGTATTGGGGGGATCATCCGTGTAGCGCCCAGCACGCGCGGGCGGTGCGGGCGCTACACGGATGGCGTTAGGGTATGCAGGTGAACCGCAATCCGCAGGTTCTCGTCGTGGGAGCGGGTATTGCCGGGGCAGCGTGTGCGCGCTTCCTGGCCGAGCGCGGAATTGGTGTGTGTCTACTCGAACGTGCTAGTTCGCCCGGCGGACGGATGGCCTCACCGCTGACTCGCGGCCGACGCGTCGACATCGGCGCCTCTTACTTCACCGTGTCCGACGATGGCTTCGCTTCGGTCGTCCGCCGCTGGCAATCGTCTGGACTCGTTCGGGAATGGACGGCCAGCTTTGATGTGGACCCGCCTCGTGAATCGGAGCGGGCAGTCGCGGCACCGCTCGAGCCGGGACCCGTACGTTGGGCCGCCACCCACGGACTGCAATCACTCGTCAAAGATCTGATCCAGCAGACCGACAACCTCGAAGTACGCCTGTCGGGCTATGTTGATTCCGTCGACTGGCGCGAGAGCACGTTCACTTGTGCGGGTCTGATGAGTCGCAACGTCGTGCTGGCAATGCCCGATCCGCAGGCGCGGCAGCTGCTGTCGCAGTCTTCAGCCCTGCAATCTGAGCGCGCACGTCTCGACATCGCCTTCGAATCGACTATTGCCGTCAGCCTTGGCTGGGCTAAGAGGCAGTGGGGCTTCAGCGATGGTGTATTCGTCAATGAAAGCAGCGATATCTCATTTGTAGCCGACGATGGCGCTCGGCGCGGTGATGCTGCCCCGGTCTTGGTGGTACACACCACGGCAGCGCTGGCACAGAAATGCCAGCACGATCCACGTGAGGCAATAAAGCCGGTTTTGGCCACGCTGCGCGAACGATTCGGCATCGTCGACCCGCCCGACTGGGCGGCGACGCATCGCTGGTCGGTAGCCAAGCCGTCGCGCGCTCACCCAGAGCCCTTTGGTTGGTTCCCAATTGTCGCGGACGGAGACGGCGGGAGGCGAGCGGACGACGGAGGTCCACCAGACGGCCGGGGCAATGGCGCGATATTAGGAGTCGCCGGAGATGCGTGGTGCCCGCAGGGTGCCCCGCGCGTCGAGAGCGCCTGGTTGTCAGGCACAGCATTGGGTGAACACCTCGCCGCACAGTGGAAGTGATTCCGACTGCTGCCAAAAGGCCTCTGGCGCGGGCCGCTCAATACGGTGCGCCGGCCCGAATGTGCTCGAAAATCAAGTTCGTTTCGGTCAAAGCGACGTCTGGATTACCACTGAGGTTGACGACCACGAAGTCCCGGAGGTTTTCAGTCCCACGAGCGGCGACGTGAACGAGAAAATCGTCCGCGCCCGCAAGAAAGAACACGTTGAGCACCTCTGGCAGCGCAGACACGCTCGCAGCAAATTCCTGCATGTGGCTACGGGCATCGGCCTGCAGCCGCACGGCGATCATCGCCTGAATACCTCGGCCAACCGCGGCCGGATCGATATCCGCGTGGAAGCCCCGGATCACTCCCCGTTCTCGGAGGGAGCGGACCCGCCCCAGGCAGGTCGAAGGGGCCACGCCAACAGCATTCGCCAGAGCGTTGTTGGGTAGTCGTGCGTCTTCGGCGAGGCGCTCAAGAATCGCCCGATCAACTGCATCGAGAGAAGGAGTCTGCTCCCTGCTAGTCGCCTTACTAGTTGCGCTGCTAGTTGCGTTCACTGTCGGCTCGGTGGGAGCCCGCCCAGCTGGCCGCAGTCTGTTCGGTGAAAGGCCTTCTTTTCGGGATTGATCCGCACTTCTGGTTGCCACATCCCCATATTGACAGAATATTGTTCATCTCACTAGCGAGAGACTCCCCGATAGTTCATTCTCATTGTCAATCAGCGACAGGTGGCCGCGAGAACGCGCCCAGTGTTGAATTGAATTGACCAGTAACGATGGAGGCGCTTCATGAAGGTCGGGATCCCCCGCGAGATCAAGAACCACGAGTACCGGGTCGCAATCACGCCAGCGGGCGTCAACGAACTCGTTCGCAATGGTCACGAGGTCTTCATCGAGACAGACGCCGGCGTCGGGTCCGCTCTGCCCAACGAAGACTATGTCGCAGCTGGCGCGAAGATACTCGAGACAGCGGATGACATCTGGCAGACCGCCGACCTGATTCTTAAGGTGAAGGAGCCGATCGCCGAAGAGTACGGTCGCATGCGCTCGGACCAGACACTGTTCACCTATCTCCATCTCGCTGCTGACAAGGCATGCACCGATGCCTTGCTCAGGGCCGGAACCACCGGCATCGCCTACGAGACCGTCCAACTTCCGGACAACTCGTTGCCGTTGCTTGCGCCGATGTCCGAGGTGGCAGGTCGGCTCGCACCGCAGGTTGGTTCGTATCACCTCATGCGACAGGGCGGTGGCCGCGGTGTGCTGATGGGCGGCGTACCCGGCGTCTACGCAGCCAAGGTCGTTGTGATCGGTGCGGGCGTGTCTGGACAGAACGCGGCGGCGATCGCGCTCGGCATGCAGGCAGAAGTACTGCTGCTCGATCGCAACGTCGCCCGATTGCGACAGATGGACGCCATCTACCAAGGGCACTGTCAGACCATCGCTTCGAACGCCTACGAAGTCGAGAAGGCCGTACTGGACGCAGATCTCGTGATCGGCGCCGTACTCGTACCGGGCGCCAAGGCGCCAAAAATTATCAGCAATGAGCTGGTCTCGCGAATGAAACCAGGTTCGGTCCTCGTCGACATTTCGATCGATCAGGGTGGCTGTTTCGAAGATTCACGACCGACGACGCACGCCGAACCCACCTACCAGGTTCACAATTCAATTTTCTATTGCGTTGCAAACATGCCCGGCGCGGTGCCTCACACCTCGACCTACGCCCTGACCAACGTCACCCTGCCCTATGCCGTCGAACTTGCGAATCGGGGTTGGAAGGATGCCCTGCGCGCCGACCACGCGCTCGCCCTGGGCCTGAACACCTACGCCGGTGAACTCACCAACAAGCCGGTAGCCGAAGCCCATGGGTACACGAGCCGCACACTGGCTGAGGTGCTCGCGTAGGCACGACCTGCGGAAGGTCTAGCGCGCTGGCCGGAAGGGCAATCCCACTGCGCCGAAGGGCGGAACCAGTATCGATACATACCAAGCGCTCTCGCTCTGGCACGAGACTGCCTGGGACTCTCCGAATCCGGCCGTCTGGGACTCTCCGAGTCCGAGACCTGCGTTCGGCTTGTCGCAAACGGATCCGCACCGCGGAGTAGACGTGGCGATAGTCGGTGCTGGTTACACAGGTCTGTGGACGGCTTACTACCTAAAACAGGCCGCGCCGGACTTGCGCATTGCTGTCGTCGAGGCCGAGGTCGCGGGCTTCGGTGCATCAGGTCGTAACGGCGGTTGGTGCTCCGCGCTGTTTCCGACTTCTCTAACGGCGCTTGCCCGAGAATATGGAGAAGATGCGGCGATTCGTCAATACCGGGCCATGCAGCAGACAGTCACCGAGGTCGGAAGAGTCATCGAGTCGGACGGGCTGAGAGCCGATTGGCGACAAGGCGGAACGATAACCCTCGCCCGCAGTGCGGCTCAGTTGGATCGAGCACGCCAGGAGATCGAAGAGGCGAGGGCGTTCGGCTTCTCATCGGCTGATCTCACGCTGCTCGACGAGTCCGAAACGCGTCAGCGCCTCAACGCTCAATCGACGGTCGGGGGCGTCTACACACCGCACTGCGCAGCGATCCATCCCGCGAAGTTGGTACGGAGCCTGGCGGCCAGGGTCGAGGCGCTCGGCGTGCGGATCTTTGAGCAGACTTTCGCGGAGTCCATTCGTCCTGGGCGCGTGATCACCGCCGGCGGAACCCTTCGAGCCGATTTCATCGTGCGGGCAACCGAGGGTTTTACGCCGCGATTGCGCGGCCACAAGCGCACTGTCGTTCCGGTGTACTCGCTGATGCTCGCGACCGAGCCGCTCTCGGCGAGGGTGTGGGACGAAATCGGCCTCGCCCATCGCGAGACATTCACCGATCTTCGGCACCTGATCATCTACGGCCAGCGAACCGCCGACGACAGGCTGGTGTTCGGGGGTCGCGGCGCCCCGTATCACTTCGGCTCGGCAATCTCACCGAGCTACGACCGGGTGCCAGCTGTGTTCGATGCCCTGCGCAGCGGCCTCACCGAACTGCTACCGATCACCTCCACGGCGCGCATCACACATAGATGGGGCGGCCCGCTTGGCATCGCACGGGACTGGCAGGCCTCCGTGGGTTTGGACAGATCAACCGGCCTCGCCTGGGCCGGCGGCTACGTCGGTGATGGGGTCTCGACGACGAACCTGGCCGGCCGAACGTTGGCCGACCTGATTCTCGGAAACGAGACTGCCTTGACGGCGCTGCCTTGGGTGAACCATCAATCGCCACTGTGGGAACCCGAGCCTCTTCGTTGGCTAGGGGCAAACGCAGGCCTATCCGCGATGACGTGGGCCGACAGAGCGGAAAGCCGCTATGGGCGTTCGTCGCGGGTCGCAAATGCGGTCAACCGGGTGCTCGGTCGCTGAGGTTGCTGGCCGGTCGAGACGATCACCTATTGCCTCTGACCGACGGTTGATGACTTGCTTTCGGCCAGCTCGAGATTGATGCGAGCTCGACGGGGAAACGACAAGCTTTGCGTCGCCAGCATGACCAAGCCTGCCGCGAGGCCCCAAAGCGCCGATCCGATGCCGCCGATACTTACGCCCGAGGCCGTCACCAGAAACGTCACGACTGCCGCATCGCGGCAGCCCTGGCCTTGCCCGTCCAACACTTGCTGAGTCGCGGCCGCCAGCGAGGCGCCGAGCGTCCCCAACAGCGCCAGACCCGCCACCGTCTCTACGAGTCCGGCGGGAGCCACGGCCACCAATGCCGACAGAATCGCCGCGCCGAAGCCAAAGGTCAGATAGCAAAAGCCGGCGAACGCCGAGGCGACCCATCGCCGGTCTCGATCGGGGTGAGCATCAGGACCGGCGCACAACGCAGCGCTGATCGCTGCAAGATTGACGACGTGGCCGCCCAGCGTCGCGCCTACGACGGTTCCGATGCCGGTTTCGAGCAAGACACCCCGCACCGGCACCGGGTAGCCGAAACCATCCAGCACCGCGATTCCAGGAACGTTCTGCGAAGCCATGGTAACGATGAACAGCGACAGACCCAGAGTCACCGCTTGGACCGACAGATGCGGCGCAGTAAAGGTCAAGCTCGCGACGATGGAATGGTCACCGAGCCGGGAATCCCCTGCCCGCGCAACGATCTCGGTGAGCGCTACGAGCATCGCCGCGGGTACCGCCCATCGGCGGGCGAGTCGGAACAGGATCAGCCAGGTCAGCACGATCGGTAGGGCAAGGCCCGGTTGATGCCGCACTGTGGTTACCGGAACAAGACACAACTCCAGCAAGACGCCGGCAAGCAGTGCATTTGCGATCGGCTTCGGAATTGCCAGAATTAGTCCCCGTAGCGGGGCGATCAGTCCCGTGAGGATGATGGCGCACCCGCGGACCAGAAACGCGCAAACGGCCGTACCGAAACCACCGTCGGGCATGCCAGTTGCCAACAGCAGTGCGGCCCCGGGAGTGGACCACGCGATGCTAACGGGGATATGAGTTCTGACTCCGGCCCAGATTGCCAGGATCCCCATGATCACGCAGACCGTGAATAAGCCAGACGCGGCCTGGCGTTCAGAAGCGCCGACGGCCCGCAGGCCGGCCAGGACAATAGTGAAGGAGCTTGTGAACCCGACCAGCGCAGTGATCGCGCCTGCCACAAGTGGCTGGGTCCGTTCCATATGTGGAACGATACCGTCATGTCCCCGTCGCAAGGCAAGCCATCTAGCGTACGAGTTGATGCAGGCGCGCCTCGGGACGCTCCCGGCTCAGACGACATCGAAGAGCTTGCCTTGGCCATCGGTCGGCGAATCACCGGATTGCGGAGCACGCGGGGATGGTCACTGTCGACGTTGGCAAATCGAGCAAAGCTTGGAAAGGCCACGCTCTCCGAAATAGAGGCCGGCCGCAGGAATCCGACATTGGAGACCCTCTATGCGATCGCCGGCCAGCTCGACACTCCCCTGGCATACCTGCTGACGGAAGACGGCGCATCTACGCCGCCACCTGCACGACTGAGCGGAGACGCAGTCACAGCCCGGCTCATCGATGTGTTCGCCGACGACGATGCCACTACCGAGATATACCAACTTACGGTTCGACCGGGACGTACCCAGGTCTCGCCCGGGCATGGCGCGGGTGTGATTGAGCACCTGATTGTCAGTTCTGGGATTCTGGTGGCCGGTCCGTTGGCCGCACCCATTCGACTGCAAGCCGGCGAACACGGTCAGTGGGAATCATCCGCCGAACACAGCTACTGCGCAGTTGGAGGCGATATCGTCGAGGCAGTTCTCGTTATACGGCACCCGAAGCGTCGCCAGAACAGATTCTGAATCGACGTAAGTCGACTGTTACCCACCTATGATGCGCAGATGAGTAGAAGCACGCCAACGAGAACGCTGCAGAAGTTTCCCGGCGAAGATTCCTCCGCCCTGCAAGCACTAATCGCGGAGATGCCGATCGCTCACGTTGCCTTTGTCATCGATCATCAGCCATACGTCCTGCCGATAGCGGTTGCCATCGAAGCCGGTCCGAACCCGAGCGAGCCGCCCACTATCCTGTTACACGGTTCGAGTGGATCCCGGTGGTTACGTTCCGTTGCAGACGGCCGCCAGGTATCAGTCGGCGTGACAGCCCTAGATGGCTTGGTGGTGGCACGATCTGCCTTCGAATCATCGATGCACTACCGCAGCGCGGTCTTGTTCGGCACCTGCTCGCCAGTGCCTGCTACCGAACAACTGAGTGCGCTGGACACGCTCACCGACGCGCTGATTCCCGGTCGGGTCAGCGAAGTCCGACGACCACACCGGAAGGAGATCGCTGCGACGCTGGTGCTGAAAATGACCGTCGAAGATTGGTCCTTCAAAGTCTCTGACGCCTGGCCGGAAGACCCGCCCGAGGACGTCGCAACGGATACCTGGGCCGGCGTGCTGCCTCGTACGGCAAAGTATGGGCGAGCAGAGCCCGCGCCAGATCTCGCCGAGCACGTACAGCTGCCGCCGTCCGTCAGCAGGATCCTCAATCGCTGAGCCGTCCGAGTGACCTCGGGCGGAGCTCGGCGAATCAGCCTTTAGCGGCAAGCTGCCCGCAGGCTCCGTCGATCTCCCGGCCGCGGGTATCTCGCACTGTGATGGACACACCGAATGACGCGACGCGCCGAACGAACTCCTCTTCGACCGGCTTCGGTGACGCATCCCATTTCGAACCTGGTGTCGGGTTCAGCGGTATGAGATTCACGTGCGCCAAGCGCCCGGACAGCAACTCGCCCAGCAGATCCGCCCGCCATCCCTGGTCATTGATGTTGCGGATCATGGCGTATTCGATCGAGTAGCGCCTGCCAGTGCGAGCGGCGTAGGCATCTGCCGCCTCGAGCACCTCCCGCACGCTCCAGCGGGTGTTGACCGGGACGAGGGTGTTACGGAGCTCGTCGTCCGGCGCGTGAAGCGAGACGGCGAGGGTGACGTTGAGACCCTCGTCGGCAAGCCGATTGATCGCCGGCACCAATCCGACTGTCGACACCGTGATGTGTCGCTGGGACAAGCCCAGGCCTGCCGGCGCGGGTTCGACCATGCGATGCAGAGCAGCGGCCACCCTTTTGTAGTTTGCGAGCGGCTCGCCCATACCCATGAAGACCACGTTCGACAGCCGGACCACTCCGCCGGACAACTCGCCAGCGGCCGCCACACGTGCGGCCGCTGCGACCTGTTCGACGATCTCCGCGGTGGACAAGTTGCGGCTGAGGCCGCCTTGCCCGGTGGCGCAGAACGGACACGCCATGCCACAGCCGGCTTGGCTGGAAACGCAGACGGTCAAGCGGTCCTTGTAACGCATCAAGACGCTCTCAACGAGCGTGCCGTCGTGGAGCTTCCACAGAGTTTTGCGAGTCGTGCCGCTGTCGGTTTCGACGTGGCGCACCTCGGTGAGAAGTGGTGGGAGCAACGCTTGACCTAGTCGGCTTCGGACGCCCGCTGGAAGGTCTGTCATGGTGTCCGGGTCATTCTCGAGGCGGCCAAAATAGTGCCGGGACAGTTGATCGGCACGGAATGGCTTCTCGCCAAGCTCAGCTACGGCCTCGCGTCTTTCCGACTGCGACAGATCAGCAAGGTGGCGTGGCGGCAGGCCACGGCGCGGGGCATCGAAGACGAGCGGTAGGGAGGTCATATCACCTCCCATTGTCCCACGATAAATGCCCGCTGCTCGCCGCCGCCGGATCGCAGGCCCTACCGCAAAAACGCGACGAGGAGCAGATAGGCGATCGGCGCGCAGGGCAGAAGCGAGTCCAACCGGTCCATGATGCCGCCGTGCCCCGGCAAGAGTTTGCCCATGTCCTTGAGGCCGAGGTCGCGCTTGATCATCGATTCGCCGAGATCACCCAGGGTCGCGGTCACCGCGATCACGACGCCGAAAGCCACTCCCTTCCACCAGTCCTGGTGGAAGCAGAACACCATCATCAGAACGCCGCATGCTGAACTGGCGAGAATGGACCCGCCGAAGCCCTCCCAAGACTTCTTGGGCGACACCATCGGCGCCATCGGATGTTTACCGATGAGGACACCGGCAACATAACCCCCGGTGTCAGAACATACGACCGCCAGAATGAAGATTACGATCCGTGCGGCGCCGTCGTCAGGATGGGCAAGCAGCGCGGCAAAACCCGCCAGGAACGGAACATACAGCGACACCAGGGTCGCCGAAGCCACATCCGCGAAGTAGCCCGAAGCACCGTCGGCCAGGCGCCAGATCAGTATGCCCAACACGGTGAGGAGCAGCGCTCCCACCAAGCCATCAGGGCCGCGGAACCAGGCGATGGCCTCCATCGCGACACCGCCGACCAAGAGCGGCAGCAGCGGCGGGCGGGCCTCGACGGTCGAAATGGCAGTAACCATCTCGTAGACGCCGAGTGCGGCGGCGATCCCGACGACAATCACAAAACTCGGTCTATACAGGAAGAGCGTCAGCAGTATCAGCGCACCCAGTGCCGCTCCAACGGCGATAGCCGCGGGCAAGTTGCGGCCTGCTCGTGATTTCTTGTCCTCCGCAATCGCAGCGGTCGACTCCACAGCCATCGGTACAGGCGAATCGACGACGGCCAAATGCCGCCGTACGGATGGCTCCTCCGCCGCCGCGGCTTCACGCTCAACGATGGCCTCGGCCTGTTCGGCTGCGCGCCGCGCTGACCGATTCGGCTGATCCGCGAACGGCGGGTTGTCAGCCCGGGCACGAGCTATCAGTTCGGCAGCTGAGAGCCCGGTACCGCTGGCGCCGCCATGTCGCCCGACGGATTCGTTGTCCGCCGGATCGTCGGAATTACGGCGAGCCATCAGACTTCGAGCAGCTCGGCTTCTTTTACGCGAACGGACTCGTCGACCTGCGCTACATACCGATCGGTGAGTTTTTGCAATTCAGCTTCCGCTCGGCGAGCGTCGTCCTCTCCTACCTCGCCGTCCTTCGTGAGTTTGTTGAACGTCTCATTTGCGTGGCGTCGGACCGATCGGATCGACACCTTCGCGTCCTCGCCGCGGCTCTTGGCCACCTTGACGAATTCGCGTCGACGCTCCTCGGTCAACTGCGGAAACAGCACCCGAATGATGTTGCCGTCATTAGTTGGGTTGACACCGAGGTCGCTGTCACGGATCGCTCTCTCGAGTGCGCCCAACTGCCCCGCGTCGTACGGCTTGATTACAGCCATCCGGGCTTCGGGGATGCTGACCGATGCGACTTGTGCCAGCGGAGTCATCGCACCGTAGTAATCGATCGCTATCCGGTTGAAGGCGCTCGCTGACGCCCGTCCGGTGCGCAATCCCCCAAGGTCGTTATGCAAAACGCTAACGGCCTTCTCCATCTTCTCCTCGGCCTCGAAGAGGGTCTCGTCGATCACGTCCATCTCCTTGCATTTCGGGGTGTTGCACATCTCTTCTGTACCAGAGCAGTTGAATCATCTGCATAACTGGCCGTGCCGATACTGATCGCACTCCAGCGATGCCAGCTTGCCACGCAGCAGGGCTAGCCCGCGGCTGACACCACAGTTCCGATCTTCTCACCGCGGACGACGCGAGCGATGTTGCCGTCTGCAAGATCGAAGACGACGATCGGCATGGCATTGTCGCGGCAGAGGCTGAATGCTGTCGCGTCAGCGACGTTCAGGCCACGTTGAAGAACCTCGTCATAGCTGATGGTGTCGAACTTGACTGCATTGGCATTCTTCTTTGGATCGGAGTCATACACGCCGTTGACGCCGTTCTTGCCCATCAGGAGAACCTGACAACCGATCTCGAGAGCGCGCTGAGCTGCAGCCGTATCCGTCGAGAAGTACGGCATGCCAGCGCCCGCCCCGAAGATGACGACGCGACCTTTCTCAAGGTGTCGCTCGGCCCTGCGGGGTATGTAGGGTTCAGCGACCTGGCCCATCGCGATCGCGGTCTGGACGCGCGTCGGAACACCGCGCTTTTCGAGAAAGTCCTGCAGCGCGAGGCAGTTCATGACGGTGCCGAGCATGCCCATGTAGTCTGCGCGGTCCCGGTCCATGCCTCGTTGACTGAGCTCGGCACCGCGGAAGAAGTTGCCACCGCCGACCACTACAGCGACCTGAGTTCCAGTGCGTGTCACGTCACTGATCTGACGGGCGATGGAAGAAACCACGTCGGGGTCAACCCCCACCTCACCCCCGCCGAAGACCTCACCAGAAAGCTTCAGCATGACCCGCCGATACCGGTTCGGCTTCGTTTCAGTGGCGGTCTGGTCGGTCAACAAGTCGAGTGGCGCGGCTGGCGCGACCGAGTCGCCCTCCGGGACAGCGCGCGACTGAGCAGGCGCGTTTGAGTGAACTGCCGGGCTCGGGTGGCCGACGGGCCCCGGCTTCGGAATCGGGTGACCGGAGGCGGACGAAGAAGGGGCCCCCTCGCCGAACCCGGAAGGAGTTTCGGTCATGGCGGCCCCTCTTCGTTGGTGTGCGTCGCGGTAGATCTTGCCCTATCGATCCGCAAACTGCCGGATCGGAGCCCGTCCGCTCTTAGGCGCCGACGTCGAAGCGTGCGAATCCGGTGACGGCAACGCCCGCCTCATCCAGCAGTGCCTTGACCGTCTTCTTGTTGTCCTGCACTGCCGGCTGATCCAGTAGTACGCCGCCTTCGCCCTTGTAGAAGCCCGTAACCCGGCCTTCGACAATGCGGCTTATCGCCGCCTCGGGCTTGCCCTCTTCACGCGCGGTCGCCTCTGCTACGCGCTTTTCGGTCTCGAGCACCTCGCCCGGCACATCGTCGCGCGTCAGATACTGGGCCTTGAGAGCAGCGACCTGCATCGCCGCGCCCCGGGCTGCGCTCACGTCGTCGCCGGTGAACGAAACCAGCACGCCAACCTGCGGCGGAAGGTCGGCAGACTTCTTGTGCAGATAGCTCGCAACCTTTCCGGAGAGCTTCACCGCATTTCGAAGCTCGAGCTTCTCGCCGATCAACGCATTCAACCCGATGATGCTCTCGTCCACGGTCTTGCCGTCGGCGAGGGTCTCCTTCAGCAGGGATGCCACATCAGTGGCGTCGGACTTGACGAAGTGCGCGAGGATGTCGCCGGCAAGGCTCTGAAATTGTTCGTTCTTGGCCACGAAGTCGGTCTCGCACGCCAACTCGATCATGGCATTTTCAGCAGCCGCCACCAGCCCATTGCTGGTGGACCGCTCGGCCCCACGCTTCGCGGCCTTGCCCGCACCCTTGATTCGAAGCTCTTCGACTGCCTTGTCAAAGTTGCCGTCGGCGGCTTCGAGAGCCTTCTTTGCATCCATCATGCCCGCGCGCCGGTTGCGTCGCGAAGCTTCTTTACGTCAGCGGCGGTAATCGCCATCTTCTCGATCCCATCTCATGAAGTTGCGGGTTATCTGTCTAGCTGGAGTCCACCCGCCCGATGCGTTCTGGGCAGGTGGATCGACGATTGGCGCCTTGATTAGGCGTTTCATGCCGAAGGGCGCCCAAGTGCCGATCGCGAAGATCGAACACCGGCGCGCCCCGTCGGTAGCTCTGAACTGCCTAGGCGTCTTCCTTAGGGGCTTCGGTCTCCGCCGAGGGAACCGGGTCGCTATCGGCTGCTTCGGCGATGTCCTGCGCTGATGCCACCTCGGGTGCGGGCGCAGCCTCTGCCTCGGCGGAGGATTCGCTCACCTCGGTCGGCTTGAGCAGTTCCTTCTCCCAATCGGCGAGGGGTTCATCCGTGCCGAGCTGACCGGGTTCCGGCTTCTCGTCCCGACCGGCGTTCGCAGCGGCGCCAGCACGCGCCATCAGACCCTCAGCGACGGCATCGGCGATAACACGGGTCAACAGGCCCGCACTCCGAATCGCATCGTCATTGCCCGGGATCTTGTAGTCGACCTCGTCGGGGTCGCAGTTCGTGTCGAGAATCGCGATGACCGGAATTCCCAGTTTGTGGGCTTCGCCGACCGCGATGTGCTCCTTTTTGGTATCAACGATCCAGACTGCGCTTGGCGTCTTCGACATCTCCCGGATGCCACCGAGGGTGCGCTCGAGCTTGACCTTCTCACGGGTCAAGATCAGCTGCTCCTTCTTTGTGGCGGTACCTTCCCAACCAGCAGCTTCCAGAGCTTCGAGTTCCTTCAGGCGCTGCAGCCGCTTGTACACAGTCGAGAAGTTCGTCAACATGCCGCCTAGCCAGCGCTGATTGACGTAGGGCATGCCGACGCGCGTCGCCTGTTCTGCGATCGCCTCTTGCGCCTGCTTCTTGGTGCCGATGAACATCACACTGCCGCCGTGGGCGACCGTCTCTTTGACGAATTCGTAAGCACGGTCGATGTAGGTCAGCGTCTGCTGCAGGTCGATAATGTAAATGCCGTTGCGCTCGGTGAAGATGAAACGCTTCATCTTCGGGTTCCAGCGGCGAGTCTGATGACCGAAATGGACGCCGGAATCGAGCAGGTTCTTCATAGTGACGACGGCCATTGGGCACGTCCTCCTCACGCTCATGCAAGCAAAACCCTGTGGCAGGGCCTCACACGCAATTCGGTTGTCGCAATCGAGCCGGGTGGCCGATTGCCCTAGTGCCCCAATTCGCGGCCAGTCACCGACTCGCTAGAGTCGGACCGAGGTGGCCGCCTGCCGACCGAGCCGAGATCGGCCGATGCGGTAGAAAGGGCACGCGAAGTCACCTTGCTGTTGCAAGGTGCCAAGCAAGTGTAGCCCGTTCATCCGATGCAACGTAATCCTTCGATGCGTCCCCAACCACGCCGCGAATCGCCCTAGTCCTCCGGACGCGCGCGCGCTGCCGAATCCCCCGTCGCTCGGGCGGTTCGACGGGCGACAGCCGCAGCTTCTGCTCGGCCCCCGACTCCCAGCTTCGCCAAAATATTGGAGACATGGACGCTGACTGTCTTGTCGCTGATGTACAGCTGCCGCGCGATCTGCCGGTTCGTACGTCCCTCGACCAGCAGAGCCAGCACGTCGTTCTCTCGGCTCGTCAATGTGTCCAGCCCCGTACGGTCGACGTCGCGTGCTGTGTCGGCCGTGTCGTGCCGACCAACAGACAGAGCCCGAATCTCGTCCAGCAGAGGCTTCGCGGCGAGACGTTCAGCAACAACTGCCGCCGCCTCTGCCAGCTCGCTGGACTCCTGGTTTCGTCCGCATGCCTTCAACACTGTTGCCAGCCGCGCCATCGAACGCGCTTGCTCATAGATCTCACCGTCGAAAGCGTCGGTCGCCGCACGCCACAACCGGATGTGTTCCTCGACGGTCGGAGGGTCTATGTCGGCGAGCCAACGCAGGCGTGCGTACTCGGCGTCCAATCGTGCCAGCCACGCCCGGGCTTCCGGTCCAACCGACCGTCCCCGGGGCGTGCTCGGATCGATGGTGCTGTGACCATCGGCATGCAGTTGGGCTCCGCGCAACACCGCCGCCCGACGTTGGTCGGCCCTCAACGTTGGCACCGTCGCCGAAATCGAGGCGAGCGCCAGCGCCGACAGTCGTACTCTGGCCATGAACCACGGCTGCCGCCAGATGTCGACTATGAGGTCCACGAGCTCATCGTGGGCGCGTAGGGCAAGGTCAGTGCGTTTGAGCTGGGTATAGAGATCGATCGCGTGAGTAAGTGACCACACTGCCGTTTGCCCGTCCCAGCGCCACCGTTCACGTAGCTGAGCCAGGTCGTCGAGCGCAAGCAGGTCGCCCCGCGCCGCACGGATGGCAAAACCGGCCGCTGTCATCTTCGAGGCGGCGAGTCTCGTTGGCTGTTCGCCTGAAAGGTCCGTGATCGTCACGCTTGCCTCCCAGTCCCCGGAGGCGAAGTAGACCAACGCCAAGTGCGTTCGGGCGTCGATGCCGTAAGGCGCCCACGTTCGCCCGGTGGCGTTCGCACGCTCCACGCACCTTCGATAAGCCGTCGCGGCGGCCGCCAGATCGCCTTGGCTGAACCGCAGAACGCCAAGCTGAAAGAGGCTTCTCAGTTCGTCGCCTATCTGACCGCGCGCCCGCGCGTGTTCGGCAATCTGTTCAAACTTCGCTGCTGCCGCGTCCGGATCTTGGGCACGCTTTTCTTCAACAGCAAGCGTTGTCCAGGCATCCGTGGCAAGTTCGGGACGACCAAGTCGGTCGGCGATCTTGATCGTCTCGTGCGCCCAAGCGTCCGCTTCGTCGGTGCGTCCAAGTTGAGACATTGCACGTGCGTGCAATGTCGTCAGCTGGGCTCGAAGCTCAGTCGGTGGTTCGGCCGAAACCAGTGCCAGCGCCTCAGTTGTCGCCTCGATCGCCTCTAGCTCGCCTTCGACGAGAGCGGCGTGCGTGCCGATCGAAAAGAGGACCTGCGCGCGCAAATGAGCTGGAGTGTCGGGGCTCAATTGCCTGCCCGCATCTCGCGCGAACGCGAGGGCCCGGGTCAGATGTCCAGCAGCTGACGCGGCGTCCGCGGTCGCCAGGAGCAAACCAACGTGATCGGCCTCGACGCCTTTTGTCAGCCGCGGAATGAGTTCCAGCGCCGACTCGTAGTGGTGCATCGCTTCTTGCGGGGCGGCTACTGCTAGCGCCTCGTCCCCCGCGCGGATGCTTGCTGCGTACGCAGTGTCGAGATCGTGCGATTCCCTCGCATGTCGAGCGAACTCGGCCGCCGTACCTGCGATGGACTCCTTACCGAGTGCCGCCGCATAGGCGGCGTGCAAGCGAACGCGTTCACCGGGGAGCAGATCGTCATAGACGGCTTCACCGAGCAACGCGTGCCGGAAGCCATATCGAGAATTGTCCGCAGGCTCAAGGATGTGTGCGTCCACCGCCTCGCGCAAAGCGGCGTCCAACTCGAGATGGGGCATACCCGCGACGACCTCGAGGACCTCGTGCGGGACCTGCCGGCCAGCAACCGCAGCGAGCCTTACGACGGCGTGCGCGGCGTCTGAGAGTTTGTCCAGTCGCACCAGTAGAAGGTCGGCGAGGCCCGCTGGTACCCCGCCGTCCTCACACGTGTCGTCTTCGGCTGCGGCGAGCAATTCCTCTGTGAAGAAAGCATTTCCGTCCGCTCGCTCGACTATCCGGCGGATCACGGTCTCGGAGAGGTCAGGAGCGGCGTCGGCAATAAGCGCTCGCACATCATCGACTGCGAGCGGCGCCAAGTGGATGCGGCGGACCGCCGGCAACCGAGACCACTGTGCGACCGCGGGACGCAGCGGGTGCCTGCGATGTAGATCGTCACTTCGATAGGACACAACTATCGAAACGCGCTCGCCATCCAAACGGGCGAGCAGAAAGGCGATCAGGTCACGCGTCGATTGATCGGCCCAGTGCACGTCTTCAATGAGCAGCAAGGTTGGCGCATCTTGCCCAATCCGTGCCAGTGCACCCAGCACACTCGCGAACAACTCGCCGCGATCTACCCGAATGGCCTCGCTGGAGGCGGGTGCCCCCATGAGCCTTGACTGGGGCAATAGCCTGCCGACCAACGGAAACTCGTCGAGGACGGCCTGAACGAGTTCGGGCCGCTGCCGTGCCAAGCGGCCGAAGGACTCAGTGAACGGCAGGTATGGCAGGGCCATGTCGCCGAAGTCAATGCAGTGACCGACCAACTGAATCATCGCTCGTCGGTCGGCTTCGGCAACAACCTCGGTGAGCAGCCTCGTCTTGCCTACGCCCGCGTCGCCGGAGATCAGGACGGGACTGCGCTGACCTTCAGCCACTTCATCGAGGCTCGTGAGCAACAGTGCTAGCTCTGCTGCCCGACCGACCAACGGTCGCGGTGTCGTGGTCACACCGCCATCTTGCCGTCTCCCTATGACAGCCTGCATGGGAGATCGTGCCAAGTCCCTGCGTCACCAAGACGCAGCAGTCTCAAATGCGGCTCTAGCTCGACCGCGCGACCGCACCTCGTTACGTTCACACTTCGTGACGAGCGCGCCGTCGAGTGTGATGGCCTCTCGCGGTCATGCCGCGGCTCACTCCCGCCTGAAATGACTCGCGAATCTTGGCCTGGCGATATTTGATCTCGGCCGTGGAGTCTTGCGTCGGATACGTATACATCTTGTTGCCTCCTGGGTGCCTTGTTTGACAGTTACGACGATGCACCTCTGAGGAGGGCTGCCACATCGGAACAATTACCTAGTGCTCGTGCCAGCTGCGAACCTGGCATCGGCCTTACCTAAGGGGTCGCCTTAGGTAAGGCGACCCGGCAGCTCTCACCGGACGTGCGAGAAGGTCGAGGGTCTGACAACGCGCTATCTGATGACTTGAATACGGACCTTCATGGCCGGTCGGTTCCACATCGTCGAACCAGTCTGAACGTCCGTCGACGGCGCCAGAACAACTTGTGGACAACGTGGTCTTTGTACACACATCCGCTTCGGTGCCCGTCGCTGCCCACCTTCACCGGCATCGTGAGGCGATGCGATTCATTCGGTCGGCCAAACGCTCAACAGGCGGCTCATCGGGACGCCGCTCGATGGGCCGTTTGTCGATCCTGGCACTAATCAGCTTCCTCGCGGTGGAGGGCACTTTGGTATTGAACCTCCCCGCGCTGGCTCAACCTGCGGTGTTGGTTCCCGCGGAAGACGTAGTCGGTCGGATGGCTGTCTCAGGGAGCCTGACCAGCTATCAGCCGCCTGTCCGCGGCGTTCTGAGCGTTCTGACACGGTTCGCAGCGCCTTTGGACCGCTATGCCGCAGGACACCTCGGCGTTGACCTCGGCGATGCTGACGGTTCCGTGGTGTTGTCTGCCGGTGCCGGAACCGTCCGCTTCGCAGGCATCGTCGCCGGCCGGGGTGTCATAGTCGTGGCCCACCGAGATGACATCAGCACTGAGTACGAGCCGGTTGCAACGCTCGTGCGAGTGGGGCAGCGAGTCGGAGCCGGCCAGCTCATGGGACACATTTCCGGACGCCACGCAAGCTGTGCGCCTGTTTCATGCCTGCATTGGGGCGCTCGGCGTGGTTCGGCTTATCTGGATCCGTTGAGCCTTCTTGGCCCGCTCGGAATTGTCCGTCTGCTGCCGAACACGGGCTCGATACCGGGCAACAACACCAGAAGCGGCTAGATCACGCGCGCGGATGCGCCTGATTGAAACTCTTACGCAGTCGATCAACGGAGACGTGGGTATAGATCTGTGTGGTCGAGAGGCTCGCATGCCCTAGCAACTCCTGCACTGCACGCAGATCTGCGCCTCCGTCGAGCAGATGGGTCGCGGCCGAATGGCGAAGACTGTGTGGCGACACGCTGCTACCGACCCCCGAGCCCCCGGTCGAGCGGTTCACGATCGACCTCGCGGCGCGCTGGTCGAGCCGCCGCCCACGGCGGCCCAGAAGCAGTGCGGCGCCGGATTCAGTCGTCTCACATTCTGGTCGACCCGATGACAGCCATCGATCGATCGCTGTATCGGCTGGCGCTCCGAAAGGCACCACCCGCTGCTTGTTGCCTTTGCCTAGTACCCGAAGCACGCGGCGTCCACGATCGACATCATCGAGATCGAGACCGACCAGTTCAGCTACGCGGATTCCGGTCCCGTACAGCAGTTCCAGGACGAGCCGGTCCCGAAGTTCGGTAACGCTGTCGCCGCCAATGTTGTCGATCATCCGGGCCGCGTCCGTCGCAGAGAGGACCGAGGGAATCGACCGATGTGGACGAGGACTGACGAGCAACTCCCCCACGTCGGCTTCGATCCGTTGATGGGTGAATGCCCACCCGGTAAAAGTGCGTGCTGCGGCCGCGCGACGTGCAAGGGTCGTCCGTGCTGCCCCTTGCTCGTGCAGAGAAGCGAGCCAAGAACGCAGACTTCGCAACGACAGCCCCGACAGGTCGCGCTCGCCTCGCCCGGCAAGATGGGTCAGCAACAATGTCAGATCCCCGATATAGGCCGACACGGTGTTTGCGGAGCGATTGCGCTCGAGGCTCAGAAATCGTTCGAACTCGAAGAGCGCCTCCGACAGCGGGGTGGGTAGCTCAGAACGAAGTTGCGCGAGATCAAGCCGGTCGCGACGAGGTTCCGTCGCGTTGGGAACGACGCTGCCGTGCGACTTGGGAACGACGCTGCCGTGCGACTTGGGAACGACGCTGCCGTGCGACTTGGGAACGACGCTGCCGTGCGACTTGGGAACGCCGTTGCCGGGCGGCGCCGCCTCTGGTGCGTGATGACGATCGGAACTCACAAACAATGACCATGCGCTGCGCGTTCAAGTCGGTCAACTCGCCACGCTCATCGATCGTCGGCGCGGAACTCGACACCCGGTGCCGAGATCTGCGGGATCAGGCTCCGTCGTCAGATCGAACGGTCAGCTTCGCGCGGCTGCGGCGGACGAGCGACTTGTAGGCCTGCTCAATAAGCCGCGCGCGCTCGGTGGGGTCATCCACTTGTTGTAGGCACGTTTCGAGGTTGTCTTCGCGGGAAATGCGGTACATCTTTACCAAGATCCTTCAGTTGCTTCGAATGGCACGAAGCTCTCAAGCCTACTCCTGGGTAATTGCGAGTGCAACAATCACTCACGCGATATTGGCAGACGGTTTCTGCCAGCCCGTCAGGTCGTCCTCCGGGCCGCCGATCGGCAGTAGCCACCGGCCGATGGGGTGACAAAGCCCAGCTGGCCGAGTTTGGGCAGGGCGATCACAACCTGCTGAACCGGCTGCCCGCTCAGCCGCGCCAGCTCGACCTCGGTGACGACACCGCGCGCAGGAAAGCCGTCCAGGACTGCACGAGCACGCGCATCGAGGCAGTCATAGTCAGTAACCACGCTGAGCTGCTGAGACGGTTCGACCACGTCGGCGAGCGAGCCACAGTAGCTCAGGATTTCGGACACCGAAGTCACAAGCACGGCCGGACGTTCTTCGCGCTGGATCAGAGCATGGCTGCCGGCCGACATAGCCGAGGTCACCGGACCGGGCACGGCTAGCACCGCCCGGCCGAGATCGCGCGCGTAACGAGCTGTGTTCAGCGCACCCGAGCGTTGCGCGGCCTCGACCACCAACGTGGCGGAGCCGAGGGCAGCGATCAATCGGTTCCGACTCAGAAAACGCTGACGATGAGGTGCGCTGCCGGGCGGGCGCTCGCTGACCAGAACTCCTGTCTCGGCAGTTTGGTCGTACAGCCGGTCGTGCGCCGCTGGGTAAGGCCGGTCCAGGCCGCCGGCCGACACCAGGACGGACGTGCCGTCCGCGGCTAAGGCTCCGCGGTGTGACGCAGCGTCGATCCCGTACGCGCCGCCGGAGACGATCGCGACGTCGCGGACGGAAAGGCCGTAGGCCAAATCGGCGGCCACATGATTGCCATAGGCAGTCGCCGCTCGCGAACCCACGATCGACACCGATCTGACGCCGATGCTCGACAGGTCACCGCTGCCCCGGATCCACAGTGCGAGCGGTGGTATCAGTTCGCCGCGCTCCGGTCGCTGGCGTTTGCCAGCTAGCCATTGCTCGATCCTCTTGTCGGCCGCTCGGTAGAGCGCACCGAAGGCGAAGTGTGGCCACTCGCTGCTGACCGCCGTGATCAACCTGATGGCATTTCGCTCCGCTGCCTCTAGATCTGCGGCCGCGTCGACAGCATTGCGCCGGGATGCCGTGGCCTCACGCACGGCAGGCGAGACATCATCGGACCGAATGGCCTCCGCGGCCGCCACGTAGCCGAGCTGACGAACGAGCATGTACACCGGTAACGATGCGGGTTCGGCGACTCGACTCAGATATGCCGCGGCGAGCAGTGTCTGTTCGTCGGGCGGAGACTGCGGCTCATCGTGTCTCACGTTCCCATCACTCCGGCCCGCCCTGTGCGTAGCCACACGGCCTCACTGATCTCCTCCAGTGACGGGCTGTTCTTGCCCGCCAAATCGGTAAGTGTCCAGGCCAGCTTGAGCACGCGATCACACCCTCGCGCGCTGAGACCGCCGCGGTCGAGTTCAGCGTCGAGCGGCGCCAGTGCACTACGGCTCGGTCGCCAAGGGCGCCGCCGCAAGACCGGTCCGGGCACCTCCGCATTAGTCGTCCAGCCCTGCGCGGACCAGCGATCCTCAGCGGCAAGCCTGGCGCGACGAACTCTGGCGGCAACAGGAGCGCTGGGCTCACGCGGAGTCGCGTCGTCCATAAGGTCGGCCCGAGTGACTGGATCGACGGCAATTTGCAGGTCAATCCGATCAGTAAGCGGACCCGACAGGCGTTGTCCGTAGCGACGTCGAGCATCTGGCGTGCACAAACACTCGCGCGCTTTCGGCGAGCTGCAGGGACATGGATTTGTTGCCAGCACCAGCTGAAACCGAGCCGGATATTCGACCGACCCCCCGGTGCGATGCAGCACAATTCGACCCGACTCAAGAGGTTGTCGGAGCGAATCCAAGACTCGCGGCGAGAACTCGGCTGCCTCGTCGAGCACCAACACGCCACGGTGGGCAAGGGTCGCTGCTCCCGGCCTAGCGAGCCCCGATCCGCCGCCGACCAGAGCAGCCATGGAGGAAGTGTGGTGCGGCGCCTGCAACGGTGGGCGACGCACCAGCGCTGTACCGGGGCCAAGTAGACCCGCAACCGAGTAGATGGCGGTCACCTCGAGGCCTGATGCGTCATCCAGGCGCGGGAGGATGCCGGGCAATCGGGCAGCGAGCATGGTCTTGCCCGCCCCCGGCGAACCGGACATCAGCAGATGATGAGCGCCCGCAGCGGCAATTTCGAGAGCCCGACGAGCAATTGGCTGACCGACCACGTCGGCAAGGTCGGGACCGTCATCGTCTGCACCCGGTTCTGAGCTTCGGGCTCGGGCCAGCGGCGGCCCGTCCTGCTTGGTTGCAAGGACAACCTCGCGCAGTGAGCTGGCAGTGAAAACCTCGATACCCTCGACCAACGCGGCTTCCGACCCGTTGGCTTTTGGCACGACTACTCGGCTGATCCCTGCGTCCTTCGCCGCGATAACGGCCGGCAAGACACCTCGAACGGGCCGCAGCCGCCCATCTAATCCAAGTTCGCCGAGCCACACCCCCTCGCAGATTCCTGCGGCGGCGATCTCGCCTGTGGCCGCGAGGATGGCCAACGCCAGGGCAAGGTCGAACATGGAGCCGTTCTTTCGAACATCTGCAGGCAGCAAGGCCACCGTGATGCGTTTGCTGGGCCAGGTAAGGCCGGAGTTCAGTACGGCAGAGCGCACGCGTTCCCGCGATTCTGTTACGGCAACGTCCGGAAGGCCCGTAAACGTCAGGCCTGGCAGTCCTGGCGAGAGGTCTGCTTCGACCTCGACGAGGCGCCCCGTGACCCCGATCAGGGCAACGGCATTGGTGCGCGCGAGACTCATCAGAAGGCTCCGCGAAGGTGTTTGACCTGAGCCGGGCCAGCAGACCGTTTCAAGACACTAACTACGTCAAAGCGGATGCTCTCCCACTGTCCCGGGTGCTCGGACAGCCACTGCAGTCCGAGCGCCCGCAGCCGCCTTGTTTTGGTGTAGCTGACGGCTTCGGCCGGGTCTCCGAAGGCCAATGACGACCTGGTCTTCACCTCACAGACAACGAGAACACGGCCGTCTCTGGCGACGATGTCTATCTCGCCGCGTGCACACCGCCAGTTTGTCTCGAGCACCTCTATGCCGGCGTCGGTGAGGCATCTGACCGCTATGCGCTCCCCGTACTGACCGAGCGCGTCCTTGAGTCGCATACATGGACAGTGCCGGATGCGGAAGCTCGGAAATGTGTCTCGTGGCGATTGTGGATAACCGCTGCGCCTGTGGAGGGTCAGGCGTCGTGATTGTTACGCACCGAACGGATCCTTACCGGAAAGATCCAGGTCGGGCTTCTCGAGTTCCTCGATGTTGACGTCCTTGAACGTAACGACTCGCACGTTTTTAACGAAACGCGCAGGTCGGTACATATCCCAGACCCACGCATCACGCATGGTCACTTCGAAGTACACCTCACCGTCAGCATTGCGTGGCAACAACTGCACGTCATTGGTCAGATAGAAGCGCCGCTCCGTTTCGACTACGTAACTGAACTGGCCGACGATGTCCTTATACTCGCGATAGAGCTGAAGCTCCATCTCGGTCTCGTACTTCTCAAGGTCTTCTGCACTCATCTATCGACTCCCGACTCGTTGCTCTTTGCCGGCGTACCAGGTTTTGTGCTTTGCAACCCCTCGACACTGGCACCATCGTCGGGCTTCACGACACGGCTTCGATGCTCATTGCTCCATCATCGTCCATCTCCAACTGCGCGCGGACGACGCCTGGAAGATTCCAAGACCGCCGATGTATCTCCGACGGGCCGTGTTCAGCCAGGGCAGCCATATGTTGCGGGGACGCGTAAGCCTTGTTCTCCTCGAATCCGTAGTGCGGGTACTGATCCGCCAATTCGATGAGCATGGCGTCTCGTTCGGTCTTGGCGAGAACCGAAGCCGCGGCGACCGAGGAGCACTTCATATCCCCCTTGATCAACGTCCGCACCGGAACGGAGCATCGCCAGCGGTCGGTCTCGGACTCGGACTCGGACCCGGCGGGATCTGGCACCGCGAACAAGGCCAGGTCCTCACGCCTGGTGAGATAGTCGTGATTGCCATCGAGTAACACCCACTCCGGTGCAATCATCAGCTGACCGACTGCTCGCTCCGCCGCAAGCCGTAGCGCGGCAATGATGCCAATCCGATCGATTTCGGTGGCCGATGCATGGCCGACCGCACAATCAAGTGCCCACCGTCTGATCCGCGGAACCAACTGTCGGCGCGCTTGTGGGCTGAGCAGCTTGGAATCGGCCACACCGAACGGTGCGGGTTTCGTGTCAGGAGCCAACAGAACCACGCCCACCGAGACGGGACCGGCGAGCGCGCCGCGACCGACCTCATCGATCGCCGCAAGTAGTCCTGCGCCATTGCGCCATGCCTCGCGTTCCAGGCGAAGCGTCGGCGCCGGGACCGGAGTCATGAACGGGCCATGTCGCGAAGCAGAAGGTCATGGAGCAGGTCAGCGAGTGCTGCGGGTTCGTGACGAACGGGGTCACGCCGCAACTCCCCGGCGGAGAACCAGCGGTGTCCGAGCACGGTGTGCTCCTCCAGTTCCGTGCGATTGCCACCCGATATCTCAGGATGGTCCTCGATGCGAACGACGAAGAAGTGATCCGTCTGATCGTAGGCAATTCCGTTCAAGGTCCAACAGCGGCGCTCCGAATGGTCGGCGGTGGCGTCTTTCGGAATTGCTACGTCGATGCCGCATTCCTCGGCCAGTTCTCGTACAGCCGCCTGCGCCGGAGTCTCGTCCGATTCGCAGCCACCCCCCGGCGCGGCCCACACCGACTCCCCACCGTCAGCGGACACCAGATGTTCCAGTAGCAGCACCTGATAGTTCTGATCAATGAGCAGAACTCGTCCGCCCGTACGGACGAGCGGGCCCGCGGGCGGCCCGACCGATGTGGCGGCGCTGCTCACGTCCGCGGGGACGGCGAGGGCGCGTACAACGATAGACACGATCTCCTGAGGCCAGATCTGTGCGGTTGACGCACGCAATTCCGACACAGTCCACCATCGTGCCCCGAGAACAATGCCCCGCTCGAGTTCAGTCAACGCGACTGGGGCGACGGGAGGCGCGTGAGCGTCGATCCGGGCCAGAAAGTAATAGTTCGTCTGATCCCAACTCTGGCCATCCATCGACCACACGTGACGGCCCACATGTACGGCTACAGATGAACGCAAGGTGACCGTCAGACCGGTCTCCTCGAAGAGTTCGCGAACCGCCGCTTGCGCAGGAACCTCGTCACCCTCGACACCGCCTCCCGGCGTCAACCAATGGCTACCGGTGCTACCCATGTCATTTCGCTCTTCTACGAGTAGCACGCGATCGGCGCGATCCAACAGGATCACTCGCCCAGCAACCCTGCGCGGAGCACTAGGAGGGGGCATCGTCAGTTCTCGCCGCGCCGTCGACGCCGACGGCGCAGATAACCAAGGCCTCCCACGGCAAATACTGCCGCCGGTGCAGGTTCGGTGACGACCGAGGCCGGCCCTGGTAGTCCCAGCGAGGTGAAGGTGGCTGGTGTGCCAAGAGTGCGCCACCGCGAAGGCGGCCAAGCAATCACGACAGCCTTGCCGATTACGTCGTCAACGCCGACCGTACTGGACTCGGGATCGCAATTCGCTCCCACGCCGCCATCGCCACAGTGATAGCGCGAGTCAGCAGAATCGCTGCGATGATCACCCATGACCCACAAACGACCGGCCGGCACCGTCACCGGGCCGAAGCTGCGGGTGTCGTTGACCGCCTTAACCCCAGGCGCAGGGGGTTTGCTCCACGGGCTGGGCTCGAAAATGTAGGGCTCGTTCAAGCTACGCCACGGTCCGCTCGGTCCATTGTCAGACACCTGAACGTTGCCGTTGTCGTCGCAGCATTTGATTGTCTGACCGCCCACGGCGATCACCCGTTTAACCAGATCCTTTTCGCTGGGCGGCACGACGCCGACCAGTTGGCCGAACCACTGCACCCCGTGCACGATTGGGTTGGACGACAGACTCACGCCACCGCCTTCGTCCCAGTCCACCGGAGCCTTGAACACCACAATGTCCCCCGGATGTGGGTCACGGACGTGGTACACGGGCTTGAAGACGAGGATGCGGTCGCCAGAGCAGCCGGGGCATCCGTAAAGTGTTTGCTCCATCGACTGGGATGGGATGTAAAAGGGCTGAAGAACGAACGTCTTGAGCACAATCGCAATCGTGATCGCGACGACGATGAGGATGGGCAGTTCGAACTTCGAGGCCTTGCCTCGACGGCGCTTAGTTGTAGGACGACCTGGCCCGCTCGAACCGCGACGTAGTAGGCGTTGTACATCAAAACGGCGTCGCACGTCCGGTGCAGACGAACTGGGCGGCCCGTCGACTGGTTCGGCCGTGTCGTCGACCCCCATGTCGGAGCCTCGAGGGTCGTGGCCATCTGGTTCCGAACTGAAGTCCGGACCAGCTACGCCCGGCTCCGGATCAACCGTTACAGGCTGTGCGTCCGCTGCCGGAGTACCGACATTTGCGTTCGAAGCGTGTGGGGGCGACTCATCTGCCGGAACTGGACCAACGCTCACATCGCTGCGCCTATCGGAATCGGGATCGTCAGATCTCTCCGTGCTCCACAAGCCGCCTTGCCCGCCGGTGTCCGACGCCATGGCGGCTTATCGACACTCGGACAGACGTGATCTAACAGCGGCACGGGGCTGCATTCAGCGAGTGACGTTGTCCCGCTTCTCTTTGATCTTGGCCGCCTTGCCGCGCAGGTCTCGCAGGTAGTACAGCTTCGCGCGCCGGACATCGCCGCGCGTAACAACCTCGATCTTGTCGATCACAGGCGTGTGCACGGGAAAAGTACGCTCCACTCCCACGCCGAAGCTGACCTTGCGAACCGTGAAGGTCTCCTGAAGGCCGCCGCCTTGACGCCGGATGACAACGCCCTGGAATACCTGGACGCGAGAGCGTGTGCCTTCGATAACCCGGACATGCACCTTGAGGGTGTCGCCAGCCCGGAACTCTGGGATGTCGCTTCGGAGCGACTCGGCGTCCAACGTCTGCAGGGTGCTGCTCATTTCGGCTCTGCTTCCTTCGTGTCTGACGTCCCGGGTGTGGGCACACGGGCGTCAATCGCATATGTCTCGATTATGTGGCTGCTGATCGCTGTTGCCGATCGGCGCGCTGCCCCCGGTCGCGGCGGACGTCGAGCCGCTGCGTTCGCTAGGCAACCCCATGATGGTGCCACATCGGCCGCCTAAACGAGAAACCGGGCGAGCTGTGGATACCCGGAGAAGCTCTCGGGACCCCCCGGTTGCACAACCCTGCGTTCTATTCGTCAGCGACATCGGGCAGCAAGTCGGGCCGCCGCCGGCGGGTGCGCTCGACAGATTGCTCTCGGCGCCACGCGGCGATGCGGGCGTGATTGCCGGACAACAAGACCTCGGGCACGTCCAGTCCGCGCCAGCTCGCGGGTTTGGTGTAGGCGGGTGCCTCCAGCAAGCCCTCCACCGCCTCGGTAAAGGAATCGTCCTTAGCCGAATCGACATTGCCCAGCACGCCCGGAATCAGCCTCGCGATGGCCTCCACGATGACCAACGTTGCTGCTTCGCCGCCGCACAAGACGTAGTCCCCGAGGCTGATCTCGTCGACGATCATGCGCTGGCCTGCGTAGTCGATGACTCGAGCATCAATACCTTCGTACCGGCCGCAGGCGAACAGCAGCCAATCCTGGCTAGCAAGTTCGGCTGCCACGCTCTGCGTGAACGAACGTCCTGTGGGAGTCGGAACGATCAATCGAGGCTGGCGTTGCGCACCGGGCGGCGCAATCTCATCTATAGCCCTCGCCCAGGGCTCAGCAAGCATTACCATCCCCGGGCCGCCGCCGTAGGGGGTGTCGTCGACCGTGCGATGTACATCGGTCGTCCATGACCTCAGATCGTGTACATCTACCCGTACCTGACCGCGTTTGATCGCCTTGCCGAGCACAGATTCTCTCAGCGGCAGCAGGTAGTCGGGAAAAATGGTGACGATATCGATCGCCAACCCCGCACCCATGGGCGCTTCGTGCACCGATGGGCCAGCGGCCGTCATGTCTTGGGCCGCCCGGTCACAGATCCAGCAACCCATCTGGCGGGTCGATCGAAAGCGTCCGCGCGGCCAGGTCGACCACCGGAACAAACTGCTTACGAAACGGTACGAGTACCTCTCGACCAGCGACGTCGATCGCGAGCAGGCTGTCACCCGGCGAGTGAAGAACATCTGTGACGAGGCCGACGTCCACGCCCTGCACGGTCATCGCCATGAGGCCGATCAGATCCGTGTCGTAGAACTCATCAGGATCCTCGATCGGTGGCCGCTCGGTGGCCGCTATGACCAAGCGCGTCCCGCGGACGGCCTCGGCTGAGTTGCGATCGTCGATGCCCTCGAACTGAACGATCTGCTTGCCCGATTGCGTCCGGACTTCAGCGATCGTGAGAGGACCTCGCTCGGCCGGATCGGTTTCAAGGACAGCTCCTGGAACGAATCGCTCTTCGGGAACATCCGTCCACGGCTCGACGTAAACGGCGCCTTTGATGCCGTGCGCCTTGCCGATCCGGCCGACAGCAACGAGGTTGGTGCCAGTGTCCTTCGCGGAACTGACGCCAGGCCCGTTGCTGCCTACCGGATTCGGAGTCTTAGCCATGATGAAGCGGAGCGTCAGCGGCGCTCGTCGGTGTCGACGACATCGACTCTGATTCCCTTGCCACCCACGCCGTTGACGACCTGGCGAAGAGCCTTGGCGGTTCGACCGCTGCGCCCGATGACCCGACCGAGATCCTCGGGATGAACGCGCACTTCGAGTCGGCGCCCGCGCCGGTTGTCGATCAGATCCACGGTCACATCAGCGGGATGATCGACGATGCCGCGCACCAAGTGCTCGAGGGCTTCCTCGAGCACTTATTCGGCCGTTTCGTCTGCCGCAGGCGCGGCGTCAGCCGGCGCATCTGCAGCCGCGGGAACCTCTGCCGCGTCGGTGACCGCCGAGTCCGTGCTGGGTTCCGCGGCAACCTTCTTCGGCGCCGCCTTCTTGCGAGGCGTCGTCGCGTCAACGGCTGGTTCGCCCTCTGAGTCCTTGAGAGCGGCGTCGAACAGGGCGCGCTTGTCGGGCTTCGGCGCGGCCAGCTTCATCGGCTCCGGTGCTGGCAGGCCCTTGAACTTCTGCCAGTCACCAGTGACCTTGAGAATCGCGACGACTGCCTCGGTCGGCTGCGCACCGACGCCAAGCCAGTAGGCAGCACGATCACCGTCGATGCGGATGATCGATGGATCGTTCTTCGGGTGATACTCACCAATGGTCTCGATCGAACGGCCGTCCCGCTTGGTGCGGGCATCAGCGATGACGACGCGGTAGTGCGGCTCGCGCATCTTTCCAATACGCGTGAGCTTGATCTTGGTTGCCACTTGTTTTCGGCTCCGTATTTGTGTGCAGGGCGGACCAGAGCGCCTGCGGGTGGGGAACACCCAGGCGATGATCCTTGTGGACTGGCCAGAGATCGGTGAGAGGGTCCGAAGAATGGCCGGTACTCAGCCCGCCATTCTGCCAGATCCCCCGGCCGACTGTTACCACGAGTCAGATCAAGCTCTGAAGTAGCCGATCAGCTCGGATTGCGTGGCCGTCAGTCGGCCTGCGATCTATCGGCCTGCCATCTATCGGCCTGCGATCTATCAGCCTGCGATCTATCAGCCTGCTATCTATCAGCCAGGATCCCACTATCGGCCAAGGTCCCAACGATGGCGCACGATCGCCACTGGTGTCGCTTCGCCGCGATCCTGCGAACTCAACACCACGCGGCGAGCCTTCAGCCACCAGCGGATCATCTGGATCAAACCAACGAGCTGCACACTGACCGCCACCGCGAAGGCGTACCGGTAGGCCAGGGTGTCGACCGCGCCCACTCTGTCCAGCGTCCAGCCGATTCCGAGACATCCGATAATGCCTGCCACAAAGCCGCCGACGTTCACGACGCCGGTCGCCGTTCCCACAATCGCAGGTCCGTTGTAATCGCGAGCCAGCGCGAAGCCAATCGCCGAAACCGGCCCACCTAGCCCGGTGATCAAGACGATCGCCACCAGCAGCGGCCGCGGAATGTGTTCTGGGCAGGCAATCAGCAAAACGTACCAACCGGACACGGTCACCGCGCACAGACCGATCGCGCAGGGAACCCGGATCGCCGGAAACCTTCCGGTGAAGTAGCCGACAACGGGGCTCGCCAAGGTGCTGAAGGCCACGACTGCGAGCAGCAACTCCGACGCACCGTTACGGCTCAGGCCCTCGCCCTGGACCAGGAACGGCACCCCCCACAGCACGCCGAAGGTCAGGGAAGTCGACATCGACGCGAAGTGAACCCAAAATCCCGCTCTCGTGCCCGCCATCGACCATGCGGTCGCAACTCGCCGTCGGACTGCTGCCAACGACGTCAGCAGATCTGCAGGCCCATCGGAGCGCCGCGGCACGGGGGCGGACTTCCGCAGTACCAGGTAGACGCCGAGTCCGCTGAGCAGCGAAAGTGCTCCGGCCGCGAGAAAGGTCGGTGTCCACCCCGCGGAATGCAGCACGGTAGCCAGGGGCAAGGTAGCGGCGATGTTTCCAACGGTGCCGACCATGCCCGTCATCGCAACGACCAACGGATAGCGGCGGGGGCTAAATTGGCCAGCAGCGAAACGAAGCACACTGACGAACGTCAGCGCATCACCAAGACCAAGCATGGCCCGCGCGAACAGAGCCAGTGGATAGTTCGGAACGATCGCGAACATGATCTGAGCGAGACCCATCGTCCCTGCCGCGACAAGTAGCAGCCTGCGAGGGCCGTATCGATCGACCAGGATCCCGGTTGGAATCTGCATACCGGCGTAGACGCCCAACTGCAGTAGCACGAAAATACTCAACTGACTCGGGCTTATCCCGAATCGCGCACTTGCCTGGAGCCCGGCCACGCCCAGGGACGTTCTATGAAATACCGCCACCAGGTACACGGTTACGGCGACGGCCCAGCGCCGGACGGCGGTCGTGCGGCTGCGCCGGACGGCGGTCGTGCGGCTGCGCCGGAGGCCGGTCATCTCATTCGCCACAGAATCTGCGGCGTCTCAGGTGGCGATCGGACACCAGGCAGTTGGTGCTAATTGGGTTCGACGACACGGCCGCGAAGGACGGTACGCAGAGGGCGTTGCAGCGTTGAGAGATCGAGCCGCGGGTCAGCCTCATACACGATCAAATCGGCCTCAGCGCCCTCGGTCAGGCCCGAAAAGCCGAGCCATTGTCGCGCTCGCCACGAGGCCTGAGCGATGACCTCTGGCTGCGGGATGCCGGCGTCGACGAGCGCCGCGATTTCATGACGAACCAAGCCGTGTTCGAGTGAGCCGCCGGCGTCGGTACCCGTGTAGATCGGGATCCCGGCCTCGTATGCGTCACGGATGCGCTGTCTTGACGTTGCATGGAGGCTGCGCATATGTGCCGCATACACCGGATACTTGGCGTCACCCTGCGCAGCGATCTTGGGAAAAGTGTCGATGTTGATCAGAGTCGGCACGACGGCTATACCCTGACGCACCACGTCGTCTATGACGTCAGAGGTTAATCCGCAACCGTGCTCGATCGAATCGAGGCCTGCGGCGACGAGGCCAGGCAACGCGTCCTCACCAAAGACATGTGCAGCGACTCGAACTCCTAGCGCGTGGGCGCGCTCGACGGCCGCGACCAGAACGTCATCTGGCCACACGGGTGCAAGATCGGCTCGATCCCCCATCGACCGATCGATCCAATCGGCAGCCAACTTGACCCAGCCATCCCCGCGACCAGCTTGACGCTCCACCTCTGCGATGAGATTCTCTGGCTCGACCTCCACTCCCAGGTCGCGGATGTAGCGACGGGGACGGGCGATGTGCCTGCCAGCCCTGATCAGTCGCGGCAAGTCAGCCCTGGACTGCACATGGCGATTGTCAACCGGCGATCCGGCGTCTCTGAGGAGCAGCGCGCCGGCATCTCGATCCAGAATTGCCTGTTGAGCCTGGCCTTCCGGAGTTGGTTCATGACCAGCCGGCGAAAGCCCGACATGGCAGTGCGCGTCAACGAAACCCGGGATCACCCAGCCGCGGTCGGCGATCGTCTGCGCGTTTGGCATGGGCGTGAAGCTCAGGCGCCCGTCGATGATCCAGACATCGCGTTCTTCTTCGTCCGGCAGGAGAATCCCCCGCAGATGGAGGACTTGACTGTCTACCGGCATCAGCGGCGCCGCTTCGCGGTACTGAAGATCGACCTCGTAATCTCGCGGCCGAGTACGGTCGCAGCCGACCGCGCAAACGACTTGAACGCCGAAGAAGACAGCACATTCGCCAGCGAACCTTCGTCCGTCTTCGATGCGGTTTTGGATCCCGGCTTAGCCTCCGGTTTCGCGGGTTGTTCCGGCCCGCTGGCCGGCGACTCGGGTTGCGCCAGGCGTGCTGCAAGCTTCTCGTAAGCGGACTCGCGGTCAACCGAAGGTCCGTATTTTGCAAGCAGGCCCGAAGCTGCAACGGCCTGCTGCTGCGCCGCCGGATCGATCTGTGCCATGAGCGAGCGGGGCGCGCGTAGCCGTGTCCAGGCGACCGGTGTCGGCGCACCTCGGTCGGAAAGCACGGTCACGACGGCCTCACCGGTACCGAGTTGGGTAAGCAGTTCCTCGAGCTTGTAGTCCGAAGTCTTGGGATAGGTCCGAACGGCTCTTGCAAGATTGCTCGCATCGTCTGGGGTGAATGCTCGCAACGCGTGCTGAACTCGATTGCCCAGCTGGCCCAGCACCCCGTCTGGGAGGTCGGCAGGCACCTGTGTCACGAAGAAGATGCCGACGCCTTTCGAGCGGATCAGGCGGACGGTCTGCGTCACTTGATCGAGAAATGCCTTGGAAGCTCCGTTGAAGAGAAGGTGTGCTTCGTCGAAGAAGAATACCAGCTTGGGCTTGTCCGGGTCTCCGACCTCCGGAAGCTCGTGAAAGAGATCCGCCAATAACCACATGAGGAATGTCGAGAACAGCCCGGGTCTGTCCTGCACCTGGGACAGCTCTATCGCAGAGATAATGCCCCGTCCGTCCGAGGCGGTCCGCAGCAGGTCAGACGGTTCCCACTCTGGCTCGCCGAAGAAGACATCGCCGCCGTTATTTTCCAGAGTGATGAGTTCACGAAGGATGACGCCGGCGGTCGCCTTGCTCAGGCCGCCAATGTTGGTCAGATCGGCCTTACCCGATTCCGAGGTCAGGTACTGGATCAGCGATCGAAGATCCTTCATGTCTAGCAGAGGCAATCCTGCAGAATCGGCGTAGTGGAAGATAAGCCCCAGCGACGATTCCTGCGTCTCGTTCAAGTCCAGGATCTTGGACAACAGCAGCGGGCCGAAGGCAGTCATGGTCGCGCGGACCGGGATGCCGGTGCCCAGACCGCCGAGAGCGAGAAACTCAACCGGGTAAGCGGTCGGCTGCCAACTATCACCCGTGTCGGTCGAGCGTTGCACGACCTTGTCGTTCGATTCACCTGCCTGGGCCAACCCCGACAAGTCGCCTTTGATGTCAGCAACTACAACGGGGACGCCGTTTGCTGAGAGCTGTTCGGCCAGCCCCTGCAAGGTCTTCGTCTTGCCGGTTCCGGTAGCGCCCGCTATGAGTCCGTGCCGGTTGAGCATGCCGAGTGGAATCCGCACCGGGGCGTCCGGATGCGCGGTGCCGTCCAACACGACACAACCAAGCTCGAGGGCGATACCGCTGAACGCATAGCCCGCCGCGATGCGAGCGGCGGTGTCGGTGGCATCAGCCGTGCCTGCCGTCATATTCAAGCTCCTGGGTTCGCCGGCGCTATTTCTTGGGGAACTTCAGCTTGCTCAGATCAGGCAATTGCGTGCCAGGCGGAAGTTCTGGCGTACTGAAGCCGCCAGGCAGTCCTGCGCCAGGGCCGCCAAACCCGCCGGTAAGCCCACCCATCCCCGGAAAACCAGCCGGCGTCCTGGGCTGGCTCGATCCCCTGCCAGCCTGCTTGTTCTTTCCCTTCTTGTTGCCCTTGCGGCCCTTTGCATTTCTGGTGTTTCGCCGGGCGCCTGGCATGCCCATGCCGCCAGTCATGCGCATCATCATCTTGCGGGCTTCGAAGAAGCGATCGACGAGGTTGTTGACCTCACTGACCATCACGCCCGAACCAGTGGCAATGCGTAGTCGGCGCGAACCGTTGATCATCTTCGGATCGGCTCGCTCGGCCGGCGTCATAGAACGGATAATCGCTGCAGTTCGATCGAGGTCCTTGTCGTCGACTTGGCTGATCATCTCTTTCATCTGACCTGCGCCGGGGAGCATCCCCAGTAGATTGCCGATCGGTCCCATCCGCTTGATCGCCTGCAGTTGGTCGAGAAAGTCCTCGAGCGTGAAGTTGTTGCCGCTCGCGAGCTTGGAGGCCATCTTTTCGGCCTCGTCGTCATCGAAGGTCCGCTGTGCCTGCTCGATCAACGTGAGCATGTCGCCCATACCGAGGATCCGCGACGCCATCCGGTCCGGATGGAAGACGTCGAAATCCTCGAGCTTCTCGCCGTTGGAGGCGAACATGATCGGTTGGCCGGTGACATATCTGACAGACAACGCCGCGCCGCCCCGAGCATCACCGTCGAGCTTGGTGAGGACGACACCAGAGAAACCCACGCCCGTGGCAAATGCCTCGGCGGTATTGACTGCGTCCTGACCCACCATGGCGTCGAGGACGAAGAGAACCTCCTGAGGCTGGATTGCGTCCCGGATCGCAGCGGCCTGAGCCATCATGTCGGCATCGATGCCCAAACGCCCCGCCGTGTCCACGATGACCATGTCGTGCTGCGAACGCTCAGCGAATGCGATGGAATCCCTGGCAACTGCGACCGGGTCACCTACGCCGTTACCGGGCTGTGGGGCGTAGACAGCCACACCCGCACGCTCGCCAACCACCTGCAACTGATTCACCGCGTTGGGACGCTGCAGGTCGCAAGCGACCAGCACTGGGGTATGGCCGAGCTGTTTGAGGTGCCAGGCAAGTTTGCCGGCGAGAGTGGTCTTGCCCGCGCCTTGCAGGCCGGCGAGCATGATCACGGTAGGGCCAGTCTTGGCGTACTGCAGTCGCCGGGTCTCGCCGCCCAGGATCTCTACGAGTTCTTCGTTGACGATCTTGATGACCTGCTGGGCAGGGTTGAGGGCACGTGACACTTCTTCGCCGGTTGCACGCTGCTTCACCGCGGCGATGAACTGACGGACGACAGGCAGGGCCACGTCGGCTTCGAGCAACGCGATTCTGATCTCCCGCGCGGTCGCGTCGATGTCGGCCTCGGAAAGCCGGCCCTTGCCGCGCAGGCCCGTGAAGACCTTGTTCAACCGATCTGACAGTGTGTCGAACACCTGCAACCCCTCAAAACTGACAGCCACTCACGGCCGCTTGTGTATCTCGACCTCCCAGGTTACGGGACGCGACCTGTCCAGGAAGTATCCAAGCGGGTCGGGGAACCTCAGTCGTCAGAGCAACCCACGTCCGCCATCCACGTAGACGACCTGACCGGTCACATAACCGGACTCCTCCGCAGCAAAGAACGCCGCCAGGTTCGCCACATCAGCCGGTGTACCGGCTCGACGCACCGGGACGCTGGCGGCAACGTCGGCGCGCATCTGTTCGATCGTGGTGCCCGTGCGGTCGGCCGTGGCTTTCGTCATCGCCGTCTCGATGAAGCCGGGTGCGATTGCGTTCGCGGTCACTCCAAATGGGCCGAGCTCGATTGCCAGCGTCTTGGTCAGGCCCTGCAACCCAGCCTTGGCTGTCGAATAGTTCGACTGTCCGCGATTGCCCAACGCCGACGTGGAACTCATGCTGATGATCCGTCCGTACTTCCCCTCGACCATGAACCTCTGCGCCGCCTTGCTGCAGAGAAAGGCGCCCTTGAGGTGAACATTCATGACCGTGTCCCAATCGTCCTCGGACATCTTGAACAGCAAGTTGTCACGGAGGACCCCTGCGTTGTTGACCAGGATGTCCAGACTTCCGAACTCCGCCGCGACCCGTTCGAATGCGCTCTGCACCTGATCAGCGCGGCTCACATCCGCACTGATACCGATGCCAACACCGCCGACAGCCCGGATCTCGGTCAACACCTGCTCGGTATTCGACCCAGTCAGATCGAGGACACCGACCTTGGCGCCTCCAGCGGCGAGCTTGACTGCGATCGAGGCCCCGATACCTTGAGCGGCGCCTGTTACTACTGCTACCCGACCAGCTACCCCAGTCATGTGTCGAACTCCTATTCCAAGCCCTGTTACGGATCAGCGTTCGTGCCACTCTGCCGCATCGATAGGGCGTGCGTCTTCGGTATGCAGTATTTTCTGAGCACGCGCGAGATCGTAGATACGGCGCGTATCAGCCAGCCATGACTGGACGTCGGCGGCCTTGGCTGACCACAACTGGGCAACTTCTGCGTGCGGAAGAATGAGAAACGTTTCAGTGGCCAGGCCCTCGATCACCGCGTCTGCGACTTCACCGACACTGAGTATCGGGCCGGACGCCGCGACCGAACGCGCGGTCGCGTTACCCGTCGCCAGCGGCCCTGACAGCAACGGGGTGTCAACGCCCATTGGGCACAGAACGCTGACCTTGATTCCTAGCTCGGCATACTCGATCGCCAGCCACTCGGCGAATGCCACCGCAGCGTGTTTCGTTGCGGCGTAGGGCGCGTCGCCCGGGGCGGTGAGAAGTCCGGCGGCCGAGGCAGTGTTCAGCAGGTAGCCGCCGCCAGCTGCGATCATGGCCGGAACCACCGCCCGCGCGGCGTAAACCTGCGCCATCACATGCACATTCCATGCCAGTCCCCATGCGCCGTCGGCCAACGGTCCCGACTGGAGGCCGACGCCTGTCGCGATACCGGCGTTGGAACAGAACAGATCGATCCGACCATGACGATCGAGCACCGCCGCGACGAGATCGGACATCGCGGACTCGTCTGTGACATCGAGCTGATGTACGCGAGCGACCGGGCCAAGTTCGTCCGCGACTGTCTGCAACGCCTTGCCACGCCTGTCAACCAGCTCGACTGCTCGCGCGCCTGCCGCGACAAAACGCCTTGCCAGCTCGGCGCCGATTCCGCCACCCGCGCCTGTCACGACGATGACGGAGTCGGCGATTAGCACCCCGTAACCCTACGTTGGGGTAACCCCATGTTGGGCGGGCAGGGTTCAGTGCGCCAGAGCCAGAGCAACCGTCGAAGTAACGTCAGCCTGCCTGGATTCGTTGAGCGGTTTGCCGTCGGAGTCGGTCACGTAGAACGCGTCAACCACGTACGAACCAAGCGAAGAAATTCTGGCCGAGCGGATGTCAAGTCCGGCTTCCTCGAGCGCCGCGGTTACCCAGTGCAAGAGTCCGATGCCGTCGCGCGTCCGCACTTCGAGCACGGTTGCATCGGTCGCCTCGTCGTCGAACCACAAGAACCGGGGTGTGGGCTTATCCCCGTCGAGGCCATCATGGTTCTCATAGGCCGCCTCTTTCGCGCGCAACCGGTCATCGAGGCCCAGAGTGCCACCGAGAATACGAAGCAGGTCTGCGTTGAGGACTTCAGCCTCAGGGAATTGTCCGAATCTCGGCGAGACGGTGAACCGGCTGACGGCATGCGCGCCGACCGTGCGGACGTCCGCTGCCTGAACGTCGAGCGAGTGCAACGCCAACAGTCCGGACGTTCTGGAGAGCAAACCAGGCGCATCGGGAGCGACCACGATGACGTCTGATCCTTCGATCACCACTCTCGTTTCACCCGACGCTGCGAGGGCCGCCAACCCAGGCGAGAGCGGCTCCGGTTCCGGCAGGGCCTCGCCGCCGATGACGGCTCGGGTTCGGTTGACGAGCTGTCGTATCAGCGCCGCCTTCCAGTCACTCCAGGCTGCCGGTCCGGTTGCCGCGGCGTCGGCGATCGCCAGGTAATGAAGAAGGTCGAGCAGCTCGGTCGAGCCTTTCAAGATGGAAATGACAAGCTGAACGGTAGAAGGATCGTCGATGTCGCGGCGCGTTGCGGTGTCGGGCAACAGCAGGTGATGTCGCACTTGGGCCGTGATGAGTTCGGCGTCACGCGGACTGAAACCCATACGGCGGGTGATGGTTTCTGCCAGCTGCGCGCCGACCACGGAGTGATCACCGGGATGACCCTTGCCGATATCGTGCAGGAACGCGCCCGCTAGCAGGAGATCTGGCCGGCTCACCTCCGAGGCCAACGCACTGGCTTGCACCGCAGCTTCGATCAGGTGCCGATCAACGGTGAACTTGTGTACCGGATTGTGCTGAGCCTTGAACCTGACAATCTCCCATTCGGGCATGAGCCGGCTCATCAGCCCGTGCTGATCCAGGGCTTCGAGCGCCCCGATTGCGCGACGGCCCGCGCCAAGCAAGCCAATGAATTCACCGCGCGCCTCTGCCGGCCACGGTTCGGGCATTGCAGAGGACTCGGTAGCAAGTCGCGAGAGCGCATAGCTACTGATCGGCAGGTCGTGTTCAGCTGCTGCCCGGGCCACCCTGAGTACGAGAACGGGATCGGCCCACGGGTCGGCGTCGCGCGCCAACACGACCTCGCCACCTTGGGAGACGACGTCCTTGGCAAGCGGTGTCCGAAATGCAGCATCGGGTCCAGCCGAAGACCGGCCGAGACGCAGCTTGAACACGCTCGATCGCCCGGACGGCGCGTTGCTGGCGGCCACTCGGCGCCAGGCCGCGTCCGTGGCGTAGGCCAATGCACGGGCCGACTCGTTCACCGATCGCAATACGGCATCGCCATCTGGCTCGCCAATATCGTTCAGGGCGCCGAGCGCTACCGCGACCGCGCTGCGATCTTGGCCTCGCAGCACGTCGGCAGCCCGCCCGGAGATCCGGTGGAGTTCGCCGCGAACATCGAGCAACGTCCCGCTGGCCTGCACGGCGGCAGGGGCCAGGTCGACCAGTTGCGCCGAGGCGAGTGCGCGCAGTCCCACCCAATCACGCAGCCCGCCCCGGCAGTCTTTGAGGTCCGGCTCGAGCAGGAAGGACGCATCTCCGCGCGTCGACCACCTGTTGCGAGCAAGCTCCTGAAGTTCGGTCAGCCTGGACGGTGCCGTCCGTCGCCAACGTGAAATCACCTGTTCCCGCAACAAACCTGTCAGCGCGGGATCGCCCGCGATATGCCGGGCGTCCAGCATGCCCAGCATGGCCTTGAGATCATCGTTGGCCACCGACACGGCCTCGTCGACGGTTCGAACCGAATGGTCTAATCCCACTCCGGCATCCCAGACCGGATACCACAGGTCGTCGGCCACCCGGCCGATTTCCGGAACTTTTCCGGTGTGCAGCAGCACAAGATCCAGATCGCCGAAGGGGGTCGGCTCCCTGCGCCCCAAACCTCCGACGGCCAACAGCGCTATGCCGGCGATATCGGGCAGCAGCCCGGTAAGCCAACTGTCGTACATAGCGCTCAGAGCGGTCCGCAGTTCCGGACCGACCAGGTCGGTTCGGGCCAGTATCTCGGCCCGAACCGACCTGATGGAATTCTCAGAGGGCGTCTTCATCCCGTTCGCCAGTTCGGACGCGAACCACCGCGTCGACATCGGTAACCCACACCTTGCCGTCACCGATCTTGCCGGTGCGGGCGGCTTCGGTGACCGCGTCAACTACCTTGCCTGCGTCCAAGGTGCCAACCAGAACTTCGACCTTGACCTTCGGGACGAGGTCGACGGTGTATTCCGCGCCTCGGTAAACCTCTGTGTGGCCACGCTGCCGGCCGAAGCCGGACACCTCGCTCACGGTAAGACCCTGGATACCCAGATTTTCCAGGGCAACCTTGACCTCTTCGAGCTTGAACGGCTTGATGATCGCTGTCACCAACTTCATGGCGGTCAGACTCCCTTACCGGTCAGTTCCGAAGAAATGTTCTCGTTTGGTTCAGACGCGCTACCCGTGAGGTGGCTGAGGCCTCCGCTGAGCACCGTCGAGAACGAGTATGCCGACTCTGCGTGCTCGGACTCGTCGAGGCCGGTGAGTTCGGCGTCTTCAGAGACTCGGAAGATACCGACCGCCTTGAGCACCGTGCCGATGATGAAGGTAACCACGAACGAGTATGCAAGGACACTCGCAGCCGCGACGATCTGCACTTCGAGCAGCTTGCCGCCGCCGCCGTAGAACAGTCCTCGTTTCGATTCCACTCCGCCCGCGAGTGCGCCGTGATCGAAGCCGAAGAACCCGATCAGGATCGTGCCGGTGAGACCACCGACGAGGTGGACGCCGACGACGTCGAGTGCATCATCGAATCCGAACCGGAACTTCAGGCCGACCGCGAGCGCGCAGAGAATGCCTGCGATGAGTCCGATCGCCATGCCGCCCAGTGGCGAGACAAACGCACATGCCGGCGTGATTGCCACGAGACCGGCAACGGCACCCGAGGCTGCGCCGACGGTCGTCGGCTTGCCATCACGCAGTTGCTCGACGAGCAGCCAGCCCAGCGTCGCCGCGCAGGTTGCGACTGTCGTAGTCGTGAAGGCGAGGCCAGCGACGCTGTCTGCCGCGCCCTCGGATCCGGCGTTGAACCCGAACCAGCCGAACCACAGCAGCGAAGCGCCGAGCAGCACGAACGGCACGTTGTGCGGCTTCATCGGATCCTTGCGCCAGCCGACCCGCTTGCCGAGAACAAATACCAAGGCGAGCGCCGCGGCTCCGGCGTTGATGTGGACTGCTGTACCGCCTGCGAAGTCCTCCGCCCGGAGCTTGTTCAAGATCCAGCCGGTGCCGAATACCCAGTTCGCGACCGGGAAGTACACCACGGTGACCCAGATACCGACGAACAGAGTCCAGCCCCAGAACTTCACCCGGTCCGCGATAGCACCAGAGATCAGGGCCGGAGTAATCATCGCGAACATCAGCTGGAACATCGCGAAGACCAACACCGGCACGCCCGCGCCTGCCGTGGCAACGCCGTCGGGCAAGGTGGAACCGATCTTGTAGATCGGCCCGAAGCCCCACAGGCTGCTAAGCGTGTCCGGGTTGCCCAGGCCGTAGAAGTTGGCGCTCGACCCGATTAAGCCGCCCCAGCGGGAGGCCCCGAAAGACCACGAGAATCCGTAGAAGGTCCACAGCACACCTACGACGGCTAGACAGATGAAGTTCATCATGAGCATGTTGAGCGCGTTCTTCGCGCGGACCATGCCGCTGTAGAAGAACGCCAAACCTGGTGTCATGAGCAGGACCAGTGCCGCGGACGCGAGGATCCAGGCAGTGTTGCCGGAATCCAAGGTCGCCGTGGCTGGGTCCGCAGCTAACAAGATGGCAGATTGCACCCGTGCGTCTCCTTCGTTGGTGGGATTGTCGAAGGCGGCGTTGCCTCGAAACGTAGCCAGAGATTGTCGGGTTGCTGTTTCGGCAATGCGACCTCGGATGTTTCCGGCAGATTAACGATCACGAGTGCGACAACCGTCACGTCGGAGATGTCCGGATAGCGCACAGTCATCGCGCCGGATCCGGACGCACCGTGACCTCGCAGACGTATCAGCGATAGATCGGGACGGCTCCTCCCGCCGATAGCCAGAGCCATAACCGTTGCTACCCGCGCGGCAGGCTCGCTCTAGCGGAGGTATTGATGGAGCCTCGGGCGGTAACCGACCTCTCGACGGCATCGGGCTGGCCGCTGCTGAAAATGACGGACGTCCTGCCGAGAACCCTGCTGGCGGTTGCCGCCATGTTGGTGCTAGCAGGCCTTGACTTGGTGGGCGCGATCTTGGCACGGCGCTGGGCGGACAGCGGTTCGGTCGCCTTCCTTGCGGCCGGGCTGTGTTGCTTCGCCGTTCTGTTCTGGGTCTATTCGTCGAGCTTGCGATACGCCGAGCTGATCCCGATAACCTTCGGTTGGATCGCGGCGCTTCAGGTCGGTCTGATCGTGATCGAGCGGGTACGCAGTGCTGCCGCCGTCCCTGCGGGCCATTGGGTCGCCGCGGCTGCCATCGTGATGCTCGAGGGTTATCTGTTGTTCGCAGCGGCCGCTTGAGGTAGTTGGGTAACGTCGTGACAATGCCGAGTCTCACACGCGCCGAAGCCATCGAACGGGCCAATCTGCTGAGGGTGGACAGTTACCGGATCTCCCTCCTCCTGACCGAGGACGATCCCGAGTTTGCCTCGACCACAACGATCCGGTTCAAGGCCAGCACGGCCGGCGCAGCCACCTTCGTGGACTGCAAGGCAGTTGCGGTCGAGTCCGCTGTACTCAACGGCGAAGATGTGGACCTGTCCGGGTTGTCGGAAGGGCGACTGCCACTGACGAACCTCCGTGCCGAGAACGAATTGACCATCGTGTCGACGATGGCTTTCTCGGCGGACGGTGAAGGGCTGCATCGACACGTGGATCCCGCTGATTCCCGCGCGTACTGCTACGCAATGTCATTCTTGGACGCTGGGCCGCGTTGGTTTACCAGCTTCGACCAACCCGACCTGAAAGCGACCTACGAGATCGAGGTCAGGTGCCCGGTTGACTGGATCGTGATCGGCAACGGGGCGGCTACCCGCCACGAACCGGGGCACTGGAGTTTGGCAACTACGCGCCCGCTGTCCACCTATTTCGTCACTTTGGTTGCCGGGCCCTATCATTCGGTTACTGCCGAACACGACGGCATCAAGCTGGGTCTGCACGCGCGTGCGTCATTGGCCGCGAGCCTCGACGCCGAGGCTCCAGAGATGCTGGAGATCACGCGCCGGGCATTCGATCGTTACCACGAGCTTTTTGGGATTCGCTATCCCTTCGGTGAATATCACCAGGCCTTCTGCCCCGATTTCAACGCAGGCGCCATGGAAAATCCGGGATGTGTAACGCTGCGCGATCAATACGTTTTTCGCTCAGCCGTGACTGAGGCAGAACGTGGCGTCAGAGCGAACACGATCGTGCACGAGATGGCACACATGTGGTTCGGCGATCTGGTCACGATGCGTTGGTGGGACGATCTATGGCTGAACGAGTCGTTCGCCGAGTACATGGCACATCGGGTCTGTTCAGAAATTACCGACTACGCGGCATGGACGGAGTTCGGAATCCGCCGCAAGGACTGGGGGTACGTCGCCGACCAGGCGCCCTCTACCCATCCGGTGGCTGGCAACGGATCTGCCGATGCAGCCTCGGCACTCGCCGACTTCGACGGTATCTCCTACGCCAAGGGCGCCTCGGCTCTGAAGCAGCTTGCGGCGTTTCTGGGCGACGAGATCTTCTTCAGTGGCCTACGGAGTTATTTCGCTCGGCATTCCTACTCCAACGCCGAGTTCCGTGACCTCATGACGGCATGGACCGATGCAGGTGCACAAGGTCTCGACGACTGGTCGGCGCAATGGCTTCGTACCAGCGGCCTGGACACGATCTCTGCTGCGCCCGCGAGCGATCAGGTCACGCTGACCCGATTCTCCCCGGACGCCAGCAGGCGACCGCACGCGATACATGTGGCGGGCTTCGACGCGCAAGGGTCAGTGGTGTTCAACGAGCCGGTGGCCATAGTCGCGAACGGGCCCGAACCGCTGAGGCTGGAGACGGGGCGTCCGGTGACGTTGGCGGTGGCCGATTCGATCGACGAGACCTGGGCCAAGATCAGATTCGGCGAGAATAACTGGCCTGCGGTCCGCAGCGTGTTGGCGAAGATCGAGAATCCCTTGACTCGCGTGGTCGTCTTCAATGCCATCCGTGACTCCGTCCGAGACGCTGATCTCAATCCCGCTGAGGCGTTGAACATCGTGTTGGCCGCACTAAGCACTGAGTCAGAAGCGATCGTCATCGCCGATCTGCTCCAGTTCAGCGCGCATCACCTTGCCGGCACCTTCGCGCCCGTCGGGGACCGCGCAGCTCGGCTGGGACGCGTCGCCGAGCTTGCCGCCAGCTTGTTGGATGCGGCGAAGCCGGGCAGCGACCCGCAGTTGGTCGCGGCCCGCGCCTTCATTCGCAGTTCGCGCGACAGCGCCCGGCTCGAAGCATGGCTTGCCGGCAATGATGTGCCAGATCAGCTGAGGGTCGACGCCGAACTACGTTGGGCCATCGTGGCCCGCCTCGCTGCGCTTGGATCGGCCGACGGTGATCTGATCGGCGCGGAGCTGCAGCGTGATCGAAGCACCTCCGGTTACGGACATGCTGCCCGCGCCCGCGCCCTGCGCCCGGACGCAGAATCGAAGCGCATCGCGTGGAGGCTACTAACCGAGCCCAGCGAGACCCCGGCTTATGAGCTATACGCGACCGCCGAAGCGTTCTTTGAGCCGAGCCAGACCGAACTGACCCACGAGTACGTCGCCAGGTACTTTACCGATCTGCCCGCTACGTCATCACATCGACGTGGCTGGTCCTTGGCTCGGGTAACGCTGCTGAGCTACCCGACGACGAGTGCCAGCGCGCAGACCCTGGAACTTGCCGAAGTCACGCTCGCTCGCTCGGACCTGGATCCCGGTGTCCGCAGATCGCTCGTTGACGGCACGGACGCGCTTCGCCGTGCGCTGCGTTCACTGACCCGGTATGGGTCTGGCTGAGGCCGCGATGTCGATGGATTAGGGTCGCCTTATGACTGAAATGAGTGTGCGTGGCCTCACTGTCGCGATCCACGTCGGCGACCGTGAACAGGCCCTTGCCTTCTACTGTGCGCTCATCGGACGAGATCCCGACATGGGCCCTGATCCGGACTTTTACGAATGGGAAATCTCCCCCGGTGCCTGGCTACAGCTGGCCACGGGACGGGAAGAAATCGCGCCATCGTCCTTCAGGCTCAGGCTCAAGGTCGATGACATCGAGGCATCGGTGAAGATCCTGGAGGCAAAAGGCTTCGAACCGGGTCGGATCAAGCGGCTGCCGGGACTGGTCACCTTCGCGAACTTGACAGATCCCTGGGGCAATCCGCTCGGCATCTATCAGGACATGGGTTTGGCGCCCGGCGTTTGATCACGTGCGGTCACAAAGGCCGCGACGCAGGTCTCTACGTCCTCGGTCGAGTGGGCTGCTGAAAGCTGCACGCGGATCCGGGCCTTTCCCTGTGGGACGACCGGGTAGCTGAAGGCAATCACGTAAACGCCTTGGTCCAGCATCGCATCGGCGATTCGGGCGGCCAAGGCCGCATCACCGAACATGACCGGAACGATCGGATGTTCGCCGTCGAGAAGCTCGAATCCTGCTGAGGTCATGCGATTTCGAAATAGCTCGGCGTTCTGACGCAAGGTGGCCCTGGGCATGGCGCTGCGCTCGACAAGGTCGAGCGCAGCCAAAGTGCCCGCAACGACGGCGGGTGCCACGGTATTTGAGAATAGATACGGACGCGATCGCTGCCGCAAGAGCTCTACGATCTCGGCCCGCCCGCTAACGTACCCGCCGGAAGCGCCGCCAAGCGCCTTGCCGAAGGTCCCCGTGTAGATATCGACCTGATCGGAAACCCCTGCCAGCTCGGGCGTACCCCGACCGTGTTCTCCAATGAAACCGACCGCATGGGAGTCGTCCACCATGACCAACGCGTCGTGCTCCGCCGCGAGATCGCAGATCTGCCGTAGCGGAGCGAGATAACCGTCCATTGAGAAAACGCCGTCGGTTACGATCACCCGCTGTCGCGCGCCTGCCGAGGCCACCAATTGAGCCTTCAGGTCAGCCATGTCGCGATTGCGGTATCGATATCGCTGAGCCTTGGAGAGCCGGATGCCGTCGATGATCGAGGCGTGATTCAGCTCGTCGGAGATGATTGCATCGTCGGCTGTGAACAGCGTCTCGAAAACCCCTCCGTTTGCATCGAAGCAAGACGAGTAAAGAATCGTGGCTTCCGTGCCGAGAAAGGCTGATACTGCCCGCTCAAGTTCGATGTGCAGAGTCTGGGTACCGCAGATGAAACGCACGCTCGCGAGCCCGAATCCCCAATCATCAATGGCCTTCTTCGCTGCTGCCTCGATGTCGGGGTGGTCAGCCAAACCCAGGTAATTGTTCGCGCAAAAATTTAGCACTCTCTTGCCGCCAGCCGTGATGTGCGCCGACTGTGCCGAGCTGATCTGGCGCTCGCTCTTGTAAAGACCGGCCTCGCGGATCTCATCGAGCGTAGCTATGAGTTGCTCGCGCATGGTGCCATACATCGCAGTTTCTCCTTTTGGATACTCAAGGACCTGTCCAGGCGTGACAAATGCTATTTCGCCTCACGTCAAACTTTGCTCCAGTCGAGCACGACCTTGCCACCGACACCGGCTCGCGCGGTGGCGAAACCCTTGGCCCAATCCGCCGCATCGAACCGATCTGTGATGACAGGGGAAATGTCTAGTCCAGACCGCAACATCGCGCTCATGGCGTACCAGGTCTCGTACATCTCTCGACCGTAGATGCCTTTGATCGTCAGCATATGTGTGACTACTCGGGCCCAATTCACAGTGATCTGCTTCGTCGGGAGGCCGAGCATTGCGATACGACCACCGTGATTCATGTTCGCGATCATGTCTGGTAGCGCGGTGGGCTGCCCTGACATCTCGAGCCCTATGTCGAATCCTTCGCGCATGCCGAGGCTGGCCTGCGCTGCCGCGATCGATGTCTGTTCGACGTTCACAGCGAGATCAACGCCGAGGCTGCGCGCCAGGGTCAGCCGCGGTTCGCTGATGTCGGTGATGACCACGAACCTGGCTCCGATATGTCTGGCTACTGCGGCAGCCATGAGGCCTATCGGACCGGCACCGGTGATCAGTACATCTTCACCGGCCATGGGGAAGCTCAACGCCGTGTGTACGGCGTTGCCGAAGGGATCGAAGATCGCAGCGAGATCGGGATCGATGTCGGAAGGATGCACCCAGACATTGCTTTCTGGCAGTACGACGTATTCGGCGAAGGCACCATCGCGGTGCACACCCACGCTCGAGGTCCTGATGCACATCTGGCGCCGTCCAGCGCGGCAATTGCGGCAGATTCCACAAACTATGTGGCCTTCACCCGAGACCAGGTCTCCGACTCGCACGTCTCGTACCGCGGATCCGATTTCGGCCACCTCGCCGAAGAATTCGTGACCGGGTATCAATGGCGTTTTGACCTCATGCTGGGCCCACTCGTCCCAGGCCTCGATATGCAGATCCGTTCCGCAGAGCCCAGTTCGTAGGACTCGGATCTTCACCTCGTCGTCGGCGGCTTCGGGCTCGGGTCTATCAACGAACTCGAACCCAGCATGGGGCCCGGACTTGAACAATGCCTTCACGTACAAGCTCCTCGCGTCGTTGCGATTCAGAACGCAGACCGGGATTGCCAGCCGCGTCCTGCTATCAAGCTATTCAAGAATTCCGAGCTTGCCAGATCAGCCGTCGCCTTGTCGGAGTCTTGCACTAGCTTCGTCGGCATGACCCAGATAGCTCTGTTCCATTCCGTTCTCGGAATACGAGCCGGGGTGAGCCAAGCCGCCGATGTCATCTCCGCTGCTGGGCATCGCGTGCACGTCGTGGACCAGTACGAAGGCGAGGTCTTCGACAACTACGACGAGGCCAGCGCGTTTGCCGAGTCTATTGGCTATCAGGTACTCGCGCAGCGCGCACTCGACGCCGTCGCTGGGCTAGGCGAAGCCATCGTGTATGCCGGCTTCTCCAACGGCGGAGGTATGAGCGAGTTCGTCGCCAGCCAGCGGCCATCGGCGCTGGGTGTTCTCATGCTCGCCGGCGCCGCCCCTCCCCGCCTGCTCGGTCTGGATGCAACGCCCTGGCCGTGGCGCGTACCTGCGCAGATTCACTACACGTACAACGATCCGTTTCGTAGCGACTCATCGATCGCTGAAGTTCGGGAATGGCTCAAAGCCTCCGATGCACCTCTCGAACAATTCGACTACGTCGGTCGGGGGCACCTGTTCACAGATCGGTCGCTGCCAGACGAGTACGAGCCTGTGAACGCTGACCTCATGTGGGCTCGGGTACTCGGTTTTCTCGACAGGGTCAGCAGAATCTAGCCAGCCCACGGCTAGCCAACGGCGTCGCCCAAAAGCGCGTCGACAAACTGCTCGGGGTCAAAAGGTGCAAGGTCGTCCACACCCTCACCGAGTCCGATCAGCTTTACTGGGACGCCGAGTTCGGCTTGCACGCTGATTACGATGCCGCCCTTGGCTGTGCCGTCGAGCTTCGTCAAAACCACGCCGGTGACGTCGGCGACCTCAGTGAAGACTCGCGCCTGGGTCAGTCCATTCTGGCCGGTCGTTGCATCGAGAACCAGCAGGGTCTCATCTATCGGACCCTGCCTCTCAACGACGCGCTTGACCTTGCCGAGCTCATCCATCAGACCGACCTTGGTGTGCAACCGTCCAGCCGTGTCGATGAGCACGGTGTCGACTCCAGCGGCTTTGCCCGCCTTGACCGCTTCGAAAGCGACGCTGGCCGGGTCGCCCCCTTCCGGTCCACGAATGGTTTCCGCGCCTACCCGAGAGCCCCAGGTTTGAAGTTGATCCGCTGCGGCAGCGCGAAAGGTATCGGCGGCCCCGAGCAGCACGGTACGACCATCGGCGATGAGGACTCGAGCAAGCTTGCCGCACGTCGTTGTCTTTCCGGTTCCGTTCACCCCGACAACAAGGACAACCGCCGGGCCTTCACCGCTGGACACGGTGTGGAGGGTCCGGTCCATCTCCGGACGCAGCGCCGTAATCAATTCCTCGCTGAGGAGCGCCCGTAACTCCGTGTGACTTCGGGTGCCGAGAATTTGTGTACGGGTACGAAGCCGAGCGACTATCTCCGTCGTCGACGCGAGACCGACATCGGCCGTTATGAGTGCTTCTTCGATCTCGTCCCAAGCCTCGTCGTCAAGTTTGTCCCGGGATAGTACGGACAGTAGCCCGCGGCCAAGCGTTGTCTGTGACCTCGCCAGCCTGGCTCGAAGCCGGCGCATGCGACTAGCAGTGGGTTCCGGGACGTCGAGTTGCTCGGCCGGCAGAACCGCCTCGTCTGCGATCTGTGAAATTTGGCCGTCGGGCGGCGTGGCGAGGTCAGTACTCGTTGGCTCAGTCGGCGGCAGCGTGCCCACAGTGCCCTGCGTGCCGTCAGGCGGGCGAGCGATGCCGGTCTCACCCGTCCGTAGCGCGGTCGGCTCGGCCCTGGGTAAGCCGCCAGCGCTTCGCCTGCGAGACCGAGGCAGGACAAAGCCGAAAACGACAATCGCGGCGAGAACCAGGAGTACGACGATGGTCAGGATGATGGGGAGCACCTGCTCATCCTCTCAGCACCAGGGGCGGGCAAGAAATCGCTGCCGAGGTTGCCGACGTCGTCGGCACCTACGCGCCGAGATGAACTGCGCGATTGTTGGGCCGAGTGCCACTCGGCATACCACTAGGCCGTCTTGAGGGACTAGGCCGTCTTGAGGGCTCCACCCGTCAGCCAGGTAGTCCACGGAACGTTCCAGTCGCCGTACCCCTGGCCGAGTTGCATCGCCGGCCCGTTTGCGTTGGGGTAGCTCACCACGTCACCGATCTCGAGGAAGTTGAAGAGTTGCTTGGCAACCGCCGGAGAGAGATTTGTGCAGCCGTTCGAAGTACTGCGTACGCCTAGATTGGCTACGTTCCACGGAGCCGAATGCAGGTACTCGCCGCCGTAAGTCAGTCGCTGGGTCCACTGAACGTGCGGGTCGTAGTAGCCAGGACCTCTCATCGAAATATCCGCGCCCTTTTCCATGATGACCTTCGTGCCACGGGCGGTCGGGGTGTTCGATGCACCAAGCGAAACCGCGAACGTGCCGTACAACCTGTTGTCAGTCTTTACGGTCATCTGCAAAGTATTGGCGTCAACCGTCAGGATGTTGGCCGCACCCGTCGAGATCGACAAGGTGAGGCTGTCGTCGAAAGACAGGCCCGGTCCGGCAGTGAGGCCGTTGACAGGCAGATTCATCTGAATCTTGGCGTGGGCGGGCCAATACGTCGACGGCCGGTAGTGAGCTTCCATGGCCGAACCCGCATGCGCCGTCGACTCGAAGTACCAACTACCACTGATCGGCCTCCCGTTCACGGTGACGGTCGTGGCCGCAGCAAAAGCCTTCGCGTTGGTAGGCGCGCGGTCGAACCACGCGATGATCGGCATGCCTACGCCATAGGTGCCGCCGTCGTTCTCCAACAGTGAGACGTGCACCTTCTTCGTCGGCGCGACGGGCTTGGGCGGCGGCTTAGGTGCGGCTGAGGACGAACTCGCCCCTGCGCTCGGGCTCGAGGCTGACGCTGACACGGGCGCAGAGGCAGAACCAGCGGCAGAAATGGACGGGCTGGGTGCCGCCGTACAGCCAGCCAACATCGATGCGATGGCAAGAAGGGGGACGGCAACCAGGACTATTCGACGCAACACCACGGGAACGTTACCTGCTGAAACTGACAGCCTTGGTTTCACGAACCTGTGAGGTGGCCCCTGAACACGCTCAGAAGCTGCGATATCTCACATACGGTATGTAACCAGATATTATGGGCGAGTTCCCTGAAACCAAGGCTAGCTCACGTTGGCCGGCACGTCGGGTTCGTCCCGCAACCGCTGACTGATCACTTGAGTGATGCCGTCACCGCGCATGGTCACCCCGTACAGAGCATCGGCGACTTCCATCGTGCGCTTCTGGTGCGTGATGATGATGATCTGGCTGCTAGCTCTCAGTTCGCCGATCAATCCGACCAACCTGCCCAGGTTGACGTCGTCGAGCGCTGCCTCGATCTCGTCCATCACATAGAACGGGCTGGGTCTGGCTCGGAAGATCGCCACCAGAAGGGCGACGGCGGTCAACGACCGCTCGCCACCTGAAAGCAGCGAAAGCCGTTTTACCTTCTTGCCCGGCGGACGGGCTTCGATGTCAATGCCGGTGAGCAGCATGTCGTCCGGTTCGGTGAGGACGAGTCGGCCTTCGCCGCCCGGGAACAAGGTTCGAAAGACGATCTCGAATTCACGTTCTACGTCGTGATAGGCAGCGGTGAACACTTCGAGGATTCGGTCATCGACCTCCTTGACGACAGTGAGCAGATCTCGGCGCGTGTTCTTCAGATCCTCCAGCTGAGTGGCCAGGAATTGATGACGCTCCTCCAACGCGGCGAATTCTTCGAGCGCCAGCGGATTGACCTTGCCCAACAGGGCCAGATCCCGCTCGGCTCTGGCAGCCCGCTTTTCTTGCGCGGGCCGGTCGAAGGGCCCCGGCTGAGGGACGATGACATTCTCGCCACGTTCGTGGGCCTGCTGGTATTCGGCCATCTCCGATGACGACGGCGGCACTGGCTGGTCAGGTCCGTAGTCGTGGGTCAGAATGTCGACCGCGACGCCGTACTCCTCTGCTGACCGAGCTTCCAACTGCTCGATCCGCAGGCGCTGCTCGGCCCTGGCAACCTCGTCGCGGTGGACGGCGTCAGTCAGCTTCGCCAGGTCGCCAGCCAGTCTGCGAGCAGTAACACGCGCCGTCGAGAGCGCTGATTCACGCTCCAGCCGCGCCTGCTGGGCCGCTTCACGCTCGGTCGCGGCCTTGGCTACGGCTGCCTCGAGATATGGCATCGCCCTCAAAGCGGCATCGCTCACCGCTTCAGCGACAAGGGCACTCGCGGCGCGCTTGCGCCTCGCCGCCTCCTGCTGACTGCGTGCGTCGCGCTCGGCCGCTGCGGCACGCAACAACTGCTCGGCTCGGCCAGACAGGGCCCGCACCCGCTCCTCTTGGGTGCGAACCGCCAGCCGAGCGTCCATCTCTGCCTGTCGGGCAGCCGCGACCGAAGCCGCTCGGTCGTCGCGCTGCTCGACCGGCGGCTCCTGTTCGGCCGGCTCGGATTCGGCGAGCCGCAAACGCTCCTCAAGCTCAACGAGACCGGCCAGGTCCTCGTCCCGGGCACGCTCTGCTTCAGCGCGGGCGATATCGAGACGTTCGGCCTCTGCCACCGCGGAGCGCTCGACCTGAGAAAGCTGCCCAAGCCGCTCGGCGACCGCGTTCAACCTGGCATCGGATTGGTTCAGAGCAGCAAGGGCGGCCTCTACGCCATCCTTCAGCTGGGCGGCTACGGCTTTCGCCTGTGTCAAGTCGGCCTGCAGACGCTCGTATCGCGACGCCGATTCGATGGCCTTCTGCTCGGCCTCATCTACGGCGACCTGGACCTCTAAAACGCTCGGCGACGACGAGGAACCGCCGAAAGCCCAGGTTCTACCGAGTACATCACCATCGCGGGTGACAGTGCGTACCTCGGGATGTAGTTCGACCAGCCGTTTAGCCGACGCAAGGTCCTCCACCAGTGCCACTTGGGACAGCGCCTGCGCGACTGCTCCCCGAAGGTTTGCCGGCGCGGTCACGAGATCAACAGCCCAGCGCGCGCCAGCGGGAAGCGGCGGCCACTCGGATCTATCCGTGTGCCGCTCAGTCCCGTCAGGAGGATCACCAGCGATCAACAAGCCCGATTGGCCGCCTTCAGAAGACCTGAGAAGCTGCAGGGCGGCTGGCACATCGGCGATTGAACTCAGCGCCACCGCGTCGGCGATCGCACCGAGAGCCGCGGTCAGGGCGACCTCGTCGCCCGCCTCAACCGACAGCAAGGCCGCTACAGAACCGAGCACACCGGGTAGTTGTGACCCCGCCGCGAGCAGTGCTCCGGCGCCGTCCTTGCGCCTGAGGCCCATGGCTAAGGCATCTCTGCGGGCGGCCCAGGTCGATCGATCGCGCTCCGCTTCACGCTCGGCTTTGACAAGATCCTCGACTCGCGCCGAGGCCAGTTCGAACTGCTCGAGCGCTGCTTCGTGTCGCGCGTCGAGATCGACCTCGCCGTCGTCAAGCGCGCCCACCTCGCCCTGAGCCGCCGCGAGTTCGACTGAGGAGGAAGCTGCTCGCTCACGTGCCTGTTGTGCCGCCGCGCCGATTCGCGCGATCTCGTCACCTCCGGCCGAGGCGCGAGTCCGCAACGCGTTGACCTGCCCTGCCAGTTTCGCCAGGCCCTCCCTGCGGTCAGCAACCGCCCGCGCAGCCGCGACGAGGGCGCGCTCTGCGTCGGCGAGCTCCCGTTCTCCCTGTTGCCGAGCGGCCACGGCCTCCTGAAGGACGATCCGTGCATCCTCGAGTTGGGCAGCGAGGGCGTACTCCTCGCTTTGAATCGCCGAGGCGTCGCGTTCGAGCTCTTCCGGGTCGCGCCCCCGGCGCGCTTCCTCGCCGAACTCCGACAGATGCCGAACGCGCTCAGCTGCCAACTTCTGGGTGCTACGGAAGCGCTCTTGCAGAGCTGAGAGCCGAAAAAACACCTCTTGCGCTGCGGCTACCGCCGGTGCGTCGGCAGCCAGTGCGAGCTCAAGCTCCGCTTCAGCGGCAGCCGCGGTGGCGAGCTCGTTCTCGACCAAGGTGCGCCGGGTACGGATGGCCGCCTCGTCAGCCACTTCGGCTTCCAAGGCAGCACGTAGCGAGATCAGGTCATCAGCCAGCAACCTCAGCCGGGAATCGCGAAGCTCCGCCTGGACACCCGCGGCACGGCGAGCGACTTCGGCCTGCTTCCCCAGAGGCTTGAGCTGGCGGCGGAGCTCGCCGGTCAGATCGTTGAGCCGAGTGAGGTTGGCCTGCATCGCGTCGAGCTTGCGCAGAGCACGCTCTTTGCGCTTGCGATGTTTTAGGACTCCGGCGGCTTCCTCGATGAAACCACGGCGGTCTTCAGGGCGAGCTTGAAGCACGGAGTCAAGTTGGCCCTGGCCGACGATGACGTGCATCTCTCGTCCGATGCCGGAGTCCGAGAGGAGCTCCTGGATGTCGAGCAGGCGCGCGGCGTCGCCGTTGATCTCGTATTCGCTCGCCCCGTCTCGAAACATCCGCCGAGTGATGGACACCTCGGTGTAGTCAATCGGCAGGGCGTTGTCTGTGTTGTCGATCGTGAGAGTGACCTCAGCGCGCCCGAGCGGAGGCCGTCCGGCGGTACCGGCGAAAATGACGTCTTCCATTTTGCCGCCGCGCAACGCCTTGGCACCTTGCTCACCAAGTACCCAAGCGATCGCGTCGACGACGTTGGATTTTCCGGAACCGTTCGGGCCGACGACGGCCGTGATTCCAGGCTCGAATCGGAGCGTCGTTGCCGATGCGAAAGACTTGAAGCCCTTCAGCGTCAGTGATTTGAGATGCACTCAGGCTCCGGAAGTAGCTCGACGATGGCGTTGTTCGCGGTGCCGAACGAACACCAAGTGCGCAGCTGGACCTGCAGGGCCCGTACTCGTAACCCTGTGCCACGCCGCCTGGGCCTCGCGCCCGGAACCGCTCAGCGCAATCTACCGCTCGGGCCGGCTGTCGTACGTCAGGCCAGCGCAGAGGCCGAGCTGGTGATCCGGTGTAACTCGTCAAGCAGCTCGACCGAGGACATCGAGTCCTTCAGTTCAGCGAGCTCTGCCTCGAGATCTCGAACGCGGGCTCTGAGCCTGGCGTTCTCTTCGATGAGGTGACGATCTGCAGAGGTGGGAAGGTGTCCCAGCAACGCCCTGGCCATGTTGCGACCTTTCGCGGTCTCCGCCGGCCGGGCGACCACGTGAGGCGAAGACTTAGTTCGTTCGCGCACGAAGCCGCCGACGTCGAGCCGGTGAGGAAGTGATTTCTGTCATCCCATGGTCGCACTACGCACGCCAAGAAACAAATCCCAGGCACGATTAATGTCGCTACCCGCGCGCCAGCTCACCGCGAACCGGACACCTTGGGCAATCGCTGACAGTTTGCGCAAAAGTATGAGGAGCGATTCATCCACTTGATTCGGCTGATTGCGCGACCACATCGCGGACACGGCTCGCCAACCCGTCCGTAGGCATTCAGCGATCGGTCAAAATATCCACTCTCGCCGTTCACGTTGACGTACAGCGCGTCGAACGAGGTACCGCCCGCTGACAACGCGTCGGAAAACACAGCCCGCAGTCCAGCCAGCAGGTCGACCAGTTTGGCACGGGAGAGCGACCGGGTGGAACGATCTCCATGTATGCGTGCTCGCCATAGGGCCTCGTCTGCATAGATGTTGCCGACCCCGGAGATGCACGTCTGGTCGAGCAGCGCACGTTTGATCGTGGTGTTTCGGCGCCTTACCGCTGCAAACCAGCCACCATCGTCGAATGCCGGATCCATCGGGTCACGGGCGATGTGAGCTATTCCTTCGGGTACCCAGTCCGGGCCTTCGGGCACCAGTTGGTCCAGCTGGAGTCCGCCGAACGTCCGTTGGTCGACGAATCTGAGCTCAGGGCCATCGTCAGTGAAACGGAATCGAGCACGTAGATGGCGACCGGCGGGAGTATCGGGCGCCAGGACGAGCAACTGCCCGCTCATTCCAAGGTGCGCCGTCAGGCTGTCCGGACCACCATTCAGCGGCATCCACAAGTATTTGCCGCGTCGATGGACAGCCGTGATTGTTCGACCGCGAAGTTGGTCAGCAAGATCAGCAGGCCCGGCAAGGTGGCGGCGGGTGGCACGAGGATGTAGCGAATCGACGGTGTCGATGGTTCGCCCGAGCACCCAGCGCTCGAGGCCGGACCGCACGGTCTCTACCTCGGGAAGCTCAGGCACCGGGTTGTTCGACGGTGGCGCTCACCGGTAGGGCCTCGAGCGAATTCGGACTCAGTGCTCTCCAGGCGGCCTCGGCCGCTGCTTGCTCGGCCTCTTTCTTGCTGCGACCAGGTCGCACACCATAGGTGTTACCGCCGACCACTGCAGCCGCGGTGAAGGCTTTGGCGTGATCGGGTCCACTCGACGTGATTTCGTAGTCCGGGACGCCTAACCCGCGAAGGGCCGTCAGTTCCTGCAGAGAGGTCTTCCAATCCAAGCCGGCGCCGTAGCCAGGCGCCGCCTTCAAGACATCGTCGAAGAGCCGGTGAATTACCTCGGTAGCAGTGCTAATGCCGTGCTGTAGATGAATCGCACCAAGAATGGCCTCAAGCGTGTCCGCGAGGATCGATGGCTTGTCTCGGCCGCCGGTGGCGTCCTCTCCCCTGCCGAGAAAGAGGTACTTACCGATTCCGCCATCGCCGATCGTTCGAGCCACGTCCGCAAGAGCCCGCATGTTGACGACCGATGCTCGCAGCTTCGCAAGCTTGCCCTCGGGAAGGTCCGGGTGATTGAGATATAGCGCCTCGGTGATTACGACGCCGAGCACCGAATCGCCCAGAAACTCCAGGCGCTCGTTATGCGGCAAATCGCCGTTTTCGTACGCGTAGGAGCGGTGTGTGAGCGCACGAGTGAAAAGCTCGGTGTCCATTTGGACGCCGAGCTCGGCGGCCAGCTCAGCCGGATCGGCGTTTTGAGCCGGCCTACCGGGTGCCATCGACGACCCCGGCCTCTTGCAGGATGGAGTCCATACGCTCGCGGTCAGACCGCGAGAACCTGCCGTCCGTCGTACTGACCGCAATTGCTGCACGCAGTGTGCGGCAACGTCGGCTGCCCGCAGGCACGGTTCGGGCAGGTGACCAGCGTCGGCGCGCTCGTCTTCCACTGGGAGCGCCGGCTCCGGGTGTTCGAACGCGACGTCTTCCGCTTCGGGACGGCCACGGCGGTTACTCCTGACTCTCTGTCGTACGAATCGCGGTCGGTTGACCGTCCGTACGAACTGCTTCGGTGTCGAACCGCTCGGTTAGAGCGGCCCAACGAGGGTCGATCTGGCTATGCGAATGGCCTATTGGAAGATCGTCGATTCGTTCCCCACATTCGGAGCACAAACCGCCGCAGTCCGGGTCGCACAGCGGCGTAAGCGGCAAACTCAACACCGTCACGTCCCGGACGACTGGCTCAAGGTCCAAGCGATCACCTTGCAACCGTGAGACCTCGTCCGAGTCGGTGGTCTGCTCCGTAGTGCTGTCGCGGTATGCGAACAACTCGACAAAGTCGACCTCCAACTCGTCGGTGTACCTGATCAGGCAGCGCCCGCACTCACCGCTCAGCTCGCCGGTGACCACGCCTGTCGCCAGTACGCCTTCGGTCACCGATTCAAGCCGGACGGTCAGATCGAGCGGAGAACCTTCTGGCACTCCGATCATGTCCAAGCCGAGATGCGCAGGAGCAGGTATCTCACGCCGATATTCACGACCCGCGCCGGGACCCCGTCCGAGTTCCCTGGTGTCCAGGACGAACAAGCTTCGGGTATTCACGGGTTGACCTTCGGTGAGCAGAAACGAGCGGACCTTTGCAGCTGGCCAGAACGTGCAATTGGCCGTCGTTCAGGCTACCCGAGGTACGGCGAGGGATGAAATCGCACCCTCGTAGGCTGTCATCGCGGGTCGCTATGAGGACGGCCGCTCAGCTGCTTGGCGGAGTGCTGTTACCGAGCGCCGCTCGGCCGTTTTCGGCGGTCGCAGCCAACCGCTGCAAGTTGGCCACGAGCTCTGAAAGGGTCTTGTCCGCGTACCCGTAGGCGTCTGATTTCAGCCTTTCCGCGTATTCCTCGGCGTCCCGCCGAGCGCCGGCTGCGTAGGCGTTCGCATCATCGGTGACGCGGGCAGCTTCGGTGCTTGCGGCCTGATGCACCGTAGCTGAGGCCACCAACATTGCCTGTTCGGCCTTGGCCTCCTCGAGCAGGTTGTGGGCCGCCGTTCGAGCCGTATCCACGACGGTGTCCGCTTCCTCCTGCGCAGCTCGCCCGATCTCTTCTGCCCGCTCGCCAGCCTCGGCGAGCAGCCGATCACGCTGGGCGACGACTCGTCGGGCCTCCATCATCTCCGGCGGCAGAACCTCGCGAAGCGCATCCAACAAATCGAGCGTGCGTTCTCTCGGGACCACACACGAGGAGGACATCGGTAGCGTTCGCGCGGTCTCGATCAACTCGACCAGCTCCGTCAGCACTTCATCAGCGCGGGCCAGAGTGTGATCAGTCACGACCGCTGTTCTCCTCGATTCGGGCCAGCATCTGAGCATGGACCGAGTCCGGGACCATGCCGCGTATATCACCACCGTAGGTAGCGACTTCTTTTACAAGGCTAGACGCAAGGAAGCTGTACTCGGGATTCGTCGGCATGAAGAGCGTGTCGATTCCGGTCAGACCCCGGTTCATCTGAGCCATCTTCAACTCGTAGTCGAAGTCACTCACGGCGCGAATGCCCTTCAGGATGACGGGGATTTTGTTCGAGCGGCAGTAGTCCACAAGCAAACCGTGAAACGAATCAATTCGAACATTCGGATATTCGGCGGTGACCTCTTTCAGGAGGGCCAGTCGCTCGTCGACGGTGAACAAGGACGACTTGGTCTTGTTGATCAGCACCGCGACGACCACCTCGTCGTAGAGCTGGGCGGCCCTGCCGATGATGTCGAGATGCCCGTTCGTAACCGGATCGAACGACCCTGGACAGACAGCTCTTCGGACAATGGTCTCGGCAGTCATCGCACCTTCTGGTCTGGGCTGGGTCTGGGCTGGGTCGGGTCACGGTCTGGGTCGGGTCACGGTCTGGGTCGGGTCACGGTCTGCGCGAGGCACCCGCACACCGAAGGCCGTAGCGGGCACTACACGCGGCGACCGTACCAAAGCGCTCCCTCGCCGTAACGTCTTTGCTTCATGGCCTTTATCTCATTTGGCCACTCGGGCGCGGAGTCGCGCCACGATCGTTCGACCACCACGATCGCCCCGTCGGTCAGCCAGCGCTCGTCCGCGAGCCGAACCAAGAGGTGACTGACGATGGTCGCGGGAACGGCATAGGGCGGATCCACAAAAACGAAATCGAAGGCGTCGTCGGCGCCAGCCGCCGCCAAGTACGTCTCAACGCTGCAGCGGTGCACCACCGCGCCCGGCAATCCGACTGTGGCGAGGTTCTCATGCAAGATCGCCGCCGCCCGATGGTCAGACTCTACAAATACAGCGGCGTCAGCTCCTCGAGACAGCGCCTCGATGCCGACCGCTCCTGATCCGGCATACAGGTCCAGGGCGCGCGCACCGATCAGATCCATCTCGGTCGCCAACGTATTGAACAAGGCTTCCCGGGCGCGCTCCGATGTCGGTCGGGTGCCGCGGGGTGGCACCGCCAGCCGGCGCCCCCGCGCCTTTCCACCGACGATCCGCGTCACGCCTGAGCACCTTAGACGGCTCGCAGCCAGCGCGCGAGGCGGCTGCCAACCGATCAGGCCAACCGATCAGGCCAACCGATCAGGCCAACCGATCAGGCCAACCGATCAGGCCAACCGATCAGGCCAACCGATCAGGCCTTGTGTAGATACTCAACCCGATCGGAGTCGAAGGACTCGTGCAGGAACAACTGCAAATCTAGGTGCCGCTCGAGGGTCGGGTCGGCCGCGATAACCTCACGCGCCTCACTGCGTGCTTCCATGATCAATTGCTCGTCCCGCAACAACGACAACAGTTTCAACCGGGAGCGCCGTCCGGACTGCAGTTCACCGAGTACGTCGCCCTCTCGGCGCTCCTGGAGGTCGAGCCGGGCCAGCGAGAATCCATCAGAGGTGTCGGCCACCGCCTGCAGTCGTCGAAACGTTGGATGACCGATCGGTAGCCGAGTCACCATGAGGCAGTAGTTCTTGTGATCAAGGTCCTGATAGCTGCCCCGACCGATCCGACCCCGTAATTGATGCAGTTGCGATACGCCAAATCGGTCGGCATCCATGATGATCATCAAGGTTGCGTTGGCGACGTTCACGCCGACCTCGATCACGGTGGTCGCCACGAGCACATCGCAGGAACCTGAGACGAAGTCGGCCATCACCGCCGATTTCTGGTCGCCGCTGAGCCGCCCATGCATGAGTCCGAGGCGCAGGCCAGCTAATGGACCAGCTGACAATTCCGCGAAGGTTGCGAGCACGGAGGCGGTCTGGCGGACCTCTTCCTCAGACGGCGTGGAGTCGTAACCGACCTCGGCCAGGTCGCCGATGTCAGCAACCTCGTCGCCCTCGCCGATCCGCGGACAAACAACGTAGACCTGGTGCCCTTTTGCCACCTCTTTGTGCACACGTTCCCAGACTCTGTCGAGCCAACCTGGTTTGTCAGTGACCGGAACCACCGTGGTGTCTATCTTGGATCTGCCTGCTGGCAGTTGTCGGAGCTCCGACGTCTCGAGATCGCCGTAGACAGTCATCGCGACTGTTCGGGGTATGGGCGTTGCTGTCATGACAAGCATGTGCGGAGGAGCTAATGCCTTGCTTCGCAGGGCGTCGCGCTGTTCGACGCCGAAGCGATGCTGTTCGTCCACCACGACCAGTCCAAGGTCGGCGAACTGTACGTGATCCTGAATCAGCGCATGCGTTCCGATTACGATGCCGGCCTGGCCCGAGGCCGCATCAAGCAAAGCAGCGCGCCGTGCGGGAGCCGACATTGAGCCTGTCAGCAATGCGACATTGGTGCCCAGCTCCGATCCGCCGAGTTGGCCCGCGCGGGCGAGGTCGCCTAGCAGCTCCAAGACTGTCGCTTCGTGCTGGACGGCCAGTACCTCCGTGGGGGCAAGCAGGACTGCCTGCCCACCGGCATCGACGACCTGAAGCATCGCCTGCAACGCGACGACCGTCTTACCCGAGCCGACTTCTCCTTGAAGCAGCCGTTGCATCGGATGCTCGGCCGCCAGCTCGCGTGAGATCAACTCAGCGATGTCGGTCTGCTCGGCCGTGAAGTCGAAGGGCAATCGGTCATGGAAAGCGTCCACCAAGCCGCCGGGGCGGGCAGGCCGCGCAACGGCGGGGTTCGCGGCCTGGGCGTGCTTGCGCTGAGCCAAAATGAGCTGAACGCTGAATGCCTCGTCAAAGGCCAGCCGATGCCGAGCCTTGTCATAGTCAGATCTAGTCTCCGGTCGATGAATGTGCCGCAACGCCCAATCCAGATCCATCAGCCCGGCACGTGCCTTGACTTCGTAGGGAAGTGGATCAGCAACGTCGTCCAGTTGGTCTAGAACGAGTGATACGCAGCGCGCGATCGTCCAGGACGGCAACCCACTTGCGGCCGGATAGACCGGAATCAGCGTGTTCGCAAAGTCTTCCGCTGTCAGTTCGTCGGTTGCGTCGTCCAAGATGTACTCGGGCGAGTTGAGTTGCAGCTTCGAACGGAAACGGCTGACCTTCCCCGCGAAGAATCCCCAGCGACCAGCAACCAGCTCTTTCTCACGCCACTGCTGGTTGAAGAAGCTAATCGTGGCCCTGTTCTTGCCCGAACTGATCACGACTTCGAGGATGTGCAACTTGCGTCCCGGAATCCGACGGCCCGTCACCGACTCGATCTCAGCCTGGACCGTGACTTCGTCACCCTCGACAAGCTCGGAGAGGTCCGTGAGCTCACCACGCTCGCTGAACCGCCTCGGATAGTGCCGCAACAAGTCGCCGACCGTTACCAATTCGAACGATTTTTCGAGCGATTTCGCCGCCTTGCCGCCAAGAACCTCGCGAAGCAATGTGTCACGGGAGGCCATGGGATCACTGTGCCAGACCGTTGTGACTACGTTCGCTACTCGACCCCGATCAGCAGCGGAAAATGCGGCTGACCGCCGACGAAGGCATTGATCTCGACTAGCGGGTGGCGTTTTCTGACGAAGCGTTCGACAGTTGCCGAGGCTTCCGCCGCGAAGTCGTCCGAACCGGAGAGCACAGTGACCAGTTCGCCCCCTGCGCTGATCAGCCGCTCGACCAAGCTGATGCCCACCGCGGCGACTTCGGAGCCGATCTCCACTACTTCGCCGTCGATGAGTCCGAGGACATCACCTGCTTCACACCGACCGACATAGGTAATCGATTCACGCACCGCGATGGTCACCTCAGCAAAATGGGTGGCTGCCGCCGCTTCAGCAACGGCAATCACGTCGTCCTCGAATCGTCTGTTCTCGTCATGCACTGCGATGGCGGCCAGGCCTTGCACTGGGGATTTGGTGGGAATCACCGCTACGGCGACGCCGTGGGCCCGTGCCTGTTGGGCTGCCGCTTCGGCGACGCCACCGACCGCGGACGCATTCGGAAGCAGAATGACGCGGGCGGCCTGACTATTCATTAGCTCGGCGAGCACCTCCGCGGTCGAGGGACTGCGACCGGGCCCGCCGTCTACGACCACGACACCCTCAGACCGGAACAGGTCGGCCAGGCCGACGCCGGGCGCAACTGCAACGATCAGCGTCCCTGAGCGAGTGTCAGCTGGTGCGGCCGCAATCTGATCAGCGAATCGAGTCACCGTGATCCGATGTGGTCGACCGATCTCGATAGCCGCCTCAATCGCCGCACCGACGTCGTTGACGTGGACGTGGACGTTGTAGGGGCCATCGCCCGTTCCGACCACAACCAGGCTGTCCCCGAGCGGGACCAAGGCCGCTTTGAGACCGTCCACCACCTCGGCCGGGGCGTCCAGCAGATATTGAACCTCGTATTCGAACGCGTCGCTGCCCGTTTCTCGGACCCGCTCGAGCGCCGCGCGGTTGCGCGGGGGCATTCTCAGCAGGCCGACATCGTCGGATTCGCGTCCTGTCACCACAGTCGCCAGCGCGTCCAGCAAGACAACCAGACCACGGCCCCCCGCATCGACGACCCCAGCTCGAGCGAGCACGTCAAGTTGTTCTGGCGTACGGCGCAAGGATTCGCGCGCTCCTTCAGCGGCGGCGGCGACGACCCGCGCCAGCTGACCGGTCAGATCTTCAGCCGTCTCGCCGGAAGTTGCCTCCGCAGCAATCGCAGCGCCCTTGATCACCGACAGGATCGTTCCTTCGACGGGAACGGAGACGGCGTCGTATGCTGCTTCGCTCGCGCGTTTCAAGGCCTTGGCGACCAACGACGCGCTACCTTCGACCGCGCCTTCGAATGCCTCCGCGAGGCCGCCAAGGATTTGGGCGACGATCACGCCGGAATTTCCTCTGGCCCCCAGCACCGCGCCGCTGGCCATAGTGCGGAGTACGGCGCCCGCAGCCGCGGAGCTGTCCGTGGCTACAGCCTCGGCGGCGCTGCGCAATGTCAGCGACATGTTCGTGCCGGTATCGCCGTCGGGTATCGGGAAGACGTTCAGGTCGTCGATCTCGGAGCGATGCGCCTCGAGGTCCTCAGCGGCCGCCGTGCACCATCGACGGACAGCTGAGGCATCGAGGAGAACCAGCATGAACGTCCTCTCTGCCATCTTTGGGTCTGCCACCAAGAGACCAAGTGCTGGCGGTCACGATACTGGGAGCTCGCCTGCATGGCTGTCTTTCCTAGGACACCAGGTTCGCCGATCGGCGCCCCGTTTTGATCGCAAGCATGTCGCTGGCTACACTTGACCGGTTGCCTAGCCATGCTCAGGTGGGCGGCACCGTCCGGACCATGCTCGCCCGGGCCATACACGATTAGCAATATTTCTTCGTCTCGAGAACTTGAGGAGGCCATTGTGGCCAGCCACTGCGATGTCTGCGGCAAGGGGCCCGGCTTCGGCATGTCCGTTTCGCACTCCCACCGTCGTACACACCGCCGGTGGAATCCGAACGTCCAGACCGTCCGTGCTCTGGTCGCTCCGGGTACCCGCCGTCGGGTGACGGTGTGCACGTCCTGCCTGAAGGCAGGCAAGGTTACGCGCGGCTAGTAGCTGTCACTCAAAGGCCGGCCCCTCGCGGGTGCCGGCCTTTTTGTTTGTGTTTTCTATTCACTTCTGCCGTCGGACGGCGGGTCCCTTCTGCCGTCGGACGGCGGGTCCCTTCTGCCGTCGGACGGCGGGTTACGAGCCGCGGAAATGTTCGTGACCGCCCTCGGACCAGCGCAATCCATCCACTCTCACGCCCTCACCTTCGCGCACAAGACCGATAGCCGTCCATTCCGACGGCAATGACGCGAAGTTCGGGAACGTCGCGACGAGGCAGTAATCGTCACCCCCCGTAAGGACCCAGGTCATCGGGTCGACGTTGAGAGCGGAAGCGACGTCGCGCAGTTTGGAAGCAGGCGCCAGTGCCTCCCCGCGTAGGTCGATGCGGACGCCGCTTGCCTCAGCGATATGACCGAGGTCCGCGATCAGTCCGTCGGACACATCGGTCATTGAGCTGGCCCCGAGTTCGGCTGCCTTCGGCCCCTGCGCATAGGGCGGATCAGGGCGCCGATGTGCGTTGACGACTTGAACGGGCGAGCGGAAACCCCGCGACAGCACGGCGAAGCCAGCCGCTGCCCAACCGAGGTGACCGCACACCGCGACTATGTGGCCGGGTAACGCACCCGAAAGCAGGACGGGTTCACGTCCTTGCAGATCGCCAAGGGCGGTCACCGAAACGACAATCAGATCCGCAGCGCTCACGTCGCCACCCACCACCTCGGCGCCGACCTGGGCGCATTCCTCAGCGAATCCCGCCACCAACCCATCCACCCATGTGAGTTCCAGGGTGGCCGGCACGGCGAGCCCAACAAGCAACGAGGTCGGTTGGGCACCCATCGCAACGATGTCAGCGATGTTCCGCGCCGCTGCCTTGCGGCCGATGTCGTTTGCCGTCGACCAGTCGCGGCGGAAATGCCGATTCTCGATCAGAAGGTCGGTCGAAGCGACAACCCGGCCATCTGGGGTGGCGACAACCGCTGCGTCGTCGCCCGGACCGATCAGCGTGCTGCCGCTGGGCGTGCCTGGGCGCAGTGCCTGCGTCATCCGCCGGATGAGGCCAAATTCACCCAACTCGGCGATGGTTCTCGGTTCGGAAATGTGACCAGCCTCCAGTGCGTACAGTTTCAGGCGCCGCCCCCCGCTCCCTGAGTGAGATGGGTGAGCGTGGGTGCCCGACCAGAGAATCTTCACATGTCGGGGTGGGCGGCCTGCGCTAGGTTCTACTAGTTGCAACCTGCACTGAGGGCAACCAATCGCCAACGACGACGAAAGGGACGCAGCGTGTCCGATACGGTTCAGGCCTACATCCTCATTCAGACCGAGGTCGGCAAGGCGGCCTCAGTCGCTGCCGAGATCGCCGGCATCTCTGGCGTTACCCTCGCCGAGGACGTCACCGGCCCATACGACGTAATCGTTCGGGCCGAAGCCACCAACGTCGACGAGTTGGGTCGCCTCGTTGTTGCCAAAGTGCAGGGAGTCAACGGTATAACCCGTACTTTGACCTGCCCGGTCGTGCACATCTGAGCCCGTCCGTTTCGACCAAGATCAGTTCCCGCTCTCAGGAATTCCCATCGCTGACAACAAAGCCAACTCCCGCCGGCCTGCCTTGATCGCGACCGCGGTTGCGCTCCCCGTCGCAGTCGTCCTCGCCTTCGTCTTCACCGCTGGGCATACCAAGCAGAACGCGCCCGATTCCACGGCCAGCGGACCGCTCCCAGCGGTTACCGTGGCTCCCCCGCCAGCGCCCGGCGTCGCAACCCAAGAGGCCTGTGTCAAGGTGTTCGCGGGGCTGCCGGTACAACTTGGCGATCTCGCGCCACGAAAGACCGATACCGACTCGTCCTTCGTTGCGGCGTGGGGTGACCCGGCCATCGTGTTCCGCTGTGGGGTGACGAAATCTGCCGTGTTCGGGACGCCCCAAGCCGCCGACCCCATTGACGTCAATGGCGTCATCTGGCAGCCCGATCCGCAACAGAAACAAACCGTCTACACCACGATCGACCGCAAGCCCTACTACGTTGACCTGACTGTGCCCGCCGGCCAGGCCCAGCCCCTGGACGAGTTGTCAGCCGAGCTCGCGGCCGCCATAAACGCGATACCGCAGACCTGCACCGCGACCGACAGCGCAGGCAACGCAGCCAACAGCAAGCTGCCGATCTGCAGCTAATCCTAGGTAGATCGGTGTTTGGCAAGCGCCGTCGAAACCAGCCGATCGATCAGCTCCGCGTAGCCCACTCCGGATTGCGCCCACATCCGGGGATACATCGAGATCGGCGTGAAGCCCGGCATTGTGTTGACCTCGTTGACGATCAGGCTGCCGCCCGTTGAGACGAAGAAATCGACCCTTGCCAGGCCAGAGCACTCCAAAGCTTCGAAAGCGACACACGCTGCTGACTGGACAGCGGCGATGAGATCGTCAGGCAGCTTCGCCGGTATGTCGAAATCGCACGCATCATCGAGATATTTCGCTTCAAAGCTGTACCAGTCAAAGTCGGGGTGCAGACGAATCTCAGCCGGTAACGAGGCAGATACCGTGCCGTCGGCGTCCTGCAAAACGCCGCATTCGATCTCCCGTCCCTCGATTGCGGCCTCGACGAGAACTTTCGAATCGTGTTCGAACGCCAGGGTGAGGGCGTCCGCCAGCTCACCGTAATCTCGGACTCTTGTGATGCCCACGCTCGATCCCGCGCGAGCCGGCTTGACGAAGACCGGAAGGCCGAGGTGCTCGATGTCGGCGGGCTGCAACGGCGTGCCCCGTCGAGCGACCACATAGCTCCCCACGTCCAGGCCCGCAGCCTTCAGCACGGTCTTCGTAAACGCCTTGTCCATGGCGGTTGCGCTGGCCAGCACGCCGGAACCTACGTAAGGCACACCGGCCATTTCCAACAAACCCTGAATCGTTCCGTCCTCGCCGTAGGCCCCATGCAAGACCGGGAAAACGACGTCGACGGTGTCCAGAAGCGAAACCGCAGACCGCGCGTCGAACAGGGCGAGCTCGGCAGCTGCCCGCGGAGCCACTCCCGCTTCTGGCGAGTCGCGTGACGTCGGAGCATCGGTGGCATCGGCCGCCGTAACCTCTGGCAGTTGTCGGCCGGCGATCTGTAATTGTCGAGGATCGGCCTCGGTCTGAACCCACCTGCCCTCACGGGTAATTCCGATGGTTGTGACGTCGTATCTGCTTGGCTGCATGGCGGCCAGCACACTGCCCGCACTTACTACCGAGATCGCGTGTTCGCTGCTTCGCCCGCCATACACAAGGGCAATTCGGATACGTTGAGCCACGGTATGGCAGGCTAGTCGATCGATAGCCGAGGTACTCAACGATTCGGCCGATCACGACCTGAGAGATTTCGGCATCCAAGCGGTCCAACCGATGCGCGCTACTCGCTCTTGATGGAGCGACTCATGAGGCGCTGTACCGCTCGAACCGGGCTGGAATCGCCGTAGCAGACTGACTCGACCTCACGGACTATCGGAACATCCACTCCGTGCCGGTCGGCCAGATCGAGAATCGAACGACATGAAATGACGCCTTCAGCCACCTGGCCATGGGTCGCGTCCTGAGCTTGAGCGAGACTGTCCCCCCTTCCGAGGCGCTCGCCAAAGGTTCGGTTACGAGACAATGGCGACGCGCAGGTTGCGACTAGATCGCCGAGGCCGGCAAGGCCGGCGAAAGTCACCGGATCGGCACCCAGTGCTATGCCCAGTCGGGCCGTTTCCGCTAATCCGCGGGTAATCAACGATGCCAGCGTGTTGTCTCCGAATCCCATGCCGACGGCCATCCCACAGGCAAGCGCTATTACGTTCTTGACCGCTCCGCCGAGTTCGGTTCCGATAACGTCGGAGTTCGTGTACGGCCTGAAGTATGGTGCGCTACAGGCTTTCTGGACCTGCTCTGCCCGTCTCGGATCCAGACAGGCGACAACCGTGGCAGTTGGTTGGCCCATAGCAATCTCGGGTGCAAGATTCGGCCCCGATACGATCGCGACACGCTCCGGATCCGCTTTCGCGACTTCGCTGATCACTTCGCTCATCCGCTTTACGGTGCCGAGCTCGATGCCCTTCATGAGACTCACGAGCGTGACATCGTCGGGCAGTAGCTCAGCCCACACCTCCAGATTTGAACGCAGGGTCTGGGACGGAATCGCCAGTACCACCAGATCTGCACCGTCGAGCGCCTCGACCGCAGCGGCAGTCGCTCGCAGCGAGTCCGGCAAGACGACATGAGTCAGATACGCCGGGTTGTGGTGGGTGGCGTTGATTGCATCGGCGAGTTCTGGGCGCCGGGCCCACATCACGGTTTCGGTCCCCGCGTCGACCAGTACCTTCGCGAACGTGGTGCCCCAGGATCCCGAACCCAGTACCGCTGCTCTCATTCGTGCTCCTGTTCGTCATGCGGCAATCGGGCACGTAGCGCCGATCGTCGCCACGACCGCTTCGTCTCCTTCGCACTCGCACGCGCCTTCGAACGCGAGTTCGTCCTACGTTTCGTACCGCTGACCACATCGGTCGCCGACCCAGCGGCGCCCCCCGGGTGATGGTAGAACTCATCAGGAGCCGGCTCGCCACGAATGGCAGCAACTTGATCGCGAACCTCGCGCATAATGTGGTCTGTCATCTCGTGCAGCACAGCTGTTCGGGGCTCGCCACCTCGATATTGCGACAGATCTACCGGCTCACCGGCCCACATCGACACCGTCTTTCGCGGAATCGGGCGAAACCGATGGGCGTAGAAATCGAGAAAATGTTGGGCGCCCCACTGCCCGACCGGGATAACGGGTACCTCCGGCGCAAGCAGAGCGAGCCTAGCGATGCCGGTTTTGCCGCGCATCGGCCAGAATTGCGGATCGCGGGTCACGGTTCCTTCCGGGTAGATCAGCACGACCTCACCCCGCTGCAATGCCTCGACCGCACCCCGCAACGCCTCGTTTGCCTCGGCAGTGCCGCGATAAACCGGTATTTGGCCTGCGCCTGAAACGATCCTGCCGGCTAGCGGCAGCTTGAACAGACTGGCCTTCGCGAGGAATCTAGGCAATCGTCCGGCGTCCCAGATGAACCTGCCGACGACGAATGGGTCTGCATAGGAGATGTGGTTGATCGCGAGAATCGCCGGCCCCTGACGCGGTATGCGATCGGCGCCCCTCCAGTTGCGACGCCACAGGATGCTGGTAAGCGGATAGATGACGATGACGCAGAACCTCAGATACGGACCTGGTTTCCCCGTCCTACCCTTTCTCACCGGCTACCCCCTCCTCACAGTGATCTGTGGCGAGTCTGCCACTGTGCGGCCGGCGGCTCCGCACCTGCACCAGGCGGGGCAACCCCCAGGCAGCTTTCCGGTGGCCACTAAGCTCGAGGACGTGCGTTGGCAGCTACTCATGCCGGTCCGGCCGAACGGGACCGGCAAGTCTCGGCTACTCGGTGCGACAACAGATGCCGGACTGCACAGCAACCTCGTGCTGGCGATCCAACGTGATGCGATGGCCGCGTTGGTCGCAGCTCGCGCCCAAGCGCCCGCGCGCAGGGAATCGCACTCCATGGAATTGGGCTCCATGGATGCAGGTGCCATGGATGAAGGTGCCATGGAATCGGGTGCCACAATCGCCGGAATCCACGTCCTGACTTCGGGCAATCCGAGAAGATTGCCCCCGGGCGTCGAGCTCATGCCCGATGCCGGAGGCGGCCTGAACGCAGCGTTGGCGGCGGCCTCGGCGACCCTGCGAAGCAGATATCCACGCGATCGGATTCTTGCTCTGGTCGGCGACCTGCCATCGCTACGCGCTGGCGAGGTGCTGGAAGTATTGCAAACCGCGACAGCAGTTGGTCGCAGTTTCGTCTCCGATATCAACGGGACTGGCACGACCATGCTGATGAGTGGGGCCGACCAGGAGCTGGCGCCCTGTTTCGGTCCCGGATCGGCAGCGAGGCACCGGGCATCCGGAGCAATCTCGCTCATGGCTGGCCCCGGTGCGAGATCCGACGTCGACACGGTCGAGGATCTGCAGCGGTGTCTCGACTTGGGAGTCGGACCGAACACAGCCCGCATGGTCGGCCATCTTCAGCCCTTTACCTAGAGCGGGCATGATGTTAGTCATGACCGACATCGCGACCTCTTCGGAACTGAACGAGCCGAACACCTCGGCTGGCGCGACTGCCTCGGCCAGTGCCCCAGGAGACGATGCGATGGCGCCCCCTGGTGGGCCCGCGCAAGGTGTGCAACAGCCCCGTGGGCGTGCGACCGGAGAATTGCCGCCGGATCGATACAGCAACCGCGAGGTGTCCTGGCTCAACTTCAACGCGCGAGTGCTGGCTCTGGCCGAGGATCGGCGTCAGCCGCTGCTCGAACGTATGAAATTCCTGTCGATCTTTGCCAGCAACCTCGACGAGTTCTACATGGTCCGCGTTGCCGGGCTCAAGCGTCGACAGGAGATGGGGCTTGCCGTCCATTCGCCGGACGGCATGTCTCCAAGGGAACGGCTCGCTATGGTCGCCGAACGCAGCCGCGATCTCACATTGCGACACGCTCGCTGCTTTCTCACCGACATAGAGCCGGCGCTCGCGGCGGAGGGTATCCGGATCTTGCGGTGGAGTGATCTCACCGAAGGCCAGCAATCCGAGCTGAGCGAGTACTTCCATTCCAAGATCTTTCCGGTTCTTACTCCCTTGGCGGTAGATCCGGCTCACCCCTTTCCCTACATATCAGGGCTGTCGTTGAATCTGGCGGTCCTGGTGCGCGATCCCGAATCCGAGGTCGACAGGTTCGCCCGCATCAAGGTTCCGAACAACGTCCGGCGCTTCGTGGTGGTGAGCCAGACGGCGGACGTGGCGGAATACCTACCGCTGGAAGACCTGATTGCCGCTCACCTAGCTGCCTTGTTCCCCGGGATGGAGGTCGTCGAGCACCACCTGTTCAGGGTCACCCGCAACACCGACTTCGAAGTCGATGAGGACCGCGACGAGGACCTGCTCCAAGCCCTGGAACGCGAACTGGTTCGGAGACGATTCGGGCCCCCAGTGCGGCTGGAGGTCGGCGAGGACATCGATTCCTCGATTCTGGCGTTGCTGATCAGCGAGATCGATGTCCAGCCTGAGGATGTTCAGCAACTGCCGGGGCTGCTCGATCTCACGTCGCTCTGGCAGATCTATGACATCGACCGACCGCATCTGAAAGAACGCCCGTTCGTACCGGCGACGCATCCGCGTTTCGCGGAGGGCGAGACGCCGAAGTCGGTATTCGCCACGCTGCGCGAGGGCGATGTGCTCGTGCACCACCCGTACGAGTCCTTTGCTACCAGCGTGCAGCGGTTCATCGAGCAGGCGGCCGCAGATCCCAACGTGCTGGCGATCAAGCAGACTTTGTATCGAACCTCTGGTGATTCGCCCATCGTCGACTCGCTCATCGACGCCGCAGAAGCCGGCAAGCAGGTGGTTGTGCTTGTCGAGATCAAAGCCAGGTTCGACGAGCAGGCAAACATCAAGTGGGCGCGCGCCTTGGAGCGAGCCGGCTGCCACGTCGTGTACGGCCTGGTCGGTCTGAAGACACACTGCAAGACCTCGTTGGTGGTCCGCCAGGAAGGTGGATCGCTTCGTCGATACGCTCACATTGGAACGGGAAACTACCACCCGAAAACCGCGCGGCTGTATGAGGATTTCGGATTGTTCACCGCTGATGAGCAGATCTGCTCCGACCTCACCGACCTGTTCAATGTTTTGACCGGTTACTCGCGTCAAACCGAATACCGGACGTTGCTGGTCGCCCCACACCGGCTGCGCAGTGGGCTGCTTGAGCGCATTGAACGCGAGATCACCCTTGCTAACGAGGGCAAGCCCGCACACCTTCAGTTCAAGACCAATCACCTGGTCGACGAAATCTTGATTGACGCCCTCTATCGAGCTTCGCAGGCGGGTGTTCGCGTGGAACTGCTGGTCCGAACCTTCTGTACCATCAAGGCAGGGGTGCCCGGCCTGAGCGAAAACATCACGGTGCGCTCGATTCTGGGGCGGTTCCTCGAACACTCGCGAGTGATGTACTTTGCCAACGACGGCGACCCGGAATACTGGATCGGTTCGGCGGACATGATGCACCGAAACCTCGATCGTCGCGTTGAAGTACTCGCACAGGTGACCGGACCCAACACTGAGCAGTTACGCGAAACACTTGACCTCGCGTTCTCACCGGACACCAGCGCGTGGGAACTGCAGGGGGACGGTCGCTGGATTCGCAGCGGGGGTCCGAAGTCCATCGACTACCAGGAGGTTCTGCTCAAGCGCCTGGCTCATCGAAGCGAGTGATCAGCTCCGGGTCATCCCACCGACCGCCGGCGTCGCGGGCCGCCGGTGGAGTTGTATGGCGCCAAGTCGATGCTGACGTCTTGGTGGCTCTGGTGCATCGGCCGCGCTATGACGACTGGAGTCTTCCGAAAGGCAAACTAGAGCCTGGCGAACATCCGCTACTCGCTGGTGTGCGCGAGGTCCGTGAAGAGACCGGCTCGGACGTCATCGTCGGCCGCATGCTGAGCAGCGTTCGGTACTCGCTCGGCGAAACCGAAAAGCGAGTGTCGTATTGGGCAATGCAACACATCAACGGCGAGCATCAACCCTCTCGTGAAGTCGACGAGATCAGCTGGCTGACGATCGCCGAGGCCAACCGGAGGTTGACCTACCCGATCGACCGAGGCGTCTTGGCTGATTTCGCGAGGATTCCCGCTGAGACGACAACCGTGCTCCTGGTCAGACATGCCAGAGCAGGCAAGCGGTCACAGTTCTCTGGAGACGACCGGCTGCGGCCGCTCGAGAAGATCGGGCGCCGCCAGGCCCGTGACGCCGTGCCGTTCCTGACAGCGTTCGCACCAGCGAATATTCTCAGTGCAGACCGGGTTCGATGCGAGCAGACGGTGCAGCCGTTGAGCGAGCACCTCGGACTAAGGATTGCGACCGCGCCCGAGTTCTCGGACGAGGCCTATGCCGCGGACCCCGACCGTGCGCTCAAAACCGTGCGGCAGCTTGCTGGTGAGCGCACTGCTTCGGTCATCTGCAGTCAGGGACACGCAATTCTCGCACTGCTGGGCGATCTCGAGATTGCCAACGCCCAGCAGACCTCGCGCAAAGGCTCGGTATGGGCGCTTTCCTGGGTCCAAGGCGAATTGGTTGCCGGAACGTACTATTCCCATCCCGGCTGAGGTCCCATCCCGGCTGAGGTCCCATCCCGGCTGAGGTCCCATCCCCGCTGAGGTCGCGGCGGTTGGGATCGGTCTAGAGGGCGGCCGCCGCGAGACTGGGCAGCCATGGCTTCCGGCCGTCCTCAAAGCTTTGGATCAAGTCCGGGTGACGCAAGGTCAGACCTATGTCGTCCAAGCCCTCTAACAGCCGCCAGCGCGTGTAGTCATCGAGTTCGAAATCGTGCACTTCCCCAGTCCAGCGCACCTGGCGCTCGGTGAGGTCGATCGTGACCTTCGTTGTTGGGTCATCCTCGATGTCGTCCAGCAAGCGCTGGACGATCTTCTCCGGAAGCACCACGGTGAGCAGGCCGGCCTTGAGCGAATTGCCGCGGAAAATGTCTGCAAACCGCGGTGAGATCACGACCTTGAACCCATAATCCGACAGCGCCCAGACGGCGTGTTCGCGTGACGATCCGGTCCCGAAGTCGGGTCCAGCGACCAGGACCGACGCCCCCTTGAACCTGTCCTGGTTGAGCACGAAGTCGTGCTCGTTGGCACGCCAGGCGTGAAATAGCGCATCCTCGAAACCGGTGCGGGTGACGCGCTTGAGGTAGACCGCCGGAATGATCTGGTCGGTGTCGACATTGCTACGCCGCAACGGCACGGCCGTGCCGGTGTGAACAGTGAATTTATCCATGATGCCTCTCCTTACAGATCTGCCGGGCTGGCGAGATGGCCGGTGATCGCGGTCGCCGCGGCGACCAAAGGCGATACCAGATGCGTGCGGCCGCCCTTACCCTGCCTGCCTTCGAAATTCCGGTTGGACGTGGACGCGCTGCGCTCGCCCGCGGCGAGCTGATCGGGGTTCATACCGAGGCACATGGAGCATCCGGCTTGCCGCCATTCAGCCCCAGCAGCAGTGAAGATGGCATCCAGACCCTCTTCCTCCGCTTGGGCTTTGACGCGCATCGAGCCAGGAACTATCAGCATCCGCACCCCGTCAGCCACCTTCTGCCCCGCCATTACGGCAGCGGTCGCGCGAAGGTCCTCGATGCGTCCGTTGGTGCACGAACCGACGAAAACCGTGTCGACCTTGATGTCGCGAAGCGGTGTCCCAGCCGTCAAGCCCATGTAGGCCAAGGCCTTCTCAGCGGCGACCCGGTCCGAATCCTCAGCGAACTCAGCCGGATCGGGCACGGACGCGGACAGCGGTGCACCTTGGCCCGGGTTCGTCCCCCACGTTACAAATGGCGTTACGTCCGCGGCATCGAGGACGACCTCGGCGTCGAACTGGGCATCAGCATCGGTGGCAAGGGTCTTCCAGTAGGCGACGGCAGCCTCCCAATCGGCACCGACCGGAGCGTGCGCGCGACCCTTCAAATAGGCGAACGTTGTCTCGTCAGGTGCGATCATGCCAGCGCGGGCGCCCCACTCGATGCTCATGTTGCAGACCGTCATCCGGCCCTCCATGCTCATCGCCTCGAAGGTGTCGCCGCGGTATTCCACCATGTAGCCCTGACCACCGGCCGTACCCGTCTTTGCGATCACCGCCAGGATCACATCCTTCGGCGTGACGCCTGGCGCCAGCGGACCGTTCACGGTAACGGCCATTGTCTTGGGTCGGTCCATCGGAAGCGTCTGGGTGGCAAGCACGTGCTCGACTTGGCTGGTTCCGATACCAAAGGCGAGCGCTCCGAACGCGCCGTGGGTCGAGGTGTGCGAGTCACCACAGACAAGTGTCATACCCGGCTGCGTAATACCCAGTTGAGGACCGATGACGTGGACGATCCCCTGCTCCTTGTTGCCCATGGGGTACAGCGTCACCCCGAATTCGGCGCAGTTGCTGCGCAACGTATCGACCTGGGTACGACTCACCGGGTCCGCGATTGGCGCGAAGATGTCCTGCGTGGGGACGTTGTGGTCCTCCGTCGCCAACGTGAGGTCTGGCCGCCGAACTGCCCGACCTGCCAGCCGAAGGCCATCGAAGGCCTGAGGGCTGGTGACTTCGTGCACGAGATGCATGTCAATGTAGAGCAGGTCCGGCTCACCGGGCGCGGTACGCACCAGGTGGCTGTCCCACAGCTTCTCGGCCAACGTCTTACCAGTGGTCCCGTCCATCAAACATTCCTCCTGCGTCCCAGCAATCGTATCGGCGATCGACTAGCGTCCCATTATATGAGACGCTAGTATCGACCTATGGGACAGCATAGCGGTATTGGCGTCGTGGACAAGACCGTTGCGATTCTCGTCGCCGCCGGCGAGGGCCCGGCCGCGCTGTCGGACCTGGTGGAACGAACTGGCATCCCGCGCGCAACCGCCCACCGGCTCGCGGTCGCCCTTGAGGTCCACCGTCTACTGGCTCGCGATGCCGAGGGGCGTTTCGTCCCCGGACCGCGTCTCGCCGAGCTCGCAGCGAACGCCGTTGACCCACTGCTCGATCGGGCTGTGGAGGTACTTGCGTGGGTCCGGGACACCTCGGGGGAAAGCAGTCAACTCTACCGGCGAGATGGTCGCGATCGCGTGTGTGTCGCAGCCGCTGAGCGCACGACTGGGCTTCGTACGACCGTGCCGCTGGGCGCACGTCTACCGCTGACGGCGGGCTCGGGCGCGCAGGTGCTGTGCGCGTGGGAATCACCCGACACCATAACTACCTTGCTCCAGCACGCCGAGTTCAGCGAGCGCTCCCTCGCCGAGGTTCGCCGCCGCGGCTGGGCCCAATCTGTGGGCCAGCGGGAGGCGGGCGTCGCGTCGGTCTCCGCCCCGGTGTTTGGTCCGGGCCGCCGGGTTATCGCAGCGGTCTCGATTTCCGGGCCGATCGAACGGCTCGGACGGTCGCCGGGCCAGCGTTTCGCGCCCATCCTGACAACCGCGGCTCAGCGTCTGCAGAACTCGCTGACACCTTGATGAACTCACCTGACGAATAGCAGCTAGCCCCCTGGCGGTCCTATGAGCGTCCGACTAGGGACGGCCTCAACGAGCTGGGATGACCGGCTCATGGTCCAGCCAATAGGCGGTGGGCATGGCTCGGCCGAAGAGATAGCCCTGCTGAATCGAGATCCCCATCTCGAGCAGACGGCGGGACTGAGTAACGGTCTCGACACCTTCGGCTACCAGCCGGGGAGCCAAGGTACGCAACAACGAGGCCGTACCTTGCACGAATTCCCACCCTTTGGCGTCACCGTCAGTGGGCAGCAACGAACGATCCAGCTTGATGGCCGCCAGCGGTAGAGATCGCAGCATCGACAACGCCGTCTCGCCACGACCGAAGTCGTCGATGACGATCGCCAAGCCGAGTTCTGCCCCACGCCGCAGTTCAGCCATGAGCACGGCCGAGGAAACTCCGACGGCGACCTCCTCCGTCAACTCCAAGACAATGTCCGCGGGCTCCAGGCCGGCTTCCGCGGCCGCCTCCGCCACCGTGCCGATGGCCAGACCCGTGCCCATGAACTCTCGGGAGATGTTCACGCTGATACTCGCGCCGCCGAAGACACCTCGAAGCTTGCGCCCATCGGCAAAAGCTCGCTGGCAGAACATCTTCGCCAACCTCGGCGTCAACCCGAGCACATGACTGGCCTCGATTATTCGCTCGGCATCCAACCCTGCTCCCGGACCGCCGAGGCGCAGGAGCGCTTCGGCGCTTTGCACGACACCTCGCTCGACGTCTATCAGCGGTTGGAAGTAGACCTCGATCTCTCCGGCGACGACGGCTCGCCGAACCCGCTCCTCCTCGTCCACCCGTTCGCTTGCTGCTCGCGATATTTCGGGCGTCCACCGCACTACGGTCCGCCACGACGACCGCTTGGCTGCGGCCAGGGCGCGCTCGGCATGGTCGACGACCGAGAGTAAGTCCTGTCCCTTGAACCGACGATCCCAACCGGCCTGCAGGGTGATGACTATTCGGTCCTCGCCGAATGGCACCTCGATGTCACCGGCGTTTTCAACAGCTTGCGGGACAGGCGAACCTGCGACGCAGAGAACGAGGAACTCGTTTCCGGAAAGGCGTACGACGACGTCTGTCGGCCGCGCCACTGAACGCAGCCACCGTGCGACCTCGATCAGACACTCGTCCCCGCCGCCCTGACCCCACAAGTCATTGATGCTCTTGAAACGGCGGACATCTGCCAGCAGGACCGCAGTGAACGGCGACTGCGCGGGATCGTCCAATTCAGCGATATCCAGCAATGCCCGTCGGTTGTAGAGCCCGGTCAGCGGGTCCCTGACGATTTGGTCGACCAAACCCTGGCGCGCGTGCGGCGAACTGGTGATCTCTTCAAAATGAAAGACCACCAACGATGCGGCGGCGCTGGTCGAGTCTGCTGCCGCGGCGTGATTGGCGTGCACTCGAAACCATCGCGGCTCGGGCTGGACCGTGGCAATCAGTTCGTCGATGGTTTCGCCTGCCGCGGCGCCTTTGAGCACCTCTCCGATAGACGGACCCATATCGTTGGGCAGAATGGACTGAACTGTGGCGCCCTGCTGTACTTCTGATACAGCCGCGAACTGCAGGAACTGCTCATTCCACCAGGCGATGCGGCCACTCAGGTCCGTGAGAACCGAAGCGAGCCGATTCGGACCAGTCGGCCCGCTGGAGTACCCGTCCGAGCCGGCCGAAAACTCATTGCCGGAGACCTGCCAGATCGCCGCCCACCTGTCTGGCGCTGCGCGTACCAGCCGGACGCTGAAGGCCTGATTCGAGAGAAGCACCTGGAATCGCGACTCGACGTCACTCGGCTTGCTCCACGAGATACGGGTACCGATCGCGGACCAGAACATGACGGCGTCGTAAGAACGTCCCGGCCAGTCAAAGCCCGCCGCGGCGACGACCGCCGGGACGGCCGCGTCGATACGGCTTCCGTGCACGCGCATCTCGGCGACGAATACGCCGGTCACTTGCAGGATCTTCTCTATGGTCGCGGAATCGGCCTCGAACGGCTCGGCACTCTCGGACTCCGCATCTAGCGGCGCCGCAAGGTCGGCAGCCGAATCTGGACCCGAATTGGCGGCTGCAGGAATAGCCGGGTCAGGGTTGTGCAGGTCGACGCCTGGGCTCTGGCGGTGAAGCGGATCCATCACCCATCCTCCCCGGGCTCCACGCCCGTGCCAGGCCTGCACAGCGCGCAGTCGGGCCGGACGCAAACTCGGGCCTACCTAACACAACCATGGCACGCGACATCGTCAATGAAAAGCCTGTCGGACCTGGACGCGTGGGATCCGTGGCCGACATTTAACTCTTAAGCGGCAACAACCGCGGTCGAAGCTCTGCGGCATCTGGCAGTCGTCGACCAGCAATGGCCCCCGAAGTATCTCGGGGGCGCTAACCGTTGTGGTAGCCCCGAAGGGATTCGAACCCTCGCTACCGCCGTGAGAGGGCGGCGTCCTAGGCCGCTAGACGACGGGGCCCTAGGCAATCAAACAGCTCATCGCTCCGACGTTCGGACCGATGTTCAGACCAACTTGCATTTATTGCGCTGGGGTACCAGGACTCGAACCTAGACTAAGTGAATCAGAATCACTTGGGCTGCCAATTACCCCATACCCCATTGCTGCCCGGCCTTGGAGTGCGGACCGAGCCGAGCGCTTACTCTACCGGACGTCGCGGCGGGATCTGAAATCGGACACGATCAATGCTGTGCAGCGGTAAGCCTCGCTAGGGTGGGCTGCCGACCAAGCAGTTCCATGGATTCGAAAAGCGGGGGTGAGACCTGCTTTCCGGTGATTGCCACACGCAAGGCCCCAAACGCATTGCGCGGCTTGAGTTGCATCCCGTCGATCAACTCAGCGTGCAATACCGATTCGATGGCGGGCGCCGTCCAATCGGCGAGATCCTGCAAAACCCGGATCGAAGCTGCGATTACCACCTGTCCCGCTTCACCCAGCTGCTTGCTAGCCGCCGCCTCGTCGACCACGAACTCCGAGTCACTCACAAAGAGAAAGCGCAGCATCTCAGCGCCCTCGGCCAGAGTCTTGATTCGCTCCTGAACCAAAGGCGCTGCAGCTGCTACCAGCCGAAGTTGATCTGGCGTGACATCGGCACCGAGAAGGTCGGATCTAACAAGAAACTCCCGCAGCCGGGAGGCGAAGTCTGCCGGTTCGAGCAACCGGATGTGGGTCGCATTTATCGCTTCCGCCTTCTTGCCGTCGAATCTCGCCGGATTGGCATTTACGTCGGCGACGTCGAAGGCCTGGACCATCTCGTGCAACGAGAAGATGTCGTGGTCGTCGGCGATGGACCAGCCCAGCAGGGCCAAATAGTTGAGGAGACCCTCGGGCAGGTAGCCGGCCTCGCGGTAGGTGTTCAGTGACGCCTGGGGGTCACGTTTGGACAACTTCTTGTTGCCCTCGCCCATGACGTAGGGCAGGTGACCGAACTGCGGCACCCGCTCTGCGACGCCCACGTCCATGAGGGCGCGGTAGAGCGCAATCTGACGAGGCGTGGACGGGAGGAGGTCTTCGCCGCGTAGGACGTGGGTAATGCGCATCATTGCGTCGTCAACGGGATTGACCAACGTGTACAGGGGTATTCCGTTCGCGCGCACCACGACGAAGTCCGGTACGGCCGCTGCCGCGAATGACACCTCGCCGCGGACGAGATCGGTCCACCCAAGATCAGTATCGGGCATCCGCAAACGCAGTACTGGCTCGCGACCAGCCGCACGGAACTCGGCGCGCTGCGCCTCGGTGAGGTCGCGATCATAGTTGTCATAGCCGAGCTTGGGATCCCGGCCATGGGATCTGTGTCGCGCCTCTACCTCCTCCGGCGTGGAGAACGACTCGTACAGGTGCCCGGCGCGCTTTAGTCGCGCGATAACGTCGCGGTAGACCTCGTGTCGCTCGCTCTGCCGGTACGGCCCGTACGGTCCGCCGACCTCGGGTCCCTCATCCCAATCCAGTCCGAGCCATCGCAGGGCGTCGAGAAGTTGCTGGTAAGACTCCTGGGAGTCACGAGCGGCATCAGTGTCCTCGATCCGAAACACGAATGTACCGCCGACGTGTCGCGCATATGCCCAGTTGAACAAGCACGTACGAATCAAGCCCACATGCGGATTGCCTGTAGGAGACGGACAGAACCGGACTCGTATGTCGCCGTCCACGGCGACCTCCGGCACCGCACCGGTCATCGGCGCTTGACCGGATTGACGAGTTGGCCGATGCCATCGATAGCGACCGTCACGGTGTCGCCCGCGACGATCCGCCCCACGCCCGCTGGAGTGCCAGTCAATATCACGTCCCCAGGTACCAAGGTCATCACGTGCGACATGAAGGACACCAGCGTGCCGACGTCGAACACCATGTCCCGGGTGTTGCCGTCCTGCCTCGTCTCGTCGTTGACGAGGGCCCGGATGCGGACCGCGCTCGGATCGAACGTGGTCTCGATCCACGGTCCGATCGGGCAAAACGAGTCATGGCCCTTGGCCCGGGTGAACTGTCCGTCTGCGCGCTGTTGATCTCGTGCTGTCACGTCATTGGCGCAGGTGTAGCCGAAGATCACGTCAGTAGCTTTCTCCCGGGGCACGTCCTTGGCGACCTTGCCGATGACGAGTGCCAGTTCCGCTTCGTGATCGACCTCGTCCGAATCGGCCGGCAACCGGATGACATCATGCGTGCCGATGACGGACGTTGATGGCTTGAGGAAGATCAGCGGACGTTCCGGCACGTCACCGCCCATCTCGGCGGCGTGCGCGACGTAGTTGCGACCGACCGCGATGACCTTGCTTGGCAATATCGGGGCCAACAACCGAACATCACCGATCGCGAATCGCTCGCCGGTGAATTCGATCGGCCCCATCGGATGATCCTTGATCGCAGCAATGGTCAGCGCGTCATAGACAGCCTGGGCCTGACCTTCGACAACACCCCAGGCGATGCCACCAGGATGAACAAATCTCGCGATACGCACGATGGTCAGGCTACCGGTGCGAAGAATCGCTGTGCATTGGCGGATACTGAATGGGTGAGCGACCTGCACAACGTGCCGCCGGCGGTTCGGCGAAGAATGGCGACACTGCTCCTGCCACCCGCAGTCGTGCTGCTGATCGCCGGCCTGGCGCCCCTGATCTGGTCAAGCGGATGGGTTTGGAAGCTGATCGGCATCGTGGTGCTGGTTGTTGCTTGTCTCCTGGTCGCAATCGCATTCGGCCTTCGCCGATCTGCAACGATCGATGCATCGGCCGCGCAGGCCGAGAGGTACGAAGCCGACGTCGATGCCGCAATCATGGCCGCGACCGCCTGCGGATCAGACTGCGGGAGTTCATGCGGTTCAAACGATTGCGCGGTCAGATCCTTGCCGCGCAACGAGCCGTTGCACCGCAAGTAGTTGTTGCACCGCAAGTAGTTGTTGCACCGCAAGTAGTTGTTGCACCGCAAGTAGTTGCTGCACCGCAAGTAGGCGCTCAGCCGTACGCGAACCTAATCCACTTCGGGCGCCGGTGAGGCTGCCTCGCCAACTGCTGCTCGACCTCGTCTGCGTGCCTTGGCCCGTTGGACCAGAGCGACGTAGACCAGACCTGCGCCAGCGCTTGCCAGCGCCACCCAGAGAAAGCGCCAAATACCGGAGGCCACCGTCGCGCCCCAGAGCCCAAGGCCGATCAGCGCAAGCCTGGCTAGCGGTAGGGAGGCAAGCAGACCGCGCACCGACGTAGGCCACCGGCCGGTTGCGTTCAGTTTCCCAACAACCCGTAGCGGACCGCATCTGCCAGAGCAAGCCATGAGGCTTCGATTATGTTGGGGTGAACCCCAACAGTCGTCCACGCCTGAGACTTGTCCGAAGTTTCGATGAGCACCCGAGTGGTCGCGTCCGTACCGTGTTTGCCCGGCAGAATTCGTACCTTGTAGTCGGTCAACTCGAGCCCGGACAGCGACGGGTACGCCTCCTCCAAGGCTTGGCGCAGCGCGCGATCCAATGCGTTCACCGGGCCGTTTCCTTCGGCTGTCGAGATGACCCGTCGGCCGTCGGCATGCACTTTCACGGTCGCTTCGGTCACGATCACGCCGTCTTCGCGTCGATCCACGATTGTGCGGTAAGACTCCAACGTGAACGGCACGAACGCAGCGGCGCCATCCAGTTGGTCCCGCACCAGTAGTTCGAACGAGGCGTCAGCGGCCTCATAGGACCACCCTGACGCTTCGCGATCCTTGACCTGCTCGACGATCTGGCTCACGACCTCGGGGCGTCCCGTCACGTCGACTCCGAGTTCGGCCGATTTGAGCTCGACCGAGGCCCGGCCAGCCATCTCGGTGATCAGTATTCGCTGAGTGTTGCCGACCTCGCCGGGCTCCATATGGTTGTAGAGCTCGGGTCCCATCTTGATCGCCGAGGCGTGCAGGCCCGCCTTGTGGGCAAAGGCCGAGCCGCCGACGTACGGAGCATGCGTGTCCGGTGCGAGATTGGCAATCTCGGCAATCGCATGCGAGACCCGTACGCTCTCGGCGATGGCTCCGGCCGGCAGGACATCGAGGCCCATCTTGAATACGAGACCGCCGATCACCGAAAAGAGGTTTGCGTTACCGGCTCGTTCGCCGTAGCCGTTCGCCGTGCCTTGGACGTGCGTGACACCCGCGTGCACGGCAGCCAGCGTATTGGCGACGGCGCACCCCGTGTCGTCCTGAGTGTGGATGCCTAGCCGTATGCCGGTACGACCCTTAACGGCCGTCACTATCTCGCCGACGCTCATCGGCAGCATGCCGCCGTTGGTGTCACACAGCACGCCGACATCAGCTCCAGCCTCGTGCGCGGCGTCCAGGACCCGAATTCCGTAATCCGGGTCATGCTTGTAACCGTCGAAGAAGTGTTCGCAATCGACGAATACTCGCCTGCCTTCGGCCCGCAAAAAGGCCACGGTGTCGCGAACCATGTCCAGATTTTCCTCAAGAGTGGTGCGCAATGCGCGCTCGACGTGCCATACGTCCGACTTCGCGACCAGCGTGATCACTGAGGCTCGACTGTCCAGCAGCGCCTGCACTTGTCGATCTTCCTGGACTCGAACGCCGGCCTTTCGCGTCGATCCGAATGCCACCAGGGTCGCATTGACAAGTTCCAGCTCACCGGATGCCGCGCGCGCAAAGAACTCCGTGTCTTTCGGAACTGCGCCAGGCCAACCGCCTTCGATGAAGCCGACACCGAGCGAGTCAAGCAACTTGGCAACCGCCAGCTTGTCCGCTACGGAGTAGCTGATGCCCTCGCGTTGGGCACCATCGCGCAGAGTGGTGTCGAAGACATGGAAATCGTCTGTGAGCATGGAATCCTCGGTCTCGAAGGCTGAGATGCGCCGACCCTGTTGCCGATGCCTCAGGAATTGCGGGCTAGCTGGCTGCTGCGGACGCGATCCGCTCGCCGATCTCGGCCGTTGACCCGGGGCTCGCCGCGCCAGTGCCAGCTCGTCCGGCGATGTGCGCCTCGACGGCTGCCTCTACTCGATCTGCCTCCGCCTCGTGCCCCAGATGGCTGAGCAACATCGAGACCGACAGAATGGCCGCTGTTGGATCAGCGAGGCCCCGCCCGGCAATGTCGGGCGCCGAACCGTGAACCGGTTCGAACATCGATGGCGTCGTGCGGGCCGGGTTGAGATTGCCGCTGGCGGCCAGTCCAATACCACCCGCGACCGCGCCCGCCAGGTCGGTGATGATGTCACCGAACAGGTTGTCGGTGACTATCACGTCATAGCGAGCAGGATCGGTCACGAGGTAGATCATCGACGCGTCGACATGGTTGTACGCCACAGTGATGTCGGGATACTCCTCGGCCACCGTGGCAACGATACGAGTCCAAAGATCGCCGGCGTTGACCAGCACGTTGTTCTTGTGGACCAACGTCAGGTGCTTGCGCGGCCGCTTCATCGCACCCTCGAATGCCGCCCGCACGACGCGCTCAACACCGAATGCGGTGTTGACGCTGACTTCCGTCGCGATCTCGTGCGGGGTGTTTTTACGCAACACTCCCCCATTACCCGCATAGGGACCTTCGGTGCCTTCTCGGTACACCACGAAGTCGATCTTCGGATTGCCGGCCAGCGGCGTAGGGATCCCTGGGTACAGCTTGGAAGGCCGCAAGTTGACGTAGTGATCGAGCTCGAATCTCAATCGCAAGAGCAATCCACGTTCCAGAACTCCGGACGGGACGGAAGGGTCACCGACTGCGCCAAGCAGGATGGCGTCGTGCTGGCGTAGCTCGGCCAACACCGAATCCGGAAGCGTCTCGCCTGTGCGATGCCACCTTCCAGCGCCGAGGTCATACGGTGTCTTTTCCACTCCTGGCAGCACGGCATCGAGGACCTTCACCGCTTGCTCGATGACCTCGACGCCGATCCCGTCGCCGGGTACGACCGCTAACTTCATCAATTGTTCCTCTCAATTCGGCACAATCCGAACTCCCGGCTCGCTGCTGACAGAGTCGGACCGGGCACAAATCGGGTCAGGTCAGCGGGCTGCGGTGCCTTCGACGTAGTCGGTGTCGGATTCGTTGTTGACCCAGCTCATCAGACCACGAAGCTTGCGCCCGGTTTCTTCGATGGGATGCTGTTCACCCTTGGCCCGCAAAGCCTTGAACTCCGGTGCTCCGGCATCCTGATCGGCGATGAAGCGAGCCGCGAAGGCGCCGCTCTGGATCTCGCCCAGAATCGTCTTCATGTTCTCCTTGACGTGCGGGTCGATCACCCGCGGACCCGAGACGTAGTCGCCGTACTCAGCGGTGTCAGAAACGGACCAGCGCTGTTTGGCGATGCCGCCCTCGTACATCAGATCGACGATCAGCTTGAGCTCATGGAGGCACTCGAAGTAGGCGATCTCAGGTTCGTAGCCGGCCTCAGTAAGCACTTCGAAGCCATACATCACCAGTTGTGACGCGCCGCCACACAGTACGGCCTGCTCTCCGAAGAGGTCGGTCTCGGTTTCTTCGGTGAACGTGGTCTTGATCGCGCCGGCGCGAGTTCCGCCGATCGCCTTGGCGTACGACAACGCCAGTTCGAATGCGCTTCCCGAAGCGTCCTGTTCGACTGCGACCAGGACGGGCACGCCCTTGCCGTCGACGAACTGCCGACGGACGAGATGACCCGGACCCTTCGGCGCGACCATAGCGACGTCAACATTTGCTGGCGGCTTGATATAGCCGAATCGAATGTTGAAACCGTGACCGAAGAACAGCGCGTCGCCGTCCTTGAGGTTGGGCTCGACCGAATCTGCATACAGCGCACGTTGCTTATGATCGGGCGCGAGAATCATGATGAGGTCCGCTTCCGCCGAGGCTTCGGCCGGCGTCAGAACGCGAAGGCCGGCATCGGTCGCCTTGGCGCGGCTCTTGGAGCCCTCGGGCAGGCCGACACGGACGTCGACACCGGAGTCGCGAAGGCTCAACGCATGTGCGTGTCCCTGGCTTCCGAATCCGAGCACGGCGACCTTGCGCCCCTGCACGATCGACAGATCTGCATTGTCGTCGTAAAACATTTCCACGGCCATCTGGTGGCGTTCCCTCTCATCAAGCCGGCGCCCGGTTGGCGGCCGACTACCTAAATATTCGGACTCATCATGAGGCACTGCGCTCGACGCTTCGCAGGGCTGCTTGCGTCATTGACCGTGGTCCGCGACCAAGAGCGACCATGCCAGACTGGACCATCTCGCGGATGCCATAGGGCTCGAGCATCTTGAGCATGGCTTCAAGTTTCGCAGGTGGCCCAACCACCTCAACAGTGACCGCCTCGGGGCCAACATCGATTACCTTGGCCTTGAACAACTCCACCGTCTCCAACACACCGCGCCTGCTGGTCTCGTCCGCTCGCACCTTGACGAGTAACAACTCGCGTTGAACCGCGTTCTCGCGCTCCAACTCGACGATCTTCAGCACGTTGATCAATTTATTGAGCTGTTTGGTGACCTGTTCGAGCGCATTGCCCTCAACCGAAACGACGATGGTGATGCGTGAAATTTCGGCATGCTCGGTCGGCCCGACCGCAAGGGAGTCGATATTGAAGCCGCGGCGGGAAAACAGACCCGTTACCCGCGCGAGTACACCTGGCTTGTTTTCGACGAGCACAGACAACGTATGGACGCTCATCGGTACACCTCTCTCGTCACCGGCTTGGAAAGTCCGGCGTCAACGCGTGATTCGTCCAACATGAAAGCGGTCAAGACCTCGCAGTGAGACGCGGTCGTATCCAGCAACGGCACAGCGGCGTCACCGTCGGCGAGCAGCAAGCCGATCTCCGTACACCCAAGGATCACCGCTTGCGCCCCATCGGACACAAGCCGACTGATGACCTTTAGGTAGCCGGTTCGGGAATCGCTCCTGACGACACCGCGCGTCAGCTCGTCATAGATCACGTTGTGTACGAACTGCAGGTCTGATTCCTCAGGTACGACGACGTCTATACCGAGCGGTCGGAGCCGGTCGGCGTACATGCTCGAGCGCATGGTGTAACCCGTGCCGAGCAGGCCCACCTTCGCCCAATTTCGTTGAACACATTGGTCAGCGACGATGTCGATCAAGTCTATGAACGGCACGCCCAGCGGTTCGGCGATCTCGGCAGCGACAAGGTGCAAAGTGTTGGCGCAGACCGCGACCGCCTCCGCTCCGCCGGCCTGCAATGCGAGGGCCGCGCGGCCGAGGTCATAGCCAATGCCTGCCCAGTCCCCGGCTACCTGCTGTGCATGGACGGCGGAGAAATCAACCGAATGGATGGTGACAGCAGCGCTCGCCGAGCCGCCCCGTCGGTCCCTGACGGCTTCGTTGAGCAATCTGTAGTAGATAGCGGTCGATTCCCATGAGGTCCCGCCGATCAAGCCGATTCGCCTGAGCGGCTGATCAGCCGTCGCAGCAAACTCGTCACTGGGCAACGCGTTCACGTCACACGCCGGAGTCGAAGTTGGGGCGTATGCCGCGAGCCGCCAGAATCTCGTCGTTGGACGTACCCGCGGCAACCATGGGCCACACCATTGCATCTTTACCGACGGTGAAATCGACGACAACTGGTTGGTCGTCGATGGACATTGCCTTCTCGATTGTCGCGTCGACATCGGCTTTGCTCTCGCACCGTAGGCCGATACATCCATAAGCGTCAGCAAGTTTGACGAAATCAGGGATGCGCGGACGGCTGCCCGACAGCTGGCTCGCGTCGACGGTGGCATGCGTACCAAGGTTGGTGTTTGAATAGCGCTCTTGATAAAACAGCGTCTGCCACTGCCGCACCATGCCGAGGTTGCCGTTGTTGATGACCGCGACCTTGATCGGAATGCCCTCGATCGCGCAGGTGGCCAATTCCTGATTGGTCATCTGAAAACAGCCGTCGCCGTCGATTGCCCACACCAACTTGTCTGGAGCGCCTACCTTGGCTCCCATCGCTGCCGGCACCGAATACCCCATCGTGCCCGCGCCACCAGAGTTGAGCCAGGTGTACGGATTCTCATACGAGATGAACTGGGCTGCCCACATCTGATGCTGGCCGACGCCCGACGTGAAGATCGTATCCGGACCGGCGATCTTACCGAGGCGCTCGATCACGTACTGGGGTGCGAGGGCCCCATCATCGGGCTCTTCATATCCAAGTGGATACGTCTCACGCCAGCTGTCGACCTCGCGCCACCAGCCGGTCAGATCCGATCGATGGTCCGCGGCATATTCAGCCTGAATCGCAGGAATCAATTCGACGATGACCTCGCGGGCGTCACCCACGATCGGTACGTCGGCAATGCGGTTCTTACCGATCTCGGCCGGATCGACATCAGCGTGGATGATCATCGCGTGTGGCGCGAAGGAGTCGAGTCGACCCGTAACCCGATCGTCGAACCGGGTTCCGATCGCGATGAGTAGGTCAGCCTTCTGCAAAGCCGTCACCGCCGAGACGCTTCCGTGCATACCCGGCATTCCCAAGTGCTGGCGATGCGAATCTGGAAACGCGCCTCGCGCCATCAGCGTTGTGACCAGCGGTATGCCGGTGAGCTCGGCCAGTCGCTTCAGCTCCGCCGTTGCGTGCGCCTTCAGCACGCCACCACCGATGTAGAGCACCGGCCGCTGGGCGCCCGCGATCAACCGCGCCGCTTCTCTGATCTGCTTGCCGTGCGGCTTGAGAACTGGCCGGTAGCCGGGTAGATCAATAGTGGGTGGCCAGTTGAACGAGGTTGCCGCCTGCAGGACGTCCTTGGGAATGTCGACCAACACCGGTCCAGGGCGGCCCGTCAAGGACAGGTGAAACGCCTCGGCGATAGTCTGCGGAATCTGCTCGGCGTGCTGGACCAGGAAGTTGTGCTTCGTAATAGGCAACGTGATGCCAGAGATGTCCGCTTCTTGAAACGCGTCGGTGCCGATCGCGGGGTACGGCACCTGTCCGGTGATCGCCACGATCGGAACTGAATCGAGAAAGGCATCCGCGATCGGCGTGACGAGGTTGGTGGCACCCGGGCCGGACGTAGCCATACAGACCCCGACTTTGCCCGTCACCTGTGCGTAGCCCTCTGCCGCGTGTCCTGCGCCCTGCTCGTGGCGGACCAGGATATGGCGGACTCTTGTGGAGTCATACAGCGGGTCGTACGCCGGAAGGATTGCTCCGCCCGGGATGCCGAATACCACTTCTGCGCCGACCTCTTCGAGTGAACGGACCAGTGACTGAGCGCCGGTGACCTGCTCGTTGAAGGATTTCCCGGAGGGTGACGCAGTCATGCTCATGAACCTCTCTGATGCCGCTTGAGTGAAGTGCGGATTCTTGTCAGCGGTGAATCTGTTTCTGTTGTGCGGTGAGCGATCGCTTATGTGCAACAAAAAACCCCTCGTGCTGATGCACGAAGGGTTTAGCGCGTCGTCTGCGGGTTTCCGCTGAGGACGCGCTAGTCGATAAGTACGAGGCGCTGCACAGGAAATAACATACACCCGGTCTGGACGACGTTCAACAACACGGGATCTCTATCCCACCCCCTGAGATGCAAGGTCGCCGACGACTGGTCGGATCACTGCGGTCTATGCCACAATTTAACACCAATATTACTTTCGGCGCGCACATTGCCCAGGGATATGTCACTATCACCGCATGCTAAGAAAATGTGTGTTCGCATCCGTGACTGTCCTCGCGCTTTCAGCTACCGGGTTGGTCGGGATCGACAGCGCACAAGCGGCGGTCGCGCCGGCGCCCGCAACTATCGCCCAGTCGGTCTTCGCCGCACTCAACGCGTCCCGGATCAAAGCCAAACTGCCGCCGCTTCGATGGAATGCTGGCTTACAGCGCAGCTCTCATGCCCATAACGTCACTATGAGCGCGCGCAACACGCTTGGGCATCAGCTTCCGGGGGAAGCGCCCTTCGGCAGCCGCATCACTGCGCAAGGCGTCCGTTGGACCTACGCCGCGGAAAATATCGGCTGGGCGTCGCAGGTCAATACCACTGGGGCTCTGCAGATCGAATCGGTGATGCTTGCGGAGAAAGCTCCGAACGACGGCCATCGGCGCAACATCCTGTCGAATCAAGTCAATTCGATAGGCATCGACATCGTCCTGGACACCAAACACCACCGGCTCTGGCTCACCGAGGACTTCGCGAAGATCTGAGCTCAGCTGCCGATCCTGCGATCCAACGAAGCGCGGACCATCGCCATTGCCTCGGCTGGCGCTATGCCCAGAGAAGTTGCGGTATCGACAAACTCATCCGCTGCCGCGACCGCAGCCGACCGCGCTGCATCACCCGCCGCTGACACAACGCTTCCAGCGCGCCCCCGGGTCTCGATCAGACCCGCCACCTCAAGCTCTCGATAGGCCCGGGCAACGGTGTTGACGGCCAATCCGAGCTCCGCGGCGAGTTGGCGCACCGTCGGTAGCCGCGTGCCGACTGTGAGCTCACGTGACGCGATCTTGGCGGCGTACTGGGTACGGATCTGCTCGTAAGGCGGGACAACCCCGTCGGGTTCGAGCGTGATCGCTGCAGCGACGCTGGCTGGAATGTCGCCCGCTCCGGTGGAGGGCACCGTCGGCATTCTCGACTCAGCCACTACTAGCAGACTGCGCCTTGCGCGGCTGAACCCACGAGTTGGGCGTATTTGCGCAAGACTCCGGTGTTGAACCGGGGCGGCAGCGGTTGCCACGTCGCACGGCGTCGCTCGAGTTCATCGGCGTCGACATCGAGTTCGAGAAGTCGGTTCGCTATGTCCACAACGATGCGGTCGCCGTCCTTCACGAGCGCGATCGGTCCACCAACAGCGGCCTCAGGCGCGACGTGTCCGATACAGAGGCCCGTCGTCCCCCCAGAAAACCGACCATCGGTGAGGAGCAGAACGTCCTTGCCCAGTCCGGCGCCTTTGATAGCGCCCGTAATGGCGAGCATTTCACGCATTCCCGGGCCACCCTTAGGACCTTCCCAGCGGATGACCACGATGTCGCCTGCCTTCAACGAGCCAGCGGCAACTGCGTCCATCGCGGCCTGCTCGCGGTCGAACACCCGGGCGGTGCCCTGGAAGACGTCCGCGTCGAAGCCGGCCGTTTTCACGACTGCACCCTCGGGTGCAAGGGACCCGTGCAGGATCGTCAGCCCACCGGTCTTGTGTATTGGAGCCGACATCGGCCGAATGACCTGGCCGTCGGGTCGCGGTGGGGCGATTTGTGCCAGGTTCTCGGCGAGAGTCTTGCCCGTAACGGTCAACGCATCACCGTGCAGAAGTCCTTCGTCCAACAAGGCTTTCATGACCACCGGGATGCCGCCGATTCGGTCTATATCAGTCATCACATAGCGACCGAACGGTTTCATATCGGCAAGGTGCGGCACCTTGTCCCCGATTCGATTGAAATCTGCCAGGTTCAATTCGACTTCTGCTTCGTTGGCTATTGCGAGTAGATGCAGGACCGCGTTCGTGGAGCCACCGAGAGCCATGACCACCGTGATCGCGTTCTCGAAAGCCTGCTTGGTCAGGATGTGACGCGCGGTGATGCCGGCGTCGATCAGATGAACCACGGCCTCACCGGACCGCTCGGCGTAGGCATCTCGACGAGCGTCGGGCGCAGGAGGCGCCGCCGATCCAGTCAAGGACATACCCAACGCTTCGGCAGCCGAGGCCATCGTGTTGGCGGTGTACATCCCGCCGCAGGCACCCTCGCCAGGGCAGATCGCCCGCTCGATCTCATCGAGCTCATCGCGGGTGATCTTGCCGGTGAGACAAGCGCCCACGCCTTCGAATGCATCGATGATGGTGACGTCGTTTCCGTGCAGTTTGCCGGGCAGAGTCGAACCGGCGTACAAGAACACCGCTGCCACATCGAGTCGAGCAGCAGCCATCAACATCCCGGGTAGCGACTTGTCGCAACCGGCGAGTAGCACGGCACCGTCTAGGCACTCGGCGCGGAAGACGGTCTCGACCGAGTCCGCGATGACTTCGCGCGAGACAAGCGAATAGTGCATACCCGCGTGACCCATCGAGATTCCGTCGGATACCGAGATCGTTCCGAACTCCATGGGGAACCCGTCCGCGCCGCGAACGCCGACCTTGGCCTGCTTCGCAAGGCGGTCCAAGGACAGGTTGCAGGGCGTGATCTCGTTCCAAGACGACGCGACGCCTACCTGGGGCTTACGCCAGTCGTCGTCGCCCATCCCTACCGCGCGGAGCATGCCGCGCGCCGCGGCCCGCTCAATACCGTCGGTCACCGTATGCGAATGCGGTTTACGGTGGACTATCGGTGCTGCGTCGCCGCCTGCCTGCCCGCGGGGAGAACCCGTCTGCTCGTTCGTCACGATGGTCGAGCCTACTTTCATAGAGCGCGGGCGGATATGCGAGGCAGGTCTCACCACAGCGCACCCTAGTCTGGCACCCATGACCGAACGCTCGCGAACTGTTATCAGACAGCCGAATTCCACGTTCTTCATCGTGGCGTTCCTCGCGCTCTGCTTGACCGCAGTCGTTCAGTCAGCACTCTTCACATTGGTCTATCTCATCCCGATCGGCTGCATTGCCTACATCTTGCGGACGGCAACCATCGTCGACGACAACGGACTCACCGCCCGCGCCTTGTTCGGCGCGCAGACCATCAGTTGGGACCACCTCACCGGACTCCGCCTTGCAGATTCGGGCGCCGTATATGCCGTCGACGACGCGGAATCCCAGCTCAAGCTGCCCTGTGTTCGTGCGACGAAACTGAATCCGCTCATCGCTGCGAGCAATGGCCGGATCCCGGATCTCGCAGCTTAGAAGTGCCCTGGAGTGCTACCTAGCCGCTGAGTCCACACTGTGGGCTCAATAATCGCCATCAACGACATTTATCAACGGTTCACCTCGGGTGAATCGTGCGAGCTGGGCTGAGATCAGTTCCGCCGCTCGAGCCTCGAATCCGAGCACCGACCCTCCCACGTGCGGGGTGAGCAAGAGATTGGGCGCGGTCCACAGCGCATGGTCCGCTGGCAGCGGTTCCGGATCGACCACGTCGAGCGCAGCTCGTAGGCGGCCGGATCGCAACTCCGAAAGTAGTGCCTCGGTGTCGACGATCGGTCCGCGAGCCGCATTGACGAGCAGGGCGTTATCAGCCATCTTGGCCAGGAACTCAGCATCAACCATGCCCACCGTCGCCGGTGTCTTCGGCACGATGACAACTACGACGTCGGCGTCCGGTAGCAATTCAGGTAGCTCGGATGTTGCATGCACGCCCGCTCGAGCATGGCGCGCGACCATCGTGGTACTGGCGTCACAGGCTGCAACACGCCGCGCGAGCTGCTCACCGACATCGCCCGCTCCAATGATGAGAACTCGCTTGCCCGCGAGTTCGTCCGTCACGGTTCGGTCCCAACGACGATCGAGCTGCGCTCGGGTGAACCTAGGGAACTCCCGCAAGACGCTGAGCACGGCGGTCAGGGCCCATTCAGCCGTCGCCGAGCCGTGTACGCCACGGGCATCGCAGAGGATCACACCGTCCGGCGTGTGCCCGATGAAGGTATCCACGCCGGCGCTCTGGCTCTGAATCACCCTCAGCCTGGGCATCGCCGAAATGGCCGCATCAAGGGCAGCGACGTCGCTGAGTAGGAAGCCCGGCACCCAGAACTCGACCTCGGCGAGATTGGCGTGATCGGCTTCGGACAGTTCACCCGTCTGCCAAATGACCGCCCGATCGGCGACCTCAATAGCCGGGTCCAGTTGCTGGATGCGCTCACGAAGCGATGCCGACGGCAGGCACACATCTTTCATGCTCCGAACGCTACCGATCGACGAGCGAGGATTTGAACACCATGGCTTCGAAGACCTCGGATTCACACGCCCTGCGGCAGCCCTATTCCACCCCACAGGCAACGCGGTGGGGCAGACAGGCAGACTGGGTTCGTGATGAGGCGAGCTCGCGTGGCGGGCGGGTTGGCGGCCGCGGCGCTAGCGGCCGCGCTGACGGCTGGCTGCAGTAATGGCGCTACAGGCAACCAGCCCACCTGGGTACCTCAGCAAGACTTTCAGGCCAACGCCGAACCTCAGCCCGAGCTACCCGGCAATGGCCTGCCGGCACCCAGCCCTTCAGCGCCCGGCAACGGGCCACAGCCCTCAAACCCCAATGGCGGATCCTCAGGATCCTCGCCAAGTCCGTCGACGACTGTCGATCCAGCCGTGGTGGCCACGAAACTAAATCAGCCGACCGGCCTGATCGTCCTTCCGGACGGTACGGCCCTGGTCGGCGAGCGCACGACCGGGCGGATTGTGCTGGTACAGCCGACGGCAGGCAAGCCCATCAAGGTCATCCAGACTCTTCCTGGCGTGGACGGCGCCGGTGACGGAGGTCTGCTGGATCTGGCGCTGTCACCGACGTTCGACCAGGACGGCCTGATCTATGCATACCTGACGACCTCGACGGACAACCGGGTCGTGCATTTCTCGATTGGTGGCGCACCGACGCCGGTCATTGTCGGAATCCCCCGCGGGACGTCTGGAAATGTAGGCCGCATCGCCTTCGACGGCACTGGAGCACTGCTGGTGGGCACGGGAGACGCAGGCATACCTGCATTGGCCGCAGCCGGGACAAGCCTGGCAGGAAAGGTGCTTCGTTCAGACGATGTCGGCAAACCCGTGACCGGCAACCCGAATGCTAGTTCGATCATTTTCGCATCCGGTCTAGCGGCTGTTAATGGCTTGTGCGTAGACCCGCAATCCGGACTTCGAGTGGCAATTTCGGCCGGCCGGCCGGATGAGGTTAACGAAATCAAGGCCGGTGCAAGTTATGGCTGGCCCACCAGGGGCAGCAATTCGACGGTCGCATCGGCAACTCTGCCAGCGGGCCTGTCAGGCGCCGGGGGGTGTGCACTCAGAAACGGCCAACTTGTCGTCGCGACCTCAACTGGCACAGCCTTGGCGTCGGCAACCATCGACTCCAAAGCCGTCATCGGCACCTTCACACCCGTACTGCAGGGTAAGTACGGGCGGCTTCGGACTGTCGTAGCCGGATCAGACGGGGCGTTGTGGCTGACGACCAGCAATCGCGACGGTAAGGGAAAGCCTGTGTCCGATGACGATAGGGTCATTCGAATTCCAGCCTCGGCTGCTAGCGGCAACTCGCCCCTGTAGTTCAGGTCGCACCTCAAACGCACGAAATCCAGATCACGATGCCGAGGTGGTCGCTTGCGTGCCGGAGCTCAGCGTGGATCAACGCGGAATCAACCTGAACAGGAACTGCTTGTGCAGGCCCAACCAGACCAGACCGATCACGGCGAAATCGAGCAACGAATTGAAGACGACTCCTCGGGCTGCGGAGATGAACGGAATTGCAAAGACCAACGCACTCTGCACGATGTAGACGTACATCGAGTTGCGACCGAACAAGGTGACCACATTGCCTACCGTGGCCATGATCGGCCGGTGTAGGCGCTCGATCACAACGTAGCCGCCAGCGAACATGATCAGCAGAAATACCGGACGCAACAGACCGAGACGATTGTCGAAGATGAGAAAGTCATACCAGGCCGCGGTCGGTCGCAGGCTCGGCGCCCAGAGCGTCACCATGCCCGCGCCGTACAGCAGCACTGCTGAGGTGACGGCAACCAGGGCAAGAACCTGCCGGGTTCGATGGCGAAGCGAGCGCAGCCAGCCGAATATCTCGGTCAAGTGATAACCGACGGCGGCACCGACGACGAAGTGCACCTGCCACTGGATGAACGCGCCGGAGGCGCCCCAGATCGCGGAGTCAAAACTCATCGAGACATACGCAGCAACCGAAACCAATACCACCAGCCAGGTCAACCGGTGAGACATCAGCCAGATCAGCAACGGGGCGATGAAGAACAGCGGTGCGTAGAACGTCAAGAAGTCGGTCCAGCCGTACACGTAGTGCAAGCTCAGCGTGTTGTAGAGCACCCGCTGCCAGGAGGATTCGGTATCCAGTCCGGGCTTCGCTCCCGTCCAACCAAAATTCGTCACGATGCGACCCAGGCCGGTGTAGGCGATCGTGCATACGCAGGCCACGAGATACAACTTGCCGCCTCGGGCCCATGACCTGCGCGCGGCTTGTCGGAAGCCTGAGTTCTCTAGATCTCGTCTTCGAAGCATTGCAACCAACAGGCCTGAGATGAAGAAGAATCCTTCGGCCTCCGAGACCCACAACCGGCCTCTGCCGTCCAGGTAGCCCAGCAAGGAGGGGCCGTAGTCCAGATGCACTGAAGCCAGAATCAGGACGAAGTAGCCGCGCATCAGATCCAGCGTCAGAAGACGCCCGAGCTTTGGCGGCCGCGCGGATGCGACACGTTCAGTTGCGGTGCCGGAAGCCGTCCCTGAATGGGCCTTTTCGGTTGATACCTCGGACGCATTCGGAGCTAGAACTGACACTCATCGAGCCTCGGCCATCCGCCTGGGTGCAGCCTGGCTCAAATATGGGTGCCAGATGAGTACCGCTAGCCCGCTACCAGATGCCGGGCCTGATGCCTATTCAGAAATCCCCAGACGCTGCAGCAGAATCTCGCGTACGGCTGCCGCATCGGCCTGACCTCGGGTGGCCTTCATCACGGCTCCGACCAAGGCGCCAACTGCCGGTAATTTACCCGCCCGAACCTTCTCAGCTACATCAGGATTCGCAGCTATTGCTGCGTCCGCCGCTTCCGTCAGTGCCGTCGTGTCCGAGACCACCGCCAAACCTCGTTCGGCCACTACCTGGTCCACGTCGGTGGCGCCCTGCAACACAGCATCGACGACCTGTCTGGCGAGGGCCGTGGACAGCGTGCCCGCGCTGACCAAAGATATGATCCGCGCCACGTGCGCAGGCGTGACCGCCAGTGACGAAGGGTCGACCTCGAGCGCATTGGCCTGCTGTGCCAGGTAGCCCATCCACCAGTTTCGCGCCTCTGCGGCGGGCGCTCCGGCATCGATGGTCAACCCGACGAGGTCCACAACCCCAGCGTTCACCATTTTTGCCAGATCCTCGACTGAGAACCCGAACTCGGCCTGCAATCTTGTGCGCCGAGCGGCGGGCAGCTCTGGTAGCGAAGCCCTGATCTCATCGACCCATGCTCGGGCGGCAGCGATAGGAACCAAATCTGGTTCGGGAAAATACCGGTAGTCGGTGGCCTCTTCCTTGCTGCGACCTGACCGAGTTTCGCCTGTCGTCTCCTGAAAATGCCTGGTCTCCTGCTTGATGCGCCCACCGCGATCCAAGATCGCAGCCTGTCGGATCATCTCGGAGCGAACCGCACGCTCGACGCTGCGTAGCGAGTTCACGTTCTTGGTCTCGGTCCTGGTTCCCCACTCGGCTACGCCCTTTGGGGACAGGGACGTGTTGACATCGCAGCGCAAGCTACCCTGCTCCATCTTGACGTCGGAGACGCCGAGCGTTCGCAATATGTCGCGCAACTCGGTCACGTACGCCTTTGCCACCTCAGGAGCGAGCGAACCTGTCCCTTCGACGGGCTTCGTGACGATTTCGATCAAGGGAATGCCTGCCCGGTTGAAATCGACCAGCGAATACTCGGCGCCGTGAATGCGACCAGTCGCGCCGCCGACATGAGTGTTCTTGCCGGTGTCCTCCTCCATGTGAACACGTTCGATTCCGACGCGATACGTTTGACCCTGGACCACGACATCGAGGTAGCCCTCGGTACACAGCGGCTCGTCGAACTGCGAGATCTGAAAGTTCTTTGGCATGTCCGGGTAGAAGTAGTTCTTGCGAGCGAAGCGGCACCACTCGGCAATCGAGCAATTCAAAGCCAGGCCGATGCGGATGGTGGATTCGACGGCCTTGGCGTTGGCAACCGGCAGGGCTCCGGGCAGGCCGAGACACACCTGGCAGGTATGGGTGTTCGGCTCGGCCCCGAACTCGGTGGAGCAACCACAAAACATCTTGGAAACGGTGCCGAGTTCGACGTGAGTTTCCAGACCGATCACCGGGTTGTAGCGGCTCACCACACCCTCGTAGCTGGCGTCCACATTTTCGGTGACCTCACCGCTCAGCGTCATCGCACGGCTCCCAGTTGCGGAATACTTTTCAAGATAGGTCCATTCGCAGCGTTGTAGGCAGTCTCGAAGGCGGCCCCAACCCGATAGCAGCGATCGTCTGCCATCGCCGGCGCCATGATCTGTAGCCCAACCGGCAGCGCCGGGCCGGTCTCGGACGAAAGGCCGCACGGCACCGACATCGCGGGTGTGCCTGCCAGCGAAGAGGGCAGCGTGCACAAGTCGTTGACATACATGGCCATCGGATCAGCGACGCGCTCGCCGATGCCGAACGCGACGAACGGTGAGGTAGGTGAGACGAGGACGTCGGCGAGTGAGAACGCTGCCGAGAAGTCACGTGCGATCAACGTGCGGACCTTCTGCGCCTGTCCGTAGTAGGCGTCGTAATACCCCGAAGAAAGCGCGTACGTCCCGATCATGATCCGCCGTTTGACCTCCGGTCCGAAGCCTTGCTCCCGGGTCAGGGACATGACCTCCTCGAGAGAGTGCGAACCATCGTCACCCACGCGCAGGCCGTACCGGACTGCGTCGAAGCGCGCGAGGTTTGAGGAACATTCACTCGGGGCGATCAGGTAGTAGGCCGCGAGCGCGTAGTCGAAATTCGGGCAGCTCACCTCGACGATCTCGGCACCGAGACCAGCGAGCAGATCGACGGCTGAACGGAACGCGGCCAGAACTCCGTCCTGATAACCCCCCGCAGCCCCGGTCAGCTCGCGCACCACCCCAATCCGCACGCCGGACAGATCGCCACCAGCGCCTGAGCGAGCCGCGGCGACCACATCTGGACCAGGTTGCGGTATCGAGGTCGAGTCGAGCGGGTCGTGCCCGGCGATGACCTGGTGAAGCAGCGCGGTGTCCAGGACAGTTCGCCCGAATGGACCTGCCTGGTCCAGCGAGGACGAGAAGGCAATCAGACCGTTGCGGCTGACCGCGCCGTACGTGGGTTTGTGGCCTACGATCCCGGTCACGGCGGCGGGCTGCCGGATTGACCCCCCAGTATCGGTCCCGATCGACAGCGGAGCCTCGAACGCGGCGACCGCGGCCGACGATCCGCCGCTGGAGCCGCCAGGCACTCGGGAAAGGTCCCACGGATTGTGGGTCGGGTGATAAGCCGAGTTCTCGGTGGAGGACCCCATCGCGAATTCGTCCATGTTCGTCTTGCCCAGCATCACCAGGCCCGCATCGAGCACCTTGCGGGTCACCGTCGCGTCATAGGGCGGCACCCACCCCTCGAGGATCTTGGATCCGGATGTCGTCGGCAGGCCCTTTGTCACGACGACGTCTTTCATCGCCATCGGCACGCCGGCAAGCGGGCCCAACGGTTCGCCTGCCGCGCGCTTGCTGTCCACGGACTTCGCGGCCGCGAGGGCTCCGTCAGCGTCGATGTACAAGAACGCCCTGATCTGGCCGTCAACCTGAGTGATCCGATCCAGATGCGACTGTGCTACTTCCACCGCGCTAGCGTCACCCGAAGCAACGGCGGCCGCGGTCTGGCAAGCGTCCAATTCGAATAGATCTGTCATGTCGCGTTACTCCTCTTCGCCCAGGATCTGGGGCACTCTGAATCGGAAGTCCTCGACAGACGGCGCACCTGCAAGCACATCCTCGCGGGGCAAGCACGGCGTGACTTCGTCCGGACGGAAGACGTTTTCCAGCGGTACGGCATGCGACGTCGGCGGGATGTCGCCTGCGGCAACTTCGCCGATACGCGCTACCGATCCCAGAATCACGTCCAGTTGACCGGCGAAGAGGTCGAGTTCGTCCTCGGTGACCGCTAGGCGAGCGAGTTGGGCGAGATGCGCGACTTCATCGCGAGTGAGGGTAGGGCGATCATCAGACACGAATTAGGAGTCTATGACCTGCGGCACCAGGCCTGAGACCAAACCCCGCGATCAGGCCGTTGACGCCTGCCGATGCCAGCCGATACGGCCCGCGGACGCAGGTCAGCAGTCGAGGCAGGGATGATGAGATTACTGAGCGTGCTCTGACGAGGCACCCGGGGTAACAGGCTGGATACATCGTGTTGGGACAATACGCGGGTGTCCTTCCTGATCAGAGTCGTCCTGCCCGATCGCCCGGGTGCACTGGGCGCCGTCGCAACCGCACTCGGCCATGCGGGCGCCGACATTCTCAGCGTCGACATCGTCGAGCGCACTCCCGGACACGCCACTGACGATCTCGTGGTCGAGCTGCCACCGGACAAGCTGGCAGACTCGTTGGTGACCGCGGCAGCCAGCGTGGAAGGCGTTCGCGTCGAGTCGATCCGCCCTTACGCGGGGGTCATAGACCCATTCCGCGAACTGGAACTGCTGGAGAAACTCGCGCCGAACAACGACGATGCTCGTACCGTCCTGGCCGACGGCGTGTGCCGATTGTTTCGCTCAGGTTGGGCGCTCGTCCTTCAGGCACCCGAGTTGACCGGTGGACCGTCAACAGTCATTGCACGCAGTTCTGCTGCTCCTGAGATCGAGACGCTCGCCACGCCGTGGTGGCCCGCCCAGCCCCCAAGGCCATTGGACGCGGACGAAGACTGGGCGCCAAACGACTGGTCGGCCCTCGGCACCGAACTTGCCGTCGTGCCGCTGGGCGCCGAAGCGATTCTGGTCGGCCGCCCTGCCCTGCGTTGGTTGGCGAGCGAGCTCATCCGGATGTCTCACCTGGCCTCGATCGCATCAACGGTGCTGACCTCCTAGCCCGACAAACCGTCTCAGCTGGGATGGTTAGCGCGCGCCGCGCAGGCGGAGGCGCTAGCTCTCGTCGCCAATGCGTGCGAGGGACATCGCTGCGTCTGGCCCATCGGCAAGTAAGACATCGAAACCAGACTCGTCCAGTATGGGTACCTTCAGGTCGACTGCCTTTGCGTACTTCGTGCCGGGTGCCTCCCCTACGACAACGAACGCCGTCTTCTTCGACACCGAGCTTGCGTTCTTGCCGCCTAATGCCGCGATTGCCTCGGCCGCGCTATCACGCGTAAAGCGCTCAAGAGAACCGGTGACCACTATGGAGAGTCCGGCCAGCGGCTTGGGACCGTCATCGACGGGGCGATCCTCGCTGAGGACGACCCCTGCGGCACGCCACTTTTCGATGATCTCGCGATGCCAATCCACGGCGAACCAGTCGACCAGGGATTCGGCGATGGTCATACCCACGCCCTCAGCGGCGGCAAGCTCCGCGGCGCTGGCCGACGCGATGGCATCGATCGACCCGAATTGGGCTGCGAGTTCTTGGGCTGCCGTCGGACCGACGTGCCGAATCGACAAGGCAACAAGTACACGCCACAGCGGCCTGGTTTTCGCGGCTTCGATGTTGTCCAGAAGTTTCTTGGCGTTTGCCGCCAGTTCGCCGTCCTTGCGAATAAAAAACTCGGCTTGACGTAGCGCGGTGGCATCGAGTTTGAAGAGGTCGCCCTCATCGGCCACAATTCCGGCGGCTAGCAACGCAACCGCCGCCTCGTAGCCAAAGACCTCAATATCGAAGGCGCCGCGACCCGCGACGTGGAACAGCCTCTCACGTAGCTGTGCTGGGCACGAGCGTTGATTCGGACACCGGATGTCGGCGTCGCCGTCTTTCTGTGGCTTGAGTTCGGTACCGCACTCTGGGCAGTGCGTCGGCATCACGAACTCGCGTTCCGAACCGTCGCGCAGGTCGACGACGGGACCAAGAATCTCCGGAATCACGTCGCCGGCCTTGCGTAACACGATCGTGTCACCAATTAGCACGCCTTTGCGTTTCACCTCACTTGCATTGTGCAAAGTCGCAAGCGAGACGGTCGACCCGGCAACCTGAACGGGCTCCATGAAGCCGAAAGGTGTCACCCGTCCGGTGCGCCCGACGTTCACGCGGATATCGAGGAGCTTCGTGTTCACTTCTTCCGGGGGGTATTTGAAGGCAATCGCCCATCGCGGGGCACGACTCGTAGCGCCCAACTGCCTTTGCTGAGCGAGTGAATCAACCTTGACCACAACACCGTCGATCTCGTGCTCGACGTCATGTCGATGTTCGCCGTAGTAAGCGATGAACTCCTTGACCTCGGACAGCGAGGGCAGGACCTTTGCCCGCGCAGACGTGGGCAGGCCCCAACCTTGCAGAAGGCCATACCATTGCGACTGCCTTGTGACCGTGGGGCCGCCTTCAACGTGTCCTACACCGTGTACGACCATTTGCAGCTTGCGAGAGGCTGTGATCCTTGGATCCTTTTGCCGTAGCGACCCAGAAGCCGTGTTGCGCGGATTCGCGTACGGGGGCTTGCCGGCCTCAACCAACGCTGCATTCAACTCGGCAAACCGTTCGAGCGGAAAATAAACTTCACCACGAACTTCGATCACTTCAGGTATGCCGTCTCCCACCAGACGGTCCGGAATCCCCTGGATCGTACGGACGTTGCCTGTCACGTCCTCACCTGTGCGGCCGTCGCCACGGGTTGCGCCACGCACCAGCCTGCCGCGTTCGTACACCAGATCGATAGCCAGACCATCGACCTTCAATTCGCAGAGATAGCCCGTTTCGCCGACTTCTTTGTCAACTCTCGCGGCCCAGGCATCGAGTTCGTTCTGAGAGAAGGCATTGTCCAAAGACAGCATTCTCTCCAAGTGGGCGACCGCATTGAATTGCGAGGAGAAATCGCCGGCAACACGTTGCGTAGGTGAATCCGGAGTGCGCAACTGTGGGAAGTCGTCTTCAAGTTTTTGCACCGCACGGAGCTTGGTGTCGTAATCGGCGTCGGAAAGAGTCGGCGCGTTCAGAATGTAGTAGCGATAGGAAGCGTCTAGCAGCTCTTCGGATAGCGCCGCATGCTGTTGACGTGCGTCGGCCGGGACAGAGTCATCCTCGATGGAGGGTGTCGGGTCTGCGGTGCTCACAGCGAACAAGTTACCGTCCACCGCCGACAGAACTCAGCTTCGGGACTGTCAAGCAGCCGCGATGGCGCCGCGCTCACTGCTCCGTAAGAGACCGGCCGACATCGCGCAAGATGTTCATGACGCGCCGTACGTACGGTGCGGACGCACCTGCCAAGCCACATTGCGGCGTCACCACGACGGCATCCGCGAGAGACTCAGACGCAAAACCAAGGCGCTGCCATAGTGAGGCCACCTTGTTTCGGAGCTGGTCGAAAGAAATCTCTGCATCGGTGCTCGGCGCGATGCCCAGCCAAACGGATACATCGGCCTCAATCAGCTCACCGATCGAATCGAGCTGTTTCATACTCAAGAGGGCGTAGTCCACAGCAATCGCCGAGGCTCCCGCATCGCGAATCAACTCGAAGGGAACGTCCGCCGCGCAACAATGCAGAACCCGATGCCCGACGTCGGCGGCCTCCAGGAGGGCGGCCAGGGCAGGCTGCGCTATTGCAGGTGACATTGAACGCACTGTGCCGTAGCCCGACGGGGTGGGCACCGTGCCAGCCAGGACTGAAGGCAACGCCGGCTCGTCGACCTGGAGAACGATACGCGTTCCTGGCAGCCTCGAACGGAGATCGCTCAAATGAAGCCGAGTGCCTTCAGCCAGCGAGCCGGCCAGATCTCGAAAGGCCCCGTGGTCGGTCAATACCTTGTGCAGGTTAGGAAGTTCAACGTTCGCTGCCATCGTCATCGGACCGCAGACTTGCACCTTCAACAATGGCAGTCCTTGCGCCTGCTCGGTCAGCGCATCGAGGTCGCGCTTCAACAGATCGCCCGCTCGGCTCATGTCCCGACCTGTGTGATCCGAGGCCGTCCAGCCATGAAGTTGCCATTCCAACGGCAGATCAACGAGCATGGCTCCGGCCCTACCTACCATGTCAGCGCCGATGCCTCGGTCGGGAAGCTCCGGCAGGTACGGCAGTTCGGGAACTTCGCCGAGCACCAGCCGGACTGCCTCATCAGGGTCCGAGCCCGGAAGCGAACCCAGGCCGGTCGCGGTACCCCGGGGCCACGGCCTATCCGTCATCGCCGACCGGTCATTCGGACGGCCCTGCAACCGGCTGCAGGGGCCGCACGCTGGTGGCCGTAATGGTGGCCGAGCCGATCACTCGATCTCCGTCGTACATCACGAGTGCCTGGCCAGCCGCAACGCCACGCTGGACGCCCTCCAGGATGGCAATCAGGCCGCCGCCACCGGCAGAATCATGCGGCTGGCTCAGGCTGATCCGAGCCTGAGAAACCATTCCGTGCGCGCGCATCTGAACGAGGCAATCGAAATCACGGTCAGGCGCAGCGCTCGTCCACACCGGTCGGTCACAGTGGATGGTGTTGACCTCGAGATCATGTGCGCTACCGACGACGACCGTGTTCGTCTTGGGCTGGATGGCCAACACGTAGCGCGGATCCCCCGAAGGTGTGGGCGTCGTCAACTTCAGCCCCTTCCGCTGCCCGACCGTGAACCCGAACGCACCGTTGTGTGAGCCGAGGACGTCTCCAGCGGAATCGACGATGTCTCCGGGACGCTCCCCCAGTTGCCGTTTCAGGAATCCCTGGGTGTCGCCGTCGGCAATAAAACAGATGTCGTGCGAGTCCGGCTTGTCGGCAACCGTCAGACCTCGTCGAGCGGCTTCGGCACGCACCTCGTCCTTGGTCGAATCCCCAAGTGGAAAGATAGCGTGCGCCAACTGCTCCGGACGCAAAACGGCCAGCACATAGGACTGGTCCTTGGCGTGATCGACGGAGCGGCTCAGGCTGCCTGCGACCAGCTTGGCGTGATGGCCGGTAACCACCGCGTCGAATCCGAGGGCTAAGGCCCGATCCAGCAGTGCCTCGAACTTGATCTTCTCGTTGCATCGCAAGCAGGGGTTCGGGGTGTGCCCGGCCTCGTACTCGGCGATGAAATCGTCGATTACATCGGCCTTGAAACGGTCCGCGAAGTCCCAGATGTAGAACGGGATCTCGAGGATGTCAGCACAGCGGCGGGCATCATGCGAATCTTCGACCGAGCAACACCCTCGCGCGCCAGTGCGCAACGTGGCCGGTTGTTTGGACAGAGCGAGGTGAACGCCAGTCACGTCCCACCCGGCATCGACAGCACGAGCCGCGGCGACCGCGGAGTCGACGCCGCCGCTCATGGCAGCCAAGACCTTCATGACGCTCGCGCCGTCGTCGTCGCAAGCGCAGACATGCCAGCCCGACGGGCCCGCTCGGTGACCGGACCGATTGAATCGATGACTGCCCGCACATCGGAATCCGTGGAGGAATGGCCCAATGACAGCCGCAACGATCCACGCGCCCGGGCCTCGCCGGCTCCCATCGCGAGCAACACATGGGACGGTTGAGCGACTCCTGCCGAACAAGCAGAACCTGTCGAACATTCGACCCCACGGGCATCGAGCAGCATCAGTAAGGAATCGCCCTCACATCCGGGGAACGACAGATGAGCGTTACCGGGTAAACGATCGACCGGGTGGCCGTTCAGGATTGCGTCCGGTACCTCGCGGAGGATGCCTTCGATGAGTTCGCGGCGGAGGCTCCCCAGCCGAGCAGCAGTCTCAGCGCGGCGATCAACGGCTAGCTCCGCGGCCAGTGAAAAGCCCACTACGCCAGGAGTGTCGAGAGTCCCGGATCGAACGTCACGCTCCTGCCCACCGCCGTGCAGTAGCGGGATGCACGACACCTCCCGCTTGAGCAGCAGCGCACCAACGCCGTACGGGCCACCTAGCTTGTGACCTGTGACAGTCAAAGCATCAACGCCCGACTCAAGGAATGACACCTCGAGGGCGCCGACGGCCTGCACCGCATCGGTATGAAATGGCACACCGTAACCGTGCGCGATGTCGGAAAGCTCCCTGATCGGCTGGATGGTTCCGACCTCGTTGTTCGCCCACATCACGCTCGCAACGGCGACAGACGCCGGGTCGGTTTCGATAGCGGCAGAAAGCGTCTCCGGAAGAACGGCGCCGTAGGCGTCGACCGGCAAGAACTCGACCTGCGCACCCTCGTACTCGGCTAGCCAGTTCACCGCGTCCAGAACAGCATGGTGCTCGATCGCGCTGACGAGGACCCTGCGCCGTCGTGAGTCCTCCGCGCGGCGCGCAAAGAAAATGCCCTTGACCGCGAGGTTGTCGGACTCGGTTCCGCCGCCCGTGAAAATCACCTCGGAAGGTCGAGCATCAAGGGCCGACGCCAATCGCTCTCGCGACTCCTCGACAATCCGGCGTGCCTTACGACCGGCGGTATGTAGTGACGAAGGGTTGCCGACCAGGGTCATGGCCTCCGTCATGGCGGCGATGACCTCCTCCAACATCGGAGTGGTGGCGGCGTGGTCCAGATATGGCATCGGAGACCAGCTTACGGCGAGACAGCGTTCGAGCCGACCGCCGACGCATGGCGGCCCTGCGCAACGCTGGCACTGCGCGAAGCCGGTCCAGCGCTGTTTCGGTCCGCTCGCGGGCCACGGTCCGCTGGCCTGAGCCGGGCGGCCCGCACGATGGCAAGGAGTCCTGCGCCCGACAGCACCAAGAACACGATCGAGAGACCCGAACCGTAATCGATCTTGCCGTGTGCGCCGGCAGCGACCAATGCACCAGAAAAGGCCGTGCACAGTGCGCTGCAGGAAGAATCAGCCAACTGCAACGAAGCCGAGTCCGAACCGCGGTCGGCGTCGTTGGTGAACTCGAGCATCGAGACACTCGCGGTCGTGAGAGCGAATCCGGCACCTAAGCCCGCCAGCGGCCAGGCCAGGAAAGCAGCCCACCCGGGCACGACCTCAGCAGCGGTGGCGGCCATACCGATCCCCGCAGCAGCCATCAACACCAGACCGCAGCCCACGAGGAACGGCCGGCTTAATCGCTTGGATCTGCTCTGCACCTGCGAACCCAGCGCCCACGTGACCGCGCTGAGCATCAATGGCGCCCCTGCCAGGGTTGGCGAGTAGTGATGCTGCACCTTCAGCGTCAGCGGCACGATCGATTCCATCCCGAAGAAGGTCCCAGCGAGAACGCCTCGAAACGCCACGGCCGCCGGCACACCGGCCGCGAAGGAGATCGTGCCTGAGGGCAGCAATCGTCGCAGGCCGAGGACGAGCAAGGCGATGCCTGCAACGGCCAGTGCCACGCTGGCGGGTCGTTGGTTCTCTCCGATGTTGGCGATTCCTGCAATACCGATTGCCGTCAGAATTGCGTAGCCGATGCGACTTGGATTCTGGAACCGCTGATGATCGGCGTGGCTGGCATGTACTCGCAGCTGCCGCAACGAGGGCACCAGCATCAGCCCTCCGACCACGACAAACGGGGCCAAGCCCCCAAAGACCCAGCGCCAGGAGAAATGCTCGGTGATCCAGCCGGCGATGACAGGGCCAACCAGCCCTGGAACGATCCACGCGCTGGAGAGCGCGGCGAAGATTCGCGGCCTGATCTCGTCCGGGTAAGCCTCGCCCATCACCACGTACATCGCGGTGATCAGCAACCCGACCGCCAAGCCCTGTACGACCCGCGCACCGACCAGGATCGTCATGGAACCGGCGAGGCCGCCGATTACCAGTCCGACGACGAACAGCAGTAGGCCGACGAGGAGAGGCATTCTCGGCCCGCGCAGATCCGAGTACATGCCCGACGACACCATGCCGACTACCGACGCCACCAGAAAGCCGGTGAATGACCATCCGTACGAGCCAAGGCCGTGCAAATCGCTCGCCGCAGTGGGAAGTGCCGTCGCCACGGCCATCGCCTCGAACGCGATGATCGTCATCAGAATGATGATGCCGAGCGTGGAAATTCGGTATGCCGACGAGAAGATCGACTTCGGTTTGCCGCTGGTGCGGGCAATGGTCCGGTCGGTCACGTTAACTCAGTCTACGGCTCGTTATCTCATTCCTAAAATATCCTGATTCCCCCGCCTAGCCAGCCCCGAAATATCCCTTTTCAGCTCACGCCTTGATGTCCTAGTGCGTCGTTGCGTCGCGGATCGCCAGCTACCTCTGAGCGGCGCAACCCGTATCCGCCCGACATGGCCAGGGCGACACCGCACACACCGAAAACCGAGGCCAGCACCACGAGCACCGCGCTCAGGTCGGCTGGAGAATCATCAGCATCGTCGACGAATACCTTAGACACGCCATTGCAAGCAAAGTGAAAGCTGCCCGTCTGGTCGGCGGTGAAGGTGGCGAAGACGTGTAGGTCCCTCGGATCGTCTCGTGTACCTGAAATCGTGATCGGTCGCGTCGCGCCGTCCGGAGCAGATGCCATACACACCGGCGTGATGTCCGAACCCAGGACGCCAGCCTTCGTCAGTTTCGCGACACCGTCCGCGCTCGACAGTTGATATGTCCGACCTGCAGTGATGTGGTAGGTCGGCGCCGGCACCGCGCCACGGTCGTAGGCGTGCCGCTGGCTTCCCGACACCAAGCGGGCCCCGCCAAGGGACAAGGCCGCGATGACCGCCAACATGACACCTGCGGCCAACCGGGCGGCCGGCGTCAGTCGCTGGCTGCTGCGCCGCTCAGGTTCGGTCATGCCACCATCGTGTCATCCTGCAAGGCCGACCCAAGTCCCGCCAGCCAGGGCGCCCTCAATTTTACTTGCGTATTCCGCAATGAAAATGCCCTGTGCCTGCAGCCAGTCGTCCGAGTAGTAGGTATCGGAATATCGCTCACCCCCATCGCAGATCAACGTCACAATGCTGCCCCGCCGACCCGATGCGTGCATCTGCATTGCAATCGTCAATGCCCCGATGAAATTGGTACCGGTGGAGGCACCGACGCGCTTGCCCAGGGGTTCGGTCAGGTACCGCATCGCGGCCAGCGACGCCGCATCGGGGACGCTGATCATCCGGTCCACCACGTCGCCGACGAAGCTCGGTTCGACGCGCGGCCGGCCGATACCCTCGATCCGCGACCCCTTGCCGGTCACGATCTTGTCGCTGTTCGCCTGCCAACCTGGGAAGAACGCCGAGTTCTCGACGTCAACCACGCACAGTCGGGTATTCAGCCTCCTATACCGGATGTAGCGGCCGACGGTCGCCGACGTTCCTCCGGTGCCCGCTCCTACCACGATCCACGACGGGACCGGATACGGTTCAAGGGCCATCTGAGCGAAGGTGGATTCGGCAATGTTGTTGTTGCCACGCCAGTCAGTGGCCCGTTCCGCGAAGGTGAACTGATCGATGTAGTGTCCGCCACACTGGTCGGCCAAGCGCGCCGCTTCGGCGTAAATCATCGTCGCGTCATCAACCAGATGGCACCGTCCACCCTGGCGCTGGATCAAGGCGATCTTGTTCGCCGACGTGGAACGGGGCATCACTGCCACGAACGGAAGACCCAACAGCCGAGCGAAGTAGGCCTCGCTGACCGCGGTCGAGCCCGACGAGGCTTCGATAACGGTCGTGCCCTCTTTCAGCCAGCCATTGGCTAGCGCATACAAGAAGAGCGAACGCGCCAGGCGGTGCTTGAGTGAACCAGTTGGATGCGTCGATTCATCCTTGAAGTAAAGGTCGATTCCCCAGTCACGCGGAAGCTCGAATCTGATGAGATGGGTGTCGGCTGATCGGTTGGCGTCCGCCTCTACCCGGCGGACGGCATCATCGGACCAAGCCCGTTCAGCCGACGTTCCTCGTTCGACATCGGTCATCGTTTTCTCCGCTTCGAGCCCGCGTTGCGAATGCGGTGGTGCGCATCCGGCTGCGGTGGATGCTACTGAGCGTGGCGAGCATTCTCAGCCGATCAGCGAAAGAACCTCGGAGGGGCTCGCTGCCAACCCGATCGCTCCCGCCGTTGTGAGCTCGGCGCGCGTGCCATACCCCCACAGAACTCCGATACAGCGAACACCGTGCGCTGCCGAGCCAAGGACATCATGGCTTCGATCGCCGACCATCAGAACGGTCGTTGGATCAGGACCGCCAAGCCGGCGCAAGACCTCGCCGACAACGAGGGCCTTGGTGTCCAACGCTCCCCCGAGTGTGTCGCCGCCGATGGTGCTGAAGTAACCAGCGAGACCGAGGTAGTCGATGATCTGAGCGGCGTGGAGCTCGGGTTTGCTGGTCGCCACTGCCATCTTGATGCCTCGACTCGACAGCGCTTCGAGCAGGCGCGGCACACCGTCATACGCGTTGGTGACGTACATGTCGCCCTCGTCGACGTAGTGCCGGCGGTATGCCGCGATCGCTTCGTCCAGGCGATCCTCGCCGACCAAAGGCGGCAGGGTGTGGTAGAACGGTGGCCCGAGTAGCGCCCTGGCTGTCTGGTCGTCGATCCACGGAACACCGAGATCAACGAAGGCTTTGCGCAGCGAGTCCAAGATGCCCGGTGCCGAATCACTCAGCGTTCCATCGAGATCAAACAGAACTGTCTCGATCGGCGGCATGGACTCAGTTCCCGACGAACTCGGCTTTGCCAGGGCCGTTCTGAACGAACGAATCGATCCCCCGTTGCTTGTCTTCCGTGGCGAACACGCCAGCGAACAAGTGGGATTCGAGCCTGAGCCCAGTAGCGAGGTCGATCTCCAGACCCTGATCGATAGCCGCCTTGGCCGCTCTGAGCGCCAAAGCTGGACCCTTGGCGAACTTCGCGGCCATCGCCTGAGCGGTGCTGTAGACATCCGCGGTCCCGACCACCACATCGACGAGACCGATCTCAAGAGCCTCCGCGGCGTCGACAAATCGGCCCGTATAGATGAGATCCTTGGCCTTGGACGGACCGATGAGCCGCGGCAGGCGCTGCGTGCCACCCATACCGGGGATGAGACCGAGCAAGACCTCTGGCATGCCCCATTTCGCCTTGTCAGCGCTGACCCTGAAGTCGGCTGCAAGCGCAACCTCGCACCCGCCGCCGAGCGCAAACCCGGTTACTGCAGCGATGACTGGCTTCGGGATCTGAGCGATGGACTCGGTCGTGGCCATGATCGAGGTCGCGACCCGGCTCATGTCCTGGGCCGACATGGTTTGGAACTCCTTGACGTCCGCCCCGGCCACGAACACCTTCTCGCCACCCCACAACACAACCGCACGAATGTCATCGCGTCGGCTGCATTCCAAAGCCGCCTCGCGGAGGCCGTCCTGCACCTCGGTGTTGAGGGCGTTGACCGGCGGTCGATCAATCCGAATTGTCGCCACGCCGTTGTCTACCTCGCATTGGACGAGTGTTGCCACACCTAGGCTCCTTGACTCTGGGCCGCCAGGAAGACGGCGATGCACGATGTGAGCCTGAGCCTATTACCCGCGCGTTCACCGACCTGTGGCGATCCGGTCGCACCGGCGGATGGACAGCAAAACGGGCCCGGCGATAATCGCCGAGCCCGTCCTCAGTGCAGGAAATCAGATGGCGCGAACGTTCTCCGCCTGCGGGCCCTTCTGGCCCTGGGTGGTGTCGAATTCGACCTTCTGGTTCTCGTCGAGGCTGCGGTAGCCGTCCGACGTGATGGCTGAGTAGTGGACGAAAACGTCCGCGCTGCCATCTTCGGGAGCGATGAAGCCAAAGCCCTTTTCAGCGTTGAACCACTTGACGGTTCCCTGAGTCATGCTGGTGTTCCTTCCATCTTTTGTCAGGTATCGCACCTGCGATACCCGGGTCACTCACCGGACGTACGAACCGTTCCCGGTAGGACCGAAAATGGAAGGGACAACCGGTCGCCAGGTGATGAAGGATAGTTATCCGACGATTCCTGTCTTGGCGGCCAAGGTAACCGTACCAACATCAAGGCAGAAACGGTCAAGCGGCGCGACATTCACCGAGCGCTATTCGGCCGTGCCTTGGCGGCGACGACCCCGTAAGGCTCCTAAAATTGCGGAGTGCGAGACCTCCGAGGACTACCCAAGGTCCATCTGCACGTACATCTTGAAAGCACGATCAGGCCGGCAACCGTCGCCGAGATCGCCCGCGAGAACCAATTGCACCTGAAGTCCATCGGCCCATCGACAGGCTCCCTAGCGACGATTTCTGGTGCCAGGATGGTTGGCCAAACCTCTGACTCACCGCTTGTCGGCTCCGAATTCCGCGCCTTCGCCGATCAGAACGGTCGCATCCGTGACGTGCTTATTCGCCCCGAAGACTTTCGGCGGATCGCCTTTGAATTCTGTGCCGACGAAGCGGCCCAAGGCACTCGGTACGCCGAAGTGACCTTCACGGCCGCCGCGCACGAGGAACGACTGGGGCAACCGAACATGCCCGTGGAAGCCGTACTCGACGGGCTTGCCGCCGGTCGGGATGCCTACGGGATCGAGTCGCGGCTGCTACTCGACCACCCGCGTAAGCGATCGGTCGCGCGTGCTCACCGCACGCTTGACCTGGCGATTCAGTACGCCGATCGAGGGGTGGTCGGCATCGGGCTCGCCGGGGAAGAGTCCCACCCGATCGATCAGTTCGAAGCGGTATTCCGGCGTGCGATGGCCTACAACATTCACCTCGTACACCACGCTGGCGAGGCTTGCGGCCCAGAGAGCATTCGCACGGCCCTTGGGGTTGGGCGAGCCGAACGCATCGGTCACGGCATAACAGTCTTGCAGGACCCGGAGCTCGTCGCCGAGATGCGCGAGCTCAAAATTCCACTCGAGGTCTGTCCCTCGTCAAACGTTGCACTCGGCTTTGCCCGTTCCATAGAAGGACATCCCATTCACGAGATGAGATCGCAGGGGCTCGTTGTCACGCTCAATGCGGATATCCCGTCGGCCACGAACTCGCCGCTGCTGAAGGAGTTCGAACTGGTCCGCGCTGAGTTCAACTATGACGACGAGTCGATCGCAGAGCTCAACCGAGCGGCCATCGACGCCTCGTTCGCACCGGCTGAGACGAAGTTGAGACTTCACCGCTCGACCAACGACTGGCTCACCTAGAATCGCTTAGTACAGACCTACCTTGTGTCGGGAACGAAATCGCCCCTCCTGGAGTTGGTATGAGTTCCAGGCCGTTTTAATTGAAGGAATTCCCTTGACCACGAGTCTTTCCGTCCTTTCCAAGTCATCCCGCACGGCTCTGCAGGCACGACTGGCCGATCTCAAGGCCCAGCGTGCGCAGGCGGCCGTCGAGAGCATCCCTCAGTCCGGCACTGGCGACGCCGCTGACCACGCTGGAAACATCGACGCCCTGATCCGACTCGGTGAGCTGGACAGCCGTATCGCCGATCTCGAAGTCCAACTACAGGCTCCGATCATCGAGGCCGCAGACCCGCTCGAAGCAGCGGTTGGCAGCCAAGTCGTCCTGCGCTTCGGACCGGACGAAGAACCCGAGACCTTCTTGATCGGGCGAGTTGAGCAGGCGAGCACCGGCATCGAAGTCATCACGCCGAACAGTCCACTCGGCTCGGTCCTCATCGGAGCGCACCCAGGAGACGCAGTTACGTACCGCGCTGCCAACGGCAAGACGATCAGTGTGACCTTGGTCTCCGTAGGCGCCTGAGCCTCGAAAAAGATGGCTCCGCCTGCGGAAATTGACCGTTTACGCGAGATCTGCCTGGCGTTGCCACAAACTACGGAGCGGCTCAGTCACGGTGAGCCCACCTGGTTCGTCCGTGACAAGAAGAGCTTTGTGATGTTCGCAGATCACCATCACAACGATGGACGTCTAGCTTTCTGGTGCGCTTCGGTGAGCGAGCGCCAGCAGTCATTGATTGAAGAGGACCCGGAGACGTTCTTCGTGCCGCCGTACGTCGGTAAGAAGGGGTGGGTGGGGGTCCGCCTCGACCGGCAGCCGCAGTGGGACCTCATCGCAGATCTTGTCGACGAGGCCTACCGCATGAGTGCTCCGAAGAGCGTGCTGGCCGAACTCGATCGCCAGGACCCGCTCGGGCTATGACACCGCGCCCGTCACACTGCCCGGGCGATGACACCGCGCCCGTCACACTGCCCGGGCTATGACACCGCGCCCGTCACACTGCCCGGGCGAAGAACCTGCCTCCGGTGTGTTCTACCGACAGGTTCAACCCGAAGGTGACCGACAGAAGTTCTGAGGTCAGAACGTCGTCGAGCAAACCTTGCGCCACGACGCCGCCCTCGCGCAGCAACAACGCGTGACTCATGCCGGCCGGGATCTCTTCAACGTGGTGGGTTACCAAGACCATCGCCGGCGCCTCGGCGTCAGCGGCGAGAGCAGACAGCCGACGGAGCAAGTCCTCGCGACCCCCAAGGTCCATGCCGGCCGCGGGTTCGTCCAGCAACAACAGTTCCGGATCTGTCATCATCGCCCGTGCGATCTGAACTCGTTTGCGCTCGCCCTCGCTGAGTGTGCCGTAGGTGCGCTCCGCCAGGTCGCCGACGCCGAAGCGTGACAGCAGGCTCTTCGCACGACGGACGTCCAGCCTGCCGTACGCCTCGCGCCATCTGCCGATCACCGCGTACCCAGCGGAAACAACGACGTCCACGACCAACTCGCCCGCCGGGATGCGCTGCGCCAGCGATGCCGACGAGAGCCCGATCCGCGGGCGCAGTTCGAAGACATCGACCGCGCCGAGCCGCTCACCGAAGATCGCGACGGTGCCCTCTGTCGGATGCATCGTCGCGGCAGCCATCTGTAGCAGAGTGGTCTTGCCAGCACCGTTTGGCCCGAGAACGACCCATCGCTCGTCCTCCTCGACGGTCCAGTTCATTGCGTCGAGCAACACTTTCTGTCCACGACGTACGGTGACCTGCTCGAACTGCAGCGTCGCGTCGGGGTTGGGCTCAAATTCCGGTGACACCACCCATCCATCCAACAGCACCCACATTTCCTAACGCAGGCGGCATCACCCCGGCGCGTCTTGATTGCGAAGCACAAGGTGACAACACGAGCCTGTCGATCAGCCCGCTTAAGGTGCGATGACCCCGCGTAAAGTGCGAGGACAATGGAACCCGCAACGAACCTCACTCAGTCGTTGGCGCGCCGGCTCGGCGCTCCCAGCGACAACCTCGTCGCTGGGCTCGGCGCTCCCAGCGACAACCTCGTCGCATGGCCCGGCAAGCCATTTCCGGTCGGCGCCACCTGGGACGGCGAGGGCACGCACTTCGCCATCTGGTCGCCAACGGCTACCAGGGCAGACGTCTGTCTGTTCGATACCGCCGGCGACGAACATCGCGTCCAGCTCGCCGAGCGGACCTTTCACATCTGGCACGGCTACATCCCCGGCATCAACCCCGGCCAGCGCTACGGGTACCGGCTGCAGGGCCCGCACCAGCCTTCCGCGGGACTCATTCACAATCCCGCGAAGCTGCTCATCGATCCCTACGCGAGAGCAATCGACGGCGACTTCGTCGACGACCAAGCCTGCTATGCCGACAACGATCTCGACTCGGCCCCTTTTGTACCTCGATCCGTGGTGGTGCTCGACGGATTCCCGTGGGGCTCAGATAGACGTCCACACACGCCGTGGGAAGACACGGTGATCTATGAGTTACACGTCAAGGGCTTCACCGCCTTGCATCCCGACATCCCGGCTGAGCTGCGCGGCACCTACGCGGGCCTGGCACACCCGGCCGCCATCTCTTACTTGAAGAGTTTGGGAATTACCGCTGTCGAGTTGCTACCGATTCACCACTTCGTCACCGAGCCCGCGCTCCAACGTCGTGGCGCGAAGAACTACTGGGGATACAACTCGATCGGATTTTTCGCACCGCACGCTGCCTACGCGACCCACACGGGGCGACTGGGCGGAAATCAGGTACGCGAGTTCAAGGCGATGGTGCGCGCGCTGCACGCTGCCGATATCGAAGTCATCCTCGACGTCGTCTACAACCACACCGGCGAAGCCGAACCCGATGGACCCGTGTTGTCCTTCCGTGGGATCGACAACACCAGCTACTACCGGCTGGATCCCAACGATCGTTCGAAATATCTCGACTACACCGGATGCGGCAACACTCTCGACGCCAGAATCCCAACCGTGCTTCAAATGGTGATGGATTCGCTGCGTTATTGGGTCAGCGAAATGCACGTGGACGGCTTCCGGTTCGATCTGGCATCAGCTCTGGCCCGTTCCCTGCACGATGTGGACAAGCTGTCATCGTTCTTCGACGTCATCCACCAGGACCCGGTGATAAGTCAGGTCAAGTTGATCGCCGAGCCGTGGGATCTTGGCAATGGTGGGTACCAGGTTGGCGAGTTTCCTCCGTTGTGGACGGAGTGGAACGGCAAGTACCGCGATACTGTCCGCGATTTCTGGGCACATGGCGCCGGCGGCGTACGCGACCTCGCCTACCGATTGACCGGCTCCTCGGACCTGTACGGAGACGACGGCCGGCTACCTTTTGCATCTATCAATTTCGTAACCGCACATGACGGATTCACCTTGCGGGATCTGGCAACCTACGAGCATAAGCACAATGAAGCCAACGGCGAGAGCAACCGCGACGGCACGGACGACAATCGCTCGATCAACTTTGGCGTCGAAGGCGAAACCGACAAGACAGACATCGTCACAATTCGGCGTCGACAGGTCAGAAGTCTGCTTGCAACACTTCTGCTGTCTACTGGCGTGCCGATGTTAGTAGCCGGGGACGAGCGGTTTCGGACGCAGCAAGGCAACAACAACGCCTATTGCCAGGACAATGAGATCTCGTGGCTTGACTGGACTTCGAGTGACGCGGCGGACGACTTGTTCGCGTTGGCCCAGCGGCTGATCGCGTTACGTAAGTCATCTCCGGTGCTCCGGCAACGAGCATTCTTCGAGGGTCACTCGGTTGTCGGCGGCGACGGCTGCAAAGATCTCGCCTGGTTTCAGGCGTCTGGCGTCGAGTTGGGCGACCGTGAATGGTTTGATCCGAACCTCCGCACGATTGGTATGTATTTGGACGGCCGCGGCCTTCGACACCGTGGTCCCCGCGGCGAGCTCATCTTGGACGAGTCCTATTTGCTCATCCTGCACTCCGGAGACGACGCGACCGCTTTCACGGTGCCCGGCAAGCCATGGGCAAGCCAGTACGACGTTGTCATCGACACCACCGAACCCGGCGGCGACGACGGTTCGTCCTCCGTCATCGACGCCGGTACGACTATCACCGTAGAAGCCCGTTCAGTGTTGCTGTTGCGAGCTGAACGGGGCTGAGGCACTGCGGGTCCCGCGTCAGTGCGCGGACGGGTGAGTGCCAAGCGTCAGTGCGCGATCGCGACCAAACCTGTTTCAACCGGGTTTGCCAGCGACGGGTGGACAGGCATGACCCGGACCGTGTAACCGAATGCGCCTGCGCGGTTCAGCGGGATATCGCCGGTGAAGAACGCACCGTCCTCACGCTCGTCGGCCAGGTCGAGCACTTCGATATTGGTCGTAGTGAAGCGATTGTCTGCGTCCACCGGTCCGAACAGCGCCTGAACCTGAACATCGGATGATTTCAAGCCAGCCAAGGCCACTTCCGCTCTCAGCGTTAGCGTGCCACCCAGAGTCGGATCGCCATCGACTTGAGACTCGACATGCCGCACTGCAACACCCTTCCAGGCGCCCGTCACCCAGGATTTCCACGCTGCCATGTCCTTCGCTGCGGCGTAGTCATTCGCGTTCATGAGCGCCGCAGCCTGCGCAGCTGGCGCATACAGGGTGCGAATGTAGTCACGGACCATCCGCGTGGCGAGTACTTTCGGTCCGAGCGACTTCAGGGTGTAGCGCACCATCGAGACCCACTGTGCGGGGATGCCTTTGGAGTCTCGGTCGTAGAAGCGCTGCGCTACCTGGTGTTCGATGAGGTCGTACATCGCTGCAGCTTCCACCGCATCACGATGGTCATCGGTGGTGCCGTCAAGCGAATCATCGGCCGACGGGATCTCCCAGCCGTTCTTGCCGTCCTCGCACCATTCATCCCACCAGCCGTCTTTGATGGACAGGTTGAGGCCACCGTTGAGAGCCGCCTTCATACCGGAGGTCCCACATGCCTCCAACGGCCGAAGTGGATTGTTGAGCCAGACATCGCTACCCCAGTAGAGGTAACGCGCCATGCCGATGTCGTAGTCGGGCAGGAAGGCGATTCGTTCGCGCACCTCAGGGTCGTCGGTGAATCGGACGAGCTGGGCGATCAACTCCTTGCCGCCGTCATCGGCCGGATGCGACTTGCCCGCAACAACGATCTGTACCGGGCGTTCCGGATCGGTTAGCAGCTTCTTCAGTCGTTCAGGGTCCCGCAGCATCAACGTGAGTCGCTTATAAGAGGGCACCCGACGGGCGAACCCGATGGTGAGTGTGTCCGGATCGAATGCATTGAAGGTCCAAGCCAGTTCGACGCCGGAGAAACCTCGCTCCAGCCCACTCTGACGGAGGCGGCGCCGGATCTCGCCAACCAACCGCTCCCGCAGATCGCGTTTGATGGACCAGAGTTCGATGTCTTCGATCTGGTCGATCGCGTCCCAGCCCGTCCCTGCGGCCAGCGCTTCTGAGCCAGCGACACGCTCAGCCAGATCAAGGATCTCTCGTGCCATCCAAGTTGGCGCATGGACGCCATTGGTGATCGATGTGATCGGCACTTCGTCCGCGTCGAAGCCTGGCCACAGGTTGTTGAACATCGACCTGCTCACTCGACCATGAAGCTGCGCGACGCCGTTGGCCCGTTGGCCGAGCCGAAGGCCCATATGCGCCATGTTGAACTTGGTTACATCCTCTTCGCGCCCGAGCTCGAGAATCTTGTCAACCGGAACCCCTGGCACATCGTGCAGATAGGACTCAATGAGAGTGCGATCGAATCTGTCGATTCCCGCTGGGACGGGCGTATGAGTTGTGAATACGGTGCCGGCACGTACCGCGGTCAGGGCTTCGTCGAAGCTCAACTTGGCTTCGCCGAACGTGAGCTCGCTGATCCGCTCGATTCCGAGGAATCCTGCGTGGCCCTCGTTGGTGTGAAACACCTGGGGCGAGGCATGCCCCGTGATCGCGCAGTACGCCCGGAGGGCTCGTACGCCGCCGACGCCCAGCAGCAGCTCCTGCAAGAGACGATGTTCTGGGCCGCCGCCGTAAAGCCGATCGGTGACGCCCCGGGCGGCGGCGTCGTTCTCCTCGACATCGGAATCGAGCAACAGCAACGGCACCCGGCCTACTGACGCCAGCCAGATCTGGGCGTGTAGAGCGCGCCCCTCGGGCAGCTCCAGGATCACTCTCGAGGCATTGCCGTCGGCGTCGCGAAGGGGAGTTAGGGGTAGGCCCTGTGGGTCGAGTGAGGGGTAGCGCTCCTGCTGCCATCCCTCGCGCGACAAAGACTGCGAGAAGTAGCCGGCCCGGTACAGCAGACCCACGCCGATGATCGGCGCGCCCAGGTCAGAGGCTGCTTTCAAGTGATCGCCAGCGAGGATGCCAAGGCCACCGGAGTACTGAGGGAGCACTTCGGTGATGCCGAACTCAGGTGAGAAGTACGCGACGGATTCGGGCAGCGACCCAGGCTTGGCCTCCAGCTGGCGCTGGTACCAGCGCGGCTGCTCGAGGTAGTCCTTCAGATCGTCGGACACGTCGGAAAGTCGTCGTAGGAACCTGCGGTCCCGCGCCAGCACTGCGAGTCGATCGGTGCTCACGCCGCCCAGCAATTTAGCGGGGTCGCCGTTGGACTGTGCCCATAATTCCGGATCCACGGACTCCAGGAGATCCAGCGAATCCGGGTGCCAGGACCACCGCAGGTTAGCAACGATCTCGCCCAGCGGCGCCAGCTGCTCCGGGAGCGCAGCGCGAACGGTCAATCGACGAAGAGCCTTCATAGGGCAGAGGATAGCGGGTGACGGTAACGCTTACAGACGAGCACGGGAATGACTTACGTCATCATCGATCTCCGACAACCGCCTTGACGGGCGCTACGGTGAACGGGTGGCCGGACGACTGGGACTCAACGCAATACACCCTGTGATCGCGCTCGGCGAGCTGCCTGCACGGGCGGTCGTAGGCGAGCACATCACTATCGAGGCAACGGTATTTCGGGAAGGCCACGACGCGGTAGCGGCGTCAGTCGTCTGGCGCTCTCCGAAGGGGAAGTCTGCGGAATTCAATCGGCTGCGACCGCTTGGCGGCGGCAGCGATCGGTGGCGGACCGAGGTAGTGCCCACGACGCCCGGCATGTGGACTTTTCAGGTCGAGGCTTGGAGCGACCCGCTCAGCACCTGGTACCACGCCATCGAAGTCAAAGTCGATGCCGGGCAGAACGCCGAGGAATTGGCCAATGACCTGGAGGCCGGCGCCCAGCTGTGGGAACGGGTATCGGCTTTGAGCAAGACAAAAGCGGAGACCAAGCTCGCGATGTCGGTGGCAAAGGACCTCCGGAACGAGACCGTAGATATTCCATTGCGAATCACCCGCTCGCTCAGTCATGAGGTCCGCGATCTCGCGCATCGCCGTCCCATCCGGGAATTGATCACCGAGTCACACAGCTACGAAGTCTGGGTGGACCGGCAGAAAGCGCTCTATGGCGCCTGGTACGAATTCTTTCCACGCTCGATCGGCGCCGAACTCGCCGATGATCTCGACGACCCGGCGAGACCGTTGCGGCATGGCACTTTTGCCGACGCCACCAAACATCTCGACTACGTTTCTGATCTCGGGTTCGATGTCGTCTACCTGCCGCCGATCCACCCGATCGGGAAGGTGAATCGCAAAGGCCCGAACAACAGCCTCAACCCCAAACCAACCGACACCGGTTCACCCTGGGCGATCGGTTCGGACGAGGGCGGCCACGATGCGATTCACCCAGAGCTTGGTGATGAAGCGGATTTCGCGGCCTTCGTCGCACGTGCGCGGGAACTCGAGCTCGATGTCGCCCTCGACCTTGCCTTTCAATGCGCGCCTGATCATCCGTGGGTAAAGCAACATCCGGAGTGGTTCACGACGCTGCCCGACCAGACCATCGCTTACGCGGAGAACCCGCCGAAGAAATATCAGGATATCTACCCACTCAACTTCGACAACGACCCGAAGGGCATCTACGCCGAGTTGCTCCGCGTAACGATGCTCTGGGTGAACCGTGGGGTAAAGATCTTTAGGGTCGACAATCCTCATACCAAGCCGCTCGATTTCTGGCAGTGGTTGATCGCGAGCGTCAAGAAGAAAAATCCGGAGGTGCTGTTTCTAGCCGAGGCGTTCACCCGCCCGGCCATGATGCACGAGCTCGCACGAATCGGATTCAGTCAAAGCTATACCTACTTCACCTGGCGAAACACTCCTTGGGAGTTACAGCAGTACGGTGAAGAGCTCGTGGCGGCAGCAGACTATATGCGTCCTAACTTCTGGCCGAACACGCCCGACATCCTGAACGAGTTCCTGCAGTACTCGGGTCGGGCAGGATTCTCCATCCGAGTGGTGCTGGCTTCGATGATGTCTCCGAACTACGGGATCTATTCGGGATTCGAGTTGTTCGAAAGCACTGCCGTTCGACCCGGTAGTGAGGAGTACCTGAATTCCGAGAAGTACCAACTGCGCCCGCGCGATTATCAGGGTGCGATTGCACGAGGCGATTCCCTGGCGCCGTTCATCACACGACTCAACGAGATTCGGCGCGCGCATCCGGCGCTGCACCAGTTGCGCAATCTTCGCTTTCACCAATCGGAGAATGACGGAATCATCGCCTTTTCGAAGAAGGACCCGAACTCAGACGACACGATCCTTGTTATCTGCTCCATGGATCCGCACAACACGCGAGAGGGATGGGTCCATCTACGGCTGGACGAGCTCGGCGTCGATTGGTTCACCAACTTCACGGCCAGCGATCTCGTCACCGGCACGAATTACGAATGGGGCGAGCACAACTTCGTGCGATTGCACCCACACCAGCCGGCACACATCTTTTCAGTGCATCGCCACGTTTGAGAACCGATAAGGGCCCGCCAAGACGGCCTTGCGGCTGCGCCACGACATAACCGCACGATCGGACAATGCCGACAACGCCGACGCCACGCTGAGAAACGAACCGACGGAGAACGCTGAGCCGAACGCACCAACAGAACCGATGGACAGCACGGACCCGACCGACCCGATGGACAGGATCGATCCACGCGAGCCGATCGACAAGATCGAAGCTTCAGAACGAATGGAGAGGACCGAAGGGATCTTGCCGCTCTTGACCGTAGACATGGCGCAATTGTCTGCCGTCAACGGGTGCTATTGCAATTGCTCCACCGAGGCGATCAACATCGTGGTTCCATGAAGAGGTGCCCGCATGGTTGATCTGGATCATTCTTGCCGCTGGTCTCGCCGGCGCTGAGGCGCTCTCGCTCGACTTGGTACTGGTGATGTGCGCCGGAGGCGCTTCAGCGGGAGCGATCGTAGCGGCGGCGGGCGCCCCGCCAGCGGCTCAGGTTGCCGCGGCAGTGGCCGTAGGTCTAGGACTACTTGTCTTCGTACGTCCGGTCGCGAGGCGTCACCTCAGCGGCGGAACGACCCACGTTTCGGGCACGGCTGCTCTGGTTGGTCACGACGCCATCGTCCTGAGTAGCGTAGACGCCCACGATGGGCGGGTCCGTCTGAACGGTGCGGAGTGGTCTGCCCGCTCGTTCGACCACGTCCAGGTCATCGAACCGGGCACCGTCGTACAGGTGATGCAGATCGACGGCGCGACCGCCGTCGTCTGGGATGCGAAGCACCTGCGATAGCGGCATCTGAGAACGACTGCACTAGAGAACGACATTGAGAGAGGACTGGGATGGATCCCATACTGATAGCGGTGCTCGTGATCGCGATTCTGGCGATCATCACTCTGGTGCGCAGCGTGCGCATCATTCCGCAAGCTCGTGCCGGGGTTGTCGAGCGCCTTGGGCGCTACACCCGCACGCAGGGCGCGGGAGTGGCCGTGTTGGTTCCCTTTGTCGACCGGCTGCGGCCGCTGATCGACCTGCGGGAGCAGGTCGTGAGCTTTCCGCCGCAGCCGGTGATCACCTCCGACAACCTGACCGTGGCCATCGATTCAGTGATCTACTTTCAAGTTACGGATCCCCGATCGGCAACATACGAAATCCAGAACTACATCCAGGCGGTCGAACAGCTCACCATCACGACACTGCGCAACGTGGTTGGCGCCCTGAACCTCGAGCAAACCCTCACCAGCCGCGACGGCATCAACACTCAGCTGCGTGGCGTGCTCGACGAGGCTACCGGGCCTTGGGGGATCAGGGTCGCCCGCGTCGAGATCAAGGCAATTGAGCCGCCAGCGTCAATCCGCGATGCCATGGAGAAGCAGATGCGCGCCGATCGTGACAAGCGGGCGATCATCCTTTCTGCCGAAGGCCAGCGCGAGTCTGCTATCAAGACGGCTGAGGGGCAGAAGGCAGCACAGATTCTGTCCGCCGAAGGTGCGAAGACTGCCGCCATTCTCGCCGCGGAAGCGGATCGACAGTCTCGAATCCTGCGAGCAGAGGGTGAGCGAGCGGCGAGATACCTTTCCGCACAGGGTCAGGCAAAGGCTATCGAGACGACCTTCGGCGCTATACATGCAGCGAAACCCGATCCGGCGTTGCTCGCTTATCAATACCTGCAGACCTTGCCGCAGATTGCGCAGGGTGACGCGAACAAGATGTGGATCGTGCCGAGCGAGTTCTCCAAGGCGCTCGAGGGTCTTTCAAAGCTCACAGGGGGAACCGACGACGACGCGCCCTCCTGGCTGGCAGCGACGAGTACCGGTGGGCCGCCTGGATCGAGTGGTGGATCGGCCGCTAACGTAGCCGAGGCGATCGACACGACCGGTTGGTTCGATTCGAACCTCCCCCCGGCGGCGGAACAGCCCGAGGCAGCCGGTATTCGTGCGTCAGATGACGACCCCGACTCGCGCATTGCTCATGCCGGATTGCCAGACGATTCGGACTCGAGCGGCTCAACCAGCCTGCCGCCGATACCGCCACTACCATCTGTACCGCCCTTGCCGCCCTCCTCCTAGCCCACGTTCTAGCCCACGTTCTAGCCCACGTTCTAGCCCACGTTCTAGCCCACGTTCTAGCCCACGTTCTAGCCCACGTTCTAGCCCACGTTTTAGGAGACTTTCGCAGCCGGTCCGGCTGCCGCATGGACTGATCGCTCAGCTATCGGCGGCGGAAGCTGTGAGCGTTTCCAGTTCATGGCAGACTCGGACGCGCAAAGGGGCCGCAGCACCCGCCGGCAAACAATTCCGGACGGATCTAGCGCCAGCGCGACAGGAGGCACTCGTGACCGAACCCGTGCAGACTGACCGCGATCCCGAATGGTTCAAGCGAGCGGTTTTCTACGAGGTGCTGGTACGTGGCTTCTCGGACTCGAACGGCGACGGCACGGGTGACCTTCGCGGTCTGACCGACAAGCTCGACTACCTTCAATGGCTCGGCGTTGATTGCCTGTGGCTGCCGCCGTTCTTCCCGTCACCATTGCGTGATGGCGGCTATGACGTGTCTGACTACACCGGTGTCTTGCCGGAATTCGGCACGTTGGAGGATTTCGGGCACTTCCTGCAGGAAGCCCACAACCGAGGTATCCGCGTCATCATCGACTTCGTCATGAACCACACCTCCGACGCGCACCCGTGGTTCCAGGCCAGCCGTGCTGATCCTGACGGACCTTACGGGGATTTCTACGTCTGGGCCGATGACGACACCAGATACCCCGAGGCACGAATAATTTTCGTCGACACGGAGCCATCCAACTGGACCTTCGATCCCATTCGCAAACAGTACTTCTGGCATCGCTTCTTTTCCCACCAACCCGACCTCAACTTTGACAATCCAGCGGTGGTCGAGGCGATCATGGACGCGATTCGATTCTGGCTAGAGATGGGCATCGATGGTTTCCGCCTGGACGCGGTTCCGTATCTGTTCGAACGCGACGGTACGAACGGCGAAAACCTTCAAGAGACGCACGCCGTGCTGAGGATGGTTCGCAAAGAGGTCGACGATAACTATCCCGACCGGGTACTGCTTTGCGAAGCCAACCAGTGGCCGGCCGACGTGGTGGAATACTTCGGCGACTACTCGGTCGGCGGTGACGAGTGCCACATGGCATTCCACTTTCCGGTCATGCCTCGGATTTTCATGGCCGTTCGGCGAGAGAACCGTTACCCGATCTCAGAGATCCTGGAACAGACCCCACCTATTCCGTCGAGTTGCCAGTGGGGAATCTTCCTCCGCAACCACGACGAACTGACGCTCGAGATGGTCAGCGACGAAGAGCGCGACTACATGTGGAACGAATACGCCCAAGACCCACGGATGAAGGCCAACATCGGTATCCGCCGCCGGCTCGCTCCCCTGTTGGACAACGACCTGAACCGCATCGAACTCTTTACTGCGCTGCTGATGTCGCTGCCCGGTTCGCCCGTCCTCTACTACGGGGACGAGATCGGAATGGGCGACAACATCTGGCTGGGCGACAGAGACGGGGTACGGACGCCGATGCAGTGGACGCCGGACCGCAACGCCGGATTCTCAACGGCCGAGCCAGGACGCATGTACCTTCCGGTGAACTCTGACTCGGTGTACGGATACCAGGTCACCAACGTCGAGGCTCAGACCCGCAACACTTCGTCGTTGCTGCACTGGACCAGAAGGATGATTGGACTTCGCAAGGCCAATCCCGCCTTCGGACTCGGTACCTTCACTGATCTCGGCGGCTCGAATCCGTCTGTCCTCTCCTTCGTCCGCGAGTTCGGTGACGACGTCGTACTCTGCGTCAACAACCTCTCGCGATTTCCGCAAGCCGTCGAACTGGATCTTCGCCACTGGGAAGGCGCAGAGCCGGTCGAGATGACGGGAGGCAGCCACTTTCCTGCGATCGGTGAGCTTCCATATCTACTTACCCTCGCCGGCCACGGGTTTTACTGGCTGCGTATTCCGCAACACCAACCCCGTGCCGGGACCGGCCTACCCGCGGCCGAGGGCTCCGCGGTTGCCGACGGCGAGGAATTCGGACCCGTTGCCGATGCTGAGATCACAGCGATTCCCGGTGACGTAGTCGCTCCCGTTCAAGACAGCGCAACGCCTGCCGCCGTCGCTGTCGGCTACGGCTCGAGCGACGCGGAAGGAGTCTGACGAGTGAGAGTAAATCCGACTGAAGTAACGCGCGTGCTCAACGATTGGCTCGGCCAACAACGTTGGTATGCCGGTAAGTCCAGGGACGGCCGTGTCGAAGCGCGGTTGCTCGCGACGCTGACAGAGGTGCCGCACACCGTCCAGATTTGGATCGCTGATGTCGCCTATGACGACGGCAGCGTCGAGCACTATCAAGTGCCGATCGTGCTGCGAACCGCGGCCGTGGACTACCTCGACCACGCGCTGATCGGGTCGGTACTGGATGCCGATGGCGAACAACCGATCGAGATCTACGATGCCTTGCATGACAAGGAAGTCACCGGGGTCTGGTTGCGAGCGCTCTCGACCGGAGCCCGACTCGATGGTGTGGACTTCTTTCCGACAGTCGAGCCGAGTGAGATTCCGATCGAGGAGAACAGCCTGGCATTAACCTCGGAACAGTCCAATACGTCACTGGTCTTCGGCGATATTGCGATCATGAAGGCCTTCCGACGTATCGAGGCGGGCCTGAATCCTGACATAGAAATCCACGAAGAACTGAGCCGGCTCGGCGCGCGTCATGTGGCGCGGTTGTTCGGCCATGTCACGGCGCAGATCGACGGTCAGCCTTGGAGTCTGGCGATGGTCCAGGAGTTCATGACCACCGCTACCGACGGCTGGCAGTTGGCAACCGCAAGCGTCCGGGATCTGATGGCCGAAGCTGACCTGCATGCTGAAGAGGCCGGCGGAGACTTCGCGGCCGAGGCACATCGCCTCGGAGTATCTACCGCTGAGGTGCATTCTGACTTGGCTAAGTCGTTTGGCACGTCCGAGTTGCGAACCGAAGATCTCCAAGAGCGAGCTGCGGCTATGACAGCCCGGCTGGAGGCCGCCTTGGCCGAGGTGCCATCACTCGGCGGCGTAGCGGGCGGGTTGCGCCAAGCCTATGCCGATCTTGCCGGCTACCGTGAGCCGGTTGTTGCCCAGCGAGTACATGGTGACCTTCATCTCGGTCAGGTACTTCGCACGGTACATCGCTGGGTGTTTCTGGACTTCGAAGGCGAACCGGCGAAGAGCATCGGGGAGCGACGAGCTCAGGACTCCCCCATCCGCGACGTGGCCGGCATGCTTCGCAGCTTTGACTACGCGGCCCGGCATCAGCTCGTCGACATCCGGGCAACCTCGCAATCGGAATTTCGCGCAACTGAATGGGCCGATCGAAACCGGGTCTCGTTCTGCGAGGGATACGCCGAGGGTGGCGGCGTCGATCCGGAACAGGCCGGCGTGCTTTTGCGGGCCTTTGAAGCCGACAAGGCTGTCTACGAACTCGTGTACGAAGCACGAAATCGGCCCAACTGGTTGCCGATCCCCCAAGCTTCGTTGCAGCGTCTCGCGCAAAGCGCCTGAGTTGTGCCGAACAAGTTGACGATGCGAAGAAGGTAGCGATGCAGTCGACCCAGGCAACCACGTTCAACCCTAGTGCTGACGAACTCGATCGCCTCGTCGCGGGCAATCACGCCCAGCCCCATTCAGTGTTGGGCGCGCACCCAGTCGCTCCAGGCCGAACCGCGATCAGAACGCTACGTCCAGAAGCCGACTCCGTGAGCGTCCTGCTCGACGGCAAACGCACTGCGCTGCAGCAGATCCATCCGGCTGGCGTTTTCGCGGGAGTTGTTGAGGCTGATCCGACCGATTACCGACTCGAAGTCAGTTACGGTTCGCAGACATTCGTGGTTGATGATCCCTACCGATGGCTGCCGACCCTCGGAGAGTTGGATCTGTATTTGGTAGGCGAGGGCAGGCACGAAGAGCTGTGGAAGGTGCTCGGGGCCCATGTCCGGAGCTATGACACCCCGAGCGGCCCGGTCATCGGTACGTCCTTCGCAGTTTGGGCTCCCAACGCGACCGGAGTCCGGGTACAGGGTGACTTCGACTATTGGTCCGGTCGGGCGTTTCCTATGCGGTCATTGGGGTCCTCAGGAATCTGGGAGTTGTTCGTCCCCGGGGTAGGCGACGGCACCCGGTACAAGTTCAACATTCTCGGCAAGGATGGCGTGTGGCGCGAAAAGGCCGATCCGATGGCCTTCGCCACCGAGGTTCCGCCGCAAACTGCGTCAGTCGTCCACACGGCGAACCACGAATGGGATGACGCCGACTGGCTGCGGAAACGGGCTGAGACCGCCTGGCACGCATCGCCAATGTCGGTCTATGAGGTTCACCTGGGATCGTGGCGACAGGGTCTTGGCTACCGTGAACTCGCGACCGAGCTCGTCGACTACGTCAGAAGCGTTGGCTTCACCCACGTCGAGTTCCTGCCGGTCGCCGAGCACCCGTTCGGAGGCTCGTGGGGTTATCAGGTGACCTCGTATTTCGCGCCCAGCAGTCGGTTCGGCAATCCAGACGATTTCCGTTATCTGGTCGACAAATTGCATCAGGCCGACATCGGCGTGATTGTCGACTGGGTGCCAGCCCATTTCCCGAAGGATGCCTGGGCTCTGGCGAGGTTTGACGGCACGGCGCTCTACGAGCACTCCGATCCGCGGCGAGGCGAGCAGCCAGACTGGGGCACCTACGTGTTCGACTTCGGCCGCATCGAGGTACGAAATTTCCTTGTCGCAAATGCGATCTACTGGCTCGAGGAATTTCACATTGACGGGCTCCGGGTAGATGCCGTCGCGTCGATGCTGTATCTGGACTACTCACGCAAGGCTGGGGAATGGCTGCCGAACAAGTACGGCGGTCGCGAGAATCTCGAGGCCGTTGGCTTCCTCCAGGAGATGAACGCCACGGTGTACAAACGGGTTCCGGGCGTCATGACGATTGCCGAAGAGTCCACGTCCTGGCCCGGGGTCACGCGGGCGACTCACCTCGGCGGCCTTGGCTTCGGCTTCAAGTGGAATATGGGATGGATGCACGACACGCTCGAATACATTCAGAAAGAGCCGATCTACCGGCAGTATCACCACCATCAGATGACTTTCTCGATGGTGTACGCATACTCCGAGAATTACATCCTGCCGTTCAGCCACGACGAGGTCGTCCATGGCAAGGGTTCGCTGCTGAACAAGATCCCCGGCGACCGATGGCAACAGATGGCAACACTGCGCGCCCTCTACGCTTTCATGTGGGCTCATCCGGGCAAGCAGCTGATATTCCAGGGCTCGGAGTTCGCTCAGGGCGGTGAATGGAACGAGAGCCGCTCACTGGACTGGTGGCTACTCGACGCTGCAGATCACGCGGGCGTGCTTCGCCTGGTCGGCGACCTGAACGCGACCTATCGCAGCACCCGAGCCCTGTGGTCTCAGGACATCGTCCCTGAAGGTTTTGGCTGGATCGACGCCAACGATGCCAGCGGCAACGTCTTCTCGTTCTTGCGTTGGGGTGACGACGGCTCTGTGCTCGCCGCGATCGTAAATTTCTCGGCGATGCCACACGAACGATATCGCCTTGGCTTGCCGTTACCGGGCCGGTGGGAGGAGGCGCTGAATACCGATTCCGAAATCTACGGCGGCTCCGGCGTCGGGAATTGGGGTGCCGTATCTGCTGACGGTCCTAGCTGGCACGGCCAAGCGACATCAGCGACAATCCGGGTACCGCCGCTCGGCGCTATTTGGCTCCGCCATGATCCGGTGCCTCGTGTCGCCGAATCCGACGCATCGCCCTCTTGAGCCGATCCAGGAAGGGTCTCATGGGCCCGGAATAGTCACCAGGCCAAGGCGGTTGAGGCATATAGTTGCACAAGCAACAATATAGGAGGCTCAAGAATCATGGCTGCGATTACCGCTGACACCTTGACCCTGCCACGCGTCAAGGGCGCGGCGCTGGGCGATGTCGAACGTCCAGTCCTCGTTGTGACTACCGCCCCAGCGGGACATGAGGGCGAAGGTTTCCCCGTTCGCCGCGCACTGGCCGGGGTCAACTACCGCTACCTCGACCCGTTCATCATGATGGATCAGATGGGTGAGGTGGACTATCCCGCTGGCGAACCCAAGGGAACGAACTGGCACCCGCACCGCGGTTTCGAGACCGTGACCTACCTGATCGAAGGTCAGTTCATTCATCAGGACACCCACGGCGGTGGTGGAGTTATCACCGAAGGCGCAACACAGTGGATGACAGCTGGGGCAGGCCTGCTCCATATCGAGACACCGCCCGAGAAGCTGGTCGAGGAGGGCGGGCTATTCCACGGCTTCCAGCTTTGGGTGAACCTGCCTGCCAAAGACAAGTTCCTCGCGCCGAAGTACCAAGGCATCGAGGCCAGCAACATCACCCTGCTAGCTAGTGCAGACGGCGGCTCGTTGCTGCGCGTCATCGCCGGCGAAGTGGACGGTCACGTGGGTCCCGGTTCGACTCACACCCCGATCACGGTGATTCACGCGAGTGTCAGCCCAGGTCAACAACTCTCGTTGCCATGGCAGCCGACCTACAACGGTCTGGTGTACGTCATGGCGGGTTCTGGGACGGTCGGGCCGAAGAGCGAACCGATTCACGCCGGCCAACTGGCAGTGATGGGGGAAGGCGACCGGATCACCGTGACGGCCGACGCGAAGCAGGATGGCCGGACGGCCGCGTTCGAGGTGATTTTGCTCGGTGGCGAGCCGATCAGGGAACCGATGGAGCACTATGGCCCGTTCGTGATGAATACCCGGGCGGAACTTCAGCAGACGCTCGAGGACTACCAGGCCGGTCGGCTTGGTGTCATCCCCCCGGACGCGATCATGCCGCACGTACCCCACGGCCAGCGAAGCCCGCTCGAGAACTGAGCGCTGCAAAACCTACCGCAACTAAACGACGTACGTCAGATGCCAGCCCGACCGATTCGACTTCGGCGGGGCTGGCATTTGGCTCTTGCGGAGCTGCTAGAACAGGGCATTGGCCAATTCGCGCCGCGCTGGGCCGACCCGGGGGTCGTCCGGTCCGAGTAGCTCGAAATACTCGACCATCCGGTCGCGGATAGGCATTCGGTCATCGCCGCGCGTCCGTTTGACCAGGGCAATTAGACGACCGAAAGCGGCATCTATCTGATTATTTGCGAGTTCTGCGTCCGCCGCGGCCAGTTGAATCGCAACGTCGTCGGGCGCGGACTCGGCCTGGGCCAGTGCGTCAGCAGGTAGCGCAGAGAAACGCTTCAGCAAAGCGACTTGGAGCAAGGCGAGTCGAGCCTCGGTGTTTGCGGGTTCCGCCAACAGAATCGCGTTGTAGCGATCGGCCGCAGTGTCAAAATCCCCGTCCTCGAGAGCTTGCTCGGCGGCACTGAACCGTTCGTCTTCGGGCGGCGCCACCTCGCTCTGAGTATCCGGAGCGAGTGCCTCAGGCCCCTCGGCCGGGGCCGGGGAACCTGACAAGCCGGCTTGCTGGGCGGCCTCGAGCAGCGCAGCAATAAATTCGCGCAGCTGTGGTTCGGGCAGCGCTCCCTGGAATCCAGGCACCAGCTGGCCACCGATCACGGCGAAAACCGTCGGAATGCTCTGTACCTGCAACATCTGAGCGATCTGCTGATTTGCATCGACGTCGATCTTGGCCACGATGAATCGGCCGCCGGCTTCTTTCGCCAGCTTCTCCAACAGTGGGGAGAGCTGCTTGCACGGCTCACACCACTCGGCCCAGAGGTCCAGCAATACCGGGACCTGGAAAGAGCGGTCGAGGACCTCGGCCTGGAAATTCGCCTCGGCAACGTCGATTACGAATTCACCGCCGGCAGGAGGTGGCGCGCTCGCGGCGCGGGCTGCCGCCTCCGAACGCGCCTTGACGGCGGCAAGGTCGACCGCACCGCTCATGGCGGCGGCCATCGCCGCTGACGGGACGGGGCCGGACGAAGAGGAACTAGCTGGGCGCGCTCCAGGTCTCATATCTCCAGTTTTCCAGGTCTCGCCACGGCGTGTGCACCGCCCCGCCAAATTTGGTCCACGTGCCGTACTGACGCCTACTACGTTAGTTCTCAAGGTCGTCACGCCAGATATGAGGTCATTCTCGATGAGGCTTTCCCCAACTCGCCAGGTGGCGCAGGTCGACGACTATTTCGGGACGCAGGTAGCCGATCCGTATCGCTGGCTAGAAGGCCCAGCGAGCGATCCTGAGATCAGCAAGTGGGTGCACGACCAGGCAGGCGAGGCGCGCGCCTATCTCGATGCACTACCTGGGCGCGTCGCGATTCGCAAAAGGATCGCGGAGTTGGCATCGCTACCAACCGAAACGGCCCCACGGGGCGCAGGCGACCGTTGGTTTCGCTTCAGCAACGACGGGACCACCGAGCAGGCTGTCTATCGGGTGGCGGAGGCACGGACCGAACCTGATGGGCTGTCCTGCGCGGGAGGGGCACTTACGGACCGGGTATTGATAGACCCCAACCCGCTGGTCGAGCACTCGACGACCTCCGTTGCCTCTGCGATTCCCAGTCCAGACGGAAGGTTCGTCGCGTTCACTTACTCCGACGCCGGTAGCGATTGGCAGAGCTGGCGGGTTCGAGACGTCGATAGCGGCGAAGATCATTCCGACGAGGTCCGGTGGGCGAAGTTCACCGAGGTGGCTTGGCTACCGGACTCCACCGGGTTCTTTTACGGGGGATTTCCAGCACCAGACGTCACGGAAGAGAACGCGTTACGGGCTACTAACACTGGCCATCAATTGCGGTTGCATCTACTCGGCACTCCGCATTCTGCTGATCGGGTGGTCCTGGAGCTCCCCGACGAGCCTGAGTTGCTATTCGTTCCCCATATATCTGACGACGACCGATGGCTCGTGGTTGTCGTCGAGCGCGGCTCCGATCCGACAAACCAGCTCTGGATCGCGCGACTACCCAATGATGGCGACCTCAGTGAGGGTTCGGACGTGCTGCGGCCGCATCCGCTGATCGCCACTCATGACGCCAGCTGGCAACCGGTAGGAGCAGTAGCCGGAAAACTGATCCTGCTGACCGACAAGGATGCTCCTCGCGGCCGACTGGTCAGCCTGGATCTGTCGACCGGGCAGGTCGTCGACCTGGTGGCGCAGCGAGCGAGCAGCCTGATCGGGGCGTATTCGGCCGGCGGTCGCTACGTGTTGCATTGGCTACGGGACGCGCACTCAGCCGTCACGGTGCATGACATTGACGGTGTACAACTCGCCGAGATCCCGCTGCCGGGCCTCGGTTCAGTGCTCGAGGTTCAATCTCGCAAAGACTCGCCCCTGCTGCACCTGACCTATACCTCGTTCACCGTGCCGCGGCTCGTCCTGAGACATGATCTGAACTCGGGGCGGAGCACGTCGGTATTCGGCACGCCCAACATGGGATTCGACGACATCGTCACCGAACAGATTCAATACCAAAGCAAGGACGGAACCACGGTCCCGATGTTCTTGGCCCATCGGTGCGATGTGGATCCTGCGAGCGGGCCGCATCCCACTCTCCTTTACGGGTATGGCGGATTCCGGGTTCCGGTGCTCCCGCAATTCAACGTCGCGCGCGCAAGCTTCCTGAGCGCCGGTGGGGTACTTGCGGTTCCGTCGCTGCGCGGCGGCGGCGAGTATGGCACTGACTGGCACGACGGAGGGCGTTTGGCGAACAAGCAGAACGTCTTTGACGATGCCATCGCAGCTGCCGAGTACCTCATCGGGCAAGGCTGGACGTCCGCGGAGCAACTTGCCTGCAACGGCGGATCAAATGGCGGCCTGCTCGTCGGGGCGCTCATCACCCAGCGGCCTGATCTGTTCGCTGCTGCAGTTCCCGAAGTCGGTGTCCTGGATCTGCTCCGCTTCAAGCACTTCACGATCGGGTGGGCATGGACCTCGGACTACGGCGACCCTGATCGTAGCGAGGCCGAGTTTCGAACGGCATACGCCTACTCGCCGTATCACCGGCTGACGACAGGCCGAAGGTACCCACCAACGCTCATCATGACCAGTGACCATGATGACCGAGTAGTTCCAGCGCATAGCTACAAGTTCGCCGCCCGACTCCAGGCGGTCAGCGACCCGGGCGCCGTCGCACTCTTACGCGTCGAGCGCGACGGGGGGCACGGCGCTGGTCGAGCACGTTCAGCGATCATCGAGGAGCGCACAGATGCTGTCAGCTTCATGAGCAACGCAATCGGGCTGAGCTGGTAGGCAAAGAGTCGTCGACGAGGTTCGGTCGCTAACCGTCCGAGGCATCTAGGGGCGCATCGACGGACTTGACCTTGCTCACCCCAGAGGACAACTCACACGCGCGACCCTGGGTGATCTTCTGCGGGCTCAGGTAGATACTCGAAACCGTCACGTTGTCGCCGACGCTCACTGCGCTTGCATCCGTCGGCAGCGAGGGATCAGCGAGCTGAAATCTGAGCAACTTGGTGAACTGGCAGTCCGGGGCGACGGATTCGATGCTGAATTCCACCGGTGGCGCGGCGGCGCCGCGGCTTATGTTGTCCAGCCCACCAGCCCCGGTCGAACCCTCGACGAGATCGATCAGTCCGTCATGCTGGATGTCGTCGGTTTTGTTCTGCGCATGGGTGTGACCAGCATTCAGCTGCCTGATCTGGTGCGGTAACTGCTTTGCAAGCTCTGATGTAGCGCTGGGTTCATGGCTGGCGAAGATATCGACAGAGAGATCCTTGCTCACACCTTTGACGGCCGCGTCCATCGACTCTCGCTCCAGTGGATCAGTGATCTTGTCTTCGCCGGAGCCGAAGGGCCCATCCGCGCCATACACGCGCGGGTCAGGCACACCGGCAATCGTCAGGCCGAACGCGCGAACCCGCGAACCCGTTACGAAGTACGAGCCGTCGGCCAGCCGCGTCTTGGAGCCCAAGACGGTCACACCTACGACCTTGCTCATTACCCTTATGGTATCGGGTGAATCATGATTCCCAGCCAGCCAGATCATGGGAACCTTCTTTGTTATTCGTGCCATTGCAGCGAGATAACTCGGGGTCATCTCAGCAGTGGTGCCGAATTCGCTCTCATCGCCGGTGTTCACGATCAACTTGACATCGAAGTTGTCCACATACTGTTCGACCAGGGGGTACTCGGCCGCCAGATGCATGTCGGAGATGTACATGACGTTGTAAGCAGTCTCGACGGTGTTCTGCTGATCGATTCGCGCCTGCAGAGCGGCCTGGATACCTACGACCGCGCCGAGCACGTTGTAGGCCTTCGATTGTTGGTTGTAGAACTCGGCCAGCTGGGACGGGAAGAGTTGCACCGCACCGAGGGTGCCGGTGAGCCGAGACTGTTTGTTCCAGTCCTCATTAAAGGTGAGGACGCCATAGGCCGCCACAACCGCGGTCACGACCGCGGCGACCGCCAACTGCCGCAACCTGAGTCGGAGCTCTCGCTGCCGCCGCGGCAGGCCGCTCAGATATCGCACGGCCATGTTGATCGTCGCGGCCATCGCCAGACCAAGCCCCGCGCCAATGAGCGCCAACCCACCCAACCACAGGACCATCAGCGGAATCTGATGAGCGAACCCGGACTTCAACTGATCGACAAAGGCCGCAGTGTCGGGATTTGCATCCTTGGTCAGCCTGAGCAGATCGACATCTTCGGGTGAGATGTGCACGCCGAAAGGTAGTCCGTCGACATGCGGGAACTGCCAACTGCCGAGGGTGGTATCGGCAGTAAAGCCACGGCGGGTGAAGAGAGTGGCCTGAACCCGAAACGGCACGCCCGCCACGGTCGCCCGGTAGGGAAACGCGCGCAACATGACATTGGCGAAGATCAACGGCAGCGAAATCCGCAATACCCACGTCAGGATGAACCGGGTGGGCTTGGCAACGATGCGTCTGACCGTACGAAGCGATGACTCCGGTTGTTCGGCCACGCCGTCTGTGGTGGTGGGGTCTGTGGTGGCGTGGTCTGTGGTGGCGGCGTCTGTGGTGGCGGGGTCTGTGGCGGCGGGGTCTGTGGCGGTGTCGCCGGAAGCCTGGTGCTCCGGCTGGGCTGGCGTGATGTTGTCCTCCACCAGGTCCAACGTACCGATAGGTCGGCGGCTCAGGTGCGCAACGCCTTAATCCACGAAGTCTCCCGCATCGTGACGAAGCTGGCGAAGCGTCCGGAACAGCCCGTCAAGGTCTTCGGTCGACAGCCCGCTCAGGCCGAATCCCTGTCGATGCAGTTCCTGCGTCGCCTCATCCGCGACTTTTCGGCCCGAGTCTGTAATCACCGCGAGGGTGCCTCGGCCGTCGCGTGGATTGGGCTCCCGTATGACGAACCCGGACGCCTCGAGCCGGTCGACGACGTTGGTGACGCTGGTGGCGTGAACCTGAAGCCGCTCACCGACTTTCGACAATGGCAGTGCGCCCGTCGATGAAAAGGTCAGGAGCACCAGCGCTTCGTACCGCGAGAAAGTCAGCCCGAACGGCTTGAGGGCCGCGTCCAAGCCGGCGATGAGAATCTGCTGCGCGCGCATGATCGATGTCACGGCACGCATGGCTGCGTAGACGTCCTCACCAGCATCCGGGTAGTGCTGGGTCCACGATTGGCTGGCACGCAGCACCGGGTCGAAGGGAAGCGGTCCAGACATGCCGGTCAGCATAGGGCTTGTTCTCGTCCTCGATCCGGCGGCATGACGCACGGCACCTCGGGCGGGGGCGAGTAAAAGCGCTCCCGTGCTTATGAGACGCGCCTGGAGGACGGTCGACGTAAGGTGTCGGGCATGACCAGCCTTCCCAGTCCGAAGTCTCTTGCGACTCTCGATCTACTCGAGTTGGACAGCGACCTGGACGCCGACGATCGCCTGTTACGCGACACAATCAGACAGTTCGCCGACGAGCAGCTACGTCCGAACATCGCAGAATGGTTCGAAGCGGGAACTCTGCCGGCTCGAGACCTGGCACGCGAGTTCGGCAAGCTCGGCGTGCTCGGGATGCACTTGGACGGCTACGGTTGCCCAGGCGCCAAACCTAGTCAATACGCACTGGCCTGTATCGAGATCGAAGCCATCGACTCTGGGTTGCGTTCGCTGGTGAGTGTCCAAGGGTCGCTGGCGATGTACGCCATACATGCCTACGGAAGCGAAGAGCAGAAGCAGCAATGGCTGCCCAGGATGGCTTCGGGCGAGGCCATCGGATGCTTCGGCCTGACTGAGCCTGACGCAGGTTCGGACCCGGGCTCGATGCGCACCTTCGCGCGGCGCGATGGAGTTGGCCCCAATGCGGACTGGGTCTTGCATGGTTCCAAGATGTGGATCACCAACGGGTCTGTCGCTGACGTTGCGGTCGTATGGGCCAAGACCGACGAAGGAATCTGCGGATTTCTGGTCGAGAAGGGAACCGATGGGTTTACAGCGACCGATGTGCACCACAAGATCTCGTTGCGCGCATCGATCACGTCTGAGCTCAGCTTCGACGAGGTACGCCTACCTGCCTCGGCAAGGCTGCCGCTAGCAAAAGGGCTCCGAGCGCCGCTCGGGTGCCTGACCGAAGCTCGATTCGGCATCATCAACGGTGTCGTCGGCGCCGCTCGTGACGCACTCGCCGCCACTCTGGACTACGCGGGGACGCGCGTCCAATTCGGCAAGCCTATTTCGTCTTTTCAATTGACCCAACGCAAGCTCGCCGAACTTGCGGTGACTGTGCAGAACATGCAGCTTGTCGCAAGGCGGATGTGCGAACTCAAGGACGCACACCAGATCAAGCCACATCAGATCAGCTTCGGTAAGTTCTCAAACGTCCGCTCCGCCTTGGAGGTCTGCAGGGAAGCGCGCAGCATCCTCGGCGGTTCGGGCATCACCACGGAATATCCGGTTCTCAGACATGCCGTAAACCTTGAGACCGTCTACACCTACGAGGGAACGCACGAGGTGCATACCCTCGTGTTGGGCGAGCAGTTGACCGGCATTTCCGCCTACCGCTAACGCCCTGCACTTCGCCACGAAGGCCCTCTTGGCACTGGCCAGGAGGCACCGGAGACCGCGTGTGGTTAAGGTTGCGCGTGGATTGGAATTTACGGACCTGTTCGCGCGCCGGACACGTCACTTACGCACCAACCGACTCGGCCCTGCGGGCACGACTCGAGGCGAGTACGCCACTTGGGGAGGCGTGGCGCTGTCTGCGATGCGGGACTTACGTTCTCGGCTCACCGGCCGGAGTCGGGGCGGCGGAAGACGCGCCGGTGCTGTTACGGGGCAAGGCTCTACGTTCGGCGTTCATCCTGAGATTTCTAGCTATCGAGCGTTTCGTGCGGGGCATCCTGATCCTTGTGCTCGGTATCGCGGTTTTACAGTTCAAGTCGAGTCAGGTGAGCGTACGGCAGCTGTTCGAACGAGATCTCAGCGCAGCGAAACCCTTGTTCGATCAGCTCGGCTGGAATGCAACCGACTCCGGGCTCATCCGCGCAATCGAGGACGCTCTCAACGCAAAGAGCTCGACGTTGAATCTCGTCGCGGCCTTCCTGATCTTCTCTACAACTGATTGAGGGCGTCGGACTCTGGAGGCTCAAGCGCTGGGGGGAATACTTCGCGGTCGTGGCCACGTCACTCTTCTTGCCACTAGAGCTGTATGAGCTAAGCGAGAAGATAACCGTGCTCAGATTGGCCACGTTTGCCGTGAACGTTGGTGCGGTCCTGTATCTGCTGCTTTCGAAAAGGCTTTTCGGCCTGCGTGGCGGCCACCGTGCCTACGAGGCGCAGCTGCACGAGGCGTCCTTACTCGAAGTCGAGGAATCAGCTACCCAGGCCTGACGCAGCTGCACGGCCAGCCGGGCCCGATGCAGCTGCACAGCTGGCTGGGCCCGATGCAGCAAGGTCAGGCCTGCGTAGCGGACAAAACGCTATAGCCGCCTCAGGCCTTGGGTACCCGAATGATCAAAGCATCGCCCTGTCCGCCGCCGCCGCAGAGAGCGGCGGCGCCGACACCGCCGCCTCGACGCTTCAACTCGTGCGCCAGCTGTAGCACGATGCGCGTACCGGACATGCCGATCGGATGTCCGAGGGCTATCGCGCCGCCGTTGACGTTGACGATCTCCGGATCGACGCCGAGTGCGCGGGTCGAGGAAATCCCGACGACAGCGAACGCCTCATTGATCTCGATCAGGTCCAGGTCCGAGACCGCGATGCCTTCTTTGGCGGTGGCGACCTTGATCGCGTTGGCGGGCTGGAGTTGCAGGCTGGAGTCTGGACCTGCCACCGACCCGCTGGCGCCGATCTCGGCCAGCCACTGAACGCCGAGTTCTTCGGCCTTGGCCTTGCTCATGACAACCACGGCGGCTGCGCCGTCAGAGATCGGGGAGGCTGTCCCGGCAGTAATTGAGCCGTCCTTGCGGAACGCCGGCCTGAGATTGCCGAGGGTCTCCGCCGTGGTGTCCGCACGGATACCTTCGTCATGCCGGATCGTGATCGGGTCGCCCTTCCGTTGCGGAATCTGAACCGGAGCCACCTGGTCGTCGAACAGGCCGTCCTTCCATGCGCGAGCGGCGAGCTGGTGGCTTCGCGCACCGAACGCGTCCTGGTCGGCGCGGCTGACCTCTTGGGCACCGACGTTCGCGTCCTCGGCCAACTCACCCATCGGCTGTTCAGTGAAGGCGTCGCGCAGACCGTCGTAGGCCAGGTGATCGCGCAGCGTCACGTCACCGTATTTGAAGCCCTCTCGGGAGCCACCCAGGATGTGCGGGGCCCGAGTCATCGATTCCTGCCCGCCTGCGACCACAATGTCGTACTCGCCCAGACGAATGAGATGGTCAGCCATCGTGATGGCATTTATGCCTGAGAGACAGAGTTTGTTGATCGTGACCGAGGGCACGCTCATCGGGATTCCGGCCTCAACGGCAGCCTGCCGGGCTGGGCCCTGGCCAGTATCAGCCGAGAGAACCTGACCCATGATTACGTATTCGACCTGTGTCGGATCGATGCCGGTCTTCTCAAGTGCGGCGCGGATCGCGATGCCACCCAGACTGGTCGCGGGAAAGTCTTTGAGCGAGCCGAGCAGTCGTCCCATGGGGGTCCGCGCCCCGCCGACGATGACCGAAGTGCGTTCTGACATCAATCCTCCAGTGGATTCTGCTCGTGACGAACTTGAGGTGCTCGCGCCGACGTCCGCGCGTCTGGATTACCCAGCCGTGCGGCCTATGTTCAGTAGCGCAGGCGAGCCCGAAGCCCACGATAGTCGCGACCAGACGTGCGCGCAGGCGACAATTCATATGAGGAATGCCACGGACTGCTTCCTGGATGCGCTTACGGTCGCCACCATAGGTGAATGACCATCCTGCGCATCGACCACGTCGGCCTTGCTGTCCCAGACCTCGATGAAGCGATTGCCTTCTACGCGGCAACCTTCGGAATCGAGAGCGTGCACGAGGAGACGAACACCGAACAGGGTGTCCGGGAGGCCATGCTCGCGGTCGGCGACGGTACCACCCGCATCCAGCTGCTCGCTCCGCTCGATGAGACCTCGACGATCGCGAAGTTCATCGGACGCAGTGGCCCAGGCATGCAGCAGCTTGCATACACCGTCGACGACATCGAGACGACCTCAGCAGAGTTGCGCGCAAAGGGTCTACGTCTGCTCTATGAGCAGCCGCGCCGGGGAACTGCCGATTCGCGGGTGAACTTCATTCATCCCAAGGACGCCGGCGGTGTGCTCGTTGAGCTGGTGGAACCCGCCAGCACCCATTAGCTCCGGCTGAGCGGCGCCGCTGGGGACAATCCGCGGATACGCCGCCTAAATCGGACCACAGGCCGCTTACTTGGTGAGGATCTCGTCGAGGCAGTCTGCGTCGCCGTGCGCTGTTGTTGGGTTGCTGTTGGGCTGATGCGGGCTGTCGTAGGCAGTCCCAGGGCAGACACACCTGGCGATACCAGCGAGCTGTCGCCTTCGCGTGCGAACATGGATGCATGGCAGCAGACAACCAAACCGACCTCCTGCCCTTGCTAGGCGATGATGTGCCGCATTTCGACATCGCTATGCGCGGTTACGATCGCCGCCAGGTCGACGAATACGTCGCGCGCGCCGAGGCTGAAATCGCCGAGAGCCAATCCGCTCGCGACGCCGCGCTGGCAACGAGTGCGGATCGCGCAGCGCAACTCGCCAGCAACGCGGCCCACATCGAGTCGCTGACTCGGCAAGCCGCCAAGACAACGAGCGAGGCGGTCAGCCCTGCAAACGTGTCCGATCGGATTCGGGACATGTTGCAGTTGGCCACGGACGAAGCCGCGCAGACTCGGCGTGCTGCCGAAGAAGAAGCAGAGCGGGTGATTTCGGCCGCCAAAGCTGACGCCGAACGGGTCCGCGGCGAGGCGGCCGCCGCGCAACAGCGGCTGACCGCGAGCGCCACGCAGCGCTCGGCTGAGGCAGACCAAAAACTCGCACAATCGCGGGTGCAGGCGGCTGCGGACATCGAAAGGGCGAATGCCGAGATCGCCGCCCTCATCGAGGCGACGAATGCTGATCGGGCGCGCCTCGATGCCGAAGCTGCCGCTGCTCGCGAGGAGGCCGACCGGACATCTGCAGCGCACCGTGAGCTCGCCGACGAGGACTTCGAGATCACGTTGCGCGCTCGGCGACGGGCTGCTGAAAATCAAGCCATCGCCGACCACGAGCAGGCAAAGAACATCGCCATCCAGCTCGTCGAGGACGCTAAGAACGAGGTAGCCCGCCTGAAAGAGGAACGGTCGGCCCTTCTGCAAGCGTTAACTGACCTGCGCGACAATCTCGCCTCCCTGATCGAAGGCGCTACCCCCCGGTGATCGAGCCCGCGCGCGGCGGTACTGGTCCGCCCGCTGTCGAGCCTCGAGCCGAACTAGAGCCAAGCGCTGCCACCAGTTCAGGTACCCGGAGCGGCGATCCCACCTCCGAACTCTCAGCCAGACTTAGGCCGGCTTCAGGGCGCACATTTGCGACCTATTCTCCGTTTCGGCTGGGATTGACGGCCGCAATCGGCTTCGGTCTCGCGTACCTGTTGTTCCGAGCCCTGGACCAGGGTCAGGACACGCTCATCTTGCTCGCTTTGTCACTGTTCTTGGCCGCTGGGCTCGACCCTGCAGTACGCAAGCTCGAGGGCTTCGGCTTGTCACGTGGCCCTGCGGTGGCAGCAGTCTTCGTAAGTGCAATCCTCATACTCGTCGGCATCGGCTTCGCCGTGGTGCCACCACTGGTCGATCAAACCGCGACATTCGTCCACAACTTGCCGGGCTACGTGACCGAACTCCAGAACAACAGGCGGATCGCAGAACTCGACAAACGCTTCGGGATCCTCAACTCGATTCAGAACTATCTGCACGACTCGAAGCTGGTGCAGCAGCTTGCAAGCAACCTTTTCACCGTTGGGTCAACGCTCGCAACGACGATCTTCCAGATCTTCTCACTTGCCGTTCTGACGCTTTACTTCCTGCTGTATCTGCGTGATATCACGGGATTCGCGTATCGACTGTCGCCGGCCTCGCGGCGACCTGCAGTGAGCCGCATCGGCGACAAGATCGTGATCCAGATCGGGCATTACGTCGTGGGCACCGGCGCCCTCGCCCTGAGTTCCGGACTCATATCACTGATTTTCTTTTGGATAGCTGGGGTTCACTACCCCTTCGCACTTGCGTTCATCGTCGCGGTATTTGAACTGGCCCCTGTGGTGGGCGCTGTTCTGGCGACGACGGTCGTCACGACGGTGGTGGTCCTCGATTCAGTGCCACGTGGGATCGCTACCCTCGTGTTCTTCATCGTCTGGTACATCGCCCAGCGGATCTGGCTTTACCCCCGGTTGCTACACCCATCAGTTCGGATCAGCCCAGCGGCCGCCGTCGTCGGTGCGTTGGCGGGCTTCACGCTCTTCGGGGTCGTTGGATTTCTGGTGTCGATTCCGCTCGTTGCGGTGATCACGTTGATCTTGCGAGAGGTTGTCCTGCCGAGGCAGGCGAGTCGCTAGGCCGTTAGTGCGCGCTGGCGATGCTGCCTCCCCCTCACGAGTACCGCGGTGCGTTGCGCGAGCGTTGTACGCCCGGCTGTCGACGGTCGCGGGCTGACCAACATGAAGTGTGCCAGTGGCGCCGGTCGGCAGCGTCCAGGTCTTCTGCTGGCCAGGCAACTACATGAGGTGTCGCTGCGCTCAGAACCTGGTCGCAACCAGGGCATCGGTACGGTCCCGAAGAGCCTGAGCCGCTAATCGAGCGCACGCGGTAATCGCGCTGCTGCCAGGTCTCTACCCGCTCGTGTAGGCCGGCAGGCTGCCCTTCCGAAACGACTTGGCTCCCGCGCTTACGGGAGGGCACGTTTCTACGGGGCATATATTCAGGCTAGCTCGCCCGTCACACTGCTGAGCCCGCGAGGGCTTGCACAACCCTCGATGGGCTGGGCCGCCCGAGTTGCTCAGCCATCCAGACGCTTGTCGCCACCAGCTTGTCGAGGTCGACGCCGGTTTCGATGCCCAGGCCGTCCAGCTGCCAGATCAGGTCTTCAGTAGCGAGGTTGCCGGTCGCACTCTCGGCGTACGGACAGCCACCGAGACCGCCGGCCGAAGCGTCCACGATCGACACACCACACTGCAGCGCGACCAAGGTGTTCGCAAGCGCTTGCCCATACGTGTCATGAAAATGCACCGCGAGCTGGTCCAGATCTAGGCCGTCAGCTTCGAGCTCGGCGAGGACTGCACGCACCTGTCCAGGGGTGGCAACACCGATCGTGTCACCGAGGCTTAGCTCCGTGCAGCCGAGCTTCATCAACCTGCCCGCCACCTCAGCGACCTGTCGAATTGGTACGCGACCCTCCCAGGGATCACCGAAGCACATTGACAGATACGCACGAACCCGCATGCCGTGCTCGCGCGCGCTTGCCACTACAGGTGCGAACATGTCGATCGATTCGGCGACGGTTCTGTTCAAATTTCGCTGTGCGAAGGTCTCGGTGGCCGAGCCGAAGATTGCGATCTCGTCGACGCCGGAATCGATCGCGCGCTGCAGACCTCGCTCGTTCGGTACCAGAACCGGGTAGCGGACGCCTGGTCGACGATTCAGGTCGGCGAGCAACTGCTCGGCGTCGGCGAGCTGCGGTACCCACTTCGGGTGCACAAAGCTCGTTGCCTCGACCACCTGGTGGCCAGCTTCGACGAGCCGCTCGATGAACTCGACCTTGACACCGACGTCAACAATTGCGGCCTCGTTCTGCAGACCGTCCCGCGGGCCGACCTCGCAGATCGTTACCCTGGCCGGCAGTTGCCCAAGACGGACGACGTCAGGCAGCCGGAGAAGGGAGTGACGCGTCATGGACCAAGCATATTGTTCTCGAGCGGGTCCCGCTCGGGAACGCCGTTGTAACCGCGCCCAGTGCCGCCCAGTCCTGCATCGCCTTCGCCAGCCGCTGCTCTGGGTTGCCAAGGCCTACGTTTGGCCGCGCCCGGAGATCTTCCCCAGCGCAACCTTGCTATCTGTTGCAGCTGGCTAACGGCCTTTTCCTTGCGGTCGAAAGTGCTCAACACGAGCGGTATCCGATACCGCTGCTGCGTAATCGCACGTGATCGAGCGAACTCGCGCAGGCCGTCCGGTCCGTGGATACGTCCGAACCCTGACGTTCCGCTGCCACCCCACGGCAGCGCAGGGATGAAGGCAAAGGTAAGGACCGAGTTGATGCTCACCATGCCCGCCGTCAAGCGGCGGGCTATCTTCGGTCCCTGTCGCTTGCTGAAGACGGACGCACCGAGTCCGTAGCTCCCCGAGTTCGCCAGTGCGATTGCTTGTTCCAGGTTGTCCACTTTCGTGATGGCTACGACGGGACCGAATGTCTCTTCCATCATGGCTGCATCCGCCTCCGCGACGTCGACCAGCACTACTGGGTCCACAAACGGCGCTCGCACGGAGTGCCGTCCTCCCACGGGTGATCGCGCCCCGTGTGCCAGAGCCTGGTCAACATGCGATGCGATCGTATCGATCTGCCTTGGCATAGTGATCGCTCCGTAGTCGGAGCCGACGCCATCGCCTACCCGCAGACCCCGCGCGAGCTCGACTACCTTTGCGGTGAACGAGTCATAGACGCTGGCCTCTGCATAGACGCGTTCGACGCCCGCACATGTCTGCCCGGCGTTGTACATCGCTCCCCAAACGGTCTGAGAGGCTGCAAGGTCAAGGTCGGCATCTGCCGCGACGATGAGAGCGTCTTTACCGCCACCCTCGATGACGCAGGGTGTCAGCGTCTCGGCACACGTAGCCATCACGATCTTGCCAGTGCGGGCCGATCCGGTAAACGCAACTTTGTCGACCCCGGCGCGACACAAGGCTTGGCCGGTAGGGCCAAGGCCAGTGACCAATTGTAGAACCGGAGACTCCGGCACAACTGCCGCGAAAGAATCGACCAACCATTTGCCAACCGTCGGCGTGAATTCGCTCGGCTTGAAAACCACGGCGTTGCCGGCTGCGAGGGCGTAGGAGATGGAACCCATCGGTGTGTGTACCGGGTAGTTCCACGGTCCGATGACCCCCACCACGCCGAACGGCAGATACTCCAACGTGGCCGAGTGATTGACCGCGAGAATGCCCGGCGCAACCCGGCGCCTGCCGAGCACCTTTCGCGCGTGGTGGGTCGCCCAACTCAGGTGAGCCACGGCGATTGTTACTTCAACAATCGCGTCAGGGACTGACTTACCACTTTCGTCGTGGACAAGCGCGGCTAACTCTTCGGTGTGGGAGACGAGGTACGCGCGCCAAGCCGTCAGCCGGTTCCGGCGCGACGGTTCGCCGAGTTTCGTCCACCAAGCGGCGGCGCGGCGAGCGGCGGCGGCAACCTCCTCCACCTGAGTGGCCGAGTGCACATCAAAAGAGGCGATCAGCTCGCCCGTCACGGGATTTGTCGATGCAAAGACGCCTGTTGTCACATCATTGACCGGATGAGCCATGGCCCGAGGTTACTGATCAGTAGACGCCGATGCCAGCACAGGAAATATGTCGTTAGAACAAGCGTTGGGACGGGTCGTCCTTTCCTCTCAGCAGGTCATAGTCGAGTATCAAGCAGGCGATTCCGCGGTCCAGGGCGAGTGTCCGGGCTTGGGGCTTGATTTCCTGTGCGGCAAAGATCCCTTTGACCGGCGCGAGCAGCGGATCACGATTGAGTAGTTCCAGATAGCGGGTCAGCTGCTCAACACCATCGATGTCGCCCCGCCGCTTTATCTCGATGGCGACTGAGACTCCCTGAGCATCACGCGCCATTATGTCCACCGGCCCGATGGCGGTCGGGTATTCGCGCCGCACCAACCGGTAGCCCTGCCCCGCCGTCTCGATGTGTTCGGCGAGTAAGAGATGCAAATGAGCTTCGACGCCGTCCTTCACCAAACCGGGGTCAACACCCAGCTGATGCGAGGAATCATGCATGATCTCTTCGATATTGATGAGCAACTGCTCGCCGGCCTTGTTGGTGACGATCCAAGTGAGCTCGGTCTCGTCAAGCCGGCACGGTGGCGACATCCAGTTGAGGGGTTTATAGGAGCCGCCGTCGGCGTGAACCAGTACCGAACCATCGTTCTTCACCATTAGCAGGCGCGGCGCCATAGGCAGGTGCGCTGTGAGCCGACCGATGTAGTCAACCGAACAACGAGCTATGACCAGACGCACCGGGGCAGCCTATCGGCCGCACCGCACGCTCGCGACGCCGGGCGAACTCCGGGCATTCGACGCCGCGCGGCACGGTGCAGGATTCACGCATGAGTTCACCTGAACGCGAGACCCTCACCTGGACCGACTTCGGCGTAGCTGGCCGAGAACTTGCGCTTGCGATCGCGGAGGACGGATTCAAACCTGACCTGATTCTCGCCATCGCACGCGGTGGGCTGTTCGCTGCCGGCTCGCTCGGCTATGCCTTGGACGTGAAGAATCTCCACGTGATGAACGTCGAGTTCTACACCGGGGTCGACTCGCGCCTGGTCATGCCGGTCATGTTGCCGCCCGTCCCCGATCCCGTTGATCTGTCCGGCGCGCGCGTCCTGATAGCTGATGACGTCGCCGATACAGGGGCAACATTGAGATTGGTCAAAGACTTCTGCGCGAGCCATGTTGCCGACGTCCGCTGTGCCGTCGTGTACGAAAAGCCGACGTCGACAGTGAAATGTGAGTACGTCTGGCGGCGTACTGACCGCTGGATCAACTTTCCGTGGTCAACTGAACCGCCGGTTGTAGCCGGATCGATGAATCGGGACGCCTAGCGGGCGGCCTGGTCGACCAGCAGATCGGTGACACCACCGATCGTCGGCGGAGGCACCCTGTTCGCTGCGACCGGTTATGCCCATATTCTCGAATAGCAAATCGAATAGCAAAACGAATACCGCAGCGGAGGGAGGCGTGATGGGATTCGACCTCTCCGTTCCGCTCACCGCCTTCGTCATGGCGGCATTGCTAGCATTTGTCCTCCGTTGGGCCTTTCGACCTTCCCGACCTCGCACTGGCCGACCCGCGCAGGGACCCAACGCCGACCTGGGTCTACTCACCGCAGTTCTCAGCTCGGCAAGCCGGTCCGAGGCGTTGCGCGCCAAAAATCAGCTGTCCGCAGCCGGTATTCGGTGCTCACTATCGAGACTCGCCGCAGACCGGTATGACCTGTTGGTGTTTCGTCCCGATGTCGAACGGGCCACCGAGCTGCTCGCCGGCTGACCCCTGGCAGGCAAGACCGGCCGCAGCGTTCGGAGAACGTCTCAGAAGAGGTCGGATTCGGCCCGCGTGACGTCAGCACCGAGCGAGCGCAGCTGCTCATCGAAGCGGACATAGCCGCGGTCGATGTGATGAATCTCGGACACCTCAGTGACCCCATCGGCGACCAGGCCCGCGAGAACCAAGCCGACGCCTGCCCTGATGTCGGTCGCCCGGACGGGTGCACCAGAGAGTTCCGGCTTGCCCCGGACGACCGCGTGATGGCCGTCCGTTCGCACATCGGCGCCCATGCGGGCGATCTCGTCGCAGAACATGAAGCGAGCCTCGAAGAGATTCTCGGTGATCATCGCGGTACCTTCGGCAATCGACAACAAGGCGATTGCCTGCGGCTGAAGGTCGGTTGCCAGGCCGGGGTACGGCAACGTGACCACGTCAAAACTGCGCGGACGATCAGTCGCCGACACCCGGAAACCATCAACAAGCACATCGACCGACGCACCCGCAGACACCAGCTTGTCCAGAGCAATCTCCAGATGAGCCGCCCTGCCGCCCCGGACCGTGACATCGCCTCTGGTCATGGCCGCAGCCATCGCCCACGTCCCCGCGACGATCCGATCAGAAACCGCCGCGTGTGCCGTCGGTTTGAGTGAATCGACGCCGGAGATCTCCAGGGTCGAGGTGCCGATGCCGCCGATCTGTGCACCCATCTCGACGAGCATGTTGCACAGATCGACGATCTCCGGCTCGCGCGCAGCATTATCGATGACGGTTGAGCCCTTCGCCAGCGTTGCCGTCGTGAGCAGGTTCTCGGTCGCGCCCACACTTGGAAAGTCCAGCCAGATGGTCGCACCGTGCAGCTGATCGGCCTCGACGACGACGTAGCCGTGCTCTACCCGCACGGCCGCGCCCATCTTCTCCAATCCCATGAAGTGCATATCCAGCGGACGCGAGCCGATGGCATCACCACCTGGCAGGGCAACCTGAGCCTTGCCGCAGCGGGCGATGAGCGGTCCTAGGACACAAATCGAACCGCGAATCTTTCGAACCAGCTCGTACGGTGCTCGATGCTCCAGAAGGTCGGGCACGTCGATCGACACCACATCTGTGCCGTTCTCATCGCGATGCTCGGTGACGGTGCAGCCCAGCCGCTCGAGCAACCGGTTCATGATGGTGACGTCGGAGATGGCCGGCAAGTTCGAGATCGTGGATCGTCCCGGGGCAAGCAACGCAGCAGCCATCAGTTTGAGAACGCTGTTCTTGGCACCCACTACAGGCACCTCACCTGACAATCGGGCACCACCGACGACTCGCAATACCTGCACCCGGACAGCCTAGTCGGCGCTCTCCGTCGGGCTTACCGCGTCGCGACGAGATGGAGTACATCTCCTGACCGCTAGATTCACTGTATGGCTGTGCACTTAACGCGTATCTACACCAAGACCGGCGACGACGGGACGACGGCGCTCGGCGATATGAGCCGGGTATCCAAAACCGACGTTCGCGTCGCCGCGTACGCAGACTCGGATGAAACCAATGCAGCCCTGGGCGTGGCGATCGCACTCGGCGATCTCGACGATCGCCTGACCGTCGTGATTCGGCGACTCCAAAATGACCTGTTCGATGTCGGCGCCGACCTCTGCACGCCCATCGTTGTCGAACCAAAATATCCGCCACTACGGGTGACCGCGGAATACATCAGCCGCCTAGAAGGCTGGTGCGACGAATTCAACGCAGAGCTCAGCAAACTCGACAGCTTCATCTTGCCGGGCGGCACGGCGGGCGCAGCGTTACTGCACACGGCTCGAACGATCGCCCGCCGAGCCGAACGGTCGACGTGGGCATTGATCGAGGCAGATCCGAACGTCACGAACGTCCTCGCAGCCACCTATCTCAACCGGCTGTCCGATCTACTGTTCATCCTCGCGCGATGCGCCAACCCGGCCGGCGACGTCTTATGGCAGCCGGGCGGCTCCGTCTGAAGTTGGCCTGTGCTTATTGAGCGCCTCAGAACCTCGGCGCTGTGCTGATTGAGCGCCTCAGAACCTCGGCGCTGAAGCCTCCAGCCACGATAGAAATCCTGTCAGGCCGCTGTCTGGGAATCCGAGTGAAATCGATTCGCCCCGAAACGAGCACTCCACTATCGACAGATTTGGGCGCAAGGCCATATCCCGACTCGCATCCCAAGCTCGATTTGATACGACCGACAGCTCACTGCGAGGCATGCGCATCGCCGCGGTGGGCGACAGGCTTAGAGTTCGATACCAGACAAACTCGTCGCCGGCATAGCGCCCGACGCCGTTGGCCCAGCGCTGGTCGCCGCGCTTGAGCGCGACGGCCAAACTTCCCACGGAGGAGACCATTCGTCGCTGGTGAAGTACCACCAGAACAAATGCGGCAATAGCGCAAAGACCGAAAAGGCACACGGCGACGAGGCCGAGGACCTCGACCGCTCTCACCGTGTGCCTCCGTGGCGGAAATCATGGCCGCCGACCACCGGCGGCCCGTGTTGCGTTAGATTTGCTCCCCCGCTGCGCGCAATCGGGCGAGAGCCCGATCTCGTGCCGCGACAGTCGACTCGCCGGACCCCGAACCTGCTCGTTCGAGCGCCGCGTGAGCACGTGCTACGTCAATCTCGTCCGCCGATTCGGCCATCTCAGCTAACACTGACACACCGTCCTCCCGAACGGAGAGGAAACCACCGTGAACGGCCACTCGCTGTTCGACCCCGTCCGCCTGCTGAATCCGGACAAGCCATCCCGGCGCAAGAGCACCGAGCAAGGGTGCGTGACCGGCCATCACGCCAATCTCGCCCTCGCTGGTACGTGCGTACACCGCGGTGGCCTCGCCTGACCAGATCGGCCGCTCTACCGAGACCAGTTCAACCTGCATTGTGTTAGCCATTGGCGCTCCCCTTACCGATCACTGAGCTCAGGCGTTGTTGAGTTCGTGTGCCTTCTGCTCAAGATCCTCGATGCCGCCGCACATGAAGAACGCCTGCTCTGGGTAACTGTCGAAGTCCCCGGCTGCCAGACGCTTGAACGCGTCGATCGTCTCCTCGATCGGAACGAACGAGCCCTCGATCCCCGTGAACTGCTTGGCCACGAATGTGTTCTGCGAAAGGAAACGCTCGATTCGTCGGGCGCGCCCGACCAGAATCTTGTCTTCCTCGGAGAGTTCATCGATGCCAAGAATGGCAATGATGGACTGCAGCTCGTTGTAACGCTGCAGGATCCGCTTCGTCTCCTGGGCGACATCGTAGTGCTCCTGGCCAATGTACTGGGCATCCAGAATGCGTGATGTCGAGTCCAGCGGATCGACGGCTGGGTAGATGCCCTTCTCCGAGATCGGACGAGACAACACGGTCGTCGCATCGAGGTGAGCGAAGGCGGTGTGCGGAGCCGGGTCGGTGATGTCGTCGGCGGGAACGTAGATCGCCTGCATGGAGGTGATCGAGTGACCACGCGTAGAGGTGATGCGCTCCTGCAATTGGCCCATCTCATCGGCAAGCGTCGGCTGATAACCCACGGCCGACGGCATGCGGCCGAGCAGTGTGGACACCTCGGACCCCGCCTGGGTGAAGCGGAAGATGTTGTCAATGAAGAGCAGCACGTCCTGACCCTGCACGTCACGGAAGTACTCCGCCATGGTCAAGGCCGACAGCGCAACCCGCAGGCGAGTGCCCGGCGGCTCGTCCATCTGTCCGAATACCAAGGCCGTTTTGTCGAGAACACCGGAATCGGTCATCTCGGCGATCAGGTCATTGCCTTCGCGAGTGCGCTCGCCCACCCCGGCGAAGACAGAGACACCACCGAAGTTCTCTGCGACGCGGTAGATCATTTCCTGGATGAGCACGGTCTTGCCCACACCGGCACCGCCGAAGAGCCCGATCTTGCCACCAGTCACGTACGGGGTGAGCAGATCGATGACCTTGATACCGGTCCACATCGGCTCGGTCTTGGACTCGAGCTGGTCGAATGGCGGCGGGTCACGGTGAATCGACCAGCGCTCGGGAAATTCGAGGTTCTTGCCAGCTTCATCAAGCGGTACGCCCAGAGCATTGAAGACGTGGCCTTTGGTGATGTCACCAACCGGCACGGTGATCGGGCCGCCCGTGTCGGTCACCTCGGCCCCACGAACAACGCCATCGGTGGGCTGCAGGGCGATCGCGCGCACCATGTCGTCACCGATGTGCTGCGCAACCTCGAGAGTCAGCGTCTTGGAAAGCTCGCCGAGTTCGACCTCAACCGTAAGGGCGTTGTAGAGGCCAGGAATGTTGTTCCGGCCAAACTCGACATCGATCACGGGGCCCGTAACGCGGACCACTCGGCCCACACTTGGGGCCGTCGTGTCGGTTGAGACGGAATCTTCGAAGAGAGTGGTCATCTACTGGTCACTTCCTGCTGCGGCGAGAGCGTCGGCGCCGCCGACGATCTCGCTGATTTCCTGGGTGATCTCGGCCTGGCGAGCCTGGTTCGCCAACCGTGTGTAGGTCTTGATCAGATCGGATGCATTGTCGGAGGCGGACTTCATTGCGCGTCGCCGAGCCGCCGACTCAGATGCTGCTGACTCCAGCAGGGCCGAGAAGATGCGCGCGCTGATGTACCGCGGTAACAACGCACCGAGCAATTCCTCGGGCTCCGGCTCGAAATCGTAGGACGGGCCGAGCTCAGACTGTTCGCTCGCGTCGTCTGACACCAGCGCGCCCTCGGCGTGACGAACGGGCGCCACCTGAACTGCGACTGGCGTCTGTGTGACCATCGATTCGAAACGGGTGTAGACGACGTACAACTCGTCGATGCCCGCGGAATCGTGCGACTGGCCTTCGCTGCCGGCCTCGAGGGCCGAGACGACCGTTTCCGTCGCGTCGCGGACGTCGAGGAACGTCGGCTGCTCGGAGAATCCGGTCCAACTCTCGGCGATAGCGATCTGACGGAAGCGGTAAAAGCCGACGCCTTTGCGACCGATGACGTAGAGAACGGGCTCTTTGCCGGCCGCACGAACCTCATCGCTGAGTTCGTTTGCTTTCTTGATTGCGTTCGCGCTGTACCCGCCAGCAAGACCGCGGTCTGAAGTCACCACCAGGATGCCGGTCCGCTTTGGGTTTTCCGTCCCGGTCAACAACGGGTGTTTGAGCGAGGTGTCCGTACCAAGCGCCCGAAGAGCGCGCGTGAGCTCATCGGCGTACGGCCGGGCCGCGTTGACCCGGTTCTGCGCCTTGACAATCCGCGACGCGGCGATGAGCTCCATCGCCTTTGTGATCTTCTGGGTCGACTGGGTCGACTTGATCTGCCGCCGATAAACCCGAAGCTGAGCGCCCATCAGCTACGACTTCGCGTCCGCTTGAGCAGCTTTGTCTGCCTTGAACTGGGCCTTGACCTCAGCCGTTGCAGCCTCGAGCAGACTTATCGTGTCATCGCTCAGCTGGCCAGTGTTGATGATGGCGTCGAAGATCTCTTGCTTGCTGTGGGCAATGTAATCATGCAGCGCAGCCTCGAACGGTCGAACGTCTGCAACCTCGAGATCATCGAGCTCACCGGTTGTCCCGGCCCAGATCGAAACGACCTCCTTCTCGGGCGAGAACGGAGATGACGCGGGTTGCTTGAGCAGCTCCACCAGACGCGAACCTCGTTGCAGCTGCTGTTGGCTGGCCTTGTCGAGGTCTGACCCGAAGGCCGCGAACGCCTCCAGCTCGCGGTACTGGGCAAGATCCACGCGAAGTCGCCCGGCGACCGATTTGAGTGCCTTGGTCTGAGCAGACCCACCGACTCGCGACACCGAAATACCGACGTTGATAGCTGGCCGGACGCCTGCGTTGAAGAGGTCGGTCTCGAGGAAGCACTGGCCGTCGGTGATCGAAATAACGTTGGTCGGGATGTAAGCCGACACGTCGTTACCTTTGGTTTCGATGATCGGCAAACCAGTCATGGAACCGCCGCCGAGTTCGTCAGAGAGCTTTGCGCAGCGTTCGAGAAGGCGCGAGTGTAGGTAGAACACATCGCCGGGGTAGGCCTCACGACCGGGCGGGCGGCGAAGCAGCAAGGACACTGCGCGGTAGGCCTCCGCTTGTTTGGAGAGGTCGTCGAAGACGATCAGGACGTGCTTGCCGGCGTACATCCAGTGCTGGCCGATGGCCGAGCCGGTGTACGGGGCGAGGTATTTGAAGCCGGCCGAATCCGAGGCGGGGGCGGCAACGATGGTGGTGTACTCGAGGGCGCCTGCCTCCTCGAGGGTGTTCCTCGCGGCCGCGATCGTCGAGCCCTTCTGACCGATCGCAACGTAGATACAGCGAACCTGTTGCTTAGGGTCTCCAGATTTCCAGTTCGTACGCTGATTGATAATCGCGTCGAGAGCAACTGTGGTCTTGCCTGTCTGGCGGTCGCCGATGATCAGCTGACGCTGGCCACGCCCAATTGCCGTCATCGCATCAATCGCCTTGATGCCGGTGAGCAGCGGCTCGCGTACCTCCTTGCGCTGGACGACCGTAGGTGCCTGCAACTCAAGCGCGCGGCGCCCGTCGGCGACGATGTCACCGAGGCCATCGATCGGAACTCCGAGCGGGTTGACGACGCGGCCGAGAAAGTTGTCGCCGACCGGCACCGAAAGGATCTCTCCGGTTCGCTTGACGGCCTGTCCTTCTTCGATCTGGGAGGCATCACCAAGGATGACCACCCCGATGTCACGGACATCGAGGTTCAGCGCCAACCCCAAAGTGCCGCCTTCGAACTCCAGGAGTTCGTTGGTCATGGCACTGGGTAGGCCCTCGACGTGGGCGATGCCGTCACCGGTGTCGGCAACCACGCCGACCTCTTCGCGCGAGGCCTCGGGCGAGTACGAGGACACATAGCCCTCGAGCGCACTCCGGATCTCATCGGCGGAGATCGTCAACTCAGCCATCTTGGTTCCTCAATCTCGATCGCTAGATATGCCGTGTGGGTCAGTCTGCTTCATTCTGCTGCTGTCTTGCTCAATGCTGTCTTGCTCAATGCTGTCTTGCTTGCGTAATGCTGTGATGCTCTTGCTTGGCACCGCGGTTTCGCCGACTACAACTTCAGCCGGCCAGGGCCGACCGCGCCGCGGCCAGCCGGGTCGCAACTGTGCCGTCTATTACCTCGCCGCCGACGCGCACAACCAGGCCGCCCTTTATCGAAGGGTCGACCGCAGTTCGCACGTTTATTGGCCGACCGTAGATGCTCGTCAAGATCGAGCCGAGGCGCTCGGTCTGCTCTTGGCTGAGTTCACTCGCGGAGACCACTCGGGCGACGGACCGGTCGCGCCGGACGGCACTTGCCTCGAGAAGGTCGTCGATTGCCAGTTGGATGCTGCGCTTGCGTCCGGTCGACACGGCGTGAGCCAGCAGCTCGATAGTGATGGAATCGGCCTTGCCGTCCAAAACCGAGTGCAGAAGCGCGACCCGACGCTCGGCCGGCACTACCGCCTCGTCCAACGCGGAGGTAAGGCCGGAGGCGGTCTCGAGAATGCGTTCGAACCGAAACAGCTCGTCCTCGACTGTGTCCAGACGACCCTGTTGCTGGGCCGAAGCCAGCAGCGTGTCATCCGCGAGGATCTCCAAGCTGTCGGTCAGGTCCCAGGCAGATGACCAACGGCTCGTAACGGCCGACACCACGAGATCCACCGCAGGCTCGCCGATACGCCCGCGAAGCAGCGACCGAGCAAGCTCACCACGAGTAGCCGAATCGGTCGAAGGGTCGGCGAGCGTTCGCCGTAACCGCGGTTGGTGCGCAAGCAAATCCGCAGTCGCGTAAAGCTCGCTGGCCAGGTCTCGCTCAGCAGTTCCGCCTTGTGAGGCGAGACCTTCCAGCACGCCGTTCAGACCCTCGCGGACATCCGCGAGTGCCTGACGTGAGGCGGCGTGAATCATGCCGGACCACCGGGGCTTCCGGGGGAACCGGCGGTGCCGCTAGCCTGCTGGCGTTCGATGTCGGCCAGGAACGCATCGACCGTGCTTCGCACCGCAGCATCATCGGAAAGCCGCTCGCCGACTATTTTTTCCGACAGCTCAACCGCCAGCGTGCCGATTTCGCCACGCAGCTCGCGGACGACTTGGCTGCGCTGTGCTGCAAGTTGCTCGGCACCCCGCGCAACGATCCGTCCTGATTCTTCTTGCGCCTGGGCACGCAAATCTTCAACGATGCGCTGCGCCTCTGCGCGCGCACCCTCGCGGATCTGCGCCGCCTCGGCACGCGCCTCAGCTAGTTGGGCGTTGTACTGCTCAAGTAAGCGCGCTGCCTCGGCCTGCGCCTGCTCGGCCCGCTCGATACCACCCTCGATGGCGTCTCGCCGTTCCGCGAACGATTTCTCGAAGGCGGGAACGATGTACTTGCGGACCAGCAGGAACAGCAGCCCAAAGATGATCAGCACGAGGACGATCTCGGACACGTGCGGAAGAAGCGGATTCGGTTCTTCCGTGGTGGTCGTGTCCGCTGCAAAGATCGATGTCATGTTCGGATCCCCATTGCTCGGTGCTGCCGCGGCCAGTTACGGTTTGAGGACGAAAGCCAGCGCGATACCGATGATCGCGAGCGCCTCGGCGAGTGCGAAGCCGAGGATAGCGATCGGCTGCAACCGGCTCTGCATCTCGGGCTGGCGAGCAGTCCCGTTGATGTACGCGGCAAAGATGAGGCCGATACCAACACCCGGGCCGATTGCCGCGAGGCCGTAGCCAACCATGTTGAGCGTGCCACCCATGAGGGTTTCCTTTCGTTTCTCGGCCAGTCTGGCCGATAGTGACCTTATTCGTGGTGCGCACGGTGCGCGGGTATAGCTATACCGGTCTAGCGGATTAGTGTTCCGAGGCCAGAGCGCCCTGGATGTACTGCGCTGTCAGCAACGTGAAGACGTAGGCCTGCAGGAGCGCAACGACCACTTCCAGGAATCCGATCAAGACGCCAAGAGCAAAGGCGAGCACGCCTGCCGGTTTGAGCACTATGGACCCGGTTGCATCGAGCAGAAGGTAGGCGCCACCGGTCGAGAAAAGAATGATGAGCAGGTGGCCGGCGAACATGTTCGCGAACAGTCGCAGCGACAGCGTGATCGGACGGATCAGGATGTTCGACAGGAATTCCAGCGGAATCAACAGCGGCAGGATCCACCCGGGGACGCCTGCGGGAATGGTCGTCGCCTTCAGGTAGCCGAAGAATCCCTTGTCCATGATTCCGACGGCGTTGTAGATGATCCATACCATGGCGGCGATGCCGTAGGCGAAGCTCACTCGCGAAAACGGCGCGAACTGCAAGACGGGAACGATGCTGAAAAGATTGTTGACCAGGATGAAGAAGAAGAGCGATACGAGCAAAGGAACGAACCGCTTGAAGTCCTTGCCGCCGATCACGTCCTGCGCAATGCCATTGCGGACAAAGCTATAGGCCTGCTCGCCCAAGTATTGGCTTTTCGTCGGCACGACAGCGCCATTGCGGGATGTGACCGCTAGGAAGAGGTACGCAACCACAGCGCCCAGGACGAGCAGCACTGACGATTTCGTCAGCAGGACGTCGTAACCGCTCTCATTCCATGACTTACCTGTGAAGTCAGGAAAGAAGAAGTCGATCGGTCCGGGTGCATGGAATCCTTCTGCAAGGACACCGCTTACGGCGTGGCTCACGCAGTCTCTCCTCGGTCATTACTATCTGGCCGTTGTGCTTGGGCTGCATCGTCGGTGGTCGTGCTGGTGGTCGAATCGCTCGCGTGCCCGTCTGGCCCACGAATCAGGTATCGGGCGAATACTAGGTATAGCCCAAAACCCGCGCCGACCAGAATCCCGATCGGAATCCAGTATTCGGCGTGGAGCCAGACGCTCAATCCCCAGCCGATGAAGCCATAGATAGCTACGCCGGCCACAAGGTAGCCGAACGCTGCCCACGGATCACCGCCCGGCGCCGGAGCGCCGGGTTCTGAGGGACGGTTCATCTGATCGAAATGTTAACAGGCGTACAAGGGCGTTACGACCGCACCCTGGTGCGCATGATTTCGGTTCCAATCCAGACCACAATGCCCGTAAACAAGCCGCTGGCAATGGCTGCACCGTCGACGACGCGCGGGCTGGATGCGGCCAATACGAGCGCCAACGCGATTCCGGTTGTCGCGTAGCTCAACATCGCGACCACGAGGGTCAGGCTGGGCAGGTATTTGCCGGTGAATCGAATGTTGAACGAGCCGAACTCAAACGCACCTACGACCAGTGCGAGACCTCCGAGGTAACTCAGGCCGGCTCGGGTACCCGCATCGCTCAACAAGGCGAAACCCAAGCCGCCGGATACGGCTGCGACAGACAGTAGGGCCCACCGCCAGATCGTCCAGCGCCGAACGTGGAAGGTGCCGTGCTTGGCATGACTGTGGTCACTACCGAGCTGACCGTAGTCGAGGGATGGCCGTAAACAGTAAGCCGGCAACGAGCAAGGTGCCGATAACCGCTACAACCAGCCACGGCCCCTGGGTGGTCAATGCCATCGCGACCGCCCCGAAAGCCAGTACCGCCGACCAGAAGTACAGCAGCAGGACAGTTCGGCGGTGAGTGTGCCCGAGATCCATCAAACGATGATGAAGATGTTCCTTGTCGGGAGCAAATGGAGACTGCCCGCGTCGCAGCCTCCGGATGACCGCAAGGAGCAGATCGCCGAACGGCAGGGCCAGCACCGCGATCGGCAGAATAAGTGGCAGATAAAGGGGTAGCGCGCCAGCACGGCCAAGGGTTTGCGGATCAGCTTTGGAGACCGCCGTGGTGGCCGCCGCCGACAACATCAGTCCGACGAGCATCGACCCCGAGTCGCCCATAAATATGCGAGCAGGCGCAAAATTGTGTGGCAGAAATCCCAGGCAAACGCCTACGAGCCCAGCACAGATCAGCGTTGGTGCTGCGGCGATCCCGAAATTGCCGGCGGCCGCGAGGTGATAGCTGTAAGCAAAGAACGCAATGCCTTGAATCGCGGTCACACCGGCTGCAAGGCCGTCCAGCCCGTCGATGAAGTTGATTGCATTGATAGTCAGAACCGTTAGCAGAATGGTCAGCTCCACGCTGGCGTCGCGGTCTAGCACGATGCCGGTGTGCCCCCAAGGGACGTACAAAGTGAGCAACTGGATGCCGCCCACGATCGACATCACCGCGGCCGCCAGTACCTGCCCGGCGAACTTGGTCAACGAATCCAGCTCGTAGCGGTCATCGATGACACCAACCGCGCAGATGATCAAGCCGCCCCACAGAACACCGTTGATCTCGGTGCCGTCAGCAAAGGTGCTGCGCAGCGTGGGCAGCGCATGCGCGATCACCATCGCCACCGCGAAGCCCACGAGCAGCGCGGTGCCCCCCAACCGTGGCGTGTCGACGGCGTGAACATCACGATCCCGGGGCTTGGCTACCGCACCCCACTTGGTGGCAATTTGTCGGGCCACCGGGGTAAAGAGATAAGTCCCTATCGCGGCGATGCAGCCGACCAGGGCATATTCGAGTGATGGGTGCACGTCTAGTCCGGCTGCCCTTCTACTCGTCTCCCGCTATTCGAGCTCAACGCAGAGATTAGCGCTCGACGGTTGGCCTGGGACGAAGGCTCGCATCCGCTCCGGGTGCTCACACGCGGGTCTCGCCAAACAGGCTCAGCTGCAAGTCAGTCGCACACTTCACGCGTTCGGCAGCGAGATCGTCGGCAGAACGGCCTTCAGACTTTCGATACTGACCGCGCCCTCACGAACGATTCGTGGCTGATCGCCAGTCAGATCAACGATGGTGGACGGGAGCCCGATAGGTACCTCGCCGCCATCCAGGTAGACCGACACCGACTCGCCGAGCTGGTCATAGGCCTGCTGAACAGTGGTCGGAGGGGCCATCTTCGTCCGATTGGCACTCGAGACGGCCATCGGGCCGGTGATCTCGAGCAGTTCAAGCGCCACCGGATGCAAGGGCATTCGAATACCAACCGTGCCGCGGGCGTCACCCAAATCCCACGCCAGCGAAGGCGCATGCTCGACGATCAGGGTCAGACCGCCGGGCCAAAAGGCCTCAATCAGATTTCGGGTGTCAGATGTTACATAGCTCAAGAGGCCGTCGACCGTGGTCCACGACCCGACGAGCACCGGGACCGGCATGTCCCGGCCACGCCCCTTCGCCGCAAGCAAACCGGTCACTGCGGCGGTGTTGAAGGCATCGACGCCGATTCCATACAAGGTGTCGGTCGGAAAGACGACTATCGAACCGCCTTCGACGGCCCGAGCGGCCGCGGCAACGGCATCGGCCCGATTCGCCGGATCACTGCAATCAAGCATGTCACTCACGCGACCATCTTGCCTGAGTCGTCACGATCGCTCCGCCAGGGCTGCGCGATGGGTGACCGCGCTCCTAACTGCGGAGGCGAACCTCGGGCGCCCGGCAAGATCAAGATGATCCGTCACGGCAGACCACCGACTGTCTGAACGCAACAGCGCAGGCAGCGTAATGCCCTGGCTCTCATCGTGTTCGATCACGACAAAACCAGCCGGCCTCAGTAATCGAACTGCGGCAAGCGCGACTGCGGGCATGAGGCCGAGCCCGTCATTCCCAGCGAAAACTGCGGCGTCGGGGTCGTGGCCCACTTCACGGCTGAGGCTGCCACGCATCAGATCCGGTACGTAGGGCGGATTGCTGAGCACGACATCGACTTTCCCCGCGAGATCGAATAGCAGATCTGGAGCCGCGACGTCAGCGGTCACGATCTCGATGGGCCGGTCCCCCGCGTCCGCTCGAGCCTGTGCGTTTCGGCGGAGCCAATCAGAGGCATCCGTTGAGCGTTCGACAGCAACGACGCGTGCCGACGGGAACTCATTCGCCACCGCCAGAGCTATCGCACCAGAACCTGCACAGAGATCGACGACCAGCGACGCGTCGGACAATTGGTGATGCGCAAGGTCGACGATGAGCTCGGTCTCCGGTCGCGGGATGAAGACCCCTGGGCCGACGAGCAATTCCAGGTGGCGAAACGGGGCGCTTCCGAGAATATGTTGAAGCGGAACGCCGGCCTTGCGTTGACTTATTGCGAAAGCGAAGTCTTGGGCACCAGCCGCGGTGATCGCGTCGCCCCGCGCAATCGAGGCCCGCAGCTGACCTCGCTGCAGACCGAGCACGTGGGCGAGCAGGATTTCGGCGTCCGGGCCTGGGCTCACTGCGCCGCCGTCGGCAAGCTGGCGCGTCGCTCGTTTGAGCTGATCGCTGAGAGAACTCAATGCTCGGTGTTACCGGCAAGTGCAGCTTCGGTGTCTGCCTTCGTAAGTGCCTCGATTACGTCGTCCAAGGCACCGTCGAGCACCTGATCCAGGTTGTAGGCCTTGAAGTTCACGCGGTGGTCCGCGATGCGGTTCTCGGCAAAGTTATAGGTCCGAACGCGCTCTGAGCGGTCGACCGTACGAACCTGCAGCCGCCGGGCATCTGAGGCCGCTTCCGCGGCCTGTTCCTGGGCGTGCGCGAGCAACCGCGCACGCAATACCCGAAGGGCGGCTTCGCGGTTCTGCAATTGGCTCTTCTCGTTCTGCATGGCGACCACGGTCCCCGTCGGGAGGTGCGTGATCCGAACCGCTGAGTCAGTGGTGTTCACGCTCTGTCCACCCGGCCCGGACGACCGGTAGACATCGATTCGCAGATCGTTCATATCAATGTCAACGTCGACATCTTCGGCCTCAGGCAGGACGAGCACACCTGCAGCAGAGGTGTGAATCCGACCCTGGGACTCAGTGACCGGTACCCGCTGTACCCGATGGACACCACCCTCGTACTTGAGTTTCTGCCATACCGGCGCCTCCGGTGTGCGAGCCCGCACTGCGACCGTCACGGACTTGTGGCCGCCAAGATCGGTCGCTTCATCGTCAAGTATCTCGGTGATCCAGCCCTGTCGCTCGGCATATCGCAGATACATGCGCAACAGATCACCAGCAAACAACGCCGACTCGTCGCCGCCCTCACCGGCTTTGATCTCAAGGATTACGTCCTTGGTGTCGTTGGGATCCTTTGGCAACAGCAACTCGCGCAGGTGATTTTCCAGTTCTGGAATCCGAGCCGCCAGCTCTTGCGCTTCAGCCGCGAAAGCCTCGTCCTCGCCTGACATTTCACGGGCGGCCTGCTCGTCGGCACGTACCCGATCTAGTTCACGGGCGCACCCGACGATGGGAGCGAGCTGAGCGTAGCGACGGCCGAGTCGCTTCGCGACGTTCTGGTCGGCGTGGACCGATGGATCTGACAGCGCCTTTTCGGTCTCTGCGTATTCGACCAAAACCTGCGCCAGCGTCCCCGCGCCTTCTACGACCTGAGCCATGCCGGCCATCCTTCTTGAATTGGTGCACCAAATTGCAATCAACCTCGCCGACCGCGGCGGCTCTTGGTGCCGAGCAGCGCGGTCGAGAGAGCAAAGAAAACGGCGCCCGCCTGCGTGCCCGATAGGCACGGCAGAACGAGCGCCGTCTAGATAGCTAGGCGTTGGTGCGGGTGCGCTTTCCGTAACGCTTCTCGAACTTGTCCACGCGGCCACCGACGTCCATGATCTTCTGCTTACCGGTGTAGAACGGGTGGCAGGCTGAGCAGACCTCAGCGTGAATAGAGCCGGACTTCTCGGTGCTGCGGGTGGTGAACGAGTTTCCGCACGAGCAGGTCACGTTGGTGACCACGTACTCGGGGTGAATGCCGTCCTTCACGGTGGTTCCCTTCTTTGGCACATTATGTGCCGATTATGGCCGCCGGGTCGCCTGCGTTAATGATGCACAAGCGTGAACCGGAACCGGGTCGTCAACCAGACAGTGTGCCAGCTGAGGGCACATTGATCAAAACGCTTGGCGTAGCTCCCACATTCCCTCGCCGATGGCTAGCTCAGTGGCAAACCACTGAGCGTCGTCTGCAGGTCTGCGGCAGCCTGCGCCGGCTTCTTGGCACCGGTGAGAACGGAGTACGCGTCGTCAGCGACGGCGTCGCTGATCGCCTGGTATGCCGGGCTCACGACCGTGGGCTGAGCTGTCTTCCACGATTGTTGAAGCGCGGCGAGGAATGGGTACTTCGTCCGTAACGCAGCGTCGTCGTAGACGCTTTGCAGCGCTGGCGGCAAAGATCCGGTCGTCAGCAGCATCCGCTGAGCTGCCGCTGAGGTGAGGTACTTGGTGAAGGCCAATGCCGTCTGTTGGTTCTGTCCAGCCACGTTGATGCTCACGCCGAGACCGCGAAATGGCGCAGGCGCAGCACCCGTGGCGCCGGGCAGCGCAGCGACCTTGAACTTTCCGCTGACCAATGACGACTTCGCTACCAGGTCCGGGTATACATCGGCATCGGCGCGAAGCATGAGCAGCGAACTGCTGCTGAAGGCGCGGACGCTCTGGTCGGTGCGATAGGTGATTGCTGATGCCGGTATCACTTTTCTTGCGTAGGAGTCCGCAAGAAACTGCAGGCCCTTGCGCGTGCCGGCTGTGTTGGCGTCCGCGGACTTGCCGTCGACGCTGAGAAGGTGTCCGCCCCCGGCGTAGATTGCCTCGATGGCGTTGTCGGTGAGATCCTCCCCTTCGGCGTACTGGCCGCTGAAGCACGCGATGCTCGCTGCCGTAGCGACCGAGCACTGAGCCGCCAGCGCACCCCAGTTCGCGGGCGCGGCCTTCACAAGATCGCTTCGGTAGTAAAGCAAGCCAGTCTCAGCCGTGATCGGCTCGGAGTAGAGCACTCCGCCATAGGTACCGGCAGCCACAACGGGGGCGACCAGCCCCGACGTGTTCACCGCGCGATCGCCGGTGAGGGGTTCGATCCACTTGTTCGCCGCAAAGTCGGCGGTCGAGCTGAGATCGGTGGCGATTACGTCAAAGCCCGCCGAGCGCTGCTGGAGATTCTCCACAAGACCATCGCGTCGGCTCGCCGCATCCGCCGGAAGCGCCTTCAATGTGACCGTTTCGCTGGGGTGCGCCTGGTTCCAAGTCGCGATCACTGCCTTCATCGCCCCGCTCGAGTCCGCCGATGCAACCGTGATCGGACCGGTCGTCGATTTCGAAGGACCCTGAGCTCCCTTGCCGGAGGACGTGCAGCCAGCAGCCGCCAATACTGCGACGACGGCGACAGCGACGCCCGCCGTCCCAGCCCTAGTCGCCGTTCGAATTGACAGCGCTCGGCGCATCAAAATTGACTCCTCTTGTGTTGAACCACGGACGTGGTGCCATCGGGATGCAGCCCATCGCGGTGCCGTCAAACTCCCTGGCGCAAACTCTCGGTTGGCTACCACGGTGCCACGACGGCACCGCGGTTGCCGAATCCCGCATCCGCGCAAAGCGGCCAAATCGGTTGCTGAGCATGGCCTCCAACCCCGTGAGACGGGGCCACCAGCCCTCAACCTGTGAGTCTGACCTCAACGCCGTGGATTGGCCTTCGCATGGCTAGAGGCGACGCGCGACTGGTTCCATTCGCACGATCGACTGCAAGCCAACTCCGCGAGGCAAAAAGAATGGCGCCCCAACACGGTACGAGGACCGGGTTGGGGCGCCACTTTCCGGCTCAGATCGATCAGCGGTCGTCTGCTCCAGGAGCAGTCTTGGCGATCTGCATCAGGAATTCGATGTTCGTCCTGCTCTTCTTGAGCTGAGTCAGCAGCAACTCGATGCCTTGCTGCGCGTCCAGCGCGTGTAGCACGCGCCGCAACTTGAGCACGACGGCCAACTCCTCAGCGCCGAGCAGAATCTCTTCTTTTCTTGTCCCCGACTTGTCCACGTCGATAGCCGGGAAGACTCGCTTGTCGGCAATCTTGCGGTCCAGGATCAGTTCTGCGTTGCCGGTGCCCTTGAACTCCTCGAAGATGACCGTGTCCATTGTGGAGCCGGTTTCCACGAGCGCAGTCGCGATGATCGTGAGCGAGCCGCCGTCCTCGATGTTTCGAGCGGCGCCGAGAAAGCGCTTCGGTGGGTACAGGGCCGTCGAATCGACACCGCCTGAGAGGATTCGACCCGACGCCGGCGCGGCCAGGTTGTAGGCGCGACCGAGCCGGGTGATCGAATCGAGGAGGACGACGACGTCGTGGCCCATCTCGACTAGACGCTTAGCGCGCTCGATCGACAACTCAGCGATCATCGTGTGGTCTTGCGGGCGGCGATCGAAGGTAGAGGCAATGACCTCACCCTTCACCGAGCGCTGCATGTCGGTGACCTCTTCGGGCCGCTCGTCCACCAGGACGACCATCAAGTGGCATTCGGGGTTGTTCACCGATATCGCGTTGGCGATTGCCTGCAGCACAGACGTCTTGCCAGCTTTCGGTGGGGAGACCACAAGGGCCCGCTGACCCTTGCCAATGGGCATCACCAAGTCGATGATGCGCGTGGTCAAAATGTTCTGCTCAGTCTCGAGGCGAAGCCGATCCTGCGGGTAGAGCGGTGTCAGCTTCGTAAACTCGACCCGCTGCTTGGCTTGTTCGGGATCGACGCCGTTGACGCTGTCCAACCGAACGAGGGGGTTGAACTTCTCCTTGCGTTCACCGTCACGAGGTTGCTTGACCATGCCGGTGACAGCGTCGCCACGGCGAAGTCCGAACCGACGAACGTGAGAGTTCGCAACGTAGACGTCCTCGGGACTTGCGAAATAACCCGCGGTGCGAATGAACCAAGTGTTCTTGTCCTCAACCGCGTCGAGGATTCCGGCAACGGGAATCAATACATCGTCGTCGCCAATGGTCGGCTCGGCGTCCTGCCGACCGCTTCTGGTCGAGCCTTCAGCGCCCTCGAACCGGTCGCGGTTACGACCGCGGCGGTCACGGAATCTGCGGCCACGCCGGTTGCCGCCGAAGTCATCGTCATCGTCGGCGTTGTTGCGGTTTTGTCCATCGTTGCGGTTTTGGCCGCCGCTGTTCTGGTTACCGCCGCTCTGGTTGTCGTTGCGATTCTGGTTGCGGTTAGCACCGCTGTTCTGACCGTCGCGGTTCTGGCCGCCATTGTTTTGGCCGCCATCGTTCTGGCCGTCGCGGACTTGGTTGTTCTGGCTGCCGTTGTTCTGGCTTTGGCCGTCACGATTCTGACTGTTACGGCCGCCGTCACGGTTCTGGTTGTCGCGGTTGCCGTCACGGTTCTGGTTACCGTCGCGGTTCTGGTTGCGCGACCCGCCGTTACCGTCTCGGTTCCGCCCGCCTCGCTCGTTCTGCCGGTTCGCGGTGCCATCGTTGGCCTGCGTCCGACCGTCACCGGCGGCATTCGAATCCGGTGTTGAGGGCGCCTCGACCTCCGAGAGGCTCGACGACGAATCGCGAGTGTCACTCCGCAACGGATTTACCGAATTCGAAGCGGACTGGTCGGCGCTCGTGGTCGAGACGAATTCGTCGGTCAGTGTCGGCTGAGCTGCCTGCGGGGCGCCCGCTGCACGGCTGGCGGAGCGGCGCGCGCGAGAAGGTTTGGTCGCGTCGACGTTTCCGGCCGCGTCGGAGGAGCTGGCCTTCGCGCCAGACGATTTGGGAGCAGTGCGAGCGCCGGAGTCACTCGGTGCACGGTTTGCGCCCTCGATGGCAGCGATCAGGTCGCTCTTGCGCATCTTGCCGGTAGTCAGGCCCATCGAACCTGCGAGGGCTTGGAGCTCGGGCAGCAGCATCGCCGAGAGCGAGCCGGAGCGGCGCTTGGCTCGAGCTACCGACGGGGCGGTAGAGCCGTTTTGCTCCTTGGGGGCACCAGACGACTGATCGTCGGTGCTGGACAGGACGTCGAGCTGGTCCTGGGTTTCTGTCACTGTGGTGTCGGATCCTTCCGAGGTGGTCGTACGCCGTCTCTTAAGCGATAACTGCAGGCGTACGCCGATGTGGAATCGGCGGGGTTTCGCCGGAAAGTGACCGGCGAACCGGTCAATCTGGAGTGTCCAGCCCATGTAGATGCGGTGTGTCCAAGATAGAGAAATCAACGACTTCTACACGCTTGGAGTGGCATCGCAGGCTCATCGAGCTGCGTTCGTCGCGTTTCTCCACGAACCGTGGTCCCGCGAGGAATGAGGTCAGCGTAGACGCTTTCCTGTCTCCGGAGCAACACGGGTGGGGTGTGTCGTATTCCTGATCCCATTCGGGAATGCGCAGGAACCGGTCGATCAAGGTCCCCCTCAGCTGAGCAGCGCGCCCTCGGCGATGTTCAACGGTGCGTATTCCCAACCAGCGGGACAGTACCGCTCGACCATCGACGCTTGGGCAGCCGACGTGGCCAAAACGAGGACGGTAGACCCCGCTCCTGAAATCACCGCCGCAAATCCAGCTGCTCGCAGTGTTGTTACGAGCGAGTAACTGGGGGTCATCGCAGCCGCTCGGTAGGTCTGATGGAGTCGATCCTCGGTCGCGCGCATCAACATGTCTGGCCGACTCTGCATCGCGACGACGAGCAAGGCAGATCGGGACGCATTGAACGCTGCGTCCGCGTGCGGGACCACGCTCGGCAGGGCCGATCGGGCGGCCTCAGTGGCGGACTCCTCTCGAGGTATCAGCAAGACCGGGCAAACACCGGAGGCGCTCAAATCACCGGTCTTCGCCGCCGAGGCGCTCGAATCACCGGTCTTCGCCGCCGAGGCGCTCATCAGGTCGACCCTGACCGCGCTTGCCACTCCGTCTGCGGTCCAGGCAATCGCCAGGCCGCCAAGCAAGCACGCCGCGACGTTGTCGGGATGGCCTTCAATCCTCGAGGCCAAGGCAAGTGCGTCCTGGTCGTTGAGTATTTCCCTGCCTCCAACAACCAGGCCTCGCGCCAGCTCGACCCCGGCCACGATTGCAGCAGCCGACGATCCAAGGCCGCGACCGTGCGGAATGCGGTTCTCGCAATTGAGACGCAATCCCGGGGGCTGGCCACCGAGCCGCTCGAACGCGGCTCGCATCGATCGCACGATGAGATGGCGTTCGTCGCGAGGTATGACTGCCTCGCCTTCGCCGGTAACCGAGATTTCCAGGCCCGACGGCGTGACGGTCGCTCTGACTTGGTCGTAACGCGTAAGCGCGAGCCCAAGAGCATCGAAGCCAGGGCCGAGGTTGGCGCTGGTAGCCGGCACTGTGACCGCGACCTCGGTTTCGACAAAGCGCGGATTGGACATTGCGGTCCTCGGCGTCATCCCTCGAACGCTTGCGGATTCAGCCACTCATGCCAGCCCGAGTTGGACGGCAGCCGCGTGGCCGTCAACCGGAATCGTAACCGGCGCCGGGGCGCCCGCGATCGCCCATTCGGGATCCTTCAGTCCGTTGCCGGTGACTGTGCAGACCACCAGGGAGCCGGCGGGGACCTTCCCCAGTCGGGCGGACTTGATCAGACCGGCCACACTCGCCGCCGACGCGGGTTCGACGAACACTGCCTCGGTGCGGGCCAGCAGCCGATACGACTCGAGGATCTCTTTGTCGGTAACAGAGTCGATCAAACCGTTCGAGTCATCGCGGGCCTGCTCAGCCTGTGACCACGATGCGGGGTTGCCAATGCGGATCGCAGTCGCGATTGTCATCGGTTTGAGAACGGGTGCGCCGAGCACGATCGGCGCGGAGCCAGCAGCTTGAAAGCCATACATGGCAGGAGTGCCGTCGACGATCCCGTCGCGGGCGTACTCGGTATAGCCCTTCCAATAGGCGGTGATATTTCCCGCGTTGCCGACCGGAATACAATGAATATCGGGCGCCCGACCCAGCAGGTCGCAGATCTCGAACGCCGCCGTCTTTTGGCCCTCTATTCGATCCGGGTTCACCGAGTTGACCAGTGCAACCGGATAATCTACGGCGAGCTTGCGTGCGAGCTCCAGACAATCATCGAAGTTCCCGTCGACCTGCAGCAGCTTCGCACCATGCACGAGGGCCTGCGCCATCTTGCCGAGGGCGATCTTGCCTTGCGGCACCAACACGGCACAGACCATCCCGGCTCGAACTGCATAAGCGGCAGCCGAGGCCGATGTGTTGCCGGTCGAGGCGCAGATGACGGCTTTGGCGCCAGCCTCGGCCGCCTTGGAGATGGCCATCGTCATTCCACGGTCTTTGAACGATCCGGTCGGGTTCGCACCTTCGACCTTCAGGTACACCTGCGCTCCGACACGCTCCGACAATCCGCTGGCCTCAACGAGCGGCGTGCCTCCCTCGAACAAGGTGATCACCGGAGTATTCGCCGTAACGGGCAGTCGATTCCGATATGCCTCGATCAGCCCCGGCCACGCCGAGCCGTCATACTTGCGTCCGGTCATCGAGAGAATCTCCCTGTTGCTTATGGCTAATCTGGGCGCTGTAGGTCGATCTACTCCGCGGACATGCCCTCGACCCGCATCACACTTCCAGTGCGTCGGATGAAGTCATATCGTGCAAGCCGTTGCACCGTCGAGGCAAGCGCGGCGTCGGCTGCTGTGTGAGTCACGAGGACGAGCGTTGCAGCATCGCCTCGCCCCTCCTGACGTACGGTCTGGATGCTGACCCCGTTGTCAGCAAAGGCCTGGGCAACGGATGCGAGCACCCCTGGCTTATCGGCAACATCGAGCGAAACGTGATAGCGCGTCGAAACCTCGCCGATCGGTTGGATTGCGAGGTCGGCGTACGCGCTCATCCCGGCGCCGCGGCTGCCGCTGACCCGATTGCGCGCTACCGCTACCAGGTCACCCAGCACCGCACTGGCAGTTGGCTCGCCGCCCGCTCCGCGTCCGTAGAACATGAGCGAGCCTGCGGCCTCGGCCTCGACGAAGACCGCATTGAAAGCATCGCCTACGGCCGCGAGTGGGTGCGAGAGCGGGATCATGGCCGGATGAACGCGCACGGAGACCGAGCCCCCGCCATCGTCCGCCGACGAGCCGGATCGTTCGCAGATGGCCAGCAGCTTGACCGTGCAGCCGATCGCCGCAGCACTTGCAACATCGGCTGCAGTGACCGCGCTGATGCCTTCCCGGTAGACGTCAGAGGCAGTGACTCGGGTGTGGAACGCAAGCCCAGCCAGGATCGCGGCCTTGGCTGCGGCGTCGAATCCATCGACATCGGCTGTCGGATCGGCTTCGGCATACCCGAGCGCGGTGGCTTCGGCAAGTGCTTCAGCAAAACCCGCGCCGGTAGAAGACATCCGGGAAAGGATGAAATTGGTCGTGCCGTTGACGATGCCGATCACACGCGTGATGCGATCGCCGGCGAGGGATTCTCGCAGCGGGCGAAGCAACGGAATGGCGCCGGCCACCGCGGCCTCGTAATAGAGATCCACGCCGTTTGCCGTGGCGGCTGCATGCAACGTGGCGCCGTCCTCGGCCAGCAAGGCCTTGTTCGCACTGACCACGCTTTTGCCCGATTTGAGCGCCGCGAGGAGCAGGCTGCGCGCCGGCTCGATGCCGCCGATGACCTCGACCACGAGGTCGATGTCTTCCCTCATGACCAATGCCTCAGCGTCAGTGGTGAGCAGTTCGGCCGGGACGTCGGAGTGCCGGTTCGGCCGACGGACCGCAATCCCCGCAAGTTCCAGCGGAACACCAACTCGGGCGGCTAGATCGTCGGCCTGCTCGGTGAGTAGCCGTGCCACGGCTGAGCCGACGACACCGCAACCGAGCAAGGCCACCTTCAGAGGCTTTCGTGCTGGCACGTCGACCTGATCGGCCACGACGTTGACGACGCTCATCTCGGGGCTCCCGCATCAATCGGATTGTCTGCCTCAATACCGCGGGATCCCGTCTCGTCGACGTCCCCCGAACTGCGCCCTTCGGCGCCGCTCTGCGCCGCTGTCGCGGCATCTTCGCTCTCTCGTCTGTAGCCGACCTGCCAGCCGACGTCGGTTGCCATGACCTCGTCCAGCCGCTCCCGTCGCACAATTACTGACGCGACGCCGTCAGCGACTGCGATGACTGGCGGGCGCGGCAAGCGGTTGTAGTTGCTGGCCATGGCATAGCAGTAGGCACCTGTCGCCGCCACGGCAAGCACATCACCTGGCCGGACGTCGGACGGCAGCCAGCAGTCCTTGACCACGATGTCGCCGCTCTCACAATGCTTGCCGACAACGCGCGACAGCTGCGGTGCTGCGTCAGTATCGCGGTTAGCCAGCACCACGGTGTACTCGGCGTCATACAGCGCAGTGCGAATGTTGTCGCTCATACCGCCGTCCACCGAGATGTAGCTTCGCACCAGCCCGCCATCGAGGCTGACCGGCTTGACTGTGCCTACCTCGTACAGGGTGATCATCGTCGGGCCGATGATGGCTCTACCCGGTTCAACCGAGAGCCGGGGTAGGGGCAGCCCGGACCGCACGCACTCGGAAGCGATGATCATTTGCAATCGCTCGGCGATGTCTGCCGGTTCCTCTGGATCGTCGGCATCGGTGTAGGCGATCCCTAAGCCGCCGCCGAGATCGATCTCGGGCAGCGCAACGCCGTGAGCGTCCCGCACCGCCGCGAGAAGTCCGACAACGCGATGCGCAGCGACTTCGAAGCCGGAAGTGTCGAAGATCTGCGATCCGATATGGGAATGAAGCCCAACGAGTTCAAGCGAAGGTTCGGCGAGCACGCGGGCGACCGCTGCCAGCGCGTCCCCATTGGTCAAGGAGAAACCGAATTTCTGGTCCTCATGGGCTGTCGCAATGAACTCGTGGGTATGCGCCTCAACCCCCACCGTGACCCGGATCAGGACTCGTTGCCGAATCCCTGCGACAGAGGCGAGCTCGGCGAGTCTTTCGATCTCGATGGCAGAGTCGAGTACGACCCGGCCGACCCCAGACTCGACCGCCATGGTGAGCTCATCTCGCGACTTGTTGTTTCCGTGCAAGGCCAAACGAGCCGGGTCTACTCCAGCGCGCAGCGCTATCGCCAGCTCACCACCGGAGCAGACGTCGATTCCCAATCCCTCGTCCGCAATGAGTTTGGCTACCGATGTGCACAAGAACGCCTTTCCGGCATAGAAGACGTCTCCCCCATCGAAAGCGGCGGCGTAGGTGCGCGCCCGGGAACGAAGGTCTTCGGTGTCCAGGATGAACGAGGGAGTCCCGAACTCCTTCACAAGGTCCGTGGCCGCGATGCCCCCGAGGTGGACCTCGCCGCCGCTCCGCCTGGCAGAAGCCGGCCAGATCTTCGTACTCAGCGCGCCCGTGTATTCACGGGACGAGGATTGAGCACCGGTGGGCAGCACGTCGGCATGCCGCGGACCGGCCGGGTGAGCGGAACGGCTCATCGGTCTTCGCTGCTCGCTGTGCGAGTCGGTGCGATGGCGATCATCGAACGTGATCCTGTCTGCTAGCCGCGTTGATGCCTTGACCACGCGGAGACTCCGTCGGTTAACGGTAGCGGGCGGGTTACATCCGCTCGGGGGCGGAGACGCCAAGCAGGTCGAGTCCGTTCGCGAGTACCGTCCGAGTCGCGACATTCAGCCATAGACGCGTCCGGTTGACATCGGTTATCGGTTCGTCCCCTTTCGGGATGATCCGGCAGGCCTCGTACCAGCGATGCAATGTGCCAGCGAGCGCTTCGAGGTACCGGGCAACCCTATGGGGCTCGCGAAGTTCAGCCGCCTGAGCGACCACTCGAGGAAACTCCCCCAACGCGGTGAGCAGTGCGGACTCGGTCTCGTGCACCAACAACTCCGGCTTGAAGGTCTGCAAAGTTATGCCCACCTCGGCGGCATTCTTGGCGACATTGCAGGTGCGCGCGTGAGCGTACTGAACGTAGAACACCGGATTGTCGGCGCTTCGGCGTGTGATGAGGTCGAGGTCGAGGGTCAACGGCGAATCGCTCGGGTACCGGGACAGGGAGTAGCGAACCGCGTCCACACCGGCTGCCTCGACAAAGTCGGTCAGCGTCACGATCTCCCCGGCGCGCTTTGACAACCGAACCTCTTCACCTGCACGAAGTATCTTCACCAGCTGGCCGATGAGGACCTCGATGTTCACGTCGGGGTCATCACCTGCACATGCGGCGATCGCCCGCAGCCGGTTTACGTAACCGTGATGATCGGCACCGAGCAGGTAGATGCAAACGTCGAACCCGCGATCTCGCTTGTCGACGTAGTAGGCGGTGTCGGAGGCGAAGTAGGTGAGGTCGCCATCGCTTTTGAGTAGTACGCGGTCCTTGTCGTCACCGAAATCGGTGGTCCGCAACCACAAAGCGTCGTCGGCTGTGAACAGGTGGCCCTGCGCCTTCAACCGATCGAGGCCACGTTCGACCGCGCCGGAGGTGTGGAGGTAGCGCTCGGAATACCAGACATCAAAGTGCGTACCGAAGTCCTCGAGCGTCTGCCGCTGCTGTGCGAGCTGAAGCCGGTAGCCCTCCTCGCGAAACGCCTCGACCTGTTTCTCGCCCTCGAATTCCAGGACCTCGGGGTTTTCCGCGACGATCTCGGCAGCAAGTTCGGGGATGTAGTCGCCGTGGTAGCCGTTGTCGGGCACGGGGTGGTTGAGAGCCGCTGCACGCAGCGATGCCCCGAAGAGGTCCATCTGCACGCCACGGTCATTTATGTAGAACTCCCGCGTCACGTCAGCACCGGCCGCGCTGAGCACTCGACCGATTGCATCGCCGACCGCAGCCCACCTCGTATGACCCAAGTGCAACGGACCCGTCGGGTTCGCCGAGATGAATTCGAGATTGACCTTGAGCCCGGCGAGGGTCTTGGAGTGCCCGTATAACGAGCCTGCCTCGACGATGGTTTGCGCGATAACGCCGAGCGACGCCGAGTCCAGCGTGATGTTCAGAAAGCCCGGACCGGCGACAACGACCTTGTCGATGCCCGCGGTTTCGCCGAGAACGGCGGCGATCGCCTCGGCGACATCGCGGGGCGACTTACCGGCCGGCTTGGCGAGGCGCATCGCCACATTCGTCGCGTAGTCGCCGTGCTCCCGGTTCTTCGGACGGTCCAGGACGATGTCTTCTGGCATCGAGGCGACGAATGCGCCCGACTCGACGGCACGCACAACGGCGGACCGGATGGCTTCAATGAGATCGTCTGGTGTCACGGACCCATGTTAGTTGCGCCGTCTGCCCGGTTTTACTTCGATACCGAGCTGTCGGCTTTGCCCGAGTTCGCAATCGCACAGATTTTTATTCGGTGCTGCACAGCCTCGCCTCCTAGACTGGTGCGAAACCCGTATGGCCGACTGCCGCGTCAGCCAGCTATGAAAGCGACTCGATGACCAAGCCGACCAAGCCGACCTCCGGTAGATCCAACAAGGGCCAGCCTGCAAAGGGTACGAAAACGCCGGCGAAGAAGGTGCAGTCCCGCAAGATCGTCAATCAACGGCAGACGCCGTGGGGCCTCATCATCACCACCGTCGTCGTAGTGGCCCTCGCGATCGGGGTCATCGGGTACGCCGTCTCGAAGACCAACAACAAGAAGTCCACAGCGTCGGTCAAACCCGACTCGATCAGCGGTATTCAGCACTATCCGAACCTGACCCGCAATCATGTCTCCGGCGTCGTGAACTACCCACAGTCTCCACCGGTCGGCGGCGACCACTCCCCTGTTTGGGCCGACTGCACCGGCACCGTCTACCCGAACCAAATCGCCAATGAGAACGCCGTGCACACGCTTGAGCACGGCGCGGTTTGGATCACCTACAAGCCAGGGCTGCCCGCTGCGCAACTGGACGTACTCACGAAGCTTGTCTCGGGCAATCAGTACACGCTCCTCACGCCGTATGCGGGCCTGAAGTCCAATGTTTCCCTTCAGGCCTGGGGTTACCAATTGTTCGTCGACTCGGCGACCGATCCGCGGGTTGATCAATTCGTCGATGCGTTGAAACTCAATCAGTCCAACACGCCCGAGTTCGGCGCTTCCTGCGATAATCCGACCTTCAAGACCAACCCAAGCACGCCCGGGCATCCGACCGAGTCCTGATCTCAGATGAGCATCGTTATGGATCCCACCGATGAACTCGAACCCGACGAGGTCGGCCCGAGCGCCTCGAACGGGCGCTTGCGGGCCGCACTGGTGGCGATGTTGGTCGCGGCGGCGCTAGTTGTCGCCGGCGGAGTTGGATATGTAATCGGTCATCGCGGCGGTGGCTCGAGTACGCCCGACTCAAGCTCGGTCGATGCCGGCTTCGTCTGGGACATGACCGTGCACCACCGGCAAGCGGTGAGTATGGCCGGCTTCACCCGCGATCACAGCACCGATCCGGCTGTCGCCTTGTTGGCGTATGACATCGAGAGCAGCCAGAACAACCAGGTCGGGCAGATGCAAGGCTGGCTCGACGCATGGGGTTTACCGGTCACGAATCCAAACCCAGTGATGGCCTGGATGGCGGGTTCCGGTCACGATCACACGGAGGCCGACGGCTTGATGCCTGGCATGGCCACCCAGGCCGAGATCGATAAACTTCAATCGCTGTCGGGCAAGGCGCTCGATGTCTACTTCTTGCAGTTGATGCTCCGTCATCACCAAGGCGGCCTGCCGATGGTCCAATGGGCCGCGACCCACGCGAGCGAGCCCTACGTTCGCAATGCCGCCCAAAAGATGGCCGACAGCCAGAGCGGCGAGATCATCTTGATGGAACAGATGCTCCGCGAGCGCAATGCAAGTCCGTTGGCGCCGCCCGCATGAACGCGCCGACGGTCTGCGGCGGGAATGGTGCTCGCGCAGGCTCGCACGGCGGTCGGTAGCGGGCTCGCCGACTGATAAGCTTCACCGCGGTCCAAGACGCCACACACTTCGTGCGCGTCGAAAGGCCCCCGTAGCTCAGGGGATAGAGCACCGCCCTCCGGAGGCGGGAGCGCAGGTTCGAATCCTGCCGGGGGCACCACACTCGAGGTACCGCAATCATTGACTCCGGCCGATCAGCGGGCTGACTCAAGATCAACAATATTTGTCCCGGTACGGCAGCTTGAGCCGCTGCGTCCATCCGCTCCGCCACGTCGTCGAGCTGGTCGGGGAAAGATGCCCATATTGGTCCAGCGTCATCACTGCGGACTTATGGCCAAGCATCTGCTGAACGACCTTCACATTCGCGCCCGACGCGATCGCCAGGCTTGCCGCGGTGTGGCGTTCCTCGTGCGGGTGCAGGCCCCCGACTCCGACGTCCTTTGCGGCACGGTCGAACGCCGCTCCGCGAAAGATAGGCGCCCGCAACGCTCCCCCACCTCTCACGCCCGCATAGACCAGCCCTGCGCGGACAACGGCCCTTCCCATGTCGCCAACGGGAGGATAGCCCGGCCGATAACCAAACCCATGAGGTCCAAGAGCTTCCACCACCCAGGCGTGTCACCAAGACTGCTTAAGCTGGCCGCGACGAATGCCGCTCCGAATCAGGTTCGACCGGATAGGTAACGGCGGTGATAGCCGATGAGGTCCCATCATCGACTGCCGGTTTGAGGATCGCCATTGGTCACAGGGGAATTCTGCACACCATCCTGGTTGGCCTCCTCCGACTCGACTCATCCCCTGCCATGGGAACTGAAACTGGATGACCGGCAAGGCAGACTTCTTGTCGGCCCGCTGGTTGCCGACATCGCGAGCACGCCCGGGCGGCCGGCGCCGGATATGCGGTACCCGCGCGGAAGACCAGTAGAAACTACTGAGGAACTGCCACCTCCGTCGTGGTCGACTGTATCCATGACGCGATCCTTCAGCCGAGTCTGGAACTTAGGCATTCCGCGGAGCAACGGCGTGATGCCGAGGTGTTTCGTGCCCTACACGACGAGCACACGCACTCCTTGCTGTCGTACGTGGTTGGGCTGACCCGAGATCGGGGCCGGCGCGCAGGACATCGTGGAGGAGACGTGGTCCGAGCGTGGCGAAACACGGCAGTGCGCGAATAGACCGGCGGCTCAGAGCGAGGCTGGCTGTTGACGGTGGCGAGGCACATCGTCATCGACGACGGTGGACCGACAGCTCAATACGGGCCGCGCTGCACACCCTGTCAATCGAACACCGACAGACGCCGTTCGAGACCTACTTCCACGGCGCGTCGGTGGCCCAGGCCGCCGAGACACTCGGTGCGCCACGCGGCCCCGCACCCACAACGCGCCACGCGCGCAACGACTGGCAATCGAGGGGATGGGCGGGGTCGCTTGACGACACCCAACCCGACCGAACAACACGACGCGGGCGCCGTCATCCTGGGCGTCGCGGCAAGCGACGCCGTGTTTTCCACTCGACACGACCGTCCCGAGCGAAACTTCCACACCACCGACAAAGGAGACCTGCCATGACCAGCAAGCCAGTGCTCGAACCGGCCGCGCAGCAGTTCGCAGACGCGACCGCCAACCCGCCCTTCCTGTTCGACCTCGGCCCAGAGAAGGGTCGCGAGGCCGTCGACCAGGTGCAATCCGGCGACATCGCCAAGCCTGACATCGACGTCAGCGACACGACGGTGCCCGGGGGGCCGTCCGGCGAGGTGTCGATCCGCATCCTGCGCCCGCGAGGCGCGACCGGCCCGCTGCCGGTCATCGTCTACATCCACGGCGCCGGCTGGGTGTTCGGCAACGCGCACACCCACGACCGGCTGATCCGCGAACTCGCGGTCGGCGCCAACGCAGCCGTGGTGTTCCCCAACTACAGCCTCTCCCCGGAGGCCAAATACCCCACCGCGATCGAGGAGTCCTACGCCGTGGCCGCCTGGGTCGCCCAGCACGGCGCGGAGCAGAACCTCGACCCGACCCGCATCGCCGTCGCCGGCGACTCCGTCGGCGGCAACATGAGCGCCGCGCTCACCCTGCTGGCCAAGCAGCGCGGCGAGGTCAGCTTCGTACAGCAAGTGCTCTTCTACCCGGTCACCGACGCGAACTTCGACACCGAGTCCTATCAGCAGTTCGCCGAAGGCTACTTCTTGCGCCGCGACGCCATGCAGTGGTTCTGGGACCAGTACACGACCGACCCGGCCCAGCGCGCGGAGATCACCGCATCTCCCTTGCGGGCCTCGCTCGACGAGCTTGCCGACCTGCCGCCCGCACTCGTGATCACCGGCGAGGCCGACGTGCTGCGCGACGAGGGCGAGGCGTATGCCGCCAAGCTGCGCGCCGCCGGCGTCACCGTCACCGCGGCGCGCTACCAGGGCATCATCCACGACTTCGTCATGCTCAACGCCCTGCGCGGCACACACGCTGCCGGCGCCGCCATCGCCCAAGCAATCACCACCCTTATCGACGCCCTGCACCCGACCGCCTGACAACCACCCCCGGAAGCAGGCGGCAACCATGGCGCCGCAGGATGAAACGTGCGGCGCTTCGGGCCTTGACGGTCAGGGAGGTGCGCTAGACAGCGTCTCGAAGTGTCCTCCAATCAACGGAAAGGCGCGGATCGGACGGGAGAGTCTCTAGGGTGCTCGATGGCCGCTTCAGGAGCGAGTGCTCATCACCCTCGCCACCCACAGCGCAATCGCCTTGACCAAAGCAAACGCCGCGATCTTGCGATGGATGTGTTGGAAACTGGGACCCTCGACCTCCACCCTTAAGGGCGCCCGGGCGCGCCGCTACGTCATTTCCAGTGAGTGCGATCCTCAGGCAGGACTCGAATGAATCGACGAGGTCGATGCGCGGCCAATCCGCTGCGTTTCCCTCGCCTGCGAGCCGCAGTGGGACTGGGCAGGGGGCGATATCGTGTCCGACATCGTCGACATCGTCTTTGACCGGCCGGCTGCTCGCACACTCCTGATAGCCCGATCGTCCGAAGGCGAATGCCCAAGCGGCGTGAACGGGCCGGTTATCCGATGCCCGAGGGCCGCCTAGGCGAAGGCGCTGGAGTGGAACTGACCGGCGAAGACGCCCCGGCCGGGGCGCTCGGTCAGGGTTCCGGTAGCGGCGCGCGGAATGCGTCCCGCTCTGGTTGGCTAACGTCCTCGAGCGCTCGCCGGGTGCGACGAGGCAGCCGTCGTAGGACCGGGAGAATGCAGCCGACGGTAACAGCTCGGCTCGACGCTATCGGGTGCAACCTGAAATGGCAGGAGACTATGCGCGTTGTCGCGCAGTACGCTTGAACCCCCCTCGAGGCGAGGGCGCGGCAAGACTTCGTCGCGGACGTTAGCGCGTGGAGCCCAGACGAGGTGACGGCTTACGGTGGCTACAGCGATTCCCCGGCTGATTGACCGGGATCACCTTCTCACCGCGCTTGATCCCGCGACGGCGGTGAAGGTCACGATCATCTCGGCTCCTGCGGGTAGTGGAAAGACGTCACTGTTGCGTATATGGGCAAGGCGGGTGGGTCAAGCGCGTGCACTTGCCGCTGTGCAGTTGCAACGCGACGAGCAAGACAGTCAGCTTTTTTGGCTCGAACTTCTCAATGCGATTCGCCGGGCCTCCAAGACAGGTGGCTCAACGGAACCGGCCGTAGCCACTCCCGCGTTCAACGAAGGGGCAATCGTCGACAGGGTTTTAGGAGAAGTTGCTGAGTATCCCGGCTTGCTCACCCTGGTCATCGACGATCTGCACGAGCTGGACTCATCCGAAACGCTTGCTCAGCTCACGCGCCTGTTAACGAGCCTTCCCCCTCACGTGAACGCCCTGCTCGCGACTCGTCGCGATCTCAGACTGCACCTGCAACGGCTCCGCCTCGCCGGCGACCTGGCTGAACTGCGCGCCGCCGATCTGCGGTTCACTGAGGCTGAGACACGCGAGTTTCTCGAGGCTTCCGGTATCAGGCTGTCCGAGGCTGGAACAGCACTGTTGCACAAGCGAACCGAAGGGTGGGCGGCAGGCCTGCGGCTCGCCGCGATCGCCCTCACCGGCCATCCCGACCCCGAGGGTTTCGTTGCCGAGTTCTCGGGGAGCAACCGCACGGTCGCGGAGTACCTGATCGCCGAGATGCTCGAGTGTCAGCCACGTGAGGTCCAGGAGGTGCTTCTACGCACCGCCGTCCTGGACCGTGTCAACGGCGAACTAGCAGACTTGTTGAGCAACCGCGCAGGCTCGGAGCGGATTCTTCTGGAGCTGGAAGACGCTAATGCATTCGTGTCGTCGTTGGACACGGAGCGTACTTGGTTTCGCTACCACCACCTTTTCGCCGATCTTCTCCGCCTGGAGTTGCGGCGACGGCATCCAGAGGCGCTTCCCGCACTGCATCGACGGGCCGCTGAGTGGTTCGCACAGCATGGACAGTTTGTAGATGCCATCCGACACATGCAAGCGGCGGGCGACTGGCCCGTTGCGGCACGACTGCTCGCAGATCACTCGCTCAGCCTGACCCTCGACGGGCAGGAGCGAACCATCCAAGCACTGTTGGACGCGTTCCCGTCCGGAGCTCGCGCGGAAAACCCCGAACTCGCCGTGGTGCGGGCAGGAAGCGCGCTGGCCCGGGGACGTCTCGACGAGGCGGACGCGCACCTAGCAGTCGCCGAAACTCATGCGGCGACAATGCAATCAGTTCGTCGACGTCGACTCGGCGTAGCGATCGCGTCGCTGAAGCTGTCGGTGGCGAGGAGACGCGGTGACCTCGCTGGGGTGATCGAGCAGGTCGCGTTCCTTGCCTCGCCCATCTTGGGAACGACCGACCCGGATGTCGCCCTATCTAATGACCTGCGAGCGGTGACCCTGATGAACCTGGGGGCGGTCGAGGGCTGGACCGGACTTGAGGAAGCGGAACGCCACCTCCAACAGGGCGCCAGCCTCGCCAGGCAAATCGGCCGGCCCTACATCGAGGTCAATTGCCTAGCCCACCTCGGTTTTGCGTCCATGACCCGCTCGTTAGCTACTGTCCGACGATGCTGCCGCGAGGCGGTTGAGCTGGCCGAGCGGTACGGCTGGGGCGCGGAAACATTCATCGCACCGACGCACGTGACCCTCGCCTACGCGATGATCTGGATGGGTGAGTTCGACGAAGGCGAGCGATGGCTAAAGCGCGCAACGGAAACGCTACGAGGAGATGCAGCGCCGGCTATCGGGTTGGCGATGCATCTCGTGACCGGAATGCTTCACGCCGGGCGCGGCCTCAACGAGGAAGCGCTCGAGCAGTTCGCGTCTGCGGGACGTCTGCAATCCGAGTTGATCGGAACGCACCGGGTGGCGAGCCAGGTCACCGGCTGGTTGGCGGCAACACAGGCCCGTCTCGGGATGGTCGAGGCGGCCCGCGCATCACTGGAGGCAACTACCGTCGAGCGGTCGGACTGGGGAGAAATCCACAACGCGTGCGCCGTGATTTATCTCGCGGAGAACCGTCCGAGAGAAGCACTCGGCGCGCTACACGGCGTTCTTACCCGGGCCGCGCCGCTTATCCATGACTTCACCGTCGTTGAGGCTCATCTTCTGGCCGCCCGTGCCAACCTCGAACTCGGTGAGCACCGAGCCGCGAACGACGCCACCGAGAGCGCGCTGTCGCTGGCGGAGGCTGATCGGCTGGTCCTGCCATTCGCGATGACCGCATCGGGCGACCTACTCGAGGCCGTCCCCCGTCACGAGACAAGGCACGCGGCGCTGCTGATTGACATACTCGATGTCCTGCACGGCGAGCGGCTGATCACCAGAGACCTTCCACCTTCACCGCCAACAGAAGCGCTTAGTCCGAGCGAACTCAGGGTCCTTCGCTATCTCCCGACCAACCTGTCTAGGCCTCAAATCGCGGGAGAGCTATCCGTATCAGTGAATACGGTCAACACCCACGTCAGCAGCATCTACTCCAAGCTCCAGGCCCGTGACCGCGCCTCAGCAGTGCAGCGGGCCCGGGAGCTGAGGCTACTTTCGCCCGGCGCTCACTAACCGAATGGTCACCAGATCCTGGTGATGCGGGTTCACTAGCCGGCGCCCAACCATGGCGTCATGGATCCTGGACTCGCCACGTACAGCATTCGGATCAAAGGGCAGCTCGGGGCTACGGCGTTGTCGGCTTTTCCAGCGCTACGGTCCCGGCACGAAGCTGCGGAAACGGTGCTCACCGGCGACCTGGACCAGGCGGCGCTTCACGGCGTCTTGTCGCAGATCGCGGCGCTGGGCCTCGATCTCGTCGAGATTCGAACACTGCAACCGAACCGCAACCCGGCGGGGCCCGGAGATAGCGACCGGTGATACCAGCCTTCCGCCGGCCGGCTGTTCGCCGCCAACATCCGCAAAACATCTGCAGGCAGGGAATCCACTCATGACGAATAAGAGCAGCAACGGTGGGATCGGCGATCGCCCGCAGATGCCGGTGATACCAGCCCCAAACGACCCGGGTAGCAGTGGCCTCACGGCGGTCCCGATGAACTGCCTGGTTGCGTCGGGCCGCCGCGTTCCCGGCCGCCACCCCAGCGCGATCGCAGAACAGCTCGCCGAGCACGCGGGCCGCCTTGCCCTGGAGAACGAGTCGCTCGAGGATCTCACCGGACTCATCGCACACGAGGTGAAATCCGCCCTGCTGCACGCACTGCTGGATCAGGACCCCAAGTCCGGTCTCATGCGGGCCCTGGAAGTCGTCGACACGATCCTTGAAACTGTTCGAGTCCGGCATGCCAACGGCAACGTCATAGTCGCAGATGGAGCAGCGGTTAATGAAGTTGTGCAACAGACCCTTTCTGACCTCGGAAGGATCGACGTCGACGTCATCACGAGCGCCACCGGTGTGTTTCCGCTGCCTCGCGCCGCTCTGGGCCTCGTGCTCCGCAATCTGCTCGCAAACGCCGTCGCAGCCGGCGCGAACAACATCCATATCTCGACCAAAGGCTCCGCCGAGGTTCGAGAGCTGGTTGTCGACGACGACGGTGTGGGGATCGAGTCCCAGGACGGTTATGCCACTGGCGATCAGCTGGGCCTCGCGTTGTGCCGCCGGCTCGTAGCGCGGTACGCAGGGTTGATCGAACTAGAGCCGCGGCCGACGGGTGGAACCCGCGCCGTGATCTCCGTCCCTGGAGCCAGCAGATGATTCGCGTTCTCCTCGTCGACGACCATGCATTGTTTCGGTCATCACTCCGTGTACTGCTAGATCGCGAGGATTGCATCACAACGATCGACGAAGCCGGAACAGCGGAGGAGGCCATCGCCAAAACCCGTGCATTACAGCCCGATGTGGTGCTGCTCGATCTGGTCCTTCCCCGGACGGACGGCCACGCGACCATCCCCGAGCTCCTGCTAGCGAGCCCCTCGACGAAGGTTCTGGTCGTCTCTTCACAGACCCAACCGACATCCGTCCGGCGGTCGATCGCCGCCGGGGCCTGCGGCTTTGTGCCGAAACGGTCGTCGGACACGGAGCTCATCGAAGCCATCCGTCGCGTCGTGGCGGGTGAACAATACGTGGAGCCCGCCCTCGGCGCGCGGCTCGTGGTCGATGACTCATCGCCTGAACTCGACGCGCTCTCTGAGCGAGAACGCGACGTGCTTCATCTCCTCGCGCTCGGATACACCAGTCTGGAAATTGGCAAGAGGCTTCATATCTCGGTACGCACAGTCGACTCCCACCGCGCGAACATCATGCGAAAGCTCAGCCTGCAGACGCGCGCCGAGCTTGTGCTATGCGCGCTCGTAAGTGGCCTAATCGGCGCAGCATGATCCTTGGCCGATAGAGGCTGCCGGCGCCTATGCGGATGAGCCACAGAGCGTCGCAGCGGCGAGTCATCATCGAGTTCAGGCGATGTGCCATCACCCAATAGGCAGGCAAATTGACAACACTAGATCAAGGGCCGAGAGGAATCCGCCATGGACGACACAATCGTAGAGCTGGACCACCGGCCGAGCGGCAGTTTCGAGGTATCCCTGCTATGGCATCGCGACCTCGAGGTCGTCAGCCTCATCATTCGGGACCGATCAGGACGATCGCTTGAGATCCCGGTGGTCCACGACCGGGCACTGCAGGCGTTCAAGCACCCCTTCGCCTACGCCGCATCGATAGGCGTTGACTACCTCACCAGCCTAGCCCGGATGCACCGTGATCTTGGGCTGTCGAACGTGCAATAACGCCGAGATGCCCTTGCGCGGTGGGAGAAACCAGAGCTGAAGAACCGTCATGGCGCGCCCGAATTAGCGGCACCCGCATTTCGACTCCGCCCGGGTCGGTGAATTCGAACCTAGCGTTCAGCGACCGCAAGGGCCTCCCGCCAGCGCTGGTAGTTCTCGGGACTGGCGCGGCGTGGTCCGTGGATGACGTCCCTTCAGGCCGGCTCGTCCAGGCCAATCAGCCTGCTGCAGTAGCTGCCGCGGCTTCGCAACGTATCCAGGCTCGCCGCCAGGCACGAGAGGCTCGCCACCGCACCCGGGTGCTGGCCGGGTATCGCCAGCGAACTATCCGTCTTGGTGAACACGTCGACACATGCGCAACATTTACGCCCAACTGTCGGTCCGCGATCGCCCTTCGACATTGCAACGCACCCCGAGAGCTGCGACTACTGGTCGCAGGCCTTGCCCTCGCGCAGTCACCTGACCCCAGTGATGAGGATTCACCCACCAGCGCCGGACCAAAGGCCTCATGGACCACCACGCGCCCAGAACACGATCCGGATCGGCAGCCACCCCGCCCGTCACGGTGCTTGCTGCGTTCCCGGCGCTGGTGCCGCAGCACCTAGGCACCGAGACCGCACTCAGCGACCTCGTCCGCCGGTCGACACCGCGACCCATATCGTCAGGGTCAGGTGACGACGGCCCACCCTGATGGGCGCTAACTTCAGGCCACGTAAGGCCCGGACGACGGATGCGCCGGGCGTGCAGAGAACACCAGGAGGCATGAGATGCCGACCACTACCCAGCCGTCTACGACGCGGCTTAGCGTGAACGAAGCGTGGTATGAGGCTGTGTTCGCCTCCGCACTGCAGCCATCGGACTCCCCAGCCTCCGATGTAGTCGCAGAGGCCATCAGATGCGCCCTACGCCAGTTCGGCGTCCGTGGCTGCGCCGACCGGATGGCACAAGAGTTCGGCGACCACCCCGACGCGGCCGCCGGCCGAATGCGATGGGTGCGTCAACTTGCCCGCGAGGCTAGAGGCGGACGATGAACGAGACCTGCGACCGGTGCGGACCAGCAGTCTGGGCCGTCTACCGCGTGAGCCGGCATGGCGAGCTGTACCTATGCAGGCGTTGCGCCGGCCGGCTATGGCCAGCCCTGTCAGCGCGGGGCTGGACCGTCTGGCTCGTCATTCTTTCGGGCCTCGGGTGGGCTGGTCGTTCAGAGGCGCCAATGAGCCCGTTTGCGGGCGAACATGACTGCGGTCTGGGCGGCCGGGTCAGAGGCGGTTACGTGATCGTGCGTTCAAGACCGGTAGGAACTACGGAAGACCGGCCGTCTTTGTGATGATGGACTACTTGCATGGACGCAAGACCGCCTCGCGAGCCTGAAACCTCTCGGCCCAGCCCGTGCTCGAACGCACGCCGTGGGGTGGTCAGCCGAGCTGGGAAGCGCGGTTCTTCCATGCGATCAAAGAGGAATTCCGTGCTGGCGCGTGCGCTGCACGATGCACACGCGCAGCCGTTGCTGTCATATGTCGTTGGACTGACCAACGGTGACAGGGCCAGGGCGCAGGACATCGTGCAGGAGACGCTGCTCCGGGCATGGCGCAGCACGACCGTACTCGAACCGCGGGGGCAGCGAAGCTGGCTGTACGCGGTGGCCAGGAACCTCGTCGTCGACGAATGGCGCTCGGCGAGGTACCGCCGCGAGGTGGTGACTGATGATCTTCCCGAGCAGGCCGTGCAAGACACGGCGCAGCAGACGGTGGATCGAGAGCTTGTGCGGGCCGCACTACAAACCCTGTCGGTCGAACACCGGCAGACGCTGTTTGAGTGTTACTTCCGCGGCGCCTCCGTACGCGAGGCCGCGGACACCCTCGGCGTGCCACCCGGCACCATCAAATCCCGCACCCACTACGCCCTGCACGCACTTCGACTGGCCATCGAGGGGGTTAGGCGGCGTCGCCTGACGAAACACCCCGGCGCAATGGTGCGCGCGACAAGTTCAGTCAGTCAAAGCAGGGGAGATTGCTTCTCGGCTCGTCAAACCGTGTCGGTACCTAATTCGCGCGTTTCGCTCCATTCGAGGATGAGTTCACGCGCGGCGAAGTACCAGGCGCCGTCGATCTTGACGAAATCGTCGAGATAACGGAGCCAAGCGACCATCATCATGCGAGATCCGTCTTGAGTAAACAGGTGGTGGGCGATGGTGTAGCTCTCGCCGGTGGCTCGGTCGCCGTCGATCTGAGTACGTAAGTGCCGTACCGGTGCCTCACAGCGTGCGGGGTGCCTGGGATGCCGGCGCGATCCATCGCCAGGCTGAGCACGTGACTCGGCGCCTTGGGCCCGATGGGTTTGCTCGCGTCGATTTGCGACTGAGAACCAACCATCCCTCCCGGGGATAGTGCTCAGCGTCCGCCGCCACGGTCGGGTGCAGCGGCAGATCGGCGGGGTAGCCGCCCTTGCCGACCACGTGCAGCATGCCATCGCGAACGTTCACGCCGCGGATCTTCGCGAACTCGTCTGAGCGCAGCCCTTGGAAGGCAGCCAGACCACCATCATGTGGGTACGCGCACGTAAGCCGGAATCGAGCGGCAGCTGCACATGCTCGGTCTTGGTCGGCCTAGGCCAACTCCGTGGCGTTTTCTGCGTGGGCAATTTCGCGCTCGGATCATCGATCTGGTAGTCCATCCGTTGCAGCCAACGGATGACCTGGACACGCGCGGCGATTGTGCGCTCGCTCAGACCTCCGGCCCGCATCCACCCAACCCATTCTCTAGCAACTGTCCGAGGCTCACGGGCCGTCGCCTAGTGCGACCAACCTGCCGATCTCGCCCGTTCGTCCTCAAGGCTTCGCCATTCGTGATCGCGGACCACGCACCACGTCGGGCAATTCGTGTTGATAATTTCGTCTCCGCATCAGGTCATCGCCGGCTCATTTAGCCGACGCCTGGACGGCAGGAAATCCGGGGGGTCCACGCTCGTCAGCCGCCCGCTCACTATCGCATCGCGTCCTGATGTGCATCCGACCAGCCAGAGGGCTTGCGTCGGCATTCGTTGTTCACCGGATCCGGTCCGAAGGCTGCCCGATCGGCGTGCCGTTGCACCACGATCGGATACGCATCATTCGTCATCCGCACCTCGGCTATGTCACGCCCGCAGGTCGAGCAAGTACGAGAGCGTCGGGTAGCCACGTGAACACTCTCGGTTACACGCCCGCGAGTTCCAAGTCGGCGCGCCGACCAGCTAACGAGATTCGTACGCGCTCGTGTTCCCGATCATCGTGCCTGCGCCTCTGGCTTGCGCTTTGCGAAGTAGGTGCGCACCTCTGATCGAGTCACCCGGTACAAAATTGCAACAAGCAAGAATGCTTGTAATACCTGCTCAGCGCGCATCCAAAACGGATATGGATTGATCCACAGCAACGCAAGACTGGCGATGCCTGCGATGCTCAGCCAGTGGACTCGTAGGTAGGCCCGTCGACGACCGCGCAACAGGGCACGTACGAGAAACACGTAGACGATCGCCACGACGACGTTGCCGGCCACCCGGGACCAGATCGCGGCGTTCGCGGCCTGCCGAAAGATGCGTTGCTGCTCTGCCTCGGTCAAGCTCGAATCGTGACTGAGGTGATGGTGCGCGACCTGGTAGTTGATAACGCTGTGCTTGAAGGTGAAGACCAGAACGGTCAGCAACAACGACATCGCTAGATTGGCGATCAACAGATATATCAATGGATGAAGCGAACGAGGCGGCGGCGCCACCGACTCCAATCCCTCTTGAACTGGTGGCATTGCCGGATACTCGGTCACACCGAGGACCATACGTCAGCTGGGTGGCCGCCACGCAAATCCTTTTGCGTTCATACGGAATACCGATCAGCAAGCCCAGCACACTGATCAGCGAAATCAGCCAGACGTCACGCCCGCCGGGTTGTCATGGGGGTTCATGTATGCCGATCGTGGGGTCGCCACATGATCGGGCGGGACAACGCCCACGACACCTTCAGGCGCCACAATGGGAACAGTAGCGACGAGTAGATGGAGGTAGGCCGTGTCGGATTACCCAGGGCTCATTACCCCGCTTGATCACGTAGAGCCGGTTCCGCGCCGTATCCGAGCCGTCCTGGAAGGAAAGGTCGTCCTCGACACAACTCGCGCACTCTACGTCTGGGAGTCGCCGCACTACCCCCAGTACTACATCCCGCTGGCCGATATCGATTCGAGCATTCTCGTCGACGAGGAGCACGTCCAGAAGCTGCGCCGGGGTAGCGCGCGCAGGCATGCCATCAAGCTCGGCAGTGCGTCGCACCCGGGATCAGCGCGGCTGTACGGCGAGGACGCGATCCCCGGCCTCGCCGGGACAGTGCGCATTGAGTGGTCCGCGCTGGACGCGTGGTACGAGGAGGACGAGGAGGTCTTCATCCATCCGCGCAACCCCTACGCCCGCGTCGATGCGCTCAGATCAACGCGCAACGTGCGAGTCGAACTGCAGGGCACAGTGTTGGCGGAATCGACCTCGCCGATCATGGTCTTCGAGACAGGCTTGCCCACCCGGTACTACCTCAACCGAACAGAAGTCGATTTCACAAACCTCCTACCGTCCGACACCGAAACAGCTTGCCCCTACAAGGGACGGACCACCGGCTACTGGTCGGTCCAGCTCAACGGCACCACGCACGCCGATCTCGCCTGGTGCTACGACTTCCCCACTCGTCAGCTCCTTCCGATCGCCGGCCTGATCGCGTTTTACAACGAGAAAGTCGACATCCTCCTTGACGGTGTGGCACTCGAGCGGCCAGTCACACCGTTCTCCGCTGCAAGCGACGCGCCCTAGGCCTGGTTCGGTTTACAGCGCTCGTTCTGCCGGGGTATCGTCACCTCAGCACAAACTCAGGTACGAAAAGTTCAGCTACAAAGGCTCACCCAGAGCCGCATCGCGAGAAAAGAAGCCGGTGAGATTCCGGCGCGGTAGCGCCACTGTATCGAGCAACCGCCAAGAAGCGTTGTTCGGAGCCAGACCTTCCTGCGATGTAAACCGTTTCTACCGGGACGCATCATCCCGAAGGAGAAGAGTTATGACCACCGCCGTCAATCCGTCATCACCGTCCGTATCGATACCGCGCGTGCTGCCCGCTACCCGAGTAGCGATTCTGCTCGGCATCACGGTGTTCCTCGCCTTGGCGGTCTACTACTTCGTCGGCATTGACGAAGGTATGTCGTCGGTGTTCGGCAAGACGCTGGTCGTCCACGAGTGGGTTCACGACTCAAGGCACTTTCTCGGATTCCCTTGCCACTAGTCCTGCCAACCTCGGACAGGACATCCAATGGAAATACGCATCATTCTGCGTGGCGTGCTCTCTGGAGCAATCGCCGGCGTACTTGGCTTCATCTTTGCCCGGATTTTTGCTGAGCCCTACATCCAACAAGCCATCGATTACGAGTCCGGCCGCGACGACGCCATCGCCTCGGTAGCCAAATCGCTTGGTGTCACCGTAGAGCCTGACGGCCCAGAGATCTTCAGCCGCACGATCCAAGCGAACATCGGCGTCGCGAGTGGCATCATCGGTTTCTCGGCAGCCATGGGCGCTTTGGTCGCCGTGACCTACCTGGTCTTGCATGGCAGGTTCGGGGTGCGGCCGCGCACGCTCGCGCTCTTTATCACTGGGCTCGGATTCCTGGGCGTCTACATGGTGCCCTTCGTCAAGTACCCGGCTAACCCACCTTCGATCGGGCACACCTTCACCATCGCGACTCGCGCGCACCTGTATCTGACGATGGTGGCTTGCTCGCTGATCTTCCTTGGCTTGGCGGTCTTTCTCGGCCACCGCATCCGGCACAGGTTCGGCACCTACAACGCGACCCTGATCGCGGCGGGGGCCTTCATCGTACTGATAAGCATTGTGATGGCCGTCCTCCCGTCGCTCGGGCATCTCGCCGCAAACAAAGCGGTGGAAGGCAGCCTCGGTTACGGCAAGTCTGCGACCGAGACTCCGCTTCCGGTGACGGACCCTCAAGGACACATCGTCTACCCGGGATTCTCCGCGGACGTTCTCTGGAAGTTTCGGTTCTATTCGATCATCGCCCAATTGATCATCTGGACGACGATCGGACTGACTTTCTCCTATCTTGTTGAGAGGTTCGTCGGCAGACCTGCCACGACCGATCCAGCACCCCGAGAAGTCATCACCGTCTGAGACGCACCACGGAACGATCCGGTCAAGGTATACGGACAGCGAGCGCCAGATACCGATCGTCGGCGTCATCGAGCAGCTCGCAACGCCACCCGCTTTCGGCTAGCGCTCTGTGGATATTCGCCCCGGCGCGGACATCGTCACCGTCGAGCGCGTGACCGTGACGCGCGGCTAGCTGCGCTCGCCCGATCGGATGGAACAGCGCAAGTCGACCGCCGACGCGGCAGACTCTTGCAAGCTCCGCGAGGCCGGCGACCGGATCGTTCAGGTGCGAGACGAGACCTGCGGCAAACACAGCGTCGATGGAGCCAGTCGCGAGAGGCAACCTCGTGACGTCGGACAGTATCAACGCGGCATGAGTGTCCCGCCCGAGTCGCACTGCCTCGGCCAGCATCTCGGCAGTCACATCAATAGCGATGACTGCCCCCGTCATGCCCACCGCCGTTCGCAGTGCGGGCAGCGCCCGTCCGGTGCCGCATGCCGCGTCAAGGACTACGCCCCCGAGCTGCGGTGCGAGCTCGGCAACTGCCCGCGCATAGCGCGGGGCGTCGTCGGGAAAGCGGTCCTCCCAGCCAGCCGCTCGGGGACCGAAGTACGCCCGGGTCGCCGCTACGTCAGTGCTCATCGCAACCCAGTACACATCGCAACCCAGCGCTCATCGCAACCCAGTGCTCATCGCAGCGTCGCGGTCATTCATACGATCGTTCTACACCCCGGCCGGGCGCGGCTAGGGTGACAACACCGAATCTGCACTCAGGAGGGCACTATGCGTCTGTCCGCTCGAAACCAGCTCACCGGGACGGTCTCAGGCATTGAGGTCGGCGCCGTGATGACCATCGTCAAGGTTGATCTCGACGGCGGCCAACAGGTCACAGCTTCAGTGACCAAGCAGTCCGTCGAAGAACTCGGTCTGGTGGTCGGCTCGCCCGTTACAGCAGTGATCAAGTCTACCGAGGTCATGCTAGGCGTGGAGTAGCAATCGCAGGCGGCCGGTGAACGCATCGCGCGCGCACTCCGTATTACATGCGAGGCAACGTCTAGAGATGGAGTGCGTATATGAACGACGAGGGATACAGCAGGCGGACAGTGCTCGGTGTTGGTGGCGCCGGCGTGCTTGGAGTGGGCCTGCTCGGCCTCGCTGGCTGCAGCGCCAGCAAATCGTCTTCAGACGCACCTGCTCCCGCGAGCTCCGCTGGCGCGGGTGGTTCGAGCACAGCCGGGGGCTCGCCCGCAGGGGCGTTGGTCAAACTTTCTGACGTCCCGGTCGGGGGGTCAGTGGCGGCAACCGCCAAGTTCGACGGCAAGCCCGTAGTCGTCTCGCAGAAGACGGCCGGCGCAGTCACAGCCTTCTCTGCAATCTGTACGCACATGGGCTGCACTGTGAATGCTGGCGGTGCGCAGTTCCATTGCCCCTGCCATGGCTCGATCTACGATGCGTTCACTGGCCAGGTCATTCAAGGCCCAGCGCCGACGGCTCTCACCTCAATACCGGTTACCGTCTCAGGTGACGAGGTCGTCGCCAGTTGAGCGACCGATGCAGCTGGCTAACCTGCCAATTGACCGGCTGGGAGTATCGGCTTGTCCGGGTAGGCCGATAACGCCTAGGGCTATATCGTCTGCTCATGCCACGCAACGAAGCCGATGACCGAGGCGCGACCACGCAGCGTGAACTCGAAACCATTCAGGTCGCACGCCGAGGATCGGTAATCACGCTCACTCTGAACCGGCCGGAACGTCTGAACGCCATCGTCGGGACCATGCTGGACGAGCTGCTCGCCGAACTCGAAAGCATCGCATCAGATTCCACGGCACGAGTGGTCGTTATCACTGGCGCCGGACGAGGCTTCTGCGCTGGCGGAGACTTGAATGCGACCGGATCTGGTGCGCCGGGACGCATCGAAACCTCAATCGCGGCAAGTCGGCGGGCGCTACGGATCTCTGAACTCATGCGTTCCATGCCCCAACCCGTCATCGCCGCGATCAACGGCCCCTGCGCCGGGGCCGGCCTGTCCTGGGCGTGCGCGGCAGATCTCCGGATCGCCGCCGAATCTGCGACATTCAGCACGGCATTCGTCACCGCCGGAGTGGGCGGCGATCATGGCATCACCTGGTTGCTGCCCCGCATTGTCGGCGTCGGTCGCGCAGCAGACCTGCTGCTTTTGTCAGAGCGGTTCGGGGCCGAGTTCGCACTGACCATCGGCCTGATATCACGAATCGTGCCGGACGCGGAGCTGCTCAGCTCGGTGGAGCAGCTGGCCGCGCGCCTGCTCGAGCGAGCGCCTGGCGCCCTGGCCGCAATGAAGGCCAACCTGCGTGAGGCACAGAGCCTCTCCCTCGGCGAGTCACTAGACCGGGAGGCTGAACGCCTCGTGCATGCGTTCAGGCACCCTGATTCCGCCGAGGCCGCACGGGCGTTCCTGGAAAGACGCCCCCCGCACTACTCCGATTGAGCGATCGGCTCTGTCGACAGTCGGCTCTGTCGACAGTCGGCTCCGTCAACAGTCGGCTCTGTCAACAATCGGCTTCTGTGACCAGTCAGCTTGACCAACGCTTGACCATTGCCAGTAACGTGAACCCGATCCGAGACTGAACTTCACCAAAGCTAGGAGCTGCCGTGACCTTGGCGTTGTCACCCGGTTGCGGAGCGCGCTTCGATTCCGTCGAAGCCGTGGATCAGTATCTCGCCTGCCTGTCGGCTACCGGATTCGGTGCGGTCTCACTCGGTCTCGATCAGATCAAACCCTTCACGGTCAACGGCGCGACCGGGCTACAACTCCTGCGGCGGATGCTAGAACACCACGGCCTGGATTGTTCAGACATCCTGACCGTCTCGGTACGGGGCCAGGAGCGTGACGAGGCTGAGTCGACGAAGTTCATCACCGACGTCGCTCATGGCGTCGGTGCACGTTCGATACTCCTGGTTTGCTTCACCAAGCCAACGGATGCGGTGATGCAGCGCCTCGATCGACTGGCAGCGATTACTGTGCAGGCACAGGTGAAACTGGCCTTGGAGTTTGCGCCTGGCCTTGCGATCGACTCAATTCAGAAGGGGTTGGAGGTCTGCGCGACAATCGGATCGGACCGGATGGGGCTCGTGGTCGATACCTGGCACTTCTTCCGCGGGCCGAGTACATGGGCCGACCTTGAAACTGTGCCGCTGGAGAACGTTTTGCTCGTCCAGTTCGATGACGCGCCGCCGGCCATCAGCGCGGATGTGATGGACGAGACCACCAACCGGCGGACGTGGCCGGGCCAGGGCAGCTTCGAGCTACAGCGATTCGCCACGACACTGAGCGATCGCGGATGGGCAGGCGTCAGCAGTGTCGAGGTGCTGTCCGATGAAACGCGATTGCTCGACATGCACACTTTCGTCCGGACGGCTTACGAATCGTCCAAGCCGTACTGGCCGTAACCCGAACCGGCAGCCACGATCAGCCAAGGCCCGCTGCGCTTGCCGCGATTCGAAGCACGCCCTCCAACATCGCAGGCGTCAGCCGTCCGGTGAAGGTGTTCTGCTGGCTGACGTGATAGCAGCCGATCAGGGTCAGCGATGCACTATTTCCGTCCGAAACATCTCCGTCGACGTCACGCCTGGCAAGTTCATATCGTGCGCCATGCCCGAATCGCGGTTGGGGCGACGGGATGCGCCACCCGGCGTTTGCGAGAACCGGAAGTAACGCCTGCCAACCGAATCGTCCGAGTACGACGACGGAACGCAGCGTTGGGGCCAACAGTTCGAGCTCGCGAGCGAGCCAGGGACGGCAGGTGTCGCGTTCACCCGGAGTGCGTTTGTTCGCCGGTGGCGCACAACGCACCGGAGCGGTAATCCGAACACCACGCAAGCTCAACCCGTCGCCGATAGCCTCGCTCGACGCCTGAGATGCCAGGCCTACCGCGTGCAACGCAGCGAAAAGCACGTCGCCGGACCGGTCTCCGGTGAACATCCGGCCAGTGCGGTTTGCACCGTGCGCGGCGGGGGCAAGGCCGACGATTGCCAGCGGTGCATCGGTCGGACCGAATCCCGGTACCGGCCGCCCCCAATATTCCCACTGCCGAAAGGAAGCGCGCTTGGTAGACGCGACCTCCTCGCGCCATGTCACCAGTCTGGGGCAAGCGCGACACTCCACTAGAGCGTCGTCGAGGTCAACTAGGGATGTCGCTCGGCTCGCGCTCGAAATTGGGTAGCGCCAGTCCGTCGGTGCCGGATGGGTCGAAGATGGTTCGACCGACTGGAGATCGGTTGGACACAACCCGTCGGCCGATTCGGAGACCTTACGCATCGGAGGTACGCGCTATGGTCGCGCTCGCCCGTCGAACGGCACGGATCGGCTCGTCCGGTATCGAGGCGGCCAGGAAATCGTAACTGTGCAGTAGGACGTTCGCGGCTCGCGACCCTGCGGCGGCCTGTTCGACGATCCCCGCGAGCCAGTCAGCAAGATCGCCCCAGCCGGGTGCAGCGAGAGAACCACCGACCTGTTGCACCGACAGCGCAGCGCACAGGTTGGCGAAGGCCATCCGGTTGCGCAACGGCCACCCCCTAAGCGTCCCAAGAACGAACGAGGCAGCAAAGACGTCGCCGGCCCCGGTGGCGTCGACTGCATTGACCGGCAGCGAGGGCACCCACTCCTCTTCGCCAGTAATCGAATCGATCCCGATCGAACCCTGCCCGCCGCACGTGACCACGACAACGGGCACGCTGTCAGCCAATTTCATCAGTGCTGCACGCGGATCGTCGCTTCGGGTGTACGCCATCGCCTCGGTGCTGTTCGGCAGAAATGCATACAGGTCAGCAAGCTGCTCGAGAACCTGAGGCGACCATTGCAGGGTTGGATCCCACCCCACGTCGCCGAACAGTCTCGTTCCGCGACTGCTCGCTTCCGACACCCAAGGTTCGGGACGTTCCCCGAGGTGGACTACGCCAGCCGCTGCATTCGGTGGGCTGGAGATCAGATCAGTCGTAGGAACGGGCGACGGATGGCTGTGGGTGACCATCGCACGATCGCGGTGTACCGCCAACGAGACGGTGACCGGCGAGTGCCAGTCGGCTATGCGTTGCGAGAGCGACAGATCCACGCCCTCTTGCTCAGCTAGCGTGCGCCAGAGGAAGTCGCCGTAAACATCGTCCCCGAAAGTCGCCGCGAGGGCCGTACGCAACCCGAGTCGGCTTGCTGCTACCGCTAGATTGGCGATACCTCCAGGGCACGATCCCATTCCTTCGGCCCACAACTCGGTACCGTTCGTCGGCAGGGCAGGCAATCCCGTCAGCACGATGTCGAAAAAGACCGTGCCCTGCATGACGACGTCGAACTCGGGTTCGTTGATCGTGATCAGCCCCTCTCTCAGGTCAGGCCCAACACCCGGTCTACTTCGAACTCGATGACGACTCGAGTGGGGTTCGGTCGTGGCTGCCGGTATCGCTCGGCGTAGCGCCTCTCGGCCTCCAGCACCGCAGCCTGATCGGCGCGCACGATGGCGACTCCCTCGAGGGTGGACCAGCGGCGGCCGTCGAACTGGCAGACGGCGAGGCGGGCAGAACCCGCTACGCGCGCGTTAGCGGCTGACACATTACGAGCCTTGCGGGACGAGGCCGAACAGATCACGCGCCCAATTCGCCTTTCGAAGTCGAAGGTAACTCCGACAGGTACGACGTGCGGCGAGTGATCAGGTCGTTGCGTGGTCAACGAAGCGAGGTGACGTTCAGTCCAAAAGGCCCGAAACTCCGACGAGAATCCGCTTGATTCCTCGGTCGCAGAGTTCTCTGTCGAAGCCATACCGCCCCCCACCGTTTCGCTCGACTTCGACAATCCCAACCCGTGTCGACGCGCAAGGTGCGCCTGATCGCAGATTCCAGGCTCTCACAACTACCCAGCCCGCTGAGATGCAGCCCAGCACTCTCACTCGCCTGCCGGCGGCCTGCGCAAGAGGGCCGGGAGGTAGGCCGCGCCGCCCGCAGGCGCAAAAGCGGCCGCCCGGTCCCCTGGATTGGACATCGAGCACGACCTGAGTGAGAGGCACCCACAGCCAATGCAGGAATCCAGCCCATCCCGCAGGGCCTGCAGGGCAATGATCTGCTCGTCGAGGCGTTGTCGCCAATCGCGCGAGATGCGGTTCCAGTCGGCTTTCGTCGGGGTCCTGGAGTCAGGCAGCTGCTTCAGCTCCGCACGAATCTCCTCCAGGCTCAGCCCGACATTGCGCGCCGCACGGATGAAGGCCAACCGTCTGAGGACGTTTCGCTCGTACCTGCGCTGGCCGCCGCTCGTCCGTGTCGCTTTCACCAGACCTTCGCGCTCGTAGTAGCGCAAGGCCGAAGAGGCGAACCCACTTCGGCGGACCACTTCGGAGACCGTCATCTGATGCTCCATATCCATGATCGCATTCTACTTGACTTGAAGTTGACTTCAACTTTAACAATGAATGAGCCGACTCGCCCGCACCGAATGCGGATCGGCGAACGTCCTGAGGAGGAGTCATGGCAGTAGCACTCATCACTGGAGCGTCGTCCGGTCTCGGCAAGGCGCTTGCATACGCATTGACACGACGGCATTACACCCTGATTCTTGATGCCAGACGCTCGCAGCCGCTCCTTGATCTGGCCAGCGAGCTGTCGTTGATCACCGACGCCACGGCGATCGCCGGTGACGTCTGCGATCGCGGCCATCGAGCCGCGCTGCAACAAGCAGTGCAAAGCCAAGGCGGCCTTGACCTGCTGATCAACAACGCAAGCATGCTCGGCCCGAGCCCGTTACCCGATTTGGCCAATCTGCCGTTGGAGTCGCTTAGCGAAATCCTGGCCGTCAACCTGATCGCGCCACTCGGGCTGATCCAGGAGCTCCTGCCGGACCTTAGCGAATCGGCCGTCGTCGTGAATGTGAGCTCGGATGCGTCCATCGCGAACTATCCCGGGTGGGGTGGTTATGGTGCATCCAAAGCGGCACTTGACCATCTGACTGCGACCCTGGCGGTGGAGATGCCCGGTCGGCGCTGGTATGCAATCGATCCGGGTGACATGCGCACGCCGATGCATCAGGCGGCCTTCCCCGACGAGGACATCAGCGACCGCGCCGAACCCGAGACCGTGGCCCCAAGTCTGCTCAATCTGATCGATCGCAGACCGTCGAGCGGTCGATATCAGGCATCCGATTTTGGTCGCGAGCCAGTCGCGACCACTAGCGCACCCGCAGAATCGCCAGGAGGCATTACACGATGACCGCCACCTTGCCGGCCACTCATTTCGCCCTACCCGAAAGCCTAACTGCAACCGAGCCCCCCGAGCATCGAGGCCTTAGCAGGGACCACGTCCGCCTGCTGGTCGCCCAATCCGGGGGAATCGAGCACACCACGTTCGACCAGCTCGCGAGCTACCTCTCCCCCGGCGACCTGATAGTCGTCAACACCTCGCAAACCATGGCGGCTGAGATTGACGCCGTCCGGCAGGACGGCTGGCCAGCCGTGGTCCATTTCGCCACCGAACTCGACGATCGAAGCTGGGTTGTCGAGCTCAGAACCGCGCCGAGCGCACGGCGGCCAATTCTGGACGGATTCGCCGGTGAGCTAATCCGGGTGGCGCGTTCGGTACGGGTTCGTCTACTCGAGCCCTATCCGGCCCGGGGCGCGTCTCCAACTGGACGAGGTAATCGACTCTGGCGCGCGCAGGTCGTCAGTCGCAAACCGTTCAGCCAATACCTGGCTGAGCACGGCCGGCCAATCAGCTACGGCTACCTCAGACGTTCCTGGCCACTGGCTGACTACCAAACCGTGTTCGCCACTCACCCTGGATCGGCTGAAATGCCGAGCGCAGGCAGGCCATTCAGTGCCGAACTGCTCGTCAACCTGCTGGTTTCGGGCATCGCGATCGCGCCGATCACCCTGCATACCGGAGTCTCATCTCAGGAAGCCGGCGAGCCTCCACAGGCTGAGCGATTCTCGGTGCCTGCTGCGACCGCGAGGCAAGTCAATTCAGCGCGGGCGGCCGGGTCACGAGTAGTCGCCGTCGGTACGACCGTCACGCGCGCGCTTGAATCTGCTGCAGGCACCGATGGTGAGGTCCGATCGGCGAGCGGTTGGACAGACTTGGTGCTCGGGCCACAGCATCCGGTACAGGTGGTGACCGGTTTGATCACCGGGCTGCACAACCCAGACGCGTCGCACCTGCTACTCGTGGAGTCCGTTGCCGGTGCAGAGCTCGCTCAACTTGCATACGACGCCGCCGTCACCGAACGCTATCTATGGCACGAGTTCGGCGACTCGTGTCTGCTGTTGCGACGCTGAACGCGTGCCGAGGGACGATCGACGAGGCGGGTGCGTCCTATACCGTCGAGTAATGCATCCGGTCTTCGAGGCTATCGCGACAGACCCGGCGAGCTCGCTTGTTGCCCTTGACTTCGACGGCACGCTGGCGCCGATTGTGAACGATCCCGCGCAGTCACGTGCGGTGCCCGGAGCTATCGAGACATTGGCTGTCCTGGCACGACATGGGGTACAGGTGTCGATCGTCACCGGCCGCGACGCCGTGACGGTGGTAAGCCTGGGGCAGCTGGAGCGGATACCCGGTGTGCGGGTGAGTGGCTTGCACGGCGCGCAGACCTGGCGGGACGGCAAGCTGGTCACCCGAGCGGAGCCCTCGGGTATCGCAGAACTACGCCAGTCGTTACCGACCCTCATCGAGTCGGCGGATCCAGCAGTCTGGCTGGAAGACAAGGGGCTTTCCCTCGTCGTGCACACTCGGCTGGCCGAGAACCCTCAAGCAGCACTGAACGCACTGACCGAACCAGTCACCGAACTCGCCGCAACGCACGGCCTTGACGTAGTCGGTGGAAAAATGGTGTTGGAGATCCGCATTCCCGGCCTGTCCAAGGCAGACGCGCTGGAGGAGCTACTCGGCCTCGACATCGCAGCAGCAGTCTTCGGTGGCGACGACTACGGTGACCTGCCTGCGTTCAAAGTGATCCGGGACTGGCGCACAGCTCCTCGCGACACCAGCGATCAGGCCCGCAGCGCCCGATCCGGCTTGACGATTGCCGTGGGAGACGTTGCCGAGGTCCGACAGGCAGCGGATCTTCACGTTGACACCCCTGAGGATCTCGCTGACCTGTTGGCCGAGCTTGCCGACCGACTGGCAGGTGGTCAGTCCAGCGACACTGCTCGAATCTGAGCCCGGAACCACTCTGGCGGAGAGACCCCGGCCGAAGACTGGCGTAGGCGTGCTGAGCGTAACTCCTTCTCAACCTCGGGCATTTCCAAAGCAATCCGCAATGCGGCGGCGGTGCCTGTGACGTCAAAGGGATTGATCAGGACGGCATCGTCACCGAGCTCGTCCACCGCGCCCGCCTGCCGCGACAGCACGGCGATTCCATTGCGCTCGGACAGCACACATCCCTCTTTCACCACAAGATTCATGCCGTCGCGGATCGGATTGACCAACAGCACATCCGCCATCCGCATGGCCGCCAGCGATCCCGGATAGTCCTCCTGCACCTCGAGTTTCAACGGCGTCCACTCGTCGGTGCCGAACTCGTCGTCGATCTCGTCAGCGAGTCGTTTGACTTCCGCGGTGTACGCCCGGTAGTCGGCGAGATCATGCCGCGATGGGTAGGCAAAGGCGAGGTGAATGACCCGGTTGTGCCAGGCCGGGTTTGCCCGGAGAAACTCCCGGTAGGCCATCAACCCGCGCAGGATGTTCTTGCTGAGCTCGGTGCGGTCCACCCGCGTGATGACTTTTCGGTCGCCGACGATTTTCTGCAAGGTTCGCATCCGCGCCTCGGCGTCGCGTTGACGGGAGCGGTCCTGCATGGCCTCGACGTCAACGCCCAACGGAAAGACCTGAATTGAAACCTGACGGCCGTCCTGTGCTGTGACAATTCCGCCCGCCTCGGTGTACTCCACGGTCGCTCGCAGTATTTCTCCGCAGCAATCCAGAAACGCCTTCGCCCACCTGTGCGTATGGAACCCGAGCACGTCAGCGCCGAGGAGCCCGTTGAGTAACTCGCCCGCGATGTCGTCAGGAAATAGCTGGAAGTATTCCGGGGGTGCCCAGGGGGTGTGCGTGAAGTGCGCAATCCGAACGTCGTGCCGAAGCGAGCGTAGATAAGACGGGACCAGATTCAGGTGGTAGTCCTGCACCATGACGGACGCCTCCGGCGCCGATTCTGCATCCAACGCTTCCGCAAAAGCGTGGTTGTACCGCCGATAGGCCGCCCACTGACGACGCCAATTGGCATCGAAGACTGGCGTCCGGGCCGTGTCGTAGAGCAAGTGGCTGATGTACCAGAGCGAGGAATTGGCAATGCCGTTGTAGGCCTGACGAAACGTCGTCGAATCGATCGGCAGCATCCGAACCGAAAGCCCGTCGAGCAGGTCGACAGACGCATCCGCGCCCGAGACATGGCCACGCTCGGACTCTCGCGCAAGCGCACGTTCGACATCATTGAGGGCTGCACAGACCCAGACGACATCATCACGGCCTTGCAGAGCGCCGAGCATTCCGGAGACGAGACCACCTCCGCCACGATCAATCTGATCCTCGCCGCCCTCCACCGCGCGGACCGAGATCGGTCCGCGATTCGATGCAACGACAAGTCTTGCTTTACCCGTTCGGGTATCGGTTGTCACGACAGTCCTTTCACCTCGTCAAAGCCCACTGCTCAGAACGAGCGGCTAGGTACGGCCGCGATTCACACCGGCCCCCTCGAGTCGCCTGGCCGCGTTCACCAGTCCGACGTGGCTGTATGCCTGCGGGACATTGCCCCACAGTGTGGCAGTCGATCTGTCGAACTCCTCGGCGATCAACCCGACATCATTGGTTGCCGCGAGCAGCCGACCGAAAAGTCCTTCTGCAGCGTCCAGGTCCCCGATACCCGCCAGTGCATCCACCATCCAAAACGAGCAGGCGAGGAACGATCCCTCACTGCCACCGACCCCATCAGCGGATCTCGCACGTTCTGGCCGGTACCGACGAACAAAACCACTGGCATCGGTTAGTTCCCCGCGTACCGCCTGCACAGTCGCTACGATCCGTCGGTCGTTCCACGGCAGGAAGCCCACCCGTGCCATCAGCAGCAGCGAAGCATCAAGCTCATCGGAGCCATAGGATTGCACGAAGTGGCTACCGGTTGGGTCCATGCCCTGGGTACAGACCTGGGCGTGGATCTCGTCTCGTTGTTTACGCCAGTCGTCGACCGGCCCGTCCAGATCGCAAGTCTGCGCTCCGTTGATCATCCGGTCGAATGCCACCCACGCCATCACCTTCGAGTGGACGAAGTGCCGGCGCTTGCCACGTATCTCCCACAAACCATCATCGGGGCGGCGCCACCGCCTGGTCACCTCCTCGCACAGCAAACGCTGTATCGACCACGAACTGTCCGTCGCCGCCGTGTGGTCGGCTCGCTCTGGATGCTTGGTGATCTCGGCTGCCCTGGCGAGATCGAGAGTGTCGAGTACTTCGCCGAAGATATCGAGCTGGAATTGCCTTGCGGCAGCGTTGCCCACGCGGACGGGCTGCGACTGCACGAAGCCGGCGAGCCAGGGAAGTTCTGATTCAGTGATTCGTCGCGCACCATCGACCGCGTAGAGAACCTGCAGGTTGGCGGGATCGCCGGCAACGGCGCGCAGTAGCCAGTGCCGCCAGTCGGCAGCCTCGTCGGTGTAGCCGCACGAGATCAGCGCCTCGAGAGTGAACGTTGAATCACGTAACCAGCAATAGCGGTAGTCCCAATTCCGACTGCCACCTGGCCGTTCCGGAAGCGAAGTGGTTGCGGCGGCGACGATGCCGCCGGTGGGTGCATAGGTCAGCGCCTTCAGGGTGATGAGCGATCGGCGCACCTGTTCCTGCCAGCGGCCGGAATAGCTACAGCGTGACAGCCAGTCCTGCCAGTACCGCTCCGTGTCAGCCAGTGCTTGCACCGGGTCCACCGGGGCAGGCTCTGGTTCATGCGACGCGACCCGGGTGAGCACAAACGCTACCTGCTCGCCGGCGGAGACCGAGAAACTCGCTTCGCTGTGGTGATTCTGCCCTATCAATTCCGCATCGGATCGGATGTAGACGGCATCTGGTCCTGCGACGGCTCCGACGCCACCCTCGATGCTGCGAACCCAAGGGACGATTCTCCCGTAGTCGAAACGAATCCGAATCAGGGTGGCGAAGTCGACGCTGCCCTCCTCGCCTCGCACGATCCGCACAACGTCTGAGGATCCGTCATGCGGCGGCATGAAGTCGATCAGCGTTGCGCGGCCGGTCTGGGTCCGAAACTCGGTCTCCAAGATCAATGTGTCCGGGCGGTAGCGCCGGCTGGTCTCCTCGACGGGCTGGTTGGGCGCGATAAGCCAGTGGCCGTTTTCCTGGTTGCCCAGCAGGGCCGAGAAACAGGCCGCTGAGTCGAATCTGGGCAGACAGAGCCAATCGATCGAGCCAGCGCTCGACACCATCGCCGCGGTGTGCAAATCACCGATCAGGGCGTACTCGCCGACCGATCGTGCACACGCCCAGGCAATCTGTACCTCGGGCCGACTCATCCATCCTGTCTACCAGCAGTCCGGCGATGCGAAACTGCCCGATAGCTGCAATGTCCGCACGCCGCGTGCTCAGACAGCGCGACCTCGCCCGAACAAACCTCTTGCCTACACAACCACTGGCAAGCACCTGAGAGCGACTCAGCGGGACATGCCCGATTTCACCGTTGTTTCTGTTTGGATAGCGCCATGACTGTGACTCAAGCGCAGCCGGGCCATGCCGAGCGTCCGGACGGACGCATCGTGATCAACAATCTGACCAAGGTCTTCGGCGTGCAACGAGCGGTCGACAACCTCTCCTTCACTGTCGAGCCCGGTTCGGTCACCGGATTTCTCGGACCCAACGGCGCAGGCAAGACCACGACGCTACGCATGCTGTTGGGACTGGTGAGCGCTACATCCGGCACGGCAACAATCAACGGCGTCGCTTACAGATCACTTGCCAAACCGCTCCAAACGGTCGGCGCCGCCCTTGAAGCATCGAGTTTTCATCCGGCGCATACCGGCCTGCAGCACCTGCGGATCTATTGCGCCGCGGCCGGACTACCGGCCAGGCGCGCAGACGAGGTCCTCGACCTGGTCGGCCTGACCGATGCCGCCAAGAAGAAGACCAAGGGTTACTCGATGGGTATGCGGCAGCGACTTGGTCTGGCCGGCACGCTGTTGGGCGATCCGAAGGTACTGATCCTCGATGAGCCCGCCAACGGACTGGACCCCGAGGGCATCAGGTGGCTTCGTGGCTTCTTCCGCCATCTCGCGAGCGAGGGCCGAACCGTACTTGTTTCGAGCCACCAGCTAGCCGAGGTTCAAGAGGTTGCCGATAGAGCCGTCATCCTGAGCCAGGGCAAATTGGTTCGGGCCGGAACCCTCGAAGAACTCTCCGCAGGCACCTCCACAGCGGTGGTTCGGGGCCCCGACCTCGCACCGTTGCAACGCGCTCTCATTGCTGCCGGCATGACTGGCACCACGGAGGCCGACGGCTCGATGCGCGTTAGGGCCGACGAGCTCACCCAGATCGGCCATCTCGCCTTCGTCAACGGTGTGGAGCTACACGAATTGAGCTTGGAAGAATTCGACCTCGAGCAACTCTTCTTCACCCTCACCGAAGGTGCGCATCAAGGCGCGACCTTCGACGAATCCCGCGGCCCGGCCCCATCAATGCCACCCCGCGTGGAGGGCACCCGATGATCAACCTCATGAAGTCCGAGGTACTCAAGGTGCGGAGTACCCAGGTCTGGATCTGGATGGTGCTACCCGCGGTAGCGCTGACGGCCTTGGCGACCATCATTACGGTGTACAGCACGATCGACGACAACGAGCACCTCGGCGAGCCGATCCGTTACTACGACATCTTCACTCAATCCGGCGGTGCCGCGATCGCCTTGTTGGTCATCGGAATCCTCGGGCTGACCACGGAATTCCGGCACCAAACCATCACGCCGACGCTGCTCGCCACGCCCAACCGGTGGGCGTTACTCGTGGGTAAGGCGCTGTCCTACGTCCTCTTCTCGCTCTTCTACGCGGTCATCTGCGTCATCGTCAACTTCGCCATCGCCATCCCATGGCTGGATGCAAAGAACATTCCGCTCGAGTTCGGTCACGGCGTCGTCGGCGGAGTCATCAAAGCCTTCCTGTCGCTGGTGCTGACCGCCCTCTTCGGTCTGGGTCTGGGTGCCTTGATCAAGAACCAGGCAGCAGCCCTGGTAATCGGCATCCTGTACTTCGCGATCATCAGCAATCTGCTAGGTGCAATACCGGGAGTCCGCAAGGTTTACCCGTTCGAACCGGGCGGGGCGATCTCCGCTTTCACCTCCAACGGCCACGTTCAGGGAACGCCGTCGGACGTGCACCTGCTCGCACCGCTGGCAGGTGGCTTGGTGTTCTTGGTGTGGGCGCTGGTCCTGTTGGTCGCCGGTGGATATCTCAGCCTGAACCGCGATATCAGCTGACAGGCGGCGGTCGCGTCACACGTTCGGCCGCATTTGTGAGCAACCGCACCGATCTCCAGGGCCAGATAACGGGCACGCCGCTGCATAGACAGCCGCTGTCCGCGTAGTCTTATTAGCCGGGTGCTGGCCCATTCGTGTGATGAATGTCGCAGAATGAGCTGAACCCAACTCGCCGACATACGCACACTCTCAAAAGGTGGCCGAACCTCGTGACCGCACCGTCTTCGACTGGTGAATCATCCGCAGCGCGCCCGGACTTCGGGGCAAACGAATGGCTAGTCGAGGAGATGTACGAGCGCTACCTAGCCGATCCGCAGAGCGTCGACGCGGCGTGGCACGAGTTCTTCGACGACTATCGTCCGGCCGTTGGTCCCGCGACGGCGTTGAACGGCACGGCGGTCGGGCACTCAAACGGTGTCGTGAAGTCCGCACCGGCGGTTGACGCACAGACTGCGACAGTGCCGCTGAACGGATCTCCAACCGGCTCGCTCGGTGCTAGTCCCGCTCCGGCGATTACCGAGGCGGCCCCAGTCACCGCCCCGCCGGCCAAGGTTGCAGGCATTGACCGCCCCTCGTGGACCACTCCGACGGTCGCGCCGACAGCAGCCCCCGAGGCCCACATCACTACCTTGCGCGGGGCTCCCGCCAAGGTCGTGTCGAACATGCAGGCATCGCTTGAGATCCCAACCGCGACGAGCGTCCGCGCGGTGCCCGCCAAGCTGCTATCCGACAACCGGATTGTCATCAACAACCATCTGCGCCGCGCGCGGGGCGGCAAGATCAGCTTTACCCACATCATCGGCTACGCGGTTGTCCGCGCGCTCAAGTCGTTTCCCGAGATGAACAATTCGTTTGCTCTGACCGCCGACGGCAAGCCGGCCGTCGTACAACCAGAGCACGTCAACTTCGGCCTCGCCATCGATCTGCCCGGCAAGGACGGAGCCAGGTCCCTGGTCGTCGCCAGTATCAAGAAGTCGGAGAGCATGGACTTCGCCGCCTTCTGGGGTGCCTACGAAGACATCATCCGCCGTGCCAGGGCGGGCAAATTGACGGCTGATGACTTTGCCGGCTCGACGATCAGCCTCACCAACCCAGGGACGATCGGTACGAATCATTCGGTGCCGCGCCTGATGCAAGGGCAAGGCACCATCATCGGCGTCGGCGCGATGGAGTACCCCGCTCAGTACAGCGGAATGAGCGAAGAAGCACTCACTGGTGCGGCGATCAGCAAGATCATGACGCTGACGTCGACCTATGACCATCGCATCATCCAGGGCGCGCAATCCGGCGAGTTCCTGCGCAAGGTTCATCAGCTGCTGCTTGGCGAAGACAACTTCTATTACGACATCTTCAAAGCACTGCGAATCCCCTATGAGCCCGTCGTGTGGCTCACCGACCGCGAGGTCAGCCACGAGGGCCAGATCGACAAGTCGGCGCGGGTGGTCGAGCTGATCAACGCTTACCGCACCTCGGGCCACCTCATGGCCGACACCGATCCGCTCGAGTTCATGATTCGCAACCATCCTGACCTCGACATCACCAAACACGGTCTGACCCTGTGGGATCTCGACCGCGAGTTCCCGGTCGGCGGTTTCGCGGGCAACAAGCTCATGAAACTGCGCGACATTCTCGGGGTGCTCCGTGACGCGTACTGCCGCCGCGTGGGCGTGGAGTACATGCACATCATCGATCCCGAAGAGCGAGCCTGGATCCAGTCCCACATCGAAGTCAAGACCGACGCGCCTACCCGCGACGAGCAAAAGCACATCCTCTCGCGGCTGAACGTCGCCGAGGCCTTCGAGACCTTCCTGCAGACGAAGTACGTCGGCCAGAAACGCTTCAGCCTCGAAGGCGGCGAGACCGTGATTGCGCTGCTCGACGCGGTGCTGGCGACCGCAGCTGCACAGGACCTCGACGAAGTTGTCATTGGTATGCCACACCGCGGCCGCCTCAACGTGCTGGCCAACATCGTCGGCAAGCCGTACGCGAAGATCTTCAACGAGTTCGAGGGCAATATCGATCCGGGGACAGCGCAAGGCTCCGGTGACGTCAAGTACCACCTCGGCGCGCAAGGTACGTACACCTCACCGGACGGTAAGGCGATCGCCGTCGAGCTGACCGCGAATCCATCTCATCTAGAGGCTGTCAATCCAGTTCTCGAAGGAATAGTGCGCGCCAAGCAAGACATTCTCGACAAGGGCGAGGGCGGTTTCACCGTGCTGCCCTTGCTCATGCATGGTGATGCTGCGTTTGCCGGACAGGGCGTAGTTGCAGAGACCCTCAACCTGTCGCAGCTTCGCGGGTACCGCACCGGTGGCACCGTTCACGTCGTCGTGAACAACCAGGTCGGTTTCACGACATCGCCGTCGCAATCACGATCGAGCCTCTACTGCACCGATATCGCACGGATGATTTCGGCTCCGATCTTCCACGTGAACGGCGACGACCCCGAGGCCTGCGTTCGGGTTGCCCGACTTGCCGTGGAGTATCGGCGCACGTTCAAGAAGGACGTCGTCATCGACATGGTTTGTTACCGCAGGCGCGGTCACAACGAAGCCGACAACCCCTCGTTCACCCAACCGCTGATGTACGACATCATCGATAACAAGAGGAGCGTTCGTAAGCTCTACACGGAGGCGCTCATCGGCCGCGGTGACATTACGATCACCGACGCCGAAGAGGCCCTCAAGGACTTCCAGGCTCAACTGGAAAAGGTCTTCCTCGAAACCCGCAATGCGACTGGACGACCTACGCCCGAACCGGTCATGAACGAGTCCGCACCACAACAACAGGCGCCGAGTGCGATCTCGGCAGAGTTGATCAAGAGCATCGGGGAGCTTTACGCCAATCATCCCGAGGGATTCACAATTCATCCCCGGCTCAAGCCACAGATCGACCGACGAGTCGCGATGACGACGGGTGGCGATGTCGACTGGGCCACAGCTGAACTGCTCGCGTTCGGCTCGCTCACAGTCGACGGACATCCGGTTCGCCTCGCGGGTCAGGACTCGCGCCGTGGCACCTTCACCCAGCGACACGCGGTGCTGATCGATCGCGTGAACGGCGAGGAGTACACGCCGCTGCGGCACATCCCGAATGCCACCGCGCCGTTTCGCGCCTATGACTCCTTGCTTTCGGAGTACGCAGCAATGGGTTTCGAGTACGGCTACTCGGTCGCGAACGAGGAGTCTCTTGTCGTTTGGGAAGCACAGTTCGGCGACTTTGCCGACGGCGCGCAGACCATAATCGATGAGTTCATCGCCTCCGGTGAGGCCAAGTGGGGCCAACGGTCTTCGGTGACCTTACTTCTGCCGCACGGCTATGAAGGTCAGGGACCAGACCATTCATCAGGTCGGCCGGAACGCTTCCTTCAGCTCGCGGCCGAGAACAACATGACGATCGCCATCTGCTCCTCGCCTGCGAACTATTTCCATCTGCTTCGCCGCCAGGCATTGTCAGACATCCGCCGGCCACTCATAGCTTTCACCCCGAAGTCCTTGCTGCGACTCAAGGCCGCTGTGAGCCAGATCGACGAGTTCACGACGGGAAGCTTCCGCCGAGTGATCGGCGACAACACCGTCTCGGCTGACGGCGTGACCCGAGTGGTGTTGTCCAGCGGCAAGATCTACTACGACCTGCTCGCCGCCCGGTCGGCCGCGAACCGCACTGATGTCGCTTTGGTGCGTGTAGAGCAGCTGTACCCGTTGCCGGCCGACGAGATCGCAGCGGAGCTGGCCAAGTATCCGACCGCGCAGCTCATCTGGGCTCAGGAAGAGCCGGCAAACCAGGGTGCCTACCCGTTCATCGCCTTGAACCTGCCGGAACAACTTGCTGCCGGCGGCGACACCCGACCGATCTATCGGGCTTCGCGGAGAGCATCAGCCTCTCCGGCTGTCGGCTCGGCCAGTGTCCATGAGGCCCAGCAGCGCGATGTCGTAGCGACCGCACTCGGGTGAGTCGACCGTGGCAGGCGCTAGGTTGGATACATGCCAGAACGACTTTCTGACGAGCAACCGGTTCGCTGGGGCATCCTCGGGGCGGGCAGCATCGCGGACAAGGTTTGCCACGACATTGTCCTGACCGACGGAAATGTGTTGGCGGCGGTCGGAGCGCGCGATGCCAGCCGAGCAGCTGAATTCGCGGCGCGCTACGGAGAAATGCGCAGCTACGGAAGCTACGAAGCGCTTGTCTCTGATGTAGAGGTCGACGTTGTGTACATCGCAACCACGCACCCCGGCCATCACGATCATGCGTTGCTGGCCATCGAGGCCGGCAAGTCGGTGTTGATCGAAAAGCCCGTCTGCCTGAACGCCGGCGATGCCCGGGAAGTATTCGAAGCGGCGACGGACGCTGGCGTCTTTGCGATGGAAGCGATGTGGATGCGCACGAATCCATTGATCCGCAAAGCCGAACATTTGATCAGCGAGGGAGCTATCGGGGAGGTCCGCGGCGTCCGTGCCGAGTTCGGACTCGGCCTGCCATTCGACCCTGCAGACCGGCTCTATGACCTGGCTAACGGTGGGGGCGCCCTACTCGATCTCGGTGTGTACCCGATTACGTTCGCATACCTGTTCCTCGGACGCCCTTCAACCGTTCTGACGTCCGGGGTCCTCTCGCCCACCGGTACCGACGACACGGTCGCTATGGAATGGACGTACAGCCTCGGTACCGGTGCTCAATTGTGGTGCTCAGCCTCGACGCCAGCTCCAAACCAAGGCGTGGTGTTCGGTTCGACGGGCTGGATTGCCACCGAAGGTGAATCGCACCGGCCCACGGGGTTGATCGTGCACACCGCTGAGACCGAGTACCGGCTTGCAGACCCCATCGCCGGCCACGGATACGGGTATGGGCCTGAGATCGCCGAGGTGGGTCGCTGCCTGCGTGCCGGGCTCATGGAAAGCCCTTTGATCCCTCATGCCGACACGATCGCCATTCTCGAGTTGCTGGACGAAGCTCGCGCGGTTCTCGGCGTCAGCTACCCAGGAGAGTAGATGTACTTCACCGATCGAGGCATAGAAGAGCTCGAGAGTCGTCGTGGTGATGAGGAGGTCAGCCTCGCGTGGTTGGCGGGTCGCCTTCAGTCCTTCGTCGACCTGAACCCAGAATTCGAAATCCCGATTGAGCGGCTCGCCACCTGGCTCGCCCGGGCCGATGACGAAGATGACTGAGTCTCGCTCAATGTCAGGTGCGCCAAGGCGGGCTTGAGGGGCCGTCGCTCGGGGTTTATGGGCCCTCGCCCGGACCGAAGCGGGGATACTTCACTCGTGGCCGAATGGAGCAACCTACGTAGCCGCGTCGATCAGCTGTCGGCACGTGTTCGTGCGCTCGGAGTCCGCGAAACGCTTTCCATTGAACGCGAGGTCTTCCGCCGAATCCTCAAATCGACGATTGCGGCGACGCTCGCGTGGCTGGCAGCGGAGCTGATCAACAGTCCAAGACCTGCCTTGGCGGCGTTGGCAGCGATCATCGTCTTGCAAATAACGGTTCGCTCTTCTTTGATGCGCAGCATTCAGCTAACCGTTGCGGTAACGGTCGGGCTCGGTGGCTCCGCCGCCCTCGGTCACCTTCTCGGCGTGAGCTGGTGGTCGATCGGCTTGGTCGTACTGGTGGGACTGATCGTCGGAGAGCTATTGCGGCTGGGCACCCTGTCCGGGCAGGTCGCGATCTCAGCGATGTTGGCACTGTCGCTCGGAACCGGTTACGGCATCGAGCGGACCATTGACACCGCCCTCGGTGCATTGATCGGGGTTCTGGTGAACGTATTGATCAGCCCGGCGTCCTATGTTTCCGAAGGTGGCCGAGCGTTACGAGCGCTCGGGGAGGACCTCGGGGCGCTCCTGAACGAGATTGCCACAGGTCTTAGCACCCATCCGGATGAAGAGACCCTGCACCGGTGGTTGTCGCGGGCGCGCGATCTCGGCGCCGACTCCCGCGCTGCGATCGCGACCGTCAAGCAGGGCGAAGAGAGTCTGCAATTCAACCCACGGGCCCGAGCAGATCTTGATCAACTCGCCAGGCTGACGGAAGGGCGCCGTGCCCTGGATCATGCGATAACTCAGACCCGCGGCATCGCGCGCAGCTTGCTCGAGCTACCGAGGCACGAGGCGGACCCGACCGTGGCCGCGGCACTGCCATCTCTGTCAGAACTCATCGAGGCTGCTAGCGAGGCGGTCGCGGCCTTCGGTCGGCTGCTTGACCAGCCGAACTCCGTGCCGGACCGGGCACTCCTCGAGCGAATTCCAGCGCGGGCGTCCATGCTCGCTGCGCGGGCAGTACACGCGTTGGGCTCGCTGACGATCGACGGCGATCCGGGAGCAGCCGAGTTCGATCAAGTCGATTCGGCGACGACCGAAGATCCGTCGAACGCCGGTATCTCCACTTCGCCGAGCGGAGGGGCCGGACGCTTGCTCGTCTCGATCTTCGTCGACGTCGAGCGACTCGTCCACGAGGTGGACATCGTCTCCGGCACGCACCGAGCAGCGATTGCCGCTCCAGCGGCTATGGAAGTCCGCCCATAGCTCGCCCCGAACAGCCGCAGAAACATCTGGGCTATCGGGCCGATCGCGACCGCGAACAGTACGGTGCCGACACCAACCGTGCCGCCCAGCAGCCAGCCGACCGCCAGGACGCTCAATTCGATCGCGGTACGAGTCAAGCGAATAGACGTGCCCAGCTTCTGGGACCACCCAGTCATCAGACCGTCCCTCGGGCCGGGGCCCAGCCCGGCGGTGATGTACATCCCGGTCGCTAGGCCGCAGAGCACTATGCCGCCGAGTAGGAGGGCATAGCGGGCCAGCAAACCATGCTGCACGGGCAGGAAGCCGAGGGTCACATTCAGCGACAGACCGACGACGACCACGTTGCTGACTGTGCCCAATCCGGGTATCTGTCGAATGGGCAGCCAGCCCAGCAACACGACTGCTCCCACGATGATCGACACGGTGCCGATGGCCAGGTGTACTCGATTGGCGATGCCCTGGTGCAGCACGTCCCAAGGGTCCAAACCGAGCCCGGCTTGAACCTGCATGGCCGCTGATGCGCCGTAGAGGCAGAGCCCGACGTAGAGCTGACTCAAGCGGCGTAGCCAGGCCCCGATCGTCCGGGAACGGGATCGATCAAGCCTCACCTTTGCGCCGCGCACACTTTCGATATCCACCGCTCAATCTTGCAGTCCAATTGAAGCCCATCAACAGAGCCAATCCGTAGGAAGTGGCCTGACTCATCGGTCCACTCAAGGCACAAGGGTGCAGAATGGCGTGGTGAGCACATCCAACGAGGCGCATTCTGCGACCCCCGGCAGAATTGGCCCGCTTACCGTAGCCGGCCTGATACCCGATCTCGCAGAGCAAACCGGTCCTCGCTATCGAGCCCTCAGCCAGGCGCTCGCCGCGCTGGTGCTGGATGGCCGGCTACCGGCAGGCGCTCGGCTGCCATCGGAGCGGGAACTGGCACGGCATCTGCAGATCAGCCGAGCGACCGCAACCGCCGCCTACGACGACCTGGCCGCGACCGGCATGCTAGTTCGTCGGCAGGGCTCTGGGAGCTATCTGATGCTCCCCGCGGCCGCACGAGTGACCGGGCCCGGTGCTCGGATGGCTCGCGCAGCGTTGCCGCCGGACACCCTCGACCTCTCCATCGCCAGCTTGCAGGCGATGCCGGGTGTCATCGAGAACGCGACCTTGGCAGCTCACGCGCGGCTTGGCCCGTTCACCGCCGCTAGTGGCTATCACCCTTACGGGATAGAGGAATTGCGGGAGGCGGTCGCACAGCGATATCGCGCCCGAGGCGTACCGACCACCGCCGAGCACATCCTGATCACCAATGGTGCCCAGCACGGATTCGATCTGATCTTGCGGACCATGGTCAGCCCCGGAGATCGCGTGCTGACCGAGCTACCGAGTTACCCGGGGGCGCTCGAGGCGATCAAGGCCCACAGCGCCCGCGCCATCCCGGTGCCGTTTGGCGAACAACACGCCTGGGACTTAGAAGCGATCGCAAACACGCTGCAGCAAACGGCGCCGAGACTGGCATACCTGATACCCGACTTCCACAATCCGACCGGCGCCTTGGTCGGCACCAGCCAACGGCGCCATGCAGCTTCAGCCGCTAGGCGATCGGGAACGCGCATCGTTGTCGACGAATCCTTCATCGACATCGATCTTCGCACCACCGAAGAGCGCGAAGGCTATGAACGCGATGAACGCGATGAAGCCCTTGGGGGCAGTCCCGGCTGCCCGATGCCGATGGCGGCCATCGATGACTCCGTCCTCAGTCTCGGATCATTGTCCAAGGCGATCTGGGGCGGTCTACGGATCGGCTGGGTACGGGCCGATCCTGGCGATATTCAACGGCTGGCCGGCGCTCGCGCGCTTGGCGATATGAGCGGGGCAGTAATCGAGCAACTCGTTGCCTTGCATCTCATCACCAATCCCGATGACAGCATCGATCGTCGCCGCAACAGCCTGCGTTTGCAGCGCGACGTGCTGCTTTCGGAGCTGTCCGATCAGCTACCAAGCTGGACAACGGTGTGCCCGCCGGGCGGCCTGTCGGTGTGGGTGGAACTCGACGCTCCGGCAGCCACGCCCATGACGCACCTGCTCGAACATCGGGGCGTACTGATCAGCCCGGGGTCCCGCTTCGCGATCGACGGTGCACTGGAACGGTTTCTGCGGATTCCGTTCGCGCTACCGGCACCACAGCTCGTTCGAGCGGTTCAGATTCTCGCCCAAACCTGGGGCGAGCTCGATCCGCGGCGACTCCCCCGTCCAGACAGTTCACTGATCGTCGCCTAGACGCACTTCTCCCCGCATCGTGTAACACTCGGCATCCCATTGATGCCGAGCGTTACACGATTCGGAAGTTAGAGGATGCGTGCGACGCCGTCTCGGCGAGCTTGATCGGCAACCGCGGCCCGCACTGCCGGCGCGACGCGCACGTCAAACGGGGTCGGCACGATGTAGTCAGGTCGCAGTTCGGCGGCCACAACGTTGCCAATGGCGTCGGCGGCCGCGAGTTTCATGCCTTCGGTGATAGTCCGCGCACCAGCGTCGAAGGCACCGGCGAAGACTCCCGGGAAGGCGAGCACGTTGTTGATCTGATTGGCAAAATCGCTGCGGCCGGTAGCAACCACCGCGGCGTGGCGGTGCGCGACATCGGGGTGGACCTCAGGCGTCGGGTTGGCCAGCGCGAAAATGATCGAGTTCTTGGCCATTTGCGAGACCGTAGATTCGGGTACCGCACCTGAGCTCACGCCCAGATAGACATCCGCGCCGATCATCGCCTCCTCGCAGGAACCGGTCAGCCCGAGCGTGTTCGTCTTGGCCGCCAGCTCCTGCTTGACCGGAGTGAGGTCCGTGCGGCCCGGGTGCACGATGCCCCGTGAGTCCGCCACCGCAATATCGCCGATACCCGCTGCGAGCAGGATCTTGGCACACGCAACTCCGGCTGCCCCGGCTCCCGAGACCACCACGCGCAGCTCGCCCAAGGTCCGACCGGTGATTATCGCTGCGTTGCGAAGAGCCGCCAGGACGACAATCGCCGTGCCGTGCTGGTCATCATGGAATACCGGGATCGGCAGCAGCTCGCGGAGCCGCTCCTCGATCTCGAAGCACCTCGGTGCGGAAATGTCCTCGAGGTTGATGCCACCGAACGACGGGGCGATCCTGACGACGGTATCGATGATCTCTTGAGTATCTGTGGTCGCAAGCACGATCGGCACCGAATTCAGGCCGGCGAACTGTTCGAAGAGCGCTGATTTGCCTTCCATGACCGGCAGCGCAGCAGCGGGCCCGATATCCCCGAGACCAAGCACTGCGGTGCCATCACTGATCACGGCAACCAGCCGCGAACGCCAGGTATAGACAGCGGCAAGGTCCTCGTTCTGAGCGATCGCCGAAGATACCTCCGCCACGCCTGGGGTGTACGCCAGTGATAGCGACTCGCGGTCGGTCAGAGCCATTGTGCTCTTGACGACGAGCTTGCCGCCCTCGTGGCTCTTGAAGATCGGGCTGTTCGGATCGAACGGCTGCGTCATTGCAGGCTCCCAGAGAGGTGTGAACTAACACGAATTTTCGAACGTCCCCGCCACGAAGCTACGGTCATGCGGCAAATGCCGGAGCACACCGATTATGAGGCGGAGTGCTGACGTCCGGTGGGACGGCGAGGGTGTGCGTCCGCTCAAGCTTCGGGGCACGAGCCGGGATCGCGGCCTGCCTCTGATGAATCGGGTCTTCGGGCTATCCGGGGTTGCCCCGTAGGCAAAGAGTCTGGCATGTCTGGGCTGCGACGCACAGTCACCGACTCGCTGCGTGAGCAAGGCCACGGATACATCACAAGTCCAGTGGCGTCTCAACGTTGACACGGCGCGGGCGCAACCGACCCAATCGGTAACGTAGGCCGACCGTTGGCGACGGTGGCGCCGGTCGGCGTGCCTGAGCTAGTGGAAGAATCCACAACACCCGCGCCAGCACGTCGGCCTCACCGTGAACGCGCGAATCTGAGCCTGCTCGGCTATTGTCGCTGGCCAGGATCCAGCCGTCGGCTGTCTCGCTTACAGCCCTTTTGACCACCAGGAGATCTGGTTGAGTACGAAATCGAGCCAGGACGACAGCACCGGGTACCGCGGGAGCCCGGTAAGACGCTATGACGAGGTCGCCCGGAATCAGCGTCGGCGTCATCGAAGATCCAACGACCCATACGCCCTGCCACGGCAACACGTACGTCATCTGATGCATGCTGCCTGATCGAGGAACTGTCGTCGGAGTAGGGTCGCCAACGTGCTCCAAGAAGAGGGCGCCCCATAGTCTGACTGAAGGAGATGTCATGCGTTTGCTGCGGCACTCGACCACCGCTTCAGCTCACTGCGACCTGCCTTGCGGTGTCTATGACCCCGCTCAGGCCCGCATCGAGGCAGAGTCCGTGAAGGCCATCATGGAGAAGTACCAGGGCAACGAGGACCCAGTTTTTCGTACTCGCGCTCTGATCATCAAGGAGCAGCGCTCCGAACTCGTCAAGCACCACCTCTGGGTGCTCTGGACGGACTACTTCAAGCCGCCACACTTCGAGAAGTACCCGCAGCTGCACGAGCTGTTCAACACCGCTACGAAGGCAGCCGGCGCCGCTGGTGGCAAGGGTGCAGTTGACCCTGCCGAAGGCCAGAAACTCCTGGACCTCATCGCCCAGATCGACACCATCTTCTGGGAGACCAAGAAAGCTGCGTGAGCGATTCGCAGTTCGACGGCCGTGTGAACGACACGAGAGTTGATACCGCAGTGGAGGCCGATCCGGAGTCCGGATCGGCCTCTGCGTTATTCACGTCTGGCAGGCCGGCGCTGGTTCTCATTCGCCACGGCGAGACCGAATGGAGCAAGCGCGGCCAGCACACCGGACGGACAGATATCGAGTTGACCAAGGTCGGTGAAGATCAGGCCCGCGCTGCTGGCGAGCTTGTCCGACGGCTCCTCGATGGAGCGCGGCCCTCACTCGTGATCAGCTCGCCAAGACAACGAGCCCTGCGGACTGCGGAGCTGGCAGGCTTCACGCCACAGGTCGTCACCGAGGACGCCGCAGAATGGGACTACGGCGACTATGAAGGACGGACGTCAGCGGACATCCGACGCGAAGATCCAGGATGGACGATCTGGTCGGGCCAGGTTCCGGGCGGAGAGACTGCGGATCAGGTCACCGCGCGCCTTGATCGGGTCGTGACGCTTGCCACGACACATCAGGAGCAAGGCCCGGTGCTCACGTTCTCGCACGGACACGCAAGCCGGTGCGTAGCCGCGCGGTGGCTGGGCGAACCGGTCAGCGCTGGCAGGCATTACTGGCTCGGCACCGGCGCGGTGTCAAGCCTCGGATACGAGCGCGACAGCCGTGTCATCCTGCGCTGGAATCTCGATGGATCGATAATCCAATCCATCCCATGGACATGAACACCGACGAACTACCCGGGGACCGGATGACATTGGTCGACAGGAGTGCGGCATCGTGACGGACCCAGATCCGGGCTCAGGCGTTGAAGACCTGGACGGCAGGAACGGCTCTGGGGGCGCCGAGGTCGAACTCGCGCTGCCTGCCGACCCGGCTTACGTCTCGGTGCTCAGGACGGTCACCGCATCGTTGGCCGCGCGCCGGGACTTCACGCTCGAAGAGATCGACGACTTGCGCATTGCTGTCGATGAGGCGAGCGCCCTGCTGCTACCTTCGGCCACTGCTCGAAGCAGGCTCAACGCCTCCTTCGGTGGCCATCACGACAGCTTGACCGTGACCGTTTCCCTGTCGGAGACAACCGCCGCCGAGGGCAAGGAGATCGACGAATCTAGCTTCGCCTGGATGGTTCTCGCAGCACTCGCGGATGACGTAGGCACCGACCTCGTCAACGGCCGCCTGTCGGTCACACTGAGCAAAACCCGCACCCCGCACACACGATGACGGAGCAAAACCCGACTACGCCCGATCAGGCCGAGACTGCTGCGGGGCGGAATCGTCCGGACCGGGATCGGGTCCGTTTGTTGTTCGTTGAGTTGAACAGACTCGATCCGGGCTCTGTAGCTCACCGCGAGATTCGTGACCAGCTCGTCGAGGCGCATATGGCACTCGTCAGCTATCTCGCGCGGCGATTCGCGGGCCGGGGTGAACCATCCGACGACCTGGTTCAAATCGGGACGATCGGTTTGCTACACGCGATCGACCGGTTCGAACCTGAGCGCGGCCTCGAGTTCTCGACCTTCGCCACGCCGAATATCGTCGGTGAGATCAAACGCCATTTCCGCGATCGTGGATGGATGGTGCGCGTTCCCCGGCGCCTTCAGGAACTGCAGGGCGCGCTGACGTCAGGTATCGGCGAACTCTCGCAGCAGCTCGGGCGATCGCCTACGGTCGCCGAGCTCGCGAGGCATCTCAACATCACCGAAGAGGATGTCATCGAGGGCACCGAATCAGCGCGGGCTTACAACGCGATTCCGCTCGATGCGCCAAACGCCTCGACCGGAATGAGCATCGCCGATTCGCTGATCGAGTCCGACGTCGCGTTGGCGCATGTCGAGATCCGGCACGCGCTGCGTCCGGTGCTGGCTGGTCTGGCCGGCCGCGAACGCCAAGCCTTGCTGCTGCGGTTCGTCGAGAACAAGACGCAGAGCGAGATCGCAGCTGTGCTGGGTGTGTCCCAAGTGCACGTCTCGAGGCTGCTGGCCAAGACGCTGACCGACTTGCGAGACAAGCTGCCAGACGTCCACGTCGACGATTGAGCCTGTCAAAATTGAAGATTCGCTAGAGGACCCGATCGAGGGACTGCCGTGCCTCCGGCGTGAACAGCAGCACGAGTGTCGCGAGTGCAGCCAGCAGGATAGGCACGGCAATGAACAGCCGGCCCGCCTGAAATCCGAGCGAGAACGTAACCGGAAGCGTCAATAGCTGGATGAGAACTACCGGGGTGCGTGCGCTCGGGCGCAATCGGTTCAGGCCGCGTGCGCACAGCCACAGGACAGCCGCAGCCCCGAGCGCGAAGCCCACGACGGCAAAGGCAGCCCAAAGCCGGGTCGTCGTGTGGACCGCGATCAGAACGAGCAACACGACTGCCGCACCGAGCAAGGCGACCGCCTCAGCGAAGACGATCGCGGCCGCGGCTCGGATCGCAGTTGGCACGTTCTCTCGTGGTTCATCGGCTGCTTGCGGCACATCTGCAGAGTAGGTGAGCAGCCCGCGCCCCATCAGCGCGGCCCGCAGCATGCCAAGCAGCGTTGGCTCCGAGCGGTTACCGACAAGTACAGTCAGAATCGTGCGCGTCCTCGTCGTCTCCAATCCGCGTGCGACGTCGACGACGCCCCGCCAGCGTGACGTCGTAGTCCACGCTCTGGCAGCAAACGCCAAACTCGAGGTGGACGAGACCGCGAACCGGGGACACGCGGCAGCACTTGCCTGCAGGGCGATGCGGGACGGCGTCGATGTGGTCGTCGCCCTCGGCGGTGACGGCACGGTCAACGAGGTTGTCAACGGTCTGCTCACAGATGGAGTCCACGATCGCGTGCCCGCCCTGGGCGTTATACCGGGTGGGTCGACGAACGTGTTCGCGCGAGCGCTTGGCCTGCCCAACGACCCGATCGAAGCCGCCGGTGCACTCATCAACGCGATAGACGGCCAGCGGCGTCGCAGCATCAGCCTTGGCCGCGCCGACGACCGCTGGTTCGTCTTCGCCGCTGGGCTGGGCTTGGACGCGGCGGTTGTCAGCGATGTTGAGGCGCACCGTCGGCGGGGCCGCAAATCGACGCACGGCCTGTACGTCCGCACTACGATCCGAAAGTTCTTCACCGAGCAGCGACACAAGCCCGCCCTGGAACTCGAACTCCCGGACGGCGAGATCCGGCCTGATCTCTACATGGCCATCGTTACCAACTGCACGCCGTGGACATTCCTCGGAAACCGCCCGCTGTCTCCTACTCCGCAGGCATCGTTCAACGAGGGTCTCGACCTCTATGTCCGGACGAGGCTAGGACTGCCCAGCGTGTTGTGGGGGGCAGCGAGAATCGCTCGAGGGACAACCCGGCGCAAAGAATTCGGCGCGCGTATGGAACACGATCTGGCCGAGTTCACGCTTCGCGCGTCCCGCCCGCTGCCATTCCAAGTCGACGGCGATGCACTCGGCGAGCGCCAAGAGGTGCACTTCACGGGAATACGCGACGCCCTCCGAGTATTGGTTTAGTGGCTCCTAAAAGGCTTGAATCGACCTGTGAAGAGCCTGAGGATCCTGTTACCGAGTACTACTAATTGGGGTAAAGCCCTTGCTTCGTCGCCGAGGGTAAGCAACCCTGTACTCGCAGCAGGAGTTTGAAAGCGCAACCGGTGATGAGTTCCTTGATGTGATCGAGCTGTCAAGAAGCCGGTTTTGCTTGCCGTACGCAGGAGCTCGTGAAAGAATTCACAAGCGCTGTGGGTAGCACTATTCCGGCCTGCAGTACTCAAGCACGATAGGAGAAATACCCCATGGACTGGCGTCACCGCGCGGTATGCCGCGACGAGGACCCGGAACTGTTCTTTCCGATCGGCAACACCGGTCCGGCATTGATGCAAATCGAGGAAGCGAAGGCAGTTTGCCGTCGTTGCCCGGTCATGTCTGAATGCTTGGCTTGGGCGCTCGAGAGCGGGCAGGATGCCGGAGTCTGGGGTGGATTGAGTGAGGACGAGCGACGAGCACTCAAGCGTCGCAACGCTCGCGCTCGCGCCCGCATGGCCTGACAGGTCATTTCGTTCACCCTGATCGACCCAGAAATTCGTTCCTGAAGCGAAATTCGTTCCCGAAGCCGCGCCTGCCATCGACCGATGCATGGTCACCCGATGCATCGTCACCCGGCGCAGGACCTCCCGAAGCGCCGGGATGGCGCGGCGTACTAACTTGAAGGACCGCGATCCTTACGGCTCAGCGGGATTCGCACAATTGCCGCCGTCCCAGCTCCGCCCTCCGGGCGTCGAGTCAGCTCGAGAACGGCGTTGAGTTCGGCGTCAACCAACGTGCGAACAATCTGCAGTCCGAGCCGATCGGCGCGATCGAGTGAGAAACCGTCCGGCAGCCCCGCCCCGTTGTCAGCAATCTGCACCGTGAGCGTTCCCCTCGATCTCGCGCCTGAAACCTCGACCGAACCGGTTCGGCCGTCGGCAAATCCATGCTCGACTGCATTTCCCACGAGCTCCGTGAGGACCATGACTAGGGGCGTAGCCAGTTCGGCCGGCAGCTGGCCGAAGGTGCCGACGCGCCCGACGCTCACTCGGCCCGCGGCGCCGGTCACGTCGACGAGCATTTCCAGCAATCGATCCACGACCTCGTCAAAGTCGACCTCTTCGTCGATCGCCGAAGACAGCGTCTCGTGAACCAAGGCGATCGACGAAACTCTCCGCATCGACTCTTCAAGCGCGGTCCGAGCTTCCGGATTTGCCAACCGCCGCGATTGGAGGCGCAACAGAGCTGCCACCGTCTGCAGGTTGTTCTTCACTCGATGGTGGATTTCGCGAATCGTTGCGTCCTTGCTGAGGATCTGCCGATCACGGCGCCGCAACTCGGTTACATCCTGAAGCAGCACGAGCGCACCGAGCGATTCGCCTCGCAAGAACAACGGTATCGCCCGAAACTGGACGATCGCTCCGCCGCCGTCGATTTCGCGGCTGAACGGATGATCCCCGGCGAGGGCCTCGTGGAGCATCTCGTCGAGGTCGGCAGCATCGAACGGGTCTCGGGCCAAGGCAGCGACTGCGGCCGACAACGGAGCCGTCAGGAGGTTGCCGGTAAAGCCCAGCCGGCGGAACGCCGAGGAGGCGTTTGGGCTGGCGTATAGAACGGCGCCAGTCCGGTCCACCCTGATCATCCCGTCGCCAACACGCGGACCGGCAGCCTCCTCGCGATCGCTTCCCGGACCAGGAAACGCGCCGGCAGCGACCATCGAGGCCAGGTCGGCTGCGCTCTGGAGATAAGCCAACTCGAGTTGGCTGGGGCTGCGCACGCTGGTCAGATTCGAATCACGGCCGAGTACAGCGACGGGACGGCCTTGGAAGAGAATCGGGATGGCTTCGCGTCGGATCGGCGTGTCACCGTCCCAGTCCGGGTCCGACTCCCGAAAGATTCTCGACTCCCCCAGCGCGATCTGCAGTGGCGCTGCCTTTGGGCCGCTGAGGTGGTCACCCACCTGGTCGTGCAGGTACGCGGTCGGCCCCGTCGTGGGGCGACACTGAGCTGCGCAGAGGAACTCTACGGAGCTGAGAGCGCCGCTGGACTCACTCGTCCACTCCGAGCCTGCGGGGGCAGTCCCGATCGGCACCCAGAGAAGCAAATCGGCGAACGAGAGGTCTGAGAGCAACTGCCACTCGGCGACCAATCGTTGCAGATGACCAGTCTGCTCAGCGTCGAGGTGGGTGTGACTCGCCAGGAGGTCGGACAGGGCTGACATGGTGCCGCTGAGCCTGCCATACCCGGGCATCGAACAGTTCTCGGCCCACCGAGTCTGATTGCGTCCTGGGCAATTGCCGAGATTCTGACGATTAGCGGAAATGGCCGGCATTTTCAAGTAACGACCTCCGAGGTGAGCAAGACATGACAAAGGCCGGACCTCGAAGGGTGAGGTCCGGCCTTTGTGTCTAGAAGCTGTGTCTAAAAGCTGTGTCTAAAAGCTGTGTCTAAAAGCTGTGTCCAGAAGCGCAACCGAGCGGCTAAGCCAGTCAGTCGGCCCGGTACTCAAGATGCGACGTTTCTATGACGACCTCGGTCAATCGCAGCCGAATCGTTGACTTGAGACTGTCGGGGGCTACGTCACCGCCGCAGGTCCGCGCCACGAGGGACTTGACGTCCTGCTCCAGCCCGAAGTGCCGCAGGCAGGGCGCGCAATCGTCGAGATGGGTTCGGATGCGGTCTCGAACCTCTGGGTCGGTCTCGTCGTCAAGGTACAGGTACACATCGGACAGAACCTGGTCACAATCCAGGCCACCCGGCCCGAAGCCCATCATGATGTCTCTCCTTCACCTGCGCCGGTCGAGCCGGCCTTGACCAGACCACGGTCCTTCGCGTAGTCGGCAAGCAGGAGCTGAAGCTGCTTTCTACCGCGATGCAAACGCGACATCACGGTCCCGATCGGGGTGTCCATGATCTCGGCGATCTCCTTGTAGGCGAAACCCTCCACGTCTGCGAGGTACACAGCGAGACGGAACTCCTCGGGAAGCGATTGCAGCGCGTCCTTGACGTCGGAATCTGGCAAATGGTCCAGTGCTTCCATTTCGGCTGAACGTAAACCGGACGAGGTATGCGATTCCGCCGCGTGCAGCTGCCAGTCCTCGATATTCTCCGAGCTCGACTTCTGAGGTTCTCGTTGCTTCTTGCGATACGTATTGATGAAACTGTTCGTGAGAATGCGGTAGAGCCACGCTTTCAGGTTCGTGCCCTCTTGGAACTGATGGAAAGCCGCGAAGGCCTTCACGTACGTCTCCTGGACCAAGTCCTCGGCGTCCGCGGGGTTACGCGTCATCCGCATCGCGGCCGCATACAGCTGGTCGACGAACGGCAGAGCGTCGCGCTCAAACCGAGCTCGGCGCTGCTCGACAGTCTCCTCAGCCACTGCTGTACTCCCCTTCAGCTTCGACGGGCCGCCGGATGCACTGCTGACTGACTCAGCAGCGGCACCGTCCGCCAACTGGAAGCTTACGGGGCGCCGCAGAACCGCGGAGGGCTCAGGCGTGCCGACCGTCGTCCACGAACCCACTGGGGTCGGGGAAACGGGCGTCCGATCGAGCAGCAACGTCATTGTGGGGGGTCTTCCTTTAGCGAGGGTCTCATCTGTTGGAACACTCGCTGTTAACCATTCCATTCCCCGTTCGCCACGAATTGCCGACACCATTACCGGGCAATCCGGCGCGCTCTGATCAGGTGAGTTGGCGGGCCGGACCGCGCGGTGCGTCAGGTTGCCAGACGGATTTGTCGGTGCCGCCACCGCCGTCAGAGCACCAAGGACACCATGGCTGTAACTTGCGGTGGGTCGAATGAGATGCGATCAAATAGATCATGGAACCTTGCACGAGGGCCCACAGCCACCGGCCGCCCGACAGGGTGAGCAAGTAGTTCGAGCCAAGCAGCACGATCAGGTAGGGCACCACCAGCTTCAGGTTGGTTCCGGCGTGGGCCGTGTAGAAGCGACGTTGGTAGCGCTGCGCCATCTCGGCGGCATTCAGCGGGATCCCTGCGGCGCACGCCTCACACAGCCGGCGATCGTGGCTGCGCATCTGCAGCCAGGTCACCACGACGAACGCGAGCAGCGATACTCGGGCGAGCAGATCCACCATCGAAGGTGGCGCGGTGCGCAATCCGAGCGCGATCGAAATCGCGATCGCGACCATCAAAAATTGGGGCGACAGATGCCCCCAGAGCTCCATCGCCCGCGATCTGGGACGTGAATAGCCGTAACTATCGGTCATTGGCTTGCTTTCCCCCGTTTGGAATGCATGTATGACTCTGTTGAAGAGTGTAAGACCTCTGCCGTGATGGCAGGATGAACCGCATGAGCGGGGCTACACCGGCGACTGCGACACTCGAGCGGGCGAGCATCGCCTACAAACTGCATCCCTATGACCATGACGCCCGCGCCGAGTCGTATGGAGAAGAGGCCGCTCAGGCGCTAGGTATCGACCCCAACCGCATCTTCAAAACCTTGATCGCTGCCGTCGATTCGCGTCTCGTCTGCGCCGTGGTGCCGGTATCGGCCAAGCTCAGTCTCAAGGCACTTGCCGCAGCAGCCGGCGGCAAGAAGGCGGAGATGGCCGATCCGGCAAAGGCCCAACGGGCGACCGGATATGTACTCGGCGGCATCAGCCCGCTCGGTCACAAGTCCCGGATACCGGTCGTCCTGGACAGCTCCGTCCAGGGCTTTGACACGATATTCGTATCGGCCGGTAGACGGGGCCTGCAGGTCGAACTAACGCCCACAGATCTGCTGTCGCTGACCGGCGGGAACATCGCGGCGATCGCAACCGACCGGCCCGGCTGAGTTCTGCCGATCAGGTGTCGCACGCGAGTGGCCGCCGTTCGGTCCGGGTCTCGCCTAGCGTCTATCCGGAACTGGCCCGGCGTCCTATCAGGGTCTAGCCGGGCGCTGTCAGCCATGCGGCCACAGCCGCGCCGACCTCTTCCGCGGATTTCTTGAGCGAGTGATCACCAGCGACTGCGACAACCGTGACGTCGGGGTGCGGTCCTGGCATGCCGAACGGGTCCTGCAGGCCTTGGACAACCAGCGTCGGGACTGGTACCGACGCCAACTCCGCAAGCCGGCTCTTCTCGGGCTTGCCAGGCGGATGAACGGGGAAAGCGAGTGCGACCACTCGGCTGGCCGGCGGCCTGATCGAGCGGTCCGCCGCGGTCCGGCAGGCCACTCGCGCCCCTGACGAGCGTCCGCCGTAGACGAATTCAAGCCCCTTGAGGTGTTTGCGGCGGCCCAGATTGGCGATGATCGCAGACCAGGCGCCGTCGAGCGAGGCTGCGGTTGGAGGCGCCTTCTTACCGGCAACCCGGTAGGGCTGGGTGACCCGGGCAACGCTGATTCCGGCAGCCAGGGCGTGGCTGCGAACCGCGAGCAAATCGGGAGATTCCACAGTCCCGCCAGCACCGTGCCCAATTACGAGCAAGAGCGGGCCGTCAGCGCTGTCGAGGTCGACCCAAGCCTGGCCGACCGGAGTAGCAATAATCAGCCTCGTTGTCTGGGCCGTCGTTTTGAGGATCATCTGCAGCCGCCGAGAGTCACCTAGAAGAGCTCCAGCGCCGGTTCGGCTGGCTCTACCCGGGTCAAGAGGTCGACGGAATTGTTCTGCACGCTGTTCACCTTGGCAGAAACCGGCCGCAGCTCAAGTGCCTCGCGCGCCGCCTCGTCTTCAGGAGTCAGGAGCTCGCTGGGGCCGCCTTGCGACGGATCCAGCCAGCGCGACCAGTTCGCCTGGCCGACTACCAACGGCATTCTCTCGTGGATCTCAGCCAACTCGCCCTGCGCAGGCACGGTCACGATGGTGACCGAGAGCAGCCACTGCACGGCAGAGTCCTCGGTATCGTCAGATTCGCCTGCTGTCGATTTCGGGCGCCAGAACTCGTAGAGGCCTGCAAGGGCAAGTGATCGGCCATCGCCGGGGGTCATGAGATATGGCTGTTTGGCCGGCTTGCCGGCCGTGTCCGTAGTGCGATGCCACTCGTACCAACCATCGGCAGGCACTAAACAGCGCCGCTTGGCGAAAGCTCGTTTGAATGCCGCCTTGTCAGCCAGACTTTCGGCGCGTGCATTGATCATCTTGTTGCCGACCGACTCGTCCTTCGCCCAAGAAGGCACCAGACCCCAACGGGCAGCGCGTAGCTGCCTGACTGGGTCGACAGCGCTCTCGCTCCTGCTTTCTATCCCTCTCGGGAGTCGAGTGAGAATCGTTCGAACCGATGTTGTCGGCGCTACGTTGTAGTCAGGCACGATGACCGGATCATCCGACTCGGCCACCTCCACCGCGTCGAACTCGTCCAGCAGGTCTGCTGTTGACTTCGTTGATACGTACCGCCCACACATACTGTTCGACGTTACCGGCAGACTGTGACTATGACATCCGGTGCGAGCCCTGCGGCAGCAAGCGCAGACCAGCCGCCAACACAGCGTCCAGACGAGGTCGACGCCTGGACCGCGCCTGCCGGTTCTGGCCCGCTGGCCGCAACCGTCGCGTTACCGGGCTCGAAGTCACTGACCAACCGGGCGCTGATCCTCGCCGCGCTATCCCGAAACCCGACCCGAATCACTGCTCCACTGCGCGCGCGTGACACCTGGCTGATGGTCGAGGCGCTGCGGAACCTGGGCGCTGACATTACTGAGGACGCCGCCGGCAGCCTGTTGATAACTCCGGGCCAGCTGCATGGCGCACAGATCGATTGTGGTCTCGCAGGAACGGTCATGCGTTTCGTACCACCAGTAGCCGCCCTCGCGAGCGGGGACACCTTCTTCGACGGCGATCCACATGCCCGAACGCGACCGATGGCTACCCTGATCGACGCGCTGCGACAGGCGGGTATCGGCATTTCCGACGAAGGCCGTGGGTTGTTGCCTTTCACCGTACTGGGAACCGGTTCGGTGCCGGGCGGCGTCCTGGAACTCGATGCCTCCGCGTCATCGCAATTCGTTTCCGCGCTGATGCTGGCCGGCGCCCGCTTCGACAAAGGCGTCGAGATTCGGCATATCGGCGAACCGATGCCGTCGCTGCCGCACGTTGAGATGACAGTCGCTGCACTTCGCGGGGCCGGCGTGGACGTCGACGATGCGGTTGCAAACCGCTGGGTGATCGGCCCTGGCGTGATCGACTCCCCCGATGTCGTTATCGAACCGGATCTGTCGAACGCGGCTCCCTTTCTGGCGGCCGCCCTTGCTGTTGGTGGCACTGTGACCATCCCGCATTGGCCAGGCGTCACCACGCAGCCCGGAGACGCCCTTCGGGCGCTGCTCAGCGAGATGGGCGCCGACGTTCGGCTGGACCCAGACGGGTTGAGCGTCACGGCCGGCGGAACGATCCGGCCGCTGGTGGCCGACCTACACGACGTGAGCGAGTTGACCCCCGTTCTCGCTGCCCTCTGCGCTCTCGCGGACGGCGAGTCGCAGATCGTGGGCGTCGCACACATTCGAGGGCATGAAACGGATCGACTCGCTGCCATCCGAACTGAGCTCGCCGCAGCGGGTAGCGACGTCACGGAGACGCCCGATGGCCTGATAATCCGGCCCGCCAAGCTTCACGGCAGCCTGTGGCACGCCTACGCCGATCATCGAATGGCTCAGGCCGGGGCGGTACTCGGGTTAGTTGTGGCAGGTTTGAAGATCGACGACATTGCCTCCACCACCAAGACGATGGCCGACTTTCCGGGCCTCTGGACGAGCCTGTTAGCGCAAACGCAAACCCGAGCAGGGTAGGGAATCATGGCGCGACGCGACGCGAATCGGCTGGACGAAGACGACGTCCGCCATCGGCCTTCGCCACGCGGAACTCGGCCCCGGACAAAGCAGCGGCCGGCTCATGCAACCGCCGCGCCTGGCATGGTTCTCTCCGTAGACCGAGGTCGATACGGTGTCCTGTTGAACGACAGCGACGTCGTCTTGACGACAATGCGTGCCCGCGAGCTCGGCCGCACGGCAATCGCGGTCGGTGATCACGTCGATGTTGTTGGCGACACGTCCGGACAACCGGACACTCTGGCTCGCATCGTGAGGGTGGCCGACCGGCGGACCGTATTGCGCCGTACCGCCGATGACAATGACCCGTACGAGCGGGTGATCGTGGCCAACGCCGACCAATTGCTCATCGTCACGGCACTTGCCGATCCGCCGCCTCGGTACGGACTGATCGATCGCTGCGTTGTCGCCGCCCTAACTGCGGGTATGGAGCCGATTCTGTTGTTGACCAAGGCGGACCTGGCTTCGCCTGACGAGGTGCTCGCGAACTATGCAGACCTGGATGTACCCTCCCTGGTCATCTCCCGGGATTCCGACCTCACCGAAGTGCGACAGGTTTTGGACGGCAAAATCACCGTGTTCGTCGGCCATTCCGGCGTAGGAAAGTCGACGCTCGTCAACACCCTGGTACCGGGCGCAGGACGCAGTACTGGCGTGGTAAGCGGAATCGGTAAGGGGCGCCACACTTCAACATCCGCGGTCGCCCTCCGTCTGCCTTCTCCCTTACAGGGCTGGGTAATCGATACCCCGGGTGTGCGGTCGTTCGGCCTGCACCATGTCACAGCGCAAGACGTGCTGTGGGCATTTCCCGACCTCGAGGACGGCGCGGTTCAATGCCCGGGCAGTTGTGAACATTTGACTGCAGCCGACGGGTGCAAACTCGACGCCTGGGTCGAGTCAGGGCACTCTTCCCCCGCCCGACTCGAAGCTTTTCGCCGCCTGCTGGTCAGCCGTAGCGACCTTGGTGACCCGTAGCTCGCCCTAGATCACCCTTAGCGACGAAGGTATTTCCCCAGGACGTCGAGACCCTGCGCGAGCTCGCCGATTTCGCCCGCGAAAGACAAGCGAGCGAACCGTTGACCCGCCCGGGTGTCAAAGTCGACCCCAGGCGCCAGCGCAACGCCGGTGTCGTCGAGCACCTTTCGGACCCACAGCAACGAATCATCAGTGAAGTCCGAGACATCGACGTACATGTAGAACGCGCCATCGGCAGGCGCGAACCTCGGCAAGCCGATGGACGGCAAGGCATCGAGCAGCAATGCTCGGTTCAGTTTGTATCTTTCGACATTCTCGTCCAGTTCGGCATACGCCTCAAACGCCGCTACGGCCGCCAGCTGCGACAGAGCAGGCGGGCAGATTGCATAATTGCTAGCAAGCCGATCCACGGCATCAAGAAGAATGTCCGGTACCAACAACCACCCGAGTCTCCAGCCCGTCATCGAAAAGTATTTCGAGAATGAGTTGACAACGATGGAATCCCGACCGTATTGCCATGCTGACGAAGCCGGCACGGTGAAGCTGATGCCGTGATAGAGCTCGTCCGAAATAAGTCGCACGCCGGCCGCCGAGCACCATGCGACGATCTGCTCCAAGGCCGCGCCGGAAACCATCGCCCCCGTGGGGTTCGCCGGCGACGCCAGGATAATCCCATCGGGGCGTGGGTTCATCGCCTCGAAGATGTCCAGGGAGGGCATGAATCCCAGGTCGGGACCGCAGTCGAATTCTTCGACCACGACCCCGAGGCTCTTGAGGATGTTGCGGTAGGCAGGATAACCCGGCCGAGCCATGGCCACGACATCACCGGCATCGAAAGAAGCAAGGAATGACAACAGAAACCCGCCAGACGAGCCCGTTGTCACCACGACGTTCCGTGCTTCTACATCGATGTCGTACCACGACTTGGTGTGTGCGGCGATCGCGTCGCGCAACGACGGGATCCCCAGCGTGGCCGTATAGCCGATCTTGTCGGCTGTCAGAGCTGCCGTTGCCGCAGAGCGGACAGCGCGTGGCGCTGCCGTGGACGGCTGGCCCGCGGCAAGGTTGTAGACCGCACGGCCCTGCGCCCGCCGGACCTCGGCCGCACTGAAGATCTCCATCACATAGAACGGCGCAACGTCGGCGCGGCCAGAGGGTGAAAAGGTTGATCGTTGTATTCGCGGCGGATCCCCGCCGGGCTGCGACTGTCTCACTCGGCGACGATAACCTGACCAGCGTGACCATCGGGAACGAATTGCTGCAATCGGCGTCCGGGCCGCTGGGGGATCTCGCCGTCGCCTTGCAACTGGCTGATCTCGCGGACGGCATCACTACCTCCAGATTTCGGGCCAGCGACCTGCTGGTGACGAACAAGCCGGATCTGACGCCGGTGAGCGATGCAGACAAAGCGGTAGAGCGAGCGATCCGTACTCATCTCGAACTGCAGCGGCCGGGCGACGCGTTCTTCGGGGAGGAGTACGGCTCGACCGGTACGGGTCCCCGAAAATGGGTGGTCGACCCAATCGATGGCACCAAGAACTACGTACGTGGCGTGCCGGTCTGGGCGACTCTGATCGCACTGTTGCTCGACGACGAACCGGTCCTTGGTGTGGTCTCGGCCCCTGCGCTCAGCCAACGTTGGTGGGCCAGTCTCGGCGGCGGCGCGTTCACCAGCGCGCAGGGTGAAGAGCCCCGGCCGATCCGAGTCTCCCAAGTGACGAAAATAGCGGATGCCAGCCTTGCCTATGCCTCCCTGGATGGTTGGCGTGCGCTAGGCAAGTTGAACTCGATGATCGGATTGACGCAGCAGGTCTGGCGCTCGCGCGGATATGGCGACTTTTGGTCGTACATGCTCTTGGCCGAAGGCGCGGTGGATCTTGCGGCCGAACCGGAGCTCTCGCTGTGGGACATGGCCGCACTCGCTCCGATCGTGGTCGAGGCAGGCGGTCGATTCACCGGGCTTAATGGCGTGGACGGAGTTCACCAGGGCAATGCTGCGGCGTCCAACGGCCTGCTTCACGAGGCGTTGCTCGGAGTCCTCGGTACAAACCGGAGACGGCCTACCTCAGGCGGGGCGGCCTAGATCGGCAACCGATTCGGCGTTTGCAAGTTCGAGTAGATATCGGCCGGGTAGTCGCAGCTTCGAGGCACGTAGACCACTGCCCACCACGACCTTGGCCGCTTCGGCAACTGCAGTGTCCACGAAGATCCGCCAGTCGGCCGGAAGCCCTATCGGTGTGATGCCCCCGTACTCCATCCCTGTCAACGACACCGCCTCGTCCATCGGGGCGAAGGATGCCTTGCGGACGTCAAGCAGCCGCCGCACGATGCCGTTGACGTCGGCTCGAGTCGTTGCCAGCACCATGCACGCCGCATAGCGGACCTCACCCTCACGCTTGCCCGCGACGATCACGCAGTTGGCAGACTCAGCGAGCGATACGCCATAGGTGCTGCAAAACTCTGCCGTGTCAGCGAGACTTGGGTCGATAGGCGCTACCTCAACCTGCTCGTTGGCCGGCCAGACTTGCAGTTGTGCCTCGACGGGCTCAGCGAGGAGGTTCGGTGACCTTAGGGCGGAACGCCATTGCAGTGTTGCTGCAGAGTTAGGTTCGATCACGAACACACACTCTGCCAGAGGCCTTTTTCCCGGCGTCGTCCGTTGAGCTTTGATGCTGTACACCAACGCCGCCGCTGATGATGAGCGGTGCTGGGACGCAACAAACCTTAGGGTGAGCGCGCCCCAGCCCCGCTTCGTCCTAGTTAGTCGCTTCTTCGCCTGGAGTTGAGATCAGTGCGAACCGCGCGCCACCTGGGTCAGAGACCACGGCCATCCGTCCGAAAGGGGTGTCCCACGCGGGGCGGATCACGTTGCCGCCGAGCTTGACCACTTCGTCGGCTGACTCGTCAGTGTCATCGACGGCGAAGTAGATGAGCCACGCAGGACCGGAGTCATCGTCGGCCGCTGCCTCGCCTACCCCGCCGATCGGCGCGGCCTCCGCCGATGCGCCGTCGACTGCGAACGTTGCGTACTTGAACTCGCCATCGGAAACATCAGCAAACGAGAAGCCGAATACCGCCGCATAGAACTTTTGGTTGGCCTCCCACGACCCGGTCATGTTCTCTTCCCAGATCAAGGACCCGGGCTCGTTCGCCAACTGCACACCGGTGTGCGTTCCGGCCTGCCAGATGCCGAACGCCGCACCCCCCGGATCTACGGCGATCGCCATACGACCGAGATCAGCCACGTCCATTGGGGGCGCGAGCACCTGGCCCCCGTTTTCGGAGATCGCGGCCGCGGTAGCGTCTGCGTTTTCGACCGCCAGGTAGGTCGTCCACGCGACGGGCTGGTCTTCAGACATCACCGGAGCCAGACCGGCAACCGCATGGCCGCCCTTGGTCGCAGTCGAGTAGCCCCCAAATTCGGGCGGGCCCTCGACGACTTGCCAACCGAACAGGCCCTCATAGAACAGCCGCGCGGCCGAGATATCGGCAGCGCTCACATCGACCCAACAGGGCGTGCCCGCAGGCCAAGGCGTGTCGCGGGTAACCATCATGTACCTCCCATAGATCGAACTTGCGGTAGCGAAGTAGTACTCCGCAGGTACGACAAAGGCTGCCACCGCGACGCGTCGGCCGCCATGGGTTTGCCAAGATTCACCGCGCCGACGTGCACGGTTCAACACGCGTATCGCACGCCGCGTCTAGCGTCGTGGTCGGGACCACTGAATGCAGCTTGGGTGTCTGGACAGCGTTCTTCGTCTAGACCGCGTTCTTCGTCTGGACAGCGTTCTTCGTCTGGACAGCGTTCTTCGTCTAGACAGCGTTCTTCGTCTAGACAGCGTTCTTCGTCTAGACAGCGTTCTTCGTCTAGACCGCTCAGCGCTGCTGAGTAGCGTGCAGGGCAGCAAACCAGCACGCCTGACGACAGGGCTCGAGGCCAGCGAATCCGCTTCCACGGCGCCCGGCTCAGTCAGTGATAATTCGGCGGAGAGTAGGACTTCGACGCGGAACCCACCGCGTACGCGAACGAAAGGATCTTCGGTGACCACTGAGAACCCGCGGCAGAACATAACGTTTCCGAGCAACGGCGGAATTGCCCATGGCTACCTCGCGATACCCGAAAAAGATGGTGTCCCGACAACCGGTCCCGGTGTGGTGGTCATTCAGGAGTGGTGGGGACTGACCGATCACATCGTCGGCATCGCCGACCGCTTGGCCGACGCAGGATTCGTAGTTCTGGCTCCGGACTTGTTCGGAGGCAAGACGACCCATGATGCCGACGAGGCGGGCAAGCTGATGTCCGAGCTCCCGGTCGAGCAGGCGACGAAGGACCTCGCGGGTGCAGTCGACTTCCTACTCGCGCATGAAGCCGTCACGTCTGAGAAAATCGGCGCTGTTGGATTTTGCATGGGTGGAGGGTTCGTGCTCCTGCTAGCGGCTCAGCTCGGTGACAAGATCGGCGCCGCAGTGCCCTTCTATGGGGTCGGTCAGGGTGTGCCGAACACTTACGCCGGCCTTACTGCGGCGGTTCAAGGCCACTACGGCATGAATGACGATTTCTACCCAGTTGATCAGGCCAGACAGCAAGAAGAGCAAATCGCCAAAGAGAGCGGCGCGGAGGTCGAGTTCTTCTACTACCCGACGGGCCACGCGTTCCACAACGATGAGAATCTTCTCGGTACTTACGACGAGCAGAACGCGAAGCTGGCATGGGACCGGACTGTAAACTTTCTCCGGGACAAGTTGAGCTGACATGCCCGAACCAACTGAAGCCGAGCGTGCAGATCTTGAAGCCCGCCGCGCCGAACTACGAGATCGATACCTGACACCGCAGGATCGCCGTCCGCCCAGCACTGCGCGCGGTATCCACCACGCGGCGCTGATTTGCAGCGATGTCGCAACGACGATCGACTTTTACCAGGGGCTACTGGGCTTTCCGCTCGTTGAACTGGTCGAGAACAGAGACTATCCGGGATCGTCGCATTTCTTTTTCGACCTAGGAAACTCCACGTTGCTCGGATTCTTCGACTTTCCTGGTCTGGGTCTCGAGCCGGGCGTCGAAGCAATCGGCACCGTTCAACACATCGCCATCTCGGTCGCCCCAGATCAACATGGCGCGCTGCGCGCGAAACTAGATCGTGCAGGGGTTGCCTATGGCGGCCCTGACAAAGGCATCGAGGAATCCTTGTACTTCAGGGATCCGAATGGCATCCAGATCGAGCTACTCCGTGATGAGTTGATGTATTTCGGAGGCCGATGGCTGGACGGCCGCACGTGAAACTCGGGTTCGGCCTGCCCGTGTCGGGGAGCTGGGCGACACGAGAGAATGTGGTGTCCATCGCCCGTCGCGCGGAACAGGGCGGCTACGAATCGTTGTGGACCTTCCAGCGCTTGTTGCATCCGGCCACCGGTGACTGGGGGTCGATGTACCGATCGGTCACCGATCCACTGATCACCCTGGCCTACGTCGCAGCGATCACGGAACGTCCTCGCCTCGGCGTGGCGATTCTGAATGCCCCCTACTTCTCTCCGATCTTGTTGGCGAAGCAACTCACGACCCTGGACGAACTTTCCAACGGGCGGTTAGACGCCGGCCTCGGGCTCGGTTGGGCCGAAGAGGAATTTGTGGCTTCTGGTGTCGACTTCGCGAGACGTGGCGATCGCATCGAGGAGTTCATCCAATGCTTGACTGCCATCTGGACTCAGCCGCAAGTGTCCTTCAACGGAGAGTTCTATCAAATTCCGCCTTCCAACGTTGATCCGAAGCCCGTGCAACAACCTCATCCACCAATCCTGCTGGGTGGTGACGCCGACCGAGCGCTGAAACGCGTAGGACGACTCGCCGACGGTTGGATCAGTCGGAGTCGGCATGACCTGACCAAGATCGCAACCGATATCGAGATCATCAAGACGGCGGCACGAAGTGCTGGGCGAGACCCCCACGACCTGCGTGTCATCGTCCGTGGTGTCGTGAATCTGGTTGAGGCAGCGTCTGTCGCGGCGACCGGAGCGGCCGACCGACGCCCACTGCATGGAACAGCACAGCAAATCAAGGATGATCTTTCGCGCCTCGCCGAGCAGGGGGTCACCGAGGTGTTTCTCGATCTCAACTTTGCACCCTCGATCGGTGATCCACAGGCTGACCCGAAGGCATCCATGCAACACGCCGTTAAGGTGCTAGAAACCTTTGCGCCGTTTTCGCACTGAGGCTCCTGGCGACTGAAAGGCCATGAGGTAGACGCGAACGTAGGTGTCCTGTTGACCGGCTGAGAACGAGGCGACGAATCCCCCCACAACCAGTCACACTCCACAAGCACGATTTGGCTCTCTGGAACTGGTAGGAGCGGGAATGCAGACCATCGCTCAATTCGCGATTCGTAGACGCTGGTGGGTTGTAGCTGGGTGGATCGCCTTCATCATCGGTACTCAACTCCTACTCAGCGGGCTTGGTGGCTCGAACTACAAAGATGACTTCAAGCTCCCCCACACCGAGACCGAGACCGTCTCCCAGCTCCTGACGAAGGCCGGTCTGGACAGCCAGAATGGCGCCAGCGGCACCATGGTTCTGCACTCGAAGGTCGGCACGATCGCCGACTATGAAGGCACAGTCAAGCCAGCCTTGCAGAAGCTGTGCGCCAGTGATCTTGGGATCTCGACGATCTCGTCTCCCTACGGTGCCGTTGCGTGCCCACCCGCCACGGTCACCGCTTCAGCCGACACCGCGGCCGCACGGGCTGCATTGATCAGCCCTGACAAGAGCGTGGGGATCGTCGAGATCAACTGGACGGCTGTGAATCCAAGTATCAGCGATGTCCAGAAGGTGTACGACCAACTCAGCGCCTCCTTGTCCACCAAGACCATTCAGGACAAACTGCAGGTCGAGTTCACCGGAAACGTGTTTCAGGCCGTGTCGCAGGGCGGTGGCGGCATTCCGCCTGAGCTGATCGGCTTCATCGCTGCACTCATAATCTTGTTCGTCGTGTTCCGTACCATCGGTGCCACCGTCCTCCCCCTAGCCAGCGCGATCGCGGCGATGGGCAGCGGACTCGCACTAATCGGGCTGTTGTCACACATCATGAGCGTCGCGAGCTTCGCCAATGAGCTCGCGCTGTTGATGATTCTCGGCGTGGGCATCGACTACGCCCTCTTTATCGTGACAAGACATAGGCGAAATCTGATGCGCGGTATCTCGGTGGAGGAGTCGATTGCCATTGCAATCAATACCTCGGGCCGCGCGGTGCTCTTCGCCGGCACGACGGTCTGCATCGCATTGCTGGGGCTATGGGCTTTGGGGGTCAGCTTCCTCTACGGGGTGTCGCTGGGTACCGCGATCGGCGTCGCCCTGACGATGGTCGCATCGCTCACCTTGCTGCCGGCGTTGCTGTCCTTCCTGGGGTTGAAGGTCCTGCCCCGCAAACAGCGCCGAGCCGTTCGGGCCGGCACCTTCGATCTCTCCGAGCACCAGGGGTTCTGGTACCGGTGGTCGCGCATCGTCGAGCGCAACCGGATCGTCCTTGCCCTCGTCGCCGGGATCGTCCTCGTCGTTCTCGCCATCCCCTTCTTCTCGATTCGTCTGGGCTCCTCTGACCAGGGCACCGATCCGAAGGGCTCCACGACTCGCGCGGGTTATGACTTGATCGCCCAAGGCTTTGGGCCCGGCTACAACTCGAGCCTGCAGTTGGTGATCAGCGGGCCCGGGTCGACCGACCAGGCTTATCTGGAAAAGGTCGCAACTACGCTCAAGGGTGTTGATGATGTTGCGCCCAACAGCGTGCGGATCGTCCCCACCGGCAAGCAGGTTGCGTTGGTGACCTTTAAGTCGGTGAGCTCGCCGCAGGACGCGAGGACCACCGATCTGGTGAAGAATCTGCGCAGCAACATCCTGCCGCCGCTGTATCAAGGCACGCAGAGCCACATCTATGTCTACGGAGTCACCGCAATTTTCGTGGACTTCGCGAAGGTGCTGTCGGCGAAGATGGCATTTTTCTTCATAGCTGTCATTGGATTGTCGTTCCTGCTCTTGATGGTCGCCTTCCGCAGCCTCGTGATCCCGCTCACGGCCGCGGTGATGAACCTGCTGGCGGCCGGTGCCTCCTTCGGCGTGGTGGTGGCCGTGTTCCAGTGGGGCTGGCTCTCGGAGGCATTGGGAATCGGCGGGGCGGGTCCGATCGAGCCGTTCATTCCGGTGATGTTCTTCGCGATCCTCTTCGGACTTTCGATGGACTATCAGGTGTTCCTGGTTAGCCGAATGCATGAGGAATGGCAGCACACCGGCGACAACAGCCGTTCAATCACCGTGGGCCAGGGCGAGACTGGTGGCATCATCACCGCCGCCGCAATCATCATGATCGCGGTCTTCGGCGGATTCGTCCTCGGTGACGCCCGAGTCATCAAGCTGTTCGGAATCGGGTTGGCGTCGGCGGTATTCCTCGACGCCTTCATCGTCCGAACGATCCTGGTGCCGTCGCTGATGCACATGATCGGCAAGGCGAACTGGTTCTATCCAGCCTGGCTGGACAAGATCACGCCGCGCGTCTCGATTGAAGCCGCGGATGCAGATGAGGATGCCGACCCGGCCGCAGGCATGGATGACAAGTCACTGACCCGCGTCTAGGCCCTTGGACCCGTCACATTGAACATCTGTCGATGCTCGGCCGCTTAGCTACTACGGCCGAGCATCGACAGCGCGGTCGAAACAATTCTCGGCTCGTCGAGCAACACCAAGCGAGAAGCATCGCCGAGCGGCACGAAGCTGTCCAGACTGGTTACACGTTCGATCGCACCAGCGAAGCCGGCGTCTACGAGGGCCGCGATCACGCCTTCAGAAACTCCGCCGGTGCGACGGGTCTCGTCCACAATCAATGCCCGCCCGGTCGCTTCGGATTCGGAGAGAATATCGGCGACCGGTAAAGGCGACAGCCAACGCAGGTCGACAACCCGCACCGATATTCCCTGCGCGGAAAGGGCTTTCGCGCTGCGCAGACTCATTGGCAGGCCGTTGCCGAAGGTGAGGATGGTCAGGTCCGAGCCAGCACTGTCATCGACCAGCCACCTTCTGGCTCGACCGATCGGAATGTGTTCGCCGTCAAGTGACAGCGGCCGATAGTCGGCAAGCCAGCCGCCGTCGCCATCGTTGTACAGATCTCGTTGGTGGTACAGCGCGATCGGTTCGAGAAAGACGGAAATCGTTCCGTCAACCACGGCGGCCGCGATCATCGTGCGCAGCATTGCCGGGGCATCGGAGGAATGTGATGGCACCCCGACCACAAGGCCAGGGATGTCGCGCAGCACGGCCACCGAATTGTCGTTGTGAAAGTGTCCACCGAAGCCCTTCTGATACCCAAGTCCGGCCACTCGGACAACCATCGGATTGCGATATTGGCCCTGGGAGAAAAATTGCAAGGTCGCAGCTTCGCCTCTTAGCTGGTCCTCCGCGTTGTGCAGGTACGCCAGGTACTGGATCTCGGGTATTGGCAGAAAGCCGTCCAGCGCGGTTCCGAGCGCCAGGCCGAGAATGGCCTGCTCGTCGAGCAACGTATCGAAGACCCTCGCTGCGCCGAATGCCTTACGCAGGCCGCGCGTCACGCCGTAGACGCCACCCTTCACCGAGACATCCTCGCCGAACAGCAGCGATTCCGGTCGTCTGGCGAGCTCGTCGTGCAGCGCACGGTTAATCGACTGCGCCAGCGTCAAGGCACCTTCGTCCTCCGGCAGGACCGCGCCGAACACCTCGCGGCGCGCGTCGTCAGGGAGCCGAGACACCACCTCGCGGGCTACGGCGTCGGGCGAACGTGGCGCCAGCGGAGCGAGGACGACCTCTGCCGAAGCCAGCTGTGGCGTTGCCAGCACCTCCGCAGACGTGATGGTGACTTGGGCCCCGACCGCCTCATAGCGGGCTAGCAACTCCGTCCCGGTGGCCGCACCCGCGCCGACCAGCAACTTGGCGGTAGCGATCAACGGATCGCGCGCGTAGTCAGCAGTGATGTCGGTCTGCCGCCGATAGGCCATTTCGGCATCAGATCCGGCGTGGCCGAGGTATCGCACCATCTTCAGATGCAAGAAGGCCGGCTTCCGATTTGCTCGGACGAAATCGACCGCTTGGGTGGCGGCATCGTAAACGTCGGCGATGTCGCAGCCGTCTGCCGCGATGTACTTCAGGCCCGGGCGCGCCGAAAAACGCTGCGTGATCCAGCCCGAGGGCGTTGGCGTGCTGATGCCGAAACCGTTGTCTTCGCAGACCATCAACATCGGCATCCCGATACCTTGAAAAACAGTGTTGGACGACGAGTTGAACGCTCCGACCAGGGTCGAGTGATTGACTGAGGCGTCGCCGAAACTCGTGACGACTATCGCATCCTCTGGCCACGGCGTATGAAGGCCGAGGCGGCGGGCACGATCGATGCCGAAGGCGACTCCTACCGCGCGCGGCAGGTGGGACGCGATGGTTGAGGTCTGGGGTATCACCGCAAGTTCGTGGTTTCCGAATACTTTGTGGCGGCCGCCGGCAATCGGTTCCGATACCGCCGAGCTCACGCCCGCAAGGATGTCGCGGACCGGATCTTGACCAGGTACTTGCTGGGCACGTGCGCAGTAGAACCCACCTGATCGATAATGCAGCAATGCCGGATCTGTCGGTCGCAGGGCCAGAGCCACGGCCGCGTTGCCCTCGTGACCAGCCGAGGCGATGGTGTAGAAGCCGCGACCCTGGACCTGCATCCGCTTGGCGGCGAGGTCGCTATGGCGGGACTGGCACTGCGCGATGAACAATTCGCTCGTCTGGTCGACGGTCAGCAAACTCCCAGCCCGAACCGGGCTCGCACCCGCGCGCACGCGTCCGCCGACTGGTGCCTGCAACGCCGCGAGGACGCTGAGGAAGTGTTCTTCGAGCGGAACGCGGTCGGCAGCCACGCGACCATTTAACCGCGCGGCCGCAGCACCGAGAACACTACCGTCGGGAGTCGACTCGCCTGGAGGGTGACCGGGTAGCAGTTAGGCGGATACCTCGGACAGGTCGCCGGCCCACAGCGTGTGAAAAGCGCCCGGCTTGTCGACCCGCTGATAAGTGTGCGCACCGAAATTATCTCGGAGTCCCTGGATCAGCGCCGCCGGCAGCCGCGTGCGGCGAAGTCCGTCGAAGTAAGCGAGTGAAGATGAGAATGCCGGAGTCGGAATCCCATGCTGCGCAGCGGCCACAACTATTCGGCGCCAGCTGTTGAGTCCGTCCGACACCGCCGCGGCGAAGTAAGGTGCGACGAGCAGGGAGGGTAGCCCGGGATCAGCCTCGTACGCCTCGACGATCCGGTTCAAGAACCTTGCCCTAATGATGCAGCCGCCACGCCAGATCGTCGCCATGGCCGCGCGGTCGATTTGCCATCCGAATTCCTCGCTGCCTGCCTGAATGTGATCAAATCCCTGCGCATAGGCCACCACCTTGGACGCGTACAGGGCTTTACGTACGTCATCGATGAAGTCTTGCCGATTGGTGGCGAATGCCTCGCCCCCGGTATCCGCACCGCCGAAGGTGCGAGCCGCAGCCTCTCGCTGATCGGCGTGTCCGGAAAGCGATCGTGCGAAGGTCGCCTCCGCGATACCGGTGATGGGCACGCCCAGATCAAGGGCACTCTGCACCGTCCAGCGCCCGGTGCCCTTCTGCTCGGCCTGGTCGAGCACGATATCGACGAACGCCTTGCCCGTTGCAGCGTCCTTGTGAGCCAACACGTCGGCAGTGATTTCGATCAGGAACGACTCCAGATCGCCTGAGTTCCAATCACGAAAGATTGCTGCGATCTCAGCGGGTGTATCGCCCAATCCGCTGCGAAGCAGGTCGTAGGCCTCGGCGATTAGCTGCATGTCGGCGTACTCGATGCCGTTGTGGACCATCTTGACGAAGTGTCCTGCGCCGTCCGGGCCGACGTGTACACAGCATGGAGTCCCATCGACCTCCGCGGCGATCGAAGAAAAAATTGGCCCGAGCTTCTGATAAGCCTCAGCCGAACCTCCCGGCATGATCGAGGGGCCGTTGAGAGCACCTTCCTCCCCGCCGGAGACCCCGCTGCCGACGAAATGCAAGCCCTGCTTCTTCAGGCTCTCCTCGCGGCGGCGGGTATCGACGAAGTGCGCGTTGCCGCAATCTATGACGATGTCGCCCTCGTCGAGCAGTGGTGCAAGTTCATCTATCACAGCATCGGTCGGATCGCCTGCCTTGACCATGATGATGATCGCCCTAGGCTTTTCCAGCGACGCCACGAAGTCGGTCAGCGATTCGCTGGGAATGAAGGTGCCCTCGCTGCCATGATCACGAACCAAGCTCTCGGTTCGAGAATGACTTCGATTGTGAAGCGCTACCCGGTACCCGTGCCGGGCTAGATTCCGGGCAAGATTGCGGCCCATCACCGCTAAGCCGGTCACGCCGATCTGTGCTGTACCGGCCGGACGAACAGCGGTCGATTCGGTCATGAGGAGTGCTCCTTAGTTTGTCGGCTATCGCGAGAATTTGTCGGCTATCGCGAGGTCACGCGGAAGTCAGCTCGGACCGAAGCGCTCGACCCGAATACGGGAATCCGGATAGTCGAGATTGACCAGTTCATGGCTCAAAGCTTCTGCAAAGCCAGCCGACCCACAGACGAAAGCTGTCTGCGCTCCCGGCAGGAGCGGTCGCAGGTCGTCGCGGGTCAGCCGCCGACCGCCATCGCCGGTCAGAGCGACGGTCGCGCCATAGCTGGAAAGCTCATCGGCGTAGGGCAGATCGGCATGGGTTCGACCGGAGACGGCAAGTCTCAACAGATCCGAACGGCCAACAGCAGCGGCGTGCCTGGCCATTGCCACCAGAGGCACGACTCCGGTCCCGCCGCCGATGGCCAGTGCTGGACTAGTCGCGTCCCACACGAACCAGCCGCCGATCGGACCGCGGACCTCGACCCGGTCACCGGGCTCGACCACCTCATAGAGGTAGCCCGAGACCTCGCCGTCATCCAAGCGCTCGATGCAGAGCTCGACGAGAGGATCGCCCGGGGCCGAAGAAACGGAATATGAGCGGGAAGCCGTATAGCCGTCATCAGCGGTGAGTCGAACCACATAGTGTTGACCTGGAAGGTGTTGTAGACGACCTTCGACCTCGAGCCGCAGGATCACGATTCGAGGGGATACTCGGTTCGCCTCGCGCACTGTGGCCGATTGCCACTTCGTTGCCTGAACAGCGCCCGCCAGACCAGGGCCGGCCTCAGCCACTGTCAGTCACCTTGGTAACGCTGCTCTTTCCAGGGGTCGCCGCGGTCGTGGTAACCGTTGCGCTCCCAGAAACCGGGCTCGTCATAGTCCAGCAGCGTGAACTTCGAAATGAACTTGGCGCTCTTCCAGAAATACAGGTGTGGAACCAGCAAGCGAACCGGACCACCGTGTGCTGCCGAAAGGTCTTTGTCCTCATGTGCCCAGACGAGCCAGGCCTTGCCTCCAGTGAGATCAGCAAGCGGCAGGTTCGTGGTGTAGCCAGTAGAGGACGTCGCGAGCACAAACGATGCCGTCGCGCCGATCTCGACCTGATCGAAGAAGATGTCTGTGCTGACGCCGGTGAAGTTGGTCGCCAATTTGGACCAAGTCGTCACGCAATGAATGTCGCCTTCATACTTCGATTCCGGCAAGGCGCGCAGATCCTTCCACGTCCAGGTCCGGGTCTTGTCGACCAGGCCATCAATCGTGAAAGTCCAACGGTCGAAATTGATCGGCGGAGTTACCTCTGCCGTCAGCACCGGCCAGTCTGAACCGACGTCGTATTGCCCGGGCGGCAGTCGCTCGTCTCGGGGGCGTCGCGCTCGGCCACCAAATCCGCGTGAAGCTAATGCCATGACGGCTCCTCTCCTCGATAAACCCTACCGAGAAGAGGAGCCGTGGCACAGCTTAGGCAGCTTCAGCACCTTCGCGGGGCTGACCGGCCTGATCGGATGAGGCTGCCGCGGAAGCAGCCTCCTCCGAAGCGCTCTGAAGCGCTAGCGCGAGAATCTCACCGACGTCGGCGACCAGCCGAACATCGATCGCGGCCAACACATCGGCCGGTACCTCGTCCAAGTCCGGACCATTGCGGGCTGGCAGGAAGACGGTCGTGAGTCCCGCTCGCTGAGCGGCAAGCAGCTTCTGCTTGACGCCGCCGATCGGAAGCACCCTTCCGTTCAGTGTGACCTCACCCGTCATACCGACCTCGGAGCGAACTGGCACGCCGGTCGCCATCGAAACGATCGCGGTGACCATGGTGACGCCGGCCGATGGGCCATCCTTCGGTACCGCACCTGCCGGTACGTGGATGTGGATGCTCCTGTTCAGCACCGCCGGATCCACGCCGAACTCAGCAGCGTGCGAACGGACGTATGACAACGCGATCTGCGCCGACTCCTTCATGACGTCACCGAGCTGACCGGTCAGGGTCAGACCCGCCGTGCCACCGGCAGCCGGTTCGGTTGCCGAAGCCTCGATGAACAACACATCGCCACCCAGGCCGGTTACCGCGAGACCAGTAGCAACGCCAGGTACCGAGGTCCGTTCGTGCGCCTCGGCCGTAAATCTCGCCCGACCGAGGTACTTGCGGAGATCGTCCGGCCCGATCTTGATCTGAGCCGAACCCGGTTCGTTTGCCAACTCCGTTGCAACCTTGCGCAACACCTTGGCGAGCAGCCGCTCCAACTGCCTTACCCCGGCTTCGCGAGTGTGCTCCGAAACCAGCTGGCGTAGTGCGTCGTCGCTCAGTTCCACTTCCTCGGTGCTCAGCGCGGCCCGTTCCAGCTGCCGTGGCAGCAGGTACTGGCGCGCGATCGCAACCTTGTCATCCTCGGTGTAGCCGTCGATGCTCACGAGCTCCATCCGGTCCAACAGCGCCGACGGGATCGATTCGATCACGTTGGCTGTGGCCAGGAACAGCACGTCGGAAAGGTCCAGATCCAGGTCCAGGTAGTGGTCGCGGAACGTGTGGTTCTGCGCCGGGTCCAAGACCTCTAGCAAGGCCGCAGCAGGGTCGCCGCGATAGTCAGCACCGACCTTGTCGATCTCGTCCAACAGGACGACGGGGTTCATCGAACCTGCTTCGCCGATCGCGCGCACGATGCGACCAGGTAGCGCACCGACATAGGTACGGCGGTGCCCACGGATCTCGGCCTCGTCCCGCACCCCACCAAGCGCAACACGAACGAACTTACGTCCAAGTGCCCTGGCGACGCTCTCGCCGAGCGACGTCTTACCAACGCCGGGCGGTCCGACCAGAGCCATGACCGCGCCGGAGCCACGTCCGCCGACTACCTGCAGGCCACGATCGGCCCGCCGGCTGCGGACGGCGAGGTATTCGACGATCCGATCCTTCACGTCGTCGAGACCGTGGTGATCGGCATCGAGAACGGCGCGCGCGGCGGTGATATCAGTGCTGTCGACGGTTCGATTTCCCCACGGCAGCTCCAGGACGGTGTCCAGCCAGGTCCGAATCCAGCCAGCCTCAGGGCCCTGATCACTGGCCCGCTCGAGACGTCCGACTTCGCGAAGCGCGGCCGCGCGAACTGAATCAGGCAAGTCGGCGGACTCGACGCGACCACGGTAGTCCTGGGCGCCGTCGGGTTCGTCCTCGCCGAGCTCCTTGCGGATGGCCGCGAGTTGCTGGCGGAGCAGGAATTCGCGCTGGTTCTGTTCCATGCCCTCGCGAACGTCCTGGCTGATCTTCTCAGAGACCTCGAGTTCTGCCAGGTGGTCGCGTGTCCATTTGATCAACGCTTCCAGCCGCTCGGCTACATCAGGCGTCTCCAGTAGCTGGCGCTTCTGTGCCGATGATAGGTACGACGCATAGCCGGCAGTGTCGGCGAGCTGGCCGGGGTCGACGATCTTCTGAACCGAATCGATCACTTGCCAGGCGTCCCTGCGCTGCAGGTTCGCAATTACCAGCGTCTTGTATTCAGCGGCGAGCTCACGGTCGTGTTCGGTGATCGACCGGTCTGCCACAGGTTCGGCTTCGACCCAGAGCGCGGCTCCGGGTCCCGTTACGCCGGTACCGATCTTGGCTCGAGCACCGGCGCGCAGGACTGCGGCCGGGGCGCCGCCGGCCAGACGGCCGACCTGCTCAATCGTGGCAACTACGCCATACGCGGCGTAGCGATCCTCGAGTCGCGGTGCGAGCAGCAGACTGCCGTCGCTGCTCGTCCTGGCTGCGTCCACGGCTGCCTGGGCTGATTCATCGAGTTCAATCGGTACAACCATGCCGGGCAACACGACGAGGTCGCTGGTTGCCAGCACGGGTAGACGGGTTATGTCGGCCATTGGGCCATCTCCTCACAGTTGAGTCTTGTTCACTCAACCTTGCAGGAGGGCAAGTTGTTCCCGAGCGGATGCTGCCGCTTCAGCGACCGAAATCTGGACTTCAAGTGCGCCGGTCATGAGTCCCAGAGGCCAGTCACGCTCGGGTCGCAGGCCCCGCGCTTGCCGGATCACTGGTTAGGGGTATTTCGGCGGGAGGCTCTTCGGCTAGTGGCGCTTCGGTGACGTCTGCCTCGCCCAATTGAACTTGTGCTACTACCGCGCTGTCGGCACCGCGCCCGGCACCCCGGCGAACCGCCAACGCTCCTATCACCGCGGCGAGCAGGCAGGCTCCCGCAGCAAGCCAGAGCCCCGCGCGGCCTCCGAATTGCTCGCTGACCGCACCGGCGATCGGCCCACCGATCGGAGTCGAGCCGAGAAAGGCGACTGTCCACAGCGAGATCACGCGACCGCGCATGCTCGGCGCCGACTCGAGTTGAAGCGTGGTGTTTGCTTTGGAGAGGAAACCGACGCTCACCGCGCCGACAAGCGCGATGGCAACCATCTCGAGCCAGAGATTTGGTGCGATCGCGGCGCCGGCAAGCACCAGCGCGAAGATCGCGGCCGAATTGACCAGCGACGCCAAGCCGGTGCGACCGCGGGCCGCGACGTAGACCCCTCCGATTACCGCACCGATCCCCATGGCTGCAGTGATGAAGCCGTAGGTTTGAGGGCCGCCGTGGAAGGTCTCCTTCGCGACTACCGGCAGGACGACCTGAAACTCGTACGCCAAGCAGCCGACGAGCGCCATCATCAGCAACGGCGCCAACAGGTTGGGTGTCCGCCGGACGTAGGTGAGCCCCTCGCGCAATTGGCCCTTGGACCGCCGTGTCGGCATCGAAGGTTGCAGCGCGCTGAGGTCAAGCGTGAACAGCGAGAAGACCACGGCGGCGAAGCTGGCGGCGTTCAGCAGGAAGCAGATCCCGAGCCCACCGAGAGCGATGATGACGCCCGCGACGGCTGGGCCGACGGCGCGCGCGGCATTCGCCAGCACGGTATTGAGGGTGACGGCATTGCGCAGGTCAGCCGGACCAACCATCTCCAACACGAAACTTTGCCTGGCCGGGTTCTCGAAGGCGTTGTTCATGCCCAACAGGCAAGCAAGGACGAAGACTTCCCAGAGGTGGACCTGATGGGTGACGGTGAGCGAGCCGAGTACCAGTGCGAGCAGGCCCATAATCGACTGCAGGCTCATCATCAGCTTACGTTTGTCGACCCGATCAGCGACAACGCCGCCGTACGGTCCGAGAAGCAACACCGGCAGCGTCTGCAGGGCCACGAGCAGACCGAGGGCGGTACCCGAGCCGGTCAACTGCAGCACTAGCCACGCCTGGGCCACAGATTGCATCCAGGTCCCGATCAGCGAGACCGCTTGGCCAGAGATATAACGTCGATAGTTCGGTATGGCGAGCGCGGCAAACGCGTCCCGACCAAATCCTTCGAAAGAGGGCCGCTTCAATGAGGTCATCGAAGCCAAACTCACGTATTGCTCGACTTGTGAGCTCGACTCAACGCGTTCGCGTCGGTGCTGATCGGGTCAGGCCGGTGCATCTGCTCGGCGAGGGCCTCGATCGCAGGTATCGCGGCAAGCAGTTGCGCGGCCCTTTCGTCAGACAGCATCGATAGTCGCTCGGCGAAGAGGGTTGTTCGTTCGGCCCGCAGCCGAAGTTGCAAGTTCATGCCCGCCGCGGTGGCTTCCACCAGAACGGCTCGCCCATCATCTGGATGTGTGGAGCGCGTCACCAAGCCCAAAACCTCGAGTTTGCCGATGATGCGAGAGAGCATCGTGGGGTTGAGTCCCTCGAATTCTGCAAGTTCGCTCGCCCCGACCGGGCCGAGCCGAGCAATCGCGGCGAGCACTGACAGTTGTGATCGCGTCATGTCTCCTCTGGACACCTGACGCTCCACAAATCGCGTGATCCGGGCCATCGACATTCTCAGCCGGACGACGTCCTCTTCGACGAAGGTGCCCTGGCTGGACTCGTCGTGGCCTACCGCCCGCTGGTCCCGACTCTGAGTCACTTTGCACCCCACTAATAATTGCCTATCAGCAAGCATACATCAGCTAGACCATCTTTGGCAGCATTTTCCGGGGCCCGGCCCGCTAGCGAGTAGGTCAGGTGGACTGACGGCGCCGGACATTGAGCGTCTCGAGGAGCCGGAGCCAAATTTCACTGGCCGTCGGATAGCTAGGCACCACATGCCATAACACCGATACCGGTATCTTGGCCACGATCGCCATCGTGGCTGAGTGGGTCAACTCCGCAATGCCGGTACCGACGAAAGTTGCACCTACGACGACGTCTTCGCCTTTGTCGATGACCAGCTTGGCGCGGCCGACGTAGTTGTCTCGCAGCACATACGTCCCGGCGAGCGCCGCGAGGTCGTACTCAACGATCTCGATATCCAGACCTGCGTCGCGCGCCTGTGCCTCGGTATAGCCCGCCGAACCCACCTCAGGATCGGTAAACGTCACCTGCGGAACCTGATGATCACGATCGACGACATCGGTGTGGATGCCGTACGCGCGGCCGTCCAGCGGCTCGCCTGCAGCGCGTGCGGCGATCACTTCACCGACGACCCTGGCTTGATACTTGCCCATATGTGTCAGCAGTGCGCGACCGCAGAGATCACCGATGGCATATAGCCATTCTCCGCCTTGCTGGTCGACCTCAGTCACGGTGAGATGATCATCGACAGTTACGAACCCGTTGCCGCGCCAGCCCACGGTGTCAAGACCGAGATCAGCGCTGTTGGGCTTTCGCCCGGCTGCGACAAGGATTTCGTCGGCTACAACCGTCCCCCCGTCGGACATCGTCACCGTGACCTCACCGCCGTGGATGTGCCCCACCGGTGCATCGTTGATCTGCCCCCGAGCAACGGCGGTCACGCGGGTGCCCGTGAAAACCTTGATTCCGAGCGTGTCGAATTGGGCCTGAATGATCTCGCTTGCGAACGGCTCATTCTTGGCCAACAAGCGAGGCGCACCTTCGACAACGGTGACCTCCTGCACTCCGATACCGTTCAGCCAGGTTGCCGCCTCGCAGGCGACCACCCCACCACCGACGATGACAACGCGCTGTGGAATCTCGTGCATGTTCGTCACGTCTCGTGAAACCCAGGGGCGCGCCTCAGCAAGCCCTGGAATCGGGGGTATTGCCGGCGTGCTGCCAGTGTCGAGGACGACAGCGTGTCGCGCACGGATCGTGCGCTCCGTGCCATCGGAACCTGTCACCACCACACTTCGCGAGCCGTTCAAGCGGCCGTAGCCACGAACGACGTCGATGTCGACGCTGATCGCCCAGTCCACCTGAGATGAATCGTCAAGGTGGTTAACAATTTTGTCGCGACGTGCGAGCACCGCCTGGGCATCGAGGACTCGACCTTCGACGAGCTCTTTCATCCCGGGCAGATCTCGGCTGATACCAAGTATCTCCACCGAGCGGAGCAGCGCTTTGCTCGGCATGCACGCCCAGTACGAACATTCGCCACCGACTAACTCCGCTTCGACGATTACAGCATCAAGACCGGAGAACTGGCTCGCGTATTGCGCCGCATTCTCGCCCGCAGCGGCGCCGCCCAGGACGATGACGTCCCACTCGTTGCGATCTGGATCGACTGAAGCACTCATCAGGTATGCCTCTCTGAAGACGTGTGGCCAGATTAGCGGGATAATGGGATTCGCGGGATTCTCGGGACAAGCCCGATTGAGGCGACCGCCTGCCAGAAGTAGGGCTCACCGCAGACAGACCATCGGCGTGGCTTCAGGTGCGCGCGGCCGCCGCGGTCGCCCGCAAGAACTGATCTTGCGTCAAAGGTGTTTCTTTCAGGACAGCAGATAGCCCATCCCTCGCCGCCGGTCGCAGACCAGCGATGAGCAATTCCAGGTGCCGGCGCCAGGCATGGGGCGCAACGGGCCCGCTTGATTCGATCACGCCACCGAGTGACCAGAGGACCATCGAGATGTCCGTCGCCGTGGCATCCGCGCGGATCCGGCCGGCATCCTGACCGCGGCGAAGCAGTTCCGCCAGTAGCAGCCGGAATTCGGCGAGCGCATCAGACTCTGCATCGGAGTGATTCCACAAACTGCGCAGGCACCCAGATTGCAGCGCCTGAAGCTCGCCCGTACCGACGAGCAGTACCTCCAGGCCCGAACCGTCGGGCAGACGTGCGGCCTTGCGGGCTATGTCCTGCATCCTCAAGCGCATCTGACCGACGAGCGCATCGATCAAGGCCTGTTTGGTAGGGAATCGTCGATAGAGGGTCCCAGTGCCGACACCGGCGACGCGGGCAACCTCGTCGACCCCGGCCGACAACCCGTTCTCAGCGAATACCTGACTCGCCGCATCGAGTAGGCGCTGGCGGTTCTCGGCAGCATCACGCCGAAGTGGTCGGGCAGTGGAGGCAGTCATCGACTCACTCGGACTCATCGCCGACGACCGTGCCGCCGGCCACCAACGCCATACCGGGGTGGGACAGCTGCGCCTGCTCCTGCTGGTGTTCGTCGCGGTTCACGTTCAGCTTGGGAATGAGCAGTCCGGCGAGGGCGGACAGCAACAACGCAAGCGCCAGTACGGCGAACGCCATCGTGTACCCAGATTCCTTCGGCAGGCCGCTTGGCTGCAGTTCGGAGGTGACAATACTTGCCACGACGGCGGCGCCGATCGAGCCACCGATGGTTCGAATGTTGGCGTTCATCCCGCTGGCCACACCTGTCTGGTGTGACGGAACGGCGTCAACGATGATGTTCGACATCGCCGAGAATGCCAATCCGAAGCCGGCGCCGAGCAGCGTCATCGAAATGATGATCTGCCAGATTGCCGAGTGCGCCACAGCGAGAATCACGAACGCCGGAACGCACAGCATCGAGCCGGTGATGAGAATCGCTTTCGATCCGAAGCGGGCCGACAGTGCACCGGAGGCGGTGCCCAGCACGAACATCGCCAGCGCCATCGGCATGACGACAAGCCCGGCTTCGGTGATGCTTTGGGAGAACCCGTAGCCCGCGGAGGAAGGCGTCTGCAGGAATTGAGGCATGAATGCAAAGATCGAGTACAGCCCCACGCCGAACAGTAACGACACCAGATTCGTCGTCCACACAGCGGGAATCCGCATCATGCGCATGTCGATCAGCGGCTGAGCCGCTCGAAGCTCGACGAGAACCCAGGCAACGGCGAGGACTATGGCCGCTGCCAGCAAACCGATGACTGACAGGGAGGCCCAGCCCCAGATCGGTGCCTGACTCACAGCAACCAGTAGCGCTATCAGCCATCCGGACAGCAGCAGCGCGGCACCCCAGCTGATCCTTCCCTGTGTGCGCTCGGGCGATTCCGGGACGAAGAAGTAGGTGGCTACCGCTGCCGCCGCAACGATCGCACCCGGAATCCAGAACAACCAGTGGTAGTCGAGCGCGTTCACGATCGGTCCGGCGAGCACCAAGCCCAGCCCACCGCCGATACCAAGCAAAGCAGCGATTACCCCAACAGCGCCGGCAACTTTCTCACGCGGAAACTCGTCGCGAATGATGCCGAAGGACAACGGAATCACGCCTCCGCCGATCCCCTGGATCGCTCGAGCGATGATCATCACCGTGATGGAGCTGGCGACCGCGGCAAGGACGGACCCGACGGCAAGGCTGGCCAAGACGAAGACCATGACCTTTTCCTTGCCGATCATGTCCCCGACCCGGCCGAGGATCGGCGTGCATACCGAGGCCGACAGCAAATATGCCGTCAACACCCAGGTCACAGTGTTCTGCGTCGTGTGCAGATTGGTCTCGAGCAATGGCAAGACCGGGGTCACCAGGGACTGCAACAGCGAATACGCCAGGACCCCTGCGGCGAGGACTACGAAGGTGACCTGATAACGCGATCGCGATGCTGATGTTGACATCTTGAATTCCCAACGAAGACCGATACCGGAGCGACGGCTCCGGCAGCGGTTGAACTTTATCGCTTAAGCGGAGTCAACGTTCCGCATAGGCGCGATGTGCAACGCATCTCACAGGTGGAATGGCGTTTGGCACCCGGCAATCTCGATGAAACATCAGCGCCGTTCGGGCTCAGCGCGGCGCTCAGTGTGGTCACCGACGAGGTCGGAGTCGCGGCGGTCTCGGCGATCGGAACTACGGTCGGTAGCCCGCCGATCGCGTCTATCGGAGCCGTAATCGCGATCCACGGGGACGCGATCGGCAGCCCGACGGTTGTGCGTCGGCGGGGCAACCGGCGGCGCGGCCAGAATCCGGAAGGATCCGGTCCCGTCCGACACGTGCGCCCCGCTTGCGGTTGCGGCGGCACCGCGGTACAGAACGTCCTGCCATCCGACCACGGCCGGCATCGGCGCTGCGCGCCTGCGGCGTCCGCGCGCCGAGATCAGTGAACCGCCTTGCTTACCGGTCTGCTTCTTGTCCGCCTTTTCGGTTACGTACAGGTGCTCGACGAATCCGAGCCACACATCGACGATCGAGTTTCGCAGCCCCATCAAGGCAAAGACGGCATACGTTGCTGTCGCGGCGTTGAACCCGGCAAAAACTGCGTTGCCCCAGTTCGAGTGGTGGACATCGCGCCACAGCGTCAGAACCGAGTATCCGATGATCAGAAAAGGGAAGACCGCGAACAACAACGGCGTGGCGGTTCGATTGCTCACCTTCGGAGTCCGTGCGAACGGAATCTTCTTCGCGGTGATCGCCTGCTGGATCGACTTCAATACACCCGCCAGGTTGACTGGCAGCAGGATGAGGTTGAACCCGTAGATCCGCAGGATGTCGGTGCGCTTGTAGCCACAGCGACGAAGATCGCTTGCCATCGCCATGAAATACGGCAAGGCAGCGAGGACGACAAGCGGGCTCAGCAATTTGCTGTCGAAGGGGTAAGCCAGAAGAAACACGAGCCCGACACTGCTCCACGCCGTTGAGGCCATGTAGTTGATCCTCAACAGTGTCTGCAAGGCGCTGCCGTGCTCGCCTCGCTTCCTTCGTTCACGACTATCGCGCCAGAGCTTCGGCAGGATGAGCAATCCGCCATTGGCCCAACGGCGACGCTGAATACTGAGAGACCCAAAATCGGGTGGGGTCGCTGAATAGCTCAGCCGTTCGGGGTAGTTGATGAGCCGCCAGCCGTGGATGCTCAGATCCAAGCTGGATTCGGTGTCCTCGATAACCGTGCGGTCCTGAACGTAACGGCGAACTTCGTGACCACCCTGATGCTCGACCTCGACGATGTCATCGAGCGCCTTCTTGCGAATAACGGCGTTGGCGCCAACCCAGAAGGTTGCTTCGTAGTAGCTCATGCCCTGGTGCACGATGTGCTGGAGATCAGTTGTCGCTCCAGCCAATCGCTCCATCCGAGTGGAAGAGCCGGGGAACGCCGAATACGGCGTCTGGGCGACGGCGAGTCGGAAGTTCTCCGGTTGGCCCATCAGGTGCACCAGACGGAGGCAATATTCCGGCAGCAGGATGCTGTCAGCGTCCAAAGTAAGTAAGAAATCGGCGTCGGGGATGACGATTGATCCGGTGTTCGCCGACGGAGCAAGCACCAGCCCGTCCGGCGTCTCGCGAGGCTCGAAGCTCCGACCCATCAGGCCGATGTAGCTGTTGAGGTTCATGGCCTTGTTGGCTTCGTGGGACAGCGATGCGTAGAGCTTGCGCTCGAACCAGGTCAGTTCGCCGCGGAACGTCCAGGCCAGCCTTCGGTGCAGTTGCAGCAGTCGAATCTGTGGAAGAACGGCACCTTCAGCTGCTGCGTCGGCGAGCGCCCGGCTGACTTCGGCAAAGTCGGCAGCCAGGACGCCCAAGACCCGATCGGCGAAGAAGCGGTCGACGTGGTCTTCGATGAGTTCTTGTTCCGCTCGCTTGCGAAGCCAGGCTGAAGCCCATCCATACTCCATCGCCAGATCGAGCAACTGCTCTGCAGTCTGCTCGGAATCGGCACGCTGCGAAGTCTCGAATTCCTCTAACGTCCGGGCGAAACGCTCCCGGGGTTCAGCCAACCACGCGGTCAGCTCAGCTGCCAGGCCCCTGGCCGCAGCCAGCGACTCGGAGTGTTCACGCGAGTTCGGATTCGGCGGGTCGTCCAGCAGGAGAACGATCCGCAGATACGGATACTCCTGCAGGGCGGCTGAAAGCAAAGTCTTGCGAACAGTCGCGACCCCCTCGCGGTACGACGGGACGAGGACGGTCATGGTGGGCAGCGTGGTGTCGAATGACTCGTCGATTACGGCTCGCGGCACCCGACGGTGCGCTCGGCTTCGGTATAGCGACCCTTGCCGAGCGACGAGGTACATCAGCGACGAGAGCGTCAGGAAAGACATGATGATGACGTATCCGGTCGTCTCAGACGTGAATCGCATGCCCTGAAAGCCACGATTTACGAATTGCGAGAGGACCGTCACAAATATGTAGGAAGCCCACGCCAACACCGTGAGAACGATGCCGAGCCGGCCGAGAGCGATCTGCGCATCGCTCGCCGCGGGTGCTACAGCCGGTAACGGGTCGACCCGTTTGTCGGCGCCCCACTGGCGTTTCGGCGCGCGTTTTAGGACGGTCAAGCTCATCGAGTCTCCTGTGCGTTACGGAAAGTAGCGCCAGCTCGCACTTAGATCTTCAGTGCGCCCCGTTAGCCGACTTGACACGGAGCATACATCTAACGGAGAGTTTACGTAAAGCCAGCCGAAAACCTTTACAAGGGACCTCCCCGGTCCGCGATGAACGGAGCGCGAGCACCCCATGACCCCCGAAGAACGGGCGCACGCTGCAGCAGTCGGCGAATTCGAGCAAACGCCCGAACCTCGCCGGCGCCTTTCCTGGATTCGCGTCCTCGGGGTCTTCGTCGTGATCGGTGCCATCGCCGCATCTTTGGTCGGATTTCGCAGTGCGAGCAACCATTCGGTGGTCGCGACGGCGTCGACGTCGTTTGCGCCCTACGTAGATGTGACCGCAACTCCACAGTTCGGGTTCGAAGACCCGGCAGCATCGACCTCGACCAACCTCGTTCTCGGCTTCGTCGTCAGCTCCCCCGGTTCTGCCTGCCAGCCGAGCTGGGGCGGCGCATATTCGCTGTCGTCGGCCGCGAGCGGGATGGACCTGGACCGCCGGATCGCTCGGCTGCGGCAACGTGGTGGCGAGGTGTCGGTCTCATTCGGGGGCGCGGCGAACTCCGAACTCAGCATCGGTTGTAAGGATGTCACTCAACTTTCAGCCGCTTACCGATCCGTCATCGACCGCTATTCAGTGAATTCGATAGACCTCGACATCGAAGGCACGACCGCCTCAGCTCCAGACGTAGCCACGAGGCGAGCGATCGCAATCAACGCGCTGCAACAAAGCGAAAAGGCCGCCGGCCACTCGCTCAGCGTTTGGGTCACGCTGCCCGTCAGCCCATCTGGTCTTACCGCCGAAGGCAAAACGGTCCTCAACGCCATGCTTGCCGCACACGTCGAGCTCGCTGGTGTCAATGGCATGACGATGGATTATGGCCAGCCGCTCTCGTCGGGCCAAACGATGGCCAGCCTGAGTGAAGGCGCGCTCACGGCGCTGCAGCAACAGTTGCGAGACGCCTACTCCGCTGCCGGGTCCAGTCTGTCGGATGGGCAGGCATGGCAACACATCGGTGCTACGCCGATGATCGGCCAGAATGACACTGCCTCCGAACGCTTCGAACTCGCGGATGCTCAACAGCTACTCGCGTTCGCCCAGAGCCACCGACTGCGGCGCTTGTCCATGTGGTCGGTGAACCGGGATCAGACCTGTGGCCCGAACTACGCGAATGTCGAGATCGTCTCAAACAATTGCAGCGGCGTCAGCCAAGCGCCAGCCGCATTCACAAAGATCTTCAGCGCATTCAGCAACGACGGTTCGCTCAGCGGTGGCAGCGTACAGCCAAGTCCGACGGCCGGTGCTACGACCGCCACTCCGCCTGCGGGCAGCTCGAACAACTCCGAGACCGGCGTCGATAATCCGGCAACGTCGCCGTACGCGATCTGGAACCCGGCCGCGGCCTACCCTAAGAACACGAAGATCGTCTGGCATCACAACGTTTACCAGGCCAAGTGGTACACCCAAGGCGATACGCCGGACGCACCGGTCGCAACCCCGTCAGACACGCCTTGGACGCTCATCGGACCGGTACTGCCCGGCGAGCACCCTGCTCCGACGCCCACGCTCAAGGCGGGTACCTACCCGACATGGAGTTCGGCGAAGGTCTACGTAGGTGGCGATCGAGTGTTGTTCGAGGGAGTCGGCTACCAGGCGAAGTGGTGGACGCAGGGCGACGCCCCAGGTGCGCCGGTGCTCGCACCTTCTGACACACCGTGGACGTTGATCACCTCGTCCTAGGGTGAGTCCTAGGGTGAGTCGCCTTAGGCTGACAAGCCGTCACGGCAATCTGACGCCGGGGTTTCAGACGGCCGACGGTAGCTTGGCGACCAACGTCAGGACGTCATAGCTCGCTACCACTGCGCCCTCCTGATTCGTCACTACCGCATCCCAACGCACTTCGCCGTAATCGGCCGAAGCCCTAGGCGTGATCTGCTTCGCGGTCAGGGTCACGGTCAAACTGTCGCCTGCCTTGACCGGCGTGAGGAAGCGAAGCGAGTCGACGCCGAAGTTGGCCAGCACCGGGCCAGGACTCGGTTCGACGAACAGGCCCGCGGCCAACGACACCACGAGGTAGCCATGTGCGACGATGCCGCCGAACAGTGGGTTTGCCGCCGCAGCGATGGGATCGGTGTGGGCGTAGAACGTGTCACCGGTAAACTCCGCGAAGTGGTTTATGTCCTCGAGAGAAACCACCCTCGGTCCCGCTACGACCGTGTCGCCCAACCTCAACTGCTCTAGGTGCTTGCGGAACGGGTGGACTGCTGTCTCGTCGCGAGTTGCACCCTGCACCCATCGACCACCGATTGTCGAGAGCATGTCCGGTGACGCCTGAACCGCGGTTCGTTGCATGTGGTGCAGGACGCCTCGGATCCCGCCGAGCTCCTCGCCACCGCCCGCGCGTCCGGGACCGCCATGGACCAAAGTCGGCAGCGGTGACCCATGACCGGTGTTCTCCTTCGCGTCGTCTCGGTCGAGGACGAGAATCCGGCCGTGCCACGGGGCGATACCGAGAACCACTTGGCGCGCTACATCTCGATCATGCGTGACCAACGATCCGACCAGCGATCCCTGACCTCTCGCTGCCAGTTCGATCGCGTCCGAGACTGTCGTATAGGGCAGCACGGTGCTGACCGGCCCGAACGCCTCGACGTCGTGCGGAGCGCGCGCGTCGGGATCATCACAATGCAGCAGCATGGGAGGTACGAATGCGCCGCTGACGGCGTCGGCGCCATGTACTTCGAAGGTGTCAGGATCGCCAAACACCAGTCGGCTTGATTCTGAAAGGGTTTTCACGGCACGCAGCACCTCACCCCGTTGATCGAGGCTGGCCAGGGCGCCCATCGTCACGCCGTCCTGCGCGGGGTCACCTACGACTACGCGCTCGAGGCGTGCGCGAGAGGCATCGATGACGTCAGCGACAAGATTTCTGGGGACGAGTGCGCGGCGTATCGCAGTGCACTTCTGACCCGCCTTGCTGGTCATCTCGTTGACCAATTGCTTCACGAACAGCTCGAACTCTGGTGTGTCCGGGGTTGCATCGGGCCCGAGAATCGCGCAATTCAGCGAGTCAGCCTCCGCATTGAAATGCACGCCTGCCTCCACAACGGCGCGGTGCGCCCGCAATTTCGCCGCTGTCTGTGCGGAGCCGGTGAAGCCAACCATGTCCTGGCCACCGAGGTGGTCGAGGACGCCTGTCGCGCTACCGATCAACAGTTGGACGGACCCCTCCGGCAGCAGGCCGGAGTCGACCATCCGTCGGAATACCAACTCGGTGAGGTAAGCGGTCTGACTGGCTGGCTTCACGACCGTTGGCACGCCCGCCAGGAAGGCCGGCGCCAGCTTTTCAAGCATCCCCCAAACCGGAAAGTTGAAGGCGTTGATCTGAACCATGACACCGCGCCGGCTTGTGTAGATGTGCTGACCTACGAAGGTCCCGTTCTTACCGAGGCTTTCTGGCTGGCCATCGAGGACCAACACGTCATTCGGCAGCTCCCGCTTGCCTTTGCTGGCAAAGCTGAGCAGCGTTCCGAAGCCGCCGTCGACGTCGACGGCCGAATCGCGCTGCGTGGCCCCGGTCGCGGCCGACAGATCGTAGAACTCCTGCTTGTGGTTCATCAGGTATAGCGCGAGGTCCTTCAAGATGGCGGCTCGCTCATGAAAGGTGAGTTCGCCGAGGGCCGCGCCGCCGACCTCGCGCCCGTACTGCAGCATCGCCGAAGCATCGACGCCTGCGGTCGAGACCTGGGCAACCTCGGTGCCGTGCACAGCATCGAGCAGTGCGAGAACAGGCCCTGGCTGCGTCAACCACCGGCCACCGATGTAGCTCTCGAGAACTCTGGTCATGAAGATCCCCTCAATTACCGTCCGTTCGGTCGTTTAATACTGTCACCCCTGGCCGCGCTGCGGTCAAGCGATTCAACCCAGATGCTTGTAGGAGCCTGGTCTCCCACATCGGAGACAGGCTGTCTCGGGTGCTGCCTCGGGTGACAGGCTGTCTCGGGTGACAGGTTTCAGAGCCCGCGCTGACCCGACGACCGGAGGCGGTGCGCCCGCGAGGTCGCTACCCGAAGTCCACCGAAGGCAACCTTGAGCACGGCTTCAGCCAATTCGCCTGCGCTGATGCCGCCATTCGGCCGATACCACTCGGCCAGGGAATTGACCGTCCCGAACAGCAGCCGGCTTGTCACGGCAGGGTCGATATCAGAACGAAGGTCTCCCTCGTTCGCAGCAGCCTGCACAAGATCGCTAACGAGACGGTCGAACTCCCGTCGACGGGCCAACGCCTGCAGCTCCACCGGCGTGTTGCCTCGCACGCGTAGCAGCAGCGTGACGTATGGCAGCTCGTGAATCAAAACCTCAACGCTGCGGTACACCAGGTGTTCGAGGCGATCTATCGCGGGGCCTTCGGTGGTTTCAGGTTCGTCCGTCACGGCGAACAGCGCGTCGAGGGCTCGGTTGAGCGCAAGACGCAGCAGCTCCTCTTTGCCATCGACGTGGTGATAAATCGACGACTTACCGATGCCCAGCTTCGCTGACAGGTCCTCCATGCTGGTGCCGTCGTAGCCTCGCTCATTGAAGACCGTCACAACTACAGCCAGCAATGAGTCGAGGTCATAGCCCGGCCGGCCGCGACGAGCCGGGACCGGCTTGTCTCGATCCACACGATTGACGCTGTTGACCGAAGGGCTCATGGCTGCATTGTCTCAGCTGGGCGAGCAAAACGTGCTTCGGACACCACCGGCAACTACATGCGGCTGCTGAGGCCGGGCACCTTAAGGCGAACGTGCCAGAACTGCTTGTGCCCGTCGCGGTGTTCATGCACAATCAAGGAACCGACCGATCGTTCGGTAATGAGGTGAGCGCATGCCCCACTCTGGAGTGGAATCGATGAACGACCCTAGGACCTTGGCCGCCGGTGGGAGGCCTACGGACAGCGGGCTCCAAAGCGGCTTCGACGAGACGATCTCTCGCGGTCAGCGTATCGAGCCCCGTGACTGGATGCCTGACGGGTATCGAAACACTCTTATTCGACAGATCGCTCAGCATGCTCATTCCGAGATCATCGGGATGCAGCCCGAGGGCGACTGGCTGACCAAGGCACCCTCGTTGCGTCGCAAAGCCATCTTGATGGCGAAGGTCCAGGACGAAGCCGGCCACGGCTTGTACCTGTACTCAGCGGCCGAGACACTCGGCGCTGACAGGACGGATCTGACGCACAAGCTCATCCAGGGACGACAAAAGTACTCGTCGATCTTCAACTACCCTACGCTCACCTTCGCCGACGTCGGTGTCATCGGCTGGCTGGTCGACGGCGCCGCGATCTGCAATCAGGTGCCACTGTGCCGAAGCTCCTACGGGCCGTACGCCCGCGCCATGATCCATGTCTGCAAAGAAGAATCCTTTCACCAACGGCAAGGTTTCGAGCTTCTGATGACAATGAGGCGCGGCACCGAGGCGCAACGTTCGATGGTTCAAGATGCCGTAAACCGTTGGTGGTGGCCTTCGTTGATGATGTTCGGGCCTCCTGATGCGGATTCCCCTAATACCGAACAGTCAATGGCCTGGGGCATCAAGCGGCATACCAACGATGAGCTTCGCCAGCGATACGTCGACATGTCGGTTCCGCAGGCGGAAGCCCTTGGAGTCTCATTTCCAGATGAACGGATCAGCTGGAATGCCGAGCGTGACCATTATGATTTCTCGCCGCCCGATTGGAACGAGTTCATGCAGGTTATACAAGGGAATGGTCCGTGCAACGTCGAGCGAGTAACGCGCCGTAGAAATGCTCACGAGGACGGAAAGTGGGTTCGAGACGCGGCCACGGCCTTCGCGGCGCAGGTCGCAACCTCGGCAAGCTCGTCATGACGAAACGTAGTGAAGATACCGTCGAGTCAGCCGTGGAGGCCGCCGTTGATGTCGGCTGGCCGCTCTATGAGGTCTTCGTGAGGGCCAAGCGAGGTCTGAATCACGTGCACGTGGGTTCTCTGCACGCTGCCGACGACGAGATGGCACTCAGGCACGCCCGAGACGCCTACACCCGTCGGAACGAGGGCGTCAGCATCTGGGTGGTGGCGTCGGCCGACGTCAAGGCATCGAGCCCTGACGAGAAAGACCCATTCTTCGCACCCAGCGGGGACAAGGTCTACCGCCATCCGACGTTCTACGAGATTCCGGACAACGTCCCGCATATGTGAGGCCTTACCCGAGCCCAGCAGCACACCGCCCGAATTTGCCAGAGAGGAGAAACATGCCCGATCAGGATCTGGACCACGACAACGCGTATGGCGGATTGATCGAGAGTGGCGAAAGCATGGAAGACCATCATTGGGCTTTCGGCACGAACTTCGATGACCCTCTCGCCGGCGTGGCGATCGAGACGCCCGCTGGCGTCGACGGCCACGATCTGGCTATTTACAGTCTGATGTTGGCCGACGACGCGCTCATCATGTCCCAACGACTCGCGCAGTGGAGCACCTGCGCTCCAGAACTCGAAGAAGAGCTCGCCCTGGCGAACATCGGTCTCGATCTGCTCGGACAGGCCCGATTGCTGTTGGCGCGAGCAGCCGCGGCAGATGCTTCCGTGGTCCCCGGACTACCGGCAGGCTCACCCGTACCATCCGAGGACGCGCTGGCTTTCTTCCGTGACCAAACGCAGTTCCGCAATGTTCGGCTCACCGAACTCGAGAACGGCGACTTCGCACTTTCGATGTTCCGCTTGGCTGTCTTCTCCATCTGGCGGTTGGAAATGTTCAAGCGTCTGACCGAATCCAAAGACAACGTGCTGGCCGCGGTGGCGGTCAAAGGCGTCAAAGAGATGACTTACCACCGCGACTACGCGGCACGTTGGTGTGTCACCCTCGCCCGCGGTACCGCCGAATCCCGCCTTCGCATAGAACGCGGTATCCAGGCCATTTGGCCCTTCGTCGCCGAACTGTTCTTCGACAACGCGATCGAGCAACGGATGGCTCAGTCAGGCGTCGGTGTTGTCTCTGCCGAGTTGCGGTCTGAATTCGACCTGGTCGTTGATCAGCTGGTCGAGGCTGCTGAGCTCTCGAGCCCGCGCGCTAAGACAGCGACGGCAATTGCCGGGCTCGCTGGCCGCGACGGCATTCATACCGAGGCCATGGGGGCGCTGCTCGCGGAATTGCAGAGCGTGGCCCGCGCGCACCCCTGCGGGCGGTGGTGATGACGACTCCCCTCGAGCGCGCCTGGACAGCCGTGGGCGCGGTCGCTGATCCAGAAATGCCCATGCTGAGCCTGGTTGATCTCGGCATCGTTCGAGAGGTCGGACTCGTAGACGAGACGTTGGTCGTGTCGATAACGCCGACGTATTCGGGTTGCCCGGCGATGAGCACCATCAGGGTCGACCTGCAGCGAGCATTGAGCGATGCCGGTTTTGCCCGTGCCGAAGTGCGCACCGTGCTGCGCCCTGCGTGGAGTTCGGAATGGATCACGCCGGCCGGCCGGCAGAAGCTACGCGAAAACGGCATAGCTCCGCCTGAGGTCACCGACCGCATCACCGCCGACGTGCCTCGAGGTCGAATTCCGCTCACGTTGGTCCGGCGCGCGCAGGCGGTGCATTGTCCACAATGCGGCTCGACCGATACCCGCTTGACCTCCGAATTTGGTTCTACCGCCTGCAAATCGATGCACCGTTGCCGTTCCTGCGCCGAGCCGTTCGACCATGTCAAGGAGATCTAGGACCATGTGGACCTCACAGCGGGACGACCTCGTGGGGCGAGCAGGCCTCAGTTCGTCAAAGGGCCAGCCGCGTCGCCGGCAATTCCACCCCTTGTCGGTGCGGTCGGTCCAGCCCCTGTGCGACGACGCAGTCGCGATCAGCTTCGAGATCCCGCCGGCGCTGGTCGAGACGTTCGCGTTTGTTCCTGGCCAGTCCGTCACCCTTCGTCGCACGATCGATGGTCGGGAGGAGCGCCGTTCGTACTCGATCTGCGCGCCCGTCGGCGACCTTGTTCGGGTGGGGATCCGCGAGGTCCCGGGTGGGGTCTTCTCGTCGTGGTTGGTCCACCAGGTTCATCCGGGCGAAGTTCTGGAGGTCCAGGCGCCCGCTGGTTCCTTCACACCCGATCTCGCTGCCGGCGGCCGTCACGTACTGATCGCGGCAGGTTCCGGCATCACGCCAGTTCTTTCGATAGCGGCCTCCCTGCTGATCGACTCTGACGCCCAGGTGACGCTCTTCTACGGAAATCGTCGGACGACATCGGTCATGTTCGCCGAGGAGCTCTCCGACCTCAAGGATCGATTCGGCCCGCGACTCGAACTTGTCCACGTGCTCTCGCGGGAACCGCGCGACGTAGAGCTCTTCACGGGGCGCCTGGATGCTGAGCGAGTTCGCTTGCTGCTACACCTTCTGGTGCCCGTTGGCGACGTCGATCATTTCTGGTTATGCGGACCGCTTGGCATGGTCGACGACGCAATCCGAGTGCTACGAGAATTGGGCGTGCCCGAAGGTCGCATGCATCGCGAGCTGTTCTACGTCGAGGACGTGGCACCAGAAACTCGTACGAACGGCCCCGAATCCGACCGCGACCCGAATGCCGGCGAGCCCACCTCAGCGGTCACCATAATTCTCGACGGCCGTTCCACCACCCTCCCGCTACGCCGCGACGTCCCTGTGCTCGATTCCGCCCAAGTGTCGCGGTCGGACCTTCCATTCGCGTGCAAAGGTGGTGTCTGCGGTACCTGCAGGGCGAGAGTGACGTCCGGCACCGTGGATATGCGTCGCAACTATGCGCTCGAGGTCAGCGAGGTGGAAGCAGGCTTCGTACTTACCTGCCAGTCGCTTCCGACCAGCGATGAGGTCACCGTTGACTACGATGCGTGATCCGTATACCGGCGCCGACGGACCTGCCCGGCGAACCCGGAGCCCTCATGTCTGAGCCACGATCACCGATCGAAACCGCATCACGCGACGAGATTGCCGCACTGCAGCTGAGCCGAATGCGTTGGTCTTTGCAGCACGCCTACGACAACGTTGGTCACTATCGCCGTGCCTTCGACACGGCGGGTGTACATCCGTCCGACCTACATCAGCTCAGCGACATCGCGTTGTTCCCGTTTACCACGAAGGCCGATCTACGGGACAACTACCCGTTCGGCATGCTCGCAGTTCCGATGGGTGAAGTGTCGAGAGTGCATGCCTCTAGCGGGACGACCGGGCGGCCAACGGTGGTCGGATATACGGCGACCGATCTCGACCTTTGGGCCGAGCTGATGGCTCGATCTCTACACGCCGCTGGTGTTCGGCGCGGGGACAGGGTTCATGTCGCCTACGGGTACGGACTGTTTACCGGCGGCCTCGGGGCCCACTACGGTGCTGAGCGGCTGGGATGCACAGTAATTCCGGCATCAGGTGGGATGACCGAGCGTCAGATTCAGTTGATTTCAGACTTTGAACCCGACGCAATCCTTGTCACCCCGTCCTACATGTTGACAATCGTCGACGCGATGGAGCGTCAAGGCCTCGCAGCGCGGAACACGTCGCTACGCGTCGGCGTATTCGGCGCCGAACCATGGACTGAAAAGATGCGGGGCGAGCTCGAACAGCGGATTGCCATCGACGCCGTAGACATTTATGGACTGTCCGAGGTAATGGGACCCGGAGTGGCACAAGAGTGCGTCGAGACCAAGGATGGCCTGCACATCTGGGAAGACCATTTCTATCCTGAAATCGTCGATCCGATGACCGGCGAGGTATTGCCCGACGGCGAGATCGGCGAGCTGGTCTTCACCTCGCTGACCAAAGAGGCGATGCCGGTGGTGCGCTATCGCACCCGTGACCTCACCAGGCTGTTGCCGGGCACGGCGCGGACGATGCGGCGCATGCAGAAGGTAACCGGTCGCAGCGACGACATGATCATCTTGCGCGGTGTGAATCTTTTTCCGACACAAATCGAAGAACTCATCCTCGGTATCGACGCCCTTGCTCCGCAGTTTCAGTGCGTACTCGATCGGCCAGACCGGCTTGATCGGCTAACCGTGAACGTTGAGTACCGGCCAGGAACGGACGCCGTGTCTCAGGCAGATGCTTGCACGGCGTTGAAACAGCGAGTCAAAAATCGAATTGGTGTCACAATCGAGGTGGCGGTATTGCCGCCCGAAAGCATCGAGTTCTCGATGGGCAAAGCCCGGCGGCTGCTCGACCATCGCCCGAAAGGCTGATTTGCGGAACGCCCACCCGATGCTTTGACTCGAATGCGCGCAGCGGCGATGAGATGAACCTCTCGTGAGGGTGATGTCCAGCAGCCGAGACGGCTGTGCTGAAATCATTCCATGAACGATGCCTTCGATGACGTCCTGAAAGCGAACGCCGAATACGCCGCCGGGTACCAGAACCCGCATCTGCAGGGACGCGCAGCCAAGGGTCTGGCCGTCGTGACCTGCATGGATTCGCGGATCGAGCCGCTAGCGATGCTGGGCCTGGCCAAGGGCGATGCAAAGATTCTCAGAAACGCTGGCGCCCGCGTCACCGATGACGTCCTTCGAACCCTGGTGCTCGCCGTCCATTTGCTTGACGTCCGCCGGGTCATGGTCGTAGCCCACACTGATTGCAGGATGTCGAAAGTCACCGACGAGCAGGTTTACCAAGACATTATGGAGATCTCGGGGATCGATACTCGTAGCCTCGATTTCGGAACGATCTCTGACCAGCGCGCAGTACTGGCCAAGGATGTTCGGCGCATCTTGAGCTCACCGTACCTGCCCGACGAGCTCGCCGTCATCGGCTGTATCTATGACCTCGAAACCGGCGGCCTCAGCGTCGAGGTCACGGACTGAGCTTGCGTGGCTGCACCGACGGAACCGATTCCGCTGCCCCGTAGTCCCGAGTGACTGTGGCCACTCGAACCTGGTAGTTCAGGTACCAGATCGCGCGTCCCCGACGTTGGACGATCAGATGGGCTGCCACGTCCTTCCACGCACGAGCCGCATCGTCGTCGACCCAGTAAGAGACCGTAATTCCAAGGCCGTCCCGCGCGCTTTCGATGCCCAGATAACCAGGCTGGCTATGAGCCAATTCCTCCATCGCAGCTGAAGCGGCCTCATAGCCGTTGTCCCCCTCGCTGCGAACAGAGGTGAAAATGACTGCGGTGTAGGGCGGCCGCGGCGTCGAGGCGATATTTGCGTCGCCGCTAGCTCGGCTGTCCGGCTGTCGCGTGGGTCCGCCGTCGGTGCCCGCCATGAGTACATCCTCTCGTATCGCCCCACCACTTGGCGTGGGAATTTCGCCTCGCTATCGGGTGGGACTACGTAATATCGGCCGCGTGACTGGCACATCCGATTCCAGCTCGCACGTCGCCGACTCGGGTCCTCATCTATTGGATCGCCGGGACTACTTAGATCGCCGGGACGACTTAGATCCCCGGGACGACTTGGGTACGCCTGTTCGACTGTCTGCAGCCCCGTCGCGGGTGGTCTCACTCGTGCCCTCACTAACGGAGGCGATCGCGACGACACAGCCGCAGTTACTTGTAGGTGCTACGGATTGGTGCACTCATCCCGCCGGGTTGAGCGTCACTCGGGTGCGCGGGACGAAGAATCCCGATATCGCCAAGATCATTGGCCTTCATGCCGATCTCGTTGTCTGTAATCAGGAAGAGAATCGAAAGATCGACGTCGATCGTTTGCGCGCGGCCGGCGTGACCGTCTGGGTCACGAGAATCGAGACGCTCGATGAGGCGTTCACCGCCTTGGACCGCTTGTTCGGTGTCGCGTTGCGCGTTGACAGCCCGGCCTGGCTCGATGAGGCGCGGGCACTCTGGACCGGGCCGGGCTCGGCGGTGCCAAACACTGTCAGGACAGCAGCGATACCGATCTGGCGCGACCCGTGGATGGTAATTGGCGGCCACACGTTTGCTGATGATCTGCTGAAACATATGCAAATCGAGAACGTCTTCGGCGACCCCGCTGATCGCTACCCCCATGTGTCCGTCCAAGAGATTGTGGTGCGGCGCCCTGACATAGTGATCTTGCCCGACGAACCTTACCCATTCGCAGTCTCGGATGGGCCAGAAGCGTTTGCCAGCGCGGCTGACGGCCGGCCGATCGACGTGGTTTTCGTCAGCGGCCGCCACCTGACGTGGTACGGACCCTCACTCGTAGAGGCCCATCAGACGCTCGCGGCACAACTCCAGCGGTGATGCCAGTCTCCCAGAGTTGCTAGGACGTCCTAGTAAGTGGTGTACTGGATGTACTAGGACGTCCTAGCATTTGCGCAATCCATCGTTTGGAGCCTGCTGTGCCCGAATTACACCTCGCGAAACATCCGGTGCGGGTCCTGACGGCCGCGGCATTGTTCGACGGTCATGACGCCGCCATCAACATCATGCGACGCATACTTCAAGCTCAGGGCGCTGAGGTCATTCACCTAGGTCACAACCGATCCGTTGATGAGATCGCGACCGCCGCAATACAAGAGGATGTCCAAGCCATCGCGATCAGCTCCTACCAGGGCGGTCACGTCGAGTACTTCGAATATCTGGTGCGCCTGCTCAGCGAGCGTGGCGCCGACATCGGCGTTTACGGCGGTGGTGGCGGCACGATCGTCCCGGCGGAGATCGACTACCTGCACAGCGTCGGGGTTAAGCGAATTTTCTCCCCGGAGGACGGCCAACACCTCGGCCTGGCCGCCATGGTCAACACGATCATCGCCGATAGCGACCGGTCACTGCCTACGCCGACACCGGAGCTTGCCGATCAGCTCAACAGCGGACAGGCCTTGGCACTGGCCCGGGCGATCTCGCATTTAGAAGCCGCCACCCTCGACGACCAGACGCTGGCGTTGATCCGCGATCACCGCGGCGCCGGCCTCGTCCTCGGCATCACTGGCACCGGTGGTTCAGGTAAGTCTTCGTTGACGGACGAACTCATCCGCAGATTCCGCATAGATCAGCAGGACAATCTGCGAATCGCCGTCCTGGCTGTTGACCCGACCCGCCGCAAGGGTGGCGGAGCGCTGCTCGGTGACCGCATCAGAATGAATTCTCTCGGTGCGGGCAAAGTGTTCTTCCGTTCGTTGGCGACTCGCGGCACCTCGGAGCTGCCCCCTTCGCTCGGCGACGCCATCTCAGCATGCCAGGCCGCCGGGTTCGATCTGATCATCGTGGAGACTCCGGGCGTCGGGCAGGGAGACTCAGCAATCGTCGATCTGGTGGACTGTTCGCTGTATGTCATGACAGCCGAGTTCGGTGCCGCCTCCCAGTTGGAGAAGATCGGCATGCTCGACTACGCCGACGTAGTGGCAATCAACAAGTATGAACGCCGCGGTTCCGAAGATGCCCGGCGCGATGTGGCCAGGCAGCTCGTGCGCAATCGGGAGGCGTTCGGACAGAGTTGGGAAGACATGCCGGTCTTCGGGACCAGCGCTGCGAGTTTCAACGACGATGGCGTCACAGCCTTGTACCAGGAGTTGCGACGCCAGCTTGTTGCCAAAGGCGCGGAATGGCTGTCCGCAGACGGCGGGGTGCTGCCGCTCGTTTCGGTCAAAGCGTCGACAGGGCTGACCATTCCGGTTCCGGCGAATCGCGTCCGATACCTTGCTGAGATCGCGGACTGTGTTCGCGCTTACCATGCGGCAACGGAGATGCAGGTAGGCCTGGTCAGGCAGCATCAAGCGCTGAGGACTGTCGGCGACCTGGTCGGCGCGGGCTCGGATCTTGCGGTTTCATTGAACGACATGCGAGACCGGCTCCAGACGAGTGAGGACGCCGCCGTCGCGCTGGCTCAGTTGGAAGCCTGGCCCGAAACAGTCCGCGCCTATTCTGGCGACGAGCTTGTGGTTAGTGTCCGCGACAAGGAAATCAGGACGCCGCTGGCCCGGAAGACGCTTGCGGGCAACGAGGTGCGCAGGGTCAGCTTGCCGAAGTACGAAGATCACGGCGAGTTGCTGCGCTTCTTGCGCAAGGAAAATCTGCCCGGTCATTTCCCTTACACGGCCGGCGTCTTTCCTTTCAAGAGAGACGGCGAAGACCCAGCGCGAATGTTTGCCGGTGAGGGCGACGCCTTCCGGACGAACCGACGGTTCCACCTGTTGTCAGAGGGCCAACCGGCCAATCGCCTCTCGACCGCCTTCGACTCCGTCACCTTATACGGGCGCGACCCCGCCGTACGGCCCGACATCTACGGCAAGGTTGGGACGTCCGGCGTTTCTATCGCCACCATCGAGGATATGAAGGTCTTGTACTCAGGCTTTGATCTGTGTGCCCCGGACACCTCGGTCTCCATGACGATCAACGGTCCCGCGCCGACCATTCTGGCGTTTTTCCTCAACACCGCTATTGATCAACAGCTAGCGAAGTTTCGTATCCAAAACGGTCGGGAACCAGGGCCGGATGAGGCCGCTCAGGTACGAGCACTGGCGCTGCAGACGGTTCGCGGGACGGTTCAGGCAGACATTCTCAAGGAAGATCAGGGTCAGAACACCTGCATCTTTTCCACGGACTTCTCCCTACGGATGATGGCCGATATCGCAGCCTGGTTCGTCGACCAGAAGGTCCGAAACTTCTATTCGGTTTCCATCTCCGGGTATCACATCGCCGAGGCAGGTGCGAACCCGATCAGTCAGCTGGCGTTCACGCTGGCGAACGGCTTCACCTATGTGGAGGCCTACCTCGCCCGCGGCATGCACATCGATGACTTCGCACCGAACCTGTCTTTCTTCTTTTCCAACGGCATGGACGCCGAATACACGGTGCTGGGACGAGTGGCACGCCGAATTTGGGCGATCGCGCTTCGCGACAAGTACGGCGCCAACGAGCGTTCTCAAAAACTCAAGTATCACGTACAGACTTCCGGACGGTCGCTGCACGCACAGGAGATGGCGTTCAATGACATCCGGACGACTCTGCAAGCCCTAAATGCCTTGTATGACAACGCAAACAGTCTGCATACCAACGCATACGACGAGGCTGTGACCACCCCATCGACGGAGTCCGTGCGTCGCGCGCTTGCCATCCAACTGATCATCAACAAGGAGTGGGGTTTGTCGGCCAACGAGAACCCCTTGCAAGGTTCCTACATCGTTGATGAGCTGACTGAACTCGTCGAAGCGGCAGTGCTCACCGAGTTCGACCGGATCACCGAACGCGGCGGTGTCCTCGGTGCTATGGAGACGGGCTATCAACGCGGACGGATTCAGGACGAGTCGATGCTCTACGAACAGCGCAAGCACGACGGAACCCTGCCAATCGTCGGCGTCAACACCTTCCTCGCTCCCCCATCCGATGAGCCGGCACGTGAGCTCGAACTCGCGCGCGGTACCGAGTCCGAGAAGCAATCCCAATTGGCCCGGCTGGCCGCGTTTCACGCAGAGCATGACGCCGAGGCGAGCGCGGCGCTGAAGCGATTAACGGAGGCCTCGGCTACCGACGAAAACGTCTTCGCAGTGTTGATGGACGCAGCCCGGGTCTGTTCGCTGGAACAGATCACCGAGGCCTTCTTCGAAGTTGGCGGTCAGTACCGACGAAACGTCTGACGCCACCCGGCCTCAGCGGCTACGTAAGCCGGCCCTCAAAACTCCAGGACGATTCGTCCGCGGGTACCGCCGGCTTCGAGCTGGCGATGAGCTTCTGCTGCTTGCTTTGCCGGGTAGGTTCGGGCCACCCGAAGCGTGATCACACCGTCTTCGACCTGTTGTCGCAAACCGTCAAGCCGCTTCTGCTCCGTTGCATAATTTCGAACCCTGACGTTGTGCGTTGTGATATTGCGTCCGGGTTCACCACCCCAACCTCTTACGACGGCGAGGCCGCCACCGTCCTTGATGGCCGGCACTATCGCAGCGTCCATCACGGCGCCGTCGGCGAGGCCGTCCACTCCGTCGGGCACAATCCCGCGCATCAGTTCGCCGACACCCGGACCACGGCGGACGATATGGTCTGCACCGAGGCCACGGACAAGTTCCTCGTCAGCCTCGGACGAATCAGCGATGACCTGAAGACCCTCCGCCTTTGCCATTTGTATTACGTAGCTGCCGAGGGTGCCCGCTGCGCCCGTGACACCAAGAATCTGGCCAGGGGCAAGCGCCAGCATGTCCAGGGCCATTCGTGCCGTCAGGCCGTTCATCGGCAAGGTCGCCGCCGAGATGAAGTCGCAATTCGCCGGCGCGCGGGCAACCGACTCCGAAGGCACCACGATCTGCTCTGCGTAAGCACCGCGCAGCGCGATGAATGGACGCACGATTGCCATCACCTTGTCGCCGAGCTGCCAATCGGCGCCGTCACCGACTTCATCGATGACGCCCGCCGCATCCATACCAGGAACGTAGGGGCGCTCGAGCGAGGCGAGCTCTTTGGCAGAAACGCCCGCACGGAAGCCGGTGTCGGTGGGATTGACCGCAGCAGCCTGAACCCGAATCCGAACCTGACCAGGACCTGCATGTGGTTCCGGCAGGTCAATCTCCTCGAGAACCTCCGGCCCCCCGAATTGCCACAGGCCGATTGCCTTCACAACGCCACATTCTGTGTCCGCGCTGCAGCATGCTGGAGCGCCCGCCGGGTCAAGAGCCTCGCGAGATGTCTGCGATACTCCTCGTTCGCATGCATATCCACTACCGGGGCGGTCTCGTCAGCGGCTAGTTCAGCCGCGGCGCTCAAGTCCGCCCCAGCAGCCAAAGCCTGCTCGGTGGCCAGAGCCCGAATCGGCACGCTTCCCATGTTGGCCAATGCCACGCGTCCACGTACGGTTGCGGCCGCGACGATGGCCCAGTCGTTCGCGCGGCGGGTGAACTTCTGGTAGTCCCACGGACTGTCGCCCGTTCGTTCGACGCGAACCTCGACAATCATCTCGTCCGGGCCAAGCGCGGTCTCGAAGTAGCCGAGAAAGAAGTCGCTTGCTGGCACAGCACGTTTGCCGCCGGGGCCCTGCAGGATCAGCGTTGCTTCGAGCACCGTTATGGCGGTCGGCAAATCAGCCGCAGGGTCAGCGTGAGCCAGGGAGCCGCCAAGCGTGCCCCGATGGCGGACTTGAGGATCACCGACCAGGGAGGCTACCCGGGACAACAGCGGCACCTCCTGATGCAGTACCTGCGAAGCGGCGAGAACACCGTGCCTGGTCAGCGCACCGATCGCGACCTCAGAACCTTCGAGTCGAATATAGGAAAGCTCGGCGATGCGGGCGACATCGAGCAGGACGGTCGGATAGGCAAGTCTGAGTTTCATCATAGGCAGTAGCGAATGGCCGCCTGCAATGAGCTTGGCGTCTTCACCGTGCTCGCTCAGCAGCTCGATGGTATGGGCAGCTGACTCAGCGCGCACGTAGTCAAACTGAGCGGGGATCATTCCGCTTCTCCTGCAGCGGTGAGAACAGCCTGAACGATGTTGTGATAACCGGTACATCGGCAGAGGTTGCCTTCGAGACCGATGCGTACCTCTTCCTCTGTCGGGTGCGGGTTGTCCTTGAGTACGCCGATGGCCGCCATCACCATTCCCGGTGTGCAGAAGCCGCACTGTAGTCCGTGCGAAGCCCGAAAGGCTGCCTGCATCTGATGCAACTCTTCTCCCGGACCGCTCAGGCCCTCAAGGGTCGTTATCGCGGCGCCGTCAGCCTGCACCGCCAACACCGTGCACGATTTCACGGTTTCACCGTCGAGCTCAACGGTGCACGCGCCACATGAAGTCGTATCACAACCGATGTTGGTAGCGCGCAGCTCGCGTACCTCGCGCAGGTAATGAACGAGCAGTAGCCGTGGTTCGACCTCATCGGTGCTGGCTTGTCCATTGACAGAAATGTTGACGAGCATTCGGTTACGCCTTTCCGGCTTGAGCTTGCTGGATCGCTGACCAGACGCGTTGTGGTGTGGTGGGCATATCTATGTGCCGTACTCCAAGATGTGCCACCGCATCGATGACCGCGTTCTGGACGGCAGGCGTCGCACCGATCGTGCCGGCCTCGCCGATTCCCTTTGCCCCTAACGGGTTATAGCTGGTCGGGGTCGCCATGTCGACGAGCTCGAAACTCGGCAACTCGGTTGCCGAGACGATCGGGTAGTCGGCGAAGTTGGTGGTGGTCGGGTTGCCATCGACGTCGTAGAGCACCTCCTCCAAAAGCGCTTGTGCTGCGCCCTGCGCAAGTCCACCGTGCCGTTGTCCCTCAGCCAACAGCGGATTGAGCACCGTACCGGCATCATCGACCGCAATGAGGCGTTGCAGAACGGCTTTCCCCGACTCGACGTCGACCTCGACGACCGCGACGTGTGCGCCGAACGGATAGGTCGCGCCAGGTGCGCTGAAGATGGAGCGAATTCGCAGTGGCTCCCTCTCAGCCAAATCCGCATAGCTGATGCCGACTTGCGGCACACCGCGCACCATCAGGCCCGGCAGTGAAGGATCCGCCACCAGGTCGGCAGGGTCCACCTCGAGGAGCTCAGCAGCTCGCTGTTTGGCCAGATCGAGCAGCTCCTGGCTGGCTTGGCGAACAGCAGCCCCGCCCTGTTGCAGGCTGCGCGAACCCCCGGTCCCGCCGCCCTCCGGGATGAGGTCCGTGTCGCCCCACTTGACGGTGATCGACTCTATCGGGACGCCTAGTTCTTCACTTGCCAACATTGCCCAGACCGTCGAATGGCCTTGGCCATGCGGGGAGGTGCCGGTGAGAATTGTTACCGAGCCGTCGGGATGAACCTCCACGACGGCATTTTCCCGGGGCGCGCCGGCCTCGCCGCCGGCGCCGGTGATCTCGACATATGTCGACAGACCGATCCCGAGTTGAAGGACATCATTTCGATCGCGGCGCTTGGCCTGCTCAGCCCGGAGATCGGCGTAACCCGCGGCAGCAAGTACCAGATCAAGTGCGGCTTCATAATTGCCGTTGTCGTACAGCGCTCCCGTCAACGTCCGCAGCGGCTCATCGAACGGGGGGATCAAGTTTCGGCGCCGAATCTCTGCTGGGTCGATGCCGATTTCGGTGGCGTAGAGGTCCATGGCCCGTTCGATCACCGCTGTCGCCTCGGGACGGCCCGCGCCTCGATACGCACCGACCGGCGTCGTGTTTGTGACTACGCTACGAATTCGGCTCTCGAGCCGCGCGATGTCGTACACCCCGGTGGCCATCAGGACGGTGAGTGATGGCAGCATCGCACCGAAACGCGGGTAGGCGCCTGAGTCCTGCAGCAAGTCGAGGCGGTACGCCTGAACCCGGCCATCTCGGGTGCCGCCGATCGTGACGGTCTGGTGCTGCGCGCGCCCGTGGGTCATTGCAAGCATGTTTTCTGATCGCGTTTCAACCCACCGCACAGGCATATCGAATCGCCGAGCAGCCCATGCCACCACTGCCTGTTCAGGGTCCGCGCCGAACTTCGCTCCAAACGCACCACCGACGTCCGGCGTGATCACCCGAATCCTGTCCGGCGCGGTTTTGAGCATGCCTGCGAGCGCTGTCTTGGTTCCCTGGGCGCCCTGATTCGGACACCAGATGGTGAGCCGGCCATCGGTGCCCCAAACCGCGGCGGCAGACCGTACCTCCAACGGTGCCGCGGCCACCCGCTGATTCTCGACCTGCTGGGTGATCACCACCTCGCAGTCGTCAAAGAAGGAATCATCGAACGGCTTGCCTGAGGTGAACGCGTCGTTGGTGCCGCACTCAGGGAAGAGCAGGACGTCACCCTTCGCAGCATCGGCGGGGTGAACGGCTACCGGCAGTTGCTCGTAGTCGACATCGACTAGCTCCGCCGCGTCGGGCCCGGCGTACCGATCGCGGGTGAGCACCATGGCAACGGGCTCGCCAACGTAACGGACAGTCCCCTCGGCGAGCAACGGCTGCGCCATCTCGGTCGGGAACATCGGCATCATCGGCTTTTGTCCGGCGAGTTCGGTCAAGTCAGCTGCACTGATTACGCCGATGACCCCCGGAGTCTGCGTCGCTTGAGTGACATCGATCCCGACGATCCGGGCGTGTGCGACCGGCGAACGGACGAAGGTCGCGAAGGCTGCACCATCAAGGCGATCGTCCACCAGATCCTCGGTGTAAGTGGCGCCTCGGGTGAGAAATTTTGGGTCTTCGGTGCGCACCACTCGGGTACCGAGAATGGACAATTCTGCTCCTGCCGTAGTCGCCGGGACCGAGCGCCGACAGCTACCTAAGCGGCTGCGGGGCTCGGCCGCTTCTCACGGTAACAGCGAGAACCTCCGAAGGATCCTGTCGACCCGATTTTGTGGCAATGCCGCGCTAGAACTCAAAGGAGTTCGAGAATCGTGGCGTTCGCTTGACCGCCGCCTTCGCACATCGTCTGAAGCCCATAGCGTATGCCGTGGGCTCGCATGTGATTGAGCATCGTGGTCATCAACCGGGTGCCGCTGCCACCGAGCGGATGACCGAGGGCAATGGCCCCACCGTTGGGATTCAGGCGTGCGGGATCGGCCCCTGTCTCGACCAGCCATGCGAGCGGCACCGGCGCAAACGCTTCGTTGACTTCGAATACCCCGATGTCATCGATACTCAGCCCGCTCTTTGCCAACGCCTTAGCGGTGGCCGGGATCGGTCCGGTCAGCATCAGATACGGATCATCACCGGTCACAACACAGGTGTGCACTCGCGCAAGCGGAGTCAAGCCGAGCTCGGCCGCCTTTTCAGAGGTAGTGATGAGCATTCCGGACGCACCGTCACTGATCTGCGAAGCGTTCCCAGCCGTGATGACACCGTCGGGGCGGAAGGCCGGACGCAGTTTCGCCATGCTATCCACCGTGCCACCTCGACGAACTCCCTCGTCGGCATCGACTTTCGTGCCCTCAGGGTTGATAACAGCGGCGATCTCGTTGGCGAACCGTCCTTCGTCCTGAGCGTGCGCGGCCTTCTCATGCGAGGCCAGGCTGAACTCGTCCAGTTGCTGGCGACTGAACTTCCAACGCTCGGCGATCATCTCGGCTCCGTCACCCTGACTGGGAGCGCTGTCGCCGTATCGGCTGCGGAAGCCTTCGCCGAAGGGCCACGCGCCCTGGGTGCTTGATCCCATTGGCACCCGGCTCATCGACTCGACCCCACCAGCAACAGCCAGGTCATAATGGCCGGCGATAACGCTGGCAGCCACGAAGCTGACCGCCTGCTGGGAAGATCCACATTGGCGATCAACGGTCGTTCCCGGGACGCTCTCAGGCCACCCGGCGGCCAGAACGGCGTTTCGAGCTATGTCGACCGATTGTTCGCCGATCTGCGCGACACAGCCCCACACGACGTCGTCGACGAGCACCGGGTCGACGCCAGCTCGTTCGACCAGCGCGCGGAGGACATGCGCCGAGAGGTCGGTCGGTTGAATTGCCGACAGCCCACCATTTCGTTTTCCGGTCGGCGTGCGTACTGCCTGGACGATTACCGCATCTCTCATGACGACTCCTTCATTCGTTCGATTTGATGAGCTTGTTACTCACCAAGTCCAACTCATCGATAGCTGGGTGGTGGCCTTCGGCGCAGGACAGTTCCAACGTGACTGTGCTGCCACAGATTCGGTGCTGGAGATCCACTGGACCTCCCGACGGGGCTAGCCATCGGTCACCCCACTGCATCAGGCCAACCAAAACCGGAAAGAGATCTGCTCCCTTTTCCGTGAGCCGGTAGTGCTGTCGGGTCCGCTGCCCGTCTTCTTTGTAGGGTTCTCGTTGCAACAGTTCCGCGTCGAGCAATTCACGCAGTCTCGCGGCTGCCACCGGCTGGCTGATACCGACACGTTTGGCGAAGTCCTCGAATCGGGTAGTGCCGTAAAACGCCTCTCGCAAGATCAACAGTGCCGAACGGGTACTGACCACCTCGAGCGCCCGACCGATCGAGCAACCGTCCGCGCTCCACCCGCTGCGCGGATCCAGCTGTCCCGTCATCCTTACGGTATCCACGAACCGAGCCTACCTGACTTATGACTAACTAAGCCAGGTTTTCGCCGCCAGATCTTTTCGGCCCCGGCGCAGCTCTCTGGTCAGCCTGCGGCAACCCGTGCGGCCGTCAGGGCATCGGCCCACCAGAGCAAGTCGTCGATGAGGAGCGCGAGCCGCCTTTCCAGAGCGGCAAAGACGGCGATGTCGAACGGCTCGGACGCCTGCATCGCCGGCACCATCTGCTCGGGCAGAATGTGTACGGCATGCCGCAGTGGAGCCATCTCGAACTCGACACTCACCCCACGCAGTTGCTCGATGACCCGCGCGCCGCCGACATTGCCCCAACCCACGAAGGAGATCGGCTTTCGTCGCCACTCGATGAACGTGTGATCCATTGCGTTCTTCAACACTGCCGGATAGCCGTGGTTGTACTCCGGGGTCAAGACAATGAAACCCTCGGCATCATCGATTCGTTGCCCGAGCCGTTCGGTTTCTGGAGTCGAATACTCACGTAAAGTGCGAGCCGGCGCCACCTGGTCGAAGAAGGGCAGCGGATGGTGGCGCAGATCGATCAGATCGACCTGCACGACCTCACGCTCGGCCAGCCTTTGCGCCACCCAGGTCGCTGGCTTGTCTGCAAAGCGTCCCTCACGGGTACTACCGACGATGATTGCGATTCGCGTCATCCCACTCCGATTTAGTACGTCACACTCTTCGTCCGGTAAAGGCGATGAATCTGGTCTGTTCGTCAGCGTCGCTCGGTACCTCGAGCTCCGGGCCCATGACACCCGGGCGGCGCAACATGTCGGAGGCCCCGCGCATATTTGCGAATGCGACAGACACCGCCTCGGTGTCCAGTTGCTCGTCTGCCCCCAGGGCTCTGGCCAAATCCCAAGTGTGCACGGTCAGCTCACCGGTCATGAAGCGAACGGTCAACTGCTCGAACGTCATCGTGCCCATGGCGGTCTCGTACTCGACTCCGATTCGTGCGGGATCGGCCAGACCTTCGGCCCACCAGTTCACTCGATCTCGCCACGCAGCGGCCAGGTCGACATCGTCGGGTAACGCCGCGACCTCGGGTCCGCCCACCGTGTTGGCGATGCGCTGGTCACGCAGCACAACGTGTTCAAGCAGGTCGCGCACCGACCAGCCCTCACACGGCGTCGGCGCTGCCCACTGCTCGCCCTCAACGCTGTCCACGAGGTCGGTGAAATGACCGACTACTCTTTGGTAGATTGCAATCCCGGTCGACATGGCGTCACGCTACCGCGCAGTGACCACGCATCGATCGTGAACTCGCTCACCGCGCTCTCCCCAGCCGCTTCGAGTACCGAGCCAAACGCTTGTGACCAAACGCTTCTGAACCATCACCGAATCACGAGCGGATTGACATTGGCACCGGTGGCGTGAGGCAGTGCGAGGGGCGCAACTACGAGTGCGCCAGCGACTCCCCCACCGGCGGGCATCGACGCCCGGAGCGAAGCGAAATCACAACTATCAATCAGCAACTGACCAATCGCCCAGATAAGCGAATGCGCCGTGCTCACCGGGCTGGTCGTCTTCGGAGCGTCCAAGAAGTCCCAGCACAGAATGCTGACCTCGTGCTCAGCGATCCATCGGACGCCACTTTCACCGAGACCAGGACTGGGAGCACTCATGTCATACGTGTGGCCCGCCGCTTCGTACCGATCGCGACCCATGTACAGCAACAAGGCGTCCCCCGGCTCGAATGCGACCCCCGCCTGTGCGAGCGCCTCGGCTATGTCCGCGCCCGTAACCGGGGCGTCCGGTGCCACCCAATCGGTCCCGCGAATCGATGGAATGTCGGCTAGTACGGCGCGCGTCATAAGACCCGCGTTTGCCAGATCGAGGACCGAGGGCGAGTCGGGGTCGTCCAGACTGAAGCCGCCGTACCAGGTACCACCGATGCCGACGTGATTCAGCGCATCGAGGTGGGTGTTCTGCAACCCGTGACAGTCGAGCTCGACGTGATCGGAGCCCATCGCAGCAACATCGGATCCGGTGACGAACACCTCGACGGACATGGTTGGACGACCGTCTCGGCGAGCGCTTGGCGCGTTAACCAGCGGACGGGCGAGGCTGACAACGGCGCCCGTCGTCATAGCCTGGACTGCCCGCGCCCGCGATTCAACAGTGAGATAGTTAGCCGTTCCCCTGCGATCTTCCGCACCAAACTGCGCACGGGCGGCAAGCTCGAGAAGCCAGCTGGATTCGTTGGATTGTGCTGTTGCCTCCGGCAAACCAGAACCTCACTCTCATTCGCAGGCCGTCCCTGTCGTACCCCGTGGCAGTATCGCACGAAGCCCTCACTCCGCGCGGAGCCCGAATTCGATCCGGATCAGGACATGGCGGGACGACAGAAACGCAGCACATGCGCGACCGCCTCGTCCTTTGTGAAGCCGAATCGTTCGGTCCGGCAGCCGCGGATCGTGTCGAGACAGACCGCATAGATTGACAGCGCGTCGGCTTTCGCATTCGTGAGGACACCGGACTCAACCTGCCACTGCTCGATCGCGGTCACCAACGGAGCACTCATGATGCTGCCAAAATAGTCATGGTGAGCGTCCACGTCGGCGCTCCTGACCTCGGCACCAAGCATCGCGATCCGCCGGGCCCGTCGAGCGTCGAAGACCATGCTGAGCATCTCGTCCACCCAGACCTCGACTGCCTGCCATGGTGACTGCGTCGTCGCCATTCGCTTGCGTATGCGAGCGGCCGCGAACTCTGCGTCCTGCTGACGGATGGCCATGATCAGATCGCTCTTGGATTCGAAATGTCGGTAGAACGCCCGAGTGGCCAGACCTGCTTCGTCGAGGATGTCGTTAAGCGTGGCCTCCCGGAACCCATTACGTTTCAACACCGAAATGGCGGCGTCAAGCAGCATCTGCAGTTCGGTCGACCGGTCGTAGAGACGAGGCCGACCACGATTCGCAGTGGTCATTCGGGCAGCTTACGGTCAGACGCCGGGCGCGGCGCTTTACCGGTCACCGCGACCAGGCGTGGCGTGCTCTGCTACTCCTTGCCTTCGAGTGGGCTCTGACCGACGTGCGGGAACAGCTCCAGAAACGCGCCTTGGGTAATACGGTGCCGAACCGACTCTGGCTGGTCGTCGAACAGCTCATGCAGTGTTTTCTGGGTGTGGCCGAATGTGCCTTCGATGTGGGGGTAGTCGCTCCCCCACATCACATTGTTGTAGCCCATCGCCGTCAACGCTTCGACCGCTGACTCGTCGTGCTGGAAACTTGCATAGACCTGGTCGAACAGAATTTCCTTAGGAAGGCGCGTCAGGCTGTCGCGGATGAAATCGCTGTGCTGGCGGTAGGCCTCATTCAATCGATCTCCTACGAAAGGCACCCAAGTAGCACCCGCTTCGGAGATGACCAGCTTGAGTCCGGGGTGTCGATCCAGCACACCCGAGGCGACCATAAACGCGGCCATCGTCATGCCGCTGTACGAAGCCCACAAATAGTTGACCGTGCCGGCACCGGGGCCGTGGAAGAAGACGGCCTCCTCACCACCAGCACCGGTGTGTACGGCCATCACCATGCCGGTCTCTTCCATTGCCGCCCAAAGGGGCTCCCAGTACGGACGGTTGAAGTCCGGCGTACCTTCCGGCGTGGTACACGGCAGGTTGATCGCTTTGATCCCCATGCCCGCCACTCGTTGAACTTCGGCGACCGCATCGTCGACGTCCAAAGGCGAAATCTGAGCAGGCATGACGTGGCGGACGTTGTTCTGCTGGATGTCGACTGCCCAATCATTGGCGACTTTGACCGCCTCGCGGGCCAGCACCGGATCGGTAATCATCGAGTTCCAAAGACCGACTGACGGGTAGATCAACTCTGCCCAGATGCCTTCTTGATCTAAGTCGGCACGTCGGATTTTCATGTCATACGCACCCGGTGCCCTCAGGGCCTCCACGAGCGTCTGTCCGCCTTTACCTTTAACCGTCTGAATCTTGGGCATCGGCCGCGTGAAACTCTTGCCGTCAACGTAGATCGTCTCCGACGTGCCGTCCTCTGACTTCACCGACCGAGGCATCCGTTCAGCAAGCGCAGCCGGCAAGCCGCTGCTGTACAAGTCCTCCGGCTCGAAATAGTGCGAGTCACCGGAATTGGCCCAGATCTTCATCAGAACTCCCAGCGGATCGTTCAGCTGCCTCGAAAGTATTGGTCGTCGCTACCTTAACCCCGGGCGGCGGGTTAATGAAAGAGCCAATTTCAAGGAACCGTCTGGTAGCCGTTGTATCGAGCTCCGAGTCAGATCTGCTCTGGCGCGTCGACCTGCAGTACCCCGGGGATCGCCACCGTCTTCGACACGGGGAGATCGACGTACCGCGGTCCGCGCAGCAACGAGGCCGCAGCACCTGCGACCGCAAGAGTCGCCGCCGCTGCAAAAACGATGATCAGACCGTGGTGAAACGGCCCAGAAATGAGGTGCGGGAAGAAGTGTCGGCCGGTGAGTAGATCAACGTTTACCTGGGGCAAGGTCGACAGAACCCCGGTTGGCGCTAGCAGATGCTGCATAGGGTTGACGCCGAGAAAGGCAGCGAACAGCGACGAAACCGGTGGTAGCTGAGCGACCTGCTGCGCGACCGCGGTCGGAACGCCCTGCTGTTGCAAGCCCGTAGTAAGCGTGTGGGGCAGCGAGTCCGCCAGCCCAGCGATCATGAGGGAGAAGAAGATTCCGATCGAGAGGGAGGTTCCCGAGTTTTGGAAGGTAGATCGCATACCGGAGGCCGCGCCGCGCTGATCTGCGGGCACGCTGCTCATGATGGCTGATGTGTTCGGAGCCGAGAACATGCCGCTGCCGATTCCGTTGAGCGCGATCAATACGGCAAACTGCCAGTACGGAAAGTCGATCGGCAACAGCATCAGGCCGATGAAACTGGCTGCGAATACCAACATTCCAGACGTCGCGAAAGCCCTGGCGCCGAATTTGTCCGAGTAATATCCGGCCACCGGCCCGGCAATCAAGACGCCTATCGTCAGCGGGAGCAGGAAAATGCCGGCCCACAGCGGGGTGTCTGCATAGTCGTAGCCGTGCAACGGCAACCAGATGCCCTGCAACCAAATGATGAGCATGAACTGCAGGCCGCCGCGCGCGATCGAGGCGAAAAGGCTGGCCGCGTTTCCGGCGGCGAAGGCCCTGATCTTGAACAAGGCGAGGTTGAACATGGGAGAGGCAACCCGGCTTTCGATCAACCAAAACGCGACCAGAAGTGCGATTCCAAGGATCAAGCCACCGGAGACTCGCGGATTGAACCACCCCATGGCGTGGCCACCGTGCGGCTGGATGCCAGCGGCGATAGAGGCGAGCAGCAGCGTCGTCCCCAAAGCGAACGTCACGTTGCCCCACCAGTCGATCTTGGCCGGGTGACGTTCGCCGGAGTCGCGCAAACTGCGGTAGGCCCATATCGTGCCGAAGATCCCGACCGGCACGTTCACCCAGAAGACTGCGCGCCAGTCCCACGCCGCCAGTATGCCGCCGGCGACCAGACCAATGAATTGGCCGGCCAGGGCTGCAATCTGATTGATGCCAAGCGCAAGTCCCCGCTGATCAACCGGGAAGGCGTCGGTGATGATCGCAGCGGAGTTTGCAATCAGCATCGCACCGCCGACTGCCTGCACAATGCGCCAGGCGATCAACCACAGAGCGCCGTGCGCGCCCTCGAACGGATCGAATGAGAGCATGATCGAAGCGAAGGTGAACACCACGAAGCCGGCGTTGTAAATTCGCACCCGGCCGTACATATCGCCCAGCCGGCCCAACGTGACCACCAGCACCGCCTGCACGAGCAGGTAGCCCATGATCATCCACAGCAGATAGCTGATATTGCCGGGTGCTAGCGGATCAAGGTTTATGCCACGAAAGATCGCCGGCAGCGAGATGATCACAATTGAGCCATCGAGCGTCGACATGAAAACACCGAGTGTGGTGTTGCTCAAGGCGACCCACTTGTATCGATCGTGAGCGATCGCCGGCTTGGTCGCTAGGTCACTAGACATGAGCTGCACTTTCAAGTGAGGCCTGCTTCGCAACAGGCGGGGCCGCGAGTTCGATGGGCGTGATGTTCGTCAAAGGGCCTGCGCCAGACGTTCGAGCAGCGGCGCCACGGCTAGCAGCTGCTTGCGTTCGGACTCAGTGAAATGGCTGGCCAGCGCCTGCGCCATCAGTTCGGTGCGCTCCCGGCGCCTACCAAGCAAGGTTTGGCGACCGGCCTCGGTAATAGAAAGCACGACGCGTCGTCCGTCCAGGGCATCCGGTCCTCGAGACACAAGTCCTTTGGCCTCCAAACCAGCCAGCGTTGCGCCCATCGACTGGGGGCTGATCTGCTCAAAACCTGCCAGCACAGTCGGTGTCGACGAGCCGTCGCGGTCGAGTCGAGCGAGCGCCGAAGTCTCCGGCAGGCTGAGCTCGCCGTCGACGTGGACCTGTCTCATGCGGCGGAACATCAACCCGAGACTGGCACGCAGCGCACCCGCCGTACGGGCGATGTCATCCACCGTCTCAGTCACGATGCGAAGGCTAAACTAATAAGTTTCTCCTTGCTAGATCGCCTACTGCGCGCCCGTCTCTGCAATCGAGCTCTTCGCGTGCGTGGCTGGTGAAAGTGGCTCCGTGAGGTGTGCCACAGCCGCTGTCGTCGCCCGCTTGGGTCAACGCTTGTCGACGCTGGCCAACGCTGGTCAACGCCGAGACTCTCAACGTGGACTCGCTATCGTGGCCGATATGAGACCCCGGGTTTCCGTCCTAGACGACTATCAGAGTGTTGCGCTTTCGAGTGCGGATTGGTCCGAGGTCGAGGCCGCGTACGACATCGACGTCATTACCGAACATCTCCACGATGCCGGAGACCTCGTTCGACGCCTGCGCGACACTCAGGTCGTCGTCGCGATGCGAGAGCGCACAGCATTCTCGGCGACAACTTTGGCCTCGCTACCAGAACTACGGCTGTTGGTGACCACGGGCATGGCGAACGCATCGATAGATATCCCTGCCGCCCGTGCCCACGGCATTACCGTGTGCGGCACCGGGGGCGCGGGCAACTCAATGCCGGAACTGACCTTCGGGATGATGATTGCCCTATCGCGACACTTCGTCGAAGAGGACCGCAATGTGCGCGCCGGCCGCTGGCAGGAGACCATCGGCCCCGGACTGTCCGGGCGCACTTTGGGAATCGTCGGGCTCGGTCGGCTCGGAAGTCGAGTAGCCGTCCTCGCCCAGGCCTTCGGCATGGCCGTGACGGCGTGGAGTCCGCATCTGACGGCCGAGCGCGCGGCGGCGGTTCCCGGCGTCCAGGCCGTGACCAAGGAGCAGTTGTTTGCCGGGTCCGACTTCGTCTCAATACATATGGCCCTGACCGACACAACGCGTGACCTCATCGGCGCCGCCGAGCTGGATCTGATGGCTCGGCACGCATTTCTCATCAACACAGCTCGCGGACCGATCGTGAACGAGACGGCCCTGGTGAGCGCGCTTGAACGTCAATCCATCGCCGGAGCCGCGCTCGACGTATACGACATTGAACCTTTGCCCACAGATCATCCGTTGCGCACGATGCCGAACACATTGCTGCTACCCCACATCGGTTACGTCTGCACGGAGGCATACCAGACCTTCTACGCCGACGCTGTCGAGGACATCGTCGCATTCGGCGCGGGCGCTCCCGTTCGTGAACTCGCCTGAGGCCTGCCTAGCAGAACTCGTCTAGTTCCCGAGACTTGTCTGGTTACCGCGGCTCGTGTCGATCGGGGAGAAGACATCTACGTTCCGTTGACTAGGACGCGCCACACAGCACATCGCTGCCGATCTGACCCCAACCTGGTCGTGCGAGCCCGTCGCTCAACATGTACAGGACGCGTTCTTGTTACCGTGCGGCATGGCACGCTTCAGGCACGACCTGCACCACGGCTACGACACTCATATTGTCGCGGCCGGTAAGGAGCAGGCTTTTTGGATCCTGGTGTCGTTTCTGATCACGTTCATCTTGGTCCGCGTGATCACGCACGCTATCCGAGCTGGTCATGGCCCGTTTCGCAACGTCAGCGTGGGCGGCACTCACCTGCACCACCTGGTGCCGGGCATCCTGTTGCTCATCGTGACCGGCTACCTTTCCAACGCCTTGCACCTGCGCGAAGCACGAACCGTGGTGGCGATCTTCTTCGGGATCGGGGCCGCGCTGACGCTGGACGAGTTCGCGCTGTGGCTACATCTGAAGGACGTCTATTGGTCAAAGCAGGGTCGTCGATCGGTCGACGTGGTGGTGATCTGTGCGGCGGTCGCTGGTCTGGTGGTCTTGGGTGAGAACTTCTGGCGCGACGTCGGCCGAGCGCTAGGCCATCTGGTTTGACGCCTTTGCCGCCGTGGTGTCAGCGGTGCTCGCGCCTGTCCATGCGTTCGAACATCTTCTCTCGCCTTCGAGCTGTGCCGCGAGAGCGTTGCGCCGTTGAGCGCTGCTCACGAACTCGTTCGCCCGTACCCACCGGATAGCCAGCTTTCACAAGGCGGTGCTCGGTGGTCTCGACGATGTAGCCCAGCGCGAAAATGAAGCCCATCACCAAGCCGCCGAACGCGCTCATCGCTCGTATCCAGAAGGGTCCCGGGACGAAGACCAAGATGCCGGCGACGACGGGCGCCATCTGCAATAGCGATCGAACCACTTGCCTGAGTACCCAGGTCTTACCAGTCGTGTCCATCCACACCCAGCCACGGTTGCGCTCGGGCAGACCAGCGCCGTATGCATAGGCCAACCAACGCCATGGCGTTGGCCGACGGATCGCCGGAACGGAGACGTGTTCAGATTCAGTCACAGTTATTCGAGCACCCATCTCAACGGCCTTCATATAGCAGGTACACTAACAGTTAGTGCACTCATTAATTGTACGCCTGACCTTCGGCTCGTTGAACAGCCGCCGCTGCCAGCCTGAGGAGACCGACCTATGCCCAACAAGACGATGCCCAACAAGACGTTGCTCGACAAGACGTTGCCCGACAAGACGATGCCCACCAAGACGATGCCCGACGATTCGCTTGCACTCGAGCGGCAGGTCTGCTTCGCCTTGGCCGTTGCCAACCGCAGTGTCCTTGCCGTTTACCGACCGCTCCTTGAGCCGATGGGCCTCACGCATCCGCAATATCTGGTCATGCTCGCGCTCTGGGGCGAGACGCCCATGACGGTAAAGGACCTTGCTAGCGCGTTGCAGCTGGATCCCGCGACACTTTCGCCGCTGCTCAAACGTCTTGAGGCCGCAGCGCTGGTCACTAGAACCCGCAACGAGGCAGACGAGCGCCAACTCCGTATCGAACTCACGCCTGCTGGAAAGCGGTTACGCAGCCGGGCCGAGCAGATCCCCGCTCAGGTAGTGGAGAAACTCGACGTGACGATCGCCGAACTTGAGACCCTGCATCAGGTGCTGACACGCATCAACAAGGCCGCTGTCGCTTCCGGCCTGAAGCGAGACGACTGGACGTAACCGCGGAGCACTTGACCGCATGCGGTGGGAGCATGGGGTTATGTCGAACCGAACAGAGAGCGGTAGCGCCGAGTGCAACGCCGAGCGCGGCCAGGTCATCGAGATACTGGGCGACGCGAATCAACTCCCCGAGTGGGCGCCTGGTTTCGCTGACTCGGTGCGCGGTGACGCCACGTCTGGATGGGTGATAACCAAGGCTGGGAGAGAGTTCTCGGTCAGCGTCGATGCGCACCCGGAGGCCGGCACGGTGGATTACGTTCGCGAAGTCGCGCCAGGCGTGCTGGGCGGCGCATATCTGCGGGTGATTCCGCGTCCAGGCGGCGGCAGCGTCATCGTGATGACCCTGCCGATAGCCTCCGGAGCGCAACCAAATGAGGTCAAAGCCACGCTGCATGACGAGTTGACCGCACTCGTTGCCTTGGCCGACGCAGGCTGAGCGAATCGCCACCCATCCTCCGAATCGCGTAACACCTGGCATCGTAGGGATGCCGGGTGTTACACGATTCGGGCCGTCAGACTCTCTTGACTGCGGCCATGATCAACTGCGCATAACTGGCCGCACCAGCAGGATTTAGATGGAGGCCGTCGCCGTAGAACCATGCGGGGTGTGAGCCGCCGATTGAATTCCAGTCAACTAGCCGTACATTGCTGAATTGATGGGCAGCTGTTCGGATCGCTCGATTGTTCGGATCTTGCCAATCACGTGCTACCCGATCGGTTACCAGAACGACCCGAGCCCGATCACGCAGCATCGACAACGTCGACGACAGTTGCGCCGGATTGATGACACCATTGTTGCCGGTGTGGATCACGACTGTCGGAGCGAGCTGGCCAGTCCGATGCAAGGCTGCGATCTCGTCGAGGACAACATAGGCCTGCCGACCTTCGACGGCGTCAACTTTTACCCGGCCATCTAGCGCGAGCAGGGCGCTTGTTGCCCCGAGAAGAACCGAGTCCCCGAAGGCGCTGACGACGGGCAGCGCGAGGCGCTCTGCTGTACTCGGAGCAAGACGATGAGGTGGCGCCCCGGGACGCGTAACCGGCTGCCGAGCCGCGCTCGAGTTGACCCGCGGATGCGCGGGAGTCGAAGGCAGCGAACTGCGGATGTCGGGCGCCAGGGTCGATGCCGACGACGGGCGGTCGCTGCGCGCGTTCAGCGTGCCGGCATTGGCATTTCCCGCGTTGGCAGTTACTGCAGCACCCGCGGACAGGGTGAGCACAGCGACGCAGATGAGAGCGGTTGCGCCGGCAAGGAGCCCATGCGCAACGCCCGGACCCGGAGCCGGCCGATTGAGCGGCCCCGCTGGTCTGGATGTGATCGGAGCTGGCCGCTCAGTCGACATCCTCGAGGCGGTGACGATGACACCCTCGGGCTCGGCGCTCCCACTGCTGCGAATCGAATCTCGGCGTCGACTCACCGAGCGTAGTGGGCGCTCCACGAAGCGATAGCTTGCCGCACCAAGGACGAGGATCAGGCCGAGTCGAGCAGCATCGATTAGCAGCACCGGACCGTGCAGATCGATGCCCGGACGGGTCACCACGACCACCGGCCAGTGCCACAGGTAGATCGAATACGACCGCTCCCCTACCCAACGCATTGGCTGCCGATCGATGATCGGCCCAAGCGCCCCTCCGCGACGCACGACAGCGCACACGACGAGCACGGTGAGAGCCGAGATGCCCAGAAAGCCGCCTCGGTACAACCCCGGTGTGTATTCGTTCAGATGCCTGAACTGCCAGCACAGCACCACGAGACCGAGCAATGCCATGGAGTCCGTTGCCCAAATAGGCGCCCGCCGAGCGCGGGTGAGATCCGCGGGCGTTCGAAACGACCGCAATACGAACCAGGCTCCCGCCGCCGAGCCGAGGAACAGACCCATGCTATGAGTGTCCGTCCCGAAATAAACGCGCGATGAGTCGCTGACGTAGGGAACCTCCGTCCGCACGGCAAGGATTGTCATGGCGAAGGTTGAGGCTAAAGCGAGGATGAATGCGTTCACCCCCACCAGGCGAACAGCCGACGCGACCGAGCGCTTGCGACGCCCGCGACGGGATCTGACCGCAAGCAGAAAGACAGCGACCGACCAAAGCAGGTAATACTGCTCTTCGATGGCCAGCGACCACAGGTGCTGCAGCATGGGCGGCCTGCCGGTCGAGACGAAATAAGACTGATGAGCAAAAATCAACCACCAGTTTGTGACGTATCCGAGACTCGAGGCGACGCTTGCGTGCAGTGTCGAACGCTCATCACTCCACACCAATGAACTCGCTATGACAGCGACCAGTAGTACGGCCACAGCCGGGAACAGTCGTCGCGCTCGGCGCGCATAGAAGCGTCCGAGCCGCAGCCGCTCGCTGTCGACGATCTCGAGAAGCAGCAGCCGTGTGATCAGAAAACCACTGATCACGAAGAACACGTCAACCCCGAGAAAGCCACCAGGCAGCAGAGCTGAGTCCAGATGAAACATCACCACGGCCGCGACCGCGAGACCACGGAGACCATCTAGCCCGGCAAGTCGATTGGTGGGTAGCGCAGGGCCGATGTCGGATCCCTCCGCTACGACCGTCATCCGGCAACTCCCCCTGTGACCTGCACATCCGCGCCCGGCAAAGCCGTTGACGGCAGGTCGGATGTAACTCGCTGCCGTCAACGGATGCCGAAAACCCGAGGAATTTGCGCTCCTGGCGGACCGGCGTTTACGCCAGTCCAAAAATCGGCAAGACGCTGACTTTATACCCTGCCCGTCGAAGCACGAGGACGTCACGCCCAACGGCGTGCGGTGAAAGTCGGCACAGCCTCTATTCGAGGGATTTCGTGTTCGAAGCGGGATTGGCTTCACCTGCACTACCGATCCCGCCGCGGACGGAGTCAAAGATCGCGAGCCCCTGGCTGACCAAGCCGGCTGCGATCTCGCCGAGGCCGTCGGAGCCGTTCAAGACCGTGACGTTCGCCTTGGAAAGACCCTGTGCCGCCTCGCGCACGATCATCGGCAACTGTTCGATGAGCAACTGGTCGAGCGCGACCCTGTTGTTTGACGACGCGGCCTCTGCCTGGATCCGCGTCTTTTCTGCGTCGGCAAGTGCAAGTACGCGGATACGCTCAGCCTCGGCCTCCGCGGGCTTGACGACCTCTGCGACGAGCTGCTGCTGCCGCAGGGCCGCATTGCGGGTAGCGAGCTCGGTCTGAGCCGCGAGCACTTCGCGCTGGGCTGTTGCCTGCGCGAGCGGCCCAGCCTGGCTTGCCTCAGATTCCGCGGTATCGACCTCGGCCTTGGCCTTTGCCCGCACGATGGAGGTTTGGCGAGTGAACTCGGCCTGCGCACGCTGAGACTCCTGCTCTGCTTGGGCCGCTGCCTGGTTGGCCTTCGCAATAGCGACCGAAACTTCCGAATCGTATTGAGCCTGCACGATGCTCGTTTGCCTCGTGAACTCGGCCTGCGCTCGTTGCGATTGCTGCTCTGCTTCAGCTGCGTCCTGATTTGCTTTGGCTTGCGCGACTGAAACCTCGGCGGCGAGCTGGGCTTGCACGATCGTCGTCTGCCGTTGATATTCGGCCTGCGCGCGTTGGGACTGCTGCTCGGCTTCGGCCGCCGCCTGGTTCGCCTGGGCCTGGGCGATCTGCGCTTGCCGTTGTATCGCAGCGTTGTGCGGCGCGGCCATCGCCGTTATGTAGCCCAGCTTCTGATCATCAATTGACTGGATTTGAAACGCATCGACCGTCAATCCGATCTTCGCCATCTCGATCGCGGATCCGTCCAGCACCGCTTCGGCCAGCCGTTGGCGTTCCGTGACGATCTCTTCAACCGTCATCGAACCCACGATCGAGCGCAGGTGACCGGAGAAGATGCGGCCTACCAGCACCGACATCTGGTTCTGATCGGAGAGAAACCGCTGACCAGCGTTGACGATGCTCTCCGTGTCGTTGCCCACCTTGAACGCGATGACCGCCCGCACGTTCAACGCGATGCCCTGTCTGGTCACACAAGCCTCGGTCACTTCGGCCTCGGCCATCGACAAGGAAAGAAACCGGGCCTTCCGGAATAGTGGCAAGACGAATGCCCCGTGACCTGTGACCACCCGGAACGGTGCGTCCCCGTCGTTGCCCTTGCCTCCGGAAATGAGCATTGCCTCGTCCGGCTCAGGCACCTTATATCCAAACATGAAACCGCTTCTTTCTTCTTACCTCGGCACACCGAGTAGACAGTCGACCGCTCGGGGCGAGCAGGACGAGTTCAATCCATACCCTCCCACCGCACGACCGTGACCGTGCGATGCGGATGGGTATCGATCACAAGGACCCGGGTCCCGACCGCCAACGGCGTCTCGGACAGGGCGATGAAGCGCTCGGTGCCGCCTCGAATCGAAACCTGAACCTCGCCGGGACCGTCCTCTCCGCGGCAGGGCAAAGTGAGCGTTCCAACTAGGCCGATCACCGGGTTCCCACGTAGCCAAGAATATCTCGCGAGCCCGTTCAGGGCTCGGGAATGCACGAAGTCCTTCGGTACTGCTAAACCTCGCCGAACTGCTAAACCCGCCGACCGAATCGTGTAACGCTCGGCACCCGTGGGGTGCCGAGCGTTACACGATCCGGGTCCTTTTGCGGGTGGATTACGGAATGAGGACGATCTTGCCCCGCGTATGCCGCTTCTCCAGTTCGGCGTACGCCTGCTTTACCTCGTCGAGGGAAAAGGTCGCCGCGATCGGAAGCTCGATCTGGCCGGAGGCTACAAGCCCGGCCATCTCGGCGAGCACCGCTGTTGTCGATGCGTCCGAGCTACCCTCGGTTTTGGCACCGTACTCACGCGCAGCGTCCCACGAGATGATGGTTTCGATCCGCTCGGGTGCGATACCGAGTTCAGCAGCAAGATGCACGTATTCGGGGCCAAAGAGGTCAATGAAAGCATCGATGCCTTGCGGCGCCACTGCCCGCAAGCGATCCGCCAACGCCTTTCGGCTCTCTACATCCGCACCGCCTTTGGGGTAGCTCACAGGCGTAACGCCATGTTCAGTCAGCCAAGCGTGATTCGGCTCCGAAGCGATGCCGATGACGTTCGCGCCCTTGATCTTCAACAGCTGCACCACCAGTGAACCGACGCCTCCCGCCGCAGCGGATACGACCACCGTGTCACCGGGCTTGACCGAGACCGCTCGCACTGCGGCGTACGCGGTCACCGCCACGACGTACATCGATCCGGCGACCTCCCATGGCATGTTCGGGGGCTTGCTGATGAGCTGCTCGACCGGCACGGTGACGTACTCGGCGTGACTCGAACGCCGGTCGGACCAGCCCAGCACCTCATCCCCGACCGAGAACTCGGTGACGCCCTCGCCAACGGCATGGACGACACCGGCAAGGTCGCTGCCCTCGCCAGAAGGAAACGTGCTCGGGAAGATAGCCTCGAGGTATCCGTTTCGGATCGATGCCTCTCCTGGATTGATGCCCGCTGCCGCCACCTTGACAACAACCTCGCCTGCCACGGCGGCTGGTACGTCTACGTCCGCGACGTATAGGACGTCCACATCGCCGTACTTGTCGAACCGCACTGCCTTCGCCATCGGAAACTCCGTTTCGTCGAGGACGTCAGATGCTCTGTCCTAGTCCCAGCGGTGCCGGGCGGACACTTTATTCCGCTCATGGCAAGCCTGCCTGTTTCTCGGCGGGACCTGTACGCGGCACATTCCGCTGGCTGCAGTCGGCTGCGAATACGAGCTCTTGCGTCTCGCTAGTGATACTGCAACTATGAGCGAACTCACTTGAGATGCCTGATGTTGCGGTAACAGAGGCCCCGGAGGTGTCATGACCGCCGTCGAACGCGAGCCAAAGACAGCAGACTCCAACGCAGTTCTGAATCTCACAGAAGTGGCGCGGGTCGAATCACCGGCGCTCTGGCACTTCGACAATTTCGATCGGCTGCGCGAGCAGGCCCCGATGCATCGCGGTGACGCGCTAGGCCACGAGTTCTGGCTTGCCACGCGGATGGAAGACATTCGGGAGGTGTACCAAGATCCGAGCGTCTTCTCCAACCACCTCGGCGGGCTGCACGTCCCCGATCCGGAGTATCTCTGGATTCCCGAGATGCTCGATCCCCCACTCCATACGGCCTGGCGGCAGCTGCTCGGCGGCCTGTTCTCGCCGGGTGCCGTAGCGAAGTTGGAGCCTCGCGTCAGAGGCAGATTTGTCGAGATTCTCGACGACATCGCCGAACGCGGCGAGTGCGAGTTCATTCAAGAAGTTGCATTGCTGTACCCCAATGTGATTTTCATGGAGCTCATGGGTTTGCCCGTGGAAGATGCTGCCCAGTTCCAGATCTGGGAAACCGAGATCCTCCACCTGCCGCCGACTGAACTCGAACGTTCCATGGCTGCGATGGGCCAGGTCAACGCCTATTTCGCCGACCTGATTGCCGACCGGCGCAAACAGCCGAAGCAGGACATCGTCACGATCGCCTCTGGCTGGGAAATCGACGGCAAGCCGGTTACCGACGACGACCTGCAGTCGCTGTTCCTCCTTCTATTCATGGCGGGCCTCGATACCGTCGCCATGCAGCTCTCTTACTCCTTCATGCATTTGGCCACCCATGACGAAGACCGGCGCAGAATCGTCGCGGACCCCGCTCTCATCCCGGGCGCAATCGAAGAGTTTGTGCGGTACTACTCATTCGTTACGCCGGCCCGCAAGGCGCTCACCGATACCGAGATCGCCGGCTGCCCGGTTAAGGCGGGGACCTCGGTTTGGCTACCGCTGGTGTCGGCGAACCGTGATCCTGCCGAATTCCCCGACGCCGACAAGGTAATCATCGACCGGCAGGACAACAGGCATATCGGATTCGGCGCCGGACCGCATCGCTGCCTGGGCGCCCATCTGGCGCGCCAAGAGCTCAACATCGCGCTGGAGGAATGGCACAAACGCATTCCTAACTACCGTCTCGCGCCCGGTGTCGAGATTCGCGAGCACGGTTCCAACCAGATTGGCTTGAACAATCTGACGCTCATGTGGGACGTCTAGCAAGTCCCGGCCCTGTATCCGCCATTGCTCTATCCCTGCGACCCGCGGTGGGTTAACTTACTCGGGTATCTCCTAGCTCGGCGAACACCACGAGTTGGTCCTCGATCGTTACTCGCTTCATAGGGAATGGTGAACGACGCATGGGTGGACCCTTGAACGGCTTGAGGATCGTCGAGATCGGCACCAGCTTGACGATTGCCCAATGCGGGAATCTCTTCGCCGATCTCGGAGCCGAGGTCATATCGATCGAGCCACCCGCGGGTAGCGAGTTGAGAGCCATTCCTGGCTTCCGCTTCCTCGGACGGGGAAAGAAAAGCATCGCGCTCGATCTTCATAACGCAGTCGACGCCGACTGCGCTCTTCGGCTTGCAGCGGGCGCCGACGTCGTGCTGGCCTCACTTCGGCCCAAGGCCTTGGCGAGGTTTGCTATCGACTACGAATCCGTCGCAGCTGTTAACCCTCGCGCCGTCTACGGCTCAGTGACCGGCTGGGGCCGGTCCGGGCCGATGCGAGACACCAAGGGCTACGAGGGTCTGATCATGGCCAAGATCGGCGCGAACGTCGCCCATCAGCGCATGGTGCCGCGACCAGGGCCAGCTTTTCTTACCGTTCCGTTCGCCTCGTGGAGTGCGTCTCAAACTCTGCTGCAGGGAGTGTTCGCAGCCCTTCGTGAGCGCGAGACTAGCGGCGTGGGCCAACTTGTGGAGACGAGCCTCGCACATAGCCTCGGTGGCCTTGATCCGTGGAATCAGGTCAATGCGCTCCTGACCCAACGCTATCCCGATGCCTTTTCCAGCGCGTTGCCCATCGCCGCGGACGGAAGTCCGAACTCCGCTTTCACCTACAAATTGCTCGTTGCCGTCACGAAGGATGGTCACTGGCTTCAATTTTCGGAGGTTCAGCCACGCCTGTTCGATGCCTTCGTTCGCGCCGCTGGCTTCGAGTGGATGAAACAAGACCCTGAATGGTCCGAATTTATCCTCTCGTGCATCAACACGGTGAACATCCCCGAAAGTGCGAGCGCGGCCAAACGCTTCCAGTTCTGGGACATGCTGCTGGCCGAGGTGCGCAATCGCACGCTGGCAGAGTGGCAAGCGGTCTTTGACGACGATCCAAATGTCTTCGCCGAGGTATTCCGCCGCGGCACGGCACTCCTGCATCACCCGCAACTGGCGGCTGAAAACCAAACCATCGTGCTTCAGGATCGCAGACATGGCGATGTCCTACAGCCAGGCCCACTGATCCGATTTAGTGAAACTCCCGCGCAGCTGGGCGCTGATGCGTCTGAGCTCGACGAACACGGCACCGAACTGCGCGCTCGTGCCGGTGAGGTCGAACTCCAACCTGCCCCCGCGCCTGCAGCTCCTACCGGGCTGCTGCCGCTGTCGGGTGTCACTATCTTGGAACTTGGAACGTTCTACGCCGCGCCCTATGGGGCCACCGTGTTGACCGATCTTGGCGCCAGGGTGATCAAGATAGAGGTGATTGACGGCGATCCGATGCGGAAGCAGCAACCGTTTCCCGAGTCCGGTGCGATCAAGGTCTTACAAGGCAAGGAATCGGTGGCGCTCGATTTGGCTGCGCCTGAAAGCAAAGAGATCTTGCAACGCATCGCGAAATCTTGCGATCTCGTGCTCTGCTCATTTCGCATGGGTGTAGCTGACCGTCTCGGCGTCGGCGCAGACGACCTGCACCGAGTAAACCCCCAGATCATGTATCTCGATGCGCCCGGCTTCGGTATTCGTGCGCCGTACGGAAATCGCCCTGCATTCGCACCGACGATCGCGGCGGGCAGCGGGATCGCCATGCGCAACGCTGGCGCGCTGATTCCTGAAGGAGTGCCAGACGACTTCGATGTGATCCGGGCGCGTGCTCTGCAGCTGCAGGCTGCCGGCGGAAGCTCAGCTGCCCAGCCTGACGGCGTCGCCGCACTGGCTGTCGGAACCGCGCTCGCTGTCGGCGCCTACCTGCAAAGCAAGGGACTCGGCGGTCAGCGGATGCTCACGACGATGCTGCAGTCCTGTGCTCATTGCCTCGCCGAGGACATGGTGGAGTACGCAGGACGCTCGCAAGCACCGACCGCTGACGCTGGCGCACACGGCCTCAGCGCTCTGTACCGTCTGTATGAAACAGCGCAAGGATGGGTGTTTCTTGCCGCGCCTTCGCCTAAGGAATGGGAACCGCTCGTCAAGGCTCTGGCCGATCAGGTCGATCTGAGTGCCGATAACCGCTTCGCGACCTCGCAATCGCGGATCGAGCACGACGCAGAGTTGGCCGAGACATTGAGCCTCGCCCTGCGTGCTCGAACCGCACACGATTGGGAGAAGGATTTGCTTGCGCAGGACATCGGCTGTGTGGTGGTCGAAGACCGGCCGGTCGAACAGATCTTTATGGGTGAGTTGGCGGAGAGCCAGGGGTGGCTGGCGACCGTCGACAGCCCGATTCTCGGAGAGTACCCGCGTTTGGGGCCCTTTAACACGTTCTCCAGGTCCGCGACTGTCGCCACTGTTGGCAGCACGCTGGGGCAACACACAGCGCCGGTACTGCGCGAACTCGGGTATACCGCCGAAGAGATTGCCGATCTCGCCGAACGGGGCGTCGCACAAGTCGGCTGATGCTCCCAGCCGTTCGGTGAAGACGGCGAAGGCTGCCGCGAAGGCGAGGACGAAGTGGCTGGTGTGTCGATTTGCTCTCACTGCCCTCCCGTACCCGAGCCTCCGGCGTAGATTTTTTCCATGGCCAACCAGTTGGAATTGCATCCGGCACATGGACCACACGAGCCGACAACCGGTACTCCACGCCGGCGCCCTGGCTCAGTCAGAAGAACGTCGACCATCGACTCGCTGCGCAGCGGTGACCTCGATCGTCGCGTCAGCCTCGCCGGCCGTGCGCGCGATCTCATTACGCATATGGACGGAACCACCACAGTTGCTGGCTCGGCGAGGATGGCGGTGGACATCGCCTATACCGGTGGGCCGGTTGTGCAGGAGATTGAGACCACCCCTCATGTAGTTGGCGTGGAGAACCTCATCGGACGAATAGCCAGCGCGGGCTTTCGAGCGGCTATCGATGCCGACACAACTGCGGCTCACGGCGAACTGATCTACCTGCTGCTAGACGACATCCCGGTTGCAACGCTGGTCTCGGGTTACGCAGTCGGACACGCGGTCAAGCGTGGCGATCTGACGCTTACCGCGTTGACGACCATGCGAGCACCCGGACCACCGGCGCACGGTCCCAACATGTGTGCTGGATTCCAGGTCGGCGGCACCATCATGAATGCCCTTGCCGATGGCGGCGGCCACGCCTTGGTCACCGGCCCGGTCGCAACCGAGATCGTCGATGCCGACGACACGATTGGCTGGCATGAATTCCCTGGGCCGTTGCGCCCGGATTCGATGAGACGTTGGCGGCGAGCCGACCTCTGGAAGAACGAAGATGGCCTTTTGGAGGTCGACACGTTCTTCCGGGACAGCCACTTGGCCAGCGATGGTGTCGAGACGATCATTCACGAATACACCGTGGCTGCCGTAATCGATCCCGTCGAGATGCGAATCCTCGAATGCGAGGCCACTCCCCGTGTGCTGCCCTGGCAGGAGTGTCCGCAGGCGGCCGGAAGTGGTGCCCGCTTAGCGGGGATGGCGGTCTCGGGGCTTCGGGCGCAAGCCCGCGCGGAGTTGTTGGGCATCACAGCCTGTACGCACCTGACCGATCAGCTGCGAGAGATCGAAGACGTAGCCACTCTGCTGGCCTTACTGCCAAGCTGAGATTGCCACGGGCAGTCACGGCGGTTCAGGCCTTTCAGGCCTTGGGGAACGGTCAGCCGGCAACGACAGCCTTGCTGCTTTGCAGCGTCTCAATCCGATCTGCTGAGTAGCCAAGCCACTCAAGGATCGGAACAGTGTGCTCACCGATCGCGCAAGGATTGCCGGCCACTGTGTTGGAGCGAGAGAACCGCACGAGTGGCGCCAGCCGCGGAATCTCATCGAGCACTGCATGCTTGCACGTCGTCACGAAACCAGAGAGGTCGCCCAGACTTCCTGGATCCAGAAAATGGGCTTCTACGGGACCGCGCATTACCTCCACGCATGCGACGTCGACGGCAGTTAGTCGCGATTCCCACGTACTAGCAGGCAACGTCTGGAAGATCTTCTCCAGCGTAGAAATGAGGTCTGCTTCATTCTGTGTCCGCGCGGCCGCGTCGATGAAGCGGGGATCCTCAGCGATCGGAAAGTCAACGGCGAGAGCTGACGCCAAACGGCTCCACTCGCGCTGAGAAGGAGCAGCCAGAAATACCCAACCATCAGCTGCCTCGTAAAGACGGTAGAGCGCACCGATTCCGTAGAGCTCGGCATCGGCAGTGGGCGCGGCCGGTCGACCATCGAAACGCACCATCTGCTCGGAAAGCGCATGGGTAGCCGTCGAAAGCATGGTGGCCAACATGCTCTGACCACCGAAGCCGAGGCGTCGGACGAGCAGACCGAGACTCATTACGGTCCCGACAGTGACCGCGGCGTAACCATCGGCGTTACCGACTCCCATCACGCCGTAAATCAGGCGGACAGCTTGCTGCTTGATCTCCTCGAGCGACATCCCGACCCCGTCGCTGATCGCCGCAGGAGCATTTCGATCGACCAGACCCGCGGCCGCGCCGATGGTCGGCGCATAGGCCGGACGGTGGCCGCACGGCCCGTCCGGGCCATAACCAGGCGCGGTGACATAAACAAGATTCGGATTCACCGCGCGAAGAGTGATCGCGTCCAAACCCAACCGCTCAGCCACTCCGGCGCGGAAGGACTGCAAAACGACGTCCGCCCGGCGGACGAGATCAAGCACGATCTCGTGCCCTTGAGCGGTCGCGATATCTACCGCGATGCTCTCCTTGCCAACCAATGCCTTGATACCGGCAACATCGGGAAACGGGAGCATGTTGCGCATCGGGTCACCGGCCGGCTCCTCGATCTTGATAACCCTCGCACCGTAGTCGGCGAGCAACGTGGCGCCGAAGGGCGCAGCGTAGTAAGTGCCGAGCTCGAGAACCGTGAGCCCCGATAGCGGCGCGCCCGACGCGCCGGGCTCAGGCGAACCGATATCGGCATCACCACACCGGTCGAGCCGACCAGCCACCAATTGACGAATGGGTCCGGAATGCTCGTTGCGGCGAGGCGCCGGACAACCCAACTGCGCCGGCGTCGAATCCATCCGGACGACGGCCGCCGGCTGGAGCACCGGACCTCGTTCAGGATCCTCTATCTGGACGACCATGCGGTTCCAGATCGTCTGTGGATGATCGAGAACCTCGTTGTTGCGTCGGAAGGTCTCCGCCCAAACGTTTGGATTCTCATCGAACAGCCGCTGCCACTCGGCGAGCGGTTTCGAGTTGACGGCAAGCAGCAGGTGCTCCCAGAAGGCCTCCCGCTTGGCCGGATCGTCAAAGTTGGGCGCTCCGGCCCAGTCTGGATCCGACAACATCCAGCCGAGCCCCAGCGTCTGCATCATTGCTATGAACAGCCGGTCGACCACCTGAGAAAACTGCAGCCAATGGCCATCTGAGGTCATTGCGATCAGCAGGCGAAACGACAGGCCGCCCGTAGGCACGCCATTCTCGACGACTGGGGTCTGACTGAAACCACCCTGAAAACGTTGGGCAACTACACGGGAAAACCAATTGAACGTATCGTGAACGGTGAGCCCCTGAGCGATGCTGGTCTCGACATGCTGGCCAAGTCCGCTGTCTGCACGTTCGATCAATGCAGTCAACACACCTTGCAGCGCAAGTTGCGTAGCCGGGAAGGATCCATACAGTGCAGAGGGAAACGCCGGCCGCGACGGGTTGGCTCCGCCGGCCATGCCGGCAACTTGCCACAGCACGCCGGTCTTGGCCATGATCACGCCTTCGTAGCCTTGCAGCTTCGTGTGCGGCCCCACGCTGCCAAAACCAGAAAGCGACGCGTACACGAGCCCCGAATTCCGATTTCGCAACGCCTCGTAGCCGAGGCCCAAACGGTCAGCAACCCCCGGGCGAAACGTCTCGATCAGCACATCGCTGACGTCTGCCAGCGCAAGGGCCGTCGACAGGTCCGTCGCATCTTTAAGGTCTAGCTCGATGCTTCGCGAGCCTCTGGCCCAGAACGGCCACGCCGCCTGAGTGCGCAAGGCGCTCCCGCCTGGCGGTTCGATGTGGATTACCTCGGCTCCAAAATCGGCCAGGAGTTGGCCGGCCTGAATTCCAGGCTGTGTAGGCGAAAGCAGCATCACTCGGATGCCCGTGAGTGGCCCGCTGGTCGGGACGTCAGCGTAGCCGGGCGTGATCGAGTCGCTGGCCGTCGCACTGCTTTCACCCATATGGACGCCGATCTCCTTACAGTAGCGGCGGTTCGACCCCACGATTTGGTCGACGACGCAATGCCAGCGCAGCTGCCTCGACTTCGTGCGGAATGTGCCGACCTGGCACATAATCGCCAGGCGTTGTGCCTAGACCGTGCCTGAAACGAAAACTAGATCGATCCTCAAATGCTGTCAAGGACTGCACCTTCCGACCGTGGTCGTCTATTGACAACGATGCTTTCAAAAATTACGGTGTATAGCGGCGAGCGCGTTGCCGGCCCGCTTACCTCGCCGTGATTACGTCGCGGGGACTCCTCTTCGAGGTTGGGAGAATTGGCTTGTCGATCACAGATAAAGCTGCGATTGTCGGTATTGGTACAACCCCGTTCTACAAACGCGGCCAGTCCGGTGATCAGACCGAACTCGAATTGATGGTCAAAGCAGCGACAGTGGCGCTGGACGATGCAGGGCTGAAACCGCACGATGTCGACGGTTTCTCCTTCTACGCCGGAGGCTTTGACGCCGGAATGCTCGCGACGGCGTTGGGGATCAAAGAGTTGCGCTACTCGACGATCATGAGCGGTGGCGGCGGGGGATCCCAAGGAACAGTCGCCAATGCGGTCGCCGCGGTAGCGGCCGGGTATGCCGACGTCGTTCTGTGCAACAAGGCCTGCTTTTCGGGAGGACCGGTCGGCGTCCGCCGCGGCCAGCCGCGCGCTCGGACGGGCATTGTCGGCGGCGGTGTCGCCGATTGGGACTACTACCACCCATATGGATTGATGTCACCCGGCCAGTCATTCGCGTTGATGGCCCGCAAGCATATGGATAAGTTCGGCACGACCACACGGCATTTCGGCGAGGTCGCCGTCTCGACGCGCTTTCATGCGAGCCGGAATCCGAATGCGCTGCATCGAAGTCCAATAACCCTGGAAGATCACGAGAACTCGCGGATGATCGCCGATCCGCTTCGCCTGCTCGACTACTGTCTGGAGACCGACGGAGGAACGGCGGTAATCGTCACCTCGGCCGAACGGGCCAAGGATCTAAAGCAAAAGCCTGTCTACGTCATGGGTGCTGCGATGGGCGGCCCCGGGCCATTTGGTCAAGGCATCTTCTACCACCAGATGCCGGATGAGATCTATCACTGGTCTGGACACAAGCCCGTCGCCGACCGAGTCTATGCAATGGCTGGGGTTGGTCCCGGTGACATCGATGTGGCCGAGATGTATGACCACTTCACCCCGCTGGTCATCATGCAACTCGAGGAATACGGTTTTTGTGGCGAAGGCGAAGGTGGCCCTTACGTCGAGAACGGCGGTATCCAATGGGGCAACGGCCGGATGCCGGTCAACACGCACGGCGGCAACCTCTCCGAGGTCTACTTGCTCGGCCTCACCCACACAATCGAAGGGGTGCGCCAGCTGCGTGGTACCTCGACTTCTCAGGTTCCCGATGCCGAGATCGCCCTTATCACGTCCGGGCCTGGCATCCTTCCCACGAGCGCGCTCATCTTGCGTAACTGAGGCCGTATCGAGCCGGCGCAAAATTCGCGCAATCAGAACCGCCAGCCGAAGGGACTTCAGCCGATGACCATCAACACCGACAACTACCTCCCAGCCGACATCGCAATCAGCTTTCCGGATAAGTACTCACAGGAATACTGGTCACGTACGGCGAAGGGCGAGCTGGCGTTTCAGCGCTGTGCGGTGTGTAAGACGTTTCGCCATCCCGCTGGACCGATGTGCCCGAACTGCGCCGCGTTCGAAGACGAATGGATCGCCGTTGCTGGCCGCGGCAGCGTGTACACCTTCACCATAGTGACCCATGCCGTACATCCAGCGCTCACCGCAAGCGTCCCGTTCAACGTCGTGCTCGTTGAGTTTCCTGACGCGCCTGGCGTACGGCTGGTGACGAATCTGATCGACACCGAGGCTGAGGACATCACCATCGGCATGCCAGTTGAGGTGATCTACGAACAAACTCCGAATATGACGTTGCCGAGGGTAAAACGCCTCGTCACGTAACCGGAGGGTCCGTGACGGCCGACCAGGGTTATCGGAGAGCAAAGGAGCGCGGACGTCTGGCCGACCCTGCCCGAAAGCCGAGCAAGAGTCACCGAGTCACCGGGTCACCGAGTCACCGATGGCGAGTCGGACGAAAAGACCGGCACGGTATAACTACCTCTGAGGAGCGCCGGCCTCAGGGCTCTCCATCGGCGGGGTTCAGGTTCGAACTTGACGTCGCGGCATCCGGATCATGTGCGGGGTCCGGAAAGCGGCGGAGTTCGACCGTCTCTGTCGCCGTGTCGAGGATTGCGTAGGAGACAAGCCGCGAAGTCGGATCCCGCGATTCTCCCAACGAGCCAGGATTGACGACCAGCGTGCGGTGGTAACGCTCGGCCATAGGCACATGCGTATGGCCGAGCAGCAGAATGTCCGCGTCCAGCTCCGAACAACGTTCCAAGATCGTCGAGCCCGCATAGAGGTATTCGTTGAACGGGGCAAACGGGCTTGCATGCACCATGCAGATCTTCTTGCCGTCGGCGACAATGTCCAGGCGCATCGGCATTGAGCGGAGGTAGGCGATATTTGTCTCCGACGCGTCCGGGCGCGGTTTGGAGGTTCCATACTTCAAGAAGCCGAGTTCATGATTTCCGAGCACAGACCGCAGCCCTTCCTCACGAGCGCGGTCGATCACTGCATTGGAGAACTTGTACTCATAAATGAGGTCGCCCAACAGGAGGATCTCATCGACGTCCGGCTTCAGCTCTGCCAAGGCCCTGTCGAAGGCAATGGCATTGCAGTGCACGTCAGAGATCAATCCGAATCTCATAGCCACCCGCTCTCGAGCTCGGCCGGCTACCACATCGCCTCGGGTGACTGCGCCAGTTCTCGGCTGGCCGGCGCTCAGTCAAGTCGTCGCAAAACGGCGTTGACTGGACCTTCTTTGGCGACGTCATCTGAGTACCAATGGCTGCCGTCCGAGGCGGTAACGAGCAGTCGATCAGCGATGGCTGGATCCCAAGTCGCCTCCCGCATGTAAAGCGGTGGTGCCATGAAGTAGGAGCCACTCGACAGTGGCCGACCGTCGCGGACAAGCACCTCGAAGCTTGGTGTCCCCAAGACCTCTTCGTCGTCCGCGATCTCGATTTCGCGTAGTTCCATTTTGCTCAGACCTATTTCGTATGTCGGTTCGCGGCTGCCGGGGCCCTCAACAGCAGTGCCCCGGCACCTGACGATTTGCGTACCCGAATATCAGAACTCGTCCGCTGGTGGTGCGCCGACCTCGGGGAACAAGTCTTGGAACGCGCCGACGGTGATGCGCTTACGCACCTCTTCGGGCTGATCGTCGAACAGCTCATGCAGCGTCTTCTGAGTGTGTCCGTAGGTGCCTTCGAGGTGCGGGTAGTCGCTACCCCACATGACGTTCTGCCAGCCCATGTTGCGCATTGCCGGGATGGCGGTGACATCGTGCTGGAACGAGGCGTAGACCTGATCGAAGATGAACTGCAACGGCGGCTTGGACAGCTCGGGACGAACATACATTCCGTGCTGGCGATACCCTTCGTTCATACGATCGCCCAAGAACGGACCCCACGCCGCACCGCCCTCTGAAACGAGCACCTTGAGGTCTGGATGCCGGTCGAGCGCGCCGGAGGCGACCATCTGCATCGTCGCGATCTGGCCGCCGAACGTGGTGTAGGTGTAGTTCAGTACAGCTCCGCCCGGACCATGGAAATGCACACCGGTCTGCTTGTCGGCGTCGAGCGGCTCCGTGCCGATGTGGAAAGCGAGCACCATGTTGTTGGCCTCGAGCGCGGTCCACAGCGGGTCCCAGTTGTCTACGTAGTTGTACGGCTTTTGCCCCGGCGGTGGTGCTGTGGGAAGAAAGGCCGCGCGAAAGCCGAGTTGCGCACAACGCTCGACCTCGGCGACCGCGTCGTCGATGTCGAGCAATGAAAGGGACGCCGTCGGAATCAGGCGCGGTGAGGCCTTCATGATGTACTCATGTGCCCAGTTGTTCAGGGCCTTGACTCCCTCGCGCATGAGATCTGTGCTCTTGATCGAGCTGGCCCAGATACCGATCGACGGGAAGGTGACCTCGGCCCAAATTCCTTCCTCGTCGAGGTCCTTCAAACGCAGATGCGGATCGTTTGCACCGGGCGCGCGATTGTTGACGAGATCACCCATCGACTGCCCGTTCTTGCCCGGTCGCGGCATGTTGCGCTTGAATTGTTGGCCATCGACAGTGACGATCTCGTAGCCGTCGAACTTCTCGGACCTGGGCATTCTCTCCGCCAACGCCTTGGGCAGGCCGTTCTCGAACAGATCGGCTGGCTCGACGAAGTGCGAGTCACCCGAGTTCGCCCAGATTTTCTTGGGAATCATGTTGGTCTCCTGTGGGGGGACGAAATGTGACCGACGGGTAGCTGCCTTATAGCGCAACTACTTATACAGCGTAGAATTGATGTTAGTCAGCAGGGAGTTAACCCGCAAGAAGGTGCGGCTGACGGACGAGCAATCCGTCAGGCTCCTCGTGGTGTCTTCGATGTCGAAGTTGCCTTTGACGACGTGCCCTTTGTCGACGTTGCCGACGTTGTCGATTTCACGGTGGCCCGTCGTCGGACGGGGAGGACCTCGGCCGCCCTGGCCGTCGGGGGCGTGCCGTGCTTACCCTTGTTTGGTTCCTGACGATCGACGTGTGCAGACAGCATTAGCCGTAGACCCGCCACGATCACGTTGATGCCAAAGTCTCGATAGTCGGGCTTGTGCAGATCCGCCCAGTAGGGTTGTAGCTGCGCCAATGCCGGCCAGCTGGCCGGGGGCGCCTCCCGTCCGCCCCGCGCGTTGGAGCGCATCAGTCGCTGCTCCATACCCGCTCGACCAAGGCCGTAGGAGTGGATGACGCTGAACGCCAACGCGGCGCCGCGCTCGTCGAAGCCCGCGTCGAGAAATATCTCAATGTAGGCGTTGATCAGGCGCCAACCGTGCTCGGTAGGTCGCATTCCGAACATGACTGCATCGATACCGCGCCAGGTGGCCAAGACCGCGGAACTTCGGCCGTCCAGAATGCGCAGCCGCTCCTCCCACATGCCAGTGTCTGGCGGCGGAACAACGATTCCGGCCAGGACAGCATCGACGAGCAGTACCAACAGATCGTCCTTGTTACCCACGTGGTGGTAGATGGCCATCGGCGATACACCTAGCTCACGGGCGAGCGGACGCATACTGAGGGACTCGAAGCCATGCTCAAGCCCAAGTCGCAGGGCAGCCTCGACGATCTCATCGATACTCAGCGCCCGTGGCTGACCACCGGGGATCTCCGCAGCTCGTTCCACACCGATTGCGCCGTTCACGCGTGGCAAGACGATCACCCGCTTCTCATCCGCGTAACCGTCTGCACAGCGAACATCGCCAGCCGACGCCATCTTCGACCCAGGTCAGCGCATTATGTCACGCAGGCCCTAATACCCGGGCCGGCGCGAGGCCTACGCTGCCGTCCAGCACCGATATCTCTCAAGTATCTCTAACGGCTGAGGGTCGCCGAACGTAGCCGCCCGAAGGCGGGGTGCGCAGCGCCGCAGCGCGGTTGCGCACCCCACCCGCGTTACGCGCTGGTTGCCAAGGCCTCCTCCGGAGTAAGCCGACCGGGTTGCGCCGCTGAAGCGACGGCGGCCGTCCGAGCCGCGGAAAGGGGCTTCGCTGCCGGCAGCACAGGGTCGGCAGGCCGTTGGGTATGCCAGTCAGTCAGAGCCTGGTAGGCGGCCGCAACCTCCAACAAGCGATCTTCTTCGTACGGTCGGCCGCCGAGGATCGTTCCGACGGGCACCTTCGGGTCGACGCCGAGCGCTTCGAACCCGATCGGAAACGCAAGCTCGGGCAAACCGAGAATGTCGAACGGGACGGGCCCGGTCTGCAGCAACACATCGCAAGAACCCATGACGTCATCGAGCAATTCGCGCAACAGGTGGTGCTTGGCCCGCTGCCCGGTGACCCACTCGTCGCCGGACAGGAAGATGCCCTGCAGCCAACTGAGCAACGATACGCCGAACAGTTTGGGGTCCTGCTTCAAATAAGGCAGGAAGGGCTCCGCGCGCTCACTGAGGCGAATGTCGTTGAACCGGCCGGTCATGAGCGCCCAGTCGGTCGGGTAGGTCACGTCGACCACTGTGGCTCCCGGAATGTTGCCAAGGGTGTTGAGAAAGGTCTTGCGCAACGCCAGCACCGACGCATCGTTGGTGGTTAAGAAGTCCGGCGGCACTCCGATCGTGGTCTGCCGCCGTAGCGTCACTCTGCCGTGCTTGGTCACGGGCAGCGCCGACGTGATCAGGTCGGGCACTGCCGGCAGACCGAGCGTACGGACGTCGTTCGGGTCGGCACCGGCCATGATGGTCATCATGATCGCGGCGTCGAGAGCATCGCGGGCGAGCGGGCCTGAGTGATCGCGTGTGTATGAAAGCGGAATCACACCATAGATCGAGGTACGACCCATCGTCGGCTTCAGACCGGTGAGGTTCTGCTGATTGGACGGATTGACAATGCTGCCGCCCGTCTGGGTACCGATCGATGAACAGGCCATCCGACCGGCAACCGAACAAGCGGGACCAGTGGACGAGCCGCCAGGATCGACGCTGATGTCGCCCGGCGTCCAGGCATTTACGGTCGTGATCGTGCCGTTGGGCGTAGTGGCACGCGTCGTTGCCAAAGGGCCCATCTGTCCCTTACCGAGGACGATGCCACCCTCGTTCTTGAGTCGGGCGACAGAGGTGGCATCGTAAGGCGGAACAAAGTCCTGGTAGATGAACGAGTTCGCGGTCGTCTTCAGTCCGGCGGTGTAGTAATTGTCTTTGATACAAAGCGGGATACCCGCAAGCGCGCCGGTCAAGTGTCGATCCGCCGCCCTGGCCTGAGCTATGGCCTCGGCCGCAACCACGGTATTGAAAGCCTGATAGATCGCGTCGAAACGATTGATCCGATCCAGATGTGCCTCGACCAAGGTGGTGGCCGTCAGCTTGCGGGTTCGCAATAGGTTTGCAGCCTCGGCCAACGTCGCCTCGGTGGGGTCCTTCCTGGCGGCCGCTCGGACATCGACGTTAGGTATGACGACCTTGCGCGGCCTCGGCGCCCGAGCCGGCGACGCCGAAGCGGTTGTAGATTCGAGCACGACCGGCGCGGCGGCAAGGACCGCCGCTCCTGCCGTCACCGTGGCAGATCGGGCCAGGAAAACGCGGCGATTGATCTCCCGGCTCATTTCTCGGCCGCCCGTCCGGTCCAGGCCTCAGTGATCGATGGGTATTCCAGCGGGGGCGAGAGCTCCTGGCTGAGGGGCGTAGAGGCTGCGGCTGGACGCCAGGCGTTGATCTGCACTGGCGAACTGAGAACGAAAGACCGAAGCGAGGTCAGTACCTGATCTTGGGTGGGTGCCCCAGTGACAGGATCGGGTGTGGTGGGTAACAAACTTAGATCGATGCCGGACAACACAAGTCTGGTTTTGATGAAGGTGTTGAGTTCATCCGGGGTGAGCGTGGACGGATCCGCAGACATGCAGAGCTCCTCTAGTTAGCTGTACGAATCGGGTGAAATGCCCAATGACAACCAACCGGGATTGTGTTGCGATTAATCACCTTTTATGTAACGACCGTGAGTCACGGTGCGCGAAGACCGGCTACTCGGTCACAACCGGGTAGCCGGCTTCTGACGATATCGATCCGAACGGAGGATGGTTTGCAAACCAGCAATCAGGACGTCGAACGCGAACCCCCGGTAATCGGACCGATTCAGATCGGCCCAATGCGGCTGAACTCTCGCCAGTGCTGACCAGGCTGGCGGCGGGCCTTCATGTTCATGTCGCGAGCGACTCAACCGATCGGCCATGCCCGTGCGGCCGAGACCGTAGGAGTGGATGACGCTGAACGCGAGCGCCGCACCGCGCTCATTGAATCCTGCATCGAGCAATATCTCAATGTACGCATTGATCAAACGCCACCCATGCGGTGTCGGTCTCATCCGGTACATGATCGCGTCGATGCCCCGCCACGTAGCCAACAGGGCCACGCTCGTGCCGTCGAGGATCCGCAGGCGCTCATCCCACGGACCGCTGTCCGGCGCCGGTACGTCAATGCCGGCAAGAACAGCATCAACGAGCAGTACGAGCAGATCGTCCTTGTTGCCTACGTGGTGGTAAATAGCCATCGGTGAGACGCCGAGTTCGCGCGCCAACGCCCGCATACTGAGGGATTCAAAGCCCTGCTCGAGTCCGAGGTTCAACCCGGCTTCGACGATCTCGTCCACGCCGAGAAGTCGCTGCGGGATGACTGGAGACGACGACGGAGGTTCGGCAACCTCGATCGGGCCGGTCTTGCGCGCCAAGATACCCCGCTTCCCATTTGTACGGTTCGCTTAGGGCATCCGCTACCGGCTGGCTACCCGAACGGCTTGGTGCATTGTGCCATGCACCGGTTCAGTTGGAGCGCGAGCGGGGCGGCGGAGTTGGGAGCGAAACGCAACTCGAGCGCATCACCCGGCAGCGATCAGTGCGCGGCCTCCATGCCCAGGTACTTGCTGAAGAGATCCTCGTCTTTGAGAGCAGCCGCGTCGCCATGGGTCACAATCCCGCCGTGCGACAGCAGGTACGCATAGTCCGCCATGTCCAGAGCGCGCGTCACATATTGCTCAACCAGCAGCAACGACGCACCTTCTTCAACTATCTTATGCAGAAAGTCGAAGACTTGATCGACGATGACGGGCGCAAGTCCCATTGATGCCTCATCGACCAGAACCAAACGCGGCGCGGCGAGATAGGCCCGCGACATCGCCAGCATCTGTTGCTGGCCACCGCTAAGGCTTCCGGCAACTTGCCTCATGCGGTCCTTGAGGAAGGGAAAAACCTCGACAGCCCGTGCGATCGATTCCTTCTCCTTGCCCTTGGGACTCTGCATGATCAAGTTGTCACGAACGTTGAGGTTCGGAAAGATCGCACGACCCTCTGGGATGTGGCATAGACCATGCCGGGCGCGCCGGTACGTGGGCTCTGCCGTTACATCCGAGTCCATGAGGTGCACCGAGCCTGAGAGCGCAGGCAGTTCGCCGGCAATCGCGCGCAACAACGTTGTCTTACCGGCGCCATTCGGCCCTAGCAGCGCGACGACCTGTCCGCTGCGAACCTCTAGCGAGACGTCGCGGAGGACCACGGTGTCGCCATACCCGGCCGTCAGATCCGTGACACGAAGCATGCGAGCCCCTCAGCAAATAGTTGGTGAAGATTAATGTTCCGATTCAAGGGAACCGTTCGGGCCCGCTGGCCCGTGGAGTCCGATTAGATGACTTGCTAGACACCGTACAAGAGCACGAACAGAAGGTAAAGATGATCCGCTCGACGCGCGCCACGAGCCTCCGTACGGAGCGAACTGAGCGCGGCCGGGTGCGCATATACCAACACCCGGCCGCGCTCTGTCAACGGCGCACATCGATCAGTTACGAAATGCAGCTCGCCTTCAGCCCTTGCGGCGCCACCAGCTTGTGATCGGAAATCTTGGCCTCGTAGTAGCAATTCACCGCACGGGCGTTATTAGCAACGGTCTTGGAGAACGTAAGCGGCCCGGTGAGCCCCCCTACCGTTTGATCCTTAACCGTGTACAACGCATCGAGAACGGTCTGGTTCGTGACCGTGGCCGGGGCTGGTCTCATGATCGTCGCGAAGAGTTGCGCCGAGACCCACGCCGTTGCCTCAGCAGGGCCGAGGTTCTTGTCGCTTATCTTTGCTTGGTCTGCCACCGTATGGAAGTCCGCTGTCGCTGAGTCGTCCACGAAGGCGGGGAACGTAGTCAATGGCACAGCCGCGCCATCGACGTTCGGCGAGGCCAGCACATCCGGCGTAACCGACGTCGCGTTGAAGATATATTCCGGGGTGTAGCCCTGCCTCTTGCAGTCGGAGGCCATCCGGACGCTGCCACCGCCTTCGATCGCGAGCGATAGAGCATCTACTCCTGCGTTCTTGGCTGCAAGGCAATTGGACGTGTAGTTGGGAGCGGTTGCTGAGGCAGTCGCGCCGTAGCCGAACTTCATTCCCGCCGCAGCGGCGGCAGCCTTGTGGAAGTCGATCGCAGCCGCACACGCAGCGACCTCCGTACAGTTGACTACGCCGTAGGTCGACTTACCCTCGGACTTGGTCATGAAGGCCCCGCTGAACACGGCCGTCGTCAGGGTTGCCGTGGAGGGAAAGAACATCGGACTGGTCGTCCAGAGCGGCGTGTAGGAGTAACCACCGACGACCGGGATATTTTTCGATTCGACGTAAGAAGCCCAGGTGGATTCCAGGCCCGCCTCGGCTGCCCCCACTATGGCAACGACGTGCTTGTTCTCGACCAAGTCCTTCACGGCCGACTGAGCGGTCGCCGCGTCGTTGTGATCGTCCACGACGTCGAATTTCACCGGGTGCCCATTTAGGCCGCCACCGTTGTTGACCCATTTCGCCCATGACGCGTACAGCGCGGGCATATTCTTGTTCGCGTCGCCCGCGACTCCTGAAAAGGTGCCGACGGTGCCAATTTCGATGGTGGACGCCGTGAGCGCGGGTCCTGACGAAGCGGCCGCTCCGCTCGCTGAGCTGTCGCTGGATGAACAGCCTGCCAGGAGCAACACGGCGCCTGCGCCCGCTGCCACCCCGGCTCTCCATCTGTTCGCGGACATGCCGCGCCTACCGGTGGTGACCTGCATGTGGGGGTGACTCCTTGTACTCGGGTGATTGGACCCCCAGCGAGCTTGCCGCTGAACAGAACGTGCCGTCAGTCAAGGGGCATGCTCGCATGCCGGCTCGGCGGCTGGGACTGTCTGCGGATCCCGCTGGACGTTTTCTTGACACACTTCGACACGCGCGGGCCCCGCAACAAGGCACGCTGTCGATGCTGGCTACGCGCAGCTTCGGCGATGCTATCCACATGAGCTATACAGCGTCAAGACTTCTTGTCCGTGCGATTATCCTGTTACCCACTCGTTACTGCATGGATTTAGCCGCTACAGTAAAACGCCGTATAGGGTCCCGACATAGATGCAGTCGGCGCCGGGTCATCCGGCACCGCGCCTCAATCAAAATGCGACCCTAGAATTGGAGCTTTCACGCATGCTCTCGGATCTTCTGCCGTTCATTCTGGTAGGCCTGACGGCTGGTGCGGTCTACGGCATGACAGCCACGGGTCTGGTTTTGACCTTCAAGACATCGGGAATCTTCAACTTCGCTCAGGGCGCACTCGCCACTGTCGCAACCTACGTCTTCTACTCCTTGCATACTCAGGAGGGGATGCCATGGCCGTGGGCGATGCTTTTGAGCGTAGGCGTACTCGGGACGCTGATGGGCCTTGGGATGGAGCTGATCGCTCGCCGACTAGCCGGCATGAGCACGACAATGAAGATTGTCGGCACCCTGGGCATCATCCTCATCGTCCAAGGTGGGACGGCGATCATCTACGGCGACAGCCTGCGCCAGGTCGATCCGTATTTGCCGCAAGACACCTTCACCATCGGTAGCCTGGCGGTTGGCTACGACCAGTTGATCATCATTATCGTCTCGCTCCTCGCGACCGGGGCTCTGTACGTCTTCTTCCGGACAGCTCGCATGGGCACCGCTATGCGCGCGGTCGTCGATAATCCCGGCCTCTTGGCGTCTCAAGGAGTCAATCCGACGGTGGTTCGCCGGTACTCATGGATCGTGGGCACGATCTTTGCCTCCCTGTCAGGTGTGTTACTCGTGCCCTCGATCGGACTCAGTTCGCTGGCATTGACCCTGTTGATCGTGCAGGCATTCGGAGCCGCCTCGATCGGTTACTTCTCAAACCTTCCGCTGACCTACCTCGGCGGCCTCGTCGTCGGGGTTCTCGCATCAATAGCAACCAAATACGCTGGCCAAGGATTCTGGGCCGGCCTTCCGCCTGCCGTGCCATTCTTGGTGCTGTTCGTAGTTCTGATTGTGGTGCCCCGTGCTCGGCTAACGGCTCATCAATCAAGCGTTCCACGCCCACAACCTCAGTGGCGGGCTCCGCTGCGGTTGCAAGTCATCGGCGGCAGCGTTCTTTTGGTCCTGATGCTCATCGTCCCTATGATCGTCGGAACCAAACTGACCTTCTACACCACAGCATTGACAGAGGTCATCCTCTTTCTGTCGCTGGGGCTCCTCGTACGATCATCTGGCCAAGTCTCCCTTGCCCATATGGGTTTCGCCGCTATCGGCGCCGCAGCATTCTCCCATTTCGCCGTCCATTACCACATGCCGTGGCTCGTCGCGTTGCTGCTGGCAGGCGTCATCGCCATCCCGGTCGGCGCGATCATCGCGATTCCGGCGATCCGGCTCAACACCCTTTACCTGGCGCTGGCCACCCTCGGCTTCGGGATCTTGCTGGAACAGATGTTCTACACCAGCAAGTTCATGTTCGGTCCCGACTCCAATGGCTTGCGCTCACCCCGGCCACACCTGAGCTGGCTCAGCGTTGACTCGGACAAGGGTTTCTACTATGTCGTGCTGGTCATTACCTTGATCTGCGCCGTTTTCGCCGTATGGCTGGATCACGCCCGCTTCGGCCGGCTGCTCCGCGGTTTGGCCGACTCCCCCATCGCGCTGTCCACAATGGGCACCAACATCAACCTGACCAAATTGCTCGTGTTCTGCGTCTCGGCATTTCTCGCCGGCATCTCTGGCGCGCTCACCGCCTCTACGGGAACCTCAGTTTCGGGATCGACCTTTCCCTCTTTCAATTCGTTCACATTGGTTGCGTTGCTGGCGCTTACGGCCGGACGCGTGCCCTGGTATGCCTTCGGAGCGGCCATCAGCCTGTATGTGGTCCCGTCGTTCTTCACCAGTTTCGACATCACCAACTACCTGACTGTGCTGTTCGGAATCGGCGCGGTCCAGACTGCTCTGCTGTTGGAGACGCAAGGCCGAGTGCCTGCTGGCTTCCTCCGCTTCATCGATCGCATCGGCGGGCGCAAGCCCGCACCGGCAACCGCCGGCGGGCCGCCCGCCTCGAAGGCAGCGGTCTCAACTCAGCGCGCAGCCCGGGTGGAGCTGAAACAGAGAGGCACGGTACAACCCTCAGATGGTCTGCACGTAGACCGTCTAACGGTCCGCTTCGGCGGCGCGCTCGCAGTGAACGACTTCAGTCTCAGCGCGCCATCTGGAGCCATCACGGGGCTCATCGGGCCGAACGGGGCCGGCAAGACCACGACATTCAATGCATGTTCAGGCCTGCTACACCCGAGTACCGGCACCGTGACCCTGCATGGGCGTAACGTCTCGAAGCTGGCCCCTGCGGCCCGCGCCAGGCTTGGTCTCGGACGGACTTTCCAGCGCATGGAGCTGTTCAATTCCCTGACCGTGCAGCAGAACGTGGCTTTAGGCGTCGAAGCATCTCAAGCCGGCACTCGGCCGTTGAAGCAGGTCGTCAGCAATCCCTCAGAACGCAAGCTTGCCGAAGAACGCCCACGTGATGCGATGGAGCTGTGCGGTATCGCGCACCTGGCGTCCGTCCAAGTTGGACTTCTTTCCACCGGCGATCGACGGCTTGTCGAACTGGCGCGGTGCCTGGCCGGCCCTTACGACATGATCCTGCTCGATGAACCCTCCTCAGGCCTGGACAACCAGGAGACTCAACAATTCGGGGCGGTTCTCGCGCAGGTCGTCGCACAACGCGGCACCGGGATCCTCCTTGTGGAACACGATATGAGCCTGGTCATGTCGATGTGCCAGTACATCTACGTCCTCGACTTCGGAAATCTGATCTTCGAAGGCACACCTGCCGAAGTCGCCGCCAGCCCGCTGGTCAAGGAGGCGTACCTAGGAGCCGTCGAGTTGGAAAACGATCTGGACCCGACATCCGATGCCGTGCCGCTGGCCTGATCGAGCAAGCGCAGCGGTAGCTGTCGCGAGCACGCAGCCAAAACGAGGGCCGAGGGCCGCCGAGAACTCGGCGGCCCTCGGCTTCACCTTTTCCGCTCACGTGAATCGAGATACCGCGAGGTAATCGAGCAAGCGCCCGTGATCATGTCAGCGGCTGGAGGTGCTTGCGCTCGAGCTGCGGCCGTCGTGACCAACTGTAGGCATTGCGTCGCGCTGAGTTAGGTAGGTATACCCCGTATCTCGGCTGTTTACGCCATTGACTATACGGCAGAAAGGCGCTCCCATGGAAAGCGCGTAACAAGTAAGTAACAGAAATGCAAAACCAGAGATCACCCACTGCGCGCGGTATATCTTTTCCACGTCCGCACAAGGAGGACTCGGTGCGTGCCGGACAGAGCCCTCGCGATGCCCGCATCACTAACTAGCCCGACCACAGCTCCGTACATCACCATCACCCACAAGTGATTTACGAGTCGCCAACGGGGCCGACTTTTACCTTGTTTGCATGTTTACACCGTATCAGGCAAGCGCACGACGACGACAATGCCCTCCACGTCCCGAATCATCCATCCGTACCGAGTGCTTGGAGCATCGTTCATGCCATTTACCTTCAATAGACCCAGCGTGTCGCGTGGTCCACTGCGCGCAGCGATGGCCTTCGCAGCGATTGCGGGATTGCTGCTGACGGCCTGCTCGTCGAGCAAGTCGACGTCGAGCGGATCTGCCCCAACTGACCAGAGCTCTGGTCCCGCGCTGTCGGGGTCCGTAATCAACATCGGCACCGTGGGTACGTTCTCCGGGGTTGTCGGGTTTACGAACAAAGACATGCCGGCCTTCTATCAAGCTTGGGCAGGCTGGGTAAACAACAACGGCGGTATCAACGGACACCCCGTTAAGTTCTACGTAGTGGACGACAAGAACGATGCGGCGACGGCGCAAGCGGGCGTCAAGGACCTCATTGACAACAAGCATGTGGTGGCCCTGGTGGGTACGGCCGAGTCGGGCTTGGAATCGACTTGGGCGTCAGAGCTTACGGCCAAGCAAGTACCAGTCGTCGGCGGTTACTCCTACACGCCGGACTGGACCGACAACCCGCTGTTCTTCCCATCGAGCGCCACGGTCCGCACCGCGATCTGGAGTGGCGCCTTTGCGGCCAAGGCCGAAGGCAAGACCACCTACGGCGTTGTGAACTGCACCGAGTCCGCTGCCTGCGCAGCGGTGATTCCACTGCACAAGGCTGGGGCTGAGGCCGCTGGATTGAAGTTCGGATACGGCGCGACGGCTTCGGGCACCGCACCCAACTACACATCTAACTGCCTGGCGGCGAAGAATGCCGGAGTCGACGTGCTCGCCCTTTCGACGTCAGGAGCAAACGTCCGATTCGCAACCGACTGCAAGCGCCAGAATTACGAACCGCAGTACTTGCTGGCCGCGACGACAATAAACCAGCCGATTCTCGACTCGCCCCTCTTCGACGGATCCCTGATCACGCTGACGACGTTCCCATCGTTCCTTGACGACCCGGCGACGAAGGATTTCCAAACGGTGGTGGGTCTCTCCAAGATCAAGGCAGCGGACGTCAACCAGGCCGAGGCCACCGCTTGGACCGCGGTCCAACTCTTCACTGCGGCAATGAAGTCTGCGCCGGCAAGCGTTTCCAGCAAGTCTGTCCTCGACGGTCTGTACACGATCAAGGACAACACCCTGGGCGGGCTCACCACGCCGCTGACCTTCACTGCGGCGGATAAATCCCGCGAGCAACTCTGCTACTTCACCGCAGAGATCAAGGACAAGAAGCTGACCGCTCCTAACGGCCTGACCCAAGCCTGCATCAAGTAAGGCCGCATTCTGAAGTCAACGCCGGCCGGGTACTCGCCGAGGGGCGAGTACCCGGCCGGCTGTTGCTTCTCCCGAGCCTTGGGCGGCGGCACGTCCGACTCGGGCCGTGTTATGCCGTTCGTCTGCTGCTACGAGCGAGTTTTCGATCGATCGCCAGTTGTGCTCGCAGTCCGTTCAAGGAGTTCTCCAGGCCGAAATCAAAGGCCGCCCGATTCATCGCGGACGAGGTATAAGGCTCGCCCCCCGGCGGCCGGCTGGTCGACGCGAGCAGCGGAAAGTCGCTGAGCAGCTTGCGCCTATTTTGCGCGTAACTCGAGTCGGTTCGTTGTTGTCGTGCCGATCGCTCGATGAACAGGCACCCGCGCGTGTGGACGTCGAGTCCAGCAAGTGCGTGCATCGCCGAAACCGCAGCGAAGCCGGCACCAATCAAGATCTCGGAGAGCTCTGTCCCCCACGTCGCAATGAGCGACATCGTATTATCGGGCAAAGGCCCTCGACGCATAATCGTCAGGTCACAGAGCACGTCGTCGTTTCGCAAGATCGTATGAAAGTCGCTGAAGAACCTACGCAGGTCCTCCTCCCAACTAAGGCCGCTCAACGCCGGCAACCGCGCATCGAGCCTCAGAAACGCCTCTGCCCTCATCGCTTGCAGCAGGCCTTCTTTGCTCTTGAAGTGCCAATAGACGCTCATGGCACCCATATCGAGGTGCTCAGCTAGCCTCGTTATGCTCAGGGCCGCGACGCTATCGATTTGGCACAGTGCGAACGCGCCGCTGACTACATCGTCGGGTCGGATGGATCCTCGCTCCCGTCGCTGGCGCATCCCTTCCGAACTACGTTCAGTCGATGAAACCATCTAAGCTCCCCAGGGACTGCGTTATACGTCGTAGACCAGGGACAACTATACGGCGTACATGTCGATCGCTCGGTTGTACAGATATTGAGGGCGCATCTCCGGTCAGCACCGTTGCGTCGCCAGTCCTGGCATGCCGACCGCAGAGATGCGAGATGAGCTCGGCTTGATGAGCGCAGTACCCGCGGCCGAGGGAATAGACGGACGCCTGCATTCCCGAATCGAGTCGGCCCGCGCGAACAGAGCTCAAGGAGCCGTCGCTGGCCAGACCCTGATCCGGATTGGGCTTCACCCGACCTGGACGGTAGGACAACCGCGACATCCTTCGCGTCTCGAGCATGGGGCAGAAACGAAAGAACCAACGCCCTGAGGCGCTGGTTCTGACGAACAACTTCGGTTGTAGCGGGGACAGGATTTGAACCTGCGACCTCTGGGTTATGAGCCCAGCGAGCTACCGAGCTGCTCCACCCCGCGTCGGTAAACATCACATTACAGGCCTATGTCCCGCAATCCAAATCGGGACCAGTCCGACCAGTGGACCAGCCCCGATTTGGCGGGAATCCCCAGTTACTAGGAGGGCGAAGTCGACGGTATCGGCTTCGGAGAGGTCGCAGGAGCCGAGGAACCGCGTGCCTTGATATAGGCGTCGGTCAACTGTTGAACCTTCGCCTGCGCCGCGCCAACCGCAGCGAAGTTGCCGGTCTTGTATGCGTTCTCGAGGTCCGCGAGAGCGGTATCGAGCTGAGTCAATATCGCGTTCACGTTGGACGGGACGGGGGTGGTCGGCTGAGCTGGCGCGATTGGGGCGCTCGACGTCGGCGGTGCCGAGCTTGTCGGCGGTGAACTGCTAGCTGGCGGCACGCTCGTCTGGCCGCCGGAACCATTTATACCAACGAGGGGTTGGCCTACGATCGGCTGACTGAGGTTCTTCAGCGCATCACTCAGGTTCGCCGCATAACCGATCTTGTCACCGTAGGCAACCTGCACTCGCTGCAGAATTGGGTAACCCTGCGCTCCTGAGGATTGGACGTACAACGGTTCCACATAGAGGAAGGAGTTACCGATCGGCAGAGTGAGTAGGTTTCCGTGAATGATGCTCGATCCACCCTGATCGAGCAACGACAGGTTCTGCGAGATGGTCGCATTCGACTTGAAGGTGTTCGCGATCTGCTCCGGACCCTGGATCACGGTGCTGCTCGGCACCCGTAGGACCGTCATCTTGCCGTAATCAGGCCCAGGATCACTATCGACCGTGATGTAGGCGGCCAAGTTAGTACTGTTGTTGACCTTCATGGGCGTAGTCAGCTGGAACTGCGCCTTGCCGCCCTCGCTGGCCGGTGCACTGGCCAGTACGTAGTACGGCGGCTGCGCTGCCGCGCTGTTGTCCAGGTTCGGGTCGTTGGGGACAGTCCACTTGTCCGCAACGTTGTAGAACTGGCGCGGATCGTCGACGTGATACTGCTCGAGCAGAGACCGCTGGACCTCGAACAGATCCTGCGGGTAACGCACGTGCGCTTGCACATCCGCCGGCATCGAGGCCTTGGGCTTGATCACACCCGGAAAGACCTTCATCCATGACTTGAGGACCGGATCCTGGGTATCCCACTGATACAAGGTCACAGCGCCGGTGTAGGAATCAACCGTTGCCTTTACCGAGTTGCGGATGTAGTTGACCTGGCTACTTGCCTGGGAGGCCGTTCGGTTCGTCGCGGTCAGCGAGTCACTCGTCAGATCAGACAAAGTTTCTCGTTGCGAATAAGGGTAATTCGCCATTGTTGTGTAGGCATCCAGCATCCAGACGGTCCGACCGCCGATGACAGCAGGGTAGGGATCGCCATCAACCGTCAGGAACGGCGCTACCTTCTCGACGCGTTGCCGTGGGTCGCGATCGAACATGATCTTGGCGCCCTTAGCGCTGGCCGCGTCGTTGAGCAAGAAGTTTCCCTGCCGGTACTTCACCGCAAATGCAAGTCGATTCACGACGTTTCCGAGGGAGATGCCGCCGCTGCCGGCATAGGTCGTCTTCTGGTCTGCGCCGTCATACTCGCGGGGGGCTCCGGAGGCGCCGACGATCGAGTAGTTGGGTAACAACTCGCCGTAGTAGACCTGTGGTTGAGTCATGTCGAGCGGACCGGTTGGCGGGATGTCACCTTCGGTGAACTCCTTGGTATTCGTCACATCGCTGCTCGCGGCGGCGGCGACGAATCCGTAGCCATGCGTGTAGAAAGTGTGCTGGTTGATCCAGTTGGTCTGATTGCCTGTCAGCTTGCTCTGATCAAGTTCCCGCACCCCGACGACGTAGTCCTGAGTCTGCCCACCAACGGTATAGCGATCGATATCCAGCTTGTCGGAAAAGCCGTACTGATTCCGCAATTGCTGAAATTTGCTGAAGGTCGGCGACACCACATTCGGGTCCAGGATACGAAGGTTGGCGACCGTAGGATCCGTGGGAACCAGCGCACTGACGCTCGGGGTTGTCGTCGTCTTATAGCTATCGTAGGTGACTGTGCCGCCGTCAGCACCGTCGTTCGTCGTCGTCTGAATGCCATAGGCGGCTCGGGTGGCGGCGATGTTCCGGGAGATATAGGGCGCTTCCTTGTCGCTGGCGTTCGGCTTGACGCTGAGCTGCTGCACCAGAGCGGGATAGATTCCGTTGATACCTATGGACAAGACGAGCAGCACGATAAACGAAACCGTGGCGATCATGGCACTCTTGAGCCACAGGCTGGCCAAGACGGCCAGCGCGATCAAGACGGCGACCCAGAACAGAATTGTCTTCGCGGGCAAGGTCGCGTGAACGTCGGTGTACGACGCCCCTGTCGTCTTGCCGCGGTCAGAAAATACCAGGCCGTACCGGTCCAGCCAGTACGCACAAGCCTTCAGCGCGATAAAGAAGAAAACCAACAAGGTGATATGACGGCGAGCTGAGATTGTCAGCTTCGGGCCGGGGGTGGCGATCCGAAACGCGCCGAAGAGATAGTGCACTGCCAGGCTGAGGATGAGCGAGAAAATGACGATGTTGAAGCCGAAACCGAGCAGTACCCGATACGCGGGGTAGTCCCAGGCGAAAAATGAGATGTCGCGGTGGAATTGTGGATCTTTGACACCGAAGGAGACGCCATGGCGCCATAGCTGCCAGATCTTCCAGTTCGACTGAGCGGAGGCTCCCGCTCCGATGAACAGGGCTACGAGGAGGACGATGAAGATTGGCCGCTTGCGAGGTTCCAAGACCACCCGGTATCGCTCGAGATTTTCCTGCTCTTGAGAGATCGGGCGGAATGGCGGCCTCATTCGGTAGGCCAGGAACACGTTTGCGCCGACGGCCACAGCAAGAACCAAGCCAAAGATCAGGAACAGCACAACCCTGGTCCACAGAATCGTTGAGAAGACATCTCGATACTTGACCTCGCCGAACCACAGCCAGTTGGTGTACACGCGGGCCGCTGACCCCAGCAAGGACACCAGAACGAAGAGCGAGATCAACACCCCGATGATGATCTTGCCGCGACGCGACACCCTGATGCTGGGCATTTCAGGCCGCATGGCCACAGTGCTCTCCTCATCTGGCCTCTGAGCGGCGGGACGCGATGTGCCGCACGACACGGCGCGCCCACGTAACCACCCGGAGGACCACTCCCGACCTACGCAACGCGCAGGCCGTCCTCAAATCAGCAACGTACCGAGCCGAACCGCGGTTCCGCAGGATGCGACCATCTAGTCATGACGCACAGCTCCGATCCCGCTCCGGCAGCCTCCATCATGCTCGAAGCAGTTGCGGCTGAGATCGAGGCCTTCGCGAATGAGGCGGGCTGGGACTCCGCGCCCTTGCTATTTGCCCTCGTACCGACGCGATCGCTGGCCGCCGATCCAGGTGCTGCCGCGTTGCTCTCTATAGACGGAACGTCCATCGATCCCGCCGAAATCGATGAGTCGGCGATAACGCCGATCGCTCAAGAGGACCTGCCGGAGGGCGCATTGGACGAGGTCCTGGCGCAGATCGGCTGGCCCGATGAGGTGATCGGTTGCGCGGTCAGCCAGGAAATCCTGATGTTGCCGCCTTCGGTGGAGGGCGAGTTGGACGATCTGGCCATCGACGCTGCAGTCAACGTTGCAGTCGATCATCCGCAACGCCGGGAGGCAAGGCTTGTGGTGGCGGTACTTCGAGACGGCCGCTCTGCGTGCATTCTTCGGTTGCGGTCGGTGCCGGGTGCGGAAACCGGGGACGATCTACTTACCGGAACCGATTTGGCGCCGAATCTAGCCGCGGCTCTCTCGGCCACGCTGTCCGACTGATTTGCCGCCGCTCAGCAGCGGGGAAGATCTGTCCCGCCCGCGTTCAAAGTGTCCAAGCTCTTTATTGCATCAGACAGCATGGAAACCTTGATGACGTTCAGGCCAGCAGGGATGTTTCCTCGAACATCGGCACAATTTCCCGCCGGCGCCAGGAAGACCGTCGCACCGTCCTGCCGCGCGCCAAGCATCTTCAGCTGAATTCCACCGATTGGACCGACATTGCCGTCCGGATCGATCGTCCCCGTTCCGGCGATGAACCGGCCGTGCGTCAGGTCATCGTGGCCAATTTTGTCGATGATGCCCAAGGCAAACATCATGCCTGCCGACGGACCGCCGATGCCGGCAAGTGCCAGGTTGACCTGAAACGGAGGAAGGCACCCCTCGGTCAGCGTGATCCCCAACAGCGGGGTGGTGCTTGCCCCGGACGGGGCCGACAACGTCAACGTCACCTTGGTATCAACACCGGCGCGACTGATCACCGCAGGTACTTTGGACCCCGCGGGTAACGAATCGAGCACTTTCTTCAAACCAGCGTCGTCGGTCACCGGAACGCCGTTGAACGAGACGAAGCGGTCCCCTGCTTGCAGGACGCTGACGTTCGCCGAATCTGGGTTGACAGCGAGGACGCCGATGCCCTTCGGAAAGTTCAGCTGACAGGCCGCGGCGACGATCGCAGAATCCTGTGACTCGATGAAGTCTTGCTTGTCCTGAGCGTTCGTTTGCTCTTGGGACTGACCAGGGGGGTACACGCTGTCGTGGGGCACGACGACCTGGTCGTGAGCAAGCCAACCCTTCAACGCGCCGATCACCGTCGTGTTCTGGGTGTCGACAGAAACCGTCGTCAAGTTGAGATTGCCAGTTGTGGGCGAGACCGGGTGGCCCTTGATGGCAATGATGTCGGTACCGCTGTCCTGGCCAAGCGTGTTGACCGTTGGACCTGGGCTCAAGACCACGTACGGCACGCGCAGCCCAAAGCTCGCGACGCCGAGAACTACCACCAGCACCGCGCCGATCAACAGGGTTCTTATCTGTCGAGACATTGCCGACACCCTAACTGCCGGCGAGCTCGCTCTGCTCAGCCGGAGCCGGTATCAGGATCAAATTCACCGGGACGACTGCATCACCGTGTTGTGAAGTGAGAGCTTCCAAGATCGCGTGATGCTCCGCAATTGCGTTACCGGGGCGCAAGGTACTCGAACGCCACTCAGTCCACCCCCGCCATGACAGCACCAGCGCGCCGATTGCGGTTGAGCAGACCGGGGCAAGCAGCCACCACACCCATGCCATGCTCGACACCGTAGGTCTTTAGCGCGTGCGCGACGTGGACGCGCGCCGTGATTTCGCTGAAAGCTGATTCCAATCGGGGCACGACACCCACCTCGCGCTCGTTAGCACTAGCGTGACTGGTATGAGTGACTTCGGCTTCGGATTCGGTCCCGGCTCGGGCGGTGATCCGGACGACATCGCAGGCAAGATCCCACTATTTGCTGAGTTGCAGCGTCTGCTCGCCGGCGACGGCGGCCCGGTGAATTGGGACCTTGCCCGTCAGCTGGCGATCTCGAATCTTGCCAGCGGGCATCGAAGCGTTACCGCCGCGGACTCGAGCGCGGTCGCGGACTCCCTGCGACTGGCCGACCTGTGGCTTGATGGTGTGACCGATCTACCGTCAGGAATCACGACAACACAGGCGTGGAGTCAGGTCGACTGGGTCGAGAAGACGATTGGAGCCTGGGCCGCGGTGTGCGATCCGGTCGCCAGCCGGGTCGTCGCAGCCATGTCCGGTGCGCTCCCACCCGAGGTCGCCGCGCAAGCAGGTCCGATGGCGCCCATGATGTCGCAGCTCGGCGGCCTGATGTTCGGCGCTCAACTCGGGCAGGGGCTGGCCGCCTTGGCCGGTGAAGTCGTGTCCGCAACCGACGTCGGCTTGCCGCTCGGCCCTCCCGGCACTGGCGCGCTGGTGGTCGCAAACGTCGAGGCGTTAGCGGACGGTCTTGGTCGACCTCGCGATGAGGTCAGGCTTTTCATGGCGTTGCGCGAGGCGGCGCACCAACGCCTGTTCGGTCATGTGCCCTGGTTGCGCCAGCAACTGATCGAAGCCGTAGATGCGTACGGCCGTGGCATCTCAATTGATCCCGAAGCAATCTCGGCGGCGCTCAACGAGATTGATCCGACCAACCCTGAGTCCTTGCAGAGCGCGCTATCCGGCGGCCTGTTCGAACCGCAGAACACGCCCGCTCAGAACATCGCTCTGCGGCGGCTGGAGACGCTGTTGGCGCTCATCGAAGGATGGGTCGACAACATCGTCAGTCATGCAGCGGGAGACCGCATGCAGGGATCGCAAGCGATGTCCGAAGCTGTCCGGCGTCGTAGGGCCTCAGGCGGCCCGGCCGAGCAAACGTTCGCGACACTCGTTGGCTTGGAACTGCGCCCGCGACGCTTACGTGAAGCTGCGTCACTCTGGCTTGCCATGACGGATCGGCACGGCGCCTCGGTTCGCGACGGCTTGTGGAATCATCCTGATCTACTCCCTACCGCCGACGACCTAGACGATCCGAATGCCTTCGCAGCGATGTACGGGACGATGTCGGAGGCAGACAGGTCAACTTTCGACGAACTCGCCAAGCTCGCAACCGAGGCTGGACCTGCCGACGCCGGACCAAGCGACTCCGGACCAAGCGACTCCGGTTCTAGCGGCTCCGGACCGGGCGACTCTGGACCGGGCGACTCGGCTCAGAACAGCGAATCCGCAGACGGCGAGTCTTCCGGCGAGGCACCGCAATCGGACAAACCCGAAAGCTGAGCAGCGGTCGAGACGCCCTCGAGGAAGCCGCGTGCTCGCTCGGTCCGTGGGAAACGGTCGACCAATCCCCAGAACTGAGGACCGTGACCAGATTCGAGTAGATGGCTCAATTCGTGCATCAGCACATAGTCGATAACCCAGGCCGGCATCGGCTGCAGGCGGTGTGACAACCGGATGGTCCCGTCCGAAGGCGTGCAGGAACCCCACCGGTGCTCCATATTCCGCACCCACCGCACGCTGGTAGGGCGCGCTCGAGCATCCAGATATTCGGACGAAAGCTGACTCGCACGCGAGGCAAGCGCTGTGTCACTTGCCCGCGGGCCACGACTGGCAAGTACCGTTTCTCGCTTCGTTACCCGCTCGACCATCTCGGCTACGAGTTCCTGTTCCCTGGCCTTGCTCAGTCGTGCGGGCACGAGCACGACGATGCGGTCGCCGTCCCGATACGCCGAAACCGTCCGACGTCGCCGAGCACTGCGCCTGACCTCGACGGACTCAGCCGGGACATTTGGCAGCCGTGGGGCAATGAGCGGATCGACATCGGGCATGGGAGCAGACTAGAGCCTCGCAACGACATCCTGATGCCGACGCTTGCGGCTGTGACCGGCCGATGAGTGCCATCCGAACTCGACTATGTCGCCGTGGCGGTTACTTAGCGTCTCACTCCAAAAGCCGATTAATCACGCAACGTGATCGAGCATCATACGGCGATCAGGAGCCTTCCACACCTCCGTCCACAAGTTTTCCACCGAAAATTCCTCCGCAAGCGCTCGTCATCCGCAGGTTATCCACAACCGCCTCCACAAGTGTGGACGTGGGCTTGAGGGTTAAATTGCTGTCTGTGGACAACGTCGCTCGTCGCAGAACCATTTGTGCGACTGTCTGCAGTCATGAGCAGATCATCGCGAGCCAGCGATAACCGGTACGCGGACGGCAACACTCGCCCCGAGCAGAAGATGCGAATCAACGAATCCGTTGCCGTCCTGTGGCGCGGAGCGAATACCGTCCAGCTCGAACTCGGACCGCGTCGAATTGTGGTGGAGAATGTGGGAACCGAACAGCTGCTTGCTTTGATGCCCGCCCGGCGGGTCTCCCCTCGAGGTAGTTCCGTATCCCCCGCATCCGCCGTATCCAACGTCGACCCAGCTCAGGAGTGCGAACCGGAGCTCTCGGATCTACGGCGAGTATTGGATCGATCCGGATTCATGTCCCGCAGCTCAACGCGTCTGGATGTCCTCGATCAGGAGCACGCGGAGCCAGCGCATCTACTGCCCGACCTCTCCGCTTTGACGGGGGCTATCGGGTCCGACGCACGGTCAGTGTTGATGGCGCGGCACGAGACTGCGATCGCCGTCCACGGCACCTCGCGCCTCGCGGTGAGCATCGCTGCCACCCTGGCGGCCGCCGGAGTGGGTTGGGTTCAGCTGGTGAACGGTGGCGACGTGAGCGCAGCGGACGCCTGTCCTGGCGGGCTGGCGCCATCCGATGAGGGACGCAGATTCGGCGCGGCCGCGGCGGACGCGATTCGCCGAGCCGCGCCAGATGTCGACACGACGCCAATCCCCTATGACCGCAGGGCCGACCTCGTCGTCCTGACCGATCCGGGCCCGATCGATTCTGCGGTCCGCGCCAGCCTGCATTTGGACGGCTTGGCCCATCTATCCGCGGAGGTGTCAGGCCTACGAGCGATCGTCGGGCCCTTGGTACTGCCTGGCGTGACCAGCTGCCTGCGATGCGCAGATCTCCATCGAACCGAGCGCGACCCAGCCTGGCCCGCGCTAGCGGTCCAGCTCTCCGGGCTGCCTAAACGCCGAAGGTCCTCAGACGTTGCCTTGTGTGTCGCGACCGCAGGTCTTACTGCAAGCCAGGCGCTGGCGTATTTGGATCGGCAGCACCCAGCAACGGTCGAAGGCACGCTGGAATGGCAGCTGCCCGATTGGCGCCTCAGACGCCGATCCTGGCCCCCTCACCACGCCTGTGACTGCGGGGCGTCGGCAAAAATGGTCAGGGCAGGCCAGAATGGACACGTGAGCCTTCGATGAGTGACATCCCGCAGCGTGGCATGGCCAGGTCGGCACAGCTGGCCAAACTCCCCCTGGGCGTCGCCGGTCGAGCGACCGTCGGCCTGGGGAAACGCCTCGCTGGGCACTCATCGGAGGAGGTCCAGGCCGACCTTGCGCAGCGGACGGCCGACCAACTGTTTGCGGTTCTCGGCCAGCTAAAGGGCGGTGCCATGAAGTTCGGGCAGGCACTGTCCGTGTTCGAGGCAGCTCTACCTGAAGACGCCGCTGCCCCCTACCGCGCGGCCCTGACCAAGCTGCAGGAAGCCGCACCACCGATGGCAGCGTCGGTCATGCACCGAGTCCTCGACGAGCAGTTCGGGCGATCCTGGCGATCACGATTTTCGTCTTTCGATGACGACCCTGCTGCTGCCGCATCGATTGGGCAGGTCCACCGTGCTGTTTGGGCCGACGGTAGAGCTGTAGCAGTGAAGATTCAATATCCAGGTGCGGGCCCCGCTCTCATGGCCGACTTCAACCAGCTCTCCCGCTTCGCAAAGCTTTTCGGGCGGATCTCCCCCGGCATGGACATCAAACCGTTACTGGCCGAGCTGAAGGCGAGGGTCAGCGAGGAGTTGGACTACACGCTCGAAGCGGACTCGCAGCGACGGTTCGCCCAGGCATACAACGGCGACCCCGATATTGCGGTTCCTCGGGTGGTGGCGAGCGCTCCCCGAGTGATCGTCAGCGAATGGCTTGAGGGAACTCCGCTTTCATCGATCATCGCCACAGGCACCCAGGAACAGCGCAATGCTGCCGGCATGCGACTGGCGTTGTTGCATTTCTCTGCGCCACAGCGATGCGGTCTGCTTCACGCGGACCCGCATCCGGGAAATTTCAGATTGATGTCTGACGGCAGGCTTGGTGTTCTGGACTTCGGCGCGGTCGCGCGGCTGCCCAACGGCACACCCGAACCTCTGGGCCGAATTACCCGCCTTGTCTTGGAAGGCGATGTTGACGCGGTCGTCGCGGCGATGCAAGCCGAGAACTTTATCCGACCTGGCGTGAAGATCGATGCGGCCAAGGTGATGGAGTATCTACGTCCGATCCTTGATCCATTAGCCAAACCGGAGTTCAGCTTCACGCGGGATTGGATGAGGGAGCAAGCACAACGCATCGGCGACCCGCGCAGCGAGGCCGCGCGCGTGGGCCGAATGCTCAACCTGCCGCCCGAGTACTTATTGCTGCACCGGGTCACTCTTGGTTCTATCGGGGTTCTATGTCAGCTCGGTGCCACCGCGCCATACCGAGAGATTGCCGAAGTCTGGCAACCCGGTTTCAAAGCCTGACAGCGAACCGAGGCCAGGCTCTGAGTGGACCGCCTACCACCACTCCGGATCGAGTTTTGCTTCGATGGCACGGACGTTTGTCGCGGCGCATTCGGGGCAGGTCCAGCGAACGCGGCCGGAATCGCGGTTCATCACCCAGGTCAGCAGGATCGCGGCGCTTACATCCTCCGACCCGCGAGCCGTGGCAGCCACGATGCCGCAGAGCTGGCAAATAACTTCCTCCATAAGGCTATTTGACCACCAGCGGGACTCGATCGCGATCTGGGTGGCACTCGCGAACGAACGCTGCTTGTCACAACGTATGTGGCGTCAATTCTTGTGACACGACGACGTCGGGAGGGCGGCAGAACGCGGCCGTTGCCTCGTCCTGCACACACCCTCCCGACGTTTTCGACCTCACGATGATCCCGCCCGGTTAGCCGGCGAGGTCATAGTTGGCGGCACCCGAATGTTCCGACAACCGACGCTGCGAACGCGATGCTCGCCGTGTGCAATATGCCGCGATTCGTTGCCACATCTGTACCGAGGCAACCTCACTCGCCAGTCTCCGGTTGGCCGCATCCTTCAGCCGCTCGCGTATTCGTTCACGCGCGATCGCTTCGCTCTGGCAGTACATTTCGATTCTCCTTGGAAAGTTGTTTAGTTCGTTCGACATTGATGTGTCAGCTGGCAGGTAGATCAGAGGTAATCCCTCGATCCCCGCATGACCGGCGTCAGCGGTGCCCGCAACGGCGATCATGCGGCGACCTCGTTCTTACGCGGACGACCTCGCGGCCGCTTACGCGCAATCACGGTGCCCTGTTCGAAGATCTCGCCACCCCAAACGCCCCAGGGTTCGCGACGGTCAAGCGCGCCCGCGAGACAACCGGCGCGCACCGGGCACTCAACGCAGTGCGCTTTGGCTTGCTCGAGATCAGCTGGAGTGTCTGCAAACCATAGGTCTGCATCCAGTACACGGCAGGGTAAGTCGTCGATGTCAGCGCCGAATGCGGGGTCAACTACAGGGATCAGGTCTTCACAAATCGAGATCGCAGCCGGGGTTGTGGCCGCAACCCGCGGCTGTTCCTCCTGCTCGATCAGCAACGGAGTGGCATACACGTCGGGTCAACCTCCTTGTTCCAATAGCTTTTCGGTGTCGGTGTCGGTGTCGGTGTCGGTGCGGTGTCGTTGAGTGTCGATGTCGTGAACCTCGATGGCGGTAGTTCCTTCTGCATCCGGCGATACATTTGATACGGGAATGACAAAGGCCGCGGTTCCCGGTATCGGGAATCCGCGGCCTCGAGGGTTTCGCTCTGAGCTGGTCAGAGTGGTATCCCTCGAGGATGGCGGACCCAACCGAAATCGACGTCGGTCATTCCGGCAGCGCTACCGCGGTGGTTTGCTGGCTTGACCTGGGCGGCCTCGAATGCCGAAACGATGAGCGCCGAGACAGCAGAGAAGGCAGCCGGGATCTCCGCGACTGCGATGTAGGTCGTGTTCGTGAACATTCGGCACCTCCTTCGAAGGTCTAGGCGCAAGCTCAGCTGAACGGCTGCTCAGGCGCGATGTATTTTCTCGTGTGCACGCGAGGCTATCGGACCAGGCGCAAGGTGCACAATTCATTTTCCGAGATTGGCTGAAAATTGCTGACGGATGTCATGTTCGATGCCTGCGGACGGGCGAGCGAGATCCGCCCGCTCGCCCGACGGGTCGGCAGAACATCATGTGATTAAAGGCGAAACAGGGCCAGGAGATGTTGTTGCTTCCGCAACTTATTCAACCTCGACCGGCTCAGGATCCTGTCCCGAGAGCACGGCTAAAACGGGCACCGCGTAGCGCTCGAGTTTCGTCGGGCCCACCCCAGCAATTGTTGCCAACGCTCGTTCATCCGCGGGATTTCTGTCAGCAATAGCGACCAACGTTGCGTCTGAGAATACGACGTAGGCAGGAACACCCTGCGCGTCTGCCTGCTTCTTTCGCCATGCTCGCAACCGACCGAAGGTGGCTGCGTCCTCGGACTGCGGCACGACCTTGGAACGCTTGCGGGCCGATGCAGCTTCTGATGACGCTCTAGCCGTAGCCGGGCTGGCGCTGGGGCGCAGGCCATCGAGAAAGCGGCTGGGCCGGCGCCGTCGTGCCTGCCCGGGGTTGCGTGCCAAAGCCCACGACAGCGCGAGGGACTCCCGAGCACGGGTGATCCCGACATAGAGCAACCGCCGCTCCTCCGCGAGCTGGTCGGCAGTGGTGGCGTGCTGGATGGGAATCGTCTGATCCGCGAGCCCGACCAGAAAGACGGCGTCCCACTCGAGACCCTTCGCCGAGTGCAGCGAGGCAAGCGTGACGCCCTGGACCGTCGGCGCATGTTGCGCGGCCGCTCGCTGCTCCAGGTCGGCGTTGAACTCGTCGAGACGGGCCGTGGGCTGATCGATCAATAGCTGGTCCGCGAGGCTCATCAGGGCCGCAAGTGACTCCCACCGTTCGCGCGCCGCTCCGCCGTCCGGCGGGTGGTCGGCATTCCACCCGACTGAGCTCAGAACCTCCGCGACGGCCTCCGGCAGACTTACCTCGCCATCGTCTGCGCGAGCAGCGCCCCGGAGCAAGACAACTGCCTGACGAACCTCGGCTCGCTCGAAGAACCTGGCCCCACCACGCAACACGTAGGCAATTCCGAGGCTCGACAAGGCCTGCTCGTAAACCTCTGATTGCGCATTGATCCGAAACAGGATCGCTATTTCGGAGGCCGGCGTCCCGCCGTCGACGAGGCGTTTCACCTGTGCGCCGACCGCAGCAGCCTCGGCCACCTCATCATCGTGCTCGGAGAAGGTCGGCTTCGGTCCGTCCGGTCGTTGACCGATCAAACTGAGGCGCGACATGGCCTCGCGCGGCGCGCCACCTATCAACCGGTTGGCCAGCTCGACGATCTGCGGGGTCGAGCGGTAGTCGCGCTCCAAGCGGACGACGGTGGCGTCGGGGTAACGCTCCGCGAAGTCGAGTAGGTAGGAAGGCTGGGCACCAGCGAAGGAGTAAATGGTCTGGTTGGCATCACCGACAACGCAGATGTCATCGCGCTCGCCCAGCCACGCCGAGAGCAGACGTTGCTGAATCGGCGACACATCCTGGTACTCGTCGATCACGAAATATCGGTACTGGGCTCTAACTTTTCGGGCAACCTGATCGTTTTCTTCCAGCGCCCCGGCCATGATCAACAAGAGATCAGAGAAGTCGATCTCATTGTTGCGACGCTTGGCCTCCTCGTAGCCGGAGTACACCTCCGCGACCTTCGCAGGAGTCAGCGAAATGCCGCGATTGGCCCTCGCCGCTTCGGCCACATACTCGCTCGGCGAAACCAGGGATGACTTGGCCCAATCGATCTCGCTCGCCAGGTCCCGAAGCTCGGCGCGGTCAGCACGCAACCGGAGCCGGTTGGTGGCCTGCACGATCCACCGGATCGGGCTGTCGCTCACGTCGGGCATCGGTCCGCCCAGAATCTGAGGCGCGAAATAGTTGAGCTGGCGCAGCGCGGCGGCATGAAACGTGCGCGCCTGTACTCCGCCAGCCCCAAGGGATCGCAGGCGCGTACGTAGCTCCCCCGCCGCCCTCGCAGTGAAAGTCACGGCCAAGACGGCGTCCGCGGGAACGGCCCCCGTGCGTACCGCATATGCGATCCGGTGAGTGATCGCCCTCGTCTTGCCGGTACCGGCCCCAGCCAAGATGCAGACCGGACCGTGCACGGCCACCGCGGCCGCTCGTTGCTCCGGGTCGAGCCCAGCCAACAGCTGCTCTGCCGTCTCGGGCCGCCCCGCGTTACCTACGTGCCCACCCGTCGCTGGGGGGTTAGTAGCTGCCACAGATGCCGTACTGGTCGATGCCGTACTGGTCGATGCCGTACTGGTCGATGTCGTGCGGCGGGAGCTCACCCACCCCATCTTGCCAAGCTTCGGTGACAGTTTCGGCCAGTGGGAACATTCCGTCACTTACCCTGTTGAATTGACTAGGAGCGCCACCCGCTCCAGTTGGTGCGATGCGCGCACCAAACGAGACGATGAATGAGGGCCAATGAGCGCGCAGTTCACGATGTACACGACCTCCTGGTGCGGTTACTGCGTGCGACTGAAGAAGGGCCTCGAGCAGGCTGGCATCACGTTCGCAGAGGTCAACATCGAGCAGGACGAGAACGCAGCCGTCCGTGTCATGGAGGTCAACGGCGGCAATCAAACCGTCCCGACACTCGAATTCGCAGACGGTTCGGCCCTGACAAACCCCACGGTGGCGCAGATCAAGGAAAAGCTCGCAGCGTTGGCGTGACCCGCTTTCACCCGATCTCACCCCAGCATCTGGTCGCACAGTTGGTCGACCTCGCCATCTCGAGGCACCCCGGCTCGCACCCGCTACGGTTCGGTTTCGATGCTCCGCGATGCGCAGAGACTAGTGCGCTGGTCGGAGGAGTTGCACAGGGCCTTATCGCGGCCGGCACCCCGGCGGCGATCGTGCAAGCCGGCAATTTTTATCGTGATGCCTCGTTGCGATTCGAATATGGCAAGACCGATCTTGAATCGTTCTATTCGGGTTGGTTGGACGTCAACGCGCTGCAGCGCGAAGTACTGGTCCCGCTTGGCGGAGGAGACGGCCGTTCTGTCCTGGGCGGTGACCGCCCTGCCGCTCTTGCGGACTCGACGTATCTGCCGTCCCTGCGAGATCCGGTTACCAACCGCTCCAGTAGGGCCATGCCCGCCAGCCTGGCCGCGAACGGCGTCTTACTACTCAGCGGCGAGCTCCTGCTCGGTATCGGTTTGACGTTCGATCTGACCGTGCATTTCTGGGTATCGCGACAGGCACGGATCAGGCGCACTGCCGCTGAATGGGCCTGGACGCTACCCGCCCTGGATCGCTATGACATCGAGGTGGACCCGGTTTCCATAGCTGATGTGGTCTTGCGTTACGACGACCCGGAGCACCCTGCGATCTTCGTTCGGTGATCCGTCTGGGGCTTGGAACGTCTGGGGCTTGGAACGTATCGCCTAGGAACGCTGCTAGTCGTGCCGCGTCGGCGACGTCGAGGCAATCTCGTTCTCGCCTTCGGCCAACCACGCATCGATCAGCTGCCGTGCGATGGACATCGTCCCTGGCAGGGCACGCAGAATGCCGGTCTCAGCCAGCGACTCCTCACCCCAGTCTCGCGCTCGGCGCACCTCTTCGCGAGTGAACCAGCCAGCTTCTGCTATCTCGTCGTTGTCCGGGATCAAGGTCGAATCCCCGGCCGTGTCGGCGGTGAAGCCGAGCATGAGTGACGCTGGGAAGGGATGGGGCTGGCTTGCGAAGTATTCGACATTGCGCACTCTGAGGCCGACCTCTTCACCGACCTCGCGAACGACTGCAGCCTCGGCCGACTCGCCGGCTTCGACGAAGCCGGCAAGCACGGACAGTCGTCCCGGCGGCCAGAGAGGCGACCTCGCTAGAAGGCATCGTTGTTGACCATCGCGAATCAACATGATGACGGCAGGATCGGTCCGCGGAAAATGCTCGGATTTGTCGGCCGGGCAGATTCTGCTCCAACCCGACTGGGCGACCTCGGTGACAGCTCCGCAGCGCGGACAATGTGTATGGCGCTGATGCCAGGCCTGCAGTGCCGTCGCGGCGGTGAGTAAGCCGACCTCGAGGTCGTTGAGTACGACCGCGAGGTCGCGCAGCCCGCGCCAGTCTGCGTCTACTTCGGCGGTGGCCGCGGCCGTGTACGCCAACACCGCGAAGTACACGACGCCTGCGGCTTCGCCGAGCAGCACTCGGTCACCTTCGACGGTGACTTCACCTGGCGATCGGAGATACAACGACGATGGCGACCTCATACGAATGCTCGACGCCGCCGACAGGACAAGCACTCGGCTCGTGGGCGCAGACCACGCGGCGTCGTTCCACTCGGCGTCGCCTCGACGGTGGGCTATCCGGTCATGCGCCGATCTGGACAACACCGGCACGGGCACCGGCACGACCTGGCGCGCCGCTACGCTGTCAGCCACCGCTGGTGTCGGCGTCCTGCACGGTGACATCAATGACCGCGCTGAGCGGGCCCGCGATGCTGGCTGCATCGCCGACGGCAACACCGATGAGTTTGCGCGGCGCCAGGAACTCGGCTGCGGCATCGGCCACCTGCGAGATCGTCGCGGCCGCCAGACGTTCGCGGTGTCGCGTCAGCCACTCGATATCCAAGCCGGCGCCAAGCAAGCCTGACAGGGTGGACGCCAGGCCCGCCTGGGTCGACACTGAGAGCGCCATCGTCCCGATTGCGTACTGCCGACTCAGATCCAGCTCCGCCTGGGTTATGGGCAGCGACGAAATGCGGCCCAGTTCGTAGAGCGTCTCGACGACTGCCGGAGCAGTCACCTCGGTCGCTACGTCTGCGGATGCGGTGAACGACGAGGCAAGGGTCGAATGGTCCAGCGAGCTCCTCGGCGAATAGGTATAGCCCTTGTCCTCACGGATATTTTCGACCCAGCGGGACGAGAACATGCCGCCAAAGGCCAGGTTCGCCAGCTGCAGCGCTGGATACCTCTCGTCATCACGCGTAAGCGAGTGGCCACCGAAACGCAGCGAGGTCTGCACGGAACCCGGCCGGTCGACGATAAGCAACGGCCCCAAGTCGAGTTCCGGTAGCGCCGGCACCTTCCGCTTGGCCTGAGTTCCCGACCATTCGCCGAAAATGCGCTCAACCGAATCCAACGCACGCGAGGGTAGGACGTCTCCAACTATCACGAGCAACGCGCCATCCGGTCGAATCAGATCCGAATGCAACGATCTGAGTTGGCCGGCTGTGGTCGCTTCGACGTCTGCGATAGCGGGCAGTGATGTGCCGTAGGGATGTCCCGGCGCCATACGCTGGCCGAGGGCCTCGTTGGCGATAACGCCAGGCTGTGATCGAGCTAGCGTAATCCGTTCGACGAGGCGTGCACGCTCGCCACCGACCTCGTCTTTTGGATAGCTGGCTGACGTGAGGACTTCCGCGAAGAGCCTGAGCAGATCGGGAAGCTTCGTCGACAGCGCAGATGCCGACAGCAATAAGCGATCTGCGTCCAATCCGACGGACAGATCTCCGCCGAGCTCCTGCAACGCGACGGCAAGTGAGTTGCGGTCATACCTTGCAGTACCCGTCAGTATCGTGTCGGACAGCAGCGCTGAACGGGCCAGATGATGTGGCTTCGCTGAAAGAAACGGAACGCGGAGACGAACCTCGACCATCGGAACCGACGGCCGCCGTGCCACGACAACGCGAAGGCCGGACTCCAACGTGCGCTCGGCGGTCGTGATGCGTTTCGGTTTGGCGGGTTTAGCCAGCGGGGGCACCGGCAAAGGTACCGAATGACGACCCGAACCCCGTGCTCCGTTTCGCGGTGAGGTGTTCGGTGCCGACTCGGCCGTCTGAGAGGTTGCGTTTGCCGGGCTCATTTACCTGCTCCTGGAATGAGTTCGACAACGGCTCGGCTGGACGGTGCGAGATCTGCGGCGGCAGCACGAATGTCTGCATCGGTAATCTCGGCCAACAAGGTGGGCAGCCCCAGGATCAGGGACGCCTTGCCGAAGAGCATCTCGAACTTGGCGAATTCCAAGCTCCGGTTGAGAACCTGGTCGAGTTCGCGGAAGATGGTCGCGGCAAACTTGGTCCGTACCCGATCGAGTTCGCCGGCCTCGGTGCCGTTGTTCGCGATACGGTCGAACTCCTCATCCACTGCGGCAATGACCTTGTCTGTCGAGGACGCATCGCTGAAATGCGCAGTGACGTTGAGCCGGGTGGGATCGCGTTCTTCCAAAGGGTCACCGAAGGTCCCGAGATACGCGGCAACGTCGGTTACAAGACGTTTCGACTGCACGAGGCTGCGCTGCAATCGCGATGCGTCGCCGTCAGAAAGTATCTCGGCGAGCAGCAGGTTCGAGAGGTAGCGGTGCAAGTCCGATCCTGGGTTCGGCACTCGATAGCCGAGCGCCACCGCGGGCATGGGCGCAAGGGCATCGGTAACCGTCTCGCGACGTTCGCTGCTCAGCCCGGGTTCACCGAAGTCTTGTCGCACCGGCTTCTTTCGCCGACGGATACCGGAAAAATGACGTTCGATCAGTTCGATCGCGTTGTCGGGATCAATATCCCCGGCCACGCCGAGGACAGCATTGGCGGGCGCGTAGTAACTGTCGAAGAACGCGGCGGCGTCTTCGGCGGTTGCATTCTGGAGATCCTCGAACCCTCCGTAACCGTTGTGCGCATTAGGGAAAGTGTCAAACAGCACTGGGGGGAGGACGAGCCAAGGAAATCCGCCGTACGGTCGGTTGAGCACGTTGACCCGAATCTCTTCCTTCACGACAGAGATCTGATTGGCGAGGTTCTCTTCGGTAATCCGGGGAGAGCGCATACGGTCGGCCTCGAGGAAGAGACCGCGTTCGAATGCGTTGGATGGCAGCATCTCGAAATAGTTCGTGTAGTCAAGATGCGTGCTGCCATTGAACATTCCGCCTGAGGCTTGCACGTATCGGAAGTGCTCCAGTTTCTCGAGATTTGCCGAGCCCTGGAACATCAGATGTTCGAACAAGTGCGCAAAGCCCGTCCGCCCTTGCGGCTCAGATCGAAAGCCAACGTCGTACAAGACGGCGATGCCGACGACGGGCGCGCTACGGTCCGGCGAGATCACGACCCGAAGGCCGTTACCGAGCGTGTGATGGACGAGTTCGAACGACGGTGCGCGAAATCCCTGCGCGGGGGCAGTCGATGCGCCCCCTGACTTGATGTTGGCCACGTTCCTACCCTAGTCAGTCCTTTGGACTCGTCACCGCCAGCGCCCGGAATGTTGGCTGCCCAGCCACCCGGGAGTAACAGGGAGCGGCTGTCTCACGCCCTCAGATGATCTTGATGGTAGCGACCGTCGCCTCAGCCTTGGGCCATAGATCTTTACGGTCATCGGGTATCGACATCATGAAGATGCTGACGCCGGCACTTGTCGGGACCCCGACCACCCAGAGCCGCTCGGTCTGGGCCTTGATGTTGTTCGCGGCACGGAAGGCGGGGTTGATCGTTATCTCCGTGACGAGCTCGTAGCCGGTGGCACCGGAGAACGTCTGCGTATGCGCTGCCAAGGTCTTGGGCGAGGGACCGTCACCGTAAGCCTGAGCCAAGGCATTCTCGGTGCGGCGCTGGACCTCGGTCTGCACGTCGGCCAGGCTCGGCGGAGCGCTGGTCGGAATCGAACCGTTGGAGGGAACCGCGCTAGGGCCCTGCCGGAAGGCCACGATGCCGGTGGAGGGGTTGACAATGACGCTCTTCGGGTTACCCGAGCCCTCGCTGATGACCCATCCAACTTCGGTTTCGTGGTCCAGCGAGATCCGCAGGCCAAGGTAATTGTTCGCAACGCCTTGCCGGAGGTAGTTGTCGATGCAGTTGTAGGAGAGATGCGATTCCTCGTCACGAATCGTCGGGCAGGCCACTGCGGGGACGTCCGTACCGCCAGAACTCCCACCGCCCCCCCCGGAGCTGGGACCCGGTGTGGGAACGGCTGCGGTCGGATTGGGCCCGGGCAACGCTGACGGCGCCCCCACGCTGTTCTCGGACTTGTTGCCACCCGTCCGCAGAGCGTTGACAAACGCGACGATCACGACGACGACCACTACTGCCGCCACCGCGATCCAGAGCCCCGCTCGCCTACGCGGTGGTGGCGGTGGCGGCGAACCCCAACCCGAGTTGTGCCCGGAGCTCCCGTTGGAATCCCAACCTGTCGTCGATCCGGCGACGGGAGGGGCAGACCATTCCGGCCCGGGACCGGGGGGCTGAGGCGCAAGCCAAGTCTCTGGCTGCCAATCCGGACCAGTCACGCTGCGCTCCTCGGTCGCTGGCGCTCCCTGCGATGCTCACTCGAGTCGCCAATCGCTGCGCTCCTCGGTCGCTGGCGCTCCCTGCGATGCTCACTCGAGTCGCCAATCGCTCCGCTCCTCGGTCGCTGGCGCTCCCTGCGATGCTCACTCATTGCGGGGTTAGCCCTTGAGCCCGAGTCGGCCAACGGCTGCGAATTCCTGCCAGAGGTAACCGGCTGCCTCGGCTCCCTTGTACAACATCGAAATGGTTACCTTCTCGTTCGGAGCATGGATCTGATCGTCGGGTAGCCCAACCCCAAGAAACACCAGCGGCGCGCCGATCGCATCGGCTATGGCAGCTTCCGGTCCCGACCCGCCCTCTCGGGTCGGTAGCACCACGTCAGTATCGAAGGCCGCGCAGATCGCTCGGGACAGCGCGCCGAACGCGGCCGTGTCAATGCCCACGACACAGGGTGAGACTCCGTCGCCCTCCCACTCGATGCTGTGCTCGATTCCGTCCGGTGTATGTGCGGCTACAAATCGTTCTACGGCCCCCCGGATCGCCGCGGGGTCCTGATTGGCGACGAGGCGGAAGGAGAGTTTCACGAAGGCGTCACTCGGAACAATTGTCTTCGTACCGTCTCCCTGGTAACCACCGCCGATGCCGTTGACCTCGGCGGTAGGCCTGGCACCGAGCCGTTCCAAAGTAGAGAAGCCGACTTCGCCGGTTAAAGCTCTGGACTTGCTGGTTGCCAAGAATTCTGCTTCGTCGAAGGGAACGCGGGCGATCAATCGCTGCTCATCGTCGGTCAGGGCCAGAACATCGTCGTAAAAGCCGGGAACCTGAATTCGCCCCCCTTCGTCGTGAAAGGCTGCAGCCAACCGAGCGATTGCGATAGCGGGGTTGGGAACCGCGCCGCCAAATGATCCGGAGTGCAGATCAAGATCAGGTCCGTGGAAGTTCACAGTGGCCGATACCAGCCCACGCATGCCGGTGACTGCACTCGGAATGTCTTCTGCCAGCATCCCCGTGTCAGTTATCACCACGACGTCGCTGGCCAGCCGATCCGCCCGTTCGGCGAGCAGCTGCTCAAAGTTGGGTGAACCTGACTCCTCTTCGCCCTCGACAAGGAATCTCAAGTTCACGGCAGGACTGCTACGCCCAGTTGCAGCCAGATGCGCCCGCAGTCCGAGCAGATGAAACAGCAGTTGGCCCTTGTCGTCTGACGCGCCCCGGGCACGCAGCACTGCGCCGTCGACCGTCGGTACAAACGGATCGGTATTCCACAATTCGATCGGATCTACCGGCTGGACGTCGTGATGCCCGTAAACGAGCACTGTCGGCGTGTTCTCGGTGGCGTCCTCGGCTGGCCACTCGGCGTAGACCGCCGGCAGTCCTCGAGTCGGCCAAATCTCAACTGTGGGGAATCCGGTGCGATGGAAGGCGTCGACCAGCCACTCGGCGCTGCGGTGGACCGCGTCGTGATGTTCGGGCTGCGCGCTGATGCCAGGTATTCGCAGCCACGCATCCAGATCGGCCAAGAGGCTCGCTTGGTTTTCGGTCACAAAGGTGCGCACATCGGTCACGCACTCAGGCTAGCCTTCGGGCTCGGGATTCCAACGCCCGAGCGCACCTAGAGGAGCATTACACAGTGACTCGTTACCTGGTTGTCGGAGCCGGAATTCTCGGTCTGGCCACCGCTCGCGCGCTGCTGAGAAAAGATCCTGCGGCGGCGGTGACTGTACTCGAGAAGGAAGCTCAGCCGGCGTTACATCAGACCGGCCGCAATTCCGGGGTCATACATTCCGGCATCTACTACCCGCCCGGATCAGCAAAGGCCGTGATGTGCCGGGCCGGGGCGCGCTCGATGACCGCATTTGCCGAAGCACACGGCATACCCGTCATCGCCACCGGCAAGCTGATCAACGCGACACAGCCGGACGAGCTTCCAGGACTGAAGAGGCTGTACGAGCGGGGTATCGCCAATCAAATTCCGGTGAGCCTCATCGGACCGGAGGAGGCGAGAGGGTACGAGCCCTATATCGCCTCGGTCGGCGCAGTCCATGTGGCCAGCACCGCGATTACCGACTATCGGGCGGTGTGCGGCGCGTTCATGATAGAGATAACGGCAGGTGGCGGCGACGTCCGGTTCGGGCATCCGGTCATCGGTTTTGATCGACGCGGATCTGTGACGATCGTCAGGACGACCGGCGATGAATTCGAGACCGATGTGGTTGTCAATTGCGCGGGCTTACATGCCGACCGGATCGCTGCCCTTGACGATGGGACAAATTCCGAAGGTGAAACCTCACGAATCATCCCCTTCCGCGGCGAGTACTTTGAGCTGAGGCCCGAACGTCGTTATCTGGTGAAGGGCCTGATCTATCCAGTTCCGGATCCGGATTTTCCGTTCCTTGGTGTGCATCTGACCAAGATGGTGGACGGCGGCGTACACGCTGGACCGAATGCTGTGCTCGCGCTGGCGCGCGAGGGCTACCGATGGCAGACCGTCCGGCCGCGAGACCTCCTAGACGTGTTGAGCTATCCCGGATTCTGGAGACTTGCGCAACACAACATGCGACCGGGCTTGATGGAGGTCCTTCGATCGCTGTCCAAGAAGCGGTTCGCTGCGAGCCTCGCCCGCTTGGTACCCGAGATCACCGCCGATGACCTCATTCCTTCTGCAGCGGGAGTTAGGGCCCAGGCGTTACGCCCGGACGGCGGCTTGGTCGATGATTTCCTGATCCGGACGAAGGGCGGCAACGTCCACGTCCTCAACGCCCCATCGCCAGCTGCAACCAGCTCGTTGGAGATCGGCCAGCACATCGCCTCGCTGGCTATGGCTGGAAACCATTGATCGTCGGGGTGCCCTGGTCAGCCATTTAGCAGCGTGCGTAACTGCGAAGCCGTCAGGAGATCGGCCGGCGCGACCGTGACATCGGCTCCCACGTAGTGGAACGCCGCGCTGACCAGCGCTAGGTCGGAGTCGCCAATGCCCTGCAGCTCTGCCCACGCCAACCGGTACAGAGCAAGCTGGGTAGCTTTGGCACGAGCCTCTGCGCCGACAGGGGGGCTGCCGGTCTTCCAGTCGACGATGACGAATCGGCCTGTCGGCTCTCGAAACACAGCGTCCATCCGACCGCGAACCACTCGCCCGTCAAAGGACATCTCGAAAGGGACTTCGACGGCGATCGGTGTCTGGTCGGCCCACGCACTCGTTTCGAACCTCGCTTTGAACTCCTCCAGTTCGAGATCGTCGATCTGTTCGTCGACAGCACCGGGAAGTTCGTCGATGTCCAGTAAGGTCTCCGCGGCCCATCGCTGTTCCAGCCACCGATGGAACGCATTGCCACGCCGGGCCTGTTTCGCCGGGCGATGTGGAAGCGGACGCCGGAGTCGCCTGGCCAAAGCCTCTGGATTCTGAGCCAGTTCCACGACCTCGGTGACCGACAGTTGATCCGGCATCGCGACGACCACCTCGCCGGGCCCACCGGCGGCGCGGTGCTCGGCAAGAAGCAGGTCGACATCGCGTTGCCAGGACTCGGCGATGCTCAGGTCCGCGCTCGCCCGCCTCGCAATGGCAGGCATCGACGATGGCAGCGATCGGGAGGATGGCGACACAGCTTGGCGAGCCATCGATTGCCGAACGAGTTCTGCGGCAGATTCCAGGGCAACGCGTCGCGCCGGGCTTAGTGGGTCCGCCGGCCATAACACGGCGTGATCAGCGGCTTGAAGTGGATTCGTCTCGCCCTCACTGACGACATGCCATCGATCAACCTCGACAGTGCCCCCCTCGGCAAGACCCCTTAACTCTTCAAGAAACACCGAAGGCACCCGTACGGTGCTGCCGGACCCCCAAGCCGCACCCGAGACGTAGAGCGCCTTTCGCGCTCGAGTGAATGCCACATAAGCCAGGCGCCGCTCTTCAAGGAGGTGACGCGCCGTCAGTTCTGCACGATGCTGCTTGACGCGCTCCTCGGCGTCCGATCGGTCCGCGCAACCGAGGAATGTCAACTCCGGCATGTGGTTTCGGTCGCCCCGCAACGGCGTAGGCAGGAGCGCAGGGGTACTCGCCCAATCATGGCTCTTCGCCTGGTCGGGAAACCCCTTTTCGATCAATCCAGCCACGCAGACGACGTCCCATTCGAGCCCTTTCGACCCATGCACGGTCAGAATCTGAACGCGCTCAGCCTGGACTTCGGTTGCTGCGGGTTTGAGGCCGTATTCCTCATCTTCAGCCGCCTTGAGATACCCCAAAAAGGCAGATAAGCCGGCCACCCGATCGCCGCCCGAACGTTCGCCGACAAAACGTGCGGCTTCATCAATGAAGCGATCCACATTTGCCCGACCAGGGTCCCCGAGAACGGCCTCAGATGCTTCGGAGCGAGCCGCGACCTCGACGTCGAGCCCTAGCGCGCACTCGACCTCGCTGATCAGATCAGGTAATGGCAGTTCCAGGCGTCGTCTCAGGCGGCGAATTACCGTTCCGCAGTCCGCGAGACGACGAAACCCCTCCGCCGAATACGACCGTTCGTCGCCAAGGTCGTCGAGCGCTTCGATCAGCGAGGGATCTACTCGTTCATCGTCGTCGTGCGAAGCACCATAAGCACCATCGGATCGATCGGGGTCGTCTGGTATCAGGCTCAGTGGATCGTCCGAGGAGCGCGCGTCGCTCGACTGTAGGGAGCGGCTTGTCTGGCCCGCCAGCATCCGTGCCCGCTCGTGAAGGGCCACGAGATCTGCGGGGCCGATACGCCAGCGAGCCCCGGTCAGTAAGCGACCTAGCGAACCGCCGGCATTGTGGTCGGCGAGTACCTGAAGCACTGCGCGAATGTCGGAGATCTCTGGCAGCGTCAGGAGTCCACCCAGATCAACGACCTCCACGGGCAAGCCTGCTTCGCGGATCGACTGCGCGATGGTGGCGATCCCCGACCGCTTGCGTACCAGCACAGCAAGCGTGCGTTGGCCGTCTGTCCAGTCCGGATGCTCACGCTGCAGCCATTCTCGTTTGAGCGTTTCGGCGATCCAGATCGCCTCTTCGACAACCGATGGCTGGAAACTGATTGCCACGCGACCGATCCCAGCGTTTGGGCGCTCAGTAAGCGGTCCATCACCCGGGTTTCGAAGAGGTTCGGCGATCCGATTGGCAGCACTTAGGATGCGCCGATCATTGCGCCAGCTCGTCAACAACCCGAATCGTTGGACGGCCTGGCCATCGCCACTCTGGAATCGGCGTTCGAATTGACCGATGTTCGCCGCGCTTGCACCGCGCCAGCCATAGATCGACTGGAGCGGGTCTCCGACGGCTGTCACCGCTTGGCCTTCAGCGAACAACGCGCACAGCATCTCGATCTGCGCGTGGCCGGTGTCCTGGTACTCGTCCAGCAATATCAGGTCATACCGAGATGCCTCTATTGCGGCCACCGCCGGCAAGCTGGCCAATTCGGTGGCAAGCACCATCTGATCTGGGAAGTCGATCGCTCCGACGCGTCGCTTGGCTTCATCGAAACGCTCGATCAGCGGAAGCAGGTCTGTGCGTTTCATGAGGCTGGAGCGCAGCTTGTCGACGTACTCCGGCCATTCCTTTCGCGTGCGCTGGCCCTTCGGCAGCGGATCCAGTTGATTGCGGATCTTGGTCGTCAGCGCGCGCACTTCGTCGGCCTCGGCGAGGTGATCGGCAAGCTGCCCGGCCAGATCCAAGGTCCGTTCGGTCACAGTCGATACCACACCTGGCTCGACCTCGAACGAGCCGTCGTAGCGTCGCACCACTGAATCCGCGAGCTGCCATCTCGCGGCCTCGGTAAGCAGACGCGCGCCAGGCTCTCGGCCGATTAGCATTGCGTGCTCGTCGACCAAGCGGCCAGCGTAGGCGGCATAGGTGAGCACGGTCGGCTCGCCGATGGGCTCAGCGACCTGGTTGTCCGCACGGTAGAACGTACGCAAACGTGCCCGGATACGCTGCTGTAGCTCTCCAGCAGCCTTACGGGTGAAGGTCAAACCGAGGATTCGCTCTGGAGACACGAGACGGTTGGCAACAAGCCAGACGACACGTGCCGCCATCGTCTCGGTCTTGCCTGACCCAGCACCCGCGATGACGACTCCTGGGCGCATCGGCGCCTGGATGATCTCCGTCTGTTCGCTCGTAGGCGGGTAGCCACCGACCATTTCCGCAATTGCCGCCGGACTGAACCTGACGAATTCTCGGTTCGGCCTGGCGGGTACCTGAAGTATCAGCGGCTCAGCCACGCTCATGCGGTCACCTGCATTCCATCGCTCTGCGCCGGACAGCTATTGCGAACCGGGCACCTCGTGCACCCACTGCTCGGCCGCGCCATCACCGTGCTGCCTCGCAGCACCGAGGCAATCCGCGCGAGTTCGCGGCGTACCCATTCGGGATCGCTCATGTCGGTCAGCGCCGGTTGACGCTGTTCGCCGGGGGTAGCGGCACCGACCTGCACCAACCGTGCGCCGCCGGGTTTTGCCGGAGCGTCACCGGTAAAACCACCCTCGAGCACCGCGAGCTGATACGCGGCGAGCTGCGGATGTTCAGCCACCGCGTTCTTGCTTGGCTTGTTCTTGCCCGTCTTCAGATCGACTATCACAAGGCGGCCAAACTCATCCTTCTCAAGCCGATCGACTTTGCCGGAAAGCAAGACATCTCCGACCTCTACTCGGAACGGCAGTTCCCGACCAACCTCGGTCAGCTCGGCCCGGCTCGTCCTCAGCCAGTGGGTCAATTCGGCCAGCATCCGTTCCGCCCGGCCACGCTCATTGATCGCATGCCACGGCGCGCCGAAGTCAAGCTTCGACCAGCCCTCGTCGAGCAGCTCCGCGAGCTGCTCCACGGTCGCATCGAGCGGCGCCTGTTCGGCCACCGAGTGCAAGAGGGTTCCTAGCGATGCCGCGGCCTCATCAGTCGCGTCCACTGCGCCTACTTCGGTCAGCAACGCCCTTAGCTCGCAATCGGAATATGCCTCGAACTTGGACGGGCGGATGGGAACCAGGCCCCCAGAGACCGGACGGATTGGTGCCGAGGTCGACAGCTCAGCCAGCCCCCACCATTCATCCGGGTGTGCGCCGGGGATACCTTCGAGTGCCAGCCGGGCAAGCTGTTCGGCAGCCGCATGTCGATCGGGCTCAGTGGTACGCACGTCCATCATCGCGGCCCGGAGTTCAGCCACGATGCCCGGAAGGGCAAAGGCCCGCTTGCCTGTCTGAACGGGCCGCACGTCGACTCCATCGGGTAACGGAGCAAGTTCTTCGAGGAATTGCGATGGCTGGGTGTCCTCGGTGGCCAACGCGGTCACCACGAGCGATCGGCGCGCACGAGTCACAGCCACATAAAACAGCCGACGCTCCTCCGCCAGTCGCTGGCCTAGCAGACCCGTCGCGATCGGCGCTCGGTCTGCCCGCAGATCGACTAGAAGATCTGCCCCCAAAAGGGAACCTCGTTGTTTCAGATTCGGCCAGCTAGCCTCTTGTACACCTGCAACGCAGACCACGTCCCACTCGCGGCCCTTGCTCGCATGCGCAGTGAGAATGGTGACCACCTCGCCACCGGCGCGTGGCGTGCTGGTCCCGCTGTCGGTGATCTGCAATTGGGTCACCCAGCGATACAGTTCATCCACGCCGCCGCCGGGCGAACGTTCGGCGATCTTGGCAGCTTCGTCGAACAATGCAAGCACTGCGTCGAGATCGCGATCCGCTCGTGCACCGTCTGCTCCGCCAAGAAGGCTTCGCTGTTCCAGCCGGGCGCCGACACCGCTGGCGTTCCAGACCGCCCAAAGGATGTCCTCCGCGGCAGCACTCGACGATGCAGCCGAGTCCCCGGATTCGATCACGGCTCGAACGCGTTCGACTGGGCGTCGTACTCCGGGCGGAACGAGCGCGCTCGCGCCGGGTTCGGTGAGCAATAACGCCAAGGTCGTATCGGCGCCCGCGGCTCTGCGCAGATGCCGTCGCATCCGCAAGATCTGAAGTGGATCCGCCCGGCCAATCGGCCCACTAAGAAGCAGCTCCGCGTCCTCAGCCGTTATCTCCGCCGGGCGCGCAACGCAGCTCAATAGCACTAGCAGGTGCGCGATCGCTGGCTCATCGACAAGCGCGCCGCGCACCGCTTGCCCGACCGGCACACCCGCGGCGGCCAAGCCGCGCCTCAGGCTGTCGGCGGATGAGCCGGCAGACCGCACGATTACCGCCATTTGCGACCACGGAACGCCGGCTTCTATGTGTGCTCGCCGCAACACCGTTGCCAAGTGGGCAGCCTCGGCCGAAGCCGACGAGAAGACGGCGACGGATATCTCACCGTCGTCCAGCGACGCGTCAGCGCCGAGCATCCGATGCCGAACCAGACCGCCGCCGAGCCTGGCCGCAATCCGACGCGAGCCAGCTAAGAGGGTCGATCCGCTCCGGCGGCAGACCGACAAGGTGACGGTCTGCATCTGAGGGTCAAACAAGGTCGGGGTGGCCGAGGCGAAGAGTCCTTCGAATAGCGAGTCGACCTCGCCCATGGTGTGTTGATCGGCACCTCTGAAGGCGTAGATCGCCTGGTCTGGGTCCCCCATGATTACTAGTTCGTCTGCACCAGCCGCGATCAGCTGCAGTAAGTCAATCTGCGCAGGATCGGCATCTTGAAACTCGTCAACGAAAATTCGGCGGCGGCTTGCCCGTTCCGCGGCCAGCAACTGCGGATTGGCCAACAGCTCAGCCTTCGCGCGCTGAATGAGTTCGGCGGCGTCGAACGCGCCTGGGGCCTTCAGTGCGGTCACGTCCAGATACTCATCCAGTATCTCGGCCGCAGCCAACCAGTCCGGCCGAGCATGCTTAGTGCCATATGCCGCGAGCTCGGCAGGCGCGATATCTCGTTCGATCGCCCGCATCAACAGTTCGCGCAACTCATCGGTAAAAGCTCGAGTCTCACTTGCGGCAGAAAGGTGAGCGGGCCAACCCTCCCTACCGTCGATGCGCCGACCCGCCAATAGGTCACGAAGGGTCACGTCTTGCTCCGAACCTGACAACAGCCGAGGTGCTGGCTCACCAGTGAGGACGGCCGAGCGGCGGACAATACCGAAGGCATAGGAGTGGAAAGTGCGAGCCACTGGCTCAGAGACCGTGCGTTGCAGTCGCGCTGTCACCCGATCACGAAGTTCACCGGCGGCAGCTCGAGAGAAAGTGAGCAGTAGCAGATTCTCGACCGGCACGGCGCGGTTAACGACTCTGTCCACCGCAGCCTCGACGAGGGTGGTGGTCTTGCCCGTGCCCGGACCAGCCAGGACACGCAAAAGCCCGTGATCATGGTCGACGACCCGGTGCTGGTCGGCGTCCAACAGAGGCGGCCGCGGTGTGAGTCGCGGTGGCCGCGTCAGGCGAAACGTCGGGTTCTGCGGCACCCCTTCATCACATCACAAAGTGCCGACAGTTCCGCGGAACCGACCCACGCCGCCAACCCACGCCGTCACCTAGAATTCGAGGGCCATCAGGAGGCGGTGGACGGGACGCCTCCGTCCCAGCGGGCGACCTTCATGTCGACACGATCGCCTCGGATCGGCACGCCGTCAGCCCGAAGCAACGCCAACTGCTCGCCACGGATGTGTCCTGCAGTGGTGCCGTCGGCGTGCAAGACCCGGTACCAGGGCAGACCGTCATACGATTCGGTGGCCAACACCCGACCGATGACCCGAGCCGATTTCACGCCGATGTACTCGGCAACGTCGCCGTAGGACATCACTCTGCCTGGGGGTATTGATTCCACACAGGCAAACACACGCTCGGCTAGCGAAGCGGAACCCGCAATCATCGTGGCGTCAGGAGGAGGAGGAGCCAGATCAGTAGGACGGCAAGGAGGGGTCGACCTGGTTGACCCAGCCGATCACACCGCCTTGCACGTGTACCGCGTCGGCGAAGCCTGCGGCCTTTACTGCCGCTAGTGACTCAGCGGAACGAACGCCCGTCTTGCAGTACAAGACGATCTGACGATCTTGCGGGAGTTCGGACAACGCCTCGCCGCGCAGAATCCGGTCCTTCGGGATCAGGGTCGATCCCGGGATGGACACAATCTCGTACTCCGCCGGCTCCCTTACGTCGATCAGGGCGATCGGCTTCTTGGCGTCGATCAGCTCCTTTAGTTCGGCGGCGGTAATCGTCGAACCTGCGGCAGCCTGCTGGGCCTCTTCACTGACCACGCCGCAGAAGGCCTCGTAATCGATGAGCTCGGTGATTGGCTCGGTAGCCGGATCTTTGCGGATCTTGATCTCATCCCATGTCATATCCAGAGCGTCGAAGACCAACAGGCGCCCGACGAGCGTTTCTCCAATACCCGTGATCAACTTGATGGCCTCGTTGACCATGACTGATCCGATTGCCGCGCAGATGACGCCGAGCACGCCGCCCTCAGCACACGATGGGACCATTCCAGGCGGCGGTGGAGAGGGGTACAAGTCGCGGTAGTTCGGGCCGTACTTGTCCCAGAAGACGCTGACCTGACCCTCAAATCGATAGATCGAGCCCCAGACGTATGGCTTGCCGAGCAGCACAGCGGCGTCGTTGACCAGATAGCGGGTCGCGAAATTGTCCGTGCCGTCGACGATCAGGTCGTACTGGTTGAAGATTTCCAACACGTTCGAGGTGTCGAGGCGCTCTTCATGCAGGTTGACTGTAACGAGCGGATTGATCTCGAGGACCGAGTCGCGCGCGGACTGAGCCTTGGACCGGCCGATATCTGACTGGCCGTGAATGATCTGCCGCTGCAAATTGGACTCATCCACCACGTCGAACTCGACGATGCCGAGCGTGCCGACACCTGCCGCTGCTAGATAGAGGAGCGCGGGCGAGCCGAGACCACCGGCACCGATGCAGAGCACCTTGGCATTCTTCAAGCGCTTCTGACCGGCCATGGCAACGTCGGGAATGATCAGGTGGCGGCTGTAGCGCCGAACCTCATCGATGGTGAGTTCATCGGCTGGTTCCACCAGCGGCGGTAGAGACACGAAGTCAGGTCCTTCCGAGGGCGGGGTGTTGACGACCCCGCGGTGAGCTGTACTGAATACATCCTCGGTCACAACGTCGGGACCGCGGTCAGCGATTCCCATTGTCCATGATCTAGTTGTGCCGGCGGTGTCGGGCAGCCGGCATCAGGACGAGTTGCGCTGAAAAAACTGCAGGTCTGGCCCGTCCCCCGGCTCTTCTGGTCCAGGCGCGTCCTTCACTCCAGTCGGGTACGGCCAGGGATTCGGCTGGCAGATCGCCCCGGAGGCAGTCTTCGTACCGATGGTCTGCTGCATCATCACAGGCGCGATTCCACTTGCCAGACACTCATGACTGTGGTTGTGACCCAGTGCGTGGCCGACCTCGTGGTTGACCGCGTAGAGGCGATAGGTGGCCAGGTCGCTCGAGTACGCCTTGGCGCCGCGCACCCACCGGGCGACGTTCAAGACCACCCGGGCATCGCTTCCGTCGTAGCAGGAGGTCTCCACCGGCAGGTCGTAGCCGCACAGTTGGCGAACGGTCATTGACGAGACCAGCGTGACGTGGAAGTCGACCGGCCCGGAGTCGACCCGCTGCAGAGCGGTCTTGCCGTCCGCTATCCACGACTGCGGATTGCTCAGGGCGGTCACCACCGTATTCGCGAAGCTATTGAGGTCGACGCCCGTCACGCCGTTTTCAACCTCGACCGAAAACTTGTGGACCGTCCCGGACCCGATCACCTTCGAAGTCCCAGGGATAGTGGCGAAAGTGCCCTTGCCCGTCGTCGTATAGGCCGCGCCAGGTGGTAGCGCCAGCGCTGGCAACACTCCGTTCAGTGCGCTCGCACCAGGGTTGTCGGACTTCAGATGTTCATTGGAGGCGGCCACCGACGGCCCCGAGGCCGCAACGCTGGATCTCGAGGTGTCGCCACCTCCACCGCCACTGAGGGCGTGCTTGACCGACTTCGGCGAATTGGTCGTGGCGAGCGCCAGGACCGTCAGCACCACCAGGATGGGAAGCGCGTAGGCCCGCCAGCCGTAGCGCTCTGCGAAGCGCTGCCAATGTCTGGCCGCAGAAGGTTTGGACGCCTGTTGGCGACCAGCGCTGCGCGAGTTCCGCGCGGCACCGTTCGGTTGGCGCGCATCCTCCGCCGAACTGCGGTTCGCCGTACTGCGAGTCGCCGTGCTTCGGTTGTCAGCGGCCGCCGTTCGACGGTTCGCGGCCAGCTGCCGATCCCGTTCGGGCGCCGAGGGGTGACTCACCTCGTCAGGCTCCCACACGGTTGGGATCACGCCCGTCATTTGCGCGCTGATAGAGCGACAAAATCGCCCGAGCCGTGCTCCTGGCATCTTCGAGTTGCGCAGTATGGCCTACGTCGTTCAGCACCAGCAGCGTCGAGTCCGCAATCACAGACGCCACCCGAGGGGCATTGGACACGTGCACCAGTTTGTCACGTGCACCCCAGACGACCAGAGTGGGAGCCTTGATTTCAGCCATCTGACGCCACGCGGAACGCTCACCCATCGCTAGGTAACCGCGCACCAGGCTACGAAACGACCGCAGCAACGCATCATGCGCCCAGGGCAGTTTCCGCCGGGCACCGATGTCGGCGGCCGCCTCGGCAAGTCGATTCGGCGGAACTCGTTCTGGATGGGCGAAACAGAGTTTGATCACGGCCTGAGCGCGTCGCTCCGGTGTACTGCGATCGATCCTGCTGAGCGCCTGGGAGCCAAGCCCCGGTACCAACAACAGCGGCATGAGCAGAGCGCTGCCTTTTCGTATCCTGAAGTCAGAGACTGCAGGCGAAATCAGCGTGAGTGTCTTGACCAGATCCGGACGGGTCGTGGCGACCTCGATGCAGATGGCGCCACCCATCGAGTTCCCGACCAGATGAACCGGGCCTCGCCCTGACGTCTCGAGGTATGCGACAACTATCGCGGCATGCTTGTGGAGTCGATAATCGTCGGCCAGCGGCGGCCCGGATTGACCGAAGCCGGCAAGGTCGAGCGAGCGTCCGTCAAACCAAGGCGAGAGTAAATCTGCCAGATCGGTGAAGTTCGTCGACGCCCCGCCGAGGCCGTGGACGTAAAGCGCCGGCTCCGCCTCGGGGTTCTTTGACGGCGTTGTCCGCACGAAAATGTCGGCGCCTTCGAGGGTGTGGAATTCACCTGGCCAAGGGGCGCGCTCAGGGTGAGGTTCGCCGACCGGGTAGTCCGCGGGCGACGCGAACTCGGCCATGCGTGGCGCCGCAGCACTCATGATCGTTCCGCACCCGCTTTCTCATAGAGGGCCGGTTGGCCGCGATGGCAGCCACCAGACTACTGACCGGTAAGATTCCGCAACGTCAGCTCGAGCACCGGGTGGTGTGCTCGGGTACCAGCAGAAGGGTCGTCATGACCGACACCGTCGACGCGTCCCGGGGGGCACGCCTGCCGAGATCCGCGCGGCGTAAGCAGTTGCTCGCGGCAGCCCAAGAGGTCTTCGTGAACAATGGCTACCATGCCGCCGCGATGGACGACATCGCCATCAGGGCGGGTGTCTCCAAACCCGTGCTTTATCAGCATTTCCCGGGCAAGCTCGACCTCTATCTCGCGCTCCTGGACACGCACGCCGAGGAGCTTGTCGGTCGCGTTCGCAACGCGCTGGCCGAGTCCGACGACAACCGGGCCCGCATCCACAACGTGATGACCGCGTATTTCGACTTCGTCGATGGGGAAGACCGAGGCGACGATGGCGCGTTCCGGCTCATCTTCGAATCCGACCTGGGCAACGAACCCGCCGTGCGCGAACGTGTCGATCGAGTCGCACGGCTCACGATGCAGGCCGTGGCAGACACCGTGGCCGCTGACACCGGCCTGTCCCGTCCCCAGGCCGAACTTCTTGGTGTCGCGCTGACCGGGGCTGCTCAGATCGCGGCCACATGGTGGCTCGACGCGGATCGGCCGGTCTCCAAGGCGGAGGCCGTGCGCCTGCTGGAAACCCTGCAGTGGCGTGGTATCTCGCACTTTCCACTGCATGCCTCCTCCCCCACGTGAGCATTCCAGCTCCCTACGTGAGCATTTCGAGCTCGCTGGATGGGCGGCGGCGACGACGTTCGCTCAGAGCGCAGCGCACCGGCTCGGCTTTCCTACGGTGGCTCCGCTAGCGTGAAGTGATCCGGCCAGGTGGTCGGCCCAGGACATCGGTAATCGGACATGGAATATCAGGAGGCTTCTCGTGGAGGTCAAGATCGGCGTGTTGCACACCCCCCGCGAGATCACGGTTGAGAGCACCCAGACTCCGACCGAGGTCGAAGAGCTGGTAGCGACCGCGCTCAAGAGCGTCGATGGTCAGCTGTCATTGACCGACGAGCGCGGGCGCAAGGTAATCATTCCGGCGAACCTGATCGCCTACGTCGAGATCGCACAGGCAGACGTGCGCCGGGTTGGTTTCGTCGCAGGCTGAGCGCTGCCTGGCTCCCCGAGCCGGACGGTTAGTTGAAGAGTCCGATTGCGGTCATCCGCTCCGTATGCCTAGTCGTTATTCGATCTATGAGCTGACCGATCTCTGCCAAGCCGCCCACTCCACCGACGATCAACTGGGTGAGGGCGTCTCGCTCCGCCGCGACACGCTGCGTCTGGCTTATCGCCTCGCCTACCAGTCGACGTCCCCATAGCGAGAGCCGTGATGCGGCGGTGGGGTCGGCAGCTATCAGCGCTCCAACCTCACGGACCGCAAACGCCGAGCTTCCGGCATCGGCGAGCGCTTCGGTCACCAACTGGCGCGTCGAGTCGTCGACGAACGCTGCTACTTCGCGGTAGAAATCTGCGGCGAGGCCGTCACCCACGTATGCCTTTACGAGGGCTTCGCCCCAGGTACGAGGCTCCGTCCGGGCGTGAAATGTCTCGAACGTCACCACAAAGGGCGCCATGGTCTGGAAAGGCTCGGCGCCCATCGAAGTGATGCGGTCGGTCAGCTTACGGAAATGACCCATCTCTACGGCCGCCATCTCCGACAGCGCAGCACGCTGCGCCATCGTCGGCGCCATCCGAGCGTCGGCAGCCATCCGGTCGAAGGCGCTCAGCTCGCCGTAGGCAAGAACGCCTAGCAGATCCAGGATCGCCGCTTGATTGCCGTCCGTCATTGGCCTCGCGTCTCTGTGTGGTGGAAATACCCGTAAGCGTTCGAAAAAGAGTGTCGCCGTCGGCCACGCTAGCGTCCAGATGACCGGGCGGAGGTTAGCTGGGCGGTAGACTGGCCCGGAGTCGCCAGCCATATCGATCGGTCGGCCTCACGTCCTAGCGGGTTTCTGCCGCGCTGGCGGCCGGCAGTACGGCCGCACCGCAGGTGCCCACTCGAAACAGCACCTGTTTGCAGAATTGGATAAACCACATGACCGACGCTGCCTCTGAGTCAGCCGCTCCGCTCGCCGCCACAGCACCTGTGAAACCCGAGAGTCCGCTTTTTTCGGACTTCGCAATCCGCCCGGAAATCATCGATTCGCTCAAAGCGGTTGGCATCGAACACACGTTCGCCATTCAAGAGCTGACGCTACCGATTGCGCTCGCAGGCCAGGATCTGATTGGTCAGGCCCGCACCGGTACTGGCAAGACCCTCGGGTTCGGCGTTCCGCTTCTCAACCGTATCAACATGCCGAGCGAGAAGGGCGCCGCGCCGCAGGCCCTTGTCATCGCCCCTACTCGAGAGCTTTCCGTACAGGTCGCCGGTGACCTGAGCACGGCGGGAAAGAAGCTTGGCGCGAAGGTCGTGAACATCTACGGCGGCCGCGCCTACGAGCCGCAGATCGAGGCGCTGAGGTCCGGGGCAGACGTGGTCGTCGGGACTCCCGGACGGCTGCTTGACCTGTCCCAACAGGGTCACCTACAGCTGGGTAACGTCCGATGCCTTGTTCTCGATGAGGCTGACGAGATGCTGGACCTCGGATTCCTTCCGGATATCGAGAAATTGATGGCGATGCTGCCCGCAGGTCGGCAAACGATGCTGTTCTCGGCAACGATGCCCGGGCCGATCGTGTCACTGGCCCGGCAGTTCTTGAATCAACCGATGCAGATCCGCGCGGAATCCGATACCGAAATACCGGCGACCGAACACGTGGAGCAATTTGCCTATCGGGCTCATGCCATGGACAAGGTTGAGGTGTTGGCTCGCATCCTCCAAGCGGAGGGACGCGGTTTAACCATGATTTTCAGCCGAACCAAACGAACCGCTCAGAAAATTGCAGACGAGCTGGTTGAGCGTGGGTTCGCCGCGGGCGCAGTGCATGGCGATCTAGGGCAGGGGGCCCGTGAGCAGGCACTCCGCGCATTCAGATCCGGCAAAGTCGATGTGTTGGTGGCAACAGACGTGGCCGCACGCGGTCTGGACGTCGATGACGTCACTCACGTAATCAACTATCAGTGCCCCGAAGACGCAATGACCTACGTACATCGCATCGGTCGCACGGCCCGCGCCGGCAAGTCAGGCGTGTCGGTGACCCTGGTGGACTGGGACGACCTGCCCAAATGGAAGCTCATCTGTGATCAGCTCAATCTGCCTTTCCATGAGCCACCGGAAACCTATTCGACCTCGCAGCATTTGTATCTAGAGCTTGGCATTCCAGCGTCGGCGAAGGGTGTCCTGCCGCGTAAGGAGCGAACCCGCGCAGGGCTGGACGCCGAACTGGTAGAGGATCTGGGTGGTCCCAAGAAGAAGGCAAGCCGGCAAACGAGCCATCGCGACGGGTCGGCTGCCGAGAGCTCGCCTGCTGGCCGGTCTCGATCACGCTCGCGAAGCAGGACTGCTGCGGATTCGGAAACACCCGCCGCCCCGGGCGATTCGAGTACCGCGACTGCCAGCGACCGCAACGCTCCCGCGAACCGGAATCGACGTCGCAGGCGAACGCGTGCTGGTTCCGGTTCTGGTTCGGGCTCGGGTTCGGTATCGGACACGATAACCACAAGCGATGGCGCATCCGCCGCGGCTGCCGCTTCCCGCAGCAACTCCGCAAGTTAAGTCAGGACGGCAGTGTGGCCCCGCCAGAGGACGTGATGCAAGCACCGATCCCACAGCGTCCACCTCTGCCGTCTGAGCATCCTGCGCTGTCGTCGTACCGCAGGCGTAATCGTCGCGCGATGAAGATCTATGCAGCAATTCTGACCGTGGTGGTCCTTCTCCTGTTCGGCGCAGTCAAATTGATCTATGCCCATGGCGAGTTGAACAAGGTCTCCCATATCACGGCCGCCGCTCCCCCCACGATTCCCGCTGCGAACACAGCAAGTTCCCTAGCAATGAAGTGGCACAGCGACGAACGACCTGCTGGAGGAAATCCGTACTCAAACGGCATCGTCGTCACCTACGCGGGGCACACCGTGAACGGCCGCGATGCCCGGACCGGCGTTGTGCGCTGGCACTACACTCGGTCCGACGAGGATGTCTGCGCGGTAGTTCAGCAAGATGCATCGACCATCGCCTTTTACAACCGCGACGGTAACTGCGACGAAGTTACCGGTTTCGTCACGGCAACCGGTGTACCCAAGTTCTATCGCACCCTTACCGACGACGGTGCACTCTCAGTTTCGAGCACCTCGAATGTGGTCTTGGTCGTTTCCGCGACCACTGTGCACGCCTTCGACAACGCCGGTGGAATTGACCGCTGGCTATGGACAGCACCCGCGGGCTGCAGAGTAGACAGAGCGCTCGGAGGTTCCATCGGGGTGTTGTTCAGCTATCACTGCGGCACACAGAACCATCTCGCACTCCACGATCTCACTGACGGTGACGAGTCCGCGAAGTGGACGATAAACGTGGGGGGACCTTACGTTCCGATCGCAGCGGGCGCGTTCGTAGCCGCTGCCGATCCGTCCTCCACCGAGGCGACGATCTACTCCTCCGACAAGGGTGTCGCAGGCAAGAAGTTCTCGCTTACCGGCGCCGCCGCCGGTGGAACGACCTCGATGGAGAGCCGTATCGCGACCGCGCTGACAGCGCTGCCACGCTCCCAGACCACGGTCGAAGGCGCCGACGCAAACAACAAAAGCCTCGAAGCGATCAACATCGGCGTGATCTTCTGCTTCTCCACGACGGGCCAAATATCCTGGACGGCCCCATCCGCCGGCCCCACGACAATCCTCGATGACGACCTCGTCTCTGCTACGGACAACGGTAAGGTCGTCCTGCACCAGATCGTCGACGGACATGAACAGCAAGTCGTTGCTGCTACCGGAGGAACGTTGCCCTATGCCGCCGGGGTGTCAACCTTCGCCATCGGTGCTGGCCTGCTCCTAGCAGGAACAACGACGGAGTATTACTCGTGAGAAGTGATTTTTCGATAGCGACGGGTGCAATCGCCGCAATCACCAACGACCGGTGGCGCGACGCAATGCCAATTCGTGCAACGGCGCTGTTCGTCCCTGGGTACACCGGCAGCAAAGAAGACTTCATGCCCCTGCTCCGGCCGCTGGCTGCTGCTAGCCATCGCGCCGTGGCGATTGATCAACGCGGACAGTACGAATCGAGCTGGGCAAAGTCGGCCGATGGCTATCGGATCGAGGCGCTGGCCCTCGATGTTGTTGAAATTGCTGAGCAACTGCGCGCTGGTCCCCAGCCATTGCACCTGATCGGGCACTCGTTCGGTGGTCTGGTGTGCCGAACCGCCGTTCTTGCCAAGCCTGAGCTGTTTGACACTTTTACGCTCATGGACTCCGGTCCAGCCGAAATCAGCGGTCAACGGCGCGCAGCGCTGCAAGCCGCCGAACCTGTGTTGGCAGAGCAAGGACTAGCTGGCTTGTGGGAACACGTCTCGCTGCAATCACAGGCTGATCCGAAATTCCGGCAATCACCGAAGGCACTTCTCGACTTCCTGCGCGCGCGCTTCTTGGCCAACGACCCAGTTGGATTGCAGACCATGGCCGACGAGCTTCGCAATGCCCCGGATCTTACCGATGACCTCGGTCGCCTTGGCTTGCCGAAGGCGGTGCTGTTCGGCGTGGACGATGATGCGTGGCCGCCCGAAGTGCAATCGCAGATGGCGGCTCGCCTCGGAGCGAGGGTCTTTGTGATACAGAATGCCGCGCATTCACCTGCGGTGGAGAACCCGTCGGCTACTTCGACAGCTCTGCTCGATTTCTGGCAACACCCTGCCGAATCGGACTAGTCAGCGACGAAATGCACTCCGGTAAATTGGCTGCGCCATTCGGTAACGTCCTTGGCGACGCCGGCCGTAGCAACCGCCGAGTCCAAGCCCCGCGCGATGAAGGAAGCCAGGGTTGGCATATCCGAAATACCCATGCCGAGCCTGACAATCTCGGGCGTTCCTATCCGCAGGCCATTGAAATCGCCCACGACGTCTGCGGTCGGCAGGCCGATTCCGCTGGCGAGTAGGTTCGCCTCACGTAAACGCCCGGCCGCCGCCTGCCCGCCGCCGAAGGACTCCGCCCTGATCGCAAACTGGTGAGAGCTCGTCGCACCGGCGGGCACGCTGAAAACCGGAACATCCAATCGCAACAGTTCGTCGCTCAATGCCGCTGCAGTCGCCTGCATAGTCGATGCGTAAGCCGACCCGCAAGCTTTCCAGTCGAGCAGCGAGACCGCTAGCGCGGCAACTCTTCCCGCGTCGAAGTTTGCCGTCAGACCCGGGTAGGCGATGGCCTCAATGCGCTCGGCAAGATCGGCGTCGTTGGTCACAACGAGCCCACCAGGCGGTCCGCCGAGACTCTTGTAGGTGCTCATGGTCATGACGTGCGCGCCTTCGGTCAGCGGCTGCGGCCAAACCCGGCCGGCCAACATGCCTGAGACGTGGGCAGCATCGAACATGAGCGTGGCACCCACCGCATCGGCGATCTCTCGAACTGCAGAAACGGGATGCGGGAAGAGATTGAGGCTCCCGCCAAGGGTGATCAGCCTCGGTGAAACTCGATGAGCTAACTCCTTCAGGGCGACGACGTCGACGGTGTACCCGCTGGCGGACACGGGTGCAGATATCGTTCGGACGCCATAGAGACCGGCGGCCCCCTCGGCATGATGCGTCACGTGGCCACCGAGCTCCGCGGGCGGCGCGATAACGACGTCGCCCGGCGAGCAAGTTGCCATGAATACATACAGATTCGCGAGCGCGCCGGAACTCACGCGAACCTCTGCATACCGTGCGTCAAAGGTCTCAGCTGCGAGCGCAGCCGCAATGATTTCAATTTGTTCGATGGCGTCGAGCCCGAACTCGTACTTGTCTGCGGGATAGCCAAGCGATGCCCGTGACCCGAGACCAGAAGCCAGCATCGCTTCGGCTCGGGGGTTCATCACGTTGGTCGCAGGATTGAGGTTGACGCATTCCACATCGTGGATCTGATGATTCAGTAAAACAAGGCGAACGAGTTCATCTCTAGTTGACTTGATGTCTGCCATCGCCGTTCTCGCCGCGATGTGTCTGACGAGCGAGGCAGTGGGGCGAGGTACCCAGTCGCGTTCACCGAGCGTCATGGCAAGTCTGACTCCAGGACGCCAAGCCCGGCCCAGCTGTCTTTCGGCTGCGATACCGACTGACCCTCGCGGCAATTTCGGCGGAAGTCGCACCACGAACAGGACGGACCTGGGTTCGGTTCGAATACCTCGACCGGGTCCGCTCCACCGGCAACGGTGTCACGTGCCGCGACAATGTCTGTCGCAGTCTGCTCAGCACGGCCGATGTGCTGCTGTAATGATTCCTCAGTGTGCTCGAACGCAGCAACGTGCCCGGTTCGAATGTTGTGCAGCTCGACAGTCCGACAGCGCTGATGCAAAGTGCGCTCCGCGGCGACGGCATACAGCGCCAGAGCGAGCGAGCCGCGCGCGTCATCGGCGTCCAGCCTGGAGCGCCCCGTCTTGTAGTCCACGATTACGAGTTCGCCGTCACGCTCGTCGATGCGATCTACCCGGCCTGATATGGCCAAGATCGAAGTTCGCGCGGCGACTGTGCGCTCGACTCCGCGAGGTTCGACGGCCTCGGGCCGACGAGCGTGTTCGTCGCTCAAATACTCGCTGACCCAGGCCGCTGCTTGATCACGCCAAGCCTGTGCCTGGTCGGCCGAGGCGAACCCGTCTGTCTGCCAATGCTGGCGAACCAGATGAGCGCCCGCTTCAGGAGAACGGCTTGTCGGTGACAGCTGCCACCATCGCGCCAAAGCGACGTGCACGGCTGCACCCATCGTGTTGTGCGCCCACGGTGGCCCCTTAGGCGGAGAGGGCCTGTCGATATAAGTCATGCGATAGCGCCGCGGGCAGTCGTAGGTGGCCAGCTTCGACGGTGTCGCTTGAAACAACGGTCGAGGCAGCCCGCTCAGTTCGAGCTGCTCAGGCTTGTCGGCATCAATCATGCTCACCAGTCGCCACCACCGCCGCCGCCGCCCCAGTCGCCGCCACCACCGCCCCAGTCGCCACCACCGCCGCCGCCGCCCCAGTCGCCGCCACCACCGCCCCAGTCGCCACCCGAGGAGTTTGCCCCGCCATCGGACTGCTGGCCCTGCTCAAAGCCCTGATTGAAGCCGCTGTCGTAACCCGATCCGTAGCCGTAGCCGCCCCACCCGCCACCGAAACCCCAGCCCCAACCTGGCGAAAGCGCCTCGGCGATGAGGAGTGTCTGCCAAAACGGCACGGAATACCAGCCACCGGCATAACCGCCACCGCCCGCAAAGTAATACGGAGCGCCTGGCTGATATTGCGGATAGCCCTGGATGTTTTGACCGTTGACGTTGACCTGTTGTGCTTCAGTCAGCTGCGGAGCAGTCGTCTCGGCAAGCGGTGGCAACTCCGGCCCAGGATCAAGCCCAAGCGCGGTGCGCGCAGTTCGCGTAGCCTGCAAACCCTCGAGAATCGAACGCCTGGCGCCGCCCAACTGCGCCAACGAGTTCGCAGAAGCGAGCTGCGAGCCACCCGAGTTGAAGCGCTCGGATGCGTCAGCAAGCGCCTGCCGAGCGGTCATATTGTCTGCGGGTTGCAGCGAACCAATATCGGCGGCGAGGCGGTCGTAGTACGGCTGAATGGCCGCCCGGGCGTCTGCTAGGGCCTGCTTGTCCTTCCGCTTGCGCCTCCAAAGCAGAGCGCCAATGCCTCCGGCTCCCAATAACCCGAAAACGCCGAGGATGGCCCAGCCGCTTGAACCACCGGATGAACCATTGGAGCTACCGCCACCGGACGATCCGCCCGTGTTTCCGTTGCCGGTCGAGGTACAGCTTCTCGACGTTGGCGCAGTTGATGCCAGCTGTGCGAAGCGCTGGATTGTTGCTGTCAGGTCCTTCGTCGCCTTCAGCTGAGTCAGGTTCTCCGTTACTGCGCGGTCGATGGAGACCGCGGCACACCCCGAACCGAGATAGTTCGAGCCAGCCCCATATCTCGTACCGACGAACACGCCGACGGTGACATCGCCGCCGACGGCCTGACCGATCTGCTTCGCCAGCGCGGTCGGATCTCCCGCGGTCGATCCGAGGACGGCAACCTTCACTTTGGTTCCGGCGAGCGAGGCACGGGCGCTGTCTTCAGACACCTTGATGTCGCCTATGTCGCCGGCTACGTAGAGATTGTCGGATTGCAGTTTGGTGATCGCATCGCTGAGGTCGTCGGCCGAGGCCGGACCGGCCATGACACCACTCGTGACCGCCATCAGACCAGCTGCGGCTATCACGCCGAACAAGGCAGTGCGAAAGCGCATCATGACCTCACGTTATCGGCCGGGCGATTTGCAGAACGCAAATCTCCTCGGGTCTTACAGCTGCTCAACGGGCGGGCGACCGAATGAGTTCGGCGCCCGACGCGAGGTCGACGAGTCGTTCAAACGATTGCCTCGACGTCGTCTCGGCGGCGAGCCGAATGGTCTTGTTCGTACCGTGATAGTCCGACGATCCAGTCGCCAGCACGCCCAGGTCGTTTGCGAGATCTCGTAGCCCCTGTCGATCTTCCGGTGCATGGTCAGGGTGATCTACTTCGATTCCAAGCATCCCCGACTCGACCAACTGCGCGAGCACGTCGGGTGCGAGCACCTTGCCACGTTTGCGAGCCCATGCGTGTGCAATAACCGGCACTCCGCCGGCTCGCCGAATCAACTCGATCGCGTCGAGAACCGCCATGTCCTGCTTGGGCACGTAGTACGGCGACGAACTGGAAAGGAGATCGGTGAAGGCCTCATTCACGCTGGTAACAACCCCTGCTTCGACCAGCGCGCGCCCTAAGTGTGGCCGGCCGACAGACCCGCCCTGCGCTATCTCAACAACGCGGTCCCAGGTGATCGGATAACCCGCAGCGATGAGGTTTTGGACTATCTTCTCGCCGCGGCCAAGGCGGTTGTCGCGCAACCTCGCACGCTCGGCCTTCAGGTCTTCAGCGTCTGGGTCGAAGAGATAGCCGAGAAGATGCAGGCCGGTTCGTTGGCCGTCGGGCGCGAAGTACGCGCAAGAGAACTCGGTCCCTCGTACCAGTGTGAACGAAGTATCGAGCTGTTGGACGGCCTGGACCGCTGAACCCCAACCGCCGGTCGTGTCGTGATCCGTTACCGCGAGCGTGTCGATGCCCGTCGCGACGGCCTTGGCGATTAGTTCGGCCGGCGAGTCGGTCCCATCGCTAGCTGTGCTGTGTGTGTGCAAATCGATCACCCTCGACACCCTACGGGTGGACGCTCACGCTCTTTCTTGTGCCGGCACTCAGCGAATCGGCGGTAGGGGCAGCGTGGACTGGTCGTGAAACGCGTCACCAGGGCCGTCGTCGCCCCCCGAGTTCGGTCGCGATCGTCCCTCGGTGCGCGGAGCCCGTTGCTTCGGCCCGAACAGCAATGCCGAGACCTGTTGGTAGAGCTCGTCCGGATTCTGCAGGAAGTCGATGCGACTAAGCGCCTGTTGCTGCCCCGCTGACTCGATCACGAACACGCCATAACCGAGCAACCTACCCAGCAGCGATCGTTCATAGGTGAGGTCCGTTACCTTGCTAAGGGGCATGATCGCCACCCGCTTGGTAAGGATGCCGGTGATCAGCAACACGCGCTTGTCGGTAATCACGAAACGCTCGACGTACCAGTCCCCCACGACCCAGCCGAACCAGCCGATCGCGCCTAGGATCGCCAGTACCCCAACGACTGCGAAGAACTGCGTATCGCCCATGAAGGTGAGAACAAAAAGCCCGGCAAGTATTACGCCGACAACGATCAACGCCGATATTGCCAGACTCGCCCAGTGGCGACGAGCGACCACTTCGAGGGTCTCGGTCGGCAGCAGGTAACGATCGAGATCATTCATGCGATCGACTCAACCGAACCGGTTATAGCTTTTTGATGAACTCGGACACGCTGGTGAACCCGTGCGCGAGGATGTGTTGTGTCGACTTGACCACATCGGCCGCGTCGTCGGGCGAGTTCACCACGAAGAACACGACGAAGCAGACCGCGAGAATGGTCGCGATCTTCTTTACGGTCACGTGCTCTCCTCAGGCTCTCGCCACGCGGCTTGGGTTGGGCTCACTGCGACCGACAAGGATGCCAAGCCACAGCAGGTCTCAACCACAGGTCGAGAGAATGTTTACCCGACACCGACGATCAAGGGTGGGAGGCGCGCGCTGATTCGGCAGTTCAGTGCTATTGCGCACCGAGAGCGGATAGCCCGATCAAGAGACGCGTGACGGTCGGATCCGATCCGACGGCTTGCCGGCTGGCGGTTCCGCGGGCATGCCTTCACGCGCATCCGACAGGATCAGATCCTCCAGAACGGCGTAGCCGGCGTCCGATGGGAAGCTAATCAGCCAAAGCCAGACGCCGGCGGCCTCACCGAGATACGCGCTCCGGTCGGCAGCGCTGGATGGCGTCGACCACAACGAAGTGGGGTGTCCATTCGCATGCACCTTCGCGGGCGGCGAGCAATCGGCGAGCTGCGCGGGGTCGGCGTTGACCGCGGCCGCATACCCTTCGCCGAGGCCGATTCCCGGCTCTTCGGCTACGATCAGCCACTCGCCCTCGCCGCCGAGCGGAGCCGGGCCAGTAAAGGCCGTGACCGTCGCCCGAATCCGTGAGCGTTCATCGCCCACCGCACCGAGGCCGACCAGCTTCCATCCCATCGGAAGTGGGTCGGGAAGCCAAAGCGGAACGTCGGAACCAGCCTGGACGTGGGCCAGGTCCGCCGCATCGAGACGGTGGTAGGCCGTCAACGGCAGCACGCCGCCGTGCTCGGAGCACCGCCAGAGGCTGCTGTAAGCACTCGGGGCGAGCAAATCCGCGCCGCAACGTGGGCACCAGGACGACCTCACCAGGTCAAGGTGCTCCCGTTCGCGGCATTCGTCAATGTGTCGCGTGTGGGTGTGCCAGGACGATTGTCTCTTTGAGGCGTCCGGGATGAAGTCAGTGGCCGCCTAGGTGACCGGGAAGGTGGCATGGGTTCCAGCCTGAGGTCCCCGTCGAATGCGCGAGACGATCCTTTTCGCGCTGTGCTCCGGACGTAGAGCACAATGTGAGCCGATGCCTACCTTGCCGATTCGTGGACCCCGGATGCCGCACCGCCGCGGCGGCGTGAGCGTGCCTTGGATTCCGCAGGTGGATCGTTCTGCCGCACTCGTTGACTGTGCCGTTTACCGGGATGGTCGCAGACAGGCCGGCTCGCCGTCCTGGCAGGAAGCACTTGACGACGTTCGTCGCACTCGCACCGGCTTCGTCTGGATCGGCCTCCACGAGCCAACCGAACATCAACTCGCGCCTATGGCTGAGGCCTTCGAGTTACATCCGCTCGCCGTGGAGGACGCGATCCACGCCCACCAACGACCGAAACTCGATCGCTACGACGAATGTCTCTTTGCGGTGGTCAAGACGGTGCACTACAACAGCAGCGGCGGGCTCGAGACGACCGAGGTCGTAGAAACCGGCGAGGTGATGGCCTTCGTCGGCCGCGACTTCGTGATCACCGTGCGGCACGGAGACCACGGAGGCTTGCGCGACCTCCGCAAGCGACTCGAGGACGACGAGGAACAGCTCGCCCTCGGTCCGTCGGTAGTGCTTCACGGCATGTTGGATCGGGTCGTAGACAGCTACTTGACCGTCTCCGCCGAGTTGCAGACCGACATCGACGAGGCGGAGACATCGGTGTTCGCGGGCAGTACGCGATTTGCCGATGCGAATCGGCTATACGTGCTCAAACGTGAAGTGTTGGCTCTGCGACGGGCCGCCGCACCGCTTTCCGCGCCGCTACGCATGCTCGGCGAGCGATCTATTCGCTTTGTTCACGAGGACGTACGTGAGTATTTTCGGGACGTAGACGACCACTTGACGGAGGTCGTCGAGCAAGTGACGGGTTTCGACGATCTGCTCACGACCCTTGTTTCTGCCAACCTCGCGCAGGTGAGCGTCGTGCAGAACGAGGACATGCGCAAGATCAGCGCGTGGGTCGCGATCATCTCGGTGCCAACTATGGTCGCCGGAGTCGAAGGAATGAACCTCGTTGGCATGCCGGAGCAGGATTGGCCGTATAGCTACCCAGTCCTCGGAGTATTGACGCTGGGCATCTGCGTGGGTCTCTATCGAGCGTTCAAACGAAACGGCTGGCTCTAGACCCAGGCGCCTCAGGTCAGGTCCACCGGTGCTCGGGAAAGATCTGCGAGATCGATGTTGTACTCGCGCCATCGCTCCCCCAAGGCCGCGCTGCCGTGTACCCGAGCCCAGGCAAGCTCCGTCGCCGTCGCCGGAATCAGCCTCAGAATCTCGACATCTGCTCCGCCTGGCACTGCGATGGGCTCCAGTGGGCCAGGTTCAATAATCGCGCCCGTGCAGCGCGAACCGGGGCACAGCGGTTCTGACAGATCTACTCGGTTGCCGATTTCGTAGACCGCCCCTTCCACCGCGGGTGCCGCTGCGAGGATGGCTAACTTTCGCCATATTTCATCGGGCTGTCCCGCCACTGAGATGAGCAACTCGGCCCGCGGGCCCGTCGCATCATCCACAAGCACAGCCGATGGATCGGTCATCGGATGCCGAGACATGCCGAGGCTCACGTAGTGGCTAAGCCCATCATCGCGATACCTCAGAACCTCGATCGGCTCGACGCCGAGAAACGAGACAGATGCACGCGCGGGCACCACTTCATAGTGTTGACGCAACGATGCCTCGACGGCACTGAGTACATCAGGATGTTGGTCAGGCACGGCCTGAACGCTACCTGCCGGGCGTGGCTCACCAGCGGGATGCCCAACCCCACTGATGAGCCACCGTATGCGACCGCGCCGGGCCTAGCTGCGGGATCGGTTCCCGGGCCGTCGACATCGAGCCGCGTCATCGCGAATTAGCACCGACGCGTTTTAGGCCCGAAAGGACGACGTGATCTGCTGTTCGACCGTGGCGTAACTCGTGCCAGCTTGATTCAATAATTTGCCGATGCCTTCCAGAGCTGACGAAAGAGCCTCCGCACTCTTGTTGAACTGCTCGTACAGCGCGGCGAACTGGGTTGCTGCCACGCCGGACCAGTCTGCGCCGAACAGCGGGTTCAACTGAGCCTTGAGCCCGGTGTGCTGACCTCGAACATCGCTGGCAGTTCGAGCGCAGCTCCCGCCGAGGGTACTGAGCTGCTGTGGTGAGACCTTCAAACCTACTGACATTGCTTGTCCTCCCGTGTTCTATGAACCGCTCGGTAAGGCGGCGACCCGACGAACGCTACCCAGATCGAACCGCGCCGACAGGCGCCCTGTGGACAACTGCGCCAGCTGCCTCAGTTATCCACAACCCGCTCCGGTAGCAATCAAAAGCGCATTGCAGTGCAACAGACTGTCCGGATGCGTCTGCCTCTGACACTGCAAACTCGTAATCGCGACGGCGTCGACCTCGAGGTCGACGTTGAGATTGTCGCGGGGGTGGAAACAACTCTGGCAGACCTGAGCGACCGATTCTCAACAGTTCTCGGCACGCCGGCTAGTACCTTCGTATCGGGGTCGGGCCGGCCGCTTCCGGCGGACGCATTGATAGGTGGTCCCCACCTTCGGGCTGGCTGCATTGTCGCGGTTGGCGGAAATGGACGCCAACGCCGGCCAACGCCATCAGTCCTTCAGTTGCGCGTCGTCGGCGGCCCGGACTCGGGCCATGCGGTGGCCCTTGATCGTGGAACCATCACAATTGGCCGCGCTGACAGCGCCGATCTCACGATCAAAGACCCGGACGTCTCGCGGTTGCATCTGGAACTTGAGGTCGATCATCGCGGGCTCAGGCTGACCGACCTGTCGTCTACGAACGGCACCCACTTCGTTGGCGGCGTGCAGGTAGATGGCTCCCGCGCGCTCGCGCCAGGCGAGTGCATCCAAATTGGGAGCTCCACGCTAGCGGTCGTTTCAGCTGGCGAGCCGCCGGCAGCGACCCGATCAGCGCCGGACGGAACGGTATTGGTGAACCGTCCGCCCCGCATGCTTCAGCCTCGCGGTGTTTCGGTAATCGACTTTCCTGACTATCCCTCATCATCGGCCCGGCCACGGGTACAGCTGCTCGCTGCATTGTTTCCGGCCGTCCTGGCAGGTGGTGTAGCCGTCATGATGCACAATCCGCAGTTCCTCGCTTTCGCCTTGCTCGGCCCCGTCACACTAATTGCCACCACCGCCGCCGGACGTCGAAGCTGGCGCCGCAGCGGACGATCAAGTAGTCAGGTTTTCCACGATGCTGAGCGGGGCGCTGAACGCGACCTGGCAGCCCGGTTAGCGGAGGAGATCGAGCGACGACGCTACGACTTTCCCGATCCGGCCGCTGTCGCCAGCGCCGTTTCACTGCCCGATTGCCGCATCTGGGAGCGAAAGCTTGAAGACGACGACTTCCTCTCAGTCCGGCTAGGTTTGGCGGATCAGCCAGCCGCGGTGTTTGGGCAACGGTCCGGTAAGCCGCTGTCGGCTGCTGTCGCACCAGCAGTGCCGGCTACGGCGTCGCTGAGAGGCGGGGCCCTCGGATTGGTCGGACCGCAAGGGGTCGTCCGAGGCTCGGCCCGCTGGATAGCTGCCCAGCTTTTTGCACTGCACTCGCCGAGAGAACTCACGCTGTGCGCGTTTCTCTCACACCAACAGCAGGATTGGCGATGGCTGAGATGGCTATGGAGCGCTTCCGCAGGAGTCCGTGATATCGCGACGGACACAGCGGGTCATCAGCGTCTGCTGGCCGACCTGCTCGCTCGCATCACGGATCGAGAAAATGGCCGGCCAGCTGATCGAGGCGGCTGGGAGGGGCCATGGACGGTCGTGCTCATTGACCGTGCTAGGGATTTCGGATCCATGCCGGGCCTGCGAACGCTTCTTGAGGACGGACCTGCAGTGGGCATCACTGCGTTATGCATTGACGATTCATCACGGCTGCTGCCGCCGTCATGCCGCGCGGTCGCAGAGTTCGGAGGCGAGACAGGGACTCAACTCGAACTGGCTGTGCTCGATCAAGAGCGCATCACCCACATCGCTGCAGACTGTGTGTCGCTCGCTTGGGCTGACAGACTCGCTCGGACACTGGCCCCGCTCCGGGACGCGGGTGCAGATGTTTCGACGACCCTGCCGCCGGAGGTGCGACTCGTCAACTTGCTGGGCGGAAGTCTGAGCGCGCCTTCCCTTATCGAGAGCTGGCAGAGCGGACCGAGGACGGCAACTCCCGTTGGGATGTCGGGCGCTGGCCCGACCATGTTAGATCTTCTCCAGGACGGACCACACGCCCTCGTTGCGGGGAGCACCGGCGCAGGCAAGTCCGAGCTGCTGCGTTCGTGGGTGGCTGGCTTGGCCGTAGGTAACGCTCCCTACGACATGAGTTTCGTGTTGATCGACTACAAGGGTGGCGCAGCATTTGCCGAGTGCTCTGGCCTCCCGCACGTCCTCGGCCTGGTAACCGACCTTGACCCATATCTGACACGACGAGCGCTCACCTCCCTCGAGGCCGAGCTTCGGCGCCGAGAGGAAGCCTTCGCTGCGGTGGGCGCCGCCGACGTAACCGAATACCGTTCGAAGGCTGGGGTTCTACAGGCGCAGATGCCTCGCTTGGTCCTGGTCGTGGACGAGTTCGCTTCGCTCGCCGACGATTTGCCGAGCTTTGTCAGCGGGCTGATCGGAATCGCTCAACGCGGACGATCGCTCGGCGTTCACTTAATCTTGGCCACCCAGCGCCCGGGCGGCGTGGTTTCACCTGAGATCAAGGCGAACATGGCGTTACGCATCGCGCTGCGTGTCATCGACCCGGGCGAATCAACGGATGTGATCGGCACCGCCGCGGCAGCTCGGATTGCCAAGTCCCTGCCCGGAAGAGCCTTCGCAAGACTCGCGAGCGGACTCGTAGAGTTCCAGACAGCACGCATCGGACTGCGTTCGGCCGACGGCGAAGTTGCCGCAGTGAGGCCGCTCGACTCCTGGAACAGGCCGATCGGGACAGGCGAAGCCGGTCTAGAGTCCGCTGACAACGAGTTGGAAACGCTGTGCCGGGCCGCCAAGGAGGCCGTTTCTCAACTGGCCGCTCCGCTTCCGTCAACACCGTGGCTACCGCCCTTGCCTTGGTTGATCAACGCCGCCGATGTGTCCTCCACCAAAGCCTGCAGAACCCGAATTGCCTTTGGAGTTATGGATGATCCCGCACATCAGACCCAGCCGGCGCTGCACCACGACCTAGCGGTGGGAGGATCATTGGGCCTCATCGGAGGCCCACGCAGCGGCCGGACTACGGTATTGCGGACGTTCATCGGCCTCGCTGCTGACGCTCTCGATCCCGATTCTATGCATTGCTACGTCATCGACTGTGCGAGCGGTTCACTTGCCCCCTTGATCGAGCTCCCGCACTGCGGCTCGGTCGCTACCGCCGACAGTGCCGCATCGATCGCACGGCTGATTTATAGATTGTCCGAGGAGCTCGATGCCAGACAACGTCGCTTGGCCCAGCTCGGAGTCGGCTCGGTGGCAGAGGCCAACGAGCTTGGCGAGGGACTGCCGTGGATAGTGCTTGCACTCGACGGTTGGGAGGGCTTTAACGCGCTGAGCGAAGACTACGACTCCGGACGTTCGTCGGATGCGCTGCTACGGATACTCCGCGACAGTGCTGCAACTGGTTTCACCGTCCTCGTCGCTGGGGATCGCGCAACGCTCGGAGTTCGAATCGCGTCGACTCTTCGCCGAAAGTTCCTTCTCGGTCTGACCGACGAGAGTGATTACGCGATGGCTGGAATACCCTCGGCCGCGGTCCCAGCTGTCTTCAAACCAGGTAGGGGCATTTCAGCTGACGATTGTCTCGAGGTCCAATTCGTCCTGCTAGCCGAGAATCCGTCGGCACAATCACAGTGGGCGGCTATCCGCCGGGTAGCTGCCCGCGCCCAGGCACCCCGGCTCACTGAGCCGATGGTGATCCGACCCCTTCCGACTCGCGTTTCACCATCGACCAGGTCGCAGAGCGGTCCGCTCAGCACCGCGAGGCGCGCAGGCGCTGTCCTGCTAGGTGTTGGCGGCGACGACCCGGCACCCATCAGCATCGATCTCTTCTCGCGCGACAATCGCTTCCTCATCGTTGGCCCCGCCCGGAGCGGTCGAAGCGTCGCGCTCCACGCCCTGGCAGCGCAGGCCGATATCAGCGGTACCGCCTGTTTAGTCGTCGCAGAGCAGCAATCGGTGCTCGCGAGATGGGCGGCACATCACGGTGTGCAGCTGATTGATCCGATGGTCGACGGTGACGACAAGACCGCCTGCCGGATCGCCGCGGAGTTCGCCGGACAACTGCTCCTGATCGACGACTGCGAGTCCCTACAGGGCACGCTGCTCTCGGAAGCAATCGCGCTGGTTGCGAGGAGGCGCGACATTGCCATTGCTGCGACAGCTCGAGCCGATCAGCTGATGGTCAGCTTTCGCGGCATTGCATTCGACATGCGGCGGAACCGGACCGGACTTCTTCTGCAGCCGACGATCAGCGACGGCGAATTGCTCGGCGTGCATGTTCCCCCTAGCCGTGAGGCGAGGGTTCCCGGACGGGGGGTTCTAGTCACGCACGAGGTTCGCAGGACCAACCCAGACGGTCTGCCGATTCAGGTGATCGCGATGGAGTGAGGCTGTCCGTGTCCGAACCGTTCTCACGACTCGATATCGGTCAGCAGATCATCAATCTCCTGCGTCGCAAACCAGGACAGTTCGAAGCCATCAGCATCATCGACAAGGTCCTCAGCCTGCTCATCGCCGAGATCTGCCGCGTCTACAACCTCCGCTGCCGCTGCTACCGCCTGTTCCGCCTCACGGTCGTCAACATGTACGGAAGCGCACGCGGAGATCGGGATCTCGGTCTCGACACGTACCACGCCTCGATCAAGATCATCGCGAATCGTCACCGAAGCATCCGGTACGTCCGCAGCGATCACGACCCGACGCCGAGCAGCGCTCGGATCACCCGATAACAAACGAAGCGAGGCACGAGCTGCTTCGGAGGTCGCTGCATACTCGAGCTCCTCGACATCGTCGTCGAGGTACCACTCACGTAGGCCTGGTGTGACCGCGAAGGCGGTGATGGGAGGCGGCGACATAACGCCGTCGCGGGCGAGAATCCTCAAGACAGTGGTGCTGCCAGGCAAATAAACCCTCACGCGGTACCCGCCTGCGGTCCTATCGGGGGGTTTCGTGCCTGGTTCTTCAATTCCATAGCGGAAGTTCGCAAGGCCGTGTGTAGTACGTCGGTTCGGCGACGCGGATTCATCAAGTTCGCTCCCATGGCTTCGAGATCGTCAGGACCCGGAGTGAGCAGCGTGACTCTTGCCCCCGCGCTGCGCAGCCGTTCGACATCTTGCACGATCCCACGTGTGATCGCCCGTCGAACCCTACGTTCGACCATCGCGACGGGAGACCGCGGGCTGTCCGGAGCAACAGCTGCCATCGGCGCGAGTACGAACACCTCCGCATATCGAAGGGGATCGATTATGTCGACCGAGGCGTTCGACGTCGTGCCGCCGTCGATGTACGCGGCGCCGGCAATTTCGACCGGGGCATACCACGCCGGAATTGAACACGAAGCGCAGACGGCGTCCGCAAGCCCCGCGGCGGGTCCGCCGTCGCGTCCGAAAACCACCCGGTTACCTTTCGAGTAGTCAGTCGCTACCACCCAGGTATCCCGCGAGGGCCATGAGCCGTCGCCGGTGAAGCGTTGGTCCACTGACGATTCCGCCAAGACTGCGTCAAGCATCCGATGGATCGGCTCCAGAGAACCTCGACCACGAGGCAGCAAGCCCGACAAAGCCACAACCGGAGGTACTGATGCATGGTGGCGGATGCCGTCCCACAGTAGCCTCGGCGATCCTGGCCGCAGGCCCGGACGAGGCGGCAGTGCACCCCCTGAATCGGCCTCGTAGTTCCAGCTGATCGGTGGGTCTTCCGGTAGCGGCATGCCAAGCTGATGCCGGCAAATGCTGTCAACGTCAACGCCACATCCGATCAGGCCAGCAACAACTGCTCCGGCCGACGTACCCACGGTCAGGTCGGCCGGACCCGCCTCAACACCTAGCTCATGCTGGATCGCAGTCAACGCACCTACAATCCAGGCAAATCCAAGGACTCCGCCGCCTCCGAACACGAACGCCCGCCTGGGTTGCTCGCTTCGCGCTTGCCGCCTCGGTTGCCCTGGCAAAGACTCGTCCTCTCGTCCGGTGAGCGTCACCGACGGCGATTGCGAGGGACGCCCGTGGCCGCCAGCAGTTCGGCTAAGGATTCCTCGATCAACGATGCCAGCAGATCGACGTCGTACATGGCATCGCGATCGGCGTTCAAGCCGAAATAGACGCCGCCGTCGTAGGAGGTGAGTCCAATCGACAGCGCTTGGCCAACCGCCAGCGGCACAACAGGGTACATCTCCAACATCTTCGCCTGGCCGGCGTACAGCGGGGCCTGCGGACCGGGCACGTTTGTGATCACCACATTGAACAGGCGCCGGCTGACACCGCTCGCAACTCGCGCACCCATCGCGTGCAGAGTGGGGGGAGCAAAGCCCGACAAAGCCACTAACGCGTCGGCGCCGACGGACTGCCCGGATTCCTGATGTGCCTTCATCGCGTAGCTCACTTGGGCGAGACGAACGATCGGATTCGGTTCTCCGACGGGAAGATCCACCAGAAAGGACGAGACGCGCCTGTTGGGCTGATCGGAGTCGGGATCGTTCACGCTGAGCGGCACCATCGCTCGTACCAGACTCGCCGGGCTCACCGACTCTCCACGAGAGAGCAGCCAGCCTCTAACTGCACCGGTCAGGGTAGTCAGAACGGCATCGTTAACGGTGCAGTCAGCTTGCTTGCGAACCTTCTTGTAGTCGTCAAGATCAGTCTTCGCAGTCGCGAACCTCCGCTGTGATCCGATTGTCGCGTTAAGCGGCGAGACCGGAGCGGAGCTGACCACAGTTCGTGCGGCCGACAGCAGCGCATTGGCCGCCTTTCCGACCCGCCCGGTGAGACTGCGTGCGTCAGCGAGCCCGATTCTGGCCGCGTCGACAACGGCACCGGGGCGATGGATGAGTTCGGCCATCGCGTCGACGACAAGCGAGACTGATCCCGGCTCGACGTCAGCCATCCAATGATCGTCCAAAACCGGCCGCGGTGTCGCAGAGGCATCAAGAATCACCTGAATGATGTCAATGGCACTGATTCCATCGATCATGGCCTGATGGGTTTTCGTGATGAGTGCGAATCTCTCGCTCGCGCCGCCGGCCACGCCCTCGACAAGGTACATCTCCCATAGCGGCCGGTTCCGGTCCAGAGGCCGCGATTGGACCCGACCTACGAGTTCCCGGAGCTGATCCTCCGAACCTGGCCGCGGAAGGGCTGAGCGGCGGAGATGATAGGTGAGGTCGAAGCCCGAATCGTCAACCCAGACGGGAGACCCCAGATGGCCGGGAACCGATTTGATCTTCTGGCGGTAACGCGGCACAAGAGAGATCCGTTGCTCGATCAGCTGGGCCAGAGTGTCGTAGTCGAATCCCGAGGCGGGCTGCTCGAAAACCGCGAGCCCGCCCATGTGCATCGGCGTCTTCGCGCCTTCGAGATAGAGGAACGAGACGTCCAACGAACTGAGCCGGTCGGCCATGCCTTGATCGTGTCACGTTCTTGACGTGCGAGACATGATGATCTGACACCAAAGGTCGCGACCGCTGGGCTCTCAGGACGAAATGTCTGCTTTGCGCCGACGCCCGCCCTCGGGCACCGGTACTCCTGCGACGGCAGCTGCGAGCTCGCGGACTGAGCGGCGCAACTGGCTTCCGGGCGCCACCTCGGCCAGGGTTTTGCCGACCGCCAGTGCGCTGTCAAGGCCAGGCCGGTCGTAGGGAAGCAACGCCGCTGAGGATTGACCGGCGAACCGGCGCAACGCTGCGTCGAGCTCTGTTACCGGATCACCCGGAACAACGCCACGTCGGACCCGGTTCATGACGATCCAGACGGGCGCAGATACTTCCGCCTCTCGTAGGTCAGACAACCCACGCACCAAGCGTTGAATCCCAATTGGGTCCGCAGAGGCGACCGCAAGTATGAGATCGGCGCCATCAAGTACCGCGAGCGTGGCGCCATTCCGGCGGGGCGCAAGGGTATCGAAGCTCAATTCCTCGTCGCTTTCGAGGGAGAAACCGACATCCACAACCGTGAATTCGGCGAGCGCTCTGGAGACGGTTAGCAACGCGTCGATGGCAGTCGTCTTCAGTTCGGGCCATCTATCAGCCCGCGGGAGTCCAGTCAGCACGCGGAGGTTCGGATTGATCTGCCACGCCAGCCCGGCAAGGCTGGCTCGATCCAATCGACGCGACTGCGCCTGCCTACATGCCGCCGCCACCCCGGGCGACTCATCGAGAAGTCCAAGCACCGACGACACGACTCCGCCGTAGACGTCTGCGTCCACCACCAAGGCGCTCACCGGCAACCTTGACAGCTCATCGGCCAGTGTTACCGCCACCGTTGTCCGCCCCGGCGCTCCAGTCGGGCCCCATACCGCGACCACCGAACCCTGTTTTGCGACTGGCTCGGCGAGCGAGGCAGAATCCTCGACGGCGCCTTCGGCATCAACAGGCCGGACAGTCAATTGGCCTGTCGCAAAAACCGGATCCGCGTAGGCACGGCTCGGAGATGGATTCGCACCATCGGACAACGCGCTCAACACGGTGGCGGCGAAGACGCCGGCGTCGGCGTCGGAGGGAACGACATGACCGACGCCGACGCTCTGCAGATGCGCTGAATCCAGGCCGAACTGAACATCATCGACGGCTGCGATGCCGACCACGACGACTCCTGCTGCAACAAGCCGATCCACTGCGTCAGTATCGAGTCGCCGGAGGCGAGCGTCGACCAGTACTGCAACCGCGACGCCCGAAGCGGCCACCGCAAGAAGATCGACGACGTCCACGCACCGTCGGACTACCACGATCGCGTGCTCGCCTACCTCGAGTTCGCCGAGCAAATCGGCCTCCCAAGCTGACCCTCCGGCTGCACTCAGAACGGGAATGCTCATCGAGCAGGACCCGCGCAAGCGGTTAGGTCGTCGTCTGACCCGGCTGGCCGCTCCGTGGACGACAACACTCCGATCCGAATTACGGTGCCGTCCAAGTCCAGCACCCCGATCACCCGCTGTGCGTCGGCCGGTGTCAGCCGGACCAGAATCCCCATGGTCGCCGACCCGCTCAGCGAGCCGCCACCGCCTGATTTGATGTCCTGCACAGCGACGTCCCGCAACAGGACTAGGCCGCGGCAAGACTTTGTGCTCACCCAGATACTCACCCGGTCCCCCTGTGCGACCTTCGGCGCGTCTTCCGGTCGCACCGGAATCACGACTGAAACTCCGGCCTCCGGCGCGATCAGCTCTGCTTGACCGAGTAGCTCCCCAGCGGCGATAGGAGAAGTAACCTGGCGCCCTGAAACCGGCTGATCTGTCGATACATAACTCGTCACTGCGCTACCGAGCTGTACACGCACAGTCTTGAGGTCCTCCGCTCGCAAAACGGTGCCGACCGACACATTTCTGGTCAGCGCCCAGACCGGCATTCGATGATCTGCGGACGAAACGACAAATGCGCCGACCAGGACTGCCGTGAGAACGAGGAGAACGCCGGCGATCAATCTGAGGTCCAACCAACTTGGGCGATTCATGCGGCGCGGGCTAGCCGACGGGGCCGACGATTCGTTAGCGCCGAAATGCGACGTCTGCGGCTGAAGGGAGTTGTCACTCATGATCAAGATCGTCTAATAAGTCGACACTGCAGTCTGGCGAATCCGAGGATCTGTGGATAACCAAAGGTCTCAGCGGGTACAGAGGTGAGAGAATGTGAACGTGCAACTAGGGAGGGACGAGATGACAGACCCCCGCTTTCTCACGCTCACCGATGTAGCTGAGGTTCTGAACATCTCCGCCTCGCAGACTTACGCGTTGGTTCGATCGGGCGATCTGGCCGCAATCAAAATCGGCGGACGTGGACAGTGGCGAGTGGAGCGCGAACAACTCGAGTCATACATAGCGCGAATGTATGACCAAACAAAACAATTCGTAGCCGAACATCCATTCGTCGACTCCCCCGCGGACCAGTCGGCAGAATAAGCAACTAAACTATCTGCCGGACAATGGCGGCAGTTCACGTCGCGATAGACGATAGCAAATCGATAAAACGAAGTTAGGGCCCTTTCCAGTTGTCCTGGAAAGGGCCCTAACTTAAGTTGTGTCCGGCGACGTCCTACTCTCCCACGCGGTGGCCCGCGCAGTACCATCGGCGCTGGGAGGCTTAGCTTCCGGGTTCGGGATGGGTCCGGGCGTTTCCCTCTCGCTGTGGTCGCCGAAACTCTATGGAGATGTGTGGTCCGCTCCCGCCGGCCCGGCCCCTGGTGTTGTGGGGTGGGTGGTGGGGGGTCCGTATCTCGAGAGACCGCACAGTGGACGCGTAGCATGTTTGTGGTGAAGTCCTCGGCCTATTAGTACCAGTCAGCTGCAACCATTGCTGGTCTTCCACTTCTGGCCTATCAACCCGGTGGTCTCGCCGGGGGCCTTACTCCACTTGGGATGGGAGTCCTTATCTTGAAACGAGCTTCCCGCTTAGATGCTTTCAGCGGTTATCCCTTCCGAACGTAGCTAATCAGCAGTGCCCTTGGTAGGACAACTGACACACCAGAGGTTCGTCCGTCCCGGTCCTCTCGTACTAGGGACAGCCTTTCTCAAGACTCCTGCGCGCGCGGCGGATAGGGACCGAACTGTCTCACGACGTTCTAAACCCAGCTCGCGTGCCGCTTTAATGGGCGAACAGCCCAACCCTTGGGACCTACTCCAGCCCCAGGATGCGACGAGCCGACATCGAGGTGCCAAACCATCCCGTCGATATGGACTCTTGGGGAAGATCAGCCTGTTATCCCCGGGGTACCTTTTATCCGTTGAGCGACACCGCTTCCACTAGCCAGTGCCGGATCACTAGTCCCGACTTTCGTCCCTGCTCGACCTGTCAGTCTCACAGTCAAGCTCCCTTGTGCACTTGCACTCAACACCTGATTGCCAACCAGGCTGAGGGAACCTTTGGGCGCCTCCGTTACATTTTAGGAGGCGACCGCCCCAGTCAAACTACCCACCTGACACTGTCCCTGATCCGGATTACGGACCGAGGTTAGACATCCAATTCGAACAGAGTGGTATTTCAACGTTGACTCCGCCCACACTGGCGTGCGGGTTTCACAGTCTCCCACCTATCCTACACAATTCGAACCGAACACCAATATCAAGCTATAGTAAAGGTCCCGGGGTCTTTCCGTCCTGCCGCGCGTAACGAGCATCTTTACTCGTAGTGCAATTTCGCCGAGTCCACGGTTGAGACAGTCGAGAAGTCGTTACGCCATTCGTGCAGGTCGGAACTTACCCGACAAGGAATTTCGCTACCTTAGGATGGTTATAGTTACCACCGCCGTTTACTGGGGCTTAAATTCTCAGCTTCGCCCTTACGGGCTAACCGGTCCTCTTAACCTTCCAGCACCGGGCAGGCGTCAGTCCGTATACATCGTCTTGCGACTTCGCACGGACCTGTGTTTTTAGTAAACAGTCGCTTCTCGCTGGTCTCTGCGGCCTTCCCACGCTCACCGTCGCTTGTACGGATCACGCGGACAGGCCCCCCTTCTCCCGAAGTTACGGGGGCATTTTGCCGAGTTCCTTAACCATGGTTCACTCGATCGCCTTAGTATTCTCTACCTGACCACCTGTGTCGGTTTGGGGTACGGGCCGCTCAGAGCTCGCTAGAGGCTTTTCTCGGCAGCATAGGATCATCGAATTCGCCCCAATCGGCTACGCGTCAGTTCTCAGGCCTGTGTCACGCGGATTTACCTACGTGACGCCCTACCACCTTGCCCCAGTATTACCACTGACTGGTACGACTACCTTCCTGCGTCACCCCATCGCTTGACTACTACTAGCTCGGGTCACGCGCTCCACCGGTTTCCGTCCGAAGACATGACCGGTTTCAGGCGCTTAGCATCACTAGCCTCATCATGGGCGCTCTTTCGCGGGTACGGGAATATCAACCCGTTGTCCATCGACTACGCCTGTCGGCCTCGCCTTAGGTCCCGACTTACCCTGGGCGGATTAGCCTGGCCCAGGAACCCTTGGTCATCCGGCGGAGGAGTTTCTCACTCCCCTTTCGCTACTCATGCCTGCATTCTCACTCGTGTGCCGTCCACGGCTGGGTTCCCCCGCCGCTTCACCCGGCACACGACGCTCCCCTACCCATCCACACCCCTGGCCCCATACCCCGAAAGGCAGGAACAGGGTAACGCGTGAATGACACAGCTTCGGTGGTGTGCTTGAGCCCCGTTACATTGTCGGCGCAGAATCACTTGACCAGTGAGCTATTACGCACTCTTTAAAGGGTGGCTGCTTCTAAGCCAACCTCCTGGTTGTCTATGCGACTCCACATCCTTTCCCACTTAGCACACGCTTGGGGACCTTAGCTGGTGTTCTGGGTTGTTTCCCTCTCGACTACGGAGCTTATCCCCCGCAGTCTCACTGCCGCGCTCTCACTTACCGGCATTCGGAGTTTGGCTGACTTCGGTAAGCTTGTGAGCCCCCTAGGCCATCCAGTAGCTCTACCTCCGGCAAGAAACACGCGACGCTGCACCTATATGCATTTCGGGGAGAACCAGCTATCACGAAGTTTGATTGGCCTTTCACCCCTACCCACAGCTCATCCCCCAGGTTTTCAACCCTGGTGGGTTCGGTCCTCCACACGGTCTTACCCGCGCTTCAACCTGGCCATGGGTAGATCACTTCGCTTCGGGTCTAGAGCATGCGACTCAAACGCCCTATTCAGACTCGCTTTCGCTACGGCTTCCCCACACGGGTTAACCTCGCCACATACCACTAACTCGCAGGCTCATTCTTCAAAAGGCACGCTGTCACGACCACACCCAAAGGCATGGCGACGCTCCAACGGCTTGTAGGCGCGCGGTTTCAGGATCTATTTCACTCCCCTCCCGGGGTGCTTTTAACCTTTCCCTCACGGTACTAGTCCGCTATCGGTCACTAGGTAGTATTTAGGCTTAGCGGGTGGTCCCGCCAGATTCACAGCGAATTTCACGGGCTCGCTGCTACTTGGGGTAACACTCGGGAGACAGCAGGTTTTCGTCTACGGGGGTATCACCCTCTACGCCACGACATTCAATCGCTTCGACTAACCACACTGTTTTCTCACTCCCTGCAGGCTCGGCAGAACCCACTGAATGGCCCCACAACCCCAACAACACAACACCTGCCGGCTATCACGTGTCACTGGTTTAGCCTCTTCCGCTTTCGCTCGCCACTACTCACGGAATCACGGTTGTTTTCTCTTCCTGTGGGTACTGAGATGTTTCACTTCCCCACGTTCCCTCCACACACCCTATATATTCAGATGCGGGTAACACGACATGACTCGTGCTGGGTTTCCCCATTCGGACACCCTCGGATCACAGCTCGGTTGACAGCTCCCCGAGGCTTATCGCAGCCTCCTACGTCCTTCATCGGCTCCTAGTGCCAAGGCATCCACCGTGCGCCCTTATTAACTTGACCACAAAGATGCTCGCGTCCACTGTGCAGTTCTCAAGGTACGGGCAACACTCACACCAACCCCCGCACACCCCCACCCACAGGCAGAAGCAGTTCAGGGAACATGAGCATCAGACCGATCCAGCCCCCCACCCGGACCCGCCCGACCCCTTACCCAAACAGCAAAGAGACCAGACCAAGCCACGAACCAGGGAAACCGTGAAAGCAACAAACCCCCGCCGCTAGACGGGACTGTTTGTTCTCTCAGGACTCAACAGTGTGCCTACACCACCCCGGACCAGGACCGGACCCGTTCCACCCAGAAAACTCTGGAGTACTAAAGCCCACCCCGGCCGAAGCCAGTGAATTAGTTAGTGTTCCACCCTCGAGCAGCCCGCGCCGAACAGACGTCGACGAACAGGCATGCACTGCGAAACCCCACCGGCCACCCAGGACCGGCGAACATTCCGAAGCAGCTCCTTAGAAAGGAGGTGATCCAGCCGCACCTTCCGGTACGGCTACCTTGTTACGACTTCGTCCCAATCGCCGATCCCACCTTCGACGGCTCCCTCCCCGAGGGGTTGGGCCACCGGCTTCGGGTGTTACCGACTTTCGTGACGTGACGGGCGGTGTGTACAAGGCCCGGGAACGTATTCACCGCAGCGTTGCTGATCTGCGATTACTAGCGACTCCGACTTCATGGGGTCGAGTTGCAGACCCCAATCCGAACTGAGACCGGCTTTCTGGGATTCGCTCCACCTCGCGGTATCGCAGCCCTTTGTACCGGCCATTGTAGCATGTGTGCAGCCCTGGACATAAGGGGCATGATGACTTGACGTCATCCCCACCTTCCTCCGAGTTGACCCCGGCAGTCTCCTATGAGTCCCCGACATAACTCGCTGGCAACATAGGACGAGGGTTGCGCTCGTTGCGGGACTTAACCCAACATCTCACGACACGAGCTGACGACAGCCATGCACCACCTGTGCAAGGCCCTTACGGACCCCGTATCTCTACGAGATTTCCCTGCATGTCAAGCCCAGGTAAGGTTCTTCGCGTTGCATCGAATTAAGCCACATGCTCCGCCGCTTGTGCGGGCCCCCGTCAATTTCTTTGAGTTTTAGCCTTGCGGCCGTACTCCCCAGGCGGGGCGCTTAATGCGTTAGCTGCGGCACAGACCTCGTGGAATGAGGCCCACACCTAGCGCCCAACGTTTACGGCGTGGACTACCAGGGTATCTAATCCTGTTTGCTCCCCACGCTTTCGCTCCTCAGCGTCAGTATCGGCCCAGAGACCCGCCTTCGCCACCGGTGTTCCTCCTGATATCTGCGCATTTCACCGCTACACCAGGAATTCCAGTCTCCCCTGCCGAACTCTAGTCTGCCCGTATCGGCTGCAGGCCCGGGGTTGAGCCCCAGGTTTTCACAGCCGACGTGACACACCGCCTACGAGCTCTTTACGCCCAATAATTCCGGACAACGCTTGCACCCTACGTATTACCGCGGCTGCTGGCACGTAGTTGGCCGGTGCTTCTTCTGCAGGTACCGTCACTCACGCTTCGTCCCTGCTGAAAGAGGTTTACAACCCGAAGGCCGTCATCCCTCACGCGGCGTCGCTGCATCAGGCTTTCGCCCATTGTGCAATATTCCCCACTGCTGCCTCCCGTAGGAGTCTGGGCCGTGTCTCAGTCCCAGTGTGGCCGGTCGCCCTCTCAGGCCGGCTACCCGTCGTCGCCTTGGTAGGCCATTACCCCACCAACAAGCTGATAGGCCGCGGGCCCATCCCTAGCCGAAAAACTTTCCAAACCAAGAGATGCCTCTCGATCTCATATCCAGTATTAGACCCGGTTTCCCGGGCTTATCCCAGAGCCAGGGGCAGGTTGCCCACGTGTTACTCACCCGTTCGCCACTAATCCACCAGCAAGCTGGCTTCATCGTTCGACTTGCATGTGTTAAGCACGCCGCCAGCGTTCGTCCTGAGCCAGAATCAAACTCTCCGTGAATGCTTCAAAGAAAACCCACCCCACACCAAAAAAGGCGCGAAGCAGAGAATCAACCACAAGAAAGCCAACCACCCCAAAGAGCAGTCAACGATTACTGACCAATTCCGAGCCGACAAAAAATCAACCCTAAATCAATCACAACAACCCACAACACAACAACCAACCCACAAAAGAGCCAGCCACCATGCCACAGGCAAAAAAATGGCACTAACTTTCAGCACACTGTTGAGTTCTCAAAGAACAAACACACACCACCACAAACCCACCACAAAGGCGAATCCGATCCGGGGCAACCCACAAAACACTACTCGGCCCGACACGCACAGTCAAACAACCGCACCCGACCCGAACGCCACCAATCAGTACCGGCATGAAGCCGCTTTTCTGTCTCGATGACCACACACCACCAGACCCACAACAACAAGCCCAACACCGTGCAACAAGAACCTTAACGTACCGATCAGGCCAAGACAAATCAGGGGTCTGACGATCGAGTTTGCCCGTTAGATATATGGGCAAACCTGTCTCGTCCCGAAACCCGTCGGTCACAGGGGGTCAGCCTGCGGCATCCCTTTGAACCGCGGCTACGGCGCGCAGAACAATCACTTGTACATCCAGAACCTCGGTGTTGCGTCGCCACTCCCCCGCCGCATGCACAGCAAGCTCTAGGAAGTCCGCGCCTAGGCGGTCGATCGTCCCGTCCACAACGCTGCCATCGGTTGACTGAATTCGCACCGACGAGCGGTCGCGGGCGATGCCACGCAACACATGCCTGAAGCCGAGCCGCGATTCCACCCGTCCCATCGAGCGCGGTGCTGCCGACAATCGACCGAGGCCGCTGATTGCGTTGACCGCGGCTATCGACACGACGGCTTCGCGACCGGAACTCTCGCCCATCAGAACCCAGTCCGAGCCGACTCGGCGAACCTGCCCGAAAACCACCAAGCCACCTTCGCACCGCAGCCGAAGCTGCGATCCCACCGATGGCCGCAGCCGGTCGATCACGCCCAGCTGCGCTGCTTCGACCCGCGTGCGCTCCTCAACTTCAGCGCTCCGTTCGGCCGCAGCCAACGCAGCGGCCTGCGCCTCCAGATCCGCGAAGAGCCCATCCCAGCGCATCCCGTTTTCCTTTCGAGCACCCGATCCAGTGACTACAGGATGCCTGGTTCGAGCCAACTGCGATGGGTTTTGCCAACCGCTTGACCGAGCTATACCGACGTCATATAAAGGCAAACGAAAGCAAACGAAAGGATGATGAATGAGACTGCGATCCCAATTGCCCCTTGTGTCGTCCGTGGCAGCAGACGGCTGGGTGCTGCTCCGGGTGCGGCCGCGCTGGCACGAGATGTGCGAAGGCCTGGCCGCACCGCACGATTGGGTACTCCGCGTCGGCACCGATCAGGCCGCGTTCGTGCTGCTCACCGGCACGTTGTGGCTGGTAGCGCTTTGGCTGGCCTTGGGCCTGGGATCGACAGCGCTAGGTTTGCTGCCAGGTCGGATCGGGTCCATCGGGCGAGGGTTGGCAACTAAGTTCGCGCCGCTTGCGCTCCAGCGCATTGTTATCGGTGCCGCCGGAGCATCAATCCTCCTCGGCACGACGATGGCGTCCGCCGACCCACTGCCCCCGAGTGATAGCGCGGTGACAGTCGCTGCGAGCAGCTTGCCTGCCATCGATTGGGTGCGCGGCGGTCCGCCGCAACGAACGCAGACTGTCACCGCCCCGGAGCCTGTCGCCACAGGTGCCAGCCCGGTCACCAACGGGCCTGCCATAACGTGGCCAACCGACGTCGGCGAGAACGCCAAGGTTGGCCAGAACGCGCGGCCCAGCGCGGCGCCGGCCACCCGAACCTCGCCGCCTCGAATGGCCCCGAGTGCGCCGAAGAATCAGATTGGTCGGGGAGGGACCCGAGTAAACATCCCGGGGGGCGCCCCCACGCATGCACAACTGCCGACCAGCATGACCGTGAAACGCGGCGACTCACTCTGGCTGATCGCTGCGCATCGGCTCGGACCACAGACGACGGCGGCGCAGATTGCGCGTGAATGGCCGCGCTGGTACGCCCAGAATCGCAGCGTCGTCGGCGACGACCCCGGGCTCCTGGTTCCGGGCGAGCAGCTCAACGCTCCATCAAGGGAGCGCTGAGGTGTCGGCCGCCCTCACGTATTCGCCCGTCGGAGTCGTCAACCGGGCGATCGCCGTAGCCCCCCGATTCGTAGTGAAGCCTGCGCCTGTCAGAGAGCCACCGTTCGATGACGAGCTCTTGCCGAGACATCTAAGCCTGATCGGTCCGTTGGATCGGCCGCTTCCGTTTCCCCAAGACGACCTGAGTGCACCATCAACGATGCGGCTGTCAATGACGCGCGGTTCTTTCAAGGCGCAACCCACCGGGCGAGCGGATTTACCGGAACTCGAGCGATTCGCGCGCCGGCTGGTCATAGGGATTATCGAGACCGCGACGGGGAGACGCCAGGCAAGTCAGCTGTCCCAGTACACCGCGCCCGCAGTGCAGGCCGGCCTAGCTCGGGACGCCGGCAAGATCAGCCGGCTGGGCACGGCTGCCCGTCCGGCGTGTCTGCACTCATTACACGTCATCGAACCCGCAGACGGCGTAGCAGAGATCGCGGCAATCGTGCGGATTGGGCCACGCTTTCGCGCTATTGCCCTACGACTTGAGGGGCTCGATGGTCGTTGGCGCTGCGTGCGCCTGCAGATCGGCTGAGCGGGCCACCAGAGCGCACGCAACCTTGCCAACCACATAACGGCAAGCGAGGAGCGAAACGACGAGCGAGGCAGGCCATCACGGGGGTGGGCCTGCCGCGCTTGTCGATTTCTTGCTCGCACGGCCGCGTTGGGTGTTACCAGCCAGAGGACCGCGTTAGCGCAGGAGGCAGGTTCCGCGCAGAACCGTTTGCGCCGTACTTACGTTCGCGCCGTACTTACGTTCGCGCCGTACTTACGTTCGCGCCGTACTTACCGCTTGCACAGCCTTACCGCTTGCACAGCCTTACCGCTTGCGCTTGTTACCGCGTGAACCTCGGTTGGGGTTGGCCCGCCGTTGCCGAGGGGGCGCAGGCCTGTTGCCGTTTTCAGACGACGCTGCCGTCTCGGTTCGAACCTCCGGGGTGTCAGAATCCAAAGAGGGAGCGCTGTAAGTGAGCGAGGCCTTCGTCTCGGTCCGACCGAGGCCCTTCGCCGAGATGTTGGGGTGATCATCGGCGCCTGGCCCGCCCGCAGCGATATCGGCGATCACTCGCTCCGCAGCTGCTACCGGATCTGGGACTACACCGTTGTCGATGGGCGCGCTGTCCATCGGAGCCGCGGCAGCAGCGTCGTCCTCCACCTGAACCTCGAGGTTGAATAGGAAGCCCACCGACTCCTCTTTGATCGCGTCCATCATCGCGCTGAACATGTCAAAACCCTCTTTTTGATATTCCACCAGAGGGTCACGTTGAGCCATTGCCCGAAGACCGATGCCTTCTTGCAGGTAGTCCATTTCATAAAGATGCTCGCGCCACTTGCGGTCCAAAACCGACAGCAGCACCCGACGTTCGAGTTCGCGCGTAACGTCCGGGCCCAGATCCGCTTCTCGCTGCTCGTAAGCGGCGAGCGCGTCGGCGACGATCTCTTCAACGAGAAACTCCCGCGTCAAATCGTTGCGATTGCCGCCCGCGGTCTCGATCGCCTCGTCAATGGTCAACGAGATCGGGTAGAGGGTCTTCAGTGCCACCCAAAGTTGTTCGAGGTCCCATTCTTCGGGATAGCCGGAGGAGGTTGCGCCCTCGACGTAGGAGGTCACGGCGTCCGTGATCATCGGCGGTATCTGCCCAGACATGTCCGCGCCAGAGAGGACCTTGCGCCGCTCGTCGTAGATCACCGTCCGCTGCTTGTTGAGCACCTCGTCATATTTCAGAACGTTCTTGCGGATCTCGAAGTTCTGCTGTTCGACCTGAGTCTGAGCCGATTGAATTGCCTTGGACACCTGCTTGTTCTCGATCGGAGTGTCCTCGGGCAACCGCATGAAGTTCATGATCGAGGCAATGCGGTCGCCGTTGAAGCGGACCATGAGGTCGTCGCCAAGAGACAGGTAGAACCGCGAGAAGCCCGGATCGCCCTGGCGGCCTGATCGGCCGCGGAGCTGGTTGTCGATTCGGCGCGACTCGTGTCGCTCGGTGCCAAGTACGTACAGGCCGCCAAGTTCGACGACCTCGTCGTGCTCTCTGGCAATGCTTTCCTTCGTCTTGGCCAGAACCTCAGGCCAGAGCGCCTCGTACTCCTCTGGAGTCTCGGCCGGAGTGACGCCGCGCTCGCGCAGTTCTGCATCTGCCATGAATTCTGGGTTGCCGCCGAGCATGATGTCGGTACCCCGACCGGCCATGTTCGTCGCAACGGTGATCGCGCCCTTGCGACCGGCCATCGCTACGATCGCTGCTTCGCGATCGTTCTGCTTCGCGTTGAGGACCTCGTGGGGGATTCCGCGACGCAACAGAAGGTTGGCCATGATTTCGGATTTGGCGACACTCGCGGTGCCGACAAGAACAGGCTGGCCCTTTTCGTAGCGTTCGGCCAGATCGTCAATCACCGCGGCGAACTTCGCATCCTCAGTTTTGTAGACGAGGTCGGTCGCGTCCTCGCGCACCATCGGGCGGTTCGTCGGAATCGGGACGACGCCGAGCTTGTAGATCTGGTGCAACTCGGCAGCTTCGGTCTGTGCCGTTCCCGTCATACCGGAGAGTCGTTTGTACAGCCGGAAGTAATTCTGCAACGTGATCGTTGCGAGCGTTTGGTTCTCTTGTTGGATCGCGACGCCTTCTTTGGCCTCGATCGCCTGGTGCATACCTTCGTTGTAGCGGCGACCCGACAACACACGTCCGGTGAACTCGTCGACGATTAGGACCTCGCCGTCCCGCACTATGTAGTCGCGGTCGCGCTTGTAGAGTTCCTTCGCCTTGACCGCGTTGTTGAGATAGCCGACCAGCGGCGTGTTAGCGGCCTCGTAGAGGTTTTCGATGCCTAGCTGGTCCTCAACAAACTCGACACCCTCTTCGGTGATGGCAATTGTGCGCTTGCCTTCCTCGACCTCGTAGTGCTCATCCTTTTTCATTCGTGGCGCCAACCGGGCGAATTCCGGGTACCACCGCTGGTTGTCATCGGCTGGCCCAGAGATGATCAACGGAGTCCGGGCCTCGTCGATAAGGATCGAGTCCACCTCGTCGACGACAGCAAAGTTGTGGCCGCGCTGCACCAAGTCGTCTGTCGACCACGCCATGTTGTCACGGAGGTAGTCGAACCCGAATTCGTTGTTGGTGCCATAGGTGATATCGCAGGCGTAGCTGGCTCGCCGCTGCTCGGGGGTCATGTTCGACAAGATCTTGCCGACTGACAGGCCCAAGAAACGGTGTACTCGACCCATCCAGTCGCCGTCACGTTCAGCGAGATAGTCGTTGACGGTGACGACGTGCACGCCTTCACCGGACAGCGCGTTGAGGTAGGCGGGCAGGGTTGAGACCAGTGTCTTGCCCTCACCGGTCTTCATCTCGGCGATGTTGCCAAGATGCAGTGCCGCCCCGCCCATGAGCTGAACGTTGTAGTGAAATTGGCCGAGCGTGCGGCGAGCGGCTTCGCGCACCACCGCGAAGGCTTCGGGCAGCAACTCGTCAAGAGTCTCGCCGTCTCCATAGCGCGCTTTGAACTGGTCGGTCAGCGCCCGTAACTCGGCATCGGTGAGATCGACATAGTCCTCTTCGAGGGTGTCGATGTGATCGGCTATGGACGACAGGCGTCTGACGATTTTACCTTCGCCAGCGCGTAGCAACTTGTTGAGAACCACCCAGCGATACTACGTGCGAGCAGGCCGCCTCGTAACGACAGCGTCACAATTGCCGGTCCGGCGCTCCTCAGCGTTCAATCAACTTCGGCCAGCCCTGAGCTATGTTCATTCGCGGTACAGCGCGTGTTTGCCTATGTACTGCACGACTCCGTCAGGGACGAGGTACCAAACAGGCCGCTCCGACCGCACCCGCTCGCGAACCGCCGATGACGAGATCGCCATCGCCGGCACGTCTAACAACGTCACAGAGGTGGACGGCAAGTGGTCGCCTGACAAGTGATAGCCGGGCCGAGTCACTCCCACAAAATGGCACATACCGAACAGCTCGTCGGCATCCTTCCAGGACAGAATCTGATGAAGCGCATCGGCTCCGGTGATGAAGAAGAGCTCGGCACCGGGTCGAATCTTCGCTATGTCACGAACCGTGTCCACTGTGTACGTCGGTCCGGGGCGGTCGATATCGACGCGGCTGACCCAGAATCGTGGATTCGATGCGGTCGCGACCACGGCCATCAGGTACCGGTGTTCAGCCGGGCTGACCTCCCGATCTGCCTTCTGCCACGGCTGGCCGGTCGGCACGAAAACAACCTCGTCAAGGTCGAAGAGATCTGCGACCTCACTCGCGGCGACGAGGTGGCCGTGGTGGATCGGATCGAAGGTCCCGCCCATGATGCCGACCCTCGCCGATGACTCGGTCGGACTCGAATCGTTGTGACCATATCTTCGGGCCGCCGCTGAGGTCATGGCGGAATCCTACGAGGCGTGCGTTTGCGACCTTGCCCGCCCGTTACTTCTGCGGTGCAGCGGTCGGCGTGATCGGACGTGGCAGATCGGTTTGACCCATCAGCCACTCGTCGACCGCAGAGGCCGCCGATCGTCCTTCGGCAATCGCCCACACGATCAGACTCTGACCTCGGCCGATGTCTCCGGCGACAAAGACGCCATCGACGTTGCTCGCCCAGCGCGAGTCGCGGCTTACGGTCCCACGATCGGTGAAGTCCACACCCAGCGAATTGAGCAAATCACCACGTTCGGGGCCAGTGAAACCCATCGCTAACAGCACGAGGTCACAACCGAGCTCGAAGTCGCTGCCTTCTATCTTGGCGAACCGGCCATCAACAAGTTCGACTTCATGCGCCAGTAAGGCAGTGACGTTGCCACTGTCATCGCCGACGAATCTTTCGGTGTTGACAGCAAAAACCCGCTCGCCGCCCTCTTCGTGCGCTGATGAAGTCCGGAAGATGAAAGGCCAGGTGGGCCAGGGGTTGGTCTCCGGCCGAGACTCCGGGGGGCGCGCCATGATTTCGAATTGGTGGACGGATATCGCGCCTTGACGATGCGAAGTCCCCAGACAGTCGGCGCCCGTGTCGCCGCCGCCAATGATGACTACGCGCTTGCCCTTGGCGGTGATAGGTGCCGCACTCAGGTCGCCCTGCTGTACCCGGTTGGCCCAAGGCAGGAATTCCATCGCCTGATGGATTCCGCTCAGCTCCCGACCTGGGACGGGCAGGTCGCGCCACTGCGTCGCTCCGCCTGCCAGCACGACCGCATCGTGATCCGCCCGAAGTTGTGCAGCGGTGATGTCTACGCCAACGTTGACGCCGGTACGGAACTCGGTGCCCTCAGCCGTCATCTGTGCCAGGCGCCGATCGATCGCCTTCTTCTCCATCTTGAACTCAGGAATGCCGTAACGAAGTAGCCCGCCGATGCGATCTGCCCGCTCGAACACCGTGACTTGGTGGCCCGCCCGCGTCAGCTGCTGGGCCGCGGCCAATCCTGCCGGACCCGAACCCACGACGGCCACTTTCTTACCGGTCCTTCGCGTCGGCACCTGAGGTGTGACCCAACCCTCGGCAAAGGCACGCTCGATGATCTCTTTTTCGATCTGCTCGATGGTCACTGGCTTCTGGCTGATTCCCAGCACACAGGAGGCCTCGCAGGGCGCGGGACATAGCCGACCGGTGAACTCTGGAAAGTTGTTGGTCGCATGCAGCCGGTCGATAGCGTCGGCCCAGCGATCACGGTAGACAAGATCATTCCATTCCGGAATCAAGTTGCCGAGCGGGCAGCCGTTGTGGCAGAAGGCAATGCCACAGTCCATGCAACGGCCGGCCTGGTCTGCTACGGACTTCTGATCGAATGGCTCGTAAACCTCTCGCCAGTCCTGCAGCCGGATCTCTACCGGACGCCGCTGTGGTAGCTCGCGGTCGTGCTTGAGAAATCCCGTGACGTCACCCACGCCTGGCCTCGCTTATCTGATCGGCTCCTACAGATGGGACGACGCCGGCCCGATGTCGAACAATACTTGAACTTCCAACCGAGATTCCGACCGAAGACGGGCGTGCGTCGCAAATCACCCGATTTGTCAGGTCCAGTGGGAACGTGTGATTCCTCTCTGTCACCCGATCTGGCCGGTCAACGGATCTGGCCGTCGCCGAACACCACCCATTTGGTCGACGTGAGCTCCCGCAAGCCCATCGGCCCCCGCGCGTGGAGCTTCTGGGTTGAGATGCCGATCTCGGCACCGAAGCCGAACTCGCCACCGTCGGTGAATCGCGTCGAAGCGTTCACCACCACTGCTGCCGAGTCGACTCGGCTCACGAACCGCCGCGCGGCTGCCAGGTCGGCGGTCACGATGGCGTCGGTATGGCCGGAGGACCAGCGTCTGATGTGATCGATCGCCTCATCAAGGTCTGCGACTACTCTCGCGGCGAGATCCAGGGAGAGGTACTCCGTTGCCCAGTCCTCATCGGTAGCTTCAACAACGTCAGCATTGACGTGGACAAACTGCTCGTCTCCGTGCACAACGACGCCCAGCACCTGCAACGCAGAGGTGATTCGGGGTAGGAACTGGTCGGCGATCGCCTGGTGTACGAGTAAGGACTCGGCGGAGTTGCAGACGCTGGGACGCGAGATCTTGGAGTTGACCACGATCCGTTCAGCCATGTCGAGATCGGCGCTCGCGTCGATGAAGATATGGACGTTGCCGACGCCGGTTTCGATTACCGGAACGGTCGAATTCTCAACGACAAAATTGATCAGCCCGGCGCCACCACGCGGAATGATGATGTCGACCAAGCCTCGGGCGTGCAGCAGATGAGAGACACTCGATCGATCGGTACCTGGAACCAATTGAATGGCGTCCGCGGGCAAGCCTGACTTCGCTGCGGCGTCAGCCAGGACGGACACCAAGGCTTGGTTCGATTCGAAGGCACTCCCAGAACCGCGCAGCAGGGCGGCGTTGCCTGATTTGATCGCCAACCCTGCCGCATCGACGGTCACATTCGGACGGGCCTCGTACACCATGGCCACCACGCCGAACGGCACCCTGATTTCCTTGATCTCGAGACCGTTGGGTTGGGTGAAGCCACGGACCACTTCGCCGACCGGATCCGGCAGGCCAGCCACATCGCGCAAACCCTGTGCCATTGCCGCAACACGCTCGTCGTCAAGGCTGAGCCGGTCGATCAGCTGCTCCGAAGTACCAGCCATGCGAGCGGCCGCCACGTCGCGAGCGTTTGCGGTGAGGACAACATCTGCCGAGGCCTCAAGCGAATCGGCCATCGCGAGGAGGGCCAGGTCTTTTGCGCCGCGAGTCATGGGGGCCAGTTCGACGGCCGCTGCTCGGGCCCGGGCTGCGACGGCGCGCACGTCGGCCTCGGAGACGATGGGGGTGCTCGCGGCGCTGGTCATGAGCTCAGGATAGTGACTACAGGACGATGAGGTCGTCGCGGTGAACAGCTTCACGGCGCAATTCCGCTGGCAGGTCGCGGGTCCGTTTGCCCAAGAGCACGGGCATGTCCTCTGAATCGAACGCGACCAGGCCGCGCGCGACCACGGCGCCGGTTTGATCTGCCAGCTCAACCGGATCGCCCGAGGAGAAATCCCCAGCGAAGGCAACGATCCCAGCGGGCAACAGCGACACGCGACGGTCTATCACCGCGACCACAGCGCCGGGATCAAGCACCAGCCGACCTCGCGGAGTGGTGGCGTGACGTAACCAGAACAGGCGCGAGGCGGTGCGTCGTCCGAGCGGAACAAAGAAGGTGCCGCCCCGGCCGGCGAGACCAGCAGCAGCCGAGGCTGCCTCCGTCAGCAGCACCGGAATGCCGGCGCCGGTTGCGATGGACGCTGCGTCGATCTTCGTCGACATTCCGCCGGTACCGACCGATGAGCCGGTGCCACCGACCCGGGCCCTGGCGAGGTCGGCCTCGCTGTCAACCTCGGAGATCAGTTCGGCTCCTGGCTTACGCGGATCGGAGGTATAAAGGCCATCGATATCGGATAGCAGCAACAACGCGTCGGCCTGGACCAGGTGCGCCACCAACGCTGCAAGACGGTCGTTGTCTCCAAATCGGATTTCATGCGTCGCTACCGTGTCGTTCTCGTTCACGATCGGAATCACACCTAGGGCGAGGAGTCGTTCCAGTGTGCGGACTGCATTGCGGTAGTGCCCGCGACTATGCAGGTCATCGGCGGTCAGCAAGACCTGTCCTACGGTGAGTCCGTGCAGAGAAAAGGCCGCGGCATAACGTTCGGCCAGCAGTAGCTGACCGACACTCGCCGCGGCCTGCTGGGTGGCCAGATCCCGGGGGCGGCCCTTCAGGCCGAGTGGGCCGATTCCCGCCGCAATTGCGCCGGAGGAGACGAGCACTACCTGCTGCCCGGCCGCGCGGCGGGCTGCGAGGGCATCGACGAGACTCTGGATGCGATTTGGGTCGAGGCGGCCGCGTTGCGTCAGCGAGGAGGACCCAACCTTGACGACAGTACGGCCCGCAGCCGCCACGGCTGCTCGGGTAACAGGTCGTCCATCAGGGGACGATGCGGGTTCAGTCATCGCGAGCGGCGTTGTAGTCGCTAGTCGTCATCAAGCGAGCCGGCACCAGAGTGGCCGGCTGACATGCGAGCTTCCACGAGTAACTCGTCATCGGACAGATGCGCACGCCGTGCCTTCTTGGCCGCCAGCCGATCGTCGGCATTCGGACGCGTCACATTGTCCAGTCGTTCGTCTGTTCCTCGCCGAGTGGGCTGGTACTCATCGTCGGCCATGCCGGACGTCGGTTCGAAGTCGAACACGAAGTCACCGATCGTCACAGTCGCTCCAGGCATCGCGCCCAGTTTCGCCAATTGCTGTTCGACGCCCAAGCGAGCAAGCCTATCGGCGAGATAGCCGACTGCCTCGTCGTTGTCGAACTGGGTCTGCCGCACCCAGCGTTCGGGTTTGGTCCCGCGGACGATGAACGCGTCCGGCTCGTCCGGATGTGGCGAAACGGTGAATCCCGATTCGTCCACAGCACGAGGCCGGATAACGATACGAGCGGGTGCCAACGCCTCCTGCCCAGCGCGGTATTCCTCGACAAGCCCGGCTAGTGCGAAGTTCAGTTCCCGCAAGCCGGCATGCGATACGGCTGAGATCGGGAAGACCCGATAGCCCCGTGACGTCAGCTCCTCGGTAACGAAGTCCGCGAGCTCAGCGGCCTCGGGGACGTCTGTCTTGTTCAAGGCGACGAGCCGGGGACGTTCGAGAAGGTCGCCGAGCGCGGACTCGTACTGACCGAGCTCGTTCTCGATCGCCTCGAGATCGCTGATCGGATCGCGACCCGGTTCCAGGGTGGCGCAATCCAGCACGTGCAGCAGAACAGCGCATCGCTCGATATGACGTAGGAAGTCCAGGCCGAGGCCTTTTCCTTCAGCGGCGCCGGGAATCAGGCCTGGGACGTCGGCGATGGTGTAGGTGGTCGCGCCAGCGCTGACCACTCCCAGGTTTGGCACCAGGGTGGTGAAGGGATAGTCCGCAATCTTTGGACGTGCAGCCGAAAGCGCAGCGATCAATGATGACTTGCCCGCGGAGGGAAAGCCCACCAGTCCCACGTCAGCCATCGACTTCAGCTCCAGAACGACGTCAAACGCCTCCCCCGGTTCGCCCAGCAGGGCAAAGCCGGGCGCCTTGCGCCGAGTCGATGCGAGCGCGGCGTTACCGAGCCCCGCGCGCCCGCCCTGGGCGACCACGAAACGAGTGCCTGCACCGGTGAGGTCAGCCACGGTTTCGCCGTCGACGTCGTGAACGACGGTCCCGTTGGGAACCCGGAGCTCTAAGTCTCCACCGTCAGCGCCGCTGCGGTTCTTGCCGCCGCCCGGCTTGCCGTTACCAGCCTTCTGGTGTGGATGGTGATGGAAATCCAGCAAGGTGTGGACCTGCGGGTCAACGACTAGGACGACATCGCCGCCGCGTCCGCCGTTAGCGCCGTCGGGACCACCAAGTGGCTTGAACTTCTCACGGTGTACGGAGGCACAACCGTGCCCGCCGTTTCCGGCGGTCACATGCAGGACCACCCGATCGACAAAACTCACCACTCGGGTGCTCCTTTCTATCGTCCGAAGGTTCTCGGGTTCGAGCGCTTCGCGCTAGCTCTAACGCAAAGAGCGGGCTCCGGTATGCCGGGCCCGCTCAACTGCGAGAAAGCTAACTATCGGTTGTCCGTGTCGGTAGCGCGGGCCCTCATGCCTCGACTGGGACGATACTGACCGTCTTGCGGCCACGCCGCTCGCCGAACAGAACGTTGCCATCGGCAAGTGCGAACAGAGTGTCGTCGCCACCCCGGCCGACCAGGTCGCCCGGATGGAACTTCGTGCCACGCTGCCGCACGATGATCTCGCCTGCGTTCACGAGCTGCCCACCGAATCGCTTCACGCCAAGCCGCTGGGCGGCAGAGTCGCGACCGTTACGGGAGCTGGATGCGCCCTTCTTATGTGCCATGACTACTTGCCTCCGCTTTCAATGCCGGTGACCTTGACCTGCGAAAGCTTCTGGCGGTGGCCGATCCGCTTGTGGTAACCGGTCTTGTTCTTGAACTTGTGGATCTTGATCTTCGGACCCTTGATCTGACCGAGAACCTCACCGGTCACCGAGACGGCAGCTAGGGCCGCGGCATCGGTGGTGACCTCTTCGCCGTCGACCAGAAGGATGGCGGGCAACGCGACACTGGCACCCGCGGCGGCGTCGAGCTTCTCGACCGTGACGACGTCACCGACCGCGACTTTGTATTGCTTGCCGCCGGTTTTGACGATGGCGTACATCGTGAATTCACTCCTGTCGAACAGCTATCGAAATCTAAGGGTGCGTGCCCGGCACCAGAATGGGCCGAGTTTCGTCGGCCGCTATCTGTGACTGGCTCGTCTACGCAATAACGGCCCACTCAGATCTTGCTGTGGGCCGTAGTACAGATTACGGTACGACGGCCCCTGCAAGCAAAGTGGCTACCGGGCGGAGGTGTCGCTGCCCGCTGGCACCGAGCTCGAAACAGCGGCCGGCGGACCGGCCGGCCTGCTGGCCGCACGCCGACGCCGGGGTCGAGCGGCCGGGGCAGAGCCGTTGTCAGCAGCGGGCGATGCCGGCGACCCGACTGGCTCACTAGACCAACCTGGCCGCGCGGCGGCGTCCCAGTCAGCCCCGGGATCGGAATCGGTTCTTGTGCTGGACCGCCCCATTCTCGCGGACTCAGCCACCCGCATGGCGCCTGAGATTGGCTCGTCGTGCGTCTCCGGCGTCAGCTCGACGGGCCTCGCTTCGGACAACGGCGAGGTTGACGCTTGCGTACTAGCCCACGCAGAATCAGCGACCTCGGCCGCGGCAGACCCCGAATTCGCGTATTCAACGGCGCCACCGCCTACATCGTCGGTAGCCACGTCAGCGAGACTGCCTGCATCGGTGTCTGCATCGGTGTCTGAACCGCCGCCGACCTCGTCATGATGGTTCGTCGCCGCGGCGATCGCCGCAATCGCGCTCGCAGCTGCCCGGCGTTTGTCGGCATCAACCACCAGTGCCGCTGCGTCGGTGCCCTCGTTGACCGAAGCCTTCGATTTGCGCCCGCGCTTACCTCGAGTCGGGCGGTCTTCATCAGCAGCCGTCGATTGGACCGGACCACCGAATTTACGCTCGACCGGATCGGTGTGGACGATGACGCCGCGACCCTTGCAGTGCTCGCAGGGCTCGCTGAACGCCTCGAGCAAGCCCTCACCGACCCGCTTACGCGTCATCTGCACCAGGCCTAGTGAGGTCACCTCGGCGACCTGATGCTTAGTGCGGTCGCGGCCGAGACACTCTGTCAGCCGGCGCAGCACCAGCTCACGGTTGCTCTCGAGCACCATGTCGATGAAGTCGATGACCACAATGCCACCGATATCGCGCAGACGGAGTTGCCTGACGATCTCTTCGGCGGCCTCGAGGTTGTTGCGAGTGACGGTTTGCTCGAGGTTGCCACCGGAACCCGTGTATTTGCCGGTGTTGACGTCGATGACGACCATCGCTTCGGTGCGATCGATGACGAGTGACCCGCCTGAGGGGAGATACACCTTGCGATCCAGTGCCTTCGTCAATTGCTCGTCAACACGCAGATCGTGGAACAGATCGGATTCAGCGGTGTGCAGTGAAATCCGATTGGCCAGCTCCGGAGCAACGTCGGAAACGTAGTCGGTGATGGTCGCGTAGATATCCGCTCCCGCTACCCGCAGCTGCTTGAAGTCGTCGTTGAAGACGTCGCGGACAACCCGGATCGCCAGATCGGGCTCGCCGTATACAAGGCTAGGCGAATCTGAGGTCTTGGCAGACTTGACCGAGATCGCATCCCACTGGGCCTTGAGACGCTCCACGTCGCTGACCAGGTCGTCCTCGGACGCGCCTTCGGCGGCGGTCCGCACGATCACCCCTGCGTCGTCAGGTACCACCTTTTTGAGAATCGCCTTGAGGCGGGTGCGCTCGACATCGGGCAGCTTTCGGCTGATTCCGGTCATCCCGCCACCGGGTATGTAGACCACGAACCGGCCGGGTAGCGAGATCTGGCTGGTCAGGCGCGCGCCCTTGTGTCCGATCGGGTCCTTGGTGACTTGAACCAGCACCATGTCACCCGAACTGAGTGCGTTCTCGATGGCTCGCGACTTGCCCTCGAGTCCGGCAGCATCCCAGTTCACCTCGCCGGCATAGAGCACGCCATTGCGTCCGCGGCCGATGTCGACGAAGGCGGCCTCCATGGAAGGCAGCACGTTCTGGACCCGCCCGAGGTAGACGTTGCCTACCGCGCTGGTGGCGGTTGCTCGCGTCACGTAATGCTCGACGAGGATGTTGTCCTCGAGCACAGCTATCTGGGTTCGATCGCCCGTCTGGCGTACAGCCATCACTCGGTCGACTGCTTCACGGCGGGCCAGGAATTCCGCTTCGGTGAGGATCGGGGCCCGACGGCGGCCTGAGTCTCTGTTGTCGCGACGACGTTGACGCTTCGCCTCCAGACGCGTGCTGCCCTTAACGCCGCGAACCCCGTCGGAATCGGCCTCGTTGCCACGACCGCCTCCGGCCGGGCGTGAGTCTGAACGGGAATCGCGGACGTGCACCACGGTGTTCGGCGGATCATCGTCTGCGGTCGCGTCGGCGCCTGAGGCGTCGTCGCCGCCTGAAGATCGCCGCCGACGGCGACGGCGACGGGCGCTAGCCGAAAGTGCCGCCTCAGCAACCTCTTCGGCATGGTCTGCCTCTTCGACTACGTCGATTTCGGAATCGTCGGCGTCGTCGTCGCTTGCACGCGCGCCATCGTCTTCGTCGGTCGACCCATCAGGGAGGTTGCCTGCGTCGGTGTCGTTTGTCTGCGCGTCGTGTGCGTCGCCAGTGCGGCTGCCGCGGCCACGGCGGCCCCGACGGCGACGGCGACGGCCACTGCCCGATTCAGTCGCATCTTCACCCTCGTCGGGCAACTCACCGGCCGTCAAGGCCTCAGCAGCGGGAAGGTCTTCACCCTGGTCGTCGGGGCGGACGCCATCGTCAGTCCCCTCGCCCGGAATCGTTTGCCCGGATTGCGAAGATCGCCTCGACCCCGAGGTGGAACGCTCGTCCTTACGTCCCGAGGTGGTCGAGGTCCTTCCGCGGGTCCGTGTCGGGCGGGATCCAGCCGGTTCAGCGTCGCTCGGCTCTGTCGACTCTCCCGCCGACGAAGTTGATTCCGACGCTAGCGGCAAGAGCGATGCGTCAATTGACTTGGCCGCAGATTTGGAGCCGCCGCGACGCCTGCTTGGGGCCGGTGTCGATTCGGACGGTGGTTGGAACAGCACGGACGGCGCCGCGAGTACAGGACCCGACGCCGCGGCAGCTTGGCCGGCCGGTTGGCTCTCCGCGATGTCCGCAGGTGGCCCGTAGGCCGAGCCGTCGGCGCTCGGAGGTTGATCCGTCGAATTCGCAACCGAAGCCGTCGCCTTGGTGGCCCGCTTGCGCGTAGCTTTCTTCGCTGCTTTTGCCGGTGGCTCCGGCTCACCTGCAGTCGGCGCCCCTGCCAGCTGGGCGCCGGCCGCATCTCCGTCAGCAGTCGCCATTGCAGGGGCCGCAGCCTTCTTCGGAGCGGCCTTGCGCGCGCGGGTCGCCTTTTTCGCAGGCTCGGTGGCGGGAGCTTCGGAAGCGATGGTTACGCCCTCGCTGTTGCCCGCCTTCGCGACGGTCGCCTTCGCCGCCTTGACAGCTTTGACAGCTTTCGTCGCCGCCCGTGGTGCCCGTTTGGCGGCAGCTTTGCGAGGGGCCCTCTTGGATGGCGCCGTCGCATCGGGAACGCCATCGAGAACCGGCGCGGTCGGACTGTTCAATTCTGGATTGTTGTCAGGTTCGTTGTCGAGCATGTGCTCGTGCTGCTCCTTCTGATAGCCGGGGCAGCTCACCGGGTCTTTTCCTCGGTGAGCGACCGCACAGCAATATCGAGGCAGCCCACCCGCAAGCGGGCTGCAAAGTCTGCTCCTCGCTCGTCAGCGGTTGCCGACGGGCGTTTCGTTGTTCAAAAGCTGAGTGCTACCTAACGGGTCGCCCACTACACCGGCGTCATCGATCGGTCCCTGCGCCAGTCTGGTAGCCCGCGGGGGCTGTGACTGGGCGAAACCGGCGACGGACTGCAGCGCGGTGAGTACATCGTCAGGCCGTACAGCGGGGGTTACCTGCCGTACCACCATGTCGAGTATCGCACGTCCACCGTCGTTACCTCTGCCGGTGGCAGCTGAGTTCGTCACGTTTGCGGCATAATCGCTCGCGCCGCCGGGGCCGCTTGGGTTCGCTATTCCGCCGTCGGTGACGCGGCTCGCGGCCTCCGAAAGCTCCGTCGAACCGAGCGTTTTTGGGGCCGACACCGACGCCCAAACGATCGCCGAGCGGGCATCAATGCTGCGTTTCCCGTCCTTTGTTAAACGATCGACAAGCACTGATTCTTCCGCAAGCAACGCCTCGACCGCATTGCTCAGCGATTCGCCGACCGGCGCGTCAGCGGCCCCGACACCATCAGCGCCACCGGTGAATTCCAGGCGCCACCAGGACGCTTGAATCTGATCGGCCAAGGATCCCGGCGGGCAGTCCGCGATGTCCCGCGCTGAGACCATGTCGAGGCCGTCGGGTAGGACGCTGTCGAGCGCCGCCCGCACGGCTTCGGGGTCGCAACGCTCGGCTAGCGCGATCTCGAGGTATTCCGCCTCCGAACCGACTCCGGTAGGCGCCGCGCCCACATAACTGATCTTGGGGTGTGGGTGGAAGCCGGCCGAATACGCCATCGGGATGTTCGCGCGACGGAGCGATCGCTCGAACGCACGCGCGAAATCACGGTGCGAGGAGAACCGCATCCGGCCCCGCTTGGCATAGCGGAGGCGGATCCGCTGCACGATCGGCGGCGGCGGCGGCCCCTCGGGTTGGCGGCGGCTCACTCGGGCACTCCCTCGGCCAGCGGTACGCCAGTACGCACACTCACCGTTTCACAGCTAGGGGCAGGAGTGACTTGCCGGTTGGCCCGACCTGGATATCGGTGCCCATCGTTGGGCAGACGCCACAGTCGAAGCAAGGTGTCCAGCGACAGTCGTCCTGCTCGTAGCCGGTCAGCGCATCCTGCCAGTCGTCCCACAGCCACTGTTTGTCCAGCCCGGAATCGAGATGGTCCCAGGGCAGAACCTCGTCGGCATCACGCTCACGGGTTGTGAAAAAGTGGACATCGACGAGCTCGTCGGCAAATACCGATTCGGCCGCGCTCATCCAACGCGCAAAGGAGAAATACTCGCTCCAGCCGTCGAAACGAGCACCGTTTCGCCAGACCTGCTCGATGACGGCACCGACTCGACGATCGCCCCGCGACAGCAGCCCTTCGATCAATGACGGCTCGCCATCGTGATAGCGCATGCCGATATTGCGGCCCAGCGACTTGTCAGTGTTGATGGCCGCCCGCAACTTTCTCAGTCGCTCGTCGATGACCTCAGGCGCGGCTTGAGCAGCCCATTGAAAGGGCGTGTGCGGTTTAGGGACGAACCCGCCGATCGACACGGTGGCTTTGATGTCGCGTGATCCGGTCGCCTTACGGCCGGCTCGGATGACGTCCTGCGCCATCGTGGCGATCTCCAGAACATCTTCATCTGTCTCGGTCGGCAAGCCACACATGAAGTACAACTTCACCTGTCGCCAGCCCTGCGAATAAGCCGCGCTCACCGTATTGATCAGGTCGTCGTGGCTGACCATCTTGTTGATAACGCGCCGCAGTCGTTCCGAGCCGCCCTCAGGTGCAAACGTCAGTCCTGACCGCCGACCGTTGCGTGAGAACTCGTTGGCGAGATCGATATTGAAGGCGTCCACCCGTGTGGACGGAAGCGACAGCGACACCCGCGACTCTTCATACCGGTCAGCCAGTTGCTTCGAAAGTGGGCCGATCTCAGAATGGTCTGCGCTAGAAAGGGAGAGCAGCCCCACCTCTTCGAAGCCGGTCGCCGCCAAGCCAGCCTCGACCATCTTGCCAATACCTTCGATCGACCGCTCGCGGACGGGGCGCGTGATCATGCCCGCTTGGCAGAAGCGGCAGCCTCGGGTGCAACCCCGGAAAATCTCGACCGACATTCGCTCATGCACGGATTCGGCCAACGGGACCAGCGGTGTCTTGGGATAGGGCCAAGCGTCAAGGTCCATGACGGTGTGCTTGAGGACCCGAGCCGGAACGCGATCACGGTTGGGCGTCACCGCCGCTAACTTTCCGTCGGGAAGGTAGGTCACGTCGTAGAACCGCGGAACGTAGACCCCACCGGTTTCGGCGAGGCGAGTGAGCAGTTCGTCGCGTCCCCCGGGGGACCCTTCGTCCTTGAAGGCGGCGATTACATCGGTGATGGCACCGACGATCTGCTCGCCGTCACCGAGGACAGCTGCATCGATGAAGTCGGCAACCGGCTCGGGATTGAACGCTGCGTGTCCGCCGGCGAGCACGATCGGGTGCGAGTCCTCGCGATCGGCAGAATGCAGCGGGATCCGCGCGAGGTCGAGCGCGGTGAGCATGTTCGTGTAGCCGAGTTCGGTCGAAAATGACACGCCGAACACATCGAAGGCGCCGATCGGCCGATGACCGTCGACCGTGAACTGGCTTATACCGTGCTCGCGCAGGAGATTCTCGAGATCGGGCCAGACCGAATACGTTCGCTCGGCCAAAGCATCTGTTCGTTCGTTGAGGACCTCGTACAGGATCTGAATGCCCTGATTGGGCACTCCGACCTCGTAGGCATCGGGATACATCAAGGCCCACCGAACCTTGGCCGACTCCCAATCCTTCGTTCGTGCGTTCAGCTCGCCGCCAACATATTGGATGGGCTTTCGCACCTGCATGAGCAGCGGTTCCAGCTGATCGAACAGGGAATCTGCAGTATCGGCACTCACGCTGACTCATCCTACGTGGTAAGCCGGGACCCTCGTACGCTTAAGCCCTGAGTTCCCGGGCATCCAGTGCAGCCCAGTCTGCCGCGGGAGTAGCCACCGGAGATCTTCACACTCATATCGTGGTGGCGACGCCTAACGAGGTAAGAGTCCGGCCCGGAAAGATCAAGCTCACGGACCCGACGCCGAGCCGCTTCTGAATAACCTCGCCTAGGACGTCAAACGCGCCGTTCAGACCAGCGACATCACCCGAATCGAGGGTATCGGGACTCAGCTTCGCCCATTTGCCGTGCACGTTGCCGCCGGCCACGCCGCCACCAAGCAGCCACATCACACTGCCATGACCGTGGTCGGTGCCACCGCTGGCGTTCATCGCCACCCGGCGTCCGAATTCGGTCATGACGACGACCGTCACGCGCTTGCGACGGATGGGTCCGAGATCGGTGAGAAAGGCCGCCAGAGTGTTGGCTGCCGAGACGAGCTGCCGGTCCAACTGGCTTGCCTCGTTGGTGTGGGTGTCCCACCCGCCGACGTCGACAGTCGCGACCTGCAAGCCAGACTCCGCGCGCAGCAACGTCGCCAGATCGGCCATCGCGGTACCGAAGTTACCGCTCGGATAGGTAGCTCCGTTGCGGACTCCGGCGCTAGCCCTGACGCGCTCGGCCGTGCTCAGAGCCGCGAGCGTCGTCGGCACATCCTCTCCCAGCGGACCCGACAGCCCGCGATACAACGTCGTGATCGCGGCCTCGCTCTGCGCGGTGACGCCTGCCCAACCCGGGAACACGAACGATTTCAGGGAATTCATCGCCAGCGTGCGTTGATCTCCCGACATCGAAACCGGCAGCGCGGATCCTTGCGATACCGCTCGGAACGTCGTGCCTGGTCCGAGCGCTTGTAGGGTTCTGTCCAGCCACCCGGTCGGGGCCGTGTCCGAGCCGCCACGTTCGAGGAATTGCTGAGCCTGGAAGTGACTTCGGCTCACGCCCGAGGCTGATACTGCTGGCACGAATGCCAGCTCACCAGACCGCCAGAATGGCATCAAGGCGCCCACCGACTTGTTCAAAGCCCAGCCGCCGGTTCCCTCGAGGGCGATGAGGTTCGTCTCGCTCGGGATCAGGGAAGCTCTGGTGGAACGCAGGTATTCCAGACCCAAATCAGCCGAGGCTGGATGAAGGACCCGCAATCCGTCCGCGGCTCCCCTGAGGAAGACCACGATGAGCGTGTTGCCGTTCACCGTAGCGGGCGCCGCATAGGCAGCTCGCGTGGTCACCAACTGGCTCCCGAGTGCGGCAACTCCGACCATCCCCATTCCGGCGAGAAACGTGCGCCTGGTCCACGCGTTACTGGCCCACAATTCGTCCTGGGTACGGAGTGCCGTGCGCACCTGTTGGGCGCGGTGCTCGACGGTAAGCTCGGCTGCCCCCCTGTCGTGGCAGTCCGTTTCACGGTTACCGGAGGGCATGATGCGGCGCGTCGAGAATCAGCGGGATGAGGTGGCTGAGATACCAGCGCAGATTCGACTTGGCCAGCGGGGTGCTGGCGGGCTCACCAAGGAAGGTTTGCAGTGCGGCACGATGCGCCGGGGCGAACGACATTCCGGTCAACCGTCGGGTGAGCGCGTCGACTGCCGCACCGCTGGTGTTCGGCGTCGGCAGACCATATAGGCCTTCGGGATTCAGCTTTGAGAAGCCTTGATACCAGTTCTGAGCGAGTCCGCGGTGGTAGGCCCATTCAGTGAGCAGAGTTCCGGACGATCGCCAGGCGGCCGCCTGATCGGGATAACCATTGGGGGCACCCCAGTCCAGCGGCACGTTGCCAAGATCAGCAGTCATCCAATGCAGGCTTTGCAGTGCCTGCGACATGTTGGCCGGCCGGATGCCGAGAACGCGCACTGTCGCCAAGAGATTTTCGGTCGGTCGGCGAACCTTCGCGCCGCGACTCGACCAGAATTCGTCGGAACGAAGAATGGTCGACAGCATCGGCACAATCTGGGTCTTGCCAGCCAAGTACGACGCTGCCACCGCGCTCACGAGCGCTGCCGACGGAGTGTCCGATACGTATCGCACACACATCTTTTGCGCCAGACGGGTAGCTGTGCTCGGGTGCGTTGCGAGGTAACGCAGGTAGGCGTCACCGGCGGCCTCGCCGGCGGTAGCTGACGAATTCGGATGGCGGAACCCAAGAACCTGAATGGCTCCGAGCCAATGCTCTTCTGATCGATAGACGTAATTGGCGTTGACGTCCAAGCCTCGCCCGGTCAAGATCCGCGCTGAGTTCTTGACGTCATCCTCGGTGTATCGAGCACCGGTACCGACCGTATGCAGCTCGAGCAACTCGCGTCCGAAGTTCTCGTTGACCGCAGTCTTCTTCGACGATGCAAGGCTGAGATAGGTGAGCATCGCTGGGTTGCGGGCGGAAGCAAACAACATATCGGTGTACGAACCAAGTGCGTAGCGCCGGATGACGTCACGATCCATGGTGTGCCTGGTATTCCACAGGTCGCCGTTGTGATTGGACACGTTGAGGTGATTGGCGAAGAAGTCGACCACGGTTTCGTAGATTCGGGCCGGGCTCCATGCCTGTAACCCCAACGTCACCCTGCTCAGCTGGTCCATCGCTTCCCACCCGAACTCATTACCGTTGGCCTTGAGCCAGCTCCGTACCTGCGCAGGAGTCTGCTTGAGAAGCGGACCAGCGGCTGCCACAGCGGGCACCGCGGCGTAAGGCGCGAGCCGCTTGCCGCCGGCGATCTCGTCAGCGAACCAAGCGTCCGGGCCGTGTGCGCGCAAGAAGGCGCGGATGGTGGGCTCGGCACCGAAAGTGAAGCGGGACAGCAGATGGGTCTCTGGGTCCCAGACCAGCGGCGGACGAGCGGTCCGCGCGGCATGCGCCTGCGCTGCCGCGATCGACGGCCAGATTCGTATCGTCACAATGGATGTCGCTCTCCGTAGCCAATGCGGCACGGAGAGTTAAGCACATGTTAAGTGCCGAGTCCATACACAAACTTAACGACAGCTGCGACGGCGCCCGATCCGCTGTCTCATCAGCAGCTCACGACCGGCAGCGGCGATGGATCGCCAACAACAATCCGATCGCCAGGCCCTGGGCGAACATCGATGACCCACCGTAGGAAACAAAGGGCAACGGCAGCCCGGTGACCGGAGTCAGACCGAGGTTCATGCCGATGTTCTGAAAGGTCTGAAAGCCGATCCAGCACACGATGCCCGCGGCGACCAGCCGTGCGGCGCCGGTGGCGGCACGCGCGATCCGTAGACCTCGCCACAACACGACGCCGAACAACGCGATGATGGCAGCAGAGCCGACGAACCCAAGTTCCTCGCCCGCCACCGAAAACACGAAATCTGTTTGCTGCTCGGGCACGAAAGCGCCGCTGGTCTGGGCGCCGTGGAAGAGACCCTGACCGAAAAAGCCGCCATGCGCGATCGCGATGTGGGCCTGGTTGATGTTGTACGCAACGCCCTGCGGATCCTTGCCGGGGTTGGTGAAAGCGGCGAACCGGGCGAGTTGGTAGTCGGCCAGGACGCCGGCCTTGATGGCAAAGAACGCACCGAACACAGCGACCGCGATCAATCCGATCAGCCAGCGCGCTCGCACACCCGCGGTGAGCAAAACGCCAAACGTCGCCGCGCAGATCACCAAGGCCGAACCCAGGTCGGGCTGCAACATGATCAACCCCAGCGGAAGGAGCGCGAGACCTAGCGCGACCCCGAGCTCCGAACCGGATGGCGGCTGACCGGCGGCCCGCCGATCGCTGCGTTGTCCGAACAGGACGGCCAAAGCGACTATGAGCCCGAGTTTCGCGAACTCTGCGGGCTGGATCTCGAAACCGCCTCCAATGACAATCCAGGCGTGTGCACCGTTGATCGTCGAGCCGATCACAAACACCGCGAGCAAACCGAGGATGCTCGCGACGTAGAGCAGGGGCCCGATCAGGCGTAGCAGCCGGGAATCGACGCGCGCCGCACAGAAAAGAAGCACTGCACCGAGGGCTGTATTGAGGAGATGCCTAGCCAGATAGGTCTGCGGGTTCGCACCGGCGTCGATCAAGCGGGTGCGGGTCGCGGACCACACCAGCAAAGCGCCGATCAGGCAAAGCAGGCCGACAGAGAGAATAAGAACCTTGTCATAGGGATTGACGCGTCGTGTGTCCGTGACCCGACGAAGACTCGCCCGCGGTGGCGGGGCCAGCGCAGTACTCATCGCTTGGGTGCCGGCGCACTGGAGGACACTTGGACTCTCGGCGCGATCTTCGGCATCTTGACCGCTGGCACTGCCCCCGGCAGAACCGCGCCAGCTCCAGTGCTTGGGTCGCCAAGCAGGCCTTCATACACTTTGCGCACCATCGGTGCCGCGGCGCTCGAGCCCAAACCAGCTTGTTCGACCATGCCTACGACCACGAATTTTGCGGTGCCGACCGCCGCTCCAGGCTGGACCGGCCCCCAAGAGGCGAACCAGGAGGTGTCTTGCTTGCCATAGACCTCGGCTGTCCCGGTCTTGCCGCCTATCAGGAGCTTGACCGGCGACCCGTCAAATGCCAAAGCCCCGGAGACCGAGTGGTTGTCCTCGAAATGCAAGGAGTCGCCGAAGAACTCCAACGTCTGCTTGCTGACCGGAACCTTGCGCACGACCTTCGGCGTGATCGTCTTGATCACCTTGCCCGATGCATCGACCACTCCCCAGCCAAGGGTCGGTGCATACAGCGTTCCGCCGTTGACCATGGCCGAATAGGCGGTCGCGAGCTGAAGTGGTGAGATAGTGGTTTCGCCCTGTCCGATCGCCATATCAGCGTTGTCGCCAGCCCGGTACCGGTACCCGTCCGTGCAGTTCTCCGATGCCAGCTGTGTCAAATAGGCCCGGGTCGTCGGGTCTTTCTCATCCGGATAACCCTTCTTGGCGTCCGCGCAGTACTCACCTTTGTTCGCGTTCCACCGCGCCAATCGGGTTTCGCGATCTGCCATACTCCCGCTGGCCTGCTCATCGGCGGGCAGGTCGATCTGCGGAGAACTTCCTACGCCGAAGGCGCTCGCCATCGCCTGAAGTTGCTCGAGAGGCTTTTGCCCAGCGGCGATTCGTGCCTCGTCCGAGTAGTACTCAGCCACCGCCGGGGCGTAGAAGAACGTGTCACAAGAAACCTGCAGTGCGAACTTCGGCGTAATCGATCCGCCGAAAGACTCCGAATCGAAGTTGGTCTTCGTACGGCCATCGACGTTGAGAGAGCCCGGACACGGGTATGTGCCGTCGGGCGTCATAGCCCCGGTCCCGAAGTCGTCGGACAGGCTGATCAGCTTGAACGTTGAGCCCGGTGCGTACTGGCCCGCGATCGCTCGCCCAACGAGCGGTGCATTCGCGCTCGGGTCAACGAGCTTCTGGTAGTCGGCGACCGAAATGCCGCCGACGAACTCCGACGGGTCGTAGGTCGGGTAGCTCGCCGCAGCGATTACCCGTCCGGTATGCGGATCCATCACGACCAGCGCTCCAGACGGTGCAGCATTGCCCTGCTTTCGCGAAGCCGCAATCTGATCCGACAATGACTTCTCCGCCAGGGCCTGCACATTGGAATCGATGCTGGTGACCAGAGTGCTACCGGGCTGAGCCGGCACTGAACCAGCATCACTCACAGCTTCGCCGGTGGCGTCAAGATTGACCTCTGTGGTGCCGTCGACTCCGCGGAGGACAGAATCGTAAGACTCCTCCAGGCCACTGCGCCCGATCGTGTCGGCGTCGGCGAGTTTTTTGTTCGCCTTCTGATCATCGGCGCTCACAGCACCGGTGTAGCCGAGCAGGTGGGCCGCCAAGGAGCCATCCGGATAATCGAGGACCGTCTGCGTCGTGACAGCGATTCCCGGAAAGTCTTCGGTGTGCTCCGAAACCGCCAGCACGACCGTCGTATCGATATCGGTGGCGACCGGCACGGGCTGATAAGGCTGGCCCGTCCAACACGGGGCCGGCACGCGCACACCGCAGGGCGTGATCTCCTTGGCCAGATCGGCAGCCTTCGTTCCGAGAATCGTTGCCAACCGATTGAGAACAGCCGCACCCTTGTCCGGAAGGGAAAGCAGTTTTGACCGATCTACGGTCAGCACATGAGTCGATCGATTGCCGACCAGTAGCCGTCCTCGCGAGTCCACAATCTCACCCCGCGCAGCAGGCACCACGATGCTGCCGACGTGAGTCAGACCAGCGGACTGCTGGGGTTTGTTCTGATCGAGCATCTGGACGAACGCCAACCTGGCGAGCAACGTCACCAACAGTGAAGCCACCAGCAAGCCCAGTACCGAAATCCGTGCCCGATGAGCGTTCGCCCGATACGAACGAGTCCGAAACGAATTCGACGAGAACGAGCGACTGCGAGCCCGCCCAGGCCAAAACCGTCTAGTTGGCGACATAGCGCCCGACCAGCTCTGCAGTGGGACGGTCGGCCCGAATGCCCTGTGCACGCAGCATCGCCCGCACAGCTGGTACGACTGCCAGGCCCAGCAGGGCATCGGTCAGCACCACGGGCACGAACAACCGAACGGCGAGTCCGAAACTGGCGTCGTGCGAACCAAGTACCGCTAGCACCAAGCCGACCGCAAGGCCTGCGAACCCAGCGATGAGAGCAGCCATCGCAGCCACCGCGCGGGTACGGTAACCGCGCTCAACCGCCAAGCCGCCAAGGACGCCTGCTGCCACGCCGGCGCCCATCCAGCACAACGCCTGCACGCCTGCTGGATGGGCGGATCCGAGATCAGCAAGCAGGCCCGTACAGAAACCGAGACCCAAGCCCACTCCGGGCCCCGCATAGATCGCGACGACGACAACCAGTAGGACGGGCAGGGAAACTGGCACCGGAAACGTCAGCGGGCCGACCAGAGTCGCTTGCAGCAGGAGTGCCGTCAGCACCGTGGCGACTGCCGAGATCAATCTCGTCACCGGTCGGCCCCGTTACCAATTGGAGGGCGCACGGCGTCAGAGTGCCCGGTGAGCACGATGCCCAGCAGATCGAGCCCTGTTTGGGGGGCCGTAGGGCGAACAGTCGTCTTAACGGTCCCGTCGGTGGACGTCGTCACCGAGGTGACAACACCGATTTCCAATCCCCCGACGAAGGTCGTGTCCCCCGCCGGGCCGGTAACGAGATGGTCGCCCACCTTCACGCTGGTGCCGTCGTCGAGAAGCCCTGCGCTCATCCCGTGAGAACCGTTCCCCTTTGCGAGCAACAGCGCACCCGAACGGGAGTCACGAGCGCCGACGCCGAACGTGGGGTCGGCCGCGAGTAGAACAACAGCACTCGTCGGGTAGACGGCTACGACACGGCCCGTCAGCCCAAAGCCGTCGGTGACCGTCTGACCGACCGAGACCTTCTCACGACTGCCTACATCGACGGTCACGGTCCATTCGAATCCGGCACCCGGCCCGGTGGCGATGACCCGCGCCGGCATGACGCTCCAGCCGGCGGCGTCAGCCTGCAACTGCAGTGTCTGCAATCGTCTTGCGGTAGCGCCGTCAACAGATTGAGCCGCCACCTGACGCCTGAGATCAGTGTTTTGTTGTTTGAGCTTCGCGATCTCGGTGCGGTCGGAGCCGACATCGGGAATCCCTTGAATGAAACGGCGAACCGGACCGATCACTGAGTCGGTTCCTCGATACAGCGATCCAAGCGCCCCGGTGGTTCCGGTACGTGAACCGCCCAGCGAGCCACCGGCAAAATCAAGGCTGATGAACAGCAACGCCACAGCCGTCAAAATTGCCGCACCGATCGTCTGTCGGCGAGTGAGCCTGCGCATGGACTATTCCCGACAGCCCGGTTAGCGCCGATGCCCGTCGACGACCACCTTGTGGAGAGTCTCGAATTGCTCGACAACGGTGGCCGTACCCAGCACCACGGAATCCAAAGGCCGTTCGGCGACGAGGACGGGGATACCGATCTCATGCTGCAGCCGAGCATCGAGGCCCCTGAGCAGAGCCCCTCCACCGGTGAGGACGATCCCACGCGTGACCAGGTCACCAGCGAGTTCAGGCGGGCAGCGATCGAGTGTTGCCCGCACAGCACCGACGATCCGGTTGATCGGTGGGTTCATAGCGTGCCTGAGTTCGTCTGCCGACACGGCCACGTTGCGCGGCAGCCCCGAGGCGATATCGCGGCCCCGAATTTCGGCCCGCACAGGGCCCGCGATCGGGAACGCAGAGCCGATCGAAATCTTCAGCTCCTCAGCCGTTCGTTCGCCGATCAGCATCGAAAATTCGGCACGGACGTGTTCAACGATCGCCCGATCGAGTGCATCGCCGGCGACGCGGAGACTCGTGCTCGACACGATGCCGGCGAGAGCAATCACGGCTACTTCGGTCGTCCCGCCGCCGATATCAACGATCATCGAGCCCGATGCTTGGCTTACCGGTAATCCGGCTCCGATCGCGGCGGCCATCGGCTCGGAAATAATGTGCACGCGGCGGGCGCCCGCGGCGTACGCCGATTCGCTCACCGCGCGTTGCTCTACCGAGGTGATGCCGCTCGGCACGCAGACGACCACTCGAGGTCCGGTGAACGCTCGCCGGCCAATCACCTTGCGGACGAAATACCGAAGCATCTCGGCGGTGATGTCGTAATCAGCAATGACGCCGTCCTGCAAAGGGCGAACCGCTCTGATGTGCCCAGGCGTGCGCCCGATCATCCGCTTCGCCTCAGTACCGACCGCGACTACTGCCTTGGTAGTCGTATCAACCGCTACGACCGAAGGCTCGTTGAGCATGATGCCGCGGCCACGTGCGTACACAAGGGTATTCGCGGTACCGAGGTCGACCGCCAGGTCACCGCCGAGCAGGTCGCCGCCAAGCAGCGACATCGGGGTGAAGGCCATGAGAACTCTGCTACCTCATCTTTGGTTCACGGTGGGCCGTGATGCCCGTGTTACTCGTGTGAATATCAAAGATGATCGTATGTTGCGACTGCCAATATCACGGTCGCGACTCGCCGCACCGAACTCGCTGGTAACTAAGAAAGATCGACCCTGTTCTCAGGCTTCGGCCGGGAACCACAGAGCAATCTCCCGAGCTGCCGACGCTTCGGAATCCGAACCGTGGACAAGATTCTGTTGGACCTTCAACCCCCAGTCCCGCCCGAGGTCACCGCGAATCGTGCCCGGTAGCGCGGCGGTGGGATCGGTAGCGCCAGCTAGCGCACGGAATCCCTCGATCACGCGATGGCCTTCGGCGACGAGGGCGACCACTGGGCCTGAGGACATGAATTCGACCAGCGGCTCGTAGAAGGGTTTTCCGACGTGTTCGGCGTAATGCTGCGACAGCAGGTCGGCGTCAGCCAGCCGGTGCTGCAATGCGACGAGTCGGTAACCCTTACGCTCGACGCGCGACAACACCTCGCCGATCAGATTCCGGGCTACGCCGTCCGGCTTGACGAGAATCAGCGTGCGCTCGATGGTTTCAGAGGTCGGCTCAGCCGCAGTTTGAGTCACCGAGCCAGAGTATCGGCCCGACGAACGGCGAGCGGATCAGGGACCTGGATCTGGATCTGGATCTGGATCTGGATCTGCTCAGGACACCAGCATGCGCCACCCCGCCGGGGTGCCGACGAGCTGATGCCGGGTCTGCAGTAGGTAGCCCCAAATGCCAAGGAAGAAGACCACTACGACGGCAAAAATCGGCACCAGGACGATCACCGCTGCCAGCAAGACCTGCAAGGCAGACCCAAGGCCGATTCCCCAGGGCCTTCGCAGTAAGAATCCAGCGCCGACGAGGAGGACGGCCAGACCGATCAGTAGCCCGGTTTTCGTACCTGAGAGGCCTTGCGAGGTTTGAGCGATTGTTCGTGGGACAAGAAGGACGACGAATGCCTCTAGGCACAGAATGGCCGCCATGCCGCCGCGGGTAGCTCGGTTGGCCTTCAACCTGCGAGCTTCCCAGTCCTCCTCGGTCGGCTCCCAATCCGCGTCATCGGGTACAGCCTGATCTGGAGCACCCTTTTCCTTCGGTTCACTGCCCTCGGTCACGTCCGGTTACCACCGAGCAGGGTACGAGCTTCCCCAGCGGTGACGACCGAACCGGTTACCAGGACGCCTGCGCCGACCACCAAGCCGTCTGCACCTTCTTCGGCCAGTTCGATCGCCCGCTCGATCGCATCGTCGAGCCGGGGCTCCACCGTTACCCGATCCGCACCGAAGACGTCGACCGCAATTGCCGCGAGATCATCGACACCCATCGTCCGCGGCGAGGCGTTCTCGCTCACCACGATCTGATCCAGAACCGGCTCGAGCACGTCCAGACAGGCTCGGACATCCTTGTCGGCGAGCATGGCGACGACTCCGATCAACTGTCGAAAATCGAACCCCTCGTCCAGCGCTTGCACGGTAGCGATCATGCCCGCCGGATTGTGGCTGGCATCGACGAGCACTGTCGGTGCCGAACGCAGCGCCTCGAGACGGCCGGGAGCGGTGACTGCGGCGAAGGCAGCTCGAACTATGTCCAGGTCGATCGGACCAGATTCCGCTCCCGCGCCGAAGAAGGCCTCGACGGCTGCCAGCGCGCATGCCGCGTTCTGAGCTTGGTACGCACCGTGCAAGGGAAGGAACACGTCGTCGTACTCGCCACCGAGGCCCTGCAAGGTCAGCATCTGCCCACCGACGGCGACGCGTCGATCGAGAACGCCGAACTCGAGACCCTCCCTTGCAACCGCCGCTTGCACTTGCGCAGCACGCTTCAGCAACTCCGCTGCAGCCTCGTTAGGCTGCGCCGCAAGGATGGCCGAGGCGCCCTCGTGGATGATGCCGGCTTTCTCGGTGGCGATCTCGGCGACCGTGTCACCCAGGTAGGCGGTGTGATCCAGTCCGATGGGAGTCACCACCGCCACGGGCGAGTCGAGCACGTTCGTCGCATCCCATGTCCCACCCATGCCCACCTCTACGACAGCCACGTCGACGGGCGTATCGGCGAAGATCGCGAACGCCAGCCCGGTTATCGCTTCGAAGAAGGTCATCTTGATGTCTGCGCGCTCGTCCACGAGATCGAGGAACGGCGTGATCTCCCCGACCGCGTCGGCGAAGGCGCCATCGCTTACGGGCGAGCCGTCGATGACGATACGTTCCGTCATTTCGGACAGATGCGGACTTGTGTAGCGCCCGGTACGAAGGCCGAAGCCGCGAAGCAGTTCCTCGATCATGCGGGCTGTCGAAGTCTTGCCGTTCGTCCCGGTGATATGAATCGAGCGATAGGCCTTCTGTGGCTGACCGAGAAGGTCCATCAACATCTCGATCCGGTCTCGCGACGGGCTGATCTTCGCCTCACCCCAGCGGCTGAGCAGCAACTGCTCGGCTGCCTGACGACGAGACCGATCCGACTGTGCTCTACTTGCTGAGGCGGATTCCACGGGAGTCCATCCTACGGGCGCGGACGGCGTCAAGCGGCACGCGTCGCGCAAGCCATGCAATGCGGGCCCTGAGCAGGCAGCCCTTCGGCTAATCCCTGGATACCGCGACGCGCCACCGCCAGCTGTTCTTATCCAGTCGTCAACAGTCCCGCTGCCTGGCGGCCGGCCTCGGCGATCAATGGTTCGGAACACGACAGCAGTCTCAAACAGCCTTCGGACACTGTCGGCGCAAGGTCCGTGGTGTCGAGTGCAGAGTTGCTTCTGATCGATATTACGCTTTCAGCAAAAGCAAAAACCAGCTCGGTGGCCACGCGGAGCGATGTGGCCTGGGTGAAGACTCCAGTTCTGATTCCCGCTGCTATGCGTCTGCCGTAGGCATCTCGGAGCCGATTGCGGTCGCGGCGAAATTCGGCAAACCGCTCGGCGCGCAGCTCGGGCAACTGATACAGCGCCCCCGCGTTCGAGGACCCCCCGGCAAGCAGCGTGACGTCGAAGTGCGCGAGTGCATATAGCTGAACCTGAGCAGAGTGGCCCGACCGGGCAATCCTCGTAGCAAAGGCCAGCGATGGTTCGACCGTACCGGCGAGCAGCCCGGCAAGGATGTCTTCTTTGCACGCAAAGTGGTAGTAGAGCGAAGCCTGCTTGATCCCAACCGCCAGAGCAATGCTGCGCGTCGAGGTCGCAGCGTAGCCGTTTTCCGAGAAGAGCTGGGCCGCCGCTTCGAGAATCTCCTCGCGGGCGGACAGGCCCTCCCGACGACTCGGAATCAGTCGAGCCCTGCCCACTGCTGAGGTCGTGGTACTCACAGTTCCCGAACGTACACGCGTTGGTAAGGGGATGAATGCCGCACACTCCCCCACTTCCCCAGCGGACCTGTACTTCGAAACGCAGTGTTTACGAAAGTGCATCCTGCCGTCACTACCGGCTCCTTACTGTCTGTCTATCGAATGACAGGTATTCGAACCAGCAGCAACCTGTCGACCGACAGGTATCGCGACGAAAGGTGGTCCAGTGACGTCTGCGCCATCGTCTGCGCTCTCCACGACACAATCAAGAAGCGAACCCGAGCAGGTTGACCGGATCGCCGACATCAGCGGGCTACACGTCACCTTTCAGCGCGATGGCAAATCTATCCATGCGCTGCGCGGAGTCGATCTGCAGATACGTCCCGGCGAGATTCTGGGTCTGGTCGGGGAGTCGGGTTCAGGCAAAAGCGTGCTCGGGCTGGCGCTGCTCGGACTGCTCCCGGGCCATCCGCACACCGAAGGTTCGGTGCGGGTGCGCGGTACCGACATGTTGGCAGGATCAGCCGCTGCGCACCGCCAGGTCCGCCGGCTCGATCTGGGAGCGGTATTTCAGGATCCGATGACCTCGCTGAATCCGACCATGAAGGTCGGCAAGCAGCTCATCGAAGCCACCGGGAGCGCCGAGGAAGCCGAACGCCTGCTTGCGGCGGTCGGAGTGCCCGAACCGGGCCGCAGAATGTCGAGCTTCCCCCATGAACTCTCCGGCGGTCTGCGGCAACGCGTGATGATCGCAATGGCAGTGGCCGGCAATCCAGGGCTCGTCATCGCCGACGAACCAACCACTGCCCTCGATGTCACCGTGCAGGCCCAGGTGCTGGCCCTGCTGAGCACCTTGCGGGATGAGATCGGGTGCAGCGTTCTGCTGATCACACACGATCTCGGTGTTGCGGCCCAGATCGCTGACCGCGTCGCCGTCATGTATGCCGGACGGCTCGCGGAGTTGGGCCCGACCCGCGACGTGCTCGGCGCGGCGGCTCATCCGTACACGCTTGGCTTGATGCGCTCCCGGTTGTCATTGACGGCCGACCGGCACCGTCCGCTACCGGCCTTGGCCGGTGAGGTACCCAGTCCGGTGACGCCGCTGCCCGGGTGTGCTTTCGCACCCCGGTGCGTCGTGTCGGTCGACGATTGCCGGGCTGTCCTGCCAGCGCTGGTCAGCATCACCGACGAACACTCGAGAGCATGCATCCGCTCCGCACAAACCGTCCGGTCAGGTGCCTCAGCCGACGCCGGGCCGGGCGAGTCGATCGAACCAGCAGCAAAACAACGCTCCTCGTCGACGCACGCCGAGCCGGTCGTCGTCGTCCAAGATGTGGTGAAGACGTTCGCCGTCGGATCCGGCTGGCGGCGCGGCCGAGGTGGTGGCCTGCGGGCATTGCGCCGGGTGTCCTTGACCATCGGCGCCGGTGAATCAGTAGCTCTCGTCGGCGAGAGCGGTTCGGGCAAGTCCACCTTGCTTCGGGTCATCGCCGGTTTGGAAACCCACGATGGCGGGTCGGTGACCTTGTCCGGCGGTCACCGACCGCAGATGGTCTTCCAGGACGCCGGAGCGTCGCTGACGCCGTGGATGAACGTCGGCGAACTGATCGGTGAGCGCTTGCGGCGAGCCCAAGGACTCACGTTGTCCAGAGCTGAGCGTCAGGATCGGGTGATCGCCGCACTCAAAGAGGTGGGCCTACCCGCAGAGGCGGCTCGCGCACGGGCCAGCCAGCTCTCAGGCGGGCAACGACAGCGGGTTTCGCTTGCGCGCGCGACCGTCATCCCGCCTGCGCTGCTGCTCTGTGACGAGCCCACCAGTGCCCTCGATGTCTCCCTGGCCGCGTCGGTTCTGAATCTGATCGCCGACCTCCGCAGGCGGCTGAACATGTCAGTGTTGTTCGTAACGCATGACCTCTCGGTCGCCAGGGTCGTCGCCGATCGGATAGCGGTCATGTATCTCGGCAGGATCGTCGAGATCGGCGATGCGGAGGAGATCACGTCCCGCCCGGCGCATCCGTACACCCAGACGTTGGTCGCCTCGATTCCGGATGTCGGTCGCAAGCCGCCTGCGCTGAAGGGTGAACCAGCAAGTCCGCTCAGACCGCCGGAGGGCTGTGCGTTTCATCCACGATGTCCGATAGCCATCGAGGCCTGTAGCCAGCCAACGCTGGAGGTCCGGCTTACCGCCCGTCCAGGCGGGACCCGCCAGGTCGCTTGTACCGAAACTGAGGTGGTCTGAGGTGGTCGTTGTCGACCCCGCGCTCGAGCTGCGACCGGTACGAACCCGCCGGGCGCCCGTTCTGCCAAGAAATAGTCACCGTTACCTGAACTACGCTGGCGCCAGCCTCGTCGTGATCGTCACCTTGGTCGCCCTGCTCGCGCCGATCATCGCACCGCATGATCCGCTCCAGCCGGTCGGGATTCCCTTTCAGAAACCAGGCCATGGTGGATTTCTGCTGGGGAGCGACAGCATTGGTCGTGACATCCTGAGCCGCGTCCTGTACGGCATGCGAGCGAGCTGGTTCGCGGCCTTGGCCGTGGTGGCCATCGGAATGCTCTTCGGTGGACTCATCGGGCTCATCGCCGGCGCTGCGGGCGGTTGGCTGGACAACCTGCTCATGCGCGTGACCGACGCATTTCTGTCCCTGCCCGCGCCTGTTCTCGCCATCGCCGTCGTGGCCGCCCTCGGCCCAGGCTTCATCCACACGCTGATCGCTGTGTCCATCGTGTGGTGGCCGTTCTACGCCCGAATCGTGCGCGGTGAAATCCGGAATCTGGCAGCTCGGCCGCATATAGAGGCCGCAAAACTCTCGGGAACGTCTCGACTACGGGTCGCCTTCAGACATCTGCTGCCTGGCGCCATCCCAGCGGCAATCGTGACCGCCAGCCTGGATATTGGCAACCTGATACTCACCCTGGCGGGCTTGTCTTTTCTCGGGCTGGGTCAATCAGCGCCAGCCCCCGAGCTCGGTGCCGACAGTGCACGCAATCTCAGCTACCTCTTGCAGTACTGGTGGGTTCCGGTCATGCCTGGACTCGCGGTGATGGTACTCGCGCTCGTGGGCAACATCGCTGGAGACAGCGTTCGCAACCTCCTCGATGGACGCAGGTAATCGGATGATTTCGCTGCTGTACAAACGCCTTATCGCGATGTTCGCGATCATCATCGTCCTCGCTGCGGTGATTTTCTACTTACAACACATCTCGCCGCTCGATCCGGTGCATGCTCAGCTGGGTGCACAGGCCTCGGCCTCGGCGGTGGCGGAACGCCGTCACGAATTGGGCCTTGACCGTCCGATCTCTGTGCAGTTCTGGAACTATCTCAAAGGCCTTGCACACGGAGACCTCGGGACCTCTTACCGAACACGTCGGCCGGTCACGACCGACTTGGGCAAGTACCTGCCGGCGACTCTGGAACTTACCCTCGCGGGATTGATCATCGCGATCTTCCTCGCAATGCTGCTGGCGTTCGGCACCATCCTCAAGTGGCCAGGTTCACGATTGTTCCGTGCGATTCTCATGGTTGGGGCCTCCACGCCAACGTTCCTGCTCGCCATCGCCGGGATCATCATCTTCTACCAGAAGTTGGGGTGGCTGCCCGCAAGCGGTCGAACCGGACTGAACAATGTGCCGACAGGTCCAACGCGGCTGCTTGTCGTGGACGGAGTCCTGCACGGGCAGCTATCGGTGAGCACCGACGCCATCAAGCACCTGTTCCTTCCGGCCTTGGCTATCGCGTTGGGACCGGCGGTGTCGATCGGTCGGGTACTGCGGTCGAGCCTGTTGGCGGACCTGCACAGCGACTACGCCCGTACGGCCAGAGCGAAGGGCCTGTCCGAACTGGGCGTGCTGCGCAAGCACGTCCTGCGCAATGCACTCGGGGCCGCGCTGTCGATGACAGGTCTGCAGGTTGGTTTGATGTTTGCCGGTGTCCTTGTTGTAGAACAAGTATTCGGCTGGCCCGGGATCGGACAGTACGTAGCCCAAAGCATCCCGGTTGCTGACTTTCCGGCCATCGCCGGTGTAACGCTGATGCTCGGCGTCGCGTACATCGTCATCAACACCGCAGTGGATATTTTGCAGGCCGTCGCCGACCCGCGGATCAACGCCTGACATGACGACGGATTACGAAAGCTCGGCAAAGTCGCTTCACGATCGCCAGTTGCGGATCACCCCGCCCAGATTCCGGAAAGCAGTTGAGAATGCCTAAACAGCCCTTGTTCGTCGGCAATCCCGTATTGGTAGTGGTCGACATCCAGCAGAGCGGCGCCCTGCCGGCGGAGGAGATGGGCATTGTTCATATGCCTGGTCACGCGGACCGAGTAACGAAAGCGGCGCGCCTGATAGCTGCCGCTCGAGAGGCACGTGTTCCGGTGGTCTACTTCCAAGAAGTTCACCGACCGAGTGGTGTCGATTTCGGGCGCGAACTCGACGGCGCTGAGGGGCCACACTGCATCGATGGCGCGCCAGGTACCGCAATGGAGTTTGAACCACGAGCCGACGAGTTCCACATAGTCAAACGACGCTATTCGGGTTTCATCGGCACGGAGTTCGAGATCGTCCTTCGCGGCCTGCGTGCCAGCACCCTCATCCTCATCGGAGGGTTGACCGACGTCTGCGTCCATTACACCTTTGCCGACGCGCATCAACGCGACTACTACGTACGGGTCGTCGAGGACTGCGTGGGCGGATCAAGCCAAGCAAGGCACGAAGCATCGCTGGATGCGATGGAGTACCTACAGGCGGGGGCCCGCCGAACGACCGCTGAGATCGTCGACGCTCTCGGTGTATTTGCACAATCCAATAACTCGAACGAACTTCTGGGGGTCTGATATGGCTGGGAAAGTATTTCATCGGGGCAGCCGCCGGGCCCTTGTCGGCGTGGCCGCCGGCGTGACCGCGATCCTCTCGCTCGCGGCATGTGGCGGGGGCTCCTCCCCGTCTAGCAGCGGTCCAGCCAATGCAGCACCGACTGACAAGACACTGAAGCTGTCCTTCCTTCAAGATCCTGGCCAGCCGCCAGATCCGGACATCTTCTATGCCGGCCAAGGACTGTTGCTGACCACCAATCTCTACGAGGGCCTGCTCACCTACAAGACGGGCACAGCCACACCGACAATCGAGCCAGCGCTCGCGACCAGTTGGACGGAGTCGCCTGACCACAAGAAATTCACCTTTGTCTTGCGCAAGGGTGTGACCTTCCACGATGGAACGCCCTTCACCTCGGCAGCAATCAAGGCATCCTTCGACCGACGACTCGCAGTCAATCAGGGGCCGGCCTATATGGTCGCCGACGTCGCTTCGGTGACCACTCAAGGCGATTATGCTGCGACGATCACCCTCAAACACAGCAACGCGACCTTCCTTGCCTACCTCGCGGCCGCCTACGGACCGAAGATGATGAGCCCGACGGCCCTCGCGGCTAACGCAGGCACCGACCACGATCAGAAGTACCTGACCACTCATGACATCGGGACCGGCGCCTACACGCTTACCGATGCGCAGGTGGGTGATCACTACACACTGAAGTCCTATCCAAAATACTGGGGCGCGCAGCCGTATTTCACCGAAGTCGACCTACCAGTGATCACCGATTCCTCAACGCAGCAGCTGCAGTTCAACAACGGCCAGTTGGCGGCAATCCTGCACGACCTGCCGTCTTCGGCAGTTTCTTCTTACCTCAGCAGTAAGAAGTACTCGAACTACACGCTTCCGACGATGATGTCTGACTATCTGTACGTAAATCCGCACAAGCCCTTGGAGAGCAGCCAGGCCAACCGGGTCGCCCTGCTTCAGGCCATCGACGTAGACGCTCTGGTCAAGCAAGCCTATTTCGGCCGCGGGACGAAGGCCACCCAGGTCTACCCGGCAAACATGATGGCAAGCCAGTTCGCCCAGCAAGGCATCACCTATGACCCCTCGGCCTTGAAGTCCATCGTGTCCTCGCTTCCGTCGGACCAGAAAACAATCACGATTGGTTACGACTCGTCATCACCGGACAACCAGTTGGTTGCGAACCTGATGTCTGCCCAGTATGCAGCCGTCGGACTGACCGCCAAGGTTCAGAGTTACCCGACATCGCAGATCTTCGGCTGGGTAAGCGACGTGAAGGGAGCGCCCGACATGCTGGCAACCCTCGGTTGGCCTGATGCGCCGCCGCCTTACACCTGGGCGCACATCAGCTTCGACAAGGACGCCGGCTTGAACTACCTGCAGTGCTCCGACCCGGCGACCAGCGCGCTGATCGCGCAAGGCGCCCTGACCGGATCCGACGAGACATTCTCCGAAGCCGCGCAGAGTGCGTCCAAGACGGGATGTTGGATGAACCTCGTCAACGTATCGGACTTCGTGGTCGCCCAGACCTGGTTGAAGGGTGTTGAGAACGCTCACACGGTGTCCAACCCGAATACGCTGATTCTCGCGAACCTGTCGGCCGGATGAGACCGGACGCCGAGCAAGTCGAGAGGAGCGGTTGAGTATGGGTAACGGCGTGCGACGGATTGTGTTGTTGACACTGGGATGGGAGGACTTGCCGAGAGCTGTTTCGATTCACGGCGCACCTGCATCTGAGCGGATGCGCGAGCCAGCGCCAGGGGTGCTGCTTCAGGTCGACGGCGGCTGGCTACTCCTCGATACCGGGTTCAACACCGCGCTCATCCGTGACCCGGCGCTGTACCGGAGGTACTACCCGAGCATCGAGTACGTACCGGTACTGCCGGGAGACGGCGAACCCATCGTCGAAGCGTTGGACGAAGTGGGAATCGATATCGCAGACATACACGCGGTTGCGCTGAGTCACTTGCATCACGATCACGCCGGCGGTCTCAAACTGTTCGCCGGCCAGGTGCCCGTCCATGCTCAGCGCAGGGAGTTGGAATACGGAATGTCCAACCATCCCGAACCCGAACACCATGCGATGGCTCGGGTGGACTACGACGATCCGCGTATCGACTGGCGACTCGCCGAGGGCGAAGCCAAGATCGCTCCGGGGGTGACGGCCGTACCGACCTACGGCCACACCCCCGGGCACCAGAGCTTCATGGTCGAACTCGATGAGTCTGTCGGCGGCGGTGGATTCGTATTTGCCTTCGATGCCGCTGACCTGACTGAGAATATCGAGCAGGAGCTGGCAATCGGGGGTTTCATCGACGTCGATCCTGAAGACACGATTGAGCCCATTCGCAAACTGAAGAAGATCGCGGCCGAACGCGACTTCACGTTGGTGCCTGGCCACGATCCCGTGGTGTGGCCCCGGCTGACCCGCGAATTTCAGACTCGGTTCCCGACCGAGTGATCGAGCTGGACCTGCTCGTGCGGGCTCCGCGCGCAATCGTCGACGGCGCGGAGCAAGCGGTCGACGTAGGCATAGCCGACGGCAGAATTGCCTGTGTCCAACCGTGGGGCACGGTGTCCGCTGCCGGCCTATGTCACGAACTCGACGAAGACGTAGTGCTGCTGCCCGGCTTCGTCGACTCGCACGTGCACATAAACGACCCGGGCCACAGCGACTGGGAGAGTTTCGCCTCGGCGACGATGGCAGCGGCAGCGGCGGGGTTGACGACCCTGGTCGATATGCCGCTGGACAGCGTGCCGGTAACGACCACGCCGGCCGCATTGAGAGCCAAGCGATTGGCCGCAACGGGCCAATGTCGAGTCGATGTCGGGTTCTGGGCTGGCGCGGTACCCGAGAATCTCGGTTCGCTGGATCGGCTGCACAACGCTGGTGTCCTTGGTTTCAAGGCTTTCCTGACAGACTCGGGTACAGCTGATTTCGCTCCGCTGTCCAATGATCAGCTCACCTCGGCCATGTCCGAGATTGCCGGGCTCGGCAGCCGCATCCTCGTCCACGCCGAAAGCGATGAAGAGCTCTCCTGCTATCAGCGCCCGTCCGGCCGTAGTTATCAATCGTTTCTCGATTCGCGCCCGAACCCGGTCGAGGATCGTGCCGTGTCCACGGTCATTGAGGCAGCGAGACAGACCGGTGCCCGAGCCCATATCGTCCACCTTTCCAGCGCAAGCGCACTACCGCTGCTTGCAGTCGCACGGCGCGAGGGTGACGTTCTGGTGACCGCCGAGACCTGTCCGCACTACCTGAGCTTGTCCGCAGCGGAGGTGCCGGACGGGGCGACGGAATTTGCAGCTTGCCCACCGATCCGCGACAACGACAATCAGGAGTTGCTCTGGCAGGCCCTCGCAAACGGGCTGATCGACACCGTGGTCTCAGATCATTCGCCTTGCAGTGTCGAGTTGAAACACCTCGGGACCGGGGATTTCGGCTTGGCCTGGGCTGGCATCAGTTCTCTGCAACTCGGGCCGTCGCGGGTCTGGACATCGGCAAGCGCCCGAGGTTTCGCGCTCACGGACCTAGTGCGCTGGATGTCCAGCGGGCCTGCTTCCTGCGCCGGATTGCAGAACAAGGGAAGCCTTGCGGTGGGAGGCGATGCCGATTTCGTGGTGTTCGACCCGGACGCCGAGTTCGTCGTCGATGCTGCCCGACTGCACCATCGGCAAGCCATAACACCCTACGCAGGGCAGAAGCTGCGCGGTCGGGCCCGCGCTACCTGGCTTCGCGGACGATGTGTCTTCAGCCTGGAAAACACCCCCGAGCGGAATCACGGCATCGATTCGGCATCCGGACCGCCTATCGGCCGGCTGCTGAATCGCGATGATCAGATCGAATGAGCAGCAGCGGGCGCGATAGGAGTAAGCGATGCAGATCCTCGTGGTGAATCCGAACACGTCGGCCGCGATGACTCAAGACATAGCCAAGGCGGCGGCAGCTGCCGCCGCACCGAATACCACGATTCTTGCGGTACAGCCCTTCTTCGGCCCGGCCGCGATCGACTCGGCCATGGAAAGCTATCTCTCCGCCGTGGCGGTCATGGATCGAATACTTGCCGTCACAGAGCCCTATGACGCTGTGGTGATGGCGGGTTTTGGTGAGCATGGCCGAGACGCTGTGGCGGAGCTGCTTACGGTGCCTGTCCTCGACATCGCCGAAAGCTCAGCGCATGTCGCCTTGATGCTCGGACGGAACTATGCCGTGGTCACGACCTTGCAGCGATCGGTTGCGGCCATCACCGACCGCCTAGAGGCCGCAGGATTGGCCGGAAGGTGCGTGTCCATCAGGTCTTGCGGTCTGAGTACGGCTGCGGTTGAAAAGGATCCGGATGCGGCGATGGCTGCCATCATCGAGCAGGCCGAGATCGCCGTTTCGTATGATCATGCCGAGGTAATCTGCCTCGGTTGCGGTGGCATGGCCGGCTTGGCCGAAGCCATAACGAACCGGTTGGGCGTACCCGTCGTAGACGGAGTGGCGGCTGGCGTACGTCTGGCAGAGGCTCTCGTTGGCCTGGGCCTGAGCACGAGCAAGGTATGTACTTACGCCTCGCCTCCTGGCAACCCGGTCAGTGGTTGGCCACTCTCGGCTGCGCTCGGCCTGCCGATGGCGAAGCTGGTCTCGGGCGATGCCGGGTGAACAGCGATCCCGTTGCGAACGCTGTGGATTTGGCGTCCAGATGGTTCGGATCAAGCGTTCTCGAGGCCAGCGATGAGTCCTTTGGCTTGAAGGAGAGCCTGCTCACACCCGGGCCAGCCGCTTTCGAGGCCGGCAACTACGACCACCGAGGCGAGATCGTCGATGGATGGGAGACCCGTCGACGGCGGATCCCGGGACACGATTGGGCGCTAATTCGGTTGGGGGCTGCTGGGCGGATCGAATACGTCGATATCGACACGAGCCACTTCACTGGCAACTATCCGACCCACTGCTGGGTGGAAGCCTGCGCGATGCCGGGCTACCCAAGTGTGGCTGAGCTGACTGAGCCGTCAGTGCCGTGGGTCTGCATCGTGCCGCCGGCTCGCCTGGTAGGCGATGCTCACAACTACTTTGAAGTGAGCGATCAACGTCGATTCACCCATGTCCGGCTGTCTATTGATCCGGACGGCGGCGTGGCGCGAATGCGCGTGCTCGGCACCGTACTGCCCGATCCACGGGAATGGCAGCACCTCACAGTCGAGCTGTCCTGCGTCGAGCAAGGTGGCCGCGTTGTGTGGTCCAGCGATGACTTCTACACGCCGGCTCAGGTGCTCATCCAGCCCGACCGCGCGAGAAACATGGGCGAGGGTTGGGAAACGCGCCGCCGCCGTGACGACGGCCACGACAGCGCCGTCATCGTCCTGGCAGCGGCAGGCAACCTGCACATGTTCGAGGCAGACACGACACACTTCAAATACAACGCCTCGGCCGAAATAGCGCTCTTCGGCGCCACCGCGAAGGAGTTTGTCCAACTCCAGTCAGACCTTGCTTCGACAGCCGGTTGGCACCCGCTACTCGGACGAACACCTTTGCAGCCCGACACCCGGCACAGGTTCCGGCTCGATCCCGACGTCGCCGCGGAAATTGCCGCGGTCCGGATTGAAACCTATCCCGACGGAGGCCTGTCGCGAGTCAGGGTGCTCGGAACACCTACTCCCGAGGCGATCCGCGCGGCCACGCTCAAACTGCAGTCAGCGAGCTGACCCTTTTGCGTCCCAAGTGTGGCGTTCATGCCTGTCTATCGACTGACAGGTCGCCTGACTGACGCGTTTTTAGTTGTTACCGCAGGGTAAAATGAGCCGACCAAGCTGCTCGCGGCCGCTTTCAGCTGGCACACTGGCCACGTGATCGCGAACCGGATGTTCATGTTGCACTACGGAACGGAACTGGTGCACAAGTCATTGTCCGTCCTCGGCGGCGGCGATCATGTTATTGCAACCCCGATCTATGGCGCCTTGATCGAGACCAGCGACGGATTGGTGCTTCTGGACAGCGGGATCAACGCCCGAGCGCTCAGCAATGCGTCTTTGCTCACAGAGATATACGGTGCCCAGATGCACCCTTGGGGTCCGGAAGGCAATCCCCTGGAGGTCGCGCTGGCGTCAATTGGCTTCAGCGTTGCCGATATCAGCCTGGCCGCGATCAGCCACCTGCACCTGGACCACAGCGGAGGAATCCCGTTGCTCGCCGCAGCAGGAGTCCCGGTAGTAATCCAAGAACGTGAACTGGAGTACGGTCGCCAGCGAGCGGCCCAGGGCTCCGAGCGGTCGGTGGCATTTTTCGCCGACGATTACCTACGGCCGGACATCATCTTCAAGACGGTCAGCGGTGACGCAGAGTTGGCGCCGGGAGTATTCACGGTGTCGACGCCTGGACATACCCCAGGGCATATGTCTTTTCGAGTGGACCTGGCTGACACAGGAACGTGGTTGTTCGCAGCCGACGCCGCTGACCTCGGCGAAAACCTGCTAGAACGGATCCCCTGCGGTTCGGTTGCTGAGCCTGAAGACGCGGAGAAGGCCAGGCGCTCGATACATCATCTGATGGACGAAGGTCTGCGACTGGACGCCCGCGTAGTGCCGGGACACGATTCGGTGTTCTGGAAAGCGGTCTGGCACCCACGGGATGGCCACCGCTGAGCACCGTAGCGGTGAGCCAACTGCACCTTGCCGTTGGCGAGGTCGCGGCCAATCGCGCGGCAGCCAGCACCGCGATCGAGCAAGCCGCACTGGCCGGGGCCGAGCTGGTTGTCCTCCCGGAACTCACCCAATCCGGTTACGTCTTTGTCGACAAGGCAGAAGCCCGCAACCTGGCCGAGCCCGTTGTGGGTCCGACGGTGAGCGAGTGGTGTCAGGCAAGCGCGCGCCATGGGGTGATCGTCGTCGGTGGGTTTTGCGAGCTGGGATCGGACGGCGAGCTCTACAACAGCGCGGTCTTGATCGAGGACGGCTCGGTGAAGGCGCTCTATCGTAAGGCTCACCTCTGGGGCACCGAGAACGAGATCTTTCGTGCCGGCAACGAGCCGCCTCCGGTGGTCTCCACGGCCGTCGGACGGGTGGGCATCATGGTTTGCTATGACCTGGAATTTCCGGAATGGACGCGGATGGCGGGGCTGGCCGGAGCCGACCTCCTTGCCGCGCCGGTGAACTGGCCACTCGGTGACGCACCGCTGCGGCCGAGCAGAACAGACCGGATCGAAACCATCAAGGTGCAGGCGGCGGCCGCCGTCAACAGGATGTACGTCCTGGTTGCCGACCGTTGCGGCTCAGAGCGGGGCGTCGACTGGGTCGGGGGCACCGTCATCGTCGATCCGGACGGGTATCTGCTGACCGACGCGGCGGCTTCGGGCAGAGTTGATCTGTTGACAGCCGAAGTCGACTACGCCTCGGCCAGGGACAAACGGCTCGGAGCGCACAATGACGTCTTCACCGATCGACGGTCGGAGCTCTACGAGCTTGTAGCCGAGTCAGCAATGTCAAACGAGGGCCGTCACCGAACGCTATAGGGCGTCCAAGGCGGCCTTGATCCGATCGATATCGGCCGCCGCCACCGCGTTACGCTCGCGAATACCGGACACAACATCGTCGGGCGCCTTGGCAAGGAAGCTCTGGTTTCCCAGCTTCTTGGCGGTCTGATCAAGGTCCTTCCTGGCAACTGTGAGGTCGCGGTTGAGCCGAGCCCGCTCGGCGTCCTTGTCGATTGCAGTCGACAGATCAAGATCGATCTGGACGCCGGCGGCGGTCGTCAAGGAGGCCGTGGGAGTAAAGCTCAGACCGGGTTCCTCCAGGCGCAGCAAGGTTCGGATCTCCGGCTCATGCCCGGCGAGACCAGTGAATCGCGCTGGAATCTTCGCTGATGGTTTGACACCCTGATCGCTGCGGAACCGGCGTACCTCCAAAACAACGGCCTGCAGCGCCTCGATTGGCTGCTCGGCTGCCCTGTCCACACGCTCTGGGTCCGCAACGGGCCATTGGGCGATGACCAGGCTCTCCCCGCCCGTCAGGTCGGTCCACAAAGTTTCGGTGACAAACGGAATGAGGGGGTGGAGCAACTTCAGCAGGCCATCGAAGACTTCGCCGAGAACTCGCCGGGTGGTCCGCGCACGTCCCGGTTCAGCGACCACCGCATCACCGCCGAGCGATACCTTCGCGAGCTCGAGATACCAGTCACAGACCTCGTCCCACGCAAAGTGGTAGAGAACGTCCGAGATCTTCGCGAACTCGAAATCGGCGTAGAGCGAATCGACCTCTGCGATCACCGCGTTCAGCCGGGAGATGATCCACGCGTCCGCGCCCGTCAGTTCGGCAGGTAGCTCACCCTCGGTCGTCGCGCCGTTGATCAGCGCGAATCTGGTGGCGTTCCACAGCTTGTTGCAAAAGTTGCGAGACCCGGTGACCGCCTCTTCGCCCAACGGCATGTCAGTGCCCGGATTGGCTCCGCGGGCAAGGGTGAAACGCAGCGCGTCGGTGCCGTACCGATCCATCCATTCGATGGGATCGACGCCATTACCGCGCGTCTTTGACATCTTCTTGCCGAATTGGTCGCGCACCATGCCGTGCAGGGCAATGGTGTGAAACGGCACGGCCTGGTCCTCGGTTTCGTCCTTCATGGCATACAGACCGAACATCATCATTCGCACTACCCAGAAAAACAGGATGTCGTACCCCGTCACGAGCACCGAGGTCGGGTAGAACTTCGCTAGATCTGCGGTCTTCTCGGGCCAACCCAAAGTCGAGAATGGCCATAGTCCGGAGGAGAACCAGGTGTCGAGAACGTCTTCGTCCTGACGCCAGCCAGCCGCCTCGCTCGGTACCTCGTCGTCAGGTCCGACACACGTCATCTCGCCGTTTGGCCCGTACCAAACCGGAATCCGGTGACCCCACCACAGCTGCCGCGAGATACACCAATCGTGCAGGTTATCGGTCCACTGGAGGTAGCGAGGCGCCATCTCGGGAGGACTGATCCGGACCGACCCGTCCCGTACCGCGTTCCCGGCCGCCTCTGCGAGCGGAGCAACCTTGACGAACCACTGCAAGCTGAGCCGCGGCTCGATGGGCTCCCGCGAACGTTCTGAGTGGCCCACCGAATGCAGATACGGCCGCTTCTCGGCGACGATACGGCCCTGCTCGCGTAATCTCTCGCGCACTGCTGTTCGCGCCTCGAACCGATCTAGGCCATCAAACTCGGTTCCGGTGCCCTCGATACGGCCCTGCTCGTCCATCACGGTAAGCATCGCCAGCTGATGGCGTTGCCCTATCTCGAAGTCGTTGGGGTCGTGAGCCGGAGTCACTTTCACCGCGCCGGTACCGAAGGCCGGATCTACGTGGGAGTCAGCGATGATCGGGATCGTCCTGCCCGTCAAGGGCAATTCGATCTCAGTGCCGACAAGATTCGTATACCGCGGATCGTCTGGATGGACGGCAACCGCAGTGTCACCCAGCATCGTCTCGACCCGCGTGGTCGCCACCACGATGTGGGGTTCATCGTCTCGCAGAGAGCCGTATCGCATCGAGACCAATTCGCCCTCGACATCTTCGTGGATCACTTCTGCGTCTGAGAGCACCGACCGAAGGTCTGGAGACCAATTGACCAACCGCTCAGCGCGGTAGATCAAACCGTCCTCGTAAAGCCGCTTGAACATGGTCTGGACCGCCCTGGAAAGGCCCTCGTCCATGGTGAAGCGCTCTCGCGTCCAGTCAACGCTGTCGCCGAGGCGTCGCATCTGGGCGAGAATCGCTCCGCCGTTCTCTTCCTTCCATTCCCAAACCCGGTCGACGAAGGCCTGCCGGCCGAGTTCGCGCCGGTTCGTGCCCTCCAGTGCGAGCGCTCGCTCGACCAGCGCATGCACGGCGATGCTCGCGTGGTCCATGCCCGGAAGCCAGAGTGTTTCGTAGCCTTGCATCCTGGCACGGCGGATGAGCGCGTCGATGAGGGTGTGCTCGAAGGCGTGCCCGATGTGCAGGCTGCCAGTCACATTCGGAGGGGGTATCACGATGGTGAAGGGGGGTTTTTCTGAGGTGGCATCCGCGGTGAAGTAACCACGCTCGACCCAGCGCTGATACAGCGATGCTTCTACCTCCGCCGGCGCGTACGCGGTCGGCAGTTCGGTCTTGGCAGCGTCTGGGCTTGCGGAATCGGTCACCCTTGAATTCTACGGACAGCGCGGCAATGAGAGTTCACATAGCTGCCCGATCGCGTACCGCCGGTCAGGAATTCGCGCGCTCCGTTGGGATCACCGAGTACACAGCCTGGACGAACCTCATCGCACCGTTACTGTCAGCAGCTTTGCCGTCTGGACCGGTATCCGAATCCTTTCGCTCGTAACGATCGAGAACAGCCTGCATTTCCAAAGCCAATTGCTGTGCCTCTGCCGCGGTGAGCCACGCGCCATGGCTGCTCAGGGTCATCACGTCCTTCCAGTCGGCATGCGCTTCATGGTCGCGGTCGATCCAGTTGAGTGCGTCAGCTCGCTGTCGGTCAAGAATTCGATTGATCAGCACCGACTCCCCCGCGAGAGACGCTCTGGGTTCAGACGATTCCAGCCGTAACCCGTCGCCAGCGGCCTCCCAGGGCCTTTCCCTGCCGTCAGGTGTCGCCTCCGAGCGGCGGATTATTCCCCACTTCTCCAAGGCTCGCAGGTGATAACTCATTGCGCTTGCGCTGAGTCCAGCGATTTCGGCACACTCCGTCGCAGTGAGCCGCCGCCCGTTGAAGAACTCGTCGATCACGGCGAGGCGGGCAGGATGGGCGAGAGCCTTGATTGCGCGCGGATCGGTAAGTACTACCGGATCTCGGTTGCTTACAGCGCTTGCGCCTGCGCGGGCGCGCGACCGTGGTGGCGTTCGGGTCATGAAGTTACTTTATTCTGTCGCGACCACTTGACAGGGAAAGTGTGAAGTAATAACTTCACAGCATGTCCTTCATACTTTCTCCGATCTTCCTGCTAACGATGCGCGGGCTGAACCATAGCCATGCCTCAGATCGGCAGGCCTCGCTGAACAGATCCGATCGCGTTGCGGCACAGCCGCCCAGATCCCGGCAAGCGCGCCCGGATCCATTCTGCGAGGCATTCCGCCTCGGCAACGTCGTTGGCGGGCTTCATTCGCAACACTAGATTCGCAGCGCTCTAGATTCGCAACGCTCTAGATTCGCAACGCTCCAAACCCGCAAGACCAGGGCGGTAGCGCGCTAGCGTCCGAATGCGATCGCTGCAAGCAGACCGAGCAGTTCCGCTGGGTCTCGTTCCAATCCCCGTGCAGCGAACCATGAGCAGATATTTCGGCAGTCACGCTCCAGGAAATCCAGACCGTGCGGATTCGCAACGATGTCCACCACCTGCGGAAGATCGATGAGTACGAGCTGGCCATCTCGCACAAGGACGTTGTACGCCGACAGATCGCCGTGTGCTTGGCCTTGCATTGCCAGCAGCTGCATGGCGTGCATGATCTGGTCGAAATAGTCGCTGAGTTCGCTACGATCCGGGCGTTGCTGCGCCAACCGCGGCGCAGCGACACGGCCCGAGCCGATGAACTCCATCAGGACTTCGGTGCCATCGACCTGAACTGGGTACGGGACGACAACGCCACGGCTCCAGAGGTCAGAAAGCGCGGTGAACTCTGCCATCGCCCATTGACCGGCCAGCACCTGAAGGCCGTATTTCGTCCGGTTCGACATCGCCCGCTGATCTCGGCTTCGGCGGGCGACTCGGCCCTCGAGGTAGCCGGCGTCTCGATGAAAGTTCCGGTGCTCGCGGTCGCGATATCTCTTCGCTGCAAGTACACAGGATGCACCCTGCGGTACAGCCCTCTCGATCAGGTGAACGTCAGCCTCTTTTCCAGACTTCAAGACGCCTAGTTCGGTGTCGAGCGCCGCGTCTGAAGTGACTACCCAATCCGGAAGTGGGCCAGGACCATGAGCGCCCTTCACCACCGATGACCAGGTAGACCAACGCTGATCCGGTCCCGGGCCTTCGACCATCTCAAACGCGATGCTCGGCAGCGTCGGTGCAGCTGGGTGTTCCGGTTCTGATGATTGTGATGATGTTCCTGGTACGGCAAAACAGTCGTTGGACGACAAGATATTGGCTCCTCGATGAGTACGAGGCCGCCGAACATCAGAATCAGCGTGCTAGCGGCCTCGAAGGAATGCAGGACGGCGTACGTCCCAGGACGGCGATGCACATATCGACGCCTCCTTCACACTCGGGCCAGATTAATCACGTCGGCGGTTTCACCCGCGACTGTTACCGAACCAGACAATGCCGGTACCCGCAGGATCGCGCAAATCATTTTCTCGCCGCGACGATCTCCGCGACAACATAATGTCGGGCGGCGCCCAGAACCTCGGATTCGGGCGGGTGTGGCTTAGGCCGATTTTTCCCGAGGTGTTTCGACCTCGGCACGCGGGACCAGCGTCGGGTAAACGTGTTCGAGCACAGTTTCGGCGGTGATGACGACCTTGGCGACGTCTTCCCGTGAGGGCACTTCGTACATCACGGAGAGCAGGACTTCTTCCATGATGGCGCGCAGACCGCGAGCGCCGGTCTGGCGCTTGACGGCTTGATCCGCGATCGCCTCGAGCGCGTCGTCGGCGAACTCCAGTTCGACGCCGTCCAGTTCAAAGAGCCGTGCGTACTGTTTGACCAATGCGTTCTTCGGCTCGGTCAGAATCTGTACCAGGGCCTCGCGGTCAAGTGGCCTGACGGAGGTAATCACCGGCACGCGGCCGATGAATTCCGGAATCAGGCCGAATTTCATCAGGTCCTCGGGCATGACATCGGCAAAGATGTCGGTGCTGTCCACCTCGAACTTCGTCTTCAATTCGGCTCCGAAGCCGAGACCCTTCTTGCCGACTCGACCCTCGACGATCTTGTCCAGCCCTGCGAACGCGCCGCCCACGATGAACAACACGTTCGTGGTGTCGATCTGGATGAATTCCTGATGCGGGTGCTTGCGACCACCCTGTGGGGGCACCGCCGCCGAGGTGCCTTCGAGAATTTTCAGCAGTGCCTGCTGGACACCCTCGCCGGACACGTCACGGGTGATCGAGGGGTTTTCGGCTTTGCGAGCGATCTTGTCGACCTCATCGATATAGATGATGCCGGTCTCGGCCCGCTTGACGTCATAGTCTGCGGCCTGAATGAGCTTGAGCAGGATGTTTTCTACGTCTTCTCCGACGTAGCCGGCCTCGGTCAGCGCGGTTGCGTCAGCGATCGCGAACGGCACGTTCAGCATGCGCGCGAGCGTCTGGGCCAGAAGCGTCTTGCCGGAGCCGGTCGGGCCTAGCAAGAGGATGTTCGACTTGGCCAATTCGACGTTGGACTCCGAGCGCTTTCCGGTGGTCTCAGCTCCGGCCTGGACTCGCTTGTAGTGGTTATAGACAGCTACGGCGAGCGTCCGCTTGGCGTCGTCCTGACCCACAACGTAGGAGTTCAGGAACTCCCGGATTTCGGTGGGCTTGGGCAGCTCATCGAAAGTGAACTCGGTGTTCTCCGACAGCTCTTCCTCGATGATCTCGTTACAGAGGTCGATGCATTCGTCGCAGATGTAGACGCCTGGACCAGCAATCAGCTTCTTTACCTGCTTCTGGCTCTTACCGCAGAAAGAGCACTTCAGCAGATCGCCGCCGTCGCCTACCCGAGCCACCCGATGACCGTCCCCTCAATAGCGTGCATGTCAGATGTGCGCTGATCCATCGTGCCCGTGATCGTACCGTCGTAGTACCGCATTCACCTGGATGACCGGTAGGTCAACCTGCCGACGCGGCCCCGTAAAGGGCAGCCATAGAAGAAAACGCTACCCCGTACGGGCCGAGAAGTCGCATCTTTAGTCGCGTGTCCCGTGTTGGGGGCAACTTCTGTTGCGTGTGTTACTTGTGTGACGAGGACCTCAAGCGCCCAGACGTTTGGCCGCCTTAGATGAGTTGGTCGCCCTAGTTGTTTGGTGGCCTAGACCTTAGTTGTTTGGTTGCCTAGTCGTTGACGAGCTTGCGGGTCGTGATGACCGAATCCACGATGCCGTATTCCTTGGCCTGGTCGGCGGTGAGAATTCGATCGCGCTCGATATCGAGCTTGACCTGCTCGACCGTCTGTCCGGTGTGGTGGGCGAGGATCTCCTCAAGCAGCCCCCGCATGCGCAGGATTTCATTGGCCTGAATCTCGAGGTCGGTGACTTGGCCCTGCCCCTCGCCCGATGGCTGGTGGATAAGCACCCGCGAGTGCTCAAGGGCAAAACGCTTGCCCTTGGTGCCAGCCGCCAGCAGTACGGCCGCGGCCGAGGCCGCCTGGCCCATGCAGTACGTCTGGATCTCTGGCCGCACGTAGGTCATCGTGTCGTAAATCGCCGTGAGAGCAGTGAACGAGCCGCCGGGCGAGTTGATGTAGATCAAGATGTCGCGGTCTGGGTCGGTCGACTCCAGGCAGATCAGCTGCGCAATAACGTCGTTGGCGACGACGTCGTCGATCGGCGCACCCAAGAAGATGATGCGCTCCTCGAAGAGCTTGTTGTACGGGTTCGACTCTTTCATCCCGTAGTTGGTGCGTTCGACAAAGGACGGCAAGACGTAGCGGCTCTGCGGAGACGGCGGCGCGAATCCGCCACCGGTGCCGGGCGTAAACAATTGACTCATAGTGTTCGGATCTCCTTACGCTGGCGCCGGAGCGTTGCCGGCGCCCATCTGAGCGACGCGGCTGACCACGTGGTCGACGAAGCCGTATTCGAGAGCCTGCTGGGCGGTGAACCACCGGTCACGCTCGGAATCGGCCTGGATCTGTTCCACGGACTGACCCGTGTGCTCGGCGATCAACTGAGCCATTTCTTTCTTGGTGAGTCTGAACTGCTCGGCCTGAATCGCGATATCTGAGGCAGTGCCTCCGATACCAGCTGACGGCTGGTGCATCATGATGCGCGCGTGGGGCAGCGCATATCGCTTGCCCTTCTGGCCTGCAGAAAGCAGGAACTGGCCCATGGACGCCGCCAACCCGAGCGAGTAGGTCGCCACGTCGCACTCGACGAACTGCATCGTGTCGAAGATTGCCATACCCGCGGTGACCGAGCCACCGGGTGAGTTGATGTACAGGTTGATATCGCGGCTCGAATCTTCAGCCGAGAGCAACAGCAACTGGGCGCAAATCTGATTGGCGATGGTGTCGTCAACCTGCTGACCGAGGAAGATGATCCGCTCGCGCAACAGTCGGTCATACACCGAGTCGCCCAAGCTCATGCCGGCGCCGGCGGCGCGGGCCTCGACGATCGGTCCTCGACCCTGCACGGAGCCCAGACTTGGAATGGCCTGGGTGGCGCCACTCAGGCCTGTCACGTACGGACCTGACTGGTACTGCGCGTCATGAGAAGTCACGTTTCATTCCTTCCTCTGCTGTAAGTACAGCTGCATCTACATCGACCCTAACGGCAGAGGCGGGCCGGGGACTCCCCAGACCCGCCTCCGTTCGCTCAGGGCGTGAAATGCCAGTCTCAGCGATATTCGGACCCGCTATTTGGCTTCGTCGTCGGACGTCTCGTCGGCAACATCGTCAATCAGGTCTTCGGCAAGGTCGTCATCGTCTAGATCGGCAGCTTCAAGATCGTCATAAGCATCGAGCTCTGCCTGGCCTTCTGGTGTCGATAACGCAGACAGGTCGACAGTGTTGCCGGATTCATCTGTGACCGCAGCTGACTCAAGGACGGTCGCCAACGCCTTGTTACGGCGTACGTCAGCAACCAGCGCCGCGATGTTTCCCGCCTGCACGATCTGGTCGGCGAATTCCTGGGGCGCAACGCCATACCGCTGGGACTGCCGCACGATGTACTCGGTCAGCTCGGCATCCGACACCGCCACTGCTTCGGCATCTGCGATGGAATCCAGAATGAACTGGGTTTTGACAGAACGTTCGGCGACCTCGCGCAGTTCGGCGATGAACTCGTCCTTGGTCTTGCCCTCGGTCTCCAGATAGCGTTCGAACGCGGCATCATCGTGACCGAGCTGGTGAACCACATCGTGCTCGCGCCAATCGATCTCGGCCTGCACCGACGACTCGGGTAGCGGTACCTCGGTCTGCTCAACGAGCAGCTCGAGGACCTTGTCGCGGGCCTCGGCACCTTGGCTCAAGCCCTTGACACGGGTGAGGCGCTGCTTGAGATCGTCCCGCAATTCAGCAATCGTGTCGAACTCTGACGCCAGCTGTGCGAAATCGTCGTCGGCCTCGGGGAGCTCGCGCTCCTTGACCGAGTTCACGACCACGTTGATGTCAGCGTCTGAACCGGCGTGGTCACCGAATGCGATCTTGGACGCGAACGCTGCGGACTCGCCAGCGAGCTTGCCGATGATGGCTTCGTCGAGGCCCTCGATGAGGTTTCCCGACCCGACCTCGTAGGACAGGCCAGTGGCCGAGCCACCCTCGACCTCCTCGCCGTCGACCTTCGCGGAAAGGTCGATCGACACGAAGTCGCCGGTCGCTACCGCCCGATCAACGCCATTGAGCGTGCCGAAGCGTGCACGCAGCGCCTCGAACTGCTCAGCGATCTCTTCATCGCTTACGACTGCGTCGGCGACCGTCACGGCCAGACCGTCGTAAGCCGGAACGGTGATCTCGGGGCGGATGTCCACCTCGGCGGTAAAGGCGAGCTGCTCGTTGTCTTCGAGTTTGGTGACTTCGATGTCTGGCTGGCCCAACGCTCGGACCCCACTGTCACGCACCGCGTCGGAGTACGCACGCGGCAAGGCCTTGTTGATGGCCTCTTCGAGTACCGCCGCTCGGCCGACGCGCTGATCGATGATGCGCGCGGGGACCTTCCCAGGGCGGAAACCGGGGACCCTGACCTGAGATCCGATCGCCTTGTAGGCCTCGTCCAGGCTGGCCTTCAGCTCGTCAAAAGGCACCTCGACCGCGAGTTTCACGCGGGTGGGGCTCAGGTTCTCGACGGTGCTCTTCACGATGTGCTCTTCGCTCCTCGGAGTTCGACAGGTGGTACTCGGGTATCGCTTTGGTGCTGACTGCTGGCCTTGCTACTTCGTGTGGCCTCGCTACTTCGTGTGGCCTTGCTACTTCGTGACTACTCAAACTGGTCGTACTGGTCGGGGTGACAGGATTTGAACCTGCGACCCTCCGCTCCCAAAGCGGATGCGCTACCAAGCTGCGCTACACCCCGGCTCACTTTTCGCGCGCGAACGAGCGAGAGGTGTCCCGACCGAGAAGTGTACGGGGGTCCAACCCATTCATCACCACGCGCTAGTCTGTATCCGCAGAACCCGGATCGGACGGCTTGTTGATTGCTGGATGGATCGCTGGACGAAACGGGCATTGCGGGCGTAGCTCAATGGTAGAGTCTCAGTCTTCCAAACTGATTGTGCGGGTTCGATTCCCGTCGCCCGCTCGGACGAAAGAGGCCCCGTGCAGCGTGCGGAGCCTCTTTTTCGTTTGTTGATTCGGGGGGCTCGCTCGGCATTTCGAAACAAACGAATACGACGCGGTCAGAGCGGAGAGCACATGAAGTACCGAATCGGCATCGGCGTTGGCGCCTTCGACGTGGAGCCCCGGTCCTACGCCGACATGGTGCGCTCGATCCGCCAGCTCGGCTTCGATTCGATCTGGATTCCGGAGGTCCTGACCTCATCAGGACCCGATGTACTGGTGGCGCTCGGCTGGGCCGCCCAGCTCGATCCCAAACTGAAACTCGGCACGACGATGCTGCTGCCCGGCCGAAATCCAGCGCGGTTGGCCAAGTCACTGGCCACCCTGGACGTCCTGAGTGGCGGTCGGTTGCTCGTCACTTTCGTACCTGGCCTCATGCAGGGGCCCGAGCGCGCGGCCATCGGAGTTCCGCCCGCCGAACGCGGACCAGCGATCGAACGCACCCTCCCCCAGTTGCGCCGCTGGTGGGCAGGCGAAGAAGTCGAGGGCATCTCCATCGCCCCACACCCGCTCCAGCAGCCGCTCGAATGCTGGCTTGGCGGCATCGCTCGGGCCGCCCTGGTGCGCTGCGGCCGCTTCGGCGACGGCTGGTTGACAGCCATGTGCACGCCGGCCGAGGCCGCGGCTGGTATGCAAGTGATCAACGAAACCGCGGAGAGAACTGGGCGGGCCATCGATCCCGAACATTTCGGCATCAGCATCGGTTACAGCCACCGTCCATTGGACGACGGCCAACTCGCCGCAATCGCCACGCGCACCAAGGGACGCGACGTCGATCCTTCGACTCTGATGCCGGTCGGGACCTCGGCCCTGCGCGACCGGCTTCAAGAGTTCATGCAGGCAGGCTTGTCGAAGTTCGTGGTCAGACCAACGCCGTCGGAACGGGGATGGCGCGAAGAACTGCAAGAGCTTGCCGAGGCTGTCGGCGATCTGCAAACCTGACATGACCTCGAGCCAATTCATACTTGTGGGTTGCTGGGTTGTTGGTTGAGATTGCTCCACCGCAACAGGGAGAACCGATGTTCGATATCGCGCGACACGTCATGGACTGGCGGTCCGAAGGCAGAGCAGTGGTACTCGCACGGTTGGTGGACTCTGTCGGCTTCAGTTCGCAAGACCCGGCGGCGGTAGTCGCCTGGACCCTGGGCCTCCCCCTCGCAGGAACGCTGTTCGCTGGGGCCGCGGACGAGCAACTGGTGCAACTGTTGTCTGGACACGGACAACGAAACGCCGAACTGAGCACAATCACGGTCGCGGACGCCGACGCGATGAGTGTCGGTTTGAGCTGTGGCGGCAACGCTCGGGTGCTCATCCAACGGGCGGACGACATCGATGACGAAGGCTGGCAACGACTGTCCGACCGCGAGGCAAGTTGCCTGGTCACACGACTACCGAACCTTGAAAGCATCGCGCGATTGGGCAGCGACGCCTCGGAAACGGCGGTGTATTCGCAATCCAGTCTGGACGGCGCCGACCTCGACCCCGCGATCGCTGCGGTATTCGCACGAGGTGCCACCACAACCCAAGTGCTCAGCTCCGGCGGCGACGAATGGTTTATCACCGCGCTGTGGCCAACCCCGACGTTGCTGGTGGTCGGATCGGGGTTGATCGCCGAGGCCCTGAACCGGATCGCGACGTTGCTGGGGTGGCGTTCAATGGACTCGGACGACTCGGAGACCGCGGTCATTGAGGCAGCAAACCTACGCACCGGCGACGGGTTCGTCGTTCTCAGCCACGACCTCGTCATCGCGGGGCCTGCACTGCGCGCAGCCTTGTCCGGCCCGGCCACCTACGTCGGCGCACTCGGGTCCCGCCGGACGCAAGCTGCGCGCTCGGAGTGGCTCAGCGCGAACGGGACGAGCCAAGGGGCAATCGCTCGGATTCACGGTCCGGCGGGACTGGACATCGGTGCGCAGACACCCTATGAGATAGGGATCGCGATCATCGCGGAGATGTGTGCCGTCCGTACCGGCCGCAATGCCGGGCGGCTGCGGGACCGAACGGGTCCGATCCAGGGCTAGGAGGAACCGCCAGCGTCATTGCGCGCTGCACCGGACATCGAGGGTGCTGCTACCGCTTGTGCCACCACCGCGATGGGGTCACGTCTGATCATGACCATGGTTCGATCGTCGTCTTGGGTAGCAGGCACTCCCTCTATCAGATGTTGGGAGACGCCCTGCCAGCTGTTTTGGGTCGCGAGCAACTCGACGCTGTCCTTCAATCGCTGAGTACCGGCATCGAGATCGCGCGTTCGATCTTCGACGACGCCATCGGTGTAGAGAAACAAGGCTTCTCCGGGCTCCAATACGTCGGCGTCAGACACTCCTGCCAGATTCGGAAGCACGCCGAGGACAGTGCCCGTGGCCGTGGAGATTCGCCAAGGCGGCGTTGCAGAGGGACGGAAGTGAACGGCGGGCGGATGACCGGCAACCCTGATCTCATACGCTCCCGATGAGAGGTTGAGCTGGACATAGATGGCAGAAGCGAAACCTAGCGACCATTGCTGTCGCGACAGGTAATCGTTGGCCGAGGTCAGAAACTTCTCCGGCTCGACCGATCCCAACAGCCCACCAACGGCGCCGGACAGCAGCAGCGCTCTTGGTCCGGCCGCGATACCGCTGCCAGAGACGTCAATGACCGCAAGGTGCAAAATCTGCTCTCCGGCCGCATTTCGCACTAGTCGGTTCGATACGAAGTCGCCCGCGATGGCTGCTCCGTCGGCTGGCCGCTGCTCGATGTCAACCGACCAGCCGGTAGGTACCTCGGGCAGTTGCGCTTGCACCAGAAGCCTGTCCCGGATAAGGCCGATGACCTTCTCCGCGCTCACTTGCCGCAGGCCCAGCCGGTCCCGGCGGCGAGCTTGCGCCACGGCAACGACGAGCGCGATCGAGATCATCACGAACCCCGATACCGAGAGCTGTCTTGAGTTCAACCCGTGCACGGCAAAAACGATGGTCAGGCAGACCGCAATGGAAGCGGTCAGGATCCACATGGACCGGCTGGTCAGGATCAACGAGGAAACGACAATGACGATGATCATGACGCTGGCGACCTTGATCTGGCGGTTGTTGTCTGAAATCGACCAGGCTGTCCCGGCGATAAGGACAAACAGGCACAACGACAGCTCGACGCGCTCGGTCGGTCGTTCTCGACGAGGGCGAAGGCGCTGCAGGCTCCGGCGGAAACGGTCGTTGATCATGTACAACCAAAGGTACGGGACGACATCGGGCTCAACCATGGAGAGCGTATCGAACCGTAATACAGATCGGAGCCTCGCGAGTCGCAGAATAAGGCACGATGTCTTGGTGGCCAGCTCAATCGACAACTCGAGCAGCAGACGCAGTCGCCGCCGGTCCGCACAGCGTAAAGCCGCGACGGCGAGCACGCCTGCTAGCTCGGATCTGATCAGCTCCGCTGAGGCGCCTGCCGATTCGGCTGCTATGCGAGAGCCGGAAGCGCGGTCGGTCGCCAGCCATGAGCCCTCGGCGGACCTATCGGCGGAGGCCTCGGCGGAGTTCTCGGCGGAGGCCTCGGCGCCCGATCGGCAGCGCCATGACGGACAGCGCCATGACGGACAGCGCCATGACGGACAGCGCCATGACGGAGAGGAAGCCCTAGTCACCGACGGGAAGGCGAAGGCGGCGAGTGATGCCGGAGCACGATCACCGCACCGTAAGCCCGATCACGAGGCGGGCCGGGAATCGGACCGCAGCTGGCGGGACCTGACGGGGAATGCCCCGTCGATCGTCGGTGTCGGGGGCGCCCTACGAGCGCGAGACGTCGCACGTCCAAGCGAAGCGGACCTAGCAGCGGCCGAACGCAACCTGGTGATCGTTCGCCGCCAGTGGCAGCCACCGGACGGCGAACTGCCGATCAGAAGAACTCATCACGACAGGTAATGCCGCTGCTGCTTCCACCTGCGGGCCAGGCACCTCTAGCTGCAAAGGCACCTCTGGCGAGCGGGGCACCTCCAGCGGGGGGCACCTCCAGCAGGGGCACCTCTAGCGAGGTATCTCGCCGGTTTCCTCGTACGCGGTAACCATCTTGATCCTGCGAATGTGGCGCGGGTCCTCGGAAAAAGGCGTTTCGACGAAGGCGTCGGCGATCGCTATCGCATCGGCCTCATTGTGCATCCGGGCACCAAGGCCCAGGACGTTCGCGTCGTTGTGTTGCCGCCCCAGCTGCGCCGTCTCGAGGTTGTAGGCCAAGGCTGCTCGCACACCGCGCACTTTGTTGGCAGCGATCTGCTCACCATTGCCGGAACCGCCGATGACGATGCCGAGGCTCCCCGGATCGCCAACGACGCGCAAAGCTGTTGGGATGCAGTAAGTCGGGTAGTCGTCGGTCGCAACGTATTCCGACGGGCCGCAATCGACTGGCTCGTGGCCACCCGATGCCAGGTGGGCGATCAACACGCCCTTCAACTCGAGGCCTGCGTGGTCGCTACCCAGATAAACGCGCATGAGCGCAATCGTGCCAGTTTGCGGTGGGAGCACAATGCGGGGGTGCCATTCCTCGAAGTCCAGCCCGTCCTGTTGCTCGTCTGCGCGGGCGCATTGGTCTGGTACGTCAAGGAGCTTCGGGCACTGCCCGCCGAGCGCCGCTGGCCGCGGCATCGCACGATGTCCTTCATGATCGGGCTGGTACTGGTCCTGGTGGCCACCGACGCGGGGATAGCCTCCGACACCCGACGGCTGTTCTGGGTGTGGCTGACCCAGGCGCTGTTACTCCTGCTGGTCCTACCGATACCGCTCCTGGTCGGCCAACCGGTCGAGCTCGCGCGTCAGGCCAGGAGGCCAGGACCGCCAGGACCGCCAGGACCGCTCGTCCGGTTCGCTGACTCAGCATTCGGCCGGGTGTGCGCATCACCCATCGTCGGCGCGGGTCTGATCCCGATCGCGTGCGTGTTGTTCCTCTTCGGCCCGATACCTGGATGGTCGATACGCGACGCCGGCGTTGGCTGGACGGTTCAGACCGCGATGCTGATCGTTGGCCTGATCATCGTGCTACCGCTCGTGTCTAACGACATCACGTCCAGTTCGCTGGCGATCAGCGCTGCAGTGGCCGTCGGCTTTGTCGAATTGTTGCTGGATGCGGTGCCAGGCATTGTGATGAGACTGTCCACGCACCCGGTGACGAACTTTTTCGAGTACCGCACCGTGGTCGCCGGTCAGCGCGGATGGCTTTCCGATCAACAATTCGCCGGCGGCATTCTCTGGTGCGTCGCCGAACTGCTGGATCTGCCGTTTCTGATACTGATCTTCCGGCGATGGGTGCAGGCCGATGCCCGTGAGGCGGCCTTGATCGATGCAGAATTGGTCGACTCAATGGCCGTGAGCGCGCGAGACATGCCACCGGCCGGCGATGCGGCCCCCTCCGATGCCGCGGAGGGCACCCATGAATCCAACCAGCCGTGGTTCATGACCGATCCACAGTTGCGTGATCGCTTCCGGTCGCGTTGACCGGAGGTCGACCCGCACGCGGGTTAGGCGAGACTGCGGGTTAGGTGAAAAGAAAGTCGCCGCTCACCGACCGCGGCAGCCGATGTTCGGCGACTGCGGCTGACGTCGGAATTGCGCCATAAACATGCGGGAAGCACTCGTCCATCCCGTACAGGTCTTCGTCGACTACCGGCTCGAGCAGAAGAGCTGGGTCTACCTCTACCACGATTAGATCGACCCGCTCGTGATAGAGGTAGTTCGCAGTTCCGGCGACCTGATGTCGGTATGAGAAGTGCACAAACCCATCCGAGGCCAGCGACTCGGGCGCGTAACGCCCCAGTTCACAAGCTGCGCGCCACTCGGCTTCCCCGACGATATGGAAAATGCCCATCATCGGCTAAGCATGCCAGCTCAGAAATCAATAGGGGCGTCCGGAGGCCACTGTTGCGGTCTAGTCAAACTGGGGGGACTCGGTGCGGGTCCGCTTCAATTCGAAGAAGTAGGGGTAGCTTGCCAACAGCCTGCTGCCGTCCCAGATCTTGACGGCGTCCTCGCCACGTGGAATCCGGGTGATGACGGGGCCGAAGAATGCCACGCCGTCGACGTGGATGACCGGCGTGCCGACGTCCATACCCACCGGATCCATGCCCTCGTGATGGGACTTCTTCAACGCGTCGTCGTACTCTTCAGAATCCATTGCGTCTGCGAGGTCGGCGGGTAAGCCGACCTCGGTCAGCGCCTCGATGATCGTCGCGCGGTCGAGCTCACGCTTCTCGTTGTGCCGTTTGGTGCCCAGAGCGGTATAGAGGTCGCGGAGAATATCGGTCCCGGAATGTTGCTCTGCCGCGATCGCGACCCGCACGGGACCCCAGGCCTTCTTCATCATCTCTTTGTAGCGATCTTCGATGTCATCACGACCGCCGTTGAGCACCGCGAGCGACATGACTCTGAAGGTCAGGTCGATGTCCCGCTGCTTCTCGACCTCCAAGATCCACCGGGAGGTAACCCAGGCAAACGGGCAGGCCGGGTCGAACCACAGCTCCACCTTCGGACGCGTTACTTCAGCGGCTGACGTCATATCTCGCTCCCAAATGTGAATCGGATCGTGAAACACTAGCTTCCGACACATCACAACAATTCACCAAGGAGCGTCATTCCGTGCCCGACGATGTTCACATTGATCTGCAAGCAGGTTCATCGGTAGGCGGCGGCGAGCGGTTGGACGCGAACACCGTGCCGGTCCCCAACCTCACACGCGAGGATGCCCGCCTACGGGCAGGGTTGCTTACGGTTGATTCCTACGATGTTGTGCTCGATCTGACCGACGCCGATGGAGGCCCGAGCGAACACGCGTTCCGCTCTCGAACGACCGTGACCTTCGCCGCCAGTCGGCCGGGTGCCTCGACCTTCATCGATGTAGTAGCAGAGCGATTCCACGAGGTCAGCCTCAACGGCAAACCGGTCGACGTCAGCAGCTACGAGCCCGCTGACGGAATCGTGCTTGCCGATCTTGCCGAATCGAACGTCCTCGTTGTCGATGCTGACTTGCTGTACACGACCATCGGCCAGGGCGTGCACAGGTTCACGGACCCGATCGATGACGAGGTCTACCTTTACACCCAGTTCGAGACGACCGATTCCAAGCGGATGTACGCCTGTTTCGACCAGCCTGACATCAAGGCGCGATTCTCCTTGCATGTGACGGCGCCGGCTCACTGGACGGTGGTCTCGAACGGCGCCGTGACCGAGGTCGAGGATGACGACGAGACCAAGACGGTGCACTTCGCCACCACGCCGCGCATGAGCACCTACATCACCGCACTCGTCGCTGGACCTTACTTCGAGGCGCGCGATCACCATGACGGCATCGATCTCGGGCTGTACTGCCGCAAGTCGCTGGCGGAGTTCTTCGACACCGATGAGCTGTTCACGATCACCAAGCAGGGTTTCGACTGGTACCACGCCAATTTCGGCGTCCGCTACGCCTTCGGGAAATACGATCAGCTCTTCGTTCCCGAGTTCAATGCGGGCGCGATGGAGAACGCGGGCTGCGTCACGTTCCTGGAGGATTACGTCTTTCGCAGCCGCGTAACCGATGCTCGCTACGAACGCCGGGCGGGCACGATCTTGCATGAGATGGCACACATGTGGTTCGGCGACCTGGTCACGATGAAGTGGTTCGACGACTTGTGGTTGAACGAGTCCTTCGCCGATTGGGCGGGCACCATGTCGCAGTCGCAAGCCACGCGCTGGACGGATGCCTGGTCGACCTTCACCAACGTCGACAAGACGTGGGCGTACCGGCAAGATCAACTGCCCTCGACCCACCCGATAGCGTGCGAGATACCCGACGCGGAAGCGGTTGAGGTCAACTTCGACGGGATCACATACGCCAAGGGCGCGAGCGTGCTCAAGCAACTTGCTGCTTACGTTGGGCTCGAGGAATTCCTCGCTGGTGTAAGGCAATACTTCGCTGACAACGCCTATGGGAACACGACCCTTCCGGATTTTTTGGCCGCGCTGAATGCGGCATCGGGCCGGGAGCTCTCCGACTGGGCAAAGGTCTGGCTGGAGACCTCGGGTTTGAACACCATCACCCCTGAGTACACCCTCGACGAGAATGCAAACTTCGCCTCGTTCGCGCTGATCCAGGATGCGCCGACAGTGACGGCCAAAGACAATGTGTTGAGACCGCACCGGCTAGCAGTGGGGCTCTACTCCTACAACGACTCCGGAGAGCTCGTTCGCACGACCCGAGTTGAGCTCGACCTCGACGGCGAACGCACGGAAGTACCCGAGCTGGTTGGGCTTCCCCGTGGGGACTTCATCATCGGCAACGATGACGACCTGACATATTGCAAACTACGGCTGGACGAGCACAGCCTGCACACGCTGCGAACCGGGGGCCTGGGCGCGCTGACGGATTCACTTACGCGTGCTGTGTGTTGGGTCGCAGCGTGGGACATGGTGCGCGACGGGGAGCTCGCTGTCCGTGACTACCTGGACCTCGTCATCGCCGGCGCACCGTCAGAATCGCAGATCGGTGTGGTGCAATCTGCGCATCGTCAATTGCTGCGTGCGCTGGAGATCTACGCCGATCCCGATTGGGCCCCCACTGGCCGTGCGCGTTTCGCTGACGTCGCCATCGAGGCAGCGCGACAGGCCGTTCCCGGCTCCGACCACCAGCTCGCCTGGGTACATGCTGTGCTATCAGCGGCGATAACCGTTGAACAGACGGCCTTCGTGAGTCGTCTACTCGACGGTTCGGAGACACTTGAGGGCCTGGCGATCGACACCGATCTACGGTGGGCGATCGTCCAGGCGCTGGTAGCGCGAGGTGTCCTCGGAGCCGAATCGATCGACACCGAGGCCGACCGCGACCGAACCTCCGCTGGTGTCCGAGCTGCGGCCACGGCACATGCGCTCATTCCGACGGCCGAATCCAAAGCCGCTACCTGGAACGCTGCGTTCTTCGACGACACCCTCAGCAATGCCGTGATGCGCGCCAAGATTCTCGGCTTCTCCCACCCTCTGCAGTCCGAACTGCTGACCGACTATCCGGCGAAGTACTTTGCCAATGCGGCGGACGTATGGCAGCGACGGACCTCGGAAATGGCTCAGGACGTGATCGTCGGCCTGTTCCCAACGTGGTCCTCGGCCATCGACGCGGAGACTGTTCGATTGGCTGATGAGTTTCTGGCAAACACCTCACGCTCCCCCGCACTACGGCGGTTGGTTTCCGAGGGGCGTGCCGATGTCGTACGTGCCTTGAAGGCCCGCGAAACCGATCGCGCCGCAGCCGAACCCGCGGATTGACCGAATTGTGTAACAACCGGCATCCAGGGGATGCCGGTTGTTACACAATTCTGGGTTACGGGGCCGGTTTGGGCTACGGGCCGAAGGTCGGGCGCAGCGGGAAGGCCGCATTGCCGTCCGGACCGACCTTGACCGCAAGCACCTGGTGCAGCTGAATACCGTTCGTCTCGAAGCCGAGTCGCGAACCGGCCATGTACAGACCCCAGACTCGCGCCGTGGCATCACCGACGTCAGCGACGCACTCGTCCCAGTTCCGTTCGAGGTTCTCGCACCACGCCTTCAGGGTCAGGGCATAGTGCTCACGCAAGTTCTCTTCGTGCCGTACTTCGAGCCCGGCGTTCTGTGCCTCGCTGATGATCCGTCCGGAACCGGTCAACTCGCCGTCGGGAAAGACGTAGCGATCGATGAACAGCCCAGGCAGCGCTCGTTGCTTGTTGTCGGGACGGGTAATGCAATGGTTGAGCAGCCGGCCACCGTCGCGGAGCTTGTCGCGTATGAACGCGAAGTAGGTCGGATAGTTGCCGACGCCGACGTGTTCGAGCAAGCCGATCGACGAAACAGCGTCGTAGCCATGGCCCGGGGCATCCCGGTAGTCGGAATGCCGCACCTCCGCAAGACTGGTCAGGCCCTCGCGCTCGATTTCGGCCTGCGCCCACTTGGCCTGCTCAGACGACAGCGTGACGCCCAGCGCCTTGACGCCGTAGTGCTTGGCGGCGTGCCGGACCATGCCACCCCAACCACATCCGATGTCCAGCATCCGCATGCCCGGCTCCAGGCCCAGCTTGCGAGCCACCAGGTCGAACTTCTCCTCCTGGGCCTCCTCGAGGCTGGCGTCCGCCTTCGGGTAGACGGCACAGGTGTAGGCCATCGAAGGGCCGAGCACCTTCTCGTAGAACGCGTTCGACACGTCGTAGTGGTGATGAATTGCTTCGGCGTCGCGCGTGCGTGAATGCCGAAGACCCTCAACGGTGCGACGCCAGCGCGGCAGGGATTCCTGTTTTGGAGGCTCCGGGGGCACCAGGTTGCGAGCGCCCAGGGCCTTGATCAGTTCGGCGGCTTCACGCGCCGTCGGGCGGCGGAAGCGCCAAGACTCGAGAAGTTTCATCGCGTCGTACGGGTTACCCGGATGCGCACCGATCAGGCGCAGGTCACCACTGATGTATGCCCGCGCCAGGCCGAGGTCACCCGGGGCGGTGGCGAGATATCGAAGGCCACGTTCATTGACGAGATCGAGCTTGATCTGCGCGTCGTCCGGGCCGAAGCTACTTCCGTCGTACGCCGTGAACTGCAGCGAGGGTGCCTCGACGGTCAACGTCCTGACAATGTCTGCAATCTTCATCGTCGCCCTACCGCCTTCTCGTACATGCCCGTCAACCGATGAGCCGGGTCGTACTGATCCTTTAATTTTGAATAGACCTCGCCGCCGTACATGGCGTCGAAGACGTCCCTTTCGTAGTAAGCATCTGAATAGAGCGATTTATGTCCATCCCGGCTGGCGACCGCGGCCTCGATGAGCCGGTTCACGTCACCATCGATACGGCCAGGCTCGATCTCTACGGTGCCCCAGAACCCCACGTTGATGTAGATCTCGCCAGGTTCTAGGGGGTACAGCGGCCAAGTCCGAGCCGAGCTGGCCGCATCATCGCCAGCTCCTGGCAGTTCGCGGAGCCTCAGCGGGCAGAGCCATACTGGCGACATTGGTACGTGCTCAGCGAACCAGTTGAGGAAGTCTGCGGTTTGACTGAGGGGTATCTCGACGTCTTGTACGACGCGCTCACGAGCTCCGATGCCTCTCAGCCGATCGATCTTGGCTCCGACGTGAAAGCGGTGATCAAGGCTGACGAGCCGATGATAGAAGTCGCTTCTGCGGTATTTCGCCGGCCATACCCGACGGATCTTGGGATTCTGCACACCGAACGCGCCAGAGCACCAGAACCAATCGGTGTCCCACCGCCAGATGTAGTCACTGACCGTGAGGCAATCACGCTCGCGCTCTTGAATCGAACGGTAGTAGATCTGTTGGCCGGTGTAGTCACTCGCCTCGGCCTGGCCCGCCTCGCGCGGCCAATCAGCCCAGTTGCCGAGGGTCAGATATGCCTCGCGCGGGCCGAAGACAACACCGTCGAGAAACTCCACGGCTTCGCCGTCCCATGACCGCTTGGCGGTGACATCGGCCACGGCACTGCAGAGCGCGTCAAGGTCATCGAAGCGGATGTGACGCAACGCAACGTAAGGACGAACCGGGTCGAGCTCGATCCGGAGCCGTACTGCGTAACCGAGGCTGCCGTAGGAGTTCGGGAACCCGGCAAACAGGTCTGCGTGTTGGGTCGGGCTGGCCGTGATCAGTTGACCGTCGCCGGCGAGGACGTCCATCTCGAGGACCGCCTCGTGCGGCAGGCCGTTTCGAAACGACGAGGACTCGATGCCGAGACCCGTGACCGCGCCGCCCAGCGTGATCGTCTTGAGCTGTGGCACTACGGTCGGCATCAGCCCGAACGGCAGCGTCGCCTCGACCAGACGCTCGTAGGTGCACATGCCCTGCACGTCCGCGGTTCGTCCCTGCGGGTCAACGGATATGACCGCATCGAGGCCGGTGACATCCAGCCCCACGATTTCTGCCGCCGTGCGCGGCCGAAAGAGATTCGAAGTCCGCTTCGCAAGCCGAACTGGCTGGCCGACGGGGATCGCCGCGTAAGACGCCTGCAGCCGCGCTACAGCGTCCGCGTGCGTCTGTGGATCGACCATGACTGTGCTCATCGCGTAATACCTTAGCGGCGAAGTGTTTCGTCCGGCTAACCACTTCGCTGTGGCGAGCCCTTCATCACCCCGAAACGGGTCCTCAGGCGCTACGGCTGAGGGTGCGAACGTGAGTCGAAGGTAGTGCGATCAGGCATCGCCAGCAGCGTCGGCTAGCTGGCGAAGGCCGTTGACGATGCCCCCGGTGAGATCACCTGTCGTGAAGGAGGCTCGCATAGCCAGGGCTGCAAGACCGCGATGCGATTGGGAATGCGCTCGGCGGAGCGGCCGCCCGTGACTATCTCCAGTCGTCGCTGGCCGGGCGAAACCGCAATGAGGACGGGCGCGTCGTGCTTCGCAGCCAACTTTGCGAACATCTGCTCGGCGAGCGCCCGGGTGTCACCAGGTAGCTGGCCGACATAGACGCTGAACAACAAACCCGTCTCACGAGAGGCGAGCGTGATGGCTTCGTCGATCCGCGAGAGCTGAGCCGGCTTGAACGGTCGATCAGGGCTGATATCGGGGCTGCGTGGCGTGGTCAGCTCTTTATCGAGCCCACGAGCGACGGCTACCTCTTTTGAGCTCCCACCGGTAGCCGATACACCGCCGACGCTCGAGCTAGCCACCAGACTGTTCGTACCGTCACCACTCACCGCTTGCACCCCCTGACGCCTTTGCCGGTTCGGCCACTGCTCCGGACACCGCGAGCCTGGTTCCGGCCTCGAGAGTGTTCGCTGATTGCAAGCTGGACACCGGTCCCTCGTGCTCTGGATGCGGCAGGTACCAGACAGGTTTGTAGTCCCAGGACGACCCGGGACGGTACCGCGGAGCGCGCACGGCTCCGGGCCCGAGCGTGACGATCGCGAATACGGCGAACACGCCAGCGGGGATCCCCACGAAGACCAGCACCGTTTCGACGATGCTCATATGCCCCTCCAGCCCTGCAGTGTGCGTGCTCTTCCGCTCACACGGTATCGAAACGTTCGCATCCCAAACCCGCTGGGTGTCAGTTTCTGCGCCCAGCACGGATTCTGCCCGTTGGTGCGCACGATGACACGTCGCGACGCGAGGCGAATTTTGGCTCAGCTGGCTGAAGCCGCTGCTGGCGCCAGCGCCGGGTCATAGCCCAGGTACCGGTCCCACGAGGGGTCGCGTTTCGCCCAGCCGAGGACCAGGGCGACCGTCGCGGACGGCTGCACCGGCGGCCGCGGCAACGACCAGCCGATCTCGGACAGCAGCCGGCTGCCCTTGCGATGGTTGCACCGGGCGCAGGCAGCAACGACATTTGTCCACTCGTTGCGGCCACCCCGAGAGCGCGGCACCACGTGGTCGATCGTGTCAGCCCGGACGGCGCAATAGACGCAACGGTGGGCGTCACGGGCGAGAACAGCGCGTCGGGTGAGCGGGATCTGCCGACGGTACGGGACCCGCACATAACGGCATAATTTGACCACGTGGGGGATCTGGATGGAGGTGGTTGCCGAATGCATCAACTCGTCCCCAGCCTCGACCATGATGGCTTTTTCGGCGAGCAGGAGCACCACGGCGCGTCGTGTAGGAACGACACACAGCGGTTCATATGACGCATTGAGCACAAGCGTCCCCGCCACCGGCCTCACCTCCGAGTGTGTTAACAGTCAACCCGACGCCGACCGATCCCGCACCCATTAATTGCCGACGACACACCGTCGACTTCGACGACATGCCCCGCGCACAGCCTAGGAACCGGGAAAGGGAGAATGGAGCGGTGTCCGTGACCCCAATTTCGCTACCTGCTCGGCTGTCACCGTCTGTTCGGCCACCCGCGAGCGGCAGTCGCGCCATGTTGCCGTGGTAGATCAGCAGTTCTTCGACGAGGCGGGCGGTGCAGAAACCTTCCGGCTGCTCGTGGAAAGGTTCTACGCCGGTGTGGCTCTGGATCCGTTGTTGCGGCCGTTGTACCCGGAGGAGGACCTCGGCCCGGCAGCAGATCGGCTTACCCTCTTCCTGATCCAGTACTGGGGCGGCCCCGGCACGTACTCCGAGACGCGCGGGCACCCACGGTTACGGATGAGGCACGCTCCCTTTGTGATCGGCGAGGCTGAGCGTGACGCGTGGCTGCGACACATGCGCGCGGCCCTTGTCTCACTGGACCTGCCAGCACCGGTATCCGAACGCATCTGGGACTACCTGGTGATGGCTGCAGACGCGATGCGCAACACCCTCACCTGAGGCTCCGTGGGCAGCTTCGAACGCGGTCAACGGACGGTCCGGCCCGCGCCGGCTGACTAGACTCCTGCCTACGATTGCCGTCGCGTTGACCTACACCGCGCTCGTCCACAGAGGGAAGTGGCGTGTCCGACGCTCAGAACGACCACATTGAAGACGCAGCAAGCGTCGGGCTCAGCAACCCCGTTGCGTCCGACTTCGACGACCTAAACGCCTTCGACGACCTCGATCACGACAGTCTTGGCGCTGCACACCAAGCCGGGAGCGGCTGGTGGCGCACCGCGATCTTTTACCAGATCTATCCGCGCAGCTTCGCAGACGGCAACGGCGACGGCATGGGCGACCTGATCGGCGTCAGAGACCGCTTGGATTACCTGGCAATGCTCGGGATCGACGCCTTGTGGCTCAGCCCGTTCTACACCTCCCCGATGGCCGACGGAGGTTACGACGTAGCGGATCCGACAGACGTCGACCCGATGTTCGGCACCTTGGCCGACTTCGACGCCCTGATCACCGGCGCGCACGAACGTGGCATCAAGGTGACGGTCGACATCGTGCCGAACCATCTCTCTGATCAACACGTCTGGTTTCAACAGGCGCTGGCGGCGGCGCCGGGCTCGCCCGAGCGCGCGCGCTTCATCTTCATGGACGGAAGCGGCCCGGGGGGCGCAACGCCACCGAACAACTGGCCGTCCATCTTCGGCGGCCCGGCGTGGACCCGGGTCCCCGACGGCCAGTGGTACCTGCACATTTTCGCGCCCGAACAACCCGACCTCAACTGGGCCAATCCCGAGGTCCCTGCCGAATTCGAGCGGATCCTACGGTTCTGGCTCGAACGCGGGGCAGACGGATTCAGGGTGGACGTCGCCCATTCGATGGCAAAGCCGGCGGGACTGCCCGATATGGACCTCACCGAGTATCAGGGCCCAGGTACGCAGCTCAATCCGGATCTCCGCTTTGACAATGACGGTGTCCATGAACATCTGAAGATGTTTCGCCGGGTAATCGACAGCTACGAAAACCGGATGGCCGTCGGCGAGGCCTGGGTGCCGGACGACGAACGCCTGGCCCGGTATGTCCGCGGCGACGAGTTGCACCTGACCTTCAACTTTCGATTAGTCGAAGCCGAATGGTCAGCTGCGGCATTTCAGGCAGCGATCGACGGCTCATTGACTGCGATGGCCGAGGTCGGCGCGCCGTGTACCTGGGTGTTGTCAAACCACGACGTGGTGCGGCACGCAACGAGATACGGCGGTGGCGAACTTGGGCAGTCACGCGGACGCGCTGCAGCGTTGGTTCAGTTGTCATTGCCTGGGGCTGCCTACCTGTACAACGGCGACGAGCTCGGCTTGGAAAATGTCGACCTGCCTGACGACGTGCTGCAGGATCCGACCTGGGAACGAAGTGGCCACACTGAGCGTGGGCGTGACGGCGAGCGGGTTCCGCTGCCTTGGAAGGGCAAAGAGCCGCCGTTCGGCTTCGGCGATAGCGACAGCAGCTGGTTGCCGATTCCCAAAGAGTGGGCGGCGGTCACTGTGGAAGCTCAAGTGAACGATGATCAATCGACGCTGTCACTGTATCGAGCTGCCCTTCGCCTCCGCCGTCAGCTTCCAGAACTGCAGAGTTCGAGCTTCACCTGGCAACGAGCCCCCCGCGGGTGTCTGGCCTATCGCAGAGGCCCCAACCTGGTGGTCGCGCTCAATGCCGGGGATTCGCCGGTGGACTTGCCTCCCGGCGAAGTCCTGCTCTCTTCATCACCCATCGAGGGCGACAAGCTACCGGCGAACACTGCCGTCTGGCTCCGGGCCTAGCGAAGCACGATCACGGGATCGACAGCCCACCGAGGAGCCCCAGCGCGTTGCCGGCAGAAGCGACGAAGGTCGAGCCGAACTGGGCTGCCACCCGAACCCAACCGGGTGCGACGTCGATGGCAGCTGACGTGCCCCGGGGCAAGAAACCCATTCGCGTCAAGGCGCTGACTGCGCCCAGAGGTACGTCAACGGTGTGCCCTGGAGAAGTCGCCGTCAGCACGATGGAATTCACCAGCGCCTCTTGCGCTGGCTTGCTCGCCGCCTCCCTTGCGAGCTGTGCGCCTGAGCGGATGAGATCTCGCAGTGTGGAATCCGGCACGATCTCGACTCGGTGCCAGCCCTTCCGCGGCGGCAACGGGGTAAGCCAATGCGCATCGTGACGTTGAGGTATGTCACCGGCGTCGTCGACCCAACGCAGAAAATCGGTCGCTGCGACGGTGATGTCGTAGGAACGTTCGGACTCAATCAGCAGTGCGCGTCCTGCCACAACGTCGTAGGGCAGCCGGATGAACCCGGCGACGAGCCCGGGGTCGGCTCGGATCCGAAGCATCGTCAGCGGATCGATGGACAACGCACGTTCGGCCATCGGTGCGAGTTCGGCGACGTCGGCAGAGTCGGGCATGGTCGACGTCGGCACCGAAATCACCCCTTTCCGTTCGGCAGGGATGTCACGGCTCGCTCGTCGCCGTTGCGGGTGCCCTCGATATCACCGGAGCCGGGACTGTCGGTGCCGGGACCGTCTGTGAACGAGTGCAGCAGCCGGCGCTCCTCCGCGCTGAGCCGGCGCGGGCGTTCGGTGGCGAAATCGTAGGTCACCAGATCGGTCGAGGCACGCGCCACCAGCTGCTCACCATCGAAGACGTCGTAGCACACCCGAAAGGATGCCGCCCGCACCTCCTCGATCCAGAGTTCGAGCCGCAACGGTTCGGGGTGATATATCACTGGCTTCAGATAGCTGATCTGATGACGGGACACGACGGTACCTCGCTCGAACGATGAGTCGTAGCGGTCGAAGAACATCGAAACGCGTGCCTGCTCGAGGTAGGAGAGGTACGCGGTGTTGTTCACGTGGCCGTAGGCGTCCATGTCCGACCATCGCATTGCGCACCGTGCAACGAACCGAGGCATTTAGTCGCGGGTGAGCTTACGGTGGGTCACCGCATGCGGGCGGGCTGCTTCGGCTCCCATGCGCTCGACCTTGTTCTTCTCGTACGAGTCAAAGTTGCCTTCAAACCAGAACCACTGCGCGGGATTGTCGTCGGTGCCTTCCCAAGCCAGGATGTGCGTCGCAACACGATCGAGGAACCATCGATCGTGGCTGATGACCACGGCGCAGCCCGGGAATTCCAACAGGGCATTTTCCAAAGAACCGAGCGTCTCGACGTCAAGGTCGTTGGTCGGCTCATCGAGCAGCAGCAGATTGCCGCCCTCTTTGAGCGTCAAGGCGAGGTTGAGGCGGTTACGCTCGCCGCCGGACAGGACTCCCGCCGGCTTCTGCTGGTCGGGACCTTTGAATCCGAAGGCGGACAAATAGGCACGGCTCGGCATTTCGACCTGGCCGACCTTGATGTAGTCGAGCTCGTCCGAGATGACCTGCCAGACCGTCTTCGTTGAGTCGATGCCACCACGGTTCTGGTCGACGTAACTGATCTTGACCGTCTCCCCCACCCGCACCTCGCCCGAATCGGGTTGCTCGAAACCGACGATGGTCTTGAACAAGGTGGTCTTACCGACACCGTTCGGGCCGATGACACCGACGATGCCACCCCGCGGCAACGAGAAGGACAGGTCTTTGACGAGCAGCCGACCGTCGAAACCCTTGTCGAGATGGCTGGCTTCGACGACGACCGTACCCAGTCTCGGGCCCGGCGGAATTTGGATCTCTTCGAAGTCGAGCTTGCGGGTCTTCTCCGCCTCGGTCGCCATCTCCTCGTACCGCTGCAGCCGCGCCTTGGACTTCGCCTGGCGTCCTTTGGCGTTCTGCCTGACCCACTCGAGTTCTTCGGTGAGCCGCTTCTGCAACTTCTGGTCTTTCTTCCCCTCGATCTTGAGCCGCTCGGCCTTCTTCTCCAGGTAGGTCGAGTAGTTGCCCTCGTAGGGGTGTGCGCGGCCCCGGTCCAACTCGAGAATCCACTGGGCAACGTTGTCGAGGAAGTACCTGTCGTGGGTGACGGCCAGGATCGTGCCGGGATACTTCGCAAGGTGCTGTTCCAGCCATTGCACGCTCTCGGCATCGAGGTGGTTGGTCGGCTCATCGAGCAGCAACAGGTCAGGTTGCTCGAGCAGTAGTTTGCACAGCGCAACCCGGCGTCGCTCACCGCCAGATAGATGGGTGACCGCCTCGTCGCCGGGCGGGCACCGGAGCGCGTCCATCGCCTGCTCGATGCGTGAGTCGAGTTCCCAGCCTTCGCCGTGCTCGATCTTCTCCATCAGCTCACCCTGCTCGGCCAGCAATGAGTCGAAGTCGGCGTCCGGCTCACCCATCGCGGCAGACACCTCGTCGAAGCGGGCCAGCCAACCGCGCATCTCAGCGACAGCGTCCTCGACGTTCTCGCGGACCGTCTTCGTCTCGTCTAGCGGCGGCTCCTGCTGCAGCAGGCCGACGCTTGCGCCCGGAGCGAGCAAAGCCTCGCCGTTGGACTCTTTGTCGAGCCCGGCCATGATCTTCAGGACGGTCGACTTACCAGCCCCGTTGGGACCAACCACGCCGATCTTGGCGCCGGGCAGGAATGCCAGCGTGACGTTGTCGAGAATGACCTTGTCACCGTGTGCCTTGCGAACGCGATTCATGGAGTAGATGTACTGAGCCACTAGATGTCCTTGCCACTTTCACTCGAGCCGTGGTTACAGATGAGCCGTTCGGCCAAACCTTAGTGTCCAGTGTCCCAGTTCCGCCGCGATGTCGTGACGCCTGCCCACATCCGAGCACGTTCGCGGTGCGAACAGGCGCTGGCAGCCAGCGAACGGCCGTGTGAAACACCCCCATAGAGGTTAGCTCTGCTAATGGTTCGTTCACCGAACTACTCGGTGTACCGTGGCCAATCGTGAACTCCTCGGATGACGCACTCACAAAAGTTGAACCGGCACTCCAGGCGGTTCGCGCTCTGGCGCGCGTCGCTCGGGCCCTCGACCGAGCCTCTGGCGAACTCAGCCTGGCGCACTACCGGGTACTGGCCGCGATCGCGGAGGGTGACGAGCGAGCCTCACGAGTTGCTGTCCGGTTGGCGATCGGTAAGCCGACGATCAGCGCCGCGGTCGAGGCCCTGTGCCAGCGGGGGCTGATCGTGCGTGCCAGCGTTGCCGGCGATCAACGCGCGACTGCCCTCAGCTTGACCATTGAGGGTCAGTCGCTATTGGACTCGGTCGAGGCCACCATGCTGACCTGGCTGAGGGATGTCTGCGACCGAACGCCGGACGGCGCCCGGGTCATGCAATCGCTTAGTTGGCTCGGTGCCGCGATCGACGAGGTCGCGGACGAGAGATTCCGGCAAACACGTGCTGTTGTTGGGGCGCAGACCGACGGGCCTAAAAGCGGAGCCAACCGATGACCGAAGCCGAACACGGCTGGGTGCGGCGCCTGGGCGGCTACGTGATGAGGCAACGGCGCAACGTTCTGCTCGCGCTGGTCGCAGCCGTGGTCGGTAGCGCTTGTCAGACCGGTGTGCCTCTGATCGCCAGGCAAATCATCGACAAGGTCATCATCGCTCGCACCTCGCCGCTGTGGCCCTGGCTGCTATTGCTCGGTGCCGCTGCGCTGCTGAGTTTCGCGATGTCATACCTGCGCCGCTACCGGGGCGGCCAGGCTGCGCTGGCCGTTCAATACGATCTACGCAACGAGATGCACGACCATCTACAAAAGATGGACCTGCAGAGCCTGAGTCAGATGCCTACAGGCCAACTCGTGTCCCGAGCCAACTCCGACTCCACCCTCGTACAAGGACTGCTCAGCTTCTTGCCGATCATGAGCGGCAATGTGCTTCTGATGCTGCTCTCACTCGGCGTGATGATCTACCTCTCCCCGTTGCTCGCGGTCGTGAGCGTCGTCGTGCTACCCGCTCTGCTTGTCGTCTCCTACCGAATGCGCCGACGGGTCTTCCCGGCCACCTGGGACGGCCAGCAGCGCGAGGGGGACGTCGCTCAGATCGTCGACGAGGACGTCAATGGCGTTCGGGTGGTTAAGGCGTTCGGTCAGGAACAGCGCGAACTCGATCGAATGGTCGACACCGCCAGCGTCCTCTACGGATCGAGAATGAGAGGAGTCCGACTGCAGTCGCGCTACCAACCAGCGCTCGAGGCAATACCGACGTTCGCCCAGGTGGCGATTCTTGCCCTCGGCGGTTTGATGGTCCTACATGGTCAGATAAGCCTGGGAACATTTCTGGCCTTCTCGACCTACGTCGCTCAGTTCGTAGCGCCCGCGCGCCAGCTCGCTGGTGTGCTGACGATCGCCCAGCAGGCACGGGCGGGCGTCGAACGGATATTTCAACTCCTGGACTCCAAGCCCGCGATCTCGGACACACCCGACGCTGTCGTGCTGGCCCGGGTACGTGGCGAAATTACGTTTCACCACGTGGTCTTCGGCTACGACGAGAAAACTCCGGTGTTGCACGAGCTCAACCTGCACATCGCTGCCGGCGAGCGGGTAGCGATCGTCGGCGGCAGTGGCAGCGGTAAATCGACGGTGGCAGCGTTGATATCGCGTCTGTATGACCCGGACGAAGGCAGTGTGCACCTCGACGGGCAGGACGTCCGAAACGCCACCCTGCATTCGGTCCGCAGCCAGATCGGGGTGGCCTTCGAAGAGAGTTTCCTGTTCTCCGATACCGTCCGTGCCAACATTGCCTACGGCAGGCCAGCTGCCTCGGCCTCCGAGATCGAAGCCGCGGCCCGCGCCGCGGCGGCTGATTCGTTCATCGCCGAATTACCCAACGGCTACGACACAATCGTCGGCGAACGCGGCCTCAGCTTGTCCGGCGGTCAACGCCAACGCATTGCCCTTGCCCGCGCGATCCTTTCTGATCCCGCGATCCTGATTCTCGATGATGCGACCAGCGCTGTGGACGCCCGCACCGAGGAGGCAATCCACGATGCGCTTCGTAGTGTCCTTGGCAACCGCACGACGTTGCTGATCGCGCATCGGCTGTCAACCTTGCACCTTGCCGATCGCATCCTCCTTCTCGAAGAAGGGCGCATCGTCGAAGAGGGCACCCACGAGCAGTTGTCGGCACGAAGCTCGCGCTATCGCGAATTGCTGTCGGGCGAACGCGAGGACTTAGCAAGTCAGGCCGGAGATCAGATCGAGAAACTCGCCCCGCTGGTCTCCGCGCGATCCGGCGTTACGGCGACCGCCTGGTCAGCGAGACAGGCCGGGGATTTGCCTACCGGCCGACCTCCGGGTGGTTCAGCTCGAAGCATCGGCGCGCCGAGCATCGGACCAGGGCTTGGCGGCTCGGGCGGGAGCTGGCGACTCAACCTCGCTGCGACTCCCGAGCTACTCGCGCGCGTCGCCGCGCTTCCGCCGATCAAAGACTTCCCTGAGATCGATCTCCCCAAGGAATCCGAACGGGACCGCACTTTCACCCTGCTCCGATTGCTGAAAGCCTTTCGACGGCCGCTCCTGATCGGCCTGATCCTGGTCGTCCTCGACGCGCTTGCGGCCTTGGCCGGGCCGATCCTCATCAAGACCGGAATTGACAACGGAGTTGCGGCCCAGTCGAAGACAGTGCTGTTCGCTGCGGCCGGGGTGCTGCTCGTGATCACCTTTGCCGACCTGCTCGACCAGATTGCCGAAACGTTCGTGACGGGCCGCGCAGCTGAACGGATCATGTTGTCGCTACGGATCAAGGTCTGGGCACAGCTGCAACGGCTTTCGCTTGACTACTACGAACGGGAGATGGCCGGCCGAATCATGACCCGCATGACGACCGACGTCGACCAGTTCGAATCGTTGATCGAGAACGGCCTGCTAGCCGCGCTTGTTTCCTTCGTAACCTTTCTCGGGGTCGGAGTCGCTCTGGTCGTGATCAATTCCGTTCTAGGACTATGGACACTCACCGTGGCGATCCCCCTGGGGATCGCGACAGTATTCTTCCGGCGACGGGCCGCAAAGCTGTATGACCAGTCCCGAGAACGGATTGCGATCGTCAACGCCGACTTTCAGGAGAGCCTGTCCGGGGTACGAGAGGCCCAGGTCTTCGTCCACGAAGCAGCGACTGTCAAGCATTTCCACAGCCTCGGAAAGCATTATCTCGAGTCGCGGGTCGCCGCCCAACGTTTGGTGGCGACCTACTTTCCGTTCGTACAGTTCCTCTCTGCGGTCGCGGACGCGATCGTCCTCGGAGTGGGAGCCCGGCTGGTGGCGTCCGGGCAGCTGACTACCGGAGCGCTGATCGCTTTTCTGCTGTACATCGATATGTTCTTCTCACCCATCCAGCAGCTCTCGCAGGTCTTCGATTCTTGGCAGCAGACCCGGGTTTCGGTCGACCGAATTGCCGAGCTGATGGCTTTGGAAACCCTGACCCCATCAGCGGAAAATGCCATCGAACCCGGTCGTCTGCTTGGCGAGTTGGAGCTTCGCGACGTCCATTTCTCCTACCCGAGCGCACCGATCAGGCCCTCGCCACAGCGTCGGGGCCCGGCTGACCCCCGCCTGATCGGTCGGCCCGAGCAACTGGTCCGCCCGGAGGCCTTGCGTGGCGTCGATCTCTTGATCGGCAAGGGTGAAACCGTCGCCCTCGTTGGCGAAACCGGTGCCGGTAAGTCGACGGTGATGAAGCTGTTGGCCCGTTTTTACGATCCGGACGAGGGCAGTGTCACTGTTGACGGCCAAGACCTGCGCAAGCTCGACCTGCACGGGTTCCGCATTCAACTCGGATACGTACCTCAAGAAGCATTCCTGTTCAGTGGGTCGGTAAGGGACAACATCGCCTACGGCCGACCATCAGCAACTGACGCCGAGGTGGAGGCCGCAACCCGGGCCGTGGGCGCCCACGAGTTCGTCGCGGCGCTGCCCGGCGGTTATTTGCACGAGTTGACCGAGCGAGGCAGATCTCTGTCAGCCGGACAGCGTCAGCTCATCGCGCTTGCGCGGGCCGAACTCGTAGACCCTGCAATACTTCTGCTCGACGAGGCGACCTCGAATCTCGACCTGCTGAGCGAAGCGCACGTCAGTGCGGCGATGCAACGGCTCGCCCGACAACGTACGACGATCATCATCGCCCACCGGCTGCAGACCGCTCGCACCGCGGACCGAATCGCGGTACTGGATCGGGGCACGATCGCCGAGCTCGGCAGCCACGAGGAGCTGATCGCAGCCGACGGAAAATATGCTGCAATGTGGGAGGCGTTCGAGGTCAATCGCTACGCAGGAGCATCCAACTCACAAGCCAGCTAGTTCAGCACATCAGTGACCGCACACTAAGGTCTAGGCGGCTAACTGCGGGCGAGAGGAACGACATGGCACGAATGGACGCAACGGTTGCACTCGTTACCGGCTCGACCAGGGGAATCGGACGAGCCGTGGCTGAGCTGTTCGCTTCCGAAGGCGCCCGAGTGGCCGTGCACGGCACGCGCGAATCGGATGCCGCCGCGGTGGCTGCGACGATTCCACGTGCGGTGGGCTTCGGCGCCGACATGGGGGACCGGGAGGCCGTCGCATCGATGGTGCAGCGCGTCACCGAAGCGCTCGGACCGATAGACGTGCTCATCAACAACGCCGGCATCTCGGCTCGAAGCGCAATAACGCGTGTGACCGACGAAGAGTGGGATCGAGTGATCGCCGTCAATCTCACCGGTCCGCTGGCCGCCATCCGAGCGGTCGTACCAGGCATGAAGCGTGGCTCGGGGGGCTCGATCGTCAACATGATTTCGGCCGCGGCGACGGATGGCTTCGCGGGTTTCTCGAGTTACGGGGCATCTAAAGGCGGCTTGCTCGGTCTGACCAACACCCTGGCAGTCGAACTCGCGATGTTCAACATCAGAGTGAACGCGGTGTCGCCGTCGGCGCTCACTGAAATGAACCGGCAGCTGCCGCCCGAACTCTTGAAAACCCTAGTGGATCGAGGCATGGCCTCGGTCGAATCGGTCGCGGACGCGGTCATGTTTTTGGCTTCAGACATGTCTCGGGACCTGACGGGCCAGGTGCTCGAGGTGACCGGCGGCCTAGCTCACTGAGTCAGGTCATCGGGTGAAGGCGGCACGGGCAGCATCTCGACCTTCAGCCACTTGAGACCAGAACCCGGTCGTGCCGGCTTGAAGCTCTCGCGCGGCGCCGATCATGCCTGCCATGGCCGCATAGGCGAATGCGCCACCGACCGAGATCCGGCGGACTCCGAGGTCCGACAGCTCGGCTACGCCTGGGCCATGTGGAAGCAACAGCACGTTCACCGGTCGATCGACCGAACTGACTATCGACAAGATGTCAGCCGGAGCTGTGACGCCCGGTGCGTAGAGGACGTCTGCGCCTGCCTCCTGAAAGGCCTGCAGTCGCTGGATGGTGTCGTCGAGGTCTGGCCGCCCGTGCAGGTAATTCTCGGCACGCGCCGTGAGGAGCACCTGGTGTGGCCCAGCGTGAGCTGCAGAAGCCGCGGCGACAATGCGATCCATGGCCAGCGCAAACTCATAGATCGGCGCGTCGTCGCTGCCGGAGTAGTCCTCAATCGAGCAACCCGCGAGGCCGACATCGGCTGCGGCGACGACGGTGTCGGCGACCTCTTCAGGCTGATGGCCGAATCCGTTTTCAAGATCAGCAGAAACGGGAAGGTCGCTAGCCCGCACTATCGAGGCCGCATGGTCAAGGGCCTCGGCTTTAGTCACCGAGCCGTCCAGCCGGCCGAGCGAGGATGCGAAGCCGCTGCTCGTCGTGGCAAGCGCCTCGAAACCCAGCCACTTCAGTACCGCAGCCGAGCCCGCGTCCCACGGATTCGGCAGCAAGAGCACGTGGTCACCGTTGTGCAATTCCAGAAAACGTTGGTACAGGTCGGGCATCTCGCTCGAAATCGCCATGCCGCCGAGGCTAACAACCGACTCCGACAGGCCGTCGTGGTCGGATTCGGACGTGCTCGGGTTCGGACGTGGTCGGACATGACAGTCCCGCTGCCGATCCGCCGCCAAATATCTGCCAAATCGTCGCCGGAATGCGTTATCGACCCCTCACCTCGGACAGGCGTGTGCCGATAAGCACGATGTGACCCTCTCTCAAGCGATGCGACCGCGAGACCACGGCGAAGCGACGAAGGCGGTCTTCAACCTGACCGCTGTCGCTGCCGCAGTCACCGGAGTGTCCGCGGTCTGGGCGCCCGAGACAGCTCACAGCAGCCCACTTGCGGTCGTCGGGATGCTCGCGGTCTTGGCACTTGTCGTGCTCGCAAGTTGGCTGCTGCGCAGGGCCCATGGAGGCAACGATGTCTGCTGGGCGCTTTTTCCGCTTTTCACCGTTGTGCTGGTCGTCGCGCTGGATCTACTGACGCGGGATGCGTCCATCACCGCGCAGATCTTCCTCTTCTTTCCCGCTCTGTACGGCGCGTCACAGTTACGCCGACCAGGCGCGATCATCGTCACCGCCGCAACCGTCCTCGCCGATGCCGCTGTGGTGTTCAGCCTGCTGACTCCACAGCTGGCCTTCGTGAACGTTATTTACATGAGTGCGGCACTCGTCACGTCGGCCATGCTGCTCATCAAGGCCGGCGAGCGAAACGACGCCTTGGTGGCGAAGCTACAAAGGCAAGCTGCCGTCGATCCCCTGACCGGTCTGGTCACCCGCCGAGTTCTCGATAGCGCAGCTCGAACGGCGCTGTCGGGTGCAGCCAGTGAGCAGGGCACGGTACTGATACTGCTCGATGTCGACCGCTTCAAGTCAGTCAACGACGAATACGGCCATCCGGCTGGCGACGACGTGCTCGTACAACTGGCGACGATCATCACCAAGCGCTGCAGACCGTCCGATGTAGTGAGCCGCCTTGGGGGCGACGAACTGGCGCTGCTGCTCTCCGGGACCCCGCCCCACGTCGGCTACGAGCGAGCTCTCGAACTGCGCGCGGACGTCGCCGAGCACGTCTTCAGGCTGGCCGAAGGTCAAGAGCTCCGGCTATCAGTCAGCGTTGGCATCGCACACGCGCCGACTCACGCGTTGGACTTGCGGGCGCTGTACAGCGCCGCGGACACCGCTCTCTACGACGCGAAGCGAGGCGGCCGAAATCGGGTCGCCATCATGAAGGAGGACGCGAAGCTCATTGCCCACTGACCTGTCTGTTTCGCCAGCAATCGCCGGAAAACGTCTCAGCCGTAATCTTTTCTTAGCTCCGGGACCCCCTCAGCCGGGTAAGCTCTAGCGACGGGACCCCCATAGTCAACCTAGGTCGGCCTCTTGATACAGCGTCTCCCAGTACTTACCGTAGGCACGATTCACCTGCCGTCGGCTCGCGAATTCGCGCGCCACGGCGGCAGACACGTCGTTGAAGGCGTGCTCGCGCCAACTCTTACCTTCTACATAGCGATGACGTTCGGCGGTCTTCGCCCGGCGCTCATCGCTGCGTTATGCCTGTCCTACACCGTGCTTGCCGTCCGTGCCTTCGGACGTCGCCGGTTACCAGGCATCGTCGTCCTTGGCGCGGTGTTGATCACTGCACGTACGATCCTCGCCTTTGCGACCAACAACACCTTCCTGTATTTCCTCCAGCCCAGCCTCGGCAACTTCTGCCTAGCCGCGCTCTTTCTTGCTTCGGTCGCCAAGCGGCAACCGTTGACCCGAAGGTTGGCTGACGACTTCTGCTCCTTCCCGAAGAGTATGTCCGGCCACGACGGACTCCACCAGTTCTTTTGTCGGCTCTCATTACTGTGGGCCGTCGTCTGCGCCGCGAACGGAGCGGGCAGCCTGTTGTTGCTCAGCTACGCCTCACTCGGTCACTTCTTGATCTTCAAATCGCTCATCTCCTACGGTCTGATCATCAGCGGCATCGTAGTTTCGTACTTGTGGTTCCGGCGATCGATGGGTTCTGCGGGCTTGCGGGTGGCATTCGCCCGACATTGAGCGCGGCAATGTCACTTTGTTGATCAAGGCATTTCTCCATCACCTGCGCTCGGCGGCTGCGTCCGTCGGGCTCGAAGCCGAGTAATCGGCAACGCACTGGTTAAAGCCCGGGTAAACCTTGGGGGCAGTTGTGTGCCGATGTATTGACTGATCTGCCGGAAATGACGAGAGTGAGAGTTCGTCCTCACAAGAAGCTCTCAGCCGGGGGTGTTTCGGCAATGATCACAAGCCGTCCTCGCAAGCTCTCGACCTTGCCTCGCCGCGCGATCGCGTTTGGCGCAACAGCTGCGACCGCCTTCGGCCTGCTCGCGACGACCGCGATCGGCACTGCGAGTGCAACCAGCGCCGACAAGCACTCCGCGGGCTCCTCGCGGCCCGAGAACCAGAACCCGGTGGTGCTGTTCAGCTCAGACGGCATGCGCCCAGACCTGATGCAGCGCTTCGCCGGCCAGGGGGCGATGCCCACGTACGCCTCGCTCATGCGTGCCGGCGCAACCGGCGACAACGGTCTAACCCAAGGCTTCCCGCCTAACACCGGGCAGGGCTGGTACACCCTCGCCACCGGCGCATGGCCCGGGGTGCATGGCAGTACCAACAACACCTTCTTCGACACCCGGCAGCCCTTCACAAGCTCGACATCGTTTTCTTTCCACGGCAACGGAGCCAGCCCAGGTTCGGACCCGACCAACGTTCTCGAGGCGCAATCGGTGGCTTCTTCTGCCGAGCTAGCGGGCAAGAAGGTCGCGCAATTGGAATGGACGGGCGGCCTGAATGCCAACATCGCCGGGCCAACCGTTGACTACGCCACGTTCTTTTCCCAGCGCGGCGTGCTCGAATATCCTGCCGACTCCACCAAGCAGAGCTCGGCAGCCAGCTTTGGCCTGTCATACCAGGTAGCTGCCTTCACACCGGCCAGTGGGTGGACGAATGTGCCGACAAGTAAAGGCGTTTCCGCGCAACAGACGACTTTGACCGTTACCTCGACCTCGGCGGCGCTCAATCCGACGCGGGTCTTTGACCTCTACGTCTACGCCAGCGGTCGGCATGGCTACGACCGAGTCGTGATGGTATCGACCGCAGCGGGCAAGGACGGCTCGAAAGCAGCGGCGAATCTGATCCCGCGCACATACAGTGCAGTAAAGGTCGCCGGGGCAGACGGTCTAATCGGCGCTGCTGCGGGTGAAAGCGCCGGTTTCTACGTCGACGTCACGACCCTTACCCCAGACCTGTCGAAGTTCGGTCTGTACTTCACCTCACTGACGAGGCCAAACGCGCATTGTGCGACTGCCGCGTGTGACGCGCTACCAGCCGGAGCCCCGGGTGAGGACAAGCTCGCGAAATACATCTCTGACAATCTGCCACCAGCTGTATTCGGCGACTTTGCGCCCGAGGAGGCCGGCCTGATCGACGAGGACACCTGGTTCGCTCAGACTGTGGGTCTCAACCAGGCCTATGACACCGCGGTGTTCCGCTACGTACTCAAGACGCTGCAGCCCGATACCAACGTCTTGTTGGCAGGCACCGATCAGACGGACGAAGTTAGCCATCAGATCCTCGGCCTGTTGACGCCGACTGCCCCGGACGGAACCGCGAATCCTTACTACGACCGTGTCGCCGGTGTCGGTCCTCGTGATCACCGACTCGACCAGCGAGCGGCTTACCTAAAAGACGCATACTCCTCGGCGGACGCGCGTCTCGGATTGGTGCGTTCGCTGATCAAGAACGCCGACGTGCTTGCCTCCAGCGACCATGGCTTCGCACCCCAATGGGAAGCGGTCGATGGCCCGCTCGTGTTGAAACAACTGGGCTTGCAAGATGTGGAGCAAACAGGAAACTGCCGACCCGCCGCAACGAGTGCACCCGGAGGCACCATCGCCAAAGCCTGTTGGGCAGGTGCAACCACCCAGATCTATCTGAATCTCAAGGGTCGCAATCCTGATGGCGTGCTTGCCGCAGCCGACTATCAAGCCACCGTGGACAAGATCGTTGCTGCCTACCGTGGGCTGAAAGACCCCACCACCGGTAAGCCGATCGTCGAGAAGGTACTGACCAAGGCTGAGTTGGCCGACGTCGAAGGTAGTGACTCGCTCAACCCCACTCGTTCGGGCGACGTCGTCGTCGTCACCAAGGTCCCCTACGAATTTGATGGAAACACCGTCGGGACGCTGGTCGCCCCGTCGAAGTTCTTCGGTCAACACGGTTACCTGCCCGAGGATGTCGATCTCGCGCACAACATCAACATGCACGCAACCTTTGTTGCAGGCGGGCCGGATATCTCGCATATGCGATCTGTGCAGGGCGTCCGGGCCGTCGATCTCGCGCCAACCCTGGCGATCCTCGGCGGCTTCAACCCGCCCTTGCAGGCGCAGGGCCAAGTGCTGACGTCAATCCTTCGCGATGGGAGCCGCTACTCCACGGGCCAGTTGCTCGGGATCAACGACGTACACGGAAACCTGACCAACAAGGGCCTGACGTACACCGATCCGTATACCGGCGTCAAAGACACCGCAGGTGGTATCGCCACCCTGGCGACCTACCTCGAGCACGCCAGAGCGAGCGATCCGCACGACACCGTAACCGTCGAGGGCGGCGACATGGTCGGGGCCAGCCCGCCGGAATCAGGACTGCTCCGCGACAAACCCACGCTCGACGCTCTGAACGCAATGGGAATCGACGTGGGCACGCTGGGCAATCACGAATTCGATCGCGGCGTCCCTGAGATGCTCAGGCAGGTGAACGGCGGCCAGTCAACCGTTGATCCGAGTATCACGTTCAATAAGCTCAACTTCCCTGTTGTCGATGCCAACGTCATCAGCGATACGACGAACAAACCCCTTCTGAAGCCCTACACAATAAAGTCCATCGGTGGAGTTCCCGTCGCGTTCATCGGCGCCACCACCGTCACGACGCCGACGATCGTGACGACCGGCGGCACGACCGGGGTGCACTTCACTGACGAAGCCACCGCAATCAACGGTGTAGTGAATCAACTTCAGCACGCAGGTGTGCACGCCTTCGTCGCCGTCGTGCACGAAGGGGGCACCCAATCGAACTACCCGGTCGGCACCGTCAACGATCGAATCAACGACATAGCAGCACATCTCGACCCCGCTGTCTCAGTCCTCATCAGCGGACACAGCCACACCGTCGTCGACACCAGGGTCGGCCATGCTCTGGTCATTCAGGCATCGTCGTTCACTCGTGCTTACGACCAGGTCCACCTGTTGCTCGACAGGAAGTCCCGAACGATTGCCGCGACCTGGGGATCGGTACAACCTGTCTGGGCAAACACGCCTCCACTGACGACCGACCCGAGCGCTCCTGTGATCGCGCCTGACCCGGCGGTCGAAGAGATTGTCGACGCCGCGCTCACGGCGACAAACCCGGTGACTCAGCGCGTGATAAACGCGGCGTCAGCTGATATTCCGTCGCAACGTGAAGGCGGAGCTACTGCCGCCGGGGAGTCTCCGGCCGGTGATCTCATAGCAGATGCCCAACGCGCGTATGCCCAAACGCAGCTCGCCTTCGTGAACACCGGAAGCGTCCGCGCCGGGTTGTTGGCTGGCCCAGTCACCTACGGCAATCTGTTTACCATGCAGCCGTTCCAGGACGACTACGTGGATACGTTCACCTTGACCGGCGCGCAGGTCTGGGCGTTGCTGCGACAGCAGTTAGCAGCGGGCACGGGCGGGATCATGCAGATTTCCGGCCTGCACTTCACCTACACCGGTACGCAGGGCTCCGGCACGATCACCGGCGTTTTCCTTGGCCCAGCAGGCGACAACAGCAATCCGATCCCCGACGATGCCACGTCGAGCTTTACTGGAACCGCCAACTCATTCATGATCGGTGGCGGCGACGGGTTCACCGTCCTCGAGCAGGCTGGCAACATAGTCCAGACGGCCGATGCCGAGCTAGTCCCACTGGTCAACTATGTAGCCGGCCTGCCGAACCCGTTCGCGTACTCAACCGATGGACGCATCGCGATCGGCTGACGCTCATCCACGCTAGAACTTAGTCGCTCGATTCGCGATCGGCATGAGCGGTTGATCCGATCACGCCCTTGGCGGCACTGACGACAGTGACCTTGGCGACGTCCGCCAGACGCGCTAACTCGGCTCGAGCACTTGCTGGCAGGTAACCTCGACCGATCAGAATGCCGATCGCGATGTTTACCAGTGACATCTCACGTACGCCTATCGAAGCGTCGGCGTGAGAAGGTGCCGGTGGCTCTCGATCGAGCCGGATCGCGTCCATCGGAAGTCCGAGCGCAAAGCTCAAGTCAGCTGCGAAGTCTGTGAAAGCTCCCGCGGTCGCAGCATAAAATTCGACAATGCTGCCGTGCGCAGCAGAGCTCACTGCAGGCAGCGCCAGAACGGCACTTGTCGCGACGTCCGCTGGTAAGGCACCATCCGGAAACCTGATCGTGATGGGTAATCCGTCGATGACGAGCGTGACGCACAAAGCCAGATAAGACGGAACTGACTGCCGCACGCTGTCAGCCAGCGCCTCCAGAGCATGTTCAATATCGGTATCCGCCTGGTCGAGCGCGCGGCTCAACACACCAAGATCAGCAGCCAGTGCGGCGGAAATCTCCATGGAATAACCCCGAGCGGCCCGAACGCCAAAAGGGGTGCAAGGCTGCGTGCGGGGCAAGACGCGATGCATGCAGACCTAGGCCAGAGGCGGGTCGGGTCCCGATTCCTACGGCGTCAGTGCGGTAGACGCTACACCTGTTGAGGTCCTCGGACTGCCAATGCAGTCGCGGGATGCTCAATCATCGGAATGCCTGGCTCGTGCGCGACGAACTGCCTCGTCGACGATCGATTGCGCGACGACAGCCGATTTCCGATTCTCCGTCTGGCTGATGACGCGCAGCCGCTCGAACGCTTCTTCTGACGTACAACCTGCCCGGCTCATCAAGATTCCGAGAGCCTGATCAATGATCGCCCGACCGTTGAGGGCAGCCTGCAGGTGAGCAGCCAGCCGGCTCGCCTGGGACAACGCCTGAGCATTCTGCACCGAGATCGCGGCCGGTACGGCGAACAACTCCCCCAGCTCGACAGCTCGGTCATCGAAGGCGTTTCTGGCGTGAGCGTAAACGTTCATCGACCCCAAGGTGCCTGTCTCGGCGAGCAAGGGCAGCGACAACACGCTGTGCACGCCGAGGCGACCGGCTCTCGGACCGAAGCGCGGAAACGCCCTGTCGCCGCCCAGCGAGGACGAACGGACGGTCCTGGATTCAGCTGCGGCGGTTATACACGGACCTTCGCGCAGGCCGTACTGAATCGCGTCGACATCTCGGACGAAGTCCGCGGTGGCGACTACGGTGTCCGGTCGGTCGTCTTGAAACAAGGTCAAGCCGGCACCGTCGGCTCCAGGGATTGCACCGACCGCGAATTCGGCAACATGGGTGAGCACTTCTTCGAGACCTCGCTGCCCTCGGCCCGAGGCCAACCGAGACAGCCCCGTGAGACTGTTCCGTAGATCGTCGTCGTCGGCCGCATTTGAACCCGTAGTGCCCTGCGTCATCGCCATCTCCACACGCGGTACCGGATCCGCCTTGTGATGTTAGCGTGACCAGAGAACGGCTTCATGTCGGTCGAGCGAATATGGGTCGGTTGGGCCGCGGTGGCGCGATACCTCTGGCCTCACCGAGGTGCGCGAGGATCGCCGAATCGGGTACCGGACGCGCGTAGAAGTAGCCCTGCGCAGAGTCACAACCCTCAGCCGTGATCGCCTCGTGTTGGGCCTGATTCTCCACTCCCTCAGCTATCACGACGAGGCCGAGCAAGTGTGACAAATTCGCGATCGCGGACACGATCGCAGTTGCCGACAGCGATTGCCCAACCTGCGCGATGAAGCTCTGATCGATCTTCACGATGTCGATGGGTAACTGGCTCAGATAACCGAACGACGAGTAACCAGTGCCGAAATCGTCCAAAGCGATCCGGATTCCGTGGGTTCTGAGATCAGCTAGAACGCCAACGGCCCGATCACTGTCTTCGATGAAGGTGCTTTCTGTGATCTCGAGAATCAAGGCTGTTGCGTCCATCCCCGTCTCAGCAAGGACGCTCAGGACCGTCTGGACGAACCCGGCGGCCATCAGCTGACGAGCAGAGACGTTGACGGCGACATCCAACGGATTATCAGGGTATTCGGCAAGCCAGCGAGTTCGGTCCCGGCAGGCACGGTTGAGGATCCAGGTCCCCACCACGTTGATGAGGTCGCCTCGCTCGGCGACCTCGACCATAGACAGTGGGTTGACCGGCCCGCGCCCTAAAGGCGTCCACCGGAGCAAGGCCTCGGCACCCAGCACGACGCGATCAGCTGCGCGAACGATTGGTTGATAGGCGACCTCGAGCTCGTCCGCCTGACAGGCCTTGCGAAGTTCTGCGTCCATACTTTGCCGGACCTGAGATTCCAGTGCTTCCCGCAGATCCAGGATCTGGTGCCCGGCGCCGCCATTTCGCTTTGCCTGATACATCGCGATGTCCGCATCAATGACGAGCTGTTCGGACACGTCTTCACCCGCACCGGCATAGGCCATCCCGACGCTTGCCGTGATGACCTGCGGCCCGACGGCAAGGTGAAATGGTGCGGCGAAGGCTGCATCAATTCGTTTTGCGAGACCCTCGATATCAGAGGAATCACGGAGGTCCTCGCACAAGAAGACAAACTCGTCACCTGCCACTCGAGCCAAGGTATCCCCCGGTCGCACAAGATCGGCGAGACGGTTGGCTACCGCTACCAGGAGCTCATCGCCAATTCGGTGACCGTAGGTGTCATTGACCACCTTGAAACCGTCGAGGTTTGCAAAGAGAATCGCCGCGGTGCTGTGGGAGCGACGGCTTCTGGCAGCCGCATCCTCGAGCCGCTGTTGCAAGAGCGTGCGATTCGGCAAGCCTGTCAACGGATCGTGCAGTTCCACATGCCGGAAGCGGTCAGAATTCGCGCGCGCCTCGGCCCGATCCTGGCCATTTCGGAGATAGGCCGCAGCCACGTACGCAAGTGTCTGGGCGACAGCAAGGTCGTGCAGATCGAGCATGCCCGGTTCATCGCGATACAGGTCGAGGGCACCGAGCTCACCGCCGCCGCCATGGCGCAACGGGAAGGTGAACACAGCGGCGAGGCCAAGGGCTGTCGCCGCGGGGCCGAAATGCGGAAACCTTTCATCACTGGCCAGGTCTGGCGCGGCGACCGGCAGACCCGATTGGATTGCCGACAGCCGAGGTCCCTCGACGATATCTGTCTGCAGACTTTCGTAGCGGAACGCGACTTCACTTGAAGCCGCTACGTAGCGCGGCGAGGGTCCGTCTGAATTCAGAGTCATCGCTGCCGCGCTCACGGGCAGGATCTCGACGATGCGCCGTACCAGGTGATCCAGAATGGACTGGATGGGAAACTCCGTCACGATCGTTCGGGCGAAATCGCTCAGGACAGCCGACAGCTTGTCGTCGTGTGCCACGGTCACCATCCCGTCGCCGACGCCAAGTCGGGCAGGGTGTGGACGAAGTCAGCGAGCTTCGACCATCAGAACCGGAGGAGCCTGGTTGCGAGCGATCGCTCTACAAGGCTCAGGTCCTCTGGCCTTGGTTCCAGGCTGGCTGCACGTCTCAACCAGGCAACACGTTACGCGCTCAAGTAAAGCCCATGCAAGGAAACGGCGTTGCCTATCGACGACTAACGGACCTATTCCGGCCAAAGGTCGCAAAAACCTGCTTCTACTACTCCGGGCCAGGGCCAAGCCCGAGCGAGAGCAAGGTGGCTTCCTCGCGAAACGTCTGATACATAGTCGATTCGAGCGACAGGTTCAGCTGGCTCTTGATGTGACCGATTCGAATGCTCAGGTCCGGAGCCGGTCCGTCTGGACCCATCCGCGGTCCGCCAGCGGGAGCCGACAGAGTCGCGAGCTTGTTCGCCCACTCGCGGGCAGTACTTTCGAGTTCGGCACCGGGCACGCATTCATTGATCAGGCCCCATTCGGCTGCGGTCGCGGCAGGCAACGGATCACCGAACAAGGCGATCTGTTTGGCGCGTGCCAGACCGACGAGTCGCGGCAGGATCCACGCGCCACCGCCCTCGAGCGGTAGCCCTCTACGGACGAAGATCTCCCAGAAGCTCGCCTCCTCCGCCGCGATCGTCAGATCACAAGCAAGCGCGAGCTGACATCCACCGCCCGCCGCCATCCCGTTGACCGCAGCGATGAAAGGCGTCTCGCTACGCCAGATTGCGTCCATGAGGCGAGCCCAACCGTAAAGAATCCCGTCGTCGCGCGCGGTATGTGGCGAGCCGCGGCGGCGCTCCGGCGGTATCTCGAAAGGGCCGCCTTGTTGGGTGATGTCGGCGCCAGAAGAAAAGACCGTGCCGTTGCCGGTGATGACAGCGACCTTGACCGCGTTGTCTTCACTAACCTCGTGGATGGCCTCCAGTAAGGCATCCCGTAGGCCCATCCCGTTCGGCCCTGCGCCAGCCGGGTAGTGGTCCATCGCGTTGCGCTTGTGCGGCCGGTTCATGCGCAGCCAGGCGACGCCGTCGACGACCTCATATTGCAGGCCCGCGGAATCCCAATCCTCAACTTTGGCGGTCATGGTCCGGCTCCTATCTCACGAGGTTCAGTACTGAGTTCAGTGCGATACAAAGCGAGTTTGGGACCGCTGCATGGTGCGCAGCCCAGGTCCGTCGCGCACTGACCGTACTACGAAGAATCCACTTCGGTGATGTGAGCATTCACCCACCGCTAACGGTTGCATTTCAATCGTCGGCAGGCATCACATGCCTAGTCAAAGACAAAGTGCTCGATGAGGGTGGCTAGGGCATTGGGTTGATCGGACTGGATCGAGTGACCTGCACCAGGCACAACTTCCGACCGTGATGCCGGTGCTCGACGTGCAAACTCTGCGACGTCTGCATCGGAGACGAAAACACTTTCGCCGCCGCGTACCTGCAGGACGGGTACGGCTATCGAACCAACGTCGTCCCACAAGTAGCTGAAATCCGTCGGACCCTTCCTGTCGCCCGGCAGGTCATATCGCCAAGCCCAAGTGCCGTCTGCAAGCTGCTTCGTGTTATGTATGACGCCGCGGCGAACGGCCTCGGCCGGACGACGGGGAGACGCCCGGACGGCGGCCTGCACCATCTCCTCGCGGGTGGCAAAGGTCTTTTGGCCGCCAACCAGCGCCGTGGTGCCTCGCTGCTCTTCAGTCATCGTCTTCGTCTGCAGCATGACGCCTGGAGTTACGTCGACAATCACCGCGCGTCGGACCAGGTCGGGCCGGGTGCTCGCAAGGCGAATCGTCGTCAGGCCACCGAGAGACATGCCAATGACAGCGGCCGCATTCGGGGCGAGCTCGGCGATGGCCGCTGCGATCGCGATCGCATTCTCCACCGGCCAGTAATCATGATCCGGTCGCCAGTCCGAATGACCGTGGCCGGGCAAGTCGACAGCGATCGCGGGTCGTCCCAACCTCATTGCCACCAGATCCCAGGTGTGGGCGTTCTGGCCGCCGCCATGGACGAACACCAATTCGGGGTCTGCGGTACCCCACACCAGAACACTCACCTTCTGGCCGGTGCCGATGTCTACCGAAGTCCGTCTAACTGAGGGAATGGAGTCAGCCCCGAGGCCAAGTTCAGCAGCCACCTCGGACAATGCGTCGAACTCCGTTTGGGCCGCACCGGAATCGTCGGCCTGCGTCTCGCTCACGTCAGCGTTCCTCCGTAACTGTGAATCTCGGGTAGGTCACCAGCCATGATCGTGTCCGCCACAGATACTGCTCGGCCCGCACCGACGGGGTCAAGCATGCTCGAGCTGCGGGTCGCAAGGGCTCCTGCCTTCGCAACCCGCAGCTCGTTTACCGCTTAAGTCGTTGCCCGCTAGAGCGCCTCAGCGACCTTTCCACTGCGGTGTGCGCTTCTCACCGAATGCGCGGGCGCCCTCGAGAGCGTCCTCGCTCTTGAAGACTGCATCGTGCTCCTCAGCAGCCACCGCTTGCGCCGCCTCGACCCCTTTGGCGTACGTCGCGCGCATCAGCTTCTTGGTCGCGAGGACACCCAACGGGCCGTTCTCCGAAATACGGGCCGCGAGTTCCAGAGCAGTCTTCAGAACATCTGCGGCCGGCACGACCCTGTTGACCAAACCGAGCTGCAGGGCGCGCTCAGCGTCGATGAAGTCGCCGGTGAGACCGAGCTCCAACGCCACCGCCAGCGGAATGCGCGCCGGTAGTAGATAGCCACCACCGGCCGCGTACAAGCCGCGCTTGACTTCGGGGATGCCGAACTTAGCTTGGTCGGCTGTCACAACCAGATCGCAGTTCATGACGAGCTCGAAACCGCCGGCGACCGCCGTCGCATTCACAGCGGCGATGACGGGCTTGCCGAACGCGCCACGACTGAATTCCGTGAAGCCGGCCATTGCTGCCGGATCACGGGGCGGGGCGCCGGAGGACTGGGCGGCAGCAAAAGCCTTCAGATCCATACCGGCACAGAACGCCTTGTCGCCGGCTGCGGTCAGGATCACGACTCGTACACCGTCGTCGACCTTGGCCTCGGCGAAGGCAGTTGACAGCTGCTCGAGCATCTCCGGGTTGAGGGCATTGCGCTGCTCGGGCCGGTTGAGGGTGAGGATCTCTACAGATCCCTCGCGTCGTCGTTCGAGGTCCATCGTGAACTCCTTCGATCGTGGGGCAGCGCCCGGGCAGGGCTCGGCGCAGGCGCGTCAACGGTTGCAGGCACTGAATCGCACAGGAAAGTGCGGACTCTCCGCCATCCGTCGCACGATATCCAAAGACGTTTACCTCGTTTCCGCGGGGACTGCAAGGGATGAGCCCCGGATAGATGGGATATGACACTCTGGCGATCGGCCCCAGTCGATCGGCCGCAAGCAATCGACCGCGGGGTTTGGACGGACACGCCGAATGCCAGCCTTGCTGGTCGTTGTTCATCAACAGGTTCTGCGAACAGGTTCGAGTTGGGGCACTTGCAGGGCAGACTTGCCTCATGACCGATTCCGTTCAGCGAGAATCATCGGCGGCACCAGGAAATGCCAACGTCGGCGATCCGGACGCTGATGCCCGGCCGACGCACCCCGCCGTTCATCGAGCGAGCTGGATAGGTCTGACGCTCGGTGCGCTCGGTGTTGTCTACGGCGATATCGGTACGAGTCCGCTGTACGCCCTTCAGACGGTCTTCTCGATTGATCACGGCGCGGTTCGCGCGACGCCGTCCGACGTCTACGGCGTGATATCGCTGGTCTTCTGGTCGATAACCCTGATCGTGTCGGTCAAGTACGTGTTGTTCATTCTTCGCGCCGACAATGATGGCGAAGGCGGCGTGATGGCACTCGCCGCCCTGGTGCGCAGGACACTCGGTAGTAATGGCAGACGAGCCGCGATTTTCATGGGCCTCGGTGTGTTCGGAGCATCGTTGTTCTACGGCGACAGTCTCATCACGCCCGCGATCTCGGTGTTGTCGGCAGTAGAGGGTCTCAAGATCGCGGCGCCGAGCCTGTCCGACCTTGCCCTGCCATTCAGCGTTGGCATCGTGGTGATTCTCTTCGCCGTGCAGCGATGGGGCACCCATCGAGTAGGTCGCCTGTTCGGGCCGGTCATGGTCGTATGGTTCGTGACCCTGGGGGTTCTGGGGCTGCCGAAAATCGTCGCCCACCCCGACATTCTCCGGGCCTTGTCACCGACCTACGTTGTGAGCTTCATAGCCGACCATCCCTATACCGCCTTTATCGCTATGGGCGCGATTGTGCTAGCCATAACGGGCGCAGAGGCCCTCTATGCCGATATGGGCCACTTCGGGCGCCCGCCGATTCGCCGTGCGTGGTTCGCGATGGTGTTTCCGGCTCTCACACTCAACTACCTGGGTCAGGGCGCGTTGATCCTTCACCAACCGGCCGCGATCCAGAATCCGTTCTTCCTGCTGGTGCCTGGCTGGGCCAGGATTCCGATGGTCATCTTGGCCACCATGGCGACCGTGATTGCCTCGCAAGCCGTGATCTCCGGGGCTTACTCGGTTTCGCGTCAGGCGGTCCGGCTCGGGTTTCTGCCGCATCTCACGATTCGGCAGACGTCCACGAGTGAGAGCGGGCAGATCTACGTGCCCGCTGTCAATTGGTTGCTGTGCCTGGGCGTCCTCGTATTGATGCTGAGCTTCCGAACGTCGAACAAGCTGGCGACGGCCTACGGGGTCGCGGTTACCGGAACGTTGATCATCACCACAACCTTGTTCCTGGTCGTGGCTGCGACCCTCTGGAGGTGGGCTCTGTGGAAGCTCATCCTCGCCGGAGTGGTCTTCGGCGGCGCCGAGGTCACCTACTTCGCCGCCAACCTGACGAAGGTCGCGCACGGCGGTTGGTTGCCGTTGTTGGTGGCCCTCGGTGTGTTCACGGTAATGATGACCTGGCAGCGCGGACGCATACTCATCACGGACCGCCGGACCGAGCTGGAAGGGCCGCTGATGCCCTTCATCGAACACCTGCACGAGAAGAAGATCATTCGGGTGCCGGGCACAGCTGTTTTTCCGCATCCGACGGGGCAAACCACGCCGCTGGCGCTGCGCGCGAACCTGGAACACAACCATGTCTTGCATCGACGCGTCGTGATCATCTCGATTGTTTCGGACACGGTTCCGCACGTACCGCTTGCCGATCGACTCACCGTCGACAACCTCGGCTACACCGACGACGGAATCGTGCATCTCACCGTGAGATTCGGCTTTCAGGACGAGCAGAATGTCCCGGACGTACTTCACGCGGTACGCGGAAAGCACAAAGAAGTCGACCTCGATCTCACCGACGTCACGTATTTCCTTTCGAAGATCACCATTCGACGCGGTGACAGCAAGGCGATGAGTTCTTGGCGAAAGCGACTCTTCATCGGGATGTCTCACAACGCCGCGACGCCATCGGAATACTTCCGACTGCCAGAAGACAAGACGGTAGTGATGGGCTCGCACGTCGACCTTTAGGGTCGGCGCGCCACGGTCGCTGGTGCGGACACACGCTGATCGCCCATCAGCTGCGAATGCCAGTGGCAAAGCGGCAGCGGCCTTTCGATGTGAGCTTCGTGAAGCGGCCACGCGTCTTCGTGGATCGCGCCGGGCGCCACCAGAAACCAACCGTCGGCAGGATCTTTGCACCTCTGGACATTGCAGGTCGCCATGCCCGTAATACTTCATCGTGACAGTGAACAACTATCGAATTCGGCCTTTCGAGCGGGCAGAAAGCAGCGTTCGATCTCACGTCCTATCGCTGTCCAGCGGAACGGCCGTTGCCCGGACCAGCCCAAGTTGAACGGTCTGTGGAGGCATCACCGCGTTGATCGACCAGTCACTTGCGGTCCGAATGCGGTTTCCGGGCAGCGACAGCAGATGATAAGCCCGCGTGACGGCCTTGGCAGGCACGCCCGACAGGGGGACGTTCAGCGGGTTTGCCGCAGCGGACGCGCCGCCCAGGTCGACAAGAAAGCCCAGGTCTCGATGGCGGTAAGGCTTGCGCTTGCTGTCGTCCACACCAGCGTTGGTGGTCAGTGACGCTACGACGTTGGCCGCGACGAGCTTGCCCTGACGCTCTGCGTGCTGCGCGGTCATTGCCGTCAATTCGCCGGGTCGGGTGAGGTCCGGCACCGCAGCGCAATCGCCGCAGGCGAACACGTTCGGGTAACGCGGCACAGACAGAAATTCGTCGACTACCAACCTGCCGCGCTGGGTTTCGAGCCTCATCCCGGCGACCAGCGGATCCGGTCGAACGCCGACGCACCAGATCAGAGATCGGTTGGGCACCTCTTCGCCGTTGGTCAGTCGAGCGCTGTTTGATACCGCGCGCTCGATCGACTGTTCGGTGCGAACTTCCACCCCGCGCTTTCGCAGCACCCGCTCTGCTGTGACCGATAGCCGTGGATCCAGTTCTGGAAGCAAGCGCGGGGCGATGTCGAGAATCATCCACCGCATCCGTTGATGGCGGAGCGCGGGAACCCGCCGTGCCAATCGCGCGGTGAACAACTGACCCTGGGCTGCGACCTCAGTACCGGTGTAACCCGCTCCGACCACCACGAAGGTGCAGCGGGCGTCACGTTCTTCTGAATCGCGTGTGGTGGCGGCAAGCTCGATCTGCCGAGTGATGTGATCGCGAAGATACAGAGCCTCAGCGATGCCTCGGAAGCCATGCGCATGTTCAGACACCCCTGGAACCGGTAGCAGCTTGTTTACGCTTCCGGCAGCGAGGATCAGACGGTCGTAGTCCATTTCGTCCCGCACTCCCTCGGGATCTGTCCAGCTCACAGACTCTCGCTCAAGGTCGATTGCATCCACTTTGCCCAATACCAGGCGAACCCCGGGTAACCGCTGCGGGAGCGATACGCAGATGCGCCGCGGCTCGAGTACCCCCGCCGCAACTTCGGGCAGCAACGGCAGATAGAGAAAGTAATCCGTCGGGTTGATCAGCACGATCTCGGCCGTCCGGCCGACCAGTTTGAGCAGGGTTCGGGCCGCGTAGTAGCCCGCGAAGCCTGCGCCGACGATCACAATTCGCGCGGACCCAACCCTCGACTCGTCCATCCTGGCTCCTCGAAAGCGACGGTGAAGTCTCATTCTCTATCGCAAGTCGATCGCCGGCTCAACCGAATAGTCGCCCTCGTGTCGGCGTCGACCCGACCTGCTGCAAGTTCCAGAGCTGCAAGATCCCAAGCTTAAAGACCCTGGGTGAAAGATCCTGAGCGAGATCAGCTGTACTTCTTAGCGATTCGCCGTGCTTTATCACGCGTATCGATCGCATTTTGTTGCTCTCGCTCATGCAATATCCCGAATGTGAACCCGTTCTCCCCTCTGGCTGTTCCGGCTTTGGCGCCCAACCTCCGCAGCAGCTCTGCGCTGACGATGCTGTCTTGGTGCTCGCCGAGCAGATCCTGCAGCTTCTGATACCGGCCGGCCTGCTTCGCGGAAGCCTTGCGGCCGATGACAGGTTCGGCGGCCTCGGCCGCGTACCGGGCTCGCTTCGCCGCCTTGCGAGCAGCGTGCAGGCGGTGAACGTCACCAGTTGCATTCGCATGTCGGAGGCGACGTGCCACCTTGCGCTCAGCCTTGTCGACCAACCGGGTCAACTCGTTTGGCCGTCCAGAGGCCTTCGGCTGCAGCGGCGGGTCCGCGACCCACGCAGCGATGTCGGCGAGCAGCGAAAGGTAGCGAGGCTGGCTCATCGCCTCCTGAAGGGTCTGCCAGTGTTCGCCTTGTTCGGCTCGCAGCGTGGTATCGATTCGGGTCTTGACTGGCCCAAGCACGAGAGTTTCGTCCAATCCCTCGAGCAAGCGGTCGAGACGCTTGGTGAGCACTTGGCGATCGCGAACCTCACCGAGCAAACCTCCGTACCACCGAAGCTCGTCGTCCAGCACGGCGGCACGGTCGGAGTCGAAGAGCACCGCGAAGGTCCGCAGCGTGCTCCGCAGCCGACGGGTAGCAACGCGAGTCTTATGAATCACGCTCTCATCACCACGACGCAATGCAATGTCACCGGCGATGATCATGCGTTGCTGTTCACGGATGTACGCGGCCGTAATGTCACCTGCTCGCGGCTTTCTATTGGGGCGGGTTACCTGATTGGCCTCAGGCAGCGCGCGGGACAGCTTCGAGCTGCTTGTCGATCGGTGCGCGCCCGCGCGCCGGAGAGCTCTACCCAGCGCTTGGAGCAGCTCTACTGGGTTCTCGCCGAGCTCGACCTCGATCTCGCGCCAGCTCGACGCGGTGGCCGAGTCGCCCGCTGCCGAAGCCCGAACCGTGTCATCGTCGATCTCGGCAAGGCGGCGCCCCTCGACATCCAAGAGCCGGGTTACTGCGCGCTCGGTTCTCAGCGTTGCAATCTGGATCAGGGGTCGGTCAAGGCTGACCCCGAGGAGCAGGTCGCGAAGCTCCGGCGGCACGCTGCCGTCACCATCCTGCGAATCCTGCACACGGATCTCCTCACGGAACGGCTCGTGGGGAATCTTCAACTGCCAGCCGGTATCCGTCGTACCGGTGCGCCGCCGAAGCGTGATGTGGGCCTGTAGCAAGGCCCGGTCGGCCGTGTCGAAATAGTCGCTACGAAGTCGTTCCGTGACGTGCTCCATCCGGCCGCCGGCTGGGAGCAATGCATCTACCGCAGGGACAGCGAATCCGGCCTCGACATCAAACTTCAGCTCACGCTCGATATAGCTCTCAGTCATCTGTTCATTGTGCGGGGTCCACCTGAGATACATGTCAGGTTCAGCCTCCGTTCAGCGGACGCCCGCGGCACTTCTTGCCTGAGCGCCCCGAACAGCCGGATTTACCGACCTGGCCGAGATCGAACATGCGCTGTCCGATCTCGGCCAAACTGTCGAGATGCCGACCGGTCTCACGTTTGGATACTCAGCTGGATGTAGCCCGCGACAATGTCAACCGGCCGTGGCGAAGGCGTTTGCGAGCACGCGATCCGCTGCCGCGAACTCGGCCTGATCTTCGACCATCAGATAATCGCCTTCGTCGTCGAGACGCTCAGGCAAACCGTCAGCATCGACGACGACCGACCCGGACATGCCACGCCTACGACGTTCGAATTTCGATACCCCGCGAGCGAGGTCATGCCCTATCGAGCAGGCGTCGATTTCGTAGGAAACGCGGTTGATCTCGTCCTTGACGTACTGGCGCGAAAACAGTTCGCCGCACACCATGATCGGATCGCCCTTCTTCAGTGAAAGGGCTACGTTTTCTGCAAACTCGCGCCAGAAGACCACATTGATGAAGAGCTTGTTTCCATCGACCCACTCACCGGTCTCGCGGTCTTTTCGTCGCTTCGTATGAGCTACCCGAAACGAGAGCCGAGACACGCCGGTATCGGTCGTCTTGAGAACTATTTCGTCGACGACGTTGCCGATGATCGTGATGGTCGAGTCGTACATCATGTTTGCTCCTTCGCATGTTCCGGTTCCACCGGGGCCCGTGCGGGCTGAGATAACTAGACCTCGCTAGCGCCGGCCACGAGCAGTCGAGTGGGAACCTGTGGATGACTGATCTTGTTGGGGACAACCGCTGGCAACGTCGCGCAAACGGTGCTCGACTTCGGCTATAGACCGACCGCGGTCAGGTCCAGCCTTGCCAGTCGATCGGGATCCACCAGGGCAGCGATCTCGACGATCCGGGCGCCGACGACGGCGAAGCTCATGACAGAGATCCGTTCGCCTCCGGCGAGGATGACCACGCCCGGTCGGCCGTTGACCAAGACGGGCAGGATCTCGGCGTCCGGTCTGGCAAAAAGCATTGCTCGTCCAGCGACCGCCGTGGCGCCCCGTACGAACGCGGTTGCCGCGGCCCGTTTCGGACCGCCTTGTGAACGAAGAACGACCTCAGGATCCAACAGCTCGATGAGCTGTCGCAAGTCACCGCTACGCGCGGCAGCAAAAAACGCGTTCACCACGCGAGGGTTCTGCTCAGGATCGGCCTGCTCGGCTGGCGAGATGTCCTGAACCCGACGGCGTGCGCGACTCGCGAGCTGCCGTGTTGCGCCGGGAGTTCGACCGAGCATCGACCCGATCTCTTCGAAAGGAACATCGAACATGTCGTGGAGCACGAACGCAAGCCGCTCGGCTGGCTGAAGAGAGTCCAGGATGACGTTCATGGCAACACCGACCGCGTCGGCGAGCAGCGCCTCCTTCTCAGGGTCGATGCCTGCGACGCTGCTGACTATCGGATCGGGCAGGTAGACCTCCAGGGGATCCTCGCGACGACGGTTGCGGCTACGTAAGGCGTTGAGACACAACCGAGCCACGATCGTGGTCAGCCAGCCTGCGACGTTCTCCACGCCTTCGATGCCAGCGCCGTCGAACCGAATCCACGCCTCCTGAACGACGTCCTCGGCCTCCGCGAATGAACCGAGCATTCGGTAGGCGACCGACCGCAAGCGCGCGCGGTGCAGCTCGAATTCTTGAGCGCGCGTTTCAATGTCCACCACTCGCCGTCCCTCCTGTAGCGCCTGACGATCAGAAAACGCTTGTCACATCTACTCGTTCACCGGTGTCAACCAACTGACACCAGATACCTGCCTGGTGTGACTCGAAGCGCGACCGGTCGGCCTCCACGAAGCGCGCGCCTCGGTTCACCGACCACCGAAAGAGATGACGAAATGACCGTCCTGATGATTCGTTCGACCGTGAAACCGGAGTTCGCCACCGAGGTCGAGCGAGCCGTACGCAAGATGTTCGATGCCATCGAGAAGGCCAAACCAGCCGGCGTCCGCTATGCCTCGTACCGGTTGCCCGACGGCGTCACGTACGTAGCGGAGCTCGAGATCGCAGACGGTTTCGAGAATCCGTTGCCTACCATTGCAGAATTCCGAGAATTCCAGTCGGGCCTGAATGATTGGCTGGCCGATCCGCCGGCCGCGGACGAGCTGGAGGTGCTGGGTTCGTACCCGGCATGAGACACGCCGTCAACGGTCGAGCGGCGTTAGGCTTCGAGCTGCAACTCGTCCGACGGGCAAGCGAATGAACGACGATATGCCGTTGGTGCCACACCTGTGTGCCGCTGGAAATGATGACGCAGTAGCGCTGCGGTCCCAAACCCCGATCGTTGTGCGATGAATTCGATTGGCTGGTCAGTCGATTCGAGCTGACGCCGTGCGTAGAGCACTCGCTGGCGCAGCAGCCACGAGTGTGGCGTCGTTCCCGTGGCCTCGTTGAACCTGCGGGCGAACGTTCGTGAGCTCATGTTGACCCGCGCCGCCATCGAGTTGACCGTGTGAACACCCTCGAGCTCTTCAAGCAGCTCATCCATCAGCTCGGCCAACCCATCGCTACCGACCGGCGGTACCGGAAGATCGATGTATTGGGCCTGACCGCCGGCGCGATGCGGTGGCACAATCATTCTGCGGGCGACCGTATTTGCCACCTCGGCGCCGTGCTCGGTGCGCATCAAGTGGAGGCATAGATCGAGTCCCGCGGCTGTGCCTGCAGAGGTGAAGACACGGCCGTCCTCGACGTACAGCACGTTCGGGTCAACCTCAGCGCTCGGGAAGCGCCGTGCGAGGGCCGTGGCATGACGCCAATGTGTCGTGCAACGGCGGCCATCCAACAGACCCGCTTCGCCGAGAGCAAACGCTCCCGAGCAAAGCGCCATGATTCGCGCGCCATTGTCGTAAGCCTGACGTAGCGTCTTGATGACTGCAGACGGGATCTCGGCTGTCTCACCGGCCGACACGATCACTAGATCTGCGTCGAGTGCCTCTTCGAACCGATATTGCGCCGTGATCGTAAACCCGTTGTAGGTAATAACTGGATCTTCGGTCTCGGAGCTGACGAAGAAGTCATAGACCGGCAGGCCCTGGTCTGATCGGTCGATACCGAAGGCTTCGCATGTCACCCCGAACTCAAAGGGGTGGATGCCGGGGAAGATCAGTGTTACGACCTTGTTCAACGCCATGGTGACCATAATGAACCCATGTTTGGCGGATAATCAACTACTGACGTCTTTTCTGCCACTCGTGGCAGCATCTCGGCTAGCGCAGACTTACTGCCATGGCAATCATCATCGTGTTTCTAGTGATCCTGGCGGGACTCGTCCTCGCGGGTATGGGCGTTTGGGGCACCGACTCCCGCGATCCCCGATTCAGCATGTTTCCGCGGTCGGACGCCTTGCAGGGGCCGGACGGCTTCGAGCGGCGTCGCTGACTGAGAAATGGGGCTGAGAAACGTGGCAAAGCCGCTGGATAGCATTGCGGCAAGCCCTCGTAGCTCAGCGGATAGAGCAGGCGCCTTCTAAGCGCTTGGCCGCAGGTTCGATCCCTGCCGAGGGCACGTGTCGTACTGTCCTCGTGCGATCGCCGTAACGGCCAAGTCAGCTTGAGGTCGACAGCCGATCGATCAACGGATCCAACTCGGCGGCCAGCCCGAAATCTTGGGCCGTGACTCCCCCGGACGAGTGCGTCGCGAGCGTCAGTTCGACCGTCCGCCACGACAGCTTCACGTCGGGGTGATGATCCAGCCGCTCGGCGATCGGCGCCATCTCGCCGATGAATCGGACAGCGATCAAGAAGGACGGAAACTCAACAGTCCGATTGAGTTCAGACGTCGTGCCCGTCCATCCGCTGGCAAGCGACGCCAGTCCCTCGGCCAGTTCAGCAGTCGTCACGACTGTGCGATTCATGGCAACCTCCGGTCTGTCCGACGCTCGAGTTTTGGAGTGTGACCTCCGGTGAGTATGCAGCGACATTCGAAGGCGCGCTACGGCCAGCCAGGCTGTTACCGGGCGTAACGACGGCCCGGTGCTCTACGCTCGACAACCGTGAACGCACGCGAAGACAAACTGGTGTGGATCGACTGCGAAATGACCGGCCTGGAGCTGAGTCGCGACGCCCTCATCGAGATTGCGGTTCTGGTGACTGATGCCGAGCTGAAAGTACTCGGCGACGGGCTCGATATCGTCATCGGCTGCGCCGACGACGTGCTAGACACCATGGTCCCGTTCGTTCGCCAAATGCACGAGACCTCCGGACTGACCGAGCAAGTACGCACCTCAAAGATCACTCTCGGCGAGGCAGAGAAACAGGTTCTGGACTACATCAAGCAGTACGTGCCTGAGGCCGGCACCGCTCCCCTGTGTGGAAATTCGATCGCAACGGACCGCGGTTTCATCTCTCGTGACATGCCCAATCTCGACGGATACTTGCACTATCGGATGATCGATGTCTCCTCGATCAAGGAGTTAGCGCGGCGCTGGTACCCGCGGGTCTACTTCGGGCAACCACCGAAGGGTCTGGCGCACCGGGCGCTGGCAGATATCCATGAGAGCGTGCAGGAGCTCCGGTACTACCGCAACACCTTGTTCGTCCCGCAACCCGGCCCTACGAGCGAGGAAGCGACCGCGGCAGCAACCGCCGCATTGCAGGGTTAGGGTTCGCCCGTTCGACTGGTCCCACAGCGGCAGCTTTGCGATGGTCAACCCCCGCAAGAACCGGACACCTCAACAGGTAGACTGATCCAGCTCAGACGCTCACGATCGTGAGGGCCCGAGCAATGGTGGGTGTAGCTCAGCTGGTAGAGCGCCGCGTTGTGGTCGCGGATGTCGCGGGTTCGAGTCCCGTCACTCACCCCAAAAAGCGCAGCCCCCGAGCAGTCGGGGGCTGCGTTGTTTCCGAGCCATCCGCCGACTCGTTCATCAGGCCCTCCGTTCATCAGGCCCTCCGTTCGCCGTCGCTGCCATTGCTTTAACCGACACGCTCAATCGAGAGCGGACCAAGCATTTGTATACAATGTACGAATGGCTCCCACTGCCAGCCTTGGCGCCACCCACCCGTCGCTACGCGACGTGGTCGCAACGGAACTGCGCCGACTCATTCTGGCCGGAGAACTCGCCCCTGGTACTCGCTTGATCGAGGATCGACTCGCCGAGCAGCTCGGCGTGTCTCGCAATCCAGTTCGCGAGGCGATTCGAGTTTTGGGTGCCGAGGGATTCGTGGAAGTGACGGCACGTCGCGGCGCCTTTGTCGCGACGATGTCAGACAAGCAGGCCATCGACTTGTTCGAGGTTCGACTGGCACTCGAACCGCTCGCGGCCCGGCTCGCCGCGCACGCGGCGCAACCACAGGACATCGATGAGTTGGCCGAAATACTCGAACGGGCCAGGCTCGCCACCGATGACACAAATCTAGATGCGCTGTCTGATCTCAACACCGAATTCCATTCGAAGGTGTTCGGGATCGGAGGGAACGACTATCTTGCCGGGATTGGAATTCCGATGGTGAAGCGCGGTCAATGGCTGTTCAGGCACAGCGCCTCGTATCGCGCGCCGCACTCATGGGTGGAACATCAGGGACTGATTGCTGCGATCCGCGCCGCCGATGCTGAGCTGGCTGAGTCCGAAGCCCGCGATCATGTTCTGGCCGCGCGCGCGTCGTATCGGCGGCCCACTGGCGGCACCACTGTCGGCTCCGCTGGCGGCTCCGCTGGCGGCTCCGATGGCGGCTCCGATGGCGGCAAGGCGTAGCCGGAGAATGAAGTCAGTGACAGGTGCGGCTAGTGACCGCGGGAGCCACCGCGCGGTGGGCCGATGACACCCGGTCAGGCCGCCCTGCTGGCCGGTGCCGGCTTCGTGGCCGGAACGCTGAACGCAGTCGCCGGGGGCGGTTCGCTCATCTCGTTTCCAGCCCTGCTCGCCGCCGGACTCGGCAGCGTGCCGGCAAACGTCACGAACACCGTGGCGCTGTGGCCCGGCTACGTCGGTGGTGCGATCGGCTACCGGAGAGAGCTTTCCCAGGACCGCAGACAGGTTGTCGCGCTCTGCTTGACGGGATTGGTCGGCGCCGCAGCGGGCTCGGTGCTGCTGCTGACCACGCCCGCTGATGTGTTCACTGCCCTCGTGCCGTGGCTGGTGCTAGCGGCCACCGCGCTGTTTGCCCTCCAGCCGTGGGTTTCGGCATGGGTGTCTCGGCGAGCACGAATGAGCGGCAGGGACCCATCCGGGCCGCCCCTCATCATTGGGGTGCTGCTGGCGTCGGTGTACGGCGCCTATTTCGGCGCCGGCCTCGGCATCATCTTGTTGGCCGTAATAGGCAGCCTGTTGAGCATCAACCTCCAGCAGGTCAATGCCTACAAGAACGCGCTCTCGATGTCGATCAACACCCTCGCGATGGTGTTCTTCGCGATTTTCGGCCCGGTGCACTGGCTCCCGGTGCTGATCATGGCCGCGACCAGCCTGCTCGGTGGCTTCCTCGGCGCCAAGGTGGCTCGCCGCCTACCGGCCCACGGACTTCGCATCGCCGTGATCGGGTTTGGCACCGTCGTTGCGATCGTGCTCTTCGTGCGCTGAAGATGGGTCGGCCCGCTGGCTCGGCCGTTCAAGGTAGGAAACATCCGGCTCCTTGAAGCCAAACTTGCGGTACAACCCGTGTGCATCGGCGGTATGCAGCATCCAGCGGAATTCCGCCCCGGGCCCGTCGTCGATCATTGCCCTCACGAGCGCCTCGCCGAGGCCGCGTCCGCGGTGCTCGCGGTGAACGTAGACGTCGGCAAGGTAAGCCAGGTTGCAGCCGTCAGATACTGCGCGGGCGAACCCCACCATCGCCCCGCACGCGTCGTAGCAGCCGACTACTCGCCATGCCGCCGCGATCTGGCGTTCGACGTCGGCGCGAGTACGCCATCGAGCCCAATATGCTTCGGAACTCAGAAAGCGCCAGGCCGCATCGACATCGACACGGCGTGGGTCATCGTCGATCTGATATCCACTAGTCTCGGCCACCCACCAAGCATGCAGGCCGCGACCAACCGATATTCGGTGGTTATTAGCCGAACTCCACGCGTGGGCCGGCTGCCCGAGATTTACGGCATTGCGTCCAGTTCTGCTAAAGTTTCGCCTCGGCCCGCAGAGATGCTGTCCACCAGATTTCACGACGCAACACGCACCATCTAGGCTCAACCAATACGCGCCGCTAGCTCAACTGGCAGAGCAGCTGACTCTTAATCAGCGGGTTGGGGGTTCAAGTCCCTCGCGGCGCACTCATCGCCATCGTCCGGTCCATCCGGTCGGTGGCGTTCTGCATTTCCGGTCTCGATCCACTCAAGCGGCACGCCTGTACGTAGAGACCACTGACGCAACACGATCCGCCGTGGTGTGACTCGGCCCGACTCGTAATTGCTGATCGTGTTACGTGACACCTCGATCGCTTCAGCGAGCGACCCCTGATCCAATCCCGCAAATTCTCGGGACTTTCTTAGACGGTCGGCGACGGTCCAGATAGGGACGATGCCGGGTTCGAGTGCGCTGGTCATGCGCACAAGGTTACGCATGGCGTAGATCCTTGCGCAAGCCTAGAAACTTTGCGACTCGCGCAACCTTAGGTACTTGCATGTTCCGCGAACCTGCCCTACGTTGTGCAAATGCCAAACCATCACCAAGTGGTGAATAGATCCGACCTCGCGGCCACCGCCGAGGTAGCTGAGATTTTGGGGCGGTCCGTTGCCACCGTAAACCGTTGGGCCAAGGACGGGAAGCTCCGTCCCGTGGCAAAGGCTCCCGGTATTCGGGGGCCGTACCTGTTCGATCGCGCCGAGATCGCGCGATTTAAGACCGGCCGCCACTCGTGACCGCCGAGATCGTTCTATTCGCTATCCCGTGCATCATCTCGTGTCTGGCGGTCACCGCTGGCCGTCGAGTCCTGAGCCGCCAGCGGGCGGATCTTCGGAAGGACCGCGTCGAGCACCTTGAGGTAGTGGATCGTGTCCGCGAGGCGCTTCCTCGCTTCCTCGTCCTCCCTCATCTCGTCACTGAACATGAGTCCCGCGAATCCGGCGCCGAGCATCGCGCCCAAGGCGAGCATCGCGGCGGCGAGGATGCATCCGGCGGTAGTTGCCGAGACCGATCCATTCCGAACACCGACAAGTGCGAGGCTCTCGCCGAAGCTGATTACGAGGACGATAACGATGGTCGCAATGCGCACCAGTCTGGGCAGCCTCGAGATTGTGCCGACGATGTCGCCGCTGAGGTAACCGGCGAGCAGCAATACCGGTATGAGCGTCGCGAATACACCGCACTGGTCGGCGTTCATGTTTGTTCTCCCTCTGGTTGTGGTGATCCGAGGGTAGGTGGCGAGCCGGGGCGCGGCGGCGAAACTGGCCTCGGCTCGCCGCGGGGGTCCGCATCATGACCGCGGCGGAGCAGGCGTTGCCAATCTCGAGCCCCGTTCATTTCCGCACCACCGGATCGTCGGTTGCTTGCGGCGCGCAGCACCCCGCGATCACGGTCACTGATGATCCGGACACGATTTCGTGCCCGGAGTGCATGGTTCGCTACCTGCACGGCATGGACCGGCTTCGAGCCGACGTCGCCGAGGTAGTGAGGTTCACGAACCCGGTCGAGCCGCCGCCGTCCGCGCTCGCCGCTCGGCAGGCAGCGACTCACCGCGCGGGCCAGGCGGTTCGGCGCGCGAACCGGGCAGCAAAGATCGTCGATTCGCTGGCGGCGTCTGATGGCGGCCGCGCGCTGCTATCCGGTTACACGGCGGCACGTGAGCTGCTCGACACCGCGCTTACTGATCTGGATATTTCGCTGGCGACGTTGAAGAAACTCCGCCGCGACGAACTCGACGCTGCGAAGTCGGCATGACCGCGCAGGGCCTGGACCAGGTCACGCTGTACGACTTCGACCTGTCGGTCCAGATCCCGGTCGCGAAGATCGTGACGTTCATGGACCGCGAGATCGACTGCACGGTCACCGGCGCGATCTACATGGGCACACCGTGCTGGCTGGTCGAGCCGGCCGAGGCTGACCTCCACCGGATGGAGATCAAGACGCTGCGCACGTCGACACCGCCGTCGACCCGTTCGCTGTTCATCATCAAGCTCGCTTGCTCGTGCGATCTCTGCAGGCAGGCCACTCAGTGACCGCCGGTATGGACGCCGGCGGCTGGATCGTCGTCCTCGCCGCACTGCTCCTGGCCGCGGTCGCCGCGCTCTATGTGCTGTGCCCGCCGTTCCGTCGCTGGGTCGACGACGAAAACCCGAACCTCACCAGCAATAGCGAACGGCCACCCGCTGCAACGGATGGCCGTTCCGATCACCTCGAGAGGTAACACCATGCAACGCACATCTTATCGGCTGAGCCGTGTGCCGATCGTGATCGGCGCGGCGTTCGTCGCCCTGGTCCTGGCGTGCGGCACCGCGTACGCCTGCCACCCGACACCGTCACCGCGGCCCACTCCGCCCTCGTCGTGCAGCCCGAAGGGATACAGCTCATGCCAGCCGAAACCGAGCCACACCCGCACGCGACCGGCGGAATCATCGAGCCCGGTTGGCACGTCGAGCGCCTCGAGCCCGGCGAGCGATACATCCGCCTCGCCAACGCCCTCAGCTACCTCGGCACCCACCGATTCGAGCCCAACCGGCTCCCAACCGCCAGCGCAGACTGGGACGCCTTCAAGTCCGCCCGATACCAGCTCGTCCGCGCCGTCGAGCAGCAGCGCCGCCGCCTCGCCGTCGTCGAGTAGCGCAACGCCTGCTTGCCGGTCCGGTCAGATCATCACGCAGCCGGCGCCGTGCATCAGCGCACCGTGGATCTATTTGCCGCCGGTCAACCTCCCGCCACACGGCTACAAGCCGATACCGCACCTACCGCTACCGCCCAAGACCGTCGCTCACCCTGCCGCCGCGGCCGCGGCCGCCATAGACGCACCGGTCGTCGCCAGTCCCCCCGTGCTGGCTTCGACCGGTGCCACACCCCACCGCGTGATCGTCGTTGGGCTGATCTTGCTGCTCGCCGGCATCGTCCTCGTGGGCCTGTTCTGGCCGCGCCGGACGTGGGAAAACCCGACACGCAACTACACCAGGAACACCCGATGACCGCCGAGACGATCCCGGCCGTCCTCGAGCACGTCGTCATCGAGGAGGATCCGGCGATCCTGATCGCGCGGCTCCGTGTCGCGGCCGCCCGGCTACACCCGGACAACTTCGACCGCACACCGACGCCGATCCAGTACATCGCGATGGCGCTCACCGTCGAGCTGACCACGTTGTCGCTCATGATGGGCAACGAGGCTCACGTCCTGGCCGCGACCGCCATCTACGACGCGCCCGGGCGCTGGTGAATCCCGTGAAGCGCGTCACCGACCGAGACGAGCAGTGGCTCGCCGAGCACGGCCTGACGTGGCAGCCCCTACCGCCGAACATCATCCCGCCGGCCGAACCGCGACCCGTCCGCTGGACCGACCGCGGCGAACGCCTGCTGCTACTCGTCCGGACCGTCGGCGAATACGCGACCATGCTGCTGCTGTTCTGCGCGGCCTACGCCCTATGGCTGTTCTGCTTCTGGATCGCGATATGGCACCGCGACCTCGTGCCGTGGGTCGCGATCGCCCTGTTCGCTGTACCCGCGGCCGCCTACCAGCTGACCAAGAGGTGGCGGCGGTGAGCCCGGCGAGCGAGCTGTGCACGGACCGCAACTGCGGTCGGCGGATGGACCAGTTCCTCATCGACAACGGCTACGAATACCACGTCGGCTGCGGACTAAACCCGCGCGACAAGATCGCCGCGATCCGCTGGTACGCCGAGATATCACGAGAAGTACTCGCTGCCCGCATCAAGGCCGGCACGCAACTGCAACCGCAACGGATCGCGCTCGACATCATCCGCGAGACCGCGACCCAGCTCGAGGTGCTATCCGCGAACACCGTCGCCGGCGACATGAACGCGCTGGCGATCAAACCCACCGACCGCCGCGTCGCCTGGGCGAAGGCCATCGAACTCGGGTACGTCCAACCGTCGAGGGTCACCGTCGGAACCGGCAAGACGGCCACCCCGGCGTATCAGTCGCTGCTGTACCGGAAACTCACCCCCGCGCAGCAACGCCGGCGCGCCGCGCGCCTCGACGTGGCGGTGCCGGCATGAGCGCCGAGGTCGAGAGGCTGCGGCGAATTGAGGCGCTCTGCATCGCCATCGAGAACCGCGCCAAATCACTGATCGAACGTCCCGAGGAAACCCTGCGACGGTTTCGGCAAGAGCTGGCTGCACTCGCTGCAGAAGCACCAACCGAGGTGGCAAAGCGGGACGCGAAAAACCTCCGTGTTCTCGCTGATGCGCTGCAGAAGCGTGGCCAGTGGCCGTTGGAGCAAGCCGTCTTGCGCGATATCGCTGCGCGAATCGAGGTGTCGTCGTGACTGTTCCTGGTATCCCAGTAGATCCGACCGAGGATTTATTCGGTTCGTCATGGGACTGCGCAGGGTGCGGTGAAACCAATGTCGGTGTACTTACTGAGGACTCGACCTGCAGATATTGCGGCTATGTCGTCAACGCGGAGGACTACGACCCAGTAGAGCCCCAACTGGCCGATCCGAGCGCGACGGTCGTGGTCTACAGGATCACTTGCGGTCACCCGGTGGCCACGACCTCCGCGGCGATCACTGACCTGATCGTGTTCGATCGGGTCTGGGCTGTGCGGCCGGCGTCGGATGAGGATCTCGCGTTCATGGTCACGAAGGGCGCGGCCGGTTCCTGCTACGCCTGCCGTCTCCCGTCGCAGGTCAACTATCTGACGAAGATGCTGATGGTCGCCGCGCAGAAGCTGGTGACCGGATGAGCGCCGCACCCGCGCGGCCTCGGCTGACGTTGCCGGCGCTCCTCGAGCAGCTCGTCGAGGCGACATCCGCGGATGACGTGATGGTCATCGGTGTCCGCGCGATCGAGTCGCATTACCAATTCGCAAAGGTCTATTGCCGTGTGTGCCCGGGCAGCCACTCACTCAAGACACTGATCGGTCTGTGTGGTCACGTCCGCCGAACCTTGCCGAACGGACCCGGTAATCCGGAGCGGTGGCACCAGCACACCTTGACCGATTTCGCGGTCGGCGAATGAACGAACACATCCGCGAGATAATCGCCGAGGCCGTCCTCGACCTGGCCCTGATCATCAAAGACCCCGACGACCAAGAGATCCGTCGCGCCCAGCGCATGCGGTCCGCGGCTGAACGCGCACTGACGATGTGCGCCGGCGACGCGATCACCGCCATCACGATCGCTGCGTCCCTCGTCGACGTCGACGGCGCGATCCAACCCTGGCACCTGTCCGACCCCAACTGGTCAACCATCCACAGCGCCGAACCCCGAAAGGACGTCCCGAGATGACGATCACCATCACCGACATAGAAATCGGCCTGGTCCACCCGCACAAGGCCAACCCGCGCCACGACGCGACCGCGGACGCCGAGCTGGTGAAGAGCATCAAATCGTCCGGCATCCAGCAGCCGCTCACCGTAGCGCCGTCAGCAGACAACTTCGGCTACACGCTCATCGACGGCCATCGCCGTATCGACGCTGCCCGCCAGGCCAAACTCGCCACGGTGCCGTGCCTGATCCGTGAGGAACTCGCGCACGAGCCCGCGCAGATCGAGGCGATGCTGATCGCTGGGCTGCGCCGACGCAACCTGTCGCCCGTCGAGGAAGGTGAGGCGTACCAGCTGCTGCTGACATTCCCGGACTACACCGCGGCGATGATCACCAAAGCGACCGGCACCTCCGCGAAGAGCGTCAAGCAGCGGCTGCAGATCGCCGAGATGCCCGACGCCGCGAAGGCGAAGATCCACGATGGGCAGCTGTCGCTGGGCGACGCCGTGAAGTTGGCGCCGTTCGTCGACGAGCCCGAGGTTTTCGAGAAGCTCTCGCAATCGGTGGGCACCGGCAATTTCCAGTACAACCTGGCGGACGCGAACAAACGCCGGAAGGCGATCGCGGCCGCGATTGAGGCCGGCGCGGAGATAATCAGCAGCCGGGCCGCGATGTACGAGCGGTATCCGAACGCGATGAGACTCACTCGCGAGGATGAGGTCGGCCCTGGTGTTGTGCTGATCTACCCACCAAACGCTTACTACTCCGAGTACTTCAAGGCCGAACCTGAACAGGCCGAGCGTGATCAGCCGAGCTCCGTGATCAGTGCCGATGATGATGCGCATGTCTCCAACGCCGGTGGGTCGATGGTCGAGAAGGGTCGGGCGAAGAAGCAGCGCGAACAAGAGCAGGCCGACTGGGCCGAGCGTGAGCGGCTCAAAAAGATACGGGAAACCGCGACTGCTGCCCGCCTCGAGTTCTGCCGCGACGTTGTCTCCACGGTCGAGCTGAAGACAACCGACCTCGAGATCGGCCTGCGCGGCACGTTCTGGAACCTGGTTTACGAGGGCGAGAACGTGACGCTCGACTTGCTCGGCGTGCCTAAGAGCGATGACGTGGACGGGCGCCGCGCCCTGGGCCGCCAGATCACCGACAAGATGAGCCTGGCTTCGCTCGTCCTGGCGCTGGTCCTCACGCAGCATCTGCTCTTCTCTGACCCGATCCTCGGCACGCGCAACAGCTACCGCGATCTGGATGAGTATCAGGGCGCCCGCACCTATATGGACTTCCTTGCTGGGCAGCTCTGGTATCAGCCCAGCGATGTCGACCTCGAGCAGCTCGCGGCGGTCGACGAACGGATCGCCGAGCTGACCGCGGCGGTGGCCGGCAGTGGTTCGGAGTAAGCCGACCACGTGCGGAGCGATCGCCAAGGTCAACGCCCGGCTCGTACCGAGCCTGCAACGCCCGTGCACCGACCCGCCCGGGCATAGCGGCCGCAAGCATCATCACGTCGTCGACGGCCGCACGGTCATGGTCTGGACGCGTGACCCGGCCGAGAGTCGGCCGACGACACGCACGGTGCTACTCGGATGAGGTGTGATCTGCGGGCCTGCCGCGTCTGTACCGGGTGCGCCCACGACCGGCACCAGGAATGCCGGCAAACCGTGACCTGCCCATCCAGCGGCAGGGTGAACCGCTGCGAATGCTGCGGGAAACCCGAACCGCAATCGCTCCGCGAACGGCTGGAATCGGCCAACAATCCGAAAGTGAGGCTACCCGCATGACCGTCGTAACCGTAGGCACCGACGATCTCCGCCAGGCCCTTCGCGCCGTATCCGTCCACGCGGATCCGGATCCGGAGTTCGCGCAACTCCACCGCGTCCGGCTCGAGATCGGATCGGTGAATTTGACCGTCACCGCCACGAACCGTTACACGGTCGGCCACGCGATCGTGTCGATCGAGGACGGCGATGGCGAAGTCGCCAAGTTCGACCTGTCACCCCAAGACGTCAAGGAGATTCTCGGACTGTTCAAGGGCAGCAAAGACGGCCAGGACGAGTTCCTCCGCCTCGAGGTCACCGACGAGCTGCTCACCGTCACCGACATCTCTGGCCTGTTCGCCGGCAAAGCGCTGTCGCTGCCCAGATACGCCACCGACGACAACTTCCCCAACATCGAAAAGCTGCTGCACACCAAGCTGACCGCCGGCACGTCCGAGTCAGATCGGATCGTCACAAACGGCCAGCTCCTCGGACTGTTCACCGCGGCCGCGAAGGCCTACAGCGAGGCTCTGGTCATCGACACCACACCGGTCGGCTACTCGATGGTCATCACGTGCGGCGAATCGTTCCTCGGGCTGCTCACCGCGATCCGGCCGGATGAAGATCTCAGCCTGCAAATCGACGGCTGGCACAGCGCCTGGCTGCGCCGGCTCGTCGAGTACTCCCTGACCATCGACGAAACAGAGGACACCAATGCCTGAGCTAACGACCCGATCAGAGCACATCCGATGGTGTAAGGAACGCGCTCTGGCGGAACTAGATCAAGGCAATGTCCAGAACGCATTTGCATCGCTGGTCTCAGATCTCGGCAAGCATGGCGCAACGCGCGACCACGCGGCATTTGAACTCGGCGCAATGCTCCAGCTCGGCGGCTTTCTATCGACGCCGCGCGAGATGCGGGAGTTCATCGAGGGCCTGGAGAGCGGCGACTGATGGACGAACACCTCTACACGGTCGCTGTAACACTTGCAGCTGCTCGTGAATGGCCGCGCACACTCCACATGGGCATCGAGGGCTACACAGCCGCTCACCGTTCCGTCGACGATGCGTTCCAGGCACTGGCCGCAATGCGCGGCCTGACCGTCACCGAGCTGACGGACGCGGTCAACGCCGAGACCGAGCGGCGACATGTCTGAGTGCGCCAGGAGCACACGCTCAGTGACGTCGGTGCACCTGATTCGCCGTCGCCGAGCGGAGGGCACGAGCGGTTCGAGCAGCCAGGGAATCAGATGGCGTGTCGGAATCGGAAACCGGCGCGATGGCGATCTTTCGATCAGAGGAATCGTCGTCGTCGGGAAAGACGATTTGAAGTGGACCGAGGACCAACGGGGCGAGCACCAACGCGACCGAGATCACGATCGTCCAAGACGGCCACCCCTTCTTGATTCCGCTCTCCGACCCCATGATCAGGAGCACCCAAGCCACCACCCCGCAGAACACACTAAGAGTCCAGGCGAGTCGCGAGGTCAGTGTCTTGGTGTACCTGCGGACGTTTCGGCGTTCGAGGACACCGGCCAGGAGAAATACCGGTATGACCTGGGCGAGGAGCACGCACTGCCCTGGACTGACACGGGGTTCATTGATCTTTGCGAGCAGCAACATGACGCTGAGTTTGCACTATGACCTTTCGACCAAAGATCGCCGAGGTGTTCTCGCGCGGCTGGCGAGAAGAGCGGGCGTCCACCTGACGGCCCCAAGCCCTGTCCGCAGGTGTTGATGATGATTCGAGATCGTATGAGGAGACCGCGCACGTGCCCTGGAACAAGAACGGCGACACCGGTGGCACGCACCCGGCGATCATGGCCGTTGCCGGGCTTCGCGGCTACCAACCCGGTGACATCAATATGGTCGCCGGTTTCTATTGGCGATTGACCAACCAGTCGAGCGCGTTCACCACCGACTACATCGTCGACGCTGGCACCGTCGTCACCTTCACCGAGAACAACCCGCGGCTGCTGAAATTGGCCATCAGGACCGGGCTGCTCACGAAATGCAAGGGCGAGAACGGCCTCGCCGCGTATCGGCTCCTCGAGGATCCCGAATTCGTCCACATCCGGACGAAGGCTGAGATCCAGCTGTCGCGGCAGCAGAAGGCCGACACCAACAACCTCCGCCTTGCTGTACCGGTTCGGTTCCGCGACGGCGACCTGTGCCGTTACTGCCAGGTCGTCACCGCGTGGGCCGGCCGCATGTCACCCCGCCGCGGCACGCTCGACCACCTGCATCCGGGCGAGGAAGCGACCGTCGACACGATGGTCGTCGCGTGCACGCACTGCAATAGCCAGATGCGTGATATGGCCGGCGAGGAACGCGAAACGCTGCTGCCCGCGCCCGACGTCCCGTTCTACACCCAGACCACAGCGAAATGGCTGACCAAGAACGGCCGCCCCGTGGAACCGAGCGGCAACACCAACCAGCGACCTGACACCCAGCCGGGCCACGCGCAACCCGAGACCACCGAAACACGAGCGCAGCGACCCAGCACCCAGCCGGGCCACGCGCGCATCGCGGCAAGCGATCCGACCAAACCCGGACCCCGCGCCGGCACAACCCAGCCCCGCACGCACGCGAATCGATCCCCGAATAGCAATTCGAATTCAGAAACTCATCGCGAGGGAATGCATTCGGCTGGGTCGGGTAGGGACGGGTCGGGTAACTCCGTACTTAGCTCTACCCCCGTGACATCTAGCAAACGACGACGCAAACGCAGTCGTCGTTCACGTGGAGCACCCGAATGACCAAACGCAGCAGACTCAGGAACAAGCAACCCGCCCTCCCGCCACCGAAGAAGACAGATCCGGTTCAGGACCTGATCGATATCCAGGCCGACGAGCTGCTCATGCTGTGGCGCATCCTTCCCGCCGCGCTGGCCCGCGATTCGGTCACCTCATCGATCGGCGGCGAGCGGCATGGCACCGGCGGCGCGAAAGGCTCACCCGCTGGCCTGAACTTCCAGGTCCTCGAGGTGGCCAGCATCATCGAGACCGGCCTGACACAGCTATCGGCCGAAGCGACCGCGATCCTCCATGAACTGAACCCGGCCCACGGCCCGACGCACCTGCTGTGCGACGACCCGTCGTGCGAGGACCTACGGCGGCCACTTCGGCGGACACCGTCGCAGATCATCACCTCGATCCCGCGATGGCACCGCGAACTCGCACACCGCGGCCAACCTCTCGCGCGCTACCTCGCCAAGGACCTGGCGGCGTGGCTGAGGATGGCCCAATCAGCAATCGGCATCCAGTCCCACGACACCCGTTCAGACCTGACCTGCCCACACCACCCCGACGCACTGACCGGCCTGCTCGAGGTCGGACCGCAAGCTCGTCTCAACCCGACACTGCTCGCTGGCCCACCGGGCCGTGACTGGATCATGCGCGGCGGCGAGTGGGCCTGGTCATCGACAACCGGGCAGCCGGCGTTCGTGTGGCAGGCAAGCGGCGCGATCCGATGCCCACGATGCAAACGAACCTGGACTACCGTCGCGGAACGCCGCGCACTCGCCAAGGAGGCAACCCGATGAACCTGGCCGACTTCCTACTCGACCGCGCGCAGGAGGACATGACGCACGCGGCGAACTTCCGCGCATGGCTGGCCGAGACCGGCAACACCATCGTGTGGGGCGGCACCTCGCTAGTCGATCGGATGGAGATCGAGATCCTCGCCAAGGGCCGCGTCGCGCAACGGCTCAAGGCATTCGACGGCGCCGAGATGACACTCGATCGACTCGACATCAGAGGACGCTTGGCTGGGTTCAACGCGACAATGTTCGCAGCCAGGTGCCTGGCGCTGGCGTACGCAGACCACGAGGACTATGACGAGCAATGGCGATTGTGAGGCGTTGACCTTGATCCTGTTCGTGGTGATCATTGCCCTACTCGTTGTCGGCGCAATGCTCGTCGGCTACGTGATCCTGCGGCACCTCGCCTCAAAGTGGTGACCGGACTATGACTCACGACGACCAGCTGCTGCTCGATGGTCCCGCGATCGCCGTTGCGCTCGGCCGGCATCCTGATCAGATCAGGCGTTGGGCATCCGATGGTCTCATCACTCGACGCGGCCGCGATCGCAACGGCCGCACGCTGTACGACTACGACGAAGTCGAGGCCGTGGCGCTGTCGAAACCGACACGCACACGCGCACGGGTGTCAGCACTCCCGTCCGACAATGGTGTTTAATCACAGCTGAGTGCAGTGCCATCACTGTGTCCAAGGCCCGGTCAATTGATCGGGCCTTCGTCATGTTCGAAGGTGATCGCGGTGTAACGATGGCCGAGTTCCTGACCGACCACCAGCTGCGTGTGCGTAAGCGTCAGGTCCTGGCCGTGGCCACACACTGCGCGCTGTGCGGCAAGGCGCTCGACTTCGACGCACCACCTCGCACACCGTGGTCGCCTTCGGTCGACCACAAGCTGGCCCGCGAGCTGGGCGGCGACGACTCCTGGTCCAACCTGCAGCCGTCCCACTACGGATGCAACGCAGGCAAGGGCTATAAGGCGACACCACCCATGCGGACATCACGAATCTGGTGACCGATGCACCCCGGGGGCGGGTAAAAGTCTGGCCCGTAGGCGGTGTTCTCGACCCGCTGTGCATGTTTTTTTCTCCCCTCACGCGTTTGGGGGGACCTTCGGAAGGCGCGCCATGGATCTGCTCGACCACGGCGGCCGCCACCACCCGCGCGAGGGATGCGAGCTATGCAGCTCGTGGCCCGACTGGTGGCGTGACCTCGCCATCAGACTGACGATCATGGGAGAGATCATGACCAGCAATCAGGAACACCTCGACACCGACATAAAAGGCTTGACCGATGGATTCAAGTCCCTCGAGGACGTGATCACCGGCCTCAAGGCACAGCCGGGCGCCGACGCGCTCGACTTCAGCGCGGCCGACCAGCTGCTCGCCTCGGTCCAGGCCGCGGTCGCCGCCGATTCCCCAGCGCCGGCCGCGCCCGTCGTCGTGCTGCCGCTGTACGAGTTCGCCGGCGACGACCAATTGTCGATCGATTCGACGCAATGGTCGCTCGCCGACGTCGCGGCGACCGATGGCCACGCGCTCTATCACTTCGCCGGCGACGTCGACGCGAACGCGACGGGCGCCTCGGCCGAATGGGTCGTCTACACCGGCTCGACGACGCCGGTCACGCACTAACAATTTGGGGCCGCGGGCAGATTGACGGCGCGGCCGGCTGAAGTACTCCACCGATCCAGCTGCCATCGGTGGAGCCCTAAAACGCTCAGAAAAAACTCCCCGTACCTCCGTACGGCATCCTGCATTGGGTCTCGCTGATGGCGCATCGTTTACCTCGGCGGGGTACGCGGGCAGTCGAGCGGGCGACCCTTGAGGAGCTGTACTCGCTGGAGTCTGTGAACACGGCTCCGGGCCAGATTGCCCTTGCATTAGCGAGGCATTTGGACGACGGCGCGGGCATGGCGGCGGCGGCGATCGCGAAGGAACTTCGTAACACGCTGCTGCAAATCAAGACTGGCGGCCAGGTCGATGACGGCGATCCAATCGCGATTTTCCTCTCACGTATCCGGTCTCCGAGCCCAGCCGAGGTTCAGCACACCGAGAACGCTCAGCCGGTCGACGTGGGGCGGCCCAGCGGCGGAGATCGCGAAAGCGATGGGCAAACCGCTGATGCCGTGGCAGCGCCACGTTCTCGACGTCGCCCTCGAGATCGATCCGGTGACCAAGCTGCTGGTGTACCGGGAGTGCCGACTGACGGTGCCGCGCCAGCAGGGCAAGACGCAGCTGATTCTGATCCTGGCGATCTGGCGGGCGCTCGGCCTGGGCGAGCCGCAGAACATCGTGTACACGGCGCAGACCCGAAACGACGCTCGGCAAAAATGGGAAAAGGACCACGTCGAGGAGCTGAGACACTCCCCGTTCAAGAGCCTGTTCGAGATTCGCCTCGCAAACGGAAGCGAAGCGATCCGTTGGCGTAACGGCTCGAACCACGGCATCACGTCCTCGACGGAGAAGGCCGGTCACGGCTCGACCATCGATCTCGGCATTGTCGACGAAGCGTTCGCGCAGATCGACTACCGCACCGAGCAGGCGATGAAGCCGGCCATGATCACCCGCGAGCAGCCGCAGCTGTGGGTTGTCTCGACTGCGGGCACGCAGGAATCGATCTACCTGAACGAGAAGGTCGAGGACGGCCGCGCGCGAGTACTCGCCGGCGCCACGGATTCGGTCTGCTACTTCGAGTGGTCCGCTCCCGAAGACGCCGACCCGGGCGACCCGCAGACCTGGTGGGACTGCATGCCGGCACTCGGCCACACCATCACCGAAGACGGTGTCCGCGCTGAGTACGAGGCGATGAAGGTGAAGGCATTGCGCGAATTCAAACGCGCGTTCCTCAACCAGAAGGCGGACCGCCCAGCCTCACCGCCGCCGATCGATCCGGAGCTGTGGGCAGAGCGCGGCGTCGACCCTGATCTGGTCGACGTCGAGGACCCGGTCGCCTTCGCGGTCGATGTCAACCCGGAACGCTCGTACGCGGCGATCGCGACGTTCGGCATGGCCACCTCGGAAGAAGTCGACGGCCGGTTCGAATTCGGCGAGCTGGTCGAGTACCGCCCCGGTATCGACTGGGCGGTTCCGCGGCTCGCTGAGCTCAAAGCTGAGCACAACCCGAAGGCGATCGCGTTGGACCCGTCCGGCCCAGCCGGTTCGCTGATCCCCGCGCTGCAGGCGGCCGGCATCGAACCGTTGCTGATCACCGCCCGGGAGATGGCCCAGGCGTTCGGCTCGTTGAAGGACGCGACCGTCGCGGAGGACATGTTCCACAGCGAGGGACAGCCGGCGCTGGACGCCGCGATCGCAGGCGCTGTGATCCGCGAGTTCGGCGACGGCCCGTCGAAGCTGGCCCGGAAAGGCTCGGCGGCCGATATCTGCCCGCTGGTCGCGCTCGTGGCGGCCCGGCAGGCCTGGCAGACAGCCGAGGAGCCCGAGGAGATAGCCGAGTTCTCGGTCTTCTTCATGGACGACCTGGAGCTGTGCGACGAGTGCGGGAAGAACCCGCACGAAGACCCTGACGGTGAGCACGATTTCCTGTGCGGCCAGTGTCGAGAGGACACCCGAAAATGAGTGACCTGCTCCTGATATTGGGCCTCGTGCTGATCATCGTCGCCGCGTTCCTGTTCTCGGTCATCGCCGGTCTGTTGCTACTCGGCGTCGGCATGCTCGTCGTCTCGTTGGCGCTGAGCGACGGCAAAGGACTTACGCTGTGGCGCTCCTGAACCGCGCGATCCGCAACGCCCGGGCGATGATGCGCGCGGCCGAATGGGGCGACTCCTCGATCCCGCCGAACTCGGCCGGCACGGACTTCTCCTCGAGCCTCGGCGGCGCGAGCGGTGAAGGTGCGGCGCTCGGCATCTCGACCGTGTTCGCGTGTCTGAAGGCGCTGCACGACGATGTGACGACGTTGCCGTTCATGGCCTACGAGGGCGAGCGATTCGGGCCGCATCAGCCGCTGAAGATCCAGCCCAGGATCGTGACCGAGCCGTTCGGTCCGGACGTCGCGCCAGAGGTCGGTTTCGGGCAGTTGGCGTACTCGAAAGCAGCCCGCGGTAATGCGTACGCCTTCGTTGTGGCGACCGATCCGAAGACTGGTCTGCCGGATCAGACGACGATCCTGCACCCCGACGCTGTGCACCCGACGCGGGACCGCAAGGGCGTCAAGTGTTTCAAGATCGGCCCCGAGACGTACTACTCGGACAAGGTCATCCACATGACCGGCCTGATGCAGCCCGGCGCGGTCGCAGGCATCGACGTCCTCACTGCGCAGCGGCTGCTGTTCGACCTGGCGTTGAAGGTCGGCCAGTATGCCGACGGATTCTTCGGCGGCGGCGGATCACCGGCCGGCGTCATCTCAGTCAAGGAGTCAGGCAACCGCAAGAAGGCCCGCGAGGTCAAAGAGGCATGGGAAGCCGGGCACGCCGGCGTCGCGAACGCTCACCGGCCCGCGGTGCTGTTCGGCGGCGCGACGTGGCAGCAGCTGTCGGTGTCTCCCGAGAACGCGCAGTTCCTCGAGACGCGCAGGTTCCTCCGCGAGGAGGTTTGCGGCCTGTACAACGTGCCGCTGCACCGCATCCAGGCGATCATCGACAACGCCGCCCAGGGTGGCGGCAAGGGCCTGGATGCTCTGGACGCCGGCTACATCCGGCACGGGATCCTGCCGCTGTTGCGCAGCATCGAGATCGCGTGGAACCGGATGATCCCGGGCGGCCTCGGTTCGTGGACCGGCTTCTATGTCGATGAGTTCCTCCGAGCCAACGCCTCTGACCGGGCGACGATCGCGAATCAGCAGCGTGTCTCGGGTATCCGCACGATCGACGAGATCCGCGCCAGCGACGGCCTCGAGCCTTACCCCGATGGTCTCGGGTCGAATCCGTTCTCTCCGCTCAACTCCAACGCATCGCCAGCCGGCGGCGCAGACAACGCACCGGCGCCAGGGAGTACTCCATGAAGAAGATCCGTAACGGTGGTCTCCGGGAATTCGAGCAGCGTGTCCTCGACGGCGACGTCCGGGCGATGCGTGCGCTGGTGCGCCAGGCATCCGGGCCGAACACCCTCGACCTCCCGTTCCACAACGTCGCGCTGCGCGCAGCACCCGACGGCACCGGCGGTTCGCGGCTGCTGTTCACCGGCTACGCCTCGATCGTGGACACCCCCTACACGATGTGGGATTGGCTAGGCACCTACGCCGAGGTCGTCCGCGGCGGCGCGTTCACCAAGACGCTCAGCGAGAACCCCGACACGATCTTCTGCCTGAACCACGGCTGGGACAGTGCGCCGATGGCCCGCACGAAAGCGGGCACCCTGCGCATGGGCGAGGACTCGACCGGCCTCGCGGTCGAGGCTGACATCGACGCGAAACGATCGGACGTCTATCAGGTCCAGTCGGCGATGGACGCCGGCGAACTCGACGCGATGTCCTTCGCGTTCTACGTGATCCGGCAGATGTGGTCACCCGATTACGAGCAGCGCGACATTCAGGAAGTCGACCTGGACGGTGGCGACACGTCGATCGTCACCTGGCCGGCGAATCCGGCGACCACGGGCACCACGGCGCTCCGCAAGCGGGCAGCGCAGGCCCTGGCCCGCTCACGTGTGCCGGCGCTGATCGTTGAACGGGCCCGGGCCGAGAAGCGCGCAGGCGCGACGCTCAGCGCCGCGACGATGACGACGCTGCAGGAAGTCCTCGACCTGATCAGCGATGCCGACATCGGTCTGGACGCCGCGCAGCCGCTGCTCGCCGAGCTGATGGGCGTTCCCAATCCCGACGACGACGGCGAAACCGACGACGTGTCCGACGACACGGCGACGGATGACGAATCACAAAGCAACTCCGGCCCGCATCCCGCGGACGTCAGAGCCCGGCTCGCGCTTCTAGCCGTAGCCGCGAAGTAACGCACCACCCCGCAGCACGCCGGCCGCCCACGCCGGACGCCTGACATGGCGCACCACCTGGGACGGATCACCTGCCGCGACACAGCAGTGACCCACATCCAATGACCGTAAGGAGCAATCCGCCATGTCCAAGTCCACTCTGCCGATCCACCCACGGACCGGCCTCGAGGCCATCGGCGTCACCCGCCGCGGCCCCGTCTGGCCCGCGCTCGGCGGTGAAGCCGGCGTCCTCGAGGCGACCCGCGAACGCCGCGACGCACTGTCCCGCCAGATCGATGAGGCTCTGGCCGCACCGATCCCGGAGGACCGCACCGAGGCCCGAGCGGCGAACGACGCCGTGCAGACCCTGATCGAGGAGCGCACCCAGCTCGACGAGCGGCTCCGCGTCATCCAGGAGCAGGAAGCCCGACGCGCAGCGGACGCTGACGTCCAGCGCCGGCTCAGCGGCGGCGTCGATGCACTGGGCCAGCCGCGGGCCGTCATCACCCGCGAGCCGCGCACCTACGACTCGTACCAGCGTTCGTCCTACTTCCTCGACCTGGCCCGCGTGCAGCTGCAGCGCGGCGACGGCGACGGCGGTGTCGACGCGGCCCGTGACCGGCTCGCCCGGCACGCCAAGGAATTGTCGATCGAGCTGCCCGCTCGTGAGGCACGCCGCGACGAGGCGGCCCGTGAAGGCACCGACCACGAACTCCGTCGCAGCGGCTACAACCGGCGGGCCCGCGAGAATGCGTTCGAGAAACGGGTCAACCCGAACCGCACCGACGGCCAGGGCGGTAACTTCGTCCCGCCGCTGTGGCTCATCGATGAGTACATCGACCTGCCGCGGTTCGGCCGGACCACGGCCAACCTGTGCAACACGATGGCGCTGCCGTCCGGCACCGACTCGATCAACCTCCCGAAGGTCGCCTCGGGCACCACGGCCGCCATCCAGGCAGCGGATGCGGCCGGGGTGTCCTCGACCGACCTGACGGACACCTCGGTCAGCGCACCGGTCCGCACCATCGCCGGTCAGCAGGACATCGCGATCCAGCTGCTCGACCAGTCGCCGATCTCGTTCGACGAGGTTGTAATGGCGGATCTGCTCGCCGACTACAACATGAAGCTGGACCTGCAGGTGATCAACGGATCCGGCACCAGCGGCCAGGTCACCGGCATCCTGAACGTCTCGGGTATCAACGCGGTCACCTACACCGACGCGACCCCGACGCTGCCGGAGTTGTGGGTGCCGCTTCTGCAGGCCGCGTCCAAGGTCGCGAACCTCCGGAAGATGCCGGCCACCGGCACGGTCATGACCCCGTCGCTGTGGTACTGGGCCCTGTCCCAGCTGGACAGCACGAACCGCCCGCTGCTGGTGCCCAACACCAACGCGATGAACTCGATGGGCGACAACGGTCTCCTCGAGGCGGACGGCCCCGCCGGCATGTTCACCTACGGCCTGCCCGCGTTCCTCGACGGCAACATCCCGTCGAACCTCGGCGCCGGCACGAACGAGACCCGCAGCATCACCGCTCGCTGGCAGGACCTGTTCCTGTGGGAGGGCAGCATGCGGACCCGCGTCCTGTCCGAGGTGTTGTCCAACACGCTGCAGGTCCGGATCCAGGTCTACAACTACGTCGCGTTCATGGGTAACCGGCGTCCGGAGGCCATCTCCGTCATCGCCGGCACCGGCCTGATCTCACCGGCCGGCTTCTAGCCAGACGTGGGTGGCGGGAACCTGCCGCTAACTTGTTCCCGCCACCCACCCTGACCGCGGCACACACCAAGAATCCCCAGAGGAGAGAAGGACGTCATGCGACGCGAGCAGTACATCAGCGGTTTGAAGGACGAGAAGGCCAGCCTCGAGCAGCGGCCCCAGAGCGACACCCGCGACCGACGCCTGGCCGAGGTCGACGACCAGCTCGACCAGTACGGAGAGAAACCCCAAGGCCGCCGCCGCGAGAAGCGATCGACCGAACCGACCCCGCCACCTCCGCCCGCACCACTAATCGACCCGGCGCCCGCGGACTGATTTCGACGCTGTTCGGGAACTTTGACAGGAGCGAGCCGTGGCATTCGACGTAGGAGATCCGGTCCCGCTTGCCGTTGCCGTCACTGACAGCAGCGGCGCCGCGGCGAATGCCACGCTCGTCACCTGCACCGTCACGCTGCCCGATGGCGTGACAACCGTGAATGTCACGGTCACGAACCCCTCGACCGGTACCTACGTCGGCGCCTACATCGCAACAGTCCCAGGCAGGCACACGGTCCGCTGGGTCGCGACGGGCCTGAACGCTTGCACGTACTCCGACGTGTTCGAGGTCGCGGCCGCTGACCCGGGAATGCTGATCAGCTTGGCGCAGGCCCGCTCAGCGCTGCGCCTGCCCGGCTCCGTGAGCGCTTCGCAGCGGATCGACGACGAGGACCTGCGGGAACTGATCATGGCCGCCACAGGGCCCATGGAGGACCTGTGTGGGCCGATCCTGCCTCGGCAGTGCGATGAGACCCACGACGGCGGCGGCGTCACTGTGCGGCTGCTCCAGGCGCCGTGCATCAGCATCACCAACGTCGTCGAGTCCTACGGTGCCGGCTACAACCGGACCCTGACGCTCGAGACGCTGGACGGTAACGGAGCGTTCGACTCGTTCGGCTACACCGTCGACCTCGACGACGGGATCCTGATGCGCCGGATCTCCGGCGTGGCCGCTCAGTTCATCGGCGGCCGCCGCAATATCCATGTCACCTACGTCGCCGGCCGGACCGTCATATCGATGCGCCTCGTTCGCGCGACCCGCCGACTAGTGCGCTGGTTGTGGCAGACCGAGATGCAGGGCCAGCGGCCCACGAACTCCGGCCCAGAGCAAGTGACCTACACCCCGATGGGCTTCGCCGTACCGAACGCGGTGGTCCAACTGTGCGGCGACGAGCGCCGGATCCAGGGCGTGGCCTGATGCAGTCCGTCCCCGGCGTCTGGGACGCCCTCTACAGCGCGCTGCAAACGTTGTTCCCGGCACCGGCGTACGTCTCGGCGGGCGACCCGGGCGAATACCAGCCGGACCTCATCATCGCCATGATGGGCATCACCTCGCCCACCACCCGGCCGACGATGGGCACGAACCGCAGCCGCGAGGAGATCGCCGACCTGACGCTCGTCATCTCCGCGTACGTCGCCGGCGGCGCGGAGGCCCAAGCACCCGCGATCGACGCCGCCTACGTGGCGTACGGCCAGCTGGTGGCCTATCTGCGAGCCACCCCGAACGAGAAGCTCGGCGGCTCCTGCTACGACTCCTGGGTCTCGTTCGGGTCGATGGTCCCGTCGACGAGCTGGGAACACGTCGAGGGCCTGGCCGATCCAGTGCCCGCCGGCCGAATCGCTGATCTCACCTGCACCGTCACCGCGAAAGTCCGCTACTAGCCCGGAGGATTCCGTGCCTGTCATCAAGAACATCAATCCCCTCGGCCAGGTCGACCTTCCGCTGATCATGCGCGAAGGTGACCCGCTCGACGAGCACGGCGTCGGCTGCCTCGAGCCCGGCGAAGAATTCGAAGTCACCGCCGAGCACGCGCGGATGCTGCTCCCGCAGACGCTCAACTACGAGCCTGTCGATGCCGAAGCGCATCAGATCCTCGAGGCGCTCCAGGCCGAAGCCGAACCGGCCGAGGACCCCGTGCCGGCCGACCCGGCGGCGACACCTGCCGCCGGCGAGGACACCAGCACACCGCCGGCCGCAGGCGATCCCGCGCCGGCCGCCGATGCCGCAACTCCGAAGGGTGAGGCCCAGTAATGGTCAGCGCACAGGATGCCTCGATCGGCTTCGGGACGGAAACGACGTTCAAAACGGCGGTCACAACCAACCGCTGGCTCGAGTACGTCGACGAGTCGCTCGACTGGAACAAGAACGTCAAGCAGGGAAAGGGATTGCGTGTCGGCGGCCGCGTGGCGCGCTCAGGCCGGCGGACGGTGCCCACTGCGGACGGCGGCGGTGACTTCACCACTGAGTGCGTGTCTAAGGGCATGGGCTTGCTGTTCTCGTACCTGCTTGGATCCGGTGTGTCGACGTTGGTGGCCGGCAGCACCTTCCAGCAGGTGTTCACCCTGGCGGATCTGCTGCCTTCGTTCACGCTGCAGAAGGGGCTGCCGCACGTCAACGCCGACGGCAGCTTCACCGTCGACCCGTACACGTTCTTCGGTTGCACCGCGGACTCGTTCGAGCTGGACTTCACCAGCGGCGACATCTTGTCGTTGAAGGCGACGATCGATGCCGCGGACCTGACAACGGCTACGGCGTATGCCGCGCCGTCTTACGCGGCCGCGCCGAACCTGTTCCACTTCGCCAACGCCTCGCTGTCCTCGGGAACGTTGACGCCACCGACCGCGACGGCGCTGGCGAGCGCCACGACACAGATCGCTGACATTCGCAGCGGGTCGTTGACTCTCAACCACAACACCGCGCAGGACCGGTACAACTTCGGCGGCGGCGGCCGCAAGTCGAAGCCGACCGTCGGTGAGCGCGATATTGCGTGCAAGCTCGTCGGCGAATACGACTCGACCGCCTACCGCGACGCGGTGCTGAACGAGACGCCGATGTGCCTGCTGTTCAACTACACCGCCAGCTCGCTCAGCACCGGCCTCGAAACGCTGCAGGTCGTCGTTCCCGAGGTGAAGTTCGACAGCGAGCTGCCCAAGACGAACGGCACCGATCTGATCACTCAGTCGATGTCCGGCGTGGGCCTGGACAACCTGACCGCGGCACAGCCGATCTGGATCGTGCTGCGCACCTCTGACTCGGCGCTCTGATGCCTGTAGAGGCGAACGAGCAGTTCACCGCGGCCGCGAAAGCCCTGAACGAGGCGGCGGATAAGACGATCCGCACAGAGGTGTACGCGGCGTTCCGGCGGGCAGCCAAGCCGCTGGGTGAGTCGATCATTCGTGAGGGCTCGGCCGAGCTGCCGCACCGCGGCGGCCTAGCCGCCCGGGTCGCCAAGGCGAAGCTGGCCCAGTCAAACGCGACGACGGGCAACAACCCTAAGGTTGCGATCTCGCTGAAGGTCCGCGAGGGCTACTCGCTGAAGTCGATGGATGCCGGCACGATCCGGCACCCGGTGTTCTCCCGCGCTGACCGCACGCAGGTCTGGGTGAAGCAGTCGATCCGCTCCGGAGCGTTCACCCGTCCGTTCGAGGCGGGCGCGGATCCGGTCCGCAAGGAAGTACTCACCGCGCTCGAGAACGTGGCGCGGCAGATCAGGGACGGCACCGCGCGCGGCGCGGGTACGGCCCTCGGCAACCAAGGCGGCTAGATGAAGTTCATGATCGGAGATCGTCTCTACAACGACGCAGCGTTGGATCAGCTGTCGTTGAAGGACATTCTGATACTCGAGATGGAGACCGAGAAGCTCGGCCGGCCGCTGAAGTTCGCGCAAGTCCAAGGCTGGGCCGAGGAGTTCAACCGCCTCGCCGATCGGATGGCGGACAAACGCGCGACCGCGGCCGTGCGGGCCGAGGCGGAGAAGTCCCTGACCGAGCACGAGGGCGCGCTGTGGGTCACGGCGATCACCATCTGGGCGTCCCGCAAGATCGCAGGCGAGGAGATCACGTTCGGCGCGGCGATCGATTTCCCGATGGGTAGCCTGCGGATTCTTCCTGAGCCGGAAGATCGGAAGGCGCCCGCGGACCCTACGCGAGCCCGACCGGGTTCCGGTCGGGCCGCAAAGCGTCCAGCCGGCAAACGCGCCACGAAGTCGACCTCGAGAAAGCCGTCTACAGCCGGCTGACGCTGATCTGCCACCTGTGGCCGTCGATCTCGCCGTGGAACGTGTGGGACCTGAAGTACGGCGAGTGGCGGCTATTCGCGGCCGAGGCCGACGCCTACAGCGATGAGATGAAGAAAGCGCAGGGCTGACCTCGTGACCGATATCTCGTTGAAGTACCTGCTGTTCGGCGAGGACCGCACGGCCAGCAAGTCGATGAAGGGCCTCGCCGGCGAATCAGCCAAGACGGGATCCTCGCTGAAGACGAGCGTCGTCGCCGGCGCGGCTGTAGCCAGCGCCGCGATCGTGGCGTTCGGCAAATCCTCGGTGGACAAGTTCAAAGAGGTCGGCGGCCAGACCCAGGGCCTGATGCGGATCATGGGCGGCACCGCCGAGGAAGCCTCGAGGTTGCGGTTCGCGGCCGACCAGTCCGGTGTCTCCTACGAGACGTTGTCGAAGTCGACCGGTAAGTTCGAGAAGGCGCTCGGCGCCTCGCTGGGTAGCGGCAAGGCCACCTCGGCGATGATCAAAACCCTGGGTTTCGACTTCCGCGACGCCCAGGGCCACGTGAAGCCGATGAGCGATATTCTGCCGCAGCTGTCGGACAAGTTTTTGAAGATGCCCGCCGGTGCGGAGAAGACAGCGCTGGCGATGCAGCTGTTCGGTAAGTCTGGTGCGGACATGTTGCCGTTCCTGAATAAGGGCAGCTCCGCGATCGCGGCCCTGGAGAAGCAGTCCGACAAGTACGGCCTGACGCTGACCGGATCGAACCTCGACGCGTTGAAGAAGTCCAAGGCTTCGCAACGGGAATGGAACGCGAGCCTGCAGGGTCTGCAGGTCCAATTCGGGGCACAGATCCTGCCGCTTCTCACCAGCTTCACCAGCTTCGTCCGCGGCCAGATCATCCCTGTCGTGATCGCGGTGACGACCTATTTCCAGACCCACAAGAACATGCTGGTCCTGGTCGCGACCGCGATCGGTCTGATCATCACTGCGATGACGATCTCGGCGGTGGTGACTAAAGCCTCCGCGGTGGCGACCAATCTGCATACCGTGGCGAGCGGTATCGCCAAGATCGCGACGGCAGGCTGGGCCGCGGCTCAGTGGCTACTCAATGCCGCGATGTCCGCGAACCCGATCGTCCTGGTGGTGTTAGCCATCGTCGGCTTGATCGCGATCATCGTGCTTATCGCGACGAAAACAGACTGGTTCCAGAGACTGTGGTCGGTCGCCTTCCACGCGATCCAGACTGCGGCGATGGTGGTGTGGAACTGGGTCAGGGCGAACTGGCCGCTGCTGCTGGCGATCCTCACCGGCCCAATCGGTATCGCGGTACTGATCATCACCCGCAACTGGGGTGCGATCAAACAAGGCGCGAGCGATGTGAAGAACTGGATCGTGAGCTCGTTCAACAACGTCGTTAGCTTCTTCTCCGGCCTCGGCGGCCGCATGCTCGCAGCCGGTAAGGCCTTCATGTCGTCACTGTGGACCGGCATCCGGTCGGGCGTGGGCAACGTCGGCGGTTTCGTCGCCGACATCGGATCGGCAATCCGCAATGGAATCAACGGGATACTGCACCTGCCGATCAACATCCCTCGGATCAATACCCACATCCCAGGGATCGGCACCGTCGGCGGCGAGACTCTGATTCCAGCGCTGGCCAAGGGTGGCGTCGTGACCAGGCCAACGGTCGCGCTGTTCGGTGAGGCAGGACCGGAGGCAGTGATTCCGTTGAACAAGTACAAGGGCGGATTCGGCGGCGGCGGCGACGTCTACAACATCAACATCACGCACCCGCTAGGTACAGACGACGCGATCGTCCGCGCGATCGTTCCAGTACTACAGCGGGCCAGGGCGCGCAACGCCTACGTACCGGGATCGATCTGATGGCATTACCCGCAGGCCTGAAACTGGAACTCAATCTGACCGGCACATGGATCGACGTGAGCGGCGACTACGACGGCTCGCCGATCACGTTCAAGTTCGGTCGCTCGTCCGACGTCTCATCGACCCCGCAGGCGGCGTCGATGAGCTGTCGGTTCAACAACGGCAACCCGAACGTCAAGGGCGCCGGCGCCTACACACCGGGCCGCCAAGTCCTCGCCGATGGCGTGACGCCGCACCCGTTCTGGCCCTCGCTCACGGTGCGCAAGCAGATCCGGCTGTCCTACACGCCAGTTGCGACTCGGATCGACCGGTTCACCGGCTACATCCGGCAGATCCAGCCGACTCTGGGCGCGGACGGCTATACCGCCGAGTCTTTGTTCTCGGCGTCCGACCGGACCGACAAGCTGTCAAAGGTCACGCTCGACGCGCCGCTGATGACCGAGATCCTGCAGGATTCACCGTTCTTGTTCTTCCCGCTGACCGAGCCCGCCGGCTCGATGCAGGCGCTCGACGTGGCCAGCGGCCAAACGATGTCCGTCGTGCAGTCGGGCGCCGGCGGACCGTTGGCGTTCGGCGACGCGGGTCCCGGATCCAGCGACGGCACCGGCGTCAAGTTCGCGCCCGCCAGCCTCGTGAACGGCCAGTACCTCCAGTCAGGCGTGCCACCGTTCCCGAAGTTCCTCCCGGCGCTCGGCGACGGCGCCGAGATCTGGGTCCGGGTCCTGTCAGCGCCGGCGTCGACGACCGCGTTCTTCAGCATCGAGGACGCCGGCAGCGTCGGATTGAACGGCGCACCCGCGGGCCTGTCGCTCGAGGTGAACTCCGCCGGCCACGTCGTGCTCGACAGGTCCGGCGCATCACCGGTCACGATCACCTCGAGCGCCTCGATCGCCGACGGCGGATGGCACCTCATCAGCTTCACCCAGGCCGTGTCCTTCGGCGTCAACAACTACGAGCTGTTCGTCGACACGGTCTCCCAAGGCACCGCGACCTCGCTGTATGGCGATGAGATTTACCGGGTCACCGTGGGCCAGAGCTCGCTGTCGACCAAGTCCTCGGCGCTGTTCACCGGCAACATCGGCTACCTGGCATGGTTCGGCATCGGCGGCGCCGGCAACAACGCATGGAACCCTGACCGGGTCGCCGCTCGGTACGCAGCGGGCCGCGGTTACTACGGCGACACCAGCGGCACCCGCATCAAGCGGTATCTGGCCGCGGCTGGTCTGACCTCGGCCGATTGGGATATCGACCCTGGCAAGGCGATCCTCAACACGTACCCGCAGGCCGGCAAGTCGGTTGTCGCCGCGTGTCAGGACGTCGTGGCCAGCGAAGGCCCGGGCGCGGTGTTCTACGTGGCACCGAACGGCAAAGTCACCTTCCGCGATCGGACGTTCCGCAAACCCGGCGCGCCGATCCTGACCGTCGACGCCGGCGCCGACCTGGGCGTCACCTTCGCGCCGTCACTCGACGACCTGGCGCTGATCAACCAATCGACCGGGTCACGCTCAGCCGCCTCGGGCAGCCTGTCGACCCAGACCGCCGCCGATGACGCGTCGATCGAGGACAACGAACTGTCGAGCGAACAAGTCACGTCCTACGCGACCACCGACAGCGACGTCCTGCAGCTGCTGCAGGCGCGCGTCTCGGCGAACGCCAACCCGGGCTACCGGACGCCGCAGATCACGATCGACCTGCTCACCGCGACGACCGCCGGCCTCTACACCGCGTTGGCCGCGCTGCAGGTCGGCTCGCGGATCCGGGTCACCTCCCTCGACGCGACCGTGTCTCCGTCCACCCAGCTCGATCTGATCGTCGAAGGCTGGACCGAAACGATCGCGGCCGACCAGTACACGATCGTGCTCGACACCTCGCCGGCGGACAACCCGGCGACGATGGTCCTCGACGACACCTCCTACGGCAGGCTGCAGTGCTCCGGCCAGACCCTAAACGCCGCCATCACCGCGACCGCGTCAACGATCGTGATCGCGACCAGTGACGGGCCGACGTTCACAACGGTTCCCGCGCGGTACCCGCTGAGCACCCAGATCGGCATGGAGGTCCTCACGCTGGTCAACCCGCCGAGTGGCTCCGCCAGCCCGCAAACGTTCACCGGTGTGCTTCGTGGTCAGAAGGGCACCCCAGCGGCCGCACAGGCCGCCGGATCCATCGTCAATCTATGGCCCACGGCCACCCTAGCTCTGTGAGGTCATAGATGCCGATTAACCCAGTCGCAGTTGGGGATCCTTGGACCGCCGCGTACGCTATGCAGCTGATCAACCAGCTCAACGGCGCGAACACGGTCCAGCCTTTCCAGCCGACCTCGAACACCGACACCCCGGCGTCGCCCAGTGTCGCGCCGACCACCTGGATCAACCTCGGCAACATCACGGTGCCGGCCTGGGCGTCATCGGCCGTCGTGAGCATGAAGATAACCGGCTGCTTCGAGATCGCAGCGGGTACCGACGTCGTGACCCTGAAGATCGGCATCGGGGCCGCTCTCGGATCGGCATCGCCACGCTTGACCTTGCCGACCTCGCCGGGCCGCGGGCCGTTCGTGTGGGACGACCTGATCAGCTCGATCGCGACCGGATCGCAGGCGCTGATCGTGCAGGCCACCCGAGTCAGCGGCACCTCGCAATACCGCGTCGATGCGAACTCCTACATCTCCGCGAACATCGCGTTCCTGCCGTAACCGGCGGGGCATCTGTACACACCCCGCTGCCAATGAAGACCGTGAGGGACCTGGGATGCGTGAACCGAAATGCTGATCACCCTCGTAGCCCTGGCCACGATCATCGGCGCTCCGGTCGCACTGATCGGCGTGTACTTCACGGTCAAACAAGGAATCACCCAGTCGCGCGAATCGCGTGAAAACCGTCAGTCCGCAGCGATCGCCGCAGCTGTGAAAGCGGCGACGGATCCGCTCAGACAAACCATCAAGAACCTTCGGGAGGCGTTGGCAGCAATGACGACGGACCGGAACTACTTCCGCCAGCACGCCGACGAACTCGAGGCTGAGCTTCGGGAGAAGAACAAATGATGGGCATCCACGACAGACTGGCCCGGCTCGAACCCGCCGAGCGCACCATCCTCAAACTGGGCAGCATCTGCGTAGGCCTCGTGCTGATCTGCGCATCCCTCGGCATCGCGCTGTCCGCGCAATCCCGCGCCGGTACCGCCAACCAGCGCGCCCAGGCCGCATGCCAGGTGTACAAGACGATCGCCGAGGCGCCCGTGTCGCCTAAGGCGACCGTGCTCGGTTTGACCATCGCGGCCCAGATGCGGCTGGCCTACTCGAATGCCGGTTGTACGCAAGGACCTTTGAAGCCGATAGATCCGCGCGTCATGCCGTACCTGGGTAAGCGGTGACGTTGCTCATCACCCATCTCGTTGTCTAGGAGTCTCACCATGACCTACGCAGCACAAGCCAGTTTCGGCGTCTACGACCCAGCGGCCATCGGGTGGGCGACCGCTGACCCTGAGAGGGATTCGTCGCTCCTAGTGCCGTTCAGCCATTCGGGTGTGTCCTTCGGGCCGATGAACCGCTATGCCGTGCCGGTATTCAAGGCCGTCCTCGACGAGCTGGTCCCGCAGATTCCCAGCAAGCGACTCGTCGCCGGCCAATGCGGCTGCTACAACCCCGGGTCTCTCACAGTCGGCGGGTCGCGATCGTTCCACACCTACGCGATCGCGATCGACATCAACTGGGGCAGCAACCCGATGTACGCGGCGAGCAAGCCCAGCCTGCCCGACTCGCTGCCCGCGATCACATCGGCGATCGCGCAGAAGTACGGATGCGAGTGGGGCGGCGACTGGTCCTACCCGCAGGACTGGATGCACATCGAGATCCACCTGACCCCGGCCGAGGCGGCCGCGGTCACACCCATCGCGTCAGCACCGCCCGCTCAAACTCTGGAGGAGTTTCTCATGGCAGTGAAAGCAACACAGGACCAATGGAATCTGGTTGTGCAGGCGGCCAACGTGACCGCCCGTTCGCTCACGATTTCGAAGATCCAGACCGGCTACAACAACGGCGTCATAGCGGCGAGGAACACCGCGCTGCTACTCACCGGCCAACAGGCCGCCACCGCCGCGTCCAAGACTCGCGCTGACGCGCTCGCCGCGGCCGTCGCCAAACTGCTCGCACCCGAGACCGCAAAATGAGCGCGCACTCGATCGTCGACGACATCGAGGACGCCGGCGAGAAAGTCAGCTGGATCGCTCGAGCGGTCGCCGCTAAGCGCGGCACGATCGTCGCGGTCATCGGCACCGCGGGCACCGTAGCCGCAGCGCTCGGCCTGCCCGACGCTCTCGGCGTCTCGCAATACGCGACGACGTGGGTCGAACGCGGGATCGCCGTCGCCTCGGTCATCGGCGGAATCACCTGGATCCATAAGGGTGCCACCACCGCTGACGCGAGCAACCTACCTAAAGACACCAGCGGCGAGCTGCTCGTGCCGCTGTCTGAAGCAGCGCAGCACATCGCGAACGCGACCACCGGCGCCCTCGTTGACGTGCAGTACCCAGGCCTGATCGATGTGGATCCCGACGAGCCGGAAGACGCAGAACTACCCGCGACGCCGGCGCCCGGGCCCGACGACCGCGCAGTCGACGGCGCGTTCGCCGCCACACCTAACCCAGCGACCGCCGCCCTAACCACCTGACCCGACTCCCCGTACCTCGAGCCCTCGACAAGTGTCGTGGGCTTTTCTCTTGCCCTGAAAGGGAAGCCCATGAACGTCATCGATCAGTGCCAGCAGTGCGGAGGAGTCGACGATCACCCGAAGGTGCGAATCGGCGACGCGTTCGGCAGCGGAGTCGTTATGATCTATCACCTCGACTGTCTGCCGCACGAGATGGAGCAGTCTTTCCGCGCTGACCCGAACTTCGGGCACCTGCGCGCCGCGGCGATCGACGCGGCCAAAGACGGAACGCACGGCGATGAGCTGCGCGCCGTGCTCGTCAGCCAGGACGCGGAACAGCAGAAGATCATCGACGATCTGAACGCTGCAGCCGAGGCCGCCAACACCGCCCCGGCGGTCTGATATGGGCGCCATCGACCAGGCCGTCGGCAACCCGATCCTCGATGTGCTGCTGCCCAACGGCAGCTCCGGCACTCTCACGCTCGGCGCGCTCACCCTGACCCTGCCATTCAAGTGTGTCTTCACTTCCACGCTCGGGACCGCGGCCGCGAACGGCACCGCCATCCAGGCCGGCGTGTCGATCGCGGGTCTGTTCACGTCCGCCGCGGCCTCGGTATCGAACGTCCCGACGAAGTCGAACACTGGCACGATCTCGATCACGGTGTCCGGCGCCGGCGGCACGTGGGCCGGCTGCGAGATCTACGACTCGACCGGTACACCTAAGCGTGTGCTCTACGGACCAAGCTCCTCGCTGGCGAAGGCCTACAACACCGGCGACATCCTCGCCGTCAACACGGGCAACGCGACAGGAACGGTGCAATAGCTATGACCGCCAAACTCGGCCGTAACCCCGTCCAGTGGTTCGTGGTCCTCCTCGTCGTCTCTCTTTGCATCGCGATCTTCGCCGTCAAGGCCGGCAGCGCGACCACGAGCACGTCCTGCTCTAAGACGGATGACGGCACGAACGAAACCATCACCTGCCCCTCGAGCCAGATCACGGCTACCCAGACCGTGGTGGTTCCCGGCCCAACCGTGACACTCACCTTGCCGCCCCTCTCAAGCCCGATCGGTTCCACAGCGCCCAGCTCGAGCGCGCCGTCTCAGACCCCGACTCCGAGCCCGACGCCGACCAGCCCGTCGACGATCACGAACGGGCAGCAGATCAATCCGTCGAATGTGGGCATCGCCGCGTGGGTCGGGCCGAACGGCGAGACCTGCACGAGTCCGAAGGTCTACACGGCGAAGGTCTCAGCGAGTTCGCTGGGCGCCTCGGTCACGTGTGCGTGGTTCAAGAAAGGCGTCACGATCGATCGAGATATCAGCATCACCGCGGCGCGCTTCGACACGTCGATCGACACCAACGGTCACACAGTGAACCTGAACTGGGTCAACGTCGACACAGTCACCGCTGAGGACATCGCCATCCACGGCGACGGGACGTACAACCTGTTCCGCTGCTCCGTCACCGGCTCGTCGGACGCGTTGCGGTTCGAGGGTGACAACGTGGTCGAGTCCTACCTGCGCACCAAAGCTGAGTCGTCCTCGGATCACAACGACGCCATCCAGGCCTACCAAGCCGACGCCGGCGGGTCGATCCTGCGCAGCAACATCGACGCCAAGCCGGTGAACGCCGCCCAGTTCGGTATCGGCGCTGGCAACGGCGCGATCTTCCTCGCCGACAATTCCAAAGGTAACGCCGACATCGAGGACAACTACCTCGCCGGCGGCGGGTACACGCTGCGGCTCAACGAATCGATGATCTACACCCACGTCAAGGGCAACGTCATCGTCAAGGGTTCCTATCTGTTCGGACCGCTCGACACCACCAACTCAGTCAAGGGCGCGTTCCCAGACTGGTCTGGTAACACCCTGTCCGACGGCACACCGATCCCGGCCCCGTGACGCGGGACAACGCTCGCCAGCTTGCCGAAACGGACCCGGGCGCTGCGATCACAGCGGCGTGGCAGGCGTTCCGGCAAGCCAACTGGGACACGCAGGACCGCCTCGGTGTGAACACCTACCGAGGCGGTCTGCACAGCAATGTCGATGACGTCGAGCGGATGGCCATCGCGCAGCAGATCCCGGTGTCGTTGATCGAGGTCGCCGAGCAATTGTTCCAGGGCTACAGCGAATACCACGGCGACGAAACCGACACCGCGACCGCCCTGCAGTACGTGTCCAGCGCTGAGCAACTGATCGCGGCGTTGCAACAAATCAACTAGGGGGCGGCATTGTCGAGCACGCTCCTAACCTCAGGTTCCTCGAGCACGGCAACGACCACCGTCAACTTCTCCGCTCAAACCGCGGGGACACTGCTATGTCTGTTAATCGAGGCCGACGACTACCGCACCACCACCGGCGCCGGCCGGCCTGAATCGACGAGTTTCATCCTCCCGGCTGGCGGGTCGGTGCAGTCCAACGTCGGCATGTACGTCTGGTACAAGATCGCGACCGGCTCGGAAACGTCGGTGCAATACACCATCGGATCCGCGTCACACTCCGAGTACCAATTCATCGCAATCACTGGCATCGACAACACGACGCCATTCGACATCGGTTCCAGCACCTTCGCGAACACCTTCGGAACCACTTACGCCACGCCATCGCTAACCCCGACATCCGGTGACCGGGTAGTCCTCGCCGCGGTTGGTGGCTCGACCGGCGCTAACGACGTCACCGGTCTTGGCTCGTGGACGAACTCCTACAGCCAGGTCGGATCGAGCGTCGGCGGAACCTCGCCGCAAATGAATATCGGAAGCGCGACGCTCGCCGCGACCTTTAACGGATCCACCGCCACGAGCAGCACGGCGACCTTCACGGGCAACGGTCCCGGGAACCGCTCATCGATCATTCTCGCGTTCAAGGCCGCCTCCGGCGGAAGTACCGTCACTGGCACTGTCACCTTCCCGGTCGCGGGCGCGCTGTCCGTCGCCGGCAATTCGACTCAGCCGGCCTCGGTCGGCTTCGGCGTCTCGGCCAGCTTCGGCGTCACAGGCCAGGACACCGCGAACGCAGCGGTAGCGATGCCTGTCGTCGGTTCGCTCGCGCTCGCCGGCCAGGACACTGTCTCGAGTGCCGTTGCGATGCCAGTGAATTCCGCGCTGTCGATCGCCGGCCAGGACACCGCGAGCGCCGCTGTCGCGATGCCGGTTGTCGGGGCGCTCTCGATCGCTGGGCAGGACACGATCTCCTCGAGCGTTGCGATGCCCGTGGTCGCCGACTTGGCGATCGCCACCGCCGGCAACCAAACCGGCGCCGTCGCTATGCCGGTCACGAGCGCCTTGGCGATCGCTGGCCAGGACACCACGAGCGGCGCGGTAAGCATGCCTGTGCTCGCCACCTTGGCGGTGAGCGGATCCAGATCGGCGGCCGGTCTCGTCACCCTGGGCGTGGTCTCGTCGTTTGCGGTGAGTGGGCAGGACACCGTGAACGGCGCGATCGCGCTGCCCGTGGTCGGCGCGCTCACCCTGCAGTCCGCCGGCAACGTCACCGGCGCGGTCGCGATGGCTGTCATCGGTGCGCTCGCAGTCAGCGGGACGAAAACCAGCAGCACGGCGATTGCGGTGCCAGTGCTCGCCACGTTCGCGATCGCGGTCGGTACACCAACTACGCCCGGATCCATGACGGCGGCCGCGGTAACTGTCCCGTCGATGGTGCCGGCTGCCTCGAGCCCGGGCGGATCCATGACGGCGGCCCCGGTGATCATGCCGAGGATGGCGGCGAGCCAGTGAGAAGGAGAAGGCCATGAGCGCGCACTCGTGGAACTAGAACCTCAGCGACCAACTGAGTAACGCCCCGCACCGTAAAGGCTTCGGCCTTCGGTGCGGGGCGCTTTGCGTTGTGCGAGGACTACGCGCGAGCCTTCGCGATCGCGTCCCGGAGTTCGGCGAACCCGCCGGCCTGCTTCTTGCGGAAGTGCGCCTGGTACTTATTGCCGTCATTGGTCTTGACGATCAGATTCCCATTGACCAGCATCGAGGCGTCCTTGAACGTGACATCAGCCATGTCCTCGACCGGGATCGAGATTGAGTCGCCCTCGACGCGGATCCGCTTGTCCGACTCGGCCATCTCGGCATAGTGGTCCGCGATCCGTGCAAGCGTGTCCGGACCCAGCAGCGCAGCCCTCGACGCCTTGTTCTTCGCATGCAGCGTCAGAAGCTGTCCGTCGAACTCGGCATCGATCATGTACCCATCAGTCTTCACGCGCGCATCATGGCACATAACACGAACTTTAACTAGAGCCTTCTTCGGCTACCGTGGCCGCATGCAGCTGGTCAAGACCGCACGCGGATACGTAGAGGTCGGGCCCCTGGAGTGCGCTAATGGGCATCGCTATCGCGGCGGGCGAGTACTCGTCGGCTGGCATCCCTGCGAATGCGCCGGCGGTAACGGCCACCGCACCCACGAGTGCCGTGAGTGCGGCGACGTTCGCTACAACCCGCCGCACATCCCAGGCGCCGGTTACTGGGAAGCGATCGGCTAGCGGCGACGGAGGACAGCGCTACGGTGTGGCCTGACATCGTTCCTCGGGCCGAAGGGCAACCATGCACTTCCACACTCACAGCATCCAGTGGGGCACTGGGTGGGAGGCAATCACTGCGGTCATAACGTTTGGTGCTCTGGTCGCAGCCGGCTTCGCTGCGAAATTCACTTTCAGCGCCGCGAGATCTGCGGCCAAGCAAACCGAGTCAGCTCGCACACAGGCAAAAGCTGCCCAAGACCAACTGACGCTGGCCCGCCGTCAGGTCGACCTCGCCGAGGCCGAAGCCGCCAGGTTGAAGGCAGAGTCTGATCGCGCGAACATCAGGCTCGTCACTTCGCAGCTCGATGCACTTGCCCCAGCCGTGATCGGCCGCGCTCGACCCAGCTCGAGGAACAAAGCGTTCTTCAGCTACGCCAGCGCAGCCGGACTCCGCGATTCGGGCTACGACTACGGAGGCGCCACCTTTACCGTGCCCAGCATTAGCCGATTTGTTGATGTCCACCCCGACGTCATGGCGGGCGAGGTCTACGCCATTTTCGTGACGATCAACTTCCACAACTATTCCAACGTGCCCGCTCGAATCGCGTTCATTACAGATGGGCATGGCGAACTCGACTGGCCAGGGGGCGAGTTATACCTAGCGCCCGGCCAATCACGAGACATTGTTTGGAAGCGGATTTCAGCCTCGGGCGTCGAGTGGCAAAAACTCGGTGAGCCAGGCATAGAGGGCCAGCTATTGGACCTCGAATATTGGGTCCGCGACCACGGCGCCAACGTCCGGGACACCTACCGTTTCAACGCCGACCTGAGATTCTTCGAACGAGATGGCTCCCGACTAATCGTCAAACCCGAGCCTGCATTTCCCTGGACTGAGGCCTGGGCCGATCCGTCGAGCCGTCGTATCTACGATCGCCTCGAATCAGGCGCATCGAGTGAAACTGCTGTGGGCATCCGTGCAGCGGGAGAGGTCAGCTCGTAAATATCGCCACGTTTCACGCTGCGTGAATGTCTGCCGCAGCGGCCGCTCGACGCTTCGCGCCGTCTGGCACCGCGGTGTAAATCCTCGTCGTTTCGATGCTCGAGTGGCCGAGCAGCTCCTGCACCGCGACCAGGTCACGCTCGGCGGCGTAGGCCTTCGTTGAAAAGCGGTGCCGCAACGTATGCCCGGTGTACCCGGGCCCGAGAGCCCGGCTGATCAATTTGCCGACGTGTGCGGGAGTCATCGGCTCGTCGACCCCAGGCCGCGGAAAGACGTAGCCAGGGTGAAGCTTCGCCAGCTCGACCGCGACGATCTCGGGAATCGGCACGAGCCGCTGCCGAGCACCTTTGCCGCGGATCCGGATCTCGTCGCCCTCGATCCAGTCGGTGTGGAACATCGTGATCTCGCCGCGCCGCATCGAGCAGCACGCGGCCAGCAGAATCATCAGCCGCTCGCGTTCGGCCGCGTGAAGTAGCGCCTCGTTAATAAGCCATTCGGGCGTGGGCCTCGGCACGGGCCGCTTGGGTCTCGGCGTCCGCAGATAACGGGTGGGGTCCTTCAGTGTGAGCTCGGTCTCGATACCCCAGGCGTAGAACTTGCGAACGCTGGATCTGACAGATCTGCGGTAGTCCCCGCCCCACCGGTCGTGCCGCGCGAACCACGCGACCAGATCGTGCAGTGTGAGTTCCCATGGCCGGAGCGTGCCGTTCTCCCGGGCCAGCAATGTCAGGTGGTAAACGCGTAGTTCGATCGTCGTTCGAGGGAAGCCCTGGGCGACGAGCCACTCGGTCCAGTTGTTGATCGCTTCCCTCCAGATATCTGGCAGGGGCACGGATATATGTTCGGCAGGTTTGGTCCAAGCTGCAGCTCGAACGAGACGCAAGTTCCCCATGATGCGGTTGTGTCGTTTGTGATCAGTTGGGAACTCAGGAAGCGATGCGCAGGGGCGCATCGGCCGGGGCAAGGTCACGCGGTCGACCTCGCCGTTCAGTGAGCGGCGTGACCTTCTTTGTCCCCGGAAGCTCTGAATCAGCGGGTTGGGGGTTCAAGTCCCTCGCGGCGCACAAATGTGGTGTTTTCGGACACCCTCTACCGGGCGATCTACCGCCATGAAGGATTCAGTCGCTCGCGAGGTCGCGCCCAGCCGGAATCAGTCGTCGGCGAACGCTGCCCGCAGCTTCGCGTCCTGCTCGTCGCTGAGGTTCGTCTGGATGAGCTCGGGGTGAGTGCCCTGGAACGCCCCGCGCACCTTGTCCTCAACAGCACCCTGACTCATCAGGAACAACGCCGAGGTTCCGGGCGTGATCTGGTTGCGCACACCATCGATGAACGCCTCATCGATGCCGACGTTGGCCATCGACCCCATCAGGGCTCCCATCCCCGCACCGATCGCCAACCCGATGAGCGGCACGAAGAAGATCAATCCGAACAACAGGCCCCAGAATCCACCGCCCAGCGCGCCGGCACCGGTGGTGTTGTGAAGTTGCTGCGTCTTCGGCTTCTTCTTGTCTGCGGGCCAGGTCACGATCGCGCCGTCCAGCACCTGGATGAGCTGCTGCTTTTGCAGCTCCTCCAGCGTGGCGAGCGCTTTCTCCGCGCCATCCGCGGTTTCGAATTTCCAGACTGTAAGGGCGGACATTTGGAACCTCCTGCATCGTGGTCAGCGATTCGGTACCTGCGGACTTCCGACAGATCGATCCCGCCGTATCGGAGCCCGCACCTAGGCAGCGTGCCCGAGCGCAAATAGCCGCGCCTCATTCGCCGAGGATGACACCGCCAACCCCTACCGCGAGCGGCCCCTGGCGCTCCATCCAGCGTGATCCAATTGGGCCGGGCTCGCAGTACCTGCTAGAGTCTAATGAACATCATATTCGGTATGAGTTTCATTAGATCAAGCCTCAGAAGGTAGCCGCACAGACCGTGATCTCAGTCAGAAGTCGCTGGGTCGCGGCAGCCGTCCTCGGTACTGCGCTCGGGTCTCTGCTTGTCTCCGGGTGCGCCTCGTCCGGCAGCTCAGATGATGCGACTGCAGGCTCTTCCGCCAGAATTTCGGTCGTCGCATCAACCGATGTTTACGGCGACATCGTTTCCGAGATCGCGGGCGACAAGGTCAAGATCACATCGATTATCGATAGTTCGGACGCTGATCCTCATAGTTACGAGGCAAACACGCAGAATCAGCTTGCGCTTTCGAAGGCGAAGATCGTCATCGAGAACGGCGGCGGCTACGACGACTTCATGGATGCGCTGCTCAAGACGGCAGGCAACAAGTCGGCGAAGGTACTCAACGTCGTCGACATCTCAGGCAAGGCGACGGGCAACGAGAACGACCTGAACGAGCATGTCTGGTACGACTTTCCCACGATAGAAAAATTTGCCGCCCAGCTCGTCACGGCGCTGGCGAACGCAGACCCTGCTGACGCCAGCACCTTCACCGCGAACGCCCGGACGTTCAGCAGCGATCTGAAAGCCCTTGAAGCCACCGAGGCCACTATCAAGGCCAGCAACGCCGGAGCCGGCGTCGCGATAACCGAACCGGTACCGCTGTATCTTCTCCAAGCCTGCGGTCTGGTCAACAAGACCCCTGCTGATTTCAGCAAGGCCGTCGAAGAGGAATCGGACGTCTCGCCGCGGGTTCTATCAGAGACACTTGCATTGTTCGACGACAAGCAGGTGAAGCTGCTTGCCTACAACGAACAAACCTCGGGCGCTACAACCGAACGAGCACTGGCCGCTGCGAAGGCGAATCACATCCCGGTTGTGCCGGTCACTGAAACGCTCCCGGCCGGCAAGAACTACGTGAGCTGGATGAGCGACAATCTGAATTCGGTTCGGAGCGCTCTTGACCAGTAACACGCCCGTGGCCACGGGCTCAGGCTCGAACGATAAGAGCGTCCTAGAACTGCGCGCGGGCTCGCTCTCATTCGGCGAGCGAACGCTCTGGGCCGACCTGGATCTGAAGATCCGAGCCGGCGAGTTCGTGGCGGTCCTCGGCGCCAACGGGTCAGGAAAGACCAGTCTCATCAAAACGATCCTCGGTCTTCAGCACTTGACGTCGGGGACGATGTCCATCGTTGGCAAGCCTCCACAGCGGGGCAGCGATCTGATCGGATACGTCCCACAGGAACGCCGGCTCGCAGCCGCAACCCCAATTCGTGCACGCGACCTCGTGCGGCTGGGAATAGACGGCCAGCGTTGGGGACCGGGTTGGTTCAACCCAGGCCGTAACAAGCGTGTCGAACGGATCCTGGCCTCGGTGGGCGCAGAGCATTTGTCGTCGGTTCCGGTTCATCTGCTTTCCGGCGGTGAACAGCAGCGGATCCGGATTGCCCAGGCACTGGCGACAGATCCGCAACTGCTGTTATGCGATGAGCCGCTGCTGTCGCTGGATCTGAATCACCAGCGCGCGGTAGTCGGCCTGATCGATGGCCGGCGCCGATCGCACGACACCGCCGTACTGTTCGTAACGCACGAGATCAATCCGATTCTGCCGTACGTCGATCGGGTTCTTTATCTCGCAGAAGGAAGATTCCGGATCGGCACCGTCGATGAGGTGATGACCTCGGCCAGTCTGTCGGCTCTGTACGGCTCGAATATCGAGGTCATCCGCACCGGCTCGCGGATCATCGTCGCAGGCGTTCCCGATGTTCCGGACCACGAACATGAACACGAAGAAGCTGACGACGAGGACGAAGCGTGACGAGCACGCTGGCAGCTGCTGATCCGAGCATCATGCAACAGATCTTCAACTTCACCGACTACGGGCAGCTGCTCGCTCTCGTCCACAATTCGATCATCGCCGGCGCCGTGCTGGGCGTCGTGTGTGGGTTCATCAGCGTGTTCGTCATGCGGCGTGATCTGCCGTTCGCAGTCCACGGAATCAGCGAGTTGTCCTTCGCCGGAGCAGCCGGCGCCCTGCTCATCGGCGTGAACGTCGTCATCGGGTCGTTGGCCGGATCGATAATCGCCGCTGTTGCTATCGGTGCGCTCGGGATCAAGGCTCGCGATCGCAACTCCATCATCGGCGTGTTGATGCCGTTCGGACTTGGCCTGGGCGTGCTGTTCCTAGCGCTCTACAAGGGACGAGCTGCCAACAAGTTCGGACTGCTCACCGGCCAGATCGTCGCGGTGGACACACCGCAACTGTCATGGCTCATCGGTATCTCGATAGTGGTGCTGATCAGCCTTGTGATTCTCTGGCGCCCACTCACCTTCGCAAGCCTCGACCCTGACGTCGCGGCGGCCCGCGGCGTACCGGTACGGCTTCTCGCGCCTGCCTTCATGCTGATTCTCGGACTCACCGTCGCGATGTCCGTCCAGATCGTCGGCGCGTTGCTGGTGCTCAGCATCGTCTGCACACCTGCCGCCGCGGCGATGCGTGTGACCGCCTCACCGTGGCTCACCACCGTGCTCAGCGTCGCGTTCGCGACCGTCTCGGTCGTCGGCGGAATCTTGCTCGCGCTGGGAAGCTCGCTGCCGATCAGCCCGTACATCACGACAATCTCGTTCGCCTTTTACGTGACATGCCGGATCGTCGGTGTCGTACGGGATCGGACCCGCTCGGCTGTCTGAGGTGGCTCGGCTGTCTGAGGTAACAGGTGAGCGATGCCTGAGAGCTAGGGCGCTGAGACCGAAGCGATGGGACGACCAGCAGTATTGTGGTAATGATTATCACGCACATTCATGGTCACGAACGACCACCAGCCACAGCCCTTAGGAACCGTTATGACCACAGCTCTAGGCGGCAAACGCCGCCAGCGAAGCACGCGGCAAGGTGGCCTCGTTCGCGATCAGCTGGCGGCCGGAGAGGGATTCCGCAGCGCGCAATCGGTGTTCTCCGAGCTTCGAGCCAAGGGTGAGGTCATCGGACTTTCAACCGTGTACCGCCACCTGCAGTCACTTGCGGACGACGGCGAAGCAGACACACTCCAGACCCAGGAGGGCGAGGCGCTTTACCGCCTGTGCGGCCAGAGCGCCCACCATCATCATCATCTCGTCTGTCGGGTCTGCGGCCGGACGGAAGAGATCGAAGGCCGCGGCGTCGAAAAATGGGCAGCGCAGATGGCCGAGCAACACGGGTTCACCGATGTTGGGCACACGATCGAGTTGTTAGGCGTCTGCGCGGGCTGCACCGCTGCCGACGCAAAGAACTAGCCCGTGAGAAGGCGGCCCGAGACCGGTGCCGAAGTGGTGTTGCGAGATCAGTCCGGCGGCTCGCACGAATGTCGGGCCAGCGAACTCAGCGACGACCGCCTGGCGCTCGAAATGGCCGACGGCATGGGCGCTGGTTTGCAGTGCAATGATCGAATTCTCGTGACCTGGCCAGAGGCGGCTGGGCTTGTCTGCTTACCGGTCGTTCTCGTTGAGCACGATTCCGAACGACCCTCGCACTGGGTTGCTGACATCGACGGCGAAGCGTGGCTCGAGCAACGTCGACAGTTTCCGCGAGCGCCGGTATCGGGAACCGTGGGACTACGGCCCGTCGGAAGCCAAGCCGCCGCCGTCGCAACTGGCTTCCTGCTGGACCTCAGCGAGGCCGGCATGAGATGCACAGTCGAGGACGGCTACCGCTCGCTCGGCCAGCCCGCGACCGACGTCGACATCACACTTGCGCTCGAAGCCGGGCTCTTCCGGCTTTCGGGCAAGGTTCTGTACGGGCGCCAGGCAACGCACGACGCCCACCGGCTGGAATTGGTCGTGATTTTCGATCGGCCGGTGCCGCAGGTGGATCAGCTGCGGGATCTCATCGAGCGATCACAAGCCTGACGGTCATCGGCGGCTGCGTCGAAGGTTACGCACGACGAGCAGCGTCAACAGCAAGGCTGCACCACCGATCACGGCCTTACCGGCGGGAGAGGTCAGCTTCTCCTTGATCGAGTTCGTCGCATCGTCGACAAAACGCGACGGTGCAAGCCGCTCGGCAAGCTGATCGACCGAGATGGCCAGTTGGTCCCGGGCCTGCTCGATCTCGGCCCGGATTTCGTCCGCGCTGCGTTCGACTGCCACTACGACCCCTTTCGGTCACGTTTGTCAGACCCGTCAATCTCGGGTGACGACCAGAGTAGCGAGTCGGTGAACCCGACCAGGGCCGCACCAGCGATTCTGGGAGGCGATACGGTGGCTGCCATGACCTCACGGCTATCACCCGGCGACTCCGCGCCCACGTTCACCCTCCCCGATGCAGACGGCAATCCGGTATCGCTGGCCGATTTCCGGGGCCAGCGCGTCATCGTGTACTTCTACCCGGCCGCCTCCACGCCGGGCTGCACCAAGCAAGCCTGCGACTTCAGGGACAGTCTCGATCACCTCAAGTCAGAAGGCTTCGCCGTTCTGGGCGTGTCACCAGACAAGCCAGCCAAACTGACCAAGTTTCGGGACAACGAGGGCCTCACGTTTCCGCTGCTGTCCGATGAGCAAAAGACCGTCCTCGAGGCCTACGGTGCCTACGGCGAAAAGAAGTTGTACGGAAAGACGGTAGTCGGCGTGATTCGGTCAACCTTCGTCATCGACGCTGCTGGCAAGATCGAGCTTGCGCAGTACGCGGTCAAGGCAACCGGCCACGTTGCGAAACTGCGCCGGGATCTGGGCTTGGATTGATCGGCCTGGATTGATCGGCCTGGATTGATCGGCCTGGATTGATCGGCCTGGATTGATCGGCCTGGATTGATCGGCTTGGACTGATCGGCTTGGACTGATCGGGCTGATGAGGCCAAACTATGGTGCTCGGCATAGGGTGATCCGGGTAACGGGGCCGTAGCCCAAAGGCAGAGGCGCACGGTTTAGGTCCGTGACAGTGGGGGTTCGACTCCCCCCGGCCCTACGAATCAAAGGGGCCCGGCCGGTCGAGGAGGTAGACCGGCCGGCCCGGCACATCCCGGCCAACATCCAAAGCGGGCGCCGCTCCGAATCGCTCTCATGTCACCCAATTTCGGCGCAGCCTCGCCACGACTGGTATCAGCTGAGGTCGCCCTGACGACTCGCCGGTATACCGCTGTTTGGGCGGTCGAGGCTCGTTCGACTGTCGAGGCTCACGCCCGGATCTCACTAATATGAGTCGGGTGCGATCCGAGAAGGTGACGTCGATCGGGGTGCACTCCGTCGATGCTGCCCGTGCGGAGCCCACCGACGAGTTGGCTGGCTTGCTCGCCGCCGCATCTCGTGGCGAAGAACAAGCCTTCGCGTCGCTGTATGACAAGACCTCGCCCCGCGTCTACGGAATGGTGGTCCGCGTCGTCCGAGATGCGGCGCAAGCTGCCGAGGTCACCCAAGACGTTTATCTCGAAGTTTGGCGCCAATCCGCACGCTTTGATGCAAGCCGATCGGCCGTTATGCCGTGGCTGTTGATGATCGCGCACCGCCGGGCTGTCGATCGGGTGCGTTCGGCGCAATCCTCCGTCGTTCGAGACAACCGCTACGCCGTGTTGAGCACCGAACGCCCCTATGACAGCGTGAGCGAGCAGGTGCAGACGAGCCTCGAATCGCAACGGGTTCGCAAAGTCATGGACGACCTGACCGACGCTCAGCGCGAGGCCGTCAGCTTGGCCTACTTCGGTGGCTACACCCACAGCGAGGTCGCTGAGCTGCTGCACATTCCGCTCGGCACGGTCAAGACACGGATCCGGGACGGCCTGATTCGGCTGCGAGATGCATTGGGGGTGACGTCATGAGTCCAGAACTGCATGCGCTGGCCGGCGCTTACGCCCTCGACGCACTAGATAACGATGAGCGTTCGGTATTCGAGGAGCATCTGGCAGATTGCCCCGACTGCGCTATTGAGGTGGAGAGTCTGCAAAGCGCTGCTGCGGAGCTCAGCCATATCACTGAGACGACACCGCCGCCGGCGTTGCGCGCAGACGTCCTCGCAGCCATCGGCCGCGTCCGGCCGCTGCCGCCGGTGACCGACAACGTCATCGCGCTACGGCGAGCCAAGACCAGCCGGTCGGTGTGGCAGGTCGTAGCTGCTGCGTGTGCCTTGATCGCCCTTGTCGCGGCAGGCTGGGGCTACCAGCAGCACCGGGATGCGCACACTCGCAACACGGCCTCGGTGAGCATCGTCGATCAGGTGCTGAGCGCGAACGATGCGACCACGGTCAGCGGACCGGTCGGCAATGGGCGCGCCACCCTGGTCTTCTCCAAGGCGCAAGGTCGCCTCGTGCTGGTTGGACATGCGATTCCGGCTCCCGGTGCGGACAAGACCTACCAGCTGTGGATGGTCTCGGACGGCAAATACATCTCGGCAGGCACGTTCGTCCCGGATGCGAATGGAGACGTGAGGACGGTTGCTTCTGGAGATCTGGCGAGCACGTCGAAGATGGGCATCTCGCTCGAGCCGGCTGGCGGTTCGCCGCAACCGACCAAGGTCATAGCCACGATGACTCTGTGACGGTTGGACCTGTGACGGGCCATACCTGATCGCGCCCTGACCGCTGCACCTATAGCGTGAGATCGTGCAGGTTGATCTGAACGCAGACCTCGGTGAAGGCTTCGGACGCTGGACGCTCGGCGACGACGAGGCTCTCCTGGACATCATTACGAGCGCCAACGTGGCTTGTGGCTTCCACGCCGGCGACCCGCTGATCATGCGCCGGGTCTGCGAGTTGGCAGCCGCGCGTGGTGTCGTCATCGGTGCTCAGGTCGGCTACCGCGACCTGGTCGGTTTCGGGCGCCGTCGTATCGACATCGCCCCGGCAGAGCTCGCGGCAGACGTCCTCTACCAGCTCGGCGCACTCGAAGCCTGCGCGCGCGCGGCCGGCGCCCGCGTCGGCTACGTCAAGCCGCACGGCGCCCTGTACAACACAGTTGCTGTCGACGGCGCCCAAGCTGCAGCCGTCCTCGAAGCCGTCAGCGCATTCGATCCGAACTTGCCGGTACTCACGTTGCCGGGCAGCATGCTGGCGACTCTGGCCGACGATCGCGGTATCCGTGCCGTGTCCGAGGCATTCGCAGATCGGGCCTACCTCACCGACGGATCGCTCGCCCCACGCAGTATCGCCAATGCTGTGCTGCACGATTCTCAAGCAATTGCCGCACGGGCGATATCGATCGTTCGCGACCGAACTCTGACCGCGATCGACGGTACGAGCATCGGTATCGTCGCGGAATCCGTCTGTCTGCATGGCGATACTGCCGGCGCAGTCGAGAACGCCCAGGCGGTGCGCAAAAGCCTGCTCGACGCCGGCATCGAACTGGGGGCCTTCACGTGACGGCCGGCCGGCTGCTGCCGTATGGCGAGACTGCCGTTCTCGTGGAGATCGAGCAAGCTCACGACGTCATCGGACTACGAGACGCCCTCCGACGGCTCGCTACCGCGCCAGACAGAGCAGCGTCCACAGCGGCCGTGTCGCCAACCAGAAGCTCGCCCGTCAGGGCCGTCGTCCCAGCTGCCCGGACTGTGCTGGTGGAATTCGATCCGCGCTGTACCACGCGCAGTTGGGTTCAGGAGCTCATCGAGGAAGCGCTCGCAGCAACCGGTGCCGGAACCGAACCGCTGGCCGCAGCAGTCGTTCAGCTCGAGGTTCAGTACGACGGTGCGGACCTGACCTCAGTCGCAGCGGAACTCGCGGAATCCATCGAGGCTGTCATCGCGCGCCATACCGAGCCTGAATACCTCGTCCAATTCTGCGGATTCTCCCCCGGATTCGCATACCTGACCGGCCTTGATCCTAAGTTGCGGCTCCCCCGCCTCGCTACGCCTCGCCCGTCGGTCCCAGCCGGATCGGTCGCGGTTGCAGGCGAATACACAGGCGTGTATCCACGCCCCTCGCCGGGTGGCTGGCTGCTGCTCGGCCACACCGACCAGGTCCTTTTCGATGCCGCGCGTGCCCAACCCGCTCTATTGAGCCCCGGTACTCGTGTGCGGTTCGTCGCCCGATGAACATCCTGAGCTCATGATCAACGTCATCGAGCCGGGCCTGCATGCAACGTTGCAGGATCTCGGTCGGGTGGGTTACACAGACATCGGGGTGGGGCGGTCCGGCGCTGCGGATCTGGCGTCCCATCGGCTGGCGAATCGGCTGCTCGGAAACGATGATCGGGCGGCGACGATCGAAATCACCTTCGGCGGCTTCAGTTTCAGGCTCACGGCCGCAGCAACGATTTCACTAACCGGAGCGCGCTGTCCGATACGTGACTCGCCCACGATGGACTGGAATCGGGCCCATTCCCTACCAGCCGGGGCGGTCGTCACCCTGGGCGTGCCGGCAGCCGGGCTGCGAACCTACCTGGCAGTGCGAGGTGGCCTGGCCGCGGAGGAGGTCCTGGGCTCCCGTTCAACCGACACGCTTTCCGGGCTTGGCCCGCAGGTGCTAGAAGCCGGCACCACGCTAGCCATCGGGACTCTGATCTCGGGCGATCCGGCCGCTGATCCTGTTGTGGTTACGGCAGCAGAGCATGCCGGGCCCCGACGGCTTTTGGTGTTCCCGGGGCCGAGGCTGGACTGGTTCACGGCTGAGGCATGGCAGCGTTTATTGAGTTCGCCATGGACGATGCAGGCCGATAGCAATCGGATCGGATACCGGCTCAGTGGCGTGCTACTCACCAGATCCAGGGCCGGAGAACTGCCTTCGGAGGCTACGCTGCCCGGCGCTGTGCAGGTACCGCCCGATGGCCAGCCGATCGTTCTCGGCCCGGATGCACCCGTAACCGGCGGATACCCCGTGCTCGGCGTCGTCCCGCGTGCTGAACTCGACCAGCTTGCGCAGTGCCGTCCAGGTGACGTGATCCGTTTTCAGGAGAAGCGGAAGCGTACCGAGGGTTGAAGACTGTCACCTATCTGACCCAACTGCTCCAGAACGGGACTGAACCAATGAATCAGAACTACCAAGTCGAAATTCGAACCGTGGCCGACAGCGCGTTGCTCAGCGCAGTGCGCTATGTCCACGAAGCCGAAGCAGAGCAGACGATGGGCGCCCTACCGGCTCAAATGCGCGAGGCGGGTCCCGTTCCGATGCGTCCCGACATCGCCGAGCGCAAACGATGATTCTTCGGGCGAGCAAGCTCGCCGTGCTGATATCGGTCGTGACTGTAACCGTGCTGGTCGGCGGTGGGTTGGTGCTTTTGGGCCGATCCACCGCCTCCAACGGTGGCAGTGCCGACCGTGCCAAGGCCGACCGTGCTAATGCCCAACGTGCCAATGCCGATAGTCAATCCGCTCTGAACGCCGCCTATTTGGACGGCCTGCGCGCCGGTGAGGCAGAAGGGCGGCAGGAGGGTCGTGCCCTACAAGCAACCAAGCTGGTTCCGGCTTCGTCCCAGCAAGTCGCCAAGGACGCGTTCAACCAGGGCTACTCGGCGGGTGCCAACGACATTTTTGGTGACTACGACGGTGGCTGGGAACTCTCAGTGCCTTACGTAATCACCCTGGAACGCGGAACCGGCGAGATCACTTACCGGGTCAAGTCCCGCACCTTGTTCGAGCCGAAGATCAACTACTACCTCTGTTCCAACGGCCACGATGCCTGCCAGCAACCGAAGTCGTAACACCACCGCGACATCACAAGTTCACAATCTGCACACAGCTCCTCACTAAGCTTCGCGGCATGAGATTGTCGAAAATAGTCATCGTGACAACGGCCGTGCTGGCGCTGACCTGTGGATTCGTATCGCCGGCGGTGGCCTCTCCGGCTGCCTCAACTATCGGAGCACCCGGTGCCGGCGATCCGTACTTTCCGTTGCAAGGCAACGGCGGGTACGAGGTTAGCCATTACGCGCTCGACATCACTTATCAGCCAGCGACGAAACAACTCACCGGAAACGCGCTCGTCACTGCACGCACGACTCAGCGACTGACGAGGTTCGACCTTGACCTTCGGGACAACCTGAGGGTGTCGCGCGTTCTCGTGAACGGCCGGCGCGCGACCTTCAGTCAACCGCCGGCTCTGAATCAGGAACTCGTCATCACGCCACCTTCGGCACTGCGTCGAGGCGAACCCTTCATCGTGGGGGTCAGCTACGCCGGTCCGGCTACGCCGGCGATCGATCCGGACGGGTCGCTCGACGGGTTCATACCGACCAACGACGGCGCGTTCGTCGCCAGCGAACCGCAGGGCGCGCCAACCTGGTTTCCAGCGAACGACACCCCCACCGACAAGGCAACGTTCACCGTAGCTATAGCGGTTCCAGCCGGCTTGACAGGGATTTCGAACGGGACCCGCCTCGCGACCTGGACTGCTCCGGGCCCGTCCGGCTCGACTTCGGCGCGCTCGCTGTGGGCGCACTCGCTCTGGTCAATCCAGCAGCCGATCTCGACCTATCTGGTGACCGCTTCGATCGGCCACTTCGACGTCACAACCGGGCGAACACCAGCCGGAATCCCGCTGCTCAGCGCGGTTGACCCAAGTCAGGCGGCAGCCAGCGCGCCGGTGTTGGCGAAGCTCCCCGCCATTGTCGACTGGTTCGCGACGAAATTCGGGCCGTATCCGTTTGGCAGCGCAGGAGCCATCGTGGACTATGCACCGAACGTTGGTTATGCCCTGGAGACCGCCACCCGGCCGGTGTTCGACTCCGCACCCGATGAACTGACGTTGGCTCACGAACTTGCGCACCAGTGGTTCGGCGACAGCGTCACCTTGAGTCGGTGGCGTGACATCTGGCTGAACGAGGGTTTCGCCGAATTCTCGTCCTGGTTGTGGGATGAACACACCGGCGGCACCACCGGGGCCCAGCATCTTCAGGACTTGCTGGCAGAGCCCGCCGACAGCGACGTGTGGGATCCCCCACCGTCGAACCCAGGATCTAATGCCGACATCTTTGACAGCTCGATCTACGAGCGAGGGGCTGGGACTTTGCAGGCGTTGCGAGAACTGGTCGGCGATCGCACCTTCTTCTCGATCCTCAGTGGCTGGGCTGCGATCCACCGCGGTGGCAACGCCACGGTGGCAGACTTCCGGTCGTATGCCGCCAAGGTTGCCCATCGCGATCTGACTGCCCTGTTCGCGACCTGGCTCGACCAGCCCGGTAAGCCAGTCGTGAGCTGAGCACCTCGTGATCTGCAACGCTGGCTAGGATTTCAGATCGTGCTCATCCGCGAGGCAAGCGACAGCGACTGGCCAGCCATCTATCCCTTCTTTTCGACGATCGTCCATGCGGGCCAGACGTATGCCTTTCCGGACGGACTCTCACTGACCGAAGCGGAAGTCTGGTGGATGGAGCAGCCGCCCGGTCACACGGTGGTCGCCGTCGACGGCGATGACGTGCTCGGATCGGCCAAAATGGGGCCGAACCGTCCGGGTCGTGGCTCGCATGTTGCGACGGCCAGCTTCATGGTCAGCCCTGATCATCAAGGCCGAGGCGTAGGCCGGGCGCTGGCCGACCACGTGTTGGAGTGGGCCCGGGCCGCCAACTACCACAGCATTCAATTCAACGCTGTCGTCGAGACGAACGTCGCTGCGGTGCATTTATGGCAGGCGCTTGGCTTCGACATCCTGACTACCGTTCCGGAGGCGTTCGACCACCCCGAGCACGGGCTGGTTGGCTTGCACATCATGTTTCAAAAGCTGCGTTAGAACTCGTCCCTACGAGGGCACTTCAGTTTCGCCGCGTACCTGCCGATAAATCTGCTGAGGAGATTTAACGACCCGTTCGCGCGAGGCCGAGGAGGCTGGGTATGCAAGAGCGTCACCCCATGCCCACGAATGCACCCGCCACCTCGCGCCCCAACAACACCGTCGTTGCCACGAGGACACCCTCACTGTTCCTGGTCGACACTCACTTCCTAGCTGACGCCCACTCGATCGCGACCGCTGAAGGCCGAGACGAGGAGTGCCGCCAGTTGCGCCAGGCGCAACGCATCAGCAGAGTCGGCTCCTGGCACTATGAACTCGCCAGCTGCCGGCTGACTGTCTCAGATGCATTGCTCGAGTTGTACGGCCTGGATCGAAGCTCCTTCTCGGGGCAGTACGCAGCGCTTGACGAGTGCGTGCATCCAGATGACAGCGCTCCCCTCGTTGAGGCAACCCAGCTGCTCAGAGACACCGGCGAGCCAATGATCATGCGGTACCGGGTGATCCGCGCAGTTGACGGTGTCCAGCGCTGGTTCGATGCCAAGGGTATTGCCGAGCACGCAATCGATGGCCGCATCGCCAGTTTGGCCGGCACTGTCACCGATGTCACCGAGCTCGTCCAAACCGAGATCAGAGCACGACAAGCCCACGCTGAGCTCAGCCAGGCCCACAATTACCAGCGAGCCGTGATCACCGCTACCCCAGATGCTATCCACGTCTATGACGTAGGCAGCCGATCCCTTACCCGCGCCAACAAATCGGACCGCCCGCTGATCGGATTCACCGATGAGATGGCCACCGTCATGCGGGGCGCTCTGCTCAACCGACTCGTCCCGGCAGAAGATGTTCGACTGCTCGACAGTGCCTTCGCTGCCGCTCAGAAACTGCCCGACGGCGACGTCACCCAACTGCGCCACCGCGTCAGCCATGGCGATGGTGAGATCCGGTGGTTGTCGCGTCGGCTGACGCCTTTTGCCCGCGACGCCGAAGGCCAGGTCAACCTCATCCTGGTCATCTCCCGCGATGTGACCGACGTCGTGGAGGTCGAACAGCGCCTCGAACATGCCGCCCTGCACGATGAACTCACCGGACTGCCCAATCGCCGATTGATCCGCGACCGTCTCGAGCATTCATTGGACCGGGCGTCGCGTGGCGGACATATCGCAGTCCTGATCTGCGACCTGGACGGGTTCAAGCGCATCAACGACGGCCACGGACATCGAACCGGAGACGATGTGTTGATCCAGGCAGCACAACGCCTGGTGGACGCCACTCGCACCGGGGATACCGTCGCACGGATGGGTGGCGACGAATTTGCCGTCGTGCTCGACATACCGCAGGACGAGGATCCCGGACCCTTGGCCGACAAGGTGGCCCGCCGCATCGCCGCAGCCATCGCAAAGCCGATCCATGCAGGCGGAATCGAGCACGCCCTGTCTATCAGCATCGGAATCTGCCTCACCGACGATGACGCGACCGCCGAGAGCCTGCTGAGCGACGCCGACACGGCCATGTACCACGTCAAATCGCGCGGGGCGAACGGTCATGCGTTCTTTCAGCCCTTTCAGCGCCCGGACACCGCCGGCCGCGACTACATCGAAAGGCACCTGCGCAGAGCTCTGGCCGAAGATACGGTGGAGGTCTACTACCAGCCGATCGTCGATCCCCGTTCGAATGCGCTGCATGGTGTTGAGGCGCTGGTGCGTATCCGCGATGACGACGGCGCATTCTTGAACACCGCACAGATCGTCGATGTCGCCGAGCACACCGGACTCATCACCGCATTGGACGAGCGCGTGCTCCATATGGCCTGTATGCAGGCGGCCGCCTGGCGGCGCACTCCTGAGCACGCCGACCTGATGCTCGACCTCAATCGAAGCGTCAAGGACATCACCAAACCAGGTTTCTTCGAGCGCATCACCGACGCGCTCAGCCAAAGCGGTCTTGATCCACGTGCGCTCACGTTGGAGATCACCGAGACTGTCCTGCTCGACGCCAATGAGGACAACCTCGCCGACCTGCGCGCACTGAACAACCTCGGAATAGGCCTGGCAATAGACGATTTCGGCACCGGCTACGCCTCGTTGCGCTACCTCGCCGAACTTCCGATAACGTGCATCAAGATTGATCGTTCATTCACGAGTCGGCTGCCGTGCGACCCGACGTCGATGACCCTGGTTCGCGCGACGGTGGGCCTGGCCGAACAACTCGGCATCAACTGCATCGTCGAAGGCGTGGAAACTACCCGCCAGCTCAACGCACTCCCCGACTATGACAGCCTGCTGATCCAGGGTTACCTCTATGCCAGGCCGCAGAGTCCTGCTCAGTCACTCGCCGCTCTGATCGCCCCTACCAACCAGGAAGTCGTTCTCAGCGCGACCGCCTAGCCGCGGGTAACGGACCCTGACAGTGAGCAAACGAAGGCTGTTGAGGCGGCTGCGCAACGTTCCACTCAGTCGATACCCTTGCAGCTGCGGCACATCGCCGTGAGCAGACGCTGAGGAGAATAGCGATGGCGGACACGAACGACTGGAACGGGCAGATAATCGCGGAGTTCCGAGCGAATGGCGGCAAGGTTGGCGGCAATTTCGAGGGCGCGCCCGTGACCATCCTGCACCACCGCGGACGCAAGTCGGGTACGGAATTCCTCGCGCCCGCCATGTATCTCGCGGACGAGGCCGATCCGAAGACCATCTACATATTCGCATCCAAGGCCGGGGCGCCGACGAATCCGGACTGGTATTACAACCTCGTCGCAGCCGATGAAGGTGTGGTCGAAGTCGGCGCCGAGACCTACCCGGTAAGCGTGGAAGAAGTCACGGGAGCCGACCGCGATCGTATCTACGCCGAGCAAGCGCGCCGGTACCCCGGCTTCGCCGAATACGAAGTGAAGGCCGCCGGCATTCGTACCATCCCAGTACTCGCCCTACGCCGTCGCTGAGCTTCGACGACTAGTACTGCTGAGTCGCGACCATGAGTTTTACCTACGTCCTGCGGCCGTCCTTCGACCGGGACTTTCTCGCCTCGGCTACGCCGGCGCAGTACGAGATCTTTCAGCGACACGGCGCCTATCTGGAGGAACTGCACGCCCGCGGAGTGGTGCGCTTCGCGGGCCGTTGTCTGGACGGGCCGTTCGGTCTCGTCGTGCTCGAAACGACCGACGAGGCTGCCGCACGGCGCCTGATGACGCAGGATCCTTCTGTGTCCTCGGGTGTTCAGCAAGCGGAGCTGTACGAATTTGCGGTATTCCTCGAAGGGCCACTTGCCGAGCCACAAACTGGCTGATCGCAGCGAGCAGGCGGAATCTCTTGGATTGACTGCGGATCTGTCGATCTGGATAACGTGTCCAGTTCATCGGCGAGTTCCGTGACGAGTCATCCGACGGCGAGTCCGTCCGACGCGACTTTTTCGACCTTGCATTCAGCGTGGCAGGGCCTCTGGGTCGCCGCGACGTCATCGCCGTGGATCGCTGCTGGGTTTGCGATCCTCGTGCTGCTGACCGCCGCGCGAGCCGTCCACGCCGTTGCGCACACCAGCTAAATCCGACCGGCCTGATCTGCCGCAACGCCGCCACCTGGTTTGAGCTCGCTCAGTTGGGCATTCGACAATGCGAAGACAACCCGACCGAGCCCGATGTCGCCATCGCTAGCGATAATCATCGCTGCTCCCCGTTCGACGCGCATCATCATCAAGGGCGTTACGTTAAATCTCTGTTAGAGTGAGCCTCAGCTGAACGTTGCCCCACTTCGTACCGCGACAGCCTTCAGTCACCGCACGCGATGCCGATAAATAGGCAATACCTGCACGGGGCCGAGCGAAGGAAGTTCAGTGGCAGTGCCATCCTCGAGCGACGTCGAACTCGAAAAGGCCCGTTCAAAGTTCCTCTACGTGGTCAGGCTGACGGCTCTGTGTGCGTTCTTGGCGGTCGCAGGCCTTGCCTACATTGCGGATTCGCTTGCCAGCAAGATCACCGGTTCCGACAGCCTGCAGCATCTGGCGACCGCAGGCATCGTTGCACTGGCTTCCGCGCCGGTCGTGATCATTGCGCTTCGCCTCGTCTTCAACCAGGTCAGCAGCGCTGATGCCGTCGCGGATGCAAGGCAGTCTCGCCTTGACGAGGAAGGGCGGCATCGCGATCTCGAGGCGAAGGTGTCCGACGCCCTCGAAATGGCCGACAGCGAGCAAGAAGCGCTTCGGGTCATCGAGCGCAGTTTTGCGACGGTCCTGCCCCATCAGCCGGTTGAACTTCTGCTGGCCGACAACAGCCACGCCCATCTCACGCTGCGCGCATTCACCGCGCCGGACGGGGCAAAGGCCGGCTGCACAGTGGCTTCGCCTCAGGAATGCCCTGCGGCACGACGGGCGCGCGTGCACCACTTTCCCGATAGCGACGCTGTAAACGCGTGCCCCAAGCTCGCTGATCGTGACCAGGGGCGTTGCTCGGCGCTCTGCATCCCGGTTGCCGTCATGGGTCGCACTGTCGGAGTCATCCACTCCGTGCAGGAACTAGGGGCGACCGTGGAGGACGGTGCCATCGAGGATCTGCAGTCGATCGCCAATCAGGCCGGTCACCGGCTGGGCATGCTGCGGATCATGGCCGAGACCCAGATGCAGGCCTCGACCGATGGCTTGACCGGCCTGCTGAACCGGCGCGCCTTCGAAAACGGATTCCTCGGCCTGCGCAGCAGTTCGCGCAATGCTCCAGCCGTTTTCACGATGGCTGATCTCGACAATTTCAAGAAGATCAACGATACCTATGGCCACGAGACCGGCGACCGGGCGCTACGCGTCTTTGCCGAAACCCTGCGGAGTGTCTTACGCGAGAAGGATCTCTTCTCACGCCGCGGTGGAGAAGAGTTCGCTGTCATCTTCCCTGACTGCGACATGGCGTCGGCGCTCGGCGCGCTCGACCGCGTACGGACCGAGCTTCAGACGGCCATTCAGCTGGCAGGATTGCCCGTCTTCACTGCCAGCTTCGGAGTCGTACCGGCCAAACTCGAGGATGACCTGGATGCCCTGCTCGCCCGGGCCGACGCTGCGCTGTTCGAAGCGAAACGCAACGGCCGCAACCGAGTCGTCGTGCATGACAGCGCGGGCACCGCTGAGGCATCATTCGGCTCGTCGCTGCCTGAGCAGCCGTCTCAGCAGCAGGGCGGGCATGCGGTCTCGGTGAAGGAGTCCACTGCGGCGTAGTCAGGCAGTATGCCGCGCTTCAGCTAGGGCATCGCTTGCGAACGATGATGTTGTAACACTCGACCGCTGGGTGTCGGCATCAGTGCGCGTGGACATCGGTACGGTGGTGAAATACGCCGTCAAGGGGAACGCGCATGACTAAACGCAAGCCGCCGAACGTGTCGTGGGGCGACTGGGTCGAGCACCAGATCCGTGACGCCCAGAATCGAGGCGGATTCGATGATCTTCCTGGCAAGGGAAAGCCACTTCCAAGCCTGAAGGAACCACACGACGATATGGCTTGGATCGCGGCCAAACTCCGCCGCGAGAACCTGTCAATCGCCGCGATATTGCCGCCGTCGCTAGCACTGGCCAAGGAGGTCGAAGACCTGCCGGAAAGGCTGGCGAAGGAGAAGTCCGAGGCGGCCGTTCGAGCAGTCGTCCTTGACCTGAACGAACGAATCTTGCAGGCTCACCGCCGACCGCAGGAAGGGCCGCCGATGCGGGTGATGACCCGCGATGTCGAGCGGGTCGTTCAGGACTGGCGCGAGTCCCACAACAATGCCAACGAGCCCTGATCATTCCGCCCTGATCGCCGGGTAGCGAAGATCAAGAGACCTTACCCTCGGTACGCAGCGGTCGGCCGACTGAGGTGATACACCGGCCGTTGTCCAGACGCCATTTCCAGCCATGCATCTGACAGGTCAGCACGCCGTCCTCCACCTTGCCGAACCGGGTCAGGTCGGCCTTGAGATGCGGGCACCGACGCTGGAATGCGTAACCGCCCATCTCGATGGTTTCGTCGTCGTGGGCTGCCTCGGCATACCAACCCTCGGCGTAATTGAGCCGCTCCTCGGACAGGCATTTGAAGAAGGTGTACACGTACTCGTTGTACGGCCCCACCCGGCTGGCCGTGAACCGGCAGGACAGGAACAGCGAATTGACCCAGTCGATCTCGTGATCGAAAATCAGCTGTTCCAAATAGGCGCGCTTGGTCTGGAACTGATATCGGACCTTCTCGTCCGCGTACTCGCGTACCTCACGGGCGACGAAGTCAAGAATGAAATCGATGTCACCACGCTCGGGATCGCGTGCCGTGAACCGCACCCCGCCGTTGATGCCCGCAGCCATGTGGTCGGCCTCTTCCAGCAGCGGGGTGAACCATTCCGTGATTTCCTTCATGACGTCGATCTCTGGATGAGCCCAGGTCTGCTTGGCCTTCTCGACCTCAGGTTGCCGGCGGGCCTTCATATCGATGAGATAGCTGGTTTTGTCCGCGAAGAGTCTGTCAACGGCCTCGGACGTCATCGGATGCTCGAGCGGACAACCCTGCTCGGTCACATGGGCGACCGTGCCCGGCAGTAATAGGCGCCCGTTGGTGCGCCCCCTGGCTTCGAGCCAATCCAGGAAGACCTTCTGGTCAGGGAAGATGTTCGATTCATCGTCGAAGATGTCGTTGAATCCCCATAGTTCGTCGTCGAGAAAGCAAGGTGGGCCAGCCGTTGGCATGACGTAGCTGGCCTCTACGTCGCGGATGTAGCGCAAGGTTCGATCGAACTGCCGTTCACGTTTGGTCGCGCCGAGCGCCTGCTTGGCGCGCTTTGGCAGGTCATAGACCATCGGAAACCAGATGGCACCAGAGAACTGCAGGAGATGCACGTCGACGTGGCCCAGCTTGGCGAACGACGTCAGGTCCGAGGGCCGCGCGTCGTTCTGATTGAGCAGGACGGTGGTGCCGTCGGACAGCCACAGCGACGAATCACCGACGGGCCCGTCGGTGGGCGCAGTCAGCGATTGGATCATGACCTGCAGACCGTCGACGTCGCGCACCTCATCGTTGACCGTCTTCACGAACGATGTGAAGCCAAGATCGCGTAGCTCATCTTCGAGTTCGGTCGTCGCGTACGCCGGCAGCAGGACAGTCGCCTTTTTGGACACGTACCGCTCGAGGTGAACTGGATCGAAATGGTCACGATGCAGGTGCGAGATGAACAGGTAGTCAGCCTGGCCGATGCGCTCCCAGTCCAATCCCGAATTGTCTGGAAACGGAAACCAGGAGCCGAAGTATGCGGGGTTGACCCACGGATCGGTCAGCACCGAGCCGAACTCGGTCTCGATCAACGCACTGGCGTGCCCCAGCCCGGTAACTCGCATAAAACGTTGCTCCACATCGTCGCTGGCCATCTAGTCTTCGCTGCCGTCCCACGGTAACCGTTCACGCTGAGTGGCCCCGCATTCGCACGCAATTCGCGCCTGACGATCGTGGCAGCCGGTCCGACAGGTACATTCTCCAAGATTCCGCGTAAAGGAGCGGCCCGTGCCCGACGAACTACTAACACGCATCGCGCCAGTAGAGCGGCTAGCCGGGACGCCCGCACACAGCCTCATCGAGCGCTGGTTTCTGGACATGATCTTCGAGGGCGAGCTCGCACCGAGCGACCGCCTACCGCGGGAGCAGGACATGGCAGCGGCGTTCGGGGTGAGCCGCATGACTCTGAGACAGGCGCTGGCCGGGCTGCAACAACGTGGCGTGATCGACCGCGTGCCGGGCCGCTCGGGTGGAACCTTCGTGGTCGAACCGAAGATCGAATGCGACCTGACCGGTCTCACCGGCTTCACCGAGCAGCTGCGCCGAGCGAACCTCGAGGCGCGGGCAGAGGTAGTCAGTGCTCTCACCCAATCCGCCTCACGTGCGGTCGCCCGTGCTCTCGGAATCACCCGCGACGATCTGGTCCACGAGATCGTTCGGGTTCGGTCCGCCGACGGGCAGCCGCTTGCACTGGAGCGGTCCTACTTTCCAGCCGCAGTCTTCACTGACCTGTTGCGTCACGATCTCACCGGATCGTTGTACCGCCTGCTGACGACTGAATACAACCAAGAGCCACTCACGGCAACCGAATACCTCGAACCCGTCAACCCCTCTCCTGGCGATATGGGGCTCCTCGGGCTGACTCCTGGCGTACCAGCGATGCTGGTCGAAAGGACCGCGTCCACAGCTTCCGGGCTGCCCGTCGAATATGCCCGCGATCTCTTCCGGCCGGACCGCGTGCGGATCAGCGTCCACAGCGGTTGGGCCGCGCGCAACGGCTAGCGACACCGTCACCAGCCGATCCGGGCCTCGTGGGTGGGCGGCTCGGCCCCTTTTTCTTGCGGTTCTCGCGGCTGTATGTCCGCGTTTGACCAGGATTCTTGGACACGGTTGCGCAACCGAAACGATTGCGTAACCGCGATCGCACATTCGATCTAGACCTTAAGTGTCCGTAGGGCTTAGCATCCCGGAACCGGATGTTTGCCAGGTCCGCTCGAGCGAGGAGCTCACGTGAGGGATACCGCGTGAGGACAGCTGCACCGGACGAGCGCGCGCTGCGCTTGCTGGGCGATTTGGTAAATGGGCAAGCCCGGCCATCCACGATCGGCTCCACGATCGGCTCCACGATCGGCTCCGCGTCCGGCTCGAACGAAATCGAGCCGTTGCCCGGCGGCCTCACCAACTTGAACTACAAGATCACGACCGATGCCGGCTGTTACGTTGCCCGTACCTCGTCGCCGCACAGCGGTCTGCTCGCCATCGATCGAATCGCCGAATACCGCAATTCGGTCGCTGCCGCCACCGCCGGTGTAGCTCCGGAGGTCGTCGAGTACCGGCCTGACCTCGGCGTCATGGTGATCGCGTTCGTCACTGGCCGCACCTGGTGTGCCGCAGACGTTCGGGACCCGAACAATCTGCCGAGAATCGCCTCGGCCTGTCGCCAGCTGCACCGCGGGCCGCGCTTCGTCAACGACTTCGACATGTTCGCGATCCAGCGGCGATACCTGTCGATCGTGCAGGAGTCCGGCTTCCGCCTGCCGGCTGGCTACCTCGATTTCATGCCAACTCTCCGTGAGATCAAGACGGCGCTCGCCGCTCAGCCCGAACTCACGGTCCCATGCCACAACGATCTGCTCGCCGAAAACTTCATCGACGACGGGAGCAAGCTCTGGCTGATCGACTACGAGTACGCAGGCAACAACGAGGCATCCTTCGAACTAGGAAACATCGCGAGTGAATCCAATCTGGCCGATAGCCAGTTGGCGGAATTGGTGAGTTTGTATTTCGGACACCAGTCACCGTCGAAATATGCCCGCGCCCAGCTCTGGGCTCTGATGTCGCAATACGGCTGGACACTCTGGGCCTCCATCCAGGACGGCGTGAGCGACCTCGATTTCGATTTCTGGAACTGGGGAATGGAGAAGTACGAACGTGCAGTCGCGACCTTCAAGGGCGCGGATCTTGAGCAGTTATTGCGAGCGGTACAACAGCCCGATCGAGACAACCCGACCAGCTAAGGGGAAACAACGTGCCTGAAGGTAACGATCTGGCCGAGCTAGGCGAAGACGAAAAGCGCCTGGCCGAACTCGGCTACAAGCAGGAGCTGAACCGGTCTTGGTCTGGCTTCTCGAACTTCGCGATCTCGTTTTCGATCATCTCAATCCTCGCTGGGTGTTTCACCAGCTTCGGACTGGGCTGGAACAATGGTGGACCGGCCGCGATTGCCTGGGGATGGCCTATCGTCAGCATGTTCATCCTGATCATCGGCCTGTGCATGTCGGAATTGGTGTCAGCGTTTCCGACCTCGGGCGGCATCTACTGGTGGGCCTCGAAGCTTGGCGGCCCCAAGGCCGGCTACTACACCGGTTGGCTCAATCTGATCGGCCTGCTCGCAATCGTCGCCTCTGTCGCGTACGGGTGTGCAACGTTCCTCGACTTGACGATCGGGACATTCTCGACCTCGTACGCCTCGCACTACAGCCTCAATCGAGTCTTCTACATTTTCATTGGCATCCTTGCGCTGGCTGCGTTGATCAACATTTTCTCGTCCCACCTGCTCGCGATTTTGAACAACATCTCGGTGTGGTGGCACGTCGCCGGAGCAGCCGCCGTGGTGTTGATCCTGATCTTCGTGCCCAAGCACCACGCAAGCATGTCGATGGTGTTCACCCACACCGTCAACAACACCGGCATCTTCGGCTCGAGTACCCACGGCATCGGTTTTCTCTTTTTGGTGCTACCTATTTCGGCGATCCTCACGCAGTACACCATCACGGGATACGACGCGTCTGCGCACCTCTCGGAGGAGACCAAATCCGCTGCCAACTCCGCGGCGCGCGGTATCTGGCAATCGATCTTCTACTCGGCCATCGGTGGCTGGATTCTGCTGCTGACGTTCCTGTTCGCCGTGCAGGATCAGGACAAGGTCACCGCCGGCGGTGGCGGCGTCGCCGTCATTTTCTCCCAAGCGCTGACCTCCAATTGGGGAGGCACGGTTCTGCTGATCTCGGCGGCCGGCCAATTCTTTTGCACCGTCGCATGTATGACCTCGACAACGCGAATGTTGTATGCGTTCAGCCGCGACGGCGCAGTGCCCGGGGGCCAGTACTGGTCCAAGTTGAACCACAACCGCGTTCCGGTCTACGGCGTGATCGTCTCGGCCATCATCGCCATCATCGTGACGCTGCCCGCACTGGTCAAAGTCGATATCAACGGAGCCCCGGTTCCGGTCGCGTTCTTCGCCGTCGTCTCGATCGGCGTCATCGGGCTGTACGTAGCCTTCGCCATCCCCATCTTCTTGAGATGGCGGGCCGGTGACTCGTTCGTGCCGGGTAACTGGACCCTCGGGTCGAAGTACAAGTGGATGTGCCTGGTCGCGGTGATCGAGATCGTGGTGTCCTCGATTGTTGCCTTGTTCCCAACGTCCATCGGCGGGGTCCCGTTCACCGACGGCTTCGCCTGGAAGTATGTGAACTACACGCCGATTGTCGTCCTCGGGGCGTTGCTGCTGCTGTGGATCGCCTGGCATGTGTCGGTCAAGAATTGGTTCAAGGGGCCCAAGACGACGGTGGACCTACCTGTTGGTGTGACGGCGGCGGACGAGATAGCCGCCGAACGGCGCCACCAAGGCGTCCCCGCACCCGACGCGCTGTAACCGCACTGCCGACGCGCGCTGAAACGTGGCGCGGCGTCGACGGACGTCGGGTAGCGAAGAGGACCAGAGTGCAACGAAGCACTTGCGGGGGCCGGTCCTCTTCGCTACCCAGCGGTTCGATGGCTCAGCGGCTTCGCCGGACCCGCATCGTGCGAGCCGACATCGCCCTCGGCCTGAGGCACCGGCTGCGGATCAAGCATGATCCCGATGACGGCGAGCACGATGAGATCAAAGGCGAAGCTGACCAGACCGAACCACTGCTCTCGGTTGAAGACGACGATCTCGGTGAACAGCACTTTCATCAGCACTGCGGTCTGAATCAGACGCAAACCGCTTTGGCGATGCCCGCTGAGTAGCCGGACAACACCCACGATGACCAAGGTCGCGCTGAGCAGACTGGGGATACCGGTGTCGAGGGATTTACGCACGAAACTGACGTTGTCGGCAGCGATGAACGAGGCGAGCACGGTAACGATAATGTCGATTGCGATCAACGCCGAGATCCACAGCACGAGTCGCTGAGCCAGTGCCGAACCGAGCAGACCGGCCGAGATCATGGAGATCCGGTCTCGAATCTGGGTAAGCGACGTCTCGATCGAGCGTTTCGCCGGCGGCTGCGCTCGTAAAGCCTTGCCGACCGCGAGCGCCGCCTCTCTCAACTCGCTCGTCTCATCGACGCCTTCGAGAAGGGCCAACGCGTATTGACGCGCGTGCTGATCGAGCTGGCCGAGCGAGAGGTCTGCGACCGCGGTCGCCGCGAGAGCAAGCCTGCGACTGTCGTCGAGTTTGCGGCGATGGATGAATTCCCGAACGATCAGGTAGCCGAACACGAAGGTCGCGTAGATGATCGCGACGGCCGGACGGAAGAAATAGTTGACGTCCTTGGTAAGAAACTTGCCGATCTCGTCGATGAAGAGTCCGAACCCAATCCCCCCGATGAACGCTGCCCGAACTCGTACCCGCGTCCCCGGAAGAATCTCGACGATGACAATGGCCACGCCCATGAGCAAGCCGCCCCAGAGCACGTGCGCGACATGCAGACCACCACCGCCGACCTGCGGATACCCCGTTACTGCAAGTGCGGTACGGACGACAAGCACAGTCGCAACCGCCGTGAACAGGAACAGCTCGAACCGCCCCAGCGCGCGTTCATCGCGCCACTGGTCTGAGGCAGGCCCGTCAATCACCCAGCGCGTCCAGCAGAGCGGGCAGCAGTGCCCGTAAGGCCTTGCCCCGGTGGCTGATCGCATCCTTTTGGGCAGGATCTAGTTCCGCACTCGTGACCTCGTAGCCGTCGGGGACGAAAATCGGGTCGTAGCCGAAACCATTGGCGCCGCGCGGCTGTCTGATCAACCGGCCGCGCATGACACCTTCGGTGACCCGCTGCTCGCCCGCAGGAGTGACCAGAGCCGCCGCGCAGACGAAGGCCGCCCCGAGGCGTTCATCTGGGACATCGGCCACCTGCTCGAGCACGAGGTTGAGGTTCTTCTCGTCATCTTTTGCTTTGCCTGCCCACCGGGCCGACAGCACGCCTGGCATCTCGTTCAGGGCGTCGACGGCAATACCCGAGTCGTCGGCAACCGACACGAGGCCTGTGTACCGGACGGCCTCGTTGGCTTTCAACAACGCGTTCTCGGCGAAGGTCGCCCCAGTCTCCGGCGCCTCGTCGTAGGCGGGGACGCTGCCAAGGCCGAGCACCTCGACGTGGACGTCCGTGTCGAGCTCGGTAAGGACAGCATCGGCAAGGATGCGTCGCAACTCATCGAGTTTCTTCGGATTGCGGGTCGCCAGAAGAACAGTCTTCGTCCTCGATCCGGTCACGACGCGAGTGCCTGCTTCTGCAGCAGATCGAGTTCGGCGCAACCCGCGATCGCCAGATCGAGTAATGCATCCAGTTCGTCGCGGCGGAACGGCACGCCCTCGGCCGTCCCCTGTACCTCGACGAAGTCGCCCGAACCGGTCACCACGACGTTCATATCGGTTTCGGCGCGCACGTCCTCTTCGTACATCAGGTCCAACCGCGGTTCGCCGTCGATCACGCCTACCGAAACCGCAGAGAGCGCATTGATCAGCGGAGCGGGCTTGGCCAATGCCTTTCGCTCGCCGAGCCAGCTCACGGCGTCGGCCAGCGCGACATAGGCACCCGTAATCGCCGCGGTACGAGTCCCGCCGTCGGCTTGGATGACATCGCAATCGATCGCAATCGAGTTCTCGCCGAGAGCTGAAAGGTCGATCGCCGCCCGCAACGAGCGCCCGATCAGCCGGGAGATTTCGTGTGTGCGGCCGCCGATCTTGCCTCGCACCGACTCTCGGTCATTGCGGGTCAGGGTCGCCCGCGGGAGCATCGAGTATTCCGCCGTCACCCAGCCGAGCCCGCTCCCCCTACGCCAGCGCGGAACACCCTGCGTGACCGAGGCCGCGCACAGCACCTTCGTCGCACCGAACTCGATGAGCGTCGAGCCTTCGGCGTAAGCCTGCCAGTTGCGGGTGATCGTGATCGGGCGGAGTTGGTCGGCGGCGCGACCGTCGGGGCGGGTCATAGCCGTCACCCTATCCACCGGCGCCGACAGCGGCGATCAGCGCCTGTCTAGTCCGTATCAGTCCGTATCAGCGCCTGTCAGCGCGTATCAGCACATATCAGCGCCATGTACGTGAGCTGTCAGGCAGCTCGGGCAATCTGATGATCGACAGCGGTGCAGCTGATGAATGCCGCCCACGTTCCACAGTCCCATACGAAACCTGAGGAGTTGTCAGATGGAATACGCCATCGAAGCCCACGGCCTGACGAAGCGCTTCGGCAACGCGACAACCGGAACCCAGGCCTTGGCCGGTGTAGATCTCGCGGCGCGTCCAGGTTCTGTCCTCGGAGTCCTTGGCCCGAACGGCGCTGGCAAGACCACAGCGGTACGAATCCTGGCTACCCTGCTCAAGGCTGACTCTGGCTCTGCACGCATCGCGGGCCTGGACGTCGCCACCCAGGCCCACAAGGTGCGCCAGACCATCGGTCTGACCGGCCAGTACGCCTCAGTCGACGAAGACCTCACCGGTACCCAGAATCTGGTCATGATTGGCCAGTTGCTGAATCTGTCCGGTCGTGACGCCAGGAGCAGAGCATCCGAACTCCTGGAATGGTTCGACCTCTCCGACGCGGCCAGCAGAATCGCCAAAACCTATTCCGGCGGTATGCGACGCCGTCTCGACCTCGCGGCCAGTCTGGTCGGGCGCCCGTCCGTCATCTTCCTCGATGAGCCGACCACCGGCCTTGACCCGTCCAAGCGCGAAGACATGTGGGGTGTCGTACGGCGACTCATCTCCGAGGGCTCGACGGTTCTGCTGACCACGCAGTATCTCGACGAGGCGGACGCACTGGCGGACGAGATCAGCGTCATCGATCACGGCCGAGTCATCGCCCACGACACCCCGGACGGCCTCAAACAGGTCGTCGGCGGCCAGCGGCTGGAAGTCCGGCCCACGGACGAGAGCCGCCTCGATGAAGTGGCCTCGATTCTCGGCGTCGTCGCCGGTGCCCGACCAGAAATCGCCAGCCGCGGCCGGCTGAGCGTGCCGGTGGAATCCGATACCGCCCTCACCGACACGGTGGCCCGCCTCAGCAACGCAGGCATCACCGTTACCGAACTCTCGCTTCACCTGCCGAGTCTGGATGAGGTCTTCTTCACTCTTACCGGCCGGTCCACCGATACCGATGCAGATACCGATGCAGAGGAGCCAGCCGCATGACGACGACCCTTTCCCCTGAAGTCCAACCCCGGCCGCAAGGCCCGCTCGGCGAGCTCGCGGCCCCGATAAGCGGTTCGGGCTTCGCGATGACGATGCGTCACGCGCTCGTGTTGGCGCGACGCAGCCTGATCAAACTCACCCGGACCCCTGAGCAGCTGATCGATGTGACGCTGCAACCGGTGATCTTCCTGCTGCTGTTCACTTACATCTTCGGTGGCGCCATCGGCGGTGGGTCGCAGCACGAGTACCTGCAATTCCTGTTACCGGGCCTGTTAGGTCAATCCATCGCAATGGCCGGGGTAGCTCTCGGCCAGAACCTCAATGCCGATATCGAGAAAGGGGTATTCGATCGCTTCCGATCGCTTCCGATCGCGCGGTCGGCACCGCTGGTGGGCGCGGTCCTCGCTGATGTGGTGCGTTACGTCGTGCTGTGCGCGGTGTTCGCCATCTTCGGCACGCTGATCGGCTTCCGCTTTCACACCAATGCGCTTTCCGTCGCCGCCGGCTTCGGGCTCTCCATCGCCTTCGCACTGTGCTTCTGTTGGATCTCGGTATTCGTAGGTATGGTCGCTCGGACCTCGGGATCCGTGCAGGGAATCATGTTCCTGCTCGTCCTCCCGCTGAGCTTCGGTAGCAACACCTTTGTCTCCACGGACACGATGCCGGGTTGGTTGCAGGCCTTCGTAAAGGTGAACCCGATCTCGCACCTGGTCAGCGCAGTGCGCGGTCTGATGCTCGGCGGCCCGGTCGCCACCGACCTCGCTTGGACGTTGGGCTGGATGGCAGTGATACTCGTCGTGTTCGTTCCGCTCGCGCTTCGCGGCTACCGTCGGCGGGCCTGAGCACCGATTTCACCAGCAACCACCGCGCCGCGATAGTTGATGGGCTAACTGGGCGAGACAGCCCGCGCTATCGAGGCCGGATTCACTCGCTCGAGAGCTGCCTCGCGATCGAGTTGGCGACCCTGTTGATAGAACTCACCGAAGTCATCGGCCATCGACTGTCGCAGTCGTTGGGTCAGCGAACGCACGAAGGTATCCGTCTTGTCGTCCGCGCCCCGCAGTTGTGCGGCGGCTCCCAGCATCGCCGCGGACTCTCGGTCATAGCCTTGATCGGCAGCCCAGGTCGCGACCGCTACCGCAACCGATGCCATGATCGGCATGTCCTGGGTACCCAGAGCCGCGTCGTAGGCGAGCTCCAGACGATCGCGTGCCCGCGCAGCCCGTGCTTCTTGGTCCGGTCCGTGAGAGCACAACTCCAGCGAAGCAACTGTCGCCAGGGTGATCGCCCGAATGTGACCGTTGATCGGATGCACGGGGCTGAGCAGGTCCAACTGATCGACAAGACTTTCACGGTAGTACTCGATCGAGGCCTGGTCATTCTCCACCACAGCGATCGCGGCGAACGCCGCGTCGGCCAGTAACCGTTGCGCCCGGCTTCCGGCCTGGAAGTCCGTGGTCTTTACCAGCTCGGCTTGGCGCTTTGCGGCTTCCAGATCACCCAGACGCAGGTAGAGATCGGTAAGTCGCAGGTGCAACATCGCCTCGTCTGACGATGCCCCGAACTCCGCCAGCTGCGCAGCGGCCTGCTGATACTCATCGATGGCAAGCCGCAATTCACCATCGAGTGCGTGGACCTGGGCCAGCGCGGACAGCGTCGAAGCCAGCCCCCAGCGGTCGCCGATCTCAGAGAATATTTCGAGAGCGAGGCTGGCATCGTGACGCATTGCTTCGATGTCCCCGTTGTTCTCGTGCAGATTGGACCGAAACATCAGGGCCGCGCCGTGTACCCACGCATCCCCACACGACATCGCAGGTTCGAGCAAGCTCATAACCCGCTCGGAGTCGCCGCTGAAGAACGCCATCATCGGTCGCATCAGCATCACAACAGGATTGTCATCGGCGTCGATCTCAGCCAACCGATGCCCGATCTCGTCCAGGCGCGTCAGTGTCGCGGCGACCTCGGGCTCGGCTCCGTCGCCGAAGGTGGTCGCCATCGTGTTGAGGGCATGAACCGCCGCGGCGAGCACCTCGACTGCGCCGTCGGATTCACCTTCAGAATCAGCAGGCACGTCCAAAGCGAATGCCAACCAGGTCACCGCCTCGCTGTGGCTGCCCAGCAACGTCCAGTACCACCCAAGTGATGTCGCCAGCCGCAGGGTCTCCTCGCGCTTACCTGACTCACCGAGATACCGCAGCGCCGCAAGGGCATTGTCTCGCTCCAGATCGAGAATGCGCAGCCACGTCAACTGCTCGGCGGTGCGTAGCCACGGCTCCGCTTCGGCAACCAGCGCGGCGAAATAGCGGGCGTGCGCCATTCGGACGGCGTCCACCGCGTCTCGTTCGGACAGCCGCTCGGCGCCGTACTCGCGAATCGTCTCCAGCATTCGAAATCGAATACCAGTTGTGTCGTCAACCTGCACCAACGACTTGTCGACGAGTGCATTGAGCAAGTCTGCGATCTGATCAGCGGGCAGCGCAGCGTCGGCACAAATCGCAATCGCACTGTCGACAGTCGCCCCGGAGGGAAAGACCGACAACCGCTCGGCGAGCAAACGCTCGGTCGGGGTGAGCAGATCCCAGCTCCATTCGACCACAGCGCGTAGCGTCCGGTGGCGTGGCATAGCGACCCGGCTACCACCCGTCAGCAACCTGAAGCGGTCCGACAACCGGGCAGCGATCTCGGCGACGGGCAGGACCCGCAACCGTGCGGCGGCGAGTTCGATAGCCAACGGCAAGCCGTCCAACCGGCGGACGATCTCGACCACCGAGCTCACCGTCGACTCGTCGACGGCGAAGTCCCCGCTCACCGAAGCGGCGCGGTCTGCGAACAGTTGGACCGAGGGGTAGCTCGTCGCCTCGAGCACACTCGCATCGGCGGTCGGGAGGGTTAGCGGCGGCAGGATGCACAACGCCTCGCCATCGATTCCCAACGGCTCGCGGCTGGTGGTCAGCACGCGCAGCTGAGGACAGTGCGCGAGCAGATTGTCCAGCAGCTGAGCCACCGCACTGATCAAGTGTTCACAGTTGTCGATCACGAGCAGGCAGCTCGAGTCGGCGAGTACGTCGATGAGCCGATCCAGCGTTGCCATCCGCGCAACGTCGGTGGCTCGTTCAAGAACCTGATTGGTGCGCACGCCGAGCGAGCCGAGAATGGCCTGCGGGATGTTGGCCACTTCAGTCACCGGCGCCAGCTCTACCAGCCACACGCCGTCGTCGAGGCGCTGCGTCCAGTCGGCGGCGACGACACCGGCCAGCCTGGTCTTGCCGGCGCCTCCTGGGCCGACGATGGTTGCCAAGCGACCGGATTCGAGCAGCGTCGAAACGCGCTTCACCTCGTCGTCGCGGCCGAGAAAACTCGTGAGCGAGGAACGGAGATTGGTCTTGCGGGCCGTCCGCGGCTCGACAGCCGATCCCGGTGCGGGCGAGCGGCCGTTGGAGCTTGCCGGTCCGGGAGTTGCGCGCAGGAGTTCCAGATGTGCCTGCTGAAGGCTCGCGGTCGGGTCGCTGCCGAGCTCGTCGGCCAGCCTGCTGCGTAGGCGTTCGTACACTGCTAGAGCCTCTGCCGGTCGGCCTGACGCACTCAGAGCTGCCATCAGCAACTGCGTGAACTGCTCGCGCAGCGGGTGCTCCTGGGCCAGCAATTCCAACTCGGGGACAACATCGCCAGCTCGTCCGAGCTTCAGGTCCGCCTCGATTCGCCCGCAGATGGCGCTCAGGCGCAGGTCATTCCAGCGGACTACCGCGAAACGCGCATAGTCGGCGTCGCCGGCGTCAGACAGCGCAGGACCGCGCCACACAGCGAGTGCCTGCCGAAACACCTCTGCCGCACGAGCTGGATCATGTGCCTCGGCCGCCAACCGGGCATCACGCACGAGCTGGATGAATAGATCGGTGTCGAGTTCGACGCCGGCCAGTTGATAGCCGCCAGGTACCTGCTGCACGAGCTGCGGATTGCCGAGCGTGCGTCGAAGCCTCGATATCAAGGTCTGGAGTGCGTTGGCCTCCTCGGCCGGGGTCTGCTCGCCCCAGACGGCGTCGATCAGCTCGCTGGTGCTGACGGGGTGCTCGGCGTCGACGGCCAACCGGACCAGCAGCCGCCTCAGCCGAAGGCCTGCAACCTGCACCACCCGGCCAGAGTCGATGACCTGGACGGGTCCGAGAACGGATACTTGCACGCTTTCATCGTCTCAGGTCGCGCCAAATCATAAGGCGGGCGGTGCGCAGTGCCAGGATGATCAGATGCGAAGCAAGCTGATTCGGGTTCATACCGGCCATCAACCGCAGGTGCGCGATATCACCGCTGACTGCGAAGTCTTTCTCGCCGCTGAAGCTGCTGAGACGAGCGGTTTGCTGAACGTCTTCGTTCCGCACGCCACGGCAGGGATCGCGATTCTGGAAACCGGGGCGGGTAGCGATGAGGATCTCCTCGCGATCCTCCAGTCGCTTTTACCCGCCGATGACCGGTGGCGGCACCGACACGGTTCGGCTGGCCACGGTCGCGATCACGTGTTGCCGGCGATCATTGCCCCGCAGGCGACCATCCCTGTTCTTGATGGCCGAATGCAGCTGGGGACGTGGCAGTCGGTGTGTCTGGTCGATACGAATGTCGACAATCCCGATCGCGAGGTACGCCTCAGCTTTCTCGCCGGCTGAGGCGCACTGTCACCGCCGGCTGAGTTCGGCGTGATCGAGCCCTGCGAACCTGTGGACGAGTTTGTTGAACGGCTCCGCGGCCCCCGTCGCGTCGAACTGATGTATCGGCGCGGTGGCTGAATCTGGGCGAAGCAGATCCGCCTGCAACAGCGTGCGATAGACGTCCTTGGCGGTCTCCTCGGCGCTCGAGACCAGCGTCACCGCATCGCCGAGCACGACCGACAGCAATCCTGTGATCAAGGGGTAGTGAGTGCAGCCGAGAACGAGGGTGTCGATGTCCGCCGCCGCCAGCGGCGCAAGGTAGGACTCGGCGAGACCGAGGAGCTGCCTGCCGCTGGTGACACCGCGCTCGATGAACGGCACGAACTGCGGGCAGGCCGCCACCACGACATCGAGGTCAGGTGCAGCGGCAAAGGCGTCTTGGTAGGCACCTGAGGTAACCGTTGCGACTGTGCCGATGACGCCGACACGCCGGTTCCGGGTCGCCGCGACCGCCCGGCGGACTGCGGGGCGGATTACCTCGACGACCGGTATGTCGTACCGCTCCCGTGCATCGGCGAGGCAGGCCGAAGAGGCTGAGTTGCAGGCTATGACGAGCATCTTTACGCCCGACGCGACGAGTGAATCCATCACCTCGAGGGCGTACTTTCGCACGTCAGCAATTGCCAGCGGCCCATACGGCGCGTGGGCGGTGTCGCCGATGTAATGCAGCGCCTCGTTGGGGAGTTGGTCCAGAACGGCGCGCGCGACGGTCAGTCCGCCAACTCCGGAATCGAACATGCCGATCGGAGCTTCGGCAGATAGCGCAGGCACCGAATAAGCCTACTCAGCTGCTCATGAACGGCGGGGCGCTGCTCGGTGCCTTCGCCTTGTTCGGTCTGCGATGCATCACGTACGCGATCAGCGCGCCGACGATGAAGCCGGAAACGTGCCCGCCCCAGAACACGTTGCTGTCCAGTCTTGGCAGCAGTCCCGAGAACATCGACGAAAACACCGCCGCGACGGCGACCGCAACCGCGATCCAGACGAGTCTTCGGGAGAACCAAGCCCTTGCCAGAACATAGCCCAGCCAGCAGAAGATCACACCGCTCGCGCCGACGATGACCGAGTCACTCGGGCCAGCCAACCAGTCGATGAGGCCGGCACCCAGGATGCCGGCCAGGGTCACGATCATGAAAGCCCGGACACCGCTGATCAACATCAGCCAGGCAAGCACGACGAACGGCACCGAGTTGGCGACGAGGTGACCGGCGTTGGCGTGCAGAAACGGCGAGAAGATGATGCCGTCCAGGCCGTCGATCTTGCGTGGCTTTATTCCGAACCGCAGCAGCCGATGATCGAGGACAGCATTGACGATGAGAATGATCCACAGCACTGCGAGCATGCCGCCGGCATAGACCGCGGCGCCGGAATAGGTGGAGGGCCTGAGACCGACGGTAAGGCTGGAGTTTGCCAGCTCCTCGCGCTGTTGCTGTTTGCGGGCAGCCTGCTGCTGCGGCGTCAATCGCGACAGCGAGGCTCGTCTCGGAGGCTTCGCCGGTGTGTTGCCTGGGCTCGATGCCGTCACGCACCCAACCGTACCGGCAGTCCCAATGCCGACGCGTGCCGGATTGGTTACCTCACTCAGCTATCGCTCAAGTGCCAACAACTCGGCGAGTCGCCGGTGCGCGATACGAGGGCACTAGGCCCAGAGCTGCCCCTCTAGCCGCTCGGCGGCCTGCTGCAGCGAGCCCGAGTACGCACCGGTCGACAGGTACTTCCACCCGCCGTCGCACACCACGAAGACGACGTCGGCAGAGTCACCGGCCTTCAGAGCCTTGTCCGCGACCCCGAGCGCTGCGTGCAGAATCGCGCCGGAGGAGATGCCGCCAAAGATGCCCTCTTGCTCGACGAGATCGCGAGTGCGACGCAGCGCGTCATAGGAGGTCACCGAGAAACGCGAGCTCAACACGGAATCGTCATAGAGTTCCGGTACGAAGCCTTCGTCGATATTGCGCAGGCCATAGACAAGTTCGCCGTAGCGCGGCTCGGCCGCGATGATCTGCACACCGGGAACCTTCTCGCGCAGGAAACGGCCCGTGCCCATGAGCGTTCCGGTCGTCCCGAGCCCGGCCACGAAATGCGTGATGGACGGCAGATCCGCGAGGATCTCAGGCCCCGTTCCGTCGTAGTGCGCCTGGGCGTTCGCCGGGTTTCCGTATTGATACAGCATTACCCATTCAGGATTCTCGACTGCCAGTTTCTTCGCCAGTGCCACGGCCTGGTTCGAGCCGCCAGCGGCGGGTGAGGAGATGATCCGGGCACCGAACATCTCCAGCAGCTGACGGCGCTCCTCCGAGGTGTTCTCCGGCATCACGCACACGATGCCGTAGCCCTTCAGTTTGGCGATCATCGCGAGGGAGATGCCGGTGTTACCCGAGGTGGGTTCGAGGATCGTGCAACCCGGGGTGAGCCGTCCGTCCGCCTCTGCAGCGCTGACCATGGCCAGGGCGGCGCGGTCCTTGATCGAACCGGTGGGATTGCGATCTTCGAGTTTCGCCCACAGCCTGACTGCTGGACCCTCTGCCCCTGGTTCCCAACGCGGCGAGAGTCTCGGCAACCCCACCAGCGGTGTGCCGCCGACGGCTTCGGTGAGTGAGTTATAGCGAGTCATGTGATGACCGCATTTCTAGACGGAACCGCCAGCGGCGCTACCGCCAGCAACGGCAGGCAGGATGGTCACCGAATCACCGTCGGCCAGGGTGGTGTCGAGCGAACCGGTGAAACGGACATCTTCGTCATTGACGTAGATGTTCACGAATCGGTGTAGCGAGCCGTCGTCGGTGATCAGCCGAGCTTTGAGGCCCGAGTGCCTGCTCTCGAGGTCATCGAGCAGCGCGCCAAGATTGGCGCCGTCACCCGGCACCGCCTTCGAGCCGCCGGTGTAGCTACGCAGGATGGTCGGGATCTTGACCTCAACGGCCATGGTGTGGAACTCCTTCTACGGTGTGCACGTCAGGGTGGATCTGCCGCGCGATTGGCTACAGGACTGAGAACGACCTGGGTGTGGAAAATATGTCCTCAGACCCGTGGTCGTTGTGCGATCAGTGACAGTCGTAACAGACAGCGACGATCGTGTGCCCAAGCAGCACGCGCTCGATACCACTGTCATAGCTGGTTGGGTTCAGTGCTTCGCGAAAGTTGGTCACAACTGTGCCACCACCTGAACGGGCTCCTCAGTCACTATGCCCTCGAGGATGCGGAACGAGCGAAACTCGACGGAGTCGGGCTGCCGCGTTGAAACGAGCACGTAGTGGGCGTTCGGTTCGGAGGCGAACGATATATCGGTGCGTGAAGGATAGGCCTCGGTGGCGGTGTGCGAGTGGTAAATGATCACGGGTTCTTCGTCGGCGTCGTCCATCTCGCGCCAAACCTTGAGCTGCTCGGTCGAATCGAAGCGGTAGAACGTAGGCGAACGCTCAGCGTTGAGCATCTCGACCACTCGAACCGGACGATCCGACCCCTCCGGCCCCGCGACGATTCCGCATGCCTCGTCCGGGTGGTCCCGGCGGGCATGGGCGACGATCGCATCGTAGGTCGCCGTAGAGAGTGTCAACACAATGAACCAGGATATCCGCCACCAGCGACCGTCAGCACATCAGCCCATCAGATGCATGACGAGCATCTCTTGGACGCCGCTGAGCCAGTGGTACAGAACCGTCGACTCAGCGGCCGGATCGAGTTCCTCAGTCTCGCTGACCCCGAGCCTCGTGCCGAGCGCGAGCCGGACATCGTTGATGACGCGGATCCAGCGGTCGGCCGCCTCGTCATCGAGTTCGAAGCGTCCACCGCCGACCGGCAGCTCCGCGCGACAGGCCTGGATGCGAGCGCAACGCTCAGCTCTGAGGTCGGCAGCTACGAGTTGCCGGAATTCGGCCGACGCCTCGTCGTCATCGGTGTAGCCATCCGGGTAAAGGCGTGCGATGACCGGATCGACCGAGCCCGCTGCCTGCTCGTACGGCGCGTCGTCCGTGCTGAGCAGTTCGGCCAGATCGTCGAAGATGTCACCCAGCAGAGCGGCCTCCTGAGGCAGCAGATCGACCCGCAGAGTCGCGTGCTTCCGGCGTACTTTCATCCACGTACTTTCATCCGCGCACCTGCATCATGAATCGCGCTGGATCGTGGCCCAGAGACCGTAGCCGTGCAGCGTCGCGGTGTCGCCTTCCATCCGCTCCCGCGGACCCGAAGAAACGACGGCCTTACCTTTGTTGTGCACATCGAGCATCATTGCGGTGGCCTTGTCCTTCGGATAGCCGAACACCTTCATCAGGACATGGGTCACATAGCTCATCAGGTTGACCGGGTCATTCCACACGACGGTGACCCAAGGCCGATCTGGATCGATCTGTTCCTGTTCATCAGAGCGCTGTTCGGTAACGGGCTCCAGCAGGGGTGTCGACGCGGTTGTCACCATTCAATGGTGTCACGGCGCTCATCTGGCAGCATCTAGAACATGGACGCTGTCGGCAGTTCCTCAGCTCTGTTTACCGACCGTTACGAACTAACAATGCTGAAAGCCGCATTAGCCGATGGCACCGCGTCGCGCCACTGTTCCTTCGAGGTCTTCGGTCGCCGTCTGCCCGACGGCAGGCGCTTCGGCGTGGCCGGTGGAATCGGCAGGCTGTTGGAGGCGATCGCGGCCTTTCGCTTCACGCCAGGCCAACTAAGCGGGCTGACTGAAGCCGGAGTGATCGACGACCCGACAGCGGAGTACCTGGCCAGCTATCGGTTCAGCGGTGATATCGACGGCTATGCCGAGGGCGAGCCGTACTTTCCCTATTCGCCGATCCTCTCGGTCAGGGGCACGTTCGCCGAGGCGGTCCTGCTGGAGACGCTGGCGCTCTCGATCCTCAACCATGATTCGGCCATCGCGGCGGCGGCTGCCCGGATGGTGGTCGCCGCCGGTGACCGTCCGTTGATCGAGATGGGCTCGCGCCGCACCCATGAGGCTGCAGCCGTTTCGGCAGCGCGGATCGCGTACTTGGTCGGCTTCGCCTCGACTTCGAACCTCGCGGCCGGCGAGCGTTACAGCCTTCCCACTGCGGGGACGGCGGCTCACGCCTTCATCTTGTTGCATGACACCGAGGAAGCTGCTTTCGCCTCGCAAATCAAGGCATCCGGGGTTGCTACGACCTTGCTCGTCGACACATACGACATCGGCCTGGGCATCGAAAAGGCCGTTGCGGTGGCCGGCCCAGCGCTCGGAGCGATCCGGATCGACTCGGGCGACCTAGCCGTGATGGCGCACCAGTCACGCGCCCAACTTGACGCGCTGGGAGCATCCGGCACCAAGATCGTGGTGAGCGGGGACCTGGACGAGTACTCGATCGCTGGGTTGGCAGCCGCGCCAGTTGACATCTACGGCGCTGGGACAGCTGTCGTCGTCGGCTCCGGGGCACCTACCGCAGGTCTGGTCTACAAACTCGTCGAAGTCGACCAGCGCCCGGTGGAGAAACGCAGCGAGAACAAAGCCAGCCGCGGTGGCCGCAAACTTGCCTATCGCCGCCATCGGGCGTCGGGTACGGCGACCGAGGAGCGGGTCGTCCTGGGCAGCGCCGACTACGTCCCGGCCGAGCGGGACCGTCTGCTGACTGTTCCCCTGATGCGCGCAGGTCAACCGGTCGACCAACCGTCGTTGGAGCAGTCCCGGGCACATCACCGCAAGGCAATCGAGGCACTTCCGTGGGAGGCACTGAAACTGTCGAAGGGCGACCCCGGCCTGCCGGTGGTGTTCGACTGATCACCCCACCGCAGGGCCGCTCGGCATGGGTCGCAGGGCCGGTCAGTCCAGTTAGTTGCAGGGGCCGGTCAGCTCAGTGAACTGTTCGACTCGGCGACCTCATCGTCGAGATCTGCGGCTTCGATCTCTGAGCGGGAGATACCCAGGATGTAGAGCACCACGTCCAGGAACGGGTGATTGACTGCCACCTCGGCGCTATCACGCAGCGCGGCTTTGGCGTTGAACGCGATGCCGAGCCCAGCTGTCCGCAGCATGTCGATGTCGTTGGCACCGTCGCCGATTGCCACCGTCTGCGCCAGCGGAACTTCGAACGACTCGGCAAAGCGGCGCAGCGCGGTCGCTTTACCCGCGCGATCGACGATATCGCCCAGCACCCGTCCGGTGACTTTGCCGTCAACGATCTCGAGAACGTTGGCCGCGGCGAAGTCCAGGCCAAGCTCGGTCACGAACCGATCGGTCAGGACCGTGAAACCGCCGGATACGACTCCCACCGTGTAACCGAGGCGCTTTAGCGTACGCACCATGGTTCGGGCGCCGGCCGTCAGTTGAAGGCTGTCGCGGACCTGCTCGACGTCGGCCAGTGACAGCCCTGCCAACAGCTTGACCCGGCGGGTCAGCGATTCGGTGAAGTCGAGGTCGCCGGCCATTGCCTCGGCCGTGATCGAGGCCACCTGATCCTCGACACCAGCACGTCTGGCCAGCTCATCGATGGCCTCACCCTGGACCAGCGTCGAATCGACGTCCAACACGACCAGGCGCTTGGCGCGCCTAGCCAGGCCAGCACGTTCGACGGCGATGTCAAGGCCGGTGTCACTGGCCGCGCTCACGAGGGTTCCCCGCAACTTAGTCTCGTCGGCGTCCGCGACGATCATGTCAAGACTCGAAACCGGGTACGTCGACAACTGGGTTACCGATTCGATGTTTCCGCCGACGTCGGCGATGCGCTGGGTTACGTCGGCGATGGACCCGGGGCGGAGCGGATGCCCGAGCACGATGACGTGCAACTTCGGCTTGCCCGGGGCGGCGGGCTGGGAGTGCGAGCGCGTGGGCGAATCGCCGGGTTGCTCGAGGACTACGACCTCGTGCTCCATCCCCAGCGCGGCGCAGGTGTTGCTGATCGAGCGCCGCAACGAAGCCGGATCACCGCGGAGATCTACGACCACACCCAGGATCAGTCGCTCGCGGATCACGACCTGTTCAACATCGACGACGTCGACATCATGCGCCGCGAACGCGGAGAAGAGCGCGGCGGTTACCCCGGACCGATCACGTCCGGAGACGGTTATCAGCACACCGATTGGATCCATCAGAATTCTTCCCGATCACAGCGGACGTCGATGACGCCGACGCCAGCTGTGATGAGAACGCTAATTCCCTGGATCCGGGTCTCTCTGGCCCTGGCGGTCGCCATTGCTGCCCACACTTACCTTGCCGACCTCTTCGACGAACTTGTGCTTCTTGTCCGCGTGCGCTTCACGCTCGAGCCGATCGATGAGGTGCGGGTAGTGCGCCTCGAAAGCCGGCCGTTCGGATCGAATCCGTGGCATCGAGGTGAAGTTGTGGCGCGGCGGCGGGCAGGACGTCGCCCACTCCAGGGAGTTGCCGTGACCCCAGGGGTCGTCGGCTGTCACAACCTCACCGAAGCGGTAGGACTTGTAGATGTTGTAGAGGAACGGCAGCATCGACGCGCCGAGCAGGAACGAGCCGAGAGTTGAGATCGTGTTCAGCGTCGTGAACCCGTCGCCCGGTAAGTAGTCGGCGTAGCGGCGCGGCATGCCTTCGTTTCCGAGCCAGTGCTGAACCAGGAACGTGGCGTGGAATCCGAAGAACGTCAGCCAGAAGTGCAGCTTGCCCAACCGCTCGTCCATGTAGCGGCCGGTGAACTTCGGGAACCAGAAGTAGACGCCCGCATAGGCAGCAAACACGATGGTTCCGAAGAGCACGTAGTGGAAGTGGGCCACCACGAAGTAGGAGTCCGACACCTGGAAGTCGACTGGCGGCATGGCCAGTAGAACGCCGGTCAGGCCACCGAACAGGAAGGTGACCAGGAAGCCGACCGAGAACAGCATCGGGGTCTCGAAGGTGATCGAGCCTCGCCAAAGGGTGCCGATCCAGTTGAAGAACTTCAGACCCGTCGGGACAGCGATCAACAGCGACATGAAGGAGAAGAACGGCAGCAGCACGGCGCCGGTGGCGAACATGTGGTGAGCCCAGACGGTCAAGGACAGGGCAGCAATCGACAGCGTTGCCAGCACCAAGCCCTTGTAGCCGAACAGCGGTTTTCGGCTGAAGACCGGGAAGATCTCTGACACCACCCCGAAGAAGGGTAAGGCCAGGATGTAGACCTCCGGATGGCCGAAGAACCAGAACAGGTGCTGCCACAGAATGGCGCCGCCATTGTTGGAGGCGAAGACCTGGCCGCCGAGATGGCGATCAACCCACAGCACCAGCAGCGCGGCGGTCAGGATCGGGAAGGCGAGCAGCACCAGTAGTGACGTGACCAGCGTGTTCCACACGAAGATCGGCATCCGGAACATCGTCATTCCCGGAGCGCGCAGCGTGATGATGGTCGTTACAAAGTTCACGCCGCCGAGGATCGTACCCAGGCCGGAGATCGCCAGGCCGATGATCCAGAAGTCGGTACCGGTGCCGGGCGAGTTGATCTCGTTGTTGAGCGGCAGGTAGAACGTCCAGCCACCGTCGGCGGCACCGCCCGGGGTGAGGAAGCCCGCGCATGCGGTCGTTGCACCAAACAGATAGAGCCAGTACGAAAAGGCGTTCAGCCGCGGGAAGGCGACGTCGGGTGCGCCGATCTGCAGCGGAACGACCAGGTTTGCGAAGGCGAAGACCAAGGGCGTGGCGAAGAACAGCAACATGATGGTGCCGTGCATCGTGAACAACTGGTTGTACTGCTCGGGCGTCAAGAATTGCATGCCCGGTCGCGCCAACTCGGCGCGCATGATCAGGGCCAGCACTCCCCCGAACATGAAGAAGGTGAACGACGTCACCATGTACATCCGACCGATGAGCTTGTGGTCGGTGGTGTGCAGCATCTTGAGGAACAGCGATCCCTTGGGATCGGGCGTCGCCGGATACGGGCGCGTCACGATCGGCATGGGCTCGATGTCCAACGGGCTCACGATGATCGGCTCAGCAGTCGTGGTCAAACCAGCCTCCGGCAACTTGTTTCAGCTGTTCAGGCCGGCACCCGCTGTCAACGCAGAACCGCCGTTAACGCATAGAGGTACATCGTCCCGAGCTTCCTTCCAGAGGATAACCACCATCGGCCCGACGGCAGGCACCGACCCGGCCGGTTTGTCCCTGGGTCGTCGCCCAGCGTGCCTCGGCAGGACTTAGCGCAAAGTTCATCTGGGCGTCGGGTTTCGCTCGGCGGCAGATCGCGCGGTGCGGCAACACTGTGAACGTGCGGGTTGCCCTCGTCGCAGAAACCTTTCGACCGGCCGTGAACGGCGTGGTCAACTCCGTCGTCCGAACCGCCGATCACTTGGCGCGTCAGGGGCACGAGCCGGTCGTGATCGCACCGTCCGGCGACACCTACCGCTCCGATGCAGGTCAGCGCATCCAGGTCATCGCCGTCCCGAGTACGTCGTTGCCCGGCTACGCCGGTCTGTCGATCGCGCGACCCGGTCTGGACCTGCGCGATGCGCTGGCGGAGGTGGCGCCCGACGTCATACATCTGGCATCCCCGCTGATGCTCGGCTGGTCCGCGGCGGTCGCCGGTCGCGCGTTGGGAATACCGTCCATCGCGGTCTTCCAGACCGACCTGAGCGGCTTCTTTCGGCGTTACCGCGTGGGCTTCGCCTCCGGTGTCCTGTGGTCACGGCTGAGGCGCCTGCACAGTCTGGCCGACCTGACGCTGGTGCCCTCATCGGCGACGGCCAACCAACTTCGGGCGCACGGCATCGGCCCGCTGGCGATTTGGCAACGCGGGGTCGACGCCGAGCGGTTCCACCCGAAGCACCGCAGCGAGCTGTTACGTGCCGAGACCGGCGGGCTGGGCACGATGCTCGTCGGCTACGTCGGGCGGCTCGCGGCGGAGAAGCGAGTCGAGCTGCTAGCGCCGGCCAGCCGCCTCGGCGGCGTGCAGCTTGTGATCGTCGGTGACGGGCCGAAACGTGCAGCCCTCGAGCGCGCGATGCCGCACGCTACGTTCACCGGGCTCCAGACCGGGCACGACTTGTCGCGGCTGATGGCCAGCTTCGATCTGCTCGTCAACCCCGGCGCGGACGAGACCTTCTGCCAGGTCGTGCAGGAGGCGCTTGCGGCTGGCGTGCCGGTCCTGACCGCTGCCGCGGGCGGACCGCTCGATCTGGTGCGACACGGCGAGAACGGCTGGTTATGGTCCGGTGACGACCCGAAGGTGCTCGCCGCACAGATCTCTGCGCTTCGGGCGGATCGTCGAACCTTGGTCGCCGCAGCCCGGCAAGCACGTCCCTCTGTCGTAGCTCGCACCTGGAGTCGGATCGGCGACGAACTCATCGGGCATTACCGCGCGGTCATCGGGCTTCGAGCGAACACGGGCGACGCCGTCAAACCGAGGAGCGCAGTCAAGCCGAGGAGCGCCGTCATCCCGATCGGCCCTATCCCGATCGGTGCGCACCCGAACAGCGCCCGGCCGGCGCATCGAAAGAGCGTGCCGGGCAGCGCTGCCCGGTGATGCGGATCGTCCAGCTGGCGAACTTCTACACACCTTCCTCGGGCGGCCTGCGGGTAGCCGTCGATCGTCTGGGTGCCGGATACCGCGAACATGGCCATGAGACGACCCTGATCGTGCCGGGCCCGGCCAGCCGAGAGCGTCCTGGCCTGATCCAGATCGCCGCGCCAAAGCTGCCCAACGGCAGCGGTTATCGGGTCATCCTCTCCCGCCGAGCCGTGTTGCGCGCTCTAGCGGACGCTAAGCCCGACCTCATCGAGGTGCACGACAAAATACTCCAGCACTGGGTTTCGGTCTGGGCGAGAACGCTGCGGATTCCGGTGATCGCGGTATCGCATGAGCGCCTGGACATCACCCTTCGACACTTCGTGTCGAAACCGCTCGCCGCGCTGGTCCCGACATTCGCGCGGCGCCTCGCGATCAGGGCGCTGGACGAATGCGATCGACTCGTCGTGTGCTCGGAGTTCGCAGCCGACGAGTTTCGACATCTCGGCGCCGATAACGGTGCTCTGCGGGTGGTGCCGCTCGGCGTTGATCTCGATCAATTCCGGCCCATGCCCGTCGACCGCTCTGCCACCAACTGCTCTGTCACCAAGAACCACTCTGCCACCCAGAACCACTGTGCCGCCGAGGACCAATCTGCCGCCGAGGCTGGTGGCGCGCAGCCGATCGAGCTGATCACGGTCAGCAGACTTTCGGCGGAAAAGCGGCCAGACCTTGCCATCAGCACCCTGGCCGAGCTGCATCGCCGTGGCGTCCCTGCCCGCCTGACGCTGGTCGGCAAGGGACCGCAAGAACGACGGCTGCGGCGCCAAGTCGCCGAGATCGCGAAGGGTGCGAACCACTCTCGCGGCAATGACGCGAGATGCGGCCGGTCGATCGGGCCGCTCGACGTTCGCTTCGCCGGCTACGTCCGCCCGGCGACCCGAGTGGCCGAGCTCTTCTCTGCCGCGGACGTGGCCCTCGTACCCGGGCCGGCCGAGACGTTCGGACTCGCCGCGTTGGAGGCACTCGCCTGTGGAACCCCTACCGTCGCCGTTCGCAGTGCGGGTGCGGCCGAGATCGCGAATATCGATCAACGGGCTGGGCGGGCGGCAGCGGCTGACCCGGTCAGCTTCGCCGATGCGGTCAGCGCGTTATTGGCTACCGACGCCGCTAGTCGCCGTCGGGCCGCGCGTGAGGTCGCCGAACAGTTCACCTGGGCCAGAACCGTCACCTCGATGATCAACATCCAAGCCGAGTTGGTTGAGTAGTTTTAGCCAGAGAGGAACGCAGCTCAGGCTCGAGCGAATTGGCGGCTCACCACGGCCGTCGGACAGGACGAATCGATGAGTGTGAAGATCGGCTACAAGGCATCGGCGGAGCAGTTCGGCCCCCGCGAACTACTGAACTACGCGGTACAGGCCGAGCAAGTCGGACTCGACAGCGTCACGATCTCAGATCATTTTCAGCCATGGCAGCACGATGGCGGCCATGCGCCGTTCTCCATCGCGTGGCTGGCCGCGGTTGGTGAGCGAACGGAGCGAGTTCAGCTGGGGACATCGGTGCTGACCCCGACGTTTCGCTACAACCCGGCGATCATCGCGCAAGCGTTCGGTACCCTCGCATGCTTGTATCCGGATCGCGTGATGCTCGGCATTGGTACCGGTGAAGCTTTGAACGAGGTATCGGTAGCCAGACTCGAATGGCCTGATTTCAAAGAGCGATTCGCCAGGCTACGAGAATCGGTCGACCTGATGCGCGCGCTTTGGAACGGCGAACGAGTCACGTTCGAAGGCGAGTACTACCAAACCACGGACGCCACCGTCTATGACCGACCATCGAAGCCCGTGCCGATCTATGTGGCGGCAGGCGGGCCGTTGGTGGCGCGCTATGCCGGACGGGCTGGTGAGGGCTTCATCTGCACCTCAGGCAAGGGACGCGAGCTCTACGAAGACAAGTTGCTGCCCGCCGTCGACGAAGGTCTGGAGAAGGCGGGACGGGCCGCGGACTCGATCGATCGCATGATCGAGATCAAGCTTTCCTATGATCCTGATCCGGATCTGGCACAGGAGAACTGTCGATTCTGGGCGCCGTTGGCCCTGACCGCGGAACAGAAGCACGGCCTGCACGATCCGATCCAGATGCAGGCAGCCGGCGCCGAACTGCCGATCGAGCAGGTCGCGTCGCGCTGGATCGTCGCATCGAAACCTGAGCAGGCCATGGAGCAGATCAAGCCCTACCTTGACCTGGGTTTCGACCATCTGGTCTTTCACGGGCCGGGACATGACCAGTCAAGGTTCCTGTCCGCGTTCAGCGAGCAGGTTCTGCCGATGCTGCGGGCCTACAAGCCCGCCTGATCACGACCGACCAGCCTTTGAACCGACCAGCCTTTCAACCGAAGCTGTGGCCGGCCGCGTGCTCGGCCTCGATCACGTAGGCGGCGCGACCGGTTCGCAGTGGGTAGGGCTGCCCGGTGTACTTCTTCGAGATCCGGTCGATGATCTGCCAGCCGATCTCGCCGTCGACCTGCTCAACAACGCGCCCGCGAATCTCGGCCATCGTGAACGGCTGATCGCGATCGGTGACCGAGATCGCGACGCGTGGGTCGCGGGCAAAGTTGCGGGCCTTGCGAGAGTGTGGATCGGTGAAACACGATGCGGTCGTTCTCGACATCGATCCACAGCGGCACGCTGTGCGGTGATCCGTCCGGGAGCAGGGTGGCCAGGTGGGCATAGTTCGGGCGCTCGAGCAGGCTTCGAACGACTTGGGGTAGGGCGCTCATGATGATTCCCCCTGCAGGGTCGGCGGCAGCTTGAAGTGATCGAACAGGCTCGCGTCGAACGTTGTTATCTCAGCGACCCCGCCGTCTGCGACGCGGATGACGTCGAGCTTGAAGGCGCGGAATTCGAATTCGCCCGGACGCCGCAGGTAGGCGGCCGCCGCGGGTAGCCGATTCGCCGAGGTGATGACCAAGCGCCAGTCCCCCATGCTGCCGACGCCGAACGCCCACTGCACGAGTTCGGTGACCTGCTCGCGCCCGTCATAGAAGGTCGGGCTCGGAGGCATGGTCACGCGTATATCGGCGCGCATCAAGGCGATCGATGCGGCAGAGTCTGCTCGTTCGTGGGCGTCGACGAACCGCTCGAGAAGGTCGCGTTCGGCTGCGCTACGTTCAGCTACGTCCCAGTCCAGGCGGTCCGCGGGGAGTTGCTGCCGAAGCGTCGCACGGGCGCGCTGCAGCGCACTGGTGGTCGACGCGAGCGTGAGTTCGAGTGCCTCGGCGGCCTCCGCTGCGGGCCAACCGAGCACATCTCGCAGAATCAAGACCGCCCGCTGCCGTGCGGGCAAGAACTGAATCGCCGCAATGAACGCCAGCTCTATGGTTTCCCTCGCGATCACGGCATTCTCAGGATCAGCGTTGGCCGGTGCTGCCTGATCCAGGAGCGAGTCCGGGTACGGCTGCAACCACGGGACCTCCGCAAACGAACTGAACGCCCGCACCTGCCGCTGTCTGCGGCGCAATACGTCGAGGCAGACGTTGGTCGCTATCCGGTAGAGCCAGGCGCGAAAGTTCGTACCGTCGGTGAAGCTGCCCCGACTGTCCCAAGCACGAAGCAGTGCGTCTTGAACGGCGTCCTCCGCGTCGACGAACGACCCGAGCATTCGATAACAGTGCACGTGTAATTCGCGCCGATGTCGCTCGACGAGCAGATCGAACGGCGTTTCGTCAGTCGGATCAGGTGCCGTCGCTGGCCTCATATCTGTTGTATTCATACCCATCAAACGCCTGCCGCGACGATTACTAATCGGTCTTGCTGTCAGCTGCAGCTGAAATGCGCTCTAGGTTTGGCGCTGCGCTGCTCGCTCCACGCGCGGGGTCGCGTCGGCGGTCTGCTGGATCCATTGCCACGCGCGCTCGACCTGGCCGTCCAGTTCCGGCAGATCTCCGGCATTGTCGATCACGAAGTCGGCGTGCGCGACGCGCTGTTCGGGTGGTAGCTGCAGGGCCACCCGGGCCCGGGCGTCCTCGGCGTTCATGCCGCGATGCGTCACGAGCCTCGAGACCGCGATCTCGACCGGCGCGACGGTGACGATCAACCCCTCCTGCCCGTACATGCGTTGGTTACCCATGGCCGATTCCATGATGACCACATCGTCGCTGCCCTGGTGGAGCAATGCCCGCCGCACGATTTCGTTCTCGGTGATCGGTGCGACCATCGCGGTGATCTCAGCGAGCTGGGCTTTGTCGTGGAAGACCACTCGGGCCAGCGCGGCGCGATCCAGGTAGCCGCTTTCGTCGAGGATATCGACGCCCCAACGCTCGACGATCTGATCGAAGAGTGGCTGTCCGGGCTGCTGCAGCTCCCGCGAGAGCTGGTCGACGTCAATGACCTCAGCGCCCTTGAGCGCCAGCCGACGGCCGACTTCGGATTTACCGCTACCGATACCGCCGCTGAGACCGACGAACTTCACGTTCGGGATGCTAACAGCGATCATCTTTGCGTGACCGCGCAGCTTCGCCGGCTTGTCCGGCCAACAGGTCGTCCACAGCTCACACCTTTGAATGTCACATAGCGTCACATCTCGTAGGGTCGGCCTCCGCCGAATTTACCTTGCCGGGTTAGCTTGGGTGGGTCTGGCCATTTTCAATCCTCTGAACGGGGTGTGTGTGAAGTTTGGTACGCGGCGGTCTGTCGTCGCTGTGGTTGCGCTGTCCATCGCACTCCTCGCGGCGTGCAGCTCAGGCTCCGGCTCGCCGTCGGCTAGCGGGTCGTCCTCGGCATCGGCCGGCGTTACCACCACAAATGTCGGCGTCAGCGTCACGCCAGAGTTTGGGACGAAACCGACGCTGACGATCCCCGCTACCGCCGCACCGACTGCCTTGTCACAGCAGGTATTGACCCAAGGCACTGGTGCCACGGTCGCCAAGGGCGACACCCTCGTGGCCAACTACGTCGGTCAGACCTGGGCCCCGAAGGACGGAAAGCCCAACGTGTTCGACAGCTCCTTCGACCGGGGTCAGGCTGCCGCATTCGTCATCGGCGTCGGGAGTGTCGTTCCCGGCTGGGACAAGACACTGGTGGGTAAGAAGATCGGCAGCAGAGTGCTGTTGACCTTGCCGCCTGCTGACGGCTACGGCAGCGCCGGTCAGACCGATGCCGGCATCACGGGCACCGACACTCTCGTGTTCGTGGTTGACCTGGTCGCCAGCTACTCGCCGAATGCCTCAGCGCCCGGGACGGCCGTCGCCAACTTGCCTACGACTGGCATCCCGAAGATCACCAACATTCCCGGAAAGCAGCCGACAATCACCAGCACCGCCGGTGTAAAGGTGCCAACGCAACCCGTGACGACCCTGCTCGTTACCGGATCCGGCGCAAAGATCGATTCGGCCAAGACCCTGGTGCTCCAACTCGTCCAAACTGACCTTGCGACCGGCAAGGACACCCAGTCGACTTGGGGCCAGGCTCCTCAGACCGTCGCAGGGGCAACTGTGCTCGGCCTTGCTGACAAGCTCACCGGACAGAACATCGGCTCACGCGCCGTCGTCGTCGTACCGGCAACCCCAGCACAGCCCGCCTCGTCAACGGCGGCAGCCACTCCGGCCTCACCGCCAGAGATCATTATCATCGACGTCGTGGGGCAATTCTGAGCTAGTTCTCCGGCTGGTTCTAGGACGCTCCGGCGGGCCGCAGGAAATCCCAGTTACGTGCTTGGTCATAGCCTGAGACCTCGTACACCTGATGCAGGAGTCGCTTGTCACTGGCCAGGATCTCGGGCGTGAAGTTGTTCAAACGCGACGTGATCTTGTCGACGGCAGCGTCGAGTTGATCAAGAGGAACGACCCGATTGACCAGCCCGATACGGTGCGCCTCGGCCGCGCTGATCATTTCGCCGAGCATCAGAAACTCAGCAGCGTGCTTGAGCGACATCACGTAGGGCGTTATCACGATGGGCGGGCCCCAGCCGTTCGTCACTTCCACCTCGCCGAACATCGCGTCCTCGCTGGCAACGGTGAGATCGCATACCGCGGCGAATTCGCATGCTTGACCGAGGCAGTATCCGTGGACTTTGGCGATCACCGGTTTCGGCATATCCCAGATAGCACTTGCGAGATCGCGCGGATTCACCGAGCCCGAGTCTGCGTCGGGATTGCGGATGTCGCCGCCGGCGCAGAAGGCTCGGCCCGCGCCACTGATGACGACCGACCGGATCTGCTGGTCCGCGCCCGCGGTTTTCAACGCAGCGAGCAGGTCGCGATGCACCGCAGCGCTGATCGCGTTGAGCTTGTCAGGACGGTTCAACGTGATTTCGGCGACCGACTCGCGCACGGAATACAGGACATTGTCATAGCTCGTTGTCATCGGGCTGGTGATCCTCCATCTTCGGTTCGGCAATCGCGGCAAGAGTGCCGGTGCTGACCGTAGCGCGGCGAGCGAGTCGTTGGTCGCGCGCGGGCGGTGCCGCCCGCTCGGTACGTTGGCATCATGTCCGATCTGATGCGCGCTGTCGCCTTCACCAAGAGCCTGCCGATCGAGGACTCCGACAGCCTTGTCGATATCGAGACCGAAGTACCGATACCCGGGCCCCAGGATCTGCTGGTCAGAGTTGAAGCGGTCAGCGTGAATCCCGTCGATACCAAGGTCCGCCAAGGCGGCGATCCGCAGGGCGGCCCCAGAATTCTCGGATTCGACGCAGCGGGCACCGTGATCGGCAAAGGTGATGAGGTCACCCTCTATGACATCGGCGAGGACGTCATGTACGCGGGAACCATCAACCGTCCGGGGACCAATGCGCAGTTTCACCTGGTGGATCAGAGGTTGGTGGGGCCCAAACCCAGCACGCTGAGTTTCGCTGAAGCGGCGGCGTTGCCGTTGACGACCATCACGGTCTGGGAATTGCTCTTCGACCGGTTGAAAGTCGGGCCAGGCAGCGCGGGCTCGCTCTTGGTCGTCTCGGCCGCCGGTGGGGTCGGATCGATGGTGTGCCAGCTCGCCCGAACGATGACCGATCTGACAATCGTCGGCACGGCAAGCCGAGCCGAGACGATTGCCTGGGCGACTCAGATGGGCGCGCACCATGTGGTCAACCACCACGGCGACCTGGCTGCCAACGTAAGTGCCGTGGCAGCGGAAGGCGTGGACTACATCTTCACGCCGCAGTCCGAACACAACCTCGCCGCGTATGCCGAGATCATCAGGCCGTTTGGGCACATTGCGGCCATCGACGAGCCGGCCGGACTGGACCTGCGGCCGCTGAAGTCGAAGAGTGTCGCCTGGCACTGGCAATTCATGTTCACGCGCCCGCTATTCCAAACGCCGGACATGATCGAACAACACCGATTGCTAGCTGCGACGGCCTCGATGATCGACTCTGGCGCGCTCAGGACGACGATGACCGAGGAATTCGGGCCGATCAACGCCATGACCGTGCGAGACGCGCATCGGCGGGTCGAATCCGGTGCAGCGATAGGCAAGGTCGTTGTCGCTGGCTGGGAGTGACGCCTGACCGGCCGCTGGTGGCGTGATCAGTCCGGCAGCCTTGGCACGGTCAGTCCCTGGTTCTTGCCGAGCAGCACACCTCGGGTGATCGAGGCCGTACCGTAGCGATCTCGAACCCGATCGACGGCTGCGTCCAGGCTCAGCCCGTCGTAGCGCTCGAACGGTAGTTCCAGTTGGACCACGTCCGCATCACAAAGATTTGTCAACGCAATACCGATGAGCGTGATCCCACGTTCTCGAATCAGGCCCGTGCACGAACCTAGAACGTGCCGCAACGCCGCGAGCAACACGGCAGTATCAGCGGTCGCCGCCGACAAGGTGTGTGATCTGCTCGCGCGGGTGAAATCGTCGAAACGGAGCCGGAGCACGACGGTCCGGCAAAGCCGGCGCGCAGCGCGAAGACGGCGGCAGACCCGGTCGACCAGGCCGATCAAGCGCGCGTCCAATTCTGCTGGGGTCAGCCTGCGGCGGCCCAGGGCCGACTGCGAACCGATTGATCGGCGCCGACGGCCCACCACGACCGGTCGTGGATCGCGATTGCGCGACAGGGCGTACAGCTGTCGTCCCGAAGCTGGACCAAGCATCGCCACCAGCGCCTGCTCTGGCAGCTCGGCGACTTCGGCCACGGTCGTGATTCCATATTTCACCAACTTCTCTGCCGTCACCCGGCCAACTCCCCAGAGTCGCTGGACGGGCAGCGGGTGCAGAAATGCCAGCTCGCCGTCGACCGGAACGACCAGCAGGCCGTCCGGTTTGCCATCGCCGCTGGCAACCTTGGCAAGAAACTTGGTTCGCGCAACACCGACGGTGATCGCCAGCCCAACCCGTTCCCGGACAGCCAGGCGCAGTCGAGCCGCGATTTCGGGAGCGCTGCCAGAGACCTGTCGTAGACCCCTGACGTCTAGAAAAGCCTCATCGATGGAGACGGCTTCGACGAGCGGTGTGGTGTCGTCGAAGACCGCGAAGACTGCCTTGCTGGCTGTGCTGTAGGCATGCATTCTGGGCGGGACGATGATCGCGTCGGGGCATAGCGCCAGCGCTTGCCGGCCGCCCATCGCCGTACGCACACCGCGGGCTTTTGCCTCGTAGCTCGCAGCCAGGACTACCCCCGCGCCGACGATGACCGGTCTGCCCCGCAGACGCGGATTGTCACGCTGTTCGACCGAGGCGTAGAACGCGTCGAGGTCGGCGTGCAAGATTCCCGGCTCGTCGGACACGGCCAATAATCGCACACCTGTTCGATAATTACTACGGCGCCCGCTTCCGGTTCGACCGCCTTCGACTTCACGCTGGCTGAGGTCAGCGTCCCGCCAACGGTGCAGACACCCAGCGCGAGCGGTGACTCCGGTGCCGAGCTCGCAGATACCGGATTCCCCCTGCGCACAACCACATTCGGGGCCGTTGCCCTCGTGTTGCTTGGCGTGCTGCTGCTCGCGACAACACGCCGGTGGCGAGACGCACGGTTGCGGTGAGGCTTGGACCGGTCAGCTGATTTCGCGCCGGCAACGCACCAGAAAGTCACGTTCGGCGGCGTTTTCGGCTCCTTCAATTGCTGTCTCATACGCGGCCTCGGCCTCAGCCATGCGGCCGAGTCGGCGCAACAGGTCGGCCCGGATCGCGTGAAACCGATGGTATGAAGTGAGATTTGGCCAGTCGCGCAGCCCATCGACCAGCGCGAGCGCGGCTTGCGGACCGTCGACTTCAGCCACCGCGACGGCGCGGTTGAGCGCTATCACCGGTTCGGGCGAGGCTAGAAGTAGCTGATCGTAGAGCTGCACGATCTGGGGCCAATCGGTGTCGGCCGCGACCGGCGCGTCGCTGTGCACGGCGTTGATCGCGGCCTGAATCTGGTACGGCCCGGGTTGATCGCGCGCCAGACATTGCTGCACAATCGCTTGGCCCTCGGCCACGAGATCGCGATCCCAACGCTCACGATCCTGCTCTGCCAGCAGCACCAGGCCTCCGTCGGCGTCCACTCGGGCGGCGCTCCGGGATTCGATGAGCAACATCAGCGCGAGCAGGCCCAGGACCTCCGGTTCGTCCGGCATGAGTTCGGCCAGCAACCGTCCGAGCCGGATCGCCTCCAGACAGAGGTCCTCGCGGATCAGAGATCCACCGGAGCTGGCGGTGTAGCCCTCATTGAAGATGAGATACAGGACGGCAAGCACCGCGGTGGTCCGTTCGGACAGTTCCGCGTCATCCGGAATCCGATAGGGAATCCGCGCGTCGCGTATCTTGCCCTTCGCCCGGACAAGCCGCTGAGCCATCGTCGATTCAGGCACCAGGAACGCCCGGGCGATCTCGGCAGTGCTAAGCCCACCGAGAAGTCGCAGCGTCAGCGCAACCTGAGCGGGCGCGTTCAGCGCCGGATGGCAGCAGGTGAAGATGAGCCGTAACCGGTCGTCGCGCACCACACTCTCCTCGCCTAGGTCGCGTCCCCCCTCAGCCGAGCGCAGCAGCGCCGCCTCGGCCTGCCGATCTGCACGCGAGGCCTCGCGGCGCAGGCGGTCGATCGCCCGGTTGCGAGCGGTAGTGATGATCCAGCCCTGCGGGCTCGCGGGCAGACCGTCCGAGGGCCAGCGCTCTGCCGCGGCGACGAACGCGTCCTGGACCGCCTCTTCAGCAATGTCGATATCACCGAAGGTGCGAATCAGGACCGCGATCGCGCGCCCGTGCTCGGCGCGGAACACGCGTTCGATGTCAACGTCGCCGATCGCTGTCACGTCAGCTGTCAGAGCTATTGCGGAACGGCCTTACCTCGATCGGGAGCGTTGTCGCCTCCGCGAGCTTGCGACTCCAGGCCAGCGCACCGTCCAGATCGTCGGCCTCGATGATGGTGAAACCGCCGAGATGCTCCTTGCCTTCAACGAACGGGCCATCGGTGATCAGCGCAGCCGCGGCCTGGGGACGAATGACGGTAGCGGTGCTGGGCGGACACAGTCCGCCGGAGAAGACCCAGACGCCGGCGGCCTTTAGCTCGGCGTTCAAGCTGTCGAGGTCGCGCGAGATTTCGGCGAGGGTCGCAGGATCCGGGATCGGTCCATCAGGTTGGTACACACTCAACAAGTACTGCGTCGTCATCGTAGGTTCCTCTCGTGTTCAAGACTGGCTCGGGTTCAAGACTGGCTCGTGTTCAAGACTGGCTGGGACATCTCCTACACGAACGGCGCCCCGCCGAATCGACACCATCGGCCCCGTCAGATCGGTATACCCGCTGCTCACACAAGTTGGTATACCGCCGCGTCGCCGTGGCCGCTCGCCCGAATACCAACCCAGCGGGCGCCTGAGAGGCAGGTGTGTTCTTACGAGATGGTGAACCCGACATTGGCAGATGCCGTACACACAGGTGCACGTCATACCCTGCGAACCAACGGCCCACGACCGACCGCCGTCGAAGGAGCTCACGCTGATCACGCTCGTTCTCATCGGACTCGTCGGAGGGCTCATCACAGGGATCTCGCCCTGCGTGCTGCCGGTCCTGCCAGTCGTATTTCTCACCGGCGGCGTCCAGGAACGGCCAGCAGACAGCCCGGCTGAGCAGCGCCGTCGCGGACGTCGGCCGTTCCTGATCGTCGCGGGACTCGCCATCAGCTTCAGCGTCTTCACGCTCCTCGGCACGCTTGTATTGAGCGCCTTGCCGCTGCCCAAAGACACCATTCGATGGGCAGGCTTGGTGGCACTGGTGCTGTTGGGCATCGCGATGATGTTTCCGGCAGTTCAAGCGCTCCTCGAGCGACCGTTCTCCCGTATCGGCCAACGCGAAGTCGGCAAGGATCACGGCGGATTCGTGCTGGGGCTGGCTCTCGGCGCCGTCTACGTTCCGTGCGCCGGGCCCGTACTGGCCGCAATCACCGTCGCTGGAGCGACCGGCAATATCGGCGTGCGAACCATCGCGCTGACAGTGGCTTTCGCCGTCGGCGCCGCCATTCCGCTGCTGATCTTCGCACTCGCGGGACAGCACGTCGCGGACCGGGTACGCGCCTTCCGTGACCGCCAACGTGGCGTGCGGATCGTGGCAGGTTTGATCGTGATTGCGCTCGCGGTGTCACTCAGCTTCAACGTCACAGATGCCCTGCAACGAACCGTTCCCGACTACACGGCCGGACTGAACAAAGCGCTCGATGGCCCGGCGGTCGCCAAGCAACTCGGTTCCACTCAGAGCGAGCCACTGCAGGAATGCGTGCAGGAACCGCTCGCCGCGCTGCAGGACTGCGGAAAGGCGCCCGCCGTATCCGGCGTGCAGCAATGGCTGAACACTCCTGACGACGCGCCGCTCAGTCCCGCCTCCCTGAGCGGCAAGGTAGTACTCGTCGATTTCTGGGCCTACTCGTGCATCAATTGCCAGCGCGCGATTCCGCACGTCCAAGCCTGGTACGCCAACTACGCCGCGGACGGCCTTGTCGTTATCGGCGTACACACGCCGGAGTACGCGTTCGAGCACGTCGCCGGCAACGTCGCGGCCGGAGCGAAACGGCTGCACATCACCTATCCGGTGGCGTTGGACAACAGCTACACGATCTGGAACAACTTCGGCAACGACTCGTGGCCAGCTGACTATCTGATCGACGCCAGCGGTGAAGTTCGGCACGCTTCGATCGGCGAGGGCGACTATTCCGGCACCGAGTCCTTGATCCGGCAACTGCTCAGCGCCGCGCACCCTGGCGTGCAGCTTCCCCCGGCTACCGACGTCGCCGACAACACACCCACGGATCAACAGCAAACGCCCGAAAGCTACCTGGGCGTGGCGCGGGCGGACAACCTGGCGAATAGCGCAACGCTACGTGCCGGATCGCAGACCTTCAGCTACCCGGCAACGGTTCCGGCCGACTCGTTCGCGCTCACCGGCACCTTCAACGTTGCGCCCGAGTCTCTGACTGCCACCAAGAACGCCGGTATTCGATTGAACTTCATGGCCAGTTACGTCTACCTCGACGTCGGCGGTACCGGCACTCTCACCGCAACAGTGGATGGCAGAACCACGAACTACGCGGTCTCCGGTGCGCCCGATATCTACACGATCGTCAGCCAAAAGGAACCCAAACGAGACACGGTGACCATTACGCTCTCCCCCGGTCTGGCGGCGTATTCCTTCACTTTCGGCTAGCGGCTTACCTTCGATGAACACGATGGCAACCCAGGTAGACGAAATTGTCCGGCGCTACCTAGGCTTGAGCGGTGATGTGTCCAACGCACCGGCATCGAGAGGGCCAGCTGTGAAGGGCGCTTCGATCAGTAGCGCCGGGTATCGCGAGTATCCGCCGCCGTGGATGTTGACTCGATCAGTCAGTTGCATCTGGGAGCAACAACCCGTCGAGGCTCTAGACCAGCTGATCGTGCCCGACGCCAGCCTCGATCTGATCTGGTTGGCCGATCGCGAATTGGTCATCGCCGGTGCCGACACAGGCCCGCGGCATGTCCGCTTGCCCGGCGGCGCATTGTCTTCTGCTATCAGATTGCGTCCGGGTGCTGCCGCAACCGTGCTGGGCATTCCTGCCTCGGAGCTGCGCGATCAACAAGTCGAGGCCAGCCTCGTCCTCGGCGCCGATGCTCAGCGGCTCGCTGAGACCCTCGCTGCCGCCGCACCCGAGCTCCGTCTCGGCCTGCTCGCCGATGCGGTTGCCCGGCGGCACTCCGAGCCAGACACCCTTGTGGTCGCGGCCGCAAACCGACTTGCCCGGCCGCGCGCCCGAGTCTCACACGTCGCCAGCGAACTCGGCGTCAGCGAGCGCCATCTTCAACGCCGGGTCGTCACTTCAATCGGCTATGGACCCAAGATGCTGGCACGAGTCATTCGGTTACGCAGGCTGGCAACGCTGACGAGCCCGTCGCTGTCCGCCCGAGCAGACGAGGCAGGCTACGCGAGTCAGGCACATATGAATGACGAGGTGCGCCGGCTGACAGGCAAGACTCCGGTCCGATTTCTGGAAGACGGGCCCCCGGTCGCTGCGTAGCGTTTACCCATGCCCATTCACCCGATGCCCACTGACCCGATACCCACTGACCGCACGACCGTTGATGTGCGTGCGGCCGAGCGATTCATCGCCGCCAACGCTCGACTAATCGACCGCCACCGGGTCGCCGTCCTCTTGCACGGAGCGGACAACGAACCCGTTCTGGCTGCGCTGCGGGCGTACCGCAACACCGATGGTGGTTTCGGCCATGCCTTGGAGCCCGACGTGCGCTCACCGTACAGCGAGCCAGCCGCAACCCTGCATGCGCTGGAGGTGCTCGCCGGCATCGATGGCCTCGACAACCCGATGGTCGTCGGCGCGGCTGATTGGGTATCGGCCATCTCCAATCCTGACGGTGGGCTGCCCTTCGTCATGCCAACGGCCGATTCCTTTCCACACGGTCCGTGGATGGTGCCCTCAGACGGAGGCTCGCACTTGACCTTCGCGATTGCGGCATGCCTGTGGCGCGCGGGCAGCAAGCCAGCTTGGTTGGCGAAAGGCACCGACTGGTGCTGGGCCACGCTGGCCAGACCCGAGGGCATCAACGCGTGGCTGCTCAAGTTCGCGTTGGATTTTCTCGATGCCGTTCCGGACGAAACGCGCGCGCGGAGTGCCGTCGAGACGTTGCGCTCGCAGATCGGAGCGGATGGCACCGTGCCGGTACCTGGTGGCACCGAAGACGAGCGGTTGACCCCGTTGACTTTGTCGCCCAGCCCCGGCGCGCGCAGCCGCGCAATGTTTACGACCAAGCAGATCGAAACCGACCTGGATCTGCTCGAAGCCGGCCAGCAGCCAGACGGCGGCTGGACGTTCGACTGGCTCGGGTGGTCACCCGGTCAATCCGTCGAGTGGCGCGGCATCGTGACTCTCGAGCACTCGAGACCCTCGTTACCCATGGGCGCCTTACTCCACAAGCTGTTGACTGATTCGCGTTCGGACGCCGTCGAAAGTCACTCGGCTATAAGGCCCCTCGTCAGCGAACTAGCGTTCAGCGCCCGGTTGCGGGGTGCGAGCCTGGTCCACTTGCCGAAGAAGTATGCGGACCCACGCCGACGTCGGATCAGCACCAGCGCTGTCCGATTGCGCGTTCGGGGGCGCTGAACGCACGCCTTCTGGATCTGCACCGTCTGGATGAGGGTCGGGAGCGACTGCGAGGCCAGCGATCGCCCTCGCAAGCGCATCGACATCGCGCCCGCTCGGCTGCTGCGCTCCGGACTCGATTTGCACAGCAAGCACGCCGATTGCGTCTACAAGGTCTTCCAACGCGATCGCAGCGGGCAGGGTGGCGGCGGCGCGCTCGTCCACCGGCGGCGGCTCTACCAGGGCGGCCGCGGCAGCTGCCCGCGCCTGATGGGCCGATCGATAGGCCTCCGCACGCACGGTCGCCCAGCCGTCCCGATCCCTCGGCTCAAGGACTGCCTGTCGGAGATAGGCGAGTGTGGCGCGTACCGCGTTATCAAGTCGGGCACCTTCGGGCAGCAACCCTCGATCGGGCCACAGCAGGTAGCCGAACACGACCGCAATCGCGCACCCGGCGAGCGTGTCCAGCGCCCGTACTGCGGGATAGGCCGGATCCGCACGACCGATGCAGGCACTGAGCAACGCCGAACAGGTAACACCCACAACGCTGAACGCGTAGAGCCGCGGAGCGGCCAGCACCGCAAAGCCCAGTGCCAACGCCGCGGCGATGGCAACGAGCCAGCCCGACCTCACGATCAACAGCACTGCCGCGGCAAGCACGGCGCCGGCCATGGTGCCGGCCACCCGATTCACGATTCGCTGAAAGACCGAGGCGTATTCAGGGCGAACGACGACAGCTACCGTCATCGGCAACCAGAACGAGTGAGTCTGGTGATGCAACTCTGCAGTTACGGCTGTCGCGATACTCATGCACAAAGCGAGCCGGAGCCCGGCGAGAACGGCGGCACGATCGGTCACGGACCTGGCAGCCGTCCGCAGTCTGACGGGGAGCGGAGCCGGCCCCTCGTAGATCCCCGCGTCCAGGGCCTCGGAGTCCATCTCGTCCAGCGCAGCGGCCAGCGTGCTCAACGCTGCCAAGGCAGCTGGATTCTCTGTCGTCGTAGGCGTTTCATCCTGATTCGCGAACGATTGCGGCATCGAGTGTGGCATCACCTGCGCGTTCGACTCCCCCTTCGCCGCGAACCGATTCGCTCGCACCTCGACACCTGCGCGTCGGACCGCGCTGATCGCGTTTGTGGGCACGGTCACGCCCACCGCGTACAGCTCCGCGGCCGCGAGCGCCACCCGCTCGGCTGTGAAGATCGCTCGATTCAAGGAATGCCGGACAGCCCGTGTGGCGAACTCAGCGCTCAGCCGATGGTCATAACTCGCGGCCCGACTGGCCGCAGATGCCCGGGCAAGCCCAGTTCGTGCCTGCGCTGCCTCGGTAGTGCCGATGGCTGCCAGCAACTCTGCGGCGGCGTCGAAGACATCTGCGGCAGCGTCGCGCTCGTGGTGTTCCCTGCGAAGCAACCACGGTGCGGTAGCCACCACGAACACAGTTGCAGTACCAAAAAGGTAGTAACCGGCCTGTTGCCACCAGGGCAAGGCCACACCAGCAAATTCGGCGAATGCGACGCCGACGACGGCCATCAATGCACCGGCGGTTGCCAATCGACCAATCGCACCAACCATCCCGGAAACGAGCGCCACCCCGGCCGCCAGCAGGATCTTGTCTCCGGTGTCTGTAGTCGTGCCCGCGGCCAGCGAGCCCAAACCCAAGCCGATGACGGCCCCGGCCGCTTGGCAGCCCAGGGCCACCACCCTCGTCCGGTAGACGCCGGTCGTGACGAAGACCGCTGCGCAGGCAACTCCGAAATAGGTGAGGCCCACCGCGACCAGATGATCGGTGATCAGCCCGAAGGCGAGAATTACCCCGGCGGCAACTACGGCCCAGATCGCTGGCCGCACGGCCCAGGCGGCCGAGGATGGCTGTAACGCGCCGCGCACCGAACCACACCAGCGCCTACTCGCTGTGGCGACTGCCAACCGACTCCTCCTGGCCGTGCCGAGTGCGGCGGACCCGGACATTCGAAGAATACGTGCGCGGCCGGCCCGGGCAGCATTCGCCGGGCATGCCGCCCGCCCAGAAGAATGACCAGAAGGATGACCGGACGGATGGCTAGAAGGATGGCGGGCGCGAGGTCTGGGGCCGAGTCCGAGCGGTGTTTGGAGGGACGCTCAGAGTCGGCGATAGCCGGGATGCACCCCGGGGGCGAGCTTCTGATGCGCCACCAGTCGGGTCAGGATCTCGAGCAGACGAGCCCGGTCGACATCGTCCAGACCGGCCGTAATTCGTTTCTCGTGTTCCCGCGCGACCAGCGCAATGGACTTCAATCCCTCCCGACCAGCGGGAGTCACAGTGAGCACGTTGACGCGACGATCGGTCGAGTCGCGTGAGCGCTCGATCCAGCCTCGTGCTTCCAGATCATCGACGAAGCTGACGATTCGACTCGGCGCCATACCGAGTCTTTCGGCCAGCTGTTGCTGGCTCAGTCCGGGTTCGGACCGAAGAATTCTCATGATGCCGGCGAGCGGCGGCGTGAGCCCGTGTTCGGAGAGGGCGAGGGAGAACTGTTCGGCCGCCTGGTCGCCAAGTTGGGCGAGCAGGAAAGCGATGCCGCCGCGGGCACCGACCGGAGAAGACGAGGACACCTGCACACTGTAGCTCCGAGATAATCATTCTGTGATATAACTATTCTATGGCAAACACGATTTCGCCTGATGGGTGCCGTCCTTGACCAGTGATATGCGCGGTCACGCCCTGATGCGCAGTCGACTGGTCGTTCAGGCGCGGGTCGCCTTCACGTCCGCGCGCCGTGTCGAGCAAGCCTGCTATCTGATCGGCCTCTTGCTGGTTGCCTCCGGCCTGTTCCACTTGGGTATAGCGATTATCGATTCCAGGCCGTGGCTGGGGCCGCTGTCATGGCGCAAACCCGCGACGTTCGGCCTGTCATTCGGAACGGTGCTGATATCGATCACCTGGGTAGCGTCCTATCTAACGCTGACCGAGCGAAGCCGCAGCTGGCTACTCGGGGTGTTCGCCGCAGACTGCATCGTCGAGGTAACCGGAATCACGATTCAGGCTTGGCGCAACGTGCCATCGCATTTCAACAACGTCGGAACGTTCGACGCAGTCATCGCTTACAGCCTTGCCGCCGGCGGTGCCGTGCTGGTCATTGTGCTGGGCACGCTCGCACTCACAGCCTTTCGAGGGAGAATTTCGGCGGCACCCAGCATGAGGCTTGCGCTGCAAGCAGGATTCGCGTTGCTGCTAGCCGGCCTGGCTGCCGGCATCGCAATGATCGCGCGCGGCGAAAGCCTTATCAAGGCGGGGAATCGAAGCGCTGCCTACGACACGGCGGGCTTCCTGAAGTGGTTCCACGCCATCACATTGCACGCCGTTCTGGTACTGCCGTTGCTCGCCTGGTGGCAAGCGCGGACGGATCACGACGAGGTCGAGCGCACCCGTATTGTCTCAATCGCCATTGCAGGTTACGTATTCGCCGCCGCCGTGGTGCTTGTCGTTTCGCTCGCCAGAATGTGAACGGCACAGCCTGATCAAGCATCGACGAGCTGCCGTTCGGTCTCGGAAACCGGCGGAGGCGTGGGCTTGTCGCGGCGCGCGGCAAGCCATTTCGATACCCGCAGCGCCGTCAACAGTGCTAGCAGCACGCCAAGGGTCCAGGCGAAGCCGGCCACCCAGGTCGTCCATCGCACCGCTGGCGCTGCAGATTTGGCAAGCTTGGCAGGCTTGTTGCTGATCGCCAGCTGGAACTTCGCCGGGGCGGCGTCGTCGAGCCGAACGCTGACCTGCCAATTGCCAACAGCAGGGGTGTAATAGCCGGAGACTCGGTACAGGTCTGGACCGATACGAGTTGCCGCAACCTGCTGTTCGGCGACGCCCAACTTGGTAGAACCAAATCCGACGCTGACCAGTTGCGGTGCTACGGCTGAATCGACAGCGATTGTGTAGTCGATCAGACCAGGCTGCAGGCCGGACGGCGTGAGCGACACTTTGTTACCTGCAGCCGACGCAGTGCGAGTCAATGCAGCCGGACTCGCTTGGAACGCCTGATTGCGTGCCGAGCCCGACAACAAGGGTGCTATGAACAACACGAGCAAGCCCAGTACGACCTCGATCGCGATCGTGGCCCGAAAATGCGACAGCAGGATGCGAGTGAGTGAGCGGTCCTCGCCTGTCGATCGCAATCCGTCGATCTGCGGCATCAACCAGAACTGGTTGAAGGCACCGAGCGCCAGCAAGCCACCGAACACGATCAGCTTCACGAGCAAGGTCCGCCCGTATAGCGTCGTGACCAGTTGGTTCAGGCCGGCAACGTGCACCCAGTACAGCCAGAGTCCCGACAGGGTGAGCGTGGCAACCGATATCAGAGCAACGGCCGAGAAGCGGCGGATCGCAACTGGCCAGAAGCTGGCGCGCGCATCGGCCGCCACCCCACCGCGCACGAACAGCGCGACGAGCCCGACCAGGCCACCAATCCAGACCGCGCTGCCGACCAGATGACCGATGTACAGAACTGTGTTGAAGATCCCCCGCGGAACGTTCGCCGGCACAGCAGAGGGTATTTCCCTCGCGGCGAGTTCGAGCAGCCCGCAGGTCAGCCCGACTGCCATCACCGGTACCAAGGCCCGACCAGGTCGAAACGCTGCCGGTATGACGATGACTGCGGCAAGCAATGTCAAGAACAGTCGCGCACCAAGCAGATGACCGGCTCCGTCAGCCCCGAATGAAGGCCACACCGAGCCGAAGTCGAAGGTGCCATCTGCATAGGCCATTTGGGCAAACGTCGTCGGGACGAATAACGCGATCGCGATCGCCGCGACGCGGACCAGCCGGCGGTCGGTTGACTCTGCGACCGCTTGCGCGCCGGCACGTCGAGCGGCCGGCGCAGTTACCAGGAACCGCAAGGCCAAAGCACCTACGAAGGTCATGATCGAGATGATCGGGACCCACTCGACCAGGTTGTCCTTGAGCGGACTCAACTTCACCTTGGGCTTGGGCTGGGTAACCGTCTCCGGCGAGCCAGCACCGTCGCGTATATCGAAGGCGAAGGCTCCCTTCGCGCCACCGGCGCTCCATGCAACGGTGAACACGCCGGCCTCAAGCGCCGGCATCGCCATCGAGAGTGTGTCGCCAACCGGTAACAGCTGACCGTCAGCGGCTACCTTTCCTGCGCTGTCGAGCACTCGCGCGGTTCCGGACTTGGCGCCGTTGCCGGGCGTGATCAGAATCCGCGTCGGCGCCGTCTGAACTTCAGAGTTCGCGGCAGGCACGGTCGACACCACCGGTGCTGCGGCGGCCGAGCTTGCAGTCGCCAGCCAGCCGAACGGTGCGAGGGCAAATATCAACAGAGCGATACAAAGGCGTCTCATAGTTAGGCGAGACTAACCTAAGCAAGGCAAGCCTATCCATACTAAAATAGCGACAAAGATCACGGTTACCCGGTGAACCACGATCGTCCTTGCGCCGTACGGGCGGGCCAGGCAGTGGGGCAGCCGTGGTCAGTAATAGATCGGACCGACGACGCCGCCTCCCACCGCCACCGCCTCGCCGTTTATCGACACGCTCCGCGGTGAGGCCAGAAACGCCACGACATCAGCTATCTCGGCCGCGGTCACAAATCGTCTGATTGAAATGCCCGCGGCAATCCGGCGAATCACCTCCTCTTCGCTGCTCCCTCGGTTTGCAGCCATCTCTGCAATCAATCCCGGCGTGCGCTCGGTGGCCGTCATGCCCGGGTGCACAACCGTGACATTGATGCCGGACGGTCCCAGCTCGTCGGCCAGATTCTTTGTCATGGCTGCGACTGCGACATTGCGGATCGAGCCGAACACCGAACCTGTTTGGCGCGCCGCCAGGCCACTGACATTGATGATTCGACCCCAACCTTGACTGGTCATGTGCGGCGCCACCGCCTTTGCGCAACGTAGGTAGCCGAGCACCTTGGTGTCGATCTCGACTCGCAGATCTGCGTCTTCAAGTTCCTGCAGCGGACGCGACGCTCCCGGAATCGAAGGCTGGGCAGCGGCGTTGACCAGAATGTCGATCCCGCCGAGGTCCAGGGCAACCTGCGCGACCATCGCCCGCACTGCCTCGTCATCCGTCGTGTCACACACTCTGGCTGAGGCTTTCGCGCCGGTCGCCGTCAGTTCTGCTGACGCGATGTCCAGAGCCTGTTGGCTACGGGCGACCAGAGCGACGTGAACTTCTTCAGCCGCCAAGACTTTTGCCACTGCGAAGCCGATTCCCCGGCTTGCACCGGTGACGATCGCGCGCTTACCCGCCAGTTGCAGATCCATCTGCGTCCCGTCCTATCAGTCCCGACCAATCCCAGCTGCTCGGGCGCGAGGCAATCGAGACAGCGTCGAATCACCCTCCTGGCGTGAGTCCAGTGCCGGCCAGAGCGACCAAACTCGAGAGATGCACCCACCAGCCCCTTCGTCTGACCATACTGAACGCGTGTCTGATCAATCGGTAGCGAAGGCCGCGATCTACAAGAACATGGTGCCGGTTCCCGGCGGCCACTTCGTGATGGGCGCTGAAGATCGATACCCGGAGGAACGGCCGACCCACGAAGAGACCGTTGCGCCCTTCATCATGGACGAGCATCCCGTGACGAATGCGGAGTTCCGTCGGTTCGTGGTCGCCACTGGTCACCGTACAACGGCGGAGAACGCGCCCGATGCGATCGACTTTCCCGATGCTGAGCCAGCTGATCTCGTACCGGGTTCGCTGGTGTTCCAGCAGACCGCAGGACGGGTGCCACTGGATGACTGGCAACGGTGGTGGCATTGGGTTCCGGGTGCGAGTTGGCGGCATCCACTGGGACCGCATAGCAATCTGGCCGGTCTAGAGCGCCATCCGGTCGTACACGTCTCCTATGAGGACGCACTTGCCTATGCCAGCTGGGCCGGCAAAGATCTTGCCACCGAAGTGGAATGGGAGTACGCGGCGAGAGCGGGACGTCCGCACACCACTTACGCGTGGGGTGAGGACTTCGAACCTCGCGGCCGTCGGATGGCCAATACCTGGCACGGGGAATTTCCTTGGCTCAACCTCGACGAACGCCACCCCCGTACGACACCGATCGCGAGCTTTCCCCCGAACGATTGGGGTCTCGTCGACATGATCGGAAACGTGTGGGAATGGACCGCCACACCCTGGACGTCCGATCATGAATCACGCATGCGTGGCGAGCCCACAATCGGCCCGGATCAATCACACAGCTGCTGCGGTGGCGCCTCGCCGTTCGCCAAGGACACCTCGACCGCGCTGGAGGAATATGACCGACGGGTGATGAAGGGCGGTTCACACTTGTGCGCCGAGTCCTACTGCCACCGCTATCGACCGGCAGCCCGCCAGGGCCAACAGGTGCGTAGCAGCACAAGTCATCTCGGTTTTCGCTGCGTCGTCAGGCCAACCTGAGTTTGCCGGGTCAAGGCCCGGCGAGCGTTCTCACTCTCTGACGATGAGGACAAACCCTTGCGCGCCGCCTTAACCTCAGCGTGACGTCATTCCGCGTCCGCAGCCGAAAGGATCAAACCGTGTCAGACCAACTCCTCCTTGCAGACAGCCAGAACTATCCGCTACTCAATCTGTTCTGGACGTTCCTCTGGTTGTTTCTGTGGATCATGTTCATTTTCCTGCTGATTCGCATCATCAGCGACATCTTCCGCAGCAGTGATCTGAACGGGTGGGGCAAGGCCGCGTGGTCTCTGTTCGTGATAATTCTGCCTTTCCTCGGCTGCCTGGTGTATCTCATCGCCCGTGGGTCGAGCATGCAGGAACGGGACGTTAAGCAGGCCCGAGCGGGTGAAGAGGCATTTCGCGGTTATGTCCAGCAGGCCGCCGGCACCACGAGTGCGGCCGATCAGCTGACCAAACTGGCAGAGTTGCACGACCGGGGTGTGCTGACCGACGCCGAATTCGCCAGCCAGAAGGCCAAGACCCTCGCGTGAAGCTGCTAACTCTCGTGTGAATGACGGCGGCGCCGTAGCGGAAGCACCAACTCGGCCAGCCAACTGAAGATGGCGATCAACAGGCCACCGAGAACCGCGGCGCCGAATGAATCGATGTCAAGGTCACTGGTTATGCCGGCCGTTATAGCAAGCAACGCGGCGTTGATGACAATGAGGAAAAGGCCAAGAGTGAGGACGATGAACGGCAGGCCGAGCAGACGAAACAGCGGGCCGAGGAACAGATTCACCACCGAGAACAGGACCGCGATCCATAGCAACGAGAGAAAGCCACCGTGGACGTCCATTCCGGGCACCACGGAAGCCACGACACCGATGATGACCGCGAGTACTACGAGGCGAAGGCAAAGTCTCATAAGCATGGTTCCAGTAGACAAGGCCGCGTGACGGTGGCGGCTCCCCCTGGGCGAATGATCTGAAACATTCACCATTCGCTCAGGGGACCGCGCCCGCCGCACTCGCTACGATCACGCTCTGCGCGTGAGCCCCTACCGCATTTGAGCACGTAGGATCCTGCCTACAGCAGACCAACGGGCTGGAGGTGCGCGTCGTGGCAGACGAAACGAACCGCCGCGAAAGGACAGCCGAGATACTGCCCGCGGTCAAACGACCCGACCCCTTGGTACTCGACAGCGCAATCGGAATTGGTGTTCAGGCGATTCGGTTGTCTTCCGTTGCCGTCAACGCCACGCGTCGCGTCGCGCAACCATTGAGCGCGGTCCTGTTGCGGCCGCCGCTGGTCCCGAAGAAATACTGGCCACAGACCCGCTTGATCCAGCTCGCTGAGCGCGGCCAGGTCGCCCGCCAGGTGCAAGCGGCCAGGCTTGCAGAGCTGGTCAATGAGCTGGTTCCGTTGGTGTTGAACGCTGTGCTCGACCGGATAGACCTAACTCAGCTCGTCCTCGATCGGGTTGTGCTGCAACGCATCATCGAGGCTGTCGACATCGACGCGGTGGCCGCGCGGATCGATCTTGATCCCATCGTCGATCGAGTACCCATCCAGCGGGTTCTGGACCGGGTGGACGTTGACGAAGTCGTGGCGTCGGTCGACCTCGAAGCCGTAATCAACCGGATCGACATAGATGCGATCGCCGCGAAAATCGACATTGACGCCATTATCGGTCGCCTGGACCTGGCCGGCTTGGCCCGCGAAGTCATCGATGAGATTGACCTTCCGGAAATCATCCGGGACTCGAGCGGCGCGATGGCATCAGAGACGGTCGTCGGCCTGCGAATGCGCGGCATCGAGGCAGATGAACGGGTCAACCGCATCGTCGATCGAATCGTGCTCCGACGGCGAGGGCGAAATACGGACACTCAGGCTCGGACGGGGCACGATGACACCGACTGAGCACCCGTCCCCGGTTCCGCAGGTCGGCCGTCCCTTCCAGGGCCACCGCGCCGGCATCGTCTCGCGCACCATCGCTGCGGCGGTTGACCTTTTGGTCGTCGTCGCGATCGTTACCGGCTGCTACCTCGCACTCGCTGCGGTGCTGTTCGCGGTGAACCCCACCAGCTTCAGCTGGCCTGACAGCTTCGCTTGGAGTATTCCGTTGGTGGGCTTCGTGATCGTGGTTCCCTACTTGACGCTGTCATGGTGTACCACGGGACGTACGTACGGCGACGCGCTGCTTGGCCTTCGCGTTATCAACATCAACGGACGCAGGATGCGGTTGCCAGGGGCGGTACTGCGCGCGGTGCTGTGTGTGGTCTTCCCGATCGGGCTTCTCTGGACGCTTTTCAGCCCCGCCAACCGTTCCCTGCAAGATATGGTCCTGCGGACGTCGGTCATCTACGACTGGGCGCCGCAGACCGAAGGCGATGCCCGGCTCTTGGATCCGAGCTGAACAAACGCATTCCAGCCGCAACCTTTTCCCAGGCTCCGGCGGTCCTCTCCCGCCCGCCCGTCCCAAACAACTCACAGTCGGCCAGTGAGTTGTTACCTGCCGCGCAGGTTGCCCGCGGTACTGATGTTCCTGGGCTCGCTGGTGCTGGCGAGCTAATTGATCACGAACTCTGACAATCCGTTTTCAGGCCCTTCACGTCGGAAACCACGTTACTGATCCACTGCGCAACCTCGCTTTTGGACTTTGCGGGATCTGACAAGACCTGACCCAAAGTCTGCAGATCCGTACTCAGCTTGCTGAGCTGATCCTTGAGCGCGCCGCTTGCATTGGTGGCTGTGCTGGCAAGTTCGGTCACAGCGGTCTTCACGGCCGCCACCTTTTCAGCACTGGTAGAACTGGTATTCGTCAACGTCGACGTGAGCTGGCTCAGGCTCGATTGAATCGATGCGCACGCCGTCGGGGTGGGTGCGGCCAGGCCATCGGTTGACGACGTGGATCCGCCGGCTGTCGACCCAGTTGGCTGCGGTGAGGAGGACGAAGAGCATCCCGCGACGAACACGCTGACCGCCAGAGCCAGGGCCGCGATAAACGGCGCGAACGACCGATGCTCGGGCTGTGGCAGGCGGAAGCTACTCACCCACACCACCATAAGCGGCCGACAGCTCACCGCCTCATCTGCCGCGCATGAATGACGCGCGTCAACCGGCGGTCGATCGGCGGTCGATCGGCGGTCGATCGGCTACCGGCCGTAGGGACCGCGCATCCCCCGCCCAGGCTCGCGGGTCCGAAGTTAAAGGAATGTGATGCTAACGCTCGGGTTCCTGTGAGTTGAGAACCACAGATCTTTGTTTGTACAACTGCGTCACTTGGACCCGAGTACAAACGTTGAGATCAGTGGAGCTCATCTGAGCAGAAGATGAGCCCACTTCGAACGAGGAGACCCGTGAGAACGCATCGCTATCGCATCTGTGTGGCTGGCCGACTTGGTCCGGCGGCGCAGGAAGGATTCGAGGGCCTCGATGTCGCGCCTAAGGACGGCGTCACCGAGCTGTCTGGCTCGCTGGACCAAGCGGGCCTCTATGGCGTCCTCAAGCGAATCGAATCGCTCGCGCTCGAACTGGTCGAGGTCCGACGCGAACACTGAGCCTTGTTCGAGCGGTTGCCCGTCACCGGTGCATCAAGCGTCGGCGAAAGCCCCCCGTAAGGCCTTGTCCTGCTCCTCGGAAAGATTCGTGAAGATCAGAGTTGGCTGCTGTCCACCGAAGGCATCATGCACCTTGTCCATGACCGCATTACCCGTCATGACGAACAGCGCCGAAGTACCGGGCGTGACCTCGCTGCGAACGTTCTTGATGAATTCGTCATCTATGCCCACGTCTGACAGTGATCCGGCAAGCGCGCCCGTGGCGGCACCGATCGCCATCCCCAGCAGGGGCACAAAGAAGATCAGGCCGAACAGAAATCCCCAGAACGAACCGCCGAGCGCGCCGGAGCCTGCGGTTGAATGCATCTGTCGCGTCTTCGGCTTCTTCGTCCCGGCCGGCCAGGAAACTACTGCACCGTCATAGACGTCGATGAGACCTTGTTTCTCCAGGCTCTTCAGTGTGTCGAGAGCCATCTCGGCGCCTTCCGCATTCGGAAACTTCCAGACGGTGAGTGTTCCCATGCCCATATCCCTTCATTGCTGAACTCTTGGTGTTGATCGCTTGGTGTTGAACGCTTGGTGTTGATCGCTTGGCGGACGTTCGATGCTTGGATGTGGTCGGCGTTTCGGCGGCAACCACAACCGCTACGTACCCAGCAAGCGCGCCTTTTGGGTCTCGAATTCAGCGTCGGTCAGCAAGCCGCGATCCTTCAAATCACCAAGTTGGGTCAATTGCGTCAGAATCGTGTCCGACCCCGCCGGTTGCTGCGCGGCTGCCGACTGCGGCGGCGTGCTCTGCCAGTTCTGCGTCGGCATCTGCTGTTGCGCAGCGGCAATCTGCTGCTGTTGCTCGTACGCGGCCGCCTCTTGCTGTGTTGCTGCTCGCTCGTTCTGCCGCCTCGTCACGCCGCCGGAGACGGCGGTTGCCGTCCCGGCGATGACAGCCGTTCGAGCCATCGTGCCCAGCAAGCCAGGCCGGCCCACTCGACCGAAGCCACGACGAATCATGTGCTCACTCCTCAGATAGTGATTCAGGCGGACGACTCGGCGAGGGCGGCCAACGCCATTTCTGCGACCGGTCGGGGAATTCGTTCGTTTGCAATTACTTCACCATCGGCATCTCGCAACGCCTCGGCAAAGGCTGCGGCCCAGGTGTTTTCCCAGATCAACGCGACAGCCGTACTCCCTGGCTCGACCCCTGCGGCGGCAAGCTCGATATCCGCGTCGCTGATGAGGCCGTCGTATTCGCCATCGAGCTCGAAGAAGAGTTCGCGCACGTCCTCGTCGAGATCGTCAATCTCCATCGAAGCGACCGTTCCGTCGGCACCCCTGCTAATTACCACCAGATCGAGGATCCGAACCGTGTTCATCTCGACGAGGTTGATGAGGGCCGGCACAAGTTCAGCCCGAAAGCGATTGTCGGGAAACTTTACGAGCAGATACTCGATTGGGCCTCTAGCCATGGTTGATTCCTTCCGGCCGTCATCCTTGAGGTGAAACGTAGGCATCTGGCTGCCCGTGCGACTCACCCAATGCGGATGATGCCTCGAAGGCGACGCTGGCGGCTGCGGCCACCGAGCGGCTTGGCGGCAAGCGGCCGCCCTAGCATCGATGGACGCTCATCCGGCCAGGATGACGACGACACGAAGGCCCGGCGTCAAGCTAATGTCCTGAGCTCAGCTTGCTCTGAGCACCGGCCGAACGAGGAGACCGCACCGAGGAGTCGAGGGTGGCAGAAGAGGACGCGGGCGACGCCAAGTCGGTCTCGGCCGCCGAAACAACTGACGGCGCGGCGGACACGACTGGCGGCGCGGCCGACACGACTGGCAGCGCGACGGACCCATCAGCAGAAGAGCTAGCGACCTTACGCGCGGAGAACGAGGAACTTCGACGGCAGAAGGTTGCCCTTGAGCACGGAAACACGTTAGGCAAGCGTGTTCTCAACGTGGCTCGGACAACGCTCGTCGTCATCTTGTTGGTGCTCACGGCGGTGCTCGCCACCGTGTCGGTGCCGGCGATCTGGGGCCGGAACCTCGTCTTGAATACCGACCGCTATGTACAGACGTTGTCACCACTGGCCTCAGATCCGGGCGTCCAAGCGGGTGTGATCAAAGCGATCGATACCCAGTTCGAAAACAACGTCGACATCAAAGCCCTGCTCGCCGACGTCTTGCCGCCCAGGGCACAAGTGTTGGCGGGACCACTCCAGAGCGCCGCGAACTCCCTGGTGAATACCGTCGCGACCAGATTCGTGCAGAGCCCCGCGTTTACAACGTTATGGACTGAGATCAACCGTGCGGCGCACAGTCAGCTCGTCGCCGTGCTCACCGGCAAGAACGGTAGTCAGAACGCCATCTCCATCGCCAACGACACTGTCGTATTGAATCTGGGTCCAATAGTCGATCAGGTCAAACAGCAGCTGGTCAACGCCGGACTCACCGTAGCCGCAAATGTTCCGAGTGTCGGCGCGACCATCGAGGTCGCCCAGGTCAGCGGTATCGAGTCGGCGCGGCGCTATGTGCGCTGGCTCGATAACGCGGCGAATTGGGTGCCGATTCTCGCACTCGTGTGCCTGATCGCCGCGGTCGTCGCGGCCCGGCGGCGGCGGCGCGCTCTGATCGTTGCTGCGCTTTCCACTGCAGCCGGGCTAGTCCTCTTGGCCCTCGTGCTCGCCATCGCGCGCCACCAGTACCTCAACGCCTTGCCCGGGACCTACCTCTCAACCGACACCGCCGGGCGGATCTTCGACACTCTCGTCCGCTATCTCCGGCTAGGCTTGCGACTGGTGCTGTTGGCGGTGCTGCTGCTTGCGCTCGGCGCTTGGCTCAGCGGCCCGGCGAGGGCGGCTCGATCAATCCGGCACGCGGTTATGGTATTTCCGCGCAAGGCCTCGCGTGAGCTGAGCAGTAGCCAGTTCGGCAAGACCCTCGAAGCCAATCGGTTGCTGGTCTCCGTTGCTATCGGCGCCGTCGGGGCGCTGATACTCGTGCTGTGGACCAACCCTGGTCTGGTGACCGTCATCGTGGTATTTGTCGTGGTTGCCCTGCTCATTCTGCTGATCTACTCACTCAAGCCGACACCAGACTCGGACTCGGATGGCGCTCGACCGCCGGCCGCTTCACCGCCGGCGGGCCCACAGGCTGCCCTCACCCCCGAAGGGTGATTCAGGCCGCCACTTCAACAGCGATTATGGATTCAGCCGACGACGAGTCAACGCCGACGGCAAGTGCAGCGGGAGGCGCGGTGTCCCGAGTGACTTACGAAATCCGCGTGGTCGGATCGCTCGGACCAGCTGCCCAAGAGGCCTTCGCCGATCTGGATCTGCAGACCGAGCCGACGTCGACCGTGCTCTCTGGCGAACTCGATCAAGCCGCGTTGCACGGACTGCTCGATCGGGTGCGAGCACTGGGACTGGAGCTGGTCGATATCAGACGCGTGCGGCCGACGCGAGACCGCTGAGATGACCAAGGCTAGGCCAACACCTGAACCCGGGGAATCGTTGCGGGCGCAATATCACGAAAAGATCACTTCTGTAGACATTCCGAGCACAGCCCCTAGATTCGAGGCGGGACACTCAATCCCGAACGCACGAGCACGCCGGGGTTACGGGGGCGGAATCCCAGGAGCGAGTGATCGGATGGGCGCTTCATCTGCAGTCGCAAGCAAGGTCTCGCCGCCTTCCTTGCCACCGCATCTCGTGCCACGCCCTCGGCTGGCCGCCCGGCTGAACGGCGGCGCCCGTGGGCCGTTGACCCTCGTCTCCGCTGGTCCAGGCTCTGGCAAGACCGTGCTGTTGAGCAGTTGGGTCGCCAGCGTGAACATGCCGACAGCTTGGCTCTCCCTTGAGGCACCCGACAACGACAGCAAGCGGCTGTGGCCGATGGTCGGCGAGGCATTGCTCGCGGCGGGCATAGTCGGCGAGACCGACAGTTTCGCGACGTTGCCTCATGATCCGGGCGATACCTCGCGCTTCCTCTCGGCCCTACTCGAAGCCATTCCGGGTCCCGCACAACACCTACTGGTCATCGACGATGCCCATGTACTCACCGACGGCGAGGTGCTCGCTGAGATCGATGCGATCATCCGCTACGGTTTCCCCCGCTTGCGGCTCGTCTTGAGTTCTCGAAGCGATCCGTTGCTACCGCTGCATCGCTATCGCCTGTCGGGGCAGATCTGTGAGCTGCGCGCGTCCGACCTGGCAATGACGCGGAGCGAGACCCAGACTCTGCTGAACGCATACGGAGTAACGCTGCCCGGACGCGAACTTGCCCTGCTCACGCAGCGGACTGAGGGCTGGACCGCGGGCCTGCGGCTGTCGGCGATGAGCATGGCCGGTTCGAAACATCCCGAACGATTCGTGACCCAACTCGCGCTCGACCAAGGCAGCGTCGGCGAATACCTCATGGAAGAAGTGCTGAACCGCCAGCCCAGCAGAGTACGACGCCTGCTTGTGCAGACCAGCTTTCTCGATGAGGTGACCGGACCACTTGCTACCGCGGTAACCGGCATCGACGACAGCTCGGTCCTGTTGAACGAATTGTCGCGGACGAATTCCTTCGTGCTGCCGCTTGATCGTGACACGGACCGCTACCGCTATCACCAACTGTTGAACGACATTCTGCGTTACCTGCTCCGGCGTGAGTACCCGGACGAGACGGCAGAACTGCAGCGCCGCGCCGCGGCCTGGTACGAAGCACAAGGCGATCTCGGTGCGGCAATGCGCTTCGCCGTCGCCGCCGAAGATTGGAACCGAGCTTCTGCCGTGCTCGTTCATGGTGGGTTTGCTCGAGCCTTCGTAGAACGCCAGGACATCATCGACCTAGGCCTAGGCGGTCTTACGACTGGCCCGAGTGGGGAATCAATCGCCGATTTCGATGAGCCCGAAGTGCGTGTCGCTCGAGCTGCAGTCGCCGTCATGTCAGGTGAACTGCAGATGGCCGAGCAGCACCTCGTCCAAGCGCGCAGTGCTGAGCTGCGTCCAGACGTAGAAGCCACAGCCGCGCTTGTCGAGGTCGTTGCGGCACACCAGGCCGGTACTGTGGCCGAGCTCGATCGTGCGGCGGCACAACTTCTCAGCCTCCCGACCAAGGCCGGCGCGGTGCGATCCACGGTCGGGTTACGCGCCGCCGTTCGGCTCGGACAGGCTAGCGCGCACTACTGGGACGCCAGCCCACACGCCGAGGTCGAAAAGCTCCTGTTGGATGTATTGGACCTGACGCGCAAAGCCGGTGTCCCCGCCCTCGAGCTGGAGTGCCAGGGCTTGCTGCAACTGGCGTACACCAATGCTGGTCGATCCGAGCATGCGCGGATGTGCGAGGCACAGAGCCTGGCGTTGATCCGACAATTCCCACACCTTCGGCGACTGAGTGTGCACCATCTCGCGCATGCCTACGCCGCCTACCTGAAGATGGATCTGGCCGGTGCCGACCGCGCCCTTCGTCGAGCGCGCCAGCGCATGCACGCCGACGCCGACGCCTCGATGCGAGCCGCGATCGTCCTACTGGGATTGCACGTCCTCATAGCTGCCGGGCGGGTGCCTGACGCGTATCAGCAGCTTCTCACCGCGCCCGAGCTCGCGCGGCCGCTACCCGCCTTGCTGAAGCGAACCTGGACCTTGACCCGCGCCGATATCGAAACGCGCTTGGGACGTCCGAACGCCGCCCTCAAGCTACTGACTGAAGACCCAGTCAAATCCAAGGACACGATGCTGACGATCATGGCCGCACGGGCGTACCTGAAGCTGGGAGACGCCGACGCCGCCTGCCGATCGATCCGGCCCGTGCTGATCTCGGCCGAGAACAACGTGCCGCTACCGATGCTTCTGAGTGCGCTGCTGACCTCGGCATCAGTCGCCGCACGCAAGGGCAACGACGCGAAGGCAGTGGAGGAGATTCTGCGCGCGGCCGACCTCGGTACCGAATACACCATCCAGCCCTTCACAGATGTCCAGGACGAGCTCGCGGGCGTGCTTTCACGGCACGCGGAGGCGCGGGCGGCTTGGCCCGAACCGGTCACCGGGAGCATGGAACTCAGCCAGCCGCCAGCGGGCCATCCTGCCACCGGCCCACTCCCCGAGGCCCTTACCGAACGCGAGATCGCGGTGCTGCGCAGGTTGGCCACGACCATGACAACTGCCGAGATCTCCAATGAGCTGTGCGTCTCGATCAATACCGTCAAGACCCACATCGCCGCGATCTATCGCAAGTTACCCGCGGCCGGCCGCCGGGACGCTGTTTCGCGAGCCCGATATCTCGAACTGCTGTAGGGCGTTCGTGCGCTCCCGAGAGAGCCCGGCCAACAAACCTCCGACCATTCCGTTGGGATGAGGCACAACGTGCTCTTGATCTCGAAGATTGAATGTCCTAGGCCTGGACCAAGAGGGGGCTCGAACTAGTGGGTGCCGCAATTGGTTCGATGTTGGGTTTTGCGGCCGGCGTCGCAGTCAGTCCGTTGCCGATCGTCGCGATAATCCTGTTGCTAGCAACACCTCACGGCAGGTCCACCGGATCCTGCTTTGCACTTGGTTGGGTGTTGGGCTTGGCGGTACTCGGAGTCATAGTCCTTGCCATCGCCGGGCCAGCCGATGCCTCCGCTGATGAGGGACCGGCAACCTGGACAGGCTGGTTGAAGCTGATACTCGGCCTTGTCCTGTTGGTGTTCGCAGGACGTCAATGGCGAACGCGCCCGGCCGCAGGCGAAGCCGTGCCGCCACCGAAATGGATGAGCGGACTCGACACGATGGACGCTGGCAAGTCTCTTGGCCTAGGCGCGCTCCTGGCGACCGTCAACCCCAAGAACGGGGTGCTGACAATTGCCGCTGCCTCTTCCATCGCTGCTACCGGCGCGTCCGGCGGCGAGCAGGCCGTCGCGCTGGCGTTGTTCGTGCTCATCGGTTCGCTTGGCGTCCTGGCGCCGGTGGCAGTCTTCTTCTTCACCGGCGCGAAGGCCGTTCACACCCTCGACTCGTGGCGTAGCTGGTTCATCGCCAACAACGCTGCGATCATGGCGGTTCTGTTCTTTGTGATCGGGCTGAAACTCGTCGGCGATGGCATCGGCATCATCTCGTGATCATGCCCAGCGTGACTTTCCATCACGGTGACCAGTCGATGCAGGGCCTGCTCGCTCAGCGCTATCTGCTGATGGGCGAGATAGGCCGTGGTGCGCACGCAGTCGTCCTGCGCGCATCGGACACCAAGCTCAATCGAGCCGTTGCGGTCAAGATGTTCGCCCTCGACGGCAACCCTGCTGCGTTGCCACGGTTCCACACCGAACTGCACACGATGGCTTGCCTCAACCACCCTGACCTGCTGCACCTCTATGACGGGGGCATAGATCTGGACGACAGCCTGCACCAATACGGCTATCTGGTCTACGAGCTTTTGCCGACGACTCTTGCCCAACGGGTGCGGGGCTCAACGCTCAATTGGTCTCAGACTGCAGACATCGGTTTCGCGTTGGCCAGCGGGTTGGCGTATCTGCACCGCAATGGATTCGTCCACCGCGACGTTAAACCTGCCAATGTCTTACTCGACAACCCTCTTCGAGAGGCGGATCAGCATGGAGTTCGACTCGCGGATTTCGGCATAGCCGCGCGCCTAGGGCCAACGGGAGAACTGGACATCGGAAGTATCGGACCACTCAACGTCGAACCAGCCGGTACTGTGCCCTACTTCAGTCCCGAGCAGGTCACTGGCGAACCTCTTACCACCGCTAGCGACGTCTATGCCCTGGGACTACTGCTCATCGAATGCCTTACTGGCGCTCCGGTATACCCAGACGGCGGTGACCTGAGCGAGACCGCGCTGGAACGGCTCCGACGTCGACCCGAGGTACCACCCCGGATCCGATCCCGAATCAGCAAGCCGGCTCAACCCCTATTCACGGCCATGTGCAATCGCGATCCGCGCAGCCGGCCTTCGGCGGCCGAGATCGCTGTCGGCCTACGCGGCTGATACGGCCGGGGCCACACCGCCTTGGATGGTCACCAGATCGTGACGTGTCATCGAGGGCCTAGTGCGCCGGCGCGAATACGGTTGACCAGTCGTGCTGGATGCTGATGGTGGTCCACTGCTGCTCCGAGGCCTGCAGTTGGAGTCTTTCCGAGCCGGCGTTGTAGGCAACATCTCGATCCGGGTCATCATGTGAGACCACCAGCGCGAGCGCCGTACGGCCGGGAGGCGCTGCGAATTCCAGCATTTCGATATCGCCGTTCGCGTTCCCCCCGGCTATCAACGGGCGCACGCCGGTGCGCGCCCAGATCCGAACTGGCTTCACCGGGCCGTCGTCGAAAATGTCCATCTCTGCCTGGTACACGATCGAGCCCTGCTGGTATCGCAGACCGGTTGAACTACCGATAACCCGCTCGGGAGGGACGCCATACATGTGAGCCGTGACCATCCGCATGAAGTCCCGATCGCCCCCGGATGCAATGTACGTGGTGAACCCGTGCTCGGTCAGATAACTCAGCAACTCACACATCGGCCGATATCCGATCTCTGAATACGGACGCCGTAGCGTGGGATGCTGCTGGGTGTAAAGGAAGTCCCGGGCGGCGTCCTGGTACTTCTCGACTGTCCACCCGGCGAAGGCCTGGAGGACGCCACCGATCAGCGCGTGGACCTTCGTATCATCGCCCTGGTAGTGCTCGGTGATCGCAGACCCGAGCCATGCGTAATCCTTCTCATAGGCGGCGCTGAACGGCTGCCGCTGACGTAGCGAGGGATCCCGCTCGGCCAGTTGGGCCATCCGTTGCAGCAGAAAACCGACTTCGACCGGCATCGGTTTCTCAGGCCAGAGCGTGCCATCGTTGTCGAATACTGCGATGCGCTCCGGCTCCGGCACATAATCTGCGGAGTCCTCGGCGCTCACTCTCGCCACGAAGTCAGTGATGACAGCGCGCGTAGCGGTGTCATTCCACGAGCTCAGCGTTTCGGGCATTGGCGTCTCCGGAATCTTGTGTCCTCCGCGGCCTCAGTGAGCGCTGGCACCTCGGCCTACGCACTCCTCACTGCACTGCCGCGTTGGACGTTGCGCGTCGTTCATTTGCAGCCTGCTGCCCATGGCGTTAGGAGGCCTCACCCCGCAAGCATGAGCAGCGACGGGCCGGCTCAGGCCAAGCTGGACTCGAAGGGGCTGGACTCGAAGGGGCTGGACTCGAAGGGGCTGGACTCGAAGACCCGAAGCCACACACTGCCCGATCGGCACGCGTCGAGAGACAGGAATCGATAATGGACGTACGAACGGAACAGTCTGCGCCGGTAATGTCCGCCTGGGTCGGCTGGATAGTCTTCGGCGGCGCGATGCTCATCCTCTCGGGCCTGTTCACGGCCATCTGGGGTCTGGTTGCCCTCGTACGCGACGAGTTCTTTGTGGTCGCGCCGTCCGGCAACATCTTCGACGTCGACTACCCGGTGTGGGGTTGGATCACCATCGTCCTCGGGGTAGTCAGTCTCGCGGTGGGCGTCGCCCTGCTGGCCGGCTCGCGTCCGGCACAACTGTCGGCGATCGTGTTGTCCCTGCTGAGCGTGGTCGTTCATCTCCTCTTGCTATTCGCATATCCGGTGTGGTCCCTGGTCGTGATCGCCATGGACGTGACCGTCATCTACGCCATCGCCGTCCACGGCCGCGAGTTGCAGCCCGCCCGCGGGAGCACGCACTTCAGTCGGTGAACGTGACGTGAAATGGCCGAATGGCACCCGCCCCAACTTGCGGAGACTGCTGCCGGGATTTCGCCGGGCGCTACCTGCAAAGGCGACCTTTCGCGCCGATCTGCTGGCCGGATTGCCCGACGCGATCAGCAGCGTGCCCGACGGGATGGCCACGAGCGTGCTTGCCGGAGTCAGTCCGGTGCACGGGCTTTATGCCAGCTTTGCCGGGCCCATCGGCGGCGGCGCCTCGACCTCGACCAAGCTGATGGTCGTAACCACGACGACCGCCGCCGCGCTCGCCGCGGGCTCGGCCGTAGCCGGAGTCGACGAACAGCACCGGCCCGACGCCTTGTTCCTGCTCACTGTCCTCGCAGGGGCAGTGATGATCGCCGCGGGTCTGCTCCATTTCGGCCGCTACACCAGGTTCGTGCCGCATTCGGTCATGATCGGGTTTCTAACCGGAGTTTCGTTCAACATCATCTTCGGACAAGTGCCACATATGCTGGGCTATGATGCGCACGGTTCGTTCAATCTCGCAAAAGCCATCGATGCGCTGACTCATCTCTCCTGGTCTATGCTCCCGTCATTGCTGACCGGCCTGGCAGCTATGGCGATCACCTACTCACTGTCCCGAACTCCGCTGAAATCGGTGAGTGCTCTGCTCGCCTTGGCTTTGCCCACAGTCGTCGTGATCGCGGTCGGCGCGCAGAGCGTGGCCAGAGTGCACGATTCGGGAGAGATTCCGCTTGGTCTGCCGTTGCCACAACTGCCGCACTTGAGCGAGCTCAGCTTTCCGATCTTGACCGGGGCGTTCGCCGTGGCGGCAATCGTGCTCGTCCAAGGCGCCGGGGTCGCCGAAGCAGCACCAAATCCGGACGGCACATTGTCCGACGCCAACCGGGACTTCATCGGGCAAGGGGTCGGAAACATCACCAGTGGACTCTTCAAAGGGCAACCAGTCGGAGGTTCGGTCGGCCAGACTGCAGTCAACGTCTCGGCCGGCGCGCGTACCCGATGGGCATCAATCTTCGCTGGACTCTGGATGTTGATTATCTTGCTGGTCTTCGCGGACCTGGTCGGAAAAGTGGCGATGCCGACGCTGTCCGGCGTACTGATCATCGCGGCACTGGGTTCGCTCAGGATCACCCAGATCACGACCATCTGGCGTACCAGCGCTATCTCCAGAGTCGGCATGGTAACCACCTTTGCAGGAACGCTCTTCCTGCCTGTTGCCGCTGCGGTCGGCATCGGAATTGCAATCGCACTGTTGCTACAACTCAATCAGGAGGCGCTCGATCTGCGAGTCGTCGCTCTGGTGCCTACCAGCAGCGGCTTCGAGGAGCATCCTGCGCCGGAGAAACTCCCGAGTGGAGCCGTCACCGTGCTGGACATCTACGGCAGCCTCTACTACGCCGGCGCACGGACCCTGCAGAGTCAGCTCCCGGATCCGACGTTCGCACGTTCGTCAGCGGTCGTGCTTCGCCTTCGTGGTCGCACCATGGTCGGCGCGACGTTTGTCGTTGTCGTCGAAGACTATCTGCGACGCATCCGGGCCGGCGGCGGTCAATTGTTCCTGAGCGGGGTAGATCCGGCGCTATGGAAGCAGCTCAGTCGATTCGATCGCTTCGAGTCGGCCGACGACATGCACATCGTCCGCGCGGATTTAGTGGTCGGCTCGTCTACGCGCGAGGCATACGACCAAGCGCTGGCGTGGGTCAACCAGCAGCGCCGGTGATGCCGCCCGACGGTAATGACACGGTTTAGTTCGTTCGCATCTCGTCGCCGTGAACCGTAATTGCGTAGATGACCAGCACGTCAAGCGTGATCACAATGACTGACCAGACCGGAAAGGAAGCGATGACGAGCAGATTGCCGATGGCGCTCAGCGCGGCCACCGCGATAGCTACGATGCCGGCCCAGAGTGCTCCGGTGAAGAGCGCAAGCCCGGCGACCAGCACCACGATGCCGACGATGAGGTTGATCCACCCCCAGGTGGTGTAGCTGAGATTGACCACATTGCCTCGCCGACCGGAAACGAACACCTCGTCGCGAGTTATGCCGACAATGCCCCAGATGATGTCGTAGATCCCCGACACCACCATCATGATCGCCGCGAACACGATCCAGCCCACCCATGCAGTCGCTCGCGAAGGAGCTAGGTCTACGTCCCCGTTAGCACTGGTGTACATGAGAGTTGTCCTTCCGGTCTGATCAGCTCAAGCTCGGCAGCGCCGACTCGTCTCACAGAATGCCGTGAACGCTTGCTTTGCGGCTCACCCACAGCGCGTGATGTCCAGGCGCGGGATCTCCGCTGTCATGGGTGGGCCTGGGTGGTCGTCGCTGCTGTTTCACTCTGCCGGGGTGACGAAGATCTGCCCCTCAGCTGGCTAGCGTTTGCCGAATGGCCACGGCTGTCAGAGTCCTCGAGCGGTACATACCCGTCTGGACGTGGAGTCGTAGCTACCAGCGCCGGTGGTTGCGTGGTGACTTCATCGGCGCGCTCACTGCGTGGGCGATTGTCGTTCCAGAGTCGGTGGCCTATGCCCAGATAGCCGGTGTGCCGCCCCAGAATGCCTTCTATGCTGCCCCCGTCGCCCTCCTGGCCTACGCGATCTTCGGGTCGTCCCGCAACCTGATCGTCGGTGCTACCTCAGCCGCGGCGATCCTGTCGGCATCGACGGTCGCCGCAGTGTCCTCCGATCCGAAGGAACAGATCCAGCTTTCGGCAGCGTTGGGTTTGGTCGCCGGGGTGATCCTGATTGTTGCCGGCATGCTGAAAATGGGATTCATCACCAATTTTCTTGCCGAATCTGCCCTACATGGGTTCTTGTTCGGAATGGCGCTAACGATCGTGGTTCGCCAACTTGGCAAGATCGTTGGCATCTCCACCGGCGACGGCGACTTCTTTGAACGGGCCGGACATCTGCTCAGGCATATCAGTGATTGGTCGGTCACAACAATCGTTGTCGGCGTGCTTGCCATCGCGGCGTTGCTGGCGCTGGAGCGATACCTGGCCAAAGTCCCGTCATCACTCGCCGTGCTGGTTGCGGGTATCGCTTGCTCGTATATTTTCAATCTTGACGAGCACGGCGTCGAGGTTGTCGGCAAGATTCCGTCCTCCGTGCCGACGCCACGGATTCCTGACGTGAGCAGCGGCCAGCTCGTCGAGCTGCTTGGTGGTGCATTCGGGCTGGCTTTGATTGTCTTCGCCGAGTCGTTCTCGATTTCCAGCCGATTCGCTCAGGCGCATGAGTATGAAGTCGAGGCCGATCAGGAAATGATCGGTATGGGCGCCTCGAACGCCGCAGCTGGATTGTTCGGCGGTTTTGCCGTGTCGGGTAGCGCCTCTCGCACCGCAGCGGCGGATGCAGCAGGTGGCAAGACACAGATGCTGTCGTTGATCGCGGCCGTATTCGTTCTGATAACAGCGGCGTTTCTAACGCCACTGTTCACCCAGCTGCCAGAGCCAGTGCTGGGCGCAATCGTCATCGTCGCGGTCCGTGGCTTTTTGCGCCTAGATACGCTGAAGCTTTATTGGCAACGGGATCGTCAATCCTTTGCAGTGGCTATGTCGGCGTTGCTTGGTGTCCTCGTCTTCGATTTGCTCCCTGGTTTGATCATCGCCGTCGGACTATCGCTCATCCTCTTTATCGCACGCGCCAGCGCTCCAGAGCTCGCGATCCTCGGTCGAGGTCCGAGCGGGTTGTATGAGGATTCCGCGGCCAACCCGGACGTTACCCAATTGTCGGGGGTGCTTGTGATCCGACCTAACGGCGGTCTGTTCTTCGGCAACGCCGACCGGCTGCGAAAGGAAACGCTGGCGTTGGCAAGTAAACCCGCAACGCCGCCGGTGAAGAACCTGCTATTGGTCTTGAGCGCGAGTTTTCGGCTCAGCTTGCCGGTTATGGATTCGATCAGCCAGCTGCACAAACAGCTTGACCGTCAAGGAATCCAGCTGTGGCTGGTTTCCCTGCCAAGCACCGCCCGGTCTGAGCTCGAATCCGACGAGCTGTTCCAGCGCATCGGAGCCCGGCACGTGCAACGCACAATCGATGGAGCGCTGGCGGCGGCGAGCGAGGCAACCGACGCCACGGACGCGCTCAATACCCAGGCTGACTGAACGAATGGCGGACCGCCCGAACAGATGCCCGATCACAAGCGAGGTTCGGGCAAGGCGCCACAGTGGCTGCCAACCGGGCGCGCTCTTCGGCTGGCGCTGCCCGCGGCTTCAGGTGGCTGGTGGTGTCAGTTGCCCGATGCGAATGTTGTTACCGAACGGGTCGCGCAGTCCGAAATCTATGCCGTAGGGACGCTCAGTGGGGACGTCGGTTATCTCGACACCGCGGGAGATGAGCGTGTCGTAGGTCTGCTGGGCGTCGTCGGTGGTGAAGATCAGCCAGCCACCCATGGCACCCTTGGTCACCAATTCACGGACCTGCTCGGCCGTTGCCTCATCCATGGCAGGTGGGCCGGGCTTCTCCAAGAGGATCTGACGTCCGGGCTCGCCTGGGACATTGACCGTGAGCCACCTCATGAAGCCGATATCGGCGTCGGTGTTCACCTCAAGGCCGAGCTTGCCGACGTAGAAGTCGAGCGCCTCGTCCTGGTCGAGTACGAATACCTGGGACTGTGACAGTGAGTTCAACATGGCGACGACGCTATCGAACCGGCAGCTGGGCTGCTTATCCAAAACTGCTCGGACGCATCCACGCCATCGCGAAGCACGACGGTACCGCGACGACGTCGGCACGCAGACGATAGGCCGACGGCGATTCCCCGACGATCTCGCGAAACGTGCGGCTGAACGTCCCGAGACTGGTGAAACCAACCTCCATGCAGATCTCGGTCACACTCTGCTCAGACTCGCGCAACCTGAACATGGCCCGCTCAACCCGCCGGCGCTGCAGATATCGGTGCGGCGTTTCTCCGAACGTGGCCTTGAAAGTGCGGATGAAGTGCGCTTGCGACACGTACGCGATGCCGGCCAGCGTGGCTATGTCCAAAGGCTCGGAATAGGTCCGGTCCATCGCATCGCGTGCGCGCAGCATCCGACGATTCGATTCTTCGACCTCACGGCTCACCCACTGATCTCACCACAGCTGCGATCCGCTCGAGATCCCAGGCCGCCGGTATGCGAGCGGAAAGGTCAAGAGCTGAGATCCAGCCTGTCACGTTAGTGCGATGCCAGGCGAAACGATCCAAATCATCGGTGGCGACGAAGAACCTTTGATGGCTTCGGCGCTCGGTCGCAGTCCACATTGATCAGGAGGCGACCCGATGCCGACAGCGCACGATGCGGCAGCCATGCCCCTTACTGCGGCCAGACCCAGCCCGCGCCGGCGGTTGATCCGCTTGAGTGCCCTCTGCGTGGCCGCTTTCGCCATTTCGACCGCTGCGCTGGCGGCGTGCAGCTCTTCGACCGACACAACCGCCAAGACCGGAGGGTCCGCGGCATCCAGCCCGATGTCGATGCCGATGTCAACCGTGGCATCGGGATCTACACCTTCGTCGATGGCCTCATCGATGGCTGGCGCTGCCCAGTCGGCGGCAATGATTCACATCAGCTCGTTCAAATACACGACACCGACATCGGTTAGCCCAGGCGCCACGGTGAGCGTCATGAACATGGACGGCGAGAACCACACCGTCACCGCCGACAGCGGAAATGCCTTTGATGCAAAGGCCGATGCTGGTGCGACCGTGACGTTCAAGGCACCCATGACGCCAGGCAGCTACCCGTTTCACTGCACGTACCACGCGAACATGCATGGAGTTCTGGTCGTGAAATGACGACCCTGGCGACCCGCCGACACGTGACACGCGGGGCTGCTCTCCGCTTGACCACCGCCGCCGGGCTGGCAGTCGACGCCGTTGTACACGCGCAGCTCGCCTCCAGCTATCAGCTCGCGGCACCGGGCGGTATCGGGCAAGGCAACCTCTTCAGGGTCGAGGCGGTCGTGGCCGGTCTGGCGGCGGTGTACGTCCTCGTCCGTGGTACCCGGTCGGCATATCTAGTTGCGTTGGCGGTCGCACTTGGCGGTCTCGCTGCGATCTTGCTCTACAGGTATGTCGATGTACCAGCGTTCGGCCCGATCCCATCGATGTACGAGCCGCTTTGGTTTGCAAAGAAGGAGATCAGCGCGGTCGCACAAGCATTTGCAGGAGCGGCGGCACTGATCGGCCTTTCCCGAAAAAGGCAATCCGAACCCGCTCGTTGATCCGAACCATCCCAGAGTTCCATCCATAGCTCGGGCCTAGCCCGGCAAACTCTTCGGAGGAAACGTGAAGAAATCCCTACTGCTGATCGCACCGGCGGTTGCCCTCGGCGCGGCAATTCTGACGCTGCCCGGCATCGCCTCGGCCGCCGACAGCACCACCTACCAGGCGCAGCTAGATGCCCTCAACCATTCGACCGGCTCGGGCAGCGTCATGATCCAGCTCAATGGATCACAGGCAACCATCACCGAACACTTTGACGGCCTCGCAGCGACCTTCAACGGCAGCCCCTACCCCCACGTGCAGCACATTCACATCGGCGCAATGGGTCAATGCCCCACGACAGCGGCAGATACCAACAAGGACGGCGTGATCAGCACAACCGAAGGCGCACCCAGCTATGGTGCGATCGGTACCACGCTCTCGACCTCGGGCGACACCAGCCCGGCAGCGGGCACGACCCTGACCGTTGCACCCGCGGGCGCCTCGACCGACTACAACCGGACGATCACCCTCGACGCAAAGACCCTGGCCTCACTCAAAGCAGGTACCGCCGTCGTCGTGGTGCATGGGTTGGATCCGGCAACGTTGAGCACAACTGCCCAGGGTGAGAAGAGCGATCTCGTTCCGTCCCTGCCGTTGGCAGCAACCTCGCCTGCGCTGTGCGGAACGCTGGTCGCGTCGCAGATGAGCAGCATTCCGGGCGGTAGCGCAGGCACCGGAGGCGGTAGCACAGCAGGAACCGAAGACAAGTCGCTCATCGGTATTGGCGGCGGGTTGGTCGCCGCCGGTGTCGTCGCTGGCGGTTTCGCATTGCGCCGCCGGACAGCCGCTGACAGCTGAGCCTGAACCAGACGGGATCTGAGAACACATGACCGAGTACGAGCAGCACGGCCGCGGTGCACGCCGAGTGTGGCTCACCATGGCCGTGCTGCTCGTGCTCGTCGGCGTCGCAGCCCTCATCATCGCCCAACGCGCACAGCAGCATGCTCCACAACCACCCGCCTCGGCGGCCATCGCACAGTCGACGGCACCTCGCGTTGCGACGCCGCGAGCCTCGAGTGCCGGCGAGCAGACAGCCGGCACACGAGCGAAGGCAATGCCGGCGACGGTCGGGCCGATCTTGAAGGCCTCGACGCCGACGCACGTGAGCATCCCGGCGATCGGAGTGGACAGTAGCCTGCTACAGCTCGGTCTCAATCCCGACAAGACCGTGCAGGTTCCCCCTTTGGGGAAGGACTCACGCGCCGGGTGGTATCGAAACTCGCCGTCACCGGGACAGCTCGGACCGAGTGTCCTGCTGGGCCACGTCGATTCCGCCGAGTACGGGCCGGGCGTCTTCTTCAAACTCGGAGCGCTACGCCCTGGTGATCAGGTCAGTGTGACGCGAGCCGACCGTATGGTGGCGGTCTTTCGGGTCGACCGAGTCGTGTCCTATCCGAAGGATCACTTTCCAACGCTCGAGGTGTATGGCAACACCGATAATGCCGCTTTGAGATTGATCACCTGCGGCGGCAAGTTCGATCTCAGCACCCACAACTACGAGAACAACATCGTGGCCTACGCATCACTCGTCGCCAGCCACGTTGCCCCATGATCTTTGACCGTAACCGTCCGAAGGAGAAACCCCGATGAAGCGACATCCCTGGCCGTTGGCCTTGCTCGCACTGGGTTTGGCCGTAGCCGGCTGCACGTCAACTCAGGGAGCCGTACCGCACGCACCGACTTCGAGCGTCGCCGCGAGTACGGCTCAGGCGGTGGGGCCGAGCAAGACCGCGCTGCAGATCTGCGGAGATGATCTCGGCGGCCAGGTGAAGCAAGTCCTCAAGTTGTCAGCGCCGGCCACGACTCAGTCGACGTTCATCGACAATCTGTACACGTGCACGTACGACCTTCCGATGGGTCCGTTGGTTCTCTCCGTCCAGCATTCAGAGACCGATGCGGTGGCAAATTCCTACTTCGAGACCCTTCGTACCAAGCTCGCGCCCACGACGACGTTGATCGGTCTAGGAGAACGCGCCTATGGCACCCCTGCCGGCGTCGCAGTAGTGATCAAGGACAACGAGACACTCCAGGTGAACGCCACCGGCCTGCCCGTTGTCTTTGGATCAGAAAAGCAGAAGCGGACCGACCTTGCCTACGAGATCGCCTCCGACGTGCTCGGCTGCTGGACCGGGGACGGCGACGAATGAGGATCAGGCTCAACTGACCTTGGCGGCCGTCCACTCCATACTCGGCGCATTCACCAGGTCCGCATAGTCGGCCAGGTAAAAGTCCGCGACCCGGGCCGGTGTGAACTCCCTCGCGTAGCTCAGCCCGGCCGCCGAGTCGATGGTGGTCGACCCGCCAAGTACTTGCGCGATTGCGGCGGCTAGGGCTTGCGGATCATCGGCAGCGACGGTCAATCCACGCGCGTCCGACAGAGTGCCGATCAAACCGTCGACCTCGGTTCCGATGACGGGTACGCCGAGACCAAGCGCGAGCACCGCGCTCTGCGACCAGGCCTCCTCACGGGACGGCACGACATGGACGGTGGAGCCGGCGATGTAGGTCCAGGGATTGTCCACCCAGCCAGGGGCAAAGACCCGTCCGGCCAGACCACGCCGCTCGACCTCGGCGACCAACGCGGGGCGCATCGGGCCGTCGCCAAGCAGGTAAGCGGCGACATCAGGCCGATCGAGTATGGCGAGCGCCTCGATGAGTACGTCCGGTCCCTTGTCAGAGCTGAACCGTCCTGCGAAGGTCAGCCGGGGACTGGGTAACCCTGAGCCCGCCGCCGTGTCGAGCCCGGCCACCGGTGATCGAGCGTGCCGAATGACGTCGCTGCCGACACCGGCGTCAACGGCAAACTGCCGCGCCGATGGACCCATGGCATAGAACCGATCGACCCGAGCAGCCACCGGCTGTAGGGCGCGAACGCGCCCGCTCGACCAGTTCACCTCGTTGTGCTCGGTCGCGACGAACGGAGTGCTGCCGATGACCTGTCCGACGGCCCACCAGGCGCCAACCATGTGCGCGTGCACGAGATCGGCGTCGGTCAACTTGTCCGACAGCCACGATGCGAATTCCGTGGAGAGCTGCCACTGAAGGTTTCTGAGCGGGTGAAACGAGAATGCGGTACGAAAGGCGATCGTCTGCACGTCGTACCGTTGAGCGAGCCGCAAACCTTCTTCGGTGGCATCACCAACCAACAGCGTGGTGCGCACGCCGTGTCTGCGATCAAGCTCGGCCGACAGTCGCAACAGTGCAAGTTGAGCGCCGCCCGGCTCGAGCTTTCCCAGAACGCGAATGACGTGCATGATCAGTCCGCCGTCCCGGTCTCGGGGTCGCCCTCGCTGGCTACCCGGAGTCGCTATTGTAGGAGTTCCGAGCGAGTCCACGAAGCCCTGAAACCCAGGAAAGGCCTTTGTTCATCTAGGTTTCATGCGCAGTTTTCCCGCGCGACACTACGCATCTTCCTATTGAGACTCGCATGAACACCGAGTCCGGACGGAGCAACAATGACCGGGTTCACCGCCAACCCCCGCCATGCCGAGGACCTGCACGCCTGGCATATTCTCCGACCGTTGCTCGATGCGGGAAACTACCTGCCGTGGGGCACCGGATCGATGCGACCGAGCGGTTTGGTCCTTGTTTGCAACGAGATTCTTTTTGGCCGCAGATCGAACATAGTCGAATGCGGCAGCGGGGTCAGCACCGTGGTGCTCGCCCGACTGCTTCGCCAGCTCGGTGGGAGCGCGACCATCGTCGCCCTGGAGCACGACGCAGATTGGGCCAGGCTCGTCACCGAGCTGCTGCAACGCGAATCACTGGATGGCGTGGCACAGGTCATTCACGCGCCGCTGACGGGCCAGCCCCTTTGGTACGACCGAACGGCCTTGGTGCAGATTCGTGATCAGATCGACCTGCTTGTGGTGGACGGCCCGCCTGCATACGCTGTCGGGCACGGGCTCAGACGTGCCCCCGCGCTAAGTGCATTCGATCCCAAGCTGGCGCCGGCGGCAACCGTCGTGCTGGACGATGTGGATCGACCAGGCGAGCGCGAGGTGCTGATCGAGTGGGAGTCCAGCACCTCATGGCGGTTCTCGATCGACGACTCTGCCGGGGTCGCGATCGGCCGTCGGCGTTAATCGGGCTCGGCGAGCAGAGCGCTCAGCGATACAGGCCCGAACAGGCTGTCCAACGCGGCCGTATTCGGACCTAGCCGTGCAACGAATGAGAGGCTGAGCACCATGGCAGCAGATATTCACTGGCCAGATGACACACCCGTCGCCCAAGTCCGCGTGGCGCGCCCCACCGACCAACTCGAGGCGGTGACACGGTTCTATCGGGACGGCCTAGGCCTCGTCGAGCTATTCCGTTTCGACGCCCACGCCGGCTACAGCGGGGTGATGTTCGGTTTGCCCGGCACCGACTACCATCTTGAATTCACTTCCCACACGAACGGGAGTCCGTGTCCTGCACCCACTCGAGACAATCTGCTCGTGATGTACTTCGCGACCGCAGCTGCCCAGCAACTCGTGTCCAACCGGTTCGCAGAGCTTGGTTACCCGGCAGTCGCTGCCGAAAATCCGTTCTGGTCAGACAACGGCGGCGTCACGATAGAAGACCCGGACGGCTGGCGCGTGGTGCTGATGCCTACCCCGGGCCTGTAACGGCCGCTCCTGCGGTTGGCTGAAGGTTCGGTTACCGACCTAAAAGTTGGTGCCTCCGTCGATGTTGATAAGCGAGCCCGTGAGGTAGCCAGCCCGCGGCGATAGCAGGAACGCGATCAGCTCACCGACCTCGGCAGGTTTGCCCGGCCGTTCCAAGGCGATTTCCAATCCCCACTCCTCAACCATGATTCGTTCCAGCGCTTCCTCGTACGGGATGCCGCGAGTCTCGGCCGTGTGTGCGCGCAACTGCTGCAGTCCGCTCGTTTCGATCGCGCCGGGACAGATGCAGTTGGCACGAATGCCCTGCGCCCCGTACGTCTTTGCGATTCCCTTCGTGAAGGTAGCGACCGCACTCTTCATCGCCGAGTACGGCAACCGCGCGATCTCGGGAGACCGGATCGAATACGCCGAGGTTGTCACGATCGTGCCGCCGTTGACCGCTAGGTGCGGCAACGCTGCTTCGACCGTTCTGGTCGTTCCCAGCAGCACGTCACGCATCACTTCGATCCACCGGTCGTCGGAGATGTCGAATGGTTCGTGGCCGATCAGGCCAGTGGTCACGGCAACGCCGTCCAGCCTGCCAAAACGTTCGACCACGTCAGCGACAGCAGCCTGAGCACTGCCCGGCTGGCTGACATCGAAAGCCAGACCGATCGCTGCCTTCGCGCCCGCGGCAGCTACATCGTTGGCAGCGGCGGTAGCGCGCGCCGCGTCCCGGCCGATGACGGCAATTGTCGCGCCATCGCCAGCGAGGGCCGTGGCGGCAGCCAAGCCCATCCCCGAGGTACCACCGGCGACGATGAATACCTTGTCGCCTATGAGCAGATCCATGGCATGCCTTTCGGTTGATGTAGTCGCCTTCGGCGAGAGATGTAGTAGTCGCCTTCGGCGAGAGATGCTGGAACGACTGGTCAGGGCGCCTCGGGCGCTTGACCGGCGACGATGGCGGCGAAGCGGCGCTTGACCTCAGGCACCCGCTCGGGGTGGGTGAACGCGAACAGCCGGTCGTCGGAGACGGCGTCGAGCGCGATCGCGGCGACCTGCTCCGAACTCAGTGCCGACGGCATGCTCACACCTTTTTGTGCCATGCCGGTAACGACCAGTCCGGGCATCAGGATCGTGACACCGATCGGGGCCTCGGCCTGGCGCAGTTCGTGAAAGGTGGTCTCGGCCAACCCGAGCAATGCATGCTTCGAAGCAACGTAGGGGCCAATGCCCGCTCTCGCAGTGACCGATGCCATCGAACCCGTGACGAGCAGATGGGCCGGCTCGCCCGCGGCAATCAGCCGCGGTATGAAGGCGCGGAAGACATGAATCGTGGGCCACAAATTGACATCCAGCACTCGATGCCAATCTTGTTGGGAGATCTCCCAGACCCGACCGGGCACGACGATGCCGGCGTTCGAGCACACCAGCTGCACCGATCCCAGCGCGAAGGCGGCGTCCGCGATACGGTCGACCAGTGAGGGATCTGATACATCCCCGGCTATTGTCTCGACCGTGACACCGTATGGGCGCAATGTCTGCGCAGCCGTTTCGAGCCGCACGTCGTCGATATCGCTGAGGACAAGATTCAGGCCAGCCTCGGCAGCGGCCGAAGCGAGTGCCAATCCGATGCCACTTGCCGCGCCGGTCACGACCGCAACTCGCCCGCTCTGAAGCCTCATATGCATCCCTCCGCGCACCTAATGGATCGTCCTGCCCGATTGCACCCTCTTGTGGGCGCCCGAAGCGGGACGCGACCGTTCTGAGCCGAACGTCTCTGCCCGAGCGTTCTGGACTGTATATCGCGGCCACCCATCAACTGGGTAGCGCGCACTCCGCGATTCCAGCCGGTGGCGTGCAGCTTGGGCTACGAACGGGTAACGATGTCAGGATTTCAGCGGCCGATGAACCTCTTCGACGGTGCGTGTCCCGTAGCCAATAACGATTTGGCATCGCGTATCAACAACGTCTCGACCCGGACATCGGATGCGTCAAGTGGACTCCGCGATCGGAGAATTCCGGCGACGATCCCGATAACCAAGGGCCTCAATCGATTTGATTGCTGTGGTACTTACCGTTTGAGCAACGGTATCGACCACGAGAGCGGCTCTTTCAATTGGATCAAGAGCGTTGACGTCCTCTTGAAATCCCCCTAGTCTCGGGCCACCACAGCGAGGCTCGGTGGCGGCACGGCAATCCGGCCGTCGCGCCATGCGCTTTAGCAATCTGACCAATCACTGAACAAGTGCTTGGTCGAGGGCTTTGGGATTCTGCAGAATCTCACCCCCCCGTTCACCCACCGTAATCGGAGGCTTGGCACATGCGAGGAAGAGCAATCCGCATCACCGTCACGGCGATCGCCGTCGTGGCGCTAGCAACAACAGCGTGCAGTTCGTCGAAGAAGTCAAGCGACGGATCGGCCGGAGGCACCTCGGCCGCGACCGGCGGAACGATCAAGATCGGTGTCATCACCGATAGCAGCGGACCGTTCTCTTCGTCCTTCACCACGACCGAGAAGGGAATCAAGGCCTACACGGAGTCCATCAACGCAGCCGGCGGTGTCAATGGCAAGCAGCTCGACTACGTGATGGCTGACACCACGTCAACCGTTCCCGGCGCACTGCTCGCAGCTCAGAAGCTCGTCCAGAAGGACAAGGTCTTCGCGGTGGTCGAGGTGTCCGCGGTATTTTCCGGCGCGCAGCCCTACCTTTTGAAGGCTGGCATCCCCGTCGTGGGCGGTGGTTTCGACGGACCCGAGTGGAACGTTTCGAGCAACACGAACCTGTTTGCCGCAACCGGCGTGACGGATTACTCCAAGGTCAACAGTGCTCCGGGCGAGTTCATGAAGTCGCAAGGGGTAACAGTGTGCGGTTCGATCGGCTACCCGAACGCAACCGCCGGACCCTCCGCGGTTGCCGTTGTGAAGTCATGTGAAGCGGCCGGTCTCAAGAACGGTTACCTCAACACGCAGGTCCCGACCGGCTCGACGGATGTGGGCGCCATTGCGATCGCGATGAAGAATGCCGGCGTCGATGGCGTCAGCATCCCAGTCGTGGCGAGCACCGGGTTCGCGCTGGCGGCGGCCCTGAAGCAACTGGGTGTCAAGCTCAAGGTGCTCTTGCTCGCAACGGGCTACGGAGGCGACTTGCTGGCCTCCCCCGCGGCGGTTACAGCGGGTCAGGGATTCATGTTCTCGTCGGTTGGAAACCCGGTTGAAGCCAACACGCCGGCGACCCAGAAGTTTGTCGCGGACTTGGCCAAGGTGGGCGTCACCGACACACCAACCTTCGCCGAGCAAGAGGCGTACATCGCGATGTCTGCAGTTGATACCGGTCTCAAGGCCGCTGGCAACAACCCGACGCAGGCATCGTTCAGTACCGCCTTGCGGGCTGTCCATGATTTCGACGCAGGAGGCTTGCTGAGCCCGGCCAAGATCGACTTCTCGAACTTTGCCGGCGCAGCAGCGGGTGCAGGAGCGGGTGGCTGCATCTTCGCTGCGACTCTGACCAACAAGACCTTCGTGCCGGTTCCGGGAACGCCACTCTGTGGAAAGACGCTGCCGGGTCTCACCACTGGCTGAGGATGCCTGGCGGAACAACTCGCCTCAACCGAATAGAGACTCAACCGAATAGAGAACTGCCCGGATCCGCATCGGATCCGGGCAGTTCTGTTGCAGCGGCGATCTGGGACGTGCTCCGGCGCTAGCCAAAAAGGGGTTACCCTCGAGGTAGCCGGGTGAATTTTGCACGGTGGTCGTGGGCGTACAGCCAGACTGCGGCACCTTCGTGGGGCTGGAGTCCTGATATGCCAGAGTTCCGAGACCTTTCAGATCTGTTCGCACAACTCGGCCGAGACATCGCGACCAACACAGCGGGTGACTCCGCGCTGGCGGTAATCACCGCCGCCGCAGTTCACGCCGTCGAGGGTGCTGACGCCTCTGCCGTCACCCTGGTCAGAAATGGCAAGTTCGAAACTATCGCCTCGACCGGCGATCTGCCCGGCCAAGTAGACGCGATTCAGTACGAACTTGGCAGCGGCCCCTCCGTGGACGCGGTACTCGAGCAGACGATCTTTCACAGCAATGACCTGCGCAGCGAGCTCCGATGGCCTGATTTCGCCGATCGGGCGGTGGTAGAGACCGGGGTCTTGAGCATGCTTGCGTTCCGGATGTTCTTCGAAGAACGTGATCTGCTCGCCGGTTTGAACATCTACTCGGTCAAGCCGGAGGCTTTCGACGATCTCGCCGAGACGACTGGACTCATTCTCGCTACTCACGGTGCTCTGGCCCTTGCCGGCACAACCCGGCTGCGACGGATCGAACATCTTGAACGGGCCTTGGCGTCCAATCGCGATATCGGCGTGGCGATGGGAATTCTCATGATCCGCCACCTGGCCACGAAGCAACAGGCGTTTGACATGCTGCGTGTGGCGAGCCAGCACAGCCACCGCAAGCTGGGTCTCGTCGCACTGGAAGTCATCGACACCGGGCAGCTTTCGTATCCAGGCGCGCGTCACGCCGAAGCCCGGTCAGAACCGACGTAAAGGCTGCAGGCATGTCTGACTTGCCGGCGTTGATTTGTCGCGGCTGATTCGCTGATCGATCAACGGCACGGCGGGCAGGACGATGAAAGCTGCCCTGCCCGCCGTGCCGCACTCGGGCCGTACCTGCCGGTTGGACTAACCGGCGCCAAGAACCTGCAATGCTTAGTGTTCTACTACCATCGGTGTCGCCGCAGGTCGCGGAGCCCGGACCGTCAGCGCAACGAGTACCCAACCCGCGACCAGGAACAGGGTCGCTGCCACGAATGCCCGGTCGGCCGCATAGACGAACACGTGATTCGCTTGCTGTACAACGTTTGCTCCCACCAGCGGGTGAGACTGTGCATGGGTGCTGGCTGAGCCGAATACCGTTACCAGCACTGCCACTCCGAGAGTCCCGCCGAGTTGCTGCATCACATTGATGAGCCCCGAGGCAGCCCCCGCATCTTCGGGCGCCACACCTACGAGTGCGGCCTGGGTCAGTGTGACGAGCGACAACCCGTTGCCGATGCCGAACAGCAACAACGACATCAGGATCGATGCGTAGGACGAATCAGCACTCAGTCGGCTCGCCAGCAGAAGTCCCAGCGTCGAAAATCCGATTGCGGCGAGCATCAGTGCCTTGCCGTTGAAGCGATGCACCAGCACCCGCGCAGCCAGCTGGGAAGACGCAAACACGGTCAACGGGATCGGCAAGAATGCGAAGCCGGTCTGTAGCGGGCTGTAGCCGAGAACGTCCTGCAGGAACTGGGTCAGGAAGAAGAACATCCCGAACATGCCGGCGAAGAGCAGGCCACGCGCGACGTTGGCACCGCTTCGACTCGGATTCGTCAGCAGCCGCAGCGGCGTGATCGGTTCCTCGGCGCGAAGTTCGGTGAGCACGAAGGCCGCGATGAGTACGACGCCGGCGAAGAAGGACAGCAGAGTGAATGAGTCACTCCAGCCGTCGCTGGCAGCACGAACGAAGCCGTACACCAGGGCGCCTATCCCGATAGTCGAGGTCAAGGCTCCGGCGTAGTCAACCCGGCCCGTGAGCCGCGGAGTCTCCGGCAGGACTGCTCGCCCTGCGAGAAACACGATCACGCCGATCGGCACGTTGACGAACAAGACCCAGCGCCAGGACGCCCACTCGGTGAGCATGCCTCCGGCCATCAGGCCAATCGCGCCGCCGCTGATCGAGACGGCAGTGAAGAGTCCGATTGCCCGTAGCCGCTCGCGGCCTTCGGGAAACATTGTGGTGAGCAGCGCCAGCGAGGATGGCGCGGCGAACGCACCGCCCACGCCCTGCAGGGCCCGTGCCGCGAGGAGGAACCACCCCGTGGTTGCGAAGCCACCGGCGAGCGAAGCAAGTGTGAAGACCGCGATGCCGCCGAGGAATACCGCGCGCCGACCCAATAGATCACCCGCGCGAGCACCGAGTAAGAGCAACCCACCAAAGGTCAGGGTGTAGGCGTTGAGCACCCAGGAGAGCTCGGAATCGGAGAAATGCAGGGCCGTCTTCATGTCAGGCAACGCGACGTTCACGATCGTCGCGTCGAGCACCACCATCAACTGGCAGGTCAGGATCACTGCCAACACCAGAGATGCGCGGTTGATGCGTCCGCTGGGTTTCAGTCTCGCCAGCGGGGTCCGGCGCATCGATGGCGCCGGCTCGAGGATTGTGTTAGAGGACATTGGATAGTCGACCTCTCAAAGGTTACGATTAGTTAAACGGAAGCTCCCTCCGAATACTATACGGAGGCTGCCTCCGGTTATGCAAGCGAATTGTGTCAGTGGTGACATGAGGTCAAAGAAGGGGAACAATCGAGCGATGGGTGCCACGATCGACGCAGCGACCGAAGCCGCGGGCGCATATGCGCCGGCCGGTGACGGCGGCGCTGAGACCTCAGCTGCGCTCAGCCGGCCGATGCGCGCCGATGCGCGACGCAACTACGAGCGCTTGGTCGCTGCTGCCCGAAAAGCCCTCTCCGAGCGGGGCAGTGACGCGTCGATGGAAGAAATCGCCAAGAGCGCCGACGTCGGCGTCGGCACGCTTTACCGGCACTTTCCCCGCAGGATCGACCTGGTTGAAGCGGTGTACCGCGACGATGTCGACGCGCTGGTCATCAAGGCCGATGAGTTGGCCGACCATCCCGAGGCCTGGGATGCGCTGGTTGCCTGGTTGGATGCATTTATCCATTACGCGCAGACAAAGCGGGTATTTCTCAACGAGCTACACGAAGCCTTCGAGAAGAATCCCGACCTGGCCTCCAATTCCCGCGAGCGCATCGGCGCGGCAGCCGGCAAGGTTCTCGGACGGGCCCAGCTCGAGGGTTCAGCGCGCGCTGACATCGATCAAAGCGACCTCATGCAGCTGGTCAGCGGTATGTGCATGGCACGTCAGGCCACTCTGGAGCAGAACGAGCGGTTACTGAAAATCGTCCTCGACGGTGTGCGGTCCCCGAGCTGAGCGGACCGCCGCAGGCCCTCCAGCTCGTACGTCGACCCAGCGCGCAGCGGCCTCTTCCCAGAAAACACTCATAAACCCTCGGCCCGAGTCGATTCTAGGGACATGTCCGCAGCGATCGTCACGCTGGCCGGGGTCTCCTCAGCACCCGCCCGTCCCGCCGACGCGCTCGCCGTCGCTGCCGACGAAAGTCCGTCCCCCGCTCTGGTGCTGTGCCCCGTCGCAGACCGCCTGATCGTCCGCTGGATCAACCAAGCTGCCCTGAACATGCTCGGCCTGGAGCGTGACGAAGTTGCAGACGCCGACCTGTCCGATCTTCAAGGCGAGGGTCGGGCCGAGCTCGCCGACTGGACCGATATCGTCATCCGTGCAGTGTCTGATCCCGATGAGCTACCGGCATGGGAGTGGCACAACGCGGCCGTAGACGTACCCGATCGGCGGCTGTCCGCAGTGCAGGTGATGCTGCGTCCAGTCGCTGCGGATTGGGTCGTCTGGCTCCGCCCGATCATCGATGGCCAGCTTGAAGCTGAAGTAGCTCGACAGGAATCGGAACATCGGTTCCGAGCACTGGCCGAACATGCACCGGTAGGCATCATCCTGTCCGAAGCAGGTGTTCGACTCGGTTTCGTCAACGACAAGTTCGCCGATATCTCCGGTACCCAACGGTCCGCGCTTCTGGGTAAGAGTTGGCTCACGACCATCCACCCGGAGGATCTGCCTGCGTTGCTGGAGATTCTGGACGAGGTGCTTGCCGGCCAGCCTGTCGAGGCAACTGTCCGAATGTTGTCGGTATCGGATTCGCAGCGCTGGGTACAGTTTCGCCTTACACCAGTTACCACTCCACGGCGGGCGGCGGGATTCCTCGGGACAGTAGAGGACATCACGGCGCGCCGTGCCAGAGAGGCGCAACTGGCATACCAGGCCGGACACGATGCACTTACCGGATTGGCCAACCGCCGCAACCTGATTGACGCTCTCACCCAGCTCTTGACGAGTCGGCGGACGCGCGACCGCGACGCTGCGATCCTGTTCTGCGACCTTGATGCTTTCAAACACATCAATGACACGCTCGGCCATGATGCCGGCGATCGCGTCCTGATCGAAGTTGCGCAACGACTGTCAGCGACGGCTCGCGATCATGACCTCGTCGCCCGGATAGCGGGCGACGAATTCGTCGTCCTGATCCGTGAGATCGGCGGACTTTCCGATGCAGCTGCGGCCGCTTCGCGCCAGCTGGAGGCGTTGGCCGCGCCGATGCGCGTGGCGGGAACCGTCGTGACGGTGTCAGGCAGCATCGGCGTCGCGATGGCACGCGAGTACGAGACGGCGGCCGAACTGCTGCGAGCCGCCGACAGTGGCATGTACGAGGCCAAGCGTGCTGGCGGCGGGATCTACCGGCGAACGCCATCGAACCCAAAGGCACCGATAGGATCGGGCGACGCAACGACCGGCGAGGCTTCGTGATGGTCGCACCAACGCGTCCGCGGCCGGACGACCGGACAAAGGCAGAGGTGCCCTCACGCGCAGCGGCTGCAACGAGAGTGCTGCTCATGATCGACGATCCCGACAGCGGAGTCGCTGAACTGGCCAACGCAATCGGTTGCGATCCTGCCTTCACCGCGCGGGTGATGGCGCTGGCCAACTCGGCGTACTACGGCCTTGGTGGACGCGTCGGCAGCGTGCAATTCGCAGTCTCCGTCCTAGGGTTTCAGACCATCAGGGCACTGGCTGTTTCAGCGGCCGCGGGGCTAGACCGACCGGATTCGGTACCGGTTGGTTTCTGGGAGCAGGCGGCGGTGTCTGCAACCGCGGCCAGCGCTGTCGCACCCATTCTCGGGGCCAATTCCCAGAGCACTTTCTGCTTGGGACTGCTGCACACCCTTGGTTCCGCGCTATTGCACCAACGTTCGCCGCTACCCCAGTTGTGCCTACCCTTCGCCGCAGATAGCGACGAGCTACAGCGACGAGAGCTCGAGCTCTACGGTGTCGGTCACGCCGAGGCCGGCGCGGAACTCTTGTCCTCGTGGCGATTTCCGCAGCAACTGTGCGAGTTGATCCATTCCCATCACGAGGTGCCGTTGCCGGACGCCAACGCGCTCTCTCGCTCACTGAGCGCGTCCCGCGAGATAACCGACCTCGCGCTGAACGAACACGCGGATCGAGCGCGCTCTGAGCACGTTCTACTACGCCTGAGCGAAGGCCGCTTGACGCCCAGCCAGCTCGATCCGCTGCTGTCAAAGGTCATCGAGACCTCGGCGAGCTTGTTGAGTGGACTAACGGCCTCCTGAGGCAAATCTCGGCGAACTCGTGAAGCGGACTTGACATCCGCTGTCAGATCGCAATACTTAAGGACATGCTTAAGTATGAGGATCAGCTCGACCTGGTGTTCCAGGCGCTCGCCGATCCGACTCGACGCGTGATTGTCGAGCGGCTGAGTCACGGTTCTGCGTCGGTCAGCGAGTTGGCCAAGCCACTGCCCATGTCGCTGCCCGCCGTCCACCAACACCTGCAGGTGCTGGAAAGCAGCGGTCTCGTGCGATCAGAGAAGCTCGGACGGGTCCGCACCTGTCATCTGGAGCTGAAAATGCTCAATACCGCCGAGCACTGGATTGAGGCGCGCCGGGCCATGTGGGAGCGCCGCCTCGACCGACTGGACAGCTACCTGGCGAGCCTGCCGCCTGAGAATCAAACCGATTCAAGCGGCGGAAACGCTGCCTCCACGACCTCCACCCCGAAGAAAGGAAAGTCCACATGACTCGCACCGTCGCACACGACACCTTTGTCATCGAGCGCCAGTACGCCGCCTCCCCCGCCCGGGTCTTCACCGCCTTTGCCGATCCCGCGGCCAAGGCCCATTGGTTCGGTGACCCCGGCACACCCACCAGCACGCCGCACGAACTCGACTTTCGCGTCGGCGGACGTGAATCGATGCGCGCCGGCGCACCCGGCGACGGACCCAGCTTCACTTACGACGCCCTCTACCAGGACATCGTGACCAATCAGCGAATCGTCTACTCCTACGAAATGACGATGAACGGCAACAGAATCTCCGTGTCAGTGGCTACGGTCGAACTGATTGGTGAAGGTACCGGAACGCACCTGATCCTGACCGAGCAGGGCGCATTCCTCGACGGCCTCGATACCGGCGCGATCCGCAAGCAAGGCACCGAGGAGCTACTTGACGCCCTTGGCCGCTACGTCGACGCCGCGAGCCCGTCATGATCACCGATCGGCGCATCGCGCTCTACGTGTTGTGCACCGGCATGCTCATGATCGTGCTCGACGTCACCGTCGTGAATGTTGCGCTCCCATCTATTCAATCCGACCTCGGGTTCTCTTCGTCCAGCCTGGCCTGGGTTGTCAACGCCTACCTGATCGCCTTCGGCGGCCTCCTACTGCTGGCCGGCCGGCTCGGTGACACTTTCGGCCGGCGGCGCGTTTTCCTCTCCGGAATAGGAGTGTTCAGTCTCGCATCGCTGGTGTGCGGTCTCTCCCAAAACGCCCTGATGCTCGAACTCGCGCGCTTCGTCCAAGGCGCTGGCGGAGCACTGACCTCGTCGGTCATCCTCGGCATGATCGTCACCATGTTCACCGAACCCCGTGAACAGGCCCAAGCGATCGGCGTCTTCGCCTTCGTCGCCTCCGCAGGTGGCGCCGTCGGTTTGCTCGCCGGCGGCGTCCTGACCCAGTTGATCAACTGGCACTGGATCTTCTTCGTCAACCTGCCAATCGGCCTCGCAACCGCCCTACTCGCACGGCGATTCGTGAACACCGATGAAGGCACCGGCCTGAGCGGGGGCCTCGATATCAGCGGCGCAGTCCTCGTTACGACCGCCTTGATGCTCGGCGTGTACACCATCGTGAAGCCGGCCGCCGACTACGGCTGGAGTTCAGGACGAACGCTCGGCTTCGCCGCCGCAGCCATGACCCTGCTGGTGGCCTTTGTACTGCGCGAAGCCAAGGCTGAGAATCCGTTGATGCCATTGCGGATATTTCGCTCCCGCAACGTGTGCGGCGCGAACATCATCCAGGTTCTCGGCGCGGCCGGCATGTTCGGCACCTTCTTCCTCGGTGCACTCTACGTCCAGAAGGTTCTACACTACGGCCCCTTGAAGATCGGCTTCGCCTTTCTGCCCGCGTCGGTGTTGATGGGCGCGATCTCGGTGCGCTATTCAGATCGGTTGATCGCCCGCTTCGGCGCGCGCCACCTTTGCACCTTCGGCATGAGTTGCATCGGGGCTGCGTTGGCGTTGTTCGCCTTCGCGCCGATCGGTGCCAACTACTGGTTGCACATCTTCATCCCGCTGTCGATCATCGGCGTCGGCGCCGGGCTGTGCTTCCCGCCGCTGATGGGATTGGCGATGTCTGGTGCGACCGCCGATGATGCCGGGCTGGCCTCAGGCCTGATCAACACCACCGGGCAGGTCGGCGGTGCGCTCGGCCTTGCCGTCCTGGCGACTATGTCTGCAACACGCACGAACCATCTTTTACAACAGGGTAGTTCGTCGGCGTCGGCACTGACTGGCGGTTACCACCTCGGGTTCTGGATCTCCTCCGCCCTCGTGTTCGCCGGTGCCCTGGTGTCGATCTTCGTGCTGCGAGACGCCGGCGATGGCGACACGCCTGAGACGACCGACGCCAAGCTCGGCCAGGATCGCGACGATGCCGCACCGACCTTGGTATACGGCTAGGTCGTTATGGCGACACGGCTGTATACCGATCTCGGGACGGCCGATGGCCCGACAGGATTGAACCCGGCACAATAGGAATATGACAGAGTCCGCAGCAGTCAATCTGACCAAAGCGCTGGCCTCGTTCGATGAGGTCTACAGCCCGCGGATCGTCGCTCGCATGAACGACTACGACGTTCGCGTCGCGCACACCCTGGGCGAGCACATCTGGCATGTGCACGAAGATACCGACGAGTTCTTCCTGGTACTCGATGGCCAGTTCGATGTTTCCCTACGCGACCCGGACGACGGGCACGAGCGAACTGTGGTTCTGCGCGAAGGCGATACCTTCGTCGTCCCAAAAGGAACCGAGCACAAGCCGTCCTCGCCCGGTGGGTCGATTCTCATGTTCGAGCCGAGCGGCACGTCGAGCACCGGTGATCGTCACGAAGGCGATATTCCCGCCAACGTCGACAGCACCACCGGTCACGACTTGTGACGGCCGGAGATCCGAACGATTTCGTTGATGAAGTCAGGCCAGAGCACGGCCGGCAGGTCATGGCCCATACCGTTGAAGCCCACGAAACGCGCGCCAGGGATTGCCTTCGCAAGCGCGATGCCACCTGAGGGTCCGACCAACGGATCGTGCAGCCCATGCATGACCACGGTCGGAACGGCTATCCGGCTCAGGTCGACAGTGCGATCGGACTGCGCCATGACGGCCGCCAACTGTCGACGCTGACCCGCCGGGTCATACGCACGGTCATAACTCTGCGCGGCAAACTCCGCGACGTCGGCCTCGGCCAACGCGTACGCAGGCGACCCGATCATCGCGAACATCTCGACACTCGCGGCTATCGCTGCCTCCCGATCGGGGGCCGGCTTTCGGCGCAGAACACTTGAGAGCACCTTCGGCGCAGTCCGCCCGACCCGGCGAGAACCCGTCGAAGTCATCACGAGGGTAAGGCTGGCGATCCGGTTCGGCTCGCTCAGCGCGACCAACTGGGCGATGAACCCACCCATAGACGCACCAACGAGATTCACACCGTCGAGCCCGAGCGCGTCCATCAGACCCAGAGTGTCTGCAGCCAAATCGTCGAGGGTGTAGGCAGGCTGGCGGCGGCGCAATGCCACCGCCACCGGATTGGGTACTGACAGGTCGTCGAGGTGAGTCGACAGCCCCGAATCGCGGTTGTCAAAGCGAATGACGTAGAAACCCTCCGCGGCCAGCTGCTTACAGAAGGCCTCAGGCCACCCGAGCATCTGAGTGCTCAGACCCATCACGAGCAGCAGCGGCGGATCGGACGGATCGCCAAACGTCTCGTATGCGAGGACGATGCCGTTCGCGTCTGCCAACCCCGGTGCCATCCGCACAGCATGTCATTCGATCTTCAGCCCCGCATCTTGAGCCATGGGCTGCCTGATGCGCAATTAACTTAGGGCTTCGCAGCCTCACCGATCCCAGCCGGACGGCACGGTCGCCTCAGGCAAACTGCGGATACAGCGCTGCTGATCCGCCGGCGAGACCGGCGCGCACCTGAGCGCTCAGGTCGTCGGCGATGATCTCGATGTCACCAGCTTCGAGCCCGTCCAGCGCCAACGCAGCGATCACCGCCGGGTCATGCTTGGGCGCCTTGACCGCCCGCACCAGGTCGGTGTCCATGTACCCAACGTGCAGAGCACTCACCGCAGTGCCTTGGTCGGCGAGTTCCACCCGAAGCGCGCTGGTCAGCGACCATTGCGCCGATTTGGCCGCCGAATACGCGCTCATCTCAGGTGTGGTGTACCACGACATGACCGACAGCACGTTCAGGATGGCGCTGGTACCGGCGGCGGCAAGTTGCGGCGCGAAAGCTCGGGTAACCGCAAGCGTTCCGAAGAAATGCGTTTCCATCTCAAGGCGAACCTCATCGATCGGGGCAGGCAGCAGCGAGCCCCCGAGGAAGATGCCGGCGTTGTTGATCAGAATCGACACGTCCCCGGTCGCCTCTACCGCTGCCTGAATCGAAGCGTCGTCGGTTATGTCGAGCGCGATCGGGATTGCGCCAGCTATGTCAACGGAGTCGGGATTGCGCGCCGAGGCGTAGACCTTGGCGCCACGCGTGATGAGTTGGTCAGCCAGGTGTCGGCCGAGGCCGCGGTTGGCTCCGGTGACAAGGGCGGTACTTCCAGCAAGCTTCATTGGTATCTCCATGGTGTCTGGGTTTGTTTTTCCAATCTAGCCTTCTGGCTAGGGAAAGGCAACTCAGGGTAAGCTGGAGTCATGGCAAGCTCGAATGTGCTCGACCCTTATTGCTCCATTGCTCGCAGTCTCGGCGTGATCGGCGAACGATGGACCTTTCTGATTCTGCGCGAGGCCTTCGACGGCGCAACCCGATTCGCTGACTTCCGCGATCGGCTGGGTGTTGCACCCGACGTCCTCACCGATCGGCTCACCACCCTTGTGGAGTACGGGGTCATGACCCGTGAGCCCTACCAGGAACCGGGTACCCGATCCCGTTACGCCTATGTCCTAACCTCGTCGGGCCAGGACCTTCGGGTCGCGCTCGGAGCGCTGCAACAGTGGGGCGATGAACATCTCCCGCGCCAGGACGGCCCGACGATCGAGCGGCGTGCACAGGACACCGGACGTCCGCTACATGTCGGCTACATCGATGACCGAGGCCGCGAAGTGCCGCTGCAGAACGTCTCGTTCATCCGTACCAACGCTTACCCGACCGCCTCCTGACCTCAGTCGGCTGACGGAGTTCTACTGCTGCGACTGCACATGCCGTCGCAGGGTGTCAGCGGCCGGCACCGGCTGGTCGAACTGAATGACGACCTCTCGGCGATCCGCACCGTCCGCCGAGAACTTGCTTGCGGTGACCCGCCCGTCCAACTGCACTTCATGCGAGCCAAGCGCGAAGGTAGCCCGCACCCTCGCGTTACGCCGGGCAGCCCAGATTGCGCTCGCGTCTATCAGGCAGCGGTTCGCCACCTCACTGATGTCGAGCAATTCACCGGTTGCCGTCCTCGGCGCCAGTGACCTGATCTCGTCCACGAGCTCCGTCACGGTAATCGGACCGCTAGCCGGCACCCGCACCCACGATCGCCGCTGCTCACGCCATGGCTCCCCCGTCGGTTCCAGATCCCACAGCCGGGTCTCGCCGTCGTGGCGCATTTTCGCGATCCGGGCGCGCACCTTGTTGACCGCGCCATCTCCGGACGCCCAACTGAGCGTGAGGTCGGCGCCGATCAACAAGGGCACCCCGACAGCCAGCTGTTCGGGACGCAGGACAGTCAGCTGTTCGGCAGATACCCCACGTGTTTCGCTACGATGTTCGCCGCCGTCCTCATCGCTGAGCACGACGGATTGGCCCACCTCGGGCAGCATCTCTGGCACCCAGCACCCCCGTATCGCCAGTCGAATCAGCCCAGCCGAATCAGCCCAGCCGAATCAGCCCAGTCGAATCAGCCAGTCGAATCAGCCCAGCCGAATCGTGCATGCCAACGCTCTGGACGATACAGCCGCAGCTGGCTGGATCGAAGGCACAGCGATGCAGGTCGCAGCGGCTAGTCGCGATCGAGTGCCATTCGGGCGAAGGTCTCGAGCTGGCGTTCGATATCAGGTCCGCCAGGTTGATAGGCGATCTCGGTCACACCGGCAGCGGCCCACTCATCCAGACGCTGACGCAGCTCGGACGAGGTCGCTGTCGCGGTAATCGTCGGAATCAATGCACTTGCGGCGTCGACGACAGCCTCATCTGCTTCATTGAGGATGACTTGATGGCCGGCATGCACCGCGAGATAGCGACGGTCCGGCGGCGTCAGCTCGATGGCCTCTCGCCATTGTCGGCCGCCTGGTAAGTCGTCGACCGCGGCCGCGCCGCCACGTTCGTAGGCGACGTGATAGAGCACGGCAACTGCCGGAGCCACCGCAGCGATCGTTCGAGGCGAATCGGCCCGTTCGCCGTCGTCCAGAACGCTGCCCCACATCAACAAGGTCCGTGAACCGTGCTCGGCGGCACGCAGCACCTCAACACTCGAGGAGAAGACGCCGTCTCCGAGTTCGGCGGCGACCCGTTGACCCTTCGGCCCATCGGCACCGATCAGAATCGGAACGTCGACGGGCCGTGCCGCTCCGCAGCCCGGCGGGTGCAACATCCGAAGCACTCGACCCTGCCAGGTGACGTCCTCACCGCGAAGCAGGCCTCGCAACGTGGCCACATAGGCGGCGACATCGTCCCAGCGCATCGGTCGCTCGCCAAGGATGACACGGCCGGTGAAGCCACTACCCAACGCGATCGCGACCCGGTCGGGTGCAAGCTCGGAAAGGGTGGCAACGGCGGCCGCGGTAACCATCGGGTGACGCAGGCTGCCGACGATCACCCCAGGACCAAGACCGATAGTGGTCGTCCGGTTGGCCGCCAGCGCCAGGATCATCCACACATCGGGCAAGACAGCCGGTGAGTCGTAACACCAGGCCCGCTCGTATCCCAGTCGTTCAGCCAGCGCGATCTGATCGGGCGTGTCCATGGATGTCGCGAATGCGCACGATATGCGCAGCCGTTGACGAGGTGGCGTCAACGCAGACCGGCGAAGACGTCATCTTCGGGCAACGGCGCCCCGGTGGAGTCCTGAACCCGGACGAAAGTCTCGACGCCCATCAACTCGGTGAAGGTGTCCTGGCCCATTTGCAGAAAGAAGATGTTTTCGCTTTGACTCGCATGTGCGGCCAGTGCACGAAATTTCTGTCCACCGAACTCCTTGGTGTCTACCCAGGTCGTGATGTCGGCGTCGTCGAGTCCGATCTCGGGCTCTTCACTATTGGGATCGGGCTCATCCCAGTCAGCCCCGAGTTCGCGCATGACGCGGCCGAATTCCTCCATCATCGAGCGCGGCGTCGTCGTCCAGTAGACCTTCGAAGGCACTGCGCTTGCGGTCGCCGCATTTGCGGCGACCGCGGCCATCGTGATGCGGTGAGCCTGAATGTGATCGGGGTGGCCGTAGAAGCCGTTCGCGTCGTAGGTGACGAGAACGTCCGGCCGGTATTGCTCGATCAGCTTGCTCAGCCGAGCAGCACCTTCTTCGACCGGGGTTCTCCAGAACGAACCGGGGGCATCGTTCGTCGGCCAACCCATCATGCCTGAGTCGGGGTAATCGAGCATTTCAAGATGACTCACATTGAGCACCGCACAGCTGGCTTCGAGTTCGCCGCGCCGCACGCTTGCCACCGCCGCCGGGTCGTGGCCGGGTTCACCGGGCTTGATGCCACCGGGACCGTCGCCGCAGCTACCGTCCGTGCAGGTGACGAGCACGGTCTGAATTCCCTCGGCCGCGCAGCGCGCCAAGATACCGCCGGTTCCAGTCGCCTCGTCATCGGGATGAGCGTGCACGGCCATCAACGTCAGAGGGCGATCAGTCATGATCCCACCCTAAGCGCCAGTGTCATGAAGGTGCTGTTCGGACTCGGTTGGTAGTCCGCGAAGGGCTCGCACGGCAGGAAACCGACCCGCGCGTAGAGCGAGCGCGCTGGGGCGAAGGCCACCATAGAACCGGTCTCCAGGCTCAGCCGCCGAAAACCACGATCGCGTGCCACCGCGATCAGATGATCGAGGACCGCGCCGCCGATCCCCTGGCCTCGCCAGGCATGCGCCGTGTGCATGGATTTCAGCTCGGCATGACGCTCGTCAAGCTGTTTGAGCGCGCCGACACCGACCAGCTGCGAACGTAGGCGTGCTCCGTAGAACGCGACACCCGGATCGAGCAAGGCCTCGACGTCCAGAGCATGAACGTCCGCTGGCGGGCTGTGGGTGTTGGCGAAGGCGAGATGCTGTTCCAGGAGCGCACGCACGTCGTCTGTACGCGGGTCCTCGATGGCAACTCGCACGTGCTCCACATCAGGAATCTATGTCATCGGTGCAGGCGGATCTGCCTGCACCGACAAGACGCATCGCTCTTCGCCCGGCGCCCATCCGGCGCTAGTATCCGGCCATGTCACTTACGGCGTTCCTGGACCTTCGGCTCAAGTCTGATTCCATCGATACCGCGCACCAGCTTCTGAAGGACATTCTTGTCGATACCCGGAATTTTCCGGGGTGCCTCGGCGTCCAGGTGCTTACCGATCTTGCCGATCCTGCCCACATCATCCTCGTGGAATCGTGGGCATCGGAGGAAGACGATGCGGCCTATCGCGCCTGGCGTGCCGGCGAGGGAGCGAGCAACCTGGCATCGGTGTTGTCCGGCGCGCCCGTCTTGACCAGGTTGTCCGTCGAATCAGGCATCTGAGGAAGGCATTTCGCCGCCCACCGCGGCGTGCGTTGACAGCCGCCGGTGACCACCGGTAAACATCGATGTACTTTTTCTAAGTCGCGGACGGTTTTTTTGGGCATGCTTTCATAATTCTGAGTCACGTTCGTGTACGCGTTCAAGGTCTGGCATCTGCTTTCACACATCCTTCGGATTCATGCGCTCTTCTGGCTTCACAAAGGAGTATCAATGGCTGCGTTCCCACAACGGCTTCAGGGCAAAGTCGCATTCATCACCGGTGCCGCCCGCGGCCAGGGCAGAGCGGAGGCCGTCCGTCTCGCGGCCGAGGGCGCCGACATCATTGCGGTCGATATCTGCACCTCGGCGACCTCGACCGCCTATCCAGGCGCGACTGAAGAAGACCTCAACGAGACGGTGCGTTTGGTTGAGGACCTCGACCGACGAATCATCGCGACGGTGGCCGATGTGCGCGACCTCGCAGCAATCTCCGCTGCTGTCAGTGACGGTGTGGCTGCTCTGGGACGCCTGGACGTCGTGGTCGCCAATGCCGGCATCTGCTCGGCGGCCATGTCCTGGGAGGTGACGCCGGAACAGTGGAAAGAAACGATTGACACCAACTTGACCGGCGTCTTCTACACCGCGAAGGCAACGGTGCCGATCCTGCTCGAGCAGGGCACGGGCGGCTCGATCATCTTCACAAGCTCGGTCGCCGGATTGCGTGGGCATCCATTCCTGAGTCACTATGCCGCCAGCAAGCATGGCGTCGTGGGTTTGGCGAAATCGATGGCTACCGAGCTCGGTCAGTACAACATCCGGGTCAACACCATCCACCCACACGGTGTCCAGACCGGTATGAGTGTCAATGACATGCATCCCCTGCTGGAGAAGCACGCCGCTACGCTAGCGCCGATCTTCATGCAGATCCTGCCTGATCCCGTCTCCCAGCCCGAAGACATCGCCAACGCGGTCGCCTGGTTGGCATCGGACGAGGCCCGCCACGTCACAGGCATCCAGCTGCCGATCGACCTCGGAACCTTGCTTCGCTGACTCGTTCGGCAATGTCCCCCGCCCCCGCAACCCCGCAACCCGTGCCGGCCCGTCGGGCTGTGGAACTGGAGTCTCGGATGGAATTGCCCAACGGTGCACACGGAACCCGACTTGCCGGCAAGGTTGCGATCGTGTCCGGCGCCGGCTTCGACGGCGAATTTCTCGGCACCGGTGCAGCAACGGCGATCCTCTTCGCCGCCCAGGGCGCTCGAGTGGGCTTGATTGATATATCTGCCGACCGTGCTGAACACACCCTGGCAAGCATTGCCGAATTCGGCGGCGAGGCTGTCGTGGCGGTGGCCGATGTCTCCGATGCCGCCGGGTGTGTCGCTGCCGTCGGGCAGACCATCACTCACTTCGGGCGGCTCGATATCTTGATCAACAACGCTGCGATCGCTGCTGGCGGCTCGGTGGTCGACATCGATCCGGACGTTTGGAACCGCGTGGTCGACATCAATCTCAATGGCGTGATGCGCATGAGCCGAGCCGCCATACCCGCTTTGCGGGCCGCTGGAGGTGGGTCGATCGTCAACCTCTCGTCGATCGCGGGTACGCGCGGGCTGGGCACCTCGGCTTACGCTGCGGCGAAGGGTGGCGTAATCGGTCTTACTGCTGACATGGCCTACAGCCACGGCCGCGAGGGTATTCGGGTCAACTGCATCGTTCCCGGCCACCTGCACACACCTATGGGATACGGCGGTGATCCCGAAGTTCGTGAGGCCCGCCGCCGCAGCGGCATGCTCGGTACGGAGGGAAACGCCTGGGACGTGGCGTGGGCGGCCGTATTCTTCGCCTCTGACGAGTCTCGGTGGGTAACGGCAACACAACTCCCAGTGGACGCTGGAACGACTGCCACGACCGCCTTCGCCATGCGAAAGCATCTCACCGACGACCTTTGATACCGACGAGTGCAAGACCGCCTTCGACGTTGCTCGGGCCAGTCCGATGAGTTTCTGGCTAGCCACTCACTAACGTGAAGTCATGCTCGTAACGCGCTCGGTGTCGTTGTTCATCATCGCCGCTATCGCCGAGATCGGTGGTTGCTGGCTGGTATGGCAGGCCGTGCGCGAGCACCGGGCCTGGTGGTTCGCCGCGGCCGGGGTTCTCTCGCTGGCGGCCTACGGCTTCGTCGCTACGGCGCAGCCGAACAGCCATTTCGGTCGTATCCTCGCGGCCTACGGCGGCGTCTTCGTGGTTGGCTCGCTGCTGTGGGCCATGGCCTTCGACCGGTTCTGTCCGAGCCGATTCGACATAATCGGTGCCGCTATCTGCGTTGTCGGGGTGAGTGTCATCATGTTCGCACCCCGCCAGTAGTGGGTCTTGAATTGCTGGCTGCATAAGCGCCGCCGTAGTCTGACCGTCGTTCGGCCCTTCGTGGCCCTGGGTACCAAGGGCCACAGACTCAGGAACTCAGATGGCACTGCCTGCAGAAGACGTTGTCGCGATCGAGCAGTTGTGTGCGCGGTACAACCACGCGGTCGATGCCGGTGACGGCCCGGGTTTCGCCGCGACGTTCACCGAGGACGGCGTCTTGGTTGTCAACCAGCGGTTCGAAGGGCACGCCGCATTGGCCGCGTTCGCCGAAAGCGTGCCGACCCGGATACCGCGTCCGCGTCACATCGTTTCGAACGTCCTCGTCGACGGCGACTCGAACGCGGCGAGCGCGAAGGCCTATCTGCAGCTCTACGCGCGTACGGGCGACGGCGGCGGTCTGTCGATGATCAGCTCCGGCGTCTACGCCGATTCGCTGCGTCGCAAGGACGGGCAGTGGTTGTTCATCGAGCGGGTTTTCGCCGCGGACTGAAAACTTCAGTCCGCGAGACAACCGCGATCGCTGTCATCGGGTCGCAGACGACGGCCCGTCCGATCACGACACCCTTGCCGCGACGGTCCCCAGCCAGCCGACGCCATTGTCGACCGGCCGAGGCGCCGGGCCCACTCCTCAATCAGATTTCGAAGCTCGCGCGCGACGTTTGCGCCGCTCGTCCATGCTGATCGAGATGATCGGAAATGCGAACAACGCCGCCAGAATGCCCAACATGAGCATCATCTTCAGCCAGGGCAGTTCTTGATCTGTCATTGTTCGAACTCACGGTGCCGATTGTTCGGCTGCTGGACGGCACGCTGGCATGTCACACAAAGAGGTGCATGTGGGAGCACCTCGAGCCGATCGGGTGATTGCCGTGCGCCGCAGTTCACGCAGTATCCGTAGGTTCCGTCGGCCATTCGGGCGAGTGCTAGCTGAATGTCGGCCAGTGCAGTCCGGGCGCCGAACAAGATCGTTGCCCGGATCTCGAGCGCCGCGTCGTTCTGCACGCGGCCGCTCCGCTCTGGCGCGGTGAGTTCTGCAATCTGCTCGAGCCGAAAGCGCTCTTGCTGTTCCAACATCGACGCCAGCGCTGCGAGCTGGACGTCGGTTAAGGCGGAAAAATCGGAAACCCTTGTCATCATGCGAATCTCCTTTGCTGAGGGTGCATCAGCAGCCCACGGCAGTCATCGACCGCGCGGCTGATGATGCGGAAAGTGGCTAGCTCGCTAGCTCAGCGGGAGGTGCACGCGGCTGGGGCAGCTGAGCCAGCTCAGCCACCCACACCGTTCGTTCTTCGGGCAATCCCTCGAGAGCTGAGATCGCTCTCGTCGGACGGGAGCCATCATCGGCGACGAGGTCATAGGACAGCGGATTGCTGCGCGACGACGCTCGGTCCGCAGACCCGAGCGTCACTACATCGACATGACCACTGACCGCGTGGACCGTCAGCGCCGGGACGGAATCTCCGGGATAGCTGGCAAGGGCGCGAGAAGCCGGCAGCGCAAGGAGTAGTAAGGCGCAGAGCAGGCCGCCCAACGCCGACGAAGCGCGTCGAGTGCGAACTGCAGGCAGCCCCCTCATACCTTGCCAACGCCCCGCGCTGGGACAAAGTTTCAGCAGATCACCACGACACGCCGCAGCCCGCCAGTGCGGCTTCGGTTTCCAGCCGAGTGATCGCCTGTAACGGCCGCTCCGGCACCGGTAGCCCGGCGGCGTGACACGAGGCACACAGCACGTCGTCGTAGGCCATGCTCAATGCGATGAGCTTGGTGCGGTGCACGGGTTCGCGCGATGCCTCGGCGCGTTCGTAGAGCCGGGACAGCCGGCGAAGGTCGGCCGTCAACCGCTCGAGGTCTGGCTTCGGCGTCGGAGGTGGTCGACGCATCCAATCCGGCAATCCGTGCACGAAGAGTTCATAGGACTTCAACATGACCCAGAAGAATGCGCACGGCATCAGAAAGAGTGCAACCAAGCCGATCAGATCCCACACCGTTGCAGCGCCTCCCTCAGGGCGTGCCATCGAGTATCCGCCGCGGCGCGGACAAACGGTAGCCCGGATTTGGCTCTGTTGACTTTCGGCGCTGTCGGCGCAAGCTGCTCATTATGAAGTCGGCAGCTGGAGTGACGCCCAGCCCAGTCTGGATGAAGGTGGCTGATCGATAAATGACAGATCGAGGACAGCTCACGCTGATTGATGCGCACACTCACACTCAGCCTTCGCTCGAGGCGACCACGGCGTTCATGGCCAACCTCGGCATGCCTGCGGCGGGTGAGGGCACAACCGATGAATTGGTATCAGGGATGGATGCCAACAACATCGCCTGGACGATGATCGTGCCGTGGTTACCCGCTCAGGATTTCGTGGCGGAAGCGGTTGCGGCTGGTACTGATCGCGATCTCGCGACCGAGCAGGTGTTGCAACGTTGGCACGACCTCAACTCGTGGGCGGCAAGCTCCGCCCAGCGCCAACCGGATCGCCTGAAGTCCATCGTGGGCCTTGACCCAGTATTGATGTCGACTGAGTTCATCGAGTCCGAGGTTCGTACGCAGCTCGCCGCGGGCGCCAGCGGATTGAAGGTCGCACCGATGTTCATCGGCGTGCCTGCAGACGATGAGAAGATGGAGATCGTCTGGCGGTTGGCCGTCCAGAACGATGTACCTGTGCTCAGCGAATCCGGCGCCCTGGGCTACGGCGAGCACGGCGCCTGGGGCCACCCGCGGAATTTTGAGACCGTTCTGCGCAGTTACCCGACCCTGCGCCTGCAGTTGGCGCACCTCGGGCAGGGTGCTGAGGACGACATGGCCAAGCTCGTCCAACTGTCCGACACGATCATCACCGACACTGCTCTCAGGCTCGGCGGAATGGGCGACGACGGTCCCGATCCCGTCGAGTTCGCCGAACTGATCCGGCGGATCGGGACCGACAAGGTCGCTTTCGGAACGAACTACCCGATCGTCGACCAGGCCCGTTACGCCCAGGCGCTACGTGACCTGCCCTTGTCGGACGCGGAGCTACAACTGGTCGGGCACGACAATGCCGCACGCCTATGGCGATCGTCCAACTGATCTCAAGCCGTTAGTGGCAGCCTCGTTCCAAGGAAAATTCGAGGGAGAATTTCGCAGGCAGATTTCACGGGAGAACTTGTCTGCTGACGTGTCGATTCTGCTCGCCGCCGTTCGTCGCCATGGTGTTGTCACCCAATTGCCGACAGCGATCGGTCTGTCGTCAGATCAAAGGAGAACCACAATGGCGAAGTTCGTCTACCTCTACACCGGTGCCCAGATGGCCGAGACGCCCGAAGCTCAGGAGCAGGCGATGCAGGCGTGGGGCGCATGGTTCGGCACGCTCGGCGCTGCCGTCACCGAAACAGGCAACCCTTTCGGCAGTTCGGCCACCGTCAAATCGGGCGGCACTGTCGCCGGTGGGACGTCAAATGTCGGCGGCTACTCGATCATCGAAGCAGATTCGCTCGACGAGGCCTCAGCCAAGGTCAGTGGCTGCCCCGTCCTGCAAAGCGGCGGATCCGTCGAGGTGTACGAAGCGCTGGCCATGTAGCACTGGCCATGTAGCCTCCTGCCATGCGCGTCTTGGTCCTCGGTGCGGGATTCGGTGGTCTGGAACTAACTGCAACGCTGTCCGAGCAATTCGGCGACACCGTCGACGTCGTACTGATCGATCAGAGCGACGACTTCGTGTTCGGTTTCTCGAAGCTGGACGTGATGTTCGGTCGCGCGATCCCGGCGCAGGTGCGACACCCCTATCGCGACCTGGTCAAGCCCGGGGTGCGGTTCGTGCAGTCGACCGTGCGCTCGATCGACCCGATCGCCAAGCGGGTCGAAACCGATGCCGGGACGTTCGAGGGCGATGTTCTGGTGGTAGCGCTGGGCGCTGACCTCGACCCGAGCGCCACACCCGGACTGGTGGAATCAGGTCATGAGTTCTACACAGTGGCAGGTGCATTCGCCGCCCGCGACGTCCTCGAACGGTTTGGTGGTGGTCGCGTCGTTGTCGGGGTCCTGTCGACGCCGTTCAAATGCCCGCCCGCACCGAGTGAAACTGCCCTGCTCATGCACGATTACCTCGTCGCGCGCGGGCTCCGAACTGCGTCCCAGATCTCGCTGGTAATGCCCATGGGCGTGCCGATCCCTCCGTCACCGGCCGCTTCGGACGCGCTGTTGCGGGCCTTCGCCGAACGCGAGATCGCCTGGTACCCCGAGCGATTGGTAACCAGGCTCGACCCGGCCCGAAAGGTCGTCGAATTGAGTGACGGCAGCGAGATTGGCTATGACCTGTTTCTGGGCGTGCCGGTACATCGAGCGCCCGCGGTGGTTCAGCAGGCCGGTCTGACTGTCGACGGCTGGATACCGGTCGACCCGCTGACCCTCGAGACTGCGTTTAGCGGTGTCTACGCGGTTGGTGATGTCACGAGCGTAGGTACGCCGAAGGCCGGTGTTTTCGCCGAAGGCCAAGCAGCGGTGGTCGCTGCGCGGATCGGTGCGCTGATTCGCGGCAGCGAGCAGTCGGTGCAGTACGACGGCCACGGGATGTGTTATCTGGAATTCGGCTCCGGCCAGGTCGCTCGTGTCGACGTGACCTTTCTGAGTGGCATCAAGCCCGTAGGAGCCCTGGACGGACCCTCGCAGGCGCTGGCGGCGGACAAGGTTAACTTTGGTTCCAGCCGTATCCAACGTTGGTTCGACCGAACCTGGTCCCTCGCCGAGTCGGCCAGTCCCTAACCAGACCGCGCTCAGAACCCGATCGGGCAGCCCGAGGCGTGCCGTCAACGGGCCCGGGCGCGGAGCCATGTCGGCATTTGGTGATCACTGAACGCAAACGAGAGCAGTGCTCTTGACAAGCTGAGCCAGGTAACGGCATCATTGCTCTTGACCGAGAGCACCGCTCTCAGCTGGGAAGGACGAACCGATGGCCGACGAACAGCGTTACCTCGAACCCGACTGGTTCACCCGCAATATCTTCAACCGCACCGTTCGCGGTCTGACCCGCATCGGCATCAGCGTGGTCGGTTCCCGCGAGCTGCGAGTCCGCGGCCGCAAAAGCGGTCAATGGCGCACCACTCCGGTCAACCTGCTCACCGTCGAGGGCTCGCGCTACCTCGTCGCGCCACGCGGCACGACCGAGTGGGTCCGCAATATTCGCGTCTCCGGTGGCGGCGAACTGCGGGTCGGCCGGCGTACCGAGGTCTTTCAGGCCGACGAGATCGCCGACGACGTGAAGGTGCCGATCTTGCGCGAATACCTGCGGCGCTGGGGCTGGGAAGTCGGTAAGTTCTTCGAGGGCGTCGACAAGAACGCGACCGATGAACAGCTCGGCGGCATCGCAGCAGGCTTCCCGGTCTTCCGGGTGCGCAGCGAAAGTTAGCGCCCGTAACACGACGGTCATCGAAGCTTGCGAAGCCTGAAACCGAAACACCGTTCACTGGTTCTCGACCCACTCGACCTCGAGCGGGGCGCGTCTAGGGTTCCGCCGTTCACTCGGGTCTGGTCCAAGAGATGCACGCATCGCCCAGCGCGGTGTGCCACGGCGGGAGAAAAGCCCGGGAGATTCGATCTCCCAGGCCTGTCCGCAGCTGTCTGGGAGCCGACCGAAATGGGTGGGCTATGAGCACGTCCGGCAAGCTGAGCAGCTTCCAGGAGATCCCCGTCGTCAACGTTGCAGGTCTGTACGGCACCCCCGAGGAGCAGCAAGCGGTTGCCACGGAGCTGGGCAAGGTAGCTCGCGAGGTCGGCTTTCTCTACGTGACCGGAAGCGGCGTGAGTCAAGCGCTGTTCGATGATCTGCTGTCAGTGACGAAGCAATTCTTCGCTTTGCCGCTCGAAGAGAAGATGAAGGTCTACATCGGCAATTCGTCCAATCACCGTGGCTACGTGCCGACCGGCGAAGAGGGCGGCTACATCAACAAGTCGAAGGCGGCCGAGAATCAGAAGCCCGCAGATCTCAAGGAGGCTTTCGATCTCAGCCTCGACCTACCGGCCGATGACCCCGACTATCTCGCTGGCAATCCGATGGTCGGCCCGAATCAGTGGCCGCCGCTGCCCGGCATGGCAGAGACCGTCAATCGTTACTACGACGCCGTCCTCGCCTTCGGTAAGGTGCTGTTGCGAGGTTTCGCGCTCGCGCTCGGTGAACCGGCCGACCGCTTCGATGCGATGGTTACGAAGGCTCCCAGCCAGCTTCGCCTCATCCACTACCCCTTCGACCCGGCGGCCACTGACTCCCTCGGAATCGGAGCCCACACCGACTTCGAGGTCTTCACCCTGCTCAAACCCACGAAACCGGGACTGGAAGTGCTCAATGGCGCCGGCGAGTGGATCGACGCGCCTCCGATGGATGACGCGTTCGTGGTCAACATCGCCGACATGCTCGAGATCTGGTCGAACGGCGACTTCGTCTCGACTACGCACCGCGTGCGCAAGGTAGCCGAGGAGCGCTATTCGTTTCCGTTGTTCTTCAACGTCGACTACGACGTGCTCGTCGCGCCGCTGGAGCGCTTTAGCCGCCCTGACGGTTCCAACAGAATGCCGCTGCGCGCAGGAGAGCACTTGTACGCGCAGACAGTCCAAGTCTTCACCTACCTGCAAGAGCGTTTGGCCGCCGGTGAAATCTCGATGCCAGAGGTCTGGATGGAGAAGAACTCGTTCGGACGTGAGGCCGAACTCAAACGCGAAGCTGAGCTGCCTCGACCGGTGGAGGGCACCGTTGACCCGACTCTCGTCGCTGCGGAGTGAGCGTGATCCCCGCCGAGATGACTGGCGGCTGGGTTCGCAACGGCATCACGATGAACGGCGCCGAGCCAGCAGCTGAGAACACCGTCGTGTGGTGGTTGCAAGCCCCCACCAAACATTGCGATTTGCGAGTGCCTCACGAGGGTACCGACGGTGTCATGTCGTTCGCCGGCACTACGAGCTGGGCTGAACCGTCGCTCACTTGGAGTCCGGAAATCGAGTTGGACAGGAGCATCTTCGAAGACGTCGGCGTGATCAGTTGGGATGGCAATGATCTGATCGAGACTGGCGTTTCCTATGAGGGCGAAAGAACAATCTCGTATGTCGAACGCTGGCAACGACTACCGGGAGGCTCTGGAGAGCTGCTCGCCCTGAGCTCGCCGAGCGGTCGTCTCGTCCGCACCGGACGCTATGCGCTGACGATCGTTGACCAACGCCTTGCCGGCGGCACCTTCGCGGCCGTCGCCTGGATTTGGCAAGGGGAGGAGTGGGTGATCGATCATTGCTGGCCGGTGGGAGCGACCGCTCCCGCGCCGCCTGCCTCGGTAGGCGATGGGCAGGCAACCGTTGTCCTGTCCGACGGCATCGAATGGACCGTAGACGAGCACTGGAAGGTGTCGGATATCAGTGGCTGACGAGAAGTTTCATCTTGCGTGGTTCTTGAATTTCGTGACCGATGACTGGAGCGGCACCTGGGGCGCCGGCGGTCGGGACATGTCCGGCGACTTCTATGTCGAGATGGCCAAGGATCTCGAACGAGCCTGCTTTGACTACGTGATCATCGAGGACAAGCTCATGGTGTCAACCGCGTGGGGCGGAACCATGGAGAACGACCTCAAACACGGCGTGAACCCCAAGCACGACCCGGTACCGCTGGCGGTGCTCATGGCGCAGGCCACGTCTCGCTTGGGACTCGTGCCGACGATGTCGACGAGCTTCTACCCACCATTCCTGCTGGCCCGGCTCTGCGCCACCATCGATCACATCGCCCGCGGCCGGTTCGGGTGGAACATCGTCACATCAGCTGAAGACCGGTCCGCGCAGAACTTCGGCATGGACAAGCTCTACGAACACGACGAGCGGTACGCGATGGCCAACGAGTACCTCGAGCTGGTGACCGCCCTGTGGGAGTCATGGGATCCGGATGCGGTCGTTCGCGATCGCGAGACCGGAACCTTCGTCGATCACACCAAGGTCCGGACCATCGACTTCGAGGGCAAGTACTACCGCTCTCGCGGGCCCCTGAATACGGTGCGCGCCCCCCAGGGCCATCCGGTGCTCTGCCAAGCCGGTGCCTCGCCGCCCGGTCGGGCCTTCGCCTCGCGTTTCGCAGATACCATCGTTGCCACCGCCAACACCCCTGATCGCATGAAGGCTTTCCGCGACGACATCCGCGCAAGACTGGTCGATCAGGGTCGCAAACCCGATGACTGCAAGGTCCTGTTTCTCATCGCGCCCATTGTCGGCGACACCGTCGAGGAAGCTCAGGCCAAGAAGCTGCGATGGATGTCTGACCCACTCTTCATCGAGCTGGTTCTCACGACGATGGGTTCGATCACCGAGATCGACTTCTCGGTCTTCGACCTCGATGCGCCGCTCCCAGAGGTCACTACCAACGGAGAACGGGGCTTTCTAGAGGCTTTCGCGAAACGTGCTGAGGGTAAAACGCTGCGACAGGCGGTCATCGACGACGGCCTCGGCGGCGCGAACGACTTCGTCGGAACCCCCGAAACCGTGGCGGACAAGATGGCGGAGTTCATGGCAGAGGTCGGTGGCGACGGCTTCCTGATCACGAGCCCGGAAAAGAAGCTAAATCGGCGCTACGTCACCGAGATCACCGACGGACTTGTGCCCGAGCTTCAGCGTCGCGGTCTGGTGCGAACGTCATATACGCATGAGCAATTTCGCGACAATCTGTTGGAGTTCTGAGTAACGGTGTCAGCAACTGTTGTGGTCGGCAATCCGAAAGTCGCATCACGCACTGCCTCGGCCGCTATCGCGGTGGCCGAGGCAGTCGGCCGCAGCGCGGTTGATGGCGACGGTGAGCTCAGCGACGAGCCCACCGTGATCGAGCTGGCTGAGCTCGGACCGGCATTGTTCTCGTGGGGCGATGCCAAGGTTGCCCAGGCCAAGGCAGCTGTGCTGGCCAGCGATCTGATCGTCTTCGCATCCCCGGTTTACAAGGCGTCCTTCACCGGGCTGCTCAAGGCATTTCTCGATCAGTTCGGCCGCGACGAGCTCGGCGCTCGCGCCGTCGTACCGCTCATGGTCGGTGCGTCCCCGGCACACTCACTCGCCGTGGAAGCGCAGCTTCGTCCCGTCCTGATCGAGATCGGCGCCAGCTGCCCCACCCGCGGCCTTTACATTCTGGAGTCGCAGATACCAGAGCTGGCGCCAGTCATCGACGAGTGGCTCAGCGTGTGGGGCACCGCGCTGAACGCGGTCATCAGCACCCACCAGTGAGCCATGGGCCGCCGGCGACCTACGGGACGACGGTTACCGGCCAACGAGCGTCCTTGACCAGGTGCACGGCAAGCGAGCCGATCAAGCGGTGCCCGGCCTTCGTTGAGGCGCCGACGATGACAGCGTCGACCCGGCGTTCTTCGGCCAGGCGGACGATTTCGGCGAACGGGTTACCTTCGCGCTCGACGAGTGTCACGTCGACACCGAGCCGCGGTGCCTGCTCGGCGATCGCAGCTCGCAGCTCCTCAGCGACCGCGTTGTTGCTGAACCGGACCGCGGTGGTCGCCTCTGGCGAAATACCCGTTGCGCCGAGCGTATGGACGAAGAGCACCACAAGTTTGGAGCCCTGACGGCGCGCCAGCCCTGCCGCGTAGGCCGCGGCCCGCAGCGACGTCTCCGACCCATCGACTGCAACCAGAAGCACATTCGGACCGTCGGTTCCCAACTCGAACACCCTTGCACGGTATCCGACCCCCGAATCGTGTAACGCTCGGCACCCTATCGATGCCCGGTGTTGCACAATTCGAAGGACGGACGACGAAAAGCGAAGGGGCGGACGTACTCATGGAGCAGCGCACGATCGGAAAGCTGGCGGTCTCGGTCGTCGGACTCGGGTGTAATCAGCTGGGCACGCAGTATTGCGACGAAGCCACGTCGGCACGCATCGTCAGCGAGGCTCTCGACGCCGGAGTGACCTATTTCGACACCGCCGACGAGTACGGCGAAAATTATTTCGATTCCACTGACCCTGACGGGTGGGGACGCTGCGAGGAATATCTGGGTCGCGCCCTCGGCGCGCGGCGGGGCGAGGTGATCATCGGATCGAAGTTCGGGGCGCGACCGCACTACGACCAGACCCTGGGTGGCGGTAGCGCCAAGTGGGCGCGGCAGGCGCTGGAGGACAGCTTGCGGCGCTTGGGCACCGACTACATCGATTTGTATCAACTGCACTTTCCCGACCCGGACGTGCCGATCGAAGAGACCCTCGGGGTGATGAACGAGTTCGTCGCCGCTGGCAAGGTGCGCGAGATCGGATGCTCGAACCTGACCGGCGCTGCTCTGGAGGAAGCGGCAACGGCGGCGGCCGACAACGATCTCTTGCCGTTCGCCAGCATCGAAGGTCCGCTGAATCTCTTGCAACGTGGCAACCTGGACGAGGTGTTGCCAACGGCCGACCGGCTCGGCATGGCTTACATTCCGTACTACCCGCTGGCAAGCGGCGTGCTGACCGGCAAGTATCGGCGAGGCGAGGCGTTTCCCGAGGCCTCGCGCATGGCTGACAAGGTTCCGGACGGTATGGGAGCGAAGATCCTTTCCGACCGGGCGTTCAACCGGATCGAAGCGCTGGAGGCGTTCGCGACGGAGCGTGGTCACACCCTCATCGAACTGGCCTTCGGCTGGTTACTGGGACAGCCCGCGGTGGCAAGCGTGATAGCGGGCGCATCGAAACCCGGCCAGGTGACGGTGAACGTCGGCGCTGCGGGCTGGCAATTGTCACCGCAGGAGGTCGCCCTGGCTACCCAGGTGGTGGTCGATGCCGGGAATTGACCGGCTACGACCTGCCCCCCGACCAGCTCCAGGCATATTTGCCGTCATCGGCCACCCGACCACCTTCGCCGAGCAACAGTGGCTTGAAAGTGTCGACCATGATCGCCAGTTCGTCGAAGGACTGCACGCCGATGCTCTGTTCATAAGCCCCTGGTTGGGGGCCGTGCGCGTGACCGCCCGGGTGCAATGAGACCGAACCGGCCGCAATACCTGAGCCTTTGCGCGCCTCGTAGTTGCCGCGGACATAGAACATCACTTCGTCGCTGTCGACGTTGGAGTGATAGTAGGGAACGGGTATCGACAGCGGGTGGTAATCGACCTTTCGAGGCACGAAGTTGCAGATGACGAAGTTCGCACCTTCGAACACCTGATGCGCCGGCGGCGGCTGATGGACTCGGCCGGTGATCGGCTCGAAATCACTCACGTTGAAGGTATAGGGATAAAGGCAGCCGTCCCACCCGACGACATCGAAGGGGTGCGAGGCGTAGGTGTAGCGGGTGCCCGCGATCCCCTGCGACGAGCGATGCTTGACGTAGACGTCGACATCGCGCCCTTCGATCAGCAACGGGTCGATCGGCGCGCTGAAATCCCGTTCGCAATACGGTGAATTCTCGAGTAGCTGGCCGTACTTCGAAAGATAGCGCTGCGGCGGAGTGATGTGGGAGTTTGCCTCGATGATGTAGGCACGCACTGGCGCGCTGGGGTCAGGGATCCATCGATGAGTCGTGGCCCGTGGTAGCAGAACGTAGTCTCCATCAGCAAAATCAATGGTTCCGAAGACGGTTTCTACGGTGCCGGATCCCGACTCGATGAATACGCACTCATCGCCGATCGCGTTCCTGTAGAGCGGTGAGGGCAATCCAGCGGCGACGTAAGAGATACGAACATCGGCGTTGCCGAGCACCAGCCGACGGTCCGACACCGGGTCGGCCGCCTTCCACTCGTTCTCGGTGAACAGATCGTGCAGCCGGAGGTGGCGTGGCAATAAGGGCTCGTTCGCCTCCAGGGCCGTACTGGGCAGATCCCAGCGCGCTGCGTCGACGATGGCGGACGGGATTTCGCGGTGATAGAGGAGTGCAGAATCCGACGAGAATCCCTCCTCCCCCATCAGTTCTTCGTAGTGCAGGCGCCCGGCAGAGTCGCGGTGTTGGGTGTGGCGCTTGGGCGGAATGGATCCGACACGACGGTAGAAAGTCATCAGACGCTCCTCTTTTACTGCAGGTCTTCGCGGTGCACGTGTCGATGCGCGATACGCCACCCCTCGGGCGAGGCCTCCAACCGATCCCGCACGACCGTGAGTCGGTTGAACCAGGAATTGGTACCGATTGGGGTGGCCGCGATCGTCACGTAGGCCTCAACCCACGTCTGCGTCTCGTCTTGAGCAACGGTGAGATTGTTGATCACGTGCTTGCGAACCTCGCCGGCAGCTCGCGCATTCACCAAGAAGGCACGCGCGAACTCGATCAGGGCGGCGCGTCCGGCGACTGGGGCTGGATAACTGGGAGACTCGAAGATGCCATCCGTGGTGAAGGTCTGAGCCCAGCCCAGGGCTCGACCAGAATCGATCAGATGCGATTGCCGGCCATAGAGTTGGTTAATCTCAATGATCGTTTGCACGTCGGTGCATAGCGGAAGGTCGCTCACCTCGGTGGGATCCACGCTGACGGTCACCTGCGCCTCATCTCCGTCTGTTCCAGTACGACTCGTGACTCAAGACCCAGACTAGCGATCACTGCAGTGCTGCGGCGGCGGTTATCACGCCTCGCGCCTCGCCGAGGCTCAGAACGGGCTGGTCGGTGTCGCCCGTGCCGGCTAGTCCGGTCAAGATGACCTCATCACCGTCGCGAAGGTAACCGACCTCGACGGAGTCACCGAAGTTCAGCGGTACGCGCCCGTCGCGGGTGAGTTCGAGCAGGCTGGCTCGTGATTGCGGGGTCGGCCCGGAGACGGTTCCTGAGCCGTAGACATCCCCCGGCAATACCCGGGCACCACCACCGGTCAGGTAAGCCAGCTGCTGGTCCATCGTCCAATACATGTGCCGCAGGTTGGTCTCGGTCAACGGGTAGGTCTGCCCATCGCGTTTTAGCGCGGCGAACAGCCGAATGTCCAAGCCCCATTGGGTGTATCGCTGCAGGTACGGCAACGGGGCCGGGTCTTGCACGGGTCCGTCGACCCGCTGCCCAGCCAGTGCATCCAGCGGGGTAATCCACGCCGCGATCGTGGTGGCGAAGGACTTCGACATCAGTGGCCCGAGCGGCGGATTCTCAAATCGTTGGACGTCACGAGCACTCCAATCGTTCAGCAAGGCGATCCCGAAGATGTGCTCGCTCGCCTGTTCGGTCGTGATCGGCTCGCCAACGCGATTTCCGCCGCCGGTTACAAAGGCAACCTCTAGTTCGAAGTCGAGCAGCCGGGTTGGCCGGCGCACGGGTTCGGACGCTTCGTCGACGAGGTGGACGTGTGGACGCCGGACACTCGTGCCGCTGACCACGAGGTTGCCGGGCCGACCGTGATAGGCCAGCGGGACGTGCCGCCAGTTGGCGGGCAGGGGTGGTGCGCCCGGCCGGACGATCTCCCCCGCGTTCTCGGCGTGGTAGAGCGAGGAGTAGAAATCCACGAAGTGCGTCGGGCTGACCGGGAGTCGGAGTTCCACATCCGCGATGTCGATCAGGGCGTCGGCAAGCACCTCTGCGGTCAGCTGTGGACTTCGAGGTGCTCGGAAGAGTTCGATCAGCCGACCGCGCACCCCTCGCCAGACCGCTGGTCCCTGGCCGAGAAAGGCGTTCATCGAGGGGGCGCCGAAAGTGGCCGCTGGTTCGTCGAGCACGCCGTCCAGCAGACCGGCACGGGCCAAGCTCGAGAGATCGATGACGTTATCGCCCAAGCGGGTAGCCACCCGCTCGCCACCGGCCGAGGTGAAGATCACGCCGAAAGGCAGGTGGTGCAGCGGATAGCCAGAGTCCGGGGCCACCGCTAGCCAGCTTGCAGCATTGCTGAGGCCCTCGGTCTTGCCCTGGTCGTTCACGCCCTGCCTTCTTTCTTTCGCTGCCTTAGTTCGCTGCCTTCGTTCGCTACCTTCGCCGCGATCGCGTCGTTGTGAAACGTACGCGAGCCGCCTGGCTGTGCGCAGCCCGATGGTGAGGCACTATTCAGGGCATGCAGCGCACAGGCTTCAATCCGGCCGAGGTCGGGTCCCGCCCGTTCTACCGATTGTTGACAGCTCTCGTCGTTCCCAGGCCGATCGCGTGGGTGTCTACGACGTCTGCGACCGGCGTCCACAATCTGGCGCCACATTCATTCTTTACGGTGTCCTGCGTGGACCCGCCGATAGTCCAGTTCACTTCGGTCGGCCGCAAGGACTCGCTGCGAAACATCGAGGCGACGAAGGAATTTGTCGTGAACTTTGCCACCGAGTCCCTCTTCACGCAGATCAACGCGACAGCCACCGACTTTCCGTCCGACGTCAGCGAATTCGATGCCGTGGGTTTGGACCGCGAGGCCAGCTTGCTGGTAGCCCCACCGCGGGTTGCGGCCTCGCCCGCCGCGCTGGAGTGTCAACTGCACAGCACTCTGGAGCTTGGCGATTCCGTGGTGGTCTTCGGCCAGGTCGTCCACGCCGCCGTTGCCTGCGATGTGCTGGACGGCAATCACCCGCTCATCTCCCGACTCAGGCCGTTGTCGCGCCTAGGCCTCGATGAGTGGGGTGAACCTCCCCAGGCCCGGCGGATCAGCCGAATCGCCTATCGGGAGTGGCCGGGTCACTACGACGTGGGTGTCACTACGACGTAGGCCCGGACGACCACCCGGCCTGAGGCCCGCCGGGTTGAGGACCCCTTGGTGAGCCGTAGCTAGACGCTGCCGACAGCGCTCGCCGGCGGTCTCACGGATCCGAGTAGCCGGCGAAGCGCTGACACATCGCCCGTGATGCCTACGGCCGCCGCAGTCACCGCGGCATCGAGGCCGCTCGGATCCTCGAGAAGCGCATTGAGCGTGGCTGGGTCGGTGCGTAAAACCGCGTCGGGATCAACCGGCTCGCCGGCATCGACGAGCACTCGTCCGGCTCCAGTACGAATCGTCCAGACTCGGTCGTCGAGATCGAACCGGAACACGGCCGGCGCGGATGCGGGATCCAACCGGGCGGCTGTGCGGAGATACAGCAACACCGAGGTGGCGCTGAGAGTCAGCTGCGTCGCCGGAAGTGGCCGCTGAACACCCCAGCTACCAAGGGCGAGCACGATCGGCTCCAGTTCACGTCCCCAGTCGGTCAGTTCGTAGACGGAGGAACCCGCTGGCGGTGGCAGGACGCGGCGGCGTATGACGCCATGGCCCTCGAGTTCACGCAGGCGATCTGCGACCACGTTCGAACTCGCGTTGCGCAGGGCCCGACGCAGGTCGGAGAACCGCTGCGAGCCGAGCAGCAGTTCGCGGACGACAAGCAACGCCCAGCGCTCCCCCACGACGTCCAAGGCGCGGGCGATGCCGCAGGCATCCCCATAACTGCGACTCGTGGGCACGCCGCCAGCGTATCGCGCTCAGTTTCTGATAACAACTTCGTAGTTGTGATTAACAACTACTCTGCTAACCTCGGCAACCACGGGAGAACCGATCCCGAGAAGACGATGCATTACGAAGGATCACACCGGAAGGAGCCACATCATGGGCCAACCAGTCGTTCATTTCGAGATCATCGGTTCAGACCCGAGCGCCTTGAGAAGCTATTACGGCCAGCTTTTCGGTTGGGAATTCGACCAAGGCAGTCCAGTATCGGAGGCCGTCTCTGAGCCAGATAACTACGGATTCACCGAGCGCTCAACAACCAGCGATGGGGTCGGAATTCCGGGTGGCGTCGGCGGCGGCCCCGATTACCAAGCCCACGCGATGTTCTATGTCGGCGTGCCGGACGTGGAGGCCGCCCTGCGGCAGGCCGAAAGCCTAGGCGGGACGCGCCGGCTCGGGCCGGATCGAGCACCCACCGGGCTGATCATCGGTCATTTCAGCGATCCCGAGGGGAACCTGATCGGTGTTGCTGGTACGAGGTAAACGTCGATTAGCCGTTCCTCTATGGTGAATCATGACATCGAGCAAGCCTGCGCATGCCAGCCTGCCTATGTCAGAAGCCCACCGTATGTCAGAAGTCCAGCGAGCGGCTAGGAGCCACGATGAATCAGCCAGCGCCAAGAGTGGGAGTGGTGTTTCTTCCGCACCTGCCGCCGGAGCGCCTTCGCGACATCGTCGTAGTCGCTGAAGACTGCGGCCTCGACGACCTGTGGCTGTGGGAGGATTGCTTCCTCGAGGGTGGTTTCACCAGCGCGACGGCAGCTCTCGCGTGGACGAGCTCGATCCGAATCGGCGTCGGGCTGTTGCCGGTTCCGCTGCGCAATCCGGCACTGGCCGCGATGGAGATCGCGACTCTGAGTCGGCTGTTTCCCGATCGTTTCATCCCCGCGGCTGGGCATGGCGTTCTCGAGTGGATGGAGCAGGTGGGCGCGCGAGCGTCCTCGCCGATGACGTTGTTGCGCGAGTGGGTGACCGCGACGCGGTCCCTGCTACATGGTGAGCGCGTCACGGTCGATGGCGACTACGTGCGGCTCGACCAGGTCGCGCTTGATTGGCCACCGCTGGCTGCGCCCCCGCTCCTGGTCGGCGCCCGCGGTCCCAAGACCCTAGCGCTGGCGGGCGAATGCGCCGATGGCCTCGTCCTGGACGTACCCATCACGCCGGACGGCGTTCGCGCGGCGATCGACACCGCAGCTGCCGCCCGTGCCCACGAGGTGGTGGTCTACATATCGTTTCCGGCATCGGTCACCGAATCCGCACTTGCAGAGACCATCCGTGAATATGGCGACGCCGGAGCGACCGCCGTCGTACTGCAACCGACGGTCGACGATCCCGACCCGGCTGCGACGATCCGCACAGTGGCAGCGGCACGACAATTGCTCCACGAGCAAAACGGCAATCGCCCCTGACCGGCTCTCGTCCCCGAAGGTGGCAGGGTACGGTGGGCGGGTGGTCACGCTCGATGATGCGGCTGGAATCGCCTTGGCACTGCCCGATGTCACCGAAGGCGAGCGACATGGCACCCGAACCTGGTCTGTCAATGGCAAGGCGTTCGCATGGGAACGGCCTTTCAGCAAGGCAGACATCAAGCGGTTCGGCGACACCGCACCCCCACCGGGCCCGATCGTTGCCATTCGAGTCGCCGATCTCGGCGAAAAGGAAGCCGTGCTAGCGGCGGCCGGAAGGGCGTTCTTCACCATCCCGCACTTCGACGGGTATTCCGCTGTGCTCGTTCAGCTGAGCAAGGTAAGCAAGAAGGCGCTCGAGACCGCGATGATCGACGGCTGGTTGGCCTGTGCGCCATCGGCACTAGCCGAGAGCTACCTCAAGCGCTGAGCAGACACCGCACCGTCATCGGCGGTGTCAGCGCCGCTTGCCGGTCGTCTTCGCAGCCCTTTTCGCCGGGCCCGTATAGCCCAGACCGCGCAGCGCTGCTTCGACGATTGCATCGGCATAGGAGTGGCTGAGCGGGGCGATGCGCAGGAGATAGCGGTGGTAGAAGCCGCCGTAGAGCAGATCGACGGCTATCCCCAGGTCTACGTCGGCAGGCAGTTGACCCGCCGCCTGAGCCGCACGCAGTCGGTCCTCACACGCGGCAATCCGCGGACCGAAAATGCGGTCGAGCAATTGCTGACAGAGTGCGTCGTCGTGCTGACTGTCTGCCACCAGTGCACGAAACGACGGCCCGAAGTTCGGGTCAGCGCTGAGGTCGATCACTGATCTGAGTTGCCTTTTCAGGTCGGCCTCGAGATCACCGGTATCACCGAATTCGATTCTCGGGTGCACGTCTGGCGCCCACATGTCCAGCACCACGGCCCCTTTGGAGCGCCACCAGCGATAGATTGTCTGCTTGCCGACGCCAGCGGTGGAGGCTATGGCCTCGATCGACATACTGTCGTAGCCGACGGTGCCGATCAACAATCGCGTCGCCTCGAGAATGGCCGTACGCGAACGCTCGCTGCGCCGCGTCTCGTCCGGGCCGTTGCTTGGCGTCATGAACTCAAATTATCACGTCACGAGACGAACCGAATCGTCTTGACACGAGACGGACCGGTTCGTATCGTCGAGTCGTGAGAACGTGCTGAGCCGACCTAGTGCCGATCGCCTCGGCTCCCGTCGAGATGAGCCCCGCCCGGCCTTCGCCAGTAATGCCAAATAGTCCTGGTTCAAAAGGAGAATCCATCATGCCTGTCATCAGCCGCGCGCTGGCGCGGCAGCCCTTGCCAGTCAATCGACATCAGGGGTTCGTCCAAGGCCCGCTGGCGGTGGCTGCATCTCTTGCCGCGGTCAACACAATCCTCGCCCAGCCAGCGTGGCCACGCTCGGGCCGCGTGAAGGCTGCAGGTCCGACATCGCGTAGACAATCGTTGCCGCCTTTGCCTTGTCAGGTCAACGATCCCGATCTGTTCTTTGCCGAATCGCCGGCCGATCTTGAACGGGCAAAGACATTGTGCGTTGACTGCCCAATCCGTGCGGAATGCCTGGAGGGCGCCGTCCACCGTCACGAATATGCCGGTGTTTGGGGAGGTCAGATCTTCGACCACGGCGAGATCGTCACGTTCAAGCGCACCCGTGGCCGACCCCGCAAGAACAACGCCGTGCCCCGCCGGTTTGCCGCACAGGCACTGACCGATGCTTTCGATCAGCAGCGGCCGGCGGACGATTCGCGCTGCGCCTGACTTGCGCCGAATGGTGTCAGAACGCAACAAAGCGTGTGGAGAGGCGATGACAACCTCTTCCAAAATTCGATGACCGCTGGGTGAATCATTCAGCGACGTTGCGACTCCTGTCAGATGTAGCGGGTTCGCCCGCTGTGTCTGGGAGGAAACATGTCCTGCCGCCTTGCGGCGGCTTGCTTGTTCGGGGAATCGCTGATGAGCGCTAACAAAACGCCTGTTTCACCACTCACCCAAGAGCTGCGCCTCGCCACTACGATGACCGGCGGGGTCAGCCTGGCCATCTGGATGGGAGGCGTCACCCGAGAGCTGAACTTGTTGAGCCAATCGTCGCGCTGGCGACAGGCGCAGGGAGAACCCCCTGCGGACGGTCCCCTGACCATCGCGACAGTGAAGGCGATGGGTCTCTACGGATCACTCATCGACCTGCTCGATGTTCTGGTGGAGGAGGACGTCCTGTCGGGCACGAGCGCGGGAGGCATCAACGCGGTCCTGCTCGCCTACGCTCGGGTCAACGGCCGCGATCTGGCGTCACTGCGCGATCTCTGGATGGACCTCGGTGCGCTCACAGACCTGTTGCGCGAGCCGACGGACAAGGTCGTGCCATCGTTGATGTACGGCGACGAGCGGATGTTTGCCGAGCTGGACGAAAACCTACCTCGTTTGATCGACGCGCAACTGCCGGGCCTTGCTGACGGGCCGCCCTCGACCACTCTGTACGTGACGACGACGCTGCTCTCGGGTGAGACAAGCCGTTTCACCGATTCGTTCGGCACCCTCGTGCAGGATGTCAACAGACGCGGGCTCTTCACCTTTGATGAAGACCAGATCGGCGAGCGGGCTAACAGCAGCGCGCTCGCATTGGCGGCTCGCAGTACCGCGTCGTTCCCCGGTGCGTTCGAGCCGTCCTTCTTGCCGTACACCGCGAGCACGCCCAAGGTCGGGGCTACACCCGCACGTCCGCCGATGGATCCGTTCATGGACATCACACGTGCTCATTGGGTGGCCGACGGGGGCCTGCTCGACAACGAGCCTCTCGACGTCCTGCTGCAACGGATCTTCGAGCGGCCGGCGCACCGGGCGGTACGAAGGGTGCTGCTCTACGTGGTGCCCTCGGCCGGCCCGCAAACCAGTGCCCCGGTCGAACCCGCCGATGCTGGAAAGCCGCTCGGCATGCTCGACGGCCTGATGAAGGACCTGTCTGCAGTCACCAGCCAAAGCATCTCGGCTAGCCTGCGTGCCGTCCGGGACCAGAACGACAGGATGGCCGCCCGCATCGATATGCGCCTTCAGCTCGCGGCTATGGCCGCGCGGATACCTTCGGGCGAACGGCTGCTGACCAAGGACGTTCTCACTTCGTATGAACGTCAGACCGCCGCGAACGAGGCCGGCAAGTTGGTTCCGCCGCTGCTCAAAGTCCTCACCACCTGGCAGGCCAGTAGCGGGGCCAAGAACGGCACGTCAAACCCTCTGGTGCCTGATGCCTGGCGTGTCGAGCTGGCCGTTGGCGGTGACGCGGACACGAAGTGCCGTAACGCAGTCGTGACAACGATGATCGCCCAATGGTCGCCGCCAGAACCTTCCGCGCTGCCCGCTGACTTTGCAGGGCTGACCCGCTACGGCTTGGTTGCCTTTGATACGGCCAAGTCGATCCTGCTCGACATCTTGCGGGGCGCGTACGTCATTGCGGCGTCTGATGATGACCGCCTGCCGCTCATGGATCTGCTGCAGAGTGTGCATGACGCGCAGCCGCCAAAACGCGTAGATCTCGACGAGCTGGCGCGCGAGGTCTGCAGCGACCCGACGGTCCTCGCCGGCAGCCTCGAGTCGGCTGCCGCCGCATTGGCGAGAAGGTACGCGGACGAGACCGCGCTGGTGCGAGACGCCTGGCACGATCTTGCCGAGGTCGTAACCACCCACGCATTGCAGGTCATCGCAACGAATCCAGTGCCCGTTCCGGCTGGCGCGGTGACAGCTGGCTCGGTCGCAGATCAGCAGCGAATCGCTCGGCAAACGGTTCAGACTTATCTCGGCTACCTCAAGCCCCGGGAGGGCACCGAACTGACCGCACAACGGCTCTTCGACCTGGCGACAACGCAACGCGCGATGTTGCCGGTGGATATCGGGCCCGAACAAGCGGTGGAACTGGTGCAACTCAGTGCTGACACCCGGTGCCGGCTGGCGCCGGAGCGTAGTACCGCGCAGGACAAGCTGACAGGTATGCAGTTTCACCATTTCGGTGCGTTCTACAAACGCTCCTGGCGCGCGAACGACTGGATGTGGGGTCGCCTGGACGCCTGCGGTTGGTTGGTACACATCCTGCTTGAGCCGGCCCGGGTTCAGGCCATTGCCGATCGCCCGAGCAGCGTCCGCAACGCCGGCGAATCGAAAGCTCAGTGGTTTCTTCGCAGACTTCGAGAGACCTTCGAACCCGAACGAGCGTCAGCAGGTACCGCAGCGCTGCAGGACGCAGCGGACGCCCCGTTGCTCGACGAACTGAAGTATCTCGACGACCCCACCGAAGTCGCGCCCAAGAGCTTGTCGGAGACCGCCATGTGGCTCGCCCAAGCCTGGCAGCGTGTGGTTGCCGACGAAGAGTTGCCCATAGTGGCAAACGCTATCCAGTCATCTAGCGCATCGGACAAATCCCCCGATTGGAGCCCTTCTCGTAGCCGAGCATGGGCGGCGAAAGTGACCGAACAGAAGCAGGACCTGGCGGTGCTGCTCGCCGCCTGCCCGGTGCCGGACGAGACGCTTGCGACCGACACTGGCTCGCCCCTGATGATTCGAAGCTTGGCCAAAGCGGCCGCGACGACGTCCGCTGCGCTCAACTCTGTCGAGCAGTTGCCGGGTGTTCTGCGACCGGCCATGACGACCACCCATACCGTCACCCTCGGTGGTTACCGAGTCGTCAAAGCCGTCCGCGGCGTAGCCCGGTTAGTCATTCTCATCGGCTTGGTACTACTCACGGTCGGGGTGGCGCTAGCCCTTCAGTCGGCTACCGCGTTCGGTATCACTGGCCTGATCGCTGCCGGCGCGGGCGGCTATCTGATCGTCTTCGGCACCTGGCAGCTGAGTACCCGATTGCTCGGCGCGCTCATGGGCTTCACGCTCACCGCGGCGGTCGCGTCGCTCGCGGCTCCGGTGGTGCGCAGCGGGCTGTTCGGCAAGTCGCCGGCGGACTCTGGTGTGGTTGGCCGACATGTCTACTGGCTTGGGACCTCCTGGTGGCATCCGCTACTCGTCATCGCGCTGCTAGCCATGGTGATGGTTGCCTATTCAGTCCTTGCCTCGAAGTGGTTCGGACGTTTGGCCTTGAAATTACAGCGACCCAAGGTGCGACCCCTGGCCGCGTCGGCACCGTTGCCCGTCGCCAGCGGTTCGGAAGCCCACAAGGTCACCGGCCACCGCGCTCATCTGGGTGTCCCCGCCTTTGCACGGTTGAGCCCGCGACGTCGAGTGAGTTGATCGAGGATCGCTGCACCACTCGGGTGTGCGCGGTTCTCAACCAGCGATCGCTGGACGGCGATCGGACCACCGGGTGGCCTGCTCGAACGCGTAGCCGATCTGCAGCACCAGTAGGTCGGCGCGATGTGGGCCGACGATCTGCACCCCGACTGGCAGTCCATCACCGGTGAAGCCTGCCGGGACCGAGAGCGACGGATTGCCAAGAACGGATACGAAGTAACACGATCGCATCCAATCCAGATACGTCTGTTGAGCAACTCCACCTACGAGGGTCGGGTACTCAGTCGTTGCATCAAACGGTGCCACCTGGCTCACCGGCAACACCAGCGCGTCATATCGGTGAAAGAAGACCCGCGCGCGATGAAAGAGCTCGGTATGCAGCCGCTGCGCGCGGGCGATGTCTGCGCCGCCGAGTCGACGGCCTTCATCGACATTCCAGACCACGCTCTGCTTCATCGCCTCAGGGCTGGCGTCCCGGAGGGCACCGAAGCTGGCTTCGAACTGAACGCCACGCAAAGTTCTGAAGACCTCGTCGGCACCGCTGAAATCGACACACGCCTGCTCGACGACGCACCCGAGACTCTCGAACACCGACGCTTGGGCGGCCACGATGTCGCGTACTTCGGTGTCCACGGCCAGCGTGCCGCCGAGGTCGGGCGACCACGCGATCCGCAGATCGCTGAGATCTCGGTCCAGCGGCGTTGCGAACGTCTCCCCCGGCTCCTGCAACGCGATAGGCGACAGGTCTGTCGGTCCGGCCACTGCGGAGAGCAGCAATGCCACATCCCTGACGGTCCGACCCATCGGGCCCTGCACAGACAGCGTCGACAACGCGGTGACGGTGGGCCACGACGGCACCCGGCCTGGCGAGGGACGAAAGCCCACCACGTTGCAGAAGGACGCCGGATTTCGGAGTGACCCACCCATATCGCTGCCCTCGGCGAGAGGCGCCATTCCGCAGGCCAGTGCTACCGCAGCGCCGCCACTGGAGCCCCCAGCCGAGCGCGACAGATCATATGGATTGCGGGTCAATCCGAAAACCTCATTGAAAGTGTGCGATCCGGCCGCGAACTCCGGCACGTTCGTTTTGCCCAGGCTGATCGCGCCCGCCGTGCGCTCGCGGGCGACGATCAGCTCGTCTTCGTCCGGTATGTGGTTGGCGAACAAGGGCGAACCCTGCGTCGTGCGAATGCCCGCTGTTGCGTGGGTGTCCTTGTGCAAAATGGGTAATCCGTGCAACGGCCCGATTTCGGCGCCCGCGGTCAGCCGGTCATCGGCGGCGTCTGCCTCGCTCAGCGCGCGCTCGGCGACCAGCGTGACGACTGCGTTGACGGCCGGATTCACTCGTTCGATCTGCCGGAGATGAGCCTCGGTCACCTCTCGTGCGGACACCTCACGCCTGCGTAGAGCGGCAGAAAGCTCGACTGCCGACATGAAGACGATATCGGTGCTCACGATGCCACGATATCGCGTGTCGCCGTGACAGGCTTCCGGTATGCGCCGCTACCAGCACCGTTCGCCAGCGGCGAGCAAACATCGTTCACTGCGAGGCAGGTGAGTCAGGAGAAGATGCGGCGCGCGAGGTTCGTGCTGGCCAGATCGAGGAGTTCGTCACCACGGCCGGAGAGGATCGTGCGGGTCGCGTAGAGGGTGAAACCCTTGATCTGGTCTCGGGTGATGCTCGGAGGCATCGACAGCTCTTGCCTAGCCGTCAACACTTCGACGAGTGCCGGCCCGTCGTAGGCAAACGCCGCGCGCAACGCCGCCTCGAGGTCATCCGGGCGCTCGACACGCTGACCGTGCACACCCAGCGCTTGGGCCACCTCAGCGAAGTTGGGGTTGTCCAGGTCCGTTCCGAAGTTGACGAGGCCGGCGGCCTTCATCTCCAATTCCACGAAGGCGAGTGCTCCGTTGTTGAATACGACGATCTTCACCGGCAGGCTCTGCTGACGCAACGTGATGAGGTCCCCAAGCATCATCGCCAAGCCGCCATCGCCGGAGAGCGTGATGACCTGGCGACCAGGCTGCGAGGCTTGGACGCCAATGGCCTGCGGTACTGCGTTGGCCATCGTGCCGTGGTTGAACGAGCCGATCAGGCGTCGGCGGCCGTTCATCGTCAAGTAGCGAGCAGCCCAGACGACCGGCGACCCGACGTCCGGCAAGAAAACGGCATCGTCGGCGGCAATCGCATCGATGGTCTTCGCGACGAACTGGGGATGGATCGGCGTGCGGTTTCGGTCGTTGACGGCTAGCTCGTCCAAACCCTGACGCGCCTTGGCATAGTGCTCACGCATACGGTCCAGATGCTTGCTGTCAGTCTTCGCCGCGAGTCGGGGTAAGAGCGCGGTAACAGTGTCCTTCACTGTGCCGACGAGTGCGATGTCCACGTTGGTCCGACGACCGATCTGCTCGCCACGAATATCTACCTGCAGGACAGTGGCCTTCTGGGGGTAGAACTGCCGGTAAGGGAAGTCAGTGCCGAGCATCAGCAGCGTGTCGCAGTTTTCCATGGCCTGGTAGCCCGAACTGAACCCGAGCAACCCGGTCATGCCGACGTCGTGAGGGTTGTCGTATTCGACGAACTCCTTGCCGCGCAACGAATGGACCACCGGAGCTTGCAGCGCCGCGGCAATTGCGACGACCTCGTCATGAGCGCCCGCGCAACCCGCACCGGCGAGGATCGTTACCCGAGCCGAGCTGTTGAGCGCCTCGGCGGCGATACTCAACTCGGCGTCGCCAGGGCGAGCCACCGTCGTGGACCCGCGAATGGTGGCAGCGCGCTGGCTGCCGTCGAAGTCGTGCATCAGGATGTCGCCAGGCACCACCAGTACCGCAACACCGCGGCGCTCGATCGCGGTTCGGATCGCGATATCAAGCACGTAGGGGAACTGCTCGACCGAAGCAGCCAGTTCGCAGTACACACTGCATTCACGAAACAGCTCCTGCGGGTGAGTCTCTTGGAAGTAGTTGCCGCCGATCTCAGCACTGGGAATGTGCGCGGCGATGGCGACCACCGGTACCCGGCTGCGGTTTGCATCGTAGAGACCGTTGATCAGATGAAGGTTTCCCGGTCCGCAGCTGGCAGCGCACACGGCGAGGTCGCCCGTCACTGCCGCCTCTCCTGCCGCGGCGAACGCGGCGGCCTCCTCGTGCCTGACGTGTTCCCACGCAAGGGTGCCGTCGCGGCGCAAGGCTTCGGTGAAACCGTTGAGGGAATCGCCCGGCAACCCGTACACACGCTGCACCCCTGCATTCTTGAGGGTTTCGACGATCAGATCCGAAATCGTGGTTGCCATGGATCAATCCAATACCTCCTGGGCAACCTTCGCCAGCACCAGTGTGCCTTCGGTCGGCGAGCCTCAGCGTTGCGTTCACGTTGGCATGGGAAGGTGCGGCGAAATGCTGCCTACCTGGAATAGGACTCTCGATGACCACTCCGCCGCCGTTTGATCCGCCGCCGTTTAATCCGCCGCCGTCTGATCCGCCGCCGTCTGATCCGCCGAGCGCGCCCCCGCCCAACCTGCCGCCACCGAACTTTTCGACGAGCGTGACGCCGTCCCCGGCCAGCGGCCACCCGGTTCAGCTGTCAGTCGCTCAGAACGAGAATCCAAGCCGGTTGCTGGCGATCTTCAGCATTCCCTTCTTCCTCATCCGGTCCATCTTGCTGATCCCGGCGTTCATCGTTCTCTACTTCGTTGGCATTGTGATGTTCATTGTTGCGTGGATCGCGCAGATCGCCGTCGCGTTCACCGGAAACTACCCTGAGGGCATGCGCCGCTTCGTTGCTGGAAGTCTCCAGTGGCAAACAAGGGCGAGCGCCTACCTTCTTGGCTTGACCGACAAGTACCCGCCGTTCAGTCTCAGCTGATCGAACTCAAAGCAAGCCAACGCCCGCCTCGCTACCAGTCGGCCCGGCATACCGTATAGCACTATCAAGACGAGTGAAACGCCGACGGTCCCGTCGTGGGTCGATGCCCGGGACCGGAGCGGCGACAGCTCGACGCATGCCCGCGCGTGCAAGGTCATCAGTTCTGAAACTTCACATCGTGGGGCGCCATTGTCATACTGCTATTGGCGTAAGGAGGCTTCATGAGCAACGGAGCCAATACCAACAGACGAACTCACAGCGCCCGCATGCCTCGCGAAATCTACGAGCGAGAGCTCCTCCGGTTGCAGGCAGAGCTGGTCACGATGCAGAACTGGGTGAAGGAGTCAGGCGCAAGAATCCTCGTCATCTTCGAAGGACGGGACGCCGCCGGCAAGGGCGGCGCGATCAAGCGCGTGACTCAGTATCTGAACCCGAGAATGGCACGAGTCGTTGCGTTACCGGCACCCACCGAGCGAGAACGTGGCGAGTGGTATTTCCAACGTTACATCGACCATCTGCCCAGTCGCGGCGAGATCGTGCTGATGGATCGGTCTTGGTACAACCGCGCGGGTGTCGAAAATGTGATGGGATTCTGCAGTCCGGAACAGCACCGGCGATTTCTTGCCCAGTGTCCAGTCGTCGAGCGTCTGCTCGTTGACGACGGCATCTTGCTGCGCAAGTACTGGTTCTCGGTCAGCGACGCCGAACAGCAGCATAGATTTCGAGCCAGGCTCGAGGATCCGCTTCGCGGCTGGAAGCTGTCGCCGATGGATCTGGAATCCATCACTCGCTGGGAGGACTACTCCCGCGCCAAGGATGACATGTTCGTTCACACCGACACGATCGAGGCACCATGGTTCGTGATCGAATCGGACGACAAACGGCGGTCAAGAATAAATATGATCGCCCATCTGCTAGGCAGCGTTCCATATACCGAGATCGCCCACGAGAAGATCGCCATGCCCAAGCGCCCACCTACTGCTGGCTATGTCCGACCGCCACGCGAGCTCTATCACGCCGTGCCTGATCACGCCGCAACGCTGTGCTGATCCTGGCTGACTCGCCGCAAACGCGTCCAGCACTGTCAGCACTATTCGTCGTCTGCCTCGTCGCGGCGATCGTCCCGATCGTCTCCCACCTGCTGCCGGACCGACCACCACAGGTGGTGCTGTTGCTCCTCGGCGGCATTCTGATCGGGCCGTCCGTCTTTGACCTGGCCAAACCAGCCGACATTCAGCTGATCGCGGATTTGGGTCTCGGGTTTCTGTTCTTGCTGGCAGGCTATGAGGTCGAGGCCACCTCGTTGCGTGGCACCATCGGCCGCCGGGCAATCGGGGGTTGGCTGGCGTCGCTTGGACTGGCCACGATTGCCGTCTTCTTAATGAGCGAAATCGGATTCATTCGCGCTCCGGTCCCCATCGCAATCGGGCTGACCACGACCGCGCTCGGCACGTTGCTGCCGATCATGCGTGATCGTGGGATGCAACAGGGCATCCTTGCTGATTGCGTGACCGCTTGCGGCGCGGTCGGTGAATTGCTGCCGGTGCTTGGAATCGCACTCGTGCTTGGGGCTTACAGCTCGTGGATCGAGGTCATAGCGATCAGCGCGGTCTGCGCTGTGGGTTGGGCGCTGACGACTCTCGGCCGTCGGGCGCGCGGTACAGCGCTCGAGCGAGTCCTCGCGGCCACCGCGCACGGCACGGCGCAGACCACCCTGCGCTGGACGATGGTGATCCTGGTCGGCTTGCTGCTGTTGACCTCGCGCTTTGGCATCGACAGCGTCCTAGGTGCCTTCCTCGCCGGCCTGGTGCTACGCCACTGGACGTCCGCGGATGCCGGCGAATCCTTTGACCGAAAACTTGACACCATCGGCTATGGGCTCTTCATCCCGGTGTTCTTCGTGGTTTCAGGTATGAGCCTCGATCTCGCCTCCATCGGGCGGCAACCGATCCGGCTCCTGCTGTTCTTCTTCCTCCTCATCGCGGTGAGGGGCCTGCCGCTACTGATCTTCTTCCGCGGCGTCCTGCGCTTCCTGCCGCGATTGCAACTGATGTTTCTCAGCGCGACTACCCTGCCGCTGCTCGTAGCAGTCACCACACTGGGAGTGCAGGACGGCCACATGCTGCCGGCCAACGCTGCTGCACTCGTCGGAGCCGGAATGCTTTCAGTGGCCGTGTGCCCGCTGATCGGAATCCGGGTCCTCGGTTCGCTGGACCGCAAGTCCACCGAACGCGACTCCGGACGGTCAACGGCAATCTCATCCGGACCCTGAACGTCAGGCTCAGCGCGGGGATGGACAGGCGCACGGTTCAGCCAGTTCGGCGTCGATGAGCGCGGTGCATCCCGCGGCATGGCTGTGCATCTTGGTAGTACGCTCGCGCAGCCGGCCAAGGGACTCGGCGTCGCCTATCGGCACGCTGGCCTGAAGGTGTTCGCTTGCGTGCACCTCGGGCAGGTCCAGCACGGCATCGACCAGGCTGGCGCGCGTGCCAGTTGGCAAGTGGCCGGCCTCGGCCTGAAACGAGACCCGTGCGGTTGCATGTGGCTCTGCGTACGTGCTGACCTGCGCCGCGGCAAGGGGCTGGCCCTGATCAGTGATCTCAACGCTCTGCTCGGTGCTGGATTGGGTCATGGACCTACTGTGCTCGCTGCCCCATACGGGCCGACAGGGTCTTTCTACCTGTGGTGGCCGTCGAACCGCCATTGGTCGACCCTGGCCTGACGGCCCGACGGCCCGACGGCCGGACGGGCCCGGGTGCGTGCCCAGGACCAAAGTCCCGGTGAGAGCGGACCAGCGCCTCTAAGGCAAGTCCTCGATCGCGATCAGAATCAGTTTGCAAGGCAAGTGGATTTGCACTGCACCCGATGATGTCCCGCTGTCTGGGCAGCTAGCAAGCGAAAGGAACCCGAACATGACCGAACAACGTGCGATGGCCGGATCCGCTCACATCGTCGTGGGAGTGGACGGGTCAGAGCCGTCCCGACAGGCCTTGCTGTGGGCAGTACAGTACGCGGCCCTGATCGGTGCCACCGTCGACACCGTCATCTCCTGGAGCTATCCAGCCGTCTATGGCATTGGTGCAATTGCCACGGACTGGAATCCCGAGGCGGAGGCACGCCAGACACTCGCCGACACCGTCTCCTCGGTGCTCGGCGAGAAGGTGCCACTTACTCTCACCCAGTCGGTACGTGAAGGAAACGCCGCGCAGGTCCTACTCGACGAGACCAAGGACGCGCAGATGTTAGTCGTGGGTAGTCGCGGGCACGGCGGATTCGCCGGACTACTTCTCGGATCGGTCAGCGCCAATTGCGCTGAACACGCGCAATGCCCCGTGCTAGTTATTCATGGAAAGGCGTAATCATGTCCACGCTAACTCACGACACCCTTGACGTTCCCCCCGTCGCCGACGGAGCGACGAGAGTTCCCCGACGCATGATCGACACCGTGCTCACGGCAGGTGGACTGCTCATGGTGGTCGTTCTGCTGGTGGCCGGAGGCCTGCTGGTGTGGGCGCACGACTTCGTCGACAACGAGATCCACAATCAACTTGCGGCAGAAAAGATTTTCTTCCCGCCGGCAAACAGTCCCGCCGTCGCTGGACCCGAATTCGCCGCGATGCGGCAATACGGCGGTCAACAGCTGACCACCGGGGCGCAAGCTCAGGTCTATGCCGATCACTTCATCGCCGTACATCTCAAGGAGATCGGCGGCGGCAAGACCTACGCACAACTCAGTACTGCGGCCCAAGCCGATCCAAAGAATACTGTCCTTGCCGGCCAAGTAGCCACCGTGTTCAAGGGTGAGACGTTGCGTGGCTTGCTGTTGAACGCCTACGCCTTCGGGACGATGGCCACGATCGCACTCATCGCCGCTATCGCCGCGTTCGTCGCCGCCGCCTTGATGCTGGTGTTGTCCGGCCTGGGAATCCTTCATATCCGTAGGAGCAGGATCCCAACTACCGCGTAACCGCCCCACCGAAGGCAGCTGAAGCACGCGCCCGTCCCGTTTCTCGGGACGGGCGCGTGCTTCACTCTGTCGGATCCGGACGAGAGACTTTGGCACCGTAGACGGCCGCCTGGGTACGACGTTGCATACCAAGCTTGGCCAATAGGCCCGAAACATAGTTCTTGATGGTCTTCTCCGCCAGAAACAGTCGTTCACCGATCTCGCGGTTGGTCAGTCCATCGCTGATGAGACTGAGGACTTCACGCTCGCGGTCGGTGAGCGAAGCCAGCCGCTGATCCTGCGGGGCACCATCGCGCAGCCGACTGAGCAACCGTTCGGTGACGGCGGGATCCATGAGAGATTTACCCGCCGCGACCTGACGAATCGCATCGACGAGGTAACTGCCGCGAACCTCTTTGAGCAGGTAACCCGCTGCCCCAGCCATGACTGCGGCGAAGATTGCGTCGTTGTCGTCATATGAGGTCAGGATCAGGCATCGGATCTGAGGCGCCGATGAACGAATCTCACGACACACTTCGATACCACTTCCATCCGGCAACCGAGCATCGAGCACGGCTACGTGCGGCGTCGTGGCCGGGATTCGCCGCAGCGCTTCTGCGGCCGTACCCGCCTCACCGACGACGACGATGCCGGGCTCGGCATGCAGAAGGTCAGCGATACCTCGCCGGACGATCTCGTGGTCGTCGAGAAGAAACACTCTGATCGGATCGACTTCGTTGATCTTCACGGCAGTGGGATCGTCCATTGCAAATGAGTTCCTTTGTGATCGATTCGCGTTGGCTGGTCAGCCGCATCTGCCAGGGCAAGCATGCCGCCACGCTGCTCGGCGCGCTCGCGCAGGTTGGCCAGGCCGCTACGCCGACGCGTGTCGCCGAGACCTACGCCGTTGTCGGTCACCTCCATCGACAAGGCTGTCGTCGCTGCGGTGACATCGATGTGGACACGGCTGGCCCCGGCATGGCGGGCGACATTGGTGAGCGCTTCGCGCAGGACGGCAACGAGGTCCTCCGCTACCGACTCGGTTACCAGGGCGTCGATCGGACCGGCGAAGCGAACCTCAGGATCGAAACCGAGTAGCGCGCTGACCTCGTCTACAACTGCAAGCAGACGGGTACGCACCGTTCCGGTCTCGGGGCCGAGAGGCCCGCGGAGTTGAAAGATCGAGGTTCGGGTCTGGCGAATCGTCTCGTCAATGTCGGAGACGACTCGACCCAACTTGGTGGCACGCTCATCGTCACCCATGCTGCCGGCGACACTCTGTACCGTCAGCCCGATCGCGAATAGCCGTTGAATAACGTGGTCATGCAGATCACGGGCAATCCGGTCACGGTCCTCGAGGAGCACGATCCGTTGTTGATCGGTGCGCGCATCAGCAAGTTCTAGTGCGATGGAGGCATGGTTGGCGAACGTAGTGGCCATCTCCAGGTCGGCTTCGGTAAATCGATGCCGACCCCGCTCGCGGCCGATGACCAGAGCTCCTCGGGTTCGCTGCGGCCCACCGAGCGGAATGACCATGGCCGGCCCGACCGAAAGCACCTCTGACAAGTTGCCCGAGTAGCCAGGGTTCTCCTCGGCGTCGCCCACCAACACCGGGCCGGTCTGGAACGCCAGCCCGACCAGTGTGTTCTCGATCGGCGAGGTGAGTGCGATGAGCTCGTCGGCACGCTGGCCCGAGGCGACTTCGACGATGAGGCGCTGGCCATCGGGCGTCGGCAACATGAAGGTGACGACGTCGGCGTCGGCGATGAGCCGTGCCTGTCGCGCGATCAGCCGTAGCGGCTCCTCCCCCTCTGCGGAAAGCAGCTGCTGGGTGACCTCGGTCGAAGCTTGCAACCACTCCTGTCGCCGTCGCGATTCCTCATACAGCCGGGCATTCGCGATCGCCACGCCAGCAGTCGCAGCCAGAGCCGCGGCGAGCTCCTCGTCCTCTGCCGTGAACTCGCCACTTTCGGGCTCGGTCAGGTAGAGGTTGCCGAACACGACATCGCGCACCCGGATCGGCACGCCGAGAAAGCCCTTCATCGGCGGATGGTGCGCCGGGAAGCCGACGGAGCGCGCGTCATCGCTCATGAGGCTCAGGCGAATCGGGCGTGCGTCGTCGATCACCGCGCCGAGCAGACCTCGCCCCTCTGGCAGATGCCCGACGAGGGCAATCGTCGCCTCGTCGAAACCTACGTTGACGAACTGCTCGAGGCCGCCACCGGCAGGGTCGATGACACCAAGTGCGCCGTAGCGAGCATGCGTCAGCTCGCACGCGGCTTGGACGATGCGCCTCAACAGTGCTGGTAGGGCGAGGTTACCGACGATCGCCTGGTTGGCGCGTAGCAACCCCCGCAGCCGACCTTGGGTCGAGACGACGTCTTGAGCCCGGCCGATCAGCTGGTTCAGCAGTTCGTCGAGTTCAAGTTTGGGCATGTCCGGAAACCGGGGCGCTGGTGCATCGTCCTCCGGCGCTCCGGGCAGGTCACTGTCGCTCTGTATCGAGTCCGCCATCGTTGCGTTCAGGCTATCGGCTTTCGCACGGAGTAGTCGGCACGGTCAGCGCTCTCACTCCGACTCACTCAGCATGTCGACCAGCCGTCGCCTGCGTGACGCCGGAGTCGCCGGGGCACGGCCGATCCGTAGCAGCAGATGCGGGTGCATCTGCAGGTTCAATTGCTGCCTGAGCGCGATGTTGGTGGCGGCGACCTCGATGACCTGGGTGAACGGGCTCGCGACGTAGCCACGGCGGGTGATCTCGAGCAAGATGTGTTCGAGCGCTTCGCCGGCGTAAACCCAGTCGCTCGGCGTGTCTTGTGCGGTACTCAGTAAGAACATGGCCTGGTTCAGGCTGGAATGGGTCTCGGTCGGCAGCCAGCCGTGGCCGTGGGTGTCGAAGTCTCGAAGCGGAACATCGTCGTGAGCATCGGCATCGACGTGGGGCACTGCGAGTGCAGGCACGCCGTCGAGGCGGCGTGGGTCCTCACTGGTCCAGGCCCGGAGCTCGGCGCGATAAGCCGGATCGAGATTTTCGAAGTCATCGGCCTGCTGGCTGAGCCGCGCTACCGTCTGCCTGTCCTGCGGCAGGCTGATTGGAATCAGCTGCGCGCGTTCGGAATCTGCGATCTGCACGAGGGCCTGGCCAACCTCGGGTGGCAAGGGTTCGTCGGCGAATCGACGTCGGTTGGTTTGACGGGATTCGACGACGGCGTCAAGAGCACCGATGAGAAGGCCGTCAACCGTCTCGTCCGGCAGGGTTAGTCTAGCGACCAGATTCGGCTGGCTCGGGTCCGGAAAAACCTCGACCAGCGCGTCGTAGCCAGCCGCGGCCAGCGCGACGCGAGCGTTGAATACCGCACAGCCGCAGCTGATCAGCAGCTGCCGACCGCGGGGATCGAGCACTCGCAGTCGTCGGCTCCAATCGGCATGTACTTCCAAGGCGGAGCCGCCAAGCAGGAATCGCCAGGGCTGTGTGTTGTGCACCGAGGGAGCCAGCGTCGCACGTACTGCGGCACGACGGATCGCGCTGGCCAGTCTGGGTTCGATCAGGGAGGTCATGTCGATCACCTGTTTCGGGGTTGCGATCGGTCGAGGCTTGCAAGTTCAGCAATCCGCGGTCTGGTTATGGTCACGCCTCAGCAGTGACGTCGGCAGTGACGTCGGTGATGACGTCGGTGAGAGGGCGGCGCGGGGTCGCCGGCGTGGCCGCAGCGATGCCCGCCCGCAACATCAGCTGAACGTTGCCCCGCAGTCGCAGGTCGTGGCGCAGTTGATCTCGGGTACTCGATACTTCAGTGACCTGTGACAGGATGCTCGTCTTGAGTCCGACACTGGTCAATTCGAGAAGCACCCGGCCGAGGGCCTGACCGGCGATGAGCCAGGCGCGTTCATCGTCACCAGGAGTCGTAAGGATGAGCATGCTCTGGTCGAGGCGGGATCGCGTTTCTGCTGGCAGCTCACCTGTGCCGCTGGTATCGAACTCTCGAATGGGGATGTCGTCATGTGCCTCATCGGAGGCCTGCGGGACGGCCGACACGGGCACGCCGTCAGGGCTGTCGGGGTCGTCGGTTATCCAGGCTCGCAGCTCCTCGCGATAGGCCGGGTCAGCGTCCTGAATGCTCTCGGCTCGTTGGCTCAGCACCGCCACTGCCACCCGATCTTCCAGCTCACGGAGCGGGTGCAGGGACGCGCCCTCGATCTCGGCGGCATGCATCGCGGCATCAAGAGCGTGGTCCGGGATGAGGCCGCGGCTGAATTGGCGCCGGTTGCTGTGCCGGTCTTCGGCGACGGCGTCCAGTCGTTGAGCAGCCTCGTCCAGTTCAGCCGCTGGCCCGGCAACGGTGATAGTGGCGAGCAGTTCCGGATGCGCTGGGTCCGGTAGCAAAGCGGTGACGCCGTCGATCTGCGCGGCCGCCAGCGCAACGCGGGCTCCGAACAGCGCCGCCCCGCAGCTGATCGTTGCCTGCCGACCCGTCGGGTCTATGACCGGGACGCGTCTACTCGAGTCAACGAGCAGGTCGAGCCGATCGGAGTGAATGACGAAACGCCAAGGCTGGGTGTTGTGAATCGAAGGCGCGAGGGTGGCACGTGCCGCGGCGTTTCGGAGCGCCTTTTCGACGACGTCAGCGGTAGGTACCCGGGGGTCCAGCGGGGTGGTAGTCATGTCTCGTTCCTCAGTTCTCTCGTGATAGGACGACCTTCAGGGCACCGGTCTCGCCGGCGCGGGAAAATACGTCGTAGGCATCGATGAAGTCGTCGAAGCCGAACCGGTGGGTGACGAAGCGTTCAGCGTCGATTTGGCCCGACTTCAACAGCCGCAGCAGTGTAGGAGTGGAATACGTGTCGACCAATCCGGTCGTGATGGTGACATCGCGCGTCCACAGTCGCTCGAGGTGCAGGGTGACTGGCTTGCCGTGCACACCGATGTTGGCCACCCGACCCACCGGCCGCACCAGATCGGCGGCAAGTTCGAACGTGGCGGGCACGCCGACCGCTTCGATCGCGACATCAACGCCCAGACCACCAGTCAGTTCCATGACCGCAGCGATCGGGTCCTGCTCGGCATTGTTGATGACGACGTCCGCACCGAATTGCTTCGCCGCCTCGAGCCGGCTCGCGGCCATGTCGATCGCAATCACCATGCTCGGACTGAACAATCGCGCACCGCTGATCGCGGATAGACCTATCGGCCCAGCGCCGACGACGGCGACGACATCACCGGGGCGCACCTTTCCGTTGAGCACGCCGACCTCGTAGGCGGTCGGGAGAATGTCAGCGAGCATCAAGAGCGCCTCATCGGTGACGCCAACCGGTACCGGGTACGTCGAGTTGTCAGCGAACGGGACCCGTACGTACTCGGCCTGGGTGCCGTCGATCTCGTTGCCGAGGATCCAGCCCCCGCCACCGGTGCATTGGCCGTAGCGACCTTCGCGGCAGAACCTGCAGGCGCCACAGGCGCTCACACAGGAAACCAGAACCCGGTCGCCGACAGCGATGTTCTTCACAGTGGTACCAACCTCTGTCACGGTCCCCACGGCCTCGTGGCCGATGATGCGCCCAGCCACCATGGCCGGGACATCACCCTTGAGGATGTGCAGATCTGTGCCGCAGATCGTGGTCGTGTCGACACGAACGATGGCGTCCGTGTCGGCGATGAGCTCCGGGCGAGCGACGTCTTCCCAGGCCTTGAGCCCGGGTCCGTGATAAACAAGCGCCTTCATGACGAGCTCCCAAGATCGATGAGATGTGCGTATGACCTCATCGTGCGCTCGTCCATGACTCAGCGGCAGGGCTGAAGGTCCTGACCCTGTCGGGACTGTCCTGGAGAAAAGGGTCCCTTTGACTGGTCCGCGACGCGCCAAAGAAAGCGACGCTGAGGGAGCACAAAATCTGGTTCTCAAATCAATCTATGAGGAGACGTCGATGCCCACAGTGCCTCGTGACATGTCTGACCTACACCTCGCACCGGTCGTGCTCGCTGTGGACGCGAGAATCGATGCTCTCGGCCAGTTGGATGCGGACGCGCTGACCATTGCGGTCGAAGACACGAGCGACGACCCGATCAAATACCTCAGCTTCAGGGAGGAAGCCTTGATCACCGCGATTCAGCAGTCGATTGAATGTCACGGGTGGGCACTGGCCTGGGATCCGCGCGGATTGCGAATGACGCACGGTGAACGAAGCCTCGTCCTCGGCGTTCCGCCCTCGTTCATGGCCTATCTTGCGGCAGATCAGCTTTTCTTGAACGCTTCGCGGCGGATCATCTGAAGAAGCGTCGGCGCACCCTCTGACGTCGTCACCGCAACGGCCTTGCGAGCGTAGCGAGAGTCAGTTGCTTGTTCGAGCATGCTCGCTGCCAGGTCGGGACGGCTGGTGAAGACACCCGGCGCCTCATCTTCGTGTAGCTCATAGGTCGTCACGCCATCGGTGTCGAACAGCCCCGACGGGCGCATGATCGTCCATTTCAGATCGCTGGCCCGGACGATTGCTTCCATTCGGCGCATGTCGTCGTAGGTGGACTTACCGATCGTGGCGGTGAGCATCGGCTGCAGTACTCGATTTAGCAAAAAGCTGCCCTCGGCGTGCCGGTGCGGCTCGGTGGCGCTGGAGCTCACGACGACCAATCGCTTGACCCCTTGTTGAGACATGGCCGCGATGATGTTGCTGACGCCGTCGCTGTACACACTGATCGGCTTTCTCGTGAACGGCACGCCGAGGCTCGACAGCACGACATCGGCTCCTTCCACCGCCCGATCAACCGCCGCAGCGTCATAGACGTCGGCCTCTGCGATGGTCAACCGTTCATGCGCCACCGGAAACTCCGCTGGTCGGCGGGTGACGGCTACGACGAGATGTTCAGCGTCTAGCGCCTGCCTGGTCAATTGACGCCCAGTGGCCCCGTTGGCTCCAAAGACGACGATCCGCATGGCTACGCTCCTCCTGACCCGCGTTTCCGCGGATCGTTCGATGGATACTACGACTATCATATGATATGACATTCATAGCACCTGGGAAGGATCGTCGCAATGCACACGTCGAGTGGGCTCTCGGATCGATCCGAACCGCCCGAAATGAACTCAGCGCGACGGCGCCGCATTGCTGCGGCAAAGCAGAGCCTGCGGGAACTGCGCATGGAACTTTCCGTGCTCAATCACCGGGTGGGCAGTCGGATCGAGGTCAGGGACGTCGACTTCGACTGCCTCGACGTGATCACCAGGCATGGACCGATCAGCCCCAGTGCGCTGGCCCGCCGGGTCGGCGTTCACCTTGCCACGATGACTGGAATCCTCAATCGACTCGAGACCGGCGGATGGATCACCAGGGATCGGGTCGCAGGCGACCGGCGGGTGGTACTCGTCCGTGGCGTCGCAGACAAGCAGCGTGAGATCTACCGGCTGTACGGAGGCATGAACAGCGCACTGGACGAGATTCTCGAGGACTTCTCCGACGACGAGGTCGATCTGCTGATCGACTTTCTGCAGCGTTGCACGGCAGCGGGCCAGTCTTCGACCGACAAACTCACCGACACCGCCGACACCGCCGACACCGCCGACACCGCCGACACCGCCGACACCGCCGAGTAAACGCGCAGCGGTGACCCGGGCACGGCAGCACGCTGGCCACAGCCTGAGCTGTGGCCAGCGCGACCCATTCCTTAGCAGATCTGTTGGGAGCAGATCTGCTGGATTGGGCGATCGCTCAGAACACTGTGAACGGCGCCGATACCTCGACGTCATACGGCGTTGTGGTGTTCTTGTCGAGCTGCACGACGTACGAGCCGGCCTGAACGGTGGGCGGCCCAGCGGCGTTGATGTCGCCCTGCGTCTCGGCCAGCGTGTTCAGGCTGAACGTGACCCGGACGACCTTCGACTGCCCCGCGTTCAGCGTCACCCGGGTGAAGCCGACGAGCCTTTGCGGCGGTGTCACCACATCGCTCGTGGGCTGGCTGACGTAGACCGGCACGACGTCCGTTCCGGCTGTCGACCCGGTATTGGTCACCGTGAAACGAGCGGTCGCGCTGCCGTTGCTCGAAACGTTGGGCGTGACCGACAAGTTGCTGCGAGCAAAGGTCGTGTACGACAGGCCATACCCGAACGGGTAAAGCGGGTTGTAGGCGTGACCCGGGCCCGAACCGGTGCCAGGTAGCTGATCAAAGAACTTCGGTTGGTCGCCAAGCGGCGACGGGGCTGTCCCGTCGAAGTCCGCGCCCACCGTCGCGGCATCGGACGGCCAGCTGACCGGCAGCTTTCCGCTCGGATTCACCTTTCCGAAGACGACATCAGCTACGGCCGCACCAGCTTCGGTGCTGCCCTGGTAAGCCATCAGCACGCCATTGGCGTTCTCGGCCGACCCGAGCCCGACCGGACGACCAGCGAGCACGACAACGATGACCGGCTTACCTGTTGCCTCAAGGGCCGTGACCAGCGCTTGCTGATCGGGTGGCAGCTGCGGAGCGGGGTTGTCACCGAGTCCTTCGGCGTACGCCTTTTCCCCCACTGCCACTACGTAGGCACTCGCCGAAGGCGCGAGGGCTACCGCCGCGGCTTGGTCGGGTGCTGAGACCGCATTGGGATCAACCGCCTGAATACCTTTGAGGACGGTCGTTCCGGGCGGGATCTGGTTGGCTGGCCCCATGCAGCAGACGTGGCCGGCTCCGAATACGCCCTGCCAGCTCACGCTCCAACCACCGAGCTGATTTGTCATCGAGTCGGCGCTAGGCCCGGTCACGACAACCTTGCCCGTCGGCGAAAGCGGCAACGCGTTGTTCTGGTTGCGCAACATGGTGATCGACTCGGTGGCTGCTTGCAGGGTCGACTGGCGGCCAGCGGTCACTGCCGCATTCGCTGCCTGAGGGTTCACGCAAGCAACGCTGGGGTTGTTGACGCACGGCTGATCGAAGAGCCCGAGCTGGAACTTCAGCGTGAGAATTCGCCGTACAGCCTCGTCTATACGCGCACGCGAGATCTTGCCCGTGTTGACGTCCTGGAGTATCGCTGTCTGCCATTTATCGGCGTCGAAGACCTGCATACTCATATCGACGCCGGCGTTGACCGCCTTGGCGATCGCACCAGCCAGGTCGGGGGTGATGTGGTACGCGGTCTGCAGAGCTGGTACATCCTGGTAGTCGCTGATGACGACACCCTGGAAACCAAGCTGCTTGCGCAGGATGTCGGTCAGCAGGTAGTGCGAAGCTGTCGCCGGCACGCCGTTGATGGAGCCGGAATCAGCCATCACCGTCTGGGCTCCAGCATCCAGAGCACCCTCGTACGAAGGCAGAATCGTGCTCTGCAGATAGCTCAGTGGCAACAGCGCTTCGTTGCGGTCGTGGCCGTTGATCGATTGGGAGTAGCCAGCGAAGTGCTTCACCGTGGCAGCGACGTTGAGCGCCTTACCTTTCGCGGTGGCCTGCAGTCCCTGGACGTTCGCCGCGCCCATCGCTGCGGCCAAAGTTGGCTCCTCGGCCCAGGTTTCATACGTACGGCCCCATCGGTTGTCCCGTGACAAGTCCTGTACAGGGGCGAAGTCCCAGTTCCAGCCGGTGGCAGCCAGCGCCTTCGCGGTAGTCCTACCGCCGACCTGCGCAAGCGTCGGGTCCCAGGTGGCACCCATGCCGATCGACTGCGGGTAGAGCGGAGCCTGCCAGGGGTGACCGAAGCCGTGTACCGCGTCGACACCGAAGATCACTGGGATATGCAGCCTTGAGTTCTTGACCGCATATTGCTGAATGATGTTGTACTCATTCGCCCAGTCGAATCCGGTGTTGCCCACCCCGCCTTGACCGGTCGTGTCGATTGGGTTGTTGGTCCCGCCGGCCAGAATCGAACCAGCCTTCGAATCAATGAGGATCTTCTTCATGCAGTCAGGGTTCGGAAGGTTGAAGCCGTTGTCCCCGCAGGTGGTGCTGTTGGGATCGGTCAGCGTCGTGACGAGCTGCTGATCCATCTGACCGACCTTTTCTTCCAACGTCATCGCGTTCATCAGCGCGTTGACCCGCGCGGCCACCGATTTATGCGCGTCGAGCCAGGGCACCGAAGGCGGTTTAGCCGAAGCGGTGTCGTACCTGGCGAGCGCCGGAACGCCGACAGCAGCCAGGCAGAGCACCGCCACCACAGCTACTAGTGCCCGACGCCTTCCATCGGTTCGGCGGCGGACGTTTGAAACGGACATGGCCGACCTCCTCGGGGTCGTGCGAGGAGCAGCTTGAGTCGACGTCCCTACCGCGCGGCGCGCATGCCCGTCGCGCCCACGACAGCGTCTCCTAAGTGATGCGGGTACGGCAGGGACAAAGGCGGGCGGGTGTGCCCACCACACTCCTTTTGGCGGCAATTGTCAATAGATACGGCGCTGGGCGGGGCAGGCAAATCGATCCCTGACCGTTGATTTATAGTACGCAGATGCGTACTAATTCTGGTCTGGCGCGAGGTGCGCTCAGCGACGCTGCTTTGGTCTCACGCGCGGCTACGAGCTTGGCGGCACGAGCTCGTGCTCAGCGTCGCGGAGCCCTCAGCCTGAACCAAGTCGCCGTACTCGGCTGGCTGTTGCGGGCCGGCCCGATGACGCCCGGCGAGGTCGCTAGCCGGCTGCGCCTGCAACCCCAGTCGCTTACTCGCACCTTGAACAAACTTGAGGAGGCCGACTTGGCACAGCGCAATATTGACCCAAGCGATGGCCGGCAGTCGCTGCTCACGATCACCGCTAGCGGGCGAAAGTCATTGAGGGACGAGATGAGACCCCGGAACCAATGGCTTGCCACTGCGATGTCGGAGACTCTGACCGAGGCCGAGCGCAAATCCCTCGTACTCGCCGCCGGGCTCATGCAACGATTGGCAGAAGTAGACGCATCTCTTGCGCCGGAGGGGTCGTGACCGCGGGTTCAGCACCCGCCGGGCTCGCACCGGGCCGACCGACGTCGCAGCGCGACCACGCGGAGCTGGCTGGACAGACACCGGAGAGAGTCTCCCTGCGACGCATCGCGTCCCTGTTCAACCCCTACCGATGGCAGGTCCTCGCGCTGGTGGGCCTGGCCGTTCTACAAGGAATCGCGGGCGTGTGTTCGCCCTTTCTGTTACGCGAGATAATTGATCGAGCGCTGCCCGAGCGCAGCGCGGTACTGGTGACCTGGTTCGCGGGGGGCATGCTCCTCGCCTCGGCTGCGAATGCCGTCCTGTCGGTCGCCTCCACCTGGCTGTCCAACCTGATCGGTCAGCGGGTCATGCACGATCTCAGAGTCAGCGTCTACGAGCATCTGCAGCGGATGTCGCTGGCCTTCTTCACCAGGACCCAAGCAGGCGAGCTGCAATCCAGGATGGCCAACGACGTCGGTGGCGTCGACAACGTCATAACGAACACGGCAAGTTCGACGGTGCAGAATGTCATCGCTGCTGCCTCGGTCACGGTCGCGGCTCTGGTCATGGACTGGAAGCTAGCCATAATCTGCCTGATCGTCGTACCCATCTTCCTCTTGTTGGCCCTCCGGATTGGCAGGCGAAGGCGCGCAATTGCTCGTGGCCGCCAGCGTAAACTTGCCGGGCTGACCGCTCACATCGAAGAGTCGCTGTCAGTCGCCGGCATGCTGCTCACCAAGACGATGGGTCAGCAAGAGCAGATGAAGCAGCGCTTCTCGACCGAGTCTCGAGAACTGTCCCAACTCGAAATGAGCGCCGCCATGAGTGGGCGGTGGGTGCTCGCCAGTCGCCGAGCGAGCCTGACGATGATCCCCGCAATCGTCTATTGGCTCGCGGGTTTGGCGCTTGCGCACGGCGCCACCACGATCTCGATCGGAACTGCGGTCGCCTTCACGAGCATCCTCAACCGATTGGTCGCTCCTGCTTCGGCACTTCAGGGAGTGGGCTTATCGGTTTCGACATCGCTGGCGATGTTCGGCCGGATCTTCGAGGTTTTGGACCTCGATGTCGAGGTAGCGGAATCGAGAGACGCAATCGAACTGCGTGAGGTGCAGGGCAAGGTCAGCCTCCGAAAGGTCAGTTTCCGCTATGCAACCAAGCCTGATGATCCCGACAACAGCGATCAAGACAACAGCGATCAAGACAACAGCGAAAGACCGTGGACGCTACGGGACATAGATCTCGAGATACCGGCGGGCGCGACCGTCGCCCTGGTTGGCGAGACCGGTTCGGGTAAGACAACGCTTGCGTACTTGATCGCTCGGCTGTACGACGCTCAGCGCGGTCAGATTGAGATCGATGATGTGGACGTTCGCCGGATTCGGTTGGCCACCGTGGCGGCCTCAGTCGGTCTCGTCGCTCAAGATACCTTCTTGTTTCATACGACAGTTCGCGCCAATCTCCTGTTCGGCGCACCCAACGCGACCCAAGCCCAGCTGGAGGCGGCGGCCAGGGCTGCCCGCATAGACGAGCTCATCACGTCTTTGCCGGAGGGCTATGACACCATGGTTGGCGCCCGCGGCTACCGGTTCTCCGGCGGGGAGCGGCAACGGCTGGCGATTGCGCGGATGATTCTGCGCAACCCGCCGATCCTGGTGCTGGACGAAGCGACGAGCGCTCTCGACAACGAGACCGAACGGATAGTCCAAAAGGCTTTGGAGCAGCTTGCCCAGGGCCGAACCACAATCGCTATCGCACATCGGCTCAGCACCGTCCGCCATGCCGATCAGATCGTCGTACTCGATCACGGACGCATCATCGAACGTGGCACGCACGAGGAGCTGATCAGCCGCGGCGGCCGGTACGCCCTGCTCGCAGGCACGATGACCTGACTCAACCCATCGTCTGATCGTCACAACGCGGTAGAGCGTGTCGGTGTCGGGCGGCGGGCCGTGCCGATGAGACCCTCCATTCGGCCGTCGGGCGAGTCACCAGCCCCGGTCCATAGGTTCGCCGTGACATCACCCGATGAGGAGCACTAGTGGAGACGAAGGTTGGCCATTTGCGGGGAGGTGCCTTTCGGACAACCCTGATCGCGCTGGTAGTCGTGTTGGTGGCCATAGTCGCTCTGGTCGTACTGTTCGGTGGTTACGGCTCAACCGACGGCGGCCACGTTGCGATCGTTCGAAACGGTGGCCCACTGGACAACACAAAAATTCGGCAGGTGGTGCCGGCGGGTTCCGGCCGCACTCGAATCGGTCTCAACTCGACGATGCACAAATACCCCACCTCGCAAAGGTTCTTCACGATCAGCTCAACCGGCAACGCCGACGCGAACGAGTCCGTGACAGTTCCCACCGCAGACGGGGTCAACGTCGGGGTGGAAGGAACGGCCTACTTCACGCTCAACACGAGCCCTGCCGACGGCTACGCGGTCTTGAAGTCATTCGACAACGCCTACGGGACGAGGCAGTTCAAGTGCACCGGGTCCGCAACGTCAAAGGACCTCTGGGCCGGGGACGCCGGCTTCGCGTGCTTCTTGGACCAGATCTTCTCGCCGGTGATCAACAACGATCTGCGCACGAGCATCGGAGATGTCAAGTGTGCCGATCTGGTGAGCTCGTGCTCACTCGTGCAGAACAGCAGCGTGGCGATCGACCCGACCAAGGTCGGTCAGGGCAACGTCAACCTGGCAAACATCGAGAAGAACATCAGCGCCTCCCTGACCTCTGACCTGAACTCCACCCTCGGCGGTGGTTACTTCCAGAACGTGAAGTTCAATCTTGCCAAGATCGACCTGGACCCGGCCGTACAGAAGGCGATCAGCACCGCGCAGGCGAGTTTTGCCGACGTATCCCAGGCCCAGGCTGACCTGAAGAAAGCACAGATCGAGGCGCAAGCAAACGAAGCCAAACAACGCGGCTATACGTCGTGCCCGGTCTGCGCCCAGCAGGACCTACTCGCGAAACTGCCACAAGGTATTACCGTCTTCGCACCGGGCAATGGCTCGGGCATTAGCCTGGCTGTACCAAGCAAGTAGGGCTGCGCCGAGCAAGTAGGGCTGCGCCGAGCAAGTAGGGCTGCGCCGAGCAAGTAGGGCTGCGCCGAGCAAGCAGACCGGTGCGCGAAGGCCGGTGACGGCGCGATTGCAGGTTGGAAGGTCGAGTCGGAAGGGCGGAGCACCGTTGGCGAGGATCGTCTTCGAAGGGGTCATCCTGCTGCTCATCGTGGCCGGCGTGCTCTTTCTCGCGCGCGAGTGGGACGACCGCCGTCGAATGCCGACCACCAGGGCCGACCGGGCCCTTACCGCACCCACGACCGCGGTCTGGCAAGCAACGAACGTGGGCACGCACGACAACCAGACAGAAGTCGCGGTCATTCTTCGCGGCCCTGGGCCGAGCGACGTATGGGAGCGTCGAACGTGTGCCGTTATTCCCAACTTGGACCCGGACTACGACACCCGCCTCTACAACGCAATGGAGGATGCTCGGGCCCGCGCTTCGTTGCTGAACAGCATGCGGGACGGATAGGCGCCGCGGGGCTGATAGGTCCTGCGCGGCGGGCAGGCATCGAGTCGGTTTCTGAGATCGCGACGGGTGCGAGCGGCATTTGAGGGCTAGGTTGGACGAGTAGCGGCCGTCAGACGCGGCTGGTGAGCGAGAAGGAGAATCAGATGATACTGAGGAAGAGCCAGGTCGTGGACAGCCTCCGCCAGCAACAGCACTACGAAGCCGCCAGCAAGGTCGAGCGCGAGCTACCAGATGACGTTGACACTGAAAAACACGCCGCGTGGTTGACGCAGTTGGATTTCCGAGAAGAGCAGTTCAAACTCGGCGGCGAGTACGACAGCAAGTAGTCCTCCCGAGGACGACCCCAGCACCCGCAGGCACCGCGCAAGGAGGCTTTTCAGAAAACCGCTTCCTCCGCGTGATGAACATGGCATCCTTCCGGCATGACCGAATACCGAGCCATGTTTGACGCGTCGATGACCTTCTTGAACGGCGGCGGCCTGCGGGTCGAAGCCTTCAGGGTGGATGTGCCGCGACGTGATACGTCCGAAGACGAGATCGTCGCGCTCTTCATCTCATCGTTGAACCTGCTGATGGTTGAGCATGTCTCGTTGACGAAGCTCCAGATCATCGAAGAACCTCACAAGGGAACGCACGCCGGGCCGAGCGACCATTCCCCCAGGGGTGAGTCCGGCCAGTGGGGGCGGCTCGTGGACCTCAGCCACCTCATCACTGAAGGCATGACCACGATGCCAGGGCTACCGGTACCGCACATCACGCCCCACCTCACCCGTGAGGCGTCCCGCCAGGTCTATGCGGCAGGGACGGAGTTCACGATCGACGTCATCACGATGGGCGGCAACACCGGAACCTACGTCGACAGTCCGTTTCATCGCTACTCTGATGGCACTGATCTAGCCGGTGTGCCCCTCGCGCGACTGGCGAATCTGCCTGCCGTTCTTGCCCGAACGGCTGGCAGCGCCACGCGCGCCGTCGACGTCGCCGCGCTTGCTGGCCTCGAAGTTGCGGGCGCTGCAGTACTTTTGCACACCGGGGCCGACCGGCACTGGGGAACGCCTGCTTACTACGAAGACGCTCCGTTTCTGACGGAGGCCGGCGCCGAATGGCTCGCTGCCCAGGGCGCCGCCTTGGTCGGTATCGATTCGGCGAACATCGACGAGATGACACCGGGTGGGCCGCGGCCAGCCCATAGCGTGTTGCTCGCGGCCGGAATTCCGATCGTCGAACATCTCACCGGCCTCGATCAATTGCCGCCGACCGGCGCTCGCTTCACCGCGGCGCCACCGAGGGTTGCCGATTTCGGGACTTTTCCGGTCCGCGCCTTCGCCGTCCTTCCACCGAATTGAGTGATTGTCGGCGAAGACTGCCACCCGACAGAGCCGGAGATGACTGACCCGGCTCGGCGTTGTCAGTAGCCGTATCCCCCGCCGCTGTTGCTGTTGTTGCTGCTGCTATTGGCCGCACCGAGCACGGCGGTGCCATCGGAGGAGAGCACGTACCACCTCGCGCCGAACTCGTCGATCGCCTGCCCGCGCGTCTGGCCCGCCTTGCTGTCTCCGGCGAAGTAGTACAGCGGGTGGCCGGCGTAGCTCAGCTGCCGAGTCCCGCCCGGCGCAGCGATTACGCCGATAGCAGCGGCTGAAGCACCGCCGGCCGCGTGCGGCACAGCAGACACTGGAACCGGTGGCCACACCGCGGCGCAGCTGCCGCCACAGGTCGACGACGACCCGGTGTCCTTCTGGAACAGATACATCGTCCGACCCTGCGAATCGACCAGGATAGGTCCCAAACCTGTACCACGGGTTGCCACCACGGTCGTACTCGGCGACAAACTGAGCGCATTCGTACCCGATGCGGAATTGGTAATCGTCACACCGAGAACCGCCGCGAGTGCACTCAAACCGGCACCGCCGACGACATACAACGGCAGGCGTTTGGATCTGATCATCATGACTTCAATTCCTCCTAGCTTGGTTGATGGGATTTGACAGAGAGGGACTTTCGGTACTCCCACGCCATAGCGCGCAGTACCGCGCGGAGCACGATGTCCGGGTCGTCTCTGGGGATGAAGTGCCCGGTGGCAGTCGTGATGACTGCCGATGCGGGCAGCCCTCGGTCCAAGGCTGCTGCCATCCGGGGTCCTGCGACACGATCGCGCTGCCCAGCCACGATGACCACCGGGCAGTGGATTTCGTTCAACCGCTCCTGCAGTCGTCGCGCGCCGGCCACCAGCTGCCGTTGCTCGGTGAGAAAGCTCCGCCAGAGGCTGCCCCTGGCTAGCTGGCGAGCGACTTCCCTGGCCGCGGTGGGGCTAATCCCGGCGCGACGAACGAGAACCAGCTGTCGAAGCTTGGGAATCTGCAACGCGAGGCCGCCCGAACGGAATCCGAGCCAGGTCAGAGCGGGTCCCATGACGGGTGCGGCCAGCGCGCGGTCAGTGAAGGTCACCGAGCTCGAACCGGCCGCGGGTGCGATCAGGACCAACGCTCGGACCCGTTCAGGAGCGGTGGCTGCCAGAGCCAAAGCAGTTCCGGCGCCGATGCTGTGCCCGACGACGACCACCGGCGAATCCTGCTGATCTTCCAGAAGCCCTGCGAGGATTAAGGCGGTGCTGAATTGGTCTACGGACTCGTCGCCATCGCGACTGTTGGCGGGTCGATCGAACGGGATAACCCGCAATCCACGGCTTTGCAGCAACGGACTGACCCGCGACCAAATCACCGGTGACCCCGGCTGGCCATGAATCAGCAACACACCCTGAGCTTTGCCGTCTTCGGATTCGGTTTCGGTTTCAGTATCGGGACCGCTGACGACGCGACTGGTTCGGTGGTGGGTGAAGACCGACGTCGACGTGCATTGGGGTGGAATCGCGAACCGCGGCTTGTCGGGCATGGCAGAGCTCCGTTCGATAAGAGGTAGTTCTCAGAGGTAGGTCGGTGAGAGTCAGCTGGCAGAGGTCGTCAGAACCGTGACCGTGTTGTCGGTGTCGGTGTCGGCGTCGGTGTCGGTGTCGGCGTCGGTGTCGGCGTCGGTGTCGGCGTCGGCGCGGTCCAGAGGCTTATGAGATCGACGGTGTGGGCTCATTCGCCACGCGGCGAGTAACACGATCAGGGTTTCAGTAGCCACCGCCGCGGTTCCGAGCGGGCAGTTCCAATTACTGATATCAAGGTTGTCTGTCGGCAGACCGGTTGTGCGGCTGAGGACATAACCCAGTAGTGCGCTCATGGCGATGAAGTCGGCCAACGCCCAGACGAGCCGGCCAGGGACGGTCATCAGCAGGCCCGCGGCCAGCACTGACGCCGCGATGAGTACGAAGTATCCATAACCGATCAAAGGAGTTTCAAGAAAGGTGTCGGGAAAGTCCGCCACATGGATGACCGCCACCGCGGCCAGTGCGATAGCGCCCGCACAGCGCGCTAGGTATTCGGTGGGGATCCGGTTAGATACAGAATTGGTCAGTACAGAATTGGGCTGTACAGAATTGGTCAGTACAGAATTGGGCTGTGCGGGCATGGGAGTTCTCCTTGGATGATGTCGGTCCGCCGGTTCTCAGGCGGCGATGCACAGGTCTAGGTGTCGACGAAGACGGTTGAGGGCGTAGTGCAGTCGGGAGCGCGCCGTGCCCGCGGGCACGCCCAATCGGGCCGCGCTCAAGTGCACGGGTGTCCCCAGAAAGAATGTTTCGATGACGATCTCTCGTTGGGCATCGGGCAGCTGCTGCAGCGCGTCCAACAACATCGCGTGATCCAGCAGTTGGTCGAGGCCGCCGTCAACGACTGGCTCGGTTGACGCGTTGGCCTCGATGAGCACCGGTCGCGCCTTGGCCGCCCGGACAGCATCGATGAGCAATCGGCGAGTCACCTGAAACAACCATGCTCGGGCAGGGCGCTCGTCCTCGATCAGGTTCGGGAAGTTGCGCCAGGCGCGCAGGAACGTCTCCTGCACGATGTCTTCAGCGCGGCCTCGGTCCGCGGTGAAACGTTGGGCGTAGGCGAGCAAGGCCTGGCCGTGTTCTGCGTACAGCGCCCTGAAGGCCTGTTCCGCGTCGAGGGACTCGGTCTGGCTAGAATCGTTCAGCATGACTACTAACACGCTTAGTAGATGACGAACGTTCAATCCCGGCTCCAACTAGCCGCCCTTTTTACAGCGTCGATTGAACGACCCGTCGCTGCTGTCCGTGTTAGTTGGGGTGCAGGTAGTAAAGGGCTCCGATAAGAAGGCGTCCGATAAAGCGAACCTGAGGGTCGTCGGAGAGGGGTTGTCATGACTGAACCGCGTCGGCTGCGACCCTTCGGCGAGCTCGAGGCCGCGATCATGGACTTGCTCTGGGACGCCGGCACACCCCGAGTGGTGCGCGAGGTGGTCAACGAGCTTGGCCCGCAACGATCGTTGGCCTACACGACGGTGATGACTGTGATGGACAACCTGTACCGAAAGGGCTGGCTGGACCGCGAACGCGATGGGCGTGCCTGGCGGTACTCGGCTGCGATCAGCCGGGAAGGCTATGCCGCGCAGCTCATGAACGACGCGCTCTCGGGCAGTTCGGACCGGGCCGGCGCGCTGGCCCGGTTCGTCGAGCAGATCGATGCCGAAGACGCTCAGGCTTTGACTCAAGCGCTGGCCGAGGCGTTGGCCCAACGACGCAACGCGGGCACCTGATGACAGTTGGCGCTGCGCTGCTCGGCTACGCACTGATCCTCGGCGTGCTCGGGCCAATGGCGGCGCGCCATGAGGCTTGGCTTGCTCGCGCGCCGCGACTGGGTGCCATGCTGTTGCTCGCAGCCGCATGGTCGGTGTTGACCGCGCTTTTCTTGGCCGGTTTGACCGTCGCATTGCCCGGCACGGCGCTGTCGAGCGGACTGAGTGAGCTGCTGGGTGCCTGCATCTTGAGGCTGCGGGCCGCCTACGTGACCCCTGGCGGCGCAGCGGTCGCCGGCGCCGGACTTACCCTCTCGACGGCGATCGCCGTCCGAGTCTGCTTGGCGTCGCTGCAGGTTGTCCGGGTGCGGCGGGCCGAACGTCGCCGCCAGCGCACGCTGGTCAGGTTGTGCGGACGAGAGGCGGCAGAGCTAGGCGCGGTCATTCTCGATCAGGCCCAACCGGCCGCGTATTGCCTGGCAGGCCGTTCGAGCACCGTTGTTCTCACCAGCGGCGCCGTCGAATTGCTGACGGGCCCCCAGCTCGCTGCGGTGCTCGCGCACGAGCGGGCCCATCTGGGTGCTCGACATCATCGCTTGCTGGCCAGTGCCGCGTTGGCCGCGCGGACTCTGCCTGAATTGCCACTGATGCGGGGGCTTCCTGCTCAGGTTCGTGGTCTGTTGGAGATGCACGCCGACGAACTCGCGGCGGGCGCTCACGATCCCGAGACTCTTGCCACCGCACTTGTCGCAGTGGCGACCGCCCAGTCCGCCTCGGGAGCCGCCCGGCCCCCGGCGATGGTCTCGTCCGCCACTCTCGCCGCGGCCGATGGCGACACTCTGAACCGAATCCGGCGGCTCCTCCTGCCGCCCGACGCGTTGAGCCCGCGGCGACGCCGGGCAGCGCGGGCGGCAGTACTCGCCTTCGGCCTACTTCCGCTATTGCTCGCTCTGACACCCGCAGCGGTGGCAGCCAATCAGCCTCCGGTGCGTCAGGTGCAGACCGTCCGAACCACCTATACCTCGCAAAACGCGCAGCTCGGGCATGGAGGGCAGGTTCGCCAAACCGCTCGAGACGTCGTTAGTTCGAGCGGTTTGTCAGGAGTGAAGGTTCACCCGTCTCCGTCTCGATGAACGGCTGAGGTTCACTGCCATCGTCAACGGGGGCCGGCGTGTGAGCCGTGAGCGCATGACCGTCACGCATCCGCGTCGAGATCAAGGCGGCAGCCATGGCGCAACCGGCGGTAAGCAGGTACACCAGCACGAAGGGTCCTGTCGTCGTCGAGTTCGCCGCCAGAGCGGTGAACAGGCCAATCCCGACGACCGATCCGATCTGGTTGGAGGTCTGCTGCAAGGAGGTAGCCAGTCCGAAGTCCTCCTCGTGCACGGCGTGACCCATCGCCGAGACCAAACCAGGCTGAGCATGACCGAAGGCCCAGCCGCTCAGCGGTAACGCCAGCCCGATGATGAGCAAGGTCGTCGACGCCGCGCCAGCCGCCATGAGGCACATGATCACCGCCAGCGCGGTGCAGGCATAGATGACGATTCGTCGCTCGCCGTAGCGAACACCTAACCGCCCAGCGACCGGCGCTGCCGCCATGATGAAGGTGGCGCGGGGCACGCTGATCAGCGACGTTGTACCGGCCGAAAGGCCCATAACCGACTGCAACAACAGTGGCGTGATGATGAAGTTGCCCATCCACCCTGCACCGAGCAGAAAGGTCGCCGCACTGACCACCCGGGTGTTACTGGCGGCCAGAACGCGCAGCGGCAGCAGCGGCGAGCGTGCCTTTCGTTCGATGCGTACGAGAGCCCAGACGGCTATCGGGACCAGGGCCAACGCAATGATGGGGACGGCCGAGAGGCCCCACACGCCAAGCCGATTGATGCCGAAGGTGAGGGCGAAGGTAGAGATCGCCAGCGCCGCTGCACCGGCGAAGTCAACCGGGGTGCGAGCGCGGTTCTTCACGTCCCTCGGCAAGATCAGGATCGCCGGGAGAAAGGCCACAAACGAGATTCCAGCCTGGATCAGAAATATCGGCCGCCAACCGACCAAATCGACGAGTGGGCCACCGATGATGACGCCAACCACCGAGGCGCCGGCCAAAGTGCCCGAGGCAAGCGAAGACGCACGCACCCGTTCAGAAGCGGGAAAGGACCGAAACAGGATGGCAAAGGTGCTCGGAACGGTCGCCGCCGCACCTATTTGAGAAATTGTTCGAAACGCGATGAGGCTCGTGGCACTCCAGGCCGCTGCCGTGAGCAGCGAGAAGCTCCCGGCGAGAATCAAGCCGAACAGATACATCCGGCGGTGACCGCGTAGGTCACCGATACGACCCAGCACCGGGGTCGCTACGGCCGCAGCGAGCATCGGTGCCGTGGTGACCCAGGTGATCGTGGTGGGAACGGAATGCAGATTCTCTGCAATGCGCTTTACCGAGATCGTGAGGATCGTGGCCGGGAACGTCGTCGAAAACATGCCGATGAGGCACACCGCGAGGACCCGACGCCTCTGACGTGGATCTACCTCGGCCTGCTGCGGTGGGCCAGACGAGCGGTCACCCGATTGCATCCATCACTCCTCAACCCCGCCCCCGTCATCGAGGCTCACCCCCGATGGCGGCCATCTTGACGAGCACCAGACACATCGTCGTTGGCTGTGGCGCACCTGTGGCATACAGGGTGACGAAGTCCACTCGTGGATCGAGGCGCCAGGCGTCGATAGCGACCGGTCGTCAGGCCATCATGTTGGCGTGTTTGACGAGGGAACCGGCATCGACGCGAATCTGCTGACCGGTGATGTAGCGTGCCTCCTCACTCGCTAGGAACAGCACCAGATTCGAGATGTCAATGGGCTCGATGAACGGAATGGGCATCGCCTGCCACTCGACGAATGCAGGCAGCACATCGTCAAGCGTCGGGTTCTCGAGGTCGGGGCGAAATACCTTGTACAACTCGTCGTTGTGCAGCAGATGCGTGTTGACGTTGGTGGGATGAATAGCGTTGACCCGAATGAACCGCGGCGCCAAATGCAGCGACATCTGCTCGACATATGACACAAGCGTTCGCTTGGCCCAGCTGTAGCCTGCACCGCCGGGACCGAACACCGGGTTGTCAGTGGTGCCTTTCATCAGCCCCGCCGTCGAGCCGGTGACGATGATCGAGCCGAAGTCGGCGATGTGTGGGATCGAAACTGCGACCGCATTCATCACTCCGAGCAAGTCGACGTCAGTGGCGTCGACAAAGTCCATCGCTTTCGCCGTCTCGCCCATGCGCATCGGCATGATGCCCGCGTTTGCGGCGACGATGTCCAGACGGCCGAGCTGCCCGATGCCCTCGGCAACGATCTCGCTCAATTGCGATCTTTCACGCACATCGCCTTGACGCGCGACGATTCGCCGATCGAGTGCTTCGACCAAGCGCCGTGTCTCGTCCAAATCTTCAGGAGTAGACAACGGATACAGGTTTGACTCGATCTGCTTGCAGATATCCACGGCGATGATGTCCGCGCCCTCTTGCGCGAGCCTTATCGCGTGGCTGCGGCCCTGCCCGCGCGCCGCTCCGGTGATGAACGCAACCTTGCCCTCGAGACGACCAGTCATGAAACTTCCTCTCAGGTAGACGAGGGCGCTGGGCCCTTGTAGGTACTGGTCTCGGCAAGTTCAGCCGCACGCTTCATCAGATCGAGCACCACTCGACCGAAGGACACCAATTTCGGATCATCGCCAGCCCGCGCGAACCCCTGTTCAAGGACGATCGCCAGCTTCCAACGCGCCAAAACCGTGTAGTAATCGAAGTCATCGACCTGTCGCCCCGAGACCTCCGAATAATGCTCCAGCAGCTCGGTTCGTCCGGGCATTCCGCTGACATCCATGAATCCCTCGGCTGCCCCCGCGCTGCCGGTGTCCTCCGGCCAGCTCTGCAGCGCCCACGCGAGGTCGAGTTTGGGGTCGCCGACGGTGCCCATCTCCCAATCGATGATTGCGGCTAGCTTGGGCGGCGAGCCATGCTTGAACATCACGTTCGCGAATTGATAGTCGCCATGCATGATGCCCGGGACGAAATCGATCGGACGGTGTGTCTGCAACCACTGCGTCGCTTCGTCGAGGCCGGGGATCTCCCGAGTCTTGACCCGATCGAGAAAGCGCGTCCAGCGCTCCACTTGACGGTCGTGAAAGCCCTCCGGCCGACCGAAGTCCTGAAGTCCCTTAGCCTGCCAATCCACTGCGCCCATCAGAGCGACGCCCTCGATCAGCTCCAATGCCAGCCCGCGACGACCGTCGGGATCGGTGTCGAACGGCGGCGGCCATTGCGAGCTGCCGGCGGGCGACCAACCCTCGACAAAACCCATGATGTAGAAAGGCCGGCCAAGCACGCTCGAGTCAGCGCACACTCCGATCGCCTCGGTGTGTGGCACATCGGTTCCGTCCAGCGCTTCGATAATCCGCCACTCGCGCAGAATGCCCTCGTCGCGGGGCGCCGGCGCCGTCGAGGGCGGTTTGCGTAGCGCACCGCGCAGTACATCACCGCGCCTGATCTCGAAGATCTCGTTCTGGCTGCCGCCGGATACATAGCTCTGGGTGACCGGAAGTCCCTTGCCGGGAAGATCTTGGGTATCGAGCCAGCTGGCAAGCGCCGCTACATCGATCTGCGGGTCAGCGATCGTTTGCTCACTCATGCCTGCACACTCCCTTGTTCTGCCGACAATGCCTGGTCACCCGTAGGAGCGCGGCGTCGCTCGCCCCGCTCAAGTACAATATGATTCTGCATGCACAGAGTCAACATTCTGGCAGAGCGGATTCTTATTCACCGCTACGCGATCGGTTCGTTGTCCTGTTCTGATAACGCGCGACGGTAGGCGCGACTGCGGAAGACCAGCACACCGGACGCGAGGACGGCCGCAAGCAGCGAACCCGCCAGGACGCCGACCTTCATGTGATCGGCACGCAGCGCATTCGACGAGTAGGCAAGTTCGCCGATGAGCAGCGACACCGTGAACCCGATACCGCCGAGGACAGCAACTCCAGCGACATCGCTCCAGGCGAGGTCTTCATTCAACTCGGCGCCGGTGAACCTCGCGGCGAGATACGTCGTTCCAAAGATCCCGATGGATTTGCCCACGACGAGCCCCGCGATGATGCCGACCGCCACCCGGTCACCCAGTGCCGACCGGAGTCCCGACCAGCCGCCAAGCACCACTCCGGCTGAACACAGGGCAAATACGGGCACGGCGACGCCGCTCGACAGTGGCCGGACGCGGTGCTCGAAATGTTCGGCCAACCCGGGCCCGGCTTCTGGGCCGCCTGCCGCTTCGCTGCGAACAACGGGAACGGTGAACGACAGGAGCACGCCCGCGACCGTGGCGTGCACCCCTGAGGCGTGCATCAGCGCCCAGGCCACCACGGCAAGCGGGATCAACAACCACCAGGACCTGATTCTGCGCTGAACCAGCACCCCGAAGATCGCGATCGGCACGAGCGCGAGGACGAAGTAACCCGGTTTCAGGCTCGATGTATAGAAGATTGCGATCACAACGATCGCCAGCAAGTCATCGACAACGGCCAGGGTCAGCAGAAACGTGCGCAGCGCCGTCGGCAGGTGTGTGCTCAGAATCGCAAGCACTGCGACCGCGAAGGCAATGTCCGTTGCCGAGGGGATCGCCCAGCCGCGCAGCGCACCATCGCGCGAGCCAAGGTTGACGGCACTGAATACCAGCGCCGGCACGACCATTCCCCCAACGGCGGCAAGCACCGGCAATGCAGCGCGGCGCACAGTGCTCAAGTCGCCGGCAACGAACTCCCGCTTCACTTCCAGCCCGGCGGCAAAGAAGAAGATCGCCAGCAAACCATCGCCGGCCCACTCAGCGACACTGAGGTGCAGGTGCAGCGACTCCGGGCCGAACTCGTAGTGGACGAACCGGAGATAACTCGTAGAGTGCGGCCAGTTTGCCCATATCAGAGCGGTGAAGGCAGCAATTAGAAGGAGAAACCCGCCGACCGTCTCCTTGCGTAGCAGTGCTCCGATCCGGACACCTTCGCTCGCGGAGGGCCGTCGGAACAGTGTCGTCGGACTAGTCATTCTTGCTCATCGCCGGCATGCTCATCAACGGCGTGCTCATGAACGCACGCGCTCGTCAACCCACGCCGCTATCTCCGAAACGTCCGGGCCTGGCTCGGTAATGTCCTGATGCCACCAAGGTTGTGCTTTCGCCTCGGCGTAGAGCTCCCTATCGCGCGACTCCGACCAGGGGCCGCCGAGAAGCAGGCAACGTCCTGATTCCACATAGACGAACTCGTGGTCGTCGTTCCACCGCCCTTCGACCGCATAGGCGATCAGGTAGCCGTGCGTATCGGCACCGGCTGGCACAGCGAACGTGACGAGCCATCTGGATCGGGCTTGATGGCCCTTCATGCCCATCCCGCTGCCGCGGTACGTCCAGTCGGATTCGCGCTCGAAGCCGTGGACGAGTCCGTCGCCCGCCTCACCGCCAAGGCCGATAGCGGTGGCGAGCTCCTCGACACTCGCGAACTCGTGCATGATGCCCCTCGATCAGATCCGATAGGTGCGCGTGTCGCCTGCTGTCATATTCCCATACTGCAGCACTTCACCTGTGCGGCGAAGGCATGTGCAGCGGCACCTTCCGCGGCGACCAGCGGCGACCAGCGGCGGCAACTGACGACACCTCAACGTCGAACAAGACCTCGAAGCTGCGTTCTTGAGGGACTAGCCGATCGCGGCTGCGTGAATCTTCCTAAGGGCGCCTCCTAGCGCGAAAGGCAAGTGTCTCGCATACTCGGTACGGTTGCGGGGGCAAACAGGCTCCCCATCCCTGGATTAAGGGGTTGCGATGACGAGCGGAACAGCAGCTGCGCCACCACCATCTGCCGGCCCGTCGGCCGCGATTGTCGACAAAGGCCTGAAAGGCGGGGCACTCGGGCTGGCGGCGAGCGTCGTGATCGGGGTCGCCTCGACGGCACCGGCTTACAGTTTGGCCGCGACCCTCGGATTTATTGTCGTCGGTGTCGGGCTGCAATCACCGGTCGTCGTGATCCTGGCGTTCGTCCCGATGCTGTTCACCGCGATCGGCTACTCCGAGCTGAACAAGGTCGACCCGGATTGCGGAACAACATTCACCTGGGCGACGCGCGCCTTTGGCCCCAAAGCCGGCTGGTTGGGCGGCTGGGGAATCCTGGCCGCTGACATTCTCGTCATGGCGAGCCTTGCCCAGGTCGCCGGCCAGTACGTGTTTCTGCTCTTCAACGCCGACGGAATCGGGCACAATCCGACGAGCGGCTGGGTGCTGCTCGTCGGCATCCTGTGGATCGTGCTGATGACCTACATCTGTTTCGTCGGCATCGAGCTGTCCGCCCGACTGCAGCAGGTTTTGCTGACGATCGAGCTGATCATGCTGCTGGTCTTTTCGATCGTTGCACTCGCCAAGGTAGGCAGCGGTCACGGGACGTCCGGTTCCATCGATGTCGCCTGGTCCTGGTTCAATCCGTTCGACATCCCGTCCTTCTCGGTGTTTTTCAGAGGCCTGTTGTTGATGATCTTCATCTACTGGGGCTGGGACTCAGCGGTCTCGGTTAACGAAGAGACCGCCAATCCGACGAGGACGCCAGGGCGGGCAGCGGTAATCTCGACCGTCACGCTAGTGGTCACCTATACGCTGGTCACGCTTGCCGCGCAATCGTTCGCCGGCACCGGCACCGACGGCATCGGGCTGGGTAACGAGGACAACTCAGGCGATGTGCTTTCGGTGCTGGGTAAAGCCGTCTTCGGTAATGGGGGTCTGGGGACCTTCTTGAGTCACCTTTTGATATTGATGGTGCTCACGTCGGCCGCTGCATCGACCCAGACCACCATCTTGCCGACTGCCCGTACCTCTCTGTCGATGGCGGTCTACCGGGCGTTGCCCCGGGTGTTCGCGAAGATCCACCCGAGATACCTCACTCCTTCAGTCTCGACGTTGACGTTCGGCGCCATTTCGATCGTGCTGTACGCCTTGATGAACAGCTCGCACAACCCAACCAGCGTGATCGCCGACGCCGTAACCGCCCTGGGCATGCTGATCGCCTTCTACTACGGCCTTACCGGCTTCGCCTGCGCCTGGTACTTCCGCAAGACGTTACGTGGCAGCCAACGTGACCTATGGATGCGCGGCATCCTGCCAGCACTTGGGGGCGCGATCCTGTTCTTCGCCCTGGCCTGGAGTATGCACGACAACTGGCTCGACCCGAACGCCGAGGGTGCATCGAGTTACACCGTCTGGCAGATGCCGTTCTCGCCGCACTGGAGCATCGGCGGCACGTTCCTCCTCGGCGTCGGAACATTCCTGTTGGGCGTCGTGCTGATGGGGATCTGGCGGATCGTCGCACCGCCGTTCTTCAAAGGCGAAACGCTCAATCGGGACACCCCGACCCTGGTCCCCGACGACCCGACGTTGGACCCAGCTGTCGTCGCGAACACCTAGGACTTCGGCTGTGGGCTGAACTCGCTAGATAGCGCTCGTGACTGACGGCTGGCAGGCGTTGCTGCACGCGCTTAGCGTGATCGGCTCGATGACGTGGCAGATCACGTGGTCGCTGATCCTGGGTTTCGCCTTGTCTGCAATGGTCGAATCGCTTGTCCGCAAGTCGACCATCGCTCGGCTGATGCCCGACCACGGGCCTCGGACTCTCGCCACGGCGGCCGGATTGGGCGCCGCTTCGTCGTCGTGCTCCTACGCCGCCGTGGCGTTGGCCCGCTCGTTGTTTCGTAAGGGAGCTGACTTCGTCGCGGCTATTGCGTTCCAAATCGCCTCGACGAACCTGGTGATCGAGCTCGGCCTGATCCTGGCACTGCTGATGGGCTGGCAATTCACGGCCGCCGAGTTCGTCGGAGGCCCGATCATGATCGTGATCGTTGCAGTGCTGCTAGGACACCTGGCCTCACCTACCTTTCTCAGTGCGGCGCGAACGCAAGCAGACAAGGCGGTACCAGGTTCGATGGAAGGGCACGCTGCGATGGACATGTCCATCGCAGCGCACGGGTCATTCATCCGCCGGCTCGTCAGCAGGGACGGCTTCACGTCCGTCTCGCACAACTTCGTCATGGAGTGGGCGGCGATCTTGCGAGACCTGATCGCCGGCCTGGTCATCGCCGGCTGCGCGGCGGCGTGGATACCCGACGCGTTCTGGCAAAACCTCTTCTTCTCCGGGCACCCGCTGCTTGCCAAGATCTGGGGGCCGCTCATCGGCCCGCTGGTAGCGATCGCCACGTTTGTCTGCTCGATTGGCAACATCCCGCTGGCGGCAGTGCTGTGGAATGGCGGAATCAGCTTCGGCGGCGTGGTGTCCTTCATCTTCGCCGACTTGCTGATCGTTCCGATCCTGTTTATCTACCGCAAGTACTACGGCACGCGGGTGATGTGGACGCTGACCGGCTGCCTTTACCTGGCCGCCGTGGCGGCCGGCTACCTCGTCGAGCTGATCTTCACGGCGCTCGGCCTGATCCCCACCGGAGCACGGCAGGCCAGCGTCGCAGACATGGGGATCTCCTGGAACTACACGACCTGGCTGAACATCATCTTCCTCAGCCTTGCGGCGTTACTGGTCCTACGTTTCGCCACTACCGGTGGAAGGCAGATGCTCGCGATGATGTCCGGCTGAGGCGCAAGCGTGACCCGAGTTTCCGGTTCTCCGTGATCGAGGCGGAAACTCGGGCCGCACTATTCGTTAGGAGACTGCAGTTTCGGTCCGGTGCGGAAGCTTCCAGCCGGGCCGGACGAAGTGACAGGTGTAGCCGTTGGGATAGTGCTCGAGGTAGTCCTGATGCTCAGGCTCGGCCTCCCAGAACGGACCTGCCGCCGCAACCTCGGTGACTACCTTGCCGGGCCACAGCCCTGAGGCGTTGACGTCGGCGATGGTGTCTTCGGCTACCTTCTTCTGCTCATCACTCGTGTAGAAGATGGCCGATCGGTAGCTCAGGCCAACATCGTTACCCTGCCGGTTCTTTGTCGTCGGATCGTGAACCTGGAAGAAGAACTCCAGCAGGTCGCGGTACGACGTCTGCTCCGGGTCGAAAATGATCTCGAGCGCCTCGGCGTGCGTTCCGTGGTTGCGATACGTTGCGTTCGGTGTGTCTCCGCCCGTGTAACCGACCCTGGTGCTCAGTACACCTGGACGGCGCCGGATCAGATCCTGCATCCCCCAGAAGCATCCGCCCGCCAGAACCGCTCTCTCCGTGGTGTTGCTCATCGTTACTCCGTCCCGTCTGTGTCGTCGAACAGGGTGCGGTAGGACCCGTACCCCTCGGTCTCCAGGTCCGCGAGCGGGATGAACCGCAGTGCGGCTGAGTTAAGGCAGTACCGTAACCCGCCGGCGTCTCGTGGGCCATCGTTGAACAGGTGGCCAAGGTGGCTGTCACCGTGCGCCGAGCGCACCTCGATCCGCCGCATGCCGTAACTGTTGTCCGCCTTCTCGACCACGTTGCCCGGCTCGATCGGCACCGTGAAGCTTGGCCAACCCGTCCCGCTGTCGAATTTGTTCACCGAGGCGAAGAGCGGCTCACCTGAGACGATGTCCACGTAGATGCCCGGCTCCTTGTTGTCGCAGTAGGCGTTGTTGAACGCCGGCTCTGTCGCGCTCTCCTGGGTTACCCGGTACTGCTCGGGCGTCAACTGGGAGATGGCTGCTGGGTCCTTGCGATATGTGTCTGTCATTTTTCCTCCTCGCTCTCTACAACACACTCGCTACCGGATTTGGTCCCACCCCATCTGGTCCGTGCCGCCAAACCCCCCGGATCAGAACAAACGGGCCGCAGCGAGCTCTGGCGCCTCGAGATCGAGCAGAAACTGCTTGCGGGTGAGACCGCCTGCATAGCCCGTCAGTTTGCCGCCTTTTCCGACCACGCGGTGGCACGGCACGATGATGGACAGCGGATTCCGCCAGACCGCCTGGCCAACCGTCTGGGCCAGGGCCCGGTCGCCGAGCTCGTCGGCGAGCTCACCGTAGGTGGTCGTCTTACCGAAGGGGATCTCGGCCAGCATCGCCCAGACGCGGCGCTCGAAAGCGTCGCCGATCGCCGCCGTCGGCAGCTCGAAGGACGTGCGCTGCCCGCTGAGGTACTCCCCCAACTGCGTGCCGGCCAACTCCAGCACGGCATCGGCACGGAGGTCGACGCCGGCCCCGAAAGTATCCGGAGCTGGCTTGGTCCAGTGCTGAGGGAAGTAGACGCCGATGAGGGTGTCGTGGTGTGCGACGAGCGTCAGGTCGCCGATCACCGTCGATGCGATCGCGTGGCGGGTGTTCATGGTCTTCGCCCTTCCGTTTGCCGGGAGATTCCGTCACCCAGAAGACGTCCCATCGCGGGTCAACGTGAGGTTCTCGGCTCGCCTTTACGTCACCGGCGCTTGCCGCACTCCGAACAGGTTGCCAAAAGGGTCCTTCAGCTGGCAGAGACGTTCGCCGGTGAAGATCGTTTTCGGGCCACGATGCGCGATTGCGCCCCGGGCAACGAACTGGGCGACGACCTCGTCGACGTCATCGACACCCCAGTAGGCGACGGTGCCGTGCAGCTCGGCCGGTGTGTTGAAGTCATCGCCGAGATGCAGGGTCAGCCGGACGGAACCCACGGCGAACGTGACCAGTTGCGGTTGCACCTCGATCGGTTCGAACCCGAGCAGCTCGGCGTACCACGCACGTGCGGACTGCAGATCGTCGACGAAGTAGAAGACGTTCGTAACCCCACTCAGCATCGCCAACGAACTCCTCTCCAACGAAGCCCCTCAACAACGAAGCCCCTCAACAACGAAGCCCCTCAACAACGAAGCCCCTCTACAAAGAAGATAGTCGTGGCCGATCGGAGCCGCGTGCTGCTCAACACTCGGTCGGCTCGACTCGGGCCCCACGGCAGCGCCACACTGAGCTGTGACCACTAACCAGCAACGGCCACCGGCCGCGGAACTGTTGGCCCTGTCCGCAGATCTGCCGACCGTCTCGATCCAAGCCGGTGAGAAGGTGGTTGAGCAGGGCGTCGCGGCGCCGGCGATTTACGTTCTCGTCCGCGGAAGCCTGGTGATGGACCGCGACGGGACGCCATTCGCCACCGTTGACTACCCGGGGGCGGTCTTCGGTGAGATGTCGACGGTGCTCGCTCGGACGGCGACGGCAACCGTCACGGCGGGTGCGCCCTCGGTGTTGCACGTAGCGGCCGACGTTGATGCGTTTCTGGGTCGACCTGAGGTGGCCCTGGCTGTGCTGCGCTTGACCGCGAACCGTCTCGATGCGATGACTCGCTATCTGGCTGATGTGCGAGGCCAGTACGCGCACCTCGACAACCATCTCGGCATGGTCGGCGGCGTGCTCGAGGCGCTCTTGCATTACCAGGCGCCGGCCGCTCGTCCGGGATCCGCGCGTGATCCGCTCGGGTGATCGATGGGTCAGCCGATCGGGCTACCCCGCTGCGGCATCGAGATCGACCAAGACAGGCTCATCCTCGACGGTCGCGAACCATTGCGCGGTTGCGTGGCCGGTATCGAAGACGATGTGCGGCGGGACGCGCGCCGCGAGGTGGCCCGCGTTGAATACCCAGGTCGCACCCAACCGGTCATACCAGCTGCCGCCAGGAGCCCACGGCGCCTGATGGATGTGCCCGCACATCACTAAGTCCGGTTGATGCTCCTCGATCCATCCAGCGAGGTCACGATCGGGAAAGGACCGACGGCCATCGGAACACAGCACTGTTCCGGCGGGGGGCGAGTGGTAGACCCAGATCCACGAAGCGGGGCGATCAGCGGCGGCCGAGCGCAACTGCACATCGACACCTGTGCGGGTCACCGGACCGTCCCACCATGGGCAGACGGTGATTCTGATCGCACCGAGATCCACGGACTGGCCGTCGGTGTGCAGGGCACCGGTTCGTGGCCGACTCAGCCATGAACTCACCTGCTCGCCGTGTACGCCGGGGCCATCAAGGTCATGGTTGCCCGAGGCTACGAATACCGTCGACAGCTGGGCCAGTCGCCGTAGGTAGGAGGCAACGACAACGATCTGCGCATCGAGCGGCACCGGACTGGCTGTGTCGAGTAGATCGCCGGCAAGCACGAGAGCGTCGTAGTCGGCGGCAACTGCGCAGAGCCAGTCCATTGATGGCAGGCGGTAGTGGATGTCCGAGGTGAGCAAGATCCGCACCGTACAAGAATGACCTACCCGCAAAATGACCTACGAGCAACCGGGTGCGGGTTTATGGTTGCGGTGGCTGGCCGCGACTCGCGGTTTGCGGTTCGCGCGGCTTGCCGAGCCCTGGATACGCGCGCACGTTGTCACACCCCCGCGCAATACTCGGACCATGCCATACGACCACGACTTGGCGAACCAACTCCGCGAGGCACTCCAGGGCGAACAGGGCCTGACGGAGCGGGCAATGTTCGGCGGTATTGCCTTCTTGATAAACGGACATCTGGCGATCAGCGCCAGCAGTCAAGGCGGTCTGCTGCTTCGCGTCGACCCCAGCCAGAGCGAGACGTTGCTGGAGCAACCGCATGCCCAGCGCTTCGTCATGCGAGGACGGCAGCTGGACGGCTGGCTACGTATCGACGGCTCGGGACTCATGACCGACGACGACGTTGGGCGGTGGGTCAGTATCGGCGTCAAGTACGCTCGCAGCTTGCCGCAGAAGTAGTCGAGTCTCGACGACCGTCGCCGCCAGAGCCGCGGCCGGTGCCCAAACCGGAAGTGGCTATCGCACACAAATGAGTACAACCTGTGGCTTCGCTCTCGGGGCAGTTCGGCGGGCAGTTTCAGGAATGTCCTCAGTTTTGAATTTGTTTTGTGTTTCGGGATTATTAAGGCCGTTCTCGTCATAGCCAGGAGAAAGCTTTGTCTGTCCAAACCCCCGCCCCAGCAGGCTCGGCTCAGGCCGAATCGGCAGCCAAGACCACCTCAGCCAAGGCGGCGGCGGCCAAGCGAGCTGCGGATCACAGGTGGCTCATCCTCGTCTTCGTATCCGTTGCACAACTCATGGTCGTGCTGGACTCGACCATCGTGAATATTGCGCTGCCATCGGCACAGCGCGACTTGGGTTTCGCTGACAGCAATCGCCAGTGGATCGTCACGGCGTACGCCTTGACCTTCGGTAGCCTCCTGTTACTCGGTGGCAGGTTTGGTGATTTAGTCGGTCGCAAAAGGGCATTCCTCATCGGCCTCGCGGGTTTCGCCCTTGCCTCAGCAGTGGGCGGTGCGGCCACTTCCTTCGGCGTGCTGGTAACCGCGCGCGCTTTCCAAGGCATGTTCGGCGCGATTCTTGCGCCGGCTGCGTTATCGACACTTGTCACGACGTTTCACTCACCGAAGGATCGCGGCAAGGCATTCGGCGTGTTCGGGTCGGTTGCAGTCGGCGGCGGCGCGGTCGGGCTCATCCTGGGCGGCATCCTGACTGAGTACTTGTCGTGGCGATGGGCGATGTACGTCAACGTGATCTTCGCTGCGGCTGCCGGTATCGGTGCGTACCTGTACATGGTCAACGAACGGTCACCGGTTCGACAACGGATAGACATCCTCGGCGCCGTACTCGCCTCGACTGGCCTCTTCGGCCTCGTCTTCGGCTTCTCCCATGCCGAATCTGCCGGCTGGACGGAAATGACAACGGTCATCTCTTTGGCACTCGGGGTCGCTTTGCTCGCCGGGTTCTTCCTCGCAGAAAAGCGTGTTCGCGCCCCACTGCTCCCGCTGCGGGTGATCACCGATCGCGCCCGTGGTACCGCGTACCTGTCCATTGGCATAGCGGGAATCGCCATGTTCGGGCTGTTCCTCTTCCTCACGTACTACCTGCAACTGGTTCGCGGTTACAGTCCGGTGGCTTCAGGGTTCGCGTTTCTGCCGATGATCGGCTGCATCGTGATCAGCTCGAATACGTCGAACATGGTGACGCTGCCACGATTCGGCCCGCGAATCGTCATCACCACCGGCATGACCCTCGGCTGCCTTGCGCTCGCCTACCTGACCAGAATCGATGTCCACTCCAGCTACGTAACCGGCGTGCTACCGACGCTGCTTTTGATGGGCTTCGCGATGGGCATGGTCATGGCGCCCGCAATGAACACCGCAACCGCTGGAATCGCTCCTCAGGATGCCGGCGTCGCCGCCGCCTTGGCCAGCACGATGCAGCAAGTCGGCGGATCGGTCGGCACCGCAGTACTGAGCACCCTCGCCGCCTCGGCTACCTCGAGTTATCTCGCCGATCATTCCAGCGTTCCGAACGCGGTTGCCGTCGCGGCAACGCACGGCTACATCGTCGCCTTCGCTGTTGGATCGGGACTGTTCCTGGTCGGTGCGATCGCCGCGGTTTCGTTCTTCCCGTCGAAGGCCCGCATCGCAGAGATCCGCGCGGCCGCGGGCGGTAACAGCCCGGCACCGCAAGAACAAGAAGCGAAGTCATCTCTCTGAGGTGATGGCCACCGAAGTGCGGTGACGCACCCTCGTGTTACCCGATTCCCGTGCGTTCACAAAGGATTTCAGCCTCGTACGCCTCGACGAGCTCAACGGCTAGGTCTTCGCGGTCGCGGCCGATCGCATCGTTGACGAGGTAAACAAGCTGTTGGTGCTTCAGCTCGGTATCTGCACTGCGGTTTAGGTAGATCGCAACGGCCATAATGGGTTCCCCCCAATTCAGAGCGGCTCTCGCTGAGCCGCGCTATGTGGCACCCCTCAATGCTGACTCGGCCGGATGTCCAAGAGGTAACCGTAGTTTTGAATCCGGGCTCGCCTTGGATCACACACCGCTAACTTCGCGTTAACAGGTGCCGGCCAGCTAGCCGAGTTCAGCCGTCAGGCTCGGTCTCGGGGGCTGACTCCAGCCGCCGAGACCGCTACTCTTGTGAGATAGCTGATCCCTTGCTGGGGGGCACCCGTGACCGTGCTGTGTGGCTGCCACATTGATGGGCTGTGGGCCATCAATGAGACCGCCAATGCGTGGATCTGGGTGCGTAACCGTGGTTGGCGCAAGCTCGACAACCGTTCACCCGCCGACTGCACCCGGCTGTTGTCGATCGCCGCTATGGCGAAGGAGCGCAACCTGGCGATCTCCGTGCACGAGGAGCAGCGGGGCAGTGATCGCGTCATAACCGAGATGTACGACTTCCCCAACGGCGAGACCGGACCGTTGGAAGAGATCTCGTTCGCCGTGAACGAATGTGTCTACGGCTGGACTGCGGCCTATGCCCAGCGCGGGACGCACATCACCGTACGGATTCGGCTGGTTCCCGATCGCGGAATCTCGGCGGCGACGATGGATTCGTTGCGCGCAACCTGGCAACAAGGCATCGAACAGAAATGGAGCAATCGATTCGGCTGCTGCGATACGAAGGACTGTGATTGCGAATGTGCCCTGACGTTCTCTGTCGAATGGGTCGACAATAACGAGCATCACACCGTTCAGGTATCAGCCGGGGCGTCCCGTAGCGACATGACGCACTGGGATACCGAGGACACCGGAGATGTCGCCTCGCACGAATTCGGCCATATGCTCGGTCACCCCGATGAATACGCCGACAGCGCCTGTCCAAGCCGAAGTCCCGTCAACACCGGGACTGTGATGGACGACAACACCGAGGTCGTCGCACGGCTGGTCACCCCGCTGTGCGATCGACTGTCCGAATCGACCTCGACCTGGGGGTCCTGATGGCTGACGGATCACTCGGGCGCCCAGCGGGCGTTCCGAACCTACCGGGGCGGATAGCCGACGGAATGCGGCAGGCCGCAGCGAACCCGGGCAGCCGGCCGCGAGCATATGTTCAGCTGACGGCGAGCGGCGGCGCGCACAGCGAACGTTACGTCTTCGAGTATCGAGTCGATTCGATGGGAAACGTCTCGTCATCGCTGCACGATGACCTGAAGGACCGGCACCACGAGGCAACTCGCGAACGTAAACGGCAAGCCGATCCTGAAGCGTTTCGACGACTGGTCGATTCCATAGACGTGGACGCGCTGGTGCGCGCTGAGCAGGCGGCGACGGGCTTTCCCCCCGACAGCCTGGTCGGCCGGCTGGAGATCAGCGACGGCGAACAGTCGACGAGCTTCGTCTTTCTCGCCGACGACGTACAAGCAGCCAGGGCTGAGCGGCAACTGAACCAGCCGCTGCGGCACGCCATCGACGCAATCTACCGATCGGCGTCAGCACATCTCGAGGCCGACGACCTGAAGCCCTGACGCCCGCAGACAAAGACCGAGGAGTACACGATGGCATGGCATGACAACGTGAAAGTCGACGCTCTCTGGACGATCAATGAGGCATCCAACGCCTGGGCTTGGATCGACGGTGCGTGGCGGAAATTCGACGACAACCACGAAGACTCGGTTACCAACATGACCATTCTCGCTTCACACGCCAAAGCCGGAGCGCGGAACGTGAACGCTCGGGTGGAAGGCGACCGCTTGAAGGAGATCTACGTATGGTGACATCTGGAGCGTCCTCGCCGGCCGAGTTCACCCAGCGTCAGGTCGATGACCTGGCGCGGGGCAATCACGAACACCTCGCTGCGATCAGGCGAACGCCCACCCGCGAGGTCCCGCCGGATGGGATAGCCGGAGCGCGGCCTGCTGCGCTCTCAGCGAAAGAGATCGAAGCGATCCGCCGAGCTGGGCATCCTTCCGCAGCGGTGGCCAAGCGAATCGGCACCACCGAACGGCCGCAACCAACGCGGGCCGCACGTCCAAGAAAGGGCGCCAACGTCCCTACTTCAAGGCGCGGGGGCAAGGGGTCGAGCTCGCCCGAGCTTCGGCCGCCGCCCTGATTGGCACGACTCGTACCGCAGCAAGGTCCGCGCGAAGGGGTCCATTCGGCCTACTGGCAGTTAGCGGGCCTGCGGCAGCTTTGGGGCTTTGCGCGCACCACGAGGCGCGGACGGCGGCGGAACCATCGGCCCGATGTCGCCGTCCGGTGCAGTATCGAGATCGACGATCACCGGGGCGTGATCGCTCGGGCCGGTTCCCTTGCGGGCCTTGCGATCGATCCACGCTGCTGCAACCCGCTCGGCCACTTCGCCTGAAGCCAGCACCAGGTCGATGCGCATACCGAGGTCTTGGTGGAACATGCCCGCTCGATAGTCCCAGTACGAGAAAACGCGCTCGTTCGGCCAGCGGTCACGCACCACATCGTGTAGCCCGAGCTTCAATAGTTGAGTCAACGCCGCCCGCTCCGGCTCCGTGACATGGGTCTGGCCGATATAAGCCTTTGGATCGAAGACATCGGCGTCGGCGGGGGCGATATTCATATCGCCGCAGACCACCGTCTCGGCGGGACCGCCCGCTACCTGTCTGCGCAGGGCTTCGAGCCAGGCCAGCTTGTATTCGTAGTGGTCCGAGCCTACGGTGCGCCCGTTCGGCACATACAGCGAGTGCACCCGGATACCACCGCACATCGCCGAAATCGCACGGGCTTCGGGGTCTGGGAAACCCGGCGCATCGGGTATGCCACGCACGACCTCATCGAGGCCGACCTTGGACAGCAATGCCACCCCATTCCACTGCGCCTGGCCGTAATAAGCGCCCTGGTAGCCCCGCTGTTGCAGTTCGTCCTGCAGCAGTTCTGAGATGGCTTCGTCGTTCAACTTGGTCTCTTGCAGGCAGACCACGTCGGGTTGGCGCTCGTCCAGCCACGGTAGAAACCTCGGCAACCGCTGCTTGATCGAGTTGACGTTCCAGGTCGCTATTCGCACGCGTCCAACCTAGTGCGCGCGCTGCGGATCGTGCCAGAACCGGGTCAGATCTCAGGCTGGACCGCGTTGGCCGTCGCGCAGCCCAGCCTTCGACAAGAGCTGTGCGACTACCAGTAGTGTCGCCGGCCACCCACCTCCCGGCCCATGGCGCCGAGCAGAAACAAGACGGCTCCGATGACGAGCAAGACAATGCCGATAGTCCACAGGATGGGAATGCTGAACACGAACCCGATAATCAGCAAAACGATACCCAAGATGATCATGACGTCTCCCCAGCGATAGGCGGAACGCTGCCGCAACAGCCAGGAGGGGCCGTCCACGCAAGTGGACAACGCTAGAGCTGAGCAGCGACGCAGTGAACGGACCGCGGGGTCTGGGCGGCGTCAGTGACGGCTAACCAAGTATGCATGTCGGCACCGAGTTCGCCAAGGATCACCGTCGGGCGGCCTCCTCGACTACGCCTGCGGCGACCAACGACAGCTTTTGACGCTCACGCCGAGATCGATCGCGCAACTGCTCGTAGGCTTGGCGAGCAGATATTCCGTGTTGGCCGATCAATACGCCCTTGGCCTGCTCGATTACCGCGCGAGAATCCAGCGCACCTTGCAGCTGCGTCGCCAATTCAGACTTTTCTTCGGCGCGCAACATGCTAGCGATGAGCAACGCTGCCAGATCGGTGAACGCCAACAACGCAAGCTCGCCTTCCGGTGACCACGGGCGAGAATCCTGTGACACGACGCCCACGACGCCAATTGCCTGCTGGTTGAAGGGGATTGGGCTGGCGAGTACGGCACGAACCCCGCGATCGACCGCGGCTGGCCCGAAATGGGGCCAGCGGTCGTCCTTTTCGAGATCCTCCACGCAGATTAGCTGTTTATCGTCATACGCTGCGATGCACGGACCCTCATCGTGTGCCAGCTGTATCTCCTCGAGATGCCGGAATCGGTCATCGGAGACAGCGACACTACGCAGTTGCTGGTCATCGTCAGCCAGCATCAGACCCGCACCGTCAACATCGAATAGCACATGGGTGGTCTGCACGATCCGGTCCATTGCGTCCTGGACCGGCGTCGCGCCGAACCGTAGCTCGCCCAGCTCGCTCATTGCCTGCCGAACGTCGCCAGCCGATATCGCCACTTGTCCCCCAAGGTCCGACCTTCTCATCGTCATCAGAGTATGGGCCGCGCGGAGGCTCGGACACCTCGCGACCCTTTGCACACCTCGCCATCGCTAGGATCGCAACACGGAGTGCAGCGACTGGCTCCGACGTGCCCGCGCGCTCACTAGCCCGCCGGCCGTGGTTCAGCCTGCTCCGTTTCGAGGAGGATCAAAGCGATGGCGTCGCTACTCTCGGTCAACGTGGGTCTCCCCATGGACGTGGACTGGCATGGCGAGACGGTCCATACCGGGATCTGGAAGTCGGCCGTGCCTGGCCCCCGCATGGCACGCCGGCTCAACCTCGACGGTGACGGTCAGGGTGACCTCGCCGGTCACGGCGGCGAGAACCGTGCTGTGTTCGTCTATCAGATCCAGTCCTACGACTACTGGCAACAGCACTTCGGCCGTAACGATTTCGAGTTCGGCCAGTTCGGCGAGAACTTCACGGTCGACGGCCTGCCAGACAGCCAAGTCTGTGTGGGCGATCGCTACCGCATCGGCACTGCGGAATTCGAAGTAACGCAGCCTCGGGTGACATGTTTCCGGGTTGCGATGCGCCTGGGTGTTCCGGACATGCCAAGCCTGCTGGTCAGCCATCACCGCCCGGGTTTCTACTTCCGGGTTATCACCGAGGGAATTGTCGAAGCCGGCGACGAGATCGTCAAGACAGCATCAGGCCCGCAGGAGATCAGCGTGGCCGATATGGATGCCTTGCTGTACCTGCCCGATCGCGATACCGACCTGCTGCGGCGTGCGCTCGAGATTCCCGCGTTGAGCCCCGGTTGGCAGGGATCGTTTCGTGAGCTTGTCGCCGCCGAAAGGTCATCAGCGACTACCGGTACCGCCGGCATCGAGCCGAGCTGGGCCGGATTCCGGCCACTGCGCGTGACTCGGGTCGTGCACGAAAGCAGCACAGTCGACTCCATCTACTTGGCGGCCGAGGACGGGCAGCCGCTACCGGCGGCCTTGGCCGGTCAGTACCTGACGCTCCGCGTTGCGGGCGCGGCCGATCCCCCGCCCGTCCGTAGCTATTCGCTCTCCTCTGCACCCGGAGACGATGTGTATCGGGTTAGCGTAAAACGAGAAACGCAAGGACTGGTCAGCGCCTATCTGCATACACACCTACAGCCGGGCGCTGAGTTGGACGTGGCCGCACCCCGTGGTGACTTCGTGCTGCAGGATGGATCCGAGCCGGTTTTGTTGATCTCCGGCGGAATCGGCGTCACGCCGCTGCTGGCGATGTTGCACCGACTGGTCACTGAGCGATCGGAGCGCGAGGTGTGGTGGGTGCACGCCGCCCGCAGTGTGCGCGAGCATGCCCTTGCTCAGGAAGCACATGATCTACTTGCAGCCCTTCCACATTCCCACGAACACATTTTCTACAGCGCCCGCGACCGCGGCGAGCTCGAAGGGGCCGAGGGGCACGAGCACCTGCACCGCGGACGACTCAGTGCAGCCGAACTGGCGAGGATCAGAACACCAGCCGAGGCGACCGCCTACATCTGCGGGCCAGCCGGATTCATGACCGATGTGCAACAAGCCCTGGCCGGTCTCGGCCTGGATGCTTCGAACGTCCACACTGAATTGTTCGGCACGCTCGGTGCGATCAACCCCGGCATCGTCAATCATCACTTCATCGCTCCCCACCTACCACCCGGCGATCCAGGCACCGGGCCGCTGGTTACCTTCGCCCGCAGCGGCATCTCGGCCAAGTTCGACACGAATCAAGGCAGCGTGTTGGAATTCGCCGAACAGTGTGACGTACCGACTCGGTGGTCCTGCCGCACCGGTGTCTGTCATACCTGTACCACCGGGCTGCTGTCCGGTCAGGTCGCGTATTCGCCGGATCCCCTTGAACCCGCGGTACCGGGTGACGTCCTCATTTGCTGCGCGAGGCCGGTGACAAACCTCGTCCTCGACATGTAAGGCACGCTACCCCGGCAACTAGGAGATCGTTGTGACAAAGTCATTCGCGGCCGAAACCCCGTTGGCCCGGCTGCGCCGCGCCCGCAAGATCAATCAGCGGCTGGGCGATCGATATCCCGATGCGCACTCCGAACTCGATTTCAACAACGCCCTGGAGCTCTCGGTGGCGACCATTCTTTCGGCGCAGAGCACCGACAAAAAGATCAACGAGATCACGCCGGCGTTGTTCACCAGGTATCCCGATGCCGGTGCCTATGCCGCAGCAGATCGGGCTGAACTCGAGGAGATGATTCATGCCAGCGGATTCTTCCGAGCCAAAGCAAACACCCTGATCAAGCTCGGCCAGCAGCTGACCGAACGCTTCGGCGGTGAGGTGCCCAACCGGCTCGATGAGCTGGTGTCACTGCCCGGGTTTGGTCGCAAGACTGCGAGCGTCGTCCTCGGCAATGCATTCGGCATTCCCGCCCTGGCTGTTGATACCCACGTACTGCGGTTGACTGCGCGGTGGGCCTTTACGACGAATACTGATCCGGTGAAGGTCGAAGCCGATGTCGCAACCTTGATCGCCCGCAAGGACTGGACGGATTTCTCTCAACGAACGACCTGGCACGGGCGGCGGATCTGCCATGCGCGTAAACCCGCTTGCGGTGCCTGCCCGATCGCTGCGCTCTGCCCATCTGCCGGTATCGGCGAGATGGATCCCGTTCGAGCAGCAAAGTTGGTACGGGAGCCGGACTAAGAACGGGTCGCCGCGATTGCCGCCAAGATCAGATCGATGGTCTCGCTCGGATGGCTGATCATCGCCACATGCGAGCTCGTTATCTCGACAGTCTTGGCACCGGATCGAGCCGCCATCGCTCGTTCGGCAATCGGCGGGATTGCCTCGTCGTTGCTGGCCACCAGGTACCAGCTGGGGATCGTTTTCCACCCCGCTGGACCCGAAGGTGTGCTGAGACATGACAGAGCTACTGGCCGCTGGCTCACAGCCATCACCCCCGCCACGGCTTCGGGCACATCGGCGCAGAACAGCGCGTGGAAATGATCGGGATCGATGTACGCGTCGCCATCACCTTCGGACGCGTCTGGATAGGGCCGAACCACGAGGTGGTTGCCCAGCTCGTTCGAGGCGCCGTCGAGCGTGCCCGCGGCGGCCAACGTCTCACCCTCGTCCGGCATGTAGGCCGCGATGTAGACGAGGGCGCGAATGTTGGGAGCGCCCACACTGGCATTGGTGATCACAGAGCCACCGTAAGAATGGCCGACGAGGACGACTGGGCCATCTATGGTGCTCAGGAAGGTGCGCAGGTAATCACCATCGCTGAGCACGCCGCGTAGCGGGTTGGGCGGCGCGTAGGAGTTGAAACCCAACTCGGCCAGGCCTTCGATAACGTCAGACCAGCCCGAAGCGTCCGCGAACGCGCCGTGGATCAGCACGATCGTTGGTTCTGCGTCTGGTTGCATAAGATCATCTCCGCTCGACGGCGAGTGATGCTGGACCGGGTCACCTCATAGGATGGCGCCCCGGCGGCAATCTTGTCGATCGCAGACAGAATTGCTTCGCGAGTGCCTCGAGGCGCACAACTGCAAACTGTGGGGCTATTGACTCTTCAGCGAGGCCGCGCGCACGATGGAGCCTCGGCAGGGCAACGTTCATAGGCCACGTTCATAGGCACACTCGGAAGCGGACCGAGACGCGATGGTGGAACACGTCAGCTGGCAGCTGATCCTGTCACGCCTGTCATCGCAACGCTCGTACTGGCTCTCCACGGTGGCTGGCGACGGCAGCCCGCACGTCGCGCCGATCTGGGGAGCCGTAACCGAAGACGCCTTTTACTTTTATACCGAACGGTCCACCGTCAAGGCTCGCAACCTTGCAAAGGACTCGCGTGTCGCGCTGCACCCGGCCGATGCCGAGGAAGTAGTGATCGTCCATGGCCTTGCGCGCGATCTTGGCTACCCGGGTACTCGCCCGGAGGTCGTTGCGGCGTTTTCTGCGAAGTACACGCGGCCAGGCGATGCGGCTTTCTTACCCATGGCGGACCCAAGCTTCGATGTCTTGTACCTGCTGGTGCCCGATCGCGCCATGCTATGGCAACTAGACGACTACGAGGGAGCCCAGCAGCGCTGGCGATCTGACTCCAGCTGACGCTCTCAGTGCGTTTAAGGGTCAAGCCCACCTCGGCAACTCAGTCGCCGGCACCTGAGTGCGAGCCGAACTTCTCGACTCGCACTCAGTTGCCCTTGACGTTGACGATCTGGCGCAGTTCGTGCACCACGTCGACGAGCGGTTCGGCGTCGCGCATCACGACGTCGATCGGTTTGTATGCCTCAGGGTGCTCGTCGAGAAACGCGTCCGACTCGCCCCACGCGACGCCTGCCATACGTTCGTCCAGATCGGCGCGGGTGAAACGTTTGCGCGCCGCCGTCCGCGAGAAGTTACGCCCGGCACCGTGCGGCGCCGAACAGAGCGAGTCGGCGTTGCCCTTACCTTCCACAACGTATGACCGGTCCCCCATCGACCCGGGGATGAGTCCGAACTCCCCGAGGCGCGCGCTGATCGCTCCCTTGCGTGACAGCCACACGTCGCGGTCGAAGTGACGCTCCTGCACCGTGTAGTTGTGATGACAGCGAACCGGCGCATCCAGCTGTGCCAGGTCGCGCACCACGTCAAACCATTGCAACACTTGGTCGACAACCCGATCCATCATCTCGTCACGGTTGAGCAACGCGAAGTGCTGTGACCAGTTCAGGGCTTCGATATAGGAATCGAACTCCGGCGTTGCCTCAACGAGATAAGCAAGGTCTCGGTGCGGCAATCGCACACCTGCCTCGTTACATTGCGCCTGGGCCGCCTTGATGTGGCTACCTGCAAGGCGATTCCCGACGCCACGCGAGCCCGAGTGCAGAAACATCCACACCCGATCTTCCTCGTCGAGGCTGACCTCGATGAAATGGTTACCCGAACCGAGCGTGCCGAGCTGCTTACGCCAGTGCGGCAACGCCTGCTCGGCCTGGCTGATACCGGGCATCGCCTCGAGCTCGGCGATACGTGTCGCGGCAGTGTCCGTGATGCGGTCATTGGCGGCACCTGCCGACAAGGGAACTGCCTTTGAAATTTGCGAATGCAGCGCGCCGAGCGGGCGACGCTCAGCCCGACGCTCAACGTCGGCTCGTTTGAACTCGGTCCGGACCGCCATCATGCCGCAACCTATGTCCACGCCGACTGCTGCCGGCATGATGGCACCCTGGGTAGGGATAACCGACCCCACGGTGGCGCCGAGTCCGAGGTGGGCGTCGGGCATCAATGCGAGGTGCGGGTAGATGAAGTCCATCGTCGCGCTCTGGCAGGCCTGCGCCCGAGTCTGGTCCTCAAGGATCGAGGCCCAGCTCACGAGCTTGTCTGAAATGCGCTCCATCGTCGCACCTCCTTTCATCTCAGTCAGATTCTCGGTCTGATTCTGGTCTGCTTTGGTCGAGCCTGGCGAGCTAGCGCGTCGCGACCATCAGCGCCACGGCCGTACCGGCCCGCACAGGCTCAGGTGGCCGAGTCTCGTCAATGACGAGCGCCATCTCGTTGCAGATCGGGCACCAACTGACGCCCGCTCCGGGCACGACAGCTTCGTAGTGCCCACATTCCAATAGTTGCTTGTTCATGGTGTTACCTCCCTGTATTGAGGACTTGTAGTGATGACTTGTAGTGAGGACGGCCGCGTCGAATTCAGAGCGGCAGGAAACAGAAAAGCCGCCTCGGATCGAATCCGAAGGCGGCTGTGAAGCAGGGTTTACCTACCGCAGAGTCAACCTCGGATAGCTCGCTTCCGAGTACAGCCGCCAGGAATGACCGGCCCGCACGACAGGCGCGAGAATCGATTCAGCGCCAGGCAGGCCAGCAATGACAAAGGAGCCTGGGCAGGCGAAGATCGACGCCATGCGCGTTACGCGCTCGCCGCCATCTTGATCTCGCCGCTTCATCATCTTCGCCTTTCTATTTCAGCGCAGGGTCTTTCGGTGCTCGATCACTGTAGCGACCGAACACACGCACACCAAATGCATTTCGGGACGAGCGGCAAGGCACGAGCGAAATATCCACAGGCGTTTCGAGCCCAACCGGTTGCTCTGAAGAATCAGGAACCGCTGATCTCAGTCGACACGATCATCGCGCCGGCCTGCGGACCGTGGGCGTTGCCGATGGCTGCCACCTGCGCGTTCGGGACCTGTCGCGGCCCGCAATCACCTCGTAACTGCAGAACGGCCTCGGCCAGGTGGGCCAAACCGTGAAGCCGTCCCTCGGAAAGTTGCCCGCCGTGCGTATTCAGCGGCACCCGGCCGCCAGGATTGATCGTCTTGCCGCCATCGACCCAGTCACCGAAGCCGCCGATCTCACACATCTTCAGCGCTTCGACCCACGAGATGGTGATGTGGGTGAACCCGTCGTAGAGCTCGAGAAGGTCCACGTCGGCCGGTGTAAACGACGACCTGGCCCACAGCGTCTCACCGGCATTGATGGTGCCGCCGAACAGAAAATCGTCGGCCGTGACCCAGTCCGGGTTCCGGCCGGTGCCGTAGGCCGCAGAATCGATGTAGACGGGCTTCGTCGGGAGATCGGCCGCCCGTTCCGCCGTCGTGATGACCACCGCGCAGGCACCGTTCACGGGATAGTCACAGTCAAGCAAGTGCAATGGGTCAGCGAGCAACCGCGAGTTCAGGTAGTCATCCATCGTGATCTCGTCGCGCAGCACGGCTCGATCGTTCATCGAACCCCACTTACGCGCGTTGACCGCGATCTGACCGTAGTCTTCGATCGTGGCGCCGGCGAAGTCATGGATGCGCCGTCGCATCCGCATTCCCATCGTCGGGATAAGGCCATTCACACCGTAGATGCCGCCAGCGGCCATTCCGCCGGCGCCGGGCGTGGGCGGTGGTGGCGTGGTACTGATCTTGCCGGTGGACCCAGCCGACCGCGTGATGCCTCGATAGACGATCGCCGTCTCGCAGGCTCCACTCGCCACCGCCGAATAGGCTGACATCGCACCTGCCAAACCGGACGGCCCGCTGCCCATGATGTCCTGGAAGATGACGAGGTTGTCGATCCCTAGACCCTTCTGGACGTAGATCGCATTCGGTGCGTCGATTCCGAAGCTGTATTGGAAGATCCCGTCGATGTCCTTGCCGGTCAGCCCGGCGTCCTTCATGGCGTTGTTGGTCGCCTGCAGGGTGAGCCGCTCGGGCGCAGGATCCCCGGCGCGAGTGACTTTCGAATAGCCGACGCCGCTGATGGCAACTTTGCGCATGACCTGAAACCTCCGGGAACCTTCTGGGACTTGCAGGGACAACGAGGGTGGAGCGCGTCCGTCGAAACCGTGAACCTGATTTACGGTGGGTCTGCGATCGGGCGACTGTGACTCGCGTGAGTGTGAGTCACGCTCAGTGCGATCAGACCGGCTTGAACTGCGGCAAGACCGTGCCCTCGCCGATGTCTTCGAACGTTGCCTGGACCGGCATCCCAATTTCGACGGCTTCAGGCTTGACGTCGAGGATATTCGTGTACATCCGGATACCCGGTGCATCGTCGAGGTCGGTCAACGCGATCACGTACGGCGGAGTAAAGGCCGGGTGGAAGTTCTGATGAACGATGGCAAACGAATAAACCGTTCCACGACCGGAGACTTCGGTAAAGCCGAGGTTCTCGCTCTGACAGTTCGGGCAGAGCGCCATCGGAAAGTGGATGAAGGTCGAACAATCACCGCATTGTTGGATCACGAGCTTGTGTTGCTTGGCGCCGTCCCAGTACCCCTGCGAAATTTCGTTTACGTCAGGCTGCGGTCGCGGTGGAATCATTTCGGTATCCGGTGATGCAGACAAGCGCTTCCCCTCACCTTCATCGCTTCATTTCCCGAACGTTAACACGCACGTCCGGTCAATCCACCGGTGGAGCGGGGCAGTGCCCTGACAGCAGTTGGTCCGGCCGTCTCTCCGACGCCGAATTGCGCGGGCTACATCCAGTTTCGGTCATCGAATCTGTGACGAATCGGTAAGTGACCCAGAAGTTGTGCCCGGTTGCGAATCCCGGTGAGAAGTCACTGTTGGAGCCAACCAGATCGAGGTAGCCATCCCCGTTCAGGTCGGCCGCCGAAGGCGCGCCGGAGTCGAAGACCACATGCGTTCGTGGCGGACTCTGCAACGCACCGGATTGCAGCAACAGCATCTCGGCTACGCCCGCGTGTGCTCCGACATCGGCCAGCACCATGCAGTTCGGCAGCGGGCCGGTCGTGAGGCAGGTCAGCTGTGCTTCCCATCCAAAGCCCTGCTCAGCAACCCACCATTGCACGTGTTTCGAGTTCTTGAGCAATTCGACCACCGGTGTGCTGGCCAAGCTCGTCGGCTTCGCCGGATCCGGTTGCGCGCTTGCCCAGAGCCGAACCGCATAGCCGTCGATCAGGGCTATCGCCGGCTCCGGATGGCAGGCCCATACGGCGCACGGGACGGCTTCGGCCGGCCCGTTCGGGGCGCTATCGGTGGCCGATTTTCCCGCGGACTGACTGGCCGGTGCGTCAGAACGTGCCGACGGCCGGCTCGCCTTCGGCGCACAACCGCCCAGGAGCAGCAGGCACACGACAACACAAAGTCCCGCGGAGGACATTGTGGTGGTCACCTTCATGCCGCACCTCTTTGTGCAACCGAACTTGCCTCCTCCAGCATGCACACGTTGGCCCTGCACAGACCACGATCGCTGGGATCAAGTCGATAACGAAAGTCGACGGGCTATCGCTTGTCTGAGTCCGGATCCTCGCTGGATACTCCCGTCGGTGGTGGCTGGTCGAACTGGACGTCGACGTCCTGGAACCCCTTCATGCGCTGCGCTTCGGCCTGATTGGTATAGGCCCTGCGGTCGCCTGCAGTCAGCGTCACGTTGTCGGTAAACGGCGTCAGCAACGACCGTGGGTGCAGTCGATCAACCCGAACCACGTTTATCTCAGTGCAGATGACGACGAGCACGGCGCTCAGATACAGGAAAGCGAGCAGACCAATGACGAAGGCGAAAACTCCGTTCGTCGCACTCGCGTTCTTGACCACGTGAGCGACGTAGACGACACCGAAGCTCTGCAGCAGCTGCCACAGCACGGCGGCCAACAAAGCTCCCGGGGCCACATCCGCAATCGACAGGTCACGCGCGGTCGCCACGCGGAAAACGAAGACGAACACCGCCGCATTCAGTAGGACCGAAGCAGCGAGCACCAGAATTCTCACTAGAAGATCATCAACGCCCGCCCCGCTACCGCCGATGGTCGACAGCGCGGTAGTGGCGATCACCGTCAAACCGCCTACCGCCAGCAGCAACAGGCTGAGTCCACGCGCCTTGAACGGGTTGGGCCGATTGTTGCGTGGCACCCGCCACGCGGTGTTCATGGCGTATTGCGTCGCCTGCGCCACTCCCAGCCCACCGTAGATCGATCCCAGGATTCCCACGACGAGTCCTACCGCTCCACCCCCTATTTGCTTGGGATCGTCCAGCTGGCTGCCGACCACCGGAAACTGGTGCAGCGCGGAATTCAAGACTTGCTGTTGTAGGTGTGGATTTCCCGCAAGTACAAATCCCAAGATCGTCGAGAAGAGCAGCAAAAGCGGAAACAGCGATACGAATGCGTAGTAGGCAATCAGTGCCGAGAGATAGGCGCCGGTGTCGTCGGTGTACTTGTAGAGGACGGCCAAGGGGAACGACGCCGAGGGATGCCGTCGTTGAAAACTGTCCAGCCGCGCGACGATGCCCACGAGATCAGTCCATCACACGCCCGCAACCCAGTCCCCGCTCTGATTTCGGGTAGCGCCCGCAGGCAAGAATCCTTCACAAGAATCCTTCAATCGCCGATCTCCCGCTAGGCGGAGCGTGGGTGAATCGTGAGATTACGTACTGCAGGTATACACGTAGTGTAGAGTCCCGGAGTATGACCGTTCCGCTGACTCTTCTGGGGCTGCTCGAACGAGAGCCCAGCCATGGGTATGACCTCAAGCGCGACTACGACATTCTCTTCGGTCGGGGCAAGCCGTTGCCCTTCGGCCAGGTCTACGCCACTCTGGCGCGACTGGCCCGTGACGGAAAGGTGATTGCGGCTGAGACCGAGCCGGGCGCCGGCCCTGACCGCAAGCGGTACGTGATCACCGAGCAGGGGGTCAGCGATATCGAGACCTGGCTGGCCGAACCGGTACCTGCTGAACCACATTTGCAGACCGTGCTGTTCGTCAAGGTCGTTCTCGCGCTGATGTCGGGACGCTCAGCCGAGCAGTATCTCGACACTCAACGGGCCGCGCACATGCAGCGGATGCGCGAACTGACCGAACTGCGCCGTAGCAGCAGTCTGGTTGATGCATTGTTGGCCGATCACGGCCTGTTCCATCTGGAAGCGGACTTGCGGTGGATCGATCTGACCGCGGCCCGGTTGGACGCGCTGGCGAAAGAGATTCAGCCATGAGCGCCGCGCTGTTCCCTGACGACCCGAACCAGCCGAGCTCGTCGACGATCGTCCCGGTGTTACAGGCTCACGATGTCCGGTTGTCATTCGGACAGACGCCTGCGCTACGCGGCGCCAAAGTGTCAGTGGCCCGAGGTGAGATTTTGGCGGTTATGGGCCCGAGCGGGTCAGGCAAGTCGACGCTGCTCCATTGCCTGGCCGGCATCCTGACCCCCGACGGAGGCGAGATTCACTTTTCCGGGCAGCGGATCGACACGATGAACGAGCAGCAGCGCAGCGCCTTGCGCCGCGATCGCTTCGGGTTCGTCTTTCAGTTCGGGCAGCTCGTTCCAGAACTCACCGCCGAGGAGAATGTCGCGCTGCCGCTGCTGCTTTCCGGTAAGCGCCGAGTGGAGGCGTTGGGTGAGGCGCGAGGCTGGTTCGATCGCCTTGACCTGGACGGACTGCAGCGACGTCGATCCGGGGAACTGTCCGGCGGGCAGGCCCAGCGAGTGGCGTTGGCGCGCGGTCTGGTCGCTCGTCCGGAGGTGCTGTTCGCCGATGAGCCGACCGGCTCGCTCGATTCGCTCACCGGCGAGCAGGTAATGCAGCTATTGGTCGACGCGGCGCGCGACCAGGGCAGCACGGTCGTCCTCGTCACGCACGATCCGCGGGTCGCTGCCTACGCCGATCGCGAGATCATCGTCCGCGACGGCAAGGTGACGACGCTGGCAGGAGTCGGCGGATGATCCGTCTCGGGCTGCGCCTCACGCTCGCGGGCGGACGTGAGGCGATGACCCGGCTGACCCTGATCGCGATCGCGGTGGCCATCGGGACCGCGCTGCTGCTCACCACGCTGGCCGGCATCAACGCGGTCAATGCCCAGAACGCCCGCTACGCGTGGCTGGAGACCGGTTACACCGGACCGGCCGCACCGGCAAGCGTTGCGGCCGCGGCTGATCCCCTGTGGTGGTCCTTGCAAGCCGACTACTACGACGGCGAGGAGATTGGACGGGTCGACCTGGCCGCTACCGGGCCCGATTCGCCGGTGCCGCCAGGCATCCCCAAGCTGCCAGGCCCGGGACAGTACTACGCCTCGCCAGCGCTGGCGAAACTACTGCGTGACGTCCCGCACGAGCAACTACGCGACCGGTTTCCAGGCGCCCAGATCGGCGTTATCGGCGCGGCCGCACTGCCATCGCCGACTTCGTTGATCATCATCATTGGGCGAAGCGTCGCTGACGTCTCCGAGCTGGGCCATGCCGATCAGGTCAGCAACATCAGTACTACGGTTCCGAGCAGCTGCGCTGACGGATGTGCAGTCGGGGTTGGCATCGACAACCGGGGCATCACGCTGATCCTGGGGGTCGTGGCCGCCGCCTTGCTGTTCCCGGTGCTGATCTTCATCGCCGGCGCGACCCGGCTGTCGGCCGCCCGGCGTGAGCAACGCTTCGCGGCAATGCGCCTGATCGGAGCGACACCCCGCCAGATCTCGGTGATCTCTACCGTCGAATCCAGCCTCGCCGCGATCGGCGGCGTCGCCCTTGGCTTCGGCCTGTTCTTCGCAATGCGACCACTGCTGGCGAAGATCCCGTTCACCGGCGATCCCTTCTACCCGAGCGACCTGTCGCTGAGCTTGCCGGACACTCTTCTGGTCGTGCTCGGCGTACCGCTCGCAGCGGCGGTCGCCGCGAGAGTGGCCTTGCGCCGAGTGAACATCTCCCCGCTCGGCGTGAGCCGGCGCGTGACACCCGGAGCACCCCGCGCCTGGCGACTCATTCCACTACTAGCCGGCATTATCGAACTCGGTTACCTTGCCTACTTCAGCAACATCCGTGACAGCACGAACAGCAATCTGCAAGCCCTGGTGTATCTGATCGGAGTCTTTTCGATCATGATCGGGCTGGTCATCGCCGGGCCGTGGCTGACGATGCTTGGCGCCCGACTGATCGCCCGCCGCGCCCGTCGGCCTGCCAGCCTCATCGCCGCCAGGCGCCTCGCCGACAATCCGCAGGCCAGCTTCCGCGCAGTCAGCGGACTCGTCCTCGCCGTCTTCGTCGGCACGTGTGCCCTTGGCATCATCACCACGATCGCGGCATACAACGGCGGTACGGGCGCAACAGGCTCAGGCGCTGCCGCCTCTGCCGGCACCCTGATCGAGGACTTCGACGGCCACCCGCAGGCCAGCCGGATGACGGCGTTCCCGCCGGCCACCCTGGCCGCGCTCAGCTCGATCCCCGGCGTCACTGGTGTGGCCACTATCCGTTCCGAACCGATTGCCGACCCGGGGGCGGGACCCTCGGCGGGGCCACCGCCGCCGAGTTTCGCGTCATGCGCCCAGCTCGACGCGATCCCCTCGCTAGGGCACTGCCCGCACGGCGCCACCACCGTCTTGATCGCGCCTCACTTCGGAGGTGCGGTCATCGACAAGACCTCGATGGCCGACTCCACCTGGCCCGCCGCGGACATATCGAGCGAACAACTGCGAAGCTTGCCGATCATCACGATTGCGATCGGCACCGACGGCTCGACAGCGGCGATCGAACACAGCCGCACCCTTCTCGAAGCCGCGTTCCCGATGCCGTTCCCACCGCTGACACTTGGCGAGTACAAGGCGAACAACGACAGCCAGATGAACAGCTACCGGCAACTGGCGAACGTCGTCCTGCTGACGAGCCTGCCGATCGCCGGCTGCAGCCTGGCCGTCAGCGTGGCAGGCGGATTGGCCGAACGCAAACGCCCCTTCAGCCTGCTCCGTCTTACCGGTACCCCGCTGAGCATGCTGCGCCGGGTGATCACCCTGGAGGCCGCAGTCCCGCTACTGATCACCGCCCTCGTCTCCGCGGGCGCCGGCCTGATCGCCGCTCATCTCTTCGTCCGCGCGCAACTCGCCGAGACGCTACAACCGCCCAGCGCCGCGTACTACCTGCTTGTCATCGCCGGGCTGCTCGCCTCACTGGCCGTGATCGCGTCCACTTTGCCGTTGCTCAAACGGATGACGGGCCCTGAAACCGCGCGCAACGACTGACGCGGCCCTCTTTGGCAGTCTGGCCTCGACACCGGTGGCGAGGCCTCGAACAGGCACGCCGGAGCTACTAGGATCTGGCTGAAATACCGTTCTTGGAGACTTCTTCGGAACATCTTTGCGGAACTCTTGTGAGGGCGTACGTGCGATTCACGCGGGGTGAGCTCGAGACCTATCGCGGTGGCACGCTGCCCGACCTTCTGGGGCCGAATGTGCGGCTGCTGTTCGTCGGCATCAACCCCGGCTTGTGGACCATCGCCACCCAGAGCCATTTCGGCCGTCGGGGGAATCGGTTCTATCCGGCTCTCTACCGCGCAGGAATCACCGACCACATCATCGACGCCTCGTCCGGCTTCATCGCAGCGGACCTAGCGCACCTGCACGATCGCGGAATCGGCATCACCAGCCTGGTAGCACAGGCCACCGCGCGAGCAGACGAGATCGAACCTGCCGCTCTGGTTGCCGGCGCCAAGGCATTGGCAGCGCGGGTGGCAGCCATCGAGCCGCCCGTTGTCGCAATCCTCGGGATCAGCGCCTACCGCATTGCCTTCAACGAGCGCCGTGCAGCCGTGGGACGGCAAGCCGCCGATCTGGGACGATCGCAGCTCTGGGTCGTCCCCAATCCAAGCGGCCTGAATGCCCATGCCACGGTGACCAGTCTGGCCGAGGCCTACCGGGAAGTCGCGATCGCGGCGGGGATCGCGGTCTACCCCCAGCCGGATGTGACCGGGCGAGCATCGACGTCGCGGGAACGGTGAGCATTGGTTCACCGTCGATGAAGGCCGATTTATCGATCTGAATTGCACCATATATTCACTGGTGACTGTGCCGTGTGAAACTGGTAGTTTTCAAAGTGAATGACCCAGGCTCCAAACGACCAAAGGCTGTATTGCAGTCGCGGGCACCAGGCCCACGAGCGTTTATCCAGGAGTAGCCCATGCGTATGGAAGATCTGACACTTGTCAGCGTTGATGACCACATCGTCGAGCCGCCGTCCATGACTGAGTTCATTCAGGATCACGTTCCGGCGAAGTTCAAGGACCGGGCGCCGAAGGTAATTCGTCGTGATGACGGCACCGACGCGTGGGTTATCGAAGGCCAGGAGATCCGGACGTTCGGCTTGAACGCCGTCGCGGGTCGGCCAAAGGAAGACTGGGGCCACGATCCGGACACCTTCGAGGAAGTCCGCCTCGGCGCCTACGACGTGCACGATCGGGTGCGTGACATGAACGCCAACGGCGTCCTGGCGAGCCTGAACTTCTCTTCGTGGCCCGGCTTGGGCGGCCAGTTCTTCGTGACCAACTCCGACGACGAGTTCTCTGCCGCGATCTTGCGTGCCTACAACGACTGGCACATCGACGAGTGGTGCGGCTCCTACCCCGGCCGGTTCATTCCGTTGGCCCTGTCGGGCTTCGCGGTCGGCCCGGAGTTCATGGCTGAAGAGATCCGCCGGGTCGCCGAAAAGGGTTGTCGCGCGGTCTCCTTCCACCCCGAACCGCACCGCTTCAATGGCATGCCCGACATCCACGGCGACGAGTGGGACCCGGCCTACCAGGCGTGCGCGGACTCCGACGTAGCGATGGTCTTCCACTTCGGTGCACAACCGAACTTCATGCCGCGCAGCCCGTTCGACGTCATGATCCACACCATGCCGTTCGCCACGGGAATCTTCGCCAGCGAACTGCTCTGGTCACCGATCTTGCGCAAGTTCCCCACCCTGCGTTTCTCGCTGGCCGAGGCCGGTATCGGCTGGGTCCCGTACTGGCTCGAGCGCGCCGACATCACCTACCAGAAACACCACGCGTGGACCGGTCAGGACTTCGGCGACATGCTGCCCAGCCAGGTATTCAAGGAACGCGTTCTCACCTGCTTCATCGAAGACACGGTCGGTCTGGCGATCCGCGACCGGATCGGTGTCGAGAACATCGCGTGGGAATGCGACTACCCGCACTCAGACGCCACCTGGCCCCAGTCGCCAGAGATTCTGATGAAGTCCCTCGAAGAGGTGGGCGTGCCCGACAACGAGATCGAAATGATGACCTGGCAGAACGCCTGCAAGTTCTACCGCTTCGATCCCTTCCAGTACATCCCGCGCGAGCAGGCCACGGTCGGCGCACTTCGTGCACTTGCGACCGATGTCGACGTCACGCCGCATTCGCTCGAACCCGACGAGAACCGTGTCGGCATTCTCGAGAAGATGCAAGCAATGCAGCACGCCCGCACCGCCGGCATCACCGAAGAGAAGTAGTCCTTCAGCGACTAAAGCGAGGACGTGCAGAACGGCCAAGGGGCTTCATTACCGCGGTAGCGATACCGCAAACCCCTTGGCCGTTCTGATACCGGGCCGCGAGGCACGCAGGAGCTCACCCGGCCAGAAGTACCACTCCCCCTTTCTCAGATGCTCGTACTAGCGAAGGCTGACTGATGGCAGGCATGGATTCGACTCTGCAGACAAGCTCGATCGACCCGGCCCGGCAGGCTCACCTGCGGGAGTTGGCCCACGAACGAGCGGTCAATCCGCGTGAGTACTTCGCGCGGCTCCGGTCTGAGACCGAGATCGATTTCAACGAGGGAATCGATGGCGTCGTTCAAGCCCTACGCCGTGAGGATGTCGAACGAGTACTGCGTGACACCGATTCTTTCTCGAACGTCATGGCAATCATGGGCAGTACCGAGCCGGTCATACCGCTCGGCGTCGATCCGCCCCTGCACTCGGAATACCGACGCCTGCTCGACCCGCTGTTCTCACCCAGACGGATGGCGGCCTTGGAACCGACCGTGGTTGCCCACGTCAACCAGATCATCGACTCGTTTATCGACAAGGGCGAATGCGACTTCGGCGCTGAGATGGCGGTGCCGCTACCGTGCTCGACCTTCCTGAGCCTGCTCGGCTTGCCACAAGAGGAGCTGCTCGATCTGGTTCGCTGGAAAGACATCATGATCCGGCCAGAAACGATCGCCGGCAGCGTCGAGGCCGGGCAGAAGCTGCAGGCAGAGACCGCGGTGCTCATCTATCAACGATTCGGCGCTGAGATGGCGGTGCGGCGCGAGTCTCCACGCGATGACCTCATCTCATTCCTTCTCACCGCAGAGGTCGAAGGCGGGCGCAGGCTGGACGACGGCGAGATCCTCAGAACGCTGTTCCTGCTACTCGCCGCCGGACTTGACACGGTCACCGTCTCGCTGGAATGCATCATCAACTATCTGCTTGAGCATCCGCAAGATCATCAGATGCTGGTGGACGATCCAGCCACCTTGGACGCCCTGATCGAGGAAGTACTGCGCTGGGAATCACCAGTGCAGGGTGGACAGCCTCGACGGGCTACTCGCGACACCGAGCTGGCAGGTTGCCCGATCGCGGCCGGCACGCTGGTGGCGCCGTTGATCTCGGCGGCCAACGTCGACCCCGACGTACCCGGCGCATTGACCCTGGACGTTCGAAGCGGCGACAAAAGGCATCTCGCCTTCGGAGGCGGCCCGCACCGCTGCCTTGGCTCCCACCTGGCGCGCATGGAACTGCGAGCGGTCATCAGGGAATGGCACCGCCGCATACCCGAATACCGCCTGAAGCCAGGCGTAACCGTAACGTGGAACGGCACAGCGCTGCGCGGAATCGACTATCTACCCCTGGAATGGGACGTAGCGACCACCCGTAGCGCCGGCACAACCAGCACAGGGGAATAGATGAAGCTGTCGATCGACGCCGAACTCTGCCAAGGTCACGGACGCTGTTACGAGCTCGCACCCGAGCTGTTCACCGACGACGAACGCGGCCGTGGCTGGGTGACGAATGCCGAGCCTGACGAGTCGTTGCGGGAACAGGCAACAGCCGCAGTCAACGCATGCCCGGAACGGGCGATCTCGATTAGCGACTGAAGTCTTTCCCTCCAGCGACTGCAATTGCCGCGGCCGCAACGAACGAAGCTAACAAGCCGATCTCAAGGTCTGTTGCTGCGTGCGAAAAGGGCGTAGCTTGCCGTGTAGTCCAATGCGGGGGCAGGCACGATCGTAGCTGGATGCCCTCGTCCGGGAGGAGGCTTGCATGGTAGATACGGAACTGGTCGTCTTATCCGAAACCATTCAGAGCGTCGTTCGCTACCTTCTCTGGTTGGGCGTCGGCGCACTGACAGTCGCGGGTCTGTGCCAGTGCGGGTGCTACGGCTTGTACGGGACGAGCGGTTTTGGCCACGTTCGGTCCGGGGGGTACCGGGAACGGACGCATCGCCGACAAGAGGCGAAACGAGGCATCGCGGAGATCGAGAGCTTTCTCAACAGCTATCCGTCCGAGCCGAACCCAAAGCCTCCCGCTGAGTAACCCCGTGCAACGGCTAACCCGCGTAACGGCCGCGGTCGGCGGTTGGCTGTCATGAGTCAGCTCCACTTCGGCTTCGCAGCCTAAGCTTTTCACGATCAAGGATCAGAGTCGTCTTGCTCTCGTGGTGTAACCACCCTCGCTTGCCGAAGTCTGCCAGTGCCCTGTTGACGGGTTCACGCGTCGCACCGACCAGGTCGCCAATTTCCTGCTGCGAAAGGCCATGGGCAACTCGAAGATGATCGCCTTCGGGTACTCCGAATCGATCCGCCAGTTGAAGCAAGGCACCTGCTACCCGGCCTGGCACGTCAACGAAGTAGAGGTCGGCCATCATTGAATCCCGGCGGCGCAGTCTTCGGGCAACCGCCTGCAGCAGAAGTAATCGGGCCTCAGGTCGGCTGCCGATCCACTTGTACAGTGCTTCCTTCGGCAGCCGCGCCACCCTCGCGTCGGAGATCATCGTCGCCTTCATCGCACGCGGGCCCGGGTCCAACACCGACATCTCCCCGAACTGCTCTCCTGGTCCAACAACTTCGACCAACAACTCGCGGCCGCTCGCCGAATTCATGGCCAGTTTCACCTTGCCAGAGATGAGGACGTACAGCGCGTCACTCGGCTCGCCTTGTCGAAATAGCACCGCGTGCCGAGGGATATCGATCAAGTCGAATTGGCGTACCAGCAGATCTACATCGCCGGGCTCGACACCCTGAAATAGCGCCGTACGCAGCAAGACGTCGTCCCTGACGCCCGATGTCGGTCCAACACCGTGCTGTCCGGTTTCGGCGCAGGCTCTAGCCGCCACCGGTAGACCCGCCTGGGCAACGACAGATGGCACTGGCCCGTATCTGCGGCGAAGGACCTGGCGACCTCGCGCGTCGACGTCGATCTTCACGGTCTCGGCCTCCCTACCCTTTAGGTGCATCCCGTTAGGTGCATCGCATGCGGCGACATCGCACCGGGAGGTAGCCGAGACGACGAATGACGGACGGCGCAGCGAACCGGCGGGCCGTGCGCTGATACCTCCCGTAACCGCGCTGAATCTTGATTCAACTCTGGATAGTTCGCCACTATATACGAGTAGGGTCAATTCGTGAAGGCTGCAACGATGCCAGCGACATGACGCTTCGACGGTCCGCGCCAAGGGCGCAGGCAGGCGCAAAAAAACATCAACCTACCCGCATAGCGGATAGGTTGATGTCAGAGCGGAGTTTGCTCGATTGAGCCGCGGCCGTTTTCGGCCGCCTGGTTATGCGCGGGTCATGACCAGCTGATGGACTTGACCTCGGTGAAGTCCTCGACGCCGTGCCGGCCCCACTCGCGTCCTAGGCCACTTTGCTTGTAGCCCCCGAAGGCACCTTCCTGACCGATGCCCTTCGGCGTCGAACCCCAACCCGGACCCTGCCCGTTGCCCGAACCGAGCTCGCCTTGCGCGGCTTCGGCAACGCCCTGAACCGAAAGGCTGCCGGCACGAATCTGGCGCGCAACGTTGAACGCATGACCTGTGGTTGCCCCGACCACGTTGCCGCCCAGTCCGTAGATCGAGTCGTTGGCGATCCGCACGGCATCACTGTCGGCCCCTGAGTAAGGGATGACAGTCAGGACCGGGCCGAAGATCTCTTCCTGGGCAACGCGAATCGAGTTGTCTCCCACGATCACCGTCGGCTCGTAGAAGAACCCTTTCTCCTGAGAGCTTGGCTGCTTTCCGCCGGTGACAACCTCCGCGCCTTCGTCGCGTGCGGACTGAACGAGGGCGGCCACCCGAGACCGCTGCTGCTCGCGGATCAGCGGGCCCAGCGTCGTCGACGGGTCACGAGTATCGCCGATCTTCACCGCCGCCACGGCGTCCTCGATACCGCTGCGGTATGCGTCCATCAGCGCTTCGGGCATCAGGAGCCGGGTCGGAATCGCGCAGCCCTGACCGCAATGGGTCAGCACCCCACCAAAACCGATCGAGCGCACATGGTCCTCGGGTACATCGCTGAGGATGACATGAGCGCTCTTGCCGCCCAGTTCGAGCTGTACCCGCTTGATCGTGCCGGACGCCGACGCCATGATCCGCCGTCCGGTAGCGGTGGAGCCGGTGAACGTGACCATGTCCACCATCGGGTTGGAGGTCAACTCATCGCCGACATCACCCCCGCCCGTGATGACATTGAAGACGCCAGGCGGAATGTCGGCGGCTTCTGCGGCCTTGGCGATCATCAACGCGTCGAGTGGCGTCCAGGGATGGGGTTTCAGGACGACCGTACATCCGGCAGCCAGCGCGGGCGCGGACTTGACCAGGTTCAGCATGAACGGAAAGTTGAACGGCGTGATGGCGGCCACGACGCCAATCGGTTCCCGGAACAGACCTTGTCCGTTCACGCCGTTCGGTCCGCCGCTCGGCTGCCCCACGGGCTCGAACCACTCGACGCCGTGCTGGATCTGCTCGGCGTTCGAGCGGAGCATGCCGATAGCGCCAAAGCCCTGGATCATATCGGTCATAAAGCCCGTGGTGCCGGTTTCGGCAACGATCAGCTCGCGTAACTCCTCCGCGTGCGATTCCAGGTACTCCGCCATCCGGACGAGCGCTGCAGCCCGTTCGGCCGGCTTCATCCATGGCCACGGTCCCTCATCGAAAGCGCGACGCGCCGCCTCCAGCGCACGGATCGCGAGCTTCGGCGAAGCATCCGGCACCGTCCCGATCAGGTCCTCGGTGGCCGGATCGATCACCTGAATCGGTGGCAGATCGTCGGAGCCGACCCAATGACCATCAACATAGAGGTCCGAGTTCCATTGACGCGCCATGAGCACTCCTCGCAGTTCCTAGACAAGATGTTGCCGGTTGATTCCTGATAAACGGCGCGGTGCCTGCCGCAGAGAATTCTGCGCCCGATCGTCGCCGCCTGGCATCGCACTTTAACTCATAGCAGCATCTTTTTTAAGACTTGCTTTATTCGGATGAGGCGGGACTCAAGATGGACCGGGGAGCCTCGGATTCGTTCAGACTGCGCGCGTTCGCAAGTCTCGGCGTGAGTGAATGCCCAGCTTGGTGTAGATATTTCCGAGGTGGTACTCGATTGCCTTCACGCTCAAATACAGCTCGGCGGCGACCTCACGATTGGTCATGCCGTTCATAACCAACCGCGCGACCACCTTCTCGCGGGCCGTCAAGGCGTTGAAGCTCGGCGAGGAGTTGAAGGAATCGTTCGAGCCTGACAGCGTCGGCCCGACCGCAATCCCGCACACGGAGAGGCTCTTCTCGCACTCCTGGCGGAACCGGTCGGCGCCGAGCCTCGCCAGGATGGCCTGTGCGAGTGACATCGGCGCTATTGCGTCCCTACGCATCTTTAGTCCGATGAGAAGCCGGCCGTAGTCACGCGCAAGTAGCCCGTCATCAAGAACCATCGATTCTGACGGCACACTCGCCAGTGCCGAGGCGAACAGGTCCATCGCCTCGTCAGGATGGCGCGAGTGCTGCTCGCATAGTGCGTCGAGACGAAGGCGCCCGGCTGGTGTTGTGCCGCCCCACGGAACTGGTGCGCGCTGGGTAAGAAGCTCCCGGGCCTCGCCAACTCTGCCGAGTTCTAGGTAAGCCTCGGCGAGTCGGTACCGCCACAGCGCGAGGTTGGGATGCTCGGCCACGCTGCCGGTATCGCCAACAGAACTTGCCAGCGGCTGCAGGGCCGAGGTGACGCCCACCCAGTCCGAGCGCGCCCACGCAAGGTGGCCAGCGGCCAGCGCGGCGTAGCCGAACGCCTCCCTCGTCCCCGCGGCAGCGACCTCATCGCCTGCGGCCGCCACCTGAAACTCTGCGAAGTGATGTTCGCCGCGTGCTGCGTACAAGTAGGCGGCGACCGACCGCGAATAAGGCAGATACCACGGATGCTCGAGGTCCTCCCCCAATGAGATGGCCAATTCTGCATGCGTCGCGGCCTGGTCCCACTCGCCCGCCCGGAATTCGTCCTCAGCCAGGGCCGCATAGACCTGAGTGGTGTAACTCGTGTGCGCACCGGACTGAACCCACCGCACGACGGTGCGCAGGTCGTGCAATGCGCTCTCGAGCGCGCCGGACCAAGTCTGCACGATGCCGCGGACCGCGAGAAGCTCCGGCTCGAACGCAACCGGACGGCGATGGCTGGCCGAACAGTCCTGCAGGAGAGCTGCAGATTCGTCGATCCGGCCGAGGTGGGCATAGCCCCAGGCCAGGGCTTGCTTGGCAACGGCGTCCTCTCGAGTACCTGGACGGCTGACCTCTCGCGCCCGATCGCCCCACAGAATCGCGCTGTCGTACGAGCCGGTCATCACCCCCAGCAGGGCCAAGGCGGCCGCGCACCGGCCGAAGACGTCCGCATCACGTTCGGGTTCGAGCGATTGGGCGAGCGTGTGCAATTGGGCAGCCGAGCGGTCCAGCCGGCCGCTGGTCAAGTCGAGCAACGCCAACGTGTAGCGCTGGCGCGGGCTCGGTGTTCTGGCTGCGATCGCTGCGGTTTGAGATTCCGCAGCTGCGATGTCACCGCCGAACACCAGGAGCTCGACCGCCTCATACAGGCTCTTGTCGGCGCGGCCGGAGTCACCGTCCACTGTCGAGGCTGCACGAAGATAATCCGCGGCCGCAAGGAACAATCCGTCGCCCAAAGCTTCTTCGGCCACCCGCCTGAGCTCGGCAGCAACGTTGTCGTCACCGTCCGTGCCGACGGCGGCGACCCGATGACGATACGACGCCGGAGGCGGGAGGATCCTTGCCGCCGCACTGTGCAACCGCTGCCGATGCGACGGAGACATGTCGTTGTAAACAGCCGCCCGCACCAGCGGATGGTCAAAGGAGAGTACGTCATCGGTATCGGTGATCGTCACCGCGAGCAGGCGCGCGGCAACCACCTCATCGGCAGCTGCGGAGACATCGTCGACCCCGGCGATACTGCCAGCCGCCCGCATCGCGCATCTCATACCAACCACTGCGATCGCTGCGACAAGCTCTCGGGCCTGCGGCGAGACCCGGGCCAACCGAGCGAAGACGGTAGCCGCGAATGCACGCGGTGCCGGAAGATCCGTCAACCGCTCGGTCAACGCCTCTTGCGGCAGCTCAGCCAGTAGCGCGCTGAGATAGAGCGGGTTGCCCGCCGTGTGACGCCGAAGGTGTTCGCCAACATCGGACCGCACGGACCATCCGCTGGCAGCAGCGACCTGTTTGACTTCGCTGGTCGTCAGGCCGCCGAGGCGTAGCAAGGTGGCACGATCCTGATCAGCGAGCAATCGACGCCAGCTCGGGCCGAATCGGTCCATCTCCGTGGGCCGACTGGCAAGAAGGACGAGCACGCTGTCGGTGCGAAGCCGACGCAGGCAGAACAGCAAGGCTTGGGCCGATGGCACGTCGACCCAGTGCAGGTCATCGATGACGACGACGATGGTTCCCTTCTCCTCGCGGTAGCCGATTGCCGCTAGCAGTGCAACGCCAACGGCGTACACATCAGACTGCGGATTGGCAGGCACCTGGTCGGGCAGCGATTCGATCAGCTGATTGCAGACGCCGAACTCCAACGACGACTCGTTCTCATCGCCGCTTGCCCAGATCACGTTGCCTTGTGGAAGGTCGAGCACGAACTGGCGCAACAGGGCGGTCTTGCCGATTCCGCCGTCACCTTCGACCATCACTACCTGTGTGCGGCCCTCGTCCGCCCGTGCAAATGACGCTCGCAGCAGCGCCAGCTCATCCGAACGCCCCACGAAGGAAGCGGACGGAATCTTCGGCATCGGGATCTCCCCGGGTCGGCCCAGACGGTGCTTCAATGCTACGTGCAACAGCGGCGAACAGAGGCAATCAGAAGCGATCTGAACCCTTCAGCGGCGAACGCATGGTCAAATATCGGGGGCTACCTCGCAAAACGCGCCGCCCCGTCCGCGGGCGCATGAAGTTGGCGGCGTGGAGTTTGCTTGGAGTTACCAGCCGCGGGCGCTAAGAGCTACTAACCGAAGGCTGGTTCGTGAGCTTGTCTTCGTCCTCGGCTGCGGCGATCTTTGCCAGGTGTTCAGTTCCCTCGATGTCGAGATTGGGAGTGATCCGGTCAAGCCAGCGTGGAATCCACCACGCGTGCCGATCGAGCAACGACATCACGGCAGGAACCAAAACCATTCGAATGACGCTGGCGTCGATGAGCACTGCGGCCGCCATGCCAACAGCGAGCATCTTCACCGTCGGGTCCTTGTCGAGAACAAAGCTCAGAAAGACCACCACCATGATCGCCGCAGCCGTCGTGATGACCCGTGCGGTACTGCCGATACCGATCGCCACGCTGCGGTGCGCATCGCTGGTCTTCATCCAGGCCTCGTGAACCCGCGAGATCAGAAAGACCTCATAGTCCATTGACAATCCGAACACGATCGCGAACATCAACATGGGCACGAACGCTGGAATCGGTAGGTCCTCATGGATGCCAACAAGCGCAGAGCCCCACCCCCATTGGAAGATCGCGACCACCACACCGTAAGCGGCAGCAACCGACAACAGATTGAGGATGGCCGCTTTGGTGGCAATCACGACTGAACGGAAGGCAACCGTCAAGAGGACGAAGGCGAGCGCGACGACGACGAGGATGAGCCACACCATCCGTTGGGACACCTTCGCCGTGAAATCGACATAGGACGCGGTCGCGCCGACGATGTAGGTCTTGGCCGGGATGGTCGGCAGGACCGAAGACCGCAGGTTGTCGACCAGCTTGGTCGTCGCGGCATCCTGAGGCGATGTGGTCGGCACGACCGTCATGACCGCCGTCGTGTTCGTTGAGTTCAACGTCGGGCCACTTGCCGCCGCCACCCCCGGCGTCTTCGCCAGGGTGGCTTGCGCGTTGGTCAGCAACGTCGTCGTTTGATCTGGACTTTGCCCGGCCGGAAGCGCGTAGACCACCGTCAACGGACCGTTGCTACCTGGGCCGAACCCGGTGGCGATCAGGTCGTAGGCGCGGCGAATGCTTTCTGAGGTCGGGTTGGTTCCAGCGTCGAGTTGGCCAAGCCGCAAAGCGAACAACGGGATCGCCAGCACGACCAGTACACACGTGGCAGCGATTGCCCACGGCGTCGGCCGCTTGCTTACCATCCGACCCCAGCGGGCGAACGCACTCCGCTCGTGCGCCTGGTCGCTAGCTGCGGTCAGGTCGGCGAGCCGAGCGGCTTCACTGCGATCATCACTGTCGTCGTTGCGGACTCTCTTCGCCGCCCGAAGGTCCCGCAGTGACCGGACGTTCGCGCCGGCCACGCTCATGAATGCGGGCATCAGGGTAAGCGCGGCCAGCATCGTCACGGCCACGACGATCGCCGAGGCCAATCCCATTGCGCCGACGAACGGTACGCCGGAGACATACAGTCCCAGGATCGCGATGACGACGGTGCTCCCGGCGACGACGATTGCGGCTCCGGAAGTTGCCGCCGATCGCCCGATCGACGTTTCCACGTCCATGCCATGATCAAGTTGCTCGCGATGTCGGGCGACCAGGAACAGCCCGTAATCCACGGCGACGCCGAGACCGAGGAGCGTGGCCACAGTCGGCGCGGTGGTCGGAAAGGTGAGACCGGCGGACAACAGCCCTACCAGCGACAAACCAGCAAGCACGCTGAACACCGCAGACAACAGCGGCAATACTGCGGCCACGATCGAGCCGAACATGAAGAGCAGTAACACCAGTGCGCACGACAGGCCGATGATTTCAGACGACTTGTCGTCGGTTTTTTGTCCGATCTGGCCAGCGCCGGCACCGTATTCCACTTGAAGCCCGACGGCCCGAGCTGGAGCGACCGCTGCGTCCAGCTGCTTGAGGTACGCGGTGTCCAGCGAGGTCGGGACCACATTCCAGGACGCGGTGCCGTAGGCGATCGTGCCGTCCTTCGACACCTGCGGAGAGTTCGGGACGGCAAACGGGCTTACGGTACCGATCACATGCGGCAATTTTGCGATGTTCGCCATCGCAGTGTTCACAGCATTGGTCTGGGCCGCGACCGTACCGGTGTGCGCATGAAACACGATCTGCCCGGCGTAACCGCTTTGCTGGACAAAGTCCTGCCGTAGCAACGTGGTCCCTTCCGAGGATTGGCTGCCGGGCACGGTGTAATCGTTGACGTACTCACCTCCGAAGGCATTGCGAGTCACGGCTAGCAGAGCCAAGATGACAATCCAGCCTGCAACCACGATCCAACGGCGCCGAGCGCACCAGCGACCTACTAGGTCCAAGAACGCATTCATCGTTGATTCCCCTCGTAGGGGTCGGCCAACTCGTCGGGCTCGGCCAACTCGTCCGTCTCGTCCGGCTCGTCACGTTCGAAGCGTTCGATAGCCGCGACGAGTTCCAGAACACCGTCGAACCCGAGACAGAGTTGGTCACGGGATCGGGTCAGGGAGCCTCGATACTGCGCGCCTACTCGCTGGACTTGCAGCTCCAGGTGCATGGGGACTCCGTCTCACACGGCGCGGCGGGACCAGAACGTGCCTATACAGTCTCGCGAACTCCTAGGGATGTCCCTAGGGAACATCCCTAAAACCCCCCGAATTGTGTAACGCTCGGCATCTATGCGATGCCGAGCGTTACACAATTCGGGGGGTTTGGGCTTCTCTAGCCTCCGATGCCGCGAGCGCCGCCTCCGAAATTCCCGAATCCGCCGGTGCCAGCGCCGAATCCGCCTGTACGGGTGGTCGTCGTGCTCGTGCTGGTCGGCAGCGGCTGGGACAGATCAGCGAGCACTACCTGTTGACCGGTCTTCAAACCGCTCTTGACCTGCGTGACATCAGCGCCGGCGATTCCCAAGGTGACACGAACTGTGCTGGTCTTGCCACCACTCAGGACGGTGACCGTGTGGCTGCCGCCGGCCCCTGAGTGAATGGCCGAATTGGGGACGGTCAGGACGTTCGTCGCCGTCCCGGTAGCGATGACCACGTCGGCGCCCGAACCGTCGAAGAGATGAGGGCTACCCGCATTGAGCGAGACCGTCACGGGAAATGTCGTGCTGGAACCAGATGTGGTACTCAGCAGTCCGATGGCGGTCACCTTGCCGAGCAGCTTTGTCGCGACGCCGTCTGCAGCTACGCTGACCGACTCGCCAATCTTGATCAGGTCGACCTGGGCCAGCGCCACGGTGGTGTCGACGGCTTGGGTTCCGGTAGAGATGATCGTGATCGTCTGGCTGTTGGAACTGGCGCCGACGGTCATCCCGATGGCGGCAACCGTTCCCGCGGCGGGGCTTTTCAGGGTCGCCGCGGCGAGATTCTGCTGAGCTACCTTCAACTCCGCTTCGGCAGCGTCGATCGCCGCCTGATCGGCAGCCAACTGGGCAGCGCTGGCGGGTTGGCTGGTGGTCGAGGCGCCCGAGCCGCTCTGGCTGGAGCCCCCGGTACCACTACCACTGCCGTTGGCACCCGAGCCGTTCGCTCCGGTTGCGCTACCCGTCCCAGAGTGGCTGGTTCCCGACGCGCCGCTCGTACCGGATCCGCCAGTGCCGGACGATCCACTCGCGCCAGCTGACCCACCCTTCGTGCCCGAACCAGTGGATCCGCCCGACCCGCTGGAACTGCCCGATCCACTGGAGCCCGTCGTGGACGCGGCCGATTGCAGTTCGCTGATCAGCTTGTCCAGGCTGGGTATCGCCGTGTCGAGGGACTTCACGTAGTTGTCCTGAGCGGCGATCTTACTGTCCAGCGTGGCGACACCAGCGGCAAGCGTGTCGGCCGATGCCTGGTAATTCGCCATTGCGCTTGCGCACGCGTCTGATACGGACGTGCCCGAGGCGCTCGACGAGCCCGACGCGGAGGAGGACGGCGACGTCGTCGTCGTGGTAGTAGGTGTCGTAGTCGACGTGACAGTAGGTGTGCCTGTTGTTGTGCAAGCCGTCTGCTGGGCGTCCCGAAGCTGGGTGTTCTGCGCGACGGTGGCGTCCACCGCCTTTTGTGCTGCGTCTACCTCGGTCTGCGCAGCGTCGATGTTCTGTTGGGCAGCGACGACAGCGCCTTGGGCTGCTTGTATTTGCTTGATCAACGCGCTCAGGCTGTTGCCGCCCGTCGACGCGACAGCCTTGGTGAACACCGCAGTCTCGACAATCAGCGAGCTGGCAGGCTCGTAGCTCGCCGTAGTGGCAGTTGCCGCGGTCGCGGCTGTGGTGGCGGTCGCACTGCCACCAGATGACGTGCTGGTCTGACCAGTCTCGTCGGCCTGCAATTTCTGCCGCGCGGTAGCCAATGCCGAGTTACTGGAATCGAGCGCACCCTGCAGAGATGTTGTGTCGAGCTGCGCGAGTACCTGCCCGGCGCTGACGCTCTGGCCGACCTTCACATCGATGGACTTGACCGTGCCCGAGGCAGCGAACGACGGCGTTGACTTGAGTGAGGACGTGATCGTTCCGGACGATTCGACGGTCTGGGTCACTGACGCCAGGCTCGCGGTTGCCGTTTGCCGGGCCGGCCCACTATTACCGGTGGTGGCGGCGGCGACCGCACCTCCCCCACCAACCACCACCACTGCGACTCCTGCCGCGATGGTGCGCCTGCGACGCGCTTTGCGTCGGCGCGAACGATTCGAACGTGGATCGTCAGCCAGCATTCGTCCCACCGTTGTTCCCGCCGCCAAAGCCGCCACCAAAGCCGCCACCGACACTGCACTGCCCGTTGGTCGGGGCAGTGATGCGCACGCTGGTTGCCGCCACAGTCCCCGTCGAATCGGCTTTACCCTGAGCCGTCACGCATTTGCCGACCTGCAGCGAAGCCGCCGTCGCCGTTGCCTCCGTCGTGACCTTGGTACTCGAATCGACTGTGACGGTCTTGCTCGTTGTTGATCCGGTGCTGCCGGGTTGCTCGGCCGCCACCACGAGAGTTGAACCAGACACCGAGCTGACCAAGCCACTGGCGACCGTTGCGAAACCGGCGCGGCCCGCGGCACCACCAGTGCCTGAGGGGGCACCCGACGGCCGCGTACCGCCCGACGGCCGCGTACCGCCTGACGGTCGCGTACCGCCGCCGCGGGCGCCGGTGCACGCGCCATTCACGGGTGCGCTGACCGAAAGAGTGGTCGCGGTAAACGACGCTGAAGTCGAAGACGATGCGGACGAGGACGAGGAGGACGAGGTTCCGGACGAGTCGATTGCGATGACGCAGTCGCCCGCCTTCACCGTGCTCGCCGACGACGCCACCGTCTGCGCGAACTTCGTCGATCCGCTCCAGGTGACCGCAACCTGGCCGTTCTGCTGACTCTGAACCTGCATGGTCGTACCAGAAATCGAGGCCACCGTTCCGGATGCACCCGGGCTGCCGCCACCGGCGTTCGCCCCGGCGCCCGCACCACGCCCGGTATTCGCCGACGAGCCGGACGGCGCAGCGGGGGAAGCGCTGGAGGATGAACCGCCGCAGGCGCTGAGGGTTAGCACCGCAGCGAGCCCGATGATCGTGACGGCGATCATCCGGCGCACCGTCCACAGCCGTAGTGGGTTGAAGCGGGTGATCATTCGTTGTCCTTTCCAGAGAACGCTATTCCTGAACCGCGAGCAGTGCGCGGTTGAACTATTCGATAGGCCTTGCCGCCACGCTCATTCACTGCGCAGCGCGTCGATGGGCGAGAGTTTTGCCGCGCGTCCAGCGGGATAAACCCCGAATCCGACGCCGATCGCGACAGCCACCGCAATTGCGATGAGAATCCACGGCACCGAGATGGCAATCGGGTTGGACATGAAGTGCGGTAGGACGAGCGCTCCGCCGACCCCGACTGCGACCCCGAGCAGGCCACCAGTGAGCCCGAGCATGGACGCTTCGGAGAGAAACTGTCTTCGGATGACAGTGGGCGTACCGCCGAGCGCTTTGCGCAGACCGATCTCCCGCGTCCGTTCCTTGATGGACACGAGCATGATGTTCATGACGCCGATTCCACCGACGACCAAGGACAACACCGCGACTGCGATGAGCAGAGTGGTCAGCGTTCCGTCGACTGAGCTGGATGTGCTGATCACCGATTGCTGCGTCGTGATGGTGAAGTCCGGTGTGGCGGCTGCAGTCGTGCCGTGCCGGTACTCCAGGATCGCATTGGCCTCCTGATAGGCGGCGCTGAGTCTGTTGGCCGACGACGCCTTCACGTAGATCGTCTGCACAGACGTGCGATTCGTTCCGCCGACGATCTGCTGGGAAGCCGTACTGAATGGGACGATCGCCTGATCGTCGAGGTTCGTTGTCGAATCTGAGCCGGCTGACGCGAGCACTCCGATCACCTGGTACGGCACGCTGTTGATCGTCACGCTCTGGCCCACTGGGTTTACGAAACCGAACAATTCGCTTGCCGTGTCGGCCGCCAGCACGGTGACTGGCGCTGCACTCGATTCATCGGCAGCACTGATGAATCGCCCCGATGACAGCGTGCGGCCACGCACCGACTGCCAAGCCGGTGTCGTACCGACGACGGTGGTCGTCCAGTTGGTCGTGCCGTTGACCAGCGACTGGGAATTGCTCTGCAGAATCGGCGCAACGCCGCTGATGTCGGGAGCCGCCGTCGGCGACGACAGTGCCGTCGCGTCGGCCATTGTCAGGGTAGAGGCGGAGCCGAAACCGCCTCGCACCCCGCCCGTCGTCGAACTGCCCGGAGAGATTATCAACAGGTTCCCGCCGAGTGCGGACAACTGCTTGGAGACCTGTTGCTGTGCGCCTTGACCGAGACCTACGGTGAGCACAACCGCAGCGATGCCGATCAAAATGCCCAGTGAGGTAAGGGTCGAACGCAGCTTGTGCGAGCGGATCGCATCCCAACCGTTACGCAGGATGTCCGACCAGGTCATCGCGCACTGCCAGGAGCGGCGTGTTCGAGGGCGGCAACGTCTGAGTCGATCTGCCCGTCGCGAATCCGAATGACCCGCGCGGCTCGCCGTGCGACTTCCTCCTCGTGCGTGATGAGCACGACGGTGCGGCCTTGCTCATGCAGTTCAGCGAACAACCCCAGCACATCCTCCGTCGCCGTCGAATCGAGATTGCCGGTCGGCTCGTCCGCGAGCAGCAGGGCTGGTTCGCTGGCGAGCGCTCGTGCAACTGCGACGCGTTGTTGCTGGCCACCGGAGAGTTCACCGGGCCGATGGTCAACGCGATCGCCGAGGCCGACTCGTTCCAGCGCCGCTTGGGCGCGTCGCCGGCGTTCGTCACGCGACACTGCGGCATAGGACAGCGGCAGCTCGACATTGCGCAGAGCGGTCATCGACGGCAGCAGGTTGAACTGCTGAAAGACGAAACCGATTCGTCGGTTGCGCACTTGGGCGAGATCTATCTCGTCCATCGCGCTGACGTCCTCACCGGCCAGCAGGTAGTTGCCGGAGGTCGGCACGTCGAGGCACCCGAGGATATGCATCAAGGTCGACTTTCCCGATCCTGAAGGTCCCATGATGGCGACGTATTCGCCCTGGTCGATGGAAAGGGTTATGCCGCGTAGTGCCTCGACCTCGATCGTGCCTATGCCGTAGACCTTCCGGACGTTCTCGAGTTCAATGACCGGTTGCGTGTCAGCCATTGCTACCACCGCCGGTCGCGCCGCCCCGGGCACCCCCACCGAAGCCTCCGCCGCCGAACTCGCCGGTGCCGAAGCCCCCTGCGCCTGAACCGCCTGCGCCTGAACCGCCGGTGCCGACCCGGCCAGTGCCAGGTTGGTTGGTAGACGCGCCGCCGGTGCGGCCACCGAATTGGACCTCAGGTACCACGATCTTGTCGCCGGCCGACACCCCCGAAAGGATCTGGGTTTGGCCGCCGGACGACAGTCCCACCTTCACCGTGGTTTGTACGGTCTTGCCGTTCTCGACCTGTTCGACGTACTGGTTGCCTGCCGAGTCGCGGTGCACTGCGGTGCTGGACACGACGACGACGTCGGCGAGCTGCTTGTAGATCAGCGTGGCGGTCACGTTGGCCCCGTCGTGCATGCCGGTGGGCGCGCCGGTAACGGCGATGACCACCGGGTAACTCGCTGTGCCGGTCGTCGACGACGAGACCAGACCGATCGATGAGATCGTGCCGTAGACAGTGCCATCAGCGCCGGTCACAGCGAGCTGTGCCTGGTCGGCCGTCTTGATGAGCCCGACCGAAGTGGCACCGACCGTGGCATTCACGACCCACGAGTTGGTACTGATGACGAGCACCTGCGGTGATGAACTGGACGAGGCGGACGAACCCTGCCCAGCGGCGGACGAACCCTGCCCGGCGGTGGACGCGCCCTGCCCTGACCCGCCGCTCGCGGAAGAACCCGTGCTACTCGAGCTGGTGCCCGATACCGACTGCCCGACGCTGAGGTTGACGGTTGCAACCACGCCGTCGATCGGTGAGGTCAAATTCGCGGCCGCGAGCTGGGATCTGGCCGAGGTCAGCTGGTTGTTCGCCGCTGTGAGGGCGGCATTGTCGGCGGCGAGCTGAGTTGCGCTCGCACTCGTGTCGCTGTCCACCTTGGCCTGATCATTGGCGACGGTGGCTTCTGCCTGTGCCACGCTGGCCGCCAGTGATGCCGAGTCGACGGTGGCGAGGATCTGGCCCTTCTTCACGGTCTGGCCTACTGCGGCCGAAACGCCCGTCACCTGACCCGAAACCGCAAAATCAAGGCTTTCCTGGGAGGCCGGAGCTAGCGTGCCGGTCGCCGACACGCTCTGCTTGATCGTTGCCGTGCTTACCGTCTGCGTGGTCGTCGGTGTGGCCGCCGTCGCGCTGCCGCCACGGGTGCCGGCATAAGTACCGAACCCGACGCCAGCCAGAACTATGACAACAGTGATTCCGGTCAGGCGAGGGTGGGCCCTCAGCCGACTCAGCATTGCCTTCATTGCATCCTTTCGAACGTGGTTGCACGACCGGCGCGCAGGTGTTGAACGCCATTACGCGAGGTTTGATCAACCCGCTGACCCACGCATCGGGGCATGGTCGTCGACGAGTTCACCGTTGCGTGACAAGCACAACTGCCGGCGCCCGCTCGGTGCGGTCACTGTTCACGCCGGTTCGGTTGTGAACTGGTACCAGCAGACCCCACTCACCTGCTCGCGACCTTCATGGCAGCTGAACGTTTGATATGTGTCCCGTCCCCGCAGACTGTCCACCGCACCAGCACCCACACCCACACCCACACCCGCGCCAGTCGTCGACAACTACTGGCTGTTGTGAGTATCTGTTACTGCGGGTAGTCGAGAACACAAGTAAGTAACGATCGGCGACCTGCTCTGGCTGTGAACTTTCTGAGGCGCGAGGCTTCGGCTAGTCAGTGGACAGGTACATCTCTTCCCAGGGGACAGCATGCGCTTTCGCGTCGTTCTAGCAGTATTCGTAGGTCTCTGCTTCATGATTCTGGGTCAGTCGATTGCCCACGCCGGGACGCCGACGACGACCCTGACCGGTGATCTGACCGGCGACGGAATACCGGATCGCATCGTGCTCGGAGGCACCGGACCAACCTGCACTGTCACGGTCGCCCCAGGACGCTCCAACGGGACGTTCGCCCACGCAGTCGTTCACTCCTACACGGTCGCGGGCGCAACAAACTGTCCGGATCTCGGCGCAGTCGGTGCTTTCACCCACCGAGGTTCGCACGAGTTGGTCGTCGCCTATTTCAACGGGCCGCCGCCAACGGCGGCCCAGAACAACCTGATCGTGCTGCGGAATTACCAGATGGTGGACGCCGCCGCCGGGCAGCGGTTTCCAAGTGCGATCGGTGCCCGTGACCTGAATGGTGATGGGTTGAGCGACCTCTTTGAAAGCACAGATGAAGGCCAAGGGTTGACCACCTGGATGTCAGTGCATGGTCATCTCACGGCGGGCCCCGTACACGTGGTCTCGTCCAGAATCGACAGTTTGAAGTTTGCGGATCTGAAGAACAACGGCAACCTCGATCTGCTCGTTGGCTATCAGACATTCGGCGCAGGCGCCCACGCGTCGGTGGTGAACAGCAAGACCGGAGTTGAGACCGTGCTGGCAACTGATCCCCAACGCAAGCTTCACCGTGGTGGCGGTGCGGGCGAACCGGGATTGCTTCATTGACATCAAGGTTTCCACGTCAGGCAGCCCCGACCTGATCTTCCTCAACGACGGCCACGGGCATTTCACCCCCCGCGCTAGCTGAGATTCGCTGAAGCCTGCCTCGCTGTCCGCCAATCGGGGGGCAGTGAGGTCAGCCCTTTGTTCAGCCACTCGGTCGACTCTGTCTGATCGCTATCGCCACGAGACTCATCTCAACGGAAAACATCGAGATGGAGTCAGGTCATGATCGGGTCGATTTCACTGGTACACGGGTTCTTGCTGCCGCTTGTAGTGGCGCTTGCCGGGGTGTCGCTGTTGCTGCTTCTGGGCCGCCGCGACGGAGCCTGGAAGCGCCAACTGCTGATCGGTGTCCCGATCACCGCGGCGCTGGTCGGTGTGGTCGCCACGCTCGTGGACGGCTTCGCTCTCATCCCGTACCAGTTCCCGAATTCGTATTACTTCTGGTTCGGCCTGATCATCCTGGGCATCGCATTCAGCATCATCGGCTGGCGCAGCTTCGCCGTCGGCCGCAGGACACTGAGCGCGGCCTCACTCGTGCTGACCGTGACGATGGCCGTGATGCTCGTCAACGCGCAGTACCAGTACTACCCGACAGTCGCATCGGCCTTCGGCGGCGGCGCCCACCGGGTCTCGGGCGCTCAGCTGGAAGAGGCCGCAGCAGCACAGGACGCCGCCAACCGTGAAGCCTCGCGCGAGGAGCTGGAGCAGGCAAGGATCAAGCTGGCCGGCGGCAACCCCGCGGTTGCCCTGCACGGGACGACCCTTCAGGTTCCGATCCCTGGCGTCGTCTCAGGCTTCAACCCGCGCGACGCCTACGTCTGGTTGCCACCGGCATGGTTCACTCAGCCACTGCGTAAGTTGCCGGTCGTCGAGTTGATCGCCGGCGTGCCAGGAACCCCCGCTGACTGGACGCGCGCCGGCTTTGCAAATCAGACCGCCAGCGAGTTCGCTCAAGCCCACAACGGGGTCGCGCCGATCCTGGTAATGCCCGACGCGAACGGCTCGGACAATGCCGACACCGAATGCGTCGACAGCTCTCGCGGCAACGCCGACACCTACCTGAGCGTCGATGTACCGGCCTACGTTCGCTCGACCTTCGACGCCAAGACCGGACCGGACTCCCTCGCGATCGGAGGCCTGTCCGCCGGTGGCATGTGCGCCACGATGCTGGCGCTGCGCCACCCGGCGATCTACAGCACCTTCGCCGATTACGCCGGACTGACCAGCCCAACCGTAGGCGAGACGGTCGACCCACAGGACACCATCAACCAACTCTTCAATGGCTCGTCCGCCGCCTATGCCGCCCACGATCCGCTGCAGCTCCTGGCCAGCAAGTCCTACCCGGGCATGGCGGGTTGGTTCGAGGTCGGCACGGAGGACAGCGGCCCGTTGGCTGCCCAACGTCAACTCGCCCCGCTGGCCCGGCAGGCCGGCATCGGCACCACGGCGATCGAGGTGCCAGGCGGAGCTCACAACTTCGACTTCTTCGCTCGCGCCTTCGCTGACTCCCTGCCATTCCTTTCCTACCGGCTCGGACTTACCGGATCACCGGCCGGCTTGCCTACCTGATGAACTCCGCCGCGAACCGGCGCAGCGCGTCGGGGTTGAGCGAGTCATGAAAGGCAACGATCAGCTCATCGACACCGGCCAGCTCGAAGGCGGCGATCCGTTCGCGGATGGTGTCGAGGGTGCCGATGAGGCCGTATTCGGCGAGGCGGCCGGGAAAGACCATCGGCGCCCACGGCGGGATCGCCGCCAAAGCTTTCTCGTCGGTGTCGGCCATGATGCAGTATCCGGTCGAGGTCTTGGTGATCGTGGAGTAGTCGCGACCGACCGTCGCACAGTGTTTGGCGAGGACGTCGAATTTTCGAGCCACCTCATCGGGCGGTTCCTGCACGTTGCACAGATCCCCGTACTGCGAGACCAGCCTCAGCGTGATCTTCTCGCCTCCCCCGGCGATCATCACCGGAATGTGCGGTGTCTGAACGCCTGCGGGTTGAGCAGCGATGCCGTTGACGCGGTAGTGCTTTCCCTCAAAGGTGGTGGCGGGATCGGTCCACATCGATCGGATGATCTGCAACGCCTCGTCGAGTTGACCCAACCGCTGCGGCGCGCTCGGAAACTCATAGCCGAAGGCGTGATACTCCTCTTCGTACCAGCCGGCGCCGATGCCGAAATTGAGTCTGCCGTTGGAGATGACGTCTACCGTCGATGCCATCTTCGCCAACAGCGCAGGGTTGCGGTAGCCGTTGCCGGTGACGAGTTGACCGAGACGGATGCGGCTGGTCTCGCGCGCCAGGGCGGCAAGTGTGGTCCACACTTCGAACACGTAGTCGGCACCGGGGCCGAACGGTAGGAAATGATCGGGCGCCCACATGGTCTCGAAGCCACTGTCGTCGGCGGTTGCGGCCAGCTCACAGATCTTGTCGAAGGCCGCGACCGGGTCGGTGTACCCGGTGAATTCGTGGGTCGTGCCGGTCGGTATGTACACGCTGAACTTCATAGTCGCAGGGATCCCTTTCTTGCTTGGGCACCGCCTCGGTGCGCTGCTGCAATACGGACTTGCAAGCACCGGCAAAGGAATCGCTTCGGCTGGGCTAGTTTGCGATCGGCGGCAGCTCGGGAAACCCGAAGAGATCGACAAGACCAGGATCGGTGAACACGGTGATGCTGCTCAGGTGAGTCGCGTCCGTTGCCAAGACTGCGATGGCGAATTGCCGGTACGGATTAGCAGCACCGTCGCGCCGGTAGGCCACCGCCGCGGGCTGGCCATTCGCGATCGTCGGGTACATCCGATACTCGCCAGGAGAGTTGAGCACGTGACGCGCCAGATATGGCAGGCAGGTTTGATTGCCGGCGAACCAGGTGCTCATCGGTGTCATCTCCAACGACGCATCCGCCCGCAACAGGTTCGCCAGGGCGTTCACATCAGCCGATTCGAACGCCGCGATATACCGATCAAGGACCGCCCGGGCCTCACGCGAGTCCGGCTCGACGATGTCGTCGGCGACCGGAGAGACCTCGCCGAGTCTGCCCCGGGCGCGCTGTAAGGCACTTTTCACTGCCGCGACAGTCATATCAAGCATCATTGCTACCTCGGTCGCCGGGAACGCGAGGACGTCACGCAAGATGAGCACAGCTCGTTGCCGTGCCGGCAGATATTGCAAGCTCGCGATCAAGGCGAGGCGCAGGCCCGCTCGCGAAGCGACAACCTCGGCCGGATCGTCGGATTCGGAGCGGTATCTGGCGTCCGGGAAAGGCTGAAGCCACAGCGTGTCGTGGTCGGCGAGCGCCAGCGTCATGTCCGGCTCATCGCCGGCAGCACCAAGCCCGGACGGCAGGACTCGGCGCCTGTTGTGCTGCAGCGCGGTCAGGCAGGCATTCGTTGCGATCCGGTACAGCCACGTGCGGACGGACGAACGACCTTCGAACGCGCTCCGGCCGCGCCACGCTCGAAGGTAGGTCTCCTGCACCAGATCCTCGGCTTCGTGCACGGACCCGAGCATCCGGTAGCAGTGCGCGATCAATTCGCGGCGGTACGGCTGAATCTCGCGCATGAAGTCGTCCAGAACGGGCGCCGGTGTTGCACTCATCCCAACTCCTCGTCCGTTCTGTCCGTCATGCAGATATTGACTCCGGTAATTTGACTCCGACGATGACTAGAAGGAATCGCCGATCTGCGGACCGATTGTCACCTCTTGCTCAGGCGCCGATCCTCAGCGGCAGATATTGGGGTGTCGGCTAGCTCTCGTTGGCAGAGCGGACCACGCCTCGTATCATCCGACAGAGCCCCCGATGCTAATCGGGGAGCGCACAAAGGAGACGGCGTGGAACTTGACCTGACGTCTGACCAGAAGTTTTTCGCAGAGACATCGCGGAGCTTTCTGAGCGACAGTTGCCCTACTTCGGAGCTTCGCGCTAGACGCCACGACCCTGATGGGTTCGACAGTGGCTACTGGCAGCAAGGTGCCGACCTCGGCTGGACGACACTTCTGGTGTCCGAGAAGGACGGCGGTGGCAGCATCAGCGGCCGCGGACTCAGCGACCTCAGCTTGGTGGCTTTCGAGTTCGGGCGGTTCGCCGCGCCCGGGCCGCTGACCGCGAGCAACGTGGTGGCGGGTGCGCTTTCTCGCTCTGGAAGCGAGGAGCAGAAGGCCGAACTGCTACCGGATCTGCTGACCGGGACGCGCGTCGCAAGCTGGGCGCACGCCGAGCCGCGTCCGTTCGACAGGTTGGGTGCCGTCGGGCTCGAAGCGACGCTGCGCAACGGAAAGTACGTGCTCAACGGTCGCAAATCAGCCGTCGAGGCCGCTGGCCAGTCCGAGGTGCTGCTCGTGTCAGCCAAGGTCGACGGCGCACTCACGCAGTTCCTGGTGCCCGTAAACACCCCCGGCGTGACCGTGACGCCTATGAAAACGGTCGATCTGACCCGTCGATTCGGCCGAGTCTCCTTCGAACAGGTCGAGGTCCCCACCTCGGCGGTGCTCGGCGAGGTCGGAGGGGCCGCCGATGACCTCGAACACCAACTCGAGGTGGCGATCGTGGTCCAGCTGGCCGAGATGGTCGGTGCAATGGACAGAGCCCTTGAGATCACGACGGAGTGGCTGTTCAACCGCTACTCCTTCGGGCGCCCGCTCGCCTCGTACCAGGAACTCAAGCATCGCTTCGTCGACATGCGAGCATGGCTCGAGGCCGGCAACGCGATCGCAGATGCCGCCACCTCGCGCGTCCAGGACGAAACTGCCGATGCGGCTGAGTACGTCAGCGCGGGCAAGGCATTTCTCGGTGTCTACGGTCCGGAGGTACTTCAGGACTGTGTGCAGATGCACGGCGGTATCGGCGTGACGTTCGAGCACGACCTGCACCTTTTCTTGCGCCGCGTGGTGCTTGGCGCTCACCTATACGGGACTGTCGAAGATCACCGCGAGCGGTTGACGAGCATCCTCGAGCTGCAGGAGGCAAGCAATGCCTGAACTTTCGTTTGAAGTCGAGGATCTCGACAGTTTTCGGTCCCGGCTGCGGAGCTGGCTGAAAGAAAACATGCCCCTTGCCGAGCCGCAGCACGGCGTGCGCGGGCAACTCTCCGACGAGGAGGAGCTCGCCGACGTCGCCGTCGCCCGGCAGCTGCAGCGCAAGCTCTATGACGGAGGCTTCGCCGGTATCACCTTCCCGAAGGAATACGGCGGTGCCGGCCTGACTCCTGCTCACCAGGACGTCATGAACGAGGAGATTGTCGGCTACCAGTATCCGGAGCGGATCCAGGTACCGACCTTCAGCCCGTGCGCCACCGTGATCTTGGAGTACGGCACCGAAGAGCAGAAGGTCGAGCATCTCACCGCCATGATGAAGGGCGAGGAGATCTGGATGCAGATGCTCTCCGAGCCCGGCGGTGGGTCCGATGTGGCCGGCGCCACGACCACCGCAACGCGCGACGGAGACATGTGGGTCGTCAACGGGTCCAAGATCTGGACGACCGGCGCGTGGTGGGCCGACTGGGCTCTCGCCCTGGTTCGTACGAACTGGGACGCGCCGAAGCACCGTGGCCTCTCGGTCTTCCTGATCAAGCTTCATCAGCCGGGCATCGAGATCAACCGGATCGAGATGCTCAACGGTGCCAAGGAGTTCTGTCAGGAATTCATGACGGACCTGCACATCCCTGACACGGACCGGGTCGGCGAAGTCGATGGCGGCTGGACTGTCGGCAGCAGGTGGATGTTCCACGAGAAGAGCCTGGCGATCTCGCGGAACTTCATCCGTCCTGGCGGTAGCCGCAACACGGCGACGACGGCCACCGGCAACCCCGGTATCTCGGCTGCCCGCGCTGCCGGGCGCCTGGAGGACCCAGTGACCCGGCAGCTCATCGGTGAGGGTCACGCGCTGAACCTGGCTGGCAAGGAGGCCTCTGCCCGGATCGGCCGCGCAATCGGCAACAAGCACTTCAGCGATCAGGCCGCCGGTTTGGGCCGGGTGCTCAGCGGTGTCATCTCTACTCATCTCGCCACCATCAACTTCAAACTTGCCGGTTCAACCGGTGTGGTCTGGGACGAGGAAGACCAGGATCTGGGCGATCTCGGCATCGGGTTCCTGATGCGCCAGACCTCACAGATCGGTGGCGGTACGACGGAGATGTCGCGCAACGTCGTTAGCGAGCGTTTTCTTGGGATGCCCGCCGAAGCCAGACGGGACCGCGACATCGCCTTCCGTGAGGTGCCGCGCAGCGCCAGCGCCCGCAAGTAGCTGGATCAGATTCGCCTGTTTGCATCCGGCCAGTACTTGGCGCGGATGACACCCTTACGCAGCTTGCCGTTGGGGTCGCGCTCGAGGGATTCGACGAAGTCGACTCCTTTGGGACATTTGAAGCGGGCAACTCTGGCTTGACAGAACTCGATCAGCTCGGTCTCGAGGTCCGCGGTTCCATCGGAGCCGCGGACTTCGACTACCGCGCGCACCTCTTCACCCCATTCCGCGTTCGGGATTCCGATCACGGCAACGTCGGAAACCGCCGCGTGCTGTAGGAGGATCGCTTCGATCTCGGCGGGGTAGATGTTGACACCACCGGAGTTGATGGTGTTGGCCTGTCGATCGCACAAGAACAGATAGCCGTCATCGTCGAGATAGCCGATATCCCCGACGGTGAACATGCCTGCGCGACGAGATGATTGCGTCTTGTCCGAGTCGTTGTGGTATTCGAAGTCCCAGAGAGTCGGGGTCAGGTAGACGAGCCCTTGTTCTCCAATGGGGCGTTCGTTGCCGTCCTCCCCGATGATCTTTATCTTCACACCAGGACTGGGCCGGCCAACGGTGCCGGGTTTGCGCAGCCATTCCTCGGACGTCACCGTCGTGCCGGCGCCCTCGGTCGCCGAATAGCTCTCGGTGACGATTGGCCCCCACCAGTCGATGATCCGCCGCTTTACGTCCACCGGGCATGGGGCGCCGGCGTGGTTGACGGCGCGCAGCGACGACACATCAGCTGTTCGGCGGACCTCTTCGGGCAGCGCAAGCAGGCGATGCAACATGGTCGGGACGACGGTGGCATCGGTTACCCCGTACCGCTCGACCAGTTGGAGGAACTCCTCCGGCGTCCACTTGTCCATCACCACGACCACGCCCCCGCTGTCCAAGGCGGTCGTGACGCCCGCGATCGGCAGTGCGTGATAGAACGGCCCGGAACTCAGAAAGACCTTGTCGGTGACCGACGCCGGCTGATTCGATGCTCTGCCGATCGCGCCTATGCCACTGGTAAGCGTCAGTTGGTCAGACGCATCAGCCCGAAATGACTTGCGCACACCCTTCGGCCGCCCGGTTGTGCCTGAGGTGAAGAACATGATCTGGCCCGCTGACCGGTCCGGCAAATTCTCGGCCGACTGATCCTCAAGCAGTTCGGTACGGAGTCGCAACCCAGCAGCCTCGTCCACGGCGAAGACGGCTCGGCGGTCGATGTTCGCAGCCGCCGCCGCGTTCACAGCCGCCGCCGCGAACCGGCTCTCGGTGAAGATGACCTTGGCCTTCGAATCGCTGAGGATATAGCTCATCTCGCTGGGATTCAGATGCCAGTTGACCGCAACGAAGAACAGACCAGCCTGGATCGCTGCTCCGTAGCATTCGAGAAACTCCCTCCGGTTGGACAAGATCACGGCAACAGTGTCACCGGGAACCAGTCCGAGGTCGCGGAGTCCTCGGGACGTCTGATTCATCTTCGCGAGCAGGTCGCCGGCTGACCCGGCCGTTCCTGCGGCGTCGATCCAGACTTCCCGATCGGGATATGCGGCCGCGAGCGAGAAGAATCCACCGGCTTCCATCAAGGCTCCTGTCCGAGAGGGGCGGCTGCAGAGTTACACCGCTGCGCTCATCATTGCGAAAGACTCGGGCAGAAGGCGAGTCTGAGTTTCCGGAACTTCATTCTTGCCTAACGGAAGCGGACTCCGCTACGGTGAGGTCGAGGTGCGGTTCGCCCTTGTGATCGAAGATCCGGTGAAAAAGGGAGCTGTTCGCATGGCGTGGGATTTCACTACCGATCCAGAGTTTCAGAAGAAGCTCGATTGGGCAGACCAGTTCGTTCGAGAGAATGTAGAACCCCTCGATCTGCTCTATCCGAAGCTGGCTTTCTCGCCACTGGAGGAACCGCTTCGTAGCCTCGTCAATCAGCTCAAGGACGAGGTCCGCGCCCAGGATCTGTGGGCGGCGCACCTGGATCACGACTTGGGCGGTAAGGGCTACGGCCAACTCAAACTCGCGCTGCTCAACGAGATCCTCGGCCGATCGGGGTGGGCGCCGATCGTGTTCGGCTGCGCCGCGCCCGATACCGGAAATGCCGAGATCATTGCCGCGTATGGCACCGCCGAGCAGAAGGAGCGCTACCTCAAGCCGTTGCTCGAAGGCGAGTGCTTCTCGTCCTACTCGATGACCGAGCCCCAAGGCGGCTCGGACCCCAAGCAGTTCAAGTGCCGAGCGGAGCGCGACGGTGACGAGTGGGTCATCAACGGCGACAAGTTCTTCTCGTCGAACCTGCGGACTGCGCAATTCGCGATCGTCATGGCCGTGACGAACCCCGAGGTGTCGCCGTACCGGGGCATGTCGATGTTCCTGGTACCAACGGACACCCCGGGGATCAACGTGCTCCATCACCTCGGCCTCGGCAATGAGGATTGGCACGAAGGCAGTCACGCGCACGTCCGGTACGAGAACGTCCGGGTTCCGCTGGACAGTCTGCTCGGTGGCGAGGGCCAAGCCTTCGAGGTGGCACAGCGCAGGCTCGGCGGCGGGCGCATCCACCATGCCATGCGATCCATCGCCGGCGCCAAGAAGATGTTCGCGATGATGTGCGAGCGGGCGCTGTCGCGCGAGACCCAGGGATCGCTCTTGGCCGACAAGCAGTCGATCCAGATGTGGATCGCGGACTCCTGGATTCAGATCGAGCAGTTCCGGTTGCTGGTCATGTACACGGCCTGGCAGATCGACAACTCCTCGACTGCGCAGGTCCGCCAGTACGTAGCGGCAACCAAGGTGCTCGCGGCCGAAATCCTCACCGACATCTCGATGAAGACCGCTCACATTCACGGTGCCCTCGGCGTCTCTAACGCGATGTCACTCGGTGGCGGCGGCGCAACCATGGGTCTGGTCGACGGCCCGACCGAAGTCCACAAGTTCACGATCGCCAGGCAGGTCCTGAGGCAATACCAACCACACAAGGACGGTTGGCCGTCGCAGTTCAAGCCGCGCCGGCTGGTGAATGCTCGGCATCGCTTTGAAGAAATGGTCAACGAGCGCTTCGATGATCCCGAGACTCGTACTGCGTTCACGCCGATGCTGCAGCGGTCAGAGGTGCCCGATGATGTGCTTGCCGAGATGGAGGTTTACCTCGACAACATCCTCGGGGCGAACCTCTAAGCCACAATTCGTTCGGCGCAGTAGTGCCGTTGGTGGGCGCAGTAGTGCCGTTGGTGGGCGCAGTAGTGCCGTTGGTGGGCGCTGACATGTCGTCGATGAGGCCTGCAGCGAAGTTGCCCGATACGTTGCGGGCCGCGGTAGCGGCGGAGTTTCTGCGCGCCCGCCGGCCACCATTCGAGATCCCGATCGTGGTCGCATCCAACGGACTGCTCGTGGTGTTGTTCTGGTTCAGCCGGTTCCATTCGATCATGTTCACGCTGCACGGCGGACTGGCTTTTCCGATTGCGCTGGGCAGCTGGATGTATTCCGACGTGCCTGCGACGAACGTGCTGGGCGCGGACGCTCGCCGCGTGCTGGCGGCACTCGATGACATGCCAACGCTGCAACGAATGCTTGCGGCAAAGGCCGCCCTGCTGTGGTTGATGATCGCACCCGGATGCGTCGCACTTGCTGTGATCATCGGTGCCGTCTATGCCCGTCCGATGTCGGCGCTCTGGACCGTGATCGTCATTGCGATCGTCCCGTTGGGTGCTCTGTCGGTCTCTGATTGGGTTGGCATCATCTGGCCTTACCCGCCGCTCAGCCTGCGCACGCGATGGCGGCACCGTCGTGAGATTCGGACTCAACTGCGGTGGCTACTGCTGATCTTCGCACCCTACGCAGTGGTTCCTGCGGTGTTCGTCGCGGTTGCGTTGCCGGCTCTCGGGTGGTGGCGCCACGAGACTGGCGGCGAGGTCAGCCGAATACCGGACGCGCTCTTCGGGCAACTGACCGTAATCTCGGCCGTTACCTCGTTGGTCGTGTTCTTCGCCGGACGGAGCGCCAGCCGCTGGCTGTTGGGTCGACGGCGTTCGCAGCTACGCGCCTTCTTGTCTCAAGCCTCCGAAGACTGAGGCCGACGGACAGTCCTAGTATCGGAGGGTTTGCATGACCGAACACCACAGTGCCGCGTTACACCACAGTGTCGCGTCGGATCTCGCAGGCCGAGCGCTGTCGAGCGACACCGTCGGCATGCTGGAGGGGTTGACGACGACCCGAGCTATCAGGCGTTATCACGACGAACCAGTGCCACCCGAAGTGCTGCGCGACATCTTGTTTGCCGCGACCCGAGCGCCCAGCGGGTCAAATCGACAGCCGTTCCGATTCCTCGTCCTGACTGACGGCCCTAAGGCGATCGAGGCAAAGCGGCTGGTCCAGAGCAGCGCCCAACGGATCTGGGGCAGCAAGAGCGAGCACGATGGTTACACGGTCGGCTCGGGGGCGCGTGACGATTCGCCCAAGGCCCGGATGGATCGAACGATGCGCGAGCATGTCGCCAACCTCGACCGGGTTCCGGCGTTGATTTTTCCGTGCTTGGTCCGCTACCGCGAGCCAGTGGTTACCGAGGGCGCGTCGATCTACCCCGCCTGCCAGAACCTGCTGCTGGCCGCCCGCGCACTCGGGTACGGCGGGGTCATGGCGGGCTGGCATTGGAGTGTCGACGCCGAGTTGAGAGAGTTGCTCGAGATCCCGACCGAGGGCGTTGCAATCTCGGCGACCATCACGCTCGGCCGTCCCGTCGGTAGCCAAGGACCGGTTCGCCGCCGTCCAATGTCTGAGCTCGTGTATGGGGAAACTTGGAACTCGCCGGCCCCTTTCGCCGTCGACCCGCCTGGCACGCGGTTCACGGCCGCCGGGCCGCCCAAGCCGAGGGCCACAACGTGACGGTCGGGCTAGGACTGGACTTCGCCGGTGGCAGCCGAGTCGGGATAGGGCTCGACGAAATTGCTAGAAGCGAATTCCGCGAGTCCACTGAAGAGTTCGGTCGGAGGCGCATCGGTATAAGGGTGTTGTGCTTGCGAGCGCATGATTCCTTCGCGCTGGCGTAACCCGAACATGCTCTCGCGGCGACCCGAATAGGACGCGGGTTGCTGCAGCATCCATAAGATCCCCTCCGCCGCGACCGATGACGGCTCCCAGTTCGCACGGTCGGTGCCGGGAGTGTTCGCCACGAAACCTTCGGAGGCAACGGGGATATCGATGCGGAAGCAGTTTACGGCGATACCGTATTCCTGAACCTGCTTCGCGACATCGATCGTCAGACGTTCCAGCCCCACCTTGGAAATCCCGTACGACATCAAGGAAGGGTGGGGATACAGCGCGGCCACCGATGAGACATTGACGATCGAGCCGATCCGGCGGGCCCTCATCCCTGGCATCACGGTGCGGGTCGCGATCAAAGGTGCACGCAGATTGACCTCCATGATGAGGTCGTGGCGGTGCAGCGGAATGTCCAGGTCGCCGACGAAGGTGATCGCGGCGTTGTTGATGAGGATATCGACTCGGCCGTAAACCTCCTCCGCCCGGCGCACCATGGCGACGACCTCATCTTCCTTCGCCAAGTTAGTCGGAATCGCAATCGCGTCACCACCCGCGGCGCGAACCAGCTCCAGAGTCCGATCGAGGGTTCCGGGCGTTCGTTGCGGCTGATCTGCCGTGGAACGGGCGGCGCACGCGACCGCGCAGCCCGCCTCACCCAACGCCACGGCCACCGCCGCGCCCACGCCCCGGCTCGCGCCGGTCACCAGCGCGACTTTGCCCTGTAATTCCATGTGCGATCCTCTCCGAGGGGTACTGCTCCGAGAACGGTATACCGCCAGGTCGCCATGACCACCTCGCTGTATACGAACCCGCATACTAAGTCGCGCAGCATGGCCCTGTTGGAAAGCGGTATACCGCCAGGTCGCCATGACCACCTCGCTGTATACGAACCCCGCATACGAACCCCGCATACGAACCCGGGCCGCAACGCGTAGGCAATCCGGTCGAGCCATTTCCTCAGGATCGCTCCCCTATTGTATTTATTGGCGACACTCTACGACGAGTGGCGTTTGGTGGGTATTGGGCGTGCTGCGCGCATACGCGGATGATGACCCATTCGATTAATTTGATAAAAACATCAAGCGTCGATTGGGCACGATTCAACACCATTTCCACCCACGTAACACCTTCTTCGAAATGACGCCGGCGCATTTAGTGCCGGGCCATTTACTATCTCTGACCATGCTCGGTCGATCGCCCACATACCGCCCAATATCCCAGCAACTGGTTCATATACGGCGTCGAATTAGCATATTGCCTATCGATGGTTGAACGCGCTACAGTCCGCTTGCCGACTCGGCTCATTGTCGATCCGAATCCGCGTTCTACGGGGGAACGTCGTGTATTTGTGGTGCGCTTTTCGTTCTCCCTAAAAACATTTGCTGAGCAGGCAGATGACCATTCACGGGGAGGAATCGGGCGAATGCGTAGACGACAGCCGCGGCCATTAACAGGCCGCCATCAGGCTATTCCGCCAGGCAACGAAGGGACCTCGCGCAGGTCGCCTGCAGCCGTTAAGGCGAAAAATCGGGGGCATAAGGCATTGGCGTCTTTGGCGGTCATCGTCACGGCGTCATTCGTCTTGCTCGGCTTGCCCGGCGCCGCGAACGCCACTCTCAAGGTGCTCACGCCCAATCCTGCTGCACCGGTGACCTTCGTCGGGCATGGCGGATATTCGGCGGACGGCCTTGGCCAGGAAGGCGTTGGCGGTTTCGTCCGCGCTGACGTTCCGGCAGGTTCAAAGGTCGTCAATGCCTATCTCTACGGAACCTACAACGGCACCGACCTAAATCTCGCGGTCGAGGATCGCACGATCGACTTCGACGGTACGACAGTTGTGCTCGACACCCTGACCAACTCAGAGCTGGGCGATTCAGGCTTGGTCACCGCGCGGACGGACGTGACCGCGCAGGTCGCAGCCAAGGTCGGCACCGGCGGCGCAATCACTAACTTCGCAGTCAATACCGATCCGTCCGATCTCGATGGGGTCGCTCTCGTCGTGGTTTATTCAAATCCCACGAAGCCCTTGGTGACAATCGCGATCCTCGATGGCGGTTCGAAGCAGGCTGGTGACCAGGTCACGTTGAACTTCGCGTCCGCGGTGAACACAGCTACGCCAGGTTTTGCGGCGCAGCTTTCGCTGGGCAGTGGCTTCAGCTACCAGAACGGGCTCGCCGGACACGCCTGTGGCGGTACTCAGTACTCCACGGTGACGGTGAACTCGAGCCTGCTGACCAGTTGTGCGGGTAACTTCGACGATGGCCTCGGCGCGAACGGCTCGCTCATCACCGTAGGCGGGGTCGGAGACAGCCTGGATAACCCGACCGACCCAACAGCAACCGACTCGGGCACGGATGACGAGCTGTACAACCTCACCCCGTTCATCCACACCGGCGACACCTCGCTGGTCTTCCAGACCGCCAACCCCTCCACCGATGACAACCTGTTCCTCGCTGTCGTGGAGATTACGGCTGATGCCACGGTCACGACCGAGAACTGCACGAACGGGATCGATGACGACGGTGACGGCCTGATCGATGCGGCCGATCCTGATTGCAATCACCCGCCGGCAGCAAACGCCCAGTCGGTGACGACGGTTCAGGACACCGCCAAGGCGATCACCTTGACCGGAGCCGACCTTGATGGTGACGCCCTGACGTATGCAACGGCGAGCACGCCGACGCACGGCACTTTGTCGGGAAGTGGCGCGAACCTGACGTACACGCCGGCAGCCGGCTACAGCGGCCCGGATAGTTTTACCTTCACTACCAGTGACGGTAAGGCGACGTCGACACCGGCGACAGTCAGCATCAGGGTGACTCCGGTGGTCGCTCCGGTCAACAACCCGCCGGTCGCCAGCCCACAGTCGGTGACCACGGCTCAAGACACCGCCAAGGCCATCACGCTCGCAGCCAGCGACGCCGATGGTGACGCGTTGACCTACGCCGCAACCACACCAGCACACGGCACCCTCTCGGGCAGTGGCGCGAACCTGACGTACACACCCGCAGCCGGCTACAGCGGACCGGACAGTTTCACCTTCACCGCCAACGACGGTAAAGACACCTCCGCCCCCGCGACCGTAACCATCACAGTTACCCCGACGGTGGTCGTGCCGGTCAACAACCCGCCGGTCGCCAGCCCACAATCGGTGACCACGGCTCAAGACACCGCCAAGGCCATCACGCTCGCAGCCAGCGACGCCGATGGTGACGCGTTGACCTACGCCGCAACCACACCAGCACACGGCACCCTCTCGGGCAGTGGCGCGAACCTGACGTACACACCCGCGGCCGGCTACAGCGGACCGGACAGTTTCACCTTCACCGCCAACGACGGTAAAGACACCTCCGCGCCGGCAACCGTCACCATCACGGTCACCCCGGCCGTCGTGGTTCCTCCGACGTGTGCGACCAACGCGCCGGTGTTGGACAAGTCCGTTTCGGCCGACATCACAAAGGCATCGTCGCAACTGGTGGCACCCAAGTTGACGACAGCGGGAGCGGACGAATTGCTGGTTGCGTTCGTCGAAGCCGATGGGCCGCGTTCTGCGACCCAGCGGGCGACGAGCGTCACCGGCGGCGGATTGACGTGGTCGCTGGCCACCCGATCCAACTCGACCTGGGGTACGACCGAGGTTTGGCAAGCGCATGCCACCTCGACGGTGACCAACGCGGTGGTCACCGCGAAACTCGCCAACTCCGGGTTCGACGGTTCGATCACGGTCGCTGCGTTCAAGGGCGCGGCAGCGCACCTTGGTGCGGCCGCGGGCGGGGCCGGCCTGACCGGTTCACCTAACGCAACGGTGAAGCCGCTGGGCTGCAACTCCCTCGTCTGGGCGGCCGGCCACGACTGGTCGACGGCCAAGACTCCGGTGGCGGCCGCTGGGCAGTCTCTGGTGCACGCGTTCGTTGACAAGCGGGTCCATGACTCGTTCTGGACGCAGAAGGTCACAGCAGCAACGGACTCCAGCCACACGCCGGTCGTCGTCAAGACCACCGGACCGGTTGTCGACCGTTGGACGATGGCCGCAGTCGAGATTCCGTCGGCTGGGTAGCGGCACAGCTAGGCACACCTAGCGCCAGGCACGGGGCCCCGCGATCACCGAGTGGTGATCGTGGGGCCTCTGGCCTGCCGGCTAGAACGTCGTCCGAATCACGATGCCGTCGCCTGGCGGCGCCGGCGCAGGAACTCCTGCTCGGAGGCGTTGGTGGTCAGTGCGAGAGCGGCATCGAAGGCAGCCGTCGCCTCATCGTTCCTGTCCAATCGAAGGAGCAAATCAGCTCGGGTGGCGTGGAAAAGGTAATAGCCATCGAGCTTGAGGCCGTCCAGCGCGGCGAGGGCAACGGTCGGGCCTTCGACTTCGGCGAGCGCGATGCTGCGGTTCAACGCAACCACGTCCGTCGGTGAATACCGCAGCAGCTGGTCATAGAGTCTCAGGATCTGAGGCCAATCGGTCGCGGCAGCAGACGTAGCTGACGTATGGACGGCGTTGATAGCAGCCTGAACCTGATACGGCCCCGGCTGATTTCGTCTCAGGCACGCCCGCACGAGCGAGTGCCCTTCGGCGATCAACGCCTGATCCCATCTCGACCGGTCCTGCTCGCTCAACTGGACCAGCAGGCCGTCCGCCCCGGTCCGGGCGGCGCGCCGTGCGTCGGTTAGCAGCAGCAGGGCGAGCAAGCCAACGGCCTCCGGCTCGTCCGGCATCAGCAGTACCAGCACGCGGCTAAGGCGAATCGCCTCCGAAGATAGATCCTCGCGGACGAGCGAGGCGCCACTCGAGGCGGTATATCCCTCGTTGAACACGAGGTAAATGACGGCCAGGACCCCTCGCAGTCGATCAGGTAACTCGGCCTCGCTCGGGATCCGGTACGGGATGCCCGCCGCGGCGATCTTGCGTTTGGCCCGCACGATTCGCTGCGCCATGGTCGCCTCTGGGACCAGGAACGCACGGGCGATCTCCGGCGTCTGGAGGCCGCCCAACAACCGAAGTGTCAACGCCACCTGGGCATTGCGGGCAAGCGCTGGATGGCAGCACGTGAAGATGAGGCGCAGCCGGTCGTCGTTCACGACGTCGTCCCGGTCAGCCTCGGACGGGGAGTCGTCGCGCAGTAGCAGTGCCTGATTGTGGTGTTCATCGCGAGAGCCCTCCCGACGCAAAAAGTCAATGGCCCGATTGCGGGCGGTGGTGGTGATCCATGCCCCCGGATTCGGCGGTAGGCCCGTTGAGGGCCAACGCTCGACGGCGATCAGGAAGGCACTCTGAACCGCTTCCTCGGCGAGGTTGATGTCGCCGAGAAAGCGGATCAGCGTAGCCAGGCATCGGCCGTATTCCTCACGGAATACCTTTTCGATGTCAAAGCTTTCAGCACCAGCTGTCATCAGGTCAGGCCGGGGCGTCCTCTTGGAAAGGACGAACCTCGACTGGTCCCTGGCAAGCGGCGGAGGCCTTGCCGGCCAGCGCAATCGCCGCGTCGAGGTCTGGAGCCTTGATGACCCAGAAACCACCAATGTGCTCTTTGGCTTCCGCGAACGGGCCGTCGGTGGTCAGGACTTCACCGTTCTCGTTACGAACGACCGTTGCGGTTTCAGGCTCGTACAGCCCGCCACCGAAGATCCAGATATCGTCGGCTTGCAATTGCTGGTTGAACGCCTCGACGTCGGCGTACATGGTCTCCATCGTCTCGGGCGCCGGTGGTTCTTGGCCTTCGACGTAATGGACCGATAACAGGTACTGCTTCATGGCTGTCTCCTTATGTGATGTGTGGACTCCGCCTCTACGTCGGAGCTTTGCTTGCAGGGCGCGTTTTTGTGCTTTCGTTGCCTACTCTGCCAAACCGTCAGCGCTCGTTTGCACTTTTGCGAAACGACGGGATCAGGACGGCGGCTACGGCGACGTGGATGAAGATCAGTGAGGTACGGGTTCCGGCGGTGGCGTGCTCGAGAAAGATCGGCACGATGGACAGTGCAAGAACGCCGACGGCTAGCCCGGTCCAGATGCGGATTGCCCGGGCGCTGAACCGTTCCAGAACGGCCAGCGCGGCCCAGCCAAGCCCGGCGCAGAACAGCGTGAAGCCGATGACGGTCGGCAAGCCGATCACCACCGAGCCCTGCGAGTCGGTGAGCTTGAAGTCGACGCCCGCAGCCTTGGCGACCCCCCATACCGCGCTGGTGGCGACGGCAGCGCAACCGAGGGCATAGGCACGGGCTAGGCGGCGAGTCTTGGGCGACTGGACCGACGCGGCGGAAGGGACAGAAGACGGCGGGACAGAAGACGGCGGGACAGAAGAGGAAGGGCCAAACGTGGTGCCGTGTTCGGTGGCGGTCATGGTGAATGCTCCTTCGTGAGTTCGGGTGAGGTTTGGTGGGCCTCTAACACGGCTACGAAGGCACCCCACCGAAATCGACACTTGCCGGTGAACAGATTTTTCCGAGAGGGCCGCAAGCGAGGCATTGCCCGTCGGCACGCGAAATGTTGGACTGGTTCTTTCCAAACCGCCCGCGCAAAATATCGCGGATTGAGGAGCCGTCATGACGACAGAAACAGCGGAGCAGCCCCAGTCGGACGCCACCGTCTGGCACGTCATGATGTCTTTGGACGGCTATATCGCGGCTCGAGGCGACTCGATGGACTGGGTGGCCGCGCACGGCCCCGCCGGACCCATGGTTGACGAGATCCGCGACACGACAGGCGCCGTCCTGGCCGGTCGGCGCTGGCACGACATCGCGACGCAACGCTTCAACGGCCGAGCCGGCATCTACGGTGGTAAGTGGAGCGGCCCGGTCTTCGTACTCACGCATACCGCGCCGAGCGATCCTCCCGACAAAGAAATAAGGTTCCTGTCCGGCCCGATCGAAGATGTCGTCCACACGGCACGTGAGGCGGCCGGCGGGCGCCGACTGGGAATCTTCGGTGCCGACGTCGCCCGACAGGCCTTGGCTGCCGGGCTGCTCGACGAGATCGCGGTGCACCTGGCGCCCGTGCTGCTGGGCGGCGGAATACGGCTGTACGGCGGTCACGGTGAGATGACCGTCCCGCTCCGGCGAATCGAGGCGACCTTGTCGCCCCAGCTGACCGATCTTCGCTTTCGAGTACTGCGCTAACGCAGCACATGACGGCCCCGTTGCGGGTGAGACGGTCTCAGTCCACGCGTGACCCTTCCTAGGAGGACACTCCGGGACGCTGGCTGTTTAGCGCGCTCCATGGCTGTTTAAGGCCCGAAGCGTCGACCTCCACCGTGCTCTAATTGTGGCAATTGTTCAACCCGACATTTTGGTGTCGCGTCGCTGCACAGTTTGCCCCGACCCAGTAGTGTCGGGTCTGCGATCTTCGTAATCGCCTGTATCGGGGAGACAGCCCCCGCAGCGATCACCAGCCAGCCCTCGAAAAAGCCCGAGGCGGACCTGAGTACGTAGCGAGATGACAGCGCCTCGCCAAGCTGGTTCTGACGACACCACGCCGCGTTTTCCAAACGTATCGCGGCACGTCGCCTCGACAGCTACCCGAAAGCACAGAGAAGGAACCTGTCATGCCTCCACGCCGAAAAGCTGACCAGAGCGCTCCCCGGCCCACCAGCCCGACCGGGACGGCCGAACACAACCTGACCCTGAATGACAGTCGCGCCCAATCCGGCGATTACTTGACCACCGCACAAGGCCTGCGCCTGCCCGACACCGATCACTCGCTCAAGGCCGGCGATCGTGGCCCGACCTTGTTGGAGGATTTCCATCTTCGGGAGAAGATCACCCACTTCGACCACGAGCGGATCCCCGAGCGGGTCGTACATGCGCGCGGTGCGGCGGCACACGGCGTCTTCGAGTCCTACGGGACGGCATCGTCAGTAACCAAAGCGGGCTTCCTGGCCCGGGGCGCCAAGACTGACGTCTTCGTCCGGTTCTCAACCGTTGCCGGCTCACGGGGTTCGGCCGACACGGTGCGCGATGTGCGTGGCTTTGCAGTGAAGTTCTACACCGACGAAGGCGTCTTTGACCTGGTCGGCAACAACATGCCGGTCTTCTTCATCCAGGACGGCATCAAGTTTCCTGATGTCATTCACGCGGCCAAGCCTCAGCCCGACCGTGAGATCCCGCAGGCGCAGACTGCCCATGACACGTTCTGGGACTTCGTCTCCCTGCATACCGAAGCGACTCACCATGTCATGTGGGCGATGAGCGATCGTGGCATCCCGCGTTCCTATCGCACGATGGAGGGTTTTGGCGTACACACCTTCCGTCTCGTGAACGCCACGGGCGAGACCAGTCTGGTGAAGTTCCACTGGAAGCCCGTCGCCGGCGTTCATTCGCTGGTCTGGGAAGAAGCCCAGATCGCCGCCGGGATCGACCCGGACTATCACCGCCGCGACCTGGCCGACGGCATCGAGAACGGCGCGTTCTTCGAATACGAGCTGGGCGTCCAAATCATGCCGGACGACGGAACCGATTCGTTCGAGGGCATCGACCTGTTGGATCCGACGAAACTCGTTCCCGAGGAACTCGCACCGGTGCAACTTATCGGCAAGCTCACCCTCAACCGCAATCCCACGAACTACTTTGCCGAAACGGAGCAGGTGGCATTCCATACCGGCCACCTGGTGCCAGGTATCGAAGTCACCAACGACCCGCTGATGCAGGCCCGACTTTTCTCCTACCTTGACACCCAGATCACTCGCCTCGGCGGCCCGAACTTCGCGCAGCTACCCATCAACAGGCCACACTGTCCGGTCAATGACATGTTGCGCGACGGCATGCACCAGACCGCCATTCACACCGGTCTTGCCCCGTATCACCCCAACAGCGTCGACAACGATCAGCCACTGCTGGCCGGAGAATCCGAGCAGGGATATGTGCAGACCCCGCGACCGATCGAGGGGGCAGCGGTCCGAGCCAACCCGGTATCCTTCGACGACCACTTTTCCCAGGCGACGCTGTTCTTTCGCAGTTTGACGGCAGTCGAACAGGCACACGTCGTGGCCGCATTCACGTTCGAGCTGGGTAAGTGCTACGAGCAGGTGATCAAGGAGCGCGAACTCCAGGTCCTGGCAAACGTGGACGCGGACCTTTGCGCTGAGGTTGCGGCTGGGCTCGGATTGCCTGCGCCAACAGGCACCCCCACCACCGACGTGACGCCATCGGCCGCGTTTACCCAAATCGTCCTCGAGCCTGGGCCGATCGCAGGCCGGAATATCGGAGTCATCGCCGACACAGGCTCTGACCTCGACGGCATCGACAAGCTTCGCCGCGCCGCCAAGAAGCTCGGGGCGACGGTCCACGTGATCGCGCCCGTCGGAGGTGTGCTCTCGGACGGCACGAATACCGAAACTGTCGATCGGACGTTCTTGACCACTCGCTCGATCGAGTTCGACGCCATCGTCGTGGCGGACGGGACCGCGCCCGTCACCGACATCAAACTGGTGCTCCTACTGCAAGAGGCATACCGGCATTGCAAGGCGCTCGCCGCGTGGGGTGCTGGCAGTCAGGTCTTGAGCGCTTGCGCGATCCCACTGGATGCTCCAGGGGTGCTCAGTGCAAAGTCCGTCGCCAAGACGTTCAACGACGATCTTTTCGCAGCCATGGGCCTACACCGTGCCTGGGACCGGGCCGACCTCGTGATGGCGTCGGCGGTTCCGCCGGCAGTCTGATCGCCCTACTGGACGCTCCCGATCACCGCCCGGACGTGCAGCCCGCTAGCCGATTGCTGCTGCGGGTTCGCTCGTCCGGGCGGTAACCGGCAAGCCGAGGAAGCGTCGCGCGTTGTCGCCCATGAAATCGCGGGCTCGGTCTTCTTCCATGCCTTCGGCGTACTTGTAGTAGTCCTTCGGCTCGGCAAGCCCCTCCGGATGCGGGTAGTCCGAGCCGAACATGACCTTGTCCCAGCCGAGAGCGTCCACCACGTCTTCCACCGAGCCTTCCCAGAACGGGCTGACCCAGCAGTTGCGCCGCATGACCTCGACCGGGTGCTCGGCGAAGGCCTGTGGCATCTTGTCGTGCGCAGCAGCAAGGTCATGCAGCAGCGGACGAATCCAGGCGCTGCCGTTCTCGATGCTGGCCACCCGCAGCTTCGGGAACCGGCTGAAGGTGCCGTGGCAGATGAGGCTGGTGACCATGTCAGCGATCTCGCGGTGGCCCAGGGCTACCCACTTGAAAGGGCTGACCTCCTGGAAGTTGTTCGTCTTCGACGGCTCCCACTTCGTGACGTAGTCACTGAGCGGTGGCTGGCTGCCGTGCAGCACGACCGGCATGTTCGCCTGCTGGACGTCATTCCAGAACGGGTCGAACTCCGGCAGTGCAGGTGAACGCCAGCCATGCAGGCCCTTCGCCGGCGCTGGCTTCATCAACACAACCTTGGCGCCGTTCTCGATGACCCAGGCCAGCTCGCGGCGCGCGGCGTCCACCTCGGCGCAGGTGATCACGGGTGTCATGAACAGCCGATCCTGATGGACGAATCCCCACTGCTCTAGCATCCAACGGTTGAGCGCATGGATCACTGCCACGACCAGTTCCGGATCCTCGGCGGCCGAATGCTCGACCAGGTTGGCCAGCGTCGGATAGATCAGCGTCGCCTGCACGCCCTGCTCGTCCAAGGATTCGATCCGAGCGGCCGGCTCGCGAAAGGCTGGGACTGCATCCATCCCGTGGCCGCTCATCTGCCGCAGGGTCTTGCCCTCTGGATTGTTGCCCGAGTAGAACGCCTCGTGAGCGCCCGGGGCGGCCACCCGGTCAAACGTCGGGTTCGGGATGTACTCGGTGATCTTGCCGAGGATGGCGATGCGGGTGTGCCGGCCGACCTGAACGAATTGCACGGCACTCTTGTACTCATCGGGTAAGTACCGCGTCAGGGCGTCAGCAGCCTCGTACATGTGCTGATCGGCGTCAAAGATCGGTGCGTCCATGAACAGGCTCATGCGTTTACCTCCGGTGTGCTCCAGGTCACTCTTGGCGAGCAACGTAAAGCGGGCAGTGCGCACTGTCAAGGCTGGTAGACCTCGTTGTGACTAGCTGGTGCTCGGAGGCGTCCACTCCAGCGGCAGACTCTTCAGTGCAAACATGCCCATCGTGTTGTAACGAAGGCCGTCACGATCTGCCGGCGGCAATGAGTAGTCCGGTACGCGGTCCAACCAGACCTTGATCGCGATAGCAAGTTCCTGCCGGGCAAGGTGGGAACCGACGCACCGGTGCAGGCCGCCGCCGAAGGCCGTGTGCGGATTCTGCTCCCGATGGAAATCGACCTCCATCGAGTGCTCGAAAAGCTCGGAATCGCGGTTGGCCAGGGTGTGGAGCTGCATGATCTCGTCGCCACGCTTCATCTGTACACCGCCGAGCACCGTGTCCTCACGCACTGTGCGCGGCGGATTCACCCAGGCATGCCAGCGAAGCAGCTCCTCCACCGCCTGCGGAATCAGCGCGGGGTCATCGATCAATTCCTGCTTCTTGTCGGGGTGTTCGGCAAGGTAGCGGAATGAATGGGACAAGCCCGAGCTGACCGTGTCCAGGCCGGCGATGAACAAGAGCCACGCCATGTCCTGGATGTCGTCATCCGGCACCGGCGTTCCGTCGTCGAAGCTGATCGCGGCGAGCTTGGAAATAAGGCCTTCGTCGGGGTTGCGACGCTTCTCGCCGATCATCTCGAGATTCATGGCCTCGATCTTCTTGCCTGCGGCCGCCCGTGCCTCGAAGTCCAGATTGTGGAAGAACGTGTCCTCCCACTCCAGGAACTGAGCTTTACGCTCCATCGGATAGCCCATCAAGGCCATGAATACGGTCGCGGGCAGCACGGCTGCGAAGTCATGGGCGAAGTCGCAGCGTCCGTTGGCGATCACCTTGTCCAGCAGCTCGTTGGCAGTCTCGCGGATACCGCTTTCCAGGCGACGCATCTGTGAAGGCGAGAACAACGGGGTCAACAACAACCGGTACTTGCGGTTGTCCGGCGGGTCGAGCTCGAGTGGGATCATCCGCCGCGGCATCGCCTTGGCCGCACCGCCGTAGCCCATGGTCGTGGTGAAGAAGTCACCGTCTTGAAGGGTGCGGCGGATGTCGTCCGGCCTGGTCACGTACCAGACACCCTTACCCGGTCCGTTGAAGGACACCGGGCTGAAAAAGATTGGCGGTGCTTCGGCACGCACCTTTTCATAGGTGCCGAACGGGTCCGAGTCGAAACCATCCGCATAAACCTGATCGAACGTGTAGACGAGCTCAGGCGGGACGTGATCGGGAATCGGTGCAATTTCGGGAGCAGGCATAGCAGACATCAGCATTGACCTCTTTGCTCGCGACGGCAGGTAGCCATACGCTAGCCGCCTGAGACGCGTCTGTCACGCATTCTCAGAGTCGAAACTTTTTGATCAAGAATCGCGCCGGATTTCGCTTTTGACACAGATTTGGCAAGGCAATGCGAACCGATGCACGTCCGGCGGTCCGCATTCCGTCGCATTGAAGACTTAGCCGGATCGGCCATCAGTGGTTATTCGAGAACCTATACGGAGCTTGGATCTTAGAGTAGTTTAGTGAATTGAGATTCAGACACCGGACAAAGACTGAATCAGTCGTATAACGACCCGCGATAATCCGAACAGGGAGGCGCACCCGATGAGCGACGAACCACCCATCGACCGCATCTACACCTTCGACCGCCACGGGCAGGAATACCGCGTGCGCTTCGAGGAGCTTGCTGCGGATATGCAGTCCAAATGTCCGGTGGCGTGGAACGAGACCTACGGCGGTCACTGGTTTGCGGCCGGGAACAAAGAACTCTTCGATATCGCCCGCAGTGCGGACAAGGTCTCCAACGATCTGGACGTACACAACCAGCGGCGCGGCTACAAGGGCATCAGCATCCCCTCGATCGATTCGGGCACGATGGAGGCCTCCTTTCTGACCTTGGATCCGCCCGAGCAGCGGCACTATCGCCAGTCTCTGAATGCGTATCTCTCCCCTGCAGCCGTGAACCGGTGGCGCCCGGTCACCCAGGAGATCACCCGAGCCGCACTGAACGAGGTGATCGAAACTGGCTCCATCGACTTCGTCGACGATCTCGCCAACATCGTGCCGGCAGTGCTGACCCTGGCGATGATGGGTCTGCCGCTGGCGGACTGGGAAGTGTACTGCGAGCCTGCGCACGCACAGGTGTACACCAAGCCCGATTCACCCGATATGCCAAGGGTTATCGAGACTATCTGGGAGATGATGGGGCGCCTGCATGCAGCGGTCGTGGCCACCCGGACGAATCCGAAACCAGGTCTGATCGACGGGCTGGTCAAGGCAACGATCAACGGTCGTAAACCGTCGGACGCTGAGATCACTTCGCAGCTGGGCCTGCTGATCGGCGGTGGCTTCGACACCACGACCGCGCTGACCGCGCACAGCTTGGAGTGGCTTTCCGAGCATCCGGACCAGCGCGAGCGCTTGTCACGCGAGCGCGAGACCCTGCTGGACTCGGCGACGGAGGAGTTTCTGCGCTTCTACACCCCGGCGCCCGGCGACGGACGGACGATCAGCCAGGACTGCACGATGGCGGGTGTGGACTTCAAGGAGGGTCAGCGGCTGTGGTTGTCCTGGGCGATGGCCAACCGTGATCCGAGTGTGTTCCCCAACCCGAACGAGATCATCCCCGACCGTAAGAACAATCGGCACTCCAGCTTCGGCCTCGGCATCCACCGCTGCATAGGTTCGAACGTCGCGCGAATGACCTTCAAGTCCATGATCACCGCCGTGCTCGACCGGATGCCTGACTTCGTCTGCGACCCTGCGGGCGCGGTGCACTACGACACCGTGGGCGTGATCAACGGGATGAAGAAACTTCCGGCCACCTTCACCCCCGGCCCGCGCATCGGTGCCGGACTCGAGGAGACACTGGCCACGCTGCAGAAGCTCTGCGACGAGCAGCAGCTCGCCGAGCCGGTCACGGTGCGCCAAGAGACTGCGCAAGTCGGCTAGCGGGAGGCGAACCGGGGTCGACAGGGAGCGGGACGAAGATGGATTCCGACATGGCTTTGGACATCGAGACCAACGCGCGCGACGACCGCAAGTCAGCCGCGCTGGCCGCTCAGCGGGTGAGAGCCCGAGACGGGGCTCGGGTTGTCGCCGAGTTCGGTCTGGCCCGTGAGGTACTGCGCAGTTCGCCGAACATGGTCCAAGCTGGGCTCGGACACGACGACACGGCGAACGGCGATCCCCAATTCGCCTCGGTCTTCTTCCTCGACGGCGAACCTCATCGGCGTAGACGCACCGCCATCGCCCGGTTCTTCACCCCGAAGGCGATCAGCACACGGCACCGGATCGTCATGGAGGAGACCACAGACCGACTCCTGGCCGAGTTGCAGGCGGCGGGCCATGGTCAGTTGGACGTGATCACCTTCGAGTTGGCGGTGGCCGTTGCCGCCGAGATCGTTGGGCTCAACGACAGTGCCATCGGCCCCCTGTCGCGGCGCATCTCCGCTGCCATGTTCGGTACCCGGCTGCCTGGCATGAACCGGTTCGTCCGCCCGTTCGGAACTGCATGGGCAGCCGCCCACGTCGGTCGGTTCTTCCTTCGCGATGTTCGTCCCGCCATTGCAAGCCGGCGCGCTCAACCACGCGAGGACGTCATCTCACACCTGATCGAGGAGGGTTACCCGGACAAGGCGATCCTGATGGAGTGCCTTACTTATGCCGGTGCCGGTATGGTCACCACCCGCGAATTCATCGTCATGGCCGCCTGGCACCTGTTCGACAACGACCCGCTTCGGCAACGATTTGTTGCCGGCGACGAGCAGACCCAATTCGCCATCCTCGAAGAGCTTCTGAGGCTGGAACCCGTCGCCTCGATGCTGTACCGGCAGGCCGACGCCGACACCACGCTCTCGTCCTGCACGGTCGCCGATGGCGAACTCGTCGCACTCAACCTGCGGGAGTCCAATCTCGACCCCGCGGCTGTTGGCGAATGCCCTTATGCAATCGACCCCGACCGCGCAGCGAAAGCGGGGATCGTCGGGGCGTTCCTCAGCTTCGGCGATGGCAGCCACCGCTGCCCCGGGGCCCAGGTCGCGCTGACCGAGACGCGGGTATTTCTAGACCGGCTCATGCGGGTCCCAGGCATTCGATTGGAGAACCAGCCGCGAATGACGTGGAATCCGTCGCTGGAAAGCTACGAACTGCGTCGTGCCCGGATCCGCTGCGATCGCAGGCAGTCTTAGCTGCTCGTGCCGTTCCGCTCGTCCACCATGTAGTGCGCGTACCAGTCAGGCCAGTCCGGGTCCTCCTTCCCGGTCTCTTCCTCGTGTTTGCCGTGGGCCGCTGCCGCTCGGCGCAGCGCGCCGGCCAGGTCCGCGGCGGAGTCGTAAGCCGGTGCCGCGGCGACCCGGCCCGGTAGTCGGGAGGTGACCTCCTGAATGAACCAGGTGTTGCCGTCAGGGTCGCTGAACGACAGCCACGAGCCATAGCTCTGCCGATCCGAGGACGGCCCCGACACCCGCCCGGTCGTGCCGGCGTGATGGAACACTCCGCCTGCGTCGTGGAAAACCTCACCAACGTCCACGCCTTGGCCGACGAGCTCGGTCCGGGCGGCTTCGATGTCGTCCACCACCAACTGCAGACCGTCCACCGAGCCTGGGGTGGCCGAGGTCAGGCCGGTGCCGAAGATGACCGAGCACGGGGAGCCCGGCGGCGTCAGCTGCACTACCCGGAAGTCCGGACCGGTGACAAAGTCGGCGTCCTCCCGCCACCGGAGTGCGGTGTAAAAGTTCTTCGCTCTGTCTACGTCTGACACTGGCAACACCACAACTTCGAGCTTCATATCCATGCCTATGCTCCTCTGATTGTGTTGCAGGTGGCCCCGGTCAAGGCCACCTGCGCTGTGCATCCATATTCGCGCGGCCCATTCCCGAAGTCCACCTCGCGCTTCTAGGTTGCTAGCATGCTTGCGTGGGCGACGAGGACGTCAAACAGTTCAACGTGTATCTGCCGATCGTGCTGATAAAGCAGGTCAAGCACCATGCCATCGAAGAGGGTATGTCTCTGTCCGCCCTCGTCACTAACGCGCTGCGGACCTATCTAGACCGTCCAAATCACGACCATCCCAGCCCCGACCAACCAAACCCCGATCATCCCAACCGCGACCTTCCCAACCGCGAAGGCGCATACCGGCATAGACGATCTGAGAAGGAGAGCTGACTTTCCCGCAAAGCACCAGTCCGGATAAGGAGAAACCTGATGGCAGACGATGACCCCGCCGAGCCGGAAAGCACGGCGGTGCGAGTCGCGCTGTGGCGGGCGATGCACACCCTCGTCGACCCACCACCACACGTACTCGAAGACGAGATCGGCCTGAGGCTGGCAGCCCCTGACAGCGACTGGCGTTCCCGCCCGGACATGGACGCGGCTGGCACCAGTGGGTTCCGGGCGGCCATCGTGGCCAGGGCTCGCTTCATCGAGGATCTGGTGGTCGAGCAGGCCGATCGCGATGTCGCGCAGTACGTAATTCTGGGCTCTGGCCTGGACACCTTCGCCCAACGCCGGCCAGAAATCGCCAGCCGCCTAAGAGTATTCGAGATTGACCAGCCCGGCCCTCAAGCCTGGAAGCGGCACCGTCTGCTCGAGCTCGGCTACGGCATCCCTGAATGGCTGCGTTTCGTCCCGGTCGACTTCGAGGGCGGTGGGTCTTGGTGGCAGCAATTGGCCGCCGCCGGCTTTGACGCTGGCCGACCCGCGGTCGTCGCCTCGACCGGCGTCACCATGTACCTCACCAGGGAGGCCACCGCAGCCACTCTGCACCAGCTCGCTGAGCTCGCTCCGGGTTCGACCTTGGCGATGACCTTCTTGTTGCCGACCGATCTCATCGACGATGCCGACCGGTCCGGGCTCCAGGAGTCCCAGAAAGGCGCCCGCGCGGCGGGGACCCCATTCGTCAGCTTCTATACCCCCCAGGACATGCTTGCACTCGCTCGCGATGCCGGCTTCCGCAATGTCGAACACGTCTCCGGAATTACCATCGCTGAGCGCTATTTTGCCGACCGGACCGATGGCCTGCGACCATCAAGCGGAGAAGACTTTTTGATCGCCACGACCTGACCCAGTCTTCGAACAGCGGCCGTTGGTCAGTTGCAGGTTTTGTACGCACGTTTACCGCACATGTTCACGAGGGGGTTCGGATGGCCAGGCTTGTCTTCAAAGACGAACTGCTGGACTCACAACTGCTGCGGGCCGTCGGGACTGCGGCCTACGGCGGCGCCGACATCGGCGAGTGCCTGCAGACGGCGCGCGAGATCAGCGAAGGTGACCTCGATTCCTGGCATGACGGCTGGCAGCGGTTGGCTCAGCGCGTACACGAACTCGCGCAAGAAGAGGAACGCGCCGGGCGGCGGGTGAGCGCTTGCGGCGCTTATCTGCGAGCGTGCACTTACTACCGCACGTCCGGGGTGATGCTGCTCGGCACTCCGGTCGACCCGCGCCTGACGCAGTCAAATCTCTTGCAGACAGAGGCATTTCGTTCTGCGACGCGGTTGATGGATGCGCCGGTCGAAACGATTGCGATCCCCTATCGGGACACCACGCTGCCCGGTTACTTCCTCAAACCCGACGAGACGCCGGACCCGCGGCCCACCGTAATCCTTACCGGTGGCTATGACGGCACCTGCGAGGAGCTGTATTTCTTCAATGGCGCCGCTGCGCTGACCCGCGGCTACAACGTCCTTGCCTTTGATGGCCCGGGCCAAGGCGGCGCTCTCCTGCACCAGGGCCTGACGATGCGTCCGGACTGGGAGTCCGTAGTCGCCCCGGTGGTGGACTACGCCACGTCCCGGGCCGATGTCGACCCCAATCGGTTGGCGCTCATCGGGCTGAGCCTCGGCGCCCATCTCGCCCCGCGGGCGGCTGCAAGCGAACACCGGCTCGCCGCGCTGATCGCCGACTGCGGATCCTTCGATCTGCAGGCCGGCTTCCTGGCAAGGCTGCCACCGCCACTCGCCACTCGCTACAAGGCAGGTAAGCGGTCGGCTCGGGTGCTGATCGGCCTCATCCTGCGGATCGTCGCCCGCAAACCTACCGCCGGGTGGGCGCTTCGCCGCGGCCAACTCGTGCACGGCGACCGCAGCCCGATTGGCTATCTCGATGCCTTGGCCGCCTACAACCTCGCCGGCCACGCCGAACAGATCACCTGCCCCACCTGGGTCTGCAACGCCGAAGATGACGACATCGGCGCCAGCGCCCCGGAACTCGTCGCATCGCTGAACTGCGAAAGCGAGTTCGTCCATTTCACTACTGCAGAAGGAGCAGGTGATCACTGCGAGCAGGGTGCCCGTACCCTCTATCACGCGCGATCATTCGCCTGGCTCGATAATCACCTGCGTCCGTAGCCGAATCGAGACCGGCGAAAGCCTCTAACCGCGAGGGAGGGACTGGCGTCATGAGCGTGTGGGCGGCGCTGGGGTGGGGCGCGTTCTCGTCGGCGTCCCTGTACATCGGCCAGGCCCTGGCAGGTCCAATGCGGCACTCCTATCGTGCGACTGGTGAAGTGATGGGCTTCGGCGCCGGGACGATGATCAGCGCCGTGGCGTACGAGCTGATCCCCGAGTCGACCCTGAAGCATGGCCTCGGTATCGGTGTCGGATTCGCACTCGGCGCCCTCACCTACTTCATCGCGGACCGGTTGGTCGACACGAACGGCGGCGCGGATCGCCAGTCAGTCGACCCAGCGAGTCCGAGCAGCTCGGGTGCAGCGATGTTCCTAGGTGCGCTGCTCGACGGCATCCCCGAGGCATTCGTTCTCGGAATCACCCTCGAGCTCGGCGGTGGGATCAGTGTCGCGTTCGTCGCGGCCGTGTTCGTCTCCAATATTCCACAGGGGATCGCGGGCACGACAAGCCTGAAAGACACCGGTTACACCGATCGGCGGATCACCTGGATGTGGACGGCACTCACGGCTGCGTGCGCGTTGATCGCAGCATCGGGTTACTTACTCGCTCACTCCGCACACGTGCAGGGGCTCTACTCACAGGCATTCGCCGCCGGTGCCGTGCTGACCATGTTGGCCAACTCGATGATGCCCGAGGCGTTCGAGCACGGCGGCAAGCGGGTCGGCCTCTACACGGTATTCGGCTACCTCGTCGCGGCGGCGCTGAGCATCGTCAGCTGAGCCGTGCAGTCAGGCAGCCGCAGCCAGGCAACCGCAATCAGGCAATGGGCCCAGCCGGCCCACCCGGCCCGTCGGCCGGAGATCGACGGAGCAGGACGATCGAAGCGACCAGTACCCAGATCACGAACAGAGCGAACGGAAAGAACAGCGTGCCGAGCAACTGAAGCACGGCGACCACGAAGCCCGCGATTGCCAACCAGCTCGGTAGTGTCCCGTCCTGATACGCGAGATAGGACGCAGTCCCGGTGAACGCTCCGGCCGCCAGTGCACCCGAAAGCAGCAAGATCGCGAACCCGACATTGTCGAGTTCAGCGGAGAATCCCCCTGGCTGGACGGCCAGATCGCCGAACTGTTTGCCACCGGCGATCGCGACTCGAATCGAGGCCGAGACAATCCCGAGGCCGGCGAACATCGTGCCAAAGGCAATCGGCAGTAAGCCCCGTGACGCGAAGCGCTGGCCTAGATCGACGACGAACCAGACGAACGCCAGGCAGCCCAACACCATCAGATACGCGCCGATGATCGCCGCCGTACGATGGCTGCTATCGGTCCACCACTGATCCCACTTCTGGGTGTTCTTATTGCTATCGGGCGTAGTGAAGATAAGAAACCCAACTACGAATAGCACGACGAAAACAATGCCCATCCATGGCCCGACACGTTTCGATGATTCAACCGCTCGTCCTGCGCTCATGGCCCCGTCCCCCTAAAGGCATACAGCGACGATGCAAATGAGCAGAGCGTGGCACAGCGAAGGAGCAAGGTCAAGAGTCCAGCCCGTATGCTACATCGATCCGAGTATGCCAGCCGTCGATCGGTGTCGTCAGGCGAAACGGCTGGCCAGGGCTTGCAGCGTCGAGGTTATGCCAACTGCGTTTTTGCTAGGTAGGCCCATCAGCTCCAGCACCTTGGGGGCTTTGGCCGTGCTGTAGTCAAACGTCTCCGTAACCTGGGTGACGCCCGGCTCGCTCTCGCTCAACTCCCAGCGCCACCGATGGCCCATCGGGTGCTGCCATTCGATGAGTTGGTTGTCGGCAAAGGCCGTGACCGTTGACGTGATCTTGTAAGGAAAACCGTACTGCTTCATCGCGACGGTGAACTTCGCGCCCTCACTCAGTCGCTCGGGTCCGGACACGGGACTTTGCCGCAACGTACCCGACCCATCCAGTTCAGGGTGCCGGTGCGGATTGGCAATCAGCGCGAACACGTCCGCGGCAGGCGCCGGTACCACCACTTGACGGCTGACCATCCGTTCGCCTGCGTCTACCTTTGAAACCACTGGGGCTGTCATGCCTATGACCATAACCCGGTGAGGGCGTGGCCCCATGAAGTGACCGTTTCGGCGTCCGGGGTGTTGCTGGCCAACAGGATGATCCCGTCGATACCAGCCTCGAGCCGCTCCCCCACAGCCGTCAGGAGCTCGTCCACGCTCGAGGGCGGTTGGACAACGCAGGTCGCAACGATGTCGGCCCGGTTGCGACCCACGGTCGAACAGTGATCATCCAATACACTCAGCTTGTGACGGATCTGCTCCGCGGTGCCGGATACGTTGCACGCATCGGCGTAGCGCGCGACAGTCCGTAAGGTCCGCTTCTCTCCGCCGCCTGCGACCAAGATCGGCAGTCTGGCCTGGACGGGCCGCGGTGCCGCGATGGCATCAGTAATCGAGAAATACTTTCCAGAGAAAGAAGCAACTGGCTCGGTCAGCAGCAATCGACAGATTTGCACGGCCTCTTCGAGGCGGTCCTGACGCTCCGTCATAGAGGGAAAGTCAAGTCCGTAAGCGGTGTGCTCGCCCGCGTCCCAAGCGGCGCCCATACCGAGCACCGCGCGGCCACCGGAGACGATGTCCAATGTCGTGACGGCCTTGGCCAACAAGGACGGCTGGCGAAAGGTCACCGGCGAGACCAACGCACCGACGCTCACCTTGTTGGTAGCGACGGCGAGTCCACCCAACACTGTGTAAGCCTCAAGCATGGGCGAGTTCGGGCCTCCGCCGATAGCGCCCTGCAGCATATGGTCCGGAACCCAGATGGAGTCGAACCCACTGGCGTCCGCCGCCTGCGCGACAGAGACGAGGTGTGAGAACAGCTCATGAGAGCCAAGGTCATAGCTGACGCTGGCGAAGTGTAGTCCGAGGCGAAGCATGTTTTCTCCTGACGGCGCGCACGATTTACCACTGTGATCATCTGAACCTTAGATCAGCACGCCCGGACGTGAGTTCGAGCCTCAGCCTCAGCCCTGGGCGCGAATACGGATCGGCTGGAACGTGACGACAACGCGTTCTTCGGCAGCTTGCTCAGCCATTGATTCGAGGGTCTGCCCATACATAGCGATGAGCTTCGCCATGAAGGTGCGCTCGGCATCGTCATACGCGATCTCAACGTTTGCCCTTACCTCAAGGGTGTGAAACGGGTTGGTCGGGGAAAGGGAAAAGATCGTCGCGAGCGGCCGGGCGACAAGGTTGCGATACTTCACGCGGTTCGTGGACAGTGACGTACGAAGCAATCCGTCGTCATCCAGAAGCATCCAGACCGCTGTGGTCTGAATGCTGCCGTCGTCGTTGATCGTGGACAGGGCAACAGTCGTCGAGGTGACAAGATCGCGGTGACTTTCCGGAATGATGTTGGTTGCCATGCGTTTCATCCTTTCAGGTTCGGCTTTGCAGGATCGGCTTTGCAGGATCGGCTTTGCAGGATCGGCTTTGTAGCATCGGCTTTGCGCGCCAACCTCGGCGCAACGGGTCGCGCCTCACGTGTCGGCGCTCTCGACGAATTCCAGGGCGGTGCCCAACCTCCACTCCGCGGGACGGAGCAGCCGCTTCGGTTCGCCCGGCTGAGCCGCAGGTAGGTAGGTACAACGAATGCCGGCGACGGCCAGTCGCTCTTCCAGGGCATCGAGGTCGCGGACGGCAATCCGGCTGCTGAACGGTCCAGGGCCCCATTGGTCGAGAAAATCGGCTTCAGCGCTGCCAAAAGCGGGTTCGACGAGCTCGAGCGCGGCACTACGCGGGTAAGGAAAGGCGAATCGTGCCCGCCTCGTCCCGTCCGGGGCTGTCGCGTCGCTGCTCGGACGCCACCCGAGGTTGGCATCGAGGGTGTGCAATGCCGCATTCACATCAGGCAACACGATCGTGCGGGCGACAACGTTGACCGGCAGCCCGCGTGCCGGCAGCGGCGGAACGAATTCGGCATCGAGGGCGGGCATTAGCAAGGGCTCGTGCGGTATGACTTCTAGATGCAGACCAGCATCAGCGCTTGGGTCATAGAGCTCACCGCCGGAGGGCGAGAACCCAACCCAAAGGCGCGGAAAGGGGAAGATCCCGTCCGGCTGATCCAGACGGAACTTCGCACCCGCCGCGGCCAGACGGGCAGCGACAGCGTCCAGATCCGTGGTCGAGAGCACCGTCGAGTGAGTTCGCGAGGGCCGTGTGCCCTGTGCTGCGGCGATTTCGGGGATGAATGCATAACCCACGCCACGCTCAGCTGGTGCGGGCGCCTTGAAGGGAACACCCAGTACCTCCAGGGCAGTTGGCGCCGCCCTGCGGTCTGCCTGCACTCTCGCAAACGTCCACTTGGCACCAAGAGCCGGGGATTCCACAGTCCATTGCGGCCGCTGATCGGGCAGCAGCCACTCTTGCTGGCACTGCCGCAGCGCGGCGTCGTGATCGGGTACGACTGCGTCACCGCTGACCAGCAACTCGAACATGGCTTGCGCTCCTTGAGGTCACGAACGTCCTTCTGATCCTGCATCGTCTCACCTCTGGACTACCCAGCACCGATCGTGGAACCATTCGCCGATGGACAACAACAAGAACACTCAGGCTGGTCAGCAAGCCGCCACCGCACCATGAGCAGGCTCATCAATTCCGCTATCGCCTGCAGCAGCCTCGAAAGGAGTCTCGAGTTCTATCGCGATGGGATCGGGCTGGTCGTCATCTCGAATAACGAATTCCAATCACCGTTTGCCCCCTTGATGGGAGTAACCGATGGCCATCGGCAGCGCCAAGCTCACCTTGCCGACCCACAAGATATCGGCGTGACCCTCGTCGAACTTGTGGAATTCAGGGCGACCTCGGACGAGCCCGTACCGGTCGGCCCACCCTTCCGAGGCCCGTTCTTGCTCGGTTTTCAATGCAACTATGACGAAGTGGTCGCACGGCTGCGGGCGCTGGGCTATGACGACATCCGCGAGTCCACTCTCGAAGGCGGAGCCTCGCTCGACACCGAGGCTCAGAAGATCGGTTTCCTCAAGGATCCGGACGGCACGGTCGTCGAGCTTGTGTCGCAGACCTTTCCCGCCGCATCGATTCGCCTACGCCAGCAGGGATTCGTCCAAGAGCTCAAACCGTGGCCGTAGGCCACGCCGAACAGCACACTAGCTTCCTCATTCTCGGATGCAATGCTTGAGCGCACGGGGAACGGCGGAGTAACCCGCCTTTCCTCGACGGACGATCAAAGCGCCCTGCAGCAACTGAAGATGGCTATACCGAGCGCCAACGACGACGATCAAGGCCAGCAACTCCGGATCCAAAGCTAGGGCCAGCATCACCGGATCGGCCAGGAGCATCGGGCACGTCAGCATGACGATCGCGGCCGAGCCCCACAGCAGCCAGACGTAAACCGGGTGTCCAGCACAGGACCTGAGCAACCATTTGCGCATGCAGATCGGTACTGGCCACAGCCGCCGGACGACCCCGCCGATAGCAGCTGCAAATGCGTTCGTTTTATCCACGACTGCACCGAACACTCTGACGTCGCGTGAGGGTCAAGCGATCACGGCAACCAGGGTCGTGAAGCCGGTCGTCACGGTGTTCCGCAAGATGTCACGCCTGAGGGGTGTCAGCTCACCTATCGATGGAGGACACCATGCCCAGTGCGAATCGAATGTCGACCCCGGTCGAGGTCGACGAGGAACAAATCGAGGGTCGCTACGCCCCTCTCGACAACTACACGGTCAGCTTCGAGACCTTCAAGCAGGACGTCGACCCGGCGCCCTACTTCGTCGGGCTGCCTGAGGATCGATGCCAGTGTGTGCACTGGGGCGTGGTGACCGAGGGCCAGGTCACGTTCCGCTGGCACGATCACGAGGAGACCTACGTGGCCGGCGACGCCTACTACGCTCCGCCCGGGCACCTGCCACTTCTTACCGCCGGCACCAGCATCGTGGAGTTCAGCCCGACAGCCGAGCTGGAGGCGACGATGTCTGTCGTGCAGCGCAACCTGGCCGGAGCAGGAGCCCAGGCATGAGCGCCGCAGCGAAGACCGCGAGCGCCAGCCCGGTGCTCGTGCGCCCGGACAGCAGCGTGGCGGTCGCGAACCTGATCCGGTTCCTGGAGACGGGGACGATTCCCGACGGGCTGTTCGCGCCCGACCTCTTCGCCGATCTTTCTTTGCCGCATTGGCGAATCCAGACCGCGACCGCCGAAGACATCATCGCCGAGCGGGTCGCCGGTCACCCGTTCCCCGGGCAAGTGCGGGTGGAAAGGGTGGAGCAGACCGAGCACGGATTCACCATCGAATTCGAGGAACGCTGGAGCAACGAGGGCCAGCGGTGGTACTGCCGAGAAATGATCCGCGCCGATCTGGTCGGCGACACCATCGTCGAGCTGTCGATCTTCTGCACCGGTGACTGGGACGAGGCGAAACAACGCGAACATGCCGCCGCCGTCCACCTCATTCGTCCCTGAATCGGTGCTGAAAGCCACCGAGAACCCTAAGATGAGGTGTGGTGACGCACCCGTCCAGTGTGCGTGATCTCCTCGACCAGGCCGATGTCGAACGCGCGGCCGGTCGGGGGGATACGGCGGCACGCCTGTACGACGCCGCTGCGACGCGCTGCCGCAGCGCGGACGACCTCGACGGCTGGACTCGGGCGGTGCTCGGCGCGGCCTCGGTCTACCTGTTCGGCGCCGAGCCCGGCAAGCTGCCGGCTCAGCTGTATGACGTGCTCGTCCGGACGACCGACGACGCCACCCGCGCTCGGCTCGGGGCGGCGCTCGCTCGTTGCTGGGCCTACGCCGGGCACTCCAGCCGCGCCGTCCAATTCGCTGACGAGGCGCTGGAGCGTGCACAACGCGCGGACTCCCCCGAGTTGCTGGCCGACTGCCTCGACGCCGCACTCGCCGCGCGGTGGGGCCCTGATGACCTCGGCGTCCGGCGCACCCTCACCGTTCGGCTCGACGACGTCGCCGCGCACGTGCTCGATCCCGAAGCTCGGCTGCGGGCGCATCTGTGGGGCCTGCAGGTTGCCTGCGAGACGCTCGACCTCCAGGCGATCCACCGGCAGATGCGCGCCCTGGAACGCCTCGGCGAAGAATCACCGCGAGCCCTGTTCTTTGCCGCGTCGCGGCGACTGATGCTGGACCTGCTGCGAGGTCGCACCGACACGACGGCACACCTCGTCAGCATCGCTTCGGCGGCGGCCGATCAGGCGTCCCTCGCCGACGCCTGGATGGTGCTCAAAGCCATGGCGTTCTACTCCGCGGCCCAGTCCGGCGATATGACTGTCTGCGCCGACGGTGCAGCAGAGGTCGAGGCGTTCGCGCTCGCAGAGGGCGCGACCGCGATCTGTGCCGAGGCAGCGTTCTTGTGGACGTGCGCGGGCGAACCAGAACGCGCCCGTGCGCTCGTGCACACCTTTCACAGCCCGGTACTCGACGAGCTTCCCCGAGACGTGAATTGGTTGTTGACGCTGCAATGCATTCTCGAAGCGGCACTGTTCGTCGCCGACCGCGAGGTGATTGCCAACGCGGCCCGATTGCTCATGCCGTATGAAGACCGAGCGGTGATCAATGCCGGCGCGGTGATGTTTCACGGCGTCACCGATGACACCCTGGCCCGCGCCGCGGCGTTTCTGGGCGATCCCGACACTGCGACGCGGCTGCGCACCCGCGCGCTGGCGACGTATGAGCGTCTGGGCGCGCAGTGGTGGCGACAGCGGCTGGCGCGGTGGGAGCCGACAGCTGCCAATCCTGGTAACGCTGCTTCGCGAGTGGATGAGCGTCCGGCCCACCTGCACCCGATACCAGGAGGACTCTGGCTAATCGGACGAGACAGCGTCGCGGTTCCCCTGCGAGCCCTACGCGGCTTCAGCTACCTTCGCGAGCTGTTGCGCCGGCCCGGCCAGCCTGTCACGGCGCTCGAGCTGGTCGGAGCAGGCACCGGCGTCGTGGTCGAATCCGGCCTCGGCGAGCTACTCGACAAGCAGGCGCTCGCCGAATATCGCCAGCGGCTCGAAGATCTCGACCGCGAACTCGCCGAAGCCGAAGAATGGGCCGACGTCGGGCGTCTCGAACTGAGGCGCGCCGAACGCGACGCACTCCTGAACGAGCTTGCCCGAGCGGCCGGCCTGAACGGACGGAGCCGAACGGCCGGCTCCAGCAACGAACGTGCTCGCATCGCAGTACAAAAGGCCATCAGCGCAGCGACCGAGCGCATCGCTACTGTCGATGCGCCACTCGGCCAGCACCTGCGGATCAGCGTCCAAACTGGCTTGAGCTGTAGCTACGCGCCCACTGCCAAGGACTCTGTCGACTGGATGTTGGACTGACTCACGGCTTCCGTCCATAAAAACCAGCGAATTGTGTAACGCTCGGCATCGATACGGTGCCGAGCGTTACACGATTCGGTGATGACGGGCTGGTCCGGGTCGCGAATTGACTGATCAGCGGGCCTCTAGGTAAATGCGGGCGAAGTGCAGGTAGTTGCCGGTCACGGCGTTGGAAAGGCGGTCGGCGTCGTTGTCGCGCCGGTAATCGTTGAGCGGCTCTTCCCAGATCGAGCGGCCGACGGCGAAGCCGACGAAGCCTTCGACGGGTGCAGCGACCTGCAACCAATGGTCGAGGGTGGCTTGCGGCGCATCGCGGCCGAGGATGATGCAGTCGGCCGCACGCCCACCGGTTTTCGCGGCCTCGACCACCTGGCGGGCGGCAGAGGCTGTCTCCAGGCCTTCAATTTTCCACAGCGTCGGTTCTACGCCGGCCTGCTGATTAGCCGTGATGACTCGCACCACCAGGTCTGGTCGCAGGTCGCGGTCATAACCTTCCTGACCGCCTGCTTGACTCAGTTGCCCATCGGTCGGTGGCACCAGCAATTCGTATAAGAACGCCCGGTCGAGGCTGTGCAACAGCTCGGACAGTTCGGCCAGGGCGTGCAGTTGGTCCGGGGTGTCTCGTGGGTCGTCATCCGGGTTCATCCGCACGAGAACCTTGACGTAGCTGGGATCGAACTCGGCGATGTGCGCTGCGGTCTCCGCCCCATATTCCAGCGAGAACAGCCGCTGCCCGCTCTTCTCTACGGGCATCGCCAGCGCCAGCCCATCGCTGTGCGCTTGGCGCAGTACGGCCGAACCCAGTTCCTCGTCGACCAGAACGCCCGCTTGGCCAGCGCCGAGTTGGGCGCTGGCCGCGTGCAGTCCGCTGTAGATCAGCCGCTTCGCGCTGCTCATCTGTTCCCGCTGCTCAGAGGTGGCCCGCGCCTCCTCGACGCCGAACTGACGGGCGAAGGAATCGCGGTGGTCCATCGCCAGGATCAGCAGCGGGTTGTCAGCGCTCGGCTTTGTCATACGTCCCATTCTTATCCGTCTCTGTCTCCTGTACGCAGCTGCGGGTCAGCCGGTCGATAACGCCCTCTTCGTCAGCCGGCACCACGACGATCCGCAGGCCAGTTGCGGCGAGGTCCGCGACCGCGTCTGCTGTGCGGTGCGGCTTCGCAGCCGACCGCAGCGGCAGCAACGCCGCGCAGATTCGTGCCCGCACGCCTTCGGCATGTTCACCAATTCCGCCGGTGAATACGAGTGAATCCCACTGTTCGAGGTGGGTAGCGCAGCCGGCGATCATTGCTGCGATGCTGGCGACGAAGATCTCCAACGCCAGAACCGCATTGGCGTCACCTGAGGCGCCCGCAGCTAGCAAGTCACGGACATCGTGACGCCCATCGGCGATGCCGGCTAGGCCTGAGCGATGGTCGAACACCTCACGCAGGCCATCGACGGAGTAGCCGTGTTGCTGAATGAGATAGAGGACGATTTCAGGATCGAGGTCACCCGTTCTGGTGGCCGATACGGTTCCGCCGGTCGGGGTCAGGGACATGGTGGTGTGCCGCGATTTCCCGTCGGCTACGGCAGTGACGCTGCAGCCGCTGCCGAGGTGGGCGATCACGGCGCCACCCAGGTCTGGGCGGGCGTGCAGCACGGATTGGACGGACAGGCCATGAAATCCGTAGCGGCGCACACCGAAGTTGGCGAGCTCTTCGGGCACTGGCAGGCGGCGAGACACATCGGGCAGGTCGTGATGAAAGCCGGTGTCGAAACAGGCGATGTGTTCAGCCGTTGGCCATGTGCGGCGGGCATGCGCAATGGCTTCGAGGTCGCCGGGCAGGTGCAACGGCGCAAGGGGGATGGCGTCATGCAGGTCATTCAGTAGCGAATCGTCAATTACCGTAGGCTGATAGTGCTTCGGGCCACCATGTACCACTCGATGGCCTACCGCGTCCGGTTCCAGGCCTCGGCTGCGTAGTTCGGCGGCGATCGCGGCGATCGCTTCGGTGATTCCACCGGTGAAGGCGCGCTGTTCTTCTGCCTGATCCACCGAGACAGTCAGGTTGGCCTGATCGGTGGCGAGACGTTCGACACCGATCGACAGGACGAGCCCGGCGTCGAAGACCGCGGCTTTCAAAGAGGAAGAACCGGGATTGAGCGTCAGCACGGTCGTACTGCTCACGACGGCCACGTCCAGGTCGCGACCTCGGGCATGTCTTCGAGGTGCTCGCGGACATAGTCGTAGTGTCGACTCAGCTGAGCCTGGCAATAATCGGCGAGTTCGGTGCCATGTTCTGGTGCGCGTCGCGATCGGCGCAATGCCTCGAGAACCAGGTGATAACGGCTCATCCGGTTCAGGACGACCATGTCGAACGGGGTGGTCGTGGTGCCCTGCTCGGAGAATCCCCTTACATGGAAGCGGCTTGCGTTCGCACGTCCGTGCAGCAGCTCATGAACTGCGCGCGGGTAACCGTGAAAGGCGAACACCACATCTGTTTCGGCCGTGAACAGCTGCTCAAACTTCTCGTCGGTGAAGCCGTGTGGATGTTCGGATTGGGGCAGTAACGCCATGAGGTCAACGACATTGACGACCCGGACCCGAAGGTAGGGCAGGTGCTCGCGCAGCAGGGCGGCGGCGGCGAGCGTCTCCAGCGTGGGGACGTCCCCGGCCGCCGCCAGGACGACATCTGGCTCATCCGGATGGCCAGCTACGTCGGTCTCGGTGCCGGCCCAGTCCCACACCGACGCGCCTGCCGCGCAATGTGCTTCGGCATCGACCATGTCGAGGTACTGCAGGTGCGCTTGTTTGTCCACGACGATCAGGTTGACGTGATCGCGACTCTGCAAGCAGTGCCGGGCGATCGACAGCGTCGTGTTGGCGTCCGGCGGCAGCCAGATCCGCACCACGTCCTTCGACAACGGTATTGCGGTGTCGATCAGGCCCGGGCCCTGATGCGAGAAACCGTTATGGTCGTTGCGCCAACAGGTGGAGGTGAGCAGCACGTTCAGCGAGGCCACCGGCGCTCGCCACTCCAGCTCGGCAGCGTGCTGCAACCACTTCGTGTGTTGTACGAGCATGGACGCCGACACCATCGCGAACGCTTCGTAGCTGGCGAACAACCCGTGTCGTCCAGATAGCAGATAGCCTTCCAGCCAGCCCTGGCACAGATGCTCAGATAGCACCTCCATCACCCGTCCGTCGGGTGAGAGATGGTCGTCGGTGTCGAGCACCGGCGCCTGCAGGCATCGGTCGGTGAACTCGAACACCGCCTGCAGCCGATTGCTCGCGGTCTCGTCCGGGCAGAAGAGGCGGAACGTCCCTCCGCCGTCGTCGTTGCCCTCGCTCGACCGGGCGTAGACGTCGCGCAACAGTTGCCCGAGCGGCTCGGTGTTCTCATGCGCCAGCATGCCCGGCCGTTCAACGGCGCAGGCGTAGCTCGCGAGCTCGGGCACGTCCAGCGTCTTGAGCAGCCGACCACCGTTGGCGTACGGCGATGCCGACATGCGCTTGTCGCCCTCAGGGGCCAGTGCTGCAAGCTCCGGCACCAGGCGCCCGTCCTCGTCGAACAGCTCGTCCGGGCGATAGCTTCGCATCCACTCCTCGAGCAGGCGCAGATGGTCTGGATTTTCTCGCACACCTGACAACGGCACCTGGTGCGCGCGGAATGTGCCTTCAACCTGCACGCCGTCCACAACGTCCGGGCCAGTCCAGCCCTTGGGCGTTCGCAGGATGATCGCCGGCCAACGTGGCGTCGATGTCGCTGTTCCGCCGCGAGCTGCTTCTTGGATGGACCGAATCTGTGCGTTGGCGTTGAACAGGGCCTGATGCAGGTCAGCGAACACGGTGGCCGGGTCGTCACCGGCGACGACGACCGGGGCCCAGCCCTGAGATGCGAGCAGACCGATCACGTCGGCGTCGGCGGCTCGCCCAAGCACGGTCGGGCCGGAGATCTTGTAACCATTGAGATGCAGGATCGGCAACACGGCCCCGTCGCGACGGGCGTTGAGGAAGGCCGGGATCTTCCACGATGCCGCCAGCGGCCCGGTTTCGGCCTCACCGTCGCCTACGACGCATGCAACCAGCAGGTCAGGGTGGTCAAACGCCGCCCCCGCAGCGTGCGCCAGGGCGTAACCCAGCTCGCCGCCCTCATGGATGCTGCCCGGCGTCTGGACGCTGACATGGCTGGGGATGCCACCCGGGGTGGAGAACTGCCGGACCAAGCGGACGAGGCCTTCGGCGTCCCTCGACACCGCCGGGTAGACCTCGCTGTAAGTGCCTTCCAGGTAGGTGTTGGCCACCAGCGCCGGACCACCGTGGCCAGGGCCGGTGACATAAATACAATCAGTGTCCGTCGCCCTGATCAGCCTGTTCATCAAGGTGTAGATCATCGACAGGCCAGGGCTGGTGCCCCAATGACCCAACAATCGCGGCTTGATGTCTGCCACCGTCAACGGCGCGCGCAGCAACGGATTTGACCCGAGGTAGATCTGGGCGACGGTCAGGTAATTCGCCGCAGCCCACCACCTCAGATCGAGGTCACGGTCTGTCTCGCTATAGGAAACGCTGTGGGAACCATTGTAGGAAACGGTGCCTGCCATTGGCTGCCTCCCGGGGGGATTCGACGTACCGGCACTGTCCACCATGCCCGTTCGTGCGACATCTATGTCGTGTCGCACGTGAACGGCTGGTGAACTCCGCCAATCCCCGCCGGGCCGGTCACCGCGGCGGTTACCGCCGGCGAGCTTCTACGCGATGTAGAGCAGCCTCTTGTTGACGAACTCGTCCATGCCGAGCGGCCCAAGCTCGCGACCGAAGCCGGATCGCTTGACGCCGCCGAACGGAATCTCCGCGCCCTCGCCCGCGGTCGAGTTTACGTTGGACATACCTACTTCGAGCCGGTTAGCGATCTTCTCCGCCCGGGCGGCATCAGCGCTGAATACCGAGCCGCCGAGCCCGTACTGGGTGTCGTTCGCCAACGCGAGAGCCTCCTCGTCCGATTCGACTTTGTAGACCACAGCAACGGGGCCGAACAGCTCTTCGCGGTAGGCGCGCATCTCTTTGGTGACACCGGTCAGCACGGCCGGGGAGTAGAACGCGGCTGGCCCCTCACCGAGCACACCCCCGGCATGCAGCGTTGCGCCTTTGTTGACCGCGTCGTCAACCTGGGCGGCAAGCGCCTCGGCGGCCGCCCGGGACGACATGGGTGAGAACTCGCCGGTCGCCTGCGCCTTCTCGGTCAGCTTGGCGACAAAGTCGTCGTACAGCCCGTCCATGACAATCATTCGCTTGTTGGAGTTGCAGGCCTGGCCGGTGTTGTACATCCGGAAGTCCCACGCTTTGCCGACAACGTCATCGAGATCGTCGGCGTCGAGCACGACCATCGGGTCCGAGCCGCCCAGTTCGAGCACGCACTTCTTGAGGTTCTTGCCCGCCAGCGCCGCCACGACCGCGCCAGCCCGCTCGGAACCGGTGAGCGAGACACCGTGAACTCGGGGATCAGCAATGATCGTCTCGATCTGGGCGTGCGAGGCGAACACGTTCTGATAGACACCCGCAGGCACACCCGCGTCGACCATGATCTTCTCGACGGCAAGCGCTGAGCGTGGGACGGATTCGGCGTGCTTGAGGATGATGGTGTTGCCCAGCATCAAGTTGGGCGCCGCAAAGCGGGCGATCTGGTAGTACGGAAAGTTCCACGGCATGATCCCCAGCAGCGGACCGATCGGCAACTTTTGGACGACGGCCTTGCCGCCGGAGAACGTCTTGATCGGTTGGTCGGCGGCCAGCGTCGGCCCCTCGGTCGCGAAGTAATCGAAGATCGACTGGCAGAACTCAGCCTCCTCGACGCCCTCCGGTGCGGGCTTACCCATCTCCTGCATCGCAATCTTGGCAAGCTCGTCGGCGCGCTCGGCGAACAACGCCGCGACCTTCTTCACGACCTCCGCACGCTCGCCGATGGGCACGTCCTTCCAGCTGGCGTACGCCGTCGCTGAAGCCGCGAGAACCTGCTCGATCTCGGCGTCCGTGGCGTGGTCGAATGACTCGACAACGTCGCCGGTTGCCGGATCGGTCACCTGGTAAGTGGGGCTGCTCACGAATCCGCTCCTTCAATGAGTCGAGGCTGGACGGGCACTTGAGAGAATATGCCCTGCGTGTACGACACTACGGCGGGAGTTGCTCCAAAGCACGGGCAGATCCTGGGCCGCTATTGCGTCGCGGTTCCGCGGGGAAGGTCGGGAGAAGGTCTGCGGAAGCCGAGCCGGTGACGATTGGCGCATGGACGAAAACCAAGAGGTGGCCCGCCGCACGCGCCGCGTCCGGGCACGCGACATCGAACTGTTCACGGAGATCACCGGCGATCGAAACCCGTTGCACTACGACGCGGAGCTGGCGGCTCGGAGCCGTTTCGGCGGTATCGTCGTCCAGGGCGGCGTAACCAGTGGGCTACTCAATGCTGTGGTCGCTGAGGATCTGCCAGGCCCTGGCAGCGTTTTCCTCAATGTCAATTGGAACTTCCGGGCGGGCGTTCGCCCCGGCGACGTGCTGACCGCCGAGGTTCGGGTGATCGGTCGACACGAGACGAAACCGGTCACCACGCTCGCGACCACGGTGACAAATCAGGACGGGCTCACCGTGCTGGACGGTACGGCGGTTGTCTGGCGCGATGCCGTCGTCGCCTCAGCAACCCGCTGATCTACCTGCGCCACCGACGCCTCGTGCCTCGTGCCCCGTGTCTCAGGACGCGGCAAGTGCTCGGCATCGTTCGGCGTCAAGGGGTTGGCCGGCAGCATGAAAGAGCTCCGCAGCGGCGCGTTGTAGCTGCAGAGCGGCGGGCAGGTCGTGCACCGCTGTGGCGAGGTGTGCCTTGGTTTCCAGGATCGCGGCCTGCCAGGCGGTTCCTTCCCACATTCGCGCCGACGCCTCCGCGCTCCTGAGGTGGCGTTCGGCCTCGTCGAGGTCGCCGACCGCGGCGCAGGCACGGGCCGCTGGCAGAGCCAGCATGATCTCGCAGAACGGGCACTGATCATTGATGCCCAGAGCCGCCTCAGCGTGGTCGACCAGGGCCCTGGCTGCCGCAGGGCTTTCGGCGGCGACAATCATCGTTCCGTAGATACGTTGCAGCAGGTGCTGCGCGACGCTGGTGAACCGGGCCAGCGGCAAGGCACGGCGGAGCAGGGTCATAGCTTCCGAACGGTCCCCAAGCGCGAGCTTCACCTCGGCGTGCCGTTGCAGGCTGTGCGCTTCGCCGGCCGGCGAGCCGATGTCGCGATGCAGATCGGCCGCCTCGTGCAATTCGATGTCGGCGACGCTGAGATCACCCATGAGCAGAGCGGCTTCTCCACGTAGTGCGATGGCGAAGGCGACTGCGCGCAAGACTCCAGAACGCTCCGCGGTGGCTTTGAGCGCGTCAGCGAGTTTGATGACCTCGCGGTACGGGGTGGGGCCGTAGAGCAGGAATTCCGCAACGCAGAGGTGTGAGTCAAAGATCCCGGCCGCAAGTGACGGCCGGCCTGCTCCCGCTCTGAGTTCGGCGGCGAGGCGCTCGAACCATTCCCCTCTGTTGTGTGCGACGAGCCCCTGCAGCCCGATCAGATTGAACGTCTGCCATTCGTCGGTGCCGCCAAGCGTCAGGCGTTTGCGGGCCTCGGTGGCGACTTCGTCGGCAAGGTCAAGGTCGCCGCGCAGCACCGCGATGGTTCCGCGCGCGAGTAGCAATTCGGTGTCGCCTTCGGAGCCGTCGGGAACCAGCCCGTCCAGAGCTATCGTCGCGGTGTCCAAATCGCCGCCGAAGGTCGCTGCCCGTGCCAGTCGAGCGCGCAATCGCAACCGCGCGGTCGCGTCGGTGGTGATTGCCAGCGCGTCCCGGTAGGCGTCGACCGCTCCGGCATCGGCGCTGGCCACGAGCAGATCAGCCCGGAGTGAAAGCAGCCGGGCCAGGTCAGGACCGGTGGCTCGTGATCGAATGTTCTCGAGGGTGGTGAGCGCCTCCTGATTGGCACCCAGCGCTGCCGAGGTCTCAGCACCCCGCAGCATCCACGGCACCGCTGCGTCGTAATCTCCCGCTTGCACAAGGTGATGAGCGATCCGGCTGGGCGAGCGGTTCAGCTGCTGCAACGCGGTTGCTGCCTGCCGGTGCAACTTCCGGGCTTGGGCGGGCGCGAGCTCGCCAAGCAGGGTTTCCCTAAGAATGCTATGGCGAAACTCGTAACCGGTGTCAGTTCTGATGAGCAGACCCTGACTCAGTGCACTGTCGAGGAGGTCGTAGGCCTCGCTCTCCCCCAAGCCCGCGGTTGCAAGAAACTCGTCGGTGTCAAAGCTGAGTCCGAGAATGGCGGCGGCGGCGCAACGTTGCACCTGCTCGTTCGTAAGCGTCGGTGCCGGGGCCCGCCCCGCGGCGATGGCAGCGGACTGCTCGCGGGACTGGGTGCGGGTGAGTTCCACGACCGAGAACGGGAGGCCGCCGGAGGCAGCCCACACAGCGTTCACCACGTCATTCGTGCTGGCGGGTGACGTCTGCCGGATGAGAATTTCGACGTCGTCGTAGGTCAGTGTCTGGAGGTCGTGCGTAGCCGCTGCCGTGTGGCTGTCAAGGCTTTGTCGCACCTGGACGAACTCGGCGGGAACCGAGGGACGGTGCGCGAGGACCAGCAGCACTCGCTCTGAGAAGCTGCTTCGTGCCAGGTAGTGGATCAGGCGCAGGCTCGCGGGATCGAGATGATGTGCATCGTCGATGACCAACATTGCTCCGGAGCCGGCAGCGGCCAGGCGGAGCAATTCAGCGGCTGCGACGAACAGTCGCTGGTGCCCGCTCTGGGCAGTCCAGGCGATCTCGCGTCCGGACAGTCCGTTCTCGATTTCACTTTTGAGTGTGTCGTCCAGGCCGTCGAGCAGCGTCGGATGACGCCGGCACAGATCCCCGAACGCCTCGAGCACAGGCGCGTAAGGCCAGGTCCCTTCGGTATGTGCTGCCACTCCGCTGCCGATGCGCCAACCTCGTTCGGCAACGGTGTGCTCGAGCCAGGCCAGCACAGCTGTCTTGCCTACGCCGGGGGCGCCCGACAGAAACAGCGTGCGCCCGGTTGCTGAGGCGGCAACGTCGACCACGGTGTTCAGGAAAGCTCGCGTCTGCTCCCTGCCGACAAGTACCGGCGCCGGGAACGATCTATTGCGACTCGAGGATGCCGCGCGGCCATTGGTGAGGTGGGATGGTTCGCCGACGGCGGCACGCTGTTCTGAGGCATCGGGGTCAGGCGTCGCGATCCGACCGTCCGCGCTGGCGAGCGCGTTTCTGACCCGGGCGCGTACTTGAACGGCTGCGGCGCTGGGCGACACGCCAAGCTCGGCCCGGAGAGCTCGCTCGAGCCGTTCGAACTGCCGCAAGGCCGAGCGGTGATCGCCGCTGCGCTCCATCTCGGCGATCAATCTCAGATGAGCTTCTTCATCCGTTGGATCGACCGTCGTGAGCGTTGCCCAGCGACCGCTCAGTCGGAGTAGGTCCAGATACAAGAGGTGCAGGCGCTCTCGGTCCTCGTACGTCCACTCGTCGTACCTGTCCTGCGGCAGAAGCTCCCCGGTGTACTGGTCGGCTGCGGCTCCTGCGGCGGCCGGATCACGCGCCGTCAGCGCGACCTGGGCCCGGGCCTCGAAGTCCGAAACGTCGACACGAACGATGCGTTCAGGAAAGAACGCGACGGTTTCTCCCACTAGCACTAGCGACTGCGGATCGTTCAGTGTCCGCCGAGCGAAGTGCGCGGCCTTGTGTAACCGCGGCGCTGCCTCGTCGACTCCCAGCTCCGGCCAGAGGCGGTCCATGACCTGTTCGCGGTGCAACGTATGGCGAGGCGCCAGGGCTAGCACCTTGACGAGCGCGGCCGCCTGGCGCCGCGACCATTCGCGCTCGTCCAGACGTAAGCCATCCACGGTGACGGCGAATCCGCCCAACATGGTGACCGACACGTCCATCGACTTTGCCGCCTTTCGGGTCTCAATAATAATGGACCTTCATGCCCTGATTGGCCCGCGATTTACCGCAGTTCAATCACGAGGCTGCCGATTCAGCCCATGAGAGGGCTTCGACCTCGTCGGTCATGGCTGATGACAGGCTGCGCACCAAGGATCGGACGCGCGGAAGATCCCATTCGTAGGACGCGATCTCGTCGCTGATCTGAAGCATCGGCATCGACAGTTTGTCCCGCATTGCCTGGTAGTTCGAGAGGGACTCGCGCATCTCGACGCTGCCGAGCGGTGCGGCGATAAGTGCTTGCGCCAACAAGGTCGCGTCCCGTAGCGCCCCAGTCATGCCATGGGTGCTCATTGGGTCGAGCCAGTGCCCGGCGTCGCCTACCAGCGCCCACCCGGATCCGTTCGCCTGCCGTAGATATCCCGCCGGTAAGCCGCGCACGAAACGCAATGGTTCGACTTGCGTTGCGGCGGCGAGGCGAGGGTGTAGCCCTGCTGCCGCTGCCAACCGGTCGAAGGTCGCGGGCACGCTACCGCTGTCTCGGACGGCGCTGTCGAGGTCGCTGGGACGAGCGCCCACGAACACGCAGGTGAGACCGCCATTGGTGGGGATGACGCCGGCAGTCAGCCTTGGCCGGTAAACCCATTCGTAGCCGGCTGTGGGCAGACCCGACCAATACCCATACACAAACGAACTGGCATAGCGACCAGTTGCAACCGGTGCTGCCGCGACGTGAGCGGCGACGGTCGAGTTGCGACCATCGGCACCGATCACGATTGGTGCCTGCGCGACCCACGACGTCGGTCGGCGGCGATCCTTGACGATCACGCCGGCAACATTGCCTGCAGCGTCTCGGTGCAATCCGATCACCGATGAACCCCAGTGGAAAGTCGCACCGGCGCGGGTGGCGTGATCGACGAGCAGTGGGTCCAGCACTGTGCGTCGGGGGGCGAGGAGGGACTCAACACCGTGGGACGGTTTGATCGACACGGCGATCGTGTCCTCGGCGTAGTGGAAGATGGTTCGCTGCACACGCGGGGTCGCTGCTTCATACAACGCTTCGCGTAATCCCCATCGTTGAAGTTGCAGCACGCCCGCACGCATCAGGGCATGGGTTGACACGGTGTCACTTCCCGGCCGCGAGCGATCAAGGCACAGGACTCGCAGCCCAGCGCGGGCAAGCAGCATGGCGGTCGAGGCGCCGGCGACGCGGGCACCGACGATGATCACGTCCCACTCGCGGTTCATGACGCCTCCCGTAGCGCCTGCGAGGAACCCAGGACGTCGTTGAGCAGGTGATCGACGACCAGTCTCGCGTCGTGGCCGACGCCATCGATGAACGAGGAATTGCGTCGGGTCTGCCACGCCATCCCGACGACGGCGAGGCCGGTGACCGGGGTGCGGCCAGCGATGTGCCTTATCTCGCCGGCCGCATCCAGAACGGGTAGCTGCAACCAGTCATACCGACGCCGGTATCCGGTCGCCCAGATCACCGTGTAGACAGCATGGGAACCCACCACCAGACGACGAGGCGATGGTTTGACGGCCGGGGGCGTCGCGGCTGGGTGATGAGCGGGTTCGAGTTCGGTCTCCAGACCCGCCCGCACGGCGAACTGATCGATGCGCTGTAGGAGTCGGTGCAGTTTTGCGTCGGCAGCAGCACGGTTTTCGACCAGATCATCGCGCAGCATCAACGCACCGTCGGCATATCCCTCGACGGTGCCGACGATATCGATACCGCGCGTCGCTAGCGATGCTAGGTCGACGTTGCGGCCCGACTCGTCGCCAATGAGTTGCAGGGACCGCTCCGGTGGCCGGGCACCGTAGCTGAGATCGGCCGGCTGCGCCAGGAGATGCATCGAGTCGAGCCACCACATGATGTCTAGCCCCCGGTACCGCCGGGGCATTCTGGTGTGGCGACCCGCCGCGAGCACGACGTCGCGACCCGCGGCACGAAGCTCGTCGGCTAGCTGCACGCCGGTCGCCGACGCACCCACTACCAGCACCCGACCGTCCGGGACGTCGGCCGGATTGCGATAGCGGTCAGGGGTGATCTGCCGTACCGAGCTGTCCAGCTCGGCTGCGTAACCGGGAACCTTCGGTTCGGCGGCATGGCCCGTCGCCACGACAACGGCCTCGGCGCGCCAGGTAGCGGTATCGGTCTCTACCAGGAAGCCCTCGGAGCAGCTGCGCACCGAGCGCACCTCCGTACCTGTCACGACGGGCGCACCGAACGAGTCGGCGTAGGAATCCAGCAGGGTGACCACCGACTCTGCCGACATGAAACCGGTCGGCTGCGTGCCGCGATAAGACCACTGCGGCAGCCGGGTCATCCAATTCGGAGTGAGCAGCCGCAATGAGTCCCAGCGCTGGGATCGCCAGCTCTCCGCGACCCGTCCCCGTTCGAGAAGGACGTGGTCAACCGATGCGGCAGCGAGCAACCTGCTCACCGCCAGCCCGGCCTGGCCGGCGCCGATGATGACGACAGAAGTGCGGTACATGGGATTACCTTCTGGTTGGGTGCGCTCAGGCCGCGGACGGTGTGGTCACGTCGACGACTACGTCGGTGCCGTTTACCAATACGTCGTAGACAGCGGAGCGTCGACGAGACTGTTCGACAATGCCGGCGAGTACTTCGGGTGTCGCATCGCCCTCGATCTCGAAGTGGACCCGAAGCTGGCGATAACCATTGCGAACCTCATCGGACAGGCCAAGGATGCCGAGCAGATCGATATCTCCCTCGACCGTTGAGGTAACGCTGTGCAGCGTGATGCCGCGGGCGGCAGCGATGTTGCCGATGCCGGAGGTGAGGCAGGCAGCAATCGCGTGCAAGAGTGCCTCGACAGCGGTTGCTCCGTTGCCGGTTCCGACCAAGACCGCGGGGTGGTCAGCATCGAAGACGAAAGGCTCGGTGCGACTGACGTCCTCCTGCCCGGCCCCATAGAACCCCTGAATCATGGTGCGGCTTTGGGTTCCGCTGATCCATTGATTCCTGGCCCGAAACTGAAATTGTGCGATCTCGGGTTGCCCCTTGACGGCATCGAGGGTGGCGAACAACGCGGCTACGTCGACGCCATTGTTCGGGCGTCCGGTTTGGGTGCTGGTCATGCTGATCTCCTTGATCGATTGGTGTGGTCGAGCGTTGATTGGTTGCCGTCCGATTGCTCGATTTGTGATCGCTTGTCTGGACGACGGGAACGACGCTAAGCACGACGCCTTCCCTGGACCTTCCCTCGCCGGAGACGTCGCGGAAGCCGTCGTGAGGAGCGTGGAGAAGGGCCGGGGAAGGCCAGGCATCGATGCTGGCTGCATGACTGAATCACTAATCAACCACGCATCAAGCCGAATCCGGCACTACGACCAAATCGGCGTTCTACTCGGAGTTTGGGCCCATCCCGACGACGAGGCCTACCTGAGCGCCGGCCTGATGGCCCAGGTCCGTGAGGCCGGCCATCGGGTCGTCGTGGCGACAGCCACCAAGGGCGAACTGGGCACCCAAGACCCAGAGTCGTTCCCGCCCGAGCGACTCGCAGCGATCCGCGAACGCGAGATTGCGGCGAGTCTTGCCAGCTTGGCGGTCAGCGAACATCACTGGCTGAGCCATCACGACGGCGCGCTCGCTGACGTGCCAGCAGCTCGCGGCGTCCGGCAGGTGCGCCGACTTATCGAGCAGGTCCAACCGGACACGATCGTCACCTTCGGACCTGACGGACTGACCGGGCATTCCGACCACAAGGCGATATCCCGCTGGGTCACCTCCGCATGGGCGCAAACCGGGCGGCGGGCTCGACTCTGGTACGCCACCCTCACCCCCGAGTTCCACCAGGAATGGTCGGAGGTCAACGACGCAGTCGGATTCTGGATGGACGGGGCCTGCCCGCCCTCAGATCGGGCCTCTGACGCCGCCTTCGCCGTCCATTGCGACCAGCCGACCCTCGACCGGAAATATGCGGCTCTGCAAGCACATGCGTCGCAGACCGCGAGCTTGATCGACTACCTCGGGCCCGATCAGTACCGACGTTGGTGGGCGACCGAGACCTTCATCGACGCCCGCCAACGTGTCACCGCCGCGGCTGCCGCCTGAGGATGACCAGCCACGCCACCCGGAAAGCCAGCTATTCCAGAGGAAATCGTTATGTTGAACCATCACTACGTCCAGGCCGCCCTTGCGGCCGATAGGCAAGCCACGTTACGGGCCGAAGCTCGTGCGGCTTCCCTGGCCGGGCAGGCCCGCCGTGACCGACGGGCGGCCAGAATCATGCGGGCCGCGTTTCGAGGAACCGAGTCGATTGACCTCGCCGCTTCGGCGCACGATGTGTTTGATCTGCTCGTCGACCTCGACCGTCTGCCGGTATGGAACGCCCACATCCATCACGTCATCGAGCGTGCCGAGCACCCACTCTGCGTCGGCAACGAGTGGGTGATCCAGATGCGAGCGATGGGACGACGGTGGCCGGCGCGGTCGCAGGCCACGGTAGTCGACCCCGTCGCGCTGAGGTTCGAGCACCGATCACGAACCGACGACGGGAATCCCTCGTACGCCGACTGGGTCTGGCAGGTCGTCAGCCGAGGCTGCGGCTCCACGTTGACCGTGACCTGGGCGGCCTATCCCCGGTCGTTCTGGCGACAGCTGCTGTTCGCACGCGTCCGGCGACCGGTGCTCGCGAACGAGGTACGCGCGTCTCTTACTCAGATCGACGCTGCGCTGGGTGCCGAGCCCGTCTCCGCGATCGGCACCGTGATCGGCCCACTCCAGGAAAGCGTAGGGATGATCAGCGAGTGCCAGCCGGCGACGCCACCGGCGATCACGACACTCACCCGCCCTTCCGGTTTGCCAGGTATCACTGGAGATTCATCGGGATCCCGGCCTCGATTGATCAGCTCGATCTTCTCCCGATGAGACACGAGTTCGATCTCGTAGTGGTCGTTGACCGCGGCCGTGAGCTCATCCTCCAGAGACTGCTTCGTCCAGCCCTCGAGCGAGAAGGCCCGTACGTGCTTGGGCGACAGCACCACGACCGGGGCCCCGGAGTCAGGTGACGGCCCGATTCTGTTGCCCCGCACGTAGTCCATACAACGCTGCAGGATCAGCAGTACCTCGCTCGCCCGCTGCGGTACCTGGTGGTAGTTGACCGGCATCGTGCCGACCGCGGGAAACAAGGTCAGCGTGCTGGCGCCGAGCGGTTGACCATGGGTCACCGACAGCGGCTCCCACGGGCTTTCTTCCTCGAATTCGGCGAACACCATCGACAGCCGCCCGGGCATGCCGTGCTGCACGTCGAACAGGCGCGGCGGTCGGGCATCGAGGGTGTTCATCATGACGAGCCGGACGGCACGCCCGATTGTGGCGTTCGCGCGCGTGGTGAGGCTCAGCATCTCGTGCGATGAGTTGATGCCCAGCTCGTGCCTGATCGCGCCGTTGACCACGAACAGCGGCGCTGCTGGGCTATTGGTGAACATGGCGGCGCCGCCCGCGGTGGCGATCGCTTCTAGCCCCGCCAGTACAACGGAAAAGTAGCTCGGATCGCAGCCCGCCAGCACCGCGTTCGCCGCGATCTGGGCATAGCTCGGCGCCGGCTGCGCCTCCCGTCCGATGAACGCCTCGCCGGTGCCGATCAACGGCCCCACAGTGTCGGGGTCTCGGCCGTCGAGCATCTTGGCCACCCGATCCGGTGTGGGCGGGATGACCGGCAACCCATCGCCCCAGCCACGGGCGAGTATTTCTTCCCACGTCTCGACAATGTCTTGACCGGACGATTTCAGCCGGGTGACACCGTCCGGGTTCAGTCCCGAAAGTTCGAGTGAGCTCACCCGATGGGCCGGGTCAACGCCGCAATGATGTCGTCGAACGTCGTCTCGGCCAGTGCCACGATCGCGTCGTCGTCCATGTCGTCGATGTAGTGCGGCAGCGTCAGAATGCGCAGTTGGGGGTAGCCCTTTGTTCGTGCGGTCGTTCGGGCCACGCCCACCAGGTCCTCGCTGATCAGGGTCACCGTTGGCACCCCGTTACTCTCCAGCTCCAGCGCGTCCATCACAGCCCACGGCGCGCAACCGCCGCACGCGCCGAAGCCGACCAGCGCCCAGTCGACGCTGCGATTGAACTCCTGCCAGGCCTGCAGCACGCGCCCGGTGCGAGGGTGGGTGCCGTCGATCCGTGCCACGCCGGCAACCTTGAACCGATTCTTCAGCAACCCCTCGAACGCCAGCGTGAAGCGGTCGTAGTTGAACCAGAACTCGCGCAGACCTACGACCAGACCGTCGGGGCTGGCTGGCCGCTCGATCAGCGAGCGCTCACTCGTGTGCTGTTTCGTCACCGGGGGGACGACCAGAAGACCTGTAGCCATGACACGCCTCGCTCACTCGGATGGGTTCCACCGCCGAGCCTAAGTCAGCCGCGAGCGTCTCGTCGAGTATCTGCGGGCTGCCGTTCGTGTTCATTCGTCACACCTGACGGGGGCCGGTGAGCTGGCGCGAGCGTTCCTCGGCCGGCACTTTTGGCGTTCGACCCGCTGCGATGGCTGAGGCAGGGCTCGGACTGGACGGTAGGCCGGACGATCACCTCGTTCACTCAGACGTCGGCCGCGTTGGTGAACGCAGAGCCGGGACCGAATGCTTCGGGTGCCTTGGTCCGCTGATCCGAGGCGGCGAGCGCGTCCAGCTGTTGCGCGGTTGATTTGCTTTTCGAATGCCGTGGTCGATAGGGAGCACGTGATCAGAACTGCACCACCCTCGACTCCCTCTCCACAAGGGCTAACTCCTCGAGCACTCGTCGGCGGTATATGCGACGCCATCTGGGCAACTGTGAGCGCCGCGCCCTGGCTTGGAGTCGTGATCGGGTTGCTGATCCTCACGAACGTCACCCGCGTTGTGCGCACAGCGATACATTCGGGTCCCAAGGATCCAATCCGCAGGTTCTCCCGCGCCGATAAGGCCGTAATCCTGTCCCGCGCGGGATATCGATGCGAGCACCACATATGGCTCACCGGCCGTTGCAAAGCCACCGAGCGGCTCGAGGCCGACCACGTACACCCGCATAGTCGTGGTGGATGGACTCGCATCTCAAACGGCCAGATTCTATGCAAGCGTCACAACCAGACTAAGCGCGCTGCTATCCCCTACAACTTTCAGCTCCGAGCACTGGAGAAACGGCGCCTCCAATACTTCCCCGCCGGCACGCCTTCAACAATCACGCGACGACCGAACCGGGGAAAGCCACAATCTGGACGATCCCAATCGGATAAGACCCTCGACAGTGATCGCTAGAAAGTTGCAAGCCGCGCGGAACGACCCGAATGGATAAGAACGAAGCTTCGCGGCACACGCCAAAGGACTTCGAGCTATGCGACGGCCGCAGCGAAGGAGGCGAATAGATCGCCCGGCAGTGGTGTTTGTAGTTTCCACGTTACGGCCATCGGCTTCTCCCCCTCGTGCCCAACGTAGGTGGCCGGTCCCAGGAACCAAAAGGCACGCTCGTCCGCCCGTGCACGCGCAAAGAGCAGGATCGATCGGCTCATCGCCAAATGGTTCTGATAACGGCGACCAGTCGGACTGTCCGCTCGCGTACCCGACTGACTCTCCCAGTGGATCAGTTCGGGCGTTATCGCGTAGTCGCGGTAGCGGGTCGTTGGGGAGAAATCGCCGCTCGTCTTGTCAAGCGTAAAGGCCAAGAGGTCGGCACCCGACACCTTCGAGTCGTAGACGCCCTCGCGCCATTGCGGCGTCTTGGCGCCTGATCCCTCGCCAGCCGCGGCTAGGATCTCGATACGCGTGTATTTCGCGTGCAGCTGAAGCGGAATCCCCGAAACGGCATCGCCATGCATGTGGTCGACACCAGTGCGCAGAACGTCGAGTAAGTCGAGCGACTCAGCGACGATTTGCGGATGCGACCACACCAGATCGACAGCATCCTGCAGGGACCCCTGCCTCCCGATGACCGAGTCAGCCAGGTTTGCCACCAACATCCTCGCCAATCGGCGCTCCACCTCGGTCATCGACTCCACGGCCGGGGCATCAGAGGACTGCAGAAAATTCGAGTAGACACCGATCCGTTGTTCATCATCGACGTGTTGCATTCGCCCGATCCCGCGCCGCAGTGCGACCTCGTGCTCACCGGACGCGGCCACGACGACCCCGGCGGCCTCCTGCAGATCAGACCAGCCGCGGTTACCGGTGTAGACGTCGCCGACGTCGAGGCCGGTCTCGGCAAGGTAGTCGGCAAGGCTGACACGTCCGCGAACGGTCGACAGGGCGCGTAGCTCGGCGACCTTAGCCGGCCATCGGGATGGGATTGCTTCTTGGATGCTGCGAAGCACGATCTCCGATGCGACGCGGTCCAGTTCCATGTGACAACCCGCCGGAAGGAACGGAAACCCGGATTCGACTGCGCGCTCCAGATCTTTGCGGGTGCCCCCGAGTAGTGCGCGGTACCGCAAATCGAATCTGAACTCTTGCCGGTGAGTGCCGACGAAGTCGAGAACCGTACAGACGGTTTTGTTGTATGCGGTCCGCAGACCACGCCCTAGTTGCTGGAGAAACAGTGTCGAGCTCTCCGTTGGCCGCAGCATCAGCACTACGTCAACGGCAGGAACGTCAACGCCTTCGTTGAAGAGATCGACAGAGAACACGACCTGGATCCGTCCGTCTGCTAGCCCGCGTAACGCATCGCGGCGCTCGCCGGCCGGCGTATCGCCCGACACGGCGACGGCAGCCACTCCGAACGCCACGAACTGTCGAGCCATGAACTCCGCATGGGCGACGCTCACGCAGAACCCGAGGCAACGCATAGTTGAGATCTCGTCGACATGGTCGTTCACCTGCTGATACACCAAACGAGCCCACGCGTCATTGGCGGTGTAGACATTGCTGAGAGCCGACACGTCATAGCCCTGGCCGCGCCGCCAGGGAACTGCTTTCAGGTCGATCCCGTCGTGGATTCCGTAGTAAGCGAAAGGCGTGAGTCGATGTTGTTCGATCGCGTCCCATAATCGGAGCTCCGCGGCGATCCGGTCATCGAACCAGTGCAGGATCGGCAAGCCGTCGGCACGCTCCGGGGTTGCGGTCAGGCCAAGTAACTCTCGCGGCGACAGGTGCTCAAGTAACGCTTGGTAGGAGGGGGCGGCAGCGTGATGAAACTCGTCGATAATGACGACGTCGAAATGGTCTGCATCGAGATGCTCCAGGTTTGCCGCGTTGAGGCTCTGAACGGACGCGAAGACGTGATCGAACGTTTCCGGACTTGATCCGCCGACCCATTTCTCTCCGAACGTGTAATCGCGCATCGCGTGCCTGAACGTGGCTCGGCTCTGATCGAGGATCTCCTCACGATGCGCGACGAACAGCAACCTCGCCCTAGGCAGGGTGCTACGAAGTCGGGCGTAGTCGATCGCAGCCATGACGGTCTTGCCCGTCCCGGTCGCTGACACCAGCAGATTGCGATGCCGGCCTTGCGCACGTGACACTGCGATTAGTTCGAGCAATCGTTCCTGGAACGGCTCGAGCCGTATCTCTAACGGACTGAATGCCTGCGACCCGGGATCGTCAGATCGCTTCTCCCGCTCAAGGGCGAGTCGGAACTCTGCCGCGTCGTACGGCTCGAAATCGCTACTTTGCCAGTAGCTCTCGAACACTGCCTCAATCTTGTCGATCACGTCCGGATTGCGGGCTCCGGATACTCGAACGTTCCATTCCATGCCGGCTATCTGCGCTGAATGGGTCAGGTTGGAGGAGCCCACGTAGGCGGTACTGAACGCCGACCGGCGGTGAAAAACCCAGGCCTTTGCGTGCAGGCGGGTGGTCGACAGGTCGTAGGAGATCCTGACCTCCGCCCCGAGATCGCTCAAAAGGTCGAGCGCCTTCCCTTCTGTTGAACCGGTGTAGGTGGTAGTCAGGACGCGCAGTCGCCGGCCCCGATTACAGTGTTCGCGCAACGCATCCGCCAGCGGAAGCAGCCCGCTGCGTCGCACAAAGGCCATCACAACGTCGATGGTGTCCGAGGACTCGATTTCGGCGAGAATTTGCCGCCCCACCCGGGGCTCCCCTGGCGCGTTCGTCAACAACGTTGTGTCCAACAGCGGAATCAACGGTCCCAACGGCATGCGCACCGATCCGTCGGGACGCCAATCGCCGATACCGTATAACGCTTCGCCCGTTGCGAGTGGAGCTCCTTCAGCCGCGTTGCTTTGGGGAATGCTTGTCCCGACCTCACTCAGCAGGCGCCGAACCACGTCGACGCCAACCGCAACCCGATCAGCGTCCGGGACCGAGTCCAGAGCTCGACGGAGCAGCCGTGCGAGGTGCTGGGCAATCCGATCCGAGGCATCCGCCGACCGCAAGCGGCGCCGGTCGATCAGCCGACCGTCGATGCGGGTGAGTCGTTCGTCCAGGGCGGCATCAAGGATGGTCTCGTACAACCCCGGGCTAAGTTCATCGGTCACGACCAGAGTGTGCCGTACGTCCCGTCTGTGACTATCTCGCACGGCCGAGGAAGAACCGGACTTGTTTCCAAACGTGGCAGCCTTTGAACTTAGAGCGAACTAGCCAAAAACGATCTCAGCCTTGTTGTTCTAGCCAGGTCTCCCAGTCCGGGCCACGCAGCAGCGCGTCCGGTCCAGGCAGCATCGACCCATTCGCCATGCTGCTCGGTGCCGCCACAGCCTCGACCGTGACGTCGGATCCGGCACGAGAGACCAGTCGACGAGCCTGGTCGACGAGTTGCTCCTGGCGCGGGCCTGCCAGCTCCACGTCACCCTGGGCGGCTCCGGTCGCGAGGTCGAGAAGCAGCCCGACGATCTCAGCGGTTGCAACTGGTTGCGTCGTTACGTCGATGATCTGAGCGACGCCGTCCTTCGTGCCCCAACCGAGCATCTGGCCTGCGAACTCGTGGAATTGCGTCGCTCGCAACACAACAACGCCTGGCGCGGCAGCCCGGGCGGCACGCTCCTGGGCGAGCTTCGCGACGTAGTAGCCGTAGTCAGGAGTGCGGTCGACACCAACGATCGAGAGCACCACGGTACGAGGTACGCCGGCAGCGGTAGCGGCGCGCCCGAGGTTGCCAGCGACGGTAGTGAAGAAGTCGGTCGCCTCTGTCTCGTCCAGCGATGGGCTCTGGGTGACGTCGACAACCGTGTCGACACCGGCGAGTGCCTCGTCGAGATTGCCCGGCACCAGCAGGTCAAACCCCGTTTGCCGGGCGATCTCGACGACCTCATGACCTTCTTTGCGCGCGAGCGCGGTGAGTTGGGAGCCGATCAGGCCGGTCGAGCCAGCGATAGCGATTTTCACGGTGTCCTCCAAGTGCCCATTGAACGCGGATAATTGATATCCGCGATTGAAGCATAAACGCGGACACTTGTCATCCGACTTCCACGTTAGGATCGGCGACATGAAGATGTCAGGCGGCGTGGAATGGGCTGTGCACTGTTGCGTCGTTCTCAGCCAGGCCAGCGAACCGGTGTCCGCGCAACGACTCGCAGAGTTCCATGGCATCTCGCGGACGTACCTGGCCAAGCATTTGCAGCAGCTCTCTCGCGCGGGCCTCGTCCACACAGTGGAGGGTCGCATCGGCGGTTACACGCTGACGCGCCCGCCTGACGAGGTGACCGTGCTCGACATCGTGCTTGCCATCGAGGGCCCGGCGCCCGCCTTTCGCTGCACCGAGATTCGCCAGAACGGGCCGCTGCCGGCCACCGGCGAAGCCTGCACCCGGCCCTGCGGCGTTGCCCGGGTGATGAAGCAAGCCGAACAGGCGTGGCGAGATTCCCTCGCAGGCGTCACCATCGCCGACCTCGCAGGCATCGTTGAGTCCGACACAGGACCCGGAACGTTCCCCGCGCTGCGCAACTGGCTCGCCGGCGAACCCGCAATCACCGACTAGCGACGGTGGATGTCCTTTGCGGACAGCGTAGTTCGCCGAAGTCTGTCAGCCGGTCGCCTGGAGGTCTGCACGGGCGAGGCAGATGTGCGCAAGGTCGTCGAGGGGCACGACGAGGACGCGAGCCAGTGCTGCAATGGTGGTAAATGCCGGGGTTGGCATCCGGCCGGTCTCGATCTTGCGCAGAGTCTCCGGTGAGATCGCCGCCGCCTGCGCCACCTCGACCAGCGTGCGTTCGCCTCGAGCTTGACGCAGATACGCACCCAGGCGCTGACCGACCACAAGTTGGGCGGGAGTGAGTGGGAGACGCACCATTCGGCCAGCCTACCTGGAGTCGGTATGAAAATACCGGCCTATCGAACTATGGTGGTATTTTCATACCGGTCATGGCAGCGGGTGGGAAGGTATTCCTGTGCTGGAACTGAAGACACCTCGAGAGATCGAAGCGATGCGGGTCACCGGCGTATTCATCGCCGAACTGCTCGACGACCTCGCCCGCCGGGCCAGGCCTGGAGTGAACCTACTCGACCTCGAACACCGCGCCCGCCGGCTGATCGCCCAGCGTGGCGCGCAGTCGTGCTACTGGGATTACGCGCCGTCATTCGGGCGAGGCCCGTTCCGTAACGTTATCTGCCTGTCGGTCAACGATGCAGTGCTGCATGGGCTGCCGCACGACTATGTGCTGCGTGACGCAGACCTACTGAGCATGGATATCGCTGTGTCGATTGATGGGTGGGCCGCCGATTCAGCGCGGAGTTTGATCGTAGGTACCGCGCGAGCTGAGGACGAGCACCTCATCGAAGCCACCGAACGTGCCTTAGCAGCGGGGATTGCCGCTGCGTTGCCCGGTAACCGGCTGGGCGATATCTCCGCGGCGATCGGCGCCGTTGCCGCCGATTACGGGTACCTAGTCAACGCCGAGTTCGGTGGCCACGGAATCGGGCGCACGATGCACGAAGACCCACACGTTTCCAATGTGGGACGGGCGGGACGTGGTCTCAAGTTGCAGCCGGGATTGACAATTGCGATCGAGCCTTGGTTCGCCCGCAGCACCGACAGAATCATCTACGACGATGACGGGTGGACCATCCGCTCCGCCGACGGATCTCGTACCGCTCACAGCGAGCACACCATCGCCATCACCGACGGCGCGCCACTCGTATTGACGCGTTCGGAACACGCGGCGGTATCCGCCGAATCAGCCGCCAATCACAGTGATTCGGTCGACCGAGACTAGCGCTCCGACTTGGTTCATGATCCGGGCCGCCGCGATGCCGGACACTAGTTAGGGTGAGACCGATGGAGACGGACTATGCGCCGCGTGACGCTGTGCGCGTGCATCGCGCGGCGGTTCCGTTGCTCGGCCTCACGGTCGGCTTCGTCCTCGCCGACTCGGCGATCGTCACGTTGGCCCTGCCCGAGATCTTGCGACGACTCGGCGGAACCGTCGGCCAGGTCGCGTGGGTGCTGATCGCGTTCAACCTCGTCCTCGCGCTGGTGGTCGTCCCCGCCGCCTGGGTCTGCACGCGAAGGGCCCCAACCCCACTCTGCGCGGCAGGTATCGCGGTGTTCGCCGCAGCCTCGGTCGCATGTGCGTCGGCCGGATCGATGGAGGTGCTGATCGGGGCTCGCTGCGTGCAGGCGCTCGGCGGAGCCTTCGCGCTCGTTGGCTGCCTTGAGCTTCTGGTGGCGGCAACGGATGAGCGCCGCGGGGTTGCCCGCTGGATCGCGGCCGGCGTCGTCGGAACTGCAGCGGGCCCGGTTGCCGGCGGCCTGCTCACCGAGGCCATTTCCTGGCAGGCGATCTTCGTCGTGCAGGTGCCGGTCGCGGTTCTTGCCGTCCCGGCCGCGCTGAGCATTCGCAGTGAAACCGTCCCGCGATCGGTGATGCATCGCCCGGCGATCGCGCCGAACGTTGCGCTCCTCCTGCTCTCAGCGGCACTGACCGCAACACTCTTCCTGCTGGTGTTGCTGTTGGTCGACGGGTGGCGCCGCTCGCCGGCGATCGCCGCCCTCACCGTTTCAGTGGTCCCAATCGCGGCTTTCGTTGCCACTCCGCTGGCGCGACGGGCTCGTGCCGGTCCGCAAGCGGAGACAGTCGCGGGTTGCCTGCTCGTCGCGGGCGGCCTGGCTGCGCTGGCGTTGCCACCGTCGGCCAATCTTGCCTGGACGATCGCCCCACAGGCTCTCATCGGGTTCGGCCTCGGCCTGACTGTGGACCGTTTGACCCTCGAGGCCTTGCGCGACCGGTTGCCGCGCGCGCTGCACGGCGGCTGGACGATCAGTGCTCGCCACGCCGGCGTCGTGCTCGGGCTGGCGATACTTACCCCTGTGTTCACTGCCGATCTGCGCGACGCCCAGGTGCCGGCCCAGGAGGCCATCACCTCGCTCGTGCTGGATGCCCCGCTGAAGACCCAAGACAAGATCGCGCTTGCCCAGTCGCTCGGCGATCAGCTGACGGCAGAACGCGGCCGGGTGCCCGACTTGCACCCCGCCTTCGCCAAGCTGGAGGTGGCACCGCAGGAGCGTCCCGCGGCGGAGCAACTCGAGCGCGACCTGAACGGTCAGATCCAACGCGCTGCGACCCGAGCGTTTCGGAACTCGTTCTTGATCGCAGCCGTGCTCGCACTGTTGGCCCTCGTGCCGATGATCCCGTTACGCCGTCGGAGAATCACATGACGCCCGCGGTGAACCTGCGCGCGGCTGCCCTCCCCCTCGCCGCGGTGGTCCTCGTCAGCGGTGTCCTCGGCGTGCAGCTGGCCAACGGCGGCGGTGACTTCGCTCCGACAAGGGCTGCCTCGCCGTGTGCCCCGCGGACTGTTACGCCGGTCTCCACCGGCATCGACGCACTCGGCGAACGGCTCGTGCTGCTCGGCCTTGACGGCGCCGCGTGCCGCCTCGGCGTGACCCGCGAGGCGCTCACGCTCCAGCTCGCCGAGCAGAAGACTCCGCCGACCGATGCTCAAGTGGACGCGTTGCGGGCAGGCCTGCTCGAAGCGGTGGATCGCATGAAGGCAGATAACACGCTGCCCCCCGCGTCCGACCTGACCGACGAAGCGCTCGACAGCACGGACCTGAACCCGATCATCAAGGCCACCATCCGCGCTCTGCCCCCTGCGGTGATCAACAGCGTCCTCAAGACCGACGACGTCCTGCGGCGCACAATCAACAACCTCGACCTACGCAAACTGCTCGCCAACCTGAACGACTCGGACGACCTCACCCGTCAGCTCAACGCCGCTGTCACCGCGGCCGTCAAGAGCTCGATCGAGGCGCGCCTGCGTGGGTTGCCCTGATCCCGCGGCATCGTGCGGTTTACCCGACAGCTACAACAGGCCGAGGCTTACCAGGACGGCGCCACCGACAACGCCGGCGCCGGTCATGACACCCGCCTTACCGAGATGCGCCCCGTCAAGCGGACCGACCGGTAGCAGCGTCGAGGCGGACATGATCAACGCCGCCACCGCCCACGACTGGGTGATCGGGGTGTGCAGCCACGCCGATTCGATGAACAGGACGAGGCTGAGCACCGCCATCGTGAGCGGGGCGGCCATCCGCAGAGCACGTTCGTTCCGCTCGGGGCCGTCCGGCTTCACGTCGCGAATCACCGGCAACGGCGCCCACGGCAGCCCTAGCGCGCCGGTCACCAGCCCGAACCCGATGCCAGGCAGCCAGGACGACTGCTTCACCGACACGCCCCGAACCCGGGCTACGGCGTAGCGGGCGGCCGTCGCCGCGCAAGCCAGAACGAGCACGCCGGCCAGGTAAGCGACGGTCTCGGTCGACCCGCTGGCGTGCCTGAGGTCGGCAAGCAGGAAGGTGACGACGGTCGCGGCTAGAGCCCACACCGCACTGGGGTTCCGGGCCAGCAGCCTGACCGACGCAAGCCGGTCGGACAGCGGGTCGAGCCACTTCTCGGCCCAGCCGGACCCGCCACGTCCCGATGCCTTCGTCAGCCCGAACCCGAGAACGACGGCCGCAAGCAGGCCGACCGAGGCGAGGGGCGCAGGTCGCGGTAGCTGCGCGAGACTCCAGTTGGGTGGCAGTGGTTCGGACAGGTCGAGCGCGGTCCGGTACACCGATGCGTCAATGGTCATCTGCTGGCGGCGGTCCTTCAGCGACGAGTCGAGGGTGTAGGCCTTGGCCAGCGCCCCCTGTGAAGCAAGTAGAGCCGTCGGGCCACGATGTGACTCCGCGACTCCGAGGTCGAACCAGCCAAGCGCGTAGCTCGCATTTGCGCCGACGGCTTGGCGCGATGCTGCAACGGCGAGATGACTGTGGTGCGCTCGGGTCAGTTCCACCGCGAGATCGTTGGCGGCCGGGAACGCGCCGGGATCATTCGCCAAGGCCTTCTGGTCGTCGCTGGTGGCATCGGCGATATCACCAGCGCGGTCTGCGATGAAGCCTGCGGTCATGAGAAAAACAGGGTCGGCCGGGTCCGAGGCGAGCGCCCTGTTTTCCAGCGCGGCTGCGGTCGACGTCTGGCCAAGTCCGAGATAGGCCAGGGCGGCATTGTTGTTCAAGACCTCCGGCCTTACGCCCGAGCCTCGCTCGACTTGTGCGGTCCAGCTCAGCGCGGTCGTGTAGTCCTCGACGGCTGCCCGCAACTGGCCGGCGCCGCGTTCGTAATCGGCCAATTGTTCACAGGCGAAGTAGGACACCGACGCAAACGCGACGGCGTCGTCCGCCCCGGTTGGCTGCGAGTTTTGGAAGGCGAATCCCTTTGTCGCCAACGCATCAAGTGGCCTCAGCACCTGCACGCCTTCGGTGGCGCGTCCGGCCGCGAGAAGGTCGGCACCACGGTCCAGCATGGCCTGGTCGACAGCCAGATCGTCGCCCGGCAGTGCGAGGCGCGATACCCGTGCGGCGATGGCGAATTGGGCGGCAGCGTCGTCATATCGACGCATGAGGTAGTCGATCTCGCCGACGCGAAGTGCGGGCGTTGCGTTCTTGTTGCCGGCGGCGGCCTCCCATCGCATTGCGACTGTTCGCGCGCCGACAAGGTTCCCTGACCACCGATACAGGTTCTGGGTGTCATCAGCGATCTGGTCAGCCGTGAAGGAGGCGCGATCCACAGGTTGGCCGGCCTCGGTCCGGGCGACCTGGAGCAATGATCCAGACGTGATGCAGCCGCCGACACCGAGGGAGGTGTTGAATTCCGCCGGCCAGCCCACTAGTGCCTGCGCACCCTGTCCGGTCGCGATCAGGTCCCGCCGCGCTGTCCACGACGCGCAATCCGGCTGTGTCGTGACGTTCACATCCGGCCGATACAACGGCAGGAACGACAGGTCCTGCACCGAGCCACCGGCGCCGCCGCCGCTGACAAGTTCGCTGTTCAGGCCCGTGACTCGGCCGTTTTCGTACGACAGCGGCAGGCTGGCGTCATCAAGCCAACCGACGGACTCCCCTACCGGAGAAGGGATGAACGCGTCGCTGTCGGGGTAGGCGTCCTTTCCGAGCCTGTCGAGGCGAAGTGCTGCGGCCTGGGCCGCACCGAAGTCGTGGGCCGCCTCGTCCGCGGTGATCAGCAATTCGAGCGACGTGTACGGCGCCGCTCCGGATTGGGCGTACGGCTGCACGACCCGAGCTGCCTCGCTTGGCTCGCCCAGCCCGATGAGCGCGCGTGAGACACCGACGGCGGCATCGCGCAGGTCGCCCAGGGCGGCGACGCGGTTGTAGGCGGTGACGGCTGAATCGAGATCTTGCCGTGCGGTAAAGGGTTCGCTGGTGAGTAGATGCGTTCCGGCGTGCAGGTAGCTGTCCGCTAGCCCGGCCGCAATACCGGCATCGTTCGGGTAGGTCGTGCTGAGCTCGCTGAAAGTCCTGGTCGCCACCCGGCCGTTCAGCACATCTTGCGCGCTCAGACCCGTCGCTCCGAGCGCGGCGGGCTGAAGGCGCAGCTGCGCCTGACCGAGCAGCCAGCCCGGCGTCGGATCGTGCGGGCAGGCCGCCTCGGTGCGCGTCGCTTCCTGATTGACCGTCGTGGCCCGGCTCAGGGGGTCCGACGAAACGAGGAGGAGTAGATCCAGTTGTGGTGCGCAGGCACCTGTCTCGCGGGCCCGATCGAGCACTCCGTAGGCGGCGGCCGCAGCGTTGAGACTGACGAACAAGTCCGGCCCCTTCGGAAAGGTGCTGCTTGGCTGAGCACTCAGCACGGTCAGCGCGGCGCCCAACGCCGTAGCGCTGGCAGCGAACTGCGCTGGCGGCGCAGCGTCGAGAACACCTTCGAGCTGCGGATACCGGTACGGATACTGGGGATACAAATACGGGTAGTCGGGGTGATCAGCCTCCCCGATGGCGCTGCTCGGCAGGTCGCGGCTGGACCGAAGCGCGGCCATGAAAGCCGAGGTTTCAACACCGAAAGCGGCTTGGACGTACGGCAGGACATCCTCGGTGGTGCGAATCTTCGCGCCGGCTGGCAACCCGACCGGCACGTCGCGAACCGTCGAGATGTCGGCGCTTCCGGAGGTGTTGACCTCAGGCTGGACGGACGTCGGCATCCGGGGAAGGCCGTGAGCCGTGACCTCCGACAGCGGGGCGAACCCCAGCATCAGGATCAGCCCGACGGCGACGAGGGCGAGCAGTCCGATGCCCACCCGCGACGGCGGGCTGGTTTCGAGCTGCGGACCGGTTTCGGGCGGCGGGCCGGGTTCGGGCGGCGGGCCCGGTTCGGACGGCGGGCCCGGTTCGGACGGCGGGCTGGGGCCATCGTCATGTGCTGACGTTGGCGCACCTGTCATCGTCGGCTCCCCTGTTCAAACCAAGGCTAGCAATGCCTCCCCGGCCCCGTCGCCGGCATTGTGCGGCCCGAAGTTTCGGTTGGCGGCCGATCAACCGAAACTTCGGGCCGCACAATGCGGTTGGCAGCGCGAGCGATCGTCATGCGTCGGCGACCTTGCGCATGAGGGCGATGAACTGGGTCCGCTCGGCCCGACTGAGCGGCGCCAAGAGACTCACCTGGGCCTCGGCCACGACCGGCTCGAGTTCGTCCAGCCTTCGGATTCCGCGCCGAGTCATGGAGATGACGTTGCGTCGCCGGTCTGACGAATCTGCCGTCCGTTCGACGTACCCGTCGTCGGCCAGCTCGTTCACCGCCGCGACCACGTCGCTGCGATCAATGCCAGTCGCCCGGCCGAGTTCGGCCTGACTCGTCGGGCCGTGCTGCTCGATAGCCGCCAGCAGCCGATAGTGGTAGCCGCGCGAGCCCGCTTGTGCGAAGCCATCAGCCAGCAACCGATGCGCGCGCAGGTACAGCTGGTTGATCAGCCAGGTGGGCTTGTCGTCGAGTCGGTTCGGCACCTTCGAATCATACTGCGAAATTCATTGGTCCGTCCAACGAGTCGGGTATATCGTTGGCAGCACCAACGATAATTGGAGGAACAAGATGATCACCTTCGGACCTGAATTGATCGGCCGAACCGAGAAAACCCTCGGTGCGCTGCTCCGGCGCAACCTCGCCGACACCGGGCTCGACGAGCAGCAGTACGTCACCCTCAAGGTCGCAAGCACCCTCACCACGTCGGAAGACCTGACCGAAGCCGTGCGCGGACGAGCGCACTTCGCGGACGCCGCGCAGATCGTCACGGGCTTGACCGACGAAGGGCTGCTGAGCGACGGACGGCTCTCGCCAGCGGGCTCGACGCTGCTCGACCAGATTCTGGCCAGCGCAGCCGCTCAGTCTCAAACGATCTGGACTGAAATACCCGAGGCCGACGTCGCTGCCACTGCGCGGGTGCTGAACACGCTTTTGGCCCGCGCCGAGGCGGTATTGGCTCACTAGCAGCAACGCACCTGGCAGTGTCTACGGATAGCGACTCGCGAGTTAGGGACGTACTGCCCTTACAGACCTACCGGCGGTGGCATAGCGTGGAAGGCGTGATATTTCGTAATGAGGATTCGTGACCCAACAGCGGTCGCCCGTGACCGATCCAGCCAGCAAATACGGGCCGACCGACATCCTCGGCGGATGTGAGTTCAGTGATTGCACGAGCAGGGCACGCTCGGCCTGCCCTAGCTGCAACGGGGAATTTTGCCGAACGCACCTCCCCCATGACGTGCACGACAAGCAGCGAGCCCGGCGGTAACGGCGAAAAGGTCCCGCGGGAGCTGGCGGGATTCGGTTCGACGGCTTACTGACCTCTGCTGATGGGGTCGACGCCGGCGAACCGTAGAAAGTCGCTGATCTGGTAGTCGCTGCCGGTGGCGCCGAGGGTCGGCTGCCAGCGGGGTCGTGCGTTGAGGTAGCTGGCCGGGTCGGCGCGGAGTAGGCCCAGGAACACTTCGGCGACGATACGACCGCCGACTGGCCCTAGGTACTGGCCGTCGTTGACGAGCTGGGCCTCGCGCAGGACGTACAGCCAGAGCGGCGTCGTAGCGTTGAGCCCGTGCCCGAAGCCTGCCAGGTCGGCGAAGTCTGCCCGGTCAAGGACCGGTACCCGCATGCGCCGGGCGACCGACTGCCCGGACGGCAGCGACCAGGTCAGGTGGCGCAGCAGGGTTCGCTGGGGCAGCGCGATCGGGCCTGGATCGCCCGGTATGTGGGCAATCGCGCTCGTCGGCAGTGCGAACAGCGGCGTCGACAGCACGGTGTCGATCACCTTGTTCGGCTTGGTCTGCGCGCTGAACGCGCCGCCGAAATCGAAGAAGGTCTGCCAGCCGATAAACCGGCGAGCCGAACGGAACCCGCCGCGCAGGTCTCCCGGGTCGGCCGCCGGGTTGTGTCCGTCCGGGACCTGCACGTGGGAGTCGAAGATGAGCCCGAAGAACGGGGCGCCGTTGTCGCCGGCGAGGTTGGCACGGTAAGACGGACGAATCATGCTGTGACCGAAGCGGTACGCCGCACCCGAGAACTCGACCGGGATGTACGGGTGCGTGCCCGGGTGATAGAACTGCGGCCCGTTGCGCAGGATGTCATCGACGAGCGGTTGGCCGACGAAGTTGGGCAGTACCCGATTGACGACGAGCCATTGGTAGTGCCAGGTCGTCAGCTGGCGGGCACGCGTGAAGGTATCGATCGGTTCGTCGCCGGCCAGCGCAGCCGTATCGACGGCGTTGTTGTGAAATCTTAAGAAGGCCGCGTGCAGGCCCGAGATGATCAGGTTCGAATCGTTTCGAGGGTCACCGATGATCGCCGAATGATCGGGTCTGCGCGGCAGGTCTTCGAACTGGCCGCCGGATTCCAGCAGGAACTTGATCGGCATCGCCGGGTCATAAAGTTCGGATTGGGTAACCGGTCCCCCGCCGTAGACCGAATCCAGATCAAACCGGGCCGATCGTGAGTTCGGCGAGCTGGACGGGTCGGTGGTCACGCCAAGCTTCGACGAGGCGTCAAAGGTGATGTCGTGATCGATGAACTGGCCGACGAACGTCATGCCGGCGGTGTCGTGAACGTTGTTGCGATTGATCAAGCTCAGCGCCGGATCGGTGATCAAGGTGACCGGACCGCCTCCGGGCCCGTACAGATTGTCCTTCGCGTCGAGCATCCCGCCCGGCTCGGCGACGGCGAGCAGCGCCCTACGCAGTTGCGCCGTGTTGTCAGCGAACGGCGGCAGATCGAAGAGACGACCGAAATTCACCGCTGGCGTGTAACCAACCGCCCCCATCGGACAGCCCGCACCTGCGTGAAGCGGCGCAGCGGCTGCCGACCCGGCCCTGGCGGTGCCGGCCAGGCCAGCGAACGCGGCCACTCCAAGCCCGGTTACCCCCGCCTGCAGGATCCGGCGACGGGTGGGGTCGACAGGCTCGGCGGCGGCATCTGACGGGCCGGCGTGGGCTGCGGGGCTGCGCGAGCGCTTCATGGGACCTGCTCTCCAGGGGATAGCCCCTGATCAGCTTCGTTGAGTGCTATGGGTTGGCGGTCTGGCGGCCGTCCGTACTCGGGATAGGAGGGTGGGCACGCTTCGCTAATACATCCGCCGAACCACGGCATCAGGCCTACCAAGAAGATTCCTTGAGATCTAATCATTAGAGATCTAACATCAGCTCATGAAGATCAGCCTGAGCATCACGAACTTCTCCTGGCCGATCCCGGCGTCTCGGATCGCCGAACGCCTTGCCGCCACGGCGCGGACCGCGGAAGAAGCCGGTCTGGACACTGTCTGGGTCGCCGATCACCTGATCCAGGCGGACCCGTCCGCCCAGCCGGACGACCCGATGCTGGAGGCATACACCACACTCGGATTCCTGGCCGGTCAAACCCGAACGATCCGACTCGGCACGATGGTGAGCGGCGCGACGTTCCGCCCGCCCGCGCTGCTGATCAAGGCCGTCACCACCCTCGATGTGCTTTCCGGCGGTCGCGCCTGGCTCGGCATCGGTGCCGGTTATGCGGGCCTCGAGACCCAGGCGATGGGTCTCGACGAACCGGACTTGACGCGGCGATTCGACACGCTGACCGACACGATCGAGATCGCAGGCCGCATGTGGGGCGGCGATCAGTCAGCCTTCCATGGTCGAATACACACCCTCGAACGACCGATCGGCAGCCCGCTGCCGGTGAGCCAGCCTCGGCCACGGCTGCTGATCGGCGGCACCGGCGAGCGTCGCACACTGCGCCTCGTCGCCGAACACGCCGATGCGTGCAACCTGTTCGACATCCCCGACGGCGGCGTCAGGGTCCGCCGACAGTTGGCCGTCCTCGCCCAGCATTGCGCTGACGTCGGGCGCCCGGTCGATGAGATCGAGAAGACGATCAGCACAGCATTGACAGCTGACGAACCGATATCTCGGTTCGTCGATCGTTGCGGTGCGCTCGGAGAATCTGGTATCGATCACGTCGTGGTGATCACCCGCGGCACCCCGTGGGCGGACGAGAGCCTGGCGACGCTCGGCGCCGCGGCTACCCAACTGCGGGCGGCCTGAATGGAGGTCATCGGCATTCCCGCTCCGCCAGGCCCGCCAACGAAGATGCCGATCGGCGTGCTGATCGCGCGGCTTGGCAAGACTCTCGACCGCGCGTTCGACGATGCGCTGGCCGCTGCAGGCGGAACCCGACCCACCTGGCTGATCCTGCTTGCCGTCAAGGCCGGCGCGGGCGCCACCCAAGCCTCGCTTGCTCGCCACGTGGGCATCTCGGGACCGACGCTGATCCATCACCTCGACCGGCTGGAGGCAACCGGATTAGTCGCCCGCACCCGGGACCCGGCGAATCGTCGTCCCTTCACCATCAGTCTCACCCCAGCGGGAGATGAGATGTTTCTGCGGCTGCGCGAGGCCGCCGTGGCCTTCGACCTACGCTTGCGCAAGGGCATTTCCGATCGCCGGATCGACGAGCTGCGCCGGCTGGCGACTGAACTGAGCGACAACGTCCTCACATTAGACACGTTTGCCCTGTCAGCGAAAGGAGAAACCACATGACAGTCCAGCTCAACCACACCATCGTGCACGTCCGCGACAAGACGATCTCGGCTCCCTTCTATACCGAAATCCTCGGCATCCCCGATGCGCAGCCGTACGGGCACTTCATGGTTGTCGCGTTACCGAACGGCGTCTCACTTGACTTTCTCGACGTGCGTACCGACATCTCAAGGCAGCATTACGCTTTTCTCGTCGACGACTCCGAGTTCGACGCGATCTTCAGCCGCATCAAGGAACGCGGGTTGGACTACTGGGCCGACCCAGGGCACCAGCGACCCCGCGCGCTCAATCACAATGACGGCGGACGAGGCGTCTACTGGTCCGACCCGGACGAGCACAGCCTCGAGATCATCACCCGGCCATACGGCAGCAACTGAAACACGGGCGGCTGAAACACCGTCCTACGACTTTGAAGTCCGAGGGTGGACGAGCCCGGATTGGTATGCGAACACGACAAGTTGCGCGCGGTCACGCGCGCCGAGTTTGGTCATGGCCCGGCTGACGTGGGTTTTCGCGGTGGTTGGGCTGATGACCATGTCGGCGGCGATCTCGTCGTTGCTGAGCCCGTGCGCCACCTGGGCGACGACCTCGCGTTCGCGGTTGGTGAGAATCTCCAGGCCACCCGCGGTCTGCGCGTCCGGTGGCCGGGCGACGAACTCGCCGATCAGTGCACGGGTGACCGCCGGAGACAGGAGTGCAGCACCGTCCGCGACGACCCGGAGCGCCTGCAGCAACTCCTCCGGTTTGCTGTCCTTCAGGACGAAACCGCTCGCACCCGCGCGCAACGCCTGGAACACGTACTCGTCGAGACCGTAATTGGTCAGGATGACGACCCGGGCTGCGGTGAGCCGCTCGTCCCCCGCGATCCGGCGGGTCGCCTCGATGCCGTCCAGGACGGGCATCTGAACGTCCATCAGGACGATGTCTGGCCGTAGCGCGGTGGCCAGTTCTACCCCGGCCTGCCCGTCCGCGGCTTCTCCGACGACTTCGATGTCCTCTTCAGAATCCAGTAGCGCTCGGATGCCGCTTCGGATCAGCGGCTGGTCGTCGACGAGGAGAGTCCTGATCACGGCGCCGTCTGCAGTGGAAGCTCGGCGCGGACGGTGAAGCCGCCGCCCGAACGCGGTTCGGCGCGAACCGTGCCGCCGAGCTCGGCGACCCGTTCGCGCATGCCGATCAAACCCAGGCCGTGGGAGTCCTGGACGGCGGCGGAACCGACACCGTCGTCGTCTACTTGTACGGCAAGCGCCGTCGTCCCATACTGGAGAGCGACGACGGCCGACGCATCCCCGGCGTGCCGGCCGACATTGTTCAACGCCTCCTGCACGATCCGAAACGCCGCCTTGCCGATCGCGGGCGGGACGTTACAGGGCTTGCCAGTGATAGACAGGGTGGTTGGCACGCCGGCGGACCGAGCCCGGTCGACCAGCGCGGGCAGGCGTTCGAGACCCATCTCCACATCGTCGTCGGCACGGAGCATGCCGAGTGTCGCCCGCAGTTCGCGTGAGGCCTCGGTGCTCGCCTCCTGAATCGCCAGCAATGCGGGCGGAATCTCCTCGCCGCGCTTGTGCGCCAGATGCACCTCGACACCGGCCTGGACCGTGATCACCGAGATGCTGTGGGTCAGCGAGTCGTGTAGTTCGCGCGCGATCCGCAGACGTTCTTCGACGGCGCGGCGGCGGGCCACCTCGTCCCGGGTGCGCTCGGCCTCCTCAGCACGTTGTTCGACTTCTTGCAGGTGCAGCTGCCACATCCGGAACACGCCGATGCCGACGCCTGCGGAGAGCAGCCAGCCGGTGGCGTAGAACCGCCGCCAACCCTTATCGGTACGCATGCCACTGAGCCTAAACGTCTATCGGCCGATGCGCGTACGCCCAGTGAAGACAACAGCAACTACTCCCTGGGGAGTAGTTGGTACAACCCGCTGCTTCCCGGCTCGCAGCGGGAAAACGGGCCGCCAGCAGGACGACCCGAGCGCGCTGTTCGCGAAGAGTTGAGCCCATGTTCAACGCAAGCTGTCCAGTTAGAAACGGAGAATGCCCATGACCGCTATCGACATCGCACGTGCGCCCGTCGTGCGTCGCAGTATGCGCCCGGCGCTGACCCTTTTGATCATCGCCGGCGCTCAACTCATGATCGTGCTCGACACCACCATCGTGAACATCGCCCTGCCGCACATGGGCGAGTACTTCCACAAGAACCAGACCGACATGACGTGGGCCATCAACGCCTACACGTTGGCGTTCGGCGGTTTGCTGCTGCTCGGCGGACGGGTCGGCGACATGCTCGGCAGGCGAAGGATGTTCGTCGTCGGACTGGGCCTGTTCTCGTTGGGCAGCCTGCTCGGCGGCCTGGCGACCACGTTCCCGTTACTGCTCGGTGGCCGCGCCATCCAGGGCATCGGCGCCGCGATCGCGTCCCCCACGGCCTTATCGCTCATCACTGTGTCATTCCCGGAAGGCAAAGAGCGCAATCGCGCGTTCGCCGTGTATGCCGCGGTGTCTGGTGCTGGTGGTGCGCTCGGCCTGCTGCTGGGCGGCATCTTGACCGAGTACGCGACGTGGCGATGGGTGCTGTTCGTGAACGTGCCGATCGGCGCGCTGGTCATCATCGGCGCGCTTCGGTACCTGCACGAGAGCGAGCGGCTCAAGGGCGGCTTCGACTTTCTGGGCGCAGCCGTCTCTGTCGGTGGCATGGTGTCGCTGGTCTACGCGTTCATCCACGCGGCCCGTGACGGCTGGAACAATCCGGAGACGTACGTGCTGTTCCCGTTGGCGATCCTGCTGCTAGCAGCGTTCGTGCTCATCGAAGCCTTCGTCGCCGAGCATCCGATGATGCCGATTCGGCTGCTGCGCAACCGTAATCGCGCTGGGGCGTACCTGATCATGCTGATGGTCGGTGCAGGGCTGTTCGGCATGTTCTACTTCTTGACCTTCTTCTTCCAGCAGGTCATGGGGTATAGCGCGCTCAAGTCCGGTGTCGCGTACCTGCCGTTCCCGTTCGTGATCGCGATCGGTTCGCAGGTCGTGGCGCGGCTGCTCCCCCGGGTCGGGCCGAAGGTGATCATCGCAGCCGGCAGCACGCTGATGACCCTGTCGATGCTGTGGCTGTCTCGGGTCGATCCCGGCAGCACCTACTTGGGTAGGTTGCTGCCCGGCATAGTCGTGCTCGCACTCGCCCTGAGCATGCTCTTCGTACCGTTGACGACCACCGCGCTTTCGAACGTGGTCGACACCGACGCCGGTATCGCGTCAGCGTTGCTCAACGTCGGCCAACAAATCGGCGGCTCGATCGGACTGTCCGTGCTGGCCACGGTGTTCGCGACGGCCTCACGCAACACGGCCAAGACCCAAGTCGGCGATCTCGCCGGAAACCCGACGGCGCTCCAGCACCTGCAGCAGCTGAACGTCGAGCACGCCGGTGGGCCGAAGGCGCCTCCCGCCGCCTGGCAGGACTCGACTGCGGTGCACGCGCTGCAGTCGGTCCAATCGCACGGCTCGGCCATGGGGTTCCTGGCAGCGGCGGTGTTCGGCGCGGTCGCGGTCGCGGTGGCGCTCTTGATGATCAAGGTCCCTAGGGGCGGTCAGCCGAAGCAGGAACCGGTCACCGAAGCGCTGGCCGAGCCGATCGCCTCGGCAGCGTAGCGATGCGACGCGGACGGGCCACGGTGGACGATGGCCCGCCCGCGTCCCATCCTTCGGCCTTGATCATCCGTGGGCGTAGTTTGGAGGTGTGACCCGTCTTGGCTACCAGATTCCCAACTTCACCTACCCCGGAGTCGCTCCCGAGCGGCTGTTCGCCACCGTCCGACAGCAAGCGGTCGAAGCTGAAGCGTCGGGCTTCGACACCGTCCTCGTGATGGACCACTTCTACCAACTGGGCGGCCTTGGCCGACCTGAGCAAGAAATGATCGAGTGCTACACACTGCTCTCGGCGCTGGCCCAGCACACCAGTCGGGTGCGGCTGTCTTCACTCGTCACCGGCAACACCTACCGGCAGCCGACCCTGCTTGCGAAGACAGTGACGGCTCTCGACGTCGTCTCCGGCGGGCGCGCTCAGCTCGGCATCGGGGCGGGCTGGTTCGAGCTGGAGCACCACTCGCTCGGTTTTGAGTTCGGCACATTCACCGATCGCTTCGAGCGGCTCGAGGAGTCGCTGCAGATCGTGCTGCCGATGCTGCGCGGGGAGCAGCCGACGCTGGCCGGCAAGTGGTACCAGGTGAACGCGGCGATGAACCATCCCGCACCGCTGAGCCGCATCCCGGTGATGATCGGTGGCGCCGGTGAACGCAAGACACTGCGGATGGCCGCGCAGTACGCCGACGAATCCAACTTGATCTGCGGAGTGAACGAGATCCCGCGCAAGCTGGAGGTGCTGGCCGAGCACTGCGCGAATCTCGGCCGCGATCGTTCGGAGATCACCGTCTCGTACCAGACGAGCGCGTGCATCGCACCAACCCACGAGCAGGCGATCGCGGAATTCGAGGCTTACCTCGCACGCCAGCCCGAAGCCGAGGCGCGACGGGCCACCGCGATCGTCGGCAGCCCGGACGAGGTCGCTGAGCGATACGCGCGGCTGCTCGACACCGGTATCGACGGGATCACCGTCAACGCCCCACCCAATGGCCACATCGAAGGGCGGGTTAGCTTGCTGGGCGAGACGCTCGCACCGCTGTTCACCCGCTGACGTCGACCGATCTCGTCAGCCAGTCGTCGAAGAAGCTCGCGACGAGCTGCGCTTTCTCGTGCGGCAGCGCGTGTCCGGCACCGTCGATGACGGCGTAGGTCGCGTGCGGATAGTCCGGCAGCAGCTCAGCGGAACTGACGTAGCCGGCGGCGGAATCCTGCCGCCCGGTAAGGATCAACGCGGGATGTTGGTACAAAGCATCGTCCTCCGGTCGGCTGCGGAATGCCCAGTTGCCGAAGATCCGCGCTAACCCGGTCTCGTCAGCCAGCGCGACCGCCGGAACGACCGCATCGAGGTAGCGCTGCGCCGTCGCTTGCGTCCGTACGACGAAGTAGTCGTTGAAACCATCGACCGTCTCGGCGGGCAGTACGTCGTAGGCCGCCGGCTCGGTGTAAACCACTTCGTGCGCGGGCACCTCTCCGGAGGATTCCCCAACCGGGCAGACGATTGCCAGTCCGACCGCCTGATCGCGTCGGTTGGCCACGATGGCGCGCGCCAGATACCCACCGTACGAATGACCAACCACCAGGAACGGTTCTTCGAACGCGACGCGGTCGACCAGGCCGAGGAGGAGGCTCACAACGTCGTCATTGCTGGTCAGCCCTTCGCCCGCGGGCGTAAGGCCCATGCCGGGTAGGTCGGGGTAGACGCGGCGATACCCGTCGCGGTGGGCAAAGATCGGCTCCAGCCAGGCCTCGATCTCGCGATGATCGACGCCTGCCCCGTGCAGTGCGAAAACGGGTCTGCCCCGGCCGTGTTCGACGTAGTGCACCTCGTGATCGTCAACGATTACCTGCATAGCTGCACGCTACGACCCCGGTCTGACAAGACGCGGTTTCTATCGCCGCCCTCGTAGCTTTCTTGGTCAAGCGCGCGTCAGCCCGTCGTCCAGGGTCGTAGCTTCTCTGGGTTGCGCATTACCCAGATGTGCTTGATCTGGTCACCGACGACGTCGAACCCGAACACCGTCACCGTAACGCCGTCCTGCTGAGCCACCAGCCCGGGCTGGCCGTTGACCGTCCGCTCGAGCACGGTCATGTTGCCCGTCGCCCGGTTCGCGAGTTCGACCCAGGCACGCGCGATCTGCTCGCCGCCTTCAATGGGATGCAGGAACGTCAGGGCGAGGCCCCCACCGTCGGCGGTGGCTACCGCGTCCGGGTCGAGCAAGCCGATGAGCGCCGTGATGTCTTTTGCCTGCCAGGCCTGCTTGAAGGTGCGGACGATGTCGGCCTGCTGCGAAGTCGGAGTCACCGGAGCCGGCACATCACGCAGCCGCCGCCGGGCCGAACTGGCGAGCTGGCGACAAGCCGCCGGAGTACGGCCGACGATCTCGGCCACTTCAGTGAACGTGTACCGAAAGACATCGTGCAGGATGAACGCCACCCGCTCGGCCGGTGTCATCGATTCGAGGACGATGAGAAAGGCCAGGTTTACCGACTCGTCAAGGGTGACCCGGTCGGCCGGATCGATGGTGCGGTCCGACCGCTGACCGTCGATCCACTCTGTGCGATCGGGTATGGGCTCAGGGATCCAGTCCCCGACGTAGCGTTCCCGCCGCACTCGGGCCGAACCGAGCAGGTTGAGGCAGATGCGGCTGGCGACGGTCGTCAGCCACGCGCCGGGAGACTCTATCGCCGCCTGCTGCGGGCCAGACATGGCGTACCAGCGGACGTAGGTCTCCTGCACGACGTCCTCAGCCTCCGCCAGTGAACCGAGCAGCCGGTAGGCGACATTGATCAGCTGCTGCCGCTCGCTCATCACCGCGTCCAAGTCGTCTGCATGTACGTCGTCTGCGTGTGGCCCGTCTCCTGACTCGGATCGGATGCTCATCGCCTCGCCGGCCTCCCTCCCACGCAGCTGCTTTCACCTTTACGACACGACAGCCCACCAAAGTGTGAGGTGACCTGCCAACCTCACATTGCGCTCGGCTGTCTTGTCGAACTACTGGGACGAGCCAGCTGCGCCTCATTAACCCGCCATCGACGATCAGCCTAGGAGGCTGCAATGACAACCGAAATAATCACAACCCAGATGCCGACAAACTCGTTTGCCGCACCTGCGACGGCAGAAAGCCTGGAGCGGGCGGCCTCGGCGCTGACCGCGCACGGCTTCTCCGTCGAAATCCTCGACGACGCCGCAGCGGCACGCACCCGTATGAAGGATCTGCTACCTGAGGGCGCCAGCGTGTTCACCGGGGCCAGCGAGACCCTTCGCCTTTCCGGTATCGAGGAGGACATCAACAACAGCGGCCAGTACGACGCCCTCAGACCCCGTGGGCTGGCGATGGACCGAGTCACCCAGATGGACGAGATCCGACGAATGCTCGCCAGCCCTGACGTCATCGTGGGCAGCGTCGCGGCAGCCACTGAAACCGGCTCACTTGTCGCTGCGTCGGCCAGCGGGAGCCAACTGACCGGGTACGCCGGCGGCGCCGCGCTCGCGATCTGGGTCGTGGGCGCGCAGAAAGTCGTACCCGACCTGAGCACCGCGCTGCGCCGCGTCGAAGACCATGCCCTGCCGTTGGAAAGCGAGCGAGCCCTGCAGGCTTACGGCGTGCCCAGCGCGGTCAACCGCCTGCTCATCCTCAACGCCGAGCCGCACCCAGGCCGGGGCATCGTTCTGCTGCTCCGCGAAGCCATCGGATTCTGAAGCTCCAAGAGCAATCCGCCAGCTGTCATGGCCAAAGCGCGTAACAGCCACGCCAAAGGTGAGAGTTTGGTTTCATATTGAGGTGAGCAGAACTTCCGGGTTGCCGATCCGCCGTGTCAGTCGGGCTCGCGACGCCGAGATCGAGGACACGCAGTGGCCATCAGCATTGCCCTGCGTACGCCAGATCCTCGATACAGGTCTCGACCTCGCACCGCTGACAATTCTTGTCGGCGAAAACGGTTCCGGTAAGTCGACGCTGATTGAAGGCATCGCTCAGGCGTACGGACTTTCGCCAGAAGGTGGATCGACCGGTGCACGGCACAGCAGCAGGAACACCGAGTCGTCGTTGTGGCGCAGTCTAGAACTCACGCGAGGAATCGGCTCATCGCGATGGGGTTTCTTTCTGCGCGCCGAGACGATGCACGGCTTCTACAGCTACCTCGAACAGAACCCGGGCAGGTCCCCGGAACCGGTGTTTCACGAGATGTCACATGGTGAATCGTTTCTCGATGTCCTGGCCAACCGATTCAACGATCCCGGCCTCTACGTGCTTGATGAACCCGAATCAGCACTCTCATTCACCGGGTCACTGGCGCTGGTTGGCCTGCTGCATCGCATCGCAACCGAAGGGCGCCGGCAGGCCATCGTCGCCACCCACTCGCCGATCATCGCCGCCACCCCGGGCGCGCGAATCCTTGAGATTGGCGAGTGGGGAATGCGAGACACGGAATGGAAAGATCTGGAACTCATCCAGAACTGGAAGGGATTTCTCGAAGCGCCGGACCGGTACCTGCGTTACGTCCTGGAATGATCAAGTTCCTGTTGACGGAACTCCATTGCCAACGGTCTGGATCAGGCCTAGCGTGTCGGTTTGGGACTGCACAGATGCAGCCGCCGAAGCCTCCGCTTCGTTCGGCAAACTCGCTCCGGAGCGGCGTACGCATTCGGGGGGACCGTTGTGAGAGCACTGAAGGTTGTTGCCGTCGTCCTGTTTCTCTTCCTGGGCCTGGTGGTCACCGCTGAAACGGCAGGCGCCTCGCCAGCCCATAGGTCACCTGGCTACACGTGCACGGGCGGCAATATCGGTGCGGGCAGCTATAGCTCAATCCTCGTAAAAGGTTCATGTTTCATGCCAGCCGGCACCATCCGAGTGCGGGGAAACGTCACTATCGCAGCCGGCGCGCTGCTCGATGCGGGCACGCCTGGCGACCCGGCCGGCCCGAATCCCCTGCTCTCAGCGACGTTGCTGGTCGGCGGCAATGTGACCGTCGGTAAGGGCGGTGTGCTCATACTCGGCTGCTCACCGGACAGCGCTTGTCAGACGGCCGTGAATTATGACCGCATCGCGGGCAACCTGACCGGTTTCGGCGCTCTCGGCGTCGTGGTCCACTCGATCTCCATCGGAGGCAACGTCACCCTGATCGGCGGGGGCGGCGGCACCGCGGGACCGCCCGCGTCAGGCGCCTGTTTCGGCGCCCCGACACCCGAGCCGTGGGCATCGGCCCCCTCGCTCGGCGGCAGCATGACCCCGGTCTACAGCGACTTCGAGGACTCCAGCATCGGTGGCAACTTCATCATTGCCGGCCGGCAGTCATGCTTCACCGGAACGTTCCGCAACCAGATCGGCGGCAGCGCCACCTTCGTCGGCAACACTATGGGCGACCCCGACGCGATGGAGGTCACCAGCAACGTTATCGGCGGCAACCTGACGTGCGCGTCCAACCTGCCGGCCGTCCAGTTCGGCGATGCCGGCGGCAGCCCGAACAACGTGGGCGGTCGCGCAACCGGCGAATGCGGTTTCAACGTCGTGCTGCCCAAGACGCCACCGGAAGGCGCGCCTGGAGCCACGGTCAATGCCCATATCGCAGTGCGGAAATCGAGCCTGCACACCTTCATCGGATCGCACGTTCAGACGTCACCGGGCCAGACCCAGACAGTGGGAACATCTGCCTCAGGCGAGACGCTGCTGGCCAGTTTCAATGACATCGTTCTTGCCGGCCGGGGCCTGACCGGGACAGCAACCGTCGACCCGAGCAACCCACCACCGGCGTCCGGCGAGATTGTGCTGACAACCGTGCACAAGGACGGTTCACAATCGTTCTTGGCAGCTGACGCGTGCACCTGCACGTTCCAGGGTAAGACGGGTCCGGTCACCATCGAGGCTTACGGCACGGCCTCCGCACGTGGCCTCACTCAAGGCACGTTCGTCATCAGAAGCGCCGGTGGCGACCTCGCCACGCTGGCAGGCTATGGGACTTTCACCAGCGCCCATCAGCCCGAAGGCAAGCTGCTGCTCGTCGAGCACCTCAGACTCGGCTAACCCGCACCAGGCGATATTCTCGGTATCGGAGTGCAGGCTGGGCGATGATCGGAAGGTTCGACTGGTGGCCACAAGTGGCGAGATCGTGCGCAAAGCATTCGATGATTGGACGGACGGGACGGCATACGTCAGCAGCATCTTCGCCCCTGACATGACATGGGAGATCGTCGGCCACTCGGACGCTTCAGGGAGGTATGCGACCGCCCAAGAGTTTCAGGAGAAAGTGCTGATCCCCTTCGGCCAAAGGTTCAAACCCGATCAGCCGTTCCGCCCGGTCACCATTCGAGGTTTCTTCGTCGACGCCGATTCGGTCATCGTCATCTGGGATGGCGAGGGGACGACGGTGGCAGACACGACCTATCGCAACACCTACGCATGGATCATGACCCTCCGCGATGGCCAGGTCGTCGACGGAATCGCCTTTTACGACAGCATCTCCTTCAACGAACTCTGGAAGATCCAGCCCCGAGCCTCCTGACGCCCGTCTCCGAAGCCCCGATCCGGGACGGTCGCATCGACACCAGGGTCCGCGCCTCACCCTGATTGGGCGAGGCGGCGAGACCAGGTGAGCCATAGCGTCCTGGGATGGCCGAAAGTGTCGTGACGAAACGCCCAAACCTACCTCGCCCCATGATCTGGAGCACCGGAGGTTGTGGGTCGCATGGTGGGTAATCAAGCCACCATGGCTCCGATTGAGTTCGAGCACGTGACGAAGCGCTACGGAAGCCGTACGGTGCTCAATGATCTGAGCTTTACGGTGCCGCACGGGTCGGTGGTGGGCTTGCTCGGCCCGAACGGGGCTGGCAAATCGACCGCTATGCGGGTGTTGTTGGGTCTGCAACGGCCGGAGGGTGGCACGACGCGAATTCTCGGGCATGCCCCGGGTAGTCGTGGGTTCCGGAGCGCTGTTCGGCAGGTTGGGGCGATCATCGAGGCCCCGCCGCTGTATAAGAACGCCTCGCCCTACGTGAACTTGGCCATTCGGGTCGCGGCGCTGGGGCAGGTCGTCAACGACGCCCGCATCCGCTCGTTGATCGAACAGGTTGGGCTCGGTCAGCGAGCCGACGATGCGGTGGGTCGGTTCTCGTTGGGTATGCGTCAGCGGGTCGGGCTAGCGCTCGCGCTGGTAGGCGACCCCAGCATTGCAGTCTTGGACGAGCCGACCAATGGCCTTGATCCAGAGGGATCAGTGGAAATCCGGAATCTGGTCAAGGGCTTGCCTGCACAGGGCACCACGACGCTGATCTGCACCCACCGCCTCGACGAGATCGAAAAGACGTGCGACTACGTCGTCGTCCTACGCGAGGGTCACCTGATCACCGAGGGCTCGTTAGCCGACGTCATCGCGATGGCCGGCAGCCGAGGACATACCGTGCAGGTACGGCCTGACGAGATCGAACGAGCCGTGCAGATCATCGCTACCCTCGGCGTGGGCGAGGTGTCGGTAGCCGACGGCGACATAGTCACCCAGCGGCAACTCGACGATCCGTCACGGATCACGTATGCGCTGGGCATCCAAGGAATCAACCTTCGCGGGCTGCAGACCTCACACGCGAGCCTGGAGGACGCGTTCCTCGAAATCACCCGGACGGAGTCAGCCTGATGCTGCGCGCCGAGGTCGCCAAAGCCCGCTACCTACCGCTGCCCCGCTGGACGGTCGTGATCGTGATGGCCGCGGCCGTGATCACCGGTGCGGCGCTGATCGTGTTCCACCCGCGCAACCCAGATAACTACCTCGACATCAGCTCAACCGCGCTGCAACAGGTCCTCGACATCGCCGCGATGGTGTTCGGCGTATGGGTAGCGGCCCTGGAATTCGGTTCTGGAACGCTGCAGCGCACCCTGACCGCGGAGCCTGATCGCAACCGAGTGCTCAGCTCCAAGATCAGCGTGGTGCTCATCGGCGCCGCGATCGTCGCGGCCGCGGCCGCCGCAACGGTCGGTGGGCTCACCCACCTCGCCGTCATCCGCGCGGACGCACCAGTCGCAGCAAGCGCCCTCGCCAGGGCCGTATTCGCCGTCGTCCCAGACGCTGTCTTCGCCGCGGCAATCGGGTTCGGATTCGGCCTGCTGGCCCGCTCGATGGGCGGCGGGATCACGTTCTCGTTGGCGTTCCTTTACGTCATTTCTGGCGTGCTGTCGTTCGTCCCTGGCTTGAAGAGTCTTGCTTACGGGCAGGCCAGCACCGACCTCGTCAGCGGCATCGCCGACCGTGGCAACACCGTTCACAACGCCGGCATCGCCCTGCTCACCCTGCTCGTCTGGACAATCATCATCGTCATACCGGGGTGGCTGCTCTTTCTGCGCGCCGACCAAAAATAACAACCAGCACAGCGCGACTACGACCGCGCCACCACCCGCATTCGCATCCGTAAGTGGTGCCTAGGCGAGTACCCGAAGGCACCTAGATTGAACGAGGAATACTCGCTACTTTTGGCGGATGTTGATCGGTAGACGCAGTGAGTGCCGGCAGCTACACGAACTTCTCCGCAATGTCCGACAGGGCACCAGCGAAACACTGGTGGTACTGGGCGAACCCGGGATCGGCAAGTCCGCCTTGCTGGAGGACCTGATCGAGCACGCACCCGACTTCCGCGTCGTGCGTGCGGCTGGTGCGCAGGCCGAAGCCGAACTGGCGTTCGCGGGACTACACCAGCTATGCAAGCCATCGCTGGACCGCCTCGACCGCATTCCGGCGCCGCATCGGGATGCACTGGGCACGGTGTTCGGCCTGCAGGCCGGTGGCCCGCCGGACGCGTTCTTCATCGGCCTGGCCGTGCTGAGCCTGCTCGCCGAGGTTTCCGCCGAACGCCCGCTTCTCTGCGTCATCGACGACGCGCAATGGCTCGATCGCGCGTCCGCCGAGACATTATCGTTCGTCGCGCGTCGGCTGGGCGCAGAATCCATTGCCCTCGTCTTCGCGCTGCGCGAGGTTGTCGACGGCGCGCCACTTTCCGGGCCGGCGCAGCTGGTAGTGCACGGGCTGCAAGCTGACGAGGCCCGCGAGTTGCTTGTCGCAGCGATCCCCGGGCCGCTGGACGAGCAGGTGCGAGACCGCATCATCGCCGAGACTCGGGGCAACCCGCTCGCCCTGCTGGAGCTACCCCAAGGGCTTAGCGCCGCAGAGCTCGCGGGCGGCTTCGGCCTCCCTGATACGCAGGAACTCTCCGACCGGATCGAAGACAGCTTCCAGCGCCGGCTCGCGCCGCTGCCGAGCCACGCACGCCAGCTGCTCCTAGTGGCCGCGGTCGACCCGACCGGAGACCCGCTGCTGATCGGCCGGGCGGCTACCCGTCTCGGCCTCGAGGTCGATCCAGCCGAGCTGGACGAGTTCGCGGGCTTGCTCAAATGGGGAAGGACCGTAGTTTTCCGACACCCACTGGCCCGTTCTGCCGTCTACCGGGCGGCGTCGTCGAAGGAGCGTCGGGAGGCGCATCGGGCACTCGCAGAAGTCACCGATCCGGCGTCCGACGTTGATCGCCGTGCCTGGCACCTGGCCCAGGCCGCCAGCGGGCCGGACGATTACGTCGCAGATGAGCTGGAGCGCTCCGCGGGTCGGGCCCGCAGCCGCGGCGGACTCGCCGCCGCTGCGGCGTTCCTCGAGCGCGCCGCCCTACTGACGCCGGACCCGACGCAACGGGCGGGGCGGGCGCTGGCCGCCGCGGGCACGAAGTTTCAGGCCGGAGACTTCGATGCGACCCGAGAGCTGCTGGCCATGGCGGCGGCGGGGCCGCTGGAGGAGCTGGATCAGGCCCGAGTTGACCTCATGCACGGTCAGTTGGCCTGGGTCACCAACCGGGGCGGTAACGCTCCCCTGCTCCTGGTTCAGGCCGCCGAGCGGCTGGCGCCGGTAGCACCTGACCTGTCGCGCGCGACCTATCTGGATTCCCTTTCTGCAGCGATGTTCGCCGGCCTCCTGGCAAGTCCGGGCGGTACCGTGCTGGAGGTCGCTCGCGCGGCCGATGCGGCTCCGCGGCCGACGGACACCCCGCGCACACCCGATCTGCTGCTGGCGGGATTGGTCGCGAACTTCAACGACGGCTATGGCGCGGCGGTGCCCTTCCTTCGTCGGGCGCTCGCCGCCTTTGGCAGCGGCATGTCGCGAGAGGACGAGCTGCGCTGGCTGTGGCTGACAACCGAGGCGGCGCTGCACCTGTGGGATGACGAGCGTTGGAACGTGCTTTCCGACCGCTACGTCCACCTCGCGCGCACGACGGGCGCCCTGACAGAGCTTCCCCTCGCACTCAGTACCCGGGCCATCATGCTGATGTTCACGGGTGACCTCACGACCGCGACCTTGCTCATCGATGAGCAATCGGCGGTGACAGAAGCGACTGGCGGCAACCTGGCGCCGTACAGCGCCATGGCGGTTGCCGCGCTGTCCGGCCGGCACGAGGAAGCATCCGCCCTGATCGAGGCCACCGCCCGCGAGGTGAGCGCACGCGGGGAAGGCATCGGAATAGCCGTAGCTCACTGGGCAAATGCCTTGTTACACAACGGTCTGGGCAAGTATCCGGAGGCGATGGATGCGGCTCAGCAGGCTCTTCGTCACCAGCAATACCCGGACGTGCGTTATCCGGGCGTGGCGCACTGGTCGGCGGCCGAACTGATCGAGGCGGCGGCGCTCAGTGGGGCGATGGAGACGGCAACGGAAGCTTTCGAGTGGATAGCCGCGATGACCAGCGCCAGCCGCACCGGGTGGGCGATGGCGCTCGAGGCACGCTCGCGCGCCCTGATCAGTAGCCCTGATCGCGCCGAACCGCACTTCCGTGAGGCGATCGACCGGCTCAGCGACACCCGGCTTCGTACCGAATTGGCCCGGACCCGGCTGCTTTACGGCGAATGGTTGCGCCGCCGGGGTCGGCGCATCGATGCTCGTGAACAGTTGCGGGTAGCTCACGAGATGCTAGTTGCGATCGGAGCCGATGCATTCGCTGAACGTGCGCGTCGTGAGCTAGTGGCCACCGGTGAGAAGGCCCGCAAGAGGACCGTGACTACCAAGATCCAGCTCACCGGACGAGAGGCCCAGGTCGCCCGCCTTGCGTCCGATGGCCTATCTAATCCCGAGATCGGCACCCGCCTGTTGGTGAGTCCGCGCACCGTCGAATACCACCTGGGCAACGTCTTCCTCAAGCTCGGCATTAACTCACGCCACGAACTGGACCGGGTCCTCGCCGGGGGCGGCCCGTTGGTGTGACGGTTGGTCGACAACGGCGGAGGGCCGCGACTGACTGGAAGGGGCGGACTTAGGTTGGCGAGTGATCTTGCGCTCCGATCGCGGTCTTGCCGGTGTTGTTTGTCCTGGTGTCCTCCACGGGCGGCAACGCGCTCCCGCAGGTAGCGATCGCAAAAGGTACGCAGGCATGCGAGGGTCGGGACATCGCCCCATCCAAAGCCACATCGTCGTCTGATGGCGCACCAGAGCGGCAAACCCGCCGAATTCGATTGCGCGGGTGGGCCTGACGCACGAAACTTGGCGTAGTCCGCGGAGCACGAGGAGAACCGATGAAGTCCATTGCAGAGTTCGCGATTCGTCGACGTTGGTTTGTGATCGTTGGCTGGCTCGTGCTGACTATCGCCTCTCAGGTGATCGCCGGCGCGTTGGGGGGCGCGGCCTACAAGGACACATTCAGCCTTCCGCACACCGAGACGGCCGCCGTGGCCACCCTCCTCAAGGGCGCTGGACTGGACAACCAGAACGGCGCCCAAGGCACCGTCGTCATCAAGAACACCGATAACTCCGCGTTCACCGAGTCTCCGCCGCAGCTGGAGGCCGCCCTGGTCAAGCTATGCACCGCCGGCGATCGCGTGGTGCTCATCTCCACCCCGTGGCAGACAATCGACTGCGCTAACGGCGCCACCGTGACGACGGGAAATCCGAAGCTGCTCAACAGCGCGCGCGGGTCGGACACTGCGTTGATCTCGATCACCTGGCAGGCCGGTCACTTCGATCCTGCCCAGTTCAAGCACGTGTATGACTCGCTCAAGTCGCTTCAGAGTTCGTCGCTTCAGGTTGAGTTCACTGGCGATGCGTTCAACGGCATCGGCCAGAGCCAGGGATCGGGGAGCTCAATCTTCATCGGATTCCTGGCCGCGCTGATCATCCTCGCCCTGGTCTTCCGCACCGTGGCGGCGACCGCCCTGCCGCTGGCCAGCGCCGCCGTCGCCCTCATCAGCGGGCTGGGACTCATCGTCATCCTCAGCCACATCATCAACGTCTCGAACATCACGCCGTATCTGGCTGAGCTAATGGTGATCGGCGTCGGCGTCGACTACGCCCTGTTCATCGTCACCCGACATCGTCGAAATCTGCGGCGGGGTATGCCGATGGCCGAGTCGGTCGTGTCAGCGCTCAACACCTCGGGGCGCGCGGTGCTCTTCGCCGGCACCACCGTCTGCATCGCCATCCTGGGCCTCATCGCGCTCGGCGTGAGCTTCTTCAACGGCATGGCGGTCGCGACCGCACTCGCGGTCGGCCTGACCATGGCGGCCTCACTTACCTTGCTGCCGGCGCTGCTCAGTTTGTTTGGGTCCAAGGTGCTGCCACGTAAGCAGCGAGCCGCTGTCCGCGCCGGTGAGTTCATCACCGACGAGCCGGTCGGCTGGTGGGCCCGTTGGTCGAAGTTCATCGCCCGTCGCCGTATCCCCGTCGCGATCGGGTCGGCGGCCATCATGATCGCCCTGGCGATCCCGTTCTTCGCCTTGCAACTCGGGGCAAGCGACCAGGGCAGCGATCCGACCGGCTCCACGACCCGGGTCGGCTACGACCTCATCAGCTCACAGTTCGGCGTCGGTTACAACTCGACCCTGGAAGCGGTTGTGCACGGTCCGGGCGCTTCCGACCCGGAGTACCTACAGAGGGTGAGCCAGACGCTGGCCAGCACGCCGGGCGTCGACCCGACGAGTGTGAGCACGATAAAACTCAATGACAACATCGCGTTCGTGACGTTCAAGACGACCACCTCGCCGCAATCAGAGGAGACCTACAAGCTGGTCCGCCATCTGCGCAATGACGTCCTCCCACCGCTGTATGAGGGCACGCAGAACCACATCTACACCTACGGCGGCACCGCGATTAACGTCGACTTTGCCAAGGTGCTGGGCCGAAAGATGCCCTTGTTCATCGGCGTCGTCGTGGCTTTGTCGTTCCTCCTCTTGTTGATCGCCTTCCGCAGCATCCTCGTACCGCTAACCGCGGCCGTCATGAACCTGCTGGCCGTCGCCGCCACCTTCGGGTTGGTCGTCGCGATCTTCCAATACGGGTGGGGATCGGATCTCATGGGCGCAGGCCCCGGCGGGCCGATCGACGCCTGGATACCGGTCATGCTCTTCGCGATCCTGTTCGGCCTATCCATGGACTACCAGGTGTTCCTCGTCAGTCGAATGCACGAGGAGTGGGTCCACACAAAGGACAACGAGCAGGCCGTCACCGTCGGTCAGGCAGAGACTGGCGGCATCATCACCGCGGCCGCCCTCATCATGATCGCTGTGTTCCTCGGCTTCCTAGTCAGCCCCGGTCGGCCAATCAAGATCTTCGGCTTCGGGCTGGCCGCGGCCGTCTTCCTCGACGCGTTCATCCTCCGCACCATGCTCGTGCCCTCGCTGATGCACATGTTCGGCCGGGCGAACTGGTACTTCCCCCGGTGGCTGGACCGCATCACCCCGCGGCTGTCCGTCGAACCGCCGGAGGAGTCGCGCCCTGCCGGATCCCCAGAGGCTCCCCCGCCACCTCACGAATACGCCGGCACCTAGGCCCCCAGCCCGCGGAGGCCGCAAGTAGTGCACACGTTCCGTCTGGGTTCAGTTGCGGGGCCCGCGGCGGACTCTAGACCGTGGGCGGTTTGCGGCGATGTGCCGCGACGAGTGCTGTCGCGCCCAGCGCGATCTAGACCTGGCCTCGCCAGGCACCGGTCAATCCGGATGATCAAACCGACAAGGAGAGGCGTGGCAAACCGGCCAGGGCGACTATGAGGGCGACTATGAGGCAGTGTCTGTCATCGCGATCGCCGTCTTCGCGGCAGCCGTGCTGTCGTACGTCGTGTTCTCAGAGGTGCTGGAGCGTGTTCACATCACCGCGCCGATCGTGTTCGTCATCGTCGGCGTCGTTCTCGGCGGCCTGCTCGTGCACCGGCCGAATCCAGACATCGTTCGCGGACTCGCCGAGCTGACGTTGGCGCTGTTGCTGTTCCATGACGCCGCGCAGGTTCAGCCCCGCGATTTGCGCGGCGATGTCGGCGTTTGTGCGCGGCTGCTTCTTGTCGCGTTGCCACTGACCATTGCTGCCGGGTTCGTTGTGGCGCGGGTGTTGTTCGCGGGAACAAGCGCGTGGCTGGCTTTGCTACTCGCGGCTGCCCTCGCGCCGACCGATGCCGGCCTCGGTGCAGCGACCGTGCTCAACCCTGTGGTGCCCGTCCGGGTACGGCGGATACTCAATGTGGAAAGCGGTCTGAACGACGGATTGGCCACTCCGATCGTGCTCTTCGCGCTAGCGGCGAGCTCGGGAGGGATGAAGCACGACCTGGGGACTGCACTGAGTGAGCTAGCGGTCGGTGCGCTCGTGGGTGTCGGCGTCGGGGTCCTCGCCGGGTACGCGCTGTCGTGGGCGAGGAACGCCGGCTTCGTGCAGAGTGGCCTGCTTCCGGTAGGCACCCTCGCCGTACCGCTGCTGTGCTACTACGGGGCCGTCGCCGTGCACGGCAACGGATTCGTTGCGGCCTTCGTTGCGGGCGTAGCGTTCGCGCCGTCCTTGGGCCGTCGCTTCGTCGCGACGACGAACCAGGAGTCCCTGCAAGTGACAGCATGGGTAGGCACCTTGCTCGAGTACGCCGTCTGGTGCCTGTTCGGGGTCATCCTCGTGGCGCACTTCGGCGAGTTCGCTACTTGGCCGGGTGTGCTGTTCGCGCTGCTGTCCCTGACCGTCGTCCGGATGGTCCCGGTCGCGTTTGTCCTGCTTGGTACCGGGTTCGCCCAACCCACCCGATGGTTCATCGGCTGGTTCGGTCCCCGCGGGCTGGCGTCGGTCGTGTTCGCGCTGATTGCGTTGGAGGAGTACCCGGACAACGGTCACGTTGCCCAGGTAATCGGCACGATCGCCCTCACCGTCATGCTGAGTGTCGTCCTGCACGGCGTCACCGCGGACGTCGGGGCCGCCCGCTACGGCGCGTGGGTCACGCGGACCCATTCCAGTGCCGAACTTGGCGCGGCAACCGCCCCTATAGCAGGGCGCGGGGCGCGACGACGGGGCACGGTCAAGGAGTAAACGTGCCATACCCGAGCACTGCGCTGCGAGCAATCCGATTGCGCGCGTCAGGAACCTCAGCGAGGCTCGAGCGATGGAGTTCTTCTGTTATCACCGCGATCGACCTGGATCGACGCCGCTGCGGAACCAGATGGTGGAGCAGCACTGGTCGTATATGGATCAGTTCGCCGCGACGATGATCGCCCGCGGCCCAACCTTTACCAGCGACGGAACTCTGACCGGCAGCGTGCATATCCTCGATCTGCCAGATCCCACCGCGGCCCGCACCTTCGCCTTTGAGGAGCCCGGTTATCAAGCAGGTGCCTACCGCGACGTACTGCTGCGACGGTGGCACAACTCCCTGGGTCGCACGATGTGGGACTTCAGGGGCGGCCGGGCTGACAACAACCGCTACCTCGTCCTCGGGTTCACCTTGGAGCCAGCGGCGGACGCAACCGCAGTGCCGTTCCGCGACGGACTGATCGCGTGTGGGCCGCTGTTGTCCGATGACGGTTCCTTGGTGCTCGGGGCGGCTGTGCTGCTGGAGGCGCCCGGCGCAGACGGCGCGCGGGAAGTCCTTTCCGCTGATCGATACGCCGGAATCGAGGTGCATCAGTGGCAGTTCGGCGGGCGACCGACTGAGACAGACGGCTGATCATGCCGCCGTGAGTGTTATGCCCGAATCGCAGGTGATCGGCCGTCGCCGGCAGCGATCGCTCATGACATGATGCCGCGATGCCCGAACCACGACGCCTATCGGAGGCTCTGTTCGCGAGCGCCGTACTGCTGTTCGGTCTCGCGCTGCTCGCCATCACCATCCCCGCGCTGAACTACGGTCACGCAGCGAGCAAGACGGGCTTCCGGCTCACCGCCGACCAGATGCAAGTCGTGCTTCCTGCCAGACAGCAATACGGCATTTATGTCGAGGACACCGACAACAGCGGCTACGCCGAGAGTTGCACGATCACCGACGCCGACGGACAGCAGGTCCGTCTGCACGATCCCTGGTGGACCGTATCGCGTTCGGCCAACAGGACACTCGACATCGTTTTCAACACAGGCTCAGGAAAACTGAGCATCGCCTGCTCGATCTCTGCTGAACGCGTCACTATCCGGCCAGTGCCGAACCTTAAGGCCGTGCTCGCGGGAATCGCGATCAGCGGTCTTCTCGGGTGTGCAGGAACAGCTCTGATGATCGCGCGGCACCGCACCCGCCGGTCACACCTGTCACCCCCGACGTACGGAAGCCAAAACCACAACGGCTTTCCGAGCGCCACCACGAACCCGCAGTAGCCGATGCATTGGACCTGCTCATTTGTCTGGCACCGGGGTCGCGCCGCACCATCCGCACATGGCCGCGTTGCGGGTGCACGTTTAGCGGTCTTGGCCTTCATCGCGCTGTGGCGGCGGCCTGAACACGCCTTTCGTCCTTCTGGACATGAAAATTCTCAAAGTCGTTTCGCGCTCGATTCCGGGTTCGGAGCCGGCGACGACCGCGTGCGCCTTTCCGCGCAGCGGAATTCGTTGCCGACCTGTCCCGGGAACTAGCCGCCGCCTAGCCGCGTTCGTTGCCCGCGTAGCCGGAATAACGAAAACTCGCGTCGTGCGCAGTCGACTCGCGGTTTCTCGCGCATCGAGCCAGCTCTAACCCACGAAATATCGCACTGGGTGCTACCCCATTGGACAAATACCAAGCTAGCCGCCCACGTCGGCACACAGCACTAGCACGGACATCCGCTCATGCCGCTGACGTGATCCTTTTGCGAGACTCATCTGTCGACGAGCGGTTACCGGGTCTCGATAACTAGAGCACGAGCCGGTCGATCTCGTCCTCTAGCCGGAGTCGTATGCAAGGTGGGTCTAGCGCGCTGCTTCGCTGGGAGGATCGGGTTTGGGGGCGGGGCTGGGGGCGATAAGCAGGCTCAGAACCGTCGGCGGGACGCCTTCGTCCACTGAGCCTCCAAACAGGCGGTGTACGGCCTCGCGCAGCCGGCGGAGGGTGGCGAGCGGGCTACGGTCGGTGTCCTCCGGGCTGGCTGGACCTGTTGGTGGGAGCCCGAGTGGATCATCATCAGGGTTGAGGATCCGCAGGAAGGACGCCGTCTCACCGTCCGGGCCGAAGGATCCGTAGAGCCGCTCGGCGAGATCATGCAATGAGACATTCTCTTCAGTCGTGAACTCGGGATCGTCGTCCGCGCCACCGGTTACGTTCAGGACGACCTGGGCGTTGCCGTCCTCCCCGGCGATCCGGAACAGCTCATCGATTGCCTCCCGCAGCGAGAGCTCAGTGTCCGAGTCGAGGCCTGACCGGTCAAGGGCGACCCGGGGTAGGACGCTGAGAATCGTCAGTCGCTGACCATCCTCGCCGAGCCAGTTGTGCCACCTGGACATCGTCTTCCTCTCTCCGAGGTTGATCGTTCACGCTGGTGGTTGTTGGCGCCCAGAGATGCGCCACTGCCCCGCTATTTCTTGGCGAATATCTCGTAGATTCCGTACGCTACGCCCGCCGCTACGATCAGACCGCAAAACCCGGCCGCGACCAGAGCCGCCATGTTGCGGCGGACCGGCTCACCGGCGGCTGAGCCCTCGTCAATAGCGTGCACGTAGCCCGATTTTGACAACGCGAGCATCCCGACGGAGTAGACGGTGACCAAACCAGCACCAGCGATGATGCTGATCAACAGGATCTTTCCCATCGACCCCCAGTCGACGTACGAACCCGTCGCAAGTACGGTCATCAGACGCCCGCCCCGGCAACCACGGACTCATGGGCGGCGCCCCCGCCCTCATCCCAAGCATCGTTGACGTTGCCCGCGTTGACTGGACTCTTGCGGGAGAGCAGGTAGATCCCGCCGCAGTAGGCCGCTAGCAAGATCGACATGATGATCACTCCCAGGTCGCCGCCTATCCCGTTGACAACGGCGTATGTGAGCGCACCGACGCCTGCCGCAGCTGGCAGGGTCACCACCCACGTTATGACCATTCGCCCGAAGACGACCCAGCGGACCGGCTGAGCCCGGCCCAGCCCTGCGCCGACCACCGAGCCCGAGCAGACCTGTGTCGTGGACAGCGGAATACCAAAGTGCGAGGACGAGAGAATGACGGCCGCCGAGGTCGCCTCGGCAGCGAAACCTTGGGGGGATTCGATCTCGATCAGGCCCTTGCCTAGGGTACGGATAATGCGCCAACCACCGATGTAGGTGCCTAGCGAGATCGCCAGCGCGCAGGTAATTATCACCCAGTCAGGGGTGGACGCCGATTTGTCGATCGTCCCGTTCGCGACCAGCGCCAGGGTCAGGATGCCCATCGTCTTCTGGGCATCGTTGGTGCCGTGGGCGAGTGAGACGAGAGTGGCCGTACCGACCTGCCCCCAGCGAAAGCCCGTCGTGCGAACACCGTCATGGGCCTTGGTGGTCAGCCGGTAGGCTAGCCAGGTCGCTGCGGCGGCGACGATCCCGGCGATGACCGGCGCGAAGATCGCCGGGATGAACACCTTCGAGGCGACCCCTTGCCAGATCACTGCGCTGGACCCGGCATGCACCATGGTTGCGCCGATCACGCCACCAATAAGGGCATGCGACGAACTCGACGGGATTCCGAAGTACCAGGTCGTCACGTTCCAGGCCACCCCGCCAGCCAGCCCAGCGAATACCACCTCGATCGTCACATCGGGTTGGTGCACAATCCCCGACGCGATGGTGGCCGCAACCTCCAGCGAGAGAAAAGCACCCACCAAGTTGGCGGCCGCAGAAATGGCGACAGCGACCTTCGGCTTCAACGCCCCGGTCGCGATCGAGGTAGCCATGGCGTTCGCCGAGTCGTGAAAGCCATTCGTGAAGTCGAAGCTCAACCCGACGATGACCACCATCACCAAGATGAAACTATTCGAATCGTTCACGTACCTGTCCTATCAGAGCCTCGCACCACTGCCACCCCTTCGGACAGAGCGTTCAATCAGACGTAACCACCCGTACACCGTCACCCCGCCGAACTAGCCGCAGACCCAAAACTTGATGCCATCCTTCCTGCCAGTTCTCGCCAACGGGATCCACCGACAAACGTGCTTATTCCTGGCTGGGCTGTATGACGGTCGGGTGCTGGGTGTGGGGCCGGGACAGCACTTCTGCGCTCGCCTGACAGCGCGGCCGCTGAGGCCCGCGGCACGATGTCCCCGCGAGTGACCGCCGGCCCCGCCGACGTCAGCCGACGTCGACGTAGATGACTTCGATGGCATTGTTGCCGTAACCGAGCCGGTTCCACGGTGGAACGTCCGGTTGGACGTTGCCGGCAGCGTCGGTCGCCCGGGCGCGAAGTGTGTGCCTCCCGACCGCGGTCGCGTCCCAGTCGTAGGACCAGTCCTGCCACTGGTACGGGCCGCGGGGCGGCTGGAGCTGCGCCTCGTTCCAGTCGCCCTCGCCGGTGAGGCTGACCTCCACCCGGGTCACCGGCCCGGTTCCGGACCACGCCTTGCCACGCACGATGCAGGCGCCGGCGCGGATGATCGACCCGGCCCCGGGTTCGGTGATCCGCGCGCGCACCCTCATGTGAGCGACCGTCTCCGGAGGCCGGTCGGCCCATTGGTACATGTAGTGCCCAGTCTGGAACTCGCCAGAGAACGGCTCGGTCAGGACGTCGATCCGCTTGAGCCATTTCACCGAGGCGACGCCGTAGTAGTGCGGGACGACGATCCGGAAGGGTGCGCCGTGGTCGGGGCCCAGCTGTTCGCCGTTCATCTCATAGGCGAGCAGGATCTCGGCGCCCGGATCGGTTACGTGCGCCAGCGGAAGCGAACGGACGAAGATCACGTCGGTCCGGCTGGTCTCCGGCAGGACTGGGGTCAGGTGGTACGCGCCGTGGTCGGCGCCCTCGAACCGGACTTCGACGCCGTCCGCTGACGGACGCGCCTGAGCCAGGACCTCGTGCAGAAGTACACCGCCCCACCGCGCGGTGGATACTGCGTAGTCACCCCACGGCTCGCCCGTGGGCAGTGGACGCATCGCCAGGCGCCCGTTGCCGGCGCATTCGAGCGTGACGACACGCTGGACCTTCGGCATGGCCCGGAGGTCGTCGACCGTCAGTCTCAGCGGACGCTCCACCGCGCCGCCGACCTCGACGACCCCGTCGTGCTCGGGCACGACGAAGTTGCTCCGCACGTAGTGCATCCCCGTGGGCGTGAGCTCACCGTCCAGTGCCTCCGGTGGCGCTTCGGCGTTGTACGGCGCCGGGTTGATCATCTGCAGTGCCGCGCGTCGCCGTTGAAGATCGTCCAGGGTCGTCACGTTCGTGCCTCTCGTCGTCAGGTGTCGCGTGCCTTGTCGCCTGTCGGAGATCGTTGCCCGTCCTCGGGGTAGACCGCGCTTGTCGGCCAGCTCAGGACTACCCCGAGCATCGCCGACACGCGGTCCGCGGTCCTCATCCACAATGAATGATTGGAAACTCCGGTCACAGCACATCCGTCGCGCCGTCGCGCGCCTATGTTGAGTGCGGCGATGAGAAGGGTTCTAGAGTCGTTGTCGGCGGGCTCGGGATGTGGCTTTTCCGAAGAACCGATGTCCGGGGTTTGGTCGGTAGCGCTGGATTGCAGAGTCGTCCCCGAGTGCCCAACCGGGTCCGCCGCCTCGCCTCGTTCTGGTCGCCGAGCATCGTGCGTCGACGACGTTGGAGAGGCGTCGTTTCAGTGCGCGCATCGCCATCATTGAGGGCGCGGCTTGACAGTGGCGATCAGTGCCCGGGCCTGCTGGGCTGAGAGGAATTGCTTTGCGCCACCGGGTAAAAGCTCCAGCAACAGGCGGTGCAGCCGATTGACCGTCTGGGTGCGAGCCTGACCGAGCTCGTCACGACGGTGATGGTGAGCAGGGAGGGCGCACCGCTACTTCGAGCACGACAAACCCGTTTCCAGCCTCTCCCTGCGCGTTGTTCGAGGAGGACGCATGCCATGTGAGAGCCACACCAATGACGCCAGCGGGCAGCCGCGATTGGCGAGCGTCTCAGAGCCGGCTCAAGGAGCCGGGTCAAGCTCCGGGAAGGTCCAGGACGAGTTGAGGATCTCGGGACGTGGTTTGTACATCCGGACCGTGTAGTTCCAGCCGTCTTCGAGGGGTAGCGGGTTCACGTCGCGGCTGTTGCCCCCGAAGGTGACCGTGATCGAGCCATCCGGGTTCTTGGTCCCCGAGACGCTGTTGACGCTGTAGGCGTCGAGGTCGTTCTTGTGCAGGAACCCATCCGCGCCGTAGACCGTGATGGACCAGAACGCGTCGACGGGGACGTCCTTCGCGGTGATGGTGTATCTCCCGACCGGGAGTTTCGGTTCGTGGCTCTCGTAGAACGCCTCCTGTTCGGGCAGGCCGCCCCAACCCGCAGCGGTTCCGAGTAGGTGGGTGTGCGGCTCGACGTCGTCCTTCTTGCCAAACATGCCGTGAGTGCCATGGAAGCCTTGCGACGCCTCGGCCAGGACGGACGTCCGGATGGCGGTGAACGACTGCTCGTCGTAGTCGGGAAGCGTCAAGGGCTCGCTAGCAATGGCCTTAAGGACGAAGCCGTCCTGAATCTCGTGGACCTGGCCGACGTCGTAGGGATCCGTCGCGTCAACCAGCACCCGAGCGGCCAGCAGCACATACGGGGTGTCGAACTCGCCAACAGTCAAGGAGTGCTCGCCCGGCTCGGCAAAGACACGGTTGATGTAGTGGTCTTGGTTGACGACCATCACCGTCAGATACCGGCCCCCCGCGTCAGGGACAGTCACCGCCGCGCCGTCGGAGATATTCACCACCGCGAAGCTGTACAAGGTGTCGCGGTTCATCCGGATGACGGTCTGCTCATCGAGCGATGCCGGCTCCCGATTGTGCTTCCAGCGGTTCAGCCCGCCAGCCTGCGCCTGGATGCCAACGAGCATCCGGTTCGTCTCGGCCCGCACGAAGTTGTCCATGTTGACGAGTTCACCAGTCACGGTGCCAATCCTGAGCCCATAACAGCCGTGCCTCGTCATTCCACCAGGGTGAACGGCATCCGGTCATGCCGCGATGACGCTCGTTCACTGGTACTGATCTGCCGATGAGCGCGTGCGGCATGCGACGCGGGAGCGATGTGGGTGGCCGACTAGTCGCCGGGGTGCCAACGAGTGGTGTCGCGGCTCTCGTATGTCCTTGACGCCGTCTGCAACACGGTCGCGCAGTCCACGACCAATCCGCGCTTGTCGGTCCACGGGCTCAGTGTCAGGCGTGCCTCAGTTACGGTGCCGATTGGAACTCCGTCACGTTCGAACCGATCCCGCAACCAGCGGCTGGTTTCTTCCGCGATTTCGAGCGAGGGCGAAAGGGCGCGGCCCGAAACGGTGGACGTTCCGTCTAGGAGGTCGACCGTTATGACCGAGCCTGCGAGTTGCCGTAGCTGTCCGAGATCGCCGTACAGCCTCCATCCGCAAGCAATCTGGGTAGGTGTATTCGCCAGATCCCTCAGCAGCCCACGACGCATGGTTGGACGATAGCGAGATCACGCGTGACGCACGCTCATGCCGCCGACACTGATCGCAGGAATGTCCGACTGACGGTTCGCATCCCCAATGCGTCCGCTATGAGGCCGGGATCGCTCGTCCGATCGCCTCGGCAGGCGGGAACTCCTTCGGCGGCACGTCGGTGACCCACCAGTATTCGAGTCCCGACAGCCGCCCCTCATCCACGATCAGAATTACGCCCCCGCGATAGCCGTCGCCCTCAACGTCGGCCTCAACGGGTACCCGGCCTGGGACGACCGCCGTCGGCAGGGATCGATCGACGACTAGTTCAACGACCAGACCGACGTTAGCCGCCGAGACAGTCTTTGCCTGCGCACGAAGCTCGTCCGCGCCGCCGAACTCGGCTGCGAGCAGTGCGTCTAGGGCCGAGCGCTCCCGATGAGAAAGAGCACGTGTCACGGCTTACATCTTGCCCCAAACGCACTCACATGCCGCCGTCAATGCGCGGTCACGCAGATGAGCGCGAGATCGAAGCGAGCCCTGATAACTTCTGCACGCAACAAGTTCCAGCCGTCGAGTGGAAGGCGTGTGGCGTTGGGAATCCTTGTCATCCTTGCCCTCGTCCTCCTCGTCTTCCTGACCGTCATCCCGCTCTACAACCGCCGCACGGATAGAGTCGCCAAGCTGCTGCCGAGTGGCGCATGGGGGCACGCATGCGTCGACCCGATCGAGCCTCGCCGATGGCGTGTCATCGTCGTGGACTCGAACGGAATCAGAATCCTGGGACGGAGAGGTCAGTCCATTCGAGGTTGGGGGTGGGCGCAAATCGAGTCCGCGACGCCGGGTCCGGTGACAACGACTGGTGCCTTGATGGGGCACACGGGATTGGTGCTCGGTCTTGCGGACGGCTCCACCGTAGGCGCGCTCCTGCCCTCTCGAAGCACGTTTCGGTACCCGCCGGAGGTTCTCAGCGAAGCGCTCAGGGAGATTCGTCGCCGGCAGCCCCATTCAAGCTGACGGCCCATCCGCAATTGCCGCTGACGTGATCGTTTCCCACACACTGCCCTGTCGAATTACGGACGCCGCGCGGCTACGTGTTCGATGGCCAGGCCGGGCGCGGCCCAAGGTCGCGGAGAAGATCGGTCAACCGCATATCGGCGTCGGCAAGGACGTCATCTTGGTCGCGACCCCACCGGCCCTCGATCTCGTCCAGGAGCCCACCAGTGACATCGAGACCGTCGAATCGGTAGAGCGCCATGAGGTCGAGTTCCCGCAGAACAGCACTCGTGGAAATTCGTCCTGCATTCCACGACGTGAGGATCCGCCGCACGTCAAGCCGAGCAGCGTCTTCCCGATCCGGCCTGGTGAATCGCAGCTCGTCGATGAACCGTTCCCATAGTGCCTCCAGAGTCCACGGTTCGTCGGTCGGCGCGCCGCCAAGCTCGCGCAGCGCAGGCGTGTCGCGATCATCTGCCAACCACCAAGCGGCGACGGCAGGCAGATCCGACACGCGGATGGTCCCGGTGACGAGGCCAGCCGAGACCTCTTGAGGCGATAGCCCATCGGCAACCTCGCTCCGCCAGTCTGCTGTTGCCATCCGACGATCATCCACGAGGAACGAACGCACGCACATGCCGCGATGAGTAGGGGCGGAGGGTTACCCTTTGCCCCGTCGTTCCAGTAGAGCGCTTCGTAACTGGGGCTCAGTCCGTGCAGATTTCGTCGTTTGGGGAATCGAAATCGCCGATGCACGCTTGATTGGTGGAGCGCCCGGGATGCGGCAGGGCTTTTGAACAACAACGGGGAGTCGGCAGGCCCCGTCGATGGTGCTCGGACCAATGCCGACGGTACGCATCAAAGTCCGCCTGGCTGGCGCGGAATCAGAAGGACGAGTACCTGACCATCGACGAATTGGAGGCCTGGTTGAACAGCGCCGTGGACTGGTGAGATAGACCCACTCGGCGGCAGGCGCGTGCACGCGAAGCGGCACGCAACCCGGCATGTCCGGTCGAGTTGGTGTGCAACAGGTTGGCGTTAATCACTCGACGAGGCGGCTGGTTTGATCGCGATCAGCTTCGGGCTCGGCGGCACAATTCGACAGAGGTCGTAACGCGGGTACGCGCTCAACTGGCAGAATGTCGGCAAGTGGAGATCCTTCTGCTCAAGTTGTTCTGCGCTCCTGCGCTCGTGGTTGCGGCAACGGTGGCTGGTCGCCGCTGGGGCGCGAGCGTCACCGGCCTCTTGGTCTCGTTGCCCATAGTTGCGGGGCCGATCCTGTTCGTCACCTATCTCCAGCACGGCTCGGCCTTTGCGTCGCGAGCGGCTGGGGCATCGCTGCTCGGGTTGGTCTCGCTGGCCTTGTTCGCGGCCGCTTTCGCATGGTCGTCGCGGCGGCTTGGCTGGCTGCCGACGGTGGCAACTTGCTGGCTGGCAACCCTTTGTGCTGACTTCGGCCTGTCGAGGTTGCACGTCACTGCCGCGCTCGCTCTCGTCTTGACTGTCATAGCGACCCTCGTCGCGCTGGGGTCGATGCCACGTTCTGCGGTTGCCATTGATCCGCTGGCCGCACCTCGGTGGGCTTGGTGGGACCTACCAGGACGAGCTGTCGCCACAGGTTTGCTGGTCCTGACCATCACCTCCGCCGCAGGCACTCTTGGCCCGGACCTGACCGGCGTGCTGGCACCATTCCCGATCGCTACCAGCGTGGTGGCTGCCTTCGTGCTTGCCCAACGAGGTGCGACGACGGCCGCGGCGACCTTGTCGGGAGCGCTCACCGGGCTGTTCGGTTTCGCCGCCTTCTTCTTTTGCGTTGCGATGCTGGTTAACCAGCTGGGCGGCGCCGCGTTCGTCGTGGCTCTCGGCGCCACCGTTGCCGTTCAAGTGCTCGCTGCGCATGCACGCAGATGGCAACAGCGAGCAAAGCCTGCAACACGCGTGGGACCAGTAACGACCCGTGTGCCCGACCAGTAGTCGTCGCCGACGGCCAATCCCGATTCAAGCAAGAACCCAAGGTGGTTACGGAGCCTCACGTGATCATCGACAACGACCGCATCTCGACATGTGCGGATGAACTATTGAGCACGATCGAGCGCCCCGTTCTGACTCCGGTCTGGCTAGGGCTATTCGTCGTTTCCGATCGCGATCTCGTTGCCGACGGGCGCTTTGACGGCGGCAGTTGCGGATGTTGGGTCGTCGGCCTCGCAAGCTTCGATCCTTGTGTTCGGGCCGCGTTCGCGCGCCCTCACCGCGAGCGACCCCGACGATGTGCCTCGCTTGAGCAGCGACTCGCGGGCGGTCGGGACAGCGAGGGCCCCGTCAGGAAACCGAAAGTCGAGCTCTCACTCATTGCATGACATCTAGGCCATTGCGTGCAACGCGTCATAGCGGCGCCTGTACTCGGCTTTGGTGGTCGGGGTGACATCGACATCCGTCGCCAATGCGCGCAACGCGCCGACGGTCGCATCCTCCCTCGAGATGTGCTTAAAGGGGTCCCAGTCGAAGAACCGGATGGCGTTCTCATGGGTGATCATGTTGATCTCCGCGTCCGTACACTTCGCACCGATGAGCTCACCCATCAACTTTTCAGGTGAGAGCGGCCAAGTCGAGTCCGAGTGTGGGTAGTCGCACTCCCACGCGATGGTCTCCACACCGATCCGGTGACGCGAATCCAGCCCACTCGGCTCAGTGATGTAGCAGGCCAGGAAGTTTTTCTTCCACACATCGGTTGCAGTCATGCCAGGAGGCAGGCAGTCCAACCCGGTCCAAGACTGGTTCTCGAGGTGACGCTCGATGCGGTCCAACAGGAAGGACGCCCAACCGACACCGCCCTCGCTCATGGCGATCCGCAGATCCGGGAACTTTTTGATCACACCGCCAAGAAGGATGTCATTCACCGCGATCATCGACACGGTGGTGGATAACACGATGAGATCATCGATTCGCGCTGACTCAGGTCGCTTGATGAGTCCGAAGCCCCCACCGATGTGGAAACAGGCGACCATGTTCGTGTCGACTATCGCCTTGAGCATCGAGTCCCAGTAGCCCGAGGCGTAGTCAGGCAGGCCGACGCCATAGGGAGTTTCGGGAAGAGTGATCGCCCGGCAGCCCATCTTGCCAAGCCGGTAGACCTCTTTAGTCGCCTGTTCCATATCGAAGGTCGGCACCACGCCCATTGGGATGAATCTGCCCGGGTAGGCATTACAGATGTCGCCGACGTAGTAGTCGTTGTAGGCCCTAATTGCGGTGTTGACTAGATTGCGGTCAGGCATCCGCGCGAGGTGGCTGGCGGCAAAGCCGGCAAAGGTCGGAAACTCGAGCTGGGTGAGTAGGCCATTGGCGTTCATGTCACGAACGCGCTCATTCCAGTCGTAGGTACCTGGGCGCATCTCGGCGTGGGAGGTGGGGTCGAAGCCCCATTCTTCCTTTTCCAGCCCCATCACAGCTGAGAGTCCAACGGTACCGATAGCGCTGCCTTGGAACACCCAGGCATCCATATCCGGGTTGGCCGGGTCCACCCCCAGCTTGGGGGCCTGGTCTTTCAGGTGCTCCGGAAAGTACTTAAAGGTGTCGGCTGGTTCGATGGCATGGTCGTCAATACTCACCATGATCATGTCTTCAATGTTCATTAGGATCTCCTCTTCGGCTGCTCGCGACGGATCGCTGACAACGCCTCTGCGGCCGGCGACTTGAAATCAATATGCGTAAGAACTTTTGACTTTCTGAACTGCCAACGACTGTCAATCGGACTAGGGAGTTCAGCTGTTCGCTGCGGTAGCGGTCGATCTGGATAAAACTCGCGGAAGTCGCCTTCGCCCCCACCGAGTCGCGGCGTTGACCGTATCCTTGAACGCAAGCCACACCGCACGTGAGCGTCGCCGACCGCCCACTCCAAGAGGGTTCGACTGCCAAGGCGGCCCAGCCCCGGACCAACCCTGCCAATGCTCCCGGTGGGACTCATCGCAATTCCCTCGTCCAGTCGCGCGTGAAGGCGGTACGGTCCGTTCTTCCCGGACTGTACTTGTTGCGAACGGCGGCGTCTAGTTCGACTTACAAAAAAATGAGGCTGGATTCATTCGGGAATACGAGCAGCCGCAGGCGGCCATTCGAGCCGCTTATCCCTTGGCCGGTCGAACAGGTCGATTGCCGCTGCCGGCCTTGACCTTCGAGAGCCGGCATCGGCGCTCAGCGTCGCAGTCGGATGAAGTCCTCTTTTGGGTCGAAGCGTCCGCCGGCCGCGGTCACCGCCACGCTCGTCGGCGCCATCACCGGCGTTCGCGAGCAGATCGCCGCCCTCGATGCCAGACCGAGACCCAGCTTACCGCTCACCCCGACGCAGCCGTCTTCACCTCGCTCCCCCGGTCGGGCACCGTCCGAGCCGCCCGCATCCTCGCCGAGATCGGCGACGCCCGAGGTGTTACCCCACCCCCCGAAGCACTCACCCGCCTCGCCGGAGCCGCCCCCTCCACCAGGCGATCCGGCAAGGTCAAAATCGTCGCCTTCCGCTGGGCCGTCGACAGACAACTCCGCGGCGCCGTCATCGACTTCGCCGGCAACTCCCACCACGCCAACCCTTTGGCGGCCGACCTCTACGCCAAAGCCAGAGCCCTAGGGCACGACCACCCCGCGCCGTCCGCAACCTCGCCCGCCTGGCTTAACGTCATCTGGCGCCGCTGGCAAGACGGCACGCCCTAGGACCCGGGAACACGACGCCCTGCGAAGGGTCCTCTCACACGCAGCGGCTTGACACAGGGCTACTGATGCCGCGTTAGGGTGCGCTTCGATCCGTGGACGCCTGGGCCGAACCATGTTTCAGGGCGCTGAGGCGCACCTCATTCTGTTAGGACGAGGTCAGCGGGTGTATTCCGGGACTTAACTCGGTATATGCCTAATCGTGCTAGTCGCCGCACCTGGGTCTGCCGCTACTGCCGGGAACTGTGTGAGCACCACACAGGCCGTAGAACGTGTGAACCGTGCGCACCCGGGTGCAAGCTGGACGCCCGGCTACTAATACTGGGCAAAGTGCGCAGGGTGTCGCCATGAACCGCGACACTCAGCCGGCCGCAATTGTCGACGGCTCGAGGCAAGCAGCCGATCGCGTCTCTGACCGACTTGCGCGCGATGCCGCTGAGCGTCGATCCGAACGCGATCTCGCCCTCGCACGGGAACAGCAGGTGGACCTTCGCGCAGCAGAGGCCCTTCTCCACGCCCGCCTACATGGCCCAGAGGACGTCGACGGCGTGGACCGGCCGTGCTGGGGTGAGTTCGTGGAAAGTCGGCTGACTGGGGAAGAACAACACCGGCGCGGCAACTCGGTCTGACAGCTCGGCGGCTAGCAGCGATAGCGTCGCTCCGGTGCAATAACCCCATACCGCGATTCGTTTTGCGTCGACGAAAGCCGATCGGTGCCCGAGACACTCTTCTGCCGCCGTCCGTGCGCGGCCACCGTCCCAAGATGACGTAAGGTGATCAACCCGGCGAGATCGGTTCGCCGCGACGATGATCGCCCGCGGCCCGACCTTTACCAGCGACGGAACTCTGACCGGCAGCGTGCGCCCGGCGCAGACGGCGCGCGGGAAGTCCTTTCCGCTGATCGATACGCCGGAATCGAGGTGCATCAGTGGCGGTTCGGCGGCCGACCGGACTGAGACGGGCCGCTGATCATGCCGCCGTGAGTGTTATGCGCGAATCGCAGGTGATCCAAGGTCTGTCGCGGTCGAGCCGAATGGCAGGGTCGGTCATCAGATCGGGCACACTGATCTCCGCCAGAGCTGTGTTCGATCGTAGAGAATGCTTGGGTCGTAGTCGCACGAAACCGCGATCATCCGGCACCAGTAACGACCTGAGCGCTGACGACCCGGCGTCAAGCTGCTGACCTTTCCCACCGCTGCTCCCTGAGGGCTAGGCGTGAGTCACATGATGGGCTATCGTCCGGGTCGTGCCGCGGCTGATTGAGCGCATGGCCCTTTCCGTGGTCGCCGCGGCGACCTTGGTGGCCTTGGCCGCGCCTCCGGCCGGAGCGGTCGCAGTTCCGACGCCTCCCGGTGCGTCACCGCGCCCAGCCGCCCCGACGCAGATGACGATGTCGGGCACCGGTAACGGTCAAGGCGTCGTCGGTTTCATCGCAAATGCCACCAACCCGTTCGACCCGGTGACCGAGGGTTACCCGCCCTCGAATCCGACAACCGGTTTCACGCCGAAGAACGAAGGCTTCGCCGGGATCATCTTCGGCACCGCGACCGACGGAAGTAACACCCAACTCAAGCTGTACTGCTTCGACATCAACACCGACACCTACCCGGGGATCAACTACGCACTCGGCACATGGGATTCATCCAACGTGCCCAACGTCAACTATGTGGCGCAAGTCCTGGACAACTACTACCCGAAGACGGACGAACCGGCCGCTCTGACCAACCTGAACCAGAAGGCCGCGGCCGTACAGGCTGCGATCTGGTTCTTCTCGGACCGCTACGCGCTCAACACGTCCGATCCGTTGCACGCAACCGTCGCCGCGATCGTGGCCGCGGTGATCGCCAAGGGCCCCGCGCTACCACCGGCCCCGCCATCGGTGAACATCACTCCGGGCACGCTGAGCGGGACCGGGGCGGTGCTCGGTCCGTTCACCGTGACCGCCACCGGACCTGCGACCTCGGCGAGCGTGACCGCGGTCGGCGCGGACATGTTCAGCAATGCCGCGGGGACAATCCCGATAGCTCCGGGTACGACTGTGCCGTCTGGCACCCAGATCTGGCTGAGACAGACCGGGCAGGGTGCTGCGGTGCTGCAGGCGACGGCCAGGGCCACCGTTCCGCAGAACAATGTCTATCTCTACGACGGCACGAACTCGGGCGTCCACGATGCGCAGCGCCTCATTCTGGCGCAGGATGCCACACTGACTACGACGGTGAGTGCGAAGGCGCTGTTCACCGAGACCGGTTCGCTCATTGTGCGGAAGACAATCGCCGGGCCCGCGGCCGGCAAGCAGGGCGCGGTCACGATCAATGTGCGCTGTGGCGGCGTGCTGGTCGGTGATCCGTTCGACATTCCGGCCGGATCAACCGGTACGACCTCGAAGCGCTACGACAACATCCCGGTCGGCACGAGGTGCACGGTCACCGAGATCCACGACGGTCACACCAGCACGGTGACGGTCGATGTCGTCGGCTCCGGCGCCAGTACCACGATCACCGCCCAGGCACAGACGGTCAACATCAGCGACACGTACAGTTTCGTCGAACCAAGCGTCCTGGTGGTGAGAAAGTCGATCCAAGGCCCGGGCGCCGGCCAGCAGGGCCAGGTCGTGATCCAGCCGACCTGTAACGGACAGGTTCTTGATCCGTTCACGATCCCGGTCGGCGCGACCGGGGAACCGTCCAAGTCCTACGAGGTTGCTCCGGGCAGCGTCTGCACGATCGTAGAAACCACCGACGGACATACCGGCACGGTGACGGTCACGGTGGTCGGCAGCGGCCAGACGGTGACCGTGCCGGGCGGAGGCAGTGTCGATGCGGTCATCACCGACACATATCAGCTCGTGCCGGGCTCGCTGACGGTGACCAAGACCATCGCCGGGGCCGCAGCGGGGCAGCAGGGGCCGATCACGATCAGGGTGAGCTGCAACGTGAACGGCACCGACACGCCGCTGCCGGACTTCACCATCCCGGCTGGGGCCGCTGCCGGTTCGACGTCGATGACTTATCCCGGCATCCCGGCCGGGTCGTTCTGCATTGCCACCGAGACCGCGACGGGTGATACCAGTTCGGTGACGACGACGATCACCGGCGACAACGGGCTCCCGGTGAAGATCCCGGCGGCCGGCTCCGCCGCCAGGCAGATCACCGACACCTACGACTTCCTGCCCGGGGAATTGATCGTGCGGAAGTCGATCACGGGGGGCGATCGCCTGCAGGGCCCGATCACTGTCCACCCGGTCTGCAACGGCACCGCCCTGCCGGACTTCACCATCCCGGCCGGCGCCGCCGACGGAATCAGCGAGAAGACGTATGACAACATCCCGACCCCGGCGACCTGCACGATCACCGAAACCGCCAACGGCGCGAACGCGGCGGTTAGCGTCGATGTGACCGGAGGCGGAACGGTGAGCGTGCCCGCCGGCGGCAAGGTGACCTCCACGGTGACGGACACCTTCACGCAAAACCCCGGCTCGCTCGTCGTGAGCAAGACCATCAACGGCCCCGGCGCCGGGCAGCAGGGACCGATCACGATCACCGTGACCTGCGTGCATGACGGGACCACGACCACGCTGACTCCCGTCCTCAACATCCCGGCCGGCGCGACGAGCGTCCCGCCGCACACCTACACCGATATTCCCGCCGGGTCCGTGTGCACGGTGATCGAGGACCCGGACGGCCACACCGCCAGCGTGACTTTGGTCAAGGACGGCAGCGGGCAGCAGATCACGATCCCGCCCGGGGGCAGGGCAACCGCCGAGCTCACTGACACCTATGAAACCGGTTCGCTCGTCGTCAACAAGACGATCACCGGCGACGCAGCCGGCTCCCAGGGTCAGGTCACCATCCATACCGTGTGCAACGGCACGCCGCTGACGCCTGATCTCGTCGTCCCGGCCGGGTCGGACCCAGGAACCTATTCGCAGCCCTATCCGAACGTGATCGCCGGCGCGACCTGCACCGTCACCGAGACCGCGGACGGCAGCTCCAGCACAGTGACCGTCACCACGACGATCACCGGGTCGCCCGTCACGATCGACGCCGACGGAACCGGCGCGGTCGCCGTGTCCGACACCTACACCTTCGTCCCCGGGTCGCTGACCGTGACCAAGACCATCGCCGGACCGGCGGCGGGCCAGCAGGGGCCAGTAACGATCCACATCGACTGCGGCGCCGATGTCCTCGTCACCGACATGAACATCCCAGCGGGCGCCACCTCTGCACCGCCGCAGACGTTCAACGACCTCCCCGCCGGCACATCCTGCACCGTCACCGAGACAGCCGACGGCTCCACCAGCACGGTCGGTGTCACCGTCGACGGCAGCCCGCAGACCGTCAACGTTCCGGCAGGGGGCACCGCAACTGCCGATATCACCGACACCTACGCCCCGGCGCCCGGTTCGCTCACCGTAAGCAAGACGATCGACGGGCAGGCGGCAGGCAGCCAGGGTGAGATCACGATCCACGCGGTGTGCGACGGCACGGCGTTGACGCCGGACATCGTGATCGACGCAGCAACCGCGGCCGGCAAGACATCGCACACCTACGAAGACGTGCCCGCGGGTGCCGCGTGCACGGTGACCGAGACCGTGGACGGATCAACGAGCACCGTCGCTGTCAGCGTCGCGGGCAGCCCGCAAGATGCAACCGTCCCGGCCGGCGGCGTCGCCACCGTTGATCTGTTCGACACCTACACGTTCGTGCCCGGTTCGCTGACCGTGACCAAGACCATCAGCGGCGCGTCAGCGGGCGGCCAGGGTCCGATCACGATTGGTGTCAACTGCGAGGGCCTGCCGCTGCCCGAGTTCACGATCCCCGCCGGCGCGACCGGACCGCAGTCACACACATACCCCGACATCCCGGCCGGACTGACCTGCACCGTCACTGAGGAGGCCGACGGCAGTTCGAGCAGCATCGGCGTAGTCACCACCGGCAGCCCACAGGACGTGAAGATCGGCGCGAATGCCGACGCGAGCGCCGATCTCACCAACACCTACGGGCCGGTGCCCGGGTCCCTCGAGCTGCACAAGACGATCAACGGACCGTCGGCCGGCAGCCAGGGCCCGATCACCATTTCCGTCACCTGCGGCAACGCGACACTGCCGACCTGGACGATCCCCGCCGAGACTGCCGCGACCACGCTGACGCACACCTATACCGACATTGCAGCCGAGTCGGCATGCACCGTTACCGAGACCTCGGACGGGGCCACCACCACCGTCATCGCTACCGTCACCGGCGCTGACCAGACGGTCACGGTGCCCGCGGGCATCACTGCCGTGCTCGGCATCACCGACACGTTCTCCCCGGCGCCCGGTGCCCTGATAATTGTGAAGACACTCACCGGCGAAGGCGCCGGGCAGCAGGACTCCATCGGCATCCTGGTCCTCTGCGATGGAGGAATCCAAGCCTTCGCCCTGGTGATCCCCGCCGGTCATCCGGCCGGTCCGGTACCGCAAGTCCTCAACGACGTCGGCGGCGGCTCAACCTGCCTGATCGCCGAGGTGATCGACGGACACACCAGCGACATCACCGTCCAAGCAACCGGCGCACGTCAGAGCGTGACGGTACCCGCCGACGGCATCGCGAATGTCGACATGACCGACCAGTTCAACGTCGCCGCGCTGACCGCCACCTCGCCACCGCCCGAGCCGGTCACGCTCGCCGCCACCGGCCCGCGCGCGCCGATCGCGCCGCTGATCGGTCTAGCGCTGGCAACGATCCTCGCCGGCGCCGCCATCACGACCGCGCCGCGACGCCGAGACACCTAACAGCCCGCATCCCCTCGTGATCAACCTCTGAGCCGGTCGCTTCGACCCACCCCGCACGGCGATTGCCTGCGTTCGCGTCGGCTCTGGATCGAGCGAAGCCACGACCCTGTCAGCGAGCTATTGCCAAGCATCTCGGTGGTCGTGGTTGAGCCGATGAAACAGGCATCGGATCACAAGCGACCGGAGTCATAGCCGCGCACCACTCGAAAGCGCACTCACCTGCCACTGACGTGACCGTTTCGCGACGCACTGATCTGCCGATGTGCGTGACCTTGCGAGCGCTGGGCTTAGCATCATGGTGTGGGTTTCGGACGCGGCAAGACCGAGCACAGCGGTGCGCGGGATATGGCCCGCAAGGGCGGACATTGGGGCACCACGGAAGAGGCTAAATCGTGGGCCTCACGTGCCCGGCGTCGGTTCGAGCGACGCGACCTGAACCACGCGCGGGCGGATGCTGACCACGAGTCAGGCTTGCCCGACCAGCCTTAAGTCCCCGTCCGCCCCACATCCTCATCTGCCGCGTTGAGCGAACCCGGGCCGATGTCACCGCCGATGACGGACGAGCGAACCGTCGCGTCACCGCGCGCGATGCCCACTCGATCGCCTGGGTGGCGGCGCTCGGGGCCCGGGTGCAAAGCTCATCTGGAGGCGGCTGCTCCGGCCGGCTCAAGCTAGCACCGCCAACCCGATCTGAGGACTCATATGGCCAAGTCCCTGTCCAAGGCTGGGAAGTCGAAGCAGCCCAGCAGTCCCACCACCTCCACACTCAAGAAGTTGGTGTGGCTTGAGGAGCCGGCGGAGCATGACTACCCCTCGGCCGCCTCCTTCTTGAGCCTGGTGGCCCAAGGCGATGAGGTCGAGGCCCTGACCGCGTTGCTGTCGCAGGCGCCGACGGTGCGTCAGGCGGCGAAGGACATCCTGCGGGCGGCGGGGTTGCCGCTGCTTGCCGTTGATGATCCGGAGGTGGCCAAGGACCTGACCCGGGTGGCTGACGGGGTCGCGTTGTCACCGGTCCTGCTTGTGCGTGGCGACATCGACACCGGCCGGAAACTGGTAGTCGCCGATGGCTATCACCGCGTCTGTGCCGCCTACCACCTCGACGAGGACAGCGCGATCCCGTGCCGGATCGTCGGCCTGCCCGCGATGACTGCCTGAGAAACCACACGAAGGAACCCGATTAACTCGGCTCCCGGAACCGTGGCCTGATTCGCAACGCGCCTGCGTGTGTTCGGCGCGAGCTGAGTGGTCTCGCCGAGCTCACAAAATCTGGCGTCGGGCAGATCAATGATCGACTCGCTCACGGCTTCCTATCCGGCAGTCGTGTTCAGGGCCGCCACAATTTCATCGATCGCCGCCTGCTCGGCCGGGCTCACGTCCTGGCCGTGCTCGCGGTGGGCCGCCGCGACTTTGTGCGTCAAGTTGACGATGAACTTGCGGTACTCCTCCACCTCACCTGGCGTGGCCTTGCGCTCAAGCACCTCGACCGATTCGCGCACGTGCTGCAGTCCGTGCTGCTTGAGTTCGTCCGGGGAGTGAAAGTGGGTGTGATCCCGTTCAGGTTTCGCCGATACGATCTCATCGAGCAGCTCGCTTTGACCGTGCTGCTGGCGCGCCTCCGTGTAAGCCTTGGCCATAGCGATGGTCTCGCGGAACATACCGCCGCGTTGGGCGGTGACCACGATCATGGCGGCGCTCGGAGGGGCCTCCAGGATGATCTGCCACTCCTCGGGCGAGAAATCGGACTTCATCGTCATCGCCGCTCCAATCGTCTTTGCACCAGCGACTCTCCTTGCATCTAGCGTAGCGACGGGTATCGCACGCCGCTGGAATGCGGGCATCTGCCCCGCCGTGGTGAGCGCGATCTGAGAGCGGACCGCGCCGGCTGGCGGAGGCGCGGTGGATGGGACCGAGTCAGGCACCCTCCTAGGTCCAGGGCAAGATCGACTGGGCCGCGAGCAATCCATCCAGGTCGAGATCGAGCCTGGAGCCACGTGCCGGCTCGAGCTAGGGCCTCGGTGGTTCCTTCCGTTCGGTCTGCTGTCGGTGTTTCGGCCGAGGCGATATGTTCGTCTCAGGGAGGCTGAGGTCGAGCAGGTGGCCTGAGCTTCGCGGATGGCAGCACTCAACGGGTTCGGAGTTGCGGCGATGAGCGAGGGAACGCTGGTCTCGTACCGGGCGCTGGCGAAGGGCACGCCGATGCTGAATGAGGCAGGTGACTCCTTCAGCACGGTCGAGCACGTCCTACAGGTGTCGGAACTGGACTTGTTTGACGGCATTGTCGTCAAGACCCGGCACGGTCTGAGGTTCGTGGATCGAAACGCGATCAGTTCGATCACGACGACCCAGGTGCGCTGCGACCTGAGCGCTGACGACGTGGAGAACCTCCCGCGCCCCGATGGCGACGAGGTCTACACAACCGACCCCGGCCAGGATGTCGGTGAAGGTCTCACCGCCCGCCTCGGGCAGATGTTTCGCAGAGCGCACTGGACTCAGAAGGACCAGTAGGCAGACTGGCGAACCATCCGCTCATGCCGCGATGACGCTCGTCGCCAAGGCCCAGACGCTAGGCCCTGAGTCTGACTCCGAGAACAGGTCGGAGTAGGTCCCGAACGGTGTCGTGGTAGTTCATTGTGGGAGTCCACACGAAGGTCCGCTTGCCGCCGGTCGCGGTCGTGAGGCTGAGCCAGCCGAAGCCGGCGCTGTTTCGTAGAGCACCTCCCGGATCTCACGTGTCGGTATGAAGCTTGCATCCGGTTGGGTCGTTAGCAGCGCAGGCCGTGAAAGCGCGCGCAGCTCGACGAGTCGGAGCTCTTGGTTTTCTTCCAACGGTGTGCGGCGGCCGTAGGTCAACACAGTCGGAGTCAGCCGGAACAAGGGTCTCGCGAAGTCGAGGACGTGACCGTGGATAAGCAGCAGACCGTCTTCATACACGACTATGTCGAAGGGGCGCGCAGACCACGCGTTCCACACGACTCCGACAAGACGCGGGCCGGGTAAGCCGTCGTCAAGATCATCTCCAACCTTCACACACGCATCCTGCTCTGTCTTGGCCCATGCACACTCATTTGCCGCGGACAGCGCGCAGAACTGCCGATGCCGGTCTAACGCGTTCGTTAGTGTGCTGTTAGGTTTTGGGTATGAGAGAGCGTTCGTTGTGTGCGCGGATCATCGGCGCGGCCTATCTGGGTGTGGTCGCGGTCGCGGCTGGCGTTGCGATCGGTGGTTCTGACGATCGAGCTTTTCTCATGTTGATCATTTTGACGTTGCCGTTCGGGTACTTCGTCAATGTCGCGTCGTTCATTTTTGGAACGTCGCTGGAGTTTATTGCTCCGTGGCGCGGCGTTCAGGCGGCGATCGTGATCGGTGGATACATCGCCGCCGCCGCGATCAATCTGGCGATCCTTCGTTCCGCGTCGCGAAGTTGTCGTTTGCGCCGTTTTGGCCTGCGGGCCAGCTGAAGGCGCTTCACCCGGACATGCCGCCATCACTGCGGTCACTCAGATGAGCGGGAGAGCGCCGGTCACGCCGGCGTGGGAGAGGCGATTAGCGGGATGAAGATGCTCGACCAGATTCTGCCCCAAAAATTAGCCAACACAGCGTCAACATGACGGCGGAGCTGCGTGACTTGAACCCAGAAAGCCCACGTCGCCCGCCTGTCGGGCACCTCGGGTTTGAGAATGGTTGCCCGCGGAGGGGCGCTGGAGATCCTTACGGCGTTGTGCATCCTCTGCATTCCGTTGTTGCGTCTCATGCCGCACGCGGTCTGGTGGTACTGGGCAGGCACCTTCGCCGGGCTTGGAGGGGCCGCGCTGATCTGCGGCGTCGTGCTCGGTTTTGTCGGCTACGGAAAACTCGGGAAGGAACGCGCGCTGGGCTATTCCACATCGCCGCAAGACGCGCGCAAGGACCCTTCGCTATTTCTGCTTCACCCCGTCACGCTTGAGGTCATGCTTCGGCCCAACGAACCTCGCCCTGAGCGCATGGGCAAAGACATCAACGTGCGCGAGCTCCTCTTCTAGGCGATCCTCAACCCGATGATCGGTGGTGGGACTCGTCGCCGGGTATTTAGACAGTCGCAGTGGCTCCAGCGAGCTAGCGGTGACGCTTATTGAACATCCGCATCTGCCGCGTTGAGGCGCTCGGCTAGGAACGGCTCCATGTTTGGGTCGACCCGCCGTTCGGCGGCCGAGGCTATGCCCCAAGGTGGTAGAAATTCGTGACGACGCCTCGAAGGTCAGCGCCAAACTTCTGGTTTAGTCGCTGTCGCGTGATGCCCAATGCCGCGGTCGTCTGGGGGCGCGTTGGTCATCCAACGCATCTGGAGCAAGCTCTGGGGTCCAGGATCGAAACGGCCCTTGGACGAGAGCTGATAGTCCGGGTTGGCCAACGAAAGATCCAGGACAATGAGATCGTCCGGCGCAGTTGGCCAGAAAGTTGACCAAACGACGCGCCGTCACTCTGCGGGAGCGGTTCGGAATCGGTCCGCCGTTTCGCAGCGACAACGGCCCACGGGGTGCCATCGTTCCGGTCCCCCGGTGCGGCGCTCACTCGATGTGCAGGTCGAGGCCCCGCTGCTCAACGGTGCCGCGCGCCAACGGCCAAACCTTCGTCAGCGCTTTGTAGCTTGCGTCCAGGCCGGGAATCTTCGCGAAGACGCCCTGCGGACCGCGGACCATCCGTCCGGTGCTCACGTCGTACTTCGCCTTGTGCCACGGACACACCAGGCAGCCGTCCGTGTCGATGCTGCCGCCAGCGAGGTCAGCGCGCAGGTGGCGGCACCTGCGACCGACTGCAAAGTAGGTGCCGTTGTTGCCTAGGGCGTATTTACCAGCGGCGGTAACGGTTCCTTCGGGAACATCCGCGGCAGGCACGGTCTGGCTCATGAGGACTCCTCCGGGAAGAGGCTATTCATACCCAGCATCAAGCTACTCCCGCGGCAGCACATCGCGGGACTTGTCGGGCCGGCGTGACATGCTTCGGCCTGCCGAACCCCGCATCGTTGCTGAGGGGAGCTGCTTCACTGCGGTCATCAAGTCAGCCGATCCGCGTGAGCCTCATGAACGACCCGGCGAGCACGACAGTGTTGGATGCGTCGCTCGTCTTCTGTGCCCATTCGAGTTCTGTGCCCATTCGAGGCCGAACGTGCGTTTGCCGCGGCGTACTCAGCTTCGGTCACCGCCTCGTGGAAGTCAGTCGTGCCGATTGTGGTCGTGGTGTGCGACATCAGCGTGGTCGAGGTGGCGCCGTGCCAGTGCCGCTCGTTGGGCGCGATCCATATTGGGTCGCCGGCACGTACCCTCTGTGCGCCGCGCAGGGGTCGACTGCCACGGAACTCGCCTTCGCTGCGCTCCACCAAGTCCTTAGTCCGTTGCATGGCGATGTGGACCGGCGACGCCTGGACCGCTCAAACGACCAGCCCCAGCCGTAGGTACACGAGCTGGCCCGACATCGCGGATCACGCGGCAGGTTGCCCGATCCGATTGCGGAAGATCGGCAACCGCTCGGGTGCATTTACTGATGACACGAAGCTGCCTGGACGTGATGCTGATTGTCATGCGCGTTCCTGACGAGTCGTCGGGTCGAGCGTCCTCGCGGCACACCGTGCTCACCTAGCCGGACACCCTGTCGATCAGCGCTGGTGCCGTAGCGCCGAGTTGGCAGCGGAGACAACTACAGGAGGACACCATGACCAACGCCAATCCCGCATCCTTGCCGGCTCTCGGCATCTGCCTGGAGGAATATCAGTATCCCTATCCAGTTCAGTTTCTTCCCATCACCAATGACCTGCAGCCATTGAAGATGGCGTACATGGATATCCCGCCGGACAAGGAGCCGAACGGCAAGACGGTCTTACTCCTCCATGGCAAGGCTTTCGGCGGCTACTACTTCCACAATGTGATCGAGGCGTTGAGGGGATCCGGGTACCGCGTGGTAGCGCCGGACCAGATTGGCTGGGGGAAGTCGGCGAAGCCGGACATTCACTACAGCTTCCAGCTGCTGGCTGCCAACACCGCGGCCCTGCTGGACCACCTGGGAGTGGGGAAGATCGCTGTCCTGGGTCATTCCACCGGCGGCATGACCGCCGTGCGCTTCGCCCTCATGTACCCGGACCGCGTCACACACCTGGTCCTCGAAGATCCGCTCGGCCTGGCTGACTACCGGATCGGCATTCCCCCGCAATCCGAGGAGACCCTGTATCAGCACGAAGTCACCTGGACTGACCCGGCCATGATTTACGCCTATGTCGCCGGGTACTTCGTCCACCCCGAACCCAAGGTGTACGAACCGCTCGCCGAGGTCTTGGTGCGGGTCACCTTGAGCCCGGACTATCCACGGTGGGCCCGTGCTGCAGCACTCACCTTCCAGATGATCTACCAGCAACCCGTCCGCCACGAGTATCAGCTGCTCGCCCCTCCGACGCTGCTCATCGTCGGGGCAGAGGATCACGTCGTCCCACTCGGCCAGTACGCCACACCCGAAGACGCCGCCAGCCTCGGCGACTTCAAATCTCTCACCGAACAAGCCGCGCGTGACATACCCCGCGCCGAACGGGTAGTCATACCCGACTGCGGCCACATCCCACACCTGGAGGCTCCCGACCAATTCTTCGCCGAGTTCCTGCCGTTCCTCGCAACCTGACACCGAGTCACGCTTTTGAGCAACCCGAAGCACTGATCCGTGAGTTTCACAATTGATCGAACTGCTACGAAAGGATAGAGATCGATGTCCACCTCCCCAGAGGTAGCCGCAAGCAGCGCGGGTTCAGCCCAGATCGGTCCGCCTCCGTATTACCACCGGTCGGACTGCCACATCTGCCGGAAGCAGGACGGCCTCAAAACTGGGTCACCGCTCCTGGACGCTCCTATCCCCGGTGGCTACATCGTCGAAGGTAAGCACTTCCTCGTCGAGCACGCCCCGCTGCAGGAGTCCAGCGCCGGAACGGTCATCGTCGTGGCTCGGCGGCATCTGCTGGACTTCGGTGACATGGAGCCCGCCGAGAGTGCCGAATTCGTTTCCCTTCTCCATCGTCTCGTTCCCGCGGTCGAGGTTGCCACCGGAGTCGAGCGCGTCTACTACCTGGCGCTGATGGAGCGATCGGCCCACTTCCATCTCTGGCTCGTGCCCAAGAAGAACGAGGGCGAACTTCAAGGAGTGGCCTACCTGGCACAGCAGCCCCCTCTGACGGCAACGGAAAGCTCGGCAGAAGCGATGGTGCGCGAGGTCCGAGCTCTACTCGAACAATCCTGAGGACGGCGACGCGAAAAGAGCTCCGCGTCCGCGCCGACCGGCTCCGGACCAGAGTCGGTACTCCGTAGGTACCGAAGTTTCCTGACCAGTTTTCCCGAGCTCCTGCCGTTCCCTGCAACCTGACACCGAGTACCTCCGGTGGGCGGGTTGCTCGACCATCCGCCTGTCAGCGCTGCAATCGCCGGCATACGCGCTACCCCTCACGTCCAGGCGCAGCCCAGCCTGAAAATTTATGACCTCGATCATTGGAGATTTTGATGGCAATTCATACCCAGCTGAGTCCCGAGGAAGCCGCCGACCGCCTCGCTATCCGCGAGCTGTTCGACGCTTACGCACACTGCGCCGACCGGCGCGACGCAGAAGGACAGAAGGCGCTATTCACCGTCGACACCCGTTTCGCGGTGTACATGAATGGCCCCGGCACAGAGCCGAGCTACGTCCTCCAAGAACGGGAGGCTCTCTCGCCCGTCTTCGAAGACCTCAATCGCTATCAGGCCACAATGCACTTCAACGGGCAGAGCACAATCGAACTCGACGGCGACCGAGCCACCGGCGAGAGCTACACCATCGCCCACCACCTGTTTACTCAAGACGGATCTCGCATGATGATGGTCGCTTGGCTCCGTTATCTCGACGATTTCGTCAAGATCGACGGCGCCTGGTACTTCGCCGCGCGTGAACTCATCCTCGAATGGAGCGAAACGCGCGAATTAGGTACCGACACGGTTTGACGAGCCGAGAAGCAATCTCCCCTGCTTTGACTGACTGAACTTGTCGCGCGCACCATTGCGCCGGGGTGTTTCGTCAGGCGACGCCGCCTAACCCCTCGATGGCCAGTCGAAGTGCGTGCAGGGTTTGCAGTGCGGCCCGCACAAGCTCTCGGTCCACCGTCTGCTGCGCCGTGTCTTGCACGGCCTGCTCGGGAAGATCATCAGTCACCACCTCGCGGCGGTACCTCGCCGAGCGCCATTCGTCGACGACGAGGTTCCTGGCCACCGCGTACAGCCAGCTTCGCTGCCCCCGCGGTTCGAGTACGGTCGTGCTGCGCCATGCCCGGAGCAGCGTCTCCTGCACGATGTCCTGCGCCCTGGCCCTGTCACCGTTGGTCAGTCCAACGACATATGACAGCAACGGCTGCGCGTGTGCATCGTGCAGCGCACGCGCCAGCACGGAATTCCTCTTTGATCGCATGGAAGAACCGCGCCGATCAGGCCCGAAGGACTTTTAGAATTAGGGGCGATCGGATTCGGTGTCCGGCGCAGCCTTCACCACAGGGGCAGCGAGTTCGCCACCTAGTCGCGGACCGGTCGAATTTTTCGTTCCCAACCTCTTGGCACTCTCCGGTGGCGAGTGCTAAAAAAGTGGTGTGCACGGTGACCGCCCCCAGGGTGGTGGGCGGGCAACGCAAGGAGGTGAGTGCCGTGCTTCGCTTTGACCCGTTCCGAGATGTTGACCGGATGACAGAGCAACTGCTGGGCGTTCCTTCAGGTTCGAGCCGGGCGCCGCGGTTCATGCCGATGGACCTTTACCGTGCAGGCGATCACTATGTGCTGCACGCCGATCTGCCCGGCGTGGACCCCGGGTCGGTCGACCTCGACGTCGAGAACGGCACGCTGACCTTGCGAGCCGAACGCAGCGGCCGTACCGAAGGGGACGTTCAGTGGATCAGCAGCGAACGGTTCACGGGTAAGTACATGCGGCAGTTGGCTTTAGGCGACGGGATCGACACGGACAAGATCGCGGCGACGTATTCCAACGGTGTGCTGACCGTGACGATCCCGGTGGCCGAGCGCGCGAAATCTCGTCGCATCTCTGTCGAGTCCCACGACGATACGACATCTGTCGAGTCCCACGATCACAAGACGTTGGCCGGCTAGCCAGGCAACAGCCATGAGCGCTCCCAATCTCTACCGGCCAGCACATGGTTACGCCGATCTCGTAGAGCGGATGTTCCATGAATTTGAGGATCAACACCAGCTAGTCGTCATCCGCAAAATCGTGGCCGAGTGTCAGTCCGACCTCATGGGCGAAGCCGGTTCACCCGCGCTCCCGGAGCTGCTGGAAAGGCTGGCTCGGCAACGACTCAGCAACCTACCCAGGACCCGAGATCGATAGACCGAGTAGTCGCTCCTGGTCGGCACGGAAGGCCCGTGCCGACCAGGAGGATCTGTCCCGCTCTGCTAGCCGCTGCGGCCTAGCGTTCCAGGGGGCGGCACGGCCGCAAGGCAAGCAGTCATACCGGCATCAGCCCGGTGGGGCATTTCGAGGACGCCGGTTTCCACGACGTCGTAGGCGATATCGATCAGCTTCAGGTGCTCCTGGCTTGGTGGAGCAGAGATTCAACGCGCCCAGCGAATCGCGTCGCCGATCGATCCGGCGTCGTGACCGACTTATCGCTTGATGATGTTGTGTACCTCGACGACCTCTGGCTCGCCTGGGTCTATACCGAGTTCAGCGAGGATCGGGGCGAGGCGCTCGCCGAATGCTGCCATCTGCTCTGGCGAGTCCCAGACCTGACTGACCCGATGTTTGTCGCCCGACCCGAAGCAGATCTCGAACTCGAGTCCGTCAGCGGGTAGGACGCGTTCTTCGTATAGCCGACGCACAGCGTTGTCGTACTGCTCCGCCGTCAGCGACGGGGGAGCGAACCGAATAAGTGTGCTCACGGCTATCCTCCATGTTGGGGTCGTGCCGCCATGTTGGGGTCGTGCTCAACATACGCGCTTCCGTCGGCACGGCAACGGTTCTTGGCGCCATTTCTCGGGGCCTTTGGGAGCAATTAAGACAAGACGTCGGCTATTGAATGCCCTCCCGCGAACATCCGGTCATGTCGCGATCTCCGCGACTGGATCTGCCGATATGCGCGGCCAACCGCGCCGGCAGGGCGCCGTTGGAGCACAGCTACTTCCTCGCCGCCCCTATCTATTCGCCTTGCTTGGGAACAGACTGCGACCCAGTGGCGGCATCGCGCTGTCCGAAGGCCGGCGTCCGGGTGCATCGAAGCCGCGTAGAGGAGAGCACATGAGAATTACATCCGCGAGCCTTCTGCGCTTGGCGGGCGTGTCTGCTGTGTTGGGGGGTTTGTGCTACGTCTTTGTCGGCATCTTCCATCCGGCAAATGTTCCGGCATCGGTGACTACGACTCGTTGGGAAGCGGTCCATATCGTTGCGTGTGCCATGTGCTTCTTCGCGCTACTTGGCTTGGCGGGTATATACGCGCGGCAGGCCGTGAAGTCCGGCTGGCTGGGACTCGCGGGATATGTCTTGTTGAGCCTCTGGCTGGTGCTCATCACGGGCTTCAGCTTTGTCGAGGCTTTCATCTTGCCGCATCTGACGAAAGCCGCGCCGACGCTTGCCGACGGTTGGATGAAGATGTTCAACGGCGGCACCAGCCAGATCGACCTCGGTGTCCTCCCGACGTTGTGGACGCTGTGCGGACCCCTATACATCGGCGGCGGTGTCCTGTTTGGCATCGCCACGTTCCGAGCCCGTATCTTGCCGCGAGGCGCAGCGGTGCTGCTCGTCCTCGGCACGGCGCTAGCTCCTGTCGGTGCGTTGCTCTCCCTTGCGGCGCAGCCGAAAACTGCCATCCCAACAGGACTGGCCATTGCGTGGTTGGGTTACGCGCTGATGACCGAGCGGCAAGAGCCGGCCGTAGCGCGTATTGAGCAACCGATCGCGGCAGCCCTATGAGCCGTGAGGCCGAGTGGCCACATCGACGGATCGCGCTCGCGGCGGGAATCGCTTACGTGCTGACCTTCGTCTCGATACCGACCCTTGCTCTATACACATCCGTGAAGGGCGCGAACTACATTCTCGGCTCCGGCTCCGACACGGCCGCGATCGTCGGGGCACTCCTAGAGATCGTTGTAGCGCTCGCAGGAATCGCCACCGCCGTCATCCTGTTTCCGATGCTCAGGAAACAGAACGAGACCTTCGCGCTCGGTCTCGTCGCCGCCCGCATCCTCGAATCCGGCACCATCTTCGTCGGCGTCGCCTTCATCCTGTCGATCGTGACTCTCCGGCAGGACGGCGCCGGAGCTGGTGCGCTGATTACCAGCCACACGCTCGTCACGCTTTACGATCGCATCTTCCTACTCGGACAAAGCTTCATGCCAGCAATCTGCGATCTGCTCCTGGGATACATGCTGTATCGGTCGCGGCTGGTGCCGCGACGTTTGTCGATCATCGGTTTGGTCGGGGCGCCCCTTCTCGTTGTTGGCTATCTCGCCATCCTGTTCGGCGGGATCGAACAGCACGGCGCTCTTGCCGGTCTGTCCGCCCTTCTTGTCGCCGTTTTCGAGTTCTCCCTCGGCATCTGGCTGATCGTCAAAGGATTCAACCCGGAGGCTGTCGCCGACCTTGAACGCAACGCTCGCCACATCGAGACGGTCAACGCCTGACCGGCGACACAAAGGCGATGAGATCCGACCAGGCAGCCACCCGGGGTCAGCTTCTTATCGTGACGGTGGTGTCGGTGGTGGCCCATTGGTAGAGCCAGGTCATGGCGGCAAGCGGGAGGTGGACGCAGCCGTGGGATCCGTTGGCCTGGTACTGCGGGCCGCCGTAGGGGAAGGTCTGCCATGCGGCGTCGTGGAAGCCGAAGTCGCCATTAAATGGCACCCAGTACCGGACGAAGTCGCTGTATCCGGGGCCGACGAGGTAGCGGTTCGTTTGTTTGTCTTGAACATGCCAGGTGCCAAGCGGGGTACCGTCCCCGACGTTTTCGGCCCCGGTGGTGACCAAAGTCGAATACACCTGCGTCGTGGCCTCGCACATCCAGGCGCGTTGTGCGACGACGCTGACCAGGACCAATCTGGGTTGCTGGTTTGTCGCACAGGGGGTGGTGTCGGCAGCAAGATTGAGGACGGGTGCGGCGAGGTGCTGGTTCGGGTCTGGGGATGCGGGCACGGACCGTGCGAGCGGTGTCGGTTCAGCCGAGCGCAGGGTAGGTGCTTCAGGGGATGCTGCTCTCAGGCTCAGCGCTGCGAAGACCGTAGCCACGATCAGCACAGGCAATGCGTATGCGCGCCATCCGTACCGAGTAGTGAAGGAACGCAACCGGCCCGCGAACTGGAAGTCGCGAATCGTTCTGAGTTCCTCCTGTTCGCTCTGACGCCACCACGCCTGACCAGTGCCGGGGACCGAGCGCAGGAGATCGCGGACGCCACCATCGCCCGCCTTCGGCCATTGGACCTCGACGGGTTGGTGCTCTACGACATCGATGACGAAACCACGCGGAACCCGACGGAGCGCCCGTTTCCGTTCATGCCGACCCTCGACCCGGCCGCGTTTCTCGCCGACAACCTCGCGAGCTGGGCCTCCCCGGTCATCGTCTACCGCGCCGTAGGCAAGTACCCCCGCGCGGAACTACGGAGATGGCTCGCGGAGCAGGACGCTTCGCGCGTGATGCCGGTACTCGTTGGAACCGCGAGCAACAGCATCCGGCCTGAGACGTCGCTGCCGCAGGCCCAAGCGCTCAGCCGGGAAGCAAACCCAGCGTTGGTTCTGGGCGGTGTAGCGATCCCCGAACGACACAGTCGACGTGATGACGAACATCTGCGGCTTCTGGCCAAGCAAGAGGCGGGTTCGCGTTTCTTCGTGACCCAGGTCGTCTACGACGTCAACGCGGCAAAGAACCTGGTCTCGGACTACTACTACGCATGCGCCACACGCGGAACCGCTGCCGCCCCTATCGTGTTCACGTTCTCGGTGTGCGGCTCAATGCGGACGTTCGAGTTCCTCCGTTGGTTGGGCGTCGCCGTCCCACGCTGGATCGAGAATGACCTCAGGCATGCCACAGACACACTGGAAGCGTCATACCAGTTGGCCCTCGCCACGGCGATCGACCTCATCGGCTACTGTCGCAACCTCGGCATTCCCTTCGGCATCAACGTCGAGAGCGTCTCGATCAGGCGGTCGAGATCGAGATGGCGGTCCGCCTCGCAGAACAACTCGGGGCCCAAGCTTCGACCAGCGCGGCAATCACCCTGATCGGGTGAGAATGCGTGTGGCTGACGTTGGGATGGTGGTTGTATGTCGACACCAAAGCCGGTCACCCGGTCAATCGTTCAGCAGCAGGCCAACCTTCGTGACGGTCTTCCGTTCGTTGACACGCAAGACTTCGAGGACGCCAATCGTGGTCTGGTGGCACCGATCGAAGGGCCGGTTACCGGCGAAGACGGCAGGGTGTTGTGGGACAACTCGACGTATTCATTCCTGGCGGGCGACGCGCCGGACAGTGTGAACCCGAGCCTGTGGCGGCAGTCGTCGCTAGTGGCAGTGGGTGGGTTGTTCGAGGTTGTCGAGGGGATATATCAGGTTCGCGGTATGGACCTGTCCAACACATCGTTCATCGAGGGCGACGAAGGTGTAGTCGTTATCGACACGCTGCTTACGAAAGAGACCGGATCAGCAGCGCTGGCCCTCTACCGCAAACATCGTGGTAACCGACCGGTCAAAGCGATCGTCTACACCCACTCGCACGTCGACCACTTCGGGGGCGTGAGAGGTTACGTCACCCAGGAAGAGGTCGACGCCGGACAGGTACCAATCTTCGCCCCGGACGGTTTCGTCGAACATGCGATCTCGGAGAACGTCTATGCCGGCACGGCGATGAGCCGCCGATCTGCGTACATGTACGGCGCCGCTCTCGCTCGCGGCCCTCAAGGCCAGGTCGGTGCCGGACTGGGCCAGACCGTCTCGACCGGCAGCGTGACCCTGATCGCCCCGACTCACCTCATCTCGACAACGGGTCACGAGGAGATCGTCGATGGCGTGCGCATGATGTTCCAGATGGCACCGGACACCGAAGCGCCGTCGGAGATGCTGATCTACCTGCCCGACCATAAAGCCTTGTGCACGGCCGAGGACGCCACCCACAACTTGCACAACCTGCTCACGCTGCGCGGCGCGGTGGTTCGGGACCCGCACGTCTGGTCGCAGTACCTCACTGAGACGATCGACCTGTTCGGCGCGGAGGTCGAGGTGGCCTTCGCCTCGCATCACTGGCCCACCTGGGACAACGAGCGGGTCGTGCGGTTCCTGTCCATCCAGCGTGACCTGTACGGCTACCTGCATGACCAGACGTTGCGCCTGGTGAACAAGGGACTGGTGGGGCCCGAAATCGCCGAAGCGATCCTGCTGCCCCCAGCATTGGAGAACGCCTGGCATACCCGGGGTTATTACGGCTCGGTCAGCCACAACGTCAAGGCAATCTATCAGCGTTACCTTGGCTGGTTTGACGGCAACCCGGCTCACCTGTGGGAGCACGTCCCGGTCGAGAAGGCCAAGCGTTATGTCGAGTTCATGGGTGGTGCGGATGCCGTCGTGGACAAGGCCCGCGCTTCGTTCGACGCGGGTGATTACCGGTGGGTCGCCGAGGTCGTCAATCACGTCGTGTTCGCCCAGCCCGATCACGCCGCCGCCCGAGAGCTGCTCGCCGACACCTACGAACAGCTGGGCTACGGCGCGGAGAACGGCACCTGGCGCGATTTCTACCTCTCCGGTGCCACCGAGCTACGCGATGGCCAGTTCGGTTCGCCGACCGACGCTGCCGCTCCCGACCTCATCGCCCAACTCACCCCGGCCATGCTGTTCGACGCCATCGCCATACAGGTCAATGGGCCCAAGTCCTGGGACGAGAACCTGAGCATCGACGTGATCCTCACCGACACCGACGAGCGATACCGGCTGCGCCTGTCCAACGGCGTTCTCACTTACAGCGGCCATCCGCAGAAAGGCGATGCTGAGGCCACGCTGACGACTACCAAACGAGCGCTGCCCGCCCTTGCCCTCGGCGGACTATCCGCAGACGGCCTCACCAAGGCCGGCATCGAACTCAGTGGCGACGCCTCCGTGCTCGCTCGGCTCTCCGCAGTCCTAGACCCCGGCGACAAGAACTTCGCGATCGTCACGCCGTAGAGCTCCGTCCGCCCGCGATACCGCCATCCAGCAAGACAAGACGTGCCCCGGTCCGTGGTGACGGACCCGACGGACCGGGACAGTGTGCACCGGCGTCAGCAGGTTGCCTTTGAGGCGTCCTCGATCAGATCGGCAACGATTCTCGGGTGACTGATCATCGCCACGTGGGACGAGGTCGGGATTTCGACGACCTTGCGTGCCTTCGCGCGGTCGTACATGAAGCGTTCGCACTCGGGCGGGATCGCCTTATCGCGGCCGGCGACCAGCCCCCAGGACGGGATGGTCTTCCACGCGGCGGCCTGGGTCGGGTAGATGAACGAGTCCGCGTCGAACGGTCGTTGGGTGGCCTGCAGGACGCGGAAGGTTGCTGTCGGGATGTCGGCGGCGAAAGCGGCTTGGCCATCCTTGCTCAGGTATAGGTCCGTTCCGGTGGTGCCGTCTGGCTTGGTGTACGGGACCGGAACGGTCACCGGTTGGACCTCGCTACCGGGGAACTTGGTGATGAGCTCTCCCTGCGTCTCGCCCACATCGGGCACGAACGCTGCGATGTAGACCAGCGCCTTGACGTTGCTCTTTCCGGCGGCCGCGTTGGTGACGACGGTTCCGCCCATCGAGTGTGCGACGAGCACGACCGATCCGGTGATGGAGTCCAGCAGGCTCGCGATGTAGGGCGCGTCGGTCGGGATGCCTCGCAAGGGGTTCGATCCGCAGATCGTGGCGTATCCCTTGTCCTGCAACTCCGCGACGGTGGCATTCCAGCACGATGAATCGGCATAACCACCGTGCACCAAGACGATCGTGGGCTTCATCTTCGACCTCCCTTGTCTATTCCTTTCGTGGCCGCTGCCGCGGCCGAGCTGCATTGGTTTACTTGATCGCCTGCGGATTGATCGGAGAGCCGACGGCCTTACTGATGTTCAATGGTGGTGCGACAAACATGAACTCATAGACGCTATCGGCCGCACAGTCCTCTGCGAGAGTTTCGAGGTCGAACATCTCTCCGATAGTGATTCCGGCATTTACCGTCATAATGGCGTGCAACGGCTGCCACATCTCGGGCAGCGTCTCATTCGGCTGCACCTCGAACCAGCTCGTATCTGTAGCCACAGCGGCGACGTCCAGAGGGCAGAAAAAGTCAGCCGCAGTAACCCCGAGACCCGGAGCGTTCCCGCCGGCGTACTCGTCGCCCCAGCTGCCGCGCTCGCGCACGAAGGCGAGCCGCCCCGATCGCACAAGCACGACGTCACCAGCTCCAATCTCGACGGCTTGACTTTTTGCACATCCCGCGAGGTCTTCGTCGGTGATGGATTCACTGATGTCGAGCCACTGCTTGCCCTTGTACCGCGCGATGTCTAATAGGACACCGCGAGTCACGACCTTGTCCTTCATCGCGGTGATTGAGTTCTTCTGAGCTCCACCACTATCGACCGAGTCTGTGCCGTAGCCGTTGTACATCTTCTCGTCCATGAACACATGTGACAGGGCATCCCACTGGGTCGCGCACTGCAGAATCATGTACACCGCATCATCGGTATAGCCAAGCGGCGACATCCCTGATTGCGCTCCGGATGCGATGTCCCCGCCATCTTGAAGCATGACGTGTGCGGGATTGATCCGACCAAGCGCACCTGTCATCGGACCATCGGCATCGAATGGCAGAGAGAGCGAAAAGACCTCGCCCCGGCGTACCAGCTTCGCGGCGGATGCCACCTTCTCCGGGGTTACCAAATTGAAGGTGCCGACCTCGTCGTCTGGACCCCACCTGTCCCAGTTCCGGTATTGGGTGCACATTTCTCTGACTTTCGCCAGCGAGTACCTCGGCGTGCTCGTTTCTTGGTCCTGCGTCATTGCTTCTCCCTCGAAACTGCTCCTTCTTGCGACCGTTGGCGACGGCCCTGGGGGGTGCTTGACCGGTGTCAGGTCAAGTGTCACCCGATCTTGAAGCAGACCCAAGGGCGCGAGGCAATCAACCCTGGGACTGTGGGCTGCATCTTGGTCATCGAGCTACCCCCCGGACCCACCGCGGGCGGCCCGTCAGATTTCTGACACGCGGCTCGCGCGCCGTGGGGTTGATGGGGTCCGCTAGCGTTGCGTAGGTGGATTTGATCCGTCATATCGAGGCCCGTGGAAGTGAGTTCCTGATCTTTGCGCTGACTCCACCACGCCTGGCCACGGACGCTGAGCGAGTGCAACAGATCGCGGATGCGACCAAGCAACGTCTCGGCACACTCGGTCTCGACGGTTTGATCCTTTATGACATCGACGATGAGTCAGCCCGCAACCCAGATGAACGACCGTTCCCGTTCACACCCACGATTGACCCCGCCGACTACCTCGCCAACCACATGGCAATCTGGCCGACGCCGGTCATCGTCTACCGAGCGGTGGGAAAGTATCCGACCTCGCAGTTGCGTGCCTGGCTCTCGGCTCAGGATCCGTCGCGGGTGATGACGGTCTTGGTAGGGGCCTCAACGACAACCGCAGCGCTAGGCACCTCCCTCGCGGACGCGCAGGCGATGCGTAAGGAGGTCAACTCGGGGCTATCGTCCGGTGCGGTAGCTATTCCCGAGCGTCACAGCAGGCGCGGCGACGAACACCTGCGGCTACTGGCTAAGCAAGGCGCTGGCTCGAGCTTCTTCGTCACCCAGGTCGTCTACGACGTCAATGCGGCAAAGAACCTGATCTCGGACTACCACTACGAATGTCAAACGCGCGGAACCCCACCTATCCCCGTCGTCTTCACGTTCTCCGTTTGCGGGTCAATGAAGACCCTCGACTTTCTACGCTGGCTCGGTGTTGACGTACCGCGATGGATCGAGAACGACCTCAAACACGCGACCGACACTCTGCAAGCCTCCTATCAACAGGCTCTCGCCACGGCCACCGAGCTGATCGGCTTCTGCCGGGCACTCGGCGTGCCCTTCGGGATCAACGTCGAAAGCGTCTCGATCCGCCGAGTCGAGATCGAGGCATCCGTGCGACTCGCAGCCGAACTACGAACACGTCTACACACCTAAACGGGCGCAGCCGTTTGGTCTCAAGCCGATGCCGCGATCCGCGCAGGTCACGCCCGATGAGTGCCACGACATCCGGCACGGTGTGACGAGGCAGCCGTTTCAGCGTCGCACAGGTGTCATTCCCTCGGCCCGGGCAACCGCATCGGGCACGATCATTCTGGTTACCTGGCCGCTGTGCTTGTCGACCAGGCGTGGACCATTGGCTGCCGGTGCCTCGTCCCGCTGGCCGCCGCTGGTGTCGAGCACGACTAGAAGGTATGACGTCGCGTCCTCTCGTGACCGTCTGCGGTCGACGCGAAGCTGCGCAGAGTCCAGCGTCGCTTCGACGGCTGGGATTGCTTCGTCGAGGGTCACGTCAGCCACCTTCCATATCCGACAAGGGTAAACGCTCATCGCTCAGACGAAATATCTCGACCGGCACATCGTGGATGCTTCTCATTCACCTGTATAGCGATATTCCGGCTGCCACGGATCGTCTGAGTGAACGACCTCCCAGTAGCGCTCAGCGATGCGCTCTGGGGTGAAGGCGGTATCGGCCACGATCTGCCCTGCGATCGTGAGCGTTCCAACGCGGATGCCGTCCTGCGCCAAATCGGCCCCCAGCATCGTCGCGGCCGACCGGAGCGCGGCTTTGCCGAGCGAAACGGTGGCCAGGGCCGGGATCGGGATATCGGCGAATCCGCCGCCCGTAACCAGGATGGTGCCGAAACCAGCAGCTCGCATCGCCGGCGCAGCGACCTGTGCGACAACGATCGCGCCGATGACATCAACCGCATAGGCCGTCTGGAGGTGGGCCACGCTCGAGGTCAGGAGCTGGTCGGGAGCCCCCATGACCGCGTTGTAGACGATCACGCCTGGCGCGCCGTTGCCGCGATAGACGGCACCCAATCGTGCGCCCAGTTCTTCGGGGTCGCTGGCATCGGCGGCGATCGTGTTGATGTCGGCACCCGTGTCCGCCAGATCGCTGGCAAGCCGATCGAGACCGTCGGTGCTTCGGGCGACCAAGGTGATTCGGTAACCGCCCTGGGCGAAACGACGAGCCACTGCGGCCCCGAGGCCGGGCCCGGCGCCGACCAGTAGCAGGTGGCGGCTGTCGATCCCGCTTTCTTGACCGTCGCGCTGCGCTGTGCCTGTCATGGATTGCTCCTCACTCGTGGAGGTGGCTTTATGACATTCCAGCCGACAGCCTAGACGCCGATCGGTGTGGCCCATCCCGGCCGTTTGATGAGGCAGAACGGATGACCGGCGGGATCGGCGAACACATCCTCGCCGTCCAGTTTGGTCGCCCCGAGGGCCAGTACGTGTGGCACGGCCTCGAGGACGTTCTCAACCATCACATCGAGGTGAATCTGCTGTGGGACCTCCGACGACGGCCATGTCGGCCGACGGTGATTGGGCGCAAGCTGGAATGCCAAGCCCGATGATGTGTCGTTGCCGGCCACGACGACGAAGTCCTCACTGTCATAGGTGATCGGGTTGCCAAGCAGCGCAGAGTAAAACAGCGCGAGCGCCTTGGGGTCGGGGCAATCGAAGATGACGTGGTGCAACCGTCCGAGCATAGGACGATCCTCCCACTACTCGCGCCGCATGCCACCTGGAAACGTCGTACGACGATGAGCCAGAGTTCGGACGGGATGAGAATGCTGCCGCCGTCATCTCGAGGCCTCGCTGGGTAGCCCAGCGCGCCGTTGCTGCCCGACCTGTTCGGCCATGGCTGCGCGGTCACGTTGGCGTTCGAGCTTTCGTGAGACCGGCAGCACGAGGAGCACGACGATCACAACGGCCCATGCCAGTAGTCGGAGCAAATCGCCGCCGACGCCGTGCCCGTCGAAGTACAGGATGCTGCGCTCCGCGTTGGTCGTCTCCGCGCCGACCCAGAAATGGTTGAGGAAGCGCCAGAACGGCGGAAGCATCGTGGCCGTGTAGGTGGCGCCGAGGCTAGGAATGTTGAGGAAGACGAAGACGGCGAGCGACACGAAGAGCGCGGTCGGGCCGATGACCACCTGAAACAGCCTGGTGATAAGGCCAATCACGAACGTATAGAGTGCGCCGACGCCGATGAAGGCGAGGATCGTGCCGAACGAACCGGTATACGTGCCGAAGCCGAGACCACCGATCAAATACGCGAGCATCGGCACCAGGACGGAGACCGCGACGATTATTGGATAGCGGCGACGGGGCGTGAGCGCTGGAGCCACCGTGAAGAGCAGGGTGACGGCGAGATAGCCACAGATCGTGCAGACGATCATGAACAGGAATATGCCGATCCCGATCTCATCGCCAGGTGGCAGCGGGCGGACGTCACGGACGACGAGTTGCGATCCTGTTGCCGTAGTGACGGATCGAGCCAGGGTTTCAGCTGCTGTCGCTACGAGTCGGCCGCCGGCGCTGGCGACGATAATGGTCGCCGGTTGCTGCGGGTTGACGGTAGGAACGAAGGCCGCGTCGAGATCGCGCTGGCGGACGTCGCGCGCTGCGTCTGGCACCGTGGCCACCGGGCTGATGTCGAAGGCCGAGCCGGCGACCTGCTCGAGGCGGGCGCGGAGCTGAGCAGTCTGGGTGGCTGGCCCGACGACACCCACCTTGATGCCGTTGGGATGCGGCTTGTGGTACGTGCCGATGATGCAAACCGCGAACATGATCACGAAGAAGATTGGAATCAGCATCGCTTGCAGGGCGAGCTGCGTTTGGACTCGTTGTTCGTCCTGCGCTGGGGCTCCGGGTTGAGCATCGCTCGTCATGTCACGCCCGCTACGCACGAATGCGAATGTCGCCGTCGACCTCTTGCAACTCATAGACGGTCAAGGGCCGCCTCGCCGGGCCAACGATCACGGCACCCGTCGCGATATCGAACCGCGAGCCGTGGCATTGGCACATCACCGTCGTCCCGCTGAGCAATCCGGCCGAGAGCGGGCATGATTCGTCGGCGCAGGTGCACAGGTCGTCGAATGCATAGAGCTGCCCGTCGACACGAGCGATTGAGACCCGGAGCTTTCTATCGGCCAAGTAGTAAGGAACGACGAAGTTATCGGCAATCGCATCGCTCGGAAGCAGCGTGCGGAACGGATGGGCTGCGAGCTCGGTCATCGAATACTCCCTGTCATCAGTTGGGGGTAACTGTCATCGAGTAGTGGTCATCAATAGGGATAGTCGGGGATCACGTCGGCCTTCTTCGCGTCAAGCCGTAGCTCGCCTGATGCGCCCGCGGGCACCGCCGGGCGATGGGGCATGACCGGCGCGATCCGCAGGTAGCCAGAGCCCAACGGGGGTCGAGGGTCCACTTCTCCCTTATTCGGCCAGAGCGACATTGCCCGCTCGGCCAACGCAGTGATCGTCAGTGACGGGTTCACACCGGTGTTGGCCGGCATCACGCTGCCATCAATGACGTGAAGGCCCGGCTGGCCGAATACGCGCTGGTACGGGTCGACGGCGCCAGTCTCGCTGCTGTCCCCGATTGGGATTCCACCGGTGAAGTGGGCCGAGGCGGTGCGGTTGATGACCTCGAACGGCAGCGCTCCCTCGTGGCCGTCCATCTTCGCGGCCATCCGGTCGACGAACTGCTCGACAATCGGGATGTGGACTGAAGGAGGCACGCCGGTGTGCCGGCTCCGCAGCAGACCGTCGTGCCAGTACAGCTCAACGGATGTGTCGGTCGTCTGCGAGCAGAGCATGATGACCGTGCGCTCGGCCCAATCGCGCGCGTCGTCGAAGCTGAGCACCTCGGTCGGGTGTTCGATCAGCTGCTTGACCCACGCCGCGGTCGTATGCTTCTGCGGGCCACTCTGATGGTAGGTGACCAAGAACGCGAACAGGTCATTTCCGACGCCCCAGTAGACAGGCTCGATGCTCGTCACCGGATCAGGCCAGACGCCGGAAGTGATCGATACCGACCCTGGCGTGAGCCGGATCTTGTCCGGATCACGCTCCCACTCGCCATGCGATCGCGTGATCGCGAGTAGCTGTTCGGAGTTCGTCCGTGCTCGTCGCCCGAGCTCGCTCGAGAGTCCGGTCAGCCGGCCCGCGTGCTGCATGTGCAGCAGTAGCTTGGCGGAGCCGTACGCGTGGGCGGCGACGATCACCTGCTCAGCTGTGTACATGTGGTGGTGAACGTGCGTTGCTCGCTGCGCCCAACCTGGGTGCCGCGCGCGCACCTCGAAGCCGCCGCCGTCAAGCGGGGCGAGGTCGTACACCTCGTGTAATTCGTGGACTTCGGCGCCGATTTTCTCCGCCAGATAAAGGTAATTCGTCGTCAGTTTGTTCTTCGCGTTGTGACCACAACCGATATTGCATTTGCCGCACGAGATGCAGCCGGTGCGCCGCGGTCCCACGCCGCCGAAGTACGGGTCGGCGGCCTCCACACCGGGGCTTCCGAAATAGACACCGACCGGGGCGCTGTTGAACGTTTCCGCTCGATCGAAGTCAGCCGCAACCTCGCGCATGACACGATCAACGTCGGTAGGCAGGTACGGGTATCGAACGACGCCGAGCATCCGGGTTGCCTGGTCGATATGCGGTGCCAGCTCGTCCGCCCAGTCCGTGATGCCCGCCCACTCGGGCGCGTCGAAGAACTGTTTCGGCGGGACGTACAGGGTGTTGGCGTAGACGTGGGACCCACCGCCGACGCCCGCCCCGCAGAGCACGAGAACGTCGTCCAGATACTCGACTCTCTGGATCCCGTACAACTCAGCCGCGGGAAACCATAGAAATCCTGGCAAATGCCACTGGCTCTTGGGAATGTCGTCGTCCTTCCAGCGCTTGCCGGACTCCATGACCCCAACTCGGTAACCCTTTTCCGCCGCACGGAGCGCAGCGACGCTTCCGCCGAATCCCGAGCCGATGATGACCACGTCGTAGTCGAAGCTCGCCATTGCCCTCTCTCCTGTAGTTGTCGGCGTCCGCATCGCGAGCGGCCGCCGCGACCCAGCTGAATAGAACTGAGCTGAATAGGACCGAGCTGAAATAGCTGGCCAAGCTCTCCGCCAAGCCTCGCCAGGTTGGGCTATCTCTCGCGCCAGTAAGGGCCCTGGGCAGCACACTGGAAAAACCGAAGCACTATCTTCACGCGCGTCGGGCTACGATCGGGCCAAATGGTGGCCGATCCGGTTTCGGGGCCGGGGAGCTTGTACGGGCGTGGTTCCGAGTGCTCCCAGCTCGATGACATGGTCGCCGCGCTACGCGCCGGCGAGAGTCGCACCCTGCTGATTCACGGCGAGGCCGGGATCGGAAAGACAGCGCTTTTGGACTATGTCGTGGTGGCGGCCACAGACCTGCGGCTCCTGCACGCTGCGGGTGTTGAGTCAGAGATGGAGTTGCCGTTCGCTTCCTTGCACCAACTCTGTTCGTCACTGCTGGACACCGTGGAGCTACTCCCCCCGCCACAGCGCGACGCGCTCGAGGTCGCGTTCGGCCGGACCGCCGGGCCCGCGCCGGATCGATTCCTGGTCGGGCTGGCTGTTCTGACGCTGCTGTCGAAGGCTGCCGAGGAGCGCCCTGTTCTCTGTGTCGTCGACGATGCGCAATGGCTGGATGAGGTGTCGTCGAAGACTCTGGCGTTCGTTGCGCGGCGACTATTGGCAGAGCCGGTCGGAGTTCTGCTTGCCGCACGCGAGCCCATCGCAGATCTTCGGGGGCTGCCCGGGCTGGAGGTTCTCGGGCTCCGGGACGGCGACGCCCGCGCGCTGCTGCGTTCGGCCGTCATGTTTCCCCTCGACGAGCGCGTCCGCGATCGCATCGTTGTCGAAACGCGAGGCAATCCGCTCGCATTGCTCGAGTTGCCCCGCGGATTGACTGCTGAGCAGCTTGCCGGCGGTTTCGGACTCCTCGACGCCCCGGTGCAAGCGTTACCGACTCGGCTGAAGAAGAGCTTTCGCCGGCGGGTCGAAGGCATTCCGGCTGCAGCGCGTCTGCTGCTACTGGTCGCGGCCGCTGAGCCGGTCGGTGACCCGGTCCTCGTCCGGCGCGCAGCCGAGCGGCTCGGGATAGACATCGCCGCAGCGCAACCGATAGACGGGTTGCTCACGATCGAGGAGTCCGTGACGTTTCGGCACTCGCTGGTTCGCTCCGCGGTCTACCGGTCTGCGCCGGCGGATCAACGCCGAAGCGTCCACCTCGCGCTGGCGCAAGTGACCGATCGGGACGTCGATCCAGACCGTCGGGCATGGCATCTGGCTGCCGCCGCCCAAGCACCGGACGAGGCGGTGGCTCGGGAGCTGGAACGCTGCGCAGGTCGCGCACGAGCACGCGGCGGAGTCGCCGCCGCGGCCGCCTTCCTGCAGCGCGCCCTCGGGCTGACCCCCGACCCGGGTCGGCGAACGGAGCGCGCCCTCGCCGCGGCCGAATCAAGCTTTCAGGCGGGATGGCTGGAAACCACACAGCGGCTGCTGGCGGTGGCGGAGTCTTACCCGCTCGACGGGTTTCAGGCCGCACGAGCAGCGCTGGTGCACGGCCACATCGCGCTGGTGCTCAACTACGGCAAGGACGCTCCGCTGCTCTTGCTGACGGCTGCGAGACAACTCGAAGCCTTTGACCTCGAGCTCGCTCGAGAGGCCTATCTGACTGCCTACGCTTCTGCGATGTCCGCCGCGCACCTCGGGCAGCCAGGCGTGTTTCTCGACATCTGCCGATCCGCCGAGAAGCTTCCTCCCCCAGCGGGCGGTCCGGACGGCAAAAGCCTGCTGCTGGAAGGCCTTGCGAGGGTACACACCGCCGGACGTGCCGCGGCGATACCGATCTTGCAGCGGGCGGCGAAAGCCCTGGCGCAGCTGCCCGACGAGGACGTGCTGCGGTGGGGGTGGATAGCCCCGATGGCCAGCCAGACGGCGTGGGACCCCGACGCCGCGACCGAAGCCTTCGAGCGCCACGCCGAGATCGTGCGAGCCGCCGGTGCGCTCGCGGAGCTGCCCGTCTATCTCAGCTCCGTGGCGCTGGACAACGCGTGGAATGGAGACCTGTCCGGTGCCGGCCTTCTGATCGCGGAGAGCGACACCGTGGCGGCGGTTACCGGCAGCCAGCTCCCTCCGTTCGCCACTCTCAGGCTCCTATCGATGGGAGGCAAAGAAGCCGAAGCGTCGGCGCTGATCGCGGCGACGATCGCACAGGCCTCCGAACAGGGACAGGGCCTGGCGGTGCGGGTGGCTCAGTGGACGGCCGCCGTCCTCTACAACGGCATCGGTCATTTCGACCAGGCGGCGGCGGCGGCGCGTGAGGTGACCGCGAACGACATCGATCCCTATCCACAGATGTGGGCGCTGCCCGAGCTCGTTGAGGCGGCAGCCCGAATCGGCGAGCACGATCTTGCACGCAACGCGCTGCAACGACTGGCCGACATGACCCGACCGGCAGGCACCGACTGGGCACTTGGCACCGAGGCACGCTCGCGGGCTTTGCTGAGTCACGGCAAAGACGCAGAGCTCCTTTATCGCGAGGCAATCGAGCGATTCGGCCGAACCAACCTGCGTCCCGAGCTCGCCCGCGGGCATTTGCTCTACGGGGAGTGGCTGCGTCGTGAAGGGCGTCGCAGCGACGCGCGCGATCAGCTTCGCACGGCTCATCACATGTTCGCCGCCATCGGAATGGAGGCGTTCGCCGAGCGCAGCCGCCGCGAGCTGGTCGCGACGGGCGAGACGATCCGAAAGCGAAACGCGGAGACGCACGACGAGCTCACCCCGCAGGAGGAGCAGATTGCCCGACTTGCGCGCGACGGGCTCTCGAACCCCGAGATCGCCGCGCAGCTGTTCCTGAGCTCCCGGACGGTCGAATGGCATCTCCGCAAGGTGTACGCGAAGCTCGGAATCAGCTCGCGTCGAGAGCTATGGGCCACATCGCCGCAGTCAGTGCGTTCTTAGCCGGAGTCGACGGCGCCTGCCTCGGCCACGACTAGTGACCGGCCCGCGTCGGCTCACGCGTGACCCGGGTGCCGACCAGGATTCGCGCGGGTGCGATCAACGGCGCAGGCGGCAATCGTGACATACAGCCAAGGTCCCGAACCGAGGAGTCACCTCATGGATGGGAGAAACTCAAGGCGGGCGCTTGTGGCCCTCGCCTGCGCGGCTCTGACCGCGCTAACCCTTTCGGTCTCAGGCACGCGCGCCGCTGCCAACAGCTTGGGTATCCCTTCGCGCACCGGCGCCGATCCGGTCGTCGCCACCCAACCAGGTTTCGTTCGCGGCACAGCCGTTACCGGGGGGTACGCCTTCCGCGGGCTGCCCTATGCCGCTCCCCCGATCGGTAACCTGCGCTGGCGCCCACCGCAACCCGCAACGTCATGGCGCGGGGTCCGCGACGCGACGCAATACGCGCCCAGCTGCCCGCAGAAGCCGAGCCTGTTCAAGCCGCCTGGCCCGCAGTCCGAGAACTGCCTGTACCTGAACGTCTCCGCCCCGACGTTGCGCCACGACGCGAAGCGGCCAGTGCTGGTATGGATCCACGGCGGCGGCTTCACCCAGGACGGCGCCCTCAACTACGACGCCACCAAGCTGGCCGCCAACGGCGTCGTGGTCGTCACAATCAACTACCGGCTTGGCGTGTTTGGCTTCCTTGCGCACCCGGCGCTCGCTTCGCGGCCGGGCGGTTCGGCCGGCAACTACGGCTTGATGGATCAGCAAGCGGCACTGCGGTGGGTCAAGAACAACATCGCACGCTTCGGCGGCGACCCACACAACGTGACGATCGCAGGCCAGTCGGCCGGTGGGGTGTCGGTTCTCGCCCAGCTCGTGTCAGCAGGCGCGCGGGGGCTGTTCCAACGGGCGATCGTGGAAAGCGGCGCGTTCGCACTGAACCAGGTGCCGCTCGCCAGCGCCGAAGCTTTCGGTACGACGTTCGCGAACCAGGTCAACTGCCCGGATCAGACGGCGCAGTGTTTGCGCCACGTGCCGGCCGACACCCTCGTCGGCACCTTCCCGGACGCTGCCATCCCGGGCGTCGTCGATGGCAAGGTCCTCACGGAATCGATCGGAACTGCGCTGGCTGCTGGGCATTTCGCCCGGGTGCCGATCCTCAACGGCGTCAACCACAACGAAGAACTCATCTTCGTCGCCGGACTGCACCTGGGCGTAAGCGGCGGAATGTTCGTACCGGCACCCGAACCGACTCCTGAGACTTACGAGAGCGTGATCGCATCGGTGCTTGGCGTGTCAGCGTCCAGGGCGGCGGCGGTCGCAGCCGAGTACCCGGTCACCGCGTACCCGGCGCCGGTCGTGGCTCTCAGCACGGTTGTCTCGGACGCGAACTTTGCATGCCCGGCGCTCCAGGTGGATCACGTGGTGTCCAATCGCGTGCCCACGTTCGCCTACGAGTTCGATGACGACACCGCGCCGCAACTGTTCGCCGGGCCCAAGTTCCCGCCGGTCGCAACGCATTCATCCGAGATCCAATACCTGTTCGATCAGCCGAACGCGCCGTTCGCAACCCCGCTGAACGCCCATCAAGAGGTGCTCGCAGCGAGCATGCGCGCGGCTTGGGCGAAGTTCGCGGCGGTTGGAAATCCGTCGACGGCAGCGGTGCGCTGGCCGGCATTCAACACGCGGTCGAAGGTGCTGTCGCTGGTGCAGCCGCAACCTCAACTCGAGCGCAACTTCGCGTCAATACATCACTGCGGATTCTGGGCGGCCGGATGAACCCGCGATCCGGTGGCCGCTTTTACAGCCTGTCGTTACCACTGATCTCCACTGTCGGAAGGAGGAGGCATGTCAACCATCCATTTGACGCAAACCACCGCCCTCACCCCCAAGCAGTACATCGCCGGCCTCACCGATTTCGGGCCGGGTCGTTCGAAGATGTTTCCCCGCAGCGCTGACAGCGACCTGAAGGTTCACCATGTCGGACAAGGCGAAGCCGACGTCACGGAAGGGTCAGGTGGCGTCTGGGAGCGTCTGCAGTACGACTGGTCCAATCCCGACCGCGTCGTTCTCACGACCACCGATTCGAACGTGTGGGGCAGTGGGTCCGGCTACACCTACACCTTTACGCCCTCGCCCGATGGGGCGACCGAGGTGAACGTTGTCATTGTCCGTAACGGCAAGAATCTCAAGGGTCGGGTACTCGCGCTCGTTGTCGGAAGCGTCGGCCGGGGCGTCCTCAAGAAGGCGTTCGTCAATAGCGTAAAGGCGATCGAAGCACGCAACAATGTGACGACCGGTCGATCACAAACAGGCGGGACGGACCTGCCGTCATGAGCGCAAACAATCAGATCGGTAAGGAGCGGCCATGAGCACCTCGCTGACCACACCAATCAAGCCCCAGTTCCGGATGGTCGACGGAGTACGGATCCGGTACGCCGAGGGCGGCGGTCCGCACGAACCGGTGATATTGCTGACCTGCCCTTGGCCCGAGAGCATTTATGCATTCACCCGGATGTGGAACACGCTCGCCGAGCACGCCCGCTTGTTTGCTGTTGATCTCCCGGGCTTCGGCGCCTCGGACCGTCGAGATGATCTGATGTCCCCACGAGCGATGGGAGGGTTTCTCGCACAACTTATTGCCGAAACTGAGCTTGGGACCCCTCACATCGTCGCGCCGGACGTCGGCACCTCCGCCGCCCTGTTCGCGGCGGCAGCACACCCCGAGCGGATCGCAAGTGTGGTCGTCGGCTCCGGCGGAGCCGCGGTTCCGCTCGATCTCGGCGAGCCGCTCCGGTCCCGGGTGCTCGATCCCGACCTCGACAAATATCGCCAGCTGGACTCTCGCGCGAGCATCAACACCTCCCTTGACACCATCGCGGGCGGTATACCGGACGAGATCCGCGCGGACTACCTCGCCTGCTATGACGGCGACCGGTACGTCGAATCGATGCGCTACGTCCGCAAGTATCCAGAGGAGCTGCCAGCGCTCGCCGAATTGCTACCGAGCATCACAACTCCGGTCACGATCGTGAACGGCGGCCACGACCGCGTGGTACCGGTCTCCAACGCGGAGTTTCTCCACGAGCGGCTGCGCAATAGCCGCCTCAAGATCCTCGACACCGGCCACTTCGCTTGGGAGGAAGCCCCGGCCGATTACGCCGCAGCGATCCTGGACTCAATTGGCGGCCCGGGGCGGTGAGAGTCCGTCCGTAGATCAGATACCCGGAGATCCATATGATGTCGGACGTATCAGAAGCAGGTCGCACGTACGACACGCTCAGGGTGAACAGCGAACGAGGAGTGCTGTTAACGGAAATCGCGGCACCGCCGATGAACCTGCTGGGGCCTGAACTGGTTCGCGACCTCGTCTCGCTCCTCCAACTCGCAGAGGCAGACGACTCTGTGAAGGTCGTCGTCTTCAAGAGTGCCGACCCTGACTACTTCATCTCGCACGTCGACCTGACTCGGATCGCTGAATATCGGGCCGAGGCGGCAAGATTGACCGGCGAGGCGTCGATCGCCACCCTCTTCCGTCACATCAGCGCGAGTCCGCTGGTCACGATCGCACAGATCGAGGGACGCGTCCGTGGTGCCGGCAGCGAATTCGTCCTGGCCTGCGACATGCGTTTCGCTGCGCGGGAAAGGGCGATCTTCGCTCAGTTCGAGCCTGCGTTCGGGCAGATCCCGGGCGGTGGCGCGGCCCAGTACCTCACTCGGCTCATGGGTCGCGCGCGAGCGCTCGAGGTGATGTTGAGCGCGGACGACTACGACGCGGACCTCGCCGAGCGGTATGGCTGGATCAATCGTGCGCTGCCTGCAGACGCGTTGGATGATTTCGTCCGAGCACTTGCCCATCGGATTGCAGCATTCCCAACCGCCGGGCACACCGTGGTGAAGCAGCGCGTCAACGAGATTTCGCTTGCCCCGCTCGAAGACTTCCGGCGGGACTCCGACCTGTTTCGTGACGCCGTAGGTAGCGCCGAGACGCAGCGCTTGATCCAAAGCGCTATGAAACATGGCCTTCAAACCCGGGAGGCGGAATTGGACCTGGCAGCATTGCTAGCTGAGGCGACGCTCGGCGAGGCGAGGTAGGGCCTCAGGCGTCCTGGCATCATTGTCGCTATGACCGAGTCCGACGCGGTGGTGGGAGCAGGCACGTTGCAGGGCACGGCGAGCGATGTCGTCCGGTTTCCCCATCGGTGGACAGCAGAGGGCGTCACCGTGCAGACGTCGTTCACCGGGGCACACCTGTTGCATCTGGCAGTTGCCGGTTGCGTGCTGAACGACGTTTTTCGAGAGGCCGACCGACTAGGCATCATCGTTCATGGTGTGCGTGTAACTGCTTCCGGCGACTTCAACACCGAGACCTGGCAGTCGAAGGGAATCGGTTACCTGGTCGATGTCGACAGTCCAGCATCGGTCGACGAAATCGAGACGTTGCTGGCAGTCGTGGACGATGTTGCTGAGATACCGAAATCGATTCGGGCCGGAGCCCCTGTGCAGCGCACGCGCGCCTAGCCGCTCAGGCCGCCGCACGGGTGCATCCCGAAGCGGAACCTATCCCAACTGGTCGCGGCGGCGTCTCAGGTAGGCGGTTTCGGCTGTGTTTCCCGCGAGAACGATGGCTTTGTCGTACGCGGCGCGCGATGGCTCAGTGTTGCCCAATCGCCGCAGCAGATCGGCACGGGTTGCGTGGTAGGCGTGATAGTCGGCCAGCGCCTCACCAAGACGGTCGACGGCTGCCAGTGCCACCTCCGGGCCGTCAAGCTCGGCGACCGCAATGGCTCGGTTGAGAGCAATGATCGGCGACGGGTCGAGGCGGACGAGTTGGTCGTAGAGGGCGACGACCTGCGACCAATCGGTGTCGCGTACATCGCGGGCGTCGGTGTGCACGGCGTTGATCGCGGCGAGGATCTGGTAACGACCCGGGGGCACGCCAGCGGCGGCAGCAACGAGGCGCTCCCGCACCAGCCGATGACCCTCGGCGACCAGCGCCGCGTCCCAGGCTCCGCGGTCCTGCTCGTCAAGGGCGACCAGTTCACCCGTCGCCGAAACCCGGGCCGGGCGGCGGGCCTCGGTGAGCAGCATCAGCGCCAACAACCCGGCCACCTCCCCGTCCTCAGGCATGAGGGCTCGGATCAGGCGAGTCAGCCGGATCGCCTCGCCAGTCAGAGCGGGACGAACTGGATCGGTGTCGGGGCCGCTCGCCAGGTAACCCTCGTTGAAGACCAGGAAGAGAACGGCGAGAACGCCGGAGACGCGTGTTGGGAGATCTTCGGCTGACGGCACCCGGTAAGGGATGCGGGCCGCCTTGATCTTGGCCTTTGCGCGAGTGATCCGCTGGCCCATCGCGCTTTCCTGCACCAGGAAGGCCCGGGCGATCTCTGGCACGGTCAGACCGCCGACCATGCGCAGCGTCAGCGCGATGCGGGTTTCGATCGCGAGGGCAGGGTGACAGCAGGTGAAGATCAACCGGAGCCGCTCGTCATCGATGGCACTGGCAGCGCCAGCAACACCGTAGGACTCGGACGCGTCCTCGTACAACATCTGAGCCTCCTGCTGCTTGTCGCCGCGCTTGCTTTCGCGCCGGATCCGGTCGATGGCTTTGCGATTGGCCGTGGTGGTCAACCACGCGCCGGGGTTGGGCGGTACGCCGTCGCCAGGCCACCGCTCAACAGCGGTCGCGAATGCCTCGGCCGCAGCATCTTCAGCGATGTCGAGGTCACCGAAACGCCTGGCCAGGGTGGCGACCACCCGGGCCCACTCCTCGTGGTGGGCCAGGGTGATCGCCTCCCGGACATCGACCACCCTCACAGGAATGGCCGCACCTCGATCTTGCGGTTGCAGGCCTTCGAGCCCTCGGTTGCGAGCTTGAGCGCGATGTCAAGGTCGGGCGCCTCGATGATCCAGAAGCCGGCGAGGTACTCCTTCGACTCCAGGAAGGGCCCGTCGGTCAACACCGCTTCCCCACTGCGGTTGTCGATAACCGTGGCAGCGATCGGTGCCCCGAGGCCGCCGGCGAACACCCAGTAACCTTCGGCCTGCAGCCGCTCGTTGAATACGTCGATGGCGGCCTCTTCGTCGGGATTCGCCAAGCCGGGGGTCTGGTCGTGGATCACGGAAACGAGGTACTGCATATCGGATCATCTCCTTTGGTGGGGCGCCGCCCCTCGTGGGCGGCCGCTCACCCCTACTACGAACGTCTCTGTCCCGATCCGACACAGACTTCCAGGTATTTTCAAGAATCTCTGTTCACCGCGCTAAACGGCCTGCGGCCTTCAGCCGGGCAGATCCTCCGGACGCTTCGCCGCGAGCTCGCCGTGCATCAGCCCGGTCGACTGGCCCACCTCGATGAGGTAACCATCAGGGTCGCGGATGTAGCAGCGAATTTCAGCTCCGCGATCGATCGGCGGCGTCACGAACTCTGCGCCCTTGGCCTTCCATTCCTGATAGCTGGCGTGGATGTCGGCGACGCGCAGGTTGAGAAAGATTGACGTGGTGTCACCCGGTTCGTAGTCGACCACCGTGATGCCTGGCTTGTCCGGGGTCGGCGGTCCCCCGGGGTTCATGATGATCCACGAATTGGCCAGCTTGACCATGCAGGGGTTCTCTTCCAGGACGACGGTGCCACCCAAAACGCGCGAGTAGAAGTCCCGCGACCGCGCGACCTTCCGGACGGTGATGAACAACGTAACCAGAAAGCCTTCGGTGGGCGCGGGAAGGTTGGCGTAGTCGATGCGAGGCGCGGATTCGGTCATGGCTGCTCCACTTCAGGGTTGTGCGGACGAAGGGCTCATCGAGAGCCGGTCCTTTTCACCAATCAGTGTGAACCAATCCTGCGGTAGCACCAGGGCCCGTCGGACACGCTTCATCAGCTGTGGTGCACCACTGGGCCGCGATGATTCGCGGCCGACATGCTGCTACCGAATGACCTTGTAGTCGACGAGCAGCGAACCGCTGGGTGAAGTCACGCTTCGGATCAATTCGAGCCGAACGGGCGGCAGTCCCTCGAAGAGCCTTCGTCCACTGCCTGCGATCGCCGGCGCGATGACAACCCTGAGTTCGTCCACGACATTTGCACCAAGCAGCGCCTGAGTGACTGAGATGCTGGCGTGGATGCCGATGTCACCTCCGGTCTGCTCCTTCAAATCCTTGACGAAGTCGATCAGTTCGCCGCTGACCGCAATCGCATTACCCCATTCCCGCTCGAGCGGTGTAGACGTTGCGACGTATTTCGCGACCCCGTTGATGAACGTCGCGAAGGGCTCGATCTCGCTGGCCGGCCAGAATTCAGCCCACTCGTCGTAGCTGCGACGGCCGAGGATCACCGCGTCCTGCGTCGCAATGACGGCGCCAAGGTTGGACTCCATCACGTCGTCCCATGAAGTCAGGAACGCATCGGGGTTCTCGGCGACGCCGTCGAGGGATAACAGTTCGTAAGCGATGACCTTGCGCATGCACAACACCTCCGGTTCAACCTGAACGCTAATGCGTCGATGATCCGCAGCCCGAATCCGGTCGAGGCACCTGCCTGGTAACCGGGCTCCTCACAGGCGAAGGCTCTACTACGAGCACCAAGGATGGGGCACGTACACAAGTGATCAACCCTGGGACAGGATCACGTAAGCAGAGCATGGCTGGGAGTGACCGTGAGTGTGTGCCCAACGCGGCAAAGTCTGGCCTCCGTCGGACCGTAATTCGGACTATAGATTCTCCCGCGGTATGACCGTCAAGACGCGCACCAGGTGCTCGCGGAACTCTGCCATGAAGTCGCGCAGGAATGTCGCCATTGATTCGTTGCGGACTTCGCCGTCCAGGCTAAACACCTCGGGCGAGTACTGAACATAGGCCTCGGGAGCGGTCAACTGCCGGGCGTTGCAGAAGCTGAGAACCCCCCGGAGGCTCTGCTGCGCGACGGCGGTTCCGATCTGGCCGATCGAGGCCCCGATGACCGCGGCCGGGACATGGTGGAAGGAGTTCTTGCCCCACGGCCGTGACGCCCAGTCGATGGCGTTCTTCAATGCGCCAGGTATCGACCGGTTGTATTCGGGCGTGACGAACAGCAGCGCGTCTGACTGCCCGATCTTCTCCTTCAGCGCCGTCGCCTCGGGTGGATAGCTCTCGTCGTAGTCGGGGCTGTAAAGCGGCAGATTCCCGATCGGAATCTCAGTGAATTCGAGGTCGGGAGGCGCGAGCCGGATCAGTGCCTTGGAGAGCACCCGGTTGATGGACGTACTGGACAGGCTGCCGACGAAGTAGCCGACCTGATACGTAGTCATGGAGCTCTCCTTCTCTGGAGATGTCAGTTCATTTCTCTCGGTCACGCAAACACAGATTGACCAACGCGCCACCGCTGTTGCCCGGGTTGATGTCTGCGCTGGTCTGCAGGCGATCGGTCAGCGTCGCTCCAAGCGAATCGGCCGAGGCCGGCTCGGTGACCATGCGACCCGTCGCCGAGATGATGCCATTCGTGACGCTGCTGGCCAGCCCCGTCGAACACGACACCGGAGCCAAGGGAGGTGCCGGCGCTGATGAGGACAACCGAGGGCAGCACGGTTCGGATGGTCGTCACGAATTCGGCCTGGAGAACGTTGCTGCCCGGGCCACAGTTCGACGAGAAGTGCGGTTCATGGTCCTGATCCTCGAACTCAGTCGCCCACGGCGTCGTGGACCTCGCGTAGTGAACTGCGCGGTATTGGTGGCTCTGCGGGATCAATCGGACGGCCCATCGGTGCCTACTTTGACTCTATCGAGGCGGGCGCACCGGCTCTGGCAGGCTGGGACGATGACCGAAGAGTTCCGGGCGGAGCCGTTCAGCATCGAGGTGAGCGACGAGGCTCTTGCCGACCTACGTCGCCGCATCGAAACCACCCGATGGCCCGAGGCGTCGCCCGATGCACCGTGGAAGCAGGGCACGGATCTCGTGTATCTCCGCGCGCTTCTCGCGTACTGGGCGGATGGCTTCGACTGGCGAGCGCAGCAAGACTCGTTGAACACCTTCCACCATTTCCGGGCTGAGCTCGACGGCGTCCGTATCCACTTCGTGCACGAGCGAGCACGCAGCGGCGACGGGATCCCGCTGATCCTGACGAACGGATGGCCGAGCTGTTTCGCCGAGTTCCTGCCACTCGTCGGACCACTGACCGATCCAGCAGCCCACGGCTTGGACGGGCCGGCCTTCGACGTCGTGATCCCCTCCCTGCCCGGATACGGCTTCTCGGAGCGCCCGGCACGAGTCGGCGTGACTAGCCGGGACACAGCCCGGCTGTGGCATCGGCTGATGCAGGGGCTCGGCTACTCTCGCTACGGCGCACACGGAAGCGACTGGGGCTCTTCCGTGACGACGTTCATGGCGCTGGACGACCCGGAACCCCTGCTCGGCATCCACCTGTCCAACCTGGACCTCGCCCCGTACACCGGACCCGGGTCGCGTCCGCTATCGGACGCCGAATGCGCCTACCGCGCGCAGTACGACCGCTGGCGCGAGGATGACCGCGGCTACGGCACGGTCCAGTCCACCCGGCCGCAGACGGTCGGCTACGGGCTGAATGACTCACCCGCCGGGCTGGCCGCCTGGATCCTGGAGAAGTGGCGGGCATGGTCTGACTCCGGCGGCGACATCGAAGCCACGTTCTCCCGCGACTTCCTCCTCACGATCGTCACGCTGTACTGGGTCACCCAGACGATCACCTCCTCGATGCGGGAGTATGTGGACAACCGGTGGCTGGCCGCAGAACTCCGCCCGAGCGACCTGGTCACAGTGCCAACCGCCGTAGCGGTCTTCGCGCACCAGTTCATCGACGATGGCACTCCGCCGCGCGAATGGGCCGAGCGCCTCTACGAAATCCGCCGCTGGACCCCGATGCCGAGAGGCGGGCATTTCCCGTCCGTCGAGGAGCCCGAATTGCTCAGCCGCGACCTCGCTGCCTTCTTCAACGAGTTAGCCGCCGACTAGCTCGATCGTGGGCGCTCAGACACCGTCACGAGATCGGTATCCGCCGCGGTCGAGTTCCGACGCAGGGATCCGTTAGGCCCGAGTCCAAACCGATCCGCTTATGCCGCTGACGTGATCGTTTCCGACGCACTGATCTGCCGATCTCCGGACGATGTTCACCCTAGTCGGACGAGGTGAGCCGTCCCGGCTACCGGACATCCTCGACCTATGAGGTCAGTCGAAGAGGTTCAGAAACCGCGGTCGATCGGCGACGCAGAATTGCCGCCTCGGTTGAGTGGGGTGCGCTGGGATGGGGAGTTGCCTGTCCGGGACGACATTGGGATTGTGTTCGACGAGCTGGACTACCAATTGGCGTGTCAGGCCTACCTATGGGCGCTGCCGTTGGTGTCCTACGCGCAGTGGAAGACCCAGCATTACGACGTCTTCGGCGCGACAAGTTCGGACCTGGTGTTGTACTCCAGCTACCGCGACCGACTCGGGCTGATCACCGCCAACGCAACCACCCCGTACATCCTGAATTTCTTCGATCTGGCCGAGACCGGCCCGCTGGTCATCGAGCTACCACCCGGCCCGACCGCGGGCGGGCTGTCAGATTTCTGGCAGCGCGAGTTCGCCGTCATAGGTGAGATGGGCCCAGACCAAGGCCACGGCGGTAAACACTTGATCGTGCCACCCGGGCACGACGCGCCGGAGGGCCACAGCGGGTACTTCGTGCAGCAAGCGAGCGGGATGAACATCATGTTCGGGTTCCGCACGCTGGACCCTGACCCGCAGCGCTCCCGGGCGCTCGTCGATGCCGTGAAGGTCTACCCCTACGCCGAACGCGACAACCCAACCCGGACCCGGATCGTCTCCCCGGACGGGAAACCCTGGACCGGTGACCAGCCGAGAGGCTTGGAGTACTGGGTCCGGCTACACGACATTTACCAACGCGAAATCGTAGACGAACGCGACCGCTTCTACCTGGCCATGCTCAAGCAACTGGGCATCGAGAAAGACAAACCCTTCGCCCCCGACGAGCGCCTCACGACGATCCTGACCCAGGGCGCCACGGCAGGTGAGCTGATGGCGCAGGCCAACACCTTCGCCAAACGATTCACCGACGCCCGATGGTGGCCCGACCGCAATTGGTTCCTCGCCATCGACCTGGACAACCCAGCACAACGCGCGACCCACCACGACGAGCTGCTCGAACGCGCCTCATGGTTCTACGAGGCCGTGAGCTTCTCGGCGGCCATGAAGAGCCAAACGCCGGGCCTGGGCCAGGCCTACCTCGGCGGCTACACCGACGCCGACGGCAACTGGCTCGACGGCGGCCGCGACTACACGATCCACATCCCGGCGAACCCACCGGCCAAACTGTTCTGGTCGTTCACCGTCTACGACGTCTGGACCCGATGCCTGATCGACAACGACCAGCTGCGCGGCGACCGAGGCTCCCGCGACCAAGACCTGCGCCACAACGACGACGGCTCAGTCGACCTCTACTTCGGACCGGGCTCGGCAGCCGGACAGGAGTCCAACTGGATCCAAACCATCCCCGGCAAGCACTGGTTCAGCTACTTCCGCTTCTACGGCCCGCTGGAGTCCTACTTCGACCGGTCCTGGAAACTCGGCGACATCACCACCGCCCACAGCTGACATCCGCTCACGCCGCTGACGTGATCGTTTCCCAGACACTGATCTGCCGATGTGCGTTCATGCGGATCTATCGGGAAGGGCAGCCCGCAAGGGCGTTCTCAACGCGAAGCCCCATGTCCATCCGGCGGACCAGCACAACCATGTCCGAGCGCTCATCCGCCGCCAAGGGCTGGTCAGAATCACTCAGATCGTCGGCCAACCACTCAAAGTGCAAGGCCGAGTTCTCCAGCGTCGATGAAGTCGCTGACAAGCCTCAAAGCTTGTTCGGTTGTCCGGTCGCTCACCCGAATAAGCAAGCCGCGCAGGACTCCGGAAATCTCGTCGAAGTCTGACTGATTCACGCTCGCATCCTCGCACGCTGCCGTCCGACGACTATCCGCTCAGGCCGCGTTGAGGCACGTTTCCATTCGTACTGTCATGCCGATCTGAGGAACTGTTGCCGTCCGCATGACCTGAGGTGCCGGTTGACGGGGGCGACTACTGATCTGGCGCGAGCGAGCGTTGCCAGATACCTTGCCGAACCACGACCGCGATGTCAGGGAACAGCGCCTCTATCTGAGACGCCAAACCAGGGTCAGGCGGAGACAAAGAGATCACGATCTGGGACACAGACCGCTCCTCGACGATGGCCGTAGTGGACCCAACGCCCGGGACTAGGCGAGATAGGCGCAGTCGTCTGCGCACCTCCTCCACCTCGGATCGGCCCTCGAACCGGATCTCGTCCACGGTTCGATTATGAATGACTCAGACCGTCCGCTCATGCCGCCGACAGTGCCGCGTCGAGACGTCCGCCACTCCCGAGATCCGGTCGTCGGCATCGAGACAGCTACTTGCGCTCGGAATCCCTGATTTCGGCCTTGCCGTCAACGATGGAGAACTGGTAGCTGGATCGTCAGCGCGGCATCTTGCGCTGCATTGCTCGCAGCAGTGCTATCGCTTCGGCATCGGGCACGCCGGTGGTGATCGGCCAGTCAAGCCCAGAGCCAACGACATCGCTGGCAAACACAATCTCGGTCGCGAGGAGGACCCGTTGCCAGTCCTCCCGGCTCAGCGGCACGCCTTCCTTCAACGCCTCTCGCAACGTCATGACGTCGCGGCTCAGGCCTTCCAAGCCTTGGAATCCCATTGCGAGGGCGAGTTGCTCTGTCGGCTTCGCGGGTCCGCCCCACTCAAGCAGCGCGGCACGAAGCATGAACCGTTCTTGATCGGAAAGCTCAACGAGCACCAAGTCGGTGGGTTCCACGAGCCAGATCCTTCCAGATCTCCAACATCCGCATCTGCCGCAGACGTGATCGTTTGCGACGCACTCATCTGCCGATGTGCGTGTGCATTGAGCACTCGGAGTGGCAATCACGCAGCTAAATTGCTCGCATGACCACCGACGCGGTGCACGAGGACTATGAGGCTGCCGAACGCGAGTTCTTGCAGGCGATCCGTGATCAGAGAGATTGGGCGGATCTTCGGCTGCGGGCTGCGGAGCTAGCCGAGAAGGCGCGTGTCTGGAATGGGGCCGAGCATGCTGCTTGGCGTGAAGCGACGGACGAGAATAGCCGTGGCTCGCTCGCCGTGTCGACCGATGCAACGGAAATGCTCGAAGCTGTTTGGCGCGACGTGGCGCTCGCCTTCGAGGGGAAGCCAGCGACCGGATATTGATCACGAACGCACTCATCTGCCGCCGATGGTGCGCGGTCGTTCCGAGCCGAGGATACTGATTTACCAACCCATATCACGCGCAACCGCTTTACGACTCGCGTCGATTTCGTCTTGGTCAACGTCAGCAACGTCCGACTCCTCTAGCCGGGACAGCAGATCCGCAAGGGCCTGTTTCTCGGCAGGGTGTGTGATCGGGACGGCGTTGAGGTCGACCGTCATGAGCCAATCGAATAGGACAACCGCGTCAGCTCGCCAAATGCTGATCGTTGTCTGTGGGACCGAGGTCATGGACCGTATCGTGCCGCATAACGCACTCACATGCCGCTGACGTGATCGTTCCGACGCACTCATCTGCCGAGATGCGGTCGTTGTCGATGATCACGTGAGGCTCCGTAACCACCTTGGGTTCTTGCTTGAATCGGGATTGGCCGTCGGCGACGACTACTGGTCGGGCACACGGGTCGTTACTGGTCCCACGCGTGTTTCAGGCTTTGCTCGCTGTTGCCATCTGCGTGCATGCGCAGCGAGCACTTGAACGGCAACGGTGGCGCCGAGAGCCACGACGAACGCGGCGCCGCCCAGCGGGTTAACCAGCATCGCAACGCAAAAGAAGAAGGCGGCGAAACCGAACAGCCCGGTGAGCGCTCCCGACAAGGTCGCCGCGGCCGTCGTCGCACCTCGTTGGGCAAGCACGAAGGCAGCCACCACGCTGGTAGCGATCGGGAATGGTGCCAGCACGCCGGTCAGGTCCGGGCCAAGAGTGCCTGCGGCGGAGGTGATGGTCAGGACCAGCAAACCTGTGGCGACAGCTCGTCCTGGTAGGTCCCACCAAGCCCACCGAGGTGCGGCCAGCGGATCAATGGCAACCGCAGAACGTGGCATCGACCCCAGCGCGACGAGGGTCGCTATGACAGTCAAGACGAGAGCGAGCGCGGCAGTGACGTGCAACCTCGACAGGCCGAAGTCAGCACAAAGGGTTGCCAGCCAGCAAGTTGCCACCGTCGGCAGCCAGCCAAGCCGCCGCGACGACCATGCGAAAGCGGCCGCGAACAAGGCCAGCGAGACCAACCCGAGCAGCGATGCCCCAGCCGCTCGCGACGCAAAGGCCGAGCCGTGCTGGAGATAGGTGACGAACAGGATCGGCCCCGCAACTATGGGCAACGAGACCAAGAGGCCGGTGACGCTCGCGCCCCAGCGGCGACCAGCCACCGTTGCCGCAACCACGAGCGCAGGAGCGCAGAACAACTTGAGCAGAAGGATCTCCACTTGCCGACATTCTGCCAGTTGAGCGCGTACCCGCGTTACGACCTCTGTCGAATTGTGCCGCCGAGCCCGAAGCTGATCGCGATCAAACCAGCCGCCTCGTCGAGTGATTAACGCCAACCTGTTGCACACCAACTCGACCGGACATGCCGGGTTGCGTGCCGCTTCGCGTGCACGCGCCTGCCGCCGAGTGGGTCTATCTCACCAGTCCACGGCGCTGTTCAACCAGGCCTCCAATTCGTCGATGGTCAGGTACTCGTCCTTCTGATTCCGCGCCAGCCAGGCGGACTTTGATGCGTACCGTCGGCATTGGTCCGAGCACCATCGACGGGGCCTGCCGACTCCCCGTTGTTGTTCAAAAGCCCTGCCGCATCCCGGGCACTCCACCAATCAAGCGTGCATCGGCGATTTCGATTCCCCAAACGACGAAATCTGCACGGACTAAGCCCCAGTTACGAAGCGCTCTACTGGAACGACGGGGCAAAGGGTAACCCCCCGCCCCTACTCATCGCGTCATGAGCGCGCGTTGCTAGCGCTTCCGATACTCGGTGTAGTCCTCGAACTCCCAGTAGCCAATGCGGGCGATTTTCTCGGCTAGTTCGGTCCAACTGTCTCCGTCGAGGCGTCGGAGTCGGTCTCGAACGAACTCCTCAATTTGATCGACTTGGATGGCCGCCGCGAACAGGAAGTGACGGCCGATGACCACACTGTCTCGTTCAACGAGGGCGGCGAGGCCGTCTGGCGTGCAAACCGTCACCTGGAAGGTCTCGGGGCTTGGCACTCCGATTGGCCCGGCGGCGAAGACCATGACGGTCGACATCCTGTCGGCCGCCGCCAGGCCTCCAGGTTCGAGGTCTGGCCACTCGAAATATGTGACCTCCGCGCGCATCTGACCAACCTACTGTTGTCCGCGTGCATGGACATGTCCGGACATCAAGCGAGCACAACGCGGCACGACCGGACGTTTCGGGCTACGTCGCGTCAGTTCTCAACTGGCGCGGCGGTGCGTCGAGTTTGAAGGACGGGCAGCCGCCTGCGTTGCACTCTTCGTCGGGATCGGCCGGGTCGTGCTCGAACTCGTAGTGAAAGCAGACGTAGTGCATCCCCTCGAACACGTCGTATCGGTCCGCGTTGACCCTGACCGGCCGCCCACAACGCTTGCAGGGCGGCGCTTCGCTCGCAGTTGGCACCCCCTCATCTTGCCGGGACGACAGTCGCTATGTCGCGCTCATCGGTAGATCAGTGCGTCGGAAACGATCACGTCAGCGGCATGACCGGATGTCGTTCACCCTGGTGGGATGACGGGACCCGGCTGTCATGGGCTCAAGATTGGCACCGTGACTGGTGAACTCGTCAACATGGACAACTTCGTGCGGGCCGAGACGAACCGGATGCTCGTTGGCATCCAGGCGCAGGCTGGCGGGCTGAACCGCTGGAAGCACAATCGGGAGCCGGCATCGCTCGATGAGCAGACCGTCATCCGGATGAACCGCGACACCTTGTACAGCTTCGCGGTGGTGAATATCTCCGACGGCGCGGCGGTGACTGTCCCTGACGCGGGGGGCCGGTATCTGACGGTGATGGTCGTCAACCAAGACCACTACATCAACCGTGTCTTTGCCGAGCCGGGCGAGCACTCCTTGACTGTTGGCGAGTTCGACACCCCGTATGTGCTGCTGGCCGCTCGGGTGCTGGTTGACGCGACGGATCCCTACGACGTCGGCCAGGTCCACGAGATTCAGGACGGCTTCGTCCTTAAGGCCATTGCTAGCGAGCCCTTGACGCTTCCCGACTACGACGAGGAGTCGTTCACCGCCATCCGGACGTCCGTCCTGGCCGAGGCGTCGCAAGGCTTCCATGGCACTCACGGCATGTTTGGCAAGAAGGACGACGTCGAGCCGCACACCCACCTACTCGGAACCGCTGCGGGTTGGGGCGGCCTGCCCGAACAGGAGGCGTTCTACGAGAGCCACGAACCGAAACTCCCGGTCGGGAGATACACCATCACCGCGAAGGACGTCCCCGTCGACGCGTTCTGGTCCATCACGGTCTACGGCGCGGATGGGTTCCTGCACAAGAACGACCTCGACGCCTACAGCGTCAACAGCGTCTCGGGGACCAAGAACCCGGATGGCTCGATCACGGTCACCTTCGGGGGCAACAGCCGCGACGTGAACCCGCTACCCCTCGAAGACGGCTGGAACTACACGGTCCGGATGTACAAACCACGTCCCGAGATCCTCAACTCGTCCTGGACCTTCCCGGAGCTTGATCCCGCCCCTTGAGGCTCCGAACATCCGCACATCGGCAGATCAGTGCGTCGGAAACGATCAGGTCAGCGGCATGACCGGATGTTGGGACGGCAGGGCTGACGGCCCAGAACGCACCTCGGGGTCCCGCCCATTACCGCGCGCTCGACCCTGCTGCCGGATCGAGCATGCCATATGACACCAGTGCCGTCATCCGCTATTCGGCAGATGAGGTCGTTTCATGGGTGTGGTCCGGCGTGGTGGTGAATGCTTAGCGGGTATGACGGCTTTCAGCACTGAGGTGCTTCCACCGGTCCGGTTCGATGGGCTGCGGCTCGCGCTTGCCGCCTACTTGGCGCGCTACAAGGGCCAGTCGCGGACGCACACCGAGTCCGATCTGCGGTGCTACCTGAACTGGTGCTCCGAGCATGGGCTTGACCCGCTGACAGCAACCCGGCCGCACATCGAGCTGTACGTGCGGTGGATGCAGGAACAGCGACGCTTCGCAGCAAGCACCGTGTCGCGCCGGATGGCGGTGGTCGCCGGATTTTACCGAACCTGCGTCATCGACGGGGTGCTGCCACATTCACCGGCCGAATACGTCCGCCGCCCGAATGTGCCCGCACAGTCACCGACCCTCGGGCTGAGCCATCTGCAGTTCGAAGCGATGCTGAGCGCCGCCCGCCGGTCAGGCAATCAATTCGATTTCGCGTTGGTCTGTCTGCTGGGTCTGCTCGGACTGCGGATCTTCGAAACGACTGGCTTGGACATCGCCGACCTGGGCGAAGAGCACGGCCATCGGGTGCTGCGCGTGCTGGGCAAAGGCGGAAAGATCGTCCTCGTGCCGCTACCCCCGGCCGTCGGCCGAGCTGTCGACCGCGCCATCGCCGAACGGACAACCGGCCCGATCCTGCTCAACCGGCACGGCACCCGGATGGACCGCCACGCCGCCACCCGCCGGCTACGTCATCTCCAGGCCAGCGCCGGGGTCCGGATCGCACGCATGCACCCACACATGCTGCGCCACACCTTCGTCACCACCATGCTCGACGCTGGCGTCGACCTGCGCGACACCCAGATCGCAGCCCGCCACGCCGACCCCCGAACGACCATGCGTTACGACCGTGCCCGAACCAACCTCGACCGCCACCCCAACTACATCCTCGCCGCCTACATGTCCTCCGGAACCTGACGATCACGCACTCATCTGCCGATGAGCGCGCGCCGCCTGGACAGACGTCTAGTCTCGGTGGCGTGCTTCACGAGCTATGGGATGGAGAGGGCGAGGACGGCCCAACATTCTGTACGGCGGGGCCGGGCGGCGATGGTGCACGTAGCATGCTCGGCCCCACCGCGCGCATCGTTTGGACTGTCGAGGCAGCCAGCTACTTCGAGGCCATGACGCTGTACTACGCCCACATGGGCTGGGGCGAGTACACGACGGAGCACGAGTGGGATCGGCGGAGTTACGCCGAGAACGGCCTTGAATAGGCATCCGGTGACCTCCGCATCAGTACACGCTCATGCCGCTGACGTGATCGTTTCCGACGCAGTGATCTGTCGAATAGAGGATGCCCCGGCAGGCCGCCGGCACGCTGACATACTGGCGAGGTGTCCTTCTCATGGCCGTGGCGTCGCGACAGCGGGTTCCTTGCGCGGGAGTGGGACATGCTGACCGACACCGTCGTCGCAGCCGCGAACGTCAGCCCGAACCCGTTCAAGACAGCCATGACGCGATGGAACGCACGGGAGCCGATGAACGAGGCCTACGTGGCGGCTGCTGCGTTGGTCACGCTTCACATGACGGTTGAGGACCAACTCGGTCACCTTCCATCCATCGAGGAGATCCCCGGCTTGGTGGCACGAGTTTGGCCACACTGGCGAACGATCGTCTCGTATGACGACCTGTTGCTCACTAAGATCCTCACCTTGGCGTTCGGCCTCTTGGACAACGAAGGCGACGTCAAGCAAGTGGCGATAACAGTGGGGTCGGTGGTTGCAGTCGCGAGCTTGCTAGAGACGCCGGAGCGGGCCACGGCGACCATGAGGCGCCTGGGTCCCGAAGTGAAGTCCACAGTTGCGGACATTGCTAGTGAACAGGCGCGGTCGGCGTAGAAGTATGCCCCGACCGTCCGCTCATGCGACTGCCAGTGCGCGAACTGCCGATGTGTGCGCACGGCGCCCGGTGATTCTGTCCATCCGCTGCCATCGTGCAACACTGTCGCCGACGATTCCATCCTGGGGGATGCTGTGTTAGACACGAGGCTAGTGCGCGTTATGCCGCGATTTGGTTCCCGCTCGTGGTGGGTTCGGGTTTTCCGTGACGCCCTGGTGGCAGGGTTCATCGTTGGTTATGCGTTCAGGACACAGCCAGCGCAGCTTCATGTTTCTGACCGGGTCGGTGTCGCGTTGGCCGTCCTCGCTGGCGCCGTCATCGGACTGGCCTGGGTCGCGTTCTGGCAACAAGATCTCGTCGATCGCCTCTGCGGTCCCGCGGTGGGCGTCCTGGCGACTGCGCTGCTGTTGCTGCTGCCATTTGGCGAGGCGAGACTTAGCGTTCTGGGTTTCGGCCTGACATTAGGAATTGTCGCCGGCGCCATCTTGACGGACGCCGCGAGCCGCGGAAGAGCCACCGCCGCGTAGGTCTGATCCTCTCAAGAGCAGCGTCCGTCCAGTATCCGGCCAACGTCCAGACAGGCCGATGTGCGAAAACGATGGTCGAGCCTGTGCAAGGATCGTCGTGGAGGATCGAGCGGGGCAGGGAGGACGCGTGGACCAGCCAGTCGATCGCGACGTATTAGAGCAACTGGTTGGCGTCATTGCTTGGGAGCTTGACGCCCAGGCTGGCCTACATCGACCGGCCGCACCCTTGCCAACAGCGGACCAGCAATCTGGGGCTCCGTCGAAGTCCGCGAACCGAGGAAGCCCGTTGGCGCACGCGGCTGAAACGTCCGGGCCGGTTTCTGGCAGTCTGGCGTCATGCTCACTGCACTGATCCCACAGGTGTTCTATACCGATCTGAGCGTCGGGTTGGATCTGTTCGTCGATGGCATAGGCATGCAGGTGCTGCACCAGGAAGGCGACCTCGTGGTGGCCGGACGCGATCAGATCAAGGTGTATCTCGTGGCCGACGCCACGCGCGCCGCGCAGGATCGGCCTGAGCTGGCGATCGAAACGGACACGCTTGACGCCGACTACGCAGATATCGCCGCACGCAGACCCGATCTCCTCCATCCCAATCTTCGGCAGCCCAAACTGCAGCCCTGGGGGCCGCGCGAGTTTGCTCTGCTCGACGCATCCACGGTTTGCATCGTGTTTCGGCAATGGAACTAATGGATGTCCGCACGTACGCGCGAATGTCAGCGCGCGCCAGCGTCATTCCCTTTCGACGCAACGAGATTCCGCCTCGGGTTCGGTCTACGTGGCGGCGATGAGCGGTCGCACGTCGTTCCAGAACCGCTCGAGCTGCTGCAGCTCGTTAGCAACCGGCCAGATGAAGACACGTTGCACACCCGCTTTCGCGAACGCGTCTAGCTTCTCGGCAAAGAGTTCAGGCGGGCCGATCGGAAGGCGCTCGCGGAGCATCTCCTCGGGTCGGTGCACGGTGGGAACTACCCGTTCTTTGAGGATCCGGTCGGCCTCGCTGCGATCGTCGGTGATGTAATACCACATCGTTGCAAGGGCGTTCGGGAACGTATCGGGAGCTTTACCGTGATCTGCGAGCGTCAGGCGAAGCGCTCGCCACGCTTCGCCGAAGAGCTGCGGCGTCGTGTTGTAGGCCGATGCCAGCCAGCCGTCGGCAAGACGGGCCACGCGACGCAGCCCCGCGGCTGAGCCCCAGCTTCCCACCCAGATAGGTGGTCCGTTCGGCTGTGCCGGCGGAGGTTCCAGGGATAGGCCCTCGGTCGAGTAGAAGCGGCCGGCGAACGGCTCACCGCCAGGCCGCCACAGCGCGCGGAGGGCCCCGATCGCCTCGTCGAACCGTTGCCATCGTTCGGAGAAGTCGAGACCAACGGCCGCGTAGTCCTCGGACGAGGAACCCGGACCTAGGGCCACGAGCAGCCGCCCACCCGAAAGACGATCGATCGCGCCCAACGTCTTGGCGACCGGTACCGGCCCACGCACTACCGCGAGCGAGACCGTCGTGGCAAGCGTCATCTTCTCTGATTGGTCCATCACCGCGGCAAGCGCGACCGGCCCATCAAGCCAGGGCACGGCGAAAACCATGTGATCGTTTACCGCCAGGGTGCCGAAGCCGAGTTGGGCCGCGGTCCTGGTGTAGGCGGTCAGATGAGCAAGGGTGTACGGATGGCCCCCGAAGTCCATCAACGGCAGATGAGCCCCGAATTCGATAGCGAATCCCCCCTAAACCTCGCGAAATCATAACCGCGGGCCGCAACCCAAGACTTGGCGATGACGCATCAGACAGTAGCCCGGTCGTTGGGCACCGGGCCACTGGTTACCGCCTCACCCTGGAGCTTGTTCCCGTTTGCGATTATGGCGTTTCTGAATTGTGCTAGTTGTCCCAGAGATACTCCTGGTACTTGCAGCCTGCGATCGCCTCGGTTTGGTCAAAATTCGCCGGAGGACCAACCGGATGCGCCATCGCTGAACGACACACGGCCTCTGGGTCGCCGCGCCCGCTGCCGTACAGCTCATCGCGCATGACGGCCTCGCCGTAGCGAAATGACGGATTGTGGTGTTCTGAAGGTCCGCCGGAAAGCAAGTGCCAACCGACTATGGAGGAAATGACCAGAGCGGCGACCAACGCCGCCACCGCGACCATGAAGAACCATCGACGACGCCGAGCAAACTGGCCACGCCCGTCCGCTCGACTCGTCATCAGCGGAGATTACCTTCCTGCTGTTGGTGGCGGGGCCGTCGCGGGCAAACGAACGCGACATATTCGGTTGCCGGGACGTGCCTGCGCTGAGACCCTCGCGCTATGTCATCCAGCACGGCAGGCACACCGTTCGATGAATTTCTGGCGACCGCAGAGGCGGTGGCCCGCGCACGGCCTGAGGTCGACCTCGAGATGGCTCGCGAGGTATTCCTCGAGGCAGCCACCATGCTCCACAACGGCCTCGCCCTTGATGGCCTGGACGAACACGATACGAGCGCCGTTGTCGCGGGTCTGTGCGTCGATCTCGTTGCTAGGGACCCAGGCGCCGCGGTTCGAGCCCGATCCCAGGCAACGTTGGATACTCCGGGAGATCTGCACGACCCCGAGGGTGCGTCCGCGGCATACCTCATGGCGGCCTCGATCCTGCAGCTTTGAAAGGGGCCGCCACGAACGCCAATGAGCGATTGTTGAACCTTCCGCGCTTCGCTGGTACATTAGTCAAGTAATGAACCAGTTGACCGGATCGAACCGGCCAAACCTTTCGGGAGGCGTTTCGTGCTTGACGATGGAGCGCCGATCTTTTCCCAGATCGCTGAGCGGCTGGCCGACGAGATCGCCGAAGGCACTCTTGCAGAAGGTGACCAGGTGCCCTCCACCAACGAGCTCGCTGCGTTCTACCGGATCAACCCGGCGACGGCGGCCAAGGGCATCAGCGTGCTCACTGACGACGGGCTGGTGGAAAAGCGCCGCGGTATCGGGATGTTCGTCGCCGTCGGTGCCCGGGCGCGGCTGATCGAGGTGCGGCGCCAGCGTTTCGCCAAGCGCTACGTCGAGCCGATGGTCCTCGAAGCCACCCGGCTCGGAATCGACGCGGACGCGCTGATCTCGATGGTCCGGGAATCTGAACATCTACAAGAACATGTACAGGGAGGTCTCAAGATATGACGCCGATGATCTCGGTGACCGGCCTGACCCGCCGATACCGCGACCACCTCGCGCTTGATGACGTGACGGTCGATATCAACGGCCCGTGCATCACGGGTCTGCTAGGCCGCAACGGCGCTGGCAAGAGCACGCTGATGCGCATCATCGCCAATCAGGAGTTCGCCTCGGCCGGATCCGTCCAGGTTCTCGGCGCCTCACCGGTTGAAAACGATGCGATTCTGCGTCGGATGGTGCTGGTGCGTGAAGACCAGGATTTTCCCGATTTCAAAGTGCATCACGCACTGCGAGCAGCGTCGTGGTTCCACCCCAACTGGAACGCCGACCTAGCTGACACGCTGCTGCACGACTTCGAGCTGCCGACCAACCGAGCGATCAAGAAACTCTCTCGAGGCATGCGCTCGGCGCTCGGCATCGTGATTGGCCTGGCAGCACAAGCCGAAATCACGCTGTTCGACGAACCCTATGCGGGACTGGACGCGGTCGCCCGGCAGCTTTTTTACGACCGGCTGCTCAGCAGCTACGCCGATCATCCGTCCACCATTATCTTGTCCACCCATCTGATCGATGAGGTCGCCGATCTGCTGGAGCAGGTGGTGATGATCGACCACGGCCGAATCGTGCTGGACGCCAGTGCCGACGAAGTTCGTGGCAGCGCGACAACAGTGAGTGGCCCCGTCGCCGCGGTGGAGCAATTCGTTGCCGGGCGCCTCACCTGGGACCGACGGCGGATTGCTTCGCAGGAATCGGTTGTCGTCGCCGGCGTTCTCGAAGACGTCGACTGGGTACGAGCCCGGGAACTGCATCTCAATCTGGAATCCCTGTCCCTGCAACAAGTAATGATCCACGCCGCCGGCCCGGTCGGCGGCGAGCTCCCGGAGAAGGCGAACGCATGAGCACCTACATCAACGTGGCCCGCTACCACCTCGTCCAGCGCTTCAATTACTTCATCCTGCCGTGGGCGATCTTGGCATTCGTGTTCGGCGTCGACGTGGTCATCTTGGCGCTCACGCCGGCCGGCGACAGCTCTCATCGTTATGTCGGCGGCTTGGCCTCGATCTTCGTCATCGCGTTCGTCCTCGGCACGCAGAGTGTCGCCCGATCCCTACCCTTCGGGCTCGCCCTCGGTCTAAGCCGCCGCTCCTACTACCTCGGGACGGCACTGCTCGCCGCCGCCTTCGCCGCAATCGTGGCGTCGGTGGTCACGGTGGGCCAGGCGATCGAGCGAGCTACCGGCGGCTGGGGTCTGTCGATGGGCTTCTTCCGAGTCCCCTACATCCTCGACGGGCGTTGGTATCTCACCTGGCCGACGGCCTTCGTCGCTCTCACGCTGCTGTTCGTCTACGGCATGTGGTTCGGTCTGGTCTACCGCCGTTGGAACCTCGTTGGCCTCGCGAGCTTCCTCGCCGCCCAGATCACGGTGCTGCTCATCGCGGCGCTCGCGGCGACCTGGGCCCACGGCTGGCACGACGTCGGCCACTTCTTCACCGAACTCAGCGCCGCAGGGCTGACCGCCGTGCTCGCCGCGATCACAGTCGCGCTCCTCGCAGGCGGCTTCACCACCATGCGACGGATCACCGTCTGAGGGCTGGAAACAGCAGTTGCGAGAAGGGGATCTGAGCGATCAGGCCGCTGTCGCGGCGATCGCCGGTTCGATGGCGGGTTGGGTCGTCGAGTGACGGTCCAGGTGCTTCACGACGTACGCCGCATCACGCGCCACACCCCACAGCGAAGCCGACGCCAGGGCGTATTGGAATTCGAGGCCGATGAAGTACAGCCCGGCCACCTCGGACGAAACGCCACGCGCGTGCACGGGCGAGCCGTGCTCATCGAGCGCTGGGCCGAGATCGATCCACGGGAAGTCGTGCCGGTAACCGGTGCACCAGATCACGTTGGTGACGTCGAGAACCTGACCGTCGTCGAGCTGCGGCAAACCGTCATGGATGCCGACGACCCGACCGACTCGCTGCACGCCAGCACGAGTCAGCCACTTCGGCTTGACCCGGATCAACGGCGTTGCCTTGCCGCGCAGCTTTGGCGCAGCCCGGCGGCCCACCGGCGTGCGCAGTGACAGCACATCACGCTGCACGAACCGCACGGCACGGGCCACAAACGTCCGTGGGAACCACTTGTCGATGTCGGCCGGAAGATGCGGAACCGCGGGACCGGCCAACCAGGTCGGATGCGTCGGCGCAACGTCGAGACTGATATCCGCACCGGAGTTACCGCCACCGACCAAGAGCACCCCGCCGGGCTGCAGCTGGGATGGATTGCGATACGCCGCCGAATGCAGCTGAACGATGTGCTTGTCGAGCTGATCAGCGAAGGACGGCACCTTCGGGTCCCGATAGGAACCGGTTGCGACGATGACATTCGTCGCGGTGAGGTCGCCGCCCGTCGTGGCGATCACGAACCGATCACCCGACTTGCTCAGCCCAGTCACGCTGACGTTGTTTCGCACCGGTAGCTGGTGGTGTGCGACATATGCCTCCAGATAATCGGCCATCTCGTCCTTGTTCGGCGCCATGCCTCGTTGCGCGGTGAAGCGAAGTCCGGGTAGCCCGCAGTCACGCCCTGGCGTGAACAGTCGCAGCGAGTCCCAGCGGTTGCGCCAGGCGTCGCCGACGCGAGGCTGCGCATCGAGGACGACGAAGTCGCGGCCACGCTGATTCAATTCGTAGGCGGCGACAAGGCCCGCCTGGCCTCCCCCGATGATGACCGTCTCGAAGTATTCGGTGTTGTCCATTTCTAATCCTCCCCATTGGTGTTCGTGCGTTGGTGAGGACGTTAGAAGCTACCCGGGCGCGCGGGCATCCGAAGAAATACCCATTCGCGATCAGACCAGGTCGTGCTGGAAAGCAAAGGCCGTCGCCGCCGAACGGGATCCGACGTCGAGCTTGCTGAAAATATTGCTCACATGCCGATGCACGGTTTTCTCGCTGAGGAATAGCTCATCGGCGATCAAGCGGTTCGACTTGCCGGCAGCGACAAGGCGCAGCACCTCGATCTCACGCGGCGAAAGGCCGCCCGATGTCGTTGCTGCCGGCCGCATCGACAACCTCATCACCCGCGCGAGGTCGGGTTCGGCGCCCAGTTCCTGAAAGATCCACCGCGCGGCGTCGAATTCCATCTCGGCAGTGTCCTCGTCTCCGAGCGCGCGGCACGCCTCGCCGATCAGGACCCGGACCCGCGCGCCATGGAACGGCGCGTCGAGCTCTTGCCAATACATCCAGGCTGAACGAAGGCAGGTCAAAGCCGCCCGCGCGTCACCCTCGGCCAACGTCACCGCGCCATCGGCAAAACGCGAATCAGCATGCATCAGCGGCACATCGATCTGCGCCGCGATGGTGGCAAGTTCGTCGGCGGCCGTGCGCGCGGTCAGCACCTGGTCGGTGGCGAGGGCGACCTCGACCAATGGGCCGAGCAGACGTGCGCGCGCGACCAAATCCGTCGTCTCGTCTAGCGCACGACGGATGGCGGCCGTCGCCGATCCGGCATGCCCCTGTGCGAGTCGCAAAAGGCCGAGCCCCGGTTGGGTCTCGCGGCCGTACGTGCTGGCCTGCTTGTACGCGGACTCCGCCTCGGCGTACTGGCCACGCAACCGGTACAACTCGCCCAGCCGGTAATGAGCATTGCCGACCGCCGGTCCTGGATCTGCGGCCAGCCAGTTGCGGGCGCGCTCGGCTTCGTCGTGAGCCTCCGGCCAGGCACCGTGCAACGTCAATATCTCGGCGCGATGCACCAGGCAGTTGCCGCGGTATGGGATCAGGCCAGGCTGACCGTCACACCAGCGGGTCAGTGCAGCCGTCCATTCCTGCGCGCGGCGCACCTCGAGGACTTGCTGACACGACTCGATTGCGGCGCAGTATGCGAGACCGGAGACCAGCGGCGACACAGCGTCGTTGCTGACCGCGACCATCACCTCGTCGAACAGCAGCAAACCTTCACGAGCTCGCCCTAGCTGGATCAGGCATTGGGCACGGCCCATTCGGCTCAACGTCATACCGTTGACGTCGCGCAGGCGGTCTGCCTGTCGCTGGGACTCTTCGAACATGTCGGCCGCTGCCGCGTAATCTCCGGCGAACATCCGGCCCGCCGCCAGCTGGCCAAGAATGAACCAGCGGGCCGCAGAGTCCAGATCATATTGATCGCAAAGGGCCTGGGCGCGGGTCAACCATCCGCTACCGAGCGCGACCTCCCCTCGGGTGAGCAGCACGAAAGAGCACCACGCCGCGGCCAGCGCCGCATTCTCGACATCGCCGATATCGAGATAGGCGGTGTGAGCGCGCCCCCAAGCCTCAGTGGACTCATCCGACCTGCCGATGCAGTGCGCAGCGACGGCGAGCTGCTCGAGCTGTTGCGAGCCCAGCGACTGATCAACATCGGCGGCAGTCAAATGCTCGTAGGCCTCACGCCAGTCGTGCCGAGCATAGGCATCGCCTGCCAGCTCTAGCTTGTCCACACGGTAAGTATCGCCCCTTACCGCAACCGCGTTGGCAGCCAATCGTGTCGCCGCGATCGCACGATTGCCCGAGAAGTCTGGGCCGAAGCCAGATCTCGCTAGCGCGGCGACGCCCGCGTGGTCGGCGTGGTCGTCGTGGTCGGCGTGGTCGGCGCAGTCGACTGGCCTGCGGCCGGCACGCCGCGAACCCGGTTCCACCACAGCGATAACCCGATCGCGAGCACAACGAGCAGCGCTCCGATACCGGCGAATGTGTCGGCGATATCGACACGTTTGTGGGCGACCGTTACGGTACTGGGCAAATCCTTCAGCGCGCCCTGCAACTGGCCGGCGTCCACCGCCCGGTAGTAGTGCCCGCCGGTGGTGGCGGCCACCTGTCGCAGCGCATTCTCATCGATGATCAGCGGATTGCGCCCTTCACGACCCCCGAAACCGCCACCAACGCCGCCTCCGAAACCCCCGCCGAAACCGCCACTGGCGATCTGCGAGCTGTCGCAGATCATTGGCGAGGGCGTGGTGGTACCGAAGCCGATCGTGTACACCCGTATCCGGCGGGCGGCAGCCTGCTGCGCCGCGGTCGCCGGTTCAACGCCTTGGGTATTGGCCCCGTCCGTCAGGACGACAATGGTGGCCGCCGCGTACCCCGACCCCGGGTCGGCGGCAACCTTCGCGCCGGTCGGAGCTACCGACGGGTCGATCTCGGCGATCGAATCGATCGAGGTCAGGATCGCCTCGCCGATGGCGGTGCCGCGCGAAGTCGTCAGATTCTTCATCGCATCCAGCAGCTTGCTGGTATCAGTGGTGGGCGGCACAAGCTCAGCGGCAACGGCGGCGAACGCGACCAACCCCATACGCGTGCCGTGCGGCTGTTGCCGAATGAAGTCGCTCGCGGCCTTCTGCGCGGCCACCAGCCGGTTCGGCGATACATCCGTCGAGCACATCGATCCGGAGACGTCGAGAGCGAGCATGACGGTCGTCGAGCTGGTCGAAACGGCCTCGGTCTTCTGCGGACGGGCCGCGCCGACACCGAGCACGACGAGACCGAGAACGAGCAGCGCGGTCGGAATGCGGCGGCGCCACAGTGTCCGCCCGGGCAGCGCACTGCGCACCAACACCGCCGAGGTCACCCGCACGGCCGAACGCCGCCGTCGCCGTCGCGACCACCAGGCGACGCCGAGGACGAGCGGAATCGCGGCCAGCGACAGCAATGCCCACGGCCATTCGAGCGACATCAGACGATCCTTCCCGTACGCAGGACGGTGAGGATCGCGCCGCCGGCCAGCAGGACGATCGCGAACCCGCTGAACGCTCCGGCCAGCGGCAACGGCTCCTGGTGGGTCGTCAGCCGCAGATTGATGCTCGAGGCGATTCCGTCCAGCTGCGAGGTATCCGATGCCGGGTGGTAGGAGCCACCAGTCGTTTTGGCAATGCGTGTCAGGGTGTCTTCGTCCAGCGCGGTCTGGATTCGGTAGCCGTCGACCTCGACCGTCGTCCCGGCCGTGGTCCCGACGCCCACGGTCTCGATGTGCACACCGGCGGTTTGCGCTGCCGTTGCCGCCGCCACGGTGGCATCCCCATTGCCTTCGTCCCCGCCGTCGGAGAACAACACGATCGTCGCCGAACCCCAATAGCCCAAGTCAGGCACGGTGCCGTCCTTACCGATCGCGACCGGCTTACCCGTGATGGCGGACAGCGAGGTGAGGATGGCGGACGCCAGCGAGGTACCGCCTGACACTTTCAGGCGATCGATCGCGGCTGCGGCTTGGGCGTGGTCGGCGCTGGGTTGGTTGGTGGTCAGTGCACCGCTCTGGAAGGCCACGACGCCGATGTCGACGCTGCTCGGCTGGGCCTGGACGAAAGCGGCCGCTGCCTTCTTGGCGGCCTCCAGCCGGCTCGGAGCGACGTCGGTGGCGGACATGCTGTTCGACACGTCCATCGCGATGATCACGGTGCCCGCGGCGCGCGACACCGGGACCGACGCCGCCGGACCGGCCATGGCCACCGCGAGCACACCGACGCCGGCGATGCTGAGCCACAGCCCGAGCGCCAACCGAGCCCGGCGGGTGTCAGCGGCCACGCCTGCAGCCGACAGGGCCGTTCGCCGACGGCGGGAAGACACGACGGTGCCTGCGATCAGCACGGCCACGACCAACGCACCGAGGACGAGCCACCAGGGCGACGCAATACTCATGGCCGCCGCCCGCGGGTACTCATGGCCGCCGCCCGCGGGTACTCATGGCCGCCGCCCGCGGGTACTCATGGCCGCCGCCATCGGGTGCTCGCGACGACCTCGACGAGCGTGTCGACCACGTCGCGATCGGTGCTGACGCGATGCTGGGGGACGTTCGCCCGGCGCAGCCGCTGGCCCAGCACGGCGTCGCGCTCGTCGACGCCGGCCGCGAACCGGGCGCGGAACAATGGATCGCTGGAATCGACGAGCAGCTGCTCGCCCGTCTCGGCGTCCTCGACGACTATCAGGCCGGCGTCGGGCAGCTCATCGTCGGTCGAGTCCATCACTCGCAGGACCACGACGTCGTGTCGCTGCACCAGTCTCAACAACTGCCGATCCCAGTCGCCGGTGCCGATCAGGTCGGAAATCACGATGACCAGCGACCGGCGGCGGGCGATCGTGGCCGTCGAGTCGAGCATCGCCGCGAAGTCGGTCGTGCTGGCCACCGGAGCGGTCACGCTGGCCCGATCGAGCTCATAGCCGATACGCAACGCGTGGCCACGTCCGGTTCCCGGCGGCACGATCCGAGCCGTCGCCCCGTCGTGCAGCAGTGCGCCCACCCGGTTGCCGCCACGGCCGAACAGCCTTGCCAGGACCATGGCCAACTCGACCAGTACGTCGTCCTTGCCCCGACCAGGTGCGCCAGCCGACATCGAGGCCGACCGGTCGAGCACCAGCCATACGGTCAGGTCACGATCCTCGGTGAACTGTCGCACCTGCGGGTTGTTCAGGCGGGCGGTGGCGTTCCAGTCGATGTAGCGGGCGTCATCGGTCTCGACGTACTCACGCAAGCCGGCCAGGTCCATCCCGGAGCCGCGGTAGGGCGTGCGGTACGCGCCCTGGATCCGTCCGTCGACGCGTCGAAGCACGCGCCACTCCAGCTGGCGCAGCAAGCGGTCGGGGGCGGTTGTCATATCAGCGGCCCTGCAGGACAACCTCGGGCATCCGGACGGCCTGCAGCACTGCGGTGATGATCGTGTCGGGATCGACGTCGTCGGCCAGCGCCTCATAGGAGAGCACGAGGCGATGACGCAGCACGTCCAGCGCGAGTTCGGCAACGTCCTGGGGCAGTACGTAGTCACGTCCCCGCAGGAATGCCAGCGCCCGCCCACCCAGCACGAGCGCGATCGAGGCCCGCGGGCTCGCCCCGTAGGTGACGTAGCGGTCCAGGTGACCGAGTTCGGCGGTGCCTCGCGCCCTCGTGGCCGTGACCAGGCGGACCGCATAGTTCACCACCGCCGGGTCGGCGTAGACCTGCGCGACCTGGCCCTGCATGCGTACGAGGTCCTCGGGCAGCAGGATCGGCTGCGGGCCCGGACCGGGATGTAAGGCCCGCTCGACGATCGCGTGCTCCTCCGGCACCGAGGGGTAGCGGACGATCACCTTGAGCATGAAGCGGTCGACCTGGGCTTCCGGCAACGGGTAGGTGCCCTCGGACTCGATCGGGTTTTGCGTCGCCATCACCAGGAAGGGATTCGGCACTTGGAAGGTCTCGCGCCCGATCGTCACCTGGCGCTCCTGCATGACCTCCAACAGCGCGCTCTGCACCTTCGCCGGTGCCCGGTTGATCTCGTCGGCCAGCAGCAGATTCGTGAAGACAGGACCTCGCGCCGTCTCGAACTCACCAGTGTGCTGGCGGTAGACGCGGGTGCCGGTCAGGTCCGCCGGCACCAGGTCGGGCGTGAACTGGATGCGCTGGAACTGGCCGCCGATCGCCGCCGCCAGCGACTTCACGGCCAGCGTCTTGGCCAGGCCCGGGACACCCTCGACGAGCAGATGACCGCCAGACAGCAGCCCGATAGCCATCCGCTCCAGCAGGACGTCCTGCCCGACGATGGTGCGTTTGACCTCGAACAGCACTTGCTCGAGAGGATTCGCGGCGCCGGTCGTCATAGGTCATCCTCCGTGGTGGGCGGTAGCTGATCGGGCGAAACACTCATATTTGCGGCCCGTTTCCCGGGCCATTGCCGCCGCCACCGATGGCGGTGCCGATCGGGACGGCGAAGGCGATTCCGGCGAACGCGTCGTCGTGACCGGGGTCGGCAATGGAGACGACGATGCCGACGACGTTGCCCTTGCTGTCGAGTAACGGGCCACCGGAACTGCCCGGGTTCACCGATGCGTCGAACTGGATCAGTCCGCTGAACTGGCCGTTGTTGGTGTCTGCTGTGCGGTTCAGCCCCGACACGACCCCTGAGGTGACGCTGTAGGTCAGCCCGAGCGGGTTGCCGATCGCGACTACGTCCGCGCCCACCGCTGCATTGCCGCCGATCGTGGCCGGAACGACAGGTTGCGGCAGGGTCGCCGGCGTCAGCATCGCAACGTCAGTGGCTTTGTCGGCCGAGGCCACGGTTGCCGCGGATTTGGTGCCGTCAGAAAAGGTGATGCTGATTGCGCTTCCGTCGGCGATGACATGATTCGCGGTCAGCACCGCACCGGTCGCGGTGGCAATCACGCCTGTACCCAAGGCGCCTTTCGCAGTCCGCACGACTGCCACCGACGGCCCGACGTGCTGGTATATGTCGCTCACGGTCGGGCTCGCGCTGCTGCTCGGGCTGGCACTCGGCGATGCGGACGGCGCGCTCCCAGCCTTCGGGTCGGAATCTCCCCTGAAGACGAGCAGCGCGATCACTACGATCAGCACGACGATTACGGCGCCACACCCGATCAGCAGGGCGGGGGTGCTGCGCAACCGCGACTCCGCTCGGGTGTCGGGGCCGGGAGCCATGGCAACAGGGTACGAGCCACCCCTGTGTGGCGCCTGGGTGTCGGCTAGCTGGGCCGGACGCAGGCTACCTGCGACCCCACTTGAGCCGAGTGAATACCGCCAAAGGATTCGCGAGCTCCTTCGCCGTCATCCGGTTCACCTTGTATTTGTTCGCTACCGCGTCCGACAGGCTCGCAGGCACCCGAGTCTGGAACGGTTTAACCGGCAACGAGATGTTTCGAGGAATCTCGATTTCTCCCCTGAACGCTTTCTCGAGATCCTCGTCGGTCCACGAGACGGACTTCCACTCGCCGAGACCCTCCTGGTGTTCTTTGCGCGGCTGCAGCGCCTGTTTGAGTAGGCCGACGAGCAGCTCGGTCACCTTGGTCGCGTCATGTTCGGACCGAAATTCCGCCTGTCCGTAAAGCGGCAACAGCTGGTTCGCCGCGGCGAGGACCATCTCGTTCTTGTAGTTGGTCAGCTGCGATTCCCAGCTGTCTCGCCAGAGGTTCGTCGGAAGGGGCGCCTGAGTGCTCACCCAGTCGCGCAGGTTCACAAAGTCAGCGTTATGGACCTCATCGCAAACGATGTAGTGGCCGAGCGAGGCGACCAGGTATTCGAACACGAGCCAGCCCCGAGTCAAATAGTCCGGCGAAGCAAGTACGACCACGTTCCTGATGATCTCGCGCATCGAGTCAAGAATGAGCTGAAATTGCGCCTCCTCCGTCGTAGTCCGGGGCACTTGCGGAAAGGACGTGTAGTCGTAGATGAGCCAGCAGTCACTCAATTCACTCAAGCGCCGAAGTTGCTGCCCGCTCGGGTCTGGGTGGTCGTCGGATTCCCACCGATGGGACACGAACAGCACGGGGTGTCCGAATCGGCTGGCACGCAAGGCGGCAATCTGCTGACGCTGTTCATCGCTCGCCTCGGCCAGAGCCTGCTCCAAGCCCGCTATTTCGTCGGCGTGCACGATAGGAGACGGGCCGATCGACCGCACGGCAACCGATTGTCGCGTCCATCCGGACGTGATCACCAGATAGTCGCCGTCGGTCGAGATCTCGAGCTCGCCGTGATCGCTTTCCAACCAGGTGCCGGCCAGTCGCTCGTGCGCAAGTTTCAACCGGACGGGCCGACGGAAAGCGGAACGGGGCACGTCGACGTACTCGGTGTGGTAGATGACGGGGCCCGGGGAATTGAGTTTGGACAGCGTCCGCTCGGCGCGCAGCAACGGCGCCACCCGTTTGCGACGGTTCGCGAATTCCTTGGCGCCGACACGGTATTCGCCATAGCTGAGGCCGTCGACATCCTGGCACCGCGGAAATACCGTCCAGGAACGGACATCGTCGATGTGGACGAGCTGCACGCAGTCCCAGTCGAGCGGTTCGTGGGTTCGCGAGCCGAACAGGTCGTCCAGCTTCCTCAGTCCGGTCGCGGCCAACGCGATAAGGGGGGCGACTCCGGCGGCCGGTCCGAGGCTGAGTAAGTCACGCCAATCTTCGTCTTCGTCGTCATCTAAGGACATCCGTCCCCCTCGCATCGCCTCGGACCAGGACCCAAGCAAACGTCGCAGGCCAGCAAACGTCGTACGCCGATTCGGCGCTCGCCAGTGCTCGCGGATTGAGGTCTATCTTGGAGTTCGTGGCCGACCCGGACGACTGCCCGTTCTGCGCGATCGTATCCGGCCGAGAACCAGCTCGCATCGTCTATACAGACAACGACGCCGTTGCCTTCTTGCCGCTCAACCCCGCCGCCAGGGGGCATTGCTTGGTCGTACCTCGCGTGCACATAGCGGACTTTTTCGCCCTCGACGGACCCGCCGCTGGTCGCCTATCGACAGCGGTGCTCGAAGTGGCCAAGGCGGTGGAGTTGGCCCTGAACCCCGAGGGAATGAACCTCATTGCCTCGGCAGGTGCCGCTGCTCAGCAGACGATCTTTCACCTGCACGTGCATGTGCTTCCGCGAATGACCAGCGATCGGATCGGCGACATCTGGCCGAGTGCCGAGGCCGCCTCAGCGAAAGACGCCGATGACATCCAAGCACTCATCGCAGCGGCCGTTCGTTCTCGGTCGAGAAACATCGGATCTACACCGCCGTCGCAACCAGCACAATGATGCAGGCAGCTAGGAGCATGCCGTAAAGCACCGCAATCGGGGCCGACCAGACGACACCTGCTCGCCGATTGCCGTTCTCGTCCAGATGGCTGCGAACGAAAGGCACGCGGGCGCGGTAAGGCGCGACGTTCAGCGAGTACAGCACCAGGTCTGAACTGCGCGGCCGGGCGACAGCGTCAGCCCAGAGGTGGCGAAACAGACGCTCCTGCCGAAGGAACCACGCGTCCAGACCAGCGAATCCGGCGACGATTGCCATGCCCAGCAAAGCTACTGACCATTGCCGGTGCGCCGCCGAATAGCCGAGGAGTGCAGCCGCGACGGTCAGACACCAGCCCTTGATCAAGAACTGATTGCCCGCGAGACGCGAAACAACGCCCTGAATCAGACCCAGATATGTTCGGTCGTTCTCGTCAAAGTCTGGCGCCTCGAGCCCCATTCGCTTAGCGCCGCACCTGAAATCGCAGGTGCGTCGCGGCGGGGGTCACCATCACGTCGGTGCGTTCGAGGCCGATCCCCGAGTCGAGCGCCCCGAACAGCGGCGTGCCGGCACCGAGCAAGACCGGAACCACGTGCACGCGGAACTCATCGACCAAGCCGAGCGGAAGCGCCTGCTGCATGACCGTCGCGCCATGAAGGCCGACGGCCTTGTCTCCCGCCGCGCTCTTGGCCTGCTCAATCGCGCTGGCAACGCCATCGGTGACGAAGGTGAATACCGCCGGGTACGACGTCGTCGGCTCGTGGTGGGTGACGACGAAACATGGAACGTCGCCGACCGGGCCGGCATCGCCCCAACCGCCGTCACCCTCGTTCTTGTCAAAGGACGTGCGACCCATCACGACCGCGCCGAGACCATCGAGCGACTCCTGCAGTAAGGCTCGGTCCTCATCGGTCGCGGCGGCGAACATCCAGTCGTGCAACATTTCGGCGCCGTCGCCGAACGGGTTCTGTCTGCTGTCATTCGGGCCTGTCACGTACCCGTCGAGCGAGCTGGACATATCGCAGACCACGAGCGCCATGACTGCTTCCTCCCCTTCGCGGCCACACCGTGCCGGCTCAACCGATTTCAGAGCGCTTTTAGTACTCGCCCTTGATCACGAAGAAGGAGCCGCGGATCGTGCCGGCCAGCTTCGACTTCTGTCGCGCGAACTTGAAGCGAGCGGCGAGCTCCTCGGGAACCTCCATGCCCTCTGACAGTTTGAACCCGACCGCGCGCTTCGTCCCGTCCTCCACGCCGTACATCACGTTGATCGACAGGCCGGACTCGTAGAACACGTAAGCCATCCGGATCCCGTCGACCTCGAAGGCCGTCGCCTCGAGAGGGCGGGCTGAGATCACGATGTCGCGTTCCTCTTTAAGGATGCGGCTCACCCAGTCGACCGTCTCCGTCGCTTCGCTCGCTGGGCTGACGGTGAAGGCATGCCCGTATTTGTTCTTGTAATAGCGCGCCTCATTGGCTCTCAGCCCGGCGAGAGCCTGCGCGACCGGGGACGAGTCCAGCCCGACGGTGGAAACCTTCTCGAAGTCGATGACCTGGGGCATGCCTACCTCCTGACGATGGTTCTGTCAGACGAACGGTAGCGGGTCAGACACGGCGATCGCTGCCGGCGGGACCGACCGGTCGGTCATCCTCAGGCGGGCCAGGGCGATGCCAGCACCCTCTCGACCATGCTGGTACGGCGGAAATCGGGAACGAAGTGCTCGAGAACGTCAGCGTTGACGGTGCCGTACGTCGTCTCCGGCCGATTCTTGAGTCCCTCGTAAAACATCTGCAAAAACTCGTTCTTGAAGTCACCGCGCGGGTGCGCTGCGATGATCTCATCAATCAACGCAGGATCGAGCCTGTCGAGTCCCAGTCCGATGGCGTCGGTGAGAACACCGAGATTCGTGGCTGCGATCTCCGGACCCATTCGCCCCGGGATGCCGGGTGTGGTGTGAAGTGCTATCGCATTCCAGACGACATCGACGGCTCGTGAGGAGAATCCGCGCTCGACGAGGAACGCTCGAGCATGATCGGCGCCGTCGATCTCGAATCGCTGTACAGCCTCCGAGAACGGGCTCAGCAGCCCTAAATCGTGGAACAGCGCGGCAACATAGAGCAGCTCAGGGTCAGGATCGAGACCCAACATCCGGGCACGAATCGAGCTGAACAGGAACACGCGGCGTGAGTGGTGGAACAGGAGTGGGTTCGTCGCTTCCCTGATGTAACGGGTTGCCTCGACGACAGTCGAAGTCTCGGGGATCTCGACTCCCGCGATAATCTCAGACATGCAATGCTCACTTTCGAGTCTCGACAGCGTGGCGGCGGACGACTCGTCCGAGTTCCACGGTGCCAGCGGGCGCGCTGCCTGCGCCGCCTCGGCTAGGCCATGAACCACCCAGATCCAGACAACCGAGATCCAGACAGTGCGGAGTCCCGCAGCGCGTTAAGTGTGAACGGCCATTTGGTCGTAGTCCTCGTCTATGACGGTGTCAAGCTCCTCGACGTTGCCGGCCCGGCCGATGTCTTCGCAGAGGCGAACCGGCTCGGTGCGGAATATCGCGTTGCCTTGGTGTCACCCACTGGCTCCGCTGTCACCACGTCGATCGGCATCCGGATCGGGGTTGACGGCGGCCCCGACTTCCAACCGGCGCCCGACACCTTTCTCATCGCAGGCGCTGACAGTTATCCGCGCAGCGCCGTGCCACGAGATCTGGTTAATGCCGCTGAGGCTATCTCGGCCGGCGCGAAACGAGTCGCGTCCATCTGCACCGGAGCATTCATCCTCGCCGCGGCCGGGCTGCTGGACGGTAAACGCGCTACGACACATTGGAAGGTCGCTCACACGCTCGCCTCGCGGTACCCGAAGACTCACGTCCAGCCGGACGCGATCTATGTCCGCGATGGCACTACCTACACGTCGGCGGGGGTGAGCGCCGGCATCGATCTCGCGTTGGCTCTTGTCGAGGAGGACCACGGGCCCGACCTCACTCGTGAGGTTGCGCGAGCGCTCGTCGTCTACCTCCAGCGGGCCGGTGGCCAGTCACAGTTCTCCGCACCCTTGCAGGGTTCACCACCCCGTACGCCGGCGTTACGAAGCATCGTCGATCTCGTCACGGCAGACCCGTCGGCGAGCTATTCCCTTACACAGCTTGCAGATCACTTGAATCTGAGCCCGCGACATCTCACCCGTCTGTTCCGCGAGGAACTGTCGACGACACCGGCCAGGTATGTCGAAACGATCCGTTTGGACATCGCCAAGGCGTTTCTGGATCAGGGTTACACCGCGACGCAGGCTGCCGATCGTGCAGGCTTTCCGAGTTACGAGAGCCTGCGCAGGGTCTTTGCCCGCGAACTGGAGATGTCACCCGCTGCCTACCAGCGGCGGTTCCGCACTGCGCGCCGGAGCGAGACTGCGTGACGGCCCGCGACTCGATCGTGGACCAGATAGTCCGACCGCAGACTGTCCGCATTCGGGTGGTTCGTGGCCGGATGGGTGCTGCATCAAAAGCCCGAGGGGGCCAGACTTGGTTAGACAGCGCCTGAGCCGGAGCTCTGTGGGTCCGGCGAGTATCCGGCGGCTGCGACGAGGGCAATTGGAGGATCGAAGATGGACGGTGAGCCGACGGCCACGAACACAACACCTACGATGTTGGCACTTCGGGCGCATGAGCGCGGCGGGGCCGAGAACCTGGTGTACGAAGAGGCTCCAACGCCGGTTCCGGGCCCAGACGAAATCTGCGTCGCGGTGCGGGCAGCGGCAATCACGTTCGCCGAACTGACCTGGCCGGACACCTGGGAAAGGGATGGCGCCGATCGGACGCCGATAATTCCATCGCATGAATTCGCAGGCGTGGTCTCCGTAGTTGGCGCGGGGGTAGCCGATGTGGCTGTGGGCGACTCGGTCTTCGGGCTCGCGCCGTTCGACCACGATGGGGCGGCGGCGGAGTTTGTGGTCGTCCCGGCGTCGTGCGTCGCGCGAAAGGAGGCCACCGTCTCCGACGTCGACGCCGCCGCTGCCGTCCTTCCCGCGCTGACTGCCTGGGAAGCCTTACGCGATCACGCGAATCTGGCTGCCGGTCAGCGTGTCCTGATCAGGGGCGGAACGGGCGCGGTCGGTGCCTTCTTAACCCAATCCGCACACCGAAGCGGCGCCGAGGTCACAGTGACGGTGACCTCCGACTCGGCTGAGGCTCGCGCGAAGAGTCTCGGCGCCGACCATGTCGTGGTCACCAATCCTGTCGTCAGCGATTCCAAGGCGGAGGCACCAGAACTGAAAGGGTTCGACCTCGCCATCGACGCGGTTGGCGGCGATGTGCCGGAATGGATGTATGCCGCCGTCAGCCCGGGCGGTCAACTCATCGTCCTCCAGGAGCCTCCGAGCCAGGAGCTGGCTGACAAGTACAGCGTGCGCGCGACCTTTTTCGTTGTCAGCACACGTCGCGACAGGCTCGAGGAACTGGCTGCGTTGATCGCCGCCGGCCAAGTCGAGGTGGCAATCGCTCAGACGTTTCCGCTAGCTGCCGGTAAGGCCGCCTACGAGAGCGGGTCCTTGCCGAAGCCTGGACCTGGCAAGACGGTCATCCTCGTCCCCTAGTTCGCCCCAGTTCGCGAAGGCTAAGCTACTTGCGTACGCAAGTAGATGGGCCGCCGGCCGGCGGCGTGGACCTGGAGAAGTGCCGTGACCGTTCCCGAATCAGCTGAGGCCGCTGGATCGTTCGCGCTCGGTCGGTGGCAGGTCAACCGGGTGGGGTACGGCGCGATGCAGTTGGCGGGAGACAACGTCTTCGGACCGCCGCGTGACCGCGATGAAGCGCTGCGCGTGCTCCGCGCCGCAGTCGATAGCGGGATAAACCACATCGACACCGCGGAGTATTACGGACCGGGGGTGGTGAATGAGCTGATCCGCGAAGCCCTTTACCCGTATCCGGACGACTTGGCGATTGTGAGCAAAGTGGCCGCCCGGCGCGATGATCGCGGTGCCGTCCTGCCTTACGACGACCCGGATCAGCTGCGCGCCGGCATCGAAGAGAACCTGAGCACGCTCGGCCTCGACCGGTTGGCCGCGGTTAACCTTCGGCTGATGGATGACTCGTCACCAGGCGCACGGTTCGACGCCCAACTCGCTTCGCTCGCCTCGGCACGCGACGAGGGTCTGATCGACGGCATCGGCCTCAGCAACATCACGCGTGACCACCTGGTGAGGGCGGCCGCCCAGACCGAGATCGTCTGTGTGCAGAACCTGTTCAACCTCGCCGACCAGCGCTCGCTCGACGTGCTGGAGGAATGCCGATCACGAGACATCGCGTTCGTGCCGTTCTGCCCGCTCGGTTGGCCCCGGGGGGTACAGAACGCGATCCTGACCAGTCCCACGCTCACCGAACTCGGCACCCGATTCGATGCAACACCGGCCCAGATCGCGCTCGCCTGGCTGTTGGACCTCGCGCCGAACATCCTGCTCATACCCGGCACCCGGACCCGAGTACATCTGGCAGAAAACATTCACGCTGCAACCGTGCGGCTCGACGACGCGGCCCGCGCGGAACTGGTGCGGCACTTCCCGACTAGCCGGGCTGGCTAGCCGCCGGCCCAAGCTCCGCGTCCCGCGTTGGATGCCCGACTGGGGCCGAGGGAACAAGGGGATGTGCAAGGGATCCTTTGGCCTATATGCTTGCACAAGCAAGGAAGGTCGTTCGCAGAGTAGTCTCACGCCAGCCCGACTCCGAGGTGGGAGAAGTGCTGAAGAGCAAAGAAGAAGCATTCGACGGTGGCGCCGACCTCACCACCCTGGTGACGGGTCAGCACGTACCGCGACTCGTCTCGCGGGACAATTCGGGCGCCCGGGGTCTGCTCGGCCGCAAAGATCTCCTTCAGCTGCTCGACCGAGCTGTAGCGAAGCGCGTGACCATCATTTCGGCGCCTCCCGGAAGCGGAAAGACCTCGCTGTTGCGCGCGTGGGCTCGCCGCTCCACCGAGGTCCGTCGGGTCGCGTTCGTGTCCGTCGAGCGCGACCAACCCAACGAGCAGCGGTTCTGGTGCGCCGTTCTCGAGGCGATCCGCAATCCCGCACGCTCGATTGATTCTGAGTCGTCACTTGCCCCGACCATCGCGCTCGACCTCGACCAGGTGGTCGAGACCGTCCTGTCAGAGGTTGCCGAGCAAGCAGAACCGATCGTGCTCATTGTCGACGATCTTCATGAGCTGAGGTCTGCTACCGCACTCAAGCAGCTCGAGAATTTTCTCGCGGTTCTGCCGGATTCCGCCCGCGTGGTGCTGTCCTCTCGGCGGGATCCGTCGATAAGACTGCACCAGCTCAGGCTCGCCGACGACATCGCTGAGATCCGGGCCAACGATCTGCAGTTCACCGAGCGCGAGACCCGCGAACTTCTCACTGGATCCGCAATCGATCTCTCGCGCGCCGGCGTGGCCGCGCTGCATCAGCGCACCGAAGGTTGGGCGGCCGGCCTGCGACTGGCGGTGATCTCGCTCAACGGTCATCCCGACCCCGAGCGTTTCGTGGCGGAGTTCTCGGGCACCAACAGGGCCATCGGGGAATATCTGATGGCCGAGATGCTCGAACGCCACTCGAACGAGGTTCAGCGGATGCTGCTGCGAACATCGCTTGTCGACCGGATGAACGGTGAACTCGCCGACCTGCTGACCGGCCGCTCGGGCTCAGAGCGGCTGCTGCTTGCACTGGAGGAAGCGAACGCGTTCGTCGTCTCGCTCGACCCGCAGCGCACCTGGTTTCGGTATCACCAGCTGCTAGCCGATTTCCTGCGCCTGGAACTGCGCCGGACGTTGGCCGACGAGGTTCCCGACCTGCACCGCCGCGCCGCGCGCTGGTTCGTCGATCGCGGGGACGTGGTCGCGGCCGTGCGGCACACGGTCGCCGCCGGTGACTGGCCCGACGCCGCTCGGCTGGTCGCAGACCACTCGTTCAGATGGGTACTGGAGGGGCAAGCCGGCACGATTCGCGCGGTTCTTCACGAGTTTCCTGAGGGTGCATCGGTCGATCATCCTGACCTGGCGCTGGCTCACGCGGCGGCCGAGCTCAACCAGGGGCGGACGGACGAGGCGGCGGCTCAGCTGGCGCTGGCCGAGTCCCACGTCCAAAGCGCTTCCCCGGCTCGCCAGCGCCGCCTCGCGGTGGCAATCGCGTCCCTGCGATTGGCGCTGGCCCGGCGTAGCGGCCAGTTCAGCGAGGTGATCGAGCAGGTGAAACTGCTCGACGCTTCGATTGCAGACGGGGCGAGCGAACCGATCCAGATGGAGAGTGAGCTGCGAGGAGTGGCGCTGCTGAATCTTGGGATCGTCGAGACCTGGTCTGGGCGACTGGTTGACGCCGAGCGGCACCTCTCGGAGGGAGCCGCGCTCGCGCAGCGGATCGGCAGACCCTACCTAGAGGTCGCATGCCGCGCCCATCAAGGCTTTCCGTCAACGAAGATCTCAGTCGCGGCAGCGCGCGAACGCGGCCGTCAGGCGGTGGCCCTGGCCGAACGCTATGGCTTGGACGATCGGCCGATACTCGCGCCGGCGCTCGGCGCGGTCGGCGGCATGGCGATTTGGATGGGCGAACTCGACGAGGGCGAACGCTGGCTACGCCGCGCCTGGGAGGTCGCTTCGGTACAGATTGACCCGGCCGTCGCAGTACTTCTGCACTTGGCGACGGGCATGTTGCACGCGGGTCGCGGGCAGCATCAACCGGCCTCCGAGGCGTTCGCGGCGGCAGCGCAGGCACAATCGTTGCTAACCGGAGCGCATGCCCTCGCGCCCCGGATCGCCGGCTGGCTCGCGGCCACCCAGGCTCGCCTTGGAATGCTGGACAAGGCGCGGGCAACACTGACCGAATTCTCCACCGAACCGGGGCGGATGGGTGCCATCTTCAATGCGCGTGCCGTAATCAGCATGGAGGAAGGCGATCCCCAGTCGGCCTTGGAGGTTCTCAGAGATCTCCGGCACAGCAAGCCCCCGGTCGAAGCGTTCACACTCGTGGAAGCACATCTGCTCGCCGGCACCGCGTACCTGCGCCTGGGCGATCGAAGAGCCGCCGCTGGCGCAGCTGAAGCAGCGCTCGCCGTCGCCGAGCCGGACCGGTTGATGTTCCCGTTCGCCATGGCTGACACCGCGGAGTTGCTGGATGCGCTCCCACTTCACGAGACGGCCCACGGTGCCCTCCGCACGGACATCGTCGACCTGCTGCGGGGCGCGCCGGCTCCGAGCACCGACCAGGAGGAGCCACCCCCGCATTCGGACGAGCTCAGCCCGAGCGAGCTGCGCGTGTTGGGGTATCTGCCGACAAACCTGACGCGGCCGGAGATCGCGCAAGCGCTGCATGTCTCGATCAACACGGTGAACACTCATATCCGCAACGTCTACGCCAAGCTCGGGGCACGCGATCGCTCGGCCGCCGTTCAGCGCGCACGCCAGCTGCGGCTCCTCTCAAACCGGCTCTCGCCGACATCGCCGAAATAGTCCGAGTGCCGGCGTCTGGAAATTCACCAGATTCCGGCGTCGCCAGCTCACTTGGTCCGGCAGCAGGATCATCGCGTGGCCGCACCGCCGGGCTTGTATACGATCCGGATACGGGGTCAGCTCGGAGCTACCGCTCTGTCAGCCTTCCCCACGATGGTGTCTGAGCTAAAAGGCAGCGAGACCGTCCTCACCGGCCCTCTTGCAGATCGCTCCGCAGTATTCGGCGTCCTCGCGCAGATCGAAGCGCTCGGCCTCGAGCTTCTCGAGCTGCGCCAGATCGCCTGACGCGGGGAACCTGTCGCCTGCGGGGGAATCACCATCATCCGGCGAGGACAGCTCACCTGGATCACGTCAATTCTCTGCTCATGAGCAAAGAACAGCAGCAACAGCTGGACGCCATCCTCCGCCAGGGTGGGCTCGACACCAGCGCGGACGTCCCCACACTGCGGGCAGCGTTCAGCGAACTCATGGCTCGGGTGCCGGTGGCGCCTGACATTCAGCAGAGCCCGGTTGAGATCGGAGGTGTCGCTGGCCTCGAGGTCACAACCCCAGACACCCAGGCCGAGCAGGTGATCCTGTATTTCCACGGGGGTGTCTATGTCATCGGCTATGCGGCGGCAACGGTGCCCCTGGTTGGTGAGCTAGTTCGAAGAACCAGCACCAGGGCCATCACGCTCGACTACCGACTCGCTCCCGAACACCCGTATCCGGCTGCGGTCGAGGACGCGCGGGCCGCCTACGAAGGACTACTCGCTCAGGGCATTGCGCCCAGTGACATTGCCCTCGCGGGCGAGTCAGCAGGAGGCGGCCTCGCGGTGGCCCTCCTTCTCGCATTACGGGAAGCCGGAGTGCCGCTGCCGTCCTGCGCGTACTTGATGTCGCCCTACGTAGACCTGACGCTGTCCGGCGAGACACTCTCCTCGAAGCAGGCCCTCGACCCAATTCTCACTCCCGAAGGGCTGCGTGCTCGGGTGCCGGATTATGTGGGCCGCGCCGATGCCTCCGACCCGTACATCAGCCCGATCTTCGGCGATTTAAAGGAATTGCCGCCACTTCTCATCCAAGTGGGGTCCCACGAGGTGCTCCTGAGCGATGCTGTCCGGCTCGCCGAACGGGCAGCCAGCTCCGATGTCGCTGTCACACTCGAGGTGACTCCCGGCGTCCCGCATGTCTTCCAGGCGTATGCGGCTCTCCTCGATGAGGCAGCAGCGGCGCTGGATCGGGCGTCGGACTTTGTGAAGGCGCAGCTCGCTCGCCAGCCGAGCCACGCTCAAACGGTCTGACTCGGCAAGCCAGTCCCACAAGATTCCGGCGCGATTCCAGAGTGGGCGCGTCCCATTATTGAGGAGAGTCACATGACTGCTGTCAGTCGAGACACGGCCGCTACCGCGGCTCTGCCCGACTACGCGCCGGTGCCACCATCGGCGTTCGGGCCCCCGTTGAACGATCAGGGCTATCACGTCGGCCGCGTCGAGCGGAACCTGTTCTGGGTCACCGACGGTACGTATCAGTCGGCGTTCCTACTCACCGATGACGGAGTCGTGTTGTTCGACGCTCCCCCGACGATCGGTCACAACCTGCGCCGAGCGGTCGACGAAATGGCAGCAGCCGAAGGCGCGACGAACATCGTGACGCACCTGGTCTACTCACACCACCACGCCGATCACGCCGGCGCGGCAAACCTCTTTGGTGACAACGTGATTCGGATCGGGCATGAGGACACTCGGCGGCTGCTGCTTCGCGACAACGACCCGACCCGGCCGGCGCCGGATGTCACGTTCCGGGAGAACTACACACTGCAGGTCGGCGGTGAGCGGGTCGAGTTGGGGTTCCACGGCCCCAACCACTCACCAGACAACATCTTCATGCACTTTCCCGACCACGATGCGCTCATGCTCGTCGACATCGTCAACGCCGGCTGGGTGCCGATCTTCAACCTGAATCTGAGCGAGGACGTCCCCGGCTACCTCGATGCGCCTGGCCAGGCTCTGGCTTACCCGTGGAAGCACTACATCGGCGGCCACCTCGGCCGCCTTGGCACCCGAGCCGACATCGAGCTGCACCAGCACTACATCGCTGACATCGTCGAGAACTCGAAGGACGCGCTCGGCAAGGTCGACCCGACTCCGTACTTCGTGAAATACGGACCGAACGTATGGGCGGCGGTGAAGGGATATCTCGGTGAGGTAACTGAAATCGCCACCAAACCGGTCGTTGCGAAGTACACCGGCGTACTGGCCTCCGCTGACGTCGAGGAGTTCACCTACAGCACCACGTTCATGATCATGCAGTCGTTGCGCCTCGACCTCGGCGCGGGCTCGCAGGTGCACCCATGACCCGCATCGGCGTCATCCTCGGAAGCACCCGTCCCGGTCGTCGAGGCGAGCCGGTCGCTCGCTGGGTGATGGACGAGGCGGGTCGGCGCAGCGACGCCGAATTCGAGCTGGTTGACCTGGCTGATTACCCGCTTCCACATCTGGACGAGCCGCTGCCGCCGAGCATGGGGCAATACCAGAACGCGCACACCCAGGAATGGGCAGCGACCATCAGCCGCTTCGACGGGTTCGTGTTCATCACCCCCGAGTACAACCACTCGACGTCTGGCGTCTTGAAGAACGCGATCGACTTCCTTTATGCCGAGTGGAACAACAAGGCGATGGGCGTTGTCTCCTATGGCGCCGTTGGCGGCGCCCGGGCGGCCGAACATCTCCGGTTGGTCGCCGGCGAAGTGCAGATGGCCGACGTTCGTACCAACGTCGCGCTCTCGTTGTTCAGCGACTTTGAAAACTTCACCGACCTCAAGCCCGGCGCGCACCAGGCCCAGGTGCTCGACACGCTTTTCAGCGAGGTCATTGCCTGGAGCCAGGCGCTGGCTCCAATGCGGCACGTCACGCAAGCCGCCTAACCAAGACAGCCGCCTAACCGAGACAAGCCGCGTGCTCAAGACAACGCCGCTGGGAAAGGGAGTGCTTGATCATGGCCTCAGACGCTGACATTGCGGCCCACAACGCGCCAGAGGGCGACGAGAACCGACACGAGCCGTTCGGGGAGACGATCGAAGTACTGCCCAGCCGCCGATGGTGGGCCCTGGCGGTGATCGCGATCGCGCAACTGATGGTGGTGCTCGATGGCACTGTTGTGACGATCGCGTTGCCCTCCGCGCAACGCGACCTGAATATCTCCAACGCTGATCGGCAATGGGTGATCACCGCCTATACCCTCGCGTTCGGTGGTCTGCTGCTTCTGGGCGGACGCATCGCGGACTACCAGGGCCGGAAGAGGATTTTCCTGGTTGGCCTGCTTGGGTTCGCTGCCGCGTCGGCTCTGGGCGGTGCGGCGCAGAACGGCGCAACGCTCTTCGGCGCCCGGGCCATCCAGGGTGGGTTCGCGGCCCTACTGGCGCCCGCCGCCCTGTCGCTGATCACGGTGACCTTCACCGAGGTCAAGGAGCGTTCTCGGGCGTTCGCCGTCTATGGCGCCATCTCCGGAGGCGGCGCCGCGATAGGTTTGATCTTGGGCGGCGCGCTGACCCAATATGCCTCGTGGCGCTGGTGTCTGCTGATCAACGTGCCGATCGCGATTGTGGCCTTCATCGCCGGCACGATCTTGGTCCCTGAGAGCAAAGCGCGCAGCGGCAGCTCATATGACATTCCGGGCGCGATCCTCGGCACCGCCGGACTGGTCATCCTGGTCTACGGGTTCACCGAAGCGGCCAAGACCGGGGTCGGCTGGCTTTCGGTCGAGGTCATCGGCTGCCTTGTGGCCGCGGGCATCTTGCTCGTCGCGTTCGTCCTCGTCGAGCTGCGTTCGGCCAGCCCGCTGTTACCAATGCGGGTAGTGCTCGAACGCAATCGCGGCGGGTCGTATCTCGCCTCGCTGCTGGTCTTCGCCGGGCTGTTCGCGATGTTCCTGTTCCTCAGTTACTACTTCCAGTACAACCTCGGCTACAGCGCACTCAAGTCGGGCGTGGCCTTCCTGCCTTTCAGCGCGGGCATCATCATCACCTCTGGCGTCGTGTCGCCTCTGCTCCCGCGCACCGGACCCAAACCATTGATGTTGATCGGTCTAGCCCTGGTCACGGCCGGACTCGCCTCGTTCGCGTTCATCACTGACACCAGCAGCTGGGTCACCCGGGTCCTGCCAGGAGAGTTACTGATGAGCGTCGGCCTTGCGCTGGTGTTGGTTCCGCTCTCGAGCCTCGCGCTCACCGGGGTGAATGCCGACGACGCGGGTGTCGCAAGCGCGGTGCTCAACTCGACCCAGCAAGTCGGCGGGTCCCTGGGTACGGCATTGTTGAACACGTTCTTTGCCAGTGCGGTGTCGTCCTACGTCGTATCCCATCACCTTTCAGCGTCTGGGTTCAATCCGCTCGCCGCGATCCACGGCTACCACGTCGCGTTCTGGATCGGGGTCGGACTGATCGCCGCCGCCTTCGTGGCCGTGCTGGTTTTGGTCAATGCCGGCAAGGGCAACGTCTCCACGCAGCCTGCTGCGCCAGCCGATGGATAGGAGCTGACGGCGCTCTACCTCACCGCCGCCCGCCGAATGACGATTGTGTCTCGGGTGTAGGGAATCAGCCGCGGCCGAGCTGCGGGTCGCTGCTCAACGGACGTCCAGTCTCCAGCCGACCGGCGAGCTGATAGGCGAAGTCCGGATCGGCCGATGTAGTGAGGGTCAGGTCGTACCAACCGCCAGTGTGGTCGGTGTCGACCACGTACGTGCTGGGCCGGCCATCGACCGCGACGGTGCGCGTTTTGCCGTACGAGTCGGCGACGCGGACGTTCACCCGACCGGGTCGGTGACCGGTCAGTCGCAGGGTCACCGCCAGGGTCGACGGTCCGTGCGGGGCGATCTCGACCTCGAGCGTCAGGGCCGGCGTGCCGGCGTAGCGCCGGTAGAAGCCATTGGGGCCATGCAGGGTGAGGTCATAGTGGCCCGGATTCGGCAAGTCCACCGCGATGTTGTGGTGCGCCCCAATCGTGTAGGTGAACGGCGCACCGGGAATCGTCTGCGAGCGGGCCTGCAGCTGCGCGCCGAGACGGCCGCCATTGCGCAGCCCGAGGCGCAACTGGGAACCGACAACCGAGAAATCCACGGCCAGCTGGTAGCCGAGCGCGCGGGAGGGCCGCGCGCCCGTCTCCTGCGGTGGCAGTGCGCCCAGGGCCGGGGGTACCGGGTGATAGGTCGGGTCGGCGGTGCCGGTCGGCTTGTAGGCGGAGGTGTCCGGCAGTTTGGGCACCTTGGTGGCCGAACGTCCGAAGTCGAATGCCGAGGTGAGGTCGCCGGAAACGGCCCGCCGCCACGGCGTGATGTTCGGCTCATGCACCCCATGACGGGCCTCGATGAAGCGGATCAGTGAGGTGTGGTCGAACGTCTCCGAGCAGACCCAACCGCCGGTGCTCCACGGCGACACGACCAGCATTGGAACCCGGACGCCGAGGCCGTACGGGCCGACCACGCCGTTGGTGCCGCCCGGTGTGCCGGCGGTGCCGTTGAACAACTCATGTGCCGTCGACACCGTCGACTGCCCGGCCAGTCCCCCGACGTTTGGGTACGGCGGCACCAGGTGATCGAAGAACCCGTCGTTCTCGTCGAAGGTGATGAGCAGTGCGGTCTTGCTCCAGACCTCGGGGTTGCTGGTGAGCGCGTTCAGCACCTGAGCGGTGTACCAAGCGCCGTAGCCGGCAGGCCAGGCCGGGTGCTCGGTGTAGGCCTCGGGAGCGACGATCCACGAGACGCTCGGCAGCTTGCCGCTCTTGACGTCGGCGGTGAGGATGTCGAAGAAGCCGTCGCCGTCGTTGACGTCGGTTCCGGTGCGCGCGCGCTGGGCAAGCGGGCTGCTGGCCGGGGCGTTCTGGTACTGGTGGAAGTACAGCAACGAATTGTCGCCGTAGTTTCCGATGTAGGGATCACCAGTCCAACCCCAGAAGCCGGGGGCGGTGAGGCCCGCACCCTGGTCCTGGTAGACCTTCCAGCTGACTCCAGCCTTCTGCAGTCGCTCGGGGTATGTCGTCCAGTCGTAGCCGATCTCGTCGTTGGCGATGACCGGGCCGCCGCCCTTGCCGTCGTTGCCGACCCAGCCCGTCCACATGTAGTAGCGGTTCGGGTCGGTCGGGCCGAGCAGCGAGCAGTGGTAGGCGTCGCAGATGGTGAACGTATCGGCCAACGCATAGTGAAACGGCAGATCCTTGCGTTCCAGGTGCGCCATCGCCGTGGTCGTCTTGTTCGGGATCCACTGGTCGTAGTTGCCGCCGTTGAACGCCGCATGAGTGGGTGTCCAGTTGTGGTCGAGGTCCTCGATGAAGGTCAGGGCCAGGTTGTCGACGTTGGGTCGAAAGGGCAACGTCTCGGTGCTGCCGTCGGACTGGTGCCAGACGCTCTTGCCGCTGGGCAGCAGGGCCGGGTGCGGGTCGCTGAAGCCGCGGACGCCGCGCATCGTGCCGAAGTAGTGGTCGAAGCTGCGGTTCTCCTGCATGAGGATGACGATGTGCTCGACGTCGCGGATAGTGCCAGTGGCGCGGTTGGCGGGGATGGCCGCCGCACGGGCGATGCTGTCGGAGAACATCGTGCCAGCGATCGTGGCGGCCGCGGTACCGCCGGCCAATTGCAGGAATCGGCGCCGATCAACCGTTGCCATGGGACCACAACCTTCGCGCGTTGGGGATGTTGCGTCCAACCCTCGCCCATTGGCGGCGAATTCCGGGCAAACGAAAGTCGACGATCAGCCGAAGCGTGGTGGTGTGCCGGGTGATCCGGTGCCCGGTTTGATCGGGTGGAGGGGCACACAGAGTGCCTGGATATTCTCTGCTCAATGTGAGCAGGGCTCTGCGCGTATCGTGCAGGAATGCGTCAGGAAGACCGTCTGGGACTGATTCTGCAGCAGCTGAACCAACACGGCTCGGTGAGCGTTGTCGGCATTGCCGATGAGCTGAACGTCTCGGCCGCCTCGGTGCGACGAGACCTGCACCTGCTCGAGCAGCAGAAGTTGCTCACCCGCACTCACGGTGGCGCGGTTGCGTCTGGCGTTCTTTACGAATTGCCAATGCGGTATCGCGGCGGTCAGCAATACGACGCCAAGCGCGCCATCGCCCAGCGAGTAGGCGAGCTGTTGCCGGCTGAGACGGCCTCTGTCGGTCTCAACGGCGGCTCGACGACGACCGAGGTGGCTCGAGTGCTCGCCTCGCGCGCCGGCCTGCGGATCGTCACCAATGCGCTGAACATCGCCGCTGAGCTGGCGGTTCGTGCCAACATCGAGCTGGTGGTCTGTGGCGGTAGCGCGCGGGCTGAGTCTTACGAGCTCGTGGGCCCGCTGGCTGACGGGGTGCTTGCCAACATCAACCTCGATATCGCAGTGATTGGTGTCGACGGCGTCAGCCCGTCGGCCGGGTTCACCACGCACCACGAGGTGGAGGCGCACACGAATCGCGCCATTGTGGCTGCTGCTGAGCGCGTAATCGTAGTCGCCGACAGCAGCAAACTCGGCAAGCGCGGGTTTGCCCGCATCTGCGAGATCGGCTCGGTCTCGGCCTTGGTGACCGACTCCGACGCCGACCCGACCCTGCTCCGTGAGCTCGAACGCCAAGGCCTCGTCGTCCATGTAGTCGAGCTCGGTGGCTAATATCGATCAGAATCAATCACGATATGTGCTCGCTTATGGACAGTTTGCGCTAAACCGGGAATGATCGTCGCATGGACATTTCGGCGGCCCGGGTCCTTGTCGCCGGTGACGCCAATCCCGATCTCGTGCTCCGCGGTGACGTCCGCCCCCGATTCGGGCAGGCCGAGCAGCTTCTCGCCGACGCGTCGATTCTGATCGGCGGCTCGGCTGCGATCACGGGCCACGGCTTTGCTCGGCTCGGCCGGCCCGTGAGCATCGTCGCCGCCATCGGGCGGGATCTGTACGGCGCGCAGGTCTGCGACGAGCTCGCCCGCGCCGGCGTCGATGTGCGACCCATCATCGAGCGGACCGGCGTCGCGACCGGGCTTACGGTGGTGCTCTCTGATGGTGGCGACCGCGCGATCCTCACGTACCCCGGGGCTATGCCGACCTTGACTGCGGCCGAGGTCGCCGCCGTCGCGGCTGATCTTTCCGACCTTGCCCACGTCCACTTCGCGTCCTATTTCTTGATGCCGTCACTCGCGGCCGAACTGCCAAATCTGCTCGCCGCGCTGCGCAAACGGGGCCTCACTACCTCACTCGACACGAACGCCGACCCGGCCAACGAATGGGTTGGCCTAGCGACTGCACTCCCTCACCTGGACGTACTTCTGCCCAACCGATCCGAGGTGAGCGCACTCGGCGGTGACCGCAATCCGCACGTCGCAGCGGCCCGGCTAGCAGCCAGCGGGCCACTGGTCGTCGTGAAAAACGGTGCGGACGGCGCGACTGCGGTTGATCGCGCCGGCAATACCACTGTGGTGTCCGCCATGCCAGTCACAACGGTCGACACCACCGGAGCTGGCGACACCTTCGACGCCGCGTTCCTCGACGGTTGGCTGAACGGTCTGTCGTTACCCGAATGCCTCGAACGTGCCGCGCTCGCCGGGGCATTCTGCGTCGCGGCCGTAGGTGGCACCGCCGGACAGCCGACCCGCGACGACCTGATTCCCGACAAAATCCCGAGGGAGCACAGATGAATCCCAATGCTGTCAGGCCGACGTCGCACGCCGCTGACGAGATCCGCCGCCAGCCCACGGCATGGACGAACGCCCTGCGCATGCTCCCGGATGTCCTCGCGCAACTGCCTGCTCCCGGCGAACGGGTGGCGGTAATCGGCTGCGGCACATCGTGGTTCATGGCCAAGGCATACGCGGCGTTACGCGAGGCGAGCCGTGCTGGCGAGACGGATGCCTTCGCCGCCAGCCGGTTCCCTGTCTCGCGCCGCTACGACCGCATCGTCGCGATCTCGCGGTCAGGCACCACGACCGAGGTCATTCGCGCGATGGCAGCCAGCACCGTACCGGTCACGGCGATAACGGCGGTCGCGGCAACCCCGATCGCTGAGCGCGCGGAGCAGGCCATCCTGCTCGACTTCGCCGACGAGGAATCGGTCGTCCAGACCCTCTTCGCCACCACAGCACTGATGCTGCTGCGTGGCTCGCTCGGCGAGCCACTCGAGGAGGTCATCGCTCAAGCCATCGCCGTGCTCGACAACGCTGGCGAGCTTCCCGGCGCGGCAAGCTCCCAGTTCAGTTTCGTCGGCTCTGGCTGGGCATACGGGATCGCACTGGAGGCTGCACTGAAACTGCGAGAGTCCGCTCAGCTGTGGACCGAGGCCTACCCGCAGCTGGAATACCGCCACGGGCCGATCGCGATTGCCGAGCCGACACGCTCGGTTTGGGTGTTCGGATCCGCAGAGCCGGGACTGGCCGATGACGTTTCGGCTACTGGTGCGACGTTCATCGACGATGACCTTGACCCGATAGCCGACCTGGTCCGTGCCCAACTCCTGGCCGTACGGCGCGCTGAACAGGATGGTCTCGATCCCGACCGACCGCGCCACCTGACTCGCTCAGTGGTGCTCCCCGACCTGTCGTGATCCTGTGCCTGTGCCCCAGCCCGGCCATCGACATCACGTATCACCTGCAACGGCTGGTGCCTGGAACCACCAATCGAGTGCAGTCGGTGGCTCGACGCCCAGGCGGCAAAGCGGTGAACGTCGCTCGGCTACTGCACGACCTCGGCGCGCCGGTGTCAGTGCTGGCACCCATTGGTGGTCCGGCCGGCAAGGAGTTCGCAGAGCAGCTGGCAGCGCTTGGCGTCCCTGCCGAACTGCTTGCCGATGAAGCAGATACCCGAACGACGGTCACGGTGGTCGACGACACCGGCGATGCGACGGTGCTTACCGAGCCAGTGCCGGACGCCGACTGGGGCAAACTGGCGCGCCGCGCAGAATCTCTCATGCAACAGGCCGATGTCCTCGTGGTAAGCGGGCGACTGCCTGAGGGGCCGGCCGCGCAGGCGTTGAGCGGCGTGGTCCGAAACGCGAGGCAGGCCCACACGGTCACGGTGGTCGACACCAGTGGGCCGGCCTTGGTCGACCTTTTACGCGCCAAACCTACGATCGTGAAGCCGAACGCGGACGAGCTGGCCGAATTGACGCAGGACGCGGACATTCAACGGTCGGCCCGGGCAATCGCGGCGGATTATGAGACCATCGTCGTCGTATCGCTCGGCGCACAGGGGGTATTCGCTGCTTCGCCAACCGGCGACTGGTGGGCTCGTCCGGCTCGGCCTCTGCAGGGCAATCCAACGGGTGCCGGCGATGCCCTGGTCGCCGGGCTCGCCAGCGGGCTCTGCGGCCTCGACCCCCTCACCAGGGCGCTGCGCAGCGCCAACGGCTTTGCCGCACTGCTGCGCGATGCGGTGGGCCTCGCGTCCGCTGCCGTATTGCACCCGCATGCCGGCGAGGCCGACGCGACGCGTCTGGCAGAGCTTCGCGCCGGGGTCGTCGTCGAGCATGCGGAGGCAGCGCGATGACAGTCGCATCAACTTCAGAGATCGTCACCTTGGCGAAGGCACAGCGTCGAGCAGCAGGTGCTTTCAACGTCGTCACGCTCGAGCACGCCGAGGCGATCCTCGCGGCGGCCGAGGACGTCGGCACCGCAGTCATCCTGCAGATCAGCGAGAATGCGGTGCTATTTCATGGTGGGCGGCTGCGGCCGCTCGCGGTCGGGTGTGCGGAGCTCGCCCGCGCGGCGTCAATCCCGGTCGGGCTGCATCTTGATCACGTGACCGACCCCAGCCTTGCCGGCGAAGCGGCTGCTGCCGGGTTCAGTTCGCTGATGTATGACGCCGGCGCGTTGCCCTACGCTGATAACGTCGCTGCAACCGCCCGGGAGGCCAGGCGCGCGCACGCTGCCGGGCTCTGGATCGAAGCCGAGCTCGGTTACGTCGGCGGTAAGGCGGACGCCGCGCATAACGCACACTCGCCCGGCGTGCGTACCGACCCGGCTGAAGCCGCAGAATTCGTTGCCGCCACCGGGGTAGACGCCCTCGCCGTGGCAGTTGGCAGTGAGCACGCAATGACGGCACGAACCGCGCGTCTCGACATCGACCTGATCTACCGGCTGCGCGATGTTCTCGCGATTCCCCTGGTACTGCATGGATCTTCCGGCGTACCGCACGATGAACTGCAGTCCGCGGTTCGGGCAGGGATCGCAAAAGTCAACGTGGGAACCGCACTCGGTCAAGCTATGACCGGGGCTGTCCGGGCCGCACTCACGGCCGACGCCGGGCTGGTCGACCCTCGCGGATATCTGAACCTGGGCCGCGCGGCGATGACCGACGCCGTCAGCCAGGTCCTCACCGTGCTGGCCTGAGCGCCCCGGCTGATCATGCTGAGTTGAGCGTCCACCGAGCGACCTTGCTCTCCAGCCTGCCAACCAGGCGAATTGCGGGATAGGTAAAGACCACGTAGACGCCGATGAGAACCGTGGCTATTGCGCCTACCCGACCGGTGCGGCTGATTTGCAGTGTTCCCTCGTACAGGATTTCCGGTGCACCAAGCGCGGAAGCCAAGGTTGCAAGCTTCAGCAAGCCGATGAACGAGTTGATCAACGCGGGCAAAGCCACGACCGCAGCCTGCGGAAAGACGATGATCCGGAAGGTCGTGAGCCGGCCGAAGCCGATGCTCGTGCCCGCTTCTTCTTGCATGCCGGCCACCGTGATGATCCCAGAACGGAAGTATTCGGCGATGAAACCTGCCTCGGTCATTCCCAGCCCGACGATGGCCGCCAGCTTCGACGGCAGGTTGATGTTGACCTCGGGCAGGCCGAAATAGATCAGATACAGAAACACCAACTGCGGCAGCGCGCGAGACACTGCGACGTACACAGTGACGATAGCCGCGACGAGCGGACCGCCCAGATGGCGCAGCACCGCGAGCAACACACCGAGCACCACGGCGAACAGCCACGATCCCACCGTGAGCTCGAGAGTGACGATGCCGGCCTTGAGCAAGGCTGCGAGATCCATGTCAGTTCTCCTCACCGCGTTGCGCCAGCAGCGACGGTTGCATTGCCGGCCCGCCAGCCACGACCGCCGAACGCAGCGGCACTCTCGGTCGCCGCCAGCTCACCCGATCCCCAGTGAACCGTTGCAGCAGCCAAGCCAGGCCCATAACCGGTAAGGACACCCCTAGGTACACGACCGCCAGCAGGATGTAGACCTTCAGCGGCTCGAACGTTTCCGACACCAGCGTGGTCGCAGCCAGGGTCACCTCGGGCAGGGCGACGATCGATGCCAGCGACGTGTCCTTCAGCGTGAACACGAAACTGTTGACACTGACCGGGATCAGGGCCGGAACGCTGACCGGGATCACCACCCGAATGATGATCTGCGTCCAGCTCAAACCAAGGCTGCGGGCCGCCTCCCACTGCCCAGCCGGCATCGCCCGGAAGATTCCTCGATACACCTCGGCCGTATACCCCGACTCGATCAGTACCAGGATGAAGAAGACCATCCAGAAGGTGGAGATGTTCCACCGGACCAGCTCTGCTCCCAAACCGTAGTTGACGGAAACCAGCGCGGGGAGCAGCGGAATGCTGCGCATGATGTCGATGTAGAAGCGCGCCAGTCGTGCTACCGCCTTCACCTCTGAGAACGTGGCCGCGGCAACCACCAGCGACCAGACGATCCCGACAGCCGTGACGATCGCAGTGAGCTCGAGGGTAATCTTCAGCGCGCCGAGCAGGGTGGTGAACCACGACCACTGCATCAGTGATCTCCCGACGGAGCAGCCTGTTCTGGCGTGAGGTGGTAGGCAGTGAGGCTGCCGATCAGCGAACGCGCCGCGTCCGTCTTCGGCGCCCGGACCAACTCTGCCGGGGTGGCTTCTTCAACGATCTGGCCCTCGTCCACAACGATGACCCGACTAGCCACCTTGACCGCGAAACCCAGCTCGTGGGTCACGAGAATCATCGTCATGCCGTCCTGCGCAAGCTGGACGAGCAGATCGAGAACGCCGCTCACCATCTCGGGGTCAAGCGCCGATGTCGGCTCGTCGAGCAGCAGCAATTCGGGTTGCATCGCAAGGGCTCGCGCGATTGCGACACGCTGTTTCTGCCCACCTGACAACCTGCCGGGCTTAACCTTCTCGAACTCGGAAAGTCCAACCCTGGCCAGTAGCTCACGGGCTCTGGCCTGCGCCACCTTACGGTCCACGCCAAGCGCGTGACGCGGTCCAGCCGCCACATTCTGCAACGCCGTCATGTGCGGAAAGAGCTCGAAGTGCTGAAACACCATCCCGATGCGACGCCGGTGCTTGCAGAATTCCCGTCGCGCGCGGTAGCCACCGAATAAACCTCGGCGCTGCGGCCAATGGGCGACCGGTCGACCGCCGAAGGCGAGCTCGCCTTCGGTCGGTTCGACCAGCACGTTCAAGCAACGCAACAAGGTGCTCTTGCCCGATCCGCTTCGCCCAATCACACAGACGATCTCGCCACGTTTGACCTCGAGTGTGGCACCCTGCAGCACCTGAATCGAACCGTACGTCTTGCCGATACCAGTCGCACTGATTACGGGGGCTTGCACTGCCGACGTTGTCACGACGACCTCCTCGGACTAATCATCAGTAGCGGTGACGGTATTGCCATCGAGCACACCTGACCTCGCCGGAAAGGTTCAGCAGCCCTGCGCAGGCAGCTTCAGCTCAGGAGCAAGGTTTGGCAGCGTAGCACTGCCGGTTCCGACCGCCTTGGCGACTTCCTGTGCGGTCATCGTCTTCAGCTGCCCGGAATCTGCGTACTTCTGCACGTAATCGTCGTAGGCCTGTGCCAACGACTTGTTGTCACATGCCACGGTGTTGTACGACACGTTCGTGATGGTGTTGGCGGGCAGGCCGTAGTCACCGGCGACCAGTGGATGCACGGCGAATCCGGTCTTGCCCTGCAAAGGCGGGATGACCGCAGCGGCCGTACCGTTGACCAGCCCGTCGGTCTGATGGTTCAAGAACGCAGTTGCAGCCGACGGGTCGTCCGGGTACAGCTTGACCTTGATTCCGGACGCTTTCTGCAGATATGGCGCCCAGACCTCGCCCGCAACCGCGGCGACCGTGTGGCCCTTCATCGAGTCCGGGCCACTCCAATCGAAGCTGCTCTGCGTGAACATCACGACGGTGTCACCCAAGAAGGGCAAGGTGTAGTACATCTTCTTGGATCGGTCAGCAGTGTAGAAGAGGTAGGTGGCCATGTCGGCCTTCTTCTGCTCCACCGCGAGAATCGAGGAGGCGAACGTGGTCTTGTACGGGGTGACCTTCAGTCCCTGGGATTGTGCGAAGCCATTGATCAGCGTGCCGTCCACGCCGCCCAGCGAACCGTCAGGCTCAATGGTCAGATAGGGCGGGTTGCTTCCGTACACCGCGACGGTGAGCGTTCCGTTGCTGGTCAGGGAGAAATTCGCCTTGCTTGCGCTCGCCGAACCACCGGATGCGGACGCAGAACTGCCTCCCGATGCCTTGTCACCAGAGCTACTGCAACCAGCCAGGACCAATGCCAGGCTGGTCACCGCGCCGATGAGTATGCCTAAGCGCGCACTTCTTGCTTTGCGACTGCGCATGTGCGGTGCCCCCTTCTGGAGCGTGGGTTGTGTTGATTGAGTTGTGCCCGTCGGTCACGGTCGTTGTGAACCGAGGTTGTCCTTGACGGCTGCAGCTGATCGCCGCATCCGCTGGTGCATTCCTGACATCGCCGGCGGCAGTTTGAGGATGGCCTTGGGTAACTTGGCGACGACGGTGTAGGTCGTGTCGACGGCATTGGCGACTGGAGTTAGGGCTGTCTGCGAAACAAGCTGATAGGCGTCCATGATCGAGAGACCAGTCAGTTCCGCGGTCCAATTGACGAGTTCGGTGTGCGCGATCCGCAAGGCGTCCTCGAGTGGTCGTGCGGACCCAGTCGTCATCAGGTACTGGTCATCTTCGAGCCGTGGCCATCCAATGGTCTGCCCGCGGACGACGTCGACGATCAGGACGGTGTCCATCGCGCATTCGACGGCTACTCCGCAGGCCTCGCCTTCGCCCTGGCGCGCGTGGCCATCACCGAAGCTGAACAGTGCCCCCTCGACGTTGACCGGCAGATAGCAGGTCGTACCCGCTCGCATCTCGGGCGTGTCCATGTTGCCGCCCCAGTCCCCCGGGGCCAAGCTCGATCGCACCTCACCGAGCGCGGGAGCAACGCCCACCGTTCCATGCATCGGGTCGAGAGGAAGGTCTGCTGTGTACGGCGAGTCGAGGGCCGAATAGCGGACCAACCGTTCCGCCCGGTCGATCTCGTAATACCAGGTCAGCTCGGGTAGTGCGCTCTGCAAGCCGGCCGTAAGGTGTGTGGTCGTCAGCGCGCCGAAGAACGGCACGGTTGCGCTCACGCCCCAACTGTTGCGCGGCTCGATGGTGACGAAGTGGATGGCCAGGGCGTCCCCCGGCTTGGCTCCGTCGATGAAGAACGGTCCGGTTTGCGGGTTGAGCATTCTCGGGTCGCAGTTTTCGCTGACCCGATCCGCGCTGGACTGGATCCGGCCGACGAAGCAGTCCCAGGTCCACGTCGATAAGACCGACCCCGCCGCGAGCGACGCCACCGGCTCAGCGCCACCGAACACATAGCTGAGCGAAGACGGCGGAGCCTCCGGGTCGTGCAGGTATGGCGTAATCACTTGCGCGGGCTGGCTCATTCGGGGGCTCCTCCTTCTGCGTCATCGAGTAGCGACTCTGTCGTTTCAGTCATCCATGGCGCGAAGCGCCGGAAAGACCTCCTTGCTGTACAGGTCGAGGAATCGCTTCTGGTCGGGGCCAGGCGCGTGAAAGACGAGATGCCGGAAGCCCATCGCTACGTAGCGGCTGATGGCCTCGACATGGTCGTCGGGATTGGCTGACACAATCCACCGGCTCGCGGCCCGCTCAACGGGCAACGCATCGGCCAGCCGCTCCATCTCAACCGGGTCCTCGACGTCGACCTTCTCCTCTTGGGACAACGCCAGCGCCCCCCAGTAGCGGGTATCGTCGCGCGCGCGGTCAACGTCGGTATCGAAAGACACCTTCATTTCGATCATCAGATCGAGATCGTCACGTGACCGGCCGACCTTCGCAGCGCCCTCGGCGAGCGCCGGAAGCAGCGTCTCGGTGTAGAGAGCAGCGGGCTTGCCGCTAGTACAGATGAATCCGTCCGCCACCCGACCGGTGAGCCTGGTCGCGGCTGGTCCCGACGCTGCGATGTAGATCGGAACACGCTGCTCGGGCCGGTCATAGATTGTTGCCCGCTCAGTTGAGTAATACGTCCCGTCGTAGGTGACTCGCTCGTCGGTCCACAGCAGCGAGATCAATTCGACCGCTTCCTTCAGCCGGGCGAATCGCTCCTTGGGTTCGGGCCAGACAAGACCGAGCGGCACCTCGTTCATCGACTCCCCCGAGCCCACGCCCAAGACAATTCGTCCGGGGGCGAGACAGCCGAGCGTGGCGAACGCTTGCGCCACGATGGCCGGGTGATAACGAAAGGACGGCGTGAGGACGCTGGTGCCGAGGATGACACGCTCAGTCCTTGCGGCGGCAGCGCCCAACCAGGGCAGCGCGGCGGGCGCGTGCCCGCCATTGTGACGCCACGGCTGGAGGTGGTCACTGATGAACACCGAGTCGAAATCGCAGCGTTCAGCCTGGACAGCGAAATCCAGCAGGTCGGTTGGCGAGAACTGTTCGGCCGATGCCTTGTATCCGAGTTTGAGTGCCATCTGAGGGTCAGTCCTCCACTTGGTGGAACGTCGCACTCAGCGCACCAACCGCAACATTGGTCCCCAAGACCGCCGCCAGTTCGCTGAATCCCTCGCGGATACGCCCGACCACGACGCAGTATTCGCGGCCAGCGGCTGAACGACTCTCGGCGGTCCCGAAGCTGAGCATCACCTCGCCTGGCCACTGCCGGATGGCGACCATTCCCGGGTAGAGCGAACACCCCAGGATCTCAGATGGCTCCAGCCAATCACCCGCAATCGGGAGGACGACCTCCATTGCCGTTCCGGACCATACACTCGGCACGAGTTGCACCGGGTCTGACGGCAAGGCAGCGATGAAACGTTCTACCGAGCGCGGCGATTTATCCGACCACAGGTCTATCCGCGCGCTAACGTCGCCAACTCTGATCTCGATGGCCATCGGCTAGCTCTCCTTCGACATGCTGTAGGCGACCTCGCCCGTATAGGGCATTGCCGCCAGCACCTGCAGATACTCGGCGAGACCGGTGTCGACGGTGGCGAGGTGAACGGCGACCGCGCCGATCCGGTGCTCGTCACGAGCCTGCGACTCGCCGTAGGCGAGTGCGATCTCGCCCCAAGCAGGTCGCATCGCGATTACGCCAGCTGAATACATGGAGATGGGGCGATGACGGATTGGCTCGGTGTTGACGAGTTTCTCGTCCTTGAGATAGCCGCACTCACCGCTCCAGTGCACCTGACGGCAGGTGCCCGCTATGGGCAGCGCATTCCAGAACTGGTCAGCAAACTCATGAGCGTCGTCGTGAAGCAGCGCAGACGCCTCGACATCGCCTACTCGAACGGTGAATCTCCGCGTCACGTCCTGGTCATCCTTTCGGGGAAAGTTGGAATGGCGTCTGACCGGTCGTCGCACAACTGGAAAGGGCGGCGAAGAGTTCGTCGACGTTGCCGACGATCTCGCCGATCGGCGTGACGGCCTTCGGGCCCTCAGGCCACCGGTGCTCCGATTGCCCATAGGAGATCAACAGTTCGGGATTCGGCGCGAACGGGTCTGTGAGACGTAGCGCCAGCGTGCCGGGGTAGAGCGTGATGGCCGGATACTCATGCTCTGCCACCTCGGCGAACGGATCCGTCGGCAGCGTGATGAAGCATGCCGAGCCACTCCACTTACAGTGCGTCAGGTCGCCCGCGACCGGCAGGCCGCGAGTGAGCACCGCGATCGCGTTCGGCGAGAACTCGGTCCAGAGCCGAACGGGGCCGCTGGCCTGACCGATGGTCAGTTGCAGATCCATCAAAATCCTTTCATAGCTGGGCACAGGCGGATCGGATTCGTCATGCGCCGTCGACCAATTGCGGGACAACTTCGGACATGAACATCTCCATTTGCCTCATCGCAGCGGCGCCATCCGGGGCGTAAAAGATCGCACAGACCTCGGTGACGCCGGCCTCGACGTATCGGCGCAGCACGCCGCCGACGTGGTCAGGGTCGCCAACCACGCTCATATCAACGACATTCGAGGCTGTCGCGTCTGATTGTGCGGGGCGATCGGCGGGCAGCGATTCGGCCAGATTCTTCGCGGCTTCGTCGGCTGATGACGCAATCGAGATGTAGAACTGCCGGGTGATTGCAGGATCCGTCACCGAGGATCCAGCCTGGGTCAACAGCTCTCGCAGCTGATCGCGCTTGGCGCTCACGGCTTCTGCCGACATCACGGTGTCGATCCACCCATTGCCGTACTTGGCGATACGCTCAAGTACCGCATCGGCACTTCCGGCCAGGTAGATTGGCAACGGACTCTGCAGCGGCTTGGGAAACTGCTCGACGGCCTCGAACTTCACGTACTCACCATCGAAGCTCGCCGTACGTTCTTCGCTCCACAGCAGACGCAACGCGGCGAGGTACTCGTCGAGCATCCGGCCGCGATTCGGGCTGGCCAGGTCGCCGCGCAGCCGGCGGAACTCCTCCGCGCTGCCGCCCAGTCCGACTCCGAGGGTCACCCGACCATTCGACAAATGATCGAGGGTGGCGAATTGCCGAGCCAACAGCAACGGCTCGTGCAGCGGCAGCACGACCGTGCTCGGTACGAAGCGAACGGCTGCGGTGCGCGCGGCCAGGAACGCAATCGTCGCAATCGGGTCGTAGTACGACGGGGGCGCATCGAACGCTCGCGTCACGCTGACATCGGTCGACAGAAACTCGTTGAGCCAGAGCGAGTGATAGTCGAGTTCCTCCGCAGCCTGAGCGACGTCGGCGAGCCAGGTCGTGTCGACCGCGCCGACGGGATGCAGGCGCCCCTCACGACAGTTCGGCAGCCCGGTACTCACCTGCAACGCCATCACCATCTCCTCGTCCTTACTGCCGTGCGATGCCCATAACAACCACCACGCAAGAGGGAACGCCGTTACGCGCCGTCAGCTGGACGGCGCCACGGTTCTCACGCCCGAGGGCGATCGTTGTTCGCGGAACATGTTGAGTTTGATTTTAAGGAGTATTTATTAACGCTTCTGGATTTGTCAACGGTCTCATGTAACAGCCGTATTGCAAGGTCTCAAGCAGATCGGTAACAGGGATGTCCGAAGACCGTTGCCCATCAGTTCGTGGCCGTTACCTTGTTCAGGTTTGCCGGGCTGTCGGGGTCGATACCCCGACGCCGGCAGAGCATCAGGGCAAGCTGTTGGCCGCGCACGGTTGCCTCGATCGCTCGGCACAAGTCGGCCGCGGCAGAACTCGTGACCACGTCCCGATCTTCGCGCCCTTGGCTAAGTTCACCGAGTTCACCCAGCACGGCAAACGGCTGTCGGAGTTGAGTGAGGCGCCGTTGCAGCTCCCGAAGGTCTCCGTCCTGCCCACCGGCCAGCAATACCGGCACCGTCCCGCTCGCAGCCGTCGCGATCGGGCCGTGCTGGTAGTCGGCCGCCGAGTAGCCATGGGCCAGACTGCCTGTGGTTTCTTGAAGCTTCAGGGCGGTCTCCAGCGCGGCCGGGAACGTCGGACCTCGTCCGATCACCGCCATCCGCGTCACGTCGGCAAGGCGGTCCGCGGCGGCGGAGACCGATCCGCTATCTCGCAGGATCGTCGCGATCACGGCCGGTAATGCTGCCGTTTCGGAACGAACCGAGCCCGCATCGATCCGCGCCGCGGTGCCCCGTTCGGCTGTTACATCGGTTGGGACATCGGTTGGGACATCGGTTATGAGATCGGTTATGACATCGGCCAAGAGCACCAGCGTCAGCATTTGAGCCGTGACCGTCTTCGTCGCCGGGATTGCACGTTCTTGACCGACGCGCAGATCGAAGATCCCGTCCACCGCGTCGGCCAGCGGCGCGGCCGGGTCATTGGTCACACCCAGTGCAGGTACGCCATCGGCTCGGAAGCGCTGGCTCACCGTAGCGATTTCGGGCGTACGTCCTGACTGCGAAAGGGCAACCAGGAGGAACCCACGAAAGCGCTCGTAGCTGCCGCCGTACCGCGTGGCAATGCTGGGGGCGACGAGTGTCGTCGGGAGGCCGGTCAGCAACTCCACCGCGTAACGACCCAGTAGCGCCGCATTGTCCGAAGAGCCCCGCGCGAGAAACGCTATTCCCCGTAGCTCATCCGGCGCGATCGTCTCGACAAGACCAGCGAGGTCCGCGCGACGGTCGAGAAGTCCTTGCAGCGCAGCAGGCTGCTCGGCCATCTCGGCTTCCATGAGACCACCGAGCTTGCGACCCACGGGCGCTGTATTCACAACAGTTCCCCATTCAGTTGCAGCTCACTCACCGTCGGATCGGACGCCATCGCTGCCAGTGTGATGGCTCCGTGCAAGGACGCATCGACGGTGAAATGTGCTGCGCACAGCTCGGGCGGATAAGGCACGGCATTAGCCAGATAAGCCGCCAAGACTGGCAGCATCACATCGGCCTGTGCCAGGCCGCCGCCGATCGCGATCCGCTCAGGGTCGAGTAGCACCGCGATATCTACAAGCGCCTTCCCAAGGACCGACAACATCTGATGAATCACCTGCTGGCTCACTGGGTCTTGCTGCGCAAAGGCGAGGCGGGCATCCACCGGCCGACCCAGAATCGAACTGATGCGATCACCGAGCGCCTTGCCGCTCACGAAGTCCTCCATCGGGGCGTCGAGAGTGTCGCCCCGCACGTCAAGGCGATCGGAGAGCTTGAGATAGCCAATCTCGCCGGCCGCGCCGTGCGCGCCTTCTAGTATGCGGCCACCGAAGGCGAATGTCGCCGCCAGTCCGGTGCCGATGTTGACGTAGACGGCCGGGTCGGCGCCCCGCAGAACTCCGCGGTGCAGCTCGGCGATCGCACCTGCCCGAACGTCGTTGAAGAGCGGCACCGACTCCGTGGGCAAGCGCTGCTCAAACGTCTCGGCCAGGGCGATCTGCTCCCAGCCCGGAAGGTTTGGCGAATAGTGCACCCGCCCGTCGGTAACGACGCCAGGTACGACGACCGCGTGGCGCACCACAGTGTGACCGTGGCGAGCCAGTGTCTGATCAATAATGCCCTGGGCGACGGCGATTATCCGATCGATCGTCTCGGCCGGCCCCCGCTCTGCCTGGGTGGCTATTCTGACTCGTTCAAGCACGAGCCCGTCTAAAGTCGCTGACGCAATCTCCACATTTGTGCCGCCGATATCCACTCCTAGAACGGCGACTGGCGGCGTCAAGCGAGATCCGTAGCAGGTGTCGTGCACATATTCAGGAGTATTTATAAATGGGTGTTGGTCTGTCAAGCTCCGAATAGACCCAGCACGCCGTAAGCTCTTTTCAGCTCGCACGACTACTCGACGACAGGACCGCCACACATGTCGCGTAACAACGCTTTGCAGCCTGCTCAGGCGCCGTCGGTACTACGGGACACCAACCGGCGATTGCTGTTGCACACGTTGTTCCAGCACGGCCCAACCACCCGTCCTGATCTTGCCCGGCGAATCGGGTTGTCCCAACCAACCGTGTTTGCAGTGCTGGACGATCTGGCTCGCGCGGGGTTGGTGCGCACCTTCCCGACGCGCGGTTCGCGGGCGGGACGTCCTGCCCTTACCTATGAGGCCAATCCCGCCGCCGGCACGGTCACGTGCGTGGATGTGGGGCGAGACTGGATCCGCGTGCTGGTGACCGACCTGGCGGCGGCCGAGCTGCAGCGGATGGACGTACCAAACACCGCTCGGACGGGGCGCGGCCTGGTCTCACTCATCGCACGGTCGGTTCACCAGACCGTTGAGGCTGCCGGCCTGCGTCCGGACGAGGTCACCCACACGGTGGTCGGCTCACCTGGTGTGTTCAATCCGCACGAGAACCGTCTGACCTACGCGGGCAATCTGCCCGGCTGGGGCAAGCCGGGCATCGTAGAGGCGCTCGCTGAGAGCATCGGCACCGAGATCACCATCGAGAACGACGCCAACCTCGCCGCCGTCGGCGAGTACACCTACGGCGCCGGCAAGGATTCGGATCCGCTCATCTACCTGACGATCGGCAGTGGCGTCGGGCTTGGCATCGTGCTCCAAGGTGAGATCTTCCGTGGCTACACCGGGGCCGCCGGCGAGTTGGGCTATCTACCCATCGGCCAGGTCAACACGCCCGGGGAGATCCGACGGGGCATCCTCGAGGAATCGGTCGCGGCCGATGCGGTGGTCAGCGAGGCTCGGTCCCGCGGGCTGGGTGAAGACTTCCACGCCGCCGATGTCTTCGCGAGCGCGCGGGCGGGCGACAAGGTAGCGCGACAGATTCTGCGGACCGAAGCCCGCAATCTGGCCTACGCGATCGCCAGCATTACCGCCCTGCTGGACCCGCAACTCATCATTCTGGGCGGTGGCATCGGTCAGAACCTCGACATGCTCAGGCGCGATATCGACCGCACTCTGGAGAAGATCACCCCGCTGCGCTGCCGAGTCGAAAGTGGCCGATTCGGCGGCGACGCAGTACTGCGAGGCGCGATGGCCATCGGCGTCGAAAAGGCGCAAGACGTCGTATTTGCCAGGCAATTGGACGATCTCCCCCGAAGCTGAGGGAGATCGTCCGCGCCGGGTCAGAGTCCGGTGAACACCGACTTGGTCTCGAGGAAGTTCTCCAGGCCTTCGGGGCCGAGTTCGCGTCCCCAGCCAGACTGCTTGTATCCGCCCGTCGGCATGGTGACGTCCGACAGACCGTGAACGTTGATTCCTACGCGTCCAGCCTTGATGGCCCGCGCGACGCGGTGGGCCTTGCTGACGTCCTTCGTCCAGATGCTGGCTGCCAAGCCGTAGATGCTGTCGTTGGCCCGGGCGGCGATCTCGTCGATGTCGTCGTAGGACATCGCGGCAACGACCGGACCGAAGATCTCCTCCTGCACCGCACGCATGGTCGGATTCGCGTTGACAAGGACGGTCGGTTCCACAAAGTAGCCTCGGTCGCGCGTCTGGCCGCCGGTCCGCACCGTGGCGCCTTCGGCGACGCCGGACTCGATGTAGCCGAGCACACGCTCGCGCTGCTTCGCCGAGATCAGCGGGCCCATCTGCACATCCGCGTCTGTGGCGTAGCCGACCCGCATGCCCTTGGCGATGTCGGCGATCCCGTCGACCACCTCTTCATAGCGGTCCTGCTGAACGAACAGCCGTGAGCCTGCCGTGCAGACCTGACCGGAGTTGGAGAAGATCGCCGCAGCGGCGCCCGGAATCGCGGCAGACATGTCAGCGTCGTCGAAGATCACCACCGGCGACTTGCCCCCGAGCTCGAGAGTCACCTTCTTGAGATTGCCGGCTGCCGCGTGGATGATCTCACGACCGACCTCCGTCGATCCCGTGAACGCGACCTTGTCGACGCCATCGTGGGCGGTGAGGGCTGCGCCGGTTTCGTGACCGTAGCCGGTGAGAACGTTCACCACACCGGCCGGCACACCAGCCTCCATGCACAGCTGGCCGAGCCAGAGGGCGGTGAGCGGGGTCTCTTCGGCCGGCTTGAGAATGCAGGCGCATCCTGCGGTGAGCGCAGGCGCAACCTTCCAGGCCGCCATCAGCAGCGGGAAGTTCCACGGCACGATCAGCGCCGCGACGCCGACCGGGTCCTTGAGTGTGTACGCGTGGAAGGGGCGTCCGCCCGACACCAACTCCAGGCTGCGACCGCCGATCTTGTCGACCCAGCCGGCGTAGTAGCGGAAAACCCGAGTAACTGTGCTCACGCCGCCGCGAGCGGAGGCCAGCGGCATGCCGTTGTCACGGCTCTCGAGCCGGGCAAGCCCCTCGATGTTCTGTTCGATCAGGTCGGCAATCTTCCAGATGATCTCGGCACGTTGGGGAGCGGGAATCCCCATCCAGCGGTCGGTGTCGAATGCTTCGCGCGCTGCAGCAACAGCCGCGTCGACATCTTCCTTTTGTGCTCGCGGTACCTGGGCAACCAACTCCTCGGTGCCCGGGTCAAGTACATCGATCAGCTGACCGGATTGAGCTTGCACCCACTCGCCGCCAATGAGCATTGGCCAAGTAGTTGCCGTGACGAACGGACCGTCCAGAGCCGGGAGTTGTTGGGTGAGGGTCATGCGCTGCCTCCAGATTGAGCATCGCGCCGAGGCGACCTGGCTAGATGTTTTTATCGCGGCATGGCGAGGAACTCGCGCCGCCACAACGACGCTACACGAGACAGCTTGACCGCAAAAGACTTTTAATAAAGACTCCTTGCTAAGTTCGTCAGCTGTTCCCCGACGAGCCCTGAAGACGCCCCAGTCGGCAGTTGTCTACTCGAAGAAGGACGGTCTGTGGTCAGTTCAGACTCCCTGCCGCACCACACCCAGCCGCATGGGCCTGCACCGCGTTGGGCCGACGTTGAACACGACGTGGTCGTCATCGGTGGCGGCAACGCGGCCATCGTCAGCGCCATAGCGGCGGAAGAACGCGGCCTGCGCGTCCTGGTGCTGGAGCGCGCGCCACGGCGCATGCGTGGCGGCAATACCCGCCACACCCGTAACATCCGATGCGTTCATGCCGCCGATGACTACAACAGCGGCGAATACAGCTACGACGAGCTATGGCGAGACCTGTGCAGCGTCGGTGAGGGACCAAGCAACGAAGAGATAGCTAGTCTGACGGTGCAGGAATCCGAATCGATGCCGTCGTGGATGTATAGCCACGGAGCCCGATGGCAGCAACCGCTGGCCGGCACCCTGCACCTCGGCCGCACCAATCGGTTCTTCCTGGGCGGCGGAAAGGCATTGCTGAACTCCTATTACCGCTACGCCGCTACGCGAGCGGGCATCGAGGTCAGCTACGACACCAAGGTCGAAGACTTGGTGTTCGACGGAGATCGGTGCACCGCGGTCGTCGCTGAGCATGCAGGGCGTCGGGTTGAGATTCGAGCCCGAGCGGTGATCTGTGCCTGCGGCGGCTTCGAGGCCAACCTCGACTGGTTACGTCAGTATTGGGGCGACGCCGTCGACAACTACATCATCCGCGGTACGCCATTCAACGATGGGCATATCCTCGCTCGATTGTTCGACGCGGGTGCCGCGAGGGCCGGCCAAGAACGCGGTTTTCATGCCATTGCGCTCGACGCCCGGGCCCCTCGCTTCGACGGCGGCATCGCGACCCGACTCGATACGGTTCCCTTCGGAGTAACGCTGAACATGCATGGCCAGCGGTTCTATGACGAAGGTGAAGAAATCTGGCCGAAACGGTATGCCATCTGGGGTCAGTTGATCGCCAAGCAACCTGGGCAGATCGCGTATGCGATCTGGGATCAGAAGGTCAACCACCAGTTCCTACCGCCGTTGTATGGCGTCACCACCGGCCACTCGGTCGCTGACGTGGCAGCCCAGCTTGGCCTCGACGGCCCGACGGCCCAGGCCACTGTGGACACCTATAACGCAGCGGTCGTAGCCGGAACATTCAACCCGACGATCCTGGACGACTGTCGAACCGTCGGTCTCAGCCCGGCGAAATCGCACTGGGCGCAACGCGTGGACACCACGCCGTACTACGGCATCGCGATGCGCCCCGGTATCACCTTTACCTACATGGGCGTCGAAGTCGGTACGGACAGTCGGGTACGACGAGAGGACGGCACCGCGTTCGAGAACGTATTTGCCGCTGGCGAGATCATGTCCGGAAATATCCTCAGCACCGGCTATCTGGCGGGCTTCGGGATGACCATCGGCAGTGTGTGGGGTCGCCGCGCCGGCAATGAGGTGGCGACATATGCCGGGCGCTGAAGCCACACCGCCACTCGACCCGGGGGGCCGGACATCGCTGGATCTGCTGGTGTCCGAAGCCACCCGGCAGCTGACGGTGTGCAATGCATGCCGGTATTGCGAGGGCCTGTGTGCGGTGTTCCCTGCGTTGGAACGTCGGCGCGTACTTGAGGGATCGGACATCAGCCAGCTGGCCAATCTCTGCCACGACTGTCGAGCTTGCTTCGACGCCTGTATGTATGACGCGCCGCACGAGTTCGCGATCGATGTTCCGAAGGCCCTGGCGGCGGTCCGCGTTCTGGATTACGACCGCTACGTATGGCCGACCCGGGTACCGCGCCTGCTACGGGGTTGGACCGGCCTCGTCCTCGCGGCCGTCGGCTCGGCGCTGTTACTACTAGCGGTCGCGGTGGCCTACTCGGGCTGGCCGGCGCTGGTCACCGCCCACCCCGCAGCTGCCTCGCCGTACGACCTGGTGCCCTACCCCGCGCTGCTCGCGATCATGCTCGCCGCCGGTGTGTATGCGGTCGCGGTCATGTTCGTGGCTGGCCGCCGTTTCTGGAGCGAGGTGAATACCGGAAAGCCGCCAATTTCTGCCCGAGCGGTGGGCCAGGCGATCTGGTACGCCGCGACCTTGCGTTACCTGCGTGGGGGCGGCGTCGACTGTTACTACCCCGAGGACGACAAGCCTTCCCCGGTCCGACGCTGGTTGCACAGCTTGCTCGCGTACGGCTTCGCTTTGTGCCTCGTCTCGACGATTGCTGCCGGGATCGAGCAGGACATTCTCGGGATCGACCCTCCGTACAGTTGGCTCTCCGTTCCGGTGCTCGCCGGAACCATCGGCGGCTTCGGACTCGTGCTCGGCGGGGGCGGGTTGATCTACCTCAAGTCGAAGTCGTCGACCGTCACGAGCGTTGCCGCCATGACGGTGAAGGACTATGGCTTGCTCGCCGCGCTCACCTTTCTCGGCGCGTCGGGGCTAGCAACCCTATTCACCCGCGAGACGTCCGCCTACGGGATCGTGCTGCTCATCCATCTGGCGGCCGTGATCCAGGCCTTCGCCATGGCGCCGTACAGCAAATTCATCCACGTCATCTTCCGCTTCGAGGCGCTCGTGCGCGACAACGTCGAGCGATCCAGTAACGCGAAATGACGCGGGCACAATACCGAGCCACAACAGCAGCATGCGAAGTAACGACCCGAGATGCGCAGGTCCTGCCATGACAGAAACGACTCAGCGGCCCAGCCTCCCCGCAATCGAAACCGGCACGCTGATCGCGGGCGTCTGGCACCGTGGCGAGACCTTCGCGGTCGATGACCCTTTCACCGGCGAGACGATCGCACAATTTCCCGCGGTGACGCCGGAGCTACTCGATCGTGCCGTCGAGGTTGCCGCGGCCGCCGACTCGATTCCGCCGGCAACCAGGTCGGACATACTGCGTCGGGCAGCAGACCTGCTGGAGGAGCGGCGAGCGGACTTCGTCGTACTGCTCGGTCTCGAGGTGGGCTTCCCCCCGAGCGACAGCCACAAAGAGATCGACCGCTCGCAGGTCACGTTGCGGCTGTGCGCCGAGGAGGCTCTGAGGCTCACCGGTGAGCCGGTGGCGTTCGGCAGCAGCCCCGGACACGAGTCAAGGATCGGAGCGACCCGCCGGTTCCCGCTCGGGGTGGTGTGTGCGATCACGCCCTTCAACTCGCCCTTGAACGTGGTGATCCACAAGATCGGGCCAGCTCTGGCAGGTGGCAACGCGGTCGTACTCAAGCCGTCGCCGCTTGCCCCGATGACACCGGCGTTGCTCGCTCAGACCTTGCTCGATGCGGGCCTTCCACCGGCGTTACTGGCAGTCGTCAATGGAGCTGACGACTCGGCCGGCCGAGCCTTGCTCGCTGACCCGCGTATCGCCTTCTATGCCTTCACCGGCAGCACGGCCGTCGGCCGACTGGTCGCTGCCGGCGCGGGAATCCGCCGCAGTCAACTGGAACTGGGCAGTATCGCGAGCACCATCGTGTGCGAGTCCGCCGATCTGTCCAAGGCACTTCCGAAAATCGCAACAGCCGCGTTTCGCAAGGCTGGCCAGGTCTGCACCTCCACCCAGCGGCTCTACGTCCATCGCTCCCGGTACGAAGAAACCGTCGGCGGCCTGGTCGAACTCGCCAACTCGATCGTGTCAGGTGATCCTTTCGACCCGTCGGTTACGCTCGGACCACTCATCACTACGGCGGCAACTGACCGGGTCATGAAGTCGATCGAGGACGCGATCGGCTCTGGCGGACAACTGCTGGCCGGGGGCCAGCGCGAAGGATCGGTCATACGACCAACGGTGCTTGCCGATGTGACACCGAATCAGTCAGCCCTGTGCGCAGAGATGTTCGGGCCTGTCGTTTCGGCCATCCCGTTCGACGATCTCGAGGACGCCGTCGCCGGCGCGAACGCCACCGACTTCGGGCTGTCCTGCGGAGTCTTCGCAGAAGATCTCGGCTCGGTCAGGGCGGCGATGGACTCGCTGCGATTTGGAGCCGTGCACCTGAACGAAGCGTCGAGTGCCCGGGCCGACGAGATGCCGTTCGGCGGAGTGAAGGCGAGTGGACGAGGCTTCGAGGGGCCGCGTTGGGCAATCCGAGAAATGACCGAGGAACGCCTGCACACCTGGACGCCCTGAACTGTTCGTCAGCTGGTACCAACCTTGGTTCCGCATACTGGGTCAAGGCCTTGAACCGGCACGAACTTGTTGCCGGATAGCTTGACATAGAAGGCACATTGCTTGGCTGGGGAGTAATCGCCGAAATCGGTCGGGGTAGCTAACAGGCCTTCGGCATCGAAGTTGTTGACCTTCCGCAGCGCGGTGATGAAGCTCTGCGGCGTGAGGTTGTCTCCGGCCGCGGTCACGCCGGCAGCAAAGGCCAGCATTGCCTCGTAAGCGGTGGATTCCGCAAAGCCGGGTCCGTCGTTCTCACCCACTGCTTTGAACCGTGCTTGCAGCTTCTGGGTGGCTGGCGTGTTGAGTTCGACCGGTGCAAGCGAGTTGGAGAAGTAGAAGCCCTGTGCTGCCTGAACTGCCGCCGAGGACTTCAGCAGGTCGCCGCCGTAACCCGTTGGCAAGAGAATCGCCTTGGTGGTGGCGCCAACTGTCCGCAGTGCGCCGGCGAGAGCGAATCCCGTGCTGGGCACTGTTGAGAAGAAGATCGAGTCCACGCCCGCGGCTTTCATTCTCAGCGCGATCGGAGCCACGTCCGTGCTTCCGAAGGAGATCTGGGCGACGTATCCGGCCTTCAGGCCCTGGTGTGCGCAGGACTGCGGGAATGCCGCCGCCGACTTGGCCGCGCTTGGCGATTCTTGGTATCCGACAGCCCCGCATACGGTGCCCCCGATAACCTTGACTGCGTTGCCGCCGGTGGTGAAGACGTCAGCATTGTTGTTGACCCCGCTGGCGGTGAACATGTTGGTGTTCTTAGGATCAGTCCACTCCGGGCCGTCAAAGCCTGTGCCCACTACGGGGACACCCTCCTTCAGCAGATACGGCTCGGCACCGAAGAAGAAGGCCGACGCGCTTATGACCGCGAAGACTTTGTCATTCTGAACTAACTTTTGCGCGGCAGTCAGCGCGCCGGCTGGGGTGGATTGCGAATCGGCCAGGACGTACTCGATCTTGTGGCCGTTCACGCCGCCTTCGGAATTTACAGCATTAACGTACGCCTTCAGACCGACCTCGGTCGTCGTCGATCCGGAGGCCGCAGAACCGCTCGCATCATTGATAACGCCGACCTTGAGAGTGGCGGCCGATCCCGCGGTACTGCTACCGCTGGATGACGATGCACCGGACGGTCCGCTCGGACTCGCGCTCTTCGAGGAGCTGCAAGCCGTCAAGGCCACCACACCTATGGTTACGCCGACAGCAATCTTGTGGAGCTTCACGGGAGTACCTCACTATCTAGTGACGGACATGGAGTACGGGCGAACTGCGCGGTAAGCGATGGTGGCGGTCAGCGCCAAGGCGTGAGCACGGAAGTCTCCAATCCGGTCAGGATTTGGTCACCGCCGCATCGCCTAGCAAGGACGAGAGTTCGAGGTAGGCGAGGCGATTTGGCTTGGTCGAGCGGGTTGGCGCGCCGGTAGTCGGTGCACAGGTTTGCGCAACGTAACGACGGCGCCTGCAGTACGTCAATGGATGTTTCCACTTTGTGACATAGCAGGTTCGGCAGAACGAGCAGTGGTTCAGTCCCAGAAATTGAGTCTGAGACAGAGCGGGTGACTGCTCGCGTACCAGTTGACTGAGTCTTGCCTCACTCTGCCGAGTGTGCTCTCATTGAAGCGTCACGGTTTTACACAGGGGCATACCCGCGCTCCCTTGTGCTCGAAGTCGCGCGGGTAAGCACGGTTGGGCATCGTGGAAAAATGAGCATCCTCCGTGCGCTCAAGACGGACTGTAAAACTTCTGCATTCGACTGAATCTTGCCTCAGTTGCGTCAGCGTGATGTGATTGCGACGGAGTACTCGCCAACCGCTGATGATTCGTTACCAACGCTGCAAGATCGGCGCAAAGGAGATCCGAATGTCCAGCAGTACCGGCCTTGACCCCCTGTTCGATCCCGTTGTCGTCCAAGACCCATACGACTATTACCGGGAACTCCGGGAGAATGACCCCGTTCATGAGATCGAGGGAACGGGTACGTATCTTGTGACCCGCGCCGACCTGATCTATGACATCGTGGCTCGACCAGCTGTGTTTTCCAGCGACACTGGCGTCTTCCTACATAAGGGAGAGTGGGCTCATCCCGGTCTGCGAGCGCCAGTCTCTGGCGATGCACCGGAAGGCAAGGGCGTACTGGCAACTGCAGACCCGCCCGACCACGGTCGCCAGCGGAAGATCGTCAGCCGCAAGCTGTCAACGAGCAACATGCAGGCGATGGAGCCTGAGTTTCGCGCGTTGGTCGAGGAGGCGATGGCCAGTGCATCGCCCGATGAGCCGTTCGAGTGGATGGGCCGAGTCGCGGAACCATTGCCGATGGTCATGGTCGCGCGCATCCTAGGGCTGCCCGACGAGGTCGCGCCTGCTTTGAAGAGTGCTGGGTACAACTCTGTCGAGCGCATCAGCGGCTTCGTATCCGAAGAGCGCATCATGCAATTCGATCGCGAGATGCCTCTCAACATGGCCGAGGTCGTCAACGCCTACGCGACGGCGAGACAGGACCCCCGCGCTTACTCGGGCTCGATGATCGGGATGACAGCTCAAGCCGTAGCCGAGGGCAACCTGGACGATCAGGAGGCCTTCGGTATCTTCGGGATCCTCATTGCCGCCGGCGGTGAATCGACGACCAGCCTGACTGGCACCGGCGTCCGGATACTTGCCGAGAAGCCCGAGCTACAAGCGCAGCTTCGAGAACACCCCGAACTCATTCCGGCCTTCGTCGAAGAGGCCTGCCGGGTGGACGCCCCGTTCCGGGGCCACTACCGGGTGCTGACAGAGGATGCCAACCTCGCAGGTCGCTCGCTGCCTGCCGGATCGAGACTCGTGTTGATGTGGCCAGCGGCGAACAGAGACGAAAGTATCTATGAGGAGCCGGATGAAGTCCGACTCGACCGAACGAATCGATATCACGTGGGATTCGGCTGGGGCATTCATCTCTGCGTCGGTGCCCCACTTGCGCGGGTCGAGGCGAGAGTCGCGATCGAGACCCTGCTCGCGAAAACCCGGTCATTTCACATTGCCCCGGCAGGGATTCCGCTTCAGTACCACCTGAGTCTCATGGTCCGTCGCCTGGTGACACTACCGCTGTTGCTTGATCTGAAGACCTGAGGTCCTGGCGGGTCGAGGTGATCGACCCGTTTCGCAGGGTCCGCATCCCATGGGGCTCGACGCACTTCGGGCCGCACAAACGGAAAGCAGGTGTGTGCAGTGGCGGATAACAGGGCAGTGGCATACGTGGAACCGGGCAGCGTGGAGATCCATGACATCCCGTTCCCGACACTCGAGCTTCAGGACGGCCCGGGCGTCAACCCCGCCAACGTAGGGAGAAAGTGCAATCACGGCGTGATCCTCCGGGTGCTCTCTACCAACATCTGTGGCAGTGACCAACACATGGTGCGCGGCCGCACGACCGCGCCTCGAGGCCTCGTACTGGGCCACGAGATCCTCGGCGAGGTCATTGAGCGCGGGCCAGATGTCGAATTCATCGCACTAGGCGATGTCTGTTCCGTGCCTTTCAATATTGCCTGCGGTAGGTGCCGGAACTGCAAGGAGGGCAAGACCGGCGTTTGTCTCAACGTGAATCCCGATCGGCCAGGCTCAGCGTATGGCTATGTAGATATGGGCGGCTGGGTCGGAGGTCAGGCAGAATACGTGATGGTGCCCTACGCAGACTTCAATCTGCTGCGGTTCCCTGACCGCGAGCAAGCGATGGAGAAGATCCTGGATCTGACCATGCTGTCCGATATCTTTCCGACTGGCTTTCATGGAGCCGTGACGGCGGGAGTGAAGCCCGGCTCAACGGTCTACGTAGCCGGCGCCGGCCCAGTCGGACTCGCAGCCGCTGTTGGCGCCCAACTGCTTGGCGCGGCTGTTGTCATTGTTGGCGATCTGAACGAGAACCGGCTTGCGCAAGCTCGCACCTTCGGCTGCGAGACGGTCAACGTCGGTCTGGGCAGTCCACAAGATCAGATCGAGGACTTGCTTGGCGTTCCAGAAGTTGATGCGGGCATCGACGCCGTCGGCTTCGAAGCGCATGGCCACGGCGATCACGCCGCAGTCGAGGCACCAGCCACCGTGCTCAACTCTTTGATGAGTCTGACAGCCGCCGGCGGGAGCATCGGTGTTCCTGGCCTATATGTAACTGCCGACCCGGGCGGCATTGACGAGGCTGCGAGGACCGGCTCCCTTTCCCTGCGACTAGGAACAGGTTGGGCCAAGTCCCTGTCCTTTGCGACCGGCCAGTGCCCAGTGATGAGATATAACCATGGCCTGATGATGGCGATATTGCATGGCCGAGTCGCTATCGCCGATGCAGTCGGTGCCACGGTCATCTCGCTCGACGACGCACCCCGCGGCTACCGAGAATTCGATGGAGGGGCGGCCCGTAAGTACGTGATCGACCCGCACGGCGTCATCAAGTAGTGATGGGTGATGGGACGCTGAGGTATGAGCCGTTCCGTCCAGTTTTACTCCATGAAATCAGGAGCCCGGTTGACCGAGAATCTTCGAATAGCGTCCGCCCAGGAGCCATTCTGAGACGTAGAGGTTCCCATCGGCGTCGACAGCGACAGAGTGCGGGGAGTTGAACGGCTGGTGATCATCGGGCACCGCAGCCACCGCATGGCCCTCGTCAGACAGTGCATTCGGCCAACCCGGTCGCTCAGGCCAGCCGAGCGGCGCTGTTGTGCTCGTCGGCCCTCCTATGTAACCCAGGAGAGTGTCGTGGGCATCCACGAGGGCCAACCGCCCGTACAGCTCGGCGACGACCAGCGTCTCGCCCCACTTGGCGAACCCGCTAGGGCTGGATAGGAATTCGTCACCAAAGCTACGCACGTATCGACCCTCCAAGTTGTAGACCTGGACCCGGCGATTCTCCCGGTCAGCGATGTATAGCTCTGCATCACTATCTGGGCGACGCATGATGAAGACGGCGTGTGGGCACGCGAATCGGCCCGCTCCCTCCTCGCCGGTGAGCGTCATCAAGTGACTGCCATTTCTATCAAACCGATGGACCAGACTCGACCCGTAGCCGTCAGCAACCCAGATGTCACCGCCCCCTCCCAATCGCTGCTCGTCAACCGCCGTTCCACATGGGCAGTACTCGCCCATCGGTCCAGCCGGGACGGATGCGTGGGTGGGCGGAAGCGGTAGCTCCAGCTGTATCTCACCGCTCAAGGACATCTTCACGACGCGAGGGTTGCGCGCCTCGCGGTAGATGCCGCCGCCGAACATCGGCCGCCAGACTGCCTCACCTTCGCCTTCGGTGGAAGCGAACACGAACCCCGGATCAGCGATCCAAAGATAGTCATCGCCATCGTCTCGGACGAGCGTGATGCCGTGGCCCTCGGTGAGATCCGAGCGGACTATTCGCTGAACCCGGCCATCGAGGCCGAAGGCTACTAGTTGCCCGGCGTGAAACCCGATTATTTCCCCATCCGCAGTGACTGCGAGGCCGCTGTGAGCCCAAGCCGCACGGACGCCCGGGATCGTTGTCAGATCCGCCCACGGAGTCACAGGGTGGGTGTGGAGAGAGTTACTCGGTAGGTCGTTGTCTGACACGGACACCTCTCAGGCTGACGGACGATCAAGGAAGTTGACTTCGGTTGCCGATCTCCCATGCACCGAGGACGTTGCTAAGGGAGATGAACTGAGCTGAGACTCAGTGTGATGATGTGCCTTACTAGCGCGTTGAGGCAATCGAATCATAGGGCATTACTTCGCGCCTCGCGATCGATCACGGCGGCGCTTCGGATCGTCGAGGATTTTCGCTACAATGAGGCGCTAGCCAACTGAGCGATGGTTCAGTTGCCGGAGTAGCAACGCAGGCTGAGGAGCTACCGATGTCCGACGATCAGAAGGCCGACCGTCAATTCCATTTTGACCGCCACGCGTCTGACTACCGTCTTCATTTCGAGGAGATCGCCGGGGAGATGCAATCCAAGTGTCCGGTGGCGTGGTCTGACACCTACGGCGGACACTGGGTAGCGGCCGGTCATCAGGAATTATTTGATATCGCGCGCGAGTCCGAGTTTCTCTCCAACGACCATGACGTGTACAACAAGCGTCGCGGTTACCAGGGTATCGGCATTCCGGGGCAACCCGGATCAACGCAGACGGCGGGCTTCCTTGAGATGGACCCTCCCGGCCAGCGGCAATATCGGCAGACCCTGAACGCCTATCTCTCGCCGGCCGCGGTAGCACGGTGGACTCCGTTCGTGGTCGAGCTAACACGCGCCACTATCGACGAGAAGATCGAATCCGGCCAGCTTGATTTCGTTGACGATCTTGCCAATATCGTGCCCGCGGTGTTGACGCTGGCCATGATGGGCCTCCCCCTGGCCGACTGGCCCATTTACTGCGAACCGGCGCACGCCGGCGTCTATACCAAACCGGACTCACCAGACATGCCACGTGTACTGGCCCAGAGCATGGAGATGTACCGACGGCTGTATGCATCCCTGGCTGAAGTTCGTCAGAACCCGCGACCCGGACTCATCGATGCCCTGGTCAACGCGACCATCGAGGGGCAGACTCCGCCGGACGAAGAACTAGCAAACGTATTGGGCCTGCTGATCGGCGGCGGGTTCGATACCACGACGGCGTTGACTGCCCACTCGTTGGAGTACCTGTCCGAACACCCGGAGGACCGCGAGCGGCTCTCACGCGAACGAGAAACCCTCCTTGACTCCGCGACGGAGGAGTTTCTGCGGTTCTACACGCCCGCTCCCGGCGACGGGCGCACCTTCAGCGCGGATTGCGATATCGCCGGCACCGAGTTCGGCGAGGGCGAGCGACTTTGGCTGTCGTGGGCGATGGCCAACCGCGACCCCAAGGTCTTCCCGGAGCCGAACACGATCGAACTCGATCGCAAGAACAACCGACACGCAAGCTTCGGTCTCGGCATCCACCGATGCATCGGATCGAACATGGCCCGGATGACGTTCAAGCAGATGCTGACTGCTGTGCTCGACCGCATGCCCGACTTCGTCTGTGATCCGGCCGGCGCAGTGCACTATGACACGGTCGGCATCATCAATGGAATGAAGCACCTTCCGGCCACCTTCACGCCCGGACCGCGCCTCGGAGCCAGCTTCGACGAGACCCTCGTACTCTTGCAGAAGGCGTGCGATGAGCAGCGGCTGGCCGAACCGGTAACCGTTCGCCGGCAAGCCGCCCGCATCGGCGCCTGATATCACCGTCCGCAGGACGTTACGGGCGCGTCCGCCTGGCTGTCCCCGTCGGCCTGGCGGTGGGCGTCGGCCTGGCGGTGGGCGTCGGCCTGGCGGTGGGCTTCCGCCTCGCGGGGGGCGTCCTTATGGCGGCACGAATCATCTCGAGCAGATCTTCAGTCGGAAAGCCATCGGAATCCGACCCGCCCTGGGCGGTCATCGAATGGTGCGCAACGACCATTGCCGAAAGCATCCGCGACATCCAGACGGGATCGCCCTCCCGAACTGATCCGTCAGCTTGGCCGCGTTTCACCGCATCGGCGTACATCGCAATGCCTGAATGATAGGCGTCCATATACTCAGCAAAATCGGGAATCACCTCTAGCCCGGTCGAGTAAACGCGCATTGTCAGGCGACCATATGCCGGGTACTTGTGGAAGAAGGCCATGTAGGCGCCGGTCATGCTGAGGAGCTGCTCTTCGCCCGTATCATCTTCGCGCAGTGAGGATTCGATGGCTTCGGTCAACTCTGGTATGCGTCGTTGCATCACGCCTGCGAGCAGTTCGGCCTTGCTCGTGTAGTACGTGTAGACGGCGCCAACCGAGAAGTCACTGCGTGCCGCCACCTGGTCCAGGTTCGTCCCCTGATAGCCCTGGTTGCCGAACAACTCCTCGGCTGCGTCGAGCACCTGGTCGCGTCCCATCTGCAGGCGCTCCAGCCGCCGCTGGTCTCGCAGTCGCAGCGGCGGTTCCGTCGCCTTTGCGGTTGGTTCGACGGCAGGTCTGACGGACTTCACACTCTTGGCGGAGGCACGTTTGACATGCTTAGCTTGGGTGGCATTGTTCCCGGAGCTTCTCGGCGACATCGCGGCCATCGACATGGCGCAATCCTACAGATCAACCCGCTCTGAACTGAGCAGGGTTCGCTCTTCGGTCGACTGAGCGGGCGTTCACCGCACACCGCGCTGTGTAGCGCCCGGAGACGTGCATGACACTTGCCGACCTAACGATGCAGGCTAACCGGAATGCTTATCCGCGCTTCACTAGGCATGATAACTACATGCCCTTGCGCTGTCTCATCGTCGACGACAACCCTCAATTCGCCAGCACGGCACGGCGCCTGCTGGAGAGTGAGGGACTGATTGTGCTTGCGATGGTGTCGACCGGCGCCGAGGCGATCGATCTCGTGCGCGAACTCAAACCAGATGTGGTGCTGCTGGATATCGACCTCGGCACTGAAAGCGGCTTCGACGTAGCAACACAACTCGACAACTACGACTTTCGTCCGGCGCCGGAGATAATCTTGGTGTCGGCACACGACGAAGAGGATTTCGCTGATCTGATTGCCGAGAGCGCGGCGGTGGGATTCTTGGCGAAGTCGGCGCTGTCCGCGCGGGGAATCCGCCAGCTCATCAACGCCAACGGCGAGCGCCACCAGGGGTGACCGAGCGCACTCACTTACGGCCAGCGCCGCGGTGGAAGACGTGATGTCCCGCAGTCTTGTCGGTTCGCGTCGGGAGCGCGGGTACCACGCGGGTGGCGAGTAGGCCGGTGAGCGCAAACGAAGCGGCAACGAACATCGCGATAACCGTGCCATGGGTATCGCTGCCGCCCGACAGAACGAGCGTCGCTGAGAGGATCGCGACGCCCAAGGCGCTCCCGCATTGCCGGGTCGCGGTGAGCAGGGCGCTGGCGGTGCCCTCCGATTGCTCGGCGACGACCCCGTGAGTGCCCGCCAAAGTCGCTGCGACCATGCTGATCCGCGCAGCAACACCCATCAACAGCAATGTAAACAGCAACGCGATGATCGACCCAGAAGCATCGGCCAACGCTCCCCCGATCAGAGACACCAGCGCGATCAGCATAGCTACGCCGAGGCTTCGGCGCGGGCCCAGGTTGGGCACAAGCTTGGAGGCGGGGCCGGACAGGAGGAACGCACCAGCGGCCTGCGGCACGAAACACAGCCCGGTCAACAACGGCGATAGGTGCCGACCATCCTGTAGATAGAGCGTTACAAGAAGTACCTGCCCTGCGTTGAAGGCACCAACGGCGATCAGACACAAGTTCGCGCCAAGGATGCCCCGATCCGTCAGCATCGCAAGGTTCAGCAACGGCGCCTTGGTAGTGCGTTCCCGCATCGCAAAGGTGGCGAGTAATACAAGCGCAACGACTGCTAACAACGCAGGTTGAGTAGCGCTGAGCGTGTCGCCTGCCCGCGCCACGGCTAACACGAGCAACGCCACGCCTGCGGTCACCGTGACCGCCCCTGGCACGTCGAGTCGACCATCGCGTACTGGCGGGTCGGCGGGCAACAGGCGGTAAGACGCCACCAACAGGAACACACCGACCGGCACGTTCACGAAGAAGACCAGGCGCCAATCCGCCTCGACCAGGGCGCCCCCCAACACAGCACCGGCAGCGAAGCCGGTCGAGACGACGGCGCCATAGATGCCAAGGGCGCGACTGCGCTCGCGCTCGTTCGGCCAGCTAGTCACGAGCAGCGACAACGCAGCGGGTGCCACGATGGCGGCCCCGACACCCTGCACGATTCGGGAGGCAATCAGTAACGTCGGCTCCACGGCCAGGCCGCCGGCGACGCTGGCCAGGACGAAGACGATCAAGCCTGCGCGGAGCAGCCGTACCCGCCCGAACAAGTCCGCGAGGCGGCCGCCGAGCAGTAGAAAGCCCCCGAATGCAACCGCGTAGCCGCTGACCACCCACTGCAGGGTGGTCGTCGCAACGTCCAGTCCGCTCTGAATCGAAGGCAGCGCGACATTCACGATCGTGAAGTCCAGCACCACCATGAATTGGGCCAGCGCGAGCACGATCAGCAGCGCTTTGCCAGGACGAGCAACCCCACGTGCCGCTGGCAGCAACATCGGGGAGGCGACTTGCGACTCGGACATCAGGCTCCTTCGCGGATGAACTGTGGGCACGGATCAGCGACACGCGGGCAACGCCGAGAGGGCTGCCTGCAGGTGACCTCGCTCAACCCTCCCGCGCGGGGTTCCTGATGTCGACGCCACCAGCATCAGTCTCGAACTCCGGCAGGCTGGACTTGAGGATTACCGCTAGCGGCAATGTGTCTTCAGCCGCACACGACCACCAATCATGCGACCCCCAGGGCGCGGTGGGCCAGTCGCCAGCGGGGGTAGCGCTGTCCTGCGATCGGCGGGTAGCACCAGCCTCACTCGAAGATGCTCGTTGGCAAGGGCGACTGAAGTCCCGATCCGAGCCACGCTCGAGATTGACACATTGACGCCTCAGCTTAGGAGTAGCCGTGGACGGGCAAATCGGAATTCTCAATGATCGACCGCCGTCGCTGCGCTCAGAACCGCTTATAGATGGGAGGCACGGAGTCCCACGACGGGTCCTGGTCTTCGGTGCGGTGGCGGCGGCGATCGTTGTTCTCGATCAGAGTTTGAAGTGGTGGGCCTGGCGAAACGTCGCTGCCGCACACATCAACTACGGTGGCGACAACCTCGTACCAGCTACCGTCGGATCGTGGTATGGCCGCCCCGTAACGGGCGCACTGCTCGACCTGTTTGATTTCGGACTGCTATTCACGCTCGCAGCACTGCTGCTTCGGCGCCGGCGTTCGGGCCCCGTGCTGATCTCAGCAACCGCGATCATCTCCGGCTGGAGCAGCAATCTGCTTGATCGATTGTTCATGCATTACTGGACCGCTCCAGGGAGTGTCCGTGGGGTGGTCGACTTCATTCCCATTGGCCAGCGGGTCTACAACGTCGCTGACCTGTTCATCATCGCAGCGACGCCCAGCTTCGTCCTCGCTCTGTTCGTACCAGCCTTGCGAAGGTTGATCATCAAGCGCCCGAGCCTCAACGCACACTCCACGCCGAGGCCGAGGCCTCGGCGTACTCCCAGAGTCCAGACAGCGGTATGGGCGCTGGGCACCGGCTGCCTGCTGACGGCGATCGTCGGAGTTGGCGCAGCGACCTTCGGCGGCGCGACCGCGCCGATTGCCTCTGCCGGTGCGGGCTATCAACGCACTGTTATCGCGCGCCACAGTATCTCCCACGAACTCCCCTGAGCGCAGCGGATAAACCTGCGCTGAGCTCTCCTACCAGCTAGCAGGTAATCCCAGGTGACGCCAGCAAGACTCGAAGATGGGCGCCGGCACCGGAGACTTCTTCACAACACGAGGCCAGGCTTGATCGTGACGAGCCGGCAACGGCGATAGGGCATTGCATGCTTCGCCTAAGGCAGAACGGGCACGACCCGTCACCTGAACAAACTAATCGGACGAGCTTTGCCTATCGCGCCAGGACGATCCTCGCGCGGCGCGGCATTCGAAGAAGGAGACAGGATGACAACGACATTGATCCCAACCACAGCATTGGGACGCACCGGAATGGACATTACGAGAGTGGGCTTTGGAGCCTGGGCGCTCGGAGGCGGTGACTGGGCCTTCAGCTGGGGCCCTCAGGACGATGACGAAGCGGTCGGCGCCATAAGGTATGCGCTCAGTACGGGCATCAACTGGATTGACACGGCAGCCGTGTACGGGCTCGGTCATTCAGAGGAAGTTGTCGCCCGTGCCCTGCGAGACATTCCCCTGGGTGAACGTCCCTACGTGTTCACGAAGGGCGGATTGGTATGGGACGACGCCGATCGAACTGCGGAACCCCGGCGGGTAGGTGACCCCAAATCGCTTCGCCGCGAATTGGAGATGTCGTTGAGGCGACTTGAGGTTGAGCAGATCGACCTGTACCAGATGCATTGGCCTTCGGAGGACGGCACCAAGCTCGAGGACTATTGGCAGGTGCTGCTGGACTTCAAGCAAGAAGGGAAGGTGCGCGCGGTAGGCCTATCGAACCACAGCGTCAAGCAGCTTGAGCGTGCCGAAATTCTTGGCCACGTGGACACGCTGCAACCACAGTTCTCCGCCATCCATCGAGACGCTGCCAGCGACCTGCTGCCCTGGAGCTCCGACCACGCTACGGGTGTAATCGTCTACAGCCCCATGATGTCGGGCCTGCTCACCGGGAGCTTCACCAAGGAACGCGTTGAAGGCCTGCCTCGAGATGACTGGCGCCGTACCAGCCCCGACTTCACCACCAATCTGGCAGCGAACCTCACCGTTGCGCAAGCGCTCGAGGCCGTCGCTGACCGTCACGGAGTTTCGACGCCAGCCGCCGCAGTTGCCTGGGTCTTGTTATTCGAAGGCGTAAGCGGTGCAATCGTGGGCGCACGTGGCCCCGCGCAGGTTGAGGGCTGGCTTCCCGGTGCACAGATCACACTTACCGAGCGAGACATCAATGATATTGCAACGGCAGTCGAAACGAGTGGCGCGGGTGAGGGCCCATCCCACCCAAATCGGCCAAAGCATCCGCTCGGTTGATGGGCTGCCCTCAGCCCATCCGAGGCCGATCTCGACGCCGGCCCGCGCCGGGGCGGCATAGACTTCGCATTGTGGGATAAGGAGCCAGCCATGGACAGGACCAATCCCTTTGATCCACTGGCACGCGCGGACCGGCGCCACGACGCCACCGCGCCACCAACTCCGAGTGGATCGTCCAAAACTCCTCCACAACGTCCCCGCTTCAGAGTGGGCGGCGCCTGGATTCTGTTCGCGCTCGCGCTGCTGGCCATCAACCTGTACGTCGGTTCACGGGCGACGGAGCCGGCGGCGCGGGTGCGCGTCCCGTACAGCCCATTCTTCCTCCAACAGGTGACCGCGGGTCACGTGAAGGAAATTACATCCAAGGGGACATCGATCCAGGGCACGTTCACTCAGGCGGAGTCCTACGCCGGCTCGAAGCCGACGACAAACTTTCAGACCGAGATACCTACGTTTGCCGACAACAATGCGCTGTCCAGCCTGCTCCAGAGCAAGGGCGTGGTGGTCAACGCCCAACCACTGGACACCGGGGCGCCGTGGTGGCAGAGCCTGTTGCTTGGTTTCGGACCGACAATACTGTTCTTGTTGCTGCTGTTCTGGGTGATGCGACGCGCAGGGAACATGCAGAACGTGCTCGGCTCGTTCGGCCGATCACGCGCGCGCCGATATCAGCCCTCCGGGGATCGCATCACCTTCGCCGACGTGGCGGGGATCGATGAGGCAAAGGCCGAACTGACGGAAGTCGTCGACTTCCTCCGTCATCCCGACAAGTACCGAAAGCTCGGCGGCCGGATCCCGCACGGCGTCTTGCTCTCCGGGCCACCCGGTACCGGTAAGACGCTGCTCGCCCGAGCGGTGGCCGGCGAAGCGAACGTCCCGTTCTTCTCGATGGCGGCATCGGAGTTCGTCGAGGCCATCGTCGGCGTGGGCGCCTCACGGGTGCGCGATCTCTTCGCACAAGCGAAGGAGGCCGGCCCGGCGATCGTTTTCATCGACGAGCTCGACGCTATCGGCCGCTCACGCACGTCCGGAGTCGCCGGGTTCAGCGGCGGAAACGACGAGCGGGAGCAGACACTGAACCAGATCCTGACCGAGATGGACGGGTTCGACTCCGCGACGAGCGTGATCGTCATCGCGGCAACCAACCGGCCCGACGTCCTGGACCAGGCGTTGCTTCGCCCCGGTCGATTCGACCGCAGGGTCGCGGTGCAACCGCCTGACCGTGCTGGCCGCGAGGCGATCCTCAAAGTGCACGCGCGGGCTGTGCCCGTGGGGCCCGATGTCGACCTCGGCCGGATCGCGGCGACGACTCCGGGCATGGTCGGGGCAGATCTCGCGAATCTGGTGAACGAGGCTGCTCTGCTGGCGGCCCGTCGAAACCACGAGGTCGTCGACGAAGCCGACTTCACCGACGCATTGGAGCGGATCGTGCTGGGCGCCGAGCGGCAGGTGATGATGAGTGCAGCCGATCGGCGCCGGACCGCCTACCACGAGGCCGGGCACGCGATCGTGGGAATGCTCACGGACGGCGCCGATCCGGTACGCAAGGTGTCCATCATTCCCCGCGGAATGGCGCTCGGCGTTACGTTCGCAGCCCCGGAAAGCGACCGCTTCAACTATCGCGAGCCCGAGGTCGAAGCGAAGATCAAAGTGGCCCTCGGTGGCCGCGCCGCCGAGCAGGTGGTCTTCGGCGAGACCAGCACAGGCGCTGAGTCAGACATACAACAGCTCACCGACATCGCCCGCCAGATGGTGGGTCGCTGGGGCATGAGCTCAGCCATCGGACCCGTCGCCGTACTCCCGCGCGACGGCACTGGCCCGCTCCTTCCCGGTGCCGGCGAGGTGTCACCCGATACCCAAAAGCTGCTCGACGGGGAGGTGCGCCGCATCGTCGACGAATCACATCAACAAGTCGTTGCGCTCCTCGGCCACAACCGGGCGAAGCTCGATGCCCTTGCGACAGCATTGCTTGAACACGAAACCCTGGACGAGGAAGCTGCCTACGCAGCCGCCGGTGTGCCGCGCTGCGAGGCTGCCACCACCACCTCGCGCGCAAGCGCAACTCGATCAGGAGCTGGTCTCTAGTACATACGAGTCACGTGGCGTTTCGGCTTGTTGAGCAATAAGGAAGCGCTGACAAGGAGGCGCTGTGAGCACCGGAACAGGCTGGCAGCAGCCAAGGAGATGGCGACGTCTTGGCAACCCGATGCGGACGAAGCAACGGATGCGGCTCCCCGCTCACCGACCGTGCCAGAAAAGACGTCAATTCATGATGACTACTGGGCAGGATGCTTAGCGCCTTATACGATCGCTGCTATTGGCGGTTGCGCGCTCAGCGGAGGAGGCGCTGCCATGGACTCGCGGCAAGGGCATACCTGGCTCGAACATTGGCGCCCAATCGCTATAAATCTCGTAGCTGCCCCCCTTGAGCGGTGATGTTGTTCCGGCGCGGGCTCAGATGGCGTCAACGTTGGGTTTTCACGTCATCTTGGCGTGCCTTGGGATCGCCTTACCAACGTTCGTGCTTCTTGCTGAGTACATCGGTCTGCGTCATTCCAACGAGGTCGCCATGACCCTGGCGCGTCGCTGGTCGCAAGCGATGGGTGTGCTGGTGGCTGTTGGCGCCGTGACCGGGACGGTGTTGTCGTTCGAGATCGGCCTGCTGTGGCCGGGGCTGATGCGCCGATACGGCGCAGTGCTCGCGTTGCTGTACACGTTGCAAACCCAGCGCGTGCTGGTTCATACCGGTGAGCCCGCGACCCCGGCCGCGACGATGCCGGACCGCAACGGTCCCCGGCAAATGGCTAGACGCGCCAGTGGTATCCGATGGCGAAGTCGACCGCGACCGCATAGGTGATGTACATCAACCACGCGCCGGTGACGATACGGAACAGGCCGAGCGCTCGCTCGGCAAGGCTCACCCCTACCGTCGCGATGAATTCACTGAGATAGACGGCAAACAGTCCGACGAACACCAGCCCCACCGGCCAGTCGTGCACCTTGAAGAAGACGGTGGCGCCCATCGCCGAGATCACCATGTACGCCACCGACATCCCCGCGTTCGGGCGCGGGTCGTTGCCGCGATAACGGTTCCAGCCGATCGCAAACCAGTGGATCCCGTACGCCGAAAACGCGAGCGCGGCCATGTAGAGGGGCGGCTGATTGGTGAACACCTGGAGCCAGCTCAGTCCGATGAACAGGATGATGCCGGCGACGAATTGGCAGAAGCCCGGCATCCAGATGCCCCAGACGCCGAGCGAGCGGTCAACCCGTTCGTCGCGAGCGGGCCAGCCCAGCAATTCCTGTGGACCCCAGATCAGATAGCCGGTGCCCAGGCCGAAGAAGCCGAGAGCAAGAGGGGGATATGCCGAACTGGCTAAGGTAACGTCCATCTCGCACCTTTCCTTCCGCGGCCAGCAGAAACGCGGTAGTAGTGTGTCTGCGTGGCCGTCCGAACATGCTTATCTGCAGCGATTCGCAGTCTTATTGATGCCGAGGGCGATCGACGCTGGTTCGTGCTGGGGCTTCTGAACACCGCTGGCGCGGGCCCGGACACTCTCGTCGGTGCAATATCCGGTGCCGTCGCGTTTGAGGCATAGCAGGCCGAGCAGGCAACCGGAATCGCCGACGACAGCCAGCCGCCGACGTCCTGTGCGCAACAGGCTTGAGGTAGTGGCTTCCAGCGGCTCCGCCGGTCCCACCGTTCTACCGACGAGCGTGCCCAGTTGGGTCGCCGTTGTCTCGGGCGAGCGAACATCAGCCAGGTCCGCTCGCTCGATCGTCGTGATGAGCCGTCCGTCCAAGGCAATGACCAGCGCCAGGTGGACGTGATCATCGTCGAACAGGGCGCTGATCTCCGCCAGCTGCGAATCGCTCCGATGCGTCTTTGGGCAGGTGAGCATCGCGTCGACAACGCGATCTCCCACCGGGCACGCCGAGGCGGGCCCGACCGAACTTTTCACTTTGCAGTTCCCGTGGTGCGCGCCGGCGTCACCTCGACGACGAGATGCTTCGTGACCGGTTGCTCGCTCTGGGTGCTGAAGTCGGCAATCCCGCACAGGACATTCAGCTCCGGCATGTAGCCGGCAGTGCATCCGGGAGGTAGTTCGTAGCCGACCGCGCGGTAGCCGTAGACAGCGCGTTCTGAGCCGTCCTTCGAGAAGCTCTTCACATCGACGAGGTCGAACTCGCCGAGGCCCCGCTCACTCATGTCGTTCCGGTTCATGAAGATCACGGTGCGCAGGCCCCTCAGCCCGCGGTACCGGTCGTCGTTGGAGTAGATCGTTGTATTGAATTGGTCGTGCGAACGAACTGTCGTCAGCAGCAGTCGCCCGGCGCCGGGGTCGACGTCGTCGGGCAGCGGAGCGTGCGAGAACTCGGCACGGCTCGAAGCAGTCTGAAAGACACGGTCGCGGGCAGGCTGCGCGAGCCTGAACCCGTGCGGGTGGCGGGCGCGGCGGTTGAAATCCTCGAACCCGACCAGCGCGCGCGACATCACATCGCGGATGCGGTCGTAGTCCTCGGCGTAGTCCCGCCAGGGTGTTCTGCTGTCTGGAAGCGTCGCCTGGGCCATCCCGACGAGGATGGCGCACTCGGAGCGAAGCTGCTCCGACACGGGCTCTTTCATGCCGTGCGAGATGTGCACCATCGACATGGAGTCCTCGACCGTGACGCCTTGCTCGCCGCTGACCTGACGATCTTTCTCCGTCCGTCCAAGACACGGCAGTATCAGCGCGCGTCGACCGTGCACGATGTGGCTACGGTTCAGCTTGGTACTCACCTGAACGGTCAGCTCACAGTTGCGCAAGCCCGCGAAGGTGTATGCCTGATCGGGCGTTGCCAGTGCGAAGTTGCCGCCCAGAGCAACGAAGACCTTCACCTCGCGACGCTGCATTCCCACGATCGCGTCGACCGTGCCCAACCCGTGCTCGAGCGGCGGGTCGAAGCCGCACACGTCGCCGAGCCGCTGCAGGAAGTCCTTCGTGGGACGGTGGTTGATGCCGCAGGTGCGGTTGCCCTGGACATTGCTGTGGCCACGGACCGGGCACGGGCCCGCCCCCTCCCGCCCGATGTTGCCGCGTAGCAGCAGCAGGTTGACGATCTCGCGCACGGTATCGACGCCATGCTCGTGCTGAGTGAGCCCCAGACACCAGGCAATGATCACCCGCTGCGACGCCAGGTAGGACGCGGCGAGCTTACGGATGTCGTCCTCGGTAATCCCCGAGCCGGCCACCAGGTCAGACCAGGCCGTTGACGCCACCAGTTGCCGGTACTCATCGAATCCCTGCGTGTTGTAGTCGATGAACTCGCGGTCGAGCACGCCGGGATCCTTGTCCGCAGCCTCGAAGACCGCTTTCGCGACGCCACGCAGCAGAGCCAGGTCACCGCCGATCCGGACCTGGACATTCATCGTGCCGATCCGGGTGGCGTGGAACGTGGCCATGTCGACGAACTCATGAGGAACGATCGTGCGCCGGGAGCCCGCTTCCACAAGCGGATTGATATGGACCAGCTGCGCCCCGCGCCGCTCGGCCTCAGCCAACCAGGTGAGCATTCTCGGCGCGTTCGAGGCTGCGTTGTCACCCATCACCCAGATCGCGTCCGCCGCCTCCCAATCGTGCAGATCGACGGTGCCCTTGCCGGTGCCGATGGCGGCCGTCAAAGCTCTGCCGCTCGCCTCATGGCACATGTTCGAACAATCCGGCAGGTTGTTGGTGCCGAACTCCCGCACCCACAACTGATAGAGAAAGGTCGCCTCGTTACTCAGCCGGCCCGACGTATAGAACGCAGCCTGATTCGGGTTCTGCAACCCGCGCAGAGTGTCACCGACCAGCGCGAACGCCTCGTCCCACGAAATCGGTTCGTACTTGTCGCTTGCCGGGTCATAGCTCAGCGGTTCGGCCAGCCGGCCCACTGCCTCCAGGTCGTAATCGGTCCAACCAGCCAGCTCGGTGACGGTGCGCGCGGCAAAGAAATCGCGATCGGCCTTGGCAGGTGCCATCTCCCACGTGCTGTGCTTGACACCGTTCTCGCACAGGTCAAGCCGCAGGCCATCCGGGTCGTCCGGCCACGCGCAACCCGGGCAGTCGAAGCCGCCGTCCTGGTGATTCATCACGAACAGCGCGCGAAAACCCTCCAGCGGTTCACCAGCGCGTTCGAGTACCTTGCCAACGCTTCTGGCCGCTCCCCATCCGGCCGCGGGATGGTGATACTCGTGACGTGAGTACTTCCCGGTTGGTGCCGGGCCCCGGCCAAGTGCCGGCTGACCCGGCACGGACCCCAGCATCCCCTTTTCGGCGTCAGCGTTCCCGTCGATGTGCGCCATCAGCAAGTTCCTCTCATCTCTTAGCGGAGGCACCGTCCAGCGATCGATCTTGGCGACGCAAGCCCGCCGGACGACGCAGCAAGGCTTTGTTCACTGCGCGTCACGAGGATCCGGCATTTGAGCCCAAACGAGATTGGCCAACGCGGGGGACGAGCAACGTCATTGTGGCGGTCGGACAACCCGCTGGCGATCACACCGCCGGACGACTCATCGGCAACGAGCCGAGCTGTCAGAGGCACCTCCCTGGAAGCAGGTACTTCGGTGACGTTACACCGCGATCCGCCGTCATCGAAGGGTGATCTCGGATGGTGGCTAGTCCTAGTGAGCCGGACTGGTCCGGTTCGCACGGCCGAGCGCCAGGCGGGCGGCGCTGATGTCCTGGCGGCCGTATCCGGCGGTTACGGCGGTGTGCCACTGACTGGACAACGCGGCCAGTAGCGGCAGGCTGTCACCGTGCGCGGCACCGATGGCGAGGTCGACGTCCTTGAGTGCCCACTCGAGCGGAAACTCGGGGGCGAAGTCGCCCCGGTCCATCTTGTGTAACTTCGCGTCGACGATCGGGGCGTCCAGCGGTCCGCCCTCGATGACCTCCGCAAGCTGCTGGTGGTCGATACCGAGGCGATCAGCCAGCTCCATCGTCTCCGCTACACCCTCGATCAGTATGGACAGGTAAGCGTTGACGATAATCTTCAACTGGCTGCCTGTGCCGACGTCGCCGAGCCAGACCGTCTTGCGGCCGATGACGTCGAACACCGGTGCCAACTGACCAGCGGCCGCGGGAGGTCCCGAAGCCAGGACGAGTAGCTGACCTTGCTCCGCCGGTTGCTTGCTGCCCGACACCGGAGCATCTACGAACGTAACGTCCGGACGACGCACGGCCAGCCGATCCCTGATGCGCAAAGTGGCCTCCACGCCGATCGTGCCCATCTGCGCCCAGACGCATCCGTCCGCGAACGTGTCGGCCACACCGGCGTCGAAGATCACCGACTCCACTACGTCGGCGGTGGGCAGCATGGTGATCACCACACCAGCGCCCTTGATCGCCTCCCGCGCCGACGCGGCGACGACGGCACCGGCATCGGCGAGCGGGCTGGTCGCTTCCGATGATCGGTCCCACACAGTGGTGGTCAGTCCCGCGGCAACGAGGTTGCGGGTCATCGCCGAACCCATGATGCCAGCACCGAGCACGGCTACCGCCGGGGGTACGTGATTCCGATTCGCTGTTTGCATGATTGCTCCTTTGTGGTGTGCCGTGATCGCGGCGGTGAGCCGGCCGAATCGTCGATTCCAGCATCGGCCGGGTCGCTGTTGGCCGCATCGCAGCCAGCCCGAAGCCGGAGGTACCGCTAGCCGGGGGATCCAAACGGCCAGCGCCAAAACCATTACGCCCTCGAAGTCAGCTGGACTCAGTCCGATCGGTCAGCCCGGCTGCGGGAGTGTGGCCGGCAGCGTGGTCCAGTTCGGCACGCCGAGACCGCTTGCCAGGTCGTAGCCGGCGGAGGCCTGGCAGCACCCGACGCCGGCGAGGTCGTTGTTGCCTGTCGTTACGTCGTAGAAGGATCCCGGTTGTGATGCGGCCTTGTAGAACCATCCGTTCGCCAACCCGATTCGGGGTCGGCCCGCGGCGCGCTCAGAGGCGTCGACCAGTGCTGTGGCCGCGGCAATGAATGGCGTGGAGCCGCTCGTTCCGCCGACTGGTACCACGGTGGAATCGATAACGTCCGGCCAGCCCGGCACGATGTCAGCGAGCGCGCTCACATCAGGGACAGCGCGGTGATTCTGCGGGATAGCGCCGTTCTGGTACGTGGGCCGAGGCTCGCGGCGGCTCAGTGCACCGCCGCCTGCGGCACTCTGGCCATACACCGAATCGTTCCACACAGTCTCGGAGACGCGGGTATTACCGGTGCCGAGGGTGAGACGCGTGCCACCCACGGCGGTGACGAAGGGCGACACCGCCGGATAGGACAATGTCGTCCCGCTGACGCTCGGGCCACAGGCGGTCGACCCGGAGTCACCAGCCGCCACGAACGAGGACACACCGTTGAGTGCTGCCATAGCCAGAACGGCATCGACGACCGAAGTGAAGGCAGGATCGGCTGTGTTCTCATCGATCGCGCATCCGCCATAGGAGAGCGAGATGACGTCCGGCAGGCCACCAGGGCCGCCCAACGCCCGACTGAATCCGTCCAGGATGCCGCCCCCTGCGGATGTGCTCTGGACGAGCCGCACCTGCGCGTCGGGAGCCACTGCGGCGGCGGTCTGCAGGTCGAGAGATGTCTCAGGGTCGGCGTTCCCGATCACCGTTGCGACACCGTCGCCCTGCATCTGCTCAACCTGCGGCGCGGAGTAGCCGAAGCATTGCCCCGCCAGTTGGAGGTCGCTCGGCAGCCAGCCGCCCCCTAGGTCAAGCACCGTTATCACCGGTGTGCCCGACGCGTGAGCGCGCAGTGTGTCGACGCCGTATGCGGTCTGGGTCTGCTGCTCGGTGTAAATCTCGCCCTGCTGTATCGGGGGTGCCGAGCAGCCGGCGTTGATCGGGGTGCCGCTGTTGGTCGGCCACGGCTCAGCCGTGGTGTTCGCCTCCGCCGCCGCCGGACCGTTGCCACTGGGCGGGCGGCGTCCCTCCGCGGTCGGGACGTAGACCTCAGCAGTTTGCAACAGCAGCTGGGTACCCGAGGGTTGCAGCGGAGCCGGCGTTCGGGACGGGAGGGTGTAGGTGATGAACGGATTCGACGCGGGGGCAGCCTGCGAGGTGAGCGGAGTTCCCAACGCCGCCTGCCATTGCTGAGCCGATCCGGTTACCCGAGCGAACAACCGAGTTGGGTCGGCCGAGAATTGGAGTCCAAGGGTGTCAACCGATTTGGCGATGGTGTTGATCTGCGCGTCGGTGGCGCCGAACTGACCGGCAGCCGTCGCCAGCGAACTGAAGCGCCGGTAGTCCGATAATCCCGGTGTCGCCACCTTGGCTGCCGCGCCGCTCAGCCCCGCCATGGAGGCGGGTAACGACAGGTAGAAGGTGACTCCGCCGGCCGTCGGAGTTGGGAGGAACACTGGTGGCTTGTGGCCTGTCGAGGAGCATCCGCTGACCAATACCGATACAGCCAGGATCGCCGCTGTCGTAAGGGCAACTGGCATAGGGAGCGCCGCCTTCATCCGGGCGTGACCAGAAGCGGACCGCGCCCGGCCGGAGGTCGAGCTCGGCACAGCTGGAACTTCGATCATCTTCCCTCAAGTCCTTCGAATCCGTGCTTACTCAACATCCCACCGGTTGTCCGACCCTCCCAGGTACATCCGCGCATGTCTTCGCGGCTGGCACCCAACCCCACTAACCGCCAGCAGGAATCCGGCCTGACCCTGGTTGTGCGAATCGCTCCTAGGCGGCTATCCGGGCCCCGGTTAGCGGTACCGCCGGTTTCCGCCTAGCGGCAATGCGTGACCGGAGGTCTCGACACCATGCTGGAGTGGCCGACCTGGTCTCCTCGCGAGGCGCTGGGATGCGCCACAACAGGAATGAGGCGGTGCGCACGTCCCGCGCTCAAGCCGCATTGGGCCCAGTCCTCAGCGCGGCCATCACGGCAAGAACCCTCGAAGCGATCAGGGTGATCGCGCCGGAAGGAGACCTGTGCCGACCTGGACTGCTGGCCAGCGCGAGATGTTCAGCGTTGACCATGCTCAGCTAACCGGCGAGACCGGAGATTGGCCAGCCGTGGTAAGCAACAACACTGCTCAGATCGCCGCGCCGTCAGAGGGCCCGTCCGTTATTGATGATCACAGCTCCCCGGGTCCGACAGTCAGTCCGCGATGGCGCCTCGCAGCCGCGGTAGCGACGCTCGTGCTACTGGCTGCGGCGACCGTCAGCGCAGTGAACGTCGACGGCGATACCGGTGGCGATCTGCTCGCATTTGGTCGCCTGATCGGTCGAGACCTGCTCCGATTGCGATGGCAGTTCGCGGCTGTCCTGATCATGCTGGCCGGGTTGCACTATGTTGCTGCAGCAATCGCAGCACGCGCAGCCTCCGGCGCCCGGCTACCGCTGGGTGAAGCGGTACTCGTCCAATTCGCTGCCTCAGCCGCGGATCGGTTGACCCCGGGTGGCCTCGGCGGGGCAGCAGTCAATGCTCGATACTTCACCCGCCGGGGCCTGACATTTCCCGCTGCGCTGGGCGCTGTGGTGTCACTGCACATACTGGGGCCAATCACCGATATCGCGTTGCTGGCGTTCCTCGTTCTTGCCGGGCGCTGGGTCGGTCTCAATGGCGGAGCCCACGAGTTCCAGGCACTGACCACCAAGATCGCCAACATGATCGCACCACTGCGCTCACCCTGGTCGTGGCTCGCAATCGCGATACTGTTGGCAACAGCGGTCCTCCTCCGTCGCCTGCGCACGTCCCGGCCCGGACGTGACTGGACGACATTCTGGTCCCCGCTCCGGGACCTGTCGCGGCACCTCGTCAGGTTGGCGACCCTCGCATGCGCCTCCGGGGCAACGACGCTGATCCTCGCCTTCGCCTTCGCGGCCAGCGTTGCGTTGGTTCCGGGCCCACGGCCCGTCGCTGCCCTCGGCGCGCTGCTGATCGCCTTCATGTTGGGTACCGCCGCTGGGACGGCCCTGCCCATACCTGCAGGTGTCGGTACCACCGAAGCTGCGCTGATCGCGGTACTCGTCGGCATGCACGTGCCCTCGGCCCTCGCCGTACAACAGGTACTCGTCTTTCGGGTAGTCACCTTCTGGCTGCCTGCAGCCGTCGGCGTCTTCGCCACCCATCACTTACGTCGACGTGCAGCACTCTAAGCCGATGCAACTGCGAAACCAATTCAGGGCCGGCGCCATCTCCGCTCCACCCGCAGCTCTCGGGGCACAGGTCCAGAGCCTGGACAAACCGTGACCGAGATGATCTGCGGCAGGTCCCGTTTACTGTTGCACGACCTGGGAGTTCGGGTCACTGCCGATACCGCAACGAGCGGGGCCGAACGAGCGTCGAAGCGCGCACCGAGCCTCAGTAGAGCGCCTTCGACGCGAGCTCGGCCCCCTCGGCCATCGCGCGAAGCTTGGCCCACGTGATCAAGAAGCGCCGAGCCTTCGCCAGGCTTCAGGCAAAGAGGATCCGGGACTGTCCGATCCCGTGGCGCGCACAGTGGGCCGCTCAGGGCGCCTTCGAGCGGTGCCCGACAGACTCGTCGAGGACCCCGTGCGGCCGGCGCCGCAGGCGGGCGGCACAGAGCGTCTTGTTCGACGCGCGATGGAGCTCGAGGCGTATCCGGTGATCGTGATGGATGGCGGCTAGCGGGAATGGACTGCTGGCGCTAGCTGCGAAGACACCTCACATCGACAGGCCGAAAATTACTGCATCCCCTTGACGATGCAAGGGGATATGAGCGCATAGCTCACAGAGGTGGGGGTAGCTCGGATGTCATCTGCTACGCAAATTCACCCGGCAGCGTCGGCCGACAGGCGGTGGCTGGTCCTGGTCGTGGTCGCGCTCGCCCAGCTGATGGTGGTCCTGGATTCCACTATTGTGAACATCGCGCTGCCCTCAGCGCAGCGAGCGCTGACCTTCTCTAACGGTGACCGGCAGTGGGTGGTGACGGCCTACGCGCTGGCCTTCGGCAGCCTGCTGCTACCGGGCGGCCGGATTGGCGACATGTTCAGCCGAAAGTGGGTCTTCGTCACGGGTCTGGCCGGTTTCGCGATGTCCTCAGCCCTCGGGGGCGCGTCGGTCTCGTTTGCGATGCTGATTGCAGCCCGGACATTGCAGGGCGCGTTCGGCGCCCTCCTCGCGCCAGCCGCTCTCGGCACTCTGGTGAGCACCTTCACCAACCCGCGTGAGCGAGGGCGGGCCTTCGGTGTCTTCGGCTCGGTGGCCGCCGGCGGCGGAGCGGTGGGCCTGATCCTTGGTGGGCTCCTGACCCAGTATCTGTCCTGGCGCTACACCTTGTACGTCAACCTGGTGTTCGCCGCGATCGCCGTGGCCGGTGCCCTGGCCTTCATAAGGAGCCGCTCGCCGGCCATCCGACCGCGCATGGACTGGCCCGGTAGCATGCTCGCCTCGACCGGCCTGTTCCTTGTCGTATTCGGCTTCTCTCGTGCGGAGACTGCCGGGTGGGCGGCACCGCTGACCATTGGCAGCCTCGTCGCTGGCCCGCTGCTGCTCGCCGCGTTCGTGCTTGCCGAGCGGCGTTCCCCCCACCCGCTGCTGCCACTGCGCGTGATACTCGACCGAACCCGGGGCGGGTCCTATGTCGCGGTCTTCCTAGCGGGAATCGCACTCTTCGGTGTCTTTCTGTTCCTGACCTACTACATGCAATCGGTCAAGGGATACAGCCCGCTGACCACCGGGCTGCTGTTCCTGCCGATGGTGGGTTGCATTCTCATCAGCTCTAACCTCTCCAGCATCGTGGGCCTGCCCAGAGTTGGGCCGCGGGTCCTGATGGCCTCGGGCATGCTGCTCGGTGCCGGTGCCCTGGCGTACCTGAGCAAGCTCACCGTGACTTCCACCTACCAAACCAGCGTCTTGCCCGCCCTGCTTGTCTTGGGCCTGGGCTTCGGCATGATCCTTTCGCCGGCCATCAACACCGCCACCGCAGGCGTTCGGCGTGAGGACTCGGGCGTGGCCTCGGCGCTGGTCAACACGATGCAGCAGGTCGGCGGATCGATCGGGGTCTCGGCGCTGAGCACGGTGGCGCTGACCACGACGGCCAGCTACCAAGCCGCCCACCACAGCGGCGCGCTGGCGACGGCGATCGCGGTCACCCGTGGCTACACCACGGCCTTCACCGTGGCCGCCGTGGTGCTCGGCCTAGGAGTGATCCTCGCGGTCGTCATGGTGCCCTCCCGCCGCCGGCTCGCCGAGCTCAGGACCGCCGACCACACTTCCCCGGCAACGGCGCCACCGCCAGCGGCGGAGGCGATCCCCGTCGCCGTCTGCGGCTGCTCGCCGGTGGTGAATCCCGATCCCGGCGTAGCCGTCTCGGTGGGCCGCGTCTCCGCACCGACTAGTTCATGACGAGCTGGTATGGCGTTGCGGAAATGCGTTGTCCAATGTGTCGTGGCAGCCAGCCGGTGTTGAGATCGAGACCTCGTTGCCGACACCTCACCTGGTGACGGCGCAGGCTGCACGAGTTATGTGAGTTCGCCGGTGAGGAATTGGGCGTGACCGAGCCCGAATGACCAGTCTTCGCTCGTGTTCGCCACGATGGAGACGATGAGATCTTCTGGGCTCAGGCCGATGGCGTCGTGGAGCCGATCGGCCAGTGCCTGGTAGAGCGCTTCCTTCTGGTCGCGGTCGCGGCCTTGTTCAGTTAGCTGGATGACCATCGCCTCAGGGCTGCGTTGATAGCCGAGTCCGGTACTGCCCAAGCTCATGCGGCCCGGTTTGTGTTCTGTGATGATGATGTAGCGGTCGTCCTCGGGCGCCGCGAAGACGTCCCGCTCGACGCCATAGACCACGTCGGCAAGGATGGCGAGTTGGGCGTCGGAGCGGCCCTCGATGAGGTCGATGTGGACCAGCGGCATGTCAGATCTCCTTATTCGGGTTTGTGACGCTTTGGCTTGGGTTGCCAATTGCGACGCGGGCGCCGCTCCACGTCCTTCAGCGCCCGCTCGAGCGGGAAGTCGGGTGCAAAGAGGCTGCGCAAGCTCCATGGTGTCGCCCACACCTCGATGAAACTGGACATGTCGTCGGCGAGAGCGGCGGCGGCGTCAACCAATCAGAGGATACGATTCGGCTAGCGCGCGTCCAGGAACCTCAGTACCGCCAGCACCCGTCGATGACCGGCTTCGCTCTCGGGAAGGTCAAGCTTGGTGAGGATGCTCCGGACGTGTTTCTCCACGGTGCCTTCGGAGACGAAGATCTCTGCGGCGATGCCGGCATTCGATCTGCCCTCGGCCATCAAGCCCAGCACCTCACGCTCGCGTGGCGACAACACGTCCAGCGGATCACGCCGCCGGCGCGCCTTCACGAGTTCCTGAACCAGGGACGGATCGACCACCGAGGCGCCGGCGGCGATCCGCTGGACCGTGTCGATGAACTGCGCTACGTCCGTGACTCGACTCTTCAACAGATAACCGAGTCGCTCCCCACCAGCAAGCAGCTCCATCGCCTCGTCGACCTCAACATGCGCAGACAACACAATGATCGCCGTGTCTGGCAGCTCGTTGCGGATCACCCGCGCAGCGTCCAAACCCTCGGTTCCGTGCCCTGGCGGCATCCGAATATCGACAATCGCCACCTCAGGCCTGGCCGATCGAACCATCGCAAGCAGCTCCACCGCGTTTCCGGCCTGCCCGACCACCTCAAAGCCGGAATGGCCGAGCAGGCTGGCCACGCCCTCACGCAACAGCACGTCATCATCGGCAACCACGACTCGAGTCGACATCTCACGAGTATCAACCAATTCAGCCACCGCTGCTGGAATGGGCATGGCCACCGCCTCCTGAAGCAAATGCAACTTGTCCAACACAAATCCGTTAGATCCGACTGTGGCAAATGTGAGCCGCCGAGTCGTCCTGGCCAGCATCCGTCGTCGTTACCTGCTAGCCGGAAGGGATCGAACGCGCCATCGCGTCGAGCATGCAGTGCCGGTCTGGTCTCGATACCAGCTAGCAGGTACTCCCACCCCGATGCCAGCAACACTCGAAACATGGCCGCTCGCACTGGCGACTTCTCCACAGCATCACGACAGGCTTGACGGTGAAGAACCCACAATCGCAATTGAGGAACTGGAGGGCAGCCGTGATCGACATCGTTGACGCGCTAGACCTGCTGAAGAGTTGCGTCCGCGACCGCGGAGCCGACTACCGCGCGCGGCCGAGACGTGGCCAACGTGGTTCACGTCGCGCTCGTTACTACGAGTGCCGTCCGGGATCCAACAGCATCGTGGGGCTGGCACTGATCAAGGCAGACGTGTCGGCTGCGACGGCGACACTTCTCACGAACTGCTCTGTCGGTGAAGCGATCGCGTCCGGTTCCGCCCCCAAGGAATTCACGTTGGGTGCCGTTGTGACACTGCGTGCAGCGCAGACCATGGAACGGCGCGGGCATGACTGGGGATCATGTCTGCAGGCGGGCGTCCAAGCAGCCGCAAGATTCATCGAACTGATTCCGGACAGCGCTCTTTGATTCAGCAGACTCAGAGTTCCGAGGTCGACCAGTCGACTCTTTTAGCGGGCACCGCGGGTGTGCCTACGTCGATCTGGATGTCCTCGCGGGATGTGAGCACGATCGAGGCCGGGTTCCCGCCGTAACGGACGCCGTTGACGAACACCGTGAGCGGGCCCTTGGCAGGCCCTACTTGCCCAGTGCTTAGTGGCTGTTGCCAGATCGCGAAGAACTGCCCCAGGGTGTAATCCTTGGTCGTGGGCGACTCCACATGGATGACGCCGTCCTGTGCGTGCACGTGCAGCCAGTAGTAGCAGCGACTAGCGGTGTCGAACACCCCGCTGGGGGTTTGTTCAGCAACTGGCGTGACAATCCCAATGCCCGCTGGCAGCGGTCGTAGCGACCCGTTGACGTAGACCGTCAGGTGGCTATGTATGTGATAGGCGACCTGCTCGTTGGCATCACATTGGATGCCCTGAATTGTCTGACCATCTGCTGCTGTGCTCGCTGGTGCGAGCAGCTGGCCCTCTTCCAGGACGATGCCCTCCGGCCCTGGGGGACCGGTGAGGACAGCGGTCGCGGCGTCGGTCGATCCTTGCGCTGGCCCGTGGCCAGAACCGGACCTTACGGCGGCCGCGATACCCCCCGCAGCTGCCGCGACGACAGCTACTGCCACCAAGGAGATTATGGCGCGCCGGCGCCGCTCGGCCCGTCGCTGAGCAGCACGGAATGTCGCGGAGCGCTCCCTTGCTGATCGGCGGGGAGGAGGTTCGTTCGATCGCGAGGTCTTAGGCATTTCGGTCCTCAAATATCGATAAAGCGTGACCCTCTGTCATAGAACAGCATCGATCGGCGCTTGGGTCAATTGGCTGGGAAGGCCACGGTCCGTAGGCACGTCCAGGTCAGCTTCGATGTCTTGCAGGCTGCGGTCCCTGGTCTCGGGAACCTGTCGCTGGAAGTAAGTCAGCGCGACAAGGGACAGCCCGGCGAAGAGAAAGAATGTTCCGGCGTTACCGATGGCGCTCAGCAGACTCAGGAACGAGATGGTCACAACGAAGTTCGCGCCCCAGTTCGCCATCGTCGCCACGCTCATCGCCTGCCCACGGATTCGTACCGGGTAGATTTCGCTGATCAGCAGCCAGAACACCGGGCCGAGCCCGATAGCGAAGGACCCGGTGTAGACAAGCAAGCCGGCAATGGCGAAGTAGGCCGCGCCGCCATGCAATTGGCTGCCCCCGATGGCGAAGGTCAGAGCGACCACGACCATCCCGGCGGCCATCCCCGCAGTGCCGCCCAGCAGCAGCGGTCGCCGCCCAACCCGATCCAGGAGCCGAATCGCGACGATGGTCATCCCAACGTTGACTGCGCCGTTGACGACGTTGGCCAGCAGCGCGGCCGAGTTGCCCAGGCCGGCGGAGGACAACAGGGTAGGCGCGTAGTAAATGATGGTGTTTATCCCGGTGATCTGCTGGAACACCGCTAGCGAAACACCGATGATCATGACGTGACGCAACGCCGGGTTGAGGCTTTCACGCAAGCTGGATTTCCGTGTCGACAGTTGGCGTACCTGCGCGATCTCGGCCTCGACATCGCTGTTGTTCCGGATCCGGTGCAGCACGCTGCGCGCCTCGTCCTCTCGGCCTCGGGCAACCAACCAGTGCGGGCTCTCGTGCTGGAATAGCATGCCTACGAACATCAACAGCGCGGGTATCGCGGCCAGCCCAAACATCAGTCGCCAATTCTGCGAGGACGCCAAACCATAGTCGACAAGGTAGGAAACGAGAATGCCCGAGGTGATGGCCAGCTGGTTGAAACTGACCAAAGCGCCACGCATCCGCGGCGGGACCGTCTCGCCGATGTAGAGCGGCACGACCATTGACGCCGAGCCGACCGCCAGCCCGATGATGACCCGAGCAGCCACGAGGACTCCGTACGTCGGCGAGAAGGCAGCGAGCATAACCCCAGCGATGAACAGCGCCGCGGTGCCCAACACGGTAGGTCGCCGTCCCACTCTGTCGGCGATCCTCCCCGCGATCAGAGCGCCGATCAGCGCGCCGATCAGCAGCACGCTGGTCAACAGCTCCTTGTCAAAGGACGTCAGGCCATGGAAATCCCGACCAATGAACAGCAAAGCTCCAGAGATGACGCCCGTGTCGTAGCCGAACAGCAAACCGCCAAGGGCGGTAATAGCAGCGCCAAATAGGACGTGGCGGCGGACGGATCCTGACGACAGCCGGGCTTCACGCGTCGACTCCGCGGTCCCGGTCATTGCTGTCATAGCTTTCTCCTGTCGGCGATTCGCTTTGCTGCGCAGGCTGAAGGACCGCGCAGCTTCAATCGTCGCCGCCAGCAGGCGCCCTGTCTTCACAGCCAACGGGTCTCGCTGGCTGAAGCTAACGGGAGTCGCAACATCCAGCTAGCAAAACCCCTACGGCTCAGCTCGGCGTCTCAGTAGGCATACAGAAACTTCAAAGGAACGGGTAGCACGCTCAAGGTGCTGTTTATCCAGAGGAGCTTCACCCATGAATGATTACGAACAAACTAACCACGATGAGAACATTGGGGATGGCCCCCGATCGAAGCCGACATCCCAGACGCCGCCAGCCGGAACTTCCGGCAATTCCGGTCCCGGCCCTGCCTGGCCCGCTCCAGCAACGTTTTGGCCTGACGCAGCGGAGACGTCGGGAAGCGTCAAGCAACCGCGCCAGCGTGGAGTACGGCGATTGCTGTCCAACAAAGCAACGTGGATCACGGCTGCTGCGGTAGCTTGTGCCGCGATCGGGCTTTCGGTCGCTGCTGCCACGTCAAACTCGACAACGTCCGCACAGCCCGCATCAGGCAGCAGCGTCGCCAGCGGACCATCGGCCGGCGCCGCGGGTGCTCCCGGCCGCCTCGGCGCGGGCTCCAACGCCCGCTCTGGACCAGCCTCAGGCGGAGCATCCGGCACCGTCAACAGCGTGTCAACGACGAGCTTCACAATGACGACGCCAGCGGGTCAGAAGGTCACCGTGAATGAGGCGCCGGCGACGACATTTGAGAACGGGACAAGCCCAACGTCGGCCAGTGCAATCGCCACCGGCAAGTCTGTGCTCGTCCTCGGCACGACCAGCGGAACGACCATTATGGCCACCGAGGTCAGCGTTCAGCCTACGGACAGCGGCGGATCTGCGGCTTCCTTGGCGGCAGGCGTGATCCCCTTCCAGCAAGGCTCACCGACGACAGCCAAACAGATCGGTCAGATCCCTGCGAACTACACTGAGGGGTCCGGGACGATCGTCAGCGGAACGACGGCGAACAAAGCGACCGAAGCCGCGCTGGGCGCCTACCCGGGTGGTGTTGTCGACCGGGTGGTCCAATTGAGCAACGGTGAGTACGAGGTCCACTACATCGGCGTCAACTGGCCGCATCACATCTTCGTCAGCCAGGACTTCCAAGTCCTCGGCGCCGATTAGCATGCAGTCCCGACGGCTGCGCAGTCCCGACGGCTGCGCAGTCCCGACGGCTGCGCAGTCCCGACGGCTGCGCACTCCTGACCACATGGACGATCCAAAGTGATCAGGCCGCGAGCGTGATGTTGCGCGCGTAGATCTCGACCGGGTCGCCGGTGAGTCCGCGCAGGACCAGCCGGCAGGAAAAGTAATCCCGGTTGATGCTCTCGGGCCGCAGGGCGTCCACTGGTGCGCGGCGGTTGAGGACTTCGACAGTGCGGGGGCTGATGCCGCCCAGCGCGAGGCGGCGACCATCGGATAGCTCCAGCGCGATGCCATGCGGAGCTTTCGAGACAACCACGATGTGTCCGACGCGGCCAGCCAAGTAGCGGGCGAGCTCCTTCTCGAGGCGAATGAATTCCTCTCGAGCTACCGCCTCCAAATGCGCGTCGAACTCACCGAACTCGCGCACGCGGAACGCATGCGCGATCGGTCCACGTGCTCTGTGGCGCGCCTGCCGGCGTTTTGCTGCTCGCGTGACGATGGTTGCGGTAACACCCAGTGTCAATAGGACACATACGGCGATGAGCATTCGAGGTCTCCTTCCCGTTGCTGTTCGCTTCTACGGCTCAGTGTCAGGGCGGCATGGACCCGCAGGTCCACGCGCGGGATCCTTCGCACTCAAGCCTGCGGCCAAGCCTGCCGCCAAGCCTCGGAAACGTCGCCCGTGCGAGCAACCGTTCCCGTATCCGGCTGGCAATAGCGACGCCGTGCCCGCTACCCGGTATCGACTCGCTGCGCACCACATCCCTCTTGATCCCTCTTGCCCGGGCTCGGGCCGGTCACTTCCCGTTAGCTGGTAGTCCGAGACTCCTGCGGGCCCGACGCTGACCTGGATGCTCGCTTCGCAGACATCCGCGGGTGCAGTCGACGATGCTCAATCTGCAGTTTTCTATCCGTCGTTTCATCGTCGCTCGGAGCGTGATCATCATGACGCTTACCACTCAGGCCGAGGCGCTGTTCGTCTCCAGCCTGCAGCCATCGGACCAACCAACGATCGAGCAGATCACTGCCGCGATCGAGCTCAGCCTGCAGACGCACGGGGGCGTGTCGGGATGCGTCGATGTCTTCGCGGCTCAATACGGCGCACATCCCGATGAAGCTGCCGACCGGATGCGGTGGGCGCTTTCGCTCGCAACCGTGTCGATCGAGAACGTCGGCCGGTCCGGACGCTGGCAGAACACCCGTGCGACATCAAACGGCTCGAACCAATGGGCTGCTGCGAGTTCCCGGGCGGCATGACGACCGAGCTGCCAATGACAGACAACTACGCGCCCGCTCGCTGAGAGCAGCAAGGAGCGAACATCAATGCCGAACAGATCCGTTTCCATCGCCGATCCCGACGTTCTCATCGTCGGCGGAGGCGTTGGCGGCGTGGCCGCAGCGCTGGCAGCATGCCGGGCTGGGCAAACCACGATCCTCACCGAGGAAACCGACTGGATCGGCGGTCAGCTGACTGCACAGGCAGTGCCGCCAGACGAGCACCCTTGGGTCGAGCAGTTCGGCGTGACCGCCTCCTATCGCGCGTTGAGAGAGGGCATCCGCAGCTACTACCGGCAGTGGTACCCGTTGCGTTCGGAGGCACTGGCCACCAGCGAACTGAACCCGGGAGCAGGACGAGTCAGCAAGCTCTGCCACGAACCGCGGGTCGCGCTGGCGGTGCTGCATGCAATGCTCGCCCCTTACGAGTCGGACGGCAGGTTGCAGGTGTTGACCGAACACCGAGCGCTGGCCGCGAATGTCGACGGCGATCGCGTGACGGCTGTGACGGTGCAGGATCTGCGCTCCGGAAACACCATCGACATCGCCGCCAGCTATGTGCTGGACGCGACCGAGACCGGTGACCTGCTCGCCTTGACTGGAGCGGAATTCTCACTGGGTGCCGACGCGCGTTCGGAGCACGACGAGCCACATGCACCGGACGTGGCAAATCCCCTTGATCAGCAAGGCATTACCGTGTGCTTCGCAATCTCGCACCATCAGGGAGAAGACCACACTGGTGACGCCCCGGCCGGGTACGGCTTCTGGCGGTCCTATCAGCCCAACTTCTGGCCGGGTCCGTTGCTGGGTTTCGCGGCCCCGGACCCACGAAGTCTCGAGCCCGTCGACCGCACATTTGCGCCGAACCCGATCGAGGATCCGCTGGCCGTAATGGCCGATCAGAGCACTGACGCCGGAGACAAGGAGCTGTGGACGTTCCGCCGAGTGCTCGCACGTGCACTGCACCGACCCGGTTCGTTCGCCTCCGACATCACGCTCGTCAACTGGCCACTCAATGACTACTGGCGCAAGCCGCTGATCGGCGGCGGCGAGGAGACGTCAAGGCAAGCATTGACCGAGGCACGCCAGCTGTCGTTGTCCCTGCTGTACTGGTTGCAAACGGAGGCGCCGCGTGCCGATGGGGGCACTGGCTTTCCGGGCTTACGGATCCGCCCGGACGTGACGGGAACCGCTGATGGCCTTGCGAAGTCGCCATACGTACGGGAATCACGACGCGCCAAGACCGTTACGACGATCACCGAGCATGACGTCGCGATAGCTCTCGTCGGCCCCCACGGCGGCACCCGATACAGCGACTCGGTAGGCGTGGGTGGGTACCGGATTGATCTGCACCCTTCAACCGGCGGCAGCAACTACATCGACATCGGGTCGGTTCCGTTTGAGATTCCGCTGGGCGCGCTGATCCCCCTGCGGGTCCGCAATCTGCTGCCGGCGGGAAAGAACATCGGAACCACGCACATCACCAATGGTTGCTACCGGCTGCACCCCGTGGAGTGGAACATCGGCGAGGTGGCCGGCGCGCTGGCCGCGCACTGCCTTGACCGGGCGCTCGATCCACAGCAGGTCCAGGCCGAGAAGAAGCACTTCGACGAATTCGCGCGAATGCTCGATCACGCCGGGATCCAACGCCACTGGCCGGATATCCGCGGCTACTGACCGCTCACTCACGGCAAGAAACATAGGAGTTCAGGACATGGGTAATCCTCGGATCCGCGTCGGCATCGACGTCGGCGGCACATTCACCGACGCGGTGGCGATCGACGCAGAGACAATGCAACTCGTCGGACAAGCGAAAGTGCCGACGAGCCATCAGCACGAAGACGGCGTTGCGCACGGAATCGTCGAAGCTCTGGAGCAATTGCTCAGCGACGTCCACGCGAATCCGGAAGACGTTGCATTTCTGGCGCATGGCACGACGCAGGCAACGAATGCCTTGCTCGAAGGAGATGTCTCACCCGTCGGCCTAATAGGTATCGGATCAGGCCCGGCAGCCACCGTGACCAGGCATCTTGCCTCCCTCCGTAAGCTGCAGCTGACGCCTGGCAAGTTCCTGCCGGTGACCTATGCACATGTCATCGATCCCACAGACGGTGTCGCGGTGAAGGCTGCCCTGGAGCAACTGCACCGGGGCGGTGCAGAGGTAGTTGTCGCGACGGAGCCCTTCAGCGTGGACATGTCCGACGGCGAGGACGAGGTTCTCGCCATCGCGCGTGAGAACGGCGTACCGGCCGCCGGGGCGCACGAGATCACCTCGCTGTACGGCTTACGCAAACGCACCCGGACCGCCGTGATCAACGCCGCGATCCTTCCCAAGATGCTCGCTACCGCTGACCTCGTGGATTCGAGCATCGCCAAGGCCGGAATCACCGCACCGTTGATGGTCATGCGGTGCGACGGTGGCGTCATGTCGCTGGACGAAATGCGCCGCCGACCCCTGCTCACGGTGCTGTCGGGACCGGCGGCCGGAGTTGCCGGAGCGCTGATGCAAGAACGGGTCAGCGAGGGGATCTTCCTCGAAACCGGCGGGACATCAACCGACATCAGCGTCATCCACCGGGGCAAAGTGGCCATCCGGTATGCGACGATTCTCGGCGAGCAGAGTTACCTGTCCGCGCTGGACGTACGCACCGTTGGCATCGGCGGCGGCTCGATGATCCGACTGGGCGACCATGCAGTCACTACCGTCGGCCCCCGCAGCGCCCATATCGCGGGACTGCCGTACGCGTGCTTCGCCGATCCGCAGGATCTGCAGAACGCCACCATCGCCACTATCCGGCCGATGGCCGATGATCCTGATGACTACGCAGTAATCGATTCATCCGGCGGGCGGTTCGCGATCACCATGACGTGCGCGGCCAACGCGCTCGGGCTGGTCCCTGAGAATGACTTCGCCCATACGGATCCGCAGTCAGCACAACTCGCGCTGGCCCCACTGGCACAGCTGCTCGGCACGGACGTAGCTGGCACCGCGACGATGGTGCTTGACAGCGGTATCCAGCAGGTTCGGGCGGTCGTGGACCGAATGGTGCGGGACTACCGCCTCGAGCAGAACACGATCCGCCTGGTCGGCGGGGGTGGTGGTGCCGCGTCCGTGACGCCGCACCTGTCACACGCCATGGCCCTGCCGGGCGTCATAGCCGATCACAACGAAGTCATCAGCCCGATCGGCGTCGCACTCGCTCTGGTTCGCGAACAGATCGAACGCATCATTCCCGGCGCAGGACCCGAGCAGATACTTGCAGTCCGCAACGAGGCTGCACTGGCCGTCTTGGCCGAGGGCGCGGCACCCGAGGCGATCGAGGTCGATGTGACTGTCGATCCGCAGACCAACACCGTTCGCGCTGTGGCCACCGGTGCATCGGAGCTGCGCACCCACGATCGCTCGGAACATCTCGGAGACGACGAACTGCGAGCAATAGCAGCTGAAAGCCTGCGGGCCGGCGCCGGCGCCCTCGACGTGTTGGCCCACACTGCTGCCTACACGGTGTTCGGCGTGGACCGGCCGCGACGCTTCCGCAGGCCGCGCCATGCCATCCGAGTCCTGGACTCCGACGGAGTGATCCGGCTTCTGTCTCGCGACGCTCGAGTAGAGATCACCAATGTTTCCGGTGCTATCGAGACATTACGTGGCCTGGTGCACACGACCACAACCTACGGCGACGGCGGAGTACGGGCACCGGCGGTACATCTGCTGCTCGGAGCACGCATTGCCGATCTGAGCGGGGTTCTGGACGCCGAATCGCTGCTGGCGTTGGCTCAAAGCGAGCTGAGCAGCCTTCCCGCCGATGAGACCGTCATCGTCATCGTTGAGCCACGCTCATGATCACCGCCGGCACAACCCACCTCGGCAGTATCGACGACCACAGCCGGCGGCGACTGTTGCGCAACTGCAGCGATCTCGCGCAGAGTTCCGACACCGACCTGGCAGCAGACTTCCTTGCCGAGCAGCCGACCCACGCCGGACGCGACGCCGATCTCATTCGAAGTTGGGCCGCAAGGGCAACGCGATTCGGCGCGAGGCTGGAACTCGACAGCAATCAGGGCCAACGTTTGCGCCTTATCGAGCGGGTCGATGGTCTCGACCAGATGCTGCTGGCCCAGTTCTCCTCCCGCCCGGTACCGACGGTGGAGCTCTACACCGATACCGTCGCGCTTGCCGAGGAGTTGACGGCAGCGCTCGGCTGGCGCTGCTGGTTTCCCGAGGGCATCGTGCGGGCTGCCGCCGAGGCCCACGAGGCAGCGCACTGGCATCTGCAACATCATCAGGCCAAACGCGAACTCAAACGCGCGCTCGATGCGAGCGCCGCCCACATCGGGCGACGCAAACTGCTGGCACACGTCGTCGGAGCCGACGAACTGGCCGCTCATTCCTACGCCCAACAGGTTGTTCGCCTGGGTAGAAGTCCGTTGTTGCTCAGCGCCGCGCTCGGACTCGCGGCCGACTTGATCCGATCGAACTGAGGCCCGCCATGGGAATTGTCATCCTGCTCATCATGCTGGCTGGAGTCGCGCTGATCCTGACCAAGACCGTGCCCACCGCGTTCACGCTCGTGCTCGTGGCGGTGGTTATTGCAGTCGTCGTCGGGGCGCCACTCAAGGGTGCGAACAGCATTACCGACACTGTGCTGCAGGCGGGGTCTTTTTCCCTCGCCTCGACCATGATTGCGATTCTGCTCGGCTCCTGGCTGGGGAGGATTCTCGACGAGACCGGCATCGCCGGCACGCTGGTCCGCAAGATCGTCGAATTCAGTGGCGATCGGCCGACCGTGGTCGCGATCGGCGTTCTCGGTGTGTCGACCCTCGTGGGAACCGTCACCGGTTCTGCGCCAGCGGCGGTACTTGCTGGAATCATTGGCATTCCGGCGATGATCGCGGTCGGAGTCCCCAAGGTCACCGCGGCGGGAACCATCCTGATGGGCATCGCAGCAGGGTTGCCTTTCGAGTTGCCAAGCTGGCAGTTCTTCTCGACCGCGTTGTCGCTTCCGATCCCGACGGTGCGCAGTTTCATGATCAAACTCTTCCCGATTGCCCTTGTACTGGCGATAGCGTTCGTGATCATCGAGACGCGCCGGCAGGGAGCGGTCCACGCCTGGTCGTTACGTCCGGCCTCAAGCGCAGCGAAACGCTCCTCACTACGATCGCGGCGCCTCGGTGACGCGCCGTGGTATTCGCTGCTCACGCCTCTCGTCCCGATCGTGCTTGCGCTCGGGTTCAGCCTGGCAATCATTCCTTCGCTACTCGCCGGCGTGTTGTACGCACTGGTCACGACGACGCGTCCGCGGGATATGAACACCAGGCTGCTCAGGACGCTGTACGGCTCGTTCCAGACGGCGGCGGCGCCGATCACACTGTTCATCGCCATCGGGATCTTGCTGGCTTCGGTCAAGCTGCCGAAGGCCGTCAGCGCGCTCGAACCGCTGGCTAAGGAGATCAGCCCGCACAACCCTCTGTTGTTCGTGGTCATCTTCACCATCCTGACTCCGTTCTGCCTCTATCGCGGACCGCTGAACATCTACGGTCTGGGCGCGGGCATCGCGGGAGTGCTCATCGCGGCGGGGATCTACCCGGCTGTGGCCGTGCTCGGCCTGACTGCCACCTACAACCAGGTATTCGGCGTATCGGACCCGACAAGCACCCAGACCGTGTGGAGTGCCCAATACGCCGGCGTGAGCCCACAAGCCGTGATGGTTCGAACGCTTCCATACGTGTGGTGCGTCGCGTTCGCCGGTATGGCAGTGACAGCGATCAATTACCTCTGACGAGCCAGGTCCCCATGCCGTACGGCAGTCGTACTCGGAGTCGGGCGTTTACGGGATCAGACCGAGGATCTGCCCGATGGCGCGCGCCGAGAACTCCGGCTTGGCCAGGAACCCGATTGCCGGGCTCTCGGCGATCAGCTCTACGTAGTCCGTCTCGGCGGCGGTCGACATCATGATCACCTCGGCGTCGCCCACCATGTCGTCGTCGGCCAGAATCCGAGCGAGGTCAAAGCCGCTTTCGTCCCCAAGACCGATGTCGACGAGAATGACGTTCGGCCTGAGCGCCCGGGCCTGCCGCACCGCTGCGGCGCTATTCGAGGCCACGCCCACAACCTCGACACCCTCTCGTTGCAGAAGCACGGTCGCCCCGTTCAGGAACGCGTCGTTGTCATCTACCAGCAGGCAGCGCCAGGTCATCCAATTATCGTGGCAGCGATCGAGGGCCGCCGCCTTGCAGCTAGCCGGAATTCAGCCTGCGCGCCACCCGGCGGGACGCCGGGCGGTCACAGCGGTACCTGCGGCGAGCCACCCCAGTGAGTGTCATAGTTGAGTGTCATAGTGAGGACGGCCCCGACGAGGAAGCCGGTCAGCGCGCACCTGTCAAGGCGATGAGCAGCGGCACCAACGGACCATGACGCGGATCGCCACCGAAAATCTGCCGGGACGCTGACAACTCGGCGGGCGCATGCGGGTCGTTCAGGATTTCGGTGCTCATGGCGTCTCCTCAGCAGCGCTTGCAACGCTCTCGTGCTTCAGGATCACGCGGCCAGCAGCCAGCTGTCGTCAGGGCCAGTACCCCGACGCGCTGCCTGTAGTCCGCCATGCCGAGTACCTGTTAGCTGGAAATCAGCTGGAAATCATCAGCTGGAGAATTAGCTGAGCACGAGCTGCCGCTACTCCCCCGGCGAGAAGGAACTGGCTTGGTCCTACAGGGGGATCTCGATTAGCAAGGTGGTACCGCCACCGGCGGGGCTCGTCAATTGCAGGTTTCCGCCGACGGCTTGGATCCGGTCGCTGAGCCCGACCAGACCAGCTCCCCGGCGGAGGTCAGCTCCCCCGATCCCGTCATCTCGGATCACCAACCGCAACGTCGCGTCCTGGATGTGCAGCTCGACGTTCACCACCGAGGCCCGGGCATGTTTGGCTGCGTTGGTCAAGGCCTCAGACACAACGTAATAGGCTGCGACCTCGACCGACTCAGGCAGCCGCCGCTTTGCCTGCAGATCCAGCTCAACCGGCAGCGCCGAACGCCGGCACAACGCCCGCAACGCCGGGCCGAGGCCGCCCTCGGACAAAATCGCCGGGTGAATACCGTGCGCGATCTCCCGCACCTCGTCGAACACGCCCGACAGGCCCTCACTCAGGTGCGACAACACATCGTTCAGGTCACCCAACTGTTTGGGTACCGTCGCTTGCGCCATCCGCAAGTCCAACCCAAGAGAAACCAGTCGCTGCTGGATCCCGTCATGCAGATCGCGCTCGATCCGCCGGCGCGTCTCATCCGCGGCCGCCACAATCCGTGCCCGCGACGCCATCAACTCCGCTCGACTCTCGGCATTCGCAATCGCCATCGCCACCAACTCGGTGAAATTCGCTAGCCGAGTCTCGGTGGCAGCCGGCAACAATTGGCCCGGTCGCGAGTAAGTCGCCATTACCCCCCACAGACGGCCCTCGACAATGATCGGCGCCCCGACACCGGCCCCGACTCCAGCCTCGCGGCCGACGTCAGTGAGCTGCCCGGAGGTATCGACGTAGGCGTCAATACGTCCACTATGTCCGGTCACGAAGACTAGCGTGGCGAGGTCCTCTCCGCCAAGGCTCCACCGACGGCCAACGAGCATGTGTTGTGCGGTTTGGCCCCAGCCGGCGACGACCGTCACTGTCCCGTCGGGGGCGTAACGGCCTAGGCCCGCGAACTCGACGGACATCAGCCGACCGGCTTCGGCTATGACAGCCGCGAACACCTCCTCCGGCGGCACCCCCTGAGCGACCAAAGTCGCGACCCGCCGCAAAGCGGCCTGCTCCTCTGCCAGCTCGCGCAACTCTTCGCCGGTGACCGGTGTTTGCCGTTCGTCCACGATCCCGGGTTGCCTCCGGCATTGGGCCACGGCTCTCTGTCAGCGTGACGACGCGAGTTTCCACAGCCATCCTCGCACCTGAAGATCCTTGGTCTCAAGATGCCCACGCGATGGGATTCGCGATGTTATCCGCGATGGGATTGCCGCCAGCCTGACATCGATCGCATGGGTGTTAGGGCGACTTCCAGTTAGTGGGTACCAGCGACGGCGGCTGGCTGGGATGACCTGGGCGTCCGCATTTGCGATGTTCAAGTTGGCGCATTGTGTCGGACACAGCGGAGGACGGTCGAGAAGATTCATGCAGGTTCACAGGGCGTCACTTGCGCCGATCTCCTCCAACGCCTGGCTTCGCAATCTTGCTGCGCCGGTCCGAGACTTCCTGCGCACCGAAACACTGGGTGCGGTGGTGCTCGTCGCGGCCACCGCGCTGGCGCTGGCGTGGGTTTCGATAGACAGCTCGTCCTACGACACAGTGTGGACGATGCAGATCAGCGTCCGCGTCGGCGGCGCCGGAGTCACTCAGAATCTGCAGCAGTGGGTCAACGGCGGCCTGATGACCTTCTTCTTCCTCGTTGTGGGCGTCGAGGCGCGACGTGAGTTCGACCTCGGCGACCTTCGTGACCGGCGACGCCTCGCGCTGCCTGCAGCTGCAGCACTCGGCGGGATGCTGGTCCCGATCGCGATCTACCTGCTGCTCAACGCGGGGCAGCCATCGGCCCGTGGTTGGGGGACGGCGATGTCGACCGACACGGCGTTCTCCTTGGGAATCCTCGCGTTGGTCGGGCGTAAGTTCCCGTCGAGTCTGCGCACGTTCATCCTCACGATTGCGGTCGCCGACGATCTGGTGGCCTTCGCCGTGCTTGCTACGGCCTACACGAAAACGCTGCGGCTCGCGGCGCTGCTCGCAGGACTCGGTGTCCTCGTGCTCGTATTTGTCGCCCGATCAAGGGGAATCCGCAACGGCTTCGTCTACACCATCCTCGGGCTTGCGGCGTGGATCGCAATGCAGAAGTCAGGCGTGACCCCTGTCCTGGTTGGCGTAGTAATGGGCTTGGCCGCGATGGCCTATCCGGCCGCACGTGTTGATCTCGAACGGGCCAGCGACCAGTTCCGGGTGTTCCGCGAGCAGCCCACCTCGGAATACGCGCACACGGCGAGAGAGGGCGTGCGCACTGCTATTTCACCGAACGAGCGTCTGCAGCAGATGTACCACCCACTCAGCAGCTACGTGATTGTCCCGGTCTTCGCGCTTGCCAACGCTGGGATCCCGATCGACGGTCAGTTCCTTTCCCACGCATTCACCTCACCAATCACGCTCGGCATCGTGCTCGGCTACGTCGTCGGCAAGCCGGTTGGCGTCGCGCTGAGCACCTGGCTGGTAACCCGCCTCAGTCACGGTCGGGTACGGCCGCCCGTCGGATGGGGATCCGTCCTCGCGGGGGGCGCGTCCGCGGCGATCGGCTTCACCGTCTCACTGCTGATCGCGACGCTCGCGTTCGACGGCGTGGATCTGCAAGAGGCCAAGCTCGGCATACTCAGCGCCGGGGTATTCGCGTTTGCCCTTACCTGGGTGGTGCTTCGAGCGATGACAATGCTCCCTGAGCGATTGCAGCTGCGGGCAGTGATGGGCAGTTCGCAGACCCTCGTTGACCTGGCCGTAGCGGTCGATGCACGCGATCACGTGCGCGGCCCCGACGACGCACCCGTCACGCTCGTCGAGTATGGCGACTTTGAGTGTGCGTACTGCGGACAAGCCGAACCGGTCGTCCGAGGTCTGCTCGCCGACTTCGGCGATCTGCGGTATGTGTGGCGACACCTGCCGCTCAACGACGTCCACCCACATGCCCAGCTCGCCGCCGAGGCGGCCGAATTCGCCGCCAAGCACGGGAAGTTCTGGGAGATGCACGACCTGCTGATCGCTCATCAGCAGGAACTTGAGGCGCGGGACCTGCTGCATTACGCAGCCGAGCTCGGCCTCGATGTCGAGCGACTCCGTGAGGTGCTCCGCAAGCGAACGCTGGCGCCCCGCGTCCAGAAGGACATCGATTCCGCCGATCTCAGTGGCGTATCCGGTACTCCGACCTTTTTCGTCAACGGGCGCCGGCACTACGGCGCCTACGACATCGCTACCCTGTCCGCCGAAGTTCGCGCAGCCCAGGCACGTGCCGCAGTCGCCACCCCGGCTACCGTTCCTCGCCGACGGCAACAGCCCTGGTCTCACCCCCGTGCGCGATCGGGAGCATCGTCGCGAGCCAGCGCCAGCAGTTCGGCTGCGCTTACGGCAGATTCGACCACGTCGAGCCCGGATTCATGATGCGGGTTCACCAGCTCCTCGATCTGTGAGGCCCTCGACTGCTTACCCCTGGTTCGGGATCCGATGTCGGATTACCGTTGCCCTGTGGACAAGCTGATGCGGCGTCTGCTCGACGCCTCACTTCAGCGGCGATCGGCGCGCTGGCGGAGGGCGAACTGGGCTGTGGCGGTCGTCGGCCCCGCGCTCATCGCCGTTGCTCTGGTGCCGATCCGATCGTCGAACGGCTTGGCCAGCGTGCTGTTGTGCACGCTGCTGCTCGTCGTGGTCACGGCAGCTATCGGCGGGGTGGCACCAGCTCTCACTGCCGCTGTAATCGGGTTCGGAGCGGGCGACTTCTTCTTCACACCCCCTTACGACAGCTTGGGTATCCACCCCTCGGCCGACTGGGTGGCGCTGACCGCCTTCGTAGTCGTCGGCGCGATCGTAGGAACCGCGACGGGAGTGTTGATCGACCAACTGGCCAGCCTCGCCAACGAACAAGCCGCGCTGCGCCGGGTCGCGACGCTCGTGGCACGAGCCGCCCCGCCGGACGAGCTGCTCGCCGCCGTCTGCCAGGTTGTCGGTGAACTCCTCGCCGTCGACACCACCACGATGCACCGCTACGGCGGCGATGACGCGATCACCGTCGTCGCCAACTGGGACAAGACCGGCCACCGCACACCTCTTGGAACCAGCTACTTGCTCGGCGGCCACAACATCAGCACACTCGTCGCCCAGACCGGCGGTCCCGCCCGGATAGACGACTACACCCATAGCTCCGGCCCTCTCGCCGCCAGGGCACGGGAGACAGGCTCCCGCTCAGGGGTCGGAACGCCGGTAACGGTCGAAGGCCGGCTGTGGGGGGTCATGATCGTGGGATCGACCCGCGAGCCATTGCCCGCCGATACCGAAGCGCGCCTGGCTGATTTCACCGACCTCGTGGCAACCGCGATCGCGAACGCCGAGAGCCGAGCCGAGCTGGCCGCCTCCCGGGCCCGCGTCCTCGCCTCGGCCGACGAAGCCCGCCGACGCATCGAGCGCAACCTGCACGATGGCGCACAGCAGCGTCTCGTCTCCCTCGGCCTCGAACTCCGCCTGGCCCAGAACATGACACCCGCCGAACTACCGGAACTCAATGCGCGCTTAGCCGGTGCTGCCAACAGCGTGACCGACATCGGGGACGAACTACGCGAGATCTCCCGAGGCGTCCACCCTGAGGTCCTCTCCAAAGGAGGAATCGGCCCGGCCATCAAGATGCTCGCCCGCCGCTCCGCGATACCGGTCGAACTCGACGTACGCGCCAGCCAACGATTGCCCGACTGGCTCGAAGTCGCCGCGTACTACGTCGTATCAGAGGCCCTCACCAACGCAGCCAAACACTCTCAAGCATCGCTGGTACACATCAGCTTCGAAACGAAAGACGCCGTCGTCCAACTCTCAGTCCGCGACGATGGCATCGGCGGAGCAGACCCCACCCAGGGCTCCGGACTAATCGGCCTCCGCGACCGGGTGGAAGCATTCGGCGGAAAGATCGAGATCGCCAGCACCGCCGCAATCGGAACCCGCCTGCAGGTCAGCATCCCGATCCAGCGTCACTGATCGTCCGCACGATCCGACCATCCGCATGCGATCTCATGCTTACGCCATCGAGGGATATTCGGATTGAGTGATCTCGTCGCGCGGGCTGAGGTCAAAGAGCTCGCGCAGCGCTTCGAGATGGACAGAGCCGTTCGCGTCCGTGGCCAGATCTCGGGCGCGGACGGTCAGCCCGTGCAGAACCTTGCGCAGGGTGCGGTGCACCGTCGCGGACGCCTCCGTCCGTTGCACGTCGTTCAGGCCAGGGAGCCGGTCTTGGAGCCGTTCCAACTCTGCGTCAGCGAGCCGTCTGATCTGGAGGTGCATCGCAGCGATGAGGGGTTCAGCCGACGCCTGTTCCTGCTGGTTCAGGTACACCGACTTGGCCTCGGCGACCAGTGCCCGCACCTGAGGAACCTGCTCGGGTAGCGCCGCACCGGCGAGGTGTCGGCCGAGCCCCTGCAGGTCGACCAGTCTTACCCCGGCGAGGCCGCCGACGGTGGGGTCGACGTTGGGTGGCAGGCCCAGATCCAGGACGAACCTCCGGCGGCCGACTGAGCCGTGCAACTGCTCGGCCAGGTGCTCGGGGTGCAGGACAGGTTTGGCGGAACCGCTGGCGCAGATCAAGATGTCGGCCAGCGCCATCGCCACTGCGACCTCGGCGCCGAGCGCGGGCGTGCCATGGACGACCGCACTCAGATCAGTAACTCGTGCCGGATCGCGCCCAGCGATGGTCAGCCGGCCGACGCCGGCCTCACGCAGCAGCCTGGCCGCGAGCTTGCCCATGCTGCCGGTCCCTACGACGACGGCATGACGGTCGCTCAGCGGGCCGAGGTGCTCAGCGGCCAAACCGACACCAGCTCGCGCGAGCGAAATGCCCGCAGTGCTGATCGTCGTCTCTGTCCGGGCCTGTTTGCTTACCCGTAGCGCGGCGTCGATCAAGCCGAGGATGGCGGGACCGGCGGTTCCTGCTCCGGCAGCCGCACGGGCCGCCGTCTTGATCTGGGCGACGATCTGTTGCTCACCGATCGCCATCGATTCCAGCCCACACGCGACTGAGAACAAATGCTCGGCCGCGTCGCCGGCGACTCGCACGTCGATCACTTTCATCAGCTCGGCCGGGTCGAACTGCCCGCGGGCGGCCAGCAGGTTGCCGACGACACCTATTGCTTCTGAGATGTCACCGTCCGTGGCTACGTACACCTCAACCCGATTGCAGGTGGCGAGCACGGCTACCTCGTCAATAGGCGGTTCGGCGTGCAACCGTGCTGAGACGTGGCCCAGATCGGCCGAAGGCACGGCAAGCCGTTCGAGCACCTCGATCGGAGCCGATCGATGGGACACGCTCAGGCTTACGATCCTCATCACGTTGACCATTCGTTCTGGAATTGCGCTAGATCAGGAGTGTCCGGCTCGCACGAACGCCAGCCTCGACCCGCTCGCCGAGGTCCTTGTCGACGTTGTTCCAGTATTCAAAGGCGCGCACCAGCACCGCTTCGGAAACCCCATCGAGAAGATGTCCGACGATGTTGTTGACCAGATGCTCACGTTCGGCATCGCCCATCACGTCGCGGACCAGTGTGCCGGCCTGACCCCAATCGTCGTCCTCGGCATGCAACGTCTGAGCCGCTCGAACCATGCTCCCGTCGGCGTACCAGCCGGTCGGCTCGCCGATTCCCTCACTCTCAGCCCGTGGGCCGCCCTTGGAGTTCGGCGCGTAGACCGGGTCAGACACCAAGTTGTAGCGCATCGCCCCGTCCTTGCTGTAGCTGTGTACTGGCGAGACGGGCGCGTTGACCGGCAACTGGTTGTAATTCGTACCGATCCGGGCGCGGTGGGCGTCCGGGTAGGCGAACATCCGGCCCAGCAGCATCTTGTCTGGGCTCGGGCCGATACCGCGCACGAGGTTGCTCGGCTCCACGGCCAGTTGTTCGATCTGCGAGTGGTAGTCGGTGGGGTTGCGGTCCAAGGTCATCCGTCCGACCTCGACCAGCGGGTAGTCGGCATGCGGCCACACCTTCGTCATGTCGAACGGGTTGAACCGGTAGTTCGCGGCGTCCTCGAACGGCATGATCTGCACCTTGAGAGTCCAGCTGGGGAACTCACGCCGCCCGATCGCCTCGAACAGATCGCGAGTGTGAAAATCGCCGTCAGCTGAGGCGAGCGCATCGGCTTCAGCCTGCGTGAGGCATTGGACGCCTTGGTCGCTGATGAAGTGGTACTTCACCCAGAACCGCTCGGCCTGCACGTTGGCCCACATGTAGGTATGCGAGCTGTAGCCGTTCATGTGCCGCCAGGTGCGCGGGATACCGCGATCGCCCATCAACCAGGTCACCTGATGGGCGGACTCGGGCGAGAGCGTCCAAAAATCCCACTGCATCTCGTGATCGCGAAGGTTGTTGTCGGCACGACGTTTCTGCGACCGGATGAAATGCTGGAACTTCATCGGATCCCGGAGAAAGAACACTGGCGTGTTGTTACCGACCATGTCGTAGTTGCCTTCGGTCGTATAGAACTTGATCGCGAAACCTCGCGGGTCGCGCCAGGTGTCCGGGCTGCCACGTTCTCCGGCCACGGTGGAGAACCTTGCGACCAAGTCGGTCGTGATCCCGGGCTGGAACAGCGCAGCCTCGGTGTAGACGCTCACGTCGTTAGTGACCTCGAACCGCCCGAAGGCGCCGCTGCCTTTGGCGTGCGGCTGCCGCTCGGGAACCCGCTCGCGATTGAACTGGGCCATCTGTTCGATGGCGTAGTGATCATGTAGCAGGATCGGGCCGTCCCGGCCGACCGTGAGCGAATGCTCATCGCTTTGAACGGGAATTCCGGCATCCGTTGTTGTCGGCCTGGGTCGTGTGCTCGTCATATTGGGCTTCTCCTCAATCGATGGGACCGAGATCTACTGGGCAGTGGAGAACTGGGCGGATGCGCGAGGTCCAGCTCGATCCTGCGATACATCAACGATTCCGCGCAGGCAATGCGCGGGCATCGTTGCTAGCAGGCGTTGAAACCTCCGGCTAGCAGGAATTCCGAAGCAGCCCGCTGAGCCGGAGCTGTGGCGTCGGGCGTGACGTCGGGCGTGACGTCGGGCGTGAGAAGGTGGCCGCCGTCCAGCCGAATGATGTGCTCCGTGGACGACAGATCCGCCTGGTTGCGATCGTGGATCGCCGCGACGATGGTCGTGTCGGGCAGGGCAGAACGCAGGTTCGCAAGTACGCGGCGAGCGGTCGCGGTGTCGAGGCCTTCGGTCGGCTCGTCCAGCAGGAGCAGCCGGGGCCGGCGAAGGTAGCCCTGGGCAACGGCCAGCCGCCTGCGCTGACCACCGGACAGGTACTCCCCGCCCGGGCCGACGGCGGTCAATAGCTGGACGGAATCCGCGAGTGCGACGACCCGCAATGCGTCCGCCAATTCATCCGGCGTGGCGCTCGGACGGGCCAGGCGGAGGTTGTCCGCCACGGTTCCGCTGAGAATGCTGCTGTCCTGCTCGATCAGGGTGATGCTGGCTACCCGCTGCTCGTAGTCGACCGCGTAGGGGTCCAGACCGCCGATCCGAACCCGGCCCGTTGCGCTCGGGAACTCACCGGCCATGACGGCGAGCAGCGTCGATTTGCCAGCTCCAGACGGGCCGGTGAGCACGACGAACCCACCGGCGGGGATCTCCAACCGCGCGACGTCGACAACGTCTGCACCGCCGTACCCCGCTGAGACACCTGACAGCACAACGTCCCCGCGTCCTCGGCCAGGTGACGGGCCTGAGCTCGTGCCGCCCGGCGACGGGTCGTCGGACGAGCCGCGCAGGCCGAATCCGGTCAGTTCCCGCAGGCGACGCCAAGCTGTGCGCGTTTGGGCAAGCGCCTCACCCGCCGAGCTGAGACCCTTTGCCGCTTCGAAGAGTGCCATGGCGACGAACACTGCGAGGGCGAGGATCGCCGGGTCCAGCGTGTGGCCGAGAAAGCCGGATCCGCTGGCGAGAATTATCGCGACGGTGATGCACGCACCAGCGGCGATGATCGCCTCCCCTGCAGCCTCACGGCCCGACAGGCGCTTACGAGTCGCAGCGAGCACATCAAAGCGCGCACGCAAATCGTCTGCGGCCAGACTGCCAGCTCCGAAGCTGGCCAGCTCCGGGCGGCCATCGAGCGTCTCTACCAGCCGAGAACGCGCGGCGGATCGCTCCGTCGTCAGGTGCTCGGCAAGCTGCCTGCTACCGCGGCTCAGGATCAGGTCGAAGATCAAGACAGCAAGCAGCACGAGTCCGGCGATAAGGCCGAAAAACGGGCGCACAAGCGTCAGCACGGCCAGGCCACCGGCGGCCACCACGCTGCAGACCGCACCCGGCAGTACGACACCGAGGACGGCGCGATCGAGGGTGTCAACGTCGGCCTGAACCCGGTCCAGCAGATCACCGCTGCGCAGGGCGCGCAACCGACCGATCGGCAAGCGGGTCGCCGAGGCGAATACCCTTCCGCGAATGTAGGCAAGCAGATCGAGCGTCGAGCGGTGGGTCGAGAGCCGCTCTCCGTAGCGGCCAGCAGTGCGCGCCAAGGCCAGGGCTTCGACTCCCGCGCTCGGGTACAGCCACGAGAAGCCTGACGTGTTCGAGAGCCCGGTCTGGGCGCATCGCACGATGAACCAGCCAGCCAGGCCCATCAAGCCGGCCGAGGCCGAGGCCGCGACGATGGCGAACAACAATCCCAGCGCCAGCTGCCGACCGGGACGGGCCATCGGCGTCGGGACGGCCAACTCAGCCATGGAGCTTGCCGTCCTCGAGTTCGACGATGTGATCGGTCATCGCGAGTACCTGGTCGGAATGGCTCGCGACGAGCGCCGTCCTGCCGTGGAGCAGCCGTTCGAGCGGTTCCAGCAAGGATTCTTCGGTCTCGCGGTCGAGGTGGGCGGTGGGTTCATCGACGATGAGCAGAGCTGCGCTGCTGAGAAAGGCCCGCGCGATCGCCAGTCGCTGGGCCTCGCCACCGGACAGACCCCAGCCGCGCTCACCGAGAATCGTGTCGAGGCCCTCCGGCAGCCGACGCAACACCGCAGAGAGCTGGGCCGACTCGATCGCCGCCCACATCTGTTTCGGCGACAGGTCGGGCTGCCCAAGCGCCAGGTTCTCCGCCACAGAACCTGCGAACAGGTAGGGCTGCTGCCCGATCAGCAAGGCACGGTTGCTATTGACGGCGCTCCGCCCGTCGAGCCGCGCAGTGCCTTCCGTCGGCAACTGCCAACCGCCGGCGACCCGGAGCAGGGTGGACTTGCCGGACCCGGACGCGCCAGCCACACCGAGCACCCGGCCCGGCCGGAGATACAGATCGACATCACGCAAAGCTGGCCTCGCCCGACCCGCGAACCGAACCGTGACGCCCTCGAGCTGCACTGCGGGCGACGGTCGCGTCCACACTGACGGCGCTGCTGATGGCGCTTCTTTCGATGCGCCCTGCACCCGCACTACTTTCGTCAACGGTTGCAACACTTCCGCGGCAGCGATGGCCTCCTGCCCCTGGTGGTATGCGGCGGCATATCGCCGTAGCGGCAAGAAGAACTCTGGAGCGAGCAATAGGACGAAGACCGCTGACCGTGCATCGATATGCGCCGGCAGCAGGGGTACGTGCACGTAGCCGAGCAGGGTCGCGCCGGTGTACATCGCCACCACTCCGATGGCGAAGGTAGCGACCCATTCCAGCGCCGTCGAGGCGAGGAACGCCACCCGCAACACCGCAGCCGTCCGTCGTGACAGCTCGTTGGCAGCCCGCTCGACGGCGCGGCGCTCGTGGCGGATGGCACCGAGCGCCCGCAACGTGCTCGTCGCCTGCAGCCGCTCGAGCACCCGGTTCGACAGCTCGCCGATCTGGGTCAGCTGTCTCCGGCTCAGCTCCGCCGCGCCGAGCCCGGTGACCGCCATGTTCAGCGGCACGATCGGCATCGACACCAACAGCAGCAGGCCGACGACCCAACTCGCCGGGAACACCGCAGCCAGAATTGCGACCGGAACAACACAGGCCGCGAAGGCCGCGCGTCCGTAGCCGCGGAAGTATTCCTCCAGCTGGGGCAGGTGTTCCGCGACCGCCGCTGCGCCCCGGCCGGTGCTGACCGAGATGCGCGCGGGGTCGGCCAGCACGAGCGAATCGATCAGTTCGGCCCGCACCGCGGACTCGACGTGAGTGGCGCCGAGCGCCGCGAGTCGGTTCGCGGCGAAACCAGCGGAGGCGGCCACGAGGCCTCCGATCACAACACCGTCGATCGAGCCGGTGAGGTCACCGGCGCCGCGATCGCCGATCGCCGCGACGCTGAGCGCCGCGATGTTCCAGCAGGCCAGGATGGTGCCGAGCGCCGCGGCCAGATCACACACCCCCGCTGACAGAAAGAACCGGCTGCCGGGTCGACGACTGGCGATCAGCCAGTCGCGAGCCGCCCGTGAGCGGGCTCGGGCCGGCACCTCGGGCTTCGACGGCGCATCAGTCTTGGCAGGAGCCGCGATCGGCTGCCCTCCGCTGGCGATACCGCGCGAGGCGGTCGCCGTGTCGATGCTCATCGTTGCGATCGCCGCGTCGTGAACCAGGTAGTGATGACGGTGGTCAACATCAGGCCGATCAGCAAGGGATCGAACCAGACGCCCCGTTCGCTGAAGTCATTCTCGGCGGCCAGAATCGCTGCCGCCCACACCGGCAGTAGGACCACGAAGACGAGAACCCGAGCCCACAACGGCCATTTCCGATCGACCATCTCAGTAACTTCCCTTCAACTCGAGAGCTGACGGCGTCTGCGTTGGCGCGGCTGGCTCTCCGGTACGCGGCACCGCTTCGGTTGCCGATCGGCTCCGGAAGACCCAGTGAGAATAGATTCCGTAGGCGACCGTCCCGGGGCCGATGAGACCGATCATGGCGGTGAGGAACACCAGCGTCGACCGGCTTGCCGCCGCCGAATACACCGTGACTGACGGGGGAACCAGCTGCGGGTAGTACAGACTGACCAGCGCGACCAGCCCACCGGTCTGTGCCGCGGCTGCGGCGAAGAAGCCCACCTGGCGCGGACCGCGCCCGGCGCGACGGTAGACCGTCCAGAACCCCCCGGCCGCAAGCAGTACGCCGTAACCGAAGGGCAGCCACCGATCGACACCGGCGAGCGATAGCCGCGCACTGGTGGCGACCGGCAGGAGCACGGCGCAGAGCAGCGAGGCCACAGCGGCTGCAACCGTCAGCCGACGCAGCACCCGGCGGGGCATGCCGCTGGCGTCCCAGCCCAGCTTTGCCTGTAGCTGCGTGGCGCCGGCCCACGCATAGAGCAGGACGGTCGCGCAGCCGGTAAGTAGCGCATAGCCATGGCCGAGGAAGTCCCAGGTCCCGCCGGCGAAGCGGTGGTCGATCACTGGTAGCCCGCAGAGCAGGCCGCCGAACAGCAGCCCCTGGGCAAAGGCCGCGACCAGCGAACCGACGCCGAAGAGCCGGCCCCAGATCCGGTTGAAACCACGGCGTTGCAAGGTCATCTCCAGGGCGAAGCCGCGAAAGATGAGCCCGAAGAGCATGAGGCAAATGGGCAGATAGAGGCCGGGCAACGCGGTCGCATACGCCTCGGGGAACCCGGCCATCAGCCCGATTGCCAGCAGGATGATCCAGGACTCGTTTCCATCCCACACGTTGCCGACGAGCTCGACCCTGGCACGGTTGCGAACCGGGTTGCGCTGCAGCAAGGTGAGCGCACCGATCCCGAGGTCGTAGCCATCAATGACGACATACACGAGCAGCGCCAGCAGCAAGATCAGCATCCAGAAGAAGGTCATCGAGGCTCACCCACTCCGGCGAGGACGAGGGCTGCCGGCGATGACGGCTCGGTACGGTCCGGCTGCGTATCGTGTGCCGAAGACTCGTCCGGTGGCGTTAGCTCTGCGGGGCCGGTGCGCACTTCACGGACCACATGACGCACCCAGGCGGTAAACAATCCGAGGTAGATGAGCCAAAACGCGACCAGGGTTGCAATCACCTCGCCGGTGCTCAGTGAAGATGCCGAATTCGACACCAGCAGTTTTCCGTTGACCAGCCATGGTTGGCGACCGCTCTCGGACACCACCCAGCCGGCGATCGTGGCGAAGACCCCAACCGGAAGCGTCCAGAGGACGAGCCGCAGGAACCACCGCTCGGAATAGAGACGCCGTCTCATTCGCATGATGAGCCCGACGAATGCGACGCTGAACATACCCCAAGCAGCGAAGATCATGACCTTGAAACCGTAGAACGTTGCCCAGACGGACGGTTGCAGCGATGGGGGAAACGACTTCAGACCCGGTACGGGAGTGGTGCCCGAGAAATTGTGAAAGACGAAGACGCTCGCGGCGTGCGGAATGCTGAGCGTGAACCTATCGCGCTGTTTCGGCTGATCCGGTATGACGATCAAGTTCCACCCGGTGTTGCCGTTGTTGAAGTTGCCTTCGGCCGCCGTTACCTTGGCTGGCTGGTAGACGGCGCTGACGTAGGTTGCCGTGCTGTCCCCGACGTAAAGCTGAATTGGCAACAGCAGCGCCGCGGCCAACAGACCGATCGACATCGTCTTGCGCGCGAATGGCAGCGCGCGATGCTTGAGCAGGTAGTAGGCGCCAATGGCGGCGACGAACCAGGAAGCCGAGATCAAGACAGCCAGAACCATGTGCGGCAGCCGCCAGACGAACGCTGGGTTGAAGATCACGTGGTACCAGCTGGTCGGCTGGAATTGACCGTTCACCTCCTTGTAGCCGGTCGGCGTCTGCATCCAGGAGTTGGCCGCCAGGATCCACGTCGTGGACAGCAGCGCTCCCAGCGCGACCAAGCAGGTTGCGATCAACGTGACCCTGCGACTGACCCGCCCTTCGCCGTAAAGCACTATCCCGATGAAACCAGCTTCGAGGAAGAACGCGGTCAGCGCCTCGAGACAGATGATCGGACCCAGAATCGGACCGACCGCCCAAGCGTAGGCGCCCCAGTTGAGCCCCAACTCGAAGGTCAAAACGATCCCGGCCACGATGCCCAGCGCGAAGCCGACCGCGAAGATCTTGCGCCAGAAGCGATACATCTGCAGGTACAGCGGGTTATTGGTCTTGCAGTAACACGCGTAACAGATGACCAGGAAGATTGACAGCCCGACCGACAACGCCGGAAAGGTCATGTGGAAGGCCGCGGTCGTGGCGAACTGCCAACGAGAGAGGCTGATGAGACCTGCCGATGCCATTTAGTTGACTCCTAACCGGTGTTGACGGTGCGCCTAGCTGGGCGCCATTTCGCTGATGACGGCGCGGACGGCGCCCACGATGGCCACGGCGATGAGGACGACGAAGACGAACATCACGTCTCGTGCCGAGGCGTACTGCGTTGCGATGCCGAGGCCGACGACTGGTACGGACAGGCCGATGTAGGCGCCCAGGAAGTATCCGGACAGCACCTCGGCCCGCGACTGCGCCGGGGCGGTCGCCCCGGCGGCGATCAAGGCGCCCCGGAACACAAGCCCGGCGCCAGCACCTGCGAACACGCCGCCGACGACAAACATCGCCAGGCTCGGCAGCCACATTCCCCCGACCAGCAGGGCCAGTCCGGGGATCAGTACGTACCCGCTCACGCGCAGCATGAGCCTCAATTCGGCGCGAATGAAGGCGATCTGCGTTACGGCGCCGGCCGCAAACGCAGCGAAGGCAACCGCCCCGGCCACGGCGTAGGAGCTCTCGTGCAGGGTCTCGGCTAGGAAGCTCGGCGCGAGGGAGTTGAAGACCCCGTAGACGGCGAACGCGGCGGCACCGGCTGAGGTCGCGGCGAAGAACCCGCGGCGCGCGTGGCGCGGCACAGCGATCCGCTGTGGGTGCCACGACGGCTTCGGCTCGGGCCGCTGGGTCGTCTCGGGCGAGACGATGATCAGGGCGGCGAGAACCACCAGCGTCAGTCCGAACACGATGTAAGGCAGCCGCAATGGCTGGGGGGCGTACTGCGCGAGCAACCCGGCCACCAGTGGCCCCAGTCCGATGCCGCCGAGGTTCGCGACGGTCGCGACCACCTGTGCCCGTCGGGGTGACCGTGGCCGGTCCGCGCCGAGGGTCCCCACATGCAGTTCAGCCAGGTACGCAGTTGCGGTCGCCGTCGTCAGACCGACGGACACTCCGCAGATGACTCGCGCGACTAACAGACCTGCCAGGCTCGGAACGAACAGGAAGACCAACGCGCTCAGTACATTTATCAGCAGCGCCGGCACGAACACCCGCTTGCGTCCAAGCCAGTCAGAGACGTGACCGCCAAGGAAAAGGCTGACGATGACGCCCACCGCGTAAACGGCGTACACCACGGTCACCATGAAGGTCGAGAAATGGTCGCGCCGCTGATACAGCACGTAGAGCGGGGTCGGTACCGCGGAGAAGCCCATACTGATCATGAACGCAACCGTCGCCGTCCAGAACCCGAACGAGTGGCGCCGACTGACCGCGGTCGTCGAAGGCGCTCCCTCGCTGACGGCACCGCCCGCCCCAGCGGTGGTGGCAATGGTCATGACTTGGCTCTCCCTGTCGCAGCGTTTGGCACCGATCACGCTTCCCGATCAGGGCAACACGTGTCTTCAAAGCCAGCACCAGTCCAGACGTGAGGCCAGCCAGGCTTGAGAATTCCGGTTAGCCGCTTGAGAAATTCCGGTTAGCAGCAATGTCCGCCTTCGAGTCGAGCGGACAAGCTTCAGCTGCTCGCTGCAGAGTCACCGGCAACCGCGCCTGCCCTTAGGTCTTGGGTGAGACCGCCGTGCTCGCGTCGTCCAGCGGGATCTCGATCAGTAGCGCGGTTCCGACCCCTACCGGGCTGGTGACCTGCAAGGAGCCGCCGAGTGCCTCAATGCGATCACGGAGTCCGATTAGCCCGGACCCCTGGCTGAGATCCGCTCCGCCGACCCCGTCGTCGCGGATTACCAGGTGCAGGTATGCGTCTTCGGTGTTGAGTTCGACGTTCACCACCGATGCCTGCGCGTGCTTGGCCGCATTGGACAATGCCTCTGAGACCACGTAGTAAGCGGCGACCTCGACTGGCTCCAGTAGCGGTCGCTCGGCGTGTACGTCCAGCTCCACCGGCAATACCGAACGTCGGCACAGCGCCCGGAGCGCCCGATGGAGACCGCCTTCGGACAGAATTGCCGGGTGAATGCCGTGGGAAATCTCGCGCAGCTCGTCAAACACGCTCCCCAGCTCCTGGGCAACCTGGGATAACGCGCCCTCGAGCTCGCCGAGCTGCGGGGGCACCGTCGCCTGCGCCATACGTAGTTCCAGTCCGAGCGAAACGAGTCGCTGCTGGATACCGTCGTGCAAATCACGCTCAATGCGCCTGCGTGTCTCATCTGCGGCGGCGACGATCCTGGCGCGCGAGGCCATGAGTTCGGCGCGGCTCTCCGCGTTCGCGATCGCCGTCGCCACCAGCTCGGTAAATGAGGCTAGCCGCTCTTCGGTGTCCGCTGGGAGCAGGTGGTCGCGGTCCGAGTAGCTGGCGATCATGCCCCAAACTCGGCCTTCGACAATGACCGGCGTCCCGACTCCTGAGCCGAAACCTTGCTCTCGGGCCGTCACACCAAGGGGCCCGGAAGCTTCTGCGTAACCATCGATCCGGGCCGCGTGACCGGTTTTGTAGATCGACGTGACAACGTTTCTTCCCTCGAGTGGCCAGCGGCTACCAACTGGAAAGTGGTTCTCTATATGGCCCGACGTGGCCATCACCGTGCCCGTACCGTCGGCTTCGAAGCGAGCCAAACTCGCGAAGGTAACAGGCAGAAGTCGCATGACTTCTCCGACGACCGCCGCGAACACTTCCTCCGGGGGTACTGCACGCGCCACCAGCGTCGCCACCCGCCGCAGCGCGGCCTGTTCATCGACCAGCCTCGCCAGCTCAGCGCGGCTGTCAGCATTGGCGATCGCCGTCGCCACCAGCTCGGTGAATGTCTCCAGCCGGGCCTCGATGTTCACTGGCAGCGGTTGACCCAGGGCCGCGAAGGTGGCCATCACCCCCCACAAACGGCCCTCGACGATGACCGGCGTGCCGACGCCCGCACCGATTCCGGCCTGGCTGCCGGTGTCGGTAAGCTGCCCAGAGGTATCGGTGTACGTGTCGATCCGGGCGGCACGACCGGTCTCGAATACAAGCGTGGCGACGTCGTTTCCCCCGAGATTCCAGCGGCGACCGACCGGAATGTGTTGGCCCTTCCTACCCCAGGCGGCGACGAGGGTAATAGCTCCGCCGCGCTCGTAGCGGCCCAGTCCCGCGAACTCCAGGCGCAGCAGTCTGCACGCTTCCTCAATGACGGCGGCGAATACGTCCTGTGGCGGCACCCCTCGTGCAACCAGGGAGGTGACCCGGCGTAGCGCTGCCTGTTCCTCGGCAAGGCGCGCGAGACCGGCTCGACCTTCGGCGTTCGCGATCGCCGTCGCGACAAGCTCGGTGAAGGCCGTCAGACGCGATTCGGTGGCCTGCGGGAAGCGCGGGTCGGTCTGCTTCGCGTGAACAAACAGAGCCCCCCACAGTCGCCCCTCGACAACGATCGGACTGCCCACCGAGGACCCGATCCCGAGCTCGTCTCGGACGAAAGCAGCGATACTGCCGGCGACGCCGCGGTAGTCATCGATCCGTACAGCTCGACGCGTCAGAAAGATCTCCGACGCGATATCGCCGCCGTCGAGCGGCCACGGACCCGGAACGAGCGGGTGCGAGCCGTCGCGCTCGGCCTCGGGCGGCCAGGTAGCCAATACGGTCACCGTGTCATCGCTGTCGAAGCGTGCCATCCCGGCGAGATACGTGCCGAGCAGCAGCCCGAGCTCTTCGGTGACCACCGCGAACACCTCTTCCGGCCGCACCCCACGCGCCACCAGCGTCGCGACCCTGCGTAACGCTGCCTGCTCGTCGGCCAGCCGGGACAGTTGGGCGCGGCTCTCTGCGTTCGCGACGGCCGTCGCCATGAGCTCGGCGAAATTGGACAGGCGCGCGTCGATGCCGGTCGGCACCTGCTGACCCGTGGAGGGGTAGGCGGCCAACACTCCCCAGAGCCGGCCGTCAACCAGGAGTGGGACCCCCACACCCGAGCCGACAGCGTCCCCGAGTGTCAACTGGCTGCCAACAGCGGGCGCGAACCCGCCTGCGCCGTTCCACGAGGCCACGATGGTCACCGTGCCATCGGACACCGTGGCATCGGACACCGTGCCATCGGACTCGTAGCGACCCAAGGTCGCGCAATCGAAGGCGAGCAACCGGCCGGCGTCTGCTATGACCGACGCGAACAACTCTTCGGGCGGCATCCCACGCGCCACCAGCGTCGCCGCCTGGCGCAGCACCACTTGCTCATCGCCTAGTACACGCAACTCGTCATGGCTCAACGACGTCGCCATCCCCTCAGGATCACAGACCGCCCCCGGCGCACTGTCCGACGGCAAGGTGCCAGCACGGGGGTGCGAGCTTGCACTGCCCATCTTCGCGCCGATACACCCGCGCGCTCAAGGCCAACCTTTGCCAAATACCGCTCAAACAGCGAACAAATACCGCACAAATACCTCCACGGGGATTGGCGTCTGGTCCTCGTGCCCGGGCTGAACGTGTAGATGTCACGCTAGCGACATGGATATCCCCTCTCCGATGGACCTCAGCGGACGCGTTGCCATCGTTACCGGCGCCGGAAGTCCGGCTGGAATCGGCTTCGCCACCGCCGAGCTACTCGGCCAGCTCGGCGCCTCGCTCGTCCTCGCCGCCACGACCGAGCGCGTCCACGACCGGGTCGCGGACCTGGCAAACCACCAAGTACCGGTGAGCGGTCTTGTGGGTGACCTCAGCCGTCCGGCGGCCGCGACAGCATTGGTCGAGCACGCCCTGCAGCGCTTCGGGCGCCTGGACATCCTGGTGAACAATGCCGGCATGATCTCGCAGTCGGATCCGGACTTCCAGGACGGAAGCATCGATTCGATAGATCTGAACTCGTGGCACGCATCTCTCGCTCGCAATCTGGACACTGCGTTTCTTGTGAGCAAATCAGCGCTACCCGCCATGCGCGAGCAGGGGTGGGGACGAATCGTCATGATCTCCAGCGTTACCGGGCCAGTCATGGCCATGCGAGCCGATGTCAGCTACGCAACGGCAAAAGCAGGCATGATCGGTTTGACCCGGGCACTTGCCGTGGACCTGGCCGAGCACAACATCACGGTCAACGCCGTTGCACCCGGGTGGATCGCGACGGCATCTCAAACGGTTCACGAACAAGCGCAAGGATTGAGCACTCCGAGCGGCCGCAGCGCCAGGCCGGGAGAGGTTGCATTCGTTGCGGCCTCCCTCTGCTGTCCCGGAGCGTCCTATCTAACTGGACAATGCATAGTAGTCGACGGCGGAAATTCGATCGCCGAGGAGCGTTCCAGCTGACCGAAGCTCAAAGCCCCGGCGGTCGAGTCCAGCCTCTCGGCCGCAATCGGAATACAGCTAGCGGGCATTGCAACGGTTTGGCTAGCCGGAGACGCCGATGAGCGCTGGCCACGATGACGACGGACCCCCGTCGGGTAACGATTGGAATGGCCGATCCGGCCAAGCCGGGTGTGCGACCGGACGGACGCGCTAGACCGTTCCCGCACGGTCACAAGCAGCCGTGCATCATTGCTCCATAAGGAGATTGGCATGACGACCGTGCAAGTCCCCACCCGCGCGCCGGACCAGCCGTGCGTCGACTGCCTCGACCTTTCGGTGTCGTCGGGAGGTAGCAGGCCGTCCGTACCCCGTGGAGTGGCGTTCTGGCTGGTGGCGTTGATATTGGTCGTCACGATGCTGGGCACCACGCTGCCGACCCCGCTGTACGTCATCTACCAGTCTCAGTGGCACTTCTCCGCAGCCATCGTCACGGTGACATTCGCCGTCTACGCCGCGGCGGTCATGGCCACTCTGCTGCTAGCGGGGCGTTCCTCGGACCAAGCGGGACGCAAGCCGGTGCTCGCAGTGGCTCTCGCGGCAAGCGCAATAAGCACCGTCGTGTTCATCTTGGCTCCTGACGTCGGCGCGCTCATCGCCGCGCGAATCGTGTCTGGGCTGTCAGCTGGCCTCATGACCGGAACGGCAACTGCCACCCTCACCGAGCTTGTCCCGGCCTCGCGCGGCCGCCGGGCATCGCTGGCAGCGACGGCAGCCAACATGGGCGGCCTCGGCCTCGGCCCACTCTTCGCTGGGCTGTTCGCCCAGTACGCGCCACACCCCACGGTCCTCGTATTCGAGGTGTACCTCGCGGTGCTGGCAGGCGCCGCCGTCTGCCTGTTCCTGGTACCCGAGACAGTTCGTTCGCGGCGCCGCCCCACCTTCCGCTTCGTCGGCCTGGGTTTACCCGAGCAGGGGCGAGGCGAGTTCGTCGCAGCCGGCGTGGCCGCGTTCGCTGCCTTCTCCCTGCTCGGTCTGTTCTTCGCTCTTGCGCCGACATTTCTCGGCAACGTATTGCACGAGAGCAGCCATGCAGTCCAGGGCGCCGTCGTGTTCCTGCTGATGGCGGTGGGAACCGTCACTCAGCTCCTGCTGTCCCGATTCAGCAGCCGCCGGGTCATGCTGGCCGGACTCGGACTTTTCCTGGTCGCACTGGCCCTGATCGTCGCAGCCCTCTCCCAGGCCACGCTGGCCCTGTTTCTGGTCGGGACGGTCGTGGGAGGAACTGCCGTCGGCGCCGTCTTCATGGGCAGCCTTGCCACCGCGAACCGCCTGTCCCCGCCCGAACGGCGTGGTCAGGCCATCTCCACCTACTTCATGGCGTGCTACAGCGGCCTGATCATTCCCGTGGTCGGCGTCGGGGTAGCTTCCGGCTTCATCGGGGACTTCCGAGCGGTGCTAGGGTTCTCCATCCTGGTCGCTGCCCTGTCGATGTTCTCCCTCGCCAGCATCCGGAAGTCGCTGTGAAATTGCCCGTGAATGTCGCTGTGAAATTGCCTATGAAATTCCGCTGCGGTCAACTCCCCTGCGCGATCAGCACGCCACGACCTGCAAAGAATCGATCGAACAGGTCGAGCGGCATCTTGACCACCCTGCGAGTAATACTGGTATGTCCAGAGGGGTTGTGAAAACTAATCGTCCCCGGCGCAGCGCTATAGGCGAGTACGAGATGACCCCCGCGCACTAATGGACGGACTCCGCCAGCGGCGTGTCGAATCGCCGAATGCACCGAGACCATCGCGAGATCACCACGACCTAAATCGCCGATCAACGACTTCAGCGACAGGTCAGTGTCGACCCTGGCGGAGAGATTCCACCTCGCGGCGAGGTATTCGACGAACGGGCCATAAACGAGCCCGCGCACTCCCCCAGGACGCAACGTATATCCGCCGAATTGCAGAACATCGTTGGCCAAAGTCACCGTGCCCGGACTCTGGCCAACGTGTTCGGTCAGGATGCTCTTGAGGCACGCCATGCCACAGACTCGCCAGCTCCAGAATTCGTATTCCTCCGCTGTGCGCGCGCCCGAGTTCTGCCAAGCCGGATCGTCTCGAGCACGAACGTCACCGCGCAAGATCGCCGGGATGAGCGTCGCCGTTTCCCACTGGGAAAAGTACGTCGGCACCGCGCCCCGCCGACGCGGCTGTAGAGGCCAGTTTAGCGACGTCACGCTGTCAGTCAGTTCGACGCCGGGCCGCTCGATGATTGAAGTGGAACCAGGTGATCCTGCCGTCAGCATCGCGGTAAAAGCGGCCGACGTTCTCGTCGGAGAGCGGATCGGCTGCCACCGTGTCCGGGCCGACCGGAATGAAGCGACGACCGATGGACGACGGGGACGGGGGATCCATGTTGTCCAACCAGTCGATCGTCGAGCGACTGTCGATTCGGAGCTCGTCACCCTGGCGATGGATCTCGACAACCCCGCCGTAGAGGTCGTACGTTCCAACGGCTTCGTCGAGAGCGCCAAATGCCGCCGGCTCGAGCGCAGGCTCCACCAGACCGAAATAATGCTGGTAGGCCCAGCGGGTGATCCGCTTCCCGAGGGTATGACCGGGATTTTGCAGGTTGGTGAATACGCCAACCGCGAACTGCCGATCCGGCAACATCGACAGATCTACCGGCTGACCGTTTGCGCTGCCACCGTGCCCAGCGATCCGTTCACCGCCACGGCTACCGAGCATGAAGGTCAGGCCCATACCGCCAGCAAGACCGTGCGGGTCACCGTTGCGCGAGCCCGGCATCCCCGGTTGCCGCATGAGCTCGATTGTGGCGTCGGACAGTACTGGCTGCGCGCCCTTCAACGTTCCAAGGTGAAATCGCGCATAACGCAGTAGATCCTTCATGTTCATCATGGTCGTTCCCACCGGCGAGGAGGAACGTTCCATGGCCCACGGTCGGGCGACCTGAAGGCCCGATCTGCCCATCGCGTGACCAACAGAGAACCGCTGAAGCACCACGTCATGCGCGAAGTAGCACGCGTGCTTGATCCCCAGGGGTGCGAGGATCTCCCGTTGCATGACGGTCTCGTAGGGCTCCCCGTGCAGGACCTCCAGAATGCGTCCAAGCGGGTAGAAGGCGGCGTTGCTATACGACCACATAGTGCCGAATGGCGTAACTTGCCTCAGCTTTCGAAGCCGGCCCACCATCGTGGCGAGGGCATCGTCGCCAAGGCCCGCAGCCTCGAAGATGTCGCCCTCCCAGCCGCTGGTGTGCGTCATCAGATGTCGAACCGTGACCCGGTCAGAGATTTCCTCATCGGCAACGGCGAAATCGGGTAGGTAGCTACGTACCCTTTCGTCCAGGTCGATGCGACCCTGATCGACCTCGCGCATGATAGCCGTGCCCGTCAAGGTCTTGGTGATCGAACCAAGCTGGAAGACGGTATCACCGTTGACCGATAGCGGATTCTCAATACTTGTCACACCGAAGCCACCGATCGCGACATCATCGCCGTGGGCGATGCCGACCGCGACCCCCGGTATCTGAAGCTCGGTCATCTGCTCGTGTACGTAGTCGACCAGAGCCGGATCCAGCGGCGCCGTTGCCTCGCTCATATCCACCACGCTCATGCTGCTGCACCCTTCGTCAGATCCGACTCGTCCTGCCACACTTTGCCGTACACCCGCAGCCAGTTCTCGCCCAAGATTGCGCGCACGTCCGAGGCGGCGAACCCCCGTTCGAGTAGCCGTTCGGTCAACCGCGGGAATCCACTCGCATCGCCGATACCTTGCGGGTACGGCCAAGGCGGCGGTGGATAGTTGTCCGGGTGCCAGGTTCCGGACGCGATGTGCTCGTCGTATTGGGCCCGGGTGCCGTTCCAGTAGTCCAGACCCAGCGCCACGTGTTCAAGTCCAACCAGCGCACCGATGTAAACCATGTGATCGATGTACTCATCCAGAGTTGGGCTTCCTGCGGCCGATACGAACGAAGGCCAGCCGTTGATGCCGATGACCCCGCCAGATCCGGCGATTGCTCGAATGACATCGTCGGTGAGATTGCGCTGATTCTGGTGCACGGCCGCCGCATTCGAGTGCGAGGCGATTACCGGCGAGGTCGACAAATCGACTGCCTGTCGCGCGGACTTCATGCCTGTGTGAGAAATGTCGACGACGATCCCTACCCGGTTCAGTTCACCAATCACCCGCCTGCCCAACACACTCAAGCCGGCATCGTTAGGTTCCTCGCAGCCATCGCATACCGGCCCGCGGCGGTTGTAGGCCAATTGGACGATCCGCACACCGAGTCGCCAGTAGGCTTCGATCAGTGCTGGTTCATAGGCAATCGGCTCAGTTCCCTGGAACTGCAGCACTACCGCGAGCTGTCCTGCTGCCTTGGCAGCGCGGATGTCGGAGACTGAGGTCGCCAGGCGCAGCCGGCTATCGCTGTGAATGAAGCGGTAGGTATCCGCGATGTCATACAAGGCACCCTCGGGAGCCTGCGAAGCACCGATCGATACCACACAGGAGGTCGCCCCACCCGCCAGCCACGTCTCGAGGTTTGCTCGCCAATGCGGACCCGGACACGTCCCGTCGACAACGATTGCCTTTTCGTGCATGCCGATCTCGAAAGTGCTGGCTTCGGTCGTACTCGTACTCATGGTGTGCGTTCTCCGATCAGGGATTCATCCAGCAGATGGCACCGAGCCATGCCTGCCTCGGTCGCGACCCGGTGCGGGATCACGGTGTCACAGATATCGCCTATCCGTTCAGGGCAACGGGGGTGGAAGGAGCAGCCGCCGGGCGGTGTCTCGGGGCTGGGGAGTTCGCCCGTCAATACGATTCGCTGGCGCTGCCCGCTCGCCTGAACCGAAGGCACCGCAGACGCCAGCGCGCGCGTGTACGGGTGCTGAGGCTGGGCCAAGAGCGGGCCGCTCCTGCCCTCCTCCAACATCTCGCCGAGGTAGAGGACAGAAACCCGATCACAGAAGAACCGCACAACGGCCAGGTCATGGCTGACGAACAAGAACGCGGTGCCGTACTCCTGCTGGAGGCTCTTGAGAAGGTTCAGTACCTGCGCTTGCACTGAGATGTCCAACGCCGAAACCGGCTCGTCTGCCACAATCAGTCGTGGTCGCACCGATACGGCCCGCGCGATTGCGGCTCGTTGACGCTGGCCTCCAGAAAGCTGATGCGGGTAGAGGTCAGCGTGGCGCTCGGACAGACCAACCCGTTCCAGCAGCTCGATGATCGCACCCCGGCTTGCGTCGCCTCCGTGGGTGCGCAGTGGCTCGGCAACGATATCTCGGATGCGCAGGCGCGGATTCATCGATGCGCGACTGTCCTGGAACACCATCTGAATGTCGCGACCGACGAGCCGCCGTGCAGAACCCCGCACGCTGTCCAGGTGTTTTCCGTCAAAACTCACCCGGCCGTCGGTAGCGCGCTCGAGGCCGACAACAATCCTGGCCAGCGTTGATTTACCGCTTCCACTCTCGCCGATGAGGCCAACAGCTTCGCCGTCATGGATGTCCAGATCGACGTGCCTGAGTGCGTGCAGCAACCCGCCGCCCCGAACTGAGAACGCCTTCGACACGTCCTGCAAGCGGAGCAGTGCCTCACTCATCGATCCACCTCCATCGTGCTCTGGCCAGGACCAAGTTCATCTACGCGCAAGCAGGCTGCTGAGCGATCGACCGAGAGCAATGAGAGGTTCGGCCGGATCTCCCGGCAGCGCTGCTGAACGTGCTTGCAGCGATCTGCGAATCGACACCCCTGGCTCACCCCACCGACCGCGGGTACCACTCCCTCGATCGTCGCGAGCCGGCCGGTGCCCGACTCCAAGCTCGTCAGGCAATCGACGAGCGCGCGGGTGTACGGGTGCCTGGCCTCCTCGAGGACCGCGGCGGCCCCACCCTCTTCGATGATTTGTCCCGCGTACATCACACAAACCCGCGAGCAGTACTGAGAAACGAGGCCGAGGTCATGCGTGATCAGCAACATCGCTAGATTTTCCTCTGCTACCAACGTCGCCAGCAGTTCCATGATCTGAGCCTGCACGGTGCTGTCCAGAGCCGTAGTCGGCTCGTCAGCAATCAGTAGCCGCGGGTGACACGAGATCGCCATTGCGATCAGCGCGCGCTGGCGCATGCCGCCGCTGAGTTCGAACGGGTAGGACTGCGCTACACGACGCGGCGCGGAAATTCCCACTCGATCGAGAAGTTCCAACACTCGCGCCTTGCGTTGCGCTCTGCTCAGATCGAGGTGCGTGCGCATCACGTCTTCGATCTGAGAACCGATTCGCATGACCGGATTGAGCGCAGTCAGCGGATCTTGGGAAACCATCGCGATCGCTCCACCACGTAGCTCTCGTGTCGAACCTTGCCTAGCCAGGTCGTACTCACGATCTTCGAACCGCAGGGCACCCGAGGAACCGATGCCGTCGGGCAGGAGCCCGAGAAGGGAGTAAGCGGTAAGCGTCTTACCGCAGCCGCTTTCGCCGACGAGACCAACCATCTCACCAGCGCCAACTTCCAGATCCACAGCATCGACGGCGCGACCCACCCGGTGGACTGTGACAGCGAGATCTGTGACCTCCAGCAACGAGGCCATCAGCGCACCGTCAAAGGATCTGCCGCATCGCGCAAGGCGTCGCCAATGAGCAGCAGCGACATGATGATGACAGCAACGGCTATGCCTGGTGCGATTGTCAAGCGCGGTACTTCCAATATCTGAGTCTGCCCACTCGCGATCATGTTTCCGAGTGAGGGTGTCGGCGCCTGCACGCCCAGTCCGACGTAGCTCAGCCCAGCCTCACCGAGAATGGCATAGGCGAAAACCATGGTCGTCTGGACGGTGATGGCGCCGAGCAGGTTTGGCAACACGTGCCTTATGACGATGCGGCCCGGATGTACGCCGGTTACCTGTGCGCTCTCGATGAAGCCCTCCTGCCTGACGCGAAGGACAGCACTTCGCAATACCCGGGCTGTGAATGGGATGAAGCCGAGCACGAGGGCGATCACCGTTCCCTTCGCGCCGACGCCGATCGCTGTGATGAGGGCGAGCGAAAGCACTAGCGTCGGAAAGGCCAAACCCACGTCGATAAGCCGGGATAGCACCAGATCGACGGGGCCTCGTAGATAGCCCGAAATCAACGCCAGCAGCAGCCCAACCAGCGTGGAAACCACCGCCACAATTGCGCCTATGGTCATTGACGAGCGAATTCCCAAGAGCAACCGACTCAGCTCGTCCCGCCCGAAACCGTCCGTGCCCAGCAGATGCTGACGTGATGGTGGCTTGAGGATGTCTTCGAGATGTTGCGTATAGGGGCTTTCAGGCAGCCACCATTGCGAGGTCAGAGCAATGATGATGTAACAGAGAACGATCACGCTCGCAATGCAGACGATCCAATCGCCCGCGATGCGCCGCAAAACGCCAGCTCGTGGCGGCGTAACCGTGTTCGGATCAGCCATTGCGACCTCGCCGAACACGCGGATCGATCAAGCTGTACGCGCCGTCAACAAGGAGGTTGACGAGGACGAAGATCACGACCGTGACAAGAACCCCTCCTTGGACGAGAGGGTAGTCGCGTGCAATGACGGCAGTGATCAGTAGTCGTCCCATCCCGGGAATTGCAAAGACCGTCTCGATCAGCATTGCGCCACCGAGGAGGTAGCCGACCTGAAGACCGACGACCGTTATCGTCGGTAACAGGGCGTTGCGAAGTGCGTAGCCGAAGAACACCCGCCATTCCGAGATGCCGTGTGCTCGCGCCGTCCGGATGTACTCCTCCTGGATGGCTTCGATCATGCCAACCCGATTCACCTCGAATACGAGAGCCAACTGCCCGGCAGCGAGCGCGACCGACGGCAGTATCAGATGGCTGAAGTGCGGCCACAGGCCCGCGGACAGGGGCTCGAAGCCGTATACCGGCAGAACGGAATGGAACGCCAGGATCAGCAATATCGCGAGCCAAAAGCTCGGTACCGCAATGCCCGCCAGCACCAGCATCCGGGCGACCCGGTCGGTGACCCTGCCGCGCCAACGCGCCGAGATCGCACTTACCGGGATCGCGATCACCAGAGACTCGATCAGTGCCAAGAATGACAACTCAGCGGTAACACCGAGCCGCTGCCGGATCAACGAGGTGACCGGTTCGGTGAGCATGATGGATTGCCCGAGGTCGCCGTGTAGCGCTCCGCGCAGCCATGACACGTACTGCACGAACAGCGGTCGGTCCAGGCCAAGTTGTTGGTGCAGTTCCTGAACGGCCTGTGGACTTGCTTGCGCACCCAGCGCAGCGCGCGCCGGATCGCCAGGTACCACGTGAACCATCAGGAAAACCGCGATCGTCGCGCCGAGAATTACCAGGAGGGTCTGTGCGATCTTTGCCAGCAATCGCGAACCGCGAATGAGTAGCGTTCTATTCGGCAATCCCAGGCCAAAAAACTGCCTGGGTCGGACGTCAGGAGAACCAGCAGACATCTATGGGCCAACCTCCGCCGATCGTCGACTTGTAACCTTGCACCTTCGTCGACAAGCCAGCGAGTACCTGTGGGAAGCACAGGAACGCGTAGTACGCCTGCTCGGCCGCGCGCTGGCCGGCTTCCTGATAGATCTCAGCGCGCTTGGACGGATCGGTTGTCTCCCGGCCGGCCGTGATCAGCTTGGTCATCTGGGGGTCGACCGCGTTCGTGGAGTTACTGGTGGTGCCATCTTCTGGGCCGTAGAGATTCGTCAGAACCTCGTCGGGATCGACGCTGCCGTTCCACTGGCTGTTTCCGATCGTGTAGGTGCGCTGGTCATAGAAGAGCGTCGCGAAACTCGTGAAGTCGGTCGTGCGGAGATTCGTCTTGACACCGATGCTCGTCAGCGCTTGCTGAATCACCTCGGCCTCCGCCGCAAAAGGCACATCGGTGAACGAGTTGAACGTGATCGTCCCGCTCGTGTCGTAGCCACTCGATGCAAGCGAGGCCTTCGCCGCATTGACGTCGTATTTCTGGGCGGCGACGGTGTCCAGCGACTGGTAGTAGCTGTTGAAGCCGGGAGCAAACGGCCCATGGCCCACCTCTGCTGTGCCGTGATAGATGGCATTGACGAGACCACTACGGTCGATCGCCTGCGAGAAGGCTTGCCGAACCTCGAGCTTGTCAAAGGGTGCAACCTTTTGATTGAACGAGAGGTAGTCGACAAACGTATCGTTCGCGGCGTCAACCCGGACCTGCGAATTTCCCTTCAGCGACGCAATCGAGTCGGGTCCGATCCGCACGAAGTCCATTTCTCCGGACAGCAGTGCCTCCAGCGATGTCGGCGCCGACGGGATGATCTTGATGGCGATCTGATCGAAGTAGTTCGTATCAGCCCAGTAGCCGTCGAAGCGGTCGAGCTGTATGCCCTCACCCTTCTTGTACGAGATGAACTTGTACCCGCCGGTGCCGATCGAAGCCTTGAATGGATCGCTCGCCGCATACTTCGCGACTGCAGTTGGCGACTGAATGGGCATCTTCGCCCGTCGTATCTGGCCGAGAAACGCTGCATACGGCCTGGTGAGATTGATTTCGAGCTGGTACGGGCCGAGCACCTTGACGCTGTCGATGACCGCGATCCGCCGAGGTGACTTGGTGCTTGGCGACTGAATCCGGTCGAAGTTCGCCTTGACTGCGGCGGCGTCGAGCTTGGTGCCGTCGTGGAAGGTCACACCCTGGCGCAGCGTGAATACGTAGCGCGTCGGACTGGGCGTCTCGATCGTCTCGGCCAGCTCACCCACGACCTTGTTGTTCTGATCCACATTGGTCAAACCGTTATACGCGAGGTATGCAACGCGCTCGGTCCCGGTCGAGCTACCGACCCGCGCCATGTCGTATGCATAAGGAAAGGGCTCTTCCGGTATCGCCGCATTGAGTACCCCGCCTCGTTTCGGCTTACCCACGGCGACGCTGCTGCTGGGGTTGGACGCGGTTCCCGATCCGCCGCCGCACGCCGCCAGCGTGAGCAAGCCGAGGCCGCCCGCTGCGCCGGCGAGGAATCCGCGCCGGCTCGGACTGATCAGGCCCAGCTTCGCCAAACGACTATTCGTATCGCTCATCGGTCCCACACCCATCTGCTTCAATACGCCATGTAAGGTCTCGCATGTAACATAGTACAGACCACTTGATGGATACAACCTTCTTGTCTATGAGGGTTTGAGATACGCGCATCGGCCTCAGTTAGTCCCTAGCACCGACGATGCGCAACGACCGGAGAGCCGCCGTTGTGAATAGCTCATCCCTGCTGCCCCACCTCAGCAGTGCCGATGTCCACAGACTTGTGCCTTATTCAGCAGCAGTATCGGACTTGGAGGCTGCGTTCGCGCGACTTTCGGACTACACCCAATACCCGCGGCAGCGTGTTGATCTGGCCGGGGGCACGCTTCTGACAATGCCTGCCTTCGGACCGGAGGGGCTCGGCGTCAAGCTTTTGACGCTGAACCCCGGCAACCCGCAACATGGCATTCCGATGATCAACGGGGCGTACATCCTGTTTGCCCCGCACACCTTGATCGCCGAAGCCACCGTGGATGGCGCAACTTTGACTGCGTTGCGAACGGCTGCGGTTTCCGCGGTAGCTACCCGGCACCTGGCCCGTCGCGACTCCCGCGAGCTGCTCGTCTTCGGCGCAGGTGCGCAGGCGGCGGCACACATCGCGGCCATGCGGGCGGTCCGACCGATCGACCACGTCACGATCGTCGGCACGGGTAGCCGCCGTACCTATGCGCTGCAGGAATCAGTCCAGGCCTCGGGACTCGAGTGTGATCTCGGAAAGCCCGACGACGTCGCCGGTGCCGATATCGTTTGCACCTGCACGACAAGCAATACACCGCTCTTCGACTCAGCACTCCTTGCGCCCGGAACGCATGTAAACGCCATAGGAACCTTTCAACGCGACGCCCGCGAACTGGACGCCGAGATCTTCGACTCAGCTCAGGCTGTGGTCGAGACCAGGACGGCGGCTCTTGCTGAGGCAGGCGACATCGTCATGGCGATCTCCGAGGGTTGCCTGGCGGAGTCGGATCTGGTCGAGCTACGCGATGTCGTGTGCGGACAGTTCGTTCGCGATATCGCCAGGCCTTCGACGGTCTTCAAATCGGTCGGACTCGCACTGGAGGATCTTGTGGTGGCCCGCATCGCCGTTGAAGGAGCTAATCAACCCGAGGAGGCCGAGCTTGACGCTGCAGAGGCACTCGCGTGAACGGGGAATCTCAGCGCACGGAGGGGTCGGTCTCCGCGCGTCCCGCCCAGGCCCCACGCGTGTGATCAAGATGATGACGAACGAGCGTCTCCGCACGGCGGGCATTGCGGGCGCGCAGCGCGTCGAGTATTACCCGGTGCTCAGCGGCGGACTCAGCAAGCATGCCGGAGTCGGCGAGCCGGCGCAGACCCGTCAGCCTGGTCTGGTCGCGCAACTGGCCGACCAATCGCACCAGACGACCATTGCCGCTGAGGCTGAGCATCGACAAGTGAAAGCTTCGGTCTTCACTGAGGAAACGCGCGAGATCGTTGCGCGCCGCCGCCCGCTCGATCGACACCACACTGGCTTCGAGACTGTCCAGGTCGGCGTCCGTCGCCTTCGCGACAACCAGTCGTACCGCCGGAACCTCGAGCATCTTGCGCAGTTCGGTGATCTCATCGAGATCGTCGTCGGCAACCGTGAGGATTCGAAACCCGCGATTGCGCACCGGCTCGACCAGGCCGTCATTGGCGAGGTCGAGCATCGCTTCGCGTACCGGCGTTGCCGAAACGCCGAGCCGGAGACTCAGCGTAGTCGCGGAGTACACGTTGCCGGGCACGAGTTCGCCACCGACAATGCTCGCTCGGATGACCTCTTTGGCTTGCTCACGGAGGTTCAGCTGATTCAGAGTTCGCACGACGGATCTCCTCGCGTCATCTACTTACAACGACTCGATAGTATGTCACATACAACATATGCAGAGGGAAAATGAATCCGAAACAACTCCAGATAAGCGTCACTGAGTATCACACCGCTGGTGAGCCATTTCGAATCGTGACCGGTGGCCATGCTCCGATCCCAGGGCAGACGATCCTCGACAAACGCCGGTTCGTCCAGCAACGACTAGATCACGTCCGTCAACTGGTGATCAACGAGCCCCGCGGCCACGCAGACATGTATGGCTGCTTCCTGACCGAGCCGGAAGCACCGGGTGCTCCATTCGGCACTTTGTTCTTCCACAACGAGGGATATAGCACTGCATGCGGCCACGGCACGATTGCCCTTGCTACCTGGGCGATCGAGCACGGCATAGTCGACGTCGACGAAGCGGACAGCGAGGTCACGATCGCGATCGACGTCCCCTCAGGACGTGTCCACGCGGTGGCAGAACTGGACCAGGGCCGAGTGACTCAGGTGCGTTTCCGGAATGTGCCGGCGTTTGTCTATGCCGAGGCGGTGCCAGTCGCCACGAATCTGGGCGACGTCTCAGTCGATATCGGATTCGGTGGCGCCTTTTACGCCATGCTCGATGTGACCGAACTCCCGACCGCCGTTGAGCCTGGCCGACTGCCCGAGATCATCGAACTCGGCCGCTCGATCAAGGCAAGCGTGATGAGCAGCCTTCTGGTACAGCACCCGGAGCAGCCGGAACTGCGCGACATCTACGGCGTGATCTTCTATCAGCAGGAGCCCGACTCCGAAGGTCGACTGTGCCAGCGCAACGTCACCATTTTTGCCGACGGCGAGGTCGACCGTTCGCCGTGCGGCAGCGGGACGTCAACCCGGGTGGCGCATCTCAATCTGCGGGGCCAGTTGAAGTCGGGCGAGCAGTTGGTCCACCGGAGCATCATCGATACCGAGTTCATCGCGACGCCGATCGGCGCTGTCACTGTCGCCGGCCGTGATGCGGTGCTGACTGAAGTAGTCGGCAGTGCGCACTTGACCGGCATCCATCACCTGATTCTGCAGCCGGGTGACCCCCTGGGCACCGGGTTCATCCTGCGATGATCAATCATCAGACACCGCAGCAGGAACGGCTGCTCTGGGAGCAACACTGCTGTCTGCCGTTGACCAGCACCGCGGAGGTCACCGGACTGAACAGATACAGCCGCCGCGGCGGTGCCTACGTGTCGGTCAACGTGGGATACGCGCCGCATTCACAGGCCGACTCCCTCGGCCTTCTCGAGTACTTCCGCGCTCGCATCGAGGCCGACAGTCACCTCGCGCTGGCTGCAACCGTGTCCGATATCGATGCCGCACACCGAGCAGGACGCACGGTCGTGGCGTTCGACCTGGAGGACTCCGGACCGCTGGAGGGCGACCTGGACATGGTCCAGCGGTTTTACGACCTCGGCGTCAGATCGCTCTTGCCGACCTACAACCTTCGTAACCGTGCGGGATCGGGCTGCCTGGACGTCGTCGACGAGGGATTGACCCGATACGGTCGGGACTTGGTAGCCCGGCTGAACGAGGTCGGCATGTTCGTCGATGGGTCGCACTGCAGTGCACGAACCGGGCTCGACCTCAGCGCCGTGTCGACCAGTCCGATGATCTACTCCCACTCCGGGTTGCGCGCCGTCTGGGACCATCCGCGCAACATCACCGATGATCAGGCACTGGCATGCGCACAGACCGGTGGCGTTATCGGACTGGCCGGCGTCGGCATCTTCCTCGGTCCGAACACGGCGACTCTCGACGCTTTGATCGCCCAGATCGAGCATGCCGTCGAGCTCGTGGGCATCGACCACGTCGGGCTGGGTTCGGATTACTGCTTCGACGGTGACGACTTCAACGACGAGGTTGCCAGGAACCCTGAGCTCTTCCCGGAGGCGTACACGCGTTGGGGGCCGTTACGATTCATCGAGCCGGAGGGGCTCCTTGAACTCGAAGAGTGTCTGGTCGCACGCGGCTACCCCGACGAGGCGGTGACAGCGATCTTCGGGGGCAACTTTCGCCGAGTCGCCGAGACCGTCTGGGCAGCGAGCGCCTGAGCTCACGACCGCTGAGCCGCCGGTCCGCCTGCAGTGCCAAGGTCCGGAGCGCTACGCGGTGAGCAGCATCGCGCCGGCGAACGGCCCGACGGCATTGGTCCAGACCGCGACCTCGGCGCCGGGCACCTGCCGATCACCGCAGTCGCCACGGATCTGACGGACCGACTCGATGCAGAAGTTGGCCCCGTGCCGCCGGCCGACGTTGCAGGCACCGCCGTCGGTGTTGAGCGGCAGCGTTCCGCCGAGTCGGGTGTTTCCTGCCTCGACGAACGGCCCCGACTCCCCCATGCCGCAGAAGCCGAGCGCCTCCAACCACTGCATGGTGATGATGCTGAACCCGTCGTAAAGCTGCGCGCAGTCGACATCGGCCGGCGTCAGGTCCGTCCGTGACCACAGCAGGTCCGAGCAGTGTTTCGGCGAGGTCGTCGCGAAGTCGTCGAGCTGATAGAAGTTCAGGTCGCGCAACGATGACAGCGCGCCCGCCTCGACGACTACCGGCTTGTGTTGCCAGTCCCGAGCCCGCTCGACCGTCGTGAAGATGACCGCGGACGATGAGTCCACCGGGTAATCGCAGTCGAAGATCCGAACCGGCTTGCTGACGAAGCGCGAGGCCAGGTAGTCCTCGACCGTCAGCGGATCGCGGAACAGGGCGTCGTCATTGAGGCTCGCGTGGTAACGCTGCGTCGAGGCGTTGATGGCGAACTGCTCCTCGGTCGTGCCGAACTTCGCCATGTGAGCCGTCATCTCGAATCCGGCGATCATCGCCGCCGCGGCGTCGGCCCCGAACGGACTGGTGAATTGGGCGTCGCCGCCCACCGTCGTGGGCATGGTGACAGCGCCGCGGTCGCGGTCGGTCTGCCCCGGCATCTGGCGGATGAGACGCACGGCCACCACCGTGTGCGCCATCCCGGACGCGACCGCCATGTAGGCGTTCATCGCGGGCTCGACGAACGCCGGGCCAACGTTGGAGGTGAAGAAATGGCTCAACGGAGACAGGCCGAGCAGGTGACCGATCTGCATGGCCTCGCCGCCCATGGTCGTGACGCCATCGATGTCGGCCGGTGTCATGCCGGCATCGGCCATCGCCGCGGTGACGGACTGGCGCACCATCTCGTCGTTGGTGAGGTCGAGCCGGCGGCCGGTCTGGGAGTACCCGACTCCGACAATGGCAACCCGGTTGAGACTGTTCGGCATCTAACGTCCTCCTCAGGAAGCGGTTGCGGTGGGGCGGAACAGCGGCAGCGTGAGTCCGGGCGCCACCTCGCGGAACGTGACCTCGACTGGTAACCCGACGTAGACGTCGTCGGCGGCGATGTCGACGAGGTTCGACACGAGCGTGAGATTCGGCTGTTCGATCAGCTCGATCACCGCAAGGATGTAACCGAGGTGCTGCTGGAAGTACGGGTGAAAGGGCTGTAGCGGCTGGGTGAAAGTGGCCACGACGCCTCGTCCCGACACCTCGACCGGCGCCAACTCGGTCGACAGGCAGAACCGGCACACGATCCGGGGCCAGTGGATGTAGTGACCGTTGTTACAGCGCTGGATCAGCAGCTTGTGCGCGTCCACGCCGTCCCAGAAGAACTGGGTCAGCGCGTCAGGTTGAGGCCTCGGTGGATAGAGCACGTCGGAGTCTGTGGCCATCTCGGTTGCCCTTCATCGCCGGTGACGTCGCCCGCAGCAACGAACCAGAGGCACTGGATCGCGGGCGAACCGAAGGTGGACGGCGCGGTGCCGGAGATCGCGGCGGGCGCCGAGCGGACTATACGCAGCTACGCGGGGGTAATGCCAGAGTGACGCTAGTGAAACTTGTATCTGTAGACCTAGGCCACAGGCGCTGATACGTTCGGTCGAGTCGCGCAGCGGTGCGCGAGAGGAGCGGGTGCGCCGATGACGGCTCTGAACGGTATACGGGTCTTGGATCTCACCTGGGGCATTGCCGGTCCAGCAGGTGTCCTGCTACTGGCCGAGCACGGGGCCGATGTCATCAAGGTCGAGCCGCCCGGCGGCGATCCGTATCGTGCTTATCCCGGCTATCGGGTTTGGAATCGCAGCCGTCGCTCGGTCGCCCTCGATCTGAAAAGTGCCGACGGTCTGGCGAGTTTCCGACAACTACTGGCTACCGCTGACGTTGTCGTCGAGAGCTTCAGCCCCGGGGTGATGGCCCGTCTGGGACTGGACTACGAGTCGCTGGCCGCGGACTTCCCACACCTCATCTACTGCTCCGTGCCGGCTTATCCGTCAGACAGCCGAGCCGCCGACCGTCCCGGTTGGGACGCGCTTGTCCAGGCCCGCTCGGGCATGCAGTACGAGCAGCAGGCCTGGCGTCCCGGTCCGGCATTCCTGGCCAACCCGCTACCCAGCATCGCCGCCCTCTACATGGTGCCGATCGCGATTCTGGCTGCCTTGCATGCTCGCAACGAGACCGGGCGCGGCCAGCGGGTGGAAACCTCGCTGTATCAGGGGGTGCTGTCGTTCACGACGATGCTGTGGGCCGACGTTGAGCACGATCAGGACGTCTATCAGTCGCTGATGACCAAGACCTACCCGCCGGGCGTGCACCAGCCCGAGGTGATCATGACCGCCGACGGCTGGATTCAATCGGTAGCCGGCGCGACCCAGAAGCGTGGCACCACCATCCACGATGTCTTCGACCTGCCGGCCGGGCTGCCTCCGCAACAGGTCTATCCGGAGTTGGCCCGCATCTACCGTGATCGCAAGCGTGAAGAGCTGCTGGAACTGCTGCACGAGAATCTTTTCCAGACCGCCGAGCTCCAACCGACCCGCGATGCTTTCAAGCACCCACAGGTCGTGTTCAACGGAATGGCCGTGACCGTCGACGATCCCGAGGTCGGGCCGACGATCCAGGCCGGCATGCCGTTCAAGCTCGAGCGCAATCCCGCCGTGACGCCGACGCCACGTCCTGCGGTCGGTCAGCACACCGCTGAGGTCATGGCCGAGGTCACGGCCGAGGCCCGCCGCGCGCCGACGGTCGCTCCGAAAACCCCTGGCCGAGATATTCGATACCCGTTGGACGGTATTCGAGTACTCGACTTTGGACGTGCGTTCGCGGGCCCGTTCGGCCCGATGCTCATGGCCGGCCTCGGTGCCGACGTGATCAAGGTGGCCACCACCCAGAGCGATCCGGGCCAGATGATGCTTTACACCAGTACGGTTCTGCTCGGTTGCGAACAGGGCAAACGTTCCCTGCTGGTGGACCTCAAGACCGACGAGGGCGTCGAGATCGTGCACCGGCTGGTCGCAGAGTCCGATGTCGTGCACCACAACATGGTCAAGGGCGTGGCCGGCCGACTGGGCATCGACTACGAGAGCCTGCGCAAGGTCAAGCCGGACCTCATCTACTGCAACACCTACATGTACGGCCCCGAAGGTCCGCTCTCACACCTGGGCGGCAACGACTCACTGTCGCAAGCACTCACCGGGTGGGAGTGGGATCAGGGGCCGGCTGAAGAAGGCAACACGCCGCTGTATTACCGTTTTGGTCATACCGACACGACGAATGCGATGGCATCGGTGGTTGCTGTGCTGATGGCGCTGGCCCACCGCGACGCGACCGGCGAAGGTCAAGAGGTCTGGACCTCCCTCTTGGACGCGGCACTGTATGCGAAGTCCGACGTCTACCTCACCCAGGACGGCGAAGCGTCGAACCCACCCGCTATGAACAAGAGCCAGACTGGCCTCGGGGCGCTCTATCGACTGTATGAAACCGCCGATGGTTGGCTACAGCTCGCTGCCGTCAAAGAGGCGCACTGGACGAGCCTGTGCACTGCCGTTGGTCATCCGGAGCTGATCAGCGATTCCCGTTTCGCTACCGCGGATTTGCGCAATTCCCACCGTTACGAACTCGAGGCCTTTCTCGAGCCGGTGTTCACCACCCAGACAGCCCTGCAGTGGCGGCGGAGGCTGGACGCGGCCGGTGTTCCGGCAGAGGTCTCGATCAACAGTTTCGACGGGCGCAGCGTGCTCAATGACGAGGAGAACCTTCGGCTCGGTCTCGTATCGGAAACGCAGCATGCCGCCGCCGGACGGCTTCGCCAGGTCGGCAACCTGATGCGGTTCAGCGACACCCCGAGCACGGTCCTGCGGCCCCCGTTCGTGCGCGGCGAGCACACGCTCGAGATCATCCGCTGGCTCGGCTATGAGGACGCCGCGATCGAGGACTACCTGAAGCGCGGCATCATCGCCGAGGGCTGAGCCGAAAAGTTACGCGACGGCTCCGACCTCTCGAAGTTCGCTTATCTGATCAATGGTGAAGCCCGCAGCAATGAGAATTTCGTCGGTGTGCTCGCCGAAGTCGGGCGCTCGGGCCGGCGACGACGGCGTCTGGTCAAACATGATCGGCGGTGCGATGAACGACATCGGGCCAGCCGGGTATTCGGCTTCAGCGACCATCCCGTTCGCGAGGGCTTGCGCGTCGGTGAAGATCTCGTCCGCGTTTTGCACGGGAGCCCAGACCCCCCGCAGAGTGAGCAGTATCTGACACCACTCTCCGTACGTCGTGGTGGCAAAGACCTCGTCCACGATCGCCGTCAGCGCCTCACTGTTCGCAATTCGGCTCGCCGTGTCGGCGAAGCGAGCGTCGTCGACCAGCTCCGGCCGCCCAACGTGCTGGCAAAAATCGACGAACTCGTTCTGAAAGTCCCCTAGCAGACAGAGGTTGATGAATCGGTTGTCGCTCGTGCGGTAGGTCCCAGAGGACCACTGGATGGATGATCTGCGATGGGGTCTGGAGAAGATCTGCTGATCTAGCGAGAGCTTGCTGCTGATGATCGCCGGAGCATTGACCCAAATCGCCGTTCCCAGAAGGGAGGAATCAACGACCGGCGCCCTGCCCGTCCGTTCTCGCTGAAGTAAGGCGGTGCTGATCCCTCCGGCGAGGACGAGACCCGAGGTGCCGTCGCCGTGGCCGACCGGCGCGAGCGGCCAGTCGGCTTCGGTGAGGGACATGCCGGTGGTAGCAAGTGAACCGCGATTCCAGTAGGACGCTCCGTCATAGCCGCCTCGGTGAGCTTCGGGGCCCAAGGGCCCAGCGCCCGTTCCTTTGGCGTAGATCAGGTTCGGGTTGATCGCACGCAGATCGTCCACGTCGAATCCTAATTTTTGCCGTGTGGCAGGAAGGAAACTCGTCAAGAAGACGTCGGCGTCCACCACGAGCCTGCGAAGAACCTCGCGACCAGCCTCTTCAACCAGGTTGATGGCGATACTGCGCTTGCCTCGGTTGTAGTGGTTGAACATCCAACTCGACCCACCGGGCTCGACGCTTCCGCCGGCGAATGACCGCATTGGATCAGGATTGGCCGCGTTCTCGATGTGAATGACGTCCGCGCCCCAACCGGCGAGAACTGCAGCCGCTGCAGGACAAAACGCCCACATCGTAAGGTCAAGCACTTTGATCCCATCTAGTGGCTTCATCGACAAGTGGACCCCTTCGATCGAGATGACGCCGGTCGAGAACGGCATACGCACGCGGCCACAGTCTCAGTCGTGGCCTGACAGGCGTACACGAGCACCGATCCGAAACATAACCGTTCTGTTTCGGTCTAGTGACAATATTGCACGGAGGGGCCTATCGTACAACTTATTCAATCTTGCGCTTGCCCTTAGCCGTCAACCGGTATGGAGGTGCAGTGGTCCTTCACGACGCCCGGTCCTCTCGATCGCGGATCGGCTGATCGAACTATCCGCATTGCCCCAAACCACCACCGTCTCGTCTAGCGACGGCGTGCTGCCTACGTATCAGCCCGAAGGGGCCCAACAGGAGGTTTCTCGATGCGAAGAAACAGGTTCATGGTCTTGATGATCGCGACTGCGGCAGTGGCCAGCGTTACCACGGCGTGTGGTTCATCGAGCAATAGCCCGAACGGGGGCGCAGCGACGGCGTCGTCGGCAGGCGCGACGGCGGGCACGATCAAGGTCGGCGTCGTCAACGACAACACCGGCGCGGCAGCATCGGCGTTCACGACGACCGAGACCGGCATCAAGGCGTACGTCAACTGGGTCAACGCGGCAGGCGGTGTCAACGGCCAGAAGATCGAATACGTCATGGCTGACGCAACATCCACGCCCGCTGGCGCCTTGACGGCGGCCAAGAATCTCGTCCAAAACGACAAGGTGTTTGCCGTTATCGCCATGTCTTCTACGTTCTTCGGTGCTGAGCCCTACCTGCTCAAAGAGGGTGTTCCCGGCGTTGGCCGGTTCGACGGTCCCGAGTTCGCCGACCCGAAGAACACGAATCTTTTTGCGGCTGACGGTGTAGTCGACTACAACTCCGTCTATGCCACGGGCGGGGAGTACTTCAAGGCCCGAGGCGTTACCTCCTGTGCCGCCTTGGGCTATTCAGACTCGCCTAGCGCAAGCAAATCAGCCACCACCACGTTAGCGTCGTGCAAGGCGGCTGGACTGAAAAGCGGCTATGTGGATCAAGTGCCCTTCGGAAGCACTGATACAGCGCCGATCGCACTAGGGATGAAAAGCGCCGGGGTTGACGGTGCATGGCTTGCGGTCGTCCCCAATACTGGATTCGCGTTGGCGGCGTCGTTGCGCCAGGTGGGCGTCAATCTCAAGTCCCTGCTCTTCGGCAGTGGCTACGGCGGCGATCTGCTAGCCTCTCCCGCCGCCGTCACCGCGGCACAGGGCTTCGAGTTCTCCAGCAACGGCCAAGCAGCTGAGATGAATACCCCCGCGACCCAGCAGATGGGGAAGAACCTGGCCGCCGTTGGCTACACCGGGGTGCCCACCTATGCGATCCAATCCGCTTACCACGCCATGTCCGCCTTCGTCGCCGGGCTGAAGGCAGCGGGACCGAATCCCAGCCGCGCGAGCTACATCACCGCGTTGCGCGGGGTGAAGGACTTCGACTCCGACGGGTTGATGGCACCACTGAAGATCGACTTCAGCAGTTACTCCCCGGCGGAGACTTGCCTCTGGACTGCTCAACTTGAGGGCAAGAAGTTCATCCCGATCCCCACAGTCTGCGGCCAGAAAATCGCTGGCGCGACTTCCTAGCCAGCACGTCGCTAGCGCCGGGTCACATAGGCTGCCCGGCGCTAGCGAACGTCACGTTCGGCGGCCGACGGCAGCCGCGCCAGATGGCAGACCGTTAGCCCTCGATGATCCCCTCGGAACGCAAGAGGGGCGTGAGCTGCTCGAGGCTGTATTCCCGAACACTGCGTAACGTCGACGCCACCAGAGCGGCGTCTCGGGCCAAGAACGCCTGAAGCGTCCGCTCGGCAGCCTCCTTGACCATGGGGGCTAATGACGGGATGAGTTCGTAAATGGTGTCCGGGCTGTGTCTGCGAAGCCGGCGGAAGAAACCTGCCAGCCGCGCGTCCAGGCCCGCAGTGACGATCAATTCTTGAAAGTCGTCGTAAGCATGGAAAAGGTGAACCGGATCAGCCGCGGCTTGGACCTCGCGATTGGCTACCTCCAGCAAGAGCATGTCTTCAGGCGTCGCACGCTTCACAGCATGCTCGGCGGCGAACGTTTCCATCACGGAGAACAAGTCGTTGGAGTCACGGGCCGAGCGCTCCGTTATCGGTACCACGAACGCCCCGCGGTTCGACTCGATCCGTACCCGCCCCTCGTGTTGCAGCACCAGCAAGGCCTCTCGGACTGGGATTCTTGTCATTCCCAATACCCGCGCAACTTGATCCGCGGGCACGTGCGAACCCGGAGGCAGAACGTGGGTGAAGATGAGTCGTCGGAGGTAGGCCGCCGCACGCTCGGTGCTGGCGCCCGGCGACTCATGTCGGAGCGGCTTCAGCAAGCCGTCGGCGAGCCTCTCGGACATGAGTCTCGAGGCATCCAATTCCTCGGTGGGCACCCGCCTTACTATACGGAACCCGCAACGATGGAATCCTCAACGGCCACCTCGAGCCGAACGTCGGCGAACAGGGCACGGCGAACAGCGCAGGCCCGGTCCGGACTAGTAGCCTCAATTCGTCTCGAACCGTCTACCCCAAACCTGAACCTCGGAGGGTCGCTGTGAACTCGCGTGCACCGAAGCGCCTCGCGGCCCAAGCCGGGAATACCTCGAATGCGCCAAGCGTCCGCTTGCCCAAGCCGCGCAGGGACGAGGTCGCAGGAAGTAATGCTGAACAGGCTGCGACGTATCTTCGACGGCTGATCTTCTCGCAGGTATTGCCGGCCGGGTCGCGAGTTCCACAGGACGCGGTGGCCACGGCGCTGGGCATGACGAAAATCCCGGTCCGAGAGGCGCTGCTGGCACTCGAGCAGGACGGGCGCGTCCGGATCGAGCCCAACCGGGGCGCGTTCGTCGTCGCCGTGACCGAGCAATCAGCGCGGGACACGACTGATTTGCTGTGCGCGATGGAGAGTTTCGCGGCTCAACGGGCCGTGGAACGTTGGACCCCGGAGATGACGCTCAGACTTCAGCAGGCGAATCGCGAGGTCCAAGACGCTACAGACCTCGTCCAGCTCTACCACGCATTCGAAGACTTCCAGGATCTGCTGGTCACCTCCGCGCTGGATGACCGGCTCGCCGCCACCTTCAGCCGACTTCGGCGTACTAGTCCCGACACCATCTACGAGCACGACCCCACTCTGGCCGCGGTCGTCAAGAAGACCTCGAACGGAGTCTATCGAGCGATCAAGGCCGGCGATGCCGAGTCGGTCGCGAAGATCCTGCGAACCGGCCACCAGACGATTCTGAATCGGCTTGCGCCCTTGCTCCGCAGCGAAGGAATCATCAACGGCTAAGCCCCAGGGTGCAGCGCAGGAGGCTCAACAACCGTGAGGAACCGGCCGGTTGGCTGAGTCCGGCTACACCACCACGAGTCCGGGTGGGCCGAATACCCCGAGTCACAATAGGGATTGTTTCAATCTAGTGACAAACTCGATCGAGCTAGATAGAGTACATCTTATTCAATCTGAGTTTTGTTCCTCAGGTCTACCGGGAGTTCGCTTCGGACGGCGGTTAGAAGACCGGGACGAACAGCTATTTACAACCACCAGAAAGCTCATCGGTGGCCGAGCGGAAGGACGTGCGATGACCGTCGACCAAGAACAGGCTGTGCGGCCCGTAATTCCCCTGCCCGATGCGCTGACCTCGCCCTTCTGGGACGGTGCCCGCAGCCACGCCTTGGTGATCCAACGGTGCAACAACTGCCAGCGGTACCAGCACATGCCCGAACCCGTTTGCGCAAACTGCCTTTCCTTCGACCTCGGCTACGCGCAGGTCTCCGGCATGGGCACCGTGTACAGCTACGAGATCGCGATGCAGGCGTTCCACCCGTGGTTTGCTGACAAGCTGCCCTTTGCGATCGCCGTGGTGGAACTCCAGGAGCAACCGAACCTCAAAATGATCAGCAATCTGGTCGAATCCCCGCTCGACAGCATCTCGGTCGGCGATCACGTCGAGGTGACCTTTACCCAGCTCGACGACAACTTCGTTCTGCCGGTGTTCCGCCCTTCGGCCGCATCCCGCACTTAACTTCGCGCAGCCACGGAGTGACGGAGTCCCCCTGTACGACAGCACCGACAGACAGGAAGCGATATGGCTAAGAAGCAGCGCGTGGCAATCGTCGGTGTTGGCTATTCGACGGTCGGGCGGGACACCGGATTATCGCTGGACGAGTTGACGGCCCAAGCCTCCATAGCGGCAATGCAGGACGCCGGCGTGAGCCCGAAGGACATCGACGGCGTTGCTGTGCACAGCCTGCCCCACCAATACGTAAGCGCCACCCACACGGCCGCGATGCTAGGCATCCCAGACCTAGCCTTCTACTCCAGTTCCATCGACGGTGCTGCCTACTCCGTCGCCGCCATGCACGGCCTCGCGGCGGTCGCGTCCGGGAGTTCAGAGGTATGCCTGACGATCCGGACCGTTCACCGCGCCGGCGCCGCTGGCGGGACCTCGATGCTCGGTGCGGACCCAACGGAGGGTGTGGCTGGCTCCATGCAGTTCGGTATGCCGTTCGGATCGTTTACCGGTTCCCAGTGGGCGCCCCTTTACATGCAACGGCATATGGCCATGTACGGCACGAAGGAAGAGGATTTCGGTGCCTTCGCCGTTGCCCAACGTGAGTTCGCGGTCCGCAACCCGTCGGAGTCATTCTTCCGCGACGAACTCACCATCGACGACTACCTGAACTCTCGTTACATCAGCAAGCCCATGCATCTGCTCGACTGTGACTATCCGGTAGACGCGGGCTCGGCGTTGATCTTCACGACCGAGGAACGCGCGCGCGACCTGAAACAGAAAGCGGTCTTCTTCGACGCGTGGGCCAGCGGCACCACGAGGGAGGCTGACTTCAGCCTGGTCGAGGACATGACGCACTCCTCGCCTTGGATGGCTGCCCGGCGGATGTGGTCACAGACCGACCTCAAGCCCTCCGACGTCGGCACGGCTGGCCTCTATGACGGATTCACGTTCATCGCGATGCAGTGGCTAGAGGCATTGGGCTTTTGCGGAGAAGGTGAAAGCGGGCCGTACGTGCGCGAAGGCAACACCCGTATCGGCGGGGTGTTACCCACAAACACTGACGGCGGCGCCTGCAACGTCGGCCGCCGGCACGGGGCCAACTTCTTCATCGAGGTGACACGCCAACTACGCGGCACCGCGGGAGATCACGCATTGCCGACGAAGCCAGAGGTGGGCGTCGTCTCCAACGCCGTCGGCGGCTTCGCGTTTTCCGCGCTGTTGACCGCCGAGTAAAGGCTGTTCTCTGGAGGGTTGGCGATGAAAGCACTGTCCGGAATCCGCGTCATCGACCTGACGATGTGGGCGTTCGTCCCATCGGCTGGATGCGTACTCGCGCAATGGGGCGCCGATGTCATCAAGGTCGAGAATCCCCATGCCTGCGACCCCATGCGAACATTCGCCACCGGATCGCTCGAACCCGGCGGGGCGCACCCCTGGTTCAAGCACTACAACCGCGGCAAGCGGGGAATCGCCATCGACCTGTCCACCGATGCCGGACGCGAAATCCTTTATCAGCTTGTGCGGGATGCGGATGTCTTTCTCACCAGCTACCTGCCCGCGACCCGTCGAAAGCTCAAGATCGACCTCGAAGACATCCGGTCGGTAAACCCGCGAATCATCTACGCTCGCGGTTCCGGTCAAGGTCCACGAGGGCCAGAAGCCGAGCGGAGCGCTTACGGGTCCACCTCCTTCTTCGCCCGCGGCTCACTGACGTATAGCGGGATGACCGCCGCAGGCGCCGAGCGGCCTTTCACCGGTCCGGGGCACGACGACGCGATGGCCGGGCACACCTTGGCGGGTGGCATCTGCGCCGGGCTCCTGCAGCGAGAACGCACCGGTGTCGCGCCATTGATCGACGGCACGCTGCTAGGAACCGCAATCTGGTTCAACGGCCACGAGATCATCCGCGCCAAGACAGAGGAAGACACTTCCGGGGCTGCGATGGCGTCGATCCAGCAATCAGCAGGACAGCGCGCCTACCGAACGAGGGATGGGCGATTCCTGCTCCTCTGCTTTCTCGGCGACCTGGACGAGGACTGGTTCGATCTCTACGAACACCTCGGTAAGGCAGAGCTCGCAGCAGACCCGCGATTCTCAACCGCAGCTAGCCGCCTGACGAACAACCTCGAAATGGTGCGCGAGCTGGACGAACTTTTCGCCACGCGCGATTACGGCACTTGGAAGCAGATCCTCTTGACGACCAAGGGGGTATGGGCACCCGTTCAACAGCCCATCGAAACCTACGACGATCCCCAGACGATCGCGAACGGGTTCATCCGCGAGGTCGATTACCCCGACGGGCCGTTGGCCCTGCCTTCACCGGCAATTCTGTTCGACGAAGACCCAGGCGACCCATCGCGGGCGCCGGACTTCGGCGAACATACCGATGACGTTCTCGCGGAAGCAGGCTTTACAGCCAGTGCAATCGCCCAGTACCGCGAATCAGGCGTCGTCCTCTGACGGCGTGGCCGACAGCAGACCGCCACAGCTGCTGAGCTACCTCGTCAGACCTAGCCGCTCGCCCCGGCCAGGTGGCCCTCGCCGGGCGCCTCGAACGGGATAGCAGACCTGATCAGGTCAATGACCGCCGTGGGGTCATCCGACATCGGTACGTGGCCGCAGCCGGGTAGTTCTGCTACCCGGGTTTGAGACGGGAGCCGGTCAAGGTGGCGCGCTTGCCGGGCGAGCAGTACGAGATCCCGGGAGCCGAAGGCAACTGTGACCGGCGCGTCAATGGCCGGACCACCTCGATAGCGCTGGTTGGCCGTGGCGGACAGGGTGGCGTCGAAGCCAGAGCTGGTGGCCAAAGTCAGGATGGTCGCGCGGGCCTGCTCGGCAGTCAGTCGAGTGGGCCGACCGTGCGTCTGGCCGAGTACCAGCAGGCGGCCCAGCCGGTAGTTCACCAGCTGCGCCAACAGACCGCCAGCGTGCCGGGCCAGCCAGCTCGAGGCCCGCAGGCTCAGTTGCGCGTACCGCGGGGCACTGTCGCGCCACAGACCTGCTGGGGAGAGCAGCATCAGCGAGGCCACCGACCGGATGCGGGCGAGTTCCAGGGCTACCCATCCGCCCAGCGAGTTGCCGACAACATACGGGTCGATGATGCCGAGGTCGTCGAGAAGCTTCGCGACACTCACCGCCATCGTGGCCGGGAGTGGCTCGACGTCGTCCGGGAAGGGCGCAGAGCGTCCATGGCCCGGTAGGTCGATGGCGATCACCTCGAACTGAGCACTAAGTGCGGGCACGACCGGATCCCAGACCCGTCCAGACATTCCGATCCCGTGCAATAGAACCAGGGGCGCGCCAGTGCCTGATCGCTCGAACGCCAGTTGACTCATCTCATCCTCCAGCTGCATATGCGACGCCACCGAGGTGTCGCTCTTGCCGGTATGACGAGGTAGGCATGCGTATGCGTGACATCACGGCCCGGCAGACCGGCGATGTCACAACCCGCGAGGCTGACTCGTCCTAAGTCTGGTAAGCAACTCAAGAGCACGAAAGAAGGCACTCAGATGCGGGTAGCAGTAGCCGGCGGGACCGGTTTGGTCGGACGGTACGTCGAATCGGCGCTGTCAGATGCAGGGCACGTCCCGATCACGTTGGCCCGAGCAACAGGCTTTGACATCACCACCGGCGATGGACTGAACGCGGCCCTGGTCGGCGCCCAGGCAGTGATCGACGTCAGCAACGTGACAACCAGGAAGAAGGATGAATCAATCGCGTTCTTCGAGGCGGGAACGAGGAACCTGCTCGACGCCGGCGAGCGGGCTGGCGTACAGCACCACATCATTCTCTCGATCGCCGGCGTCGACCGGGTCGATTTCGGGTACTACTTCGGCAAGCGACGTCAAGAGGAGCTGGCACTGGCCAGCGGCCGACCTGTGAGCATCCTGCGCGCAACGCAATTTTACGAGTTTGCCGGCCAACTTCTCGATCGCGCCAGGGGCCCGATCGCAATGGTGCCTCGGATGCTGACCGCGCCGGTAGCCGCCCGTGAGGTTGCCGATGCGCTGGTCGCGCTCCTCGACCAGGAGCCGCTTGGCCTGGCTGCCGAATTCGGTGGGCCGCAAGAGCGTGAACTCACCGATCTCGCTCGCGCGGTCCTGACCGCACGACGGAGCAAGAAACTGTTGTTTCGAGTGCGAGTCCCCGGGCCTGCCGGAAAAGCCATGACCGGCGGAGCGTTGCTACCGATCGGCAGCGGGCCGCGCGGACAGCAAACTTTCGACAACTGGCTCGCCTCATCGGCGTTGGTCGCTTGATGACAGCCGATCGGACGGCCGAGCTCGCGCAGGCATATGAGCTTGCTCGACCCCGGCTGACTCGGGTGGCCTACGCAGTCCTCGGCAGCACCAGCGACGCCGAGGACGTCGTATCCGACGGGTGGTTGCGGCTCATCACAGCCGATGCCCGCGACCGGATCCTCGACATTGAAGCGTGGGCCACGGTAACTGTCGCGCGGCTCGCGTTGGATCTCCTGAAATCAGCGAGGGCGCGCCGCGAGCGTTATGTAGGGCCGTGGCTACCCGAACCGATCGTCGACACCGTGGCTGACCCGGCCGACCGGGTGACACTCGACGAGTCGGTGAGCTACGCCCTGATGGTGGTGCTCGAAACCCTCACCCCTGCCGAACGAACCACCTGGGTACTGCATGATCTGTTCGGAATGCCGTTCGACGAGGTCGCCAACATCGTGGGACGGACTCCGGCGGCAGTCCGCCAACTCGCCGCGAGGGCACGTCAACACGTGTCTGACAATGCGCCCCGAATTGCGGTTACCGCATCCGAACACGACGCCGCGGTCGCTGCGTTCATCAGTGCGAGTGCCGGCGGCGACCTGGCCGGTCTCCTACGCGTCCTCGATCCAGAGGTCGTCCTCACCAGCGACAGCGGTGGCCAGGTGAACGCGGCCCGACGGCCGGTCTTCGGCGCTGATCGAGTCGGTCGTTTCATCCTCGGCATCGCCGACAACGTGGCCGAAGGTCAGCATCTGGAACCCGTCTCAGTGAACGGCGCAACCGGCCTCGCGCTCTACGACGGCGACGAAATCTCCATCGTCGTCTCGTTCACAGTGCGCGACGCCAGGATCGTTCGCGTCGACTTCGTCCTGGCGCCCGACAAGCTCCCTCACGATCCGATCAGCTAGCCGCTGAAACATTCTAGGGCCACCATGGTGAGTGCGAGGACGTTGCTAATCAGCGTCCAGGCGAGCAGGAGGCGACCAAGACCATGCCAGACGAGTCCTACGACCGTGACCACGAAGCGCCGACGGTCACCCACAACACCGAGATCAACACCGCAGCCTCGGAAGCCGAGCTGTGCGGGATGACGCACCTACCCACCGGGCGCTTGTGCCTGTTGCCCAAACACCACGCCGGTGGCTGCGACTTCCGCACCGAAGACGACGTCGACGATGCAATCTCACGCAGATGAGCTGATAGGTGATCGCGGTCGGCACATCCGGATGGAGCTATGACCACTGGACTCCCCAGCTCTACCCACCCGATCTGCCCGTCCGAGACCGCCTGGCCCGATATGCCGCCAGTTTCTGCACCGTCGAGCTGAACAGCAGCTTCTATCGCTGGCCCCGCGACGCCGCGTTCGGCAGCTGGCACGACCGATTGCCGGCAGGCTTCGCGCTGTCGGTGAAGGCTCCCCGCGGATTGACCCACGCCAAAAAGCTCTACGAGCCAGAGGCGTGGGTGGAACGTATCTCGCGGGCCTGGCACGAACTGGGTGCCACACGTGCTGTATTGCTCGTCCAGTTACCCCCGACCCTCGCCCGCGATGACGCGCGTTTGGACTACTTTCTGCGACGCGTACCTGACTGGCTCCGCATCGCGGTCGAATTCCGCCATCGGAGCTGGAACCATGAGGACGTTTTCCACCTACTCGAGCGGCACAACACCGCCTACTGCGTGATGAGCGGCGCTGCTCTCCCCTGCATCCTTCGAGTGACCACCAACTTCGTTTACGTACGTCTGCACGGCCCGGATGAGCACTACCTATATGGCGGTTCCTACTGCGATGCCGATTTGGCGTGGTGGCGCGACCGGCTCCGGGAGTGGGAGTCGACGGGCAAGGACGTATATGCCTATTTCAACAACGACGGCAACGCAAACGCCGTGCGTAATGCCCTACGATTGAACGAGATGCTCGGTTGACGGTAGAAGCCCAACACGGAGCTACGCCGTACGCGCTGCGCGAGGCCAACGGGCTGTTCCTACGTTATGACGGGAAGCATCATGAGCGATGACGCGTTCGGATCCATCATGGCCGCCCTGGACAGCCGACTCATCGTCGTGACCACCGCGGTTGATGGCGAGAGGGCGGGATGTCTGGTCGGGTTCCACGCTCAATCCAGCATCGACCCGGAGCGCTACTGCGTGTGGCTTTCCAAGGCCAACCACACCTATCGGGTGGCGTTGCGTTCCACCCACGTTGCACTCCATTTTCTTGCAGCCGATGACATAGCTCTCGCCGAGACATTCGGTACTCAGAGTGGGGACGACACCGACAAGTTCGCAGGCTTGCAAGTCCAAACCGGCCCGGGCGGCGTACCAGTCATAGACGGGTTCCCGAATTGGCTGGTCGCCAAACGTATTGCGTTGCTAGACGAAGGCGGCGATCACGTATGTATCGTCACCGAACCCGTGAGAGCTCACTCCAGCGGAGCCTTCCACCCATTGCTGTTCTCCCAAACAACACACCTCACGCCCGGGCACGGGAACGACGAGCGCAACAGCCCACCCACCGAACGGGCTGCGCGCGCCGAATAAGCATGGGCAGGGCTCACAACGTCCAGCTGCCTCTCAAGAATTGCCATGATCAGCCTGGCGGTTCGTTCTCGGCGTTCTTCTGCGCCTGATCCTCACCGGTGGCATGTTCGGTGTCGGTCGGGTCCTTCAACGTTTCGCTCGCTCCGTCATCCGGATCGGCCGATTCGAATTCCGATTGCGATCGGCCGGGGTTTCCCTGCCGAATTTCGTCGGGGTCGTGCTTGTTGTCGTCGCCGTAAGTGACTTCATCGATCGGAATGCTCATGCTGTCTCCGAAGACCGCTCGAGGCCTCGCGGGCTCGAGTACTGCTCGGCGTTGGCTTCACCGTGCCGTGAACACTACAGCTGGGTCAGCACCTGGCGTTTGTGCACCCTCACGTTCGTCTTTACAGTTGAGGCCTGCGCCAACAATCGGGGAGGAATGTCATGCGGTCGATGTGGAAGGGCACGGTTTCGTTCGGCCTCGTCAGCATTCCGGTGAAGCTGTATGCAGCCACGGAGCAACACGACGTGGCTTTCCGCCAAGTGCGCCACAGCGATGGTTCGCGGATCCGCTACAAGCGAGTCGCCGAGGCGGACGGCGAAGAAGTGGCCTACGCAGACATCTCCAAGGGATACGAGCTACCGGACGGCCAGATCATCGTCATCGACGAGCAGGATCTTGCTGATCTACCGCTACCGACCAAGCGGACCGTAGACGTTCTGGAATTCGTGCCGCTGTCGGAGGTCGACCCGATCTACTTCAACAAATCTTATTACCTGGAGCCGGAGAAGAACGGTCTCAAGCCCTACGCCCTCTTGCGCGATGCGTTGGCGAACAGCCAGATGGTCGCAGTGGTAAAGGTGGCGATCTCCAACCGCGAACAGCTGGCGACGTTACGGGTGAAGGACAACGTCCTCGTGCTCGCCACCATGATGTGGCCCGACGAGATCCGGACGCCTGATTTCGCTTTCCTCAAGGAAGACATCCCGGTGCGCCCCCAAGAGCTGGCTATGGCTGACTCACTGATTCAAAGCATGGCGACGAGCTTCGATCCCACCGAGTTCCACGATGAGTTCCAGGCGGCGCTTGGCGCCATGCTGGCCGCGAAGACCGACGGCGTCGCGGTCGCTGGACCAGCGCCGGTCGTAGCGAGCAGTGGAAACGTCGTCGACCTGATGGCATCGCTTCAAGCGTCCATCGACAAGGCGCGCGCCGAGAAGGCCGGCTCTCAGCCAGGCTCAGCGTCGGGCTCAGAATCAGGCTCAGCGCTGGCGAAGGCAACCAAGTCGGCTGCGAAGAAGCCGCCAGCCAAGAAGGCGCCGGCGAAACGAGCACGAAAGAGCGCCTGATCCAGCTACCTCCAGAACTTGTCGTACTCCAGTGTGATACTTGGAGAACTACGACGGTGTAATTCGGAGGTACGACATGTTCATGGTTCTCGAAGGCCCGGATATTTGTACGAACGAGGCCTGCGCGCGCCGCTACAACGCCGAGCTGTCGGGCTGGGGCGGCACTTGCGACGCGTGCACGTCACTGTCCGACGACCACTTCAGAGGCCTGCACGCTGAGCCGGTAGCAGACTGCCACGACTGCTTCTAGCGGCCGCGCCCTGAAAGGGGGGCGGCTGACCGTGGCCCATCCGCGGTGAGGAATCTCCGAACCCTCCCCGCCGCGGCTGGGCCCCGCAACTACCTGAGTTCGAAACGGTCCAGGTTCATGACTTTGTCCCACGCGCTCACGAAATCGGTTACAAACTCTGCTTTTGCGTCGGCCTCGGCGTAGACCTCGGCCAGCGCCCGCAATTGCGAGCTCGACCCGAAAACGAGGTCGACCGCGGTGGCGGTCCACTTGAGATCGCCGGTCGCACGGTCGCGACCCTCGTACTCGTTCTCGTTCGAAGACACCTTCCACTCAGTACTCATGTCAAGAAGATTGATGAAGAAGTCATTGGTGAGCCTCTGCGGCTGCTTGGTGAAGACGCCGAGCTGGGATTGCCCGACGTTGGCGTCCAATGCCCGTAGGCCACCTATCAGGACCGTCATCTCGGGCGCGGTCAGAGTCAACAAGTTGGCTCGATCCACCAGTAACGTCTCCGGCGACAACTTCTCCCCGGCGCGGACGTAATTCCGGAACCCATCGGCTCGCGGTTCGAGCACGGCGAATGAGTCGGTGTCAGTCTGATCCTGCGAGGCATCCGTGCGTCCGGGAGCAAACGGAACCGCGATGTCATGCCCGGCGTTCTTCGCCGCCTGCTCGACCGCTGCACACCCGCCCAACACGATGATGTCGGCCAGCGAGACCTTCGTCCCGCCAGATTGGGACTGATTGAAGTCCTGCTGGATCTGTCCGAGGGTTTCCAGCACGGCCGTCAGTTTGGCTGGCTCGTTGACCTCCCAGTCCTTCTGCGGCGCGAGCCGCAAGCGAGCGCCGTTCGCGCCGCCACGCTTGTCTGTGCCCCGGAAGCTGGCCGCTGCCGCCCAGGCCGTGGCGACGAGCTGTGAGATCGACAGTCCCGAATCGAGGAGCTTCTGCTTGAGCGCGGCGATGTCACTCGCGCCGATCAGCTCATGATCGACAGCGGGAACAGGATCCTGCCATAGCTGCGGCTCGGGCACCCACGGGCCGAGGTAGCGCGACCGAGGCCCCATGTCGCGATGCAACAGCTTGAACCACGCCCTCGCGAACGCATCGGCGAATTGGTCCGGATTCTCCAAGAAGCGTCGCGCGATCGGCTCGTACACCGGGTCGACTCGCAGCGCCACGTCGGTCGTCAACATCGTCGGCTTCCGGGTATCGCTGGGATCCTGCGGGCCCGGAATAACACCTTCGGCATCCTTGGCCTGCCATTGCCACGCCCCGGCAGGACTCTTCGTCAGCTCCCATTCGTATTTGAACAGGTTCTCAAAGAACTGGTTCGACCACCTGGTGGGAGTCGACGTCCACACCACCTCAATCCCGCTCGTGATCGCGTCGGCGCCCTTACCGGTGCCGTAGGTGTTGGTCCAACCCAGCCCTTGCTGCTCCAGCGGCGCACCTTCCGGCTCGGCACCGACGTAGTCGCCCGACGCTGCGCCGTGGGTCTTGCCGAAGCTATGCCCGCCGGCGATGAGCGCGAGGGTCTCCTCGTCGTTCATCGCCATCCGAGCAAAGGTCTCTCGGATATCGCGGGCCGCCTTGAGTGGATCCGGCTCGCCATTGGGACCCTCGGGGTTGACGTAAATCAAGCCCATCTGCACAGCGCCTAGCTGATCCGAGAGTTGGCGATCACCGCTGTAGCGTTCGTCGCCGAGCCAGGTGTCCTCGGGGCCCCAGAAGATCTCTTCGGGCTCCCAGACATCCGGCCGTCCGAAGCCGAAGCCGAACGTCTTGAAGCCCATCGAGTCCATCGCACAGTTGCCCGCGAAAACCAACAGATCGGCCCACGAGATCTTCTTGCCGTACTTCTGCTTGACCGGCCACAGCAATCGGCGTGCCTTGTCCAGATTGGCGTTGTCGGGCCAGCTGTTCAGCGGGGCGAACCGCTGCGCACCCTGACCGCCACCACCGCGCCCATCGGCGATGCGATACGTGCCCGCCGCGTGCCAGCTCATTCTTATGAACAGCGGACCGTAGTGGCCGTAGTCAGCTGGCCACCAGTCCTGAGACGTCGTCATCACCTCGATGACGTCCTGCTTCAATGCCTCAACGTCAAGACCCTGAAACGCCTTGGCATAGTCGAAGTCCTCGCCCCGCGGATTCCCCCGGGGCGAATGCTGGTTCAACACCTGCAGATCTGGCTGATTCGGCCACCAGTCTTGATTGGTCCGGGGCCGGGTCGCCTTCACTGTCGGCGCAGAAATAACCGGATTTTCGCTCTCGCTGCGATCTTGCTCAGACACGTCCTGCATCTCCCGTCTCAAAGTTGGCCTTCACAGCCATTAGCCACTGACCTCGGCACACTGAGAACATCGACCCCAATAGATGACTTCAGCTTCATCGATCTGGTAACCAGAATCGTCGGCCGCCGTCAAGCAGGGGATTTCGCCGACCGCACAGTCAACATCAGCAATCGCACCGCACGACCGGCAAACGACGTGGTGATGGTTGTCGCCGATCCGTCCCTCGTAGCGCGCAACCGCCCCCATCGGCTGAAACCGCCGCACCAAACCAGCAACTGTCAGTGCGTCCAGCACGTCATAGACCGCCTGATGGGAGACCTGACCCAGGCTGCGACGCGTAGCCCGGATAATCGAGTCGGTATCGGCGTGCGGCCGCTCATGCACGGCCTCCAGCACGGCCACCCGCGGACGCGTCACGCGCAAGCCGGCCTGTCGCAAAATGTCCTCGAAGCCTGACGCCTTCGGCACCCCCCGAGTGTCCTGCACATATTGGAGCAAATCAAGAACCAGACATCAGCCCTCAATGGCCGGGCGGCATAATCGAACACATGGACGATTCGCGGACCACCGAGTGGCTGCCGAACATTTGCCCGAGCGGCCACCGACTTACTCGCGGGTCTTATCTCGTGGGGTGGCAGCCGTGCAGCTGCACGCCCGATCGCGACGGGCACCGAACTGTTACTTGCCGGGAATGCGGCGCGACGTGGACGCGTCCCCCACACACCGATGACGAGCAGGATCACACCCGCTGGAAATGATTCACCGCCGATACTGCATTGCGTTTCGTCACTCGATCGTCGGGATCGAATCGTCGCTCACCATCCTCGCGGGATGATGCGCACCCCGTAACGCTCGCAGCAGGATGTGAGCAACCCCGAGACGCGGCAGACACCTTGCGAAGTCGCGCGAGCTAGCCACCTGCAAAGGAAGGACCGTTCCATGGTTGACGAACAAGCACAGCCGTTGCTCGATGTTCTCACTGCGATGACCGCTGAGGGCATCGTCGAAACGGACTTGGATGCGGCGACGCAGGTCGTGGTGCGATTCGCAGCGCTCGTCGCGCTGGACGCGGCGCCGGCGTCGTACCTCTTCCATTTCGGCGCTGGCGCCGAAGCGGGCCTCACCCTAGAGGATGCTCGCCAGGTGCTGATCGCGATTGCGCCTCTCGTCGGCACCGCGCGGGTTGTCTCGGCAGCGTCCAAGATCACCCGCGCTCTCGGCCTGGCGATCGCGCTCACCGATGACATCGGCGAGTGAGGGCAAGCCGACGATATCCAGGTGGCACATTCTCCTTTGGCAGTAGGCATGCAGGCCGAACTACGCGTGGGCACTCTGCAAGGTGCTGACGACAAACAAGCTGATCTGCTCAGCTAACGCTTGACCGAGGGCGGCGGCGACATTCGGGTGCCGATGGACTCGATCGAGCATCACTTGACGGGCAGGTCCGCCAAGCGGACAGCGGCGGCAGCAACCGTGGCAACAGCCAGCAGGACCATCAGGAATCGGGCCGGGTAGTACCTGAAGGACGAGGTGACGCCGGCGAAGAACAGGCCAACTGCCAGCAGGATTGTCGTGACCACATAGTCGTTGGCGTTGGCGGCGGCCTCTTTGCTGGCTTGGGTCGCCACCTCGGCCTTTACGACCGTAGCCCGGTAATCGGCGAACTGCGCGTCCATGTACGCGGTGTCCTGAAAGAGATTGGTTGGTGTCTGCCCGGCGCGGACCTGCGCCTCCCACTTCTGCAGCACTGGAAGGAAATCAGGACGGACGAGCGATGTGCGGTAGAACTTGAGCAGCGGTTCATTGTGTGCCTGGGCAGCTTGCGCGTATTGCACGAGCAAGCTGCTGTCGTAGGCCACCTTCTGCGAGGCGAGACCGAACAGGCGGGATCCTTCGACCCGCTGGTCCGACGATAGCTGGGCCAGGTCGTCCTGCTGTCCGTTCCACCGCGACGCCTGATATCCACACCACGCCGTACCCACCGTGGTGATCCCCAGCAACAACACGACAACGATTTCCAGCAGCCGTTCGCGACGTGAAATCCGAATGCCTGCCGATTGGCGACCACTACCGGAAAGCGTCATGCCTCCCGGCCCGCCGCCGGCGCATCACCGACCGGCGACTGATTGCCCTCATACGCCGTCGTGGCTTCGTCCTGTGCCGCGATCCCGATCGTCGTACCTGCGGGTCCTTGCCGCAAAGCGACCTGCAACGCGTTGGCACGCTGCACCAGGTCACGCCACAGGTCCGTCTCCCGGTAACGCCATGCGGCGTCGTTGGTAGACGAAAGATGCGTCTCCAGGTCGGCGTCGTTCAAGGCCCGGCTCATCCGGGTGGCTGCCTCCGCCTTTTCCCTCTCCAGCTCGTATCCGGCCCGAACCGTGGCCTGAATGACCTCACCGGTGCGGCCTAGATCGATGGCTCCCAGCACGACCGCGGTCACGTTGATCCCGTCGTCGCGTAGGGCCTTGGCGACTGCGGCGGATACTCGCTCCTGGCAGACTGCCCGGTCGGCACCGAGCAGACTGCTCACGCCAATGCCGACATCGCCCAGCGCTGCGGTGACCGCCCGGCTGCTCTCGTCACGGACGATCCCAAAAAGGCCATCTGGACCGAATCGTTCATGTACCAGGCGCAGTTGTTCGGGTATCAACTGGAAGCGGACCGTCATCGACAGCGTCACCGCCGCCCGGTCTCCTAGCGTCAGCAGCATCGGCGGCCCAGACTGCTCCAAGCGGGTATCCGGGTTTTCGCCCGTCCCGGCCCGATAGGCGAACTCGACCGAGGGGTATTCCTCGACCATCCGCCGTCGCAGCGCAGGTACGAAATGCGGTCCCGGGAGCAAGGTTGTGTTCGTGGCCCTACCCTTGACCATCAGCAAGCCCAGGCTGCCCGACGGCACCCGCACCAACGATTCAGCGATGATCACCCACGCCAACAACCCGACCACCGGCACCACCAAGACCGCCACGATGATCCACCCGACAGTGCTCATCAGGTCATTCCCCTCGCGAAAATCCGGTTACCGTCGACATTTCGGCTCGACGATGCGGCGGTGACTGCCGACGGGACGCCGACAGTCACCGCATTGTCTCCGTTCAAATCTGCGGGTGCATCATCAACAAAGGATGAGAGACACTGCAACCCCAGTAGGCCTGACGAACGTCGTCGAATCGATGGCTGCCGCTGCCGCGGTTATCGGATTTGCCCAGTTAGTTATTGCGAGACAGCAGGGCAAGCAGCTTGAGTAGGGAAATGTAAAGCCAGATCAGCGTGACCATGAGGCCGAAGGCGAGATACCACTCCAGATCCTTGGGCGCCCCCGCCTGAACGCCGCCCTCGATGGTGCCGAAGTCGAGCACCAGGCTCATTGCCGCAAGCACGATCGCAATCAGCGTCACGACCAGACCAATGCTGCGGAAGCTCTCGCTGTACAGCCAGTCCCAGTTGAATATCGACAGGACGAACACGAATAGGTAGAGCAGTCCGAGGCCCCCCATGCCTGCGATGACGGCGAACGCGAGCTTCTGCGTCGGCTTCACAATGCGGGTGGCGTACAGCACGAGCGAGACGACGAAGACGCATCCAGTCGACAGGACCGCGGCGCCGACGATCCCGTCGGTCTGCGCATCGAACGCCGCGGAGATCGCGCCGAGACAGAAACCCTCACATACCGCGTAGAGCACGCCGAGTACCGCCGCCCGCCGAGGCTGGACGGCGATGAAGATCCCGAGTAACAACGCGCCGAAGCTCGCCAGCCAGAAACCACCTGGGATCGTGACCGTTGTGTTCGCATAGCCGCTACCGATGTCATTCGCGATGGGCGTGGTGGCCGAGGACCAGCCCCATGCGCCACCGCCGACGAGAACGGCGAGCAGCACCAGCGTCTTTATGCTCACGCCGGCCACTGTCATCGAACGCGAAGCCGATGAGCTCAGTTGCGTCTCGACGAACTTCTCGTTCAGCGCGGGATTGCCCGAGCCGACTCGCGGCGATGTCCTGACCTGTGTCACGGCTCCCCCAAACGCTCACTGCCTATCAGCCTGTGGATGCTCTCACAGTGTTGCCGCTGCGAACAGATCGAATGAACGTGAGAATCCGCCGAACGCGCCTAATGAAAGCGGTGAATGAGCCAGTCATGGATCGCGTCGAGGTCCTCGTCATCGAGCGGTTATGCGGTCGCAGCAACCATCCCCGGACTATTCGTAACAAGAGACCCATACGTCATTCGGGAGAACCGCACCCCACCGACGCCGCGGAGTCAGGCCTGGCAGGAGATGGGGCTGACGAGGGCTGTCGTTGGTCACACCTGGACTGCCGGAGGAGGACGACGGCGACCGCCGGTGGTACACAGAATGTTCCTACTGTAACCACGATTGCCGAATGAGGTCGAGTGCCCGCATCACCAACGTTCCGTCCCGAATCGACCGCCGCATCGGTGCGGCCGTCGTCGCCGCGGATGATGGTGCTGACGCTGGCCTTTTGCGGTGTTGTGGTCGCGATAATGCAAACGTTGATCGCACCTTTGCTGCCGTCGCTGCCCCACCTGGCGCACACCGACCTATCAACCGCAAGCTGGATGGTGACCGCCACCCTGATCACCGGCTGCGTGGCGAACCCGGTGTTCGGCCGGATCGGCGACATGTACGGCAAGCGCCGAATGATCCTGGTCTCGCTGGCTTCTATGACGGTTGGTTCGGTCATCTGCGGAATGACCTCGGACATCGGCCTGCTGATCACCGGGCGTGCCTTCCAAGGCGCGGCGTTGGCGTTGATCCCACTGGGTATCAGCATTTTGCGCGACGAGCTGCCGCCTGAGCGGGTGCCCTCCGCCGTCGCGGTCGTGAGCGGAACCCTCGGCACCGGCGCTGCGATCGGCTTCCCGGTGGCAGCCGTGCTCGTCGAGTACTCGAACTGGCACACGATGTTCTGGGTGGCAGCGGCAGTCGGTGTCATCGACGTCCTGCTGGTCCTGCGATACGTCCCGGAGTCTTCCAACCGGACCTCTGGCCGGTTCGACATCACCGGGGCCGTCGGTCTGAGCATCGCCTTGGTGAGTCTGCTGGTCGGCGTGGAGAAGGGCTCTGGTTGGGGCTGGACGTCACCGAGAACGCTCTTCTGTTTCGCGCTTGCGGTAGTTGTCAGCTTGGCTTGGGGCGGCTGGGAGATGCGGGCCCGTTCCCCGCTGGTCGACCTGCGCATCTCGTCCCAAGCGGCGGTGCTCCTGACGAATCTGGCCGCGCTGTTGATCGGGTTCAGCTTCTACGCCAACTCGCTCTCGACGGCACAGCTCGTCCAGGAGCCGGCGTCAACCGGCTACGGCCTGGCCCAGTCGATCGTGGTTGCCGGATTGTGCATCCTGCCTGCCGGCTTGTTCCAGGCCGGTTTCGCGCCCGTGATCGCCAGGATGGCTCGAACCCACGGACCAAAAGTGCCGCTCGGGCTGGGCACGCTCATCATGGCTGCCGGCTACGTCTACCGGATCGCGTTCAGCCATGACCTCGTGAACATCATCGTTGGAACCACGATCGTGGGCGCCGGGACTGCGTTGGCTTATTCGACCCTGGCACTGATGATCATGCGCGCCGTGCCGATGAGCGAGACCGGGGCGGCGAACGGGCTGAATACCCTGATGCGCTCGATCGGCCAGTCGATCTGTAGCGCGGTGGTGGCGTCGATCCTCGCCTCGGTAACGATCATTCTGACCAACGGCGGCAGCGCACCGTCGTTGTGGGCCTATCAGCTCATCTTCGTGTTGGCCGGGGTCGCCGCGCTCGGTGCGTTCGGTCTGATCGTGGGGATACCGGGTCGCCGCGCCGACGAACGGATCGCCCGCGCCGCGGAGCGGATCATGACGGAGGAGTCCATTGCCGGGCACGGTCCCGGCCCGTCATCAACGGCGGCCGTTCCGGTCGACCAGCTGGGAAACTGACGATGGTGCCCAGCGGCTCCCGAGCGAGCGATCCGTACCGCCTGCAGCGTTTCCTCGATGCCCAAGATCGTAATGCGACCTTCGAGCGTGCCGTCCAAGAGTTGCAGGCAGGGCTCAAGACGAGTCACTGGATGTGGTTCGTCTTCCCCCAGATCGCCGGGCTCGGATACAGCGCCATGTCGCGGGAGTACGCGATCTCGTCGCTGGCCGAAGCGCGCGCCTACCTCGAGCACCCCGTACTAGCGGCGCGCCTGCTCGAGTGCGCTCAGATCGTCGCGTCGACGCAAGCGCGATCGGCGGCCGAGATCTTCGGCGAGGTCGACGCTCAAAAGCTGCACTCCTCGATGACGCTCTTCAGCCAGGCCGCCGACCCGACCCAAGAGGTATTCGGGCAAGTACTCGACCGCTACTTCGCCGGATCCCACGACGGGCGCACCGACGAGATGCTCGACCAGCTCGGGACCTGATCCGCTGCTCATCCCTGACGCTCTTGGCGAGCCCTCGGAACGCGGCTTAAGACGGGGTTTACGATCGCAAGGGTGGGGACGCCGACCGCGCCAGTGGGGGGTGCCGGCACAACCGGTACCAACAGGCTTCGGGTCGAGATCGTAGAGTCGAAGCTCTTTCGTCCTGCCGCTCGAGACGGCTTGGTCGAACGCCCTGCGTTGGCTGATTCGCTCTGGCACAGCCGCGGGGTGCCGCTGGTTGTGGTGCGCGCTCCGGCTGGCTACGGCAAGTCGACGTTGCTCGCACAGTGGGCTGAGCGGGACCCGCGGCCGGCTGCCTGGCTGTCGCTGGACACGCATGACAATGATGCCTCGGTTTTTCTGACGCACCTAGCGGTGGCTCTGGACCGGGTCGCACCGCTTGGGCCGTCGGTATTCGAGACGCTGGCGGAACCGGGCGTGTCAATTCCGGCGACGGTTGTTCCGCGTTTGGGCTCGGCCATAAGCAAGTTGCCCCAGCCAATTCTGCTAATACTCGACGACGTACATGCACTCGACGACGGTGAAGCGCTGGACGCGCTCGTGTCGTTGATCTCGTATCTGAGGCTCGGTTCGCAGTTAGCCGTGGCCGGGCGCGCTGTGCCACAGCTGCCGCTCGCTCGGCTGCGGGCGGAGGGTCGTGTGCTTGAGTTGGGCGCCGAGGACTTGGCCTTCGATACCGATGGCAGCCGTCAACTGCTCCATGCTGCGGGCGTTGATCTGTCTCTCACAGAGCTGAAACGGCTGCATCAGCGCACCGAGGGCTGGGCCGCTGGGCTTTACCTTGCAGCGCTTTCCATCAAGCGTCGCGGCCACGCTGAGGTTGCCTCGGCGGTTGGGCCTACAGATGACAGCCTGATCATGGACTATGTCGCAAGTGAACTGCTGGCGCCCCAGTCTCCGCGGGACGTCACCTTTCTGATTCGGACATCGGTGCTCGACCGGCTGTCCGGACCGCTTTGCGACGCGGTGCTCGAGGAGGACGGGTCAGCCTCTCGGCTCGAACAACTTACGCGAGCGAATTTGTTCCTGCTCCCCCTGGACAATCGGCGGGGCTGGTACCGCTACCACGCGCTCTTTCGAGATGTCCTCCGCGCCGAGCTCGATCGCACCTCCCCTGATCTTGCTTGGGTATTGCTGCAGCGCGCTGCAGGCTGGTGCGAGGAGCGTGGCATGGTCGAGGCGGCTGTCGACTACGCCATCGCCGCGCATGATGTGCCACGGGCCCGGCGTTTGATCTGCCAGACGGTTGACGTGATGTATGCCGCCGGGCGGGTCCCGACTTTGATCGGATGGTTCGACTGGCTCGATAACGTCGGCGCACTCGCACAGGATCCGACCGCGGCAGCGCAAGCGGCTGTCGTGTACGGGCTGACCGGCCGGCCCGCGTCTGCGGATTACTGGCGAGAACTCGCCGAACGCGCGGCCGACCCACTGACGATCGAGTACCGGCTCTGGATGTCGGGGATGCGCGCATACATGTGCGGCGATGGCCCAGAACGCATGCTGGTTGACGCGCAACAGAACGCCGAGCACGCGCGGCAGGTCAGTGGCGCCATCGGACGCCAGTACCCGGCAGCGCTGCTTCTGCAAGGCATCGCTCACCTGCTACTGGGCGAGCGGGAGGCGGCGGCGGAATGCTTCACGGATGCCAGTGAGCTGGGCTTGCGGGTAAGCGCATTTGCTGCGGTGATCTGCGCAAACAGCAATCGAGCATTGCTTGCAATCGAAGCGTCTGACTGGGACCGCGGCGCGGATCTGATCGGCGTCGAACTCGAGCGACTTGACCGCTTGCGGCTCGGCTCGCTGCTACCAAGCATTCTGGTGTTCGCGGTCGCGGCCCGCACCGCAGCTCACGCCGGCGACAGGCACCATGCGAGAGCTCACCTTGCCCACGCCAATCGCCTTCGTCCGCTGCTATCGCACGCCTTGCCTTGGTTCGCGGTACAGACGCTCCTCGAACTCGCCGAGGCGTCGCTATCACTGGACGATGGGCCGGCCGCCAGCACCATGCTGAATGAGATCGACTTGGTACTACATCGACGTCCACGACTCGGCAGCCTCGTGCCCAGGGTAGAACACCTGCGCGCTCAGCTGAACGGGCAACCGATGCACACCGTCGGGGCATCGACGCTGACGGCAGCCGAATTACGCACCCTTCCGCTGCTGTCCACCCACCTGACTTTGTCTCAGGTAGCGGCCCGACTCAACCTGTCTCGTAGCACTATCAAGACTCACGTTGAGTCCATTTACCGCAAGCTCGGCGCTCACTCACGTGCTGAAGCTGTGACCCGCGCGCAAGAACTTGGGCTGATCGGCGAGTAGGGAAAAGGGAATCAACATGCCTAGGATTCCGCTAGACATACCAGAGTTCGCCACTAGGAGATGATGACGCCATGACCAGCTCGTTCGCTGTTACCTGGGACTACCGGTGCCCGTTCGCCCGCAACGCCCACGAACACCTGCTTACCGGCCTGGCCGCCGGTGCCGACTGGGACGTCACGTTCCTGCCGTTCTCCCTCGGCCAGGTTCACGTCGAGGAGGGCCAGCCTTCCGTTTGGGAGAAGCCCGAGCAGGATGGCGGCATCATCGCCTTACAAGCCGGCGTGGTCGTCCGCGACGAGTACCCGGATGTGTTTGCCGCAGTCCATCGGGCGCTGTTCGCCGCCCGACACGACGACGCCCTCAAGCTTGACGATGCAGACGTAGTCCGGACGGTGCTGCGCGAGCAGGGTGTCGACGACCAGGTCGTCTTCGACCGGATCGAGTCAGGTGACGCGCTCGGTCGGGTTCAGTTCGAGCACGAGCAGTACGCCGCCTCGCACAGCGTCTGGGGTGTGCCGACGTTCATCGTCGACGACCAAGCAGTCTTCGTGCGCTTGATGCATCGATCCCCAGGCGGCGCCGACCCGAATGAATCGATCCGCACCATCGACCGCGTCGTCGACCTTCTCGGTTGGCCCGACCTCAACGAGTTCAAGCACACGTCCATCCCCCGCTGACCCAGAAACGCGGTGGTCAAGGCAAAGGTGGGCTGTCGCGCTCGTTCTCGGGCAACAGTGGCCACCAGAGGATCGCGAACGCACCGACTGCCAGGCTGCCGGCAGCGAAGCCGAATGCAGCGATGACGCTGGTGACTTGGGCCAGGCCGCCCCAGGCGAGTGCCCCGATACCCTGACCCCCCAGCCGGACGCTTTGAAAGACGCTGATCGTCCGGGCCCGGGCCGCGTCAGGGGCCGCGACTTGGATACTTGCGCCGAGCCGGGTTTGCACAACGAGCCAGCTGATTCCGAAGCCGAACAGGGCGGCGCCTGCAGCCGCCGGATCATCGGTCAGTCCCAGCAGCGCCAACATCGCGGCGGTAGCTAGGTTGCCGACCAGCAGCGTTGTTCCGGCCGCGCAGAACTGGTCGATGACAGGCAGCACGATGACGCCGAAGATCGAGCCGATGCCAACGGCCGCCAGGAGCAATCCATATCCGGTTGCTCCTACGTCCAAACGCCTGGAGGCCAACGCCGGCAGCAGTGCCCACACAGCGCTACACGGGACGGTCACGACGAAGCTGTGCAGCAAGATGCGTCGCAGTGGTATCGATCTGCGGATAAGGGCAAGCCCTTCGGTCACGGCGCGCTGGAAAGTACCGGTGAAGCGGACTTGCGAAGGCTCGGGGATCTTCGCGAAAACCAGGACGAGCGCAAACACCACGTATGAGCATGCGTCCAGGACGAAGACGCCGGACGGCCCGGTGATGGCGACGATCAATCCACCAATCGGTGGGCCGATCACCCGCGCGATGTTCAGATTCACCTGAGCCATCGCCACAGCCGAGGAGAATTGGGACACCGGGACGATCTGCGGCATCAATGACTGAAAAGTGATGACCGAGACCGCGGATCCGAGGCCGAGCAAGACGGTGTAGACCAACAGCGCCACCGGACCGAGCTGGCCCGCAAGGCTCTCTACCGCCAGCGCCGTGGCAATGACTGCCTGCGCAACTTGCGAAAGAAGTAACAACCGCCGCCGGTCGAGGAGATCAGCCAGCGCGCCAGCAGGTACCGCCAGCACCAACATCGGCAACCGGCCTGCTGCCACGATCATCGCGGCCAGCAAGACGGCGTCGGGATGGTTGACGATTACCCACTGGGCGCCGACCGTCTGCATCCAATTGCCGAGATCACCGGCGAACTCCGCGAGCCAGAGCGCCCGAAATAGCGGAATCGCCAGGGCAGTAAAGGCTCCCGCGCGTGACCTGGGCAGGTCGGCCGGCGTGGCGGCAGTCATTAGCCGTTGGCGGCAGCAGCCATCTCCACGTTGGCTTCGCGGCGAAGGATGTCATCGACGATTGCGTTGGCAATGCCGAGCGTCTGCGCACCACGTGAGTCCCAGGTTGCACCACCGTTGTGCGGCGTCAGCACGACGTTGTCCATCTTTCGGAGCGCCTCAGGGATGTAGGCGTCGAACACCAGCGGCGGCTCGTTCCAGAACACGTCGAGGCCCGCACCGGCGATCGTGCCGTCTTGCAACGCTCGGATCATCGCGCCCTCGTCGATCAGCCGGCCCCGGCCGACATTGATGAAGTAGGCGGTTGGCTTCATCAAGGCGAATTCGCGTTCGCCCATCAGCTTCAAATTGGCGTCTTCGAAGTTCGCGAGCATGCACACGTAGTCGCCGCGCGAGATCAGTTCGTCAGTGTCCTGCACCCACTCCACACCGAGTTCGGCCTCTTCCTCGGCAGATAGTCGCGTTCTCTTGGTGTAGAGCACGGTCATGTCCAGAGCCCGAAGCTTCTTGGCAGCCTGTCTGGCAACTCGTCCCAGACCGTAGAGCGAAACTGTCTTGCCCGTGCAGCCCTGCCCCATCAAAGCCATCGTCATTTCTTGGAAGTAACCCGTTCCACGGCAGTACTTGTCCGCCTCGACCACGCGATACGCCAGGTTGAGCAAGAGTGCAACCATGAGGTCGGCGGTCGCTCGTGGGTTCAGGCCATAGCCGTTCATGCTGTAGCCGCCACCCTCAGGCGCCTCAGGGCTCTTCGCTTCCAAAAGGCTTATCCCGGCCGCCTCGCAGGCAGCCAGATCATGAACGTCATCTCGAGCGTGCGCGACGCCGAATCCCTTCAGCGTCGGGTTGGCGGCAACCATGGATGCCGTGATCGGCGTCGAGTGCATGCAGAAGATGTAGTCCGACCGGCGAGCAGCACTCTCCAACTCCCCCACGCTGATCTCCCGGTGGTCGAACGGAAACACCTCGACCTCGGCAACCTCCCGCATTCGCGCGAGAGCCACCTCGGGAACGGGTTGACACACAAAGACCTTCTCGGTCACTACGTACTCCTATCTGATTTCGCCCATAGAGACGTCCGAGTGGACGCCGGGTGTGTTCGTGTGGTTGTGCAGGATCTGGGAAGCCGGTGTTGAACTACGTGCTCGCGACGGTCCGCTCGGCTCCGGCAGCAGCGTGACCGATGCCGTCCGTCACCAGATTCGCGCCGATCGTCAGCAGCACGATCGCCATGATCGGCAGCAGCACGCTCAACGGCGCCGTGGTCAGCCCGTTCTGATTCTCCTGGGTCATCAGGCCCCAATCAGCAGTCGGTGGCCCGACACCGAGCCCGAGATAGTCCAGGCCGGCGATCAGACCGATGGAGTGCGTCAGGCGGAGTCCGAACTCGACCGTCAGCGGCGCGGCGATGTTCGGCAGAATTTCACTCGTCAATATTCTGCGGGTGGGCGTGCCAGTCCCCTGCGCATACTTGACGAAGTCCGTCTCCCGAACCTGGATCGTGGAAGACCGCACAATCCGCGCGGTGTACGGCATGTAGGTGAGGCCGACAACACAAACCAGCACCCAGCCGTGCGGTCCGATCACCGTTATGACCAACAAGGCAAGGACGATTCCTGGAAACGCCAGCAGGAGGTCGACGACCCGCATCACGATGTCGTCGGCAGCCCGCATCGAGTAGCCGGCGAACAGCCCGAGCGCCGTGCCGCAGCCGACACCCAGCAGCGTGCCGAGTACGCCGATGAGCAGGATGTTTCGGCCGCCATTGAGAAATCGGCTCAGCACATCGCGGCCCAGGTAGTCAGCACCGAAGCGCGCCGTCGCCGACGGACCGCTGAACGGCGCACCAACGAACGCCGTCGGGCTGTGCGGCGCGAAGAGCGGACCGAAGATTGCCACCGCGACCACCAGGCCGACGATGACCAAGCCGAATCGAGTCCGCTTGAGACCGAGTGATTGGACGAGGAATCCGCGGTGTCTGGTCAACTCCACCGGTTGCACGGGAACCGATGTCAGCATCGCATCGTGCGATGCATCAGCGATGGTCATCGCGGGTCCTTTCTGCAGCTACCGGCCACGTGCTCGCTCAGGCGCCTCATGCGCGTGCTCGCAGCCGAGGAGTGACCAGCACTACGGCCAGATCAGCGAGCAGGTTGATGAGGACGCAGGCCAGTGCGAGGAGCACCACGATCGTTTGGACCACCGGCACATCGCGTTGGCTTACCGCTTGGATCAGCGCGTACCCGATACCGGGGTATGAAAACACTGTCTCTACCACGACAATCCCGCCGGAAAGGAAGAGCAACGTGAGGGCTAATCCCTGAATCATCGGAGCGAGCACGTTTCGCAGGGCGTGGCGGAAGATGACCTGCCGCTCCGGCAGGCCCTTCAGACGTGCCATCATGACGTAGTCGCTCTGCAGCACGTCGATCATGCTTGCCCTGACCATCCGCAGCGGATAAGGGATCGTGGCCAGCACGACCGTGATGGTCGGCAGAACCGTGAGCTTCAGTTGCGACCAGATCGAGGCGTCCGGGTTCAGAACGCTGGCCGCGGGAAACCAGTGAAAGACGTTGGTGGCCAACAGATAGATAACCAGGACGCCGATGGCGAAGCTGGGTATCGCGCTCAAACAAAGTGTGAGCACCGAGATCACGTTGTCGGCAGCGCGGCCGTTGCGCACTGCGCTGTAGGCGCCGATGACGATGGCCAGCGGCGTCGTAACAAGCATCGTGAACAGCGTCAGCACGGCGGTGTTCACCAGGTGTGTCTTCACAATGGTCGAGACGTTCAGGCTCGACACCAGCGAGGTCCCCCAGCTACCGGAGAAGAGCCCGCTGACCCAATGCCAGTATTGGTACGCAACAGATCGATCGAGTCCAAGTTGCTTGGTCAGGATCTGCAGCTGCTCCGGCGTGCTGTCGTGGCCCAGGAGCTCGACGGCGGCATTGCCCGGTAGCAGATGGATAGCGACGAAGACGAGGACCGATATGAGCCAGACCGTGACCAGGCCGGTCGCAAGCCGCTTGAGGACCATCGTGCGGATCATCGTTGCTCCTCGGCCGAGCTCTGTGGCGGCCTGGTGTCAGACATCGAGGTATTCAAGAAGGTGATCCCTACTTGTAGGAGACCAGGCGATAGCGCCAGGCCCCTAAACTCCACCCGTTCGAATTGAATGGTTGGAAACCGGTGAGCTTCGGGCTATAAGCGTCCACATTCTGCTTGAAACTGTGAATGATATCTGGGCCACTGTCGTAGAATCGCTTGAGCAGTTCCCCTGCGAGTTCATTCTGCTTAGTCACGTCAGTTTGCCTGAGCAATTGGTTGTAAATAGCCACGCCGCCGGCATCGTCCCAATGGCTGTCGTTCAGTCCACCGCCGGCGAGGAAGCGGCCTGAATAGCCGGTTCCGATAATGCCCGCTGCCCAGTACCCGTTCGTGAGAGGCCAGTTGCCGAAGTTCGCGTCGTAGGCGGTCGGGGTGATGTCGTTGATCTTCACCGTCACACCGGCTGCAGCGGCCTGCTGCGCAAAGACTTGGGCCGAGTTGACGAGGTCACCGTTCTCGGGTGCTGTGGTGAACGTGACGGTGAGGCCCTCGTGACCCGCCGCCTTCAAAAGGCTCTTTGCCTGGTCGATGTCCTGATGGCGTTGCGGCAAGGACGGATACCCCGGGTCTGCCGGGTCCGGCATGTCGTTGCCGATACTCGCGTAGCCGCTGTACGCCTGCTTGACCATCGCGTCTCGATCGACCATGAGCCGGAACGCCTGCCGAACGCGCACATCGTTGAAGGGCGCCTGATCAACCCGCATCGTGATCGGCTGATAGAACCCAGACTTGGTGATCATCTGTTCGAGGTGAGCGCTCGACAGCTGACTCAACAGCGATGGATCTATGCCATCAAGGGCCTGGATCTGACCCGATAGGACAGCGGCAGTGCGTGAGGTGTTGTCAGCGAAGTCGATGATCTGGACCTCATCAAGGTACGGCTGGCCCTCGATCCAGTAATTCGGATTGCGGACGAAGACGCTGCGCGATCCGGGTGTGAAGCTCTTGAACATGAAGGGGCCGGTGCCGACTGGCTTCTGGGGATCGAAGCCCTTCGGCAGGATGCTGGTTGATGCTGAGCCCCAGCGCTGGGCGAAGAGTGCGTCCGGCGACTTCAGTGTGAACTGCACCGTCTGTGCGTCCAGCGCCTTCATTCCAGCCGGATCCACAGCGGAGAAACTCGTGTGAGCCTTTCCGAGGTGGTTGGGATCGAGAATCCGCTGCATCGAGAAGATGAGGTCTTCGGCCGACAGCGTCTTGCCGTTGTGGAATTCGATACCCTTCTTAAGCCGCACTGTAGCCACGGTGGCGGCAGCGTTGAGTTCGATCGATTCCGCCAGGGCATACTCCTGGTGGTATGGCAACGTCCCTTCGAGATAGGTCAGGCTGTCGTAGAGGTTCTGGCAACGCTGCTGGTCCATGTCAGTACTGCTCTGGTGCGCGTCAAGGGTGTCCTTGCTGCTGCCCAGACTGCCAACAATGAGCGTGCCTCCCCGCTTGGGAGCGCCCGCCAGCCCACTCGAGCTCGACGAAGTCGAAGGAGTGCCGCCCGATGATTTTCCGCCGCACGCTGCGAGCGTCAAAACGCTGAGGGCACCGATCCCGCCAGCCAGAAACGTTCGCCGATCCAAAGAATGAGACACCGATTTGCCTTTCAGATGACGCGCGAATGGATCCGCGAGTGGTGATCGAAGTATTTAGACAGATATTAGAAATTCGCTATTTCGCGAGGGTGTGCCAAACGTAAACGATCCGTTACGTCCACAGGGGATTCGTACTTGAGTTTGTTTGTTTTGGGCGCGATGAAATTGCGAGCTGTGAGTACCGCCTGCAAATATTTCTTTCTTGATTAACCTCGCTGATAACGCTGCACTCCGAGGTAGGTGAATACGACGACTAGACCTCCCGTCCACAGCACATAGTGCTCGAACGGTGTGCGCAGCGGGCCGCCGACTGCGAGCGACCGAGAGAGGTCCACGGCCGATGTCACCGGATTGATGGTTGCGAACACGCGGATCCAGCTCGGCAGACTTGACACCGGCGCAAAGCCCGAGCTACCGAAGACAAGTGGCAGAACTGGCGTTATCAACAGGGTTTGCGCTGTTTCCGGATCGGAGGCGATCAAACCGACCCACGCCGAGAAGGTTGTCACCGCCAGGCCGAAAATCACGATCACAGCCACCGCGCCCACGGCCCGCAGCGGCCCCTCACGGAACTCGAATCCAACGATCGTGGTCGCTACGATCACGAGCACTACGGTCTGTAGACCTATCCTCGCTGTGTCACTGAGTGTTCTACCGATCAACACTGCCGATCGAGCAATCGGAAGCGAGCGAAACCGGTCGTTCATGCCGGAATCCGCATCATAGGAGACGGAAACTCCGGTACGCATTGCCGTGACCATAACCGCCTGGATCAGGACGCCCGGTATGACGAATTCCCGGTACGACAGCCCTGGAACCTTAGCGACATTGTTGAAGACATAGGCGAACATCATCATGTTGGTGAGCGGCTGCACCACTGATAGCAACAACAGCTGTCGATTGCGATAGAACTTCAGCGAGTTCCGGTAGGCCAACGTGGCGATGTTGCTCATCGTGGTGCCCAGGCTCAGCTTTGGCACGTTCGGAACGGGCGGATTGAGTATCGCCGTACCTACGCCGCCATCGAGCACCCGGCTCGTGACCTCGCCCGTCATGCGTGACTCGTCAATGCCGCGAAGACCTCATCAAGCGAGGCCCGGCGCAGCTGGATGTCTTCAAGTCTCAGGCCCGATGAGTCGAGCAGCCTGACCGCATCCACCACAGACAACGAGCCTGCTGGCACCCGCACCACGGCCTGCGTCATCAGGTCCTGGATTTGTCTGGGCGCGAGCGACTCGACCTTCGCGCCGACGCGCTCGGTCAGTTCTGCCACTGCCCTGGCAACCGTGTTTGCCTGATACGCGCTCAGTTCAAGGACGTCACCGCCCAGATCGGCCTTGAGCTCGGCTGGAGTTCCTTGGGCTACAGCGCGTCCACGATCGATCACGGTCACATTGTCGGCAAGGCGATCGGCTTCTTCGAGGTACTGCGTGGTGAGGACGATTGTGGTTCCGGCATCCTTCAGGCTGCGCACGACCGTCCAGAGCTCCTCTCGACTCGGCGGGTCAAGCCCGGTCGTCGGTTCGTCCAAGAAGAGCACCTCGGGCGAGAGGACGAGACTTGCGGCGAGGTCCAGCCGCCGACGCATGCCGCCCGAGTAGGTCCGGACCAGCCGATTCGCGGCTGCGGTGAGCGAAAACCGTTCCAACAGCTGATCGGCACGCTGTTTGGCCGCGACTCGTCCCAACCGGTAGAGGCGCCCGATCATCACCAGGTTCTGCCGGCCAGACAGGTCGCCGTCTACCGCCGCGTATTGACCGGTCAACGCGATCACGGACCGCACGCTGTGGGGTGCGCTTGCCACGTTGTATCCGCCGACAATCGCCTTGCCCGAGTCTGCGGTGTCGAGCGTGGTAAGGATCCGGATCGTCGTCGTCTTACCGGCGCCATTTGGCCCGAGAACTGCTCCAACCGTGCCGGCCGGTACAACGAGATCAAGGCCATCGAGGGCTCGGAAGGCGCCGAAGGACTTGTACATGCCTTCGACGAGTACGCCGCGATCCACTAGCAACCGCCCAACTGGCGCGGCGGCATCACGATGCAAGCCTTGTGGATGCGCACCAGATCGATCACAGCTCGCGTCGGACTGGCGGCGTTCTCGAGCCGACAGAACGGCCTTCTAGCCATGCGATCTCCCGAACAAGAGTTGGGCGGCGAAACTAGGGTGCGCGGCCCTCAGAGGTGAGAATGGATTGTGCATAGTTTACTCGGACTGAGACTGCCCTTGATCAGGCGATACCGCAAGAGACGAAACAAACTGCTTACAAAGCGCTGACTCCGGTTATACGTATACGGGTTGCCGTAAGAGGATTCAGAGTCAGACGGACGCTGACTCCAGGTCGGCCGCACCCCGCGATTCAGCTTCAGCCAGATCACTCTTGAGTAAATTCAGGATCGGCTGGCAGTGCTCGCGCAGAACCCTCGCAGCCTCTTCGGCGTCGCCCGCGCGCGCAGCCTCGACCAACGCCGAGTGCTCGTGCTCGGACTGAGGACGCCGGCCGGCTATCCGCCGACTGTCCAGCGGGACGTGCAAGGCACTGAGGGTCAGTAACTCGGTCAGCAAGGTTATGGCGCGCTGCCGGCCAGAGGGCCTTGCCAGCGTCAGGTGCAGCTCGCGATTCAGCAGTGGATACCGGTTGCCGGCCCGCAGCATCTTGTGGCAGATCGCGTCAGCCTCCTTCAGGGAATTCTCGTCCATGAGGGGTACCGAGTGAAGGAGGTTGTCCGACTCGACGACGATGATCAGTTCCTGCATTTCGATGCATTCCTGCACCGTCAGCTTGCGGACCACGACACCGCGATGCTCGTCGATCTGGACCAGACCTTCGGTTGCCAGCGACCGGAACGCCTCGCGAACCGGGGTCGTAGACAGACCCAGTTCGGCAGCGATGTCGACCTGCCGCAACCGGCCGCCTACCGGTACCACGCCCGTGATGATGCGCTCCCGCAAGACATCTGCCACCCAGGACTGAGCAGTACGGGAGGACGGCGCGTAGTTGTATCTAGCATCTGAGGCGTTAACGGCGCACTCTCCTCTCCCCTGAGCTGGCTGCGGTCGCTGGGTGTCGACCCATTGTGCATCATCAACTGTCGCTGCGCCATGGACGCGCGGGGCTCCGGCTAGCCTGAAATGAGACGAACGTGTTAACGATCGGGCGCCGTTGTAAGGCATATGTTTCAGCGCTTGCCCTCGCAGCGTCGAGTAGGGAAAGCTCCGTGCTGAGAACTATGCACAATCCACAGTCGAGCTACAACTGATCCTAGGAGCAACTCGTGGCACCCACGGTATTCGTCGTCCAGCCGATCCCAGAGCCGGCGTTGGAGGCGCTGCGCACGGTCGCTGACGTCGAGGTATATCCCTACTCCGACCGGATGGTGACCACCGATGAGCTGACCGCTGTGGCCCAACGATGTGAGTACATCTTCGCGATGCACGAGACGATGATTCCGGCCGAGGTATTCGGCAGCTCGTCGATCTTGAAGGGGATCATCGTTGGGGGCCGTGAAGTTGCGGACATGATTGACGTCGGCGCCTGTGAGCGGGCTGGGGTCACGTTGATCCACACCGCGCCGGACAGCCACGGCGCCAGCCGCAAAGGCAACGCGAAGGCGACGGCCGATCTGACGCTCGCTCTGCTGCTTAGCGTGGCATACAGGGTCGCCGAGGCGGACCGCTACACCAGAGCCGGCGGCTTTCGCCAGGAAATGACGATGGACCTGATGGGGCTGGGATGTACCGACAAGGTGGCCGGAATCGTCGGCATGGGTCGGGTCGCTCGCGAGCTCGTGCCACGCCTCAAGGCTGTGGACATGCACGTCATCTATACCAAGCGGACGCGGCTGAGTGCGGACGAGGAACGAGAATTGGGGATTGAATGGGTGCCCGAGCTGCCCGTGCTCCTCGAGCGCAGTGATTACGTCACGATGCTTGCCAACTACAACGAGTCGACCCACATGTTGATGGGGGCCAAGGAATTCGCCCTGATGAAGCCCAGCGCATATTTCATCAATCCCGGCCGCGGCCGACTCGTTGACGAGCCGGCCATGATCGCTGCCCTGCAGGACGGAACCATCGCCGGAGCTGGTCTCGACGTCTTCTGGGCCGAGCCTCCGGTCACCCACGATCCGTTCGTGCCGACAGCGCTTCGCAAGCTCGACAATGTCGTGCTGACCCCCCACAACGGTGGCGCAACCTGGGACTCGCGGACCCGCCAGACTCTCGGCATGGCAGACTCGCTGGCCGCACACCTCACGGCACTCGCATGACTGCGGCAGTGGTTGGGGGGCAGCTGTCAGACCACCCGCTCACATGGGGACTCATCGGGACCCAAGGCTACGCGGAGAAAACCTGCGTGCCGGCGTTCGCTGCGAACGAGGGCACCGAGTTGGTGGCTGTGGCGAGTAGTTCGGCCGAACGGGCTGTCGAGTTCGCCGACGCCCACGCGATCCCACGGGCCTACGCTGCTGTGTCGGACCTCTGCGCAGATCCCGACATCGCCGCGATCTGGATCGCCTCAGGCAGCTATCTTCATTTCGAACATGCGAGCTCGGCGATCGCTGCGGGTAAGCACGTGCTCCTGGAGAAGCCACTTGCGTTGACCTCGAGCGAGGCGTGGCAACTCGTAAAGCTCGCCGCGCAAGCAGACGTGATCCTGGCGACCGGCTATCAGGCTCGTTACGTCCCATGCCATCAGCGCATGCAGCAACTGATCGCCGATGGTGAAATCGGGCAGGTGGTCACAGCCCGTTCGCTGTACGGCATGAGGCGGGTGGGCGCACCTCGTACCTGGCGCGGTGAACAACGTAAGGCACGGTGGGGCGTGCTCGCCGACATCGGGACGCACCACATCGACTTGATGCGCATGCTGATCGGCGAGATATCCGAAGCCGTCGGGTACTCAGAACGCCAACGTGGCTACGAAACCGAAGACTTGGCCGTCGCATCGTTCCGATTCGGCAACGGCGCGCTCGGGTCGATGACAGTCACCGGCAATTACTACCGACCGACCACAATCATGGAGGTGGTCGGCACCGAAGGTGCGGTGATCGCTACCGATACCTCGCCGTCTGGTCAAGGGACGGCCGTGCTCGTCCGCGCGGACGGTTCTCGCACCGACATTACCGGCGAGACGCCGTTGTCGGCTGTTGAGCAGCTGCGCACAGTCACTCGCGTGATCGGCGGCGCCGACCTTGCCTACGCGACCGGCGAGGACGGCGCTCGCAATCTAGACATTCTCGAGATGATCGCACCCTGACGCCGCGAGCAGTGCCGCTGCCTCGCACACCGCTTCGGTGACGAGCTCAGGTCGGCACGCCAGTACGCGTAGTGCGCCAACAGCGACCACTCTGGCCGAGGTAACCGAGCGCGATCTCGCGGAGCTTCGGCCCGCGGTCTGACCGTCCTGAACCACTGAAGTGCCTCCCACAAAGGCGAAGACCAGTTCCGTCAGCATCTGTGCCGAGCAGGTAGGCGCGAAGACGCCGCTCGCAACACCGGCGGCGATGTACTCGCCATAGGCGGCTCGCAGCTTGTCACGGGCCGCCCGAAACTCGGCAAACCGCTCGCTACGCAGCTCTGGCAACTGGTAGAGCCCGCTCGTGTTGAACGCATCCCGTCGAGACGTCGCCGCGTCGAAATAGCTTTGCGCATAAAGCTGGATGTGCGGTGGCTGGACCGATCGCTGCAGCACCTCCGCAAAGGCGAGAGCGTGCTTGAAGGCGTCCGTCAGCAATCCAGCGAGGATATCTTCCTTACAACTGAAGTGATAGTAGAGCGACGCCTGCCTTACCCCGACCATGCGAGCGATGGCCCGCGTCGAGGTCGCGGCGTAGCCGTAATCGGTGAACAGCCGCCCTGCTGCGCCCAGTATCTCTCCTCGGAGCGAAGCACCAGTTCGACAATGTGCCGTCAGTTGCTGGCTGTTTGCGGTCGAAAGGATCACAAGATCAAGATACCTCGACTAGCAACCTCCAGCACCCGAGTTTTCCCTTTCGGTGCCGATCTGACCACGACACGGCTGATTTTCTGTCGGTCAATCGACAGGTCGCAAAGATCACCCGACGTTCTCCCATCTCGCAAAGGCGTTTCGGGCTTGACGTTCACATGCGGTTAACTCAAGTGACATTGGTAGTAACACGATTCTCGTACGCTCAAAGCTGTTTACCTGCCAGCGGGAGATGAGACAGATGGATCGACAGACCGCGACGCTGACTCGCAATGATGAATTGTTGAGCATCGAGTCCCTGACTGTGCGGGTGCCAGGCCCGACCGGCTACGACATCGTCCGGGACGTGTCACTGAGCCTTAGGCCAGGTGACGTCCTCGGGCTCGTTGGGGAGTCCGGTTCCGGCAAGACCACGCTTGCGCTTGCTTTGTTGGGTTTTGCCCGGCCCGGGACAGAGATAACGGGATCGGTTCGAATCGGCGGCACCGATATCATCGCCGCAAGCGATACCGAGCGCAGGCGAGCTCGGGGCCGATTGGTTTCTTACGTTCCACAGGATCCAGCCACGGCACTCAACCCGGCGATGCGGATCGGCGCCCAGCTCGACGAGATGTTGGCCGTGAGCCGCCGGGAGCGCCGCCAGCTGGATAGATCGCGGATCAGTGAGCTGCTCACGAAGGTGCAGTTACCGACATCCGAGGAGTTTCTGCGGCGTTACCCGCATCAACTTTCCGGCGGCCAGCTCCAGCGCGTGAGTATCGCGATGGCTGTGCTGAACAAACCTCGGTTGATCGTCTTCGACGAGCCGACCACCGGGCTCGATGTCACGACCCAGAGCCGCGTGTTGGACACCATCCGCGACCTGATCAGCTCGGAGGATGCTGCGGCGATCTACGTCACGCACGATCTGACGGTGGTCGGATCGATTGCCAACCGGGTCGGGGTGATGTATTCGGGAATGCTGGTCGAAGAAGCGCGGACCGAGGCGGTACTTTCCCACTCTGCTCATCCGTACTCGCGGCGCCTTGTGCTCGCGACACCTAGCTCTCGCCAGCGACGCGAGCTGGTCGGCATTCCGGGCACGCCGTTGAGCCCGAAACACCGAGCTGACGGTTGCCCGTTTGCACCGAGGTGCACGTACGTCGAGCAGCAGTGCTTGGATTCCATCCCGGCCTTGGTGTCTACCGGAGTCGACCATCGCTCGCGTTGTCGCCGAGCCGAGTTTGTCCAAGGCCATGCCGAAGGTGCTCGGCCGTCATCGGCGCTGTCAGGCCGCTCAATCTGGCAGGAGCGCCGGCGCGAAGATCGTCTGAATGAGATCGCTCCGCTGATGTCCGTCTCGGGTGTCACGGCCTCGTATGGCACTCATACCGTGCTGCACGACGTGAGCCTGTCAATCGGTGAGGGCGAATGTCTCGCCCTGGTCGGTGAATCTGGCAGCGGCAAGACCACCCTGGCCAGGTGCGTGAGCGGAATTCACAACGACACGATCGATGGCACCCTGGAATTTCGCGGCAAGCCATTGGACTGGCGGGCCAAGCATCGCCGTCCGGCTGAGTTGCGGGAGATCCAGTACATCTTCCAAAACCCGCACGCCTCGCTGAACCCACGGCACACCATCGGCCGAATCGTCGCGCAACCGCTGAAGACGTTCGACCTCGGTGGTCCATCCGGTGATCGACGCAGCCGGGTACGCCAGCTGCTCGAGCGAGTTGCGCTACCGCCTGACTACGAACACCGTTACCCCAGCCAGCTGAGTGGGGGTGAGCGGCAGCGCGTCGCTATTGCCCGCGCGTTGGCCGCCCAACCTCGGCTGCTGGTGTGCGATGAGATCACGTCCTCGCTGGACGTCTCGATCCAGGCGTCCATCCTGGAGCTACTTGGTCAGCTCCGGCAGGACACCAACCTGACGTTGCTGTTCATCACCCATCACCTCGGGTTGGTCAGGGCGATTGCCGATCAGATCGTGATTCTCAACCGGGGTGTGGTGGTCGAGCATGGCGCGGCTGCAGCGATCCTCGACGCTCCAGCCGATCCGTACACGGTCGAGTTGCTGGCGAACACCCCGGTGATGACATCAGCCCGGGCAGTCAGCTAGCCGATGGTGCGATTCGGCTAGCCGACTGGCTGGTCTGCTATCGCTTGGTGGCCCGGACGATCCTCAGCTGGTAGGGCATTTCGACCAGCTGATCGGGGCCCACCGCTATTTCGTCGACAAGCTTGTGAGCTTCGATCAGCACTCGCTCCTTGGCCTGTGCAGATGCAGTCGCCACCCAGCTCCAGGTCGATGTCAGCGTCAGAAAGTCCGCTCGATCCAGCCACTCCGAGTTTGGGATATGCGTCTGGGTTTCACGTTCGAACAGTTCAACCATCAACGGTTCCGGCGGCAGCGCCAGGGATGCCTGTGATACGCCGAGAACCCGCTGATGCAGCACGTCCTCCCAGTTCGCTTCGGGAGGATTCACGTTCGTCATGATCGCCACGACGCCGCCCGGTCGCAACACTCTGGCGATCTCGATATCGGCTGTGGGCCGATTGAACCAGTGAAACGCCTGACCAACGAACACAGCGTCGAACGAACGCGACTCTGTGGGTATCTGCTCGGCGAAACCGTGGTCCACCGTCACGGTCGGCAAGGCCTCCGCCAGCACTCCAGCCATCTGTTCGTCCGGCTCGAGCGCCATGATCGCAAATCCTCGTCCGAGCAACTTTCTGGTCAGCAGGCCGGTGCCGGCACCGAGATCCAACGCGCGATTCACCACGACCCCGTCGAGGGCCCAGTCAACTGCGGCATCGGGGTAGCCCGGCCGGATACGATCGTAGATCTCAGCCTTTGTACCGAATGAAAGTGCCATTTCTTCTTGGGGAGCTTCAGTCATTGCGGAAGCGTACCGCCGCATTATTACCTTTAACTACATGTGGATACTCCGATTTCTGGGGGTTTCATATGACGCCCTGACGGTCCGGCACGACGTGCGCACCCCGATCCTTCACGTGCAGATTCGGCCCTGGTTGCGTACGGATGCAACGGCCCTCATACCCTCATAGCAGGGTGAACGACCGCTTCATTGCGCCGCGAAGGAGAAGACGTGACCACCGATCAGGATGCGCACTCACAAAACCGCGTCGTCGTAGGAGTCGACGGATCTGAGGCCAGCAAGCACGCCCTTCAGTGGGCGCGGTTCATCGCCCAGGCTGCTGGGAGCAGCGTTGAGGTGGTTGCGGCCTGGGAGCCCTTCACCGCCGCCGGATGGCTCGGCGCCGGCGGGGTGGCCATGCCGTCCGATTGGGATCCGGCACACGACGCGGAGCAGATCTTGACCTCGACGATCAATGAGGTCTTCGGCGAGGATCGTCCTGCCGGATTCCAGCTCACCGTGCGGGAGGGCAACGCTGCGCAGGTTCTCCTGGACATCAGCAAGGGCGCGCGGATGCTCATCGTGGGAAGCCGCGGCCACGGCGGATTCAGCGGTCTGCTTCTGGGCTCGGTAAGCGCCGCCTGCGCCGAACATGCCACCTGCCCGGTACTCGTCTTGCACGGCGATACACCCCCGCCCAGCTAGCACCCAGCCGTCTTCGCGGGTGGTGGCTCCTCTGGCCAACGCACGGAGCGCATACCCGCTGACCGGTAGCGGGGTTGGCTGCCTGCCGGGCAGACCAGAGAGCGCCGATGCGACACCGTGGGCATAGCGCGACAGGGTGCAACGATCATAAGGGCAAACCTGGGAGGCAGCGATGTCTGCGAGTGAACAGAATCCGGCGGGCGTGGCGGTACCGGACACCGAGCTCGCCCGCGATGCCACAGCGCTGGTCCGCGATGCCAGCACGGAAGTCATCTACCACCACTCGCGTCGGGTGTTCTGGTTTGGCAGCCTGCAGGGCCGAAACCGGGGCCTTAGCTTCGACCCAGAACTGCTGTACCTCGGAGCAATGTTCCATGACCTCGGCCTGAACGAGCAGTTCCGCCATAGCGGGCGGCGCTTCGAAGTCGACAGCGCGGACGAGGCGCGACGTTTCCTTCAGAGCCGAGGCGTCCCCGAGGACAGCATTCGCAGGGTCTGGACAGCGATCGCCTTGCACACCACGCCAGGAATCCCGGAGTTCATGGAACCCGAAGTCGCGCTGGTCACCGCGGGCGTGGAATATGACGTACTCGGCGTCGGATATCACGACATCAGCGACGCGGACCGCGCCCAGATTATCGCGCTACACCCCCGCCCTGACTTCAAGCGCCGCATCCTGCAGGCGTTCACCGAAGGCATCGCGCCCAAGCCGGAGACGACCTTTGGCAACGTCAAGGCCGATGTTCTTGAGCGATTCGTCCCCGGCTACCGACGCGTCAACTTCGTCGACATTATCGAGAGCTCGGACTGGCCCGAGTAGCCACGCCAAACCTCAGACACGGAAACAGAGCAGAACATGACGGAAACCAATGCACCGCAACCAACATCGGCCGCGACGACGGTCGCACAAGTCATGCGGCCACCGGTGATCACGATAGAACCCAATGCGCATGTGGGGGCAGCCGCCTACTTGATGAAGCACGCCGGGGCAACAGCGCTCGTTGTCGTCGATGACGAGAAGTCCAAGCGACCATTAGGCATCGTCACCGAAACCGATATCGTCCGCATGGTGGCAGATGGCCAGGACGTAGATGAAGTTCGTATCCGTGACCTGATGACCAAGAGTCTGACCGTACGCCGCGAGACGACCAACCTCGGCGACGCGGCCCGGACGATGATGGATGGCCGCTTCCGTCACTTGCCCATCGTCGAAGACGGGACAGTGGTGGGAATGGTCGAGATTGGAGATGTTCTCGCCGCACTCGTCGGCACCTCGAAATCATGACGGAGACCAGTCCAGTTCACGTCATATCTCGCAGCCAATCGCTTGCCTATCTATGCGATCACGCTTGCTTGATCAGGATGCATCGCTTGAGATCGAGGGCACACAGTGTCTGACGAGGCCTTGCGCAACCTGATCTTCGGCTGCGGCGCATCAGGATCGGGAGATCGCGCACCCCGATGACTGACCTGCTGTCCTCGTCGGAAGGTTCATCGGTCGGAGTCGGCGCCAGTGGACAATCAGGAGATCCGCCTGCACCCATGTTCGAGGCTTCTCGGTTTTGCTACCGACGGGCGTGTGAGTAGTGAGCTGATCTTCGCGATGGGGCACTGTGGCGCCACTCATCGGCAACGGACCATCGACTTCGGCTTCCGTGTGGGTGACGGATTACGGTTCCACAGTGATTCGAGGCCATCACTGGTTAAAAGTATGTGTGGTGTGCCATGCTCCGCCGGTGACCACACCTCCCGTCCCGCCAGCTGGCTGGTATCCATCCGACGCGCCTGGTACCGACCGGTGGTGGGACGGGCAGCGATGGACGAGCAACACGCAACCGTCAGTTCCACCGATGATGCTTCCACCCATCGTCCCCTCCACTCCAGGCGTGCCTATCCCCCAGCCGCCGGGGCGCAAACGGAAGCTCTGGCCGTGGTTGACCGCGGCGGCGGTGGCCGTGATCGTCGTGATCGCGGTGGTCTCAGCAGCCGCAAGTTCGAACGACAATAAGGCGTCCGTGAAAGCCAGCGACACCACGGCCCAACCGTCGGTACCCACGCTGACTGCTCCAGTCGTGGCAGACACCCCCACGCCCGAGGACAGCAGCACGCCCCCGGCTGGTCCGCAAACGGTCGCCGTTGGTGCGTCGATCGACATCACGCAGGGCGACTCCAGCACTAATACAGCTACATACACCGTCTACAGCGTGAAGACGAGCGCCCAAGCCAACGATGACTACAGCCACCCGGAGCACGGGCAGTATGTCGTCGTTGACGTCGGTATCAAAGGGACCGCCGGGTCGGTCGACTACAACCCATTCGATTTCAGCCTTCAGACAGCCGACACGCGAGTCTGGCAACCCACATTCGGACCCTTCGACCCCGCTTTCAACTCCGGCACCGTGATCGCTGGGCAAGCCGTCCGCGGCAACATGGTCTTCGATATCCCTGTCGGTGGGCACGGCAAGATTCAGCTCGACGGCGGAAGCAACGGCGTGATCTGCACCTGGCAGTACTGACGAGTTCGCGGCGAGTGGATCACGGGATCACGCCGCAGCTATTCGGCGAAGTTCAGTAAGATTCGCCGTTTGATAACCACGTTGAAATCGAATCGCCGCAGGGCAGCCTCTAGGGAACTTCGCTGCCACGCATTGAACACGACGCACGTTGGTTCCCCCGTGGGCACGTCAAGAAAGAGCACCGTGTTCTGCCAGGGTGGGACAAGGCAATGATTTACCCTCACCGTGGACGCACGATGCACCAGATGAGCCGCCCGCTCGCCGGATAGCGTCGAGTTACCCAGGTCGAGGCATATCTCCCGTGCGGCAATCGTCAGTCGGCCCATTCGTGTCATTCCGACGCCCGCGTGGGACGGCCGCCCAGCGAAGATCACCGGATCGGCACCGCTCATGTTCGTCGGCCTCCGTGTGTCCAATGCCTGTTGATCGTTACATTGCCTAGTAGCGGCCGAATCGTAGCTTCCCGTGGACTCACCCTAACCAGCATCAGCGCGACCGCGTCCACCCACGAGGCGACTTGTAGACCCGGTAGTAGGCGACGAGGTACTGGATCAGAAACGCGAAGCCGACGAGCGCTATCAGCAAGCACACCGCGTCCACTGCACCCTTCGCGCGAAGATCCGGACCGGGCCTCGTCGCAAGTACGACGATGATCAGCATGAGCCCCATCAACGCCGGACGAAAGGCCATCATCGCTACCCGTATTTGGGCGCGGCGTACCTCGGCCTGGTCGGTCTCAGTCGACGTCGCGACAGATTCTGGTGCGGGCTGCCACACAATGGTTCGGTTGCGGCGTCGCAGAGTGCGCCGCACAAATCCCGCAACGATGAAGAGCACACCACCCGCGACGAGACTGCCGATATAAAGGGCAGCATCCCCCGCCGACGCGAGCATCACGGCAACTGTCAACGCGTAAGCCCATGGAAGAAGCTAGCAGCGCCAACGTCGTTGCGCCCCTGGTGCCGTGCGGAGCAATTTATTCTCGTCATATGCGGTCGCGGATGTCGCAGTGTGAACGGATCGTACGTGCGAGGAGAGCGTCACGATGAGCCTGTGAACCCTCTCGTCCGTAGAAAGTCACGGCCGTACGTCTCTGCTCGCACGTGCCCGCACTGCTTTTCGTCCCTGCGGGGACGTGAACCACAAGCAGACGATAGCAAGCAGGGCGATCCCACCTAGGACATGCGCGAATATGCTTCCGTCAAATAGAAACAGCAAGGCCAGCAGTACGCCGAAGGTGCACAGAACAGCGAACTCTGAGGGCCAACCGGGGAGGTTTCTTACGCTCCCCGCTACCGGGACTCCTGCGTCAGCGAGCGCCAAGAGAACCTTCTTCTTTTCGTTGAGCGTCCAGAAATACCCAACTCGGCCGTCCAGCAGTTCAACCCCGATCCCGCTGCGATTTACGAATCCAGCAAGTTCGTACGCGATGCGCACTTCCGATACAGAGCAAGAAAGAAAAGGCTTTGCAGGATGCGCTCTGCTCGTAAATACGACGCGCGTTCCGTCTACCGTCAGGACTCCCTTTGGCAGTCGTGTGCTGCGCCATCCCTCCCTCGTTGGAACGCTAATCCCACCCGAGAACGATGCAATGACCACAACTACCCCCAACCAATAGCGGTCACAGGACTGTAGCGCCTAGGGTTTTTGAACAACGCCAGCGGACCCGTGTAGTCGGGTGGTGATCACTTCCAGCGCTTGCGATCAGCGCCCCGTAGGTAAGCGGAGGCGGAATATCAGATCGGTACCGCACTTCGTGCCATGATCGGGTGGCGTCGCGGCAGCGGTATGACGCAGCTGGTTGCGTATCACGAAGTGGTGGATGCCATTTGTTGTACCGTGCGCCAGGCCAAGCCGGCGATCCGGTCCCGCGAGGGTCGCCCAATCGTTGAGACCGGCCGCAGCGGTGGGAACGGCCGAGAGGGCGCCAGGTGCGACGAGCCAGTCGGCAGTCGTTCGATGCAGCGAGGTCAGGCCAGTGCTCAGGACCGCGATCTATAACCTTCCGCCGCGAAGGGTCGAGCGCCGAACGAGCTCTCGCCCGTCCACAGGTTTCATGGCAAAGTGACCTGGTTGCCCCTGAGAGCCTGTTGACGATAGGAGTCCGATCGCGATGGTCGATTACGACGAAGCACTGCTGGACCAAAATCGGCAGCTGACCGAACTGGTCGACGGGGCCGATTGGTCCGCGCAGGTGCCGACCTGCCCCGGATGGTCGGTGCTGCAGCTTCTCCGACACGTCGGCCGGGGCGATCGCTGGGCCGCGCAGATCATCACCGACCGTGCCGGAGCAGACCTGGATCCGCGGCAGGTGTCCGACGGCAGGCCGCCGGAGGACCCGGATGGCGCGATGAAGTGGTTGCTCGAGAGCCCGAGGCGGGTCGTCGATGCCGTGGCCGAAGCGGGGCCCGAGACCGCGGTGGCGACCTTTCTCGGGCCGCGTCCGGCCAAGTGGTGGGTGCGTCGCCGACTGCACGAGGCGACTGTCCACCGCTTCGACGCTGCGCTCGCGCTCGGCGCCGACTACGAGCTTTCGCCTGAGCTCGCCGCCGATGGAATCGCTGAGTGGCTCGAACTCGTTGCGGCGCGCGAGTCACAGGCCTTGTCCGCCGGGCAGACGCTGTCGCTGCGGGCAACGGACGACGGAGGGGCCGGGGTATGGACCGTGAGCGGGGCCAACAGCGGCTGGACGCGGGAGCCCGACGATTCGGGCGCCGTCGTGTCCGGGTCGACGGCCGAGCTGTTTCTCGCTCTCGTGCGGCGTCGCTCGACGGACGAGGCGCGGTTGACCGTTTCGGGTGAGGCTCCAGTGTGGGACGCGTGGTTGGCTGCGACCCCGTTCTGATTACGCCCAGCCATCGAGCACCGCATTCAGAGGATCGGCCCGGGGATCCCCCGGCCGAAGGATTCGTCAGTCATTGGCGATTGTGCGGTTTCGCTGTTCAACTCCCATCGGCCCGTATGGGTAGTCGGTGACGCGGGGTTCGCTGGCAGCGTCTAGGACGGCCGTGTCGTCTGCATTGAGGTGTAGCCCGACGGCCCGCAGGTTCGTTTCAAGCTGTGTCGCGGTCCGCGCTCCGAGAATTGTCGATGTCACCCCCGGCCGGTCATGGACCCAAGTGAGAGCGACCTCGGCCATCGAAATCCCGCGCTCAGCTGCGATGCGTTGCACCGCTTCGATGACGTTCCAGGTCTGCTCGGTTCCCCGGCGATCCCAGGCCTCCATGCCGCGGCTGGGGTCGTCCCCAAGCCGGGTCGATCCGCTCGGGTGTTCACCGCGCTGGTATTTGCCGGTAAGCCAGCCCCCACCCAGCGGGCTCCATGGCAGCAACCCGAGTCCGGCATCCAACGCAGCCGGCACGATCTCCCACTCGATCTCGCGCACGAGCAAGCTGTACTGCGGCTGCAACGTGATCGGCTCTGCCAGACCAAGCTCGCGGGCCATCGACACGGCCTTGGTGAGCTGCCACCCGATGAAGTTCGACAGGCCGTAGTAGCGAATCTTGCCCGCCCGGATGAACCCGTCCATCGTGCGTAGTGTCTCCTCCAACGGCGTCAGCGGATCGAACGCGTGCGCCTGATACAGGTCAACGGAGTCAAGACCTAGCCGCGCGAGCGATGCATCAAGCGCGCGCGTCAAATGACGCGCCGACAGCCCGCTTCCGTTTGGGTCATCGGAGACACTGAAACGGCCTTTTGTCGCCAGGACAACCGACTCGGTTACATCGGGCGGACGAGACGCGAACCACCGGCCAATGATGTGTTCCGACGCACCGGCGGCATAGACGTCGGCGGTATCAACGAAGGTGCCTCCGGCTTCGACAAAACGATCAAGCTGCGAGTGTGAGACTTCCTCGTCGGCCTCGGCCCCAAAGGTCATCGTGCCCAGACCATAGGACGACACAGAACACCCGCTTCGCCCTAGTGGCCGGTAATCCATACCGTCCAACATACGACGTTTCTGCCTCACGACAAGGGGACTTCTCGGGTATTGCGGTGGTGGTTCATCGCTCGGCGCGGCCACGAATCACACGTCGAACACCCCACACCACCGCGCCCAGCAGAAGCACGCCAGCTCCGGCAATGATCGAGGTGACCGGAAGACTGAAGGCCAGTATGAGGCAGCCGAGCAGGCCGAGCACCGGCAACCATCGAGGCGGACGGCGCTCCTCGCGAGTCAACGTCATCGCCGAGGCGTTGGCGATCGCATAGTAGGCGAGCACGCCGAAGGACGAGAACCCGATTGCGCCGCGTAGATCAACCGTCGAGACAAGGATGACGACGACCGCCCCGACCGCCAACTCCGCCCGGTGGGGCACACCGTAACGCGGATGCACTGCCGCCAGCCCACTGGGCAGATGCCGGTCGCGGGCCATCGCCAAGGTCGTGCGTGAGACACCGAGAATCAGAGCCAGCAGCGAGCCGAGTGCTGCTATTGCCCCGCCGACCTGCACGACGGGAGCAAGCGCGTGCAGCCGCCCACTCTCAACCGCGGCGCGCAACGGCGCAGTGGTCGCGGCGAGACCACCCGCTCCGGCGGCCAGTAGCGCCGAGATCGCGACGGCTGCGTAGACAACCAGCGTGATGAGCAGGGCGATCGCGACCGCGCGGGGAATGGTGCGGGCGGGCTCGCGTACCTCTTCGCCGAGGGTGGCGATGCGGGCGTAGCCAGCGAAGGCAAAGAACAGCAGTCCTCCGGCTTGGAGCACTCCGCGCACGCCGGTGCCGGGAAACGGCGTGAGGTGGTGGACGTTCGCGTGGCCGCCGGCGAGGCTGGCGATGACAACGAACGCCAGGGTGAGCAACGTCAACCCGACGATGAGGCGGGTCAGCCACGCCGACTTCTGCACTCCCCGGTAGTTGACCGCGGTCAACGCGACCACGGCCAGCACACCGACGACACGGATGTGGGCAGGTGCGGCGTAGGCGGCGAAGGTCAAGGCCATGGCCGCGCAGCTGGCGGTCTTGCCTACGACAAACGACCACCCGGCTTGATAGCCCCAGAAGTCACCGAGCCGTCGACGGCCATACACGTAGGTGCCGCCGGACTCCGGGTACAGCGCGGCCAGCCGGGCCGAGGACGTCGCATTGCAGTACGCCACGATCGCAGCAACAGCCAGGCCGATCAACAAACCTGACCCTGCGACCTTGGCCGCCGGCGCGAAGGCCGCGAACACCCCGGCGCCGATCATCGACCCCAGGCCGATCACCACGGCATCGGCGACCCCGAGATGCCGCGCCAACCGGGGCGATGACGCGGTCACGGCTGCCCCCTGTTGAGCTCGAACCTTAATTGAGCGACAGCGAATCGTTACTACCTTCAGGCCACCGGCTGGGGTGGTCTGTGAACGATCGACCGCAGTGTGACTGGATCGGCCTGGAGATGCAGTGCGATCAATCGCTCTACCAACTGGTTGATGGCACGCTCTTCATCCGTTGGTGACAGCATTGGCTAAGCGTCACACCAAGGAGTTCAATTCTGCGTGAACACGAGGCGAACAAAGCTTGACGCATGGCGCTGTCGTCGAGAGGTCGCGTCCCATAGACGCGAGCGAAACGCTGGATCCGCAACCAACAGAGAGGACGAGCTCGTGAGTATGGCCTATCTCGCACAGCCGGAGCAACAGCAACAGTTGGAGTGGCTCGATGGCGGCACGCTCGCCATTCTGCTCGACAGCGCAGCAAGTAACGGACAACTCATGATCGGGCGCTTCGATGTCAGCGAAGGTGAGGCACCGCCCTATCACCAGCACACTAACGAGGACGAAGTGTTCATGCTGATCAAGGGCACCGCGCTGGTCTGGTTCGACGACCAGCAAAGCGAGCTGGCCGAAGGCGGAATCGTCTTCCTTCCCAAGAACATTCCACACGCGTACCGGATCACATCGAAAAGGGCCGACCTCTTGATGATCAACACGCCCGCAGGCATCGAAGGCATGTTCCGCGAGACCGGCCGCGACAAATCCACTCCGCGGCCTGCTGGTTTCCAGGTGACGCCCCAACCCGCGATCTCCGCCAAGTATGGCAACATTATTGTTGGTCCCCCGCGCTGAGTACACGGACCTTGCGGACAATCAGGCCCGACAAGTCGCGCGGATGATGGGCATAAGCAGCCGGTTGTCCATTCAGCGTCGACGCTGTCAGAGCCGATACCTTCTCCCCGAGATCACTACCAGAGAGGCACAACCGTGGAGCTCACCTCGCACCTCTCACCGACCGACCGCGAGCGAGTCGAAGCCCGCTTACGTCATAACCTCATAGCCTGGTTGACCACGGTGCGCCCGGACGGCCAGCCGGTCAGTGTCCCCGTCTGGTTTCTGCTGCGCGAGGACGAGACGATCCTGATCTACAGCCAGCCGGGGACGGGGAAACGACGCAACATCAAAGACAATCCGAAGGTGAGCCTGACGCTCGACTCAACTGATATCGGCCGCAACGTCGTGCGCATCGAGGGCATCATCCGGCCGGCGAACGACCTTGCGCCAGCGAACGAACAGGTGGCGTACCTAGCCAAGTACGCCGAGCGCATCGAAGCCCTGTTCGGCACCCCCGAAGGGTTCGCCGAGCTCTTCTCCATCGCCCTGATCGTCACACCGACAAAGCTGCGCAGCTGACGATTGCTTCAAGATGAACACGCCGGGGCCGCAGTCACCAGCGTCCCCGGTGCACGACTTCGTCGAAGGGGCGACGATCGGGCCTGGCGATCGGTGTCAGCGGCCGGTCAGCGGGGTAGCCGACGCCGAGCATGAAGGCCACGATGTGGCTGTCGGGAACAGCGAGAATCGCGCGAGCTCGGTCTTGATCGCCGACCGAGGAATGACCAGTACCGATGCCGAGGTCGGCGGCGGCCAGGGCCATGGCGTACGTGGCTTGGCCGAGGTCGTAGAGGTCGACGACACGCGTGCGGTCATCCGGCGGAACCGGTAGGACCATGGCAATCGCTGCCGGGGCATCGGCGATATGGCGTGCCCCCCGCCAGACGGTGGCCAGTTCGGCGAGTTGCGCCCGATCGGTCACGATGACGAAGTCCCAGTGCTGGCGGTTGGAGGCTGACGGTGCGCGCCACGCCGCCTCGACGATACGGTCCAAGTCCGGCAAGGCAATGGGCTCGGGACGATAGCTGCGGACGTTGCGGCGGGCACGAATTGCGTCCCAGGTTTGCAAGGGTGGTCTCCTGTCGTCGTTGTTCGTTGTGTTACAACTGAATTCTCGGGCCCAGCGTTCTTCTCGACACCGTTAGCTGTCGCGCAGTAGTCGATACAACACCCGCACGCCGAACTGCAGTGCGTCGATCGGGACGCGTTCGTCCACTCCGTGGAACAGCGCGGTGAAATCCAGCTCCGCGGGCAGCTTCAGTGGTGCGAACCCGAAGTTGCGAATCCCCAGCCGCGCGAAGGACTTCGCATCGGTGCCCGCTGAGAGCATGTACGGCAACAATCGGGCCCCAGGGTCTTCGGCCGCGATCGCCAGAGTCATGGCTTCGACTAGCGCCCCGTCGAAGGTGGTCTGCACCGGCGGCAGGCTGTCCCACTCGAGCTTCACCTCCGGTCCGAGGATGCGCGCTAGATCAGCCTCGAACGCCGCCTCTCGACCGGGCAGCATCCGCCCGTCCACGGTCGCAGTCGCAACGCCGGGGACGACATTGGCCTTGTAGCCTGCGGAGAACATGGTGACGTTGGCCGTGTCTCGCAGCGTTGCACCGATCAAGCGCGACAGGTTTCCCAGTCGGGCCACCGCCCCTTCCGGGTCGTTCTCGTCGAAAGGAACGCCGGTCAAGTCGCCTACGCCCTGCAGGAACTCTCGGACCGGCGCGGACAGAATCAGCGGGAAGCGGTGCTGCTCCAGGCGGGTGATCGCGGCCGCGAGCTTGGCGACCGGGTTGTCCGTGTGAAGCATCGATCCGTGCCCGGCCGTGCCCTCGACCTTCAACCTCAGCCACATCACGCCTTTCTCGGCCGTCTCGACCAGATAGGCCCGGGCGTCATCGGCGACGGTGATCGAAAAGCCGCCGACTTCACTGATCGCCTCGCGCGCCCCCTCGAAGAGTTCCGGGTGGTGGTCGACCAGCCAGTGGGCGCCGTAGAAGCCGCCGGCCTCCTCGTCGGAGACGAACGCAAAGATCAAATCCCGTGCCGGCACCACGCCGTCGCGTTTGAAGGCCCGGGCGACGGCCAGGGTCATGGCGAGCATGTCCTTCATATCGACCGCGCCCCGACCCCACACGTAGCCATCGCGGACTTCGCCGGAGAACGGGTGCACGGCCCACTCCGCCGCGTCGGCCGGCACCACATCCAGGTGGCCGTGCACCAGTAACGCCCCGCGGGTGGAGTCCGCCCCCGGTAAACGGGCGATCACATTGCCGCGACCCGGCGCGCCGGACTCCACGTAGGTCACCTCGTAGCCGACCTCGGTGAGTTTCTCGGCCACGTACTCGGCCGCGGCACGTTCCTTCCCCAACGTGGTGGGATTGCCGACGTTCGTGGTGTCGATTCCGATCAGCTCACTGGCCAGCGCGACGACCTCGCCAACCGCAGCGTCGACGCCGGCAGGCTGAGTATTGCGGTCAGTAGGCAGCGAGGTCATGGGGCGGCAAGGTCACCGGGGACCTTCGCGGCTTGAAAGGTCGCGGTACGGCGCAGCCGGAATCCAAGTGACTCGTACAGTCTGATCGCGTTGAGATTGTCAGCGACAGCATGCAGGAACGGCGTCTCACCGCGCTCACGGATTCCGTGCGCGACGGCGTGGACGAGCCGGGTGGCGAGCCCCTCACCACGGTAAGCGGCATCGGTACAGACCGCGCTGATCTCCGTCCAGCCAGGCGGGTGCAGCCGTTCGCCGGCCATCGCCACCAACTCACCGCGGCGCCGGATGCCGAGGTAGGTGCCCAGTTCGATGGTGCGGGGCAGGAACGGGCCGGGCTTGGTCCGCTCGATCAACGCCAGCATCTCGGGCACGTCGGCCGCCGTAAGTCGTACGGCTTCGGAATCCGGTGCGGCGGCGATACCGTCGTCGACCAACTGAACGCCAGCCCCCTGTATGACGACGTCCCAACCGACCGGCGGCGGCGCAAAAACCCCGCCGAGCGGAACCATCGCGCCGGGCCCGACCAGAGCTAGGGCGTCGGCCCAGTCTTGGGCGTCGGGGTACGGCGGCAGCGCCATGAACGGGGACACATCGACCGGGTAACGCAACACGTTGCCGCACCGCTCGGCGAAATGAGCGTGTGGCCCGGTCAGCGATGCGTACGCGGGGTTGTCAAGGGGGTGTAGCCCGGATCCCGGGCTCGCCGCAGACTCCAGGGCCGCATCGGCGCCTGCACTCCGGCCTGATCCGGTATCCGGGGTTTCAATGGTTGTCATGGGTTGACCTCGATCACGATCTTTCCGGTCGGCAACGGCATGGTCAGCGCGCGGGCTTGGTTAGCTCTGTCTGAAATGCGCACTCCCGGGGCAACGGATTGAGCCTGCCTAGTATTTCGCTACACATACCGAAAACGCTCACCGCGGGCCGTTCACGTTGCGGGTTCAAATCGGTAGCCGAAGCCGCGCACGGTGACGATCTGTGGCGCGGCCGGCCCAAGCTTTACCCGGACTCGCCGCACGTGGACATCGACCGTGCGCCCGATGCCCGGATCCCGGTAGCCCCACGCCTGTTCAAGCAGCTGTCTCCGACTGAAAACCTGACGCGGACTCTGCATGAATGCCTTCAATAGAAGGAATTCTTGGTGAGTGAGGTCAATCGTGCGACCTGCCAGCCGGACCCGCATCTCGTCGAGATCCATCTGGAGTGAGTCCGCCGCCAGGCAGCCTGCCGAGCGAACTGTCGGTGGCCCTGGCAGCACAAGCGATACGTAGGGCCGCTGCTCCGACGCAGAGAACTCTTGCGCGGCTAGCACTTGCGATTCGGCGATCTCGCTCAGCCAACGCGGATCGACCGTGCCGGGTACCGCGATTACCAAAAGCGTTACAACGCCCGGGTCGACCGGATCGCGACTGCCAAAGCGTGCCTCGCCGCGTCGCTCGCGCGGGTCGAGTATGCCGGTCACGACTTCTGCAACCTTGGATGAGCGAACCCCAATCGCGACTGACGGGCGGTCGGGCCTTCTAGAAGAGATTGGCATAGAAGAGATTGATGTAGAAGAGATTGGTTCGGTAGTCATGCGACGGGCTCCTGTACATGTTGACCGCGCCATACCGCAGCTGGCCTGCTGAGGCTTTCGCTTCACGAGCAGAACGTCACGTTGCTCGGATTGCTCTCCGGCGAGGACAGGTCGGGAAAGCGTCGGTCTAGGGGTGCTGGCAAAGAACGACTGTTCAAGCCGTACAGACCGAGCTGCAGGCGCGCATCAGATCCAGGTGCTGGCACGTGATCAAAGCTGCCGTCTTCACAACTTCAGACTTGCCCATCCAGACGATCGAGGCAACCTTCTCTACTAATTTAGTAGGCAATGTCACAACACATCTGAGGCGTCGTCGGCTGTCGCGAGCAGGACGACCGAACCATCGAGACTCAGCCTCACTACGGGTCACCAAGTAGCGAGGGCTGCGGCAAGTACGGCGATGAGGCGGGGCAGTGCATCTGGCTGCCCGGCGCTACGGGTCGGGTTGATCTCGCCGATGGACAGAGCCAGCCAACGGGGATCTGTCACGGCTACCCGCAGAGCCTCGCCGAGCTGGACGAGCGTCGGGCCGGTATTGCGTCCGTTCGTACTCTCGGCCAACGGGGCGTCCACGAAATCCAGCACGTCAACGTCGATATGGACGGCGAACGGGCTGGGCGGCAGTGCTTCGAGAGCAGCGCGGGTGGCGGCCGCAGGGTCAGCGATCAGGTCGCTTTGAGAGGTGACGTGAAGGTTGAGCTCTGCGGCCCGGGCGCGCTCGAAATCGGTTGCCTCGGATGGGTCTATACCGAGCATCGCCAGCCGGTGAGCATGCAGCAACGGACGCCGCCGAAACGCTCCGGCCAGCGCGTCGTCACTACCGGGCAGGTCGAGCGCGTGCGCGACACCCATCCAGTCCAGCGCGCCCTCGATCGTGCTCAGCGGCGTGTTCATATCGAAGTGGCGGTCGATGTAAAGCAGACCGCAATCCGGTCCGAACAAGGTATCGAGCCCTGCCATCACTCCCAAGGCGATCGTGCAATTGCCGCCAACTACGAGCAATCTGCGATCTTCACGCAGCAAGTCCGGAACCAGGTCACCCAGCTCGCGAACCGACAACGCGACCTGGTCCACGTTCTGCGCGAACGGCTTGTGCGGGTCCGGCGCCCAGACCTGCTCTGTCAGATCTCCCGCGTCCTCGATCGCCCATCCGGCGGCACCCAAAGCACCGACTAGGCCGGCGTCACGCAGGGCCCGCGGAGCCAGCTCCTGACCGGCTGCGTAGCTAGCCGCGCTGCTCGGTACGCCCACGATTGATAGAACAGGCATACCTTGGCAGTTTACTGAGCGACGCAGCGGAGCACAGAATGCGCGCGTTCTTGAAGTGGTTCGACTCGGGAGATCAGGTAGCGTCGCGTTCATGCGTTCGACGCTCGACGTCTACGTGCGGATGCGAGACGGCGTCGGCATCCCGGTTGACATCTACTTTCCCGAAGGACCGGGGCCCTTTCCGACGGTGCTCATTCGCACGCCCTATGTGAAGTCGGCACCCGACCTGCAGCCGCCAAGCCCGCCTCCCCCGTGGCTCGGGCTGACGCCTGAGGGACGGTCGAGCTCTGCGATCCTGCGGCTCACCCGAGCGCTGCCCGCGCTCAATGTGTTGCCGCTCGTCGAAGCGGGCTACGCGGTCGTGATGGGCGACAGCCGAGGCACCGGCTATGCCGAGGGGATCTATGACTACTACAACGTCAACGGTGGTCCATTCGATGGATACGACACCATCGAATGGTTGGCGGAGCAGGAATGGTGCGACGGCAACGTGGGGATATTCGGCGTCTCGGGCAGCGGCGTGCTCGCGCTCGCGGCCGCAGTCACGGCGCCACCGCATCTGAAAGCGGTCGTCGCCATGGCGCACGCGGTGGATTTCTACCACGATCAGTGGTTTCCGGGCGGTGTCTATCGTTTCGAGGATCGAGTTCGTTGGGTGCTCGCGATGCAGGGCCCACTCGGCCCTCTTGACCCAGGCGCGCCCAGTGCACCTGCCTACGAAGCGAAGCGGCGCGTGTTCGCTGCCCGGTACACCCGTTTCTTCAACCGGATGCGTGCTGGCCACAGCATGATCGACCTCGGATGGGCAACCACGAGCACGCAACATCACGACTTCGACGACTACTGGCGCGACTACGATTTCTCCGATCGGCTGGCCAACATCACAGCGCCGACACTGACCGCAGGCGTGATCTTCGACCACTTCATTTCCGGTGCTACCCGTCTGTTCGGCGGCCTTCGGGTTCCTCGGCGAATGGTTCTGGTGCCAGGCATGCTCGACGTTGATGGTGCGGTCGGCGACGCAGATCTGCCGGCCCTTCAGCTTCGTTGGTTCGATCGCTACCTCAAGGGTCTCAGCAACGACGTCGACCAAGAGGCTGCGGTTCGCCTCCACCTCACCGGGTCTGGGTCCGTTGTTGAGTCGAATTCCTGGCCGCCGGAAGAGGCCGAAGCCTGGGTGCTGCACTTGGTTGCCAATCCGGACGGTGAGCACGCGCTGGCGGCGCAGCCTCAGTCCGCTGGCCTGCTCGATCTGATGCACGATCCAGAGTCGCCGAATCATTCGCCGCTGGACACCGCGGATCAGCGTCCCTTCGATGCCGGCGCGCTCGTGTTCACAACCTCGCCGCTCGTCGAGCGGGTCATCGTCGCTGGCGAACCGCTGCTGAGCCTCAGTGTCGATCCACTGACCGCGGATATCGATCTGGCCGTTCGGCTGAGCGACGTTCAACCGGACGGCTCGTCACGGCTACTGGGCACCGGTCAGCTGCGAGTCCGCGCTGACGACGCCGCGCGGGTCATCGAACTCCCAATGTTGCCGGTCGCGTTCGACATCGCTGCCGGCCACCGCATCAGACTCGCGATCGCCGCGAGCGACTACCCGTTCCTCGCAATCCGTTCCAACCCTTCGCAGCTCTGGCTCCGGTTCGGCTCCGGTGTCGAAACCATTTCACTTCCCACGATTCGCACCGCCGACCGATTCGCGTAACGACCGCCGTAGGCAAATCGCGTCCGTTGGCCAGCACCGCCCACCAAGATCAACTATCGGCGGCACAGCTGAGTATCGTCCCCGGCCGATAACGCGAACCCTCCCACCGCGACGGTCGCCTTAGCGTCAGCGCCCCGAGCCTGCGACACGCCGCAGCTGTGTGACCCAGGTCATGACACGACCTCTTCGGCGGGCAATTGTCACCATTTGACCGAGCGATCTTCGCTGAATCAAGTCCAAAAATCACCGCCCGTACCGGACCGATCACTATGCGTAGATCGGCCGAGCGCCTGCGCGGTTCATGACCTCGGCGGCGTGCGCACGGTAGCCGGATTCTGTCTGATTCTTCCCATACGGTCCGTCCTGGTTCGGCCAAGGCGGCCGACCATTCGAGAAGGGGCTCAGATGAGTCTTGCAAGGGCAACGAAGGCCAAGCTTGCTGTGTTCGGTGTGGCTGCGGCCTTGGTTACGGGGCTAGCCGCGGTCGCAAGCGGCGCGACCGGCGCGTACTTCAGCGATAGCAAGGCCGGCAACATCACCGGCACCGTCGGTTCAATCAAGGTCAACCTATCCGGAGGCGCGGGAAGCGATGCGTCGACGTTCAGCTTCGACCGGCTCTTGCCGGGCACCCCGCAGACGATCAAGGTGACCTTCCAGAACACCGGCAACAGCCCCGAGGACGTCTACCTGACGTTCCCGAACAAGACCTCGTTGTCCGCACTCAACAGCCTCGGCACCTTCGGCAGCGCGCATGTCGCCAACGCCGCCGGGACTGAGGTGTTCGGCTCGAACAACCTCAACGACAACACCGTGTCCTGCCCGCCCGGATCGACCAGTGTCGCCCACCCAATTCCTTGTGACGCGCTGCCCACCCAACTTCTCGTCGCGTCCAACGTCGCACCCGGCGACTCCGGCCAGGCCAGCTTCACCTTCGGTTACGCCAGCAAGCTGTCCACCCAGAGCCCGGCCGGAGGTGGCGTCTGGAACACGTACCCCGTCTCGGGCCAGGTGACCACCGATGCCGCGGACGGCTCAGGCTCGGGCCTGCCGATCGCGATCGTCGCCACTCAGATCGGCCAGACCCCGTAGTGCCGTGCGTGCGGAGACCCGGGTTGCCGGGTCTCCGCACGCAGCCCTCACTCACTCACCCACACGTACCTCGCACCAGCACCTCGCACACGTAAAGGCATTCCGATGACGCGTAACGCCGTCAGGGCCACCCTTGCAGCAACTGGACTTCTCGCCGTCCTGCTTCCGCTGCTGCTCTTGGCCGTCGGCGCACTGCCCTATCGGGTCTACGTCATCCACACCGGATCGATGACGCCGACCATCCCGTCACGAAGCGCCGTCATCGTCAAGGTCGGCGAATACCGGATCGGGAACGTCACCACCTTTACCAACAACGGCGAAGTAATCACCCACCGACTCATCGGCCGCAACAACGACGGCACCTACAACACCAAAGGGGACGCGAACGAAACCGCGGACCCGTGGACCGTGCCGCCAGACCACATCATCGGCACCGTCATCGCCGCGCCCCGCGGTCTGGGCTACTGGCTCACGTACTTCCGTCACCCTGTCGGCGAGGCCGTCGTTCTCCTCTGCGTGGTCTGTATTGGGCTGCTGCAGTCCATCGCTGCTGATCTTTCCGGCAGCGATGACCCAACGCCGCGCTCTCGCGCAGGGCGTCACCGCCTCGCTCACGGCCCGGTCTAGCCGTTGTAATCAGCCAAACACCAAGTCCATCCGCTGAAGACGTTGCAGAGCTAGAAACTCGCGGATTGCTTGAGGGCCGGGCTGCCCTTGATCTGACGAGCCTCGTCTGGCGTAGCAGGTTCGCGCCCATAGCGTCGGGCCAGCGCCACCAAGCGGTCGACGAGCTCAGCATTGGTCGGCGCCGTGTCACCGTAGTGATAGTCGCCCAAGCCGATTCGCACATCCCCACCTGCGGCCAGACCCATTTCGGCGAGCGCGAATCCCTCGCAACCTTGAACGACCGGCATCCAGCGCAGGGTCTTGTCGGTGAACAGCTCTTGACTCAGAGCATGCATGCCACGAAATCTGGTCGTGAGGGCGGTGCCACCGAAGAAGAACAGCTTGAGATTCACGACGTCTTCTGGGACGAGGCCCATATCGATCATGTTCCGCAGGTTGAGCACGCTCATGGTGTCGGGCGCGGCAAATGACTTGTGCAGCCCGTATTCGTCGCAGAACCGTGCCAGCCAGACATGGTCGTAGCCGTTGTTGATTTGGTGGCCGCGATTGAGCATCCACCCTTCGATGCCATCAGGGCCGGCCGGCAGTCCGCTGACCGATAACGCGTTGAAATCGTAGAAGGCTCCGAGGTCTATCGGGCCCACCTCGAAGCGCAGACCGCTCTTTACGCCAGCAACGAAGTGGCGAAACCGCACGCTCGCCGGCGAGCAGACCTCGTAATAACCGTCGACCACCGGCACGATGTCACCGTAGGTCGGGTAGGCCATCAGCGGTGTGTCTTCGGTGATGGCTCGCTGGCAGGCCAGATTGAGCTCGATGTCGCTGCTCATCGCGGCGGTAACCGGATCCCGGGCGTGGAAATGGATCACAGCCGCGCCAGCGTCAAGGCATTGCTTCGCGTCCTTGGCGATCTCGGCCGGAGTGTAGGGAATGTGCGGGTTCGAAGCTCGGACTTGATTCTCGTTCACTGCGACTTCGATGATGACCTTGTCTTCTATAGGCATATCCCAGCCCCTAAGGTTCGACGAGTCTTGCCTAGCCTCACGGTACGCAGACACTGGCTCAAGAAACAGCCCTGCGGCGCGAGCGGTATCGGGCGAGATCAGATGAGGGAGAAGCCACCGTCAGCGACGACGATCTGCCCAGTGACCCATCGGCCCTCGTCCGAGCCCAGAAAGTGCACGACGTCGGCCACCTCTTCGACTGTCGCTACCCGCCCGAGCGGCGTCTTCTTTCCAATAGCTGCCCGAAAACCCTCGAGTTCTGGGGCCATCACGTTCTCGGTACCAATGTAGCCAGCCGAGACACCGTTCACCGTGATCCCGCGGGGTGCCAAGTCCACGGCGAGATACCGCACGCAGATTTCCAGGACGGCCTTCGCCGCCGCCATCGGAAAGTAGTTCGAGCCACGACTGACGTGGAACAGCCGTTGCGTGGCCAGGCTCAGGGTGCAAACCACCCGGCCGCCATCGTCTGGAAAGAACTCTTGAGTCTCACGGACCAGCTCGAGCAGAGCCTGCGGACCAACCGCCATGACCCGGGCGAAATCGGCCTCAGACACATCAAGCGGTTTGGCGTTGGTGAGGACGAATGCGTTGTGAACAAGGACATCGAGGCGGCCGCTCGCTTTCACCGCGTCGATCACCACTGCTCGGCCGGCAGGTTCGGACAGATCACCCCTGGCGAGGATCACAGTGGCGCCGCGCTCTTCGGCCTCACGGGCCACCGAATCGGCCGCGTCCTGGTTGGTAGCGAAGTTGATGATCAACGTGGTCTGCGGCCGGGCGTAGCGCAACGCGATCGCACGACCCCAGCCCCGCGACCCGCCGGTAACCAGCACGGTCCGCACTCGAACGTTCTCGCCATCCTCATGTGCCGTCACCACAACATCATTACATGCGGATATCCCGCAAGAAGTCAGTAGAACGACGGATGCGCCGGACCGGCCACCAGCCAGACGATGAGCGTGTTCAACCCGGTTGCAACCTGCGATCGCGTTCGCACTCTTCGATTGGAGCAGATGATGGGCAAGACCAAGGACATCCGGCAGGCGGTCGAGGCAGAGCTCATGTTCGATCCGCTGGTCGAGGACCGGGCTATCACGGTGGAGAACGCCGGCGGGCAAGTCGCCTTGAACGGAACCGTACCCAGCTACCCGCAGTACCTCGAAGCGGCCGCCGCGGCGCAGCGGATCAACGGCGTGACCAAAGTGCACAACCACCTCGAGGTCTGGCTGCCCGACAGCGACTACCGCGATGACGCCATGCTGACAACGGCCGCCAACAACGCCCTGGCACTCGCAGTCAACGTGCCGGTCGGAGTGGAAGCACACGCCAACGACGGCAACATCACGTTGACCGGCACCGTCTCGCACGGCACCGAACGCACGGCGGCCGCTGCAGCAGTCACGTATCTGTACGGCGTCCGCAACATCAAGAACAACATCGAGGTATGGAACGCCGCGGAGCCGGCCGCGGTTCTCAGTCGCGTCCAGGGTGCCCTCGATCGCAACGCATTGATTCTCGACGACAGCGATGTCGTCGTCGACACCGATGCGCACACCGTGAACTTGCGCGGCCATGTCCGCACCTGGGCTGAACATGATGCCGTCATCGACGCCGCCTGGCGATCGGACGGCGTCTACGACGTCCACGATGACCTGGTCATTACCGGCTGACGCGCTACTCCATTACAACACTCCACTAGAACACTCCATTAGAACAAGGAAGAAGGCTCCATCGTGAAGAAGCTCTCCGAACAGCTCAGCGCGCTTGCCGACCGGGCAAAGAAGACCGAAGATACCGTCGCCGCGGCCCGCGATAAGGACCGGCAGAAGCTCGAAGCACAGCGCGCCGTGATCAAAGCTTCAGCCAACGAACACGCCGAATCCGCGAAAGCGGACGTCGCCTCGGCCAAGACCAAAGCCGACGCCAAGGGCGATGCCGCCCGCACGGCAATCGACTCGCGATTCGCGACGATGCGCGACCACGCCGAGCAGCGTCGTGCTGAGCATGACGCGAAAAAGGCCGCTCACCACGCTGATATCGCCGAAGAAGACGCCTGCGACGCCGTCGATCTGGCGATGTACACCCTCGATCAGGCCGAATACGCAATCATCGACGCCGCAATCGCGCGCGCGGACGCCGACGACGCCGCCGTGGCCACCCCCTAGGCCGAGTAGCGGACAGGGATTTCACCCGGCGGCGGCAGGAGGAATTCAGCAGGCGGCAGGCGGCTGGAGAAACTCAACTGGCGGCGGCAGCGGAAACGCGGAGATCCTTCCGCGAGGTGATACCCAGCTTGCCGAACACGTTGCCCAAGTGCCACTCGACCGTCCGGGGGCTGATGTAAAGCTTGCTGCTGATCTCTTGGTTGGTGTGGCCGTCGCCGGCCAGGCGCGCGACCTGCATTTCCTGGGCGGTGAGCTCGGCGAAACGGTCACGTTTACGGGTTCGAACGGTCTCGCCGAGCGCGGCCAGCTCCCGTTGGGCGCGTTCGGCGAAGCCGTCCACCCCCATCTCGCTCAGCATGTTGTGCGCGGCTCGCAGATGCTCGCGTGCCCCGATACGACTGCCGCTTCGCCGAAGCCATTCCCCGTACAGCAGCTCAGCCCGGGCCAGGTCCACGCGCATGCGGGTACGGCCAAGGCGCTCGATGGCCTCTCGGTAGAGCAGGTCAGCGGTCTCTGCGTCACTGATTAGGGCCCGCGAGCGAGCCTCGATGCCCCGGCCCCAGTCCGTACCGACTATCCCGGCCGTCTCGGCCAGGCTGTCGACGGCCGCTGTCGCGCGCTCGAGCTGCCCCGTTCGCGCCGCGGCCTCGACCAGCTCGACGAGCGACCACATCGCTGGCCCCATGTCACTCGGATGGGCAGCACCCTGCTCGGCGGCGGCCAGTGCCTTGGCGTAGTTCCGACGGCCGTTGTGCAGAACCGAGCTGGCCCAGTTCGCAACTGCGATGCCGATCCCCTCGCCCCGCATGGAGGCTTCGTCGATTGTCACGGCTGCCAGCGCAGAGCCCGGCACCTCGTTACCGCGATAGGCCGCCACCGCAAGCTTCCCGTACGGGGTGAGCGCAAACCCGGTAGCGCCGACGACTACCTCGGCCTCGTCGACGAGCGCAGAGGCGCCAGCCAGATCACCACCTCGCAGCAGCGCGTAGGCGCGCTGCGTGAGAGCCAGCGGAAGCTCGATCAGGGCGCCGCTGTCCCGGGTGAGCTGCACGTGTCGATCGGAGAGCCTGTACAACCGCGTGTCATCCCACACGCTGATGGCCGCCACCGACGCCAGCCACAGCCATCGCAGCTCTTCCTCGAACGCGGGCAGGCCGTCGAGTCCGGCGAGCGCCCGCTGCAGCACCGGGACGGCAGCCGCGTAGCCATCGGTGAAACTGACCGCCAAACCGTCCAACAAAAGTTCCTGCGGCCGGAGGGGGCGGTCCGGCCTCGGCGCCGCGCGCACCGCCTCGGCGACATCGCGCGTGCTGCCGCCGGGGACAGCCAGCCGACCGGCGAACATCGCCGCGTTCATGGCCTCCCGGTAGGTGGAGCAGCCAAGGTCCACATCGACGCGCTCGAGCCGTCGGGCTGCCCGGAGCAGAAGGGGAGCGGCGTTGTTCCCCCGCAAGGGGAGGAACGCCAGCTGCGCGCGCAGCACGTCGACCCGGGCATGGCCCAGCTCGTTCAGCGTTGCCGCCTCGGCGAGTGCAATCATGGCCTGGGCGCTGTCGAAAGACCCGGCCTGGAGGTGCGCCTCTGCCGCGGCGAGTGCTCGCTCACCGCGACGCACCGGATCGGGAGTCAGCGCCGCGGCCTGCTGCAGGAACGACGCTGCCGCTGCCAGGCCGCCACGTGCCTGGGCACGCCCGGCCGAACTCCACAGCTGCTCGGCGATGGCTTCGTCCGGGCCCTCCGCGGCATTGGCGCGGTGCCAGGCCCGCCGGTCCGGATCGACGACCGGGTCGGTGGCGTTGGCGAGGGCATCGTGCACCGCCCGACGATCTTCGCCAGACGCGGCTCGGTAGATGGCCGAGCGAACAAGCGGGTGACGAAACCGCACCGGGGACGAGAACTCGACGAGACCGGCGTACTCCGTGGCAGAGAGAGCACCGGTCGGCATTTCTTCGAAGCCCGCTGCTCGCCACAACAGGGCCAAGTCTCCGGTGGGCTCGGCCGCCGCGGTCAGCAACAGGCGCTGGGTCGCCTTCGGCAACAGCTGGAACTGCTGCAAGAACTCCTCCTCGATCCGCCTGGCGATCGGCCCACCGGTGGACGTTGCGAAGCCTCCGGCAAGCTGGCCCGGGCGTGCACTCGCCGCGAGCTGGAGCAACGCCAACGGATTGCCCGCTGACTCAGCGACCATGCGGTCCTTGACATCCTGGTCCAACGGGGCCGGAATCACGGCGGACAGCAGTGCGCGAGCGTCGCGACCAGGCAGGGGCGAAACTGTCAGATCTGGCAGACCGTCCAGCTCGGTGGCGTGCCGCCTAACCGCAAATACCATCGCCACCCGCTCAGCTATCAGACGACGGGCCACGAACCCCAAGGTTTGAAGGGAGGATCGGTCCAGCCACTGCGCGTCGTCGATGAGACACATCAGCGGTAGGTCATCGGCCGCCTCTGCGAACAGGCTCAGTACTCCAAGACCGATCTTGAAGCGGTCGGGCGCATCGCCCTCAGCCATGCCGAACGCCACCTGCAGGCCTTCACGCAAGGGGACCGCTAGCTGCCCCAGATGGCTCAGCAAAGGACCGCACAGCTGATGCAGCCCCGAGTAGGCGAAGTCCATCTCTGCCTCGACGCCGCACGCGCGACGAACCTGAAACTCTGACGCTCGCTCAGCCACGTACTCCAGCAGCCTCGTCTTGCCTATCCCCGGGTCGCCACGCACGACGACGACGGCGCTGGTACCACTCCGCGCTCGGTCCAGGACGTTGTCCAAGGCGGTGCGCTCCCGCTGCCGACCACGCAAGGGAGTGTGCGGATTGCCGTCGTCCATTGTCATCGTGGGCTCGCTCGCCTGGGCGTTTCAGGTCGGGTAGTGGGCACGGCGCCTGAGCACCTGAGAATACGTCACGCGGGGCGGTCCAGGCCGATTTTGGTCGACCAGACCAGGTGCCCCGGGGTCCGAACCACCTTCTGGAGCCCCGGGGGTGACCCCGTGGCCACCACCGGTCCGGTCAGAGCGCGTCCGGAGCAAGAGTGAGACCCGTACCGCCAAGGCCGTGGCCCGGTCGAATGGCTGGGGGCCTATCTTTCCCACCTGTTACAAGGACTCCAGATGACTACAGTCGCTGCCACCGCCACGATCCAGCCGCATGTTCCCTGGCGTACTTCGAGCCAACGCCATCCGGGGCTGGGTGACACGCTCCTCGCGCTCGTTGGCACTGCACCAGACACCGCCGCCGCGCTCGACCAGACGATCAGGCTATTGATGCGGGACGGGTGGCTGGCCGGTGCCGAGTGGTGGGCCGACGAGCACGTTGGGCGGCCTACGCGCCGGCGGTCGTGGGGCGATAGGGCTGGTGCGGGCGGGTCGCCCCTCCCCCTCGGCGCAGCTGGGACGCTGATCCTCCTCGACCCGACTACCGACGAGGTCGAAGCCGCCCTCGCCCGCCTCGTTCCTTTGTTGCACCACCGCTGGATGGGCGAGCAGCTCGCCGCGAAAGCGTCGCGGCTGGCACGCGAAAACGAAGCGTTGGACGACCTGACAGCGCTGGTCGCACACGATGTCCGTGCCAGCCTGCTCACGGCACTTCTGGACGAGGAACCAGAGCAGACGCTGATCCGCGGGCTTGCGCTCGTCGACTCCATCTTGGAGCTTGCCCGCAATGTCGGGCCGGACCGTACGGCTCGGGCCAGGGACTGCGTTGAGCAGGCAGTCGCCGACCTGGGCGATGTCGAGGCGCAGGTGATCTCCGATGTGCCAAGTGCCCTGCGGGTACCCGCGGCTCTCCAGTTGGTGCTGCGAATGCTACTGACGAACTCCGTCGCAGCTGGCAGCCGACAGATTCACGTCTGGGTGTTGGGCGACCCGTACGTAGGCATCGTGGTTGACGATGACGGGGTCGGCCTTGCGGCCGTGGCCGAGTACGGGACGGGAAGCCGAATCGGACTCGACCTGTGTCGACGCCTCGTCGACCGCATGGGCGCGACGCTGCAGCTCGAACCCCGAACGGTCCGCGGGACCCGTGCCACCGTGCTGCTGGACGAGGTGCCTCGATGACCCGCGTCCTGCTCGTCGACGATCACCAGCTGTTCGCGTCAGGTCTGCGGGCACGGCTTGAGCTCGAGGACGGCATCACCGCTATCGCCGATGCGGAGACTGGCGAGGACGCGGTTCGCAAGGCGCGCGCCAACCAACCCGACGTTGTCCTGCTGGACCTGGTGCTGCCGCACTGCAGCGGCTACGACGTCATCCCGCAGGTTCTGGATGCAGCCCCGAAGACTCGGGTGCTGGTCGTCTCTTCACAGACTCAACCATCTTGTGTACGACGTGCGATCACGGCAGGGGCCAGCGGCTACGTCTGCAAGCGGGCCTGTTTTGCCCATCTCGTCGAGGCGATCCGCCGAGTCGCAGCCGGCGACCGCTACGTGGAGCCTGAGCTAGGTGCACGGCTGATCGTTGCCGACGATGTGCCGGCGCTGTCGCGAATCTCCGACCGGGAACGCGACGTCCTGCATCTGCTGGCGCTGGGATACACGACGCAAGAGATCGGTGCGAAGCTTTACATCTCTTCGCGGACAGTCGACACGCACCGGGCGCAAATCATGCACAAGTTGCAGTTTCACACCCGCGCCGAACTCGTTCTGTTCGCGCTCGCTGCGGGCGTTATCGGAGGGTCGTGAAGAACGCCGCAAATGCTTCGGGCCGGACGGCGCCCCTGACTGAAGCAGGACTGAACGGGCCGTCCCATCGCTCATCCAAGACGGATGAGTTGCCCGCGGCGATCGCCAAATAGCCTGGCTTCAAATGGGTATCACCTGTCACGAGCGAAGGGTCCGCCATGAGTGAGGTGACGCAGGAGCAACTCGAGGACATCGAGGCTCTGTTCGTCCAGTCGGCTGGAAGTCTGTCCAGCGATGGCGAAAAGACGATAACTCTGCACGGCCTATCGCCGTCGACGATTTATTTCGCCGATCGTCCGCAACGCGAAGTTGGCCACATATCCACCCGGCGGTTCATCGAACTGTGGGGTCAGGGTGAGGATAGCTTCGCGATCGATCCGCCCAACGCCGTCGTGTCATTCGCCGAACCCCGCGACCGCATGCCCGAGGAAGTCGTCGTCACCATTCGCGACCCACATATGGACGGTGATTCCCTCACCTACCAGGTGACCGTGCTCGAGGGGACGCTGCCGGTAACAACCGGCCCTTGTGCACTGTTCGTCGACCCGTTCGGTCGACCGCTCTCGCCGGTCTCGGCTGCCGGAATGCACCGCCGCGCCCGCCGTCGGGCGCGCCGCTAACGAGGTGTTCGGGCTGTGACAGTCAGCAGTCCGTTGGCTCATCCATTCGGGATGATTCCGCACCTGCTGAGATCGGCAAAGCTCATAGACCGGGCTACCAGCATGCGGGCGTACGGGGAGCCAGCCGTAACGATCCAGCTCGAGGCAGTCGCGAGTACGCGCGAGATTGAACGCAGGGGTAGCCATGACAGCTCTTGAGGACCACTCGACAGCAACGGCCGAGATCGAGGGACGTGCCATCGAGAAGCTGATCGAACGTCTACGGCATGATTTCCCGATGATTCCGCTGGTAAACGTCGTCCTGGCCATCGAGGTCGAATACCAGCGCTACGACGAGTGTCGTATCCGCGAATTCATCCCGATCCTCGTTGAACGTTCCGTTCGCGAGGAGCTGACTCGGGAGCTTTCCCGTCCATGACGGATCGGCGTTCGAAGTATCGACCAGACACGATCGCGATCTCGCCCGACGCGATGCAATGAGGTAGCTGGCACGCAGACGAACAAGTACATCCCTTGCGGAGACTCTCATCCACCGCCAATGAAGACGGCGTCGCTTGTCCTAGATATGTTTCGCAGGGAGCGCCTCGGTAGACATCGCGGAAGGATGGCCAATGTCGGACACCCCCGTACTCCTTGCTGAGCAGGACTACCCGCTTCTCAACTTGTTTTGGACGATGCTCCTGTTCTTCGCCTGGATCATCTGGTTCTTTCTCCTCTTTCGCGTCATCGCCGATGTTTTCGACAGCGACGACCTCAGCGGCTGGGGCAAGGCCGGCTGGACCGTAGAGGCGATTGTCGTGCCCTTCTTCGGAGTCTTCATATACCTGATCTTTCGGGGCAAGGGAATGCCAGAACGAGGACGGCGGCACACAAGCCGGGAAAGGGAGGCGATGCAGCCATACATCCAGTGAGTCACGCTGGGTGGCCCGGCCCCTGATCGGTGAGCACTTCGTTGAGCCCGGGCCATTGATTTGATCGGAACCTCGTCGGCCGTCCACGGTGCGGACATTCCGACGGGTTCTCCGAGGTAGAGGAGCTGTTGATGGGCGCCCGAACCTACGAAGTCAGGGTCCGAGGCCCCATTCCCCCTGACCTGTTGGCCGAACTTGGCGTAATACGCCTCATGGAAGAACCGGCTCAGACGGTGCTGGAGACCGAACCCATCGATCAGGCAAGTTTGCACGCCCTGCTCGAACGCCTACGCTGGTTCAGCCTAGAGCTCCTCGAATTACGGCGGACATCAGAACCTGGCGAGTCGGCGGCGGCCGAGATTGACGATGAAAATCATGACCGCTGAGGGAGGTGAGCAGGCGAGCATGTTCTGCTATGAGTTGCGGTTGCGATCGACCCTCGGCCCGGCGCTGCTGTCATCGTTTCCTTATATCAGGGAGGGCTTTCCCATTCGCAGGGAGACTCTCTTCCGGTTTCAGACACGCAGCGAGCGGACCCTCGACGAGGTACTTTCGCTGCTGGCAGACCGCGGAGTGACCGTCGAGGCCATCCGTGTCATGGACGGTCTTCCGGAGGCGGGAACGGATCAATAACCCGCCCCATGCCGCTTGACAGCTGCCACCAAAAGCCATATATAGGTCAATTCGGATCGGCCTTTTCGGTGGAGGCCCGAAGTGGATCACGGCACTAATGTCGACCATGCCGCTTGATATCGGCTATCAGGCAGCGACGTCGTAACGGGGGCAACAAGTACCGAGCGGGCATCGATCAAGCCCGCTCGGCTGAATCATGCTGGGGGGTCACATGTCCGCCACAAGTCTCCCCACACCTGGTACTGGAGCCGGGCCGAGCGAAGTAAATCCCTTGATGGATGAACCCTTTCTGCGGTTCACGCTTGAGCCAGCTCCATTGCCACGCGGAGCTGTCATTCGCACAGACCTCCTTGATCGCCTTTCCTGCAGCGTCCGCGACAAGCCGTTGACCTTGATCAGCGCGCCCGCCGGCGCCGGCAAAACGGTGCTGGCCGCGTCATGGGCTGACACCCAATCCGGACAGTGGGCGCCGGTATGGCTCACGATCGATGATGTCTGCGACCAACCCAATCTGTTCTGGCTCTATCTGGTCGAAGCTCTCACTCGGGCCGGCGTTCCCCTTCCGAACGTCGAGAGACCAGAAGCCGGGAAGCCGATTCCTGCTTCGTTCCTGACGTGGCTCTCTGCCGCCCTCAGCGATCTTGCGCACCCGGTGGTTGTGATCCTCGACGGGTCAGACCGCGGACTGAACCCGGATACGACGTCGGGGCTGGAGTTCCTGATCCGGCATGCGTCTTCGGGCCTTCGCCTGGTCATGTGTGGTCGTTCTGACCCATTGCTTCCACTTCACCGCTACCGGCTCACAGAGCAGATGTCCGAGCTCAGAATGGATGACCTGGCGTTCACGACCGCCGAGGCTCAACAGCTGTTCGCCAACCTCACGCTGCCAGTGCCGGATGAGATCGCAATAGCCTTGAACGAACTGACCAAAGGTTGGGTGGCGGGACTTCGACTCGCTGCCATGTCGCTCGAACAGGGCGCTGATGCCGAGCATCTGGTCGACTCGCTCGTCCATGAGGATGCAAGCGTCGCAGAATATCTGACGGCGGAGGTGCTGGAAGGTCAACCTGAGGACGTGCGCGAGTTTCTGCTTCGCACCAGCGTCGCAGACGAACTCTGGCCCGAGTTGGGTGACTACCTCACCGGCCGTAATGACGGACAGCGCACTCTGGCCAATCTCATCCACGCCAACGCCTTCGTGTCCGCCCCTAGTCACCCGGCCGGCCCCTACCGCGTCCATCCGTTGTTTCGCGAGCTGTTGAAAGTACGGTTGCGCTACGAGTCGCCATCCGAGATCCGGGAATTACAGCGCAGGTGCGCGAATTGGCTCGCCGAAGCAGGCAGGTTCCTAGCCGCCGTTGAATGCGCTACGGCGGCCGGTGACCCGGAGTGCGCCGCATCCATCGTGATCGAATCATTCGCGGTTGGTTCACTGCTCGCACACGACAGCAGTCCCTACGCTCACTTTGTCGACTCTCTGGCAGACGACGTGCCTGGAGTGCCAGCCGCTTTGCTTCGAGCAACCAGGACGTTGCGCAGTGGCGGTACGGTCGCCGCGGCGGACACGGACAGGCTTGCCGAAAGTGCCACGCAGGTTGGCAATAGCTTGGCAGTGCGGGCGTCCGCCGCGATCATCTACGCACAAGTATGCGCAAGCGGCGTGGTCGACTACGAAAGCGCGCTCGCGGCTGCCGACCGGGCCGAGTCGCTGCTCGCCCAACTGCGGGCTGCGCAGCGAGAAGTGCCACCCGAACTTCAGGCGATCGTGCAGCTCGCCCGCGCGCACGGCTTGCTCATGGGTCCCGACGGTCCAAACTCGGCCTTGGAAGCCTCCCAGAAAGCGCACACTGCGAGTGTCGCTGCAGGTGCGAATCGGGTACGGCGGCAGTCGCTGGCCGCGATGGCACTGATCGAAGCGCTTGACGGGCACTACCGTCGGGCGTGCGAGCTCGGTGACAATGCCGAGGCATTGAGTGACAGCTGCGGTGTACCGGTGAACGAGCGACCGGCCGCAGCTCCGCTCGCGCTCGGCTGGGCCAACTGCGAACGCTTCCATCGTTCGGAGGCTCGGCGCTGGGCATTACGTGCGGAAGATGGTATGGACGATGGGACCGGACCGCTTGTGCGGCCGTTACTTGCGGTGGTGAATTCGCGACTGCTCAGGTCGCGCCAGGAACTCGATTCGGCCGACGACGCCCTCGAGCCGTTCTTGCCGCCCGACGACTCGCCCGCATGGGTCCACGAACAGGTCCTTCTCGAAACTGCCGAGGTGCACCTGGCTCGATCGCAACCGGGGCAAGCTGTCGTAGTCGTTGATACATTGCCCGATCCGCACTCGCCACGCGCCGAACTCATCCGAAGTCGCGCTGCTGGCCAAGGCGCTCATTCGCAGTTCGCGATCCGAGATGTCGCCGAGGACAGAGCTGCGCCGGTCGACGTTCGAGTGGACGCGTGGATCGACCGGGCGTGCGGGCACCTCGAATCCGGAGGCACTGGAATCGATTCGGCTGCGGTGTCTGCGGTGTCTGCGGCCTTGAAGTTGGCCCAACCGGAACGGATACGGCGACCCTTCATAGACTCGAATCCGCAACTACGACGACTGTTGCGCGCCGATCTGAAAGACGTGGACATGAGCTGGCTCCGTCCGCCACAGACGTCGATGTCGACCGTCATGCAGCTGCCGCCACGCACCGATCGGGAGAGCAGCCCGGTGACTCCCCCGCAGGCCGGTCCAGTGCTCGTCGAGCCACTCAGTGTGCGCGAGACGGAGGTGCTGGTTCACCTCGCCCAGCTACTGTCGACCGAAGAGATCGCAGCAGCGATGTTCGTCTCCGTCAACACCGTCCGAACACATGTCCGCAGCATCCTGCGAAAGCTTGCGGTCGGTCGGCGAAACGATGCGGTCCGACGCGGGCGAGAACTGTCGCTCATCTGACAGCCGACCGCGAAGCCCATTGGGTCGGCCCGCCACCAATCGGTGCCTGACCGGTGCCTGACCGGTGCCTGACCGTGGCAGCGATCAGCTGTGTCAGCTGTCGTCGTGTTCTTCGAGGGCTGCCGCAAGGTCGTAATCGAGGGCGTCCGCGACATCCGGCGCAACCGAAACGATCCGCCCCAACCCTGCGATCGGTGCGATCGCCACCAGCGCGTCCGTTATCTCCTCATTCGTGGCGCCTGCTGCGACCGCTCGAGTAGTAGCCCAGCCCACGCAGGCCGTGGACGTGTCCTGAGAGATCAGTACTGCGAGTTGAAGCAACGCCGTTGTTTTGCCGTCAAGCACACCCGTGCGTGCCGCTCCGAAACCCACGAGAGAGGCATGCTGGGCGAGGGCATCGTCGAAGATCGCGAGCCTCCGCAGTGTTTCCTGGTGCTCCATTTGTCGACAGGCCCTCCGCTAGCCGCTATTGCTTCATTGGACTCGATCGGAGCGCAACCGTCATCGCACGGATCGGCTGAAAGGTGGGTCGATAGCGTCGATGATCATCAATTCGCGAGCGCGCTCGACGGCCTGGCTTCGGGTGGAGGCCCCGAGCTTGCGGTAGATCGACAGGGCGTGGGATTTGACGGTGTGGATCGAAACGACCAACTCCGCTGCAATTTCGACGAAGGACAGATGCGTCGTGAGTAGCGGCAGCATGCGAAGCTCGGCGGCGGTCAGGGTGGAGGCTCCAGGGGCGCTTGTGCTCTGCTCCTTCGACAGCTGCCCGCGTAGTGCATCGGCTTCTCGGCTCAGGTTGCCCAAATTGGGCCGCCGCCGGAGAAGCTCGTCGATCTCGCGCATCAGCGTCCTGGCCCCTGGCAGATCGGAAACGGCCAAGTGCACGCGAGCCAACGCAAGACGTGCCTGGACAGCGAGGTGCGGGAGCGAGAAGGTGAGCGCTGATCTGGTCCGCTGAGCGCTGACGAGCTCCCGATCCGCGGCGGTGATGTCACCCCGGTGCAGCGCCGTCTGCGCCAGTACCGCGCAGACCAGGGCCGAGGTGTAACTCTCCTCGATACCGGCGTCGGACAGGATCGCACGCGCAACGGCCGCAAGCTCGCCTGCCCTCGCCCAGTCGCGCTGGGAGATCGCGATCAACGACTGTTGGCAGATCGCCAAGGCCCGCATCTCATGCGCACTGACGTCCTCGGCGACGGTCGCCGCATCGTCGAACGCCGCTTGAGCGCCGTCTTCGTCGCCACCCATCAGGCGCGCAAGGCCCTGCATGACCACGGCTGCCGGCATCACGAAGTTACTGGCCGCGAAACCGGTCACAGCCTCGTTCGCGTCGGCACGCATCCGTTCGACGCCGCTCCGGCATCGCATCGCCCTGAGAAGCGCAGCGGAGGCCTTGAGCGCCGGGCCATCGGCCGCGGCGGTTCCGTCCGCCTGCGAGCGATCGAGAAGGGCGGCCCAGCGGTCGGCGTCGGCGGGAGGTCCGGCCGTGACGAAGTTGAGCGCGGCCCCGGCCGCCAGCATGGGGTGTCCTTCGATCCCGTCGCGTTTATCCAACCATCGAAACCATCGATTGGCGGCGAGGCTGCCGTGTTGCAGTTCATAGGCCCGCCAATGCTGCTCGACGAGTGCGGCGCCCGCAGCTACGTCCTCGGCCGCGAGGGCGTACTCCACGGCCTCGTTCGGTAGGCCGTTGGCTGCGCACCATTCGCTCGCCCGAAGCCGCAAGGTCGGAACCGACCGGGGCTCGTTGCGTTCCAGGTCGGCTAGCAGCATGTCGCGGAACAGGTGGTGGTAGCGGTACCAATATCCCCTTCGATCAAGGGGTACAAGTAGCAGATTGGACGCGGCCAGAGCCGCAAGTGATTGGGCAGACCCGGAAATACCCAGGGTCGCATCGCATAGTGGCCCGCACATGCTTTGCAGCACCGACGCCTGGGTGAGAAACGTCCGTTCGGTGGGGGTGATCCGCGACAGGAACTCTGACTCCAGATATTCGCTGACCAACCGGTCGTCGCCGCCGAACGAGGTTGCCGCGGTGGCGAGCGAACCACCTTCGCGCAAGCACAAAGCAGCCAGGTACAGACCCGCGGCCCACCCTTCGGTCCGTTGATGCAGTTCGTAGACGTCGGCCTCACTCAGCATCAGGCCTGCGTAGCGCAACAGCGCCGCGGCATCGTCGGGGCTCAACGACAACTCGAGTGGGCGGATCTCCGTGACGCGTCCCCCAGCACGAAGACGCGGCAGCCGCAATGGTGGCTCGGCCCGGCCCGCTACGACCAGCCGCGATCCCTGCGGAACATGCTCGGCCAGTAGAGACACCGCGGCCCTGCTCTGACGATTGCGAAGTATGTGTACGTCATCGAGCACCAGGACGACCGGGGACGTCATCGACGCAAAGGCCGATACAACCCGCGGCAAGACTGAACCGGGCACTGAGCTAACCGAGGACCTGGCGGCATCGAACACCCGGCCACCGATCGGCTCGACCTCATCAAGTGCCTCAGCGATGCAGGCCAGTAATACCTTCGGATCATTGTCCGATTCATCCAGCGATACCCACGTAAAAGATTGGCGTCCCTCTGCTGCCCACTGCGCCAACAGCGTGGTCTTGCCGTAGCCCGCAGGCGCGGCGACCGATACGATCGGCACCGAATCACTGGCAACGAGCTTGTCAATCAACGATGAACGCCGGACCGTACCGGGCCGCACTCGTGGCGGCAGAATTTTCGAGGCCGTGCGGTGCTTCGTCGGTCTGGCTTGAGGCCTTACGAGAGGTCGGGGCCGACCGCTCAGCCAGAGATCGATATCATCCATCGCGGTAGTCCCTCACAAGCCAGATATTGCCTCCGCCGCCCCGCTGGTCTTGCTGCTGTCGACCTATCTGCCCTCGCGTCCATCACCAGGCTTTAGCTTCACTAGATATGCCTCATATCATATGCATAGCTTGATCGAAAAGATACTCGCGCCGCGCGATCGATCGAACCAGAACTCAGTCACCTGAGCGATCTCAGATTCATTCGTCTTGGGTGATGGGGAAAGGTGCGAGTGAGCCTACTTTCGAGCAGCACCATCCCCCCGGGAGACGGAGGACGCATGACAACTCGCGATCGGGTTTTGACAGAACTCATCGTGGGGCCAGGGAGGACCGCGAGTCTTCTGAGGCGTGAGACTCGCTGGACAGGCAGCGGTGACCTTGCCCGGCTGGCCGCCAGCACGCCGGATTTGGACAATGCAGCCCACGCGTTGCTGGCGCGCGGTCGAGACGAGCTCGCGGAAATGCAGGAGCTGCTATGGGCCGACGATAGATTCGCGGTTCTCGTGATATTGCAAGGGATGGACGCGGCCGGCAAGGGCTCGACGATCAAGCGCATCACACTAGGCGTCGATCCCCACGGTGTTCAGGTCGTCTCCTTCAAGCAGCCGTCGCTCGGGGAACACAATCAGAGTTTTCTGCGACGCATCTCAGAGGCGGAGCCGCCGCGAGGCGTGATGGCGATCTTAAACCGCTCGCATTACGAAGACGTCGTCACGGCACGTGTACATCCGCAATGGCTGGACTCCCAAGGGGTAGCGAAGAACGACCGAGGATCTGCGTTTTGGGCCGCACGATACGAGGACATCAATGCCTTCGAGCGGCATTTGGACCGCAACGGAACCAAGGTCGTCAAACTCTTTCTCCATATTTCCCCGGCTGAGCAGAAGCGTCGCTTTATCGAACGCGTCGGCGATCTGGACAAGCCCTGGAAGTTCTCTGCCGCCCATGTCCGGGAGCGTCGCAATTGGGACCAATACCTGGAAGCGTATGAGGATGCGATCACCGCAACATCGACGGATTGGGCGCCGTGGTTCGTTATTCCGGCGGACAACCCGCACCTGACGGAAGCATTTGCGTCATCGATAGTCGTCAACGAAATGCGATCGCTTGCCCTGCGCCGGCCGACGGTATCTGAGGCAGAACGCCGTGCGCGCGATGAAGCACTCCGAGAGCTGGCCGGGTGACTTGTGGTTGCCGCTTCGGCGCCCGGCTGAGCGCAATCATCCTCAACGGATGACGCGCGGGGCTGGGCCCGCCTGTCAACCTTTGGTCGCGCCTTGGCCGGATATGTAATCCTGGGAGGCTGTGGAGGAATCGTGATACTCGCGTCGTCGGATTTCCCGCTGCTGGATGCCTTCTGGTCGATGTTGATTTTCTTCCTGTGGATCCTGTGGTTCGTCCTGCTGTTCCAGATCATTCTCGACATCTTCCGCAGCGACGACCTAAGTGGCTGGGGCAAGGCGGGCTGGATGATCTTCGTCATCATATTGCCGTTCCTCGGCGTATTCGTATACGTCGTCGCGCGTGGCAAGAAGATGACTGGGCACCGCGTTCAGGACGCGCAGCGACAGGATCAGGCATTTCGGCAGTACGTCCAGGAGACCGCGGGATCTTCGGCCAGTAGCGCCGACGAGCTCGCGAAGCTCGCCCAGTTGCGCGATCAGGGTGTGCTCACCGAGCAGGAATTCGCGGCGGAGAAGGCCAAGCTGCTGTCCTGAACGCGCGCCACAGACGAGCCGCGACCGCTTTGGGGCTGTTGACGGCAGTCGCCCTCGGGAGGTGGCGTGCCACACATCAAGGTTGCACAGTACGTGCCGGGTCTTGCGCTCCTGCGGGGGTACGAGCGTAGGTCGCTTCGCGCTGATTTGATCGCCGGATTGGTGCTGGCAACCCTTCTCGTACCGCAGGGCATGGCCTACGCCGAACTGGCTGGCCTGCCCGCCGTGACAGGGCTTTACACCACTATCGCCTGCCTGATCGGTTATGCACTGTTGGGGCCCTCGCGCATTCTCGTGCTCGGGCCGGATTCGTCAGTGTCGCCGATGATCTTCGCCGCACTCACGCCGCTTGTCGCGGTATCGGAGGATCCGGCGAAGGCGATCGCGCTCGCCGGCATGCTGGCGCTGCTCGTCGGCGCCGTGGAGATCGCACTTGGTGTGGTGCGGCTGGGGTTCGTTGCCGATCTTCTTTCCAAGGAGGTAAAGGTCGGCTACATCAACGGTCTTGCCGTCGTCATCGTCGTTGGACAACTACCGAAGCTGTGCGGCTTCTCGACCGACGCCGACGGAGTCATCGACGAGGTCCGCAAGTTCTTCGAGCACCTCGACGAAGCCAGTGCGACGACGCTACTCGTAGGTCTGGCCTGCATCGCCCTGCTATTCGTGCTTCCCCTGCTGACGCGACGGATTCCAGCGATCCTGGTGGTAATAGTGGCGGCAACGGGGTTGTCAGCGCTGCTTGACTTCGCCGCGCACGGCGTCTCGACCGTGGGGAGCCTGCCGCAAGGATTGCCCAAGCCCAGCTTGCCATGGACGAGTATCAGCGACGTCGGACCGCTGTTGATCGCCGCCGTGGGCATCACTCTCGTCTCTCTCACGGACACGATCGCGACGTCGGCAAGTTTCGCCGCAAGATACGGCGACAGAGTGGACCCGAACCAGGAGATGATCGGGGTGGGTTGCTCGAATGTCGCAGCGTCATTCTTCCAGGGATTTGCTATTTCCAGCAGCGCGTCGCGTACCGCGGTAGCGGAGCAGGCGGGCGCGAAGACCCAGGTCACGGGTGTCGTCGGCGCCGGGGCCGTTGTGCTGCTGTTGGTTTTCCTGAACTCATTGCTGGCCGATCTACCGCAGACCACCCTCGCGGCAGTGGTCATTGTGGCGGCGGTATCGCTGGTAGATATCGGAAGTCTGCGGCACTACTGGCGGGTTCGCCGCTCGGCCCTCTTCGTCTCGCTTGCCGCCTCTGCTGGTGTGATCATCTTCGGAGTGCTGCCCGGCATACTGTTGGCGATTGGCCTGTCCATCCTGTTGTTCTTCCGCAGCAACTGGTGGCCCCGTGGTGAGCTTCTGTGGCGACGACCAAACGGCACCTGGCACGCTGCAAACGGTGTAGCGGAGAGCCAAGAGCTACCCGCCATCGTGGTCTTCCGCTGGGAGGCACCGCTCTTCTTTGCCAACGCAGGGATCTTCGCCAACCAGGTCAAACAGCTCGCCGATGACAAATCGGCTCGGTGGGTGGTTCTGCAGTGTGAAGCAATTACGGACATCGACGTGACGGCAGCGGACGCGCTTCAGCAGCTCGACCAGGAACTCGATGAGAAAGGCGTGCATCTGGCCTTCGTGGAATTACGGACCCGGCTCCAGCAGCAGATCGAGCGATACGGCCTTTACTCGACGCTGGAGCGCACCCACTTCTATTCATCGATCGACGATGCGCTCGCCGACATCGGGACGACGAATCGCGGCGCCTGAGATGTTCGTGGTCAACGGGGAGGTAGTTTCATCATGACTGGAGGAGCCGCCGTAGACGCGCGGAGCGAAGGTTGGCTGGCGTTCGCCGCGATTGCGCTGATCACCACAGGTGTCATGCGGTTCTTCGATGCCGCTTGGGCATTCCGCTACGACGGGGCGCTTCCCGACCAGCTGGAAGGTGCGGTTTTCGGACACCGTCTAACGACGTACGGCTGGGTCTATCTCATCGTCGCGTTCCTGCTGATCGTCTGTGGGCTCAGCGTAGGCACCGGGTCGCAGATCGCCAGATGGGCGGGCGTCGCAGCTGGCGCAATCACCTGTATCTCAGCGATCTGGCTGATGCCCTACTACCCGGTGTGGTCATTGACCTACATCTTGTTGGGGGTGGCTGTGATTTATGCGCTCACAGCGCACGGAGACCGCTCCGAAGACGTATAGCTCGACCGGTTCAAGCACATTGATGGGTTATCTCGATGGAATCATTCGCTCGGGATGATTCGCGGCCCGTTGCGTATGCGGAAGATCGCTACAGACATGACAGGCAGTTCGTTATGCGGTCGGGTACGCAGCTGCCGGTACGCGGCGCGCCGGAGGTCATTCATATGGCGAAGAAGAAGAAGGCCCTGACCAAGAAGAAGGACACAGCCGGGCGATCAAGCGGCGAGTTGGTCGAGGTTTTACCCGTCGGTGTATCTGGCGACGAGCCGCAGAAGATGAAACGCAAACCCTACGAGCGTGAGATGCGCAAACTGCATGGTGAACTCGTTGCCATGCAGGAGTGGGTGAAGTCGAGCGGCGCCAAGATCTGCATCGTGTTCGAGGGCCGGGACACCGCAGGCAAGGGGGGCACGATCAAGCGGATCACCGAACGCGTCAGTCCTCGGGTCTTTCGAGTTGTTGCGTTGTCTGCGCCGACCGAACGCGAGAAGTCGCAGATGTATGTGCAGCGCTACGTCACGCACTTTCCTGCCGCCGGCGAGGTCGTGATCTTCGATCGCAGCTGGTACAACCGCGCGGGCGTGGAGCGGGTAATGGGTTTTTGCACGCGGAAGGAGTCAGATCGCTTCCTCGCGCTGGTGCCAGCAGTCGAACAATCGATGGTGGAGTCGGGCATCCTGCTGATCAAGTACTGGCTGGAGGTGAGCCCGGACGAGCAGACCCGCAGGCTGCGCAGCCGGATCGATGACCCGCGCAAAATCTGGAAACTATCCGACCTTGACCTCAAGTCCTACGCCCGGTGGTACGACTACTCGCGGGCCCGCGATGCGATGCTGCTCAGCACCGACAGCGAGTGGGCGCCGTGGCACATCGCAAACACCGACAACAAGCGGCGCGGCCGGCTCAACATCATCAGCCACCTCTTGAGCCAAGTCCCGTACAAACCTTTGGAGCACAGCGACATCAATCTGCCCAAACGCCAGTCCCCACACGGCTACCAAGAGCCGGATCTGCCGCTGCACCTGATCCCTACGCCGTTCTGACTGGACCGAACGTCGTCCAAGAAAAGGGGCGCGGAGATGACAAGCAAGGGCATTCCAATTGCCTACTCTGCACTGAAAAATGGAACACCGGTCGTCTCGGCGTCCGGGCGTGAATTCGGTACGGTCGAACACGTCCTCGAGATACCCGAGCAAGACCTCTTCGACGGGATCGTGGTCTCCACAGCGGATGGCCTCAGATTTGTCGACCGCGATCAGATCGATCAGATCACCACCGAGTGCGTCACGTGCTTGCTCACCGACGAGCAGGCCGCAACTCTGAGCCCGCCCGAGGCAGCGCCTGCGTTCACCGTCGATCCGTTGCAGTACGGCAGCAACTCGCTTCACGACCGTTTCGGACGCATGTTCAAGCGCCCTCATTGGAGCCGTGAGAAATAGCGCTAAGTAGAGGCGCCCAGCGCGACTGGCCCGGCGGCGGGGAGCGCCACGCGATGAGGTTGTTACCAAAAGCGCCGAGCTCCGTCCAGGCGGTCATCCGATCGGGATGATGACGGGTGGGCTGCAAGGGGCCACGCTGGTGTCTTGCTGCCAATCGCGCCGTGGCTTGGCGAAATCAGCTGACCGGTGAGGGTCCCATGGATGACTATCCACTCATTGCAGATCACGGCTTGATCGGTGATCTTCAGACTGCCGCGCTCGTCACCACCGACGGGTCGATCGACTGGTTCTGCGCTCCGCGCTTCGATTCGCCCAGTGTGTTCGGGGCGCTGTTGGATAGCCGTCGTGGCGGTCACCTACGCATCAGACCGGCATCGGACGCGTTTGACACGAAGCAGATGTACTTTCCGGACACCGCCATTCTCATCACGCGATTCCTCAGCGAGGCCGGGGTTGGCGAGGTCTATGACTTCATGCCGATCAGCGGAAAAGTGCCGACAGACCGCCATCGCCTGGTAAGGATGGTGCGCTGCGTGCGGGGCGAGATGGCCTTCGAGATCGACATCGCGCCGCGCTTCGACTACGGCCGAGCGCCTCATGAGGCCGAGGTGTCCGCGAGCGGTGCAGTATTCCGCAGCGCCGGCGGATCGATGACGGTCCACATCGTTCGCGAGCCCGGCGATGAACGACTCGCACAGGTGCCGCGGGACAACGGCGGCGATCTGCACCTGTCGCTGACTCTGCGTGCGGGACAGACCAGGGGCATGGTTCTGGAAACGGGTACCAGCGAGCCCCCGCGCGAGGTCCGGGTGGCAGAGGCGCAGCAACTGTTCGATGAGACGGCGGGATTCTGGAAGGCTTGGGTCGCGCGCGGCACCTACCCCGGGCGCTGGCGAGAGCCACTGCAACGCTCTGCGATCACGCTGAAGCTGATGACGTATGCGCCTACCGGTGGCATTGTTGCCGCACCCACGGCTGGCCTTCCGGAGCAGGTTGGTGGCGAACGCAACTGGGATTACCGCTACACCTGGGTGCGAGATGCCTCGTTTTCGGTCTATGCCCTCATGGCGTTGGGGTACACCGAGGAAGCCGCCGACTTCTGCCGTTGGCTGCTGGCAAGGGTTCAAGCGCAGGCCGGCGACGCCTCCCCGCTCAACCTCATGTACCGGGTCGACGGGTCCACCGATCTCACGGAGTCAGTTCTTGACCACTGGGAGGGTTACCGAGGCTCATACCCCGTTCGGATCGGTAACGGGGCCGCCGAGCAGTTGCAGCTCGACATTCACGGCGAGGCGCTCGACAGCGTCTACTACGCAGACCAACGCGGGCTTCAGGTGAGCCGGGTCGGGTGGGACGCGATGGTGAAGATCCTGGAGTGGCTCGCGGATCATTGGGACCAGCCCGAGGCCGGGATCTGGGAGACGCGGGGTGGGCCCAAGGATTTCACCTACGGGCGGGTGATGAGTTGGGTTGCCTTCGATCGGGCGATCAGGCTCGCAACGGCGCACGGGCGACCTGCCCCACTGGAACGGTGGATCGCTGAACGCGACGCGATCTACCTGCAGGTGATGGACAAAGGCTGGAGCGCCGACCGGGAGGCCTTCGTACAGCACTACGGTGACACGGTTCTGGACTCGTCCCTGCTACGGATGTCGACCGTCGGGTTCATCGCCCCGCGGGATCCGATGTGGTTGAGCACCCTGCGCGCGATGGATTCGGAGTTGGTGACCGACAGCCTGGTATATCGCTACGACCCGGGCGCCTCTCCGGACGGTCTGCAAGGTTCGGAGGGCACTTTCTCCCTTTGCACATTCATGTATGTCGATGCTCTGGCACGCGCCGGCAGAGTGGGCGAAGCCCAATTGACATTCGAAAAGATGCTGACCTACGCCAACCATCTCGGCCTGTTTGCCGAGGAGATCGGCGCGACCGGCGAGCAACTCGGGAACTTTCCGCAGGCCTTCACCCACTTGGCGCTGATCAACTCCGCGATCACGCTTGACGCGCACCTGAATCGGAACGAAGCCACCGTGACGAGCGAATTGTTCCTCCCGACGCACCCAGCAGCCGGTCACACCACAACGACCCCCGACGCCTTCTTATCCGCTTAGGGTCGCTCGCGGCTCAGCGGCTCACTTGATCGGTACCGAGGACGCTCCGACGACCGCGTCATCAAGGCTGTCGAGCAGCCGACCCAGTGCACCGACGAGCTGGTCGCGCTCGCGCCGCAAGGCCAATACCTGCTGCTCGGCCGCGGCTACCCGGAAATCGGCAGCCCGCTCCCCCGAGCCGATGATCTGCTGAGCCTGCCACTGGGCCTGCCTCAGTACCGCACGAGCCTCCGCAAGCATCTCGGTACGTAACGCCACGGCGTCAGCGCGTGCCGCCGCACGCACATCGTCAGCCTCTTCGGCCGCTAGCTGCAGAATGGCCCGTACCCGATTCGATGCCCATTCCGGAATTGGCAATTCCGCTGAATCCGATCCGGATAGCTTGAGCGCGTCAAGCTCAGCTCGACACGTCGCTAGTTGACCTGCAAGTTCGGCGAACTCGTGAAGCACCGCCTGGCAGGAGCCCCGGGCCGCCCGCAGCTCGCCCTCGACCCACGCGACATAGTTGTCGACCTCGATGGTGCTGTACCCGTGCCGCCTGGGCCGGAATACCGGGCTCATCTCCAGCGTGACGTCCAAATCACCGTCGAGCTTCGGTAACGGGGTAAGGACCATACTCGCGGGCCAGCTCAGATCCGCTTCTGGTGCGGGTTCGCTGACGACGCTGGCCAGTCTCGGTTTGCTCATATCGCTCGGCCCCACTCTCCGCCGCTGAGCCCGCTCGGCCATACAGTTCAGGCCGGCAGCAGGGGTCACGAGATCGAGTGCCTGCCATCTCCCGGCCCCCAACACATGATTAGTCGGCGACGACCATGGTCACATCATCCGATGCGGATGACGGGCGCCCGCACCCGACGACACCGCAAGGATTCACCCTTCCCGGACGACTCGGGATACGAACTTGAGGCCTAACCTGGGCTCATGACGAGGATCTGGCAACTGGAGTTGCTGGGGTATTCGCAGTGAGCTAAGGCCAAAATGGCGGCTGCAACCGGCATGCCTGCCGATGTTGTGGCCGGTTCGCCCAGGGTTCGTCCCGACCGGATGCGTGGGCCACGATCTGGTCGGGGTTGATGACAGTGCAAGTTAGGGAGGTATCGACATGCTAGGTAGACGACGTCGTCCACTTCTGCGTGGGGCCGCGATGGCTGGTGGTGCGGCACTTGCCTACCACGCGGGCAGCAAGAAGGGCCAGCAACAGACGGATCAGGAATATGCCCAGGACCAGCAATACGCTGCGCCCCCTCCGGCACCCGCAGGCCCGCCTCCGGACATGATGCAAACGCTGCAGCAGCTTGGGAAGTTGCACGAGCAGGGCGTTCTAACTGACGAGGAATTCGCCTCCCAAAAGGCGAAGGTCCTGGGAAACTGAGGAGGCGACACAATGGAGGAATTCGGTCCGGTACAGATCATGGTGGTTGGATTCGAACACCCGAAGTTCGAGGGTGAAGTCCTGCCGGAGCTGAGGCGCCTGAAGGACTTGGGCATGATTCGCCTCGTGGATCTAATGGTGGTGTCCAAGGGCACAGCCGATGACGTGACTGCCGTCGAGCTGTCTGACCTGACCTCGGAAGAGTCCTCAGAATTCGGGGCTCTCGTTGGCGCACTGATCGGCCTCGGTGCCGATGGGCTCGAAGGCGCAGAAGAAGGCGCGATCGTCGGTGCGGAGAGCGGTGGTTCGTTGATAGGCGACGAAGGCTTGTGGTCGATCGCCGATGAAATACCGGCCGGAACCACTGCGGCGGTGGCGCTCATCGAACACCGCTGGGCGATCCCGCTGCGAGACGCGATCCGGCGCGCCGGCGGGGTACCGATTGTGGACAGCTGGATTCACCCAGAGGACCTCGTGCTGTACGGAGCCGTGGCTGCGCAGGCGGGGTAGGCGCGGCATGACGGAGAACGCGGGCTCGATGCCAGCGGGCGCCAGCGCCGAAGAAGCCTTGCGGCACGAGGCCGCCGGACGGTTGGTCTCGATCTTCGAGGACTTCCAGGACCCTACGCAGGAATGGAGACGGCTTTTCTCAGAGCTGCTAGGGACGTTCTTCCTCATCCTCGTCGCTGCCGGCGGCGGGATGATGGGGCAGGCATTCCCGAACACGATCAGCCGGACGGCGGCAGTCGTCGCGCCGGGATTGATGGTTCTGGCGATCATCCTTTTCATGGGCAAAGTGTCCGGCGCCCACCTGAACCCCGCCGTCAGCATCGCCTTCGCATTGCGCGGTGACTTTCCGTGGCCGAGGGTCCCCGGTTACATCGTGGTCCAGCTGATCGGTGCGTCGCTGGCCGCCTGGTTTCTGCAGGCTGTGGTGCACGTTTCAGCGTCTTTCGGATCGAACTATCCGGCGGCCTCTGCGTCGTCCTCCGACGCGTTCCTGATGGAGACGGTGCTCACGCTTGGCCTGGTCAGCGTCATTCTCGGCACCGCGTCCGGAGCACAAAACCTCGGTGTTTTCGGCGCATTGGGCGTCGGTGGGTACATCGCGCTGGCCGGCCTGTGGGGCAGCCCGATTTCAGGGACGTCGATGAACCCGGCACGCACCTTCGGCCCTGACCTGGTCAGCGTCAACTTCGGCTCCTACTGGGTGTACGTCGTCGGACCACTTCTCGGGGCGGTTATCGCCGTCGGGTTCGCCTTCGTCCTGCGCGGTCGAGGCGGTGGCTTGGCTGGATCCGCCGCGGCACAGGGCGCGCTCTTCACTGAAGCCGAGAACCCCCGTCAGCGCTGAACATTCGGGGCAGCATGGGCCAATGACGCGACGACGGCTTCGGCTGGGCCATATTTCGGTACGCGCCACGGCGTTCAAAACAGCCGCCCGACGCGGGTTTGAGTCATAGTGGACGGCGTGGTAGACGCCTCTGCTCTCGATGTCACGATCGTGGTCGTCGTCGTTGCCCTTCGAGTCATTGTCCCGCTGCTCATTCCGCGGTTCCCGCTACCGGCGATCCTGGCTGCCCTGGTCATCGATGGCGTTGACCAGACGGTGTTCCAATCGTGGCTGTCGGCGTCCACCTGGGCTCAACTCGAGAACGGTTACCAGGGCTACGACAAGGCCTTAGATGTCTTCTACCTGACCATTGCGTACACCGCGACGATGCGGAACTGGAAGAACCCCAGCGCGTTGCGTTGGGCTCAGTTCTTGTGGTTGTACCGGCTCGTCGGCGTGACGACATTCGAGATCCTGCACAACGCGTCCGCTCCAGAATCCTGGCGCTGGTTGCTGCTGGTATTCCCGAACACCTTCGAGTATTTCTTCATTGCCTACGAGGCGATCCGGTTGCGTTGGGATCCGCGACGGTTGAGTCCACGCAGCATCGCCGCGCTCGTGGCGTTCATCTGGATCTTCATCAAGCTCCCGCAAGAATGGTGGATTCACGTCGCGCGCCTGGACTTCACTGATTTCGCCAGCGAGCACGGTTGGGTGGTGCCGACGATCGTCATCCTGGTCATCGTCGTGGTGGCGGTCGGATGGTGGGCTATCAAGTACCGCCTGCCTCCTGCGGACTGGGCACCCAAGGTGACGGCTGACGCGTTGCCGGCCGATCTCGGGACTGACGCCCAGCGTGGGGCTTATCGCGCCCAGCATTGGCGACTTTTCGACTGGAACCTGGTCGAAAAGGTTGTGCTGGTCAGCCTGGTCTGCGAGATCTTCGCGCAGATCCTGCCGGGTTCGACGGCCACCTTGGCCCAGGTCAGCTCAGCCGTCGCCATCCTGGTGATCATCAGCTCGGCCGTCGGGCTCGCGTTCGTCCGCCGCGGGCGTTCGATTGAGAACGCGGCCGCACAGTTCATCAGCCTTTGCCTGCTCAACGCCGCGATCCTCGGCGGGATGAGGTTGCTGTCCTCCCGGTTCGAGCTCGACCATGCCTTGTTCTTCATACTGCTCGTCTCGCTCATCGTCTTCCTCTACGACCGCTACTGCCCGATCCGGGAAGAAACCCTGCAGGTGGAAGCGAGCCTGGTTCCGGCCACGACGTGACCGGCAGCGATCCCGCCCGAACGGACCCGCTCAGACCGGACGTCGTTCGTTGGTGGGGCCATTCGATGGCGAGCATCGAATTGTCAGGCACTCAACTCGTGACCGACCCGTTGCTGCGTCGGTGGATCGGGCCCTTGCGTTGGTACGGCCCCTTACCGCCTAGGGCGAATCCTCGACCGGTCGACGCCGTGCTCGTATCTCACCTGCATCGCGACCACCTTGACCTCCCGAGCCTGGCCAGCTTCGACGCCGGCACCACCTTCGTCGTGCCGCTAGGAGCTGGCAGGCTCGTGGCCGCCGCGGTTCGCGGCACCGTGGTCGAGATGGCAGCCGGCGACACGCTGACGATCGGCTCGGTCACCGTTCGAGCCGTCCCCGCCCAGCATCCGGCGAGTCGGGACGCACTGCGGCACCGTCTTCGAGCTCAACCGATCGGCTACCTCCTCTCGGCTGACCGGACCGTCTACTTCGCCGGAGACACTGCACGCTTCGACTCGATGTCGCATCTGCACGAGACGGCTATCGACCTCGCGCTGATCCCCGTTGGCGGTTGGGGTTTGACCCACGGCCCAGGCCACATGGATGCGGCCGAAGCGACGGAGGCGCTGCGCCTGATCAAACCTCGCCTGGCCGTCCCTATCCACTGGGGCTCGTTGCGAGTCCCACTACTGTGGCGAACCCGCGCACACCTCTATACCGAACCTGGGCCGCAGCTGGCTCGCTCTGCGCCTTCGATTCCCGATACCACGGTGATCCTCGCCGATCACGGAACGCCGATACCGCTGTAGGCACCTTCGCTGGTGTCAACCTCGCAACGGTTCACAGCAGCTCGTCTCGGCCGGATAGGCCCGGCCGAGACGAGATGCCTAGTACTCAGCTGTGTTTAGCCGAGGTCGACCTTCACCCCGGGAACGGTCTTGCCGCAGATGACCGGCACCGGAACGAACTTGTCTCCTTCGAGCTTGGCCGCGAATACGCAGCCGCTGTCGGGGCTGTAGTTGGTGAAGTCCACTGATCCCGGAGCCAGCAGGCCGTCGGAGTCGAAGTTGTGGATGCCGCGCATAGCGGCCATGAAGGATTGCTGCGTGGGGTTCGAGCCTGCCGCCTTCAGGCCGGCTGCGACGGCCGCCATCGAGATGTAGGACTCCTGCTCGGCGAACGTCGGCGTGTTGGTGACGCCGGCGAGTGCGAGATTCGCCTTCATCTTCTCGGTAGCCGGCGTGTTCGACTCGATCGGCTGGCCGACGGACGAGAAAGCGTAACCCTGCCCAGCCTGGACCGCAGCGGACGAAGACAGCAGGTCACCGCCGTAGCCCGTAGAGATCAACGCGGCTTTCAGTGTCACACCGAGCTGCTTCAGGTTAGCCAACAAGGCAAACGCCGTATTGGGAACCACCGGCAGATCGATGCCGTCGACGCCGGCGTTCTTCATCGCGATCGCGATGGCACCAACGTCTGTACTGCCGACCGGGACGTGCGCGTTGAGGTAGCCATCCTTGAGTCCGGCAGCGACACAGGACTTCTCCGCGCCGGTGGCACCCGGGCCCGAGGTCGCGTTGCCGTAGCCGACTGCGCCGCAGGTGGTCACACCCTGCGCCTTCAGATACAGACCGGTCGCGGAGTTCACCTTGCTGTAGTCATTGACTCCGGTGCTGGCGAACATGTTCGAGTTAGCGGGCTTTCCCCACTCTGGTCCATCGAAAGCGCCACCGACAACGGGGATTCCCTGCTTGAGCAAGTACGGTTCAGCCCCGAAGAAGACCGCCGAGTTGGCGACTATTGCGAAGACCTTGTCGTTCTGGACGAGCTTTTGTGCAGCGGTCAGGGCGCCCGGAACTGTTGAAGCGGTATCTCCCATCACGTAGGACAACTTGATGCCGTTGATGCCGCCAGCGGCGTTTACGCCATCGACGTAAGCCGCCGCGCCCTTCTCTGCTGTGACAAAGCCGGAGGAGAACGCTCCAGTCAGGTCGGACACAACCCCGATCTTCAAGGTGGTTACGCCGGATGATCCGCCGCCACCGGCCGGCGAGGCACCGCCAGAAGATGAGCTCGAGGTCTTGCTTGAGGAACTGCAGGCTGCGACCAGCGTGACCACGGCGGTCACGATAATCGCTGTCGTTAGTGCTTTCCTACGCATGGGCAATGCCCTCCTGAGGACGCGGCAACGACGAACCGGATCACTGCGACGGGAGTCGATATCGGTACCGTTGAAACAACCGCTGTACATACCGAATGTGATACCGGTTACATCTCGAATGTTTGCCAAACTAAGCTTTCTGACGAACGACTGTCAATCGTCGGACATACGACCGTTACCTACTCGCAACGTTCACATGCAAGCGGGGACAAGCGCGGGCTGTCCGACAATTCCAAAGCTGTTTGACAGGACCCTCGATTGCGGGGTGTCCGTGATCTACGTTGAGGCCATGCCCGCAGACATGACCCCCTTCCAGGTCGATATCGCGCAGTCCGAACTCGATGACCTCTCTCGCCGGCTGGATGCAACCCGCTGGCCCGACGAAATCGATGGCTCGGGCTGGGACCTTGGCATTCCGCTCGGCTACGTCCGCGAGGTCGTCGACTACTGGCGTCACAGCTACGACTGGCGGGCGCAGGAGGCCCGCATGAATGCCTTTGATCATTTCCGCACCGAGATCGACGGCCAGCAGGTGCATTTCATTCATGCCCGATCCGCCGAGCCCAGCGCGATTCCGATCATTCTGAGCCACGGCTGGCCCGGGTCGTTCGTGGAATTCCTTGGCATCATCGGGCCGCTGACCGATCCGGCCGCGTACGGTGGCGATCCCGCGGACGCGTTTCACGTCGTCGTCCCGTCACTTCCCGGCTATGGGTTCTCCGGCCCGACTCACGAGCGGGGCTGGACCATTCACCGGATCGCCAATGCTTTCGCCACCCTGATGGCCGACCTCGGCTACACCCGTTATGGTGCCCAGGGCGGTGATTGGGGTTCGTTCATCTCTCGCGAACTCGGCATCATCGACCCCCGGGTCTTGGGCGTGCACCTGAACCTCATCTCGGCCAGCGCAGCGCCCGGCAGCGCAGACTGGGCAACCTTGACCGATGACGAGCGGGCCCGGATCGAGAGTCGGGCCGACATCAGGGCGACCGGTATGGGCTACTCGGCGATTCAGGGCACCCGTCCTCAGACTCTGGCTTACGGGTTGACAGATTCGCCAGCCGGCCAGCTGGCCTGGATCTTGGAGAAGTTCTACGCCTGGACCGATTCTGAAAACAGTCCCGAGGACGCCATCGATCGCGACACGTTGCTGACCAACGTGATGATCTATTGGCTTACAGCCACCGCGGGGTCCTCGGCCCGGCTATATGCCGAGTCACTGAAAGGCATTTCGCGAACGCTGGTGAGCTCGGATGCGCCCACCGGCGTCGCGGTCTTCCCGAAGGAGCTGACCGTCCCGATCCGCCGGATCGCCGAGCGCACCAACAACATCACCCGCTGGACGGAGTTCGAGCACGGGGGGCACTTCGCCGCGTTGGAACAACCCGGACCCTTGGTGGACGATATCCGCGCGTTCTTCCGCGACCTCAGATGACCGGGCTACGTTCGGCCGCCCTCACCAACGTGCGGTCAGGCTGGCAGTTGGTTGGTCAGGGCAGGGATGTCCGCGAGAAAGCGCATCGCGTCGTTGAGGTGGGTGCACGACACCGCACCGGTGCTGAGGACGCGCACGGTCTCGCGTAGGTCAGCGACCGGCTGTCCCAGAATCAACTGCACGCTGTCGGCGGCGAACGGACAGTCGGTCGGAAACGGCAACGCTCGGGGTTCGGCGTCGATAGCGAGAATGCTCTGGCTCTCGGCATCGAGCGTGGCGGTCACGGCGTATTCGTGCACGACCCGGGCCGTCCCGTTCGGATCACACGTCGTGTCGCGGAACATCGCGTCGACCAACAGCCGATCGCCCTCGTACCAGACGTCGAGCCGTCGGATTCGCCGGCTCTGACCGGCGACCAGCGTGGGCATATCGTGCCAGCCGAGCGGATCGTCGCTGGTCAGATCGGGCGCGGTCGGCGGCTCGGCCTCGAAGGGCAGCGGCACGCCCGCCGAGGCAAGGCCGAACGCCAGGCCCGAGGTACGCCAGCCGGCGCAAACGTCCGCGCGCGGCCCGGCGCCGCGTCCGGGCGGTGGCGGCAACGGAGGCAGACCGAGCACGACCCGGTCCCGGATCGCCCCGTAACCGGACGGCGATGGTGCCCCGGACAGGTCGTCCACGAGCAGGCCGAGCAGCGACCCGGACAACGACCCGAGCAGGTCCTTCGCCCCAGAACGGAAGCCGAACCCGACGCGCAGACCAATCAAGGCCTGGCCGGACGGGCTGGCCGGCTCGTGCTCCACCTCGTCGATGAGCCCACGCTCGTCCACACCGACCTTCAAATCGGCCGCGCCGGTGACGGCCCCTGAGCCGACATCGTCGGTGACAACATCGCGGGCCGCCCCGGCGATGCGCATGACGCCGAAGACGCCGGGCTGCTGCGAACGGGTCGCGTCGAGATGGCTGGTCCGCCGGACCGATCGCGGACGGCGCACGGGTGCCGGCTCGATCACCGGCCCCGGAAGTGTTTCGGTATAGCTCGGTGTCGTCACGGGATCGAAGGCCACGACCGCATGCTAGCCGCGCGGCCGACTATTTGCGCACTAACGGCCGCGAGCGACACATTCTCGCGGCGTCGATAAGCGCTACACCAGCGCTCCGCCGGGATAACCTGCCATCGTTGCCTTCGCATCGCTCATGAACAAGCGGAAGGACCGAGTTTCGACATGGTGACAGCAGACCAGGACTCGCCGGGCGCGGCGGTCCTCGCGTCGATCCCAGTCGCGGTCGTTGGCTCTGAGCGACGCCCGGGCCGAATCTTTGCCAGTGACGTCGCCGAGCCCCGAGCCCGCCGCGCCACCGACGTGATCTCGCTCGTCAGCTCTCTCGTCGGCCTGTTGTTGCTCGGGGCCGTTGCGGTCCCCGAGCCCGGCGTCGAGCGCTCGTTCGAGGCCTTCGTCCAGGCCATACCGGGTGGTTTGGATCCGATTTGGCGCTTCTTGACGGCGCTCCTGATGCTCTTTGCCCTCTCAGCACTCGGCATTGCGCTGGGCCGCAAACGCTGGGGCGCTGCCCGCGACATCGTCTTCGCGGCCGTGGTCGCCTTCCTCGTCACTGCCATTACCGCCCGACGAGTCACGGGCGACTGGCCAAACGTGTGGCATTCGGTCAGCGCACAAGGCACGCCGCACTTTCCCCCGATGGCGATTGCCGTCCCGGCCGCTGCAGTCTTCGCGATTTCTCCACATCTCATCCGGCCGCTGCGCAGGCTCGGCCGCTGGCTGATCGGGTGCGCCTGCATCGGCGTGATCGCTCATCAGGCCGCGACTCCGTTGGGCATGACAGCGGCCGTTCTCGTCGCGGGAGCGTCCGCGTCGATCGTGCACTTGATCTTCGGCTCGTCGACTGGGCGGCCCAGCCTGGACGACGTTGCATCGGTGCTGACGCGACTCGGTATCAACGCGCATGAGCTCGGCATTGCCCGCCGCCAGCCGACCGGAACGTTCGCCGTCGATGCCGTCAACGATGCAGGCGAGTCGCTGATGATCAAAGTCTATGGGCGCGACGCGCACGACACCCAGATACTGATCACCCTTTGGCGGGCGGTCTGGTACCGCGAGGCCGGTTCGCCAACTTCGTTCGGACGATTGCAACAGGCTGAGCACGAAGCACTGCTGACGTTGTTGGCCGGGCAAGCGGGTGTGCGCACACCGAAGGTCGTCACGGCGAGTATTACCCCTGAGAAGGACGTGGCGATCGTCCTCACGAAGGTGGGCCAATCCCTGAGTGAAGTGCCTGCCGGCTGGAGCTCTGAAATAGTCGCGAAGGCGTGGCAGAGCATGGGATTGCTGCACGCCAACGGGATTGTGCACGGCCAACTCGACGACGAACACCTGATCATCGACGGCGGGGCGGTCGGGGTCAGCGATCTGAGTGGCGCGACGTTGACGCCGCGGGCGGAGCAACTTCGCGCGGACGAGGCCCAGTTGCTGGTCGCGTCTGCGTTGGCGCTCGATGGCGAAACCGCCCTCGACAAAGCCGTGGAGGCGCTGGGCCCCGAGCGATTCGCGTTGGTGTTGCCTTTCCTGCAAGTCACGGCCATCACGCCGCACCAGCGTCGACAGGTCAAGGCGAGCAAGTTCGACCTGGACAAGTTCCGTACCGAGGCAGCTGAACGAGCCGGCGTGGTCTCGCCCAGCCTGCAGAAGATGCGGCGCGTCACCGTCAGCTCCGCGCTGCAGATGGCGTTGCTCGTCGTGGCTTTCTTCGCGCTGGCCTCGGGCATCGGCGGCCTCGATCTAAACCTGCTGGCCGATCAGCTGCGCAACGCCACCTGGTGGCTCGTCGTCGCCGGACTGATCCTGGCTCAGACGCCCCGGGTATCGAGCGCAGTCTCGGTGCTCGGGGCGTCTCCGGTCCTCATCGGGCTCGGGCCGGTCTACGCGTTGCAGCTTGCGACGTCCTATATCGCGCTGGCGATACCAAGTAGCGCCGCACGCATCGCGATCAACGTGCGCTTCTTCCAGCGCCGCGGGCTGCCGGCTGGTACGGCACTGGCGATTGGTGGGCTGGACGCCGCAGGGCAATACCTCGTCCAGTTCCTGCTGCTCTTTGGCATCCTGGCGCTTACGCCGCTGACGCTGCACCTCAGCTTGGACAGCAGCTCACCCAGCAACTTGTTGTGGCTGATCCTCATCGTCGCGATCGCGGCTGCGATATCGATCGTGGTGGTGTTCATCGTGCCGCGCTGGCGGAAATTCGTCGTGGGCTGGATCGTGCGTCTCGTCCACGACGCCGCCGAGGCCGCCCGAGGACTGCGCTCGCCGCGCCGGCTGTCGATGCTTATCGGCGGCAACCTCGCCACCGAGATCCTGTTCGCGTTCGCGTTACAGACGATGGTTCGCGCGTTCGGCTACCAGGTGGGCTTGACGGAACTCATCTTGATCAACGTGAGCGTCTCGCTGCTATCGAGCTTCCTCCCGATCCCGGGAGGTATCGGCGTCGTCGAGGGTGGCTTGACGCTGGGCCTCGTCAGCGCGGGCGTGCCCGAAGAGGCTGCCTTTGCAGCCGTGATCCTCTACCGGATGGGCACGTTCTACCTACCGCCCATATGGGGCTTTTTCGCGTTGCGTTGGCTTGAGCGCAACAAACAGCTTTGACCAAGGTCGGAACCACGGCCGTCACCAAGTCAGCCGAGCCCGATCGCGTGGCCGAACCAGTCGAAAACCCCAACTTTGGCGGTGCTGAACGGTGTGGTCAGCTGTTGAGTTCGATCGTCGCGGTCCCTGGAGCGAGCTTGCGGCCTTCGCCGTCTTCTGTCCACAGCTCGACATCGAGCTGCCGCCCGCTCGGCTCGTCGCGTACCGCGGTCACGACGCCGTGACCGGTCACGGTCATGCCCTTGGTGTTCGGTGCCCGGAACTGCACGCCGATCCTGATGATCCGGCCTTCGTCCCTGAGCCAGCCGCGCAGCATGTTATGCAGATAGGAGAACTGGAGGCGGCCCATGCCGAACGCGGTGGGGTAACCGGCCGCGCGTCCGGCCTCGTCATCCATATGGATCGGCACGAACTCGTCATTGACCGCCGCGAACCGATTCCAGTTATGGAACCCTGTCGTGCGGGTGAAGGTCGGAAGCGTGTCTCCGACCCTGGCAGTGCGAGCGGTTTCGCTTGTCGTCATAGGGTTCAACATTCCTTTGCAATATCGGCAACCCAGCCATTGCCAGACCCGGCAACGCGAATCGACTGTGGTGTCGCACTACTTTCCAGCATTGTTCGTCTGTCGCGAGACGTGTGCGGCCTCCCGTCGGACCGTAACCGGCGCGGCGAGTCCTTGCTGATCACATGCGATCTGCAATGCTTCCAGGGTCTCGTCCAGTCCCGCTCCCAATCGCTGGCTGGGCGTGAAGGTCGCAGGTAGATGCTTCATCCCGTTGATCACTCCGACCGTGTCGTAGTGAATGGCACCGGACGGGTCGCAGACGAAATCGGGCATACGGTCGAGTGTGGCGGTCAGCATCGTCTTGAAGGTCATCCGCGCGACGTTTGATCCGATACACCGGTGAATACCTAGGCCAAAGCTGGCGTGCCGGTTGTTCGATCGGTCCAAGATGATGTCATTCGGCTCGGGGAACACGGCGGGATCGCGGTTCGCCATCGCCCAGGACAACCAGAGACGTTCGCCTTCCTTGAACGGCACGCCAGCCATTTCACAGTCCTGACTGATGGTCCGTCCGTCACCGGGGGCCGGGGTGTAGAACCGCAGGAATTCCTCCGTTGCCGAGTCCAGCAGGCTTTCCCGCTCGATCGACAATCGTTCACGCTGGTCGGGATGCTCTCCGAGCCACTCCAACGCGTGAGCCGTGAGCGCGGTGGTGGTGTCGAACCCGCCGCCAATAATCAGTCCCAACTGACCGGCCAACTGCTCGTCCGAGGGTTTGCCTCCGTCGATGGTCGCGTTGACGAGCGCGTCAATCAAACCGGGACGCGGGTGGATACGGGCATCCTTGACCGCCGCCAGCAGCCGTCGATTGGTCTCCAGGCTCGCCTCGATCACGCGAGGCATCTCGGGCGAATCCGGTTTGGTGTAGACGCCGGCGTGAGCGGGCTCGCAGTAGATTGTCCAGTCTTTGAGTGGCAGGCCCATCATGGCCAGGGTCAACACGGCGGGCACGACGTTTGCGAGATCGTCGACGAAATCGATGGAGCCGCTCTCGATTCTCTCGTCGATCGCCGCGCGGGTCACCTCGGCGACCACCGGTTGCCACCGTGCCACCGCGGCCGGAGACAGGTACGGGTTGAGGGCTTGCCGGTAGTGGCGCTGAGCGGGCGGATCCATCGCCAGAAAGCTCGGTTCTACATCGGCTTGGATCGGCGGAATGCTGTTGCCCTTGTAGCCTCGGCGTTCGTTTCGTCGGTCAAGGTCGTTGGAGACTTTGTCAGCGCTGCGGGCGATTTCGAACACCTCGCGATTGCCGGCCGCGAACCAATGACCGCCATAGGTGTCGTTCCAGGCAACCGGGCATCTCGTCTGCATATCGGCCGCGAGCTGCTCGAACTCGAGTCGATATTCCGACCCGTGTCGGTCAAAGGTGTACTCACGGGCGCTCGCGCGTTCATCCAAACTCATCGGAACCACCTCGCAGTAGTGTCGTCCGCGGCTCAGGCAAATACTAGCTGTGTTTAGCAAAGTAACTCTAGGTTCAGAAATCTAGCTGATGATTTTGCACGACGTAGCGGTTGTTAGAAGCAAATGCCGACCGGAGCTCGCGAGATCGAGAATCAGATCATTCCAGCTCGTGATTGTCTCCGACCGGCAAGTCACTCGATCGCTGGGCGTATTCATCGAGACGCGGCGCAGAGCCTGGCGGAAGGGCCGGGTGAACTGCATAACGGACCGGATGCCCGACCATCAGATATCCCTCGGGCCCGACGGTCAGCACTCCCCTTTTGCGGAAATGATCGTGCTGGAGCATCTCGGAGCGGGTCAGCACGGGTGCGATGGGAACACCCATCGCGCCGAGGTTACGTAGCAGTTCGTCCCGGGTATGGCGGGCGATCTGGGCCGTAAGGTCGGCTCGCAACGGCGTTGCTTGTGCTTCGCGATCCCGCATGGTCAGGCCCACATGCTGCTGCAGCCCCAGCCCAGAACACAGCGCGTCCCAAAAGTGATTCTCGCTGAACACACCGAGCACGACCCAGTGATCATCTGCTGTGGCAAACAGTCCCATTGCCGGAGCTTCACCAGTAACCCCGTCTTGTGATGTCGTTGGCCGCCGGTCATCGACCGGGCCGAGCGGCGCCACCCAAGTGGCGAGCAGATCAGCCATCGAAACGTCGATGTGCTCACCTTCGCCGGTGCGCCGGGCGCAGAGCACAGCAGCGAGTATTGCGAAGGCCGCCACGAGGCCGGAACCCTGATCGCCGACCAGTAGGCCTGCAGGCACTGGCGGTTGCCCGTCGATCATGCTCATTGCACCCGCGTAGGCCTGGTAGTTCGCATCATGCCCGGTGACAGCGGCTAACGGGCCGCCTTGACCGAAGCCGGTGATGGAACAGACCACGAGCTCGGGCTTGATCGGGTGCAGGCGCTCGAAGTCGACGCCAAGCTTTGCCGCGACCCCGGGCCGGTAGTTCTCCACTAGCACTTCCACGTCGGCGAGAAGGTCCAGCAACGTGGCGTAGTCATCGGAGTTCTTCAGATCGAGCACGAGACTTCGCTTGCGGCCGTTGAAGTTCGCGAACCGGTCGGCGAGCGGTCGCATGCGATCGCCACCGGGAGGCTCGATCTTTATGACCTCTGCGCCGAGGTCGGCCAGCAACTGCGTCGCATAATGCCCTGGTTGCCAAAGGGAAAGGTCGAGAACGCGCAGCCCGTTCAGCAGTTGATTCGGTGACCTGGCCACAGCTCACCCACCGAGCAGGCGGACGACGTGCTGGCGATGACGGCTCACGCCGTCGAACAATACCGAGTCTCGGCGAGCTCACCCACAAACTGGACTTCGGGAACTCACCTGATGTACGTCTGAAGTTAGAGCGCTATTCACCACAGAACTGGTTGGCTCGGGCTACCGCGGCCGCGTGCGCGGCTCCGTACCTGGATCTGTGTTGACCTGAGCGGTCGAAGGGTCATTGTGTGCAGGGCGGAAGAGGTGGGTCACGTGGTCAGTGCGGAGCGGCGGCGGTTGGATGAGGCGGACCAGGACGGCATCGGCTGGCGCCGATGGGGCCCTTACCTGAGCGAGCGCCAGTGGGGGACGGTCCGCGAGGACTACAGCGCGGGCGGCGACGCCTGGTCGGCATTCACTCACGACCAAGCCCGTTCGCGGGCGTACCGGTGGGGCGAGGACGGGCTTGCCGGGTTCAGCGACGACAGGCAGCAGCTGTGCCTCGCCTTGGCGCTATGGAACGGGCAGGACCCGATCCTGAAGGAACGGCTATTCGGCTTGACGAACGCGGAGGGCAACCACGGCGAGGACGTCAAGGAGTACTACTACTATCGCGACGCGACGCCGACGTCGTCGTATCTCCGGATGCTTTACAAATATCCGCAGGCGTCGTTCCCGTACGAGGATCTGGTTGCGACCAACCGGGCGCGCAGCAAGACCGATCCCGAGTACGAGCTCATCGATACCGGGGTTTTCGCCGATGATCGCTATTTCGACGTTGATGTGGAGTACGCCAAGGCCAGTCCGGAAGACATCCTCATGCAGGTCACCGTGCACAATCGCGGACCGGACGAAGCCGAGATACATGTGCTGCCCTCGGTGTGGTTCCGACACACCTGGTCATGGGCGGGCGGGGTAGACAAGCCCGGGCTGGAGAGCGTCGACGGATCGGCAGGCGCCTCAGCGGTACGCCTTGAACACCGCGAGCTTGGTATGCGCTGGTTTTACGGAGACCAGGTGGTGCCGGTGCTGGTGACCGACAACGAAAGCAATAACGAGCGCCTGTTCGGTTCGGCCAATGAAACGCCCTACGTCAAGGACGGGATTGATCGAGCGGTCGTGCATGGCGAGGCAGCGGCGCTCGACCCGAGCGGCACCGGGACCAAGGCCGCGCTGCACTACCGCTCAACGGTGCCAGCGGGCGGCAGTGTCATCATTCGGATGCGGCTGACCGATGACGATTGGGCACAGGCGGCACAGGCCGGCCGCGACGCCGGGCCGTTCGTGGATTTCGACGCGGTGATGAGTACCCGCCGCGCGGAAGCCGATGAATTCTGGGCCGAGGTGGTGCCCGCTGATGTCGGCGACGACGAGCGGGCGGTGGCCCGGCAGGCGTTTGCCGGCATGCTGTGGTCCAAGCAGTACTACGCCCTCGATGTGGAGCGCTGGGTGGCTGAGCACGGCGCGGATCCGCTCGGCGCCGCCAGTGGGCTGCGCAACCATGACTGGCGGCACCTGATCGCCGAGGACATCATCTCGATGCCTGACAAGTGGGAGTACCCCTGGTTCGCCGCGTGGGACTTGGCCTTTCACGCGGTGACATTCGCGGCGTTCGACGTGGGGTTCGCCAAACATCAGCTCGAACTCCTCCTCGACCGCCGGTACTTGCATCCGAACGGCCAGCTGCCGGCCTACGAGTGGAATTTCAGCGACGTGAATCCCCCGGTGCACGCGTGGGCTACCTATTTCGTGTACGAGCTTGACAAGGCGAAGTCGGGCGTCGGAGACCGTGTGTTTCTGGAGCGGGCCTTCCAGAGGTTGATCCGGAACTTCGGGTGGTGGCTCAACCGAAAAGATGCCGACGACCGCAACGTGTTCCAGGGCGGGTTTCTCGGATTGGACAACATAGGCGTGTTCGATCGGAGCGCGCCGCTGCCGACCGGGGGGCGGCTCGATCAGGCAGACGGCACGGCGTGGATGGCTTTGTATTGTCAGAATCTCTTTCAGATCGCTGTCGAACTGGCCCGCGAGAACCCGGTCTACCTCGAACATGCGCAGATGCTCTTGGAGAATTTCGCGTGGATCGCCGCGGCGATGAATCACGTCGGCCCTGACGGCGCCAGCATGTGGGACGAAGAGGACGGATTCTTCTACGACGTGCTGCGCCGGCCAGACGGCAGCTCGGTTCCGCTCAAGGTCCGCTCGATCGTCGGCCTGATGCCGCTGGCGGCCGCGACCGTTGTGCCGGCCAGTGTCCGCTCCGAGTTTCCTGGGCTGGTCCGGCAGTCGGTCGACTTCCTCGCTCGGCACCCCGCGGTGGCAGTCGCGTTGTGGGGCCACGGTCGGCAGGCGACGGCAGAGGGCCCCGCGCTGTTTGCGCTGTTTGACGAACCGCGACTGCGCCGAATCCTGGCGCGCATGCTCGACGAGCAGGAGTTCCTCGGACCCTTCGGCATCCGATCGGTGTCTCGATGGCATGCCGAGCATCCCTACGTGATGGACGTCGACGGGCAGGAATATCGGGTCGGTTACCTGCCGGCAGAGTCAGACACCGGCATGTTCGGCGGCAACTCCAACTGGCGCGGGCCGGTGTGGTTCCCCATCAACCTGATGCTTGTCCGGGCGCTGCTCAACCTGCATGTTTTCTTCGGGGACGACTTCATGGTCGAATGCCCGACCGGCTCGGGACGGCAGATGAACCTGTATCAGGTGGCCAACGAGATCGGTGACCGCCTGATGGCTACGTTCCTGAAGGACGAAACCGGTCACCGGCCGGTGCACGGCGGGCAGCCGATCATGCAGTCCGACCCGCACTGGAACGACCTCATCCTGTTCTACGAGTACCTGCACGGCGACAACGGCGCCGGTATCGGCGCTAGTCACCAAACCGGCTGGACGGGGACCGTAGGCCTGGTGCCACTGTTGTTCCGCGGCAACATCGCCGAATGGCTGCGCACCCACGACCGGCCGGCACCTGCGACCGCGACGACCGGTCCCGTCCGATGAACGCCTGGCCGCAACGACCCGTCATCTACGAGGTCAACACCGCAGTCTGGCTCGACGAGCTTTCCCGGCGGGCCGGCCGGACGCTGACCCTTGCCGACGTCAGCGCAGACGACTGGGCGGCAGTTACCCCCGAAGGCGTCAATGCCGTCTGGCTGATGGGCGTGTGGGAACGCAGCCCAGCCGGACTCGCGTTGGCGACGGCTAACGACGAGTTGATGAAGTCCTTTCGAGACGCACTGCCCGATCTGAAGCCGGAAGACGTGCTCGGATCGCCTTACTGCGTGCATCGATACGTGGTCGATGCGGCGTTCGGGGGCCCGGACGGGCTGAGCACCGCACGCGAAAGCCTGGCGGCCCGCGGCGCCCGTCTCGTCCTGGACTACGTACCCAACCATGTCGCCCCCGATCACCCGTGGACGCTCGCTAGGCCAGAGGCGTTCGTGCAAGGCGGCCCGCAGGACCTCGACCGCGACCCGGCCGGCTGGATCGCGGTCGGTGACCACGTCCTGGCGCACGGTCGTGACCCCTACTTCCCGCCTTGGCCGGACGTCGTGCAACTCAACGCGTTCGCATCGGCGATGCGGGCCGCGACGAGCGAGACTCTGAACACCATCGCCGATCAGTGCGACGGCATCCGCTGTGACATGGCGATGCTGATGATCAACCACGTCTTCGCAAGGACGTGGGGCAGCGTCGGACCCGAGCCGGCGGAAGAGTTCTGGCCGACGATCATTGCCGATCTACGTATTCGGCACCCCGAGACGGTGCTGATCGCCGAGGCGTATTGGGACCTGGAGTCGGAGCTCCAGCAGCACGGTTTCGACTTCTGCTACGACAAACGCCTCTACGACCGCGTGCTCGATGGGGACGCATCGGGCGTCCAGCAACATCTCAGCGCCGACCTCAGTTATCAGTCCCGGTTGCTGCGCTTCCTCGAGAACCATGACGAGCCGCGCGTAGCTAGCCGCGTGCCTCTCGACGCGGAGCGAGCGGCCGCCGTCGCAGTCGCGACACTGCCCGGGGCGACGTTATGGCACGAAGGGCAGTTCGAAGGCCGCCGCGTCCGCCCGCCAGTCTTCCTGTCACGCAGACCGGACGAGCCAATCGACAATGATCTGGCCGACTGGTACCGACGGTTGCTGATCACTGTCGCTGACCGGAACGTGAGGTCCGGCGATTGGCTCCTGCTCACGGCAACGGGCTGGCCCGACAACCAATCCTGCCGCAACCTGCTCGCCTGGTGCTGGGGCAGCGACGATGCCCGGCATGTCATCGTGGTCAACCTGTCCGATCAGCCTTCCCAGGGCCGGGTTCGACTGCCGTGGCCCGATCTGCCCGGCACGAGCCACCGCCTGACCGACCTGCTGCGAGATGCCGAGTTCGACCGGGACGGCTCCGAACTGGCCGACCCTGGCCTCTACGTCGCCCTCGAGCCCTGGCAATCTCACCTACTCGAAGTTCGCTGATACCGGCCAAAACAGCCGACGGCGGCGGTGATTGGTCGTGTTCATCCGCGAAGGATGATCCCTGACCGGTTGAAACTCGCGACGATCCCTTCAGTTGATCTTCAATGGTGCAGGTAGCGCAAGGGAAGGCGGCGCACGATGGTCAAAGGAGAGGGCTGGCGGATCTTTGCCGGCACGATGATAGGGATCGCCGGAATAATGCGCTTGTTCGACGCGATCTGGGCTTTCCGGTACGACGGGGTGCTACCCAGCAACCTCGAAGGCGCGATCTTCGGCCATAGCCTCAACACCTACGGCTGGGTCTACCTGATCGTCGCCATCGTCTTGGGAATCGGTTCCGTGGCGATCTTCATGGGCTCCGCAGTCGGGCGCTGGATCGGGGTCATCGCGGCCGCGCTGCTGGCCATCAGCGCAGTGTGGTGGATGCCCTACTACCCCGTGTGGTCTCTGACCTACGTCTTCATCGCCCTGCTCGTCGTGTACGCGCTCGTCGTTTACGGCGGACGGGAAGCCGTCGAATCTCAGCACGCTGTCTAGGAGACGAATTACAGACCAGCCGCGAGCTAGCGGCCGCAAACTCAGCTGATGCGGCGATACCTGATGTGGGTGGTCAGCGGCGAGTGCAAAACCTCGGCAGGCTCGAAGCCGAAATCCTCGATCCCGTCGAAGATGCGCTCCCCCGAACCGAGCAGGACAGGAGCGATGTCGAGGGTGAGCTCGTCGATCACCCCAGCTAGCAGCGCCTGCCGGACGGTCGAGGCCCCGCCGGAGATGTCCACGCCGCTTTCCCCGGCCGTCTCACGTGCCGCGGAGTAGGCCGCATCGAACCCTTCGGTCACGAAGTGGAATGTGGTCCCCCCGTCCATCTGGATCGGATCGCGACCGTGATGGGTCAGCACGAACACTGGCGCGTGATACGGCGGCTCGGGGCCCCACCAGCCGGTCCAGTCCTCTTCCCAGTCCCCGCGGATGGGGCCGAACATGTTCCGCCCCATCACATACGCGCCCCGGGGGCGCATGAGCCACTCGGTCGCGATCTCGTCGGCCTCCGTCGCCCGCGAGTCGCCCAGGTGCCAACCATGCAGCTCCCCGCCGCGCTTGCCCAGCGGGTTGTCCAGGCTCTGGTCCGGCCCGGCGACGAAGCCGTCCAGCGAGATCGACATGTGACAGGTGGTGTCTGACACGATGGGCTCCCCCAAGTAGTTGCGACCCGCAAGCGAACATGTGCACGATAACAATGCGGTCGACCATTCATGGCCGAGCTGGCTGCATCCGAACCAGGCCCACACAGCGCCGTTCTCGGGGACTTCGCACGTCGAGTCGCGTTGTAGGTTCGCCCTTAGACTTGCGCATCACGAGACGGGGATTTGTTCTCACTGATCTCGGCAAGCCGATCGAGGGTGCGTTCCATGCCGGCGCGAAGGTCGGTACGGCGGTCTTTGAGGCCGTAGAGGGTGTCGATGATGAACCAGCCGATGATGGTCAGTTCTTTGGTCACGGCGTAGGACTCGGTTATCCGAGTGCCGGTGCCCTCTGGCTGGAAGCGGTAGCGCCACTCGACGGTTCCGGCGAACGCCTCGGTGCGTGCGAACGCGAATTCCTGGCCGGGATCGGCTGTCACGACGATGGGCTTGTTGGGCCAGTTCGGGCCCCGTCCGGCGTGGTTGATTGCTTTGAATCGGGCACCGACCTTGGGGCCGGTAGCGCCGTTGATCCATGCGCAGGAGACGATCTCGGGTGACGTTTCGGGCTGGCGGGTGACATCAGAGACGATGTTGTAGAGGTCATCGGGGGATGCCTCGATGTAGCGGCTGACGCTGTCGGTGGTGAGTTCCTGACGCATGATGACCTCACGCGGCCGCGTGGGTGACGACGCTGGAAAAGACATCGTGCATCTGGGTGACGATCAGGTCTGGTTGTCCGGCCAGTCCGACCTGCGCGACCGCCGGCATGATGCGGGTCTGCACGAAATTCATGAATTGCTCCTCGGAATCCCAGATATCGAGCATTCGCAGGATGTCGCCTTCAAAGGAGGCGACGTGAAAGGTCATCCCGGCTGGAACGTCCACGTCCCAGGCGACGATCTCGCGGATCTGGTCGTACTGGGCTGGGGTAACTGCATCCCACCGCTGCATGATGACTACGGACATTGTGCTGCCTCCTTCAGTGGATGTGCTGAGTGGATGGTGCTGGTTTTGTATCGACGGTTTGGTCGGGCAAAGCGCAACGCGATCAGACTGGTGGCGTCTTTCGGCGCGTGCGCGACGGATCACCAGTCTGGGGTCGCCGCTGCACATCATTGAGGAACATCTCGACGGTTCGGTCGGCCAGACGAACCCAGCGGGTGCCGCCTGGGTCGTTTGCGACCTGTTGGTGAGCCAGGCCCGTGACAATCGCGGTGAACATGTCGATGTCGGTCGGGTCGTGGACGCCGGCGCGCCTGGTCAGATCACTGCCCAACTCGTAGAACTCCATCGCCACAGCGAGCGATTCGGGTGAGGGCTCGAAGCCGGGGATTGTTCGCTGCAGCAGCAGTTGGTGTCGCACTACGTCGTCGCTGGAGAACTGCACGCACTCACCGACGAATTGCGTCAACGCCTCGTGTGGGTCGCCCGGGTAGTCGTGGCGAACACGGTCGAGGAACTGCCGCCACCCGTCGGCGAACATCGCGTCGTACAGATCGAGTTTCGAGTCGAAGTAGACGTACAAGGACGGCTGGCGCAGACCAACGGCGTCGGCGAGGTCGCGCAACGAGATGGCCGCGAGCCCGTCGCGGCGGGCCAGCGTCCAAGCCGCATCAAGGATCACCGCCAGCTTCGCCCCGCGGCGTTGTTGGCGGCGGTCAGGTGCTGGTGTCGTCACTGGACCACCTCCTCGTGTACACCTATCACGTATAGGAATACTATCGCTGATAGGTAGCGGACTGTCAAGTACTCGGCTGCTGGGCGCGTTCAAGCCGCGCCACTGGAAATCGAGCGCGCTAGCCGCTGTGGGCACCGGCGCAGACCGGGCAGTATGTGTCCATGATCTTTGGTGCCCATCTGGTGCTGTATAGCGAGGACGCGGACGCTGATCGTCGGTTTCTCGCGGAGGTCCTAGGACTGCGATCGATTGACGCTGGCCAGGGCTGGTTGGTCTTCGAAATGCCGCCGGCCGAAGCTGCGGTGCATCCGGCCGAGACACCGGGAGCCGAACTGTACCTAATGTGCGACGACCTCACCGTTGAAGTCGAGTCGCTCGCCGCGCGTGGCGTTTCCTGTCCACCGGTCGAGGAAGCACGGTGGGGATCGATCACCAAGATCGCCCTGCCTGGCGGCGGCACCATCGGTCTCTATCAGCCGAAGCATCCCCTGGCACTTAGTCGCCGACGGTGACACCGCGGCGGACCGGGCCAACCGTCAGACTCCGCGCCCGCCAAGCCATCGATAAGCACGCGGTATCTGTCGCTATGCGCGCGCGTCCCAACGGCGGACTCGAGCCATGCGCAGATCAACTGGGCGGCTGACTCGACGAACGGGGCGATGATCGTGGCGTCGCAATGTGCGATGGGTGTCGTATTTGGCGGCGGCCGATCGTGGACCTAGGTAGGGGTTGCGAACCGGGCAATCCCATAGGCTCGCAAGCCCGTCAGGAGACGGACGAGAAGGGGACACGATGAGCAACATGAGGGTGTTGGTATCCGGCGCGAGCATCGCGGGCCCTGCATTGGCCCACTGGCTGCATCGACGGGGTGCCGAGGTGACCGTGGTCGAGCAGTCGCCCAGGCTGCGCCCGGGTGGTCAGGCTGTGGACGCTCGCGGGGTGGCGAAGGAGGTCATCCGGCGGATGGGGCTCGATGCCGCGGTTCGGGCGGCGTGCACCGACACCGCTGGCGCGTACACCGTGGACTCGGACGGAAATGTCTTGGAGACCTACCGCGCGGAAGATCACGACGGCGACGGGTACATCTCGGAGATCGAGGTCCTGCGCGGAGACTTCTCCCAGGTGCTGTACGACGACACCCGCGACAACGTCGAGTACGTCTTCGGCGACCGGATCGCCGAGCTAATCCAGAACGCGGACGGGGTCGACGTGACCTTCACCAGCGGTGACCGGCGGCGCTTCGAGCTCGCGATCGGCACCGACGGGTTGCACTCAGCCCTGCGGGCGATGGTCTTCGGGCCGCGCGAGCAGTTCGTCCGTCATCTCGGGCTGGTGCTGGCTTTCTACAGCGTGCCCAACGAGTTCGGGCTGGACCGCTGGATGATCGACTATCAGGAGGCGGGACGCTCCGCCGGGCTGCGGCCCATCCAGGACGCCAGCCGGGCGATCGCCATGTTGTCCTTCCCTGCGCCCGACTTCGACATCGACTACCGCGACCTCGAGGCGCAGAAGCGGTTGCTGCGCGAGCAGATGGCCGGCTTCGGATGGTTGACGCCGAGCATCCTCGCGCACCTGGACGACACCCCGGACTTCTACCTCGACCAGGTCGCCCAGGTGGTGATGGACCGCTGGTCCAGTGGACGAGTGGGGCTCCTCGGAGACGCTGCTTTCAGCGCCTCGCCGATGTCCGGCGCCGGCACCGGATTGGCGCTGGTCGGTGCCTACCTGCTGGCCGGGGAGCTCGCGGCCGCCGACTGGGACCCTGCGGTCGGATTCGCCCGCTACGAGGAGCAGATGCGCTCCTACGTCGAGGCCAACCAGGAAATCGGCCGGATGCACGTGCAGATGCTCACCGCCCCCGACCCGGCCACCGAGCCGGGCCCGGAGCCCGACATGGCGGCCATGACCGCCCTGATCGACCGTGCGGTCAACGGCCCCGACCTGCCTGACTACGAAGGCGTGCCCGACTGCGGTACGACCGCCGGTCCGTTAACCACCCCGCCCGCACATTCGTAGGCCTGCGCAGAGAAGGCGTCATGTTTGTCGGCGTTCGTGTCGCGTGACGTCCGAGCGTTGGCTTGGGGTCATAATCGGCTCGTTCCGGACGCACCCGGCACGGGATCAATGCGGTCGGTCGGCGCTCGCGTCGCGAAGGTAGCTCGGGAGGCTGCGATGTTGCTGGCCCAGGTGTACGCGCCAGTCGATCAAGCCCTCGTCATCGCCAATCTGCTCGCTGAGCAGGAACCGGTGCGGCGTGTGACGCGGTTGGGTCGCACGCTCGACGCTCGATACGAACTGATCACCGCAGAGATGGCCTCCCACGGTGCGGATGGCGTGATCCGTTCACTCGAGCGCGCTGGCGTCGCCGGCAAAGACATCGCCATTCAAGTGGTCACATCGTTTAGTCCGGTCGAAACGGAACGGAAAGGATCGTGGTACGGCGCGGATCCCGAGGACTTCGTGTGGTCCCAGCTCCTCATTGAAGCGCACCGGACCGCCCGGTTGTTCGCACGCAATCTGACGCTCATGGCGGTCGCAGGCGTGCTCGCCGCATTCGGGGTCATCGGGCTCAACGCGATTCTCATCGTGGGGGCGATGGCCGTCAGTCCCGACCTGTTACCCATCTGCGGGGCCTGCGTTGGGCTTGTGGGCAGACGGTTGCATCTGTTTTGGCGCGCTCTGGCAACCCTCGCCGTCGGCCTGGCGCTCGCCGCACTCGCCGCCGCCATACTCGTGCTGCTGCTACGCGCGACCGGCAAGTTTGAGCCACACGACATCGGCGACGGCGGACTCGGCGCGCTGACTACGGTGAATTACGCAACCCTCGGAATCGCGCTGTCGGCCGGCGTGGCGGCGATTTTGTCGTTCGAGACCAACGCGAGCGCGGCGGTCGGTGTCGCTATCTCCGTCACGACGATTCCTGCGGCCGCATACATTGGCGTGGCGATCGCCGCGGGCAGCGGCAACGACTCGCGCGCTCTGAGCGCGTTCGACCTACTGCTGGTCAACGTCGTCCTTCTCCTCGTCGCCGGCAGCACAACACTGCTCATCCAACGCCACGTGCGCGGACGCAGCTCGAACCGACGGGCGGCATCCGCGAAGTCTGAATGAGCGACCCTCAGCGTCCTCGACGGCCAGCCCTTGCCGCGAAGTCGTCAAGCGCGTAAAGCACCTCGCGCGATTGCCACATCCGGTTACGTGCGAAGCCGGTGAACTCATCGAGGATGTCCGCCTCCACGAGTGGCGTTACAGCGCGCGGCGCGTTCTGAGGGGTGACGCCCAATTCGCGCGCCACCGTCGGCGTATCGATGACCGGTTGGCGAAGGAGAAGATCGGCCAGCTGCCACGCCGTCGATCCTCGCCGGGCCTTGATCTTGTCCTCCCAACCTTGCCGGATCGTCCTGAGATCGAGCACGAGCTGGCGTCCGTTGGCCGCTGCCTCGAACGACGCGTTCGCCAGCTTCTCGACAATCACTGCCGGATCACCAGCTCGGTAGGCAGTAAGTGCGTCGAAGTACCCATTGGTATCGGTCAGCAGGCCAGCCGAAACAGGCACGGTCACATTCCTCGTCAGTCCGTGACCGCGCAGCATGGCGTGGATGAGGGCCCGGCCGGTGCGACCGTTGCCGTCCGGGAAGGGATGGATGGTCTCGAACTGAGCATGAGCGATCGCCGTCTGGCTTAGCAACGGCAGGTCTGCACGCCGGGTGAACTTGACCAGGTCAGCCATCAAGGCAGGCACATGGTCGTGATGAGGCGGAATGAACGCCGCCCCGTGCGGGCCGTATGAATCGCCACCGATCCATACCTGTTCATCACGCCATTGCCCAGTGATCTCAGGCCGTACGCCCGCAAGCAGCGCCGAATGCATCGCCAGCACGGCGTCTTCGTCGAGGCGGTCGGCAAGATCGAGTGCGGCGACCATGGCGGCGACGTTACCGACGATCTCTGTCGCGTTGCGTTTGTCCTTGCTGCCGAGTTCGGCCAACGCGATCGATTTTGCACCCGATGTCAGGTTCTCGATTTCGGAGGATGATGCAGACTCGGAGCGCAACAGTACGGATGCGAATGGAGCCACCTCGGCACCCAATTCCGCATCGAACCGGGCGATCTCGACGGAGGCATCTTCGGCTAGCGTGGCGACCTCAGCTGGTAGCAGGATCGCCCGCCCAGCAATCTCGGGTACGACAGCTGCCCGATACGGTCCGTGGTGCCGCTGCCGGATGCGAGCGGATACCAGATCCGGCGAGATCTTCGATCGCCAGGCGCGCTCCTCCGCAGCGATAGCGGGCCAGAAAGGTGAAACCATGAGGTAATCATACGCTCAGAAACGAGCTAAATGAAACTATGGCCTCATCTTAATCCGACTACGGGCATCCAATGAAGGCCGTGTCTTGGCGGTGCGATCCGCGAATCGCGGGGTGGATGCCCTTAGCCGCTCGGACGAGGGTTTCCGTGGGCTGTTTCGTCAGGCGACGCCGCCTAACCCCTCGATGGCCAGTCGAAGTGCGTGCAGGGCGTAGTGGGTGCGGGATTTGATGGTGCCGGGTGGCACGCCGAGGGTGTCCGCGGCCTCGCGTACGGAGGCGCCGCGGAAGTAACACTCAAACAGCGTCTGCCGGTGTTCGACCGACAGGGTTTGTAGTGCGGCCCGCACAAGCTCTCGGTCCACCGTCTGCTGCGCCGTGTCTTGCACGGCCTGCTCGGGAAGATCATCAGTCACCACCTCGCGGCGGTACCTCGCCGAGCGCCATTCGTCGACGACGAGGTTCCTGGCCACCGCGTACAGCCAGCTTCGCTGCCCCCGCGGTTCGAGTACGGTCGTGCTGCGCCACGCCCGGAGCAGCGTCTCCTGCACGATGTCCTGCGCCCTGGCCCTGTCACCGTTGGTCAGTCCAACGACATATGACAGCAACGGCTGCGCGTGCGCATCGTGCAGAGCACGCGCCAGCACGGAATTCCTCTTTGATCGCATGGAAGAACCGCGCTTCCCAGCTCGGCTGACGACCCCACGGCGTACGTTCGAACACGGGCTGGGCCGAGAGGTTTCAGGCTCGCGAGGCGGTCTTGCGTCCATGCAAGTAGTCCATCATCACAAAGACGGCCGGTCTTCCGTAGTTCCTACCGGTCTTGAACGGACGATCACGTAGTCAGATACGCGCCCGCGCACTCTCAGACATCCGCTCAGAGCTGAGGATCGTCGGCGTCTGCAGCATTTGCAGCACTCGGCCTGCAATGGGCCTGGAAGATCGATCGGCGACGGCCGGCAGGTGCCAGCAAGGTGCCCTAGGCGCTGAGCGGTCCAAGAATCTTGGCGACCTCGGTCATGCCGTAGCGGTCGCGCAGGTCGTCTAGGAGTTGGCCGGGCGTGAGCGGAGGCGTCCTCGTACGCCCCGACATTTCGCTGAGCGCTCGTAGGCCGGCAGACGGGTGGGCGGCGACGGTGTTAGCGGCGAATTGGACCGGGCTCACGATCTGGATCTGGGCCTCCACGAGATCTGGGGCGGTCGCGAAGCCGGCGCGCGAGTCGTCGGTGACGATCACGTCGGCCTTCCCGACGATCGCGGCGTAGACGACGTGCGCGTCGTCGAGATCAGCCAGCTCGTAGTGGTAGGTGCGATCCTTGGGCGCCTCGACCTTCGCTCCTGGGAACGCCTTTGCCATCTGCTCGAAGAGGCGCTGTCGGTAGACGGCCCTATCGGGCCGGCCACGCTTAGCGTCGAGCCGTGCAAGCACATAGTCGAGTTCGAACAGGATTCCGGTACCCCAGAGTGGGGCGTAGGCGTGTTCGGCGGCCAACTGGAGAAGGAAATCGCGTTGCCGTCCCGGCACCAGCGCGCAGGTGTCGAGGACGGCGCGGTACACGCCAGCGAGTCTGTCAGACCGCCGGCGTGATGATCAGCGAGCCTTGCGCGCTTCGGCGAGCAGCGCGGCGGTGTCGTCTGGCTCGACGTTGTCGTAGGCGGCCGAGGAATCGGTGATGAACCGGTTCCGGCGGGCGCGCAGCTCTTCGCGGTAGGCGAGGACGTCGGCCAGCAACAGTTTGCGGCGCTCAGCGCCCGGGACGTGGGCGGTCAGCTCGCCGTCGTCAATCAGGCGGACGACGGTCGGGCGCGACAGCCCTAGAATGTCAGCCGCCTGCTGGGTGCTGATCTCCTGGTCGCGGGTCAAGATGCTGATCGACTGGCCCTTGCTCAGGGCCTGGACGACTTGCTTGAGGAGGGCGTGCACTTGCTCAGTCAGCTCAACCCTGTCGTGCTCCTCCACCCCGGAGAGGTAGAACGACGATGTGAGAACCGTGCCGTGCCGTGCCTCATGAGCTTCGATGAAACTGAGGACCTGCGCTAGCTCATCGGCATCGGCTGGTACCGGGCTGACGACGTCGGGTGCGGGGGTGCTCATCGCGGTCTCCTTCGCTGATAACAACACCATCATCATATCTGAGTTACGAAAGTTACGAAAGGTCTGACGTCGAGCTGCGGCCCGGCGTGCCAAGAGCTGGGATATTCCCGCGCTCGACGTGATCAAGGTAACCGGAGGCAGGCTCCGTTTGTCCTATACGGTTGAGTTCGTTCAAAGCCGAGCGGCCAAGGTGCTGTGCCGGCACGTACAGACTGCACATGCGTAGAGGAAAACGATGCACCCGTTGACGTTCAAGGGTCCGTTGGCTGGCCGGTACCCCGCTGTTGCGGCCATGGTCTTGCTGGCACTGATTCCGTTCCTGGCTCTCTCCGCGGCGCTCCAGCCGCTCACCCCGATCATCTCCGAGCAGCTGCATATGAGTGCACAGGCGTTCAGCCTGAGTTCGGGGCTGGGCAACGCGGCCTATGCCTTGGGCACGGTGCTCGCGGTTCAGTTCGCCCAGCACTTGCCGCAGCGTCGGATGCTGCTCGTCTACGCCGTGGTGCTCGTTATCGGCTCGGTTCTCGCCGCGTCGGCACAGAACGCCAGCATGTACTTCACGGGCCACATCCTGCAGGGCATCGCCACGAGCATGCTGCTCATCGCAGCAGTGCCGCCGCTGGCGATCGGATTCCCGCAGGAGAGGCTCCGCACCACGGCCGTGATCATGAACATGTGCATCTTCGGCGCAGTGGCGCTCGGCCCGTTCATCGGAGGGTTGCAGGCGGGGTCGAACTCGTGGCGTCCGCTGTTCTGGATCGTCGCCGGAATCTCCGCCTTGGCCCTGCTCTTCGCAGTGCTGACCTTCGACGACGCACCCCCGGTCAACCCGGACTCACCACTTGACCTCCCCGCGATCGCCCTCGCTGCGATCGGGTGCGTGGCGGCATTCGTCGGCACCGCGGAACTGACGAGTCATGCCTTCCTGAGCGTCAACGTGCTCGTCCCGCTGCTCGGTGGGCTCGCTCTCATCCTCGCGCTGATCATCTATCAGTTCCGGGCAAAAGAACCGCTGCTCCAGGTGCGCACCATGCTCACCAGCTCGATCCCGGTTGCGGGCATCGTTGTTGCCCTCTTCGCGGCGGCGGCGTCGGTCTCCGTCACCGTGCTCACCGCAGCCACGCTCGCCGAGCGCTACAGCCCTGTGCATGTCGGTCTGCTATTCCTGCCTGAACTGGCAGGGGCGGTGCTCTCGGCGATCCTCTTCGGTGCAGTGATCACCCGGCGGGAGCTGCACTACCTGCCATTGGTAGGCATGTTCTTCCTCGCCGTCGGCATCGTGGTCTTCCGGATCGAGGTGCCGGCCAGCCAGCCGCTCGCCCTGATCGGCTCGGCCGTCACCGGGCTCGGGCTCGGCGCCACCGTCGCGCCAGCGCTCTTCGTCGCCGGCTTCTCGTTGCCCGCCGCCAGCCTGCAGCGCGTCTTCGCCATCGTCGAGCTGCTGCGGGCAGTAGCCGCGTTCATGATCGCGCCGATCTTCGTCCACTTCGCAGCAACCGCTTCGGGCGGTCTCAACGCCGGCACCGAAACCGCGCTGTGGGTTGGGCTGGGCCTCGCGATCGTCGGCGCCGGGCTGGGCGTGGCCGTGTACGCACTCTCTGGAGCTCGACCGAAAGCACCGAACATCGAGGGCTTCCTTGCGGGTCCGGACCCGGCCTGGCCATCACCACCGCTATTCGCCAAACTCCGGCCTACAGAAATCGTTGAGAATCCGCCCGTCCTTGAGCCGGTGAGCTGACATGAGCGCAACAGTGGTTTTCGCATACGACGGTTCCGACCTTGCAGCGTTCGCGATCGAGCACGCGGCAACTCAGCTCGCGACTCCGCGCGACGCGCTGGTGGTCTGCGTCTGGCAGCCGGCCGATGTCGGCTTCACACCGATCGGGGGCCAGCACTTCGACGCCGACCGGGCGACAGAAGTGCACGCGGCCGCTGAAGCGACCGCGGCGCACGGAGCTGAGTTGGCAACGAAGGCGGGCTTCTCCGCGCGTGGCCTGGCGGTGCAGGGATCCCCCATCTGGCAGGGAATCATCACCGCTGCTGAGGACGCAGGGGCGGAGCTGATCGTGCTGGGCGCGCACCGCCACGGCCCGGTCGGACGTCTACTCGGACACGTGACCCCAGCAGTCCTAGCCCATTTCTCATCGAGTGTGCTTGTCGTGCACCAACCCAGTTAGGCGCGAGCGACCAATCCTTCGCAGTCTTCTACTGGCCGAGGCGGTCGGAAAATCGTACGAACAGATGGCACCACGCACTCTCCAGCGCGCGCGTTATCGTCTTGCGGGTTCGTCGGTGACTACAACGCCTTGGGCGAACAGATCATCGACCGTTGCTGGCGGTACGCCGATATCGAGAAGCACCTGACGGCTGTGTTGGCCGGTCGTTGGCGGTGGCGCGGCGAGCCGAACACCAAGATCGCCAAAGGACCAATACGCCCCAGGTTGTTCGAACGATCCATAATTCGGATGTTCATACTTGACCGACCAGCCGTTTTCACTGTTCCGGGAATCGTCGAAAAATTCCTCCCGTTGGTCCAGGGCAACTAACGCTGTTGGCACTCCCATCTCTGAGAGCACCTTTTCCATCTCGGCAGCTTCGCGTTGCAGAAAAGCTTCAGGTAGCTCGTCGTCGCGATCAACACCGGCGGCGATGCGCAACTCTCGCATCGAAGAATTGATGTCTGCACCCACTGCGATCCAGCCGCCGATGCATTCGTAGATGCGGTAGCCCGGAGAAATCCCAGTTTGGTATGAGTCGAGAGTCGGACCCTCGGAGATCGGCCCATCAGCCAACAACAGGCGGTCCGTTGTGTTCGTGGCAGCGCCAAGCAGCGATGCTGACACTTGCGAGCCGAGTCCGGTTGCCGTACGCCGGTATAAACCAAGAAGCGTCGCGACGAGCGAGCTGAACGCGCATTGGAAATCCATGTAGCCCCACGGGTACCAGATCGGTTGGTTGCCCTGACCCGCCCCCTCCCACATCCACCCCGATGCGGCTGCGCCGCTGAAGTCCACTCCGGGCCAATCTGACATCGGCCCGTCCGGGCCATAGGTGCTCACATGGCAGAACACAGCATCCGGATTGATCGCGCGAATGCTGTCAGCATCGAGAGCCAGTTTGGCTGCAGCCGGTCGCCGGAGATTGTGGTGGACGACATCGGCCCAGCGCACCAATGACTCCAAGACAGGACGCGACCGGGGGTCCCGAAGATCGAGAGCAAGAGAACGCTTGTTTCGCTGGCAACCAACGAAGGTCATGTCATTTCCGCGCATCCGGTCGCCAGTTATCGGCTCGACCTTGATGACATCCGCACCCATGTCTGCGAGACACTGGGGGCCGAACGGACCAGCCAGAAACATTCCGAAATCGAGTACCCGCAGTCCCTCTAATGGGTATCGTCGCTCAGACACACCGTCGAGCACAGGCGCAGCGCATGGGTGCGCCGACGATTCGAAGCGGGCGTCCAGAGTCGGGTCCAGGACGGGCGCGCCGCTTGTGACTCTGCTGCGTGGCTCAGTCCGAAAGGGCGGTCCCGGCTGGATCGTATTACCGAATTCTGGATCCACGACCTGCGACGAGTACCCATTAGTAACTACCTGTGGGTAACGCAGGCATTCCCCTGGCCGGAGCACCTGCATGCATTGCTCCTCCGCCTCCCCGAAAAGACGAACCCACTCCGATGCCGGCTTGGTCAACAACGCGCGACTCGTATCGTCCGGATCCTCGAACACGCCCGGAGGATCAAGCCGAGCCAGCGCCTCCCTCATCGCGGGGATGTCCGCTGTGCCTTGGACGATGTATTCGCCATCTCCACAAAGCCGCGCCAAGCTGTGCTGTAGAGGTCGCAGCAGGCCGGGGCCCAGTTGCTGGACAGGTCGTTCCGCCCTGTTCCACAGCATCGTCATGTTCGCCCAAAATCCTTGAGCCAAACTAGTGCGGACTACACCGCCACTCCCGGTCTGCAGTCGTAGGTTCAGCCTTGCCAGGATGCCGGCGGCCAGCAGATGCGCTGCGTTCCAACTCGGCAACGCGTACCGCGAATACGCCGGGCCGCCCCGGTAGCTTGTAACCTCATCCATAAGCCCCAACCTTGCTTGCACGAGCAGGTCATCGTTGTAGCCGTCCGCCTCGGCGTGACCGGCCGGAAAACCCGTCACGGTCGCGACGACAAGCCGCGGGTACCTACGAGTCAATGCCGCGTCATCCATCGCGAGGTCTTGGGCACGCTTCGGACCGAAGTCATTGATGAAGACATCAGCATCGGCAAGCAGGGAGAGCAGACGCTCACGACCGAACGGATCGTCAAGGTCGATGACCACGCCTCGCTTACTCCGATTCCACGAGGCAAATCCGGACGGATTCAAGCGCCGGGTCCGATCACCCTCGGGCGGCTCAACCTTGATGACGTCTGCTCCGGCTTCGGCTAGAAGTCGGCTTGCCATCGGGCCCGCTATGGCCTGGCTGGCATCGACGATTCGAACTCCGTCGAGGATTCCCTCTTCCATGCGGGCTCCTTCTTGTTTCCTGCCGCACCCAATACAGGATTGCCCAGGCCGCCGATCGACACGAGTCTCACTTGATTTCTAACTCAGCTGATCTCGATGGCAACGATCTGCACCATCGACTCTGGTCTCGGACGAGTTACTGCCCGCCGTCTCATCGACCCTAAGCGTGCACCCCAGTGCTCGGGTTTACATCACTGTGTGAACTAGGTCAATTCTCTAGCGAGATTTGCTACTCTCCCATGGTGCGCGGTTCACCCCGACACCCGGCGCACTGCCACTGTGCCTGCAAGGATTCAAAATGAAGTTCGTCAGCCTTAGCGGAAGCATCGGATCCGGAAAGTCAACCGTCGCCGCCCTTCTGAGCAAGAGGGGGGCGGCGATCATCGACGTGGACCGTCTGTCTCGGCAGCTACAGCGACCCGGCCTGCCGTTGTTTGATGCGCTTAGATCGCGTTGGGGTGATGCCATCCTGGCAGCCGACGGCTGCCTCGATCGAGAGGCGCTTGGACGGATCGTCTTCACAGATTTAGGCCAGCTGGCAGAGCTGACGAAACTGATCGGGCCGGCCACTGACGCCGAAATTATTCGACAGGCATCGGCTCATGTGAATACCGACAGGGTTGTTGTGCTGGAATCAGCCTTGAGTACCCGGGCAATGTATGGAACGACCGGTCTCGTTGTCGTCGCCGCCCCGGAATCGGTGACGATTGCCCGGCTGGTGGAGCAACGCGGAATGACCGAGCAGGACGCACGAGCGCGCTCGGCCGCGCAGGCGCGATTGCCTGAACGCCTGCACAACTCAGACTTCGTGGTCGAAAACACTGGCGATCTTGAGGAACTGGAACGCCAAGTCGAGCTGCTGTGGCTTTGGATCCGTACTACGCCCGACGCCGTTGCTCGACCGGAGCGCGACATTCGACAGTGAGGTGGCCACTGCCTCAGCGTCGCTCCGATTCTCTCATCTGGCCGAGGCTTTCGAAAGTGGCACTTGCAAGAACACTCCTCCGTCGATACGGTCCTAGAGGTCCTCCTGAGCACACGCCGCTGTGTTGCTGGCGCAGATGGAGAGACGCGTTCCACTGCGAGATCGCCCGTGCCCGTCACTCCGCCAGGGGCGGTAAACGCCAGATTGTCCGAAGAATCTGCGTCTCCTGGTCAAGGAATAGTTACAACCATTGAAAGGATCTAACTATATCGCTACGCTCCCGTCACCAGGGCGAAACGCCGCGAGCGACTCCACGCGGAAACGTTCGCAACCGCCGGTCCTAATCTAGGGAGTACCGTTGACTGCACAGAAAAGGCTCCGAAAGCGCGTCATCCTCTTTGCGTCGCTACCGATTGCCATAGCGATGGTCGCTGGGTGCAGTAGCAGCGGCGGTGCAAACGCTGGTGGCCAGGCTGCCGCTCCGACCGAGGTCTCAGCATCGAACCTTACGAAGGCACCGCTTGTAGTTGGTTCAGTGAGCAGTGACACCGGGATCACCGGGACGGGTAACGCGGTCTCGGTGACCTTGCGAAGCTGGCAGAACTACGTCAACGCCAACGGCGGCATAAATGGACACCCGGTAAAGGTCATCACCAAGGACGACGCTGGCGACCCAGCCAAGTCCATCACCGCGGTCAAGTCGCTCGTCACCGATGATCACATCATCGCGCTTCTTAACTATTCGGCATTTGGCGATTCCTGGGGGCCGTACCTAGCCCAGCAGAAAGTGCCCGTGATCGACGCGAACGCGTCCAACGGGTTTCACTATGCCAAGGACGCAAACTTCTTCCCAAGCGGAACGACCGTGTTGTCGATCGTGTGGGGACAGACCTACGCCGCGAAGGTTGCCGGCGCAAAGTCGTTCGGTGAGTTTTACTGTGCAGAGCAAGCTGCATGCGCACAGGCCGTGCCCCTAGTTAAGGGTTACGCGGCCCAGAACGGCCTCAAATTCACCACTTCGGAAGCGTTCTCGGCCTCAGCGCCCGACTACACCGCCCAATGTCTTGCGATGAAGAATTCCAAGGCCGAAGCCGTCGAACTCGGCGGCAGCGGAACACGAATCATCGATTCCTGCGGTAAACAAGGCTACAAACCGACGTGGATCGTGTCCTCAGGTTCCTTCAATAGCGCCATGCGCGACGACACTAACTTCGACGGCACCGCAGGAAACATCGGCAGCTTCCCGTGGTTTCTCGACGTACCCGAGACACAAGAATTCCGAACCGCAATGAAGCAATATCTCCCTGACTTCTCTCAGATCAACAGCCTTGCGGCGATGAGTGGGATGTGGGAAGCCGCAAAGGTATTCCAGAAGGCCGCGGCGAATGTCTCGGACGCCCCCACCAGCGCCGAGATCTACACTGGTCTCTACACCTTCAAGGGCGAGACACTGGGCGGCATCGCGCCGCCTCTTACGTACGTTCAGGGAAAACCCAGCGTCGTCCCTTGCTTCTTCCTCATTGGTGTTAAGGACAAAGCCTTCGTTTCCAGCACCGGGCTGAAGACCTCCTGCCAGGATGACAAAGGCGCCGCCGGCGGAAGCTGACGCGTCGCTCGAATAAATTCTGTCGGATGGGCCACTTGAAAACGTGGCCCATCCGACAAATTTAGCTGGTCGAGGCCGGTGCCGGAGAATCGAGAGCCAGGCTGGGGCGATGCAAAGATGGGGATCCGCGTCAGTCGAGCTAAAAGCGCACTTCCATCGATTCCGGACGCTGAAGCCGAAATGTTACGCACAATTATCTAACGGATCCCCTCTGACGTGGCCTTGAGGCCTGTCAGGTTTAGGCAACCCACAACCCTAGGAGAAGGCAATAATGGCGCGGTCGGTGGAAGTCACGGTTGACGTATCAAGTGCCGTTGATCTGGGCGAGGTATTGCACACGAAAGCAACAGTTACCTACCCGGATCCGCAAGACCTGCAAGCCAGGCCGATCGTGTGTTTTGGGTTCCCAGGCGGCGGCTACAGTCGCGGCTATTTCACCTTCGATATGCCTGGCTCGTCAGTTGGCGGCCAGGCGGGTTGGCACGCCGATCGCGGTTGGGTGTTCGTGTCATGTGACCATGTCTATGTCGGTGAAAGCGATTATCCCTCCGAACCTGGCCTGCTGACGCTCGAGAACCTCGCAGCCGCGAACGCGGCCGCGGTCGAATGGGTCTCGTCCAAACTCCGTGACGGGTCGCTAACGGGCGACCTCCCGCCGATACCTGATTTCACCAGGATCGGCATCGGCCAGTCGATGGGCGGTTGTCTGACGATTGTTCAACAAGGCCAGCACGCGACCTATGACGGCATCGGCATACTCGGGTACAGCGCGCACCACACGGTTCTTGCGATGCCGCCTGGAGGGCCTGAAGCCGCCGCACCATGGGTCCCACGCGGCTCGACATCAGTTCGTGTCCTCCGCTCGCCGCAGACTTCCACCAACCCTGATTTCCGCGCACGGGAAGACGGATTACCCATCAGCACTTGGGGATTCCACCATGACGACGAACCGGCCGACATCGTTGGCGAAGATATGACTGACTACCCAACTCGCCACGGTAAGAAACTGCCATGGGCAAGCGCAACGACTCCTCCTATAGCCACCACCATGATGTCGCCCGGCGTGGTAGCACCTGAGGCGGCGGCGATTACGGCGCCCGTGCTGGTGGCTGTAGGCGAGCGCGACGTATGCCCCGCGCCGAAATTCGAGCCCTTAAGCTATCAGAGTTCGTCGGACATCACCGTTTATGTGTGTCCGCAGATGTCTCACATGCATAATTTTGCAAGCACGCGCACCCTCTTCTGGACCCGGATCGAATCGTGGGCCACCGGTGTAGCGGCCGCCAAGGCGCAACGCTAATCATTGATACGCCGAGTAGCGCGTAATCGTGCTCCCTACTCGGCGCATCAGAAACTCCCGTACAACTATGGCGAAGCCCAGCCCAGTAAGGCTCGCAATCTGTTACGGCTGGCCCGGACGTAGTTCGACGAACAGGCCCTCGGCGTCGCAAAGCAGATCGCCAGCAGGGTTAAGAATCCGCCCAGACGCCCAACGCTTTCGGCCTTCGACTCGGTCAAGGCGCACATCAAAACTCAGATCGACGCCTATCGGCGTGATCTTTCTGTAGTTGACCGTTAGATAGGCAGTTCGTGCTCGACCAGAGAATCGGGTATTGACCAATCTTCCGAGTAAGTCGTCGAAGATTAGAGGCACCGTTCCACCGTGGGCAGCTCCGTTGCCGCCCAAATGGAAGGACTGAAAGTGGACCCGACCGCGTAATTCGTTCTCAGTTTCACTCGTCACGATCGCTGGCGGCAGCAGCGTGCTGCCCCGTCCCGGCAAATCACCACGCCGACCAGCCCACCGCTCCCATTCGGACACGCCCCACTGTGCGAGTTTCTCTGACACAGCGTTGAGCTGTGCGATGAGATCGACGATCTCCGCACGTGGGGGTGTCGCCTCTACCACTCGATCCTGGAGCAAGCGCAATGCCTCCAAGAGGGCGGCATACTCCTCGCCCCCGGGACGATCCCCCGGTGCCTGAACTTTCCACGGATCCCGACTCTGCAAAGGGTCCTCTACCGGCTCAACAGACATGTGCGGTCAACCCCCGAACGCAAAGTCGCGGATCAACTCAACGAGTCGCGCGGGCTGGTCGCTCTGCACCGAGTGCCCCGCACCCTCGACAACCTCGACTCGGCCGGCCGGCAGGCGACCTCGGTATTCCGCAACATCTTCAACGCTGACAAAAGCGCTGTCACCGCCTCTGACCAGCATGGTCGGGATGGCCAGGGAACCTAACTCGTCCCAGAGCGGAAGAAAATCGGACCTCACCTCGTCACTGCCGAGACGGTCATAACGCCAAGTCCAACGGCCATCCGCTGTCTGCCGCGTGTTGTTGACGACGCCTCGCCGCACCGCGGACTCGGGTCGACGGGGTGATGCTGCGATCGCGCGCGCGACCATCTCATCGAGGCTATCGAACTCCCGACTGCCCTGGATCAAGGCTGTCGTACCACGCTGCTCGGTAGACATCGTGCTTGTCTGGCGTTCTACGCCCGGCGTGACGTCGACAATCACCGCGCGTCGTACCAGTTCGGGATGATGGCAGGCCAGGCTTATCGTTGTCAGGCCGCCCAAGGACATACCGACAACCGCCGAGGCTTGCGGCGCTAGTTGCTCCACAGCGGTCGCAACGGCGGCGGCATTTCGGGGTGGCCAGTAATCACGATCGGCACGCCACGAAGAATGACCGTGACCCGGCAGGTCAATGGCGATCGCTGGTCGTCCCAGCCCGAGTGCGACAAGGTCCCAGGTGTGCGCATTCTGTCCGCCCCCATGCAAAAATACGAGCTCCGGGCTAGCGCTGCCCCAAACGAGGACGCTTAGCGCCTGATCTCCACCAACCGCGATCGAGCGACGTTCAACTACCGGCAATGCCTGATCAGATAAGCCCATCTCCTCGGCCACCTGCGCGAGCGACGCGAACTCATCGGCTGCTTCAATGTCTATCTGGCCTGTCATGAAACCTCCAAGATATCTGCCGATTTAACGGTCCGCGTCATCGCAGAATGCACCGGCCGCCGTCCAACATGAGGGTAGCGCCGGTCAGATAGCGCAGATCGGTCGCAAGGGACAACACCGTCGGAGCGATGTCAGACTCGGGATCGCCCATCCGCCCAAGCGGAATCTGACGGATTATCGCCTCCCACCGCTTCGGTGCCTCCTCCTTGAACCGCAGGGCACCTACCGATGCAGCGGCAGGACAGATCACGTTCACTGTGATGTCGTAGCGACCCCACTCACGTGCGGCGTGCTTCGTAAGGCCGCGGATCGCCTCCTTGGACGAGCCGTAAGCCACGAATCCAGGGTCACCCATAACCCCGGTCGACGAACCCATATTGACGATCGTGCCGCCATGCTCACGCATATGGGGAAAGCAGGCCTGCATCCCATACAGACTCGCCAACACCCCGCCCCTATAGGCGGCCAGCATGCGATCATCGTCGACTTCCTCGACCTTCACCTGGCCGCCCTGACCGCCACCCTGAGCGTTGTTCACCAAGATATCCGGTGGGCCTAAGCGCTCGACCGCCTGGCTCACCATCGCATTCACCTGGTCACGATGATTGACATCGCACTCGATGGCAACGCCCTTACCGCCTTTTGCAACTATCTCTTCGACGACCGAAGTCACCTTCGCAAGCGTGCGACCCGAGGCAACCACGGCCGCACCCTCGGCCGCCAGCGACAAGGCAATGCCCCTACCGATCCCCTGTCCGGATCCGGTAACCAGCGCTACCTTGCCTGCTAACCGCTGCATGCGTGTACCCCTTTACGTCAATGCCGATAGGCGATTCTTAGTACCTCAAAGTAGGATTGAGCTGGACGACCGCTGCTATTCCGTGCGCAGCACCAGCCCCTGTGCGTTGAAGAAGAACCCGCCCGGCGTCAACATCGCGATCTTGGCTCCCGGCACTTGCCGCTGCCCCGCCTCGCCCCGCAGCTGCACTGTGGCCTCTCGAATGTGGCCCGAGCCCTGGGTGCCGCCCTCGGACAGAGCGCCACCGTGAGTGTTAACGGGAATGCGTCCGTCGATCATGATTCGATTGGTGGCCGCGTCCCAATTGCTCTCGATGAAGTCTGCGGCTTCACCCGGTTTGCACCACCCGAGATTCTCGAACCAGGAGAGTTCGATAAAGCTGAAACCATCGTACGGATAGTAGAGATCAACATCAGGAATCCAGATGTCGCTCTTCTCCCGGAGCTCCTTGACCACAACGTGGTGACCGTTCCGATGCAGGCCGGTCGTCTGGTCCTCTTGCGGGTGCTCGGTCAACCCGGTCGTCGCCGCGTGAATCAGTACCGGCTTCTTTGCCAAGTCCTTGGCTCGCTCCGCGGTCGTGACGATGAAGGCGTCCGCCCCATCGACTGGCACGTCCATATCCAGCAGAGACAGTGGCCACCGAATCATGCGGGCATTGAGGTAGTCCTCCAGCGTCAACGGGCTGCGCATCGCGGCTAGGGGGTTGTTGATAGCGTTCGTTCGGTTGTTGACTGCGATGTAGCCAAGCGTCTCGCGCTTGGCATTGTATTCATGGAAGTAGCGGCTTGCCCACGCTGTGTAACCAACGGAACCCTCGACGGTCTCCGGGTCGTGTCGCCAAGACCGCGGCGCCGGCTCACCACCGTAACCCATGTTGCGACGAATTGGATCGCCTGCCGCTGAGCGCGAGATAGCTGGCGATCGATACACGCCGTGATAGACCAAGACGGTGTCTGCTGAGCCCGCGTAGACCGCGTTCATAGCGTCAACCAAGGAGAAAACCAAAGGCGGTCCCTGATTGACGTAGAAGGTCACATCGGTGAGCCCGAGCATGGACGACACCGTTGCGGCGTTGGGGAGCGTTCCGCAAATGCCATCGATATCCTGCTTGTTGAGTCCCGCGTCACGGATTGCCTGGATGCACGCGTCGGCCACGAGTTCGTTTCTGGAGCGCCCACCCGAATCGCGCGAGAATCCCGTCGACCCGATGCCCACGATCGCGATCTGATCTTTGATTGGATTGCGTGCCATCAGTGTCGAACCACCCTTGCTGTCAGCGGCGAGACGGCGGCCGCCACCTCGCGCGGCGTGCCACGCCCGATCATGGCTGCACCTTCTTGAAGACGGGGAAGGGCTGCCCGTATCGCTCGATCCAGGCGAGTTCCACCGAATCGCCGATCGCGATATCGCCTTGTTGGACATCGATGATTGTGCTCGTGTAGCGCAGCCCCTCCTGCTCCTCCAACTCGACGGTCGCCACTGGGTGCGGTGTCGAGTAGTCCACATCTGGGGCTGGCGGACCTTGGTACAGCCAGATCAACAGATGCACACGCCCGACCCCGCGAACCTCGGTTGGTTCCACGTTGAAGGACCAACAGTTGGGACACACCGGCCGCTGCACACCCTGCCAGTATCCGCAGTCGGAGCACTTAGGCAGCAGCAGTCGCTTTTCTGTCCATCCACGATAGAAAGCCTTGTTGTCGTGGTTGATCAGAACGTTCGGGAATCGATCCAACAGCTCGGTATCGCTAAGTGTCATTACGCTCCTCCGTTTCGTCTCGGACGCGACGCTAGGGCCTTCGCGCTTATATGACAATCATTTTGCGAAAACGTCTGAAGGATCACTTTCACTACTCTCCGCATGGTCAGGAAGCCGCGACGCCGTCAGCGAGAAACTCCAGCAGGCTAGCCAATATCTCTCCTTGGGCGCCCCAGAGCAGCTCGTCTGAGTGGACTCGAAAGAACGGCTGAGGCTTTGATTGCCGGTGGCTCATGTCTTGTGCTGCGATGGCCGGCCGAAGCGCATAGCCTGCAGGGAACGCCACGTCCTCGAAATAGCTGCCCTCAGACATGAAAGCCGAAAGTGGTTCGATCGCCTCGGCGGCAACCTCCCGCCGATCAGGCATGAGTTCTAAACCATCGACGAGACCGACGAACACTCGGACCAGATGGCCAGAACTGATGGGCCCGTAGGAATCCAGTTCGCCTAGCATTGAAATCCGTTCGGGCGCGATGCCAAGCTCCTCGGATGTCTCCCGAACGGCTGCGTCCTGTGCACTGGCGTCTACCGTCGCGGACACCCCACCGCCGGGAAACACCCAGTCGCCACGGTGGTGTGACAGATGAGAGGCGCGCTTGGTAACAATGACAGCGGCTTCTCCGTTGAGATCAACCACTGGCACCAACATTGCAGCCGGCTTCACCGTGGTGCCCTCGAGGGATTTGAGATAGGTACGAGTACGCGGCTTCGGTAGGTCGGCACAACGCCGAGCCACATAGTCGACAGTGAAGACTCGCTGTGTCCCGGTCAGCCTTCGCCAGTGGGGCAGGCCGACCTGTGGAACCGCGGAACCGGCTGGGCCCATGGACACGTTCATCGTCGCTGATTCGGGCGCCGCTCGTTGTTCGCTCATGAATGACCCGTCCTGATAGCGCCGCAGTTGCTTCGAGACCGCCCCCAAGGCGCGTCCTGGGCCATCCGAAGACCGACACGACATACAGCCGAGGCGCTGGTCGTGAACGAGCGAAGTGGCCGAGGAGACATATAGTTATATTGACTACAGGTTAGCAGGCCAGGTAGACACAGGGCATGCCGAATCAGATTCCGCTCGTCGATTGCCTCTCGCTCGAGCCCACTCCGCACCTGACGGCCAACCAATGTGTGAACTGCCAGGCGCGGTACTTCAATCGCCGAAATGCCTGCGCATCATGCTTCGGAACCGATTTCGAAAAGGCAACGGTTGACTCCGAAGGTGAGATCAGGGCTTTCACTATCGTCGCCATGGGTCCGCCAGGTGTAGCTACGCCGTTTGTTGCGGCCGTCGTCGACTGCGGGGGTACCAGTGTCCAGGCGAATGTCATCAATTGCCCGCCCGACCCAGGTCATGTCTCGCTGGGCATGAAGGTCCGTCTTGCCACCTATTCCGTCGGGGTTGACAGCAAGGGCGTCGAGGCCGTCGGCTTCGGCTACGAGCCGCTGAAGGAGAAGGAAATATCTGATGAGTGAAGACGTCTGGATTCTGGGGATCCACATGATCAAGTTCGGCAAATATCCAGACGCGGATCCAGTTGATCTTGCTGCGCAGGCCAGCATCAACGCCTTGGCGGACGGGGGCGTGACCATGAGGGATATCGGCGTGCTTGCGGCCGGAAACATCATGGGCAACCCAACCGGGATCGCCCAGGCCCTGCAGAAGCAGATCGGCCAAACTGGGATCCCTGCCTACAACGTTGCCAACGCCTGCGCTACAGGCGCCACCGCTCTTCGTACCGTGATCATGGCGATCAAAGCTGGCGAGACAGAGATGGGTCTCGCGGTAGGCACGGAGAAGCTGTCGGGTGCCGGGTTGCTGGGGGCGACACCGTCCCGGGACGCCGATGTCTGGGAGCCGAAGGGTCGGTACGGCGCCGTCGCACCCACCGAGGGACGTATGGGCACCACGGGCATGCCTGGGGTCTTTGCACAAATTGGGATGGAGTATCTCCACCGCTACGGATCAGTCGATTTCGAGCTCTTTGCCCGTATCAGTGAGAAGAACCATGCTCACTCAACCCTCAATCCCCTCGCCACGTACCAGAAGCGGTTCTCACTCGAGCAGATCATGAATGAAGTCATGGTGGCATACCCGAATACCCGACCGATGTGCTCGGCTAACTGCGACGGTGCCGCAGCGGCGGTCGTCGTGAGCGACGCGAAACTGAAGACCCTCTCGCTCGAGCAGCGGCGCCGCGCCGTCAAGATTTCGGCATCGCTGCTCACGACCGACCCTTACGAGGAGGGTTGCCAGATCCTACCGAATGTAAACACGTTGACCAGGGCGGCCGCGAAGTCCGCCTACGAGCAAGCGGGTGTCGGACCAACAGACCTCGACCTGGTCGAGTTGCACGATTGCTTTGCTACCGCCGAACTCGTTCACTACGACAACCTCGGGCTTTGCGATGAGGGAGGTGCCGTCGATTTCTTTAATTCCGGCGCGACGTGGCGAGACGGCAGCACTCCGGTGAACGTCTCTGGCGGCCTGCAGTCCAAGGGACACCCTGTCTCGGCGACCGGCATCGCCAACGTGTGGGAGGTGTGTCATCACCTCCGCGGTGAGGCAGGAGACCGCCAAATCGCGGGTGCGCAGGTTGGCCTCGCCCATGTCATCGGTATCGGATCCGCCTGTGGCATTCACATATTGGAGAAGGCGGTCGTCAACTAGCGCTTACCGTCCGCCTTTCATGCCGTTCGATCAGTTGCGACCGGGCATGCTCAGTCGCACGGGCACCCTGGCATCGTCTGCCAATCGAGACGCGCAATCGCCGATCTCTCGCTCGCGCTCCGGTATCATCGGAGTGAATGTCCAACGGTAAAAGGAGCTATATGAGCGACTTCGGCGCGAACTACACGGGTCGCCCCAACGGCGCGGTGCGAGTGCCGAAGACCGCCGAGATCGTAGCTTCGGTGCTTCGTTCGCAGATAATCAGGGGCGAAGTTCCCGAAGGACACATGCTGCCCTCCGAGTCAGCCTTGGTCGCCCAGTTCGGCGTCTCACGTCCCTCTGTCCGGGAGGCGCTTCGGGTACTCGAGTCTGAAGAACTCGTCTCAATCCAGCGCGGTACGCGTGGTGGAGCCAAGGTGAGAAAGCCTGAGATGGACCTTGCCTCCCGCTACCTGGGTAGGGTGATGCAATTCGAAGGCGTGACGATCGCCGATGTCTGGCAGGCACGCACGCTCATTGAACCAGTAGCAGTTCATCTGCTCACTGAACGCAAAGATCGGCACGCGGCTGTAAAGACCCTCGAGGCGACGCTCAATCTCACGATCGAGTTTGCAGACGACGTGCGCCTCTATTCGTCTCTCTCGACCAAGTTCCACGAACTGATCGTTTCATCATGCGGCAACGATACTTTGGCCATATTGTGGGCCTCCTTGAAAGAGGTACTGCACGGCGGAACGCTTGATATGTCCCTCGACGATGATCGACTAAGCCGTCATCAGAAGATCATCGTCGGCACTCGCTCGGAGCTGCTGAGGTTGATCGACGCTGGCGACGCGGAAGTCGCCGAGACGTACTGGGCAGAGCAGATGGACGTCGTTTACCGGCGATTGATCACTACCAAGGAAGGCCGAAAGTCCCTCGTCGAGGTAATCGAATAGCTGATCGCACCGACAAGCAGACCGGTCGTACCAAACCTGATGCTGGCGATGGGTTCCTAGGCCGACGCGGCGAAAACTGATGTCGTTAGATTATTTACAGCACGGCCGTTGTGCGCCTAACATCTGCGGAGACCCAACACCGAAGACGTGATTGGAGGACGCCTCGGAAATGCGGTCCTCCGCGCACCATACGATCGCGAGGTTGTGACCATGGCCAAGACCGTATTCGAAGATCTGACCGTCCTTGAGTTCCGCGCCGGGTCCTCGTCGGCCGCGTTGGCGGGCGTACTGCTCGCCGACAACGGAGCTCGTGTCATTCTCGTAGAGCCACCGGAGGGTGATTCCCAGCGACGGCGGAACCAGTCTGGCTTCCTGGTCTTCAACCGGGGCAAAGAGAGCTTGGTGGCAGATCTCCACACGCCGCAGGGTCAGGAACTCGCGCGTGAATGGGCGAGCAGGTGCGACATAGTCATCGAGGGATTTGGCGCTCAGACTGCCGCCCGGTTCGGAATTGGTTACGAAGCGCTCTCGAGCGCCAACCCTGGCCTTATCTATTGCTCCATCAAGGGTTTCGGATCGTCCGGCGGGTACGCCAGCATTCCGGCGTATGAGCATGTCGTCCAGGCCAAGGCGGGCTACTTCACCCTCGGTCAAGGAGGAATGTTCGGATACCGCGAGGGTCCGATATTCGGAAACGCCACTTTCGCGGGGACCGGTGCAGGCATGCTGGCTGCCTCTGGAATCGCCGCGGCCATCGCAGTACGTGAGCGGACCGGTCGGGGACAGTTTCTCGAAACCACCCTCGTTCAGGGGCTCTCCGCGACCGACTACTTCGGCACAGCCCACTGGCAGTGGGATCGCAAGCTGATATCAGCGCCCGTCCCAAAGACAGAGCCGAGCGAATCGGCCCAGAAGTCAGCCTCGGTTCGCGCTAGCCGATATTCCTTTATGCCCTGCACGAAAGATGGACGATGGGTCTACTTCACAGCCATGCTCCCCCATCAGTTGTCCGCGATCCTGCGCGCGCTGTCCATCGCCGACCTTCTCGACGATCCCCGGTACGCCGACGCACCCCAGTTTGGAACAGCGGAGGATGCGCAGGCGCTAGAAGACCACATCTGGGAACGGTTCCGCACGAAGACGTTCGAGGAATGGGATCCGCTCCTGCGCGCGGAGAGCGACGTGGCGTACGAACTCGCTCGTACGAGCGAGGAGGGGCTCGACCACCCACAAGTCCGCCACAACGGTGAGGTCATCGTCGTAGACGATGAGGATCACGGTCCAATCGAGCAGGTGGGGCCGCTGGTTACTTTCGGCCGGACACCATCGCGGGTTAAACGATCGGCGCCGAGGCACGGGCAGCACGGCGACATTCCCACTGCGGTTGCGCGTGACAAATGGGTCGACGCCTCAACTGGCACTTCTGCCACCCCGGCGCACCCGTTCTCCGGTATCACGATTCTCGAGTTCGGATATTTCTACGCGATGCCGTTCGGGGTAACACTCGCGGCGTCCCTTGGTGCGCGGGTAATCAAGATTGAGGATCACCGTGGTGATCCCATGCGGGTTTCCTTCGGTGCGCCGGAGACCGGCGGCGTCAAGACGATGGAAGGTAAAGAGAGCATCTCCGTCGATCTGCATAGCCCAGCAGGTCGCCGCATCGTTCAAGAGCTTGCCGCGAAGGCTGACGTATTCGTAAACGGCTTCCGCCCGGGCGTGGCCGAACGTCAGGAACTTAGCTACGACGTGTTGAAGCAACTCAACCCAGAGATCATCTATCTGCATGCTGCCGGCTACGGTGTCGACGGCCCCTACGCCGATAGGCCCATCTATGCCCAGTGCGCCTCTTCGGTCGCTGGGTCGGTCAATCGCCAGGCAAGCGCCTGGATGGATCCCACGCTGATCGAAGGGTTTGCGGTTCCGGAGCTACAGGCAGTCATCTTGCCGCGGCTGCGCGGCCAGACCGACGGCGACTCGAACGCGGCGCTGGCCGTGTTCACGGCGATATCGCTTGCGCTTTGCCACAAGGCGAGAACCGGTGAGGGTCAATTCCTGTCGACCAGCATGATTGGCGGCAATATGTGGGCTTATGCAGATGACTGCGTTCGCTTCGCGGGCAAGAAGCCGTTTCCGCCCACCGACCCCGATTTCTACGGCCTCTCGGCCCTGTACCGGCTATATGAGACCGCCGCTGGCTGGGTCTTCCTTGCCGTCACGACCGACGCCGAATGGAACGCGCTGACCGAAGCGATCGGCCACGCCGAGCTAACCAGCGACGAGCGGTTCAGCACTCCGGGGGGCCGAGCCGAGCATGAATCCGAGCTCGTGAAGATACTCCAGCGATACTTCGCCGATGGCCGAGCGGCACAGTTCGAAGCCACTCTCGTTCCAATCGGTGTCGCCTGCGTGCAGGTTTTTGAAGGGACGAACTCCGAGTTCACCAACACCGATACCGTGCTTCGCGAGACAGACCTCGTCACTGACGTTGAGCACCCGTTATTCGGTAAAATGCGCCGACACGGCCTGCCAATACAGTTTTCCGAGACTCCCGGGCGGATCGCTGCTGGCTCGCTGGTTGGCCAGCACACCCACTCTATTCTGGCCGAGCTTGGCTACGCTGACAGCGACATCGATGCTCTTTATGCGGCGAAAACCGTGCATAGCGCGACCTATTCATGACACGTGGCAGACCAGGCCAGGGGCTCGCGATCTAGGTACGGGCTGGCGCTCAGCTCATAACATCGACGACGGTCTTCGCGCCATGGCGTCGAACCACGCGCGGTCGAACCTCAGACAACGCGAACCTCCACAGGTTCTGGGCTTCGGTGGCTTTGCCTTCTTCAATCAGCGTGAATAGATCCTTCGAATACTTCTGCCTGAGCTCGACCGAAGCCATTGACACAGAAGTCCCGACTGAATCGAGAATCTCGCTGGAAAGGACTTGACGCAAGGTCGCCCATAGCAGCGCGAGCGTTCGGTTGCCGCTCAGATCCACGAGCGCTTCATGCAGAAGGATAGTCCTCGCAAAGTAGACCTGCGGATCGTCAAGCGCGTCCAGTTCCTCTTGCAGGATCCGCCGCAGCTCAAGCACCGCTTTATCGCGGCCGGGCTGTTCAGCCAGGATTCGCGCAGCGATCGGTTCGATCCAGATACGGGCCTCATACACATCCGCAAGGGTCACCCCTCTGGATTGCATTATGAGGCCGACGTAGTTCGCCGCGACCGAGATGTGCGGCCGCGATGCTCGAGCGCCGCCCCTCGCCCCTCGACGCACGACGATGATGTTCTCCGACTCGAGCACCCGCAGGGCCTCTCGCAGAGACGGTCTGGATACACCAAACCTCTGCATCAGCTCGATCTCTGATGGCAGCGCCTCGCCCTCCGCAATCTCGCCGCGAACGATCTGGCGACGAAGGGTGGCTGCCACGACCTCGGCGGTCTTCGGAGCGCGAACCGGTTGGATCGTTGGTTGTCTTACCGCGCTCATATGGCGACGTCCCTACCCAACTAGATTTAATCTCTACACGTATGAGCTCTGAGTACATCGTATAGAGCTTGTTTCGGTGGAGACTACATGGTAACGGATCCCGGGAAGCCGTCTGCTATCCGAGGCGGCGCCGCTGCCGGCGCCGGGAGCCTTCGTGCCTGAATCGAGAGTCTTCTACTCCGAAGCCTCGCCGATCGGGCTCAGAACGACGCTTATCGAGCCAGACAGCGGCACATCGGTTGCCTCCCAGTCACTGCCATCGGACGCGCGCACCAATAGGTGATCCGGTCGCTTAGCGTCCCAGCTCGCGCGTACCGCTGTTAGCGGCGGGATCATGAAGTAGCAGCCGCTGATCATCGGCTTTCCGTCAAGGACCCACATCTCGAAGCTGGGATCACCCAACACCTCTTCTTCTTCGTCAAGAAACGTCGGAGCACCAACAGGTCCGGTCATAATCACGCCTCCAATTACTGATTCCTTGGCTGGCTAACAGCCAGTCAATCCGCGGGTGCGAGCCGTTCGTCCATGGAAGGCCGACTTTCACGACCGAGGACAATCTGAGGCTATCCCATGGCGATGATTGATATAACTAAATCCGCACCAACCGTGCGTCGGCTTCACGGACTTCGCTCCGCTGGGAACGAAGCCGACATTGAGGACTGTGTCCTGGCGTGGGACGATCACGTCGGGCGCAAGGCGCAGCCTCGTCCGCATCGATAGCTTGCGCAGGGCTGGTCGACACATAAGGCGTTATCGAGCACTGGCCAACTGGCGGGTGAGTAACTCCTGCGAAAACGACGCCAGATGCACGCCGGATTTGTCATGCATCGTCCCCGAGACGAGACTTCGCGACGATGCCATTGACCGCAGGATCGTATCGACATGTATCCAAGCGTCAGCCCGGGCAGCACGGTGAAACCACATCGCATGGTCCAGGCTCGTCATCATGATCCGTTGCTCGCCGGAGCTTAACTCTGTACGGAGGTAATGGCCTGCGGCCGCACCCGTTCTTGCATCGGACATGTAAGCAAGGACGCAGGCATGCAGTGACCGATCGCGAGGAAGCGCTGATCGTGATCGCAGCCATGCGTGGACACGGTCAGCTGGACCGGCGCGGCCTCCGACACCACCCGGTTCACTGCTTTCGACGAGTTGGATCGCGTCGCTGAAGCCCCTACCCGCTGTCGTGGGTGCGTCAAGATCATCCGGCGGCGGCTCCCTCATCGCCGACGGCGACTGGAAGTCGACGCCTCCTTCGTCCGTATGGAAAGCGGCCTGCATAGTAAAAATCTCTCGTCCCCCTTGGTGAGCAGCGACGTGACGGCTGGAGAATGATCGACCGTCGCGAGTGGGGGTTACCGTGAGCAATATGTCTTCGTCGAAACGACCCTCGCGCAAGAAGGACGCATGAAGGGAGTGCACAAACCGATCCTCATCGACCGTGTACGACGCGGCGCGAAGGGCCTGCGCCATTACCTGACCGCCAAAGACATTGTTTCTGCCATGCAACCTCGGGCTGGAGGCCCGGTAGGTGAACGCACCTACGGTATGGAGATCAAGCACCTTGATGAGATGTGCCGTGTCATCAACCTGAAAGTGGCCTGCGCTCATGCGGCGACGTTCGCCAGGTCGTCGATCAGGCCGCGGAGCATCTCGCTGCGCAGTCGATAGAAGTGACGCCGTCCTTCCTTACGCGCGCTGATGCAACCGGCATTTATCAAAAGCTTTGTATGGTAGGTGATCGTCGATCTGGGGAGCCCGAGCGTGCTCTCGATGGCGCTGTATGCCAGCTCGTCGGTGCTAGCCACTTGACACAATATGTTCCACCGCACCTCGTCCCCAAGCGCCCGAAATATCTCGTGCGGCTGGACCTCGCGAGAGTGCGAGACATGCCGATCGAGATCGATATCAACTGTCACGTGGACCTCAGTTCACTCTGAAGGGTTTCGGGATGAGCGAGTTCGCGCCTACTGGCCCTTAGCGCTCGGCAGGCCGGAACATCGGCAGCGTCACCGTCTCGGACTGGATCTCGAAGGTCACCTCCACCGGCATATCGCATGCGAGGGTGTCAAACGCGCAATCGACTACCCCTGCAAACATCGAATAGCCCTCGTCGAGCTGCACGATCGCCATTACGGACGGAACCGGGAAGTCGGCGAACGGCGCTCGATGGATCACGGTGTAGGAGTACAACGTGCCGCGGCCGGCACCGGCAACCCAACGCACATCAGGCGACAGACAATGAATACATGCCACTTCGAGCGGGAACTGCGCGTTGCCGCAAGCACCGCAACGAGCGTAGAGAAGCTGACCTGAACGTGCGGCTTGCCAGAATTCAATCGACAGCGGCGTCGGATCCGGAAGAGGTCGACGGGTCGGCGCGTTCATCGAGCCCGTCCCAAGATGCACATCTCCACGTGGTGGGCGCCCGGTACAGAATTGGTGCAAACCGCGACCTCCGCGCCGGCGACCTGACGTGAGCCCTGATCCTGGCGCAATTGACGTACGCCTTCCACTACCTTTGCGGTCAACTGTGCAGTGCTGGCCCACATGTGCGAGAGGGTTCCTCCATCTACATTCGCCGGCAGTCTGCCATCCCGGGCCAGAGTGTTGCCTTCCACAAACGCGCCGCCTTCACCCTCGTCGCAAAATCCGAGAGCCTCGATCCACCTGATTACTTCGAAGGCCGTTGGGTCGTAGAGCGAGACGACGTCGACGTCAGCGGGCGTGACACCTGCCTGCCCAAAAGCCGTCCGCATTCGCTTGGCGCCCAGCATCCCCTCGTCGGAATTGAGGGATGGGTAGTGATGTGGGCCCTGAGAGATCTCCATCGCGCCGGCGAGAACCGAGACCGGCGGATGCCGCAATGACCTGGCCCGCTCCGCCGTCGTCACAACAAAGGCAGCGGCACCTTGGCCGACTAAGCAGCACTCAAGCAGATGCAGCGGTTCAGCTATCCACCTCGATGCCAATACGTCCTCAACGGTGTATGGCCCCCGCCCGTACATTGTGGCCTCTGGATTAGCGTGCCCGTGGTTGCGGATCGTGGCAGCGACGTGGGCGAGCTGCTCAGGCGTCGTTCCGTAGTCGTGCATGTGCCGCTGTGCGTTCAGCGCAAATCGCCACATCACACCGCCGCCAAAAGGATGATTGAATTCATACTGGGCGTAGCTATCGGACCTGGAGCCCAAGAAATCCGCGCCCGCGACCCGCGCGCCTCCCGCTAGGCCACCGGCTACGACGACTGTCTCGCATAAACCAGCTCGGATAGCCGCCGTCGCATTGAGCAGTCCACGGATGCCCACGGCATCAAGACCACCATCGATGACCCAGTTTAAGGTGACACCGAGTTGCCGAGCCCAGTTTGACGATCCACCGCCTGGTGATTGACCCGGACCGTTCCAGGCGATACATGCACCGTTAACCTCCGACTTGTCCAGACCAGCATCCTCGAGGGCCTCGACAACCGAGCGAAGCGTAATGCCCATCGAAGTCTCGTCGGGCAGGTAACGTGCAGCCTCCGGGATCGAAACTCCGACGATGGCGGGCGGTTCAACGGTATCTGTTGTCATGCCGTACGCGGTAACCATGAAATCGACGTCTCCTGATTTCCTGCTGATTCGAAAACGATTTCCAACCGTGGTGACCGCCACATCATATAGTTAGAGGATTCATATTTACTAGGGGAAGAGGGCTTAGACCTCGGCAACTCTATCTACGGGAGTCAGTCTCACAATGTATGAGCTCGCAGAATTCCGATGGCACACTGATGTCCTTCCGGCCGAAGACGACTACGACCTCCAGGGCCACCTGAATCACGTATCGACCTTTCGGATAATGACAACCCTGAAGACCGGCTACCTCCGAGAGGTACTAGACGGCGCCTGGCACCGCCAGGTCGCAGAGCGTACCCACGTCTGGGTTGTCGGTGAGGTCCACGTCCGGTACGCCAGCGAGGGCATGCCTGGCGAGCGGTTCGTCGGGCACACGCGTGTCCCTTACCGATCCGGAAGAGCCGTGGTCATCGAGTCGTTGCTTACAGTGGCGGGTACTGAACGCCTGATTGCCCACGCCTGGACGGTTCAACTTGTCAGCCGGAGTGGCCGGGCTGAATCCTGGCCACCCGAGTTCTTGGACGCGATCCAGACGTTCGAAGGTCGCCCCATCGCGAACTTCGCAGGCAAGCCGCGAGCGGCCTTCGGAGCCCTTTCGCCGTATAACCCGACCTAGCAGGGGCCGACTTCGCAAGACGAACTCGCAAGGCGAAGCACGTGCACGGCGCTCACAAGGACGTGCGTCGTTTCAGTAGCCGAGAAATGTGGCAGGCCGCCGCTCGTTAAACGCCTGATGCCCCTCGTGGTAGTCGTGACTTTGCTGGGCAACGCCAAGCGCATGCATCTCGACCATCATCGCGACCGTCGGGTCGTCAATGCTCTGACTCAGCAAAATCTGGCGGCGAGCGAGGCCCAGCTGGAGGGTCGGCAGACTTGCGATCTTCGTCGCCAACTCGACGGTCGCCGCATCCAGATCCTCATCCTCGACCACCTGACCAACGAGGCCGATTTGCGCAGCGCGATCGGCTGAAACCCGCTCAGCGGTGTAGACCATCCGGAAGGTGCTCTCCAGACCAATCAGGCGCGGAAGGAGGTAACTCGTGCCCGCTTCGAATGCAAGGCCTCGCTCAGCGAAGATCGCGCAAAAGACAGCGGAACGCGCGGCGATCCGGATGTCGGCTGCACAGGCCAGCGAGAGACCCCCGCCTACGGCCAGTCCGTTTACCGCGGCGATGATCGGCTTGTGGAGGCTGAGCAGCGTCCGAAGTACTACGTTCCAGTCGCCGAGGGGGTTCATCGCGGCGTTGCGCGGGGGGCGCGGGGGCGTTTCGCCCGCAGCACCCCCGGCCTGGCGCCGAGCAAGCTCTTTCAGGTCAGCACCAACGCAGAACCCTCGTCCAGCGCCTGTCAGAACGATACAACGCACCGAATCATCATTGTCGGCCGTTTCTAGAGCCGTGATCAATGATTTAGCTGAAAGTGAGTCCAACGCGTTCAGTGCTTCGGGCCGATTCAACCTCAGGACGACGACACCGACCTCTGGACGTTCGACCATAAGTACTGGGTTTGTAGCCATATGTACTCCGTTTCGATTGGGCGGCTAGCTCTGGCTCCTGGTTCATCGAGCTCGCCGGAAGCCCCTTTGCATGAGGGCTTGTACGACACTCGTCGGTTCGGCCGGTCCCTCGCGCGGGAGGCTGGGCCCCATGCCCAGGGGCTGCGCTCCGCCGGTGAGAACTATAGAGCCGACTATCACGGTGTAGTGAAAACTATTGAAAGGATGTAACTATATCGCTACGCTCCCGTCATCAGGGCGAACGGAATCCGTGTGAGAATTCCGCCGACCGTTCGCGGGGTCGCTGTCTGAGTCTAGGGAGAACCGTTGTCAGCACAGAGAAAGCTCCGAAAGCGCCTCATCGCCGTAGGCGCGGTGGCCATCGCCACCGCGATGGTGGCTGGGTGTAGTAGCAGTGGCAGCGGTACCGACGCCGGCCAGGCCGCGGCGCCAACCGAGGTATCAGCCTCAAACCTCACCAAAGCGCCGCTCGTTGTTGGCTCGATCAGTAGCGATACCGGCATCAGCGGCACCGGCAACGCCATTCCGCTGACCCTTCGAAACTGGCAGAACTACGTCAATGCCAATGGCGGTGTGAACGGACATCCAGTCAAGGTGATCTCCAAAGACGATGCGGGCGATCCGGCAAAGTCCATCACCGCCGTGAAATCTCTCGTCGGTGACGATCACATCATCGCGCTTCTCAATTTCTCGAATCTTGGTGACTCGTGGGGTTCGTACGTCGCGCAGCAGAAGGTCCCTGTTCTCGACGCGAGTGCCTCCATTGGGTTTCATTACGCAAAGGACGCCAACTTCTTCCCAACCGGCACCACGGTGCTATCCGTCGTGTGGGGTCAGACCTACGCGGCCAAGGTCGCCGGTGCGAAGTCGTTCGGCGAGTTCTACTGCGCTGAACAAGCGGCCTGCGCCCAAGCTGTACCGCTCGTCAAGGGCTACGCCACCCAGAACGGACTGACCTTCGCAACTGCGGAAGCGTTCTCGGCTTCGGCCCCCGACTACACCGCCCAATGCTTGGCGATGAAGAACGCCAAGGCTGACGCGGTCGAACTGGCCGGCAGCGGCACGCGGATTGTGGATGCCTGCGCTAAACAGGGCTACAAACCGATCTGGATCGTCTCCTCAGGTTCCTTCAACAGCGCAATGCGTGAGAATGCGAATTTCGATGGCACCGCCGGCAACATCGGCAGCTTTCCGTGGTTTCTCGACGTGCCGGCGACGCAGGAGTTTCGTACCGCGATGAAGCAGTACCTTCCTGACTTCAACGGGATTGACAGCCTTGCCGATATGAGCGGTATCTGGGAAGCAGCCAAGGTGTTCCAGAAGGCAGCTGCGAACGTCTCCGACACTCCCACCAGTTCGGATATTTATACCGGTCTCTATAGCTTCAAGGGCGAAACCCTAGGCGGGCTCGCACCGCCGTTGACCTACGTCCAGGGCAAACCGAGTGTCGTGCCGTGCTTCTTCCTCATCGGTGTCAAGGACAAGGCCTTCGTCTCTAGTACCGGCCTCAAGACATCCTGTCAGGACGATAAAGGCGCAAGCGGCGCTAGCTGATTCGAGTCAGGTCCAATGACACGGCCGGGCCACCCGATTTGGGTGGCCCGGCCGTGTCATTGAGTACGCCGGATCGCGTCGCTCACGCGCTGGTGTCTATTCAACCAACGCTGCGACCCGCTCCAGCTGCCGGATCGAGCGGCACTCGTAGACGCCATCGCAATAGGGCGCGTACCGGGAGATAACCGAATCACCCGTATCCCAATACGCTTTCTGTTCCGGATTAAGCCAGAGGATCTTATCGACGCGCTTGCTGATCGCCCGCAGAGCGTCGAGGCCCAGCGGCCGGTAGTTTGAGCGAGCGTCGCCGAGAATTAGCACTGTAGTTCGTCTGGAGAGCCGCTGACCCCAACGGTCGGCGAATGCGCTGAACACCTGGCCGTAGTCGGTATGGCCGTCGCCGGCGATCAGTGCAGCTTGCTCGCGGATCCGTATAAGGGCTTCTCCGACCGTACGACTGTGCTTTAGGTGCTCGGTGACCTCATCGACACCGTCGATGAACATGAAACTGCGTACATGCGCGGCATCGCCACTTACTGCGGTTACGAATTGCAGGGTAAAGCTCGCGAAGGCCGACACCGATCCAGAGATGTCGGCGAGTACCACGATCTGCGGCTTATGCGGTTTCAGCGCCTTGGTGACCAGCTCGAGCGGCACTCCCCCCGTGGTCAGCGAGGCACGCATCGTGGCAGGCATATTGAGAGCACCGCCGCGCCTCGAGCGGTCCTGGAGAGCCAATTTGGCTGCGAGTTTGCGCGCCAACGGCGCAATCGCTCGCTCCATCGCCTTGAGCTGCGCAGCATTGGCATGCATGAACTCGATATCTGCAGGCACTGGAATCCGAAGCGTCTGTGCAACTGCGTCCGGCCCCCGATCCGTCACAAGCCGTCGCCGGATATCTGCCTCTACCTCGCTGGTGAAGGATCGGATGCGGGCAGCGATCTGGATGGACCACAATTCATCACGCAAAGCGGTGAATTCTGCGGAGATACTCGATGGCGGATCCTCCTCACGGAGCCGACCGATCAGCCCATCAAGGTCGAAGGCCTTTAGCGTGCGGTAGGAATACAGCAGCACACCAGCTGGGCGTCCAGGCTGCATGTCCGCATATCGCTGTACGCCTTCAACGGCGATGAGCCGCAGTAGCGGAGTCGCGTCAGTCAGTAACGCGCGAAACAGCAGTTCCGATATTTCGTCATCGCTGCGCGAACTGAGTGCCCCACCACCAAAGCCGCTTGTTGCATCGCCCGAACCGCGGCGAGCCACAACCGGGTCAGGGGAATCTGCCAAGTCCGAGATCGGACGACGCAAGGCGAAGTATGCGTCGAAGACAACGTCGAAAGTTGGCACGTGCATCGCGTCTTTTACCAGAGTGCTCGCCAGAGCGGAGCGTAACTCCGCTCGATCGAGTAGATTCACGGCGCAAGCGGCGAGTCCAGCATCGACGGCTTCGCTCGTTGATACTGGTACTCCGGCAAGCCGGAGCTGATCGACGAGCCCTGCGAGCAAGTCGATCACGCTACCTCAGCACTTTGTCGAGAGCAGTGAGAGCAACCGTGAAGTCCGAATTATGCTTGAGCAGTATGTTCAGGCTGGCTCGGAAATCTGCTCGCTCTAGACCGTCGCCGCCGAGCAACGCGAGTGATCGGGCCCAGTCCAAGGTCTCCGATATCGAGGGATTCTTCTTCAGGTCCAGGGTCCGTAGCAAGCCGACGAACTCCGCTATCTGACGTGCCAAGACGTCGGACAACTCAGGCACGCGTCTCTGAATGATCTCCCGCTCGCGCTCGGCTGACGGGTAATCAAGATGCAGATACAGACATCGCCGCTTTAGCGCCTCTGATAATTCGCGCGTGTCGTTCGAGGTGAGAAACACCGCAGGTATGTGCTTCGCTGTCACGGTTCCCATCTCCGGAACTGAGAGCTGAAATTCGGACAAGACCTCCAGGAGCATGGCCTCAGTCTCGATCTCGACGCGGTCGATCTCGTCAATGAGTAAAACCACCGGCTCTGCGGCCCGCAGTGATTCGAGTACCGGACGGGACAGCAAGAACTCGTCGGTGAAGATATCGCCCTCGAGGTCGTGCCAATCCCTGGGCCGGTCGTCGGATATGACAGATTGGGCCTGGATCCGGAGCAGCTGCTTCTTGTAGTTCCACTCGTACAGAATCTTCGACTCGTCGAGTCCCTCGTAACATTGCAGGCGGATCAGGCGGCGCCCAGTCATCGCCGCGAACGACTTGGCGAGCTCCGTTTTGCCAGTGCCGGCCGGACCCTCTACCAGCAACGGCTTCCGCAAGCGCTCAGCCAAGTAGGTTACGGATGCGGTGGTTTCGTCTGCGAGATAGCCAGTCGATCCCAAGCCAGCGTGGACGGCGGTTACCGAGGACAGTACGTCCACGTCAGACGCCAAGTCGTTGTAACAGGGCCTCGTTGTGTGCCGTAGGTGTGCCGAACAGCAGCAGGTCACTCTTGGCCCGCTTGTAGAACAGCTGTGCTGAATGCTCCCACGTGAAGCCGATGCCACCGTGCACCATGATGTTGTTCCTGGCGACATCGAAGTAGGCTTCCGAGCAGTAGCTCTTCGATAGCGATGCCGCTGCAGGGAAGTCCTCTGGTTGGTTTACCGCCGACCATAGGGCGAAATATGCGGCCGATCTCGCGAGCTCTACTTTGATGAGCATATCGGCGCAGCGGTGTTTGACGGCTTGGAAGGATCCGATCGCTCGGCCAAATTGAAACCGCGTTTGAGCATATGCCACAGCGGTTTCGAGGACGTATTGCATTCCCCCGACCTGTTCCATGGCCAACGCAACTGCGGCGACATCGAGAACATAGGGAATCGCGCTGGCAGCATCGGCCGCGTTGCCGATCCTAGTCGCAGGTACTTGGGCGAGATCGATTCGCGCCTGCTTTCGCGTCGCGTCCATCGTGATCAGCGGAGTGCGGGTGAGGCCCTCGGCGTCGGCAGCCACCTCGAATAGGCCAACGCCATCGGTGGTACCCGCGACGACAATGATCGCATCAGCCTGAAAGCCATCGATCACGAAGTCCTTCGTTCCCGAGAGCAGCCAGCGACCGCCATCACGGACCGCAGTGGTGGAGAGCTGGGAAAGGTCCAGGCCTCCGATCGCTTCCTCGATGGCCAAGGCCATGACGCACGTTCCGTCAGCAATCCTGGGTAAGTGTCTTAACTTCGCCTCTTCGTCTCTGCTGGCCACGAGGACACCGGCGGCAAGCACGGCCGTTGACAGCAACGGCGCCGAGAGCAGCGAGCGTCCGGCCTCCTCCACCGCAATCCCCAGCTCAATGAAGGAAGCACCTGATCCGCCGTACTCCTCCGCAATGGCCAGGCCTTGAATGCCCATAGTTGCCAACTGGCTCCATACCTCGGGGTCGTAGCCGAGAGGGGTTTCAGATAGCCTTCTAAGGTCAGCCTCGCCCGCTTTGTCATCGAGAAACTCGCGCAGACTCGCGCGCAGAGCAATCTGCTCCTCAGTGAGAACTAAGGTCATATTCCGTCACCTCTCCAGTTCGCCTTCGCTGATGTCCATCAAGTCGCGCGTGCTTCTACATCATTCCGACCGAAGGTGGTAGCGGAGCGGAGCCGGCGAACGCCGCCTCGAGTGACGCGAAGTCCCATCGATTGCCGTGGTTGTGCAATGTCTGATGAACGGTCCAAGGCTGGTATATGCCGACCTCGTCCCCGAAGACCCCGAGAACCTGTCCCGTTAGGGAACAGGACGGGCCGGCCAGATAGGCCACAACGGGCGCGAGATTCTCCGGATGCCACTTGTCGAATGCGGTTGGATCGTCCGGAGGCTTCATAATCTCGACAAGCCTGTCAGTCGACGACGTCAACTGCGTACGCGCTGTCGGGGCGACGGAATTCGCGCGACAACCATAGCGCTGCATTTCTTTCGCGGCCACGAGGGTGAACGTAGCAATGCCCGACTTTGCCGCAGCGTAGTTGGACTGCCCGACGCTAGCGTGCAGACCGGACCCCGACGACATATTTATGACGGAGCCTGAAACGGGCGCGTTCGCCTTGCGTTGTTGACGCCAGTAGGCAGCAGAACGCTGCGTAGTGAGAAAGGTGCCTCGAAGATGTACGGCGCTTATCGCGTCCCATTCGTCAACGGTCATGTTCGCGAGCATGCGATCGCGCAGGATACCGGCGTTGTTTACCAGAACGTCCAGCCCGCCGAATCTCTCGATCGCGCTGTCGACCAATCGATGCGCTCCGTTCACCTCGCTCACACTGTCCGTGTTCGCAAAGGCGTCGCCACCAGCGTCGCGAATCTCCTGCGCCACTTGCTCGGCTTTCGACCCCGCATCGGTCGACGCTAAGTCGTTGACCACGACGCGAGCTCCAAGCGCGGCCATGTACAGCGCACACTCCCGCCCGATACCGCCCCCTGCACCGGTGATGATCGCTACCTTGCCGTCCAAGCTATTCAAGTACTGTCTCCTTCGATTGCCGACGTCCCACTACGGCATTGCTTGGGCTTAGCTTCCAGTCCATTTCGGTGCGCGCTTCTCGGCAAAGGCCAACGGGCCCTCCCTTGCGTCATCGGAGTTGAACACCCTTTCCCAGACGTACTCCTCGACGCGGCGGGCCTCGGCCACGCCGTAGTGGCGCCAGAATTGCACCATTGATTTCGACCCTTGCACAGACAATGGCGCGTTCGAAGCAATCATCGAAGCGATCTCGATTGCCCGACTGAGTAACTCTTCTGCCGGCACTAGTTGCTGGACGAAACCAAGCTGGTAGGCCCGTTCGGCCGGCATGCGATCACAGGTCAGGAGCAGGTACATGGCCTCGTTGATCGGCATAACTCGAGCGAGGTGCTGGACGGCGATGCCAGCCATGATGCCGCGCTTGGCCTCGAAGACTCCAAAGTAAGCCTCGGGTGTGGCAATCCGGATATCGCAGTCGATCGCCATCTCCATTCCACCAGCTACACACAGTCCATTGATGGCTGCGATGACCGGTTTCGGACACGAACCGAACGGGAATGTGGGGATAGCGTCGACGCCATAAGCGCGAGACGCGCCCAGGGCACGCAAGGCCTCGCTCTGCTCAGCAAGGGTGAGCTCACCCCGCTCGAATTTGGCCTCTATTTCGGCGGACGCGGCGTTCCGTTCGGCCATCGCTTTCAGGTCAGCACCCGCGGAAAAGGCCCGCCCGGTGCCGGTGAGGATGGCGACCCGCATCTGTGGGTCACGGGCGAAGTCAGCTACCGCATCGGCGAGCAGGCTTTGCATGCCTGTCGTCAATGCGTTTAGCGCTTCCGGGCGATTGAACTGCCAGACAACATAATGCTCGTCTGGCACCTTCTTGATCAACAGATCAGACATGGCTCACTCCTGCAGTTGGACGTCGAGACGCCGCCACGTCGGCGGCGATAGCAGTGCTGCTGAAACTCCTACGGGGCGAACGCCACGATCTATCGACCGGTACGCAGCTCTCGGAAAGGGATGTCGCGGTCGACCTGCGGTTCCTTCGGCAAACCAAGTACGCGCTCGCCTAGAATGTTCTTCATGATGTCGGCTGTGCCGCCAGCTATGGAGTTCCCTGGAGCTGCGAGCACGGCATGAGCAAGCCGCTCCGACTCGTCATCGCCTTCTTCCCACGCCTGACCTCGCGGCCCGGCGATCTCGATCGCGACGTCCGCAGCGAGGCGGGCGAGCTCGGTGCCCGCGAGCTTGGCAATCGAGCCCTCGGGTCCTGGAGCCTTGCCTGCTTTGACGTCGGCGCGAATACGGTCAGACAGCAGTTCGAGTACCCGCGTAGCGGCGTACACACCAGCGAGCTGCTGACGTACAGCAGGATCGTCAAGCTTGTTACCCCTGCGTGCCACCTCCACGACACGCTCGAACTCGCCGCCACCAAGTCGTCGGCCAAGTCCGCCCCCGCCCGCGCCGATCGAGACGCGCTCGTTCATCAGCGTGCCAATGGCCGCGCGCCAGCCTTCGTTCTCGGTTCCAACGAGACTCTCCATCGGAACTCGGACGTCATCAAAAAAGACCTCGTTGAAGCCGGCGGCGCCAGTCATCTGGCGAAGCGGCCGGACCTCAACGCCCGGGCTGCGCATGTCCAGGACGAACATCGAAATGCCCCGATGCTTCGGCACGTCGGGATTCGTACGCGCCACGAGGAGGCCGAAGTCGGAATGCTGCGCCCCAGACGTCCAGACCTTCTGTCCGTTGACGACCCACTCATCACCGTCGCTAACGGCCCGAGTCTGCAGACTAGCTACGTCGGATCCGGCGCCGGGCTCGGAGAAGAGCTGACACCAGATCTCATCGCCACGAAGCATTCGCGGGATGTGCCTCAACCGCTGCGATTCCGTGCCGAACTCCAGCAAGGTCGGCGCGCACATGCCGAGTGTGATGACCAGCCCGCCGGTGGGAAAGCTGTATCCAACGGACTCTTCGTTGAAAACGCGCTGATGCTCCATCGTCAGACCTTGACCCCCGTAGACCTTTGGCCAACTGATGCCTGCATATCCGCCGTCGAACAGAACTGCCTGACTCGCCTTGGCCAGGTCGATTGCGAACGCGGTCTCCCCTCCGTCAGCATCGTTTACGTCATCGAGGGATCTCAAGTTTCCGGCCAACCAGGTGCGGCATTCGAGCCGGTACTTAGCCAGCTCGGCAGTTTCGACGATCGAATCGGTCAATGCCGATGTGACGCTGCTCATATGTAGTCCCTTTCGTCCCCGCGGGCCCGGCAAGCCTCCGGGTGGCGGGACTGATAGTACAAACCTCTAGCTCTATTAACCAAGTCCGTGGCCGCCAGTGGGCGTGGTTGACACTTCACTCGGGACGGCCGCGCCTGTCAAGAGACCACCGTTGACAAGCCTCTGCAACGACGGGGTTTCCGGCTCGTTCCGAGGACGCTGATACCCTAGTAGCCAGTATTTAGGCGAGTTTTGCGGGGTCCGAGCATCCTCCTCGACAGTCGTGGCCACTGCGTCAGGCTCACCAGGTGCCGTCGTGCCGCAGGCGTGCCCGATGGCACACGGGGAGAGGTGGGCGAATATAGGTAATCTTTTTACGGTATAGGTTTCGCTGGTCGGTGCGACGTGCCTATCATTGCCCTACCCGATGTCTGAACTGAGCGCCCATCTGGCGCTCGGCACTCTCCGGTGCGGTTGATTTCCGCCCGATCACGCCAGGTTGGAGAATCACATGGATCTTGACCTCACGGATGAGCAGAAGTCCTTGCAGGAAACGCTTCGACGCTTTCTTGAGACCGAGGCGCCACTGGCCAGGATTCGCGAGCAGTCTGACTTTGCCGACGGGTACCAGCAGAAGTACTGGCAGCAATTAGCGGAGTTCGGACTGACCTCGATGCTTGTACCAGCCGAGCTGGGAGGCGGCAGCCTCACCGATGCTCCGATTGAGGATCTGTCCATAATGGCTGAAGAAATCGGTCGTGCCGTCGCCGCAGGACCGTTCGTCCCCTGCAACGTCGTGGCCGCAGCCTTGTCCAACGCGGACCAGCCGGGTCGGTTCACCGATGTTGTGGCCGGCCTGGTTGGAGGTGAGTTGACCGCAGCCTGGGCAGTCGCAGAGCCGCTCTCGTGGGACGGACGGAACTGTCGTACCCGCGTCACGGAAGCCAACGGCAACCTCATGCTAAATGGAGGCAAGATATTGGTGGAGGGCCTGCCTACTGCCGACCATTTTCTTGTCGTCGCCCAGGCACCTGACGGGTTGGTGCAGGTGCTTGTGCCGGCAGGCGCGCCGGGTGTAATGGCACAACACCAGAACTCGCTCGACCTTGTGCGCAGGTTCGGCTCGGTCGAGTTCACTGACGTGGCGATCCCCGCCGACGCGATCGTATCGTCTGCGTCTACCTCCGCCGCTGACATCGAACGCCAGTTGCAGATAGCGATTGCACTGCAGTGTGCGGAGACCGTGGGAGCAGTGGACCGCGTCTTCGACATGACACTCGAGTACGTGCAGACCCGAGTCGCGTTCGGCCGCCCGATCGGCTCCTATCAAGCACTCAAGCATCGACTTGCCGACCACAAGATGTGGCTCGAGGCAAGCTTCGGCCTGGCCGCGGGTCTGGCGCAGAGCATTGCGGCAAAGGAAGCGATCACATCCGAGCTGGCCAGCGTCGCGAAGGTGCACATCGACCAGCACGCGGTAGAGACGATCCAAGACTGCGTGCAAATGTTTGGCGGCATCGGCCTGACCTGGGAACACGATATCCACTTATTTCTCCGTAGGGTTTCGACAAACTACGCCCTGTACGGAACACCTGATGATCACCGCGAGCGGCTCTGCGGGCTCGCAGGCCTCTGAGAATGGGAGTGGCAGATACATGACTGATATGGAAAGCGTGGACGATTTTCGCTTACGGGCCAAAACCTGGCTCGCTGAGAACATGGAGTTAGGTTCCGCCGCTCCGTATCGAGCAAAACTAGATGACTATGCCTGGGCCGACTTTCAGCGGGAATTACAACGTCGGGTGTTCGATGGCGGCTTTGCGGGTATTCGCTACCCGAGCGAGTACGGCGGTCAAGGCCTTACCGAAGAGCACCAAACCGCCTTCACCGAAGCAGCTTCGCCGTACGTCATGCCTGTGCAGTACTCGGTGACCCACGGCATCTTGGGACCGACGCTGCTCGACTTTGGTACTGAAGAGCAGAAGAAGCGCTATCTGCCACCGATGCTCGCAGGCGACATGTGGGTGCAGTTTCTCTCCGAGCCCAGCGGTGGTTCCGACATGGCGGGAGCCATCACCCGGGCCGTCCGTGATGGCGACACCTACGTGATCAACGGTGCCAAAATCTGGAGTACCAGCGCCCACTTCGCTGACTACGCGATGGCATTGTGTCGCACGAATGGAGACGTGCCGAAGCATCGAGGATTGTCGATGATCATCGTACCGATCCGTCACCCAGGCGTCACGGTGATGCCGATCAAGCTCGTAGATGGCACAGCGCACTTCTGTCAGGAATTCTTCGACGACGCAGTCATTCCAGCGGAAAACTTGCTCGGCAGCGAAAATGACGGCTGGACTGTGGCGTCTCGATTGCTGTTTCATGAGCGCAGCATGGTCGGCGGAAATAGCCTCGACGACACACCCCGGGCGAGCCGGACGCAAGAGCGTGAGGACGAGCTCGTCCGCCTGGCCAAGGACCTCGGTAAGACATCAGACCCAACGGTCAGGCAGCGACTCGGCGAAGCCATCGTGCTCGCGCGAGTCGAACGGTATGCCCTCAAGCGCATCGATGGTGGCATTCGGAGCGGCCGTATCCCTGGGCCCGGGGCCTCCATGTTGAAGTTGATGCATGCGGTAATTGAGTATCGACGCAGCGAGCTTGCGTTCGAGATCGCCGGATCAAACATCGCTTCGTGGGCCGACGAGGCGGCGGGAGCCCAAGTCGGAACCCGGTTCTTGGCGGCCCGCACCTCGACGGTGGCTGGCGGAACAAACGAAATGCAGCGGAATCAGATCTCCGAACGCGTCCTGGGTCTGCCGCGAGAGGTCAACCCTGACAAGGACGTCCCCTTCAATCAGACGACCCGCAACACGGTCCGTCCGACGAAGTAGCGCCAAGTCGGCGGCGCGAATCGCTCCGCCGGCCGACGACAAGTAGTGCGAGCCCTGGCAATCCGTTGCCAGTAACCCCCAAATCTGGAGCCCACTTTGACTTCTGTAGATCCAGCGCCAACGAGTCTCTACATAAACGGCGCTTGGCAGGCCGCCAGCACAGGTAAGACCTTCGCTGTCACGGACCCTGCGAGCGGCAAACTGATCGAGCACGTCTCTGATGGCGGAGCGGTAGACGCCGAGGCAGCGATCGCAGCCGCCTCGGCCGCGTTTGCCTCATGGTCAAAGCGCACTGCCTACGAGCGATCCGCTTTCCTCTTCGACGCGTACCAGCTGATGCTCGAGCGTTCGGAGGAACTGGCCAAGCTTATGACGGCCGAGCAGGGCAAACCGATTCGCGCAGCTCGAACCGAGGTGAAATATGCGGCTGACTTCCTCATCTGGTTCGCGGAAGAGGCGAAGCGGGTATATGGCGAAACGATTCCGTCGTCGAGGGCGGACCAACGATTCATTGTGAGTCACTCCCCCGTCGGCGTCGTTGGTGCGATCACCCCCTGGAACTATCCGATCTCTATGATCACGCGCAAGGTGGCCCCAGCGCTGGCCGCCGGATGTACGACCGTGCTCAAGCCGGCCGAGCAGACGCCGCTCACTGCCATCGCGGTGTTCAAGATCTTTGACGAAGTCGGTATCCCAGCTGGCGTTGTCAACCTGGTCACCGCGGACGACCCGCGACCGATCGGCGAGGCCTTCCTCACCAACCGCGCGATTCGAAAGATTACCTTTACCGGTTCCACGGAAGTTGGCAAGCACCTCGCACGTGGGGCGGCCGACCATCTCAAGCGAGTCTCGCTGGAGCTAGGTGGGCATGCACCGTTCATCGTCTTTGAGGATGCTGACCCGGCACATGCGGCTAAGGGAGCCGCGATGATTAAGGTGCTCAACACCGGGCAAGCCTGCATTGTGCCTAACCGAATCTTCGTCCATCGCTCTCTCAAGGATGAGTTCCTTGCCGTTCTTGAAGACCGATTCTCGAAACTGAAGGCAGGCAGCGGCCTCTCCGATGGCGTCAGCATCGGTCCGCTCATTGACGATGCTGCCTTGCGACGGATGGAAAGGCAGGTCGACGATGCCCTGAACAAGGGAGCCAAACTTGTGTCCGGCGGAGCGAGACTTAGCGGAGAAGGTCTGGACGACGGCGCGTTTTTCGCCCCGACAATACTCACCGATGTCACTGCCGACATGGTGATCTACCGCGAAGAGACGTTTGGCCCGATCGCCCCCGTGATTGTCTTCGACGACGAGGACGAAGTCATCCAGATGGCCAATGACACCGACTACGGCCTCGCGTCGTATATCTATACCAACGATCTCGGCCGGGCCTTCCGGGTAGCTGAGGCGCTAAGGTTCGGCATGGTCGGGGTCAACGACATAAATCCGACCTCCGCGGCCGCGCCGTTCGGTGGTGTCAAAGAGAGCGGCCTCGGACGCGAGGGTGCACGTGAAGGCCTACGGGAATACTTGGACACGAAACTCATTGGTCTGTCGATCTGACCGGATGTGCTAACGGCATCGTCCGCCCCTGCAGATGGATACGCAGGGGTGGACGATGCCGTTTCGGTGTTCTCCCGCCAAGCGCAGCCAGACGTGGCGAGATCAACGTAGCGAGATCAACGTGGAGCGAAGCGCAGCATCGTCCACTGATCGGTCACGTCATCAAAGATGGCCTTCACCGGAAGGCCGATCTCAACCGATGTCGAGTCGACCTCGACGACATCGGCAATCATTCGGACACCTTCATCCATCTCGACATGGGCGATGGCGTATGGAGCATCAACTTGATACACCGGCGACGGAGCACGGTATACCACCGTATAGGTGTAGACGGTTCCTAAACCGGACAGCGGATGCCAGGCGTACCCCGTCTGATGACAGGACGCACACAGTTCCTTGGGTATGTGCCTCAGCGTGCCGCACGACGTGCATTTCTGAACCAGTACCTTGCGGTCACGCAGGCCATGCCAGTAGGGCAGCTGCCACTCTGGAACTGATTCGGGCAGTAACTTCTGTCGTTCAGCCATGACCTCTCCTCACACCCTTGCCAACACGGCGGCGTAGGAGCATTGCATCATGCCGCCTACCCCACTTACGTAAGCCAGTTCGGCGCCTTCAACCTGCCGGGATCCACCTGCTTCGTGACGCAATTGCTCGACCACTTCAATCATGCCAAATAGACCACAACTGCCGGCATGGCTGAACGACAGGAAGCCACCCGAGGTGTTGGTAGGGAGTCGTCCACCGATGTTTAACGCACCGCCGGATACGAAGGCGCCGCCCTCACCAGCCTTGCAGAAGCCCGCGTCCTCGAGCCCGAACAGCACCCCGCTCGTGAAGTGATCTGAGATAGCGGCCACCTGAATGTCAGCCGGCGAGACGCCAGCCATCCCGAATGCCGTTTCAGCCGCGATCTTTCCACCGAACGAGGTCAAATCCGGAAGTGCGTTCGGGTCTAAGAACATATGCCCCTCGCCATAACCCAGCAGCGAGATTGGAGCGTGCTTTCCGATACGGCGGACTCGTTCGGTTCGAGCAATGATCATGGCGCCGCCGCCTTGATTGATGGCGCAGCAATCGAGCATTCGGAGCGGGTCGGCGATCATTCGTGAGTTGAGCACATCATCGATTGTGATCTCGCCACGATGACCCTGATATGAAAGCGGATGGAGGGTTGCGCTGCGCCGCTGCGCGACCGCGACTTCAGCTAGCTGCTCAGCCGTCGTACCATATTCGTACATATGCCGACGAGTGAGTGCCGCGTAGTCCGAGACGCGCGTTCCGCCGTACGGATACTCGTACTGTCCGCTGAGCTTCGCCATCGCAGCGACGGCCGAGTCGCGGTCAGAACTTGCATAGCCGGCTGCGACCCCGGCAGCAGCGGTCGCGATCACCACCACCTCTGCGAGGCCCTGGGAAATCGCGTACGCGGCCAGGTTGATACCGGCGGATTGCGCAGCGGCACCAATCGTTGAGGTCGCGTGAAATCTCAGAGGATGACCCAACAGATCCCCCATGACCGCGCCCGGGAGCGAGGCTCGAATGCCGACGCCTTCTGCCGCCGGGCCGATCATGCCGTCTATTTCGCCGGCCGGTATTCCGGCGTCATCGCACGCCTGAAGGACACACTCCCACCAGACCTCCGGTTGCGGCCGATCGCTCAAGTCGCCTTGCTGTGTCTGGTACACACCCGCGACCGCTGCGTCCGAGTAGTTGGACACGCACTTCCTCCAATTAGTTCATTTATTTACCTCTATCTTGAGGACGCAGTGGAGCCCTGTCAACGCTGACCAGATAGAGATGGCCTACGTCACTCGCGATACGTGACGGCACCAGCCCGCTGCGATCGAGATTGACTCGCCCTATCAAGCCGTTTCGACTGCAATTGCAGACGGCTGTGATTGCACATAGTCCGATACGTCGTCGTCGCCGAGGTACGCCTTGCGGACAGCGTCGCTGTTGGAGATCTGTGCAGCGTTGCCCTCCTCGATCAACTGTCCGAAGTCCAAGACGTAGAGGTAGTTGCAGACGCTCAGGACCAAGCTCATGTCGTGCTCCACAAGGAGAATGCCCAATCCGCGCTCCGCCACGGTGCGACAGAGGATCTCGCCGAAGACTGCGGTCTCCGCGCTGTCCAGGCCCGACGATGGTTCATCAAGCAAGAGCATGTCGTATGGGCCGACCAGACACCGGGCCAACTCGACGAGTCGACGCTGACCGGTCGACAAGAGGCCGGCCTGCAACTCAGCGAGGTCACCTAACCCGCAGCGGGAGATTGCTTCTTCCGTCTGTTCGCCCATGAGGATGCGGTCGGAGCGGCGCGCGGCGAGTTGACGAAGCGGGTTCTTCCCGGCCATGGTCGCTTCCACTCCGAGTGCAACGTTCTCTCGGACGGTCAGAGAATCAAACAGCTCCATCTTCTGGAATGTCCGTCCCAGGCCGAGCCTGGCGCGGGCGGGTGAACCGACTGACGTCACGTCCTTGCCGTGTAGGTACACCTTGCCTTCAGACGGACGAACCAAGCCCGAGCAGGCATTGAACGACGTAGTCTTGCCCGCTCCGTTGGGTCCGATGAGCCCGGTGATTCGGCCCGTTGGTGCTTCCAAGTTCAACGAGTTGACGGCCACCGCGCCGCCGTACCGAACGGTGAGGTTCTCGATCTTCAAGCCCGTTCTACCCGGCTTGGGTGCCGCCGACTTCGGCGATTCGACCGCTGAGGCCACCGTGCCTGCGCCAATCAGCCCAGACGCCCTTGTGGCGGCGACTCGCGGTTTCGGTTCGCTGACTTGAAGCGCGGCACCTGCGGCACCCGCGAGCGCAGGCTTTCGGCCACCTAGCCGGTCGACCAAGTGCCTAATCCGGTCCGCGCCGGCTGGTTGGCCCCCCTGGATTGCTATCAGGATCGCGGAGAATCCGAATAGCGCCTGAAAGTAGTAAGTCACGTTGATCCCGCTGAAGAACGTCGGAATGACAGAGAGCCCGATGCCAGCCTGGAACGCGTACCAAGGGACACCACCGCCAACGATCATGAGAAGCACGAACATCGTCAGCGATGTGAAGGACGCGAATGACTGACCGCTGATCTGCAGTGAGAGGCTTGCGGTCAGCGCTCCAGAAATCGCGGCGATGTATGCAGAAAGACAGAAGACCATAACGCGAGTGACGTTGAGGCTCACTCCCATAGTCGAGAGTGCCAGCGGCGAATCGGACATCGCCCGGAGCAGACGGCCTAGCCGCATCCTGGTGATCATGACAACGCCGGCGGCGAAGAATACGACCATGGCCAACACCACGTAGTAGTAGCCCTTGTCGCTATCAAGGCTCAACCAGCTCAGATGGGGGCGCGGTGCGGGTACACCCGACGTAAATCGCGAGAACATAAAGGGTCGGGTATAGAACATCTGTTCCAAGACGATTCCGAATCCGAACGTCGCTAACGCAAGGTACAACCCTGACAGGCGAATCGCCGGTATCGCGATAAATGCACCAACTGGCACGGCGACCAGTCCCGCGACCAAGACGGCCAGTAACCAGGGAAGCCCCGTACCACTCATGAGATGCGAGAACGCGGCGGCACCTACCGCGGCGAAGCCAGCATGCGCCAGCGAGACCTGCCCCGACGTCTTGACGAGCAAGCCCAGCGAAAGGAAGAGCATGGCGCTCGTCAAACCAGCGGTGAAGACTGTCAGCCGCGCGCCGGCGAAGGCTGGCGCGATGACGAGCAGCACGAAGAACAGGCCTCCGCCAATGATTTGAATCCGGGCCGGCGCTCGCCAGGTCGGCTGAGGGCGAGCCTGCGTGACCCGTCGGTCCACGAGCTTGGATTTCGGCATCAGGACCAGTACCAGGAAGAGCGCTATGAACGGGATGCTAGGTGGCAGACCTGCGAGGAAGCCATCTCCGTGGATGTATTTGGTGGTGATCGATGACGCGAGGCCGATCACGAGGCCACCCACATAGGTCATTGGCAAGCTGGAGAACGCGCCAATAGCGGCCGCACCGAAAGCCTGCACGACGAGCAGGGTGAGCAACAGGGCATCAAGCCCAACATTCGGTGCGAGCAACACACCCGAGAGCGACGCGAATGTCGAACCGATGATCCAGGACGCACGACGCACAGCGCGTGGGTTGATCCCCTGCTGGTCGAGGAGCTCTGGATTGTCGACCACCGCTCTCATGGCCGTACCGAGCCTGGTCCGTCGTAGCAGCGTGTAAAGCCCCACGACCGACACGAGTGAGATCCCTATGATGATCAACTGGTCGTACCCGATTGTGAGCTGGCTACCGACCTGAATGGTGTCTTGAGGCAGGAACGTCGGAATCGGTCGCGGCGTGGTTCCGTACTTAGCTGACGCCAAGGCCTGTACCAACAAAACTATGCCGAGCGTTCCGACGATCTTGATCGCAGTTGTACACACAGCGAGTCGTCTAGCGAATTGCTCCATGAGCAAACCGATGATCGGTCCAATCACGAAAACACTTATAAACGCTGCCACTTGCCAGCTCAGACCATGGCTGACCGATATGACGTAGAAGACATATGTTGTCACTGTCGCGATCGCGCCGTGCGCGAAGTTGAACACGCCAGACGTCTTATATGTCAGAACGAGACCTGTCCCCGCCAGACCGTACAAGGCACCTGATGTGAGACCGATGATGAGGAAGGGAAATAGGCTTGACACGTGTTCTCCAGATTCCTGCTAGGAGCGACGGCAGTCGGTGGGTTCGGTTTACGTCGCGGCTACTTCTACGCCCAGGTAACGACTGAAGATGTCCTCACCCTCGAGCTCTGTGGATTTGCCGCTGAACACGATCTCGCCACGAGTGAGAATGTAAGCCGTTTCGGACAACGCGAGTGCCCGGGTTACGTACTGCTCGACAAGCAAGAGCGAGCTTCCGGCCTGGACTATCCCTTTTAGGAATTCGAATATCTGGTCGACAATGACCGGGGCCAGACCCATGGACGCCTCGTCTACCAGCACAAGCTTTGGAGACCGAACATAGGCGCGGACCAGCGCCAGCATTTGCTGCTCACCGCCACTCATGCTTCCAGCCGTCTGGCTCAGGCGTTTGCCGAGAATCGGAAACGCATCTCCCGCGCTTTCGATGCTCTTGCGCTCTTCGCCCTTCCGTGAGTGCAGAATGAGATTTTCCTTCACTGTGAGAGACGGGAAGATCCCGCGACCCTCAGGAATATGGCAAATGCCGAGCTTGGCCCGTTGATACGGACGCCGAGACGTGATGTCAACGTCGTCGAAGAGAATCTTTCCCGAGCGCGGCTTCAAGGTTCCCGAGAGCACCCGTAACAGGGTGGTCTTTCCCGCACCATTCGGGCCGAGGAGGGCGACCACGCTGCTCTCGGGGACGGTCAATGAAACGTCGCGTAGCACAGTCGTGTCGCCGTAACCCGCGACAAGGTTCTTGATTTCGAGCATGGTTCCCTCCAGAAGAGGTGGCTGCGATGGCAGGTGATGAGATGGCTCCGGCGGGTGTCGCTTAATTTGGCACATCATTCAGCGGATGTCTATGAATCCTTCAAATCCGTTTCAAGTCTGTAGCCATCTGATGACGAAGAGCTACCCGATCTGAGGGCCAAAAGCGGCCCGCTGCCCCGTATTCCGGGGCACATGCAATCTCGCAGGCGAACGTTACGGCCCAAGACAGGCAGGCGCTCAGCTGCGTCGTGGCGGCCTGGGTATGGCTTAATTCCAGAACTGATCCCGCAGTGTCAGCCACCATACCGCTAACGGTTTGTACAGTCGACATGTCTCGGGCGGTAGCTGGCGGCTCGAAGCCCTCAGCCCGCGACCCGTGACGTCACCGCAGCTTCGGTTCTACGTGTAATCGGTCGGCGGTGGAACTCCACCGCGCCTTCAGCGGTGTCCAACACTGCATAGGAGATACATCCCTGCTGGCCGCGCTCCCGCGATTGCTCCAACGAACCTGGGTTCACCACCAAGGTGTGTCCGATACGGACCTCCATCGGTATGTGAGTGTGCCCAAGCACCAGGAAGTCGACCCCCAGGGACGACGTACGTTCGAGAACCGAACTGTTCGCGTGGACGTATTGGTTGTGAGGGGCCCACGGACTCCCATGTGCCATCAGCAGCCTCTTACCGTCGATGACCGTCTCGAGGTGAGTTCCGATAGTCCGCACAAAATCAACGTTGGCTGCTTTCACAAACGGTGCGCTCAGCGCGCGCTTTCCGTGTGGCCCGAGCAATACCTCCTCGTGATTGCCGAGGATGTATCGGATCTGGTGTTCCCGGATTAGTTCGATGACCTCGTTGTTGAAGCGGTACTCATACAGCGCGTCGCCTGCCAACAACACCTCGTCAACTTGGTCCGAAAACTCGGCAAGTGTCTCCTTAAGCGTGTCGTACGCGCAGTGCACGTCTGAGATCAGGCCAAGCTTCATAAGGATCGATGCCCTCCGTATGCAGCACTCAACTATCGAGCAGTGCGGTAGCGGTGCCTTCTAGCACGGGGGTTCCGGATTGGTTTGCCGTCAGCAGGTCGATGGAGGCCAAGGTGCCATCCGGTGTGGAGTCCAGGGCAGTTACCTTGCCACTGGTAGTCAGCGTGTCACCCGGCCAGACCTGGCCGCTGAAACGAACACCGAACGTCTTGAGAGTGGCGGTACCGAGCCAATCAGTAAGAAACCTTCCCGTTAGGCCCATGGTCAGCATGCCATGGGCGAAGATTCCGGGAAATCCCATCGCTTTGGCATACGGCTCGTCCGAGTGAAGCGGGTTGTAGTCGCCGGAGGCGCCGGCGTACATCACCACCTGTGTCCGAGTCAGGTTGTCGACGACGACGAGTCGTCGCGTCTCACCTACGCGCAGCTCGACCTTCGACCCGGCGGTCACGAAGCCGTCTCTCCCGGAGTGCGTTCCGTCCGCACGCCGACTGAACGTGCCGTCACGACCAGCTCGTCCTGGCTGTCAAAATAGTCCACGATCCGCTCGCTGAACCGGAGTTTCCCACCTCGCCGGCCGTCCTTCTCCCACGTCTTACCGGACCTGGACTCCGCTCGGAGGACGTCACCTGCACGGATGGGCCGGTGATACGTAAAGTGTTGCTCTGCGTGCAGACCAGTCCCGGTGTCCTCAACCTGCCGCACAACGCCCGTCGCCTCCTTAGCGGAGCCCATCCAAGGCTGATGGAAGTTTGGTCGCAGTGAATAGTCGGGATCAAACTGCGCCGAAGCCATGGTGAAGGTCGGCGGCGCGATCACGTCCTGACCGGCCGACAGGTTGACGTAGGCGGGGTTATTGTCGCCGATTGCTCTGGCGAACATCATGATGTGACCGGCTTCTACCAGAAACCGCTGGGCTCCCATTTGATTCTCCCTCTATGAGCGGGCACGTCGCGTGGTTCGCGGCGGCACCCGCAGTGTGGCATGGCCGCGATCACTGACAGCCATCGTGTCATTGATCTCGCAAAATGATTTACATATAGGAACGGATAGACGTAGGGTTGTCCAAAGGCCTGACCCAGGAACAGCTTTGCCGTGGACGGTCACTGCATGCTCGTTGACGGCCACCGAACCAGACGCCGCTCGCGAGCCTGCCTGCGAGAGAGACGTTCGCCAAGCAGTAGCACAAGACCACCACAAGACCACATCGCATATGGCCCACAACGATGACGATCTACAGCGCGCAATTGACAGAAGTCTTCTACGGTTTAAGTATGAGGGCACGCATTGCGAGCTACACGGTCGAAGGAGATGACAACGATGCAGCAGAAAATCTGGGCGAACTCCGGCGACTCGCACTTCCTGGAGCCAGCAAATCTATTTGACGAGCGGCTGCCGAAGAACCTAGCTGAGCGCATGCCACGCGCGGTTAAGAGCGAGTCGGGTGACTCAGAGACGGTCTACATCGATGGCCAGGTGATTCATCGCAAACTGCCCCGACCGCTCAGGGACGGCGAGCACGCCGGAGAGACGATCAACACCCTGTCCTCCCGGCCGCCAGGTTCCGGCGACACTCGGGAGCGGTTGAAGGACCTCGATCAAGAGGGCATCTGGGGAGAGGTCGTATTCCCCTCTCTTGGTATGTGGGCGAACATGATCAAGGACCCAGCTCTAATCCGCGAGGGTGCCAAGGCACTCAATGATTGGGCGCTCGAAGAGATCCAGGATGTCTCGCCGAATCGCCTCGTCGCCACCGCGATGCTTCCCTTGGCCGACATCGGTGATGCGGTGGCTGAAGTCCATCGGGCGGCGGCGATGAATCTGCGCGCCGCGTATCTGCCGACAGTCCCGCCGCACGGCCAGCCGAGTTACAACCACGATGTCTGGGAACCTTTGTGGGCGGCGCTGGAGGAGACCGGCATGATCCTTACGATCCACATCGGAACGGACGGTGAGACGGTCATGTACCACGGTCCCGGTGGGGCCGTATTGAACTACGTAGACACGACCTATGGCGGTCAGCGCGCCACTACCCAGTTGATCGCCGGCGGCGCGTTGGATCGGCATCCCGATCTTAAGGTGCTCATCTCCGAAGGCGGGGCCGCTTGGGCACCGTTCCTCGGCGACCGGATGAACGAGGGCTATCGCCAACATGGAATGTTCGTTCGACCCAAACTCTCGCTCCTGCCGAAGGAATACATCTACCGGCAGGTCTACGTTTCGTTCCAACATGACGAGACCGCGGTCGATGCTGTCACTTCAATGGGATATCAAAACGTGATGTTCGGAAGTGATTACCCTCATCTGGAAGGTACCTACGGCCATACCCAGAAGACGCTCGGCGAGTTGTTCAATGGCGTCGATGAGCAGGTTCGGCATCGCATCACAGTGGGGGCATTTCTTGACCTTTTCCCACACGTCGGCGAACCTCCGGGCAACCAGAAAGACCTGGTTGACGCGTAATCGTCTCAACAGGTCATGCCACATGGTGAGCTTGCCGGGCGCGTAGCGCTGGTCACTGGTGCCGGTCGAGGAATCGGCCGTGCGCACGTGATCGCGCTCGCCCGGGCCGGCGCCAAGGTCGTCGTAAATGACGTTGGCAAAGACGTCGACGGCTCGGGCGCTACCGCGACCGTGGCTGAAGATGTCGTCAAGGACATCAACGATGCGGGCGGCACCGCGGTGGCTGACTATTCAGATATCTCGTCGTTCTCGGGTGCGGCGCAGGCAGTGGCCACCGCTGTGACTACGTTTGGCCAGATCGACATCGTAGTGAACAACGCCGGCATAGTTGGTGGAGGTCTGCTCCCGGACATAGAAGAGACCTTCCTGCACAAGATGTTCGATGTGCATTTAGTCGGCACGCTTGGAACTATGCGAGCCGCCCTGCCGCATATGTGCGAACGAGGCTGGGGACGCATCGTCAATACAGTGTCGGAGGTCGCCCTCACGCCCACTGGCGGCGGCCCCCTTTACGGTGCTGCCAAGGCTGCCGTGTGGTCGGCCACTCTCGCGGCCGCCGCCGAATACTCGGGGTCTGGAATCACGGTCAACGGTCTTTCCCCAGGTGCCAGAACACGGATGTCCGCTGAGACCATCGATAAATCGTCATCATCGAAGCTGCTCGACCTTGATCCCGCTCATGTCGCCGCCGCCCTCGGCTACCTGGTTTCAGACGAGGCTGCCGACATCTCAGGGCACATCATTCACGTCGCTGGCATCCATATCCGTGAATATCTGCCGGTCCGAAGAACCGCCGACACCGACTTAGTCCGACGCCTGAATGCGGCGCTGAAGACTGCCTGATGCGCCGCTCAGAATCATGTCCTGAGGACCGGTCACAGGTCGAAGCGCCGCCCGACAGAATCGTAAGACGTACTCGCATGCCTCGCCTGCGGTAAAGGCGGACCGGCCATCACGACATCTGCGGATGGTCTCAACGCAAATCGCGTAGATAGTGGCGGCATCGGGTTCAGGGCTGGTTCCCTGCAGACTCCCCTGGGCGTGACCTCGCTCCAGAGCCTCCAAGAGCGGGGCGGTCATGACCGCTACGCAATAGTCGTGCGCTGGACCTGGTCCGATACGTGATGCCGGCGAGGCGTCAACCATCACGATTCGCCGCGCCTTGCGCGGGTCACATGCGAGGCCAACGAGCTCTCGCACCCACGCTTCGACCGCATTCCACGGCAAGGTCGCGGCAGTCATATGCTTGCGAATGCGCACGGCGGCGCGCTCGGAGTCGCGGCGCTGGACGGCCGCGACAAGGTCGACCTTCGAGTCGAAGTGCCGGTAGAACGCTCGCGTCGCCAAGCCGGCCTCCGCAAGGATCTCGTTTAGCCTCACATCGCGGAGGTCATCGCGTTTCATCACTACTTCGGCAGCACGCAGCAGCATCTGCACTTCGGTCGCAGGATCATATTGACGTCGACGCCCGCTGTGGCGTGCGTTCACCCCTCGGCCTGGGGCGGAACGGCAAGTATCGCCGTCTGACGGCGCACGCTCTCAGGCGCGAGGCTCGAACTACGCTTCCCTCTCGCAGCACCTATCCGACCGCGTACTGCAATGTACATAATCATTACTCTAAAGCCTGCATGCGCTAAGCACGAGTTCTCTCCCACAATCTGGCGGCGATCACGCAAAGACCGCGAAGCCTGCTCGCATACTGCGACTAGCGTGGAGCGAGCCGTTCCGATTCCGCCATATCTTTGCTATCTTTCCAAGGGTTCCGCAAACCTCGCAGCTGGTCGTCAGACTCAAGCGATCAGCTGGGCTCTTGGTTGTCGAAAGGTAACGAACTCATGGCAATTGGAACTCCCTTGGACGGTAAGGTCGCGGTCGTCACAGGGGCTGGTGCAGGTATCGGTAAGGGCAGCGCGCGGGTACTCGGCAGGCAGGGGGCGAGCGTACTGGTAGCCGACATCGACGGTCGGCGCGCTACGGACGCCGCAGCCGATCTCGCATCAAGCGGAATCGAAGCGACCCCTTTCACGGTAGACGTATCGGACGAGGCGGGAATGCAAGCGCTGATGGCCGCAGCGGTGGAACGCCATGGCCGCTTGGACATCCTGCACAACAACGCCGCGCTTACATCCGCCGACCACGTTGCCCGAGATTTGGACGTTGCGCGAATGGACGTCGATGTCTGGGATCGAACGATGATCGTCAATCTGCGCGGAACCATGCTGGGCTGCAAGCATGCCGTGCCCCATATGCTGGCGGGCGGTGGCGGATCCATCATCAACACTTCTTCTGGCTCCGCATTCCGCGGCGATATAGGCAGGACCGCCTACGGCACATCAAAGGCGGCGATCATCGCGCTCTCCAAATACGTTGCCGCTCAATACGGTCCAGACGGCATACGGTGCAATGTCATCGTGCCGCGAGCGGTTTCGCCCGAGAGCCGTCCATCCGGCCTTCCGGAAGAAGTCAGAGAGCGCATGGCGTTGCTGAACCTGGACCCTTTGGCTCGGAAAGGTACGCCAGAGGATGTCGGACGGGCTGTTGCCTTCCTAGCCAGCGACGAAGCCAGTTGGGTCACTGGGGACGTGCTCTACGTCGATGGAGGCGCTCAGGCGATCGCGCCGTGGTGGGCCGCATCGCGGCATGCCTACGAGGAGGAACGATGAGGGTCCACTCCGGAGCGCTGTTTTACGGGACATACGAATGAATCTCGTCCTTACCGGCGAGCCTCCGGACGTCGCCATTACAGCCAGAGACGCGGACGCTCTGGTCCACTTCTACGGGCAGGTTCTTCGCCTACCGCTCAACAAAATGCTTGACTGGCCGAACCACCATGCCAAGGTTTGGTTTTTCTCAGTTGGAAAGGGCCACCTGAAGATCGTTCACTTCGATGACGTACCGACCCTTGCGAATCCCTCGGGAGGAAATCGCGCTGCCAGTGGGTTCCGGTACGTGACGATCCACGTGTCCGACGTCGACGAGGCACTGCGTGGTATCGAGGAGGCAGGCGGCAGGGTTCAGCGCGCACCACAGACGCACGGCGACTCACGGGTGGCCTTCCTCGAGGACCCCGAGGGAAACACGATAGAGCTCGTGGCACGAAGCATCGTCAACTCACCCGGCCGTCGGTAGTTGGTCAACTCCAACCAATGACCACGACATTTCCATCGCAGCCTATTCATCGACACCAGTTGGGAGAACAGCATGGAGCAGAAGGTCTGGGCAAACTCCGGCGATTCACACTTCCTTGAGCCGGACGACATTTTTCAGCAGACACTGCCTCCCGCTCTGGCCGAGCGAATGCCCCGTTCGGTGAAGAGCGCGGACGGAAGCATGGAGACCGTATACATCGATGGTCAGGTTCTCGAAAGAAAGCTCCCCCGCCCAGTACGGGAAGGTGAGTTCAAAGGGCTGACAATCGGCGCCCTTGGCAGTCGGCCACCAGGGGCGGGAAACACGCACGAACGACTCAAGGATCTCGACGAAGAGGGCATCTGGGGCGAGGTCGTGTTTCCCTCGGTCGGCATGTGGGCAACCATGATCAAGGACCCGGAACTAGTCCGAGCGGGAGCATCAGCCCTCAACGATTGGGCGCTTGCAGAGATACAGGACGTGGCGCCCGGTCGTCTGATCCCGACCGCGACCCTTCCCTTGCTCAACGTCGAGGATGCGGTCGCTGAGGCTTACCGATCGAAGTCTCGCGGCTTCTATGCCGTGTTCATGCCGACAGTTCCGCCGCACGGTCAGCCGACCTACAACCACGACTACTGGGAGCCGTTGTGGGCGGCGCTCGAAGAGACCGGTCTCGTCTTCGCAATACATATTGGGTCCGGTGGTGAAACCGTGGTGTTTCGCGGCCCCGGCGGAGCCGTTCTCAACTACGTGGATACGACCTATGGTGGGCAACGTGCAACGACACAGTTGATCGCCGGTGGCGCCCTGGACCGCCATCCAGACCTGAAGGTCTTGATCTCCGAAGGTGGTGCCGCTTGGGCGCCCTTTCTCGGGGACCGCATGAATGAGGGCTATCGGCAACATGGAATGTTCGTTCGACCCAAACTTTCGATGATGCCGAAGGAATACATCTATCGGCAGGTGTATGTCTCCTTCCAGCACGACGAGACCGCGGTAGATGCTGTCGCTTCGATGGGGTACCAGAATGTCCTGTTCGGCAGCGACTATCCCCACCTCGAGGGAACGTACGGTCACACTCAGAAGACCCTCCATGAGCTTTTCCACGGCGTGGACGAGAAGGTTCGACACCGCATCACAGTCGGTGCGTTCCTCGATCTCTTCCCCCACGTGGGCGAACCGCCTGGAAACGTCAAGGCGATAGGTTAGCGTGACCGGAGCCGCCCCGGGGTTCGCTGAAGAACACCTGTATCAACGGCTCGGCATTGTCTCGCGAGCGCTCGACGAGTCATCCGGTGAAACCTACCTGCCCATCAATGATGGCCTCCGCTCTGGCGGTCTGCTTCGAGCTGCGCCTCTAGGACTGGCGTTCGAACACTCCTTTGCTACCTATGCCTTTGACACGATCCTCGCCGTGCCAACCGAGATCTCTCTGCACATTCGCGACAACGGACTCGGTGTCGAGCTGGCGCGATCCGAGACGCGCATCGTGCGGCTCGGCCGGAGCCAGGTGGTGACAGAGGGAGAGATCCGGGATGCCCATAGGCCAAAAAGGCTCATAGCATTCGGGACGATTACCTGGGCCGTGACTGGCGACGCGGTGGCCGGCGGACCGAGCGTCGGCACGCCTGACCTGCCGACGGATGACGCCTTTTCCGCACAGCCTTCAGTTGCCGTCCTAGACGCTGTCGGCATCGAGCATCTTCCTGATGGCTGTCAGATCGCACAGGTGACACCGGCAATCGCCGGTCCTGGCGGCATTCTGCACGCGGGCGTATCGCAGCTCCTCTGCGAGGAGGAAGCGCTGCTGGTCGGTAGAAAGGCCTGGAGCGATAGACACGTATCAGTCGCCGATTGCACGTATAACTCTCTGTCAGCCGGAAAGGTCGGCCCGTTCGTGGCGCAGTGTGAGGTGATGGCGCGCGACGGCAGCAGTATCGATTGCCGCGTGTCGGTCCGGGACCGCGGCAACGCCAATCGACCAGTTTGCTACTCAATCATCCGTGTTTGCAAGGTCTAGCGGTCGGCCCCACACCGCGTGTGAGCTAATCTTCACCGCGCATTCGGCGCAATCGACGGCTGGTTCCAGCGATCCACGCGTCGTAGTCGTTCGCCTTGCGGATGAACGACTCGCCGACGCGTGAGTGCGGCAACACCAGAAACTGACCCGCAGCCATAGCTTTCAAGGTCAGCTCAGCACACTCCTCGGGTTCAACAACATCGCCGATGTTGGCAGTCACCGAATCATCGCGGCGCCGCGATGACGATTCGTCATCCTCGTTACGCCCCAGCATCCCGGTGTTGACAGCATTCGGACACAAGCAGGTGATAACGATACCGAGATGGCCATAATTCAGCGCGAGCCATTCTGCGAACCCAAGCGCACCGTGCTTGGTCAGTGTGTAGCCCATACCGGATGGTCCGGTTATCAATGCTGCGGACGAGATCGTCTGCGTGATGTACCCAACCCCTCGTGCCACCATGCCAGGCACGACTGCCTGGGCCGCCCACACGTGCGCTAGCAGATTGACATCGACGATCCGCCCTATCTGATCCCGACGCGAGGCCAACCCGTCGCCGAGATCAGAGAACCCGGCGTTCGAGCAGAAGGCGTGCACTGGACCGAACGCAAGCTCAGCCTGCAGGACGAGTGCGTTGATTGAATCGGGATCTCCGACGTCGCACACAACCGCCAGACCACCTATACGTTCGGCGACTTTGACCGCTCGAGCCTCATGCACATCAGCAACCACCACCCGGGCGCCCACCCCAGCCAGGGCCTCCGCCAGCGCTCGACCGATGCCATGGCCGCCGCCTGTCACGATCGCACAGCGATCAGTCATATCTAACTGGTCCATGTGTCTGACCCCTGCTTTCAGTTGCCGTTTGTCGAATTCTCAACTCATCTGCCGATAGTTGCCGCCGTCTACACGGACAAGCACTCCGGTGACAAAGCCTGACGCGGCGTCGCTGGCAAGCCAGAGCGCGGGTCCGACAAAGTCCGAAGCTTCGCCGGCCCTGCCGAGTGGAACCCGCGCGGTATGAGCAATTCTCTCGGCGGACCAAGCCTCGGCGATGTCAGTGAGCACCGCCCCAGGGAGCAGACCGTTGCACCGCACGGTTGGTCCGAATGCCTCGGAGAGTCCGATCGTCAGCGCATTCAGTCCGGCTTTGGCACAGGAATAGACAAGTTCGTCGGCGCCTGGTCTCAACGAGCCGATCGTGCTGACGTTGATGATGCTGCCGCCGCCGGACTTGGCCATCCGGGTACCAACAAGTGTGCCAAGACGGAATGGACCCTTCAGGTTCACCGAACTGACCTTGTCGTAGTATTCCTCGGTTATCGACGCCAGATCAGGGTAGAGCGGAGACATACCCGCGTTGTTGACGAGCACGTCGCAGCGGCCGAAGGTATCGTAGATGCGCTCGACCAAAGCGGTGCATTCGTCCCATCTACCGACGTGACACGATATGCCGAGGGTCCGCTGACCGGTCGATTCAGCGATCTCGGCAGCTACCTGTTGACACGCAGTCAGCTTCCGGCTGGCGATGACGACGTCTGCGCCTGCAGCCGCAAAGCCAGCTGCAATGGCACGCCCGATGCCCCGACTTCCGCCCGTGATCAAAGCAACTTTCCCGGTCAGATCGAACATCTCCGAAGACGCGCTCACCGGACGGTCCCTGGGCGTCGGCGACGCAGATTCTGCGCGGCCAATCCGTCCTCAAGAAGCGCAAGCGCGAAGTCGACGTAATTTGCCGCGTCACCCGGTCCGCCTTCGTCTATCCAGCGCTGCCAGGCGAACGCTGCCGCCGCCCGAGACGCCGCAAATACGATACCGGGACGTGGGTCCGTGACGGGATCCAGGCCCATCCGCTTTGCCAACTCGACAATTACTCGATCCTCATCGGGTGCGATGCTCGCCGCGCGGCCACGAAGCTGAGCAGTTTCGCGGAGAAGCCGGCCAACGGTCAATATCCGCGGCCGGTCCGCCTCAGCGACAGTCGAGGTCGCGACGTAGGCAGCTCGCAACGCGGTCACCGGACCTTCTGACGATGGTCTGGCACGAAACGCCGCTAGCAGCCGTTCATCGAGATGGCTCTGGAACTGCAGAAGGAGATCATCCTTGCTGATGAAATATCGAAAGAATGTGCGTTGCGAGATTCCAGCACCGGCGGCAATGTCGTCCACCGTTACTTCGGAAAAGCCTCGCTCTGCGAACAGGGTCAGGGCGACTTTCGTGATCTCGGCAATCGCCGTCGCCCGTCTCCGGTCGGCTAACCGGGAACGTAGTGTGCCGGTCAACTCGACAGCATCTGCAGACTCGAGTTCGCCCTTGTCGACGCTGGCCATCAGATCCGCTCGCCACGTGCGAACGCCGCGGCGCCCCTGAAGAGCCTCGGCACAATGGTCGTCATGGAGTTGGAGACATCCGGCACGCCACCCGCTCGTGCCCGTGCATAGTGTCCCTCGAGTATGACTCCGAGTTTGAACAAGGCCAGTGCCTGGTAGTACGCGATGGCGGCGAGGTCGCGGCCAGTCCGCTCGGCGTAACGCCAGGCCATCTCGCCGCGTGTCGGATAGTGCTCGACCCCGCCCGCGGGTGGGCCTAGGATCGGTTCCTCACCGGGCTCGGTCCAACGGGCCAGCAAGTGCCCAATGTCGAGTAGTGGGTCACCGATTGTCCCGGTGTCCCAATCGATGATTGCTGACAACCTCGCCGGCAGGTCGGGAGCGACCATAACGTTGAATGGGCTGTAATCACCGTGCAAAATTGCGGCTGGGCTCATCGACGGGCGGTTGCCCTCCAACCAGCCACAGAGAAACTCGACCTCCGGCAGTTCCCGGCTCCGGTATTCCTCGAGTTGTCCAAGCCAGCGGGTGACCTGGCGTTCCAAGAAGCCGTGCGGTTTGCCCAGCTCTCCGAGGCCAGCCTTCTGCCAATCCACTCCAGACAGCTCCACGAGCCCGTCCACATAGGCCATTGCCATATCCCACCTGGCCGCGGGATCTATGGTGAAGGGTGGCTCCAAGCCGGCTCCCGGCGTGAAACCAACGACCTTGTCCATGATCATGAACGTCACGCCCAGAATCGATGGATCCTCACATAGCACCCTCGGAGCGGGATGTGGAACGTCGGTTCCCTCAAGTGCCGTGAGAATCCGCCATTCGCGCAAAGTGTCCGACGCGGTGGAATGAGTCTTCACGGTCGGCGGGCGGCGAAGCACCCACTGATGTTCGCCGCGCTTCAGGAAATAGAGCGCATTCGCCGTCCCGCTACCCATCCCGATACGTTCGACCGACACTGGTTCACCCGCAGCAGGCAGCTGATCGGCGATCCATGTATCGAGCGCCACGGCATCCAAGTCCTCGCCGTCGGTCACGAGATCGTCTCGTAGGCTTCGCGGCCTAAGCGCTCGACGAGCTCAGCCAGTTCCGGGTCGGCCGCCAACACTGCGGCGTACTTCTTTTTTGCGGCCTCTCGTTGGTGTGGGATGAACTGAGTGGGCCAGTCCCCCTCGTGCGGCTCATAGCCCTTCAGCACGTTGCGGGCGACGGTCACTTGATGCACCTCATTAGGACCGTCCATGATGAACTGCGTCGGTACGGAAGCCCACATATCCTGTAACGGAGTCAGGTGTGTCACGCCAAGGGAGCCGAAGACGTGGATTGCGCGGAAGACTATATCCCGCTGGATCTTCGCACAGGTGTACTTACAGGCGGCGATCTGCGTTCGCGCCGCGCGAGTGCTGGAGTTGTCGATCGTCCAAGCAGTCCAGAGGACCAGGAGTCGCAGCATGTTCAGTTCGGCGTACGAATCAGCGATCGCCTCTTGAACCATCTGATGATCGGAAATCGTTTTGCCATGTGAGGTCCGCGACAGCGCCCGTTCGCACATCATGTCGAACGCCTTTCGACAGGCCGAAACCGTACGCATCGCATGATGAATACGGCCGCCGCCCAAACGGTGCTGAGCCAATGTCCTGCCGCCCCCTTCCGGCCCCAGTAGGTGGTCCAGTGGAACGCGGACATTGTTGTAGCGGGCATGATCGTGATCGCCCGCTCCGCTCAACCACTCAACGCCGGGCGTTCCTTGCTCGACGACAAAGATCCCGTTCTGACACATCACCAGCAGTATGTCGGCGGCCTTACCAAAGCTCGTGAACCATTTCTCACCGTTTATCAGCCAATGGTCACCGTCGCGTACGGCTGCGGTTCGAAACAGCGACGGATCAGAACCACCCTGCGGTTCGGTCATTGAGAAGGCCGACCACAGTTCCTGCTCCATCAATGGGTAGAGCCAGCGCGCCTTCTGCTCGGGTGTGCCGTAGGCAGCGAGTATCTCCATGTTGCCCGTGTCCGGACCCTGGGTGCCGAAGATTACCGGCGCGGACCCATGCGCGCCGAGGACCTCGTTCAGAAGTGCCAACTTGAGTTGTCCGTAGCCAGGACCGCCCAGCTCTTCATCGAGGAAGAGGGCCCACAATCCCTCTTGCTTAACACGCTGTTTGAGCGGAGCGACCAACGCCTTCATCTTCGGGTCGCGTGACTTTGCCGCCCCCGGAAACAAGAGATCGAGTGGATCGATCTCCTCGCGACAGAACTCCTCGACCCAATCGAGCTTCTCCTGAAATTCCGGCTCAGTCTGGAAGTCCCATGCCATGAATGTCCACTCCTCAGTCGCGCGACGCTTAATTCTCCGTTACGGCAGACACTAGCAGAGATGGCAGTCACTGTCACGAACGGTTTTCATCCTATCCTGCCGGGCAATCTGTGGCCCGGGCTCACATCAGGTCGGGTGGCACCGGCAGATGACCGAACGATCAGTCGTTCCAGAAATGACCAACCTCAGCTGCGGTGCGTATACCCTGGGCCAGCCCCGTATCTACTGCGCCGAACGCATTCGCCGCACTCATCATGTCGCCACCAAAGGATCTCCTGGAATCCGCATCAGGACGAATCGTCAGCAGCTCAGAGCCTTCGACCGCTTCGTACTCTGCCGGCGGAGCCTCGGTCATCAACACAAAGAGAATTCTGTCGTGGCCCGCGGCGAGGTCCAGGAACGTCGTCGATAGGCACCCACCATCGACGTAACGGTGACCTCGAATAGTGATCGGCGGGTAGACCGCGGGCACGGCAACCGCTGCTGCTACGCCACGCACAAGGTCATCGGCAAGCTTGTGATCAAGCGCGACGAATTCCGCGGTATCGATGTCGACAGTGGTGCACACATAGTTTGGTGGCCATGCTTCGCCGTTCAAGTATCGGAAAGTCCGCAAGAATTCGTCCTCGGACATCGTCTTTGCTGCCCCTGCCACATCTGAAATACGCTGGCGGGAGGATTTCTCCGTTCGGCCTCGTGCGTGGCCGTCGTCGTAGAGGTCGCGCACTGTTTTGCTCTGCTCTGCATCGAAATTCAGAACTGCGGTCGGGCCGCCGGATTCGTAGCGTCTTTGCGAGACCCGATATCGCTCGACCTGTTTCGTGAGGTCTTGGCCCAGTGCGACCTGGACGCCGACGCCGGCACCAGCGGATGTACCGACAATCAGATCGGCCGAGCTCAGATCAACACCCGCCTGCGCCCAACTCGAAATTAGCGCAGTTTGCCAAGCGGTTCCTACAGACCCGCCGCCACCCAGTACAACAGCCTTGCTCATAGGTCCTCCTCCATCGCCCGTGCGTTACACGAGGAACGCCATAGGTTCTGCCTTGTCAGCTATGTCCAGCACCGGCAGGGTTCTTGAACAACTCACGGTCCATGACCATGCTGGCCGAGACCGATCCACCGTCGACAGGAAGATCGATGCCTGTGACATACGAACTGCGATCAGATGCCAAGTACAGAGCTGCCTCTGCGATCTCTTCCGGCCTGCCGTAGCGGGCTATCGCTATCTTCGGGGCTGGTAGATCCTGATCGCTGTGGCGCAGCATGGGAGTGTCGATCGCACCGGGTTGAATACAGTTCACTCGAATATGAAAGGCTCCGAACTCTGCCGAGGCCGCTTTGGTCAGGCCGCGCAGCCCCCATTTCGCTGCCCCATAAAGCGCCCTGCCTCCGGAGCCTCTCATAGCGGCTCCTGAGCCGATGTTCACGATCGAACCGCCGCCGACCCGCTGCATCGATTCGAGTACCGCAAGGATCCCGAGATACGGCCCCACCAGGTTCACGGCGAGCACTCGGTCGAATTCGGCTCGGGTGCTGTCTTCAATCAGCTTGTGGTGGACGATGGCAGCGTTGTTGACGAGAATGCTCGGATCCCCAAAGGTCTTTATCGCTAGCGCGACCGTCTCGGCCCATCCCGCCTCATCCGAGGCATCGAGATGGGTGAAGATGGCGTTGGGGCCGATCTCGTCGGCCACCGATTTACCAAGCGCATCCTGGATGTCTGCCACCACGACCGCTGCGCCTTCGCTGGCGAAGAGCTTCGCCTCCGCTGCGCCCTGGCCGGAGGCCGCCCCCGTGATGATCGCCACTCTGCCGTCAAGTATTCCCACGATGGACCTCCGGACTCAGGACGCGCCGCAACCTGCGACGTCGATGTGCCTAACTGCGCTGCGGGCTCAGCTCGAAGAGAGCGCCCTGTGTCTTGCTCGGGTCAATCAGGAGCGAATCTCCAAATCGCGTGACACCAACCCGGAGAGATTCGAGATAATCCCTTGCTCGCTCGATATGGATGACCGGCATTGATACACAGAAAATGCGTTCCCCGTGAGCAGCTATGTGATACGCCAACGGGGCCGCCACTTCCCCGTTAAGAACGCTTACGAACTCGACCTCGTGGTCAGCGAAGGCGACCGAGTGGCCGATCACCCCTTGGTCCGGGTGTGTTCGCAATTCGACGTCACGGCCCGTCAGGGCCGCTACGTCCAGCGCTGACGCGGCGGAGTCGCCGGCCGCGACGCGCATGGTCGCCTTACCCGAGAGGCCGAGTGGGTGTTCATCGAGCCAACGTGTCGGCTGCCAGCCAACGGCTTCCCTTGGATCACCATCGAAGTGATGTGGCGTCAGCTCCAGGCAAAGCCCATGGAGATCCTTCGGATGCGTGAACACGTAGCTAGCTGAGCGATCGGTGACCCGAATACCCCGCTCGCTCAGGGTCTCGATAGCCGAATCCAGGCTGTCTATTGTCCACTCGATCGAGTGCCAGCCTGGCTGATGGCGGTCAACCCAGCCGCCAATCGCGGTCGACGGATCCGATCCCGCGAAGAGCTCGAAGGCACCGGAACCGACGACGAAGAGCGAGTTCTCGCCACCGAATTCACGCTCCTGCCATTCGCGAAACACCTCCGCGGCGAAGATGTTGCGATACGCAGCCATAGCAGCGTGGTAGTCCGAGGCGAAATGATTGAAGTGACCGAGACGTTCGACTGTAAGCGTGGTCCGCAAGCGCGAAAACCCCTCTCAACTGATGAGATCTGCGCCGAGTTTGGAGTGGCGAAGTTCTCCGCTAACAAGATTGCTGCTGGCACGGCCGCGACGAGCCCCACTCTGCGCGTATCTGGCTTTAAAAGCTATAGCGCTATGCGACGACTCAATATGAGCTTCACGACATCTTCTGGTGCGGTAAGCCTGACCGAGCACTCCGTTGCCAGGCGACATTTCGCTTCTAGCTACGGCTGACTTCGGCCAATCTCTTCCAATGGTGCCACGTGGATAGTAGCTTTAAACTATTGCGCGGTATCTACCTCAACGCATCCACACACATCGCATCCATACACAGCGCATCCACACACCTCGACCCCGCCCGATTGCGGGTTCGTACGTTCCGGCAGGAGTAACGACATGAATACGCTCAGCGGGCGCGTGGCGATTGTGACGGGCGCGGGTCGTGGCGTCGGACGCGAAGAAGCGCTGTTCTTGGCGGCAGAAGGAGCAAGCGTCGTTGTCAACGATCTGGGTGGTGGTGGCGACGGCCAAGGTGCTGACACCACACCGGCCGAAGAGGTCGCCGCAGATATCGTCGCAAAGGGCGGTTCGGCCGTTGCCAATGCCGACGATGTTGCTGATGCCGGCGGCGCCCAGCGCATCATCGACACCGCAATCGAGGCCTTCGGGGGACTGGACATTCTGGTGAACAACGCGGGGATTCTTCGCGACCGGATGCTGGTGAACATGAGTGAAGATGACTGGGATTCGATCATGAGGGTTCACCTGCGCGGGCACTTTCTGATGACACGCGCAGCCGCCCGCTATTGGCGCGGCGAGGCGAAGTCTGAACGCAAACGCCAGGCGGCCGTCATCAATACTTCATCGACCTCGGGTCTGTTCGGCAACGTGGGACAGACGAACTATGGCGCCGCAAAGAGCGGCATCGCCAGCTTTAGCTCGATAGCCCACTCCGAGCTTCAGCCTTACGGTGTTCGGGTAAACGCAATCGCGCCCGCCGCTAGGACACGATTGACCCTTTCCAGTCCAGGAGCGTCCGAGAGGTACGAGAATCGGCGCGCGCAGGCAGACGAATTCGATCAGGACGATCCGTCAAACATCGCGCCCTTCGTGGCCTACCTCGCCACGCCAGAGTGCCCCATCGGCGGCCGGTCGTTCTTCGTACGCGGCGGTGCCGTCTATCTCTTTCAGCCGTGGGCTATCGTCGACTCGATCGTGGCTGATCATCAATGGACGGTTGAGGAACTACAGAAGACCGCCGCCCATTTCGCCGACGTCGAGTTTGCGCTGAACAAGCCGTACTGACGGCGAGATGCCGTTTCCGAAGCGCTCGCGGTCGTCGGAATGTCGGCCCTGGCCCTCGCTAGAACCGGTTACCGCTCGTGGACTGCGTAGGTCAGGCGGGTCACCTGCTGGGTCCTAGTGGTCCCCGAGCTGGGCTGGATTGCGGCACGACTGTTGCCTTTCGGTGGCGGTGGGTGTTCACGACGCGATCGCGAAGGTGGGAGACTCCCATCGGCTGCCGTCAGCGCGGATAACGAGGCCCTGATATCCGTTGAGGGTGGTTATCCAGTCCGGCGCCTGATCGCCCATGGCAAAGGCTGCGGTGGCGTACGCGTCGGCGTACGCGAGGTCCTTCCCGACGATGGTGACGCTGGCGAGCGTGGAAACGCTCGTGTGGTCGCGGGGGTTGACGATATGGGCACCTCGTTCGGCGTTGCCAGAGGTCGCAACCGCGAGGTCGGCTCCGACGACGACGGCGGCTAGCTGGCCGGTGCGAAGGGGATCTGTGATTCCGACGCGCCACGGTTCGCCGCCATTTGCCGTCCCGGTGCAGTGCACGTCGCCACCGCCGTTGACGCAGTGGTTGCGCGAGCCGGCTCGGCTGAGCAGGTCGCTGGTGTGTTGGATGGCCCATCCTTTGACCAGCCCGGATGGGTCGAGTCGGCCGCTGGCGTAGGCGGAGAAGTAGCCGTCGGTCTCGACGTCGAGTTCTACGCAGCGGGCCAGGATCTCCCCTACCTCAGGCGCGCAATCGGTGACCTCGAGTTCGCCTCGGGCGAGACGGCTGATCTGGCTGTCGGGTTTGTAGGTGGAGAACGTTTCATCAACCCAATGCAGCCATTCGATGGCGTTGTCGACGGCGGTTGGGTCACATCCGGGCGCGCGGACATCGAAGGAGAAGACGGTTCCCATGCAGTGTTCGATCCGCCTGCCTGTCCATGGCCATGAGGTCAGGTTGATGCTGGTCGCGGTGTGCCGGGTCATTTGATGCCAGCCTGATCCAGCGCGCTTTGGAGCGATTGCAGGTAGCCCTCGCTGGTGTAGGTCGCGCCGGAGATGGTGTCGATGTTGCTGCTTTGGGCGCTGAGCGTCTCCTGCAGTAACAGGGGCGCGGCTTGGCTGTTGATGTCGGCCGAGCGCCCGTCGTCGCTGGTGAGCTGCAGGAATGAGACGTTGGTGATCTTGCTGCCGTTCACGGTCACCGCGACCTGGACCGTCCCGTACCGGGTGTCTACTGCCGAGCCGTTATAGGTTTTCGCCGTCGTGGCTGGTGTCGACGCAGCCGGCGCCGGTGCTGTGGTCGAAGAACTTGGGTTCGGTCCACTGCCGGCGCTCGTCGTTGGGGCCTGACTAGCACCTGACCCGCTCGACGAGTCGCCGAGCGCAGCGGACGGCAGGGCCGCTCCGACTGTGACGTGAGTATGGGATTTGAAGCTCAGGAGCGCGACCAGCCCGAGGATCGTGCTCACGACGGAGAAGATGACTCGTTTCATGGGTTGCCTTTAGAAGCTGAAGGATTCGTGGTGGATGCGTCGGCGCGGCACGCCCGCTTTCATGAGTGCCCGGCGGGTGGTGGCCATCATCGTTTCTGGTCCGCAGAGGTACACGTCGTGGTCGCGCAGATCCGGCACGAGGTGGCTCAGTCGATCAGGCGATAGTTGGTCGCGACGGTTTGAACCGGACGGGCCCATCAGGTAGTGCACGCGAGAGCCACGGTGGTTGGCGATTGCTTCGATCTCGCCACGCAGGACGAGGTCCTGTTCGGTTCGGGCTCGGTAGAGCAGCGTGATGTCGCCCGGCCGTCCGGGCAGCGACTCGAACAATGCGCGCAACGGTGTGATCCCGACACCGCCGGCGATCAGCAGTACCTTGCGCCGGCGGCGCCGGTCGGCGGTCAGGCCGCCGTAGGGTCCTTCGGCGAACACGCGAGTACCCGGGGCAAGCGTCAACAGCGATCGACTGTGGTCGCCTCCCACCTTGACCGTGACCCGAAGCAGGTCCGGTCGCGGTGCGGCCGATAGCGAATAGGGATTCGCCGCCCACCACAGCTCGCGGGTGAGAAACCGCCAGCGAAAGAACTGGCCCGACTCTGCCCGTAACCGTGCGATCGAAGGGCCGGTGACGTAGACGGAGACGGTGTCGGCGTTTTCGCGGGTCACACCGGCCACGCGCATCGGGTACTTCACCGCTCCGTAGACCGGCACGAGCAACCGGTACCAGACCAGCAGCGCGCCCACCACGAGATACATCGCTGACCAGAGCCAGCGCGCAGGGGCGTTGCTGATGAAGTCGGCGCCGGTCGAGAACTGGTGGCTGAAGATCAGCGCGATCGCGAGGTAGGTATACAGGTGGATGAAGTGCCAGGTCTCGTAGCGCAGCTTGCGCCGGGCCGCCCTGGCTGAGCTCACCCCGACCGCGATCAGCAGACCGAGGCCGACCGTGGCCATCAGCACGTCGGGGTAGCTCGTGATGAGCGTGCTCGTCTGGTGAACGACGTTCGTGTGGGCGGTGACCGAGTAGCCCCAGATGATTAAGAGCGTGTGTGCGACCGACAGGCAGACGGTGTACCGGCCGCCCATCGCGTGCCAGCGGGCCAACCGGTCCGCCCCGACACCGCGATCCAAAGCCGGTACCCGCGCCATCAGCGCGAGGAGGACGACGATGGCGTAGCCCGCCCACAGGCCGGTCAATCGGCCGGCGTTGGTCAGCCAGTCGCCGAGACCGTGGATGGCGAAGGTGTCGTGCCACCACAGAAAGGTCACCGCCGCAGCACCGACCGCAATCAGCGTCAGAGCAACCTCGGGTGCGACGTGCGGTGGCGGCGCGGCGCGCGTGCTCGCGGGCGTTGCGCGGGTCGGTGCGGTCACGGTCACCAGGCCCGTCCTCTCATCCCGGGCGGTCGTTCGTTACCGCCAGAAACAACTGTGGCCGGTGTTGCTCTGCGAATGCTCTGCGGATGCTGTGCCCGAACTAGTCATGCGAACTTCCCCCGCGCAGTTTGAGGTCAGCAGCTGAGCTGGCTCAGAGGAAACCCAGAGGTGAATTCTGCACTTGGTGGGTCATGCTGGTCGCGTGAGCGAACCCGCATCGCCCCTGCTGGGCGCCGACGGCGAGACCTTGCGCGCCCTGATCGTCGAAGACGAACCCAACCTGGCTGACGTCCTGGTCCGGATGTTGACCTTCGACGGCTGGTCCGCGGTCCAAGCCCGCACCGGCGCCACCGCGCTGACGCGGGCCCGTGAGTTCAAACCGGACGTTGTCGTGCTGGACGTGATGCTTCCCGACGCGAGCGGACTTGACGTCCTGCGGCAGTTGCGTGAGCACAATCCGGCTGTCTGCGTTCTCTTTCTCACCGCGAAGGACTCCCTGGAGGACCGGATCGCCGGGATCACCGCCGGCGGGGATGACTATGTGACAAAGCCGTTCAGCTTCCAGGAAGTTTCCGCGCGACTGCGCGGGCTGGTCCGGCGCGCGGGACTTGCCCGACCGACGGAGGGCGGCGGTCTGGTCGTCGGCGATCTGCGGATGGACGAGGACGCGCACGAGGTCCGGCGCGGCGAGAAAGTCATCGACCTGACGGCGACGGAGTTCGAGCTACTGCGGTTCCTGATGCGTAACCCGCGCGTCGTGCTGTCGAAAGCGCAGATCCTCGACCGGGTCTGGAGCTATGACTTCGGCGGCGGCGGCCATGTCGTCGAGCTCTACATCAGCTACCTCCGCAAGAAACTCGACAACGGCGGACCGCCAATCATTCACACGGTCCGAGGCATCGGATACGTCCTCAAGCCGGCCACGTGACCGAGCCGACTGACCGGGTTCGCCGAGGGATCAGCGGGCGGATACATCGGTTGAGTCTGCGCAGCCGACTGACCGCGGTTCTGGTCGCCCTGCTGCTGTTCAGTTGCGCGGTGTTGACGGTAGTGACGTCGCTGGCATTGCATGCTTACCTCGTCAACCGCCTCGATCAACAACTCGTGCTGGCTGGCGACCGTTACGCTGTCTCCCTCGAGCACCCCAACGACCACGACGCCGACAACGACTTCAGCGCGGTGGTGGGCCAGGCGAGCGGCACGCTCGGTGCGCGGATCGCTGGCGGCGTCGTCACGGACGCCGGCATCGTCACCGACGAATCAACCACCCGTACCGTGTCGTCCGCCGACCGCGCCGTCCTCAGCCATCTGACTGTCGGCGGCCCACGCGACGTGCATCTGCCCGACTTGGGCGAGTACCGGGTGATCGTGACCGCAGGCCGCGACAACGACCTGCAGATCACCGGCCTGCCCAAACGTGGCGTCGATGACACGATCGCCCGTCTCACTCTCATCGAGACGGTCGTCTTTGTCATCGCGGTGGCGCTGACCGCGGTCGCGGGCGCTCTCTGCGTCAAGCTGACGCTTCGGCCTCTGGATCGGGTGTCCCGCACTGCCCGCAAGGTGACCGACCTGCCCCTGGGCAGCGGACACGTCCAGCTTCCGTCCCCTCTGGTGAACACCGCCCCCGGCACCGAAGTCGGGCAGGTCACCGACGCCGTCAACAGCATGCTCGAACACGTAGAATCGGCTTTTACCGAAAGGCAGAACTCCGAGACCCTGCTGAGGCAGTTCGTCGCCGACGCCAGTCACGAACTCAGAACACCGGTTGCCGTGATCCGCAGCCACGCCGAATATGCCCAGCTGACCGGCCGAGATCTCGGGCCCGACGTCGAGGAGGCCCTCGGGCGGATCAGCGCCGAGTCGATCCGCATGGGCGCACTCGTCGACGATCTGCTGCTGCTAGCCCGGCTCGACTCGGGTCGCCCCCTCCAGCACGCACCGGTCGACCTCACTCGAATCGTGCTCGACGCGGCCCTCGACGCCCAAGCCCTCGACCCACAGCATCACTGGCAGCTCGACCTGCCAGAGCGCGAGATCATCGTCAGCGGTGATGAGAACTCGCTACGGCAAGTCGCCGTAAACCTGCTCGGTAACGTCATCGAGCACACCCCATCCGGTACCGAAGCCACCGTCACTCTGCGCGCAGGCGAACACGACGTCACGCTCGTCGTCGCCGACAACGGAGCGGGCATACCCCCCGCGTTCCTCCCCCACATCTTCGAACGATTCGCCCGCGCCGACAGCGCCCGCGAACACACCAGCGGCGAAAGTGGCCTGGGGCTCGCCATCGTCGAGGCCATCGTCCAAGCCCACGGCGGCGCCGTCACCGCGACGAGCGAACCCGGCGCGACCGCCTTCACCCTGCGGCTGCCGCGAGCGGCAGACACCAAGAGCAGCTAGCGCGACGTCGAACGGGCGTAGCGGCCGATCGTCGGCGGGTCACCCCAGTGCGTTTCCGAAGGCTGAACCGATCGCGTACGTGACGGCGAGACCGAGAACGCCGCCGATCACGAGGCGTAGTACCGCCCGGCGTACGTTTGCGCTGCCCAAACGGGCAGAAACCGCGCCCGTGATTGCCAACGCGATGAGCACGGCGATGAAGGTGACGGGTACCCGCCAAGCCTGCGTCGGCAGCAAGATGGCAATCAGGGGCAGCGCCGCACCGATGGTGAATGAGATTGCGGATGCGCCGGCCGCCTGGATCGGGTTCGGCATGTCGTGCGGGTCGATATGTAGCTCGGCGTCGAGATGCGCGGCCAGCGGATCATTCGCGGTGAGCTCGGCCGCGACCTGTTCCGCGGTCCGCGCCGAGAGGCCTTTGGCTTCATAGATCGCGATGAGCTCGGCGAACTCCTCGTCCGGCATTGTCGCCAACTCGCGCTTTTCCTGTCTCAGTTCGGCCGTCTCGGCGTCGCGCTGGCTATTCACGGAGACGTACTCCCCCAGCGACATGGAGACTGCCCCAGCGACCAGACCGGCGAGCCCGGCGGTGAAGATCGGTCCGCGCGAAGTGGTCGCCCCCGCTACGCCGACAACAATGCCTGCCACGGACACGATGCCGTCGTTGGCTCCGAGCACGCCAGCGCGCAGCCAGTTCAGCCGCCCGGCCATCCCCGAGGCGTGCGGCTCGTCGGCATGAGTGGCCGCGCCCGACTCAGCGGCAGCGACCTGCTCCGCAGTGGGCATCTCTGCCTCGTCTGCCATACGCCGCCTCCTCGATCGTCGTGATCGGTCACGTACCCGAGGAGAACGACGAGCAGGTGGCGAGCGGCTATCAGGGCCGACCACGACCCGACCTCGGCGACCTCATCCACCGTATCGACTCGCGCCGCCGGGAGCCAGGTCGTCGAAGTCAGTCTGACGATGCGGACCTTGTGAATCGATCGAATCAGAGCTGAGGATCGACGGGTTCCACGTACGTCGTGTGGCCCGGTCGGCTAATCACATCTGTTCGTCTGCGGCTCATCATGAGGACGAGGCCAAGCAACAACCCGGCAGCGCCGACGATCATCAGAATTACTCCTACCGTTCCCAAGTCGATTCCGTTGACCTGGGAAGTGACGGCGAACTTGAGGATCGCGCCGACCGCGATCAGCAGAAAGCTGGCACCAAATGTCATGATCGAGTTCCAGTTCTTCACGAACTGATCGCCTGTTTCGATCAGCCGGCCCACCGAGAGGTGGTGCCTCGCCCGCGCGCAGCTGTGTCGGCTGCCGTTGGCAACGACAACATAACAGCAACAACACAGGATGTCGGTGAATGCCACGAATTTCGCCTAAAACCCCCGGCTCGACAGTGAGCTGAGCGACCTTGCCGGGGCTCACACCTCCGCGGGCTTGCGCTGTTGCGCTTGTTAAGGGATCCTCACCAATGTCATTAGGTGAGGCTTACCTTTGGAGAGTTCGTGGACCTGTCGAAGACGCTTCTACTCGGTTTCATCGCCGGGGTAACGATTCTCATTGGCATGCCGGTTGGCCGGCTCCGCAGGCCGCTTCCCGGTGTGCGGGCCTTTCTCAACGCAACCGCCGTCGGTGTCTTGTTGTTCTTGGTTTGGGACGTGTTTTCCGCCGCGTGGGAGCCAATTGATTCTGCTCTGGTCGCGACTCACGAACACACCGGCGGCCTCGGGCCGGTCCTTGGCTACGGTGCATTGTTCGCCGGCGGCCTTGCCGTAGGCCTGCTGAGCTTGGTTGCCTACGACCGCTACATCGCGGCTCAGTCCGCCAAAGCTCATGCCGTCGGGCCAGGCGCGATGTCTGTGCACGAGAGGCCCGTTCGTCGGCCGCGCGGAGTGGCGACCTGGTCAGCGGCACGCCGCCTCTCACTTCTGATCGCGGTTGGTATCGGGCTGCACAACTTCGCTGAGGGCCTGGCCATTGGGCAGTCCGCAGCGAGTAACGAAATCGGGCTCGCCACCATGCTCGTGATCGGCTTCGCGCTGCACAATGCAACGGAAGGGTTCGGGATCGTAGCGCCGCTCGCCGCGGACACCGACTCGAGTGGCTCCGTCCGCCGGCCCTCATGGGGTTTCCTGTTGAGCATGGCGGCCATCGGCGGCGGCCCGACCTTCATCGGCACCTGGATCGGGCACGGCTTCACCAGCGAAGCTGTCTCCGTCGTGTTCTTGACCTTGGCCGCCGGGTCGATCATCTACGTCGTCGCGCAGTTGCTGGGTATCGCGGCCCGGGCCAAGCGACCCGACCTGCTCGCGTACGGCCTGCTGCTAGGGATGCTCGCCGGGTTCGCCACAGACGCCATCGTCACCGCCGCCGGCGTGTAGTCACGCGTCGCGGCGGCGAACCGTGATGACTGCGATGGCGACCAAAACAGCTGCGATAGCAACGAAGATTCCGCTTTCGATCCACTGGAATGTCCAGTAACGGTTCGCCGGCTGGTAGGTCTGGCTGAAGTGGTAGCCGTTGCGTTGCAGGCAGGCGGTCATCTCGGCTCGGCTCTGTACCGCGATGCAGTCCCGCGGTACCGGGATCGGGCCGCTGACCACAGACCCGTTGTGTAGTAGGTCGCCGTGCAATGACCAGGCGCCGCGAGGTTGATCGCCGTTGACCACGGCTGGGTCGATGGTCGTGACAGCCTTGGCGTAGTGCTGCCTGAGGTAATTCTCGATCAGAAAGCGCACCGCGACGAAGCCGACGACGGTGGTGACGATCGCAGGCAGGACTCGCCGCCACAACACGCCGGCGAGCAAGCCCAGAGCGGCTGCGAAAAGCGTGTACGAGGCCGGCATCAGACCCTGTATGTCGAACTGCAGCGGGTCGAATCGATTTTGGTGATAGGAGTTCTGCGTTCCCGACCACCACGTCACCATGCCGCTCAGCGCCGCTCCGACCAGCAGGGAGGACGACAGAAGGGTGAGCACCTTCGCCCACATCCAGCGACGACGGGTGACCGATTGAGTCCAGACGAGCAGGTTCGTTCCGGCGTCGTATTCACGACCAACGGAGGTCGCTCCCCAAAACACACCGATCAAGACGGGTATGGCGACAGTCAGGTTGACGAGGTCGATGACGGCGCCGTCGCCCTGGAAGAGGTTCAGGCCGCTGCAGTCAGTGCCGACCTTGCCGCACTCGGACAGCGCAGTGCGGTAGTCGTGGGCCATCGTGACGCCGGTGACCCATAGCAACACTCCGAATATCGCCAACAGACCGGCAGCCAAAGCTCCCGACACGCGGTGCTGGCGCCACAGCAACCAGGTCATGACACCACCGCCACGCCGAGGTGGTCGGCCGAGGATCGGTCCGAGCCGAGATAGGCGAGCACGATGTCTTCCAGATTCAGCGGTTCGACCTGCCATCCCGGGTCGTGCACCGGCCCGTTCAGCCGTACCCACAAGGTAGTTTGGCGGGCTGTCTGCTCTCTTCGCAGCACTATGTGCTCGCGCTCGATCATCGAGGTGTCGCGACGAGACGCCGTCAGGACGCGATGAGAGGACAGCACCTCATCGATATCGGCGGCCAGCATCGTGTGGGCTGCAGCGAGCACGACGAGGTGATCGCAGACCCGTTCGAGATCGGCCACCGAATGGCTGGAAAGCATAAGGGTGAGATCGCCCTCGGCGACTGCCTCGACGACGCTCGACAGAAACTCTCGCCGAGCCAGTGGGTCGAGCGCGGCGACCGGCTCATCAAGCAGCAGTACACGGGGGCGTTTTGCCAGACATAGCGCGAGCGCGACCTGTGCCCGCTGACCGCCTGACAAGGTCGCGACGCGTTGTTCAAGCGGAATCTGCAGCGCCCTCAGGCGATCCCGGGCGGCATGATCGTCCCACCGCGGGTTCATCGCAGCACCCATCCGCAAGTGGTCCTCGGAATTCCATCGCCGGTAGAGCGGTATCTCCTGGGCCAGGAACCCGACATCACTGAGAAACTCCTCGGTGTCAGCTGGGCCGCGCCCGGCGACCTCGGCTGACCCGACGCTGGGCGTGGAGAGCCCGGCGAGCAGCCGTAACAGGGTCGTCTTGCCCGCGCCATTTGCCCCGACGAGGCCGCAGACACGACCCTCGGGGATGGCGAACGTGCAATCCTGTAGGGCCCATTTGTTTCCGTAGCGCCGTCCCACACCGTGCGTGACGATCGCCTCCATCGGCCTGGTCGCCGCCGTCGCCGTCATGCGCTCGCCTCGTCCACGACAACCGCCAATGCCGAGCGCATCATGCTCTCGATATCGACGTCCCCCATTCCGGCAGCACGCGCCTTGGACACCCACGCGGCCAAACTGCGGGCCAGCAGTGCATGGGTACCGGGTGGCGGACCATCCGGACGCCGGAGCACAAACGTGCCGATGCCCTGACGGCCCTCGACCAGGCCGTCTCGTTCGAGCTCCCGGTACGCCTTCAGCACCGTATTCGGGTTGATCGCCAGCGAACCGACGACCTCCTTGACCGTCGGAAGACGATCGCCGTGCCGTAGCACACCGGTCAGCAGTGCTTGGCGAACCTGCTCGACGATCTGAACGTAGGGCGGGATATTCGACTTGGCCGATAGTCGCAACGTAAGCATGACGACACTCCTCTAGTTATCTAGGAGGGTAGATAACTAGAGAACTTCGGTCAAGGGCCATCGCTGGCGTCCGCGCGCGGCGTTGCCACCTGCCCTCGCCGTTCTCTCAGGATCGACAACTACTATTTCGAAAGTAGTAGTAACGAGGTCGGATCGCGACGGAGTGAACGAATACTTGATGACCGTTTCCGCTCGCGGAAAAGGTCAATTGGAAAGGCAGCCATGATCGAAGTCCGAAATTTGACCAAGCGCTACGGCGAGAAGGTGGCGGTCAAGGACCTCACCTTCACGGTGCAGCCCGGCATTGTCACCGGATTCCTCGGACCCAACGGCGCCGGAAAGTCCACGACCATGCGGATGATTGCTGGCCTCGACGCGCCGACTGCCGGCTCGGTATCGGTCAACGGCGGCCGTTATCGCGACGCCAGCGCACCAATGGCTGAGCTCGGTATCTTGCTCGAAGCACGAGCGGTGCACACCAGTCGCTCGGCGTACAACCATCTGTTGGCGCTCGCCCAGACCAACGGCATCCCGAAACGGCGGGTCGCAGAGGTCATCGACCTGGTCGGCCTCAGCGAGGTGTCCAAGAAGCGTGTGGGCGGATTCTCGCTCGGCATGGGACAGCGTCTCGGCGTGGCCTCCGCATTGCTCGGTGATCCACAGACGGTGATCCTGGACGAGCCGGTCAACGGCCTGGACCCGGAAGGCATTCTCTGGGTCCGTAACCTGCTGAAAGCCCTGGCGTCCGAAGGCCGAACGGTATTCGTGTCATCGCATCTGATGAGCGAGATGGCGCTTACTGCACAGCGCCTGATTGTCGTCGGCCGCGGCCAGCTGATCGCGGACACGACGGTGGCTGAGTTTGTCGCACAAGCATCTGGAAACGTCGTCTCCGTGCGTACTCCGCAGGCAACCGAGTTCCAGCGACTGCTGGTGAGCCCGGACGTCGGCGTGGTCCAGATCGCACCAGGGCAGATTGAGGTTCACGGGCTGAGCGCTGAGCAGGTCGGCGACATCGCCTGGGAAAACCACATCCGCGTCCACGAGCTCGCCACCCAGCAGGCGTCATTGGAAGAAGCGTTCATGGAACTCACGCGCAGCGCCGTGGAATATCACGCCCACGCCACACCGACGCCAACCGCAGCCGAAGATCGGGCCATCCCCACGGGCGAGCTCCGATGACGACGACCGTCTCATCTGGCGCCGCGACTCGACCCACGTTCTCGGGCATGAAGGTCACTCAGGCCCGGGTCATCCGATCGGAGTGGACGAAGTTTCGTTCGCTGCGGTCCACTAAAATCATCCTTTTGGTATCCATCGTGCTGACCATCGGGGTAAGCGCGCTGATTTGTGCCGTCACTGCCGCTCACTGGACACAGCTTGACCCTGGCGACCGTGCAAGTTTCAACGCCGTAGTCAGCAGTCTGAACGGGGTGCTGATCTCCCAACTCGCGGTCGGCGTCCTGGGTGTCCTGCTCATCAGTGGCGAGTATGCGACGGGAATGATCCGCGCGTCGCTCACCGCTACGCCCAAACGACTACCGGTCTTGTGGGCCAAGATCGCCGTCTTCGCCGGGGTCGTCGGCGCGGCGTCTGTGCTTCCGACGTTCGTCTCGTTTTTTGTGGGGCAAGCACTGCTGACCGGGCACAACCTGCGCGTCGGAATCTCAAGCCCGGGCGCGCTCCGCATGGTCATCGCGGCAGGGATTTACCTGCTGTTGGTGGGGATCATCGGCATGGCGCTCGGCTGCCTGCTCCGCAATACCGCTGCCGGCATATCCAGCTTGGTCGCACTGTTCTTTGTCATTCCGCCCATCCTCGGACTGCTGCCCAAGAGCTGGTCGAACAACATCGGTCCGTACCTACCGAACAATGCAGGCGAGGCGTTCTGGGGGCATCCCGACACCACCCACCTCTCACCGTGGGCCGGCCTAGCGGTGCTATGCGCTTGGACGGCGGTCGCGATCGTTCTCGCCGCCGTGCGACTCACCCGCTTCGACGCCTAGCTCCCGGTAACCAACTGTTCACTTTCCCGTCAGAAATATGCAGGTTCATCTCGAGACGTACTACTACAACATTGGTAGGAGTCGCCGTCGAAGGAGGAACCCATGCGTTCTCGTACGATCGCCGTCGCGGTTAGCTGTGGTCTCGCACTCTCCGCTGTCGGAATCAGTGCAACTGCCACCGCAAAGCCCGCGCCGCCCGCCAAGCACGTCTTGCTGTTGTCGGTGGATGGTTTACACGCCACCGATCTTGCGTGGTACGTCCACGCTCACCCCCAGTCGGCTCTCGCTTCGCTAGTCGAACGCGGAATCGACTACACCGCAGCACAGACGACGCTTCCCTCGGACTCGTTCCCGGGCATGATCGCCCAACTGACCGGCGGCGGGCCCGGTACATCAGGTGTGTACTACGACGACACCTACAACCACACGCTGCTGGCGCCCGGCACGACCGACTGCACGAGCGCGACACCCGGCACCGAAGTGCCCTGGACCGAAGCAGCCGATCGATCCCATGATCCGATCACGCTCGACGCCGGCCAGAAATTGACGGATCCGGCGCTCACCGCATTGCCAACGAACACCAAGGCGCAGACGCTCGCCGATGCTCCGGCAATCACCAAAGCCATCTTGAAGATGACGCCAACTCCGCAAACGCTGCTGGATCCGGCATCGCTTCCAATCGACCCGGCCACTTGCCTCCCGGTCTATCCGAGCGACTACCTCCGAGTGAATACCGTCTTCGAGGTGGCGCACGCCAAGGGCTTGCGGACGGCTTGGTCGGACAAGCACCCAGCGTATGAGATTCTCAACGGTCCGTCCGGAACTGGGATCGATGACCTTTTCACTCCCGAGATCAACAGTGTTGCCGACGCAACCGGTGACGACTGGACCACCGACAATGCATTGACGCAGGAATATGACAGCACCAAAGTGGCGGCCGTCCTCAACGAAATCGGCGGTCTGGATCACTCGGGCGCCAAGCACGTCGGTGTGCCGGCCATCTTTGGCATGAACTTCCAAACCGTCTCCACAGCTGAGAAGTTACCGAGCTCGGACGGCTTGACCGGAGGCTACAAACCAGACGGCACACCTGGGCCCCTACTGTCCAACGCGCTGAACTACATCAACACGCAGGTTGGCGCCATGCAGTCACAGATTCACAGCCAGGGCCTCGATCGCAACACGACCGTGATTCTCTCGGCCAAGCATGGCCAATCTCCGATCGACCCCACCACACTCCGGCGGGTCGATGACGGGGCCATCGTCGATGCAGTCAATGCGGCCTGGTTGGTCCAGCACCCGAAGTCGTCCACGCCACTCGTGGCATTCTCGGTCGACGACGACGCCATGCTGTGGTGGCTGTCCGATCACAGTCCGGCTGCGCTCGCCTTCGCCAAACAGTTCCTGCTCAGCCACTCGGCACCGGCCAACCTGATCAACGATCCGAAGGGCACCTTCTCGGCAACGGTGAAGTCGTCTGGGCTGCGGACCGTCTTCACCGGACGAGCCGCCGACGATTACTACCAGGCGCCAGCCGGCGATACGCACGCACCCGATCTCGTAGGGGTCGTGCAACCAGGCGTCGTGTACACCGGCGGCGTCTCAAAGATCGCCGAACATGGCGGCGGTACCGCAGACGATCGAAACATCGCTCTGGTGGTCGCTGGAGCAGGAGTGCAACATCAGAACACCGTCCACGCACCGGTCCTGACGACGCAGATCGCTCCGACGATCTTGAACCTGTTGGGGCTCGACCCCAAGTCCCTACAGGCGGTGCACATCGAGCACACCCAGTCGCTCCCCCTGCATTAAGGGTGAACCTCGTCGGGATGGCGGTGACGATGAGCCGCGTCGCTGAACGCCGCAGTGATCTGACTCGCTCGTACTGAGTCTGAGGTTGCGTTGACCGCCCCGGCCTCTGGCTCATTTATTGCGACGAGGTGAGCGCGTACCTTCTCAGCCTGCGCGACAAAGGGTTGGTAGTGCGTCGGAACCGGGGCGGCGAGCGGAACGGGTCGGGCCGCATCGGCCACTGAGGTGGTGCGTGCGGCGCGACTTCCTGCATTGCTTGCCGCGGAGACCAGCGGCACCGCGGGAAGGTACGCAGAGAGGTCGGGTAGATCGGTCCGAGGCTCGGCCAAGCTCGCCACGTCGTGAAACGGCGGCGACCAGGCATCCCTCGCAGTCAGCGGAGACGCGTCCGGCGCGAACAGAGCACGCAGGGTCGACGGCACGCTCGCATGATCGTGGATCCGGCTCACCAGCGTGCCAGCCGGAATAAGCGGAGAGACGAGAACGGTCGGTACCCGTGGGCCGAGCAGGGTGAAGTCGAACGGATGCACCGAGCGATGCCACAGTGCGTGCAGCAGTCGACCCAGTCCGCTGCGCCCGTCACCGGGTGCTGGCACGCCGTCCGGCGGTGGGACGTGGTCGAACAACCCGCCGTGCTCGTCGTAGGTGATGACGAGCAGCGTGCGTGCAAAGAGGTCCGGATTGCCGCGCAGGGCTTCGTAGACGTTGGCGATCAGGCTTTCACCGCGGGCAAAGTCGGTATCGGTAGCAGGATCGAACTCGTCGTAGGCCGCATTGGACACCAGGTTGTTCTCAGGGTGTTGGCTCGTGCTCACGTCTGGGCCCTCGCCGAGCAACGGCTGATGATCCAGAGTGTGAAACGGGGGCCGGTGGTTGGGCTCGATGAAGGAATACGCGGCCAGTTGGCCCGCCGCGACATGCTCGGCGAACCGGTTGCTGGGATACCACTTCGCGTGGCGCTCGGGGGTATCCCACAGTTTGGGGAAGGCCCACACCTGGGGCGTGTCGTCGTGATAGATGTGCCAGGTGTGGCCATGTTCCTCGAGCAGTTCAAAGATGGTCGGGTTGAGATAGGGGCGTGGCTCGATGTCGGTCTCGCCATCAGAAGTGGCCGCGTGCAGGTAGTTTCGGTTGGGCCATGTCTCGCCAGGCACCGAGCAGAACCAGTGATCGCACACCGCGAAGTCGAGCGCAAGGCGGCTGAGCACCGGTACGTTCTGCATTGGCTGGCAGAGCATCGCGAGCGGTCCGCGTCCGCTCCCCGTCGCCTGGCTCTTGACCTTGAGGGCCGAGAGCCGATTGAGGATCGGGGCGAAGATGCCGCTCATCCTTGGCGGGGCGAGGCCGCGGGCCTTGCGCTCATAGCTCGTCACGAAACCCTGGTTGGTCGGGCGCCACTCCGGCCCGGACCGATTCACCGAGAGCTGCTCCATGACGGCGTCGTGCGAGTGGTCCGGCCCGAACGGGAGCACCTTCTTGGCATCGGGAGAAGCGGCCACCCGCGGCCCGCCGTCCCACCCCGGGTTGTCATAGCTGCCTAGAAGTCCCTCGAAATCGGGCGATGGATGATCGAGATAACCGAGCATGTGGTCGAAAGACCGGTTCTCAAGACATAGGACGACTACATGATCGATTACCACGCCCCGACTCAATCACCGAACCCCGCCAGCCGCCAGCCCTGACTCGCTAGCGGATGACGCGGACGGTGTGAGCCTGCACGGCTAACGGACGCGGCAGGGGTTGGCCTTGTCGCCGCTATTGAAGTTGTTGTATCGGGTGACCGTCGTGAATCCAGCCGCCGGGTAGACGGTTTTCAGCAGCGGTCCGTATTCGGTCTTTGAGCTTCCGCCGAAGGTGTTGGTGGTGCCAGGGATGAAGGCGCCGCCCTGCTGCCAGGTGCACGTCCCGAGGACGTTGCGCGTCGTAAAGAGCGGATAGAACTTCGCGCCGTTGGGCGGGTTAACGCAGTTGGCTCCGGTGGACGTGTCGCAGAACGGCGGGTTGTCCTGCGAGTCGGCCGCCTCGATTCGAGGTAGATCAGTCTCGAACGCGATCGTCGAGAAGTTCGTTCGTCCGTTCGCCAGCGGGCTGGTAAACAGTACTGGCGACGGGTGCAGTAACCGGTCGCGCAACACGTTCCGATCTGTGCCAGGCCAATCCTTCTGATAGGACTGGCCGTCGAAATCCTCATCTGAGCTAAGGCAACCGTTGATCTTTATGAGCGTAGAATCCTCAGCGGGGACACAGAAATTGTTTCCATCATCTTCGTCCAGCCCGCCACGATCCTGCGCGCCGGGCACCGCACAATTGAAATCCGCATCGAGTTGCAAGCAATTCTCGAAGTGCCCGATCTCATCTGACATCGCCACGTTGTAGGTGTGCGCCGACCAGGTGTTACCTCGCGGGTTGGCCGTCGAGTACTCGGGGTGGAACGCATAGGGGCTCTGCTGACAGGTGCTGGCTCCAGGCGTGTAGAGGATGTGTCCGAACCCGTTAGCGATCGATGCGGTCATCGATCCGCGCTGGCCGGTCGACAAATCATTCAGGTCGATGCGCAAGCCGGCTCGGGTGTCATACATGTGTATGCGAACCCGGTCTCCGGGGCTCATCAGCAGGTCCTTGTTCAGATCCGGATTCACTGCGCTCAGGTTAGGACTCGAGAGGGTTCCGGTGAACAACGGGTTCGCCGGTGCCTGCGACTGACCATTCTTGGTGATGTAGGCCCAGTTGATCGGTTCAGGGCCGCCGAGGACGTAGTTGTTGCAGGCGGCGGTGTTTTCCGTACCCGTATTTTGGTTGACCGTACGGCTGTCGATGGTCATGGCCGCGCAGTACTGATGGGCGGTGCAGCCGAATCCCTCGAACTGCGGAACGTAGCCGGGGCCGTAGAACTGCAATTCCATGAAGGCGTTTCCCGGATGCTTTCCGATGTAGTCCGCCGCGGCCGGGTTGGTCCCGACCAGGTCGTTGGCATCGGAATCAGGCACGCAAGTCTTGCTGAACTCCGGTGCGGACTCGCTGTCGCAGAGCGTCAGGCCGAACCAAAATGTCGGCCTGAGCTGGAAGTTCCATGTGCCACCGCCCGCGCCGCTCGGGGTGGGTTTAACCACAGGTTCAGTAGGCAGTGTCATGGTGTAAGTGATGTCGTTGCCCGAGCCTCGCACGCCGGACTTGAACTCGATCGATGGCTCATCATGTCCGACATACTCACCGCCCGGGCTGTCGTAAGGGTCGGCGCACAGTGACGAGTGTCCGACACACAGGGGATCTTCCACAGCCTGCGAGACAGGCGCGGACCTCTGCGCAACGTGCGCCGTCACGGTGCTCTTCATCGCATTTGCGGGCAACGCGATGGCAGTCGCAGCCAACGCGCAGGAAACACCAACCATCAACCTCGCGACACGTTTCAACGACCTGCCCTTTCGTCCATTCGCGGGCCTCGGTTACCGAACCAGCGCCCGCACGAGGGCTGACAGGTCGAACAATTGGCCTGAAACTCAGCCCAGGCTTCAAGAAATTGTGTGGAGCAGATACCCCCTCACCGACATGCCTCAGTGCGGACTCCGCGGTGGCCTTGGCGCTCGTCGATCGCGCCGGGTCAGACGCAAGCCCAGCTACCTGGATTGGATTCTCGCTGCTGCGCAACAGAAAAGCATACGCTGCACGGCCAGAGTCGCAAGACCTGCTCGGCGCCGCGTGAGGTGCTGTGATTCATGCGGCCGGCCGGCGAGACTCGGCTGCCTCAAGGAGGCGCTCCGCCTCGTTCAGCTCGAGCACCGCGTCGTGCAGGCGATCAGATGCCGCCGAGATCCAGAAGTCAACGCCAGTCTGGTGCGCAATATGGAGGGCGCATTCAGCGTCATACAGATGTCGAGCAGCGTCGCACACACGTTGAGCCGGGCTCAGGCTAGATGCATCGGTTAGGGATTCGTACGTTTTGTTACCTGTCTGGTTGGCCATGATGTGCTCGCTAGGGAAGGTGGATTGGCTCTACCTAGTGTTGGCGATTCAGCTCGTGTGCGGATCCGTAGATCTACGCAGCTGTGTGCGTAACTCGCACACTGTTTACGCGTACGGGCTAGTCGAGCCTCCTCGGCGGGTGGTGTGGCGAGACGGTGCCAGACTGGCCCGCTGAAGCCAGGTATCAACCGGGGCCGTGGCGCGCATACTGGTTGGTGTCGCTGGAGGTGGCTATGAGGGCACACGTGGGAGACCGGCTGCATGTACATGGGCGCGTTGTGGGCGAGGCTGAACATTCTGTTCAGATAGTTGAGATCCGTGATTTTGGGGCTGAGCAATCGATCTTCACCGTCCGCTACGCAGACGGCAGAGAAACAGAGATCTGTCCTGGGCCGGGCGCTGTCGTCGAACACCAGGCCGACTGCCCAGCGAGCTAATCGCCCCCATGGTTGGCTGAGAACCGGTCAGCTAAGGGCGGACTCTCGGTGAGCCCTGAGCAGCTCCACCACGCCGCACGGGCGTGCTGCGGTGGTCATGGCGAATCGGGTTTCAACCGTTCGGAGTTTTCTGGCTCAAGGCCGTCGGCGGGCGTGACGGGCGGCAACTGCCGGTCGCGGCGCCAGGCCGAAAACGCTGCAGTCATGGCGAGCAGCCAGGCGGCTCCGATGATGATCCCACCGACTACATCGGAGACGTAGTGCACGCCGAGCGCGACTCGAGAGAAGCCGATCAGGCCGACCATGATCGACGCAACGACGATGATGAGAGGTCGCCAGCGTCGGCTTACAACCGGCAGGAAGACCAGCAGCAGAATCCCATAATTCACCATCGCTGACTGGGTATGCCCGCTTGGAAAGGATTTGCCAGTCGCGGTGGCGATCGGATTTACGAGCACCGGGCGCGTGCGGCCCACTGCCTGTTTGATGGCGCCGTTCAGCAATGAACCGCCGATCGCGGTAACCGCGAGGAATGCGGTGAGCCGGTAGAGCTTTCGGTATAGCAGCCACAGCCCGGCAAGGGTCAAGACGATCAGCCAGACCAGTGAGGACCCCGAGTTCGTGATCACTTTCATCGTGGTCACAAAACCGGGGTGTCGCTCGTCGAAGTCGTGCAGGTTCGCTGCGGCGGTCAAGTCAATCCTGCGCAACCAGGCGACTTTCTGCCGCAACAGAAGGACCAGCGTGCCGAATGGCACTGCTATCAGAAAGACAGCAGTGAAGGCCAGCAAACCCCGGACGCCGAACCGTCGGGCTGCATCGTCGCTCTGAAGGCCTGGCTGGTTCATTGGGGCACGTCGACGTCAGCCACGATGTTCAGTGGTGTTTGTCGGTAGCAGGACCAGCGATGTCGCAGCGGCCCAGAGCAAGCCCAGCATCACACCGCCGAGTACATCGCTCGGGTAGTGCATTCCTCTATAGAGGCGAGACAGTCCGATCGACAGCACGATAAACGCGGCCAGGGCGACGGCGAGCGCGCGCCAGGCTGCCCGCGTAGTGCAGGTGAAGACCACGATGACCAGCACTGTGTAGAGCGTTGTGGATGCGGCGGTATGGCCAGAGGGGAAGCTCGACGTCGGTGGGGATCCGTCCAGGTGGGCGACGGCTGGGCGGTTGCGCCCGACGACGATGGTCGTACTGGAAAAGATGCACACCTCCCCGATCATCGCCACCGCAAGCAGGATTGCCTCCGCCCATCGGTGCAGCAGCAGGCGCAATGTGATAAACGCGAGAACCGTTATGCCGATCGCTGCGGGCGTGTCACCAGCCAGGCTGGCGAAGTTGGTGATGCTGTTCCAGGTGGCGCTGCGATGATGGGCGAACCAACGGTCCGCGCCCCCCTCCCAATTGGTGAATCCGGCACGGGTCAACGGATGCACTAGCAGATAACCGACGCTGCACATCACGAGCCAGACCAGAACCGCTGCCGGCACCAACCGAAATGCGGCCCTTCTGACGTCGGGCCAGCTGCGCCTGCTGCCGTCTCTCGTGCGGTTGACCGGTGGTGCGGTCATCGGTACCTCCAGGCCAAATGTCAGGGACGGCGACGGACGCGGTCGCGAATCGACCGCCCGTCCGGGTCGTACAGCCATCGATAGACGGGGACCGCCCACGGTCGATGTCGCGCTGGCAGACGCTCGGGGACGTGCGGTCGCAGCCGCCCAGGTGGACGAGGTCCCACACTGCCAGCGTCGTACCAGGCTTGCAGTGTCTCCGCGCTGTGCTGCATGACCGCGAATGCCTTTGCCGGGTCGAGCACATCGTCGAGTTCGTCGTGCGCCTCGCGATCCAGGTGCTCGCGCCACAGGCTCAACCTGAGCTCGCGCGCGAACTTTCGTGCTCGGTCGCCGAGGCCGCCAGGATCGTGCGGTTCTCGAGGGTCGTATTCGCTGTCCAGTACCGCGCAAGACAATTCGCTGTCGTGAGTCCAAGACCGCCGGTTGAGGTTGTCCGATCCGATCATGGCCCAGGTGTCGTCGATGACAACGACTTTCGCGTGCACATACACGGGATTTCCGCTCGGGTTCTCCACATCGAAGATCGCGAACCTCTCATGTCCCGCTGCGCGGCAGAGCTTGATGGCCTGTTCGCGGCCGACCAGGCTGGGTAACCTGGCGGCGCCGGCCTTGTCGGGATATCGGGGAACTACCGCGATCAGGTGCAAGTCGGGGTTGTTCCGCAGCGCCGAGGCGAGCAGCTCGGCAACGAACGGAGCCCACAGATACTGATCCTCGATATAGATCAGCCGCTTCGCGCGCGCGAACACCTTTCGGTACGCATGGGCGATGCTCCTTTCACCCAATGGAGCAAAGGGATATCGACGAAGACGGGCTGGGTAGGTGCGGAGGACTTGAACCGCGTGTGATCCCGCGGACGGCGGGTCGGGTAGCTGTGCGGGCAACTCACGGCCGACGAGTTTGCCGGCGTGGTAGGCCCGGTCGATGAGCATCCGAAGCGGGCTGGACAGGTCAAGGGCGGTGCTGCCGTACCACCGTTCACGAAACGTATGTTCAACATCATTGACGGCCGGCCCGTGGATCGCTGCCTGAACGTCATGCCAGGGCGGCCGATCGCCGTACACTTCAGGAAATGCCATGACTTGCGGGTCACCCCCGTGCTCACGGCTGTCGTGGCGACTGAAGCCCAAATCGATCCCACCGATGAACGCCACATCGCCCGTGGGCGTATCGGGATGGCGAATGATCACGAACTTCTGGTGATGGGACCCGGCCCGTCTCGTCCTCGAGTCGAGCAGCATCTCTCCGCCCGCGTCAGACACAACCCGGACGAGTTCGGCATTAGCGCCCTCGCTCTGATCGAGCCAATCGGGCTGAGAGCGCCAGATCAGGCCAAACACCAGCGCCCCGCGTCTGGCCAGTTGAGAGAGCACGAACCCGACAGCGGTCCCGGGGCCGTTCAGCCGCTCAGCCGTATCCCCGCGGAAGTCGGCCACATAGACATGATCCGCACGCCCAGCCGTGGACAATTCCTGGTACAGCCGCGCAAAGTACGTTGCCCCATCTACGAGTGGCTCGACCAGATTTCCGGTCGTCCACGGCCTGATATCAGAGGCGTCGTTGCGCCGCTCGCCGTCTGTCAGAAACCATTTGGGCAATGCATGGTCGCTGGTGTGGCTATCCGTCGACATTCGTGCCCGCTCAGACTTTCGCGAATCGCGCAGCGGCCAGGCCGTACACGCCGAAGGCGATGAGGCCGATCGCAAGCGCACCGAGAATCCACGGCCCGTAGGCTTGATCAGCCAGCGTCCGCAAAGCGCCGTCCAATCCCGTCGACTCCTGAGGTTCGTAATTCACCGCGGCTTCAACGACGAGGCCACCGGCGACCGCGAACACGATGCCTCGCGCAGTCGTGCCGATCGTCCCGAGGGCAACCACAGCTGTTCGGCCCATCCCGTGAAGTTCACCCATCCGAAGCTGCTTCTGGAACTTCTGCCGCAACCCTTCTACGACCATGCCGAGTCCGATGATCACCACTACCAGACCGATCGCGCCGACCAGCCACCGGCCGACGTCGTGTTTCATCAGCTTCGCGGTTTCGGTCACTTGCTGCTGTCGCTGCGTCTGGTGGGAATTGCCGGCAATGAACGCGAAAGTCGTGACCGCGAAGGTGGCGTAAATGATTGCCCTGACAAGGGATTGCAACCGCGGCCCGGCCTTTCGCCCTTCGCTCGCGGTCCCAAATGCCGCCTCGCTCAGCCTCCACAACGCGTACGCCGCAAAACCGAACCCGAGGAGCCACAGCAGGACGCGTCCGGCAGGCTGATGGGCGACAGTCGCCAACGCGCCCCGTTGATTTGCCTCCTGCGAATGGCGCCCGCGCGCGATCTGCACAGCCAGCCAACCGATGACAAGGTAGACAATTCCGCGTACGGCGAGTCCGAAACGAGCTAACCACTCCATCGCTCGACTGTCGCTGGCCTGCTTGACGGAAAACTCAATCTGGTCGGTCACGCCGTCGCTCCTTCCGCGCGCCGTCGAGTAGGCAACGCAGCGAGAAGGTGGTTGTTCACCGTCCAATGGACCCTAGCGCAGATTCTGCGCGACTCCTACGGCTATCGTAGTAGACGCCATGGTGTGCAAGACTGCCGACGGTCGATCCTACTTTCCGATTTTCGCGGTAAAGCCCATTTGGGTATGGCGCATCCGCCGTAGTAGTGGTTATGTTTGGACGTCGTGCGTCGCACCCACAACAACCGGGTTGCCCGCCGTTGCCGCCGGAGATCCTCATGATCGTTCTCGGACTCATCCTGCTCATCATCGGTTTCGTGGCCGGAATCCCGATCCTCTGGACCATCGGGATCGTCCTTGTCGTCATCGGTGTGATTCTTGCGCTACTCGGCATGGCCGGACGCGAGATCGGCGGCCGCCGCTACTGGTACTAAGCGCGGCCCACATCGAAGATACGGCTCACGTCGAGGAGCCAACACTCCGAAGCAAGAAGGAGTAACTATGAAGATCGTAATCATCGTCATTGTCGTTGTCATTGTGGTTCTGGCCATCGGTGCGCTCGTTCTGCTGCCACGGATGCGAGCGCGTACCACCGAACGCAACCAGGCCCAAGCCCAGGAGCACTTAGCGGAATCCGAGCAGCGGGCCGTCAAGGCGCGCGCGGCCCACGCGGCCGCCGACGAGCAAGTCGCTCTAGCGCAACGCGAACGGGCCGAAGCCGAATTGCGTGCCGCCGACAGGGAGCAGGAGGCCCGCGAACGCCTGTCCGAAGCCGAGACTGAGAACGCGGAAGCCCAACGGCTGCATGAACGCGCCGCCGACCTCGACCCACGACTGCAAGGCCCTGCCAGCGATTCGTGAAAGCTGGCTGCCATCGCCCAAGGGGTGCTGGTCAGCCGCCACTGCTGCTGGCTAGGCCTGCGACAAGGTTGATGGTGGTGGCGAGGATGACTGCGCCGAACAGGTAGGACAGCAACGCCTGGCGCAGGACGGTGGCGCGGATGGCCGGAGTTTTCAGGTCGGTGTCAGACACTTGGAACGTCATGCCGATGGTGAACGCCAGGTAGGCGAAGTCGCTGTAGCAAGGCTGCGCCTGTTGATTGAAGTCCACGCCACCGTCTCTGCCGGTGTAATACAACATCGCGTAGCGCAGCGTGAAAACAGTGTGGACGACAAGCCAAGACAACGCGACCGTGAGGACCCCTACCCCCGCGAGGAAATCCTGAGACGCCCCTTTCGCCGAACCGGCTTGCAGGAGGAAGAAGCCGACGGCAGCCAGGCTCACGACCGCGGCACCGAGCAGAAGAGGATCGCTGACGGCGCGGCTGGGGTCCTCCCGAGTGGCGTTCGCCGCTGTCTGCTCACTGCCCATCGGCCACACGGTGAACCACACCCACGCCAGCAACGTGAGTGCGGCGGCATCCCATCCGACCGCGGGAGCGTATTTGGCCGAGCCAGCAAGCAACACGATCACAGCGATCGCCAAACCGACTGCGACCGATATGCCCAGCCGGAACCCGGTGCTCACACCGCTGAGCGAATGTCGCCTCGTCCTCCCCGGACCCGGTGCAGCCATCTCGTCACTGTCCACCACCAGAAGCGATGCAAGGACACGGCGCGCCGACTCGGCGACGCCGGAGCCGCAAGACCTCGTCGCCGGTTGGCCCTTCAGCAGGGTGCCCAGGCGGGGTCTCGTCCCAGCATCCCTAACGTTTCATCCAGCATCGAGGCGTCGTTGGGCACCGGCACTGCCGGTTGGAAGGCTGGCCCGCGTGCCGCCGGGTCCGATGCCGGGCCGAAGACCTGACAGATCAGGTCGTGGAGAGGCACCAACGTGGCCGCGTCGACGTCGAACGCCAATCCGGCGCCGCGCGACAAGTCCCAGCCGTGCACGACCAGTTCGCCGAGCAGGATGATTCCGGTTATGTCTCCTGGCTGTTCCTGACCGCCGACCCGAGCCGTCCCGGTCCATGCTTCGCTATTGCGCCACGCTGTGGCCAGGTCCCGCAGCTGCTGCGGTAGCACCGTGCGCCAATCCGGATCGAGGTGCGACGCATCGCCCCAAGGCGCCATCGTCGAGGACTCACCGCTCGACTTGACCGCGGCACCGCCGAAGGCGACCGTGACCCCGGCGAGATGGTCAAGCAGATCACCGACCGTGTACTCGGTGCACGGCGTCGGCCGGCTGAGATCCTGCTCGGGCAGATCCTCGATGAGCGTGCACAGCCGCTCAGTCGTCGGATCGAGATCGGTCATCGTGGTCATCGCTACCTGCCTTACGCTTGGTCGCTAGCGCGACACCGCTACGACGATAGTCGCGATAGCTGGTCCGGCGAGAACTCCTTGCTGAGGTGCGTCGGTCCGAGACATTGCGTTGAGCAACCGGTGCCGCGCATACTTCCGGTAACTGACTGATCGTGTTCGAAGGGGCGCCGTATGGACGGCAACAGCCAATTCTCGCAGGAGGTTAGCCGGTTACGTGCCATCGTCGAGCAGAACGGTGACGCCCGACTGTCCGCCCTGCTTGTGGCCGTTAGCGATGAGACAGTGAGCGAGCTGCTCGTCCGGCGAGCGGGTGAGGGACACGAATACGGCGGCGCGCTGATCAGCAACCGCGGTGACTTGGTCGACGTCGTATTCACCTTCAGCCGAAAGGCGGGCGTGTTCGGGATTCTGCCGCTATCGATCCTGGTTCGGGTCAATCGAAGCGAGCAGAGCGTGACCGAACTAGTTGACGGGTATTTGCCACCGCCTCCGCCGGACCCCACGCAGGTACAGGCCGACCTTGAGATCCGTGCCGCGGACTTCGAAGAAGAAGGTTTCGGTGACGAGCAGATCACTGCCGAGGATGAGGACGGGGACGGCGCTGATGCAGCCCCCAAGGTCGCGCCTCCTCCCAAGAAAAGCCTCTGGATCTAACTCCCCACGCCAGGTGTCTGCGGAGGAGAACTGGGACCGCGCGATCGACAACTTCACGCAATACCTCCCACCCGGAATCACCCGGTGGCTCGTCGCACTGGAACTGCCCGCCCATCGCACTATGCGTCGTCGGCTCCTGCCGAAACTGGGTTCGACCCAACTTTTCGTTCTCGGCCAAACCTCACCGGCACTTGTGGAGAAAGCTGGACTGGCATTACGCACCGATCCAAGCGTCGGCTTCCTCGAGTTCGCGGTCCACGATGGGCGCGCCGACCACCAGGGCGTCGACTACCAAACGGCTCTGATGGCGTACGCACGCTGGCCGAGTTCACGGTTGCGTATCTGCTTCGACGTGTGGGACGACACGTTTCCCGTCCTGTTCGCCGAGGCGCCCGCTGACGTCAAACTCAGGTGCCAGCGAACGCGATACACGGTCGCTAGCGCCGAGATGCTGACCTACCGGTCCCGTCCTGAATCGGCTGCTGAGCTGATGATCGACTGCGCCAACAGTCGATGGGTCGAGTACAGCGGATTGGAGGACTACGACTACATGCTGCCCAGCGGCGAAGTCGCCTGCCGACCCCGATCGGTCGATGGCGTCCTTGACCTCGACGGTTGGCTCATCGGGACGCTGCCCTTCGGCCTGAAGTACGGCCGCATCCGCCCCGGGGAACTTCAACTCACCTTCAACAACGGCCGACTGGACGAGGTCGAAGGCGCACGGCGCGAGCTCGTCGCCGATCTACGAGCCGTCATCACCGCCGTGCCGGCGCTCAGGACCGTAATCGAAACCGGGCTCGGCCAGTCGATGGCGGTGCCGGCAGCCGTACCACTCTGCCAACCGGGCTACCAATGGCACGAACGTCACTACGGCCTACATCTCGGTCTCGGCGCCGAACTACCGGAGACGCTCGGCCGAAAGCGCCGACCCACCAACCACCATCTCGACATCGTTCTGGCCTCCGGCAGACTTGACCTCGACGGACACCATTGGCGACGTTGGTGATCCAGCAATTCGCTGCAGGTGTTGCGAGCCGTTGCCATCCGGTCAGAATGATCATCCGTGGCTATTGCGGCGGGTCGACGCCCCGCTCGTCGGACACCAATCCTCCAGCGAAGCGCGGTCCCACTCCTGATTGTGCAAGCGCGTCCTGAAGCTCTCGGCGAGAGGCGATACCGAGCTTGGTGAACACCTTGCCGAGGTGCCATTCGATGGTGCGGGGGCTGAGAAACAGGCGCTCACCGATCTGCGGGTTGGAGAGCCCGTCACGAGCGTAGCGAGCGATCTGTATCTCCTGCGGCGTCAGTTTGCCCTGAGGCTCGGCGCGTCGGTTGGGCACCTTTTCGCCGGTCGCACGCAACTCGCGTACAGCCCGAACGGCGAAGGCGTCGATCCCCTGGTCGGTCATCATGGCGGCGGCAATGCGCAACTGTTCGCGGGCCGGGGTGCGTCGCTGCTGCCGTCGTAACCACTCGCCGTAGACGAGGTGGCCCCTGGCGAGCTCGGCCCGCATCCGGGTCCGGCCTAGCCGGTCGATCGCCTCGCGATAGGCATCTTCGGAGTCCGTGACAAGCGCGCGGGAACGCGCCTCGATCCCGAGCGCCCAATCGCTCTGCACGCTCTGCGTCACGCTCGACAACCGCTCCAACGCTTCGCGGGCTTGTTCGACCGACCCGCAACGAACCGCCGCCTCGATGAGCTCGACGAGTCCCCAGCAGCTCGAGCTCAGCTCAGCGGGATACGCGGTCGAGAGCTCGGCCGCGGCTTGCGCCTCCTCGTAGCGGCCAAGTCCGTTGTTCAACAGGGCGAGCGCCCAATACGCGACCGTCAGTCGGCTACCCTCCCCGTGTTCTCCGTGCTCTGCGACGTCGGCGATGCAGGTCGCAGCGATGGCCCGCGTCTGCTCCTCGCGACCCTGCCACGCCGCAAGCGCCGCCCGCGCGGCGTCCGGCGTGAGCAAGCTCCCCGTCGCCTCGATGATCGCCGTTGCCTCATCGATGAGTTCTGCTGCGGTCGTCAACTCGCCGGCGAACGCGAGGACAACGCTGCGGTGATGCAGGCAGAACGGAAGGTCGCTGAGCGCGCCGCTGTCCCGGACGACGTCGACGTAGCGCGCGGTGTCCTGATACCACCCTTCGTCGTCCCATAGCTCCATACTCGCGGTGCAGGAGATGGGTAACCATCGCACTTGCTCCTCGTGCGGAAGCTCGGGATCGCGGACGGCCTTGATCGCGCGTTGCAGCACAGGTCGGGCCGCCGCGTGTCCTTCGGTGAACAAGCGCGCCATGCCGTCGAGCAGTAGGTCCGCGGGACGTGGGGAGGATGGCCGGGGCAGTTGGGCGGCGGCGCTCGCGACCTCGACGACTCCGGCGCCCACCGCAAGGCGGCCGGCGAACAGGCCGGCCATGAGCGCCTCGAGATAGGTCTCGCGGGCGGCGAGGGCGTCGAGCGGCTCGAACCGCCGAGCGGCCGCGAGTAGCAGCGAGGCCGCCTCGCTGCCGCGTTTCGTCGCGAAGGCGATGTGCCCGAGGAGCAACTGGGATCGAGCCTGTAACAAGTCGTCGTCCGGGCCGGTGTTGACGACGGCCAACAACCTTGCTGCGTCCTTGAGTGCACCGGCCTGAACCTTCATCTCCGCGGCGCTGAGCGCCCGGTCGCGACGCCTGAGCGGGTCGAGGGAGAGCGTGGCTGCCCGCTCCAGGAACGCTGCCGCAGCAGCGACCCCGCCGCGTGCCCGCGCTCGGCTCGCCGATCGCTCGAGCTCGTCCGCAACCTGGTCGTCCGGACCGTCGGCGGCGTTCGCGCGGTGCCACGCTCGCCGGTCGGCGTCGGTCTCGCCGTCGGTCGCGTCCGCGAGGGCGCGGTGCACCCTGCGCCGCGCCTCGGGCGAGGCCGCCTGATAGATCGTTGAGCGGACAAGGGGATGGCGGAACTGGACGCGCGCTTCGACCTCCAAGAGTCCTTCCGTCTGGGCGGGTCGAAGAGCATCGACCTCGACGCCGAGTGCGTCGGCGGCACGCATCAGCACCTGCACGTCACCGACCGGTTCGGCAGCGGCTGCCAGTACCAGCAGCTGTGAGTCGTCGGACAACGAGTGGAGGCGGCGCAGAAAGCTTCGCTCGATCGCGAGTGATGTCGGTCGGACATCGGGCACGGCAAAGCCGCCGGCGAAATCGGCCGGCATCAGCGCCCGAGGCAGTTCCATCAATGCGAGTGGGTTGCCCCGCGCTTCGGCGATGATGCGCTGCTGCACTTGCTCGTCGAGACGCCCATGCATTGTGGACAACAGGACTCGGCGGGCGTCACCGTCGCCTAGTGGGGATAACCGCAACGTCTGCAGATCAGTCAGGTCGAGATGGCCTTCCATACCGTCCCGCCAGGCGAGGACGACCGCAATCGGCTCGGCCACCAGGCGGCGCGCGGCGAAGGTCAGTACCTCCAATGACGCACGGTCGAGCCATTGGGCATCGTCGACCAGGCAAAGCAGCGGCAGCTGCTCGTCGGCGGCGTCGGCGAGCAACGTGAGGACGGCGAGCCCGGTCAGGAACCGATCGGGCGCCGCCTCGTCGCGCAGGCCGAACGTCACTTCCAACGCTCTTCTTTGCGGCGGTGGCAACCGCTCGAGCCGATCAAACAGCGGCGCGCACAGCTGCTGCAGACCAGCAAAAGGGAGCTCCATCTCCGACTGCACACCTGCGAACCCGACGGTTCGAAAGTCGCTCACGTTCTCGCGGGCATAGCGCAGAAGCGCCGTTTTGCCGCAACCCGCGTCGCCTCGCAGCACCAGCACCCCGCTGCGGCTGGCCCGAGCCTCGTCCAGCAGGCCCAGCACAGCGGCGCACTCGCGGTCACGACCGAACAACCGCGTGCTCTCCGAGCCGCTTGCCGAAGCCATGCTGGATCGTAACCCGGGTAGGACGCGACTAGCAGGCTCGCTATCGGAGCTGCTCGTGTCTAAGTCGCGTTGCTCGCGGACGGATGTGGCGGGAAGACCGTCGCCCAGTCGTTCTTCATACTGAGGACGGTCCAGTCGTCGGTTTAGGCGAAGGTGCTGCTGCTGCCGATGACCCGCTCACGCGGGATGCCGTACATGTCTTGGGTAATGGGGCGCATGAAGTCGCGGCCCCCAATCGTGAAGGCCGGCTGCGATCGCCCAAGAGGCGCAAGTCAGCCGTCACCGCTGTTGCCTAGGCCTGCGACAAGGTCGATGCTGGTGGCGAGGATGACCACGCCGAACAGGTACGACAGTAACGCCTGACACCCGAACGCCTCAGCACGGCGGCGCTGAGGACTCGGCCAAACGATCTGCCAGAGACCTAGCAACCAGCAGGAGGGCATCGTGAACGCGCACACCCGCAAGACTTACGAAGCCATCACCGAAGGCCGCGCACCCCGAGCGTTGGAATGGACCGAGTTCGTCACCTTCTGGAACGACGTCGCTGACGACGTGGAAAGGGAGAGCGGCGACCGTCTTGTCGTCCACCTCAACGGACGCCGCGAGGTGTTCCGGCGCCAACATGACGGGCGCGTCTCGCTCGAGGACATCGAACGCGCGCGACACCTGCTTGCCGAGACCCCGCCTGCACGCGATACCGGCGAGATTGTCGTCGTGGCCATCGACGACGAACAAGCCCGCATCATCACCTACGAGCTGGGCGACGGCCCCACCACCGAGCGGCAATCGCGCACGATCCACGACACCGAGCCGACCGCGCGACGCCTGCGCACCGTCGAACGCCGTCGTGGGCGGGACGACGTTCACGACCTCACCGGCTTCTTCGATGACGTCGCCACCGAACTTGTGTCCTTTCCCGCTGAGCTGCCCCTAGTGGTGTTGGGTGCCGGCCACGGGAAGTCGGCCGCGGCAGAGGGGTTCGCCCAACGACTGCGCACCCACCACAGCGTGCTCAGAGATCGCCTGCGCGGAGTCGGCCGCATCGACCTCAGCGCCGCCACCGACACTGACCTCGAAGCCGCCGCGCTGGCGGTGTTGGAAGACGATTGACCCGCGCGGAGACGATGCGTCGTCCCGGTCCATAGCCATGCTGGATCGTAGCCCGGCCAGAACCCGACTCGCAGGCTCGCTATCGGGAGCTGCTCGTGTCTAAGTCGCGTTGCTCGCGGACGGTCGTGGCGGGAAGACCGTCGCCCAGTCGTTCTTCATGCTGAGGACGGTCCAGTCGTCGGTTTCGGCTTGCTTGAGTGCCTGTTCCGCGCCGCCAGTGTAGGCAAACTCGCGTTCCGCGTCATCGTGCAGGACCAGCAGGCGTAAGGACGCTTTGTCGGGGTGATACGTGAAGTCGAGCATCGGCAGGTCGCCGTTGGAGTTCCCAGCCGCAAGCAGCGGGCGCCGTCCCGTGCGGTTCCAGATGCGCACGGGCTTCTCCGGTCCGTCGTCGAGATAATCGGCCTCAGGCTGGTGGGTAATCGTGCCGCCTCTCACGTCCCCGCTGTAGGCGAAGGTGCTGCTGCTGCCGATGACCCGCTCACGCGGGATGCCGTACATGTCTTGGGTAATGGGCCGCATGAAGTCGCGGCCCCCACCGGAAACGATGTAGTTGGAGAACCCGTTCGCCTCCAGATAGGCGAGGAGTTCGACCATCGGTAGGTAGGCGCATTCCAGATAGCCCCGGTCAAGGGTCGGGTGCTGAGCGCCTCGTATGAAGGCGTCAGATTGCTTCTCGAAATCTTCGACGCTGATCCCGGCGTAGGCGGCGAGGATGCCACCGGCCAAGGTCTTGACGTTGGTGTCATTGCCGGCGTAATGCTCCGTCATCAATGCACCCAGCCACACGTAGTCGCGGTCGTAGGCGGCCTTCCAGGGCTGCCGCTCACGCAACTCCGGTTGCGCCTGGGCCATCTCCACAAAGCGGCGCAGGATGAAATCAAGCTGGATAGGCATCGGCTTCTCACACCAAAGCGTGCCGTCGTTGTCGAACACGGCCACCCGCTCCTCGACCGGCACAGCATCCGACCCGTCAGCTCCAGTAACACGTTCGACGAACTCGACAATTGCCCTCTTTGCCGACCCATCCCGCCAGCTCGACATCGATTCCATGCTTATCCAATCGCCCTTCGTCGCGCCCAGGAGCTGCCCGTACCCGACAAATATCCGATTCGACGTCGAAGCTGTCATCGTCCCCGGAGGATGACGAGAACCGATGCGACGCCGAGGGCGCCACATCGACGGACCGGGACTGTCACAGGCAGCCCGCGGATCATTCGTTCTGAGTCATGCCCCGCCGCCGCTTCACGATTAGCGTCAGATCACGTCAGGTCAGCCCTGACGGCTGATGGTGGCGGCACAAGCTCGGGGAGGCAAAGTTATGACCGAGACGCCGACCGGTGACGAAATCGGAGGCTCGACAGACCGCTCAGCGGCTGGCGACAGATTGAGCATCGCAGACTTCGACAGCAGTCGATTGCCACGCTTCGCGCAGGGCCCGGCTCGCCACGTTCAGCGGTTTCTCGTCCGCTATCAAGATCACACGGTCGTCGCGATTGCCCAACGATTCTCGGCAATTCTGGGTACTGACAGAGCCCTTTCGATGGTGCACATGCCTTTGTGGCCGTCGTACCCCTGGTCTTACTGCTTACCAGCAAGGTCAACGTGCAGGGCGATTCGCTCCTGGCGCACCGCTTCATAACGACGTACCACCTCACCGGTGACTCCGCGGCCGCGATGCGGGCGCTGTTCGACACCCCTGCAGCCACGAGCAAGCAAGGCTGGGTCGCGTTCATCCTGTCGATCCTCGCGGCCGTGGTGACGGCGTTGGCCCTTACGCAGGCTATGCAACGCACATTCGAGGCCGCCTGGGGCCTGAAATCGATCGGCCTGAAGGGACGTGTCTTCGGGCTGGGCGGCCTCGCGGCGATCCTGACAGAAATAGTCCTGCTGTCGCTAGTGGGGACGGTTGTCAAGGGCGTCGGCGGCGGCATACTCCACCTGCTACTTCGGCTGGTGGTCGCGTCCCTCTTCTGGTTGATCCTCTCGTGGATGTTGCTCGGGCGCCGGATAAGTTTGCGGCGGCTCGTACCTGGCGCGATCGTGTCCGGCGTGGGGGGTGTCCTCGTCCACTTCGGCTCGGGCATATACATGCCGCGGGTCATCGCCACGAACGCGGCTCGCTACGGAGCGATTGGCATTACCTTTGCGATCATGACGTGGCTCTACGTTCTGGGACTCGTCCTCGTCATCGGTGCCGTGACCGGCGCCCAACTCGGTGGCGCTCGGCTGGTCCGGCGCAGCGAATCCAACGACTGAGCGGGTTAAGGGCGGAGACATCCGAATTGTGTTAGAGGCACCCGGAATTGGTCCTTCATGCGGTAAGGATGACCTCGGGTCGGCGAAATTTTGCGAGGCTCGGTCGGCGGGCATCGTAGATCTCGGGCGCAGCGCAGGTACATCATCGAGCCGGGCGCATCACCTTCAAACGACCGCGCGCTGAATGTTTCTGGTGTGTCGTTGATGTGCCCATCGAGCAATCCTTGTGCACGGACGGGAGAGACTCCATGACCGCTGTATCGCTCGACGAACTAGGTCCAATTGACTACGTCATCGTCGAGTTCCCGGCAGGAGCCAGCAACTTCACCGGCGAGATGGCCGCTGAACTGTTGGCACTGGTCGATGCCGGAACCATCCGGGTGATCGACATCCTGATCTTGACCAAGAACGCTGACGGCAGCGTCGACGCCGTGGACCTTTCCGAACTCGATGACCTCGGCGAATTGGAGGTCCTGGCGGCCGATTTAGCCGAACTGCTCGCTGCAGAGGACGTCGATAACCTCGCCGCCGCGATGGAGCCGGGCAGCACCGCTGGCGTGCTGGTCTGGGAAAACCTCTGGGCCGCTCCGTTCGCCGCAGCCGCGCGCCGCTCGGGTGGCCAGCTCATCGCTGACGGACGGATACCCCTCCAAGCGATCATCGCCTCCATTGAGGCCGACGAAACAAGCGAAACCGAAGGAGACTGACAATGCGACCAGGACGGGTAGGACGGGTCGGCGTCATTCGAGCGCCAGTTGCCAAGACGGCCGTTGTTGCGTCAGCCGTGACACCGGGTAGGGGTGCCCCGATCGCCAAGACGGCGGTGGTTGCGGCCGCGGTCAGGCCCGGTAGGCGCCGACGGATCTGACTGCAACCTCGGCGGGCTCCAACGGTTCTACGTCGAAGTCGAATCCACGGTGCCAGCCGGAACCCACCAGGTACGAATGGAATTCGCCTACGACGGCGGCGGGTTGGCCAAGGGCGGAACGACGACGCTATACCTCGACGGCACGAAGATCGGCGAAGCCCGCATCGGGTCCACCGTGCCGATGATCTACTCCGGAGACGAAACCTGCGACATCGGCTACGACACCGGCACGCCCGTCAGCGAGGACTACCCCCTGAAGACCGCACCCTTTACCGGACGGGTGAAATGGGTTCAACTCGACGCCGGCGTCGATGAGGTGGACCACCTCATCACCCCCGAAGAACGCCTCCGCGTCGCCACCGCCATCCCGTAGCCTCCATTCGGCCAGCGTCTTTTCGGCCGCCAGTATCACGGGATTCGTGGCCGACCGTCCTTGCTGAATCACTCTGGTTGAGTCTGTCCGTATATTTTCGACGTGCGGGAGGGTTCGCGAGTTTCCTATCTCCGAGACAGGACGAGGGTGGAGCTGGGTGGACTCCACCCCAATCTGCCAGGCCCGTTCTGAGGCATATACAGGGCCCCGGAAACCGAGGCTCGTTAGCCTCCAGGCCCAAATTTGCTGGCTTCATGCGCTGGTAGACGATCGCAGAACCAACGCGTCGCAACTTTAGGTCGCGAAGCGACGGCTCATTACCCCGACTTGTTGGGGGCTGAACGACAATGCGTGCTGTGGCATCGTGTCTCGTGAAACAGTGACTGTCCAACAGGACTGGGCATACTGCGCCAGCGGACGACAATCGAACTGTCGAACCCATCGAATAGGCTCTGGCTCATAAGGTTGACCGATCGAGTCGACCCGATCGAAATAACTGGAGACCCAATGGCACAGGCAATAACGGACGAAAACTTCGGCGCGTGGCTCTTGAAGTGCAATCCGAAAGTGTGGGGTCTGCAGGCTTTCTTGGACGACGGAAACGACTGGATTGACAACTGGTCCGTACAGGACAACTACCGCTCCGAACGCATGGCACCCAATGATCCAGTGGTTCTCTGGGTAACCGGATCTAAAGGATCAACTCCAGAACCGGGCATCTGGGGCGTTGGCCGTGTAACAGATTATCTGGACATAGAGGCTTCGACACCTGGTATTGACGGTTCCGAAGACGGCGACACCGGCTATTGGCTTGACGAAGATGCGTATGCCCAAGCACGGTTTTTCATTCCGCTCGGCCTAGGTGTACTAGAGACTCCCATTCCCCGCGATCTTGTTCTCTCCACGCCAGGCTTAGCAGGCATGGAGGTTTTTCGGGCGCCGCAGAACGGAAACCCGAACTGGCTAACCGCGGACGAGTGGTCGATAATTTCAAATCTGCTTGGTGAGCAAGCGATCGAGCCGCTCCGTGACGGCGAGATCTCCGCATCAGAGCAGCGTCCGCAGGCGCAGGACACTGACCCGTTGATCCGATTGGCCGTTGAATTGGCTGCGGTCGAGGCCGTGATTTCCACTCTGGAAGGCGACGGCTGGAAGATTCTCGACCTCCAGGCGGAGAAGGTTGGTTGGGATTTGACCGCGACGCGCGCAGACGAAGTGCGACACGTTGAAATCAAGGGCAGAGGAACATCACGTCGGATTGTCAACGTGACTGCGAACGAACTGCGAGCTGCCGCTCAAGATCCCGACTGGGTCCTAGCTGTCGTGACATCGGCGCTGAAGAAGCCCGAACTCACGTGGCATCGTGCGTCGACAGTCGTTGCGTTAGCCCTACCAATCACGTACAGGGTTGAGCTAGCCGAGGGAGAAGAATTCCATCGACTCCCCTGACCTCGCTGTTGCGCACTAGGGTCTCAGGCCGAAACCCACAGCGCTCGAATGGGCGTCCTCAGTGACGCATGATTGACGTGTCAGGTTGAGCGCTCTCAACAGTGACCCCCACACTGCCAGCACCGCAAAGCCCGGTTCGCGACGAGTCGCTCCAGGTCGAAAATCCCGTAAAACAAGGGGCACGAGTAGTTGAGTGAACCTACGGAATCCGCAGCGAACGACCGCGAATGACGACGTTGGCAACCAAGCTGGCAACCAGAACGTTGATCTTGTTGGCGGTAAATCTGACCGTCTGCATCCGGGAAGGGTTCACCGTCAGAACGAGATCCGGATGAGGATTCTCAGCATGATAAGGGCGATTCTGGGAATGATGCGACCTTGATGTCCTTCCACGGACAGCGGCGAACGCCTACGGACCGGACCAGACCAGCTCGAGGGTGGTCCGAGCTCGCGTCCGCCCGAAAATGCCCACGGTACAAACAGATTCACCTTATAGAACAGGAGTATTGGCCACTGCAAAATGTGTATATAGGCTTGCGGACCGCCGCGGAGTCGCTGTTCTGGAGCGATCCCGGGTGGACCGGGTCCGCAAACCCAACATGAGTTCTCCCCCCATTGCGATACTGGAGAGACGAGCCCGCAGAGCCCCCTCGTCATCGCGATCGCCGGCGACTGGCACGGCAACTCCTGGTGGGCGCTTCGAATGCTCCCGATCATCAAGGAAGTCGAAGCTGACGTCATCGTCCAGCTCGGTGACTTCGGCTACTGGCGCGACGATCCATCAACGCGCAAGTACCTCCGTCGGCTCGAGCGTGCACTTGCCGCCCTCGAGCTGCCACTGTTCTGGATCGACGGCAATCATGAAAGACCATGCCCGCATGCAGTCCCTGCCGCGCGACAATGATGGCTCCCGGGCGATCACTGACCACATCACCCACCTTCCCAGCGGACACCGCTGGATCTGGCCGGACCTCGACGGCTCGTCCCGAACCTGGCTCGCACTCGGTGGCGTTGCGTGTGCCATGTGCTTCTTCGCGCTACTTGGCTTGGCGGGTATCTATGCGCGGCAGGCCGTGAAGTCCGGCTGGCTGGGACTCGCGGGATATGTCTTGTTGAGCCTCTGGCTGGTGCTCATCACGGCTTCAGCTTTGTCGAGGCTTTCATCTTGCCGCATCTGACGAAAGCCGCGCCGACGCTTGCCGACGGTTGGATGAAGATGTTCAACGGCGGCACCAGCCAGATCGACCTCGGTGTCCTCCCGACGTTGTGGACGCTGTCTGGACCCCTATACATCGGCGGCGGTGTCCTGTTTGGCATCGCCACGTTCCGAGCCCGTATCTTGCCGCGAGGCGCAGCGGTGCTGCTCGTCCTCGGCACGGCGCTAGCTCCTGTCGGTGCGTTGCTCTCCCTTGCGGCGCAGCCGAAAACTGCCATCCCAACAGGACTGGCCATTGCGTGGTTGGGTTACGCGCTGATGACCGAGCGGCACGAGCCGGCCGTAGCGCGTATTGAGCAACCGGTCGCGGCAGCCCTATGAGCAGTGAGGGCGAGTGGCCACATCGACGGATAGCGCTCGCGGCGGGGATCGCTTACGTGCTGACCTTCGTCTCGATACCGACCCTTGCTCTATACACATCCGTGAAGGGCGCGAACTACATTCTCGGCTCCGGCTCCGACACGGCCGCGATCGTCGGGGCACTCCTAGAGATCGTTGTAGCGCTCGCAGGAATCGCCACCGCCGTCATCCTGTTTCCGATGCTCAAGAAACAGAACGAGACCTTCGCGCTCGGTCTCGTCGCCGCCCGCATCCTCGAATCCGGCACCATCTTCGTCGGCGTCGCCTTCATCCTGTCGATCGTGACTCTCCGGCAGGACGGCGCCGGAGCTGGTGCGCTGATTACCAGCCACACGCTCGTCACGCTTTACGATCGCATTTTCCTACTCGGACAAAGCTTCATGCCAGCAATCTGCGATCTGCTCCTGGGATACATGCTGTATCGGTCGCGGCTGGTGCCGCGACGTTTGTCGATCATCGGTTTGGTCGGGGCGCCCCTTCTCGTTGTTGGCTACCTCGCCATCCTGTTCGGCGGGATCGAACAGCACGGCGCTCTTGCTGGTCTGTCCGCCCTTCTTGTCGCCGTTTTCGAGTTCTCCCTCGGCATCTGGCTCATCGTCAAAGGATTCAACCCGGCGGCCGTCGCCGACCTTGAACGCAACGCCAGTCACAACGAGACGGTCAACGCCTGAGCAGCGACACAAAGGCGATGAGATCCGACCACGCGGCCGACCCGTGATCAGCGCGAACCTCCCGCTCCTGCCGCTGACGTGATCGTTTCCGACGCCCTTATCTGTCGATGACAGTGCGGCAAGCGACCACCGGGGTGAGTAGCGGCGATGCTCGACGAAGGCCTCGCAGCGGCGTTAACGTATCCCCGGAACACCCTCGTTGGCCCGGGCATCATGGATGGATGCTCGAGCCGAACCATGTTTCAGGGCGCTGAGGCGTACTTCATTCTGTTAGGACGAGGTCAGCGGATGTATTCCGGGAGTTAACTCGGTGTATGCCTAACCATGCTGTTCGCCAAACGTGGGTCTGCCGCCACTGCCGCGAGCTTTGTAAGCACCACATAGACCGTAGGACGTGTGAACCGTGCGCGGCCGGGTGCAAGCTGGACGGCCAGATACCGCTGGGCCAGATCCCCCGGGTGTCGCAATGAACCGCGGCAGTCAGCCGGCCGCAATTGTGGACAGCTCAGGGCAAAAACAGCCGATCGAGTCTCTGACCGACTTGCCGGCGATGCCGCTGAGCGTCGATCCGAACGGGATATCGCCCTCGAACGGGAACGGCAGATCGACCTTCGCGCAGCTGAGGCCCTCGCCCATGGCCGCCTACAGGCGTGGAATCAAGATCACCCAGATGAGTGACGCCCTAGGTGGGTAACGACTGTTTCCGTTCGAGAGGTCTCCGAGCCTAGCCACGTGCTGGCCCTCTCGACTTCGGTACAAACCGGTCACAGAGCGATCATTTTCCCCGGCGCCGCGAATACGATGCGCAGCATGACGGATGATCCGATTTGGTATCTCACGCCGGTTCGCGATCACGTCTACGCCCTCGTGAACAACACCGGCAGTGCGGCCTTCGCCATCGAGGTGACGGCGCACGGTACGACCCTGATCGGACCCAACCGGCATGCAGTACACAGACGGGACCGCGTCGACGCAGGCGAGCAAATTGAGTTCCCGATTCGAACCGAGATATGGGGAGCGAACCCGATCGATCAGGGCGTCAACGTGGGCTGGAACGACGACGAGACCAACCCTCAGTTCCGCAAACATGCTGTCTGTCTGATAGCACGTACTGTCTGATAGCACGTGTTTAGCGGGCCGAACCACGTTATGACGGAAGGCCGGAGGGTCAGTTGACCGCGACTCACAGTGTGTTCATTGCACAATTGCGCAAAACGGAGCAGTGTGGAACACGCGGCGCTTCGGGCCTTAGACAGCCAGGGAGTCCGCTAAACAGCCAGCGTCTCGGAGTGTCCCCCAAAGCAAGGCGCCAATCCCTCGGGTTCACCGCGCAACGGGCGACATCTAGCTCTTTTCAACGAACGAGGTACAGTCGCCGTACTCGATATCGCAGCCTCAAACAGGTGGGCCTCGATTCGCCCAGAGCGCGAAGCAGAGGTCTGTCATGGTCAAGATAGTTGGTGTGTGATGCCGTATCGCGGTATGGCCGACGACTTCGCTGAGATCGCCCGGACCATCGCCCGGCAACCCAACCTCCCCGCGACCTTGAACGCAATCGTCGCCCACGCCGCCCACACGATCCCGGGCGCAGAAGAAGCGGCCATCACCATCAAGCCAGGCCGAGGCAGATACCAAACCGTGGCGTCAACCGGAGAACTACCCAACACGGTCGACGCCATCCAGTACGAGACAGACGAAGGCCCGTGCGTCGACAGCCTCCGCGAGCACCAGGTCTTTCACACCGACGATCTAGCACTCGATGCCCGCTGGCCGGTCTTCAGTCGTCTCGCCGCGCGACAGACCCCGGTGATGAGCATGCTGTGTCACCCGTTGTACCTCGAAGACGATGACACCCTGGGCGCATTAAACCTGTACTCCACCAAACCGGCCGCGTTCACCGCACCCAGCGTCCAGGTCCTCAACACCTTCGCCACCCACAGCGCGATCGCCTTGGCCAAAGCGAACGCCGAGCAACAAAGCGAACACCTCCAGGTCGCGCTCGCCACCAGCCGCACCATCGGCACCGCGATCGGCATCCTGATGGCGACCTACAAAATGACCGAACAACAGTCGTTCGACATCCTGCGGATGGCCAGCCAAAACAACCACCGCAAACTCCGTGATGTTGCCATGGACGTGGTCGAAACCGGGACCCTCGACCTTCGGCCCTGAAGCGTTTAGGCATTCAGCCGTCCAACGGCGTCTATCGCCTGTGGATCGCCTGTGCCGTCAACACCCATCCCGAGCTGTGGCTACGGCTGACCGGCCAGTGAGAGGGACGACAAGATGGCGACGGTGAACGGAACGCTTTCTAAGCCTCTGGAGGCCGCGAGCATCGCGATTCGAAAGGCCGCCGCCGCCCAGGGTTGGTCCCTCGCTGAGGGCGACAGCGCGCCGCCAGCCGCATTGGTCTTCAAAAAGGGACTGACCGTGTTCAGCTGGGGCAGCCGCCTCCGTGTGCGGCTGTCACCCAGATCTGTCGCCGAGACCGAGGTAACGATTAGGACCGCGGAGAGGTACGCGTTCACCAGTTGGGGACGTGGTAAGAGGGCCGCCCAGAAGCTCCTCGCACAAGCAGGCGCGCACACAACTCCGTAGGCGCCAGCGATTGGGCGCCCCTCGCGCGAACGCACCAGGTTGCATAGGTTCACGGAGGCGGTCGCGGCCCGGCGTGCGTCCCGGCTCGCTAACATTCGCGTATGCCTAGTCGCGCTGTGCGACGCACTGAGGTGTGCCGCCATTGTCGAGAGTTGTGCAAGCACCGCAACGGCAGTAGGACGTGTGAACCCTGCGCCGATGGGGCAAGCTGCGCCATGAGCCGCTAGCGCGTTCCAGCAAGGTGCTGTGGGGACGATCCAAGCACGAGCGGTTGAATTCAACCGGTTAAGAGATCTGCTTGGGAAGGGTTCCGGACATCGGCCGGCGTTCCGCGACCGGGTCGCCAGTCGATAATACCTATACCCAACAACGGGAGTACGTCATGTCTGCGACAACCACCAGCGCCGCGGAAATCGCGATCGCGGCGATGACGGGCGTCATAACCAGTGCGCTCGCGGACAGGAATCCGAACATCGTCGTCACCCGCGACCGGCAGCCCCTCGACACCGTCCTTGTCGATCTTGGCGATCCCGGACAGGTCTTCCTGATCACCGTCACCGCGGAACTCAGATAGGCGTTCATTTCCACCGAGTGTGATCTTGAGAGTCGTCGGTGTGCGGTGGCCGGAACCAGACAGCTCCGCATTCGACACAGATGACCGTACGGTGGCCGTTCCTGTCAGGGGTGCAACTACATGGCACCCAGCCGAGCCGGTGGGTGCCTCGGGTCAGCCGGTGACCGTTCACGCAGATGTTCGGCAGCCACTCCGTCACGCGCGAAGCGTTGACATCCGCTCATGTCTGCGGGTTCAGGCGGTCAACGCAACACTTCGGCTAGTGCTTGGGATGGTGTCTTGAAGTCGAGTGTTTGTCGAGGCCTGTCGTTGAGTTCGGCTGCGATGGTGTCGAAGTCGGCTTGGGTGAGCCGGCGGAAGTCCAGGCGTCGGGGCAGGTATTGGCGCAGCAGGCCGTTGGTGTTCTCGTTGCTGCCGCGCTGCCACGGGATTTTGGATCGCAGAAGTAGACGGTCATTCCGGTCTGCCCGCTGATGCGTTGGTGCTGGGCCATCTCGTGGCCCAGATCCCACGTCAGTGACTTGGCCAGATGGCTCGGAAGTGTCTGCACCGCCGTCGCGAGCGCATCGGCGACGGCATCGGCTTTGTGGTTGCCCTCGGGCAGCGCGACCAGCATCAGGTAGCGGGTCGAGCGCTCAACCAGCGTCGCGACTGGACTCATCCCCTTACCGAACACGAGATCCCCCTCCCAATGACCCGGGACCGCCCGGTCCTGAGCCTCGGCCGGCCGTTCGGAGATATGCAATGTGTTCGGGCGGCCACCGCGGCCGTCGGGCAGCCGCACCCCCTTTGGGCGGCGCAGCACTCGACCGGTCCGCAAATACTGGGTCAGCTCCTGCTTCAGAGCACCACGCGACTGCACGAACAAGGTGCGGTAGATGCTCTCATGCGACACCTGCATCTCCGGGTCGTTGGGGTAGGTGCGTTTGAGCCACCCGCTGATCTGCTGCGGCGACCACCGTCGGCGAAGCTTCACCTCCACGATGTCACGCAGCTCCCCACGCTCAGCCAGCCTGCACCGCTTCGGACGGGTGGCTGATTGCCAGGCCGGCACGTCAGCACGTGCGGCCCGATAGGACTTCCGCCCGCCGTGCGCCGCCACCTCCCGACTGATCGTCGAGGGAGCGCGGCCCAACCCGGCCGCAATCACCCGCAGCGACAGCCCGGCGGCCAACCCTCGAGAGATTTCCTCCCGCTCGAGCAGGCTGAGTCGTCCGATAGCACGCCGACGGGCGACCGGCGCGATGCCACCACACCGGATCAGATAGCTGCGGATTGTCCCGGTCGACAGACCCAACTCACGAGCAGTCGGCTTCGCCGCCTGCCCAGCCTTCAGCCGCACCCATATCGCCTCGACCTCCGCCGGCGTCAAAGCCGAATACGCCACACGACCCACCGCAACCTCCTCCAGTCAACGGAAGTGTTGCGCTGACACATTGAGACCGCCGGGACGCCCGGATGTTGCGCTTCATCGCGATACCTGGGGGATGTGCCCCAGCGGTAGCCGGCCATCCAGCTTGCACCCGACCGTGCACGGTTCACACGTTCTACCGTCTATGTGGTGTTTACACAGCTCGCGGCAGTGGCGGCAGAGCCAGGTTCGGCGGATTGCGCGGTTAGGCATCCTTGGACGCTTCCCTGAGCCGCTCGCGGGTTCGTCGATAGTCGCTGTCGCGACTGTGCGCGTCATTCGCTGCGCGCAGGACGTCGATGAGCCTGTAGACGTGGACGCGGCGACCGTTCCGGATGTCGATGCCCGCTGATGTAAGGTATCCGCGGTGAACCCAGTTGCTCACTCCAGAAAGGCTCACACCGCAGCGCTTTGCGGCTTCGGTGTTTGTCAGCATTGAGCCGAGATGTTCGGGAAGGTTCATCTGTCGCCGCCCTGGTTCGCGTGCGTCGCCACGTGACACACAGGTGATACTAAGCGGCCAGGTAGGCGCATCGGCTCGCCCTAACAGGATGACCTTGTGCATTGCGCCCTTCAACGTGGTTCGGCCCGTCTATCGTTGAACGGTTGCGCTCCAGATCAGCGTGTGCCGCGGTAACCAACCAGGTAAGGGTGGATCGTCCCTGTTGCCGACCATTCGTACCTACGGTAACTGTAAGATTACGCTGCGTTTATGAGACGCAGGTCTCATCGGGCGTACGTTCGTCTCGTGACATTAGGACACTACGAAATTTCAGTCGCAGGCCAGATCGACACAGCCATCATCGGAGCGCCCTGGATTGATAGCGTTGAGGGAACCCAAGCTGTCACGCACTTCGTCACCTCGAGCATCGAATCTGGACTCCTCTACGAACTACTCGACCACCTGGCAGCGAATAGCGTGGACGTCATCCGCCTTCACCGCCTTTGACTTCATCTGAAGCCACCCAACCGCTTCCTGCGGATGAGTGCGGGTCAGTGGCATGAAGGGACCCATCTTGGCGGTCGCGTGTCGTGATGGATGCTCGCGATGGTCGCTTCGAAAGTGGCCTCCCGTGAGCAGATCCGCAGACTTGGATCAGCGAAATGATCTCACCCGCCCTGCGGGTATCCCTCACCAGCGAAAGCGCCCACACTATGGGCGAACCAACCGGGGAACGGAATGAGGATCAACAGAATCGAAACCGTCATTGGATGCGCAGCGTGCGCGGATGCTCACCAACACCTCTGCCGTGGAGCACGCGTGTGAATATTGCGGCGCGACCATCGGCGAGAAAACGCAACGGGCTCTTGAGTCAGAGATCCGTCGCCTCGTCTGGTGAGTTCCTGGACGAGCCCTGGCGCGCCGCGACTCACAAGATCACATGTACAAGATCACATGTGTTGGAAATGACGATGGCCAGGCGGCCTTGGCGACCGCGGCGGGCTTCCAGTTTCCGTCTAGCGCCTCGTGCTTGGGCTAGTAGCGGCGGACGCAGGGATATTGAGAAACGTGATCGCAGGCACGCGCATCGGCGCATACCTGACTTCCCTGACGTTGATGATTGACGGCGGGTCAAATCCATCAACACCACGGATACAGGTAGACCTACCCTTCAATTGCGATCGCGGCTAGCTCGTCTGCTTCGTCCACTTGGGCACGGGCTCTGCTAAGACTAGGTCTGCAACAATACTGACCCCTCCCGCCATGACGTCTGCTTGTTCCTGCCCCTAGTCAAGTGTGGCGTGCTTACTTGCGCGAGCGCGAGTAGCCCCGACCATCCTCGGGGCGCCCTGGATAGATAGCACCGAGGGCACCGAGGTGGTCACACACTTCCTCACCGCGAATATCGAGGAACCCGTCCTCTACGAACTACTCGACCACATGTCGGCCCGACACGTCACACTCATTCGCCTATATCGGCTCGATCCCCGTCACCCTTCGCGTAGCTGATACACGCCGCCTGACCTGCCCGCCCGAGCCCCCGAGGGAGACCAGGCGGGCATCCAACCTCAACCTCGCCGCATCCTGTTCTCGGCGCCGCGAAATTGGTACAACAGGAACTATGCCGCTCATCGAGACACCAAACGCCGACGCCGCGTACCCGATCGTGACGGCCGCGCTCAGGGCGGACGGCAGCTTCGACGATGAGACCAAGAACGTTCTACTGCGAGCGCTCGAACTCCAGGCCCTGGGCCGACTTGACCAGGACCTCTTCAGGAACACAAACCCACGCACACGCAATGAGGTAAGCCGCGTGTTGGACGAGATGGGAACGCAGGGTTAGTTGACAGGCTCAAGGCGTTCGCCCGACAGCGGTGTGCCGTTTCTGCCGCGAGTGACCATCCGTTTCTGCCGCTGTCGTGTTCGTTTCTGACGGCACGGCGTCGCGTCTCGGGATTCGTCGAGCTAGCCCTTCGTTCATGGACCAAACAGCCGATCCAGTCTCAGACCGATTAACCCGTGATGCCGCTGAACGCCGAGCCGAACGTGACGCCGCCTTCGCGCGGGACCACCTGACGGATCAAGACCAACTAGATCAGTGATTGCCCCGGGGGCGCTACGGGATCGGCGGCTGGGGCATCCCGAGCAATATCTATCCGGCCTCAACGCTGGGCGCGACGAACCGATAGGTCCACTCACGTTTCGGTGTGGGATACATCGACCGTTGGTGCCTTTCAGTATTCGGGCGCGCTCGGCACGCCGATGGCATGGGTGTCCGGTAACACGTTTACCTTGACGACGGTGACGGTCGGAATCACACCGCAGGCCGCCTTGCCCTGAACTACGCCGCCCACCGTCTCACGGAGAGTTGGTGGGCGGAGTTCTGTCTTTCGAAACCCCGACACCTAGCCACCTTTGGCCTTCATCTAGCCATTCCGCTTCAAAGTCCGCAGGGTCTCTTTCCGGCAGAGGCCTGACGACGAAGTAGCGTCCCATACCCTTTACGCCGCCCGGATCGATGAACCCATCGCTCGGCACTGAATCGAAGGTTCGGATTTCGTTTTTCCAGGGGCCTCTCACAAATCGGATTCGGGTCACCCGTTCAGTGTGCCGAAAACGGGTAGCGTTGAGTCCGGGCGACGATTCAGGGGCTACTTGCTGAAGCATCGACGAACGGCGACGAACGATGGCGGTCACATACAGCAAGGGCCTTGACGGCAAGTCTCGGCCAACCCGGCGATTCGACACCTCGGAGCGAGATGACCGCATCCGAGAGTGTCGAGCGGCAGGAATGAGCTACCGAGCAATAGCCACTGAGGTGCGCTGTTCGGTAGGCACCGTTTATCGCGTAATGAACAAGACCTGACGAAACCACCCCGCACCGGGCATCGGTGCCGGGTGGTTTCGTTCCTCGGTGCTACCTGCCTCTACCGGCGCCGTTCTTTGCGGTCCATCCATCACGTACGTCTGACCAGACTTCGGCGTCGGTGGGAGTGGCCCGCCCTGCACAACGGTACGTTTGCTTGCTCGTTGCGCCCCCGTACAGCAAACCTGAGGGAACGCCGAAGTACGCTTTGCGGCCCGATTTGCGCGGGGTCGCTTTCCTCATGGACCAATAGTCGATCCAATCGCAGACCGATTAACCCGCGATGCTGCCGAGCGCCGAGCTGAACGTGATGCCGCCCTCGCGCGGGACCGAATTAGCGATATCCCTGTGAGCGAGGCGCTCGCTCAAGCTGCCGACCGACGCCGGATCAAGTCCACCTAGATCAGTACTCACCAGGCGATGCGACGGATCTCTGACTCAAGCGCGCGTTGCGCTTTCTCCCCGATGGTCACGCCGCAATATTCGCAGGCACGTTCTACGGCTGAGGTGTTCGTCAGCATCCGCGCACAGGCCGCGCACCCGATGACGGTTTCAATTCTATTGATCCTCATTCGTTCCCCCGATTGGTTCGCCCACAGTGTCGGCGCTTTCGCCGGTGAGGGATACCCGCAGGGCGGATGAGATCATTTCGCTGATCCAAGTCCGCGGATCTGGTCGCGAGTGAGGCCGGTAGCGCGGGCCACGTCGTCCAGGCTCACCCCACGTGCGAGCGCTTCGAGGATGGCCAATGCTAGCTCGGTGCGGGTCTGCTCAAGTCGGTTGAGCGCGCGTTCGTGCGCGGCGACAGCGCTGCCCAGTCTTCGCATCGAAGCTCCGGCGTAAATGACCTCGCGCGCAGGGTGGTATTGATCCGACGTCGCGGGGGGCGTGATCAGGGCGTCCCGTGACGTCAGGTTCGATCTTGGCGCCACGGAAACGCTGACCTGCAGCGCGGCTCCCTGCTTTCTAAGGCCCGCAACGATCCGGATGCAGTCTCGCACGGTTGCACCGCATTGAACCGAGCCGAGGCCGAATCAGTTCACGGACTGTCCACGCTTAACGGTGAGGGATTCTTGGAGGCCGTTCTATGAGGGGTCCCGGTGCATTACCGTGTCGATAGTTCATCGAGGTGTCGCGGCTCGCGCTGGACTGAAACTTGAGGTTTGCGCTCCCCGAGGACGGAACCCCGAGGTATCACGACGTCGGGGAGCACGCAAAGCCTGCGGTTGTCGCCGGAGACAGAACAGGCCCGCCATTCGAATCACCGAATGGCGGGCCTCTTCTATGGTCGGTGCGGTTCAGCGCTAGGCCTTGCCCTCCGCGATGTCACACAGCCGCAGTAACGCCAGGCCCAAGATCCGCGCCTGATCGACCTTCATCGCGCACTCACCGCTGCCGAGCACGATGTCATCGGTCACCGTGACGACCTCACCCGTGTCGCCGTCGTACACGTGCCGAGATAGATAGGGCGCGAGGTCGTCAGACTCGATCGTGGTCACCTCGACATCTGTGCGATAACTCCAGAAGCCGTTGACGTACTCCCCTGGCCCGTAGTGGTCAGGCTGTGTTCTGTGGCCCAGCTCGGTCGGGGTGTGCTCGAAACGCTCCGGCACATCGGCGAGGTTCGGGTGGCGCTGAATTCGACGGTCATGGTCATGATGATTTCCTGTCTGGCAGTGCCCACCGGATCGCACGTGCATCGCACGCCTCAGGAGTGACCCTCTGAGAACAGAACGGCGGCCCCGTATTCCGGGGCCTCCGATGGTGGGCGTTACTGGGATTGAACCAGTTTGGCAGTCAAGCTCGCGAGTCCCGGAAACATTGATGTAGGACCGTCTGTGGACGCTATTCGTTGTCGCCCTCTCCTGGCTGGTGGTGCACACTACCTACACTCTGCGCTACGCCAACTTGTATTGCACAGGCAAGGACGGCGGCGTGAGCTTCAATCAGCCGACCCCGCCGCGGTACAGCGATTTCGCCTATCTCGCGTTTACGATCGGCATGACCTTCCAGGTCTCAGACACCGACCTGGAGACACCGGCGATCCGAGCCACGCCTTGCGGCACGCGATCTTGTCCTGCCTGTTCGGGGCAGTCATCCTCGCCACCACCATCAACCTGGTCGCCGGTCTGGCCAACAGCAGCGGCAGGGGCGGCTGAGTGCCGATGATCCTGCGCTGGCTCCGTGGTCAGCTGCAGCGCCGGGCCGGGTCGGCGTGAATCGCCCCCGGCGTGGTGACTGGCTCTCGATTGAGGCTTTTTCGTTGGTGCGCCTTTTTTCGAAGCTTCGATATCGAGAAAGGGAAGAGTTTTTACCTGGATAGCACTCCGGGAGCATGCCTACCGCCACGAAGAACGGGACACTTCAAGATCATTTAGAGGGTAGGAGACGCTCACCAGATGTGGGACGGCTCAGGTGGCTCGGGTGGCTCATCGGTACGACGCGGGCACCAATCGTTAGCTCAATTCGGAAACTTCGAGCGACCAACTTCTCGCTGCGGCAGTTAATGAAGACGTTCCGTTGTGGTGCGACCGCACTCCGGCGTGGACCTGAGCGCGATGATCATCGTAGGGAGCCAGATGCGATCCGCGAGCTCCGACAGCGGGGCTAAGGTTGACTATGGCTCCTCGCCAGCGTGTGCCGACTGTGCCGCGCAACCGCCCAGCAGGGTCCTCAACTCGTCGCGGGCGGCGAGGCTCTGGCGGCGATGCCCCGCTCGTGGGCGCGGAGACAGTGCCAAGTTGGGATGGGTTCGTCGCCGTGCGCATGGCGAGTGTAGTCAGCGACCAATGCCAGGCAGGCAACATCTGCGGTGTCGCCAGGACCGCCGGTGCAGGCCCAGCGGCGAGGACACTCCGGTTTCCGGTGGGCATGTCCGAGGACCACGGCAGCGAGGGGAAGCGTCAGGGCCAAGGCCAGCCTGCCGGAATGGAGCAGCAGCCACAGGCTGACATCGTCAACACATCTTCGGCGACTACCGGTGGAGCCGTGCGACTCGGCTGGGCGTATCGGGCGCCGATCAAGGGTGAGTTGCAGCGACACGGCCCGCTGATTGCGGCACTCATTGGCATAGCCGTCGTGGCGTTTCTACACCTGCCGGTGGCCGATTTGCAGGCCGCGAACGCTCGCGCCACCGCGTACGGACTCGGTGCGAGAACATACTGGTTCTCTTGGTTCGGCGGTGATTCACCCGGCAAGTACTCGATGTTTGCTCAGGCGATCACGTCCTGGCTGGGAGTGATGACCAGTGGGTGCGTGGCTGTGCTGGTGATCGCGGTCGCTGCCCGAGCACTTTTGAAAGGCGTTAGGAAGTCAACTTCTACGCATTACTTGATCGTTAGTGCTGCCCTGGCTAATCTCGTGTCAGGCCGGATCGCGTTCTGTCTCGCTGCAGCTGTCGCGTTGGCGGCCATTGCTTCGCTGCGTGAAGGTCATCCACTGATCGGTGGCCTGATGAACGCGTTCGCCGCGCTCGTTTCACCGCTTGCGACCGGCTTCGCCCTGCTGGCGCTGGTCGGCTTCTTCCTCACGGGCTCGTCTCGAAAAGCGATCGGCGCGTTCGCCGGAGTGAGCCTGCTTGGTCCTGCCGCGAGCGTCGCCCTATTCGGTGCGCCAGGGCCGATGTCCTTCGATGCTTTCACATTACTGCGACTGGCTATCGTCTACAGCGCGCTCCTGTTGGTTGCCCGCTTACCAGCTGCTCGCGTCGCAGTGGTGCTCGCTGCGATCGTCAGTGGCGCGCTCTTCGTTATCGATAGTGGCGTCGGCGCGAACATCGACCGTTACGTGTTCTATGTCCTGGTGCCGCTGGTGTGGGCGCTGACCCCGGCGCGCCGGGTTACCTTGTGTCTGGCCATGGTGCCGGCAGTGACTTTCAGCGGCGCGCAACTCGTTCGAGAGGTACGTGCAGCTGAGAGACCGTCTGCGCGAGCCTCCTACTTTGCCTCGCTGGTCGGCGAGCTCCGATCACTTCCAGAGGTGCGAAACCATCGAGTCGAGGTACTGGATACTCCGACACATCGCGCGTCGGCCGAACTCGCGACAAGTGTGGCGTTGGCTCGCGGCTGGGAATCGCAGACCGATCGAGCTGATAACCCGCTCTTCTTCCTTCCGAATCAGCTAACGGCGGTCAGCTACCGGAATTGGCTGGACCAACGGGGTGTCGGCTGGGTCGCGGTGCCTGATGACCTGAATTCCGCGAACACCAACGAGGCCGCGCTCATCGCCGGTTCACTTCCGTATCTTAAAGTGTTGGACCGACAGGTGCACTGGACGATCTATGCGGTGGTCAGACCTCAGGAGATCGTTGAACCCCCTGCGCAGCTGGTACGAGCGAGCCCTGCGGCACTGGAGCTGGTAATGCCGGCAAGAACCTACGTGTTGATCAGGGTTCGGCCCTCGCCATACCTTCAGCTTCAGTCTGGCGGTGCGAAAGTCTCTGGCGGCTCCGGGGCCGATGGAGTCGTTGTCGCTGCTGGTACGACGGCGATCCGGGTCTGGGCGCCCGTCGCAGGTACCTACCGGCTGTCCGGTCGATTCAGTATGGCGGCAATGACAAAACGTGTGGAGGGCTGACGTCTTGGCCGAAGCAAGGTCGCACCGGCCCGCGCCTGGGTTCCGGGTGCTGCTGCGAAACCCATCGGCGGTCGCACTCGTCACCGCTGGCCTGCTTTCCGCGTTTTATCTTTGGCTTCAGCCACGTGCCCCGGACTTGGCCGCGCAACTGGCTCGTGCCGATGCGGTCCGCTACGGCGGCGTCAGTTCTTGGTGGACGGGGTGGTTCGGCGGCCTATCGCTGCCTAGTTACAGCTTCTTTGTGCCGTGGCTGATGGCGGCGCTAGGCGCCCAGACGGCTGGCATCGTCGCAGTGTTTATCGGCTCAGTTGGGGTTGCTCAGTTGTCGCACGCTGCGCTGCGTCCCCGCGCGACAGCAATCGCCTTTGCCGCGGCCGCTGCCGCCGATCTCGCGGACGGCCGGGTGACCTTCACTGTTGGCCTGTCGATGGGAGTCTGCGCCCTCCTCGCCTTGCGGCCAGGGCACCGAATACTCGGGGCCGGTCTCACCGTTCTCACGTACGCTGCAAGCCCGCTTGCCGGACTGTTCCTCGGGATTGTGCTGCTCGCCTGCCTTTATTGCGATCGCGCCCGGCTAGGACAGCTGGCGCCCAGCGTGTTGCTCCTGCTTGTGACCGCCGGTGCGACAGCGATTCTCTTCCCCGGAACCGGCACCATGCCATACTCGCTGCTGACCGACTGGCCAGCCGTAATGAGTTGCGTTGGCCTGATCGCGGTGTGCCGCTGCCGCGAGATCCGCGCCACCGCGGCGCTGCTGCTAGTAGCGATGCTGATCTTGCTGGTTTATCCGGGAGCCGTCGGCGACAACATCACTCGACTGGCCTGGGCATGCGCCGTGCCGGCCACGGTAGCATCGGTTCCGATGCGGGCTCGCACCGTCGGCCTGATCGCTGTATTGCTCTCGATCTGGCCTCTCACTGATCTTGGCGGGCAGTTGCGGGCGGCGAGCGGTCCCTCCGCGCAAGCTGCGTTCTATCAATCGGTCGCGGCCGAAGTCAGGGTGCAGCAACGACTGGCTGGGTCGGTGGCCGTCGGAGGACGAACTGAGGTAATCGACTCCACGGATCACTACGCCTCGGTTTACTTGGCCCCGTTGGGACTCGCCCGCGGGTGGGACCGTCAGGCCGACCGCGCCAACAACCCAATCTTCTACCTGCCCGGTCAACTGACGACCGGCAGCTATCGAGCTTGGCTTTCGCAACTGGCAGTTCGTTGGATCGCGCTACCTGATCGCCCGCTCGATTACGCATCGCAGGCAGAGGCCCGATTGGTCCGGGCGGGACTGCCATATCTTCATTTGATCTGGTCCAGCCACAGGTGGCGCCTCTATGAAGTGATCGACCCGACGCCATTGGTCAGCGGCGCGATGGTGAAATCGGTTAGCAGCGGCACGATCGCCATAGCCGTCGTCGCCGGTGTGACTGCCACCGTCCGAACGCGATGGTCTCCGTATCTGTTGACAGTCGATCCAATCACACATCAGCCCGTGTCGTCCTGCCTTACCAACGTATATGGATGGGTGCAGCTCATCCCTGAACGCAGCGGCATCATCGAAGTAACGAGTCACTTTCTCCCCGCCCGGCGCTGGACACCGATCGACTCGGACTGCGGTTGAGAGCACTGAGCCTCGATTAAAGCTGCTCGAGTACCACTCCGTTGTCCAGCGTGGGCTACCAATCTACGATCCGTCCTCAGCCGACCATCCGCCCAGAGCAGGCCGGCGGTTCCAGCCGCGGCCCGGCAGACTACACCGCGTTCGTGGTCTGGATCGACAACGAGCAGGTGCGAAGCAGTCGTCCGCAGCTAGTCGCCGACTTCTCAGACCCGCCGCACTATTCGATGTCGGTCCAGGCTTCTTCCGATGTCGGTCCGCCCTACTTCGCATCGCTACAACGCATCCGCACATGCTGCCGACAGGGCTCGTTCGACATTGGGAGATGCCGACGGGCAGCTGACTCAGACCTTGATGGGTGGAAAGGTCCAGTCGCCGTTGAGGACCTCTGGCCGGGGCCGGTAGAGGCGGACGAGATAGTTCCAGCCGTCCATGATGGGCAGCAGGTTCGGTGTGCCAGGTTCGCCGCCGAAGTTCACGGTGACTGAGCCGTCGGGCTCGCGTTCGGCGCTCAGGTTGTTGACGCTGACCGGTTGACCGTTGTCGGCGAGGTAGCCCCCGGCGTTGTAGAGCGAGATCGACCAGAAGCCGTCGACTGGGACGTCGCGCACGGTCAGCTCGTAGTGGCCAACCGGAAGGTCGGGCGCGACGTTGATGTAGTAGGCCTCCTGTTCGGGCAGGCCGCCCCACCCGGCTGCGCTCGCGATCAGGTGTCGTACCTGGTTAACGTCCTCCTTCCGCCCAAAGGCGTGGTCGAAACCGCCGAGTCCCTTGGCGAGGTCGAGTAAGGCGGTGCGGGTCGCGGACAGACTGGCCTGGTCGTAGGCGGGCGGCCGGAATTCGTTGGCCGATTTCGCCGTAAGCCCAATCTGATTCTGCAACGCGTTGACGGTGGCCACGTCGCCGTCGCGGGCCGGGTCGACCAAGATCCGAACGCCGACCAGGACATAGGGGGTGTCGAACTTGGCGACCGACAGCTCGTGATCCCCGGCCTTGTGGAAGACCTCGTTGATGTAGTGGTCCTCGTTCACGATCATCGCCGAGACGTAACGGTCACCGCCATCGGGCAGCGTCAGCGTCGCGCCTTCACTGAGGTCGACCACGGTGGCGCTGTAGAGGGTGTCCCGGTTCATCCGGATCACCGGCTGATGATCCAGCGGCGTCGGCACCCGGTTATGCATCCACTGATTCACCCCACCGCCGTCCTGCAGGATCGCCTCAAACATCCGGTCGGTCTCCGCGCGGACAAAGTTGTCAACGTTCACCGGTACATCGCTCATACGCCCACATTGGCTCGACGCCGCCTCCGAGGCCTCACCCGCCGCGAGTGAACATCCGCTTCTGCCGCCGCAGAGCATCCTCATCTGCCGCGATCTGCTTGAGAAGGCGTATACAGCGTAAGGGCGACGATAAGCGTAGATTGAGACCTGGATCACAGGAGGAGTCATGGCCGCGGACTTCGTCAAAATACGCCAGCTGGCAGAACTTATTCAGGCGGCGGCGCCGCTGGCCGCCGAGATCAACTCGGGCTACTACACGCCCGAACAGCGCTCGGAGCTGCGCCGACTCGTCGGCAAGGCAACGTTTCTCCATTTGACCGACGACCTCGGGCAGCTCTACGTCGGCCACGAGCGTACACGGGCAGCCGACGACGTCATCGACATGATCGAGTGGCGCCGCGAAAATCCGACGCAACACTACGATAGATGACTATCCGCGACAAAATGATCGTAAGGGATGATCGTGCAGGGTCACCCGGGGGGCCGCGGTCCACGAAAGTGCGCCACAGCGCGTGTCGCGATGCCGAGCGAGGATCCAACCTGATCGGAGAATCAGCGCGAGCACGCCTTGAGCGAATATCCGCGCCCCAAGGACTCGGATGAAGGCAACTATCTAAGGGACACGCATATGAAGCCTTCGGCGTCGCTCCTGGTCTCTGTGGGTCTGTCTCGCTAATGGGTGTTTGAGGCGGTCCCATCGCGAAGTCAAGCTCAGCGGGTGCGCAACGCCCTCGGAGGATCGCTGACGAGGTCGCGAGCTGCTGGGTGGCTCTTGGCGTGCGCCGTGTGGGCTGGTCCGCGAACTCTGCGCATCGGGCGGGCGAACGCAAGAACTTCCGTGTGAGGTCGCTGAATCGAACTGCTCGGCGTCAAGTTGGACCCACCAAGCGCTGGCAGGTGCGTGGGTGCGGGGCCGAGACCGGGCCCCCGCGCGTCGCTCCACGGATCAGTGCGAGCGAGCCCGACCGGGCACCGCCGCATTCGAACCAGCCACTGAGTCGATCTGTGGCGCTCTGGTTGTCTGAGGCAGTGGGGAGCCGTTCAGCGTGGCGGGGTCAGGTTGTAGCGCGAGATCAGTGAGGGCAGCCAGTCGGGTTCCCCGAACTGCAGGCCGTAGCGGTCAGCGAGGGCGGGTATCTGCGCAGACTCAGGCTGCGCGGCGGCCAACAGCTCAGCCAGCTCGCGGAAGAAGTTCTCGAACCCGGCCGGGCTGATGATCTCGATCATCCTGGCCGGCACAAGTCCCGCATTCCACATCGTATGCAGCTCGCCCCGCGGCTTGGTTACGTAGCCACCAGGGCCGAGTACGACCTCGCGGTCACCGGAACGGAACCCGATCTCGCCCTGCGTGACGATGGAGTACTCATCCTCGCGGGTGTGCAGATGCGGTGGCACCAGCGCACCGACCGGGAAGGGGTGCTCGACCACTGAAAGCGCGCCGCCGGTGTCTTGTCCCCAGAGCTTGAACTCCACACCGATTGAGCCAAGATCACCGCTATGGCCCTCCCCGGGTTGCACGACCGTCAGAGGTGGGGGGCTGGTCATAGTCATTCGGTTTGCCTGCTCTCGAATATGAGTGAACATGCATGTACGCTGAAAGATCCACCCCCGACAGCAGGATGTCAACAGTTGAGTGAACACACTCGTTCTTCCAATGTTCGGGACTACCGGATGAGCAAGCGCGCCGACGACATCGCCGAGACCCGGCGGCGAATCGTCAAGGCGGCTGTCCGACTGCACGGCAGCATCGGACCCGCGGCGACCACGATCTCCGCGCTTGCCGAAGAAGCGGGCGTCACTCGGCTCACCGTCTACCGACACTTCCCCGATGATGAATCGCTGTTCGCGGCCTGCAGCGCACACTGGGGCGCCGACCAAGTCATGCCTGACCCGGCGGCATGGGGCCGCATCGCCGACCCGCTAGAGCGGCTGCGCACCGCGCTGGCCGACCTCTACCGCTTCTACCGAAGCGCCGAACCGATGCTGACCAACGTCAACCGCGACCGGGCGGCATTACCCACCGCCATCCGGAAACGCAACGAAGCTACCGACGTCCGCTACCGCGACCTGCTCCTGCAGCCATTCACCGTTCGCGGCCGAGCCCGCGCGCGGCTCCGCGCCGTCCTCGGCCACGCCGTCGCGTTCAGCACCTGGCGCTCGCTGTGCGTGGACCAGCGCCTCTCCGACCGCGACGCTGCCCAAGCGATGACCGCCATGGCGCGAGCCACCGCCGATCCCGAGTAGGCCACCGCCAGGTTGCAGTTGGCCAGACCCCGAAGACAGCGCTGAGGTCTGTGAAACGCCGCATCAGCAACCCAACCTCGCCCGCGCTGACCGAGCGTTGACATCTCGCACGTTGAGGATCAGGCTGTCGCGGGGGCAGCGGCCTGACAATGCTTTTGTTCTGTCGGGCATTGCTCTTGACCTCGACCCGAGACGCGAGCGCTTGCTGTCGCGCGTGGCAGCTTGAAGGTGGCCGCCCGCGCCCCGCCGCCGGCCGATCCGGAGCGTTCGAGGATGGCAGACTCGGGTCGAGACCGGTTGGCCCGGTAGGGAGTCCACGTCCTATGGCTAAGCTAGCTGGCTTCGATGTCATTGGCGAAGTGTCGCTGGACACGGTCCGCGACTTGGTTAATCAACGGCCTGTTCTGGTGGATGGACAGTGGATCTACCTGCTCGGCGGTCCCTTCCAGCTGAGCCTGACGGTGCCGCTGCGCCTTCTGGGCAGCGGGTCGGTTCAGCTGGTTTGTCTGATGACGTTGGACGCGGTCCCCCGCACCTCGACCTGCGTGCTGACGGTCAACTTGTCGGCGGGTGGGGCCACATTCGGTGGGCGCGGCGTCTATCACCTGGGCGGTACGGGTTCGGTGACCGCGGCTATCGCTTTCGTGCCCGACTCCTCACCCACCGCGCCGGCGGGTCAAGTCATTCCCGGCGTGCTGCTGGGTTCAGCCGCGGCTGCAGTCGCGTTGGATAGCGACACGAAGTCACGGGTCGACGGCACGTTCGGCGCGGGCACCGGGCGTGACCTGGAGGTCGGGCTGCAAGCGGCGCTGCAGGACTTCATCCAGGCCCAAGGCACCCAGCCGGTGTCGGCGTTCGGCTTCCAGGTGGTTCCGGGCCGAGACAGCGTCACCCCGACGGTGGTGTCAGCCACCCCGCAGGTGATGTGGATCGACCAGAACACCCTGGGGGTCTTCGGTTACTACCGCGCCTCGGCGACCGGCGGAACCGCAGACGGTAAGCAAGACAGCGACATCGTGCAAGCCACTCAGGAGTTCCTCTACAACCAACCCGGGCTGTTCAGCGTCGTTCAGGCACGCCGGATCGCGGTGTTGCTGTCGCCGGAGGCGTTTCACCTGGTCGTGGGCTGCCCGCTGATCCGCCAGGCCATCGTCACGCCGCTCCTGCACGATGCCCTGATCGGCGGTTACCGCAGCCTGGTGCACGCCGCCTTTTATACCGCCTTCTACAACCAGGAGTCCGGCGCGCATCTGATCGACTTCATCGGGCAGGAACTACAACACAATCCCACCGAAGCGTTCATCGACGCGTACAACCACGCGCTGCAGAAAATCACGGATCTCGCCAACAACGACGTGAACGCCGAAGCCGAGAAGCAGCTTTCCGGCTGGTTGGCCACCCCACCAGGGCAGGCCGCGATCACCGCCGCGACACCGCCGTCCTGCGGGACGGGCACTGTGCAGGTGAACCGGCAACACATGCCAAACCCGTTCGGCGACGTCATCACCATGCTCAGAACCCTGACGATCGACCTCGATCTTGGGCACGTCACCATTCAACTCTCCGCGGGCGGCGATTTGCCGGTGTGCGGCTCGTTCACCGTCACCCAGCAGGGTCGACTCACGTTGGGCGTCACCGTCAACGGCGCGATCGTGCCGAGCTACTCCCTCGACCAGCCCCACGTCGATATCAACACCGACCTGCTGTGCAAGGTCGCTCTGGATCTGATCATTGCCTTCTTCGCCGGGATCACCTGGGGAACCAGCATCGCGTTCGGCGCGTTCGCGTTCGCCGAATCTATCGGCGAAAGCGTCGCCGCCGGCATCATCTTCAACCAAGAACAACAGCAGCTGCCGCCGGCGATCTCGGTCACGCCGCCCTTGCCGGCAAACGCGCAACTCAAAGACATCGTCGTTGATCCGACCGGCATCACCACGATCGCTCTCATCGCCCGCGAGCAACGCTTCAACGACTTCCGTCCCCGCTTCCAGATCGACGTGCAACCGGTCAGCAGGCAGTCGATCCGCAACGACGACGTTGGCCGCTTCCACGTTAACGCGACGAAGTGGGGCTGTCCCGCCGCCGACTTCACCTACACCCGCCGATATTTCGAATCCGCCTACGCCATCCAACTGACAGCAATCGACATACCGCTTCCGGTCACCGTCACCGGCTGGCAGATCGAACTCGGCAACTTCAGCTACGTCATGCCCGGCGTGCGCGACCCACGCCCGATCTGGAGCCTCGAGCCCCAAACCCTCACCACCCCTGGTGTCACGCTAGCGGGTCGAACCTGGACCCCGATCCCTTTGATGTATGGGCAATTCCAACACAGCGACACCGTGATCATCGCCGTCACCGGCCAACCGGACGGAAGTTGGCAGCTCACGGCACGAAGCCAAGACGGCAACTACTACCTCCAAGTCAGCGTCGAAGCCACTGACGGTGACGGCAACACCTACACGACATCGACCTTCTTCACCGTCTCCGGCGACGAGATCGAATTCGACACCGACTACCTAATCTGGAAGCAGGACTGCGATCGTCGCTACGCCCACTGGTGGTCCGAGATGTACCACGCGCTGCCACCATTAGTGACCAGTACGCCAGTGGCACCGGGCGTCGCCGTGGAGAACGAACAAGAAGCCATCGCCGTCCTCGTCGCCCAAGCCATCCGGTCGAGGGACCCCGCAGCCCACGCCCAACTACAGGCCGCCGTCGCCAGATACGGCCAAGGCATCATCACGACCATCGCGAACCTGCCCCCCATCCCGTCAACCACGACCGGAGCAGCCTTAGCAAACCAAAACCAGCGGTGAAACCCAGGCTCCCCGCGGCAGCCCCAGCAATCACGCGCACAAACTCTGTCTCTGACGGGTTGTCGTATCGCGGATAGCCGGCGACGTCGAGCAGCTGCCCGTTGGAGCGGATGCGGTCGATCACTTCGTTGTAGTTCGGCGGTGTGGCTGCACCGTAGCAGAGGTCGCGCATCGCTCATGTTCGACGCGCAGTTGGCTCGCGTGACACCAATCGGGGTTGCACGCCCCGCAGCCACCGAAACCTCCGCTGCTCGTCGCCCGCGTGCGCTCGTCCACGCCTACAACGGCCGCCAACACGCTAGACCGCCTGGGACCTGGACGCAGGACGGCTCACAGAGCAGGACTGAAGGCTTGGGCCACCGCCGTCGGGCCACATCGGGGCCACACCGGAACCATCGCCAGCCAACGCAACCAACGCTCACGTGGCCCCAGAACGGCCCGAGACATCCGTGGAAATAGCTGAACCCCCGGAATCCGGGGGGTTCATTGGTGGACGCTACGCGACGGTATTCCAACCTAGAGAAACGCCTTGAACAGATACGAATCACCGGCAGCGCGAGGCGGACAAAGCAGGCGAAGCGACGAACGAGAGATGCCCAGACGTGCGCATCGGATCGCCCAGCGGCTCGACGAGACCGTCATTGCGGAGCTCGTGCAGACCTACCGGGACGGTATTCCAACCACTCAGTTGACGGGCCGCTATGGGCTCGCTAAGGGCAGCGTGCTGAAGTTGCTACGCGCCCACGACGTGCAGATGCGTGGGCCAAGCAAAAGAGTGTCCGAGGCTGAGTCCGACCCAGCTGATCGGCGCTAGAACCGGTTGGTGCACGTGCTGCCGACAGCGGTCGGCATCGGGTCAGACTGTTCGCCGAACCGGCTGAGCGCCAGGGGCTGGCCGCCCGCGCGAAGTGATGGACGAACGTCGAGGATGGCGTCATATGTGAGCAAAATTCGAGCAGTTCGACTGCACGGCCCACCCATCAAGCCGGGTAGTCCTCGACAACTCCTCGACAATAAGGTGATCGCTGTGCAATGCGTGCGACGCTGGAGTAAGGATCCTCAGATGTGCCTCGTTGTCGTCGAGGGCGGCGAGCGCACGGGGGTGCTGCTCCGGAAGTGGGCCGCCAGGCGGTCGACTTCGCATCTGATGGGCGGCAGGCGCTCTGAATAGGACCGGAGAACGACGACAACGTGCGCCCGACATTGCAAGTTTTTCAACGCCGTGTACGCCCGCGACGGAGCGGTGAAGCTGATGGACGACGCGCCGTGAACCACCTTCTCATCGTCGAGGATGACGTGACCATCGGCGCTTCGCTACAAGCGGGACTTGTAGCACAGCGCTACTCGGTTGACTGGGCCAAAACTGGCGGCGAGGCGATCGCCCTCGCCAGCAAGAGTTTCTACGATCTCATTTTGCTGGACCTGGGGCTCCCCGACGTCGACGGTGTCGAGGTATGCCGAAGCGTGCGCGTCAGCCAAGCCGCCAGCGTCATCGTCATATTGACCGCCCGTGATGGGGAGATCGACGTCGTCGTCGGCCTCGAGGCCGGCGCTGATGACTACCTCACCAAGCCGTTCCGGCTCACCGAGTTGCTGGCTCGCGTCCGAGCGCACCTCCGGCGAGCAACCGCGAGGCCCTCAACACCGAGGTGGCTCCTCGGTGAGCTACTGGTCGACGTCGCCGCGCGTCGAGCCTGGCTAGGCGAGGAGGAACTAACACTCCGCTTTTGACCGCCAGGAGAACGCCTGGATCGTTGGCGAACATTTCGCGCTGTGGGTAGCTGAGTTGCTGTGCACCGGTCTGCCACGCGTCAAGGATCTCTCAACGAGCAAAAGGGCGACGCCGACGCCGCGTCCTGGCTGCCGCCGAACAAGTCCTACCGCTGCGCCTACGTCGCCCGCCAAGTCGCCATCAAGATCAAATACCGGCTGTGGATGACGACCGCCGAGAACCAGACCATCAGCCGGATCCTGGACGGATGCGGTAACGAGCCGCTGCCAGCGATCGGCAGCCAGCTCACGCCCGCAGCGCGAAGCACCACCCCCGCGCCGACCAGCCAGCCGCGCGTCGCCAGTCCACCGACTACATCGAAGCCCGCACCGCCAGTGCAACCAACGACAGCCGCTCCGCCGCCCACCGACGTCTACTACGCCAACTGCGCCGCCGTGCGGGCCGCCGGAAAAGCGCCGCTGCACACGGGCGATCCTGGCTACCGCTCCGGGCTAGACCGCGACAGCGACGGCGTCGCCTGCGAGAACTAACCAACGGAACGCCGGCCAAGCCACGCCAGAATCAGCCGAGCCGACACTATTTGCGGATCTTCGGGCCGTAAGGCAGGCGGTTACCGACCGCATTCAGCCATACAGGACAGGCGACGGGCGAGAGGCAAGCGCCTCCCAACGTTCGGTAGATCCATGCGCTGTGAAACGAGCATCATCGCTGCATGAGCCTGGCTGCAACGGAGTGGGGCGCCATACTCGACCGTGGGTAAGCACGGCGAGGCGGTATCCGAATCGGCACCGCGCAGGTCTGGAGGTAAGCGTGGGAGCGAGAGCCGACCGTTCGCGCGATTTGATGCTGTCGCTGATCGAATCGGCCTCGGCCTACTTGCCTGCCGACGTCGTGGTCTCGGTGGAGGAGCAGGGCGGCAGAAGCTGGTTAGTGGCCCGATACGAGCCGAAGCAAGGATCGACTCGGTCGGCGTTTGCGAACCACAACAGCGGCATGTCGCGAACGACCCTCGAGCTGGGCACTTGGGTTCCCTTCCTGCCCGCCAAGCGCAAACGTCATCTCAAGTTTACGGGCACCCTCCCGCTAACCCTGTTCTAGATCGAACCACCCGACGCCGGTTCGCCCTAACGAGCGTCATCGCGGCATGTGAGGATGTCCGGCCACCCCGGACCTTGGCTCGCATGTGTTGCGCTGGCTTAGTAGACGGCGAACCGTCCGCTTTGGATGAGTCGTCCGTCGTTGAGGGGGTGAAGGATCTGGCTATCTGACCTGCTAGACGGAGGTGTTGGCGTGGCGCGTTCTGAATTTCGCGGCGTGGTGAATATGGATATTCGGGACTCGGTTCCGGACTGGGCCCCGTATGAGCAACCGAAAGTGAAACCGGGCACGCCTAACGTCGTCTACATCGTCGTCGACGATGTTGGGTTCGCCGGGTTGGGCTGCTACGGAGGCCCGATCGAGACGCCAAACATTGATCGGATCGCCGCGCAGGGGCTGCGCTACACGCAATGGCATACGACCGCGCTGTGCTCACCGACCCGGTCGTGTCTGCTGACTGGGCGTAACCACACGACGAACGGAATGGCATGCATCACTGAGTGCGCGGCGGGTTTCCCGAACGGCAACGGACACATCCCGCCCGAATGCGCCACGGTCGCGGAGATGCTCGTCGAACGCGGATTCTCCACCTCAAGCGTGGGCAAGTGGCACCTGTGTCCGGAGGACGAGATGAACGTGGCCTCGACCAAACGGGATTGGCCACTCGGACGAGGTTTCGAAAGGTTCTACGGCTTCCTCGGTGCCGAGAGTAACCAGTGGTATCCAGACCTGTTCCATGACAACCATCCCGTCGACCCGCCAGCGACCCCGGAAGAGGGGTACCACCTCAGCGTTGACCTGACCGACCGGGCGATCGAGTTCATTGATGACGTTAAAGCGATCGCCCCGGACCGTCCGGTGTTCCTGTACTACGCGCTAGGCGCGGCGCACGCGCCGCATCACGTGCCGAAAGAGTGGGCCGACCGCTACAGCGGCAAGTTCGATATGGGGTACGAGCAAGCCCGCGTGCAGATCCTGGCCAGGCAGAAGCAGATGGGGATCGTTCCAGCCGACACCGAACTGCCGCCGCTCAACCCGCTCGGAACGCCGGAGAACCGGACAGGTCCGGACGGCAAGCCGTGGCCCCCTCTGGACTACACCAAGCCCTGGGACGGCCTGTCGGCAGATGAGAAGCGGTTGTTCGCACGAATGGCGGAGGTCTACGCCGGATTCCTGTCACACGCCGACCATCAAATCGGGCGGCTACTCGACTACCTGGAAGACACCGAACAGCTGGACAACACGATCATCGTCGTGGTGTCAGACAACGGCGCCAGCGGTGAGGGCGGCCCGGACGGCTCGGTGAATGAATGCAAGATCGCCAACGGCATCCCCGACGACCTGGCCCAAAACCTCTCGATGATCGACGAACTCGGCGGACCGAAGACGTATAACCATTACCCGACGGGGTGGGCAATGGCGTTCAACACCCCGTTCAAGATGTGGAAGCGTTACAGCCACAACGGCGGTACCTGCGACCCGTGCATCATCTCCTGGCCGGCCGGGATAGCGGCTCGCGGTGAGATCCGCGACCAGTACCACCACGCGACCGACATCGTGCCGACGCTGCTGGACTGCCTGGGCGTCGACGAGCCAGCGGTCGTGCGCGGGGTCACTCAGATCCCGGTGCAGGGCGTCAGCATGCGTTACAGCTTTGACGCGGCTTCCATCCCGACGGCAAAGCAGACTCAGTTCTTCTCGATGTTGGGTACGAGAGGCATCTGGCACGAGGGCTGGAAGGCCGTCACCACCCACCCCGCGCTCAGCGGTTGGAGTCACTTCGAGCAGGACACCTGGGAGCTATACCACACCGAGACCGATCGGTCTGAGCTACGTGACCTCGCCGCTGAAGAACCCGAGAGACTAAGCGAGATGATCGGGTTGTGGTTCTACGAGGCCGGGGTGAACCACGCATTCCCGCTGGATGATCGCGGGCCTATCGAGATCCTCACTACGCCACGGCCGCAGCTGGTCTCGCCACGAAACCGGTACCTCTACCGTCCCTCCGGCGCGGAAGTGCCCGAATCAGTGGCGGTGAATGTCCGCAACCGCTCCTACTCCATCGCTGCGGTGGTCGATATCGCCGGTCCCGGCGCACAAGGCGTGCTGTTCTCCCACGGAAGCCGGTTCGGCGGGCACGCTCTCTACGTCAAAGACAACCGCCTGCACTACGTCAACAACTTCGTCGGCATCACCGAACAGCACGTGTCCTCCACCGAGGACGTCCCCACCGGTGACAACGTCGTCCTGTCGGCCAGCTTCGACAAGGACGGCGAGGACCCGCCCGGCGTCGCGACGGGCACCCTAAGCCTTTACTACGGCGACAAGAAGGTCGGCGATGGCCGGATCAAGACCCAGCCCGGCAAATTCTCCATCGCAGGTGAGGGCCTCAATGTAGCCTGCGATCGCGGCGAGCCCGTGACCGACGACTACCCCGGCGGCCAGCCCTGGGCGTTCACCGGCGGCACCGTCAAGCGCATCGCCATCGATGTCTCCGGCGAACCCTACGTCGACCTCGAACGCGAAGCCGCCGCCATGCTGTCCCGCGAGTGAGCGGGTAGCTCGCGCACTGACGGTCGCTCCATTGCGGCAAAGGGAACCAGCGCGCGCTCACCTGAGCCATACGAGCGCGCGCTGGTTCAGCATCTCCGACAATCGATCAAGATCCTTTGCGATGACCGCAAATCGACAATTGCGGATGTATGCCAGGGTGGGCGTTGTCCGTTCCGGGCCGTGCCTCATCCATATCGGGTGAGTCCGCCGGCGGTCACTCCTGACAGCGTGGTCCGGTGAGAATCTCAGGAGGACCACGTGGGTAATGCGATCGGTCAGATTCTGCCCAGCGCTGTCGTCGTGGCCCTCACTCCGACGGGGATCATCGCTTTGGTTTTGATGCTCGTCAGTGCCCGTGGGCGGATCAACGGACCGGCATTTCTCTTAAGCTGGATGGCATCAGTCGCCCTGGTTGGCACGGTCGTGTTGTTGTTGGCCGGGAGTATCGGCTCGACAAGCAACAGCAGCCCCGCCACCTGGGTTGGCATACTCGAACTGGCCCTCGGTGCGCTCCTGTTATTGTTCGCAGCTAAGCAGTGGCAAGGTCGTCCGCGTCCCGATGCGCCCGCGGAACCACCACCTAAATGGATGAGCGCCCTGGACGAGTTCAGTCCGGTAAAGGCGGGCGGCATAGCTACGCTGTTTGGCGGGTTCAACCCCAAGAATCTGTTGATCACCGCGGCCGCCGCACTTGCGGTCGCCCAGACCGGGATCGCAGGCGGCGAACAGGCGCTGTCAATGCTGATCTTCGTGGTGATCGCCTCGCTGGGCGTCGGTACACCGGTAGTGCTCTATTACGTTCTGGGCGACCGTTCGAGGAAGATGCTGAACAGCCTCAAAATCTGGATGACCGACAACGCAACGGTGATCGTCGTCGTCATTCTGCTCGTCATAGGCGTGAAGATCCTCGGCGACGGGGTCAGCGCGCTCAGCAACTAAGGCAACGAAACGCCTCGCCGCGCAGTTGCGGTGCGGACGTCGATCAGACAACGTTCATCAGCAACGACAATGAACACCGGACGCACCAGCCGGGCATCCGCAATTCGACATGAGCGGGCGCTAGATCACTTCAGGCTTATTTCTTCGATTCCTTCGCGGCCTGCTCGGTAAGCGATGCGACGACGCGGTCATCACGTCGCCGAACCGGTTCTTCGCGAAAGCGGGCGAGCTTTAGTTGAGCAGCCTGGGGGTGTGGGTTCGCCACCATCGCCCGAAGCCCCAGTAGTTCGAGACGTGTAGCCACATCAGCAGGAAGATCACGAGACCGAAGGTGACGTGTTCGCCGTCGATGATGGGGTTGGTGGACGGCGGGAATGTCGAGAGCCAGAGCAGCAGGTTCAGCAGCAGCCCGCCCCAGCCGGCCACCACGGAAAAGATTCCGACGGTGAGCGCGACGCCGAGGCCGCCGAGCGCGATCATCCACCCGAGGTCGTCGAGTCCGGTGGGGAGCTTCTGCGGGATGAACGCCAGCGGGCCGTGCAGATTGTTGTTGACGAAGCCCGCGGTCGGTGAGTGTTGGAATCCTGAGGTGATCCAGCCTTTGCTGCTGTCTACCGTGAAAGTCCACACGTAGTGCGCCTTGACCGGGTCGGCGCTGTCTGGGGGCGGTGTTGCCTTGTTGGTGTAGCTGATGCCGAATCCCGCCGAAATGAACGCCCAAAGATAAACCAAGCCCAGCTCAACTGCGCAGGAAAGCGGCCGTGATCGCAGCGATCCTCGGGATCTGGATACGTCCCTGTAGGTCCATCACATAGCCCTGACCGCCGATCGAGACATCGGCACCTGAAGCAATACTCATCGCAACCCCTGGTGATGGTGGCCAAGAAGCCCTAGATCGTGGCGTGGAACGTTCGGAATGCGGTCGCAATATGTTCTGGTTGCTCGATCGGGGTGAAGTGGCCGGAATGAGGAATTTCGGTATACGGGGCCTGGGGAAGCATGGCGTGGATCGCGCGTCCCATCTCGAGGACCGCGATGGGATCTTCGGCGGCCCACGCGATCTGGAGCGGAGTTCGTTCGTTCTTCAGCGCGCCGATCCAGCGGTCCTGCATCAGGTAGCGTTCGCGGACGTAGCTGTAGATGTTGGTGAGTCTGCTGTTGCCGTGCTGGTAGGCCATCACCTCGGTCATGACTATCGCGTCCTCATCGGTGATGGCTTCCGGACGCACGATGGCGTCCTTGATCCGATCCACGTAATCGGGCATCAGGTTGTCACAGATTTGCTGGGCGCGGTCGAGCTGGGACGGGACTTCGAGCATCTTTTGAAAGTCGGTCAGGTGCGCCATCCTCTTGAGCATGCTTCCGTTGAGGAAGGTTGAGGAAAGCAGCTCGAAACGAAGCCGCCCCTCTTGATTTCGGGCGAGTAGCTCCGTGTGCAGGCTGGTGCCGACGTCATGGCTAATGACGTGTGCACCAGCGAAGCCGAGTGCGCTCGCGACACCCTCGACGACGTCGGCTTGCTGGAACAGCGAGTAGCTGTAGGCCCTGGGCTTATCCGACAGGCCGTAGCCGGGCAGGTCCACCGCGGCGCAGCAGAAACGGTCGGCTAGTAGCTCGGTGACCCGTTGCCAGTCATGCGACGACGTCGGGAACCCGTGGATGAGCAGCACCTTCGGCCCAGTCTCAGGGCCGGCCCCGGTGGACGAAGATCCGCTTACCCTCGATCTGGTGATATGTGCCGGTCCGTTCCCAACGAAGCGTGGCCTCAGAGAAGGTTTCTGTTGGTGCGTTCATGACGCCGCTCCCCGACCTGCGCGTAAGGCTTGGCACGACTTACGCCACACGGGCGCGGTACTCGCCGCGTCCACAGGCCCCACGCTCGCTGAGCTGATGAGCCGACTCGGACACTCGACACCGGCCGCCGCACTTAGATACCAGCACGCGGCTCAGGGCCGCGACACCGAAATCGCCAAGGCACTCTCAGACCTCGCCAGGAAGGGCTAAGCGCGGCTGATCGACACGCCGAAATTCTTGCGCTTACGCAAGGCTACGTTTGAGTTCTTGGCCACAAATACGGGCACCATACGAGAAAGCCCTTGCGTATACGCAAGAATCGCGATCGGAAAGGTTGCAACGTCGGTACTCGCTACCTTAAGTTCGTCCGTGTGGAGATGCGACAGAAAACAGCTCGAAGATCCGTCCAGTGGCGTTCTAGGCGGTTTTTTTGTGGGACCCGCACAGTAGACTAATGACACAGCTAGAAACGCTCGGAAGTAACCTGCCGTTAGGGTTAAGGCGCCCTTCTCGGTTTGACCGATCGGTTGCTCCGCGGTCGGAGTTACAACGCCCTCCCCAGGCACATGGGGGCGGTCGCACGGTAAAGGCAGCTCGCTACTGGACGGGCCGCGGACGCCGAGCCCCACTCGTCAAATCAGACACCCCGGAGTTGTGCTGTGCCACCAAATCGCCCATCCCCAAAACATGAATTCCTCGCGCTCGATGATGCCGCCAGTTATGCAGGCGTTCATCCGCGCACCATCCGCCGCCACGTTTCCTCAGGCAGGATAAGGGGATACCGATGCGGGCCTCGACTAATCCGCATCGACCGTTTCGAACTCGACGCCATGATCACCTCAATTCCGACAGCGGCAGCCGCATGAGGTTTAACCAGCCTTCGCGCATTGGTTGTACCGACTGGATTGCGCACGCTTTAACGAGACTGTGCGGCATGTCCAGGCCGTGGCCGACGAGGTCCTAGACACCGCTGGGCACCCAGATATCCCTGATCTCGCGGCCCGCCTTGACGCTGACGAGCGTGACATCCGGCGGACCGTTGCCGTTCTAAAACAACGAGGCTTTGTCCGCGATGCAGATGGCGGGCGCCTGCGCCGATCGATTCCGTTCGTCCCAATCGGTCGCAGATCTACGAGCGGTGCGATTTGAGACCCGTAACGCGTGCGAGAGCCGGGGGGTTACCCCGTATGCCCCTTGCGGGTCACCTATTCGTCATCGCACCTTCGACCACGTACGGGTTTCCATGCTTCGTACACCCCTGGTGTTTACCTACTGTTCATGACTGGTCCAGGTGTTTCGAGTCGGACCGCTGTGCCGGTGGCGGATGGTCGGGCTATGGGACACGTGCTGGCTGGCCTAGCAAGCGCCGCCGTTTTTCGTCTTAGTCGCTCGCTCGATAGGCAGGCTGTCGGGGAGGGCGACGAAGTCCATGCACAACCACCCTGCTCAGTATGGCGATGCTGGACGAAGGCATGCCAGCGGCGTTACTTCTCGCCGATGAGTCCAAGTTCTTGAGCGTGGGTAACAGCTTCAGCACGTGAGTGCGCGTCGAGCTTGCGGTAGATGGACTCAACGTGAGTCTTGATAGTGCTTCGAGATAGGTTGTGGCGGGCCGCTACCTGAGCCAAAGTTAGGTGTGTGTGGAGAGCAGCGGAAGGGTGCGCAATTCGGCCGCCGTCAGCGTCGATGGTCCGAAGGTATGCATCGGTTGCCCGTTCCGGCGGGCCCGCAGGTTTTCTACCCTAGGGACGAGGCTCCCGAGTCGTGGACGTCGATGGAGCATCAAGTCGATCTCATTCAGTATGGCGCTGGCGGCCGGTCGATCGTCCAGCTCGCCGTGGTCGATGACGTCGAGTGCGACGTCGAGTGCGACGTCGAGTGCGACGTCGAGTGCGACGTCGAGTGCGACGTCGCGGAGTTTTCGGTGGCTGTTTTGGCTGAGGACGCGCAGCAGATCGAAGGCTTGGTCTTTAGGGATCAGTAAGCCCTTCATGACGATACCGATCGCGACGCCGATGTCGCGGTTGGTGGCTAAGGCTTCCTGGAGGTTTGCGGTCTGATCTTCAGCGGCGGCCTTGGTTAGGGCGATGGCGGAGAGAGTGGCGAGCAGGTCGAGGGTGCTGAGATCGAGGGATGCGAACGCGGCGAGTTGTCGTGAGTAGAGGTTGAGTGTTCCGAGGGTGTCGTCATCTTCTAGGTACAGGCGGTGGGCCATCATGCTGAGCACTTCGGTGCTGGCTACTGCTTTCGGCCCGAACAGGGGCCACCGTGCATCGGTGGTGAGATCGTCGGAGCGAAACACGTGGTGGAGCTGCTGGGCATCGACACAGGGTCCTTCGCCCACCTCATACTGGATCGCGTCGACCTGCATGGGCAGGTCGCCGGTGGATGCGATGGTCCAGAAATGCCCGTTCGGTGCCTTGAGGGTGATACTGGCCTCTTGGGCGCCCTCGATGGTGGCGACGGCGTACTCCACGACGGCGTTGAGTGTGGATTCAAGGGTGGGTTGTCTGCCCAGTTCGCGGCCTAGCGTGGCGACGTTATCGGCGATCTTTCGGTACGGCATGAGACACCCGGTTTCCCTGAAAGCGAGACGGCGCGTGCGCCACCAGACCCACCTTCCGGAGCCGGGGCAAATGCTGACGAGGGTCAACGTTGAAGGCCAGGAACGGGTCTCCATACCTGGAGCATGGCGAGCGACGACGGTGCTGGCTGTTCAACTCCTCGCCGCGCGGCATCGAACCATTCGGCCGGCGACGACACCCCAACAGGCGAGCAGCGCAACAAGAATCCTGATCCTCACCACACGGTAGACCATCCCGATTGAATTAACCTGCTGTGAATCCCATGGGGGGCCATACCGTCTAAACCCACACAGCGGGAAGGACATAAGGCCTAAACCCACACAGCGGGAAGGACATAAGGCAGAGCGAGTCCGCCATGCCTTGGACAACGACCGCCCCAACGATGTAGGACGTCGCCATCGCGGCGAGGACAGGTGTCATGACGAGCTCGCTGGCGGATCGACGCCCCAGCATCCGCATCATCCGCGACCAATAGCCCGCCAACACAGTCCTTGTCGACCGTGGCGATCCCGATCGGGTCTTCGGCATCGCGACCACTGCAGAGCCCAGGTAGGCGTACTTCCACCGGCCGCACGGTCATCCATTCCGGATGAGGCGGCGCCGTCGATCTCAACCCTAATCTCTCATCCATATCGCCCCGTCGCGGTCGAGAGCAGGGCATATGAATGTTCCCGATCATCTCGGCTCCCTGGCGACAAAGGCCGAAGCGGCGACGCAGTGTGGGTTGAGCCGTTCCGGAGTGGGTACCTGGGTCCACCGCGGATACCTTCAGCGCGCTGGCGTCGGCTGCCGTAATGGTCGGGCCGTTCCCGTGTACTGTCTCGGTGACGTTCTGCGTGTGGCCCGCAACGCCCGCGCTCGCGATCCCTATCGACGTCGAACCACATGAGCGGCTGTGTCCATGTTCGTCGCCTGACGGCAGGACGCTACAAGTTTTCCGTAGAGGGCCAGATAGACCCGACCATTCTCGGGGCGCCTGGATTGACACCATCGAGGGCACCGAGGTAGTGACGCACTTCCTCACCGCGAGCATCGAGGACGGTGTCGTCTACGAGCTGCTCGACCACATGGCAGCTCAACACGTCGAACTCATTCGCGTTCATAGTCTTGATGCCCGATCACACGCTTAGCTGGCTAACGCCGCTTGACCTGCCCGCCTGGGCCCCGGGGAGTCCGGGCGGGCATCCAACCTCGACCGCATCACGTTCGCAGCGCCGCGAACTTGGTACAACAGGACCTATGTCGCTCATCGAGACACCAAACGCCGACGCCGCTTATCCGATCGTGACGGCCGCGCTCAGGGCAGACGACAGCTTCGACGATGAGACCAAGAACGTTTTGCTGCGAGCGCTCGAACTCCAGGCCCTGGGCCGATTTGACCAGGACCTATTCAGGAACACCAACCCACGCACACGCGATGAGATAAGCCGCGTGTTGGACGAGATCGAAGGCAGGCTTAGCTGACAATCTGAAAGCGTTCGCCCGACAGCGGTGTGCCGTCTCGGCCGCCGATGTGCTCGTTCCGACGTTCTGCACTGCCGATGAGCGAACGGTCTATAGCTTCCGGTCGCGTGTCAGGCGGACTGGCGGAGCAGGTTTATGCCGCGGAGATGGCGTGGGCTGAGGCGGGTTCGGGCACGAGACCGGTGAAGATGACTTCTTCGGCGACGTCGCGGAGCTTGCGGTGTGTGGTCTGGGATGCCTTCCGCAGCAGGGCGAAGGCCTGCTCGTCGGTGCAGCGGTCCTGACACATGATGACGCCGAGGGCGATGCCGATGCGCCGGTTCGAGCCGAGTGCTAATTCCATGTTCGCGGCCCTCTCGCCGGACGAGGCGGCGCTGAGGCTGAGCCCGGCGTGATCAGCCAGGATCGAGCCGATCGTTAGTAGCTCGTGGGTGAAGAACCCGGACTGAGCGGAACCAAGCACGAGGGCGTAGACGCCCGCGTCGGTGAGTAGCGGGAACGCCGTCATGGACAAAGCGGGCATGCCTAAGCCGAGCTGCGCCGCGCAGTAGTCCGGCCAGCGGCGTTCGGATCGAAGATCGTCGACTCGCACGGCCGATGATAGGTGCAGGCAGTCCCATTCGACGCCGGACCGCGAAGCACTCACGACTTCGTTGGTGTGCTCGGCCGCCTCCGGGTCTGTTGCGGCCCTCAGCCGCATCTGGTCGCCTGGTTCCAGCGTCCACAGCGCGGCCGAGTCGCAGCCGGTGATTGTCTTGGCCAACTCGACGATCCGCTGGCCTGCGGCGCTCAGGTCGGTCGCCGCCGACATTTCCTGAGCGATCCTCGCGAAAGTACGCGCGGCTTCGAATTCGTCTCTCATTCCCATCGCCTCAAGTTTCCCGGATGACGAGTGCGGCCTTTTTCTAGACCGGTCTTGCTGCGCTGCATGCCGAGAGAACCACTAATCAGCTCGATCGTCAAGTCAAGCGATCATCGAGCTTCTCGACGGGCGTTCTGGTAGTTTGCCGGAATGGAGCGTCACAATGCGGAAGAGCTGAAGAAGGCCACCGATGGGCTCCGCGAGCTCATCCTCGCCGCCGAGCACTACCGCCACGTCGTCGCCGACGACCTCGGGGTCGGTACCACCGAGTCGCAAGCCGTCAGCTACCTCTTCGTCCGCGGCCCCATGGGACAAGGCGAGCTGGGCGCTCTCTTGGCCTTGAACACGTCGAGCATGACCGCCCTCGTCGACCGGCTCGAACGCAGCGGCATCGCCGAGCGGCAGCCACACCCGTCCGACCGGCGCCGCTTCATCATCCGACTCACCGCCTCGGGACGGCAACGCGTGACCAGGACCAGCGATTGGCTCAGCAACGCCTTCAAGAGCATCCCGCCGGCACGCCTTGCCGAGGTCACCGCATCGCTGCACACCATCACCGACGACCTACGCAACAAGGCCATGCCAAACGCCGCATCCACCGAACGACGCCGAACCCAACAATGACCGTGATGCCGCTCTCCAGCGGGACCGTCTGATAGATCTCCGCCTGCCCCGGGGCCCTCACCCAGGCCGCCGAGCGACGCAAAGCCAAGACCACCTAGATCAGTGATTGCCCCGGGCGTTACGGGATCGGCGCCCGGGGCGTCACGGCCAAACGCCTAGCCAGCGTCAACGTTGGGCGGGCCGAGTCGATACATCCATTCGCGTCTTGGTGTCGGATACATGAACCGCTGGCGTCTTCAGCATTCGGGCCGCACTCGGCACGCCGCTCGCCTGGGTGTGCGGTAACACCCTAACCACGCTGACGGTCGGAATCACAGCTCATGCCGCCTAGCTCGCGCTGAACTCCGCCCACCATCTCACGCCGAGTTGGTGGGCGGAGTTTTGTCTTTCGGAACCTCGACACCTAGCCACGTTTGGCCTTCATCTAGCCATTCCGCTTCAAAGTCCGCAGGGTCTCTTTCCGGCAGAGGCCTGACGACGAAGTAGCGTCCCATACCCTTTACGCCGCCCGGATCGATGAACCCATCGCTCGGCACTGAATCGAAGGTTCGGATTTCGTTTTTCCAGGGGCCTCTCACAAATCGGATTCGGGTCACCCGTTCAGTGTGCCGAACACGGGTAGCGTTGAGTCCGGGCGACGATTCAGGGGCTACTTGCTGAAGCATCGACGAACGGCGACGAACGATGGCGGTCACATAAAGGAAGGGCCTTGACGGCAAGTCTCGGCCAACCCGGCGATTCGACACCTCGGAGCGAGATGACCGCATCCGAGAGTGTCGAGCGGCAGGAATGAGCTACCGAGCAATAGCCACTGAGTTGGGCTGTTCGGTAGGCACCGTTTATCGCGTAATGAACAAGACCTGACGAGACACTCCGCACCGGGCATCGGTGCCGGGTGGTTTCGTTCCTCGGTGCCACTTGCATCTACCACGCCGTTCTTTGCCGGTCGATCCATCACGTACGTCTGACCAGACTTCGGCGTCGGTGGGAGTGGCCCGCCCTGCACAACGGTACGTTTGCTTGCTCGTTGCGCCACCGTACAGCAAACCTGAGGGAATGCCGAAGTACGCTTTGCGGCCCGATTTGCGCGGGGTCGCTTTCCTCATGGACCAATAGTCGATCCAATCGCAGACCGATTAACCCGCGATGCTGCCGAGCGCCGAGCTGAACGTGATGCCGCCCTCGTGCGGACCGAATTAGCGATATCCGTGTGAGCGAGGCGCTCGCTCAAGCTGCCGATCGACGCCGGATCAAGGCCACGTAGATCAGTACTCACCAGGCGATGCGACGGATCTCTGACTCAAGCGCGCGTTGCGCTTTCTCCCCGATGGTCACGCCGCAATATTCGCAGGCACGTTCTACGGCTGAGGTGTTCGTCAGCATCCGCGCACAGGCCGCGCACCCGATGACGGTTTCAATTCTATTGATCCTCATTCGTTCCCCCGATTGGTTCGCCCACAGTGTCGGCGCTTTCGCCGGTGAGGGATACCCGCAGGGCGGATGAGATCATTTCGCTGATCCAAGTCCGCGGATCTGGTCGCGAGTGAGGCCGGTAGCGCGGGCCACGTCGTCCAGGCTCACCCCACGTGCGAGCGCTTCGAGGATGGCCAATGCTAGCTCGGTGCGGGTCTGCTCAAGTCGGTTGAGCGCGCGTTCGTGCGCGGCGACAGCGCTGCCCAGTCTTCGCATCGAAGCTCCGGCGTAAATGACCTCGCGCGCAGTGCATGACCAGCGGTATGCCCTGACCTCGCTGGTTGGCGCGCCGAAAAGGCACGCACACGATCTGGGGCGGTGACCGCCGAGCCGTGCTCAGCAGGACCTCGGCCGTGAGCGACGGACACGCCGGGCGGTGGCCTGCTCGTTCGGGTTCTGCTCGTGGCTGAATGGCTTAGTCGATCGGCAGAACGTTCGGCGCCTGCGGCGCTAGCTCGGACCGCTGCGCGGCCCACAGACGAACTCTTCGAAGCTCTCGTTCTGGCCTGCGGGATCAACGTGGCCGAGTCGACCCCCTCGATGCGCGGTGCCGTACTCGGAATAGTGCCGTTCCGCCTTTCCGACCTAACCGGCGCGGATGCCGGCCGGGACGCATGTGGTTCAGGCCACGGATTCGCTTACGCGCTTCGCGGTGCCGTACTGATAAGTCCAGGGATTGCGCACGATGAGGGTAGCGTTGCGGCGCGGCGGCTGCTAATAGTCTGCCAGTGGTCGAGTTTCCACTTATACAGTAGTGGGAAACGGCGGGCCACCAGATCCGGACTCAGGTCGACCAGTAGCGGTCGAGAAACCGCCTGCGCTCGATGACACCGCATAGGGCGCTGCTAGGACAGCCGTGCAGACGCTGCCTCGGCGCTATCCAGGCGTCGTCGGACGCTGCGTTGCTGGCGAGTGGCGCGGTGGAGTGCTGCTCGAACTGCGCCACCTCCCGTTGAAGATCACATCCCGCCTCCCTGCCCCCGCTCGCTGGATAGCGGGCATTCTCCTGCGGGAGAGTCAGGGGGCGGCTGTTTGGGCTTACTCCGGCGCATTGGTGACCTTCGGATTTGCATCGTCGGTAAATGTGAATCGCCAATCAACGCGGCAGGGCAGTCGTGCCGCATCACCAGGCTGGTAGGCAGCGAACTCTATGCCGGTCCGACTCACTCGCGTGACAACGCTCCACGGCCAGTCGGAATAACGCAGCGCCGCCTGGTCGGTCTCGCTCAGCCGGCTGTCGCCGCTGGGATGGGAGTGGACGAGCGCGACGATGTGCAGCCGCCGGTCCTGCGCCCAGGCCTGGATGCGGCTCACTTCATGGTCGGGGATGTCGAACTCGCCGCGCCCCCCGGCCGCACCCCGCGCGAGCACGAACTCGCTCGCCGCCATGTCGTCGCCGTGCCGAGCGCCTACCAGGAAACCGACGACCTCCAGCGGGAACGCCTGCTCGCAGGCCGCCGCCAGGGCATCTGCGGCCGAGCGCGCCACCACGAGCGTGCCACTCAGGGCGGCACCCCCCCAGGGTGGAAATCCGGGAAGATCTGCTCAGCCATGTTGGGGATCTCATTGAGGAGGAGCACCAACGCCACGCATCCGATAAACGCAACTGCCACCCCGTCGATGAAGAAGATGAGCGCGAGGGCTCCCAACACCATGAGGGCGAGGAAGACCATCACTCCGCCGGCCGTGCAGAGCCAATCGGGCTGCTCGACGGGTCCGGTGCTGTCGCAGAGTTCCAGGATGATCGTGCCCACCAGTGCGAGATAGATTCCGATCACCAGCAGGGCCACGATGAAGGAGAGGGGGTCATTGCCTTCGTAGGTGGCTAGCCCGGTGTCCTCGAGCTTACGCACATGCTCGGTCATATGCTGGCGTGCGGCGACGACACCGAAGGCGACAAGGTCGGGAGCTTGGTAGGCCGCGATGCCGGCGGCCGGCACGGCCTCGATATAGGTCGGCTGGCCAGTGGTCAGAGCCGCCATGACAGCGTCGAATTGGGAGTGGCGCAGCAGCTGCGACAGGTCCGCGGGCCGTGCGGCCAGCCCGAGCGCGACCCTCCGTGGCTCGCTCTCGCCGGCGACCTGCGTCTGGATGGTCACCTTGCCCTCGCGCACGGACACCGTGGCGTCCAACTTGCTCATGGCGTCGGTGATGGTTCCAGCGATCTCCGGTGACACGCCGTGGGTCGCCAGCGCAGTCCTGATCTGCTCGCTTCCCGTCAGTTCGGCCCACGTCGCTGCGGGCGTGGTCGGACCAGTGTCCGGCAACGATTGCGCGGCGCCGGCGAGCGTGCGGCTCCACAGGTCGGTCTGGTTCACCTGCTGGGTCATGCGTAACGCCGCTGCGGTGAAGGCGTCGAGGTCCTGGCGCGCCTGGCGCGCCTGGGCCAGCACGCTGCGCTCGAACGAGACCGAGGCACCCTTGCGCCTGCCCTTGACCGCCCGCGCAGCGGCCAGATAGCGCTGGTAAGAGAGCAGATTGCTGGCTTTGTCTACCACCACGTCTCGATCGACGGCGAACGCGGCGCCGTTGATCGGATCGAGATGCGGATGCGGGCCACCGGCGCCTGCCTTAGCAAAGGCCTCGACCAGCCCCGTCTTGGTCCGCCTCGTGGTGCGCGGTGCGGCTGCAGGCGTTGCTTTCTTCGTCATGAGTTTCCTAGGACTGCCGCAGGGGGAGGCGCGATGACATCGTCCCGCCAGGTCCGCAGCGTCCATCGCACCAGCAGCGTCTTCACGGCGGCCGAGCAGTAGCCCGAGACGCTCTGCATCCGGGCCGGGAAGGGCTCGAGCGTGGGAAACACCTGGATGGCCATTAGCTTGAGCAGGAGATCCCGGAAGTTCGGGTTGAGCGCGTCTGGCGTCCCACCATCGGTCTCGAACACGTTGATGGGCAGGATCGTCGTTTCATCGACCGGATTGGCCAGGTCGCCGACGTCGGTGATCTGGTTGCCGGCATGGTCCCACAGGCTCAGGAGTTGGACGTGCTGTTGGACCAGCAGCCTGACGGCATCGCCGTGCCCGGCTGTCGTCGCCTTGATCGATACGTCGTCGAGGGCATCGGCGAAGCTGGTCGATAACTGCGCCCGGCCGGTCGCCGTCACGTTCGGGTCATCGCCCACCGGCAACTCGACCGGCGTCTGGCCGACAAAGGCCACGCCGCTGGCGACAACGGTCCAGCACACCTGGTAGGCAAGCCGCAGCACGGCCTCGGAGACGGCATAGGCGAAGTCCTGGTCCGCCAGGAGAGCTGGGACCAGCCGCAAGACTCCGCCGGTCGAGCCCTCGAGCTGCGCGCACAGGCTGAGCACGAGATCGCCGCGCTGGTCGACAATAAGCGCATCGTTGACCGTGAAGCCCCGCAGATCGGCGCGTACGACCGACGCCGCCGCCAGCGCGCCAGCGGGCGCGATCGCCGGCGAAAGACGAACGCCGAATGCAGCCCGAAGCGGCGCAAGCGCCTGAACCAGGAGCGCCTTGCCGGCATCGGCTTGCAGGAACTCGAGGACACCTGTGGCCTCCGAGCTCACCGCCGCGACCGTATCGCCAAAGTCGAGGGTCAGGCCGAATCGCCAACGGCCGGCGGGAGCGTCGAGCGCAACCTTTGCCTCTGTTATCGCCTGACCCAATCCGAGGGTCAGTCGGTCCCAGGAGCCCTCGTCGCCGGCCGGTGGGTACTGTCCCGTTATCGCAACACCCGGTGCCGCAGCACCAGCGGTCCCTGCCATGTTGATCGGCGGACCGCCAGCAACCGGCAGCGTCGTCGATCGGTCAACCGCGGCGATGTCGGGACGCTGGCTTAGTAGATTGATCTCGACCCGCCAGCCGATGCCCGCCGTGCGCTGGTGAGTGCTCCCCGCGGTGAGGGTCGCCTTCATTGTCGAAACTCCGCCGCCGGGGCCACCACCCGTCATGTCGGTCGGCCACCGAAGCGTCGTTAGATAAGGTTGGGTCAGCCTTACCTCCAGCCGCGCCGGCATGGCCGAGAGCACGCCACGCAGGTGCTGGGGAAGCTGGGCCACGAGCGACGCCGGAAGTGCCGTGGTACCCCACGGCAGGTAGGCACGAAGGCCCGCGACGCCATGCTGGGCGAGTGAGCGTCGGACCTGCAGGTTCAGAAGACCATAACTGAACTGCGCCACGACGTCGAAGCCGGCAAGGGCATCGACCGGCGGGTCCTGGGCGAGCACGCCGCCCGTTCCGACCAGGATGTCGCCGATGGAGCCGATTCTCGTCCCCGAGGCCAGCATGGCTGAGATCTTCCTCGCATAGCCCGATCACGGCAACCCCGCCATGCGCGAGCCGACTTCGTCAATGGCTCTCAGCCGCAGTTCGACGTCCACGATGTGGCGTTATGGCCGCAGGCTGCTACCGGTTGCGGCACTTCTGGGTCGCGGTCGGCGAAGGTGTAGGGGTTTCGTCTTGGTCGGGCGACGGAATACGTTTCGTCACATCCAACCGTGCCCGTAATCGGGCGGGCATGACTCCGACTGAGCAAGGGCGATGTCAGTCTCGTAGCTGTCGCCCACGCCGCCGGTGTGAACCAGACCGGCGCTCGATGTTGTGACCGTAGACGGAATTGCTGTATGACCGGATGGCCTCGATGAGTCCATGGCCCTCCTCCGGGGTGACGAACATGCGACACGCGAGTGCTAGCTGCACCTGGACACCGACCGGGCAAGCGTGCTGGCCCGGTGCGGCCGCCGATCGACATAGTCAGCCGACTGCTCGATCCGCTGGTCAATGAGGCTGACTCGACAACCCAACGAGGTCGGCGCTGACGCGCCATAGCCGAGCGGCGACCTCGGTGTCGTGGCTGCGTTTGGACGATGGCCACGCCTTGCCGTTGGCGTAGTACTGACCCGAAGCCTGTTCGAAATCGCCCGAGCTGGCCAGACTGATGGCCATCGCGGCGCCTTGCGCCGGGCTCTTCAGAAACGGTTTCAGAACAGGAACGAACACCCGCTGCGCGCGCCCGGGATCCTCCGCGCCGAAGCTGCTGCGCACCACACCGGGATGCAACGCGGTTGCCGTGACGCCGCTCCCGCGATGCCTGCGGGCCAACTCGTAGGTGAACATGACGTTCGCGAGCTTGGATTGGTTGTACGCGCGAGCGCCGGAGTAGGACACGGCCCCCTGCAGGTCGGCGAAGTCGATGCGGCCTAACCGCTGCGCATTGGACGACACGGTGACAACCCGTGCCGGCGGTCCGAGGGTTGACCGGTCCAGGAGCAGGTTGGTCAGCAGGAACGGGGCCAGGTGATTGACCGCGAACGTACGTTCCAGCCCGTCGGCGGTGACATGACGAGAATTCCAGTACCCGCCGACGTTGTTCACCAACACGTCGATGCCGCCCAAACGGTGGCGTAAGTCCGCGGCCAACCCGCGAACCTCTGCCTGCGAAGACAGGTCGGCCAGAAACACAACCACCTCGCCATGGCGACCAACCTCGCGCGCTGCGTCCTCGGCCCGGACCGCGTCGCGGCCCGTGATGGCCACCCGCGCCCCCAGCCTGGCCAGGCCCACCGCGCATGCTCGGCCAATACCGCCGGTGCCCCCCGTCACGACCACCGTTTTGCCCGCCATCGGACCGGGAGGCGTCTGCTTGATATTCATGAGCCGAACCCTCCAGCAAGACAAGCGGAAAAACAACGAAGCGCTGACCACAAGCACTTGGTGCAGGTGGGCCATCGCAACACCGGAGACGTCGAAGGATGCCGGTTCGGCTGCCCAACAGGTTCAGACTCAACGTTGCCAGACGAGATATTCGGATGGATCGGCGACCATGTAACGGTGGCCGTAGGTCGACCTCGGCTGGACACCGTCGCCGGGTCGTCAGCGGGTAACCGGGAACGGATGCTGATGAGCTCCACTGCGTGGTGCTCGAAGACAGCTCGTCAAGTGACGTGGGTACAGCGACCGACCAACTCGTGCGGCCGCGCATATCGGCCCAGGCCGGCGGCTCGAGCCTTCAAACCAGCGACACCTACTCGGCGATCTGTACCGCTTCGGCGGAGCGCGGCAGGTCGCGTCCCTAGCTGGAAGTTGACCGAGACGACGACATCGGATTGGTTCTCCGATGCGCATGAAGAGCGCCGGAGAGTCAATCGAGGTCTCGGCTTGAGCGCTCGAACCGCAGGGACTCCGGGAGCGCCAGGCGCGCGAGAGGTGCGCGTTTACGGGCATATGGGTCACCGTGTCCCGAGAGCCGGGTGCAACGGGTGCGTCGGGGATACCGTCGAAGTGGACAGGCCCAGCCATTGGAGTGAAGGTGAGGCAGATGGCCAGACACGTAGTGCATCGCGGCAATGGTGAGGTCGGTGAGTACCAGGAACTGGATCATGCCGAGCATCTCGAGCCCGACTCGGTGACAGTGACGTTTCCTGACGGATCGCTGCGCACCTATCATGCCGAGGCCGGACTCGGTGGTATCGGCTTCGAATTCGCTGACGCAGGTATCTTGGTGCTCCGCTTTGAGGGCAGTGACCGTTTGCTGAGCGCCTTCGCGCCTTCGGCCTGGACCGCTGTCAGCGGTAGCGCGCTCGGGGACCGAGGGCGCAGATCTTCGACCGGTCGCTGAGGTCAGAGCACGTCTCGTTGGCCGGCGCATCCTGAGCCAGCCGGAGCCAAATCAGATGACCACACTCACTGAGCCATGTTTCGTGGTGCGAGATAGCTCGGACCCTCGGCCACGGGTACACGCTGCCGTGCACCCCCTGATGGAATCATGTCCGCGCCTCCCCGAAGATGATCAGTCGTCCGGATTAACCTCGTCCATCAAGGCAGCCGCGGCATCGGTGTCGCTCGGGTAATCGATCGGGCCGGCCATCTCCTCATATCGTTGCCGATCAGCTGCGGTCTCACCGGACAGGCGTTCCCGGATCAGGTGCCACGGCACCCCAGCCTCATGCGCCGCCGTCATGGCGAAGATGATCGCCAACTCCGCGTTGCGTTTCGCTTGGACCGCTTCGTCGATGGCTCTCAGCTCCGGTTCGAGGTCCATGACGTGACGATATCGCGACGCCAGCATCAGCGACCACGCGTCATTTCCGCCAGGCCTGGTGCAGAGCGAACGCGGTTACGCTCGAGGTTGACCCGGTCGCGGGCGGAGCCGGCCACTCTTACCGCCGCGGCCGGTTCCTGCGATCGTGGCATCCGTGCGAATGCGCCGGCGGCGACGGGCGACGCACCCACGGCTGCCGAGTCTGCGGCGGCACCCGCTACACCCCACCGGACACGCTGGGCGCTGGATTCTGGGAATCGACGGGCTAGCCTGACGGGTATGAGTCAACCCGGCTCGCTGGCTGACTTTCTCGAGGAGCGCGCCTTTGATCGGGACGTCAGCGAGGAAGACCGCGGGCGGGCGATCATGGCCGTGGTGGGCTACTACCTATCGCGTTCGCCAGTTGCGGCACAGGAAATGCGATCGGTCGCTGAACTGTTCAAAGCTCACCCGGACTATCGGCCCGAGTTCGGGAGGCAGAGTGAGTGAGAAACCCACTTATGACATAAGCCCGAATGTCAGATGCATCGTCGGCAAGACCTAGCTCGAGCGCGGCCTCCCGGTCGGTCATCACGCCTACCGGATCGTGGTGCGATCGGACCCGATTTCCTGCCAGGTGGTGGGTCACCGCCCGACCTGAAACAGGCATTCCGGGGGCTGAATGACAAGTCCCGGCCCGTACCCGCTAGATGGGTGCGGGCCGGTTCTTCTGCCAAACGATGCCCCGCCCGAGTCCCGGTGACAGCAACGACGTTGTCGCCACGGACGAAAGGAGGCTCACCTGACCCATCTCACGATACGCCGGTTCGGTTCAGGCGGAGGTCACGATCAGCCTGTCGGCATGGCCGCTGAGTGCTGAAATTAGAGCGACCACCTCCGCTCCCGGCGGGACTAAACTCCAGAGATGCGGCACATCTCGTTTTCCGAGATTCGAGCTGGCGACGTCATCGAACTCCCGGCCGAGGAAGGCGACTACGCCGGCGATCTTGCCGAGGTCGAATCCGTCCTCACCAACAGGGGCGGTAAGCACCGCATAGCGGTAACACAGCGCCACCGCACCCCAACCGGCTCGGCGGACTTCCACCGGATCATTCTGTTGCCCGCTAACGGATCCCTCCGTCGCCTTTAGCGCCTCGGGACCATCGGCGCACCGCTGGGCGGGCCGGAGCTCTTCCTGTTGTCCAGCTCGGCCGCGGTGACCGGAACAAGTTCCGAGTGAGTCAGCAATCGGCCGCTGGCTTGTCAGCCGTCACACTTCGGGCAAACGTCGGTGACGTTCCACAGCATCTCGCCGTTATTGCCGGAAGCATCGCCAATTGGCGCCTTGAACCTCTCGCGCGTGCCCCCGCATTGAAGGCATGCAGCCAGCCGAGGTATTCCGCTCGTCACGTAGTCCCTGCGGGTCAGACATCGCCGACATGCACGGTCTGCCTGTAGGCCTTGCCGGTAATGACCTCGTTGCCACCGATGATCGCCACCACCTACCCGTCGGGGAGCGTCACATGCTCTCCGACCCTCGAGAGGTCGTTCGGATTCGAAGGTCCTCAGCATTTCGCCACCGTCATCGGTGACCATAGCGACGTCTCGGCCATTCGTCCGTCGCGCACGGTGACCTCGATTCCGCTCAGGGGCCGAGACATTAGCGCGGCCGAACGCGATGACCGAGCGGGCATAGGCCGAACCATGTTCGAAGCCTCCGCTCAGATTGTCGCCCGGTATCTGCGTGCATCGATGGCATACTCAAAGGAAACCTGCCAGGAATCGTCTCGCCGCTGTATGAGCGCTTCGATGCTCATTTCGGCAACCGGTTCGGCTGAGATTTTGAAGTCCTTCGCTGGGCTCATGCCGATGGCGATGAATAGCGATGTCTGACCGCCGAAGCTGACGGGCATGCCAGCGGTTTAGACAATCGTCAGTAACGCCTCGGTCGGCGTCCCATCAATGATGGACCCGAAGCGCCAGGCCGAGCTCACAAAGGGATCTTGATCGGGCTGCTGGTGAACGACAGAAACGAGGGAGTGCGCCCGCTTGGTCTCATGCACATCCGCGATGGCTACGCTCAGCCGGTAGGGGTCCTCTCCTGGCACCGGGAGGAGCCAGGTTTTCGCGGGCACGAGTGTGCCTTGCTGCGCGCAGGACGTGATTCGGTCGGATGTCACCGGCCGTGTGGCCGCTGAAACGGTCTGCCACCTTGCTGACGGACAACGGCGCGTCGATCGCTGGCTCTCCGTAGGCATCGATGAGCGCCGACAGTTGCTCTCGAACGAAATCACTGGGCATCAGCGGAGAGTAGCCCGCCGATCCCGTCCACCGGACGTGATCCTGACTGTCGTCAAGGTGCGGTGCCCGGTAACCAGGTCGCGCCGCAGGTCGGAACCCGCCGGGTGGACTGTCTTGCCCGTTAACATTGGCACCGTGCCCAGCGGAGCGATCCGGTGAACGACAGCCTGTCGGCACTGTCGCGAGCTCTGCAAACACCACACCGCCGGCTGGAGATGCGCGGCCTGCGCCGGGGTGCGAGCTCCTAAGCGAGGCGGCCAGCCCAGCCGATCAAGAGCTTTGGGGAAAATCCAACGACTGGGCCGGCGGCGTTTCCCAGCGGATCACGGTGTCGATGATGGCCTCCAGATGGCGGATGGCTCGATCCCGTTGGGACCGCTCCTCATACGGGTCGCGCCCGATAGCGTCCAGCAATGATTCGACGCTGTCATCCGGATCGGACATGGGAACCACGGTACGAGTGCCAGACGAATTCGGCAGCGATCTGGCCTTGAACCCATGTGCGTTTCTTGTGAGAGATTCGGCGTGGCTTCCTACCATAAGCGACGTTGGTGACCGAAAGTAACCGTATGGCTACCAAACGTCGATCGAGCTGCGCCAACTGTGGGCGTCGGATCGCTAATGTCAGCATGACCAGCGACGCCTACCCGATCATCGTGCAGCGCCACGCCGATCACGCAGACCTCGGCCCCGACCCGGTCAATGACCGCTGCGCGCGCGAACCTGTCATCGAGTAGCCCAAGCACGACGGCCGGCGCTGGTCACGTCACATGGTCCTGCTTGCACGACAGGCGCCTCGGCCAGCGCGGTGTTAGCCACGATCCCGCTGAGAGGCGTTCGCCCTGGACGGACGGACGGACGAGCGATGATGGGTAGTGGGTCGACGTGTGCGCCTGGCGTGCTGGCATCGCACCCACGGAGATGGCAGAACGTCGATGAGCAAGATTCTCGGGCATCCAGTAATGGCTCGTTGTGAGGGCGATGGCCATTTGACCGTCTGGTGCGCCTGCGGTTGGCAGGTATGCACGGTGTCCTTGCAGGCCTTGAGCGACGCTGTGGGCCAGCACCTATTCGATGTGATCGAGGATCGTCATACGTCCAGCCGGTCGGCGCCCGATGGCGCGCGCAACCCTCGAATCGAGCAGCACTGCGCCTGAGCCTTCAGGCTGACGTTAGCTGAGATCGCGAAGTTCAGGGGGTTCGATCGGCCACTCTGCTGTCAGGCGAAGTGCTTGCTCGCGACACCGCGAGCGGGCTATCGATCGCCTGTAGGCGCCGATAGCCTCAAGCCCATGACACTGGCCGAATTCCTGCTCGCGCGAGTAGCCGAGCGGGAGTCTGCCGAGCGTGCGTACCTGGACATTCGACCTTCATGCGTTCGCTGAGATGGACGCGACGCGGCGCCTGATCGCGTTGTGGGCCGGCCAGGAAACACACGCACCCGAGGTCGATGGATGGCGGGAACGCTTGCGGGACGCCACCCTGGCCGGCGCTGCCCGTTCTATATGGCCGTCCTCGCCCAGCCCTACGCCGATCATCCTGACCACCGCGCAGAGTGGCGACCCCAACCAGCCCGCAGGACCCGCTAACCCGGTTGGTTTCCACCGCGTGCGGTCCTGCGTGTCGTCGATATGCGGCGGCCGGAAGCAGGTCGTCGCCGCATTCGACACACGTCACCGAGGCAGAGCTCGACATCTTGATCACTGCTCAGGCGGTTTACATGACTCCAAATGCACCAGTTCCAAACCGGACACAAGGCAGGCAAGTCACCACGGGGTTCCTATCTCCTGAGACAGGACATTTGGTGCGCTCGGAGGTGCCTGGGTTCACGAGATCGGGCCGCGAAGCCGTTGCCGATCCTACGTAGCGATTCTTGATTGGTCTCGTCCGTCTCGGCCTGCGCGGCGACAGGCTGAGGCACGGTGCGAACAAGCCGTTCATGCACCGCCTCCCAGTCCGGCAGTTTCAAGAACATCGTTGGTGCATGTGACGATGCCAAACCTGCAACGAGCATTTGTTAGTCCTCTGTCGACGGTGGTTGTCCGCGCTCTCTAACGAGAACCGCCGCCACCTTGATTGATGAAACCACCGACTCACGATGGATCCGGAAATCTGGCTGGCCGCGTCCGACATCAGAAACACCACCTCATTCGCGACATCATCGGCACTCACTGGACGCCCGGCAGCCGCATTGCTCCCACCGGCCTGCCAACAGACAACGAAGTGAGCGCCGAACTGCCCACGCGAAAGTTCAGAGTCTTGAGAAGCTGTACGGGTGCACGCCGGAGATCTTCGACGAAGATCCTCTCGCGACGCTGAAGCGCTCCCTCTACTTCGATCCTCTTTTATAAGAGGACGTGTTGGCCCTGGTCGACCTGGTGGGCGCCGACGATGCCGTGTTGGTTCTGACCATCCGCATCCCGAAGCAATGTTCGACCGGGTTACTTTCGTCGACGATCGCGAGGACCTGCAAACTGGCGATCGGGCCAAGATCATGGGCGGATACCTCACCCGGGCCGCCGGTGTAGACCCGACGGCCAAGGCGCTGAGCTCGTGCGAAGCCGCCCGCGACGTTGCGGCGGTCAGATCCGCGATCAGCTCAGATTTCCTGGTCGCCGTACCAGAGCCGCCGATACTGCACGGCGACAACCTTTTGCGAAACCCGGGCATCGATGATCATTGGTCGCGGCGAGGCTAGGTACTCTTCAATCGCCTTGGCCAGATCTTCCGGCGTCCGCACGAGTCGACCATCGCCACCCAACGCGACACCGACGGTGCCGAGATCGGGTGTGCTGATCTTGCCGAGGTTCTCGTCGAGCCCTTTCACGCGGGCCTTCTGAACCTCCATGCCGAGCGCCTGGTCGTTCAGCACGATCACCAGAATCGGAATCCCATAGCGCACTGCTGTCTCGAACTCACCGACATGCATCATGAACGCACCGTCACCCTCGACGATCAGCGTCGGCCTGTTGCCCGCCGCGAGCGCCGCGCCGATACCGGTGGTCAACGACTGCCCGATACAGCTGAAGAACTTGTTGAGCACATGAAACGGGCGTGCTTTCACGCATTGCATAGTCGGGAAGTGCGAGTAATGACCCGTACCGATCACCAGGCCCAGTGACGATGGAACATTCTCGTCGATCACCCGGCAGACATCGCGCGGATCCATCAAGCCGGGCTCGATGTCATAGGTCAGCGGATCGAACAGCGCGCCCGCCAGCTTTTCCTTCACCTCGACAGTGCGAAAGCCCGTCTGGCTGAAACCACGCTTGATCAGTACCGAGTCGAGCAGTTCCACCGCCACCTTGGCGTCGGCTTGAACGACGTAGTCCGCCGGTCGCCCGTCACCCATCACGACGTTAGGGCGGACATCGAAGTGGACGAACTTTGCCGACGGATACAGATATCCCTGCTCGGTCGTGTAGTGGTTCAGCGTCGCGCCGACGCCGATCACGCAGTCTGCCTCCTGCAGCAGCTCCATCGCACTCTTGGTCGAGTACAGGCCGGAAATACCAGCGTGATAGTCGTAACTGTCGCGCAGGTAGTTCATCGCGAGCAACGAAGTGGCCACCAGCGCACCGGTTCTGGTCGCAAGCTTGACGATCGCCTCCCCGGCGCCCGACGCCATCGCGCCGCGGCCGACGATGATGACCGGTCGCTGACTCGAGGTGACCAGGTCAGCGATCCTTTCTATCGCCTCGGGGTCCGGGTACAGCCGAGGTGCGACGAGAAGGTCGGTCGAAGTCCGGTACTCGTCGAGCTCGTCGAACTCCTCTTGCTGCACATTGGACGCGGCCGTGAGCATGATGGGACGCTGCTCGGTGCGCGCGAGGTAGAAGGCCTTTTGAACGCCCTCGAAGGTGTTCTCGGCGGAAGTCACCCGCACGTAGCCACATTCGATCGCGGCGGCAAAGCGCTCGGAGTTCATTGCCTGCGGCGATTCCTTGCCCCACGCCGAGTCACCGCAGAACGCGACGAGCGGCGTCTGCGCCCGGCTTGCGACGATCATTGTGGTGGCGAGCTGGGCAGTCCCCGGCCCGCTCGTGGTCGTGACCACCCCGGGCTGGCCACTGACTCGCGCGAAACCGTCAGCCATCGCCAGGCCGGCGCCCTCGTGTCGTACGTCGTAGAGCCGCACCCCGCGCTGCGAGATTGCGTTCATCCAGTACTGGTTGGCGTCACCCATGATGCCAAAGACGGCGGTGGTGCCCTCGTCGACGAATGCCTTTGCCAGTGCGTCGTAAACCTTCATGCTTGATTCCCTTCTCAGCTAACGGACGAAGAATTGGCCGCCGCGGACTCCGGCGCCTCCATGAATAGGGGGATTCGGTTGGCGGCGATGCCGCGGTCGATGAGGTCGGCGATCTGGGCGGGGCTACGGCCGAGGGCGGTGAGGATCGCGGTGGTGTTGTCGCCGGGATCCGGTGCCGGCCAGCGGGGTTCGTGGTTGACCAGGCTGGACTCGCCATGGGCCAGGGCCGTGGTCATCGCTCCCCAATGTGGGTGATCCCAGTCCACGAGCAGCCCGGCCTTACGGACCCAGTCCAGCTCGGCGACCTCGGTCGTGGAACGGGCCACCCCAGCCGGGATGCCCTGACCCAGCAACTGATCGACCAGTTGCTGGCGGCCACCCGAACTGTCCGGCCACGGACCGTCACCGGAACGCACGACCCAGCCATCGGCGCAGCGCACAAAGGAGATGTCCTCCCGCCGCCACTCAGCGGCCCGGCCGTCGAGGCTGGCGTCAAAGCACTCGCGCTGCAGGAACGTAGCGGTACGGGCCAGACTGGCCCGCACATGCTGGGAACGCCCCGTCGCCCGAGCCTGCGTCACGGCCAGCACCGCACCGAAGGCACCCAGCAACCCGGTGCAGTAATCATTCGGCGCCAACGGAATCCGCGACGGCCGGCCGTTCACCGGCCGCGCCATCTGCATTCCAGTGGCCGCCTGAGCGTTAGGTTCCCAGCCCGGCCAGGTATCGAACTCACCGCCGACGTCGTAGGCGTTCAGAGAGATGTAGGTAATACCGGGACGGGCCCTGGACACCGCCTCGAACCCGAACCCGAGCGCATCGGCCTTACCCTCACGCATATTCTCCAACACCACATCAGCGCCCGCGATCAACTCCCACAACAACGCCCGACCCTCATCGGTACTCACATCCAGCAACACACTGCGCTTACCGCGATTGACATCCATCCACCCATACGGGCTGCGATACGGAAACACCGCCCGCCGCGGCGCATCCACCTTGATCACCTCAGCACCCAACTCCGCCAACAACCGACCACACGTCGGACCAGCCAACACAATCGCCAGATCCAACACCCGCAAACCCGCCAACGGACCCACACCCACCGAACCCCGCGGCGACCAACCCTCACCAGGCCCACCCAGACCAGGCCCATCCGCCGCGACCGGGCCGCCCGCATCAGCAAACACCCGCACCGCCGGACCCACCCGCAAACTCGGCCCCACTACCTCAACACCCAACCGCGCCGCCGCCTCAACCGCCGGCACAAAAATCTCCGACGCCACCGCATGCGGCTCCGCCCGCCACTCATCACGCGTCCGACACACCGCCGCCGCTCCACCCTCAACAGCAATCGACCGCTCAATCTCAAAAGCCGGCCTTGACCCGAACACCGCCCCAAACCGCTCCAACCACTCCGCCCGACCCACATCCGTAGCCCCATAAATCGAAGCCACCGCCTCATCCACCCACTCCGGATGGCCCAGGCCCCGCATGATCGCAGCAGTGAGTTCAGGGGTCCGTCCGTGCGGCTGGACGTAGCGCCCGTCGCCGGCGCGGTGCATCAAGCCAATCGGAAAGCCTTGCGAGTCACGGGTGTCGGAGTGGTAGGTGGAGCGCGGCTCGACCCATTTCGGGCCGACCGTCTGCATCTCACCGTCCAAGCTCAAGAAGCCGGCGCCGAACAACGACACCGTCAACTCACCACCGACCCCGCTACGCCGAACCCGCGGCAACACCGCCGCCACATACAAACCCACCAACACGGCCGCATACGAACTCGCCACCGAAAAACCTTCAACCATCGGCTCCACCGCCGACCCCACCCGGAACAACCCCAGCTCCGCCGCCACAACCCAATCCACACACTCACCCAAACCCGAACCCGCAACCCCAGGAAACGGCACCACCGAACACACCAACACCCCAGGCGACACCGCCAACAACCCCGGCCCACCCAAACCCACACCCGCCAACACACCCACCGGACCCGCATCCACCACCACATCCGCGCCCGCAAACACCGCCGCCAAACCCGCCACACCAGCCGCATCACCCAAATCCCACTCCTGCCACACCACCCCCGCAGCAGAACCACCAACCGCCCCACCCACACCACACACAAACGACACCGACGCACCCTGATCAGCCAACAACCACCCCACCAAACCACCCACCAACGACCGCCCAAACACCACAACCCGCACACCAACCAACGGCAACTCACGAACAGCAGTCATGACGGATTTCCCTTTCGGCGTCGCCGATCGGCGGCGTGTCGGTCAGTAGTCGGTGGGCGGACTCGCGGTCGAGAACCGGCGAGCGATTGGTCAACGCAGCAGCGATTTGACCTCGAGGAAGTCCTCGATGCCGTAGCGGCCGATCTCGCGGCCGAGGCCGGACTGTTTGTATCCACCGAACGGCGAGTACGGGTTCCAAGCACCGCCGTTGATGATCACGCGTCCGGTGCGGATCTTCCGGCCCACCTGCACAGCCTGGTCAGCGTCGCGACCCCAGACCGCGCCGCCGAGGCCGTAAGGCGAGTCGTTGGCAATCGCGACGGCCTCGTCCTCAGTGTCATAGGCGAGGATCGACAGCACCGGCCCGAAGATCTCCTCTTGCGCGATCGTCATCGTGTTCGTGACATCGGAGAAGACCGTGGGCTGCACGTAGTAGCCGAGATCGAAACCGTCCGGCGCCTCGGCGCCCCCGGTTACCAGCCGGGCACCCTCGGCAACACCCTTCTCGATGTAGCCACGGACCCGGTCCTGCTGCGCCTTCGACGCCAACGGTCCGAGCGTGGTGGTCTCGCTATCCGGGTCACCGGGTATGTACGTTGCTGCCTGCTCGGCCGCGATCCGTTCGACCTCCGGCAAGTGGGAGCGGGGCACGACCAGCCGGGTGAGGCCGGCGCACACCTGTCCCGAGTTGCGGAAACAGTCATCGACCGTGTGCCGCACCGCTCGGTCGATCGGCGCGCCCTCCAGTAGGACGGCGGCGGACTTTCCGCCGAGTTCAAGGCCGACGCGCTTGATACTGCCGGCGGCCAGCTCCATCACGCGGCGCCCTGCTCGCGTCGACCCGGTCAAGGAGACCATGTCGACATTCGGGTGCGCAGCGAGCGCCTCGCCGACGATCGGCCCCGTGCCCGACACCAGGTTGAAGACACCGGCCGGTAGTCCGATGGACTCGATGACCTCGGTGAAGATGTAGCCGGTCAACGGCGCCACCTCGCTCGGCTTGAGCACGACGGTGCAGCCTGCAGCGAGGGCGGCGCCAACCTTGACGCTGATCTGGTGCAGCGGGAAGTTCCAAGGTGTGATTGCAGCAACCACACCAACCGGCTCACGGACGACGAGCGCGTTGGCAATCTCCTCTTGCCAGGCATAGCTGCGGGTGACCTCGGCCAGTGCCATGAGATCAGCGATCGCCATCGTTAGCTGGCTCGTCTGCGCCAGATGGACGGGGTGGCCCACCTCACGGCTAATCGATGTCGCTGCCTCCAACGAGCGCTCTTTGAGTCCCGCGGCCAGTGCAACGAGGAAGTCCGCGCGTGCGTCGGGCGATGTCTGGGACCAGGCGGGAAAGGCTGCGACGGCTGCCGCGACTGCCCTGTCTACGTCTTCCGCCGTTCCGTCGGGCACAGTGGCCAGCACCTTTTCGCTGGTGCTGTCGATCACCTCGATGACACTCGCACCAGTCGATGGGACCCGAGCTCCGTTGATCAAGAGCCAGTCGCGCTGCTGCATGCTGAAACAACTCCTTGTGGTCGTCGACTGTTATCCAGTAGTGGGCCGCAGGCAGTCCCGAGGTCAAGATGTAGTCGTTTCGGGATTTGGCCTTACATTTACCGCTGACAGATTATCACCCAAGCGAGGGGCCTGGGAGGGCGTCTTTCAGGGAGTGTTGCGACGCAGCCGAACGCGGTAGGTGTAGCGGCTGGGCACGAAATGACTGGTAGCCAATTCAACCGGGTGACCCGCGGTGTCGACGTACATACGGTCTATACGCAACAGTGGGATTCCGACGCCACAGTCCAGCGCTTGCGCGATCTCCTCGGTGGCTGTCGCCACTGAAACACTCTGATCGGCCTCCGCGATCGGACGCTCAAGCCTCGCATCGAGTAGGCCGATGATAGTGACGTGGCTCCGAGCTGCCGATGCAGACAGCTCGGGAACGTCGGTGAGCTTCAGGCCGATCTCCGGCGGAACGAACACGGTGGTTACGCAGAATGGCAAGTCGTCGTGCAACCGACGGAAGGTGAGCGAGAGGACGACGTCGGACTCTAGCCGGAGTCGGCCGGCAGCCTGCACGTTGACCCCACGGCGCGGCGGATCGAGCAGCTCGAAGGAGGTGTCCTGCGACAGCCCCATGAGATCGTCGACCGAGCCGAACTGGCGTAGGTACTTTCCCCCGGGTGCGGTGGCGAAGGTACCCCGCCCGCGCACCCGATAGACCATCCCTTCGGCGACCAGGTCTTGGAAGGCCCGGCGGGCGGTCTGCCGGCTCACCCCGTGGGCGATTGCCAGAGAGGTTTCGGTCGGCAGTGGTTTGCCGTCGGCGAACTGGCCTTGCAAGATCTTCGCCCGTAGTTCCCGGGCGAGGGTCTCGTAGGCAGGGCGACGCTCGCCTTGCGTTGTCACTGCGTGCCTCCCACCGAATCGAGCTGACCTGTCGGCTACGTCCTACCACAACTACGGTCGGATTTGTATGTTCATTAGCTTCGCCACGACTTTCGCTGTTGTACTCGGACCGCGCGCGGCTCATCCAAGCGGCGGTCAGGACCCCAGCAGTATGGGGATCTCTGCTACATCTTCGAGGTCGACAGCCCGCCATAATTGCGCCAGGACGTGACCGCGCTGGTCTGCGTTGAATCGGTCAGCAGTCAGCCCCGCGAATTTCGCATCGATCTCTGCGCGGTCCTTTGCCGCGGACAGGCCAGCATCGAGCTCGTCGCACACCCCGACCATGCTTGTACCGTCGATGAACTCAACACGCACCCGGGCCCGATGCTCGGTGGGCGTCCGCTCGTAGGCTCGGGTGAACTCGTCGTCGGCGAGTACATCGAGCCGGCTGAGCAGTTCTGTGAGTCGTCGATCGGTCAGGCGGTCCGCGGCGAAGCTGGCGGGGGTCACCGTGCCGTCGACGAGCGCCGCGGCCACGACGTACGGTACGGAGTGATCCGCGGCCTCACGAGTTAGCGGCCGCCAGGCCGAGTCGCCATAGGCTGCGAGGCGTTGGACAGCCTTCGCGTACACGTGAACCACGACGCGCTCGATACCCGGCGGTGCTGGCATGCCCCTGACTGCACGCTCGGCCGCGATTGCCGGGGCGATGGTCGATGCCGCCGATGGGCGGTACTTCAGCAGCGTGTCAGCAATCGCGAGACCCTCCCGCCCAGCGAGCTGTCCGGCCGTAAGCGCAGTGCGAGGGATCGTGTCCAGCCAGCCCGACGCGCCGACGAACGGCAGCGTTGGGCCCTGCGCACCGTCGGCGGCCAACAGCGCGGCGAATACCCCCTGGCGCCCGGCAGCACCCGTGGCCATCGCTTTCCACATCGTCAGCTGACCGGTGCGAGCAACGTTAAGGAAGTTTCCGCTGGACACCGAGATCGCCACCGCCTCACCGATCGAAGCATCGCCGAGACCGAGCAGCCAGGCGCCGGCCGCCGACACCGCCAGTGAGGCGAAGGTGGCCGCATCGAAGCCGGGAATGCTCGTGGCGTCAGCAAAGCGCAGATAGATCTCGTAGGCAATCGCCACCGCAGCCAAGAGGTCCCGACCGGACGCGTGTGCGTACTCACCTATCGCCGTCAAGGGCAAAATCACGTCGCTCGGATGGCCCCCTTGCACTCCGGCGCGGTGATAGATGTCGTTCATCTCTACATAGCGAGCGGCCGTACCGTTGGCGAACGCGGCGAGTTCAGGCGCAACCACGATGTGCGTCCCGAGCAGCGTGGCACCTGAATGAGCCGGTTGCCTCGCTGCATACCGCGCCGCGAGTATGGACGGCTGCCCCGACAGGCCAGCCAACGCGACGCCGATCGTGTCGACCGACAGCGCGGCAGCCAACGTAAGCACCGTGTCGTCCTGCTGGGCCGACGCCCCGAACGACCTAGTGAAGCTGACGATCCAGTCTTGGATCGGGTCATCGGCGGCGCCCGCACGAGTGAATCCCATCAGACCCGACTCTTCGTAAACGACGAGCGCATCACGCCCGCAAGATCCTCGACCGTCACGCGTCGTGGCGAACAGGCGAGGATGCGTTGCTGTGTGATCGCGCTTGCGGCCAACTCCGGGATGTCCGCCTCCGTAAAGCCGACTGCATCGAGACCGGCCGGGCCGTCGGTGTCACGGACTAGGCGATGCAGCCACTCGGTGATTGCCCGGCTCGGCTCATCGTCACCGTCGATACCGAGCAGCCGCGCCGCCTCACCGTGCCGCTGGGGCGCTGCCGGGTAGGAGAACGCGAACGATTCGGGCGCGGCAACGATAACCGAGAAGCCATGCGGGACCAGGGGCTCGTCGACGAGATAGCCGGCGGGCCGGTAGTCCTTGGCGAGGTTGGCCACCGCATAGCCGATCGCGTGGGGAAGGTGCACACCCGAATTGCCCAGGCGCGAGAACAGAGCGGCAAGCGCCATCCCGGTCCGAGCCTCGAGGTCGTCGCCGTTGAAGACTGCCCGGCGAAGGAACCGTCCGCCCAGGCTGATCGCCCGCTCCGACCAGACGTCACTGAGCGGGTTCGGACCGGTGTACACCGGACGGTCCTGCGGCGCGGCTGCTGCCGGGCGGCGGTCGTACGGCAGTGAGGTGAATGACTCCAGCGCCTGGACCAGCGCGTCGTAGCCGGCCGAGGCGGTGACCTCGGGCGGTGCGGAGATGACGTTGAGTGGGTCGATGATGGCCACCCGCGGACGCAGCCGCTCGTCGGATACCGCTGCCTTGACGTGACTCGCGCCGATACCAAGCAGCGCCATCGGCGTGCACTCTGAGCCTGTGCCCGAAGTGGTGGGCAGCCCGATCATGGGTCGCAGCGGGCCCGGAATCCGCTGGCCATCCCCGTGTGGTTTGGCCAGGTAGGTGGAGATCTCAGCCGGGTGACTCTGGTAGAGGTTGAGGAACTTTGCCGTGTCGATGCAACTACCGCCACCAACGCCGACATAGCTGTCTGCGCCGAGGTCTGCGAGCTCGGACAGACCACGGCGCAGGGACTCTTCAGTCGGCTCGGTATGGCTGCCTGACCAGACGGTGACGTCCATGCCCTCGGCGCGCAGCAGTCCCGAGACCCGGTCGGGTAGGCCGGTGGCGACGAGGTTGCCGTCGGTGACGATCAGAACCCGCTTCATGTCGAGGCGCATGGCCTCGAAGCCAATCTCTCGGGTCGCGCCGACGCCGAAGCGAAGGGGCAGCGCCTGCCACGCAAAGATAGACTCGGGTTGCCATGCCGCAGCGGCGGACGATGCTTGGAATTGACTCACGGGAACTTCTCCTTGTTGATGGGTCCTTCAGAAATTTCGGGTTGTTCGTCCTGATCGGTAGCGGTGGCGTACATCAGATCCTCGTCAGCCACATCCGGGATCGGTGACTGCACATTGCGATCGGCGCGAATTCGTCGCGCGGCGACGGCTCCGACAGCGGACGCAAGGAATGCGCCCGCTGCCCCCATTGCCAGTCCCGCGCGGGCACCCAGGTGTTGCGCGGCGGCGCCGACGATGGGGCCACCGATCGGAGTGGTTCCCATCGTGGCCACCGAGAACAGTGCCATCACCCGACCGCGCATGTGTTCGTCGGCGCCGAGCTGCAGCGTCGTGTTCCCGCGCGCAGAGACGGTGACGCTGCCGGCGCCGACGAACAGCATGAGGATGAGTGCGCAATATAGATTTGGCGCCACCGTGGCCAGGGTCAATGCAATACCGAACAGGGCCGCCGACATCGCCAACGGTCGTATCCCCATTCGCCCGTGTCCGGCGGCGAAGATCCCCCCCAGCACGGCGCCAATGCCCATCGCGGCGGTGATGAACCCGTAGGCCTGCGAACCACCGTGGAAGGTGTCCTTGGCGATCACCGGCAGCGTCACCTGGAATTCGAACGCGAATACTCCGATGATTGTCATCATCAGCAACGGGACGCCGAGCGAAGGCCTACTTCGGACGTAGCTGAAGCCAGCGCGCAGCTGGCCCTTCTCCCGGGGGGTCGGAAGTGCCGGCGTCAGCCTTGAGCGGTCCATCCGTAGCAACGAGGCGACGACCGCCACATAGCTCAATGCATTGACCATGAAGCAGACCGACGTCCCACCCACGCCGATTATCACGCCCGCGATGCCGGGACCGATCGCGCGGGCCGCGTTGTTCAGCACCGAGTTGAGGCTCACGGCGTTACGCAACGCGTCCCGACCGACCATATCGTGGACGAAGGTCTGCCGCGCCGGGAGTTCGAAGGCGTTGAGCAGTCCAAGGCAGAACGCCAGGATGTAGACCTGCCAGAGTCGTACCTCGTGGGTGGCAGTAAGGACACCAAGGACGAGTGCCAACCCACCCATAGCCGATTCGAGCCACACCAACAGACGCAGCCGGTCCATTCGGTCGGCGATGACGCCACCGTAGGGTCCCAGCAGTAGCACCGGCAGCGTCTGGCAGGCAATCACAAGCCCGAGCGCGGTACCGGAACCAGTGAGTTGCAATACCAGCCAGCCTTGCGCGGTGGTCTGCATCCAGGTGCCGATGCGAGAGATCGCCTGCCCGAAGAAGAACTTGCGGTAGTTGGGATTCGAAAGCGAGACGAACGCGCCGGACGAGCCTCGACGGCTACGGGCTCGGTTGCCCCTCTCGACCGGAGTTGCGCCGCGTTCCCTAGCGTCCGCCACTAGAAGGTCGGGAGCTTTACCAAGAACAGCTTCGTGTCCTCCGTGGCCTGTAGCGTCTGCGCCGATTCGGTGCTCGTGGTCGAGAAGGCGGTAAGCGCTCCGTACTCGTCGGTGCCGTACCGGACCCCGCCGGAGATTACATAGCAGACCTCGACGGACGGCTCGGCGCCTATGCGAACCTCGGCGCCCGGGTTCAGTCGGACGAAGCTGATGCGGATGTCCCGCTCGGTAAAGGTGCCGAGATGGCGGCGCGCGACGCCTGGCTCGGACGGGTCCTCCGTCCAGCCGAAGTGTTCCGGGTTCATCAGGATGATGTCGCGGAAACGCGGCTGCGGGTATGTCACCGGCTCGCCCATCACCTGCTCCCAGCAGGCTTCGAAGGCATCTTTGTTGTGGTGGCGACCGTCCTCGTCAACCCACTTGTAGATTCCGTCTTCGAACGTGCCGCCCTTGGCCAGCAATTCGTCCCGCCCCTGCTTGCGCTGTTGCACGCTGAGGTAGCCCAGACCGCTTGGACCGCCGAACTGAAGCATCAGCATGGTCAGGTTCTCGGTCATCACCTGCGGGCCGTAGTAGGCGGCCTCCGGGAAGTAGCCGACCCAGCCAGCGGGCAGCACGTCGTTCTTGCCGATCGAGTAGTCGCCATCAAGCGGCAGGCGGATCTGTTCGAAATTGTGGTGATGACGCGGCGTCGACCAGGTAGAGCCAGAGACACCCTCGCCGTAATAGAGGCGGTAGTTGTCCTTGCTGTCCTCCTCGCCGGTCAGCAGCACACGAGTGTTGCGAGTACCCGAGCGGATGTTGCCGGCTTGGTCGTAGTAGTTCGGCGCGGTGGTGGGGTTGTTGATCTGCACCTTTGGACGCTCCTTTATAGGTGATTCGTGGGCGATTTGCGGCGACGCGGACTACGTCAGGCCGTGGTCTCAAACGCTGCGGCGAATAGGGGGATTCGGTTGGCGGCGATGCCGCGGTCGATGAGGTCGGCGATCTGGGCGGGGCTACGGCCGAGGGCGGTGAGGATCGCGGTGGTGTTGTCGCCGGGATCCGGTGCCGGCCAGCGGGGTTCGTGGTTGACCAGGCTGGACTCGCCATGGGCCAGGGCCGTGGTCATCGCTCCCCAATGTGGGTGATCCCAGTCCACGAGCAGCCCGGCCTTACGGACCCAGTCCAGCTCGGCGACCTCGGTCGTGGAACGGGCCACCCCAGCCGGGATGCCCTGACCCAGCAACTGATCGACCAGTTGCTGGCGGCCACCCGAACTGTCCGGCCACGGACCGTCACCGGAACGCACGACCCAGCCATCGGCGCAGCGCACAAAGGAGATGTCCTCCCGCCGCCACTCAGCGGCCCGGCCGTCGAGGCTGGCGTCAAAGCACTCGCGCTGCAGGAACGTAGCGGTACGGGCCAGACTGGCCCGCACATGCTGGGAACGCCCCGTCGCCCGAGCCTGCGTCACGGCCAGCACCGCACCGAAGGCACCCAGCAACCCGGTGCAGTAATCATTCGGCGCCAACGGAATCCGCGACGGCCGGCCGTTCACCGGCCGCGCCATCTGCATTCCAGTGGCCGCCTGAGCGTTAGGTTCCCAGCCCGGCCAGGTATCGAACTCACCGCCGACGTCGTAGGCGTTCAGAGAGATGTAGGTAATACCGGGACGGGCCCTGGACACCGCCTCGAACCCGAACCCGAGCGCATCGGCCTTACCCTCACGCATATTCTCCAACACCACATCAGCGCCCGCGATCAACTCCCACAACAACGCCCGACCCTCATCGGTACTCACATCCAGCAACACACTGCGCTTACCGCGATTGACATCCATCCACCCATACGGGCTGCGATACGGAAACACCGCCCGCCGCGGCGCATCCACCTTGATCACCTCAGCACCCAACTCCGCCAACAACCGACCACACGTCGGACCAGCCAACACAATCGCCAGATCCAACACCCGCAAACCCGCCAACGGACCCACACCCACCGAACCCCGCGGCGACCAACCCTCACCAGGCCCACCCAGACCAGGCCCATCCGCCGCGACCGGGCCGCCCGCATCAGCAAACACCCGCACCGCCGGACCCACCCGCAAACTCGGCCCCACTACCTCAACACCCAACCGCGCCGCCGCCTCAACCGCCGGCACAAAAATCTCCGACGCCACCGCATGCGGCTCCGCCCGCCACTCATCACGCGTCCGACACACCGCCGCCGCTCCACCCTCAACAGCAATCGACCGCTCAATCTCAAAAGCCGGCCTTGACCCGAACACCGCCCCAAACCGCTCCAACCACTCCGCCCGACCCACATCCGTAGCCCCATAAATCGAAGCCACCGCCTCATCCACCCACTCCGGATGGCCCAGGCCCCGCATGATCGATGCACTTACCTCAGGAATTGGACCGAACGGGTGAATGAATCGGCCGTCCACACATTCATGGATGACCCCGATCGGAAAGTTCTTGTCCTTGCGAATGTCCGGGTGCGCATTCGAACGTGGCTCCGCAAAACTCGGATCGATCCGCTGCATGGAGCCGTCGAGGCAGAGGAAGCCGGCGCCGAACAACGACACCGTCAACTCACCACCGACCCCGCTACGCCGAACCCGCGGCAACACCGCCGCCACATACAAACCCACCAACACGGCCGCATACGAACTCGCCACCGAAAAACCTTCAACCATCGGCTCCACCGCCGACCCCACCCGGAACAACCCCAGCTCCGCCGCCACAACCCAATCCACACACTCACCCAAACCCGAACCCGCAACCCCAGGAAACGGCACCACCGAACACACCAACACCCCAGGCGACACCGCCAACAACCCCGGCCCACCCAAACCCACACCCGCCAACACACCCACCGGACCCGCATCCACCACCACATCCGCGCCCGCAAACACCGCCGCCAAACCCGCCACACCAGCCGCATCACCCAAATCCCACTCCTGCCACACCACCCCCGCAGCAGAACCACCAACCGCCCCACCCACACCACACACAAACGACACCGACGCACCCTGATCAGCCAACAACCACCCCACCAAACCACCCACCAACGACCGCCCAAACACCACAACCCGCACACCAACCAACGGCAACTCACGAACAGCAGTCATGACATCTCCTAGCGAGCGACGTAGGGTCACTGGTTGTCGAACAAGGGAACTCGTTCAGCCACCGCGCCGACCGCGACGAGTCGATCGGCCTCGTCCGGGGGGTAGCCGATGTCTGCGAGGATGGCGCGGCCGTTCTCACCAGGGTCAGGTGCGGGCCACCGCGCACCGTGGACGAACAGCGACGAAGTGCCGCGCGCGACGGCGCTGGTCAAGCGTCCCCAATGCGGGTGCTCCCAGGACTTCACCAGACCGGCTTGGCGCACCCATTTGAGGTCACGCACTTGGTGGGTGGTGCGGACACGCGCCGCCACGATCCCGTCCCGGCTTAGCGCCTCGATCACCTCAGTCACGGTCCTGTCGCACCGATCAGCCGCGGGGTCTCCGCTGCCGGCCTCTCTAACCACCCAGCCGTCGACGCACTCGATGAAGTGCAGTTGGGGGCCGGCCTTCTGGGCCGCCTGGCCATCCAGCGAGGCGTCGAAGTACTCGCGCTGCAAGAAGGTCGCGGTGCGCGCCAGGCTGCCGCGCACGTGCTGCGCACGGCCGGTGCGGCGCGCATTCGCCAATGCCATCACCGCGCCGAATGCACCGAGCTGCCCTGTGCCGTAGTCGTTGGGCGCCAGCGACAGCCGCACCGGCTTGCCGCCGTTCGCTGCCGCGACCTGCATGCCGCACATGGCCTGCGCATTCGGCTCCCAGGCCGGACGGGGCGTGAAATCACCGCCGAAGTCGAAGGCGTTGAGCGACACGTACGTGATACCCGGACGCACCCGCGCGACGTCCCCGAAGCCGAAACCGAGCTGCTCAATCTTGCCCGCGCGGTAGTTCTCGAGGATCAGGTCCGCCTCGCCGATCAACTTCCACATCACGGCCTTGCCTTCTGCGGACTTGAGGTCCAGCAAGATGCTGCGCTTGCCTCGGTTAACGTCGAGCCATCCGTAGGGGCTGCGGTAGGGGTATATCGCCCGTTCGGGTGCGTCGATCTTGATCACGTCGGCACCGAGCTCGGAGAGGATACGCCCGCAAGTCGGACCGGCCAGCACGATCGCCAGATCCAGCACACGCAGCCCGGCCAGCGGACCAGCACCGGGATCGACACCCGCACCCCGCGACCGCCAGCCGAGCGGCTGATGCGGTGCCACGTCCTCGGGGCCGGCCAGAGGGCCCGCGAACACACGCACCGCCGGACCCACCATCAGCGACGGGCCGCCTGCACCGGTTGCGGCGGGAACGAAGATCTCTGTGTCCCGAGCGTGCTGCTCAGCCCGCCACTCGTCCCGGCTGCGGCAGATCGCACCCGCACCACCCTCGGCGGCGATTGCCGCTTCGAGCTCGAGGCCAGGTTGAGCGGCGAATGCCTCAGTGAAACGCGCGGCCCACTCTGCCTTGCTGACGGTGCCCGTCCCCATGATGGAGTCGACCGCCTCGTCCGCCCACTCGGGGTGACCGAGCGCGCGGATCGTCGCCGAGGTGACCCGGGGGGAGCGACCATGCGGCTGAAGGTAGCGGCCGTCGGCGCAACGGAACCGGGCGCTGAGCCCAAAGCCGTGGTCGTTGTTCACGTCGGCGTGATAGGTCGCCCGTGCATCGCTGAATCCGTCGGAAAGGCTCTGCAGTTCGGAGTCAATCGCGAGCGTGGCCGCGCCGAAGAGCGACACGTCGACGCGGCCACCGATACCGCTCTCGCGCGCAAGCGGTATCGCGGCGCAGGCGTAGGTCGCGGCCTGCACGGCGGCATAGCTGCTCGCCACTGGAAGCAGTTCGATCGACGGCTCAGTGGCGTTGCCGACCTGGTAGAGGCCGAGCTCAGCCGCGACGACCCAGTCGCGGCACTCGACGTGCTCGGAGTCCGCCGCTGTGGGAAACGGCGTGACCCGAATGTGTACCAGCTGGGGTACGGCGGCCAGCAGCGCGTCGGCCCGTAGCGCGACGGCCTGCATTGCCTCCGGCGTGCTGTCGAAAACTACGTCGGCAGCCTGGATAGTTGCACGGGCCTGCGCGACCGCGGCCGGATCGTCGAGGTCAAGCTCATCCCAGTCCACCCCGGTCGGGCCGGGAAGCACACTCGACACGGCCAGGCAAGTGACTGTGCCACCCTGCTGGCGCAGCAACACCGCGATCAGCCCGCTCACGACCGAGCGGCCGAGCACCACGGCGCGAACGTCTTCGAGTGGCAGTGTGCGCACACCAAGGTCGGTAGCGGTCATGCGACCACGCCCCCGCGACGGATCAGTTGATTGACGATCACGTTTCGCTGCACCTCATTGGTGCCCTCCCCAACGATCATCAGAGGCGCGTCGCGGAAGTACCGTTCGACGTCGAACTCGGTCGAATAGCCGTACCCGCCATGGATGCGCACTGCATCCATGGCGCAGCGCATCGCCATCTCCGAGGCGAACAGCTTAGCCATCCCTGCCTCCATGTCAGCCCGCACGCCACGGTCGACTTGGGCCGCCGCGTAGTGCACGAGCTGGCGAGCCGCCAGGTAGTTCGTAGCCATGTCCGCGAGGTAGTTGCCGATCGACTGGTGCTGCCAAATCGGCTTGCCGAACGACTCACGCTCCTGGGAATACCGCAGCGAGTCGTCGAAGGCGGCCCGCGCAACGCCCAGCGCCCGGGACGCGACCTGGATGCGGCCCAGTTCGAGGCCACGCATCATCTGCACGAATCCCTCACCCTCCTCCACGCCGAGCAAAGCGTCAGTGCCGCATCGGTAGTCCTCGAAAGTCAGCTCACAGCTCTCGACACCCTTGTAGCCGAGCTTGGGCAGATCGCGCGAAACCGTGAAGCCCTCTCCGGGCTCGACGAGCAGGATGCTGAAGCGGCGGTGCGACGGCTCTGCCGCGGCATCGGTCCTACAAAGCAGCGCGATCAGCTTGCTACGCCGGGAGTTCGAGATCCAGGTCTTCGATCCGTTGACGACGTACTCGTCACCTGCCCGCCTCGCGAACGTGCGCATGGATTGCAGGTCAGAGCCGCCCGACGGTTCCGTGAGGGCCATCGTCGCGCGTAGTTCACCGGTGGCCAGGCGAGGCAGGTACGACTCGCGCTGCTCCTCGGTACCGAACATCGTGATCAGCTTGCAGACCACCGAGTGACCACCCATCGCGCCGGCCAGGCTCATCCAGCCGCGCGCCAACTCCTCGGTCACCTGGCTGTAGCAGGCGGTGCTCACCTTGGCGCCGCCGTATTCCTCCGGCACCGAAAGCCCGTAGATGCCGAGATCCTTCATCTTCTCGATGAGCGCCTCAGGGTAGGTATTCGCATGCTCCAACTCGCGGACGACCGGTCGCACATCCCGATCGACGAACCGCCTCACGATCTCGACGAACTCGGCTTCAACGGCACTCAACTCAGTCATCTGCCCTATCTCTCTCTTCAAGCTTTCGCTTGTCGGTCACACACAGCCATCGGCACGCAGAGACGCGATCGAGTCGTCGTCGTATCCCAGACCCGAAAGCACCGCATGGGTGTGCTGACCAAGTGCGGGTACCGGCCCCATCAGCGGCTCCATGCCAGTGAGAGTGGTTGGCGGCAACATCGCGGCAATCGGGCCGCCGGGGCTTTCCACGGTGACCCAGCGCCCGCGTTCGCTCAGGACGGCGTGTTCGATCAGCCCCGATATCGGGTTGACCATGCCGTAGGCAATCCCGGCCTCGTCCAACTGGCCGGCGACGGTGGTGGCGGGCTCGCCGGCCAGGCGCAACGCAATTATCTCGTCGAGCTGGCTGCGATTGGCCACACGGGCCGAGTTATCCACGAAGCGAGGGTCGTCAGCCAGTTCCGGCCGCACGAGGATGCACTCGCAGAACGTGCGCCACTCCCGATTGTTCTGCACCGCAACGATCATCAGGCGATCGGCGGTTGCGAAGGCGCCGTACGGCGCAATGGTCGAGTGCGCGGCGCCGATCCGACGGGGCTGCTGGCCGGAGTACTTCGCGTAGTACATCGGGGCCGACATCCACTCGGCGAGCGAGTCAAACAGCGAGACCTCAACTGCCTTCACCTCCTTTGTCCTCAGCCGGTGTAGCAGGGCTGACAACACGCCGGAAAACGCGTACATGCCGGCCGCAATGTCGGCCACCGAGATGCCGACGCGCGCCGGCTCATCGGGCGTGCCGGTGATCGACAACAGGCCCGCCTCAGCCTGCACGATCAGGTCGTAGGCCTTGCGGTCGTGCCACGACCCTGAAGAGCCGTAGCCAGAGACCACGCAGTCGATCACGTTCGGGTACCTGGCAGCGAGCACGTCGCGCCCGTAGCCGAGCCGGCTCATCGCACCAGGCGCCAGGTTGTGCACGAAGACGTCGGCACCGGCCAGCAGTTGGTTCAGGATTGTACGAGCGCCGGGGGTCTTCAGATCAAGTGTCATCGACTCCTTGGCGCGATTGAGCCAGGCGAAGTAGCTCGAGCTGCCACCGACCGTGCCGTCGTAGCCGCGGGCGAAGTCGCCACCATCCGGACGCTCGATCTTGATGACGCGGGCGCCGAGATCGGCCAGCTGTCTGGTGGCAAACGGAGCGGCGACGGCCTGCTCGATGCTGATAACCGTGAAGCCGGACAACGGCCCCACGTCAGCGCCGCCCAGCATGCTGCTCGGTCACTGGCAGGGCCTCCTCAAGCAGCGCACGGCCGCCGACCCAGTCCAGTGTGGCCAGCCGATCGCTGAACTCGGGGCTGCAGTCGGCCAGCTTCGCGAAGAATTCCTCGGCGTTCGGTGGCCGGTCCGGCGCACCGGGCGGCAGCTGGGAGACGAACGAGTGCAACGAGCCATCAGCGACCTCGACCGCGAGGGTCGCCTCCCCGGCCAACAGCCCATCGCCGACGTCGGTAAGCGTCACCTCGATGCGCTCCATGAGGCGGTTGATCTCGGTTCGCTGAGCGGCGGCGTCGGTGAACTCGGCAAATCCCGGGAACGGGGTCAGCAGTGCGGACGCGATCGAGTACTCAAGACTGAATTTCGCTTCCAGCCCGGTGGTCGGGTTGCTGTAGATGAGTGGCTTCACCGTGGCCCGTGGTGTCGAGAACCGAATCGCGACGATGTTGCCGACCGCGATACCGGCGTCCAAGACCTTGCGGGTGACATCGATCGGGCGCTGCATCGCGTAACAGCACGGGGCCAACTTGATGGCCAGCCCGCCGGGCACCGTCGGCCCATCGATGACCAGCTTCTCTGGCTCGCCACCCATCAAATCAAGCCATTGGTCCACCGCACCGGCACTCGCGGTGGCGCCTGCCGCGGCGAGGCGGGCGGCGCGGATCCCCGCCTCGACCGCAAAGCCGACCTGTAGCGCCTTAGCCTGCGTTCCGAAGGCTCGCTGTACACCACCGGCGGCGGGGACGCTCAACGCGATCGCGTGTGCGATCTGCTCTGCGGACAACCCGAGGGCTACCGCTGCTGCTACGGCCGCTCCAGGAGCGCCGATCGTACAAGTCGCATGCCAGCCACGCGTGTAGTGCGACCACCCAAGCACAGTTCCCAGCCGAGCCATTACCCCGGCTCCGGCCAGATACGCACGGGCGTCACCGTTAACCGCGAGGGTCGCGGGCACGCACACCGCGCTGATGTGCGTCGTCGACGGCACATGCAAGTCGTCGAAGTCCAGTATGTGAGCCATCGTTGCCCAGTAGCCTCCCGGGGTCAGCAGCTGTGCGATCGGGTTGATTTCGTCGGCGAGCGCCGGCGCGGCCACTGCGACCGCAACGGTGTCGGCCAGCGCACGCTGAGCCAACTCAAGGTCGCCCGGCGTCGGGCTGAATGAGGCGGCCCAGTTCGCGAGCTGACCCAGTACGGTCTGGGTGGGGGTAATAACGTCTGTCATCCGAGAAACACGCACACATTCTTGATCTGGGTGTATTCGAGGGCGCCGTCAATCCCTTTGAGGCGGCCGAATCCACTTCGTTTGCTTCCACCGAAGGGCAGTTCGACCCCTCCGCCTACGCCGTAGTTGTTTATGAACACCTGGCCGGCACGGATGTCGTATGACAAGCGATGGGCACGGTTGATGTCGTGCGTCCAGACTCCAGCCACGAGGCCAAGATCGTTGCCGTTGGCGATCTCGAGTGCCTCGGCGTCCGAACCGAACTCCAACACCGTGACGACCGGGCCGAAGATCTCCTCCTTCGCCGAGTAGACCTCGGGGTTCTTGGCCGCCAGCACCGTCGGCTCGACGAAGTAGCCCTCGGTGGGCCACTGCCGGTCCGTGCGGCTGATCCGCACGGCTCCCTCGTCGATGCTTCGTTGCACGGCGGCACTGATCCTGTCGCGCTGCACCGCGCTGATAACCGGCCCGACGTCGGGGTTGTCAGCGGCCGGCCCGACGGTCAGTGCATCAGCTGCGACCACCAGACGCCTCGTGAGCTCATCGGCACAGGAACGCTCGACGAGTACGCGGGTACCGGCCGAGCATGCCTGCCCGGCCGTCCGCAGGGCAGAGCCGACGATCGCGGTCGCGGCAGCCTCGAGATCGGCATCGGCGAACACTAGTTGCGGTGACTTGCCGCCGAGCTCGATGAGCGTCGGCTTCATCGACGCCGCAGCGGCCGTCATCACCCGTGTGCCGGTCGCCAGCGACCCGGTGAAAGTCACGTGATCGACTCGTGGATCGCGGATCAGTGGGTCGCCGATCTCCGATCCCAGGCCGGCAAGCGCGGTGACGACGCCGGACGGTGCGCCGGCGTCGATACAGATTTGGCACAGCGCGAGCGGCGCAAACGGCGCCCACTCGGCCGGCTTGAGCACCACCGTGTTGCCGCTCAGGAGGGCGGGGGCGATACTGCGCGCAGCCATTTGCAGGGGGACGTTGAACGGCAGGATGACCGCGCAAACACCACGCGGCTCGCGGATCGTGTAGTCGACGAACTGCCTCCCCAGCGGGATCGTGGCGCCGAAAAGCTTGTCGGCCAAACCGGCGTAGTACTCGAAGTACCGCGCCGCGGCCTCTACGTCGCGGCGTGCCAGCCATCGCGGCAGGCCCGCGTCAGCCACGACCAGCTCTGCAAGCCGGTCACCTTGCGCCTCGATCGATCGCGCCACCCGCTGCAGCAACCGGCCCCGCTCAAGCGGAGTCCAGTCGCGCCATGGCCCGCACAATGCGGCGCTCGCATCGCCGACGACCGCTGAGACATCTTCAGCCGTCGCAACGGCCAACTCGTCGAGCGCTTCGCCGGTGGACGGCTCGAAGATGGTGAACGATTGTCCCGAGCCCGTCCTCGCGCCTTCCGCGCCGAATACAGCCGGCAAGCCAGCCGACAGGCCGTTGTGCATCCGCACTCCCTCGTCTACTCGCGACCTGTAGAACCGGCGCAGATTGGCCGGTCGGGGCGAGACCCGTTAGCAACTTTGTACGGACAATACTATGAAGGTCCGTACATCGAGATGTCAAACATCATGATCGTGCCAATTTTGGCCGTTGACATATCGGAAAACAGGCGGCAGTCTTCCTGTGACATCTGGCCGTACATTTAGCCTCCCTCGGTGCAGCCCTTGCGGCGACGCCGGGCGGGCATGTCGAAACAGCAGGGAGTTACACCGCGTTCGGACTTCACCGGCGCCGAAACGCAACAGCTTGAGACAGACCACAATTCTGGTCCACGACCCGGACGGAGCATTTCGAACGATGTCCCACTACAACGACTCTCGCCCGCAATCGAGCCGGCGCCCGCAATCGAGCCGCCGATGACCTCGCAGCCAACCGGACTAAGCGGGCGGGTCGCGCTGGTTGCAGGCGGGACACAAGGCCTGGGCTTAGCAGCAGGGCGGGCTCTAGCGGCGGCGGGCGCCTCCGTCGTGCTAGGCGGCCGACGCGCCGATGTCGCCGCCCAAGAGGCACAGACGCTGGGCGGGGCGATCGGTGTGCGCCTCGACATCACCGACCAGACCAGCATCCGCGCCGCCGCGGAGCTGGCCCGCAGCCAGTTCGGAAAGATCGACATAGTCATCCTCAACGGCGGCGGTCCCCCGCGGGCCAACGCGGCAACAGTCAAGCTGGACGACGCACGGTCGGCCGCCGAGCTGCTTCTCTACGGGCCAATCGCTCTCGCACAGCTGGCACTCGGGGAGATGGGCGAGCGTGGCTGGGGCCGAATCGTCGCGGTCGGCTCGAGTTCGGTACAGCAGCCAGTTGCCGGGCTGGTTAGCTCCGGCATGTTCCGTGCAGCGCTCGCCAATTACCTCAAGACGCTGGCTGGCGAAGTCGCGCGCGGCGGAATCACTGTGAACATGGTCGTCCCGGGACGGATCGCGACCGACCGGGTCGCGTATCTCGACGCGGCGATGGCGCAGAGCCTCGGCCGCGAGGCTGGGGAAGTGGAACGAGAGTCGCAAGCTGCAATACCGGCCGGCCGCTATGGCCGTCCGGAGGAATTCGCTGATGTCGTGGCGTTTCTCTGCTCCGACGCAGCCCAATATGTCAATGGCTCACAGATCCGAGTCGATGGAGGAATGATCCGTGGTATCTAACGAAAGCCCGGCCACGCCCACGGGGGGCGGAAAGCGCTCGTACTGCAATCGGCGTATCGCCACTGTCGCTGCGCTCGGTTCGCTCGTGTTGGCGGTAGCGGCCTGCTCGAGCACGACCGGAGCCAAGAGCACGAAGGATCAGGGCGGCGACAGCGGGAGCTCCGGCTCAAGCAGTAGTTCATTCTACAAGGGAAAGACGATTACCTGGGTGCTACCGGTCGCCGCCAACAGCAGCTTCTATCAGCAGGCCACGATTCTCGTTCCCGAGATGCAGAAGATCCTCGGCGCCACGATCAACCTGACGTCGAACGCGAGCGGCGCTGGCATCCCGGGACAGGACATCGTCGCCTCAGCGCCTTCGAACGGCCTGATGATGGGCACGCTCTCGCTCAACAACGACGTGCTGGAGAAGATCGCCGGGCAGCCGAGCGTAAACTTCGACGTAGCTAAGATGCAGATGCTCGGATGTGTCCCCCTCGGGCCGAACATTATGCTGGCCTCGCCGGGTTCGTCATATAGGACGTTCGACGACCTACGCTCAGCCACCTCGCAGGTCAAGGTGATCACTCACTCCGGCACGTCGGACGTCAACGTTCGGGTGATCCTGGGCGCCTACGGGGTCAACGCCAAGTTCATCACTGGCTACAACACCGGTGCTGACGCCTCAGCTGGGTTCCTTCGGGGCGACGCACCGATCTATCAGGACGCCATTGGCTCCTCGGGCCCCGTAGTCGTCGCCGGCAAGGGAACTCCGCTGCTCGTGTCTCGGGTCCCACCGGCCGGGGCACAGGGCTACGAGCAGCTGAAGAACACGCCGACGTTCAACGAATACGCCGCATCGAACCAGCCGCCCACCGCGGCCGGCCAGGCAGCGATGAAGACGCTGGATCTGCTCAACGGTTCCTCGGCTCCGAACGGCTGCCCGTTCCTGCCTGCAAACGCACCAGCTGAGGCGGTCAGTGAGCTGACCAACGCCTTCAAGACAGCGCTGAACGACCCTGCAAACACCCAGGCGCAGCTGAAGCAGGCACTCATTCCCGGCTACTACTCCCCGGACCAGGTCCGGCAGGTGCTCGCCAGCGTCACAACGAATGCAGACACGATCAAGCCCTACCTGGCGAAGAGCTAAATCGCTCGACCCGAAATGATCCTTCGGCGGTGGTCTCCCGTAACGATTTCGGGGGCCCCACCGCCGAACGGCCGGCTCTTTGCCCACGACAAAACAGGGATTCATGAGTACAACGAAATCTGGATTTATCCGCACCATCGACGCGGCGGCATTCGACGCGGCCGCGTGTGACAGCCGACGCATTTCCGAAAAGCTCACCGATCCTGGCCGGGACCAGTGTGTAATTGGATTGGTTCAGGTGCCGGCACTGGGAATCCCGAACAAGCCCGCGCACACGCATGATTTCGAGCAAGCCTACTTCGTCGTTGAAGGGTCCATGACAGTCGAGATCGACGGGGTCGTCAGTCAGATCGGACCCAATTACCTTGTCGTCTTCCCGCCGAATGTGCCGCATCGGAATTGGAATGATGGTCCCGAACCCGTCACCTACCTCTCCGTGAATTCACCGTCGACCACAACCAAGGACAGCGCTGTTTCATGATCGAGATCGTTGAGCAATTCACCGTCCCGGCTTCGGCCAAACGCACTTGGGATGTCATGTCCGACCCGCGCGCTGTCGTCGAGTGCATCCCTGGTGCCTCGCTCGATGAGGATCTTGGCGACGGATCATACAAAGGCTCGGTCGCCGTTCGGTTCGGCCCACTGCGGGTCTCGTTCGCCGGTACCGCCGCTCTCGAAGTCGACGAGACCGAGCTGACCGGCCAGCTGACCGGGCAAGGTCGCGATGGGCAAGGCAGTACCAAGTTCCGCGCCAAGGCTGAATACCACATCACGCCGATCGAAGAGGACGCCTCGCTTGTCGTTATGACCGGCACCGTGACGATCTCCGGCAAGCTCGCCTCAGCGATCGAGGGCGGCGCCAATGTGGTCGTCTCGCAGATGGTCGCCGACTTCGCCGTCCAGCTCGCCGCTCTGTGCCGACCGCCAACGTCCGACGCCGTCGTTGCTCCTAAGCCTCAGAACGCCGTGCCGATGCGGGTCTGGATCAAGGGAGTCGCAGCCGCAGTGTGGAGCCTGATTCGCGGCGTCGGCCGTCGCAAGCCGCGCTCGAGCGTCAGCGAAAGCGAAAGCGAAAGCGAGGCTAACTGATATGCCTGCCGCAGAGCTCAAGCGTCGCTGGCAAGCCGGTGAAACCACCTATGGTGCGGTCGTCCGCCTCGGGCTGAGTTGGACGGCCGAGGTATTCGCGCACGCCGGACTCGATTTCGTCTGGCTCGATCTGCAGCACAGCCTCACGTCCGATACCACGCTCATCCCGATGCTCCAGGCAACGAACGGCTCGGGCGCAACAACCCTCGCGCGGGTTCCGGCTGGTGATCCGTGGATCATCGGTCGCACACTGGACGCAGGCGCAGAGGGCGTGATCGTGCCGATGATCGAGACGCGCGAAGCTGCCGAACAGGCCGTTGCTGCCTGCCGGTTCAGCCCCGAGGGGATCCGCAGCTTCAGCTCGTTCCGCACCAAGCTGCTACCGGGCGGTCCGATGCGCAAGGCCCTGTGCCTAGTGATGATCGAGACCCAAGAGGGTGTCGACAACGTCGAGGAGATAGCCCGGGTCGATGGCGTCGACGGCGTGTTCATAGGCCCGTCCGACCTTGCGTTGAGCCTTGGCTTGGAGCCGAGCGCGACGATCCAGCCCGGCCCGCACAGTGACGCTGTCGACCGCATCAGGCTCGCGTGCGACCGGGCCGGCATCGTCACGATGATCACCGGCGCCCCCACCGAGATGCGCGAGCGCGGCTTCCGCGCTATCTCCCTCGGCTCAGACGATGGCTTCTTCTTGAGCGGCTTCAGAGCGGTGCTCGAGGCGCGAAATCTGGACGGATCGGCGTCGTGAGGGCGCCCGGCGTCGAGGACATCACCCTCCGCGACGACGACAGCGAGCAACTGATAGGTCGGATCTACCGACCGAACAGCCGTGGGCCGTTCCCCGCGGTCGTCGACGTCCACGGAGGCGCATGGGTCAACGGCGACTATCGCAACGACGAGGCCCTGTGCACCGATCTGGCCGCCGGCGGGGTGCTCTGCCTCTCGGTGGGCTTCAGGCGGCCGCCCGTCGCCCGCTATCCCGAACCGGTCGCGGATATCCACTTCGCCATTCGCTGGCTGAAGGCGCACGCCACCGAACTCAACATCGACGGTGATCGCCTGGGCGGGATAGGGCTGTCCAGCGGTGGTCACCAATTGATGCTTGCGGCTATGCGACCCTGGGACCCTCGCTACAGCCGCCTGACCGCGGCGGGCGTGGGCTCGAACGCCCGGCTTGCGTTCGCAGTGCTTGTCTACCCCATCCTCGATCCGCTCGCGCGCTACGCCTTCGCCGCGCAAACCGGCCGCGATGGCCTGGTCGCCGGCCATGACGCCTACTTCGGCGATACCCGAGTGATGGAAGAGGCCAACCCGCAGCTGGCACTCGACCGTCGCGAGCAGCTGGAAACGCCCCCTGTGCTGCTGATCCAGGGCGACGGTGACACTAACGTCACCATGTCGATGGCGGAACGCTTCGTGACTGCCTACCGCGAGGCGGGCGGCACGATCGAACTGGCGCGCTACCCACGCGCGCCGCATGGATTCATCCGCGACCCAGCGCCGGACGCGGAGGCGCTTGAGGCAAGAGCCCGCGCACTCAGCTTCATCTTCGAGTACAGCAGGCCCGCATGAGTGCCTCGTCCAACGAACGTAGTGAGTTCATCGACGCGACACCGGCCAGGGCTTTGGCCGCCCTCCTCGACGCAAGGGTGCCGGACCTCGACGCGCCCCTGCCGCCGCTATGGCACTGGCTTTATCTGCTCGAACGGCCGGCTACGGCTGAGCTAGGCGTCGACGGCCACCCGGCGATGGGCATTCCCACCCCGCCGGCACCGGGCATGCGTCGCATGATCGCCGGCGGCCGGATTACCCAACATGCCGGCCTACGCGTCGGCTCCGTCGCTTCCCGAACTTCGCGGGTCGTCGCCGAGCGCTCGACCGTGGGACGATCCGGGCCGCTCAGCTTCGTGACGGTGCGCCATGACATCGAGCAGTCGGGGCGGCTGGCGCTGAGCGAGGAACTCGACATCGTCTATCGCGCCGCAGGCAGAGCCGACGCCACGGCGGCGGCCAACCGTTCGGTCGTGGTCCCGGATCCTGTCGCCGAGCCGCGCACAGAGCGTTTCTACGACATCGGTCCGGCCATGTTGTTTCGCTTCTCCGCGTTGACCTATAACGCACACCGCATTCACTACGACCTCCAATACGTGACGGAGATCGAGCGCTATCCCGGTCTGGTGGTGCACGGACCTTTGCAGGCGTTGTTGATGAGCGAGCTCCTACGGCTGCAGGGTAATCCCGCCGGCGTCCTGCACTACCAGCTTCGATCACCGCTGTTCGCGGGGCCCGGCATTCGCGTCCTGGCCGGCACGAGCCCGGACGGCGACGCCGCGGTCGTGTACGACCGCGACGGTTCGGTTACTGCCACCGCGCATCGGATGCCCGCAGCCACACCGTAGCGATCAAATCCCAATTGGACGGTCGGCAACGCGCGGTTCTACCGCCCGGCCTAACAACCACCCAAGAAAGGCACCGGCGTGAGTACCCCATCTCCCATCGCAGAGCCGCATCGTCCCGATGCCAGCGCTCGCGAGATCGAGGCCGACACCAGGCGACGGCAATCACTACTCGTCCTGCTAGCAATCAACAGCGGTGCCACCGACGCGATCGGCTTCGTCAGCCTCGGCGGTGCATTCACCAGCGTCATGACCGGCAACATGATCCTGCTCGGGATTGCGGCCACCGACTCGGACGGGAGCGTCGCGCTCCGCTCCGGACTGGCGATCGTGCTTTTCATGGTCGGCTGCTTCCTCGGAGCGCGGATCGCGCAGACTCCGGATCCGGGGGATTCGATCTGGCCGAAGCAGGTCACCGTCGCGCTCTGGGCAGAGCTTTTAGCTCTCGCGGTCTATGCCGTCGGGTGGTCGGCCAGTGGCGGCCATCCGTCCGCTAGCCTTCAGCCGGTGCTTCTCGGAGCGAACGCAGTCGCGCTTGGCATTCAGAGCAGCGCCATCATGCGATTCGGCGTCTCTGGCCTGTCCACCACGTACATGACGGGCACTCTGACGACCGTCGTCGCAGCGCTTGCACGCGGCCAGCACCCTCGCAATGTGCTCCCAAGCGCGAAAATCCTCGTCGGCCTGATCGCCGGGGCTGCTGCCGCGGCGCTACTAGCCGAGCACGCAGCGCTTGCCGTCCCATTGGTGCAGCTCGTGCCGGTGGTCATCGCGATCATAGGATCACGCACGATGCACCGGCACGACTGACCCAACAGCGCCGACGTGCTGTGGGGAGATGCTCAGGTCGCTTCCATCGGAAAGTAGTCCAGCAACAGCGCGTTGGCGTTCTCGTTTGAGCCGCGCTGCTGCCAGGGTAGGCGGGAATCGCAGAAGTTGACCGGCATGCCGAGAGATCGGGCGATCGTGAGGCTACGGGCCATTTCGGTGCCCTGGTCACAGGTGATCGACCGCAGCAGACTCCGGCAGGTCGCGCGTCCGGGCTGTCAACGCGTCGTGCCGAGTGTCGCAGTCGCAGTCGCAGTCGCAGTCGCAGTCGCAGTGAGGAAGGCGAACACCGCTGGGTCAGCAGCGCGCCTACCGCCCTGCCGAATCTCGAGGTTCATCTCGATACGGCGCCGATGAGTGTGGGCACGACGGACGGTCGCGGCGGTACGCCTCGAACAGACGGCCACCCCGACTGGTGGCCGCGTTGCCGGGCAACTCAAGCGAGATCGTCGAGGTGCCCACACCAGCCACTTCGCGATCTGTCGCAGGCTCAGCCCGGCATAGTGCAGATCGACGAACTCGATCCGCTCGCCCTACGACAGAAACCTCAGGCACTGATCTCGCGGACCGCCGACCTCCCCGCCGCGGCCACGGTGCTCCACCATCTAGGAGGTGTTGCGATCGCCGGTATAAACCACCCGATCAGATATTGAGCAGCGGGTAGAACACGAGATACAGCGCGTGGAACATCCCGTAGGTGGCACCCCAGAGAACTGCCGCAGAGATCGCGCAGTAGGCAAGCCACGAGAACCGGGTCTTGAAGTAGTGCCTGGTACACGTCAGCCCGTAGACCATCACGAAGATCGGCGTGGCCCACACAAAACCCACGAGATAGCACGCGAAGATGAAGCCGATCAACCAGGCGAACGCACCGATCTCACGTAGGTACTGACCGTTCCAACCCCACGACTTATCCTTGACACGGCTGAGGATCTGGGGCTCGATCACGGCTGCAGGCGGTTCCATCACGGTGAGCAGCAGTCCGCCGCCTGAGCCCGCGGCCGCGCTCAGCGTTGCGGCGGCGGCACGGCGATCTTCGCCGGGCAGCGATACCGGCAGGTCATCCGGCGGTAGACCACCGAGGCCCCCGCTGTCTGTATCTGTCTGGAGGTCCGCGAGCGTGGGGCGTAACTTGCGCACCCGAAGATACCTACGGATATCACCAGGCAGCTGCAGCATCGCCGGCACAGCGATGAAGATGCCGCTGATCACGGGCATGATCGCCGTGGCGAAGTTGTATCGGGTCGCGCCGTAGATGACGAACCAGGTCGATATCGCAAACAAGCAAACGGTGGTGACGATCGACAGGACAGGAAATGGCACCCGGCGCAACTGCTGCAGTCGCTCGATGGAGGCCCGTGCCGCTGGCGTCGGAGCGGCCTCGGCCTCGTTCAGGTCGATCAAGCGTGCGGCCGCACGCTCCCGCCGGATCTGTAGGTACTTCAGTACAACGATGCCAATTGCAATCAGGAAAAGCAGGTCGGCCAGCGGGCGCTCCCTCAGGAAGGTGATTCCCGGGTAGAGATTGCGGGTCAGGGCAACGTTCGTCTCCAGCGTCGGGCCAAGCACCAGCCCGACGGCGAACGAAGAGAGGGAGTAACGCAGCCGCCGCAGGATCAGACCGATCAGCGCGAACACCACGAGCTCGATGACCGAGAAGAACGAGACGGTCGAGACGAACTGGCCGGTGACCGCAAGGCCCATGATGATCGGCAGTAGCAGCGGTCCGGGCACCTTGGTCATCCGCGCCAACGAAGGTGCGATCAGCGCACCGGCCACCGTGCCAATGAGCCCTGAAAGGGCGAGGATCCAAACAATCTCGTACGGCACCGTGGGGTAGGACGTGGAGAATCCATAACCAGCGGCCACACCCTTCAAGCTGAGCGCTGCGATGAACAGAGCGCCGCCGACGCCACCAGGGATTCCAAGACCAAGAATTGGGATCATCGACCCCGCCTCCTTGGCCAGCGACGAACCCTCCGGGGCGATGATTCCCTCGGCTATGCCGGTTCCGAACAGTTTCCGCCGCCGATGCGTCTGTTGCGCGATCCCATAGGACAGGAAGTTGGCAGCGAAGCCACCAATGCCGGGGATGATGCCCGCGAGCGCGCCGACGATGCCGGACTGGATGTTCAGCGCCCAGTGACGAAATGTCTCGAGCACCCCGCCGAGCACCTGACGAGCGCGGCCGTCGCCAAGTTCGATGGGCGCCGCGTCGCCGACTTCGCGGCCGGTCATATCCTGTTTCGCCGTTGACGTGCCGGTGCCGAACACCATGACCAACTGGGGTATCGCGAACGACCCGAGCGCCACGGCTACGAGCGAAACGCCGGCGTAGAGGTCGACTGAGCCGAACGTGTAGCGGAATGTACCCGTCACCGAAGAGGGACCGATCGTTGCCAAGCCCAGCCCGATTCCCGCGGAGATCAGCGCCTTCGAAACAGACTCAGCACCGAGCGTTCCTACCAGCAGCATCGCGATGACGACCAGCGCGATGTATTCGGGCGGATGGAACAGGTTCGGAAGCTTGTCCATCACCGGAATGAACGCCAGCAGCACAGCGCAGCCTACGAATCCTCCCAAGCAAGTCGCCGCCGCCGAGATCCCCAGGGCCCGACCCGCCTCTCCCCTCCGCGCCATGGGGAAGCCGTCAAACGTGACGGCAAATGCTTCGGGGTGGGCGGGCGTGTTCAACAGAATCGACGTGACCGACGCGGCGAAGTACGAGCCCGCGTGGACACCGAGGAACAAGCACAGCGTGGCGGTGAGGTTGAAGTGGTGGACGAACGGCAGGATGAGGCTGAGAACAACCGCGCCACCGAGCCCCGGGATCGCCCCGACAACCATGCCGATAAGCGCCCCGATCACCAAATACAGGATCGCCTGCGGACTACCGAGCGCGGTGAGCCCGTGGACCATATTCTGAACTACCAAGGTGCTGCCAACCTTCCATGAAAACGTCCCACGCTCGTCGACGGACAGCGAGGCGTCGCGACCGGACTGCAGCCAATGGAATGTCCGGCCAAATTAGCAGGTGGTTCCCGTCACAGCAAGGTTTTAGCGAAAGCTCTTCACTGCTCGCTCCCGTCCGAAGCACCTGCTGATCCAACTTCAATCGTTGGATTCTCTGAGGATTCTGGCCAGGCACGGTATCGCGCCCACGTCGCTTGACCCCCACTTCCCTCATACTCTATGTTGGCCGTACTTATGTGCACACCATCCAATGAAGCCGAGTTCAACACGTCGGCTGTTTCAGACGCGCTCGACGAGACCGGTCGACCCGGCGCGGTGCTCGACGGACTCGTTCGGGTAGTCCCCACCGCAGCCATCGTGGTCGGTCGTGCACGCACCGCGACGGTCGTGCCGGGCACCGGTCCCGGGATAGTCGGGCTGGCGGACTTCGTCGCGGACACGCAGGTCGGTGACGTCATGGTGCTCGGTTGGGCGGCGTCTGGACCCATCTCGACGTGGGGAGGAATCGCGGCGCAGCGGGCGCGCGCGAACGGCGTGCTCGGCCTCGTCACCGACGGCTGGGTGCGCGATGTCGAAGAAATCGATAGGCACGACTTCGTCGTCTATGCCGCAGGCACTACCCCGCGAAGCGGTAAGGGGCGTATCGCTATCACCCGTATCGGCGAGCCCACCACCGTCGGTGGCGTACTGGTGGAGCAGGGTGACACGGTCGTCGCCGACGCGAGCGGCGTCTGCGTACTCGCTGCCTCGGCGAGCGACGCAGTGCTGGCCCGAGCACGCGAATTGCACACCATCAATGACGTTCTCCCGTCGTCACATCCTCCGGAGGAGCAGCAGTGAGCCAGGCCCTTGACGACATCGCCAGCGCTATAGCCGAAACCGGAATCACCCGGGTCTACGGACTTCCTGGAGGTGGAACGTCGCGTCTGCTTGGGGCGCTGCGCCGTGCCGGCATCGAGTTCGTGCTTTCCCACAGTGAGACGGGCGCGGTATTCATGGCAGCCACGGAGGCAGAACAGCTACACAGACCGGCTGTCGCCCTCACCTCGCTGGGCCCGGGGACGTCCGCGGCGGTCAACGGCTTGGCGCACTGCCTGCTCGATCGAGTGCCCGTCATCCTGATCAGCGACCGCCTGGGCGACAGCGGCAACCGCCCCGACTTTCATCAATACCTCGACCACTCCAAGCTGCTCGGCGGTGTCGTCAAGACGTCGATCACTGCAACCGTCGACCTGACCGGTGCTGCCTTCCGGCAGGCGGTCGCCGCAGCCACAGACGGTGTGCCTGGTCCGGTACACCTCGACCTGCCAGGCAATGCAGCCTCGTGGCCCTCGGTCGTGGCAAGTGCGGAGGTCGCCAGCGGCAGCGCCGGAATGTCGGTGACGCCCGAGGTGTACGGCTTCGTAGCCGCGGCGACGCGCCCGGTCATCCTCGCCGGACTCGGTGCCACGGCACTGCCGGCCGGCGCGCTCGATGCGGTGGCCGTCGCCCTCCGGGCGCCCGTACTCACCACGTACAAAGGCAAAGGCGCGATTTCGGAATTCGACGACTGGTCGGCCGGCATCGTCACCGGCGGGGTCGCCGAGGCCCCACTTCTGGAGCAGGCGGACCTATTGATCACCATCGGCCTGGATGCCATCGAACTCCTGCCCGCCGCCAACGCCCTGAGCGCCCCGCGCGTGGACATTTCCACCTACCCGCTGCGCAACGGAGCGATGTCCGCAGCCAAGCACGTGGTCGTCGACGATCTCGCGGCCGCGCTCGCGGCGCTCCCGCGCCATGGTGCCTCGACGTGGGAGAGCAAGCACGCCCGCGAGCAGCGCGCCTCGGTCAACGAACGCTTCGCGGCTACTGCCGGATCCGGCGAGGGCCTGCATCCATGGGAGATCGTTTCGGTCGCCCATGAAGTGTTAGGGGACGAGGCACGGCTGACCGTCGACGCTGGGGCGCACATGTTGCCGGTCTGCCAGGGCTGGCTAGCTCGCTCGCCAGGCAGCGTGTCGATCTCCAACGGGCTGGCAACCATGGCCTATGCGCTGCCCGCCGCGGTAGCGCGTTCGATCATCGACCCGGCCCACCCGGTCGTCTGCTTCACAGGCGACGGCGGTCTGCTGATGGCCGCAGCCGAACTCGCAACCGCCGCCCGGCTCGGGGGACGCATCGTGATTGTGGTATTCGACGACGGTGCGCTGAGCCTCATCGAAATCAAGCAGACGCGGGACGACGCAGGACTCGGCGTACGGTTCGCGCGACCACGTTGGACGGGGCTGACCCAGTTCCTAGGCTTGCGGACTGTCGAGGTGGACAGTGTCGATGACCTCCGTGCCGCTCTTGAGTCAACTCGCGACGAGACTCGGCCCGTCGTCATCGCGGTCCGAACCGATCCGGCTCCATACAAGGAGATGCTCGAAATCCTGCGTGGCTGAGTGTGATGGTGCAAATTGGTCCGACGAATCCGGCGCAGCTCAGGTCACTGCTTTCGGCCCCAGCCTCGAATGCGCGCATGCTCGAACGCGCGCTGGAGTCAGCCGCCGATAGCGTGATCCTCGACCTCGAGGACGCCGTAGCAGTCGAAGCGAAGGCTGCGGCGCGGGCCGCGATCATCGGACGGACCTGGTACCGGACGCCAGACAGCCCTGCCGTGACGGTCCGGGTAAACGCGCCGCGGACGCCGTGGTGTCACCTTGACCTGCTCGCCCTATGTCCGCCAGAGCTGCCGATCGCCTCAATACTGGTCCCGAAGGTCGAGTCGGCCGGCGATCTCGCGTTCGTCGAGCGGTTGCTCGACGGCGCTGAACTCGCGGCGGGCAGGACGACACCGATCCGTATCGACGCGCTGATCGAGAGCGCCGCGGGGCTAGCCAACGTTGAACGCATCGCTCGCAGCTCAACTCGGCTCCGGGCGCTGATTATTGGCTACGCAGACCTGAGCGCGTCGCTGGGGCGCGACCCTGCCGGTGATCCGAGCCTCTGGCTCGGGCCGCAGGACGCGGTGCTGACTGCGGCCCGCGCCAATGGACTATTCGCCGTCGACGGGCCGTACCTTGGCACACACGTCGACCAAACGTTCCGTGCGGCCGTCGACCGAGCTGCTGCGTTGGGATTCGACGGCAAATGGGTAATCCACCCCCGCCAGCTCGAGGTGGTGCTCGAGCGATTCACACCGTCGCCCGAACAGTGCGCTCAAGCGCAGAGGGTCATCGACGCACTCGACGAAGGGTTGCGAACCGGGCGGGGCGCGGTAGCACTCGACGGCAGGATGATCGACGAAGCCGTCGCGATCGCTGCACACCGCACGCTTGAGTATGTCGCCGCAAGGTCACTCCCGCCGGCGCCCGGCACCGGTTCTTGAGTGCGAGTCTTCAGCCTCCGGCTGCTCCCTGGCGCTGTCGTGCTCAAGGGGCGCCCTGCCGTCGTTGCCACGAAGTACGGCGTCTCGAAGTCCAGCCTCGATGCCAGGGCCGCCACCATCGCCTAGACCTAAAGCATAACCACCAGTAAGAGCATCCATCGCAACCGTCGCCCCGACCCTGACCGGCAGTGCTGATCACCTCAGCCCCGATGAAACGCGCCAGGGTCTCCTACAACCGCTTCCAAGCCGGCCTGCCCAATGAGACCTCGCATCAGACTTTCACCCGCTACCGCATCGCCGACCGCACCGAGGCCGAGATCATCACCTGGCTCGACGACCAGTCCCGCTACATCCTGCGCTGCTCAGCCCGCCGACCCGTCACCGACAAGGTAGCGCAGGCCACCTTCCGCGCAACCGTTGCCACATATGCAATCCCGCCCTCGACTCCGGCAGCTCAACGGCATGCTCTATACCGTCCGCTTCCCACCGGCCGGGGTTAACGCACTGGCCTGGAAGCCGAACTCCAGCGTCTGCACGTCACGCAGAAGAACTCCGGGCTGAATCACCCCACCACCCTGCGGCAAGGTGCAGCGGCCTACTCCTCTGAGCCGGGTTCTGAGCTGTGATCCACAGGGCCGGATCGTAGTCCTGACCATCGCGCGGACTCGGCATGACCGCGCACGGACGGCGGCAGTTCCAGTCGAGCTCGCGCAGTGCGAGCCCTGGCATGCAAATACCGGACGTCGGGCGCCCGACCGGATGGCCCCGCGCTGCGCTACGGGCGATCGGTTGATCATGAGGAGGTTGGGGTGTGTCGCGGATGGTGCGTCGTACCGCGTACGCGATCGCGGCTGCCACCTGTGCTTGCCTAGCCGCGTGTTCCTCTGGTGGTTTTGGTGCCTCTGCCTCGGCCTCTCCACCAGCGCCGCCGCGTCTGGCAGCAGCCGCACCGGTACCTGCCGCGGTCCCGCCGTCAGCGCCGCCTGGGCCCGTGCCGGCACCACCAGCGCCGCCTCGCACGTCGATCACTTCGATCGTCGCGGATCGTTTGTGCGGGTCCATCCCGATGATCACGCCCATCGGTGTCCTCCTCATTCATCGCAGTGATGGTGAGCAAGGAGGGCACCGCTACTTCGAGCAGGACAAACCCCTTTCCAGCCTCTCCTCGCGCGGTGCCCGACGAGACCGCATGCCATGAGAGAGCCACACCAAAGACCCGATGGGCAGCCGCAGAAGTGAGCGTCTCGCCGAGCACCTAGACCGAGTCTGGCCAGACCCTGGTCCTGAGCCAAGTCGCTAAGTAGCCGCGAACAGCCTGCGTTGGCCAGTGCGATACCCGTCGATATCGAGCACACGCCACTCGCAGGGTGGGTGCGCATATCGATCGCTAGGTACCGACCGCACACTCTCGTGGCCGAATAGCGAATGCTCTTCGCCCTCATATGCGAGACTATCGAGCCATGACCGCGAGTGGCCGGAGCCGTCGGCGACACGGACCGCACTGTGCGGGGTTGGCAGGGCGACCCGAAGTTCCGGCGCGGCTTCGGCGGCGGGACCGGTGAGTGCTGCGGCTAAACCCCGACGCGATCGTTGGTATCAGCGGTTGCGGCTAGGAGGAACGTGGCGTTCGTTGAACTTGATCGGGCGGTCGAAATGGCCGCCGCGGTGTTCCCGGCGCGCTTGACGAGGTTGCAACAGTTGAGCTACGCGCACGGCGGCAACTTCAACGAAGCGGTACCGTAACCCGGCTGCGCTGAACTTTGACAACTACAAAGAGTTGCCAAAGCCGAAGTCCCTCCTGCCTGACCATGTGGGTCGGGACGACACACAGATAGTGAGAGCCGGCCCGCGTCTGTCGAACCCTCACCAACGGCAATTCGAACGGAATGATTATGGGGATTCGGGGACGGTACGCAAACACAAGGGACAAGGCGAAAGCGCATAAAGCAACGATTCAGCGGAATCGGTCGCAAGCCTTGGCGTCCTTCGACATCGACCCAAGTCAGGAGTGGGGTCGATGGAGGAAGGCGTGGCTCGATCAACAATTTCGACCGTTGCTTACGTTCCGCGATTACGGGCGTCGCATCGTCAGGTCGATCGTGCTCGTGACCGTGGCCGCCGTGTTGATCGGCGTATATGCGTCGACTGGTGGTAAAGCGATCGATCAAATGCCACATCACAGACGCTCAACGCAGGACTCCTTTTCGTGATTTTAATCTTCCTCGCGGCAATTGTGGTGGTCCTGTTTTTCGGCATCCTGTCCTTGCCCGTAGAGGCATTAATTTTCTTCGCGCTCTTGGCCAGCCAGCATGACTCCGCAGGAACTGCCTTACTTGTCACCATCGCGGCGTCGATTCCGCTCGCGTGGGCGGCTGCACGCTGCGAGCGAGAAGCTATAGCGAACTGGGCGTCGAACGTCTGGCATCGAGTCCGAGACGTGCGGTCACTCTGGCGAGCGGTAAAACAGGCGGCCCTCGACAACTTCAACGCCGATCCCAACCTCCGTCCTACGCCCGGGTTCCGGGACACCAAGGAACCGACGCTCCGGCAAACACTTCGGTTCCCTCCAATAAAATTCTTCGGGCTGTTTTTCGTTTCCATTTGGGTACCTCTCGCGGCAGCAGCAGTCCTCGGCAGCATCGGGGCGGGCATCGCCAGCGGGCTCAGCCATATTCATAAGGCCGATCCGGAGTACGTCGAAGTGGTTGTCATCTGCGCAATGTTCGTCGGAGCGATCGGAGCGGCAGATCACTGGCTCGCACGTCCAATCGTCGAGCACGCGTCGGTGGCGGGTTCCTACGAGCAGGAGTATTGGAAAGACTTCAGGGATCGCCGGGAACTTATGGTCGAAGGAGGCTGGGCGCTGCTCGTCGCTGCGATTGCGTTCGTCCCGGCCGCTCTGGGATCAAGCTGGCTCCCTTTCGTAGCCTTCACAGCGATCTCCTGCGCGCTCATCGTGCCGCGCTATCGCCTCTGGAAGAAGCGCCGAGAACCAGAAACGACCGGAATGTCCGAAGTCGTAGTGATTTCGGAGAACATCGATGTAACAGTGACAGTTGAGAGGCCAGCACCGGCCGATCACTCCCCTCCCAACTTGCGGTGATGTTCGGGCAAAAGTCACTGTTCATCCGATTTCTGGCGGCGCCGAGGAAAGGCTAGCGGCAACACTTCAATCTCAGGCACACTCTCAACGTCTAGAAAAGATTTAGGGAGCGCCGATGACCAACCCGCCGCAGCAAGTTTCCAGTTTCACGGTGCCCTCATCCGGCCCGCCGCAGGCCACGGTGTCCATCGTGGGCGACGCGTACGACAATCTGCAAACTCTCAAGGCCCAGCTCATCAACGCGAGCTCGGACGCAGAAGTCGTGATGTTGGCGCTAGGCCTTTTACAGCTGGCACAAGGCAAGCAAATCAACATCATCGATGGCAACGGTCGGACACAGGTGGTCGAGCTCTGGAAGAACCGATCATGACCACTATCCCAGCGCACAGTGAAATCAGCCAGTTCAGGCAACCGGTTCCAAAGAACTTCGATGAAGCACAGCTTCTTGCGCACGCCGACGCCCGACACTCCATCGCAAAGTGGCTCGTTCTGGCCTACCTCGCGGTGCTTGCCGTCAACATCGGCGGCCCGTTCATTCTCTACGTGACGACGAGCCACCACGCGCCGATGACCGTGGATGACTTCAAGAACTTAGTGCTCACGCTTGGCACTGTAACGACTGGTCTGACCGGCATTCTCGGCTTTGTGATGGGCTACTACTTCAAATCAGAAGCGGATAACAAAACAACACAGAAGAAACGAGGCAAGACGAACGACGGCTAGGAACGCGGGTGACGCTCGGTATGGCCGCTGCCCGGTCAACATGCGCCTACTCCATACGACGCCATCGGGCTGCACGCCGAGATTGAGACCCGGGCCGTACGTGCCTTTCCCCGCCTATGAGGAAGTATCCCAGGCCTCGTGACAGTCAGCCCGACGACCGGTGAACGCCGCCTCCGTCACCGGCGAGTCCGGGCAACGTACGGGCGTGTCGCCGCCCGCCCCGGCCCGCTCCCGGAACGCAGTCACCTGCGCGCGCTCCACCTAAGGACGACTGGTTTGCGGGCGAGCTGCCGAGGGTGCCATTGGCTGCCGATTGGACTTCGCGCGTCGTAGGAAGACAAACCTCAACCACACGCGAACAGAGCTTTCCGCGTGTCTGGAACCTGGCGTAGGCATCTCAGCGGTTGCCGCAGTCCTGCAGCAGCAGACGATCGCTGTCCGAGTCGGTGCTACGCCACGTGGGTCAGGGGCGGGATTTGGCTCGCAACTGCGGAGTCCACAGTTCAGCGCATATCGACGACGCAAGACGCCGAGGGCTACCGATGAGCCCACTCCGGATCGGCGATAGGTGCGCGCCCAAGCGACACGCACGACATCTGTTTCGCGACGGTTAGTGTCGCGGCGCTATGGGGTCATTGCGCCGGCTGCATTGTCGTTCGCCGTCGTTCGCGTGCGTTCGCTGGCGTCCACACTGCCAGCACCGCAAAGCCCAGTTCGCGACGAGTCACTCCAGTTCGAAAATCCCGTAAAACCTGGGTCTCAGGCACCTGAGTGAACCTACGGAATCCGCATTGAACGAACCCGAACGCCGTCGTTGGCAACCAGCCTGGCAACCAGAATGTTGATCTTGAGCCGTGGCGGGGATGCTGCTTCAGCGAATCGTTCCGGTTGGATAGTTCAGACTTTCCGCTTCGGAATAAGGGGAAACCCGGCTAGGGCCCAGATGGACGTGCGTCCACGCGGAGAGCGAACGCGGCACCACGACAGCTGCACACCTGACCATAGTGTTGCCGTCGAGGACCGCGCCCGAGCAATTCCTCTATGTAGCAGGGCTTTCCCCACTTGGAAGAGACCCAAAAATGTAAGAGGTCGTTCCGCTGACGACTCCGCGACGCCAACTGAGCGCCGTGGGACCGCGCGCGGGGACGTCGACTCCTCTGCCCATAGCCCGCATACGGAGGGGGCCATGTATCCAGGGAGGTCATCGGGGGTGAGGACGCCGGCGTCCCGCGAGAATGGCCGGTAGACACCGGTGAAACCGAAATCCCGTGGACCGCTGAGGTAAGTCCGTCGGCTGAGCCCCTCGTTCATCTGCTTCGCCCGGGCGGCCTAGTGGTTACCCGGCAGTCCCTCAGTTTGACTCTCGCCTGGGTGCCGGGCCATCGCCTCGAGCACGATCCACTCGAAGGCGATGTCGACGGTGGTCTTGCCCTCGTCGGCGGTGAGCTCACGAAGCATTTGATACGCCGTGGCACCCACAGCGGTGAGTGTCACGAAGCGAGGCTGGCTCATCCGAGCACGCACGCCTGGTGCCAGAACCTCAGCGATTCGGTCAGCAACCGCCGAGAGCCCGAGCGGGTCGAGGCCGCCTTCGCCCGCCGCGCCCGGGTCGTAGGCGGACAGCCGCGGAAGCTGATCCAGCAATGTCATAGCGCCATCTCCTACCGCACCGTCGGGGCGCAGTGCATGCACCGCTCGAGGCCTCGACGCCTGGCCGTGGCGATCGGGATCATGACGGCGCCGTCGCGCGATTCGATGATGTGGCAGTCGCGACGGTGGTAACTCTGACCGGTCCTGAACGCCCAGACCCTCTTACTTTGGGCGTCGGGATCTTGCGAGAAGCGCACGCCGGAGTCGTAGTCCGGAAGTGGACTGACGGAAGTCTGCTTCTTTGGCTTCGTCTGCGTGTTCTTTGGCTGAACTTGGCTGCCTTTCGACTTCCTCCGTTTCGGGGAGTTGCGAACTACAGCCTTGCCCACCACCGGCGGGACCTTCTTTGCTGCTCGCTTCCGGGCACGCCGAGCGGCCTTTGCCGCCTTACAGGTGGCGCACTGACCGCCCAGCATCCCATGGGCGCACCGCCCGGGTTCTGTCATTGCCCTCCCTCGGCAGCCGGTCCGGCACGCAAGCTGATTGGGGCAACCCTGATAGCTGGCGGTACCGGCGTCCGGCGACGACCCCTGACCCTGAAACCCTAACGCGGGGCGGAACATTCGAAATGGCTAGGCCGTCGCGATGCCTTCTGCTCGTCAAACCTGGTTGAGGTCGGGCTACGCAACAGCGCTCGAGACCTGAAGCTGTGGAAGCCGGTCCGAGGATCGGGCCTAGCAGAGGTCCAACCGGTCCTGTTCCTGTGGGGGGCACCGGCGTGACCAAGCCGACACGTCCCCGCCGAATAGAAGGAGTCGACGTCGTTTACGGCATCGAAGCGGCAGAAGTGTGGCGATCAGCCATCAGCCGGCCCGATGCCGATGGAACGATCCGCCGGAAACAATCGACGATCTGTGGCTGGCGATCAGCGCGCACATCGATGACCGAGACGTTCACAGACACTGGTGCTGAGGCACGCGTTACCCAGCTTCCCTCGGACAACACACCTCCGCGCACGTCGATGACTTCGATCGTCGCGGATCGTTTGTGCGGGTCCATCCCGATGATCGCGCCCATCGGTGTCCTCCTCATTCATCGCAGTGATGGTGAGCAAGGAGGGGCACCGCTACTTCGAGCAGGACAAACCCCTTTCCAGCCTCTCCTCGCGCGGTGCCCGACGAGACCGCATGCCATGAGAGAGCCACACCAAAGACCCGATGGGCAGCCGCAGAAGTGAGCGTCTCGCCGAGCACCTAGTCCGAGTCTGGCCAGACCCTGGTCCTAAGCCAAGTCTCTAAGTAGCCGCAGACAGCGCACGCCTACCCGTCGATCTGCGCAGATCCGATCCACGGTGCCTTGGGCGCATATCGATCGCTATCGACCCACCACTGGAAGACGGCGGTCCCGAGTTGCAGGGCGCGAACTTGAGTCGATCACGTCGGGTGACCGCAGCATGTTTCCCGACACTGCTACGCGGCTCGCTTATTTGTCCACAGTGGCGCGTACTCTGCTGCCGACGCATCGTGAACTGGAGTACGGGTGAAGGTCTTTATCAGCTGGTCGGGGCCGCGCAGCAGCACATGCGCCAGGGCGCTGAACGATTGGCTGCCGAACGTCATCCAGAGCGTCAAGCCGTTCTACTCGCCTGAGATGGATCGCGGCATCAACTGGATCAACCGCATCCTTCGAGAGCTGTCGGACTCAAGTTTCGGGATCATCTGCGTCACCCCAAGCAACGAAGATTCCCGTTGGATCAACTTCGAGGCTGGCGCCATCGCCAAGGGGATTCACTCGGTCATCTTGAGTCGAAGTTCTACCTCGGCTGGGTCGAGCCCAACCAAACCTCGGTGATCGTCCCCAACGAGATTTGGCTTGACGGCCAGCTCCTCAACAGCTTCCAAGCCCTCTTCGGGCAACATGTCCCTGGTGAGATCACGTTCCGCGGTGAGGGCACTGCGGTTGCCGACATGCTCTCGAATCTTGAGATCATCAAGGAAACGCTTAAGCGGACGCTGACACTCTTCGGGCTGCCGGACGTGGCGCTGCGGGCGTCCCACTTCAACGAGGACAAGATCGAGATCATCGAGCCCCACTCGCTGAGCGTGTCAGTCCAAGCGAAGGTTGCCGAAAACCTGTTCGCGGTCTTCCCCACGGTGAAGCTCATCAAGATCGTCCGGAGTGACGGCGCGCCGGTCGATCAGGTCGAGCGGCCAGAGCCCGAGTGACTGACGCCAACGAGGGCTTCGTACCGATCCTCAACAAAGTCTTGCCGCTCTATCCGGCGCTGCTGGCTACCGGCAACACGCCGCCCATGAAGCTCGGCTACCGCAAGGTGCCCCACCTCGCACATGGTTGGTTCATGCGAGTGCAGCGCGGCGTTGAGGCGATCCTGGCCTTGGACAGCCTCGGCTATGCAGAGGAAGCGGTTGGCATCTCCCGCTCTGTCATCGAACACATCGTGGCGCTGCAGTGGCTTCGGGTCGAGGGCGACAAGATCGTGGACACCGTCGCCCTCGGGCATAAGTCGGGCGCCGAGAAGCTGTTGAAGGCCACCAAGGACGCTCAGTGGACGACCATCAACCTGGACAAGATCGAGAGCGCCATCGAATCGGTTGAGGCAGACCGCCGCGATCCGACCAACAACGTCTTGCTCCAGTTCTACGAGCGGAACAAGCGCTACGGCGACGTTGGGACGTTGCCGCTCTACTACGCCTCGGTTGCACGGGTTCACCCCACGTACGAGTCGGCCATGTGTTACGTCGATCAGGTTCCGCAACGCGTACGCACCGAGTCGAAGGACTCGATGTGGCAGGTACCGTTCTGCACCGGCCGGCTGATGGAAGCGATCTTGGTGGTCCGTGACGTCTTCGAGCCGGAACCGTGGAAGGACGAGCTAACCGAGCTACTGGCTCAGTACAAAATTGCGGTCAACGCCGTGCGAGCTGAGAACGGTCAACTGCCGATCCCAGACGTGTAGCTAGGAGCAGTCGTGACCCCAGCTGTAGTGGAGTCGAGCAACCACGTCATGACCGGCGTCCATGACTTCCGCGGGCGGCTCGGGATTGAATCCGGTCGCCAGGCATCCGACGCGAAGAGCTGGGTCGACGCGGCCACAGAGGTGACGCACAAGGTGCGCGAAACAGGAGTAGACGGGGTCGATAGTGCAAGGCGTTTCCGTAACGACGCCCGCATCCGGGTCAGACCTGGCAAGGACAAGATCGCCGAAGAAATCATCGGGCGGATACCTCGCCGACGCGGGCACGACGAGGAAGACTGACTGCGCGCGAACCTCAGTCCACGTGCGCCTCTCGGGCCGAACTGCACCGTTGGGCCTGCAAGGCCGCGGCGACGTCTAAACCGCGACGCAGCGGTGGCGCTCCGATTCCCGACACATTTTGCGGTTTGTCGAGGACACGCACCGAGCCGTCGATACGCGCGTCTTCGACACACGGCCCCAGGCACGCATAGGAATACCTAGCGCGCAGCGGCCCCGGGAGATTCGCCTTGCTGGCTACGCGGCAATCACCAGGTGATGTCTGTCCCTTCGAACTCGCCGTCGTGGTGGACGTTGCCGAACGCATCCATGACCGGCAGCTCGCCGACGCCCTATGCCGTTCGGTGTTGGGCGCCTTGCGATACCGGCTCACGCTAGCCGAGGTCGATGCCTTCACCGATTTCCGACGGGAGCGGACATACGAGGCCCGTGCCGCTGAAGAAGGGCTTTGGTCGCTCGCGGCGCAACAGACGACGCGCAAGCGGGCCTCGGGTATGGGCATTCGGCTCGACCCGGCGATCGCAGATGAGTGGGAGCTGTTGTGCTCCTACGCCGGCTGGTCCATCAATGTGGACCTCTTTGATGCGGAGAAGGCCGACATCGGGACCTTCCACGACTGCGGACACAGCATCGTGGCTCTCCTGACGATCGAGGAGGCGGGCACGGGTTCTGGCACCGATCGCTTGGCCACCGGTCTGAATCCCGTCATCCACGAGCACGACCCGCTGACCGGCGTACAGATGATCGCGCCTCGCACCGAGCAGAAGGTTGCGGTCCCGGTAGTCCGGTGGGGTACGTGCCACGGCCGTTACTGGGACAAGTTGTATCTGATGCGTAACCGGATTGTTCACGGAGGCTACTTACCGAACGGTGGTGACGCCGAGCGAGCCGACATTACATTTGCCGAATTTGCCGGCTTCCTCGATGACCGGCTGATGGCGCGAGCGCGGACGAATCCGAAGGCAGTGCGCTGGCGCTTCAGTCGACTGGATGAAGTCACGCATGAGGACCCCGGCCGCGAGGACACCTAGCCCCGCATCACATGAACCGGGGCCGACACAAGATATTCAAAATGTCCCCTCACTGCGGACGCCGAAATCCCCTCAGAACCTTGAAAATCATGTAGTGTCGTACGCATATTCACGTCGCGCGTGACAGGGAGGGCTGCAGCGTGGCTACGACATTGACGGTGAGGCTTAGTGACCGCCTCTATGCGGAGCTATCGGCGCTCGCTGCTGCTCAAGGAACGACCTTGAGCGATCTCGCGCGACGAACCCTGAACGCCCTTGTCACGGCGCCAGCCGCAGAGGACGTATCTGATTGGATCGACCCCGCGAAGACTCCGACCAGCCTGACCACGATCAAGCGCCATGAGCTAGCACTGCTCCATCAAATCGCTGCCCGGCTATACAGGGGCGATCCAAGCGGTCTCGACGAGTACCACGATCGCGCAGCTGCAGTCTTCACGAATGGTTACGTGATCGAGTATCCCGAAGTTCTTGAACCGATCGACGCGGAGCTCTCCCGACGTGAGGCAAGCCTGGTGATGGACATCCTTGACATGTTCACGCAGCTCGAGTCGTCCTTTGGGCAACTTGCGCTCGCCGAGCGGGAAGCCCTTGGCCCGCGCGCGGAGCACGCTCTTAGGTTCTTTGGCTTCGACCTCAACAGCCGGTTTGAGAGCCGGCTACTGCGCTACGCCAGGCACCTGATCGCCCAGGATCGATGGTCGAACCTCGCTGCCTATTTCGACAAGAAGCATGAACGCGGAAACTCACACATGCCCTCGGTGCCAATCTACGAGCGAATGCTCGCCGAGTTCGACCCGATATGGCGGCGGAAGCTCCGGAACATGGGCGACTACAGCCTCAGCGCATCGGAGATCAAGCAGGTCCTCGAGGCGAAGACCCATCCTGACAATCGACCGTCGTGACCGTTACATGCCGAGCAGCCGGCCTCGTCGGGAGGGGCGGGCCGGGGTGACGCTCCAAATCTTTGGCGCTGACGAGGCCTGGCCTACCGAAAGCTTGCCCTCTCACTTTCGCAAGCCGATGCAACAAGCACAGGCGGCGGGTTGGTCGCTCCACTACCAGGGCGCCGATCACTGGTACGGCACCTTGGTGTGCCCGGCTGGCGAGAGCGACCCACACGTGCACACATTCAAGATCGACAAGACGGCGCGCGGCAGCGGTTTCTTTGCGGCCGAAGCGAGCAAGAAAGTCACCCGCAATTGTCGTCACGGAGAGTCAGGCGACGGCTCGAAGGTCAAAGACCGAGATGCCGAGTGCGCCCAGCTGCTTGACGCTGCCGAGCGACTGCTGGACAAGGTTGAGACGGGACTCGATCAGGCAGAGGCTCATCAAGCGGCAGGCAGGACGCTAGATCAGATTGAGGCGCAGCTGGATGCGGCTGATGCCACGGTGGAGCAGGCGCTTTCGGACGTGTACGAGACTCAGGACGCTCCCAGCCCGGACGATCTGTCCGACGAGTTGGACGCCGCGGAAGCCTCGGCTGTAGAAGCAAACTGCACAGCGTTACGCCTAAGCCGTGGCCGACCACGTCTCGCCAAACCCCATCAGGAGCGGGCGAGGCTGTGCCGAGAACGCGTTGCCGCCTTGCGGTCGCGCTTGGATCCGCTGCTGCCTAAGTGACAGCTGAATAGGATGTGTTGGAACTTCCCAACAAGGCGTGTAGAGTGTTACTCGACAACCGGGAGTCAGCAGCATGTACACCAAAATTTCCCTGCGCCTTAGCGGAATCGACCTACGCGACCCAGACGCCTACAGCCTCGTTCCCGAAGAGCTCTCCGATCTAGGTTTCGAGGCAAACGGCGGCGTCAGTTCAGCCGTCTTCGTCGCCGAAGACGATGCCAGCCCGATCGGAGCTGCCCTAGATGCTGCGCGTTGCATCGCAAAGCACATGCGTGGAGTGGTCGTCACAGAGGTCTACGACGAGCTTGTCTCAACCGCCGACATCGCTGCACGGTGCGAGGTAGGTGCCGAAGCGGTACGCCTGTGGGTGACTGGACAGCGCCGGCGTGCGTCCCGTCCATTCCCAGCTCCCCGGCAGGTGGTCGGCAGTGGGTCAAAGCCGATGAGTTTGTGGGCCTGGCGCGATGTCCTCGCTTGGACTCGTGAGGTGATCGGCCTAGATCCAGACGAAGATGTCACCTACCTGGACGACTCCCAGCTGGCGGAGCTGAACGCAGAGTTGGCGACCCTCGGAGACACACCCCCAGCAGACTCATGGCACGCCATCGAGTCTGGCTCATGGCACGCCATCGAGTCTGGCAGAGTCAGCGTCGTCAGCATCAGGACAGAAACCCTCCATGCGGGGTCCTCACTAACGACAAGTACGGAACGCCTCGACAGATCCATGCAACGCATTGACGCAGCCTTGTACAGCCCGAAGGTGACATCCGATGGGCCGTACAAGCGCGTCGCTCGGCGATGACGGAACCCGTGGCCGCGGCCCACAGCGGCGTGCCGGAGGTAGATCCTGCGCAGTTCAACGAGTTCGTTGAGAGTCTCTCACTCGACGACGTCGCCTTGCTGTCCCAAAGCTCCAAACGCACCGGCGCCGGCGAGGCTGCGACAACCAATTTCGAGCTGGACGCCGCGTACCAAGTCGATCCGGATCGCATCCAGTACCGATTCAATGCGCGCGCGACGATGCACTCGCACGACGAGACTGAGATTGGCAGCGTCTACGTCGCTGTCGTGGTCATCATTGGCTGCCCGACGCCGCCGCCCTCGACGGATGCCGTCGAGTTGTTCGGAAGTACATCGGTCCCGATGATGGTGCATCCGTATGTGCGAGAAGCGATCTCGGCGGCTGCCGGCCGCGTCGGATTCCACGGGATCACGCTGCCCGTGCTGGTCCACTCCCCCATCCAGACCTCTTGAAGAGTCTCGGGCTGTCCAAGATCACGAAGTAGCTGCCCGCCAGGATCAGCTGGGCCGACGGTGCAACGCCACACTGGGCATCGCTACTGGCAGTCGTCTGGCCCGCATCCTGATCAGGATCAGAGCAGTTCCAACACCTGGCGTTTGAGCTCTGGTGGGCACGCACCCGACGCCACACATATGGACGTTGGGCGACGCAGCCCAAGAGGCGCAGAATCGGCGGTTCAGTGGCCGCCGGATTGCGCGACCGCCGGGGCGCATGCTGAGAGCTCCATCCATCTTCTGGGGCTGCGACGCTCCACGGGACGCCCGGCCTCAGTCTGAGTTCCGGAGGTCGCCATGACCACCACCAACCCGTCGACTGAGGTCGTCGTGTCGGTCGAGCCGCTGTTCACTGATGCCGAACGGATCGCATTGGCCGGGTTTATCGCTGGCTACAGCGGGCTGACCCGAGACGCCTACTCGTTGGACCTGCGCATGTTCGTCGCGTGGTGCCAGCAGCACGGGCTGCACCTGTTCCAGGCCCGCCGGGCCGACATCGAATGCTTCGGGCGTGATATGGAGACCCGCGGCCGAGCACGCGCCACGATCGCGCGACGACTATGCACGATCTCCGGTTTCTACCGCTACGCCGTCGAGGAGGAGCTGCTTGAGCACTCACCGGCCGTGCACGTGCGGCGCCCGCGGCTGGACTATGAGTCACACGCCATCGCCCTGGACCGCAACGAGCTCGGATCGCTGCTGGTCGCGGCCGGGCTCGGAGCCCCGAACGAGCATGCACTAATCTCACTGCTGGCCATCAATGGACTGCGGATCTCCGAAGCCCTCGGCGCCGACATCGACAGACTCGGCATCGAACGCGGCCACCGCACGCTCACGATCATGCGCAAGGGCGGCAAGATCGTCACCATCCCGCTAGCCCCGCGCACCGCCCGGGCGATCGATCTCGCCATCGGCGAACGCCTCGACGGGCCGATCTTTCTGCGACCCGACGGCCAGCGGATGGACCGCCACTGCGCCAGCCGCATCGTGCGACGAATCGCTCGCCGAGCCGGAGTCGACAAGGCCATCGGACCCCACACCCTGCGACACGCATTCATCACCGCTGCGCTCGACGCCGGCGTCCCTCTGCGCGACGTCCAAGAAGCCGCCTCCCACGCCGACCCGAGAACCACGATGCGCTACGACCGCGCCCGCGTCTCTCTTGATCGCCACGCCACCTACATCGTCGCCGCCTACCTCGCCGGAGCCGCCCGCTGAACCCAGTCCGGGCCGTGGCCGACCGGTAACCTGCCGGTCGGGCGCGGCCGAATACCGTACGGAGGCCTCGATATGCACGCTGCCGGGGTTCACGATCTGGGACGCAGATTGACCCCTATCGCGCGCACCGTGAACGACGGCGCGCGCCGGTTATGGTGTAGCTGTGCCGTCGATCGCGTTGCGAAGTTGGGAGACTGACCGGCGCTCTCGTGTTGACGAGTTATTTGGAGCGCACGCCACTGTCGGGGGGACGGGCCCGGGTCGAAGGACCGCTACGAAGCAGATCAATTGGGCCCTGACCCTTTGTCTGGCGGCTGAATTTCAGGGGTACGTCAGAGACCTCCACGATGAAGCCACCGATGTGTTCATCGACCGCTCTCGTGCGCCAACTGCCGCTGTCGAGTCGGTGCTAACCAATCTACTGACCTTGAATCGGCAGATCTCCGTGAAAAATGCGACCGCCTCGACCCTCCAACAGGACTTCGCGCGATTCGGGTTCAAGGTGCTCGATGAAGTAAGAGTGCGCTATGTTCGCGGCGCCCGATGGCTCGCAGCGCTGGACGCGATCAACGGCGCCCGCAACGGCATCGCTCACAGTGACCACGACAAGATCCTCATAGCAGCGGGGGGTAAACCCATCACTTTGTCGGCCGTTAAGAACTGGGACGCAACCTTGAGGGCATTGGCACGAGCCATTGACAGAGTCACCGCAGAGAAGCTGGCGGCGATCACGGCAGGTGACCGTCCGTGGTAGCTAGGGGTATCCACGCATTGCCACGCCCCGGAGATGAGGTCCGCGTCGCGTGGGGTTTGGGAACCGTTCACGGGCGAGTGCTCGAGTCCTACCGCGGCGCTCGGCCTCGGGTCGTCGTCGAGATCGATTCCGGAGAGGTCGACTCTGAACCAACGACGGTCACGGTGCCAACGAGCGCGGTGGAGCCAACGGATTCAGCCAATTCACCCTGGGCTGAGAGCGCACGTTACGAAAGGATATTTGCGCGATCGCTTGCGGCACTCCTGGCGAACCGACTGGCGAGTATCGAGCTGGACACTATAGTCGGCGACCGTGAGGTCGACGTCTTAGCAAGATTTCGTGACGATAGGGTTCTTGTCATTGAGACGAAGCTGCGACATCACCCGCTGCCTGCAAGCGAAATCCGCGGAGCGCTCACACGTCTTCGCGGTCTTGTCGATCACGAATCGACCTGGTTCGGATTGCTCGTTACCAATCAGCAACTACCTGACGCGATCTACAATATGTTCCGACCACGCACGGCGGCGATCCGCTGGCGGGGCGAACAAGACAACAGTGCGGTAGTCCGCGTCCTCGCCGACCTGGTGAACTGACGTAGCACCCAGCTTGCAGCATGTAGGCCAGTGCGGACGTCTCTGTCTTCGTGGCGGTACCGCCCGGATGTACCGGTTTCATGCGCACTCAAGCTGCCGATAGGTGTGCCGGCGGCCGTGCCCGTACGACGTGCGGAGGAGACTGTGCCTCAGTCAACGGCTGCGACAGCCAGTTGACACGAAGCGCACCACCAAGGCGCGTCCTTTACTTCGACCCACCTTCGATACAGGAAGGCCTTGGCCGTTGTCAAACCACCGCGGTTTCGCGCGAGAGCGCGTCGAGGCCGTAGACGATGTGAAGCGGATTCTTCGGGAATCTAGGTGCGTTCTCTGTCGACATGTTGCGGACTCTGGACGAAGCGACTGCCTAGCATCCACCGCTGCCTCCGACGCAAGCTTGCGAATCGTGACCCTACCCGTCGATCTGCGCGGGCTCGACGACGAGAGCATCGGACCGCTGCCCGCACATATGAAGAAGTAGGGACTGCGTTACCGGATCTGCAGATGAGGTTCGCGCCGCTGCGACCGACATAGCGACATGCCAGCAGCGCATAGCGGACCCAATCGGGACGGCGCGACATGATGTGTGAATGACTAGCGTCGCCCGCGAGGCCGACATCGGTTGCGTGGAGTTGGCCTGTGCTGCTCGACGCCCTAGAGGAGTACGGCGTCGCAGACGGCGACGTTCCCGGTCTGCTCGTGCTGCACGGGCTCGCGATGTACGCGCGCGACACTGCGCGAGCCGTTTTAGCGCTTCTCGGCGGTGGCCATACGCAAGCGGCGGCCGCGCTGACACGCGTGGTCATCGAGCACGCAGTGCTCGCCCGGTGGCTGAAGGTCGACCCGGAGGCACGCGGTGGCCTCTTCCTCCAGCAGAGCGCGGTCGAGGAGTATCGCTGGTCCGACGTGGTCCGCGCAGCAGACATTGAGGTGACCGACCGTGCGGATGGCGCGCGCAGAGGCAACGGTCGGAAGCTCAAGAATGTGGCCGAGGTGTTCAACACGGTCAAGAATCTGTTCGGCGGCTCCGAGCCCGGCAAGCAGATGTACCTCACCTATCGCAATCTCAGCCAGTTCGTGCATCCATCCGCGGTGACATTTGCTCGGTACATGAGAACGCTGCCCCGCGGTCAGCTCCTCGCGACCAAGATCCAGGTAGAACAGGACGCCGAAGCCGTCGCATACTTCCTCGTTTCGGCCACGACGTTGTGCGCGCTGCCCTACCTGGACGTGTTGGGCAAAGCCGACGAAGCAGCTTTGCTGAGGGCGTCAGCGCACGCCAACGAGATACCCACTGCTCTTGACTAAATCTGGCTGCGCCCCGGTCACGCGTCCGGTAGACGCGGTCCGCGCGCGAGCCGTCGCTATGCGCGACCGGTTGCCTTCTTGACAGGCGTGCAGATGATTCGATACCGATTGCCCGACCGCACTCAGCACGTGTCGTGAGCGCGATATTGTTTGGCGTGATCACAGTTGGAATCGATCTTGCTGCCGAGCCGACAAAGACTGCTGGAGCGGTAATCGAATGGTCGACCGAACACGCAACCGTCCATTCCGTCGAAGTCTTCGCAGACAACCGGAGGCTGCTAGAACTCATCAAACTCGCCGACAAAGTCGGCATCGATTGCCCGTTGGGATGGCCCTCTGCCTTCGTAGACTTCATCGTCGCGCACCGTGACCGCAGGGTCGCGCCAGGATCTGCTGCCGGCATCGCCGATCGCGATGCACTTGCGTTTCGTGTCACCGATCGTCGGGTGCGAGAGGACCACCTAGGACTCCCGCTCAGCGTGTCCACGGACCGGATCGGTCGAGCAGCAATGCGATTGGCCGGTCTGCTAGCGAAGATTGAGGAAGATTCGGGCGAACCTATCGATCGGGCGGGAAGGGGCCGCATCGTTGAGGTCTATCCGGCAGCTGCGCTGCGTGCCTGGAATTTTAGGCCGGGTGCCTACAAGCGGGACGCTGAGGTTCGCCTCACGCTTGTACGTGCACTCGCCGATCGTACGAAGGAATGGCTGACGTATCCAGCGGCGCTCCAAGAACTCTCCGCACAATCGGACGACGCGCTCGATGCCATTATCGCGGGGCTCAACGCGAGAGCGGCAACAATCTCGGGCGCGACCTTCGAACCAGTGACGCCAGAGGAGATCGATGCCGCCGAAATTGAAGGTTGGATCGCCGTACCGACTGGCCCTCTCGAAGATCTGCGCCCGAGGTAATTCTGTCATCTCCGGCTATCACGCGAGGGTCACCAGGATGCTTCAGGCCGGACACAACATCTCTGTCGACAGGCGCGCCCAACCGTCGATAGGCGCGCGTCCGTTGACACGCAGCTGTAGCTAGTGGGCCGATCAGAAGGATCGATCGGCGCTGGCCTGTCAGTCTCTCTCGTATGGCGGACACGGTAGACGACTGGACCTTTCGGTACCGGATGGTGTTGGGCGAACATGTACGGATCAACTGCCCCGAGTGGGAGATGTACCTCACGGAGCCGGACGCAGCGCAGCCAGTAGTTCTGCGCGCACCAGCAGGTGATCAGCCAGCGATCCAGGACACCACCGACTTGGTTCTGCGCGGCTGGGGTTACGAGACAGCTGAGGCAGCGGAGCAGGCGGCGCTGCGCTGGCGATCGGCCGTGTCGATCGGTCTTGCGGCGAACAATGTGATGGCCGACTTCGGCCAGCGTTCCCCGGCATTCTGGATCCATCCTGACGTCCTGTCTGCGGACAACGCACAGATGGATCTGCATGAGCTGATGATCTTCCCGACGAACCTGCGGGGTCACTTCATGGGGATGCAGCCGATCCAGTACTGGGCTGGTAAGCCTATGGACGACGTCCGGGGCGCGATCTGGATGTCGCTCGAAAACGGGACAGAGCTTACGGCGCGTCAACACCTCGCGTACGGCACCTACTGTTCGTCGGCGGGTATGAAGCCAGACGCGAGGCTAGTCACGCTTATCTCAGCGGTCGAGCTTTTGATCGCGCCGGAGAATCGGAGCGGAGAGGCCCAAGCTGTCGTCGATTCACTGGTCGCCACGGTCAAGGCCTCGGGTCTGCCGCAAGCGGAGAAGGGCTCGATGCTCGGCGCGTTGTCGTGGTTGCGTCAGCAGTCCGTCGGCCAAGCGGTCCGCGCGCTGGCAACGCAGCTCGGCGATCGCCGTTACCTGCAAGAGAAGGAACTAGCGCCGAAGTTCCTGACCCGGTGTTACTCGCTGCGGAGCGACCTGGTGCACGGCAACGAGATCCCCGACTTCGACGAGGTGAACCGATGCGGCGGAGAGCTGGAACGGTTGGTCGGTGACCTGATTGCAATCTCAATCGTCCACGACGCCAACGTTGAGTTAGGGAAGGCATGGACGGGTGCCCATTCGGCTGCCGACTGGGACGGCAACCCCGACTTGGTCCCGTTGGAGGGTGACTACCTGAACTACAGGCATCTACTTGAAAGTGGTGACGAGCCAAGCGAGTAATCGGCCCAGACCCTGCTCGCGACGCTATCCCGGCGGGCCGGCCAGAACCGATCTTCGGTCTCCGATCGCGACCGCCGTTGAACCATCGGACATGAGGCGGACAGCGCGCTCGTAGCCGTCGATCTGCGCGAGTGGGGATCCTGCCGGCGCGCACATATGGATCGTTATGGCGCCGACCGGTGCGCATGAATCGAGCACGCTATGGTCGCTCTTCGTCGCGGTCGGCAGGCGCAACTCGATATTCGGGAAGATGACGCCCACGTCCGGGAGTCGACCTGCTACCTGGAAGTCGCGCACCTTCTCGTACTCATCAATGCTGCAGTAGTCGGTGATGCCGAGGGCTTCGATCCGTGGCTCGGACTGCTCGATCCGCGTTAGATAGTTATCCCAGGAATCCTTGCCGAATTGGTTGTTCATCGCGGTGCCGGGCGTGTGGATGTACGGATCCCAGCGGCGCCAGGCAGATCCGCGCGGGTCCGCCTGCGACTGAATCGGGTACATCGTCATTCGCTGGGCTCGCGGAGGTAGGTAATCCCGAATCCCTTCACCTCGCGGTACTTCTGGTACTTCGTTGCGAGGTCGAAGGGGCTGTCGACCATCCGCTGGAAGATGTCGAGACCACGTCCGAGCAGGATCTTCCAGCCGGTGTCGGTGGTGATCGATCGGTCGTGAATGGCCTGGGGTTCGACCAGCTCGACGTCGAAGACGATGCCGAGCACCCCGGCGCTCTTCTTGATCTGCAACAAGAACTCCAGCTGCCGTTGAACCTTCTCGGGACCGTCCTGGTTCTCGACCGTGACGAGCTTCAGAGCTACTTCATCCGCCGGGTCCTTGGCGCGTGCGATCCCCTCGACCAGCTCCATGAGGTTCCTGGCCTGGTGGAACATCCGCACGTAGGGGTCAACGATCGTGATCTGCGCGGCGCCGCGGAGGTACGGCACGAGCAGCGAGTCGAACGAGACCCCGCGCTGTCCTTCTTGGTAGTCCCGGTGTCCCTGGAACAGCTCAGGTTCAGGCTTGGCGTCCGCCGGCTCTTCACCGTCTCCAGCATCGGCTGCCTCGGCCCTGCCGCGGAGTGGGTCGGCGTCTGCGGTCGCGTCCTCGCAGTCGTCCTCCGCTTCGCGCGCAACGCGGTAGTACGTCGGGTACTGGTCTTCTTCCAGCGTGGTGACGGCATGCCAGGTGCCGTCGGTGTCTAGGTAGCCGAACTTGACGTCGGGCATGGTGGAGTCGATGCGCAGGATCTGGTCCTTGACGCGCTTGCGGCCCTCGATGGCAAACCGGAGGATCTCCTCGATCTCCTCCTTGGTGGCCTGACCGTCCGGATAGAGGATCTTCATCAGGCCGGAGAAGGTCTTGTGGATGCCGTCGCGGTCGCGGGTGGAGATGTCCGGCGAGAGCGTGAAGTGCTGCTGATAGCGGTCGGAGTAGTCCTGCGAGCGCATCGACTTGAGGACTTCCGCGATGTAGTCGACGACAAAGCCGTAGCCGTCGGAAAACATCTCGCCGCGGATGATGTCGACTTCCCAGCCGGGGATGTAGTGGTGCAGGCGGTCGAGGAAGGCGGGGTCGTGGTAGGACTCGGGCAGTTCGTCAAACAGGTCAGAGTTCTTGAGCATGAACGGCACGGTGTGCGAGGTGTTGCCGATAAAGACCATCGAAGCTTCCGCGCCGAGGGTCTCCACACCTCGGGAGAACGACTTATTCGCCATGTAGTTCTTCATGATGTCGACGAGCGCCTTGTCCGTGCGCTTCTTCTTGCCGGCGAACTCGTCGAAGGCGACGACGTCCCAGTACCCCACCAGGCCCAGCCGCCCGTTGGAGTTGTTGACGAACAGCTTCGGCACGGTCACCTCCCCGCCGGAGATCAACATCCCGTGCGGCGAGAACTCCGAGAAGATGTGGGATTTCCCGGTTCCCTTCGGGCCGAGTTCGACGAGGTTGTAATTGCGCTCGACGAACGGGATGAGGCGCACTAGCTGGAAGAATTTGCCGCGCTTGCTGAACATCTCGGGGTTGAACCCGATGGACTGCATCACGAGGTCGATCCACTCCTCCGTCGTGAACCCGCGACGGGCTGAGAGGTACTGCTCGACATCGAACTTCGACAGCTGGATCGGTTTGATCGAGCCGAGGATCCACGGCACGGTGCGTTGGTCTTCGTTGTGGAAGTACTCGATGTCGCAGATGCACCAGACGCCGCCGACCAGCAGCTTGGGATGAGCCTTGATGATCGGCGAGTCGACGATCACGCCCTTGATGCCGAGGTTGGCGAACTCCGCCTCGTAGACGTCAGCCTTCTCGTTGAGGGAGACCGTGACCTTGTCGATGACCCTGTGTCGACCGCGTTCCTTAATCGTGGACTTAACCAGCTCCGACTCGCTGCGGTGCACATAGTGCTCGGCGAGGATATTGCGAACGGTGTCGATGCCGGCCTGGATGGTGGCATCATCATCGGAGGCGGCGTACTGCCCGAGCAGGTACTCCAAGACATACGAGGGCACGATGGCGTTGCCCTTGACGGCTTTGACCAGGTCCTTACGAACGACGACCCCGCCGAACAGCAGGTTGATCTTGTAGTCGAGGTCGCTCTGCTGCGGCGTACTCGCCTCGGGCGTCTCGTTCTCGATTTCGCTCATCGTGCCTCCCGTCCTCTCTAGAAGTCGAAGTCCGACGTAAACGAACGCTTCAGCGTGTAGACCGCCTTGGCGAAGACCCGCCACTGGTTGGTGTTCGGGATCTGCTCCTCCAAGCGGAACTCAACGGCGCGGTTGTTGTAGTCGCTCGACTCCTGGCTCAGCAGCATCCGCGCGCTCTGGTACCGGTCACGTTTGTCGGCGGAGGTCTGATCGAAGGTCAGGTTCTCGATGTTCGAGATGAGGGACTCGCCGACGTATAGCCCAGCCCGGAGAGTGCGGGGCTGGACCTTGTCGTTGACCTGCTCGGTCTGGAACAGCCGAACGACCACCTGTCCGGTGGTGATCTTGTCGGACTCCGGCCAGACCTCGACGTTGACCAGCCTGGTGTCACTCTTGCGCTTCTTGTTGACCACGAGCACTGGAACGATGACCTCTTGGAGTGTCGCCCCGCCGTGTACGAAGCGTGAGCCGCCGCCCGCAAGGCGCAAGCGGTGAATGGATTTGGGGACCTGTACTTCCAAGTCACTCTCTAGGCCGAGCTGGGCGGCCTCGAAGGTGGCGAAGGCGTTGTCGACCTTGAGGCCCTTACCCAGGACGAAGCGTCGGTTGACGACCTTGATGTCGTCGCCCTGCGGCTGGGTCGACAGGAAGAAGGTGCCGGCTAGGGCTTCGTCCTGGAAGAGGAAGCCGTGGTCGGCCGTGATGAAGATGTTGGTGGCGTTGGCGCTGGCCAGCTTCTTCACGAGGTCAACAATGTCGCGCAGCGTGTCCTCGACGGCCTCGAAGACCTGGCGTTCGGTGCCTGGCTTATCCCCCGTGGCGTCGATCCGGTTGTGGTAGACGTACAAGACACGGTTGGCCTTGTAGAGCTCGCGTCGCTCGTCAGCGTTCAGGGCTTTGAAGTCCTCGGCCTGGATCGCCGAGCCACCCACGCCCTCCAGGATCTTGCTGCGGGAGGCAGTGGTGTTGGTCGGTTGGCCGTCAGCCAGAACTGTCTTGGCATCCGCCGAATGCCGAAGCGTCGAGTGCGGCAGCAGCGCCGCCATGCCGAGCTGGGTGTAGCTGGGCAGCACCCCAAGCACGGCCTCCAGGTTGGCGTCGAAGCGGTCCTCCTGCCGGATGAGCGAGCCAAGCTCATCGGCCACCTCGTACCGCATGGCATCGGAGATGATGACGACGGCCTTCCTGTCGCCGTCGCGTACCAGCGGCTCGATGTATCGCGAGTAGAAGGCCGTCTGCGACCGTAGCGCTGTCGAGCGCCACTTCTCGACCGCGTCGACTTGCTGCTGCCAGGCGTTGCCCAGCTCGTAGACGTACTTGTTGGTGTAGCGCTTCTCGACCAACTCCCGCAATGGCTCCAGTGGCCTTGGGTACTCTGCGGTTCGCGTGGCGTAGACGAACTGCCGGTAGAGCTGATCGATGCGGAACCACTCGCGCCGGTACCGCTCCAGCCCGTCGTCGAACGACTGCATGCCAACGTTGAGGGTGGCCAGCTCGCCCAGTAACTCCGAGGCGCTGACAACGGCAGTGTAGAGCTGCTTGTATCCGTCGATCCAGACGCTGCTCTGCCGGGCCCGCACTACCTCGGCCACGTCGCGCGGGGTGACGGTCTGTTCGGATACTGCCCGTGCCAGGTCGCTGAGGATTTTCTGGTCGGTCTCCTCGAACAGGTCGTCCGGGACACTCGCCACCAGGTCGCGGAAGCTCGCATCCTCGATCGTCGACTTGTAGTCCAGGTCGCGGGCTGCCCGCTTAGCGAGCGTTGCCATGGCCTCTTGACTGCGCCGGTCGTTGCGCATACTGGCGAAGTCGAGCTGGATGTTCTGCAGCCCGCCGGGCCGGTCAGACTTGAAGCCCTCGATGGCCTTGCGGAAGATCCACAGCACCAGGTCATCGATGCTCGGCGAGGACGACTCGTAGCCGTAGATGTTCGCGACGCCGCCCCAGTAGAAGTCGTCCAGGCCATAGTCGACAAGGGCGTCGTACTTGGTCCGAGCCCCCTTGGCGTTCTCGGTTAGTAGCGTCCTCGTGATTTCCAGGAGGCTGTGCTCGCGCTGGCCAAGTACGACGGCGCTGATCTTGGCTCGCAGCCTGGCGGCATCGTCCGCAGCACTCAGCAGGGCTTTCAGGCTCTGGACGCGCTTAGCAGCGTTGAAGAACTTCTCGTGCGCCTCAACGACCTCGTCGATCCCGTTGCCCTTTGCCAGACCGAGATCCTGCGAGACGAGCGCGGTGCGGTCGGCCGTGAAGACCCCGTAGGCCAACTCCAGGTCGAGCAGCCAATCATCGATGCCGCTCGGCATCGGGCCACTGCGGTAGACCAGGAATTTGCCTTCCGGTTCGTCGTGCAGAAGCCGGTTCTTGATGGCGAACTCGTCGTTGCCGACCCGGATCGTCTCGATGCCAGCCAGATCGAGGCCGTCGAGATCCGCGGCGTACTGGCCATCCGGGTCGTGCCAGAAGACGATCCGTCGACTGTCGAACCAGCGCAGCAGGTGCGGGCGGACCGTGGCGGTGTCACTCATCGCTGGCCTCAAGTCCGGAGATCTTCTTCAGAGCGGGACCGAACTTCGGATAGTTCGCCTTCACCCCGTCGTCCAGGTCGATCGCCAACTGACGGGACGCCAGCGGGTACAGCACGTCGTGCTCGTACTCCTCAAGCTCCAGCAATACCTTGCGCAGTCGATCAGCCTCCTTCTGGGCGGCCGCCTGCTGACGCGGCGTCCCACCTTCGGCCGCCAGGCGCTCCTGCTGCTGCAGGCTCGAAGTCAGCTTGACTGTGAACTCACGCAGGTACTCATTGAGGACCGTCGAGACCGTGGACGGCGTGTAGCGGTGCAAATAGATCAGAGCGTTGAACGAACCCTTGGGGCTGGAGAACAGCCAGTAGATCGGGCGCTTCTTGTACCGCTGTACGTGGTCCTTGTAGAACGACCTCACGAAGTAGTCGCGGATGTCCTTGACGCCGAGCGACTCGGTAACGAAGCGCAGGTTCTCCTCGAAGTGCCGCTCCCCGAAGGCCGCACGAAGGAAGGTGCGGAAGCGCGCAACGATGTCGTCCTCGAACCAGTCGCCATCCACGATCGGGATGACGTTGTCTGCGTCCGGTAGGAAGCTCGGTGTCGGCACCTTCAGCAGGTACTCCCGCAACGTTGCGCCCTGGTCCGCGAGGATAAGTCCCGGCTCGTCGATGCTGTACCGGCCGAACATGCATCCGACGGCATAGGACAGCAGCTCAATCGCCAGATCGGTCCGCTCGAGCGCGGAGTATTCCTCGGCTGATCTACCGGGCCCGTACCGGAACTCGACGTTCCTCGTCAGTGACACCCGGTGAAGAGGCACATCGATAGGCACGTCGCCGTCCACACCATAGGCTTTAGCGACGATACTGTTGTTCTCCGTCTCCCGGGCTTGTTGATCCTTTGCGACGACCGACGATTCGGCCGAGAAGGCTTGGACTACATCAGCGAGGTTGGCCGAGCGCCCATCGAGGAGAGGGCTCGCTTCGAAGTCCCAGGAGGTCTCATACGAGTCCCAGTCCGCCCTGAAGGTCGCTATTCCTCGACGAACAATTACGTCGATCGTTTCCGATTCAATCCGGCGCAGAGGAAGGTCCGCGATATTTCCTGCCTGGAAGTGCATTGTGGGATTGAGGACGTTAAGCATTTCGGAACCGAGCGAGGAGCAGAGGAATGCCAGGGCGGAGGGAAGTACCGCCTTATCGCCGTAGCATGCAGATCCACTATTATCGCACAGAAAGCCGGGCGGTAAGTAGCGCGCTCCGAAGCTGCCCGAGCCTACATCGGTCCAAGTTATCCCCTCGTGAAAGTAGAATCCCTGGTTGCGGAGCGTCCCTCTGGCACGCACCCTGCGGCCATTATCCTCCCAGTCAACTACGAGATCAAAGTTTCCGTACCACTTCCGAAACGGACCGCCCTTGTTATAGGGAAACCAGCGACGACCGCTGCGCTCAGCCTCTTCTGTCGATCGACTTCCGAAGGAGATCGTGGACCTGGAGACCTCCCACACTTGGCGCAAGAATCGACCGTTGTCCCCTGTGTCATTGCCCTTCCTGGGCGTGAAGCCATCGCGAAAAGTACCAGATCCCTGAAATGCTTTCGTGATCGCGTCAGAAAGCCAATAGGCGATCGGTGCTCCCGGAATCTTCTTGAAGGCCGCTGCGGCGGCTTCGTACCGATACCCGAGGGACCGATCTGCGATTGCCGCGAGGAGGGATTGTCGCTTCTCCTCCCCGTCGAGGGCAGTAAGGCGAATAAAGGTGCCAACGCCAGTATTCGCCTTAGCGTTTGTTAGGGAGAATGCGGAATTCGCGCCAAACTTATCGGCGTGGTAGGCGGAATCCCGCAGGTAGAGCAACGAGTGGACACGCGTCGCGTCAAGAACGACGTCGCGCAGATCCGAGAATGTCCGAATGAACATCCAGGTATCACCCGTGATCATAGCGATCCGCCCGGACTCCATCGCTAGACTGCGAGCCCGTTCGACGAATGCTCCGTAAAGGTCCTGCTTTCCGTCAGGGATGTTGGACTCGATGAATCCAGCAAGGCTTGGAGTCATATTCTTGACGCCCATATACGGTGGGTTCGCCACCACAACGTGGTACCGCACGCTAAGCGCCTCGGCCTGAGCAGTGACCTTCTCGGCCCGATGGAACACGTCGGCCAGAAGGATGTCGCCACCGTCGTCGAGCGTGGCGAGATGCTGCTTCAGACGGATCGTTAGCCCTCGGTCCGGCTGGATGAGTGACCCGAACGTTTCGGCGTGCTCGAACTGGTTCCAGAAGGAGGCCTCGGCGTGCTTGTCGCCACGGGGCGTCAGCAGGAAGTCGATCTCGTCCGGGGTGAAGTGGATCGCGTCGAGGACGCAGACGTTGGGCTCGATCTGCTTGTTGAAGAACGTCCGCTGCTTGGCCCTCGCCTTCATGGTCAACGCGAAGGCCGACAGTGCCCCGGCTCGGGGGTCGATCTCGACGCCGTAGAGGTTGTTGCCGAGGATGAGCCCAGGGATCTCGGTCGGGGCGTATCCCTCTTCTTCGTAGATGGCGTACAGGAGTTCAAAGGCATACGTGAGCATGTGCCCAGACCCGCAGGCCGGGTCGATGACTTTGACCTCCTTGGGGCTGGTGATCTTGAGGTAGTCGGTCTCCTCGTCTACCGGGGCGATGTAGTACTGCATGTGGTCAACCAGGCGCGACGAAGGCCGGTTGAGCATCCACAAGCGCCCGAGGGAATTCTCGACGAGGTAGCGGACGATCCAGTGGGGCGTGAAGAGCTGGGTGGCTGCGGGGATCTCGTCGGCGCCGGCCTTCTTGTTCTTCTTGAACCCCGCGAAGACTTGGTCGTGGCGTTCTGAGATGTAGAACTGGTACAGCCAGCCGATGACCTCGACGTCTTGGCAGACATCCTTTGTGAGCACCTTCAGGGCGCGGCTTGGCACCGAGTCGTCGGCCAGCAGGTTGGCGGGGATGAGCAGCTCGGTGAAGTCGCCTTCTCGCTCGAACATGAACGGCATGGCGCGGTTCCAGTATCGGCAGTAGTCCGCGAGCAGCAGCGCGTAAGCCTCGCCTTGCGCGTCGTCGCTGCGCCGCGTGCCGTCGAGCAGGCCCGTGACCGTCTCACGGGTCCTTCCCCCGACCACCGCGGCGTCGATGTTGCCTCGCTTGGCTTCGGCAAGGATCTCGGGCTGACCTGCCTCGACGCCGACTTGTGGTGAGACGACCCCGATGCCGTTGTAACCGTTGGCGTCCATGAACCTCAGGGCGATGATGCGGTTGAACCAGGTGTACGCGACCCGGTCGGCGACCGCCGCTATACCCTTCTCGCCTCCACCCGCCGCGCTGACGGCCTTCTCCAGGGCTGCGACCGCCGTGGGCTGCTCTACCCGCACGGCTGATGCCGGGGCTAGGACGACAGCGATACGTGCGGTCACTTCGCGGATCAGCGCTATACGTGCCCTGGTGGCGAACGTCTTCAGCGGTGCGGTTTCCATCAGAGAGAGATTCGCTTTCCGGCGTTCAGGGTCTGGACGAGCGCCGTACGCAGGGCGTGCAGGTAGCGGTCGATGTCCTGCTCTGTCTCCAAAACGCCAGAGACGCCGGTGGCGGAGACTGTCCTTACGGACACGGTCTGCTTCGACGGTGGTTTCGTGCCGCCATCGCCATCGCCATCGCCGGCGTCGGGCTGCGCATCGGCCAGCTGGTCGAGCAAACCTGGGTAGATGGTCTCCTCGAAGCTCGATCCGGTCTCGCGAATGAGAGCGACCTGGTTCTGGGCGCGGACACGGGAAATCGCCTGGTCGACCCGGCGCAGCACACTCTCTTGGGCGACCGAGGTCGCCTTGGCATAGAAGGCGCTCGCTTCGATCTCGGCCTTGCGACCCTCGATCGCTTCGACGACGTCGGTTCGGTTTCTGGCAACGACGCCATCGATCAGAGTGCGCAGCTGGTCAGTGGCTTGCTTGAGCTGCGCCATCTTGTTGCCGCGGAAGGCGTTCGGATCTTCCAACGCTGACCTCACGGTGGCGTCGATTTCGGGCGGCAGGTAGCCGAGGTTGCTGCTATGGGTGGTGAGAAGATCGGTGGCCTCGTCGTAGATGACCTTCTGGCCTCCGCTGAGGAACGCCCGGATCGGGTCGATCGTGCTCTCTTTGGCGTCGAGCAGGTCGTCGCCAAGGTCGAAGTCGGTCAGGTACCAGTCGTCGGGCTTGCCCACCGCCCGGTCTAGCAAGTCGATCGCGGCGGAGAGCTGGCTGACGAACGGGTACTTGGAACCCGTCATTGTCGCCGTGATCTCGTCGCGCTTTGCCTTCAGCTTGTCCGCCCCGTGCCGGGCCAGCTCCAACGGATCTTTCGGGGTGTTGCCTTCGTCGAAGAAGTCGGTACAGAACTTGCGGAAGGCCGCCACCTTGCGCTCGTCGAAGGTCTTCTGCGGTGCCACCACGACATGGGCATGCTTCTGCGTGTTGCGCAGAACCGTCGCGACCTCAGAGCGCTTGAGGACGTTGCCATCGACCGTGAGCGTGACCTTTGAGGTACCGATCAGGAATGCAATCAGAACCTCGATCGAGGCGAGGTCCCAGCCGTAGGGCTTGGCGGTGAAGCTGTCGACGATGGTCTTGACAGCGACCTGCTCACCTAGGGTCTCCTTGCGCAAAACAAACGACAGCACTTCCTCCGACGGGGCAAAGAGCTTGCTGCCGGTTTCGGCGTCGAACAGCCCGCCGTCCGGGTTCGCGGCTCCGGCAACCTGCTGCTCGCTATAGGTCGTACCTCCAAGCAGCTTGAGCTGCGTGTAGGTACGGCTGACGAGATCCTGGAAGCCATCCGTCACCCGGACCAGCGCGTCCTGGGAGCTAGAGGTGATATCGGCCGCGTTGATGATCAGGGCGGCCTTGCCGACCGAGGTCTTGACGCGCTGGACGAGTTCCTTCTCGCGGTCGATGTTCTGCGCACCCTTGGTCTGCAGGATTTGGCCCTCGATGGCGGAGTTCGAGGTGCCCTGCTTGCGCTTGATATACTTCTCGGTCTTGATGAGCAGCCGTAGGTCCGCGAGCACCCGGGCGTCCGGTTCGAGGACGACACGCAGCTCGTCCTTGCCCGCGCTGTGCATGCGGATCTCCTCGGGCGTGTATGAGTACTCGGGCGAGATGAAGTGGACCGCAAGTTCTCGTTGCTGGCCGTGGGCCTGGTCGTCGAGCTTGAAGCCGAACGGGAAGTCCTGCGCGTTCTTGGCGTAGCGGATCTTGTTGGTCTTGATGACATCGCCCGAGAGGATCTTGAACAGTCGACCGCCTACCTCGGAGGCGTCAATGTCGACGTTCTTGATCTCTTCCTCGATGACCTGCTCTTCGTTGGTCAGGTATTCGTAGGTGGTGCCGCTTCTCTGGATGTAGGTCTGGATCTCCAGAACGGTCAACGCTTCCTTGACCTGCTCGGATAGCGCCGGAAGGTCGAGGCCGAAACGGTCGTAGACCAGCACCGTGAGGTTGCGCGGAGTCGCCGGGAAGCTCTCGACGTACTTCACGAGGAACAACGCCTTGAGAAGACGAACCGCCAACGGGTTGTCGAGGTTGCGCTCGGCGACGTCGATCGAACGCTGGGCGGCTGACTTCAGGGAGGCGCGGATGCCGGCGAACATGCTGTCGAAGGTTGCGAGCTTGCCGACCTCGACGTTGCCGATGTCCTTGGCGACGTGCTGGACCACGCCGAGCATCGAACGCTCACCGACCGAGCTGTTGCGGCCCTCGAAGACGTTGTGGTCGGAGATGCCCTCGATGGCGGCTTGGAACAGTGGGAACTGGTAGCTGACGAACGGGTAGGTCCCGACGAAGTGCGCCTCGTCGGTGTAGTTGCGGTAGGTCTTGGCCCCGTCGACGAATTCGAACAGCGTCTTGAAGTTGGCGTGCTGGTCGGCATAGATCGTGCCGAGCGCACTCACGCCTACGTCGTTCTTGTCCAGCAGACGCTTGCGGATGACTTCCTCGACGTCGGCGCTCGTCAACTTGAGCCGCGTCTTGAACCGGGCCTGGATCTTGGAGAAGTCGTTGCCCTGCTGCCGTGTCCTGTCGCCAATGACCTTGTCCATGTCCTCCTGCGAGGTCACGAACACCCACGAACGGCCAGCGCACTTAGTGTTGAGCGACTCGGCGATGGTCTGCAGGTTGAGCATCAGCTTGGTGTCGCTGCCAATGAACTGGCCGACCTCGTCGACAAAGAAGTTCAGCCGGAAGGTCGGGTCGCCCTGGTTGTCGAGCCAGGCTTGGACCTCGTCGGCGAAGTCCTCGATCGAAACCGAGTATGAGGCGCTGTACTGCTTGATGATGCCGTCAGCGGTTCCGCCATTTACCTCGGCGAAGGCCCGGTCGATGCTCGGCCCTTCCAGGGCACTTTGCTCGCGCCCCTGCGTCCAGGAGACGCCAGCGATGCGTTCGAAGGACTCTTGGAATGCCTCGTACTGGCCGCGGTTGTCCAGGTCGCGCTCGAAGCGAGCAACGTGACCCTGGTTGCCGTAGTAGCCACGGCTCTCGTCGAAGACCTTGACGAAGACCTTCAGAAGGGCGTCCGTCTGGTCCTTGCTGATCAAGGTGGCCTTTTGGTCGATATTGAACAGCAGGCTCTTGCCAGGGATGTGGTCGGCCTTGTTCAGCAGGCCGGGCAGGAACGCGTCGAGCGTCTTGGCGCGGAAGCTGTCAGAGACGTTCTGGCGCGGATAGTCCTGCCCTTCGACGTCACCCAGCAGGTGAGCCAGCATCTTGAGCATGTGCGACTTACCGGAGCCGAAGAATCCGGAGATCCACACGCCGTTGGCATTGGTGTAGGAGGTGTACTCCTCGAGGAGGATCTCCAAGCCTTTGGCGGCCTCGTTGGTCAGGACGTACTCGTCGACCTCGGTGCCCAGGTGCGCAGCGTCATCAGCCTTGATGACGCCCTCGATCGGACGCTGGATGTCCTTGGCGAAAATCTGGTCGAGCTTCATCGAGCTCACGCCTCCTGTTCCAGGATGTTCTTGGCTCGGTAGTACTGGTCGTCCTTGAGCCGGCCGAACAACACGAGCGATGAGCCCAACGTGTCCGACTGCTCGTAGCGGCCCGGGAAGAACATGAGCATCGGCCCGCCGGTCACCACCGACTGGAGGTTGTTCAACACGTTGTGCGAGCGGATGTACGGAAAGACCTCACCGATCCCGGTGAGGAAGAGGATGTCGAAGGACTCGGCCGCAAGGCGGTCGCGGATGGCCGGGGCGATGTGCAACTGCGGGTCGAGCATCCCCTGGAGCATTTCGCGGAAGTCGGCCTTGTCTTGGTCCGGCTCAATGGCTTGGACCCGGTCCCATACCTTCCGCTCCTTGAGCAGCTCAACCGATAGGTCGTAGAGGTTGATCTCAATGACCTTGACCCCGGCGCCAGCCAGCCGATTCTTGACCCGCTTTTTGGCGGCCGCTACGGCCAGAGTGTCCTCGGGCGGATACGGGTAGATAAAGAACGGGACCTCGTTGCCGAGGCCCTCCATCTGCAGGAAGCGCCGTCCGCTAAGCACCGTGAATAGGTGTTCTTCCTGCTCCGGCAGAGCCTTGGGCTTCATTGGCCAGCCCCTTGCTGGCTCGGGAAGAAGCGCACGTCACTCGGTGTGCGGGCACTCAACCTGGCCGCAACTCGCTCAGATAGCACCGCAGGCACAATCCTTCCCGCGTCAGACAGAAGCTCCGCCTCACGCAGCATCTTGAACACGTTCGATCGCAGCTTCTGCAGCGTCGAATCCTTGAGAGCGGCTAGCTCTTCGTGCCACAACCCCTTGGCCCGAACGAAACTGTCGAACTCCTCGTAGCCGAGGGTCTGGACGAGCAATAGGAACCGCTCCCGGAGCACCTCTTCGGCAAACTCCCCGATCAGCTCATAGCAGCGGCACGCTGCCACCCACATGAGATGCCCACGCTCCGAGGCGGTCGCCTCGACCAGCAACGCAACCTCGTGGTCGGTCAACACCGATAGACGCTTAACCGTCTCGCGGACAAGCCGGACGCCCGTGCTGTGCGTCCGGGCCTGCAAGAGGTTGCCTTCGACAGCGTCGTCCCGGAGCTTCTCCCAACCTCGCCCGTCGATGAACAGCGGAGCTAGGAGCGCGCCCTCGCGCGTGAGGAGAGCACCCGTCGTGAACGACAGCGCGTAACGACGAGGCGACATCGTCGGTGCGTCATTCATGGCTCCCCCTCTCTCGATCGCAAAGTTCCTCAGGCTATCGACGGCTACCGACAGATTCCGGCCCGTCACGAGACACCAGGGGCGACGTCATCACCCGGCGAGGCGGCGCTGCCGCTCCGTACCCATTCGTCGACTTCGCTGGCTTGGAACTTCCAGAGGCGGCCCACCTTGTGGGCAGGCATGCCCTTTTCAGCGATCCACGCGTAGACCGTGTCTTTCGTGACTCCAAGGTGTGTCGCGATGCCATCGGCAGAAAGCCAAGGTTCGGCCACTAAGGAACCTCTCAGGTACTGATCGAAGCGGGTACAGACTCTTCGGACCCGCACCTTACAGGAAGTAGCCGGTTGTCACCTGCTTTGACCGGGTTCTTATGGCTCAAGTGTGGAGAGCTCGATCAATGCGCCATCGGCCCGTCCCGACCGGCGATGATCCTTGTGTCGTTTGTCCGCCCGGACGCATGAACGCGAGTGCCGAGCTGGGCGACATCCCGCCTCCAGAAGCTCACGCCACGGTGCGCTCAACAACACTCGCTTGGACATCGCAAGATCCTTCGCAACTTACGTCTGGACGTCGCCAGTTTCGACTGGACGCGACACCCCCGATCTGAAGCGCAACCATGTGAACCGAAGCCTTGAAAGTCGACACACCTCATGCACCCTGGCGCTATATTCGTCGTGACGTAATGGTGGAGGCTGCCGTGGTTCGCAAGTCCGTCCGGCAACAGGAGGCGCTGCGCCGCGCGCGCGAGCGCCAGCGCGCCAAGGACGCCGCCGAGACGCTTCCGCCGGAGGACGTCCGCCGCCTGGAGGCGATGCCCTTCCGCCGCCCCACCGAGACAGACCGGCGACGTCTCGCGGCGTCGACCTGTGGCTGGTGCGGCGGCCCCATTGAGTACAAGGCCCGCGGGCGGATTCCGAAGTGGTGCTCCGCCAGTTGTCGGCAGCGAGCGTGGGAGCAGACCCGGGCGGCCAGCTCAGGTCGATCCGCGGTCCAGATCGTCGAACGCCGCATCGAGATCCCGACCCAGCAGCCCATGCCGTCTCCCTCACGGCCTCGGCATCAGGAGTGGGTCGCCATGTTGGGTGACCTGGCGACCCAACTGGACGCAGGGGCGGTGTACGACAGGGACCTGCCTGCCCTGACGTCGGCACTCACCGGGGTGCTGGACGCATTCAGCCGGCGTACCCACGGCCTTGCGCAGCCGCGCCGTCGCTAGAGGGCGGCTCGCCTGGCGCTTGTTAACCCGCAGTCGGACAGGGTTAACACGGTCTGACGGGGCGCGCCTGGCGCACTCGACCCCGGCCCGCCACCCACGAACTGATGAAACCCCAGACACTGTAGCACCCAGTGCTACAGTGGAGTCATGAGTGAGCAGATCAGTCAGCGCGAGCTACGCAACGACAGCGGCCGCATCATGCGCGCCTTGGGCGAGGGCAAGACGTTCGTCGTAACGAGTAGCGGGCACCCCGTCGGTGAGTTGCGCCCGCTGCGACGTGACCGCTTCATCGATGCCGTCGTGGCGGTAGAAGTGTTCCGCAACGCCCCCGCCGTGGACTGGGAGCAGATGCGCGACGACCTTGATGTCCTGGTCGACCAGGACGTGACGCCGCATGCCTGACCGTCTGCGGCAGGCCCTGCTCGACACGTCGGTGGTCATTGACCTCGACCGCATCCTCGCCGACGCGTTGCCCGAACAGGTCGCGATCTCAGCCGTGACGATGGCCGAGCTCGCCGCCGGTCCCGCTGCGGCGAAAGACCCTGCTGAGCGGGCGCGACGACAAGATCGTCTGCAACGGGCCGAAGCGTCCTTCGATCCGTTGCCCCTCGATATCGAAGCAGCCCGGGCCTACGGCCGCGTCTATGCCGCCGTTGTCGCCCACGGGCGCAATCCACGCCGGCGTTTGGCCGATCTGCTCATTGCCGCGGTTGCCGTGGCCAACGGGTTGCCGCTGGTCACCCGCAACGCAGCCGACTTCGCTGGGCTCAGCGCCCTGTTACACCTCGTCGAGATCTGAGGCGTCCGTCGTCGGCCGCGCCCGCTGTCCCCGGTTCGCTCACGGTCATGCTCATGCAAATTTCTTGGCCGAAAGTGGCACTAACGGCCCTGAAATTTCACCTGTCCCTACTGAGAGGCCGTGTCACCGCGACGCCCGTCGCACCCGGCGTCGCAGGAGAGAACCATGGACGATCACGACGCGCCGCGTACCTGGACCGACGAGCAACTACTGCTCACCGCGGAGGAAGCGGCGCGAGCACTCCACGTCGGCCGCACGACGCTGTTCGCTCTCATCAAGAACGGCGAACTGCATGCAGTCCACATCGGCCGCAGCTGCCGCCTCACCCGCGCCGAGCTGCTCCGGTACGTCGCCCGACTCGATCACCCGAACCCACCGCGCCGCGACCGAATGGCAGCGAGGCGAGGCGGTCGAACGGTGACGAACCAGGGCGAACTGTTCGACCTCGACCCGACACCCCCAGAAGCCGCCTGAGCGCTTGCGGCGTGTGAGACCCCCGGCGGACGATCGAGGCAGTCGAAAGGAGCCAGCGATGGCACAGCGAGCAACCGCCGGCGAGGCATCGATCTTCAAAGACGAGTTCGGCCGTTGGCATGGCTGGATCACGGTCGGGCTGAAGACCAACGGTCAGCGCGATCGACGGCATCGCAGCGGCAAGACCCGCAAAGAGGTCGCCCAAAAGATCCGCGACCTCGAGGTGAAGCGCGAGACCGGCCAGATGTCCGCGGTCACCTCCGACACCGTCACCGGTTGGCTCGAACATTGGCTGACCAACATCGCGGCCCGGCGCGTACGACCGCGAACCCTGGAGAGCTACGAGTCGATGGTGCGGATGCACATCTCGCCCGGTATCGGCCGGCACCGCCTCGACCGACTCCAACCCGAGCACCTTGAACACTTCTACAGCGACCTGCTTGAGGAAGGACTCTCCGCAGCCACCGTGCTGCGCGCCCACCGGATCATCTCCCGAGCGCTGAAGGTCGCCATGCAGCGCGGACGGGTGCACCGCAACGTCGCGATGTTGGTCGACCCACCCGCTCAGCGGCGCAGCGAAGCGGCCACCGCGCTCGACCTCGACGAGTCGCGCGCCGTGCTCGCCGCTGCGGCCGGACTACGCAACTCTGCCCGCTGGACCGTCGCCCTCGCCCTGGGCCTACGTCAGTCCGAGGCGCTCGCGCTGCAGTGGCGCGACATCGACCTACTCAACAACTCACTGTCCGTGCGCCGCACCATCCACCGAGTCAAGGGTGGCGGGCTGGTCTACGAGGCGCCCAAGACCAAGCGAAGCGAGCGCACCCTGGCCCTCCCGCTGCCGCTCGTCGCCGCATTGCACGTGCACAAGGCGGCCCAAATGGGCGAGCGGATGCTGGCCGGATCGGACTGGCAAAACGACGACGACCTCGTCTTCGCCCAGGCCAACGGTCGCCCGATCGACAAGAAAAGCGACTACGACGACTGGTGCCGGCTGCTCGAACGAGCTGGCGTCCGCCACGTTCGGCTGCACGACGGCCGGCACACCGCCGCGACCCTGCTGCTGTCCGAAGGAGTCCATCCGAGGGTCGTCATGGAGCTGCTCGGGCACTCTCAGATGCGGACAACGATGGACATCTATAGCCACGTCATGCCCGCGCTTGCGCGGGAAGCGGCCGACCGGATGGGGGCCGTCCTGCTGAGCCCGCTGGCTACCAATGGCAACCAAACTGGCAACCAGGATTTTTTAGAACTAGGGCCAAGTGCCTCTAGCCCTTTAGAAATGGGTGGAGCTGAGGGGACTCGAACCCCTGACCCCCACACTGCCAGTGTGGTGCGCTACCAGCTGCGCCACAGCCCCCAACCAAACTCGACTCCCGCACGCGGTGAGCCGAAGCGAAAGTCTACACATCACAAACCCGCCGCCCGAACCGGCCCGACCAGAAGAAAACTCACCAGCCTCATCTGTCACAGGAGCCGTCTCCCACACCGTTTCGCCACGCCGACAACCCCCGGATTCGTTGACTCGCAGTAGCCTCAGCCATACTTGGTGTGAGCCGCACAGGCCACGCGCCGCCCGTAGTGGTAACCACCCGGCGCGGCGAGAACAACTCATAAGGAGACATCCGTGAACCGCAAGGAACTGGTGACCGCGGTCGCCGAGCACGCAGATCTCGAGCAGAAGACCGTCGACGCGGTGCTGCGCAGCCTGCAGTCCACCCTGGAAGGCGCCGTTGCCAAGGGCGAGAAGGTCAGCGTCCCGGGCTTTTTCGCTGTCTCAGTAGGCGACCGTGCAGCCCGCGAAGGCCGTAACCCCGCCACCGGCGCGACCATCAAGATCGCCGCGGCAAAGACCGTCAAGTTCTCCGCTGGTAGCGCCCTGAAGGAAGCTGCCAACAAGTAAGACCGCACCACCAAAGCAAAAACCAAAAGATTCAAAACAGCTCGTAGCAAGAACCAGAAAGGGCCGGTACCCACGGGTACCGGCCCTTTCTGTCACAACCAAGCGAAGCAGAGCTACGAACCGGCCGCCGCAGGGCTGGTCGGCGTAACGGGTGCCTCAGCACCACCCGCCGGGCTCGTGGCCGCACCCGACGCCGTAGGAGTCGCGCTGGGCGTCGGAGGCGGCGCCGCGGTGGACTTGGCGTGGCCAAGCGCTGCCGTGATCTCAGCGTCGATGTCAGCGACCGTAGCCACCTGGTCGTTGGTGCCGACCCGAATGCCTTCGACGAAGACTGTCGGCGTGCCGGTCACCTTCGACTTGCTCGCTGCATCAGTCACGCCCTCGACCAGATCCTTGTGCTGGTCCGACGTCACACAGGTCGAATAGTCAGCACTCGTGATCCCCGCCTGTTTACCCCACGCCAGCAAGGTCGAATCAGGCACGCCGTTCGTGTTCTCCGCCGGCTGATTGTTCTTGCCGCCCGTCTTGCCGTACATGATGTCGTGCAGCTTCACGAACGCATCCGGGCTGGTATCCGACGCGCAATACAGCGCATTCGCCGCCCGGGACGAGTACTTGTTGCCGTTCGAGGACGAATCCAGGAACGACATGATGTGGTAGTTGACCTTGATCGTCGTCGCCTTGATCTTGGCGGCGAAGTCCGTCCCCAAACCGCTCTGTTCGAGCTGGTTGCAGATCGGGCACTGCGGGTCTTCATACAGGTCGACCGTGACCGGCGCCTGCTGGTTACCGACCCGCACCCCGGTCGTCACCGAGGCGTTCGCCGTACTCGCCGATGGGTCGATCTTGGCCCGCCCGCCCTGCACGCCGATCGCGATGAGCGTCACCAGCAACACCGCAACGGCCGTCCCTGCGCCCACGTAACGCTGCTTGTGCTTCAGCTCGACCTCAGCCGCCGCCCGTGCCGCGCGGTAACGCCGCACGTTCTTGTCGCTCTTGGCCTGCTTCGCCGACAGCATCGGCACCATCTCGGACTTGATGAGAGCCTCGTCCAGCGACCACTTCGTCAGCGGCCAGATGATCAGATAGGCCGCGAGTATCAGCAACCCGACGTCTCGCAAGATGTCGAGGGTGTAGCTGGTCGTGGTCGATGCACCGCCGCCGCCGAAGCAGCCGCATTCGAGCTTGATGCCGCGTGCCGAAGCCTGCGCGATGCCGATGATGAACACCACCAGCAAGACCGCACTGACCACCGCCGCGTAGCGCGTGATCAGGCCGACCAGCAGCAGAACTGCGATCGCTAGCTCGAGAACCGGCAGGCCGTAGCCGATGGCCTTGCTGAGCCACTCAGGGGTCGCGTCATACGCCCGGACGGCCTGGACGAACCGGCGTGGATCACCGATCTTCGACAGACCTGCCCAAGCCCACACACCGGCCAGCACCAGCCTGACGACCAAGCCCACCCAGCCACGGATGGTCGCATTGCCGAACTTCACTCCAAGACTCCTATTTCTCGCCGCCGACAACTTTCAGATCATGCTCGATCTGGCCGCTCTCGTTGTCGCTCTGCAAAAAGGACACGTGTGCATAGTCGTCAGAACCGTAGAGCAAAACCTGCGCCGAGTGGGTCTGACCGTCATCTTCGGCGATTGTCACATGCGCCGCGGCCTGAGCTGCATCGATCTGGGGCTGCGTGCCGTAAAGGCCGATGAACTTGTTGGGAAGATCGGTGTCGAACTTGCTCAAATAGGCCGCAAGTACCGGCCCGGTGTCGTGTTTGACGTCCGTCGTCACGAAGACCACCTGGGTCTGAGCTCGCAACGAGGACGGGACGGCAAGCAACGCGTTGGTGATGTCGGCCAGCGTCTGCGGGCAGACATCCGGGCAGTTCGTGTACCCGAAGTACAGCAGCGTCGGCTTGCCCGCGGTCGCCGTCGTGAAGTTGTAACTCTGGCCGGCCGAGTTCTTGAGGGTGAAATGCGGTCGCGGCTGCGGCGGAATCAACCCCACGCCCTGGTACGGGCTGCCCGTGTCGTGATCGTTCAGTTCCGAGGCCGCGGACGTCGGGTCGGCGGACTTGGACGAACCCCCGCACGCTGTGAGCAGGGAAGCAGCCAACAGCACCGACGCCAGCGCAGCCACGATCGCGATCGGCTTTCTCGCTAACGTCGGCAGCCGAAGGTGTTTCAGCGACATCACTTCGGACCAGCAGCGGTCGGTGCGGGCGCCAGCAGCCCGATCACCGGCGCGGTCACCAGAATCTGGCCCGCATGCAGAAAAGTCAGCTGCAGGTTCACGGTCTGCCCCGGCTTGAGCGGGCCGTACAACTTCTCGATCATCACGTGTCCCTTGCCGGGTGAGAGCGACACACTGCTCTTCGCCGGAATCGTCAATCCTGCTGGGGTAATCGTCATTCCGCCGCTGGCCGTCTCACTGTGCAGGCTCGCCGCCGCGCCGGCACCGGTCACCACCGAGGTCAGCACGTCGGGAGTGTCGCCGGTGTTGTAGACGGTGAAATACACCGCCGCGTTCAGATCTGTCGCGGGTTCGCGCACATACGCACCACCGACCACGATCGACGAAGCGGGCGCGGGAGCCGCCGGGCTGGCGGTTGTCTGTGGGATCGAACCGCGCACCAAACCGGCCATACCGAGCAAAACGGCAAGGGCGGCCGCGATGAGCGACAGCGGCGGACGAATCACGGCGTCAATGATCCCTTACTCAGATTTTTGCGAACTGTGAACAAGCCAAGCAACGCCAAGGCGCCGAATACGAAGCCGATCACGCCGATGACCAGCGCCACGACACTGAGGGTGCTCAGCCCGCCGTCTCCGCTCGACGGCGGGATCGCGACAGCGTCGGTCGTGTTCGCAGCGGCCAGCGTGATGCTCGGCGCCGGATGATCCAACGCGACATCGCTACCCGCCGCAGGCGTGTCGATCCAACTCACCTTCGACCCGTCCGAATAGCTCTGAATCGCCTTGAAGGTGATCGTCGGAACATCCGGCATCGGCCCGGCGCTGATCACGAACTGGTCGAACTCCCCCGGTTTGATGCCGACGTTGCCGGGCGCAGCCTGCCAGGAGACCTCGGTGACGACTTCGGTCACCTGTCCGTCATCGCTCATGTGCGGGATCGCGGGTTTGCCCTTTATCACGCTGTACGTCCACCCAGCTTTGGGTTGAATCGACACCGACGCGGTCGGGGCGTCGGCGGGCATCGCCACCCGCAGCCCGATCGTGTTTGCCGTTGCGCTTTCGGTCGGAACCTTGAACGTCACCGTCGCGTAGCCACCCTGCGTCGCGCCCGGCGCGCTCGCCGTGACATGCGCCAGCGCCGGTGCGGCCACAATCACCCCGAGCAGGACGAGCGCACCCGCGATGGTCGCCGCCGTTGCTATCGCTGAATGCCAGCGACGTTGAAACATCAAGGTTCCCCTCACGACAGATGGAGTTTCGCGATTGCGGTGGTCGAATCGAATTCAGACGTCTGGACGGTGAGAGTGATCTGCCACTCCCCCGACGAAGGCAGAATCACGCCACTGGCGGTGTAGCTCTTCGGGCCTGCCGCCTGCAACGGAACGGCAATCGGCCCGAGCTCTTTCGACGGCAAGCTCGCGGTCGCGGTGACCTGGGTCGGTGTCGTCGGGCTGGTCAGGTCGATCTCGATCTGCACGCTGCCATGCACCCCGGGCGTGATCTCGACCCGAGCGGATGACGTGCTCGACAACGCCACGTTGGTGAACTGCGGTTTCGCGCGTTGCGCGGCCAGCGCGACCTTTCCGGGCGGCTGCGCGATGAGCACCCCGGTCACGCCGAGCACGGTCGCCCCGACGATGACCTCGACCAGCAGCGTCCGGCGCATCCGGGTCAGCGGACCGCCCTTGTTCGTCCAATCCCTTCGCTGCACGATGCCTCTGGCCACATAACCAAGCCCGATCAGGACGATGAACAGCACGACCTTCGCTGTCACCAGCCGGCCATACCAAGTCGTCGTGATCGCATCGACCGTGCCGACCTCGCGCCACGCCTGGATCGTGCCGGTCACCGCCAGCGTGGCCACTGCGGCCAGCGCGACCCGGGAGAAGATCGGCAATCCGGCGGCCAACTCAACCGCGTCCGGGTCATCGTCGTTTCCGGTTGGGGTGTCGTCGGTCGGTGTTTCGTCCGTTGGCCCGTCGCCGGTGGCCGCTCCGCCGCCCGTCGCCAGCCGCTCAGCCGTAACCGTCGCGGCGCGGGTGCCAGTGCCGGCGACCGCGGCGATTCCGCCCGCGCCCACGAACTCGGGGGCGTACTCCGGCTCGTCCACGGTGGCGAGATCCGTCGCGTAGTAGTCGTCGTCGCGGCGCTTGGTGAATGCCGCGATGACCAGAATCGCCAGGCCGCCCAGCCAGACGATCATCGAGGTCAGGTGCATCGCGTCGACCAACACGGCGAACCAGCGCGGATTGGCCGCCTGAGTATGCCCCGAAGCTGCGAAGGTCACCACGATGCCGACCCCGACGATGGCCGCGGCCTCGGGACCCCAACTGGGCTTTCGCCGATCGTCATCGCTGAGCAACGCCGTCAGCACCGCGCCAAGCACGCCGAGCAGGACGAGCCGCAGCGACAGCAACTGGCCCGAATTGACATGCAGAGTGGCGTCGAGCAGTTCTCCGTGCCAGGCGGTCGCCAGCGAGCTGCCCGCGGCATAGGGCCCCTGCAGCAGGAATTCGCCGATCGCGCCGAGGGCTGCGAACGCCCAGCCCGTCCAGATTGCCCGCCTGATCGAGCGCCGCCGTTGCCCGGCCGGCCACACCGAGAAGATCAGCCAGCTGCCACCGACCAAGCCGACACCGGCGAAACTCAGCCAGTGGGCGACGGCCAGGCTGGTGGCGACGGTCGCGCTGACGGGTGTCGAGCCGGACGGTCCGCCGCCGAGGCCGAGCGGGCCGTTGCCGACCACGAACCGGATCGATCCCGCGATGGGGTGCGAATCGGCCGACACGACCCGGTAGCTGGCCAGGAAGCTTCCGTCACCGAGGCCGCTCTTGAGACCCACGGTGACCTTCGAACCGTCGCCTCCCGGGTGCGTCGCGGTGCCGGTGTCGACCCGCCGGCCCGCGGTATCGACGACCCGCAGGTAGCCGAGATTCAGGCCCACCGCCTCGTCGAACTGGATCGTCACCGACGACGGCGCCGTAGCCAGCCGTGAACCGTCGGCCGGCGTCGAACCCACCACGACGGCGTGCGCGGAGGCCTGCGGAGCCAGCGCCAGCAGCAGGGCGAACGCGAACGAGACGATCAGTCCGGCCAGCAGCGCCGTCCGTCCTCGATTCGGCTTCTCGGCTTTGCTTGCGAAGTTGGCTAGCGCAGTGCTCACGCGGCACCGCGCTTGCGGGCAAACGGATGGCCACTGTTCGCAGCACCCTGCTGCCCATCTCGTCCGGCCAGTTCGGCCACCGGCGGCAACAGCCGCTGCGACCGCGACATCAGCACCACGAGCAGCAACCCGAGCACGACGCCGGCATGGCTGGCCAGCCGCTCGGGGGCAACATCACCCGCGGCCACATCGGGAATGCTGAAAGCGGTGAGCACGGCCACGAAGGTCGCCAGAATCGGCAGCGTCCCCGCTGCCCGGATCGGTTTGATGGCCACAGCTAGAAATGATGCTCCGAGCGCGAGATTCCAGGCGGCGCTCTCGTGCGAGGCGTGCATGCTCATCGCCATGCCGACGTCATCGCCGAACAGCGCCGGCATCGCCAAAGCCCACTGCACGAAGCCCAGAATCGCCAACCCGAGCCGCAGGCGGCGCCGGTAACGGCCGACCCGGGCAGCGGGCAGCACCACCTGGCCGAGAATCGCGTCGGTCAGATCGGGCGGGGTGTGACCGGTGACCCGAAGGGACCTACCAAGGCGCGAGGCCGTCTCCAGCCATGCGGCACAATCAACGCAGGTCGCAAGGTGATGTTCGAGCGCGGTAGCGGACACCCCCAGGGGTTCGCCGTCCAGTCGGGCGGACGCCGCCTCCCGATATCGCTCACAGGTCACGACTATGAATGTCGGCTTGATTGGTGCGGCGGTTCCCGGCGAGCAATCTTTGTGGCTCAGGTCACCGAATAACGAACGCCTCGATTGTTTGAGGCCCAACACGGTTCAACACAGTTCAACACGGCTCAGCGGAGAGGAGGCAGTCAGCGTGGATGCGCCTGATTTCGACGACATCACGATGGCCGCCCTCCGAGCCCGCGCCGGCGATTCAGCCGCCGCGGCCGACTTCGTCCGGCGCACCCAGACCGACGTGTGGCGGCTGTGCTCGCACCTCGGCAGCCCGCGGGACGCCGAAGATCTGACCCAAGAGACGTTCGCCCGGGCCTTCGCCTCGCTGCATCGGTTCGCCGCCCGCTCATCGGCGCGGACGTGGCTGCTCTCCATCGCCCGCCGGGTCTGTGCCGACGCGATCAGGTCACGCAAACCGGTCGTTCCGATGCGCGAGGTCGAGCCGAACGATCGGGCCGCAGATCCCGCCGACACCGTTGGCCTTCGAATGCTGCTCGACTCGTTGGATGCACCATTTCGCGAGGCCTTCGTCCTGACCCAGGTGCTCGGACTGTCTTACCCCGAGGCCGCCGATGTGATGGGCTGCCCGATCGGCACCATCCGCTCACGGGTGGCCCGAGCCCGGACGGCCCTGGTGCGTGGCCTCGATTCCGGGTGGCAGAAGGCCAGCGGCTCAGACTGAGTTCGGTTGTGCGGCCTGCGCCCGACGAGCCAGCAACGGCTTCATCTCTTCGTGGATCTTGTGCTCGGCGAAGAACGAGGCGAACGGCACAGTGCCGGCAACCATGACCAGCGCGAGCTTGATGAGGTTCCATCTACGCCGGACGCCAAGGTCGAGAGCGGTCACCAGATAGACCATGAACAGAAAGCCGTGGGCGGTGCCGATGACGGCCACCGGACCGTGATTGTGGCCGATATACCGGATCGGTATCGCCACGAAGACCAGTAGCACGAGCAACGTACCGGTTACGAATGCCATTACTCGATAACGCAAAAATGAATTGCGCGTCCCGGCATCCTTCTTGTCGTTCAACGAGTTTCCTCTCGATCCTTGGCATTCAATCTCGCGAGATAGGCGTTGAACCGCGCCCGCTCCGGATCATCGTCGACCTCCGTCGACACCGGCGGTGAATAGGCAACATAGCGCGGGCCCTCTAGAGCTGCCTGAGTAAGTGCCTCGTGCTCGGCTTCTTGATCCGATTCGCGCCGTCGCCAGTCGCGGACCACCCGGAACCACATCAGGATCGCGAAGCCGACAAATGCCCACCACTGAAACGCGTACGAATAGTTCTGGATGGCGCCGTGGTGGCGATGCGCCACGATCCACTGCCAGTGCCCGAGCCGGATCATCGCGTAGCAGGACGCGATCACGAAGACGTGCAGCAACAGCCACTTGGGAAGCAGCAGTCGCCACAAGCTCGGACCAGAGGGCACACCATGACGGTACGTTCCCCCGCGAATCGTGTAACGCTCGGCATCTATGCGGTGCCGAGCGTTACACGATTCGCCGGTGGGGTGGCCGCGAAAGGCTAAAAGTAGGCCGCTTGGGCGGAGACGGTCACGGCTTGATGGGCGTACGAATGTCGCATGACAACTCTCAGCCAAGTATTGCGGCCGATCGGCCTCCGATGAACACCGGCCACCTGGCCTATCTTGCCAGCCCGGAATGGGCCAAAGCCCTGCAGACCGAGCTCGTACCGTGGCTCGAAGAGGTCGCTGACCTCGGCGACGATGTGCTCGAGATCGGTCCCGGACCCGGCCTGACCACCGATCTGCTGCGCCAGCGGGCGGCCCACCTCACGGCGGTCGAGATCGACCCCGCGCTGGCCACCGCACTCAAATCGCGGCTAGCCAACACCAACGTCGAGGTCATTGAAGGCGACGCCAGCACGCTCGACCTCGCCACGGACCGCTTCTCGGCAGTGACCTGCTTCTCGATGCTGCATCACATGCCGTCAGCCGCCGACCAGGACAGGCTGTTCGCACAGCTGCATCGCGCGCTGCGCGCCGGCGCCTGTCTGCTCGCCGTCGACTCGGTCGAGAGCGAAAGGATCCGCCAGGCCCACGTCGATGACACCTTCGTGCCGCTGGACGCCGACACGCTAGGTCAACGGCTCGAGACGGCCGGCTTCACCGACGTGGCGATCTCACGGGCGGGCGAATATCAAATCCGGTTCAGCGCCAAGAAAGCCGCGCCGTCAGCCCATTGACGACGAGCGCTGTATGACAATGCAGCCATGTCGCAAGCAATCACACCGGCCTGGCGTCGACGCACCGAAGGTGAGCAGCATTGGTGGGCAGCGCTGGCGATGCTGTCCGCCATCCTGCTGCAAGGCCTGATACCGACCCTGTTCGTCGTGCACCCGAAATACCTGCTGCAGGGCGTCGAACTGGTCGCCCTCATCATCATCGTGGCGATCCAGCCGAAGCGAATCACCGATCGCTCGACGAGACTGCGCATTGCCACCCAGATCGTGCTCGGGCTGATCGCCGCCACGAACGCCACCTCAGCCGTGCTGTTGGTTCGCGAGATCACCTCCGGCGACCACCTGCCCGCGGTTCAATTGCTACTGGGTGGCGCCGAGATCTGGTTCACCAACGTGATCGTTTTCGCCCTCTGGTACTGGGAATACGATCGCGGCGGGCCGGCCAGCCGCGCACTCGGCAACGAGGGCACCATCGATCTGCTCTACCCCCAGATGACCGACCCAAGACTGGACATGGACTTCGAACCGATCTTCATCGATTACCTCTATGTCGCCTACACAAACGCGACCGCGTTTTCGCCGACCGACACAATGCCCCTATCGCGCTGGTCAAAAGTGCTGTTCATGGTGCAATCGGCGATCTCGCTCGTCCTCGTTGCTCTCATTGCCGCCCGTGCCGTGAACATCCTGCCCGGCAGCTAGCTTGTCGAGCCCTAACTGCCCACGTAGTAATGCCCAACGGCGGTAAGCGCTTTGTCGATCGCGGCCAGGCCCTCGCGAGCCTCGTCCGCGGTGACGATGCACGGCGGTACCACGTGCAGCCGGTGATAGTTCGTGAACGGCAACACCCCGTTCGCCTTGAGTGCGCCGACCAATTCGCTCATCGCCGGCGACGTGCCGCCGTAGGGCGCCAGTGGCTCTTTGGTCGCCCGGTCGGTGACCAGATCGAGCGCCCAGAAGACTCCGAGACCGCGTACCTCGCCGATGACGTGATGCCGTTCGGCCAGTTCGCGCAGGCCGGGCCCGAGCACGGTCTCGCCGATCTGTGCCGCATTCTCGACGATGCCTTCATCGGTCATCGCATTGAGCGTGGCGACCGCCGCGGCACACGCCAGCGGGTGACCCGAGTACGTCAGCCCACCAGGAAACACCCGGTCGGCAAAGGTATCGGCGATCTGCTGCGAGATGATCACGCCACCGAGGGGGACGTAGCCGGAGTTGACGCCTTTGGCAAAGGTGATCAGATCAGGTTCGACACCATAATGATCGAGCGCGAACCACTTACCGGTACGGCCGAAACCGCACATCACCTCATCAGCGATGAAGACGATGCCGTACTTGTCGCACAACGCACGCACGCCCGCGAGGTAGCCCGGTGGCGGCGGCATGATGCCCGCGGTACCCGGAATGGTTTCGAGGATGATGGCCGCGATCGTCTGTGGGCCTTCGAAGCCGACCACCTGCTCGAGGTGCTCCAGGGCGCGCTCGCACTCCTCGGCCTCCGACGTGGCGTGAAAGGCCGACCGGTAGAGGAACGGTCCGAAGAAGTGCACGGTGCCGGTCGTCCCGAGATCGTTAGCCCAGCGCCGGGTATCACCGGTGAGGTTGACCGCGGTGTTCGTGCCGCCGTGGTAGCTGCGATACGTCGACAGGACCTTGTGACGGCCGGTGTGCAACCGGGCCATCCGCACGGCGTACTCGACCGCCTCGGCGCCCGCGTTGGTGAAGAAGACCTTCGCCATGTTCTGCGGGGCCCGTTCGATGATGAGCTTCGCCGCCTCACCCCGGGCAGCGTTGGCATGCTGGGGCGCCACCGTGCACAGCACATCGGCCTGCGCCTTGATCGCCGCGACCACCTTCGGGTGCTGATGCCCGATGTTGGTGTTGACTAGTTGCGAGCTCAGGTCGAGCAGTCGGTTACCGTCGCCATCGGTGATGTAACTGCCCTGGGCAGATTCGATAACCAGCGGTTTGAGCGCAGCTTGGGCTGACCAGGAGTGAAAGACGTACTGCCGGTCGAGGTCGTAGGTGGTGCCCATTATCGATTCCTGACTGGCCAGCGAGGCCACGAAGGTAAGACCGTGAACAGATCGTAGAAGATCCGTCCGGCCGGACGCGAAGGGAGCAGAGGTGAACCTGTCGGTGACCGAGTCCGTCACCCCGGCATTGCGGCGCGCACGGCTGGCCACGGCGCTGACCTTCGCGTTCAACGGCTTTCTCTACGCCGCGTGGGTTCCGCACATCCCAGAGGTCAAATCGAAACTCGGCCTCTCCGATGCCGCCCTCGGTTTCGCCCTGTTGGGCCCGGCGGTCGGCTCCGTGATCGCGATGGCGCTGGTCGGCAAGGCCACCACCCGCTGGGGCAGCGGCGCCGTCACCAGCGCGATGGCCTTCGGCACCTACGCGGTCATCGCCGGCCCTGGTCTGGCCGTCAACCTGCCGACGCTGTTTCTGGCCCTGGTCGCGTGGGGCGTGGTCACCGGCGGGCTGGATGTGGCGATGAACGCCCAAGCCGTGCAGATCGAGATCAGCTACGGCCGTCCGATCATGTCGAGCTTTCATGCCTGCTGGAGTGTCGGCACGGTTGCCGGGGCCGTCATCGGAAGCATCGGCGCCGGTCTGCATATCCACCTCGCGGCACAGCAGGCCGTACTCGCGATCATCCTCGCGGTTATCACGCTCTGGAGCATGCGCCAGTTCATCAGCGACCACGTCTCCGACGATTACGCCACCGGCGGGCGGGTCTTCGAACTCAGGCTCGTCCTGCTGGGGTTGGCCGGCGTCTGCGCGTTGCTGGCCGAAGGCAGTTCGGCCGACTGGTCACCGGTCTACCTGCGCGATGACCTGCACGTTGCCGCCGGCCATACCGGCATCGCCTTCGGTGCGTTCACCGTGATGATGACGATCGGACGGATGCTGGGCGATCGAATCGTCCTGCGCCTCGGGCGAACCCGAAGCCTCGCGATGCTGTCAGCGATCGGCGCGGTCGGCCTGTCAGCTGGCCTGATCGCGAATACCGTTGTCGGCGCGGCGGTTGGATTCGGCTGCCTCGGCATCGGGTTGTCGATCCTCGTGCCGGTCTTCTTCTCCACAGCCGCGGACGGGCCGGGCGCGCCGGGGCCGAAGCTGGCAGTCGTTTCCAGTTTCAGCTACCTGGGATTTCTGATCGGTCCCGCCGCGCTCGGGCCACTGGCCAGTGCGACCTCGGTGCATGCAGCACTCTGGGTATTGCCCGTTTTCGCTGCGCTGGCAGGGATTCTCGGCGTGATCGCGGTTCGGATGACCGTGCGCGTCGCAGTACCACGCCTCTGATCGGGTAGCACGAGTCTCGACCTCTTCGGTGATTCGGCACCACGTAACGCGTTCGTATCACTACGGTGTGTGCTGGAGGAAACCGCATACCGCTCGACTCAAGCTCGGCCGGATCAGGGCACCGAGCACAGGAAGGAAATGTCATGGAGTACTCCCTCAACAAACGGTTGGCTGCCGAGTTCATCGGCACCTTCTGGCTGGTCTTCGGAGGTTGCGGTTCGGCCGTGATCGCCGCCGTCTTTATCAAGGGCGGTCAGACCACCAACCTCGGCATCGGATTCGTCGGCGTAGCGCTGGCATTCGGGCTCACCGTCATGACGATGGCCTTCGCCGTGGGGCATGTCTCCGGCGGCCACTTCAACCCGGCCGTGACTCTCGGCCTCGCGGCGGCGAAACGCTTTCCGTGGCGCGACGCGCTGTCATACATCGTCACCCAGGTCGTCGCCGGAATCGTCGCAGCCGCTGTCCTGTTCGTAGTCGCCAACGGCAAGAAGGGCTTCTCGGCAAAGGCTTCCGGGTTCGCGTCGAACGGTTACGGCAGCCACTCCCCCGGCGGATACAACCTGGGCGCAGCACTCGTCATCGAAATCGTGTTGACTGCCGTTTTCCTTTACATCATCTTGGGTTCAACGCACGGCAGGGCACCGGTAGGTTTCGCGCCGATCGCGATTGGCCTCGGATTGACGCTGATTCACCTGATCTCGATTCCGGTAACCAACACGTCGGTGAACCCGGCCCGTTCGACCGGCGTCGCGATCTTCCAGCACGGGTGGGCACTCGGCCAACTCTGGTTGTTCTGGGTGGCGCCGATCGTCGGTGGGCTCATAGCCGGCCTGAGCTACCACTTCGTACTCGGCGACGACTCGCGCATCGCACCTGACGTGGTCGGCGAGAAAGGCCGCCGCGTCGCGTAACCGCCGCCGCGTCGCGTAACCGCCGCCGCGTCGCGTAAAGGCCGCACATCGAGGCCAAACGCCGAGATTGGTATACCGCTGGGTCGCCATGACCGCTCAGCGGTATACCAACCCCGTAACGGCAGGGGTCAGTCCACGTCTGCCACAGACCGCGAGGACGATCGCACGACGATGATCAGGCCCACGAACAGCAGGACCAGGCCCGGTAAAGCCCAGATCGGCGGCGTCTGATTCAGCCACACCGCAGCAATCAAGGCTGCGCCCGGCGTCTCGACCAGGATGGCCAGACTCACGAGGGTGGCGCTCACCGAGCGAAGTACGACATTGATCAAGGTATGGCCGAGGATCTGGGCGCACAGCGTGACCAGCACGATCAGCGTCCACGCCCGCGCCGAATAGCCGCTAAGCGACTGCCCCCCGATCAGGCACGCGAGCAGCAGCCCAACCGCGCACACCGCGTAGCAGATGGTCGTGTACGCCGGGGCCGACATCGTCTTGCGAGCAGCCGCGCCGGCCGTCACGTACCCCGCGGCGAAAAAGCCGCCAGCCAGCGCGAGCCCATCGCCGATGAGCGCCCGCGTTGACACCCCGAAATCGGCTCCGGCGATCAGGGCGGTGCCCAGCAACGCCAATGCCATCCCGATCCACGCGGCACGGGGCAACCGCCGGCCCATGAACGCCGCGATCACGCCGGCAAACACCGACTGGGTCGCGACCAACGCCGTCGCCGACGCCACCGACGTGAACTTCACCGAGGGCACCCATGTCCCGAAGTGCAGCGCGAGCAGCACGCCTGCGAAAGTCGCGATCTGCCAATCTCGCCGCTGCAGCGCACGCATCTCGGCCCGGTGCCGCGACAAAGTCACCACGCCGGTGAGCCCGGCACCGAAAAGATTTCGCCAGAACGCGATCGCCAGGGCCGGGGCCGCGGTGGCTGCCATGATCGGACCCGAGGCCGAGACGCCGGCCAGCGCAATGATCAACAAGCCAGCGTCCTTGGCCGGTGGCAACGCCAGAGATTCCTCCGACGTCGACTGAGTCACCACCGGCACATCTTGTCAGCCTCCGTCGTGTGAGGATCGCGTCGTTCCACACTGAAGCTTGACACCACTAGGCTGCCGATGTGAGTACGGCGACTCGAGTCTTCATCGCCCGGCTAGCTGGCCTGGGCGTGTTCGACCCAAACGGCGATCTGCTCGGTCGCGTCCGGGACGCGGTGGCAACCCTCCGGATCGATCGACAGCCGCCGCGCGTCCTCGGACTGGTCGTCGAGGTCCAGCATCGCCGCCGGATCTTCGTCCCGATGGGCCGGGTCAATCGGATCGAACCTGACGCGGTGGTGTTGACCACCGGCAGCGTGAACATGAAGCGCTTCGAACAGCGATCGCACGAACTGCTCGTGTTGGGCGAGGTGCTCGACCGAACCGTCCGCCGCATCGAAGACGGCGCCCAAGTTGTTGTCGTCGACGCCGCGATGGAGCAGAACCGGACTCGCGACTGGGTGATCACGCGCCTCGCGGTCCGGTCCAGCCAGCGACTCGGGCGGCGGCGCGGGCAGCTCATTCAGCTCGACTGGAACGAGGTCGACGGCCTGTCCGCGGTCGAGACGGTCCAGGGAACCGAGGCCCTGCTCGCGCTGTTGTCGGCGTTACGCCCCGCCGACATGGCCGCGCAGCTGCAAGACATGCCCGAGAAGCGTCAGCAAGAGATTGCCGAAGCGCTCGATGACAATCGTCTCGCGGACCTGCTGGAGGAGCTGCCCGACGACGACCGGGTGCACATCATGCGCAGCCTCAACGACGAGCGCGCCGCCGACGTGCTCGAGGCGATGAACGACGACGATGCGGCCGACCTGTTGCGTGAGCTGCCCGCTGAGGAGCAGGAACGGCTGCTGGAGATCATGGAGCCCGACGAGGCAGCGCCCGTCCGGCGACTGATGAGCTACGGCGACTACAGCGCCGGCGGCATGATGACCTCCGAGCCGGTGATCCTGCTGCCCGACGCGACGGTTGCCGAGGCGCTGGCCATGGTGCGCAACCCCGACCTCTCCCCCGCACTCGCGGCCCAGGTCTTCGTGGTGCGGCCGCCGCAGTCCACCCCGACCGGCCGCTACCTCGGCACTGCCCACCTGCAGCGGCTACTTCGCGAACCGCCTTCGGCGCTGGTCAGCGGCATCGCCGAGAAGGATCCGGCGGCAATCTCGCCGGACACGCCAATCGCGGCGGTCACTCGCCACCTCGCGACCTACAACCTGGTCGCGGTAGCCGTCGTGGACGATAACGAACGGCTGCTCGGCGCGGTCTCGGTCGACGACGTCCTCGACCACTTGCTGCCCGAGGACTGGCGCGATGTCGACGTCGAGGCCGACAGCGACGCTCCCGCCCGCCGAACCGGTCGGGCCGCTGCCCCCAGCCGAACGCCTGCACCGGGCAAAACTGCGGCACCCGGCCGAACGGCGGCACCGGGCCGGACGGGACGAGCCCGTGGCTGACCGGCGACCGCGGCTCGATCAGCCCAATCTGCCTCGCCGCGGCGTCCGAGTCAGCTATGACCCCGAAGCCTTCGGCAGGCTGACCGAACGGATCGCCCGGTTTCTCGGTACCGGGCGTTACCTGGTCGCGCAGTCGTTCATCATCCTGGTGTGGCTGGTCTCCAACCTGGTCCCCGGATTGCCGCACTTCGATCCGTACCCGCTGGGCTTTCTCACCCTGATCCTGTCGTTGCAGGCCGCATACGCCGCTCCCCTGATCCTGCTCGCGCAGAACCGCCAGGACGACCGCGATCGGGTGAATCTCGAGGAGGATCGTGACCAGGCCCGCAAGGCCACCGCGGACGCGGAGTACCTGGCTCGCGAGATCGCCTCGATCCGGATCGCGCTCGGCGAGGTGGCAACCCGCGACTTCCTGCGCTCGGAGCTGAGCCGGTTGGAACGCATCGAGGATCGGGACGCCCAGCGGGATCGGGAGAAGGTCAAGGAGAAGGCCGCGAAGGACAAGGCCCGGGAGAAGGAGCGGTCGCAAGCCAAAAAGGCTGCCGCCGAAGCCTCCAGCGCAGCCGCGACGAGCGAACCCGAGACCAGCGCACCCGAGACCAGCGCGCCCGAGCCTGATCCGCAGGCCGACCCGACCGCAAACGAACCAACGCCCACCGAACGTCAGGACTAAAGCCGATCGAGCGTCAGGACTAGAGCCGCCAGAACTAAACGAGTCGGATCAACGCGGCCACCGCCGCCGCGAGCACGACCACCACGATGAATGGCGCCCGGCGCCAAATCGCCACTGCGCCAACCGAAAACCCGATCAGCCGAGCGCTGTCGAAGTCGTAGTGCCGCCCGTCCGCGATCGCCTCCACCACGATCAACGCGGCGAGCACCGCGACCGGCATCAGTTCGATGAGCCGGCGCAGCCCGGGACGGTCGAACCACCGTTGCGGCATGGCATACCCGGCGTATTTCAAGGCGTAGCAGCCAAAACCGGAGGCCAGGACGATCCACCAGCCGGTCGCTGTCGTCAACGGCTCGGTCATCGGTTCACTCGAGGCAATCGCAGCAGTCTGATCAGCCGAGAATCGCTGGCCAGCGCTAGGGCCGCACACGCAGCCAACACCGGAACACCAGGCGGGGTAAGAGGAATCAGCACCGCGGCGATGACGGCGCCGCCGATCGCAACCCGACGGGGCAGCCACCCGGACCGCAATCGTGGTGCGAGCAACGCGAGAAACGCGGTCGGGATGGCCGCGTCGAGCCCGAACCGTTTCGGATCGCCGAGCGCCTGGGCACCGACCGCGCCGACGATGGTGGCGATGTTCCAGAACACGTACACCGAGGCCGCGGTCCACCAGAACGCCACCCGCGACAGCCTCGGTTCGGACTGACCCAGCGCCATTGCCGTCGATTCGTCGATCGTGACCAGGGCCGCCAGCGGTCGACGCCAGCCGCGAACCCCGAGGAGCGGGTCGAGGCGCAAGGCGTAGAGCGTGTTGCGGGCACCGAGCAGGTAGCCGCTGCCCAACGCTGCGGCCGCCGTCCCACCGCCGGCGATGACCCCAGCGATCGCGAACTGGGTGCCACCGGTGAAGGTCAGCAAGGACGAGACCGCGGACTGGGCCGGCGTGAAGCCGGCTGCGACCGACGCCGCCCCGAACGCCACCCCGTAGGCGCCGACCGCGACACCCACGCTCAGCGAGTCGCGCACCACCCGTTTGCGCTCAGAGCCCGGGTCGCTCGTCCAATCGCTTGTCGGATCGCTGGTGGAATCGCTGCTCAACTGGCTAGCCGTCGCCCGGCAGACCCTCGTCCGTACGAGGCACGATGGGCACCGGATCGAGTTTCGTCATCAGCCGCTGCAGTTCGCGCAGCTCGTCGTCGGTCAGCTTCGTCACCACCAGGTTCGACACCCCGGCCAGATGGATCACCGCAGCGTCGCGCAGGGCAGCGCGGCCCTTTTCTGTCATGACCGTGAACAGGCCTCGGGCATCTCCGGGATCGGGCTGGCGCTCGACCAGGCCCTCGCGCTGCAAACGGTCGACGAGCCGGGTCAAACCGCTGCGCGAGAGCAGCACGGCGTTGGCGAGTTCGGACATCCGCAACCGATACTCGGGCGCCTCGGCGAGCTGGACGAGCACGTCGTAGCTGGCCAGGGCAATCTTATGATTGACCTGCAGGTCCTGCTCGAGTTGCCGCACGATGTGGGTGTAGGAGCGCAGAAAGCTCCGCCAGGCGGCCAGCCGCCAGTCATCGGCCCGCAAGGTTGGCCTGCGGGGCCGATCAGGCCGATCGGGCAGGCCAAGGGTCGGCGGGAGCGTCGTTTCGAGGCCGCTTGGCAACAAACGAGCTCGCGAAATGGGCGTCGGCTGGGGTTCAGGTGAGACAGGCATTACCGCAGATCGTAGTGACGGCCACCACGAACGTACGATCGCGTAGTGGCAATTGATGCAGCACGATCTGATAACACCACTTTGCAGGCCGCCGTGCTGGCGGTCCTCGAGGGCGTGAACGACCCGGAAATCCGGCGGCCGATCACCGAACTCGGCATGGTTGAAGGTGTCGCAGTAGATGCCGACGGCGGGGCGAATATTCGGGTACTGCTCACCGTTGCCGGCTGCCCGATGCGCGAGAAACTGACCACCGACGTAACGGCAGCGGTGCAGACCGTCCCCGGCGTGACCTCGGTCAGAGTCGATCTCGGCGTCATGGACGACAACCAGCGCACCGAGCTCCGCACCAAACTGCGTGGCGACAACCCGGTCAACGAAATCCCGTTCGCTCAACCCAACTCGCGGACCCGCGTCTACGCGGTGGCCTCGGGTAAAGGTGGGGTCGGCAAGAGCTCGGTGACGGTCAACCTGGCGGTGGCACTGGCCCGCCGAGGCCTGCAGGTCGGGGTCCTGGACGCCGACATCTACGGCTTCTCGGTCCCGCGGATGCTCGGCGTCACCGGCAAGCCGACCCAGGTCGAGAAGATGATCATGCCGCCGCAGTCCCACGATGTGCGGGTCATCTCGATCGGCATGTTCACCCCCGGCAACACCGCCGTGGTGTGGCGCGGGCCGATGTTGCATCGCGCGCTGCAGCAGTTTCTCGCCGACGTGTTCTGGGGCGACCTGGACGTGCTGCTGATGGATCTGCCGCCCGGCACCGGTGACATCGCGATCTCACTCGCCCAGCTGGTGCCCTCCGCCGAACTGCTCGTCGTGACGACGCCACAGCTGGCCGCGCGTGAGGTGGCCGAACGGGCCGGGTCGATCGCGCTTCAGACCAACCAGCAGATCGTCGGCGTCGTGGAGAACATGAGCTGGCTGGACATGCCAGATGGTTCTCGGATGGAACTGTTCGGCTCAGGTGGCGGCGAGGCCGTTGCCACCTCGCTGACCGAGCTGACCGGGACGAAGGTCGGTTTGCTGGGTCAGGTGCCGATCGATGTCGCTGTGCGCGAAGGCGGCGACGACGGCACGCCGATCGTGATCAGCCACCCGGATTCGGCGGCCGCGAAGGCGTTCGAGAACATCGCGGACACGCTGGCCGCCCGCCAACGCAGTCTGGTGGGACGACCGTTGGGATTGTCCGCGACCGCCAAACGCTGACCCCAGCGCGAGACCAGCCGTTCAGCTGGCTCTTCGTCAGCGGGCGCGCGTCAGGTGGCGTCGGAGTCGTACGGGGCCGCTTCGCCGGCGGCCAGCGGGGTTTCGCTCGGCCTCGCCACGGGGGCGCCAGGCTGCCCACCCGCAGGCTGCCCACCGACAGGCTTGGCGGGCTCGTCCTCGCCGCGAAGAGCGCGCTGAAGGACTTCTTTCGGGTTCAAGGCGGCAATGTCGGCGTCATCTGACAGCAGCGCGTTGCGGATCGCCGTTTTCGGGTTGAGCGAGTTCAAATCGAAATTGGCGAATTCCGGACCGAGTTCGTTGGTGAGTTGCGACCGTGCGCCCTGCGCCATGTCGCGCATGGTGCGCAGCATTCGAGCCGCGTCCTTGGTCAGCTGAGGCAGCTTGTCAGGTCCGAAGACCATCAGGGCCACGGCGGCTAGGACCACGAACTCGAAGGGTCCGATGTTGAACACGTTGTCAGCCTATGCCCGTTGTCAGCTCGATCCCAATGTGACTTTGGCCTGAGCGGTTACACCGGCCCGTACGTAGCTGATGTTCACCTGCTGGCCTGGTTGCGATTCCGAGACGGCAACCGTGAGGGCATCACCGGAATCGATCAGCGTCTTGTTGAACAGCGTGATGACGTCCCCCTCTTTCAGACCGGCCTTGTCGGCTGGCCCACCGGGCACGACCTGCACCAGATAGGCCCCGTCCCGGCTGCCGTCGGTAACGCTTCGACTGCTCACACCGAGGTCGGCGTGCACCACTTTGCCGGTCTTGATCAGCTGGGTGGCGATATCGCGGGCCGAGTTGATGGGGATTGCGAAACCGACCCCGATACTGCCCGCCTGGCCGCCGCTGGCTGATTGCCCCAGCGACAGGATCGCGGTGTTGATCCCCACGACTGCGCCGGACCCATCGACCAGCGCGCCACCGGAGTTGCCCGGGTTGATCGGAGCGTCGGTCTGGATGGCGTCGATGACCGCGTCCGGGTTGCCGTTCTCGCCGCTCAACGCCAGCGGTCGCTTAAGGGCGGACACGATGCCGGCCGTTACGGTGCCGCGCAGGCCCAACGGGTCACCGATCGCCACCACCGGGTCGCCCACCGCGAGCAGGTCAGAGTTGCCCAGGGTCGCGACGGTGAGCGACGTCTTGTCGACCTTGATGACGGCGAGGTCGTTCTGCGGGTCCAGGCCGACGATCCGGCCCGGGGCTGACGACTTGTCGGAGAAAATCACCCGGATGGTGGGCTTGTCGGCTCCGAAGTTGACGACGTGGTTGTTCGTGAGGATGTAACCGCCCTTGTCGATCACGACACCGGAACCTGAGCCGGCCAGGTCGGCGGTACGGACATCGATGGACACGACCGCCGGGCTCACCCGCTTGGCGATGTCGGCTACCGAGCCAGGGGGCCGGTTCACCGGCTGCTGGACCTGGGCGATGTTGATATTGGGGTCGGTCACCAGCCGGTGTGCGCGCTGAGACAGCCAGTACCCGACGCCACCGCCGACCACTCCGGCTACCAGACCCGCCACCAGGACGATGGCCAGCGTCGACAGGCCAAAGCCGCGACGCCCGCCCTTGCCGGCTTTCTTGGCCTTCGGGTCCTCGTCCTGGTCATCTTCGGCGGGCTCGCCGATGCCGACCACTTCGTCGTCCTGGTAGACCGGCGGGCCGGCGATCCAGTACGGCGACAGCGGGTCACGCCAAGGATCGGTGGCCGCGCCTTCTTTCCACCACGGTGAACCAGGCCCCGGCTTGGTGGGCCTCAGCCGCGTCCCCGGTGCTGGATCGAACGGCTCGCCGGACCCATCGCTGCCGAAGGCGTCGACGAGCGCCGGCGCCACCGGTTGGTGCAGCCCGGCATGGCGAGGCGGCAGCCGATCGCCGGTCGCCGGCGCGAAGGGAACGTCTGGTGCCGGACCGCTGAAAGTCGCATGATCGTGCGGCGAGACCGGCGGCGGCGGCTTGGACGGCAGGCGACTGGCACCTTCCGGACGGTCGGCGAACGACCCCGGAGTGCCCGTCGGGCGCCCGAACGGCGAACCGTCGTCTTCGTCGCTCACATACTCTCCCAAGAGGCTGACGCCCGCTGACCATCGCTGACACTGTCGCTGGTACCGAGGCCGACTGACGCCGTCGGCCGCAGTGTCAGCATCATCCGATAGTGCACGACATCGCTAAGTACCGCAGTTGAAGTCAGTACGAATCGGTTGCTCGGTGTTGAGTCTGCCCGAGCGGCCGAACCGGTCAGCTCGTTGGGGTTGCCGTCAGGCTCGCTTGGTGTAGGCATGGTGGCTCGAGAACGGCCCAGCTGCTCTGGCGGCGGGCCAGCTGTCAGGGAGAGCTGGGTGTAGCGGTCGGCGAGGCGCTGGCCGACGGCAACCCGAAACCTGGGTGCAGGAACGGTGCGGGCGCATTCGGGTGGGCAGCAAGCGAGGAAAACGCGGCGGTCGCGCTGAAGAATGCTCCGGCGGCGGTCGAGGTCGCTCCAGCGGCCGGAACGCTGTTCGACGAGGTGCTCGAGGTCGAACGCACGGTCTGGAAAGCGGGCACGCCGGACGCGGGCGCCCGGCTGGTGTGAACGGCGCCCACGATGCTTGCCGCAGGTGCGTCCTGCCGGCCGTTGTTGGCCAGGCTCTGCACCTGACCACTCAAGGTTCCGACGGCGACAACAGCGGCGGCCGACGCGATCAGGCCCATCGGCAACGCGGCACGGCGGAACGGGTTGTGACCACCGCGACCAGAGGTCGAGGCGCGCGGCTCCGTTGGCCCGTCGGCGGCTGCTGGCGGGCTTTGGACAGCCGTCGAGGCCTGGACGGACTGTGCGGCCTGATCGGAGCGGCCGGACGACTCATCGGCGTCGGGTTCGCTCGACCCGCGCGGGTCGCCGATGGTGGCCGTCATACCACTATTTGCACTGAAAGAGACGAAGACCGGAACGCCGTCGGCGCCCAGGGTCGTCGGTAATCCACGCGACGGCGGCAACGGGGCCGACATCGGCAGGCCGGCCAACCGGTCGAGCAAGCCGGTCGGCAGGCTCGGCGCGGCGGCCGATCGCAGCATCATTGCGGTTTCGCGCTGACCCCGGACCGCGTCAGCGCACTCGCGGCATTCAGCACAGTGTCGCGCGGCCCGGGAGGCAGCAGCAGGAGCGAGTACGCCATCAGCGAAGGCGGCCACGGCATCTTCTGAAAGATGCGGCAGTCCGAAGACGCTTGGCACGGACATCGACTAGTTCACTCCTGCGGATATTGGTTCGGCTTCTGACAGACGACCTAATTCGGACGGACGACCGGCTTCGACCGGCCGGACGCCTGGTGCACGGTGCGCCAAGGCCTCGCGAAGGAGCACGCGGCCACGGTGAATGCGCGATCGCACCGTCCCGACCTTGATGTCGAGGGTCAGCGCGATCTCTTCGTAGGTCAGACCCTCGAGGTCACACAGCACCACGGCGGCCCGAAAGTCGGCCGGCAATGCGTCCAGCGCGCGCTGGATCTCGGGATCGAGGTTGTTCTGTTCGAAAGCTCGTTCGGGGCCAGGGTCCTCGGAGGCGAGCCGGTCACCGGCGTCCTCGGCCAGCGCGTCGAAGCGAATCTTCTGACGGCGGCGGACCATGTCGAGAAAGAGGTTGGTCGTGATGCGGTGCAGCCAGCCTTCGAAGGTTCCGGGGGTGTAGTCGGCCAGTGACCGGAAAACCCGGACGAATGTCTCTTGGGTGAGGTCCTCGGCATCAGAGCGATTACCTGACAGCCGGTACGCCAGCCGGTAAACCCGGTCTGCGTGGTTGCGGACAATCTCGTCCCAAGTGGGCGCGACCCAGTCCGAAGCTGGCGCTGCTGAAGACTCAGCGACACTCGCCGGCTCGGTGGACACACCCGTATCGCGGGCTGTGCGCCCGCCCATCGAACTAGCCACACCCAGGTTCAGCGTGGTCATCGACAAGATCACCCATTTCTGCAGCTGTACCCCGGCCGCTTTGGCTGGAGAACAAGAACCCTCCCAGGTTCGACTGTGTATCGTCTAAACGCCTCAGCAGGCTCTCACGTTCCCGAAAGCCGCGACGTTTTTTCCCGATCGACGTCCGCGCTGTTTAGGCTCTGCCCCCGTGCACACCAATACCGATGCCGGCACCGCGATGGCGCGCTCGCTGGCCGAACTATGCCTCGATCGGCTCCGCATGCAGGCGCCCTTGGACGAATCCAGGACACCTGAGCAATTGCAGGCCAGCGCAGGCGACACGGTCACGCCGGACGGCCTTGGCGCCGAGCGCGCAACCGAGTTGTGGGAGCACGTGCTGGCACCGGCGTGCCTGTCGGTCGATCACCCCCGCTACCTCTCGTTCATCCCCGGTGCGCCGACCAAGGCGGCGGCCGCGTTCGACATGCTGGTCGGCGCGTCCAGCGTCTACGGCGGCTCGTGGCTGGAAGGCTCCGGCGCCGTTTACGCCGAGAACCAGGCCCTGCGCTGGATAGCGGACCTGGTGGGCCTGCCGGACACCTCCGGTGGGGTATTCGTCCAGGGCGGCACCATCGGCAACCTGTCCGCGCTGGTTGCCGCCCGGGCCGCGGCGCGACACCGCCGACACGAGCAGGGCATCGCGCTGCCCGCGCGGTGGTCGGTCGTGCTCACCGGCGAAACGCACTCCTCGGTCAAGCACGCGCTGCAAGAGGTCATGGACGTCGACATCGTGACGGTTCCCGGTGACGCCCGCGGCCGCCTGACCGGCGAGGCGATCACCGCCACCCTCGGCGAACTCGACGCGGCGACCGCAGACGGTATTTTCGCGGTCGTCGCGACCGCCGGATCGACCAACCTCGGTGTCGTCGACGACATCGCCGGCATCGCCGCCGTCGCTGGCGAGCAGGGCTGGTGGCTGCACGTCGACGGCGCGTACGGGGGCGCCGGGCTCGCCGCGCCCTCCGTCCGAGCGCTGTATGACGGCGTGCAGCTGGCTGACTCGTTCATCGTCGACCCGCACAAATGGCTGTTCGCGCCCTATGACTGCTGCGCCTTGCTCTACCGCGATCCGGTGCTCGCCCGCGCCGCCCACACCCAGCGCGCCGGCTACCTCGATCCGGTGAACGTCGAGGGCGAGTGGAATCCCAGCGACTTCTCGATCCAGCTGACCCGGCGCGCACGCGGGCTGCCGTTCTGGTTTTCGCTGGCCGTGCATGGCACCGCGGCCTACACCGAGGCGATCGAGCAGACGCTGACGATCACCCGGGCCGGTCGCGAGCTCATCGATGCCGCCGAGCACGTCCAACTGCTCGTCGAGCCCGACCTGTCAGTGCTGATCTTCGAACGCATCGGTTGGACCGAGAACGACTACGCCGACTGGACGGCGCGACTGCTCGCGGCCGGCTTCGCCTTCGTGACACCCAGCCGGCACAACGGCAAGATCTGCACCCGCTTCGCCATCGTCAACCCGCGGACGACGGTTGCGGATCTGCAGCACATTCTCGACTCGATGCGCTGACTGCGGGTAGGTGCGGTTGTCGGTAGAGTCCCGGCCATGGCCGACGCGTACCTCTCAGTCAGCAGCCTGAGCTATGTCGAGAATTTCATCGCCGAGGACGAGGTGACCGCCGCTGCGCGATCGCGCGGTCGCGAACTCGGTTGCGTTCCGATCAGCCCGGCAGGTGGCGCGACGCTCCGAGTGCTCGCCGCCCTCGTTGGCGCCCGATCGGTCGTCGAACTCGGCACCGGCGCAGGAGTATCCGGGCTGTGGCTGCTGGGTGGGATGCGCCCGGACGGCGTGCTGACCACTGTCGACACCGAGTCCGAACATCAGCGCGCCGCCAAACAGTCCTTTACCGACGGGGGAATCGCCGGCAGCCGTTACCGGCTCATCAACGGTACGGCCAGTGAGGTACTGCCGCGGCTGACCGATGGTGCCTATGACCTCGTGTACGTCGATGCCGACAAGACCGGTTACGGCGACTACCTCGAACAGGCCGTCCGACTGCTGCGAAGCGGTGGCGTGGTTGCCTTCGACAATGCGTTGTGGCACGACCGGGTTGCCGATCCTGCCAGTCGCGACGCCGAGACGGTTGCCTTGCGGGAGCTGGGCAAAGCCGTCCGCGACGACGAGCGCCTGATCGCCGCGCTGTTGCCCGTCGGCGACGGCCTGCTGGTTGCCGCCAAACGCTGACTTTTCTTTTCGCATTGTGCGGCCCGAAGTTTCGGTCTCGGTGCCGCCAACCGAAACGTCGGGCCGCACAATGCGGGGCTCAGACCTGAGCGTTGACTGCTGCCAGGACGGCTTGGATCACCGGACGGTCTTGGCTGCTGCTGCGCGTCAATGCGAGCAGGCGGCGATTCATGGCCGGCTCGATCAAGGGGCGGACCTCGACAGCAGCGACCGCATCGGCCACCGCGAGCCGGGGCAGCACCGCCACCCCGTGCCCGGCAGCAACCGCCCGGACGAGCAGCAGCATGTCATCGGTCTCCCAGCGGACCCGCGGCTCGAACCCCGCGGCCCGGCAGGCGTAGCGCACGGCGCGACCGCACGCCGCCTCGATCGGCGGCATCACCCAATCGGCGTCGTCCAGATCGGCCAGCCTGACACCGGCTGTGGCCGATGCCGTGGCTGCTTTGCCTGTCCTGCCCTTCGGCGACGCTTCGGACGACGCTTCGGACGATCTAGCGGCGGTCACGAATACCAGCGGCTCGGTGCACAGTTCGGTCGCGCTGAGATAGTCCGGCATCGGCACCGGAACCCCGTCATAGACGTCGACCACCGCCACATCGATATCGCCGTGCAACAGTGCCTCGATGCTGCGGTCAGGTTCGGTGACCATCACGCTCAGTTCGAGGGCTGGATGATCAATCGCCAGTTGCAGAGTGGCATCGCTGAGCAATGCCGCTGCTGCCGAAGCGACGGCGCCGATCCGTACCTGGCCGGCGAGTTCATCGCCGAGCCGATCGAGGTCGGCACGAGCCTCTTCGAGCAATTCGAGAATCGCGCGCGCCCGCTCGACCAACGCCTGACCGGCGCCGGTCAGCAGAACGCCACGCGGTGACCGATCGAGCAGGGCGGCACCGGCCTCGCGCTCAAGAATCGTGAGCTGCTGCGACACCGCGGAAGGCGTCAAACCGACGGCCCGCGCTGCCGCCGCGATCGAGCCACGGATGGCCACCTCGCGCAGCAGACGCAGCCGCGTCACCTCGAGCGGAGGCCGTTGTTGCACGGCTTCTGGTAGCACCGCTGCCCGCCTTCTGTGTGTCTGTGGGGTCGGATCGGATCGAAAGTTTCGCGTGCGCTCACGGTAGCTGAGCATCAATTTCTCTAACGGCTACTATAAGCCTCACATAAGCACAACTGCTGAGGGTGACTCCCGATGATCTCGGGGGTGCGAATCAGCACTCACGCGATCGAAAGGATCTGCAGATGGCGCGCTCGATCAATGAGGTTCGAGTCGTCGGCTTGGGAAAGGTCGGTGAGCTGGTTGCGACCCTGCTGGCCGACTCCGGATTCACGGTCACGGCCTACGACGCCCGGGAACGCAGCGAACTGCCGTTCGCGACCAAAGCCCTCGACGTGCGCGACAAAGCCGCGCTGCAGGCAGCGCTGGACGGTGCCGACGCGGTCGTCTCCTGCTTGCCGTACAACCTGAATCTGGGCGTCGCCGAGGCGGCTCACAGCGCCGGTGTGCACTACTTCGACCTGACCGAAGACGTCCCGACCACGAACCGGGTGCTGGAACTTGCCGCCGAGAGCAATCCCAATCCCCGCTCGGCTACGTCCCGCAGTGCGGCCTGGCGCCCGGCCTGATCGGCATCGTCGGCTCCTCGCTCACGAAGCAGTTCGACGAGATCCGCTCGATCGAGCTCAAGGTGGGCGCACTGCCGCGCCACCCCGCCGGGCTGCTCGGCTACGCCTTCAACTGGTCGGCCGAGGGCGTGGTGAACGAGTACCTCAATGACTGCGAGGTGTTGCGATCGGGCCATCGCCAGATGGTGCCGGCCATGACCGAGCACGAACGGGTCGTCATCGGCGGCATCGAACTCGAGGCGTCGCTGACCTCAGGTGGCCTGGGCACGATGTGCGAAACCTACGAGGGACGAGTCCAGCGGCTTGACTACAAGACGATGCGCTACCCGGGCCACTTCGAACTGATGCGTTTCTTCTTCGACGAACTCGGCCTTCGCGACCGACGCGAGCTCGCCGGCGAGATCCTCGTCCAGGCCAAGCCACCGGTCGATGACGATGTGGTCTACCTGCACGCCGCGGTCGAGGGTAAGTCCCACGAATCCGCCGGCACCCAGCTCTACCGCAAGCAGTACGTCCGGGCGTACCAGCCGCTGGAGATCAACGGCCGCAAGTGGCGCGCGATCTCCTGGACGACTGCCGCTTCCGCTGCCGCCGTCGTGGAACTCGTGGCCGACGGGCGGCTCCCCCAGACCGGCTTCATCAAGCAGGAGGACATCGCCTTTGCCGACCTGCTCTCCACCAAGAACGGCGCCCTGTTCGGCGACCTCGGAAAGGTATGACCATGACCACCTTGAATACACAGGGCGAACTCGGTAGCGAACTCGACCATGAGGAACTGAGGGCACGCACCCTGGCGATCCTCGCGCGTCTGGGCGTGACCGATCCCTTTACCGATTCGGGCGATCTGGTCAGCCGTACGCCGATCACCGGTGGCGAGCTCGGGCGGCTCAAGTCGCACAGCGCCGCAGAGGTGACCGACATCGTCTCGCGCGCGCAGGCTGCGTTCGAGCTATGGCGCGTGGTGCCCGCACCCGTACGCGGCAAGCTGGTCCGCGAGCTAGGCGAATTGCTTCGTGAGCACAAGGACGATCTCGGCGCGCTGGTATCGATCGAAGTCGGCAAGATCACTTCCGAAGGCCTCGGCGAGGTTCAAGAGATGATCGATATCTGCGATCTCGGTGTCGGGCTTTCGCGCCAGCTGTACGGCCAAACCATCGCCACTGAACGTCCCGGCCACCGGATGATGGAGCAGTGGCACCCGCTCGGCGTCATCGGTGTCATCTCGGCGTTCAACTTTCCGGTGGCGGTGTGGTCGTGGAACTCCGCACTGGCTTTCGTGTGCGGCGATTCCGTCGTCTGGAAGCCATCGGAGAAGACCCTGCTGACCGGGCTTGCCTGTCAGGCCCTGGTCACCGAGGCGGCGCGGCGGGCCGGCGCTCCGGCCGACATCTCACAACTCGTGCTCGGCGGCGTCGCCACCGGCGAGGCCCTCGTCGACGATCCGCGGGTTGCCCTCATCTCCGCGACCGGTTCTACCCGAATGGGCAAGGCCGTCGCACCCCGGGTCGCCGGTCGGTTCGGCAAGCTGCTGCTCGAACTCGGTGGCAACAATGCCGCCATCGTTGCGCCCTCGGCCGATCTCGACCTCGCCGTCCGCGGCATTGTGTTCTCCGCAGCTGGGACGGCCGGGCAACGTTGCACGTCGCTGCGGCGCGTCATCGCCCATTCCTCCATCGTGGACGAGCTGATCGAGCGATTGAAGAACGCCTACAGCACGTTGCCGATCGGGTCCCCACTGGCAGATGGCACGCTGGTCGGTCCGCTGATCGACGGCGCGTCCTTCGAAGGCTTTGAAAAGGCCCTGCAGGCTGCGCAGTCCGACGGTGGCGAGCTGGTCGTCGGCGGTGAGCGGGTGGTGCTCGGCCCTGAGGGGAGCAGCGCAGACCAGGCGTTTTACGTCCAGCCGGCAATCATGAAGATGCCCGCGCAGTCCGACATCGTGAAGGCCGAGACCTTCTCGCCGATCTTGTACGTGCTGAGCTACGACACCTTCGACGAGGCACTCGCCCTGCAAAACGACGTCGTTCAGGGGCTGTCGTCGTCGGTGTTCACCCTCAACGTCCGCGAGGCGGAGCTGTTCCTGTCAGCCACCGGTTCCGATTGCGGTATCGCGAACGTCAACATCGGCCCGTCCGGTGCGGAAATCGGTGGCGCGTTCGGCGGCGAGAAAGAGACCGGTGGTGGCCGCGAATCGGGCTCGGACTCGTGGAAGGCCTACATGCGCCGCAGCACCAACACGATCAACTACTCGACCGAACTACCACTGGCCCAAGGCGTCGAATTCGTCTAACCGCTGGCGAATCGTGTAACGCTCGGCACCGTATAGATGCCGAGCGTTACACGATTCGCAGGTTTGAGGGCGGGTTAGAGGCCGGCGCGGGCGGCGACCAGTTCGATCCGGTCGTCGGGTTGCACGGCGGCGAGCCGCAAGAATCCCGCGGAGGCGTCGCCGTAGAACTCACCGGGCGAAGCTACGATCCCAGCGCGCTCGGCCAAATCCCTGGCACAGGCCCACGCGTCACCATCGGGAGCAGCGAACCACAGGTAGAACGCCCCGGCCGGCATCTCCGCGGTGAGCCCCAAGGCCGCCAGCACCTCGCGAAGCCGTTCCAGCCGTCGCCAATAGATCTTGCGTTGCGCTTCGACGTGCACATCGTCATCGAGTGCGACGATGGCAGCGTTCTGCACGGGACCAGGCGGCATCAGCCCGGCGTGCTTGCGGACCTCGCGGAGGTAATGCACCAGTTCGGCGTCGCCGGCGTAGAAACCGATCCGCGCGCCGGCGAAGTTGTCCCGTTTGGACAGTGAGTGCAGGGCGATCAACCCATCGGTGCCTTCGCGCAGGATCGTGGTCGCCGGCGCGGCGAACGTGAACTCGGCGTAGCACTCGTCCGACAGCACCGGTATGCCGCGTTCACGACCCCAAGCGGCCGCACGCGGTAGATCGATCAGCTCGCCCGTCGGATTGCTGGGAGAGTTCACCCAGATACACAAAGCCCGTTGGGCATCGGCCGGATCGATCTCGTCCAGCGCGAGGTAAGGTACCGCACGCAATCCCGCGAGTATCGCGCCCATCTCATACGTCGGGTAGCTGATCGCCGGGTAGAGCACGGTGTCCTTATCCGGCGTCCGCAGTTTCAGATACTGCGGGACGGACGCGACGAACTCCTTGGTGCCAACACAGGCAGCCAATTGTGTTGCCGGGTCAACCTCGGCACCGAGCCGGCGAGAGATCCAGCGGGACGCGGCCTGGCGTAAAGCAAGCGTGCCGATGGACGGCGGATACCCCTGTGCGAGCGACGCATCAGCCAGCGCTGCAATCACATTGGCAGGCGGCGGGTCGCAGGGAGTACCGATCGACAGGTCGACGGCGCCACCGTCGAACTTAGCCGCGATCGCGATGATCTCGTCGAGCCGGTCGTACGGGTACGGCGGCGGCACGAAACCCTGGGTCATGAGAGAGCCTTCATCATCAGAGAACCTGTGTTCATCAGAGAACCTGTGTTCATCAGAGAACCTGTGTTCATGAGAGAACCTGTGTGTTTCGCTTGGCAGTGTCAGTGGTGAGTCGTTCGGCCAGCAATTCGGCGAGGTGCTGGCCTGAGCGATCAGCCAACTGATCGAGCTGGGTTCGGCACGAGAATCCATCGGCAAGAATGACGGTTTCGCGATTCGCTGCACGCACGGCTGGCAGCAGATCGTGCTCGGCCACTGCAACCGACACTTCGTAGTGTCCCTTCTCCACTCCGAAGTTGCCGGCCAGGCCGCAGCAGCCGCCGACGGTGCTGACCTCGGCTCCCGCATCGGTCAGCAGCGCCCGGTCGGCGCCGAACCCCATCACCGCGTGCTGATGGCAGTGTGGCTGAGCCAAGGCGGTGACCCCGGCCAGATCAGGCGGCACCCAGCCCCGCTCGGTCAACAGCTCGGCCAGCGTCCGGATGGCTTGCTTGGCCTTGATCGCGCGCGGATCGTCGGGTAGCAACTCCACCGCATCTGACCGGAACACCGCAGTACACGACGGCTCGAGCCCAACGATCGGGATTCCTGAATTCAGCGCAGGTTCCAGGGCGTCAAGGCTTGCCCGCAGCTGCTTTCGGGCGCCATCGAGCTGACCGGTAGAGATCCAAGTCAGGCCACAGCAAACCTGTCGCTCGGGGATGCGCACCGAGAAGCCGGCGGCCTCGAGCACTTGTACGGCGGCGATTCCGACCTCTGGGGAGAAGCCGTTGGTGAAGGTGTCCAGCCAGAGCATGACCGGATCACCCGTGGTCACCGGGTGATTGGCGAACCAGCGCCGGAACGACTCGCGAGCGAACTGCGGTAACGGACGCCGTGGGTCGATACCACCGACCTGCTTGGCTAATGACGCCAACGGTTTCGGCTTCAACGATGCATTCGCCATACGTGCTGTGGCGTTCGTTCGGGTCGCAAGCTTGGCCCATCGTGGCAACCAGCCGAGCAGATAGTGCGAGGCCGGCCGCAGCCGCCTGCGGTAGCGGTGGAAGAGCGCTTCAGCCTTGTAGGTGGCCATATCGACGCCAGCAGGGCAATCGGAACTGCAACCCTTGCACGACAAGCACAGATCGAGCGCTTCGGTGACTTCGGGGGACTTCCAGCCTTCGGTGACGAGGCTGCCGTTGGCCATCTCCTGCAAGACCCGGGCCCGTCCACGGGTCGAGTGGGTTTCGTCTTTGGTGGCCAGGTAGGACGGGCACATCACACCACCCGTCGCGGTCGTGTCAGCCCGGCACTTGCCGACCCCGACGCAGCGGTGCACCGCCGTCGTGAACGACCCGCCGTCGTGTGGGTAACTGAACCCGAGCGGACCGGTCAGCGGTACTGCCTGCGGCAACCGCAGATCAGCATCAACCGGCGCGGGATCGACGAGCACCCCCGGGTTGAGCAGGTTCGCCGGATCAAAGATGGCCTTGACCGACGAGAAGAGCCTTATCGCCTCGGCCGAATACATCAGCGGCAGCAGCTCGCTGCGCGCCCGCCCGTCGCCGTGCTCACCTGACATCGAGCCACCATAAGAAGCAACAAGCTCGGCGGCGGCGAACATGAATTCCCGAAACGATTTGGGACGATCCGCCAGCGGGAAATCCAACCGGACGTGCACGCAACCGTCACCGAGGTGCCCGTAGATCAGCCCGTCCAGGTGATGTTCGGCCAGCAGGGTCGTGAATTCGCGAAGGTATTTGCCGATGTGCTCCGGCGGGACGGCCGCGTCCTCCCAACCTGGCCAGGCTGGTGCGTTGGCCGGGGTGCGGCCACCGAGACCCGCACCGTCTTCTCGGATTCGCCAGAGCCGGCGGGCGTCTTCACCGATGACGACGGTCGAATCGGTTGAGCCGTCCAGCGCAGCGGCCCGAGCGAATTCCTCCGCCGCGGCAACGGCTTCTGCCTGGGTCTGGCCACCGGTCTCGACGAAGAGCCAGCCCCCGCCCCGTGGCAACGGTGGCGCAGCGCTTGGCCCACGCCGATCGATCAAGACCTGAATGAGACGAGAGTCCATGCCTTCCAGGGCAAGCGGCTTCAACGGGAGTAACGCAGGCACCGCGTCGGCAGCGGTTGCCATGTCCGGGTAGGCGAGCACAGCCAAGGCGGTGAACGGCGCCGCCTGGACCAAGACGACCTCAGCCTCCGTGATCGTTGCCAGGGTGCCTTCGGTGCCACCGAAGAAGCGCGCCAGGTTGGCGCCGTTCTCGGGCAGCAGGTGCTCGAGCGAATAACCCGATGTCTGCCGGGAGAACCGGCCGAACTCCGTCCGGATCAGTGCCAGATTGTCCCCGACCAGCCTGCTCAGCGCGGCGGCTTCCGGATCGATCGAGTCTCCTAGCGTCGTGGCCCGCATTGCGCGCCCATCCGGCAGTAGGAGCGAGAGCGCTGCCACGTTGTGCGCCGTCTTGCCGTAGGCCAGCGCGTGCGCACCGCAGGCATTGTTGCCGATCATGCCGCCGATGGTGCAACGAGCCTGAGTCGAGGGGTCGGGACCGAACCGGAGACCATGCTGACCGGCCGCTCGTTGCAGATCGGCGAGAATGACCCCTGGTTGGACGGTCGCTCGCCGCGATTCCGGGTCGATGGCGATGATCTTGTTGAGGTGGCGGGAGAAGTCCAGCACGATGCCCGGGCCGACAGCATTTCCGGCGCAGGAAGTGCCCGCGCCGCGAGCGGTGAACGGCGTGCCAGTTGCGCGGGCGACCTCGAGGGCCAGCGCCACCTCGTCGGCGTGCCGGGGGAACACCACCGCGTTCGGGACGACCCGGTAGTTCGAGGCATCAGTCGAATATTCAGCCCGCCGACGGGTCGACACATCCACCTCGGCGACACCTGCAAACCGAAGGGCGGCGGCGAGATCGTCCGGGGTCACCCCACCATTCTCCCCCGAACCCCGAAGCCCCGGCTGGGCCGGGTCCGCCCCTTGCCGTTACGGCCGATCGGATCGTTACGGGGGTCACATTGCGAAGTAACCGGCGGGCTTCGTGCCTTCAAGGCCGAGGGCGACGGCCGCGCGCGCTGCGATCGGGCCGACCAGATTGCCGGTACCGCAATATCCGCCACATGCGACGACACCTGGTTTCACCTGGGTGACCAGTGGCCGGGCGTCGGCCGTGTAGCCGACCGAGGCTGCCCAGCGGTGCGTCACGCCGATCGGCTGCCCGGCGAAACGGACCGCGGCCTGCTCGATCCACGCCTGGACGTTCGACGTGGGTTCGGCGTCGGTCGTCCATTCCTCCGCAACGAAGCGATCGCGGCCGCCGCCGATGAACATCCGGCCGGACGCGTCCTGCTGGGCATATTCGTAGCCCCATCTCGCATAGACCGGGCACGGCAGCCGCCCGGGTTGGATGGGAGCCGTCGCCAGCATCTGCAGCCTGGCGGTGCGGACCCGCCCCGCCAACTCGGGGAGCAGCACGTCGAGCTTGCCGTCGACGGCAACGACGATGAGCCCCGCGGTCACCGAGCCGTCCGCAGTGACCACCCGGCCTGGCTCAAGGGCGAGCACCGGGGAGTTCTCGTACAGCGATGCGCCTGCCATCCGCGCATAGTGCTCAGCCAGGCCTAATGCCCGCCGGGCCGGGTTCATCGCCGCGTCATCGGGCAGGTAGAGACCGACGCCCAGCGGGCCGTCGTAGTGTTCAACCGCGATGCCGTGCCCGGTGAGCACCCGGTGCTGCTCAGCGCAGTCGGCGAGTTCCGCTGCTTGATCGAGAACTTCGGCAGCGTTGCCTGCCGGGCCCGGCAGGCCCGCGAGCCGGATCGACCCAGTTCGACGGATCACGTCGGTGCCCAGCAGCGTTTCGAGGTTGGCGATCTCTTTGAGCGTCTCCCGGTAGAGCGCCAACGCGTCTACCAGGCCGTCCGGGCCCCAGTTCGCCGCGGCCTGATGCACGGCAATCGCTGGCCCGCCGAGTAGAAACCCGCCGTTGCGGCCCGCTGCCCCCGCCGCCACCCGGCCGGCATCCAGGCCGACGACGGACAGGCCGCGGGCAAGGGCCTCGCCTACTGCCGCCAGACCGCTGCCACCAAGGCCCACGACACAGACGTCTGCGGTGACATCGCTTGCCAGCGCAGGTCGGCCTGGCGTCGATGTCACGACCGGATCGGCGTCCCAGCCGACGCTCACAGCACCTTCGACAAGAAGGCCTTCGTCCGTTCCTGCTGCGGATTGCTGAGCACATCTCGCGGCTTTCCGGCTTCGACGACAACGCCGCTGTCCATGAAGACGAGTTGATCGCCGACCTCGCGCGCAAAACCCATCTCGTGCGTCACGACGATCATGGTCATGCCACCGCTGGCGAGATTGCGCATGACGTCGAGGACTTCGCCCACCAGCTCTGGATCCAGGGCCGAGGTCGGCTCGTCGAAGAGCATGAGCTTGGGCTGCATGGCCAAGGCCCGCGCGATCGCCACGCGCTGTTGCTGACCACCAGACAGCTGGGCGGGATAAGCCTTCTCCTTGCTCGACAAACCGACCTGTTCGAGTAACGCCCGGCCGCGCTCGGTCGCTGCCGCCTTGTTCTCGCCCTTGACCCGAATCGGCGCCTCGATAACATTTTCGAGAGCGTTCATATGGGGAAACAGGTTGAACCGCTGAAAGACCATGCCGATGTCACGACGCTGCTGCGCCGCCTTCTTCGGGTGCAGCTCGTGCAACTTGTTGCCGCGCTCCTCGTAGCCGACGAGCACGCCGTCCACGTACAGCCGGCCGGCGGTCACCTTCTCCAAGTGGTTGATGCAGCGCAGAAACGTCGACTTACCCGAGCCGGACGGCCCGACCAGGCACATCACCTCGCGGGGTTTGACCTGCAGGGTAATACCCTTTAGTACCTGCAGGGCGCCGAAGTGTTTCTGCACGCTGCGCGCGTCGACCATGAGGTTCGCAGCCCCCGGCTCGCTCACGGCCTGCCTCCGTCCGCAGTTTCAGCTGCCTGCGCAGTCGCAAGTGCCTGCAACTGCTTCGTGGTCAGCACCCTGGAAGCGCCACGGGAGTAGCGCTTCTCCAGAAAATACTGCCCGACCATGAGCACGCTGGTGATCGCCAGGTACCAGGCCGATGCGACCAGCAGCAGCGGGATCGGACGATAGAGCACGCCGCCGATCTGCCGGCTGACTGAGTACAGGTCGGCCGTGTAAGGCACGCCGATGACCAGCGAGGTGGTCTTCAACATGCTGATGACCTCGTTGCCGGTCGGCGGGATGATCACCCGCATCGCCTGCGGCAAGATGATCCGGCGCATGGTTTGTGGCCAGGTCATGGCGAGGGCCACGGCAGCTTCATTCTGACCCTCATCAACCGAACCGATGCCGGCCCGAACGATTTCGGCCATGTAGGCCGCCTCGTTCAGGCCGAGGCCCAGAAACGCCATGACGAACGGCGTGAGCCACGACCCGGTATCGAGATGGACGAACTGGTACATGAACGGCACACCGAGGTCGATGTGCTTGTAGATCGTGGTGATCAGGCCCCAGAACACCAATTGCACGTAGATCGGGGTGCCGCGGAAAATCCACAGGTACAACCAGGCGACGCTCTTGAGAACCGGATTGTCCGACATCCGCATAACCGCGAGGAACACCCCGAGCACGATGGCGATGGCCATCGAGATCACGGTGAGTTCCAGGGTTATGAGCGCGGCTGTCGAGATCCGCTGATCGAAGAGGTAGTCAAAGAAGGTCGACCATTGGTACGCGTCGTTCGTGGCTGCGCCATAAACAAACAGCGCGAGCAGAACGACGAGTACAACGGCGACGATGATGCGCCCGGGTCGGCGCAACGGGACAGCCTTGATCAGATCATCCGGAGGGATGTCACTCTCTGGAGCGTCCGCCTGGTGAACCATCCTCGATCAGCTCGTGGCGCCGTTGATCTTGGCTTCGGTCACTGCGCCAGAATCATCGCCCCACTTGGAGACAATCGTCTTGTAGGTACCGTCGGTGATCAACGCCTGCAGCGCTGTCTGGATCGGCTTGACGAGGTCGCTGCCCTTCTTCATCGGGTAGCCGTACGGAGCGGCGTCATAGATCTGACCAGCGAGCTGAAGCTTGCCTGCACTCTGCTTCACGCCGTAGGCGGTGATCGGCGAGTCAGCGATCATCGCGTCTGCCTTGCCGAGGATGACCGCGGTCGTGGCGTCGTCCTGCTTGTCGTACTTGAGCTTGATGATCGGCTTCTTCCCGGCGGCGACGCAGGCCTTGCTGCGCGCTGGTTCGTCGTCGGTGTCCTGGATGGTGCCGGTCTGCACCGCCACCTTGAGTCCACAAGCGTTGTTCGGATCGACAGTTTTGCCCGCGCCTGATGCCCACTGGCTGCCGGCGTTGAAGTACGTCACGAAATCGACCGTCTTCTCACGCGTCTTGTTGTCGGTAAAGGACGAGACACCGATGTCGTACTTGCCGCCCGTGATGCCGGGAATGATGTTGTCGAAAGTCGATTCGACGTAAACGGTCTTCAGCCCGAGCTCACCGGCTATCGCGTCCATCAGGTCGACGTCGAAGCCGATGATCTTTCCGTTCGCGTCCTTGTATTCGTTCGGCGCGTACGTCGGGTCGATGCCGATCGTCAGCGACCCTTTGGTGACCAGATCGGCTGGGACGAGCTTGCTCAGATCGTTTTGCGCAGAGACGCTCACCGATCCGGTTGGCGTCGAAGAGCTCTCGTTGTTCTTCGCACAGCCAGCCAGGGCAAGGGAGCCGACAACAGCCAACCCCATGACGGCCACTACAGATCGTCGCATCAACACAGCTTTCGAACCTCCGGATCGGATCATTCACATCATTTGTCGAAGGGACTCTAAGCCCTTCATACGGCATCGTGCTCCATTCGCCTTTGCCGCAACGGAACCGTAACCGGGAAGCGCGTGATTGTTAAGAACCGATTGTCTCGAATCGGTAACTCGCCGAATCCCCTCAAGACGGTCAACCATGTCAAATAGCACCGAAATGTTCGGTCACGCGTATGGCAAGTCACGCACCCGCACGCTCCGCCTTGCCCAGGACGACCACACCACCCTCGGAGACGTGATATCGCTGCCGATCGAGCTCGAGGTCCACCCCGATGTGCGCGCCAGGCTGAACGACAACGTTCTTGTCGAGAATCGCTCGGCGCACCACTGCGCCTTCGCCGATCACGACGTTGTCCATCAACACCGAGCCTTCGACGTAGGCACCGTTACGAACCTTGACGTTCGGCGACAGGACGCTACCGCGCACCGTCGAACCCGAGATGATGGTGCCCGCGCCCACGATCGATTCCTGAGCCAGCCCGCCGTCGACGAACTTTGCCGGCGGCAGCTGCTCGTGATAGGTGTAGATCGGCCAGGCCGAGTTGTAGAGATTGAAGATCGGATGCACGCTGACGAGGTCCATGTTGGCGTCGTAGTAGGCATCCATCGTCCCGACGTCGCGCCAGTAGGCCCGATCGCGATCGGTCGAGCCGGGAACCTCGTTGTCATTGAAGTCGTAAACCCAGGCGCGATCGCGTTCAACCATCCACGGCATGATCGAACCACCCATGTCGTGCACCGAAGTCGGGTCCTGCGAGTCGGCCCGGAGTGCTTCGACCAGAGCTTCAGTGGTGAAGATGTAGTTACCCATCGATGCATAACTGACGTCAGGTTTGTTCGGCAGACCAGGCGGATCCGCAGGCTTCTCCAGGAACTGCAGAACGCGACCGTCGGCAGCAGCATCGATGACTCCGAATTGATCGGCCTGTTCGCGGGGCACCTGGATTCCGGCGACCGTGACGTCGGCGCCAGAGGAGAGGTGCTGTTCGAGCATCTGCCGGGGGTCCATCCGGTAGACGTGGTCGGCCCCGAACACCACGATGTGCGTGGGGTTGTCGTCGGTGATCAGGTTCATCGATTGCAAGATGGCATCGGCACTGCCCGTGTACCAGCGGGGCCCGAGGCGCTGTTGGGCAGGCACCGGCGTCACGTAGTTGCCCAGCAGCTGAGACATCCGCCAGGTCTGGGTAATGTGTCTGTCGAGCGAATGCGATTTGTACTGGGTCAGCACGCAGATTCGCAGGAATCCCGCGTTGACCATGTTCGACAGCACGAAGTCGATCAACCGATAGTTACCTCCGAAGGGCACCGACGGCTTGGCCCGGTCCGCCGTGAGTGGCCATAGCCGCTTGCCTTCGCCGCCTGCCAGGACAATTCCAAGTACCCGCACGCCCGCCATGATCGTCACCATAGCCTCATCACGATCGGCGACACAGCGTTTCCGCGCGGCAACCCAGGCGATAGGGTCAGAAGCTATGCGAGCAGCGCTGATCAGCCGTGAGTACCCGCCCGAGGTCTACGGCGGCGCTGGGGTGCACATCGAATTCTTGGCCCGCGAACTACGGCACCTCATCGACGTCGAGGTGCACTGTTTCGGTGCGCCACGCGACGAACTCGGAGTGCACTCCTACCAGGTGCCACCGAGCCTGGCATCGGCCAACGCGGCACTCGGGACGATCGGCGTGGATGTGGAGATGACCGCGGCGCTTTCGGGAGTCGATGTCGCGCACTCGCACACCTGGTATGCGAACCTCGCCGGCCACCTGGCGAGCCTGCTGTACGACATTCCCCATGTGTTGACGGCTCATTCTCTCGAGCCGCTGCGACCCTGGAAGGCCGAGCAACTCGGTGGTGGCTATCGGCTGTCGTCATGGGTGGAGCGCAGTGCCTACGAAGCGGCCGCGGCGATCGTCGCGGTTAGCACGGCCATGGCTGCCGACATTCGGGCCGCCTACCCGTCTGTCGACCCGGCGAAGGTGCACATCATTCCGAACGGGATCGACACCTCGCTGTATGCGCCCGTCCCGGAGCGAGACGTCCTGGCCCGGTACCGGCTCGATGACCAATCGCCGATCGTCTTGTTCATCGGGCGAATCACCCGCCAGAAGGGTGTTGCCCATCTGCTGAGGGCCGCGCAGAGATTTCCGGACGGCGTGCAGTTGGCTTTGTGCGCCGGCGCCCCGGACACCCCTGAACTCAGCGCCGAGATCACCGCGATTGTGGCTGAGCTACAAGCAGAACGCGACGGGATCGTCTGGATTCAGGAGATGCTTCCGCGCGACCAGCTCATGCAATTGCTGACGGCCGCCGATATTTTCATCTGCCCGTCCATCTATGAGCCGCAGGGCATCGTAAATCTTGAGGCGATGGCGTGCGAAACAGCGGTAGTCGCCTCGCGGGTCGGCGGAATCCCCGATGTGGTGGTCGAGGGTCAGACCGGGCTACTTGTCGACTACCACGGCGAGTCGGCGCAGCAGGCGTCGGAGTTTCAGGGCGGCCTAGCGGCAGCGGTGAACGCCCTCATCGATGATCCGGCGCTGACCAGGGCCATGGGCGACGCGGGGCGAACCCGAGCCGTGACCGAGTATGGCTGGGACGCGATCGCCGCCCGCACGGTCGAGTTGTACCGCTCGCTGCTGTAGGCGCTGCTCTTCTGGGTTCTTGCCAGGCTCTTACTACTCGCTACTGATTCTCGAGGTATCGAGCCAGGAGCCGGACGCCGTAGCCCGTCGCGCCGCGGGAGAAGATCGGGCCTTCTTCAGCCGCCCTCGCCGGACCGGCAATGTCCAGATGTGCCCACGCAACCGAGCCGGCAAAGGGCTGCAGGAACAGGGCGGCGGTAATTCCACCCGGGTTGCCCGGGTCATTGCGAGCATCGGCGACGGAAGAGTCCAGCAGCGACGAATACTCGTGCTCCAACGGCATCCGCCAGACCTGCTCGCCGGAATCGATCGCCGCACCTTCCAGGCCTGCGGCCAGCTCATCGTCGTTGGCGAAGTACCCAGCGACCTCAAGCCCTAGCGCCACCTTCATGGCGCCGGTCAAGGTCGCGATATCGATCACGACATCGGGCTTCAATCTTGCGACTGCATAGGCGATCGCGTCCGCCAGCACCAATCTGCCTTCGGCGTCGGTGTTGCCGATCTCGGTGGTGCGGCCGCCGAAATGGGTGATCACGTCCGACGGTCGCATCGACGTGGCCGACACCGAGTTCTCAGCGGACGGAACCAGCGCGGTAACCCGGATCGGCAATTTCTGCATCGCTGCGTACTGAATCGCGCCGAGCACCGCGGCGCCGCCGCACATGTCAGTGTGCATCATCCGCATGCCGCCCGCGCGCTTGAGGTTGAGCCCGCCGGTGTCGAAGGTTATGCCTTTTCCGACCAGCACGACGTGCTTCAGTGGCGCCGCTCCGCGAGCCCGACGCGGCTGGTAGCTGACTTCGATCAGCCGAGGCCCGGAGGCCGAACCGCCGCCGACCGCGAGGACTCCCCCGAAACCTTGCTCGCTCAGCCAGTCCTCGGCCCGTACTGCCACTGTGCAGCCCGCGGCTACGAGTTGTGATTCCGCCAATTCACCCAAGTGCGCAGGTGTGAGGACTGAAGCGGGCGTATTGCCCAGGTCCCGGGCCCAGCCCGCTGCATCAGCAGCCTCGTCGCCGGCAGTCAGGCCAGCTTCGTCCAGCTCCCCGATCAGATCCACCACGTGAAGTTTGTCGTCGGCCGCAGCGCCGATCCCGAATTCGTAGCTGCCGAGCACGAGGCCTTCGGCGAGGGCCCGGCTGTGCTCGTAGGTGTCTGCATCGATGGCGACGGAGACGGTCTTGGCCTCGTCGAGATCACGCACGGCCCGTCCGACGGCGACGGCAGCCTGCCGCAGATCATCAGCGCCACCGTCGCCCAGACCGACGATCAGGACGTTTGACGGCACGTGGCCAGGTAGCGGAACCGAATGCAGCGCACCAGCGTCAGCTGACGGTCGCTCGGCTGAAACGAACAATGCTGCAGCTTCAGCCGCTGGGACCGGCAACGACGTGTCGCTGGTTTTGGCCAACTGGGGGCCGCTGCCGTTGTCGAATGCGCCGACCACGACGACATCGCAGATCTGGGGCTCTTCGGGAACCTGCAGCAGAATCAAGGTCTACCTTTTCTAGGCTGACAGCTCTGGGCCGATAACTTCTGGGCTAGCAACTTCTGCGGAATTTATGGGCTTGCGACTTTGGAGATGAATCAACCCCAGCCGTTCGCGAAGCGGTCCTCGCTGATCAAAGGGATCTGCGAGCCGAAGTCCGCGTACGACTGGGGTTGGTATGCCACTAGCTGACTGCGGCCGACAACGCTTCAGAAAGCGCAGATGCCTCGTCGGCAGACAGCTCGACGACCAGACGCCCGCCGCCTTCCAGTGGAACGCGCATCACCAAGCCGCGCCCCTCTTTGGTGACTTCCAGCGGACCATCACCCGTCCGCGGCTTCATCGCCGCCATGCCTGCCTCCTATTGTGATCAGAACTGCGTCAATCCAACCCGACCCAAGACAGCAGAACGGCATCGGACCGGGTAGTGCTGGTCACATTGTCCCGCATGGGAGGTGATCAAGCCAAAACGGGATCACCCTCGGGTTCGGTATGCAAACTCACTCTCGGCTACGGCACCGAGGATGACGCCGCGAGCCTGGCCCTAAACGTGGGTATTTTTACGCCCGGACGAGGGTCGGGCCGGTTATGGTGTGGGGATGGCTGATGTGCTGTTGATCGACCGTGCTGACGGGGTCGCGACCCTGACCTTGAATCGGCCGGAATCCATGAATTCGCTGTCGGTCGAGCTCAAGGACGCTCTCGTTGAGGCGCTTGCCGCGGTCGGCGCGGATGATTCGGTCCGCGCGGTCGTGTTGACCGGCACCGGGCGAGGCTTCTGTGTCGGGCAGGATCTTGGCGAGCACACCCTTTTACTCGAGAGCGACGATCCAACACCGCTGCGGACAGTGCGAGATCACTACAACCCGATCACCCAATCGCTGGCCAGCATGCCCAAGCCGGTGATCGCTGCCGTGAACGGGACGGCGGCGGGAGCAGGAGCGTCCTTCGCTTTCGCCTGCGATTTCCGCATTGTCTCCACCGCGGCGAAGTTCTTGCTGGCCTTCGCGAATGTCGGCCTCGGTTTGGACAGCGGCGTCTCCTGGACACTCCCCCGACTGGTCGGCAGCGGCCGCGCGTTGGAGCTGGCGTTGCTGGCACAGCCGATCACCGCCCAGATCGCGGCCGACTACGGTCTGGTCACCGAGCTCACCCCGCCCGACGACGTGCTGCCAACCGCCCAGGCACTTGCCGCGAGGCTTGCTGCCGGGCCCACAGCGGCGTATGCGGCGATCAAGCAAGCGGTTCATTTCGCCGCTTCCCACGACCTGGCCGCATCGCTGGAGAACGAGGCTGTTCAGCAAGAGAAAGCTGGATCGACGATTGATCACAAGGCGGCAGTCGCTGCCTTTGTAAAGAAGGAAAAGCCGGTTTTCGTCGGTCACTGACATCCGGCACATCGGGCCAGCTCCAATCGGGCCGGCTACATCGGGCCGGATAGGTCTGTCCGCAGCAGGCTAGCTATCCATAAGTCAGCCGGGACCCCGTTGTGTTTGGCGCGACTGCGCAGGATGCCTTCGTGGCGGAATCCGCAGTGTTCGGCGACTTTTCGGGACGCTTCATTACCGACCAAAGCCTGCCATTCGATTCGTTCGATGCCCGGCTGGGCGAACGTCCATTGGCACAGCTGACCGACAGCCGCCGTCGCGACGCCACGTCCGCGCGCCCACGGACTGACCCAGTAGCCGATCTCGAGGACGCCTTCACCTGGGCTGCGCGGAAAGCCGATGGAGCCCAGCAGCTGGTTTCCGGCAGGGTCGACGATGGCGAAGGACGGCAAGCCGGCTGCCCACCGCTCGGCTGTGCTGTTGACGAAGCCTTCGGCATCATCGCGGCCGTACGGTGATGGCACCTGCGTCCAGCGCTGAATTTCTGAGTCCTGGCAGGCCAGGTACACCTCATCTGCATCCTCGGGAGCCCAGTTGCGCAGCACCGTCAGCGGACCGCGCAGGATCGTCGCCGGGTCAAAGACAGTCGCAGTCATACCTGGCACCATCGCACAGCTTCTGGCGTACGGGCCAGCGGTTAAACGCCACCGTGCGCGCCTCGGGATGCGGTCCGGCTACCGGCTCGTGCCAGCGATCCGCTGCAGGATCGCGACCAGGGCTGGAGCCTCGGCGCCGAAGACCTCAGCGTCGGCGGTTTCGACGACCACGATCGCACTGCGAGCAAGGTCCGCCCCTTCCTCGGTGACGTGCAAATGCCTGGCCCGGTTGTCACTCGGTGCGATCGCACGTTCCAGAAGACCTTTTGCCTCGAGCTTGCGTAAAACCTGAGACGTCATCTTGACGTCCGTCCCGGCCTGGCGTGCGAGGTCTTGTTGGTTCGGCGTATCTCCTCTGCTTTCGAGCCACCAGGCACATGCCAGCAGGACGAACTGCACGTGCGTGAGATCGAGTGGTTGCAGCGCCGCGGTGATGGTGCGCTGCCAGAGCAGGGTCGTGTGCCAGAGCAGAAAGCCCGGGCTATCGGCCGGACCTCCGGCGAATCGGGTCACGGTGCGGGCAGCGATGCCTGGGCAGCTGCGATCAGATCCTGCATCGCGGCCGGAAAGTCCGCGCTGATCTGGGCGCCGAGTTCGGGGCCAGCCTGATCGGCACCCGCACCATCGATCTCGAGCTGGTGCGTGATCCGGGTACCGCCGTTGCCGAGGTCGCGCAAGGTGTGCCGGAACAGCAACGTCACATCGCCGAAGCTGGTCTGATCGGCATAAACCTCATTCTCGACGAGTTCGGTAATCCGCGATTGAAAAGTGTCTTGGCCTTGGGGCGTCACCGAAATCTCGGTGCCCACCGCAAACGGGCCGTGAATCTCGAATCGATCGCTCGCCTCGCTCAGCGCCGTACCGGTGTGCAACGCGCGTAGCGCCGACCAGATCTGCTGCGGTGAGACGGCCGTGTCGGTGCTGTACTCAGTGCTCCACATGATCTTCTCCCTCGACTGGTATTAGTCTGCGCAAAGATTATCTTCGCGCAGACTAACCGTCAAGGGTGGCTTATGAGGCCTCTTTGGCTCGCCAGCAGTAGGAAACGTGGTCATCGACAATTCCGGTGGCCTGCATCAGCGCGTAGGCCGTGGTGGGGCCGACGAATGCGAAACCGCGGCGCTTCAACTCTTTGGCCATGGCCTTCGATTCAGGCGTCGTAGCGACCAGATCAGCCATCGTCTTCGGCCGAATGTGCTTGGCTGGGGCGAAAGACCACAGAAACTGATCGAGACCTTCCGGAACCGCGGTCGAGATGACCCGAGCATTGTTGATCGCCGCGTCGACCTTTGCGCGATTACGAACGATGCCGGCGTCGGCGAGCAGCCGTTCACGATCAGCACCGTCGAACTCAGCCACGGCGGCGATGTCGAACTTCGCGAACGCAGCACGGAAGTTTTCTCTCTTGCGCAGAATCGTCAACCAGGACAAGCCGGATTGGAACGCTTCAAGGCAAAGCCGTTCGAACAGCGCGTCCTCGTCATGAACAGGGACACCCCATTCGTTGTCGTGATAATCCAGATACTCCGGCGCGCTATCGCCCCAATCGCAGCGACGTCGTTCCACGCGTTGTTCGGCCGGTTGTTCGGCCGGTTGCTGAGCCATTCAGACGTCCCGCTGGCTCTGGACAGGTTCAGTGCTCGCTGCCGGACCGGCGTTTTCACGTTGCGTCGCCGGCCGAACCGCTGTGTGGTCAGTGGCATTTGTGCCGGTGTCAGTTCCGGCATCCGTTGCGGCGTACGTTTCGGAATCGCCGGTGGCGGTTGGGTCACCGATACCGCGTAGACGCGCAATCTCTTCATCCCGCACAACGATCTCGGCGGCGAGGCGGTCAATCAGATCGTCGGTCTCAGCGAAACGGTAGCCGCGAACCGTCACCGGAATGCGAATGACGTCGAGATCTTCCCGCACCATCCGTCGATCAGCGGGCAGCTCGAAGGGACGGCGGTCTGACTGCGGTTTGAACGAAAGCCCGTCGGGCAGCAACGCCACCACGGCATAAAAGAGCAACGCCGCCACCACCACTGCGATGAGCCCGTACCCGATGAAGACTGCCACTCTAAGATCCTGACACTGATTGCGCGATCACCGCAAAAGCATCGTCCGCGGACTTCACTCGATGCAGCTGGTCAAAGGCAGCCTGCCGAGCGAAGCCGCGTTCGACGAGGACCTCGATGAAGGCCCACAACGGGGCGTAGAAGCCGTCCAGATCAAGGACGATTACCGGCTTGGGGTGCATACCGAGAGAACCGGCCGTCCACACCTCGAAAAACTCCTCCATAGTGCCGATGCCGCCGGGGAGCACGAGAAAGCAGTCGGCGTGGGCGTCCATGATCGCCTTACGTTCTCGCATGGTGTCAACGACCACGAGCTCGTCGGCGTCGTTGTCTGCTACCTCATACGGAATCAGATGTTGCGGTATGACCCCGAGCGTGTGGGCGCCGTGCTCGCGTGCTGCGCGTGCGACCGCACCCATCATCGAGACCCGGCCGCCGCCGGACACGAGTCGGTGACCGCCGCGCCCGATCCGCTCGCCGACTTCGGCAGCGAGGTCCAGATATCTGGACTCGATATTCGTGGCGGACGCACAGAAAACGCAAATACTAGCCATGGTTTGGGATCAGCCCTCGAGGTCAGCAGCGTTGGTCTTAGCGGTGTTCGGCCCCGCGGTGTTCGGTCCAACGCTATTCGGCATCGTGCGCGCCAGCCGCCTTGGCTTCGGCGAGCGCGGCCCGCTCGCTGAGATCCTGCGCCGACCGATCATGATCAGACTGGACGATCAGGTGGACGGCCTCCTCGACACTGCTGGTCACCTGGATCAGGTCGAGGTCAGCGGCAGCAACCTTGCCCTCGGCCAGCATCGTGTTGCGAATCCAGTCGAGTAGACCCGACCAGTACTCCGCGCCGTACAGGATCACCGGAAACTTGGTGACCTTTCGAGTCTGTACCAACGTCAGCGCCTCAAACGTCTCATCGAGGGTGCCGAAACCACCCGGCATGATCACGAAGGCCTGCGCGTATTTGACGAACATCGTCTTGCGCGCAAAGAAGTAGCGAAAGTTGATACCGATGTTGACCCAGTCGTTGAGCCGCTGTTCGAACGGCAATTCGATGCCCAGTCCGACCGACTTTCCGCCGGCTTCGTTGGCACCACGGTTCGCAGCCTCCATCGCACCCGGGCCACCGCCGGTAATGACGGCGTAGCCGGCCTGAACCAGGGCCGATCCGAGTTGGCGTGCCTCGGCATAGTTCGGATGATCAATCGCCGTTCGCGCCGAACCGAAAACCGAGACGGCTGGGCCGAGGTCAGCAAGCAGTCCGAAACCCTCGACGAACTCGGCCTGAATCCGCATCACCCGCCAGGCGTCGCTGACCCGTTCTTGCAGTAGCCGCTGGTCGGCGGTGACCCGATAATCCAGGCTTGGTGGCTCGTTGCTGGCCAGTTCTTGGCCACGCCGATAGGGGCCACGCTTCTCCCGCTGAAAGTGATCGGTCACACGGCGAGCTTACGGTGGGACGCCCCTGGGCCGCCCTCACACCCTGCGAACCGGTATACCCACGGGCGGTCATGACGACGCCTACGTATACCAACCTCGCGCGCGCAGGACGATCGCCCAACCGAAACCGCCCGCACCAACCATCAGCCTCGCAAAAACGTGCTGAGCGCGCGCTCCGAGGCCCCGATGGTGGCTAGGTCGACCGACTCGTCCGTCTTGTGTGCGAGGTTCGGGTCGCCGGGGCCGAAGTTCAACGCGGGAATGCCGAGTCCGGCGAATCTTGCTACATCGGTCCAGCCGAGCTTGGCGACCGCGGGTTGACCGATCGCTGACACGAACTGTTGAGCCAGCGGCTGATCCAGCCCCGGACGCGCAGCGGGTGCGGAGTCGGTGACCTTGACATCGAAGTCAGCGAATACCGAACGCAAATGGCCTTCGGCGTCGTCCTCGGACAGATCGGGTGCGAACCGGTAGTTGATGGTCACCTCGCAGCTGTCGGGCACCACGTTGCCGGCAACCCCGCCAGAAATGAAGACCGCGTTGAGCCCCTCGTGAAAACGCAGGCCGTCCACGTCGACCTCGCGGGCTTGGTACTCGGCAAGTCGCTGCAACACCGGCGCTGCGCCGTGGATGGCGTTGACCCCCAACCAGGATCGGGCACTGTGCGCACGCTGCCCCTTGGTGCTCACAACGATCCGCATGGTGCCCTGGCAGCCGCCCTCGACCAGCCCGCTCGTCGGCTCGAGCAACACCGCCAGGTCGGCCGCCAACAGCTCCGGCCGTTGCGCTGCGACCCGGTTCAATCCATTGCGGTCAGCCGTTACCTCTTCACAGTCATAGAAGAGCCACGTGACGTCGAAGGCGGGCACAAGCTCACCGCTACTGATCAGCTGCGCGGCCCGCAGTTGCAGGGCCACCCCCGACTTCATATCGGAGGTGCCACAGCCGTAGAGCCTGCCGTCTACAACCCTGGAAGGCAGATTGTCGGCGATCGGCACTGTGTCCAGATGCCCTGCTAGGACGATCCGCCGTGCGCGGCCCAGCTCAGTCCGCGCGACCACCACATTGCCCAGCCGTTGCACAGCAAGCCCTGTGCAGCCGTTCAGCGCCCGCTCGACGGCGTCGGTTATCGCCGCCTCGTTGCCGGAGACAGACTCGATGTCGACGAGCGCCGCAGTGAGCTGTTCAGCGGAGGCGGACAGGTCGAGTTGAGCGTCGGCTACCACGCCTGCCCACTTTAGTGGTTACCCAGATTCTTGACCGGTATCTCGCAGCACAGCTGAGGTCGTTAGGGTTGTCGCGTGACGAACCCCTCAGCCAAGCGCATCGCCCACGGATTCGGCCTCGCAAGTATCGCCACTGTGTCCGACGGCACCGAACTCACCCTCGATGTCTACTACCCAGAACCGGTCCTCGGCGAGCCAGCAGCCGATGTGAAGGCCTCACCCGACCTCGCGGCGCTGACCGGTACCGATTCTGTACGCGGGGTTCGTACCGAGGTCGTGCACACCGTCAGCGACCTCGACGCCGAACCGAGCGACGCCGCCGACATCTACCTGCGGTTGCACCTGCTCTCCCACCGGATCGTCCGGCCGCATGAACAGAACCTGACTGGGATATTCGGCCTGCTCAACAACGTCGTCTGGACGAACTTCGGCCCATGCGCCGTGCCGGACTTCGAGAAGGTACGGACGAAGCTTCGCGCGCGGGGTCAGGTCACCGTATACGGGGTGGACAAATTCCCGCGGATGGTCGATTACGTGCTGCCCGCCGGCGTACGTATCGCGGACGCTGACCGAGTGCGCCTCGGTGCACACCTCGCGAGCGGAACGACTGTCATGCACGAGGGATTCGTGAACTACAACGCCGGCACCCTTGGCAGCTCGATGGTCGAGGGTCGCATCTCCGCCGGGGTGATCGTCGATGACGGCTCCGACGTCGGTGGCGGCGCATCGATCATGGGCACCCTTTCCGGTGGTGGCAAAGAGGTGATCTCGGTCGGCAAGCGCTGCCTGATCGGCGCCAACGCCGGCATTGGCATCTCACTGGGCGATGACTGCGTCGTCGCCGCCGGCACCTACGTGACGGCGGGCTCGAAGGTCGTCCTACCGGACGGCAGCACGCGCAAGGCCGCCGAGTTCTCGGGTCAATCCGGTCTGCTGTTCTGGCACAACTCGGTTTCGGGCGCGCTGGAGGTACGCCAGCGCACCGGGCAAGGCATCGAGCTGAATGCGGCGCTGCACGCGAACTGAGGCCCCGCGAACCGAGCGCGGGTCAGGCATCGTCAGATCGTTCAAGCAGGGGTGAATTCAGCAGTGGCAGCAGGTAGTGCACGGCGGGGCGGCATCGCTCTCGTCATGGTGCTGGCTGTCGTCGCCGCGCTGGCGGTTGGCGGCCGAGCCCTGTGGAACGCGGCAAAGGGGGCCGTCAGCTCTGATGGCTGCGATTTCGGCAGCTACAACCTCACGCTCAGCCGAGCGCAGAACGCCTCGACGATGGTGTCCGTGGTGATCAAGCGTGAACTTCCCGAACGGGCCGCGGTACTCGTGCTCGGTGCTGCGATGCAGGAATCGAAGCTCGACAACATCCCGTCGGGGCAAGGCGATCGCGACTCGGTTGGGGTCTTGCAGCAACGGCCGTCGCAAGGCTGGGGTACCGCCGAGCAGCTGAGCGATATCTCTTACGCGACCGGCAAATTCCTCGACGCGATGGTCAAAGTGCCCAATTGGGAAAGCGATTCGCTCGCCACCGTGGTGCAGGCGGTGCAGATCTCGGCTGATGGCAGCGCCTACGCCAGGCACGAGCCGCAGGCCCAAGCCGTCGCTGACGCGCTGGTCGGCAAGACACCAGCCGGTGTTGCCTGCACGTTCGACAAGCCGACGGACACCGCGCAGCTGACGGCCGTCGCGACCCAGCTGAGCACTGATCTACCCGTGCAGCCCCCCGCGGTGGCGGGTAACACGATCTCGGTGCCCGGCGCCTCGTGGGCCACCGCGGCCTGGTTCGTCAGTCACGCCAACGCCTTCGGGATCACTGAGGTGACGTACTCAGGCAAGCACTGGCGACGCTCAAAGGGGTGGGCTGATGACGCCTCGATTACCGCCGCCCAGGTCCGGGCAACGCTGCCCAGTTGAGCGCAGTGCTCGTCAGTTGAGCGCACTGCCCAGCTGAACCGATCAGAACCGATCAGTCTCAGGACCGATGCCTCTCAGGACCGCGCTACGCGAGGTCTTCGAAGCTACGCCAACCTTCGAGGATTGCGCGGCTGGCGGCATCGAAGCTGAAATGGCTGCCTTGGCCGGGCTGATCGACGAGTCGCTGGATGGGCGTGCCGTTCAGGTGACACAGCAGCAGCGCACCGACGCCGCCGTGTGAGACCAGCGCAATCTCCCCATCGGCGGCCGCCAGCAACGAATCCACAGTCGCGACAATCCGGCGTTGCGCCGACTCGGCTGTCTCCCACCCGCGAGCGCTGTACGACGGCCGATCCAGGAACTGCTGGTAGTTGGCCCAGAACTCAGGTTCCGGTAAGTAACCAGTGGCGGCCCGATCAACCTCGGCCAGGCCGCCCACCAGCGTCACCGTGAGACCCAGGGGCTCACCGATCAAGCGAGCGGTCTGCTCCGCTTTGACCTCTGGGCTGCTGTAGATGGCTGAAAGGGCCGGAAGCTTGGACCCTGCCAGCCGGGCGCGCTGCCGACCCCGGTCGTTCAGACCCCATTCCGTGACCGGCACCTCAGGTGCGATGTCGACCTCGGGATGAGTGAGAAAGTGCACCCGCACGATAGGTCAGTGCTCAGCTGCCTGCGGTGGCAATGCGGCTATGAAAGTCGGATCGAACTCCGTCTTACCAACCTTGGATGCGCCACCCGGCGAGCCGAGGTCGTCAAAGAAGTCGACATTCGCCTGCGTGTAGTCGCGCCACTTATCGGGCAGGTCGTCCTCGTAGAAGATCGCCTCAACGGGACAAACCGGCTCACAGGCGCCGCAGTCGACACATTCGTCGGGGTGGATGTAGAGCATCCGACCACCCTCGTAAATGCAATCAACTGGACATTCCTCAATGCAGGCTTTGTCCAAAAGGTCGACGCAGGGTTCTGCGATCACATAGGTCACTTCGAGTCCTCCCGAAACGAGTGCTGCCGACGCCTAGTATGCCGGTCGTGATCGATGAAACTTCGCTGGGTATGCGGGTCGTGGTCAGATACCGCCGCTCGGGCGATGCCGGACCGCAGCCGTTGAGCGATGTCGTCGGAGATCTGGTGTCGATTGACGCCGCTTCGCTGACGGTAGTTGGCTCCCGTGGACCGGTCACCATCGATCTTGACGCGATCCAGATCGCCCGTGTCGTCACGCCCGATCGACGTCGGGTGCTCGCGCTGGAGGAGGTCGCCAGCCGCGGCTGGCGACCCGCAGAGGCGCTCGTGCAGGACGGCTGGCTGCTGCGGGCCACCTCGGGGTGGACGTCGCGCGGCAACTCCGCGCTCCCGTTGGCAACGCCGACCCGGCCGATCGGTGACGTGCTTGCCGACGTGGTGGCCTTCTACTCGAGCCGATCGCTGCCCGTCCTGATTCATGTTCCGCTGCCAGCCCGCGGGTTGCTCGACGCCGAACTCGCCCGCCAATGTTGGACGATCGTCAAACCGGCCATCGTGCTCACGAAGCGACTGAGCGGTACTGCGACCTACGAGCGCTCAGCGGCGCGAAGCCCGATGTCGCTGGAGCTGGCGCCCTCCGCCGACTGGCAAGCCGCGTACCGCGCTGCGGACGGCCCGCTGCCTGCTGCCGGCGTGGCGCTGCTCGCACGGCACGACACCGTCCGCTTCGTCTCCGCCCGGGCGGACGGACCAACGGGCGGCACTACGGTCGCGATCGGTCGCGGGGTCGTCGATCCGAGTTCGGACGGGCAACGCTGGCTTGGGATCAGTGCCGTCGAGGTGGCTCCGAGCGCGCGACGGCAGGGCTGGGCATCTCGCCTAGTGCGGGAGTTGGAGCACTGGGCTGTCGCCGAGGGCGCCTCGCGCGCATACCTACAGGTCGAGGCTGCCAACGTCGGCGCGCTCGCGCTTTACCGCGCGCTCGGTTACACCGAGCACCACCGGTATCACTACCGGCTCCGCCCCAGCAGCCCACCAGCCCAGCCGCTTGACGGCTAGCGCCGAGGGGGAAACTGACGGCGTCGTCCGGCTGGCGCATAGAGCAGGGATACCGTGATGAGGCCGGTCAGCACGCCAAGCCCGGGCACGCCGTAGGACACCCACTGAACGGTTCCGCCGCCCGGCAGGAAGTAATCACCTTCGGGACGGGTGCTGGTCAGCATGACGTTGACGAGGATCCAGGTGATCACCGGGACAATCGAGCCGACCGGCGACTCGGTGAGGTTGCGGGCCAATCGAGGTAGCGCGATGTTGCTCGCGATGGCCAGCACAAGAGCGATCGGAACGAGGACCGACCCGATCCGGAATGGAATCAGCAGGATCTCGAAAACGGCGGACATCGCACCGGCAATCGCATATAGCACCAGTCCCAGCGCCTTCAACGACGTAGGCAACTCGCCGGACAGGACGGACCGCCGTTTCGTCCCATCGACAGCTCCTGCGGCAGCATCGCGATCCTCCTGGGTGCTGTCGAGCGGAATCTCAGTCATGCCTCGAGCCCTCCGAACAGGTCGGTCTCTCGGTCGTTGGCATCCCGCTCGGCAGCGAGCTCGCCCGCGACCAACCGGAAGTACTCGGTTCCCCAGGTCTTCTGACCAAGATTGTTCGACAGCGCGAAGAACGGACCGTCGCTGGCGATCTGGGTGGCATGTGCAGCCAGCGCCTCGGCCTTGGCGGCTATGAACGCGTCACCGTCGATGCAGGTGGTCACCAACTCGTCCGCGACGACACCCGGAACATCGTCAACCGAGTTCGCGCCTGCGAACGGGGAGTTCTTGGCGTTACGCATCGCCTCCAGGCCCTCAGCCATCACCGATCGGGGCATCGCCGTCCAGTAGGTCTTGCTGACCTGCCACGGCTGACCTCCGACGCTGACATAGCCACCGTGGGCGGCCGCGGTAACCGCGGCCGTGGCGACCCGGTGCGCCATGATGTGATCGGGATGGCCGTAGCCACCGAAATCGTCGTAGGTCACCAGCACCTGGGGTCGAACCTCCCGAATGACCTCGACCAGCGCAAGCACGGCGTCATAGAAGACCGAACGATCGGTATCGGCTCGCCAAAAAGCCCGGGGCTTCTGATTGGCCGGCGTGCCCATCATGCCGCTGTCGCGAAAGCGCCCGGCTCCGCCGAGAAAGCGGTGATCGGTCACCCCGATGGCGGCCATCGCATTGGCCAACTCCGTTATGCGCCAGCCACCGAGCTGATCTGCTTGGTCTGCCGCGAGCTGGGACATGGCCGGCACCAGAATCTCGCCCTCCTCGCCCAGCGTGCAGGTCACCAGAGTGACGTGGGCGCCCTCGGCAACATATTTTGCCATGGTCGCGCCGGTGCCGATGGACTCGTCGTCCGGATGCGCGTGGACCAGCAACAGCCGACGCTGTGCGGTGATGCCGCCATCCCCATCAGGCACGGCCGCATCAGGCACTGCCGCATCAGGCAGTGGCGCATCAGAGGGTGCCGAATCAGGCACCGGCACCCCAGGCGCTGTCACCCCGGGCGTCGGCGCATCAGGCACTGTCACATCGCCAAACCTACCGCCGCCCTGACAAGGTCAGGCGACGGGCAGGGCAGCGTCCTCGATGCCGGCAACGTCGGCCCGAACTTCCGGAAAGTGGCAGGCCGCGAAGTGTCCGGGTTCCTTGAGCTCGAACGCCGGCACCTCACTGGTGCAACGCTGCTTGTCGGAGTCGGACAGGACGGAGCGGAACTTCGGGCAGCGGGTATGGAAGACACAGCCGCTCGGCGGGTTGATCGGGCTGGGCAGGTCGCCGGTGAGCAGAATCCGATTCCGCTTGTTCTCCTTCTTCGGATCGGGGATCGGCACCGCAGACATCAGCGAGTGGGTATATGGGTGCATTGGCGCCGCATACAGGACATCGCGGTCTGCCAGCTCCATGAACTTGCCGAGGTACATCACCGCGACCCGATCCGAGATATGACGGACGACCGAAAGGTCGTGCGCGACGAAGATATAGGCCAGATCGAACTCGTTCTGCAGGTCTTCCAGCAGGTTCACGACCTGCGCCTGGATCGAGACGTCGAGCGCGGACACCGGCTCGTCGCAGACGATCAGCTTCGGCCGCAATGCCACTGCTCGCGCAATCCCGATGCGCTGGCGCTGGCCGCCTGAGAACTCGTGCGGGTAGCGGTTGTAGTGCTCAGGGTTCAGGCCGACCCGCTCCATGAGCTCCTGGACCTCGACCTTGACACCCTTGGCCGGCTTGGCCTTCTGGATGATGAACGGCGCACCGATGATCGTTCCGATGGTGTGCCGCGGGTTCAGAGAGCCGTATGGGTCCTGGAAGACCATCTGCATGTCCGAGCGAAGCTGACGTAACCGGTCGCGATCGGCACCGGTAACGTCCTCGCCGCGAAAGGTGATCTTCCCACCGGTGGGGGCGAGTAACTGCAGCACGGTCCGTCCGGCGGTGGACTTCCCGCAACCCGATTCCCCAACCAGGCCAAGGGTTTCACCCGCGTCGAGATCGAAGGTGATGCCGTCGACTGCCTTGACGGGCGCCGAGACGTGCCGAATGAATCCCTGAGTTTTGAGCGGAAAGTACTTCTGCAAGTTCTCGACCTGCAGCAGGGCATTGCTGTTCGAGGCACCCGCGGGTGCGCTCGTTTCAGCCACCGCTGCCGGGACTGTCGACTCGGTCATGGAGTCGGCTCCTTTCACAGACGGGGCTTGATTGTGGACTCGAATATTTCTTTGCGGCGAGCAGTCTCGATGTGGCATCGCACCGGATGCAATTGCTCAGGATCGAAGAGCGGCACCTCGGTCGAGCAACGTTTGGGATCGTCCACCTCGTGCTGGAAATCGCATCGTGGGTTGAAGGCGCACCCGGGTGGTGGGTTGATCAGTGACGGCGGATTGCCCCGGATCGGGTTCAGCCGCTGCTCGCGGACTCGATCGATGCGCGGCATGGACGAGAGCAGACCCCAGGTGTATGGCATCTGCGGCGTGTAGAAAACCTCGTTGACCGGGCCACGCTCGACGGATTTACCTGCGTACATAACGAGAATGTCGTTGGCCATCTCAGCGACGACACCCAGGTCGTGGGTGATGATGATGATGGCGGAACCGAATTCCTTCTGCAGATCGAGGATGAGATCGAGGATCTGAGCCTGCACGGTGACGTCGAGCGCGGTCGTCGGCTCGTCGGCGATGAGCAGTTTCGGATCATTGATCAGCGCCATCGCGATCATCGCGCGCTGACGCATACCGCCAGAGAACTCGTGCGGATATTGATCAATGCGTCGCTGCGGGTTCGGAATCCCGACGCGGTCTAGCATCTCGACCACCCGCTGGCGCGCTACCGATTTCTTCACGGCGTGGTGGACTTGATATGCCTCCACGATCTGGTTACCGATCGTGTAGTACGGGTGCAGCGCCGACAGTGGGTCCTGAAAGACCATGGCGATGTCGTTACCACGCAGTTTGCGCAGCCGTTCGTCCGACACCTGCAGCAGGTCTTCACCATCAAGCAGGATCTGACCGGTCACCTGGGCACGGGTCTTGCGGTGCAGTCCCATGATCGCCTGGCTGGTAACGGACTTACCGGACCCGGACTCACCCACGATACCTAGTGTCTGACCACGATCGAGATCGAAGCTCAAGCCATCGACCGCGTTGACGATGCCGTCCTCGGTGGGAAAATGCACCTTCAGGTCTTCGACCTGCAAAAAGGTGCCGCCCATTGCGTGCGGTCGGTCCGAAGCCAATTCGGCCACCGTGATTCCCTCGCTCATAGGTTCCACACCGCCTTACGCGTACCGGACTCGTGGGTCGATATATGCATACAGTACGTCGACCACGACGTTAGCCACGATGATGAACGCGGCAGCGATCAAAACGATCGCGGTGAGCGTGGGCAGATCACCTGCGACCGCGGACTGGACGGTGAGCTTGCCGAGCCCGTTGAAGTTGAAGACAGTCTCGGTGATCGCGGCGCCGGCCAGCAACGCACCGAGGTCGAGACCGGCAATCGTCGTAATCGGGGTCAAGGCTGCGCGAAGCGTGTGTTTGAAGACGATCCGGCGTTCGGTCAAACCCTTGGCCCGGGCCGTCCGCAGGTAGTCCTCCCCCATCGCCTCCAGCACGTAGGCGCGGGTCAACCGGACATACGCGGCGATGTACAACAGCGAGAGCGTCACCGCAGGCAGAATCGCGCCGCGAATGAACCCGATCGGATCGGACAAAGGCGAAATGTATTCAGGGATCGGGACAAGTTTCCATTGCAGGGCCACGTACTGATACAAAATCAAGCCGATGAAGAACGTCGGGAATGAATACCCGATCAGGGCAACGCCGACGAGCAATTTATCCGGCCATCGCCCTCGGGTAAGCGCGGCTACCACGCCGCTCAAGATCCCCAAGACCATCCAGAGGACGAAGGCAAACAGCGCTACCCACACCGAAACCGGTAATCGCTCCTTGATCAGTGTGGACACCAGCGATGTCTGGGCCTTGGAATACCCGAGACACGGGGCGGCACAATGCACGATCGTTTGGGGTGCGTTCTTCTTGGTCTCAGGGTCATCGGGAAAGTCCCGGCCGACGACGAGACCCTTCATAAGCAAGCCGTACTGAACATAGATCGGCTTGTCGTAACCAAGTGAATGTCGAACATCCTCGACCTGCTGCGGTGAACAGTTCTTGCCGCAGGCCGTTCGCGCCGGATCGTTGGGAATAGCGCTGAACAGCACGAAGGTCACGATGCTCATCACGAACAGCAGCACCACTGCCGCGAGTAGGCGTCGAATCGTGTAGGCAATCATCGTCGTGACCCCAAGTTTCTGGGGTTACAGTCCTCTCTCTTCGACTCTCTTCGACTGTCTTAGAGCCAATGTTGCGTGGGCAGAATGGTGGCGGGGAACAACGCGTTCCCCGCCACCACCGGCCTATGCCTTACTGAACTCCGAGCACACCCAGATCTGGGTACATGCTGACGCTCGGGTTGTTGATGTAGTTCTTGATGCCAGAACCTTGAACCATGATGAACTTCAGCACCAGCAGCGGGATGTACGCGACATCCTTGGCCAGCGTCTGATCGATACCCGCCCAGGCGTTGGACTGCGACGTCAGGTCGGACTGGTTCAGTGCCTCGTCGATCATCTTGTTCACGGTGTCTGAGGCGTACAGACCGTAGTCCTGGCCGTTGGACGCCGCGCTCAGGTTGATCCGGCTGTCGAACAGTGCCGGGATGACCGTCGATCCGCTCGGCCAGTCAGCACCCCAGCCGCCCCACGTCACGTCATAGGTGGCAGCCTTCGCCGGGTTCTGAATGACGTCGTAGTACGTGTCGGTCAGCTCGTTGAGCGTGACCTTGAAGCCGGCCTTCTCCCAAGCTGCCTTCTCGACAGCCGCTTCCTTCTCAGTAGTGGGGGTACCACCGGAGTAGGTGAACGTAATGGGGTACGGCAACGGAACACCAGCCTGCTGCAGCAACGCCTTGGCCTTGGCCGGATCACCAGCATCCGGAACGTTGTAGACGTTGGCGTCCTTGTAGCCAAGAAGTGCCGGGCTCATGATCGACTTCGCGACAGTGCCGTTGGTCGGGCCACCCAATGCGGTGATCCAGCCACTGCGGTCGGTTGCCATGTTGAGAGCCTGCCGAACCAACGGGTTGGTCAGCTTCTTGAAGTTCGGCACCAGGTAGTAGACGTAAGGCGAAACCGGGTTCTCGACCCGGCCCTTGGCCTGGCTGAATGCCTGTGCCTGGTATGCCGGCACGATCGAGCGGTCAGAGACGGCGAACTTGTCGTTACCGCTGTCTGCGATCAGTCGCTGGGCGATGACCTCATCGGTCAAGCCCTCGGTGAACACCATCTTGTCAGGCAGCGCCTTGCGGACGGTGTCGGTCGACGGGTCGTACTGCGGGTTACGCACGAAGGTGTTCGTGCCGCCCTTGGCCCACGTTCCCTGCAGCTCGTACGGGCCGTCGGAGAAGATCGCGAAGTTGCTCTTGTCGCCCTGGTCCTGACTCTGCTTGAACGGAGCGAACGCGGTCAGCGTCGTCGCGTACGGGAAGTCTGCCCATGGCTTGTTGAACTGGAAGGTGATCGTCTGCCCAGAGCAGCTCACAGCCTTGTCGTACGCAGCCTGGCCGGTCTTCTTGTATGGGCCGAGGTACGTCGAACCACCCTTGGCGTCCTTGGGGACGTCGAGGTACTGGAGGATGTAGTTCGGACCACCAGTGATCACATCGGTGGCGAAGGTGCGCGAGATGCCGTACTTGACGTCCTCACACGTGACGGGCGAGCCGTCCTGCCACTTGATGCCGGTCTTGAGGGTGAACTTCCACGTCTTGGCGCCGTTGGACGAAGTACCAAGGTCAGTCGCCAGGTCAGGCTGCAGCTTCAACGCGGCCTGCGGGTCGGCAGTCGCCGGGAACTGAACCAGCGTCCGGGTGAACATACGGGCGGCGTCATAAATGTCGCGGCCGATGTACACGCGCTGTGGATCCCAGTGTTCGACCGGACGCTTCGTGAGGTAGTAGAGCGTTCCGCCCTTTGCACTCGTCGTCGCAGCCGAACTGCTGTTATCGCTCTTCTTTGTTCCCGCGCTACCGCCACATGCCGTGACGACGAGCGCGGTCACGGTGACAAGGGCACCTAGCGCGATTGCCCTCTTCTTGTGAGACATCCGCTCTCCTTTAAACGAGACACCGCGGTAGCGATGCACTCCCTCTTCAGCGGTTGCTGAAGAAAGTCTCTTTGGGTGGGTCATCTTCGGGACTTGGGATCGAGCGCGTCGCGCAGCCCGTCGCCGAAGAGATTGAAGCTGATCACCAGGATGAAAATGATGATTCCTGGTGCCAAGAAATAAACCGGATCTGATCCGCTGTAGGTCGCGGCATCGGTCAGCACGTTGCCCAGCGTGGGTGTGGGCGCTTGCACACCGACGCCGAGGTAGCTCAGGGCCGCCTCAGCGCTGATGTTGACCGGCACGTTCAAAGTGAAGTAGATCAGGATCGGCGCCCACAGGTTGGGCAACAGTTCCTTGAAGTAGATGCGACGGTTTGAAGCGCCGACACTTCGGGCAGCCTCAATGAATTCCCGCTCGCGCAGTGACAACACCTGGCCGCGAATGATGCGCGCAAAATATGGCCAACCGAAAAAGCCGAGCACAAAGATCAAATAAACGATGTGCGACGGGTTGCCGGCCGGCACGCCCAGGGCAGTGATGCGGTCGGTGATGACCGGTGACAGGGCGAGCAGCATGAGCAGCTGCGGGAATGCCAGCACCAAATCCATCGAACGGCTGATCCAGAAGTCGGGCCACAGGCCGAGGTAGCCGCTGATCAGGCCCGCGATCGTCCCCAGAATCAGGCTGAACAACGTCGCGGACACGGCAATGAGCAGGGACAAGGTGATGCCGAGAATGACCCGCGACAGAACGTCGTTGCCGGTACCGGGCACGACTCCAAGCCAGTGACTTGAGCTGATGCCGCCGAATCGACCGGTCGGCAGCGAGCCGAGACCGGTTACGAGATCTTGATGATTCTCGTACGGCGTGAGAATGCCTGCGGCGGAAAGAATGGGTGCCGCGAGCGCAATGACGGTCGCGACGCAGAGGACGACAAAGGCGATACTCGTCGTCCGATCCTTGCGGATTCGGGCCCTTGCAAGCTGCCAAGGGGTGCGTCCAGCGATTTTCGTCTCGTCGACAGCCGTCTCGTCGACAAACGCTTCGGTTTGAACAAGATCTGTCCCGGTCGGTGTCACCGACATATAACCGTTTGCCTCCCTAAACAACGCAGCACTGCTGATGGACAGTAGCCGCAAACCCGAAAAGAAGGGTAGATCTTCTCGATTACGCCTTGGTATCGGGGACCGTCCCGCGACCAGATCGTGATCTAAGTGCGGCCCGCGGTTTGGAACCGTAGCCGATGATGTCCGCACCGCCATAAAAAAGATGCCGCCGAGCCTTCAATCGTTATGGAACGCGCGTGATTGACACCGATTTCAGGCCAAACCGTTAAGGAATCGTTAAATACCCCGTCGTTGGCGGAAAGTCACTGAAGATGGCCGCGGGTTTTTGTGAAGTTCGGTGCTACGGCCTTCGTGCCTGCATTTGTAATGCGCGGGACACATATTCGAGAAATGTCCAGTTGGCAGACAGCCACTCGACATCCTCGAGCTGAGCGGCCGCGAGCCAGCGTAGTTCTCGGTGCTCCAAGGCAGTCGGCTGAGCCTGCGGGTCGATCAGATGCGCTTCCAGCAAAACCAGCAGTGCACCGTCATCCAGGTGTTTTCTTGCCAGTTCGCCATCGATGACGACTTCAATATCGAGTTCCTCAGCGCATTCACGGATTAGCGCTCGCGCGTGTGACTCACCCTTCTCGACTTTGCCACCGGGAAACTCCCATTTGCCAGCCAGCTCGGCAGGGTGATTTCGCTGTGCAGCCAGCACCCGCCCGTACGAAAAGATCGCGGCTGCCACTACTACCGTCGTCTCTGTTGCCCGGATCCTGTCCAGCACCCGTTGCAGAGCGGCAAGAGCCATGCCACGAGGACGCCGATCCCACCAGGTACGGCGAAGCTCGAGCGTCACCAGCACTCCCGGCGTCAGCTCGGCGAGAGCAACGCTGACCCGACGAGGCAATGGTGCCGCGGCCTGCCTGACCTCAGCTTCAGTCGTCCGAATCAGATCGGTGACCCGGAGTATCCGCGGGTATTTCACCGGCGATCAGGCAGAAACGGGAACCGGTCGCGGACCCGGCGTGCCTCTGCTGGATCAACCTCGGCCGACAGGATCGTTTCGGCAACCGTCGCTTCGACTAGTACGCGACCGAGCGGATCGATGATCGCCGAGTCCCCGGAGTGGTTGAGGCCATCGGCCTTGCCGACCCGATTACAGCCTATGACGTAAGCCTGATTCTCGATCGCTCTCGCTCGCAAGAGTGCCCGCCAGTGCTCGCGGCGAGGTTCGGGCCAGTTCGCAGGAACCACGTAGACATCGGTGCCAGCAGCGAGTTGCCAGAACTCGTCGGCAAACCGCAGGTCGTAACAGATGAAGACGGTGACACGCACGCCCTCGACCGTCACGGTCAGAAATTCGGTCCCAGCGTCGTAGCGCTCATGTTCGCCTGCGTAGCTGAACGGATGGATCTTGCGGTATCGATGGGTCTGGCCCGTCGGACCTGCCAGCACCGCAATATTCACCGCGCGACGCGTGCCGTTGTCAGAAACGTCGCGGCTATCTAGTGCTCGAGCCCACTGGGCAATCGATCCGAGCACCCAGACGCCGTGCAGGCTGGCCTGATCAAGCAGAAATTGCTCGTTCTCACCGCCGGGTTCTTCGGCAACCCGATCTGGATCCATCGAGAAGCCGGTCGCGTACATCTCGCTGAGCACGATGAGTCGCGCGCCGCCGGCCGCCGCATCAGCGATCATCGGTGCCACCCGCGCTCTGGTCGCCGCACCGTCTTCCCACACGATGTCGTGCTGAATCGCTGCAACCTTCATCGGCTACGCTCCCCCGTTTCGCCCGAGGCTACTTTGCTCAGCCGGCTCAGGGCCTCTTCGAGCACTTCGATCTTCTTGCAAAATGCGAACCGGACGTAGCGATCTATGTCGGAGTCATAGAAAACCCGCGACGGGATGGCTACGACGGCCGCACGCTCGGGGAGGGCTCTGCACCATGCCTCGGCATTGTTGCCGAGATCAATGGTGGCGAAGTAGGTCGCCTGTGGTGTCAAGGTCGAGAACCCTTGTTGGATAAGGCCATTCGTCAACGTATCGCGTTTGGCTCGCAGGTCCGCAGCCAGGCCGACGTAGTAGCTCGCGGGCGCTTGGAGGGCCGTTGCGATCGCGTACTGGAAGGGCCCTGATCCGACGTAGGTGAGGAACTGCTTTACGGCTCGGACCTTGCCGAGCAGTTCGGGACGAGCGCACACCCAGCCAACCTTCCAGCCAGTGACGCTGAAGGTCTTGCCGGCACTGGAGATCGTGACGGTGCGATCGGCCATCCCGGGGAGCGTCGCCATCGGGATGTGTTGCCCGTCGAAGATCAGGTGCTCGTAGACCTCATCGGTGATCACGACGAGGTCATGCTCGATCGCCAACTCAGAGATCAGGTTCAGCTCGGATCTGGTGAACACCGTGCCGGTAGGATTATGCGGACTGTTGACCAGGATCACCCTAGTTTTGCTGGTGATGCACGCTTTGAGCTCGTCCGGGTCGAAGGTCCACCTGTTGTTGTCCGGTCGGAGTGTGACCACCCGCCGGGCGGCGCCGGCGAGGGCGATGCAGGCCGCGTAGGAGTCGTAATAGGGCTCGAAGGTAACTACCTCGTCGCCGGGATTGGTCAGCCCCATGATCGCGGCGGCAATTGCCTCGGTGGCGCCAACCGTGACGAGGACTTCAGTCTCGGGATCGAAGCTCAGGTCGTACCAAGATCGTTGATGCGCGGCGATGGCCTGCCGCAGTTCGGGAATGCCTGGGCCGGGCGGATATTGATTACCCCGCCCGGCCCGTATGGCATCGATAGCCGCTTGTAAGACCCAGTCGGGCCCGTCTGTGTCCGGAAAACCTTGCCCAAGATTCACGCTGCCGGTTTTGATCGCCAGCGCAGACATCTCCGCGAAGATCGTCGTCCCGAAGGCATCAAGACGTCCGGGCGCTATCGTCGGGCGAAGGTCATCCACCCGGCCAGCTTATTGGCTCTGACCACCAGCTTTCGGTGCCAGTGCCCGTCCCGTCAGAATCTGAACACGTGGTGCGCGGTGTCGCACTGCATACCTTGGTAGCAGGTGAGTGCGGTGACACGACCGACGGGCCCGGGAGTCGGGAAGCTGAGGTGGGTCTCTGATAACAGAGGCACGACGGCGGCGGTATAGGTCTGAACCCCGGCCGGATCGGGCAATGTCACGGTAATCGAACAGCTCTTGATTGACGACCGCGCGTTGTAGCAATTGTTGACCTTGTTCGAATTTGCGCCGGGACGCGAAAGCAGGCCCCCGATGGAGAAGTCACCCATGACCGGGGCGCTCTGACAAGTCAAGACAAAGACCGCCTGCACCGTGTTGCCGACCTTTTCCACCTGCTTGGTGTACGCCGTGCAGCCGTCGCTGACCGTACCCGGGCCATGCGTAGCCCCTGCCTGGGAGGCCGTAGCCACCGCGCCGACAGCGAGGGCTCCCATCAGAGCCAGGCTCGCGACCGTTCGTTTCATTGTTCTCACAAAGTCCTCCATTGGGCAGAACTCGGCGTCCGTTCGCCGAGCGTGCTGGTATTAGACCGAGGATTTCGAGCCCGCGAAGGCCTTTTGAGAATTCTTTGCGTTCGATTTTTCGCTTGATTACACAGCGGAAAGTCGATTTGCCACAGAGCCTGAGAGTGGGTGTAGACACCCTCACGGAATGAAACGTCTTGCCGTTCGGTTGTATCGGTGTAATCATGTAAGTGATGAATGAAGGAGTACAACATGTTTTCAGAAACTGAGGGCCAACCTGGCCCAGAAGAGTCCGACTCAGCAGAAGATCGCGGCCATCGAGGTCATCGAGGTGGCCCGGGCGGTCGCGGGCGCGGCGGTGCGCGAGGCGGGCCAGGCGGTCGCGGGCATCGCGGCGGTGGGCGTGGCTTCGGTCGTCCCGGAGGCTGGCAGCAAGCCGATCTCCCTTCGGCCGACGACGCGGTGGCGTGGTTCACCGGGCGACTTCCGTCCGATTGGTTCACCGGCGCCGCTGACGTCAGTGTCGACCGCGAAGAAATCATCGTGACCGGTGAGCTTCCTCCCGTAGAGGTCGCCGCCGGCGAGACGGCTGCTGAAGAAGCAGCCGCGGCAGCGGACGGTCGGATCAGCCGGTTCCGCGAGGAGACGCGTTCAGAGCGGATTCAGATCGCGCTTGAGGCCGAGGCACGTTATGGCCGCAAGGTCGCCTGGGGCGCCAGCATCGGCGACAACCGAGTGCTGTTCACCCATCTGTCCGTCCCCGTAATGACCCGGTTGCGCCAGCCCGAGCGGCAGGTGCTCGACACCCTCGTCGACGCCGGCGTCGCCCGCTCGCGTTCCGAGGCGCTGGCGTGGGCAGTGAACCTCGTCGGACAACACACCGACGAGTGGCTGAGCAGCTTGCGTGAGGCCATGGAGGAAGTGGACAAGCTCCGCACCCAAGGCCCCAACCTCTAACCCCACCCGGTCTGCATCAGAACTGCATTGTGCGGCCCGAGATTTCGGTTGGCGACAACCAGACCGAAACTTCGGGCCGCACAATGCGTTTGGTGAGGTTGGGGATGACGGCGCCGGGTTCCACAGGGGGTCGGACGTCAGTTGGCAGATCGTTGATCATTTTGCGATGCGGCAGACGATTCCACCCCAGGCGAGCTCTCAGTTCGGTGTTTTCACGACCGAGCAGGCCTATGAATCTGGTTGGTCGCGCGCAGCGTTGTCTCGGGCAGTGGCATCCGGACGCCTGATCAGTCCACGTCGGGGAACGTTCGCGGTGCCGCCACGCTGCCCAACATCACCGCAAGCGTCGCGGGACTTGCTAGGAAAACGCGGGGCGGCCGCGGCGCTGAGAATCGCTGGGTCAACGGTCAGTCATGCCGCCGCAGCGGCGTTGCACGGTCTTGCATTGTTGGAAACTCCCCCGATTCCCTGCGTCACCTTGCGGCCGGAATTTCGCACCCGGCCGGCTGCCGTTCATGTGCACCGTCAACCGATCCCGCCCGAGCAGCTGATGCGAGATCGACGAGTCTTGATGACCACCGTTGCTCGGACCTGTATTGATCTGACCAGGGAGTCGGGCCTAGCCGCGGGAGTGGTGACGACCGATGACGCATTGCATCGTGGTCTCACCACAGTGGAGGAACTCTCGGACCTCTATCACAGCCTCCGAGGTCGGGCCGGACTGTCCAGTGGAAGCGCACTCCTGGACGAGGTCAGCCCTCTCAGCGAATCGCCCCTCGAATCGTTGAGCCGGCTGGCTATGCGGCGGCTGTCAGTAAGGCCCGAACAGCAGATCACCCTGCTGGCGCCGGACGGCCGTTTTCTGGCACGCGCCGACTTCTTCTGGCGGGCCTTCGGCGTCGTGGGCGAGGCCGATGGTCGATCGAAATACACCGACGATGAGTTGTGGAATGAGAAGGTGCGCGAGGCCCGACTCTGCGATGCCGGGCTGCTCGTCGTGCGGTGGGACTGGTCGGTGGCCCGCCGGCCACCAGAGCTGTGCCGACGCATCGAACGAACCATTGAGCACGCCCGGCGCCTCCGCCTCGCCGGCCATATCCCCCAGTTCAGAACTGCATAGTGCGGCCCGAGTTTCCGGTTTTCTTGTCGCCAACCGGAAATTCGGGCCGCACTATGCGGAACGTAAACCTAGGATTTGGCTCTGCGGCCCCTGCTCTTCTCGCGATCGGTCTGGGACAGCAGCACCTTGCGGATCCGCACAGTCGACGGCGTCACCTCGACGCACTCGTCCTCGCGGCAGAATTCCAGGGACTGCTCGAGTGACAGCTTGCGTGGCGGGACGAGATGCTGAAAGTCGTCGCCGGTGGACGAGCGCATGTTCGTGAGCTTCTTCTCCTTGGTGATGTTGACGTCCATGTCATCAGCCCGGGAGTTCTCACCGACCAGCATGCCTTCGTACACCTCGGTCGTCGGCTCGACGAACATGGTGCCGCGTTCCTGCAGGTTGATCATCGCGAACGGCGTCGCGACGCCGGCCCGATCGGCGACCAGCGAGCCGGAGGCGCGGGTACGCAACTCGCCGACCCATGGCTCGTAGCCCTCGAAGACGTGATGCAGAATGCCTGTTCCGCGGGTATCGGTGAGGAATTCGGTCCGGAAGCCGATGAGTCCCCGCGACGGCACTAGAAACTCCATCCGGATCCATCCGGTGCCGTGGTTGGTCATGGTTTCCATCCGCCCCTTGCGAACCGCGAGCAGCTGGGTGATCGTGCCGAGGTATTCCTCGGGGCAGTCGACAGTCAGTCGCTCTACCGGCTCGTGAACCTTGCCGTTGATCGTCTGGGTGACAACCTGCGGCTTGCCGACGGTTAGCTCGAAGCCCTCACGCCGCATCTGCTCGACCAGGATCGCCAGCGCCAATTCGCCACGTCCCTGAACTTCCCATGCGTCTGGACGCTCGGTGGGCAGCACCCGCAATGACACGTTGCCGACGAGCTCGCGATCCAAACGGTCCTTGACCAACCGGGCGGTGACCTTCGAGCCCTTTTCTCGTCCGGCCAACGGTGACGTGTTCGTCCCGATGGTCATGGAGATCGCCGGCTCGTCGACCGTGATCAACGGCAACGGCACCGGATTCTCGAGGTCCGCGAGGGTGTCACCGATCATGATCTCGGGGATACCGGCAATCGCGATGATGTCGCCCGGGCCAGCTGATTCGGCCGGCTTGCGCTCCAAAGCCTCGGTCATGAGCAACTCGGTGATCTTGACCTGCTGAATCGTGCCGTCGTGACGGCACCAGGCAACCTGCTGGCCCTTGCGGATCGTTCCCTGAAAGACCCGGCAGAGGGCAATTCGTCCGAGGAACGGCGAGGCGTCCAAGTTGGTGACGTGGGCCTGCAACTCCGCGCCCTCGCGATAAGCGGGGGCAGGAATGGTCGAGAGGATGGTCGAGAACAGCGGCTGCAGGTTCTCCGAGTCAGGCATCGTGCCGTCTGCCGGACGCACCAGCGAAGCCTTGCCGTCTCGCGCGCAGGCGTAGACGATCGGAAAGTCGATCTGCTCCTCATCGGCGTCCAGATCGAGGAAGAGTTCATACGTCTCGTCCACGACCTCGGCGATTCGCGAGTCCGGACGGTCGACCTTGTTGATGACGAGAATGACCGGCATCTTCGCGGCCAGCGCCTTGCGAAGCACGAACCGGGTCTGCGGCAGCGGGCCCTCGGAGGCGTCGACAAGCAGGACGATGCCGTCCACCATCGAGAGCCCGCGCTCGACCTCGCCACCGAAGTCGGCGTGGCCTGGGGTGTCGATGATGTTGATGATCATCTTCTCGCCGTCGGGGGCGACGTATTTAACGGCCGTGTTCTTGGCCAGGATGGTGATGCCCTTTTCGCGTTCGAGATCGTTGGAGTCCATCGCGCGCTCGTCGATGTGATCGTGGGCGCCGAAGGCACCGGACTGCCACAACATCGCATCGACCAACGTGGTCTTGCCGTGGTCGACGTGGGCGACGATCGCGACGTTGCGGATCGACGTACGAACGGAATCGTTCGCGAGCGTGTGCTTAGACATAACTCTTCTCTCGTATTCGTGGCTCAGACAAGTGGTGCAAACTCAGATTGCTCACTCGGATTGCTCAGTCGGATTGCTCAGTCGGAATGGTCTTCGTCAGGTTGCTTCATCAGGGCTGCGGGAGTGGATCGACGGCGACCCGCCAGGACGATGTACCCGACCACTCCTAGGTAGGTCACCCCACCCAGCCCAGCCAGGACCGATGGGGTCGGATCCCACTGGGAAAGGCCGATGACCTCGACGCTGGTGCGGTCATAGACGACCCGATGCTCGGTACCGCTGGCCCACCGCGGATCGCCGAGCAACGAAGTGACTTTGAGCTGCCCGTCGTCACTGGTGAATGTTCCAGCGACCAGACAAATTCCGCGTGAACACGTCCGGCTGGCGACGTACGTGCCGCGCACACCGTTGGGTTGATCACCGATGTGCCCGACGATCGTGGTGACAGCCGAGATGAGCGCGAGGAAGCAGACCAGCGGGAAGACGACCCAGAAGAGCCAGCCAGCCAGGCGTCGGGCACCCGGAAACGACATCGCAACGAGGTCACCGGAGGCCTCCGCCTGGTAGGCGCCCTGCATTGCGGAGCCGGCGGCCGGTACTGCCGGCTCGGAGCCGACAGACTGGTGCGCCGACGCGACGGCAGGCTGTTCGGTGGTCATCACCGCACATCATCACATCCGTTATCCCAGCGGACGACCCGGCGCGGAGTGCGCGCCGTTGCCGCGGGACACCGGGCGCGCTGAGCGGCCCTCGCTGCGCTGATAACTCGGCTTGTCTGACCGAGGCTTTCCAGCGGCCGGACGATCATGGCTCGAGCGAGCGAACTTGTCGCGGCCCCGATCGTAGGAGGTACGGTCGCGGCGGCCATTGCGATCGCCGACGGAAGCCGAACGGGCATGCTCGACGATCGGTACGCCGGACGGCTCCCGGGCGCCGACCAGGGCGAACATCTCGGGTTCACCGGGATATACGTCAAGGTAGGTCGGCTGCACACCGGCACCGTGCATCAGACTGCGCACGGCGCGCTCCTCGTTCGGAGTGGCGATCGTCACGACCATGCCGGATTCACCCGCGCGCGCCGTACGACCTGAACGGTGCAGGTAGTCCTTGGGGTCCGCCGGCGGGTCCACGTGCAGCACGAGCGAGATGTCATCGACGTGAATCCCGCGAGCGGCCACATCGGTCGCGACCAGCGCCGTCACGGTGCCGTTCTTGAAGCCATTGAGCGCTTTCGTCCGCTGGGCCTGGGTGCGTCCGCCGTGGAGCGCGCTGGCAGAGACCCCCGCCCGCATCAGGTTGTCGGCCAGTCGCTCGGCACCGAACTTGGTACGCACGAACAGGATCGTCCGACCCTCGCGGGCCGCGATCTGCGTGATGACCTGCCATTTGTTGCCCATTGCGACCCGAAACACGAAGTGCGCCATCGTGTCTACGGTGGCCGCGGCCGGCGCGAGCGCCTTGATGGCCGGGTCGACGAGGTACTGGGTGACGAGGGTCGCGACGTCACCGTCCAACGTGGCGGAGAACAGCAGGCGCTGACCGCCGGACGGAATCATGTCGAGCAACCGTCGGACGACCGGCAGGAAGCCGAGGTCGGCCATGTGATCGGCCTCGTCGAGCACAGTGATCTTCACGTTGGACAGGTCACACGCGCGCCGCTCGATCAGGTCGATCAGGCGGCCCGGCGTGGCGACCACGATATCGGTACCACGTACCAAACCCTGGATCTGCTTGTGGATCGGCAATCCACCAGCGACGAGTCGCAGCGAAAGGTCACTGGCCTGTGCCAGCGGAGCGAGGCTATCGACGACCTGCATCGCCAGCTCGCGAGTTGGTACGAGGATGAGCGCGTGCGGCTTGCGAGGTGAGGTCGGCGATCCGGCGAGACGCGTGATGATCGGCAACCCGAAGGCGAGAGTCTTGCCCGCTCCGGTCGCAGCGCGACCGAGCACATCGCGGCCGGTGAGGGCGTCGGGGATCGTCGCCGCTTGGATCGGGAACGGGGTGGTGATGCCGGCCCGGGTCAGACCTTGGACGAGGCTGCGCGGCAAACCGAGCTCAGCGAAGGTGGGCAGGTTGTCGGTATCGATCACGGTCATCGGCAGATCGTCGAACGGGCCACGGGCGGCGCGAGGAGCGAAGGACTTAGCCGGACGACCCCGGCGGGACGAATTACGGTCAGAGAAATTGCGGGCAGCAGCGGATGGCCGCTGGGCATACGAAGACAAGAGAATTCCCTCGAGACGGTGGCGCGTCTCGGCGATCGGCCCGGTTCGTGACGTTTTCGTCGGGGCAGGCGATCTTGATGAAACGAGCCCAGCGCACTTCTCTTAGGCGAAGGTGCGCCGACATGAATAGCTCAAGTCTACCGGGTTCAGCCGGTCTCCCACACCACGCCGTAACGCCAGCTGGCTCAGCTGACCTGAAAGCTGGTGGCGATGACGTCCCCAGCGATATCGAGTCGCCAGGTGTAGCGACCCGGCGCGAGCGGCAGCGGCTGAACGTTGACGGTGAAGCTCGAGTCGATCGGCGTTCCGGCGGTCAACCCGGGCGGCCGACCGACCTCGATCGTCGCGTTGAACTCGATGTATTGGTCTGCAGAGCCGTCCGGCCCGGCAAGGGCAATGGGCTGCCCGTCAGCGTTGACAAGCTGCAGGTGCAGCGGGAGCTGCTCGTTTGCACGATCCCAAGGGACCTTGATCAGGCCCACCACAGCCTGCGGAGCGGTCGGAGTGCCGGTAACCGACCACCCCGCCCCGAGCATGCTTACCTTGCCGCCAACAGCCTGAGCCGCGTCGGCAAGGATGACTTGAGCTTCGATCGGGGATGCCATGCGACCATCCTGCCAGCCCCAAGCGAACAGCGGGTGACGTTTGCTCCAGTCAACCGTTTACTGACGGCCGAGCGCCCGATACAGCCAGCCCTCAGCGCGCCACAGTTCCCGGTCGAGCGCATTTCGTCCGTCAACGATCTTGTGCTGACGAACGACATCGGCAAGGACGGACGGGTGCATGGTACGAAACTCTGCCCACTCGGTGAGATGCAGCACGACGTCTGCATCGGCACACGCATCCACCGCGCTGGGTGAGTACGCGAGCATCGGAAACTTCTGGCGCGCATTGTCCATCGCATGCGGGTCATAGACCCGAACGGCGGCGCCCTCTCGTTGGATCGCGACGGCGACATCAAGAGCTGGCGAATCCCGGATGTCGTCGCTGTTCGGTTTGAACGCCGCGCCGAGAACCCCCACCCGCATACCGGCGAGCGAGCCGTCGCACAGCTCACGAGCCAGATCGACCATCCGGGACCGGCGACGCATGTTGATCGCGTCGATCTCCTTGAGGAACATCACGGCCTGGTCAACGCCGAGCTCCTCGGCGCGAGCCATGAACGCCCGGATGTCCTTGGGCAGGCAGCCGCCTCCGAAGCCCAACCCGGCGTGAAGGAACTTCCCACCGATGCGAGCGTCATAGGACAGCGCTGCCGATAGTTGGGTCACGTCGGCACCGGTGTTCTCGCAGATCTCAGCCATCGCGTTGATGAATGAGATCTTGGTTGCCAGAAACGAGTTGGCCGCCACCTTCACGAGTTCCGCGGTTGCGAAGTCCGTCACGATCAGTGGTGTTCCGGTGGCAAGGATCTTCTCGTAAACCTCGCTCATCACCTTGGCGGCGCGATCATCTGCCACCCCCATGACGATCCGATCCGGCTTCAGGGTGTCTTCGACGGCGAAACCTTCGCGCAGGAATTCCGGGTTCCACACGAGGTCACCGCCGGCAGCTTCCACCGAGACCGACAGCCTCGCGGCGGTGCCCGCCGGCACGGTTGACTTGCCGACCACGAGCGACCCCGACTTCATCACCGGCAGCAGCGACTGCACCGCGCTGTCCACGTAGCTGACATCGGCGGCGAACTCGCCGGCCTTCTGCGGCGTGCCGACGCACACGAAGTGCACGTCGCCGAATGCACCGATCTCATCGTAGGAAGTCGTGAACCGCAGCCTGCCTGTTGCGAGGTTGCGTTGTAACAATTCCGGCAGGCCGGGTTCGTAGAACGGCACGTCGCCGGCATTGAGCCGATCGACCTTGCTCGGGTCCACATCGATTCCGAGAACGTCGTGGCCGAGTTCGGCCATTGCTGCAGCATGGGTCGCACCGAGGTACCCGGTGCCGATAACAGTGAGTTTCATGGGCTACCCCTTCGGGGAATCGGGCATGACACCCGACGAGAACCGGGTATCGGAGATCGCTGACTTGAAGGCGGCCAGCGCCGGTGGCGACGAGTCGTACCGCCAGTTGTTCGTGGTCGGTTGGCCGTCTGAGTTGGTAGTCGCGATGTTGTTGAACCACACGAACCCGACGACGCTCGGATCCGCGAGGAATCCGGCAATCGTATTGGCGATCCATTGCGTCTTCATTACGGTCACGTCAGTAGTTCCGTCCGTCTGGATCGCACCAATCTCTGCGAAGAACAGCGGCTTGGCCGTGAACGTCCTGATCTTGTTGATCGTCGCCCCGAAGCTGGTCTGGTAATCGGTGGTGGTCTTCGAGGTCCGCAGGTAAACCGAAGCGCCTACCCAGTCCACGTAGGCATCGCCCGGGTAGTCCGCCGCGATGTCGCTGTTGCCGGTGGTAGTGGGCTTGACGTTGTCGATCCGGCCTGGTGACCACAACCAGATCACATCAGCGTTCGCACCGACCTTCTGGAAGATGTTCCAGACGTACTGCCACATCTGGACGTACTTGGCGGGCGAATTGTTCCACGCTGTCTGGCCGGCCGCCCAGGGGTACCAGTTGCCGTTCATCTCGTGATCGAAACGGATCACGACCGGCAAGTTGGTTCGGACGATATCGCCAGCGAACTTGTAGAGGTAGGCGTCCCATTTACCACTGAGAATGTTGCTCAAACTGTACTGACTGGCGGGAATCGTCGAAGCCGGATCTTCCTGCATCGAGGTCCAGGTCATCACCGGTAGCGCACCCCGGCTCCACGCGTCCTGCACTCGGGACGGCGCGAAGTCGGTGTCCCAGCCGGTGAACCATTCGACCGCACTCGGCGCCTTGCCCAACTGCGTATCCACCGTGTTGTACAGCGGAGTCGAGGTGGGCAGGCCGTCCTGTGCGACGCCGAAGTAGTTGAGTTTCGGCGAGGCCAACAGCGCCTTTGCAGCAGGTGTTGGCGCGGGCGGCACGTAGGCTGCGATCGGCGTGGAGGCCGCCCGGTTCGGGTCACTCGGCAGATCGGTGCACGCCAAGCCATCGCCGTTGTACGGACCGGCATCACCGTCGAGCGCATTCGGGTCTGACAAGTTGGCCACATAGGCGGCCTGAGCGTCCTGCTGCCACTTGAAGTCCCAGCAGTGCTTGGCGCTGTCTGGTTTGGCCGCGGCCGTAGTTGCTGCCTTCGTGCTACTCGACGATGAGTTCGCACTCGAGCCGGAGCCACCGATGTACTCCCGGATGATCTCGGTCTTGGTGGGCGTCCGGTTGATATTGGCGCTGCTCGGACGGGTGATTGTCTTTGTCGCCTTGGCTGTCGGCTTCTTCGACGAAGACGTCGACGCCGAGCTCGACACCAGACCTGGATCTGAGCCGGCGCTCGGGCTGGCCGAAAGGGAGGCACCGCCTATCTCGGCGGCGGCGGCCTTACCTCCCTTGGCGCCGCTGGGCGAGAGGTATACGGCCGTCGAAATGGCCACCAGTGCCAACACCAACGCCGGCGCTAGCAGTCGGGCCGAGGGCGAGGCCACCCATAGCCGGAAATCAGAAGAGAAGCGCATCGTAGCCAACTCCAAGTGCAAGGATCACGATCGCGATCACATAGGGAATGAGGCCGCGCGGGTCGCCATCGGCCGAACTTTCATGTGCTACCGCAGCGGTCGTTGCCACCGGGGTGGTGACCACTGAACCGTGTTCGTGCTGCTCACGGGTCGAATCCATACCTGCTATTTCCTCACCAGCTAATGCGTTACCAGCTAACGCGTTACCAGCTAATTCATTACGAGCTGATTCCTTACGAGCAAGGTGATACCCGCCCGAGGCAACGGGGTCTCCGTGGGTACCTGTGGACGGGCCGCTGGCGGCACCCGCCGAACCCGGTGCCGTGAAAGCATTTTTCCGAGTTCCCCAACCGCCTACGTGGCCGAGCCTGAGGAAGCCGTACATTCTGATCGGCATCAGGACCAGCGTGCTGAAGAGAATGAACAGCGGCATTCGGAAGAGGTCTCCGGGTGCCTCATATAGGTGTCTCAGCTGTCGAAGGCACATCGACAACGTCGAGGCCAGCACAGTGAGAGTGATGACCGCTATGAGTGGATGACTGCGCCCGTTGAGGTGCAACATTCCGGTATATAGGTCCGTCCCCGTGTGGCTGGTCGCCCGGAGAACCCAGGCGATCACTGACGAAAGCCAGAGGAACGGCAACAGGATGTCGGCAACAAAGAAGAACGCGAGCAGCGGGGCGTGGCCGAGCATCCAGGGCAACATCCGAAGGGTGTTGTACTGGCTCCCTCGGGCCCACCGAAACTGCTGCTTGATCAGCTTCTTCAACTGAGTCGGCGCATCGGTGTAGACCAGGCTGGTCGACTGGTAGACGGTGCGGAAGCCCATCTTCAGCGTGAGATTGGTCAGTGTTCGATCGTCGGAGACTTCGAGAAAGACGCCGAGGAACTTCTGCGTCATGAAGTCGTGCATCGCCTCCTCGAGAACCCGTCGCCTGAAGGCGATCGTCCGACCCGGGAGGCAGCCGACCGTACCGAGGACGCTCTGGGCCGGCATCGCGTACAACGCCCGGCTGTTCTCCAGCCAGTCGGCCCAGCGGGTCAGGAATCCCCTTTGGGGTTCAAGGATCCGCTGCCGCGTGGTCACACCACCGATTGTCGGATCGGCGAACGGCTTCACCAGTTCTGTGAGAGTTCCCGGTGTCCAGATCGTGTCACTGTCCACGAGCAGCACGACGTCGCCGATGGCTCGATCAGTTCCTACCCGTACGGCATTGCGCTTACCTGCCACCGGTGTCCAGAGCCATTCGATCTCCGAATGGAACTCTTCGCACACCTCCTCGAGGACGGGGTTGCGGCGACCATTGATGATCACCAGTACCTGCGTCGGGCCCTGGTCAACAATCCGTTGCAGAACATCGCGAAACAGCTCGACCGGCTCGTCCACCACCGGTATCACGACGCTGGTCGTGGTCGAGTACGGCTCCGTCCACGGCCGGTAGCGACGGGACAGACCCACCTTCACCAGCCAGATGGCCCAGGTGAGCAGGACGAAAACGGTGAACAAATAGAGATGTGCGTGTTGCTGCAGGGTTTCTCGAATCTCGAGCAGTCCGACTAGCATTGCGGGCTCCTCTTGGTAGCGGCGACGCGGTGACGGGCGGGTTGAATGGGTCTCATCAGGCTCACCGAGCGCTGCTCAACAACGGCGCGATCAAGGGTTCGAGAAATTCGACATACTCCTTGCTGACATGGCTTTCGTCGCGATACACGAGGTAGTTACCGATGATCGGCGGGCAGCCGGTGGCAGAACACAGCCACGGCTGCGGATCGATGTAGGGGTAGCCCGCACCGGTGATTGCCGGTTGCATCGCCTTGTGCCGGTCCGGGTAGGTGTAGTCGTGTGAAAGGTCGGTCGTGCAGGGGCGCACATCGTCGATATGCGCCGATACACAATCCGATGTCGTCACCCGCGGGACCGGGGTGTCGCCCATGAACACGATCTTGGCGTGGGTTTCGTCCCGCAACGTGTTCAACGTCTGGAGCGTGGCGTTCGTCCATTCCTGGGGGGTGAACTTGTGATCGCCCTTGGTGTTCTCGGATTCACCCACGAAGATGATCGCGGGTTTGAGTGCAACGATGCGAGCGATCGTCTGCGTCCGCCAGGTATTGCACTCGGCGTAGTCGCGGTTCAGGCTCGGCGAGATGACGGTCAGGTTGGCGGCCGGGCAGGCGGACTTCGTCCAGTTGACGATCTTCCAGTGTTCCTGCTTGCCCGCCGCACCGAAGGCGGGCTCCCACTGCTCCATGTGGGAGTCGCCGAACAGCACTGCCGTTCTTGTCGCCGTCGTGTCACCAAACTCGCAAGCCGCCTGAGTGATCACCAGAAAGTCGAGGTGGCAACCGTTCTTCGAAGCATCCGGAGTATCGCCCGCCGCATGTTCGGGATTAGGCGTCAGGTTGCTCGGCGCGGCCGTCGTTGCCATCGCCGAACTGACATATTGCTTGACCGTGTCGAGAAACTTCGGCGCGGACTGGGTGGTGCCCGAGGCCAGCGTCACAGCTGCACCGTGCCCTTGCACTGACGGCAGGTTCATGAGCACGAGCGCGCCCACGCAGATGATCGCGCCGGAGATCACCACACCACCGAAGAGCCATTGCAGGGTGCCCATGGCGATCCTGCGGCCAGGTTCCTCAACGATGAAGAACGACAGCAAGGCTGCGATGATTGCCAATACGACGACGGTGCATCGGTTCACGACGGTCAGCGGGTGACCGAGGGCCATCGGCGCGATGATGAGCATCGGCCAGTGCCACAGGTACAGCGAGTACGACAACCGGCCGAAACACTGCAGCACCGGTTCGGAGAACACCCTTTCAATGCCACGGCGAGCGCCGCAACCTGCCGCAATGATGAGGGCGGCCGCACCAACCGGTACGGCGGCCGCCGAGCCGGGGTAGGCGGTGGCATCGCTGATCCAGAAGGCGGAGGCGATCATCACGATCAGACCCACCCAGCCGAGCAGGCCCGCGAGGCGAGCAGGCATCCGAGCCAACCGGTCTGCGCTGATCGCGACGAGCGCGCCGGTGGCGAGCTCCCACGCCCGCGTCTGCAACGAGAAGTACGCCCAGGACGAGTTACCCGCGGTCATGACGATCGACCAGTGAAAGGACAGGGCGGTAAGCGCCAGCAAGGCGACTGCTAGTAGCGGTCCGCGGATTCGGCGATGGGTGAAGCCGACGGTGATGATCAGGATTGGCCAGACGACATAGAACTGTTCTTCGACGCCGAGAGACCAGAAGTGCTGCAGCGGAGAGACCGCATCGCCCTGATGCAGGTACTGCGTGCCCTCGATGGCGAGCCGGTAGTTCAGGCCGTAGAACGTGGTGAAGAGACCATCGACGGTAATCGCGTGCACCTGCGTTGGTGGCGCCCAGATTCGCGCGGCAACAATCGTGGAGACGACAACGACGGCTGAGGCCGGAAGCAGTCGCTTGATCCGCCGCGAATAGAAGCCCGGCAGGGCTTTGAGACCGGTGACGCCAACCATCCGGGTGAGCTGCCGGGTGATGAGAAAGCCGGAGATCACGAAGAAGACGTCTACGCCGATATATCCGCCGCGAACCCCGAGATGCGCGTGATAGAGAACTACCGACAGCACGGCAAAGGCTCGGACGCCCTCGATATCTGGCCTGAACTTTCGGCTCAGAGGTGCATCTGGCGTGCGCTTGGGGCTGGGAGCGACAACATCGGCCGGCGGCTCGGGGCGCTGCAGTAACTGGGTCATGAGGATCGCACCCTGATGCTGAAGCGCTGGGTACCGAAGCTTCGGGTGCCGAAGAGGTGGGTGCCGGAGAGCTCGGAACGGCAGAACTGATAGAACAACATCTGCGTGGGTCCTCCGAAGTTGTCGGGTTCGGTGTTCGCTCCACGCTGCGGACGACGAAGCGATTCGTGTCCAGCAAGCCGGACGAGACTAAGCATGACCACTCTGTGTTACCGGAATCTAGGTGTCTTGTGTACGCAGAGTTACATCTAGACGCCAGAAAGCTCGATAAATCACCATTCAGTTGAAGTTTGTGTGTACCGGGCGTGATTGACTTAAAACTGCGATTACTCTCAGTAGGTGGCTAAACCTTCCCCTAAAGCTGTCGTCATCAGCGCGGTCGCAGCCCTGGCCGTGCTGATCGGGGCAGGTCTAGTGCTTTATCGGCCGAGCGGCACAAAATGTGAGGTCACCGAAGCGTCCAGCCCGACTTGTGGTAGTTGGTGGGGTTCTGCGCTACCCGATCTGCAATCGCAGCTCGTCACCGCGGTGGCCACTGAGGAACAAACGACCCAGCGGCGCTTGGACATCGTGCACACCTATCACCGCTGGTTCGACGTCTTCCCGACTGCGAGCGAGAAGACACTTGCCAGTCAGGGCCACCTTTTACTGCTCAATTGGGAACCGAACGACCGTATGAACACGCCGATGTCCTGGGCGAGCATTGCCGCAGGTAAGCAGGACGCCGTGATCGACGCCGAAGCCAAACGACTGGCCGCTCTCAAGACGCCCGTACTCGTCTCGTTCTCCCATGAACCAGAGCTGCAATTTCATCAGCATGGCAGTGCCGCCGATTTCGCGGCTGCCTTCCAGCATGTTGTCAAGCGATCACGGCAGAGCGGTGCCAGCAACGTCAAATGGGTCTGGGACATGATGGGGCTGTCCGATCCGGTCTGGCAGGCGCGCTACAAGCAGATGTGGCCGGGTGACAACGTTGTCGATTGGGTTGCGTGGGATCCATACAATTTCGCGTCCTGCCGGAACAAGCCCTGGCTGAGCTTCACTCAAACCATCAGCCCGTTCTACCAATGGCTGCAGAGCAATGGCTTCGGGGACAAGCCGTTCATGCTTGCCGAATACGGCACGATTGAACGTCCGGGCCAGCCGCAGGCGAAAGCAGACTGGCTCGCTTCGATACCTGACGCCCTAAAGAAGCTGCCGAATCTACGCGCACTGGTGTATTTCAACCTTCCCGCGCCGCCGGCGAACTGCGATTGGCAGATCACAACGTCGGCGACGGCGGGAACGGCCTTCACCGCCCTGGCCAAGAGCAAGCAATTCGGTTGGCCGGCCAAGCAATCGCCACTCAGCTAGTCCCCCAACTTTTTGCGAATCATGTAACTCTCGGCATCGATACGGTGCCGAGAGTTACACGATTCGGAAGATGCGGGGCGAAGAAGCCACGATAGGGTGAAATCGTTCGTCCGTGAAATCGTTCGTCCGGGCTCGCCCCGGGCACGCACGCCGGGCGCGCACCGAGGCCAATGAAGGAGCCGAATCGTGAAGCTTGGTCTACATGTCAGTGATTTCACCTGGCCCGACGGAACCGCGCAGCTCGGTCCGTCCCTCGCCCAGATCGCGAGCACCGCTGAAGATGTGGGCTTCGCCCGCCTGACGGTGATGGATCATTTCTGGCAGATCGCCCACATCGGCCCCAAGGAACACGAGATGCTCGAGGCTTACACCGCCTTGGGTTTCATCGCCGGCCATACGAAGACCATCGAGCTGTTCACCCTCGTCTCCGGAGTCACCTATCGTGCGCCCGGTCTGCTGGCGAAGGCCGTGACCACGCTGGATGTGTTGTCCGGCGGACGGGCGTGGCTCGGGCTCGGCGCAGGGTGGAACGAAGAGGAAGCCACCGGCCTCGGTCTCGGGTACGCACCGACCTCCGAGCGGTTCGAGAGGCTGGAGGAGGCTCTGCAGATCTGCCTCCAGATGTGGAGCGATGACGACGGCCCCTACAACGGCGTGCACTACCAGCTCGGCAGCACTCTGAACTCGCCGCAATCGCTATCTCGCCCGCACCCGCGCATCATGATCGGCGGCGGCGGCGAGAAGAAGACCCTCCGGTTGGTCGCGAAGTACGCCGATGCCTGCAACCTCTTCGGTGGTCCTGACGCGAGCCGGAAGCTCGATATCCTTCGCGAGCACTGCGAGCGCGAGGGCCGCGACTACAACGCGATCGAGAAGACCGCGACCACCTCGCTCAGTCTCGATTCCGACGGCGGAGTGAAGAAGCTCCTCGATCGGCTGCGTGAATTGCACGAACTCGGATTTGTGACTGCGCACGGTTCGGTAGCCAACGTTTCGAGCATCGCGCCGCTCGAGGTGATCGGGCGCGACGTGATCCCGGAGATCGCTACCTGGTAGCGGTCATCGCGACTGGATCTCTCGGACGCTGCGCGCAACCTCAATGGCGAAGTTCGGGTCGTCGGTGCCTCCTGAGCTGACAGCACACCGAGTGATCAGCTTGCCGAACCGGTCCACCAAGAGGCGGCCGATGGATCCGGGTTCGCCCACCACCGCAAAGGCATTCAGGACGTCATCGTCGATCAATCGGCCCATCTGCTGCCATTTGCCAGGGTCGTCGATCTTCGACAGTCGGTTGAGCTCATCGGCCAGCTCTGCCCAACCGTGCAGTTCAAGAACCGGTTTGTACGCAGGAGTCGAACCGTAGAACGCGATCCGCTCCCGGACCCGCATGGTGCACCGCGCGAACTCTTCTTCGGTTCGACCGGTAACCACGAACGGGCTATGGACGATCTCGAAACCGTCGCCGCCCGTCGCCTGCAATGGCACGTTGTCAGCGGTACCCTCAGCCCGCTGCCTGCCGCGTGCGAGTGCGGGCAACGTTACCTCCCGCAGGTAACGCTCGGTCGTGTAGCCGTGCACGAGCAACCCATCGGCGACGGCGCCGGCCGCCTCGGTCATCACCGTCCCGACGGCAGCCAAAAAGACTTTCGGCGCCGGGTACGTGACCTTCGGGACGAACATCGGCGTCATCAAGGTGTGGGTGTAGAAATCCCCACGAAAATCGAGCCGGTCGCCGGTCTGCCATGAGTGCCAGATCGCACGCATGGCCGAGATGTATTCGACCATCCGAGGAGCAGGTGCGCTCCACGGCATCGAGAAACGCCTTTCGATATGCGGCTTGATCTGACTGCCCAGGCCAAGGATCAGCCGTCCCTTCGAATAGTCCTGGACGGCGCTGCCCTGTTCGGCAAGAGTCATCGGCGAACGTCCGAAGGCAACGATGATGTTGGTGAGCAGGTCGACGCGCGAGGTCACCCCGGCGGCAACCGCGAGATGGAGAAGGGGATCTGACGTGGTCTCGCCGTAGGTGATGCCATCGAAACCAGTTTCTTCAGCGGCCCGTGCCAAGTCGGGAACAGCGGCCAGCGCCCCGTCGGGAACTGAGAGCGGTAGGTCAAGTTTCATGTTCAGGGCGCGGCAGGCACGTTGGTAGCGTTCAGCCGCTCGATGTCGGCATCACTCAGTTGGACCCAAGCTGCATCGACGTTGACGTCGAGGTGATCGATGCTCGAGGTGCCCGGAATCGGCAACATGACGGGCGATCGCTGCAACACCCAGGCCAGGGCAACCTGTTCGACTGTCGCGCCGTGCGAGGCCGCAACCTCGGCAACCGCCGCCTGTGCCGCGGTACCGACCACGATCGGCTGCCAGGGAATGAACGGGATTCCGTCCCGCTCGCAGACGGCTAGGACACCGTCAGAGTTCCGCTCGCCGGCGTTGTATTTGTTCTGCACGCTGACGACCTCGCAGAGCGAGCGCGCCACCGCCAACTGTTCGAGCGTGACGTTGGAAACTCCGATGTGACGAACCTTGCCCGCCTGCTGGAGCTCGACGAAGGCACCGACGGTGTCTTCGTACGGCACTGTGGGATCCGGCACGTGCACCTGGTAGAGATCGATGTGATCCAAGCCCAGGCGCGCGAGACTCTTATCGCATTGGGCTTTAATGTGATCGGGATTGCCCATGGGCGGCAGGCTGGTCTCGCCCGGGAGAAACTTGCGGGGCTCGAATCCGGCTTTGGTGGCGATCAGCAGCTCAGCTGCGTACGGCTTGAGGGCCTCGGCGATGATCTCTTCAGATTGGCCGTAGCCATAGATATCAGCGGTGTCGATGAACGTGACACCGCGCTCCACCACCCGTCGAACCAGGTCTCGAGCCACCTCACGATCTCGCACACCTTCGGCGTTGCGCGCGCCAGACACCCGCATCGCACCGAAACCCAGCCGACGGACGGTGAGATCGCCACCAATCGTGATCGTCCCGACCGTTGAATCCTGCAAGACCTTCATCGCCGCCACGGCGACCTCCTTTTATTCATTGCACCGACACCGTCATTGCACCGACACCGTCATTGCACCGACACCGTCATTGCGCCGGCACTGTCATCACGCCGACGGTGCCGGATCAAACGTGTCCCGAACTCGGCGCCGCAACAGTTTGCCGCTCGGCAACCGCGGTAGCTCATCGACGAAGATGATCTCGCGCGGACACTTGAAGGACGCCAGATGGCCACGGCAGTGCTCGATGAGTTGAGCGGCCAAGGCAGGACCGGTTTCGGCCCCGGGTTCGGCTTGCACCACCGCGAGGACGCGTTGGCCCATGTCCTCGTCTCGAACCCCGATCACCGCAGCGTCGAGGACCAACGGATGCAGTGTGAGGGCGTTCTCGATCTCCTGCGGATAGATGTTCACGCCGCCAGACAGGATCAGATCTACCCGCCGGTCGGAAAGGTAAAGGTAACCGTCGTCATCGAGATGGCCCACGTCTCCCAAGGTGCTCCACCCGCGATCGTTGAAGGCACCTGCGGTTTTCACCGGATCCTTGTGGTAGGCGAACGGAGCCGTGCCTGCGAACCAGATCGTGCCGACCTCGCCACTCGGCAGCTCGTGACCATCGTCATCGAGAATGTGGGTCTGTCCGAGCATCGATCGGCCTACTGACCCCGGATGTGCCAGCCAGTCGGTGGAATCGATCGCGAAATAACCGTTGCCCTCGCTACCGGCGTAGTACTCCCAGACAATCGGCCCGAACCAGTCGATGATGCGGCGCTTGACATCAACCGGGCAAGGCGCGGCCGCATGAATGACTGTCCGCAGGCTGCTGAGATCAAATCGATTCCGATCAGCTTCTGACAGCCGCAGCAGGCGATTCATCATCGTGGGCACGAACTGCACGTGGGTCACCCGGTAGCGTTCGATCAACTCCAGTGTCTGCAGTGCATCGAACTTCTCCATGACGACCGCAGTGCCGCCGATGCGTTGCGTCGCAGTCGACCAGCCGAGCGGCGCGGCGTGATACAGCGGCCCAGTTGAGAGATAGACCGTGTCCGATGCCAGGCCGTAGAGCTCGCGCATCAGCACGTCTATCGGTCCTACCAAGCCGAGCGGTTGCCGGACGGCTTCGCGCAGAATGCCCTTCGGGAAGCCGGTGGTGCCGGAGGAGTAAAACATCGCGAAGCCTTGCCACAGCTCGGGCATCGGGGTCTCCGACAGGTCGCCGAGCTTGGCAAGTTCGGCCTCCGCACTAACGATGTCGATACCCGCGGCGGTCGCTTCGGCCGGAGTAACCAGATCGTCACCCCCGAACAGCATGATCTTCAGACCAGGGACGGCAGCACCAATGGTCTGCACGAGATCACGGTGGGCGGCCGAGGCGATCAGCACCCGAGCATCGCAGTCAGCGACCACGTAACTGGCCTCTTCAGCTGTCAGGTGCCAGTTGATCGGCGTGAAGTACAGCCCGGTTCGCTGAGCAGCCCACACGACAGGAAACAAGTCCGCTTCATTGCTGAAGAGAACGGCGATGTGGTCGCCGAATCCGAGCCCCCACGCCGCCAGCAATCGCGACATGTCATCGGTGCGCCGGCGCAGGGTGGCGAAGTCCATCTCCACGCCGCTGGTCCCGATCACGAGCGCCAGCTTGTCGCCGGGGGCCTCGCCTCCCAACGGTTGGCTCAACAGGGCACCTCCACTATCGACGGGCAAGACAAAACAACGCGCGCGGCGCGTACCGCTTGATGATGGCCGACCGCGGTCAGGGCGTCCACGAGCAGTGACCAGGGTTTCACCGTCGCGGCTCAGAGTGCTGCTCAATTCGGGTTGCAGCTCGCTCCGTGATGCAGCTCGCTCCGCGATGCGGCTCGCTCCGTGATGCAGTTCAGCTCGGACGCAGGTCGGCTCGACCGTGCTTGATCACCGCGACTCCGCCGGAGGTGGCCTCGAACGCGATCACCCGGCCGCCGTCATCGGCCCTGCCCGCGTCGTACACCTCGACGGTGAGGTTCGCATTCGCCAGAACTGGGGCTGACATCCGACAGGCAAGGCGTCGCAGCCGGTCCGGGTCGCCGTCGGCGGCAAGTTTCACGACCGCGCCGCTGCACATCGCCATCGTGCAGAGGCCCTGGAGAATTCGCCCCGGGAAACCCTCAGCGCGAGCCGCTTCGCCGTCCACCGCATGAGCGACGTGATCGCCGGAGACGCCAGCGTAGCGATAGACCTGATCTGCACTGAGCTCGAACTCGTGGCTGCCGATCAAGTTCGCACGAGCTTCTGACGGAAACGCATGACCGGCCAGATCAGGCCCTGACTCGGCGTTCACGGTGCCGCCGAGGTGCACGTTCGACCAGAAGTGCTCCACCACCGGGACACCATTCGCATCGGTCACAACGGCCTTTTGGGTGACGACAACGCCGGGCCGGGTCTGCCGCACGCTGTACGTCGTGGTGTTCCATCGCAGCGTCGCGCCAGGTTCGATCGCCTTGAGAAAATACACATCCTGCTCGCCATGGACGGCATGCCGCGCGCCGGTGATCGCGCCTGACTCGATCAAGCGTTGCCCACCGAGCACGCTCGCGAGCCGGATCATGGCTCCGGTGTACAGCGGCGGTACGGCCGAGCCATCGAGGCAGGCATGGTTGGGATCGTTGGTCGCCAGGGCGAAGGCGACCGCGGCGTCCGGGTCGACCCTCGCCTCGTGGCCGTCGAAGGTCGTCCCCAGCCACTCGGTGGTCATGTTCATAACGTCAATCTCTCATGAATCGAAATAAGGTGTCAGTTACGTTCGACTAGGGAGAGGAAACGCATCCCATGCTCAGCCCGAGCCAGGTATTCAGATCGCTCATCGCTCAGAACTCCCCGTTCATCGTAGGAGACTGCTACAGCGCGGTAACTGCCCGTGTGGTTCAGCACGTCGGCTTCGAGGCCGCCTACATGGGTGGTCATGCCACCGGAATCAACCACTACGCCATCCCCGACCTCGGCGTGCTCACGCCGACCGAAATGATCGATCAGGCCGGCCGAGTGGCTGAAGCGATCAGCATCCCGCTCATCGTGGATGCCGACCAGGCCGGAGAGGCGGTCGGCGATGTGTACCGCACGATCCGTCGCTTTCAGCGCGTCGGCGTAGCTGGCGTACACATCGAGGACAACCTGACTCCGAAGCACACGACCTTCGACAGCCCACTGATGTCGATCAAGGACATGCAGGCCCGGATCGGCGCAGCCGTCGATGCGAAGGTGGACCCGGACTTCGTGCTGATCGCTCGATCGGACGAATTTCACACCGTCGTGGGAGCGGGCGGTGGTTCGCTGGAGGAGACCATTCGGCGTGGAATCGCCTATGCCGAAGCGGGCGCCGACGTGTTTCTGCCGACCTCGGCCCCGGACGAGGTCGTTGCTCGCATTGCCGCCGAGGTACCGATCCCGACCGCCATCTTCGGTCCACTGGTCAACGGCGCAGCCTTCAGCCTGTACACCGGCTGGGGTGCGGCCTCAGCCGTCCGCGCCCACTATCAGTGGGCCAGCCACCTCCGCGAATACGGTGTGCTTCCAGCAGAAGCGTTCGAGATGCCGGAGAAGGACGAATTGATCGATCAGGCGATTTACGACGCCATCGTCACCACCTGGGCCGAGCGCACCGGACGTCCGACCAGGCCACGACTGCGTTCCGAGTAGTCAGAATTTCTGACCAATTTCTGACCAATTGATGGCCAGCGCTGGATCACGAAGTTCGGCAGCGCTGTGATGAGCTCGTCATGCACCGAGCGCTCGGTGCATGAGAGAGTGGCCAGAAAGTACTCACTGAGGAGACCTAGACATGATCATCGATGGCGCAGTAGCTCTCATCGCCGGTGGCGGCGGCGGGTTCGGTGCAGCGACCGCACGGCGGCTGCACGCTGCCGGGGCGAGCGTTGTGGTGTGCGATTTCGACAAGGACAAGGGCCAAGCAGTTGCGGACGACCTTGGTGAGCGGGCGTTGTTCGTCCACACCGACGTCACCGACGAGGCCAGCGTCCAGGCTGCGATCGACCAGGCCGTAACGCTTGGCCCACTCCGGATCACGGTCGTCGCGCACGGCGGCATGGGTGGCGGCGGACGCACCCTGGACCGCGATAGCAATGCCGTCGCCCAGAAGGACTTTGTCGGCGTCGTCAACATCTTTCTCAATGCCACCTATAACGTGGACCGTCTTGCGGCGGCGGCCATCGCCAAGACCGAACCCCTTGAGGACGGTGAGCGCGGCGTCATCATCAACACCGCCTCCATCGCCGGTTACGAGGGCACGATCGGCCAAGCTGCATACGGCGCAGCCAAGGGTGGCATCATCGGCCTGACGTTGCCGATGGCGCGCGACCTGTCCCCGGTCGGTATTCGGGTCGTGACGATCGCTCCGGGTACCTTCCTTACGCCCGCGTTCCGCAACGCGGACCCGGTCGAACTCGATGCGATGTGGGGCGCGGCCGTACCGTTCCCGAAGCGGATGGGTCGCCCGAAGGAATACGCCCAGCTCGCACAGGCGATCTGCGAGAACGTCTACCTCAACGGCGAGATCATCCGCCTCGACGGTGCGTTGCGGTTCACGCCTCGCGGAGCACGCTGACCCGAGATCCAGTCTGCCCATCGGTCATGGTCCTGGCACGTCGCCGGGACCATGACCGATCAGTCTTTGCGCAACAACGAAACCCGGAATGGCCGGAGCTCGGCCCGAAGGTAGCCACCCTCGACGACCGGATCGGCCGCGACGATCTGCTGTGCTGCATGTTCATCAGGCGCCTCGAAGACGGCGATGCCGGTATTGATCTCACCCAGCGTCGGACCGGCCAGAATCAGCGTCCCCTGTTCCAGAAGCTGCTGCAGGTGTTCGAAGTGGCGGCTGAAGGCGCGCCCCTCCTCGTCCGTCATCGTAGCGGCGAAGTTGTCCCGGGGCGGATGTAGAAAATAGATCCATTGAGCCACGGCGCCAGTATCGTCGCGACGCCGCCCGCGCGCCAGCGGCCCGCATTTCGCCAATAGTGCTGCTATCTCCGTCGGCGCTACCTAGAATCGCGCTATGGCTATCACCGATGAGAAGTTCGTGTCTGTCTCGACGTTCCGCAAATCTGGTGCTGAAGTGACGACGACGACTTGGATCATCCCGCTCGACGGCGGCAAGGTCGGCTTCTGGACGTCTTCGGCGAGCGGTAAGGCGAAGCGGCTGCGCAACGATCCGCGACTGACGATTCAGCCCAGCGATTCGCGGGGCCGGACCAAGCCCGGCAGTGAGCAGATGACGGGCACCGCGACCCTCGCCGATTCTGGTCCGGAGTTCGACGAGGTACAAGCCAAGATCAGAGCGAAGTACGGGATGATGGTTCCGATTTCGCGAATGTTCAACAAGATTGGCCATATTGGTAAAGGCAGTTTTCCGTATGGCGACCTGGCCGTCGTGGTGACCGTGGACTGAGCTAGTCGACCCCGATGTCTTCGTTCCACAGCTCGGGGTTAGCGGTGATGAAATCGGTCATCATCGCGATGCATTCGGCATCATCGAGCACCACGACCTCGACGCCGTTCTCAGCGAGCCAGTCGTGGCCGCCATAGAAGGTCTGTGCCTCACCGATAACGACACGCGAAATGCCGAACTGTCGAATCAGCCCGCTGCAGTACCAGCAGGGTGACAGCGTGGTCACCATCGTCGTGCCTCGATAGCTGCGTTGCCGGCCGGCGTTGCGAAAGGCCGCGGTCTCGCCATGAAGCGACGGATCATGGTCCTGGATGCGCCGGTTGTGACCGCGTCCGAGAACGGTGCCATCGGCCGAGATCAGCGCACCGCCGATGGGGATTCCGCCTTCGGCCAGTCCGAGCTTGGCCTCCGCAACCGCGACACTCAGCCAGGCGCCTGGAGCAAAGCTCGCGTCGAGATCATGGCTCATGTTGCCGATCATATGCGTCGATTCCTCCACAGCTGGCCTCATGCGAACCGTTCCGGTTGGCCGGTCGCCTCAAGCACCGACATCCACAAATCACCGTTGGGGTCCACTTCGTTGCGGCTGCCGGTAGCGAGCGAGATCGGCAGGTGGATGAAGCGTCCATGCCAGCGGCCGACCACCATCGCTGTCCTGCCGGCCAGCGCAGCATGTACGGCGGTCTGAGCAAGTCGCGCGCAATACACCGCGTCATAGGCGTTTGCGGGCACGCTGCGAATTGCGTAGCCGGGATCGACGTATCTCAGACTCAGCTCCATACCCACCTGTCGAAAGTCATGGGCGATCCGATCACGGAGCAATTGTCCGATGTCAGCCAGGCGCACGTTGCCTGAGGCATCTCGAGAGTCATCGCGTTGCAAGAGGTGTTGTCCGGCGCCTTCGGCAACTACGACCACCGCATGTCCCTGCACATCCACCCGGTTGCGCAGACTCGCTAGAAGTCCACCATTTCCCTCGAGTTTGAAATGAACTTCAGGAATCAGGACGAAGTCGGCATCATGATTTGCCAGTGCTGCGTAACACGCGATGAAGCCTGAATGCCTACCCATCAGCTTTACCAGGCCGACGCCATTGGGCGTTGAACTCGCCTCGGTATGCGCGGCCCGAATGGACTCCGCGGCGCGAGAGAATGCGGTCTGAAAGCCAAAACTGTGATCTATGAACGGAATGTCGTTGTCGATCGTCTTCGGAACTCCGATGACAGCCAGGTCCAATCCGCGAGACTCCGCTTCGTCGGCTATCTTCTGTGCGCCCCTCAGGGTGCCGTCACCGCCGATCACGAACAGCACCGAGATTGCGTGCCGTTCGAGGGTGTCGACCATTTGCTCAGAACTCTGATCGCCTCGGGAGGTGCCCAGAATGCTCCCGCCTCGACCATGGATCTCGGCCACACTCTTCGGCGTGAGCCGTGTCGGGTCCTCAGCCGCCGCCAACCCCCGAAAGCCGTTGGTAAACCCGACAACGTCGGCGACCCCGTAGCGTTGACAGAGCTCCAGCACCAAGCCGCGGATGACATTGTTCATGCCCGGGCAAAGACCGCCGCACGTCACGATGGCGACACGCAGCGCCGTTGGCTCGAAATACACGAACTCCCTTGGTCCGCCGGGCTCGAACGATGGCAGCTCGCCGGCCGGAACATTTCGTGCGACCGCCGTTGCGACAGTGTCGTCCAGCAACACCCGATCACTTTCATGAACATAGTGAATCGATGAGCCGCGAGCACGCAGCATGGCCGCCAGCGGCGAGGTCAGTTTCGCCTCGCCAACACGACGGATGCTGAGATCGGCCGCAGAGATCGCCGACTGATCGCCTGTAGTGACCACTCAATGAGCCTCGACCAACCAGATTTCGGTTGTGTGACATGGACCGAACAGGAAGCGACTGCTGCCGAGGTGAGACGTCGAGTCGTCCTGCCCCGCCCAGATCGGACGGGGCAGGACGACTTTGCCATCGAACTTCGCTTCCAAACCGGGCGTGGCAGTGACAGGCTGGACCTCACCTACCCGGAAGGCGAATGAGGCAATGAACAGAGCGCGGCAATGAACAAGGCAATGCTGGCCGTATTGAACGACAGCGAACGGCTGCTCGTCGCGGAGACCGCGTCAGATGCCCTTGCCCAGCTGGACGAAGACGCCACCGTGGCATTGCACGAACGGATCCGTAGGGCCCGCGGAAAGTTCGTCGGCCTCTACCGCCGAGGAGCGAGTGCCAAGGTGGCCGAGCAGGGCGGGCGCGGAATGGCTCGGCCGAAAAACACCACCGCAGCCACCAAAGCCGAGGTGTTCGAGGACGCCTTGGCGCGGGTAAGCGCCCGGCTGGCCGTGCTGGCCCGAGCAACTGCCGCCGAGTTGCGATCCGAACGCATCGCGGCAGCTCGCACGGCAAAGGCGGGGCAGACTTCGGGTAGTGCTACCGCTGGCGGCAAGCAGGCTCGTGGGGGTCGTGCCGGTGTCGCTGCGAACCCCGATGCGAAGGCGAGCTTGCGCACACCGGCGAGTGAGAAGCGGCGGGCAAGCACACAGGCCTCAGGGGCCCGACGTCAAGCCAAACGTGACAGCCGCTGAGTCGGGACTGGCCAAAGATCAGACGCCTTCAATCGCTTCGAGCGCGCCCGACCGGATGGCCTTGGTGAAAGCTTCATAGTCCTTCTCGTTCTGATCCGCATAGCGCTGTGAGAAGTCGGCTATCCCTCGATCGAATCGGTCACTCTTACCTAGGTAAGCGGCAATCGCGATCGGGTCACCGGAACGTGCGTGCGCGCGGGCCAGAGTCCAACCGCATGCTTGGGCGTAGAGCGTCAAACCAGAGGGAATCATGGCCTCGACGACGGCCGAGCCCTTCATATCGCGCAGCTGACGCCAGTAGAAGTGGCGGTTGACATCGGCACCGACAGTCCAGCCCAGGAAGATATCGCTCGCAGCCTGCATGATTCGCTGTCCAATCACGACGCGCTGCCCGTGATTTGCATATTGGCTCTTGGGCAGATGATCCTCGAGCACCGAGGGCGAGGCTTCTTTGACCTGCAGAAAGAGCGGATCGTACTCGTCGCGCCCCTGCAGCAGCCCTATGAACGCGCGCGTTCCAACGCTGCCGACACCGACCACCTTGCGCGCGACATCGACAAGCTCGAAGCGTTCGAGGAGTTGCCGCCGATCCTCAGGCAACGTCTCGCGATAGGCCCGCAATTGGTTACGCACGAGCTCCTCGATGTGTTCTGCTGAGCCGAACTGTTCGCTCAGCTCGCGTGCCGGGATCACGACCGGTGGTTGACTGACGATCCGATACTGACCGTCAACCATTTCGGCAAGTTTGGACAGCGCCTGCAAGCTGTCGCGGGTGTGCGCTTTGTCGATCTGCTTCTGCGCAGACCGCAGGAGCTGCTTTCGATCCTGCTTGCGGCCTCGATCACGCCCGCCGCCGATGAGCGCGAGCAACTGGTCCGCCGACATACCCGCGTACCAGGTGTCGAGAACCCCCATCGAGGCGAATTCCAACATCGTCTCGCGGTAGGTCGAAGCGCAGGTCAACGTCGCCGTCCGACTGTCCGCCTTGCTGAAGCCGTTGTTGCGGGCGGCAATTGTGAAGCTCGCCGCCAGACGTTTGACGTCGTATTCGAAGGGCCCGGGCAGCGTCTCGTCGAAGTCGTTCAGATCGAAGACCAGTTCTCGTTCAGGCGAAGCGAAGCCCCCGAAGTTCGAAAGATGCGCATCGCCGCACAGTTGGACGGTAAGACCGGCTGTCGGTGTGCCGTTGAGGTCCGAGGCCATGATCTTGGCCGAGCCTCGATAGAAAGTGAACGGCGAAGCCATCATTCGCCCATGCCGCACAGGTACCAGGTCCTCTTCGCGGGTGGCATCTTGCGCCGTGAGCAACGCGATCGGATCGGCCCGATCAGGTGACGGTCGCCATCCGGCATGGGCGTCCGGGGCGGCATTGGTGCGCGCCTGTTTGCCCGCGGCGCGGCGTTCGTCCACGCTTGGGTGCTCTACCTTGGTCGCGGTCATCAGCGCCCCCAATCACGGTCGTCAGGTTGTCTGAGGCTGGAGTTCATCCTCATCCCGTGGCCGGTACGAGGGCATCATCCCGGCGGGATGACCCGACTGACATCGCGCGGCGGTAATTTACTGAGTTGTGACGTCGCTTCCGGTCGCACTGCGGCGTGGCACGGATCGCTACGACGTGCTGCTGATCCTTGTAGCCAGCGTCTTCTTCGTCGCGCCGTTCGAGGGTCAGTTGATCCGGGTATTCATTGTCGCTCTGCTGGTCTTGATTTTCCTGTTCGCCTTGTGGACTGCCGGCGTGCCGCGACGCCTGTTCGTTATGTCCGGCGCGCTGTCGACCATCGCAATGGCTGCCGGAATCCTGGCCGAGTTCGGTGCCGGCGCTGGCCCGCGAGCGGTATTCGCCGGGACAAGCGTCGTGCTTTGCGCGTTAACGATCGCAGCAATCGTGGTTCGGTTGACGCCGCGATTGCGGGTGACTAGCCGAACGCTAGCTGCTTCGGTGTCCATTTATTTGCTGTTAGGGATGCTTTTCGCCTATGTCTACTCGCTTATTGGGACGGTTCGCGATGGGGGATTCTTCGCCCAGCCGGGGCCCCACGACGCCGTCTCATACCTCTATTACAGCTTCGTCACTCTGGCCACGGTCGGTTTCGGCGACCTGACGTCGAACAACGACAGCGGGCGAATGCTGACCGTGCTTGAGGCGCTGAGTGGCCAGTTGTATCTCGTGACAGTTGTTGCCGTGGTCGTCAGCAATCGCGGGCGAAAGTAAACCCTTAGTGTGCCGCGTCCGGCTCACCCCGACAGCCAGGCCGGGATGAGCTGGAGCGGAAATGCTCAGGAAAGGATCTTTGCCTTCTGAGCATTGAATTCCTCTTCGGTTAGTACGCCCTGATCGCGGAGTGTGCCGAGCTTGGTGAGCTCGTCGGTAGTACTCGAGCTGCTGACCGCCGCCTGCTGGACGTAACTGCGAAATGCGTCCTCGCTCGCGCGCTGTTGTTCCGCATCGCGCTCGTGCATCTTCGTGCCGCGAGCGATCAGATACACAAGTACGCCTAGGAAAGGCAGGATTAATACGAACAATGACCAGCCGGCTTTGCCCCACCCATTGAGGTCAGAACTGCGGAAGATGTCGGTCACAATCCGAATCAGCAGGAACAACCACATGATCCAGAGAAAGAACCACAGCATCGTCCAGAACAGGTTGAGCAAGGGATAGTCTTGCTCAGCCAGGATTACCTGATGGTTGGACACGAGTTGTTCCCTTCGTTAGTGGGCGTCACGACCTGTCGATCGCAGGGTTCGCTCGTCCAGCGAATTGGCACAGCACGCGATCGCTCACATTTAATACCCTGTCGTCGCCGCATTGGCCATGCCTCGCCCAAGGAGCATGACTTTTAGCGCTGCCTACCCGTTCGATAATCGAGCACGACTACATTCACGAGCGCGGCCGAAACTATGAGCTGGCCGATCAGCAGCAGCCAGAGCAGCATCACCGAGGCAATGCCGAGCGAGCCGTACATGGCCGACGAATGCGCGAAGCGAGCTGGCAGATATAACCGACCCACGGTGTTCATGATGGCCAGCCCGAAGCCGAGCAGCAACGACCCGGGAATGAGGTCGGTCCATCGTTCGCGCCGGTCCGGCAGCCGCAACGAGAGGTAGAGCCAGACTGCACTGACGGCGGCGCCCTGCAACACAATCGCCAGCACTACGCCGCCTGGCCCGAGCTTGGAGAGTTGGTGCACTCCGGCCGCGAAGGCGAACACCAGAATCCAGGCGCCCGCGAAGATCAGCGTAGAGACCAGCACTTGCTTCTGACGCGGCTTCGGAACGGGCGCAGCCCAGGCGTGGGCGTTGACGACGGTCAGATTCCGCATCATCGTACGGGTGGCCCACAGAAACAGGATCGAGCCGGTGATGACCGCCACGACCCATGACTTGTGCGCGCCGTCGAGCGCGGTGACCACCTGCTGGCTGGCCGCGCCGGTTAGGCCGGCGGTCTTGCTGGCAGATTCGACATCGCCGGTCTTTCCATGCGCCACCGCAGCCACGACCCCGGCGAGGAGCAGGGCGAGCGGAAGCAGCCAGAGGAATAATCGAAAGGCCGCAGCGCTCGCGAGCAGGACGCCTTGACGTGCGGTGTATCGGGCCAGAAAGGCCAGGGGTAGACCGAGCAGCGGCTGAGTCTGCGCCCGCTTCTGGTACCTGTCAGCGGCCTGTTCGGCCCTGCCACGCCAACGATCGAGACGGCCGAGTTCGTCGTCGTCCGACGCTGACTCGTCCGTCAATTCAGTCACAACGCCCTCGGTCGATAGCTAGGACTCGTCCTCCCACCATAATCGCCGCCGCGACGCCGTAACCCGGGTGACAGCAGCCGTAACCAGGGCACCATGCGTACCGATCACGCTCGAGCGGCCGTTACGGTGGTGCAAGAGCGTTATCAGCCGGCGAGAACTTTGGCCTTCTCCGCCGCGAATTCGTCCTCGGTCAAGATGCCTTGGTCCTTCAGCGCGCCAAGCTCCTTGAGCTTGGAGATCTTGTCATCGGTCCTCCGCCTGTACAACGACTAACGCACCATCAATGCCCTTTTGCACAAACGACATGACGATGATGCGCACGACGCCGCTGTCAGCCAACTCGGCCAGTGCAGGCGCGACATCGCCGTTGAATCGGTTGCCGTCGACGAGAATCACGGCAACGTCCACTGGGCCCACGTCGTCGGACTGCAGACTCGTTGACATGCCTACCCCAAGTCGTCGGACCCGCCTGCACTGAGCCTCGGGCTGGAGACGAAAGCATCCAAAGCGCACGTTGGCACAGCGGTACCGACCATGTCTCATTCGGCGTCTCATTCGGCACGAATGATCCCGGCAGGCGACCCCTGAGTCAGCATTTGCGCAGGCACCAGCGAACCGGGCCACCATTCAGGATGAAGCTAATTTGCATAGATTTGATGGGCCAATGTGCGACTACTGACTCGTCACCGCGCAACGCTCAGCGGCCAACCGGCCGCCGGCCCGGCCTATTGTTGACCATGAGCACGGGGACCGGGAGCAACGGAGATCCGCCATGTCGAGCTACCTGTACCGCCTCGCTACCGTCGCGTTCCGGCACCGGCGAGTAGTTCTGGCCCTGTGGCTGGCCGCAGCTATCGCCGCCATCGCGATAGCCCAGATCAGCGGCGGCAAGACGAATGACAACTTCACCATCCCCGGTACCGAGGCTCAGAACGCCTCGGATGTCCTGACGGAGAAGCTTCCTGCCTTCAGCGGTGGCCAGACAACCATCGTCTTCGCCACGGTCAACGGCACCGGAAAGGTCACCGATCCGACTCGAATGGCCGCGATCCAGGCGGCCATGTCACAGCTGAAGTCGGTGCCACAAGTCTCTTCGTCCATTGATCCCTTTCAAGCAAAGCTGGTATCTCAAAACGGCGAGGTCGCGCTCGGCCAGGTGCAGTGGTCTGCCAAGCCCACCGACGTGAAGGATTCAAGCCTGGATGCGGTCAAAGCGGCGATGGCGCCCGTGCAGGCGACGGGCGTTCAGGTCGAGTACAACGGCAGTGTCTACCCCGGTTGGCAGGTCGCGATCTCAGAGCTGCCCGAGCTGATTGGGCTGGTCATCGCCTTCGTGATCCTGATGATCACGTTTGGTGCCTTCGCTGCCGCTGGCATGCCCATCCTCGGCGCGATCGTCGGTGTAGTCACCACTCTGATGGGAATCACGGCCGTTGCCTCCGTGGTGACGATCGCCTCCGCCTCGACCACGGTCGCGTTGATGCTCGGCCTATCGTGCGGTATCGACTACGGCCTGTTCATCCTGTCCAGGCACCGAACCAACCTGCTCAACGGCCTCAGCCCGGAAGAGTCGGTACCACTGGCCATGGGTACGGCCGGCAGCTCAGTCGTGTTCGCAGCGCTCACTGTGATCATCGCGCTCTGTGGTCTCACCGTGGTCGGCATCCCCTTCCTGTCCGTCATGGGCTTGGCCGCCGCGGCCTCCGTCGCCGTGGCGCTACTGATTGCGCTGACACTGCTGCCGGCAATGCTTGGGTTCGCCGGTACAAAGGTTGAACAGTTCACTCGGTTGCCCTTCATCGGTGCGCGCGCGGAGCGGGTCGCTCGCCGCTCCGCCGCTGATCCGGACAGCCCCGCTGGCGCCACCTGGGCTCGGTTCGTGGTCCGCCATCGGGTTGTCGTACTCATCGGCGGTGTCCTACTGCTGGGCGTACTCGCACTTCCGGCGCTCAAGATCCAGCTCGGGCTGCCTAGCGGCGGCTCACAGGCCAAGGACACTACCCAACGCAAGGCTTACGACCTCACGACCGAAGGCTTCGGGCCGGGCTTCAATGGGCCGCTACTCATCGTCGCGCAGAACATCGACAGCCAGGCGAGCACTCAGCAAATCGTTTCTGCCCTGACCAAACTGCCCGATGTCGCGCAGGTGAGCCCGGTGGCCCTGCAGAATGACATCGCCCTTATCCAGGTGATTCCGCAGTCTGGCCCAAACGACTCAGCGACCGCAGATCTCGTTCACACGATTCGCGACAACCGCGGTGTCGTCGAGGGCCAAACCGGCGCGCACATACTCGTTGGTGGAACGACGGCGTCCAACATCGACGTCTCATCGAAGCTGTCGTCCGCACTTCCGGTCTTCCTGGTCGTCGTCATAGGTTTAGCCTTCATCCTGCTGACATTCGCATTCCGAACGATCCTGGTGCCGATCAAATCGATCCTCGGCTTCCTGCTTTCGATGTCCGCAGCGCTCGGTCTCCAGGTCGCGCTGTTCCAGTGGGGTTGGGGAAAGCACATCTTCGGTATCACCCCGTCGGAGACGATCAGCTTCCTTCCGATCATCATGTTGGCCATCATCTTCGGCCTCTCCAGTGACTACGAGGTATTCGTCGTATCGCGGATCAAGGAGGAATACACCAAGCACGGCCACGCGCAGCGGGCCGTGCAGCGAGGCACAGCCTTGTCAGCCCGTGTCGTAACCGCGGCGGCTCTGATCATGTTCTTCATCTTCGTAGCCTTCATGTTCACCGATGACCCGACGATCAAGGTGATCGGCTTCAGCTTCGCGGCGGGCGTGTTCCTCGACGCGTTCGTCGTGCGCCTGACCCTCGTGCCGGCTGTAATGGCGATCGTTCGATCAAAGCTTTGGTATCACCCGCAGTGGTTCTCGAAGTACATTCCGAATCCGGATATCGAAGGGCAGCGTCTCGAGCAGAAGCTCGCTGATGGCGAACTCGCAACCGCTGGCGCAGCAAGCGAATCCTGAATTCCAGCCCACTCTTGGCTCACCGGTGGAAACGTCGACACCGGCGTTCGCGTTAGTACTGAACACCAATTGCACTGGCTGCTACTAGTCGCGATGCACGCGCGACTTCGGGCCGCGATGTGTTAGCCGTTGTTTGCACAGGTTAAAGGACGTCAAGCCGAACAATTCCGCGAAGCCGAACCGAGTACAAGAACGGACCGGGGATCGCGCTCGCTTCGACTATTGCCCGCCAGTTCGTGAGGTAACGGTGGGCCATTTCTGCGAAGCCGATGTTCCCGTCGGACAGACAGAAGCATCGCGCCCGGCTGCTGATGATCGCCTCTTTCTCTGCCGGACGACGCCGGATCCGAGCATCCTTCATGAACAGAATCCAGTCTTCTTGAGAGGCGTCTGTGATCCAGGTTGGATCATTGACATCCTCGTCAAGTGGACGACCGTAGTGTTCGGCAAGGGTCACCAACTTTATGCCGCCAGCACGCAGCAGCTCCGGGACCTTGATACGGCCCAGGCTCCGATCGATGAATACGAAGGGCTCCTCGGGCACGTCGGGACTACGCAGCCGCCCGCGACGCAACGCGCAACGCGTCTTCGAGCTGAGCCTCAGGTATGCCGTACTCGTGCGCCACGGTGCGCAGCGATTCGCCGGCCCAGAACGCACCAAGTACGTCCTCTAGGCGCGCACCTCCGCGCTCGAATGTTGGCTGCCCGAACCCACGCTTCGGAGTCACGACAACCTCGGCGCTCTCGTAGCTCGGCAGCCGGATGGCCTCGGCGTACCCGTCTGACGCGAAGTCGATCCGCTTGAGGTATTGCTGGACGATGTCTGTGAACACGTGCTGGCCATTGCGCACCACCACGAGCCGCATCACTGCGGCGCTGTCTTCGGAGTCCTGGCCGAAGTCGTATAGCACCTCAGCGCCGTCTGTGTAGAGCCGCTTCGACGCTAAGACGTAGTCGAGACCAAACTCATCCTTCAAGCGATCGAGCGCCGGGCGGACGCGTTGGAGCGGAACGCCCGACCTGCGAATGCCCGCCAACACCAAACCCTCCGCAAGACCTACGAATGGAATAACTGGGTCACCCTTAGCCTGACCAGCGATCGTTGTCACGATTGCGTCGCCCTGGACCTCGTTGCGATCCGACGACCGACGCTTGTACCCCTTGGCCCAAGAGCGGAAGGTCGAGTCGCTCACACCGAGGTAACGCGACGCCTCAGCAACGCTGTAAAGCGGAGTACCGAACCTATCCACTGTCACTGCGCTTACCCCCTGAAGCCGGGAACCACGTCGTTGTAGTCCGATACAGACACTAGCGAGCGGCGGTGACAGTTTGCGGCACCGCCGCGTGGCTTCCCGTGATGTGGCCACGGCGGTGCATCACACGTCGAATAAGAAGGTCTCAGACGTTGAAGCGGAACTCCACGACGTCTCCGTCGGCCATAACGTAGTCCTTGCCTTCGATCCGGACCTTGCCCTTCGCCTTGGCCTCGGCCATCGAGCCGGTCGCGACCAGGTCGTCGAAGGACACCACTTCGGCCTTGATGAAGCCGCGTTCGAAATCGGTGTGGATGACTCCGGCTGCCTGCGGGGCGGTGGCGCCCTTACGGATCGTCCAGGCGCGCGCCTCTTTCGGCCCGGCCGTCAGGTAGGTCTGCAGCCCGAGGGTGTCAAAGCCCAGGTGCGCCAGCTGGTCCAGACCCGATTCCTCAACCCCCATCGACTGCAAGAGTTCCAGTGCCTCGTCCGGTTCGAGTTCAGACAACTCAGCTTCCGTTTTCGCGTCAAGGAAAACTGCATCGGCCGGAGCGACGAGGTCTCGCAAGCCACCGATGAAATCTGAGTTGGCAAGCTCACCGGGATCGACATTGAAGACGTACAAGAACGGTTTCGCCGTCATCAGGTGAAGCTCACGCAATGGCTCCGGGTCAAGACCGGCAGCGAATACGGTCTGACCTTCTTCGAGTACCTTCTGAGCCTCTTCGACGGCCGCGACGACGGCCAGCTTGTCCTTCTGGACGCGGGCTTCTTTCTGCAGGCGTGGCAGAGCCTTTTCGATGGTCTGCATATCGGCGAGAATCAGTTCGGTGTTGATCGTTTCGATGTCATCGGCCGGCGACACCTTGCCATCGACATGGACGACGTCCGGATCGGTGAACGCGCGGATCACCTGACAGATGGCGTCAGCCTCGCGAATGTTGGCGAGAAACTTGTTGCCTAGTCCCGCACCTTCAGAGGCGCCACGGACGATACCGGCGATATCCACGAAACTCACCGTCGCTGGCAGGATCTTGACGGAGTTAAAGATTTTGGCCAACACGTTCAGACGGTCATCGGGAACGCCCACGACGCCAACATTTGGTTCGATCGTGGCGAATGGGTAGTTCGCGGCAAGGACGTCGTTACGGGTGAGAGCGTTGAAAAGGGTGGACTTGCCAACGTTGGGCAGTCCGACGATTCCGATAGTGAGGGCCACGGACGGCCAGTCTACGGCTCGTCTGGCAGGCGGCGCGCCTTCGCCCGACCACGAACGGCGCGAAGCGCTTACCCGAAACTGTCGGTGCTGTAGTCGAGACTGATCACCATGACCTCCGTTGCGTTCAGCCTCCTGGTGATCGGCCTGCTCGCGGGCGCCGCCGTCGGCTATCTATACGGCAGAAGTCGTGCGGCGTTGTCCGCGCTCGCACAGTCTCAGGTTGAGTCAGTCCGTAACTCCGCCGCATACGAGTCGTCCGAGCGACATCAAGCGATCGAGTCGCTGGTCGCGCCGATGCGTGATGCGCTCGCCCGCGTCCAGTACCAGTTGCACGAGTCCGAACGAGATCGGCTAGCCGCCTCGGCCGCGCTCGACGAGCACCTTGCAGCTATGCGGATCTCGTCAGAGGGCCTGCGCAGCCAAACGAGCCAGCTCGTGACGGCGTTGCGTGCACCACAAATCAGGGGCCGATGGGGCGAGCTGCAGCTCGAGCGGACGGTCGAGGCGGCTGGGATGGTCGAGCACATCGACTACGTGACCCAGGCGAGCACGTCCACGGCTGCCGGCAGGGACGGCAGCGCCGCCATCGACGGGTCACCCGGCACAGTGCGGCCGGATCTGATCGTCAAGCTGTCCGGGGGCAAGCACATCGTTGTCGACTCGAAAGTGGCCTTCTCCGGCTACCTGGAGGCGATGGAGGCTACCGACGAACGGTTTCGAAGCGCCAGATTGCGGGCCCATGCCCGCCAGCTGCGTACGCACGTCGACCAGTTGGCGGCGAAGGCGTACTGGGACCATTTCGATCCGAGCCCAGAATTCGTTGTTTGTTTCGTCCCGGCCGACGCCTTTCTCGACGCTGCACTCCGCGAAGATCCTGCGTTGCTGGAACACGCTTTCGCGCGCAACGTCGTCCTGGCTACCCCGACGACCCTCGTGGCTCTGTTACGCACGATCGGCTACAGCTGGCGTCAGGACGCACTGGCCCGAAATACCGCCGAGGTCAGCAAACTCGGGCGCGACCTGTACCAGCGACTGACGACGATGTCGGGCCACCTCGACAAGCTAGGTCGATCGCTGTCCGCTGCGGTCACGTCGTTCAATTCGAGCGTGGGCACCCTGGAGACCAGAGTCCTCGTCAGCGCGCGACGCCTGGCAGACCTGTCCGTCGTAGATCCACAGGTCGACGGCCGGTTACCGGGCACCGACCAGATCTTGGCGACGACTCGGTCGGTTACAGCCGAGGCAGAGGTGAGCCGGGTACCGTAACTATCCGTGCCACCCTCGAACGGAGCTACTTACGTGCCCGAGCCGCCAGGTGAGTCGGATTATTCCGGCACCCGCGGCCACCGGTACGAGAGCGTCGAGCCTCGACAATCGCCGAGCTCGACCCGCAGTTCGCGATCGGCTTCGCAGCGCTCAGCTCGCGAACGGCTTACACCGGAACGTGGCCTGCCCGGGTGGGCTGCCCTACTCGTGCTGCTCGTGATTGCGGGCGTCGGAGGCGCGGTCGATCAAATCAGCGGTGCATCGATTCAGGGGATCTTCAGCTGGGCGCTCATCCTCGGCTCACTTGTCGCGATCCTTATCGTCCGACGCAGCGAGATGTTCCCCGTCGTGATCGCTCCGCCGCTCGTCTACTTCATCGCTTCAGCAGTAAAGCTCTACGTGAGCTCGAATGGCTTGAAAGACCGCGCTGCGCTCACCGACGCGGCAGCGAACTGGCTGGTCTACGGGTTTCCCGCGATCGCCGGAGCTACGGCCGTCGTACTCGTCATCGCCGGAATCCGGATGATCGCGCGCCGTTAGCTACGAATCGATCACCGGGTACGAAACCGTCAACCGTCGCTCAGGACTTGGGGCTCAGTTTCATGTCCCGGCGCAGTTCTTGTGGCAGCGCGAAAACCAACCGCTCTTCGATATGGCTGACCTCTTCAATGTCGGAATAGCCTCGCTCGGCGAGCCATGCCGCCACCTCTTGGACGAGGATCTCAGGTACCGATGCACCTGAGGACAGCCCGACCGAGGTGACGCCGTCCAACCAGTCCGCACGCAGCGAACCCGCATTTTCGACCAGATAGGCCTCTGGAGCGCCGGCAGCCTTCGCCACTTCGACCATGCGGACCGAATTCGAGGAGTTCGCCGATCCGACCACGAGAAACACCTCGACCTGTGGCGCGATCGCCTTGACGGCCGCCTGCCGATTCTGGGTCGCGTAACAGATGTCGTCGCTCGGCGGCGACTCAAGATTCGGAAACTTCACCTTCAGCGCGTCAACCGTATGAAGCGTCTCATCGACCGACAACGTGGTCTGTGACAGCCACACCACTCGGTTCTCATCGCGCACCTGCACCGAGGAGACAGCGTCAGGCCCGTCCACCAACCGGATGTTGGCCGGTGCCTGCCCCGTCGTACCGATGACTTCTTCATGCCCCTCATGGCCGATGAGAACGATGTCGTAGTCGTCAGCCGCGTACCGGCGCGCCTCGTTGTGGACCTTCGTCACCAGCGGGCACGTTGCGTCAATCGACCGCAGCTTGCGGGTGGCTGCCTCCTCATGCACCTCGGGCGCTACCCCGTGGGCAGAGAACACTACGACCGAGCCGACCGGAACCTCGTCGGTCTCCTCGACGAAGATCGCTCCCCGCGCCTCCAACGTGCGCACCACATGCTGGTTGTGAACGATCTGCTTGCGCACATAGACGGGCGCACCGTAGTGGTCCAGCGCATGCTCGACCGTCTGAACGGCACGATCTACCCCGGCGCAATAACCGCGGGGTTTGGCCAGTAGGACGCGCTTCGGCCGGGCGGCTTCTGGGTCACTCGGCATCGTCCGGGAGGGTAGGACGGAGTCAGGCATGACTCAATCCTACGTACCGATCACCGGCTACCACTCGCGAAGCGATGCATAGTGAGGCAGGCTGGTGGCATGCCAAGTGTGCCGACCTCGTTGAAAGTCGTTCTGGGCCTGGCCGCAACCGCGGCGGACGAGGCACGCAAGTTGCCCACCACCCTGCCGACCGTGGTGGCCGAAGCGCCCATGCTTGCCGTGTCAACAGCTCTTCAGGCGTCAATGAAAGTGCAACAGCACATCGCGGCACTTGCGGCTCGTGGCGATGAGGTGATTTCGCAGATCCGCGGCACGACGGAGGAAGCGCCGGCCTGGGCAACGTTCGACGAATCGCCAACCGACGATGCCGGCGAACACGCTCCGCGCCGCGCCGCCTTCGATCGAATCGATTACGAGGCCGGCAGCCACCCAGCCAACGAATCGGCCGAAGGCGACGCGCACGCAGCGCCGGACGCTGACACAGAGGCGCAGGCGCCAGCAAAGAAGGCGCCCGCCAAGAAGGCGAGCAGCAGGCCGCGGGCAGCGAAGCCCGCGCCGCCTGGCACCGCGGTGGCACAGGAGGCCGCGATCACGGCCGCTGAGATAAACGCTGCCGCACTCGCGGCGGACGAGGCCGAAGCCACAGCGCAGGACGCGACTGCGCACGACAACACGACCGGAGACAACACAGCCGTCGAAAAAACAACCGACGAGGACACAGCAAGCGAGTGAGCAAGCTCGAATCATCGCCTGAACGCCCACTCCCGCTACGACGTGTCAGCCAGGCCCTTGCCGATTGGATCGGACGGCTGGGCGAGGTCTGGGTCGAAGGCCAGGTCGCACAGTTCATCCAACGACCCGGCGTGCAGACCTGCTTTCTGACACTGCGCGACGTCGACGCCAACCTTTCGATGCAGGTGACCTGCAGCCGTACCGTCATCTCCGAGCCGTTGGCCGAAGGTGCCCGGGTCGTGATCAGGGCCAGGCCGGATTTCTACGCCGAGCGCGGAACGCTCAGCCTGCGGGCCACCGAGATCAGGCAGGTCGGTCTCGGCGAACTGCTCGCTCGGATCGAACGACTCAAGCAGCTCCTAGCCGCTGAAGGCCTGTTCGCGGCTGGTCGCAAGCGAGCCCTGCCGTTTCTGCCGGACACGATCGGCCTGATAACCGGACGGGCGAGTGCCGCCGAACGCGATGTTGTCGAGAACACCCGACGCCGATTGCCGGGCGCACGATTTGCCATCGAGAACACCGCAACACAGGGAACCACCGCAGTCACCGAGATCATCGCCGCTCTCAAACGCCTGGACGCGCGGCCGGAGATCCACGTCATCGTCATTGCCCGCGGTGGCGGCAGTGTCGAGGACCTCTTACCGTTCTCGAACGAAGCTTTGCTGCGCGCCGTCTCGGCCTGCCGCACCCCGGTTGTCTCCGCAATCGGGCACGAATCAGATCAGCCCTTGCTCGACTTGGTCGCAGATCTGGCCGCCTCCACGCCGACCGACGCCGCGAAGCAGATCGTGCCGGACCTGTCCGATGAGCTCCGTCGGCTGGCTGAATCGAGGGCGAGGCTGCGGGCTGCGATCCACCGGCGACTCGATACCGAGAACGAGTTGATGGCGGGACTTCCGCAGCGGTTGCGCCGCAGTATCGCCAACCTCATCACCTCCGGTGAGCAGGAGAACCGTCGCGCAGTGGAACGGATCCGCGGGCGCCTGACCACGATGCTCGATACTGCCGAAGCCGACAACCGTCAGTTACTCGCCCGGGTGGTGAGCCTGTCCCCGCAGGCCGTCCTCAACCGCGGCTACGCGGTGCTGTGGGATTCCGAAGGCGACCTCGTGCGCGACGCCGAAGACACCTTCGACGGCGAACCGCTGCGCGTCCGGGTGGCGCGAGGCGAATTCAGCGTGATCGTGGGAGCCGGTGATCCGACTGACTAAGGTAGGCGCGGTGAGTACCAAGCCCGCCCCCGAAAACACCGCCGAAAATGCTGGCGGGAACACCGTGGAGGACACGGCTGGGGGTAGTCCGGAAATCAGCTACGAACAGGCCAGGGCCGACCTGCGAGATATCGTCTCGAAGCTCGAGTCAGGCGGCCAGCCACTGGAACAGTCGCTCGCACTGTGGCAGCGTGGCGAGGTGTTGGCCGGCATCTGTCAGCAATGGCTGGACGGTGCCCGTTCACGACTGGACGCGGCGATCGCCGCCGCCTCATCAGATGACGGCGATTGAGTCGACTGCTTCGAGCGGCACGGCGAATGCGTCAGTGCAGCGAAGCAGCAAGGGCCGACAGTTCGGCCTGATCAGCTGAGCCGGTGACGACCACCGTGACTGGCCCGATGCTTCGCTGCAGCACCTGTCGACCGTCGCTGCGCTCGAGCCCAGCCCAAGAGACACCGTCGATCGTGACCGTCTTGTCGCTGGTGAGCGGCCCGTACTGAGCGGCAACCGAGGCATCGTTGCTTTCGAGAAATTCGGCGTACTTACCGCTCGGTGACACGTAGCCGATCCGGAACGACGCACCACTCGAGGGGCCCGCAGGATCGAACTCGGTACTCGTGGGGCGCCACTTGGGGTCAAGAGCGACCGGAACGACCAAGGTGAACCCGGCTGCCGTTCGCGCGGAGGCGATCGGGCCGGTCACATTCACGACGTGGATGCCGTCAGAGTGCGGCGCGCGCGGCCACGCGAAGATCACGGCAAGACCCACTACCACCAACACGACGAGCAGCCCCCGCCAAAGATTTGCCGAGGTGCGGAGCCGCTGCCGTTCAGACGGGGTAAGCGGTCGTGTCACCACACCATGGTGGCTGGTGCTTCGCTCCGCTCGCCACCGGGGGCAGGACGCCGCGGCGTAGCGCACAGTGCCCGCCACGGTCAGCCGCTCTCGAGGTTGCGTACCTCCTGCACCAGCAGTGGGGCGCTCACCGAAAGTAGCGTCAACAATCCAGCGGCGATGAGCGCCTGACGGACACCGATGGCGCTGGCGATCGGGCCGATGCAGAGCATCCCGATCGGCCGCAGTGCCATGGATCCGAACCGGTTGACGGAATCGACGCGGGCCAGCATCTCGCTGGGGACGCGCTTGGCAATTGCCGATGCTTCCATGGCACCGAAATAGGCCACCGCGATGCCGGAGATGAACTCGGTGAACGCCAATACCGGTGTGGTGGCCGGGACGGCGAGTAGCAAAAGTGTTGGTCCGCAACCGAGGACGAGCAGCGAGTACCCCACGAGCAACGGGCGTCCAGGTCGGCTGACCATGGCCAGCGAGCTGCCCAGCATGCCGCCGGCGCCGAGCGCGGCCGAGATCGCGGCCCAGGAGCTCGACCCGCCAAGCCTGCTCAGAGCGACGACAGGCCCGAGGACGCTGAGGGTCGCCAGCAGAAAGACCTGGAACGCACTTGCGCTCGCGATGACAGCGCTCAACCATCGGCTTGCGCGGACGTACCCGAGTCCGGACCTCAGCTCCGATCGCAGGCCTCGCTTCGTCGTTGCGCCGGTCGGCGAGCCCAGGGCGCCGGCCCGGCCGATGAGCATCGCGCCGAGCAGAAAGGTCGCGGCATCGAACACGAGGATCCAGCCTGGGTTGAGCGCGAGAAGCAGGACTCCGGCGAGACTGGGACCAGCCACCTCTGCGGTATTGCCGGCGATCGTGAATAGGGCGAAGGTCGCCTGTCGCCGCTCTGCCGGAGCGACATAAGCGATGGCTGCCGTTGATGTCGGGTTGAAGAACGCGCTTGTCGCGCCCCGAACTGCGACGAACGCGGCAATGCTCCACGTGGCGGCGGACCCGGTAACCAGCAGCAGCCCGATGAGTAGCTGCGTCGCGCACGCGACGCTGCTGCTAAGGAGGAGGACAGTACGGCGTGGGTACCGATCGCCGACGACTCCGCCGAGCAGGAGCAGAACGACACTGGGCACCGCCCGAGCCGCCAGAATGAAGCCGAGACCGCTCGCGCCGCCGCCGAAATCCAGCACCGCGAAGGCCAACGCAACCGGAACCAGCATGTCGCCAAGCACCGAAATCGTCCGGGCAAGAAACAGATACCGCAGTGCCGGGATCCGCAACAATGAGACAGGTGCCGCCGTCTCGGTAGTCACTTGCAGCTAGGCGACTTCGAGCCGAAATGTCTCCTGCACTGCCCGCACGATTTCCTCGGGATCCTGCGTTGACTTGAGGCGTACAAACACATAGCCACTGACGCTGGAGGAATCCATCAGGCCGCCGATGGTGTCACCGCGCTCGTAGTTGAGTCGGGCTTCGATCAGTCCCGGAATGTGCTCGAAATCCTGCGCGTCGCTGATGTCGCGAATTGTGCCGCGGGCAGCGGGCAACATGAGCTGCAGGATGGACTCGTCGGACGAGGTGTCCACCCGATCAGGTTCGTAGTGCTCGCCCAGGGACGCGGCGATGTGGGCATCCCAGAGGTCGAAGCCGGACGCGAGTTGCAGCATGCGACGGATTCCGCCGCCGCCGGGGCGGCAAGCAATCTCCCCCGCGTAGACAGCATCCTCGGTGCGTAGAGCCTCGAAGTGGGTGACGCCGTCCTCGAGTCCGACCGCGCGAACTGCGACATCGTGAAGGTCGCGAACCGTCGAGGCGAGGGCATCATCCTCTGCGAGCAGGTGCGATCCGAACACTCCGTTGTCGTATTGAAGGACTGGTCGGAGGTAGCGCGACACCCTTGCGAACTCGATGTTCCCATCGCGAACGTAACCGTCGCAGTGCAGCTCCTCGATGACTGGTAGGTATTGCTCGACAATGACTGGAAAGCACTTCTCCGAGGTCGTGCGCGGTGACGTGAGAATCTCGGTGCTAGTACGTACCTCGGTAGAAGCAAGTTCATCGGAGTTCTGGATGACGAACGTTGCGTCGACGCCGGCGCCGATAACTGGTTTGACGATGACGGGGAATCCCAGTCGTTCAACGGCTCCTGCTAACTGGTCAGCGGATCCCGCGATCTCGTAGGGTGCCGAGGCAAGCGAAGCCCGTTCGAAGGACCTCTTCATGGCGTACTTGTTGGTGCACTTGAGGATCGGATCGAATGCGAGACCGGACAGGCCAAGGTAGCTGCGAAGGTAGCCAGCGACCGGCATAGCTCGTTCCGACAGTGAAACGACGTGAGTGAAGGTCGAGAGGTCACGCTGCCTGGCTGCCTGCTCGACCGCAGCCGTCGGGTCGTTCAGACTGCGGACAAGAACGAAGTCAGTCCCGGCGGGGTATTGGTCGACAAAGCGCGGCTCCGTACCGAAGACGACGACGAGATCGTCGCGTGCGGCGAGTTCGGCGGCATGCGCAGTGTCACCGGTGTTGGTGACGAGGACTGACTTCATGGCACTTGTGCCCCTTCCAACATCGATGGATCCTGGGATTGCACCGCTTGGCAGCGATCGTCGTTCCAAGCCGCGAACCGTTCGTTAAGGAGCGGCGACGCGGCAGACCGTGAAGCAGATATTCCCCATAGCGGCTCGAGTCGAGCGCCTCGTGCGAGCTTGGCGCGATAGGTCGCCATGCCGAACTCGAGTCTGCGATAACCGTGTTCGATCGCGAACCGGATCGTCTCGTAGTAAGCGAGGTTGAAATACTCGAACGCCCTTTTCGTCGCGGCGTAGTTGAACCCCGCACTGCGTCCGTAGACGACGCCGTCCCACATGAACAACAAGACGGTGCCGATGATTTCTTTTCCATCGCGGACGGCGAGGATCTGGCTGTGATCATCGGCGCATTCGGCGAGGATGCGCAGTTCAACTGCTTCGGCGGCCGCTGTGGCCGTGTGCCCATAGCGTTGCTCAAGCTGTGCAAACAGGTGGGCAGCGACATCGATCCAATCGCTCAAGCGGCCACCGTCAATCGCGTAACCCTGCTGCGCAAAGATCCGCATCTCCCGGCGGATGTTGCGGGACTGGTGGCCCATCGCCTCGACGTACTCGTCCATGGATGACCAGTGCAAGTCGAGCACGGAGTTGGCGCCCGCGAGGTAGTACCCGTGCTCGGGATCCAAGACCTCCCTCAGCTGACCCATCCCCCGCTGATTGAGGTACATCGCCGAGACCGACGCCGCGTCGACTTCTACCGCGTGGGCCGAGGCAGCCTCCAGTAGCAACGAGAGAACCTCGCGCTGTTGCTGCGGTTCGATTGTGGTGTCCAGTAGGAATTCGCAGCAGTATGCGGCCCGTGAACCGACCGCGTAGGCCGGTGACCAATCATCGCGATTGAACGTCGCTCCTGACCGATGAAAAAAGTGTCCGAACGGGTCGTAGTAACCCCGCGAGCTTGGTTTGCCCCAGTAGACCGGACACGCTCCCCGCAGAACACCATCATTGTCACGACAGACGATGTAGGCGGTTCGATCGCCCCGCTGCCGTTCCACGGCCGACAACCAGGGCCGGCTGACGTAGAAAGATCGCCCCGTTGTCAACGGGGCGATCTCCTGATCACTGATGGCCCCGAGCGTTGTAACGATATCGAGCCGGTACCGAGTACGGTCCACGTCTGCGAGCTGTTTCGCTGAAGCCAGCACCATGTTCGCCATCAGACACTCAGCTCCCCGCCACATGAATCTCGGCCAATCTAGGCCCAAGTGTCTGGCTAGCTCTCAGACATACGACGCAGCATAGGCACAAGAACGTAGTCAGAACTGCCAAATGACGAAATTGGATTTCGACGGGCTACCAATGCGAACGCGGGCTACCGAGTCACCCAGCGACTACGGCGGGTGCTTCGCTTCGATCGCCAGCGGGGGCGGGCGGAGCGGCATACAGCACAGCGATGGCGATCAGCATCAGAAGGGCCCCGGCCCAGCCCGCAAGCGGCAACCGTTCGTGCACAAGTGCGACTGCGAGCAACGTGGCGGCGAGCGGTTCAAGCAGAGTCAGGACGGAGGCGACCTCGGGTGGCGTGGTGCGCAGACCGTGAAAGAACAGCGCATAGGCAAGCGCTGTCGCGACGATTCCCATATATCCCAGCGACAACACTGTCGCGGGTGTCGCCTGGAACCCGAGACCAGCCACCGCGGCCAGCGGAAGCAAGGTGATCGCACCGACCACGCTGGCGACCGTCGTCAGGATCAGCGGCGTGAGGACCAGCCTTCCGGCCGTCGCGTGTAGCCGGCGGCTGACCAGCGTCGACCCGGCGTAACCGAGACCTGAACCAACTGATTCCAGCACCCCGAGCACAGCGTGTGGGGCGTCCGAGCCACTACCAGCCGACAACGAGATGAGACCGAGCCCGACCACCGCGAGCGCCAGGACCATCGACGAGCGCGGGGATGGAAACCGGCGCGCTCGCACGGCCTGGAGCACCGTGATGGCCAGCGGGGCCACTGCGAGGCTGACCAGCGTCGAGACGCTGACCCCCACGTTGCCGATCGCGGCAAAATACAGCGCCTGATAGAGCCCGAGAAGCACGCCGCTGAGCAGCAGCAGCCAGCGTTGAGCGGCCGTGGCAGCCCGCCAGAGTCGGATGCTGGGCAGCCCGGCGACCGCGATCAGCACTGCTGAGGAGAACAGCAAGCGGTAGAAGCCGATGGATACCGCGTCCAGACCGCTGTGGTCGGAGACGTAGTGAACCAGGACGCCGTTCGTACCCCAGAGCACTGCCCCGGTACTTACAGCAAGCAGGCCCTCGCGGGCCCGAAAAGCAGAGATATCGACAGAAATGGCAGTCATTAAGAGATGCTTCCTGAGAGAGCCAACGGAGGAGATGTTGGATCCGGGAGCACCACGTGACGACCGAGCGGCGGAATCAACCGATGCCGGTCGGCGTGCGGAGAACTGCTCCCGCCCCTAGTTCAGGACTGGAGGCGGAAGGACACCGAACCGGAGGGAGAACCGGCGAGATTCGCTCATGTGGCCACCTTAGCGGGTATCGCCAGCGACTTATGCGACAAATCATCGGACGGCGGAGGAAGCCGTAACAGCGAGCCGATAAGGTCATCCCATCGAGAGAGAGGCCAGCGGAAATGACCGGATCAACCGCTCCTGAGTCCCCACCAACAATCGACAGTTCCAGCATTGACACGCAGGAGCACCGCAACATGGTTCCACCGGAGTTGGCCGTCGACCGACAGGCGCCGGACCGAAACCTGGCGTTGGAGCTGGTGCGCGTCACCGAGGCCGCCGCGATGGCCGCCGCCCGCTGGGTCGGGCGAGGCGAGAAGAACGACGGTGACGGCGCCGCGGTCGACGCCATGCGAACGCTGATCGGCACCGTGTCCATGCGGGGTGTCGTGGTGATCGGCGAGGGCGAGAAGGACGAAGCCCCGATGCTGTTCAACGGTGAAGAGGTCGGCAACGGCACCGGGCCAGAATGCGATGTCGCAGTCGATCCGATTGACGGCACCACGCTGATGGCCAAAGGCATGCCGAACGCGATCGCGGTGATCGCGGTCTCCGAGCGAGGCTCGATGTTCGACCCGTCCGCTGTGTTCTACATGGAGAAGATCGCAACCGGGCCCGAGGCCGCGAACGTGATCGACATCAACGCTCCGGTGGCAACGAACATCGCGCGGGTGGCCAAGGCCAAGAGCGGCAAGCCGTCCGATGTGACCGTGGTGATCCTGGATCGCCCGCGGCACGCTGATCTGGTCCGAGCCGTCCGCGACGCCGGCGCCCGCATCAAGTTCATCTCCGACGGCGATGTCGCTGGCGCGATCATGGCAGCGCGGCCCGGCACCGGCGTCGACCTGCTGCTCGGCATCGGCGGCACCCCCGAAGGCATCATCGCCGCCGCGGCGATCAAGTGCATGGGCGGCGCGATCCAGGCCAAGCTCTGGCCGCGAGACGCTGCCGAACGGGAAAAGGCCCAGGCTGCGGGCCACGACCTGACCCGCGTCCTGCACACGAACGACCTGGTCAACGGCGAAGACGTGTTTTTCTGCGCCACCGGCATCACCGACGGCGAGCTGGTTCGCGGCGTTCGCTATGACCGAGGCGCCGTCGCCACTTCGTCCATCGTCATGCGCTCCAAATCCGGGACGATTCGGGTCGTTGATTCGTTGCATCAGTTGTCCAAGCTGCGCGCATACTCGTCAGTTGACTTCGACCGCAACTGACGAGTGAATCGATTGGAGAACGACCGTGCTCTGCGTTACTAGCAATGACATCCCGGGTTGGGACATCCAGCGTGTCTGCGGCGAGGTGTTCGGGGTCACTGTGCGCTCGCGCAACGCCTTCTCACAGATGGGCGCGGGCTTCAAGTCCATCGTCGGTGGCGAACTCGGCGGCATGACCAAACAGGTCATCGAGAGCCGAAACGAGGCCATGGGGCGGCTGTTCGCAGAGGCCCAGGCACGTGGCGGCAACGCCATCACCGCGATGCGTTTCGACACCACCGAACTCGGCGGCAACTGGAGTGAGATCTGCGCCTACGGAACGGCCGTCGTCGCCATTCCGGTGACTGACGAGGCCAAGCAGACCGCCATCCAGCTCGGCTACGGCCGACCTGCGGCGGCGGCGCAACAGCCGTCCACGCAGCCACCGCCACCGTACGAGCAGCCCTCCCAGTACCCCGCCGGCAACCCCGGCTGAGCCTAGGGCCGAGAAGGGCCAAGAAGGGGCCGAACCGGGGTTAGCCGGGACACAGGGCGGCTCCGGGTGACCAGTGTGCTCGATATCCTCATGACATCAAGTCCACCCGCCTGCAGGGAGCAGACAAGACCATGCCCGACCAGCTGACCACCACCCCGTCCGCCTCATCGACCGAAGACGACTTCCGTATCGAGAAAGATTCGATGGGTGACGTCAAGGTCCCCCGCGAGGCGAGGTGGCGGGCCCAGACCCAACGGGCCGTCGAGAACTTCCCGATCTCCGGGCAGCCGATCGAGCGGGAACTGATCGCCGCGCTGGCTGTCATCAAGGGTGCCGGCGCGCGAATTCGCGCCAAGCGCGGCCTGCTCGATGGGGCCAAGGCTGAAGCGATTGCTGCTGCCGCCGTCGAGGTTGCTCGCGGCGACTGGGACGCCGAATTCCCGATCGACGTATTTCAGACCGGCTCGGGCACGTCTTCGAACATGAACGCCAACGAGGTGCTTGCCTCGCTGGCCGCGGAGAAGCTCCCGTCCCAGGTCACCGTGCACCCCAACGACGACGTCAACGACCCGTTGTCGTCCAACGATCAGTTTCCTTCGGCGATCCACGTCGCTGCAACCAAAGCCGTCGTCATCGACCTTGTCCCCGCTCTGGAGCACCTGGCCGCAGCACTCGAGGCCAAGTCAGAAGAATTCGCCACCGTAGTGAAGTCCGGCCGCACGCATCTGATGGACGCAACCCCGGTAACCCTCGGCCAAGAGTTCGGCGGCTATGCCGCTCAGGTCCGCTACGGTGTCGAGCGTCTGCAGGCCACCGTGCCACGCGTCGCTGAGCTCCCCCTCGGCGGAACCGCCGTGGGCACCGGCATCAATGCCCCAGCCGGTTTTGCCGCGGAGGTCATCGCGTTGATGGCCGCCGAGACCGGCTTGCCGTTGACCGAGGCGCGTAATCACTTCGAGGCCCAAGGCGCACAGGACGCTCTCGTCGAGGTCTCGGGAGCACTTCGCAACGTTGCGGTAAGCCTGAACAAGATCAGCAACGACATCCGCTGGATGGGTTCGGGCCCGCGGACGGGGCTGACCGAGCTGTTCCTGCCCGACCTACAGCCGGGTTCGTCGATCATGCCGGGCAAGGTGAATCCGGTGCTGTGCGAGGCCGTTTGCCAGGTCGTCGCGCAGGTCATCGGCAACGACGCTGCGGTCGCCTTCGGTGGCGCGAGCGGTAACTTCGAGCTCAACGTGATGCTGCCGGTTATCGCACGCAACGTGCTCGAGTCGATCAGGCTGATCGCCAACGTGAGTCGAGTCTTCGCGGACCGCTGCATCGTCGGCATCGAGGCCAACGTCGACCGTTGCCGGGAGTACGCCGAGTCCTCGCCTTCGATCGTCACCCCGCTGAATCACTACGTGGGCTATGACGAGGCCGCGAAGATCGCCAAGCAGGCACTCGCCGAGCGCAAGACGATCCGCGCGGTCGTCATTGAACGCGGTCATGTCGAATCAGGTGCCATCACCGAGAGCAAGTTGGACGAGGTACTCGATGTCCTCTCGATGACGAGGCCTGCTACCTAGGATTGCGCATATGAAGGTGCATGAAACGATCACAGACCGGCTGCACAAGTGGATCATGGTCCAACCGATGTTCTTCGTCGGCACCGCTCCTTCCGGTGCCGACGGGCATCTGAACATCTCGCCGAAGGGCATGCCCGGGTCGTTCGCGATTCTCGACCCGCTTCGGGTCGCGTACCTCGATTACACCGGCTCAGGTGCGGAAACTGCCGCTCACCTGCGGGACAACGGCCGGATCGTCTTGATGTTCTGCGCGTTCCAGGGTCCACCCCAGATCGTGAGACTGCACGGCCGTGGCCGAGCCGTGTTACCGGACGACGCTGACTTCGCTGACCTGAGGTCCGCATTCGGACGAGACGGCGACCACGCGATCAGGTCGATCATCGACGTTGCGGTAACCCGGGTTTCGGACTCGTGCGGCTACACCGTGCCGCTCATGCAATTTCAGTCCGACCGGCAGCTGCTCGATCAATGGTCAGACCGCAAGACTCCAGAAGAGCTCGCCGACTACTGGGCAAACCGCAATGCCACCAGCATTGACGGCTTGCCCAGTATCGGTTCCCGTTAAGACAGCCCGACGTCTTCGAGCATTTCGGTGACGAGCGCGGCGATCGGTGACCGCTCGGACCGGGTCAAGGTCACGTGGGCGAACAACGGATGCCCACGCAGTGCCTCAATCACAGCGGCTACGCCGTCATGGCGGCCGACCCGCAAGTTGTCGCGCTGAGCGACATCATGGGTGAGCACTACCCTCGACCCTTGGCCGATCCTGGAGAGCACCGTCAACAGGACGTTGCGCTCCAGGGACTGCGCCTCATCGACGATGACGAAGGCGTCGTGCAGCGAGCGGCCACGGATATGCGTCAACGGCAGCACTTCGACCATTCCGCGGTCCATGATCTCGTCCATGACCTCTTTGCTGACGAGCGCTCCGAGCGTGTCGAATACCGCTTGGGCCCACGGCGCCATCTTCTCGTTCTCGCTGCCGGGCAGGTAGCCGAGCTCCTGGCCGCCGACTGCATACAGCGGACGGAACACCACAACCTTCTTATGTGCCCGGCGCTCCATAACGGCCTCGAGTCCGGCGCACAGGGCCAGCGCGGACTTACCGGTGCCGGCCCTACCGCCGAGTGACACGATGCCGATCTCGGGATCGAGCAGCAGGTCAAGAGCTATGCGCTGCTCAGCCGATCTGCCGTGCAGCCCGAACGCCTCCCGATCGCCGCGAACAAGCTTCATCTGCTTCTCGGGGGTCACCCTGGCCAGCGCAGAACCCCGTGCTGAGTGCAGGACGAGACCGGTGTGGCATGGCATGTCGGCGACTGCGAGCAACTCGTCCCGCTCGGAGATATCGATTCGATCGCCGTCGTACAAGGCGTCGATGACCTCGGTCGAGACGTCGATTTCGGCCAGCCCGGTCCAGCCGGAATCGACTGCCGGATGCACCCGATACTCATCTGCCGGCAGGCCCACGGACGCCGCCTTGACACGCATCGGCATGTCCTTGGAGACGAGGGTGACATCCCGGCCTTCCTTGGCCAGATTCAAAGCCACCGCGAGGATGCGCGAATCGTTGTTGTCAACCCGGAAGCCAGCCGGCAGCGATGACAAATCAGAGTGGTTCAGCTCGACGTGCAGGGTGCCACCGTCTTCCCCGACGGGCACCGGTGCGTCCAACCGACCGTGTTTTATCCGCAGATCGTCCAACGTCCGCAAGGTCTGACGGGCGAACCAGCCGAGTTCCGGGTGGTGCCGTTTGCCTTCGAGCTCACCAATGACCACCAGCGGCAGGGTTACCTCATGCTCGCCGAAACGCCCTATCGCCCCCGGGTCCGAAAGCAGAACCGAAGTATCGAGGACGAAGGTCTTCACTCGAGGGTGGCTTTGCTCGGCAGTCGAACTGCCTGGCGTAGCCGTGGTGGATCGTGCGCGGGCTGGGGTCACTAGACGCTCCTGGGCGCTGAAGCGCGGCAAGACCAAGGTCTATGCCACGGGCGAACGAGGCATCACCGTTCACCGTTATTGAGGGTTCCGGTCGCTCCCCTGAGTAGGGGGCGATGCCGTTCCCCCTCTGGCTTACACAGCTGGCTTTCACCACCGTCAGGGACCTCCCGGGTGGTCCGGGAATTCTCCGGTCCACCTGGTTAGCACGCTACGTTGACTCGCTGGTGTGTTGCCACGCCACGCCGGAACTCCTGGTTTCCACCATGTGAACAGTTAGCACCGTGTGAAGCGGCTCTCAGAGGCCTACCGCGGACGGCAGCATTCGGAAAGGCCCTAACTACCGAAGCGACGCTGCCGCTCACTGAAGTCTCGTAGCGCTCGCAGGAAGTCGATCTTGCGGAAATCGGGCCACAAGGCGTCGCAGAAATAGAACTCCGAATGTGCTGATTGCCACAGTAGGAAGCCGGACAGCCGCTGCTCGCCCGAGGTGCGGATCACCAGATCGGGGTCGGGCTGACCCTTGGTATAGAGGTGGTCGGCGATGTGCTCGACGTCGATGATCTCAGCGAGCTCCTCGATCGACGTGCCGGCCTCGGCGTGCTCGTGCAACAGCGACCGGACGGCATCGGCGATCTCGCGACGGCCACCGTAACCGACCGCCAAATTTACCGTCATACCGGTCTTTCCCGACGATCGCTCAGCCGCGTTCTTCAGCGCTTCGGCGGTGCTCGCGGGCAGCGTGTCCAGCGCTCCGACGACGTTGACCTGCCAGGGCTGGTCCGCGGCAGCAAGGCCGTCTGCCACGCTCTCGATGATGCGCAGCAGCGGCAGCAGTTCGGACGGGTCGCGATGCAGGTTGTCGGTCGAGAGAAGCCAGAGAGTGACGTGCTCGACGCCGGCATCAGCACACCAGTCGAGCAGGTTGTCGATGTGATGGCCGCCGACGACATGACCGTCGTTGACGTCTTCGAGACCGGCGGCACGAGCCCAGCGCCGGTTGCCGTCCAACATGACCGCGACATGTCGCGGCACCGGGCGGCCTACAAGTTGTTGAGCAAGCCTCCGCTCGTAGACGGAGTACACCGCACCACGCAAGTCCACGAAGTGAAACGTTAGACCTGTTCGTCCTTCACGTCCCGCCCAGCTCGCGCGACACCTCGAACGCGATACACAGGATTGTGGCGTAAGTTACCAAGATGACAAGTATTCCCTCGAGCTCAGATCTGAGCACGACCGAATACCTAATCGATGTGTTCAAGCCCCGCATGCGCGGCTGGCTACACACTTACGCGGCAGTCATCTCGATCGTGTCGGGCGCCACCCTCATAGCGGTGGCGGCGTCGATGCGCGGCGGAAACGCAGGCTGGTCGACGGCCATCTACGCCGCGACCGTGACCGGGCTGTTCGGCACCTCGGCGCTGTATCACCGGCTGCCATGGGGCCCAACCGGCCACGGTGTGATGAAGAGGCTCGATCACTCGATGATCTTCATCTTCATCGCCGGCACGTACACGCCGTTCGCGGCCCTCACGCTACCTAGAACGTCATCCATTGCCGTCCTGGCCGTGGTCTGGTCGGGCGCTATCTTCGGCGTCGCGTTGAAGAGCACCTGGCCCGATGCGCCGCGGTGGATTTCCGTCCCGCTTTACATCGCCCTCGGCTGGGTCGCGGTGTTCGTGCTGCCCGAGTTACTGCACAACTACGGTGTCGCCACTTTGGTTCTGGTGGGGCTCGGGGGCGTGATTTACACGGTTGGAGCCCTCGCCTACGCGTTCAAGAAGCCGAACCCGTACCCGGGCACCTTCGGCTTTCACGAGGTATTTCATGTCTGCACGCTCGTAGCGGCTATTTGCCATTACATCGCCATCTGGCTGGCGGTTTTCGCCTAACCGCGTAATAGCGAGCACCTTTCTGCGTCATATCTACGCCCGTCGACGAAACGCGGGCATAGACATCAGTAGAGAGGTCACCGAGCCGTGTCCCCAAAGCCGTCCACACCGTCAATTGCGTCGCCGCGCGTGCAAGCAGCGAAGCCTGAGCCGCTCCGCCCGCCTCGGGACTCGGCGGTAGACCCTCGGGTCGATCGGCTGTACGTACCGCGGCACGCAGCGGCCACGCCGCCGCCTTCCGCGCCGCCAGCACGGCCGGTATCCCCGGCCAGGTTGCCGAGCAAGGCTGCTACCGGGTCGTGACCTACCCGATTCCGCCGCAGGCCGCGTCAGACACCGCTCCCCCGCCGATCAGCCCCGCCGAACCTGACGTCTCCTTTCCGGCGTCACCGGCAGCACTATCCGCACCGCCACCAGCGCCGCTTCCGGTTTTCGATGTGCCTCCACATTCGGACACCGACTGGATCTACCACGCTCGCCAGGCCGCGGCGCGACCGAAGCAACCTCCGGCCGAATGGGGCTGGCGCGCGAAGCTTCAGGGCGCCTCAGGCGGTCTCATCAAGGTCAGGCCGGGCACGGCTGAGCTGGCTCAGCGCGATGCCATCGAGCGCATCCGGGGGACACTTCCCGGCACCCGCACCGTCGTGGTCGCCAATGAGAAGGGCGGGGCGGGCAAGACGCCGACCGCGCTGATCCTGTCCGCTCTGCTCGCCGACTATCGCCGCGAAGCGGTTGTCGCCTGGGATGTCAATGAGCTGCGCGGGACGCTCGGCAGACGGGCTGAAATCACGGACCCTCCCAGCACAGTCATCGATGTGTTGTCAGCGGCTGAGGGACTTGCCCGGTCGGAATCCGAAATCGGCCTGATGGCCTCTTACCTGCGGCGCCAGCCGGAAGGCAATCTCGTGTTGGCCTCGAGCGAAGACGGCAACGCGATGCGCCAGATCGGTCACGCCGAGTGCGATATTGTCCGTCAACTGCTGTTACGCCGGTTCGGCCTTCTGGTTTGCGATACAGGTAACAATGCCGCCGCGCCGAACTTTCTGTACACAGTGGATTCTGCCGACGTGCTGGTTGTGCCGACTGCGCCGTCGGACGTGCACCTCGAGATTGCGCGGGCGATGCTGCGAATGCTGGCCGGTCGCGAGACCACAAAACCGCTGACCGCCCGGGCGGTTCTCGTAGTCACTTCGTCAACCGGCGCCAGGCTTACCGCTGAGGAGGAGCGGTGGTTCTCACAGCGGGTCGCGCGGGTAGTCCACGTACCCGCAGACCCCGTGATTGCCACCGGCGGAAAGCTTCCGATCTCGGCTCTCTCCGTTGATTCGCGGCGCGCATGGACTCAGGTCGCCGGCGCGGTGATTGATGCAGCGAAGGCCCCGTCGCCACGTGATCGTCCGCCGGGTCGACGTCGCGCTCCGGAGGGTGATGCGAACTAGCCGACGACCTCGGCGCGGCCCGACTGCGCCGAGCGCTGAGCGGCAGCGATCACGTGCAATCCGGCCAGCGAATCGGCCGGATCAACCGGTACCGGCGACCCGTCCTGAATCGCCGCTGCCAGTTGACGATAGAAGTCGGCGTAGTCACCGCGCTTCGATTCGACGGTCCTCCAGGAATCGCCGGCACCGATTCGGCCGTACGTCTCCTTCGGCTCAGCGCCCCATTCCGGCGACGACCCCAAAGGCGCGCCGACTGGGCGTTGGCCGGCCAGCAATGCGTTTTCTTGCGGATCCATACCGGACTTCACGAACCCACCCTCGGTGCCCAGCAGCCGAAAGCGAGGCCCAGCGTCGGCCGCGACCGCGCTCATCCAGAGGTGGCCGATGATCGGATTCGCGTCATTGCCCGTGCTGGTCAAGCTCAGAAAGACATCGTCATCGACGGCCGCGCCTGGTCGCCGCTTATGCACTTCGGCGTAGACGGATTGCGGCACGCCGAACAGCACAATGAACTGGTCGATGAGATGCGCACCGAGATCGAACAGGAGGCCGCCGGCCTCCGCTGGGTCGCCAGACTCGCGCCAGTTCGGCTGTACCGCTGGTCGCCAACGTTCGTAACGCGATTCGAAGCGGAACAGCTGCCCAAGGTCGCCACTGTCGAGTACCGATCGAACGGTGCGAAAGTCTGAGTCGTAGCGTCGCGACTGGAACACGCTGAGGATGCCGCCGGTATTTTCCGCAGTGTTGATGATCAGTTCCGCCTCGGCCACCGTCGGGGCGAAGGGTTTGTCGACAACGACATCGTGGCCCGACTCCAGGGCGGCGACGGCCAATTCGGTATGACTGGAATTCGGGGTCGCGACCACGATCAGATCGATATCTTCGCGGCCGAGAATCTCTTGCGCTGACGCCACGACCTCCGCTTCGGGGTATTCCTTGCTGGCCTGCGCGGCCCGCTCGGCGTTCGAGGTAGAGATCGCGGCAACATCAATGCCCGCCGCGGCGAGAAATGGTGCATGAAAGATCCGGCCGGCGAAGCCAAACCCGAGGACGGCAGCCCGAAGCTGCGCCGGTGTGCTCATGACGACCACGGTAGTGGAGGGCCTCAGAATCGGCAGTCGCCGGCGGGCGGTCGTCGGTGGCCACCGGTGGACCGTCGTCGGTGGGTAGACCTAGGCCCGAACGGCGCCGATCCAGCAAACTTCAGCGAACGGCTAGGACCCGATGGAAGTACGCGTCAGCGACTTCTGCAGCTCGGCGACATCGACGACTGGACGATCGCAGACTAAGCCACGACAGACGTACGCTGCCGAACGTCCGTCCACAAGCGGTCGGTCTGCGAGCAACGGTATCCCTGGTGCGTCAGGGATACCGGCCGTCAACACCAGACCGGGAGAGGTGCTCAGGCGAGCCAGCGCAACCATCGCCACAGCCGAGGCATCATCGCTGCCATCGGCTGACACGACCGCGACCTGCAACGGCCCGGCGATCGCCGCTTCGGCTACCGCCAGCGTCCACCCTGCGAACCGCGGCTCGCGCGCTGCCAACTCGCCGGCCGCTGCGATCGCGCTGTCGGCGGCCTGCCGATGAGGTACCGAACCGGTCAGTGCGGAATAGGTCAACAGCGCTCCAGCGAGGGCTGACTGCCCGCCAGGCGCCGCATTGTCCCCCGGGTCGCGAGGACGCACGAAGAGCGCCTCAGCATCATCGGCAGTGTCGAAGAAGCCACCATCGTCAGCAGCGAAATGGTCCAACGCCACCGCAAGCAATTCCCCTGCGGCAGTTAGCCAATGTCGATCGCCCGTAGCCTGATGAAGCGCGAGAAGGCCCTCTGCAACATCGCCGTAGTCCTCCGCGACACCAACAGCAGCGCTGACAATGCCAGCGCGCGACGAGCGCCGAAGCCGACCATCAACAATCTGCTCGTCAAGCAGGAAGGTAGCGCAATCGATGGCGGCCGCAAGGTAACTCGGCTCGTCCAAGAGCGCTCCGGCCTCAGCCAGGGCGGCAATCGCCAGACCGTTCCAAGCCGCGACAACCTTATCGTCGCGCGCTGGTTGCGGCCGTCGGGCGCGAGCCACGTGCAGCCGATCGCGCACTGACGTGAACCAGGCAGAATCGGTCGGCTCCGCGAGCAGTTGCAGTACGGAAGACCCGTGTTCGAAGGTCCCCGCCGGTGTGACCTCGAAGATGCGAGCGGCCGCCGCGCCATCGGCTTCGCCGAGAACCTCGATCAACTGCGCCGGAGTCCAACCGTAGGTCAATCCCTCGACACCCTCGGTGTCCGCATCGAGAGCGGAGGCAAAACCGCCCGATGGTGTCCGAAGGTCGTTGAGTAAGAACTCCGCGGTCTCGGTAACAATCCTCTTCGCAAGACCCGATGCCGTCGCACGCCACAAGTGCAGGTAGATGCGCAGCAGTTGTGCATTGTCGTACAGCATCTTCTCGAAGTGAGGGACGACCCAGCCAGCGTCGACGGAGTATCGGGCGAACCCACCGCCGAGCTGGTCATAGATCCCACCTCGTGCCATCGCCTCGCAGGTATGCCGAACCATCTCGAGGGGCCGTGATTCGCCCGTACGCGCATGCTGCCTCAGCAGAAACTCCAACACCATGGACGGCGGGAACTTTGGCGCGGACCCGAAGCCACCGTTGTGCGCGTCGTACTGCCGGGCGAGGCCCAGCTCGGCCTCGGCCAACTCGGCAACACCCAGTGGAGCGGCCGAGAAGCGGTTCACGACACCCTGGAGGGCTGCCACGATCCGCCCACCAGACTGCACGACGTCCTCGCGGCGGGTCGTCCACGCCTCAGTCGCTGCATCGAGCAGTTGCAGGAACCCTTCCTTGGGCAGGTACGTTCCCGCGAAGAACGGCTCGCCGGCCGGTGTGAGCAGGCAAGTCATCGGCCAACCACCTTGACCGGTGAGGGCCGTCGTCGCCGACATGTAAATCGCGTCGACGTCCGGCCGTTCCTCACGATCGACCTTGATCGACACATACCCGCGGTTGAGTACGCCGGCCACGGTGTCGTCCTCGAACGATTCATGGGCCATCACATGGCACCAGTGGCAGGCGGCGTAACCGACTGACAGGAGAACTGGCCTGTCGAGGCGCTTGGCCTCAGCGAACGCCTCCGGACTCCACTCCCACCAATCCACCGGATTCTGGGCGTGTTGCAGCAGGTAGGGACTGGTCGAGGAGGCGAGCCTGTTCATGGGTCGATTGTTGACCCTCGGCAGGTGTTCCTCTCACCGCACCCAGGCTGCCAAGGCCCGAGAGGGGCCGTCGCCTGCCAACGCCGTCGTGTCTGTGCGGGGTGAGACGAGGGCGATGATGTAGAGAGTCGCCGCGATGATGCCGGCTGCAGCCCGAACATGATTGCCAGCCGTCCACGCAGTGAGGTAGGTACGCCATTGCGACACCGACGACGCCGCGTTGGGATCGAGCTTCGCGAGAGCATCGTTACGCGGCACATGAAAGCCTGCCGTCATGATGATGCAGCCGACGACGTAGATGACGGCCGCGGCCAGGATAAACACCTCGCGGCGGTCTCCGAGGTTGAACACCGCGTGGATCCCTAAGGCAACGCTGGCGGCCGCCGTACCGAATAGCAGGATCATGAGCGGAGCGCGCACCGCGGTGACGTTGATGGACTGCATCGCGGCGATCCCCTGTGCGGCCGGCAACCGCCGCAGGGCCGGCATGACGAAGGCCGAAAAGGTGAAGAAGACACCGCCGGCTGTCGCGGCGCCAACGGCGGTGATCACGGTGAGCGTTCGCCATAACGGGTTCATGACGTGTTCCTTTCAAGCGGCTGATCGATGGTCACCAGCTAAGCCGATCGCATCGCGCGTATCCATGGCTATATCTCGCATATTCATACGTGAACGTCTACATTTGGCGGATGGACGCTCTCAACGGCTTGCTGGACGGACCGCGGGCCCACCGCGCGTTCGTGGTCCGGTCGCTGCTCGACGCGCCGTGGTCACTGCGAATCGAGGACGGGGCTCCGCTCACCGTGATGGCGGTCGTGCGCGGCTCGGCCTGGGTCTGGTCGGACTCCGTCGCGTCCGTCGAACTGGCGGCCGGCGACGTTGCCATCGCCCGAGGGCCGCGGCCGTACCTCGTCGCCGACAACCCCAGGACGCCGATGCAGGTGGTCATCCACCCCGGGCAGATCTGCACCACCCCGGACGGGATCGAAGTGCCCCCGATCGGAACGTGGGGGGTACGCACCTGGGGCAACAGCCCGACCGGCGCCACCGAACTCATTACGGGCACCTACCTGCACGAGAACGAGGCCAGCCAACGACTGCTCGCCGCCTTGCCCGAGATCGCGATCCTTCGGGCGGGTGCGTGGGATGACCAGCTCGTCGCCTATCTGACCGAGCAGAGCGGCCGTGATGAAGCCGGTCAAGAGGCGGTGCTCGATCGACTGCTCGATCTGTTACTGATCGCCGCCCTGCGTGCGTGGTTCGCCCGTCCCGAAGCGGAGACGCCCGGCTGGTACCGCGCGCAGAGCGACCCTGCGGTCGGCACCGCGATTCGGCTGATGGAATCCGATCCGGCGGGCAACTGGACCGTCGCCAATCTGGCATCAGCGGCGGGTATGTCCCGCGCTGGACTCGCTCGCCGATTCACCCACCTGGTCGGGGAACCCCCGATGACCTATCTGACCACCCTGCGGTTGGGTCTGGCGGCCGACCTGCTCCGCGAACCCAGGGCCACCGTCACGTCAGTCGCGCGCCGCGTCGGCTACAGCAGTCCCTACGCATTCAGCGCGGCCTTCAAACGCAACCGCGGCATCAGCCCCCGAATCTGGGCCACCAACCACTGAGTGCGACGATCGGCGCACCATCGGCCGTACAATTGCCGTACGCTGAGGTTTGGGTCGAGAGAGGGAAAATCATGGCAGTGACCAAGACGCGACGCCTCGAGCTTCGCACCGATGAGGACACGGAGAAGCTCATTACCGACGCCGCGGCGCTGCTACACGTATCCAAGACGGCGTTCGTCGAGGACGCTGTACGCGCTGCTGCCCGCCGAGTGATCGCGCGCTCGGACGTCACTCTGATAGATCCCGCCGTGTTCGACTCGATGATGACTGCGCTGGACCGGCCCGACGAGTCCACCGGGCTGGCTGAATTGGCGAAGCTGCCGAAGCTGATCGATCGGTGAGCTCCGCGAGCTATCGCGTCGCCAAGCTGGCCCCTGGGTTCGACCTGGGGGCCTTTGACTGCGGCGAACCGCTCTACAACGAGTGGCTGGCCAACGACGCGACGCGCGCGGTCGAATCGGGCTCCGCGGCGGTGCACTTGCTCGTCGAGACCCCTGCGGAAGCAGGCGACCAATCCACCGGCGACCGCGTCGTCGGGTACTTCGCGATTTGCCCGACCCTGATCGTCCGTGATGATGCTCCGAAGCGCGTCCGGCGCGGCTTGCTGCGCTCGGCGCCCGGCTGGCTACTCGCCAAGCTCGCCCTGGATCAGTCCCTTCGCGGTAATCCCGAACGTCAGTGGGGACGACAGCTCCTCCGCGAAGCACTGCTGACCATCATCGCCGCGGCCGAACTTGGTGCCGGGCAGGTGATCGTCGTCGACCCTGACAACGCCGGTCTCGTCGCCTGGTATGCCGCCAACGGATTCCTCGGCACCGGCGGACCGGACCTGCGGATGTACCTGAAGGTCGCGACCGCCCGTGCCTACCTCCAATGAGGGCGTAGACCTGATGGCCGGCCCATCGAGCCGGATCGCGTGGTCATCGCTCGCGGACTGCGTAGGTCAGGTGGGTCACTCGCTGCGTCGGCTCCCCGCGGACCTGCTCCAGGGCCACGCGGCCCGCGTCCACGCCCTCGAACAGGCGGATTCCCGAGCCGAACAGCACGGGTGACAGCGCGATCGAGAACACGTCGATCAGTCCCGCGTTCACGTACTCCAGAATCGTTGCACCGCCGCCCGCGATGCGGACGTCGCGGTTGCCGGCGGCGTCGCGGGCCTGGCCGAGCGCGGTCTCGATGCCGTCGTTGACGAAGTGGAAGGTGGTCCCGCCCGCCCGCTCCCAGGGGTCACGCCTCTCGTGCGTCACGACGAAGACCGGCGTGTGGAACGGTGCGTCTTCCGGCCACGACTTCTCGCCGGCGTCGAACATTCGTTTGCCCATCACACTCGCGCCGGTGCGCTCGAACGTCTCCCGCAAGATGTCGTTGTCGCGCCCCTCCTCGCCGCCCTCGCCAAAGTTCAGGTTCTCCCGGAAGAACCGCTGCGGGAAGACCCACTGCTGCAGCTCCATCCACTGCTGCCCCATCAAGTCCTCGAGGGACTCGGGCGCGATGAACCCGTCCAGCGACATCGACACGCTGAAGAACACCTTCCCGGCCATCAGCCCTCCACTCCGTTCCGGACGATCTCGGCGACGTAGGCAGCCAGGTTGCTCAGGGTCTGCTCTCCGCCCTCGATCGCGTGGTACTTCTCGGCCGCCTCGTCGCGCAGCTCCTTGGTGGGAAACAGCGTGCGCATCTCGATCCGGGTCGCCGCACCCACGACCCCGAACGTCAAGACCGACTCGAAGGCGTTCGGGTCCCCGAGGGACTCACCGTGCAGCAGCTCGAGGCGCTCCGGCGGGACGATCTCGGTCCAGGTGATCCACTCCTGGTAGTCCGTCCCGTCCGGTCCGTGCATCACGAAGTCCCATTCCCCGCCAACGCGAAACTCGAACGCCCGCGTGGTGGTCGTGAAGCCCTCCGGCCCCCACCACCGCGACAGGTGCCGCACCTCGGTGAACGCCTTGAACACCAGCTCCCGTGGGGCACTGATGACCCGGGAGATCACGATCTCCCGATCGGCCGTGGCGGACTGCGCCGTCCCTTGTCCTGACCCGCTCATTCAGCTACTCCTCTTGCGTTACCTGATTCAGTTCCTGCACAAGCGCGTCCAGCCGGTCGAAGCTCTCGTTCCAGAACCCCTCGAACCCGCCGGTCCACTCGTGGACCGGTCGCAGCCCGCCTGCCTCAAGGCCGTACACGCGCTGTTTGCCCGCCTTGCGGTCCCGCACCAGCCCGACCTCCCGGAGCACCCGCAGGTGTTTGGACGCCCCAGGCTGGGTCATGCCCAGCTCCTGGGCCAGCTCGGTCACCGGCCGCTCACCCGCGCGCAGCAGAACCAGAATCTCGCGGCGCTGCGGCTCGGCGATCGCGTTGAAGACGTCCGACGTCGTCGCTGCTCTGGCCATGGGCGCCATCATATGCCCATATCGGCAAGCGTCAAGCCGGAGGTTGTTCAGCTCTACTGACTTCAATCTCTTGAGAAGTGGCGGATGCGGTTTCGCGGGACTCGAAGGTCAGGTCTGCTTCAGCTTGATCCGGAGCCCACGCATCGCTAGTGGATCAATCAGTGCTCCGCCAGCGGTCTGCTCTACTGGGACTCCGATCGCTTGCAACCGTGCCGACTCCGCAGCAACGTCCGAACAGGCAATAGCGAATGAATACAAGCCCTCGCCCCGCGTTGCGATACGTGTTGCAACATCGGAGTCATCTTCGATGGAGGCGACGAGCACCAGTTTCTGCTCCACATCCATGCCCGAGAGGGCGAACGCGGCACCACGGGTTCCTGGCGGGTCGTTCTCGAAAAACTCCGGCGCCCCGAACTCGAAGATCCGCTGGTAATCCGACACCGCCTTATCGAGGTCCTGGACCGCGATGGTGAACTCGGCCAGCCCAAGGTATCGGGGATTCGCGCCCTGCCCTAGGAGCATTCCATCGATGACCTGGTAGAGGACTCCATGGGTCTGGCGAGGTCCAGCGAACAGCAAACCGCCCCCTTCCCATTGGCGGTGGTCCACGCCCTCCGCGACAAACGTCGCCACGGCAAGGCCGACGTCACCGACGTCGATGCTCATTCCGTAGAGCCCATCACCGAACTTGGTGAGGAACTGACCGATCTGCGACTGATCACCGGCCGGAGTGACAACCCCGAGAAATCCGTCGCCGATAGCAAACTCGGCGTTACTGAAGCTCGACGCGCCTTGACCCGCGCCCTCCAGCATCCGACCAGGCTCCAAAGCCAAGATCCGTTGAATGAGAGAAATCCACTCAGTCCGGTCACGCACCGCCACAATCACATGGTCCAAACGCTTGACCAGCGCCATCGGCGTCACCCTTTCAAGGTTGGCGCAGCCCGCGTTGGCCGCGTTGGCCGCATCCATATTCGGCTGCACTGATGATGCGGCCAGCGCTGCCAACTGACAAGCGCACACCGCGGCTCTGCGAGCCGGGCCAATAGGGTGTCAACCAACTCAGTGAGAGGTTTGGTGTTGTCCCCGTTGAACGTGTCCTGCAGGGTGGCATGGGACCGAGCCATCAGAAAGGAACCGTCGTGACACGTCGAGCGGCACAGATCGAGACGCCAGATGGGAGCTGCCCGGCCTCGCTGAGCGTGCCTGAAGGAGCGGGGCAATGGCCAGCCGTGATTATGTTCGCTGATGCCGCGGGAATGCGCGACACCGTGCGTCAGATGGGCGAGCGGCTCGCCGGCCTGGGGTATGTCGTATTGGTTCCCGACTTCTACTACCGTAACGGTCCCTACGAACCTGTCGGCCCCCGAATGGCGTTTGGCAGTCAGGAGGCGTTGGAGCGGACGATGGCGTGGATGCGCGGCTACACCTCCGACAAGGTGGCCACGGACGTGACCGCATTCGCCGATTGCTTGGAATCCCTACCCGAAAAGAGGCCCGGCGCCATTGGTGTGGTCGGGTACTGCCTAGGCGGCTGGATATCGCTTCACGCCGCTGCGACGTTGGGCGAACGTGTAGCGGCGGCGGCATCTTTCCACGGGCCAAACCTGGCGAAGGTGAGTTACCGCGATAGTCCGCACCACAAGGCCGGCGACATCCGGGCGAGGGTTCTGGTGGTTGGAGCCACCGATGACGACGTGTTTCCCGATGAGCAAAAAGAGCAATTGAAGCGGACGTTGACCGAGGCTGGTGTCACCCACACGGTCGAGACGTATCCGGCGCATCACGGCTTTGCCATTCCCGATAACGCGAAATATGACGAAGCCGCTGCTGAGCGTCATTGGAAAGCTATCGAGGAGCTTTTCGCATCCGCGCTTGGGTGAGCACATCGTCCCAGCATCGAATCGGCAAGAGAACTAGTGGAGGACAGATCCGATGGCCCACGTACAACGGTTCGACCACATCGGCATCACCGTCGCGGACCTCGCCTCGGTCACGGCGTTCTTCGTCGGACTGGGTCTCGAGGTCGAGGGCACGGGGTCGGTGGAGGGCGAGTTCGTGGACACCGTCTGCGGTATCCCGGGCGCGCATTGTGAGATCGCAATGCTGCGGCCGCCCGACGGAGGGACCAGGCTGGAGCTCGCGAGCTTCGTCACGCCCGACCACGTGGCCGGATCGCCCACAGCGATGGCCAACGAGCTCGGACTGCGCAATGTGTCATTCGAGGTCGACAACCTCGGGGCGATCATCGATGAGTTGGCTACAGATGGGTACGGGCTCGTCGGCGGCATCGGCGAGTTCGAAGGCAGCGTGCGCATGGCCTACGTGCGTGGGCCAGAAGGGATCATCGTGTCCCTGTTCGAGCAGATCGGCTGACGCGCGCGCGCCGACCCGGGTCCTGAGATTGAACCGCTGCGGTGGCGAGGAACGCGAGAGCGGCGCGGTCGACAAGTTGCACCCATCGTTGGCCACCGGGTTCATTGCTGACCTGCTGTGTCGCCAGGCCGGTGAGGGTCGCGGTCCAGAGGTCCGCGGCGGCGCCATCGGTGATGCCGAGCTGGTACAGGTTTTCCGTGAGCAGCTCGGTGATCTGCATTGCCAGCGCGTAAGAGTCCTGCGACGGGATGAAGGTCGGTATCACTCGCAGGAACAGCAGCTGCAGTCGTGCCGGGTCGGCGACCGCGAACTCGAGGAATACGCGTGAGCCGTCGCGGAACTGCTCGGTCGGTGTCTTGCCTTCATCCACCACCCGGCGAAGCAGGTCGAGCAACTCACGGCAGCCTTGCGCGAACAGCTCGTCATAGATGGCGTCCTTGTTGGCGAAATAGACGTAGAGCGAGGGTGCTCGCATGCCGACGGCGGCGCCGAGCTCGCTGAGCGACCAGCCCATCAGGCCACGCTCACGAGCAAGCTCCCAGGCCGCATAGAGAATCCTTTCCCGAGCCGCGCGATGGCGCTGCTCGCGGCGCTCTTCGCGGCGCGCGGCTGCAGACGGTCTTGGCTGCTGCGTGGACACGGTGCTCCGTTCGTGCGTACTTGACTTCGATCACTGCACAGACGACGCTACCTAACGTCGTTAGGAAAATACGGAGGCCGCCATGAACGTGATCGATCCGGTGTCGGGGATCGAGCCGATCCGTCGTCGAACCGATGCCAGCGATGTTGCGCTGGCCGTCTACCGACAGTTGTTCGATCTGCTCGAGGATCTGTCGCCGGCTGATTGGATGGCCCCGACCGAGTGCGCCGGCTGGACGGTGCGCGACATGGTCGGTCACCTGCTCGGCGCGGCGCGCGCCAACGCGTCCCTGCGCGAGAACGTGCGTCAACAGCTCTGGGGATTGCGGCATCGCCGCCGGTACGGCGGTAACCCGCTCGATGCGGTCAACGCGCTGCAGATAGCCGATAACGCCAAGCTGGATACCAAGGATCTCCTCAGCGCGCTGCGGGAAGCTGCGCCCGCGGCCGTCAGCGGACGCGTGCGCATGCCGGCGCCGATGCGCGCAGTCACCGTCCCCCTCGCGGCGAGCGGCTCGACCGCGAGCGGGATGCCACGCAGCGTGAACCTCGGCCACCTGGCCGACGTCGTCTACACCCGCGACGTCTGGATGCACACCATTGATATCGCTCGCGCGCTCGAGCGTCCTCTGGACGTGTCCGGGCCAGTCAACCGCCGCATCGTCGCCGATGTCGTCGTCGAATGGACCGTCCGCCACGGCCAACCCGTCGACCTGACCCTTACCGGGCCAGCCGGCGGCCACTACCGCTCGCCAGACTCCGCCGGCGAAACCCCCATCGGGTACGACGCGATCGAGTTCTGCCGAACCCTGTCCGGCCGCGCAGCTGGGGAAGGACTCACCGCCACACGCGTCCTCTTCTGAGAACAACGCGAGGGTGAGCACCGAGCTCACCAGCCCGCGTGAACCACCTCGAACCGAGCGAGTTTGTCCAGCTCGTCCTTGGAACTACTCCTGACCTCGGCAAAGATCTGCTCCTGCTGGGCTGAGATGCGCGCATCGATTTGGCGGCTCAGCGCAAAGGCGATCGCCCCCGTCTGACGCACTGTGACGTCATCGACCAGCGGCTGTCGAACGGAGGTCACGGCGACACCGCTGGCCGACCCGTCGGCGTCGCGCGCGACACCGACGGAGAACTGCTCTCGCGGGTTCGTTTTGCGGTCTGCGTAGTGATCACGTAATTGCAAAAGAACCCGATGCCAATTGGTGAGGTCACCCTTCAATCCAGTCGCGGTCAGGTCTTCGGTTGTCAGCGCCACACCTTTCTCGCCGGGACGGAAACAGCGCGCATACCCAAGCAACGCCATCGTCCACAGTCCCTCGATCAGGACGTCGTCCGGTTCCCCCGCATTCGAGGCTGCCAACGCCGTCATGAGCCGATCACAGCACCGCAGTACCGTCTGCAGATCCTCGAAGGTTGCCATCAACTCGCTCAGAGCCGCGGCGCCAGGGCTCACTATCTTTCGCAACTCCTCCGGTGGCTCCGCAACACCTCCGTTGGTTGCAGTAGGGGAATCACTCGTCATCATCGACCTCATCTCTCGGTGCCATCAGCTAAAGAACGTCTGGTACAGCAATACCGCGTTCAAAGCGGTGATCGCCGACGCGATGCACGCCATCGCCGCGGTCGTGATACGTCGATTCACCAGCACCCCCATGACGTCGCGACGCCGGGCAATCAACACCAGTGGCACCAGCGCAAAGGGAATACCGAACGACAACAACACCTGGGAGACGACGAGGCTGTCGGTCGTCGGCAGACCCAGCGCCAGCACGATCAAGGCGGGCAACATCGTCAGCGCGCGACGTAGAAACAGCGGGATCCGGCGGCGAATGAAGCCCTGCATGACCACCTGACCGGCGTAGGTGCCGACGCTGGAGGACGATAGGCCCGAGGCGAGCAACGCCACCGCGAATGCAAGCGCAGCGCCCCCACCGGCAAGTCTGGCCAAACCGGCATGAGCGGCTTCGATCGAGTCCACACCGGCGTAGTCACCACGATGAAACAGCGAGGCGGCGACGAACATCATGGAGAGATTTATCGCGCCCGCCACGCCGAGCGCGACGACGACGTCCAGCCGTTGAAAGCGCAACAGCTCCCTTCGCTCGCCGTCGTCGCGACAGGCCACCCGGCGTTTGGTCAACGCTGAATGGAGATACACCACATGTGGCATCACCGTTGCGCCAACGATGCCGGCGGTCAGCAGAACACTGTCCGAACCCTGGAAACGCGGCGCCAGCCCAGAAATGGCTCCCGATGGGTCCACGCCGACCATCACCAAGTCATAGGCAAAACCGAGCAGGACGATACCGAGCAGCCCGACGATGGCTAGTTCGAAACGTCGATGACCGCGTTGCTCGAGCGCCAGAATCACGAACGCAACCACGGCGGTAATCACGCCGGCCGGAAACATCGGTACGCCGAAGAGCAGATTCAGACCGATGGCGGCACCGACGAACTCGGCGAGGTCGGTCGCCATCGCCACGATTTCCGCCTGTATCCACAGACCTATCGAGGCGCGGCGGGGGAACAGTTCGCGACAGAGTTCGGGCAGATCTCGACCTGTCACGACGCCGACCTTCGCCGACTGGTATTGCACCAGCATCGCCATCAGGTTCGCGCCCACCACCACCCAGACCAGGGCATACCCGAAGTGCGCACCGGCAGAGAAGTTCGTGGCAAAGTTACCTGGATCGATGTAGGCAACCGCGGCTACGAAGGCCGGCCCGAGCAGGGCAACGACACCGCGTACCCGACCACGTGCGCGGTACAGGTCAAGAGCGCTCGGGTCTACCGGTGGGGTAACAGGCCCGAGCGACTCGTCGACACTCACCCGACCGAGGGCCCAAGTCCCAGGGATTGGGGCGTGCTCGAATCCGGCGACGGCTGCCGGATGCCGTTGTCGAGCTCCCCGAATTCTGTCATCATCGAGCGGCTACCACCCCACGGCGTTTGCTCCTCGGCGATAAGGGTGTTGGTCGTCAGTAACAGGCCCGCCACCGAGGCGCCGTTCTGTAGTGCTGACCTGCATACCCGCAGCGGATCGATGATGCCCATCTCGATCATGTTCCCGTAGCGGCCGGCCAGTGCATCGAAGCCGTCGTCCACACCGAGCTTCGACACCTCAGCGACCACCTCTTGACCTGAGTACCCGGCGTTGGCTGCGATCAGGTAAGTCGGCTCAGTGAGCGCCCGGCGGACGATCTCGACGCCTACGGCGTAGTCGCTAGCCACGTTCAGGTCATCGAGGGCGCTGGCTGCGTGCATGAGAGCCACACCACCGCCCGCCACGATCCCCTCGGCCATAGCAGCTCTCGTTGCCGACAGAGCATCTTCCACTCGATGCTGGAGTTCGGTCAATTCGGCGTTCGTGGGGGCACCGACTCTGATGACGGCAACCCGGCCAGACAACGCACCGATCCGCTCGGTCAGCACGTCCTCGTCGATCCCGAACGTCGCGCGCTCGAGTTCAGCTCGCAGCTGTGCGAGCCTGAATTCGACCTCATCGCCAGATCCGCCGCCGTCGATGATGGCCGTGCGGTCAGCGGTGACGCGCACCTGCCGCGCACGGCCCAACTGGTCAAGCGTCATGTTCTCCAGGCTGAATCCCGAATGCTTGCTGAAGACCTCGCCACCAGTTATCGCCGCAATGTCCTCGAGCTTGCGGAGCCGACGGTCGCCGAACCCTGGCGCCTTGGTCGCAACGCACTGGAAGACCCCGTTGACGTGGTTGTGTACGAGCATGCTCAGCGCTGAACCCTCGATAGTTTCCGCGATGATCACCAGGGGTCGTGGTGCCCGCATGACCTTGTCCAGCAGCGGCATCAGCTGCTGTACCTGAGTGATCTTCTCGCTGCAGAGCAGTATGTAGGGATCGTCGAGGATCGCCTCGAGGCTTGCCGGGTGCGTTACCAGATAAGGGGAGACGTAGCCATTGTCATATTCGAACCCCTCGACGAACTCGACGCTCATGCCGTTGAGGATCGAGTCTTCGACGGTCACGATCCCGCCGTCGCCGACCGTGTACAGAGCCTTCGCCAGGACGGCCCCCACCGTGTCGTCGTCGTTGGCCGAGATAGCGGCCACCCGAGCGTAGTCCGCCTCGGTCTCAACCGGATGCGCGACGCTTCGCAGCTGCTCGACCAGCCTGCCCACCGCCAGGTCCACACCGCGCTTGACCAGAACTGGGTTTCCGCCTTCGCCGATAGCCTTCATCCCCTCGCGAATGATGGCCTGCGCGATCACGGTCGCGGTTGTAGTGCCATCACCGACGATGTCGTTGGTTTTGATCGCGGCCTCTTTGACGAGCTGGGCACCCATGTTCTCGAACTGGTCGCTGAGGTGGATCTCCCGGGCGATCGTGACCCCGTCATTGGTCACCACGGGCGAGCCGGTCAGTTTCTCAAGGATCACGTTGCGACCCTTGGGCCCAAGCGTCGACTTCACCGCCTCGGCGAGCTGGTCAACTCCCGACAGCAGTAAAGTTCTTGCCTCTTCGCCGAATCGCAGCTCCTTGGCCATTGGTCCTCCCGGTGTTTGTTCTAACGGATATGGTCGGCGGTCTGGTGGCGACGGGCTTCTTCTTACGGCACGAGAATCGCCCTCCCGCGCACTTGCCCGGTGTCAAGGTCGTGCAACGCTTCTTGGGCGGCATCCAGCGGATACGTCCTCGTGTGCAGGGTTACCTCTCCGCTCTGCGCCAGCACCATCAATTCCGCCAGCTCGTTGTAGGTTCCGACTATGTTGCCGATGATGTTGCGTTCAGTGGAGATGATGTCGAGCGTTGGCATGGTCAACGTGCCGCCGTAGCCGATGATGAAGCAAGACCCGGCCGGACGAGTCATGGCAAAGCCTTCGTTCTCAGCGCCCTCCTCGGCGACGAAGTCCAGCACTACCTCGGCGCCGGCGCCGTCGGTCAGATCCTTGACCACACCTACCTGGCCGCCATCGGCCACGACCGTCTGGTTTGCCCCAAGCTGCTCGGCAAGCTTGAGGGCGGCCGGATTGCGATCAACGACGATGATGTTCGCAGCCGTAAGTGCGCTCAGGCATTGGATGCCGATGTGTCCCAGACCGCCGGCCCCGATCACCACGCAGGTCGTCCCCGGATACAGCAACGGAATCGCCTTACGCACTGCGTGATACGCGGTGATGCCCGCATCGGCGAGCGCCGCAACGTCTTGGGGTTGAGTATCGGAATCGAGCTTCACGCAGGCCCGCGCAGACGTCAGCAACAGCTCAGCCATCCCGCCGTCACTGTCGAGACCCGGGAATGAACTGTTGACGCAATGCATATCCTGGCCGGCGCGACACGCTCGACACAGCCCACACGTCGGCGTCGGGTGCAGGATGACGGTGTCACCGACCGCTACGTTCGTGACGGCCGAGCCGATTTCGTGTACCCACCCGGCGTTCTCGTGCCCGATCGTATAAGGCAACGCGACGTTCATCGCCTGCGCCCACTGGCCATCGATGATGTGCAAGTCCGTGCGGCAGACTCCCGCGCCGCCAACCTTGACGACGACATCGAGCGGGCCCTTCACCCTGGGTTCGGGCACCTCCTCCACCACCGGCTGTTCGTGATACGCGTGTAGCCGTACTGCCTTCATGCCGAATCCTCCTGATCATTCGCGGTCTCTTCAGCAATGCCGTAGCGATCACGCAACAGGCCACGACAGACTCCACTGTTGGCTTCGACGCTGACCCTGGTCAGCCGCGCGCGCCTCAGATGCATTTCCAGCGATGGCCCAGCCACTGCCTCGCCGGTGCCGGCATCAATGATCAATGCCGCCTCGTCCGAGGCCGGCAGGCCGAGCTCGGCGCGCCGGGATCGCAGCCGTTCTCGGTCCACCGACTCCGGTACCTCACCGAGGGTCAGATCAGTGAGCTCCTCGGCAGTCTTGCCCGCCGCCAGCAGGGGACGGCACACCCGGTCAGTTCCGGCCAGTACCGCCTTACGCAGAAAGTCGGCTCGTAGCTCGTCCAGTTCAGCGGCGGCGAGACCATCGAAGGACTGGACGAATCCCGAGCGCGCCGCCACCCCGCCATTGATCGCATCCGAGGCGAAATGATCGTCAAGGACGACCTCCGCGCGCGTAACACCTTCGACGCCACTGACCGCGTCATAGGCGTCTGCAACCATGAGAAAGGCGAAGTTCGGTGCACAGAAATAGGTGGGTAGCCGGAGATGAACTCCGGCTACCCCCTCAGCGGAAACGGTGCACGACGCGACGAAACCCAACGAGGTGACGGGTTCGTCGAGTTCGGGGTCGCGCACCGCCTCCAGCGCGGCCAGCACGGCGGCCGCGTCAGTCACACCACGGCTCCATCGTCTACCAGGACCGCATCGTCCTTTGCGGCCGGCCGGCCCGCTTCGGCCGGAAGTTGCGCCTCCGCGGGCACCTCGATGCCATACAGCCGCGCCGCGTTCAGGCCGAGAATCTTCTTCTTCGTTGCGGTGGTCACTCTCGGGTAGTCGGAGAACTCGTCGCTGGGGTAGTCCCAATCGACGAACCCTTCGATCTGCCATTTCGGTTCCCAGATGCCGTAGTCGCTGCCGAAGGTCATCTTGTCCTCGCCAACCCAGAACAGCAGCTCGCCCATCACCTTCGCGAAGAACTTGGGCCGGGCGTGCATGAGGCCGCCTATGACAACCGAAAGGCCGGCGTACACGTTGGGTTCCTGCGTTGCCATGAAGCAGAAGTCCTCGATGCGAGGCAATCCGACATGCTCGACGATGAAGTTCAAATCGGGAAAGTCCGTTGCGGCATGGTCAACGTCAGCGACGTCGAAGGCATCCTTGTCCAGCGGCCAGATCGTTGGGCCCTTGTGTACGTGAATGTTCTTGATGCCGAGTTCCTGGCACTTGTCGAAATACCGATATGCTTCCGGGTCTTTCAACGTCCAGCCTCGCGAGCCGTCTCGCCACTCGGCGGTGTAGAGCTTGACGCCTTTGGAACCCCAACGCGCAACATTGCGCTCGAGCTCGGCGAATCCGGCGTCACCCTCACGCGGATCGAAGCGCGTGTTGACGATGAACTTGCCCGGATGCTTGTCCGACAATGCGCCGTTTCGCTCTGTGGTGTTGAACCCCTCCGCGTACCACTCCTTCAGATACGTCGGCTGAAAGATCGCAACGTCGACGTAGCCGTCCTCGAAGACATCTTTCATCAGGTCCTGCTCGGAGTATTTCTGAAAGTGCTCGATGGTCCAATGGGTCTCAACCGGCCCCAACGACTGGTAGGCGTGGAAGCATTCGATCCAGCCCTTGGCGAACTGCTCTTGACCAGCCACCCAGTTCTGCGGGCTGGCGTCCCAGAAATGCATGTGGCTGTCGACGATGAAGTACTTTTCGCCATCCTTTTCGTACACGAGTCCTCCTCTTCCGGGATCAGTTCGAAGCGAGAAGATCGAAACCGAGATATTCGGCGGCATCCTCGGGATTGGCGAACATGATCGTGCGATCGTCCAAGTGGATCATCCGGCCGTAGTGGGTGGACATGTTCTCTTCGAACTCAGCCGAATCGAAGAATCCGGGTTCTTCGCCAAGGGCCTCTGAGATCTCGTCGTAGACGAAGTCCATGCGCCGCTCTGCGTCCACTCGGATCATGGACGGCAGTGGCATCACCCGCACCCCAGGCTTGTCCTTCATCACCGAGGCGACAACAACGCCCACCTGGTTGTTCATCAGCGTCACGCCGCACATGTTCGATGAGGTGTTGTCCGACTTGAATGGGCTTTCCGCCGTCGTGAACGCGCTCACTGGGTCAACTCCTTCGGGTCGCGCAGGCTCAGCTCGTTGAGGATTCCGCGGAAGCGGTTCTTCGCGCGGTCCAGGCCGTCCTCGAATCGCGGTGGCTTGGAATCCGGCTGCGACCACAGCGGTTGCAGTTCCCGGGCTGCCGTGATGCAGCGCGGCACCCAATCCGACATCCAGCCGTCCATGATCGCGGTGTTGTAAGCGGCGAACTCCTTGTCATTGGTCAGCAATTCGAACATCGCCTTGGTGTAGCGAAGGTCGCGCTCGGCGTAGTCGTACTCCCCCGCACCTACGACCGTCGGGGTAACGAAGTCACCGTTCTTCGGAGCTGCCTGCTGGACCAGGTTGCTACGGAAGAGCTCACCGACCAGCGGCTCGAAGATGATATTCGCGACGAAGATGGCCTCGGCCCAGTCATCGATCGTCGTCATCTGTTCAGAGACGCGCCGCACACCCTGCCAGGCGGGGTCGCTGTTCCAGGTCTCGATGTGTGCGGCTCCGTCGAATCCGTCGATCTCCTCGGTCAAGGTCAGGTTGTACAAGGCCAGATCCTGAGCGAACCTGATCCGGTGCATGCTGTTCACCGAGATGGCGTTGTTGTGCATGTTCGTCGGAGCGCGCCGGTTCGCGTTGGCGAACAAGTAGAGGCCCAGTCCGTGCTCGACGTGCATCCACGCGCCGACGTTGCGCTCTACGAAGTGCACCCAGTTCGGATTCCACTGCTCGAAGGCCTTCGTCTGGCGTGCGGTCTCGACGTTCTGATTTATCTGGCGAACCACATTGGAGTTGTACCGGTAGAACGTCAGTTCCCATTCCTCATTGGGGTCGCGGAACTCATGCCAGCCGTGAGCCGGCCAGTCGTAGCCCTTGCCGCCCGAACCGGGAAAGCGTTCTGGTTCGGGTCGGTCGACGCCCCAGGCCTTCAGGACGGTCCAGTCCAGCGGATATCCGCCGCGCCCGTCTGAGAATCCGTAGAGCCAACCCTGGCTGAGGTAGTGCCTCGGGTCAGGCTGGACCTCGACCGTGACGTCCTCGTAGTGGGACTGCCGCCGCTTCTGCGGCGTGTAGTAGTTGTAGTTACGCGACGTCGAATCCGGAAAAACCTTCGCGCCCGCCTCGGCGTCGGTAAAGACGGGTTTGGGGGCACTGCGTTCCATGGTGGTCATGTCAGATCTGCCTCGCTTTCCCTTTTGCGGTCAGGACGAGCCGGTAGTGGTGAACTTGTCGTAGTAGATGTTCTTCTCGGGCGCGCCCAGTGAAATGAGCAACTCCATGGCCGCTTCGACCATCGGCGGCGGGCCACACAGGTATGAATCGGTACCGCTCAGATCAGATTCATAGCGCTTCACAACGTCGGTGATGAGGCCGACCTCGCCCTCCCACTCGTCCTCGTCAGTAGGTTCGGAGAGCGCGGGGACGAAGCGAAAGTTGGGTAGTGCATTTTCGATATCGCGGAGATCCTTCTCAAAGCACAGATCGCGCCGCCGTCGAGCACCGTAGTAGTAGGTCGCCTTGCGGTTGCTGCCCTTCTCGGCCAGCGACCGCAGGACGGACAGGATCGGCGCCATGCCGGCCCCACCGCCGATGAAGACCAGATCTGAGTCGCGCCCGTCGCGCAACGTGAAAACCCCGAACGGACCGGTCAGATCGAGCCGGTCGCCGACCGCGAGGTCGGCGTCCAAGAACTGCGAGAAGAGTCCGTCCGGATAGACCTTGATCACGAACTCGAGGTGCCCGGACTCCTTGCTCGAGGTGTTGGCCATCGAGAAGGACCTGCTTGCCTCGCTCTCCGGAATTGCAATGTCGACGTACTGTCCGGGGAAGTAGGCGATCTCGTTCGGTTCAACGAGCTTGAGCACCAGGTGTCGCATGTCGTGGGTGACCGACTCGTTGGAGACCACCTCGGCAACCGCCTTGAGGATCGGATGCCCGGAGCGGATCATCTCTTCGTCATAGTTGAGCAGTTCGATGGTCACGTCCTCATAGACATGTGCACGGCACAGCAGCGTGAAGCCTTCTTCCTTTTCGAAGTCGGGCAGAGCGAAGGTGGAGTACTTCTCCAGCTCGATGTCTTCACCGTCGAGGACGAAGGATTTGCACGCTGCGCACTGGCCCTCTTTGCAGCCGTGCATGAGCATGATGCCCTGCTCGAAGGCCGCACGCAGGACCGTTTGGCTTTCATCGACGTCGATTTCGATACCGACCGGCTCGAAACGCACCACATGCTTGCTGTCCATGACTCCCTTCCGCACTTCAATACCTTGGAAGCAGAAACGCCTGCCGCCAGAACTCCTACGGCCGAACGACCCTGCAGACGAACGACCCTTCAGACGAGCGCCCCTGCAGCCGAACGACCCTGCAGCCGAAGGCGGAGACCCGACGGACGTTCGTCGGGTCTCCGCAGTCCGTCAGACCAGTGCCGACATCAAGCGGTGCCGATATCAGGCGGTGTCGACATCAGGCGGTGGCCGTCGACGGACGTCCGGCCGGGCCTTGGCGGATGTAGTCGGCGTGGAACTCTTCGCGCTCGGCCGGCGACATCTCGTTGAGCAGGACGTTCGGGCTCAACAGCGGTGGACACCGACGCAGGTGATCCAGCGTCCACATCTTCTTCGGGTCGAGGTTCAGGTGCGGTTGGGCGACGAGCGTCTTGCCGTCGTCGCGGACGTAACCCATATCCGACACCACGTCGGCCCAGTTCCAGCCGTGGTAGAGCGTCTCCCACTCGCGCTTGCCGATCAGCTGACCCATGTTGGGCGTCTCACGCCCCTGGTAAGTAGGACGGAACGCCACTGTGTCCGTCCACCGGCACGCTTCGTGGCAGTACGTCCGGACCTGGCCGTCGACCTCAGCCATCACCATGTCCTCACGAACCAGACAGGGCACCATGCAGGTCCAGCAACGACTCGGGTAGACGTAGTTCACGTCCTCGAGCGCGATTGGGTTATGGCCGTTCGCCACCGATAGGCGGGCGTAGTTCTCCCACCAGGCGCCGTATTTGTCGTACCAACCTGGGTATTTGTACTCGAACCACTCGAAGTCCTCATCGGTCATCGGGTCGATCCGCCAGTAGTTGGCAAGCCAGCCGGTCGCGAAGAACTGTGCGACCTCATGGACGTAGCCCTTGTTCCAGATCTGGTTCCAGGCTTCCTCGATCAGGTCATGTGGGATGACCAAGCCGTACTTCTCCAGCGGCACTAGGTAGCTGCGGTAGTAGTCGTCATAAATCCAGCGGCGCCACATCTCGGCGTAACTCTCGCGGTCCTTGCGACGGTCCTTTGTGCCGTATTCGATGAACGTCCCGATTGCCGCGTCTACCACCCGGTGGTTGTTCCACCAGGCGTAACGCAGATCGCGCTCGAGCAGCTGGTGGTTGCCTTCGTCGGCCAGAGCCATCAGCAATGTGGCGTAGCCATTGCTGATATGCCGGGACTCATCCGACTGCACCGAGTGGAAGACCGTCGGCAACAAGTAGTCGCCATTGGCCGCTGCTTCTGCTGGCATCGCCACGAACAGCGTATTGGTGAATGCGGTTTCTGCCACGATTGTCAGGTAGATGCTCGCGGCCGTAATGGCGTCACCAGTGATGAAACCCTCGGCAAACTGCCGCCCGATCGTCCCGCAGTAGTCGTTCTGGAAGTTTCGCAGACTGCTGTTGAAGCCTGCCGGGTCGATGTAGTTGTTCATGTACAGGCGCTTGAGGTTCTGCTGGATCGTTGAGTGCCTGACCTCGTCGATCATCTGGATGGCCTGACCGTTGTGCAGTTCCGGATTGGGAACGGTGTTGAACAGCAAGGGCATCGCACGGGCAGCGGAAATCTCCGGCAGTGGGATGATGCTCAGGAACAGCTTCTGCCATTCCAGCCACCTCTCCTGAACCTGTCGGAACATGTTGCCGCGGATGGCTCCATCGGCGGCTCCGTAGACACGGTGATCCTTCTCTTCCTGCATGGGGAAGTAGGAACGAAGAACCTGCTTCAGCGGATCCTTCTTCCGTGCCTTCTGGAACGTGTAGTCGGTGCCGTATTGGGAAACCGGCTTGTGGTAAAGGGGTTCCCAAGCCAGCTCCTGGATCTTCTCGTGAGCCTTGGCCACGCTTTGGCGACTCATTGCCACACTCCTCGGATCGGCTGGTCGGTCAATGGCAATCTCACTCGCCGCAAGGCCGCCGGCAGGTCTCAGAATGAGACGATCAATCGCTTTCGAAGACAGCAGCCCGAATCTCTGCCAGGTGCGCGTGCACGTCCCGCATGATCTCGCGATTGCCTTCTGGTGTCGGCTCGATCCCTAGCGCCAGCAGCAACGCTCGCGCGGGTGGCCCCGGATCCCCGCTCTCGCCGAGGATCGGGTGCAGGCCATCCTTGGCAAGCTGTGTGAAAACCAGGTTTACAACAGTCCACGGGTTGTAGGTCTCCTGCTCCAGACTGCTCATCTCGCGATCTCCCTCGCTGAACCAACGTCGCCGCACGCCGCACACCGAGGTTGGTTTCGGCGGGGAGCGCAGCCGGTGAGTCGGCCGATAGCTGCCGGTATATACCGATACTGCTGGATCAGTGCGTCTCAATATGAGACGAACCTGGACTGGCGGGGAAGGCTATCGTAGGGCTGTTCGACGCTACGCCCATTCTTGCGCGCGCAAGCTCTGAGGACTCTCGGTGGCTGCCGCGGGAGGCAGCAGGAAATCGCGGCGAAAGGTGGTAACAGGCATGGCGCCCCTGAAGGACGATCTCGCAGACACGCGAGTGCGCTTCCTGACGGCAGAACCGACCGAGGCGAGCCGCGTTCGACCCGCCATCCTCGCCTCCTGGCGACGCTCCCGCGACCTGAAGGTGGCCGCGGACAAGATCGAGCTTCCTTACATCCGCGACCCAAACCTCGACACTCGGCTCACTCGCAGTGCTGAAGGCGTCCTCCGGCGGCTGCATGAACAACTGGATGGGCAACCGGTCAGCATCATCCTCACAGACGCCACGGGTCTGGTTCTCAGTCGCCGTTCGGCCGATCCCGATCTCGACCGCCATCTCGACCGGGTCTTGCTGGCGCCAGGCTTCAGCTATGCCGAGCAGTTCGTCGGGACCAACGGCATCGGAACCGCGCTGGAAGCCGGCACCGCGACGCACGTCTTCGGTCACGAACACTATGCCGAAAACCTCGAGGACCTCGCGTGCGCCGGGGTTCCCATCCACCACCCGATTTCCGGGCGTACGGTCGGCGCGATCGACCTCACCTGTTGGCGCAAGGACGCCGAGTCGCTGTTGCTAACCCTCGCCAAGACCACGGCGGACCAGATTCAGCAGGCGCTGCTGGCCGATTCCGGTTTGCACGAGCTCGAACTGTTGCAGGCCTACCGCCGGACCTGTCGCCGGCTGACCGGAATCGTGTTCGCGCTGACCAGCGACGCGGTCATGTTGAACGATCATGCCCGCGCCGTACTCGACCCCGTCGATCAGGCGGCATTGTTCGCCCAGGCCGCGCAGGCCACCGAATCCCTCGCCTCGGGGGAACGCTGGTCAGCCGGATTGCGGTTGCCCACCGGCGCTGCCGCGCGAATGTATTACCAGCAGGTCCGGGTAGGTGAGCAGCTTGCCGGCGTCGTCGTCCACGTCAAACTCGGCGAATCAGAGAACCAGCCGGCTTCAAGTAAGGATCCGACCGTCCGGATGACACTTCCCGGGCTGGTTGGCAATGCCCCACTGTGGTTGCGTGCCTGTCACCAGGTTGAAGCAGCGTTCCTGTCCGGCGAATGGCTCGCGGTCGAGGGCGAGTCCGGGGTCGGCAAACTGGCGGTGCTGCGCGCGGTGCAACTTCGCCGCCAGCCATCTGTCAGGTTCGCGGTCATAGATGCTGCCGAGGCAGACTCTGATTCGGATTGGCTTGCCAATACCCGCAAGACGTTGACTACCGAGGCCGACAGCGTCGTCCTGAGGCACGTCGACCTACTAGACGCCCATCGGTTGCGAGCACTGTCGGCCTCGCTTCGAGACGCACAGGCTGCCGAACGTGCTCATCCCTTGTGGGCCGCGGTCACTCTCACGAATCACGGCGACGGCAAGGACCTCAGCAACCTGCTCAGACACTTTCCCACGACCGTCGCACTCCCGCCGCTACGCCTACATCTTGAAGATCTGCAGCAACTCGTCTCCTTCTTTCTTGCCAGGCTCGGCCATGGCGGCCAGGTGGCCTGCTCGCCCGAGGCGATGCGCCTGCTGATGCGTTCGTCCTGGCCTGGCAACGTTGAACAGGTACATCAGTTGTTGCACGAGGTTCTGCAACACCGGCGAGCAGGCTTCATTCAGCCCGATGACCTGCCTCCGGCGGCGCGAACCGTAAGCAGGCGATTGCTCAGTCCGCTCGAATCGATGGAACGCGACGCTATCGTGAAGAGCCTGTCGGACGCGCACGGTAACAAGGTCAAAGCGGCGCGATCACTCGGAATGTCACGGGCGACGATCTACCGCAAGATTCACGAGTACGGCATCGTCCTCGGCACTGATTAGGCCTCAGCCGACGACTGGTCGGCTCAGCTGATGACTGGGCGGCTCAGCCGATGACTGGGCGGCCTAGCGGAACCGTCGGGCCGCCGGTTTCGGTTGAGGCCAGCGCCAGGTAGATGTAGACGCCGACTGCGGCGAACGCGAACACCAGCACGCCACCGACCTTCGTCAGGTTTGACGAGCCGTTGATAGTTGCTGCTATCAAGACCGCCAGGGCTGCGTCGATCAGGACGAACAACACGGTAAACGCCAACGGAAGCCTTACCGTCGCAAGCGTCAACATCACCAAGATCACCAGCCAGGTGATCAGGTACAGGCCCTGGGTATGGACCGCTGCGGACGCCGAGATGGCGAACCAGTTGTGGGTCAGTCCGAGTACGAGCGCGGCGTAGCTGAGCCAGAAACCGGCGAAGATACCGAACACGCTGGCCACCATCGTCTGCCCAACCGCCGCGGCCCAGACCGTGCTGATGACCAGGCCGACTCCGGTGGCGGCGCCGATGATCGGGATCGAGGCGCCGACAGCGCTCGGCGGCACGTACCCGATGAGCACCAGTCCGAGAGCAACCGAGCCGGCAACGAAAACGGGAACTCCCACAGATCCCGGATTGCCGGCGAAGAAGGCGGCGGACGGGGCAGTGCTGAGGTCGACGGGTACCGGCGTGGACGGCACCGCCTGGGCGGACCCACGTTCGGTGAGGACTGCGGTGTGGCTCGTCATTGCAACTCCCTCGATTCGTCGCACGAACCGTGCAACTTCCAACGTCGGTTGCCACCTGCCAGATGTGGCAAATGTGGTGTGCTGATATGGCGAGATGCTGCCCGGTAGGTGGCCCGATCGGTGTCTCAATCTGATATTCGCCAACCCCGGGGGCAGAATTGAACCCGGACGCGGAATGGTGACCGAGGGTCAGCTGAGCGAGGCACCGATCGAACCACTCAGGTGATGGAGGCACCGATCTGAACCGAAGTGGCCAAGACCGCAACGAAGGCGCAGCACAGCTGAACGTAGATCGCATTTGCCTGCCACCAGCGAACCCGCCGGCGACAATGGGCCGGCAAGACTTGGACATCGGCCAGCCGGGCGCCGAGCATCGCCAGCCACAGTCCCAACGAAACGAGCACTGCACCCGCAAGGATCGCCATCGCTGACTCAGACATCAGCTGACTCAGACATCAGGTGCCACCTCCGTCGGTGCGACCGGGCAAGGTCTCGCTCGGCTCAGTCCCCGGCTATGCGCCCCTGAAATGTCTGCCTCAACGAGGCCGTTCGTCGTCTCAATTTGAGATTTACCGGCCTGGCCTTCGGCCATAAGCTGAGTTCACCGTCGGGCGGCGGCAGGTCCACCGGCCGAAGCGCTGCTGACTGCCTGAACGAGCGCTGAACGAGCGGCCGAGAGGAAACGCCAGGATGATCTTCATCGTCGTCAAGTGGCCAATTCGTCCCGAGCGCAGCGACAAATGGCTGTCGCTGGTCGAAGACTTCACCGCGGCCACCAGAGCCGAGCCCGGCAACCTGTTCTTCGAATGGTCCCGAAGCACCGAGGACCGCAACGTGTTCTACGTGGTGGAGGCCTTCTCAGATAGTGAGGCCGGCGCGGCACACGTCAATTCCGACCACTTCAAGACGGCGATGTCATGGATGCCTGATGAGGTGTCGGCAACGCCGCAGATCGTCAATGTCGAGGTGCCGAGTAGCGGCTGGTCGACGATGGCCGAAGTACAACCCCGGTCGGCTACCTGACCGGCGAACTTTGCCGTTAAAGGAATGCGAATCGACGAGAGCGGAAAGGGTGAAGCCGTCCGTCAGGAAAGTAGCGCGTCCAGATCGGGACGAATGACCTCAGGAGTGACCGTCGGCTCGTAGCGGCGGATGACCTCGCCGTCGCGACCAATCAGGAACTTGGTGAAGTTCCACTTGACCTCGTCGGTACCGATGGCCTCGGGTCGGGATTTGCTGATGTGGTCGTACAAAGGGCCACTCTCCGGACCGAAATCACCCGGGGCCTCGCCGCGCAGGTAATCGAAGAGCGGATCAGCATCGGGCCCGTTGACCTCGACCTTGCTGAAGATCGGGAAGGTGACGTCGAAGTTCGTTGAACAGAACTCCTGAATCTCTTCGTCAGTGCCGGGTTCCTGGCCGCCGAACTGATTGCACGGAAAGCCTAGGATCTCCAGGCCACGGTCTTTCTCGTCGCGATAAAGCGCTTCGAGCGCCTCGTATTGCGGCGTCAAGCCGCACTTACTCGCAACGTTGACGATCAGCAGTACGCGGCCGGAATAGTCACTCAGCTTCTGGGTCGAACCGTCGGTCGTGGCGACAGCGAAGTCATGGGCGCTCATGTCGTTGAACGCTACACCGAATGGATCTTCGGCGAATCCCCACCGAAAGAGGATTCACGTCACACCCTCGTCGGTGACGACGACCGCCGATCCCAGTACCAGCGGTGCCCATTTGACGCCTGCCCGCGCGCCGAGCACCGGGTCAATACCGACAATCTGGCGATCGCCGAAGCGGGTTGTGCTGTGCCTGCGATCGAAGTCGAAGTCGGTGTCGCCCAGCGCATTCGGGCTGGCGTACCGCCGACCAGATCGCCAATCGAGAACGGTCGAATGACCGTGCACCTGTGAGAAAGGCATGCTCACGTGCTGCCAGGATGGCAGCAGCTCGGTACCGGCAGCAGCCCACAACGGACCGGCCGCTAGATCGATCACTCCGTTTAGCATCTCGCCGGCCCGCAGCACCGCGGGTTCGGTCGCGGTACCGACCATCGCATTCAGGCGACGAGCGGCTTCGGCAGCCGAGATCGGAGAATCGAGATAGCAACGCCAGAACCCCTCGGTCAGGCCCGCGTGGGTCACCAACCATTCCCCCGCTGGTGTTGCGACAGCGACCGCCGGGGTCATGGCACCGGTGAACCACCAGTGCCGCAGGAGGTTCGCGCTCTCGTCGTCGAGAGTCTCGGGCCACTCGAACCGCGGACGCGGCTCCAGATATTGCGCCTCATGGTTGCCCGCCAACTGGAACCATCGTCCGGGCTGCGCTGTCCGTATCTGGTGCACCAGTTGAACGGTGCCGGCTGAATCAGGACCACGGTGAACGAGGTCACCGAGCTGCACGACCGTGAGATCGGCCGGCAGTATCAGCGAGTCGGGGTCGGCGCCTAGTTTTACCAGCTGCGAATACAGCTCGTCGACGTGCCCGCCGACATCGCCGAACACCGCAACCCGTCCGCCGACCGAGCCTCGGTCAGAAAGGCTTGGTCCACCCATCGACTACTGCTCGCCCATCCCTGCGGGCAGCGGCGAACCATAGAGCACCCGCAGGCGTTGGGTAGGACGGGTGATTGCGACATACAAGTCGTTGATGCCCTGGCTCGATTCACCCACTATTTCCGCGGGTTCGACGACGATCACCACGTCGAATTCCAGCCCCTTGGCCTGGCGGGCGGTGAGGACGGAGAGCCCGACCGCCGCCGCGGCGGCCGGATCGGCGAAGTCGTCGCTCTTGGCGAAGTCCGAAAGCGCAGGCACCACCTGGGCGCTGAGGGATTGCGGCACCACGACGGCGATCCGACCAGAGGTGAGTCGCTCGAATTCCTCGGCCACAGCGTCCCGAACTGCACGTACGTCGTGGTAATCGATCCTTTCCAGCGACGGCGGGAAGTCGCCGGTCCGCGCCGATTCGGTAACAGATGCCTCGATCCCCGCGTGCTGCAGCAACCGCTCGGCCATGGCCATCACCAGGCCGGGCGTGCGGTAATTGACCGTCAGTTCTTCACTCCGCCACCGGTTGCCGACGTACGGGTCGAGCATCTGTCCCCACGATCGGGCGCCGGCCGGTGAACCGGTTTGAGCCACGTCGCCCACCACGGTCATGGACCGCGACGGACAACGGCGCATCAGCATTCGCCATTGCATCGCCGACAATTCCTGCGCCTCGTCCACGACCACGTGGGCGTAGACCCAGGCTCGTTCCTCCCACGCGCGATCGGCTATCGAGCGGCGCCGGCCGGTACCGCCGAGATACCGCTCGGCGAGCGCGTCCGCGGTAACGACCGCCTCGGACTCGCCGGCAAGATCGAGAACTCCGCTTGCATAGTCGACCTCGTACCCCCGCTCGACGGCAGCCTGCGCCGCTGCAACCTTGCCGGGCTCATCGTCCTCGCCCAACAGCTCCGCGAGTTCGTCGAGCAGCGCCACGTCCTCTGGCGTCCAGGGCGCACTGCGATCGCGCTGAAGGCGCTGCCGGTCCTGTCGTGAGAGTTGCGGCGCCGCCGCGTTCAATCGCGCCGGATCGGCATAGAGGTCGCGTAACACGAGCTCGGGTGTCAGCGGCATCCAGCAGAGATTCACCTCGCGGCGTACCGCTGGGGAATCACGCAAGGCGTTGATGAACTCGTCGCGGTTCTCCGGGCCGAGTTCGGTCTGCAATGCCTCGGCCAACCGCCGTGCGAGCGATTCGAGCATGGCCTTGACGAAAGTCACCCGGGCCACATTGTGGGGCTTGCGGGTACCGCGGGCCCGATAGCGCGCGGCGGCGACATCCTCCGGGGTCAGGCTGATACGGGTTCCGTCGAGGTTGATCTCGCGAGCCGCATCGGGCACTCGCTCGCGCTGGGCGACGGCGCGAGCGAGGACTTTTACCATGTCCGCCCGGCCCTTCGTCACGCTGACAGCCGGTTGCTCCTCGGCGACGGCGTCGACGCCCGGATACAGCTGACCGGTGGTTGCCATCAGCACGCCGGTCTCACCCAAGCTTGGCAACACCTGTTCTATGTAGCGCAGAAAGCGGTGGTTGGGCCCCACCAGAAGTACGCCGGAGGACGCGATGCGCTCGCGGTGTTCGTACAGCAGATAGGCCAGCCGGTGTAGCGCCACCGCAGTTTTCCCGGTTCCCGGGCCGCCCTGCACCACGAGTATCCCGGGCATCGGAGCGCGGATGATCCGATCCTGTTCGGCCTGAATCGTTGCGACAATGTCCTGCATCCGACCGGTGCGGGTGGCATTCATGGCCAACATCAAGGCGCCGTCGCTGTCGAGCGTCGTCCGGGTGAGGCCCGCCTTGCTGAAGGCGTCCAGATCCAGGATTTCGTCGTGCAGATCGGTGACTCGACGGCCTACGGTGATCAGATGCCGACGGCTGATCGCGCCGTGCGGATCAGCCGTGGTCGCCCGATAGAACGCCTGCGCGGCCGGAGCACGCCAGTCCAGCAACAGGCGGGTGCCTGACTCATCGGCCAAACCGACCCGACCGACGTAGCGTCGTGAATCATCGGCCATGTCCAGGCGCCCGAAGCAAAGGCGGTCCTCGACTGCGTTCAGGCGCTCTACCCGTTCACTATGCATCGCAATGAACGCATCGCGCTCGGTCAGCGCCGCCGGCGTGCGTGCCGTCGTCGAGGTGCGCGCATTCTGCAAGGCAGCCGCAACCTCGGCGCGCAAACTGTCCAGTCGCTCGTAGAAGCCGGAGACGGTCTGCTGTTCGTGCGCCAGCTCCGCGGAGACGCTGGGGTCGGTCAAGGTTCCCCCCTATTACAGCTTGCCCGGCTTGCGACCAGTTGCTGGACGGCCGCCCGACGGACGTCCAACCCCGATGGACATCCAACATAGTCTTCGCCCCCACCGGGCTGAGCCGTCGGGCAGTCGGTCGCTGTTGCCTACACTCACACGATGGGCTGCTCCGCGGACGAGCAGAACCACAGCGACGCGGGCCCCTCGGTTGATGAGCTACTGGACGAGTTGTCCCGGCAGGGTCTGCAGCGCGGCGCTTTTCTAGCCGCTGCGATCTGCGCGGGTGGTGTCGGCCTCGCTTTCACCGGCAGGAATCACACGACACAGCCAGCGGCAACTCACCTGGGCGCACCTCAAGGGCCTTCCACGCAACGACAGGCCACGCTGACTACGGCCGATCCGATCGCGGCGATCGGTGCGATCGAGAATCGGTTCCGCCCGCGGTGGATCTGGTGGAGCAACGACACTCCGAAAGCACTGGCCGGCCCGGCGGGCGAGCTTGGCGTGCGGCTGGCGACCTGCTGGGATCTGTCGGCCGTGCACCGGTTGCTCTTCGGGGGGTGGCGGGCCGATCCGGGTCGGATCTGGGCTGCGCTGCAGGGCTTGAGTGAGCATTCGCTGCCGACCACAGGGCAACTGGATCTGCTCGGCGCGACCGGCGACGAAGGCGGCGACACGGCCGATCCGGTTCAGCCTGACGGGCATTTGCGTCCGGAGTGGACGACGGGCGGCTGGGCGCGCTCCCCGCAGAGCTGGTCGCGATGGGCGGCTATCGCCGCGGTGGCTTGTCAACAACAGCTACTGCTACTCAATGCCGCTGATCGCCCCGCGGGGCGAAACGGTCGCGCCGAGGCGACAGCACGGTCCGAGTCTGCTGCGGAATTGCTTTGCGCTGAAATGGGATTAGCTGGACTACCGATGGACGTCGAACGCGCCGAGTCGCTGCTGTCGGCGTATATCGGCGGCCGGCCGAGCGACGCCGAGGACGTGCTACGAATCCGGCATCGCCGCGACGACGAGGTCAAACGGCATGTCCCTGGCATCGAAGTCGATTTGCGCAGTCCGGCACAGGTCAAAGCCATGCTCGCACGAGTCGGCATCGATGTTGCGAACACCAGATCCTGGCGCCTCGAGGTATTCCGCGGGGCGCACCCGGTGGTCGATGCGCTGCTCACTTGGCGGCGGGCGGAGCGATTCGCCACAACCTATGGCTATGACTGGCTGGACAAGAACGTCGGAGCGGACGGGCGCCTACGGGGCATCTGGACGGGTTGCGACGGCGGGGCCGGGCGGATGACCGCCTCTGCAGGTCTGCACAGCATGCCCGCCGAACTGCGTCCTGCGGTCGCGGCGACCGCGGGCAATGTCTTCGTGCGTGCCGATCTCGGCCAGATCGAGCCGCGGGTGCTGGCAGCCGTTTCAGGCGATCCGGCGCTCGCGGCGACCACGCAGGACGACGATCTGTACGCTCCGGTCGCTGACCGGCTGCGGGTCGAGCGCTCGGTGGCCAAGGTTGCTGTACTCGCGGCGATGTATGGCCAAACGTCAGGAGCGGCGGGCGAGGCGCTCAAGGGTTTGGAATCGGCCTATCCAGTGGCGATGCGATATCTGAAGACCGCCTACGAGTCCGGACGGGCTGGACGAGCCGTTTACACACACGGCGGACGCTTGATCAGAATGTGGCCGACTCCGCCCGATCTCGATGAGCTTGCAGAGCGGGCGAATCTGGCCGCGCGCGGCCGCTATGCGCGCAACGCCGTGATTCAGGGTGCTGCCGCGGAATTCTTCAAGGCCTGGGCGGTCACGGTTCGTTCTCGGGGTGCGGTTCTCGGCGCCCGGATTGTGCTGTGTTTGCACGACGAACTGCTGGTCCAGGCCCCTGAGGACAACGCCGCGGCGGTGGCCCAACTCGTCGACGATTGCCTGGCCGAAGCCGCACTCGGGTGGTCCCCGGTGCGTTTCGTTGCCGATGTGAGCGTGATCCAGCGCTGGTCCGAGGCGAAGGGCTGAAGGTTGCTCAGCCGGCCTTGGCGATGGAGCCGTTGCTGGGCATCCGCTGGAGAACACTGGCGATGTGCTCGGCCAGGATTCGCGCTTGCGCCATATCGTGGCTGCTCCAACGGCGGTGCGTGCGGTGCCGGAATTCGAGCAGGCCCAGGCGCTTACCGCGCGAGATCACCGGCGTCAGCAGCAGGCTTTCGATGCCATCTGCCTGCATCACGAACCGTTCGGCCGCGTCGGACAGCGGGTCCTGCAAATGGGCCTCGGTCATGACACCGGTGTCGAGCGCGCTTCTCGAGGCGGGAAAATCTGCGAGCGCGTAGAGCCCCGAGTCGACTTCGTCGCCAGCGCAGCTGATCTCGCGCAGGACGTCGCCGCCGTCCAACGTGGACAGCGCGATGATGTCGATGCCCAGGTTGTCCGAAGCCGCCACCAACGCGGCTTCCAGGTCTGCAGGCTGCACGCTGGCGGCCAGGGCGGCTGTCACGCTGCGGATGCCGCCGCCCGGTGATATGGCCGCGACCGCGAGTTGCTTGCGCATCAGCTCGCCACGGGCGATCCGGCAGGACTCCATGGCGTTCGGCATCTCCCAGGGCAGCGTTGCCGCTGGTGCACCGATGTAGTAGCCCTGGGCGTAGTCGACATCGAGTTCGGCGAGCGCGATCAGGTCTTCGAGGCTTTCGACACCTTCGCCGAGCACCTTGGCACCGATGCGACGGGACAGGCTCACGAGGGCTTCAATGACCGCGCTCTGCTCGACGCTGGACCGAGCACCGGTCACGAGGCCGCGGTCAAGCTTGACGTAGTCCGGTCGCAGAGCGGTCAGACGAAGCAGGCCAGCGTAACCGGTACTGGCGTCATCGATGGCAATCTTTGCGCCCCGGTCGCGCAGCTCGTCGAGAGCCATCCGCAAGGCGGTCAGATCGACAGAGGCATGCTCTGTGATTTCGATCACGATGCCGGTCAAATCGCCCATCAAGGCCGCCTGAACGGCCACATGTTCGAGCGCGTCGGGGCTGACGTTGACCGTCATCGTGATATTGCCCGGAAGCTCGAGGCGCGCCTTTCGAAGGGCGGCGCGTAGACACGCCGCTTCGAGTTCTGGACCTCGCCCAGCAGCGTGCGCGAGCGCGAACGTCTCCTCGACCGGGGTGTGCGGCTGTGAGGGAAAGCGGGCCAAAGCCTCTGCTGCTACAAGGGTTCCGCTGGAAACGTCGACGATGGGCTGCAGCACCATCTCTACTGCACCGAACAAGCTGCTGCGTCGCGCCGCGGTGGCGCTGAGACGACTCGGCGGGCGTCTGAGATACATGGTCGACCTCTCAACTTGATCGTCAGACCCCCGACTGACTATCTGGCCCCAGCTGGGCTAACAGAGAATATACACACGTGTTGGCTAGGTAAGGAAGCTTGTTTTAACGACGTGAACATACTGCGGGATCCACCCAGCCGCGACATGAAACCAAAACCGCCGATCCGCGCCATATCTGTCCCTCCGTTCGCTGCGCGAGACAAACGCCGCTAGCCGCGTCATCAAGCGAGACGACGAACCTCAACCTCAACCAATGGTTGACGGTATGAGTTTTACTCATGCCCTGCCCCCTCCCGCTGCCTAGACTTAGGACATGAATAACGACGAGCAAGCCGCGCAAAGCGAGCAGGACGGATCGACGTCCTACGACATCCCACTGCCGGACGGCTTGCGAAAGGCCATTGCCGAGAATTGGGAGCCTGCGCCGCGGATGCCGCACCCTGCTAACCGGGACGGAGTTACCTCGTCCGGGGCGGCTAGCTTCGCCCGCAATCGGGCCGCGTTGTCTGCTCGGTTGCCGCGCGAGTTGATCGTGGTGCCGGCCGGCGTCCTCAAGGTCCGGGCAAACGACACCGAATACCCCTTCCGCGCATCGTCCGCCTTCACCTGGCTGACCGGTGAAACCGTAGAAGGCGCGGTCCTGGTCATGGTGCCCAGCGGCCCGACCTCCCAGGCCGCGACCGGCACCGCAACCCACACGGCACCGGGTAGTCATCAGGCGACGCTCTACGTCCGCGAGTACTCCGGCGCAGGCGAGGTCGGCTACTTCACCAACCGCATGTTCGGCGCGCTCTGGGTCGGCAACGTGCCCACGGTTTCTGAAACCCAAAGCGTGCTCGACATCAGGGTCCGGCCGCTCAGCGAACTGGCGTCGGATCTGCGCGGCGCACCCGGCCATCCGGTCTTGAGCTTTCCGGGCGTTGACGCAACCGTCGATGCCCTGTTGCCGGGCACCACTGGCAGCACCCGAAATGCGAAGCTGGCCGAGGCGATCGACGAACTGCGACTGACCAAGGACGACTGGGAGGTCAGCCAACTACAGCTCGCCTGCGATGCCACAGCGCGCGGTTTTGCCGACGTAGTCGCCGAATTGCCGGCGGTGCTTGCTGGCGGAGGCAAGCGCGGCGAACGCTGGCTGGAGGGCAGCTTCTGGCGCCGGGCCCGGATGGAGGGCAACGAAGTCGGCTACACCTCGATCGTCGGCGCGGGCCAGCATGCCACGACGCTGCACTGGTGGCGCAACGACGGTGATATCGCGCCTGGGCAGCTGCTGCTGGCTGACATGGGCGTTGAGGTGGATTCCTTGTTCACCGCCGATGTGACGCGCACGCTACCTGTCTCGGGCGAGTGGACTCCGGTTCAGCGCCAGCTGTACTCGGCGGTGCTGGAGGCGCAAGAAGCCGGTATCGCCGAGGTCAAGGCGGGCGCAGACTTCCTGGCGGCACACAAGGCTGCCATGTGGGTGCTGGCCGATCACCTGCACTCGTGGGGGATCCTGCCGGTCAGCGCAGCGGTCTCTTGCGCCGAGGACGTCGAAGCGCCCGGAGCAGGACTGCACCGGCGATACACGTTGCACGGAGTCAGCCACATGCTCGGAATCGACGTGCATGACTGCGCTGCCGCTCGTGACGAGACCTACCGCAACGGCGCCTTGGGTTCGGGCTACGTGCTAACCGTCGAGCCGGGCCTGTACTTCCAGCCCAACGATCTGTCCGTGCCGGCCGAATGGCGAGGCATCGGCATCCGGATCGAGGACGACATCCTCGTGACCGACGGGGCCGCCCGCAACCTGTCTGGCGCGCTCCCGCGCGAGCCCGAGGACGTCATCGAGTGGATGCGTGACGCGCAGTCTCGGCCCGCCACGCCGTGATCCAGGATCTGAACCAAGAGGGTCTGACCCAACAGGATCTGACCCAACAGGATTCGGGCGTAAGCAGATCCGAGCAGCTGAGCGGCGACAGCGTGTCGGTGATCCGGGCGCAGTGGGCGAGTGAGCGTCCGGAGCTCGAGACCACGCCGATGGGCATCTTCGGCCGGATCGCCAAGTTGTACCGGGCGCAGATCGAGGCCAGCGAGATGGCGCACCGCCATCTGGGAATCTCCCAGGCCGATGTGGACGTGCTGGCGACGCTTCGGAGGTCGGGGCCTCCCTACCGCTTGACGCCTTCGCAGCTGACTGCGCAGATGATGATCTCGTCAGGTGGGGTCACCCAGCGGGTAGACAGGCTGGCGCGCTTGGGTCTGGTCGAGCGGTTCCCACACGAATCCGATCGCAGATCGGTGTCGGTGGGCCTGACTGCTGAGGGCGCGGACCGCATCGATCAAGCGATGCCGCTGCATCTGGAAGCTGAGCGAGCGATGCTCGCCGGTCTGGATTCGGCCGAAATCACGGAGCTAGGCATCCTGCTAGCGAAATTACTCGCCAGCGTGGAATGACAACGGGCACTCCCTGAGTTACCTTAGTACTAAGATACTTAGCGCTAAGGAGCTTTCCATGCCGACTTTCGCGGGCAACGTCGCCCTTACGGCGCTCGGTCCGGCCATCTGGGGCACGACTTACTACGCGACCACGAACTGGTTGCCCAGCGGCTATCCGATCCTGGACGGCGCCGTGCGCGCGTTGCCAGCCGGGTTGGTCCTGCTCGCCGTGCGTCCGCAACTGCCGTCTGGAAAGTGGCTGTGGCGGATAGCGGCGCTCGGCATGCTGAATGTCGGCCTGTTCTTCCCACTGCTATTCGTCGCGGCCGAACGCTTACCCGGCGGCATAGTCGGGGCGATCGGCGCGGCACAGCCGCTCCTGGGGCTCGTACTCACCCGCGCAATGATCGGAACCTCGATTTCAGCCGCGTCGCTGGCTGCGGGGGTGACCGGAGTCCTGGGGGTGAGCCTGCTCGTACTCAGAGCCACTGGAAGGGTGGATCCGATCGGTCTGCTGGCCGGCGTGCTCGGCACCGTGTTGATGGCGACCGCCATCGTGCTGGCCAAGCGCTGGGGACCACCGCCGATGTCACCGATCACGCTGACCGGCTGGATGCTCGCGGCCGGCGGCATCGTCCTTGCCCCTGCTGGACTTGCAACTGAAGGCTGGCCCGCGCAGCTGAGCGCAACCAACTGGTTCGGTTTGGCTTACACCGCAGCGATCTCCGGTGCGCTGTCCTACTACCTCTGGATGCGTGGCGTCACCGTGCTGCCAGCGTCGGCAGTAAGTTTCCTGACGCTTGTGGTGTCTGTCGTCGCCGCGACGATCGGCTGGGTCGCCCTCGGCCAGTCGCTCAATGCGCTGCAGTTGCTCGGACTTCTCATCGCCTTGGGCTCTCTGGTCGCCGGCCAGCTCGCCAGCTCTGCGACCCAGTCGAGAATGCGTTCGACGGCCGCGAGCGGGTCGGCGACAATGGATGAGTGGCCGCCACCAATCAAACAAGCTCGGCTCGAACGAGCTCCGAGCGAATCAGCTCAACTGGCGACCTCGTCGTTCCGGCCGGTCCCGGCCTGCCGACTGGATTAGTCATCCCGGCCGCTGAGCTGGTCGAACGGTTCTCGCGGTCCTCCGGGCCAGGCGGTCAATCGGTAAATACCACCGACAGCCGGGTCGAACTCCGCTTCGACGTGGCCGGTTCGGCGGCTTTCAGCGACTTGCAGCGTGCCCGCGCCCTGCACGGCCTGTCTGAACGGCTGACCGATGGCGTACTGAACATCTTCGCCTCGGAGCAGCGTTCTCAACTACAGAACAGACTCGCGGCTCGGGCGCGGCTGATCAACTACCTGCGCGACGCGCTCGCACCGCCACCGCCAACCCGGCGACCAACGCGACCTTCTCGAGGCGCGCGTCAGCGGCGCCTTGATGGCAAGAAGCGCCGCGCTGTGGTCAAGGCCGGTCGGGGTCGGGTCCGCGAGCATCCTTAGGTTTTTCTTGTGCCTGCGATTCAGCCGGTGCTGCTGACCCCGCCGCTGCGGCCGGTTTGGCAGTCGTGCTCATTGATGTCGGGTCAACGCCGCTCACGGGCACGCGAGCGGCCGGATCACCAGTCGGCGGCGGGTCGAACGATTCCGGAACCCGCTTGATGTGGCGGTTGAGTGACTTCCACAAGAAGTAGACGGCAATACAGAGGATGAGGACGACGAAGAGGCCGATCGGGCTCCCTCGGTCCTTGTCGTCATCGGCCAGCAAGACCTGCGCCGCCGCAAAACCCGCCGTGCTCATTCCGCGGTCGCCTTCTCTCTGATTCCAGCGAACAGATCGTCCTCAGGAAGTTCGGTGTCGACCAGCGACCGGGCGAGTTCGAACTGCTCCCAGGGAAATACCCGACGCTGAACGTCCAGCGGAACCTTGAAGAAAGTGCCTTCTGGGTCAACCTGAGTCGCGTGGGCGAGCAGCGCAGCGTCGCGCCGTTCGAACTGGTCGGCGCAATACACCCGGGTGGTCACATTCGGAGTGCGCCGGCCAGCGCTGCGCTCTTCCCACTTCTCCAGCCACTCTTTGAACGGGGACTCGAGTCCGAGCTCGGTCATCGCGGCGGTCAACGCCTCGAACCGCTCCCGTGTGAACGTCACGTCGTAATAGAGCTTCAACGGCTGCCACGGCTCACCTGCGTCGGGGAAGCGGTCGGGATCACCGGCCGCCTCGAAGGCCGCGACCGACACGTTGTGGCACATGATGTGATCCGGGTGCGGGTAACCACCCTTCTCGTCATAGGTGGTCATCACGTGTGGGCGGAACCTGCGCACGATCCTGACTAGCGCCTCGGTGGATACCTCGAGCGGTGTCAGACCGAAGCAGCCCTCCGGCAGCGGTGGCGGCGGATCACCCTCGGGAAGGCCAGAGTCGACGAAACCCAGCCATTCGTGGTCGACACCGAGAATGGCCTGGGCCCGGGCCATCTCAGCACGGCGAACCGCGCTCATGTTGGCCTCGATGTCGGCCCTGCCCTTGAGCGCCGGATTGAGGACATCGCCTCGCTCGCCACCGGTGCAGCTGACCACCAGAACTTCGCTGCCCTCGTCGATGTAGCGGGCCATCGTCGCCGCACCCTTGCTCGATTCGTCATCAGGGTGCGCGTGCACGCACATCAATCGCAGCGTCTCGGGACCAGCCGACGGCAGGTTGCCGGCCGCATCGCCGGTCTCGCTCGCTGGCTTGGTTTGCTCGTTGGTGGTGGACACGGCCTCCATTCTCCCCGATCCTGGAGCAAAGCCCACACAGGCCGGGTGGATGGGGCCGAAAACACCATTGGCGTTGCTTTCAGTCGGTGATTTTCGCCTAAGTACGGGGTCCAGTGTTACGTTTTACAGCTTCGGGCAGTCCACGCGACCGCTATCAGCACGATCCGCAACTCTTCAATGTCGAGCCTTACAGGAGTAACACCGTGACCAGCACCGACGCCGTCACCTGGCTGACTCAGGACGCCTACGACCGCCTGTCGAAGGAACTGGCCGAGCTCATCGCCCACCGGCCAGCGATGGCACAGGAGATCAACGATCGCCGCGAAGAGGGCGACCTCAAGGAGAATGGCGGCTATCACGCTGCCCGCGAGGAACAGGGCAAGCAGGAGGGCCGCATCCTCCAGCTGCAGCAACTGCTTCGAACGGCCCAGGTCGGCGAAGCGCCCACGACGGACGGCAAGGCCGGCCCAGGCATGGTCGTCACCGTTCGCTTCGACGGCGAGGACGACCACGAGACCTTCCTGATCGGGTCCCGCGAGGAATCGGAGACGACCGATCTTGACGTGTACTCATCGGCTTCTCCGTTGGGCAAAGCACTGACCGGTGCATCTCAGGGCCAAACGGTGTCCTACGAGACGCCGAACGGCAAGACGCTCAAGGTCACCTTGATCGAGGCAAAGCCGTTTTCGGGCTGAGCCGCTATTCGGGAATTTCGCGCTCAGCGATAAACCAACGTGTGCTTGCAGGCACTCCATGGCCGATTCGGCCTCGACCACGTAGCGTCGAACGGGTGACCGATGCCCCCAATATTTCCACTGTTGCCGCCCTGCGCTCGTCCGGACATGTCCACCGGGGAGTCAAGGCGGAACTCCGTCAGAACCTGATTGCCCGGCTCGCGGCCGGCGAGCCCACGCTCCCCGGAATCGTCGGCTTCGACGACACCGTCGTCCCCGAGGTCGAGCGTGCACTGCTGGCCGGACACGACATGGTGCTGCTCGGCGAGCGCGGTCAGGGCAAGACGCGCCTGATTCGCACCCTCATCGGCCTGCTTGACGAGTGGACGCCCGTCATTGCCGGATCAGAGCTCAACGAGCACCCGTACCTGCCGATCACGCCGGCCTCGATCCGTCGGGCCGCCGAACTCGGCGACGACCTGCCGATCACCTGGCGACACCGCAGCGAGCGCTACGGCGAGAAGCTTGCGACCCCGGACACCTCGGTGGGTGACCTGATCGGTGATATCGATCCGATCAAGGTCGCAGAGGGCCGTTCACTCGGGGATCCAGAGACGGTGCATTACGGGTTGGTGCCGCGCACCAACCGCGGCATCTTCGCCATCAACGAGCTCCCGGACCTCGCCGAGCGCATCCAGGTGGCGATGCTGAACGTGCTCGAAGAGCGAGACATCCAGGTACGCGGCTACCAGCTCCGGCTGCCGCTCGACCTGCTTCTCGTGGCCAGCGCCAACCCCGAGGACTACACCAACCGCGGCCGGATCATCACGCCGCTCAAGGACCGCTTCGGTGCTGAGATCCGGACGCACTACCCGATCGATCTGGACGACGAACTCAGGTTGATCGCCCAGGAATCGGCAGTGCTGTGGGATTCGCCCGACTCTGAAGACACTGCACACGCCGCGCCGCTGGTCCCCTCGCACCTACTCGAAGTCGTAGCGCGTTTCGCCCGGGCCGTCCGCGAAGCGCCGCAGGTCGACCAGCGCTCCGGCGTTTCGGCGCGGTTTGCGATCGCCGCGGTCGAGACGATGGCGGCCTCCGCGGTCCGCCGGGCCGCCATCACCGGCGAAGCAGTCGCGGTCAGCAGGGTGTCTGACCTGCCCTCGATCGTGCCCGCATCGCGAGGCAAGGTGGAGTTCGACGACGCCGACTCCGGCCGCGAATTCGAGGTGCTGGAACACTTGCTGCGACGAGCTGTCGCCGAGACCTCACGGGCCCGGCTGGCCGGACTCGACCTGCGCCCGTTGCAGGCGAAGTTCGACGAGGGTTTGCTCGTCCAGTCCGGTGACACGGTCTCTGCCGATGCGCTGCTCGAACAGCTGGGCACGATCCCGGGCCTGTCCGAACTCCTCGAACGACTTGAGCCCGACAGCGTCCACGAGGGTCCGGCGACCGTCGGCATCGCCGCCGCCGCCGTGGAGTTCGCACTCGAGGGGTTGTATCTGAACAAGCGGCTGGCCAAGGAATCGGGCGGCGGCCGCACGGTTTACGGCGCGTGAGCCGACATTAACTCGACGCAAGAGGGGGTGAGTCAGCGATGAGCTATCGCTACGGAGCATGGCACGGCGGACCGGATCCACTCGAGGCGCCGTTCGACATTCGCCAGGCGCTGGATGAGATCGGCGATGACGTTCTCGCCGGCATGTCACCCCGCAGCGCCCTGCAGCGACTCATGCGCATGGGCAGCAACGGTCGCGACGGGCTGGACGCGCTGCGCCAGAAGGCCCGCCGCAAAGCCCGCCAGCTGAGGGATTCATCGCGCCTGGACGGCACGCTGGATCAGGTTCGCCAGTTGCTCGATGAAGCCCTCGAGGCCGAGCGGGCCGCGCTGTTCCCGGACCCGAACGACTCAGCCCGGCTCGCCGAGGCCGAGTTGGATGCCCTGCCGTCAGACACCTCGCGGGCGGTACGCGAACTCGCCGATTACCAGTGGCGCTCCCCCGAGGCCGCGGCGAAGTACCAGGAGATTTCCGACCTGCTGCGCTCAGAGGTACTCGACGCTCAATTCGCAGGTATGCGCGATGCAATGTCGAATCCGAGTCCGGAGGCGATGGCCGCGATCAAGGCCATGCTGTCCGATCTCAACGACATGCTCGATGCAGACGCCCGAGGCGAACACACCCCGGAGCAGTTCGCGGAGTTCATGGCCAAACATGGCGAGTTCTTCCCGGACAATCCACAGAATCTGGAGGAGCTCGTCGACGCGCTGGCCCGGCGAGCCGCGGCAGCCGAGCGGCTGATGAATTCGTTGACGCCCGAGCAGCGAGCAGAACTGAGCGCGTTGATCGAGCAGGCGATGAGCGATGCCGGGTTGGCCGACGAAATGGCTCGGTTGCAGGGATCGCTTCGCTCTGCTCGACCAGACCTGCGGTGGTCAGGCCGGGAGCGGATGAATGGCGATCAGCCGATGGGCTATGCCGATGGCACCCAGGCGCTGGACGAGCTTGCCGACCTCGACGAGCTGTCCGAACTGTCACTGCAGGATTATCCAGGGGCAAGTCTGGACGATATCGACGAAGAACTCGTCGAACGGGCCCTTGGCCGTCAGGCTGTGGACGACATGGCGCGGCTGCGCGAAATCGAGCGGGAACTGAAGCGACAGGGCTACCTCGAATCCGGCAGCGAGGGCCTCGAATTGAGCCCGAAAGCCTTGCGCCGGTTGGGTTCCACCGCGCTCCGACGGGTCTTTGCAACCCTGGAATCGGGCGGTCGTGGTGATCATGACGTGCGCGACGCCGGCGCGGCGGGCGAGATAACCGGCGCGAGCCGGGAATGGCGCTTCGGCGACGAGCAGCCCCTCGACGTTGTCCGCACGGTCCGCAATGCCGTGCTGCGCGGGGAAGGCCGGGACGCCCGCCGGATCCGGCTTTCCCCCGATGACTTCGAGGTCGTCGAGACCGAGCGTCGCTCATCTGCCGCAGTCGCACTGCTGGTGGACATGTCGTACTCGATGGAACTTCGCGGTTTCTGGGGAGAAGCCAAGACGACCGCACTTGCGCTGCACTCACTCGTGACCATGAAATACCCCCAGGACGCGATCGAAATCATCGGTTTCGCCGACTACGCCCGACCGATGACACCGCGCGACCTGGTGAATCACGATTGGCAGGCCGTTCAGGGCACCAACTTGCAGCACGCCTTGATGCTTGCACGCCGACATCTGGACCGGCATCGTGACGCCGAGCCGGTCATTCTGGTCATCACCGACGGTGAGCCGACCGCGCACCTCGCCTCTGACGGCTTCTCGGAGTTCAGCTGGCCGCCCTCGGACGAGACGATCGCGGCAACCCTCGCCGAGGTCGAACGATGCACCCGCCGCGGTGCCACCATCAACGTGTTCATGCTCGATGACGAGCCGCGCCTGGTGAACTTCATGCACGCGGTAGGCCGACGCAACGGCGGTCGAGTCTTCCTGCCCAAGACCGGGGCGCTCGGTGAGTACGTGGTGGCTGATTATCTGAAGGCACGGGGCGGCGCCAGGCGCTCGAAACGAGCGGGCTGAACCACGTCCGATAGCCTCCGAGCATGCGTCATACGCTCGAATTCATTCATGTCCTGCTCGCGATCTTTGCCATCGGCCCGCTGGTTCATGCGGCAACCACGGCGGCCCGGGGGGTCAAGGCCGGCGACGCCGCGGCCGTAGCCAGCTCGGCTCGCACGGTGAAGATCTACGGTTACCTGTCGCTGCTGGTGGTGGTGTTCGGCTTCGGCCTCGTCCAGTCGAAATATCACCACGAGTTCTCAGACACCTGGATCTGGCTCTCGATCGTGCTCTACGCAATCGCTCTGGCGCTCGTCCTGATGCTGTTGCTGCCGTCTTTGCAGGGCGCCGCCACGGCTCTTGCGCATGGCGCATCGGCCGAGTCGCTCACCGCACGGATTGCGGCCTCGGGTGGTGTGGTGGCGCTGCTCTTCGCGGGCATCGTGTACCTCATGGTCTTCAAACCCGGCTCGTGACCGAATCGGCGGCCATCGTCGCCCGGATCATCGACGCCGACACCAGCCGGGAGCTTCGGCGTGCGGTCTTGCGCCCGAAACTCGCCGTCGGCGCCGAACTGCCCGGTGATCACGAGCCAGGGGTCGTCCATGTCGGGTCGTTCAGCGGCGGCCAGTTGCTCAGTGCTTGCCTCATCTTTCCCGCCGTCTGCCCGTGGCGCCCTGAGCTGCCCGCGTGGCAACTGCGCGGTATGGCGACCGAACCAGCAGCGCAAGGTCGCGGCGCCGGAACCGCCGTGGTGGTTGAAGCCCACCTCGTCGCCGCGCGCAACGGCGCCAAGCTGCTCTGGTGTCTGGCTCGTGCGACTGCCGTCAGCTTCTACGAACGCAATGGGTGGACGGTGGTCGGCGATGAATTCGAGGCAATCGGAATTCCGCATAGAAACATGGAGCGCGACTTAACTGGGCCAGTAAGTTAGGCTAGGCTAACTTAACCAATGTCGGCGATCATCGCGAAGGAGAACCGCATGTCGCTGCCCAGTGAGTCGCCCGCCGAGCTCGCGATGCAAGCCCGTGAGGCGTTGGCGGCCTCCGAGACAATGACCCTGCTGATCCAGGGCGTCGGTCGAGTTGACGCCTCGTCACCGATCCTGATGCACGACGACCGCGGTCGGCCAACCTTCATCTGTCCACGGGACTCAGCTATCGCATGCTCCGTCGGGCGCCTGGCACTGCTGAGCGTTCCGGTCAATCCCAGACGCGCTGAGCAGTCGGGTCTGCGCGTGGTCGTGATCGCCGGCGCGCTCACCCTGCAGCCTGGCACTCAGCTGGTCGCGAACACTCCGACGCACGAGGCGGACTCTGCCCTTGATCAACCACGGGCCCTGACCAACTCCGATCTGCCGGTTTCGGTCGTACTTTCGGTAACCCATGTTGTTGTCGAACGTGACGAGCCCGGTGCGAATACGATCACTCAACATGAAATCCCGGTCGACCTTTACACCCGCAGCGATCCAGATGCCCTGTTGGCCTATGCAGATTCCGTTCTGGCTCACACGAACAATGGCCATCGCGAAGAGCTGACGATGCTGGCAGCCCAGCAGCGTGGCATTGCCACGACCCAGATCGTCAGCGCGTGGCTGGCCGCGTTGGACCGGCACGGCGCCGAACTGCGGTGGATCGATGTCGACGGCGCCCACCGACTGCCGATCATCTTCGATCAACCAGCTCAGTGCCCAAGGACTTTGGGACGGATGCTGCGCGAGCAACTGACCCGGACTTAGCAGACCCGTAAGGAGCAGACCCGTAAGGAGCAGACCCGTCCTTGGCAGACGAGAAAAGCGCTCTCGCGCTCCTGCGGTCGTAGAATCATCTGACGGCCAGCGGCGGTATTCCGTCCCTAAGGAGGCCAGCGATCATGGCTGTAGAGCAGAGAATCACCGGGTTCTACGGGGAGCAGGTTCTACCGCGGATCATCAACGTTGCCTGCGGGATGAAGGTAACCCGGCCCCTGCGCCAACGCGTCTGCGAGGGCCTTTCCGGAGAACTCATCGAGATTGGCTTCGGTTCTGGGCTGAACGTGCCGTTCTACCCATCAGCAGTGAACCGAGTCGTGGCCGTCGAGCCTGCGGACACGGGCTGGGGATTGGCTACCAAGCGACTCGATGCCTCCCCGGTTCCGGTCGAACGCTCCGCGCTCGATGGCCAGTTGCTGCCGTTCGCAGACAACAGTTTCGACGCGGCACTTTCGACGTGGACGTTGTGCACGATTCCCGATGTGCACGCCGCATTGGCCGAGATCCGAAGAGTGCTCAAGCCAGGGGCCAGCTTGCACTTTCTTGAACATGGGCTCGCTCCCGACGAAGAAGTCCGGCGCTGGCAACACCGACTCGAGCCGATCCAGAAACGCCTTTTCGGGGGTTGCCATCTGACCCGGCCGATCGTGGACCTGCTGGTCGACGCCGGATTCACGATCACCGATGTCGATACCTTCTACGAAAAGGGCGCACCGAAGTTCGGTGGCGCAGACTCGCTGGGAATTGCGCGATCACCAGCCTGAGCTGTTGCCTTCCTATCAAGCTAGCTACCGCCTGCCAACCCGGCGGCTCAGCTGTTGAACGGTCCAGAAATTACGCAGCTGATGCCCGGATACTGAACGTTGGCAAAGAGATACTTTCCGAACGTCGAGCACCTCCCCGACGCGCTGGCCTGTTGCGGTGTCATATTCGCGATCACCGGAGACTGCCAGCATCTGCAGCTGCCCTCCAACGCCTGGGGCGTTAACAGTGGTTGATTGCCCGACCTCGGCTCCATGAACAGGAGAACAACAGCCGCCTCCTCGCGGCGTTCACCTTCTGGTTGCTAGGTCGGCTCACGTCCACCGGAGCACACGAGACTTGGCGGCGTCACGGGTCACGGGGACCCGCAGGCCCTCACAAAGGAGCAATACATGACAGGACGTCGCACTTACGTGGCGGCGGCGGTTGCAGGAGCAGCCGTACTCGCGCTGTTGCCCGCGGCGGTTGCGCAGGCAAACAACGGAAACCAGGCGCTGCTCGCGCGCTCGGATGCTTACCTGATCAGCCAGGGCAAGACCCTCAACGCCACCCACGGCGGCGACAGCGTGTTCGACAACGACAGCGGCAACATCACTGCGTTGATCTCGCACACCGATCCGGCACACGGCTCGTTGACGATGAACGACGACGGCACCTTCCGCTACACGCCGGCGCCGGGATTCAGCGGCGTTGACACCTTCACCTACACGGCCAGCGACGCCGTCAAGCTCTACAAGACGAACTTGCCGCCGTTGGCCACCATCGGCGGCGTGAAAATCACCGGCGGCGCTTACGGCTCCTCGCTCTACCCCGTACCGGGTTCCAAGGACGAGTTCTACGGCCTGACCGACCGCGGACCCAACGTAGACGGCGCGGACGGCTCGAAGGTCGAAGCCATCCCGACCTTCGACCCGGCGATCGGCAAGTTCAAGCTCACCGGAACGCAGGCGAAGCTCGAAAAGACCATCCCCTTGCGTGCCGGTGACGGAACCCCTTTCAACGGCTTGGTGAACACACAGGCCAACACGGGCGAGACGATCGAGAACCTTGCCGGTGTGGTGCAGGCTCCTTCACCATATGGTTACGACTCCGAGGGGCTGGTCGCGCTGCCAGACGGTTCGTTCTGGGTGTCTGACGAGTACGGCCCATTCATCACGCACTTCGACAAGAACGGCCGCCAGATCGGTCGCCTGTCACCCTTCGACGCCTCGTTGCCGGCCGAACTCGCCAATCGTGTTCCCAACAAGGGCATGGAAGGCCTCACCATCACGCCCGATGGCAAGACTCTGGTCGGCATGATGCAATCGGCCCTTCAGCAACCCGACCTGCCCGCGAGCGTCAAGCCTGCCAACGTCACAACGTTGCGGATCGTGACCTATGACCTGAAGTCACACGCGACGCATGAATACCTGTACTTGTTGGACAATCCGAAGACCAACGCCGGAGCTGTCAGTGAGATCACGGCGCTGTCCAACACCACGTTCGTCGTCGACGAGCGTGACGGCAAGTTCGAGCCGAACGCCTTCAAGAAGCTCTTCAAGATCGACATCTCAGGCGCAACGGATGTCGGACCGAAGGCCACCGTCCCTGCAGCGACCTACAACGCCAGCCTGGGCGGCCTGCTCGTCGGACCGACGCCGCAGTCCATCGATGCCTTCGTCGGAGCGAGTGACACGGCGACCGCAACGACCGCCTTGGCGAGCGTCGGTATCAAGCCGGTCAGCAAGGTCGTCGACGTCGACCTCGGCGGACTGCTCAGCAAACTCGACCCCACCGGCGGTTTCTTCGGTCACGACAAGGTCGAGGGCGTCGCAACCACCGACAAGGGTAAGACGCTGGTGGTCAGCAACGACAACGACTTCGGCATCGACGGTGTCGCCAACACCGCCGCACCTTGGACACTTCACGAGAAGGTGCTGCCGAACGGTCAGCAGGACGACGGCGAGTACCTGGCCATCGACACCACGAAGTTGAGCAACCCGGTCAGCACCGCCACCGTCTCGATCTTCGTCACGCCTCCGGGTATTCACAAGTAACAGCCTGCTGATGTGCAAACGGCTCGCGACAGGGCAAGATCATTGCCATGCCGCATCTCTTGCACCTCGACTCGTCTGCCGATCTGGCTCGGTCACGTTCACGCGCGGTCACCGCGACCTTCGCCGACGCGTGGCGTGGCTGTAGCCCGACCCACACGGTGACGTACCGCGATCTGCACCGTGACCCGCTACCGCATCTCGCGGACGCATCGCTGCACTGGGCGCCGCGATTGCGACCGGCCGACGCCACACCGTTCCCCGAAGCCGAAGCCCTTCAGCTTGCACTGCTCACCGAGTTGACCGCTGCTGATGTCGTGCTCATCGGCGCCCCGCTCTACAACTACTCGCTGCCGTCCAGTCTCAAAGCCTGGATCGATCACATCCACGTTCCGGGGACCACTGCTCCCTTCGACGTCGCTTCCCAACCGATGGCAGGACGGCCAGCCGTGATCGTTGCCAGTCAGGGTGCTTCTTACGATGCCGGTACGCCGACCGAGGGCTGGGATCACGCGGTTCCCGTCTTAGAACTCATCCTCGGCACGTCCCTGGGCATGCAGGTGTCGGTGATCACCACGAGCCTGACGTTGGCAGAAGACGTTCCAGCGCTGGCCGAGCAGATCCCGCGCAGCCAGGCCGAGCTCGCCAAAGCTCACGCGGACGCTGCGACTGCCGCCAAGGAACTCGGCAACCGGCCCGTTGAGGAGCCGAGCGTTTAGCGGGCCAACGCGGAGACATCGGGCTCGCGCCAGCGCAGCCCGCGCCACTCCCGCAGCAACGGCGGCGGCGGGACGGCAAGGACTGGGCATTCGGCATGCGTGAGGCAGTAACGCGCAACGGATCCGCGGAGCGCGCGAAACCGGCCTCGAGACCCAGAGCCCACGACCAGCCGGTCGGATGGATGACTGGCTGCGGCAACCAACGCGGGGCCAGCATCTGCTCGTACTAGGTGCGCTTCGGCGGCAACGCCGGAACGCTGCCCCGCGAAGGCGGCATCGAAGACGTCGCGCAAGCGCTCGCGTGCTGCTGCGTGCTCCATTTCGAGCAGATACAAGCTAGGGCCGCGTCGGTAGGAGATCTCACCGCCTCGCGGAGTCCACGCCATCAATGCGATCAACAGCGCCCCGGTTCGGCGCGCCTCTGCGAAACCCGCGTGCAGCGCGGCCACGCTGCCCAGCGAACCGCTGACGCCCACGATCACCAGCGGTGATCGGGGCTGCTGAGACTCGGCGAGTGCCGACTCAGCTCGCCCGAAGTCAGACGGCAAAAGTTCTGGCGGCTCTGGGTCAGGCGGTTCGGGAAGGGGAGGTTCGGCCATGAATCCAGCGTGCACCGCCCCCGGCCCGGCTCGAAACCGTCCTCACGCCTTCACTACGCGCACTGACCAGACCCTAGTGCCAGCCCTGCGGAACGCTCATGCCAGCGACTCAACCGAGTGCAGGCGGAATCTCCACCGCGGTGAGGCTCCAGAAATCCCAGAGCGGCCCACTTGCCTTCAGCGTGACCGGATGTTTCTTCGCATCCGTTGCCCCATCGACCCGCTGAGTCCAGAACGTGTCGCCGACCCGGCGATCGACGAACTGATGGACGATGCTCTGACCGGCAGCCGCAGTCACCGGACGTGCCGATGACCAGTTGTGTCCGGCCGCCCAGATCAGCGAGTTGCGACTGTTGGGCTTGACAGTGGCCCGGGGCGATTCCCAGAATCCCGAATCGGAGTCACTAGCACCGATCGCAGTCGCCGCATCGCTGAACGCGGCGACCGTTATCGAGCCGTCAAAGTTCGACTTGGCCAATCTCGCGGTGATGGCCTCGTCGCTCAATTGCTTTGGTGCATAAGCCTGCCAGACTTCGGTCGTCCCCCAGCTCGCCGTCGATCTGGCAGCCCGAGTCCAGGTCAGACCGGCCCCCGACACCGCCGTCACGTGCTGGTTGGCGAACAACGGCCCGTCGGCGGTGACGAAGGCCAGCACCAGTTCACCATCGTGCGCCGTGCTGAGTTCTGGTGAGACCAGTCGCGCGATCCGTCCCGGGCTGTCACCGGATACCACAGTGTCGAGGGTTGGCGGCGGCGTTGTGCAATCGACTGGTACCGGCACGCTCACGGTGATCGACACCGTCGCCGAAGACGAACGCAATGCCCCGTCGCTGGTCCGGAAACTGAAGTGGTCGGCCCCGTGGAAGTAGGCATTCGGCGTGTAGGTCAGGTTCGGCGCCGATCCGGTCAGCTTGCCGTGAGCCGGCCGCGAAACCAGGTACGTGAGCCGATCGCCATCGGGGTCTGTACCGACCAGAGTCACCGGAACCGATTTACCCTGCAGCGTTGTCACGGTTTGGCTGTTAGCCGTCGGTCGATGATTTACCGGTGCCACCGGGGTAATCGAGATCGACACCGTGGCTTGCGCGGAACTCAGGGTGCCGTCACTGGTCGTGAACGTGAAGCTGTCGGACCCGCTGTAACCGGCGTCCGGCGTGTAGGTGAGGTTCGGCGCGGTGCCGGAAAGCGTCCCGTGCCCCGGGTCTGACGCTGTGTAGGTGATCGGGTCACCGTCGGCATCTGAGCCCACCAGAGTGACGGCCACCGGCTGATCCTGCTGCGTTGTAACCGCTTGGTCGGCCGCTGTCGGCGCGTGATTGACCGGTGGTGCCGGAACAACCGTGATCGAGACCGTCGCCGGCGCTGAGCTCAGGGTGCCGTCACTGGTCGTGAACGTGAAGCTGTCAGCGCCGCTGAACCCGGCGTCCGGCGTGTAGGTGAGCTCCGGTGCGATACCGGAAAGCGTGCCGTGCGAGGGAGTCGATACGACATAGTTGATTGCGTCACCGTCTGGGTCAGCGCCGGCCAAGGTGACGGCGACGGCCGCGTCCTGTGGCGTCGAGACTGCCTTGTCGGACGCCGTCGGTGGGTGATTGACAGCCGTCACCGTGATCGACACTGTCGCCGGCGGCGAAGTCAGCGATCCGTCATTGGTTGTGAAGGTAAAGGCATCTGGTCCACTGAAGCCGGCATCCGGCGTGTAGGTCAGATTGGGCGCCGTTCCGGAAAGTGTTCCGTGCGCTGGTTGTGTTGCGGCGTAGCTGATGGCATCGCCGTCGGGATCTGCGCCGGTCAAGGTCAGCGAGGTCGCGGTGTCCTGCAGAGTCGACACCGACTGATTCGTCGCGGTGGGAGCGTGATTCACCGGCGGAGCAGCAGTGACGGTGATTGCGATCGTCGCCGGCGCTGACGGCAGCTTTCCGTCATTGGTCGTAAAGGTGAAGCTGTCCGCACCGCTGTATCCGGCATCCGGCGTGTACGTGAGCTGAGGAGCTGTGCCCGACAGCGTCCCGTGCGCGGGATTGGACACGGAGTAGGTGATGGCGTCGCCGTCTGGATCATCGCCGGCCAAGATCACCGGGACAGCAACGTCCTGCGCGGTAGTGACTGCTTGACCGGCTGCGGTAGGCGGGTGATTCACCGGCGTGACGGTGATCGACACCGTAGCTGGGGACGAGGTCAGATCGCCGTCGTTTGTGGTGAAGGTGAAGCTGTCGGGGCCGCGGTAACCGGGGTTGGGCGTGTAGATCAGATTCGGTGCGGTACCCGACAAGGCCCCATGAGCGGGGCTGGACACCGCGTAGTTCAGGGCATCGCCGTCCGGATCCGTGCCGGTCAAGGTCACCGACGCCGGCGTGTCCTGCAAGGTCGACAGCGACTGACCGGCGGCGGTCGGCGGGTGGTTGACCGGCGTCACCGTGATCGACACCGTGGCTGGCGGTGACGTCAACTTTCCGTCGTTGGTCGTGAACGTGAAGCTGTCCGCGCCCCGATAGCCGGCGTCCGGCGTGTACGTGAGGTTCGGTGCGGTGCCCGACAGCGTGCCGTGCGCTGGATCAGACACGTTGTAGGTGATCGCGTCGCCATCGCGGTCGTCCCCGACGAGGGTCACGGGCGCCGACGTGTCCTGCAGCATCGAGAGTGACTGGTCAGCCGCGGTGGGCGCATGGTTGACCGGTGTAACCGTGATAGAAACCGTCGCGGTCGGTGAACTCAGCTTTCCGTCGTTGGTCGTGAACGTGAAGCTGTCGGTGCCGCTGAATCCAGCGCTCGGGGTGTAGGTGAGGTTCGGCGCCGTGCCCGACAGGCTGCCATGAGCCGGGTTGGAGGCCGCGTAGGTGATCGCGTCGCCATCGGGGTCCGCACCGGCCAACGTCACGGGCACTGCTGTGTCCTGCGGGGTCGACACCGACTGGCTCGCTGCCGTGGGCGCGAGGTTGCAATCCGGATCAGCCTTGTCGATCAGGCCGTCACCGTCGTCGTCGATATCGTTGTCACACACCTCGGTGGTGACCGATGCGCGCGCGGTCACCGAGATGACAGCGAGGAACAGATTGTCATCACCGGACGGATTGGCCGTTTGTACGACCATCGACTTGTCCCCGGTGTGGATGAACGGCGTCAGGTTGTAGAGCTCATCATCGGTACCGGTCTGCGAGTTCGGGTCGGTTGGGTTGTCGAGGCTGTCACCCACGCCGCCGACGGTGATGAGGGCACCGTTCGCGGCGACGCCGTCGTCATAGTTACCAGCGCAACTGGTCAATCGGCTGCCGTTGACGTCGACCGTCGAGAATTGCTGCCCGCCGCATTCATGGACCTCGTCCGGTCCCTGGAAGCTGAAGCCGCTGCCGAGCGAGAGCTGCGCGGCGAAGCCCGCGCTCGAAGTGTCGACGGGCGAGTCGAAGTTAAGCGTGACCCGGTCGCCGGCCTGCTTCGAACCACCGTCGAGAACGGCGACCGTCACCAGGGGCAGTGCGGGGTTGGAGTAGATGACGACGAGCGCGACGCCGTCCAGCTCGTCCGGATCGGTATTGACCGCGAAGTTCGTGATACCGCCGCCGCTGCCCACCTTTGCCGCGACCTGGTCGGTCACTGTCGCTCGTGCCGTGATCAGACCGGTCATTGCCGGTTCGGAGTTGGCCAGGGTGGTGAGCACTACTGTGCTGCCGTCGAAATCAAAAGTGCGCTCGTCCAGCGGAAGGTCGAGCGGCGCCGAGGAGTAGCTGCCGTAGAGGTACGCCTGAACGACTGTCGAGCCGGCGGGCACTTCGGCCTGAATTGTGCCGCCGGTGCCGTCCTGGCCGAGGCCATCCGCGGAATAGCCGCCGTGGCCGATGAACGTCGACGGGGTCGCTGCGTCGGGCGTCAGAACGTGCAGGGTCGCGTTTGCAACTCCGGGCAGGCCGAGCAGCAGACCAGCCATGACCACCAGCAGCGCAACGGTCTTGGTTACTCGACTACGGCCGCGCGTCGCCGTCACGGGAGCTCGATGCCGCCCAGGGCGAGACGTACGGCGGTTGAACATCGTGCGTTCCCCCTGTGATTTTCATAGCGGACGGGGCGATCATCTTCGGGGAATCCGTGCTCGTGCGATGAGGCCGGACACACCTGGCCCATCAGGTCGAACTGTAATACTTGTGTGAAGGTGTGGCAATACACGGATCTTATTTCGTGATGCTTTTTGTCACAGCCCGTAATCATCAAATACGCACTTTTCGGATCTATCACTCGTTGCTGATTGCGGACAGCAATCATCTCGGAGACACGGTGAACCGCGCTTTCGATAGCTGGCGAACCCCAACCGCTAGTGTCAGCAACCGTGACCGATGCAACCGTGAGCAGGACGACTTCTGGTAGCAGAACTAAGGCCTTGGTTCTCGGTGGCGGCGGTTCCGTCGGCACGGCCTGGCAGACCGGCCTGATCGCCGGCTGGAACCAGCACGGCATCGATCTGACCGACGCAGACCTGATCGTCGGGACCTCCGCAGGCGCCGCGGTGGGTGTGCAGGTGGCGCTCGGCCACGAACTCGACCGCCAGCTCGATCGCTATCGCGCCGCGCGTGCTCGCCATGAGGCAGGCCAAGCAACCGCCGTCCTCAACTTCGACCCGGAACAGACGCGCCGGGTCAACGAGCTCTTCCTACGTGGTCACGATATCGGACGTTTCGACAAGGGCGTGCGGGAGGAGATCTGCCGCGCAGCAAGGGAAGCCTCGACCATCTCCGAAGAACAGTTTCTGACCACCTTCAAATACCTCAAAGGCGCGCAATGGCCGGCGAACTACGTCTGCACGACCGTCGACGTGGACTCGGCTGAGTTCGTCGCTCTGGACCACTCGATCGGCGGTGAACTCGATCACGGCGTTGCGGCCGCGGTCGCGGTCCCGGCGGTCTACCCGCCGATCACGGTCGCCGGCAGACGCTACATCGACGGTGGATGTCTCTCACCCACGCACCTCGATCTGGCGGCGGGCTACGACCGGATCCTGTTCGTCCAGATGACGGAGGTTCCGCAGTTCGAGCTGGACGCGGTAAAGCAGTCCGGCGCAGTGCTGCATGCAATCGAGCCTGATGCCGCCTCGGTGGCGGCGTTCGGCGGCAACCTGATGAACGCTGGCGCAGCCTTCGACGCCGCCGAACGGGGTTTGGAGCAGGGCCTCAGCTCGGCTGAGCAGATCGCCACGTTCTGGCGGAGCTGAGCCACTCGGCTGCTCGGGGGGCCGAGGCCGCGGTCGGCTGGCTAGAGTTGGCACCGTGTGCACCGTTGTTTGCCGTTCGGCCCCGGGCGAACTCGCACCGGTACAGATGCTGGCGCTGCGCGATGAGGTAGCCAGCCGAGCGTTCGATCTTCCCAATGCGTGGTGGCCGGGACAACCGCAGGTCGTCGGTGGCAGAGACCAGCTCAGAGGTGGCACCTGGTGTGCGGCTGACGTGCGCTCGGGCGTTGTTGCTGTGGTGCTGAACCAGCCCGATCGTCCGAAGGGTGAGGACGGCGCGCCTAGTCGCGGGGCGCTGCCTCTGCTTGCCGTCACCGAGCTTGACCAGTGGCCACAACACATCGACGTTGCGGCAATGGCTGGCTTCAATCTCATTCTCGCTACGCCCGATTCGCTGACCTGGTGGTTCTCCGACGGCAACGGTCTGGTGCGACACGTTTTGGACGCCGGCACCTACCTGTTCAATCCGCGGGGCATGGCGGTGCCGATCCCCGACGAGCGGTTCAGCAAGGGATCGGCGCATTTCGAAGACGAATCCGGCAACCTGTCGAGCGCATTCGGCGGCGTCACCGATGCGGTCTGGGCGGATTGGCTTCCAGTCATCGAGGAGCGTGAGCCCAGCGAGGATCCGCTGGCGATGCTGGTTCGTGTCCCTCGCGACGGCGACATCTTCGAGACCGTGTTCGGCCAGTTCATCGCTATCCGGCCAGGGGCATTGCGGCTCGACTACGCGATCAGGCCGCACAACAGCCAGCCGTGGACTCTCGCGCAGTGGCGGCTCGCCGCTGACTCCACCGCAACACACGCAGCGGCGTCATAGCCGCCGAGCTTGTTACTCGGACTTAGTCAATGCGAATTCGATGAGATCGCAGGCACCTTGCAAGCGGCTACCCAGGTACCTGCCCGGGATATTTCGTCGGCTGCGGGGCGAATTGAAAGCATTGCCGGCGTAGAAAAGGCTCGCGCCAAGTTCGTCGACGGACTGTAGCGACTGCACGGCCCGGCGCCGGCTGCTGTTCATGTGAGAGACAACCACGACCCCACCGGCATCGCTGGCCAGCGTCGCCGTCCGCAGCGCCACCTCAGAGGTGCGAGCACCCAACAGTCGGCACGGCCAGTACCGATAGCGCAGAAGTACCCCGAGCGCCTCCAAACCGATCGTGTGCAGATCGGTCGGCCCGCACGCCAGCACGATCCGATGACCATGCCGTGGCGCGGGGGCAAATGCGTTCAGCCCTTCGAGCCACCCGCGTGCAGCCTCGGTAGCAAGATGCTCCTGTGCTACGTCGCAGCGCCCGGTCTGCCACCAGAAGCCGACCTGCTGCATCGCGGGCAGGAGCACGTCGTCCAGACAGGATCCCAGGCCCAGTTCGAGCCTGGCATCGGACAGCGCGTCGCGGATCGCGATCGGGTCCGAATGCTTCGCCGCGTCAAGGACATCTGTAACGAAGACGGTGGCAGGCCCGGACAGACCCAGCATCGCGCGTACCGATTCCGCGGCCAGACTCGCTCGCTTGCCTCTGGCGATCTCGTCGCGCATCAACGCCAGGGTCTGAAGCTCCGTCGTTGAGTACCGGCGGTGCTTGCGACCAGTCCGGGTACTTTCCGGGATGCCGTATCTCAGTTCCCAGGACCGCAGGGTGGGTATCGGTACGCCCAGCTGTGCCGAGACCTCCCCGATCGGCGTGCCGCGGGCCGCATCACGCTCGGGGTCTTGCTCGACCTCTTGCTCGACCTCTTGCTCGAACTCGTCACGAACCTCTTGACCAGCGTGACGGCCAGCGTCTGCGCTGTCATCAGTCTCGCTTGCTGACATGATCTCACCGCCCGATCCGACTGCCCGGTTAAAGCTTGGCACTCGAGAGGCGAGCGTGCATAGGTTAACGTCGCGTCAGGTTACCTGCACACCGCCGCGAGCCAACGTCGTCTCGATCGTGGCGGCCGCGCGCTGGAGGCGGGTACCGAGATAGGTTCCGGGCAGCCCTGCGCGATCACGGCTGCGAACAAAAGCATTTCCTGCATAGAACAAGGGCGCGCTGAATTCTGCCGCAGCCAATACTGATTCAACGGCGCGATTCCGTGCCGCTCGCAGGTGGCTGGCGATCACGATGCCCGCGGCGGCGTTGGCGCGCAGTGCGGTCCTGAGCGAACGGACGGATGTCGGCGAACCCAGCAGCCAACAGCTCCGTGCCCGATACCGAAGCAACACGGCGAGCGCTTCGAGACCGAGCGAGTGCCGATCTGCTGGCCCGCAGGCGAGCACTACGGGCGCCGTCTGGTTGGGTGCGGGCGCGAAGGCCGCCAGCCCCTCCAGCCACCCACGCGCCACTTCCGTCGTGAGCCGCTCTTCTTCCACCTCACATTCGCCGGTGCGCCACCGAAGACCGACTTCGCGCATGGCGGGAAACATCACGTCGTCGATGCAGGCGCCGATTCCGAGCGTTCGCTCAGCCCGGGTCAACAATTCGGTGACTCCGCGTGGATCCGAACGATGCGAAGCCACCAGAAACTCCTCGACGAAACCACTCGCCAACCCGGCAACACCCAGTACGTCGCGTGCGGATTGCGCCGCGACTCGGGCTCGTTTGCCAGCAGCGATCTCATCGCGCATCAGCCGCAGGGCCTGCAGCTCGCGTGCCGTATAGCGCCGGTGTCGACCGGGCGTTCGGGAGCTTTGGGTTATGGCGTAACGCAATTCCCACGATCGAAGCGTCGGGATCGGAACACCCAACTGATCCGCGGCGTGAGCAATCGGCACGCCGGTCTCTGTCTGGCCTGCGAGAACGTCGCTGGCAAGCTGTTCACTCGCAGGCTCATCGTTGGCAGGCTCATGGTTGGCAGGCTCATGGTTGGCAGGCTCATGGTTGGCAGGCTCATCGTTGGCAGGCATCGCGTGAATCACTGCCTTCTCGTCACGTACCGCGGGACCGGCTGGTACGTCATCATCTTGGCCAGATCAGCGCACGCTATACAAGCTCTTCGGACGCAGATCCACTTTGCATAGCTTTGCTACTGGTGGTGCGCACCGGTTTCAGGAACTATTCACCCGGGCTCAACCCGGCAGCCCAGTATCAACCGGACGCGGCTCGCTGCAATCAGCATGCGAGCGCAGCTGACCGCGCGGGCAACCACCCAAGCTGCCCGCGCCGAACCCCGGAGCTACCATGACAGACCTGTGTATCCCGCTGAGCGATGCAGCACCTGGGCCGGAACAGCCAGTACATATTGCCGATGTACTCCAGGCGATGGACCAGATTGTGGCCTCTGCGGAACCATTGATCGTGTTCACCAGTGTCGCCGAAGCTTGCGTGCCGCTCGTCTGCGACGCCGTGACGGTGTCCTTGGTCGGCGCGGGCGAGAAGACCCAGCGAATCACTTGGCCACGTTCACCGGATGACCCGGCTGACAGTGCGGGTCGCGTGCTGATCCCGATCACGTCAGACGCGATCGGCCCAAACGGGGTGGCCGGCGCACGCTGCCCCGATTTCGGCGATCTCGCGCTGGAATATCGCGGGACCCTCGAGCTCCGGTTCCACCCGCCTCGTACAGTTTGGAGCACCGACCTCATCGGCCACCTGATTGTCGAACGTGCCCAGGCAATCATTCATCAGGAGCATCGGGCCGAATGCCTGCGCGCCGCCGAGGCGCGGATCGACAACCTCGATCGCGCTCTTACCAGCAATCGAGAAATTGGAATCGCCGTCGGTATCCTGATGGCAGCCCATCGATTCACGGCCGAACAGGCCTTCGATCTCCTACGCCGGGTCAGCCAGCACACTCACCGCAAGGTGCGCGAGGTCGCGCTGGACGTAGCCGAGGCAGGCTCCCTCGAATTGCCGTCGGGTGTGCCGCTGATCAGCAGCACCCGATCGAACAGCACCGGATCCACGTATAGCCAACGGCAGAAGGCCGATCTTGTCGGTGGGCCCGCCCGTAGCCGGTCCTACGTCCGCTGCCGCCCCACTCCTGGGCCCTCTGACCACAATGACGGCCTGCCGACGAGCTGAGTATTTAGAGGTTTGCTCGCCTCAGAGGCCGGGCAAGCGCCGAGCGCCGAGGTCACTGCGCGCCAGCGGTCGGGCCACCCGAATGCTCGCGCTGAGGACGTGCGCACCGTCCGGCGCGGCCACCACCGGGGTGAGGGCGCACTCCACGACCTCCGGCAGATCATCAGCCAGTCGCGACAGTCGCAAAGCCATCTCCGCCAGGGACGGAATGTCTGCCGGTTCAGCCCCGCCGTAACCAGTTAGCAGCGGGAAGGCCTTTGGCGCACTGATCAATTCGACCGCGTCCAGCGAAGTCAGGGGCACCACGGCGTATGCGCGATCATCCAACAACTCCGTCGCCACGCCGCCGACGCCGAACGAGACCAACGCACCGAACGAGCGGTCATCGTGCACCTCGAGAACCGTGTCAACGCCGCGCGGAGCCATTGGCTGGACAATTGCCACACCATCGACGGCGAGACCGAGCGAGTGCCAGGCGGTCTTGAGATCATGAGCGTCAGCCAGGTGCAACCGAACCGCTGTCGGGGTCTTGAGCGCAACCGGCCAGCCGAGTTGCTCGGCTGCCGTTTTCGCCGCCTTGATACCGGAGACGGTCACGCACGGAACCATCTCGATGCCGTAATGGCCCAACAGTTGTTGTGATTCCGCGATCGAAAGCAACCGTCCGTTCGGTGCCGCGGTCATGACTGATGTGATCAGCAAGCGGGCCGCGTCCAGGTCGACACCGCCGAGCTCGGGCACCCGCCCGGCATCGCGCCGTCGCCACGCCGCGTACCGAATGACGTGAGCGAGCGCGGCCACCGCCCGCTCCGGTGACGAAAACGACGGTATCGAACCTCGCATGGGCGCGAACTCGCCTGCGACGGCGAGCTCTGCCGGCACGCCGTCGAAACCGAGAAAGGTGCTCAAGACCGGCTTTGTCTGTCCGACAACCGCCTCGCGTAACTGTTGTGCGGCCGCGATCTCCTGACCTCGACGCATCGGCGGCACGAAGATGCTGACCACCGCGTCTACGTCATCGGCCTCGAGGGCTTCGCGCACCGCAGTGGCGAATACCTCGGTTGCGGCGTCCACCCCCACGTCGACCAGACGGGTCATCGACAGGCCAGCCGTGCTGAGCGCATCGGCCACCAGCACCGCAAGCGCAGTCGAATGACCAACCACCGCAACACGATCTCCGCTGGGCAGCGGTTGGGTAGTGAGCAGGATCGCCACATCGAACAGCTCGGCGAGAGTCTCCGTTCTGATCACACCCGATGCTTCGAACAGCGCCTGGACACTCGACTCCGGCACTTCGACAGTCGTGTGTTGCAGACCGGCAACAACCGAGCCCCGACCACTCTTGACCGCAACGATCGGTTTACGCCGAGCGAACCGACGAGCGAGGCGGGCGAACTTTCGAGGATTACCGAAACTCTCCAGGTACAGCAGGGCAATCTCGGTGCCAGGGTCGGCTTCCCAATATTGCAGAAGGTCATTACCTGATACATCAGCCCGGTTGCCAGCCGAGACGAATGTCGATACACCCAGACCGCGGCGGGCCGCCTCCCCCAATACCGCGACGCCGAGCGCTCCGGACTGGCAGAAGAATCCCGCGCGGCCACGCAGCGGCGCAACCGTGGCCAGCGATGCGTTCAGAGACACCTCGGGATCGGTGTTGATCACGCCGAGGCAATTTGGCCCGACCACCCGCATCCCGTTTGCCCGCGCATCGTTGATCAGATGCCGTTGCGCTTGCAGGCCTTCGGCCCGGGTGTCGTCATCACCGGACTCTCCGAAGCCGGATGAGATCACTACCAGACCGCGGACGCCCCGGGCACTGCAATCGGCGATGACATCGCCGACCGCCTCGGCGGGGATGGCCAGCACAGCAAGATCAACCGAGTTCGGGACGTCGGCCATGCTCGGGTACGCCAGCACGCCGTTGATCGAGCGCGAGTGCGGGTTGACGGGAAAGATCGGTCCGGTGAAGCCAGAACGTTGCAGATTCTCAAAGACGAGGTTGCCGATCTTGTTCTCGTCGGTGCTCGCTCCGATGACTGCCACCGAGGTCGGAAAGAGCAACCGCTCGATAGATCGGGATTCGGCCCGTTGCTCGCGCTCCAGCATGACCTTTTCGGTCAGTGCGGTAGCGGCGATGTCGAATTCCATGGTGACCTCGTTACCGTCGAACTGGCGGGTGGGCTGGTAGCCAGCGTCGAGAAATACCCGCATCATCTGGGCGTTCTCTGCCAATACCAGGGCCTCGAAGCGCTTGATACCGACCTCACGAGCCGCCGCCGCGAGGTGCTCGAGCAGTACCGATCCGATCCCGCGGCCTTGGTGGGCGTCTGCGACCACGAAGGCAACCTCAGCGGTCGTACTCGGCGCGGCACCCGGATTGCCCGCGGATAACCCCTCAAATCGTCCGATCGCAATCATCTCGCTGCCCAACCAGGCCGCGAGGGCAACCCGATCCCGATGGTTCACCCGGCTGAAGCGCAGTAAATCGCGCGGCGGGATCGTTGGGTAGGCCGAGAAATATCGAAGATAGCGGGTCCGGACGGACAGATTCCGGTGGAATTCGACGATGGCGTCGGCGTCGTCGGGTGTTATCGGCCGCAAGTGGACGGTGCCCCCGTCCGAGGCGACCACATCTGCTTCCCAATGCGGTGGGTAGTTGAAGCTCAATGACAGATCGGGCTGCTCGTCCGTCTTCTTCTTGGTGGTCTCGCTCGCGTCCGACCCCGACTCGGTCACCGGCGTCAGTCCCGCGGATCGTTCGGATCGAGGCCCAGCAACGGAAAACTTGCATCCCGGGTGGCCCAGATGGATCGATCGAGCCAACTCTCACCGCCGGGCAACCACTGCTGTGGCCGCGGATCACGGCCTTCGCCCATCAATTCCGGGAGTTTGGCGGTGACCCCACGCCGGCGCAGGTCATCAATCCAGTCATACGGAATCTCCAACCGCGGATCCAGTCGTTGTCCGGATACTTCCGCGATCAGATGCGTCCAGGTGCGCGGAACGCAGCGCAGCACACCATAACCTCCGCCGCCGAGGGCCAGCCACTTGCCGTGGCAGCTCTCGTGAGCCAGCCGGTGCAACTGCCCGTACGCGGCGCGCTGGCCATCGACGGTCAGGGAAAGATCGGCCAATGGATCTTCATGATGGGTGTCGCAACCGCATTGCGTCACCAGAATGTCGGGCTTGAAGGCTGCGACGGCCCCCGGCACGATCGCCGCGAACGCCTTTAACCACCCGTCATCGGCGGTCGCCGGCGGCAAGGCCAGGTTTATCGAGGTGCCCTCGGCGATACCGTGCCCGGTTTCGGTGGCAACGCCGGTGCCGGGATACAGCGTGCGGGGGTCCTGATGCATTGAGATCGTCAGCACCCGAGGATCGTCGTAGAACGCCGCCTGAACGCCGTCGCCGTGATGAACATCGATGTCTACATAGGCAACGCGCTGGGCGCCTGCGTCCAGCAGGGCGCGGATGGCGACCACGACGTCGTTGAGAACGCAGAACCCCGCGGCGGAATCGCGCATCGCGTGGTGCAGACCGCCGGCAATGTTGACCGCGTGCTGGGCGTGGCCCTGCCAGACCTGCATCGCCGCCAGCCGTGAGCCGCCGGCGATCAAGGCCGCCGCGTCGAACATGCCGGGAAAGACCGGGTTGTCGTCGCTGCCGAGACCATGCCCTAGGTACGACGGGTCCTTGCTCGCCCGGCGCACCGCGTCGAGATAATCCGCCGAATGCACGCCTAGCAACTGCTCGTCCGTCGCGGTGATCGGCTCTATGACGTTCAGCCGCTCCAGAACGCCAAGGCTTCGCGACAACGAGACGGTCAGATCGAGTCTGATCGGGGACATCGGGTGCTCGCCGAAGTCGTAGTGCAGATAGTCCGTACCCCAAACCAGGGTTGCGTCACACCCCTCGGCGGGCAGGAAATCTGGTCCCATAGCCCCCACCGTAATCGCCAGCGGCTGCGGGTGGGGACGGCGCCGTCTAGGGCCTGCCGGACGCGCCACCGCAATGCCGGGTGGGGCGCCGGGTGGGGAGCCGGGTGGGGGCCGGGTGGGGAGCTGTGTGGGCGGCCCCTTGGGAAGCCGGTTGGAGGGCCGTCTGCGCAAGCGCTGCGCGATGGGTCGCCGGGCGCTGTCATACGCGTCACGTAGTGACGTGTTCCGCAACGTCCGACCACGGAAATGCTTGGAATCTTGGGTGATCTTGGACATACTCACGGATGGACTCCGACAAACGCACCATGATTTGCAATGTTCTGGGCGGCTCCATTGCCTTTCCAATGCCTTTCACGACCTCACCCGTCGAGCGAGAGGGGCTTCGATGCCCACGTCCGTTGAACTCAGGACGCTGAACCACGTCGTGGACGAGCTACGCGGCGCAGTTCAGTCCCTACAGAACAAGTACGGCCAGGTCGCTGCGGTAAGCAGGCTCCGCAATGATCTGGAAAGGTTGGAACTCGACGTCAGCGATGTCGGACGACTTCCATCAGTGACCACAGCCAGCGATCTCGAGGGGCAGATGCAACCACTAACGGACGAGCCGTATGACCCAGCCATGTGGGCCGACGACGCAGACGACGAAGGCCTGGGCGGATTTCACGGCGGTTCCACTGGAACCGCCCGATGAGCCAAACGTCCCAAACCTCGGCAAACCAGACGCCGCCAGCGAGCCCACCAGGGCCTGGCGCATCAGGAACTGGGGTATTTTCGTCCACCCGCGCCCGTATCTCCGCTCGCACACTGCGCACTGACCGGTGGTGGGTACAGCAGCTGGTCACCGGTTCCATCCTCGGCCTGTTCGCCGTCTACGCAACGGTCCGGGCGTTCTCGAATTCGCACTACTACTCGTCGCCCTACCTGACGCCGCTGTACTCCCCGTGCTTGAGTACGAAGTGCGTCCCGGACTCGTCTGACTTCGGGACACCCATCGGGCACTGGTTCCCACTGTCGCCGGCGATCATCATCTTGATCTTCCCGCTCGGTTTCCGACTGACCTGCTACTACTACCGCAAGGCCTACTACCGCGCGTTCTGGTTTTCTCCGCCCGCCTGCGCCGTCGCCGAGCCGCACTCGAAGTACACCGGCGAAACCAAGTTTCCGCTGATCCTGCAGAACATCCACCGCTACTTCTGGTACGTCGCGATGATCTTCTCGGTCATCCTCACCTACGACGCGATTCTCGGTTTCCGCGACGGACACGGCAATTGGGGCCATATGGGCCTGGGTACCGTGGTGCTGCTGATCAATGCTGCCCTCATCTGGGCGTACACCTTGTCGTGTCACTCCTGCCGACACATCACCGGTGGCCGGTTGAAGCACTTTTCCAAGCACCCGACGAGGTACTGGGCGTGGACGCAGGTTTCCAAGCTCAACGCCAAGCACATGCAACTGGCCTGGGCATCGTTGGTCTGGCTCGTCGTGGCAGACTTCTACATTTTCCTGTTGGCAAGCAACGCGTTCAACGATCCCCGCTTCTTCTAACTCGCGTCCTGCCTGAGCAACCTGGCTCACCAGGCGGGCGTTCCCAGCACGATCACCCTCTACCCCGTACCTATCGGAGGCAACCGACCAGATGTCCGACTTCGAGGAACACAACTACGACGTCGTGATCATCGGCGCCGGCGGAGCGGGCCTCCGCGCCGCCATCGCCGCACGAGAAGCCGGTCTGCGCACCGCGATCATCTGCAAGTCCCTGTTCGGCAAGGCACACACGGTGATGGCCGAAGGTGGCATCGCTGCATCGATGGGCAACGCAAACTCGCACGACAACTGGCAGGTCCACTTTCGCGACACGATGCGAGGTGGCAAGTTCCTGAACAACCCCCGGATGGCCGAGCTGCACGCCAAGGAAGCACCGGACCGCGTGTGGGAGCTGGAAACGTACGGCGCCCTGTTCGACCGGACCGCCGACGGACGCATCAGCCAGCGAAACTTCGGCGGCCACGAGTACCCGCGGCTCGCCCACGTCGGTGACCGCACCGGCCTCGAGCTGATCCGAACCTTGCAGCAGAAGATCGTGTCGCTGCAGCAGGCTGACGGTCGCGAGGCCGGCACCACATCGGCAACGGCCGCTGATGGAAGTTCGAGTTCGGCAGCGCCGTTCAGTGACGAGAAGCTACGCGTTTTCCAAGAACTGACCATCACCGAACTGCTTCGCGATCCGTCCGGGGCGATCTCGGGGGCGTTCGGCTACTGGCGTGAATCAGGCCGCTTCGTGGTGTTCCGTACCCCCGCCGTCGTGCTCGCCACCGGTGGCATCGGCAAGTCCTTCAAGGTCACGTCGAACTCGTGGGAATACACCGGCGACGGCCATGCGCTCGCGCTGCGCGCCGGATCGACCTTGTTGAATATGGAGTTCGTGCAGTTTCATCCGACCGGCATGGTGTGGCCGCCCTCGGTGAAGGGCATTCTGGTCACCGAGTCGGTTCGCGGTGACGGCGGAGTGCTGCGCAACTCCGAGGGCAAGCGATTCATGTTCGACTACGTTCCTGATGTGTTCCGCAAGCAATACGCAGACAACGAGGCCGAAGCCGACCGCTGGTATCAGGATCCGGAGAACAACAAGCGGACGCCTGATCTCCTGCCTCGCGATGAGGTCGCCCGGGCGATCAACTCAGAGGTCAAGGCGGGCCGCGGTTCACCGCACGGCGGTGTCTTCCTCGATGTCTCAACCCGGCTGCCGAAGGAAGAGATCATCCGGCGGCTTCCGTCGATGCATCACCAATTCAAGGAGCTGGCCGATGTCGACATCACGGCCGAGCCGATGGAGGTCGGGCCCACCTGTCACTACGTGATGGGCGGGGTCGAGGTCGATCCCGATTCCGCTGCGGCGTCTAGAGTTCCTGGTTTGTTCGCGGCCGGCGAGGTCGCGGGTGGAATGCACGGGTCGAACCGGCTGGGTGGCAACTCGCTGTCGGACCTGCTGGTCTTCGGTCGACGCGCGGGAATCGGCGCCGCCGAGTACGTTGCCAGCCTCGGTGGCACGTACCCCGAAGCCTCCGAAGAGGCGGTCGCGGCGGCATCGACGGCCGCACTCGCGCCGTTCAAGATCGAAGGTGGCGAGAATCCCTATACCGTTCATCAAGAATTGCAGCAGACGATGAACGATCTGGTCGGCATCATCCGCAAGGCGTCCGAGGTACAAGAGGCGCTGGACAAGCTGGTCGAACTCAAGGCGCGAGCGCGCAACGTGAGTGTCGAGGGCCATCGTCAGTTCAATCCGGGCTGGCACCTCGCGCTGGATCTGCAGAACATGGTCGCGGTCAGCGAATGCATCGCCCGAGCGGCACTCATTCGCGAAGAGAGCCGGGGCGGGCATACTCGGGACGACTTCCCCGGTATGAGCGCTGAGTGGCGCCAGAAGAACCTGATCTGTTCGGCGACGTTCACCGCGGCCGGGCTGAACGCTATCGATGTCGTCGAGCAGCCGATTCCCGATATTCGCGAGGACCTGCTGGCGTTGTTCGACCGCGATGAATTGGCGAAGTACCTGACCGAAGCTGAGCTACCTCCCGAGACGGCAGCAGCTCCGACAGAGGGAGAACAAGCATGACGTACCAGGCGAAATTCAGGGTTTGGCGCGGTGACACCGATGGCGGCGACCTGCAAGATTTCAGCGTCGAGGTGAACGAGGGCGAGGTCGTCCTCGACATCATTCACCGGTTGCAGGCCACTCAGGCCTCTGATCTGGCGGTGCGCTGGAACTGCAAGGCCGGCAAGTGCGGCTCGTGCAGCGCGGAGATCAACGGACGGCCCCGGTTGCTGTGTATGACCCGCATGTCGACGTTCACCGAGGCTGAGACGATCACGGTCACGCCGATGCGGGCGTTCCCGGTGATTCGCGATCTGGTTACGGACGTGTCGTTCAACTACCAGAAAGCGCGAGAGGTGCCGGCTTTCGCGCCGCCAGCCAACCTCGCGCCAGGCGAATACCGGATGCAGCAGGTCGATGTGCAGCGCTCACAGGAGTTCCGCAAGTGCATCGAATGCTTCCTGTGCCAGGACACGTGCCATGTGGTGCGCGATCACGAAGACAACAAAGAGGCATTCTCCGGGCCGCGCTTCCTCATGCGCGTTGCCGAGCTCGATATGCACCCGCTTGATGCTCTGGACCGCAAGGATCAGGCTCAGGAAGACTTCGGTTTGGGCATGTGCAACATCACCAAGTGCTGCACCGAAGTCTGCCCGGAACACATCAAGATCACGGACAATGCCCTTATTCCAATGAAGGAACGCGTTGCCGACCGCAAGTACGATCCGCTGGTTTGGCTCGGCAACAAGATCATGCGCCGCCCGTAGCGAACTCGCCGACAATCGGTCAGCTCACCCAGGTGTGAGCTGGCCGATCTAGGCTGTGCGCATGGCGATCGAGCACACTCTGGTCATCCTGCGGCACGCCAAGGCGACCGAGCACGTCTCGGAGGGCGGCGCCTTTCGTGACCTTGATCGGCCGCTCGCGCCTCGCGGCCTGCGAGATGCTCAAGAAGCCGGCCGATGGCTGCGGGACAACCTCGGCGAGCTCGAACTGGTGGTGTGTTCGCCCGCGGTCCGAGCGCAGCAGACCTGGGAGTCAGCCTCGACGGCACTCGGCTACGCGCCTGAGTTGCGGGAGGAGGACGTGCTGTACGCCGAGCCGGTAGAAGATCTAATCGATCTCATTCACGAACTGCCCGCCTGGATGCGAACGGTGGCCTTCGTCGGCCACAATCCCGAGCTGAGCCAGTTGGCCTCGGCGTTGTCGGGCACCGAAACGGAGTTGAGCACTGCGTCCATCGCGGTGCTGGACTTCGAGATGCCGTGGACAGCCGTCGCTGAAGGCGCTGCCCGGCTGCGGGCGAGTGTGACGGCGCGGGCTCACTAGTGCGAGACTGAGCTCGTGACCGAGCAACGCACTGAGCTCAACGTGTTGGGTGGTCCCCTTGAAGAGTGCGGGACGGACCCAGTCACTGGATTCTTTCGCGATGGTTGTTGCTCGAGCGGTCCTGAAGATCTCGGCAGTCACACCGTGTGCGCCGTTGTGACGGCAGAATTCTTGGCTCATCAACTGCGCACCGGCAACGACCTGACTACACCGCGGCCAGAATATGGGTTCGTCGGTCTGCAGCCCGGCGACCGCTGGTGCGTGGTCGCGTCGCGATGGTTGCAGGCCTATGAGTCGGGCGTCGCTAGTCCGGTGGTGTTGGCGGCGACGAACGAGCGCGCGCTTGAAATCGTGCCGTTGCAGGCTCTTCGCGAGAACGCGGTGGATGTGCCGGCGGATCCGGGCTCGATCGTCTGACTTTTCCTACCTCTGAGGCACGCGTTTCCGAAGCGTTTGGAGCAGAACGGATCAATATCCCCACACTGGGCGAAGGGGACTGAAGAACACCTCGACTGAACTGCGGGGGTCCCTGGCGTGAACGACCGGTGAACGGCTGGAATTTGTGAGATGGATTACCTAGCACATCCTTGAGTGTTGTTGACTCCAAGATCGCCAGCGTGGTAGCGGACCCCAGTAAGACTGGTGGATGGAGCATGTTGACTGTGCAACAAAATCACGTATTTCCTAGCTACTGAGTAGACAATCTTCGGTTTGGAAAACTCCGGACTCATCCGAACACTCGAAACACGTGCATAGAGAAAACGATTCGACTCGCTCCGTTTCAAAGACGGCGCGACGCCTGTCCGTGTTGGCAGTGAGCGGCTTGCTGCTCACCGGCGCGGCTACCGCCACCGCGGTGGCCAGCCACGCCGACACCCCACCGACCGCTAGCTCGAGCCCCGACTCGACCACCACCAGTTCCAGCGCAGCCGCTCCCGCCACCAGCTCCAGCGCCGCCGCGCCCAGCACCAGCTCCAGCCCGGCCGCGCCCACCACCAGCTCCAGCGCCGCCGCGCCCAGCACCAGCTCCAGCCCGGCTGCGCCCGCCACCAGCTCCAGCGCCGCCGCGCCCAGCGTCATCTCCAACGCCGCCGCGCCCACCGTCAACCAGGCCGCACGCAACCCGCGCGGCAACCTGGTCGTTCGCGTCCTCGGCCCCCGCGTGTACATCCGCGGCAGCGCCGTTGACCCCGACACGACGAGGGCCATCAGGGTGGCTCTGTCGATCAACGGCAAGGGCCGGGTGATCGTGACCGCAAACCACACTGGTCACATCTACCTGGGGACCCTCACCCTGGGCTATGGGCGATACACGGTCAGCGCTCGGGCGCTGAACGTCGGCGCCGGGACAGCCAGCCCAGTGCTTGGCAGCCGGCTGGTCACGCTGTACAACCCAGCCACCCGCAACCCGCGCGGGACCGGCTACCTCACCCGGTACGGATCGGTTCTGCGGCTCAGCGGGCGGGTCAGCGACCCCGACGGACCGAACAGCCCGCTGGCCGTGCGCGTTTACGACAACGGGCGTCTGATCGCGGCTGGCCGCACCAACGGTCGGACCCACGCCTACGCGATCCGCGCCCAGTTGGGCTACGGCGTCAACCAGCTCAGCGTGGTCGCCCTCAACATCGGAATCGGTAACCGCAACCCGTCCATCGGGCGGTTCACCCTGAACCGTCCGCGACCCTGGGTCGACTCCTATCAGGGCGCTCAGCACATCGCTGCGACGATGGTCGCAGCGCACGGCTGGGGTGCTGGACAGATGGCTGACTTGGTCAAGCTCTGGAACAAGGAGTCTGGCTGGAGAGTCTCGGCGGCTAACCCGTCCGGCGCGTACGGCATCCCACAGGCGCTACCCGGCAGCAAGATGGCCGCCGCCGGCCCGAACTGGCAATCCGACGCCCGCACCCAGATCGCCTGGGGCCTGAGTTACATCGCCGGCCGCTACGGATCGCCGTCGGCGGCGTGGGCCCACTCGGTCGCCACCAACTGGTACTAATCGATACCCGGTGGCGTACCGGCCTGCACCCACTCGCAATCGGCAACGGTGACCACGGTCATGATGATGCCGATGAACGCGAGGCCAAGCAGGCCGGACGCTGCCGGGCACCACACACTCAGGCCTCGACCGCCGTCTCAGTATGCGACTGGTCGCCGTCACCGGAGTTGTCACCCGAGGCCAGTTCCAACCGGGTCGCCGCTAGGTCGAGCTCCGCGGCAGCTGCGGTAAACCCGATGCCGAGCAGTCTCTTCGCACGCAACCGCGCCTGCGCGGCGATCTCTGCGTTCAGAATCTGGCTCACCGATATAGCTAATCAGTGCATGATGAACAGCAGGTTCCCACCAGATCGCCAGTACTAGTCAGACGAGCGCAGTCAGACGAGCGCAGTCAGACGAGCGCAGTCAGGCGAGCGCCGGTCAGGCGAGCGCCGGTCAGGCGAGCGCCGTCGAGAGGTCGGCCAACAGGTCCTCGACGTTCTCGATGCCGACGCTGAGCCGGACGAGATCGGGCGGGACTTCGAGTGGCGAACCTGCAACGCTCATATGGGTCATCCGTCCCGGATGCTCGATGAGCGATTCCACCCCACCGAGTGACTCGCCCAGCGTGAAGACCTGGGCACGTTCGCAGACTTTGAGCGCCGCGCCCTCGCCCTCACGCATCCGGAACGACACCATGCCACCGAAGCCGCTCATCTGCCGCGCTGCAACGGCATGATCGGGGTGCTCCGGCAGCCCTGGATACAGCACGCTCGCCACCGCTGAATGACGGGTTAGGAATTCAACGACCGCGGCCGCATTCGAACAATGCCGATCCATCCGCACGCCGAGAGTCTTGACGCCGCGTAGTACCAACCAGGCGTCGAACGGCCCGCTGATCGCACCCATCGCGTTCTGATGAAAGGCGATCTCATCACCCAGGCTCGCATCAGCGGTCACGGCTGCGCCGCCTACGACATCGGAGTGGCCACCGAGATACTTGGTCGTCGAATGGATGACGACATCGGCACCGAGCCCCAGGGGCTGCTGCAGATAGGGCGAGGCGAAAGTATTGTCCACGACGAGTTTCGCGTTATTTTGCAACGAAATCTCGGCCAACGCGGCGATATCGGCCACGTTCAGAAGGGGGTTGGTGGGTGTCTCTACCCAGATGACGCGCGTGGTGGGCCTGACCGCGGCGGCAACCGCTGCCGCGTCATGCATCGCCACCGGCGTGTAGTCGACGCCCCAGCGTCCGAGGACTCGTGCGATCAAGCGAAACGTGCCGCCGTACGCGTCGTCGGGAAGTAGCACGTGATCGCCCGGTCGGCAGAGCGTACGAAGCACGGTGTCCTCGGCCGCGAGACCGGAAGCGAACGCAAGACCGCGGGCACCGGACTCGAGCGCTGCAAGGCATTCCTCCAGCGCCGTCCTCGTCGGATTCGCGCTTCGGGAGTATTCGTAACCCGAACGCAGTCCACCCACGCCATCCTGCTTGTATGTCGACGTCTGGTAGATCGGGACCGCCACTGATCCCGTCAACGAATCGGGTTCCTGGCCGGCATGGATCGCCCGGGTGTTGAACCCGGCAGCTGCATAAGCGTCGTTGCTCATGCGAGCAACCGTACTTGGCCGGCTCTCTTCGTCTGCTCACGGGTTCGTCCAAGCGGGCGCACGGAATACCGGACGAGGGTCAGCATTGTTGAACCCGAGACCACTCCTCCTGACGCCTCATGCTGGCTACATCCGGGCCAGCATGAGGCGCCGTCCATTAGCGAAACACGTAACACAGCTAGCCCGCGAGGTGCCCGAGCAGATCCTGACGGGTGAGCACGCCGGTCGGCTTACCGTCGACGTGTACCAGCAGTGCATCGGCTGAACTGAGAGCCGCCACCGCCGCGCGAACCGGCTCACCCGAGCCGATGATGGGCAGCGCCGCCGACATGTGCTTCTCGAGAGGATCGGCGAGCGAGGCCGAACCGGCAAACAAAGCGTCGAGCAACGCCTTCTCCGATACCGAACCAACTACCTCGCCGGCGGTGATCGGAGGTTCAGCCTTCACGACCGGCATCTGCGACACCGAGTACTCCCGCAGAATGTCGATGGCCTCGCGAACCGTCTCGTTCGGATGTGCGTGCACCAGCGCTGGCGTCTCACCGTTCTTGGCGATCAAAACATCACCGATGGTGTCTTCGCCTGCCGCCTCGATGAAGCCGTAGTCGCTCATCCAGGTGTCAGAGAAGATCTTGGCCAGATAGCCACGCCCACCGTCGGGCAGCAACACGACGATGATGTCGTCCTTGTTCGCCGTGGCGGCGACCTTGAGCGCAGCGGCCACGGCCATACCGCATGATCCGCCCACCAGCAGGCCTTCCTCGCGCGCGAGCCGGCGAGTGATCTCAAATGATTCCCGGTCCGAGATGGCGATGATGTCGTCGGTCACCGAGCGGTCGAAAGCGTCCGGCCAGAAGTCCTCGCCGACGCCCTCAACCAGATAGGGACGACCCGTCCCACCCGAATACACCGATCCCTCGGGATCGGCGCCGATGATCTTCACGCCGCCGTCAGGGCGCTGCGCCGAGACCTCCTTCAGATAGCGTCCGGCACCTGAGATCGTCCCGCCGGTACCGACTCCGGCAACGAAATGAGTAACCCGTCCGTCGGTGTGGTCCCAGATCTCGGGGCCGGTGGTCTCGTAGTGGGAGCGCGGGTTGTTCGGGTTGGCATACTGATCGGGTTTCCACGCGCCGGGAATTTCACGGGTCAGGCGGTCCGAGACCTGGTAATAGGACCGTGGATCTTCCGGCGCCACTGCTGTCGGGCACACGTGAACCTCGGCGCCGAAGGCCTTGAGCGTGTTGATCTTGTCGGCAGCCACCTTGTCGGGTAACACGAAGACGCAGTTGTAGCCGCGCTGTTGGGCCACGATGGCCAGACCCACACCGGTGTTGCCAGACGTGGGCTCCACGATCGTGCCGCCCGGTTTCAAGGCGCCCGAAGCCTCAGCAGCGTCGATCATCCGGACGGCGATGCGGTCCTTCACCGACCCCCCGGGATTGAAGTACTCGACCTTGGCCAGCACCAGCGGCGCGGTTGCCGGATCGAGATGACTTGTGACGCTGCGTAGCTGAACGAGCGGGGTGTTGCCGATCAGGTCCACCAGCGATGTGTAGTAGCGCATGGCGCAAAGGCTAACCTCGACAGCAAGGTCCGGGGCACGAAATCGCGGAATGCGGTGCCTGCCGGCCAGGGCGACAGCAGCATCGAGCACGAAACCAGACGAGGGAAGCGGGCAGGCAGGCAATAGACAGGCCGTAAGCAGAGCAGAGGACGAAAGCAACCGATCAGTACGGGACGGGAGTCATGAATGAGTCGGGCTTCACGTGCGCGCCGGGTTGTGACCGCGGCGGCATACGGCGGTGGCAGCATCGGCGCCCTAGGCGCAGCCGCGTTCGGGATCATCTACGGCGAGTCGAAACTGGCACGTCGCCGAATTCAACCGGCCGAGACCGACCCGCCTAGGGCTGACGGCATCTGGTCAGCGCCTGGTGTCCGGCTCAAGAAGCCCCCACTCGTCCTCGCCATGCTGGGCGACTCCTCGGCGGCCGGCTACGGCACCCACACCGACTCAGACACGCCGGCAGCACGTATCGCCGTGGGCCTGTCTGCCCTGTCACGCCGGCCGGTGCGCCTCGTGAACGTCGCCGTAGTCGGGGCCGAGTCGGCGGCTCTGCTACCGCAGGTAGAACGTGTGCTCCCCGAGAAGCCGGACCTCGCAGTCATCATGATCGGCGCGAACGACGTAACCCATCGCATCAAGCCAGGCGAATCGGTGCGTCACCTGAGCGCCGCCTTGAATGCGCTCCGAGACGAGAACATCGAAGTGGTCGTGGGTACCTGCCCCGATCTCGGCACCATCCGCCCGATCGCCCAACCGCTGCGTTGGCTGGCCCGGCGCCTATCGCGGACGCTGGCGGCCTCCCAGGCCGTTGCCGTGGTCGCCGCAGGTGGCCGCGCGGTGAGTCTCGGCGACATCCTGGGGCCCGAATTCGCGACCCAACGGGAGTTCTTCTCGGAAGATCAGTTTCATCCGTCCGCGGTCGGGTACGCCCGTGCGGCCGAAGTGATCCTGCCGTCTGCCGCGGCGGCTCTCGGACTGACCACGATGTCGCAGCCAGCCGGTCCGTTTACCTCAACCCGGGCTCGTCCGGTCGCCCAGGCGGCAGCGCGTGCAGCAAGCCGGCCCGGAACCGAAGTGGCAGCCGCGTCGGTTCGCGGCGAGTCGACCGGGCGCCGCGGTCCCTGGGCGAGGCTGATCAGACGGCGCGCCTCGGGAGTGATACCCGCCGCCGCGGAGGCCGAGCCTGACCCGCTCTCCCCGAGTACGGCTCCGTTACCGTCCGTGACCGAAGATCATTCGCAGCCAGTTTCGATTGGGACTGCGGAAACGACTACCGAGCCGTAACCTTCGGTATCGTAAATGCCGGAATCCAGATCCGAATGGACGCACGAACCGGCTTGATCGACAGCTTAGGTCGATTCGCCCTTGGCGAATTGCCTGCGAAGGAGCCCACGTGCCTGAAGCCGTTATTGTTGCCACCGCCCGATCACCAATCGGCCGAGCCGGCAAAGGCTCACTCGCCGACGTCCGCCCGGACGATCTGACAGCCCAGATCATTGCGGCCGCGCTGGCAAAGGTGCCTGCTCTGCAGCCGAGCGACATCGACGATCTGATGCTGGGCTGCGGCAGGCCCGGCGGCGAGCAGGGCAACAACATGGCTCGAATCGTCGCCGTTCAGCTCGGGTACGACTCGCTTCCCGGTACGACCATCACCCGATACTGCTCGTCTTCGCTACAGACGACCCGGATGGCCATGCACGCGATCAAGGCGGGCGAGGGCGATGTCTTCATCTCCGCGGGCGTCGAGACGGTCTCCCGGTTCGTGAAAGGGTCCTCGGACAGTTTGCCCGACACGAAGAACCCCTTGTTCGACGAAGCTCAAGCGAGAACGGCGGAGGTCGCCTCCGGCGGTACGACCGACTGGCATGATCCGCGGCGCGACGGCTTGTTGCCGGACGCCTACATTGCGATGGGTCAGACCGCGGAGAATCTGGCCTTGCTCAAAGGCGTGACTCGCGAGGAGATGGACCACTTCGCGGTCCGGTCGCAGAACCTGGCCGAGGCGGCTATTGCCAGCGGCTTCTGGGCCAACGAGATCACGCCTGTCACGACTCCCTCAGGAACGGTCGTTTCTTCAGACGACGGGCCGCGATCAGGAGTCACCTACGAGGCCGTATCGGGACTCAAGCCAGTATTCCGGCCGGACGGTCGCATCACGGCCGGTAACTGCTGCGCCCTCAACGACGGCGCAGCTGCACTGATAGTGATGAGCGATACCAAAGCGAGCGAGCTCGGGCTCACACCGTTGGCGCGGGTGGTCTCAACCGGTCTGACGGCCCTCTCGCCGGAGATTATGGGGTTCGGGCCGGTTGAGGCATCGAGGCAGGCGCTACGACGGGCTGGCCTGTCGATCGACGACATCGACCTGGTCGAGATGAACGAGGCCTTTGCGGCTCAGGTGATTCCGTCCTATCGCGAACTCGGGGTCGACCTCGACCGGCTCAACGTGCACGGTGGCGCCATCGCGGTCGGCCACCCGTTCGGGATGACGGGCGCGAGAATCACTACGACATTGATCAACGCATTGCAAGCCGGTGACAAGCAATTCGGGCTGGAGACGATGTGCGTCGGCGGTGGCCAGGGCATGGCCATGATCATCGAGCGGCTCTCCTGACTGGCGGTAGAGCCTGCGCTCAAAGGGATTCGAACAAAAAGCGGCCCGCCCCTCGACATTGAAGGACGGGCCGTTTTCGGTTCAACGATCGCGGGTGCGCACCGCTAGTTGCGGTTGCCTCCGGCGAAGTAGCTCAGTAGCCGCAGAATCTCGAGGTACAGCCAGACCAGCGTCACCAGGATGCCCCAGGACAGGTACCAGCCGAACTTCTCATCTACCCCACGACGCACGGACTGCTCGACCATGTCGAAGTCGACGATCAGGTTCGAGGCCGCGATGACGATACAGAGCAAACTGAACCCGATGGCCAGGACGGGACTGTTGTTGCCGTCACGCAAACCCAAGCCGCCGGGAGTGAAGATGCTGGCGAGGACGTTGACCAACATCAAGCCGACTGCGCCCAGCGTCGCGGCGAAAACGATTTTGGTGAACTTCGGCGTGACCCGAACCGCGCCCGTCTTGTAGACAATCAGAACGCCACCGGCGACCATCACGGTGCCAGTGACGGCCTGGATGACGATTCCGTTGAACTGGTCATTGAAAACTTCGCTGATAGCACCGAGCGCGAGACCTTCGAGAGCGGCGTACGCCGTCGTGGTCAAGGCGTTCGCCTTGCCGGAGAAGCCCATGTAGAGGCCTAGCCCCAACGCGCCGAAGACGCCCAGGATTGCCACGCCCCCAGCGGCCGAATCAGGAACTACGAACCACGCGATTCCCGCGGCGACGATGAGCGTGCCGAGGAGGACGACGCAGCGCGTGATGACGTCATCGAGCGTGAGGTAACGCGAGGGCGCGGCTGGCACCTGCGGGGGGAACCCAGCCTGACCGGCCTGCTGGCCATACGCCGGTTGGGCGTACCACTGGTTCAACTGATCCGGTGACGGTGGCGGAGGGACGACTCGTCCAGGCCCGGCTGGACTGTTACCGGCCTGGTTGTTGACACCGGGCCGTCCGGTTCTCTCGAAACCCCGCAATACAGGGTTGCTGGCCACTGTTGCCCCTCTCTCACGTTCTCAGCGCTCGCGGCCAATGCCGTCGCGTCTACACCTATCCAACGTTCAGACTGGCCCAGCTAGTTCCCGAACAGAGGTCACCGAGCACGTAGTTCCCGAACAGAGTCCACCGATCACGTGAATCGGTATACCGCTGGGTCGTCATGGCGACCCAGCGGTATACCGATCTTGAAACAGCCACTTGAAACAGCCTCAGGTGCGTGGCCCACCTGCCGAAGAGAACTAGGTGGGCAGAATGCTGCCCGCCGGCGCCCCCGAACCTGAGGAGTAGAGATGTCTGAGCAGGATCGGCGTCCACAGCTCGCGCCCTCCGAAGCGCGCTGTGAGAAGTGCGGCGAGACCTTCGCACTGGCTGATGGCGCGGACCGGATGCACATCCAGCGTCGCGACGGTGAACTCTGCGGCGGCGAGGGCAGTCCGTTCCGCAAGTACGTGATCCGCAGATCGAACCGCTAACCGATCCGACAAGCACCCCCGCCGGACAAGCACCCCGCCCGACAAACACCCCCGCCGGACAAGCACTGCGTCAGACGACGGCTGGCTGACCTTCGACCACGTGGACGTCGTCGCGGTGGGCGTTGACCAGCAGCACGACCGTGACCAGCGCACCCAACAGCAGCACCGCACCAACGGCGAAAGCAACCCGGTAACCGTGAATGTAGGCCTGCAATTGCAGCTGCTGCTCTCCTCCGACGGCGGCCACGTGGGAGGCAAGGAATCCAGTCACGGCGCTCGCGTACAGGGTGTTCAGCAAGGCGGTGCCCAGCGAGCCACCTATCTGCTGCGTCGTGTTGAGCATCGCGCTCGCAACGCCGGCATCGTGCTCAGGGACTCCCAGCAAGGCCAAGCTCGACAGCGGCACGAAGACCAATGCCAGGCCGACGCTCATCAGGATCTCCGAGGGCAGCACGTGCGTCAGCCAACTCGAGCTGTCGGAAAGCCTGGTGAGGTACAGCAGGCCCACGGTGCCCATTGCCAGACCCAACACCATCGGCGGCTTGGGACCGGTGCGCGGCAAGATATTCGAGACCAGTCCGGCAGTCACGATGATCCCGATGCTGAACGGCAGGAATGCGAAACCTGACTTCAGTGCGCTGTAGCCGAGGTTGAGCTGGAAGTAGTACGTCAGGAACAGGAACATCGCGAACAGCCCAGCGCCAACCAGCAACGAGGCGATGAAGGACCCACCGCGGTTGCGATCGAGCACAACTCGCATCGGAAGCAGCGGGTGCGGCGTCCGCAGCTCAAGCACGACGAAGGCAACGAGCAGCACGAGCGCTGCGACGAGGAACCCCAGAGTCGATGTGGCCAACCAGCCGACGCCTGGCTTTGCCGCCTCGGTGAACCCGTAAACCAGCGACACCAGCCCGGTGGTCACCAGGATCGCGCCAGGGATGTCGTAGTGACGGTCGCCTTCAGCCCGGCTCTCGTGCACGACACTTACGGCCGCGATCGCAGCAAGAATGGCGATCGGAACGTTGACCAGCAAGCACCAGCGCCAGCTGGCATATTCGGTGAGAACGCCACCGAGGATCAGCCCGATCGCCGCGCCACCGCCGGAGATCGCGCCATAGACGCCGAAGGCGCGGGCACGTTCCTTGGGCTCGGTAAAGGTGATCGTCACCAAGGACAGCGCGGCCGGTGCCAACAGCGCGGCGAAGCCGCCCTGCAACGCCCGGGCGCCGAAGAGCATGCCGCCACTCTGCGCGATGCCGCCAAGAGCCGAGGCCGCCGCGAAGCCCAGTAGGCCGACGATGAACATACGTTTGCGTCCGACGAAATCGGCGATTCGACCGCCCAGCAACAACAAACCGCCGAAGGCGAGCGTGTAGGCAGTGATCACCCATTGCCGGTTGGCGTCGGTGATGCCGAGGTCATGTTGGGCCGACGGTAGCGCGATCGTCACGATGGATGCGTCGAGCACCACCATCAACTGCGCAACGGCAATCACCGCGAGGGCAAGCCAACGTTTGGGATCTGGAACGCTAGACGCGCCCGTTCGGACACCGTCGCCGACGGCGTCGACCTGTGAACTCATGAGTGGTGCGTCCTCTCGCTTCTTACTGATAACTGCTTGTTGATTACGTTGGAGCGTGTTGATGGACTAGCTGCCGACTGGCTCCGATGTACCGGCCTCGAGCAATGGGATAAGCACACGATCCACCACGTGTGTTACGTAAGACCGATCGATCGGTTGACGGAACATGAGCATTCGGCCGAAAAACATGTCGGTGACGATCTCTTGCAGAAGATCGGCGTCGGGCTGCCCGACGAGCTGTCCCCGTTCAAGCGCGCGGTCCACCCAGGTATGCCAGGCAACGCGCTTGTGAAGGATCATTTGCTGGTGAACCAGCTCTGCGAGTTCGGCGTCGGATTGCATTGCCGTGAGCAGCCCGCTCATCAATCCACACTCGATCGCGCCGAGTTTGTCGGCCATCACGCTCAAGCCCTCGATCAGGTCTGAGCGAAGTTCACCGGTGTCGGGCAAAGCTTCGATATCGAGGTCCCGCTCGCTCATCGCGTCGAAGACCAGCTCGGCCTTACTCGTCCAGCGGCGATACAAAGTCGCCTTGCCCGCCCGAGCCCGGATGGCGACGGCCTCGATCGTCAGCCGGTCATAACCCACTTCGCAGATCAGCTCACGCGTTGCGGCCATGATTGCCAGGTCGCGGGTGCGATCGACCGGGCGACCGACTCGACCGCTGGCCGCATCGACGCCCTGCTCAGCGACTGCACTGCCAGCTGCGGTGGCCCCAGCCTGCGCACAGGAGACAGGCGCATCGGACGAGCCGTTGAGTCGGTGCTTCTGGGTGGACATCAAAAAATCTCGTTCGCTTGGTGGACCTGCGGGCGGTCAGCTGACAGCCCTCTTAGTTTCGGAACGCGTCCGTTCAGTTTCGCATTCCACCTCAGCGAATAATTTTTTAGGTCATCCGGCGTGCTGCCGTACAGCCGGGCGCCTGGCCTCACCAGAATGCCGATGTGCTGCGACAGTCTCAGCCGAGCGGGAGGCAGTCGAGCGGGAGGCCGAGCTCCGGCCGAATTGGTGCCTGGTGGGTGCGCCACTCCATCGATACCCCACGCCTCGCACGGTCTGCACCTGACCGCGGTGCCGTCCCAACGCGGCGCGCAGGCCGCGGATGGCCAAGGTAAGCGTCTGGGCGGTCGGGGCTTTGCGGCTGTGATCCCAGGCTTTGGTCAGCAGATGTTCGCGGGTGAACGCCCGGTCGGGACGACCCACCAGAATCGACAACAGCCGAAGCTGGACGTAGGTGAGCTCGATCCGGTCGCCGTCTATCGTGCAGCTCGATTCGCTGGCGTCGATCTCGACCTCGACGTGCAGTGCGTCGGCCGCGACGGTGTCGTGGCCGGCCTCGCCGCGGTCTGATCCGGCCTGGCCGCCGCGACCCATTCCGGCGTGTCGTTGCAGCGCCACCCGCAATCGTGCTTCGACCTCAGCTGGCCCGGCGGTCTCGAGAATCAAGTCAGAAATCGCCCATTCTCGGGAGAGAGTGACCAAACCACCCTCGGTAAAGACCGCGACCACCGGAACGGACACGTCCATGATCCGTAACGCGTCGAGATACGCCCGATTTTCGCGAGCCCGATCGCGGGCGTCGACGATCAGGACGTCAAAGGCGCTGCCGTTGAAGAGTGCGTTTATGTCGTAGTCGACACTTCTGACCGAATGGTGAAGATCCAGCAGGGCAGGCACCACGTTGAAACCAGATGTTGCGGTCGTCACGACAACCAGCTTCACGACACTCCAACTCCTGAGCAAAGCACATCGTCGGGTTCCGCCGTCCAGCCCTCATTTCGCAAGCGGCCCGCCGGTGGCCGGCGGGCGTTGTCATACGGACTAGCCACATCGCTGACTACCGAGCGTAAGTCTATTCCATCATATGACTACCTAGCGTGATAGACGTTCATCTTGGAGTACGGCGGCCATTCGATCAAGCATCGTTTGCAACAACGGCTGGCTCGTAGCGAAGTTCAGCCGGGCGCGACCCTCACCGCCGGGTCCGAAATCTAAGCCGCGGCTGAACTCGAGCCCGGCGTGATCACGAAAATACTGAGCCGGCTCGACCGGCATGCCAGTGGCGCGAAAGTCCAGCCAAGCAAGATAGCTCGCCTGTGGCGGCAGGTACCGCACGCTCTCAAACTCGTTGATCCGAGCCGTCACATAGTCGCGTTGGTGCAGCAGGTGCTCACGGAGCTCGGCGAGCCAGCGGTCGCCGTGATTCCAGGCCGCGAGCGTCGCCGCAACTCCGATCACATTCGTGGCACCGAACAGATCCGGCGGCTGAGCATCCCACGCTCGACGGAGCGCGGCCGGACCTATGTGAGCGACTGCGGTCCGAAGTCCGGCGAGGTTGAAAGCCTTGGTCGCCGACGTGATCGTGACCGTGCGATCGGCCACATCTGCGCTGAGCGAGGCAAACGGGATGTGCGGTGCACCGGTGAGCGCGAGATCGGCGTGGATCTCGTCGCTGATCACGATCAGATCCCGACGCGTGGCCAGATCTGCAATGGCTGCCAACTCGGTGCGGTTGAACACCCGCCCGGTGGGGTTATGCGGGTTCACCAGCAGCAGCAGCTTCGCATCGGCGGCTACCACCTCGGCTTCGAGCCGCTCGTGGTCCCACCGCCACGATCCCTGCGCGGGCTCGAGTTGGGCGGCTACCAGCGTGCGGTTCATGCTGGCAACCGTTGCCAGGAACGGCGGGTAGTTAGGGGTGTGCGCGACCACAGCCTGCCCGGGCTTGGTAGCAAGCTGGACGACGATTTGCACGCCTTGGATCAAGTCGGTCAACCCGCGGACGTGCCCAGGATCGGCACGCCAACCAAAACGCTCATACATTCGGGCGGAGAAGGCCTCGGCCAGCGGGTGGATCGTCCAATCCGGATAACCCAGATCCCCTTGATCGACGGTCTCTTGGATCGCGGTTCGAATAGGCGGAGCAACAGCAAAGTCCATATCGGCAACCCAGGCAGGGATCAATGTCGGCCCTGGACGCGCCCACTTGACGCCCCTCTTCTGTCGGAGCCAGCGAAGTTCCGGGGCGAACTGGCCGCCACTTGAAGCCTCCGTCGCGTCGGACCCAGGCGGGAGTGAGTCGGTTGATTGACCAGTCACGGCCGCGCGAATGCAGTCGCGCAGGATCTGCATCTGCCCATGATGTTGGGATACTTCCTCGAACAGGTGCAGCAATGCGGCACCCTGATCGAGCGGGCGATCTGGGCCAAGCGCCCACTCGGCAGGCTCGGCCGACAGCGGCTGTTGGGATCGCGCTAGCGCCACATCGCCTGCAAGTTCGTACAAAACGCGTTCGAGTTGGTCAAGGAGCTCGGCAACGGAACCACTCGCATCGAATTCCGAGTCGCGGTCGCGACCAACCGAACGACCAGCCACCAACGTCCCGCCCCAGTACTGCACGACACCGAGGCAATGCGTGAGAAGCCCGTATGGCGTGTTGGCACCAGGAAGTTCTGGCCGGGTACAAGCAAGATCATTGCCGAGCTCGAGGACGATCGAAGCCATGCCACGCACCGCGCGCTCGACGAAATAAAGGTAGTCGGCGAGCTGGACGTTCACTGTTCGTTGGGTCGTCATCTGCGGCATCTCCTCAGCGAGTCGGCAGCCACGCGGTGACTTACGGCTGTAACCGTTCAAGTCGGTTACGACGACGAGGTTGCCATATCCGAGGTAACCAGTCAAGATAGTTACATGGCCTTTGTGTTCGTCAGCGGCAGAGCGAGCCTCGATTTCGTCGGCACGCTGAAGTGGCGCCGACACACGCCCGCCGAGCAGCTCCAATCCCCTGCAAATCTCGCAGATTGGGCACAAGAGGCTGAGCTCGTGCAGACATCGGTCGAGGTGACTTTGTCCGAGTTCGACGCGGCGGTGGAACTTCGAGAGGCGATCTATCGTACTTTCTCCCGGCGCTTACAAGGCAAAAGGCCAATGGTGGCAGACATTGCGACGTTGAATCTCGCCGCCGGTGATCAGCCCGTCGGCCTCGTGCTCAAAGCCAGCGGCTCGGTGATCAAAACCGGCACCAGCTCGCAGCTGCTGAGCACCCTCGCACGTGATGGGCTTGATTTACTCGGCAGCGAGCTCGCCGACCAGGTTCGCGAATGCGACCAAGCGGAGTGCACGCGCCTGTACGTCGATACGTCACGCACGCGAAATCGTCGATGGTGCGGCATGAACGAGTGTGGCAACAAGGCGAAAGTGCAGGCGTTCCGGCAACGCCAGCGCGCCTAGGGGTCGCGCTGGCGGCGAGGCTGCCGACTACGCAACGCGTACGAGTCGTCACCCAAACTGAGGCTTGTTTATGCCTGAGATGCGGGTCACCATGGGTGCACCGCTCGGAAGACCGAGCTAGTTGGAGGGCGTCCCGCCGAACCAGCGGGCAGTACGGGGGGACTGCGTAGGGTGGGGCGGGAACGCTCTTCCAGCTTAGCTCGGGTCATCGTCAAATGCCGACAAGACGTTGCAACGAATCCGTTACAGCCGTGTCCCTGAAAGGGAATCGCGACCGCTTAGGGCGAATTGTGGACTTGCATCGCCGAATTCACGACTTCGCGTGGTTGGGGCTCGGGCCATGATCCGGCGCCGTCTTCCTGATTGGTATCGGCGCGATTGGTATCGGCGCGCGCCTTGCCTTTGCCGGTGAGCACGACGCTTAGGGTTCGGGCCGAGCGTCAATCATCCTGCTGGATAAGCAATTCCTGAGTAAAGGATGCCAGGTGGGTGCCAGCTCGGTCGTGTAACGAGCCGCGGATCAGACCTCGCGACTCCGATGTCGAGATGGGAACCGAGTTGACCAGCAGCCAATCATCGCATCGACCCGGGCGATGAAACCACATCGCATGATCAAGGCTCGTGGTTCGCACTGACCCCGCCCCGTGACGGTCCGGGCCGCCGGCCACGAGTCCGATCGAGGTGGCCGCGATGCCGTTGGCCCGCATGTCGGAGAGGTAGGCCATGATGCAGGCGTGCAGGACGCGGTCCGACGGGAGTGCACCCTGGCTGCGAACCCAGGAAAGGTATTCCGGCCGCGTCGGCAGAACCGTCGGGATGCTCTCATCGATGAAATCCAGGCCTGTGCTCAGCTGTGACACCGCAGCGGCCGACAACGACTCAGCCTTCGGCGGCGGCGGAACGTCGTGGGCCGGGGTCTGAAACTCCGCGCTTGATGCCCCTCGATGAAACGATGCCGTCATCGTGAAGAGGGTGCGATCACCCTGGCGCGCGGTGACCTGACGAGTACAGAAGTTACGACCGTCCCGCGTTCGCTCGACCTGGACGTACAGGTCCTCAGCCGCCAGGCCGGCGCGCAGGAAGTAGGCGTGCAATGAGTGGGGGAACATGCCCTCGGCGGTCGTCGCCGCGGCTGCGCGAAGCGATTGGGCCATGACCTGGCCGCCGAACAGGGTTCGACGTTCTGTCGTCGCCGCGGCGTTGGCACGGTACAAGTCCGAGCCGAGTGATTCCACGTCCAAGAGCGAGACCAACTGCTCGACACCGGTCGGGGTTTCTTCGGCGGCGGCCATTTCCTCTTGAGTCACGACCCTAGCTTGCCGGAAGCGCGATTGCGCCCGCCGACCGCCTAGCAATCAGCCGGCAAATCCACCCGCAAATCAGCCCTAAAGGATGATGCGCCACGGCTGCGTGGACGTTGATGATGTCTAGTGACGGCGAGCGAGCAGCGAACGATTCTTGGTGTCGGCGTCACGCGATGACAGGGTGCTGATAGGAGTTGGGGCAATGTTCGTTAACAGTGACCGCCACGCCAGCCCGCGAGAGGTCTACCTACCGTCGGTCCCCACCTCCGTCCCGACGTCAGCGTTGCTCGCGGACGAGCGGCTCCGAAAGCTCGCGGTCGAGGACGCGTGCTGGGCCTTTGCCTTCGAGGACTGGCAGAGCCGCCGGCCTAGCTGCTGGAACTTCCGCATGCGGCGCGCTTGGCGTCGCGAGGAGGACCACCTCGAGGACGCTCGCGAGGCACTCAGGGCTTTAGCCGACCAGTGCGGGTGCCCTTAATTCCGGTGCCCCCGGTCGGACTCGAACCGACACTGTGCGGATTTTAAGTCCGCTGCCTCTGCCATTGGGCTACGGGGGCGCCCATCAACTGCAGCCCACAGACTACGGATCGACTCGGTCGCAGCCGAGTGCCACCCACCCCAGCCCCACTGCATCACCGCGCCGCCGTGCCCGGTGTCAGGCGCTCTCGGCGGGCGCGCCAGCAGCCAATCCAGGATCTCGCGCGGCCTGCACTTTCTCGGCTGAGGGACCGCCGCCAGCGGCCGTTTCGCTCTCGATCGGCGTGATGGCGGACGTCCATTCGTGGCGCGGCATTTGCAGTTGACCGAGGGACACGACCTCGCGGGGAAAGAACAGGGCCTCCGTCCAGTCGGCAAGTACCCGAACCTTGCGGTTGAAGGTCGGCATCCGGGAAACGTGATACGTACGGTGCACGAACCAGGCAAGGATTCCCTTTACCTTCACCCCATAAAGCTCTGCAACGCCGCGGTAGAGGCCGAGCGAGGCGACCGAGCCGACGTAGGCGTGCTTGTAATCTTTGAGTTCTTGACCGTTGATCGCGCGAGCGAGGTTTTCTCCGAGCACACCGGCTTGGCGGACGGCGTGTTGGGCAGATGGTCCGCAGAGGGCGTTCGGGTCGTCTTTGGACAGGTCAGGAACAGCCGCACAATCCCCCGCCGAATACACGCCCGTGACCCCGACCGCGCTGAGGTTCGCGTGACAGATCAGGCGGCCCTTGTCGTCGCTGGGCAGATCCGACTTGGCGATCAGCGGATGCGCCTTTACGCCTGCAGTCCAGACCAGCGTGTCGGCGTCGAACTCGTCGCCGTCGGACAACACGATATGACCGCCGACCGCGGACTCCAGCCGGGTGCTGAGCCGAACGTCGATATTGCGCTCGAGCAATCGGTCCACCGTGTACGAGGCCAACGACACCGACACCTCGGGCATGACCCGATCGGCGGCTTCGACCATCACCCAATGCATCTCGCTCGCCTCGATCGTCGGGTAGTACCGGCACGCGTACCGAGCCATGTCCTGCAACTCGGCAATGGCCTCGATACCCGCGTAACCGCCCCCTACAAAGACGAAACTGAGTGCCCGGCGACGGATCACCGGGTCCTCGGTGGATGCCGCGAAATCGAGACGTGAGAGGACGAAGTTTCGCAGGTAAATGGCCTCGCCGATGGTGCGGAACCCCACCCCCTGCTCGGCCAAGCCGGGGATTGGCAAGGTTCGGGCCACCGAGCCCGCCGCGACCACCAGCATGTCGTAGTGCAGGTCGTAGGCCGGGCCTTCGATAGGAGCGATCGTGACAGTGCGGGTGCTATGCCTGATGTCGGTCACGGACCCGGTGATCACTCGGCACTTCTTCAGGACCCGCCGCAGAGACACTACGACGTGGCGCGGCTCGACGCTGCCCGCAGCAGCCTCGGGCAAGAACGGTTGATAGGTCATGTTGGGCTGTGGATCGATCACCACAATCTCGGCGCGGCCGCCCGACAATTTCTTCTGCGCCTTGAGTGCGGTGTACATGCCGACATAGCCGCCGCCGACAATCACGATGCGCTTCGGTCCACCATTCATCATGCCCGTCCCCTGCACGTCGCGTTCGACCATCGGTGCGCCAGGTTGGCGGCGATTGCCACGACACTTCGCGCTTCACGTTACTGACCAGTACAACGTGAATCCATAGCCGGGGCATTCCGCACGCATGGGTCTCACGCCTGCTTGAATTGGCTGGTTAGATGGTCGAGCGAGCTCAGACAGCAGCTCCTAGAGTCAGCTGGGGACAGACGGCTGAGACGAACGGCCGGAATATGCGGCTGAGACAACCGGAGGACACATGGCTGGTGGCGCGAGCAGGTTCGCATTCAAGATGCTGTCGACTGCGATCGCCGTCCCGGTTAGCCGGCTGATCGCCAAAGGAACCGCCAAGGTGTGGCGGGCCGCGCGGCCGGGCAATCCCCCGCACAACCCCAAAGAGGTCCAGACAAGTTGGCCGGATGCGCTGATCTTTGCGGTCGTGGCCGGCTTGGGCGCCTCGATCGCCCAGTTGCTGTCGACCAAGGGGGCCGACACCATCTGGCGCGCGGTCACCGGGCGGCCGTCGCCGCGCCCGGAGGAGCCGAAGGCCGGGACGAAGGCAGCGCAGGAGACTGCGACCGTCTAAGCCGCGCCGAAGCGGCAGGCGCCGCTGCCCTCGCGGTCAGAGGTCGCAGCGCTAGACGAGGCTGAGGGCGATGCCGTCCAAGATGTCGTGCTCGCTCGCGATGACCTTGTCAGCTTTGATGAACTCCATGACCGTTCGCAACACCAGCGCACCGCCCCCGATCACGTCGACCCGGCCGGGGTGCATGACAGGTAGTGCGGCTCGTTCGACTCGACTCATGCCGAGCAGCCTGTCCGTCACCTCGGCAACCTGGTCAAAACTGATCTCGGAGCCGTGAATCGTATCGGCGTCATACGCGCTCAAGCCAAGCGCGATGGCTACGATCGTCGTTACCGTCCCGGCGACGCCGACGAACGCAGCCGCGTCCGCTACCGGCACGGCCTCGGCGGCCAACCGCAATGCTTGGCGCAAGTCGGACACGGTCGCTGCGACCTGTGCGGCGGTTGGAGGGTCATCGTGCAGATGACGTTCGGTCATCCGCACGCAGCCGACGTCCATACTGAAGGACGCGATCACCTTACGATCGTTGGGTGATCCAAGTACGAGTTCGGTGGAGCCGCCGCCAATGTCAGCCACGAGGAGCGGGTCGGCCACACCGGGCAGGCCGCCAATCGCGCCCGTGAAAGAGAGTGCGGCCTCGGCGATGCCGCTGATGACCTCGGGTTCAATGCCGAGTACGTCGCGCACCATCGACGTGAATTCGGCGGCGTTTGCAGCATCCCTGGAGGCCGAGGTCGCCACCATCCGTACTGCCGAGACGCCCAAGGAGTTGATCGTCTTCGCGTAGTCGACCAGGGCGAGACGGGTTCTCTCGATGGCTGCAGGTGAAAGCCGACCGGTGCGATCGACGCCTTCGCCCAACCTGACGACCCGCATCTCGCGGTGCACATCAGTGAGCGACGGCGCCCCGCCAACAAGGCCCACGGTCGGGTCTGCGATCAGCAATCGGATCGAGTTAGTGCCGCAGTCAATACCGGCAACTCGGTTCGACCCCGGGGCCGGACCAGCGGGCGCGCCCGTCCCGCCGTTTGCCAACTCGGTTGCCGACCCGGCCCCCGAGGCGGCGCTTGAATCAATCCCCATTGCTGTCCTCGCGATTCACGCACGGGCCGTTGGACCACCAGGGTGACAGCATCGCCAAGGCCTCGTCGCCCAACGGGTTGACACCAGGACCGACCGCAAGCGAGTGACCGACCAACACGTGCAGGCATTTGACCCTGTTCGGCATGCCGCCAGCAGAGACTCCGGTTATTTCTTCAACATGTCCGTGACTCTCCCGGCGGGCGAGATAGGCCTCGTGCGCGCGGCGGTAGGCCGCGGCCAAGCTCTGGTCGACCTTGAGCCGATCGGTCATCTCACTCATCAGCCCAGACGCCTCAAGCGTTCCGATCGCCGAGGTCGCTCGCGGGCAGGTCAAGTAGTAAAGCGTCGGAAAAGGCGTGCCATCGGGCAACCGCGGGGAGGTCTCGACCACGTCAGGATTGCCGCACGGGCAGCGGTGTGCCACCGAGCGAATTGCCCGCGGGCTGCGGCCGAGCTGCTCGGCAACCACCGCTCGGTCGATATCGTCTACGGCGTCGACTTCAACCGAAGTCCCATCCGTCCGTGGCTGCCTGCCTGCCTCTGCCTGGCCGCCACCGTTCGCGGCCGATGTCATTTCGCGTGGTCGGCGTTCTGAACACTCGTCCAGAGCATGGAGTTCCAGCTCGGTATGTGCCCAGACCGCGGAACCGAGTCGGCTGCGGCTGAGGTGTCGGCCTTCGGTGTGCCGTCCGGGTTCAAAACCGTGTACAAGGTGTCGCCGGGCCGAACGTATTGCAATCGGGTACGGGCCTGCCTCTCGACGAATGCTGGATTCTGCCACTGGTCTGATTCGTGTTGCAGCTGCGCTACGTGGTCTCGCAGCTCCTGCTGCTGATGTTGCGTCGCGGCAACGCCATCGCGCCGATTCAGGTAGGTCTGAAGCGGCGAGGCCAGCACCACCACTAGAAAGAGCGCCATCCCGATGATCATCATCGACCGGCCCGTCAGTTGTGGCCGCTTGAGGTGCATGGCGTTCAACGGTCGAAGCTTCACGGCCTCGGCGTTACCGAGCTTCGGCCCCCGACCGGTTGGACCCGGCCGCGTGTCGGTCGGAGCAGCAACCATCGTCAGCTCAACGCCCTGTCGGCTTGTACCGAGGGAACGCTCCGGCACCGGCGTAGCGGGCCGCGTCGTCCAGCTCCTCCTCGATACGCAACAACTGGTTGTACTTGGCGACCCGCTCCGAGCGCGCGGGAGCACCGGTCTTGATCTGCCCGCAGTTGGTGGCCACGGCCAGGTCCGCGATCGTCGTGTCCTCGGTCTCACCCGAGCGGTGACTCATCATGCATCGGTAGCCGGACCGATGTGCCAGGTCCACCGCGTCGAGGGTTTCTGTCAACGTGCCGATCTGATTCACCTTCACCAGCAGGGCATTCGCGGCTCCGGTCGAGATGCCTTTGGCCAATCGCTGCGGGTTCGTGACGAACAGGTCGTCACCGACGATCTGGGTGAGTCCACCCAGCTCGTTGGTCATGGCGATCCAGCCGTCCCAGTCCTCTTCTGACATCGGGTCTTCGATCGACACGATCGGATAGTTGGCGACAAGGTCTTTGTAGTACGCGATCAACTGGTCCGAAGTCTTCGCCGCACCCTCGAACTGATATGCGCCGTCGGAGTAGAACTCAGTTGCTGCGACGTCCATCGCGAAGACGATGTCACTGCCGAGTTTCAGACCGGCCTTGTCGACCGCTTCTGCAATCACGTCCAGCGCCGTGCGGTTGGACTCGAGGCTCGGCGCGAAGCCGCCCTCATCGCCGAGCCCGGTGGACAGCCCCTTCGCCTTCAGCACTGCCTTGAGCGCGTGGTAGACCTCCGCACCCTGACGCAGGCCTTCGGCGAAGGTTGGAGCGCCGATCGGCGCGATCATGAACTCCTGGACGTCGACGTTGGAATCGGCGTGCGCGCCGCCATTGAGGATATTCAACATCGGGACAGGTAACAGATAGGCGTTCGGGCCGCCGAGATACCGGAAGAGTGGCAGATCGGCCGACGACGCCGCGGCCTTGGCCACTGCGAGCGAAACGCCGAGGATCGCGTTCGCGCCGAACTTCGACTTGTCCAGGGTGCCGTCCAGGTCGATCAGGGCTGCGTCGACCAGACGCTGCTCGCTGGCTTCGAAACCGAGTAGTTCCGGACCGATGTCATCGAGCACGGCGTTGACGGCCTTCTGCACGCCTTTGCCGTTGTACCGGTCGCCGCCATCACGCAGTTCCACTGCTTCGAACGCGCCCGTCGACGCACCGCTCGGGACGGCCGCGCGCGCGAGGGTGCCGTCATCAAGCGCCACCTCGACCTCAACGGTCGGATTGCCGCGCGAATCCAGGATCTCGCGGGCGCCTACAGCCTCAATGGTGGCCACTTCGAATGTCCTCTCGCTGACGCGTCTGCTGTCTACCGGCTAACACTTGTCGGCTTCGGGCCAGCCTATCGGGCGTCGACTCTGAAGCCACGCTCACTCGCCGGTCGCACCGTCGATTGACTGCCGAATGAGATCGGCATGACCGTTGTGGCGGGCGTATTCCTCGATCAGATGCACCAAGATCCACCGTAAGCTCGGCCGCTCGCCCTGACGAGTCGGCTTGAGCGCGATCGCATCCAACGAGTGCGAGGCAGTGATCTCACGCGAGATGGCGAGCTGCGCGTCGAAGGTCGCCCACACGGCCGCCACCGAGGCGTCGTCGGCCTCGGTTACTTCCAGGTCGCCATCGCCTGGACCGTAGAGATAGCTGACCGGGCCGCCGGCGAGGCGTTCGGCGAGCCATGAACGCTCCACATCGGCCAGGTGCCGGAGTAGGCCGAGCAGGCACAGGTCCGATGGCGGCACAGCGCGAACCAGAAGCTGGGCCGGGGTCAGCCCCTGGCACTTCTGTCTGAGGGTTTCGCGGTGATAGTCGAGAAATGCGGTCAGCGTCATGCGCTCGTCCGCTGCCATCGGTGGGTCAACGCGTTCGATCGGCACGGTTCTCCTCAGACACGGTTCTCCTCAGATCAGTCTCGGTGTCCCTCCGCGCTGCGGATGGTTGAGCGGTAGCGCCGGGCACTAGCGCGCAGAGCCAACTCGGGATCGACACCAGCTTGCACGGCCTCGGCGACGATGGCGAACAGTTTGTCGCCGATCGCCCGAGCGGCGGCGTCGGCGCCTTCGATCTCATCCGGCAGGTCAACCGCGGCGACGATGCCGGCCTTCTGCGACCGGCTGATCAACTTGGCCGCCAGCGCCAGTGCTGGCTGGCCGAGCGGTATTCCGTCGGTCGCGGACTGCCGCTGCTTTTCCGCCTTCTTTATGGCGTCCCAATTGGAATTGACCTGCGCGGCGGAGTCGACGGAAACATCGGCAAAGACGTGCGGGTGGCGCCTGACCAGCTTGGCGACCAGATCATCGGCGACCTGGTCGATGGTGAATGGCTCGGGCGCCTCCTCGGCCAGCCGAGCGTGGAAGAGGATCTGTAACAGCAGGTCACCGAGCTCTTCTCGAAGTGCCGTCAGATCCTCGTCCTCGATCGCTTCGAGGGTCTCGTACGCCTCTTCGAGCAAGTACGGAGCGAGCGAGCTGTGCGTCTGCTCCGCATCCCAGGGGCACCCACCGGGTGAGCGGAGCCGATCCATGACGGCTACTGCCCGAAGTAGTGCCGCGCCTGGCACGGCCTCGCTCGCTGGCCCAGTCGAGTTAGCGACCCCGCTCGCTGGCTCAGTCGGCGCTACGGACTCGGTGGGTTCTGCGGGTTCGGGCATGGGTTCGAAAGGTCAGGGGGCCGCAGTCGGCGGCGGAGAAACATCGCCCGGCAAGGTGGCATCGATCGTCACCACACCCGGCAGCTGCGCCTTGCCGAGTTCGGTGAGAGCCAGCTTGGTCGGATCCCAGCTGCCGTAGCGGGGGCTGACTGAGATGCCGGTCGAGATCTTCTTCAGCGCCGCATTCAGCCCTGCCTGATCTGAGCCATAGGTCTGAGTGATGATCGCCGACAGCTCCTGGTTGTAGATCAGGTTTTGTTCGAACTTGGGTTCCAGACCCGCCTTGGTCACCTGGTCGGTGAGCGCTTGCTCTGGGTTACCTGCGAGGACGGTGGTCTTCGCCTTCTCCAGATCGGCAGGTGTCGGGGTGACGCCCTTCTCGGCAAGCAGGCGCTCGAAGGCCTCAGTCTGGATCAAGATCTCCAGAACCAGCGTCTTGGGCGCGGTCTGGGTGCCGTCAGAGTTGGTGATCGGCTCTGCACCCTCCTGCACGTAGTCGTTGAGATCGGTCTCGGAGAGTTTCTGACCGTAAATATCGGCCGCATCGCCAGCCTTGGAATCGCAGGCCGACAGCCCGATACCAGCAGCCGCAATTATGGGCAGCATGACCAGGGCGCGGATCTTCACAGCACGGACTTTCACAAGCGATCTCCGACTTCTCAGCGTTTGCGCCGCCATTCGATCGTTGCGGCGAACGCAAGTTTCTCACGTCAGCCTGTGCACTATCGGCGGCGGCCCACTCAGGGCACGCCAAAAGGTGGTACAAATCGGTCATGGATCGTGATGAGGTCATGAACTATGCGCTCGCCAAGCCAGGCGCCTGGCCGGACAGCCCGTGGGGGGAGGACCACGATGTGGCCAAGGTCGGCGACAAGATCTTTCTGTTCCCCTCGAGCGACGAGGCCGAGCCCTCGATCAGCGTCAAGAACACCGCTGAGGTAATCGAAGAACTCAAACAGCGCTATCCCGACCACGTCGGGCCGGCGCCGTATTTGAACAAGCGGCTTTGGGCCCGGGTGCTCATCGAGCAGCTACCCACCGAGGAGATACGTGAACTGATTGACGACTCCTACGAACTCGTAGTCGCCAGCCTGCCTAAATCGAAGCGGCCGCAGGGCACTGATCAAGTCCGCTGACCAACCCTAGTCGTTCTCGTCCCAGCCATCGATTCGAACACAAGAGTCAGGTGGGCCGTTTCGGTTGCGGGTGCGGCGTCTCACCCCTGGCCAACATGGCGACGAACTGCTCGATGCGCGAGGCTCGCGTTGCTGGCCGCTTGGCCTCGTTTACTCGATAGTACAAGGCGAAACGGTTCGCAGAGTTCAGCACGTCATACATCGATTGGGCGGCGGGTACGGCCGCGATCGCGGCCATCAGATCGGCTGGCATTTCGGCGGTCGACTGCGGCGCGTAGGCCTGTTCCCACCGCCCGTCGGCCTTCGCGGCGTCGACCGCGGCCTGCCCCGCCGGGGTCATCAGCCCGGCCTCGAGGAGCCGCGAAACGTGGCTGACGTTGCGCGCCGACCAGGGACTCTTCGTTCGCCGTGGCGTGAACCGCTGACGGTAGCTGCCGTCGTCGCGCTTGTGCACCTGGCCGTCGATCCAACCGAAACACAGCGCCTCGTCCAACGCGTCGTCGTAGGTCAGGTCAGTGACTGTGCCGCCCTTCTTGTGCAGTACCAACCACACCCCGGCCGAATCGTCGTGGTTGGCGACCAGCCATTTCCGCCACGCCGGAGCGTCAGGCAAGAGCAGTTCTGGGAGCTCGGCAGCGGCCATGCACGAAGCCTAGCGAGCCGAAGTTTGAGGACTCGCTATGAATTCCCGCTAGTTCGTCAGGACAGCTTCCAGAACCGGGCCCAGGACGGTGTCGAGCAACTCGACGCACCACTGCAGCAGCGCCTGATCCCGCAACGGTTCGCCACCGAATTTTGCGACCGTCCAGGTGCCGTCCGGGTTGGTGATGCCCTTCGGGCGGGTGGCGGCCATCGTCGATACCGGAGCTTTGTACAGCGTTTTCTCGAACATCCGTTGCAACCGGATCTGGGCAGATTCCGGGAGTTGCACCGGTGAGAACCGGACGGACTGGCCTTGCAGCGACACTTCCGTGACGCCGTACTTGCGACACACGACCTTGAACTTCGCAACTGCCAGGAGATTTTCGACCTCCAATGGCAGCGGCCCGAACCGGTCGAGCAGTTCCAACCGGACAGATTCGACCGCCTCGTCGGTCGTGGCCGAGGCAAGAGCCCGGTACGCCTCCAGCCGAAGCCGCTCCCCCGGAAGGTAGTCCTGCGGCAGGTTGGCATTGACCGGCAGATCGACCTTGACGTCGATGAACTGCTCCTGCTGTTCACCGCGGAAGTCTGCGACCGCCTCACCGACAAGACGGACGTAGAGATCGAAGCCGACGCCAGCGATATGACCCGACTGCTCGCCGCCGAGCAGATTGCCCGCGCCGCGAATCTCGAGGTCCTTCATGGCAACTTGCATACCCGCGCCCAGTTCGGTGTGCTGGGCGATCGTCGCCAATCGATCATGGGCGGTCTCAGTGAGAGGCTTTTCCGGCGGGTACAGAAAGTAGGCATAGCCGCGTTCGCGAGAACGCCCGACGCGCCCGCGCATCTGGTGCAGTTGCGAGAGGCCGAAGTTGTCCGCGCGTTCGATGATCAAGGTGTTCGCGTTGGGGATATCAAGACCGGACTCCACGATCGTGGTGGACACCAACACGTCATAGTCGTTCTGCCAGAAGCCGACCATGATCTTTTCGAGGGCGTCCTGGCCCATCTGCCCGTGCGCCACAGCGATCCGAGCCTCGGGTACTAGTTCGGCCAGCTTCGCCGCGGCACGATTGATCGATTCGACCCGGTTGTGAATGTAGAACACTTGCCCGTCACGCAGCAGTTCACGTCGTATCGCGGCCGAGATCTGGCGTGAGTCGTAGGCACCGACGAAGGTGAGAATCGGATGCCGATCCTCCGGTGGTGTCAAGATGGTGGTCATCTCTCTGATGCCGGTCAGCGACATCTCGAGGGTACGCGGGATCGGCGTTGCCGACATCGTGAGCACGTCGACCGAGGTTCGCATCGACTTCAAATACTCCTTGTGCTCGACGCCGAAACGCTGCTCTTCGTCGATGATCACCAGGCCGAGATCTTTGAAGCGGACAGTCTGCTGAAGCAGGCGGTGCGTACCGATGACGATATCGACGCTGCCGTCGGCGATACCGGCCATCGTGGCAGCCGCCTGCGCGTCACCGGTGAACCGAGAAAGCTCTTTCACAACAACGGGGAACTGGCTCATCCGACCGGAGAACGTCTGAATGTGCTGATGAGCCAGCAGCGTCGTTGGAACGAGCACCGCCACCTGCTTGCCGTCCTGAACTGCTTTGAAGGCGGCACGAACCGCGACCTCGGTCTTGCCGTAGCCGACATCACCGCAAATCACGCGGTCCATCGGCAGCGACTTCTCCATGTCGCCCTTGACCTCTTCGATGGCTGCTAGCTGATCGGGGGTTTCGATGAAAGGAAAGGCATCTTCGAGTTCGCGCTGCCAGGGCGTGTCGGGCCCGAACGCATAGCCCTTGGTCGCCATTCGGGCGGAATAGAGCCGGATGAGTTCGGCCGCGATTTCTTTGACGGCCTTGCGGGCGCGGCCCTTGGTCTTGGCCCAGTCGGCACCACCGAGTCGGGACAGCGAAGGCGCCTCGCCACCGACATACTTGGTTACCTGGTCGAGGGAATCCGTCGGTACGAAAAGGCGATCGCCCGGCTGACCCTTCTTGGCGGCGGCGTACTCGATGATCAGGTATTCACGTTCACCGCCGTTGATGGTGCGGCGCACCATCTCGACATAGCGGCCCACGCCGTGCTGTTCGTGCACCACCAGATCACCAGCGGCGAGCTGAATGGGGTCGATCGCGTTGCGCCGTCGGGACGGCATTCTCGATCGGTCGAGGGTTATCGAGCCTCGCTGGCCGGTCAGGTCGGATTCGGCCAGGATCGCCAGTTTGAGATCAGGCGATATCAATCCTGATTCAAGGTGCCCGCAGGCGACGATGGCAACGCCGGGTTGCAGTTCGTCGATCGTGGTCACCATTCGCACCGCGATATCGGCGCCGACCAGTCGCTCGCTGGCACGCTCAGCGCTGCCCTTGCCGTCGAACACGATCGCCAGACGCCAGCCGTCACGTGCCCAGCCGCCGACATCACCGAGCACGGCATCGGTGTCACCGCGATAGGTGGGCGCTGCCTCCAAGGCGGATGCGAAGGCAGTCTGGCCAGCGGCTTCGGCCAGTTCGGTGTCGGTGGTGAACGGTGACAGCGTCCACCAAGGCAGCGCGAGCGCCTCGGCCGTCTCGCGGACTTCGCCCAAAGACCGCAGCGATGCTGCCCCAAGATCGACCGGAGCCTTGCCGCCACCGGCCGCGGCCGCCCAGGACGCGGCCAGAAACTCCTCCGAGGTTCGCACCAAGTCGTCGGCCCTGGATCGGATGCGCTCGGGGTCGCACACCACGACATGGGTACCGGCTGGGAACTCGGCCAATACGAGCTCGAGCCGGTCGACCAGGACGGGGGCTAGAGATTCCATGCCCTCGACCGCGTTGCCAAGGCTGATGGGCTCGAGCAGTTCGCCGAGCTCGGGATATTCGCCGAGGAGCTTCGAGGCTCGCGCCCGAACATCGTCGGTGAGCATCAATTCGCGGCAGGGCGGCGCCCAGACGCCGTTCGGCGCGATCTCGAGCGACCGTTGATCGGCCACTTTGAAGTAGCGCACCTCTTCGATCTCGTCGCCCCAGAATTCCACCCGGAGCGGATGCTCTTCAGTGGGAGGGAACACGTCGAGGATGCCGCCGCGAACGGCGAACTCGCCACGGTTTGCCACCAGCTCCGTCCGGGCATAGCCGGCCCCGACCAGGGCCGCCACAATGTCTTCCAGTTCCCGGCCCGAATCGCCAGCCTTGAGTTTCACCGGCTCGAGGTCACCCAAACCCGGCACCTGCGGTTGCAGGAGCGATCGGACGGGAGCGACGACGATCTTCAACGGCCCGGTACCGGGATCATCGGCAGACGGGTGGCGGAGCCTGCGCAGCACTGCCAGTCGCCGACCGACCGTATCTGCGCGCGGCGACAATCTTTCGTGCGGCAACGTCTCCCAACCCGGATACAGCGCGACATCGTCCGGTGGGAGGAGGCAGCGCAGGGAGTCGACGAGATCTTCGGCTTCGCGGCCGGTGGACGTCACCGCGAGGACGGTGATATCAGCCCGCGCGGATCGCTGGGCCAGGGCGGCGATGGCGAGCGGACGAAGGGCTCCCGGTCCGGAAAGCGAGACTTCGTCCGTGCCTGCAGCCGCGACAAAGGACCGCAGAGCTGGATCGGCCAGGGCAGCGTCAATCAGTCCGGCCAGGCTCATGTCTCCAGCGTACGGGGGGCTTGCGACACGATTGTCAGGCCTTCGCAACGCCGGAATTGAGCAGTGCTCATTCGTGCAATACCTCACGGTCACCTAAAACGTGTCAAGTGATTGTCAAGTTTGGGAAATCCTCGCTAGACTTCGAGAGCTGAATCGGGGGCAGTACATGTTTGTGCATTTTTCTTCTTTTGTGCACGGCGATTTGAGCCGCGCATCACCATCGCATCAGCGATGGAAACAGGGTGCGGCGCACCGCCGCTGCACAGCGCTGCTGCTTCTGGTCGCGGTCCTGCTGGTGGGCCCGGGTGCCACCGGCCTGGCCTTTGCAGGCACCGCGTCCACTGATACTGGCCTTGCCGACACAACCGCTGTCAACACCGTGAACGTCCCCGACACCGCGATCTTGACCAGCGTAACTTTCCTCGAAGGCGTTCCGACCCGATGCGCCGTGACGACCGATGTATCGAATCCGGCCGCCGGCCTGACCGTTACCGGGGCCGGGTTTCGACCGAAGGAACGGTTCACGATCTATCTCCAACCCCAAGTGGTCGCCAAACCGGTCACCACTGCCGCAGGAGCTTTTTCAGTCCGAATCCCTTTGCCAGCCGGCATCACCGGCCCGGCGGTACTACAAGTCGAAGGTGCCGGCTGCGCCGTCGAGGTGACATTTCAATCCGGCCAGCCAGACAGCATCACCAACCCGCCGCCGCTGGAAACCGTCGCCCCGGTCATGCCCCACCGGATGGCCGCCCTGCCCGTGTCAACCGGGCTGTCGGTCGCGATCATCGCGGTCGTAGCTGCCGCCGGCGTCGGTGTGTTTCTGCTGGCCAGCCGGGCCGGTCACCGGGGAACTCCGCGGTAGCAGCCGAGCCAAACCCGTGGCGGGCAGGCACGCCCGATCGCCGTCAGAACTTCGCAACCACCGTCTTGGCCAGACCGATCGCCGCCGATTGAACCGCCGCCGACGGCTGAGCTGGTTGGCTCACCGGTCGTGTCACCTGTATGGACCCGCCGGTCTGACCGGCGATGAACTGAAGCGTGCCGGCCGTCGACGTGTAGTACGCGCTGTCGCCAACGCCAGAGACAGCGGTGGCTCCGAGTTTGACCGCGGCAACTTTGCCTTGGCCGAACGAGGCAGGCGAGGTTGGCCGGTGGATGCTCACCGTCACGGTGGCACCGGGCCCGGCCACCGACGTCCGCATGACGAATTGGCAGAGAGGACTGCCCGTACCCGTTGTAGTACCTCGTACCGCACTGACCTCACCGGCGAATGATGTCGCGACGGCAGCTGACGAGGCGATTGTGCACGTCGGCACCGTCGGTGAGGTCGATTTGGCACCGCCGCGCGTGGGTTGCGGCGGCACCGACGGGTTCGAGGCAGCAGTCGACGAGCGCGTCGACGGAGTCGTACCAGTGCTCGGCTCGGACCCGCCACCTTGTTTGCTTGCACTGCTGGCAGTCGATCTGCCGGCAGTCGGTTTGTGGGTCACCGCGCCACTGGAGCCCGTGGCTGAACCGGATGCCAGCGGACTCGAGGCACCCGACGCGCGGTCGGACGCTGCGTCCTCAGCCGCGTTCCGATGACCACCGCTGCAGCCCGCAAGTGGGATCGCAGCGACAGTAGCCGCGGCGATCGCAAGCTTGAGCGGTGCTTTCATCATGGTTGAGCCGGCCCCGTTAGCAAGTAGGTTGTTAACAGGATCCTAACTTACCGCGGCGGTTGGGCTCCGAAAGAAGCTGACACCCGAGATCGGTTACTACAACTGCTTCGCCACGGCCCGAGCCAGCGAGATCGTGTCCGCGCGTACGGTGGCCGGTTTCGGCTGGACGCCGGCCGGAATCTTGAGACGCGCCTGGACGGTCACCGAAGACCGAGCCTTCAGCATTTGCAAGGTCGTCTGGGTCGCGACATAAAACGCGCGATCACCAACGTCCGGCACGGGTTCGCCGCCTGTTGCAACGCGGGCAGCTTCGAAGTCGGCGGCCGTGGCTGTGCGGTCGAGCGTGAGTAGAACGCTGCCTGGAAGTCCGACGTTCGAACTCGCTAGCGCGAATTGGCAGGTCGAGTTACCCGTCGCAGTCGTTCCGATAGTGACTGCGCCCACCTTGGCCCCGAACGCGGCCTCAACCATGGCGGTGGTCGCGATCTTGCACCCGGTCGGCGGCGGCGTCGCAGCCTCAGCCCCGCCCGAAACCTGCCCGCTATGGACCGGGACGGCGGATGGGGTCGGATTTGCGTCCTTGTGTGAAGAGGTGCATCCAGCGATCACCAGCGCCGAAAGGCACAACGCTCCTAGAGCCGGACGAGAGGTCATTCGCTATCGCAACCGCTTGATGGTGATTCGCCCTGATGACTGAAGGCGGCTGCGCCCACTCGGTTCGTGATCGAAAATGGCTCGCATCGTCGCAGCGTCGTCGTTTTCGCGGATGCTGTATCGCGGCTGCAACCAAGAATCCGAGCGGGCTCGTGCACGATCGCTCGTGAAGACCCTGCGATAACCGAGTTTGCGAAGTCGGCCCAGCACTCGACGGTCGTAGCGACCAAGGGGGCATGCCGCGGTCTCTATAGCAACGCCCGCCGCGTCGGAAATAACGGCCCTGGCAGCGACGAGCTCATCATCGAGTTCTCGTTCGCTCATGTTCGGCCACGGGAGGTGTCGCATACCGTGTGTCCCGATCGTCATTCCAGCGTCAACCATGTCGCGCAAGTGCTCACCGGTTGTGCTGCCCGGCTGATCAATGCGCTGGGACAGTGGAAAGAACGATCCCTTCAACCCACGCGCAAGCAGTGCGGGAAGCCCTATCTCGAAATCGGAGGCATTGCCGTCGTCAAAGCTGATCCTCACCTGCGGACGATCGGCCACGAGATCGAGAACGTCACTGAACACCGACTCGGTGATCCAGTACGCACCTTCGCCAGGCTCAAGGTCGCGCTGCGGCACGCCAATACCGTGAAAGCAGAGATTGACTGCGCTCATACCCCACCAACGGTCTCGTGATCATCGCAGGACGACTGCAGTATAGGGTCCAGCGCATGAACGCAGCGGGCGATATGGTCGCCGTCGTCGTTGTGACATACAACAGCGCCGCGTTGCTCGAGGACCTGATCGCGTCATTGCCGACCGGTATGGGTGAGCTGAGCTGGCATCTGACGGTCGCGGACAACGACTCGGCGGACGACAGTGTCGCCGAAGTGCGGCGTCTCGCGCCGGAGGCCACCGTCGTGCAGACAGGGCGTAACGCCGGGTACGCCGCAGGGATCAACGCGGGTGTCGCGGCTGCCGCGGAACACACATGTGTCCTGGTCCTGAACCCGGACGTCCGCTTGTTGCCCGGGTGCGTGCCTGCGCTCATTGCCGCGTTGAACAAACCCGGAACAGGATTGGCGGTGCCTTGGCTCTTCGACGCACACGGAGCGCGCATCGACACCCTGCGACGCGAACCCGCGATCAGGCGGACACTCGCCGACGCCCTCCTTGGGGCGCGTCGTGCCGGCAAGATCGACGGGCTGGGCGAAGTCGTTACAGATCCCAACCGCTACCAGGACGAGTGCCTGACGGATTGGGCAGAAGGTTCCACCTTGCTGATCAGCAACGCTTGCTGGGGAGCATGCGCTCCGTGGGACGAGTCGTTCTTCCTGTATTCGGAAGAAACAGACTTCGCGCTGCGCGCCCGGGATGCGGGATTCGGCACCCGCTATACGCCGGCCGCCCGGGCGATCCACCTCGAAGGAGATTCGGGTCAGTCCCCCGCACTTTGGGCTCTCTTGACTATGAACAAGGCACGCCTCTATCGGCGCCGTCACCACAGCCTGGCCGCGGCGATTTACTGGTCCATTCTGGTATTACGCGAGGGCAGCCGCGCTCTATTGGGCAAACGGACCAGCCGGGCCGCTTTCCGGGCCCTGCTCAGCCCAACGAAGATGCGAGCAGCCCCGGGCCCTGACCTAGTGAGCAACCTGCGCTGACAGCGTGGCAACTTCGATTTTCTTCCAGGCCATGTCGGATATATAGTTCTCGTTAATTCATTCGGGGGCACACATGTCGGTCGCAGTTCGCGCCATCAGCGACTCTGACCTGCCCGCGGTGGGCGAGTTCCTGCACACCTATCTCAACCCCAGAGTGAGCGCTGAGGCATGGGCCAGGGCCCCGATGGTTCCGTGGCCTGACGACGGCCCGAACCACGGTTTCTTGCTCACGGACGAGGACGCGATAGTCGGCGTGTATCTCGCCTTGTATGCCACCCGAACCATCGACGGCGTCGACGAGCGGTTTTGCAACCTTGGCGCTTGGTGCGTGCGGGAAGACTACCGCTCTCATAGCGTTCGGCTTATCAGGTCGCTCCTGGCTCAGAAGGACTACACCTTCACCGATCTCTCACCGAGCGGCACCGTCGTCCCGCTGAACGAACGACTCAAGTTCGAACACCTAGACACCGCAACGGTCCTTATCCCAGGCGTCCCCTTGCCCAGTCGTCCGTTCTCGAGCGCACCTGACCGCATACACATCAGGACCGACCGCCGCCAAATCGAGGCTGCGCTAACCGGCACCGAGCTCAAGCTTTACCGGGACCACGCCGCCGCCGCCGCGGCACATCACCTGCTCATCACCAGAGGATCAGACGCCTGCTACGTCATCTACCGACGCGACCGACGCAAGAACCTTCCTGTGTTCGCTTCGATCTTGTATGTCAGCAATCCCGAGATCTTCCGCGCCGGTGTCCCACGCCTGTCCAGCCACCTTCTCCTGCGCCACGGCGTTCTCGCTACGCTTGCCGAACTGCGCGTGGTATCACACCGTCCGAGACTGTCGAAGTTACTGTCCGACCCACGACGAAAGATGTTCAAGAGTTCGCACCTGAGCCCGTCCCAGATCGACTATCTCTACAGCGAACTCGTGTGCGTCGCCTGGTAGGCGTCCAATCCATCGTTAGGAAAGCGAAAATGCGGCGTTATCTGCATGATCTGGTTAGGCAGTCAGCGCAGTCTCAGGGCAAGTCCCCGGCCCTGACATTCGGCGAGGTCACGCTGCGTTATGACGAGCTGTGGAGTCAGGTGTCAGCCGCCGGTGCCGGGCTACGACAGCTCGGCGTCGTTCGCGGTGACCGAGTCGCCGTCTTCCTCGACAAGCGCATCGAAACCGTCACGGCTGTCTTCGGCACCTCAGTGGCGAGCGGGGTCTTCGTGCCGATCAACCCGCTTCTGCGGCCCCGCCAAGTCGGATACATCCTCGCCGATTGCGATGTCCGCGTCCTGATTACCAGCAAGGAACGCTACGAACAGCTCCGCGCTGACCTGGCGACGCTGGAGGCACTGGAGTTCGTGGTGCTGACCAATGGAGTGGACGGAGTAGAGCCCGCGCCAGGTCACGCGCTGAGCGCCTGGCCTGACCTGCTCAATTCCGTGAGGGACGCCAGCGGCGACGAGACCGCCGTGATTGATCTCGACATGGCGGCGATTCTGTACACGTCCGGCAGTACCGGCAGCCCGAAGGGCGTGGTCATCAGTCATCGGAACCTGATCAGCGGCGCTGAAAGCGTAGCGAGCTATCTCGGCAACTGCTCGTCTGACGTTCTGCTGGCGGCCTTGCCGCTGAGCTTCGATGCCGGATTCAGCCAGCTCACTACGGGGTTCAGCTCCGGGGCGCACGTCGTTCTGATCAACTATTTGCTGCCGTCGGACATCGTGAAGACCTGCGCGAAGCATGGCGTCACGGGTTTGACGTGCGTCCCCCCGTTATGGATTCAGATTGCTGACCAGAAGTGGCCGGAGGAGGCGGCGCGAAGCTTGCGGTACTTCGCCAACACGGGCGGCCGGATGCCCCGCTCCACGCTCGACAAGCTGCGGGCCATTTTTCCAGATGCCGCGCCGTACCTCATGTACGGCCTGACCGAGGCCTTCCGCTCGACTTACTTGGATCCCGCGGAAGTCGATCGCCGTCCCAACTCGATCGGCAAAGCGATACCAAACGCCGAGATCTTGGTCGTCCGGCCCGACGGTTCGATCTGTGAGGCCAACGAGGAAGGCGAGCTCGTCCATCGCGGCGCATTGGTCGCGCTTGGTTACTGGAACGACCCGGAGCGCACCGCCGCCAGGTTCCGGCCAGCCCCGGGACGGCCGGACGGCATAAAGACCACCGAGCTGGCAGTCTTCTCAGGAGACGCCGTGGTACGCGACGAAGAGGGCTTCTTGTATTTTGTCGGCCGCAAGGACGAGATGATCAAGACCTCCGGATACCGCGTTAGCCCGGCCGAGATCGAAGAGGTCGTCTATGACACCGGCATGGTCCGAGACGCTGTCGCGTTCGGCGTCGACGATGAGGCCATCGGTCAGGCAGTCGTGATCGCGGTCAGCCCAGCCGAGGCAGGCAAACTGGACGAAGCTGCGCTGCTCGCCGCGTTGCGCAAGGAACTGCCGTTGTACATGGTGCCCCGGAGAATTGTGGTGCACGCCGAACTCCCTCGGTCGCCCAACGGGAAATTCGATCGAAATCTGTTGCGTCAGGAGATCACACCGTGAGTTCTGCAGACACCATCGCGGCTTTCGAGGTTATCGATGGCAAGCTTGCCGTCGGCGGCATTCCCGTGGACCGACTTGCCGAACGGGTGGGTGTGACGCCTTTCTTTGCCTACGATCGGCGATTGCTCTCCGAGCGGATCGCCTTGCTACGAACTACGCTGCCAAACCAGATCAGTCTGAGCTACGCGGTCAAAGCCAATCCGATGCCAGCGGTTGTGCAGCATCTAAGCGGTCTGGTCGATTCGTTTGATGTTGCTTCGGCCGGCGAGATGCAGACTGCTCTCGACACCACGATGCCAGTCAACCGCATCAGTTTCGCAGGCCCTGCAAAGACCGTTGGCGAACTTACCCAAGCTGTCGCGGCTGGCATAACCATCGAGTTGGAATCGGCAACTGAAGCGCGGCGCGTGATCGCGATCGGAGACCGTCTGGGCCTCCGGCCGCAAGTCGCGATCCGGGTGAATCCGGACTTCTCCATCAAGGGATCGGGCATGCGGATGGGCGGCGGCCCGCAACAGTTCGGCGTTGACGCTGAGGTTGTGCCGGAGTTGCTCGCTGAGCTGAGCGCCGCCGATCTCGACATCCACGGGTTTCACGTATTCGGTGGTTCGCAGAATCTGCGGGCCGAAATTCTGTGCGAGGCACAGCGGAAAACCGTCGAACTCGTGACGAAATTGGCCCAGTCGCTGCCAACTCCGGTGCGTTACCTCAACCTCGGCGGTGGCTTCGGAATCCCGTACACGGACAAGGATGAATCGCTCGACCTGGCGGCAATCGGCGCAAACCTCACCGAGCTAGTAGGCGGCCCGATCGCCACCCATTTCCCAGATGCGCGAGTCGTCATCGAACTTGGTCGCTACATCGTCGGCGAGTGCGGCGTGTACGTGACGCGGGTCATCGACCGAAAGACCTCCCGCGGCAAAGAGTTCGTCATGGTGGACGGCGGGTTGCACCATCAACTCGCTGCCTCCGGCAACTTCGGACAGGTGATCCGCCGCAACTACCCAGTACGCATCGGCAACAGAATGGACTCCGTTGCTACCGAAACAGCCACGATCGTCGGATGCCTCTGCACTCCGTTGGATCTGCTCGGCGACAACCTTGCTGTTCCCGACGTACAACTCGATGATCTTGTCGTCATATTTCAAGCTGGCGCCTACGGCTTGACGGCGAGTCCCACCGCGTTTCTCGGACACCCGGCGCCCGTCGAGATTCTGGCCTGAACACCGTCAAATTACCAATTCGAAAAGGGACCATTGTGGAAAGTACCGTGCAGTTCAAACAGGTCAAGGATGTCATCGTCGAGATTCTCGGCATCGAGGATCGTGCCGATGATTTCGAGCCGTCAACACCACTTCTGGGCAGTGTCGCCGAACTGGATTCGATGGCCGTCATCGAGCTGGTTGTCGCCCTCGAGCACCGGTTCGGGATTGAAGTCGATGATTCCGAAATGACCGGTGACCTCTTCGAGACCTTCGGCAGCCTCGCGGACTTCGTCGTCTCACACCAGGCTTAGAGGCCGTTCGGCGCCCTGGCCGGCTCGCCGGCAGGCTCAGCCGCCAGGCTTACGTGGGGAGAGCATCGATGGCTTCGGCCAGTTGACGTCCGCGAGCCTGCCACGAGTCGCTGGCCACTGCCGCCCGTCGGAGCTGTCGGTCACCTGGGTCAGTCGCGGCGACCTGGCAAAGTTTAATAAATGATTCCCGATTCGCTGCTATGTCAACGATCTCTGCGTAGCGACGCACCTCCGGAAAGTCGATCGTCACGATCCGCAGCCCTAGCGCCAGGTATTCCTTCAGCTTTACGGGATTGCAGTTGCGGATCCAGTCGTTGTCGAGCCACGGCATCAGCGCGACGTCGAATCCACGTCCGAACGACGGAATCGCCTCGTGTGGCTGCGGACCAAACCAGAAAACGTTGCCGCGGCTGAGCAGCGAGTCCATGTCAACCGTGGACGGACCCACTAACACGATCGAGGCTTGCGGCATGGCATCGGCGAGCTCAGCAATCAAGTCCAGGTCGAGCACGACGTCCCGCAGTGCGCCGAAGAACCCCAAACGGGGGTGCGGCACCGCGCTCAACGCCTCGGCTACCGGGCCATCCACAGTAAATTTCTCGAAGTCAACGCCGTGGTCGAGGAAGAACGCCCGGCTACCGGCGTCGGCTACATCTTCGTCCATCAAGGCGTGACTGACGTAGAGCACGAGGTCGGAGTTTCGCAGCAGGGCGCGTTCGAGCGCGGCGACCTGGACCTGATCCACCTCGGCCCACGCTGAATGCTTGTCCGATCGGTTGAAGGTCAGGCTGCGTCGACGCATACGCCGCACGACCTCCCAAGCGGTCGGCGGTGTGACGATCACATCCGGACGTCCAAGTCGCAGGTACCAGCGCACTACCCCGACCTGCGCCAACAGCAAGACGGTATTGAATCGGCGCCCGATCGCTGATTGGTAGAGAGGCACACTGAGCGGCGAGTAGACGTAGAAATTCGGCAGTTCCGGGACGGGCTGCTTGACTCCCCGCAGGATGCTCTTCAGCTTTCTGGCTAGCCGTTGCCGTACGTCCGTGCTCTTACCCGGCATCGGCATCCGGGTGCCGATGCTGTTGATCAATAACACGCGCCGTCCAGCGGCTAACTGCAGTGCCAACTGCATGTCTGAATGCGCGCGGTTGTGATACCACCAATCCTGGCCAGCAAAGAAGACAACACCGCGGTCGGATGGTCCTGGTCGAGAGAGCATGCGCGAATGGTATCGAGCAAATCAGGTTGCTGTGAGATGTCTGCTCTGTGCGGCAGCATGGGTGCTCGGCGTTTAGACTAAGTAAACTCCGACAAACCGGGGCGGGGATAACGGCGCGGTAGGACGAAGGGACGCAGATGTATTTGACGCTGCGCGACCGTCCGCTGCGGGACCGCACCAAGACGGTACGAGAGCGAGTCGCCGGCACGGTCATCCTGCTCGGCATCGTCAGCATGTTCACCGATATGGCGACAGAGTCGGTAAACGCGATCTTGCCGAAATATCTGATCGTCGTGGTTGGCCTGAGTCCGCAAGCTTTTGGTTTTGTCAACGGTCTGTACAACGGAATCAGCGCCGTGATCAGAATTTTCGGCGGGTGGATATCTGACCGCACCGATCATCCAAAGTGGGTCGCCTTCGTCGGATACTTTGGGTCCGCAATTGCCCGGACGGGCCTGCTTTTCGCAACCGGGCTCGGGGCAATCAGCACGATCATCACCGCCGATCGACTGGGCAAGGGCCTGCGCACCGCACCACGCGATGCCTTGATCGCCGCTGCTTCACCGCCTGAGTCCCTCGGTCGCGCCTACGGTGTTCACCGAAGCCTGGACAGCGTCGGAGCGGCCATCGGCCCCCTGATCGCGTTCTGGATCCTCACCGTCGTCGAGAACGATTTTCATGCCGTATTCGTGGCCTCGTCGGCACTCTCCATAGTCGGAGTGGCGATCCTTGTGCTGATCGTCCCAGATCTGCGCCCACGGCGCGCGCGGGCCAATCGGGGCGCAAAGGTCGGCAAAACGTCGCGCGACACGGACGTGCCAGCGGCCGCCGTGTCGGCCAAGGCTCCCTTCGTCAAGACTGCAAAGCCGGGGCGCGTTACCCTTGCTCACTTGGCGAATCCCTACATGGCACGGCTGCTCACGGCGGCGACTATGCTCGGATTGCTCACCGTGGGAGACGCCTTCCTCTATCTACAGCTGCAGCTTCGAGACAACCTCGCCAACAACTATTACGCCTTGCTGATGGTCGGAATGAACGTCGCCTACCTTTGCCTGGCGATTCCACTCGGGCGGCTGGCCGACCGGGTCGGGCGAGCACGGATCTTCATTGGCGGCCATGTCGCGCTGCTGTTCTGCTACCTCTGCGCCGCTGGTCCGTTCGCTGGGCCGGCCATGTCGATCGGAACGCTAATTTTGTTGGGTACTTACTACGCGGCCACCGATGGAACACTCGCCGCTCTCTCGGGACGCATCGTTGATCCAGACGTGCGTACCAGCGGCATCGCCACCGCGCAGACCTTCATGGCCATCGCTGGCTTCGGTTCGTCGCTTGTAGTCGGCGTGCTGTGGGCGAGGCTAGGTCTGGGGACGGCCATTCTCTGGTACTGCCCGGTGCTGCTCGTCGCCATCCCGGTAGCAGCCTTCATCCTGCTACGCCTCGATCGCGAGTCTGGGGCACGCGTGGGGCTCACTGTATGAAGACGATGCGTTCGCGGGTGATTGCGCTCGCGGTAATTTGTGTGCTCGCGATTGGCGTCGCCATCGTTTATCTCGCCTCATCCCGAGCCAAGCGAAATTCCCTCGCCGACAAGGTGCCATCAGTGGCGACAACGAGTCTAGGATCACTGGACGGCCAGCCACGGATCGTTTTTCGCAACACAGCATTGGGCGATCAGAATGGCTTCGTAGCTGAGGTGCCGATCGGCGACCCTGGCGGCCCGCGCGCAATCACCACGACCGAGTGCGATCGGGTATACGCAGCCAATCAAAAGGTGCTCTGCCTATCGTCGACGCGCGGCATCGTCACGCGCTATGCAGCCAGAGTGCTCACCCAGTCCATGCAGCCCGTGCAGTCGCTGCCACTGACGGGTGTGCCCAGTCGTGCACGACTGTCTCATGACGCAACGTACGCCTCAACGACCAGTTTTACTGCCGGGGACTCGTATGCGGCCACCTCCTTCTCGACTCGAACCGTAATAAGCAAGGTCGGCGGCCAGACGGTGGGCAACCTCGAGGATTTCACCCTCATACACGACGGAAAGTCGATCAAGCCGCTCGACCGAAACTACTGGGGAGTCACGTTCGCATCGGATAACAACACCTTCTACGCGACGGTGGAATTCTCCAGTCACACCTGGCTGGTCCGTGGCGATCTCTCGACGAAGACGATGACGACCCTGCATGAGGACGCCGAGTGTCCGTCCCTCTCGCCCGACGGAAAGTCGATTGTCTTCAAACAACGGGGCAACCTGCCGCCAGGCAAATGGCGACTCGTCAGGTACGACGTGGCGACTGCCAAAGTGACACCGCTCGCCGAGACCAGGAGCGTCGACGATCAGGTCGATTGGCTTGACAACAGCACGGTCATCTACGGGATCCCACGCAGCGGCACTGCGGCGGCCATCGACGACGTGTGGGCGGTCCCGGACGACGGAACGGGTCAACCGCGGCTACTCATACCTCAGGCGTGGTCGCCCGCGGTGATCCACTAAAGAGGCGAATCCCTCGGCCCGTTGATGGGACCGAGGGACTGCGCTTATCGTCAGGAGGTTGTGGGCGGGGCCGTGTCGTCTTCACCCTTGCGACGGCCAAGCGCGGTGGCAGCAGCGACCGCTCCCGCGCCGACCGCGATCGCAGCTGCGCCTAAGGCAACACTCGATCCGACAGGGACCGTAGGACCTGTGGATGCGAGCGCGCTCGATCCCGCGGCTGCCTTTACCGGACCTGCCGGGTCAGTAGCTGGCTTGCGACTGGGGCCAGGCTTTGGCTGGTTTGCCCCTGATGGTGGCGTCGGCGGGTTGACTACCGAGTTCGGTGGCGTCTGCGGTGCGCTTGGTGACGCCGCGCTCGCGGGTGTCATCGCGACCATCTGAATAACCGGCACGCTCCATGCCGCGGCGACGCCGACGACCGCTCCGCGCTTCAAGAGGTCGCGTCTGCTCACGCCTCTGCCAGCGTTTGATAGGCCTTCCATTTTTCCCCCGTTTTATGGCTTGTACCGAAGTCGAACGCCTTGGAACAAGCCGTAGATGCCGTAAAACTAAGGTAAGGTTAGACGATGTTGATCGTCTGCGCCATGACTATCTTGTAACAACTCGGTTCATCGCTCTTGTGGCGAGTGCGCGGCGCGCACTACGACCCCGCACCACGTCTCTCGGATGGAGCAAATGCTACCAACAAGTGCGCAATCAGACCCTACTGGAGCTGGCAGTTTTCCCTTGCACACTGCCGATATCGACGTCCAAGACCTAGACGACGAGGTCTGCCTCTATCGGGCCGACATTGACGAAGTGCTGGTGTTGAACGGCACTGCGGGAGACATCTGGCGGCTGGCAGATGGCACAGCGAGTGTGGCGCAGATCATCACGCTACTCGCCCAGGCGTACCAAACCTCAACGGCAGCCATCGACGCCGATGTCGTTGGCGTGCTGACTGACCTGGCAGAGCGCGGATTCCTAGAGTGGACTCCTTCAGCGGACCCGAAGCTAGAAACCACGCCGGAGGACGTGCTCAGCCACGGTTCCCGTCCCTCTGACCAGACCAACACCCTGCGTCCGTGACGGCCGCTCCGACACTTGGTTTCACTGCCGACCTTCTCGGGCTCTCACTTACCGTCCATGCTCCGCGTTCCCTCGGCTCACGCATGCTGCACGAGTTTGAGGCGTTACTCCCGGCGGCGAAAGTAACCCGTGATGACGTGCGGCTCGGGCAGATCCATTCCCTAGTCTTCGGCGACGATGGCAGATTGGCCGGCAGCACGCTGCCGCCGGGCGGCGAGGATCCGATCTTGGTTGCATTAGCCGAGTTGACGGGCTACGTCGTAACGCGCTCTCCGCTCCTGTGCATCCACGCAGGCGTCGTCACCGGCCGCGACGGGGCCGTTGTACTTCCAGGCGTCAGCGGACACGGAAAGACAACGCTTACGGCGGCTATGACACAGGCGGGCTTCGGATACCTCTCGGACGAGGTGCTCGCGATCGATCGCACGACCCTTGCCCTCACTCCATTTCCACGCCCGCTCGCGGTTGATTCCCGCTCATGGCAGCTGCTCGGCTTCAAAGCTGATGAGGGTCCGACTCCGGACCGCGAGGCGCTCTTGCCACCCGCAGCAATCGGACAGGTAGGCAACCCGGCGCGGGTAACTGACATCGTGCTGGCGCAACGTATCGACATCGATTGCTCGCTCGAGAGGGTGTCTCGAGGGGCGGCAGTCCGCGAGCTCCTGGTCAACTCTTTCAATCACTATCAGGATGGTCACAACAGCTTCGAGGTCGCCGTAGAGACCGTTCGGTCTGCGAGGGTGTGGCGGCTGGCCTACCGTGACGCGCCACTGGCTGCCTCCCGACTTGCACTCAGCTTGCTGTGACGCCGTCCGCGCCCTGCGCGCGGCACCACCGCACTTAGCCGTCAGGGGCGGATCCATGCCGTCGATCTCATCGCGCCCGTCCGAGCCAGGTCGCCGACCCGGCATGGCTGTAACCCGTCCACGCGAGCACCAGCGACGATTTCGCCAACTACGGCGACGCGGTCGAACGTTGTAACAGGCGCCGAGCGATCCGGGTCCGGGTGCCGAGGATCCGGCTCGAGCCGCTCATGGAACAGCAGTACTCCCCCTGGCTTGCAGGCAGCAATTGCAGCTGCGGCCACCTCGGAGGCGTTCCGGTCTTCCCAATCCGCGGCATCGCCATTCCACACCACCACCTGCAGACCGGCCCGCTTTGCGGCCCGTATGCTCGCCACCGACTGCGAGCCGTACGGCGGCCGGAACATCGACACCGACTGTCCGGCAACCTGTTCGAGGCGTCGACGTGCATCCGTCAGATATGCCTCGGCGTTTGTACGGGACATAGTCGATACCCGCCGATGATCAAGGCCGTGCAACCCAATCTCGTGCCCCGCGCCAACGAGTGCCTCGACGAGCCGCGGATGTTGTTCAGCACGCAAGGTGAGCAGGAAAAACGTCGCATGGACATCGAGTTCGGCCAGGCGGTCGATCAGCGCGGGAGTTACGTCAGGGTCTGGTCCATCGTCGAGCGTCAAAGCGACCGAGCCGGCCGCAGTGCTCGAATTCCACGAACCGAGCAGCGGCGCGAGCAAGACGTCTACACCTGCACGTAGCTTGACCCGTAAACGGGGACTCAAACGCGAGCGGACCGCCCAGATTGCAGTAGCGGACCTTCCCGCGTCGGATGAAGAACGGTCAGTACGAGGCTCGGACACGCGATGAGCCTAGTGCTGCACCAACGCCGAAGGAACTGCAACGGAAGCGTCGGCATGTCCTTTTAGGGAGGTATGCGACGTTAGACATCTAGCTGAAACATTGCCGCAAACGGCTCCTCGGATTGGAAACATTTGGCGAATCTAATGCCAACACTTAGCGCACGCTATATCACCGTTATGCGAGCGTGATGTGTTTGGCGCCAATTTTATTATTTGAATTCACCCGCAACCCCCGTGATCTGGGGCCTCTACAGGTTGATGATCTTGCTAGCACGAATCTCACGCCCGATGGATTAGTTGGTCATTGCGCCTTGGGTTAGTCTTTGGTCGAGTTCGAAGAGACACGAGATTTGTCTCGGAGAGATCAAAGCTAGAATCCATTGCAAATGTAGTCGGTGCGTGAAGTTCTTTTGGGGGGCGAACAACGCGATGCCGAAATACGAGCCCATGCGCGACGCGCATTTGAGGAGTACAGCTGTGTCAGAACACGCAAGATCGCGGTCGATACTGCCGCCGCGAAACTTGATCAAGGTAGTTGCCCCCCTCATGGCACTCGGACTAATAGCAGCCGTCGTCGCGATGGTTGCTTCCAACGGACATAAAGCGGATGCCTCGCAGACAGGGCTAATCACCGTATATTCCGCGGGCACGATACCGTCTGTTGCGGCGGAGAATGACCCGAAGTCTGTTGAACTGGGCGTGCGTTTCGCGGCCAGTCAGCCTGGAAACATCGTCGGCATTCGATACTTCAAAAGCGCTCAAAATGGCGCCACTCATGTGGGCACGTTGTGGAGCGCGTCTGGAGCGAAACTGGCCAGCGCGACCTTCACCAGCGAGTCCAGCACCGGCTGGCAAGAGGTGCGCTTCGCCGCACCCGTCGCTATCTCGGCGAACACGTCATACGTTGCCTCCTACCACACGACCACCGGCTATTACGCCCAACAACAAGGGGCGTTCAGCAACGGTGCGACTCTCGGTGTGAACCCCGCGCTGAAGGCGTCGTCAGGTGTATACGCCTATGGCAGCGGAGCGTTCCCGCAGGCGACTTGGCACAATTCTGCTTACTACGTTGACGTGCTCTTCCAGCCGAACGGCGCGGCAAGCACCGCGACCCCAAGTCTGTCAACGAGCGCCACTCCGACCCCGACGGTTACGAAGCCGGGTCACAAGCCGACCAAGTCCGGAACTACTTCGGCCTCTACGGGCGCAACTGGATCCACGTCGACGACCAAGCCGGCCAACCCGCCTTCAACCTCCTCGTCGACACCCAAACCACCAAGTCAGACCCCGCCGAGCCAGGCCCCACCTGCGAACAGCGGTGGCCTGACGGCTCATCCGCTGGCTGGGGTGCCTGCTGGCACCGCCTTGACCGCGTACACCGGGCCGACCACGATCACCAAAGACGGCACCGTCATCGACGCCAAGACCATCACCCAAAGCCTGGAAATCTCAGCCAAGAACGTCGTGATCAGCCGGTCGGTGTTCCACAGCGGCGATGGTGAAGCAATCCACGTCAGCGGATCAGCCACCATCACCGACACCACCGTCAGCGGCGGAGAGAACGGCATCGGCGGCGACAACTACACCGCAACCCGCGTCGAAGTCACCAACCTCTCCGATGACGGCTTCAAACTCGGCAACAACGTCCACGTCGATCAGTCCTGGTGCCACGACATGACCCCCACCACCCAGGCACACGCAGACTGCGGCCAGATGCAAGCCGGCGTCACCAACATGTCCGTGACCAACTCCTGGTTCGACGGCGGACGCAACTCCGCCCTGTTCCTCGCCCCCGACCTCGGACCGAGCAGCAACGGACCAGTCCTGATCAACAACAACGTCCTCGGTAACGGCAACTACAGCCTCTACTGCGTCGACGGCAACAACGGCGAATACATCGTCAAGAACATCACCATCACCAACAACAAGTTCCTGCGGACCGCACAGTACGGACCCGCCACGGTCAACGTGCCTGTCACGGCCAGTAACAACACCTGGTTCGACACCGGCAAGTCGATCGGGTCCCCGCTGAACTAGCGCCCGCTCGAACCTGCGCGTAGCGAAGGGCCAGCCCACGGTGTGGGCTGGCCCTTTGCTTGCCGTTTCTCGCAAATTTTACTGAACTTGTAGATACGTTAAATCTATGTATTGCGCTGTTGGTTATCACTCGGCTACTCTATGTAATCAGTAAGAGGAGCAGTGCCAGGAAACCCTGGTCATGGATGAGGCCAAGCGAACCACCCGCGCCGATTCCACGTCCCTGTAGAGGAGTCCGCGTGTCCACGAGAAGCGCTTCCCGCCACTCAAGGGAACGGCCCATCGCCGCTGTAGCCGTCTGCGCAGCCGTCGCCATATCGGCAGCCGTAGTTATCGCGACCGGCGCTGGCTGGGCCGGTGCCGCAGGCAACGGCGCTCCGACTGACGCCGCCGCTACGGCCAGTATCTATCCGGCCTCCACCGTGCCAGCCGTGAGCGCCGATAAGGATTCTCGCTCTGTCGAGGTCGGCGTGCGATTCAGCGCCACCGTACCGGGAGTGATCACGCAAATCCGTTACTACAAGGCCAAGTCGAACACAGGGACACATGTCGGCACCCTTTGGAGTAGCACCGGGCAGCGACTGGCCACGACCAAGTTCACCTCAGAGTCGGCCACCGGCTGGCAGACGGCATCGCTTTCACAGCCCGTGACTGTCGTTCCAGGAACCACCTACGTGGCTTCATATCACGCGGATAACGGTCACTACGCCTCTCGCGAGAATGCGTTCGCCCCGGGCAAAACCGTTGGACAAAGTTACGTAAAGGCTTCGGCTGGCGTCTACAGCTACGGCGCAACCTCGTTCCCTGGTGTGATCTGGCACGGCAGTGAGTACTACGTCGATATCTCCTTCCGGAGTACGCCCGGTCCGGTCCTAGGCGGTGCGGCCGCGACGCCGCCACCTACTTCGACACCTTCCTCGCCCGCTCCCAAGCCCACGACATCGGCGCCGACCGCGAAGCCGTCCACCAGTAAGCCCAGCACGACAACGCCGACGACGACCACGACGAGCACCGCGGCACCGACCACAACCGCGCCATCGACCACGACGCCCACCAGCACTCCGCCTGCCACCACCGGCAACTTCACTACCCATCCGCAGGCTGGGGTGCCGGCTGGAACCGCCTTGACCGCGTACACCGGGCCGACCACGATCACCAAAGACGGCACCGTCATCGACGCCAAGACCATCACCCAAAGCCTGGAAATCTCAGCCAAGAACGTCGTGATCAGCCGGTCGGTGTTCCACAGCGGCGGCGGTGAAGCAATCCACGTCAGCGGATCAGCCACCATCACCGACACCACCGTCAGCGGCGGAGAGAACGGCATCGGCGGCGACAACTACACCGCAACCCGCGTCGAAGTCACCAACCTCTCCGATGACGGCTTCAAACTCGGCAACAACGTCCACGTCGATCAGTCCTGGTGCCACGACATGACCCCCACCACCCAGGCACACGCAGACTGCGGCCAGATGCAAGCCGGCGTCACCAACATGTCCGTGACCAACTCCTGGTTCGACGGCGGACGCAACTCCGCCCTGTTCCTCGCCCCCGACCTCGGACCGAGCAGCAACGGACCAGTCCTGATCAACAACAACGTCCTCGGTAACGGCAACTACAGCCTCTACTGCGTCGACGGCAACAACGGCGAATACATCGTCAAGAACATCACCATCACCAACAACCGATTCCTACGCTTGTCCAACTACGGGCCAGCCACGGTGAACGTGCCTGTCACGGCCAGCAACAACACCTGGTTCGACACCGGCAAGTCGATCGGCTCGAATCTCAACCCGTAGCTACAGCGGGGGCACCGCGAACTCGTGCTGAGGTAATCTCGGGCATGAATTCAGCCGCGGAAGGATCTTGATGGGCCCGATCGGATTCGCCTGCAGTTGGGGGGCTGATCGCCAAAGTACGTGGTCAGGAACTCCGTGGCGACTCCACACTGCGCTGTCGCAACGAGTCGAGCTAGTCGACATCGACGTGACCATCCCGCCAGCGATCGCTAAGCCGCTGCGGTTGGCCCACGCCCGACGCTCGAACGGACAGTGGCGTTCAATGTGGCAGCACGGCCAGCTCGCTACCAAGCTGGTCGAGCGACGATTGCAATCTCGAGCGCTTGGCGCGCGCCCTTCGACGGTCTTAGAGGTACAAGATCTAGGCGTCATCGACCAGCCCTATTACGTCCTCCAAGACCTGAGCTATGACCTGTTGCTCGACCATTTCGGTGAAGGAGGGGTGCCGCACTTCCGCAATCTCGGGCACCGCCGGATAACGCAGTTGCGTGACCGTCAGCTAGGTATCTACGAACACGCTGCCGGACTGCTGCCGATGAGCAGTTGGCTCGCGGAGCGTTCAATCCGCAGCGGGGTCGACCGTGCCCGGGTTCACGTCATCAATCCCGGCGTAAATGCACCCTTGGACGATCAATCGCCTATACCGGAGCGCCGAAGGGCGCAGGTGAAACGTCTCCTGTTCATCGGCCGCGACTTCGAGACCAAGGCCGGCGACCAAGTGGTGGCCGCCTTCATGATGCTGCGCAAGGAACTCGGATCGGACATCACGCTCACCATCGCCGGACCCAAGCTCTGGCCGCTACGGTCGCCGATCCCCGACGGCGTCGAGTTTCTCGGGCCGGTTCCCGTCGCGACGGTCCAAACTCTCTACGACACCCACGATCTTTTCGTCATGCCATCACGTTTTGAGGGTTTCGGCATCGCCTTCGTGGAGGCGCTGGTCAGGGGACTGCCCTGCATCGGGCGCCGCGCCTGCGCCATGCCTGAGATCATTGATGCCGATAGCGGCGGATTCTTGGTAGACGGCGATTCCCCGGCGGAACTCGCGGAATTGATCGTCTCCGCCCTGTCCGACGACGTTCTGTACGAAGCGTGCGCCAAAGCGGCGCCAGCCCGCCGCCGCTTCTACACGTGGGACCGGGCCGCCGAAGAGGTCATTCTCGCGCTAGGGTCGGCGTCCTAGCCATACGGAGAACGTCATCCCATCCCGGCCCTCGCCCACCTGACCTGCACTCGCCCCCGGAGGAATCAATGTCACGTCGTTCGCGCCGCGTGCTGATCATCGTCCAGAACCTGCCGGTGCCACTGGACAGGCGCGTGTGGCTGGAGTGCCAGGCCCTCGTCGCCAACGGGATCGGCGTATCGGTTATCTGCCCGAAGGGGCCGGGCGACCCTTGGCGGCAAGAGATCGACACCGTTCGGATTTACAAGTACCCGCCACCTCCGGCTGCTCGCGGCGTGCTCGGATACGCGTTCGAGTTCGGCTACTGCTGGATCATCACTGCGCTGCTTTCGGTGCTCGTCGCCGCTCGCGACGGGTTTGCGGCCATCCAGGCGTGCAACCCACCGGACACCTACTGGGCACTTGGCCGTTTGTGGAAGGTGTTCGGCAAGAAATTCGTCTACGACCAGCATGACCTGAACCCGGAAGTCTTCCTGTCGCGCTTCGGCGAGCCGACCGGACTCAGCGGCCGGCTGCAGCTTCGAATCCTGCGTTTCTTGGAGCGGATGACCTACCGCACCGCCGACCGTGTGTTCTCGACGAACGAGTCCTACCGCAAGATCGCGATGACGAGGGGCTCGCGGTCCTCCGACGATGTGACCGTCGTGCGTAGCGGGCCGGACACGACCGTCATGCGTCCGGTCAAACCCCAGCCCGATCTGCGGAAGGGACGCCGATACATTGCGGCGTACCTCGGAATCATGGGGCCGCAGGACGGTGTCGATGTCACGCTGCGAGCGCTCGACAAACTCGTACACAATCACGGACGTACCGACTGCGGGCTTGCCCTGCTGGGTTTTGGAGACTGTCTCGATGAATTGAAGGAGTTGTCTACACAGCTCGGACTGGATGACTACGTAACGTTTACCGGCAGAGTCGGTCCCGCTGAGATCGCGAGCTACTTGTCGACGTCGGATATCGGCCTGTGCCCCGACCCGAAGAGCCCGCTCAACGATGTCTCGACGATGAACAAGACCATGGAATACATGGCATTCGCCCTACCAGTGCTTACCTTCGATCTCGTCGAAACGAGGGTTTCGGCCGGAGACGCTGCGCGCTACATTGCGCCGGGCGACATAGCTGCCTTCGCTGCCGCGTGGAATGAGCTTCTCGACGATCCGGAAAGCCGTGTCCGGCTCGGGGTAATCGGACGCGAACGGGTCGTGGCAGAACTCGACTGGGCTCCCCAGGCGGCGAAGTACGTGGGCGTCTGGCAAGAGCTGCTCGGTGTGCAGGACCATTCACCAACGTCGATCGGCGGCGGTGCGCGCAAGGTCGGCAACGCCGATTACATCGACCTCGACGACGCGTCGTCCTTGGCTGCTTTCATCAGAGATCGAGGCCGCTGACCGGATGGCTGGTACCACCACCGCGGCCGCCTATTCGGCGTTGGATGCATTGGTGTCGATGACAGCAACCAATGACCTCGAAGTAAGCCGGGGCAGACTCGCCCGCGTCGACGCGGATCGAGTGCCTAGTCTGATCCGAACGGCGCGAGCCCACGGGATGGAAGCGTGGCTTGCCGCCGTTGCGCCTTCGGCGACGGGTCCGTGGGCCGATCTTGCGATCCAGCGCGCTCGATTTCTGGCGGCAGGGTCCCGAACGCGCGCTACTGTCCGGGCGATCTCCTCGCAGTTGGCCGAGCAAGGTCACGCCTGGGCCCTGCTCAAGGGTCTGAGCATCGCGGAAAGCAGCTACCCCCGATCGGACCTTCGGCATTCGCTCGACATCGACGTATTGGTCGATCGCACCGCATTCAAGGCTGTCCTCGACCTGCTCGTCACCAAGGGGTATTTGTTACTCGACGTGAATTGGCCACTGATCGCCGAACTCGAGCCGGGCCAGCTACGTCTGCGGGCTCCGAATGGCACGCTCATCGACCTGCACTGGAGTCTTTTCAATCAGCGGCCCTTGCGGCGTTACTTCCGCCTGCCAGCCGAGGTACTGCTGTCTCGGACTCGAACGCTCGGCGACGATCTGATCCCTGTCTTGGACCCAGTCGACCTGACAACGCATATTGGCGTTCACGCCGCGCTCGGAGGTGCCGCCAAACTGAGTTGGCTGGTCGACATCGACGGCTTCGTTCGCCAGCACAAGCTCGACTGGCAGCAACTGATCGACGTCGCAGTTGCCTCGGGTGCGGCCCCCGCCCTCGCCATCTCGTTCAGCAGGGCCCAGATGGTTCTCGATACTCCGATTCCCGAGAACGTCATGCGCAAACTTGCCGGGGGGCGATTTCGATTGGCAACGACTCGAGCCGTCCTGCAGAGATCGCGTATACCCGAAGACCCCGAACAGCCCTCGTTCGCGAGGGCATACGCACGTAGTGCGAGGAACAGCATGCCGGCCTCTGCCCTCGAGCTCGTCAGGCACGGATCCGGATGGTTGGGTTCAAAACTCGCTCGTTCGAACGATCACCAAAGCTGGCTCGACCCCACTAACCACACCAGCGCGCTCTTCCCGGTGCCCGATGAGGACGCGCGGCACGCATACTTCACAGCGATCGTCCGAGATCACGGGTGATTTGACCGAATTTCGGGCAGTTCACAGCCTCAAGAGTTCGCTCGTTGTGGTCCGGCAGGTTAAAGTTGTGCGAAGACTCGCGGTTTTCGCGGGGTAATCATGTCAGAACGGGACCGCCTCAATGCTTATCGAATGCGCGCGCATGTTGTGGAAGCGCCGGATTTGGGTGGCTATTGCGCTCGTTCTGTCGCTTGCCGTGGGTATCGGCGCGTATCAGGTCGTCAAGCCGAAGCAGGAAAGCAAGGCGCAGGTACTTGTCATCGGCTCGATCAAGCAGCCTGGTGTCAAAGACCCGACGAACCCGTGGATGAACCTGGGTGGCTCGCTCGGGGTTGTAGCGAATGCCGTTCAAGTCGTGGTTAGTGACGAACAGGTTGCTACCGATCTATACGAACAGGGCGCGCGGGCGACCTACACCGTCGAGCCGAACCTGACCGAGAATGCTGGCCCGACGCTGCTGGTCAGCGCGGACGACGTGGATCCAGTGGTCGCTCAGAAGACCCTGATTGCCGTAGTCAATCGCATTCAAACCGAGCTCGTAAAACTGCAAACCGAGCAGGGTGTAGAGCGGGATCTCTTCATCAACACCGTCGTGCTGACCGAGTCGCCGCACCCGCTGCCAGTCCGAAAGGCGCAGGTCCAAAAGGCGATCGAGGCCGCCATCGGCGTTGCCGCCTTGCTCATCGTCTTGATCCTGATCTTCGAGCGCCAGCGAATCGTGCGAGCGCGTAGGCGCGCGCTCCGGAGCACGGCTGGCGCTGGGGAGGATCGTTCGGCCTCCGCTGCAGATTCCGATGACCAGGCCCCACGCCGTCCGCGCCGCAAGCGAGGACGCCGGCGGTCCGGTGACTCGCAAGACGCGGACGAACCCGACGACGATGCCGCGACGCTCGACCGGTTCATGATCGACGATGATTCGCGGCCGCTTCCGGTCGGCGCCAGGGCGACGGACCAGGATTCGACGAACGAACCCTTCTCGCATTGAACGCCAGGGCCGAGGGCGCAACCGGCCTCGGTCGAGGTGGTGCTCTGCCGATACTGATTGCCTATGTGATCGTCCTGATGGGCATCCCGAGCGAGTTGATCCTTAAACCGCTTGGTGCAGCAGGAACGCCGGCACAAATCATCGGAATTGGCTTGTTCGGCTGGTGGCTCAGCAGTCGGCTGGTCGGACGCGCGGAGTCCCGGGTTCCGAACCCGGTCAAGTTGCTGCTACTGCTTTTCGTATTGTCGCTGCTTGCGTCGTATATCGCAGGGATGAGTCGCGCGATCACCTTCAGTGAGGAAGTCAATTCCTCAGACCGCGCCCTACTGTCGCTGTGCGCGTGGTGCGGTGTCACGCTGGTAACCATCGAGGGGATCACGAGCCGACGCAATCTTGATTCGCTGCTGAAGGTCGTGGCAGGCGGGGCTACCTTTATCGCGGTTCTGGGTCTCTGCCAGTTCTTCTTCAAGATCGACCTGGCTCATTACATCCGAGTTCCTGGCTTGCAGCCCAACCACGCCTTCGGGCAGCTGCTCGCGCGTTCATCGTTTCAGCGAGTCACCGGTACCACGTCCCATCCGATCGAGTTCGGCGTGGTGCTGTCATGTGCTCTGCCGCTCGTCATCCATTACGCGAGGTTCTCCGAGACGTTAGCCTCGCGCCGTAGGTGGTGGATCGCTACTTCAATTGTTGCGGCGGTGCTGCCGATGTCGGTAGCTCGAAGCGCAATTCTTGGTGCGGCCATCGTCTTCGTCTACCTCTTCTATACCTGGCCCCACTGGTTGAAGACTCGGATAGCCATCGCAATCAGCATCGGCGCAATCGGAATGTCTTTCGCGGTGCCCGGTCTGCTCGGGACGATTCGTGGACTCTTCCTCAACGCATCGTCGGACCCGAGCACGGCTGGCCGCACCGCGGACTATGCGCCGGTGATCCGTTACGTCTCCGAGCGGCCGTGGTTTGGACGTGGCATCGGCACCTTCATCCCAAGCATCTATCGCACGTTGGACAATCAGTACCTCGGCATCGCGGTTGAGGCCGGCATCGTTGGCCTAGTAATGGTTCTCCTCTTGTTCATAGGCACAAACTGCGTCGCCGGCTCGGTCCGTCGTCGCACGAGCGACGAGTCGACGCGAGACCTGGCTCAGAGTCTGAAGGCCGGTATCGCCGTTCTCGCGATCAATTCGGCAACCTTTGACACCTTTGGGTTCTCGATGGCCTCGGGGATGATCTTTTTGCTCATAGGCGCTGTCGGCGCGCTGTGGTCGATCCAACCGCGCCGCGCCCCGCGCCCATACTTCAGCGCCGCCCAGTACCGCCGAGTTACCGCGAGCGCCGCCGCCTGTATTTTGTTGCTCGCGGCGGCGGCTGGCTACTCTGTCCAGAGCGCAAAACCGCAGTACCAGGCCTACGGCACGATCTTGCTCGTTCCGCCTGCCGTCGGCCAGAATACGGCCTATGCAGCTACCGGGCGAGCGGATTACGCAGCTAGCGTCCTTCACGACGTCATGACCAGCCAGCCCATTCGCGCACAGATTGGCGACGCCACGACGGGCTATCAGGTCGCGCTGGAAGGCGGAAGCCTTGCTGGCGGAACGGACGTGATCGGTACCGGCGGCCCGTCGCTGCGGATTGTCGCGACAGGGACTGACGCTGAGTCCACGAACGCCGTGCTCGCGAAGGTAATCCTGCAAAGCCAACTCGAGATGCACGACCTGCAGACGAATTATGGCATCGACGCCGCCACTGCGATAAAAGTCGAGGTATTGCAACAGACTGGGGCGTTTCCCGTTTATGGCAAGCCAAAACGTGCGAAGTTGGGGCTTCTCCTACTGTTTGCCACCTTGGCTCTCGCCACTCGAAGTCTCATAAACCTGAGGCGGCCAGCGTCTGCGTTTACATCTGTGGGCGGCGAACCACCGCCTAGGCGTGAATTGGTCGGCGCATCCGGCGGCGAGCAAAGCCGGTGAACCACGGAATGAGCGTCGACGGCAAGGACGATGCGCAGCGCCCCTGGCGCCCGAACGCCGCCGACTGGCGCGGACTGATCGTGATCTGCTCCGGGATGTCCTGGGACGGCCCATGGATGTCTCACAAACACATCGCCATGCAGCTATCGCAGCACGCACCGGTGCTCTTCGTAGACCCCCCGACCTCAGTGTTACGCACGGCACAAGCAGAGGGGCTTCGTTCGACGCTGCGCAAGCCTCGGCTCGTCCAGGTGGGGCCACAGATTGCCAGGCTCACTCCACTGGCCACGCCCGGAGTCAGCCGACCGGGCTTGCGTGAACTCGCTCAGCTGACCACCCGGCGGGCGGTCGGGCGGGCGGCGAATCGTCTTGGCGGGGACGTGCGCGCGGTCATCGTTGGGTCGTTCGACAATCTGTTTGGTGCTGCGGGCGAGGACCTTCGAGTCATGTACGGCACCGATGATTTCGTTGCCGGCGGTGCCCTGATGGACCTGCCGTCAGATTGGCTGACCAAGCAAGAATCGGCCCAGCTGAATCGGGCGAACCGCATCATCGCGGTCTCCGAAGGTTTGGTGAATCGCTGGAGCGCCATGGGGCACGCGGTGACATTCGTTCCGAACGGCTGCGACGCGGAAAGATATGTCGACGTCGAGAGCGCCCCGTTGCCCGACGATGTTCGGTTGCCGCCACCCATTGCTGGCATCGTGGGACACCTGTCCGAGCGCCTCGACATCGACTACCTCGAGGCGATCGCCGGCACCGGTCATTCCGTGCTGCTGGTGGGACCTCGGCAGGAGTCGTTTGAACCGGATCGAATGACGAGGTTGTTAGCCCGAGAGAACGTTCAATGGGTAGGCCCCAAACCGTTCGAGGCGATGCCTTCATATCTGCACGCGATGAAGGTCGGGCTGACGCCGTATGCGAACTCGAGCTTCAATCGCGCCAGTTTCCCACTCAAGACGTTGGAATACATTGCCGCCGGGCGCCCGGTAGTCAGTACCGACCTACCTGCGAGCCGCTGGCTGGCCACCGACCTCATCAGCATCGCGGTGACCCCTGGCGAGTTTGCCGCTGCCACCGTTAAGGCGCTGAATGCCGACGAGACCGATGACCTCGTGATACAGCGTCGAGAATTTGCCGCGCAACACAGCTGGCAAGCTCGCGTTCGAGACTATTTCTTGCCGCTCTTGGGCCTGACTGAACCGATGCCCTGATCAACCGGCCATGTTCCACATCGCGCGCGCCGTATGGCGCATTGGCAAGATCGCTATGAGGTAGACGACCGAACAGACGCCGATGCCAATAGTCAGCAACAGCAAGGTGCCGTGCAACACCTGCAACACGCCCAGCATCACCACGATAGTGAGGGCCGCACCGATGAGGACCGGCGCCATCGTGCGCAGTGTCCCCGTCAAGGACACACCTGCCCGATGCAACATCACGGCAAGCATCGGAAGCAACACCACCACGACGACAGCCGCATGCCCAGCTGCCACTCCCGTGATGCCATCCACCTTGGCTCCTACGGTCAGTGCGGGGATCAGTGCAGCGAGCCAGATTGCATGTAACCACAGGCTCGAGCGCGTTCTGCCGATAGCCGCCAAATAGTCGTACGTGAGCTCGACCGCAACCCGCCCCGCGCTCAGTACGGCCAGGAACCGCAGGGGTTCCGCGGCGGCAGACCACTTGCTGCCGTACAGGAAGTCGATCACCGGCATTGCGAAACCTGCCAGCAGCACGCAAAGCGGCAAGGTCATTGCCATCACGAGGCCCACGCTTCGTTCGAAGCCGCGGCTACCCTCGTCGCCGTTTTCGTGCATCCGGGAGAATGCCGCGAGACTAACTCGCCGGATCGCAGTCGAAATCACGGTAATCGGCCAAGAACAGAGATTGAATGCCAGCAGATACAGTCCCAGCTGCTCAGCCCCGAGCAAGTGGCCGACAATGATGTAGTCGACATTCAGCATCAAGAACAACAACAAACTGGCACCGGCCAGCGGCATCCCAAATTTCAGCACTTCACGTGCGGCCTCGCGGTTCCATCCAGGCCAATAGTGAGCGGGCGCCCAGGCGATCGCTAACGCCCCGGTGACTACGTTACCGACGATCGCGCCCCAGCCAAGGCTCCAAGCTCCATAACCAGCCAACGCCAGTCCGATAGTGACGGGAGTGCCGGTCACGAAGGCGATCAAATCGATCTTCAGTCTTGTCCGTTGTTGGAATGCTCTGGTGATCAGCGCATTCGGAACCGAGACGATCCCGTCTATGACAACTCCGAGTACAAGCAACCGGATCAGACCGACCGCTTCCGGCGCATCCATGGTCGAAGCAACGGCTGGAGCTGCGAAGAACGCGACTGCCGCGAGGATCAGGCTGGACAGAATGGAGAGGGTCGCTACCGTTGGCGCAATTCCTTCGACGGAACCCTTTCGTTGGACTACGGCCACGCTGACCCCGAGCTCATTCATGCTGAGGACTACCGCGAGGACGACCATTCCGACCGCATAGGTTCCGTAGTCCTCCGGGCTCAAAATCCGGACGATGATGATGCCCGACAGAAAGTTGCCGAGGCGCCCGATTGCATTGTTCAGAAGGCTCCAGGCCAGACCCTTGCCCATGGTCTTTCCAAGGGGGGCGGAGAGCTCGCCACCCTCAACTGACGAGCCGGGCTGCTCAACCTCGTCCACCGCCACCGGACGCGTGGGCTCGATGGCCTGGATCGGCTGTACCGGATGCAGCGGAAGATCCTCGATAAGCAGATCCCCGGAACTGCTTTCTGGCTCAGCGCTGTCCGGTAGGACGGACTTCGTCCTACCGGTTGCTCGGTGACGGCTGACGTGCCTTGCCATCAGTTATCGATCCCTCAGATCAGACGCGGTTGAGAGCATTGCGCAGCGACGAGGCGACCCGCTCTTGCTGCTCGGCGGTGATGTGGCCATAGATCGGAAGCGACAGCAACGAATTTGCGGCGTTCTCACTGACCGGGAAGTCGCCCTTGCCGTACCCGAGATGAGCGAACGCAGGCGACAGGTGCACAGGTGTGGGGTAGTGGATCGCAGCGCCGATGCCGTCTTCGTTGAGCAATTGGAGCACCTTGTCGCGTTCCGGAACCCGGACCGGGTAGATGTGCCACACGTGCACGTTTCCTTCGAGGGTTGCAGGCAATCGGATCTCGCTGACGTCGGCGAGAAGATCGTGGTAGCGCGAGGCTGCCTCACGGCGGACGCTGTTCCACCGATCGAGCCGCGCGAGTTTTGCAAGCAGTACTACAGCCTGGATAGCATCCAGCCGGGAGTTGAACCCCGATATTTCGTGAACGTACTTGGTCGCGCTGCCGTGGGCAGAAAGCAGTCTGCATACCCGGGCCAGCTCATCATCGCTCGTCATAACTGCACCCGCGTCGCCAGCCGCGCCGAGGTTCTTGCCCGGATAGAAGCTGGTCGCAGCAATGTCGCCCAGGGAGCCTGCCGGGGCACCGAACCTGGATGCGCCCTGGGACTGTGCAGCATCTTCGAGGATGATCGAGCTCTCTGGGCGGCTGATCGAAGCGATCTGTTCGACCGGCGCCGCCTGACCGTAAAGGTGCACCGGCACGACGGCTCCGGTGCGCTCGCTGATAGCTGCCTGTATCAGCGTTGGGTCCATCAGCATGGCGTCTACGTCCGCATCGACCAATACGGTGCGGGCGCCTATCCGTTCGACCGCTTCAGCAGTCGCAATAAAGGTGTTGGCCGGCAACACAACTTCGTGCTCACTCGTCACACCGGCGGCGCGAAGCGCTATCTCAAGCCCATCGGTGCCATTGGCGACCCCAATACAGTGGTCAACACCGATCAGATTGGCGAACGCCTCCTCGAAACGCGCGACATGCCTGCCCCCGATGAAGGCGCCGGTAACCAGAATCTCGTCAATCTCAGGCCGGATCTCGTCGATTATCTCGCGCTGCTGGGCAGCGATGTCGACGAGTGGGACGTTCTGGGTCATTGCTAGTGCCTTTCCTCGGACTTCGGCGTGGGTGCGCCGGGCTGCATCTTCAACGCATTGAAATCATCGCTTACCGCGGTCCCGCGAGCTCTGGCCCAACGGCGCTGGACCTCATATGCCATCACTTGACCCGCTGGGCGGACAAAGGACGGCAGTATCCCGATCCGGCCACGTTGGTCGCTTACGGCCTGTCGGTAGACCTCTTCTTGAAGCTGTGCGGCTCGGTCGAGGCTGAAGCGGTCAACGACAAGTTGACGCGCGAAGCGGGCCAGCTCAGCACGGGCCTCCGGGTTCTTGTAAAGATCACGGACTATGAGCTCGAAGGCGTGCGAGCCGTCGCGGCCGTCGCCAATGCCGTACCAGCCCTGTTCTAGGAATGTCGCTTCGCTCTCAGGCGTGAGCAGCATCCAGAAACCGCGTTCACCCTGCACGATAAGCGGTTTGGCGAATGCCATCGCCCGCAACGCTGAGCTGCCCATCCCGAATGCCACGTCGGCGGCAGCATAGGCCGGACGGGGATCACTCAATGCGCCGAGCAAGACCACGACTTGCCGCCCAGCTTGGACGTTGGCTGCCGCTGCTCGCTCCTCGATCTCAGCGCGCGCCGGCCCATCTCCGACGATGACCATCCGGATGGGTAGGTCGCCTGCCATTCGGGCCGCAGCGTTGATCGCCTCGAGGATGCCCTCGCGTTTTAGCTCGCGAGCCAATCTCGATACGACAACGACGAGAAACTCTTCAGTCGTCGCGCCCAACTGAGCGCGCGCGTCGGCATTGTCGACCATCGGACGGTCCGCGTCGGTGTCGACAGGTGGTTCGATGAGCCAGGTATTAGACCGACGGACGCGCTCCGCTGCCGCAATCTGCGCGGTACCGACAACCAAATGCAAATGTTGCGGTATGAACGGTGCCACGCCCATCGACATTATCGTTCCGACTGGAACGACGTTGTGCCGCAGAAAAGGCCCATAGACGGCCTCGAGTATCGGCGGCCACTCGTAGCCGTGTACGACCTCGATGTCTCTGGTCGCCACCGCCTGGTTCAGCTTCGAGATGACGTGTGGCGACGGGCGCACCTTCGGTCGAGCCGGGGCCGGGATGAAAGGCAAACCAAGGGCCGATATCTCATCACACAACGGCCCTTCAGGACCGAAGATCGATACGTCGTGCCCGCGCTTACTGATTGCCCCGGCGAGTTGAACAGCGTTGAGCTGGCTGCCACCGAGGTTCAACGAGGCCGGGAAAACGAGAATCCTCATACCGGCGCTGCCTTGTTGCTTGCAGGACTGCCAAACCACGTTTGGCCGACAGGCACGTCGGACAGTACAACGGAACCCATACCAACCAACGCGTCTCGGCCGATGACGCGATTTTCCCGAACCGAAGTATGCATGCCGATGTATGCGCGCGTCCCAATATGAACGGATCCACCGAGTGTCACGCCCGCACAGAGGGTCGCGAAGTCTTCGACCTGATCGTCATGAGTCAAGGTGACGTTCGGCATGCATACGACATGGCGTCCGAGCGTCACGTCAGCGGTCAGGACGCATCCGCCAAGAATCACGCTACCCACGCCTACGCTGCAGGAGACAGGTAACGCGACGTTCGGATGAACCACCGTCGCATACCTCCCTTCGTCAACCCCCTCGGCGGTCAACCGGTCGGCGATCGCCTGCCGCGATTTACCCTTGCCTGCACAGAGAATCAGCGCGGCGTCCGGAAACGAAGCCACCGAACTGACGTCACCGAGGACTTTGAGCCCGGCGAGCGTCGAGCCCCAACGGTCCTCGTTGTCGTCCACAAACCCGATCGGTTCGTATTTCCCGTCGGCGCGCACCGCCTCAGCAGCCTCGCGCGCGAGGCCGCTGGCAGCAACAAGGATCAGCGGGAGGGCCATTATGGAGCCGCGTCAGGCCGCGATCTGCCCGGAGGCCGAGCGCACAGCGTCAATGACCCGTTGTTGCTCCTCTTCGGTCATCTGGTGATAGACCGGCAAAATCAGCGTGCGATCGGTCAGCCGCTCGGTGACTGGCAAAGGCGCTGACGGATGCCCGGCGTACGCGGGCTGGAGGTGTGCCGCCATGATCCCACGCCGACCCGAGATGTCACGCGCGGCCAGATGTTCCAACACCGATTCGCGATCAAGAGCGAAGTTGTTGTCGAGTTCGACCCAGAAGGATTGGAAGTTCGACTCCCCGTCGGCCGGATCCGTTACGCAGCGAAGGCCAGGAATTGCAGCGAATGCACGCTGATAGCGCGCGACGATCTCGCGCCGACGAGCAACGATCGCCGGGAGCCGATCAAGCTGCACGATACCGATAGCAGCTTGCACGTCGGTCATCCGATAGTTGTAACCGACCTCGAGGTATTCCTCGGCCGCAGGGAGCACCGACTTGTGCCGATCTGCAGCACTCAAGCTCATCGCGTGCTCGCGCAAGCGACGGGCACGAGCCGCCCATTCAGCATTGTCGGTTGTGAGCATGCCGCCCTCCCCGGTAGTGATCAGCTTGCGGGGGTGAAAAGACCAAGCCGCAATTGCTGCTCCAGCGCCGACTGGACGCCCTCGATAGGTGGAGCCCGCCGCGCAGGCGGCGTCTTCGATCACGACGATGCCGCGCGCGTCGCAGAATTCCCGCACCGACTTGGCGTCGGCCGGAATGCCGCCCTGGTGGACGAGGATCACGGCTCGGGTTGCTGGCGTGAGGACCGCTTCGATGGTCTGGGCGGTGAGGTTGCCGGTCGCAGCGTCGACATCTGCGAATACTGGGTTGGCACCGACATAGACCGGCGCGTTCGTCGTGGCAATAAAGGAGAAGGACGGCACGATCACGTCGTCGCCGGCGCCGATGCCAGCCACCACCAAGGACAGATGCAGGGCGGTGGTGCAGTTGGACAACGCAACTGCGTGTTCACTATTCACGAGGTGGGCGAACTTGGCCTCGAACTCCGCTACCCGCGGGCCCTGGGCAACCCAGCCCGACTCGATCGCTTGTGCGGCCGCGGCCGCTTCTTCAGCACCGAGCCAGGGTTTGGCTACGTTGATGCGGGTCATGCCGGCACGCTTCCGGGTGCGGCGAGCGTCGAGTTTTCCGCTTGCCACCAAGCAACAAGCCGCCTCAAACCTTCGTCCAGGCCGATCTCGGCGGTGAATCCCAGGTCCCTGGTTGCCGCTGAGGTATCGGCCAGGCGCCGGGTCACACCGTTGACCGCGCGCTCCGGCCCAAACTCGACATCGAGATCGGAGTCCATCGCTCGCAGTGTGGCGTGGGCGAGATCGAGCAGGCTGGTCTCGACGCCACTGGCCACGTTGTAGAAGCCCTCGACCACGTCGCTTTCGATGGCGAGAATATTCGCCCGAGCAATGTCTTCGGTGTAGACGAAGTCCATGGTTTGCAGGCCATCGCCGAAGATGAGCGGGGGCTTGCCCCCTGCGATCCGCTCCATCCAGCGAACCAGGACCTCTGTGTAAACGCCGTACACATCCATCCGCGGGCCATAGACATTGAACGGGAGCAAACCGACGTAGTTGAGGCCGTACATAGCCCGGAAGCTCTTCATCATGCCCTGGTTGAAGGACTTCGCGGCACCGTAGAAGGTGTCGTTGTTGTGGTGATGATGGCGCTCGGTGGTCGGGAATTCCTCGGCCAACCCGTACGCCGAAGCGCTCGATGCCGAGACCAGCTTGTCCACGCGGTGCTCCGCGGCCGCTTCAAGCACGGTGAAGGTGCCGTCGACGAGAACCTCAAGGGCCAGCCGCGGTTCTTCTGCGCACTGGGTGATCCGGATTGCCGCCTGGTGGCAGACAACATCCTTGCCCTTGGTCAGATCATGGACCAGATCGCGATTGCGGAGGTCGCCCTCAACGAGATTGACCCGCCCTGATTCGAAGGCCTTGGCAAGGTTGGCGCGGCGACCACGGACCAGGTTGTCCAGAATATCGACATGCGCCGCTCCGGCCTCGATCAATTGATCGACCAGTGTGGATCCGATCGTGCCCGCACCACCGGTGACCAGGACGTTGGCCCCATTGAGATTCGTCATGCGCTGCCTCCAGAAAGTACCGGATCTGAGGTGAGGTCGACGAGCGCGCCGTTGGCCGCCAGACTCCGGTTGGTCGCTTCGAGAACTTCGAGCACTCGCAAGCCGGAGCCGCCGTCGGTGCGCGGTGCACGCTTCTCCGAGATGGCGGCGGCGAACTCGGTAGCGACGTTGGCCAGGGCCTCCCGCTCGGGTAACGCGGGTGCGTGCATGTCGCCCAGGCGATACGAGACGGCCGCCTGAGACCTTTCGTTGGCGTCAAAGGAACTTGCGGCGAAGTCAACGCCGCGGTCGTAGATCGCCAACCGCTGCTGCGGATTCAGGTCGTCCCAAACCAAGGTCCGCCGGCTGCCGCCGATAACCATCTGCCGGATCTTGGTCGGGCTGAGCCAGTTCACGTGCACGTGTGCAATGGCGCCCCCCGGAAGCGGCATCGTCAGGTAGCCGACGCAGGCCTTTCCCGACTGAAGCGGGTCTGCGCCGTGCGCCCCAACCGAAAGCGGGCGAAGGCCTCCAGGGATCACATAGTCGAGAATCGACAGGTCATGCGGTGCGAGATCCCAAAAAACGTTCACATCTGGCTGGATGAGTCCGAGGTTGATACGGACAGAATCAATGAAGAGAATCTCGCCGAGCGTGCCATCGCCGATGATTCTGGCGATCTCGCTCACCACCGGGGTGTAACAGAAGGTGTGGTCGGTCATCAACACCAGATCGCGTTCAGCGGCGGCCGTAACCATCTGCTGTCCAACCTCATGGCTGTCCGCCAGCGGCTTCTCGACCAGGACGTGCTTGCCAGCGGCGAGTGCCGCCAAGGCGATCGGGCTGTGGGTCCGCGCCGGAGTGGCGATGGCGACTGCTTCGATGTCATCTCGGGCCAGCAGGCGCTCTAGCGAAGGCTCGACCTCGACTGTGCTGCGCGAGCCGATGACCTTGCGCGCCTTCGCCTCGTCGAGATCACAGACCGCGACCAGATCCCAGTCAGGGCTGCCCCGAAAGTTACGTACGAGGTTGGGACCCCAATAGCCAGCCCCAATGACTGCTATGCCTCTGCTCATTTGAAATTCCCTCATTGAAATTTGCTAAAACTCAGACACGGGGCTGCGGCGGACTCCGGATAAGGAGAGTCACTCGCGGGCGCGCTGATACCCCGTGTGATTCCTGTAAAGAATGCTACACGTAGTCGGCAGCGACCACTACCCTCTGCGCCGCAAAGAACGCTGGTTGTGCCTAGATGTGGAATGCAGCCTGTACCGAGCGGATCGTCGGCGTCACGTACCTGGTGCCCGTTGATGTGAGGGTGAGTTGGTACTGAAGGTAGCGACTGGTCTTGCTCACGAGACCACCCGAAGCCGCAATAGTGGCGTAGGCGCTCCACGTTCCGTCCGGTGTCGCGGTGTTACCCGTACGAACCTTGACCACCAGCGTGGTGCCGGTCGGCACGGTCGCATCCCAGGTCAAGCCGTCCCATGCAACCGAAGCCGAGGCATCCAGCACTCGCGAGGTGAAGGTTCCGCTCGCCGTGTACGGGCCAACCCGAACCCAATCGACGCTGAGCGCGGCATCTGCCACGGTCGTGTCCGACAACACCGGGCGCATGCTCGAAGTGAGCAGAGCCGAGACTGCATGGGTGTACTTGGACACATCATCGAGGTAGAAGGTTACCGAGCTGGCGCTCCACTCGATTCGGAACTTGTGCGGAGCCACCGTCCAGGCTGCGACGACAACTGAACTCGCGTTGTTGACCAAGCCATCGTTCACCGATGCGACCAACTGGTTCGAGGCGTTCACGCTGAACGCGAACTTCGTTGTCGACGTTGCACTTGCGGCCCATCCGATGCTGTCGCCCTTGTTCAGCGTGGCTTGTGCCTCGAGCGACTTCGAGCTCGAGTACGTGGCCGTAGTGGCCAGGTTCGCGCCCTTTATCGTGACCGTACCTCCGGCGACAACCGAGGTGCCGCCGGTCGCCGTCGCGGTAGAGGCCCATCCGGTCGGCAGCGTGGTGCCAGTGAATTCCGCCACCGTGGTCGGCGCGAGCACGACCCCGCCATCGGCGTCTGAACTCGCGTACGTCGAGGCCACGGTTCCGGCCGCGAAGTTAGCCGTGGTGCTATCCGTGAGTGGTGCAACCGCAGGCGCGTACGTAGCCGCTGCGGCTGGCGAGGCCGGCGAAGTCGCCGAGTTTCCGGAGGCGTCGGCAGAGGTGACACGGTAGTAGTAGCGGGTGTTAACCGCCAACCCGCTGAGCGTCACCGAGTGGGTGGTAGCGAGACCGGCCACGGTGGTGTTCAAGTTCAGGCTCGTTGCGGACGTGCCGTAGTCAACCCGGCTTGTGGACGCTTCGTTCGTCGTCCACGCTATCGTCGCCGAAGTCGCCGACGCCTGGGCAGCTGTGACGGTCGCGATCACCGGCGCGGTCGTGTCAGCGATCGTGAAGCTTGCCGCCGGGTCGGTGGCCGCGGGAGCGGTCGTCGAGTTGCCGGAGGTGTCCGCTGAGGTGACCCGGTAGTAGTACGTGGTCGCTGACGCCAGTCCGGTGAGGTTCACCGAATGACTGGTGGCGAACCCTGCGATCGTCGCATTCGACGTGAGTGCGGTCGGTGAAGTGCCGTAGTCGACCTGGGTAGTCGCCGCTTCGTCCGTCGTCCAGCTGATCGTCGCCGACGCCGTTGAAGGTGCTGCTGCCACGGCGGAGATCACCGGTGCCGTTGTATCTGGCGCGGCGATGTTGAACACCGGCTGCACCCAGTAGTTGGTATCGGACACGGTTGTCGGGAAGGCGCTGTTTCCATAGAGATAACGGCCAGCGTGCGTGGCAATGTGCAACGGCGAGTTGTCAACGCCGTGGCTGCTGAAGTACACGTCGTTCGAGGAGAACGCACCGGTCGTCGTGTGATACGACACGATGTAGGTCGTGTTGGCGGCAATGAACACCGGGTTGGCAAAGGTAACGGTCTGCCAGCCCTGGGTGGATTCGGCGCCGAAGGTCGCGGTGGCGATCTGCTGTCCCGCGGCATTCCACAGGGTTCCCGTGTGGGTGCCCACGTTGTTCGGACCCTTGTAGAAACTCAGGCCCGTTACCTGTCCGGTCGTGTCGGCGCTGAAGGCAACGCCGAGCTCGATCGCCCGAGTATCTGGATCCGAGATCGCGCCAGGCGTAGTGGCGTCGTTCCACACACTGCAGGGGCACACACCCGGATTCGGTGCCGGCTGCGCGGAGGTAAACGACCAGGTGTACGGAGCGGCCATCGCGTTGCCACTGGTATCACTCGCTGAGACAGACGCGGTGTACTTGACCGCGTTGCTCAACGCCGCAGACGGCGTGAAGGTCACTGTCTTAGACGTCGCGTCGTAGCTCGTGGCTCCAGGCACCGGGTTGTTCGCGGCATCCTTCACCGTCAGGGCCACCGACGATGCGTCCAGAGGCTCCGTGAAGGTGGCGGCGGGCGCCGCAGCGGTCGGCACGCTGGTGGCGCCGTTGATCGGCGAGGCCGAAGTAACTGACGGAGCCGTAGTGTCGCTGCCGACGGTCGTGGCGAACACCGCGTCGACCCAGTAGTTGGTGTTGTTATAGCTATCGGCGGGGAATGCATCGCCGCCGTAGCGGTAAACACCGTTGCCAGGACCGGGAACACTTAGCTGCGCGGTGGTGTACGTGCTGTCGAAGTAGTGCGGCGAGGCCGAGTAGTGACCATTCGGCGCGTAATAGCTAACTACGTACGTAGCCCCACCGGTCACGGCAACGGGCTGGCTGAAGTTCGCCTGCTGCCAGCCGCTGGCGGTCTCGTTCGTGAACGTCACCGTGGCCAGCCGTGTCCCGCTTGAGTTCCACAGCGAGCCCGTGTGGCTGCCTACGTTCGATCCCGCCTTGTAGAAGCGGACGCCCGTTATATAGCCCGACGTTGCAGGCACGATCTGCGTTCCGACCGAAAGGGCCGACGCGTCGCCGGAATCTGCCGCTGCGGGCGTGTCATTCGAGGCGAAGAGCCGACACGGGCAGCTCGAGCCACCGCCTGTGCTGAACTGGATCGTTGTCGGCGAGGCCATCGGGGTGCCAGCTAGCGTGCGAGCACCGGAGATGGACAAGGTGTAGTTCGTCCCAGCAGCCAGGGCAGCAGCCGGGGTAAAGGTGAGCACCTGGTGCGCGGCATCAAGCGTAGTGGTGCCGGAACCGGCAGCGCCGCCTTGAGGAGTTAGCGTCACCGTCGGCGTTCCGCTGATCACTGCGGTGTTGAAGTTCGCCGTGATCACCGACGAGGTGCCTATTGCAGAATCGCCATCGGCCGGGCTCGACGAGGTTACCGACGGCACAGTGCTTGCCGGCACGGTGAATACGACGTCGACACCATAGTCAGCATCCGAGCCCTGCGTTGGGAAGCCGGTCGCATAGTTGTACACACTGGCGTGCGCCGGCGTCTGAAGCGGGAAGTTGTCGATGCCAGAGGTGGCGTAAGCACCATTCGTCGCCGAGTAGAAGCCCACACTCGCGTGGTACGACACGATGTAGGTCGTCCCAGCTGTGATCGCGACAGGAGAGGCAAAGGTCACGGTCTGCCAGCCGCTCGACGATTCTCCGGCGAACGTCGCGGTCGCGAGCTGCGTGCCTGTCGAGGACCACAGAGTCCCCGTGTGGATGCCGGTGTTCTGTGGGCCCTTGTAGAAGCGCACACCGGTCACGAGACCATCGGTGTCAGATGAGAACTTGATACCGAGCTCAACGGATCCGGTGTCGTTGACCGTAACCGTCGTCGGCACAGCCGAATCAGGGAACAAAGAGCACGGACATCCCCCGCCGGTCTGGCCGGCATATGCGGTACGGAAGTTCCAAGTCACGGGCGCCGGTAGCGGATTGCCGTTGGTGTCGTTACCGGTCACCGTCACGGTGTACAAGGTGCCGTCGGCAAGAGCAGCCGACGGTGTGAATGTCGCAACCTTGGCTGTCGCGTCGTAGCTGACCGCTCCCGCCACCGTGTTGTTCGAAGGATCCTTAACGCTGAAGGCGATGGTCGTCGCATTCATCGCCTTCGAGAAGGTCGCGGTCGGCTTGACCGCGGTCGAGATGCTGGACGCTCCTGGTGTCGGCGTCTGGCCGATCACTGACGGCGGCACGGCGCTACTGGCCGAGAAAGAGACGTCGACGTAGTAGTTGCCGGCCTTGAAGGTGTCGGACGGGAAGCCGTGGCTGCCGGCGAACACACCGTTGACGGAGCTGCCATCGGGCAGAGTTGTCCCAGCATGCAGGGGCGCGGCGTTGTAGTTCTTGTAGTAGAAGAACGATCCATCGGCCGAGTAGTGACCGTTCGGCGCGTAGTAGCTGGCCACGTAGGTCGTGTTCGCCGTTACCGCGACCGGTGAGGCGAACTGCAGCGTCTGCCACCCGGTGGCAGTTTCACTGGTGAACGTGCCGGTCGCGAGCAGCGATCCGGATGAGGTCCAGAGCGAGCCGATGTGGGTGCCGGTGTTACCAGCGGCCTTGTAGAAACGAACGCCCGAGATGTAGCCATCGGTGTCAGAGTTGAAGCGCACTCCCAGCTCGACTCCCGAGGTATCGCCTGCATCGACGGTCTTGGGGACCGCTGTGCCGAAGAGCGAGCACGGGCAGTTAGAAGTGGCCGAGGCCAACTTCGGCGTCTCGGTGTTCGCGCTGTCGTCGGTTGCCCGTACCCGGATGTTGCCGGTGCCGGTGCCGTGTAGAACTCCGGTGTAGCTCCACGAGGTCGTGCCCGTCGCAGGGTGCCACCTGTTACCGCCATCGACCGAAACCTCGACGCCGGCCACTATGCCGCCGCCATTGTCAACCGAGGTGCCGGTAACGGTGACCGTCGCGCCGTTGGCGATGCTCGCACCTGCCGCAGGCGATGTAATCGTGGAGGTCGGCGCTTGGGTATCGGTGGACGCCGTGGCTGCAACCATGCCCGGCATCAGAGTCGTCGGGAGTGCGTGCATGTCGGCCAGCATGTTGATCGTGGCCTGCTGCATCCGGCTGTCAGCCGGGTTCGAGTTGTCACCGTCGTGGTCCTGGCTCAGGCCCCAGCCCCATTGAATCGTTCCCGCGCCGAATACCAACGCGCCGCTTGCAGCGCGGTACAGCGTGAGGTGATGAGTCGTCGTGCCCGGCACCACTGTGCTGCCGAAGTCCGTCAGGTACTGAGGCGTCGACCCAGTTGTGGTCGATAGGTCAATCAGTCCGGCCGGACGGTAGCCGTTGTCGATATCCTCGTCGGACTCGTAGCCGATGGTGTGCGGAGCGAGCGTGGTCTTGGCGGTGTTCGCGACCGAACCAAGTGCGGTGTTTCGCCACAACCGCAACTTGCCCTCAGCGCCGGAAACCTGGATTGCCAGGTCGTCGGAGTTCGACATGAACATCGTTCCGGTTAGGGCGTTCTCCGGGTAACCACCAGCGACTCCGGTAGCAAACCGCGGATCTCGGAAGGTGGATGTCGAGGCACCGGTCGGATCTGTCGGAGAGTCGTCCCAGGTTTCTTTGTAGCAAACCAACGTTCGATAATTTGTATTGCTGCCATCGATACTGGGTTCGAACCGCGTACGCCAATAGACCTCATTGCCAGACAGGAACATGAGGCTGACGCCGGCGTCGCGGGCGTTCTCGACGTTCATCCGCTGCTGCTGCGTCCAGTACTCATCGTGGCCGACTGACATGAAGACCTTGTGGTGAGTCAGCTGGGTGGCGCCAAAGCGATCGGTGTCGATGCCGGAGATGTAGCTGACGTCATAACCGTTCTGCTCCATGAACCGGATCGTCGGGTACTCGTTGCTGAACAGGAAGTCCCGGCCGTCGTTGGAACCGCGAGTGGCAAACGGACGGTTGTAGCTGATCTTGAAGGCGCGAGCCTGGGATGCGGTCAGCTGGTCGGTGCCTTGGTAGAAGTCTGATCCGCCGTACATGTTGTAGGCCTGCCACGTCTCATCAGACGTCTGGTAAACGATGTCTGACGTGCTCGCGTCGTTGCGGACGACGAAGGTGATGTGGCTGGCATCGCCGTTCGTAGCGGTCAGGCGCGCGATGTACACGCCAGACACGGCATTCGAGGGGACGTTCCAGGTACCGGAAAGCGACCAGTTGCCGCAGTCATACAGGAGTGTTGACGGGTCGGTGAGGCAAGCGGGCTGGTGCTTGGGCGCGACGTGAGCGACGTTGCTGGCCCACAGCCTGGCTCCCGCACCGCCGTAGTAGCCCAAGCGGTACACATCGATGTTGTACGTCAAAGTGGTGTCGATCTTGAAGCCGATCGAGCCGCCCGCGTTGACGCTGATGTCCGTGGAGAATCCCTGGATGTCGTCGTCGCCGGCGCCATCGATGTCCCACTGCGATTGATCGGTCACGCCTGCGGTCTGCGAGTTCTCGCAGGCCACCGGGTTGACGGTCGGCCCACAGGGCGAGGACGCCGCCGCAGCCTTCGGTGCTGTGACCGTAACGACGAACAACGCAGCCACCAGCGCCGCAACAACGATCAACACCAACGAACGTGATGGTCGTCTGTGCGCGCGGACACCAAGCTGAATGACACCCATCAGAGTTGCTCCCCCGTTACAACCACACCGCGCGCTCCGCACAGTGGTGAAAGCTTAACGCGAACCGAACATATAACCAAGCCCAAACCGACCCCTATTTGGACCAGTTTTCGCCTTATTTGATCGAGCGAAACCCGATTATCTACAGCGTGTAATCGAGCCGTCACTAACGGTATGTTGTCATCAGAAAATGCGCGCACTCTACGATCGGGCCACACCCGAGTGGAGGCAGAACGATGATCCCCGACAGCAACGCTCACAGCAGCACAGAGATCGACCCGGCTGCGCAGATACATCCGAGTGCCGAAATTGAGCCCGGCGTCACTATCGGCGCCGGTACTCGAGTCTGGCGCAATGCCCATGTTCGCGCGGGCGCGGTAATCGGCAACGACTGCAACATCGGCGCCAACGTTTTCGTCGACGTGGACGTCCACATCGGCGATCGCGTGAAGATCCAGAACAATGTCTCGGTCTATGAAGGCGTCACGCTGTCCGACGATTGTTTCGTAGGCCCCGCCGCTGTGTTCACCAATGATCTGAATCCGCGGGCGAGCGGTGAGTGGGATCTGACGCCGACCTTGGTTGGCATCGGCGCGTCGATCGGCGCGAACGCCACCGTGATCTGTGGCAACGCGCTCGGCAACTACTGCCTGGTCGGCGCGGGCGCGGTAGTGACGAAGCCGGTTGCCGACCACCAGCTGGTGATCGGCAATCCGGCTCGTCCGGCCGGCTGGGTGGACAGGGGCGGCCGGGTCATTTCCAAGGCTGAGCTGCGTCCGTCCGAACTGGACTGACTGCACGACATCTCCTTGGGTTTTCAATGTTGCTCAGTAGCGGTTGCTCAGTAGGCTCCGGTACCTCGTACGACCGTGAACACGGTCTTCCACAGGATTTGCAGGTCACCTGCGATGGACCAGTTCTCGACGTAGCGAAGGTCAAGTCGAACCGACTCGTCCCACGCCAGCTCGCTGCGTCCGCTGATCTGCCAGAGGCCAGTCAGACCGGGCTTGACCAGCAAGCGGCGGTGCACGTGGTCTTCGTATCGCGCGACCTCGCGAGGTAACGGCGGCCGCGGGCCAACCAGAGACATGCTGCCGTTGACGACGTTGATCAGCTGTGGCAGCTCGTCCAGCGAGAACTTGCGCAGCAAACGCCCGACCTTGGTAACGCGCGGATCGTTGCGCATCTTGAACAGAACGCCATCGCCGTGCTGGCTCTGGCTGGTGAGTTCGGCCAGTCGGGCTTCGGCATCGACGTACATCGAGCGGAACTTGATCATGGTGAACGTGCGGCCGTTGTGACCGACGCGGGTCTGCTTGAACAGGGCTGGCCCGGAGCTGGTCAACCGGATCATCAACACCAGACCGAAGAAGATCGGTGAGAGGAACAGCAGCGCCGCGCCTGCGACCGTGCGGTCGAAGCCGCTCTTGAGCACCCGACGGAAGCCCGTGAACTCGGGTTCTTCCACGTGCAGCAAGGGCAGACCGGCAACCGGCTGAATGTGCAGGCGGGGCCCCGCGACCTCGATCAGACCCGGTGAGACGACGAGGTCCGTCGAGCTACCTTCAAGCTGCCACGAGATCCACCGCAGCTTCTCCGAACCGATCATGCCCGAAGACACAACGGCCACCGTGTCGGTGGAGCTGAGGTTGACCGCGCTGCGGATGGAGTCGATATCGCCGAGCAACGGGACTTCGAGCTCGTCCAGAGTCTGAATGGTGAACGGGTCCAGTACCAGCTCCGATGGAACGCACGCGCCGACAACGCGCATGCCGGCGTATTGATCGCGGCGCAGCAACGTGGTGAATTCCGAGATTGCGTTCGGGTCGCCCACAGCGAGCACCGCGGTCATGGCCCGGCCATGTGAACGCTGCTTGTGCAGCCACTTGCGGGCCATGAAACGGAAAGAAAGATCAAGGGCCAACGCGAGCGGCAGCGCCACCAGGACGAAGCCACGAGCGATGTCAGCCCTCGTCACGAACGACGTGAAGGCGACCAGAGCCGTGATGTGCAGGAAGGCATGGAAGATTCGCTGAAATTCGGCCGAACCGACGCCGACGAATCGACCCTCGTAGGCGCGATTCATGCCGATCAGGGCGACCCACACGAAGGGCAGCGTGATGGCCAGCACCGCATCGTAGCGGCCACCGGCCGCGCCCTCGAAGCGAAGTGCGAACGATGCGCTGATCGCGATCACCGCAGCGAGCACATCAAGCAAGACCAACCCGACCTGGTAACGGTGGACCCAACTGGCCTTGGCCTTCTTACCGATCGGTGCGTCAACCGGATCGCGCAACGGTCGCGCCGGCGTTACGGCCGGCGTCGGTTCGGCTATCGGCAGCGGCGCGGTGACCGGCACGCGAACCAGCGACGTCGGTTCGAAGCGAGTCAAGCCCGAATCGCTGCCGAGGCTTGGAGATGATGTCGATGTGCTGTGGTCCACCGGAGCCGAAGGCGAAGGTGCGCTCATGGTTGAGCCGGGCGCATCTTCGACCTTCGCTGCGGTGGCCCGAAGGCCCCCCGTGAACATAATTCCCCCGTTTTCGCCGCGCGAGCGAACTCGTGCGACGTGTCCCCCGTTTACCGGTGGGACAACTGTCCTCGCCGGTACTCCCCGTTGCAGTCGCTGATCGAAATCGGCGACCTTCGTGCCTGTCTGAAGTGCTCTCAACCGCGTGGATACCGATCGAAAGGTCGTTTCCGCGCCGTTCCCCCGTTAGAACGTTCGGTCCTACAAGAGGGAGGCCGTTGAGGTCTTCCAGATACAACCGATGCTCTGACAGCTACGTTTATAGCGGGTGAGGTGGGTGTTTGGGAAGCGCTAAGTTCCCTTATTTTTCCTAGATATTCGATCGCTTCGTGTTCGCTCACCAGAGCGTGACAGCGCGTTTCCGGAGAGTCACGAAAGCGACTTAACAGCACTGAAACAACGGCGCTCATCCCACTATGCGGACATGAGGGAGGATTGCGGGGTGACCGAACCCACACTCCTCGACACGCCCGACTCGCAGCCCGACGACGACACCGCGCTGCGCCGCGATGTCCGTCGAGTCGGCGAGCTATTGGGCGACACGCTGGTCCGCCAACACGGCCAGGAGCTGCTGGATCTCGTCGAACAGGTCCGCGCCCTCACCAAACAGAGCAAGGACGCATCGCAGGCGAGCGAACGCGACGCTGCCCGTGCTGAAGTCCGGGCGCTACTCGCCGGCCTGGCCACCGATACCGTCGCCGCGCTCGTCCGCGCGTTCTCGGCCTACTTCCATCTGGCCAACGTCGCTGAGCAGGTCCATCGGGTCCGCGCCCTGGCTGTGCGCCCCGCAGCGGAGGGCTGGCTGGCGACCTCGGTCGAGGCCGTCGCGGAGAAATACGGCGCCGCCGGGCTGGCGGACGCTGTCGCCTCGCTGGCAGTGCGCCCGGTCTTCACAGCACATCCGACGGAGGCTAGCCGGCGATCGATTCTCACCAAGCTGCGACGCCTCGCTGACGTGCTCGCGGTCAACACCCAGTCCAACTCGTCCGCCCGCGTTCGCCAGGACCGTGACCTTGCAGAGATCATCGACTTGATCTGGCAGACCGACGAGCTACGACAGCACCGTCCGACGCCCGTGGATGAAGCGCGCAACGCGGTGTACTACCTGCAGGAGCTGATCGAGGAGACGCTGCCGGGAATGACCGTCGATCTGGCGGCCGAACTTACCCAGCGTGGCGCCACCCTGCCGACCGATGCACGTCCGCTGACGTTCGGATCATGGATCGGCGGCGACCGGGACGGCAACCCGAATGTCACCGCGGACGTCACCCGCGAGGTGTTGCGCATGCACCATCACGTCGCAGTCCGCTGCGCGCTGAGCGCAATCGACACGTTGATCGCCGAACTGTCGTCCTCGAGCTCAGTCGTCGGGGTCTCAGAACAGCTCCTCGATTCGATCGCCATCGATCTTGCCGCCCTGGTGGACCTGGACCCGCGGGTGATCACGGTCAACGCCACAGAGCCATACCGGCTAAAGCTTTCCTGTATTCGACAGAAGATTGTCAACACCCAACGACGAGTCGACGGCGGCAGCAGCCACGTTGCGGGGCGGGACTATCTCGGCCGGGCAGAGTTACTCTCCGAACTGGATCTGCTGGCTGAATCGCTACGAGCGAACGCCGGTGGCCTCGTGGCCGACGGTGTGCTGGCACGCGCTCAGCGCACCATCTCTGTCTACGGGTTGCACTTGGCCACGTTGGACATTCGCGAACATGCCGAGGCTCATCACCATGCCGTCGGCCAACTCGTCGACCGACTCGTCGAGCAAACCTGGCTCTATGCCGATCTACCCCGCGACTATCGAGCAAAGCTACTTTCCAAAGAACTCGCCTCGCGACGGCCGCTGGCCCAGACGCCGCCCCCGCTGGACGCCGACGGAGCAAAGACGTTCGCAGTTTTCACCGAGATTCGCGAGGCTTTGGACACCTACGGTTCCGAGGTGATCGAGAGTTACATCGTATCGATGACGATGGGCGCCGATGATGTGTTCGCTGCGGTCGTACTGGCTCGCGAGGCGGGCCTGATCGACGTGCACGGTGCCGCTCCGATAGCTCGGATTGGCTTTGTCCCGCTCCTCGAAACCGTCGACGAGCTTCGTAAGAGCGGTCAGGTACTGGACGATCTTCTTTCCGACCCGACCTATCGTCTCATCGTGCGCCTTCGAGGCGACGTGCAGGAAGTCATGCTCGGCTACTCCGATTCCAACAAGGATGCCGGCATCACCACGTCGCAATGGGAGATCCACAAAACCCAGCGCACACTCCGCGATGTGGCGGCGCGCCACGGTGTTCGGCTCCGGCTGTTTCACGGCCGGGGCGGCACTGTGGGCCGAGGCGGTGGCCCCACCTACGACTCGATCCTGGCGCAACCGTGGGGGGTGCTCGCCGGCGAGATCAAGTTCACCGAGCAGGGTGAGGTGATCAGTGACAAATACTCGTTACCCGCGCTGGCGCGGGAGAATCTCGAACTGACGGTCGCAGCCGTGCTACAGGCTTCGGCGTTGCACGTCACCGCGCGGCAAGGCCCGGAACAGCTTGCCACCTGGGATCGCACGATGGACGTGGTGAGCGACGCCGCGTTCGCGACCTACCGCCGCTTCGTTGATGACCCTGGGTTGCCAGAGTACTTTCTGACGTCGACGCCAGTGGAACAACTCGGTTCGCTCAACATCGGCTCCCGGCCATCGCGCCGTCCCGACTCGGGTGGCGGAATCTCAGGATTGCGTGCGATTCCCTGGGTATTCGGCTGGACGCAGTCACGCCAGATCGTCCCGGGCTGGTTCGGCGTCGGGTCCGGGCTGCAGGCGGCACGCGAGGCGGGCATGGGCGAGGCCCTGGCCGAGATGCACGGCGAATGGCATTTCTTCCGTACCTTCATCTCCAACGTCGAGATGACCTTGGCCAAGACCGATCTCGACATCTCAGAACACTACGTCGCAACCTTGGTCCCCAAGCAGCTGCGCCGGCTCTTCGACGAGGTCAGGGCCGAACACGACCGGACGATGACCGAGGTTCTCAAGCTAACCGGCGAGCATGAGCTGCTGGACAACCAGCCTGGTTTGCAAAGGACATTGGGCGTGCGCGATGCCTACCTCGACCCGATCTCTTACGCTCAGGTCGACCTGCTGGCCCGGGTTCGCGGCATTACCGACGGCGCCACCCAGAACGACGCCAGCGCAGCGACCACGCAACAGGCTGCGTTGAACCGGGCGCTCTTGCTCACCATCAACGGCGTCGCCGCCGGCCTCCGCAACACCGGCTGAAACGTTGCTCCAGCGGTGAGTCGGCACGGTTGGTTTACAACGCTCAAGCCTTCACCGCACCGTGATGTACTTGCACCCGAGGCGGGAGTTGGCGTTGCCGATGCCGATGTTGACCGCATAGGTGCAAACCTGATGAGCGCCCGGTTTCAGCGTGATCAGCTGTGAATACCCGGGATTCGGCCCGGTATGGCGAGTCCGAACCACATCCGGACGGGGAACACCTGTGGCGTATGCCCCGTAGCCGAGGTTGTCGATGTAGATCTTGACAGTCAGGCGCGCGTTGAGGTTATCGGGATCAGCCGCCCAACCCACGACGCGTGCGACACGTCCACCCGTCGGTGTCACCGAGTCGAGCGAGCCGAACGGGTTTCGCTTGGTTGCCACCCCGTTGTTGGTCCTCGTGATCAGCGTGGTCGCGGCAGCACCAACACCGATGCTGATCACCGGATGCTGTTTCGGATCAAGCAGATACATCACCTGGTCGAGCAGGTTGGCAGGCATCGAGACACAGCCGGCGGTGGGCTGACCGTTGGACACGTGCAGGAAGAAGGCCGAGCCGGCACCCTTGACCACAGGTGAAGTGTTGTAGTTGATCACGACGGCGCGCGAGTACACGACCCCTGCCCTGTACAGGTTTTCACTGTTCGGCCCCGGTGACGCTGCCTGCCGCACGTGCGTGTTGTAGGCCGGCGAATTGTCTTCGCCATTCCACCAGTCGCTCGGCCCGGCCAGGAAGTAAGGCAACCTGGTTCCACGGTTCGGCTGGTTGCCGAACGCCTGAGTCAGCGTGAAGACGCCGGCGGGGGTTCGCGCGATGTTGTCGGCGGTCCTGCCGACTCCGAGTTCGCCAACGAAGCCCGGTGCTGAGCCCCAGATATGGACGAATTGACCGATCGAATTGCGCTGCCACAGGTCGATCTTGGCTGTTGTCGCTGTCGGGCTTGCCGTCTGAACCGTCAGTACCTGATTCGCGGTGGCTTCACCCGCGGCTGCAGCAGGTTTGACGTGCAGGAAGACCGTGACACCAACTGCGGTGGCGGCCACGGCCAAGGCGAGCAATCCAGCCAGAAATTGTGGTCTGCGAGGCATACTGACCTTCCAGTCTTACGGCTGTGGACGTACCCCCGTGCGGTCTTTCGTCACATAGGTATACCGCAGCACCACCCGATGGGGCGAACTGAAACGCTCAAGCGTTGAAGGTGTTCTGGGCACCCTCGAGCCCAGCCGAAAGGATTGCCTCCACCGAGTCGGCTGCGCGGTCGACGAGAAAGGCCAGCTCCTTTCGTTCGGCAGCGGAGAACTCGCGCAGTACGTACTCAGCGGGATCCTGCCGCCCCGGAGGCCGCCCGATACCGAAGCGGACGCGCGCGTATTCCTTGGAACCGAGCGAGGCGCTGGTCGATTTGAGGCCGTTGTGCCCGCCTTCGCCGCCGCCGCGCTTGAGTCGAAGAGCGCCGAAGGGCAGATCGAGCTCGTCGTGAACGACGATGATGTTTTCGACCTCGATCTTGTAGAACCGGCTTACCGTCGCGATCGGACCACCCGACTCGTTCATGAACGACTTCGGTTTGGCGATGACGACCGGGTGACCTGCTAGTCGGCCCTCGAGTATGTCCGCGCGCCCGCTGAGCGCCTTGGGAGCCTTGAACTGGCCGCCCACCCGCGCAGCCAGGTCGTCGGCAACGAAGAAACCCGCATTGTGACGGGTAGCGGCATAGCGCGGGCCAGGATTGCCGAGCCCGACGACGAGATACCGATCGTCAGGCATTGCCCAGCTCCGCTCAAGCCGTGTCCGGGGGTTGGAAGTGCGCTACTCGGCGTCGGCGCTCTCGGCGGGCTTGTCTTCCACGATGCCCAACTCGGTAGCGCCAGCGGCGATGTCTTCTTCGATGTCTTCGGCGGTCGGAGCACCATTGACCTGCAGGATGAGAGCGTCCGCGTCGGTCACCAGCACGCTGCCCTCAGGCAGGACCAGATCGCCGGCGTTGATGACGACGCCAACCTCGAGGCCCTCGATCACCACAACGATTTCGGTCGGCAGGTGGGTGGCTTCAGCTTCGACAGCGACCGTCGTGTGGTCCTGAGCGAGGAGGCCACCGGGGGCGATGTCACCCTGCAACACCAGCGGAACCTCGACGGTGACCTTCTCGCCACTGCGTACGGCGATCAGGTCGACGTGCTCGTAGTCGCCCTTGATCGGGTGACGCTGAATGGCCTTGGGGAGGGCGAGTTCGTCCTTGCCGTCGACCGAGAGCGTCAGTAGCACGTTTGCGCCGTTTCGCTTGATGGCAAGGCTGAATTCGCGCGCCGGAAGGGAAACGTGGCGTGGGTCTGCTCCGTGGCCGTAGATGACGGCCGGGATCTTGCCGGCGCGGCGGGTGCGACGGGCACCACCCTTGCCGAACTCGGTGCGGGTCTCGGCGGCAAGGCGAATTTCGGGCACGGCGGCACTCCTGGTTACTCAACGACGAATGGCTGTTGCTTTTAGCGGAACATCTGCACGGCGTCGCCACGGCACGCGACCGACGGCAGAGTCGACCGATTCGATACCGGCAAACACCGCGTCGATCACGAAGCCCGCTCGCGTACCGGCAAACTCAGGTACTGAATCTGCTGGTAAGGCGCGCGCTCCCTCGCCGAGGCAACCCGTCAAGACTACAAGCCAAACCGCCGTTGGGTGAAATCGGGGGTGCGCGCACGCACTAATATCGCCGGAGTGGTGGACGGAACAGTCAGCGACGAACCCAGCGACAAGCTCGGCGGTGATCACGTCCACGTCCGCGTTCCGGCAAAGATCAATCTGCACCTCGGAGTCGGCCCGCTTCGTCCTGACGGCTTTCACGAGCTGACCACTGTTTTTCAGGCCGTCGGCCTCTATGACGACATCACAGCGTCAGCTGGCACCCCCGGTCCGGCGATCGGCTTGTCGCTGTCTGGCCCGGAGGCCGCCGGTGTGCCTGCGGATGAGCGCAATCTGGCCTGGCGGGCAGCCGACCTGTTAGCCAAGCACCGGCGCGGGTCTAGGGCCGGAGTTGCCTTGAGTGTCTCCAAGGCGATACCTGTGGCGGCCGGGCTGGCGGGCGGCTCTGCTGATGCCGCCGGTGCGTTACTAGCGTGCAAGGAGCTCTGGAAGCTCGACATCGACGAGGCCGAGCTGGACCTGTTGGCGGCCGAACTCGGTAGCGATGTGACCTTCGCACTGCACGGTCGGACGGCCCTCGGCACCGGCCGCGGCGAGCGGCTGAGGCCTATTGACACTCCGCACGAGTTTCATTGGGTCCTTGCGGCTGCCTCAGCCGGTCTCAGCACCCCTGCGGTGTACCGCGAACTAGACAGACAGCGTGCGGCTGGTTCCGAGAGGACGACCGCAGCTACCTCTGCGGGGGAGGTTGCTCCGCTGCTCGCCGCACTCGTCGCCGGCGATTACGGTGCGCTCGGCGAGCTGTTGATCAACGACCTGCAACCGGCCGCGCTGGCGCTGGCGCCTCAACTAAGCCGTACCTTGAAGGCAGGAACCGAGGCTGGCGCCCTGGCGGGCCTGGTTTCGGGTTCAGGCCCTACGTGTGCCTTTCTCGCTCCAAACCGGATCGCCGCAGCGGCCATCGCAACGGAGCTGAAGGCATCAGCAACCTGCCGCCTTGCCATTCCCGTCGTCGGGAACGTTCATGGCGCGCGGGTGCTTGCCAGCCCGTAGCCGTCTGAACGAACGGGAACGGCCGTCAGAGCAAATTCAGCGAGATCACAGCAATCAGGAGATGGCTTAGCTTGGCGAATCTGGTGAACTTGGAGAACGTTTCCAAGGGCTACGGCACCACGGTCGTGCTCTCGGGCGTGTCACTCGGGGTGAGCCATGCCGACCGGATCGGAGTGGTCGGTCGCAACGGCGGCGGAAAGTCGACCCTGCTGAACATGATCACGGCGGCTGAGCCGCCGGATTCGGGCCGCGTGACCCAGACCGGTGGCGCGCGGATTGCGGTGGTCGACCAGGCCGGGACTCTCATCGCGGGGTCGAGCGTTCGCGAGACCGTTGTCGGTGATGCCGCTGAGCACACCTGGGCCGGTGACGCCGCCGTGCGAGAGGTGCTCACCGGCCTCGGGCTGGCGACGCTGGGCCTCGACACTCAGGTCGATCGACTCTCCGGCGGCGAACGGCGCCGAGTTTCCCTCGCGGCAGCGCTGGTCACCGACGCGGACCTGCTGGTGCTGGACGAGCCGACCAACCATCTCGACATCGAAGGTGTGACCTGGCTGGCCGGCTACCTCAACCGGCGTCGCGGCGCTCTGCTCGCGGTCACCCACGACCGCTGGTTTCTCGACGAGGTCTGCACCCGGACGTGGGAAGTCATCGACGGTGGCGTTCGCAGCTTCGACGGTGGTTACGCCGCCTACATTCTGGCCAGGGCCGAGCGGGACCGACAGGCCAGCGCGAGCGAGGCCAGACGGCAGAACCTGTTGCGCAAAGAGCTGGCCTGGCTCCGTCGCGGGCCACCGGCCCGGACATCGAAACCGCAGTTCCGGATCGACGCCGCCGAAGCCCTCATCGCCGACGTGCCACCGCCACGCAGTACCACGCAGTTGAAGGCACTCGCGGCGAAGAGACTTGGGCGCAGTGTGTACGACGTCGAGGACGTGTCACTGACGGTCGGCGCCGGTGAACAGCAAAAGGTCTTGCTGGACAACGTCGAATGGCACGTCGGTCCAGGTGATCGGATCGGAATAATCGGCGTCAACGGATCCGGCAAGACCCACCTGCTTCGCCTGCTGGCCGGGGAACTGCAGCCAGACAGCGGAAAAGTTGTTATCGGGCAAACCGTTCGCGCTGGGCATCTCTCCCAGAACGTCACCGAATTACCTGCCAATTTAAGGGTGATCGAGGCCGTGACGGAGGTTCGTACGACCGCCGAGCTCAACGGTGTGGAGCTTTCCGCCAGTCAGCTGGCCGAGAGCTTCGGCTTCGCCAACGATCGCCAGTGGACGCCCGTCGCCGATCTCTCGGGCGGGGAGAAGCGCCGGCTGCAGCTATTACGGCTGTTGCTCACTCAGCCCAACGTGCTGCTGCTGGACGAGCCGACCAACGATCTCGATACCGACACCCTTGCTGCGCTGGAAGATTTGCTCGACTCATGGGTCGGCACGCTGATCGTGGTCAGCCACGACCGGTACCTCATCGAGCGGGTGACTGACTCGACCGTCGCCCTTCTGGGTGATGGCTCGGTCAAAGCATTGCCGGGAGGTATAGACGAGTATCTGAAACGGCGAGCCGAAGCCATCGCCGCCGAGAACGCCAGCACCTCCCTCACCGGCCCCGCCGCCACCGGTTCGGGTGGTACAAATCCGGTCTCCGCAGCGGAGGCCGCTGCACAGCGTGCCCGCAAAGTCGATTCCCGTGCCGCGCGAAAGGAACTGTCCCGGCTCGAGCGCGAAATCGCCAAGCTCGATACCCGCGAGAGCGCGCTGCACGTTGCGCTGTCAGAACACGCAACCGACTACACACGAATCAGTGAACTCGACAGCGAGCTTCGCGAGGTCGTTGCTGCGAAAGAGGCTGCTGAGCACGCGTGGTTGGAGCTGTCCGACGAGCTCTGACCGCGGCAACCGGTCTACGCTGACACCGTTGCGTTTTCTGCACAGAATGGACAACGCGGTGGATTCGATCAGGGCAGCAATCTCCGAACACTGGCACGCCTCCGAACGTGGCGATTCGGAGACCGAACACGCCATCTACGCCATCGACGCGATCCTCGACTATCCGCAATCAGGTGAACGCTTTCGAGGCCGCACAACGATCGCGGCGCAACGTGGCGGGCACCCTGCCGATCGGCACTTCACGGTGCTGCGAATCGTTGGCAGCGGCAATGTGTGGGTGAGCGAGTGCATCATCACCTACGACGGTGTGCCCACCTACTCAGTCTCGGTCATGGAGTTCGTTGACGAGGAGGTGGCGCATGAGACGCAGTACTTCGCTGAGACGTTCAGCGCACCTGCCTGGCGAGCAGATCTTGCCGAGCCGATGCCCGGCCGGCAGATCGACAGGGCATGAGCCCGACCGCTGGCTCGTACGCTAGTGGCGCACTCCTAACTGGTGGCGCACTCCCCAACTGGTGGCGCACTCCCCAACTAGTGGCGCGCTCCCCAACTAGTGGCGCGAGACGGAGAAGTTCAAGACGGCGAACCGAGGCACCGTCACTTCCAGATTCGCGGTGGCGGCGGCAGCGTTGGCCGTAGCTGTCGATGCCGCTGCTGATGTCGTGCCGAGGCCGACCATCGTGATGACATCGGCGCCGGTTGGTGTTGATGGGGCCAGGACGATCTGATAGCGAACGGCTCCTGCGGCGTCAGCGGCGGCACGCACTACCTGCTTGGTGTTGCGGCGACGGACCTCGACCAGCTCGTGCCCCTTGAAGTTGCGACCGACGAACGCGACGCACTGACCGGGTCGGACGATGGCAGAGTGCAACGGCCGGCCCCCGCAGTCCGTCATGCTGGTAGTTGGGCGTCGTTCTACCGGCAGCGGCTTCAGAGGTGCCCAATGCGCCGCGAGCGTCATGGGCACGGCAGCCGCAACCGCTCCCACCGCGACGACCGCTAGTGCGGCGGAGCGCAGGGAGCGAATATGTGTGCGAGCCATGTCTAGAAATCCTCCGCGTGTCGACTAATCAACACATCGGCAGCTTCAGCCCCCGCTCAAAGGCTTCAGCCGAGATTTCGACTGTTCACCTGCAGCTCATCTCAATGCCGGCCTCTGACCGTGAAAGGGACGATTGCGAACCGAGGGACGGCCACGATGAGGTTCGCCGACTCGTTGTGCGTGCCAGCGGTGCTACCAGTCGCCCGGCCGAGACCCACGAGGGTCAGCACGTCCGCGCGCCGATTTGCTGGCTCGCGCACCACCATGCGGTAGCGAACGACCCCAGCTCTGTCAGCCCGCACGAGCACCGGCGTATCCGGCGCGCTTTGTAGTCTCGTCTTTATGGATTCCGCGGGCTTGAAGCCCCCGGCGACGACGATGATGCAGTCCCCGGACCTAAGTTCCGGTCGCATCGGCCTCTGGTGCCGGCAATCCAGGATCTTGGCCTTAGCGGCCGGCGAGGAGTCCCTCGATACCAGCATCGTGGCGGCGACCGGGCTCGTTGCGACGATCAGGCCGAGACCGGCGACACCGGCCGAAACGGGGTTAAGGGTTCGAAATGGCATTACGGACATGACAGGCCCTTCGTAGAGAAAGTACTGATCAGTCCATAGTTGCCCGATTTTTCACACCCGAGAAGGTGATTTGCCGACCCGCCGGGCGATGTTCGCCTGCGTGACACCCGGTGCTGTCGGCCAGCCGGTCACTCGGTGGCCATCGCCTTCGCAGTCGTGAGTTGCGCCAAAATATCTACGACAACCGCAGCGCTGCTGGTCCCCGTCGGTTGGCCGGCAGGCGCGGGCGCGACGATCAGGACCCGGCTGCCGACCGGGATGCCGACAAGCGAGTCGAACAGGCCGCCCGTCGAATCAGCCGCCGCGCCAACCGGAACCGACGTCGGAGCACCGTTCTGCCAGGTAGAGCCGGCAACCTCACCGACCCAGTCGACGCCCTGATACTGGATTATCGCGGTGCCCTGGGTGACGAGAGCGCCATGACCCCTCGCAAGCACGTAGGTGCTCTTCTTTACCGGCGGGGCCAGCCCGGTCGGAATCGTGATCGTCGGCCCGACCGACAGAGCGCCGGTCACGATCGGCGCTGCTGGTGGCTCAGGCTGTGCCGTCGCGGACGGATCAACGCTCGAATGACCGTTGTAGGACTTGGCAATGTCGACAACGAAGACGAGGGTGTCGGTGGCGGTGATACCTGCGGCCTTGTTGCCGTCGGCTCCGTAACCCAACGCGGGCGGAACTGACAGCATGACCCGACTACCGACTTTGAGACCGACGAGACCGGTGTCCCAACCCGTCACCACGCTGCCGATGCCAATCTGCACGGCCTCAGCAGAATGACGGTCATAGGAATTGTCAAAGACCTTGCCGTTCCAGATCTGACCAAGGTAATCCACGGCGAGCAGATCCCCTTTGGCGATCGTTGCACCGCTACCGGCGCGGATAACCTTGCGCTGCAGGGCGGTGGACGGCTTGCTCCCTGGGTTGAACGTCAGGGCAGGTTTGTCACCGAAACTCCCCGTCGCAGTTGGGAACGGCCCTGACTGCGCTACGCCATTGGCATTGCTCGGCGGGACGGGAGTCGCCTTCGAGCTTGTTCCAGTACAACCAACCAGCAACAACGATAGGCCTATCAAGATCGCGCAGAGGCGCCGCATCAGCATTCTCCATACAAATATTGGTTGTTTCTACATCCGACTCAGGATCACCCAGCTAGCCACGACGATGTCGAGGGCGAAAAAGAGTACGAAGCCGAGCCAGATGAACCGGTGGAATCGAGAAATCCGTTCATCGACCAGGTCATTCTCGATGAGCTTCTGCTCGATCTCCCATCTTCGACGAAGGGCCGGATCATTGAGGTTCACCCCGGAAGTCACCGTCGGTGGCGGTGTGGATGGCGATGTCAATGGCGGTGTCGGTTCTGGATTGCGGTGGCGGCCATGGCACGAATCGGCAGACGAACTTTCCGATCCACTGCCGGAAACTGCCACCGGGCCCACCTCCTAGGCCGTTCGTGATCGTATCGTCAGGCCTTGAAGATCCGGGGCCAACGATTGAGTCCCCGGTTCTGAAAGAACCAGAACCGGGGACTCGATCATCTCGCTAAGAAGTCAACGGTCAGCGCTCGTTGGAGCGTCGCCGGCGACCGCCAGTCAATAGAACGAAGCCGCCGCCGATGAGCAACAGCGCTAGCACCGCCGCAGGTATTACCTTCGTACCGGTGCTGGCCAGCAGGCCGCCCGATGAATCCGAGCCCGGATCTCCCGCCGCAGCTGCGGAGTCAGTCGGCGTGGAGCCGACCGGAGTCGTGACCGCGGCGATCACGAACGCGAAGCTCGGTGCGTCGAGTGAACCCTGCAGAACGAGCGTGTGATTGCCGGGTGCGAGGTTCGTCGGCAGCGTGATCGTCGTGGTGACATTGCCGGATGCGTCTGCGTGTGTCGTACCGATCGTCACCGGAGCCGAATGGACAACCTCGGTCACCGTTTCGTTCGGTACAAAGCCACTTGCCGCCAGGGTGATGACCTGGCCGGGTTTCAACGTCATGCCGGGCGTCAAGATCTGGCCGTCAGACCCGGTCGCGTCGCCCATCATCGCATCTGCCTTCACCGTGAGGGTTACTGCAGATGAGGTGGATGCCCCGAACTTCGCTACATCGGTCGGCGCGAACACGGCCGTCAGGGTGTGGGTGTCTTCGGTCAGCGATGACGTCGAGAAGGTGGCGGAACCGGCCACGACTGGTGCCGACCCGATTACCGTTTGACCGTCGAGGAATTGCACACCGCCAACCGCGCCTGCCGGCGACACGGTCGCCTTGAGTTTGACGGGTGAGCCCAGCGAGACCAGATCGGCCGGCGTTGCCGCCAACGCGATAGTGGTCGCCGTCGCGTTCACCGTGAACGGTGTCGGTGACGTCGTGGCGCTGTTGGTGAAGTTGTGGACATCGGTCGCGGTGAACGCGGCGCTCAGTGAATGAACACCGGAACCCAGGGTGCTTACGGTGATCGCGGCCGTGCCGTTGGTAACCGTAGCCGGGCTGCCGGTTGCGGTTGCCCCATCGGTGAACACCACGCTACCGACGGCGTCCGCCGGGGTCACCGTCGCGGTGAGCGTCACCGAAGTCCCTGGATCCACCGGGCTCGTCGGTGAAACCGCGAGGCTGACCGCCGTAGCCGTTGCTGGCGGGATGGAATTAACACTCAACGGGGCCGAGATTGCATCTTTGAATACCGTCAGGTCCGATGAGGTAAACGCCGCTGTTATCGAGTGAGTAGCAGCGGTGCTAAACGACGTCGTGACAGTTGCCGTGCCGTCGGTCACCGTGACAGGTGAACCAATCGGCGTGCTCCCATCAGAAAACTGCACGGTGCCAGTGGCCACGGTCGGGTTGAACGTCGCAGTGAACGTGACGTCCGTGTCGGTGACGATTGGGCTGACCGGGCTCGAAGTGACTGTGACTACCGGTGTGATCGCTGGTGCTTTGACGACCAGCGGTACCGCAGACGATGACGAGGCACCGAACAGGGTTGAGTCGCTAGGGACGAATTTCGCCACGAGGCTCAAGGTTCCCACTGGCAGCGACGTGGGGCTGAAGCTTGCCGCACCCGCAACGACGGGTGAGGAGCCGAGCTGAACCGCGCCGTTGAAGAAGTTCACCGATCCCACGGCACTTGTGGGCGAAACCGTTGCGTCCAGCGTCACGTTATCGCCCTGAGTGATCGGCCCGGCTGGTGTCACGGCCAGCGTCGTGGTCGTTGGGTTCGCCGGCAGGGGATCGATCTCGTATGCCACCACAGGGGACGGCGGAGAGGTCGCGAAGACGGCGGAATCGGTGGGAACGAAGACGGCTGTCAACTGGTGGTTGCCGAGCGTCAACGTTGTCGTACTGGTCGTGGCGGTTCCCGCAGACACGGGCATCGCGCTGCCGATCATCGTGGCGCCGTCGAGGAACTTGACTGTTCCGACGGCGTTCGCCGGCGTGACCGTCGCGGTTAGTTCCACTGAATCGCCCACGACTGCAAGCCCGGCAGGTGACGCTGTCAGTGCAGTCGTTGTCTGCGTCACGGCGTTCACGGTGTAGCTCAAGACCGCCGACGAGGCGCCGCTGTAAGTGGCAGTGTCAGTGGGCGTAAAGACGAACTTGTAATTGTGCGCACCGTCGGTCGGCGTGACGGTCTTCGACACCGCTCCGGTCGCAGCTGTGAAGGTAGCCGCACCGACAGCAGTGGCGCCGTCGAACAGTTGCACGGTGCCGGCCGGGCTGGACGAGTCAGCAGCGCTCAGCGTCGAGGTCAGTGTCACCGTTGAGCCGTGCACAGCAGGCGAAACCGGGCTGGCCGTGATGGCGGTCAGGCTGGTCACGGTCTTGGCTGGCGGAGGCGTCGGGAACAGCTGGGTCCAGGTGTTGGCCACCGTGTCGATGAGGACGTCGGCCTGCCAGAACGGAATCTGGGCCGGCTTGCCCGGTCCTGAATCTTCCAGACGGATCTGGACGATGTGGTCGAAGCCAGCTGTCGGGTCGTTGACCGAACCCGCGAAGAAACCAGCCAGGGAGCCGTCACCAGCGCCGACGTGAACAACCGGAACGCCGGCACCCTCGAGGGCGACCAGGTTGGCCGGGGCGCCTGCAGCGGTCGTCAGGGGCCAGTTGGAGGCTGCGGTCAAGCCCGCGGCGTTCCACAACGACGAATCAGCCTTGGTGTGATCGGGGCTGGCGGCGAACAGCGAGGCCTTGGTCGTCCCGACCCGGGCCGTGGCCGACGATGCCATGAAGTAGTTGCCGCCCAGATCGTCAAGCGAGCCGGACGAGATCTGGTCTCCGTTGCTGTCGTAGATAGAAAGTGTGCCCTGCGCATTCGCATCACCGGTAACAGCCGGATCCACCGTCCCGGGCGCCGCGTGCGCACCAGTTGCCGTCACCACGATGGCGGTCGTTAGGCCGACAACGCCAGTGAGGGCCGCGGTGGCCCAACGTCTACTTAGCTTCACGGATGATCTCCCCGAGTTGATTGACGAATGTCGCAGCGCGCGACGCACGGGCACACACTGGCGGTGCCAAGCAAAGGACTGGTCTTCTGTGTAAGACGTTTAGATGAACGAGGCACGAACCGCAGACTTTTCGCTGTCTGGAGGGCTGCTTCGGCAACTCTGCCTGTCAAACCTCACCAACCTTGCGACGACGCCACCACAGTGCGCCGCCTCCGATCGCGACGAGTGCAACCGCGCAGATTCCGGCGATCAAGCCCGCGGCGGAACCACCGTGCTTGGCGCTGGCCGACGCGTTGTCCGCAGCCGCGGCGGTCGACGAGGCGGCGCTTGCACCTGGCTTCGAGGCCGAACTCGACTCGGCAGGTCGGCCCGACGAGGCTGCCGAAGTCGCCGTGGTGCCAGCTGGCTTGGTGCTCGACGCTGTGGGCTTTGGTGGCGCCTTCGTGAAGGTCGAGGAGGGTAGATACATCGTCTCTGCAGAGACAGCTTTGCCCGCGTCGCACGCCGCCGTGCCGCCGTCCACCGTGGCCCACTTCGTACCGGTCACCTTGACGACTGTTGCCGGGTAGGTATCGGTGTGTGCCACGTGGTTGGGAGCGGTATAGATCATCCGCAGCTCGACGAGCCCTTGCCAATTTGCCGGATACGCTTCCAGGAACGCTGCCAGCGACGGGTCAAGTGTCGTTGCCTGAGCCATGGGGTGCGCGTCGCTCGTGTACGCCGAGCCCGCAGTCATCTGGTAGCCCGTCCACTCCCCCGGATCGACGCCTTGTCGTGGTTGGAACGCATACAGCGTCGCCTTGCCTTGGACTTTCGTACCCATTCCGCTCGGCGCGGGCTGAGAAGAAACCGCCGTCCAGATATAGGGAAGGTCAGCGAGATTCCCAGAGGTGACCTGTTGGCCGTTCTTGTCGCACAAGCCGATGTAGCCGTTGACGTTCTCGTCGTTGAACGGCAGCGCCGCGGCGTGCGCGGGTAGGGCCAGAACCGCCGTACCGATCGCCGCCAGTGATAAGGCGGCAACCGTCTTACCAAGACGATGAATGATGTTCATGAACCAACCCTTTGCGTCGCAGTTTCCGTCTCGACCTCAACCGGGCCGTCGGGTTGAGGAGGACCAGTGGGCTTGCGGCGCCGGCCGCGGCCTGAACCACCTGCAGGGGGCGTCCGCTTATGCCTTCTACGGAAGAACCAGCCGGCGACCAGCAGGATCAACACGAGCAGGACGGCACCGAACAGGTTCCATGGCACCGCGTAGAAGGACTGCGAAGCGGCCGCAGTGGGAACCGGCATCGGCTTCTGGTCCTGGAAGAGCAGCGGAGTAACCGTCACACGCGCTTTCTGCAGCACAGTCGGCAGAACGCCCTTGATGTTCACGGTGACGACCTGGCTGGATCGGGGGAACAGCAGCTGCACGTTAGGCGGTGAAACAGGCTTCGCCTTCGTTCCTAACAAACCCGTGATCGCGACAAGTTGACCGGCTGCCAGTCGGACATTGCCCGTGTTGTGAACGGTGTAGGTGACCGTCGCCGTTCCGCGACCGATCGGGTTTTGGGTGCCGTGATATTTGACCTTGACGTTCTCGACGACCAGCGACGGGTGCAGCGGGCCGGCGACCCGCAGGTACATCCGGGTGGCGATCCGCTGGTCCAACCGGACGTTCTCGCCCTTCGGGTTCTTGCCCAATGTGGAGAGCGTTGCGACGATCGCGGCACCGTGGTCGCCCGGAATCGCATTGTTGGGAACCACAATGCGGAACGGCAGGACTACCTTTCCCGGGCCGCTCTTCTTGGTCTGCGGCGGCACCGTGACGGCGACGACGTTCGAACTCAACTTGACCCAACTGCCCGCATCGTTCGTCGGCGCTCCTTGAAGGCCAACCGCGATGTCACCGTTGTCACCGTTTTCGAGGTCGGCCGCGAAGACCGTGAGTTTCAGGGTCGTTGCGCCATAGTTGAAAACTGCGACGTGGTCGGCGTAGGTGCCGCCGACGCCCATGTCGTAGGAGAAGTAACCGCGGGCGTTGGTCGCCCCCAGCGTCGTGGGACCGATGCCGAAGGTCGCGCGTGCCGGTGCTTTCGCGCCGCCCTTCACGGCACCGGTCGACGGCGAGCCGGTCGTCGAAGGTGCCGACGATCCTGAGCTCACCGAAGGTGCTGCGGGGCTGGAGGAATTGGTCGCCGCAGACACGCCAGGACCAGTCAACGCGCTGAGTGCGACAGACCCCGTCAGGAGCAGCAATCCTGTGACCGCGACGCCAACAACACGAATGAGGCCGGACCGCAGCGGACGTCCTGGCGTCCGGTTGGGCATTGATACAGGCATGGGAGTAGCAGACTCACTCTCAACGTCTTACGGATGAACTAGGTCTTAACGAACTGGGCAGGGCGGGCGAATACGTCGCCCGCCCTGCCGTTTTCGATTCAGCTTGTCCGTAAAGGTGCTTACGGGATCGTGCTTCCCGCGGGCCGAACTAGACGATCGTGAAGGTCACGGTCGCGGTGTACAGGCCGGGCAGGGTGGAGGTCGGCGCGGTGAGGCCGAGGGTGCCGTAGATGTTCACGGTGCCGGGGCCCTGCGTCGTGGTAGCGAAAGGCTTCTTCGCCGTCTTGAATGCGGTGATGTCGGACGGCGTGACCGAGCCAGCCTGCAGGTGGTTGCCCGTGATGTACTTCGGGGTCACACCGGTGAAGCTGAGGTTGTTGCCGTCGATCGGGGTGGTGTTACCGGCCGGGCCAGTGAAGTCCGTGGTCTGGGCCGAGGCGGTCCAGCCGGTGCTTCCCGGACGGGTGTCGGTGATCGTGACACCGTTGGTGACCGACGCGGTCGGGCTGGCGTCGAGGGTGCCCGGGTCAGTTCCGGCCGGCGCGTTGCTGCCGAACGGAGCAGAGGTCGACAAGCCGGTGCCATCGGCGCTCAACTGCAGGGTGCCGAGGTTGAACGGGTTGGCAGCGGTGTACGGGGTGCTGATGACCAAAGTACCGGTCGGCACCGTGACAACGACGGTCTGCGGGTCAGGGTTGAACGACGGCGCGGTGGTGATCACCGTGACACCCGCGGTGTCGGTTGACGTGGTGAAGTTCTGACCTGCAGCGGGGGTGAAGGTGCCCGTGACGGTCGCCGAACCGGTGGCCGTCGGGTTGTAGGAGAAGTCCGCACCGGTCGCGGTAACGAGAACCGGGGTGCCAACGTTGGTGCCGTTGACGACGAACTGTACCGAGCCAGCACCGGCAGGGACGGCAGTTGCGCCGACCTTGACGTCTGCGTGCAAGGTGATCGCGCTACCGAGGGTGGTCGAGGTCGGGCCGCTCACCGTGGTTGCGGTGACAGCTGCCGGACCCTGAACCGTGTAGGCCAGCGCCGAGGACGTCGACGCGTTGTACCCACTGGCCGGGCTGTAGGCGAGGGTGAAGCTGTAGGTGGTGCTGTTGGCAACGGTCGCCGTCGCGGTGATGGCTCCGGTGGCAGCGTTCAGCGTTGCCGGGCCGAGGTCGGTGGCACCGTTGAAGAGTTCGACGGAACCGGCCGGGTGGGTCGAGTCAGCGGCCGTCAAGGTCGAAGACAGTGCAACCGAGGTCGTACCGGCGGGAGCCGGGCTGGTCGGGGTTGCAACCGGCGTCGAGATGGACGTGTTCACGAGGACGGGGGCCGCCGGGAAGACCTGGGTCCAGGTGTTGGCCACCGTGTCGATGAGGACGTCGGCCTGCCAGAAAGGAAGCTGAGCGGGCTTGCCCGGTCCGGAATCCTCGAGGCGAACCTGAACGATGTGGTCGAATCCAGCGGTCGGGTCGTTGACCGAACCGGCGAAGAAGCCGGCCAGCGAACCGTCACCCGCACCGACGTGAACAACGGGAACGCCAGCGCCCTCAGCAGCGACCAGGCTGGCAGGAGCACCACCAGCGGTGGTCAACGGCCAGTTGGAGGCTGCGGTGAGGCCCGCGGCGTTCCACAACGATGAATCGGCCTTGGTGTGGTCGGGGCTGGCGGCGAACAGCGACGCCTTGTTGGTGCCCGTACGCGTGGTGGCCGAGGAGGCCATTAGGTAGTCGCCACCGAGATCGCTCAGCGAACCGCTGAAGATCTGGGTACCAGTGGCGTTGAAGAAAGAGACCGTGCCCTGAGCGTTGGCGTCACCGGTGATAGCCGGATCCACCGTGCCCGCGGCGTGTGCGGAGCTTGCTGCAAGGAGCAGGCCACCGCCCACAATCGCGCAGGACGCCAGTCCCGCGACTGCCCTTTTGACAGACTTCATGAATACTTGCCTTTCTCACTGAGTTGGGTGAGTGCAGTGGGGCGGGCGGGGGCCCGCCCGCCCCACGATCTATTGGGCCGAGCTGAAAGTGCTTTGCTGAAGAAACTTGTTGCTAGCTACTGCAGGTCACGGACCAGCAGCGGTGTACACGCAAGCGGGGACGATGCCAGCGGCCGAGATGTTGGCCTGGCCGGCTGCGCTGCAGAAGTAAGGCGTACCGGTGCCGCCCGGGTTGAACAGCATGGTGCGAACCCAGTTCAGGGTGCTACCTGGCTCGAACTTCTTGGTGCTGGTGATGTCCGCGTGACGGAAGTAGATGAACAGCGGACGGGTTGGGTTGAACAGTGCGCCGCTGTCACTCGGTGCCGGCAGGCCGGCAGCCGTGTTCCAGAGGGTCACGTTCGGGGCGAGGGTGTTCGTGGCACAAGCGGCCGGAGTGGTCGCGAGGCCGACGCAGGACGGGTCGTGGAAGTATCCACCGAGGCCGTTGGGGGATCCGTCAGAAAGCTTGCCCTGGAAGAGGAAAAGGCGGCTCTGTGACATCGGCTCGATCGCGTTGGCGGGGTCGCCGCTGCCATCGATGGCTTCGGGGTCGTTCTCTTCAACGTTCTGCACGCAGCTACCCGGCGTGGTGACACCGATCTGGCCGAGGAAGTACGTACGCGTGCCGGATCCAACCTGCGGGAGGAGGGGCTTGATCGTCTGGCCATTGGACGCGCCGCCGTTGGCGACACCCCAGTCAGTCAGGGTGCACTGGTAAACAGCCTTGAGCTGCGCAACCGAAAGGCCCTTGGTTTCGTGCGTCGTCGCCGTCGTGGACGTCAACATCGCGACCGGGTCGTTGCCGATTGTGAGGCTGTCGAAGAGCGCGTTGGCGCCAGCAGCCGAGGAACGGCGCGCGAAGTCGACAAGGCCGTTGATGGACTTGCCAGCGTTGGCACCGCTCGTCGCCGTGTCAGCGACGAGAAGGTTGAAGCCAGCACCGGAACCGTTCGGCCGCTGGATGGGTGACAGGCCCGCGCGCAGAACCACGGTCGGGTTCAGGGTGCACGGCGCGTCGGAGTGGTTTGCGTTGGCGTTACCGGTGCCAGCAGTAGCACCGGTTCCTGGCACACAGTTCGTGCCGTTACCGACACCGGGCGATCCGTAAGCGAGGCGGGTGTTTGCATCGGCGGTGGCGTCGATGCTGATGAAGCGGTTGAGTGCGCCGGCGGTGTTGAAGCCGGGGTCGCCGAGTGCGTCGCCATCAGCGACGAAGTCTCCGGCAGCCTGAACGGTGTCAGAACCGACACCGACTACGTCGTTTCCCGACGGACCGTAGTCCGCGAAAGCCGAGGTAGAGAATAGGCAGAGCGATGCTGCGACGGCAGCTAGCGCACCCATTCCTACCGAGAGTCTCTTTACCTGCATTTTGCAACCTTTCCGAGGCAAGGATTGTTGAACAGGCAAAGCCTCTAGGTTTCACACCTATTTCTGAAGGTCGAAATACTAACGAGGGATGAACCTGAAACCACAGGTTGGCCTTTTTCCTAAGGTTTCGTGACAGCCTGTAATCGGCTTACGGCATAAGGCGAATATTGCCCGCAGTGAACCTCTACATGAGGTTGGGCAGAAGCTGAATTGCAGTCTCGGTAACGCCCCAGAGCCCAGCAACGATGACAGGCACGCCGATGAGCCAGGTCTGCCACCGGCCCCACCGGTCCTGCGCCCACACTGCGGCCACCGCACCGAAGATCAGCAACGGCAGCCATAACACCAATGAGAAGAGCGCGCTGACGTCGCCCTTCATGGCCTGCTCTGCTGAAGGGATTGCCGTCAAACGGCCCGACGGAGTCCCGACGACCTTGCCCTGAAGCTTTGCGTCGATGTAGACGGTGCGCTGGGGCGTCCAACCATTCTTCCAGCTGCCACCTTCAGCGGTGACGAAGGTGATTCGAGATTCGTCACTCTTGAGCAAGGTCGGAAACTTGTCGCCCTTGTGCCGGACTTCCTCGACCTTGTAGGTGAAAGCGCCCTGCCCAGTGGTCATGGTGAAGGTGGCGCCCGGCTTGGCGGAGGGCAGGTCTCCGAAGATTCCCGAGAACAGCGTCTCGCGGCCGAAGATGACCGACGTTCCCGCTTGGCCGGGTAGCGGGGTGTCTCGCCGATGACCAGCACCCATGGCAAGGTCGCCGGAGGCGGTCCCCTCCAGAACGACTGAGTCTTTGATATGCATAGACGGCATAGTCATCAGTGCAACAGGCGCATCCGGAGTGATGATCCCGCCGAGCGGAGCGACCTGCAGTGAGAGTTGTTCCCTAAACTTTGCGTAGAGGTTGCTCTGGCTGTGCTGAAATTGAAGCGAACTAAGCACCAACGCGAAGAAGACGAACCACAATGCGGCGAAGCTGCAAGCGAGCAGCGTCCACGTGGTGATGATTGTCGCCGCGGTGGGCGCCTTTGTGAGCCGGCTGGGTTTGCCCCGACCGGCAAAGAAATTCCGTAGCCAGCGCATGGCTCTGCGGACGTGGCGCCACCGGTCCTCAGGATTCGACGAAGGTGCGGCGTCGGGTTGGGCGGGACGCTCCTGAACAGCCGTCATCGCCGGCCAACGCCGCTCACGTACGCCGACGCAAGCCCAGTCAGCAAGGCCAGAATGAACAATGCCGGTAGTGCGAAACCAAGCACACCAGTAGAGATACCGGCGGTCGAGCCCGCTGGGCGAGCCTCAATGGTGTTCGGTGCCGAGGACGAGACCTGCGGAGCCGCGGTCGCCGGCGGTGGCGTCGGCGCTGCATCACTTGATGCGTCGCTCTGTCCGCTGTCGGATGGTTGGCTAGCCGACGAAGGGGAACCGCCACCACCGCCTGGCACGGGGTCGACCGATCCGTCTAGGTTCGGGACGACGCCCTTTTGGTTCGCTACAGCGACCGCGGACGCTCTGGTGTAGTTCGCCAGCCTGAGCAGCCCGTTCGCCGCTGTTATGGGTAGATACCCGGGCGCGAGATCACCGTTAGCCAGTCCAGCCGTCTGTCCCGGCCCGGCCACGTAGTTGAGAAACCTCGCGTACCTGTTCGCATCGTCAGCATCGAGATACTTGGTAGGAACGTCGGTCGAAAGCAACATGATTCCCGGGTAGGCATTCTTGCCGGCCGGGTCGGTTCGCATCCTGTCGTAGGGCACGATCCAGGTCTTCTGAGACTCGTCCGGGGTGAGCATGAGTGCCGCAGCCCGCAGCGCGCCAGTGGTCGGTTGGACGAAGCTCCGATCGCTCAGGTCCGTGAAATCATCCGCGCCAGGAGCCTTTTGCGTCTGCAACGCCGCAGTGTCGAGCTGATACCGCCTCGCGTCCGCAAGGGAGACCAACCCCAGTACGAAACGGCTACCCGTCTCTTCGCGTCCTAGTGCCCCAACGCTCCGGTTTGCGGCGGTGTCTGGTAGGCCGTTCGGGACGTTGCAGGCAACCTGGGAGTTCGCAATGCCGAATTGAACATTGAACGGGATTACTGACGGGTCAGACACCGGCGCGGCAACCAACGGCAAGATCGGCGAGTGGTTGTCGCTGAGACACGGATTGCCAAGCCCGTTGTAGTAGGTGTCTAGCTGCGGCCAGCTGGAGAGCGGGAGGGCGATCCCACGATAGTTCGGGTTGACGACCATGCCCCATGGATCGGGCCGGCCGTCTAGCCAGGCCCGGGCGTCGGGATCGCTGTTGATGTAGGAGGTCAGGGCCGTCATCACGTCTGAATCGCTGGACATTGCGTAGAGCGTCGCGGTTGATTCGAGCTGGCTGATCTGAGGAAGCTTCATGCCAGGATTCAAGGCAAGGAATTCGGGGTCGACAGCCATATCCAGTGGATTGCTCGCCTGAGCGAAGTAGGGCGTCTCCATCTTCGAGCCCACCTTGACGGTGTAGCTAGCCCAGTCGTGCTTGACATCGGGGTAGGTGGGGTACGACATCGTCAACAGCTTCGCCAACAACCGCGCATTCAACCTGAGTGACTTGTACTCCCGCTTCTGGCCGTCATCCATGATGTACGCGATTGCGAATCCGCTGATTCCTGTGGGTGCCTGCACGACGGGATTAATAAACGGTGACTGGGCTGGCATTCCCTGGAAGGCCGCCTTTACCCCTATATACGTGCCGTTGGCGAGGCCGGTCTGCAGCAAGTTCTTGGCCTGAACCTCACTCGCCTGCACGTGATTGATCGGGTACAGACTCGGGTTCAGACAGAACGTCGGGGCCCACTGTTGCGTCGCGGGCAGAAGTGATTCCGATCCGTAGAAATTGATCGGTGGTCTGCTCGAGATGATGCCGCAGACGCTTGCGGATTGCGCGAACGTTAACGGAACTGTAATCCGGTTACGCCAGTTCGAAGCTGCCCACCAGAGCTGCCCGGTGACGGGCAGTTGCACGGACGCGCCAGGCCCTTGGGTGCCTGCTGCACCCGGCTCGGAGGCACCCTTCTGACTACAAGTGGCGAAGGCAGCAGCCGGATCGGTTGGCACATCGGCCGCCGGAAGTGGGGGCCCGCCCGGTAACCGAGCGGTTCCCTGCGCGTCGCAGCTGATCCCCATGATCGGGATAGCGACAATCGCGCACTTCACAGACACGGAGCAGCCCAGCGTCGCGTTCGTATCTTCAGTGTTGACAACGAATCTCGCGGATCCGTTACCCGCCACGTCCGTCGTTCCAAAGGTTGCGTTCGGAGGTGCTAGCGGCGTCTGGACGATCGACTGTTCAGGAGCCAATCCCGCACACCCCAGACCACCACCGGAGTAGACGGCGCCATTCGCACCGACGAAGGGCACCCACCGCTCGGCGTCGGTGTCCAACTCCTGGCAGGCGGGGGGAATGGGATGTGGAGCATCGACAACGAGCGCACGGTCGGCCACAGCGGCGTACCGATCGACCCTCCACGCCGGAAAGAAGCCCTGAGAGCGTGGCTGATAGCGGGTATCTGGGGTCTGGGTGTAGCACGTCTCCGGTGAGATCTGCTGGGTCGCTGGCACGCGCGTGGAGTCCACTCCACGACATTCCAGAATCACCATCGGGTATTCCTGACTCGCGGCGTATTGCGAATTGTTGTCATAGACGACGGCACCGGTTGGGTGTGCACCTGACCAGGTGACGTTGATCGTTTGTCGATCGCGTAGATCACGGGTCGTATCGACGTTCACCGTCACCTTCCGGGTGTCGACGACCTCGTCCTTGCCATCCACCAGATGATCTCTGGTGACCGTTTGCGTGTGAGTGAACCCTGCCGTCGCTCCGACGGTCGCTGCCGGGGCCGACTGCGAGAACCACAGGCCGCCAACGAGCGCCAGAAGCACGACGCTGGTGACCGCGAGCGTCTTGCTCAGGCGGCGTCGCGCCCGCGTGATCCCGTTACCGCGGCTCATGGTCGCCCTCTGCGGCGCCGCAGCACGTAGAAGTAGAACAGTGGCGGGACAATAAGCACCGCTAGCATCTCGATCGCGGCCAACGGCGCCAGGACCGGGCTCATGTCGCACTGGCGATAGGCGGCCAAGTCGGTGGGTACCCCCGTGACCTCCGAATCGGAAACACCGCTGGTATCGGTGACTTGCTCCCCCGTTGCCGGGTCGACCTTGACCGCCGCGGCCTTCGTGGGGCCCGTCGAGGGTTTCTTTGTCCCGAGTGCCAGATCACCGGTTCCGGTCGACGTTGAGCCGGACTGTCCCGAATTTGCGCCGCCGGCCGTCGATGTCGCCGCCGCGCTGGAAGTCCCTGGGTTGCCCGCGTCGGCACATGGCCCGGCTCCGGCCCGATCACAAGCTGGGATGGCTGGAGCAATCTGCGCGAGATGGTTTGCCGACAGATTGCCCGGCACAAAGGTTGGGTTGTTACACGTCGTGACGTTACGTCGCGCCAGGTCGACCTTCGGGTCGGCGGTCTTCAGCTTTGCTGTCTGGTCAAAGCTTGCCTGCACCAGGTTGAGTGGCAGCGAGGAATAGCCGACCGCACCGACCAGCGCCTGCCCTTGACATACCGAGTAGTACAGGAAGTCCGCTAGCGTCTGCCGCTTGGCGGTCGTCATGCGCGAATCCGCCGCGGACGTCGGAATGATCATGTAAGAGTAGGAGGAGAGCGGGTAGGTCCGCGGATCGCGGTCAACGTAGACCTGCGACAAGTTCTGCAGCAGGTAGTCCGGCGAAGCCTTGTTCATGTTGATCTGAGCCTTCTGCAGAGCAACCGCCACGTTGTACTGAGTCGGCAACGTGAAGTTCCCTGCGGCGTTTTCGATCTTGGCGACCGGGTAGTTCTTGGCCAGGGCATACGAGTATTCGTCGTAGCCGATCGACCCATTCGCGGCAGCTGACGTTATGTAGTTGATGATGCTGTCAGACCCGTTCTGCGCGATCCCGACCTTATGCGGGTAATACTCAGTCGAACCCGCGCCGCCTGCGTATGGTCGCCAGATATTCGGGTACTGCTGATCGAGGTACAAGGTGAACTGCGCGGTCGAACCGGATCCCTCCTGATGAGTAATGGGAATGATCGGAATCGACGGGAACTTTCTGCCGTTGTTGTCGTCCGAAATCGCCTTATCATTCCAGTTCTTGATGCCACCGGTAAAGATCTTGGCAAGGGTCTGTCCTGACAGCCGCAGGTTGCGTACAAGCTTGCCCGCAACGGTCAGGTGATACGGAAAGGACGTGCCACCAGAGACGATCGGCAGATAGGCGTAGGGGCGGCAGTCCTGTTGGCTGTTCAGCTTGCACGGTACGTCAAGCTGCCCAGTCAAAGGGTCCTTACCTAGATAACCGATGTCGCTGACAGCGAAGTCCGTCGTCTGATTACCAAAATCCTTTCGGCCCTGAGCCGAACCCGTGGAGGTGAAGACGACCTGCAGACCGCTCGAGGTAACCCCCGCGACCCACACATTGATGGCATTCGTGGCCCAGGATGAGCCGGTGCCCTGAATCAGCTGATGGCTCGCCGCACCATCGGCCGGCACGTTGGCTGTAGCGAGCAGGCCGGCGGCCAGCACGGCGACGAATGCTGGCCATCTCAGTTTCTTGCGAACCGGTCGATTTCTACGAACAAATTTCATCGGGAACCGCTCTTGTCTCGGGCCAGGAATCGGGTGGTGATGAAGAGAACGCCGACGATGACGAGCAGCAGCGTGGCCGCTCCGTAGGCTCGCTGAATGGCAAGCGGCAGGCCACTGCGCACGTTGGAATAGATGAACAGCGGTAACGAGTTCATCGGGTTGTGCAGGGGATTCCACTGGGTGAACGTGGATGCGCCGGAGACAATCAGGAGCGGCGCGGTTTCACCCGCAATGCGGGCGATTCCCAGAATGAGTGAGGTAGCCAGCCCCGATTTGGACGTCGGAATGACCACTCGGCGAACTGTCTGCCACTTCGACGCGCCCAGCGCCAGGCTCGCTTCGCGCAGCCCGCTAGGAACAACCCGCAACACCACCTCGGCCGAGCGCGCGATCGTCGGCACCATGGTCACCGCCAGCGCAAGACCCGCACAGAGCCCGTTCCGCTCCTCGCCGAGTTCGAGAATGAGCAGTGTATAGATGAACAATCCGGCGAGAATGTCCGGTAGCGCGGTCATCGCTTCCACGACGGTTCGGACCACGTTGGCGAGCCTGCCGCCGACCTCGGTCATGTACACGGCCGTACCGATACCGAGCGGCAGGGCCAGCGCGGTGGCAATCACCACCTGCACCGCCGTGCCGATGACGGCATGACGAACTCCACCTTTCGTCAACGGGTCAGTCGGCGAGACACCAGACATGTCTTTGGTATAGAAGTTCAAGTGGTGAAGGGCCGGCCAACCCTTCCAGACTATGTAGATCAGCGTCGAGGCCACTGCGATAGCGACGACAACGCCACCGCTCAGCACCACGGCCGCGACAAACCGGTCGAGCACCTCTGGTCGCGGATTCGAAAGCGCCGATACGCCGGCATAGAAGGCGAGAAACACGACCCACCAGCACAGGATGAAGCCGAGCACCCCGCTCCATAGCAGCACATGTTCGTACACGACCCAGACGAAGGCCGACGAGGCGACCGCGCTGCCGAACAGCGACATCGTGTCATCGACAGTGCGGACGTTGATGCGGCGCGGCTCATCCTCGACAGTCGCCAGCGGCTGATCAATCGGTTCGGCCGGGGTCCGTGCACTGTCACCGGGGTCGCCAACAGGTGCCAGCGGGCGTTCAGAGACGGTAGTCATGTCAGTCGTGGCATCCGTTCTAGATGTCGGTGGCTGAACCGCTACGGCTGCGGTTGACGACGATGGCGGCAAGCGTGTTGACACACAGCGTCAGGATGAAGAGCACGAATCCAGCGGTCAGCAAGGCAGTCAACTGCGTCGAGGTGGCCTCGCCGAAGTTCCCGGCGATCAGGGCGGACACTGTCTGGGTACCGTCCGTCAGCACCTTGATCTTGATATCGAAGGCCGGCACGGTGATGAGCAGAACCGCGATCGTCTCACCGAGCGCGCGTCCAAGGCCGAGCATGGTTCCACCGATCATTCCGCCGCGGCCGAACGGCAGCACCACCGATCGCACCATGCCCCACCGGGTCGAGCCGAGCGCGTACGCGGCCTCGCGTTCGCCGATCGGTGCCTGGGAGAAGACGCTGCGCATCACTGAACAAGCCAGCGGTATCACCATCATCGATACACAGAGCCCGGCGATGAAGGCTGAGCCGGTGTACTGCGTCTGCGCCCATGAGGCTGCCTTCGGATCGGTGTCGACCTTGAAGAACGGGATCCACCCAAAGTATTGGCTCAGCCAGCGCGAAACATAAATCGCCTTCGGTTCGAGTAGAAAGAAGCCCCACAGGCCATAGATGATGCTCGGCACAGCAGCCATGAGGTCGACCGCGGCCACCAGCGAACTCTTCAACCGGATCGGCGCGTACTCGCTGATATACAGGGCGGTCGCCAGCGCGAGCGGAAAGGCGACAGCGAGCGCGATCAACGCTACCTCGACCGTGCCTACCAGCACCGCCGAGATGCCGATGATGTCTCGCTCGGGAAGCCACTGGCTCTCGGTAAAGAACTTGAAGCCATAGTGCTTGAGGGTGGGAATCGCCTGGTAGCCGAGGAACAGTCCGATGGCCGACGTCAATGCCAGGACGAAAACGCCGATCGATCGCGTGACACCGTGAAAAACCCGATCCGAGAAGGGTAATCCCGGGTCGATCGAACGGGGCTGGTCGTAGTCTCCGTATTCCGATGGTGGTTCTGATGGCGGTGAAACAAGATTGCTCTCGATGAACGTATCGCTCATCCGAACCGGCCGTTCACGTAGTCCGACGTGCGCTCGTCGCGCGGGTTCCCGAACACCTGATCAGTCGGGCCGGCCTCCACGATCACGCCCGGGGTCCCTTGAGCAGCAAGGAAGAACGCGCACTGTTGCGAGACTCGCACCGCCTGCTGCATATTGTGCGTGACGATCACAATCGTCACGTCGGGGGCCAACTCGGCGATGGTCTGCTCGATCCGATAGGTCGACGTTGGGTCCAACGCCGAGCACGGCTCGTCCATCAGCAATACTTCAGGTTCGACCGCTAACGACCGGGCTATGCACAGTCGCTGCTGCTGCCCGCCGGAGAGTGCAGATCCAGGGGTGTTCAGGCGATCCTTGACCTCGTTCCACAGGCCACCACGGGTCAAGCAACGCTCGATGAGATCGGCCTTTGCGCCCCGAGAGACTTTTGTCCCGGTCAGTTTGAGACCGGCGGTCACGTTGTCGGCAATGGACATCGCCGGGAATGGGTTGGGTTTCTGGAACACCATGCCGATTCGCTTACGGGTCAGGGTGACACGCTGTCCGGGGTCGTAGATGTCCTCACCGTGCAGCAGTACCTCGCCGGCGAGCTTGGCCGATGGAATCGACTCGTGCATTCGGTTGAGGATGCGCAGAAAAGTCGATTTGCCACAGCCGGACGGGCCAATCAGCGCCGTAACGGTTCGCGGCGGCATGGTCAGCGATACGCGATCGAGAACCTTGCGGCTACCGAACCAAGCGGAGATGTTGCGGGCGTCCAGCGAGCCGTACCCACCGGCAGCACGGTAAGGCTCGCCGAGGTGTCCGTTGTCGGAAATGGACTGTCCCAAGACAGGCGACGACGACAACCGAATCCCCCTTAGTTCTGCACCCTCGCCGCATCGGCAATGTAGGTTTCTTGCTTATTTGTCAACATGATCGATGCGCACCCTCTTGAGCGCGTGCGAGTACATCTCACGCGCCCCGAGGTACGGTCAGAGGGAGCATCGGTGAACAGGGGATTAACCACGATCCACATTTGGGGATTGCGAGACTTTTAGCTGCCGGGTGATCACAGGCAGTGTGGATAGGTCACGCACAGCGAGCGACGACTCGAGCAGGCGAACCTCTCGGCCGGCCCGCCGCGCCGCTGTTCGGGTAAGAAATCCATCGATCGGCGCTGAGCGGGCGTAGTTCACGAACTGAAGCCGAGCCTGTTCGCAGCGCAACTGCCGGTCATAGTTGTGACCCGACACGGCTCGCACTATTCCGTCCACCTTCAGTGTCCAGGCCCAGCGGTTTTGCGCGGCCGGCCGCACGGAACCCCGACACTCATCGAGGTGATCCAGAAGGTCGAGGATTGCCTGTCTGCAACCATCGACGTCGGCATACAGCTCCGGACCCCGTCCGAGATCGCGGTTGTTACCGCTCAGCAATCGCCAGCCGACAACGGACGATTCCGAGGCCGCGTAGACCTGAAAGTGCGGTCCCGTCGCGATCCGCCGGACCGCGGTCATTTCAGGACCACCTCGACGGCAGGCAGGTCAGGCCTGGCAAACAGGCCGGTAACCGGGTAGCCCGCGCTGGTGACCTGAAAGTCGGCCTGTTTGTAGACACCGAGCGAGCGCGGACCAATGTGTCGTACCTCGTCCATATCCGGGACGGCAGCCGCCAGCGATTCGACGAATTGGCGCAGCCCGCGCAGGCACTCGATGCGCCGGTGATACTGATGCGCCGAAGTCGCGACCCAGGCCCCGTCGAGCATCAAGGTCCAACCCCAGCGGGACTGCTCCGAGTTGAAGACCGCGGAGTACGTCGCCGAGGCTCTACCGAGATGCAGTTCGAGCGCCGCGCTGTAGCAGTCCTCGACGCTGCCGAAAGTGATTGCCGAACGTCCCATGGCCCGGTTGTTTGCCGCTAGCAAGCGCCACGCGACCCTGCCGTCGGTTACTACCGGCCCGCGATTTGCTCTCGCTTCGACCTGATCGGTCAGGAAAACAAATCGTGGCGCGCCACGCACGACGTGCTGCAACTCCACCGTATCCGGCTCCGCCCTGTTGGGTGAATCCCCCGCGATCCCCCGCCCGGGGTAAGAGTTCGGTGTGCGGGCGAAGCTACGGTGTCCAATCAATGAACAAGAGACGGGCGGCAGGCGCTATTTAACCTAGAGCGCACCTGAGTCTGACAACGGTGTTAACGCTGGTGCGCATGTGCGATGTTGATGGCGGCGATACCGGTCCATCCGATGACCATCGCGATGATCCCGCTGAGGCCGCCGTGCGTGGTGCCGAGAGCGATCGCTGTCACCGGGATTCCGGTGATCAGCGACGCCGCGGCGATGAAGGTACGGGCTCCCGCGCGATCGCTACGTCCGCCCTGGTTGCTCTGTGCGGCCGGCTGATAGCCGTTCGCCGCGCCGGCCTGGTGTCCGGCCATCCGGGTATCGACCCGCTCGTCGATGGCCCAGCCGACGCGATCCAGGAATTCGCTGATGACGGCATCGTCGTGCTCCGGGCCGATGTCGTTGCGAACGGCGATGCTGATTGCGAGGTCTTCGTCCGAGATAGGTCGCTTGAGGCGATCATCGATCATGAGCGCGTCCTTTCCGTCCCGTCAACGGTGTCACGACCGCCCAAGCCGCAGCAATGGAGTTCTCACCTCCGGCGGTGGTGGGGTTTTGTCCACCCCCTTGATTCGCCCCTTGATCCGCGGCCGTGATCGGAGGAATGCTCAGTCGGCCACCGACAACCGAGGCTTGGCCTCCAGGCCACGCAGTCCATTCCAACCAAGATTCACCAAGTGTGCAGCGACCTCTTCGCGTTTGGGCTTTCGCACCTCGAGCCACCACTGCCCGGTCAGCGCGACCATGCCCACCAGCATCTGGGCATACATTCCGGCCAGCTTCGGATTCAGCTGCCGATCGCTGAACTCACGAACCAAGATGTACTCCACCTGGCTGGCGATGTCGTTCAGTAACGACGAGAAGGTGCCCGTGCTCGAGGCAACCGGCGAATCACGGACGAGGATCCGGAACCCGTCCGTCTCCTCCTCGATGTAGATCAGCAGCGCAAGAGCGGCTTGTTCCACCAACGCGCGGGGATTGTCACCGGTCAGTGCGGAGGTGATGCGATCCATCAGGCTCCGCATTTCGCGGTCGACTACGACGGCGTAGAGGCCTTCTTTACCCCCGAAGTGCTCGTACACGACTGGTTTGCTTACGCCGGCACGCGAGGCGATCTCTTCGATCGAAGAGGCTTCGAAGCCTTTCTCGGCGAACAACGCGCGCCCTACATCGAGCAGCTGCTCGCGCCGTTCCTTCCCGGTCATTCTGATCCGGGGCCTACCTTCGCTGTCGGTCACACTGTCCAGTGTCCCAGTAATCGCCGACATGCCCCCGAATCGTGTAACGCTCGGCATCTCCTGGATGCCGGGTGTTACACGATTCGGGGGTTTTGGGGGGCGCGGATACGGTGAGGTCATGTCACAGCAACCAACGATTGGCATCTACTCCCCCGGCGCAATGGGCAGCGGGTTGGGGCTGGCGTGGCAGCGCGGTGGGGCTCGGGTTGTGACCACCCTTGCCGGCCGCAGCGCTCGCACGCAGGAGCTGTCGCGCGGACTGGAGATTCTGCCCGACCTCGAAGCCGTCGTAGCGGTCGCCGATGTCGTCGTCAGTGTCGGGCCACCCGCACTCGCCGGCGCGTTCGCCGAAGCGATCGCGCAGGCCTGCCAGGCGACCGGCTCGCATCCCGTCGTCGCCGACGTCAACGCCATCTCACCTGAGACCCTGGCCGAGCTGGCCGCAACCCTCGCGGGAGTCGGCTGCGAGGTTCTCGACGGATCGATCAGTGGTGGACCTCCGACGGAGACCTCCGCGACCCGGCTGTACCTCTCCGGGCCCTCGGCGGATCGGATTTCTCAGTGGCCCGCGACCGGGCTGGTGTATCGGGTCGTCGGTGATCAGCTGGGAACCGCATCGGCGGTCAAGATGTGTACGGCTGCCATTTACAAGGGTTTTGCCGGGTTGCTTGCGCAATCCCTGCGCACGTCTCGTACCCATGGCGTCACCGCTGAGGTGCTTGCCGACCTCCAGAGCGCCTTCGGGCCACAGTTGACTGGTGCGGCGAGCCTGATCGCCGCCGCGGCGGCGAAGTCAGACCGCTACCCCGGCGAGATGCGCGAGATCGCCCGCACCCAGAGCGTCGCAGGTCTGCCCGCCTCCCTGTACCTGGCGTTCGCCGAGGTGTACGAGGACATGAATCGGACCGAACTCGCGACGCTGTCCCCGGAGCAGGCGGCGGCCATGACCGATCTGGACGAGGTGCTCGAAAAACTGCGAATCGTGTAACGCTCGGCATCGATGCGGTGCCGAGCGTTACACGATTCGGGTGGGTTCGACGGGCTTCCAGGCAAGCGGGCTCGCGAGCAGCAGCGATGAGGTGGGCTTGCCATAGCTGGCCAGCCGATCGACCAGATCTTGGAATTGCCCCATATCCGCGACCGCCACCCGCAGCAGCGAGCAACCGTCGCCCGTCACCCGGTGCAATTCGAGCACCTCTGGCCAATCCAGCACCGCGGGATCTTTCAGAATGCAGCGCGGGCCGTAGCAGTCGAGCTGAACGAACGCCTGCACCGGACGGCCAAGTGCTGCCGGATCCACGCGGGCGCTGTAACCACTGATCACGCCGGCGTCGACCAGTCGGCGCACCCGCTCAGCGACCGAAGGCGCCGAGAGATTGACCCGCCGCGAAAGCTCGTTCTGCGACACCCTGGCGTCGGCTTGAAGCGCCGCCAGAATTCGCCAGTCGACAGCATCCATGCCAGCACCTCATGTTCATAACGTGTGATACGAGAGCAAATACCAATCGTAACGGCTGAGGTCACAGACCAGCGAGATTGACATTCCATCGACGGCTTTGCCGTTGGATCATGATGCTATGACCACCCTGGACGCTGATGCACCCGATCTCACCTACTCCGGCCGGACTCCCTACGTTCGCTACACGGAGTCCGACGTCCTGCACGACCTGATCCACCCGGAGACCGACGAGCCGCTCGAGGTGACGTTCGTCGTCGCAACCCAGATCATGGAGCTGCATTTCAACCTGTTGATCCACGAGCTCGAACGAGCGGTAGACAGACTCGCTCAGGACGACCTGGCTGAGGCACTCGCGGCGCTTCGCCGGACGGTGGTAACGCAGAATTCCCTGATCTCGTCGTGGGATCTGCTGTCGGTTATGTCTGCTGTGCAGTACAACCGCTTTCGCGGGTCGCTCGGCAAGGCCTCGGGATTTCAGTCGTTCAGCTACCGTCAGCTCGAATTTCTCATCGGAGCCAAAGACGCGCGCATGCTCAACCCGCACGCCGGGATGCCCTCGGTGCACGCCCGACTGCAGTCAGCTTTTGAGGCACCATCGGTCTACGACGCCGCCCTGTCGTATCTGAGTCGCCGCGGACTCCCCGTGCCCGCCGAGGTACTGCACCGCGACGTCAGCCAACACTGGGTCGAACCGAACGCTGCCGTGATCGAGCTGTGGCGCCAGGTGTACCAGCGCGAGGACGAACTCACCGAGCTGGCCGATATTCTGACCGAGGTGGCCGAAAGGCATTCGACGTGGCGATTCGTGCACTACACGGCGGTACGGCGAATTCTCGGGGCCAAGCCGGGCACCGGTGGTTCGGCCGGTCTGGCGTGGCTCAAGCGCACCGTAGACACGCCCGTGTTCGTCGATCTGTGGGAGGTACGAAGTGTCCTCTGAGTTGACCGACACCGGACGGGCTGGTTCCGACGCCGAAAGGGTCGACGCCGAACGGGCTGACGCGGAAAGGGCTGACGCGGAAAGGGCTGACGCCGAACGGGCTGACGCCGCCGACGAATTGGCCTTTACCCGAGAGCGGTTCGCGCTACCACCAGGCGTCATCTATCTGGACGGAAACTCTCTCGGCGCGATGCCGACGGCCGTACCTGACGCGATGGCTGATGCCCTGACGCGGCAATGGTCGAGGGACCTGATCACCTCGTGGAATGTCAACGGTTGGTGGCAATTACCAGCCACCATCGGTGATCGGATCGGTACCTTGATCGGCGCCGCACCGGGTCAGGTGATGTGTGGCGATTCCACCTCGGTGCAGCTCTTCCAGGTCCTCGTAGCCGCCAGCAGATTACGTCCCGGCCGAACCGTCCTGCTCACTGATGGCGCGGGCTTTCCGACCGATCAGTACATCGCTGACTCGGTGGCACGCCTGTTCGATCTCGAGGTCATCAGATTGCATCCGTCCGAATTGACTGAGCATCTCGACGATCGGACCGCTGTCGTATCGCTCAGCCTCGTCGATTACCGCACCGGTGAACTCTTCGACGCAGCGAGCATCACGACGCAGGTCCGCGATGCGGGCGCGATCATGGTGTGGGATCTCTGCCACGCTGTGGGCGCGCTACCGGTCGACCTGGACTCCATTGGCGCCGATTTTGCTGTTGGATGCACGTACAAATACCTCAACGGCGGTCCAGGGTCGCCGGCCTTCGTCTACGTTGCCGAACAGCACCTCACGCCGGCCGATCTGCCGTTGACCGGCTGGCATGGGCACCGCGCGCCGTTCGATCTCGAACAGCATTACCGGCCAGCCGATTCGGTAGAGCAAGCGCGCATTGGCACTCCGCCACTGCTCTCGATGCAAGCCCTGCACGCGGGACTGTCTGCCTTCGATGGCGTTTCCCTCGTCCGGTTGAGAGAGAAGTCGCTTGCGCTGACCGATCGGGTAATCGCGTACGCCGATGAGCATCTTCGCGAGTACGGCGTCGAGGTCGTGACCCCGAGACCGCACGAGCATCGCGGTTCGCACGTTTCGCTGCGAATGCCGTATGCCTACGAGGTATGTCAAGCGCTCATCGCACGCAAGGTGATCGGTGATTTTCGAGCACCAGATCTGTTGCGCTTGGGATTCACGCCGCTGTACCTCAGTCACATCGATGTCTTGGATGCCATGCGAGCCCTGGACGATGTCCTTGCCTCCGGTGAGTACCGCGAACCGGCCTATGCCCAGCGCACAGCGGTCACCTGAGCCACTGCGTCGACGTCATCTTCTGGAAACCTCCGCGGCACGCAGCCGTGTCGTAGGCACTGTTGCATCAGAGCGGTACTAGTCTTCAACGATCGAGTCGAGGTCGGCCGCTACCGATACCCGCCATACACCGTGAGCACCATTTGGGAGCACTCGTGCGGGAATCTGTTGCATCAAAAGGAAGATCTGCTCCGGCCCGAGCGGCAACCGTACTGCTGGTGACCGCGACGAGCGTCGTTGTAGGTGGGCTCTCGGGCGCGGATCGAGCCGCGGCCGACCCGACACCCCTGTGCTCGAACACCACCTGCACCGTCGACTTTGCGCTAACCGGCAGTCCGCAGCTCTGGGTCGTTCCGGCAGGCGTCGCCAGCGTGACGGTCACGATCGCTGCCGGTGCGGGCGGCGGGTCAAATGCGGGAGCGGGTGGGTCGGGCGGACAGCAAGTCGCGACTTTGCCTGTGACCTGGGGCGAAAACCTCACGGTGGTAGTAGGGACGGCAGGGACGAAGGGAACCTCCGGCGGGACGGGCGGCTACGGCGGGGGCGGCAACGCCGGACTGCAAGTCGGCGGGTCCGGCGGAGGTGGCGGCGGATCGTTCATCTTCGATACCAGCACCGGCAACGCCGCCTTGCTCATCGCGACCGGTGGAGGTGGGGGTGCTGGGGGCGATGCCGGCGAGATTCCAGGCGTCGGCGGTGCCACCGGCGCTGGCGGTGACGCCACCTCGACTCTGAATGGCACCCTTGGCGGCGCGGGCGGGACCACCACAGCCGGCGGTGTCGGCGGTCAGGGTTCGGCAGGCCCGACGTCAAAAGGCTCACAGGGCACCGGCCCCGCCACTGACCCAAACGTCCTCGGCGTCGGCGGCTCGGGTGGCAACGACCTGCCAGCGCCGATGATCAGCTTCGGCGGCGGAGGCGGCGGCGGGGTCTTCGGCGGCGGCGGTGGCGGTGTGCAGAACCTCCCTGCGCTTGCGGTCGGAGCGGGCGGCGGTGGCGCGGGATTCCTGACGCCGACCGGCACTGCTCTGTCGAGCTCGACAAACGCCGGCGATGGTTCGGCGCACATTGCCTATTCAGCGCCGGTGACCACCACGACGTCAGGCACGCTGACCGATGCCTCGACTGGAGATCCGATCGGCAACGGTTGCGTGGTGTTCTCACCGGCGGCCTTTCCCGGCCGAACCAACTACACCGGGGTTGGCAGCAACGGCCGCTGGTCCTTCGATACGGAAGAATTTGGCCCGTTCAATCTGGCTTTCTACACGACTGCGTCGGGTGACTGCAGTCAACCGATCCTGCCGGCACCGGTGCCTTCGTGGTTCATCGATCAGCCGTTGACCGGTACCGATGAGCACATCATCCAACCACCTGCTGGCGCCGCCACCGTGACGGCAGGAACGTCCGGAATCGTTGCCTGCCTTGGCAAAACTGCGCTACCAACCAGCGCGTGCGCGCCGCCGCCGAACTTCTCCCTGTCCGGAACGGTGCATACGAGCGGCCAGATACCGCTTGCCGATGTCTGCGTGTTCGTGCTCACCGGGCACGGCGACGGCGCGGGAGTCGCGGTCACCGATGCGGCTGGCAACTGGACAGTCGCCGGTCTGCCGCGCAACGCAGGGCTGGTGCTCGCCTTCGTCCCCGACTTCGGAGCTCCCGGATCGCCTTGCGACAGCGGCAACGGACCACCGCCAGTCCCCGCTGCCGGTGCCCTGCAGCCGGTGTTTTACAACAACGTCTGGCTCAATCTTGGGGATCCTGCGCTACTCAACGACACCTACACCTGGGGGGTGAACCATGGCGCGACCCTGGTTCACGCACCGCAGCGCGGTATCGATACCTGCATCACGACCGCGCCGGGTTCTCTCGTCCCGAGACCCGGATGCGCGCCCGCTGCCGTCATGGCCAACGAGCCGCCGATCGATCCAGCAAGCGGTGACGCCCAGCCGACCGGCTCCGTTATATCGACCGGCTCCGTGGTAACGGACGGCACACTCGCCGACACCGGAACACCGCTGACCCCGCTGATCACCACCGGCGCGGTCGCGATCGCGCTCGGCTGCCTGATGAGCTGGCTGGCGGCTCGGCGGCGAGGGACTCGCGCGAGGTAGCCACGCCTCAGATGACGACTTTGTGACCGTTCTCGTTGAGCTCCGCTGCGCTTTCGGCGATCCGTCGCGCAGCGAGCTTGTCGAACCGCTCCCGCTTGGGCCATCTGACGGACGTCGCCCAGCCCATCTTCTCGAAGAACCAGATCACGCGGGCTGAGCTGTCCAACTGGCCACGGTCAACACCGTGCCGGGCCGACGTCGGGTCGGCGTGGTGACTGTTGTGCCACGACTCACCGAAGCTCAGGATCGCCAGCGGCCAGAAGTTGGCCGACTTGTCACGCGAGGAGTAAGGCCGCTCACCAACGATGTGACACACCGAGTTGATCGACCAGGTGACATGGTGCAGCAAGGCCAGCCGAACCAGCGACGCCCAGAAGAAGGCCGTTATCGCGCCCCACCAAGACCAGGTGATCAGGCCGCCGAGGATCGCCGGTGTCACCAGGGTGATCGTGACCAGCAACGGGAAGAGTCGATCGATCTTGACCAGATCATCGTCAGCGCGCAGGTCGGGTGCGTACTTGTCTTGGTTGGTGTGTTCCAGATCGAACAGCCAGCCGATGTGGGCCCACCAGAAACCCTTCATCAGGCCCGCGAAGGAATCCCCATAGCGCCACGGCGAATGCGGGTCGCCGTCCCGGTCTGAGAATGCGTGGTGGCGCCGGTGATCGGCTACCCAGCGAATGACCGGACCTTCGATGGCCAGTGACCCCGCGATGGCAAGGTAGATCTTCAGGGCTCGATTGGCCTTGAACGAACCGTGCGTGAAGTACCGGTGGAAGCCCACGGTGATGCCAGTGCCGGAGATGACGTAGAAGACCGTCGCCAGCGTAATGTCCGTCCAGCTGATACCCCAACCCCAGGCGAACGGTATGGCCGCGAGCAGGGCCAGGAAGGGCAGGATCACGACGACGTACAGAGCGGACTGCTCACCGCGAGCCTTCTGCCCGGAAACTACAGCCTTGCCCGTTGGTTGCGCCTGGCGCAGCTGCTCAACGTTCGCTTCGACCGCTTCGTCGGGATCGATGGCAAGGCCAGATCGAGCGTTGGAACCCGCAGAGTCGTCAACAACGGTCATATGGCTTTCGCCTCCCAGTAGGCTTGTCAGTCACAGGCATGTCTGTCACGGTCCGAACCGGCGTGTGGTGCCGGTTAGTGCCACTACCTACGCAAGCGTAACCTACGCAACCGTAGGTTTGGCAATGAACCGCTGAGAATTCAACATGAGTAAGCTGTCGCGGTCGAGAGAACATCGGCTGAGCACTGGCTGAATTCCTGGGATCACATCTCGGGAGGCCGTTCCAGAGCCGTCCGATGAGCCGCTCGGTGGGAGATGGGGTAATCGGCAGCCCGCCGGCCTTTGGTGCCGTGCAGTCTCGGTTCGAGTCCGAGTCTCCCAGCCACACCTCTGGCTGCCGTCAGAGCGTCCGGCTGATCGGACGCGGGCAGCAGCTTCGAACCGCTCACAATAGGGTCGTTGGGCGAGGCCCAGCGGTGCTCCGTCGGATAGGCTCCGGGTGTGACAGCTCCCGACCCGCAGTCCGTGCGTCAGTCAGTGCGTCAACCCCTCACCGTGATCATCCTGGCCGCCGGCGAAGGCACTCGGATGAAGTCCGCTGCTCTGCCGAAAGTCCTACATTCCTTTGCCGGCCGATCAATGCTGGGCCACGTCATCGCCGCGACGGAGAGCTTGAATCCTGACGTCACGGCCGTCGTGATCGGGCATCGTCGCGACGAGGTTGCGGCGCACCTGACCGAGATCGCGCCGGCCACCGTGCCGGTCGTCCAGCATGAGCAGAACGGGACGGGGCACGCAGTCCGGGTCGCGCTGGAGCAGATCACCGCGAGCGCCAATGACCTTGAGGGTGTCGTCCTCGTACTACCGGGCGACGCGCCGCTCCTTCGCAACGAGACCCTCGCAGCTGTGCTCACCGAGCACGCCGCCAGCGGCGCTGTCGCCACATTGCTCACGAGCGACCTGACCGATCCCACTGGTTACGGTCGGGTCATCAGAGCCGCCGATGGTTCGGTGGCGCGGGTTGTGGAACACAAAGACGCAGACCCGGACGAACTCGCCGTGACCGAGGTCTCCGCCCTCGTGTACGCCTTCGACGCCGCCGCGCTGCAAGACGCCGTTGGCCGACTGACGACGAACAATGCCCAGGGCGAGGAGTACCTACCCGAGGTAGTCAGCATCTTCGTCCGGGAAGGGCGTTCGGTACGAGCGGTCAAGGCCCCCGCCACCGAAACGGCCGGCGTTAACGACCGGGTGCAACTGGCCGCGGCGCACCGCACCCTCAACGCGCGGCTGATCGAAGAACACATGCTCGCCGGCGTGACCGTGATCGATCCTGCGAGTACCTGGGTCGACGTCGGTGTCCGGCTTGCCGCCGATGTCGTGCTGAAACCCAACGTGCAGCTGGAGGGATCGACCTCGGTCGACGCCGCCGCGGTTATCGGGCCGGACACGACGCTCACCGACACCGTGGTCGGTGCAGGCAGCATCGTCAACCGCGTTGTCGCCATCAAATCGTTGATCGGTGCCGGCGTCACCGTCGGCCCGTATGCCTACTTGCGACCGCTCACCGCGCTGGCCGATCAGGTACACGTCGGGACGTTTGTCGAGATCAAGAAGTCCGATGTCGGTTTCGCGACGAAAGTGCCGCACCTGACGTACGTCGGCGACGCCAGTATCGGTGAGCACAGCAATATCGGCGCCTCCACGGTGTGCGTGAACTACGACGGAGTCAACAAGCACCGCACTGTCATCGGCAGCCACGCCCGCACCGGCGCCGATAACATGTTCGTCGCTCCCGTCGAGGTCGGTGACGGTGCCTATACGGCGGCCGGCTCGGTCATCAGCGAGAACGTTCCACCCGGAGCTCTGGGAATCGGCCGCGCGAAGCAATCCAACGTGGCAGGCTGGGTACAACGCCGCCGGCCGGGAACAGCCGCTGCAAAGGCCGCCGAGCTCGCCATCGAGATCACCGCGGCCAAGGCAGAATCAGACGCCCAGGCGGCACAAGGTGAATCGCAAAACGGTGATACGGAGACCTCTGGCTGATGAGCACACTGCACCTAGCCGCCAACAAGAGCCTGATGCTCTTTTCCGGACGGGCCTTTCCCGAGCTGGGTGATGAGATTGCCAGTCATCTGGGCGTGACGGTCACGCCGCTGACCGCGCGAGACTTTGCCAATGGCGAGATCTTCGTCCGCCCTGAAGAGTCGGTCCGCGGCTGCGACGTGTTCGTGATTCAGTCGCATACGGTGCCGATTAACCACTGGGTGATGGAGACGCTGCTGCTCGTCGATGCCCTCAAACGTGCCTCGGCCAAGCGAATCACCGTCGTCGCGCCGTTCTACCCATACGCAAGGCAGGACAAAAAGCACCGAGGGCGTGAACCGATCTCGGCCCGCTTGATGGCCGACATGTTGAAGGTCGCCGGCGCTGACCGCATCATGTCGATCGACCTGCACACCGCCCAGATCCAGGGCTTCTTCGACGGCCCGGTCGATCACCTCTTCGCACTGCCTATTCTCGCCGCGCACGTCGCCGCCACCTACCCGGACGAGAACTTCACCGTGGTCTCCCCCGACACCGGCCGGGTGCGGGCGGCCGAGCAGTGGGCAGACCGCCTCGGTGGAGCGCCGATCGCCTTCATTCACAAGACCCGCGATCCCAATGTCGCGAACGAGGTAGTCGCCAACCGGGTCGTCGGTGACGTAGCTGGCCGGCTGTGCATTCTGGCCGACGACATGATCGACACCGGCAGCAGCATCACCAAGGCGGCTGATCTGTTGTTCGACGCGGGCGCCGCCGACGTGATCATCGCAGCGACGCACGGCGTCTTTTCCGATCCAGCGGCTGACCGCCTCAAGAACTGCCGCGCTCGCGAAGTCATCATCACCAACACGCTGCCAATCAATCCGGAACAGAAGTTCGACAAGCTCACCGTGCTCTCGATCGCACCGCTCGTCGCCCGGGCCATCAAGGCTGTCTTCGAGGACGGTTCGGTCACCAGTCTCTTCGAAAACGAATAACGACCGTCACAGGACGGGCGCAACCAGGTCAAGGATCGCGCGGGTAAGCCGAAGTCTGTGATCCCACCTGAGCACCAGCGCATCGGTTGGTGCTTCGTTCACATCGTCGAGCAAGACCGACGTGAAGCCCGACCGGAGCAATAGGCCCAGCCGAAAGCCCTCGCAGACCTGACGGTCCGACGTTTGCATGCCGCTGTCCGCCAAGCCAGCCAGATATGCCGCTTCGACAACGGGTGCCAACTCGAGGATCCGCTCCGGTGGCAGTTCACCGCTGTGGCAGCGCCCGACGAGTAGTTGCCCGAGGTCGTGACCAACGGGCAACGGGCTGTCGAAACCCCAATCGATCGTCACGAACGTTTCTGGATCATCAGCCGGGACAAGCAGATTCTGCGGACTGGCATCGCCGTGTGCGTAGGTCATCGGCAGCCCGTCAGTGCGGCCCAACAACTCATCGATTCGGGGGACGAGAGCACGGAGATCGCTGACCAGTTGGTGATCACCGCTCATGTTTTGAGCCGATCTCACAGCAGGTTGGGACCACAGATCCTCTCCGAGCAAGATCGGCAGCGCAAAGAGTCTCAAGCGACCATCGATCATCACCCGCAAGGTTCCGTTCGGAAAATCTGATCGTGCGGCAGCACCGAGCAACGGTGCCACCCTGCCGTACTGCCTTAGCGCCGCGAGCCTGCCCAGTGATCGCGCGGCACGTTGATAGCGGTCGGTGTCCCAATCGAGGTGTACGTACTGTTCGACGTCCTCCATCCAGATAGCTGCGAATCCGGGTTCGAGTTCATCGATCGCGTAGATCACCGGCAGGCGAAGGCCGTCCGGTATCTGTCTGTCCAGAGCGCCGGTGTAGGCCGCGATCTCGAGCCGCCACGGGAATCTCTCTATGAAACCTGGCCGAATGGCATCGGGAATGACGCGGATCATCGGCCAGTGTGAAGCGTCATGCAGAGTCTTGATGAATACCCGGGCAGTGCACTCGTCACCCGTAGGCGAGGTCATCGTGATGCGCGCACGTGTCAGTCGCTCGGTTGCGATCGTCGAGATGGTGTACTCCACCGGCAGATAGTTGGCTGACGCGAGCTGCAGGTCCTGACGACCGAGCGCCATTCGTCCTATCTCTGCGAGCTTTTCATGGCTGGCGGCTGCACGTCCCGCGTGCTCCTCGCCTCGGATGATCGGTCGCGCGACAGTCACGGTACTGTTCTCCTGATAGGAAGGTAACCTGACCATATTGAAGATAGTAAGGTGACCTTATGAGTGATGTCAATGGGATGGCGGTGCATATTCCGCGCCACATCGCTGCCTTACTGGATCAGAGCCAGCGTAGGTACCGCGAGGTGATGAACGAGCTAATCCCAGGCGTGCTCGACTCGTTGACCGATCCCGGCCTGCGGGAGATCGCCGGCAGACTCCGTGGTTCGCATTTTCGAATGCTGAGCGTGATACCGCCGGACGGAGCACGAGTCACCGATATCGCCGAATATGCCTCCATGACCAAACAGTCGGCAGGCGAGTCGCTGGGCTACCTAGGCTCTGAAGGTCTGATCGAGATTGTCGCCGACCCAACAGATCGCCGAGCCCGGCTGACCCGACGCACCGCACTTGGCGATGAGATGGTCACGATGGCCAATGACCTCGTCGCAAAAGTCGAAAAGCGCTGGCGTCGAAAGATTGGGGCCGATGACTATGACGCGATGCGCCGAGCCCTCGTGCGGATCGCCACCGAAGAGCTGTGACCGAGAGAATTCTGATCGAGGCCTACGCTCCGGCGACTCTGGCAGCGTCGGCTATTCGGACGAATCCCTCAATATCCAGCGTCTCACCTCGGGCCGTTGGATCTACCTCAGCGGCGACGAGAATAGCCTCGGCGGCGCTGGAAGATCCAGCCCAGTCCGCGAGCGCTGACCGAAGCATCTTTCGGCGCTGGGCAAACGCCGCGTCGATGACCCGAAATACCGCTTCGCGGCTCACGGCCGGTCGTGCGGCAGCCTCGACTCGGGCGAACCGCACCAGGCCTGACTCGACGTTGGGTACTGGCCAGAACACGTTGCGGGGCACCACGCCAACCCGCTTCGCCGGCCCGTACCAGGCCAGTTTGGCGCTCGGCACACCGTAAACCTTCGAGCCGGGCGCGGCGGCGAGGCGATCGGCCACCTCCAGCTGCACCAGCACCAGCCCATGGGTGATCGACGGGAACGTCGCCATCAGGTGCAACAACACCGGCACGGAAACGTTGTAGGGCAGGTTTGCGACCAGCGCGGTGGGCTCTGGCCCGGGCAGCGTCCGGATCTGGAGCGCATCCGCCTCGACTACGCTCAGCCGCTCAGCCAGAACCGGAGCGACCCGGCCAACGGTCAATGGCAGCTCTGAGGCCAATCTCGGGTCTATCTCGACGGCCGTCAGATGCTCGCTGACTGCCAACAGGCCCAAAGTGAGGGAACCGAGCCCCGGGCCGACCTCCAGGACGACGTCTGCGGCCGAGAGCTCAGCGGCTCGAACGATCCGTCTGATGGTGTTCGGATCGTGTACGAAGTTCTGACCGAGCGACTTGGTCGGACGGATACCGAGCCGTTCGGCGAGCCGGCGCACCTCGGCCGGCCCGAGCAGGGCGCTGGTCTCGATCCCGCCGGACGGTTCACTCACGCCGCACAGTCTCGCAGAGACCAATCAGGCACAGTCTCGCAGAGACCAATCCAGCACAGTCTCGCAGAGACCAATCAGGCACAGACCCGCTGACTCGCCGCGAGATCGGCGCGATCAGTACCAGTTCGTCGCTTGGGAATGGGCCCAGGCGGCGCATGGAGTGCCATAGACCCCTGAGATGTAGCCGAGGCCCCAGGTGATCTGGGTAGCCGGGTTGGTCTCCCAATCGGCGCCCGCCGAGGACATCTTCGAGCCTGGCAGTGCCTGTGGAATGCCGTACGCACCACTCGGATTGGCAGCATCGGTTCGCCAGCCGCTCTCTTTGCTCCACAAACTCACCAGGCAGCTGAACTGGTCAGCACCCCAACCGCGGGCTGCAACCATGCCCGCAGCTATCTGCTGAGCGCTGCCCGCTGGCACGGTGGAGACGAAGGACGGGGCCGGCTTGCTCCCTACCTTCGTGATCTGGTTGACCGGAGCGCGACCGGCGACCGAATTCAATACGACCTGTCCCGCGTACTTGCCGTCGATGTACAGCAGTTGGTACGTAACGGTGCTGGTGCCGTTCTGACCGGCCTGGACCACGGTGTTGGTGCCGACGTAGGTCGAGGGGTCCTTCTGCTGGACGGTGCCAAACGGCACGGCGACCGCACGCGTCGTCCGCTTGTAGGTCACCCGCTGGATCTTGATGACCTCTCGGTCCTTGATCGGCCCGGTCGCAGACAACTTGTCCTGCGGACCCAGGTAGATGCCCGCGTCCTCGATCGCCTGGTACACGGTCGGTCCAGCACTGATCACCGGGACCTTCTTGCCGTCGACGATGAACGTCACGTGCTTCGGCGAATCGATCGACAGGCTGGTGGCGCCCGAATCGAGCCGCTGAGAGCGCGACACCGAAACATATTCAGCCCCGCCGAAGCCGAGCTGGCCGAGTGCCTCGTTCACCGAATCGGCGTTGACCCAGACGTCCTTGGTCTGGCCGTTGACCTTGAGGTGTAACAGATGGCCACGTCGAACCACGATCTTGCCGCCGTCAGCGACTTGAGAGCCGAGATCGGGCGCGACGATGTCGTGCTCGCCGACCGCCACGTGAGCGGCCGCAAGCACGCCCTTCACGCTCGAGGCCGAGGTGTGAACTTGTTGATCCGTCCCGTCGATACGAACGTCGACGGTCTTGCCATTACTGACCCAGGCGGCGGTGCCTCCGATCAAGCCGGCTAACACGAGCCCATACAGGCCGAACTTCATACTGCGTCGCAAAACAGAATTCCCTTGATTTGAGTCTGGGCAGCCGTTCACCGGAGTGGCTCTGTCGCCACTCCGGTGAACGCCGGAACGCTCGCTAGAGGTTCGCGCCACAGACTGGCCAGGGGCTCGAGCCCCGGGCGTTGTACAGCGTGGTCGCTACTGCGATCTGCTGCTCGCGCGTGGCCAGGTCGGCTCGCGGAGCGTAGGCCCCACCGCCGTTGGCCAACCACGTGCCGCTGTCGAATTGCAGGCCACCATAGAAGCCGTTGCCAGTGTTGATCGACCAGTTTCCGCCCGACTCACAGGCTGCGACAGCGTCCCAGTTCAGACCACCAGTGGCGGCCGGAGGTGTGGCTCCGGTGTTGCCCCCGGTTGGCGCGGTGGCTGCGGGTGGAGCAGCCGGCGCCACCGGAGCGACCGGCTTCTGCTTGGTGCCGACCTTGACGACGGCGCTGACCGGAGCCGCCTGAACCACCGTGCGCTGGACGACCTTGCCCGCAAGCTTGCCGTCGACGTACACGAGTCGGTAGGTGACGAGGTTCTGCCCGGCCTTGCCCGCGGTAACCACTGACTGGTCACCCTCGAACTGTGTCGGGTCGTTCTGGTTGACCGTCTGGAAGGGCACAGCGACCGGTTCTGTCGCCGTCCCGTATCTCACGCGCTCGATCTTGATGACCTGGCCGTTCTTCGCCGGCGTTGCTCCGGGGACGGAGAGCCGGTCGTTCGGGCCCAGGTAGATGGTCGAGGACGCGATCGCGTCGTAGACGGTGGGGCCGCCCGTGGTGACCCCGATCCGCGTGCCGTCGACGAGGAAGATCAGCCGCTTGGGCGAGGTGATCGACAGGCTCGTAACCGCGGAATCCAGACGGGTCGAACGCGACACCGAGATGAAGTTGCTGCGGTCGTAGCCAAGCTGACTCAGGGCCTGGTCGACCGAATCGGCATTGACCCAGACGTCCTTGGACTTGCCGTCCACCATGAGGTGGAGCAGGTGACCGCGGCGAACCACGATGTCGCTGCCGTTCTTGACGTGTGCGCTCAGTTCGGGTGCCACGAGATCGTGGTCGCCGACCTGAATATGTGCTGCGGCTAGAGCACCGCGAACATCACTTGCTGAGGTGTGAATCTGCTGATCTTGCCCGTCGACCCGGAGGCCGATCGTCTTGTCGTTGTCGCCGGTCGCCCAGGCGGCGGTGCCGCCCACTAGCCCTGCGATGACAATTCCGTATAGGCCGTACTTCACGCTGCGACGCAAAAGAAGGAACTCCTCGTTCGTCGACTTTCTCGGGTACGTCGTTGTGGCCCGATCCAGCCGTTCGCGTTCTGCTTGGTCACAGCACCGTAACGGCCAAATGGACGAACAGCCAAACCTGATCATGCACAAACACGGACAAAAGCCTCGCTAGACCCCGAAAATGCGGGTTCCGGTAGCCGAAATCGTGTCGCAGACCACGGATTCAGAGGTTTCTTTAAGCTCCGCGATCTGACGAATGACATGCGGAATGAGGTAGGGCGCGTTCGGACGACCGCGGAATGGGTGCGCGGTCAGGAACGGCGCATCAGTTTCGACGAGCATCTGCTCCAGCGGGGTCAACCTTGCCGCTTCTCTGAGTCCCGGAGCATTTTTGAAGGTGATGACGCCAGGGAACGAGAGCACGTAGCCCTTCGAAACACACTCGGCGGCCATCTCGGCGTCACCGGAGAAGGCATGGAAAACCACACCAGCCTCAGGCGCACCTTCTTCATCAAGAATGCGCAGCACGTCGGCGTGGGCGTCGCGGTCGTGGATCATCAGCGGCTTGCCCACCGACTTGGACAGCCCGATGTGGCGGCGAAAATGGTGCTGCTGTTCTTCCGGCGTCGTGCGATCCCAGTAGTAATCGAGGCCCGTCTCACCGACGGCGACGATCTTCGGGTGCGCCAAAAGCCGTTCGAGCTCGGCGTAATGCGCGTCCGTGAGGCCGCGGACCTCAGTCGGGTGGACGGCGATCGCACCGTAAACAAAAGGGTGTCTTGTCGACTCGAGCGCGGACTTCCATTCACCGACCTCGCAGCCGACGTTGACCACCCGCGTCACGCCGACGCTCGCCGCTTGCCGCATTGCCGATGCGATGAAGTCAGCCGGTGCCGGCTCGTCGCGAGCGGCAACGCCGGCGCGGTGGGCCATGGCATCGAAGTGGCAGTGCGAATCGAAAACCGTGCTGGCCAGGGGCGCCGGCAGCTCCGGTGGAACCTCTCGCAGGGCGTCAGCCACTGCTGCCCTCCTCCTTCAATAACCGACAAATACCGAATCGTGTAACAACCGGCACCCCTACGATGCCGGTTGTTACACGATTCGCGGGTTACTGGGCCTTTTCTTCCAGGCGCGCGAGTTCCTCGTCGACGACCGAGACATCGAGCTTGGTGAAGACCGGTGTCGGGGCGGCCAGCGGACGCCCGACTTCGATCGGCGTGGACGCCCATTTCGCCTGGGTCTGGTACTCACCGGTCAGCACTGAATAGGAAGGTGAACCCACCGCGGTCGGCTCGTCCACCTCGACCAACTCAGGCATGGCCGACCAGATGCCGGTGCCGCCGAGTGCCTCGTGCACGCGCTGCGAACTTCCGGGCAGGAACGGCGTGATCAACGTTTTCACGTCGTCGACGACCTGCAGGGTGGTGTGCAGGACGCTGGCCATCCGGTCCGGGTTCTCGTTCTTCAACTTCCACGGCGCGGTGTCGGATAGGTACTTGTTCGCCTCCCCCACCAGCTTCATGACTTCTGCGAGCGCTGCCTTCTGCCGGTTCTTGGCCATCAGGTCGCCGATGGTGTCGAAGGACGCCACCGATGACGCCAGCAGCGTGCGGTCGATATCGGTCAGCTCACCGGCGGCGGGGATCGCACCGAGGTTCTTGGCAGTCATCGAGATGGTCCGGTTGACGAGGTTTCCCCAGCCCGCAACGAGTTCATCGTTGTTGCGCCGCACGAACTCCGACCAGGTGAAGTCGGTGTCCTGATTCTCCGGGCCTGCGCTGGTCAGGTAATAGCGGAGCGCGTCGGCGTCATAGCGCGAGAGCATGTCGCCGACGTAGATGACGACGTTGCGGGAGGAGGAGAACTTACGACCCTCCATCGTCAGGAACTCACTCGACACGACCTCATACGGACGGTTGAGCGCTCCGAGATTGCCAGGTTTGCCGCCCTTGGCGCCGATTCCTGAGTATCCGAAGAGCATCGCCGGCCAGATCTCGGCGTGAAAGACGATGTTGTCCTTGCCCATGAAGTAATAGGCCCGGGAATCTTCGGACTGCCAGAACGGACGCCACGCATCAGGGTCGCCGGTGCGGGCGGCCCACTCGATCGAAGCCGACAGATAGCCGATGACTGCGTCGAACCACACGTAGATGCGTTTGTCGTTTCGATCGCGCCAGCCGTCCAAAGGCACCGGCACGCCCCAGTCCAGGTCCCGGGTGATCGCACGCGGTTTCAAGTCATCCAGAAGGTTCAGTGAGAACTTCTGGACGTTGGGCCGCCAGTGGTCCTGCTTGCCGAGCCAGCCCGCAAGGACGTCGGTGAAAGCCGGCAGATCAAGAAAGTACTGCTCGGTCTCGACGAACTTCGGCGTCTCGCCGTTTATCCGGGATCGCGGGTTGATCAGATCGATCGGGTCCAGCTGGTTTCCGCAGTTGTCGCACTGGTCTCCGCGCGCCTCCGGGTACCCGCAGATCGGGCAGGTGCCCTCGATGTAGCGGTCGGGCAACGTGCGGCCGGTCGATGGGCTGATGGCGCCGAGCTCGGTGCGCGGAAAGATATAGCCATTGTCGAGCAGGCCGAGAAAGAGGTTCTGGACGACTTCGTAGTGATTCTTCGTCGTGGTGCGGGTGAACAGATCGTAGGAGAGCCCGAGCTTCTGCAGATCCTCGGCGATGACCTTGTTGTAGCGGTCGGCTAGTTCGCGGGCGGTCACGCCTTCTTTCTCTGCCTGCACTTGGATCGGCGTGCCGTGCTCGTCTGTTCCCGAGACCATCAAGACGTTGTTGCCCGCCATCCGCTGGTATCGGCTGAAGACATCCGACGGAACACCGAAGCCTGCGACGTGCCCGATGTGCCGCGGGCCGTTGGCATACGGCCAGGCGACAGCGGTCAGCACGTTTGTGGGGGAATTCATGGGTACCAGCCTAGTGAGGCGAGTTCACGGGCCGATGATCAAGTGCGGGGAGCGGACGGCGGCGGCCCGGCCTTGGCGGCGACCACAGCATCGAAGACGATCCGTTTCGGCACGCCAGCCTGAAGCGCGACCGCCGCGATGGCCTCTTTTCTGGTCTCGCCGGCTTGCTCTCGGACGGTCACCCGCTCGACAAGATCGCCGGCGTCAAGCCCCGCCGCGGCGCCGTCGGCACTCGGGACGAGGCCGGCAACGACGAGCGTGATCTCACCGCGAACGTCGCCCTTCGCCCAGGCCGCGAGCTCGACCAACGGACCGCGTTTGACCTCTTCATAGGTCTTGGTCAACTCCCGACAGACGGCGGCGGGGCGGTGTGCGCCCAAGCAGGTCACCAGATCGTCGAGAGCCTCGGCGAGCCGGTGCGGAGACTCGAAGAACACCATCGTCCGACGTTCGTGCGACAGCTCGGTCAGCAGCTTGCGTCGAGCGGAACCTTTTCGAGGCAGAAACCCCTCGAAACAGAACCGATCTACCGGCAAGCCCGAAACAGCGATGGCGGTGGTTACGGCCGACGGCCCGGGCAACGTTGTAACGCCAATGCCTTCGGCCACCGCCGCGGCAACCAATCGGTAACCCGGATCTGAGACTGAAGGCATCCCAGCGTCGGTGACAACAAGGACGTCCTGGCCCTGCCGCAGCAGCTCGAGCAACTGCGGCACGCGGCCCTCCTCATTGCCTTCGAAGAAGGAGAGGACCTTGCCGGTGATCCGTACGTTTAGGTCCGAGGCGAGACGGTGCAGCCGCCGGGTGTCTTCTGCGGCGATCACCGGAGCGGTTGCCAGCGCAGCAACGAGTCTGGACGAGGCGTCGCCGGCCTGTCCGAGCGGAGCCCCGGCCAGGATCACCCGACCGGTCGCGTGGTTGGCGGCGTCACCAAGTTGACTACTCAAGTACTCCGCCAATCCCTCCCGTGTCCCTGCCACGCTTACTCACGGGGCAATCATTCGCTCCGCTCCTCGCTCATACTTCGCTGCGATGCTCACTCACGAGGCTGCCAATCGCTCCGCTCCTCGCTCATACTTCGCTGCGATGCTCACTCACGAGGCTGCCAATCGCTCCGCTCCTCGCTCATACTTCGCTGCGATGCTCACTCACGAGGCTGCCAATCGCTCCGCTCCTCGCTCATACTTCGCTGCGATGCTCACTCACTTAGATGCAGACCTTACGATCGTCGCGTGCCTACCGCGACGCTGCTGCCCGAAGAGGCAGCTCCGACGACGGTAGTCGAGTCGCGGCAGAGGCCCGATTCGCTGACCCGGTGGCGCCCCGATTCGCTACTTTCAAGCTGGCTGTGGACCTTCGTGGTCACCGCAATCGCCGCCGTCACCAGGTTCTGGGCACTCGGATTTCCGCACGAGAAGAGCTTCGACGAGGTCTACTACGCGACCGAGGCTCAGGAGCTGCTGCGTTACGGCTACGAGGACAACCGCGGCTACATGTTCATCGTGCACCCGTCGGTGGGCAAATGGCTGATCGCGTTCACGTCGGCAATCTGGGGGAACAATTCCCTCGGCTGGCGGGTGGCTCCAGCGCTCGCCGGCACGATCAGCGTCCTGATCCTGACCCGGGTCGCGATGCGGATGTTTCGCTCAGTCCTGCTGGGAGTGCTCGCCGGAACGTTGCTGAGCCTCGATGGCATATCGCTGGTCATGTCCCGGGTGGCGTTGCTCGATATCTTCCTTCAGGTCTTCATCCTGGCTGGGTTCGCGGCGCTGGTGCTCGACCGCGAACAGCTGCGCGGGCGGCTGGGCGACCTTTACGCAGCCGGCGTAGATCTGAGTAACGGCGTGCCCAGCCTGGGACCGCGACCTTGGCGGCTCATCGCCGGCGTCATGTTCGGCCTGTCCTTCGGCGTCAAGTGGAGCGCGCTCTCGTTCTGGGTTGGCTTCGCGGTCATGTCGCTGTTCTGGGACCGGGGCGCGCTAAAGGCAGCCGGGGTAGAGATGCCCTGGATCGCGGCGGTAAAGCGCTCCTGGCTGGGCGCATTCTTCTCGCTCGGGGTCGCCGGCATCTCGGTGTACTTCTTGACCTGGATGGGGTGGTTTGCCGGCGAGAATTCCTGGAATCGCCACTGGGGTGACACCCACCCCGGCAACGGTCTGTTTGCGCTGCTGCCGTCTGGTTTTCGAAGCCTGCTGGACTACCACCATCAGGCCTACATCTTTCACAGCACGCTGTATTCGCCGCATGCCTACAAGGCGAACCCTTGGTCGTGGCTGGTGCTCGGACGGCCGATCTCTTTCTATTACCCCAGCGACCCGTCTGGATGTGGTGCGTTCAAAGCTGATGGAACGCCGAACTGCGCGCGAGAGATTCTACTGATCGGCACGCCCTTGATGTATTGGGCGATCCTGCCCGCGCTGGTCTGGTTGGCCTGGCATTGGGCGACCACCCGAGACTGGCGCGCGGGCGCCATCGGTATGGCCTTCATCGCGGGTTGGGGTGTCTGGCTACACGATCAGAGGCGGACGGGTTTCCTCTTCTACATGACGCCGTTGATGCCGTATCTGATGCTGGCTCTGACAATGGCGGTCGCGGCGATGCTGGCGCGCACAGCCAGCGACCGAATAGCCGTTGCGTCATCGTCATCGTCATCGGCCGAGCGGCACCGTGCAGGCGCCCGGGCTGATGCCGCCACCGATGTCGATGTCGCCCACGATCTGGAGCACGTTCAAGATGACGATGATCATGAACATGAACATGAACATGACGATGGAGAACGTGACGATGAGGTACGCACCGTAGGTCTGCGGGAGTGGATCGAGCTGCGCGGAATACCGATGGCCCGCTTGCTGCGTACGGCCGTAGTCGTCATCTGGCTCGGAGTTGTCGTCGCGGACTTCATCTGGATGTGGCCGATCTTCACCGGCGGCATGCTCACCTACGACCAGTGGTCCGCACGGATGTGGTTCCCGAGCTGGATCTGAAGTACGACGATTCTGTCCGTGCCCGCGCAAGCCGGCACCGTGACCGTCCCGTGAACGTCGCATAGGACTCGCACCGGGAACTCGCGCACCGGGGATACTCGTTGAACAGGGCACTAAGGTCGGTCAGGCTGACAAGTCATGGACACAGTTGCGACAGACAAATGGCGATAGTGTTCACGGCTCCCCGATGATGACAAGGTTGACACATGGCGATCACACCGAACATTCCCAGACCAGGTCTCGACCTCGAATACCCGATGTCACTCGGGGTCTATGACAAGTACGAACAAGCCCAGAAGGTCGTCGACTACCTTTCGGACAACGAGTTCGCCGTTCAGAACATGGTCATAGTCGGCACTGAGCTGAGATCCGTCGAGCGCGTGACGGGCCGCCTGACGCGACGCAAGGCGGCCATCGCCAGTGCCGTCTCCGGTGCTTGGATGGGCCTGTTCATCGGCCTGGCCTTCGCCCTGTTCGGCAAGGGCAACCAGGTCGGCTTCGTCATTACCGTCGTCATCTTCGGAGCAATCTTCGGGCTGGCCTGGAGCCAGATCGGATTCTCGGCGATCACCCGCGGCGGCACCAGGGATTTCTCCTCCGTGACGCAGGTGGTGGCCACGAAGTACGAGGTCCTGGTCGAACACCGGTTGGCCGACCGCGCTCGGGAACTCTTGATTGCGATGCCCGGAGCGAACTCGCAGACGTTCTGACAGCGAGTACCGATCGTCGCCATTTACCGGACGACCGGACGGTTCTGCCAGGATGCTCTCCATGACCGACTACCGGCGCGCTCTGGTGCGGCGCCCTGCCTCGACTCTTGCCGACGGCATCACGACCCACATCGAGCGGGTGCCGATCGACCTCGAGCTCGCCCGCATGCAGTGGCAGCAATACGTGGCCGCGCTGTCCGACGCCGGGTGGGACATCAGCGAGGTGGAGGCTGCCGACGACTGCCCAGACAGCGTGTTCGTCGAGGACACCGTGGTCATGTATGGGCAACTGGCCGTACTGACCGCTCCTGGCGCTGACACTCGTCGAGGCGAGATCCCCGGCACGACGGAGGCGCTCACGAGCCTGGGTTATCAGTCACTTGCCATCAACGGCACCGCAACACTCGACGGCGGCGATGTACTAAAGATCGGCAGTCGGGTCTATGTCGGGCGCGGCGGGCGGACCAACGCCGAGGGCGTCCGGCAACTTCGCGCAGCATTGGGCACCCGCGGTGCCACCGTCACCGCCGTACCGCTGACCAAGGCCTTGCATCTGAAGTCGGCAGTCACCGCATTGCCTGACGGAACCGTAATCGGCTTTGACCCGGTAGTTGACGATCGGCACTTCTTTCCGCGGTACCTGTCGATGCCCGAAGAGCCCGGTGCGCACGTCGTCGACCTCGGCGCCGGTCGACTACTGATGTCCACGGCGGCACCGAAGTCCGCGGAGTTGATTGCCGATCTCGGCTATACGCCAGTCCCAGTCGACATCTCGGAGTTTGAGAAGCTGGAAGGCTGCGTCACGTGCCTGTCCGTCCGGCTTCGGGCCGCTCCCTAAGTCAACGGCCAGCAGTCAGGGCGTCGCGGTCAGCGGCGCGACGGCCGACATCGTCGCATCGATGAGGTCGTGCAACGAGACCTTCGCGTCATTGGCAACCCACGCAACGAGGGCGGAATCGTGGCATGCCAATGCAGCGGCAACGATCGCGTACGCACGTGGATCGCCCTGCCAGGCGAACTCAGCCGCCGGCAGGTGGCGAGCCAGCGGTGGTGCGAGCAACTCCCGCCAGCGAGACTGTTTTTCCAGTTGTCCCGCCTTCAACGCGGGCGTCTCATGCAGCATCCGGTAGAGCAAGAGACTGCGTTGCGGGTCGGCGTTGTTCAACTCGACGAGGTAGTCAAAGGACCGTCGTAGCGCCAGCCAGGCAGGCTCGTCGTCCGGACGTTCGACCAGTTTTCGGGCCAGTCGCTGACCGATGCGCTCGAACCCGCCGAGCACGAGATCTTCTTTCGAGGCGAAGTAACGGAAGAAACTTCGCTTCGAGAGCCCACCCGCGCAAGCGATCTGCTCAATCGTGATTTCGTCATAGCCGTGCTCGACAAACAGGTCCATGCCGACGCTCACGAGCTCGGACTTCACAGCCCGCCTGGTGCGCTCTCGCAAACCTTCCGCGGCTTCGGCCATCCCGCGATAATACCCTACGGGCCATCCTTGACATCGGGTGTCACCTTCGGCGTAGGGTGCGTCTCGGGGCGCGCAGCGTGCGGAAAACCAGGACAGCTGTGCGCACCCCACAACGCCTCCCGCAAGCGTCCTACGTCAATGCACCCTAGGAGACAGCGACAATGCAAACTCGATCGCTAGGCGATACCGGACTGCAGATCACGCCCCTCGTGCTCGGCGCGATGATGCTCGGCAGGTGGGGTGAACCTGATCACGACAAGAGCATTGCAATCATTCATCGCGCCCTGGACGCCGGGATCAATCTGGTCGACACTGCCGACATCTATTCCTACGGTGAGTCCGAGGTGATCGTCGGCAAGGCCTTGCTCGGCCGGCGCGACGATGTCGTCCTGGCCACCAAGTTCCACAACCCGATGCACCGGACTGATCCACTTCAGCGAGGCAATTCGCGGCGATGGATCATCCGCGAGGTAGAAAACTCGCTGCGCCGGCTGCAGACGGACTGGATTGATCTCTACCAGGTGCACCGTCCAGAGCCCGGAGTCAACTTCGCCGAGACTCTCGGCACCCTCTCAGATCTCGTACAGCAGGGCAAGATTCGCTACATCGGCACCTCGACCTACCCGGCGGCGAGCATCGTTGAAGGACAGTGGATCGCCGAGCGGCACAACTACCACCGCGTGGTCTCTGAGCAGCCGCCTTATTCGATCTTCGTACGGGGAATCGAGCGCGACGTACTGGCCACGACCCAGCAGTACCAGATGGGGACGATCACCTGGAGTCCCCTCGCCGGCGGCTGGCTCAGCGGTCGCTACCGTTCCGACGCGGTCACCGAGCCAGACCCGAGTTCCCGTGCCAGCAACGGTAATCGCGCCTTCGATCCGGCATCGCCGGCGAACGCCGTCAAACTGGCGGCGGCCGATGAACTGGCCAAGCTCGCCGACGAAGCTGGCATCAGCGTCGTGGAACTTGCGCTGGCCTTCGTCCTCGAACATCCCGGCGTGACCTCGGCGATCATCGGTCCGCGAACTCTGGAGCAACTCCAGACCCAACTCGGCGCACCCGACATCACGCTGTCCAAGGACGTGCTGGATCGCATCGACGAGATCGTCGAGCCGGGAACCAACCTGTCAGGCATGGACTCCGGCTGGACGCCGCCAAGCCTCGACCCGTCAGCAAGGAGGCGGCACTGATGGAATTCGTCAACCTCGGCAACTCTGGTCTGCACGTTTCGCGAGCATGCCTCGGCGCCATGATGTTCGGCTACAGCTCGTCCGCGCCATGCAATGAAGCCGACAGCAAGGCAATCATCGACGCCTTTCTCGATGGCGGCGGCAACTTCATCGACACCGCAAACATCTATACGGCCAATGAGTCCGAAGAAGTTGTCGGCCGGGCAATCAAATCGAAGCGGGACGAAGTCGTCCTGGCCACCAAGGGATTCGGGGCGATCGGGGACGGCCCGAATGATCAGGGTCTCGGCCGCAAGTATCTCGTCCGCGCGCTCGAAGCGAGCCTGCGCCGTCTCGATACCGACTACATCGATGTCTATCAGTGTCATCGTCCTGATCCGAACACTCCGATCGAAGAGACGATGGCGACCTTGCACGGCTTCGTTCAGTCGGGCAAGGTCCGCTACCTGGGCTGCTCGAACTGGACGGGTTCGCAGATCGTCGAAGCCCAATGGGCTGCATCAAAGATCGGCGGCACGCCCTTCATCAGCTTGCAGCCCAGGTATTCACTGACGGCCCGAGGCATCGAAGAGGATGTCCTGCCGGCCTGTCAGCGACACGGCCTGGGAACCATGATCTACAGCCCACTCGGTGGCGGAGTCCTTACCGGTAAGTACAAGCGCGGCGAGGCACCGCCACCGGACAGTCGAGCGGCCCGCGGCGGCGTCTGGCGCAACATGATCGACGACCAGAGCCTGGGCACTGCCGAAGAGGTCGGCAAGGTCGCCGCTGAGCTCGGCGCAACGCCCACTGCTGTCGCGATCGCCTGGGTGCTCGCTCGGCGCGGAGTCACCTCGGTGATCATCGGCCCGCGCACGTTCGACCAATACGAACAGAACATGGCGGGATTCGAGCTTGAACTCGATTCCGCCACCATCAAGCGCCTGAGCGATGCGTCCCGCTGGGCACGGTAAGCGATGGTAAGCAACAGTAGGGATAGCGAATGAAGCTCGCACTGCACGTCAACAACTTCACCTGGGATGCCGACTCGCCCGGTGGCACCACCATGCTCGGCCCGAAGCTCGCAGAGATAGCCCAGACCGCCGAACGGGTGGGATTCGCCCGGCTTTCAGTCATGGATCACGTCTGGCAGATCCGCACGAACGGTCCCAAGGAGCACGAGATGCTGGAGGCCTACACGGCCTTGGGTTTTCTCGCTGCGCACACGACATCGGTCGATCTGCTCACGCTGGTCACCGGCGTCACCTATCGCTCACCGGGCTTGCTGGCCAAGGCCGTCACCACCCTTGACGTGTTGTCAGGCGGGCGAGCATGGCTCGGCATCGGCGCGGCGTGGAACGAAGCGGAAGCTGCCGGCCTCGGTCTCGGATACGGACCGACCGCCGAACGCTTCGAACGGCTGGAGGAGGCGATTCAGATCTGCCTGCAGATGTGGAGTGACGACAACAGCCCCTTCACTGGCAAGCATTACAACCTCACCGAGACCTTGAACTCGCCGCAACCACTTGCGAAACCGCGCCCGCGAATCATGATCGGCGGAGCTGGCGAGCGAAAGACCCTGCGCTTGGTGGCCAAGTACGCCGACGCCTGCAACATCTTCGCCGGACCCGAAGCGGCTCATAAACTCGAGGTGCTGCGCGAGCATTGCGAGCGAGAAGGACGCGACTACACCTCGATCGAGAAGACCGCGTTACTGCCCTTGGCTGTGGACGCAGAAGGCGGCGTCACCGGGCTGCTGGATCGATTGCGCGTCGCGCACGAGTTGGGCTTCACGGTCGTGCATGGCGCCGTGGCCGGCGTTGCGGCGATCACGCCGCTGGAAGTGCTGGGCAGCGAGGTCATCCCCGAGGTCGGTCGCTGGTGACCTGACAACACGTGAAACAGAACACGTATGCCGTCCACTGCCCGGCCTGTTGCGCGAGCATCAGGGTAAATAACAGCATTCCGCGGGTCATCGGCGCGCGCCGTGAGCTCGGATCGAAGGGACACCATGTCTGAAACACAGGCGGGAACTGCCACCCGCCCGTCCTCGTGGCCCCTCGTAGTGCTGTGCACGAGCCTGCTGGTCGTCACAATTCAGACAAGCATCCTCAACGTCGCGCTGCCCAGCCTGGTGCACGACCTAGGCGCCTCCGACAGCCAATTGCAGTGGTTCGTCGACGCCTACATCGTGGCCTTCGCTGGGGTGCTGCTCACCGGTTCGGCTCTGGCGGACAGGTACGGCCGACGCGGCGTGATGACGATCGGGCTCGTCATCTGCGGTGTCTCCTCGATTCTCGCCGGCGTCGCGCAGAACCCGACACAGCTCATCGTGTGGCGGACGATCATGGGCATCGGCGCCGCGCTCGTCATGCCTGCGACCTTGTCGATCCTGGTCAACGTATATACCGAGCGAGCGCAACGGACGAAGGCAATCGCGTACTGGTCCTTGATGAACGCCACCGGGTCGTTCATCGGCCCGATCACCGGTGGCCTGCTCCTGCGCTGGGCGACCTGGAACTTCTGTTTCTACGTCAACATCCCGTTCGTCATCGCCGCAGTGATCATGGGCCACTATCTGGTGCCCACCTCGAAAGATCCGTCCCAGGCCCGCTTCGATGTGCTCGGTGCGATTCTCTCCACGGGAGCACTAGCGAGCTTGGTCTGGGCGATCATCGAAGGTCCGAACAAGGGATGGACGAGCCCAGCGGTCGCCAGCACCTTCATCGTGGCGGTGGTGCTGCTGGTGGCATTCGTTGTCTGGGAGCTGCATACGCCGTCGCCGATGTTGGACCTGCCACTGTTCGCCAAGCCGCAGCTGAGTGCCGCGGCCGTTGCCCTCACGATCGCCTTCCTGGCGATGAGCGGAGCAATGTATCTCTCCAGCTTGGCTCTGCAATTCGTCAAGGGCTACACCCCACTCGCTGCGGCCGTCGCTGTCTCTGCGCCGATCACCCTGGTCAACTTCATCGTCGTTCCGCGAGCACCCTGGTTGATCCACCGTTTCGGGACGAGGGTGATGGTGAGTGGCGGCATCGCCACTATCGCGTGCTCGGCCCTGATCATCGCGACGCTGACCAGAACGTCCGGCTACTGGGTGCTGTGTCTCGGCTTTGCGATGATGGCCCTTGCGTTCAGCACGTTCGTGCCGGCCAGCACGGAGGCGATCATGACGGCGGTTCCGGCTGAGCGTTCCGGTGGCGCATCAGCCGTCAACGAACTCACTCGACAGGTCGGTCAGGCTCTTGGCATCGCCCTCGGCGGCGGAATCACCGCAATCGGTTATCACTCGCAGTTCGATGCGGCATCGGTCGGACTGACCGGCGAGAACGCAGATCACGCCCACTCATCATTGAGTGGCGCCCTGTCGGTCTCGGCGAAACTCGGGGGCGAGATCGGGCAAGCAGTGCGCGTAGCGGCCGAGAACGCCTACATTCACGGCATTCGTCTGGCACTCATGGTCGCTGCAGGCGCAGCCCTGCTCGGGGCTCTCTATGCGGCATTGGGGATACCGTCAAAGCATGAATTGTTGGCTCGCGACGACTACGAGGTCGAGTTGGACCCGACTTCGGTCGACGCGATTGGCAGCGCGTTAGAGACGAGTTAGCCCCATTCAAGTTCGGCCTATTCAAGTTCGGCCTATTCAAGTTCGGCCTATTCGAGCCCGGCCGCGTCGAGCAGGGTCGCGGCGATCGAACGTGCCGCAGTAGCCGCAGCGGGATCGCGATCCATCCGAGCCGTGATCGAGGCACCGTCGTACAGCAGGTGCAGTTGACGAGCGAGTTCCTGAGGATGCGCCGCGCCTGCCGCGGTCGCCAGCTCGAGGAAGAGGTTGCGGACCCAAGCGCGATACTCATCGACCGCTTCTTCGATCGCGCTGCCGGGACGAGCCTCCGCGCTCGCGTTGAGGAACGCGCAGCCGTGATAGTTCGGCGCCAAGAACGACTCGCCGAGCACGTCGAATACGCCGAGTAGTTTCTGCCTCGGCGTCTCGTAGCGGGCGATCGCCTCGGTGATCTGTTCGCGTCGGACGACGTGGCGCCCGATCAGGTAGGCCCGAATGAGTTCGTCCTTGCTACCGAAGGCGCTGTACAGCGTTGCCTTTGCCACACCCGCGCGCTCGATCACCCGATCGATGCCGACGGTATGCACACCTTCTTCGTAGAAGAGCTCGTTTGCCGCGGCCAGCAACCTCTCGCGTGCTGAGACTCGTTCTGGTACCCGATCAGCGCTCTTCGTCGTCGTACTCACAGAGCCAACGGTACCAGACCGGTCTGTCTAGTACCATCACTGAGCCGTCGATGGCGCCAGCCAAACCAGCGCAGCCACTGTCAGCGCCGCGACACCTCGATCGAGCGTCGGCTGCACGACCGGCGCGTAGTAGGGCGAATGATTCGACGGGATGTCGCTTTCGACTCGGCCCGCCGCCACCGCGGCCGCGTACTCCTCAGCGTCGGCACCGCCGAGCAGCCAGTACACCAGCGGTGCTCCTGCCGCTGTGGACAGGATGCTGACGTCCTCGCTGCCGGTCACCGGGCCTGGGTCAATCACGAACTGCTCACCGAATGCCTCTTGAAACGCACCGAATACCCGAGCGGTCGCCGGGACATCGTTGACCAAGACCGGAAAGGACTCCTCTCCGATGATCTCTGGTTCCTTCTCGGCGCCAGACGCCTCAGCCTCGGCGCGGATCACCCGGTGCATGGTCTCGATGACGCGGGATCGAACAGCATCGTTCACCGTTCGGATGCTGATGCCTAGCACGGCCTCGTCGGAGATGATGTTGCTCTTCGTCCCGGCCTGAAACTGCCCGACCGTCAGGACCGCCGTGTCGCCTCCGGCAACCTCTCGCGAGACGATCGCCTGCAGCCGCATGACGGTTGCCGCGCCCATCACGATCGGATCGATGGTGGTTTCGGGACGGGAGCCATGGCCGCCGCGGCCGAACATCCGAACGCGGTAAGCGTCCGTCGCCGCGAAGGCAGCTCCGGCGTGGATGCCGACAATGCCGGCCGGCGCAGGCGCAACGTGCTGCCCGAGCACGATATCTGGCCTCGGCACCCGCTCGTACAAGCCGTCGTCGATCATCGACTGCGCCCCGTTGCCTCGTTCTTCGGCAGGCTGGAAAACCAGGACGAGGGTGCCTGACCAGTCACTGGAATGCGTTGTCAGTACCTCGGCAGCGCCGAGCAAACACACGACGTGCACATCGTGGCCGCAGGCATGCATCACCGGCACATCGTTGCCGTCGGGGTCAGTGCCGCGCGCCGTGCTCGCGTAGGCCAGGCCCGTCTCTTCCTGCACCGGAAGGGCATCCATGTCGGCGCGCAGAAGTACCGTCGGCCCAGCGCCATTTCTGATGATTCCGACAACCCCGGTGCCGCCGACACCGGTCAGGACCTCGATGCCGAGCGCGGTCAACCGGTCGGCGACGATACCGGCGGTGCGATGCTCGGCGAAGGACAATTCCGGATGCTGATGCAGATCTCGGTAGATCGCCTCGAGCGGTGCAGTCACAGCAGGGAGATCGTTGAGCATCGGGTTCATAGCCGGGCGCCTTTCGTATTTGTCCTCGAACAGAAAGTACCCGGCAGCTCAGAGTCCTGTACGGGCGAGCACGAAACGTTCACCGAAGCTGGCAGAATCGGGCTATGACGACGCGCTTTCTCAGCAGCCGGATCACCCTCGGCGTGCGAGACGTGGCGGCCTCGATCCAATTCTATGAAGCAGCTCTGGGGTTCTCCGTCTTCGTCGAGATGGGCGAGCCCCCTGACTTCGCCATGGTTGGTCATGACCAGGTGAGTCTCGGCCTATACCGCGTGAAGGTTCCGGCTGTCGCAGATTTCGCTTGTTGTTACCTCGATGTCGAAGACGTGCAAGCGTTGCACGACCGGTGCGTTGAGGCGGGTGTGAGGATCACCGCACCGCTGACGCACCAGCCGTGGGGCAACTACGATTTCGTCCTCGCCGATCCTGACGGGCACTTGCTCGCATTCGGCGAGCTGCCAACTGCGTCGTAACTGGCTGCGACCTCATAGAGCGCCGGGCTCGACGGAAACTCGCGCCACGCCGGGTCGCTGACGAGCTGCCGAAATTCGTCGGCTTCATGGGCTCGGCCGAATTCGTTCGAGGAGCGCCAGACAGCAACGTTGACGTAGCGGTAGGTGGCGTCCGGGGACAGCGCGCGGTGTAGGCGCAGCCCGATGAAGCCAGGTTGGCCTCTGAAATAGGCGCTCGTCCGCGTCCAGATCTGCTCGAAGGCTCCGTCACGCTCCGCGGGTACTACGAAGGAATTGACGAGCGTGACGGGACCCTGATGGTCCGCCGGTGGCAGCGTCGCGGCTCGTTTGGCGGGATCGATCGTGGCTGACATGATTTCCTCTCCTTAATGCACAGGTGTGCAATGAGTGCGTAGATGTATCATGAGATTTTCGGGCTGCGCTGTCAAGCGCCACTTTCATCGATCAGAAATGGAGACAGCGAGTTGGCCAGTGTCGACGACCAGGCTGACGTCCACGACCAGACAGGCCGCTTCCGACAGCGCAGGCGGACGCGCGCCGCCATCGTGTCGGCGGCCATGCAGTTACTGAAGGAGGGCAAGACCCCGTCGATGTCCGATGTCGCCGAGGCCGCGGATGTCTCGAGGCGCACGGTGTATCTGTACTTCCCGACGATCGAACAGCTGCTCGTCGACGCAACCGTGGGCGCACTCAGCGCCAGCGCCGTCGAGGAGGCGATCGACGCCGCTGACGCCGGCGGTGATGCCAGCGCCCGCGTCGAGGCAATGATTGGCGTCATCGCGTCCCAATCCGCAGAGCTGCTCCCCTTGGGTCGCTCGCTGGTCAGGCTCACGGTGGACGCGGCCGCAGAGGGCGCCGACGGCGCGGTACCCAAGCGCGGTTACCGCAGGATCGCATGGATCGAGAAGGCGATCGAGCCGCTGCGCCCCCGCCTTGAACCCGAGGCTTACGAACGTCTGGTGTCAGGCCTGGCGATGGTCATCGGCTGGGAGGCGCTCATCGTGTTGCAGGATGTCCGCCGCCTGCCGGACGATGAACAGCACGAAACCATCCTCTGGGCCGCGCGGGCGCTCATCGCCGCCGCCCTCGCCACAGCCACCCCACAGCCCTGAGGTTGCATGCCGACTCAAAAACGGCGGGTAGAGTCACGAACCGACATGCAGACACCCCACGCCACCAAAACCAGCCTGCGAGATTATCTGCGGGCCTCTTGGCGCCTCCTGCTCAAAGAGGTTATGGCATTCGGCCTGGTCGGCTCGGTCGGCTTTGCTATCGACATCGTGCTGTTCAACGTGTTTTTCCACGAGGGCCAGGTCATCGCCAAGTGCATCTCGACCACCGTGGCGACGATCGTGACTTACTTCGGCAATCGCTACTTCTCGTTCTCCCATCGCGCTCGAACAAGCATCGGCCGCGAGACAAGCGTGTTCTTCGGCATCAACATCTTGACGTTGCTGTTCAGCCTGGCCGTCATCGCCATCTTCGAATACCCGCTGGGCTTCAAACACGACGTAGTCGTCATGAACGTAGTCAATCTCGGCACCATCGCGATCGGCACGATGTTCAGGTTCTGGTCGTACAAGCGCTTCGTCTTCCTGCATCCCGACAAGGCAAAGGCAAAGAACCTGGTCAAGGAGAGCGACCGGTCCCGGCCTGCTCCTCGGGTACAGGCACAACGACAGTTCTCCGCGGACCGGCCGTTGTCCACCGACCGAATCCCCGAAGTAACGGATCAGTAAGACGCCTGCAGACGCCTGCAGACGTCTGCAGGCGCCGCCCTGCGACTGCAGGTCAGATGTTGAAGCGCAGTGCGCCGTCGATGCGAATAGTGGTGCCGTTGAGGTAGTCATTCTCAGCGATCTGGAGTGCAAGTTGGGCATACTCCGACGCACGGCCCATCCGCTTCGGGTTAGGTACTCCGGGACCCCACTTGGCGTTGGCCTCTTCCTCAGTCATTCGATACGCCGGAGTGAGAAAGGTGCCCGGAGCGATGGTCATCACTCGAACGCCCGCAGGCGCCAGATCCCGCGCTGCGGTTAACGTCAGCCCGATCACGCCCGCCTTGGCCATCGAATAGGCCGTCTGCCCGACCTGGCCTTCGTAGCCAGCGATGCTCCCCGTCGTGATTACGACGCCGCGTTGGTTGTCGGCGAGTGGCTCGTTCTGCGACATAGACGCCGCGGCACGACTGGTTACCCGGTACGTGGCGATGAAGTAGTACTCGGTCGTCTGCAGGAACTGGTCCATCGGCGTGGGGGTGCCGGTTCGCGACACGATCCGCCCGGCCGATCCGCCGCCGGGGCCGCCGTTCACGACTACCGTTACCCGCAGCGGAGCCAACGACTGTGCTTGGGCGATGGCCTCGTCGACCGAGTCGTCACTGGTCACGTCGGTATAGGCAAACTGCACACTGTCACCGAGCTCCGCAGCAATCGCCTTGCCGTGCTCCTCCGCGACATCAGCGATGACCACCTTCATGCCCGCCGCGGCAAACTTGCGGACGGTTTGCTCGCCGAACCCGCCTGCTCCACCGACGACCAGGGCTGATGCTCCAGTGAGATCCATCTGTACGACCTTTCAGTAAGTTGTCTGAGCGCTAGCGACAGTCACCTGCGCTCAGCTTGACGTTGCATCGATAGCGTCGAGCTCTTGAACAAAGGTATGGGCCGGCGTCAAGAGCACAGACCCAGCTTTAGCGCCTTTGAGCAGCTGGGTCAAGAGATTCACATCCTTCGTCAACGTCGGCCGGATCGGTGAGTTGATCATCGCCTCCAATGAACCAGAACCGGCATAGACTTCGACGCCGAAGCTCCGACCGGACCCGTTGCGCAAGATCTGACCGAGCGCGGCCCTGTCCATGCCCAACTCGTCGGCAAGTGCGAATACATCGTGTGCGATGGCGACGTGCGCGGCCAACATCGTGTTGTTCAGCAGCTTTGCTTGCTGGCCGGCGCCGAGGCCGCCCAAGTAGACGATCTGATTGGAGTACGTCTCCAAGACCGGGAGTGCCTGTTCATACGTCTGTCTGTCGCCGCCGATCATGACGATGAGCTCGCCGGCCGCGGCCTTCGGCGCGCCACCGCTGACGGGGGCGTCCAAGACGCGTAAGCCGTACTTGCCGGCTTCGGCTCCAATGTCTGCGATCTCCTGCGGCGCCACCGTGCTGTGGCAGATCACCGTCGCGCCCCTCGGCATCGAATGGGCCGCGCCACCAGGGCCGAACAGGATTTCGCGAGTTCCCTCGGCATCAAAGACACAGGTGGCAAGGACGTCCAAACCATCGCCTAGCTCTGCCAGCGAACCGGCAATCCGAGCTGGTCCAGCCCGAAACGGTTCCAACGGTTCCTCGCGGCGAGCCCACACCACGGTGTCGAACTGCCCCGAGTTGGCGATACGCTCCGCGATCGGGGAACCCTGGCTTCCGAGCCCTACAAATCCGACCCTCATTTACGAGCCTTTCGCTTCGCTAGCGCAGCTCGCCACACCGGCCGGGCGTTAACGCCGGTGGTGCGCCGACTGTTGCTAGGACTATTTCCGCCGCTATCGGTCTGACGCAGTCGTGTAGTACAGGGTTGAGGCAACGTGCACACGGAGTCTATGGCGCGCGGCGACTATAGTGAAGCCCGATTCATCTTTTAGTGTGTGGCATACTCGCCCAATTGGTTAGCGTCCACAATTTAAGATTTACCGTTTCGACCCCACATGCGGTATGAGTCGAAGATTTCGTGCCGTCCACCATGCCGGAAACTCAGCTACAGTCCCGGTTTCGCTGCCGTGAGGAGATTTGATGGTCAAGCGTCCGATGGAAGGTGTGCGCATCGTCGAGGTCGCACAGTTCACCTTCGTTCCCGCGTCTGGAGGCGTCCTGGCAGAGTGGGGCGCAGACGTGATCAAGGTCGAACATGCAGTAACCGGCGACGCCCAGCGCGGCCTCGTCCGGCTGCTCGGTCTGGACCTAGCCAATGATTCCAAGACGTTCTTCCCCATCATGGAAGGACCAAACCGGGCCAAGCGCAGCGTAGGCCTTGCGCTCGAAGTACCCGAGGGCAGAGATGTCCTCGACGAGCTGATTCGCTCGGCCGACGTATTCGTCACGAACTTCATGCCGAGCGCTCGGAAGAAGCTGCGCCTCGAGGTCGAGGACGTGCGCGCGATCAACCCGAACATCATCTACGTGCGCGGCACCGGTTTCGGTGCCCAGGGTGAGGCCGCGGACAAGGGCGGTTATGACGGCACTGCGTTCTGGGCCCAAGGCGGCAGCGCGGATGCATCAACGCCTGAAGGGGCACCGCAGTTGAACGGCATGCCGACCGGTGCCTACGGTGACTCGATGGGCGGCATGACGATCGCCGGCGGAATCGCGGCGGCACTCTATGCCCGCAACGCCACCGGCGAACCGTCCGTTGTCGACGTCTCGCTGCTGGGTGTGGGCGCCTGGGCTACGCAGTTCTCCGTGCACCTGGCCCTGATGGCCGGCGGGCCACTGCCCAAGCCAGCCCTGCCGGATCCGAACAACCCGGTCTACGGCAGCCCAGGAAACCCGTTGATGGGCAACTTCAAGACCTCTGACGATCGCTGGGTGATGCTGTGCATGCTGCAGCCGACGAAGTACTGGCCCGAGTTCTGCGATCGAATGGGCCGCCCTGACCTGCTCGAGGATCCACGCTTCGTCGGACAGGAGATCCTCAAGAATGGCAATGCCGGCGGTGAAATCGTCGCCGAGATCTTGCGCTCGCTGTCACTGGCAGAGTGGGTCGAAAAGATGGACGGCGCCGAAGGCCAGTGGTCACTGGTGCAGAACACCTACGAGGTCGGCATGGATCCGTTGCTGCGGCAGAACGGCTTCGTGGCCAAGGTGACCGACGCCGACGGTATCCAACGCGAACTCATCACCAATCCGGTTCAGTTCGACGAGACGCCGGCGCTGAGCGACCGCGCGCCACAGTTCGCCGAACACACCGACGAAGTCCTGCGCGAACTAGGCATCGACGACGAACGGCTCATCGAGCTAAAGATCGCGGGCGCCGTTACCTAGCAGCGCGTCCGATCAGTCAGCACAGATCGGTTCAACCGCCACATGCTTCGGCCACCACTGGGCGGAGCATGTGGCGTCTGGCAACCAAAGCGGAGGTAGTTAGATGCAGGTCAGGGTCGATCCAGACAAGTGCCAGGGCCACACGCTGTGTGCCATGCGAGCGCCGGCAATTTTCGAACTCAGTGACATCGACGGCCATGCGACAGCGCTAGCCGGCGACATTCCGGAAAATGAGCATGCCGCTGTCCTTGAAGCGGTCGGCTCCTGCCCGGAACAAGCAATCTCGATCTCCTAAGCGGCGAACGCGTTCAGCGGGAACCATGAATCCCACTGCTAGGCAGGGTTGTTCGCGGCTGTGAGAACTCTCGTCGACTTTCTCGACCTCGACCGGGTCGGGCCGGATCACTTCATATCATCGAAGGAATCCCCGCTCAGCAGGCCGACGTTGTTCGGCGGCGCGCTCATCGCACAGGCCCTGAGGGCTGCCGCCGCCACTACGGCTTCAGAGGTATATCCGAACTCGCTGCATGCCACGTTTCTCCGAGCCGGACAGTCCGGTGCCGACGTTCATCACCACGTCGAGCGGACCAGGGACGGCCGATCCTTTGCGAGTCGGCAGGTGCGGGTCGCTCAGGGCGAGCGGACCATCATGACAATGACTGCCTCGTTCCACCGAGACGAGGTGGGTGGCGAATTCCAGCGGCGCTGGCCGCCGACGCCTGCGCCCCCGGATGTTCGGCCACTTGCTCCGCACGAGGACGCTCTCGGGGTGGAGGTCGTTGACCTCACCGATGCGACGGCAACCGCCGCTGACTTGGAATACCTCGCCTGGGCTCGCAGCGCGCACCCGCTCGCTGACGATCGGGTGCTGCAATGTTGCGTGCTGGCCTACATATCCGATACCGGTGCGCCGGCCGTAGCAGCGGCTGCGATCGGCGTCCACGCTGGTGGGCCCAACCGCGAGGCGGGGTCGGTGATGACGACCAGCCTCGATCACGCCATGTGGTTTCACCGTCCCGGTCGAGCTGACGATTGGTTGCTGATACGAGGCATTCCGGTCTCGACGGCGAGATCTCGCGGGTTGGTGCTGGGTTCGATGTTCGATCGGTCGGGTGCCCATCTCGCGTCGTTTACCCAGGAATTGTTGATCCGCCACTGAAAATGGCAGACCTCATGCGAGATTGACGGCGGCCTCGGTGGTGTTGATGACGAAGGTCAGCGACTCCTCGAGATAGAGCTCGACGGAGTCGGCGTTGTGGGAGAGATAGCCGATCGAGGCGTCCTGGCCGAGGTGCAGCTCATAGTCACCCCCACGCGTCGACAGCAGTACGGCGCCCTCGATGGCCGGAGCCCAGATGATCTCGCTGTCATCCCCGATGACCCGGGTCAGATGCTCACGAATCGGGTACCCGTGATCGGTAGTCTCCATAACTGCTGTGTACAGCTCGGCAGACAGCAGCAGGTTGTACGGACCGCCAACACCCGCAAGTCGAAGCGCGGTCACGGCCTGAGCCACCGCGTTCGGGTATTCCCGCGGATCTGCAGGCAGCGAAAGTTGCGGATTGGACGAGGCCGGACGCACGCCGGTGATGCCGCCCGCAGCGAATCCATCGATTACGGCTCGATCCTCGGCGAAGGCGAGCTCTTTGGCGGCATCCTTAACGGCTTGCCAGTCCGAGTCCTTCGCCCCGCGCTCGACATCGTCTACCGCGTCGCGCGAGACCCGAAACGGGACTCGGAACTCTACGACTGAAACAACGTCACGGCGCCGAGCCCGCACTCCCTGATGCGGCGGCTCGAGCTCGATCACGTGGCCGGTTCCGACCGCCGAGAGTTCTTCGCCGGACGGTCCGAGCACGTCAACAGTGCGGCGCCCGGCCACGTGAAGGGTGAAGGTTCGGCGCGCCTCGTCTTCGATGTCGGCCCAGGCGGCCGCCGAGATCGGGGCCAGCTCGCGATGCAGGTTGTTCATGATGACGGGCTCCTTCTCAGGCTGCCGATGCGCAGCGATTGATCGGATTGAATGCTGTTTGATGCTTGGATGCTGTTTGATGCTTGGATGCTGTTTGATGTGGCCTCGTCGGAGGTTTGCAGATCACTGCCAGCATCGACCGCGGCGGCAGAACCGAGTCGCGGGGGCAGGTCGTCGAGGAAATCTGCCGAGGGAACAAAGAACAGCGATCCGGTCGTGGCAGTTGAGAAGTCGAGGATCCGATCGGTGTTACCGATGGGCTTGCCGATGAACATGTTGCTGAGCATCTGCTCGGTAACTGCTGGGCTCGCTGAGTAGCCGATGAAGTACGTGCCGAACTCAGCTGCCCCGACGTGGCCGAACGGCATGTTGTCGCGCACGATCTGTTGCTCCTCGCCGTTCTCGTCGACGATCGTGTTCAGCGCTACATGCGAGTTCGACGGCTTGACTTCATCGCTCAGCTCTATGTCCGTGAGCTTCGTCCGGCCGATCACACGCTCCTGCTCTTCGACCGAGATCGTGTTCCATGCGGTGAGATCGTGGAGGTACTTCTGCACGATCACGTAACTTCCGCCGGTGAAATCCGGGTCGGCATCACCAACAGCTGCGGCGAGCTGGGCTGCCGCGCCGGCTGGATTCTCGGTGCCGTCCACGAACCCCAGTAGATCGCGTTCATCGAAGTACTTGAACCCGTGCACCTCGTCGACTACTAGAGCAGCGCCGCGCAGCCGATCCACCAGGTGCCCGGCGAGCTCAAAGCAGAAGTCCATCCTGCGGGCGCGAATGTGAAACAGCAGGTCTCCCGGTGTTGATACTGCGACGTGCCGCGGACCGACGATTTCGCGAAACGGGTGCAGCTCCGCTGGTCGGGGCCAGGCGAAGAGACGATCCCACGCGTCCGAACCGATCCCGATCACACAAGACAGCTCGCTCTCCCGGTCACGAAACCCGACCGAACGGACGATGCCGGCCGAGTCGGCCAACAGATCCCGTACGACGTCCTCGCCGCCCGTCTCAACCGTGACGACAAGGAAGATCGCCGCCTCGGTCAGCGGCGTCAGTACAGCTTGCGGTGTGGTCACCATGCCACCTGCCCACTCCATCGATCGTGTTCGCCGCCGTCAGACCCATCCGTAGCTTACGGCGAGGACCTCGAGTACGAAATCATGAGTGAGTGGGCGCCGAGAAGACCTCCGGAGGACGGGAGGATCTTCGTGTTCCTAGCCGATCTCGGACGACCGGCTCAGCCGGTCACCGCGACCCGCGCGGACGGCTTGCCTTCTCGACCGGACTCGGCGCCACCGCGCTCCGAATGAAGCTGATGAGATCGACTATCGGCACCTGAGGCACCGTTGTGTCGTACCGCAGGGAGTGGTCGAACATGATTGCCCCGACGACCAACGTTGCCAACCAGCTTGCATCGCCGGTCCTGATCGTTCCTTCTCGCTGTCCCCGTTCCACGGCGCCGATGAACATTTCGTTGAGCTCGGCCGGTGAGCGGCTGTACTCGGCGTAGTCGGAGACGGGCTCCAGGCCTGCGGGATACACCCTCAGCGTGAGGCGGCCAAACGAGGGATGCAGCTTGAAATAGTCCAGGTAGTACGAACACAACGCGAGAAGTTCGTCGAGCCCGGGAAGCGATGCCGCGAAAATCTCGTCAACCTCGAGCTGCATCTCCTCGTGTCGTCGAGTCAGCACAGCGCCCAACAACTCTTTCTTGCTTGCGAAGAATTTGTAGACTGCCCCGACCGAGAACTCACTGCCAGCTGCAACCTGCTCGAGGCTGGTTGCTTGGTAGCCCTGATCGCCGAAAAGAGCCTCGGCGACGTCGAGAATGTGCTCGCGGCTCGTGCGGGCGCGATTGAGACGCCGCTGCTCGCGCAAGCCCACCTTTTCGGCGGATCCATCCTCGTTCAAGGCCTCGCCAGAAGACTCGTAAGGACGCCGTGCCGCAGCCCCAGCGGCGGCCGAGGTCGAGGTCGAGGCGGTGCTTGCCGGCATTGCGTCTATTCTGTCCACCGCGCAACCCTTCGTCCTTCTGAAACCCGATAGCGAATCTCTGATATCGGTTCAGATAGGCGGAGCTTACATAACATTGAAGTCATATTCACTCTACACGGATAGGGCTAGTGTTCGGCTTACCCGCTGCGTCCGATCGCCGACTTTCGGCGTTAGCTCGGCAAGATCCACATGTCGGTCAGCGCGCCTTCGCTGCGCGCGAGGCCGTAACCGGCGGTTGGACCGGTGAAACAGAATTGCGAACAACCTCCAACAACTCGCTGACCGGTACCTCTGCCGGTGCGAGCTCGCTCGCCATGGAGTGGTGAAACATGATGAGGCCACGTACCAAAGTTGCCAACCATGCCGGATTGACCTCTCGGACGGTGCCTTCCCGCTGACCAGTTCGCAGCGCTCGGACGAGTAGGTCGGTACCTTCCTTCGAATTCTCGCGGTACTGCGCAAAGTCCGGCACCGTCTCCAGCCCGGCCGGATAGACCCGAAGCGTCAGACGACCGAACTCGGGTTGCAGCCTGAAGTAGTCAAGGTAGTACTCGCAGAGGGCCAGCAGCTCGTCCAGTCCCGAACGCGAGTCCGCGAGTATGCCGTCGACCGTGTCGCGCATCTCGGCGAATCGCCGGGTCATGACCGCGTCCAGCAGATCGCGCTTGTTGGCGAAGAATTTGTAAACGGCGCCGACCGAATACTCGCTACCAGCCGCGACTTGCTCGAGGCTGGTCGCCTGATAACCCTGATTGCCGAACAAGGTTTCGGCGACGTTCAAGATATGCTCCCGGCTCATCTCGACGCGAAGCGTGCGACGTTGTTCGCGAAGGCCGACCACAGTCGTTGACGATTCGGCCTCGGTAGCGTCGGCTGGCCCTTGATCACGACGCTGACCCTTCACACTGGGTCGCGGCGTATTACGAGGCATGCCAGCCATTCTGGCACGCGATCTGCCTACCCGAGCCTAAATCCATCTGGGTAGAGCGGAAATGCGCTTGAGTAGCGTCGTACCCTAGGACGGTAGCGTCGCCTCGCGGTCGAGAGGTCGTGATCACGATCGAACACCCCCATGAAAGCAACGACAACCCAGCAAAGCCGCCGGCCCAGCTGGCAATCTTGCCCACAGAGTCGCAACACACTCCCACCGTTTTTGAAGTGGCGGTGTTTCTGGCTGAGCTCTGGATGCTCGCCGTCCTAGCCGTCGTCGGGGCACGACTCGGGAACAACATCGCGGTCTCGATAGCGCTCGCCATCTTGCTGCCCACAGCGGCGTCGGCGTTGTGGGCATACTGGCTCGCCCCGCGGGCTGGCCACCGGTTGCCGCATCCCCTCCGATTGTTGGCGAAACTAGCCCTGGTGGTCGCCGCCGCCGCACTACTCGGGCTTACTGGATCGGCCATCTGGGCCGCCGTCTTCGGCGTCGTCGCGGGCGCGCTCTTTGCGACCGGTGAAATCAGACAGCCTTGACTACGGTTGTTGGCAGACCAAGCCGTCCGCGCGGAAGCGCTTTGGATTAAGCGTCATTCGCCGTTCGCGCTGCCCGCTCGTCGGCATGGAATTCCCACGGTGCCTGCGGAAGTACGTCGCCGGTCTCGAGCAGTGTCTTGAGGTTGGCCAGTACGGTCGGCCAACCCTCGCTGATCGCTCGAAGCTCGTCGTCGGTCCGCAGCCGCCGATGGGTGACGGTGAGCTTGACGATGTCGCGATAGGACTCGATCTCGAAGGTGACCAGGCTCGGTTCGAAAGTGGGGTCGCTGAGTCTCGATGGGTCGTCAAAACTGAACGCGAGACGATTCGGCTGATCCGCCTCGACGACGGCCCCGCTTGCGTCTGAGATTCCGGAACCGTCAACGCGCACGTGATCGACCGTGCTGCCCACTGTCCAGTCCGAGACTTGGGCGTGACCCCAGAAGCGGCCGGTCAGCTCAGGATCGGTGAGCGCATGCCAGACCTGCTCGGGCGTCGCATGTATATACGTTGTGTAGATGTAAGCGGGAATCGTCCCGATGGTCGGGTCGGCGTGCGTCGTCATGTTCTCGTCCTCCGCGCGTTGCTTGATGGCGTCGAGGGCCAGCAACCGGGGCTCCTCGAATTTCCAGATCCAGCGGCTCTGGATCTCGTGGATTGGCACGGTGTTCACGTAGTGCAGCTTGCGTCGCCCGTCGCGAACCGAGGTCACCAGGTTCGCTGCCTCTAGGAGCTCAATGTGCTGGCTCACCGACTGGCGACGCATCTCCAGGCCCGCACACAGCTCGTTGAGCGTCAGCCCTGACCGCTCGTGGAGCATGTCGAGCAGCCCCCGCCGGGTTGGGTCGGCGAGCGCTTTGAAGACCCGGTCCGAATCCATCTCGTTATTATGCAGGTAGTTGCCTGCCTATTGCAAGGCGCCTTCGGTCGCCGTCTAATGCTTGCGCACGACGCGCTCGGGTTCGCCGACCTTCCAGATCGTGACGTCGAGATGGCCGCCGCCCACCTCAACCGCGGACCCAGCGGTCAGATCGGCTTCGTAGAAGGTCTCGAAGACCTGACCGCGCAGATCGAAACCTGTTTCGTCATACAGCGACGTGGCAAAACGTTGGTGAAGCTCTGGGTCCGGCATATGCCGGACCCGACCCCACAGCTTCGCATCCCCGTCCGCTACCTCGGTATCGATCGTCGCCGTGTGTAGGCAGAAGCGCGGATCACGGCCCAGATCGTGAAACTTGGTGGTGTTCGGCATGCCGATCAGCCACAGGCTGCCCTCGAAGATCCGTGGCTCCATCGGACTGATCCGCGGAAAGCCGTCCGAACGCAGGGTCGCCAGCAGACAGAGATTGCCGGTAGCAGAGTGCCGCCGGAGGAAGATCTCCGCGATACGTGGTGCGGACTGGCTGAACCGATTCCAAGTCACCATTTCCACGTCATCAGGAGTTGCTTCACCTGCTCGTCGAGAACCACGGTCTGCTCCTTTGTCGCGTCGACCCCTACTCCGCCTTGGCACCGACGACGTCGGCCAGCAGAAGCTTGACCCGCTGCTCCTCCACGACCTGCTGGAAGTAGGAGCCTTTGGGCCAGCCGCCATACACCGCGAATTGCAACACGACCTCACGGATCTCGTCCAGGGTGACGTCGCCGGAACGCAGAGCACCCCACACGTGGGCTTGGATTGGAATCTGGGAATCCGACACCGCTACGCAGGCCAGGGTGATGAAGCGCCGGTCGCGCCGCGTCAGACCGGGACGCCGCCACATCTTGCCGAAGACGAACGGAAGAATCCCCGTGCCCTGGTAGGGCAGGTCGCGCCCGGGCGCCGGCACCCAGTTGACGTCGAGGAATTCCCGCTCGCCTACTTGTTTGCGCAGCTCTTGGTCCTCCGGCTCATCAGTGACGTCGTAGGAACGCCGAGGAGGCGGGGTCGTGCCGCGGTCTCGGTGAAGTTGTTCCCACTGATCCAGGATCATTCGATCAGCAGTCTCGGCCATACCCCAGCCGCAGTAGACAGCAAAGTGAAGCACCCATTCGTCAAGCTCGTCGCGACTCAGGTCGCCGCTGGCCAGCGTGCCGTAGATGTGGCGCTCAAGTTCGCGGTACGAATTCGCCCCCGCGAGGGTCGTCAGGGCGACGAGACGGCGTTCTCGCATCCCAAGGTTCGGCCGCGTCCACACCTCGGCCATGACGAAGTCGAGCAGTGTCTCTTCACGCGCCGTGAGCACCTCGGACGCGGGGCGTCCGATCACTTCTTCGAGCACCCGCCTTCCCCGAGCGCGACGTTCGGACGGGAGCACGACTTCCTGGTTGTCGGTTTCTCGGGTGTCGGTTTCTCGGGTGTCGGTTTCCCTGGTGTCGGTTTCCGTGGTGTTGGTCAACGAGATCTCCGATGTTCGGTCGAATGGTTGCGCGCGAAGGCAGCCGATGGCAATTGGTCAACTGTTGAAAGAGATACGGGTGTTCTTAACCTGGGCGAACTCATGCAGGCCTTCGACGCCACCCAGCCGGCCGTAGCCACTCTGCTTGTAGCCGCCGTAAGGTCCGCTGGGCTGAATGTCGCTGTACGTGTTGATCCAGACCGATCCCGCCTGAAGCCCTCGGGCTACCCGGTGAGCGCGGGCGAAGTCCGTGGTGTGCGCATAGGCAACCAACCCGAAGTCGGTGTCGTTGGCGATGGCGATCGCCTCGTCCTCGGTATCGAACGGCATCACCGACACGACGGGACCGAAGGTCTCGATGCGGGCCAGCGGGCTGTCGTTCGGCACGTCGGCGAACACGGTCGGTTCGATGTAGTAGCCGCCGGCCAGGGCACCGCCCAACCGGTTGCCACCAGTGACGAGGCGACCGGTGCCCGACTCCACCGCACCTGTGATGGCACCGAGGATTCGGTCGGTAGCAGTCTGACTGATGACCGGACCCATCACCATGGCCGGATCGAACGGATCACCGACCGGGACGTGCTTGACCGTCTGCACCAGCCGATCAAGGAATTCACCGTAGATGGCGCGCTCGACCAGGATCCGGCTCCCGCAGGCGCAGCTCTGGCCGGACTGGGTCAGCGGGCCCATCGCTGCGGAAACCATCACCGCCTTGTCGAGATCAGCATCTGCGAAGACAACGTTGGCTGATTTGCCGCCGAGCTCTAGTGAAAGCGGCTTGAGCGTATCGGCGGCGGCTATGGCGATCTGCCGCGCAATGCCCCCGCTGCCGGTGAAGTGGATCTTACCGACGCCAGGGTGTCGCACCAGAGCCTCACCGGCGTCCGGACCGCCAGGGATGACGTTGACCAGTCCTGGCGGGAGGCCGACCCGCCGGCAGATCTCCCCGAACCGGATCGGCGCCATCGGGGCCAGTTCCGGTGGCTTGATGACTACCGCATTCCCAGCGGCTAGCGCAGGCGCGACTGCCATGCCGATACCGACCAGCGGACCGTTCCACGGCACGATTACCCCGATGACACCGTATGGTTCGCGCTCGATCATGTTGATGTCGTGGTTATGCGTGGTCGGGGCAGTCTGGCCCGAACCCTTGTCGATCCAGCCGGCGTAGTACTCCAGGAACTTGACGAGCAGGCCCGAATTCCCTGCCATCGCTATCGGAACGCCATAGTCGTGCACGTTGAGCAGGGCGAGCTCATCCGCAGCGTCGTCCACTGCTTTGGCCAGGCCCATGAGCAGGTTGCGGCGCTGCTCGACCGACATCGCTTGCCACTCGCGCTGAGCGGCCGCTGCGCTCCGCACGGCCCGGTCGACCTCCTCAGGCCCAGCCATGGTGATAGTCGCGTTCACTCCCCCGGTACCGGGGAAGACGTGGTCAAACGTTCCACCGGAGGCGTCGTTGATGGACTCGTCGCCGATCAGTAACGACGTCGGCAGTTCGACGGTCGAGGTCATGATGAACTCCTGGGTCGGTACGGACTGGGTCTGCCGGCAGCGATTTTGGCGTTAGCCGATGCGGTTGACGAAGCCTGCGTCGACGGGAAGGTTCGTGCCGGTGATGTAGCGCGCCTCGTCCGAAAGCAAGAACGCGACGGCGGCGCTGATGTCAGCGGGCTCGACCATGTCGACCGGCAGGGCGTTGCGCAAGTGGATGCCCTTGTCGACCTGGGTGGCGAGGAACGCCTGCATCGCGTCGTTGGTGGCCATCATGGTGTTGACCGCGGTGGGATGGACGACGTTGACCCGGATGCTCTGCGGTGCGAGGTCGTTGGCCAGGCCGCGCATAATGCCCACCACCCCGTGCTTGGCAACGCCGTAACCGCCACCGCCCATGCCGCGCAGACCGGCGGTCGACCCGGTGAGGACGATCGAGCCACCGCGACCGCCGGCGACGATGTGGGGGATCCCGACCTTGGTGGCGTTCCAGACCCCGGTCAGGTTCACCCCGATTACGTCGTCCCACGCCTGCTTGTCTTCCTCGTCGGTGGTCTCGCGGAACAGGCCGGGACTGATCCCGGCATTGGCCACGACGTAGTCGAGTCGGCCGAACTGACTCACACCGGCGTCGACCACGCTGCGCAGCGCCGCTAGGTCTCGAACATCGGCGACTTGCGCCACGATCCGACGGTCAAGGCCCTCGACCAGCGAGACAGTCTCGTCGAGTTCTTCCTTGGACGCCATCGGATACGCGACCGAGGGTATGTCGGCGCAGATGTCCACCCCGATGATGTCGGCCCCCTCCGAGGCCAGTCGGACCGCGTGGCTTCGGCCCTGTCCTCGGCCGATCCCGGTGATGAACGCGACCTTGCCCTCTAGACGTGCCATGGGAACCTCCGCAACGGACGCCGGCCCGCTGGACTGCGGACGGTCGGCAGAAGTCTAAGACGAGTGTCTTAATCTGTCCATGACTTGCGGTTCAGAACAGCAGCGGAACGTTTGGATGCGCCTCGCCGGCCCAGTCCAGCTCGAGCCTGGTGTCGATCGAGGTCGGTGCCTGCAAGAAACCCACCATGCCGTCGATCAGCTCGGTCACCGCTATCGCGGTCGGAAGCAGCGGTCGCCCGGCGTCGCGCGCTCGCTCGCGTTGGGCCGCAGCCAGCACGATGAACGACTGGGCCTGTTGGATACGACGGCTGCGCACTGGTTCGTCGAGCTCCGGTAGGAGCGAACTCAGGCGATCGTGAAAGGCCGCGACGCGGGCGCGCAGGCTCGGGGGGAGTACGAAGACCTCACTCCATCCGTCCGTCGAGGCCGCGGAAATGAAGCCCATGTAGTGGCTGCCGGGCTGATCGGCCTGCTCGATCACCGAAAAGAGCTGGCACTCCACCCAAGAGCGCAGGTCGTCGGGCCGACGTTGAGCGATCAGTTCTTCGCGCCTGGTGCACAAACCGGTCAGGCGGTACTCATAGATTGCCTGCACGAGCTGTTGTTTCGTCCCGAAGTGATATTGAACGGCAGAGTTGTTGGCGTTTCCCGCCGCGGCGCCGATCTGTCGTAGCGATACGCCCTGGACTCCGTGCTGCGCGAACAGGCGTTCGGCCGCCGACACAAGTTGTTCCTTGACCGAATACTTGACGTCCAGCATGGGCGAATCGAAGCACTCCGGAGGTCTGAGCGTCAATTCCAGTACCAGGCTCGATGCGACTAGATTGATGCGTGACGTCGGTGCCGCCTGGTCTCGCCCGGTTAGGGCGTCGCCAGCCACCGTTAAAGGGGCGCGGCATGGATGATGGCGACCGAATCCGAGACGGTTTGACCGCGGCTCTTTCGGGTGCCGGCCGGGGTCGGGCGGCGGCGGACCGGCTGTGTAGCGCGTGCGTCGATCTGCTGGACGTCGACGGCGCGGCACTTTCCATCATCTACGACGGGGCGATCAGCCGGTCCCTCGGTGCAAGTGGTCAGCTCAGCCGTGAACTCGACGAGCTCCAGTTCACCCTCGGTGAGGGGCCCTGCCTGCAGGCCGTGACCCAATGGTCCCCGGTGTTGGTTGCCGATCTCGACGATCCGACGGAGACGTTATGGCCAGGCTTCGCCGGCGCAGCATTGCAGCGCGGAGTCCGTGCCGTGTTCGCGCTGCCCGTCTCGGCGGCGGCATCCGCCATCGGCGCGCTCGACCTTTACCGCCATAAACCAGGTGAACTCGGCGACCTCGCCCTTGCTGGCGGCTTGATCGCCGCGGAACTTGCTGCGCTTCCCCTACTCGATCTGATGGGCATCGATCTCGAAGCGGCGATGACCGACGAGACGAGTGGCGCCTGGGAGCAGTTGACGCAACTGACCCGGGTGGAGGTCTATCAAGCGGCGGGAATGCTCATCGGCCAGCTGAACCTGTCGCCCGCCGAGGCGCTCATCCGGCTACGTGCCTACGCCTACGCCAACGACCTGACGGCCAGCGACGTCGCCTACGCGATCATCGAGGACGGCCTGTTGCTGGCCGACGACGAGGGACGGGCATCGAAGCCTGCCACCGGAGGCAGCGAATGACAGCCGCCAACCGAGAGGCTGATGTCGTCGCCGCGTTCATCGCATTCGCAGATCGGCTCGTCGACGATTTCGACCTGCTGGACCTGACGATCGAGCTGACCGAAGACTGCGCGCGCCTGCTGGACGTCGCGGCGGCCGGTCTGCTGTTGGCCGACGCCAGCGGTCGGTTACATTTGCTCGCCGCGACCTCAGAGCAAGCCCGTCGGGTTGAGGTGTTTCAGCTGCAGCGCGAAGAGGGACCGTGTCTGGATTGCTACCGCTCCGGGCAGCCGGTTGCCGTACGCGACCTGCAGAACGAGGCAGAGCGCTGGCCGCGGTTCGTAGCCGCGGCCACGGCTGCGGGCTTTCGCTCTGTCCACGCTATTCCGATGCGGCTACAAGGCGACGTGCTGGGCGCGTTAGGTCTCTTCGGTGCGGCAGAAGGCACCCTCAACGACCATGACTTTGCTCTGGCCCAGGCCTTCGCACACGTGGCTTCAATTGCAATCGCCCAACAACATCGGAATTCGCGTAAAGCGACGCTGCTGTCCGACCTACAGTCGGCCGTGGCTAGCCGGGGCGTGCTCGAGATGGCGAAAGGGATTGTTTCCGCCGCTCACGCTGTCGACATGCAGGAGTCGTTCACCCGGTTGCGGAGCTACGCCCACGCATCTGGACAGCCATTGAGCGGGCTCGCACGCAGGCTGGTGGACGCAGACTCAGAGACGCGCGTTGCTTTGCTGGCTGAACTCCAAACGGCGGCCCAACCGCCCTCTTGATCAGGTCAATGCGCCCTGGGGATTGCCTGGCTCACAGCAGCAACGTGGTGAGGAGCAACGTGGTCAGGACCGACGTGTGGGTCAGCAGCGACGTGGTCAGGAGTGCGTGTGACGGGCTCGGGCGCGCCGGACGGATTCGTCGACGATCCGTTCGGCCACCACTGTCAGTTTGACGTTCTCAGTCTGGCTGATGTCACGTAGCCGGGTAAACGCCTCGTCAGCGGTCGCGCCGGAGCGGCTTCGGAGGATTCCGATCGCCTGATCGATGATCGCCCGGCTACCCAACGCTGCCTGCAACTGCACGGCGCGGCCCTGCGCTTGGGCGAGGACTTGGGCATTGTGGACGGCCAGCGCGGCGGGAGCGGCGAAAAGGCGCCCAACGGTGATCGAATGGTCGTCAAAGGTATCCCGCGAGCGGGAGTAGCTGTTCACTGCACCGACTACGGTGCCGTCAGGCATCAGCATCGGAAGCGACAACACGCTATGCACTCCCAGCCGGCCTACGCGAGGGCCGAAACGCGGCCAGCGTGGGTCGGCCGTGACGTTGCCCGTTCGGATCGGTGTCCCTTCTGCGGCCGCCGTGATGCAGGGACCTTCGTCGACCAGCTCGTACTGAATCGCGTCGACTTGTGCCACGAACGAGTGGCTGGTGGCCAGGGCTTGAACTCGGTTATCGCCGCGATCGAGACGCAGCAGACTTATCCCGACGCCGTCCGCGCCGGGAATGACGTGCACGGCCGAGATCGCTACTTGATCAAGCAGCTGTTCGAGCGTCGCGGCGCCGGCGACCATGCTCGCGAGATTCTCCAGCCCAGCCCGAAGATCGGCTTCGCGCGCCTCGAGTTCAGCCTCAATTGGCACACTTGCCGCTGGCCCGACTACGTATTCCGCGCCTTGGTCGGACGTCATCGGAAGGGCCGGGACGGTATGCCGGTCACGTGATAAGTCAAGCACGACCTGCGCGTCTGTGCGACGACGTCGCGAGCGCCCGAATACGGACCTCTGGAAGTGACGGCGGCGGTGACCTGACACCAGGCGAGATACCACTCGGGCAGAGGTCGACGTGTCCGCATCACACCGACTAAGCTCGGATTCGGTTGACACCCAGCCGGCCCGAAACCGACCCGCCACCGATGGCCGCGGACGGAGAGCGCGAAGCTCACACCGGGCGCAGCAAGTGCGCGCCCGTCCCCGAGGCCTCATGACTGACTCGCTGCCAAACTCCCGTCACTCACGTCAACGCCGCCACGTTTCCAGCAGGCCCGATATGGTGGCCGTGGCCAGCACCATGCACCATCTGGTCAGCTCGGCCGACCCCGCCGTGGTGTTTTCCAGCCTTGCCAAGCTCAGCGTGCCCACGTTCAGCGACGCGTGCGTCATCACGATCCAGGAGAATGCCGGCTCTCCGTACCGCATCGCCTACCCCCACGTCGAGGCAGGCGCGGATCAGCTGGCACGGACGACCAGCGCGTCACCTGCCAACGAGCGTCGGCTGAATACCCGCACGCAGTCTTCGGCCGGTGATGCACCCCAGTACGAGGCGCTCATCGTCCACGCATGGCAGAACTACGTTCCCAACGCGGCCGAGGTCGCGATCGCACGGCTGATGGCAGATCGCGCCGTCGCCGTCGTGCGCGAACAGCGCCTGGCCACTAAAGCGGCCCGGGCGCAAGAGATCATGGTCAGCCTGGAACGTGCGCTGGAGACAAGCCGCCACATTGGCGTCGCAATCGGCATCGTGATGGCTACCCGCAATCTCAGCACCGATGCCGCGTTCGATCTTCTTCGCGAAGTGAGCCAACGAACCCACCAGAAGCTGCGCGAGATAGCCGATGACATCGTCGCCCGAGGCTCGCTGGTCTGACTCGATCCCCCGCGTTGCCCGCGAGCTCAATCGGTCCCCAGGCCAGGGACGCGACAAGGGCTTTCACGGGCGCGAGTTGCACCCTGGCGTAGGAGCCTTTCGGTTGACGGTCAACCTTGAGGGAGGCTCGATGAGCACCACGCGGCACGGCGGCAACGGCGCGAAAGGTAATGCGGAAAACCAGGAACAAGGACACTGGCTCGGCGGTGTTCGGGAAGGGTACGCGGACCTCGGCGAGGTTCGATTGCACTATGTCGAGGCAGGCGACGGACCTCTGGTCGTCCTGCTGCACGGGTTTCCCGAATTTTGGTACGGCTGGCGGTTGCAGATCAAAGCGCTCGCCGCCGCGGGATTCCGCGTCGTCGCGCCTGACATGCGCGGCTACAACTTGTCATCGCGACCGAAGGGTGTCGGCAACTACGACATCGAAAAGCTTGCCGGCGACGTACGTGACCTGGTCCGCGAACGTGGGGCGCAATCTGCGCTGCTTGCGGGGCACGACTGGGGTGGCAGCGTGGCCTGGGCCACGGCAATGACGCACCCCGAGGTCGTCGACCGACTGGCCATTCTCAACGCGGCCCACCCGCGGAAGCTGTCGCAGGGGTTGCACCATCCCGGCCAGCTCAAGAAGTCGTGGTACTTCTTCTTCTTCGCACTCCCGGACCTGCCTGACTCCATCGTGCACGCCAACAACTGGCACTTCTTCCGGCATTTCTTACACGATGCCCGCCCGCCATACACCGCGGAGGAGATGGACCATTACATCGAGGCGTGGTCACAGCCTGGTGCCGCCAGCGGGATGATCAATTACTACCGTTCGTCCGTACGAACTCCGGCCAAGAAAGCCGAAGCCGCGATTCACCCCGTCAAGGCCCCTACCCTCGTCATCTGGGGCCAACGCGATGCCTACCTCGGACAGGAACTGGCCGAACCCGAGCATGACGACGTCCCGAACCTCGAACGTGTCGAGCGACTGCCGGACGCCTCGCACTGGGTCCACCATGACGCCGCGGAGCAAGTCAACCAGCTGCTGACCAGCTTCTTCGCTGCCGCCAAATCTGGGTGAGCACATGACTATTGACGGAAGTGTCCGCCGCTATCGGATCGAGATCTCCGACAAGGAGCTCGACGACCTGCGTGGCCGCATCGCCGCGACGCGCTGGCCAGAACGTGAAACCGTAACCGACGACAGCCAAGGCGTGCCTCTCGAGTTCATGCAGGATCTCGCACGGTATTGGGCCACGAGCTACGACATGGGTCGGTGCAACGCGATTCTCAACGGCTTGCCGAATTTCATGACGGAGATCGACGGGCTCGATATTCACTTCATCCACGTCCGGTCGCCGCACGAGGACGCGTTGCCCATCATCGTCACCCACGGGTGGCCGGGCTCTGTCCTCGAACAGTTGAAGATCATCGAGCCTCTGACAAACCCCACCGCGCACGGCGGGGACGCCTCGGATGCCTTCCACGTAGTGATTCCCTCACTGCCAGGACACGGATTCTCGGCGAAGCCGGAAGTCCCGGGGTGGGATCCGGAGCGGATCGCCCGTGCCTGGGTGGTGCTGATGAAACGGCTCGGTTACCAGCATTTCGTCGCGCAAGGTGGTGACTGGGGCGCTGCGATCACACAGGCAATGGGTGAGCAGGCGCCTCCGGGGTTGCTGGCCATTCACTCGAACATGCCGGGTACGGCGCCAGCCGAGCTCGTCAAAGGCTTCGAGACCGGCGAACCTGCGCCGGGCGGCCTCTCAACGGAAGAAACGCGGGCCTACGAGCAGCTGCGTACCCTTTATGCCAAGCACGTGGCGTACGCCAACATCATGTCCACGCGACCGCAGACGATGTATGGCCTGGCGGACTCGCCGATCGACCTTGCGGCCTGGATGATCGATCACGGCGACGGCACGGGCCAGCCAGGTCTCATCGCGCGCGTCATCGCAGGCGGTCTGCCCGGAGAGCTGACCAAGGATGACGTTCTCGACAACATCACGCTCTATTGGCTGACGAATACCGGAGTGTCGGCGGCTCGACTCTATTGGGAGAACACCCGCGACTTCTTCGACGCGAAGAACATCAGCATCCCGTACGCCATCAGCGTCTTCCCCGACGAGCTATACCAAGCGCCCAAGAGCTGGGCCGAACGCGCCTATCTCGACAACCTTCTTTATTTCAACGAGGTTGAGCGTGGCGGCCACTTCGCTGCTTGGGAACAGCCGACACTGTTCAGCGCCGAACTTCGTGCGGCGTTCCGGCCGGTGCGACTTCACTGAGTCCGATGCTCGATCGACTGCAACAAGTCCGCGCAGGCGTGCTAGATGTCGGTTACGTCGAGGTCGGGCCCGAGCACGGTCAAGCGGTGCTGTTGCTACACGGATGGCCTTACGACATCCACAGTTTCGAAGAGGTCGCCCCGGCCCTCGCTGACGCGGGCTACCACGTAGTCGTGCCGTACCTGCGCGGGTACGGCACGACACGCTTTCTCTCGGATGACACCAATCGCAACGGACAGCAGGCGGCTCTCGCCCTCGACACGATCGCACTGATGGACGCGCTCGGCATGACCTCAGCGATCATCGGCGGTTTTGACTGGGGGGCCCGCACCGCGAATGTCATCGCCGCGCTATGGCCGAAGCGATGCAAGGCGGTGGTCTCGGTGAGCGGATATCTCATCGGGAGCCAGGCGGCGAACAGGACGCCACTGCCGCCGGCGGCGGAGCTTCAGTGGTGGTATCAGTACTACTTCGCCACCGCACGCGGACGAGCCGGATACGACGCCAACCGCCGCGAGTTCGCGAAACTCATCTGGCGGACCGCGTCACCGCAGTGGAACTTCGACGACGCCACCTTCGAGCGCAGCGCGACGGCCTTCGACAACCCCGACCACATAGCCATCGTTATCGACAACTACCGATGGCGGCTCGGATTGACGCCCGGCGAAGCGGCCTTCGACCACATCGAGGCGCAACTCGCCGCGTTCCCGAGCATCGGCGTCCCCACCATCACGCTCGAAGGCGATGCCAACGGCGCGCCGCATCCGGAACCCCACGCGTACGAACAGAAATTCTTCGGCAAGTACGCACACCGGCTGATCACCGGTGGCATCGGCCATAATCTCCCGCAGGAAGCGCCGCGCGCGTTCATCGACGCCGTGGTTGATGTCGACGCTTTCGCGTCCTAAGAACCTCATCGTCACAAAGGGAAAACTGGATACAAGCCGTAGGGTCGTCTAGCGGTCTTGCTCCAGTCGCGGACGAGGCGCCACCGGCGAAGTTGACTGGTCGAAGTCCTTGGTGCGCACGAGGACGATCGAGATGAGCGCGCCGGCTGCCACGGCGATCGCCCCGATGACGAAGATCGTGTGCAGGCCCGAAACAAAGGCGACATGGGCCGCGGCGGCGGTCCTCGGCTGGCCGTGAGCGGCCGCCGTGACGCCGGCGGAGGAGACGACGCGACTGACTTCGGCGGCGTGCGGGCCGACAGTTGAAGACAGCGAGGTCGTTACCCGCTGCTGGAAGATGGCGCCGAGCGCCGCTACCCCGGTCGCGAGTCCTGCGATGCGGAAGGTGTTGCTGATGCCAGAGGCCATGCCGCTGCGTTGGGGTGGCACGACGCCGAGCCCGACGCGGGCGATCGCGGGGTTGGAAATGCCAAGGCCGATACCGCAGAGCACCAAACCGGGGATGAGGACCGTCCAGTTCGAGTCGGGGCCGACGGCGAGCATCGCGGCGATTCCGCTGGCGGTGATGGCGAAGCCCGTACCGAGCACGAGGCCAGGTGGGAGCGTCTGGGCTGGCCCGCGGAAGAGGAACGGCACGAGGAAGGCGAGCACCGTCAACGGCAACAGGCGTAGGCCACCTTGGAACGGGGAGTAGCCCAGGTCGTTCTGGAGATACAGGGTGAGGTACGGCAAGAGCGCGAACATGCCGCCGCCGATGGCGAAAGTGGCGACCGAGACCCCGCCGAAGCTCGGCTTGCGGAAGAGTGAAAGGTCGAACATCGGGCGCGTCTGGAAAAGCTCGACGAGGACGAAGGCAACAAACGCCGTCGCCGAGCCGGCGAACATCGCCACAATCGTCGCGCTGGTCCAGCCGAGGTCGTTACCGCGGATGAGTCCGAACTCGAGCAGGAACATGGCCGCGGCGAAGGTGATGAGGCCGAGGCCGTCGAGTCGGGTCGCGCCGGGATCCGTCTGATTGCGCATCTTCGTCAGGGAGATCCAGATCGCGACGACGCCGACCGGCACGTTGACGATGAAGATCCAGCGCCAGCCGATGCCGCTGGTGAGTGCGCCACCGACGATCGGTCCGACCGCCGCTGCACCCCCGACGGTGGCGCCCCACGCCGCGATCGCCTTGCCGCGCGCCGCGCCTTGGAAGTCCTGGGCGATGAGGGCAAGGCTCGTGGCGAACATTGCCGCGCCACCTACGCCTTGCAGTGCCCGTGACCAGATGAGCATGTTGATCGACTGGGCGAGACCGCAGAGCAGCGAGGACACCGTGAACACGGCCAACCCTGCGATGAAAACCCGTTTCCGCCCAAAGAGATCTGAGATCGACCCCCACGTGAGGATGAGGGTGGCGAGGGTCAGGGCGTAGGCGTCGATCACCCACTGAAGGTCGGTGAAGGAGGCGTTGAGGTGTTGCTGGATCGTCGGCAGAGCGACCTGCACGATCGTCACGTCGACCAACAGGATGAAGGTCGCCGCGCAGACCGCGATCAGCGTCCACCGGCTGCGCGCGGTGCTCTCGGATGGGACGACGGGTGGAGCGGTAATGGACATGACGTGTGCCCTCTCAGCTAGTTCACTTGAAGCAACAACTAAACTGTAGAAGCGATAAGTTTACGCGTCAAGTTATTTCTGGTAACCTTTGGGGCATGAACGGGACGGATGCGCATGCCGAAAGTGGGATCTGGCTGAACGAGGACGAGCAGCGTGCGTGGCGAGGTGTCGTACAGCTCTTCATGAAGTTGCCTGCGGCCATCGATAGCAACCTGCAGCGCACGGCTGGTGTCACCCAGTTCGAGTACGCGGTTCTGGCCCTGCTGTCGGAGTCCGATGAGCGCACGCTTCAGATGTCCGAACTCGCCGCGGGGACAAACGCCTCGCTGTCTCGACTCTCACACGTGGTGTCTCGCCTCGAGGGTCGCGGCTGGATCACCCGCCAGGTCAGCCCCGGTGACGGCCGGGCAACTCAAGCTGTGCTCACCAATGCCGGTCTGGCAAAGATCGTCGAGACTGCTCCGGACCACATACGCCTCGTGCGCGAACTGGTCATCAACGCACTCACGCCGACCCAGCTTCGCCAGCTGGGGTTAGCCGGAGAGAAGATCGGGCAGCGAATCGAAGCCTGGCACGCCGAGCGTTAGCCGGGCGTCTGATCGTGCTCGGTTCTTTGCGCGAGGTACTGCAGCTGCCGTTCATGTACGCCAGGAAGAAAGTCCTTCCCATAGGCGGCTGGCCCAAGCCGGGGGTCGTCGGGAACGTCGCCGTCACGCAGTGCTTGGAGGTAAGCCCGATCCTGCGCAATCCGTGCGGGTACCTGACCAGCTCCGCCGACGGACCCGTGGCCGGGGACGACGACATCGACGTCGCCGGCCACGCCCTCAATCAGGCGGAGCGCGGCGACATAGTCCTCGATCGGGTCTGCCGTGCCGTTGAGGTTGAGCATTGGAATCAAAACATCAGAAAGCATGTCGCCGGCGACGAGAACGCCGCGTTCTTGAATCAACAGCGCCACGTGGCCTGGTGCATGCGCTAGATGCTCAATGATCCGGACTTGCGGTCCGTCCCAGGGAATCTCTGTCGTTCCAGTGGGCAGACCGGCAATGAGGCCAAATAGATCCATCGGTACCTGCTCGACAATGTCGGGCGGTATCATCGTGGCGACGAAATCCCGCCAATGCGGGTCCGACAGCCTAGCTTGAATAGCGGCCGCGCAGCGGGCCGTGCCATAACGAGGTGCTTCGCCGAGCTCGGCATGCCAGAGCAGATGATCCCAATGCGGATGCGTCGAAAACCCGGCCACAACGGGCTGGCCCAACTCGCGGAGATCGTTAGCCAAGTCGACCAATTCGTCGACGAGTATCCCTGGGTCGATAAGCAACACGCCCGCGGACCCTTGCACCACAACGGTGTTCGTCTTCATGAATGCGCTCTCGTGGATCAGCACACCGTCAGAGACCAGCGTCAGCATCTGCGCCTCCTTCCGCTCGTTCCCTTTGCGGCTTGCTACCGCTGTCGAAACCGTAGTACCAGGCGGCGACAAAATGTAAAGCCGACTTCTGGACGGAGCTCACGCCCTCGGCGCTGGCACCACGTAGGGAAAGCTGGTGCTGCGCAGGTGCTCGGACACCGACGGCTTGAGGCCGGACGGGATTGACGGCCCGCTGGCTCTAGGTGTCTAGCGTCGACGGGCGGCAGGCCTTAGTTCGACGGCGCCGTAGCTGTTGTCCTCAGGGTTGATCGTCACGCCGGGCGCCACGAGCTCATCGATGCGATCCAGAATCTCCGTGGTCAAGGTGACGTTCGCCGATGGCAGCTGCGATTGGAGTTGCTCCATGGTCCGGGGGCCGATGATCGCGGAAGTCACGCCTGGGTGATTCATCGCCCACGCAAGAGCCAGTTCGATCAACGTCATTCCGGCTTGCTCCGCCAGCACCGCGAGCTCTTCGACGACGTCGAGCTTGCGCTGGTTCGCCGGCGTGCTCATGTCGAAGCGAGCGCTCGGACGTGCGGCCGATGTCGGGACGCCGGGAGCGCCTTTGCGCCACCGACCGGTGAGCCAGCCGCCAGACAGTGGGCTGTAGACGAGGGTTCCCATGCCGTAGCGCTGTGTCGTCGGGAGCACGTCTTCCTCGATTCCGCGAACGAGGATCGAGTACGGCGGCTGCTCGGTGACGAACCGAGCCAGATTCCGTTCGCGGGACGCCCACTGCGCCTCGACGATCTGGCTGGCCGAGTACGAGGACGACCCGATGTAACGGACCTTGCCCTGGTGCACGAGGTCGGTCAGCGCGCCCAGGGTCTCCTCGACGTCGGTCGTCGGGCTTGGGCGGTGCACCTGGTACAGGTCGATGTAATCCGTCTTCAGGCGGCGCAGCGAGTTCTCGACCTCGGAGATGATCCACTTCCGGGAGCCGCCGCGGTGGTTGGGCCGGTCGTCCATCGGCATGAAGAATTTCGTCGCAAGAACAACATCGTCGCGACGTCCCTGCAGCGCCTCGCCGACGATCTCTTCCGACACTCCGCCGGAGTAGACATCGGCGGTGTCGACGAAGTTGATCCCGGCGTCGAGACCGTGATGAATGATCCGGATGGCGTCGGCCCGGTCGTCGTTGCCCCACGGCCCGAACATCATCATGCCCAGGCACAGCGGGCTGACCGAGACTCCGGTCCGTCCTAGCAATCGGTACTTCATGTGGTGCTCCTTCTCCGACGAGGTTCAGCGATTGACCCACGGACCATGGACGCGCGGATCAGTCATCGTTGCTTTCCGTATGCAACATTTGCTTGGCGCGGTCGTCAACGGCCCTCGGTGTGGTCTGACCGGTGAATTTTCCAGGTGTGTTGGTCTGTACGCGGAATACCGACTCACGCGAGGCTAATGCCATGCGGAAACTGACGTTTGGCATGAACCTGAGCCTGGACGGCTACATCGCAGCGCCCGGCGACGACCTCGGCTGGAGCGTGCCGAGCGACGAGCTGTTCCAGTGGTGGTCTGATCGGGTGGGGACGACGGGCCTGGCGCTGTACGGGCGCAGGCTGTGGCAGACGATGAGCTCCCACTGGCCGACCGCCGACCAGCAGCCTGGCGCCACACCGGCCGAGATCGAGTACGCCCGCCGGTGGCGGGACATGCCGAAGGTGGTGTTCTCCTCGACGACCAGCGCGGTCGACTGGAACGCGCGCCTGGTCACCGGCGACGCTGTCACCGAGATCACCCGGCTCAAGACTGAGGATGGCGACCCTATGGACGTCGGCGGCGCCACCCTCGCCGCGACGGCCATGCGGGCCGGGCTGATCGACGAGTACGTGCTGCTCACCGCACCGGTCTTGGTAGGCGGCGGCACGCCGTTCTTCACGGCCCTGGACAACTGGGTGAACCTGAACCTGGTGGAGACCCGGACGTTTCCCGACGGTGTGCTCCTGACCAGGTATCAGACCAGACGCTGAATAGAACCCTCAGCCCTACTTCCCCTTGCTGAGATGAACCATGGCGTCGTAGAGCTGCTGGTCCGTCATCGGCGGCTCGGGGAGCGGATGGGCCCGCTCGGCGCGGTAGGCGTCGAGCATGAGGTAGAGGTTGCGCCGCCAGGCGTTGGGCGCCGTGGTGCTGGTGGCGTCGATAATCGGGCCGAGGGACCAGATGAGGTTGACGACGTCGGCCAGAGTGATATCGGGGCGAGCCGCGCCGGCATCTTGAGCTCGGGCGAGCACGTCCCCGATTTGTAGGCACATCTGGTCGTGGATGCGCTCGGTCTCGGCGTTGTCGGTGAAGCGGCGGGAGAGGAAGTCGTTGAACCCCCGGTCTCCTGCCTGCACGCGGAACAGGTTCTCCAAGTAGGAGACGAACCCGTCCCACGGATCGTCGATCTCCAAGGCCTTCGTGGCTCCATCGAGGAACTCCTCGAGCCGAGGCTGGAAGGCGGCCATGAGCAGGTCCAGGCGCGTTGGGAAGTGGCGATACAAAGTGCCGATGGCGACGCCGGCGTCGCGCGCGATCTTCTCCAGCGAGGCATCCACGCCGCGTGCGGCGAACTCGCGCTGCGCCGCCGCGAGGAGCTTCGCGCGGTGCTCCCGGGCGTCACGGCGCAGGGGCCTGCGCATCTGCTCAACCTCGCTCGCGCTCACTTCGCCCATTCTACCAACGATACCGAGGACAGCCTCCGTTTATCTGCCGCTCGCGAGTCCAGGATCGAGCGGTTAACCAACTCCGATCAAAATTGAGGCTCCCCTCCGGAATAGGATGAGGCACCCCTCAGGTTAGGTCTACGATCGATACCGGAGGGGTACCTCATCTTGGTGCTCCGACTTGACCGTACGAGGAGCGAAGCAGATGAGCAGTAACGAGCCCTCCAGGGGCGCGGGCGCCTCAGCAACGATGGATGCCATCGAATCGCGATCGACCGCTCCCCCCAATCCCCACTACGAGCGACGGTGGATGGCTCTGGGCGTCATTCTCATCGCCCAGATCATGATCCTGCTCGATGCGACCGTCGTGAACGTTGCACTGCCCTCGGCGCAGGCCGACCTCGGCTTCTCCAACGCCGCGCGACCGTGGGTCGTCACTGCCTACTTGCTGGTCTTCGGCAGTTTGCTCCCGCTCGGGGGTCGGCTGGCCGACGCGCACGGGCGTAAGACGATGTTCATCGTCGGATTGGTGGGGTTCGCGGTTGCCTCCGCTGTTGGCGGCGCGGCGCCGAACATCGCCACGCTGATCGCCGCCCGGGCCGTTCAGGGTGGGTTCGCCGCGCTGCTCGCGCCGGCGGCGCTGTCGCTGATCACGGTGATCTTTACCGACATGAAGGAACTGAACAAGGCGTTCGGGATCTTCGGCGCCGTCGCCGGGAGCAGCGCGGCGCTCGGCCTGATGCTCGGTGGGTTGCTGACCGACTATGTGAACTGGCGCTGGTGCATGTACGTCAACATCGTGTTCGCGATCGTTGGCATCATCGGCGGCCTCGCGCTGCTGCACAACTCCACCGAGCCCGACAAGCCCAAGCTCTCGGTACCGAGCACGATCCTCGGCGCGGCAGCGATTTTCGGGGTGGTCTTCGGCTCCGCCAAGGCCCAGACCGACGGCTGGAACTCGCCAGCCACCCTGATCCCGCTGATCGCCGGCGCTCTCCTGCTGGTCGGCTTCGTCGTGCTTCAGAAAGTCGACCGCCACCCGCTCATCCCGCTGCGCGTGTTGGCCGACCGCAACCGCGGTGCCGCCTACCTGACACTCTTGCTGGGACAGGGTGGCGTGTTCGCGCTGTTCCTGTTCTTGACCTACTACTTCCAGGACGTGCTGCACTACTCGCCGATCAAGACCGGTGTCGCGTTCCTGCCGATGATGGTGGCGGTCGTCGTGGTCGCCACGCTGACCCAAGGCGTGCTGGTCCGGCACCTGAGCATGCGGGTCATCACCGTCACCGGTCTGCTCATCAGCGGGGCCGGGGCCGCGCTGCTCACCCAGGCCGACGCGGGCAGTTCCTACGCGGCCTGGGTGCTGCCCGGGCTGATCCTGGTCGGGGCCGGTATCGGGTCGGCGATCGTCTCGGCGGTCGCGGCCGGGCAACAGGGTGTCGACCCGCGTGACGCGGGTACAGCGGGCGCGGTCAACAACGTCGCCCAGCAGCTCGGCGCGGCGCTCGGCGTCGCCGTCATCAGCACCTTCGTCGCCACCGCCACCAGCCACTACCTAACCGACCACGGCAGCACCGCCGTCGTCAGCGCCACCGTGCACGGATTCACCATCGGCTACTGGTGGACCGCCGGCCTCTTCTGGGCGGGCGCCGTCATCTGCGGCGCCCTGATCCGCGGCGGCACCCGGCTCCACCAGGAGTCCGGCCAGCCCGAGCCCCTCGACGAGATCAGCGGCCTTTTCTGAGACGCACCTGGGCGGTGGCGCAACGACGCAACCGATCAGCCCCGGCAACACCGTCACCACCAACTGATCCATCCACAACAAAGGAGCACCCATCATGACCAGCATCAGCATCATCGGCTCGGGCAACATGGCCAACGCCATCGGCACCCGGGCGGCCAAGCACGGCCACACCATCGAGCTCATGAGCCGCGACCCCGCCAAGGCTCAGGCACTAGCCGACCAGATCGGCCACGGCGCCACCGTCGGCAGGTTCGGCGCCCGGCCGACGGGTGACATCGTCTTCCTCGCGGTGCTGTACGCCGGCGCGGTTGACGTGGTCACGCACTACGGCGACGCTCTGGCCGGCAAAATCCTCGTCGACATCACCAACCCGTTCAACGCCGACGCAAGTGGCGTAGTGACGACCCCGGGCAACTCGGTGTCCCAGCAGATCGCGGCTGTCGCCCCCGAGAGTGCGCACGTCGTCAAGGCATTCAACACGATCTTCGGCGGCGTCATCGCTGAAGACAAGCCCCTGGACGCGTTCTTCGCCGGTGACGACGTCGAGGCCAAGACACGTGTCTCGGCGTTCCTGGAGAGCTTGGACATGCGGGCACTCGACGCCGGCCCGCTCGAGATGGCCCACGCCCTCGAATGGGCCGGCATCCTCCTGGTGGGCGTGGCCAACCACGGTGCCGGCTTCGACATCGCCCTAGGCGCCAAGGTCCTCTGACGACACGCTGTACGCAACGACGTCGCGTCGCGGCTAACCACGAACGAACGGCTGAAAGAGACATCGATGCCTGATTACGGTCATCCCCTGCGTTTCGCAACATTCATCGGTCCCACCAACTCCCCGCCGAGCCGTCCGGTCGAGTTGGCGCAGCTCAGTGAGCGGCTCGGCTTCGACTTCGTCACCTTCCAGGACCATCCCTACCAGTCGAGCTTTCTCGATACCTGGACTCTGCTGGCCTGGGTGGCCGCGCGGACCGAGCGCATCGGGGTGTCCGGCAACGTGCTGAACCTGCCGCTGCGTCAGCCCCCCGCCGTGCTCGCCCGCGCGGCGGCCAGTCTCGACCTACTCTCCGGTGGACGGATGAGCCTCGGACTCGGAGCCGGCTTCTTCTGGGATGCCGTGCAGGCGATGGGCGGCCGGCGGCTGACCCCGCTCCAGGGCGTTGCGGCACTGGGCGAGGCAATCGACATCATCCGCGAGGTCTGGGATGCCGACGGGCCCGGCGGCGTGGATGTTGACGGCGAGTTCTATCAGATTCACGGCGCCGAGCGCGGACCGGCACCCGCACACGAGATCCCGATCTGGCTCGGCGCCCACAAGCCGAAGATGCAAGGCTTGGTGGGACGCAAGGCCGACGGTTGGCTGCCGTCGCTGCCGGTCATGGAGCCGGGTGGCGTGTCAAAGGGAAACGCGATCATCGACGATGCCGCCCGGGCCGCGGGCCGTGACCCGCGCGAGATCACCCGTCTACTCAACATCTTCGCGGGCCAGCAAACTCCGGAGGCACTGGCCCAGCTGGCCGTCGAGGACGGTGTCAGCATCTTCATCCTGGCCAGCGACGACCCGGACGTACTCGAACGCTTCGCCGCTGAAACGATCCCCGCGGTACGTGAACACGTCGCACGCGGACGGCTTAGGACTGAGGGCGGATAGAGCTGAGTTTTGGTGGAGCTGAGGAGATTTGAACTCCTGACCCCCTCGATGCGAACGAGGTGCGCTACCAGACTGCGCCACAGCCCCCAACCAGCAGTGAAGGTTACCAGTCGCTCTGATCGCCCGACGCTGTGACCCTCGGCGTCGTCACACCGCCCGACGCTGTGACCCTCGGCGTCGTCACACCGCCCGACGCTGTGACCCTCGGCGTCGTCACACCGCCCGAGCTGTGACCCTCGGCGTCGTCACACCGCCCGACGCATTGCGCGCTCGTCGAACTCTTCCTCTTGGTAGAGCCCAGTCAGATCGACCGTGTCAGCGATGCCGTGCAAGGCCACGTCATCATCGTCGATGCGAACGACGGTCTCGGAGTCGTAGTACGCCGGGATCTCTTCGGTCATGTCGTAGGAATGGTTCGTCGCCAGTCCAGAGCGATTCAGACGCGATTCACGACGGTCCCGGTCGCGCAACGCCTGGCTACGCAGGAATGACAGGTAGCCACCGAGCGACAGCGCGAACACCACGCCGACACCCCAGGCGAGCATGCCGCCCGCGGCAACGCCCCATAGCAAGCCGACGATGGTTCCAAGAATCAACAGAATGAGTGAGCGGCGGCGGCGGGCCATCATCTGGCGCCTTGCCTCTGACAAGTCGGCTTTGGCAACGCGATCTGGGTACATAACGGCCTCCATGGCAGCGGGCACCGGGCGGCGAGCGGCTGCAGTCACGCTCGCGGGTGCGCCTGGAACGAAAACTTGTGGACGAGTGGCCGGACGCGACGTGCCACGCGCGTCCGAATTGGGTTCGTCACGAGCGACTGGTCGGGCAAGCGCGCCGAGCGATCTGCGGGTGGCCAGAGCTCGCATGGCGCCGGAAAACCTGGCCGCCGACCGCTCCCCCGCTCGGTCGTCGAGCTTCTGGATGATCATGGGAATCACGACGACCAACCAGAGGACGGCCAGCACCACCACCGTCATCATTGGCGATAACATCGCATCTCCCGTCACATCCGTAACAATGTCACCGCCACGCTAGGGCTGAGGGGGACGTCAGCGCCGCAGGCGCGCCGAGTGTCAACATCAAGTATCGGTTGAAGGTTGGGCCATCGCGTGGCCATGATCGTTCCCGCAGAGTTGATCAGCTAGGAATGCGGCGGTGGTGGCAACGCCGGCAGCCGGGACAACATTGTGGCCGAACGAACTTCCTCGGCGGTGACCGCGAAGCCGATGTGATCTCGCCAATCGCCGCCGATATCGAGGAACCGCTCGTAGTACGCCTCGCGGCGCAGTCCGAGTTTCTCCACGACCCGCAAGCTCGGACCGTTCTCCGGCCGGATGTCTACCTCGACCCGATGCAATCGCGCCTCGGTCAAGCAGTGATCGAGGACCAAAGCCAACGCTGTCGGTGTGACACCACGCCCGGCGACCGCAGAATCGACCCAATACCCGACCGAACATGAACGCATCGCGCCGTGATTGACGTTGGAAACGTTCATCTGCCCGACCAGGTGATCGCCGTAACAGACGACGAACGGCAGCATCGAGCCCATTCGAGCAGCGGCGCGCATTCGAGACAGCGATCGGTGGAATTCGCGCACCGAATTGCGTACCGCCCACGGTTGGCTGGACGTCGGTTCCCATTGCGTCAGCCAGGCTTCGTTGGCCAGCCGGATGCGGCTCCACTCGCGCGCATCCCGCCGGTGTGGCGGCCTAACCGTCACCGGACCTGCGACAAGTATGGCGGGCCATCCTGGATGCATCGTCGACATCCCTGGTCTCAGTTGAGGGTCATCGCTGGGCCAACATCAACGGCAGCACGGTCACCCGCGACCCCGGCACGACCTCGGTGACCTCTTCTTCGATTATGACCAGGCAGTTCGACGCCGCCATTGACGCTATGAGATGCGAACCCTGGCCACCGATCAGCGAAACCGAGTACCGACCATCCGGCTCACGATGCAGCAGACCTCGTCGATATTGGCGCAGGCCGTCCGGACTCTCCATTCGCTCCAACGCAATCGCCTGCAGGTTCTGGCGTTGGACGTTGCGTTTGCCGAGCAGTTTGCGGATTGCTGGCCGAACGAACACCTCGAACGACACGAGTGCCGACACGGGGTTGCCCGGCAGGCAGAAAATCGGAGTTCGGTCACGACCGAGGTAGCCGAAGCCCTGTTGCATGCCTGGCTCCATGGCCACGGCGGTGAATTCGACCGTACCGATCTGGCCGAGGGCTTCTTTCACGACGTCATACGCACCGACGCTGACGCCGCCGGTCGTGATGATCACGTCAGAACGAAGCAGTTGCGAGTCGAGGACGTCCAGCAACCGGGCGTGATCGTCGGGAATGATGCCGACCCGATAGGCGTCAGCGCCCGCATCCCGAGCGGCAGCCGCCAGCATGTAGGAGTCGCATCCGAAACCTGGCCGATCTCAGGTCGCTTGTTCACGTCGACCAGTTCAGAACCGGTGGAAATGATGACGATCCGCGGTCGGGGGCGGACGAGGACGCGATCATGACCGGTCGCTGCCAGCAGCCCGATCTGTTGCGGGCCGAGCGCCGCGCCGGGACCAAGCGCCAGCGCCCCGGCGGCCAGATCCTCGCCGGCACGACGTACGCCTTCTCCGCTGCGCATCGGCCGCCGGATCGCCACCCGTGCCACCCCGCGATCGGTGTCTTCGAGCGGAATGACGGCGTCCGAGCCAGGCGGTATCGGGGCTCCCGTCATGATCCGCATGCAAAGCCCCGGACCCATACCTGAAACCGAGCGCGCGCCGGCAATCGCATCGCCAACGACCGGTAGCACCGTCGGTTTGTCGTAGCTGGCCTGCTGGACGTCGATGGCGCGCACCGCGTAGCCATCCATCGCCGCATTGTCGAAGCCTGGCAACGGCCTATCGGTGATGATCTGTTCGGCGAGCAACAGGCCCTGCGCGTCGAGCACCGCCAGCTGGATCGGATCGATCGAGCCGATGTTGTTCAGCACGTTTGCCAGCTGCTCAGACACCGAGCGCAGTGCACCCGGCCCGGCCTCACTCGTCTGATCCTCTTGGTTCGGTTGACCGGGCTCCCCCGCGCCGTCGTCGGCTCCAACGCGGCCGATCGTTTCAGTCGGCGAATCAGGGTTGTTGTCGGTCACTCGTGCGCACTCCTACTGTTCGTCGCGGCTGACGGGTGTCGATTTGATCGAGCTATTTCAGACCCTTCGCAAAGTCGACAAGCCAGTCGCTGAAATCGGCCCCCAACTCGGGATGCTCAACCGCCAACCGGACGACCGCCCGGAGGTAGTCCTGCCGGTCGCCGGTGTCGTATCGCCGTCCCGAGAAAACGACTCCATGGATAGGTACCCCATCTTGCCCCAGGGTCCGCATCGCGTCGGTGAGCTCGAGCTCGCCACGCTTACCGAGTTCCGTACGACGCAGTGCGTCGAAGATCCCCGGAGGTAGCACGTAACGCCCGATCACAGCGAGATTGGAGAGCGCTTCTTCCGGTTTGGGCTTCTCGATCAGCGTTTCGATCGGGATAACCCCGTCGACGATGTCGCCCGCGGGCTTGATACTGCCGTAGAGAGAAATGAAGCGTCCCTCGACCTCGATCAGGCCGACCACGATGCCGCCCCGCTCCGCCTGGACGTCCAGCATCTTGCTGAGCAATGGATCACGCTCGTCGATGATGTCATCGCCTAACAGGACTGCGAACGATTCGTCTCCGGCGAAGGCCTCGGCGTGGGCGACCGCATCGCCCAATCCGCGAGCGACCCGCTGCCGGGTGAAGTGAATCCGTGCCAGCTCGGTCGAGCGACGAACCCGGGCAAGACGCTCGGTGTCACCCTTCTTCTCCAGGGCGGCTTCGATTTCGGGCGCCGCGTCAAAGTGTTCCTCGATCGCGTTCTTGCCGCGAGCTGTGATGATCAATACGTCGCGCAATTGCTCGCGAGCTGCTTCGGCCACTATGTACTCCAGCGCCGGGATGTCGACGACTGGCAGCAGCTCCTTGGGAACGGCCTTGGTAGCGGGGGCAAACCGGGTGCCAAGGCCCGCCGCCGGAATGACCGCTTTACGAGCTCGAATACCGGTTCCGCTGATATGAGGGTTTGCCATAGCGGCACACTAGCCAAGTGACGTTAAAGACCGATGTACGCGGGTTGGCCAGCGCGGCGCGCAAAGCCAGATCCGAGGCGGAGCGAGACGTCGCCCGCGCCGGAATCCGACGCGTCCTCGCGAGTCGGTTATCACAACTCGGGCCTGGGCCGGGCGCTCGGATCGCCGCGTACGAGCCGATGAGCACCGAACCCGGTTCCATTGAGCTGCTTGCCGAGCTGACCCGCGGCGGCTACGAGGTGATCGTCCCGATGACCCAGCCTGACAACGATCTCGACTGGGGTGTGTGGACCTTCACGCGGCAGGCACGGCTGCCCCTCGGGATGGACGCCATCACTACGGCCGAGCTCATACTGGTGCCAGCCTTCGCTGTGGATGCCGCCGGTAATCGGTTGGGCCGCGGCGGGGGATCCTATGATCGCGCCCTTGCACGAGCCGGCGCGGGCGTTGCAATTGCGGCCGTACTGTTCGACGGCGAGATTCTGGACGAGGTGCCAACCGATGATTGGGACCGCCCGGTGACTGCCGCCCTCACCCCGTCCGGTTGGGTGGACTTGGCCGCGGTTTCGGGCTGACTACCTCGATTTCGCGTGGCCTAGATGCCGGCGCTATCGCGGCGAAAGCTCGAAATCACGCCATGTTCGGCCACCCGGATGCGTGCCGGAACATCACATGCCGCACCATTGTTAGCAGTCATGACGCCAGAGTGCTAATAGTCTGGCCTGGCTGGATCTTTTTTGACCGATTGTTTTTGTCTCAGCGGAGGGACTCGCTGTAATGCCGACCTATCAATACGCCTGTACGAACCCCGACTGCGGCAACGAGTTCGAGCAGTTTCAGGCGTTCTCTGACCCGTCGTTGACCGACTGCCCGGTGTGCGGGCTGCGGGTTCGCAAGGTTTACGGCTCGGTCGGCGTGGTCTTCAAGGGCTCCGGGTTCTACCGAAACGACAGCCGCGACGCCAAGGTCTCATCCTCTGCCTCCGCCTCCGGGTCCGACTCGAAGTCCGAGTCGGGCTCCAGCTCTGACAGCGCCTCGAAAGCCGACAGCAAATCGGACACGGCCAGTTCGACGAAGGTACCGGCCGGCGCGGGCTCGTCGAACGGGTCGAGTTCGAGCGGTTCTGGATCAGGCTCGGGTGGGTCTAGTTCGAATGGATCAAGTGGCTCGAGCGGTTCGAATGGCTCAGGCGGCAGCTCGAAGACGTCTGCCAGCAGTTCGAGCTCCAAGGCCGCCGCGTCTACCTGATCGCCGGATCTGATCGCCGACATCTGATCGCCGAGATCTGATCGCTGGGACGCCGCGGATCCGGGGCTGTGTCCACAGACCGAGGTCTTTGTCCACAGCTGAGTCCGTTCAGTCCTCCACCAGGTCCGCTCCGCGGCATCTTTGAGGCATGCCCAGTTCGCCCGTTCGCGTTGAGTCGTTTCTCTACTTCCTCGGAGGGTGGCCGCGCCGGCTCGCCGCAGCGGCTTGCGTCGCGCTCGCCGCACTGACCTTTCTGTCGAGCCACCGACAGAGTTCGGCTGTTGCCAGCTCCGACGTGGTGATCGCCGCTCGCCACGTCGCAGCGGGCACCGTGCTGAGCGCGGCCGATCTGCAGCTCGCGCACTGGCCCGTCGACCTCACGCCGGCCGACGCCCTGCACTCGCTCTCGGCCGCGGTCGGGCGGCCGGTCGGCGCCGCCATGTCCGCGCGAGAACCCGTGACCACCAGCCGGATGCTCGACGTATCGGTCTCGGCCGCGCTGAGTGCGGGTCAGGTGGCGGTGACCGTCACGCTGCCGGATCGTGCGCAGGCAACGATCTTGGCCGCGGGGGCAACGATCGACCTCTATGCGGGCGCCGATCCCTCGCTGCTGGCCAACGGCAAGCCACTCACCAATGCTCAGGGCGGCCGAGAGATCGCGTCGGCCGTCCGAGTGCTGGCCGTACTGCCCCCTTCCGAACCGACGAGTCAAGCCGGAATGACGATCGTGATCGCGACAGAACGAGCAACGGCTTCGCGCCTGGCAAATCAGGCATCTGGCACTGTTCTGGCTACCCTTAGGCCGACGTCGTAATGCGCAAAGCATCACGAACGCTGACAAACGTGGGAGGCATTCATGCTCAGGGGCTTCAAGGAATTCCTGATGAAGGGCAATATCGTCGATCTCGCCATTGCGGTGGTGATCGGCACCGCGTTCGCCGCAGTCGTAAAGAGCTTCGTCGACGCGATCATCACACCGGTACTGAATGCCTTCCCGGGCGCATCGGTCAACGGCTGGGGCTTCTCGCTCCGCGGCGGCGCTCTGAAAGCATCCACCTTCATCAACTTTTCGGCGATCATCAACGCCCTGATCACGTTCGCCATAACGGCAGCCATCGTGTACTTCGTCTTCGTCCTCCCGATGGAAAGGATGCAAGCGCTGCGGGCCCGCGGGCAGGAGCCAGAGCCCGAAGCCGTGCCAGAGGACGTCCTGCTTCTCCGGCAGATTCGCGATGCGCTTGGCGCGCGACCAACCGACGGCACCGCCGGACCGACGCCTCAGAACCCGACCTGAGCCTCAGAACCCGACGTGGGCCTCAGAACCCGACCTGGGCCTCAGAACGCGACCTAAGCCTCAGAGACCTCCGCGAGCGGGCGGTTCACTACCCGTGGTGGGGCGGTCGTTGCGATTCGTACCACTCGTCGCTGTAACCGCCGGGCTCGTCTCCCCAGCCCGTCTCCCGCTCGTCGGAGGTTATCGAGGGCAGCACTTCGTCGGACGGGTGGCGGCGAGTGGTCGTTGCCGACGATGATGGAGACTGTTCCGCAAGTTCAGTGGGACCGGCGTCAGAGTCGACGCCGTGGTCTCTGCGTGGGGTCGCTGGCATTCCTCCAGTGTGCCCGGTGCGAACGTATTACCAAGAGGAGGCTGTTCAGCGATGGCATTGTTCGACAAGGTCAAGGATTTGTTCGACCAGGCAAAGACCAAGGCCGCTCCGCTCGCGGAGCAAGCCAAGGAGAAGGCAGGTCCGCTCGCCGCAGAGGCCAAGGACAAGGCCACCGAATTGGCTGGCAAGGCGGCACCAGCCGTCGCTTCTGGCTTCGACAAGGCTGCCGGCGGGATCGACAAGGCCACCGGCGGGCGCTTCACCGACAAGATTGACACCGTTCAGGGAAAGGTGCACCACGTCGCGGCAAAGGCGTCTGAGGCGTCACCGGCAAGTCCGCCTGCGCCGACCGTGCCGGATGCCGCGCCGACGGTCACCGACACTGCCGCTACCGTCACCGAGAGTGCTGCTGACACCGTTGGCAGCGCAGCTGACGCTGTGAAAGACAAGGCAGACGATGTCTCCAGCGCTGCCGACGACAAGTTGACCAGCTGAGGGTGGAATCCGAGGTCACCGTCCGGTATTGGGCTGGCGCGCGCCGGGCGGCCGGCCTGGACTCCGAACACCTCAGGGCCGCGACCTTGGGTGAACTACTGAAGACCCTCGGTTCGCGGCCCAAGTTGACCGCCATTCTCCAGGCCAGCTCGGTGCTCGTCGATGGCGTTGCTGCCCAGCCGGACACCATCCTCATGGCCGGTGCGACGGTCGACATCTTGCCGCCCTTCGCGGGCGGCCGATGACCATCAGGGGCAGTTGACCCACTCGTCGGTGCCATCGGTGAACAACTGGCGCTTCCAGATGGGCAGTCGCCGCTTGACCTCGTCGACCAAGCGCGCGCAACTTTCGAACGCCTCCTTGCGATGCGCGGCCGTCACCGACGCAACCAGGGCTACCTCGCCGATCTTGAGCTGACCGATCCGATGACTCACCGCGACGGCGATAACCGCTGGGTCTGAGGCAATCTCCTCGGCAACCGCACGAATGATCGCCGCCGCGGTGGGATAGGACGAGTACTCGAGTTCGACCACCTGACGGCCGTGGTCATGGTCACGGACCACGCCACAGAAGGTGACATCCGCACCGGCGCCTCGATCGCGGACAGCCGCCGAGTGCGCATCCACGTCGAGCACATGCTCGACGACCTCGGCGATGCGTACCTTTTCGCCAGGCGCAACATCGGGAGAACCTGTCGGCCGAGTCACATGCCACCCCCGGGCCGATGGTCGCCTCCGGCGAGCTGATCGAGAACGTGGTGCACCAACGGCTCCAGGACTGCGAGTCCATCCCGAACGCCGCCCGGCGAACCTGGCAGGGTGACTACGAGGCTTTGCCCAATCGTGCCGGCAACGCCACGTGAAAGCACCGCGGTCGGAACCGCATCCGCGTTGGCCAACCGGATTCGCTCGGCGATGCCCGGTATCAGGCGATCCAGCAAAGGGGTTACTGCGTCGGGCGTGACGTCCGTCGGGCTAAGACCGGTACCACCGGTGCTGATGATGAGCCGTGCGCCGTCACTGCACACATTGCGGAAGGCTTTCTGGATAAGCAGAATCTCGTCTGGCACCACAAGCTTGGCCACGATCGAGAATCCCCAGTCGCGGAGGGTGTCGGCGAGCAGGGTGCCTGAGGTGTCCGCGCGCTCCCCAGACGCCGATCGATTCGAACATGTGATGACAGCTGCCGTCAGCGCGGTCATGGCCGGTCCCAGGTGCCGCGGCGCCCACCGCTCTTGTGCACCAGGCGGATCGAGCCCAGTTCAGCACTCCGATCGACAGCTTTGACCATGTCATACAGGGCTAAACCGGCAACGGCCACACAGGTCAGCGCCTCCATCTCGACCCCGGTACGGTCCGCCGTCCGCACCGTTGCCGTTATCTCGACGCTTGTATCGAGCACCACCAAATCTACGGTCACGCCGTGTATCGCGACCGGATGACACAGCGGCACCAGGTCCGGAGTCCGTTTCGCAGCTGCGATACCCGCGATGCGGGCGACAGCGAGCGCGTCACCCTTGGGCAGGCCGTCCCGGCGCAGCAACGCGATCACCTCAGGCGTGGTTTGGAACCGGCCGAAGGCGACTGCCTCCCGAGCCGTGATCTCTTTGGCGGAGACGTCCACCATCCGGGCCGCGCCGGAGGCGTCGATATGCGTCAGTTCCACACACTGCAGCCTACGGCTCAGCCGACCGCCTAGGCTGTGCACACCCGAGAGAGCTGGAGAGACGATTGTCGCCTTCGATCGAACCCGCGCCGGACGCCGCAATTAACAGCGTTAACGCCTTTGAAACGTCTACTCCATACGGTGCGGGCGTGGCCGATCTCTTCTCCGACTATTCGTTCGGTCGCGCATGGGACGAGATGTTCGCCAGCACTGGCGTCACCCGGCCCGCCTATGACGCGGTGATTGCTGCCGTTCAGGCGCTGGACGCGGACGAGTTGAAGGCCCGCGCCGAGGGTTTGGCTCGCTCGTTTCTGGACCGGGGCGTCACGTTCGACGTCGGCGGCGTCGAGAGCCCCTTCCCCACCGATCTGATTCCACGCATCATCGAGGCCGCCGAATGGGACGTTGTCTCCCGCGGCGTCGCACAGCGCGTCAAGGCACTCGAGGCCTTCCTTACCGATGTCTATGGCGAGCGCCGGGTCGTCGAGGACGGCGTGGTACCGCAGCGGGTGCTGATCACGTCCAAGTACTTCGAGCGTCACGCCTACGGCATCGAGCCAGTCAACGGTGTCCGAATCCACGTAGCGGGAATCGACCTCATCCGTGACGAGCAAGGCAAGTTCCGGGTGCTGGAAGACAACGTCCGGATACCCTCCGGCGTCAGCTACGTCCTGGAGAACCGCCGAGCGACGATGCAGGCCTTACCGGAGTTGTTCTCCGGCGTCCGCGCACGCACCGTCTCCGACTACCCCGCCAAGCTCCTACAGGCGCTGCGGAAGGCCGCTCCGCGTGGTGTCAGCGACCCTACGATCGTGCTGCTCACCCCAGGCTCGTACAACGCCGCCTACTTCGAACACACCCTTCTCGCCAGGACGATGGGGGTCGAATTGGTCGAAGGCCGCGATTTGGTCTGCTCGAACAACACGGTCCGGATGCGCACCACCTCCGGGGAGCGACGGGTAGACGTCATCTACCGAAGGGTCGACGACGCGTTTCTCGACCCGGTGCATTTCATCCCGAACTCCGTTCTGGGCTGCCCCGGACTCATGACTGCCGCACGAGCGGGCAACGTGACGATCGCGAATGCCGTGGGCAACGGGGTGGCCGACGACAAACTGCTTTACACCTACGTGCCCGATTTCGTCCGGTACTACCTCAACGAAGAGCCGCTGATCGACAACGTGGACACCTTCCGGTTGGAACAACCCAACGACTTGGCCGAGGTGATCGACCGGCTGGATGAACTCGTGCTCAAACCGGTCGACGGTTCCGGCGGCAAGGGAATCGTGATCGGCCCGCAAGCGAGCAAGGCGGAGCTGGACGAGCTACGGGCCAAGGTCATCGCCGACCCGCGTGGCTGGATCGCGCAGCAGGTCGTACACCTGTCGACCGTGCCCACGGTCATCGGTGACAAGATCGCGCCGCGACATGTCGACCTCCGACCGTTCGCAGTGAGCGACGGCGATGACGTGTGGGTACTGCCGGGCGGCCTTACGAGGGTGGCGCTCCCCGAGGGATCCTTGGTGGTCAACTCCAGTCAGGGCGGCGGATCCAAGGACACGCTCGTCTTGGACCTTCCCCGTCGCTACCCGACCTTCGATGCCGATACAGCTGATCTGGACCGACCCGTGGAAGCGGTTGTCGACGCCGACGGCCTGCGGACGTTGGCACCACAGGTGAGCATGCGCAGCCCAGACCCCGGGCCGATGGCCATGCAGGATCAACAACAACAGCAACAGTGAGGAGATCGCGATGCTGAGCCGGATCGCCGAATCGCTGTTCTGGATCGGCCGGTACATCGAGCGCGCTGATGACACTGCCCGGATCCTCGACATCTACCTGCAGCAGGTTCTCGAGGATGCCTCGGTCGAGGACGAGGCCTGTAAGACGCTGTTCGACGTCATGGGGCGGCCGATGCCCACCGACGGCAGTCGGGTCGGCGTGCGCGAGGTGCTGCAGCAGCTCGCCTACGAACGGCAGGCAACCAGTTCGATCACGGGATCGCTTTCTGCAGCAAGGGTGAACGCTCGCAGTGCCCGCGACTCGGTCTCGTCGGAGATGTGGGAGGCGCTCAATCTCACGTTTCTCGAGCTATCCGAACAGCGGCGACGGGCGGAACGGGTCGGGCCACATCGGTTCTTCCAGTGGGTCCGCGAGCGTAGTGCCTTGGCCAACGGCGTCGCCGATTCGACCATGAGCCGCGACGAAAGCTGGATCTTCCTCGATCTCGGACGGAGCATCGAACGGGTAGATATGACGGCTCGGCTGATCACGACCCGGGTAGCCGGCGGCGCATCCGGACCGAACTGGACGACTCTGCTGCGGGCCTGCGGAGCGAACGAGGCCTATCTGCGGACCTACCGAGGCCGGGTGAGCGACCGGACTGCGGCAGAGTTTCTCCTGCTGGACCGGCTCTTCCCACGTTCGATGTTCTTTGCATTGTCACGCGCAGAGGACCGGGTCGGCCTGCTCGACCGCGGCGGCGACGGCCGGGTGGGTACCGAGGACGCCGCTCGGCGGCTGCTCGGCAGAGCGCGTACCGGGCTTGAGTTCCGTGGGGTGGATGAGATGTTGTCGGATCTACCGGGGTATCTGGAATCCATTCAGTCCGCATGTGCGGAGGCGACCTCAGCCATCGGAACCCGGTATTTTCCGCATGCAGTTATCCAATGGGTTGGAAAGGGAGCCTGAGATGTGGCGCGTCAGAGTTCAACATCGCACCGGATTCTCTTATGACGGCGAGGTTGTCTCGTCCTTCAATGAGGCTCGCATGACCCCGTTGACCGATCCGAGCCAGACCACCTTGGAATCACGGGTGGAGATAACGCCCGCCGCCAGCGCGTACCGCTACCGCGATTATTGGGGCACTCAGGTGACCTCATTCGACATCCACACACCGCACGACGAATTGGTCGTGACCGCGACCAGCGTGGTGGAAACCTTTCTTCGACAAGGCGTCTCCGGCGATCTGGCCTGGTCGGATCTGGAGAACGAGTTGGTGCGTGACCCGTACGCCGAATGGCTGGCGTACACCCGACGCACCGATCCGGCCGACGAGCTAGCCGAGCTCGCTCACCGGGTGGCGCAGGGGCCAGCCGGACCTCTCCCACCCGGATTGGCCGCGATCGCCTGCGTCGAGACGGTGCGTTCGGAGATGGAATACCGGCTGGGGGCAACCGGGGTGCACACCTCGGGCCTCGAGGCCTGGCAGGAGCGCAAAGGGGTCTGCCAGGACTTCGCGCACGTCGCGCTAGCGATGCTGCGTTCCCTCGGCCTGCCGGCGCGGTATGTCTCTGGGTATCTGCACCCCAACGCCAACGCGGCGATCGGCGAGGTCGTCGCCGGCGAGAGCCACGCGTGGGTCGAATGGTGGGACGGCGAATGGGTCGGTTACGACCCGACCAACGGTAAGCCGGTTGGTGAGCAGCATGTCGCGGTGGCGCGCGGGCGCGACTATGACGACGTCACGCCGCTCAAGGGGATCTACTCCGGACCGAAGTCCTCCGGCCTTGGCGTGGTCGTCGAAGTCACCAGGGTGGCCTGAGGCCGGTAGCCGGACACCGTGGCCTGAGGCGTCCATCACAGCAGATTTACGCCCATTCGGTATTAAGGGGACTTACATCGTTTCCGCACCGGATGGAAGGAACCGAAATGGATCAGCAGAACACCGCGCCCGGCTCTCGGCCACGGCTCGCCCTCTTCAGGCGTCAGAGGACCCTGTTCTTCGGCGCACTGATCGCGGTATTCGCCCTGTTGTTCGCGGGCGTCGCAACAGCGTCGGCGAATTCCGGCGGCCATCACCCAGTTCCGCAGCCGAATCCGAGTGCTACACCTCGCTCCGCTGATCAGATCCCGAACATCACGCTGGTCGAGAACGAGATCAAGGCCTACTACGACGACACGCTGGTCGGGACCGATCACGTGCCCTCGAAGACCGGCAACTACGCGAAAGAGGTTGCCGGCATCGAGAAGATTGCGCAACGCTATCTGGCAACTGCGCACGTCTCCCATAGTTCAAAGGCCAAAAAGGCGGTCGTGTTCGATATCGATGACACGACGCTGAACACGTACAACTACGAGATCTTTTCCTCCTTTGCCTACAACCCGACCACGAACGCCGAATACGTCAACGACGCCCGATTCCCTGAGGTGTACGGGATGCCGGCTCTCGTCAACTGGGCGAATTCACGTGGATACACGGTCTTCTTCATCACCGGCCGGCCGGAGGCGCAGCGACCGGGCACCGTAACCAACCTGGCCAAGGTCGGCTACACGGTGCCGACAGACCCCGCGCACCTGTACTTGAAGTACGCAGCGGGTAGCCAGCCGGCGTACATCACGTGTGCCGCGGCAGCTTGCACCACGATCGAGTACAAGTCCCAGACCCGAAAGCACATCGAGTCGCTCGGCTATGACATTGTCGCGAACTTCGGCGACCAGTTCTCAGACCTGTCCGGTGGCTTCGCCGATCGGGACTTCAAGATGCCCAACCCGATGTACTACCTCCCCTAACCCCTCACCCCTTTCCGAATCGTGTAACGCTCGGCACCGTATGGATGCCGAGCGTTACACGATTCGGCTTGCGGCGGGGCGCATGGTAGGCAGGAGGGGTGTCCACGGTTGTTCAGATCGCGCCGGGTGCGGTACACGTGCCCGGATGGCTGAGTCGCGAGGCCCAGCGCGACCTCGTTTCCGCCTGCCGTGAATGGTCCCGGCCGCCGGCCGGAATGCGCGCGACCAAGATGCCGAATGGCTCGCAAATGTCAGTGCAAACCGTCTGCCTCGGTTGGGACTGGATGCCGTATCGGTATAGCAAGACTGCCCCCGACGGGTCACCAGTGAAGCCCTTTCCGGAGTGGTTGATCGAGTTCGGTCAGCGTGCCGTTTCGGTTACGGCCGCAGGTGAAACGTGGCTGGACGAGCCTTACGTGCCCGACATCGCGCTGGTCAACTTCTATGACGATGAGGCGAAGATGGGCCTTCATCAGGACAAGGAGGAGCGTAGCCTCGCACCCGTCGTTTCGATCAGTCTTGGTGATAGTTGCCGGTTCAGATTTGGCAATACCGAAAACCGAAGCCGACCTTGGACGGATGTGCTGCTCGATTCCGGCGATCTGTTCGTCTTCGGCGGCGAATCTCGGATGGCTTATCACGGCGTTCCCAACACCCTGCCGGGGACTGGGCCCGATGACATCGGTCTGCCTACCGGCCGCCTGAACCTGACCCTGCGGGTATCGGGTCTCACGTAGCCGCCGCCGTCGAGGTCAACTGGGGTCGTCGCGCAAGCTAAGCTGTCAAGGAGCATTTGCTCCCCCGCCCTCGTAGCTCAGGGGATAGAGCGCCGGACTCCTAAGCCGGGCGTCGCGCGTTCGATTCGCGCCGAGGGCACCTCGCGAACATCCTTTCTTATGCCACAGATAGCGTTTTCAGCGCGCAGTTTCGTCGAAGGCTAGAAAGTGGAGCAGTCCGACCAGAGTCCCGGAGTTGTGCACCTGGCCGGTCGCGATGATGTTGCGCAGCTCCGCCGCCCTCACCCACTCGAAGGTCCCCTCGTCCTGCTCCGTCGGCGCAGCTATCTGCGTGGCTCCTCGTGCCAGAAAGACATGATGCGGGCTCGAAACAGTGCCGATCATCGGCTCGAACGTCACGAGGTGAGTGATGTCATCGGCCCGATATCCCGTCTCCTCGAGGAGCTCGCCTTGCCGCGGCTTCCGGCGGCTCACCGTCCTCGATGAGACCACCTGGCAGTTCCCAATTCCAGATGTCTGGCACGAACCGATGCCGCCGGGTCATGAGCACGCTGCCACCGTCGGCGCTCACCAGCAAAACCATGGCGGCGGATGGCAATCTGACCACGTGGTGTTCGAAGCGTGCACCAGACGGCAAGACGACGTCAGCCAGCTCAACGCGAACCCATCTGCTGTCGTAGACCGATCGGGTTCCCATGACACGCCATCTGGCATCGGAGGCGGGTGTCTCCCTTGCCCCAGCCGGCGGTTCAACCACTATGTTTCACCTTCCACTACTGCGTGAACTAGCTCATGTCGGTGTGGCGACGGCCAGGGCGGCGCCCGCGTTCGCCAGCGCGTCCGCGCGTTCATTACCTATATCGCCGGAATGACCCTTGACCCATCGCCAGTCGATCGAGTGCCGGGCCGCCGCCTCGTCCAATGCTTGCCATAAGTCGGCGTTCTTGACGGGCTGCTTGCCCGAGGTCATCCAACCGTTGCGCTTCCAGCCATGAATCCAGCGGGTGATCCCGTCCAGCACGTATCTGCTGTCGGTGTAGAGCGTTACCGAGCATGGCTTTCGCAACGCGGACAGCCCGTTGATAGCAGCGCTCAGTTCCATGCGCTGGTTGGTGGTGTGCGCGTCCCCACCCGAGAGCTCCTTCTCGTGCTCGCCGCTGCGCAGCCACACCCCCCATCCGCCCGGGCCGGGGTTCCCTTTGCACGCACCGTCTGTGTAGATCACCACCACGGAGTCTGCGTTACTGGCCGTAGCTTCCATCCTTGTTGCGCTCCAAAATCCTCGTCGGACTCACTGTGCCGAACGTGTGCTGTCAGCCAACTGTGAATTGCGTGTGGAGAACGGCCTACGTCCAACCAGATATTGACCCCGAAAGGCCCGAGGTATAAGTGATTGTCATCGGTATTTGCCACTAGCCTACGGAGCAACCCATGGCTATCAGAATCCTTGAGTGCCGGACCCTCATTCCTGATTCGTCCTGCAAACTGATGTTTGTCGGCGACGAGGGTGAGGTCGAGGCCGCGTTCAGGGAGCATGCCTCATCCAGCCACGGCGGCACAGCACAGGTAACCGCGGAAAAGCTCAAGGACGAGCTACAGACCGCGATAATCATCACCCAAGATGAGGCCTACCTCGGGGACCGGTTCACCCGACCCAACGACACCACCTTCAGTTTTCCAGGACCCGGCTTCGTACTGCGAAGATTCCCGGCAACCCACGGCGCCGTTCAACTGGGCTGCACCTGCCTTGGCTCGGGAACTTGCCTCGTAAGTCTGACCGGTTCCGTCGCGAAATGTAGCGACGGAACGTGCAGCGGGTGCGGCTGGTCCACCACCATCGAGGGCTTCGCACCGGAGGAACTCCAAAAGCTTCCCCAGTTCGATACGTAGAAACCTTATCGCAAAAGGGTATTCGGTTCCGAAACCCGCAACACGAACCGGGGAAGGACTCGAACCATCGGACGACGCAGTCCCCGGGATGCCGTAGGCACGGTACGCCCGATGCCGCGCGGCTCTTCGTTCGAGGCGATCACGATTCCAGAGACAGTGCGCTGACTGGACAAGGGAGTTAACCAAACCCCAGTGAGCCGGCAGCAGAGGTAGCCCCGGTATAGTGCGAGGCGAAGGGGAGTAGCCCCCAATCGATGATCGACATACTGGCGTCTCCGGACTCCCGGTCATCGAGCCTGGCAGTTGCCAGGCGGGCGAGACCTTCGACCTCGACACCTGAACGTGTCGGGTCGAAGCGTCGCCCCGAAATCGGCAAGCTTCGGCCTGGCCCTGAACAACGGACCGGAGCCCCACCCGTGAACGTCCTACTGATCCCCCTTGTGTTCGCGGTGATCCTGATCGCCGAACTGCCCGACAAGTCGATGTTCGCTTCGCTCGTCCTGGGCACTCGATTCAAGGCACGCTGGGTATTTCTCGGCGTCGCAACTGCCTTCGTTGTGCACGTCATCATCGCTGTCACAGCCGGTGGTCTGCTCACGCTCCTGCCGCACCGCATCCTCGAAGGCGTCGTGGCAGCCCTGTTCCTCGGGGGCGCCGCCTACATGTGGTACTCGGCCGGCCACGAGGAAGACGATCTTGAGGACGAGGGCGATGAAGTGGTTTCCACCTCCGCGCCCACGGGTAAGGCCGGGCCGCGGTTCACAGCCTTCGCAACCTCATTCGCAGTCATCTTCCTCGGCGAATGGGGAGACATCACCCAGATCCTCACCGCGAACCTTGCCGCCAAGTACCACGACCCGGTAGCCGTAGGCATCGGTGCGGTACTCGGCCTCTGGGCCGCAGCGCTACTCGCGATCACCCTCGGACGTACGCTGCTGCGCTACATCTCGGTCGCCTTACTACAACGTGTCGGAGCGGTGATTCTGCTGGCGTTCGCCCTGTACACCGTTGTTCAGATTCTCCGATGATCTCCTGAGCGCCGCCAACCGCGCCTTATGGCAGCGCGACAAATGACGCCGCGAGTTCCGTGGCGTTCGGACCAGGGTTGGCGACGAGGTAGTAGAGACGGGTTCCGGTGTAGAAGAAGACCGTGGCAGTCAGGTGCACGCCTGTCGGGGTCGTGAATGTGCCGGTACGGGCTGGCCGTCCCCGGAACGTCGTTGCAGTCTGGCTGTCGATGGTGAAATTCCCGGGAGCCGCAAACGAGGTCAGCGCGATCCGCATCGTGTTCTGATACTGATCGACGGGGATTGTGGCTGAACTTGTTTCGCTGGCGACTTCAGCGAACGGCTTGCTAGCGACGGCAACGACGATGTTGATCTGAGTCCCACCCGTCGTGGTGGGGACGGAACGCTCTGTCGGCTGAACCGGAAAGCGAGCCCGAAAACGGCCGGCCGTCGAGGTGTAAAGCACCCCGGTCGTGGCGGTGTCCGCGACGGTGGGCGTCAACGGTGCCGAGGCGCTGTTGTGGTGATCCGTCGACGACGCCGCCACGGCGACAACGACAGCAACGACGAGCACGGCGGCGGCGGTCAGCCAGATCCACAGCCGAGCCCGGCTTTTCGGCGCCGGCGGCGGATAGCCATTCCATGGATAGGGCTGGCCCGGCCCACCGACGGGCGGGTAACCCGGCGGCGCATACGGAGCGGGCGCGTAGCCGGTCGGAGGATAGGACGGCTGCTGATAGGACGGCTGCTGATACGGGTCCGCCATCGGCGGTGGCTGGTTCCACGGACTCGCAGCGGACCCGGCGGCGGGGGCGCTCGGCGCCGACCAGCCAGCCTCTGGGTCTTCGGTCGGCGGCGCGTCGTCGGGCGGCAGTGATGTCATGCGCGGATGCTATCGACCCGCCACGGGGCCTCAACGCGCGGGAAGCAACGCCGTTACAAAACCGCATGACGACATCAAATATCGCCATTTGCCAGTCTCATCTGCGGCTCCCGACATGTCTCTGACCGGCTTGGTGTGGGCTTGGCTATCCTCATCGGCGACGCGAGGCTGAGCGTTTTGGGTTTTGGCCTGACGTTAGGAATCATCGCCGGCGTTGTCTTGACCGAAGCGGTGGGCCGCGGAAGGCCCACCGCTGAGCACGGCTGATTCTGTCAGCGGAGCATACGCACGATCAGCGCCCCGAATGAGCGAGTGCCGCTGAACTGGTTCGCGCAGCGACCACGCCCTGTATCTGCGCAAGGTTGCTGGCAACCTCGGCCACCGGGGTCGAGCCACGGACTTCGAGCAGCACGCAGACATCGGTCGATGCGCCACTTGCTTGTGTAACGTTTAGCGATTCGACGGTGCATCCGGTCCGGGTCAGCTCGCTCATCGCCTGCCTCAGCACGCCGGTTCCCTGTTCGTAGGTAAGGGAGATCTCGCTCAAGACGTTCTGATTGTCCCGAAGCCGTTCGATAACCGGCGTGTAGAGAATGGTGATGAGCAGATCGCCGACCGTGGCGGCGACGGCCAACGTGTACAGACCTGCGCCGGCAGCCATGCCTATCGCTGCCACCAACCAGATGCTCGCCGCAGTGATGAGCCCCCGGGCACTTTCGCGCCGGACGAAGATGATTCCCGCACCGAGAAAACCGATTCCGCTCACGATCTGCCCGGCGAGTTGGGCCGGGTTCAACACCACCATGCCCGGCCGCAGAATATCGTCGAAACCATACTTGCTGATCAACATGATCACCGCTGCGCCCATACCGACCATCGCGTGAGTACGAAGGCCAGCAACCTTGTGACGCAGTTCGCGTTCAAAGCCGATGATGGACGAGAGGACGAAAGCTACGGCCAATGGGACGATTTCAAGTTGTAATTCGGTCATGCAGGTGGTGCTCCAAACTGGTGGCTCCCGGGAACGGTTGCCTGGTGACAACGCTAATCACAATCAACCGCGGCGGCCAGCACTTACGCCCGATCCACATGGCGACGGCCAATCCATCATGTTGCGCTCATGCGGCAGCCTGCTGCACGTTGGTAGGGTGCGCCACGTGACCGAACCCACCGACCGTGGCCGAGAGTTGCGACTTGCCTATACGTTCCGCGGCGCGCTGGCAGAGTTGGAGCAGACGCTGCCGCTTGTGGCCGATGAATCGATTTTGTTCCACGGCGTGATGCAGCTGCACGCGGCCGGAGCGCCTACGCGCCCGGCGGTACTGCGGTTGACGACGCCCCGGTTGGTCATACTCGCCCACTACCCCTGGCGGTCAAATCGCGCGTGGGAACTGCCGCGACCGTCCGTGCAGGGCGTCGAACTTCTTGGCGCTGTGGTCCAGATCGACTGGACCGACCAGCAGGACGTTGCGCAGGCGCTACAACTTGGCCGATGGACAGGCCGAGCCGCGTTCGACCGCCCGATTCGGGACGCGAGCGAGGCAGCCGAGGCTCTCGATGGGTGGCTGCGCGACCTATGACGAGCGTCGCACCCGTGATCTAGGGACAACCTTGGTCATCAGCCAATGATGTTTGCCTAATTGACGCTCACGGGTGAAACCCTCGCGCTCGAAAATCGACGTCGTCGCGTTGTGCAGGAATCCGCCGGATGTCCGCCGACCTGTCACATCCTCTGGGAAACTCTCGACCAAGCCGCCGCCGAGACTCGCGATCTGCTGGAGCGCACCTTGCAGCGCCACCGAAGCAACTCCTCGGTTCCGGTACTCGTTACCCACGAAGAAGCAGGTGATTCGCCAATCTGGTGGCCGCACCTCGCCGGCTTGATAGACCCGCTTGCGCTTGATGCGCGGCAGCTCCCCGGGCGATCCGAACTGACACCAGCCGACGCAATCGTCACCGTCATAGACCAATGCGGCGTGAGCAGTCCCACTGCGGACCCGATCCTCCTTGGCCTGACGGCGATGAGCGCCTTGCTCGGCGCCTTCGGCGTGGAATCCCAGGCACCAGCAACCGCCCCACACGCCGTTGTGTTGCTCGACAAGGCGCGCGAAGTCCTGCCAGGTATTGGGCGACAGCGGTCGCACGACGAGCGCAGCCATGCGCCCGACAATACGACTCCGCGGTACCTGTCGGCACCTCCACGCAGCTGAGGCCGTACCGGATCAGCACCTGGTCCAGGAGAGTCCGCTAGCGTGATGCGTCGTGGACACGAAGATAGGACCTCGCCCCGACCTGGACTTCGCTTCAAGCGAGCTGGTTATCGCGGCTCCCGGCGTCGGCGACGGCTACTGGGCGGGTGCTCCGAGCGTCGTTCGGGCCGAAGGCACGATCTACTTGGCTTACCGTTTGCGGCGCCCGGTGAACGAGGGCCGGGGCTACGCCAACGTGGTCGCGCGTTCGGTCGACGGTGTCCGGTTCGACACGTTGTGCACGCTCTATCGCGATGATCTCGACTGCGCTTCGTTGGAGCGGCCGGCGCTCGTCCGCAGGCCTGACGGAGGCTGGCGCATCTACGTGAGCTTGTCGACCCCCGGCTCGAAGCATTGGTGGATTGATGCTCTGGACGCCGACGATGCGGCCGACCTGGCCAAGGGACAACGGGCGACGACCTGGGCGGGCGACGACCTGACCGCCGTCAAGGATCCGGTGGTTTTGGTTGACGGGGACGGCAAGTGGCATGCGTGGGTGTGCTGCCATCCGCTCAACGACCCTGGTGAGGAAGATCGGATGACGTCGCGTTACGCCTTCAGCGACGACGGGTTGTCCTGGACGTGGGGCGCCGTCGTTCTCACTCCGCCGGCCACGGGTTGGGATCGGCGTGGACGCCGCGTGGCATCGATCGTGCCGCGACACGACGGCTCGGTCCTCGGTTTCTACGATGGTCGGGCAGACGCGAGCGAGAATTGGTATGAGCGGACAGGCACAATCCGCGGCGCTTCGGTCGACACGCCCTTGACGACGGCATCGCAGTCAGTTCCAGCACAATCACCGTACGGCCGGCACACGCTGCGCTACACGAGTGTCATTGACCTCGGCGACGGCATCGGCCGGGTTTACTTCGAGGCGGCATCTGCTGACGGATCCAACGAGATCAGGACGCAGCTGATCAGCCTTTCCAACGTTGGCTGAATTCACCTCTACCAGCGTCCGAACGCCAGTCATCGAAAGAGCGCCCTGTCACGTCCTCCAACAGCGCAATGTCATCAAGAAACCCGACGAGAGCTTCGCGTCGTTGTTCGACCGAGAGTGACGGACGACGTCCACCGCCCTTGTGCAATGTCGACCGGAGCGGGGCTTCGACACGACGCCAGACCTGAGGCGGCGCGAACGCACCGGCCGCGGCACCGGCACGGATCGTGGCACCGAGGAGCCTCGTCCGCAGACCGGGTGCTACGTACGGATGAACGTTGTCGGGCTTGGACTTTGCGGCCGGATGCTGTTGCACACCTAGGAAGTCGCAGACCGTCGCGATCGTTCGGTCGGGCTCCTCCGCCAACTGCCGATAGCGCAACACGAGGACCTGATCGCGGGGAAACAGACCGTATAGATGCTGAAGCTGGTGCCCGTATTGCCCGAGGCGGGTGTAGTGCCAGAACGGGGCGTAGCCTGCCGCGACGCGAGAATCCTCCTGCGCAAGCGCCTCGTTGAAATCGGAGATCGGTTCCAGCCCGTCCGACCACAGGTGGGTCCAGTTGCTGTACGCCCGATCAACGGGGTCGCGGATCACGGCGATGAGGCGGGCATCGGGCGTTGTGTCGGCAATTCGCTGTTGAGCCGCGAAGTCATAGAGGTAGAACGGGGTGGATTCTCCGATCAGAGCCTCGTGTGGCGCATTCGCGAACAGCTGCAGATAGTCCGATTCGCGCCATACCCATTCGCGCGCGCTGTGGGCGTCTCCGGGACCGCGCTGGCCCGAACGCGGTGGTGGCACGCCGCCGCAGAGAAAGAACTTGGGTTCTTTGACTGTAGATAGGTGCAGCTGCGGATGCCCGACGAGCGCGGAGTGCAGCGCCGTTGTGCCGCCTTTGGGTGTCCCCATCAGGAAGAAGTCAGGCCATCGCATCTCGGAAGTATACCTAACTATCTCTGTAGCTTCGATAGAGAATCGACGGAACACTCAGGCTACCCAGGCCTCCTCTGGAACCTGTACGCCGACAAAGCTGGTGGACCTGCGGAGCCGAAATCCCAGCGCCTCGTAGAGCCGTATCGCGTTGACATTGTTCGCGGCAGCGTGCAGAAACGGTGTCTCGCCACGTTCGCGGATGCCCGCTGCGACTGCGTGAACCAAGCGGGTGCCGAGGCCTTGCCCGCGGTACTCCGCGTCCGTACAAACCGCGCTGATCTCCGTCCAACCTGGCGGATGTAGCCGTTCGCCGGCCATCGCGATGAGCTTCCCGTCGCGGCGGATGCCTAAGTAGGTTCCCAGCTCCACCGTGCGCGGCAGGAATGGACCGGGTTTCGTCCGTTCAATAAGGGCAAGCATCTCTGCGACGTCGCCGGAACCCAACCGCACGGCCTCGTCGTCGTGCGCCGCCGCAATCCCGTCGTCGACCATCTGAACGCCCGCCCCACGCATGACAACCTCCCAGCCCGCAGGTGTCGGAACGGACAAGCCCGCAAAGGGGACGACCGCGCCCGGCCCGGCAAGCTCTGCGATGTCCAACCAATCCTGCTCCGTAGGTTCATCGGGTAGTGCGACGAACGGACTGACGTCGACTGGGTAGCGCAACACGTTTCCGCGACGCTGGGCGAAGTGAGCATGCGGACCGGTCAGGGCAGCGCGGGCTGGATTGTCCAGCGGATGCGGTTCGTCAAGTTCACGAGCGTGCGACATGGTGGAACTCCGATTCTGATTTCAGCTTTCAGGATAAGCAGGTTACTGACCGGGTTGGTTCACGCTCGTCACAGACAATGCTGACGCCAAGTCGGAGGCGTCTCGACGCGTCATCATGAGGTCGCGATCTCACCGGGGCCCGAGGGCAAAGCCGGCAACACCCGGTTTGCCGTCGACCAGGTCAGCGGCCAGTTCGCCGATGACCGAGCCGAACTTGAAACCGTGCCCTGAGAAACCGGCCAGCACGGTGATGGGTCCCTGTCGATCGATCACGAAGTTGTGATCAGGAGTGACGGTGTACAGGCACGTCGTGGGCGCTGGCTTCGAGGAATCGACCCCGGGGAGCCACGTTTCGGCATAGTCCTGCAGTCGTTGGACAGCTACCGGGTCGATACGCCGGTCTCGGACGTAGGCGTCTTTCACCACCGGGCCGACAGCATGAAAGCCCACCTTGACACCGTCGTCGCTACCGAGTCCATAGACCCCACCTTCGTCGGCAAACTCCCCACCCGGGTGGTGAATGAAGCTCGGCCATCCGAGCGGGTCAGGCGTCGGAAAGTGGACTGGCTGCTCTTGGGTGACCCGCAGGCTTGGCAGCCCATTCACAAGCGGATCGAGCGTCTGCGTTGCCCAACCGCCCACCGCGACAACCACCGCGTCGACGATCAGTGCCTCCTCATCGAGGGTAACTATTTGCACGCGTCCAATGTCGGTAACCGAGATCTGGGTTACCTGAACTCCGTGTCGGATCGACGCGCCGTGCAGCTCGGCTCCGCGCTGTAGCGCCACAACCGCACGGTCTGCGTGCAGGCGCCCAGCGTCGGCGTGGAATAGCGCCGCGGAGTCAATGCGCAGGCCGGGCCAACGTTCGGCCGCTTCGGCCGAGCCGATGAGTCGTACTTCAGCGCCAGCAGCCAGCAGGGCGTCGCGCAGCGGTTCGATGGCGGAGCCTGGCCCGTGGTCGAGGGCGCCGGTCAACGTCAAGACCGAGCTGTTGGTCTGCTCTTCGAGAGCACGCCACAGCGGCAGCGCCCGCTGGGCCAGCCCGATGTAGACGGCGTCGGGGTAGGCCAGCCGAAAGATTCGCGAACTCCCGTGGGAGCTACCCAAGTCGTGACCCGGTTGGTACTGCTCGAGCAGTGTCACGTCTGCGCCGCGGGCCGCGAGGTGCCAGGCGGCAGATGAGCCCATGACGCCACCGCCAACGACTGCTACCCGCAGAGTCATGAGCGATTGCCTTTCGATGGTTGGTTGGTGGGGGCGGCACGATCACCCCGCCCCCACCGTGCGCAGGAGCTTGCTGTCAGGAATTGGTGAGCGGCAATCCGGGTGGGTTCACCTGTGAGGTGGCGACTGCCTCGTTGGAAAGGCCCCAGGCGGCAAGCCATTTCGTGTACTGACCGTTCTTGATCAGATAGTTGATCGCATCGGCGATGGGCTGAGCCAGCCCACTGCCCTTCTTGGTAGTGGCAGCGATCAAACCTTGCAACGTCGCCCCGGCACCGGAGTACTTACCTGCACTACGAGTGGGGTTAGGGGTGTTGGCCGTCTGGGTGACGTGATAGGCGATCGAAGGATTGGGCGTGAAGTAGGCATCGATCTTTCCCGAGTCCAGCGCTAGGTAGGTCGTGTTCTGGTCCGGGTAGTACTTGACGTTCAGGGTCTTGCCTGCTGCCTTGAGCTGGCTTTGCCACTGCAGAAGAATCTTCTCCTGATTGGTACCCGAGCCAACGGCGACCGTCTTGCCCGCGAGGTTCTCGAAGTTGCCGTCGAAGTTCCACGAGCTGGACTTAAGCACTTCGAAGCCGAGGTTGTCCTGACGGTATGAGGCGAAGTCATATTTCGTCTTGCGCTGCTCGGTGTCGGTGATGTTGGAGAACCCGGCGTCAGTCTTGCCAGAATCGATGCCTACGAAGAGATTGTCCCAGGTCGCGTTGTCGAGCACTGGCTTCAATCCGAACACCGCTGAGACGAGGCGGCCGAGATCTGCCTCTGAACCGGTCAACGTCTTCTGGTCAGAACCTATGAAGCCAAGGGGCGGCGCGCCTGAAGGCAACAACCCGAGGCCGACGACGAACTGGCCGCTGCTGACGACAGCTGGCGGCAGCTCTGCCCTGATCGAGGCAACCGCGTCGACTTGCAAGTCGATCGGGGTTGCGGCGCCGTTGGAGAGCGCGCCCACTGCCACGGTCGTTCCCGTAGCTCCCCCTGCGGTAGCCGAGGACTTCGGGGTCGAGGCATTACCGCTGGCGCAGGCGCTCACGCCGGCACCAAGTGCGACGAGCGCGGTAGCGGTCGCGACGATCTGGACGAGTTTCGATCTTGGCCTGGACATACTTCTCCTTGGTGAGATTGCGGTGGCTATCGCCCTGCGCTGAGCGTCAGTGCGTTGAGTACGGCTGTGCGTTGAGTACGGCTGTGCGTTGAGTACGGCTGTGCGTTGAGTACGGCTGTGCGCTAAAGAACCTTGCTGAGGAATTCCCTGGTGCGGGCATGTTGGGGGTGGTCTAGTACTTCGTGCGGAGGACCCTGCTCGACAATGCGACCGGCATCGACAAACACCACCTGATCGGCCACCTCGCGGGCGAAGCCAATCTCGTGGGTGACGACGACCAAGGTGGTCCCGGTTGTCGCCAAGTCCTTGATGACGGCAAGGACCTCTCCGACGCGCTCAGGATCAAGCGCGGAAGTTGGCTCGTCGAACAGGATGACTCCCGGTCGGAGTGCGAGGGCGCGAGCGATCGCGACTCGCTGTTGCTGGCCACCGGACAACTGACGCGGAAAGGCTTCGGCCTTGTCCGCCAGCCCGACTCGGCCCAGCAATCCGCGAGCAGTCTCGAGAGCCTCGCCCTTCTGAGCGCGCTTGTTCGCAATCAGCGCGGCAGAGACGTTGTCCAACGCGCTGAGATGGGGGAACAGATTGAAGTTCTGGAAAACGAAGCCAATTCGCCCGCGCTGGCTGAGGATCGCACGTTCGCTGAGCTCCTTCAGCCGGGTGCCGTGCCTTCGCACTCCGATCAACTCGCCATTGATGCTGACGTACCCGATGTCCAGCTTCTCCAGGTGGTTGATAGCCCTGAGCAAGGTTGATTTCCCGGAGCCGGAAGGGCCCAGGATCACGGTGACTTTGCCCGCCGGAATCGTCAGGTCGATTCCATCCAGGACCCGATGGGTTCCATACCATTTGTGGGCATCGTGAATCTCCACCACCGATGGCTCGACGAAGGCCTCGACGGTGCTCGTCATCGTGCGGCGCCAATCTGGATACGGGCGCGGACATCGCTGATACTGCGTCGGATTCGCTGTATGGGCGTTGGAGGCATGGTTCGCAGCGCCCCCCGGGAGTAGTACCGCTCGACGTAGAACTGAGCGATCGAGACCAAACTCGTCAGGATCACGTACCAGACCGTCGCGACGAGCAGTAGCGGAACGATGTCGCCGGGGTAGGTGCTTCCCATGCTCTGCACTTCACCGAACAGATCGAGTAGCGACACATAGAAGACCAACGAGCTGCTTTTGATCAGCCCGATCAGTTGATTGACATAGGACGGGACGATGGCACGCAGCGCTTGAGGCAACACGATGCGGCCGAACTGGTAACCCTTCGGTAGCCCGAGAGCCGCAGCGGCCTCGTGCTGGCCTTGGTCCACCGACAGTATTCCGGCTCGAACAACCTCCGCCGCGTAGGCCGCCTCGCTGAGGCTCAAACCGATGACGGCGATCACCATGTCGCTCGCGAGGCTCGATTCGCGAAAGTTACCAAAGGCGGGACCAAAAGGTACGCCAACGCTCATCGTCTTGTACAGAGCCCCAAAGTTGTACAGGATCAACAGCACCACGATCAGCGGGATCGAGCGGAACAACCAGATATAGATCCAGCTGACTGCCCGGAGAATCGGGCTCTTTGACAATCGACCCAATGCAAGCAGGATCCCTCCGATCAAACCGAAGAGAGCGCTCCACGCAGTCACCTTCAGCGTGATCACCAGACCACGCAGAATGACCGGCCGAGCAAACCAGTACTGGAAGCGATCCCACTGATAGAACGGGTTCGTGATCAGGCCGTGTACGACTTGGGCAAGAACGACCAGCACGACGACGGTTGCAATCCACCGACCGGGATGTCGCAGCGGGATCACCCGTTGCGCCGACAGGGGCCGCAACGACGGACCCTCTGTCGGCGCAGCGGGATTGCCGTCCGCGCCGGAGAACTCGGTCGCGGCGGTGGCTTGACCACTCAGCCCAACCATCGGTTGCTGCCAGTGGCCGATGGTCGATTGCGTTGGCAACACCGGTGTCTCTGTCGTTGGCGCAGCTGGCTCGGTCACGGAAACTCCTACAATCAAAGGACATGCGGGCGCGCAAAGGCGGCCGGGACAAGACGAGAGGAACATCAATACGTCCGCGACGCGGCGTTCGATATCAGCGGCTCCGCAGCCGCCATGGACGATGGCTCCGAGCGTTTGATGAGCGGCGCAACTGGCTCGCCTATCAGGCCAGGACCAGAAGGCGGCGAAGACTATCTAGGAGCGACAGAGCGCGCTTGATACCCGCGCGAGATCCACGTGCCGACGTTCGATGAAGCAGCCGCTGCTACGCAAGTGCCGGGAGCCGGCGGCGAGCTTGTCGCTTGTCACGAGGTTCTCCTTGATCGTCGATCACGCTTGCCGAAGCACGATTGCTTCGACCTGGTCGTCACCCGGGGCACCCCACCGCGACGCGAGGGTTGCCAGCCAGCAAGCCGGGGCTATCCGCTGGCGTTCATGACCGTGGAACGAAACTATCATCCCTCATGGCCAAGGGAAAGACTCTATTGTCTACCTCACAGATAGGATTACTTCTATATGGTGAATGCGTTAGGTGGTTGCGCAAGGCGATGCCGGTAGCTGACTTTCATCGCCTGCAAGCCAGTTCGGCGAGGTTCGCGGGTCAGGAGACGGCCCGAGAGCGCCATCGACCAATTCGTAGGTCCACGAGGGTCCGTTCGCCGCGAGTGAGGCGAGTGCTTCCAAGAGCCGGTCGATGTCGGCGGTAGTAGTGCCCAGCCCGACGCTCGCGCGCACCGCACCGCGATCGGCCCCGAACCGTGTTAGTAACGGGTGCGCGCAGAATCGCCCATCCCGCACTCCGATGCCATGTTCGGCTGATAGATATTGAGCAATCAGCTCCGGTGAGAATCCGGGCAGGGTGAAGGTCACCATCCCGACCCGCTCTGCCTCGTCGCCCCAGAGGCGCAGACTACAAGCTCCCACCTCGGCCAGGCCATCGTCGAGCCGTCGGAGCAAAGCCGCTTCATGCTGTATCAGCGCAGCTTCAGACAAATCGCGTATCGCGCGGCATGCCGCGGCCAGCGCAACCGCACCGATCACGTTTGGCGTGCCCGCCTCATGCCGAGCCGGCGAGTCCGTCCAATCGGTGCTGTCGATCGTCACATGCCGCACCGCTCCCCCGCCGGCAAGATACGGCGCCGCCGCGTCGAGCCAATCCCTGCGCCCGATCAGCGCCCCTGACCCGAAGGGCGCGTAGAGCTTGTGCCCGGAGAAAGCGATGTAATCAACACCGACATCGGCGATGTCCACGCGACGATGCGGCACCAGTTGCGCGCCGTCGACGGCAATGCGTGCCCCGTGGCGGTGGGCTACGTCAGCCAACAGAGCGAGCGGGAGTAGCTCACCCGTGACATTCGAGGCGCCCGTCACGGCAAGCAACGCAGCAGGGGTCCGGGCAAGCTCTGCCTCCAAAGCCGTGACGGTCTCCGCAAGCGTGTTGCGCGCAAGCACCACCCGCCCGTCGCGAACCTGCCAGGGCAAGAGATTGGCATGGTGCTCGATATCTAGGTACACGACCGGACCAGGGGCCGCAGTCGCAAGCAGGTTCACTGCGTCCGTCGTGTTGCGGGTGAAGATCACAACATCTGCCTCGCGCGCGCCGACGAAATGGGCGACCGTCGTACGGGCGGATTCATAAGCTGCCGTACAAACCTGGGACGGATAACCGGCGCCGCGATGGACGCTTGAATACCAGGGCAGCAGTTCGTTCACCTGGTCAGCAACGACTTGCAAGGCAGGTGCGCTGGCCGCGTAGTCCAGATTTGCATAGCGCACCTGCCGACCGTCGACGAGCGGAACGACCTGCTCCGCGCCTACCAGCGTGCTAAGTGCTGCGTTGGCTGGAGCCAACTGATCTGTAACAGGATCCCCAAGAACTGTGGACATACGTGATAACTCCAGGCTCCTTCGGGTGGCGCTCATGACATCTGAACGGACTCTCGGATCTAGCTACGCTGATGCGACCGGGTCGTGACCGTTGCCTCGCTGGTCATCGGTGGCCTTTCACCGGCGCTCGTGTGGAATCTTCTCGCCCGCCTCGACGGCAACCGGCAGCTGATTCTCGGCCGGCGGAAGTGGGCAGGTGGCCAGATCGGTATAAGCGCAAGGGAGATTCGTTGCGCGGTTGAAGTCCAACCGCACCCGCCCGTCGGCGTCAGGAGGGTCAATGGCCAGCGCCCGGTTCGCGGCGTACGTCGTGACGCCTGACGTGGCATCGGTAAAGAGGACCAGCAGGCTCCCAGCTCCCTTTCCGTTGAACGCGGTGAGGCTCAGCGGCTGTCCCTCGAGCTCGAATTCGATCCGGCCCGGGGCGTCATAGACGTGTTGCAGGCCTTCGACGGCAGCTCCGACGGTCGTAGGGCGAGGCTCGTCGAACGGCAAGTAGCGGCCGGTAACTGCCCACCTCGGGTCTGGAGCGTAGGCAGGCGTATCGACGAAGCGGACGAGCAATGGGTTGCTCGGGTGCCGGGGCCGGATGATGTCGTGGCCGCCGCGCTTGGCGACCTCGATGACCACATCGCCGGAAACCGGGTACAAGCTGTCCCGCTCGGCGATCGGCCCGAAATTGTGTTCCCCGCGCAGCGTGGCGCCATTGAATTCGAGGGTTTCCCCTTCCGCCAACACGACACGGACACCGTCCTGGCCAGTCGACCACTCGCCTGGCGCATCATCAAATCGCTTCGGTTCGCTGACGAGCCAGCGCAGGCTGGTGATCGCCAAAAATCCGTGCGGGTCGGCGAGGACCTTCTGATGCGCGCTGTGCCATTCTCGCCAACTCTGCTCGAAGTTGGCATCATCGGTTTGATTTTCAGCCAGATCTTGGACGGTCATGTCATCTCCCTGTTGTTGTACGGGGTTGAACGGGGTTGTACGGGGTCGCGGCGGGCTGATTGCCTAATCTAGTCAGAGGCTGGGCGCCGGGTTGAGTTCCGACTTCGGGATACCCGAGCTCGTGAGCACCCGCCACTTGTCGAGGGTCTTCGGGTAGTCACCGTTGGCGAGGCCGAGAAAGCTCGCTGCGCTGCCTGCAGAGCGCCATGCCTTTTCTGGGAAAGGGCAATGGGCGCTCAGGAGAACCTAGGTGGTATCCAGGGCTAGCGGGGAAAGAAGGTCAGAGGCCCGGACACAGTGCGCTACTCACGCGGCGGAGATCCACGTGTCGACGAGCGACTCGCAGTCTGAAGCACCCGTACGGTGTTTCTTGATCCTTGCCGGGGCCGACGTTCATGTCTGTTCCGCCTAGATAATCTTCGGCCGGTCAGGGCCTCGCGCTTACACCGACGATTGTCGGTGTCTGGTCGTCACCTGGAGCACCCCACCGCGTGGAGGGTTGCCGGTCAGCAAGCCAGGGCTTGACGCTGACGCTCATAACCAGGTTGAACTGTAACCGTTCAACCTGGTCCCACACAATCCCTATGAATGTGATAGAGATTGCTCTCGTTAGCCGAACAATGGCCGCACGCCCTCAGCGAAGCTGTACGCCTCTTCCAGATGGGGATAGCCCGACAGGATGAATTCATCGATACCAGCCTGTTGATATTCCGCTATGCGCTCCGCAACCTGTTCATGGCTGCCAACTAGCGCCGTTCCAGCACCGCCTCGAACAAGACCAATCCCGGCCCATAGGTTAGGTCCTACCACCAGACGCTCCCGCGAACCGCCATGCAGCTCGAGCATCCGGGTTTGACCAACGGATTCCAGGGACCGAAGACGGCGTTGCCCTTCGGCGATCTCAGCGTCGCCGAGTCCGGCGATCAGCGCGTCGGCGTCACGCCAGGCCTGTTCAGGGGTGTCACGGCTAATGACGTGTATTCGCAAACCGAACCGCAGCGTGCGCCCGTGTTTGCCGGCGCGATCTACCACCTGCGCCACTTTCTCCGCCACCATCGCTGGTGGTTCTCCCCAGGTGAGATAGGTATCAGCGTGGCGGGCCGCCAGATCCAGCGCAGGGCCGGACGATCCGCCGAGATAGACCTTCGGTACCGGCTTTGGCGGCTCACGTAGCTGAGCGTCGTCCAGATCGTAATAGCCGCCGTGGTGGTCGAACCTCGAACCAGCCCAAGACTGCCTGACAACGTCCAGAAACTCCTCGGCGCGGGCGTAGCGGGCATCATGCTTGAGTGCATCGCCGAAGCTTCGTTGTTCGGCGTCACTGCTGCCGGCGACCACGTTGAGCAGCAGTCGGCCCGCAGACAGACGCTGGAAGGTGGCAGCCATCTGTGCCGCGAGCGCCGGTTCGATCAGCCCGGGCCGAAACGCGACCAGAAATTTCAACCGTGTGGTCTGTGAGATGAGCGCGGCCGTGACCACCCAGGCGTCCTCGCAATGCGCCCCGGTCGGCGTCAACACGGCTTCGTAGCCGAGGTCATCGGCGGCGCGAACAAGCTGGCTCAGGTAGTCAAGCGTTGCTGGACGCTCACCAGCGCCGCTGGCCTTGACGGCGCCCGTGGCGCCGATGCCCAGGCCGTGCACGGAGCCGCCCAGCCGACGGCCGTCGCCGCCGGTCGGAAGAAACCAATGGAACACCGGCGTCACCACGGCACACTCCTGTATTTCACACCGGCTCTAGCGGAATAGACGATATGAGTATTCCGTTCTGTCAGATCACCGGCTGGAAAAGCTATCTCGATCACATCTATAGGCATTGCATGAATCAGCCAGCACCAGTTACGCTCGATCCAGGTTATGAGTGTCAGCATCAAGCCCTGGCTTGCTGGCCGGCAACCCTCCTCCACCGGCGGGGTGCTCCAGGTGACGACCCGGCGGGCCCGTTCGCGGCTCGCAAGCGTGGACGTCGGCGCGGCGTGGCCGTTCGACAGGAAGAGGTGACGACAGATGCTGAGCCCGCGTCTTGGGTTGTTCTCCCGCCGTCACATCGACTTACAGCGCGTCTCTGCCGCACTATGTCCGGTCTCTCACTGACCGCCGCCGATCTACCCTTCGCCGCCATACCGTCGCGAGGCCGCGCATGCCCGCCCACTCACGAAGAGAGCTGATCTCGCTATGCCCGCACCTGTCTCCACCGCCCATCTCGCCGTCGCGCTCGACGGTGCCGGCTGGCACCCCGCCGCGTGGCGGGAACCCACGGCTCGCCCAGCCGAACTGCTCAATGCCCAATACTGGGCCGACCTGGCCGCTGAGGCCGAGAGCGGCCTGCTCGACTTCATCAGCATCGAGGATTCGCTCGGTCTGCAGACGGCACGCCATACCGAGCCAGACCGGCGCACCGATCAGGTTCGAGGCCGGCTCGACGCGGTGTTGATCGCGGCTCGGATCGCGCCACTGACACGCCACATCGGCCTGGTCCCTACCGCGATCGTCACTCACACCGAGCCATTTCACCTGTCAAAGGCCATCGCCACCCTGGACTACGTGAGTTCCGGTCGGGCCGGCGTCCAGGTCAAGGTCTCGGCGCGCGTCGATGAGGCAGCGCTGTTCGGGCGGCGGGACATCCCGGCGGTCACGCGGGACGAGCTGCAACAACCCGCAGCGCAGCATCTGATCGCGGAGCTCTTCGATGAGGCGCGCGATTACGTCGAAGTCCTGCGTCGCCTCTGGGACAGCTGGGAGGACGACGCCGAGATTCGTGACACCGCGACCGGACGGTTTGTAGATCGTGAGCGCTTGCACTACATCGATTTCACCGGGGAACGGTTCAGTGTGAAGGGTCCGTCGATTACGCCCCGTCCACCACAAGGGCAACCGATCGTCACCGCCCTCGCGCACCAGCGCCGTCCTTACGAGCTCGTCGCCACGTCGGCTGACATCGGCTACGTCACGCCCCGAGACGCGGCGCACGCGGCGGAGATAGTCAGCGAGGTCCGGTCGTTGCAAGAGACGGCTGGGCGGGCGGATGAGACGGTTCACATCTTCGGCGACCTGGTGGTCTTCCTCGACAACGACACGGACAGCGCGGTGAGCCGCCGAGAGCGCCTCGACGCGTTAGCCGGCGAGGAATACCGCAGTGACGCACACATCTTCACCGGGTCGGCGTCGCGACTGGCAGACCTGCTGCTGGATTGGCAGGCCGCCGGACTTTCGGGTTTTCGCCTCCGACCCGCGGTCTTGCCTGACGATCTGCAGTCGATCACCCGCTCGCTCGTGCCCGAACTACAACGCCGAGGGGCGTTCCGCACCGCCTATGAAGCCGACAGCCTGCGAGGCCTGCTTGGCCTGCCCCGGCCCGCCAACCGCTACGCCGCCGCCTGAACCGAAGGACATGACGATGAGCAAGCCCTTGAAGCAGATACATCTGGCCGCCCACTTCCCGGGCGTGAACAACACCACCGTCTGGAGCGATCCAGCAGCCGGTAGCCACATCGAGTTCAGCTCCTTCGCCCATCTTGCGCAGACCGCCGAACGGGCCAAGTTCGACTTCTTGTTCCTCGCCGAAGGCCTACGGCTCCGAGAGCAGAATGGCAAGATCTACGATCTGGATGTCGTCGGTCGACCCGATACGTTCACGGTGCTAGCAGCACTGGCCGCCGTTACCGACAGGCTCGGATTGGCCGGCACGATCAACTCCACCTTCAACGAGCCGTACGAGGTCGCGCGGCAATTCGCCAGCCTTGATCACCTGTCCGCGGGGCGCGCCGCCTGGAACGTCGTCACCTCCTGGGACGCGTTCACTGGCGAGAACTTCCGCCGCGGCGGCTTTCTCGCCCAGGATGACAGGTACTCCCGCGCCGAGCAGTTCATGCGGACCACCTGGGAGCTGTTCGACTCCTGGCGCGGTGACGAGATCCTCGCCGACAAGCAGAGCGGCCAGTTCATCAGCACTCCCGATGTGGGCACTTTCTCCCATCAGGACAAGCACTTCAACATCGCCGGTCAATTCAGTGTGCCCCGGAGCCCGCAAGGACGGCCGGTCATTTTTCAAGCTGGCGATTCCGAGCAAGGCCGAGAATTCGCAGCGTCGTCAGCCGACGCGATCTTCAGCAGACACGGCACATTCAACGACGGCCAGGCGTTCTTCACCGACGTCAAAAGGAGGCTGGCTCGTTACGGTCGCCAGCCGGAGCAACTGCTTATCCTGCCGGCCGCAACGTTCGCCCTTGGTGACACCGACAGCGAGGCGCACGAGCTTGCCCATGAAGTCCGGCTCCAGCAGGTCAGCGGACAGACCGCGATCAACTTCCTGGAGCAGCTCTGGAACCGCGACCTCTCCGGCTATGACCCGGACGGTCCGTTGCCCGACATCGACCCCGAACTCGGCGAGCCGAAGATCGCCCGCGGCACCGCCCGGGCCCGGCAGTTCACCGACCGCCTCGCGACCGCCGCTGAGTGGCGTGGCCTAGCCGAGGCCAAAAAGCTGTCGATACGAGAGCTGATGATCGAGCTCACCGGGCGGCAGGCGTTCATCGGCTCGCCGCAGACGATCGCTGATGAGATAAACCGCTTCGTGCAAGCCGATGCCAGCGACGGCTTCATCCTCGTCCCGCACATCACGCCCGGCGGACTCGACGCCTTCGCCGACACGGTTGTGCCACTCCTGCAGGAGAAGGGGGTCTTCCGCACCGAGTACGAAGGCACGACATTGCGCGAGCACCTCGGTCTCGGTCAGCCGGAGGAGATTCTCACGACCCAAGCCAGGGCCGCGTCGTGAAATTCCTGGCCATCACGCTCATCGTCCACGCTCCGGACCCAGTCACCGGAGTGCAGAAGCCGACCTACGATCGATTTCAGGAAGTCATCGACAACGCCGTCCTCGCCGAGGCGCTCGGCTTCGACGGTTTCGGGGTGGGCGAACGACACGAACGTCCTTTCATCTCGTCCTCCCCGCCGGTGGTGCTGAGCCACGTCGCGGCACTCACCAGCACGATTCGCCTGTTCACAGCGGTAACGACGTTGAGCCTGCTCGATCCGGTCCGTGCGTATGAGGACTACGCAACCCTTGACCACCTGTCCGGCGGCCGACTGGAGTTGATCATCGGCAAAGGAAACGGCGCCGCGCAGCGCGAGCTCTTCCACGTCACACCCGAGGACCAGTGGGACCGCAACGCCGAGAGCTACGAACTCTTTCGCCAGATCTGGCGGCACGACAAGGTCACGGCCACGCCGAAGTTCCGGCCGTCGCTCGATGCGGCTGAGGTCTGGCCGCGGCCGCTCCAAACTCCGATCAGGGTCTGGCATGGCAGCGCCACCAGCCGAGAATCAGTCGACCTCGCGGCCCGTTACGGAGACCCGCTGTTCTCAGCCAACGTCACAAACCCGATCGAGCCCTACGCCGAGCTGATTCGGTACTACCGCGAGCGATGGGTCCATTACGGCAACGATCCCGCTGACGCCATCGTCGGCGCCGGTACCGCAGGCTACTACGCGGCCCGCAATTCGCAGGACGCCATCAACACCTACCGCCCCGTCTTCGAAGGACAGTTAGCCTTTCAGAAGAAGCTCGGACTGGAGCCGGTGTTCCACACCCTCGAGGACTACATCGAACGCAGTTCGGCCCTGATCGGCAGCCCTCAGCAGGTCATCGACAAGGTCCACCGTTATCACGAACAATTCGGTCACTCGGTGCTGCACCTACACGCCGACGCCGGTGGCCTGACCAGCGATCAGCACCGGGAGGCGCTGGAACTCTTCCAGTCCGATATCGCCCCGGTTTTGCGCCGCGACATTCCCGATCCGCCGTGGGCGGCAAACGTTGCGCAAGCACAGCCCGCGACACGTCGCCCCGTTCCCGCCACCGTCTGAGAAGGACATTGAAGATGACCAACACTCCGCTCACTGTCCTCGACCTCGTCCCGATCTCGTCGGGTTCCAACGCCACCGAGGCGTTGCGCAACAGCATCGACCTGGCCCAGCAGACTGAACGACTTGGCTACACGCGCTACTGGTTCGCCGAGCACCACCTCAACCCTGGCGTCGCCGGGACTTCTCCCGCTGTCGTACTTGCCTTGACTGCCGCCGCGACTTCTACCATCCGTCTTGGTGCCGGCGCCGTCCAGTTGGGACACCGCACCGCGCTCTCCACGGTGGAGGAGTTCGGCTTGTTGGACGCGCTGCATCCGGGCCGCTTCGACCTGGGCCTGGGGCGTTCGGGTGGTCGGCCGACGGAATCGGCAAAGACCCCTGCGCTCGTCGGAGCCCCTGCCGTGGTGAACGGACACGCACCTAACGGGCTGCGCATCCCCGCGAAGTTCTCTTTCCAGCACCTGCTCGGTTCCCCGCGCTTCGCGCTGCAGAAAGCCCTTCTCACCCAGCCCAATGCCAAACCGCAGAACTACACCGAACAGGTTGAGGACATCCTCGCGTTGATCGCTGGCAGCTATCGTTCCGCCGACGGGGTCGAAGCCCACGTAATACCCGGCGAGCACGCCGACCTGCAGGTATGGATCCTCGGCAGCAGCGGCGGCGAGAGCGCACAAGTAGCCGGAAGTAATGGCCTTCGGTTTGCTGCCAATTACCACGTCAGCCCCGCGACGGTCCTGGAGGCGGCCGAAGGCTACCGGGCCGCGTTCGTCGCCTCAGACGAACTCGAACAACCCTACGTCAGCGTCTCTGCCGACGTTGTCGTGGCCGAGGACGAGGCGACTGCCCGGGAGCTTTCCACCGGGTATGGCCTATGGGTGCGCAGCATCCGAACTGCGGAGGGCGCGATTCAATTTCCTACGCCTGAGCAGGCCCGAGCGCACGCCTGGACGGACGAGGACCGAGCGCTCGTCGACGATCGAGTCGAAACCCAGTTCGTCGGTTCACCCAGCCAGGTCGCCGACAAACTCGAACAACTTCGTGACGCCACGGGCGCCGACGAGCTCATCATCACCACCATCACCCACGACCACGCCGATCGGGTACGCTCCTATGCCTTGCTCGCCGAAGAATGGTCGAGACGATGACGACCACCGTCCTCGTCGGCAACCCGAAGCCGCGCTCGCGAACCTTCGAGGCCGCCAACCTTGTCGCCGAGCGCCTCACCGGCACAACGCCAGACCTACGACTCGATCTCGCGGACTTCGGCGCTCAGCTGTTGGACTGGGCCGACCCGGCGGTCAACGACGCGATCGCCGCCGTCCTGGACAGTGACCTCGTCGTGGTTGCCAGTCCGACCTACAAGGCGACGTATACCGGTCTGCTGAAACTCTTCCTCGATCGCATCGGCGGCGGCGCGCTCGCCGGAGTCACCGCCGTACCTCTGATGCTCGGCGGCCACTGGCGACACTCGCTGGCGGCCGACCTGTTGCTCAAACCCGTCCTGGTCGAACTCGGCGCAACCTGCCCCACTCGGGGCCTGTTCCTCCTCGACTCCGACTACGCCGATTCCGACGAGCTCCAACAGTGGCTCGAGCACGCCGTCCCGCAGGTCAAGCGCAGCCTCGGATGACCAGCACTGTCGACCACGGTGAACTTCGTCGCGTCTACGGCACGTTTCCCACTGGGGTAACGGCAATCGCAGCCCTCGGCGCGAACCGCAAGCCGCTTGGGCTCGCGGCGAGTTCTTTCACTTCGGTGTCACTCGATCCGCCACTGGTGTCGGTTTGCGTCGCGCACACTTCGACGACGTGGCCCGCACTGCGTGATTGTCCTCGTCTCGGCGTGAGCGTTCTCGGGTCGCATCAGGAGCGCGCCGGTCGTCAGCTCAGCGCACGAGCCGAGGATCGATTTCTCGACCTTGACTGGCACCTTGGCGATGACGGGGCCGTCCTCATCACCGGGGCAAGTGCGTGGTTCGAGTGCAGCATCGAGCAGCACATCAGAGCCGGCGACCACGACATCGTGCTACTCAGGGTGCACAGCTTGCAGGCCGATCACGACGTCGCACCGTTGGTCTTTCATGCCAGCCAGTACCGCCGTCTCGATATCGTCGATGCCTGCCCGGTAGGCCAGAAGTGACCGCCATTGCGAAGTACGCCAGCGGAATCGATGCAGGCGCGTACGGCGAGCACCGACCCAACGTGTACAAACCACGGGTGCTCGAAGGCAGAATCACTGCGGACGGCTCGAGCGGTTATCGCGCAGAACCCGGGCGGTATCACCTCTACGCAGGTTGGTTCTGCCCCTGGTCACATCGCGCGACGATCCAGATCGCCTTGAACGGCCTCGCTGACATCATCACCGTCTCCTACGTCGACGGCCTCCGCGATGCCCGGGGCTGGGCATTTCGCGAACGAACCGGACCCGACCCCGTCAACGGTTTCACCCTTCTTCGCGATGCCTACGATGCGACGCTCCCGTACTACGATGGCCCGGTATCGGTACCGATCCTCTGGGATCGAGCTACCAACCAGATCGTCACCAATGACGCACGGGCGATCGTCCGGGACGTAGCCACCGAATTTCGGGCCTGGTCCAGACCTGATGTCGATACCTACCCGGCGGCCCTGCGCGACCGCATCGACGAACTCAGCCTTTCCATAGAGACCGCGATCACCCGCGGGCTCAGTTACGCCCTCTACGACAATACGAAAGCCGACGGCGTCAGAGCGGCGCTCGCCACGTTCGACGGGAGGTTGGCCCGCCGGCGATACTTGCTCGGCGACGATCTCACAGCCGCCGATATCCAGTTGTGGGTCGACCTCGTCCGCTACGACGCGGGCGTCAACGCCCACCGCAGGGTCGGACCTCGCATTACCAGCTACGTGAATCTGTGGAACTACGCCAGAGCTCTCTACGCGATGCCAGCGTTCCGGAGCACGACGAACTTCGCAGCATTCAAAGCGCCGCTAACTCCGTTGCTCGACTGGGATGGCTAGCGAACGAGCCCGGCCTCGTTCTGCTATTACCTATCTGCCTAGGTAGGCTTTACCTAATGCCCTAGGCAAGCTACAGTGCTGGAATGCTGGACTTCCGAATCGACTCGACGAGCGGGTTGCCGCCGTATTCCCAGCTTGTACAACAGGTGAAACAGGCATTACGGCTGGGCTGGCTACAGCCAGGTGACAAGTTGCCCACGGCCCACGAGGTTGCCGCGAACGTGGCGATCAATCCCAATACCGTACAGAAGGCCTACAAAGAGCTGGAATACGAAGGCCTGGTCGCCGGGCGCCCTGGGCAGGGCACCTTCGTTGAACGCAGCCTCAGCCAGTCCACACCCGCGACGATTCAGGCGCTGACCCGTCGACTCGAACGCTGGATTGCTGCGGCGCGGGCGGCCGGCTTGGACGAAGACGGGATCATGGATGTGGTCCGAGCCGCGATGCGGGATTTTGATATCGAGGCCAGCGCATGATCGTGAGCAGCGCATGATCGAGGAGAGCGAGGTCGCGATCGCAGCAGCTCGCGCAGGTCGCCGCTACGGAGCCTTCTGGGCACTGCGCGACTGCACCGTCGCCTTGCCAGCCGGGTCGATCACGGCAGTCGTTGGCCCGAACGGTGCGGGCAAGACCACGCTGCTGAACATGTTGGTCGGGTTGCTGCCGCCCTCGGAAGGCCAGCTGTCGGTCGACGGCGTACCGCCCAGCAGCAACCCGGATTTCCTCGCGCGAGTCGGTTTCCTCGCCCAGGATTGCCCGCTGTACAAGGAATTCTCGGTCCAGGACATGCTCCGGTTCGGCCGCGCGATGAACCCGTCCTGGGACGATGCCCTGGCACGGGAGCGAATCGCCGCAGCCGAAGTGCCGCTGAACCGCCGAGCGGGCAAGTTGTCCGGCGGGCAACGGGCACAGGTGGCGTTGGCATTGGCGGTCGCCAAGCGTCCACGCATCTTGTTGCTGGACGAACCGCTCGCTGCGCTCGATCCGCTGGCGCGGCGAGACTTCCTCAAAACGCTTCTGGACAGCGCCACGGCCACCGGCATGACGGTCGTGTTGTCCTCGCACCTGATCGGTGAGCTTGCCCGCGTCTGCGACCACCTCGTCGTCATCCGAGATGGTCAACTCCGCCTGGCTGGCGAACTCGATGAGCTGCTGGGCGAACACCATTGGGTTGCCGGGTCGCCGGACGCAACCAATCGGATGCCAGCCGGTGTCGAGGTCCTGAGTCGGTCGCCGCACGAACGGCACACCACGCTGCTGGTGCGCACCCGCGAAGCTTTACTGAATCCCGCTTTGACGACAAACGCGGTCGACTTGGAAGAGCTCGTGCTCGCTTACCTGGAACGGCCACCGGCGCCGGCGATTGCGGCGGCACGTTCGGAGGACGGTCGGCGATGATCTGGACGACATGGCGCCAGCACCGCGCCGAGGCAGCCGTTGGTGGCACAATCCTCGCGGCACTCGCTGCTGCCCTGCTGGTCGTGGGTTCGGTCGCCAGAGATCGGGCTCAGGCGCTCGGTTTGCCCGGTTGCGTCGGCGGTAACTTTACCTGCGGCGATGCCCTGGATCACCTCCACCGTGATTTCCACTCGATCCCGCCTTTCGTCGCCGCCCTTATCGCCGTCCCGCTGCTCGCCGGAATGTTCTGGGCCGCACCGTTGGTGTCGCGCGAATACGAAGCCGGCACCCATCGCCTGGCGTGGACGCAATCGGTGAGCCCGCTGCGTTGGATCACGATCAAGGTAACGCTGATTTTCACTGTCGCCGGCTTCGCCGCGCTCGTCCTCGGGTTGCTCGCAACCTGGACCCTCGATCCCCTCAACTCGGCCTTCGGTGGCCGCTACAACAGCACGTGGTATGACACCCAGGGCATCGTCCCGGTCGCCTGCATGCTGTTCGCGCTCTCCGTCGGGGTAGCCGCCAGCGCGTGGATCCGCCGCACGATCCCCGCGATGGCTGTCACGCTGGTTTTATATGCCGCCGCCCGCATCCCGATCCATTGGATCCGGTGGCACTTTGCACCACTGAGCACCCACACGATCACGGTTCCGATGGCCACTCTGTTGCAGAGCCCCACCGGCTCGCCCTGGGACTTAGCGAACTCAGCGGTGCCCAGCAGCGGATGGCTGCACAGCGTTGCCCTCACCGACTCTGCCGGTCACCCGATCGCCAACAACAAAGGCAGCTTCGATCTGCTGCGGGGTTACTGCCCCAACCTGCAGATCAACTCAACCCGGGACGGTGTTCTGAATCCCGATAGCTGTGCAGCCCAACTCCACAACCTCAGCATCCAGGCGACGGCGACCTACCAACCGACCGGGCACTTCTGGCTTATCCAGACAGTCGAAAGCGCGATCTTCCTCGGTCTCGCCGCGCTGCTCGTCACGGCCACCCTTCTCGCCGTAAAGCGCCACCGTGCCGCGTGAAGTATGGGCGGGCGCCGGCTACTCGCTGTCGGAGCGGTAGCCGAGGTTGGGCGATAGCCACCGCTCGGCCTCGGCGACCGGCCAACCCTTGCGCTTGGCGTACTCCTCGACCTGATCCCGGCCGATCTGCCCGACGACGAAGTACTGCGACTGCGGATGTGAGAAGTACAGGCCGCTGACCGACGCGCCAGGCCACATCGCCATGCTCGCTGTCAGCTCGATACCAACGTTGGCCTGCACGTCCAGCAATTCCCAGATCGTCTGCTTCTCGGTGTGTTCGGGGCAGGCCGGGTAGCCCGGCGCGGGACGGATGCCGACGTACTTCTCCTTGATCAGCGATTCGTTGTCGAGGTTCTCATCGGGCTGGTAAGCCCAGAACTCGGTACGCACCCGCTCATGCAAGCGCTCTGCGAAAGCCTCGGCCAGACGGTCGGCCAACGACTCGAGCAGGATCGCACTGTAGTCGTCAAGCGCCTGCTTGAATTCGGTGATCTTCTCGGTGATGCCCAAGCCGGCCGTCACTGCGAACGCGCCGACGTAGTCGTGCAGTCCGGTCTCCTTCGGTGCGACGAAATCGGCCAGCGAACGATGCGGCACGCCCGGGCGGTGCTCGGACTGCTGACGAATCTCGTGCAGTGTCATACGAACCTGCGAGCGGGTTTCGTCCGTGTAGATCTCGATATCATCGTCATCGATCATGCTCGCCGGGAAGAGCCCGAAGACGCCGGCCGCCTTGACCCATCGTTCGGCGATCATCTTGTCGAGCATTAACTGCGCGTCGTCCCACAGCTTGCGCGCGGCGTCGCCTGATGCCGGGTTGTTGAGGATGTCCGGGAATTTGCCCTTCATTTCCCAGGCATTGAAGAACGGTTGCCAGTCGATGTAGTCGCGAAGTTCGGCAAGCGGGTAGTCGTGAAAGGTCTTCACGAACTGCGTCGCCGAGGTCAGGGCGCGCTCGTCGTCGTGATGCACGTCCGGTGCCTGCTGGGCCAGCAGCCGCGGGCGCGGTGGGCGGTAGCCCGTCCAGTCGATCGGCGTGCGGTTGGCTCGTGCCGCTGCGATCGGCAGGATCACCTTCGCCTCGTTGCGCGCGGCGTAGCGTTCGCGCAACGAGTCGTAGTCGGTCGCGAGTTCGGCGAGCAAGGCCGGGCGCTGCTCGTCTGACAGCATCGCAGCGACAACCGGGACCGAGCGCGAAGCATCCTTCACCCAGATGACTGGGCCGTGGTATTTCTTGTCGACCTTGACGGCGGTGTGTGCGCGCGAGGTAGTAGCTCCGCCGATCAGCAACGGAATTTCGAATCCTTGTCGCTCCATTTCGGATGCGACATTCACCATCTCGTCCAGCGATGGCGTGATCAGCCCGGACAATCCGATCGCATCGGCGTTGTGCTCCTTGGCGGCATCCAGGATCTTCTGGGCCGGAACCATCACCCCAAGGTCGATGACATCGTAATTGTTGCACTGCAGTACCACCCCGACGATGTTCTTGCCGATGTCGTGCACATCGCCCTTGACCGTGGCCATGATGATCAATCCGTTGCTGCGGTCGGCGTCTTCTGGAGACTTGCTCGCCTCGATGAACGGAATCAGATGGGCGACCGCCTTCTTCATGACGCGCGCGGACTTCACCACCTGCGGCAGGAACATCTTGCCCGCGCCGAAGAGGTCGCCGACAACGTTCATGCCGGCCATCAGCGGGCCTTCGATGACTTCGATGGGCTGGCCGCCCCGGGCCTCGATAAGTAGCCGCAGTTCCTCTGCGTCGACTTCGGCGTAGTCGTCGATTCCCTTTACCAACGCATGCGTGATGCGCTCGGCGACTGGCAACTCCCGCCACTCGTTGTTGGCGGTCTCAGCTTTCTTGCCCTCGCCGGCAAACTCGGTGGCGATCTCCAGCAGCCGTTCTGCGGCGTCATCACGCCGGTTGAGGATGACGTCCTCGATCCGTTCACGCAACCGTTCGTCAACCTGGTCATAAACGACAAGCGCTCCCGCGTTCACGATGCCCATGTCCATGCCGGCGGCGATCGCGTGGTACAGGAACACGGCGTGGATTGCCTCGCGAACGGCATTGTTGCCGCGGAAGGAGAACGAGACGTTAGAGACGCCACCGGAGACCAGTGCGCCGGGCAGGTTCTGCTTGATCCAGCGAGTTCCCTCGATGAAATCGACGCCGTAGTTGGCGTGTTCTTCGATGCCGGTGGCCACCGCAAAGATGTTCGGGTCGAAGATGATGTCCTCGGGTGGGAAGCCGACCTCATCGACCAGGATCCGGTACGCCCTGGCACAGATGGCCTTTCGCCGTTCGAGGTTGTCGGCCTGCCCGTCCTCGTCGAAGGCCATCACCACGACGGCAGCACCATACTTGCGGCACAACCGCGCCTGATCGCGGAACTTCTGCTCGCCCTCTTTCATCGAGATCGAGTTGACTATGGGCTTGCCCTGAACGCAGCGCAGTCCTGCTTCGATGACCTCGAACTTCGAGGAGTCGACCATGATCGGGACGCGGCTGATGTCCGGCTCGCTGGCAATCAGCTTGATGAACCGATCCATCGCGGCGACGCCGTCGATCATGCCTTCGTCCATGTTGACGTCGATGACCTGAGCGCCGTTCTCGACCTGCTGGCGGGCGACCGACAACGCGGTGTTGTAATCGCCATCACGGATGAGGTTGCGGAACTTCGCCGACCCTGTGATGTTGGTGCGCTCACCGACGTTCACGAACAGCGAATCTGCGGTGATCGTCAATGGCTCGAGCCCGGACAGCCGGCAGGCCGCCTCGCGCTCGGCCGGGACGCGGGGCACGACACCGGCCACGCTGGCCGCCATGGCGGTGATGTGTTCGGGCGTGGTGCCACAGCAGCCACCGAGCAAGTTCAGCAGCCCGCTCTCGGCGAATTCCCGCACGATGCTGGCCGTCTGGTCAGGCGCTTCGTCGTACTCGCCGAACGCGTTCGGAAGGCCCGCGTTGGGGTAGCAGGATACGAAGCAGTCCGCGATCCGGGAAACCTCAGCCAGGTAAGGGCGCATCTCGGCCGCACCAAGCGCGCAGTTGAGGCCGATCAGCAAAGGTTTGGCGTGCCGTACCGAGTTCCAGAACGCCTCGGTCACTTGACCGGAGAGGGTACGACCCGAGGCATCCGTGATGGTTCCGGAGATCATGATCGGCCAGCGACGCCCGCGCTCCTCGAAAAGCGTTTCCAGCGCGAAGATCGCTGCTTTGGCATTGAGCGTGTCGAAGATCGTCTCGATCAAGAGCAGGTCGGCGCCACCGTCGACAAGGCCGTTGGCCTGCTCGAGGTAGGCATCGACCAGCTCGGTGTAGGTGATGTTGCGGGCGCCGGGATCGTTGACGTCCGGTGAGATCGAGGCAGTCCGGTTCGTGGGCCCGAGGGCGCCCGCAACGTAGCGCGGACGGCTTGGGTCCGCTGCGGTCACCGCATCACACGCGGCGCGGGCCAACCGGGCGGATTCGTAGTTGAGCTCGTACGCCAGTGCCTCCATGCCGTAATCGGCGAGTGAAATTTTCTGCGCGTTGAAAGTATTGGTCTCGACGAGATCCGATCCGGCGTCTAGGTAGGCGTGATGGATCGCCGTGATCGTGTCAGGCTGAGTGAGCGTCAAGAGATCGTTATTGCCCTTGAGGTCGCTATCCCAATCGGCAAAGCGCTCGCCGCGGTACTCTGCCTCGCTGAGCGTGTACCGCTGGATCATCGTCCCCATCGCACCATCGAGCACCAGAATGCGCGATTTCAGCGCGTCAGATAGAGCTTGCGTGGCATCGGGGCGCAGCGATATCTCAGGCACGACTCATCCTCGAGGGAATTTCGACTAGCTACAGGACAGAAGCCTCTATCATACGGGGCCTGGATGCCACGCATTTTCAGTTGCTTTACGGGGGCTTGAGATAGCGTCGGCGGCGTGGACATCGCCGATCGGGTCGCCATCGTGACCGGGGCGGGCAGTGGCTTGGGCCGCGTCATCGCTGGTCGCCTCAGCGACGCGGGCGCATTCGTCGTCGCCGCCGACCTCGACCCCACGCTGGCGGCCGACGCCAGCGCAGCAATGGCCCCCAGCGAGCCCGCTGTCTCAGACATAAGCACCGACCAGGGACGCGAGCACGTCCTGGCCGTTGCGATGCGCCACGGTGGCCCTCATATCTTGGTCAACAACGCTGGCGGATGGGGGCCTGCCGACCGGCAATTTCCGCAGGCGACAGCGCAGCAGTGGCGAGCGGTGCTGGAACTGAACCTCATAGCCCCCATGGACCTGACACAGCGCTGCCTGGATCCGATGACACGGCTGGGCGGCGGGGTCGTCGTCAATATCGCCTCGAGCGGGGGCCGTGGGTTCGACGCTTACTCGTCCCCGGAGTACGGCGCGGCGAAGGCGGGATTGATCCGCTTCACTTCATCGGTGACGGACTTGTCGAAAACTCACCACGTGCGTGTGAACTGCGTCGTGCCGGATTGGATCGGTCTTGACCGGGCGCACGCCCAGCTGGCGACCATGTCGGCCGCTCAGCGCGCCCGGACGCCGCCGCTGATCCCGCCCGATGACATCGCCTCAACCGTGCTCGAGCTGATACGCGACGACAAAGCCTGCGGCCAGGTCATCGTGCTCGACGGCGGCAGCCCCCCACGACGGCTGACCGATTAGGACTCGCTGGGTAGGACTCGCTGGGTAGCACTCGCTGCCTGCGACTCGGCGTTCGACGCTAGCGATACTGCGGCCCGTACCCGGGATGCGCCTCCAACCGCGCCGCTTCGGTGGCCTCATATGCTTCATGCCCGCCGTACATTGCGAGTCCGTAGATGACCAACATGCCGATGGCGATATACGTCAAAGACCAGACCGGGTAGAAGGGCATCCACCAGATCGCGCTGATCGCGAGCAGAGCAGCAGCAATGATTCCTACCCAGCGACCCATTTCAGAACCCGCGACGACCGCGACCGAGCTGGCGATCAAAATGACCGCGACTATCAGGTATATCCAGCCATAGACCTTGAGACTATGGCCGAAGACGGCCCCATCAAGGCTGGTGGTCCCGAGCGGTCCGTGGCTGCTGAACGTCCAAATCACGTCGAAGAATCGCATGACTCCGGCCAGCCCTAGCATCGTCGCGGCGAAGAATCGCCAACCGCCACCTTTCACCATCGCACGTCACCTTCCTCGCAGTCGATTCCACTGATCTGAGCGTCTGGATAGAAGCAATCGTCGCCTGTCAAGGCGAGCTCGCCATCACCCGCGTTGGATGAGCCAGCAATTGGCCCAAACACCTTCGTGTTCACCTGCCCGTTGATCATTGGACAGCTGCGCGTCAACTTTGTGGGCACTGCCCGGCCCTAAGCTCGGCTACCGCGGCGGTCACGCCGGTTTAACGGGCGACGGGGAGATTTCGTGACTTCAGCAGTTGGCAGGCGTACGGGCACATTCATTTCGCTTATCGCACTTGTCAGCGCCGTATGCGTGGCGATGCCGCGCATGGCACGGGCGGACACGCCGAGCACCGGGGTCGATCTGTCGCAATACAGCCTCGTCGGGCGCTACGACCTGCCGGAACCCACCCGCACGACTGCACCGGCAAACAGCCTGTTGGCACAGGAAGCATCTTCGGTCACCTATGACTGGGATACCGACTCGCTGTTCGTCGTCGGCGATGGCGGCACGTCTGTAGTTCAGGTGTCCAAGTCGGGACAGCTGATCGATTCGATGACCCTCGCGCCCGGTGGTAGCCCACAGGGCACGACTTTCTACGACACCGAAGCAATCACCTACGTCGGCGGTGGCAAGTTCGTCCTCGGCGAGGAGCGCGACCGTCAGGTCAACCTGTTCAGCTACGTCGCCGGTGGGATCCTCACCCGGGGCGACGTCCAGACCGTCAAACTCGGCACGACGATCGGCAATGTCGGCATCGAAGGCATCACCTATGACCCACAGACATCGACGGAAAGCTCACCGGGCTTCGTCGTTGTCAAGGAGACCACACCGGAGAGCATCTTCCAGACCAACATCGACTTTGCCGCGGGCACTGCGACAAACGGCTCGCCGACCACCGATGAGTCGACGAACCTGTTCGACCCCTCATTGGTCGGTACCACCGACTTCTCCGACGTTTTTGCCTTGTCGAACCTGCCTAATCTCACCGGCCCGGACTCGAGCCACCTACTGATCATCAGCCAGGAGTCCGGAAAGATCGTCAACGTGGACCGCACGGGCCACGTCGAGAGCTCGCTGACCATCAGTGACCCGACCAGCCCGATCTCGGTACCCGACGAGACGCAGGAAGGCGTCACGATGGACCGCGATGGCTACCTCTACACCGTGAGTGAAGCCGGCGGCGGCGACGCCTCCCACCCTCAACTGTGGGTGTACGGACCGCCGTCACTGCAGCCCAGCGTGCCGCGTATGACCGTATCGGAGGTGGCGCCCTGGGGTAGCGGTACTGCGACCTACGGCGCCGACTGGTTCGAGCTCACCAACACCGGAACGTCCGCGGTGGATCTGACCGGCTGGAAGATGGACGACAGCTCTGACGCATTCGCCAGCGCGGTCCCGTTGGCGGGGGTTACCTCGCTGCCTGCAGGCAAATCTGCAGTGTTCTTCGAAGACACCGGCGGCCTGGACGATGCGACCGTACAAGCGAACTTTGCTCAAGCATGGTACGGGTCCACGACCCTGCCGGCCGGCTTCCTGATCGGGCATTACGGTGGCTCGGGGGTCGGGCTGTCCAGCAGCGGTGACGCAGTCAACGTGTTCGACGCGGCCGGGGATCGGGTCACCGGTGTCAGCTTCGGCGCTTCCCCAGCAACCGCGCCGCTGGCCACCTTCGACAACCACGAGGGACTCAGCAGCAGTGGGACGTTCAAGGCTCCAGCGCTCGCTACGCTGAGCGCGGTCGGGGCGCATGGCTCGTTCCTGGCCGCCGACGGCGCAGAGATCGGTTCGCCGGGCGACGTGGTCACGTCGACGCCTCCGCCACCGCCCCCAACGTCAGTCATCGTCTCTGAAGTAGCACCGTGGGGCAGCGGCAATGGACCGTACGCAGCCGACTGGTTCGAAGTCACCAACACCGGAACGTCCGCCGTGGATCTCACCGGCTGGAAGATGGACGACAGTTCCGATTCCGTTGCCAGCGCGGTTGCGTTAGCCGGCGTGGCGTCACTGCCGGCGGGCAAGTCCGCGGTGTTCTTCGAGGACACCGGCGGCCTGGACGACGCAGCAGTGACCGCAAGCTTTGCCCAGGCGTGGTTCGGCTCACCCACACTGCCGGCCGGATTCTTGATCGGGCACTACGGCGGCTCGGGCGTCGGACTTTCAACCGGTGGCGACGCGGTAAACCTGTTCGACGCCACCGGTGCCCAGGTCACCGGGATCAGTTTCGGCGCTTCCCCGGCAACCGCGCCGTTCGCCTCCTTCGACAACACCGCGGGCCTCGGCTCCGCAACCCTGCCACTGCCCACGGTCTCCACACTGAGCGCGGTAGGAGTGAACGGTGCGTTCCTGGCTGCCGATGGCGCCGAGATCGGTTCGCCGGGTGCGAGCACGATCACGCCGCCGCCGCCAGCGTCGGTAGTCATTTCCGAGGTCGCCCCGTGGGGCAGCGGTAACAGCCCGTACGCCGCTGATTGGTTCGAAGTCACCAACACCGGTGCGTCCGCGCTAGATCTGACTGGCTGGAAGATGGATGACAGCTCTAACGCATTCGCCAGCGCCGTTGCATTGGCCGGGGTTACATCGCTACCTGCAGGTAAATCCGCGGTGTTCTTCGAAGACACCGGCGGCCTGGACGACGCGGCGGTCACCGCGAGCTTCGCCCAGGCCTGGTTCGGCTCACCCACACTGCCGGCCGGATTCCTGATCGGGCACTACGGCGGCTCGGGTGTCGGACTTTCAACAGGCGGTGATGCGGTAAACCTCTTCAGCGCTGCTGGCGACCGGATTACCGGAATCAGCTTCGGTGCGTCTCCAGCGACCGCACCATTCGCCTCCTTCGACAACACCGCCGGCCTCGGCTCGGCCACATCGTCGCCGGCGGTTGCTACCTTGAGCGCGGTAGGAGTCAACGGTGCGTTCCTGGCGGCCGATGGTGCTGAGATCGGGTCACCAGCCGGTGCCGCACCACCACCGCCGCCCGACAAGACCCCGCCGACCATCGTCGCGAGCGCGATCCCTGCTGCGAACGCGAACGGCTGGAACAACACGAACGTCACCGTGTCGTTCACCTGTACCGATGCGGGCTCCGGCGTCGACACGGCGGCCAGTACGCTCGCCGATGACGTGCTGAGCGCGACGGGGACGGCAACCGGTACCTGCGTCGATCACGCCGGTAACTCCGCGAATGCGAGTTACACGGCCACGATCGACACTGCCAAACCGACTGTCTCGTATTCGGGTAACGCCGGCTCCTATGGCATCCTCAGCACGGTCGCCATCACCTGCACCGCGGCGGACGAGCTCTCCGGAATCGCCACCTCGACCTGCTCGAACGTAACCGGCCCCGGTTGGACCTTCGGCGCGGGCGCACACCCGCTTTCTGCCAAGGCCACCGACAACGCCGACAATGTCGGCACCGGATCGGCGTCGTTCACGGTCACGGTCAAGCCGACCGACCTCAGCACGCTGACGACGCAGTTCGTCCGGGCGTCGGCCAAATACCAGTCCTCGAACGCTCTGACGCGGCTGCTCGTTGCTGCAACCGTCACGATCGCGACGAACGTCCTGCTCGACTTCACGCCGTCGGCAAAACCCGCAGCGAAGACGAAGTTGCTCACGGCGTATGCACAAGCGGTGCAGGGACTCGTGTCGTCCGGGTGGTTGAGCGTCGGCCAAGCGACCACGCTTACCGGTCTTTCCGGGGCCCTCTAGCCGTCACCGCCAGCGATGGCGGATTCGTCAACGGGCACGTGTTTCTTGCCGGCATGAGCTTCACGATCGAGCCGCTCGTGTAGGTGAGGGTAGTGCGCATCGAACGCGGGCCGTTCGGACCGGATCCGGGGCATCGAGGTGAAGTTGTGTCTCGGTGGCGGGCACGAGGTGGCCCATTCCAGCGAGTTGCCATGCCCCCATGGGTCATCCTGGGTAACGACCTCGCCGTATCTGTAAGAGTGATAGACGTTGTACAGGAAGGGCAACATCGAGGCTCCGAGTACGAACGAGCCGATGGTGGAAATGGTATTGAACGTGGTGAAGCCGTCACTCGGTAGGTAGTCGGCATAGCGCCGCGGCATGCCCTTGTTACCGAGCCAGTGCTGGATCAGAAATGTGGTGTGAAAACCAACAAATGTCAACCAGAAGTGCAGCCTGCCCAACCGCTCGTCCATGTAACGACCGGTGAACTTCGGGAACCAGAAGTACACGCCTGCGTAGGCAGCGAAGACGATCGTGCCGAACAGGACGTAGTGAAAGTGGGCTACGACGAAGTAGCTGTCCGTCACCTGGAAGTTCGACGGCGGCGAGGCCAGCAGCACCCCGGTGAGACCGCCGAACAGGAACGTGACCATGAAACCGATACAGAACAGCATTGCGGTCTCGAAGGTGATCGAACCGCGCCACATCGTGCCGATCCAGTTGAAGAACTTGATTCCGGTGGGCACGGCGATCAGGAACGTCAGCAGCGAGAAGAAGGGCAGCAGCACCGCACCGGTCGCGAACATGTGATGTGCCCAGACCGTCAAGGACAGCGCGCCGATCGCCAGCATCGCCATCACCATTCCCTTGTAGCCGAACAACGGCTTGCGAGAGAACACCGGGATGACTTCGGAGATGATGCCGAAGAAGGGTAACGCGACGATGTAGACCTCCGGATGCCCGAAGAACCAGAACAGGTGCTGGTAGAGGATCGCGCCGCCGTTGTCCGATGCAAAGACCTGCGCGCCGAGATGTCGATCGATCCACAAGACCAGCAGCGCCGAGGTCAGGATCGGGAAGGCCAGCAGAACCAGGATCATCGTGGTGAGGATCCCCCAGGTGAACATCGGCATTCGGAACAGCGTCATGCCCGGCGCTCGTAGGCACACGATCGTGGTCAGCATGTTTACGCCACCAAGAATCGTCCCGAGGCCCGAGATGGCGACGCCGAGGATCCAGAAGTCGGTGCCGGTTCCAGGTGAATTGATCTCGTCATTGAGGGGTAGATAGAAAGTCCAGCCGCCGTCCGCAGCACCACCAGGGGTCAGGAAGCCGGCACAGGCGAGCGTCGCACCGAACAAGTACAGCCAGTAGGAGAACGCGTTCAAGCGCGGGAATGCGACATCGGGTGCGCCGATCTGCAACGGGAGCACCAGATTCGAGAACGCAAAGACCAGAGGCGTGGCGAAGAACAACAACATGATGGTGCCGTGCATGGTGAAGAGTTGGTTGTACTGCTCCGGACTCAGGAACTGCATACCCGGGCGGGCCAGCTCGGCACGCATGATCAGCGCCAGCGCCCCGCCGAAGATGAAGAAGGCAAACGACGTCACCAGGTACATCCGCCCGATCAACTTGTGATCGGTCGTCCGCAACATCAGCAGGAACAGTGACCCCTTCGACGTACCTGTCGCCGGGAAGGGGTGCGCGCTGATGGGCACCGGTTCGAGATCGAGCGGGCTCGGCGCCGTACTCGACTCGAGAGTCCCGGTCACCGTCTGCCGCCCAGTAGATAGCAGGCCGAGTTGACGCGGTATGGGCTGGAGTGTTCAGTCACTGAACGACCTCCCCATCGATCCCACGGGGACTTACCGTCGCGGCCAGTATGCTCCGCGCCAGTGGCTAAGCCAAGACCGAGCTGAGAATCGCTAGAGCGCTCTCTACCCGCATTTAACGAGCCGATTGATCTCAGCTGGAACGGCGGCGCAGCGAACGAGTCGTGAGCGCCGGCGCGACGTAGCCCTGGTCCTCGACTGAGAACGTCTGCCCGGGCGGCACGACCGCGTCTATCGCGTCCAGTACCTCGTCACCCAACGATATTTCCGTCGCGCCGAGCTGCGATTCCAAGTGGGCCATGGTGCGCGGGCCGATGATCGGCGAAGTCACCGCCGGGTGTTGAAGGACGAACGCCAGAGCCAGGTGAATCAGCGTCAGGCCTGCCTCGTCGGCAACTTCGGCCAGCGCCTCCACGGCGTCCAACTTCGCAACGGTGCTCGGGTTCGACATGTCGTAGCGTCCAGGCGCCCGTGCTGCTTGGCTTGCCGTGGGAAGCTCCCGGCCCTTGCGGTAGGCCCCGCTGAGCCATCCCCCGGCCAATGGACTCCAGGCCAAGACCGCCAGGTCGTACTTCTCAGCGACGGGCAGCAGGTCGGCTTCGACTCCGCGTGCGAGAAGCGAGTAGGGCGGCTGCTCGCTCACGAACCGTCCGAGTGCCCGTCGCTCCGACACCCACTGCGCTTCGACCACCGCGTGCGGCGGGAACGTCGAGGAGCCGAATGCACGGATCTTTCCGGCGCGCTGTAGGTCGCTGAGGGCAGACAGCGTCTCCTCTATGTCGGTCTGACGGTCAGGCCGATGAACCTGGTAGAGGTCGATCCAGTCAGTATTCAGTCTGCGCAGGCTGCCCTCGACAGCCTGCATGATCCAACGCCTTGAGTTTCCGCGCTTGTTCGGGCTGCCGCCGCGCTCACCAATCGGTACGTCCATCTGCCCGCTGAACTTCGTGGCCAGAATGACCTCGTCTCGACGTCCGCCGGCCAACGCCTTTCCAACGATCACCTCGGATTCGCCCTGGGAGTAAACGTCAGCCGTATCGATGAAGTTGATACCGGCGTCCAGCGCCCGATGCACGATTGCGATCGATGCGGCGTGGTCGGGTTCACCCCACGCTCCAAGCATCATCGCCCCCAGGCATAGCGGGCTCACCCGCATACCCGTGCGTCCGAGGGTTCGATAGCGCATGCGGCTCAACGTAGGGCACGCGAGATGTGCCCTGCAAGCGTGCGGACCTGCGTATGGGCGTGCCGGCTCCCGCGCTCGGCCGGCGACCATTCAGAATGACCGACGAGATCGAGCGAGCTTGTCAACCTTTGCATTGGACGCTGCGTCTTACATGCGTGATGACGGTCAAGACCAGGCGCGAAGTGCAGGTCGACGAGCTCGGAGGAGGGCGTGTGGAAGTTACCGCCGGCAGTGGGGTCGACTTCGACACGCTGTATGCCACGCAGTGGCACAAGATGATGCGGCTTGCAATCTTGCTCGTCGACGACCGCGCGAGCGCCGAGGACGTCGTGCAAGACGCGTTCGTGGCGATGTACCGCAAGCCGCTGCGAAACCCAGACGCCGCCGTCGGCTATCTGAGGACCTCGGTCGTCAACGGGGCCCGTTCGGCGTTACGCAAGCGCATGACCACGCGCAAGCACGCCCTGCGCGAGGCGCTCCTGGAAGCCGACGGAATCGACGATTCACTCGCCGCGGCCGAGAACGCAGACGTCATCACCGGGCTACAGGGCCTCCCGCGACGCCAACGTGAGGTGCTGGTCCTGCGTTACTGGCTACGGCTGTCCGAGGCCGAGATCGCTCAAACACTCGGAGTTTCGACGGGCACCGTCAAGTCGACGGCCAGCCGCGGCCTCGATGCTCTGGAATCACTCTTGGGAGGTGTGCGATGAACGAGTTGCCGCAGCACCGTCGTATCGAAGATGACCTCGCCCGCGCTCTGAACGATGCGGCGGTCCGCGCAGTCCCCGAGACCGAGACGCCGCCGCCCTTCGTCGAGACTCGGAAACCTCAGGCGCACGTGCGTTGGATGCTTCCGCTGATGTCGGCCGCGGCAGTACTCGTCCTCGTCGGGGGCACGCTCGTCACCGCGCAGCTGGTCAGTGCCGATCGCTCGCACAGCCCCGACAAGTCACTGGCTAGTCCGACGGGTACGCCCAGCCCTACCGATCCGCCGACTTCGACCCCCACGACGAGTCCGACCGAGACCCCGAGTACGCCGTCGGCCACGAGCCATTCAACGACCACGCCGACCAAGAGCGATGCATCGACGAGCCCAGCGGTGCCGATCGTTACAACGAAGCTTCTGTCGACAGCCGCCGGCAGCTTCACGGTGCCGAGCACCTGGGCGGTCGCGGCCGGCGCTCCCTCGAGCACCGTGTGCATCACCAAGGACGCAGCGCCATACCAGGCTGTTGGGGGCGGCAACAACTGCGAATTGCTCGTCCGGTCATTCTCAGCCACCTCCGGTGACAGCACGCTGGCCGGCGGCATCGTCGACCCGGATCGCCCCGGCGGCTTCGGAGGCACCGACGTCTGTGGAAGTGCGGGCAATGCCGGGATCACCACCGACCAATCCGACGATGCCACCGTCGGCGCGGCGGCCGCCGAGCACAGGGTGTTCGCTGGCTCGTGCATCCAAGGCAGCCTCGAACAGTGGGTAGTGCCGACCGCTCCGGCCGTCGTGATCACCCGCTGGAACGGAGCAGCGGACACTGACGCGGCGGCGGCTTCCGCCGTGCGGTCCGGCCAGCTGGCAGGAAACCGTGGCAGCGTCCGGCTGGTCGACCGTGGCCGGGTTGTCTCTACCGAGGGCAGCGGGGGACGCTGGACGGTCAACATCGATCGAGTCGTGCTGGGCGCCGACGGACGCGTCGAGAACAACAACTCCGCGCTCTACACGTATTCGGAGGGTTACGTCGGCTACCCAACGGGACTGGTCAACATCCAGTACTACGCCAACGGGAAGTATCAGGACCTCTCCCCGGTCGGGTTGAGCTATCTGCTCGCCAAGACGGGCTTCTACGACACCCTGCCGCCGATCGAAAACATGATCGCCGACATCACGACCGACGGAAACGTGGTGACGCGCCTCGTCCTGCACCTGCCGTAGCTGTCAACAGCAACCGCCGTCAGAGAGCGTTGCGACGTTGCAGCCAGCCCATCGCCAACCAGCCGACAGGAACGGGGAGTACGAAGGTGGCCAGTCGAAACAGCAACACCGCGCTGACTGCCGCCGTGCCGGACATGCCGATGGCAGTCAGGCCGGTGGACATCGCAACCTCGACTGCCCCGAGACCGCCCGGCGTCGGGACGACCGAGCCGATGGCCGCGCCCGCGAGGTAGACGATGGCAACCTGGGCAAAACCCAGCTGAGCGTCGAGCGCCTGGGTGGCGGCCCACAGCGCGAAGATGTAGAAGCCGTTCAAGGCAACTGCGCCGCCAACGCTTTCGAGCAGCTTCATCGGGCTCGTGACCAGATTCAGCAGTCTTGGCAGGGCCTCGCGCAGGGGTCCTAGTATCCGGGCCAGCAACCAACGCCGCGGTACCGGGACGCTCAACGTAAGCAGCGCGACAGCGGCGATCGCGCCGAGGGCGAGGAACGCCCAGCCCGGTATCGGGAGGCTGTGATGGGCGGACGAGCCGGTCGCGGCTGCGAAGGCAATCAGCAGCAGGACGTGGGAAACAGCGTTCACGACCTGAGAAAGTCCGACGCTGGTCGCGGCACCTGTCGCGCTGATACCGGCTTTGCGCAGGTAGCGCAGGTTGATGGCCAGCCCGCCGACGGCCGGAGGGGTCAGCAGGCTGACGAAAGATGCGGCGAGCTGAGCCAGCACGGTGCGCCCGAAAATCAGCTTCTCCTGCACATAGCCAGTCAGGGAAATCGCGGCGGCGAGATAGGTAAGGGCCGAGGCCAACACGACGAGGACTGCCCAGTTCCAATGCGCGTCGGACAAGACGGCGGCGAGGTCCACCGAGCCGAACTGGGCGATCAACAGGTACCCCGCGATGATGACCGCAACCAGCGTCACGATCGTACGAGGACGGACCCGTTCGAGCTGCGCCAGCTCAGCCACCGCATCACTGGCGGGCTGCTGGATCTCCGCGCGCAGCTCGTCGAGAATGTCTTTGTTGCGGGCGACGATCTTTCGCGCGTCTCGAGTCAATGCGATCGTCTGCATCATCGGCAGGGTGGCCGCTAATTCCTCCTGGGTCAGAACGGTGCGCGCACTGTGAACAGCTCGTTCGGCTCCGACCAGGACAGCCATGGTGATCAGCAATTGCACGCGACCGATGCTGATCCGCAAGTCGCCAGCAAAGACAAACCCTTCGCTGATGATGGGCAAAAGCACCCGCCCCGTCGGGTCAAGCCGGACCTGTTCGGCGATCAGGCCGTGATGGGTTATGCGCTGGTGATGCAGTAACTCCACGCTTTCCCAGATCTCAGCCAGCTGTTCATCGCTCGGCTCGCCCAATGCTGCGCTTACCGGCTGGTCATAGACCAGCACGACGGTGTCGGGACCGCACGGCACGCCCGCGATCAATGCCGGAACCGGTGCGCCCGCCTGCCCAGCGGCCAAGGCGAGCAGGGATCGGTGTTCGGTAATCCGCTCCAGAGATACAGCCGGTGCCAACGCGATGTCCGAGCGGAGCCGGACCAGCCGGTAGAAGCGGTAGATGAGACCGGTAGCGATGAGATCCCTGTCGAATGCCTGCACCAGAACGTCGCGACCGGTGTCGGTGCGGCACCGGTACGTGCGATGGTCGGCTGGTTGTGCACCAATCCGTTCCATTCGCAACAGGCGTAACCCGCGCTTGACCAACTCGGTCGCGATGCTGACCGCATCGGGCGAGTCGTCGACGGTTCCGGCGAGCCAGCGCGTGCTGACTCCGACGGCAGCTCCGATCGTCGGGCTCATGATCAATGACAGCAGTGACGAATGGGTCCCGGTCAAGGCAGAAACGACGTACAGAGCCGTGGTGGCCACGAACAAGGCCTGCCAGCGGCCGGCGACGCCGATGATGGCCACGAATGCAAACAGCGCAGCCAGGTAGGCGTCCAGTGGACGAACCGTGTCCGAAACGTTCGTACGTACGAGCGAATCGTGCAAGGCGGGGAAAACCGCCGAGGACAGCAGATGATCCAGGCCTTCGACGACACCCAGAGCGACAACACCGGTCAGAAGCGCCTCGATCAGACGACGAGACTGCCCGCGGACCAGTTCGCGAACGATGAGCGCGATTGGCATTGCCAACGCCGCCGTCGCTCCCAGCACGCTGAATAGGCGGATGAAGACATGTGGGACCTCGGACAGCAAACGATTCACGTCCGAGTTCGCGCCTTGGTCGGTTTCCACCGCGACCGTGCCCAAACCAGCAAGGATCAACACCGCGCTGAGCAGAATGAGGGCGCGAACCAGATCCAGCGAACGGCGGACGCGGCCCGGGCGGGTATCCAGAACCTCGAGCTGCCCCAGCTCGCCGAGCTGTTCTCGGCGCGTCGAGGTCGCGTTCGCGCGCGCCGCACCTATCTCCACCGGGCCATTCTCCACCGGGCCATCTTCGCAGCTTCACACCGTCAGAACGATCACCGCCCGGCCTCAAACGCCCAGGCGGTGATCATTCTGTGCTTCGGAGCCTCAATACAACCGAGTCAGCGGTCCCCCGCCGCTCTCACCTTGGGACTCAGAAGTTTGGAGCTGTGCCGAGCTTGTGGGTGACGCCGAAGTAACGGTTCGCACTACCTCGGACGGTCACCGGGCCTGAGGTGAAGACGCCGTAGTAGTCCGGACCGATGAGGTTGCCAGTGATCGTGATGATCAGCGCTGAGGCGCTGCCGAGGTAGATCCCCGTCGTCTGCAGGTCATTCTCATCAGTGCGGAGGTTGTTCTTCCCAATCCTGTTGTAGGTCACCTGGTTCCCGGAGAAGTCAGTCCCCGGCGCGTGTGCGTGAACGACGACTCCACCATGGCCGTTTCCGCTGAATTCGTTGCCGGTAATGGTGTTTCCCTTGACGATGCCGGCGGGAATCGGGCTGGCAAGGATCACGCCACTACCCGCTGAGGCATCCGGCGCGGTAGCGGTGGCCAGGCCGTTGTCGTCGGCGGTGTTGAACTCCACGGTGTTGTAGCTGACGCCGACGCCGGTGTGGTCGGCAAGTGCGATGCCACAGCCGCCGAAGTTCTTGTTCGTGACGTTGAAGCTGACCGTGTTGTGGTTGGCCGGCAACCCGATGTCGTCGGCGAGGTTAATCCCGACGCCGTTGTCGTGCGCATAGTTGAATGACGCGGTCGAATACGAACTGGAGTTGATGTCAATACCGGAACCGAGGTTGCCGGTCACCTCGTTGTGGATGATTCGAACGTGATCAGCGGCTAGCGGCCCGTTCGGCCCGAAGGCAATGGTGACGATTCCGTCGGCGATCTGGTTGTTGTCCGGGTTGAGTGGGCTGGCGCCTGTGACCTTCATGCCAGTGACCGTCGACCACGATGCCGAGACCCCGATGCCATAGATGTCCCCAGTGGCATCGACCGTTGCACCGGGTCGTCCAGCGAGGGTGATTCGCTTGTCTACATTGATCATTCCCGGATACGTACCCTTGCAGACGACGACGGTACCGCCGACTGCGACACCCGCGATGGCGTCCTGAATCTTCGAGTAATCGGGATGATCACAGGAACTACTCCGCGCTTTCGCCTTACTGGCGGTTGGCGCAACGTACACCGTTCGAGACGTCGGATGTGCGCTGGCCGAAACGGCCGTCACAAGGAAGGTAGCTCCGAGACCTGCCGCGGTCAGAATCGCGAGCAGCGGGCGTGACAATCCTTTTTTCATCGTGCCCCCCATACAAATGAAGTGGGCTCGCCGTAGGTGAACGAGCCCTACGGCGGGCACGGTACCGCTCAGCTCATACAATGAGTGTGAGGAAGATGTGACGCGCACCACTCAGTCACGCATCACGTTCGCCGAGACCAGCGCTTGATTCCTCTTGGAATCGTTAGCTGTTGTGCTCGGTGATGATCGTTAGCTGTTGTCCTCGGTGATGAGATCGGCGGCGTGCCAGGCCATCGCCATGATCGGTCCGTTGAGGTTGCCTGCCACCATCTCCGGAAGGATCGAGACGTCGACGACCCGCAGACCGTCCACGCCGCGCACCCGAAGTCGGCTGTCGATGGCGTAGTCGTCGGTCGGCCCCATCGCGACCGCGCCGCACGCGTGGTAGCCCGGCCCGCCGTAGAGGATGCCCGAGCGCAAGATGCTCTCGTCGTCCTGCACGGCGAAGCCCGGCTGGATCTCGGTAAGCACCATGTCCGCGATCGGACTGTTCTGCACCAACTGGCGCATCTTCTTGAACATGTTGATCGAGATGGTCTTGTCGTGCTCAGTAGCGAGGTAGTTCGGTTGGATCTTCGCTTGCTGATGCGGATCGGTGGAGGCGATGTGCACCGATCCTTCGCTGGTCGGGCGCAGCGTGAAGCCGAGGATCGAAAGGCCAGGTCGGCGCTCCAGGCCGACGCTCGTCGGGCCCAAGCCAAGCGTCAGTGGGGTCATCAACACCTGTGCATCCGGCCGCGGGCTGTCATCGGAGCTGCGCATGAACCACAACATGTCGTAGGGCGGAGTAGCCAGCGGGCCTTTGCGGGTGGTGAGGTACTTGAACGTGCTGAGCGCTTGCGCCGGGCGGCTGGCGAGTTGCTTGTTGTAGCCGACGTTGGGCAGCAGGCGCATCTGGATGGGGAAGCACCGGTGCTCATGCATGCCCTCGCCAACCCGGGGAGCGTCCACCCGCACGTCGATCCCGAGTGGCTTGAGGACGTCCGCAGCGCCGATGCCGGACAGCTCCAACATCTGAGGCGTGGCAAGGCTGCCCATCGAAAGGATCACCTCGCGACGTGCGCGCACCACATCGCGGCCGCCCTCGCCGGTTTCGACCTCTACGCCCACGGCGCGGTCGCCTTCAAACACCAACCGGGTCGCCAGCGTCCCGGTCCGCACGGTCACGTTGGGGCGCTTCTGAGCCGGACGGAGGAACGCCTTGGCGGCGCTCTGTCGCAAGCCGTTCTTGATGGTGGCCGGCGACGAACCGATCCGTTCCTGATCGGAGGAGTTCAGATCATCCATCGGTGTCGCACCCAGCGGGACCGCCGCCTCGCACAGCGCGCCGGCGATCGGCTGGCTCAGTGGCGGAATGGAGATCCCGAGCGGCCCGCCTGCGCCACGCATGTCGGAGGCACCGAGCGAGTGGTCCTCCATCTTCTGGAAGATGGGGAGGATCGTGTCCCAACCCCAGCCGGGGTTTCCCAGCTCTTCGATGCGGTCGTAGTCAGCCTGGGCACCGCGGTTGTAGACCATCCCGTTGATCGAGGACGACCCACCCAGCACCTTGCCTCGCGTCCACGGTTCCACTTGACCGAACGGACCAAACGGCTCAGTCATGTACTTCCAGGCGAACTTGTCGGCAAACACCAGCCCTTTGGGCACGTGCAAGGCAGGATTGCGGTCCGAACCTCCCGCCTCCAGCACCAGGACCTGGACACCAGGGTTCTCACTCAATCGGTAGGCGAGCACGCAGCCCGCGGAACCGGCACCGACGATCACATAGTCGAACGTGTCCATCCTGACTCCTACTCCTGAAGATCCCGCCACTGTCCGCCCCGCCACTGTCAGTCCCGGCACTGTCCGCCCGACCGGTATGCCCGACCGGTATGCCCGTGATGCCCCCGCGGGCATCGTCAGCCAGTTGCCGTGCCGATCTTCGCCGTCTCGTGCCGAACGGTCACGGGTTCGGCCAGCCACTGCTGCTCGTCGCAGACGCGCTGCAGCGCCTCCAGCGTCTCGTCCAAGCCAGCACCGAGCTGCTTGCCGGGCGTGAAGGTCGCCGGCAGATGCTTCATGCCATTGATGATCCCGACGGTGTCGTAGTGCACGGCGCCCGAGGGCTCACAGACGAAGTCGGGCATGCGGTCCAGCACGGCCGTAATCATGGTCTTGAAGGTCATCCGCGCGACGTTGGACCCGATGCAGCGGTGGATACCCAAGCCGAAGCTGGCGTGCCGGTTGTTCGATCGGTCCAGCAGGATCTCGTTCGGATCAGGAAACACCTCTGGGTCGCGATTTGCCATCGCCCACGACAGCCAGAGCCGTTCGCCTTCTTTCAACTGCACACCGTCGATCTCAAAGTCCTGCGTGATCGTCCGGCCATCGCCAGGCGCCGGGGTGTAGAAGCGGAGGAACTCCTCGGTCGCGCTGTCCAACAGGCTTTCCCGTTCGAAGGAGAGCCGCTCGCGTTGATCGGGGTGCTCGGAGAGCCACTCCAAAGCGTGCGCAGTGAGAGCTGTCGTGGTGTCGAACCCGCCGCCGATGATGAGGCCGAGCTGGGCCGACAACTCGTCGTCGTCGGGCGTGCGGCCGTTGAGCGTGCAGTTGGCCAGCGCTTCAACCAGTCCGGGCCGCGGATTCTCCCGCACCTCGGGCAATGATTCGCGCAACCGACGGCGCATCTCCTCGCTGGCCGCCATCACTCTGGGCCGGTCGGGTGAGTCCGGTTTGGTGTAAACGCCCGCATGGGCGGGTTCGCAGTACACCGGCCAGTCCTTGAGCGGCAAGCCCATCATTGCAAGCGTCAGGACGGCCGGGACGATATTGGCCAGGTCATCGACGAAGTCGATGCGACCTGTCGCGATCTTCTCGTTCAGCGACGCGCGGGTGATCTCCTCGGCCACCGGCTTCCACCGCGCTACCGCCGCCGGAGACAGGTACGGGTTGAGCGTCTGCCGGTAATAGCGCTGGTCCGGTGGATCCATCTCGAGGAAGCTGCAAGCCATCCCCTCGACCCGCATCGTCGGGATGCTGATGCCCTGCAAACCGCGGTCGAGATCGCGGGCGTTGGAAACCTTGTCGGCGCTACGGGCAATGTCGAATACCTCTTTGTTCGCCGCAGCGAACCAGTGCCCGCCGTGCTCTGCGTTCCACGCCACCGGGCACTTGGCCTGCATATCGGCGGCAAACTCCTCGAACCGGGTCCGGTATTCCTCACCGTGCCGGTTGAAGGTGTACTCCCGGCCCGCGGTCCGTTCGTCCTCGCTCATTCAGGTCTCCCTCATGCCACATCAACGACAGGTGCGTCGGAGTCTCGGTGTTGGAAGAAGGCTAGCCGACTGTCGGCAGCAGTGCTAGGAAATTGAAGCAAGGTTCATCCATCAGTAGGATGTCCTGCAAAGGATACCGGGCGCCGAAGCCTGGATCGCTAGAGCGCGGCGGGCCGCACCCACGCGTCGACGACCGCGGACCGCCGTGCGGCCTCAATGATGGCCTGCACCTGATAGGCATCAGCGAAATCGGGACGAACGCGCCCGTGGCCCTGTGCGGCATCGATCATCTGCCGAAACAACACCGCCATCGCGAATTTAGGCAGCATTTGGTCGGCCTGGCCGCTGAGTCCGATCCCGTCGCGGCTGGTCAGCCGGCCTGGCACGGCCACTTCGACGAGCCCCTCGGACGAGCCGAGGCCCGCGTAGTACACCTTGGTCGCGTTGGTCGGCATGGTGCCCTGGCCTCGCAGCCGCAGGTGACCGCGGCTGCCGAAGGCATCGAGCGTGAAGCCGCTACCGTGCACCGGCACCCACGAGGCGGTGAACGTGCCTATCCCGCCGGACTCGAGGCGGAAGAGCATGGCCGCTGTGTCGGTTACCTCCGGGTCAGGTGTCAAGCCACCAGGTGCGTCCGTGAAGGCCCAGTCGCGGACGTATTGACGGTCCTGAGCGACGACCGACTCGATGTCACCGAACAGGCTGTAGACGACGTGCAACGCATGCGAGCCCAGGTTGCGAAGCGCGCTTGTCGCATGTGCGCCATTCTGAAACCAGTTGTAGGGAAAGTCCGAGCGGGGTTGATCGAACAGCGAGATCTCGTTGCTGCAGTTCACCATGTACACCTCGCCGATTCCACCGTCCGCCACGATCTCCTTGGCGAGCGCGATCGGCGGCAGATGTTCGGAGTAGGCGTCGACGGCGGTGATGGAGCCTGCCCCGGCAGCGGTGTCGCGCAACGTCCGGGCGTGCTCGATGGTGTCGGAGAAGGGAACGGCGTTGTATACATGCTTGCCTGCTGCCAAGGCGGCCAGACACATGTCGAAGCGCAGATCGGGCCGAGTGCCGACGTCCACGAGGTCGATCTCTGGATGCGCGATCAGGTCGCGGTAATCCCAGAATGCCATCGGGATGTCGTTCGCCTTCGCCGCGGCCTCAGCCGTGTCCTGGTGCGCCGTGCACACCCCAACAACTTCGACGTCCGGCAACGCTCGCCAAGCCGGTAGATGCGCCGCCATTCCCCAGTTACCGCTGATGATTCCTACTCGCACCGACTGTCCTCTCCCGGTTACCCCGTGTCGGCGCCCAGACGCCGACTACAGCGCGGCGTGGCTCGCGGCGGGCTCTTTCAAATCCACCCGTAAACGGGTCAACTTTGAAGACTTGATCCGCCAAGCCGAGCCCTGTTTCTCGTACGTCTCGTGGTAATGCCCATAGCCTCGCATTTCGTTGCCGTCGGGATAGCGAAGCAGATCTTCCATGGCCCAGATCCCGGTGGCAGTCGTGCCAGAAACCTCGATCTCGGGCATGTGACCGTGATGCACCGTGACGACATCTGCAAGCGTCGGCACGAGAAAGGTCATGAACTCGTCCGCCCCAGCGATCGTCGGGCCGCCGGCCTCGCTGGTGTCCATCACGACGTCGTCGGTGAATACCTGCCGCATCGCATCCCAGTTCTTCGTGTCCATCGCGCGAAAGTAACGGGCCTTGAGGACCTTGATTGCTTCGATGTCGTCCACAGCGTCTCTCCCATCAGCGCCGAGCTGAATCTCGTTAAGACCGCGGGTCATCCTAACCACGCAGGTCAGCACGACGGAAGAGGACGCATTCAATCTACAGTGGGAATAGCTGCAGTCCCGACGCCTGACCACCGCAGGGTCATGTCCGGCAATCTCTCCATGTTTTGCTGGCCGTCACTGGTTTCAAGGACGGTGAAACCGCGTCGCTCGTAGAACGCACGGGCATCGGTGTTCTGCTGAAAGACATGAAGCGTCACCCCGCCGGGGCGGTGCTTCTTGACCTCGTCCAGTAGTAGCGTGCCGATGCCCTCGCGGCGGACATCCGGACGAAGGTAGAGGTGTTCGAGCACATCCCCTTCGAGAGCTGCATAGCCCAGAATCTCTGAATCGCGCACCGCAACCCAGATGCGGCAGGTCCTCAGCAGAACGCTCTCCACCCACCAGCTGACCTGCTCGTGATTGCGCCGCTGCGGCGGCAGGTACGGCATGGTCGCCGCTCTCGAGTCCATGTGGACGCGTGCAATCACCGCCGCGTCTGTAGCGGCCGCGAGCCGAATCTGAATGCTGCTCACTCGATCACACCCATTCTTTCGCCGACCCTACCTAATTGACTTGCTCACACCGCCTTGGAAGAGCGCCGCCTGCTGGCATAACTTTGGTGTCATAGGCAGTGTCAACAGTTTGAATGCGCCTTCACTTCGCGCTCGGGAGGGATCGGCCGCTGTCGATAGCTCGGGCGGCGTGAGCACATCGAGGTAGGGGGAAATCTTGTCACGAGCCGTCGCCACGACCGCGGGGTCGAGCGCTTTGAGCGTCGGCGACACGACGAGGGACAATCGCCGATGGCTCGCCTTGGGGGTGATGTGCTTCACCATCCTCATCATCAGCTTGGATCAGACCGTCCTGAACGTCGCCCTTCCCACCTTGGTGGAGGAGCTTCGACCCAGCAGCGGTGGTCTGCAATGGATAGTCGACAGCTACACCCTGACGAACGCAGTTCTGTTGTTGTCGGGCGGAGCGCTCGGCGACCGTTATGGCCGGCGTCGGATGTTTCTCATCGGCGTGACCATCTTTGGTTGCGGTTCGTTGGCTTCGGCGCTAATCCATTCGACCGGGCCGCTCATCGCCTGCCGGGCATTGATGGGGCTGGGCGCCGCCCTCCTCATGCCGGCGACGTTGTCAATCATCGCCTCTGAGTTCACCGGATCTGACCGTGCGCGGGCCATCGGAATCTGGGCCGGCGTCGGCGGCATCGGAACTGCGGCCGGCCCGCTGGTCGGGGGATGGTTACTTTCGCATTTCTGGTGGGGAACGATCTTCCTGATCAACGTTCCTATCGCCGTGGTCACCTTCATCGGGGCGTTCGTGCTGGTTCGGGAGAGTCGGGGCGATTCCGTCCGTCACCTTGATCCGATAGGCGTCGTGCTTTCCGCGCTTGGGCTCACCGCGCTTACTTACGCCGTGATCGTCGCGCCGGCCGATGGCTGGCAATCCGATGTTGTCATCGGCTCGCTGCTCATATCGGCAGTGTTGCTGGGTAGCTTCTTCTGGTGGGACGGTCGGCGCCCGGAACCGCTGCTCGACGTCCGGCTCTTCAAGAACCGCACCTTTTCATCGGCCCTGGGATGCGTGACGGCCGTCTTCTTCGCGATGTTCGGAGTCAGCTACCTGCTCAGCCAATACATTCAATTCGTTCAGGGCGTGGACGTCTTCGGTGTGGGTTTGCGGTTCCTTCCGTTGGCAATCGGCACGTTGGTGAGCAGCAACATCGCAGCACGCCTCACAGCCTGGCTCGGACTCCGAGTCGTGATGGTGACCGGCATCTTGCTAGTCACGGCGGGCATCGGGACGTTCACGCAGGTCTCGGTGACCTCAGGTGTCTACCCAGTCGCAGCTGCGTTCGCCGCCATAGGTATCGGAATGGGACTGGTCATCGCGCCGGCGTCGAACGCGATCATCAACACCCTGCCGGCGGGCAAGGTCGGTACCGGATCAGGCCTGCGCAGCACGGTGCAACTACTCGGCGGTTCCTTTGGCGTGGCGGTGATTGCGAGCCTGGCCACCAGCCGTTACAGATCAGCGATGGATCACAGTTTCACCGGCCCCCTCGCCGACGTTCCGCGGGAGGTGCGTCCGGGGATCCGCGACCAGCTCGGGCAGGCCATCAGCTCGGCGCAACAATTGCCACCAGAGCTGGCCAAGACCGTCGTGGCCGAGGCCAAACAGTCGTTTATCAGCGGCATGCACCTGAGCGCCACCGTCGGGCTCGCGGTGATGTTGTGCGCGGCGATCGCGGCCGCCACCTGCATTCCGCGCCGCAGCGAAGCGGTGTCCGACGACGAAAGCGTCGAGGCCGCAACTTTCGTCTAGGCGGCGTTCGGTCAGCCCTGATCGGTGCGTCGACGGTTCGTCGGCCTGATTGGATTCATCGGCTCAGATGGCCAGCGCCGAGTACCGCTCCACAAGACCGGCGGAGCATCCAGCAGACGTGCCAGCGCGTAGGCCGTCGTCTCGTAGTTGACGCGCCAGCCCTTGAAGTTCTGCCAGGCCTGTTTGGTAGAAACCTCGATCGGATAGCCGATATCGCGCAGCATCAACACCGCATCCGAGAACTGCTCGTACGTCAGTTCGATCGGGTCATCGGGGTGCGGATCCTCGTTCGTCGGTAGCCGCATCGACATCGCGACCTGCCGGAGCGCGGTGAATCCCATCCGCAGGCAGAGGCGGGCGGCGATCTTGGGTTCGCTGTCGGGAGACAGCGACAGGTGCATGGCTGCGCTATCGAGAACGGCGAGCAGCGCCGTGACCCAATGTGAAAGCGGCCGGGGCGAACGTAGCCGCGCGAGCGTCAGGTAGGTGGTGTGTGACTCCGCCACCTCAGCCGACCAGCGTTCCCAGTGGTCGAACAGCTCACCCAGTTCTGGCCGAGAGTCCCCGCTGTAGATACCCCATCGTGTTCGAGCCAGGATCTCGGGCCCCCACGCGGGCACGCCTGCACGTGAAATCAGCAGCGTGACCTCTGTTTCGCGACGGTTGAACGCAGCGTAGAGCGTGGGCAGATAGCCGATCTGAAGGCCGACCACGACGAGTCCGGTGTAGGCCGCGATGTAGTCGACGACGGTGCTGCTGGAGTTGGTAGGTGCAGAGTAGCCAAGTGTGAACATCGATGAGCCGGCCTCACTGAATGCCCGCCAGGCATGACCGCTCACCGCTGGTAGCAGCACCAGCGCGTAGCCGAGCACTAGCAGCGAAATCCAGATTCCGAGCCGAAGCAGCAGGCCGGCCGGCGCTTGCCATGCCAGAATCCGGTCACGCCGAGTGAAGGACCGAACCGGCTTAGTACAGAAGAGAAAACACATGTCAACGGCGTTGTCGCTCACCCGCGAGATCATTGAATCGACTGCCCGTGGCACTACGAGAGTCCCGATGACGCTCAGTGTTGTGCTCAGCAGGACCACGATGCCCACGACGAAGCCGATCCAGCTGAGAATCACGGCGTGGACCCCCATGCGGGCACCAACCGCATCGAATCGATCACCGACCAAGAGTAGTTGCCTGCTAGCTTGGCCGATCGGTGCCCGTACCGTCGTCATCGGTTGGCGCCAACGAGACCGGTGTGGTCCGGGTCAACTGAATCACTCCTAGGCCAAGCAACAGCAACAAACCGACGAGTCCCAGGCCGGCCAGCGGCCCACTGCGAATGTGTTCGTCGTAGACCAGGACGCCTACCGCGATGCTCAACAGCGGGTCGACGGTCGAAATCGCTGGGAGACTGGCGGTCAACGGTCCGGCCTGGAAGGCCAATTGGTTGAGCATGAGTCCGGACGCTCCCACTGCGATGACCGCGTATAGCTGCCAGCTCTCGGCGACAGCAATCGGTCCGTGCACCGCGACATTTGTCAGCGACTTCAACAGAGTCGCCGAGGCGGCGTAGGCGATTCCGACTGCGATGCCGAGTAAAGCCGCTTGCGAGCCACCGGATCGGCGTCGTCCGAGCAGCACGCAGAAGACGGCCAGTGACGCGCCGACGGTGGCGGCAAAGACCGCTGGGGACCGGTCGGCCCCCGGCCCGGCTCCGGAGTGCGCGGTTGTCCCAGCCAACGCCAGAAAGCCGGCCAGCGATGCGGTGACGAGCAATGCCCAGAGCAGAGTGCGCGGGTCGGCACGGTGGTGGCCACCTCGGCGAATGAGCAAGGCGAAGATCAAGCTGCTCAGTAACAAGGGCTGGACGACGGCAAGCGCTCCGAAGTGCAGCGCGAGCACCTGTAGCAAGAGGCCAACCACGTCGGCGCCGATACCGCCTAACCACAACCGGTGCGCCAGGGTGGCTCGAACGAACCGTCCCAGAGTCCGAGGCTGTAAGCCTTGCACTTCCGACAGCTGAGTCGCACTCGCGTGCTTGAGCGAAGTTGAGACCGCAAACGCCAGCGCTGCACCCAGACTGAGGATTGCGACCAGCCAGCCGCCGGTCATGCGTGCCGAGAACCTATCGAGCCGCGCACAAAGATCGTCTGATCAGCGAACCGCAAACAACACCAGGCTGGCCCCTCCCGCAACGAGGCAATAGATGCCGAACGGGACAAGTGATCGGTTTGCGAAGTAACGGGTGAGATAACGTACGGAAAGGTAGGCCCCGATACCCGACAGCAACGATCCGAACAGCACCTGCCCGCGAATTCCCGCTCCAAGTGGACCTGAGAGATCGCCCAACTTCAGCACTCCGGCGGCCAGAATCACCGGCGTGGCAAGAAGAAACGAGAAGCGGGCCGCGTCCTCTCGCGACAGGCCGCGAAGCATACCGGCCACCATGGTGATTCCGGATCGCGATATACCTGGTGCGAGCGCCAGGATCTGGGCAGAGCCGATGAGTACGGCCTGCGGAACAGGCACTTTCGCGATGCGCTTGTCCGATTCCGGGCCGGTGATCCGCTCGTCGACGTAATCGGAATCGAGCGTCGAGTCGGTCGCGGAGTGGGCCGAATCGGTACGCCGTCTCAGCCACTCGGCGCCGATCAGGGCCAGGCCGTTGATCATGAGGAAGATCGCCGTCAATGTAGGTTTGGCAAGCGTTGTACGGAACCAGTGCTCCCCGACCAGACCAACGAGACCGACCGGAATCGTGGCAAGGATCAGCAGCCAGGCGAGGCGTTGGTCAGCTGTGACGACCTCTCGCCGCCCGATGCTGGTGAGCAGCCCGCGGATGATCCGCAACCAGTCCCGCCAGAAGTAGATGATCAGCGCGATCGCAGTCGCAACGTGCAGGCCGACGATGAACGCCAGGTAGGGCGACTCGGGAGTGGTCACGTCGAGGTCGCGAGCCCACGATCCGCCCACCCACGCCGGAATGAGCACGCTGTGGCCGAGGCTGGAGATCGGAAACAACTCGGCCACGCCCTGCATGCCGCCCACGACGCCTGCTTCCAGCCAACTGAGGTGGCTCACAGCGCACTCCTATCTGAACGAGAACGCCGTAGTTCAAGAGCAACCGGAATCAGCGAGAGGATCACGATGAGCGCAATGATCGGCAACAGATACCGGTCGATACTCGGAATGCGGGATCCGAGCAGGTAGCCCGCCACCGTCACACCCGCCGACCAGAGAACACCTCCGATCACCTGCCAGGTGAAGAACGTGCGTGCTGGCACGCCGAGCGCGCCGACGAGCGGGTTCATCACGGTACGCACGATGGGAATGAAGCGGGCCAGCACGATCGCCTTCGGGTAGCCATAGCGCTCCAACGACGCCCGGCCACGTACCACCGCCTGTTGCAACCGGACGTTGTTCCGACGCTCGATGAGCGCAGGCCCGGTCTGGCGACCAAGCACATACCCGACCTGCGCACCAGCAATCGCGCCGGCCACCGCGGCGGCCAATACTGCGGGCAACGACAGATGCAGGGAGTCATTGGCCTTCGTGGTGCACAACAAGCCGGCGGTGAACAGCAGCGAATCACCGGGCAGGAAGATCCCAATAAGCAGACCGGTCTCGGCAAAGAGCACCACAAAGATTCCGAGCGTGCCAAAACTCGAGAGCAAGCTGTGTGGATCGAGCACGTTCAGCGCAACGTCACGCGCAGCTGCCACCGCGCGACTTCCAGCAGAATTGTCCGGATCAAAGAGGTTCACCGCGAGGGTTTGCGATCCCGACAGCATTGCTCGCTCGCTTCCTCCGCCACGACGGATGTTTCTCGACGGGAAATTCGTGGGAAAATAGAACTGAATCGTGTTGACTACTACGATGATGATAGTAGCCGGTTAATGCTGAGAGGACGGCCATGCCGCGAAAAGAGTCACGTGCTCGGGGCTCGCTCGAAGCCGAGGTCATGAGCTGCCTCGCTGCGGCCGGAAAACCCCTCACGGCTGCGCAAGTCCAGGCCGAGCTCGGCGGTGAGCTCGCCTACACGACGATCATGACCACGCTCGCGAGGCTGCACACCAAGCATGCCCTCGACCGAACTTTGATCGGTCGCGCCTACCAGTACTCACTGCGGGGTGGTACTGACGGGGCAAGATCAAACATGACCGCGCACCAGATGCTCAAACTTCTCGACGACGAGTCCGACCGCGCAGGTGTACTCACCCGGTTCATCGCAGAGTTGAGCCCCGAAGACGGAAAGCTGCTGACCCAGCTTCTCGACCAGCCGACGCAACCCGCGCCACGCCGAGGGCGGACGACGAAGTGATCGCGCTCGGCGTGATTCCGATCCTGTTCGCACTCGGGCTGTTCCTGTTCGCTCATCAGCTTGCCGGTCAGCTACGGCCCGCAGCGGCCGTCCCCCTACTCACCGGCCTCGCCCTGAGCGTGGCACTCTGCACCGGGTTGGTGCTGTCCGCGATAGCCGTCCTGGTGTGCGCCCAATGGGGACCACTACCGGCGCTCGGGCAATGGTCAGCCTCAACGCTGCGCTCGAGTAGTGGGCTGCCTGCCCCGGTCGGCATCAGCGCGCTTGCCATCGTGGTGATCTGCCTTGCCACAGCCGCCGTGCACGCGATCCGTTCGTTGCGTGCGCTGCGCGGCACGGCCAAGGCGACCAAGTTGCTACAGCCCGTCACGGGCAATCTCGTGCTCATCGATGACGAAGTCCCTACGGCGTATTCGGTTGGCGCGTTCCGCGGCCGAATTGTCGTTTCGACGTCGATGTTGAGTGCGCTCACCGGCCCCGAACGCCGGGTGCTGCTCTCCCACGAGGCCGCGCACCTTCGCCACCATCATCACCTGTATCTGCAGTTGGCACGGCTGGCCGCGGTCGCCAACCCACTGTTGCGCCCTACCGCCAACGCCATCGCCGGCGCGGTCGAGCGTTGGGCTGATGAGGACGCCGCGGCCGAGGTTGGTGACCGAAAGCTGGTCGCCTGTGCACTCGCTCGAGCGGCTCTGGCACGTGCCGCCCACCCGACCGCCCGGCACGTGCTGGCGGTCGCCGACGATCACGTGGTCGAACGAGTTCAACAGCTGCTGATACCCGCTTTCGATCAAAAACGAATGCCAATCGCGGCCGTAATGGCGGCGGGCGTGCTCACCTGGGTGGCAACGGGAGGCGTAGCACTGTGGGCGAACGGAATCATCCAGCTCGCAGAACGCGCCTATCTTCGCTCCTGAGCTGAGAAGTCACGACCGCCGGGTCACGCGCCAAAGGCTGAGCGCCAACAGGACGACAACCGCGACAGGTAATACCCACCACGCCGGAACACCAGCGAGTGACACTCCATAGGTGAGCAGCAAGGCGGCCACAACGCCAATGGCGATTCGCCAGTCATCGCCGATCAGAAAGTCGTACCAGAACAGACCGAATGCGCGGAGCCGAGAGTTCACGCCGGCACCCCTTCCAGCCCGGCCGCCGCCGGCAAGCGGTGTTGGCGACGCAGCAAGAACACCAAACCAAGCGCTACGCCGGCGATTACGGGGATCAAAACCAATAGCGCGGCGTCCGATCCCGGCCAGGTCGCGTGTGCACCCTCCGCGCCCCAGAACGTCCCAAAGCTCGTCAGCATGACGCCGACGGCGAACTTGAGGGTATTCTCAGGCACGCGCGACAGCGGGCCGCGAACCACGATTCCGGCGGTGGTGACTACCACGACCGCCACGGCGGCGGCGAACGTAGCGAGCGGAATATCGTGCTGGTTACTGCCGAAAGTAAGGACGATGAAGACGACCTCGAGGCCCTCGAGCACGACGCCCTTGAAAGACAAGGTAAACGCGTACCAATCGCCGACACCCCGCCTATCGCCCTCGGGGGCCGCCCGCGCCGCTCGCACTTCGTTGGCAAAGATGCCAGCTTCATCATGTAGCGCCTTGTAACCACTGGCGCGCAAGATCGCCTTACGCAGCCACTGCATTCCGAAGATCAGCAGGATCGCTCCGACAACGAGACGTAAGCCACCGAGCGGGATTGCTGACACCGCTGGGCCGAGCACGGCAACGATGACGGCGAGCATGCCGAGCCCGGCACCCACACCAAGCAGCGCCGACCGCCAATCACGCGTGGTCCCTGCGGCGAGAACGATCGTCGTGGCCTCGACTGCTTCAACCAGGCAGGCAAGAAAGACTGCGACGAACAAGGCCCCGCTGCTCATCGCCGACCAGCAGACAAGTCAGTCTCCCGCGGGACTGGCAACCGGATCGCCGATGAGGCCAGCCGCCCGGGCGGGCTGGATATCGATCTTGGTCACCGCAACGTAGGCCACCAGAAGCGCGATCACGACGGTCGCCACGATCGTCACCATCCCGTCGCCATAGTCCAGCCCGCCACCGACCGAGTGTTCCTTGCCGAGCCAGTCAGCGAAGGACGCTCCGAGCGGGCGTGTAACGACATAGGCGAACCAGAACGCGAAGATCGGATTGAGATTGAACCGCCACCACCCGATGGCCGGAACAGCCATGACGACCGCAAAGAGGAGTCCCGATGCGAAGAAACCGAGATTCATCGAGACCGCGGTCAAATCCCCAGCAGCAGTGCCTAGCGCAAAGGTTGCCAGGACGGTGACCCAGTAATACGTTTCGCGGCGTCTGGTGGTGATGCTGTGGATGGAGAGCGTGCCCTCGCTGCGATACCAGAGGTAAAACACCACCGCGACGGCTACCGAGTAGAAGATCGTCGTAACGACATAGGGCACGCCGAGTCCCACATGAAGGCCGTCGGCGGCCATGGTGCCGAACACCGCCACCATCATCACCGCAAACCAATAGACGGCGGCCTGATAACGCGTAGTTCGGAATTGGAGCCACATCGCGAACACGAAGCCCAGCACACCGACTGCTCCGGCCAGTACCAGATTCTTGTTGCCCAAGTAGTCCGACGCTGCCTCGCCCATACCGGTGGTCAGCACCTTGATAACCCAGAAGAACGCGGTGATCTCGGGTACTTTCGCGGCCACTGGTTCACGCCTGGAACGCGGCGCGTCGACCGAGGCCCGCATGGCACCCCCCAAGAACCTCACCTTGCGCTGACAACTACCAGGTCGATAGTAGGGCATGAAGTGGCCTGAAACCTGTGAACGCGTCGTGGGCCGAGGCCGACCCGCACTGGCCTCGCAGACCGCGGCGCAGTTAGATGGGGCTCGTGGCCGTCCAAGATTGGTTCCTGAGCCGGAACGAGCGGGGCAACCTGGCGACCGAACTCACCTGGACGCGAGGCAACGAGGTGGAGCCGCTCGTTCACGGGTCGGCGTATTTTCCGCGGCTGTTGCGCTCCATCGCGGCGATGGCCAGTGGGGACCTGTTGCTGTTCACCGATTGGCGTGGCGATCCCGATGAGCGGTTGGCTGGCCCGGGCACCGAGGTGTCACGAGTCTTCGCCGACGCCGCACGGCGCGGAGTGATCGTCAAGGGGCTGCTCTGGCGATCACATTTGGATCGTTTCGCCTTCAGCGAGCAGCAGAATCGACATCTCGGCGAGGAGATCGAAGCCGCCGGTGGGGAGTGCCTGCTGGATATGCGGGTGCGGCCGGGGGGATCACACCACCAGAAATTCGTGGTGCTCCGCCATCCAGGTCGCCCAGAACAGGACATCGCCTTCGTCGGCGGTATCGATCTGTGCCACAGCCGCAACGACGGCCCGGACCACCACGGTGATCGGCAACGCCAACCGATGGCCGAGGCCTACGGATCGCGGCCACCCTGGCACGACATCCAATTGGCGATCCAAGGACCCGCCGTCGCCGACGTGGAAACGTGTTTTCGGGAGCGCTGGGAGGATCCGTCCCCGCTCACCCGCAACCCCCTTGACCGTCTCAGCGAGTTCGTCCGACGAGACGACCACGTCGCGGACCCGCTGCCGCCACGGCTCCCCCCGCCGCCCGCCCGCGGCACCAAGAGTGTCCAACTCCTACGGACGTATCCGAAACGCCGGCGTGGTTACCCCTTTGCCCCGAACGGAGAACGAAGCGTGGCCAGGGCGTACAGCAAGGTCATCAGCCGCGCGCAGAGTCTCATCTACGTCGAAGACCAATACTTCTGGTCGAAAGACATCGTCAGCTGCTTCGCCGACGCTTTGCGCGCCAGCCCGACGCTGCACCTGATCGCGGTGATCCCGCATCATCCCGACCAGGATGGCCGCCTCTCCGAGCCACCGAATCTGGTGGGGCGCCAGCAAGCGCTGGATGAAGTCCGCGCAGCCGGCGGCGACCGGGTTGCCTTCTATGGCATCGAGAACCACGCCGGCGTACCGGTATACGTGCACGCCAAGGTTTGTGTCGTCGATGATGTCTGGGCCTCGGTCGGATCCGACAACGTCAACCGGCGATCGTGGACCCACGACTCTGAGCTCTCGTGTGCGGTCGTCGACGACGAGGCCGACGATCGGGTCCCAACCGTGATCGACAACTGTGGCGACGGCGCTCGTAGGTTCGCACGCGATTTGCGACTCATGCTGGCCCGCGAGCACCTCGACCGTCCGGACGGCGACGATTCGGATCTGCTGGAACCCGCCGCTGTATTCGACGCGTTCGCACAGAGTGCGGCGCGCCTGCAGCGCTGGCACGACGAGGGCCAGATCGGCCAACGACCCACGGGCCGTGTGCGACCGTACGCCACTCCGGCCCTGTCTCGGCGAACCCTCGCCTGGGCGACGCCGCTCTACCGAATCGTCTACGACCCCGACGGACGGCCCGCACGTCTGCGGCGATCGCACGGGTTCTGAGTGAGCCAGACGTCACAGCCCGGAGGCAATGGCTAGACAGCGAAGATCAAGCGCTCTTACCGTACCCAGGTGAGTCTCCGCGACGTCCTCTCAGTCACCCCAGCAACCGAGGGCACCTTCAGGTCCCAGCCCGCGGGCACCGGGTTTCAGTTCGGCGGCCTCACCCTGGGCTGCGCACTTCGAGCAGCGGCTGAGACGGTAGGACCGGAGATGGTTCCGAAGTCGCTTCATGCTTACTTTCTTCGCCCCGGTGAGTGGGGAGCCGAAACGGATCTCGAAGTTGAGCGACTGAGCGACGGCAGGGCGTTCGCCGCCCGTGTCGTCACAGTGAAACAGGCCGGACGCACGCTCGCGGTCATGACGGCGTCGTTTCACACGCCCGGATCGAGCTTGGATTGGCAGGCGAGCAAGCCGGTCGACATCGCCGAACCGGAGAGTCTCGAGCCGGTTCCGATCACGCTCCCGCTGGAGAATCTGATCGAGGTACGCCCGTTGAATGCGAAGGCGGCGGCGCAGCCAACGACCGGACTGCATCAACCGACGGAAAGCTTGCACCCGTATTGGGCCCGAGCGCTGGGCGACCTTGGCACGGATCCAAAAACACACTATTCAGCTCTGACGTTCATCTCCGACTATCTGGTCATCCTGTTCGTCCAGGCAGCTGGAGTGGAGCTTGACAAGTTCTCCGTGCGGACGCTGGACCAAAGCGTTTGGTTCCACCGGCCGACGAACGCCGAGGACTGGATGCTCTTTTCCACCGATCCGGTTTCCGTTGCCAACGGAAGGGGTTTGACCAACGGTGCAGTGCACGATCGGGAAGGAAGGCTCGTCGCCTCATTCACTCAAGAGACGATCGTCATCGCCTGAGTCACGCGAGGGTCAGAATTCCATTCTTCAGCGCAGCTGCTGTGAGATGCCGATAACCCACCGAATCGAAAGCGACCACGAGCTCGTGCTCATCGCGCGATAGCAACGTGCCCATCCCCCAGAGTCGATGACGCACCCGCACCGCGTGGTCATCGAGAGCTGCGACACGCGTCGAATGGGGATGCTCGTGCGTCGATGCCCGGTCGTTGTCACATTTTTCGCAGGGCGGATCGTAGTGTTCGCCGAAGTAGCCGAGAAGCTCAGCCCGTCGGCAGTGCACGGACTCCGCATACCGGCGCGCTGCGTCTATACGGCTGGCGATGATGGACTGTCGACGATTGCCTGCCGCCGACACCCGGTCGCCGGCATCGCTGGGCAGTCGCCGCGGCCGCGAGACCGCGTCATTGCCGTCGGGCTCGAGCACGCCCAGTTCCAGAAGTTCATCGACGACCCGCTCGACGGTCCGTCGATTAAGCTTGGTCGACTCGACCAGCTGTTTCACCGTGACTCGACGCTCAGCCGCCTCAAGAGCATCAACGACCGCATGTACGGCGCTGGCCGGGATTCGAGATCGGGCTGCGAGCAGGCGCGGAATCCGGACCGTTCGCGGGTCATACACCAGCACCGCGTGCGCCGGCTGGCCATCGCGTCCGGCTCGTCCGATCTCCTGGTAGTACTCATCCAGACTTCCCGGCACGCCTGCGTGGATGACCGTACGCACGTCCGGCTTGTCGATACCCATCCCAAACGCGCTGGTCGCGACGACGACGTCCAGCTTCCCGCTGAAAAACTGATCCTGGATCTCGCTCCGCTGCGCCGCGGGCATGCCCCCGTGATACGGCGCCGCCCGCAACGCGTCGAGTTTCAATCGGTCAGCCACGCTCTCACACCGCGCGTGGGTCAGCGCATACACCAGCGCAGGCGTGTCGTGTTCGAGCACTACCTCCACTGTTCGATCGTCAATCGCTTGCGCCTCGGAGAGATTGTTGCGGGTGCGGCGTACCGCGAGGTCGATGTTCGGCCGGTCGAAATCCGCGACGACCACCTCTGGCTCGCGCATCTGCAATTGCCTGGTGATGTCTGCCTGCACCGGTGGTGCCGCAGTCGCGGTCAGCGCGAGCACGGGCGGCCGCCCGATCGCGGCGATGGTATCGGGAAGGCTCAAATACTCGGGGCGGAAGTCATGGCCCCACTCGCTGACCAGATGAGCCTCATCGACCACCACGAGCGTCACCGGTCGGGCACTGCCGAGGAGTCGCTGGTGTGTCTCGGCGTTGACCAGTTGTTCGGGGCCAACCATCAAGAAATCCAGGTCGTCGGAGCGCAGTGCGCTGAGGGCACCGGCGCGCTGCGCACTCCGCTGCGTCGAATTGAGCAGGACCGCCCGGACCGGTGAGCCATCGCCACGACGCAGCGCCGTCAACGCCCGTAGTTGGTCACGCTGCAAGGCGATCAGTGGCGACACCACAACGGTCAAGCCGCCGAGAGCAAGGCCGGCAACCTGGTAGATGGCGCTCTTGCCGCTACCCGTCGGCAGCACCGCGAGCGTGTCCCTCCCGGAGTGGACGGTACTGGCCGCTCGCAGCTGCGAAGGGCGCAGCTCGAATCCGAACACGTTTCGAGCGAGGTCGGAGAGGACCGCGGTGTCAGCACTCGGTTCGGCCATTTGGTGACTCTACTTCGCTCGGCGGGCAACGATTGCGTACAGCGGGTCACCTCGATAGTTGCCCCCTGCGAAACGGCCCGGCGGTGTTCGCAGGGACAGCTCGGGTTCGTCGAATCCCCCGGCCAGCCGGATGTATTCGCCGACAGTCGCGCACCTTCCGGCGTCGTCTGTGGCCAGCCAGCCGCGAATGGCTTTGGTCGGAAAGCAACGGTTGGAGAACGTGATCACCAGCGGCGAACCCGGTCGCAATACCCGGGCTGCCTCGCTCAGCACATCGACTGGACGTGTCAGGTAGTCGATGGAGACGCAGCACACAACACCGTCGAAGCTGGCATCACCAAACGGCAATACGGGATCTAGGTTCAGATCCTGAACCACCTGCTCGGTAGCCATCGGATTGGCAGCCAGCTCAGCGGCGTTCATGCCGAGCACCACCAGTTCCGCCGGGGCAACCCGCAGGTGCGAAACCCAGGACGACATGAGGTCCAGAACCCGGACCGGACGTGGAGCCGTACCGTCCAGACCCAAATCCTCGTAGAGCTGGCCGACCGCGGCGATCGCCTCGTCATCGATGTGCGTGACGAACCGTGGCGGCCCGTAGAACCGGGAGTCCGCCGCAGCGTCGACGCGGTCGAAGAACCCCGGGGGGAATGCGGCAGAAACTTCAGGCCTCAGCACCACCCCAGCTTGCCGCATTGCTCGCTGCCAGCGCGCAACCGCGGGGGTCGGGGCTAGCGCTCGCGGCCGATTCGGGGCTACGGTCCGGACACGCATTATCGAGAAGGGAGCATTACGTGGCTGCCAAGTTCGAGGTGTATCAGGACAGTAAAGGCGAGTACCGCTGGCGTTTGAAGTCCGCCAACGGGCAGGTCATTGCTACCGGCGGAGAGGGCTACACCTCCAAGAGCGGGTGTGAGAACGGAATCGCCGCAGTTCAACGAGATGCGCCTCTGGCGGCGGTGGAACAGGTCTGACTGCAGCAACGCACTGCCGAGTAACTGGCGTGCTCTAGATTGCAGGCATGCGAGCAACCGAACTGACCGCTGTCCGTGAGATCGAACTGCGCGAGGTCGAGGACCCCAGAATTCACTTCGCCACCGACGCCGTCGTCAAGGTCACGGCGACCTGCATCTGCGGCTCTGACCTGCACCCGTACCGCGGCCACGCGCCAACAGCCTTCCCGAAGCGCGCGGGCCATGAGTTCGTCGGAGTGGTGACCGACGCGGGCTCCGAAGTTTCCTCGGTCGCTGTCGGCGACCTCGTGATAGCGCCTTTCGCAATCAGTGACGGGACGTGTGTTCATTGCCGAAACGGGATCACCACCTCGTGCGTGCACGGCTCCTTCTGGGGCGCTCCCGATAGACAGGGCGTGCTCGCCGACGGCGCCCAGGCCGAGCAGGTCAGGGTGCCGCTCGCAAACGGCACCCTGGTGCGTGTCGATTCGGCGGCGTCAGACGATCTCTTGCCGGACTTGCTCGCCCTTTCCGATGTGATGGGAACGGGTCATCACGCGGCGGTGTCGGCCGGGGTGACCGAAGGATCGACCGTCGTCGTCGTCGGCGACGGCGCCGTCGGACTCTGCGCAGTGCTGGCCGCGCAGCGGTTGGGGGCGAGTCGGATCATCGCCATGTCGCGACATGCGAGCCGTCAAGAGGTCGCGGTGAAGTTCGGCGCGACCGACGTCGTCGCCGAGCGCGGCGCCGACGGGATCGCGCGGGTACTGGACCTGCTCGACGGGGTAGGCGCCGATTGCACGCTCGAGTGTGTGGGCTCGCAGGATTCGCTCGACCAGGCGATCGCCGTCACCCGCCCGGGTGGGCGTCTCGGCTGTGTCGGCGCGCCGTTTTTCCAGGTGCCCGTCGGTCAGCTCTTCAGCCGCAACATCGGCCTGCGGGGCGGTGTCGCGCCGGTCCGGGCCTACCTGCCGAGCCTGCTCGCCGACGTCCTGGCCGGTTCGATCCGTCCGGGACTCGTTTTCGACCTGCAGCTCCCGCTGGCTGACGTTGCGCAGGGGTACCGGGAAATGGACGAACGCAGTGCGATCAAGGTGTTGTTACGACCCTGACAACGTCTCGACCGTGATCACTTGTTCGACGGCAGAATCCCGCCGTTGACCTCAATGACCTGGCCGGTGACGAACCCGGCGCCCTCGGAGACCAAGAAGCGGGTCAGAGCAGCGGTGTCTTCTGGCTTTCCCGGGCGGCCCGCGGCGATGCGGGACACGATCCGGTTGTGCAGCTCGACCGGAAAGGGATTCGTCCCGTTCAGCTCGGTGTCGGGAACATAGCCGGGAAGGATCACATTGGCCGTAACGCCAGCGCCCGCATGCTCTCCGCTAAGGGCGAGCACCCAGCCGTTGAGCGCCGCTTTGGCAGCACCATAGGCCGCACCGCCGCCGCCCGTTCGGGAGGTCATCGAGCCGATAAGGACAATCCGTCCGCCGGGGCGCCGCAGCGCGGGCAGTAAACCCTCAGTGAGAAGGACTGCAGAGAGCACATTCTGCTCGTACATTGCACGCCACGCGCGGGCCACCTCGGCCAAGGTGGAACTGGCCTCCCGCCAGCCTCCGCCGGCGTTGTTGACGATCGCGTCGATGGTGCCGTAGTCGGCACGAAGTCCGTCGGTGAGTGCCTGGACCGCATCGACGTCAGCCAGGTCTGCAGATCTCCAGACCACTCGGTCGACATCGAGATCAGCGTTCAGCTGCTTGGCGGTCTCTTGCAAGACCTGCGCGCGGCGCCCGACGATAACGACCTCGAAACCATCTGCTGCGAGGCCGGCCGCGATAGCCCTGCCGATACCGGTACCCCCACCAGAAACTATTGCAACGCGCGTCATCTGCATCCTTCTGCTAGCGGCGAGCGGCTGTTTTCGGCGCCGCCGTCGCCGATCGGTTACGTGCCGCGGGCACGCTCACCGCGCCGCGAATCAAGTCCAGCAGGTCTTCGGTCGGAAAGCCGTCGGAGTCGGCGACGTCCTCGATGACCATCGAGTGATGGGCAACGATCAACGCCGAGACCATCCGCGCGAGCCAGATCGGGTCGCCGTCGCGAATCGTGCCTTCTTCCTGCCCGCGAGCGATGGCAGAGGCGAAGAGCTTCATACCGCTGTGGTAGCTCTCGGTGTAGTCGGCGAAGTCCGGCAGGACCTCCAGCCCGGTGGCATACACCCGCATGGTCAGCCGGCCGTACGCCGGGTATTTGTGATAAAAAGCCATGCTCGCGGACGCGATGCACAGCAGCTGATCTTGCCCGCTTCGGTCATCGGTAAGGCACGCGCGGATGAGCTCGCCCTGTTCCGCGCTGCGCCGATTCATCACGGCCGAAAGCAGATCACGCTTGCTCTTGAAGAATGTGTATACGGCGCCGACCGAAAATTCGCTCGCTGCGGCAACCTGCTCGAGGCTCGTTCCTTGGTAACCCTGATTGCCGAACAGTTGCTCGGCCGCGTCGAGAACCTGCTCCTGGTTCAGCTGAATGCGCTGCAGGCGGCGTTTCTCGCGCAGACTCAACGCGTCGTTCTCCGGCTCTGGTGCGGTCACGGACCCAGCTCGCTTAGGCGCAACTTTCGCCGCCCTCGGAGACTTCGCAGACTTGGTCGGCGATTTGACACCCTTGGCTGCGGCAGGACTCCTTGGCATGCTCACATTGTTACACGGGCCAAGCGGCGGGCCGTGTTGCATCGAGGAAAACGCGACGAAAACTACTGCTTCACGGCTGCCGAATGCGCCTTCAATTGACCGAGGTCACACTCGGTCAAGATGTTGCCGACATTGCTAGGACCGCAGTGATGCCTCAAGATACGCTCCAGCCGTACTCAGTACCGCTCGAAGCCAATCCAGCGATGAACGGACCGCCTGATGAGTCAACCTGCCCTTACCCGGCGCGAACTCGGCAAGCAGCTGTACGCCGAGATAATGACCGTGCCAGCGCCCGCGGACTCAGATCCGTTCAATGACGCGCTATTGGAATTCGTCTTTGCCGAGATCTGGTCTCGTCCGGGCCTGAGTAGGCGTGACCGCCGTTTCGTGACGCTTGCCTGTGTCGCGGCAGCTGACACGATCCAGCCGATCGAAGATCACGTTTACGCAGCGCTCAACAGCGGTGACATCACGATCGACGAGATGTTGGAAACAGTTCTGCACTTCGCGGTCTACTGCGGGTGGCCGAAAGGCTCACTGTTCAACCAGATCGTGGCTGAGCAGTGGGCTCGAATCCATTCCGAACGCGGTCTAGCGGTTCCCGAGCCGACGCCCATTCTGCCCCTGACAACCTCGGCCGATCCCGAGCTGCGACTTCAAGGTGGCGAGAAGGCGTTCAAGGACATCAACGTGCTGGCCGGCGCGCCCCCACGCGACAATCCGTATTCCGGAGCGGGGATCTTGAACTTCGTGTTCGGCGAGATGTGGCAGCGCCCCGGATTGGGGTTGCGCGAACGGCGCCTCATCACCGTGGCATGCGTGGCGCTCGATGACACCGCGATTCCAATCCAGTCTCACGTCTACGCATCGATGGCAAGCGGCGACGTCACCGTTGAGCAGATGAAGGAGCTCGCGCTGCAGTTCGCCGCTTACTACGGCTGGCCCAAGGGCTCATACCTGAACTCGACCATCGACGAACAGCACACCCGCATCGAGGCCGAACGAGCCGCTACTTCTTGATCCTCGGCTCGTTATCGATCACCGGCCCGTTCTCGATCATCGGACCTGCTCGATCATCGGCCCTGCTCGGCAGACCGTCGGCGTCGCCCCGCACACGTCAGGATCGCGCCACCGACCAGCAATCCGAGGCCTGCAACCAGGATCGGACGCGATGCCGCGCCGGTATTGGCCAGTTCGGCAGCGGGGTCGGCGGCAGCCTGCTCAACCGTGCCCGCCGCCGCTGGTGGCTTGACGATCGGAACAGCCACTGCCTGCAGCGATATCGAGGTCAGATCACAATCGAGGTTGAGGCAGGACGGATCTCCAGCGGTGGACACTGCGAACAACCCGACCTTCGCCGTCCCCAACTTGATTGCTTTGACTGTGAGTACCACGCTGGCTGATTGGCCAACGGCCAGATTGCCGACGAACCACACCCTGCCGTCGCTGGAGTTCAAAAGGTTCGTCAGCACCGAGTTGTCCGCCGGTACAAGGGTATTGCCCTGGCCGGGCGTGGCCACCGATGCGAGTAGAGCGTGAGCGGCGGGCACGCTGGCGCTCATACCCGCTATCGGCGAGCCCACATCCCCGCTGAAATCGGTGATACTGAAGTTGTCGCCGACGAGAATGCCGATTGCGATGGTGTCATTGGCTGGCTGCGGTCCGCTGTTGTGCACGGTCAAGGTGATGCTCGCCTGACCTGCGAGTTGGACCTTCGTCTTGTTCGACGTGATCGAGTAGCTCAGCGCCGCGGAACCGGTGAAGCTGAATTGCGGATTCACCTCGTTGTTCGTCGGATCAGTATCGGTGCCTTCGCCCGGATTCACCCCCGCACTGACGGCGAGTGTCGCGACTTGCCCGACCGGCGGGGTGGCCGCCGTGGTGATGTTGATGTAGATCGTCGGATCCATCGTCGTGACGTAGTGGCCGAGGCTACCGATGAGGCAGCTGACGTGTTGTGGGTCGGACGAATCAGGCGTGCAACTCAATGGGTCGCCGTCCGAGTCGCGGTAGACGCCATCGGCTGCCAACACGGTCCCGGGCGGCAGAACGACATCCAAGGTGGTCTGAGGCGTGCCGTAGCCGAGATTCTTGACGTCAACCGCCAGCGAGAGTTCGACGCCAGTTCCCAGTGCACCCACCTGATCTTCGCCGCTGTCGGGGGTGAGCGTCACCTCGATATCGGGCTGGTTGATCGCGACCGGCACCGCATTCGACAGGGCCGATTGCGGCGACGCGCCAGCTACCCAGGCCAGTGTCGCGGTGGCGGATGTGGTGGCTGAAGCACCCGCACCGACTGTGGCGACAAAGGTGATGATATGTGTGCCAGCGGCCAGACCGTCGGTCGGATCGGCTCCGGTCTGGACGGTGATGTCAACCGAATCGGGCTGGCTGACCTGTCCGGCCGGCACCGGCAGTCCGTCGAGGGTCACGCCCGCAACCAGGGCTGGCAACTCCGCTGGCTGATGCGTGGTGAGCGTTGTCGAGCCGATGTTCGACAACACGTCGATCGAGTAGCTGAAGATGACGGTTCCAGGGCCGTGCACCGTGGCCGGCGCCGATCCGGTAACACTCACCGTCGGTAACGCTCCCGCCGGGCTCGCAAGTATTGCCGTCGTTCCGAGCGCAAGCAGGATGGCGGCCGTCGAAGCGGCCAGCCGAGTATGAAGTCGCATGATCCCCGTGGTTTTCAATTGTCGCGATGGTCGACGCAACCTATCCGAGTCGGCCCCCGGTATCAAGTCCTTGTTAGAAACGCATCTCCGGCACGAGTGTCATAGGCTGGCGTGAACATCGTCTGACGCCGACCTCGGAGGGCCCGATACACGTGACGGAAGCCGGTACTCAAACCATCCTCGAAGTGCTCACCAGTGATCATCGGGGGATTCGCTCGCTGCTAGAGACGTGTCGAACCTCGGTATCGAGCGAGAATGGTCAGGCTGAGCGTGAACTCCTCGTTTCAGAGTTGGTGCGACATTTCGTCGCCGAAGAGCAGTTCTTGTACCCGCTGATCCGAGACAACATCGATGGCGGCGATGCAATTGCAGATGATGCATTTCATGCTGATCGTCGCGGTGAGAAAGCCATGCGGTCATTGGAAGATCACGATGAGACCATCGACGAAGTCACCCGTTCCTTGGATTCGCTCGATGCGCAGCTCGCTGAACACATTCGGTTGCTGGAGACGGAGCTGTTCCCGCAGCTTGCCGGCAAGCTGACACCCGAAGAACTACGCGAGCTCGGCGACCAGGCATTGGGGGCCGAGCAGCTGGCCCCGACCCGCCCGCGGCGTTTCGCTACCGAGTCCGCTCCACTGAACAAGGTAGCGAGCGCCGTCGAGGGGTGGGTCGACAAGGTTCGAGATTCCTATGGTCACCGAGGGACTGAGCCGACGAACGTCGACGAGGTCTAGGCAACCCATGGCGGTCTGCTTACCGGTGACGCGTCACGTCTGTGAACGCTGGACAGCCTCTTCATAGAGTCGGACCACTTCGGCGCGCACCTGCGAACGCTCACTGATCCGCTCGCTCCAAGGCAGCCGGACTTGCACATCGCGACCGGTGACCCGGGCGAGAAACTCGATGCCGTCGGCGTCCATGCCACTCATCATCGCCCTTTCCGCTGAAGGGAGTTCGCCCAGCACCTGAACGATCAGCACGTTGTCATCGGCGTGATCCTCGTTCATATGGCGCATGATCTGCGCCACCACTTCCGGTGTGAATTGATCGCTGCAATCGGTCATTGCGTTCCCAGTCTCAACGATATCTGGCCGAGCCGGCCGGACGCCGCAACGTCGAGGCCATAAGCACACCACATCCGGCCAGGACCAGGGCTATTCCGAGGAGTAGAGCTGTCTTGGAACTCGCGCCGGTGCTTGCCAGACTGCCGCTCATCCCCGGATCGAGCAAGGCCACCGGGGCTGACGACGACGTCCGGTCGAGGGCGGCCGCCGGGTTCAGGACGGTGAACGTCGCTTGCACAGTCTTGGCCGAACTCAATCCGAGCAGGTTGACGGTGTGTACCCCGGCGCTGAGATCAACGGGAACGCTGACGCTCAACCGATACGTTCCGGTGCTCGATGCCTGGCTGATGCCCAGGTCGATGGGATCCGAATGCAGGATCGCCTGTACCTGCTCGCCGGCGTCGAATCCCGATGCGGTGACGATGAAATTTCCTCCGGGCTGCACGGTCGTGTCCGACAGTGCAATAGCGGCTGAGGTCGATGCGCTCCGAGTGGGTGATGAACTCGGGCCGGCCTGACCCGGATTCGGAAAGCCAGCAAAGGTGATCACCGTGTGCGTGTCCTGGCTACGGTCGGGCGATCCGTGCGCAGCAAGGGTGTAGATGGCACACTGCGTCACGGTGCAATCGGTCGCGTTGGTTCCAGAGCCGAACGTCGCCGGAAAGCTCAGCGTCGTGGTGAAAGATCCGTCAGCTGTGAGGACGTCCTGCCCGGGACCCGGCGACGCGCCAAGGTGAACCCATTTGACCGCGCCGAACACGTCAGCGTTGGTCGGGTCGTACTTGGCGGTCGCGGCGACCCCCACGTAAATCCCATTTCCAGTAGTGGCGAAACCAGATCCAGTCACCGTCACGGTCGCCGAGTCGAGGGCGAGATCACTGCTGGGTTGCACGGAAACCCGGATAGCCCCCGGCGCATGCGTTGGCGGTGCACTGGTGGCTGGCGTGCTGGTTGCGAACGTGATCGGCGACCAGACATCCTGATCACGATTGGCCAGATCGGTGTGGTCATTGAAGCTGGCGATGTAGCACGAAACGGCCAGGCAGTCGGTCACTTCGGTCGCTCGGGCGGGGGTGTAAGTCGCTGTCAACGTGACCGTAGTGCTGAACGTCCCATCGGCTCCGACCGCGGGAACGTACTGAGCGTTTGCATAGTTCGATGGCACTCCGCTGGCGGGATGTGCGACGGTCTGGGCCACGTAGACCCCCTTGCCCGGCTTGAATCCGCGCCCTGAGACGGTGACCGCTTGGCCTGGTTGCAGTGCGGTGGCCGCGCTCAGGGTCAGCTTCGGGCCGAAGAAGGTCAGCGCACTTTCCGTGTCCTGACTGCGATCCGGCGAGCCATGTGCCGCAAGGGTGAAGACGGCGCACTCGTCGATCGTGCAGTCCGTTGCAGTGCTACCGCTTCCGAACAGGGCGGCCACGTTCAACGTGGTGCTGAAGGTTCCGTCCGCACTGAGCGCGTCCTCGCTTGCCGACGCGGTCCCTCCAGGGTGGATCCACTTCACCGCGCCGAACGCGGCTGCGTTCGTCGGACTGAACTTCGCCGTGTCGGCGATACCGAGGTAAATGCCAGCGCCCGTCGTGGAAAACCCCGATCCAGAGATCGTCACTGCGTCGCCGGCGGGTAGCAACCCGGCTGATTTGGACAGCGTGACGCTCGGGCCGGGTGCGACGCCGACGGCGGCACCGGCTTGCGAGCTCAGGCTCAGCACGGCTCCGCCCACGATCAACGCGCCCGACAAGACCAGCGCCCCGAGATGCCTCTTTCGACTGCGACTCTTCTCCATGCCTTCGATCTCCCGTTCACAGTTGCTCAATGGATTGCTGCTGAAACTCGTTCGCGATCAGTCGTGACGAACCCACCGCCCGAGCACTCTGCGGGCAGCGAAGCCGCTGGCGGCGAGCACGACGGCGATCGCGCCGAGGACCCAGGGCAGCACCGGTCGTCCATCGGAATCCACCGCCGCATCAGCCGCCGTACCAGCCGCCGCCGGCGGCATATCGACCGCGATCGAGCTCGCCGACTTCGTTTTGACCGGTTCGGGGGTCAGGCCGGCCGTGCGGCTCTTGGCGGCCGCGCTACTCGCGGAGCTAGCCGCCGTGCGGGAAGGAGCGAGCGTTGGCTGGGCCGCCGATGTCACAGCTACCGTCGGGGTTGGCGCCACGGCGACTTTCGGTGGAGCTTTCGGTGGAGCTTTCGGTGGGGCTTTGGGTGGCGCCACGGGTGACCCCTTGGGGGGCGCAGTGGCAGCGGCCGGCGACGCAAACGACACCCCGACGAAGGCGTCCTGGCTGCGGTCGGACGAGCCATGCGCCGCCATCGTCAGAATCTTGCAGGCGCCGGCGGTGCTGCAGCTGTGACCGTTGATGGCTCCGGTGACCGTGAGGCTGACCGAGAACGTGCCGCCCGCGGTGAGGGGGGCCTGACCGGCTCCGGCGCCGCCGACATGAACCCAGCGAGCATCGGCGCAGTTGTCGGCGCTGGCCCAGTATTGGGGAACGAGCCGGCACCAGGCCACGTAGACACCGTTTCCGGTCGTGGCATAGCCCGCGCCGGTCACCGTGACGACCGCGCCCGTCGGCGGGACGCCGGACACCGGCGAGGCATCCAACCGCGGACTTGCGCCAGCTTCTGGACTCGCCAGTACGAGGGCCGCAAAGGCAAACAGGCTGCCGGCGACAGCGGCCCCAGCGGTCGACCTCCGTGGCGTCCACATCTCATGCTCCTTAAATTAGGGCTACCTAAGTTAGGAGAGGCTAACCTATGCTTCAGCCACACTGTCAAGGAGGTCTCACATGGTCATGTCGAGTAGCAGGATTCACGGCCCAACGCGAGCCGCTGAACCGATTGGCTTCGCCGCGATGCTTCGCAACGCCACGTGGAGCGCTCACGGCAAGGCCGAAACCGGCGGCGCGCTGAGCACCTTGATCCGCGGTCATGGGGATCTGCTGCTCTATCGCACTCTGCTGAGCCAGCTCTACTTCGTGTACGCCGAACTCGAATCTGCGACCGAGGCCATGCGCGTCGATCCGGTTGTCGCACGATTCGCGGCGTTCGAACTCACTCGCTTGCCCGCACTACAAGCCGACCTGGACACCGTGGCCGGACCCGGCTGGGCAGCCACCATTGCGCCTTTGGCCGAGACCGAGCACTACCTGACCCGATTGCGCCAGGTGGCCAAAAGCTCGTCCGGCCGATTCATTGCGCACCACTACACGCGCTATCTCGGCGACCTCTCCGGTGGCTTTGCGATCGGCTCGGCGGTTCGGCGCTCACTCGGGCTGACCGGTCCGGACGGACGAAGATTCTTCATTTTCGAAGACATCGCCGACCCGATCGCCTTCAAGGAAAACTATCGCCGGGAACTTGACCGAGCCGCTTGGACAAACCTGGAACGGGACGAAATCGCCGCCGAGACTCGGCACGCCTACCGGCTCAATACCGCGTTGCAGGTTGCCGTCGAGCGTGCGGCACATCGAGAACGAGCCACCGGCCAGTGATCAAACGACTAGTCACCCGACCGAACCTCACGGTCGCGGCCGCGCTGATCGCAGTGCTCTTCGTTGCCCTGCCGGCCAATGCATCCTCCCAAATCACCAACGGACAGGGCAGCGATGGACAGGGCAGCGATGGCCAACGACTGGCCCTCTCACAGTCAAGCCACCTGAACGATGCCGGCCAGACGATCACCGTGACAGGCAGCGGCTTCAACACCGCGAAGGGCATCTACCTGGCGTTCTGCGTCAAACCCAAACCTGGCGCGGTTCCCACGCCGTGCGGCGGAGGCGCCGATACCAGCGGCAAGACCGGTAGCTCAGTGTGGATCTCATCCAACCCGCCGAGCTACGGCAAAGGCCTTGCCGTTTCGTATGGTGCCGGAGGCACCTTCACCGTGCAGCTGCATATCGCCGCGACGCTCAACGAGACCACCGACTGCCGCAAGGTGCGGTGCGCAGTGGTGACCCGTGCCGATCACACCCGTACCGAGGACCGCAGCCAGGACGTCATCGTCGCGGTGAGCTTTGACGGCAAGGCAACGAGCACGAGTAAACAAATACTGCGGTTTCTCGTCCCGCTCGGTTTGTTCGGCGTCCTCGCCGCAATCGGCACACGCTGGTGGATCCGTCGGCGGGTAGGTCAGAGCATCGATGCGTAGCAGTCACCGCGGGGCGAGCGTGATCGCGATTCTCAGCACGTCCATTCTGGTATCGGCCTGTGGCCAAACGCCATCGATCAGCACGGCTGGCAGCGCGGTAAACGCCAAGACACTTCACGTGTTACCGGGCACCCGGGTGCCGGCGTTGCCGGTGTCGATCGTGGGCGCCGACGGTCGAAGGGTCACGGTCACAGACGTCAGTCGCATCATCGCGCTGACCGGAAGCATCGCCGAGGTGGTGTTCTCGCTGAACCTAGGTTCGCGCGTCGTAGCACGCGACATCTCCACTACCTTCAAGCAGGCTTCGGGACTCCCCGTCGTCACCCGAGCGCACGATGTCTCGGCAGAATCCGTGTTGTCCTTGCGCCCGACTGTTGTATTGGCCGACACCGATACCGGGCCACCCGAGGCGATCGCGCAGCTCAGGGCTGCCGGGGTACCGGTGGTGATCCTGCCGATCGCGGACTCGGTAGCCGACGTAGTACCCCGCATCCACGCCGTCGCGAACGCGCTCGGCGTTGCGTCAGCGGGCGACCAGCTGGCTAACCGGACGACCCTGAACATCGCTACCGCTCGCGGCGCGGTCGACCGGGGCACGAAGAAGCCCACGGTGGCCTTTCTCTACCTGCGCGGCAGCGCTGGCGTCTATCTGATCGGGGGTAAAGGCAGCGGCGCTGATTCCTTGATAGACGCAGCCGGTGGTGTAGATGCCGGGACCGCGATGGGTCTCGGACCGTTCACCCCGATCACGAGCGAGGCTCTCATCGGGGCTCAGCCGGACGTTTTGCTTCTGATGACGGATGGATTGGAATCAGTCGGTGGTGTGGCGGGGCTCGAGAAGATTCCCGGTATCGCTCAAACGCCGGCCGGCGCGCATAAGCGCGTCATCACGGTCGAGGACGGCGTGTTGCTTAATTTCGGCCCGCGGACGGCCGAGGTCATCACGGCTATCGCCAGCGCCCTCGAGCAGGCACAGTGAGCACCCTAGCGGCAAGAGCTGAGCCGAAACGAACCGTGGTGCTCCTCACGGCGTTATCGGCGACGCTCGTCGTCGTATCGGTTTTGTCCGCAGGGATGGGGGCATTCGCTATCCCGCCGGCGCAAATTCTCGGTTCGCTACTGGAGCGACTGCACATACCGTTTGCCACCCACCCAGATCAGCTGTCCGAGCGGGTGTTGTGGGGGGTGCGGTTTCCGCGGGTGCTGCTAGCGCTTCTCGTCGGTGCCAGCCTCGGTTGCGCGGGCGCCCTGATGCAGGGCGTTTTCGGCAATCCCCTGGCCGAGCCAGGCATTGTGGGAATCTCGTCGGGGGCAGCAGTCGGGGCGATCGTATCGATCATCGCCGGTCTGAGCTTTGCTTCGTGGTCGGTCAGCGGGCCGGCCTTCGTTGCGGGCCTGTTCACTGTTCTGCTGGTCTACGGCGTCTCCCGATCGAATGGGCGCACCGAGGTCGTGACCCTGATTCTCGCGGGTATTGCGATAAACACGATCACGGGGGCTGGTATCGGGTTGCTCACGTACTTCTCCACCGACTCGCAACTGCGCAGTATCACGTTCTGGAGTCTGGGGAGTGTGTCCGGCGCGACCTGGCCGGCGGTCGCGGCGGTCGCACCGTGCGCGTTGGTCGGCTTGCTGCTGGCGCCGCGATTCGCGCGGGCGCTTGACCTGCTTTCGCTCGGTGAACAACCGGCAAGGCATCTAGGGGTGAACGTCGAACGCGTTCGAGTCGCAGTGATCGTCGTGGTCGCCATCCTCACCGCGGCCGCTGTCTCGGTGGCCGGGGCGATCAGTTTCGTCGGTCTGGTCGTGCCGCATCTGGTGCGCATGGTCAGCGGCCCTGGTCACCGGATCCTCATCCCGGCCAGTGCTCTCGGTGGTGCGATCGTCCTTACCTTGGCGGATTTACTCTGCCGGACCGTGGCCGCGCCGGCCGAAATACCGCTGGGCTCCGTCACAGCCCTCGTCGGCGGACCGTTCTTCTTCTGGCTGCTGTTACGCACGCGGACCAAGCAGGGCGGCTGGGCGTGATCGCTCTGTCGGTTCGCCGCGCGGTCGCCACCCGTGGCCGGCGGGCGGTTCTCGACGGTATCGATCTTGACGTCGAGACGGGTGAATTACTGGCGCTAGTTGGTCCTAACGGCGCCGGCAAAAGCACTTTGCTGCACCTGATGGCCGGCGACGAGCGCCCGGCTACGGGTGAGGTGAGCCTGCTCGGGCGCGGGGTGCATGCCTGGTCGCCGCGGGAGGCCGCGCTGCGGCGGTCTGTGCTACCTCAGCAGCACAGCATGGCGTTTCCCTTTGCGGTTGCCGATGTCGTCGCGATGGGACGCTGGCCGTGGCGAGGTATGGCCGAGGCCGCCGAGGACGAACGAGAAATCGAGGCTGCCATGCAGAAGACGGCCGTCGCCGAATTTCGCCATCGGGCCTTCACGTCGCTGTCTGGCGGTGAGGCGGCGCGCGTCAGCCTCGCTCGGGTGCTCGCGCAGCGCAGCCGCGTGCTGTTGCTCGACGAGCCCACAGCCGCACTGGATCCGCACCATCAAGAACGTACCTTTGCAGTCTTGCGCGAACTCGCCGATGCCGGCCATGCGGTGGTAGCGGTGGTGCACGACCTCAATCTCGCCGGCGCGTATTCCGATCGCGTTGCCATTCTTGGTCGAGGCAAGATTCAGGCCAGCGGTCCGCCGTCCGCTGTCTTGCGGACTGACGTACTCAGCGAGGTCTACGGCCACGCGATGGAGGTCATCGAACACCCTCGCACCGGGCTGCCCCTCATTGGTCCCCGCCGCTAGCCATTTCGCTGCTAGCCATTTCGCTGCTAGCTATTTGGTGTGACGACTGCCACGAAATCCGGACTCCGGGAACCGGTGACGCCGCAGGCCCGACTTAGCCGGGCAGACAGCCAACCCGGCACAGCGCAGCCAACCCGGCAGAGCGCAGCACAGGAGGATTCACGCGTGAGGTTCTTGCCCGCAAACACCCTGGGTCGGCGTGCAGCAGCCGCAGCCGTCCTCACCGTCGGTTTTGCCGGTGCCGCGTTGATCACGGCTGGCGGTGCCTCCGCCCACGTCACGGTCGCTGCTCCGGGTGTGACGGCGGGCGCCAGCGATGCAGTCATCACGTTCCGAGTGCCGAACGAGAGCGATAAGGCCAGCACGGTCGGGTTGAAGGTGCAACTGCCAACCGACCACCCGATCGCGGGCGTGTTGGTGTCGCCGATGCCAGGGTGGACCTCGCGTATCACGCAGACAACTTTGAGTACCCCGATCAAGACCGACGACGGCGATATCACTCAGATCGTCTCGGAGATCGATTGGACGGCGGATGCCAGTTCCGGCATCAAGCCCGGCTACTTCGGGCAGTTCACCATCATCGGCGGCAAGCTTCCCGACGATGTGACGACCTTGACATTCAAGGCGATTCAGACCTACAGCGACAAGAGTGTGGTCTCGTGGATCGAGCAACCGGCGCCCGGTAGCAACGCCGAACCCGATCATCCAGCGCCGTCACTTGATTTGTCCGCCAGCACCGCGGCGCCGCCGGCCAGCGCAACCGCCACGGATACCGACGACAGCCGTGCAAACGTCGGCATCGCGCTTGGAGCCGTTGGGGTCGTCCTCGGTTCTGCTGGGCTGGCAATAGTCGTGCTGCGTCGTCGTCCCACGTCGTCGTCCTAACCCACCGCCGAATTCGACAACCACTGAGCGTTCAGGCAGCTTTAATCGGTGACCGAATCTGAATCGCAGGTTGGCCGGCGACGGTTCCTGTCGTCAGCCGGCCTGCTTGCCGGTGGCGCAGCAGCGGGCGTCGCTGTCGGCGCTGTCGGTGGCGCTGTCGGCAAAACCGCCATAGATCGGCACGATGACCAAAGCGGTCCCGCTGTCCCGGCGGTGAGCACTATTGCCTTCGAGGGCACGCATCAGGCCGGCGTCGTCGACCGGCAACCTGCGTACTTTCGATTTCTCGCTCTAGATCTGGTCAGCGGCAACGCCACGGCGGCTGGCCGTGCCTCATTGAGGGCCGCTCTGCTGCACCTGTCGAGTACTGCCCGATCCGCGATGGCGGGCCGCCCGTCCGGGCCGTCCGCCGACATCGCAGCCGGGCTACGTCCAGCGCAGCTGAGCGTCACCATCGGGATCGGTGCAAGTGCCCTGGTACGCGCCGGCCTGTCAGTGCCCGAGCAACTCCGGGCGCTACCGACGTTCAGCACTGATCACCTTGATCCTGCTCATTGTGGCGGCGATCTCGGCGTCCAGATCTGCGGCGAAGACCCGATGGTCGTCGCCGCGACCGCGCGCTCGCTGGTCACTGGGTCTCTGGGCGGTTTGTCGGTGCGTTGGTCGCAGGGGGGATTCCTGCGCAGTGCCGCGGCGGCGGTGCAGCCGACCGCAACCCCACGAAATCTGATGGGCCAACTGGACGGCACGGACAATCCGACCGGCACACGCCAAACGCTCGCCGTTTGGGTTCCCGAGGCCGGTTCGCCACCGTGGATGCGGAACGGCACGTACCTCGTCTGCCGTCGGATCCGGATGCTGCTCGACGAGTGGGACCGGACGAGCGTCAACTCGCAGGAGCGGGTGATCGGCCGCTTCAAAGACAGCGGCGCCCCGCTATCAGGGCATTTGGAACACGACGTGCCGCAATTTACGGCTACCCAGTCCGACGGGTCGCTGACGATCCCGGCGGACGCCCACGTCCGCCTGACCCATCCAGCGAACAATTCGGCGGCGACCATGTTCCGTCGCGGCTACTCCTTCGACGACGGTATCGACGCTTCCGGGCAGCTCGACGCCGGCTTGTTCTTTCAGGCGTTCCAGACCGATCCGCAGCAGACGTTCGTGCCGATCCAGCACAAGCTCGCGCGCTCCGACGCCTTGAACAGCTTCATCCGGCACGAGGGGTCGGCGGTTTTCGCGATACCACCAGGAGCCAGCCCCGGAGGCTTCGTAGGTGAAGGCCTCTTTTGAGTACGTTTGAAGTCGGCAGTTAGGAGCAGACGATGAGCAGAGCCCGCGACAGGTCAACGGTGGATGACGCGATCGACACCGTCACCGACGTCCTGGAGACCGGTACCGACGCAGTTTCGGAGGCAGCCAAGCGGGCTCGAATGCGACTCAAGGCCGAATCCAAGTCGCTGCGTGCTGAGTCGAGGAGGCTACGAGCAGAGGCAAAGGCGCGCGGCAGGCGCCTCAACAGAAAGACCCGCCGAGCAGCGCGGAGAGCCTCGAGACGGGCACGTCGACAGGCCGAACGTGCCTTGAAACTGGTTATCTCGGATGCGAAATCACAGCAGACCAGGCGGCGCAGGAAGAAGGTCGTAAGGGCCGTGCTCGTCTCCGGCGCTGGCGCCGCGGTCGCAGCACAGGCGCTGCGCCGGCCGAATCCTTAGACACCGTTGGTCACCCTTAGTCATCGCCGTCGCAGACGCCCTCGGCGGCTCGGGCAGCGATCTTGTCGTGCACCTTCTCCGAGATCGCGGTCAGGCTGTCGATCTCGTCCTCAGTGAGCAGATCCACGAAATACGCCCGGACGGCCGCCACATGCGGTGGCGCGGCGGCCTCGATGGTCCGCCAGCCCTTTTCGGTCAGCTGGATGAACGTCCCGCGCGCGTCGGTGGGGCAGTCGGTTCGTTCGATCAGGCCGCGCTGCTCCATGCGCTTGATCTGGTGCGACAGCCGGCTGCGATCCCACGTCATCTGCAGGCCGAGATCACGAGCTCGCAACCGGCGATCGGGGGCCTCGGAAAGAGGCACGAGCACCGCGAAGTCGGCCGAGGACAGGCCGGATTCGGCAGACATCTCCTGCTCGAGCACCCGATCGAGCGACGTGTGCATGGACCGGAAGGCCCGCCACATTCGGTGCTCGGAGTCGTTGAGCCAGTTCGCGTCCGTCATAGCTACATCCTAGCGTGGGAATGTTGACACGTCAGCAAATGTTGGTAAGGTCGTTGACACATCAGCAAAACAGCTGACAACGATTCTTTCAGGAGCCAGCATTATGACTGCAGCCACTCTCACCGACATTACCGGCGACTACACCCTCGACGTGGCGCACAGCCGGGTTGGGTTCGTTGCGCGTCACGCCATGGTCACCAAGGTCCGCGGCGGATTCAACGACTTCACCGGCACCCTGCATCTGGACGGCAACGACCCGACCAAGTCCAGCGCTCAGTTGAGCATCGAGGTCGCAAGCATCGACACCCGCAACGAGCAGCGCGACGGCCACCTCCGCACCAACGATTTCTTCGACGCACCCGCCCACCCGCAGATCACGTTTACCAGCACCTCGGTCGAGAAGCTCGACGACGAGAACTTCCGCGTGACCGGCGACCTCACGATCAAGGGCATCACCAAGTCGGTAACCATTGACTGGGAATACGCGGGCGTGGCAACCGACCCGTTCGGCAACGTCCGGGTTGGCTTCGAGGGCAAAGCCACTCTGAACCGCAGCGACTTCGGCGTAGCGTTCAATGCCGCGCTCGAGACCGGTGGCGTACTCGTCTCCGAGAAGATCAACCTCGAGTTCGAGATCTCGGCGATCAAGAACGCTGCCTGATAGCGCATAGCAGGTAACGCACCACAACGCACCACGCCGGGCGACCACCTCAGGTCGCCCGGCTGCGTCTGACCGGCTGGTCCTGAGCGCCCGGTAGCGTCACGCCGTATGAGTGCCTCGGTCGTCGTCCATTCAGTTGCAGCGACGTCGGGCGAACGCACCCTGTTCAGCGACCTTAATCTCGTGGCTGCGCCCGGCGACGTCGTTGGCCTGGTTGGCGTAAACGGGGCCGGCAAGTCCACCCTGTTACGCATCTTGGCCGGCCTGCGAAAGCCCGACGAAGGCAGCGTGAAGCTGAGCCCGCCGACCGCGACCGTGGGTTACCTCAGTCAGGAGAGGTCGGCCCGCCCCGGTGAGACCGTCGCTGAATTCATCGGCCGACGGACGGGTGTGACCGAGGCGCAGTCGCGAATGGATGCGGCCGCGATCAAGCTGGGCCAGGATCACGGCGCAACCGATGGCGCGATCGACAGCGCGGCGGACGAGTACACGCACGCCTTCGAGCGCTGGCTCGGCCTGGGCGGTGCGGACCTGCCAGAACGGTGCGCAGCGCTGGCTCATGACATCGGACTCGGCGCCTCGCCCGATGCCGAGATGTCGACATTGTCCGGCGGCCAGGCCGCGCGAGCCGGGCTCGCGGCGTTGCTACTGAGCCGATTCGATGTCGTTCTCCTGGACGAACCGACGAACGATCTCGACCTGGCCGGGCTCGAGCGCCTGGAACGATTCGTCCGAGGGCTGCGGGTGGCGACCATACTCGTCAGCCACGACCGCGAATTTCTGGCGCGAACGGTCACCAGTGTGCTCGAACTCGACCTGGCTCAACAGAAGATCAGACAGGTGTCGGGCGGCTACGCCGCGTACCTGGAAGAACGCGAGATCGAGCGCCGTCACGAACGCCAGGCCTACGACGAATTTGCCGATCGAAAAGATGCGTTGCTGGCTCGCGCCCACACCCAACGAGCCTGGATGGAAAAGGGTGTCGCGAACGCTCGTCGTAAGGCGCCCGACAATGACAAGATCGGACGCAAGTTCCGAACCGAATCGACTGAGAAGCAAGCGGCCAAGGCCCGGCAGACCGAACGGCTGATCGAACGCCTTGACGATGTCGTCGAGCCGCGCAAGGAATGGCAATTGCGGATGGAGATTGCGGCCGCACCCCGGTCGGGCTCGATCGCAGCCATAGCCAACGCCGCGGTGGTCAAACGCGGCGACTTCGTCCTCGGACCAGTTGACCTGCAAGTGAATTGGGCTGACCGGGTTGCCATCACCGGCCCGAACGGCGCAGGCAAGACCACCTTGCTGCAATTGTTGCTAGGACGGATCATCCCTGATTCCGGTACGGCCGCACTGGGCGCAGGAGTCATCGTGGGTGAGGTCGACCAGGCTCGTGGGCTGTTCAACAGCGCTGCCGATCTGCCGCAGGCAATGGGTGAACAGCTGCCCAACCTGGACGACGCGGCCGTGCGAACCCTGCTCGCCAAATTCGGTCTGCGGGCTGAACACGTCCGCCGCCCGTCCAACACGCTGTCGCCCGGCGAGCGCACCCGGGCGGCGCTTGCCCTGCTGCAAGCACGCGGTGTCAACCTCTTGGTGTTGGACGAGCCAACGAATCACCTTGATCTGGCAGCAATCGAACAGCTCGAGTCCGCGCTCGACTCGTTCGGCGCAACGGTGCTGCTTGTTACCCATGACCGGCAGATGCTGGCGAAGGTCCGCACCACCCGCCACCTTGCCGTCGCCGCCGGAAAGGTCACTGGGCAGTGACGGAGTCCGGCACCGTCCACTCATCGCGAGCCAGCAACACCTCGCGAAGCAGGTCCGGCCGATCGGTGATGATGCCGTCCACTCCCTCATCCAACAGCCGGTGCATCTGTGCTGGATCGTCCACGGTCCAGACGATCACTCGAATACCGAGCCGGTGCGCGCGCGCGATCAGCCGTTCGCCGAACACCGGAAGTCGTCCGATCCGCAGCGGAACATGGGCGAAACTCCCATTGAGCTGTCCACCCGGAAACGCGATCCTGGTGTGCGCCGAAGCAACCAACCGACACAGGTCGCGCCAACCCAATGCCGTGGTGATCTGCGCCCCGCCCCGTGAGCCGATGGCCGCGGCCAATTGGCGCAACCAGTGATCCCAAGCGCCGGCGATGCAAACCCGGTTCGTCGCCCCGGTACGCAACAGCACCTGGGCGAGCGGCTTGATGGCGGCTTCGTCCTTCAGATCAATCGTGAAGTATGCGTCCGGAAACGCCTCGAGTACGGCGGCGAGCGTCGGCACCGGATCGGTGGCGAAGACCCGCAACTTGCTGAGCCCGGCAAAGTTCTGATTGCGCAGTGGGCCGCGTCCGTCGGTGACACGGTCCAGGTTTGCGTCATGAAAGGCGACCACGACGCCGTCGGAGGTCACTCGGATGTCGGTCTCGAGATACCGGATCCCGAGCGCATAGGAGCGTCCGAACGCCTCGAGCGTGTTCTCAGCCGCCAAGCCAGCACCCCCGCGGTGGGCAATCGCAAGCGGCGCTGAACCGCAACCGTAGGCCAGCTCCTCTCGCACACCGTAACTGTCCGACAGCTGAGCGAGTTAGGACAGCGGTTGTGGACGGTTACGCCTATACGTTCACCAGAGCTTCGCCCGTGAGATGCCTGTTAGTCGCCCGATCGGATAGCTGACTACAGCGTTGTGATCAAACCGCCGTCGATGACGAAGTCGGAGCCAGTGACGTTGCCGGCACGATCACTGGCCAACAGCGCGACCAGGTCGGCCACCTCTTGTGGCTCGGTAAACCGGTTCGTTACCGATTGGCCTGCGGCCTGTGCTGCTACGGCCTTTGCATCGCCACCGGTCGCGCGGGCGACGGTTGCTGCAACGCCACTGTCACCGAGCCAGAGCGCGGTCGCAACCGGACCAGGGCTGACCGTATTCACCCGGATGCCACGAGAGCCGAACTCCTTGGACAGTGCCTTGGAGAAACTGGCGAGCGCAGCCTTGGCTGCGCTGTAGTCCATGACTGCCGGGTCAGGCAATCTGGCGTTTACCGAGCAGGTGGTGACGATATTGCCGCGCCCGGCAGCGAGCATGCTCGGCAATGCCGCACGCACGGTCCGGACTGCGGCGAGCAGATTGATGTTCAATGTGCCCAACCACTGGTCATCGGTTATGGCAAGAAAACCCGCCACTCGGGTCGTCGCTCCGCCGACGTTGTTGACCAGGATGTCGATCTGACCGCGGGCCAGCGCAAACGCCACCAGTTCATCAGGACCGGCCGGGTCCGCGAGGTCAACCGTGACCGCTTCAACTTGGCCGCCATCGACCAGTTCGGTCAGCTCATCACTCGTGGTGCGAGATCCGGCGATGACGTGGACGCCCTCCGCTACCAGCGTCTGGGTGATCGCCAGACCAATGCCCTTGCTGGCGCCGGTGACGATCGCCGTCTTGCCCTGCAAGCCGAGATCCATCGCTTCTTACAGGCCGTTCGTCTTCAGCCAGGCAAGCGACGACTCGGCGACCTCGCGCCATCCGCTGTCGATCACCAGCGAGTGCCCCCGATCTGCAAACTCGACAAGCTCGGTGAGTGCGGTCGAGTGGCGGTACTGCTTCAGTGTCGATTTGGTGATGGCCTCGGGAACCGTATGGTCCTTGCCGCCCATGATCAGCAGCAACGGGCCACGTTCTGAGTTCTCGGTGTCGACCTTCGCTTCGGAATGCGGTGAGAAGTTCGCGGTGGCCGCTTGGAACAACGGCTTGCCAGGCGCCGGGATCGACCACCGCTCGTAGAGTTCGTTGGACTCCGTCTCCGGTAGCGCGTTGCCGAAGGCGTACCGAAACTGCTCGGCGGTCAGCGAGACCGCACGGTCTTTGTTCGCCGGGTTGTGCAGTACCGGAAATGCCGCCCGTAGCGCGGAAATCGGCACCGGAAGCACACCCTTGATCGGTGCGGCATCGATAGCAATCGCAGCCGCGCCGAGGTTCTGGCCAAGCAACTTCTCGACGATCGTGCCGCCGAAGGAGTGGCCGATGAGGATCGGTTTCGCGTCCAAGCCATTGATGATGTCGGTGTAGTGAGCGACGACATCGTCGATTCCGTGACCGGCGATGGCGTCGGAGTTCTCTCTTGTCGAAGCTACAGTTTCTCCATCGCCGGGCCAGCCTGGTGCCGATGCGCTATAGCCTGCCCCGTTGAAGAAGTCGACCCACGGGCCCCACGAACTCGCATGCAGCCACAAGCCATGGACGAACAGGACAGGGGTGGTAGGTGCGGTCATGTAGTGCCTCACGTGTCTAGAGGAGAGCCGCAGGATCGGCCGAAACGGGCCAGCTGAATGATCAAGCCGAACCTAGCGTTAGCCGAGGGCCCAAGGCAACTCCCGCGCAGACCGCTCGAAGTCTGAGGCAGGATGGCAGCATGCGACCCGTAGCAGAGCATCAGTCTGTTGTAGCCGACTTGATCAGCGAACCGGCGCCACGACACCTGCCACTTGCCGAAGCCGCCGGACGAGTGCTGGCGACCCCCGTCATTGCGGCTCGGCCGTTGCCGCCGTTCGATAATTCGGCCATGGACGGCTACGCGGTTCGCGCTGCCGAGATCGCTGACGCCACCCGGACTGAGCCGGTGATCCTGCCGGTAGCTGAAGACATTCCGGCGGGACGGGTGGACGGACCGCCGCTGCGTGCGGCCACCGCGCACCGCATCATGACCGGAGCGCCGATGCCCGAAGGCGCAGACGCGGTCGTCCAGGTCGAGGCTACTGACGGTGGGGCGAGCACCGTGACCATCTACGAACCGCGGAAATCAGGGACCCATGTGAGGCGAGCGGGCGAAGACGTCGCCGCCGGCGAAGAGGTGCTTGCCGCCGGCATCACACTGGGCGCTGCCCAACTCGGTTTGCTCGCTGCGCTCGGCGAAGCGGTCGTCTCGGTCATCCCGCCGTTGAAGGTGCTCGTGCTCTCCACGGGCTCTGAGCTCGTCGAGCCCGGGCAGCCGCTGCAGCACGGTCAGATCCATGAGTCCAACGGTCTGATGCTTGCGACCGCAGTCCGGGCAGCCGGTGCCGAAGCCGAGCAGTTTCACTTCGTCGCCGACGACGTGGTGGCCTTTCACGCAGCGCTGGATTCCCGCCTCAACGACGTCGACCTCGTGCTCACCTCAGGTGGTGTCAGCGCCGGAGCGTATGAGGTCGTCAAGGACGCGCTGATGGGTCAGGGCGTGGAGTTCGTCAAGGTTGCCATGCAGCCCGGGATGCCACAGGGAGCAGGGCTGTTCAAAGGTGTACCGATCATTACGCTGCCCGGCAATCCCGTTAGCGCGCTCGTGTCGTTCGAAGTCTTTCTCCGTCCGGCGTTGCGTAAGGCGATGGGATACGCCGACTACGCCCGGCCGATCGTCCAGGCCGAGTTGAGCACAGAGTTGCAATCGCCGGCCGGGAAGCGCCAATTCCGCCGGGGCTACTTCGAGCGCGCATCCAATACGGTGCGTCCGATCGGGCCGCCCGGGTCACATTTTCTACGGTGGCTGGCCGCATCGGATTGCTTGATCGATCTTGACGAAGACACAACTGAGCTACCTGCGGGCTCACAGGTAGCTGTGTGGCTTCTGAACTGAACTTTGCGGGCTGCTTGGCGTCGAGCCGTGACTCAAGCTCGGTGTACTCAAAGCTGCACTGGATGTATCAGGAGGACCTACGTCAACTCCTGAGATGTGCCGGCCAAGTACGGACGTCGCAGACGAGAGGAAGACATACGAAGGCGACCTCAATTGAGGCCGCCAGGGTTTGCACGTCAGTGACTCGATTTACCAGTTGTGGTTCGTCATCGGGGGCGTCCTTTCGGTGCGGTGCTGCGGTGGCTGTTTTGCTCGGGCGGTCGATTTACCAGTTGTGGTTCGTCATCGGGGCTGTCCTTTCGGTGCGGTGCTGCGGTGGCTGTTTTGCTCGGGCGGTCGATTTACCAGTTGTGGTTCGTCATCGGGAGCGTCCTTTCGGTGCGGCGCTGCGCTGGTTGTTTGCGGTTTCGTCGGGCGGTCGATTTACCAGTTGTGGTTCGTCATGTCCGCGTCTCCTTCCGGGGTCACGTTCTGGCTACGCTCTGTAATCCGTACTAAAGCGATATTTCGGAAGACAAGGCTAATATCCACGCGACGATGGCTCTGCGTGATGAAGCCCATCATTCCGCTTGGGGTGTAAGTTCAATGTTTGGTCGCACAGTGTGATATCGAGGTTAAAAAATAAGAGGTAGGTAAGAGACGAAATATGACGGTTTAAGGCCTCTTAAACCCGGCGCGAGCGCTGCAGAAGATGCCCAAATCACATTCGAGAAACTCGTGACAGAGCGTCAAATCTGCGTTATCTTTATTCGACAAGTAGACGGTTCAACAATCTGGAGCCAGCGGCATGGCGCTACCTACGCGACCCAAGTCGTCGCGAAGCATGGGTAGACGCCAGTGGATTGTGAATACACTTCCGCTCAGCATGCGGGCTTACCTTTTCACCGTCGAGGCCGTCGCAGCCGTTTTTGCCCTCACCTCCGTCGTGGTCATGGTCATGACGATGTCCGTCTCGCTGGCCGCCGCAGCCCGTTTCGTGATCTTCATCGGCCTGTTTGCCTTCTTCCAGCGGGTCTCTTCACGCACTGAACGACTCCGAATCCGGGTCTTCGACAGTCACCAGATCGATATGACTTCGGTCTGGACCTTCGCCGGCGTCGTTGCACTTCCGATGGGGCTTTCGGCAACGCTTGCCATCGTCATCACCACATCGATGTTCGGCTTGCGGTTACGTAACGGTCGGCCGCCGCATCGGCAGGTGTTCAACGCCGCGACGGTGGTGCTCGCGTGTATCGCCGGCTCAGCGGTGCTACACGATGCGCGTCCACACTTCGCCCTGCTTTCGCCAGGCGCGACCGAGGCCGTGTGCGTGGCCATCGCGATCGTGATCTACACGCTCGTTCAGACCACTCTGGTCGGCGGCGCCATCTACCTCGCGGCCCACCCGATTCCGGTCCGCTCGCTCTTCGGAACGTGGGAAGAGAACGCTCTCGAACTCGCGACCCTCTGCCTCGGTGGCATGACGGCGATCGTCGCGCTTTATGTGCCATGGCTGACCGCCTTGGCCGTGGTACCCATGGTCGTGCTCCAGCGGGGTGCGCTCTTCAAGCAGCTCGAAGCCGCCGCCACCACGGACCAGAAGACTGGGCTTCTCAACGCCGTCACCTGGCGCCAGATCGTGGGCAAGGAACTTGCTCGCGCCGAGCGTGACCGCCAGGGTGCCGCCATGCTCATCATCGACATGGACAAGTTCAAGTCGGTCAACGACACCTACGGTCACATGGTCGGCGACGCGGTGTTGAAGGCCGCTGCTGACGCACTCACGACGGAATTGCGCGAGTACGACACGATCGGGCGCTTCGGGGGCGAGGAATTCGTCGCGCTGCTTCCGGACGTGAACCCCGATGTCCTCTCAGTGATCACCGAACGCGTGTTGGCCCGCATCCGCGCGCTGGAAATCCAGTCGCCGGACAACCCGGACCGGATGCTCACCGGCTTCTCTGCATCCATCGGCGTGGCTCTGTACCCGCACCACGGCACCGAAGTCGAGCTGCTGCTGCATGCGGCCGACGCGGCGCTTTACGAGGCGAAGCGTGGCGGCCGCGATCGCGTGCAGTTCGTGGGTACGACCGCGTAGGAGCTCGAGGCCGCCTATGCTTCCCACGGGTGAGCGCCCGATCCGTAATAATGGTCCAATGACGGCCAAGTAAATCCCACTGCACGCTGTGCACGAGGGCAACACCGCGGGCACGGTAGCGAAGTGGAGGCTTCTCGTTTTGTCACGCACAGAAGCCCGCCGGATCACCTTCACGGACGTTCTTCGCATCCGTGAATACCGGATGCTTTGGCTGGCCGACGCGCAGTCGAGCCTTGGCGATCAGCTGGCTCGAGTCGCCCTGACGATCTTGGTTTACGACCGGACGGGTTCGGCGGCACTGACGTCGTCGACGTATGCGCTGACGTTCCTGCCCGCACTGCTCGGCGGGGTGCTGCTGTCGGGGATCGCGGATCGCGTGGCGCGCAGAACAGTGCTCGTCGTGTGCGACCTGATTCGCGCAGTGTTGCTCGCGTTCATGGCGATGCCCTCAGTGCCGCTCGTCGTGGTCTGTGTCCTGCTGGTATTCGTTGTACTCGTCGGGACGCCGTTCAGCGCAGCCCAGGCTTCGATCCTGCCCGACATTCTCGACACCGAACGGTATCCGGTCGCGGTTGCGTTGCGTTCGCTCACCGGTCAGCTAGCCCAGTTGGCCGGTTTCGCCGGCGGTGGTCTGTTGATCGCCGCGGTCGGTCCGAGGACCGGTCTGTTCGTAGATGCGGTGACCTTCGTGCTGTCGGCCGCGATCCTGCGGGTCGGGCTGAACGGGCATCCCGCAGGTGGCATCCCGCCGGCCGCGCAGGACCCCGAACCTCGGACGTACCTATCCGGCCTGCGGACCGCGGCTCGATTGATCAGTCGAAACCGCCGCTTGCGTTCGCTGTTGGGATTGGCGTGGCTGGTCGGTCTGTACGTGATTCCAGAAGGGATTGCGGCTCCCTTCGCGGCATCGGTGGACGGCGGCACGGCGGCGACCGGCATCATCATGGCGGCTGCGCCCGCCGGAACTGCAGTCGGTGCGTTTCTGTTGATTCGACTGGTCAGCCCGGAATTTCGGCGACAATGGGTTGGGCCGATGGCAGCCGCCGCGGGACTGCCACTGGTCTGCTTCGCCATCGTGCCGAACGTCGCCGTTGCCGTTGTACTGCTATTTGTGTCGGGTGTCCTGACCGCTTATCTGATCGAGGCCATGTCGTCGTTCACCCAGGCTGTGCCGACCCAGCATCGTGGCCAGGTGGTCGGATTGGCGTCATCGGGATTCCTGGTAGCTCAAGGTGCCGGCTTGCTCCTTGCGGGTATTGCCAGTGAGCACATCAGTCCATCGGCAACGATCGCAATCGGCGGTGCTATCGGGACGGTGCTTGCGCTTGGATTCTCCGTCAGCTTGAGCAACCTGGAAGGTCGGCACAGCGCAGCATCGGTCTGATTGAGGTCCCTTCGGCGCTTTCGCGCGGTATCAGGCGACTGTGTGGTGACTCCTCCCTGATGAATTCGCTGAACGCATTTGAGTTCGCCAATCGCATTTCGCCGCAAGGAGCGCCACATGAGCCTGATCATCGGAGACCGCGGGATTGACTACTCGGCGGCACGATCCTCGTCGGCCGATGCCAACCAATATCACACGGTCGACTTTGCGCTGCTGGCTGCGCACCTGGAACGTCTCATCGAGCCCGGCGACCTCGACCCGGATACGAGCAGTGGAAGCAAGACCCCCTGATCGTTGAGGCCAGAGTTCTGTCCCGCTCGGAATCCATCGGTGCCGCGACTCGTTCAACTCGCGTGGATGAGCCAGACTTTGAATACTCGAATCTCAGCGGCCGGCCACCGGGGCCATTTGTCTCCGTAGCCGCACGGCTGATGTCGGGGGTCAAGGCAGTTCAGGACGAGATAGCGCCCTACGCCGAGTCGTGGCGTCGCGCGAACGCCGTCGCCATGGCGTCAGCGGGTCCGCTGTGGGTCGTCATCGGGGATTCGATGTCTCAGGGCATCGGGGCGAGCGCCTTCGACCGAGGATGGGTCAACCAGACTGCGGTCGAGCTCGTCGCACGTGGTCTACCCGCTTATCGAATCGTCAATTTCTCGACCAGCGGTGCTCGGGTTGAGGATGTCCTCGAGCGTCAACTTCCGGCGATACAACGCCTAGGCGTGCAACCAGATCTGGTCACTGTGATGATCGGATCGAACGATCTGATTCGCCGCCGATATCGCGTTGGCCTGCCCGATCGGTTCGCCGAGATGGTTCGGGTATTGCCAGCCGGCAGCGTCGTTGCCAATCTTCCGAATCCGCGGACGGCGGCCGCAATCGTTAACAGACAGCTCGACAAGGCTGCCCCCGAACGTGGCCTGATCGTCGCGGATATGCGCCAACGACGTCCAGGATCTTGGAAAGGCAAACTGGCCGAAGATCATTTTCATCCGAACGAACTCGGCTACGCGGGCATGGCCGCCGTATTCGCCGACACAATCGCCCGGCACAAGCTCGGCCTCCCTGACGTCCGTAGCTAGAACGGACAGCCATCGCCGGGAGGTATCGCGGGCACGTCAAGGTCGTTCGGGCCGCGATCGTTCTGAGCAATCTTGGGCGCGTTGTTGTTCGTGGGCGCGTTGTTCGTGGGCGCGTTGTTGTTCGTGGGCGCGTTGTTCGTGGGCGCGTTGTTGTTCGTGGGCGCGTTGTTCGTGTGAGGGAAATGCCAGCGTTCAGGGGGCTGGTTTTGATGAATCCGACCCTGCGGGCTCGTCCACGTGACGACGTTGGTCTGCGGGTCGCGCCTCACCTGCCACTGGCCGTGGGTTTTGCTGTTGTGATGACGCCGGTGGGCCGGGGCAAGGTTGGCGGCACTGGTTTCACCCCGCGGGAACGGAATCAGATGATCCAGATCGCATAGCCGTGCTGGCGTCATACACGTCGGAAACGTGCACCACCCGTCCCTTGCGACTACATGATCATGAAGATGCTTGGGCGGCGTGTACGTCGTGCGGCCGTAGTCCAGCAACGCCCCCTGTACGGGATCGATCAGCAATCGCCGCCATGTCCCCGACGGGTCGTGAGCTAACTCGCGCGCTGTCTCAGCCGTGACCGGCCCATACCCGGTCAACCAGCCTGGCTCATCATCCTGGTGAAGCAATGTCGAGGCCGACACAATCACCTGCACCTCGGGATACCGCGGCGGACGCACAACACCTCCGCCCAGAAGAGCGGCGTCAGCACCACGCGGGTCGCGACGGCCCGCCTGGAGGTTGCCCGGGACTGAACCAACAGCATCGAGATCGCTCGGGACTGAACCGACAGCATCGAGATCGCCTAGGTCGCCGAGGTCGCCGTTGCTGGGGTTGGTTGGCTGTGGATTGAGGCCGGTGAGCAGGGCCGCGACGAAAACATCGGCCCGTCGCTGCGCCAACGTCAACCCCTCCTCAACCTCGCGGCCGTCACCGCAAAGCCCAGCATCAGACCCACCATCAGACCGAGCATCAGACCCAGCAGCAGACCCAGCATCAGCGCAGGGGCCCGCCACGTCACCAGGCATAGTGCCCCTGTGAACGTTGTTGATGCCCACGCGGCGGGCGATTCGGTCGATGCCCTGCACACAGGCCTGCGCATCAGCCGCGGGCAATAACGCTGACAACCAGGCCATTCCGTCACCGGCATCACCAACCCGGACCTGACGGTCAGCCACCGCGGTCCGCCGCCGCTGCTCACCCGAACGCGGATCGGCACTCAACACCGCCCGCCGCACCATCTGCCCGAATTGCCCCGGCGTCTGACCCGACGCCCGCGCCAACACTCGCTCCTCCACCTTCGGATAGATCTCCACCGGCAACGGCCAGACCGCCCGCGCCATAGCCACCGCTTGCGCCCCACCGATTCGACCGGCGCGCAATGCCGCCAACGTCGCAGGCAACCCCTCACACAACGTCCGCGCTACGTGCACCCGGCCGGCCACCGTCAACGGCGCCAGCCCCAAGACCGCCCCCACCTCTTCGCGCGACCACTTCTCCCGCGAGGTATCAGCGGCATCGACAGCAGCCAACAACTCCAACTGCACCGACTCCAGCCACGCCCGACACCGCTCCACCTCCACCAGCGCGTCCACTCGACCCACCTGGCTCAACGTCGCAACATCCAGATCGAGCAGCGCGGCGAACCCCGACACCGACGGCAGCCACGCAGCACCGCCATCAGAGCCGTCGGAGTCGTCAGAGTCGTCACCGGCAAACGCGGTGGAGATCGGGCCCTTGACGCTGTCCATGATCAACAGCCTAACGCACCTGCTCGGAAGAAAAGCCAATATCCACAAGGTGAAACCGCGCCGACAGCTCAAATATGGCGAGCCCGTCAGGACCGTAGACCGAGCGTCCGACAACAATCACCGACCATCCACAGGCCGATCAACCCATGGCCTCGGCCAAGTACACGGTGCCGTCGAGATAGCGCACACAGCCACCACTGATGCGGACTCGTCCTGAAGAGACCCGACAACGCAGCGTTCCTCCTCGCGACGACAGCTGACGGGCTACCAACTCTTGGCGCTCGAGAACGCGTGACCAATATGGCGCCAGCTGGGAATGAGCCGATCCGGTAACCGGATCCTCATCGATGCCAGCCTGAGCACCGAACCATCGGGACACGAAATCGATACCCGCCTCGTCGCCGAGTGCTGTGACCGCTAAACCCCGAACCGGTAGCGACCGCAGCACCGCGAAATTCGGTGCCATCGACCGAATCGCTTCAGCGGACTCCGCGAAGTAGACGAGGTCGGTCCCTTTCATTGCTCCGTTGATTGAAATACCGAGCGCGTCGACAATAGCGGGGTCGACGTCGACATCGTCCAGCGTCTCCGTGGGAAGTTCCATCGTGATCAATCCCGCGGCGTCGCGCTCGACCGCCAACCAACCGCTTCGGGTCCAGAATGCGAGTCGGGTAGCGGCCTGATGCAGGTCGTCGAAGATGAAGGCCGATGTTGCGAGCGTGGCGTGCCCGCAGAGATCCACCTCGATCGCCGGCGTGAACCATCGCAGGTGATATGTCGGTGCCTCGAACGGAGGTTCGCCGGCCTCGGACGGCACGTTGGAGACGAAGAACGCCGTCTCGGAGAGATTGTTCTCCCGAGCAAGCTGAGCTAACACCGCATCGTCCAGCCAATGTGGCAGTGGCATCACCGCAGCTGGATTACCCTCGAACAGTCGGTCGGCAAATGCATCGATCTGGGCGAGTCGAAGTTCCATCGTTCGATTGTTGCATCGAGCCAACCTCGAGAAACGCGAGCACGGCAAACCGCGAGCACGGCAAACCGTGAGCACGGCAAACCGCGAGCACGGAGAGGCGCGAGAGGAGTCAGCGTGACGACGTTGCGCGAGACAGTGCGCGCGGGAATTGCCGTGTACATCGCACAGCCGGTTGCGAACCCGTTCTTGCTGAGTTTGCTGGATGAAGCCGAGCGCGAGCGCTACTACCAACTGCTGCACGAACGTGACCGCGCCCGCTTTGCGGCGGCGCACGGGCTGACCAGGCTGGCTCTGTCGCGCACGGTCGGTCGTCCCCCAGCGGAGCTGGCCATCGAGGCGCGGTGCTTGAGCTGCGGTGGCCCGCACGGCAAGCCGATGCTCGCGAGACCAGCCGATACCATCGCGGACCAGGCCGCCAACTGCCGGGTTCACTTCAGCCTTTCGCACGCGGCAGATCTGGTGTCAGTCGCGATCACCGAACTCGGTCCGATCGGCATCGACATCGAGGCGGCGGACGGACTCGCCCTGCCCGACGAAGCAGCTGGAGCAAACGGAATCGCGGACGTCGCCCTGACCGCGTCTGAACGGGCCGCCGAGTACTACGAGAACAGATCCCTGAGCGAGCGGGACCTCCTTCGTTATTGGGTACGCAAAGAGGCGCTGTTGAAGGCAACCGGCCATGGCCTGGCCGTCGCACCGTCGCTGATCGAAGTGAGCGGCCCGGACGAACCCCCGAGGCTGGTTCGCTGGAACGCGCCGGATGCGCCGCTGTCGCCACCGTTCCTCGCGGATCTCGCCCTGGGGCCGGACTATCTCGGCTGCGTCGCGGTTCTCACAGGGCGTCCAAGGGCAACGCTAGAGATCATCACGCGGCGCGTCGACGAATGGCTTACCGGGACGGGAGTTTAGGCAGTTCGCGCTCGAACAGCCAGGCATTGAACAACCCGGCCAGTGGTTGCTCCCGAAAACGGCCGACATGCGCGATGAATCCTTCGGTGGTGACGTTCGCATGCCGATGCAGTCGCGTCCATTCCCGCAGCATGTCGAAGAAATCGTCATCGCCCAACGTCCGCCGCAGTGCGTGCAGCGTCAATGCTCCTCGTTTGTACAACCGATCATCGAACATCAGGCGGGCGCCCGGTGCTGCAATTACCAGGTCCTGCGGCAGTTCATCAAGCCGATCCCAATACCGCTTCGCCAATTTGTCGGCAGATTGTCCACCGCTGAATTCGGACCACAACCATTCTGCATAGCAGGCGAAGCCCTCATGCAGCCAGATGTGCTGCCAGCTGTCGACCGTCAGGCTGTTGCCGAACCATTGATGCGCAAGCTCATGCGCCACCAATCGTTCTTCGCCGCGTTGGCCGTCGAGGTAATTCGAACCGAAGATCGACATACCTTGCGCCTCAACGGGAATCTCGAGCTCATCCTCGGTTACGACCACGGTGTAGCCGGCGAACGGATACGGACCGAACAGTCGACCGAAGGTCACCAACATCTCGTCCTGGCGGCCGAAATCCCGTCGGAAGTCATCCTTTGCGGCGCGGGGTACCGCGGCGTGTGAACGTACCGTTCCTCCGGAGGTTTCCACCGTGCCGAGGTCCAGACGCTCGTACTGTCCGATCTGGACGCTTGCCAGGTACGTCGCCATCGGTTCCGGCTGGTCATAGACCCAGGTGGTCTGGCTGGCCCGCACCGATTTCGAGGTCAGGACACCGTTGCATACGACCTGGTAGGGCGAATCGGTGGTCATCGATATTCGGTAACTCGCCTTGTTGCTCGGGTGATCGTTGCACGGAAACCACGAGGGTGCCCCGTTCGGCTGCCCGGCCACCAGCACGCCATCATCGAGCTCTTCCCAGCCGACGTCGCCCCACAGCCCGGGTAGCGGTGCCGGGTTGCCCGAATAGTGGATCTCGATGTTCAAGCTGCTGCCGACCGGCAGCGCTTCCCTAGGCCAGATATGCAACTTCCGGCCGCTCGTAGTGAACTTGTGGACGCGTTGGGAGTTCACGGACACCTTGCTCACCTTGAAGCCGGCGAGATCGAGGCTCAGCCGCGTCAGCTCCTGGACGGCCACGGCGGACAGTTTGGCTATGCCCGTGAGCCGGTTACTCCTCATACGGTAGGTCAGGTCCAGGTCGTAGCGGCTGACCCGATAGCCGCCATTGCCGCTCTGCGGTAAGTACGGGTCGTCCGCACTTACCGCGCCGTGCCTCCCATCGTAGGTAGCCGGCTTCACTGGAGAACCCGCTCAGCTTGCTTGGCCCACGAACTGATCGGGTTACCGATCCACCGAGTCGCGGGCGGCACGTCCTCGCCGCGCATGACGAGTGAGGCTGGTCCGACCGTTGCCGAAGCACCGATCGAGGCCGCAGGCAAGATCACACCATGCGGGCCGAGAGTGGCGCCGGGCTCGAGGGTGACCGTGTCCATACGCATGATTCGATCATGGAAGAGATGTGTCTGCAGCACGCACCCGCGATTTACCGTTGCTGCATCGCCCAACGTGATCAAGTCCGCTTCGGGCAGCCAGTACGTCTCACACCACACTCCCCGGCCGATCTTGGCGCCCAGGCTGCGCAGCCAGACGTTCAGCACGCTCGTGCCGGAGGCGGCGCGAGCGAACCACGGCGCGGCCACCATCTCGACGAACACGTCCACGACCTCGTTGCGCCAGACGAAGGAACTCCACAGCGGGTACTCAACGGCCTTCGTTCGCCCGACCAGCAACCACTTGGCCACCGACGTCGCCGCTCCAGCCACGGCGCCGGCAACCAGCAGCAGTAAGCCGCTGAGCGCTCCGGCCCAGATGTAGCCGAAACGGCCGACCATCGCCTCCAGGGTGAGCAGGACACCGAAGCCGATGGCGACGGTGACCATGACGGGAATGATCCGGCTGATCTCGACTGCCGCTCGGGCGAGTTTCAATCGGTCAGGCGGGTCGAAAGTACGGCTCAGGTCTCCCCCGCCGGCCGCCCGTCGCAGCTGCACCGGCGGACTCCCCAACCACGACGATCCCTTCTTCGCCTTCTGCGGGGCGGCGGAAAGGACGGCGACCAGGCCGTTCTTCGGCACGACACGACCGGGTGCGGCCATCCCCGAATTACCGAGAAAAGCACGCTTACCGATCTTGGCCGGCGCGATGTGCAACCACCCGCCGCCCAATTCGTAGGAGGCGATCATCGTGTCGTCGGCCAGGAAGGCCCCGTCGCCGACCTCCGTCATCTTGGGCAGAAGAAGCACGGTCGAAGCCTCCACGCCTGCTCCAACCCTGGCCCCGAGCGCCCTCAACCAGAACGGCGTCAGCAGGCTTGAATAGAGCGGAAAGAGCAGGCTTCGGGCCGAATCCATCATCCGCTCGGTGGCCCAAACCTGCCAGCCGATCCGGCTGCGCACCGGATGATGACCTTCGGTGAGACCGAGTCCCAGTGCCCGCACGATGAGGATCGTCAGTGCCGCAAAGACGAACAACCACACCACGGTGAAGGCGGGGACTGCCGCCAGGACGCGTCCGATCGCCTGCCCGAGCGACCTGGGGTGTCCGAGGAAGGCAGCAAGAATCAGCACGCTGGGCACCGCGGCGAGCAACGGAAGCGCGGAGAGCACCGCGGAGGCGACGCCGTAGCCGAGCACCCAGGCCGGCGCTCGGGGCGGTCGCGTTGCGGGCCAACTGGGCGTCGCAGCACCGATCCGAACGGCGGGCGCACCCGCCCAGTGTTCGGCCTCCCCGACATCGCCTGAGACCCACGAGCCCGGGGCGATCTCAGCCTTTCGGCCAATCCTGGTGCCAGGCTCGAGCGTGCTTCGTGAGCCGATGGTGGCCTCGGCGCCGATCCTGATCGAGCCGACCCGGAGCAGATCGCCATCAACCCAGTAGCCGGACAGGTCAACTTCAGGCTCGACGGCGGCTTGACGACCGAGGGTCAGCATTCCGGTGATCGGCGGCAGGGTGTGCAGGTCGACGCCGCGGCCGACCTTCGCACCCAACGCCCGTGCGTAGTAGATGATCCACGGCGCCCCAGCGAGATTTGCCGCCCCGACCGCCTCGGCCAGTCGCTCCGCGGACCAGAGTCGGAGGTGAACGCTGCCGCCGCGTGGGTAGTTGCCCGGTTTGAGGCCGCGCAACAGCAATCTCGCGCCCGCGACAGAAATCGCCATTCGCCCTAGCGGGCTTATGAACGCCACGAACCCCGCGAGCACCCACCACCACGACACGGTCGGCGCCCAGCCATACGCTCCAACCGGCTGTCCCGATGAATCGGCAAGCCAGTCATGAAGAAGGTTGTTCAGTGCACCCAGAATCGTCAGCCAGCGCAAGCCGGCGAGCGTGTTGACGAACGCAGTGACCGCAATCTGCACGCACTGGCTGATCACCGGGGTTGGACGGACGGTACGCGGGGGCCCTGCGTCGAGGAGTGCCGGCGCTGACTTCTCCAGCATCGACGCCATGTCGCCCAAACGGGGATTGGCATAGATATCAGCAACGGTTACTTGCGGATTACGGGTACGCAGCGATGAAACCAGCCTCGCCGCGGCCAGGCTGCCGCCGCCATGGGCGAAGAAATCATCGTCGGCATCGGTGATTGCCGCGCCGAGCACCTCGGTCCAGCGGTCCGCCAGCCAGCCCTGGACCCCGTGTAAATCGTGGTAAGCCGAGGCACTGTTATCTGAGCCGGGCAACGGCCAGGGCAACGCGGCCCGGTCGACCTTGCCCGAGGTCCGAGTCGGTAGGGTCGCGACCGAGGCCAGCATCGGGACGAGCGCCGCCGGCAGCATCTCGCGAAGCTGCGCAAGCGCCGCCGCTTGATCCAACGCCTGGCCAGCTGCTGGGACGACATACCCAACCAGGATCTGGATGCCCGCTCTGGTGGTCTTCACCGCAGCCGCGCCGCCCGCCACTTGAGGCAGCGCCTGGAGCGCGGCGTCCACCTCGCCCAACTCGATCCGTCGACCGCCGAGCTTGACCTGCTCGTCCGCTCGGCCCTGAAATATCAGGCCAGCTTGCTCGTACCGCACGAGATCGCCGCTTCGGTAAGCACGATCCCAACCCAGACTAGGCATGGCGCCAAACTTCTCGGCGTCTTTCGCAGGGTCAAGGTAGCGGGCCAGGCCAACCCCACCGATGATCAGTTCACCGACCTCGCCAGCCTTGACCCGTCGCTGCTCTGCGTCCACCACCGCCAGATCCCAGCCATCCAGCGGTAAACCGATTCGCACCGGGCCGTCCTCGGTCAGCTGGGCCGCGCACGCGACCACGGTCGCTTCGGTCGGGCCGTAGGTGTTCCAGACTTCCCGCTCCTCTGACACCAGTCGTTCGGCGAGTTCGGGCGGGCACGCCTCGCCTCCGAAGATGAGAAGCCTGACGCTGTCGAGGGATTCTGCCGGCCACAGGGCAGCCAAGGTTGGCACCGTTGAGACGATGTTCACGCCCTGGGTGACCAGCCACGGCCCAAGATCCATGCCGCTGCGCACCAGAGAACGGGGTGCCGGAACCAGGCAGGCACCGTAGCGCCACGCAAGCCACATCTCTTCGCAGGAGGCGTCGAAGGCCACCGACAGGCCCGCCAGAACTCGGTCGCCGGGAGAAATTGGTTTATCGCGTAAGAACAATCTTGCTTCGGCGTCGACAAACGCAGCCGCGCTGCGATGGGTTACTGCGACTCCCTTCGGAGTGCCGGTCGAACCGGAGGTGAAGATGATCCAGGCATCGTCGACAACTTCGGGGGTCGGCACCGTCGCGCCAAAATCCCCCGCCTCTGAAGGCGCCGCCCCCAAAGCGCCCGCCTCTGAAGACGCTGACAGCAAAGGTGATTCGATCGTCAGGACGAGAGCGACCCCGGCCTCGGAGAATACCAACTCGGCGCGCTCGGCAGGGTCGTCCAAATCGACTGGAACGTAGGCGGCACCGCTACGCAAGATGCCCAGGATCGCGATGTAGAGCTCGTGTGTGCCCGACGGCAACCGAACGCCCACCCGGTCGCCGCGGCTCACCCCGGCCGCCGCCAATCGGCCGGCCAGCTGCTCGACGCGATCGATGAGCTCGGTGTAGGAAAGCGTGCTCGTGCCGTTGTCCAGCGCGGCGGCCCTCGGATGTGCGGCGGCAGTGGCATACAGAATGTCGACGAGAGTGCGGGGTGGCGGTGCGTATGACAGCCGTCCGAGGGGGTTTGTCGACCCCTGCTGTGGCAGGTCCCGGTGCTCGGCCTCGTCGATAGCGCTCACCTGATTCCTGTCTCACCGGTTTTCGGTGCCCGGAACATTTTGGCAGAAGAATGCGAACGCTGGCCCGTCTCCAGGCGTGCCGAATCCGCTGGCCGCCCTGCGAGCCTACTGAGATCGTGTCGCTGCTCAGTCCTCCTGGACACGACGAGCCGGTGAACCCAAGGTCTCAGCGCCGCCGTGGATGTGCTGAGAGCTGGCTGGTCTCTGGAACAGAGTCGTACGGGGGTGGCTCCGCGACCACGGATACCGGGTTAGCCTGGAATGGATCAGCTGAGCCAACAGCTTCGGGCACTGCCCTTGCTTGGGGGAGTTATTTCCGACCAGAAGGACCTCGGTCCCGATACCCAGGCCATGCCGCCTCTGTCGGCGATGCCGCAGACCGGTTGGGTGATCGCGAACCGATACCAAGTTCTCGATCGGGTGGGCGCCGGCGGTCTGGCTGATGTGTTCCGAGCTCACGACGGCCTGCTCGGCCGCGACGTCGCTGTGAAGGTATTCAGGTCACAGGGCGACACGGACGACAACATCGGCGGTAAGACCCGGCAGCAGCTCGAGCTGCAGGCGTTGGCCGGACTCAGCCACCCGAACCTCATCACTCTGTTCGACGGATCGATCGACGCCTCGAACGGCCCGGCCTTTCTGGTCATGGAGCTGATCACCGGACCGAGCCTGTCGGCCCGGATCAGCGAAGGGCCGCTTGCCGAGCCCGAGGTCCGTCAGGTGGCGACCCAAATCGCCGATGCTCTGGATTACGTCCACGAGCGGGGGATGGTCCACCGCGACGTGAAGCCCGCCAACATCCTGCTCGGCACCGATTCGTCCAACTACCCCGAACTCAGCGTCCGGGCCCGGCTCTCGGACTTCGGCATCGTTCGGCTGTTGGGCAGCGAGCGGCTCACGAGCGCGGACTTCATGGTCGGGACGGCCACCTATCTGGCGCCTGAGCAGGCTCGGGGTGCCGATGTCGGGCCAAAGGCGGACGTCTACTCGCTTGGGTTGGTGCTGATCGAGGCCCTCACGGGTGCACGCTCGTTCGAGGGTCCACCGCTCGCGGCGGTCATGGCCAGGCTGGAACGTTCGCCCGATATCCCGGAACAGCTGCCGCACCCCTGGCCGAACCTGCTACGCGATATGACTGCGACCGAGGTCGACCATCGACCCAGCGCAGCCGAAGTCGCACGGATCCTCCGTGGGGCCGCGACAACAATCCCGCCGATGGTGGCTGTGCCCGTCCCAAAGCCGGTCCCAGAGCTGGTCCCAAGGCCCGTCCCAGAGCCGGTTGCTGCAACGTCCGTCGCCGCAATGTCTGCGCAGGGGCCACCAGGTGGACCACCGCAGCAGATACCGCCCGAACAGGCGCCGCGCAACCAGCCGGGCCGACCGCCGGCAGGACAGTCAGCGCGGCAGCGGGTGATCGGCTGGGTTGCGGCCGCCGCGGTGGTCCTAGCGTTGGGAGCTACCGGCTTCGCCCTGGCGAACAGGGGATCGGACAGCAGCGGCCAGAACACTCCGCCGAAAGCGCCGGCCAGTGACGGCTCCACTACCGGCCGACCTGGCGGCGTCGGGCCAGGGGTGGTATCTCCCGCTGTGGAGGCGAGTGCCCCAACGACAACGAGCGATCCCGACTCGAGCACCGACAGCTTGCCGACCCCCAGCACGACGGCGAGCAGCAGCCCTGCGGACGGCGTTGGCGTCACCGCACCAGCGAGCAGCACACCAGCCGCGAGCTCCTCCGCGCCGACGTCGGCTGCGCCATCCAGCGGCAGCTCATCGAGCACCGCCGCATCGAGCTCCAACCCGCCGTCGAGCTCGCCGGCGACCTCACCGAGTGCGTCCGGGGCATCGGCGGCCGCCGCTCTGGGCTGACCGGCTCTGGGCTGACCGGCTCTGGACCCTCAACGCCGAACAGAGCAGCGCTCTCGTTTCGTTTTACCGATCCGGTTCTCGTGGCACACTGAGTCCCATGACTTCCGGATTGCGGGCCCGGGTGCGCGCCGAGATGACCAACGAAATCAAGGCCGCCGCCCGAAAGCATCTTGCGACTGACGGCGCCAACCTCTCGCTGAGGGCCGTGGCCCGCGACTTGGGAATGGTCTCGTCCGCCATCTATCGCTACTTTCCCAGCAGGGACGATCTGCTCACCGCGCTGATCATCGACGCCTACAACGACCTCGGCGAAGCTACCGAGCAGGCTGAGGGCAGCGTCGAGAGATCGGACCTGACCGGGCGCTACACCGCGGTCGCGCACGCCATTCGCAACTGGGCCCGGGCCAACCCGCCGGAGTACGCACTCTTGTACGGCAGCCCGGTGCCCGGGTACGCGGCACCGCAAAGCACCATCGAGCCGGCGACGCGACCGGTGCTGGTGCTGATGGCCATCCTGCGCGACGGCGTCGCGGCGGGCGTGATCGCCGCGGCGCCAGCGTTGCCACCGGGTTCACGGATGCCTAAGACCACTCGAGCAGACCTCAAGCAGGTCGCGGCGCTGCCCGATTTCGCCGGCATTCCCGAGACCGTACTGGCCCAAGGCATCGCGTCCTGGGCCCTGCTCTTCGGTCTGATCAGCTTCGAATTGTTCGGACGGCTCGTCAACACGATCAACGACTATGACGCGTTCTACGACTACCAGGTCAAGGCCATCGCCCAGGGCCTCGGACTGGGTTAGCTGCAATGTCAAAGGTGGCGGTCGGGCCTGTCCTCACCGACCTGGCGCTCAACCGTGCCCTGCTCGCGCGCCAGGGTCTACTCGGACGGTGGCACTTGCCGGTCACAGACGCGATCGAAAGGCTGGTCGGGCTGCAATCGCAAGCGCCGAACGCGCCCTACACCGCTCTCTGGGCGCGCCTCGATAGCTTCGATCCAACCGACCTCAGCACCTTGATGCTCGACCGACAGTGCGTGCGAATTGCCCTCATGCGATCGACCATCTTTCTCGTTACCGCGCAGGACTGTCTGCGGCTACGCCCGGTCATGCAGGCAGCATCGGAGCGGACTGTGCTCAGCAATGCCGGCAAACGCACCCAGGGCATCGACCTCGACCGACTGCTCGAACGGGCTGACGAGCTGTTCGCGGAGAAGCCGCGCACGCCGAACGAACTGGGCGCCCTGCTCGCACCCGAGTTCAGCGACTACCTGCCGGCCGACCTGGCATCGCGGGTACGAGTCGGCCTGGCCCTGGTGCAGGTCACCCCGCGAGGGGTCTGGGGCATGAGCGGAGCCCCCTCACACACGACCGCCGAAAGGTGGCTCGACCGACCGTTGGAGGTAAATCCGAATCCCGAGGACGCCATTCTTCGCTATCTGGCCGCTTTCGGGCCAGCAACCGTCGCCGATATCGGCGTGTGGAGTGGGCTATCCGGGTTGCGCGCACCGATAGATCGACTGCGGCCCGGGCTGAGCGTGTTCCGCAACGAGCGCGGCCAAGAACTGTTCGACGTGCCGGACGGCCTGCTTCCCGATCCGCAAACCCCGGCACCTGTCCGGATCCTGGCCGAGTTCGACAACATCCTGCTCTCGCACGCTGATCGCGGCCGAATCTTCGACGACGCCAACCGGATGCGATTCATGAGCGCCAACGGCCTGATCAAATCGACCTTTCTGGTGAACGGCTTCGTCGCCGGGGTGTGCACCGTCCTCAGCGCAAGATCAACGGCGACGCTAACCTTCCGGCCGTTTGGAGAGCTGACGAAAAGGACGCGCTCGGCGCTGGCCAGCGAAGGCGAACGGCTCCTCGAATTTCTCGCACCGGGTAGAACCCATGAGCTTGGCTTCGATGCGGCACAGCCGAGCTGACATGCTGGCGGGCATGAACGTTGCAGTGCTGTCTGATACCCATGCCCCGCGACGATGGCGAAGCTGCCCACCCGCGGTCGCGGCACTGCTGAGCGATGTCGACGTCATTCTGCATGCCGGCGACGTGTGCACGCCCGCGGTGCTCGATGAACTGTCCAGGTGGGCCGAAGTCCATGTCGTCCTCGGCAACAACGACGGTCCGGACGTTGCGGGGTGGGGCGCCGGCGAAACCGCCGAAATCGAACTGGACGGCTTGCGTGTTGCGATGATCCACGACAGCGGCACGGCTGCCGGTCGGGCACCGCGGTTGCGTCGCCGGTTCCCATCGGCCGACCTCGTGGTGTTCGGCCATTCCCACATACCGCTGAACGAAATGCACAACGGTCAGCGGATCTTCAACCCAGGATCTCCGACTGACCGCCGTCGCCAACCGCACGGCACGATGGGCCTGCTGAGGATCGAGCGCGGCGCCCTGACCGAGGCCCGAATCGTCCCGGTGACCTGAAAGTCAGAACGTCAAGACCGGGCGGAATCGCCCAGCACTCGAAGGATGTTCTCCGCGGTCAGGCAGGCAAGGTCCGCCTCTGACCAATGCCGATCGAGGAGTTCGGCGATCAGGTTCGGGTACCTGCTGACATCCTCGAGACCCACCGGTAACCGGTCGCAACCGTCGTAATCGCCACCGATGCCCACGTGGGCGATACCCGCGACTTCCCTGACGTGGTCGATATGATCGGCAACCTGAGCCACCGTCGCTACCGGGCGGGCATGACTGTCTGCGTAGCGGGCGATGGCTCTCATGCGGGCGTACCAATCCCGCACGTTCTCACCGCGACGCCTCATGTCGGCGCCGACTTCCTCGTCAAACAGGCGGCATTCCTCACTGACGAAGTACGGCACGAACGTGACCATGCACAGACCGCCGTTGGTCGGAAGCGCGGCAAGCACGTCGTCGGGCACGTTGCGAACGTGATCACAGACGGCACGGGCTGACGAATGGCTGAAAATAACAGGCGATTGGGTGACCGCAAGCGCATCATGCATGGTACCGACCGACACATGCGAGAGATCGACGAGCATGCCGATCCGGTTCAGCTCGGCCACCACCTCGCGGCCGAAATCGTTCAGGCCACCGTGCACTTCGACATCCGTCGCCGAGTCGGCCCATTCGACGTTGTCGTTGTGGGTCAAGGTGAGATACCGAACGCCCAGGGCATACATCGCGCGCAGCACGCCGAGGGAGGAGTTGATCTGGTGGCCACCTTCGGCGCCCAGCAGGCTCGCGATCCGGCCGCGTGACCAGGCTTGCCGCACATCATCGGCGGTGGCCGCGAAGCTGAGATGTTGCGGGTGCTCAGCGATCATTCGATGCACGAGGTCGATCTGTTCGAGCGTTGCCGTCACGGCGCGCTCTCCACGCCAGGTGGAAGGCACGAAGACCGACCAGAACTGGGCACCGACACCGCCCTCACGCAGCCGTACCAAGTCGGTGTGCGTTCGGGTCTGGCGTTGCGCAAGATCGTAGGCCGACGCGCCGGCGTCTCCGGCCAGAGCCCTCATTATCCGCAATTCGAACGGCAGATCGTTGTGCCCGTCGAAGATCGGATGTCTGGCGAGCACGCTGTCCGCCGGAGCAGAAGACGTCACAGCTCGACGGTTTGGCGTGCGTCCAACTGGGAGAAGTTGGTGTTGCCGTACAGCTCAGTGCTTCGGGTCACCAGGCCGCCGTAAAAATTCCTGCCGATCTCAGTTATCAACGCGTCGTGGATCTGAAATGCCTGCCTGGCCCGTACCGCGGTCGTGAAGTCGATGGTCTCGGACACCTTTGCCCACGGTGCATTCAGCGGGATCAGCACGGTGTCGACGATCGCGTTGGGCACCGTGTACGAGTCACCGGGGTGATAGATCGCGTCGCCGATCAGATAAGCGACGTTTGAGATCATCGGTACCGACGAGTGGATCAGGGCATGCTGGCCACCATAGGTCCGCACTTGGAGGCCGCCAGCGACGAACGATTCGCCTGGACCGACCGCGGTAAGCCGACCCTCGAACACAGCGATCTTTGCCAGTTGGTCAACCGTGTCCTTCGGAGCCCAGATCTTCAGGGCCGGGTTTGCCGCGACCGCGGCAGTGAGTCGGGCCACGTCGATGTGATCGGCGTGCTGGTGGGTGATGAGGACGGCGTCGATGCCGTCGAGCGCCTCGTCGACTTCGCTGAACGCCCCAGGGTCGACGACCAGTTTTCGATCGAGGTCATCGGAGATCCGAACACACGAGTGCGTGAATTTCGTCAGCTGCATGTCTCCAGTCCATCACAAAATCCCGCTCACCGGTTGCGGACTTTGTCGCATACGGTCGATGAATGCCGACCGTGATGTGGTTTCGCCGAGATCTGCGGGTCAGCGACAACCCTGCCCTGGCCCAAGCCGCCAAGGACGACGCAGTGCTGGGCGTCTTTGTCCTCGACCCGGCATTGGCGAGACCGGCTGGTGACGTCCGTTTGGCCATGCTGTACCGAACGCTGCGGGCGTTGAACGACCAACTGAGCGGGCGGCTCGTCGTACGGCACGGTAAGCCGGCGAGTGTGCTCGCGCAACTGTGTCGCCAGATACATGCAGACAGGGTCCATTGCGCGCACGATTTCGGTCCCTACGGCTCCGTTCGGGATGACGCCGTCGAGGTGGCCCTGCAGGACATCGGAGCCCAACTGGTCCGGACGGGGTCGCCGTATGCGGTAGAGCCGGGGACGGTGACAAACGGCTCAGGTGGGCCCTACCAGGTATTCACGCCCTTCTATCGTGCGTGGCTGGACCGGGGCTGGGAGGCACCCCACCCGAAACCGGCCGTGCGCTGGCTGCAGGCGAACAGTGATTCGATCCCGCAGGATCCGTCGTTGCCCGGCGGATTGACGCTTCCGGACGTCGGCGAGGACGCTGCGCTGAAGCGGTGGACGACCTTCATGGCCAAGGGAATCGACAATTACGCCGACCAGCGCGACCGACCCGATCTGGACTCGACCTCGCGGATGTCAGTTCACCTCAAGTGGGGCACGATCCATCCCCGAACCCTGCTGAGGGCACTGAACGAAAGGCCGCAACGCCCCGGTCACGGCGACAGCGACGGTCACGGCGACGGCGACAGCGGCCGACTCGACCGCAGTGGGCGGGAGGTCTACCGCAAGGAGCTTGCCTGGCGGGAGTTCTACGCCGATGTGCTGTACCGCCGCCCCGACTCGGCTCGCGAGTACTACCACCCCCGGCTCAAGGGATTACCGTATTGCTCGGGCAAACCGGCGACGGATCGCTTCGCGGCGTGGGCCGCTGGCCAAACCGGCTATCCGATCGTCGATGCGGGCATGCGCCAGCTACGCGCCGAGGGCTGGATGCACAATCGGGTACGGATGATCGTGGCCTCCTTTCTGATCAAGGACCTTCGCCTGGAATGGACTCTGGGCGCGCGGCACTTCATGCAATACCTCGCTGACGGCGACCTGGCCAGCAACAATCACGGCTGGCAATGGGTGGCCGGAAGCGGAACTGACGCTGCCCCGTACTTCCGGATCTTCAACCCGACCTTGCAGGGCAAGAAGTTCGACCCGCACGGGGACTACGTGCGGCGTTGGGTTCCCGAGCTGAATCATCTGGGCGCCAGGGTGATTCACGAGCCGTGGTCAGATCCCAACGGCGCGCCGGCGGGCTATCCCGAACCAATCGTCGATCACGCCGTCGAGCGGGATGCCGCCCTTGCCGACTACAAAGCGCTCGGTTGACCAACCGCGGCGCGGATGCCCCACTCGGCCGACCAACTCTGGCCAGGCGACAGTTCGATCAAACCGGCGCCGGAGTTGAACGCGTTGGCCGGACAGGTCATCGGCTCGATTGCGATCGCGGTTCGTTTGAAACGCTCCACGGGGGGCCTGAAGACCTGAACATACTTGAATTCCTCGCTCCACCAGAGTTCGGTGACATTCCCGCCGGCCTTGATCGTGGCCTGCGAACCAGTGAGGTCGGTGAAACCATGATCGACCTGCAGGTCGCCGACCCGGCGCAGTGGGCTCAGCTGGTAAGGCGTACCGGCGACGGGCTGGCGTTCGGTCGGAATCTGATGGTCATTGGTGAGCAGCATCGTCGAGGCCGGCACTTCGATCTCGGCGTCGGCGATGTCATGGCCATCAAGGTCGAGGTAGGGATGAAACCCAGCCCCGAACGGGGCAGTCGCGGCGCCATGATTCTGCGCCCTGAGGCCGACGGTCAACCCAGATTCAGCGGACACGGTATAGCGAATCTCGAACTTCAACTCGAATGGGTAACCGGTCTGCGGCACCAGATCATGACTGACGGTGACGTGGTCGGTGTCCTGCCCAGCGAGATCCCACCGCACCCAGCGGGTCAGGCCATGACTGGCGTTGTGCTGGGCAGGTTCGGTCAGCGGCAGCTGAAAATCGCTCGGGCCGAACGAGTACTTGCCATCGGCGATCCGATTCGGCCATGGCAGCAGGACGGCACCGCTGGACATCGGTGGCAGCACTCCGTCCGGCCAAGGCGACGTGATCGGACGGTCGCCGAACCACAACCCAGCGAGGCCTGCGCCCACCTCGGAGATGCTCGCCCGATACTGACCCGCCCGAATTTCGAACGCCTGCCCGGTGATCGCCATATTGCAGACGGTATCGGGCCGCGCAACCACCCAACGTGGCATCGTCCTGAGGGTCAGCGCTCCTGCGCGTCGGCGACAGCCGCATCCAACAGGCTGACCGGGTCAGACATCTCCCCCTGTGCTGCCTGCCCCGACACCGGAGCCGCGTCTGGCTCCGCCGACTCGCCCGGGCGGACAGCCTGCGCGTCGTAACGCCAGAACGGCCGGACCATCACCGCTGCAATGATCACGAGGACGACACACATCAGACCGCCGCCGACCCAGGAGAACGTGACCGACGTTGCCGCTGCCGTCGCACCGGCGCGGAGATCGCCGAGGCGCGGCCCGCCGGCCACCACGACGATGAAGACCCCTTGCATCCGGCCACGCATCTCGTCCGGCGCGTACGTCTGCAGGATCGTCTGCCGGTACACCGAGCTGACCAGGTCAGCGGCACCCGCCACGGCCAACAGCAGAACGGCCAGCCACAGCTGATGTGCCAGCCCCGACGCGGCCACGCACAACCCCCAACCAACGATGGCGCCGGTGAGCGCCACTCCTTGACGCCGGATCCGACCGATCCAGCCGCTGGAAAGGCCGGCGATCACTGCGCCGATCGCGATCGCGGCGTACAGCGGGCCGACCTGACCATGCCAGCGGTCCGCGGCGACTTGCGGGTACAACGCACGCGGCATGGCGAAGACCATGGCCACGATGTCGACACCGAAGGACATCAGCAGAACCGGACGGACCGCGATGAAGGACAAGCCCTCGATGACCGACCGGAAGCCCGCCTTCGGAGCCATCCCGTCCGGTGGGATGTGTGGCAACCGCAGGGCCGCGTACAACGCCATAGTGAACAGGATCGCGTCGATGCTGTAGGCGTACTGGAAACCATTGGTTCGGGTCACGAGCACACCTGCGATGAGCGGGCCGATCACCTGACCGACGCTGCTGACCGTGAAGGTCAAGGTGTTGGCGGCCGGTACGAGCTCCTTACCGACGATCCGCGGGATGATCGCGCCGCGGGCAGCGGAGGAGACTGCGAACAGCGCCGATTGCACTGCCATCAGGCCCAGGATGAGCGGGACGCTGTTGGCGTGCAGCACGGTCTGCGCGAGCAGCCCGAGGGTGACGAGCCAAACGCCGACCGAGGACAAGAAGTACAGCGTTCGCCGATCGACCACGTCGGCGATCGCGCCACCGTAGAGGCCGAAGATGACCAGCGGGATGAAGCCGACCAGACCTACCAAGCCGACTTGCAGCGAGGAGTGGGACAGGTCATAGACCTGGACGGGGACCGCGACCTGGGTCAACATCGATCCGATGAAGGCGGTGCCCTGCCCCATCACCTGGCGACGGAACGCTGGGATCTGCAACGGACGGGTGTCCACCGCGTGATGACCGAACCAGCTGCGGAAGCCGCCGCCATGCTCCTGGTCGGCGCCGGCGTTGTCGCTAGAGCTCACGGAGCAAGCCGCTCGACGATCCAACGCTCGCCGTGCGCGGCTGTCGCGGTCACTACCCGGCGGTATCGCAACCGATCATGCAGGCGGAACGGCCGGCCCTGCCAGAATTCGATCTCCGAGACTGCGATCCGATACCCGCCCCAGTCCGGCGGCGGCGGGACGTCGCGCCCTTTGAATCGCGCGGTGTAGGCGGCTAGTCGTTGATCGAGGACGTGACGTCCGGCGATGACCTCGGACTGCGGCGATGACCAGGCGCCGATCTGGGCGTCACGCGGCCGAGAGGCGAAATATGCCTCGGTCTCGGCAGCGCTGACCTTGGAGACCTCGCCGCGAAAACGTGCCTGACGCTCCAGCGGCAGCCATGCGAACACGGCCGCGGCTGTCGGACGCAACGCGAGTTGACGTCCTTTGGCCGAGTTGTAGTTTGTGTAGAAGACGATTCCGGTTTGATCGAAGCTGCGGGCGAGCACGGTGCGGACATCTGCCGAGCCATCGCGCTCCACGGTGGCAAGCTGCATCGCGTTCGGATCGGTGATTGCCGGATGCGCTGCAGCCTCGTCGTACCAGCGTTGCAACTGTTCCAGCCAACTCGGCGCCAGCGAATCCTCGGTCAGGTCACCGGCTTGGTATGAGCGCCGCACGGTGGCGAGATCGCGGGGAGCGGTCCCGGCGCCGTCGGAGCCCGGGGCGTTGTTCACAACTACATCTTCCCAGTCGAGGGCGGGCCAATGCCGCACTGGGGATCAATTACACCTGCCGGACGGTAGTGCCCGCTGGTCCCAAGCCGCCGCCGGGGCGGACCTGCATAGCTGACGTTCAGGAAGATAGGCAAGAATGGCCGGTTGGAAGCCCGGTCATCCCCGGCGCGACCGAACGGCTCAGCACCCAGCACGGCCGAGAACAGTCCGGGCGTCGCTGATCTGACAGATGATCGGAGATTGTGCATGTCCGACGATTTCAGCCCCGGACTCGAGGGCGTCATCGCATTCGAAACCGAAATTGCAGAGCCCGACAAGGACGGCGGCGCGCTCCGCTATCGGGGCGTGAACATCGAAGACCTCGCCGGCCACGTCACGTTCGGAAACGTCTGGGCGCTGCTCGTGGACGGCAAGTTCGGGCCTGGTCTACCGCCCGCGGAGCCATTCCCGATCCCGGTCCACACCGGTGACGTCCGAGTCGACGTTCAGGCTGCCCTGGCAATGCTGTCGCCCATCTGGGGCTACCGGCCACTGCTCGACATCAGTGACGACGAGGCCCGCGAACAGGCTGCCCGCGCCTCGGTGATGGCGCTGTCCTACGTCGCCCAGTCCGCCCGCGGCGTCGGCGCTCCTGCTGTGCCGCAGGCCCGGATCGACCAGTCACGCACCATCGTCGAACGATTCATGACCCGCTGGCGCGGTGAGCCCGATCCGGCACACGTCGCGGCGGTCGACGCCTACTTCGTCTCTGCTGCCGAACACGGTATGAACGCCTCCACGTTCACCGCCCGGGTCATTGCCTCGACCGGCGCCGACGTGGCAGCCGCCATTTCAGGTGCGGTCGGCGCGATGTCCGGTCCGCTGCACGGTGGCGCGCCGGCTCGTGTGCTGCCGATGATCGAAGAGGTCGAGCGAACCGGTGACGCGGCCAAGGTAGTGAAAGACATCTTGGACCGCAAGGAACGGATGATGGGCTTCGGACACCGGGTCTATCGCGCCGAAGATCCGCGAGCGCGTGTTCTTCGCCGGACCTGCGCGGAGCTCAACGCCCCGCGCTACGACGTGGCAGTCGCACTGGAACAGGCCGCGCTGAAGGAACTGCGCGAGCGCCGGCCCGACCACCCCATCGAGACCAACGTCGAATTCTGGGCGGCGATCGTCCTCGACTTCGCCGAGGTACCGCCGCACATGATGCCCGCCCTCTTCAGCTGTGCCCGTACGGCTGGCTGGTGCGCGCACATCATGGAGCAGAAGAAGACCGGCCGTCTGGTTCGGCCGTCCGCCCGCTACATCGGTCCGGACCCGCGCAGCCCGAAGGACGTCGAGGGCTGGGACAACATCGCCCACCAGTAGCTACATCTGCTGGCCGATCACCCGAAGTTCTTGCCCTCACCGCGGTAGGAGGGCACCTCGTCGGTGACGCTCGAGCCTGCGATCAGGTGCACGGTGTCGAAGCGCTCGAGCAGCTCGCCTGCTTTGGCATGCCGTAGCCAGACCCGGTCTCCGACGTCCAACGACCTGGCCCCGCGGCCTCGCAGCGGTGTCTGGACTTCGCCGGCCCCTTCGGTGCCGATGAGCTTCAGCCCATCGGTGACCGGCTGGGGTTGGCGCGATTTCTTGGCGGGACCGGAGGCGATGTAGCCGCCGCCGAAGGCAGTGGCAATGTGCTGGGCGGGTCGCCGAACGACGGGTAGTGCAAAGAACAGGGCCGGATCGGACTCGAAGTTGTCATAGCCGTCGAACAAGGTTGGCGAGTAGAGCCCGCTCCCGGCGGTTATCTCGGTCACCGTCGGATCGGCCGCTGACAGCTCGACGCTGCCGGTGCCGCCACCGTTGACGAACAACAGGTTGGCACCGGCCGTGCGTACGGCTGCCGCTACGGCCGAACGCCGAACGGCCAGATCCTCGGCCGAGCGCCGTTTCACCAACGCAACCGCCGGCGAGGTGTCCGGCAGGCCGGCGATCTGCGCGTCGTAGAACATCAGGCCGACTACCGAGAAGCCCTTACGCCGCAGCGCATCGGTGGTCAGCCGAGCTGCTTGTACAGGTGTGCGGATGGGCGATCGGCGAACGCCCAGATGGGCTGGGCCGATTCGAAGTGAGGCGTCGATGTCGAGACAGATTCGAAATGGCTGCCCGCTCGCTTCGCTTGCGTCAAGCCGCCCGGAACCGCCATGCTCGGCAATGAAGTCGAGCTGCCGGGAGTCATCGGCCATCAAGGTGATCTGAGCGCGTAGCTGGTCGTCAGTCCCGAGCTCAGCGAGGGCGCCGCGGTCGGCGCTCGGATACCCGACAAGCACATCGGTGAAACCGCTCCGGACGAGCCAGATCGCCTCGCGGAGCGAATACGCCATGATCCCGGAAAACCCTGGCCTGGCCAGCACGTTCTCCAACACCCAGCGGCACCTGATCGACTTGCTCGCGAGTCGGATCGGCTTACCGTCGGCGCGCCGGATCAGATCGGTGGCGTTGCGTTCAAGCGCCGCCACATCCAGCACGGCCAGCGGCGGGTCAAGGTGCGCGGTTGCCGCGGTGAGCCGGTGCGCCGTCGTGCCGATCACCGCACGGTTCCGTTTCGCTGCACGGCTCTGTTTCACTGCACCGCCGCGTCTCACTGCACCGCCGCGTCTCACCGCACCGCCGCCTTCGCTTGAGTGATTGGTTTCGGATCGAAGGCGGGCGCCAGGAACAGCAGGGCCAACGCGAGTATCACCGGCACGATGAAGCCGTAGCGCAGGCTCGTCGCGGTTCCGATACCGCCGACGGCGACTCCACCGATGATCGAGCCCACGTAGTTGAAGATGTTTACCCGAGCGACCACGGTCGCCACGACAGCGTCCGGCTGGCCTTGCGCCAAGGTCCCGCAGGCCGAAAAGCACAAGGGTGCCACCACCGGCAATCCACAACCGACGATGGCGAACCCGACGATGGCAATCCACGGCGACGGCGCGCAGATGGCCACCAGCAGCCCGGCGGCTCCGACCACCGCACCGATCCGTACCGTCGGCTCGATGCCGATCCGGCGAACGACCTGGTCCCCCGCCATCCGCGACACCAGCGCTGTCGACTGATAGGCCGCAAAGGCAACCGGAGCCAACGAGGACGAGGCCTTCAAGACATCATGCGCATACGTGGTGGCCCACGAGCCGGCACCGGCGTCGGTGACGTAGAAACACACCATCGCAGCCCCCAACAACAGAATGGGCCGCCATGGCACCGACACGGCGGGTGACGGGTTCTGCGAGCCGCCGGTCGTCGTAGCGGGGCCAGGGTCTGACTGCAGCAGTATTCGTCCTGCGAGCAGCCCGAGCGCGGTAACCACCAACGCCGCAATGGCAATTGACGTACCGAGACTCACCTGCAGCCGCTCGGTCCCCGCGACATACAGCGCGCCGATGATGCCGCCTGCTGACCAACAGGCATGAAATGACGTCAGGATGCTGCGCCCGTAACGGAACTGAATCGCCACCGCCTGCATGTTCGTGCCTGCATCGACGGCACCCAGGCCGAAGCCGTATACGACAAAGCCGCCGAAGAAGAGGACCCGGCTCGGCCCGAGGGCTGAGGTGGATGACGCGGCAATGGCCAGCGCGGCCAGCCCGATCCAGATCAGGCCCAACTGGAGGCTGAGCTTCGAACCGAACCTCGCCGCGACTGCCTCGGCACCGATGCTGCCCGCGCCGGCGATGATCGATACCACCAGGATGACGATGGTGATGCCGCCGTCGCCAACATCGAAGGCAGACTTGAATTGCGGTACGTGGGTCAACAACACGGCGAACAACAGCCCTTGCGCTCCGAAGGCAAGACTCGCCCCGAGGCGGCTACGACGCAGCTCCGCGTTCGCGGCCGAGATCCGGTCGGCCTGGGATGACACCATGTGGGCACTGTAGGGGAGGTCACTCTCGGCCGGCCGCGGCAGGCGTCCTATAGTCGGGCGCAGGATGGCGGAGAATTCGGGTACCTGGAGCAACTGGGCGGGCAGTTATTCGGTGACGCCGCGCCGCGTATCGCACCCGCGCACGGCCGACGAGATCGCTGACGAGATTCGCCGTGCGGGCGAGAACGACCTTTCGGTCAAAGCGATTGGTGCTGGCCACAGCTTCACCGACATCGGTGGGACCCGCGGTGTGATGATGTTTCTCGATCAGTTCCGGGGCATCACCTCGGCTGACCTGTCCACCGGCCTGGTGACCGTCGCCGCCGGCACTACGCTGGGCGAGCTCAACACCGCGCTGTGGAACATGGGGCTCGGCCTGTCGAACCTCGGCGATATCGACGCGCAGACGATCAGTGGCGCAATCTCGACAGGCACGCACGGCACTGGCGTGAAGTTCGGCGGCCTCGCGACCCAGATTCGCGCCTTGCAGCTGGTGACTGCCGACGGCGCGGTGCTGAATTGTTCGCCGACCGAGAACGCTGAGGTTTTCGCCGTAGCCCGGGTCGGGCTTGGTGCCCTCGGTGTGATCACGGCGGTGACCCTGCAATGCGAGCCCGCGTTTGCGTTGCATGCCGTTGAGACTCCGGGCAGCTACGACGCGCTACTGGAGACCGTGGGCGCCTCCGTGGCGAACAATGATCATTTCGAGTTCTACTGGTTTCCGCACACCAGGCGCGTTCTGACCAAGACCAACAACCGCATTGCGCTCGATGCCGCCAAGCGACGACGCGGACGCATCAAGGGCTGGGTCGACGACCAGTTCCTGGCCAACACGGTGTTCGAGGCGATGAACCGCGTCACCACCGCGCGTCCGGGTCTGATCCGGACGGCCAACCGCATCGCCGCCCGCGCTCTCACGTCGCGGGAGTTCACCGATCGGTCCTATCGGGTCTTCACCTCGCCGCGCAGGGTCAAATTCCACGAGATGGAGTACGCGCTGCCGCGCAAGACGATGTCCTACGTGATCGATGAACTCGAGGGCTGGTTCAAACGTAGCGGTGAAAAGGTCGGCTTTCCGGTCGAGGTCCGGTTTGCCGCGGCCGACGACATCGCGCTGTCAACCGCGTATGGACGCGAGACCTGCTATGTCGCTGTGCACCAATATCACCGTCGTGCGTACGAGAAATACTTTCTCGCCTTCGAGCGCATCGTCCAGTCGGTGGACGGTCGTCCGCACTGGGGCAAGGCCCACTTCAGGGTGGCTGAGAACTTGGCGCCGCTGTATCCGCTCTTCGACGAATTCGTCAAGGTCCGCGATGTGTTGGATCCGGATCGCCGGTTCAGCAACGACTACCTGCGGCGGGTTCTCGGTACCTGAGGTCAGGAAAATGAGCATGCGGCCACCTGGGATGATTGTCTGGTGACTGCCGCCCCGCCGACACCCGCCATCCCTGCCGAGCTCTTACCGCGGGACGGGCGCTTCGGATCGGGACCATCGAAGGTTCCCCCCGCGCTGCTGGCGGACTTCGCCGTGCGAGGTGTGAAGGTGATGGGCACCTCTCATCGCCAGCCGCCGGTGAAGACCCTCGTAGGGCGCGTCCGGGCGGGCCTGATGGCGCTATTCAAGCCGCCGGCCGGTTACCAGGTCGTACTCGGCAACGGCGGGTCTACGGCATTCTGGGACGCTGCGGCCTTCGGTCTCGTCCGTCACCGCGCCCAGCACCTGGCGTTCGGAGAATTTTCCGCAAAATTCGCTGCTGTCACCCGCGGTGCGCCCTTTCTCGGTGAACCCACCGTCCGCTCGGCCGAGCTGGGTTCGGTCGCCGGCCCGGTCTTCGAAGACGACGTTGACAGCTACGCCTGGCCCCACAACGAGACTTCGACCGGTGTGATGGCGCCCGTAAAGCGGGTGCCCGGCGCGAGGGCCGATCAACTACATCTCATCGACGGCACCTCGGCCGCGGCCGGGCTGCCGGTCGATCTGGCCGAGTCCGACGTGTACTACTTCGCACCTCAGAAAGGCTTCGCCGGCGAAGGCGGTCTGTGGTTGGCTTTCTTCTCGCCGGCGGCTCTGGAGCGGGTCGCTGCGATCAAAGCTTCCGGTCGGTGGTTACCGCCTTCGTTGGATCTGAGCATCGCGATCGACAACAGCTCGAAGGATCAGACATACAACACCCCGGCGATCGCCACGCTGTGGCTGCTGGCCCACCAGATCGAGGCGATTCTCGACGCGGGCGGCCTCGAGCACAGCACCGGCCGTAGCGCGGAGTCGTCCAAGCGGCTGTACGCGTGGGCCGAGGCGTCGAACTACGCTCAGCCCTTCGTCTCTGAGCCCGCGAATCGCAGCAGCGTCGTCGCGACGATCGATTTCAGCGCCGATGTCGACGCCGCGCGGTTGGCAATGACGTTGCGCAGCAACGGCATCCTCGACACCGAGCCGTACCGCGGCCTCGCCCGCAATCAACTACGCATCGCGATGTTCCCGGCGATCGATCCCGATGACGTCAGCGCATTGACCGCTTGCATCGATTACCTCATACCTCGCATCTGAGGGCATCGGGGCCGAGTTCTCGGCTTACCTATGTTCGGGCGATCGGCGTGGACGCTGCCCTTGACCGGCCCGGAGAACGTATGGTCGGACAATGCGAGAGCTCCATTTCGTGGGTCCAGGAGATGACGGCACCGTCATCGTCCAGACTGCGGACGGCGCGGAGCAGTTCAGCCTGCTGGTGGACGAGCGATTGGTACGAGCCGCACACCCCGACACGGCGGGAGCATCGGGGCCGGCTGGGCCCTCCGGGGGACCAACGACCGGTGGGAAGGAAACCATGATCGACATCCGGCCACGAGACATTCAGATGCGGGTTCGAGCCGGCGAGGAAGCCCAGACCCTCGCCGACGAGGCCGGTGTGCCGCTGGACCGGATCATGCGATTCGCCTACCCCGTACTCCAGGAGCGGATCCGCGTCGTCGACGAGGCGCGGCGGGGTCGAGCGCGCAACGGCGACGGGCAGACCGTGGACTTCGGGGAGCTGTTCGATCATCGGGTCGCCGCGATCGGCACCGAGCCGTCGACCGTCGTCTGGAATTCCTTTCGTCGGCCGGACGGCGGCTGGACGGTCGTGGCTGATTTCATCGCGCCGACGTTTTCCGGCGACCATGCTCCACTGCTGGCCAAGTTCTCATTCGCACTACTCAACCGGTCGGTCGCTGCGCTCAACGATGTCGCCGCCGATCTGCTCACCGGCCGGCCGCTGAGCGTGTTGCGCGCACCGGCTGAACCGGAGCGAGCCTCGCAGGTGACGGCCGAAGACACGGCCCCAGCGCGCGACTCGGACGGCGACCCAGACGGGGAGAACGACGCTCTTGAGGACGACAGTGGCTTTGGTGGCGACCGGATTGGCGACGGGGGTGACGACGCCGCAGGGGGCACCGTGGACGCGCCGGCTGAGCGCACTCCGCTAGCGGTCGTAGCGCCCCCGCCGTCGTCGCACAGCCGCTCACCGCTGCGGCTGCCGTCGCGGCGGCAACGGGCCCACACGCACCCGATTCCGGTGCCGATGGATGACGAGATGTTCGACGACCTGTTCGACCAGGACGCGGCAGATCCGGCCGGTAACGGTGGTTGGCACGAGCCCCCGCTGCCGCTCGATCTGGGTGCGAACGTTGACCAGCGACAGTCGGGGGATCAGCCCGGCGATCCGAGCGCGGCGACCGATGAGCCCGCCGCTGACCAGTCGGGCGGCGACAACAGCCACCGCCGCTCTGGACGCGCCGGCGACAAGCCGCGAATGCCATCCTGGGACGACATCCTGCTCGGGGTACGCCGCAAGTCCGACTGAGCGGCCCTTAGAACGAAAGCCGTTGGGACGAGCCCCTTAGGACGAGCCCCTAGGACGAGAGCAATGCGGCCATAGCTACGGCACCGGCGGTCGCGACATTCAGCGAATCGACGCCATCGGCCATCGGTATCCGGACCCATTCGTCCGCCATCTCCAACGCCGGCTCCGACAGGCCTGGCCCCTCGGCGCCCAGAAGTACCGCCCATCGTGGCGGCGCAGCGAGTGAACCTATCGACTTCGCATCGGCACGAGGGGTCATTGCGAGTAGCTGCACGCCCGCCCCGCGTAGCACGGCGAGTGACTGCGGCCACGGATCGGCCAGCACCGCAAAGGGCATCGAGAAGACGTAGCCCATCGATACCCGCACGCTGCGCCGGTACAAGGGGTCTGCGCAGCGTGGATCGAGCAGCACGCCGTCGATGCCGAACGCGGCAGCGTTACGAAAGATCGAACCAAGATTCTCGAAGTCATTGATACCTTCGAGCACCACGAAACGGCGCCCTTGGTCAACGAGTTCGACCGGGTCCGCGACAGCAGGACGATCTGCCGCGGCGAGTACGCCCCTGGTGACCCGGAAGCCCACCAGATCGGACAGCGCCCACTTGTCGAGGCAATACACCGGCACGGGTGCTGATTCAGTGATCGTGGGCCTCAGCGCGGTCAACTTCGACTCGACCCCGACGATCGCTCGCACGCGATAGTTAGACCGCAGCAGGCGCTCGACGACATTGACGCCTTCGGCTATGACGACGCCGCGGCGATCGGCGCGTACATCGGCGTCGATCAGAGCCCGGAAATCGTCCAGCCTGGGGTCGGTCGGATCGGTGAGCGCCGGGAATGTCACGCCCGAACGATAGCGAAGCGCCCCCACAGGCCGCTGAAGCCAATTCGGCGGCGAGCCACAAGCCACAGACCGATGGCGATCGTGATGACCAACGAGATGATGCCGCCTCCCAACATCCCCCAGCGCGGCCCGAACTGCTCGGCCACCCAGCCGACTATCGGGGCGCCGGCCGGGGTGCCGCCGAGGAAGCAGATCAGGTACAACGCCATCACCCGGCCGCGCATGGTCGGCTCGACGCCGAGCTGCACCATCGCATTGGCCGACTGCGCGAACACGATCATGGCCGCACCTGCGGGAACGAGAGCCGCGCCCATCAGGGCGAAGCTCGGCATCACGGAGGCGATGATTTCGAAGACGCCGAATCCCACGGCGGACAGGATCAGAAAGGTCCTCGACGGGCGCTTACGCCGGAACGTCCCGCCTAGCGCGCCCAACGTCGCGCCCACGGCCAGCAGCGTGGACAGCAAGCCATAGGCGTCCGCGCCTCGATGAAACACCTGCTTGGCGATGAGCGCGATAGTGATCTGGAAATTCATACCGAACGTTCCGACTACGAAGACCAGCACCATCGGCAAGATCAAGTCAGACCTGCTCGTGACGTAGCGCAGCGCCGCTCGATATTGACCGGGCTCGCGAACGACGGGTTTAGATGGAAACAACTCGGCCGGACGCATCAGCAACAGACCAGCCAATACGGCGATAGACGACGCGGCGTTCCCGATGAAGGCCCACCCGGTACCCACCGCGCTGATCAAAACTCCTGCAATGGCAGGTCCGATGATGCGAGCGAGATTGAAGATCGTCGCGTTCAGAGCTACCGCGTTCGGCAGGTCCTCCTGACCGACCATCTCGACGACGAAAGACTGCCGAATGGGGGTATCTATCGCGCCCGCCACCCCGAGGACAGCGGCAAGTGCCATGACGTGCCAGATCTGGACCAGACCGGAGACGTCGAGCAAGCCGAGCACCAGAGCGGTGAGGGCAATCGAGGTCTGGGTGAACAACAACAGCCGCCGCTTGTTGCCACGGTCGGCCAGCGCCCCGCCATACATCGACAAGAGCAGGGATGGCCCGAACTGCAACGCGGTCACGATACCCAGTGCGGTGCCGGAGTTCGTGAGTTGCAGGACCAGCCAGTCCTGGGCAACGCGTTGGGCCCACGTCCCGGTCAGCGACACCAACTGGCCGCCGGCGTACAACCGATAGTTGCGAACCCTCAAGGATTGAAAGGGGTTTACCCGCGGTTTGCGGCCATCTGGCAAGCGGGCAGCCGATGGTTCACCCGCTTCTGCCAATGCCTCCTGGGTGGCTTCAACGGACCGGGCGCGCACCTATGAACCGAGCCGGTTCAATACCTCGGTAGCCTGCGCCAGCTTGTCACGGTCTGCCTCGCTCAAGTCCGCGAGTCGGAGCGCCAGCCATTCGTCACGGGCGCGGGTTTCATTGTCGAGCAGGTCGCGGCCGGCATCGCTTATGGAGATGATCGACTGCCGCCGGTCTTCCGGGTGGGCGCCACGATCGATCAGGCCATCGGCTTCCAACGAGGCGAGGATCTTGGTCATGGACGGCGGCTGGACCTGCTCGATCGCAGCGATTTCGCCTGCGCTCAGCGGCCCGGACCTGGCAACCGTCGCCAGCGCGGACAGTTGCGAGAGCGTGACCGAAGTGTTCACCTGCTGCGAGCGCAGGCGCCGGGTCATCTTCAGAATCGACAGCCGGATGCTCGACGCGAGCTCCGTGTCGGACATGGGGACGGTGGTCGGCACATGGTTAGTCTAGCTAACGATTATCCGATCCGCTATGGACTTCCGTCATTCGCTGTCATCGGGAACGGTAGCCTGCCCAGTTGTGAGCGATAGTTCGACCGAACCGGCAGACAAACCCGCGAACAACGGTGCGCCACGATCGCCAGAATCTGCGGAAACGCCAGAATCTGCAGAATCACCGCAGTTTAATCGGCCCGTACCGGCGCACGTCGAGATGCTTTCCGTCGACGCCCGCAAGGTCATCCTCGCCGGCACGATCCTGTTCTTCGTGGCCTTTGTCGCCCTGTTGCCGTTTTGGAACTGGCTCGGCGACCACGGCCACCGCGTCTGGCTCTGGACCTGCCTCGCCGGTTGGCTGCTGGGGATTGCGGCGTTTCCGCTGATCCGTAAGCATTCGGACGAAGGTCGGCTTGGCTGAGATTCGGGTTCACCCCCTCGCCCTGATCACGACCGCAGGGCAGTTGGTGCGGGCCCTCAACGCGAGCCGCGAAATCGACGCGAGCGCGTTGACATACCTGAGCGGACGGTGGGCTGCTGGACGTGCGCTGATTGCCTGGGCCCCGCGGCAAGTTCTTTCCGGCGTCAGTGGGGGCGGCAGCGGGGGCGGCAGTCCGACCGCGCCGCCACGGCTGCAGGCCAGCGGCCCGGCGGGGGCTCTCGGCGGCGGCTGGTTCGGTTGGTTCGGTTTCGACGACGCGACCTCGTGGTGGGGGCGCTTCGAGACCGTGCTCCGCCAGGACGAGGTGGGCGATTGGTTTCTAGAGACCATTTCCGACGAGACAGACTTGGTGCAGTTAGCGGCCACGATCATGGCGATCGCGACTTCGGCCGAAGCAGGCTCGGAGAGCGCGCCGCAAGCCGCTTTCAGCTTCGCCGGGGTCAGCGCTACCCCCGAGCAGACGCACGTGGCTGCCGTCGAGCGGGCCATCTCAGCGATTCGGGCCGGGCAGCTTTACCAGGTCAATGTCTGCGCGCGCTTCACCGGCGAGCTGCACGGCTCCCCCCTCGACCTCTTCAGCACGGGCGTCGAACAGCTCGAGCCGGACTACGCCGCCTATCTGCAAACCCCGCACCGCACGATCGTGAGTTTCTCACCCGAACTGTTCTTGCATCGCGACGGTGCGACCCTCAGCACGGCTCCCATCAAGGGCACCGCGCTCCGGACGGTGGCCGGCGATCGATTGGATGACCCGGCCGCGGTCGGTCTGCGCCATTCGGCCAAGGATCGTGCCGAGAACATCATGATCACCGACCTCATGCGCAACGATATTTCCCGGGTCTGCGAGCCGGGCACGGTACGCACTCCGACGTTGCTGGCGATCCGTCCCGCGCCCGGCGTCTGGCACCTCGTCAGCGAAGTCACGGGCCGACTTCGTCCGGACGTGCTTGGCGGCGAAGTCGATTCGGCAATACTGGCAGCGACCTTTCCACCGGGCTCGGTGACGGGCGCGCCGAAGATCAGGGCGATCAGACTCATCGAGGAGCTCGAGGCCGTGCCCCGCGGAGTTTTCACCGGCGCCGTCGGGTATTTCGGCGCCAACGACACCGCGACCCTCAATGTGGCGATCCGTACCTTCGAGTTCAACCCCGAGCACGTCGCCAACTTGCAATCGCCTTCCTCCCGCTTCGAGTTGGGAGTTGGCGGAGGCATTACCGCCGATTCGGTGCCGATGGCCGAGTGGCGTGAATGCCTCATCAAAGCCGCTCCCCTGCTCGGTCTCGGCGGCATCGAGCTCGATACCGAGTCGGCCGAGCTACCCGAGGTGGTCGATCCGGACGACGGCATCTTCGACACGATGCTGGCCTCGAATGGCATCATCGCCGGTTTGAGCGACCACCTCGGTCGCCTTGATGCCTCGTTGCGTGAGCTGTACGGACGAGCTCTGCCCGCGGGCCTGCGCTCGGAGCTGGAAGCTGCGGCCCGGGAGCACCGCTCGGTTGCCAGTTATCGGATTCGGGTGGCGATCCGTCCGAGCACCGAGCGTGCTGAAATCTCGTTGTCAGCGGTCAAGGCGGACCCTGCACAGACCTCGAAGGCTGATGTCAGGCTGCGGACCGTGCGTGGCAGGGCTGGCAGCTGGCGTCACAAATACAACGATCGCCGCTACCTGGTCGACCTCGAGACGGCGGCGGGGCGGCCCGGCGAATTGCCGTTGTTCGTATGCGGAAAAGGCGCTGACGCGGTGGTAGCTGAAACGAGCCGAAGCAACATCGCAGTGATCGATGGCCGTGGTCGGTTGGCGACGCCGGTGCTGTCAGAAGCTGTCTTGCCCGGCGTCACTCGGCGCAGGCTGCTCGACGCTGCTCTCGATCGCGGTTGGTTGGTCGAGCTGCGCGATGTCAGCCTGGCCGAGCTGTTCGTCGGGTGCCTCGTGATCAGCATCAACAGCGCCGGAATCGGCGGCGTGGAGAGTATCGACGGTAGGCGACTCGATCTCGATCACCGCCTGCTCGCTGAGATCCGCGGCTGGTTCCCCGAGTTCTGAATCAAGATCATCGCGCTCGACTACATCAATCTCGTCATCGTCGAACACCGCTCCGAGCTCTTCGAGGTTGGGCTCGACCACCGCTTCAGAATGTGCGCCGCAACCATGATCGACCGTCACGACCTGGCCATCGGTCTCGGTGACGGGATTGGCGCAGACCCCGATCGCGGCGCTCAAGGATCCCGCGAGCGGCAGAAAGAATCCGCAGGTTCCGCACGGCGCGGGTGCCTGCCGGGCCATCGGCGTATCTGGACCGCCCGGACCGGCCGTCCAGCGATCGGCAGCATCCAGACGCCCGAAGCGCGACAGCACCCGGACGCGACCGACGCCGAGTTCGAAGGCGACCTCGGTGACCTGTGGGTCATCGGAGAGCAGGTAGGCCGGCACCAGCCGCGGGTCGTCGGGTGCAGTCGGCAATACGTCCCCGGGGCTGAGATCGCCCGGCTGTACCCGCTCACTCCACGGCACCCACGGGGGCGCCAGCAACGCAACATCACCGGGCAACAGGACGACCTCTGCGACGGTCGGCGCGAATCCCGGCGCACGATCGAGCGTGACTGCCCAGAACCAGCCGACATACCCGCGCAAGGTGGCTGCAAAGGCGTGCGTGACCAGCCGTTCGCCCTCAGCGCGAACACCGAGGTGTTCACCGACAGCGCTCGCTTCGCCTACCGCGGTCTCGCTCGCGTTCTCGATCGCGGCTGACCGCGCCAACTCGACTGCTGCTGCGCACTCGGCATCGAGCACGAACGTGTCCGCGGCGGCCTCGCCAGCACCTTCGGTGGCAATCGGGCTCTGCGGAAATCGCTCTGTTTGGACGCTCACAACGCCTATTGTCGCTCATTGGCATTTGAGTAGGCACCCGACTGCACAGATCTGGCGCCATTTCAGCCAGGCGGCGGCCTCGTCCGTCGGTGGTTTGGGGCAGGATGGAGACATGGGAACTGACTGGGAAGCGGGGGGCGCGAGCCCTGACGGTTTCTCCCAGCCCACCTACCACCACATCCAGCCGCCGGGCGGGCAGCAACCGCCGGAGCAGCTCGATCCCGGTAAGCGGGCGCTCGCAGGCCGCGAGTCGAACGAGCATGATCCACGAGAACCCAGGGCTGCCTCGGCCCGACCGGCTGGCACCGGCGATGTGACCGTGACCCGGGCCGTGATGGCCCGCAGCCGATACCTGTCGAAGCTTGTCGCCCACAAGGTCATCTCTGCGAGTCAAGCGGACGGAGCCCGCGAGTCCGGGCTCACGGCCTTGATCTGGAACCAGGTCATGTCCTATGGCGCGGACGCGATGGTCACGGTCGCGTTGGCCGGCACAGTGTTCTTCTCCGCGCCGTCGGACGCCCAACGCGGCAACGTTCTGCTCTACCTGCTCATAACGATGGCACCATTCGCGTTGGTGGCACCGATCATCGGCCCGGGTCTGGACCGGATCCAGCACGGCCGTCGTTGGCTGATGGCCGGCACGGCAATCGGCCGAGCGCTGCTGGCCATCGTCATGGCACAGAATTTCACCGACCTGTACGTACTGTTTCCGGCAGCGCTCGGGTCGCTGGTGCTGTCGAAGGCGTACGCCGTCATTCGATCCTCGGCCGCCCCCAGGCTGGTCCCCTCGAACCTCACGCTGGTCGAGGCCAACGCTCGGTTGAGCATCTTCGGCCTGGCCGCGGCGTTGCTTGGGGGTGGCATCGTCGGCGTGACGATCAAGGTGACCGGGTCCTACCCGCTCGGTCTCTGGATAACCGCCGTCGCCTTCGCGGCTACCGCCTTCTACTCATTTCGGTTGCCCAAGATCGTGGACACGCTGCCCGAGGATGCCGTGCACGTGGAAAAGCGCGCCCGGTCAGCCGCGAAAGAACCGCCGGCCGCGCGGCTGTTTTCGGTTCAACGCCTACTGGCCTGGTCCAGGCGTGGTTTCACCCAGCCGGTGATCCTTGCCCTGCAGGGTGAATCGACACTGCGCTGGCTGTCCGGTTTCATCACCCTCTTCCTCGCCTTCTACATCGAGGCGACCTCCCACGGGTGGGAGGCGGTCGCCAGCCTCGGGGCCATGGGCGGCGCCACCGGTGTCGGTAACTTTCTGGGCACCGGCATCGGTACCCGGCTCAAGATGGCTCGTCCCGACCTGATCATCCTGATGTGCAACGCCCTTGCCGCAGTGGCCTGCCTCGTAACGGCGGTGTTCTTCTCGCTGCCAATGGCAATCGTGGCCGCGCTGTGCTCGGCCATCAGCAACGCGCTCGCCAAGCTCTCCCTCGATGCGGTGATACAGCGCGACGTCGCCGAATCGCTGCGGTCCTCCGCCTTCGGCCGTTCTGAGACCTTCCTGCAGCTTTCCTGGGTGCTCGGTGCGACCATCGCCATCCTGCTGCCCTCCACGAATGGCCAGCTCGGCTTCGGCGTCGCCGCGGGTCTTACCGTCGGCGTCGCGCTGTTCATGGCCCTGCGCGAACGAGCGGTACGTGCCCGAGGCCACACTCAGCCGGTGCGCCCGGAGCGCGAGGCGCACCCCGGTAATCTCGGTGCGTGACTTCGTCGATAGACCGCTCGATCCCCGCCGTTGCCTCGCGCCGATCGGGCCGTCCGATCGCGATGGTCATCGCACTCATCGCGGCCGCGATGCTGCTCAGCGCTTGCGGCCAGAAGCCGCGGCCGACGGTAACCGTGTTCAGCGGATCTACTGCGAAGAAAGTGTCTGCCCAGCAACCCTGCGCGCTCCTCAAGACTTGCTCGGACGACTCGAAGATCGTCGAGCTGACCGTCCGGCCGGGCTCGACCATCCTGGTGGATGTGTCGCACGATCTGGCCGACGCCGGCTGGATCGCCACCGCGTTCACCGAGGACAGCACGGGCAAGTCGACGACCGTCGACGGTGCGGGGACGGCCGCACCCACCCGAGACTTCACGGCCCGGCTGAATGTTCCACAGGCCCAGGGCGGCTACTTCGTTCGGATCACCGCGGTACGTCCCTCGAACCAGCTGACAACCTGGCTGGTGCAGGTCAAACTCGAGCAGTAGTCGTGTTCGAGCAGATGGCGCCAAGCCGATGACCCGCATCCTGGTGGTCACGGCGGCAGGCGCCGAACGCGACGCCGTGCTCAAGGGTCGCAACCCGACAGCTGGGGCTGCCGGTGAGGTCGACACCCTGCGCTCGACAACGGCCGCGGGCGTGGTCGACGTGGTGGCCAGCGGCGTCGGACTGCCGGCAGCGACCGTTGCCGCATGTTGGGCCTTACGGCCACCGTCCTCCCGTTCTGATGCCAGCGCCGACTCCCGCGATAACTCCCGGTATGACTCCCCGTATGACTTGGTGATCTGCGCCGGGATTGCCGGCGGCTTCCCGGCCGCAGAAGTGGGATCGGTCGCGGTGTCTCATGCCGTCGTACACGCCGATCTTGGCGCCGAAACCGACTCCGGCTTCAGCTCGATGGCCGAACTCGGGTGGGGTCCCGTCCGCTTCGAGATAGATCAGCCGCTGGCTGAACTCGTCTCGCGCCGGACGGACGCGGTGCTCGGTTCGGTGCTGACGGTCTCCACGGTTACCGGTAGTCAGGCCAGAGCCGACGAACTGCACGCGGCTTATCCGGATGCGGTCGCCGAGGCCATGGAAGGTGTTGGCGTCCATCGGGCTGCGAGCAGGTTCGGGGTGCCATTCGTCGAGATCCGGACGATCTCCAACCGGGTCGGGCCCCGCAACCGCGACAATTGGCAGATCACCGAAGCGCTGGCCGCCCTCACGGCTGCCTTCGACGGGCTGCTGGCCAGCCCGTTACCGTTGAGAATTCAGGGAGACCCAGCATGACAACCCCCGCCGTGTCGTTAGCGTTCTCACCTTGCCCCAATGACACGTTCGTGTTCCACGCCTGGACACATGGCTTGATCGACGGCGCTCCGGTGCCAGAGGTCACGTTCGCCGACGTCGACGTCACCAATCACGCCGCCCAGCGAGGTGATTTCGACGTGGTCAAGGTGTCATATGCGGCCCTGCCGTGGCTGCTCGACAAATATCGCCTGTTGCCGTGCGGCGGTGCGCTCGGCAGGGGCTGCGGGCCCCTTGTCTTGACCAGCGAGGCTCGTGCGGATCTCAACGACGCCAAGGTTGCGGTTCCGGGTGACCGGACAACCGCGTACCTGCTGATGCGGCTGTGGGCCCAGGGCCAACAGCCGGCATCGATTGAGATCGTGCCCTTCGCCGAGATCATGCCCGGCGTCCGAGACGGACATTACGATGCAGGTCTGGTCATTCACGAGGCCCGTTTCACCTATCCGCAATACGGGCTCACCGCGATCGCTGACCTCGGCGAATGGTGGGAATCCACAACCGGGCATCCCATCCCGCTCGGCGCGATCATCGCGCGCCGCGACGCGTCCCGTCCCGAACTCGATCCAGAGCTGCTCAGCACGGTGATCAGGTCTTCAGTCGACTACGCGTTCGAGAATCCCCAGGCCTCTGCCGACTTCATCGCCGAGCACGCCGACGAGATGGACCCGGCCGTCCAGCGCCAGCACATCGCTCTGTACGTGAACGAGTTCAGCCGCGATCTGGGCGATGAGGGCTACGACGCGATCGAAGAATTGCTTGGCCGGGCACGCGCCGCGAGGCTGGTTCCGGCGATCGGTTCGCTTCGCGACTGAGCGGCGGCGAACCGACGCTCGTCGCCGACGGGCGTCAGCGCGATAGCGAGCAGCGGAAAGATCGCCGCAATCGCGAATCCGAGCGCGTAGCCGTGTGCCGAGATCAAGGCGCCGAGTAGCGGCGGGGTGAGTGTGGCGGCGATGTTCTGCGCGGTGTTCTGAGCGCCAAGAGCTCGACCAGCCCAGGACGATCCGGCGATTTCAGCCACCGACGTGAAGGCCAATCCGTTGTCGGCAACCGTGATGACCGCACCGAGTACCAGCACGACGATGACCACCGGCGACGAGATCCGGTCACACAGCGCCGCGGCCACCATCACCGCGGCACTGGCCACTGCCAATTGACGCATTGGGCGCAGCCGACTGCCAACCCGATCGGACCAGACTCCACTGCCGATCCGTCCGAACGCCCCGAGCACCTGTGCGAAAAACAGCAGCCTGCCGGCGTCGGTCGCATCCCAGTGCCGCACTCCGACCAGGTAGATCATCGAGAATCCCGATACTGCGAACTGCGGGACGACCAGCATGGTCGAGGCGGCGTGCAGACGCCACAAGGTGGGTACCCGATACGGTGATGCGACCTTGCGGGCTGTATCTGATGTCGTGGCCCCTGATGTTGTGGCCCCTGATGTCGTGGGCATAGCAGGCCGTGGTGGGTCCAGCGCAAAGGCCGCAACGAGGACAGCGAGCACCGCGCAGGTCACGGCCGGGATCGCGAGGGCCGGGCCAAGCCCCCATCGCTGGGCGACCGGTGGCAACACCAGAGCCGCAAAGGCCACGCCGAGCGGTTGACCGGTCTGCCTGATGCCCATCGCCAGACCGCGCTCATGGGCCGCGAACCAGCCCAGCACCATCCGGCCGCTTGCGGCGTTCACCGAGGCGGCCGAGGCGCCGGCCAGCACAAGCGCGATGCACAAGGCGAGGACGGAGGCCAGCTGGGTGGCCCACAACAAGAAGATCGCGGCCAGCGCGAGGCCGGAAACGATGATCCATCGTTCGCCGTAGCGGTCGGCAAGGGCTCCCCAGGCGATCAGGGTCAGCAGCAGCCCGAGCGCGGGCGCGCCCACCACCGCGCCGGCCACGGGCAACGACAGGTGCAGGTCGGTTCGAAACTGGGGAACGAGCATCGGCAGGCCGTACAGGAACGAGCACGTCGCCGCTTGGGCGAAGAGCCCCAGCGCGAGAATCAGCCAGCGCCGACTGCCTGCCGTTGGACGAGTGCCTTCCACGAAGCACACGGTACCGCAGCTCTCATTATATGGGAATATCGTCCCATAGAATGAGATACCGCGAGACTTTGAGTGAGCTCGCGAATTGCAGCAAAAAGGGGCTCCGGCGATGCGCCGGAGCCCCTTCTGCGATCTATCGAACTGCTCAGGACTCCAAATTGTCGGCGACGGCCCGTAACAGGGTCGCCACCTTCTTACCCTCGGCTCGGTCCGGGTAGTGCCCTCGACGTAGCGAGTTGCCTACTTTGTCGAGCAACTTGATCAGATCCTCGACGATCGGGGTCATTTCTTCGGCCGGGCGACGAGTGGCCTTGACCACCGACGGCACCGGATCGAGCAAACGGACCTGGAGCGCCTGGTTTCCCTTGCGCCCTTGCACGATGCCGAACTCGACCCGCTGACCGGGTTTGAGCTCGGCAACTCCGACGGGCAACGCGTCCTTGTGAACGAACACGTCGGCCCCCTCGTCGTCGGCGAGGAAGCCGAAGCCCTTCTCACCGTCGAACCACTTCACCTTGCCGGACGGCATGAGAAACACCCCACTACTCTTGGTCGTACTACACAGAAAACGTCCGCACGTCGTGCGGACGTCAATGTCACAGAATATCGTGGTCACACTATCCCTCGCACCAGAGATACTGGTGGACATGTCTATCGCGCAAGCATCATCTGTTGCTGATAACACCGATGGTTCTTCAGCACCCTCTCAGCAGGCAACGCGTTCGCGGGCGGTCCGGGTTGGTTTCACCGTCTTTGCGGTTGGCTTGCTCTTCCTGTCAGTAACGGTTCTGCCCTTCTTCTGGGGCGATGACAACCGCTCGCTCTGGCTCAATATCGGTTGCATGCTCGCCCCGATCGGTTTCGTCATTGCGATTGTCGGCGTTGTCCGCGCGGGCCGGGCCGACCAGCGCGCCGCTCTGACTGCGATCGAGTAGCTCCGCGCTCAGGTGCCCGCAGACGCGTGGCACACTGGTTGTTCGCATCAGAAACGCGTTATTTGCTCTCGCAGCACCGCATAGCTCTCGCAGCACCGCATAGAAGGTGGGCAGTACATGGCAGGCACGGTTACGCCGCGCACCATAGCGCCGCAGCTGAACTGGGAAGAGGACTACCCCGAACACCCGGTCAACGAGTTGCTCGCGCAGAATCCCGGCTCGCAGTCTCCGTTCGGTGACGACATCACGTTTCCGTTACCGGTCGAGGATCTGTACTACGAGCACCCCGGGCCGCAGAACCGCCCCCATCTCGCAGGCGACTGATTCAACTTCACCCAGAGGCCAGTCATGAGCACGACCGCAATGCCGTGACAGCCCTGCCGGATGCCACCAGTTCGGCGGGCTCGCCGCACACGCTTACTGACTGGTTGCGCCGATCCTCGGATTCCGATCTGATCGCGCTGCTGCGGCGCCGTCCGGACCTGGCCCTGCCGGCGCCGGTTGATCTGGCGACCTTGGCCAGCAGGGCAAGCGTTCGATCGTCCATCGCTCGGGCGCTCGACTCTCTCGATGCCTACACCTTGCGAGTGCTCGAAGTGATTTCGAGCCTTGGCGCCGGAGCCGCGGCCAACGAGGTCCAGGGTTGGTTCGCAACCGATGAGGCCACTGCGGTCGATGTTGCGATCGAACGCCTGCGCGAGTGGTTGCTGATCTGGGGCGCCGATGAGGATTTACATCCGGTCGGCGCGGTACGCGAGGTCATCGGGCCGTACCCAGCCGGCTTGGGTAGAACTGCTGCAGAACTGTTCAGCATGGTCAACGACATCGCTCTCGCGCCGTTGTCGCGGCGGCTCGGTGTGCCCCCTGCAACACAACCGCGGTCCGGATCGGCCGTTGCGCAAGCTGTGCTGTCCGATCTCGATCAGCTACTTGCCGACTGCGACGACGCCGAGCTGTCGATTCTGGATCGGCTGGCAGCCGGACCCCCGATCGGTACGTTGCGAAACGCGACCACCGTACGAGTCGACGACAGTGGTTTTCGAGCCGCAGATCCGGACCAGAACGCCAGTCCGGCGCGATCCCTCCTGAATCGCGGCCTGCTGGTTCCCGTCGACCGCGACACCGTCGAACTGCCACGCGAGATCGCGCTTCGACTGCGGGCCTACCCCGCCGGCGACGTGCGCCACGAACCTGCCGAGATCGCGCGGACCGACCGGGGCACGGCGGTCATCGACGGCGGCGGATCGAGCGCGGTCATGGAAAGCGTCCGCCTCGTCGAGGTGTTGTTGAACGCGATGGCCGACGATCCTCCCGCCCAACTGCGTGCAGGCGGGCTGGGCGTGCGGGATTTACGCCGGCTGTCCAGGATCCTCGATGTGACCGAAAGCGTGACCGGTTTACTCGTCGAGGTGGCGTACGAGTCCGGGCTGTTGTCATCGACGACGCACGTTGACCCGTCCTATTTGCCGACCACTGAGTTCGATTCCTGGCTCCGACGCGCCACACCGGCACGTTGGGTACAGCTGGCGACGGCGTGGCTGGGCATGACGCGACTACCGAGTTTGATCGGGGAACGCGACGAGCGGGACAAGACGATCGCTCCGCTGTCCTCCGACGTCGAACGGCACAGCGCACCTGGGCTGCGGCTGCAACTGCTCAGGCTGCTTGCAGAGCTGCCCCCGGGGCAGGCGCCGACAGCCGATGCTGACGTGCTGTCCAGGCTCAGCTGGCTGATGCCACGACGAGCCGCGACCAGCCGCCCGCTGGCCGCGTCGATGCTCACCGAGGCTGCAACCCTAGGCCTGACGGGGTACAGCGCAATCACCGGTTACACCCGAGCACTCGTCGACGGCGCCGAGACCGGTGCGGTACGCGCGGAGCTCAACGCCACCGACGCGCTCACCGCGGCGTTACCGGAAGCAGTCGATGAATTCCTGCTCCAGCCTGACCTGACCGCAGTGGTGCCTGGGCCGGCAACTGCCGACTTGCAGCGCGAGCTGAGCCTTGCCGCCGACCTCGAATCGACCGGCGGTGCGTCGGTGTACCGCATCTCGCCGACAAGTCTGCGACGCGCACTGGATTCGGGGCGATCGGGATCGGATCTGCTCCAGTTCTTCACCGGGTCTTCCCGCACACCCGTTCCGCAGGCCCTGCAGTACATGATCAACGACGTTGCCAGTCAACACGGCCGGCTGCGTACCGGCACAGCGGCCAGCTACCTTCGCTGCGACGACGAGGCCCTACTGGACCGTGTCATGACCGATCCGATCGCTGACACCTTGAATCTGCAGCGGATCGCCCCCACCGTCGTGCTGTCGAGCTCAACGATCAACGTGGTGCTCGACCGGCTTCGCGCCGCCGGGTTCGCCCCCGCGGCCGAATCCGCAACCGGTGCGATAGTGAGCCTCGCGGCGGACGCGCCCCGGGTCGCTGGCCGGCCGCAATCGCGGGTATCGCGAGTACGTGCCAGCAGTATTCCGGATGCCCAGCTCAGCGAGGTCGTGACCAGGCTGCGTGCCAGCGAGCGACTCTCGCGGGCAGTCACCCAATCGACGAACCGGGTGTCCCAGCAGATACCGGGCGTCACCTCCGCCTCGATTCTGGAGGTACTGCGCGCTGCTATCCGAGCGGAGCAGACCATCGCGCTGGGCTACGTGGACGACACCGGAACGCCCTCACAGCGCACGTTGCTGCCGATCTCGATGGGCGGCGGCATGGTTCGGGGGCACGATCCAGACGATGAGCGGTTGCGCAGCTATCCACTGCAACGCATTACTACCGTCAGTGTCCTAGACGACTCCGACGACTCCGACGACGACCTCTTCTAGCCGGGAACGCCCACGGGAACACCAGGCTGTCATAGTTCCTTGGCACAATGGACAGTTCGCGCACGTAAATGCAGGAAGCCTAGGAGCACGGTGTGACCGACGGACCGCTGATCGTTCAATCCGACAAGACCCTGTTGCTCGAAGTCGACCACGAACTCGCCGGCGAGGCGCGGGCCGCGATCGCGCCGTTCGCCGAGCTCGAGCGCTCTCCCGAACACGTGCACACCTACCGTCTTACCCCGCTGGGTTTGTGGAACGCGCGCGCCGCCGGCCACGACGCCGAGCAGGTTGTCGACGCGCTGGTGCGGTTCAGCCGCTACACCGTTCCGCATGCGCTGCTGGTTGATGTCGCGGACACGATGGACCGTTACGGCCGCCTGCAGCTGGCCAAGCACCCCGTGCACGGTCTCGTCCTGATCTCCCTCGATCGCGCGGTGCTCGAAGAGATCCTGCGCCAGAAGAAGATCGCCCCGATGCTCGGCGAGCGGATCGACGAAGACACGGTGCTCGTACATCCGTCCGAACGGGGACGGCTCAAGCAGGCATTGCTGAAGGTCGGGTGGCCCGCCGAGGACCTTGCAGGTTATGTCGACGGCGAGGCGCACCCGATCGAGCTCGACAACGCAGATTGGACCCTGCGGCCCTACCAACAGTTGGCAGTGGACTCCTTCTGGGCCGGCGGCTCGGGGGTGGTGGTGCTGCCCTGCGGCGCCGGCAAGACTCTCGTCGGTGCAGCCGCGATGGCCAAAGCCAAGGCCACCACCCTGATCCTGGTCACGAACACGGTCAGCGGCCGCCAATGGAAGCGCGAGTTGCTGGCCCGAACCTCGCTGACCGAGGACGAGATCGGCGAGTATTCCGGCGAGAAGAAGGAAATTCGCCCGGTAACCATCGCGACGTACCAGATCATGACGACCCGCCGGAAGGGCGAGTACCGCCACCTCGAGCTCTTCGACTCTCGGGACTGGGGTTTGGTTGTCTATGACGAGGTGCACCTGCTGCCGGCGCCGATCTTTCGGTTGACCGCGGACCTGCAGTCGCGCCGCAGGCTCGGGCTCACGGCAACTCTGGTCCGGGAAGACGGTCGCGAAGGCGACGTGTTCTCCCTGATCGGGCCCAAGCGCTACGACGCGCCGTGGAAGGACATCGAGAACCAGGGCTGGATTGCGCCGGCCGACTGTTCAGAGGTACGAGTGACGCTCACCGACGCCGAGCGGATGGCGTATGCGACTGCGGAGCCCGAGGACAAGTACAAGCTCGCCGCAACGGTACGAACCAAGCTGCCGGTCATCGAGGCAATCGTGAACAACCATCCTGACGATCAGATCCTCGTCATCGGCGCTTACCTCGACCAGTTGGACGAGATCGCCGAGCACCTCGGCGACGTGCCGATCATTCAGGGCTCGACCCCCAACAAGGAACGCGAGCGGTTGTATGACTCGTTCCGAACGGGTGAGACCCGCGTGCTGGTGGTGAGCAAGGTGGCCAACTTCTCCATCGATCTCCCTGAGGCTGCGGTGGCCATTCAAATCTCGGGTACCTTCGGATCCCGACAAGAGGAGGCTCAGCGACTGGGACGGGTGCTGCGCCCGAAGGCCGACAAGCGGCAGGCGCACTTCTACACGGTGGTCAGCCGTGACACGCTCGACGCCGACTACGCCGCACACCGCCAGCGGTTCCTCGCCGAACAGGGCTACGCATACACGATCGTCGACGCCGATGACCTCTTGAGGCCGCTCTGACGAGTCTGGGTCAGGAATAGCCCGGGGCCGAATAGCCCCGGGGTGCTAGTCAATCAGCGCGGCCGTCAGCTTCTGGACTCGAGCCACTCCTGGCCGGTTTGCAACTCGGTGCGGAATCCGCTGGCGATGACCCTGGCCAGGTCGGGCTCGAACTTCTTGCCAATGATCGGCACGGCGACCTTGACGTCACCCTCGATGGTCACCGTCGATCCGCTGCCTGACGGTGCTATGACGGCCGTGCCGACCATGGTTACCGGCTGCCCCTTGATCGTCAATCTGAGGTCAGCGGTTCGGCCGCCCGCGGAGTCGGCGGCACTCCACTGCTCGATCTGACGGACTTCGATCTTGTCGCCGATGAATTTCTTGGCGAAATCGGGCACGTCGGGCGGCAACGAGCGATCGACCTGAATCCGCACCGTGCCGTCCGCGGCGGGCTCAATCGTCACATTCCAGCTCAGGGCACCAGACTTCTTACACGCGGCCTCGCGCACACCCGGCTCGCAGTGAGCCTCGAAGGTCTGCTCGACACTGGCCTCAGAGGTGATCGACTCGCTCAGTTTCATGTGCTGATCATGGCCGATAAACCCCAGAATCGTGTAACGCTCGGCACCGTATCGGTGCCGAGCGTTACACGATCTTGGAAAAACTGACCTCTTAGAAGTCCATACCGCCCATGCCACCGTCGCCGCCACCGGGCATACCGGCAGGTGCCTTCTCAGGCTTGTCGGCAACAACGGCCTCGGTGGTGAGGAACAGGGCCGCGATCGACGCTGCGTTCTGCAGGGCCGAACGGGTCACCTTGGCGGGCTCGACGACGCCGGCCTTGACCATGTCGACGTACTCACCGGTTGCAGCGTTGAGGCCCCAGCCAGCAGTGAGGCCGGCAACCTTCTCGGCCACGACGCCGCCTTCGAGACCGGCATTGATCGCGATCTGCTTGAGCGGCGCGGTGAGCGCAACCCGAACGATGTTCGCGCCGGTGGCCTCGTCACCGGACAGGTCCAGCTTGTCGAACGCGGTCGCGGCAGCGTTGGCCAGAGCCACGCCACCACCGGGGAGCAGGCCCTCTTCGACGGCAGCCTTCGCGTTGCGAACGGCGTCTTCGATGCGGTGCTTGCGCTCCTTGAGCTCGACCTCGGTGGCTGCGCCAACCTTGATCACTGCAACGCCACCGGCCAGCTTGGCCAAGCGCTCCTGCAGCTTCTCGCGGTCGTAGTCAGAGTCCGAGTTCTCGATCTCGCCACGGATCTGGTTGACGCGACCCTGAATCTGGTCGGCGTCACCGGAACCCTCGACGATGGTGGTCTCGTCCTTGGAGATGTTGACCCGACGAGCGCGGCCCAGCAGCTCCAGGCCGGCGGTCTCGAGCTTGAGGCCGACGGTCTCGGAAATGACCTGGCCACCGGTGAGGATGGCGATGTCCTGCAGCATGGCCTTGCGGCGGTCACCGAAGCCGGGAGCCTTGACGGCAACCGACTTGAAGGTGCCACGGATCTTGTTCACGACCAGGGTCGAGAGGGCTTCACCCTCAACGTCCTCGGCGATGATGGCCAGCGGCTTGCCGGACTGCATGACCTTCTCCAGCAGCGGGAGAAGGTCCTTGACGGAACCGATCTTGCCTTCGACGATCAGGATGTACGGGTCGTCGAGGACGGCTTCCATACGCTCGGTGTCGGTAACGAAGTACGCCGAGATGTAACCCTTGTCGAAACGCATACCCTCGGTGAGCTCGAGCTCGAGTCCGAAGGTGTTCGACTCCTCAACGGTGATGACGCCTTCTTTGCCGACCTTGTCCATCGCCTCGGCGATGAGCTCGCCGACGGTGCTGTCAGCGGCCGAGATCGACGCCGTGGCGGCAATTTCTTCCTTGGTTTCAACTTCCTTGGCTGCCTTCAGCAGAACCTCGGAAACGGCTGCGGTCGCAGCTTCGATACCGCGCTTGAGTGCCATCGGGTTTGCACCGGCGGCAACGTTGCGCAGGCCCTCTTTGACGAGCGCCTGGGCGAGCACGGTTGCGGTCGTGGTGCCGTCACCGGCAACGTCATCGGTCTTCTTGGCGACCTCTTTGACGAGTTCGGCACCGATCTTCTCGTACGGGTCCTCGAGCTCGATTTCCTTGGCGATGGAAACACCGTCGTTGGTGATCGTGGGGGCGCCCCACTTCTTCTCCAACACGACGTTGCGGCCCTTCGGGCCAAGCGTCACCTTTACGGCGTCGGCAAGGATGTTCATGCCGCGCTCGAGGCCGCGGCGGGCCTCTTCGTCGAACGCGATCAACTTAGCCATGCGATGTCGTCCTTTGCTTGTCTGGGACTGACTGAGTCCTACCCAGCGATCACCGGATAGTCCAGCATCCGATCGGTGATGCCCGCGACGGCCGGCGCCCGTCAGGTGGGCACCTCATCACGATCGGCTAGCACTCACAGTACGCGAGTGCTAAGTCAGGTTTAGCACTCGACCCCAACGAGTGCAAGGTCGCTTCGTCCGCTATTGGCAGACTACGTCCGGTTATTCGGCCGGCACGCCGGGGTTTACCCGACGGACGACGGGCACCAGTGGCCGAGCGGCGGCCGGGCCGTCCAGCAGGTCGGCGAGTTCCAGTTGCAGCGCACGAAAGAAGTCATGGTCGAAATGAGCCTGCACGGCGGCTCCATCGGCGAATTCCTCCCACATGAAGACTTGGTTCTCATCATTGGGATCGGCGGCCACCGCGAACAACAGGGTGCCCGGTTCACCGTCGAGAGTCGCGGCATAGTTCGTAAGGATCTTCAGCAGCTCTTCGCGGGCACCCGGCTTCGCGGTCATCTGCAGTATGGCGCCGAATTTGCCTACGCCTCGGGCCGGTGTTGCCTCATCCACTGAAATCTCCGAACGTTCGCCTGGTGTGCACTCCAGCTCAGGGCAGATCTGGCAGGGCGCCGGTCTCGACCACCTCAGCGGCCACGTCGCGCAGCTTGACGTGCAGGTTCTGGCTCGCGGTACGAAGCAGCGAGAACGCCTCGTCCTGCCTCACCTTGTGATGGGCCATCAGCACCCCCAGCGCGACACCGATCTCGCGGTTGCTGTGCAGGGCCGACTCGAGGTTTGCCGCGTGGCCCTCGGCATCGTGCAGCGCAACCAGGCTCGAGGCGTGGGCGGCAAAGATGGTCGCGGTGTTGATCGCCTCGTCGCCGAACGCGGCCGGCTCGTCGGCGAACAGGTTCAGCGCGGCGGATTCTTCGGCAAGCAGCTGGAACGACAGGACGCTGCGAACCGGTGTCTGTTCGGCGACGGCAGCGGCAAACCGGGGCCAGCGGGGCTCGTTGGCGACGTCGAACAGCAAATAGTCGGCGTCGTCCTCCGCCGCCTGCACGCACGGACCTTCGTTCAGTTCGTACTGCAGCGCATCGGCCCGCGCGGCCACTGGATCAGAAGCAGCGAGCGTGTGGGCTTGCTTGCCTCGAAGTACGGTAATGCTTGCCCAGCTACAGCCGTCGACGTGCTTGACCGCAAGTTCGACCATGCGATGTAGCGCCGCTGCGTTGTCGCCGTCCCCGTGCAGTTCGTTGCCGAGCGCGGCAAACTCCTGCGACAGCTCCAGCATCTCGTTCGTATCCATGCTGTTCAGCCCCCAGAAGAGTCGTCTTGCCGATACACATTGTGACGGCAGCATTGTGCATGATCGCTTGGCGGCTTCGCCAGCGGGCCGCCTGTCAGGTCGGTGTCCGTCGGTGTCAGGTCGGTGTCCGTCGGTGTCAGGTCGGTGTCCGGTCGGTGTCAGGACGATTGCCGCACCCGAGTCAGGTCGGCTCAGGCGAGCTTCGTCGGAGGCGGCGGCAGCTTGAGCTCCCCAGATTCCGCGACGTCCATCGCCACATCGACGAGCTTGCGGTGGGTGTTCTGACTCGCCATCCGCAGCAGATCAAAAGCCTGAGCCTGGGTGAGCTTGTATTGGCTCATCAAGACGCCCATAGCGACACCGATACCGCGGTTACTCTGCAGCGCGCGCTCGAGGTGTTCGACCTGCTCGTGCATCCGTGCGGTCGTCACTGCCAGCGATGCATGCGTGGTGAACATCAGCGCCACCGTCTGATCAGAGTCATCGAAGGCGTCATGCTTCGTCGAGTACAGGTTGAGGGCGGCCAGCAGGTCATCGTCCTCGAGGAACAGCCTGGTCGACAGCATGCTGAAGATGCTCTCTTGGGCCGCGGCGCGGCGGCCGAATTCCGGCCACCTTCGGTCAGCCGCCAGATCGCCCGTCCGAAAGGTCGTGTTCTCCTCGGCCGCATCGACACACGGGCCGCTGTTGAGCTCGTACTGGATTCGATCGACCCGCAGCGGAAGGTCACTGGTGGCGCCGACGGTCTCGAACTTGCCGACGCGGCCACGGCTCACCGCCGCCTCTTCCGCGCCCGGTACCAGCTCGACAGCGCGTCGCGAGATCAGCGTCAGGGTGTCCTCGAGACTGCGCTCGGACATGAGGTCACGTCCGAGCTCGGAGAACAGCTCAGCGAGACGATGTACCGACTCAGCATCCACCATTGGAACGTACCCGCTGAGAGTTCGATGCGCTCACTCTGACCGTAGGGAGACCCGTTCGAACGCGCGCTACCGGCCCGAATCGGTGTGCGATCCGGGTCGGCGGCGGCGGTATTGAGGGTTTGATACTGCGGCGGTTCAGTTGACGGTTCAGGCTGACGGTGTCATGCGCCAGCGTGACTAACCGACGACGCGAACGCCTTCGGCCTGCGGACCCTTGGGTCCCTGAGCGACTTCGAATTCCACTCGCTGACCTTCATCAAGAGAGCGGTACCCGTCCGACTCGATGGCGCTGTAGTGGACGAATACGTCCTGGCCACCGTCCACGGCGATGAAGCCGTAGCCCTTCTCATTGTTGAACCACTTAACGCTGCCCTGGGCCACGTGCACTCCTTGCTAGGGGCCTTCCGTCGCTCACCCGTCGTGAGGGCGGGGTCTTCGTTCCTTCGGTCCCGATCAACGCGCACGGCCGGTCGGCGTGATGCCTGCCGTCGTGGCCCTTCGTCTGGCGAAACGCTTGGTACTACGACCAAGGCAGAAATTAACACGCAACGAGATTCACTGGCTAGAAATCTCAACCAAACCGAGACCATCGAATATGCAACGCGCAACCCGCATGCTCTACCCTCCGTCCCCGTCGCCGCCTGTTTGATCCCGAATGTCAGCGTCGGTCCGATGTTGTCGTCGATCTCGTCCGGTGCGCCGTCCGGCGCATAGCCTGGACCGATCCGTACCGACCGATGATCCGTACCGATCGTGGGGGCGCCCGCATGGCCGATGAAGATCTGTCGACAGCAGCCGACGACGGGCGCAATGAAACCAACGCCGCGCGCCTTGATCGCAACTACGCTGAGTTGCTCCAAGAATTACGGGTCTCAGAGACCGGCGTCCAGATCCTGTTCGCCTTCATGCTGTCGATCGCGTTTCAGCAGCGGTTCCAGAGCATCGACACCTTTCAGCGGACGATCTACGTGCTGACGTTGATATTGTCCACGCTGGCCATCGCATTGCTGATCGCGCCGGTAGCCTTTCACCGGCTGGTCTTTCGACAGGGGCTGAAAGAAGAACTCGTGCTGACTGCGAGCAGGTTGGCGATTGCCGGCACGAGCTTCCTGCTGCTGTCGGTCCTCAGCGGCGTACTGCTGATTCTCGACTACGTCGTCGGACGAGCCTTCGCGATAACCACAACCGCGCTGCTCGCGATCGTGTTTCTGCTGCTATGGGTGGCTCTGCCGCTGTGGTACCGCGACCGCGCAGGCGATCGACGACGTGAGTCGGCAGCGTCCCGCTAGAGCAAACCTGCTGCCCGCATCCCCTTGAGCGTCGGCGGAATTACCGCGGTCGGGCCAACCTGCTCGGCGACCGCATCGACTGTCTTCAGCCCGTCGCCGGTGTTGTAAAGGACCGTCTCACGCGTGGTGTCGATCTGGCCGGACTCGACCAGCTTCTTCAGCACGGCCGTCGTGACGCCGCCAGCCGTTTCGGTGAACACGCCGCAAGTCTCAGCAAGCAACTGGATCCCGGCCCGGATCTCGTCGTCATTCACATGAGCCATCGCGCCGCCGGTGGAGCGAACGGCGTCGAGGGCGTACGGCCCGTCCGCGGGATTTCCGATGTTGAGCGATTTCGCGATGCCAGTCGGCTTGACCGGAATCACGGTGTCGCTACCGTCGGCGAACGCCTGGGCGATGGGTGAGCAGCCGGTGGACTGGGCACCGTAAATCCGGTAGTCGCTCGGCTCGACGAGACCGATTGCCTGCAGCTCTTTGAACGCCTTGTGCACCTTGGTCAGCATCGACCCCGATGCCATCGGTGCCACGACCTGGGGCGGCAGCCGCCAGCCGAGTTGCTCAGCGACCTCGAACCCGAGCGTCTTCGAGCCCTCGGCGTAGTACGGGCGCACGTTGACGTTCACGAACGCGGTGGACTCGAACTCATCGGTCTCCGCGAGCTCGCTGCACAACCGATTCACGTCATCGTAGGAGCCGTCGATGGCGACCAGAGTGCCGCCGTAGATCGCGGTCTGAGTGATCTTTGCGGGTTCGAGGTCCGCCGGAATGAAGACAATCGAGTCCATGCCGATTCGCGATGCGTGGGCGGCCACGGAGTTGGCGAGGTTTCCGGTTGAAGCGCATGCGATCCGGCTGAAGCCGAGTTCGCGCGCGGCCGTGATCGCCACCGAAACGACCCGGTCCTTGAAGGAATGGGTCGGGTTGGCTGAATCGTCCTTGACCCACACCGGTGCCGTGAACCCCAGCAGATCCGCGAGCCTGTCGGCCCTGATCAAGGGCGTCATGCCGGTGCCGGAATCGACCCGAGTCTCGGCGTTGTGCCCGGCGGGCAGCAATCCGGCGTAGCGCCAGAGCGAATATGGCCCGGCCTCGATCTGGGCGCGGGTCACGCGCGCCAGCCGCTGCGGGTCGTAGCCGATCTCAAGGGGGCCGAAACACTCGAAGCAGGCGTGTTGGGCGCCGAGGGGATAGGTCGCGCCGCAGTTGCGACACACCAAACCTGAAGCGGGAGTTTCGCCGGACGTACCAGCGGGGCGATTGATCACAGCAGTCATTCCGAGGCCTCTCCTCATCTTTCCCGGGCGTCGTGGTGACGACCAGGCCGGAGTTGGCACCTACCTCGCGATGTCGCCGGTCTATGTGGCTGGACGCCACACGCTGCATTCGTCAGCAGCAATACGGTCTATCGCGGTGGTTGCCGGGGCTTCAACGGGCCGGTCCCTCTGCCCCTCTGGATGAGCGATATGTAGTCCGCGCGCGGAACCAGGCAAGAAATGACACGCACTGCCGAACGTTGTGCGCCTAACTGTAGTCGCTGGTCAGAACGAGGACGATCGGACCCTCGGGAAGGCCGTCAAAACGAGGCTTGATCCGCTTGATCTGCGGAAACTGAGCCTGCAGTGCCGTTGCCGCCGACTGAGCCCCAGCGGCGTTCGGGTCGTAGTAGGCCGCGGTAGAGAGAATGTCGCCGCTGAAGACGCCGCCGTCCGTTGCTGTCCAGCCGCCTTGTACGAGCCTTGTCACAGCAATGCCGCCCAGCCCGTCGGTGCCCGAGTTGTTCAGCACAATGACGGACGGGCGATTGACGGTCGGTTTGGTCGCCGTAGCCGGGTCGGTCGGTGCCGCTGCGGTCGTAGATGTCGTTGGTTTCGGCGACGTCGTGGCGGGCGTCGACTTCTTGGTCGTAGCGGCGGAGGCGGAACTAGAGACTCCGACGCTAGCCCGGTCGGCTTGGCGCCCCTTGGGGTGATTCAGCGCGACAAAGGCAAGGACCGCGACGAGCACCCCGACCGACGCCAAAACGACGCCAAGCAGTAACTCAACACGCCGACGTCGCGACGACGGCGGAGCAATATGCGACATAAATTATGGTTAGACCTCGATGCCCAGGCGGCGAGCAGAGCGCTGCCGCTGGCGACTGGCTCGAAGTCGCCTCAGCCGCTTGACCAGCATAGGGTCTGCCGCCAGCGCTTCTGACGAGTCGATCAGTCCGTTGAGCACCTGGTAGTAGCGGGTAGCGGACATATCGAACAACTCGCGAATGGCCTGTTCCTTGGCGCCGGCGTATTTCCACCACTGTCGTTCGAAGGCCAGAATCTCGCGGTCTCGCCGGTTGAGGCCACCCAGCTCTTCAGACTCTTCTGCGCCAGGAGCCACACCCACCTCGATCGGTGGTGCGCCATCAGAATCGGCTCCCGAAACGGCCGGTGCGCCGGCGTCAGGCTTGCCGCCGGGTGCATTGACCGCGGTGGGCGCGAGTTCCATGCGGCCTCCGAGCATCATCGCGGGCGGACTGTCGGCCCCCGCCAATACGTCACCTGTAACAGGTCTTGGACTATGAATCTCACCGGTGTAATTCGGTGCGCAATCATTCAACCATGCTCGGCGCGAGGTCGCTGAACCAGTCGTCATTGAATCAGCCGTGCGTGTCGCGTCAGCCCACTGGGTTCCGCACGCCACGATCGGCCGATATCCACAGCTAGCTCTCGATTTCCACAGCCAGCCGCAAAGCCGGATATCGAGGCGACGAACCGACCACGCTCGTGCCATGGCAACGAATCAACACAACTGTGCTCCCCGCCGCTACGCGCCGGTCGGCGTGCTCGGCCGCAGGCTTGAACAGACGGCACAACAGCTCGACCGCGCCTGCGATGAACTCCGGGCTCGCGCGGGCGCCTGCCAATGGCACTCGCCGGCCTCCCTCCAGTTCTCCGCCGCGCTCCAGAACCTGCTTGGCGCCTGTCACCGCGTCGCCGACAAACTTCGCGACACCGCCGCCGTGCAGCATCACCACGAAGACACGGCAGCCCAGCGGGCTCGAGCCGCAGCTCACCTCGCCGCGACGGTCGGCAGCAGCGTTGGCCTAGCCCCGATTGTCGAGCTGTTATGACGAGCGCCGGGACGGTCGCGGTCACCGGCGGGGCGTACTCGATCGCCGCTGACTTCGTTGAGCTGAGCGCTCTCGCCGGAGTCCTGGACAAGCTGGCAACGGTGCTCGGCGACGCCGCTGTCGTGGCATTGCAGGTTCTGATCGATCCACACTCGCTCGCCCTAGCCGCGCTCGATCCCGTCGGCGCGTTCGACCTCGCTTCCACGGCGTCGCGAACGGCAGTTCTGGCCACGGCGGCAGGAGCCGAATGCGTCTTCCTCGGAGTCGCGCTTGGGGCCGCGGCACAGGGCTATTCGGCCGTGGACGACCTGACGAGTCGCTGGACGCCGGTAGTCACGGCGCTACGCAGGTTGCCTTCAGCGATCGCGGCCAGCGAGTCCGAAGCCGTTCTCGCTTGCGAACACGGCGATCCGCGCAGGCTTGGCACGGCCCTCAAGACGCTGGTTGAGCACGATCCCGAGGTGGTCACGCTCGCACTGGACGCGATCACGACCGCGGGTGCAGCGGCGACCGCAGCTCAACACGGGACGGCCTCGCCCACGTCCGCGTCCTTCGGTCGACCCGCTGCGCTCGGGCACTACTCTGCGACGCTGGGGACGATCTACCCCGACGGCAAGCCTGTCCTGACCCGACATCCGACAGATCCGACCGATGACTCCAAGGGCCCCCCGCGCGACGTCGCCGACCTGCTCCGCGGGCTCGAGTGCCGCAACGAGCACACCGACGGCGGGGGCATCGACGTTCGATTCGTCAGCAGGACCCTCGCCGACGGGTCTCGCGCCCGCAGCGTCATCGTCGATGTCACGGGCACAAAGGAATGGAACGCACTCGACCGCAATGATCCGAACGTGGCAAACCTAGGCACCAATCTCCGCGCGCTCGGCAACGAGCAGACCGCCTACGAGCGCGGCATCATGGCGGCCCTCGCGGCCAGCGGAGTGCGCTCCGACGAACCGATCATGCTGGTCGGCCACAGCCAGGGCGGCATCATCGCGGCCCGGCTCGCTGCCGATCTGGCCCGCTCGCCCGGCCCATCCGGCCCATCCGGCTCGCCCGGCTCACCCGGCTCACCCGGCTTGAATATCACCCATGTGGTGACAGCGGGGGCACCGATCGGACTCATCGATATTCCTGCCCACGTTCAGGTGCTGTCCTTTGAGAACTCAGGTGACATCGTTCCGATGCTCGATGCCACTGAGAATCGCCACACGGTGAACCAGCTCACGGTGACCACCAATGAAGGTTCTCCGAACGATCACGGCTTGGGGGCTCGGCACGATCTGGCAACTGCTTATCTACCGGCGGCCCGCGATGCCGATGCCAGCGAGGACCCTTCTATAGCGGCCTGGACTGCGAGCGCGTCGGCGTTTCTGGGCGGCGATGATGTCAGCACACAGGTCTATCGGGTGAGCAGGCAACCGTGACTGGGCGCAGACGCTTCGCGGCACGCCTACCGGTCTCGATCTCCGGATGAATTAGGTTAATTCGGTGCCGATAACTCCAGCAACCTCACGTACCACTGCCCGCGGCCTTGTAACTGCGCGCACCGCCGTTCTGGTCATCGTGGGCAGTGCGGTCGCCGTCATCACTTTGGCGGGTTGCACCAAGGCACCGTCACCGACGGTAAGTGGCAGCACCTCTGTGTCGGCATCATCATCAACGCCCGACAGTAGCTCCGCCAGCACGAGCGCAAGCGTGCCGCCTAGCAGCACTGCCGCGTCGTCCACCGCCAGTTCGACCCGGCCGACGCCAACAGCTTCGACGTCTGCCACCGTGCCACCAGTCGGACCACCCGCGTGCGCGACGGCGGCGCTCACCGTAGGCGTCCAACGCGGTTCAGGCCTTAACGGCCACCAGTACGCAACGTTGTCGTTCACCAATAAATCTGCCGCGACCTGTTCGATCACTGGTTTTCCTGGCGCACAACTCCTTCTCGCCGGTGCACCGCTCGGGCAACCCGCGGTGCGCTCATCCGCACCGGCAAGTCCAGTCGTGCTGCGCCCCGGTGCGAGCGCGTCCGCTGCCCTCAGCAACGACTCGACCTGCAACGCGAACAACTCCGATTCGGTCCAGGTCATCGTGCCGAACCAGACCCAGAAGATCGTCTTGCCCCTGACGTTCCGTGGCTGCACCTTGACCATCGGTCCCGTAACCGCTGGCTGAGCTGCGCCCACCTCGCAGCCGGTTCGGCGCAATATCTATCGCCCGACAGGTGTCAGTGATTCGTCTGCAAGAATGGCGATATGAACTATTTGGCGGCCGAAGATCGCTACGACTCGATGACCTACCGGCGGGTCGGCCGAAGCGGTATCCAGCTTCCCCTTATTTCGTTGGGTTTGTGGCACAACTTCGGTGATGACCGGCCCCTGGAGACTCAACGCGCGATCCTGCGTCGGGCCTTTGATCTCGGCATCTGCCACATCGATCTGGCCAACAACTACGGGCCTCCATACGGTGGCGCGGAAGAAAACTTCGGGCGCATTCTCAAACAAGATCTGCGTCCGTACCGACCAGAGCTCTTCATTTCCACGAAGGCCGGTTGGGACATGTGGCCCGGTCCATACGGAGATCTCGGATCGCGCAAATATCTGCTCACCAGTCTCGATCAGTCGCTGGCTCGAATGGGCGTGGACTACGTCGACGTCTTTTACTCACATCGCTTCGATCCAGACACGCCGCTCGAAGAGACAATGGGCGCTCTGGACACTGCAGTGCGATCAGGCAAAGCGCTGTACGCCGGCATATCGTCCTACTCTGCCGAGCGAACCGCAGAAGCCGCGCGCATTCTCGCCGAGCTGGGTACTCCGCTGTTCATCCACCAGCCCTCGTACTCAATGCTGAACCGTTGGGTAGAGAGCGGATTGCTCGAGACTCTGGAAGAAGTCGGTGCTGGCTGTATCGCGTTTTCGCCTTTGGCTCAAGGTATGTTGACCGACAAGTATCTGTCCGGCGTGCCGAAGGACTCCCGGATGGCCGCGAACTCCTCACTGTCACCAGAGCTGCTGACCGAACAGAATCGCGAGCACATCCGTGCGCTGAATCGCATCGCCGAGCGTCGCGGGCAGTCACTGGCTCAACTGGCCCTTGCCTGGGTGGCGCGCGACGATCGGGTTTCCTCCGTTCTGATAGGTGCATCCTCGGTACGCCAACTCGAACAGAATGTCGCGGCGCTCGACAACCTCGCATTCAGCGACGCCGAGTTGGACGAGATCGACGAGCACGCGGTGGAGGGTGGCGTCGACCTGTGGCGCGGACCAGCAACGAGCTGACCCGTCGCCAGGGCGGCACGCTGATCGTCGCCGGCCTCATTCTGACCGGCTTCACCATGCGGGTCGCGGTGACAAGCATCGGCCCGGTCCTGGACGAGCTGCAGGACGGGCTGGGCATCTCCAGTGGCGCAGCGGGCTTCATCACCACGTTGCCGGTGCTGTGCTTCGCCGCCATAGGGTCCAACGCACCTAGGCTTGCTCATCGCTTCGGTTACCAGCGAGTTCTGGTAACCGCCCTGCTCGCGGCGGTAATCGGAGTTTTCACCCGAGCACTGGCCGGATCGCTGTGGCTGTTCGTCATGCTCAGCGTGCTTGCCCTTGCTGGCGGAGCGGTGGCAAACGTCCTCATGCCGACCTTGGTGAAGCGGCATTTTCCGAACCAGATCGGCCGGATGACCGCCGTCTACACCACCGCACTCGCCATCGGCACCACAGCGGCCGCCGCGTTCACCGTGCCGATCGCGCACGCCGGTGGCAGCTGGCGCGTCGGAATCGGCTTCTGGGCCGTGCTCTCCGCGATAGCACTGCTGCCCTGGCTGCCCACCCTGAGCGCTGATCGACCGGAGCGTGACGCCGTCGACACCCGCGTGCCGATGGCCCGGCTCGTCCACAGCCGAACGGTGTGGGCGCTGACCATCATGTTTGCCTTCCAATCAATGCAGGCCTACATATCCTTCGGTTGGTTCGCTGAGTTCTTTCGCCACGAAGGTCTCGATGAGACCCGGGCGGGGCTGCTCGTCGCCTTCTTCTCAGCCGTTTCGATCCCGGTATCGATCGTGATTCCATCCCTCGCCGCGCGCGGGCAACGTCCCCTCATCGCAGTCATGATCGGCTCTGCAGCCATCGCATACCTCGGCATGCTGATCGCTCCGGTCGGTGGATCCTGGCTGTGGATGTGCCTGGCCGGTATCGGCGGGGGTATCTTCCCGCTGAATCTGACGATGATCGGCCTGCGCTCGCGAGCCATCGCCGTGACGGCGACGTTGTCCGGATTCGTCCAGACCGTGGGTTACGTGATCGCAGGAGGCGGCCCTGTACTCGTCGGACTAATGCTCGGTGCCACGAATGACAATTGGACCTGGCCGTTCGTGCTGCTGTTCATCGCGCTGGGCCTTTCAGGTGCCGGCGGGTGGTACGCCAGCCGCGACGTCCGGGTCGATGACGAGCTCGATACTGCCGACCTGCACCACTAGCAACCCTCAGTTAGCACCGCTCGGTTAGCACCGCTCAATTAGCACCGCTCAGTGCCGCAGCTCTCATCAGCGCCTAACCGTCGCTAGTGGATTGTGAGAATTCGCCGGGCGACGCGTGATGATCTCGCTAGCAAACCGGGCGCGGTGCCCGATGGCGACGATCGTTTCAGGTGTCCCGACATTTGGAGTCACCAACATGACGCTCGCCGAGCTCATCCCATCCCTACGAAGTTCACTGCCACACCCGATCGAACCGTGGCTGTGGCCAGCCTCGGCACATCACCTTCCGGCCGGCGACATGTCGATAGCCGGAGTCAGCCTGATGTCGGTGGTCCGCGATCACGGCACCGCCACTCAGGTCATCGATGTCGCAGAGTTCCGCTCCCGAGCGCAGGAATACCGGCGTGCATTCGCTGACGGCGAAGTCTCCTATGCAGGCAAGGCGCTGCTGACAAAAGCAGTATGCCGATGGGTCGAGGACGCCGGCCTACGGCTGGACGTCTGCACCCCCGGCGAACTGTCCATCGCTCGCGCCGCGTCCTTTCCGATCGACCGCATCACTCTGCACGGCAACGCCAAGACCGCCGGGTTACTCCGCGCGGCGATGGCGATGGGGATTGGCCGCATTGTGGTCGACAGCGTCGGCGAGGTCGAGCTGTTGGCATCACTGGCCTATGGCGGCCACCGTCAGCAGGTGCTCTTGCGCGTCATCCCAGGCGTCGACGCCGGCACGCATCCGGCGATCACGACCGGAGTTGAAGGACAGAAGTTCGGCATGTCCATTCTCGATGGCTCGGTGAACCTTGCCGTCGAACGCGTACTGGCGGCCACCAACCTCGAGCTCGTCGGCCTGCACTGTCACCTCGGCTCGCAGATATTTCAGGCCGAACCGTACGTGCAAGCCGCTCGGACGATGGTCGATCAGCTGGCCGTCATCGAGTCCAACTTCGGCCTGTCGTTGCCGGAACTGAACCTCGGTGGCGGATTCGGGATTGCCTATCACAGCGGCGATGTCGCCCTCGACATCAGCGACACGGCTGCCCAGATCCGTCGCGCCGTCCGGCTGGCTTGTAAAACACGCCGAATTGCCATACCAAGGTTGGCGGTTGAGCCGGGCCGCTCGATCGCCGGGCCGGCAGGCGTCACCGTGTATCGCGTCGTCAGCGTGAAGCGAACGGCCAACCGGATCTGGGTCATGGTCGACGGCGGAATGGCCGACAACCCTCGGCCGGCTCTGTACGGTGCGCGCTACACCGCTCGGCTACTCGGACGCCTGTCACCAGCGGTCGACGAGCACGTCACGGTCGCCGGTCAGCATTGCGAGTCCGGCGATGTGCTGATCGCAGATGCGTTGTTGCCAGGCGACATCCATGCCGGTGACTTACTCACGGTCCCCGCGACCGGCGCCTATCACCACAGCATGGCTTCCAACTACAACCAGGTCCCCCGCTTACCGATCATCGGTCTCGAGGACGGCCGGGCGCGGACGTTGATTCGCCGCGAAACCGCCGCCGACCTGTTGGCGCGCGAGGTGTCAGAGCTATGACCTCACCTGCGGACTTGCCGATGACCTCCCTTACGGCTTCCCTTGCGGCCGGGCTCACGGCATCGTCCGCCTCCGGCTCGCATGCGCACTCCCGGCACAATCTCGCGATAATCCAGACCTCGATGTTCGACGGCTATGTCTGCGTGCAGTACATGGTGACGCCGGTTCCCGTCGAATTGCAACGAACGATTGAGCTGTTCCAATCCGACGGTGGCCTGGCGGTGGACGAGAACCGTCGCGTCTACGACTGCGCGCTCGCTTACCGTCGGTCGGGTCGCGGTGACCGCGTCGTCGGCGCGCTGCGGATCGGTGCCGTCGAACGGCATGTACCGGCGAACGCTCATCGCCTACGCGTGCTCTTCACACCCTTCTCGGCGACGCCCGAACTGCCGTGCTCGCTCTGTGAACTCGATCTGCGCATCCGGAGAGGCGTGGTCGAACCGACGGCGCTTCGCTGCGGTAGGAGCCCAAGTACCAAATAACCGGTTCACACGGGCTGCCGGGCGCTGAGTTTCGTGGGTAGTGTCGGGCCATTGGCGAGAGGAGCTCCGATGTTCTACCCGCTTACCGTGCACGATTTTCTGGACCGGGCCGAGACCGTATACCCGGCGCGAGTCGCGGTCATCGACGAGCCCAACCAACCGGCACCCTCGTGGGGTGAAGTCAGTTACGCCGACCTCGCCGCCCGAGCACGTGGGCAAGCGGCCGGACTTGACGCGCTCGAGATAGGAGTCGGCGGGCGGGTAGCCATCGTCTCGCACAATGCGGCTCGCCTGCTCACGTCCTTCTTCGGAGTCTCGGGTTGGGGGCGAATCCTGGTACCGATCAACTTTCGACTGTCAGCGAACGAGATCGACTACATCGTCACGCATTCCGGCGCTGAGGTGATGCTCGTCGACCCGGAGCTCAAACACCTGCTCGACTCCGTTGACTGCAAGCACAAATTCGTTCTCGGCGAAAGCGACACCGAAGTCTTCGGAAGTACGGCAGCGCCCCATGCGTGGGCGAGTGACGAAGGTGCGACTGCCACGCTCAACTACACCTCTGGCACCACGGCGAGACCGAAAGGCGTCCAGCTGACCCATCGCAATCTCTGGCTCAATGCCGTTGTGTTCGCCTTGCACGCTGGTGTCTCCGATTCCGACGTATACCTGCACACATTGCCGATGTTCCACGCCAATGGCTGGGGAATGCCCTACGGCCTCACCGGTATGGGTTGCAAGCAGATTGTCATTCGACAGATCGACGGCGCCGAGATCCTGCGGCGAATCGAAACCCATCAGGTGAGCCTGCTGTGCGCTGCGCCTGCGGTGATCAACGCCGTCCTTGACGCGGCTGCGAACTGGCACGGGCCGATCCCAGGCAACGGCCGCGTACGGGTCGTGGTCGCTGGAGCGCCACCACCCACCCGGACGATCGAGCGCATTCGCGCCGACCTGGGTTGGGAGTTCATTCAGCTTTACGGTCTCACCGAAACCTCTCCGATGCTGACGATGAGCCGCATGCGGTCGGAGTGGGCCGGACTCGATCCGCATGAGCAGGCGCGGTTGCTCGGCCAGGCCGGCGCGCCGGGCATCGGTGTGCGTATCGCGATCGACGCGAGCGGTGAAGTACTTGCCCAGTCGAACCACAATCTGGAGGCGTACTGGGACAACCCCGAGGCAACCGCCGAGGCGCAGGCCGGCAACTGGTTCCACACCGGCGATGGCGGATCGTTCACCGACGGCTACCTCAGCATCGCCGATCGAAAGAAGGACGTGATCATCTCCGGTGGCGAGAACGTCTCGTCCATCGAGGTCGAGGATGTGCTGAATTCTCATCCAGCCGTGCGCGAGGTCGCCGTCATCGGCATTCCTGACGACAAGTGGGGCGAGCTCGTCACCGCTGTAGTCGTAACCGATGGCTCACCGATCACCGCGACCGATCTGATCGACCACTGCCGAACAAGCCTGGCCGGCTACAAGTGCCCGAAGAAGATCGAGTTCGTCACGTCACTGCCGCGCACCGCAACGGGCAAGTTGCAGAAGTTCAAACTGCGCCAACCGTACTGGGAGGGCCGCGACCGGCAGGTCAACTGAGCTCTCCATCAATCTCGCTGGGTTGCTCAATAGGCATCAATCCCGAGCTTGACGGCAAGCCCGATCCCCGCGGCGGCGATGATCATCTTCAGCGGTGTCGCGGGCGCGCGGCGGACCACGACCGGCCCCAGCCTGCCGCCGATGAACAGCCCGATAGCGAGCGGAAGAGCCGCGGACCAGTGCACGTGGCCGAAGATCACGAAGCCGATGGCAGCTACCGCGTTGGCCAGGCCGAGCAGGACGTTCTTCAACGCATTCGCGCGCGGCAGCAGCTCGTGGGTGGCGAAGAGCAACATGGCGAGCAGCAGGACCCCTGCCGCGGCACCGAAATAGCCCCCGTACACACCAATGGCAAAGACGCCGAACGGCAGCCATTTCGGATCGGCGCTGTGATGATTGGGCTCGGCGGCCGGCCGAGGAATAAGCACGCCGATCGAAGCAGCAACGATCAGGATTGGCACGACCTTCTCGAACGCATCAGCCGGGGTGATCAGCAGCAACGTGCCGCCGGCGACCCCGCCGAGGACAGCCGTCGGCATCAGTTTGCGAAGCCGGCCAGCCTGCCCTTGAAGTTCGGGGCGTGACGCGGATACCGAACCAACGCTGTTGAATACGAGCGAGACCGTGTTGGTGACATTCGCCGCCAACGGGCTGAGGCCGGTAGCGAGAAGTGCCGGATAGGTGACCAGCGAAGCCAGTCCGGCGACGCTACCGGTGAGACCACCCCCGATGCCTGCCAGGATGAGCAGTCCGAACTCCAGCACCTAGTCAGTTCGTCTTGCCGTTGGGCACGTTCTTTCGAAGCGCCCGTCGCAACTGCAGAATTCGCACACTGCCAGGAATAGCTACCAGTAGCACCCCGATGACTGCGGCCAGGAGGATGGTCAAGGCCAACGAGAACTGACCATGCCAGCCAAAGAAATGGATGCTGACCTTCCGCGAGTTCTGCGCAACAAAGATGATCAGCAAGATCAGAAACAGCGCGGTCGCGATCAAGCCGATCCACAAGCCGCTCACCCGAGTTCGCCGCACCCGTCCTTTCTGATCGAAACCCGGCGCAGGCTCACCCGCAATCGGAGGCTCCGTGGTCAGCGGCTCACCGCTCGGTCGCACTGTGCTGGGCGGGATCGTGTTGGGCGGGATCGTGTTGGGCGGGATCGTGTTGGGCGGGACGGGGCTGGGCGGCATGCCATAGGAAGGTTCGTTCGAGCCGACCCGCCGCGGATCGAAGGGTGGCGGATCGATGGGGTTGCTCACGACGGCATCTCCTTCGTTGCCGCAATCAAGGACCCCTGGCTCGAGCGTGATCGCGGACATCTGAAACGCTACCGCCTCAGCTGGCGCCGCGGGTCGCACCCTCGAACTCCAGGCCTATCGGTCGGTAGACCGTCGAGGCGCTGGCCCGCACCGCCCGGCAGGTCAGCATCTGACTGGCACCCTTCTCGGCCCGCAGCGAAACCAGTATCTTGCCCCGCGGCGTTGCGATTCGAACCGTCTTCAATTCCAGTCCAGCTTCGTGATCAGGGACGTCAGCGGCGTGGTGCACGTGGCTGTCGAGCACCTGCAAATCATCGACTCCGAAAAGGCCCAGCGTCTCGTGGGCGTGCGCAAGGGCCGTTTGCACCCAGGGATAGAGGCCGATGTGGCCGCGAAGCATCGGTGCAAGAACCTCGTCCCGGTCGGTCGCGGCTGCGAGGTCAGCAGCAGCCTCGACCGACACGCGGCCGTAGACCAGTCCGAGGGGCAACACGAGCACGTTCGCAGCAAAGCGATCGCCACCTAGATGGCTGCATTCCCAGGCATTGCCCGGGCGGATTTCATTCAGTGCGGCAGCCACCGGCCTGCCCTCGATCGCACAGCAAACATCATGGGTGCCGTGGGTGCACACCAGATAGGTCGGCGACATCATTTGATCTTTGACGACGTGATCTTTAACGACGTGGTCTTTGATGTTGCCCGCGAGGTCGGGCGTGCCTTGACCATCGTCCTCGCCGAGGTCCGCGTTCGTGCCCGCCATGGTCCCGGTGTCCGGATCGAGGTCGAGAAGTTCGGAGTCCTCGGTAAACAGTCCCCAGGTCATCGAGCGCCGATGTGGCCGGCAATCGGCGAAGGCCCACCGACGCTGCGCAGGCTCAGTGACCCTGCCAGGTCTACGGACTGCAACGACCCGAACACCGTGGTAGCTGAATCCGTGGACGAGTTCCCGAGCGGTGGCCCGATCGAAGCGCGATTCGAGGAGACCCTCGACGCCCCAACCTCCCGGCTGCTCGACCATCAACACCCGCGGCGCGGGAAAGGCGGTGCCGATCATGGCGTCACCGCGCTCGGTGGCTCGGATTCCGCACCGGGGTATGAGTCTTGACGTCTGCGGGTCGAGCTCGGCTTCAGACATCAGGTTCCGGTACGACGAGGGCCTCACCCAGCAGGCGGCGAACCAGCTGCTCCTGGTCGTCCGCACTGAGCCCGGTCAGCTCACGAGCACCGAAGGTTGCGCCGGACAGTGCGAGTTTGAGGGCAGACTCCTGGGCCGGGGGGAAGCGGATCTCCTTGTCCAGAAAGCTGATCCTGATGCAGTCGGCGGCCGAGTGCACTACAGTCCGCAGACCGGGCCGAACTCGGAACCGCGTGGATTCGATGGGGCCGCCCAGCGCCGCTAGCTGGGCGAGCGGCGCCACCGGGGCGGGCCTGGTATTGCGGAGGAGTTCTGCGCCGACCCGATCGGCGATCCGTGAGAGCTGTAGATGATCTGGGTTGCGCACAGCGTTCGCGAGCTGTTCTGCCACCTCGGCAAGATAAGGGGCCAGTACCGATGGATCGGACAGGTCAACCCCCATCGGCAGCGCGCCCCGAAGCTCGGGATTGTCGGTGGTGGCGGCGACGAGTTCACGAACCAAGGCATGTTTGGTCACGGGATGCACGCCGACCGTGAGGTGAATCGACAGCTCACCGAGCGCGGTAGCGGAGTGCAAGTACCCGCGCGGCAGGTACAGCGCGTCTCCGGGTTGCAGCGACACGGTCATCGTGGGTTTCTCGTTCACCCGCGCCGCGACGGCGCCACGATGCTTCTCCCATTGCTGGTCAGGTAGTGGAGCTCGCACCACCGGTTCGTGGATGACCCATTGTTTGGTACCCGTCACCTGCAGGACGAAGACATCGTGCGTGTCGTAGTGCGCGGCGAACCCCTGATTCTGTGGCGGCGTTACGTAGGCATTGATCTGGACGGGATGACCCAGTTCGCTCGACAACGTGGTGCCAAACTGCATCAGCGGAGGCCAATTTCGGTGCAACGCCTGCAGTACCAGAGTCGCTCCGGCCGCGAACTCGCCCAGCACTTTGTCGTCCGCTACCTGGTCACCGACGGCCGCACCGACGCCACCGGAGCGGGTGAAGTCGCTGGACGCCAGGACGGATCCTGCTTTTGCCATCCGCACAAAAGGTGTTCGCAGGCCACGGCGCGAGATCAACTCATCGACGGCGCCGATGGACAGCAAGTCCGAGAAGTCGGCACCGGTACTGCTGCTAGGGCTCAGCAGCGGGCGCTGACCCCAGTAATGCTCGGCGAACTCCGCCTGCCCGACCGAGATGCACCGGGTCAGTGCGCTGCCGTCAGGAGCTTGCGCCGGCTCTAGCACGCGCAAGTGCGCGGGTGGGACGGGACCGGCAACGCCGGCCCCGTCCGCCGTGTCACCAAAACTCATGCGCCGCGATCGGCTCCACCGTCAGCGCCACCATCGGCTCCACCGTCAGCTCCACCATCGGCTCCACCATCGGCTCCACCATCGGCACCGCCGTCAGCTCCACCATCGGCACCGCCGTCAGCGCCACCATCGGCACCACCATCGGCTCCACCATCGGCACCGCCGTCAGCGCCACCATCGGCACCACCGTCATGCACACCCGGCTGGCCCGAGGCACCTCCGTCTGCTGGACCTTCGGTCGTGGCGTCGTCGTCGCTCATCTAGATCTCCTTTATCGGTTGCGCTCCGGCGGTCGACGACCGACGGACAGTAAGGAGGGCAGCTGTTTGGCCCGAGTCCACGCTAGCGATCTTCGACGCGACGCGACAGTGTGAGTCTTGCCCGTCCGATCAGATCCTGCAGTTCTGCCGATCCGGCAACGGCTGCGGCGAGGTCATCGGCGAGTTCGATTGACCAGGTCGATACCGCGGAAACGTCGACGCCGTATGGGAGAGCGCCGGAGTAGGGCGCCAGCGTAGTGACGCCGCGATTCAGCAGAGCGACCGCGCCGGCACGATTCCCCCGGGCAGCATGGGTCAACCCGACCGCCAGCTGCGCCAGGCCGCGCCAGAATTCGGCCTCGTCCGCCGGCGACGCCTTCCAAGCTTCTTCGAGTACTTCGTGGGCGTGAAAGGGCTTTTGCTCGTCCAATAGCCGCTGGGCAAGCTGCAGGGTCTGCGCCGGAGTTCGCAGAAATGGATCGCTTTGATCCTCACCATCGGCCGTCAGAGGCACCTCGACGCCTGCCGACCCGTAAGGCAACGGGCGGCCCAGGCCGTCCCGAGGACGTGCACTGCGCGCCCGCCCGGCAAGATCCCGGTCACGGCTGATCTGGTTACCCCGGATCGACGGGGGTGGTGTCTGGCCCATCGAGGCTCGAAGTCAGCTGTTCTCGGCGATGTACTCGTCAGGATCGACATCCTCGCCTGAGATCCCGCGGCCGCCGTGATGCGCGGCGTAGAACCGGAGCCATTCCTCGCCGAGTTGCTCCCGCAACTGCATCGGGGCGTTCTTGCGGAAGTCGGGAAGGCCTTCATCCTCTTCTTCGCCGATGTGCTCGGTGTTCTCGTGCCGGGCGCGGCCCACCGCGGCAAACCATTCCGGGCCTCCGACTGCATGCTTGCGGGAGTCGGCGACTGCGTCGCGGATCTTGTTATGGTCGCGAATCGCGTCGTCGGTCTCCTCTTCGGCGTCGTCACCGCGTTTGAGGAGCCGCGGGTAGAAAATCGTTTCTTCCGCCTCGGCGTGGGTGTCCAAGCGGGCGGCAAGTGGCGTCCACAGCGCGTTGAGTTCGGCTACCCCGGCGGCATCGTCGAGCCGCGCGAACTGCCGACGGAACCACTCGTGGTCGTCCATGATGTGCGAGGTGATGTCGGCCATGCACCACACTCTGCCACTCGAAACTCTGCCACTCGAAACTCTGCCACTCGAACCGCAGTCGCCGGGGCGTCGGATTTCTGACAGGATTCGTGTGGTGACCTTCGAACCCACCGCCCAGCAGCAACGCTTGCTCAATTTTGCCGCCGGATCCAAGGCCGGTGTCTTGGTAACGCTGAAGCGCGACGGCCGTCCGCAGCTGTCGAACATCAGCTATCACTACGATCCGCAGCGCTACCTAGTCCGAGTCTCGGTCACCGCAGATCGTGCAAAGACGGCCAACGCAGTACGCGATCCGCGAGTGAGCCTGCACGTCACGAGTTCAGATTTCTGGACGTGGGCTGTGCTCGACGGCACCGCTCGGCTGACCGCGATCGCTACCGACCCGCACGACGAGGCGGTCGCTGAATTGATCGATTTGTACCGAGCGATCAACGGCGAGCATCCCGATTGGGACGATTACCGGGCTGCGATGGTCGCCGATCGGCGGCAGGTGTTGAGCATCGACGTCACGCACGCCTACGGTCAGCCGCCGCCCGAGAAGTAGCAGCGCTACTGCGGGCGGCCGTCGACACGACGGGTACCCGTTCGCTGTTCCACCGCTCGCTGTTCAACCGCTCGCTGTTCAACCGGTCGGCGCCGACCACGACAGGCACGGCGAGAGCGGCGGGCTCTGCCAGCAAGAGCGGCTCGATGGGTACAGGCACCGGATCGTTGCTCGAGACGAGCTTCGGAGCCTCCAGCCGGCACAGCTGGATCACCGCCACACCGAGGATGACGAGCAAGCCAAGCAACCCGGCACCGGAGAATGGCCCGTGCCGTACGTGCTCGTTGTAGACGACGACGCCGACCACGATGCTCAGCAGCGGGTCGACGGTTGCCGTGGCCGGCAGGCTGGCGGTGAGAGGCCCGGCTTGGAAGGCGACCTGGCTCAAGAACAGCCCACAGCCACCGACCACGATGAGGGCGTAGAGCTGCCAGCTCGTCAAGCAGTCCAGCGGGCTCCGGACAGCGATGTCGGTAACGCCTTTGATCAAGGCAGCCGTCGCGGCGTACGTGACGCCCACCGCGATTCCGATCAGCGCGGGCCCATATCTGGCGGCACCATGTCTGCGGGCGATGAGGATGCAGCCGACGGCGATTATCAGACCGGCTACGGCGCTGAGAAATGCCGACATCCGGTCAGGCACTTCATGTGACGGCATTCCGCCGTGACCGGAACCACTCAGGAAGTAGAAGCCGACCAATGTCGCGCACAGGACGCCCGCCCACAGCAGTTCGGCGGCCGTGATCGCCCGGATGCCGCGTCCGTCCCGGCTACGCAGCAACAGGGAGAACAACAGGCCACTCACCAGCAGTGGTTGAACGATCGAAAGCGCGCCGAAATGCAGCGCCAGCACCTGCAGGCTCACCCCGACAACGTCGAGGACGATTCCGGCCAACCACCTCGGATGGCTCACGGTGGCGCCGACGAAGCGCATAACGACCCCGGCGCGCATAGCGTGCACTTTGGGAACGTCGGAGGCACTGGAGTGCTTCAGCGCCGTCGATGCACCGAACGCGAATGCGGACCCCAGCGTGAGACCGATGACGAGCCAGCCGATATGCACTCCTCACCCCGTCCGGTAGCCGCACGTGGACGGTGCGAGCTGCGCGGTATCGGGTGCGTCTTGGGGGGTTTTCTGCCGAATTCGGTCAGAAGTCATGCGAACCGATGAAACCCCCACCGCGCTTAGGTTAATCGTGATTTGCCGATTCGGTACGACGTTTATCGACATCTCAACCCTCGATTCGGCGTTCGTCGCCACATCGAGCTAACGCCAACCGAACAGACTTCATTCAGACATCCCCTATCCCCCTAGAGCCGTGGGGCTGCTAGCGCCCACCCCGAGAGCCAGATGTGTGGACAGGATGTCAGCACACTGACTCTACCGAATCTCAGCCCCGATTGCCCTGGCGAGACGATCTGGCTGTCCTCTCCGGCGAAGAATCCCGCCGCTGGACGTGATTGAAAACGTGATTGAATCTGCCGAGCGTCTCTCAGGGTTGCGTCAACGTGGCCGATTTGTGCTCGGAGAAACGCAACAGCGGCCAACCCGGGGGAACGCTCAGTGACGGATTCAGACTTCGGCCCAGATCCTGCTCTGCCGGCCGGCGACGGCGCGCAATCCACTTCCCCGGCCTTCGACGAGGTGGACGCCTACTTCTCACCACACCCGTCCTTCTCACCACAGCCGTCCGGTGGTCCGTCATATCTCCTCGATCCGAACACCCCTTCCTTGCAGGGCGAGTTCGCGCCGCTGCATCCAGTCAGCCGGCGAAGTCACCGCGGCAAGATCATCGGCGCAGTCCTCGTGGCCATCCTGGTCGCGGGCGCGGGAGCGGGCGCATATGCCTACAGCGTGCTCGCCAGCGGCGGCACCCAGCCCGAACACGTGTTGCCCGGCGACACGGTGGCCTTCGCCAAGATCGACCTCGATCCCGCGGCAGGCCAGAAGATCGCCGCGTACCGGCTGTCACAAAAATTTCCGTCCGTCTCGCACGGAGCCACCAACATCACAGATGTCCGAAATTCAGCATTGACGGCATTTCTTGGCGCGAGCTCGACGCTGGACTACAACACCGATGTCAAGCCGTGGCTGGGAGACCGGGTGGCGGTCGCTGCGGTGCCGGACGCCGCGAGTTCGAGCGGCGTGGACCCGGTACTTGCCATCGCCTACACCGATCAGGCAAAGATGTTCGCCGCGATGGCCAAACTGGCCCAGGCGGACTCCGACTTCGACTATGTGAGCAGCAGCGACTACGTCCTCATAAGCGATAGCCAGACCCACGCGAACGCGCTCCTGACCCGCATCAAGGCGGGGGCGTTAGATGACAACGCTCAGTACAAGGCAGACGTCACATCACTGCCGGGTGATCAGATCGCGGTCGGATGGGTAAACCTCGCCGCGGCGACCGCCGCACTCAAGGCCGGACGATCCAACGTCGGCAACCCGAACGCGGTGTCGGCGATACCGGCAAGCACCGGACGACTCGTGGTCGGAGCGCACGCCGACGCGAGCTACCTCGAGGTAGACGCAGTCGTGCGTGGTATGAACGTAAAAGCCAATAGCGCCAGCAGAAAGCCGGTCGACGGCGCGCTGGAGAGGCTGCCCGCCGACACCACGGCCGCTCTGGAGTTCAGCGGCCTGGGAGACACGCTCTCCGCGGCCTGGAACTCATCGGTCGATAAATCGGAGAAGGACGAGCTCAACAAGTTCGTCAACGCTATGGGTTTGGTTTTGCCCGGCGACCTGCAAGCCCTGTTCGGGTCCGACACGACGGCTTCGCTCCGGCTTCCAGCCGATGCTGCAGTCGGGTCGGCCGACTCGGCGCCCAAGGTCGCCGTGCAGACCAAAACCGACAATCCCCAACGATCACTCGCGATCATTACCAAACTGCGTAACGAATTCCCCATCCAGCTCTTCACTGCGACAACTGCAGACGGTTATGTCGCAGGAAACGATGCCGGCTACAACAGCCAACTCAGCGCCGTGACCGCCACCCTGGGTAACGATCCGAACTTCGGCAAAGCGGTTCCGAACGCGAAGGGCGCGACTGCGATCGGGTACGTCAATGTCGCCAGCATCCTCAACGGCGAGCCTGGAATCGATGCCGAGGACAAGGCGGACTGGCAGAACGTCGCGGCCGTTGGTTTGAGTGTGAATCCCACATCCGACGGCGGGGCAATAACGATCAGGATCACCACTCGATAGTTTCGCTGGAGCCGAGCTCGACTCCATCCACCGCTCTTCGACAAGATTCGCCATTCGCCCACGGAACGGATGAGAAAAAGCTAACGTCACTGGCTCATAGCACGGTGTTGACAACGCGGCACGCCAGCACATCCAGAGAGAACGAGTTCGTGACGTCTTCATTTTTCGGCCCCGATCAGCCCTTCAACACCGCAGAGCAGCAGTGGACCGATGCATTTATCGAGGATCGAGACCTTCCACGCAGTGCCCGGTCGCGAAGGCGACGCCGCAAGATCATCGCCGCGGCCGGCGCTGCGGCGCTGGTCATTGCTGGTGGCACCGGCGCCTACGTGTATTCAGCACTCGCGAGCGGCGGCATCCAGCCGGAGCACGTGGTTCCGGCTGATACGGTCGCGTTCGCCAAACTGGACCTCGACCCAGCCGCGAACCAGAAGGTCGCGCTGTATCGATTCTTGAAGAAATTTCCGTCGGATCCCAAAGGCGCTTCGACCCTTGGCGACGCTCGCAAGTCTGCCCTGACTCCGGTCCTGGGCGATGATTCTGCTCTCGATTACGCCACTGAGGTCGAGCCCTGGCTCGGCGACCGCGTGGCACTAGCAGCCGTTCCAGACCCGTCAAGCAAATCTGGAATCGACGAAGTCGCTGTCGTGGCATATACCGACCACGCAAAGATGCAGGACGCCCTGCGCAAGGTAGCGAAGGCGCGCAGCGATTTCGGCTACGTCAGCACCAGCGGCTACGTCCTGATGAGCGACAGCCAGCCACATGCTGAGGCTGCGGTGGCGCACAAGACGAAGTACGGCGCGTTGGACACCCATGCGACTTACACCAACGATGTCAGGGCAATGCCCGGCGACCAGGTGGCGATTGGCTGGGTCGACCTCCAGGCGACTCTGGCCGCGGTCAAGGCTGCGCCCGGCAACGTTTTTGATCCGTCGAAATTTCCTTCGACGGCTGGACGCGTTGTGGCGGGCGTGCACGCGACCGCGTCTCATCTCGAAGTCAATGCCCTGCTTCGAGGCTTCACTCAGAACAGCAGCTCGAATTCTGACCCGTCCGCCCCGCGAACCCTGACGAGATTGCCCGCGAATACTGCCGCGGCTGTCGAACTCACCAACGTCGGCGGCAACCTCGCGTCGAACTGGTCGGCGATAGCTGCCTACCCTGCAGCGAAGCAACAGGTCGATATGGTCGCACGAGGCTTTGGCATTGCACTGCCCGGCGACCTGAGGGCAGTGTTTGGTACTGATCTCACAGCTTCAGTTCGGTTGCAGTCGGGGCAACACGGTCCACCTCAGGTCGCGGTGCAGACCGCAACCGGCAGCCCAGAGCGGGCGGTGAACATCATCAAGAGCGTGGCGGCGCGGTTCGGCCTGCCATCTGAGGCGGTACCCACGACGGTTACGCCGACGGCTACATCGCTGGAACCAGTGCGTCGTACAACGCCGAGTTGGTCAAGGGCGCCGCCACATTGGGCAGCGACCCGACCTTCCGTGCGGCCGTTCCCAACGCGGACGACGCCATATCGATCGCCTACGTGAACGTGGCGAGCATCGTCAATCATCAAGCTGGCGAAAAAGCTGGCATCGACCCGGAGACCCAAAGGATGCTGCGTAGCGTTGCCGCAGTCGGGATGAGCGTCCACCGCACGGCGGACGGCGCGTCGATGACGATCAGGCTCACCACGCGATAACCGAGTAGGGCCCGCGGTTCGTGATGATCAGGCCGAGCTGACTACCTCGTCGTAGTCCAGTCGTGGCAGCCGGTCGAACCACGCGTTCTCGGCAGGCTTGCCGACGTTGATAACGGCCAGCGCGCGGTGCTCTCCATCGGCGAAAAACGTCTTGTCGATTGCAGCCGAGTCAAAACCGGTCATCGGACCCGCAGCTAGTCCGGCCGCGCGGATGCCGAGGATGTAGTAAGCCACCTGCAAGCCGGCGTTGAATCGGGCCGCATCCTCGCGAGCCAGCGCGTCCGCGTCGAACAAAGCCTTTGCTCCAGGAAAATGCGGGAACGTCTTGCCAAATTCCTCGTGAAAGTTCACGTCCGCGGCGAGGATCAGCACAGCCGGAGCGGCCGCCGTCTTGGCCTTGTTGCCTTCCGACATCGCATCCACCAGCTTTGCCCGACCCTCGTCTGACCGCACGACTACAACCCGCAGCGGCTGCTGGTTCATCGAGGTAGGCGCGTACTTGACCAGGTCATAGATCGCCTGAAGCTGCTCGTCGGTGACGGGCTCATCGGTGAAAGTATTCGCGGTGCGCGCCTGCCGGAACAGCAGATCCTGCGCGGCCTGGTCAAGGACCAGGGTGTCAGCAAAAGTGGTCACAAAATTCTCCTCGAAAGTGTTCGATCGTTCGAGGTCCCCAACATTGCTGATGTGTCAACAATTCCCGGGACTGTCGCCGCGCAAGAATTAGCGGGCCTCGGCAAACCCCCGGTAAGCGGCGGCTATCAACTCGGCGCAAGTCGCCAGCGGCAGTGCCGTGCTGTCGATCTGGAGGTGAAAGAGGTCCGGGTCATCGACGCTCACCCGGTACAACCGCCGGACATACTGCTCGCGGGCGTGATCGATGTGGGCCTGGCGCTTGCCCGCTGTCTCGGTGTCGATGTGCTCGACAACCGCAGCCTGCGCGACGCGGGCCTCGACCGGCCCGAACAGTCGAACCTTCATGACGTCTGCATGCTCGTGGAAGGCCGCAGCACCCGCACGGCCCAGGATGACGGCTCCGCCGGCCATCGCGTCGCGCATCAGCGTCTCCGCGCGCTCCCGGAATTCGGCCGCTTCGTCCACCAGAGGAGCGGCGTCGGGCGGTGCAGCATCCGTCCCAGCGCCGAGAAAGCCGCCGGACAGCGGGCCGAACAGAGCCATGAACCGGTCACCGCGTGAACGCGTAAGCGCACCTGACTCGGCCTCGCTCACCGAGACCTGCAGCTCGGCAGCGACTTCGGAACTGATCGCCCGGTCCAGCAATTGCAGCCCGAGTAGTCGTGCCACCTCTGGCGCGACGACACTCCCACCGGCTCCGTACGCGGCCGAAATCGTGACGCCCGGCATCAGAAGACCCTCCAGAACATCAATGCATCCCGCCGGAAGCGATCATGGCGTCTTCGGCGGTCTGCTCTCCGGCGGAGTTCGCCGTCCGCAACTGAACCTGATTGATGAAGCACGCGGCAACCACGCTCAGGAGCGAGATCGGCACTGCGACCACGAAAATAGTGTCGATCGCATGCGAATACGCCTGGATGATTCCCTCGTGCAGGGCCGGATTCGTCGTCTTGAGCGCGTCCAGGGCTTGCGGGCTCTGGACGAGCTGAGCGACCTTGTCCCCACCGCCGGCGAGCACCTCCGGCGGCAGGAAGTTGTGGAATTCCGCCGCGATTCGAGCCGTCAGAACGGCACCGAGCGCCGACGCCCCGATCGCACCGCCCATCGACCGGAAGAAGGTGACCGATGACGTACCTACGCCCATTTGTTTGGCGGGTACGGCGTTCTGCACGACCACAGTCAGTACCTGCATGAACAGGCCCAGGCCGGAGCCGAACACGAACACGTACACGCCCACCGTGACCAGCGATGTATGCGCGCCGAGCTGCGTCAACAGCAGCAACCCGGCCGACACGACGATCGTGCCGGCGAGCGGAAACCAGCGATAGTTGCCCGTTCGAGATATGTAACGACCTGAGCTGATGCTCATCGTGAGCAGCCCGATCAGCAGCGGCAACAGCAGCAGACCGGATGCGGTTGCCGAGACGCCGTGCACGAGCTGCATGTATTGCGGCAGAAACGCCAGCGCCCCGAACATCGCTATGCCGCTGATGAAGGAGATGGTGTTCGCGACCGTGAAGATCCGAAGCCTGAAGAGGTCCAAAGGCAAGATCGGTTCGGGCGCCAGACGCTCACGAATGACGAAGCAGGCCAGCAACACCGCACCCAGGAAGAACATCCCGATGATCTGCCAGGACGCCCATGGAAAGGTGGAACCGCCGGACTGGGTAGCCAGCAAGATCGCCGAAACTCCGGACACCAGCAAGAGGGCGCCCCACCAGTCGATCTTCACCTCGCGTTTGACCACCGGCAGGTGCAGGACGCGGTTGGCGACCACGAGCGCGACGATGCCGAGCGGAATGTTGATGTAGAAGATGAAGCGCCAGTTCAGGTTGTCGACCGCGAAGCCACCCGCGAGCGGGCCGACCACGCTGGAGACACCAAAGGTGGCGCCGAAGTAACCCTGGTAACGGCCGCGCGATCGGGGCGGGATCACGTCACCGATGATCGCGAAGACCAGCGAGATGATGCCGCCGCCACCGACGCCCTGCAAGCCCCGGAAGGCGATCAGCTGGTACATGTTCTGAGAGGCACCGCACAACGCGCTGGCGATGAGGAAGACCACGATGGCCAGCTGGAAGACTCGCTTGCGACCGTACAGATCGCCGGCTTTACCCCAGAGCGGCGTGGACGCGGTACTGGCCAGCAAGTAGGCCGTGATCACCCACGAGAGCAGGTCACTGCGATGGAAATCGCCGACGATGGTCGGCAGCGCCGTCGACACGATGGTCTGATCGAGAGACGCCAGAAACATGCCCAGCATGAGGCCCGACATGACGACGAGGATCTGCCGATGGGCCAGCCCGCTCTCGCCCGTCCCGACGGCGCCCGCTCTCGTTTCGGTGCTCAACTACTCGCCCCTCGCGGAGCCGACCATCGACCGAGCACCTTCGTCATCTCGCCACCATCGTCTTCAATTGTCCGCACGAAATGCCCTTGCCAATTGCCTTCTTGCACACCGACTGTCACGGTCAACGCAGATGAGCAGCCAACTTCAGGTTTACATGAGTCTGAACCGCGGGCAAAACCCGGGTGCCGAATTAGCCGCCGCGAGGACGCGCTGGTAGATCTGCTGTTACGGAGATTTGATCGTATCGAGGAGGCCATCATGGCGCGAGTAGCGGTAACAGGGGGCAGCGGCAAGCTGGGCCGGCACGTCGTGCGGGAACTGGCCGAACACGGTTGGGACGTCTTCTCCATCGATGTCGCGCCCAGCCCCGACCGCCCCCAGCGTTCCAGCCAGGTTGACCTGACCGATTTCGGGCAAACCTTGGAAGCCTTGACCGGGATCGACTCGCGTCATGACGGTGTCGACGCCGTCGTGCACCTGGCTGCCCTTCCGGCGCCAGGCCTGCGCACAAACTCGACGACTTTTCACAATAACCTGCCAGCCACCTACAACGTGTTTGCAGCTGCGCAGCGGGCGGGCATCAAGAACGTCGTCTGGGCCTCCAGCGAGACCGTGCTGGGCCTTCCCTTCGACGAGCCACCGCCGTATGTACCGGTCGATGAGGACTACCCACCGCGACCCAACAGCACCTATTCGCTCTGCAAGACCCTGGAAGAGGAGATGGCGCGGCAATTCTGCCGGTGGGATCCCGAGCTGAAGATGATCGGGCTGCGATTCTCCAACGTCATGAACGTTGAGGACTATGCCAACTTTGCTTCGTTCGATAGCGACCCGCGGCGCCGCAAGTGGAACCTGTGGGCCTACATCGACGGCCGCGACGGTGCGCAGGCAGTGCGCAAGGCTCTGGACCATAAGGCCACCGGCGCCGACGTCTTCATCGTCGCCAACGCGGACGGAGTCATGAGCCGTCCGAATGCCGAACTTCTGGCCGAGATCTTTCCCGACGTCCCGTACAAGCGCGAAGTCGGACCGCACGAGACGTTGCTGTCGATCGACAAGGCCCGCCGCGTACTCGGCTACGAGCCCCAGCACAGTTGGCGGGACAGCTGAGCGGCGAGGCGGCGGTCAGCGGCTACCGCCGGAGTGTGGCGCTGCTCGTCGCCGGCACGCTCTTCATGGAGATCCTCGACGCGACGATCATTTCGACCGCGGCACCCTCGATCGGGGCGAGCTTGGGGGTCGATTCGGCCTCGGTCTCCGTGGCGGTCACGGCCTATCTGATCTCGGTCGCGGTGCTCGTACCGCTCAGCGGCTGGCTTTCACAACGCTGGGGCATGCGGCGTGTCTTTCTCAGCGCCATCGTCATCTTCACGCTCTCGTCCGCGCTGTGCGCTGCGAGCACCAATCTCGCCGAGCTCGCAACCTTTCGCATCCTGCAGGGTGTCGGCGGGGCGATGATGGTGCCGGTCGGAAGACTTTCAGTGCTACGCAACACCAGCAAGGCCGAACTCGTTCGAGCCGTCGCCCTGCTGACCTGGCCGGCGCTGGCCGCGCCAGTTGTGGCGCCGCTCCTCGGTGGCGTGCTGGCCACGTATGCAAGCTGGCGCTGGATCTTCTTGATCAACATCCCGCTCGGTATCGTGGCGCTCGGGTTCGGCTACCGGCTACTGGATCGTGAACTCGACACCCGGCCGGGCCCTCTTGATGTCCGCGGCCTGATCTTGTCCGGCACCGGCCTCGGCCTGCTCGTCTGGGCCACCTCGTTGCTGTCGACCAACTCGCCGAACTGGACACTGACGGCTGGATTCGCCGCGGGCGGCGCGGTGCTCGTGACGCTGGCAATCCGTCATCTCCTGACGACCGCACATCCACTCTTGCAGTTGAAGATACTGCGGATTCCGACCATGCGGACCGCTCAGGCCGGCGGCGGCATCTTCCGCCTGACGGTCAGCGCCGTGCCCTTCCTGTTACCGCTGATGTTCCAAGATGCCTTCGGCTGGACAGCGGTCCGCGCAGGATCCATCGCCTTGTTCGTGTTCGTCGGGAACCTCGTAATCAAACCGGCGACAACACCGCTGCTTCGGCGTTTCGGCTTTCGCGCCATGCTCGTCGGGGCCACCGTGATTGTCGCGGCGACGATGGTCGGTGCCGGCTTTCTCACCGCCGGGACGCCGATCTGGTTGATCATCGTCCTGATCACGATTAGTGGCGCCGCACGATCCGTCGGTTTCACCGGGTACAACACGATCGCCTTCGCCGATATACCGTCCGATGGGATGACCGGCGCCAACACCCTCGCCTCGACCCTGCAACAGCTTGCCGCCGGCTTCGGGGTGGCAGTCGCGGCCATTTCGCTGCAAGCAGGCTCGGCGGGGCACCTCGAGGTCGGTTCCGGGACGGGCCCGTTTCGGCTGGCATTCATGGTTATTGCCGCATTGACTCTCTTCGCCATTGCCGAGGCCGTCGTGCTGGGCAAGGAGGCCGGCGAGAACATCAGACCTGCGGCGCGGGCCGCCCGAACGAGCGTCTAGGCCCTACCGCCAGCGGAACGGCGTTACGCCGACGAGGGATCGGCGAACAACTCGAGTTGGATGTTGTCCGGGTCCCGCAGAACGAGCAATGCCGCACCCGGAATCGAGTTTGCCGGCGCGATTGGGGAGTACCGGACGCCGGCGGCCGCGAGCCGCCTCTCCCAGTCGTCCAGTTCGGCGCGGTCTGCCACCGCGAACGCCAGATGATCCAGACCTACGCGTGTCTCATCGAATGCCTCTTGGCTTGCGCCTCGATGTTCGGTGAGGCCCAGCCTTGCCCGGAGACCGCTGTGCCGAAGGAAGATCTTGCGGCGTGCCCCATCGGGTGAAGCGTATTCGCCGTCCCTGAAGAACCCGAGCACCGCTACGTACCAGGCCGCGCTCAGCTCAACGTCGCGGACCGTAAGCCCGATGTGATGAATATCGGCAATCATGCACCCACGAGCTTTCGACAATGGAGCAGTGGTGGTCTCGCGAATCGTACGTGCCTCCGGCAGAAATCCGTACGGACGAGATTGCTGAGTTGGGGATACAGTGTTGCCGAGCCGAAGAGGTTTCGAGGTTTGCGAATGCATGAGCTTTCGATAGCCCAGAGTGTGGTTGAGGCGGTCACCGAACGCTTGCCGGACCGTCAGGTCTCGTATGTCGCGCTGCAAGTAGGCAAGCTCTCGGGTATAGAACCTGACGCACTCCGGTTCTGCTATGAACTCGTCACCGTCGACACGACGCTGGCCGGCTCCGTGCTCGAGATCGACGAGCCGGTCGGAGTCGCACGGTGCGAGGAATGCCAGGCCGACTTCAGGTTGGACACCCCCATCCTGTTGTGCGCCTGCGGCAGCGCGAATGTCCGTGTCGTCAGCGGCGACCAACTAGTGATCAGTTCAGTGAAGGTGGCCTGAAGTGTGCGCGACGTGCGGGTGCGGGGATGAGGTAGGCGTACGGATCACCGCCGTCAGCGGCCACGTAGCGCACAGGGGTCACCATCACGAGCATTCTGACCATGATCAACATACAGAACATGGTCATTCCACCGCCGAGGGCCAGACAATTTTTCTCGAACAACGCGTGCTTGCCAAGAACGATCTGCAAGCAGAGCGTAACCGCGCCTGGCTTGCCGACCGCGGTGTAGTCGCCGTGAATCTGATGAGTGCACCCGGTGCCGGAAAGACCACGCTGCTCGAGCGCAGCATCACCGAATTCGGCGCCGAACTCGGTATCTCGGTCATCGAGGGCGATCAGGAGACACTGCTCGACAGCGAGCGCATCGACGCCATCGGCAGCAAGGTAGTTCAGATCAACACCGGATCTGGATGCCATCTGGACGCTGAGATGGTGTGGCGCGGGCTGCATGAGCTGAACCCGACGCCCAATTCGCTGGTAATCGTGGAGAACGTCGGGAATCTGGTGTGCCCAGCGCTGTTTGATCTCGGTGAGAGCTACCGGGTTGTAATTACAGCCGTTACCGAAGGCGCGGACAAGCCGCTGAAGTATCCGCAGATGTTTCGGGCCGCCGATCTGGTTCTTCTCAACAAGGCGGATCTGCTGCCGTACCTCGATGTTGATGTTGAACAGTTCGCCACCAACGTTCGCTCGGTCAGTCCGAAAGCCGCGGTCGTGACCATCTCGGCTACACGCGGTGACGGCCTCGGCCAATGGCATGATCGACTGCAGCTATTAGGCCGAAACGGTTCGGCTTGACAGCCTGACGATACCGGCGTAGCAAGATCAATGCGTCGCACACGCAGGGCGAACCGCCCGCTCCGACGGCGTGGCAGGGCCTCAAAGCAGGTCCTTCTTTGGGGGTATGGCGCCGATGCCAACAGCCGAAGCGATCAAAGCCGAAGACACCCTGATCCACGTGCTGTGGATCAACGCAGGACTCAGTTGTGATGGGGACTCGGTCGCCCTGACCGCAGCCACGCAGCCAAGCGTCGAAGAGATCGCACTTGGTGCACTGCCGGGTTTGCCGAAGATTGCAGTGCACTGGCCGCTGATTGACTTCGAATCGGGACCCGAAGGCGGGACCGATGACTTCCTCGAGTGGTTCCGCAAGGCCGACCGCGGCGAACTCGACCCGTTCGTTCTCGTCGTCGAGGGATCAATACCCAACGAATCATTGCACGATGAGGGCTACTGGTGCGGCTTCGGAAACAATCCGGAGACTGGGCAGCCGATCACGACCAGCGAGTGGTTGGACCGTCTGGCGCCCAAAGCACTCGCCATCGTGGCGGCCGGGACCTGCGCGACCTACGGTGGCATCCACGCGATGGCCGGGAACCCAACGGGCGCGATGGGTGTCCCCGACTACCTCGGCTGGGAGTGGAAGTCCAAGGCCGGATTGCCCATCGTTTGTGTGCCCGGGTGCCCGATTCAGCCCGACAATCTCTCCGAGACCCTCGTCTACCTGCTTTACCAGGCTACGGGCCAAGCGCCGATGATTCCGCTGGATGAGTCGTTGCGACCAACCTGGCTGTTCGGCAACACCGTGCACGAGGGCTGCGATCGAGCTGGCTACTACGAACAAGGCGATTTCGCGACCGAGTATGGCTCACCGAAGTGCATCGTCAAACTCGGTTGCTGGGGCCCGGTCGTGAAGTGCAATGTCCCCAAGCGCGGCTGGATGAACGGAGTTGGTGGCTGCCCCAACGTCGGTGGCATCTGTATCGGTTGCACGATGCCCGGCTTCCCCGACAAGTTCATGCCCTTCATGGACGAGCCGCCAGGGGGCAAGCTGTCTACGACAGCGGTGGGGCTCTACGGCAGCGCCATCCGCAACCTCCGCAAGATCACCGGCCACACCCTGGACCAGGAACCAAAGTGGCGCAAGCCTGGTCGCGCTCTCACCTCCGGCGGCCAACGGACCTGGTCCTAGCTCCATCCGTAAATGATCAACCCGCACATGGTCAACCCGTAACCACGCAAGGCTGAACGTTTCGGACCGCGAAGCGAAGCGATCGGCCTCAGAGCTTAGGAATCGGCGATATGACATCGACCAGACCGCTCCAGACGAAACACACCGACAGCGACTTGGTCGAGATGGCTTGGGACCCGATCACACGCATCGTGGGTAGCTTGGGCATCTACACCAAGATCGACTTCAAGCAGCGAGTAGTTGCCGAATGTCACAGCACGTCGTCGATCTTCCGCGGCTACTCGATCTTCATGAAGGGTAAGGACCCGCGGGACGCGCACTTCATCACGAGTCGAATCTGCGGGATCTGTGGCGACAACCACGCGACTTGCTCGTGCTACGCCCAGAACATGGCCTACGGAGTCAAGCCGCCGCATCTGGGTGAGTGGATCGTGAATCTCGGCGAGGCCGCGGAATACATGTTCGACCACAACATCTATCAGGAGAACCTGCTCGCAGTCGACTACTGCGAGCGCATGGTCGCCGAGACGAATCCTGGGGTGCTCGAACAAGCCAACCGCACCGAGTCACCGCATGCCGGCGAGCACGGCTACAAGACGATCGGCGACATCATGCGATCGTTGAATCCGTTCACAGGTGAGTTCTACCGCGAAGCGCTGCAGGTCAGCCGCTACACCCGCGAGATGTTCTGTCTGATGGAGGGTCGGCACGTCCATCCGTCAACGCTCTATCCGGGCGGTGTCGGCACGGTCGCGACCATTCAGTTGATGACCGACTACATCAGCCGTTTGATGCGTTACGTCGAGTTCATGAAGAAGGTCGTGCCGATGCACGATGACCTGTTCGACTTCTTCTACGAGGCCCTGCCCGGGTACGAGCAAGTGGGCTTGCGGCGCACCTTGCTGGCTTGCTGGGGTTCGTTCCAAGACCCAGAGGTCTGCAACTTCCAGTACCGGGACATGACGCATGGGGCCGGGCCATGTTCGTCTCTCCGGGCATTGTCGTGGATGGCAATCTCGTCACCAATGACCTCGTCGACATCAACCTCGGTATCCGCATTCTGCTCGGCAGCTCCTACTACGACGACTGGGAGGGCCAGGAGACATTCGTTGCCCGGGACCCACTCGGCAACCCCGTCGATCGCCGCCACCCGTGGAATCAGCACACGAATCCTCATCCGCAGAAACGGGATCTGGACGACAAGTACAGCTGGGTCATGTCACCGAGATGGTTCGACGGCACCGACCACCTGGCTCTCGACACCGGCGGCGGTCCGATCGCACGGCTATGGGCAACCGCACTCGGCGGCCTTGTTGATGCCGGCGGCTACGTCAAGTCAACCGGTCACAGCGTTCAGATCAACCTGCCGAAGACGGCACTCAAAGGTCCGGTCAGCTTCGAATGGAAGATCCCGCAATGGAGTAACACGATCGAGCGCGGGCGGGCGCGCACCTACTTCCAGGCCTATGCCGCAGCGTGCGCTCTGCACTTCGCCGAACAGGCGTTGGTAGAGATCCGGGCGGGAAGGACCAAGACCTGGGAGAAGTTCGAGGTACCGGACGAAGGGATCGGCTGCGGCTTCACCGAAGCCGTGCGCGGAGTGCTCTCGCATCATATGGTGATTCGCGATGGCAAGATCGCCAACTACCACCCGTACCCGCCCACGCCGTGGAACGCCAATCCTCGCGATGTCTACGGCACGCCTGGCCCGTACGAAGACGCGGTACAGGGCCAACCGATCTTCGAGGAGAACGACCGCGACAACTTCCGCGGCATAGACATCATGCGTACCGTGCGCAGCTTCGATCCGTGCCTGCCATGCGGCGTCCATATGTACCTGGGCGACGGCAAGTCCATCGAGACCATGCACACCCCCACCGGCGCCGCGGGCGTCGAGTAGCGATCCGGACAGCCGCGGACATGTCGAACCCAACGTGGAGTGAAATCGGCACCGGCGGCCTGAGCGGATCGGCGCTGATCCACGCCAGCGGTGAGCGAATCGAGGCGCTGCTGACCGCCAGCTCGGCAAGTGGAGTGCTGGTTCGCGAGCGCTCGGAGGAACTGGTCCGGACCGTGGTCGAGTTGTACGGCGCCGGAATGCAACGGTTGCTCGACCTGCTGTATGACCTCGGCCGGCTTGACGACACTGTCCTCGAGGCCCTGGCCGACGATCAGCTGGTCGCCGGGCTGCTCCTGGTTCACGGCCTGCACCCCTATGACGTCGAAACCAGGGTTGCGCGCGCCCTCGATTCCGTACGTCCTTACCTTGGTTCGCATGGCGGTGACGTCGAACTGGTCGAGATAACAGCTGATGGTGTCGTCCGCCTTCGGTTGATGGGTAGCTGCGACGGTTGCTCCTCCTCGGCAGCCACGCTCGAATTGGCTGTGGACGGCGCGGTCCGCGACGCTGCACCGGAGATCGTAGAAATCCAGGTCCTTGCTTCGGCCGATTCTGCTCCGGCCGGCTTGTCCGCGGGTTCGGTGATCCCGGTATCGAGCCTGCGGGTGCGAACCGCAATGAGTGCCGACGGATCCGCAGGTTGGCAGACCCTCGCAGACGTCGACGAACTCGTCGAAGGACGCGCCGACCCGCGGGTCCTGGGCGGCCAGGCAGTCGTGGTTTGCACCGTCGGCACCGACCTGTTCGCATTCCGAGATGGGTGTCCGCATTGCGAATCCTCGGTCGGGGGCGCGACGATGCAACGGCGGGCGGGCGGGGCCATCGGGGCCGCCGTGCTGCGCTGCCCGGGCTGCGGTCATCATTTCGACGTCCGACATGCCGGCATCGGTATTGACGATGCGGACGAAACGCTTTACCCGTTGCCGCTGTTGGTGCGTGACGGTGAAGTGCGGATCGCGGTACCGGCAATTGGTTTGTCCACATGACTCGCGATGACCAGGTACCGGCGGGCGGCCTTTCCGTTCTGGCGAGGTTCGCTGCGGAGCGCACTTCACAACCTGACATCGAGCGTTGCGAAATGTGCGGCGAGAGCATTGGTGCCGTTCATTCACACGTCGTGAATCTGACCAGCCGCAGCCTGCTGTGTACCTGCCGACCGTGCACGCTGCTGTTCGCCTACGATCACGCCGAACTCAGATATCGGGCCGTACCTGATCGCTTCTTGTCGTTTCCCGGGTTGCTTCTGTCGCCCGCTGTGTGGGACGACCTGCAGATTCCGGTTGGCCTAGTGTTCCTGTTCCACAACTCAAACCTCGGGCACACGGTTGCGTTCTACCCCGGTCCGGCCGGTGCAACCGAATCCGAACTGCCGATGGGCGCCTGGGATGAGGTCGTCAGCGATCATCCCGAGCTCGGCATCGTCCTGCCCGACGTTGAAGCTTTGATCTTGCACGACAAGGGCGATCGCGGCGCCGAGTGCTATCTCGTTCCCATCGACAATTGCTATGAACTCGTTGGCCGGTTGCGACAGGTGTGGCGAGGTTTCGATGGCGGACAGGAGGCGCGCGCGCTGGTGGTGGACTACTTCGCCGACCTCGAGAGTCGCAGCCGGGTAGCACCTGCGTCGACGGACCGGGGTGCGGTCCCATGATGACCAAGCTGCACTTCGGCGTACTGGGCATCGAACCGGAGCCCTACGCTGCTTCACCCATTCTCACCGTGCGATTGGGCATCGAGGAGCTGAGCGGGACGGTCGTGCACGCAATCGCGCTGCGCTGCCAGGTGCGGATTGAACCGCAGAAGCGGCCCTACAGTGATTCAGAAGCGCTAGGTCTGCTCGATCTGTTCGGACACCGCGATCGTTGGTCCAACACGCTTCGCCCGTTTCTTTGGACTCAATGCACGAGCTTGGTGCAAGGCTTCACGGCCGCAACCGAAGCGGATCTGCCGTTACCCTGCACCTACGACTTCGAGGTGTCGGCCAGCAAGTACCTGCACTCGCTCGAAGGCGGCGCCGTACCGCTCGAATTACTTTTCAGCGGCACCATATTCACTCGTGGTGAGAGCGGATTCCAGGTTGAACAAGTGCCCTGGTCAGCAGCCGCCGGTTACGAAATGCCCGTCGCGGTCTGGCGCAGCGTGATGGATCTGCATTTTCCGAACAGTACCTGGATCCGGCTTGGTCACGATACATTCACCGCTCTACATCGTTTCAAATCCTCAGAGGGCCTGCTGCACTGGGACGACACCCTGGAGCGCCTGCTCCAGGCAGCAAGCGAGAACGTCACCAAGGCCTCGCCATGACTGAACCCATCGACCTGGCCAGGAACGTCGCTGACACCGTGCTGTACGAGGGTTACCTGCTTTATCCCTACCGTGCCAGCGCGAAGAAGAACCAGATTCGGTGGCAGTTCGGTGTGCTCGGTCCCCCGGGCGCGCGGTCCGGTGCCAGCGAGCCGGCAAGTCTGGGAGCACAATGCGTGCTGGCAGGGGCTGAGGATGCCTCTGTAACACTGCACCTGCGTTTCTTGCAGTTGCAGGCACGACGAGTTCAACAGTTGATCGAAGGTTCATTCGTAGCCACCACCGAACTGCTCGCGGCGGGAGAAACCTGGACCTCGTGGGACGAGGCGGTGCCGCAGGAGATCTCTATCGGCCCGCTGCTGCTGAAGGATCTGGTTGATCAGAAGGCACTTCCAGTGCGGGTGCCGGAATCGGAGCAGATCGAGGCGATCACCGCTGACGGCGAGACGCCACTCGGCCGGCTCGTCCGTCGTCGTGAAAGCCTGCTTGCCGAGGTACTGATCCGAGCGTTACCACTGGCGATGACTCCTGTCCAAGGCGACCCAGCCAAGCGCTGTTTCCAGCTTGACGTCAGGGTGCAGAATCAGACCCCGGGTGAGCCCGCGGACCGAGCGAGTGCGAGCGCACTCTCCTTTCTGGGCACCCACCTTCTGCTCGAGTCCGCTCAGTCCCGGTTCATCTCCTTGCTCGATCCGCCACCCTGGGCGGCTGCTGCGATCGACGCCTGTTCGAGTGAACGATGCTGGCCGATCATGGCATCAGACGATGACGACATCATGCTCATCTCGCCGATAATCCTGTACGACCACCCCGAGCTCGCAGCACAGAGCCCCGGAGCTCTCTTCGACGCCACCGAGATCGACGAGATCCTCACCTTGCGGGTGATGACGATGACCGATACGGAGAAGGCTGAAGCTCGCGCCACCGACCCGCACGCGGCGGCGATCATCGACCGCTGCGATGCCATGTCCGCGGCGGACCTCCAGTCGCTGCACGGCATCTTGCGCGATCCACACGGGCTCGACGACCGACGCCACGGTGCCGACGATCAGCGGTTTGATGTACCAACCTGGTCAGATACCGGCGGTAGACCCTGGTGGGATCCAGGCGTCGATGCCTCGGTGGATCCCGAACATGACTCGTTGATGATCGGCGGGTCTCGGGTATCGAGGGGCAGTCGCGTCCTGGTACATCCGCTGCGGCGGGCCGACGCGCAAGACATCTTCTTTGCGGGTAAGGCGGCGACCGTGGCCGCGGTCTTCGCCGACGTGGACGGAAACGATCATGTGGCTGTCGTCCTCAGCGAGGACGACAAGGCGAACCCAGACGATTGGTATGGCCGGTACCTGTATTTCGCACCGGAGGAGCTTGAACCCATCAACTCGGCACGAGAGGAATGAGCATATGCGTTTCATCGGAAGAGTGACGACCATCGCGCTCGCCGGCACCGCGATCCTGGCGGTGATCGTCGGTATCAGGTCAGTCCCTGATATCCAGCGGTATCTGCGGATGCGGTCGATGTAGCAGGGCGCGACCCGGCGACGGACCTGCGGAGAGGATTGCGATGCAACGGATCTTGGTGGCCGGGATCGGCAACATGTTCCTCAGCGACGACGGATTTGGCTCTGAGGTTGCACGCCGCCTGCTCGCGCAGGCGTACCCGGCGAGTCCACAGACCGAGGTTCGAACCGTCGACTACGGCATTCGGGGGACGCATCTTGCCTTCGATCTTCTCGACGGTTGGGACGCCCTGATCCTGATCGATGCAATCCCATCGCATGGCGCACCGGGCACGGTCCGGCTCGTCCAAGTCGACACCGAAAACGCTGGGGCGCCGCTGTTCGCGTCGCAGTTCGATGCACATGGCATGGACCCGCAGTCGATGCTGGCCGGAGTGACCGCATTGGGTGGCCAGTTGCCGGCGACCTATGTGGTCGGCTGCGAGGTGAGCACGGTCGAGGATGGCATCGGTCTGTCGGAGGCGGTTGCCGGTTCAGTAGCCCGGGGATGCGAGGTTGTTCGCGAACTTGTCGGGCACCTGACGTCCTGCCGGGCGCTCAGCACGTCAGCGGGACCATCGCCTGCGCCGGAGGTGAGCTGAGATGTGCCTTGGCATTCCCGGTCGAGTGGTCGAACTCGTTGCGGGCTACGAGGGGCAGCTCGTCCTGGTCGATGTGCAGGGCGCCGTGCGCAAGGTAAACGCCGGCATGCTCGAGCAACCGACACACCCGGGTGATTGGGTGTTGCTTCATCTCGGATTCGCGGTGGCAGTCATAGACGACGCCGAGGCACAACGCGCACTGTCCGGCCTTGAGTTGGTGGGCCGTCCGCTGGAGGTGCCCGAGTCACCGTGACCTCGACGCAGGCATTATCGGCCACCGCCGAAAGAGTTCGGCGCGAATTCACGGTGCGCGGCGTCGTCCAAGGAGTCGGGTTTCGCCCGTTCGTCTATGCCGAGGCCACGGCCCTCACGTTGAGTGGTTCCGTTCTCAACAACAGCGAGGGGGTCATCATCGAGGTTGAGGGCCGGCCAGCCGACGTCGAAGCCTTTGGATCGCGGCTCCGAGGGAACGCGCCGCCGCTTGCGATCGTGACGAGTATCGACTGTCGGGACCGGGATGTGTGCGGTGGCAGCGACTTTGTGATCACCGATTCGGTACAGGTCGACGGCGTTCGCACGCTCGCACCGCCGGACATTGCGACGTGCCCCGATTGTCTGCGTGAAATGGCCGACCCGACCAACCGCCGTTACCGCCACCCTTTCATCACCTGCACGAATTGCGGGCCAAGATTCACCATCATCGAAAGCCTTCCCTATGACCGGCCTGCGACGACGATGTCGGACTTCGCGATGTGCGACAGCTGCGCAGCCGAGTACGCCGACCCGACCGATCGGCGGTTTCACGCCCAGCCAATCGCCTGCCGCGAGTGCGGTCCCCGGTTGGAGTTTCTACTCGCCAGCGGGCAAGCAGCGCCCCCACAGTCCTACCGGCCCTACTGGGCGCAAGCTGGCGACCAGGCCGCGCTTGCTCTGGCTCAACGTGAGCTGGGCCGTGGCGCAATCCTGGCGGTGAAGGGTATGGGCGGCTACCACCTCGCCTGCGACGCGTTCAACGAGGCAGCGGTGGCAACGCTGCGCCGACGTAAAGGGCGCAACGACAAACCGTTCGCCATCATGGTGCGTGATGTAACGGTGGCAGCCGAACTGACGGTTGCCGACGCGTCAGAGCTGGCGCTGATGTCGAGCGGGCGCCGTCCGATCGTGTTGATCGGACGACGACCAGGCACCGACGTCGCTGAGGCTGTCGCTCCGGGCAACGCTGACCTTGGTGTGATGTTGCCTTACACACCGGTGCATACGCTGCTCTTCACTGGAGGCAACCTGCGCGCGCTGGTCATGACGTCAGCGAATCTGGCGGGCGAACCCATAGTCTTCGAGGACGCGGACGCTCTTGTCCGGCTGGCTGATATCGCAGACGGTTGGCTGCGCCACGATCGGAGGATTCTCGTTCCGGTCGACGACTCCGTGACCCGGATCGTCGACGGCGCTGAGCTGCCGCTTCGACGTTCGCGCGGCTACGCCCCGCTGCCGGTGGCGCTGCCCTTCGACGTCGGACCGATACTCGCCGTTGGTGCAGATCTAAAGAATGCCTGCTGCGTCGGGGACGGCCGCAACGCCTGGCTTTCACAGCACGTCGGCGACATGGACGATCTGCGCACGCTACAGGCCTTTGCCCGGACATCAGCACACTTGAGCGAGCTGACCGGCGTGAGTCCGGTGGAGCTCGCCGCTGATGCGCACCCCGGCTATCGCTCCGGTCAGTGGGCCCGGCGGGCAGGGCTGCCGGTGCACAGCGTGCAGCATCACCATGCACACGTCGCATCGCTGATGGCCGAACACGGGCTGGACGGTGACGAGCCGATAATCGGTTTCGCCTTTGATGGAACTGGGTTCGGCACCGATGACGCCATCTGGGGCGGCGAACTGCTCATCGCGGACTATCGCCAGTTTCATCGTTTCGCGCACTTGCAATACGTTCCGCTAGCGGGTGGCGATGCGAGTGTCGAGCGCCCCTACCGAATGGCACTGGCGCACCTGCACAGCGCCGGGGTCCCATGGTCAGCTGACCTGCCATGCGTTTCTGCCTGCCCCGCAACGGAAAGGCAGCTGCTGGCGCAGCAACTGGGTAGCGGGTTCGGCTGTGTTCCGACCTCGAGTATGGGCCGCCTGTTCGACGCGGTCAGCGCGCTCGCCGGTATTCGACAGGTCGCCGGTTACGAAGCGCAGGCGGCCATCGAGCTCGAGGCAGCCAGTCGAGGGGTTCCGGCCGGTCGCCCATACCACTATGAAATAGGCGCGAACGGTGTCATTGGCACCGCGTCGATCATTCGGGCCGCCGCGATGGACGTGCTCGCCGGAGTCAGCCCCGATGTGATCGGCGCGCGATTCCACGCCGCCACGGTTGGCCTTGTCAGCGACCTCGCCGTCCGAGCGCGCGACCAACTCGGCCTGAACACCGTCGGCCTGACCGGTGGGGTCTTCCAGAACGCCACGCTACTTGCTGGCGCATCGGCCGCCCTACGTAGGCGGGGTTTCACGGTTCTCCGGCACCGGCTCGTGCCACCGAATGACGGCGGCATCGCCCTCGGCCAATTGGTCATAGCGGCGAACGCCCAGAACGTGGGGCACGCCCAACAGACGGCGAACGCCCGACAGACGGCGAACGCAGAGGAGACGGCCGAGTCATCGGCCAGAGGAGGCAGACCATGTGCTTAGCAATTCCGGGACGGGTCGTGAAATGCTACGAGCGCGACGAAACTCCGATGGCCGAGGTGGACTTTGGCGGCGTGCTGAAAGAGGTTTGCCTGCAGTACATTCCCGACGCGACAATGGGCGAATACGTCATCGTGCACGTGGGCTTTGCCATCCAACGACTCGATGAAGTCTCCGCCTTGCAGACGCTTGCCAACCTCGGCAACCTCGGCCTGTTGGAACAGGAATTCGGCGACGGGTTCAGACGCGACGCCCAGCAATCGGGGCCGCGCGATATACCCACCGAGGCAGTGCGATGAAGTACCTCGAGGAGTTCAGCGATCCCGAACTCGCGACCCGACTGCTGAACAGCATCCGAGCCGTCACCACCCAACGCTGGGCGATCATGGAGGTCTGCGGCGGCCAGACCCACTCGATCATCCGACACGGTATCGATCAGCTTCTTCCCGATGAGGTCGAGATGATTCACGGACCAGGCTGCCCGGTCTGTGTGACGCCGTTGGAAGTCATCGACAAGGCTCTCGCCATCGCGGCGCTGCCCGACGTCATCTTCTGTTCTTTCGGCGACATGCTCCGGGTACCTGGTAGTAGCGAAGACCTGTTCCGGGTCAAGAGCGCGGGCGGGGACGTCCGAGTGGTGTACTCACCGATGGACGCCTTAGCGCTGGCGCGCGACAATCCTGAGCGACAGGTGGTGTTCTTCGGCATCGGATTCGAAACAACCGCCCCGGCAAATGCCATGACGGTGTACCAGGCCAAGCGCCTGGGCGTCGAGAACTTCTCCTTGCTGGTGTCCCACGTCCTGGTGCCTCCTGCGATCGCGGCGATCATGGAATCGCCGCAATGTCGGGTGCAGGGTTTCCTCGCGGCCGGACACGTGTGCAGTGTCATGGGCACGACGGAGTACCCCGCGCTGGCAGAGAGGTACAAAGTACCCATCGTCGTAACGGGATTCGAGCCGCTCGATATTCTGGCCGGCATCCGCCGTACGATCATCCAGCTCGAATCCGGTCGTCACGAGCTCGAGAACGCCTATCCGCGCGCTGTTACCGCAGCGGGCAACCGAGCAGCCATCGCGATGCTTCGAGACGTCTTCGAGGTGACCGATCGGTCCTGGCGAGGTATCGGCATGATCCCCGCGAGCGGCTGGAAGCTATCGGACAGCTACCGTGCTTACGACGCCGAGCTTCGCTTCGACGTCGGCGGCATCCACACCGACGAGTCTTCGCTGTGTCGATCTGGCGAGGTGCTGCAAGGGCTTATCAAGCCACATGAATGTGCTGCCTTCGGCAAAGAATGCACGCCCCGCAACCCCCTAGGTGCGACGATGGTCTCCGCCGAGGGCGCTTGCGCGGCGTATTACCTCTACCGCCGGCTTGAGCTGACAGCCGCCCACCATGGCTGATTCTCCTTCGATCGACATGGATTCGTGGACCTGTCCGGTTCCGCTGCGTGATTCGCCCACCATCGTGATGGGCCACGGTGGCGGCGGTGCGATGTCGGCCGAGCTGATCGAGCACCTCTTCCTGCCAGGCTTCGGGGAGGCGGCTCATGCCGAACTGGGTGATTCCGCCGTCCTGCCACCAACCGGAAGACGGTTGGCATTCTCGACTGACTCGTTCGTCGTACGTCCATTGTTCTTCCCCGGCGGCAGCATCGGCGACCTAGCCATCAACGGCACCGTCAACGATCTCGCGATGTCGGGGAGCCACCCGCTGTATCTCTCGACGTCATTCATCCTCGAGGAAGGCACTCCCCTCGACACCATCGGGCGGGTCGCACAGGCGATGGGGGCAGCCGCAACCGCTGCCGGGGTCCAGCTGGTGACCGGTGACACCAAGGTGGTCGATGCCGGTCACGGCGACGGCATCTACATCAACACTGCCGGCATCGGAGTCGTGCAGGACGGTGTGGACATCAGAGCAGGCCGGGCCGTGGCCGGGGACACCATCATCGTAAGCGGGGCCATCGGCCTGCACGGTATCGCGATCTTGAGCTGCCGGCAGGGCCTGCAGTTCGGCACCACGATTGCCAGTGACTGCGCAGCGCTGAATGGCCTCGTTGACGTGATGCTCGCCACCGGAGCTGATATCCACGTGCTGCGTGATCCGACCCGCGGTGGGTTGGCTGCCTCGCTGAACGAGATCGCGCGGGCCGCCAAAGTAGGTATGAACATTGTCGAACGGGAGGTGCCCGTACCAGAGTCGGTGGCGAATGCGTGCAGCCTGTTGGGGCTCGACCCGCTCTATGTGGCCAACGAAGGCAAGCTGGTGGCGATTGTCGCGGCGGCCGACGCAGACCGGGTGCTGGCGGCTATGCAAGGCCACGAGCTGGGTAAAGAGGCAACGATCATCGGCGAGTGCGTATCCGATCACGCCGAAATGGTGGTGGCCAGGACGGCGCTGGGCGGTAACCGCGTCGTTGACCTGCCGATCGGCGAGCAGTTGCCGAGGATCTGCTGATCAGATGACCGGCACCCAGCAGTTCACCGCCACGGGCCACCGAATGTTCGCCCAATACGCCTATCCGCCAAACCGGCTCGGCTACTGCGGGCCAGCGGACTCGTCCGGTTTGCTGGACATCGCTGCAGGCACGACGGATGGCTCACGATCCCAGAGCGCCGCTGACGCAAATCCGGGTATCCGCGAACTGGCAAGGGCATTCGACGGAGCGTGGATCTATCTCGACATCATCGGCGAGGCAACGGGCCTCGATCCGTTGGATCCGCAAGTGGTCGAGGCCTACTGGATCGGCAACGATCTCCTCGAGAAAATCGACCCGGTGAGATTCGTAGCGACTGTCAAGTCTCGTTTCTCGTCCGAGATCGGGGCGTATTGGGCCGGGCTCGATGGCAACGGGCCGCCGAGCGTGCCGCATCACGGCTTTCAGGTCTTCACGATCTATCCCTGGGTTCCATTGCTGGGTAAGGGGGAAACCGCGCTGACGGTGCTGGATCGTTGCCGGATCCGGTGGGGCCAGGTGGAGTTCGTCGATGACGATCATCTCGTGGTGAGCTGCCAAAAACTCAGGTGGGACGGCCACGAGCTCGGGTTGGGCCCCGTTGAGGTCGAGCGCGCTCGGTGGGCCGAGCAAGGCAGGTCGCTTATTTCAGTACCCGAGCGTGGGCAATGGCTGGCCTTGCACTGGGATTGGGCGTGTGCGCCGCTTACCGAGGCGCAGCTGCATCAGCTGCAGCGTCGGACGTTCGCTCAGCTCGACACCACCAATCGTGCCATCGCCCAGAGCTGAGCCGGGCAAGGTTGGTATACCGCTGGGTCGCTATGGCGACGTGCCGGTATACCAACCTGCGCGGGGGACAATCCCCTACCCGGCTCCCCTACCCAGCTCCCCTACCAGGCTCTCTCCTACCAGGCATAGTCCTCGGGCGCCGTCTTGTGACCCGGGAAGATCTCGTCCAGCCTCGTCAATGCCTTCTCATCGAGGGTGACGTCCAAGGCGCGGACTGCGGCATCGAGCTGCTCCTGCGTCCGGGGGCCGACAATCGGTGCGGTCACTGCCGGTTGGTGAAGCAGCCACGCCAGCGCCACGTCGCCGGGTTCGTGGCCGAGTTCTTCGGCAAAGCTCTCGTACGCCTCGATCTGAGGACGATTCCGTTGTACCGTCTCGGCCGCACGGCCCTCTAGGCGGCGAATGCCTTCACGGTCCTTGCGAAGCACGCCCCCGAGCAATCCGCCGTTCAGCGGCGACCAGGGGATCAGACCGAGGCCGTAATGTTGCGCGGCCGGAATCACTTCGAGCTCGATGGTCCGCTCGGCAAGGTTGTAGAAAGATTGTTCACTAACCAGGCCAGTGAAGTTGCGCTTGGCGGCAGCGCCCTGAGCCTGCGCGATATGCCACCCGGCGAAGTTGCTGCTACCCACGTAGAGGATCTTGCCCTGGTTAACGGCAACCTCGATGGCTTGCCAGATCTCATCCCACGGCGTGCGCCGGTCGATGTGGTGGAACTGGTACAGGTCGATGTAGTCGGTCTTGAGACGGCTGAGGCTGGCGTCCAGAGCACGCCGGATGTTCAACGCCGACAACTTGCCCTCGTTCGGCCAGTCGCTCATTGAGCCGTACAGCTTGGTGGCAATGACGGTGCGCTCGCGCCGTCCGCCTCCCTGAGCGAACCAGTTTCCGATGATCTCTTCGGTTCGTCCGCTGTAGCCGGTATCGCCTGCGTTGCGGGCACGGCCATACATGTTGGCGGTATCGAAGAAGTTGATTCCGTATTCGTGTGCCGAATCCATGATGGAGTGGGAGTCGGCTTCGCTGGTCAGGGGGCCGAAGTTCATGGTGCCTAGGCAAAGGCGACTGACGGCCAGGCCGGAGCGGCCGAGATGCGTGATCTTCATACCTTCACCATGCTGGGCGCGGGGACCGATGTCCAGGGCTAGCCGGTGAGTGATTCGCTACCCGTCACTGTGGCGCCCGTCGCTCCGGGTCCGGCGGGGACGTCCTGGCCGGCGACGGGCTCTGGTTTACCCCCGGGCACCAGCGAAACCGCCACGGCCATCACCAACGAGAGCACGACCACGCCGATGAAGACGTGCTGGGTGGCCACCGTGAGGGCGACGCGAGATGCGAAGCCCGAGCCCGCGACCACGGTGGAACCAGAGGCAGAACTCGATTGCGTGTTCGGCTGTGCGGCGAGCGTGGCGTTGGCGATGGCACCGAAGACCGCCACCCCGAGAGCGCTTCCCAATGACCTGCAGAAGAGGTTGTTGCCCGTGACGACGCCACGCTCCCGCCACCCGACGCTGGACTGGGCGGCAATCAGGGTGGGAGAAGCGACGAGGCCCATGCCGAGTCCGATGACGAAGCAGGTCGCACCGACCTGAAGCACGCTCGAGGACTCGTCCAAGAGGGTGAGCAATCCGGTCCCGATGATCGCGAAAACGCATCCGACCAGCGCGCACTGGCGGAAACCGATGCGCAAGTAGAGTTTGCCCGCCTGGGATGCGGCAACGGGCCAGCCCAGGGTCAGCGTGGCCAGCGCGAAGCCGGCGACAACCGGACCGGTACCCAACACGTCCTGGACGAACGTCGGTATGTAGGAGGTCAAGCCCAGGACGGTCGCGCCGACCGCCGCCGAGACCAGGCTGCTCGTCACCAGCAGCCGTCGACTGAACACCCACAACGGCAGTATCGGTTCGGGCACCCGTTTCTCGACCATGACGAACGCGAAGATCAACACCGCCCCGGCGATGAGGATGCCCAAGCCCGGCACGGACAACCACGCCCAGGACTGACCACCCTCGAGCACGCCCAATATCAGCAGGGTGCAGCCAGTGGTGAGCAGGGCCGCGCCTCGATAATCGATGCGCGGATTGCCTCGCTCGACCCGCTCGGAGAAATTACGAACGAGCATCACGGTCGCCAGGATGCACAGCGGGATGTTGACGAAGAAGATCCAGCGCCAGGAGATGTATTCGGAGAACACGCCACCCAAGGTCGGCCCCACCACGGACGAGACACCCCAGACGCTGGCCAGATAGCCTTGGACTTTCGCGCGTTCCTGCAGCGAATACAGGTCGCCCACGATCGTCATGCTGATCGGTTGGACGGCCCCAGCGCCGAGTCCCTGCACCACCCTGAAGGCGATGAGGACCTTCATATTCCACGCGAAACCGCACAGGATCGAACCGAACAGGAAGAGCCCGATGCCGAACAGGATCAGCGGTTTGCGTCCGAACAGATCCGAGAGCTTGCCGTACACCGGCACAGTCACGGCTTGGGCAAGCAGATAGATCGAGAACAGCCACGGAAACTCGGAGAAGCCCCCGATGCTGGACACGATCGAGGGCACCGCGGTGGCGATGATCGTCGAATCGATTGCCACGAGCGCGGTGGAGAGCATCAAGGCGATCAGGATCGGCCCGCGCTCGGAGCGCAGGCCGACCCCGCCGCGCGCACCGGTCGAAGTCACTCACTTGATGGTGCCAGAGCGCGTATCGAATGAATCTGGCGTGTCGGAGAATGTGAGCTAAGTGTCCCCAGATGGTGCACTAACCGACATAACGCATCGCAGTCAGGCCCCTGCATCGTGTGTGGTCGACCCGGCCAGCAGAGCTCTGTGATCTATGCCTCGCCCGCGACGCAAGGGCAACGGTAACTGCGGGCTGTTCAGGTGACGAGGGCCCGGGTTACGGTGGGCCTCATGCCCCTTGCCATTACCGAAGACCACCGGTCCCTCGGCGACGTCGTACGTTCGTTCGCCGCCGCCAACGACCTGCGAGCCAGCGCCCGAGCGGCCCTGAACAACCCGACAGCCACCGTTTCGGAGTTGTGGCAGAAGATCGGTGCCCAAGGCTGGCTCGGCCTGCACATTCCTGAGGAATACGGCGGTTCAGGCTTCGGCTTGGCCGAAACCGCGGTGGTCGCCGATGAACTCGGCTATGCCCTCTCGCCGGCGCCATTTCTGCCGTCGGTCGTCGCTTCGGCAGCGATTGTCGCCGCGGGCACCGACGCCCAGCGCAAGAGTTATCTCAGCGGTTTGGCTGACGGTTCGGTCATCGCGGGCGTGGCGCTCTCAGGAGAGGTCACCAAAGGCAGCGACGGCACGTTGTCCGGCGAGGTCAGCGGCCTGCTGAGCGGTTCGGCGGCCGCCCTGCTGCTGATCAAGGTCGGCAACGACCTGGCCATCGTCGAGGCTGGTCAGAGCGGCGTGAGCGTCAGTGACACCGTCCCGCTGGATCCCTCGCTCGGCTACGGCACCGTGACGTTGGCCGGGGTCGCGGTTAGTCCTGACGCCGTAATTGCCGGTGGCCTCGAACCTGCCGTGCTCGCCCTTCGAGTGCTCGCATCGGCCGAGGCGTCCGGTGGGGCACGGGCCACCCTCGACATTCCCCTTGCGTACGCCAAGATCCGTGAACAGTTCGGCCGGACGATAGGCAGCTTCCAAGCGGTGAAGCATCACCTGGCCGACATGCTCGTCCGGCTCGAGGTCGCGACAGCAGTCAGCTGGGACGCAGCTCGCGCGGCTGATGCGGTCAGCGCCGGTAACGCACAGCCGGATCAGGCAACGCTCGCCGCGGCCGCGGCATCGGTGCTTGCGGCGACGGCTTACCAGACGAACGCCCAGCTGTGCATCCAGATCCACGGCGGTATCGGCTTCACCTGGGAGCACGACGCCCACCTCTACCTGCGGCGCGCAGTCAGCCTGCGTAACCTGCTCGCCGATGGTCAGGGCCGAGACGCCGCTGAGAACACCATCTACGAATTGACCGGCGCGGGTGTCCGCCGCGAGTACGGCGTGGATCTACCGCCAGAGGCGGAGCAGTATCGCGTGCAGGCCCGTGAATTCCTGGCGCAGTACCTTGCGACCGACGCGGCCGACCGGCGCAAGCTGCTCGCCGATACGGGCTACCTCGTCCCGCACTGGCCGGCCCCGTTCGGCCTCGGCGCCGGACCGGTCCAGCAACTCGTCCTCGACGAGGAGTTGACCGACGTTGATCACCCCGACCTCGGGATCACGGCTTGGGTGCTGCTCACACTTACCCAGACCGCCACCGAGGAGCAGGTACAGCGGTGGGTGCCGCCTGGGCTGGCCGGCGAACACATCTGGTGCCAGCTGTTCAGCGAACCCGGCGCGGGTTCGGACGCCGCTGCGGTCCAGACCCGCGGCGAAAAGGTCGAGGGCGGCTGGAAGATCAACGGCCAGAAAGTGTGGACGAGCGGCGCTCAGCTGTGCAGCCGCGGGTTGGCGACCATCCGCACCGATCCCAGTGCGCCCAAGCACAAGGGCATTACGGCGATGGTCATCGACATGCACGCTCCCGGCGTTGAAGTTCGTCCGCTTCGTCAGATCACCGGCGGTTCGGGATTCAACGAGGTCTTCTTCGATGACGTCTTCGTCCCCGATTCCGACGTTGTAGGCGTCGTCAACGACGGCTGGAAGGTCGCCCGAGCAACTCTGGGCAACGAGCGGGTCAGCATCGGTGGCGGCCTGCCTGGTCGCTTCACCGCTGATCAGCTGATCGACCTGGCCGCCAAGTACGGGATCAACGACGCCGGAACTCGTCGCGCCATCGCGTACCTCATCGCTGAGAGTCAGGCCCTGCAACTGGTCAACCTTCGACAGGTTGCCCGCGCCGTTGCCGGGTCGGGTCCCGGTCCGGAAGGCAACGTGACCAAAGCGGCCGGCGCCGAACACTCCCAGGCGATGTCCGAACTCGCGGTCGAGATCGCCGGGCTTGCAGCGGTGGCAGGCACCGACGATGGTGTCGCGGTCGGTTTCCTGGGCGGCCGCTCATCCACCATTGCCGGTGGCACGTCAGAGATCACCCGCAACGTGATCGCTGAGCGCATTCTCGGGCTTCCTCGCGATCCTCTCAACCGCTGATCACCTGATGCGGGGCTGTCATCCTCGGACGGCCCCGCACTGATCCTGAGCGATACCAACGCTTTGTTACAAATAGACTCACCGCGCCAGGTGCTTAAGATCTCCGCCCAGCTGTCGATCAAGGGCTTAACATCGAGTTTGTTCGAACGTGGCGGGTGAGCTGGCACCGGTCCTTCGCAGCCGCCGCGTCTACCGTCCGGCGTGTCGAGACTGTGCGAGGTGGCCCATGATCGCTCCCGCAGTAACCCCTGAACTGGCCGAACGCTCTCTCATCGGGGCATCGGTGCACGCGTTTTCGGTGCGTGCCCATACCCGTGCGAAGCCGAGCGATCAGACCGACCTGGACTTCGCGCGCCGAATACCGACCCCCGACGAGCTCGCCGAGTCTGCCACCGTCTACGCGATCAGCCTGGTGTGGTGGGCACATCGCGATCTCGCGTCCAGGCGCGAGCTCCTGGAGACCGCGGTGTCGCTGATGCTCGTGCAGATCACCGACAACGCGAGCGAGCGGCCTTACGAGGCGGGCTACCGGATCTATGCCCACCGGCTTGTCGAGGCAGCACTCGCCCCTAAGGTGCACGCGAAAGAGATCGACCTGCGCAACCTGGTATCCGGTGTCACCGAGATTGACTTGATGACAGCGCGATTCGCCGACAACGCAGTCAATGCAGTGCTTTTGGCTGACCGTGAGTCCTTCGGTGATCCCACCCGCTCGGCCGAGACGATGCGCGACGAGATGATCCAGCTGGCCTTCTGCCCGAAAGCCGCGTAACCCCACCCCTTTTTGGCGAATCGTGTAACGCTCGGCATCAATACGATGCCGAGCGTTACACGATTCGCCGGACGGTGGTAACGACTAGGTCCGAGGCTGCGGTCACCATGTCAGCGGGTACCTCGTGGCCGCCGATGAACTCCCGGTAGTCGACGTCGTATCCCTGGCTGGTCAACTTGGCAACGATTGGTCGGCTACAGCGGTCGATCGGCAGTACAGCGTCCTGCCGCCCGTGTGAGACGAAGACCGAGGGCTTGCCGGACCGCTCGCCCGGAACCGAAAACCCGGGAGAGAAGGCCAGGATCCGGTGGAACAGTTCGCCATTGGTCAAGCCCAACGACAGCGCGTACGAGGCGCCGTCGGAGAAACCGGCGATTGCGATTCGTTCTGCGTCGATGGTGAACTGATCGAAAACCGCCGGTAACGAGCGGTCGAGTTCGGCGACGTCCGGACCGAAACCGCCGCGGATGATGTCCCACGTGTAGTCCAGCGACTTGGGGGCCAGCACCAGAAACTTGCGACGCTCGGCCTCCGCTTGCATGATCGGCAGCACCTGAAGCGGATTCGAGGTGGCACCATGCAGCAGTACCACGAGCGGAACGGCCCGTTCGGGTAAAGCCGACGGCACGAACAGGGCAGCGGTGCCTGACTCGGCCAGCCAATTGAGACCGCTGGGCAGCGGCTCTCGGGTCGGCGACGACGGCACGACAGCTAATGTGCCAGCTTGCCAGCCACGCTGCACCGCATCCGGTACGGCGTTCTCACCAGGATCAGCGGCCGTCATGGTGATCTCCATAGTCGGTCATGCCGCCAGTCACGCCGCCAGTCTTGCCGCCAGTCATGCGCTCTCGGTCTATCAGCAACGCATCTTCAGCGGGCGGTGCCCCCATTATTTCATCTGCCCAGGCAGCGTGTTCTGCTCGCGCCCAGTGAGCCGGAACGCGACCTGTTCGCATACCTTGGCGTGCATCAGGATCCTTTATCGCATAAAAGATATGTCCAACGACAAGCAGGCCGATACCAAGTGCGAACCAGTCGTGGACGAAGGTAGCCCCGGTGCGCCAGGACAATCTGGCGATACCTGTGAAGTACATGATGATCCCGGTCCCGAACAGGACGAGTATCGCGCCGGCGCTGAGAGCGGCATTCAGTTTCTGACCCGCGTTGAACTTACCGACCCGAATTGAACCGTCGCGTCGACTTCTACGCCGCAGCCAGCGCCAGTCTGCCGGCGTGAACCGATTGAGGCGACGCAGGTCCAGCCGGTATGCGGCCGAGACGACACCGAGAACTATCGGGACGGGCAGCGCAAGACCGGAATAGACATGCACCAGCTCGACTACGTGCCGATGGCCGGTCGCCACTGCGAGCGAGCCGTTGTACAAGATCGCGGCGGTAACGATGCAGCTGATCATCAGAACCGCGATCGTCCAGTGCACCGCCCGCTCGACCCTGCCAAACCGATGAACCGTGGCGGTCATCCGTTTTTGCCTTTTTCCTTACTGATGAAACCATCCACAGCGTAACCGCGGTGTTCCCAGTAGCCCGGTTCGACATCGGCAGTCAGCTCGACGCCCGAGAGCCACTTCGTGCTTTTGTAGCCGAACATCGGGGCGACATACATCCGCACCGGACCACCATGGTTGTGCGTGATCGGGCCGCCAAGCATCTGCAAGGCGACGATGACGTCATCGAGGCGCGCTTGCTCGAGGGTAAGGCTCTCCGTGTAGGTGCCGTCGAACGAACGAAACCGCACCGCGGTCGCCTTCGGGGCAGGCCCAGCGCGGTCAAGCAGCGTGGACAGTCGCACTCCGGACCAGTGCACCTGCGGCACACGCCACCCGGTTACGCACTGGAAATCGCGGATCAGCTCGACCTGTGGCATTGCCTGAAGATCGGCTAGCGAGTACGACGCAGTGTGCGTGACCAAGCCATCGACCGCGAGTCGGTAGTCCTGCGCGTTGCGGGTCGGCACCGATCCAGTGACCGAATAGAACCGGAAGCTGTCACCAACTGGTACCAGCGAAAAGAGCCCCGTCGGGTCGCGGAGCTCGATCGGCGCCAGTATTTTTGCCAGGCCGTCCTGTAGGGCCTTGCCCCCGAGCACGCCCGCGAGGCCGAGCGCGCACAGGCCCAGAATCGTCCGTCGCCCTACCGGTTTGCCCTCAACCTCCGGGCGGTTGTGTTCCACGCTGGACCTCGTACCTCAACACTCTGCCGATTCGCCGAATACGCCCCCGATCTCCGACTGTAACCACCGTTGGACAGTCCGGCGACCAACGCCGACGCGCACGTGGCCGGCCGGGCTTGCAGTCTTGATGATTCACTGAGAACCTCTAACAACTTCACATCGGAGTGCGTGTCAGGGCTATGTCACATGGGGGTCGGCATGCTCGGAGTGTTCCAGCTGCGGCTACCGCTTTTCCGCACTCTGTTGCTATGCATCGCCGGCGCCCTCATCGCCATTCCGGCGGTGTCCGCGATCGCCGCGCCCGGTGACAGCAACCCGCCCGCGGTCACGTTCGCAGACAGCACGTCGCTCGCCCTGGCAGCGAAGCCCGAGCCGGTTCTGATCGTGAACAACAGCGACACGACCTGGGCGATCACGCTCACTGCTGGGGTCTACCCGGATGACCCAGGGTCGCAACGAGTTCCGATCGCCGTTACGCCCACCACGATCTCCGTACCACCCGCCGGTTCAGCTCAGGTCACCATCGGCCCCGCACCGAATGCCAGCATCAGCGGTTCAGGTTTGCTCGATGCCGTCGCGAAATCTGGCAATCAGACCATCGTTTTTCACCGGCCAATCTCGGCCGGGCCGGCGACTGTGAAGCCAGCGGTGAAGAAGTGGTCGGCTACCCGGGTGGGTTGGTTCTCGACTGGACAGCTCGCCGTCGGCAGCCTGCCGAATCTGCCGTTACTCGCGCCTACTTGCGATGGAGTGCAGAGTGGCACGGCCTATCTGACCTCGGACTCGCGCGTTGCTCCGCTGAAATACGAGTGCGTGAAGCAGGGCGGTACAGCTGAGATTCGTTTCAACGGCGACGATGTCCGGCACGCGGGCCAGTACAGCGGCACGCTGAGTATCGGCGGCACCGATGTCGACATCTCGCTCCGCCGCACAACCGTTTGGCTCTGGCCGCTGCTGGTCATTCTCGTCGGGTTCATCCTCGCCAGCGCTCAGCAAGCGTGGACCAGCAACTACCGTCCGCTGCGCCGAGCGAACAATCGGCTCACCGCAATCGGCAAGGAAGCCTTGGACAAGCAACAACTCTTTATCGAGAATGCCGGCAACGAGAACTATGGCAAATACAACTTCCAGACCGGAGTTCTGCAGCAGATCAACAAACTCCAGCGAACTCTGGACGCTCTGCAGCCGGCGTGGGCACGACGGTGGTTTCTCGCGTTCGTCCCCTGGGCAAAGGACGAACATCAGGACGAATACGACAAGGTCATCACCGATATGACCGCCCTCGAGCAGGTCGTGACCGACTGGCCGGCGCTGTCCGACGCGCTCGACATTCTCGGCAGCAGTCTCGCGGCGACGAAGGCCGACGGTTCGTTTGCAATGGCTCCGTTGCTCGTGGACCGGGCCGGAGCGATCCTCAATCCGGTCGCTCAGGACGCCGCGGGCGCACCTAGCTCAGCAGAGATCGACCTCGACTTCAAAGCGGCTCAAGCGCTGGTCAAGGAGGTCGGTGAGACCAGCGTCGCCCTGGCATTGCTACCGACTGCGAAGCAGCTGGGCGAGCAACTCGAGGAGGTGGAACCCGGCGATGGCTCGGTGCCGAGCGACGAAGCGGTGTACGAGGAGGCAATGCGAAAGTTCCGCCAGGCGCGGTCCGAACTGGCCATCGCGGAATCTGCTGAGGCTGTGCAGAAGGCCAAGGTGGACACCTTGCTAACCGACGCCCGGGCGTTGGTTCTGCAACTCGATAAACCCGTTACCGCAGAAGTAGACCTCGCCGCAGTGGTCGAGATTCAAGACGACGCTGCTGCGCAGCTCACCCCGACAAGCGGCCTGTTCGGCTTGTTCCCCAGACTTGCCGGCGCGCTGAAGCGCGGTGCCGGCAGCGTGCGTTCGGTCGATTCCGTATGGCTTTTCGTCTCATTGGCCGTGGCGGCCTGGACGGGCCTAGCAGCGCTGTACGTCGGAAAGCCCTGGGGTCAATGGCAGGATTACGTCGCGCTTTTGGTGTGGGCCTTTGGGGGCACCGCCGTTCTCACCTCACTCTTGTCGGGTCTGGCGAATGTGGCTGCCGGACCGCTTGTATTGAAAAAGACTGATGACGACGCCAAGCCCGCAACGGCCGCCTGAGCCCGCAGCGTCCGAAGCGCCGGACGGACCGGGCCGGCCCCCGGCGGCGCCCAGGAGACGGCTGCTCAAGGGGACAGTTTGGCCGCTGATCGCCTGGCGGGCGGGTGGCGTTGGGACGTGGCTGGCGCACCGAGTAACGCCCGAACGTATCTGGTCACTCGTGCCTGGTGAGCTGGTAGTCGCCACTGTCTCCGATCAGGCTCGGGTTGCGATCGAGGCGTCGCTGGCGGCGCAGAGCGAACGGCGTGTTTTCAAAGTGGTCGGCTACCGGTCTCTGCTGCCCGGCGGCGAACAGGACCGGACCTCACCGATCGTCGGCGCCTGGCTGGTCAACGTCGCTCGTGGCAGTGAACAGCCCGTACTTCGCGAACTCGAATACCGAGTGGCACTGGCACTCGAGACGGCTGGCGGTTACCAAGGCATCGACACCAGATTGTCACTCGCGGCCGCCCGGCATGCCATGGCCGCTCACCAGTCTCGCCGTGTTCGGTTGGCGGCTCAAGCCATGGTGCCTTCGGCGGCGATTGCGTTCACTCCGATGCATGAACGGTACCGAGAGCTGATCGCCACCGGCGCCGAACCCAGCAGGCCAGTATCAGTTGCCATTCTGGATTCTGCCGTCAACCTTGGGCATCTGCCGCCCGAGGTTGCGGATCGGGTGCACCCTGGTGAGGCATCTCCGGATTACCAGAATCTGACTCCAGGCGCGCATGGTGCCGTCACCGCCTCGGTCATCGCTAGTCTTGCCGGTACCGCCGACATCGAGGTCTTCCCGATCGCCGGTGTCGGCTCACCCGGCTCTGAGGCCGTGGTCGCGGCGTCGCTCATGAAGGCCAAGGCCTCCGTCATCGCGATGTGCCTGAGCTTGGATATTCCACCGAATCATCGTGAAGGCAAGACCAGGGAGGAAATGATCGGTCTCACGCTCAGGAAGCTGGATACCCATCAAGTTGTCATAGTGGCAAGCGGCAATCGTCTGAAGGAGAGGCACTCGGCAGCTGCCATATTCCCCGCGACATCGCCGACGGTCATGATGGTCGGAGCGCTGGACAGCGAACTTCGCCGACCGTTCTTCAGCCGGCATCTGTTGACCGATCGACGGCCGGCCAGTTACCTGATGGCGCCAGGCGGCCGGACGATTGGTAGCCGCGTCGACGAATCGTCAGTGCATGCAGGCCAAACACCTTTCGTCGGCACCTCGGTAGCGGCCGCATACGCCGCCGGTATCGTCGCTCGCACCTTGGGCACTCTCCGAGAGGGCGAAGAGGCTCCGACGTTCAACACGCTCTTCGCAGCGCTGGAGGTCGCGGCCCGTCGCGACTTCGAGGGCTATGCCGAAGTCGAGCACGGATCCGGTCTCATCCAGCAGCTCATCGAGGTACCGGCAGCTATGCCCGGCTTACCGCCGAAAGAGCCGCCCATGGTCAACCCGGCCAACCGAGTCGACCCGACCAACCGGGTCAGCCCGGCGGACGAAGCGACACAGCACCCGGTCTCTGAGCCGATCGAACGGGTGATCTTGCAGAGAACGCCCTATCCGAACCCGGTGCGACCAGATCGTCCAAGGCCTGCTCGCAGGTTCAAGAGGCGCAGGCGGCCGGAGCAGGGGCAGTCTCCAGTGCGACGACCCGGCGAGACACCGTGAATTCTCGCCCCAGGCCTAGTTGGCATCACCTGACTGGAAGCAAATAAACATCCCTTTACGCTTATTCAGAAGCGCGCGCGAAGGTAGCCGAAGCCGACGATGCTGGCGGCAATCAGGACTGAGCCGACGGCCACCCAAGGCCACGGACTCCACTCGGTGATACAGGCCGTCCCAGCGCGGTTACAGACCTCGCCAGGGCCGCCACGGTTGAGGAAGCCGATATAAAGCGCCACTTCGCCTACGCCAGCAACCGCCCCGATGGCACTTGCGTTGTAGCTCGACGGCCGCAACACCAGGATCAGCAGCAACGCCATGGTGATTGGCAGCACGATGAAGCCGATCGTCAGCAGTGTCAACAGGCCGAGCAGGCAGCCCACTCCGACGAGGTTCCAGGCGAGAAAATACCCAAGGGCGGGTTTTGCTGCCGTGCCCTGCGTCATTGCGAGACTCCTCCCAGCGGCGGCTGCCAGCCGATCCACTACGGCACCGGGACTGGGGCCTGAACGTAGCGCACCATGGCGACCCAGCAGGGGGAATTCCGAAGACGGCGAAAATGCCGAATCGAAGAAGAAGAGCGTCTGGTCGGGTGCGGTCGCCTCACGGCGGAGAGGCACGCCGTGGCTTCAGCCGAACGATCGTCCACGGCGGCGGTTAATTTTGGAGCCCGGGGACACAGTCACCCGGCCAGACGGGAATGTAACGGCTAGGCAGCCGCCGCTATTCCGATCAACCGAGCGACCGCCGTTGACATATACCTATATAGACATATGATTTTGGGATGGCTCGGGCGGCAACAACGGCAGATGCATTCAACGCGGTGGCCGAACCGCGCCGCCGACAGATCCTCGACCTTCTCGCCACCGGCGAGCTGCCGGTAAATGACCTGGTCGCCGCCGTCGGCTTAGCTCAACCGCTGGTATCCAAGCACCTGCGCGTGCTGAGGCAGGTCGGACTGGTCGAGGTGCGTGATGAAGGGCGCAGGCGGCTATATCGCCTCAACGGCGAGCCCCTCCAACCGATTCACGATTGGGTCAAGAACTACGAACGGTCGTGGACTAAGCGGTTCGAACTACTGGACGCGGTGTTGACCGAGCTCAAAGCCAGCGATGACGAAACGGAGAATCGACATGCAGACAAGTAAGGGTCGGGCCGTCGTGACGCTGCCCACCGACACCCAAATCCTGATCACACGAGAGTTCGATGCCCCCAAGCACCTGGTTTATCGTGCCTGGACAACGCCCGAGCTGGTAAGGCAGTGGTGGGCCGGCGAACGCGGTCGAGTGACAATCGTCGAGATCGATCTACGGGTTGGTGGAGCCTGGCGCTACGTGATGATCGCCAATGGCGGCTTCGAGGTTGGCTTTCATGGCGAATACCGACAGATCATTGAGAACGAGTTGCTCGTCTCCACCGAGAGTTACGAGGGCATGCCCGAGGCCGAGGCATCTGTAAACACCCTCTCCCTCACCGAAACGGACAGCCGGACGATGCTGAGTCTGCTCGTGCAGCATGCAAACCAGCAGGACCGCGACGCCCAGATCAATTCCGGCATGGAAGAAGGCATGCAGGAAGGGATGGATCATCTCGAGCAAATCGCCAGCTCGCTGCGCTGAAACGGCGGCGAGAGTGCTGGATTGACCACGGGCTCGGACTGCATGATGCTCTTGACGTGCCCTCATCGCTAACCCGAGCCGTTCAGTGGCTCGGTACCCACGATCGCAACTACGCAGCACTGCGACGAGCCGGTAGAACGGCGATCGTGATGCCCGCGATGTTTGCCTTGGGCGACGAGGTCATCGGTAACCCGGTGCTCGCCACGTTTGCAGCCTTCGGGTCCTTCGCGATGCTGCTGTTGGTCGACTTCAGCGGGCCGATGCGCGAGCGCCTGCAAGCCCAAGCCGGGCTGGTCGTCGTCTGCGGGGTGTTCATCACGCTGGGCACGCTTGCCTCGCGCAACGCCTGGCTAGCGGCTGCGTCGATGGCGGTCGTCGCCTTCGGCGTGATCTTCGCAGGCGTCGCCAGTTCCGTCCTGGCCAGCGCGACGACATCGCTCCTGCTTGCCTTCATCTTGCCGGTCTCACTCGCCGGGCCGCCTTCTTCGATACCGGACCGGCTCGCCGGCTGGGGACTTGCCGGGGCAGCATCGATCATCGCGATCGCGGTGTTGTGGCCGGCACCGACCCGAGACCCGCTACGTCGATCGGCCACCGCCGCCTGCCGATCGCTGGCCACGCTGCTGCGAGCAGAGGTCGACTACGCGCTGAGCGCCCGAGATGATGCCTCCGCGCTCGACCGCGAGCGGGCCCTTGAGCAGGCTCGCGAGGCCGTAAATGGTCTTCAACGCGGCTTCTTGGCGACCCCGTATCGTCCGACGGGATTGAGCACTCCAGCAAGAACCGTGGTGCGGCTGGTCGACCAGATGAACTGGCTGAACGCCATCGTGATCGAGTCCACCCCGAGCGCGAACTCGATCATGGCCAATCCAACGGTATGCGAGGTCAAGATCGCGGCCGCCGCGGTGCTGGAGGCCGGTGCCGAGTCGCTCGACGCGACGGGCGGGAATGATCGCGACCTGCAGGCGGCATTGGCCCAACTCAGCCAGGCGCTCACCAAGCTCGAAAGCGACGCCACGACTGACCTGCCAAGCCGCTGGGTGCCCACCGCCGTCAATCCGTCCGACGCCAACGTCAGTGACCTGGTCACTGCCCTGGACCCGAGTTTTCGCGCCCAGGAACTCAGCTTTGCCGTATCACTGATGGCTGACACTATCGATCTGACGGCCGCTGCCGAACGACGCACTTGGTGGGAGCGGCTCATCGGTCGCCAACCGATCGGCGTCGGCGGGGCTCTCGCATCGGCCCAGGAACGAGTCACCGCTCACGTCGATCGGCATTCAGTATGGCTGCACAACAGCGTGCGTGGCGCGATCGCGCTTGCGGCGGCGGTCTTCATCGCCGATTCAACAGGCGTGCAGCATTCCTTCTGGGTCATCTTCGGGACGCTGTCGGTGCTTCGCTCGAACGCTTTGAATACCGGGCAGAACGTGCTGCGCGCGATCCTGGGCACGCTTATCGGTTTCATCCTCGGCTCCGCTTTGTTGGCGTTGATCGGCACGAATACCACCACGCTGTGGATCTTGCTTCCCATCGTGGTTCTGTTCGCCGGCATCGCACCGGCCGCGATCTCCTTTACCGCTGGGCAAGTCGCCTTCACCCTCGTCATAATCATCCTTTTCAACCTCATCGCACCGGCCGGCTGGCGGGTCGGTCTGGTTCGGATCGAAGATGTTGCCCTCGGCTGCACCGTCAGCCTTGTCGTGGGCCTACTGTTCTGGCCGCGAGGAGCGCGCGCTGCCCTACGACGAGCGCTGGCCGAGGCGTACACCGACAGTGCTGCCTATCTCGTCGATGCAATCGACTTCGGCATGCTCCGGTGCGACGCCAGCGCCCCGACCCCCGCTGTTCCTGACCCGGCTGCCATCCGCGCAGCGGCGGCATCACGGCGCCTGGACGATGCTTTCCGCAACTATCTTGCCGAGACGGGCATGAAGCCGGTTTCCCTCGCCGACACCAGCGTTCTGCTGTCTGGTGTTGCGGGTCTGCGCATCACGGCCGACGCCGTCATGGACTTGTGGCATCGCGACGACGGCCAGGCACCCGGCGAGCGCGGAGCCGCTCGATTAGAGGTGCTTCAGACCACTCAGCGGGTCACGCGTTGGTATGACGACCTGGCCAACAGCCTGCTCGATCGCAACGAGGTCCGTGAGCCCGTCCCGCCGGACGATCTCGCCGACGTACGGCTGGTCGAAGCTCTACGCAGGGATCTGGCTGGCGACCACGGTAGCGCGAGCGCAACCGCGATTCGGATGATCTGGACAGCTGATCATATCGATGCGGCTCGGCGTCTGCAGCGGGGAATCGCCACACCCGCCCGAACGGCGATCGAGCACAGCGTCGAGCACCCGTTTGACGATTTGTTGCCTGCTGCGATTACGCAGCGATTGCGCCAACGACGCCGCCCGCTCGAAGCAACCGAGGCCAACTAACGAAAGCCGAGTGCCAGCGACTCGGTGCCGAGCAGCTGCGTGATGTAGCGCTGGAATACGAAGTGCTGAGCGTCGCGCAGGCTGCGCACCGAGTCTGCTGCTGCGGCCAAACGAATGGCGCTCAGCAGATCGGTAGTCGCGTGCGCAGTCAATTGCAGATCGTCCGCTCGTTCACGCACGAGTCCCACCAACGTCTCGACATCAGGGTAGGGGACCTCGTACTCGAGAAATCGATCGCGGATCGCCGAGTCAACGAGGTCTGATCGGTTGCTCGTCAACACCACGGTCGTTCGGCTCGTGTCGAGATCATCAATGGCGTGAAAGAAAACGCTGTCCTGGGAGAAGTGCCACTCCTTGGCGTAGCTGCTACCGCGTGCCATCAGAACGGACTCGATGTCGTCGAAGATCAGGACGGTCCGCTGGCCCGGCGTTCCTAGGCCGCTCTGCGCAGCCGAGAAGATCTCGCGAATGCGGCGCTCGCTCTCGCCGTACTTCGCACGCGCTATTTCGCTGCCGTCGAGCAGCACGGTAGCCACGCCGTCCGTCCCGCGTTCCCGGGGAAACCGTAAGCCCAGCTCGTAGCCCAAGCGCTTGGCGAGGGTCGTCTTACCGACACCCGGTGGGCCGCTGAGGAAGAAGCCTTTGACCATCCCGCGGCGCACGTTGTGCTGCCATTGATGTTCGACGATTTTCGACAGTTCAGCCAGCAACCGGTGATAGAAGTCGCCGACGATCTCGTGGGCGTTCGCGGAGCGGCTAGCGCCCGGATCGAATTCGGCCGCGAGCTCGGCGTGGCTGAACAGCGTGCCACCAGGCAGGAGATGCTCGTGATGGCTATGCGTCATCGTCTTTCCCCATCGGTATGGTTTTTCCCATCGGTTGCCGGACGGTCAGTTGGTGCGCTCACGGTCCCGCTCGATCGGCCCTGCTTCCAAGGCGTTGCCGTCGTTGTCGAAGATGCGCTGGCTGGCAAAGCCTTCCGGCCAGATATTGGTGAACCAGGTCCGAATGCCGAACGCGATCCGCAACTGCTCGACGCGGTTCGGGTTGTTGTTCGTATGCTCGTGCTCCCACATGGCTGGCGGAACGTACAGCACGTCGCCGGCCTCCCACGGCACTTCTTTACCCTGCATCTCGGTGTAGCCCTTGCCCTCGATCGCATAGACCACGGCTTCGAGGTGCTTGTGCCGGCCACTGTGATGAAATGCCTCATCCGACCAGCGGGTCGTGACAGCGACGCTGGTCGCCCGAAACCCATTCTTGGGCACGACAAGGTGCTGGGTGAAGCCGTGCTGGTTCCGGATCGCGGCGATGTTGCCCTGTGCGGAGAAGGACATGTCCGTCGGAGCATCTTCGAGATGGATGACGGCCCGGCCACCGTCGTTGCGGTAATACTGCGATTCCTCCGCAGGTATAGCCGCAAGCTCGCTCGCATCATGTGCGCCGCATTCGGCGAGTTGTTCGATCCGTGCGACCCGGACGAATCGCTCGAGATCAAAGGTCATGCCTGAGATGTAGAGCACCGGGACGGTGCCGGTGTTGAAGTGCTGGTGCTCAGCCCAGAACGGCATGAAGAGCGTGCTACCGGCGTGCCAGTCGAAGCGCTGACCCTCGATGACGCTGAAGCCCTCGCCACTGAGGATGTGCATGGACTCCTCGCCGTGTCGATGGCGGCCGGTATGCCATCCAACCGGAATTTCGGCCTTGAGGACGTTGCTTCCCATCGTGGCGAACCCGAGCTCGTTGGCAACCATGAGCTTGACGCGGGCGTCTTGCGGGGTGGACACCCAGGGGATGTCCCGGTCCCGGGCGACGGCTCCGGACGCCCACAGCTCCTTCTGGATCTCATCCGGTGTTTCCAGCCAGGCGTCGTAGAAGTTCTTGGCCATCGGGTAACAAGTCCTCTCTCTGTATGCTGTCTACACTAGCCGTAGGCACCGTGCGGACGGAGATGTGATATATGAGATGTCCGCCGATAGCGGGATTCAGCGCAAAATACAAGATCGATTCGGTAGCCACAGCCGAACGGGATAGAGCATACTGTTGTCCAGTTAGACAGCCGTCTAGTGCGGACATCACCGATCATCAGGAGCACGGTTGACTACCTCAGCTAACATCTCCGGCGACCGGCGCCTGCGCCGCCGCACGACATCTGACACCGTTGCCGACGAGCTGCGCGCCGCCATCGTACGTGGCGACTTCGTCGATGGCATGGAGCTCAACCAGGTCGACCTGGCCCGCGAGTTCGGTGTATCCAGAGTTCCCATCCGCGAGGCGCTTCGCCAGCTCAAGGCAGAAGGCCTCATCACCTCCGAGCCTCATATGCGTGCCGCCGTCGTCGGCCACACCCTTGAGCGCGTGGTCGAGATACTCGAATTACGCATCATGCTCGAGACCTACCTGCTAGGACGCAGCGCCTCCCGGATGACTCCGGAGAACCTCGCCGCGTTGCGGGAGATGACCGTCAAGATGACCCGCAGCCGCACCCATGACGAGTGGCTGAATCTCAATACCGAATTTCATGATGCGCTGTATTCCTATGCCGATGCACCCATAGCGCAAGATCTGGCCCACCAACTCACCCTTCGGGTGCAACGTTACGTCCGGATGGTGCGGTCAAGCCGACGGCATCGCTCCGGGGACCCGAACGCCGAACACGATGAGATTCTCGATGCCCTCGATCGCGGCGACGTCGACGAGGCCCGCAGCCATTTGGAGAGCCACATCCAGCGGACGGCCGAGCAGGTCACCAGAATCTTCAAGGAACGCGACGAGGACCCTAAGGCCATCCGAAAGGCTGAGTAGCCTTGGTCTAGAGGTCGACCCGCCCGGGTAGTACCGGAGCCGTGCACGCGGCAGGTATCGCAGGCATTCGTAGGCATCCGGACGGTAACGCAACCGGCAGTGTGACGGCGCTCCCTTGCTTCTGAATACAGTTGCCGCCATACTCGATTTACCAACCAAGCGCGTCGGTTCGGTGCTGGGCGGACGGCATTGCCCATTTGCACATAGGCCGATCGACTGCTGTGCCGTTCGAAGGGATCGCTTGTGGGCGCGAATATCCGGTTTCATGAATGGCGTACCGAGCGCCAAATAAGAGCTGGGGCGACAAGAGGAATCCGGCCGCCAAAGGTCAACCCGCTGGACGAGACGCTCAATCCCCTGCCAGCCGACGGCGAGACGGTCAAAGACCGGCGCCAGCTCGTCCCCGCACTCGGTCTGCGCGAATACTGGTGGCCCGCGCTTCCGACGAGCAAGGTGCCCACCAAAGGTTCGATCTACTGGAAGATGCTCGGCGAAGAACTGGCCTTCTTTCGCAACAAGGACGGCAGCGTGGCTGCGGTCAGCGACGTTTGCCCGCACCGTGGCGCTAGCCTCTCCCGCGGGCACACGTTCTATCCCGGTACCTTGTCCTGTCCCTATCACGGCGCCACCTTCGACGGTAAGGGTGAGTGCAAGGCATTCATCACCGAAGGCCCCGCCTCCAAGATGGTGGGCGATTTGAAGGTTCGCAGCTACCCGACACAAGAACTCAAGGGCTGGGTCTTCGTCTGGATGGGCAAGGAAGCCCCGGCACCGATCGAGCAGGACGTGCCGCCCGAGTTCTTCGAACCCGACTCGACGCTCATTCTCACGACCTACACGTACTGGAAGAGTTCCTGGATTCTCGCGATCGAAAACCAGGACGACCCGCACAACTCCTTGTACGCCCACCGCAACTCCTTGATGCAACTGATGTCACCAAGGTTCCGCGCCCGCACTCCTACGGGCCCGCGCGCGAAGTTGGTAGAAGACCGTGCGCTCGTGATCCTGAACCTGAATCAGAAGTACTACGCCGACGAAAACGGCAAGGTTCCTTACCAGATGTACTACCCGGGCGTCGATGGTGTTTGGCCGTTGTCGTTGTGGCGCCAGCGAATCTGGAAGCTTTTCTCGCCTTGGTACAAGTACATCGTCTGGCGCCCGAGCCGTCTCAACCGTCGCTTCGAGGTCGAGGCCGAAGAGTGGGGCGCTGGCCGCGGCAGTTCGTGGCATCTGCCGGCCATCGTGCGACGCAACTTCAACACTTACATGTTCTCCCGTTGGGCTGTTCCGGTCGACGCCGAACTCTCACGAATCGTCTACATGCACGCCCGGCGTACCTCGCAGCCCGGCACCCAGACCGCCTTGAAGATCTGGTGGCGGCTTTATTACAACTGGTGGAATTACTACAACTTCTCCGGCGCCGACGACAAGGTCGCTTCGCCCTCGCGCTACTGGACACCCGAAAGCCTCTCTGCAACCGACTCACACCTGGTCATGCTGCGGCGGCTGATCACCGAACGGTCCCGCGATGCCAAGCTTCGTTTCGCGCGTGGACAGAAGCCGGAGAACGCGAACAAGGTGACCACCCCGGGAGAGCAGGACGGCGTAGAGCGCCAGGTCGGCGTCGGGATGCAGCCGCCCGACGACCTACTCGATGACCTGCCTACCTTCGAGGGTGGCCGAACCACCGCGCTTCCGATGTTCATCTCGGACGCGAACAAATAATCCAGAAGCCAAGGCGCGTTACCCTTTCAGAAATAGAGGAAAAATGACTGGCAGACGTCTGCGGGCGATACCGACCGCAGTGGCCGCGGTGGCAGCGGTAGCCACCCTCCTTACCGCGTGTAGCTCAGCGACCAAGAGTTCGAGCTCGGACAGCGCCGCCAGCGGCTCCGGGGCGAGCAGCGGATCGCTGACCAAGCTCACAGTGGGTATACCAGCCAACTCGGCTGCGGCTGCGTTCATCCAGCTGGCCGTCGAGGCCGGCCTGACCACCGCAGCCGGGTTGGATGTCACGCTCAACTCGAATCTGCCACCCGCGAACACCCCCGCCGCTCTGGTCTCGGGCAGTATTCAGGCCTCGGCGCTCACGTCGGCGGCAACCCAGGCCAGCAGCAAGGGCATTCCGGTGATCAACGTCCTTGCCACTGCAAGTCACGCACCATTTGTGATGGTCGCGGGCCCCGGGATCAGCAGCCTGAGCCAGCTTGCCGGCAAGAAGGTCGTCACCAGCGCCGCGACCGACACCCCAGGTACTGAGACGAAAGAAATCCTCACCAACGCCGGCATCGCCGACCAGGTAAAGGTAATCCCGGTCGGAACGGTGCCGGGCCGCTCGGCCCTTTTCGTCAGCAAGCAGGCCGACGCGATCTATGAGGCGTTGAACCTCGCCTTGCAAGACGCAGCGAAACGGCCTGGGTCAACGATCATCGCAGACAACAGCAGCATTCCGTCGACGCCCTCGGATGGGCTGGCCTTCACCACGTCCTACCTGAAGAAGAACCGGGCGACGGCACTCGCCTTGGTGACGGCATGCATGCAAGCTGCGAACATGATCAAGAACCAGCCCGCGACGGCTTCACCGCATCTGATGAAGATCTACAACCTGACCAGCGATGAGGTCGGCCAGTTCATCAAATATCAAAAGGACAGCATCGTGATCAGCGGCGTGCCGAGCCAGACGTCGTTCGACAACCAAGCCGCATTGTTCAAGAGCCAGGCCGGTAGCGATTCCAAGGTGGACTGGACCAGCGATCTGGTGGCCAAGTCCTGGGACACCTCCGTCGCGACAGACGCCGCTAAGACACTCAACTACAGCTGAGACTGGCGGCCCGTGCCGGCGAGATAGCTCGTCGGCGCGGGTCCAGCCGCTATTGAAAGGAACGTAGCGATGCCTTCGAATTGGGTGCCTGTCTGCCAGCGTAGTTCGCTGGCCGCAGGAGAAATGGCCCTCGAGGACGCGAACGGCGAAGAGGTCGTGCTGGCCGAGGTCGACGGTGAGGTCTTTGCCTTCGCAGCGATCTGCACACACGCGCTGGGCTATCTCGACCAGGGCGAACTCGAGGGCCACGAAGTCCTTTGCCCACTGCACGAAGGCCGATTCGACATACGTACCGGCAAGGTCATCTCAGGTGAGCCCGAAGAGCCGATCGACGTGTACCCAACCAAGATCGACGGTGACACCGTTTACGTCGAAATCAACGACTGATCCGACGAGTGCTCACATGCCGAGGAAGGCGCGCGCGTTCGTGTTCCGGATCAAGTCGAGAGTTGCCGGGTCAAGGTCCAGGTCGGTCAGCGGCCACTGTGGCTCGATTTCCAGAAACGGATAGTCCGACCCGATGACGATCTGGCTGGTCCCGACGAAGTCCATCAGGTACCGCAGTGCAGACGGGTCGAACAACAGGATGTCGTAGAACAACCGGCGGGCGATCTCCGCTGGCGATGTCGTCAAGCGGAGACGCATTTTCTCCTTTGTCTGCCAGGTGAATATCAGACGTTGCAATGCCAGACCAAGGCCGCCACCCCCGTGACTGGCGCACAGCCGCAGCGTCGGGCAGTCCTGCAATATGCCGTTGGCGATCAACCCCGCGACCGCAAAGGCGATATCCAACGGGAAGCAGACGGCGCTCGCGGCCGGCCCTGCGACAGAGCCAGCCCAGGGAGGCTGGAAAGCGTGCAGGAACACGCTCAGACCAAGACGGTCAGCTTCGAGGAAGACGTCCTTGAAGCGAGGGTCGGCGATGCTCACCCCGTTGATGTTCGTACCGAGCTCGACGCCCTGCAGTCCGAGTGCTTTCACATCACTCAGTGCGTGAGCGGCGGCGACCGGGTCCTGCAGCGGCACCATGCCCAGTCCGAAGAACGCACCGTCACCAGCCTTTATCGCGTCGGCGAGCCAGCCGTTGACACCGGCGCAGAAATCCGACGCGGGGCCGATCGGCGCCCAGTACGAAAACAGATGTGGCATCGGCGAGAGCACCTGGGCGTGGCTGCCTCGGGCCCGCATATCCTGCTGGCGTAGGTCGAGGTCCCACGCCGTACGCGTGACGGTCCGGTAGATATCGCCGGCGACCATGACATCACCGGTGAGCTCACCGGCGCGCAGAACGGGCCAGCGGTCGTCGCCAGTAACGCCGAAAGGCAGGCCGTCCGGCACCACATGGGTGTGCACGTCGATGGCCACGGGTTCAGGCCACCTGCGCACTCTCACCGAGGATCGCACCGAGCGCATGGATAACTGCATCGGGTTGTTCCAGCGCACTGAGATGCTTGCAGTCAGGCAGGACGGTCAGCGCGGAATTCCGGATCGATGCCGCGAGGAGTTCGGCATGCTTCGGTGGGGTCGCCTGGTCGAGGGCTCCGACGACGACGGCAGTAGGAACGTCGATGCCGGCCAGTTGTGACCTGAGGTCCATCGCCCCGAGGGCGGTGCAGCTCTTGACGTAATTCTCGATGTCGTTGCGCTGGAAGATTTCCAGCAGCTCAGCTCCGAGCTCGGGGGAATCCTTCGTAAACGCTTCGGTGAACCAACGCTCGAGCTGGAAGCCGGCGAGCGAGGACAGCCCTCGTTCTCGTGCTTGTTGTGCGCGTGAGGCCCAAGCCGTCGGTGCGTCTTCGCCGTACCAGGCGGTGGTGTCAATGAGGCCGAGCTTGGCTATCCGTTCCGGGTGTCTGATCGTGAGCGCCTGTGCCACTGAGCCGCCGAGTGACATGCCGATCAAGGTCACCTCGGCCATCCCCAGCTCGGTCAAGAGCTCCGCCACCGCATCAGCCATCGTCTCCACGCTGTCCGGGTCTCCGTGGGGACGCGCCCCGTGGCCGGGCAGATCCGGCGTGAGGACCCTGCTTTCGGGCCCCAGCCGCGATGCGAAGTCACTCCAAATCGTCCCGTCCAGCGCTAGCGAGTGCAGGAGCACGACCGTCTGCGAGCCACCCGGATTGATGAGGTCGTAGCGTAACGATTCACCCATCAGATCATGCTCGATCCGCCGTTGACACTCAGAATCTGGCCCGTGATGAACGAGGCATCATCTGAGGCAAGGAACGCTACCGCGGCGGCTTGTTCCTCGGGCTCGGCGCGGCGGCCCATCGGGATCGTGGTGAGCACTCGGTCGCGAAGTCGCTCGCGGGCCTGCTGATCCGCCTCGGTCATCGAGCTGTAGCGGGGCACGACTCGATCAGGCTGGGAGTTCGTACCGCCCGGCGCCACGGCGTTGCAGGTGATGCCGGTCTCTGCCAGTTCACGGGCAATGCTCGTGGTCAGCGCATGAACGCCGCCCTTGCCGATGTTGTAGGGCGCGCGGTCCCACAGACCATTACGTACCGACTCGGCTCCGGTGTTGACGATGCGTCCGTCGCGACGCTCGATCATGTGGGGCAAGACCGCTCGACAGCAGAACAGCGCGGGCAACAGCGACCGGTTCATCTCGACGAGGATCTCGTCCATTTCCCATTCGACGAACGGCTTGAAGTTCGTCGCACCGCCGACGATGTTCGCGAGGATGTCGATTCGGCCTTCAAGTTCAACGGTTTCCTTGACCAGGCGGCTCACCGAGTCGTAGTCGGTGAGATCGCCGATCAAAGCGCGCACCGGCGCACCGTGTTCGGTGAGTTCAGAGACGGTGCGCGCTGAGCCCTCCTCGCTGCGGTCCCATACCACTACAGTCGCTCCCTCGGCTGCGAACCGCCGGGCGACCGCGCGACCGATACCCTGGCCAGCTCCGGTGACTACTCCTATCTTGCCGCGTAAGCGATTACGTGCGCGCTCGTCCAGTTGCTCTGCGAGGGCATTCGCCGTCAAGTTGGTCTCATCGGTCAAGTGCGTGCTGTCCAACACTGCGTTCTGCTTCTTCCTGTCGGGTGGAGCTCAGAGAATTTCGTCCGGCTCGCCATCGGCGTCTCCGTCAGCGGCAGTCATCAGCAGCTCGCGAAGGCCTCGGACGAGTTCGCCGAAGTGTGGATCCTGCCGGGTCTTTTCGATCGTCCGGTTGCGGCCGAGCGGAATGTCGAACACGCCCTGTACGACGCTGCCAGGACCATGAGAGAGCACGACGCACTTGTCTGCGAGCAAGACCGCCTCGTCGACCTGGTGGGTAACGAGCAGGATTGTCTGTTTGGTGACTTCACGGATCCGCAGCAACTCATCGCCTAGTCGGTCACGTGATTGTGGGTCCAGAGCTGAGAACGGCTCGTCCATCAGGAGCAGCACGGGCTCGTTGGCCAATGCTCGAGCCAGGTTCGCCCGCTGCTGCATGCCGCCGGAGAGCTGATGTGGGTATCGATCTGCCGAGGCGGACAGCCCGACCAGATCAAGCATCGCCCCCACCCGATCCTTGATTTCGGCTTTGGGCACCTTGCGCAGCTCCAGGCCGTAACCGACATTGCGTTCGACCGTGCGCCACGGCAGCAGTGCAGGGCTCTGGAATACCAACGAGCAGTCGGTGCGCGGGCCATTCACAACACTGCCGTCGACGAGGAGCTGGCCCTGCTGGTAGCCGAGCAAGCCACATACCGAACGAAGGAAAGTCGACTTGCCGCAGCCGCTCGGGCCGATCAGTGCGACGAGTCCTTCGTCCGCAACGCTGAAGCTGAGCGACCGGACGGCTTCGAAGAATGATCCACGGCGCTCGCTGAAATATCCGATGCCGACGTCCTCGACTTCGAGCTTGAGCCTACCCTTGGCGTTGACGGAGGCTGAAGCTGGTTTTGGCGCATCGTCCAAGGCCGCGGCACGAGCAGTGTCGCTACCGTTGAGTCGACCCGTTTCCTGTTCGGTGGGCACGAGTTTGCTGTCCTTACGATTGACGGTTGACATCAGTGCGCGCCGCGTCATGACGTTCTCCAGCGCTGAAAGTGCTTTTCGAGCAGCTTGAGCAGTTGCGTGGCGATCAGACCGAACGCAGAAATGACCACCAAACCGGCGAACAGTTGCGCGGCCTCGAAGCTCTGCGCCGCGGCCTGCATGGTGAAGCCGAGACCCGAACTCGAACCGGCGAGAAATTCGGCAACCACAACACCAATCAGGCCATTGCCGATCGCCAGGCGAACGCCGCTCAGCATCTGCGGTAGCGATCCAGGGATGACCACGGTTCGCAGCAGCTGCAATTTACCGGCTTTCTGCGATCGGGCCATCTCCATGAGCGTCGGGTCGACGGTTTGCACGCCAGTCATCGTGTTGATCACGATCGGGAAGACCGCCATCAAAAAGACCATGGCGACACCGGTCTCGCGCCCGATACCGAACCACAAGATCAACAGTGGCACCAAGGCGATCCGAGGCGAGGCGTAGACCACGCTGATGAAGTAGTCGAAAAAGTAGCCGACGCGGCGGAAGAACCCCATCGCAAGCCCGAGCACCAGGCCGACGACGAGCGAGAGTGCCAGGCCGTAGATGAAGGTGAGGCCGGTCGTCTTGCAGTCCTTGTAGAACTGCGCGGTCCGCACGTAGTCCCAGAGCTGCTTGCCAACATCTGTCGGTGAGCTGACGAATAGCTTGTTCACCCAACCGACATCGGCAGCCACCTGCCACAGGATCAGAAAGAGCACCAGGCAGAGCGTGCCCCAAAGGATCGACTCGTTACGACGGAGGCGCGCCCGCCACGGCGACATACCCCACGGGACGGGCGTCGCCGGCCGCACCGGGCGCGCGACCTCCTTCGTTGTCTGCGTCGTCATCAACGAACCTCACTCAGAAGAGCACGAATGCCTTGTTGGAATTGAATATGTGCGTCTCGACGAGCTCGGCCCATTCCAGGGTCTTGCCCAGCTCGGCCATCGCGCCGAGCAAACAGAACCAGTTCAGCATCTCTTGCTGGCCGGATTTCTCAATCGCGTCCAGCGGGTACGAGCGCCAAACTTCATCGTCGCCGTTCTTCAGAGCATCGAACAATCGGCGGTCAGTAGCCACGTCCGGGTACAAATAGCGGTTGCAGGCGGCGAGAAACCCATGCGACCAGCTGGCCGAGGCAACTAACGCTACCTTCCACGGGCTGTCCTGCAGGACGCGGGCGGTGGCCGCCCCGAGATCGAAGCAACGCTGCGGTGACGGCGATGGCGGATCGAGCTGGTCGCCCGACGGCGGGTTCCCTGGGTCTACGAACAGCCCCTTCGCCGAGACCACCAGCCGGCCGTAGCAGTTCACGGAGATCGGCAGGATCGGATATGGAAATCCCTTGCGGTCGTAGTCGAGGTAGAGCACGGTGTTCGTGAACGCATGAGACAGCCCGGGGTACTCGTTCGGCCGGTAGCTGTAGGCCATGTCGAAGCCCGCTTCGATCAGCCCGGTGGTGAGGTAGCGACCAGCTTTGTTGTTACCGGCAATCTTGATCTCGGTGTCGACGTCCTCGCCCCAGGCATTCTCGCCGAGGTGGAAGTTCTGCCACGGCTTGTGCACGAACTCGTCGTAGGCGAGTACGCAGAACGGCGGGATGATGCTCTCTTTGAAATTCTCGTATTGGTCATCTCCCCAGATGACCACCAGATCTGGATTGAACTCGTCGATCCGGTCACGCACCCGACTCAGATTTTCACGCAGCCGCGCGCGATGTACCGCCGCCGCCGCGAGCCCGTTGTCGTCGGCGAGCTCGGCTACCAGCTCGGCGGGTAGTGCCGCCGCCGTTTTCGCCTCTTCGGGCGTGGACGGGTGATTGAGCATCCGCGAGAAGGCCGATGTCATCCGTTCGTCCTGCGCTGCCAGCGGCGGGAAGTGGGTCATTCCCACGCCCAACACTTCGCCCACTACTTCCTCCTCATTGAGTTTGGTAGCCGTGTCCGCTCACTGCTCGATTACGCAGGGTTACGACTCTTGAAGAATTCGCTGAAATCGGTCGGAACAGAGTCGATGATGCCGCTGCGCACCAGGCCTTCAGCAGTGCGTCGCATCGCGCCGTCGGACAATTTCATGGCCGGCTGGCGAAGCGGGCCGCCGTTGTAGCCGGTCAGCCAGGCCTGGTACTTCCACAGGTAACGGTGAATGAAGTTGGCACCCTCGAACGCAGCCTGTTCCGAACCGCGGGTTACCCGCGCTGCCTGGGTCTTCCAGTAAATGTCGATCGCTTCTTCGCGGCGACCCTCGGTGAGCGCGGCGAACATCTTGGGCATGCGATCACCGTAGTACTCGTAGTTGCTCGTTCCCATCCACTGCATACCGAAGACCTCGGTCCAGATAGGCGCGTTCGGTTCGAAGGGATCCGACACGACCACGTTGTGGTTCTGCAGGGCCTTGAAACATTCGTAAGTGCCCGTGGCGCCTGGACGGCCAACCTCGTACTTGACGCCGATCACGTTTTCAAGATCGGCTAATTCGACGATGGCGTCCAACGGGTAGCCGCTGGGGTGGACGCGCTGGAAGTTCCAATGCTGAGCGCAGAACAGTACAACGCCCAAGTCCACGGAATCGCAGATGTTCTTGGTGTAGTCGATCAAGTCTTGGTTGGACTTGGGGTAGAAGCTGTTGGGGTGTCCGAGGAGCACAGCGTCCAAGCCTACGGCCTTTGCATCCTTGGACATTTCGATGATCTGCTCGGATGTGTCGAACGCGCCGTGCAACAGGATCTGGTGCTCGCCGTTCGCCTCGTCGACCGCAATCTCCATGAACTGCCGCATCTCCTGCAGCGATATCCCGACCTCGGAGACCAGCAGGGCGCCGGTGAAACCGAGTTCGATGTTGCGCCGGACGTCGTGACGGATGCCCGCCTCGTTCAGGCCCGACAGGTCCGACTTGAAGCTGGGGATGATGACGTTGCATACCCCAAGGAGGTTCTCCTTGGCCCAGTCCTTCGCCTCGGACTTCTCATAGCTAACCATTACTGCTCCCTTTGGTTGTTTGGAAACTGTATCCACTTAGTAAACTCTGGTCAATCCTTTGGAAACACTTGGACTACGGGCACTACACACTCACAGCCAGGTACTTGGTATCCAGGTACTCGGAGATGCCTTCGCTGCCGCCCTCGCGGCCGAGCCCGGAGGCCTTCACGCCGCCGAACGGGGCAGCGGCGTTGGAGACGATCCCCTGATTGAGCCCGATCATGCCCACGTCGAGGGATTCGCTCACCCTGATCGCCCTGGCGAGGTCTCTCGTATACACGTAGGCCACCAAGCCGTACTCAGTGTCGTTGGCCCACGAGACTGCTTCGCCTTCGGTATCGAACGCGATCAACGGGGCGACGGGCCCGAAAATCTCCTCATGCAATAGGGCGGCGGTCGGCGCCACGGCCGTCAAGACTGTCGGCTGATAGAAGTAGCCCGCGCCGGCTACCGGCGATCCACCGCTGAGCACGGTCGCACCACCGGCAACGGCATCGGCGACCAGTCGCTCCACTTTTCGTACCGCAGCCGCCTCGATCAGTGGACCTATCTGGGTCTGCTCGTCCAATCCGTGCCCAAGTTTCAATGACGAGAAGCGAGACGCCAATCGCGAGGCGAATTCGTCGGCGATCGATCGCTCGACGTAGAAACGATTCGCCGCAGTGCACGCCTCGCCCATGTTGCGAAGCTTGGCGAGCATCGCACCATCGACGGCGGCATCCAAGTCCGCATCAGCGAACACCAGGAAGGGCGCGTTGCCGCCCAATTCCATCGACGTGCGGACGACATGCTTTCCGCTTTGTTCGATGAGCAACCGCCCCACCGGGGTCGAGCCGGTAAAGGAGAGCTTTCGAATCCGGCCATCGGAAAGCAATGGCTCGACCACCTCGGCCGGCGTCGTGGTAGTGATGATGTTGAGCACGCCAGGCGGCAGACCGCACTCGATCAGCAGTTCGGCAAAGAGCAAAGTCGTCAGTGGTGTCAGTTCCGAAGGCTTGATCACCATGGTGCAGCCGGCCGCAAGAGCGGGCGCGATCTTGCGGGTTGCCATTGCGAGCGGGAAGTTCCATGGTGTGATGAGCAAGCATGGCCCGACGGGCTGATGCATGACCACGATGCGGCCCTTGCCGTTAGGCGCGATCTGATAGCCACCGTCGATCCGGACGGCCTCTTCGGAGAACCAGCGCAAGAAGTCGGCGCCGTAGTCCAGTTCGCCTTGCGCCTCAGCGAGCGGCTTGCCCATCTCCAGAGTCATCAGGCGAGCGAACTCGTCCCGACGCTGCAGCAACGTGTCATAGGCCTTGCGCAGAATATCGCTGCGCTCCCGCGGTGAGGTCTGACGCCACGACTCCTGCGCCCGGACGGCCGCTTCGAGTGCTCTAGTGGCGTCTTCGACCCGCGCGTCGGCGATCGTCGCCAGCACCTCGCCGGTGGCTGGATCATGCACGTCCAGCGTTTGCCTACCTATCGCATCACACCACTGACCACCGATGAGCAGCTGCGACGGAACGGAGTGGATCACCTCGACCGCGGTCATCAGCTCACCTTCACGGCGGCGTTGGCGAACGGTTTGAGCGCGGCGAGCTCACCGAGCGGTCGCCCCAGGCCCGCCGCCGGCGCAGCCTCGAGCAGTCGGGCCGCCAGCGCCAAGTCCTGCAACGCGGTTCCCACCGATTTGAAGGTGAGCAGATCGCGCTCGCCCGTCCGCTTGAGCAGATCGGAATTCGCCGACAGAGCCGCCACCGACACGAGTTGCTCGGGCTGTAGGTCACCGGACTTCAAACCGGCCATTACATCGCCCGATTCCGCCGTGACCTGCTTCGGATCGTCCACGATCAGGGTCCCAGTTCGCCGCAACACTGTCGCATCGAGTTCACGCAGGTTAGGTCTGGTCGAACCGACGGAAAGAACGATGCTTCCGCTGTCGACGTGCGCACCGTCGAGGACCGGCACGGTCGCCTTTGTAGCCAGCATGACGAGGTCTGCGCCGGCAAGGGCAGCCTGGCAGCTCTCTGCGGCCGATACCTTGATGTCGAGATCCGTACTCAACCGGGTAGCGAAGTTCTCGCAGCGTTCTGCCGACGGGCTGAACACCGAGACATTGTCGAAAGACCACACCCGATTCAAGGCGCGCAAGTGCCCGTCCGCTTCGAATCCGGAGCCGATGACGGCCAGATTGCTCGGTGCCCCGCCCACCATCAGTTTCGCGGCCGTCACGGTGAATGCCGCAGTGCGCAACCTGGTGAGCTCTTCGGCGTCGAACGCGCCGCGCAGTTCGCCGCTCTGGGTGTCATAGAGCAGGACGAGGTACCGGTTCCCGACGCCCTCGGCGAGGGTCATCACCTTCAGTCCCATCACCGGGCCCAGCACGGCCGGCATGACCCGCAAGAACCCGTTCTCGCTCGGTACATCGATTCTCGGCGGAAGCTTGCTCCGGCCTGAGGACTCGGCCAGCACCGCGTCCCAAGCGGCACGTTCGCACAGATCTTCCGATGCAAGGGACTTGATGTCCTCGCTGTCTAGAAAGAGGGTCATTCGGCGGTCCATCCATTGTCGAAGCTGGCTACTGTTGACACTTTGTGATCCCGATCGCTGGACGATGTTCTTCCGGCGACAAGGGGTGATACCGGCAAGTCGCCATTGGGCGACGACTCTGCCGCGGTGGGGCTAGACCGCCCGCGACAATTCGGATGCTATCAGCACTGGTGAGCTACTGTATACACATTGAGCGAATGGCTGGCCTCATGGCCGGTCAGCCGGCGACGGCAGCTTCCGCAGTGCGAAGAGCGGCGACGACATCGTTGAACAGCGTGCTTGCACCAAGAGTGGCGACGATCGCCTGATTGACCTGCTCCTGGGTGACACCCAGACTCACGGCTCGCTTGACGTGTACGCCCAGGCTGCCGAGCTGCCCGACGGCGGCAAGTGAGCCGATTACGATGAGTTCTACGGTCTGTTGATCGAGCGGGCCGGCCTCGACCGCCTTTCGCAATGCCGTGAACGCCTCGGCTGCCGATGGGTTCGCATTCGCCAACACCTCGGCTGGCTTCTTCTGGGGCTGGGTCATCGTGCTCCTCAGTAATCTCGATCTCACCTGGACGATGTCAAAGAGTATTCAGCATACATTTATGGCCCGGCTCAGTAATACCTTGTCAACTAAGGGGAGAACATGGATCTGGCACTGACCGGCAAGCGCGCGGTCGTCACCGGAGGCAGCCGCGGCATCGGTTACGCGATCGCCCATCAACTGGCGAGCGAGGGCTGCGATGTGGTCATCGTCTCGCGCGACGCGTCGAGCCTGGCCCTGGCCGCAGCAACCATCGCCGAACGAAGCGGTCGGCAAGTGTTCTCAGTCACCGCAGACACATCTGACGACGATTCCGTAACTGCCATGGCTGAAACCGCTACCCGAAAGCTCGGCGGCGTCGACATTCTCGTCAATGCTGCGGCGAGGTCTGCCGGTGCCTCCGGGGCCGCAAGCACGATCTCGGCGACCAAGCTTCGCGAAGAGATCGACGTCAAGGCTCTGGGGTACCTCAGGTGCTGTCAGGCGATCGCGCCGCAGCTCGTCGAACGCGGCTGGGGACGGATCATCAACATCGGCGGGCTGGCCAGCCGGCAGACCGGCTCGCTCAGCGCCGCGATGCGCAACGTGGCGGTCACGGCGTTGACCAAAACCCTGGCCGACGAGCTCGGCCCGCAAGGTGTCAACGTCACGGCGCTGCACCCTGGCATTACCAGGACCGAACGAATCGCAGCGCAGATCACCCAGCGGGCGGCAGAACAGCAGGTCGCGGAGCGCCTCGTCGCCGATCAGATGGGCGCCGCGTACGCGATCGGTCGGATCGTCGAACCGGCCGAGATTGCTTACCTGGCTGCGTTCCTGGCCTCACCGCTGAGCGTGGCCGTCAACGGCGACTCGATCGCGTGCGGTGGCGGCAAGGTGGGTTCGATCCATTACTGATCCGCCCAGTCCACCCGGGATCCTGGCGTTCGTCACGCACCCAGGGCAGTGAACGAAAGCCCCGTAGCGAGGCCGATCGGGTCGCCGTCGGTGGCCGCGCGGGCCTTGTGCAGTGCTTCGGGCAAGGTGTCGCCGTGTTGAAGGGCCTGGTGTAGAGCGAGCATCATCGGCACCACGGCCTGGTCGTTGACCGGCACGACACTGGCGAGGATTCCCACTGCACCAAGCGGAATGAGGCTGCTGCTCAGCCCGATGAGTTCATTGGCGCCGACCGGCGCGGCCACCGCAGAGTCACAGCTGGACAACACGATGCGGTACGGGGCGCGCTGGAGTCGCTCGAAATCGTGCACAGTGAGCGGTCCGTCGTCCAGTCCTACGGCCGAGAACAACGGGTTGTCGGCGCGAAACGTGCCGTGCGCTGCGATGTGTGCGAGCCAGGCTCCGTCCAGGGCGGCGAGCGCGCGCTCGGCGGTGGCAGTCCCGTTTCTCAGCACCGTCGCGCCGGGATACTGCTCTGCAAGTGCGGGCACCTCGGCGCCGCCGGTGGCCAGACCGGGTCCGACGATGAGGCTCACTCGCCGGTTGTCGGGCGGAGCGGTTCGCATCGCTCGTAGCCACGCCGACGCCGACGGGGCGACGCTGAGGACCCGATCTCTCAGGCTTGGCAACAGCGCCCACGGCACGGCGTGCAACGGTCCTGGCGGCACCACGACGACCGGGCCGGCGCCGAGGTCAGCGACGCTCGCCCCGAGTAGTACCCGCTCCAGCCGCGCTCCCACCTGTCCGAGCAGCTCCTGCGCATGTGGAATCGGCTGGCCCGCCGCGAAGCGCCCGAGAACTGAGCGGGCCATGAACGCGTCGTAGGCAGGTACTGCGCCCAACGCATGCCGGCGCAGCTTCCGTCCGGCGATCGTGATGGCGTGCAGAGTGCCGTCGATCTCGATCAATTCGACCATTCGGGTCTCGCCCAAGGCATCGAAAAGATCTTCCAGGTCGAGGCGGTACGTCTGGCTCGCCATGCTTCCGACAGACCGCAGCGTGTGCGATCGGACCACGTGCTCGAGTCGCCTGCGCTCGCGGTCAAGGGTCGTCGTGGGCAGCCCGTCGGCCCGGGCGGCGTCCAAACTCCAGGTCACCGCTCGCAGCGACGACAACTCCCCCACCAGTTCCTGGTCGGTCGGCGGGATCGGGGGTGAGAGTCCGAGCGCAGTCGCGCGCCAGCGTTCGCTCCACAGCAGCAGCCGACGGACGTCTTGGCCCCCTAGCGCCTGGCGTTGCGCGATGAGCGCCAGCTCCGCCCCGTGCGACGTGGCATGGGCGCGCAACTCGGTGGCGCCCAGCGTTCGTCGATATTCGTCAAGGGCATCCAGGCCACGACCGCACGCGGTGAGCATGGCACGGTTGTTCCCCAGGACCTCCGCATGCAGGGCCTGGCCAAGCCAACCAAGGCTGCGTGTCAGCGATGAGCCGCGCCGCCGCAAGCCAGCCACAGACGCGAAGTGACGTTCGGCGCGAAGCTTGTCGCCACGCCGCACAGCCAGCCGCCCTGCCACTAGGTGGGCCTGCGGGGCGTCTGAGTCGCGAAAGTCTTCTAGTTGCCTGGCGATCTGTTCTGCTCGGCGCAACAGGGTGCTGCTCGATTCGCCGGCTAGGTATCGCGCGCGGATCACCACGAGCTCGGCTCTGGCTTGCCACAGGGCACGTCCCTGCCTCTTGAACGACCGCCGCGCTCGCTCGGCGCGCAACCTTGCCGCCTGGGGGTCTGACGCGGCCAGTGCGGCGTACGCGGCGGCGAAGACCAGATCTGCCGTCCGCAACGCGTCACCGCCGCGCCGGCCGAGTTCGGCCGCGGCTGTGTCCGCTTCCCGCACCGCGTCATCGGCCAGCCCGGCCGCGAGCAGCGCCGCACACCGATCCATCGCAAGATCGGGGTTCACCGCATCAAGTGCGACGTAGCGGTGACCGGCCTCGTCCAGATATGTCAGCGCGGCGGGCAGATCGCCGTGCGCGAAGGCGACCCGGCCCCGGTTGTGACGCGCCTTGGCATATTCGAGTTCTTGGTCTGCGCTCGCGAACAGAACCTCGGCGGACTGATAATCCGCCCCGGCACGGTCCGTATCACCGAAGGCCAGATAGATCTCGGCCCGATGAGTCAGAGACCGCGCCTCCCACACACTGTCCTTGCCTCGTCGCAGTAGCGCCAGCGCACGGTTCAGATCGTCGAGCGCCTCCTGGTAGCGGCCGAGGCTTCTGAGTACCGAGGCTCGCCGCATGAGCACTGTGCCGGCAAGGACACCGCGAGCCTGCCCGGCCGCTCGGTCAAGCAGTGCCAAACCCTGGCTGCTGTGTCCCGTCCACGCCAGGGCGACGCCCAGGGTTGCCAGCACATCGGCTTCTCGCTCAGATCGTCCCGAAGCCTCAGCCAGCTCCAGCGCTGAGCGAAGCTCCTTGATCGCCGCAGCGACATCGCCCCGATCGCGGAGCACGATGGCGACGGTCTGCCGCGCGATCGATGCGTCGTACGCGCTCGGCCGAGATGCGAGCAGTTTGCGGGCCAGCTCCGCCGCCTCGTTCGGGCGCGAGAGCGCAAGCGCGAGCAGCTGATTGGGCCCCACCGAGGAATCTGGGCCGGGCTCTGTCGCCGCCACGCTAGTAATGCTAAACAGAAGCACAACGATCACCCGCCTGGAGATGGGGACGGCCGATGGCCACCAAACAAAAACGAAACACAGCCGCAGCCAAGCCGCAGGTCGAGCCGACGGTCAAGTTAGAGGCGCAGCTCAACCTCATTCTGAACGGACTCGAGGAATCAGCGATCTTTCGCGGCGAACGCGATTCGCCCACCGAGGTAGATTACCTATATCGGCAGGGCATAATCCTGATCCGCGACGAGGACATCGAACGCGTCCGCGAGGTTCTGGGCGGCGGCCAGCCACGCGAGCATGCCAACAACCTTCGCGGTCTGACGATGTTCGAGCACCCGGGCGGTCGAAGTACGGACGAGACCTGCGAGTTGATCGACAACGCACTGGGTGAGGGCATCGCCACACCCGATCACATCTTCTACATCTGCACGACCAGCACCTGTCCGGCCACCGAGCCCGAACAGGTCCCAGTCGGCGTTCGACCCTTCCCGGAAGTCTCGACGGATTGGTGCGACGGCAAGGGCACGTTCGTGTCGGTGCTCGACAGCGGTTGGCTACCCGAGGCCGCCGCCGAACACGATTGGCTCACCGATGTAAACGGCGACGTTGAGGATCCGTTGGGCCCGAACGGCATTCTCTCCTACGCCGGCCACGGAACCTTCGTCGCGGGAGTCGTCCGTACGATGGCGCCGAAGACTGACGTCTACGTCGAAAAGACCTTCGTCAAGGCCGGTGCGATCTACGAATCCGACCTGGTCAAGCAGGTATCGGATGCGATGCAACGCGGACCGGACGTGATCTCCCTTTCCTTCGGTACGAACACCCGAAAGGATTTGCACCTGCTCGGATTCGACATCGTCGAAAAGCGAATCAGGTCGGTCAAGGGCGTCGTTCTCGTTGCCGCCGCAGGCAACGATTCCTCACGCCGACCGTTCTGGCCGGCCGCGCTGCCCTGGGTAGTTTCCGTCGGTTCGTTGAGCTCGAACTGGCAAACACGAGCGGATTTCAGCAATTACGGTGGTTGGGTCGACGTGTTTGCCCCGGGAGAGGACTTGATCAACGCCTTCGCTACCGGACCATACGTCTGCGAAGAGCCGCCGCAGCGCGGGGAGCACCGCGACTTCTTCGGCATGGCGAAGTGGAGTGGCACGTCGTTCGCCACGCCGCTCGTGGCGGGGTTGATCGCAGCACGAATGTCAGTCACCGGCGAGAACGGGCAGCAGGCTGCTGAGGCCTTGCTCGCTCAAGCTCGTACCAGAGCGATACCGGGTTTGGGCGCGGTGCTGCTGCCAGGAGAGGCTTGTTTGGACGGAGACTAGCGCGAGTCTGCACAATGGCGGGATGACATCGCTGGTCCGTTGCCCGTGCGGATCGGGCGATACCTACATCGCATGCTGTGGGCGCCTCCACTCGGGCGAAGCGACTGCGGCGACCGCGGTGGCTCTGATGCGATCACGCTTTTGCGCCTTCGCTGTCGGTGACCGGGATTACTTGCTCGAGACGTGGCATCCGTCCACCAGACCCACCGAGCTGGTGCTCGACCAAAACCTGCGCTGGACTCATCTCGACATCGTCGACACTGTGCGTGGCGGTCTGTTTGACCAGGTGGGCACGGTGGAATTCCGCGCACACTACCGTCAGACCGGAACCCGGGCCAGCGTGCACGAGCGAAGCAGCTTTACCCGGCTGGACGGTCGCTGGCGCTACCTCGGCGCAGACCCCAAGTAGCGCGGTGCGTTCGCGTGGGTCAGGCTGGGCGGTACTTGCCCGTCCAGGCCAAGCGCCAGGTGTTCGGCCCGATCTCACCATTGGGCACCAGCCCGTTCTGGCTCTGCAACCGCTTGACCATCGCCAACGTGTTCGGCCCGTACTGCCCTGTGCCCACCGGGAAGAACCCGCGCGCATGCATCTGATCCTGGAACCGCTTGATCGTCGAATTCCAGTCGCCATAGTGGAACCACCGCGGTCCGGGAAACGCTGGTATGACCGGCGCCTTCGCGGCTACCGTTGATGCGACCGAGTACTTACCGGTCCAGGCCAAGCGCCAGGTGTTCGGCCCGATCTCACCATTGGGCACCAACCCATTCTGGCTCTGCAACCGCTTGACCATCGCCAACGTGTTCGGCCCGTACTGCCCTGTGCCGACCGGGAAGAACCCGCGCGCATGCATCTGATCCTGGAACCGCTTGATCGTCGAATTCCAGTCGCCATAGTGGAACCACCGCGGTCCAGGAAACGCTGGAATCGATGTGGATACGCCGCTCGCGGCTCGGGAACCGGAGACCTTGATGTCACTGATTCGTCCCGAGCGCGCGTCGCCATCTTCGCGCAGTCCTACGATGCTCGCGCATTGCCATGGCTGCCAGCCACGTTGGCGATACAGAATCAGCGCCCGCGCGTCCTGCTCCGCTGGCGATGCGTTGTTCGGATAGCCAGAACCTCCGACGCTGCGCCAGGTGGCGAGGTCGAACTGGTAGGCGCCGTAATGGGCGTTGCCGGTGTTGATCGAGTAGTTGTTGCTGGACTCGCATTGCCGGAGCCGGAGCCAGGCGCTGGCCGAGGGGTCAGCGGAAGCGCTACCCATCGGCAGTGCAACCATCGTTGCGGTCCCCGCGGCGGCAAGAGCCACAGCGGCGGCGGCCAGTTTCTTCGCGCGATGCGTTCGTCGGGGTGGTTCGACCTCCTGGGCAGCTACCGACCGATTCTCGGTGGTGCTGTTCGCAGCGGAGCTGTTCTGAGCGAAACCGTGCGCGGCAGACCTGTCCGCGACTGGCTGCTCCAGCCGCTCCGGCTGCTCCGGCCAGTCGCCAAAGAAGGATATTCCGCCGTCTGAACTCGAAGCAGCGGTTCCCGATGAAGTGGTCAAAACACCCACGTTCCCTTCGGCATTGCTAGTTGTCTGTGTCTCTCGTACTCGCGCCATCGCGAACAGAGTCACGCCCGAACGGCTTCACTGCCGTCCCATGCGCAACTACCGTCACACAGGACCCATCGTCAACGCAAGCTGAGGGCCGGACGGTTACCGGTTCGCCGCCTCCGACCTAATCCGCATTTCACAGTGGGCGTCGGCTGGCGGCATTTGGACAGCGGCCCGAAAGTGCGCTAATAGTTAGCATCGCCGAGGCGTCACGGCGTAGCCGAAGGAGCACACATGGCCGATCCGCAGCAGGTCGTCCGCAATTTCTGCGGGGCAATCTCCACCCTCGACCGCGACACCGTTCGAGCATGTATGCACGACGAGATCGTGTTCCGCGATCCCGAAACGAATATGGGCGGCGGCGGGATCGAAGCCACGATGCGCGCCTGGGAACCGGTATTCAGGCTCTTCACCCGGTTCGACGTCGAGATCACCAGCATCGCCTCGAACGGTCCGATCGTGTTCACCGAGCGTATCGACCACGTGACCGTTGCTGGCGAGGACTTCGAGGTGCCGTGCCTCGCCGTTTACGAGGTTGCCGATGACCGGATCATCCGGTTCCATGACTGGTTCGACCCGTCGATCGTGGGAGCGGCCATGGCGAGGGCCAGCAACGCCACCAGGTAGCAAGATCCTTGAACTGGCCACCATCGGCATGGACAAGTCGAACTCCTCCGACCGGTTCACGATCCTCAGCGAAGACGGCGACCCGGACGTCCTTTGGAACGTTGAGGTTTTCAGGTCCGAGCAAGCGAAGGATGCCTACGAGAACAGCCCGCTGGCAGACGAGTTGCGCGACGAGATCATCGCCCTCGGTGCTAACCGAGCGCCTAGGTCGTTACCCGTCTCGGTGCTCTTGCTCCCACGCCTTTAGGCGGGCATGCACGAGGGCCTCAGCTGCGCGAAGGTCGATCTGCCGTTCCCGTGCGAGCGCGAGATCGCGTTCGGATCGACGCTCAGCGGCATCGCGGGCAAGTCGGGCAGAGACGCGATCGGCTGCTTGCCTCGAGCCGTCGACAATTGCGGCCGGCTGAGTGTCGCGGTTCATGACGGCACCCTGCGCACTTTGCCCAGTATTAGTAGCCGGGCGTCCAGCTTGCACCCGCGCACGGTTCACACGTTCTACGGCCTGTGTGGTGCTCACACAGTTCCCGGCAGTAGCGGCAGACCCAGGTGCGGCGACTAGCACGATTAGGCATATACCGAGTTAAGTCCCGGAATACATCCGCTGACCTCGTCCTAACAGAATGAGGTGCGCCTCAGCGCCCTGAAACATCGTTCGCCGGGGATACGTTAACGCCGCGATACCTTCGTCCAACTTCGCCACCACCCACCCGGGTTGTTGCATGCCGCCCTGTCATCGGCAGATCAGTGCCTCGGAAACGATCGCGTCAGCGGCAGATACGGCCGTTTCGGGCGTTGACGATGTCTCCCGTGAGCCACCGTGCAGAGCATTGAGACTCGCGCGTTTCATCCCTCCGGTATGAGCTCGGGCGCCGTCGCATGAGGCAATGTGCGTTGGGTTGGCATTGGGCGTCGAGGGTCGGGAGACGTTGTGACTGATGGTTTGAGTGCGCGCCGGGGAAGTCTGCCGATTCCTGATCGGCAACAGTTGGGATTAGTCACTTACGACGCCAAGGATCCGGACACGGCGTTTCCGCCTATCGAGCCGTTGTTGCCGCCTGAGCAGGCGCCAAACGTGTTGATTGTGCTGCTCGACGACGTGGGATTCGGGGCGGGTAGTGCGTTTGGTGGCCCCGCAAAGATGCCCACCGCGGAGCGTCTGCAGGCTGGCGGTTTGACCTACAACCGGTTCCATACCACCGCGCTCTGCGCACCGACTCGGGCTGCCCTGCTGAGCGGTCGTAATCATCATTCGGTCGGGATGGGGTCGATCACGGAGAGCGCCACGTCGGCGCCCGGTCTGAGCGGGCTGCGCTCGAACACTAAAGCCGCGTTGGCGATGACGCTGAAACTCAACGGGTACTCCACGGCCCAGTTCGGTAAGTGCCATGAGGTGCCGCCCTGGCAGACCTCGCCGGTCGGCCCGTTCGATGCGTGGCCCTCCGGTGGCGGCGGTTTCGAGCATTTCTATGGCTTCCTCGGTGGCGAGAACAACCAGTACTTCCCGGCGCTGTATGAGGGCACCTCACCGGTCGAGCCGGACAAAACTCCTGAAGAGGGTTATCACCTGACCGAGGATCTGGCCGATCACGCCATCGACTGGATTCGGACACAGAAGGCGTTGACACCGGATAAGCCGTTCTTCGTCTACTTCGCGCCCGGCGCCACCCACGCCCCGCATCACGTTCCAGTCGAGTGGGCTGACCGGTATGCCGGACAGTTCGCCGAGGGGTGGGACGCGCAACGCGAAACCATCCTGGCCCGGCAAAAGGAACTCGGCGTCGTGCCAGCTGACGCGGACCTGACCACCCGACCAGATGCGATCCCGGCCTGGGCAGACATGGACGACATCCTCAAGCCGGTGCTCGAGCGTGAGATGGAGGTCTATGCAGGATTCCTGGAGCACACCGACTATCACGTCGGCCGCGTCATCGACAGCCTCGAGACCATCGGCGCCCTGGACAACACGCTCATCTACTACATCATTGGCGACAACGGCGCCTCCGCGGAAGGAACGATCAACGGCGCGTTCAACGAGATGGCCAACTTCAACGGCCAGGCCGCGATCGAATCCCCGGAATTCATGGCCTCGGTCAAGGACAAATTCGGCACACCGGAGGCCTACAACCACTACGCGGTCGGTTGGGCCTGGGCCCTATGCGCCCCGTATCAGTGGACCAAACAGGTGGCTTCACATTGGGGCGGTACCCGCAACGGCACCATCGTGCACTGGCCGAACCGGATTAGCAGCAAAGGCGCGCTGAGGTCACAGTTCTGCCACGTCATCGACGTCGCGCCCACCATTCTGGAAGCGGCCGGCTTGCCGGAGCCGGACTTCGTCAACGGTGTGCAGCAGTCACCGATCGAGGGCACCAGCATGATCTACACCTTCGATGATGCCGACGCCGCCGAACGCCACGATCTGCAGTACTTCGAAATGTTCGGCAACCGCGGCATCTACTACAAAGGCTGGAGCGCGGTGACCCGACACAGCACCCCCTGGCTGCCCGCCGAGATACCACCCGCCCTCGACGACGACGTCTGGGAACTTTATGACGGCAGCAATGACTGGTCCCAGTCCCGTGATCTGGCCGCCGAACAACCCGAAAAGTTAGCCAGCCTGCAGCGCCTCTGGTTGATCGAGGCCGTCAAATACGGTGTCCTGCCCATCGATGACCGACGGTTCGAGCGGCTCAACCCGACCCTCGCTGGACGACCGCAGCTCATCACCGGCACCACCCAAACACTGTTCCCCGGAATGAAACGCCTCACCGAGAACAGCGTCATCGACATCAAAAACCGGTCCTTCACCGTGACCGCTGCCTTCGACACCCCAACAAACGGACTTGCCAACGGCGTCCTCATCGCCCAGGGCGGGCGTTTCGGTGGCTGGGTCCTCTACCTCAAACAAGGACGAGCCAAGTTCGTCTACAACATGCTCGGCATGCACGAATACAGCACCGAAGCGAGCGAGGAACTCAGCCCGGGGACCCATCAGGTCCGGGCCGAATTCGCCTACGACGGGGGCGGCCTCGGCAAAGGAGGCAACCTTACCCTCTACTACGATGGCGGGCCCGTCGCCACCGGCCGCATCGACATGACCCAGCCACTAGTCTTTTCCGCCGACGAAACCACCGACATCGGCGAGGACTACGGCATGCCCGTGACCACCGACTACGCCGGAGCCAGCAAGTTCAATGGCCACATCGACATCATCCAGATCAGCGTCGGCGATGACGATCACTCCCACCTCATCAACCCAGAACTAGCCGCCATGGTCGCCCTGTCCAGGCAATGAGGGCAATGACAACGTAACTCCACAGCGGCTGGACGGTGGGCGTCGTGTCCTTGGATGTCGAGCCCTGGGCCGACAGCGGGAAATGATCAGCGGTCATCTGGCGTAGCCTTCTGTCCGGTCAGCACGCTAGGACTGGCGGCCAATATGTGGTTATTCCGAACGGTGGACACCAGTCGCCTGAGAGCAACGGTGTCTGCAATGGCCGTGGTCTGTGTCTTGGTCCTTTGTGGGTGTCAGCACGGCACGTCGACCACTCCGGCTGCGTCACACCCGTCCTCGTCCTCGTCCTCATCCTCATCTTCATCGCCTGCGACGTCGCCGCCGCAGAAGCCGGCGCAGTCGAACGGCGCAACGGCCGCGATGACTGTGTTGGCTGCCTTGCCGGTGAAAGGGCGGGCACCGCTGACCGGTTACAGCCGCGAGCAGTTCGGCCAAGCCTGGACTGACAACAACGATGTCCTGTACGGCCACAACGGGTGCGACACCCGCAACGACATCCTCCGACGCGATCTGCTCGCCGTCACGCTCAAGGCCGGAAGCAACGGCTGCGCGGTGCAGAGCGGCACCCTGCACGACCCCTATACGGCCAAGCTGATTCCCTTCAGCCGCGCGGCGCCGGCGGCCGTGCAAATCGATCACGTGGTCCCGCTCGGTGATGCCTGGCAGACAGGCGCACAGCAATGGAGCGCCCAGAAACGCACCGACCTAGCCAACGACCCGCTGAACCTGCTCGCGGTAGACGGACCCACCAACGAGAGCAAAGGCGACTCCGACGCCGCGTCCTGGCTACCCCCGAACCCGACTTACCGATGCGCCTACGTCGCCCGACAAGTCGCGGTCAAAGCCCGATACGCCTTGTGGGTAACTGCCTCCGAACGCGCCGCGATCGCCCGCGTTCTCGCCACCTGCCCGACACAGGCGGCGCCGACCGAGACCGGCACACCTCCCACCACTACCGCCCCGGCCACTCGATCCACCCCGCCGCCCGCGACCACTCAGATCAGGCCACTCGTTCCGGCCCCGTCCGCCAGCAGTACCTACTACCCGAACTGCGCCGCAGTCCGCGCCGCCGGAAAAGCCCCGCTGCTTCGAGGCCAACCCGGCTACCGCGCCGACCTTGACGGCGACGGCGACGGCGTCGCCTGCGAATAACTACGAAGGACACCAGGGACACCAGGGACACCCTGCTGTGTCCCTTTAGATAAGCGGGGTCCCGCCCGCACAGAGCTTGAACCAGACCTGGACGACTCGGACAACCTGGCATGGTCGGTCGTTTTCATGCCCGAATCGTCCGGCCGCAACAGGCTGCGTATGGTCCCCGAGGTGCTCGGATGCCACGAAAAAAACACTGGAGCCGACGAGGAGACTTGAACTCCTAACCGCCCGATTACAAGTCGGGTGCGCTACCAATTGCGCCACGCCGGCGAGCGTGTCGTGCCAACTGCCGGAGCCATCTTAGACGGACCGCACGGTTGACCGCCGACGCCCCGGCGCGCGCGGACGGCCAACCGAGTTACCAGGCGGCGGGCTCGTAGTCCTTGAGGAAGCATCCGTACAGATCGACGCCGGCTTCGCCCTGGACAATCGGGTCATACACGCGCGCGGCTCCATCCACCAAATCCAACGGGGCGTGAAAGCCCTCGGCGGCGAGCCGGACTTTCGTGTGGTGGGGTCGCTCATCGGTGATCCAGCCGGTGTCGACTGCGGTCATCAGAATCCCGTCGTCAAGCATCTCCCGCGCCGACGTCCTGGTCATCATATTCAACGCAGCCTTGGCCATATTGGTGTGTGGATGCCCAGGGCCCTTGTAGCCACGGCTGAAAATGCCTTCCATCGCAGACACGTTGACGATGTACTTCCGTCGCGCCGCGCTAGCTGCCATCGAAGCGCGCAACCTGCTCACCAAGATGAACGGCGCCGTCATGTTGCAGAGTTGAACCTCGAGCAACTCCAACGGATCCACCTCGTTCACGCGCTGCGTCCAACTGTTGATCCCGTTCACGTCCGGCACCAGGCCACCCGCGTCGATGGCGGTCTCCGCGGCGATCCGCTCCAACGACGCCGACCCCGCGACGAGGGCCAGCCGCGATAGCGACGAACCGTCCATCGCAGCCGGAAGATGCGGCGTCGGATGAGCCGACAGCGAACCGGCCAAGGCCGCCGGATGCGCGTCCGAAATGTGATCGAAGGTCAGCATCTCCGGTAGCGGACCGTCCGGCAGTGGATCGTTCTCAGCTGCCGCCAATGGACCGTACGCGCCAGCTGATCGCCGTACAGTCTGGGCCGCATTGTTGATCAGGATGTCCAATGGTCCGACGGCGGCGACCGAATCGGCCAGAGCCACCACCTGCGCCGGATCTCGAAGGTCGATGCCAACGATCCGCAACCGGTGAATCCAGTCGGCGCTGTCAGGCATCGCGGTGAACCGGCGCACCGCATCGTTCGGAAAGCGCGTGGTAATCGTCGTGTGCGCGCCGTCGCGCAGTAGCCGCAGCGCGATATACATCCCGATCTTGGCCCGGCCGCCGGTGAGCAAGGCCCGACGCCCGGTCAGGTCAGTGCGCGCGTCTCGGTGGCTGTGGTTGATCGCCGCGCAGGTCGGACACATCTGGTGATAGAACGCGTCGACCTGCGTGTAGTCCTGCTTGCAGATGTAGCACGGGCGCGCCCGGAGGAAGGTCCCGGCCGAGGCCCCGGTCACCGATGACACCAACGGAATGCCGGACGTCTCGTCGTCGATACGTTGCGGTGACCCGGTTGCGGTCGCAGCCACTACAGCACGATCAGCTGCCGAGATCGCATCGCGGCGTTCGTTACGGCGTGCCTTCTTAACCATCTTGAAGATCCGGCCGGTGGCACGCCGAATCGCGACCGCATCCGGGTGTTCCGGCGGTAATGCCTCTGCCTCGGCTAGCACCCGAAGGCACACCGCCAGCTCGCCTGGGTCGATGCCGTCGGCTGTTCCTACCGTCTCACCCGCCGCGATGAAGTCCTGCACAAGGTTTGTCTCGATCACCCGTCAACGATACGGGCTCGGCGCGGGCGCCAAGGTCACCGGCGATGACGGACAATCCAGCGGGGACGTTCGTTCCGAATACACCCAGCCACGGCCAGCCGAACAGAACCCAGCCGAACAGATGGGGGCAGAGTGAGTCGCGCACACAAACCGAAAGCGGGTTTCTGGATCAGGCTCTGCGTCCTGATCCTCTTTCCGCTCAACTCACTGCTCTTCAAACTCCGCTGGCATCACCTCGACCGGATCCCGTCCACCGGCGGCGTTCTCATCGCGGTGAACCACATCAGCCAGGCCGACACCGCAGCCATGGCCCGGATGATCTGGGAATCGGGGCGCATTCCACGGTTCCTCATCAAGAGCGGTGTATTCGGTTGGCCGGTCCTCGGGCGCATCGTGAAGGGCGCCAAGCAGATTCCGGTCTACCGCGGCACTATCGATGCTCGTAACTCGCTCCAGGCAGCGACCGAGGCGCTTGCGCGGGGTGAGTGCGTGATCATCTACCCGGAAGGCACCATCACCGCAGACCCGGACTATTGGCCGATGGCCGCGAAGACTGGTGTGGCCAGAATCGCGCTCGACAACCCGAGCGTTCCGGTCGTTCCGATCGGTCAGTGGGGAGCACAGCAGACGCTCGGTCGTGGGGGCAGATTCCGCCCCATTCCCCGACATCGTCACGAGGCCTCCGTCGGCATGCCCCTCGATCTCAGCCAATTCCGCGCACGGCCACCAGAAGAACAGACTGCCGCGTTTTTCGACGAGGTCACTGAGGCCATCATGGCCGCGATCACAGCCGAGGTAGCAAGCTTGCGAGGCGGCAGACCACCGACTTGCGACGCTGAACGATAATGATTCGCGCCCTCAGCTCAGACCATGGACGATCGGTCAATGCCCGAACTCGTTGAACCGACGCCCCTCGTCCGTGAATCGTTCGTCCGCGCCATGGACGGTTTCATTGCCGAGGGCCGCGGTGCGGCCGACGATGACAGCGCACTTGGTCGCAATATCCGCACGTACGGCCCCACCTGGCGGACCGAGCAGGGATTCGTAGCGTTCATCGAGGCATTGCATAGCGAGGGTGACGTAGCTCTGCCGGCTCCAGAGGGCTGGGTTCATTCGACCACCTACTGGTACCTCGACCGGGACGAATATCTCGGCTCGATCCGGCTGAGACACGAGTTGACGCCCTACCTTCTCGAAGAAGGCGGCCATATCGGCTACGACATCGCGCCGTCCGCCAGGTTGAGGGGACACGGCACGGCGATGTTGCGCGAGGCACTGCCGATCGCGGCGAAACTGGGAATCGATCCCGTCCTCATCACCTGCGACAACGACAATGTCGGTTCGCGCAAGATCATCGAGGCCAACGGTGGGGTGTATGAGGACGAACGCAATTCAAAGCTTCGCTTCTGGGTGTCTACCCAGGTCTCAGGCGCGCCCGGAACTTGACGGGTGTCGTGCAGGCGGGTGTGATTGAAACCTGCAGACCGGCAGCTTTCCGTACCTCGGCGGTCGCAACCACACCGAAGGGATCGCTGCATGGCCGAAGTCCAGTACCTAGGGGCTACCCGCGTCTACCCGAGCAGTCCGGTACCCGCGGTGAACAAGCTCGATCTGGACGTCGCCGACGGCGAGTTCATGGTTCTCGTCGGCCCGTCCGGGTCCGGCAAGTCGACCGCGCTGCGCATGCTTGCCGGCCTCGAGGACCTCACCGAAGGTGAAATCCACATCGGCGGCGTTGACGTCTCACATCTGCCGTCCAGAGAGCGCGACGTCGCCATGGTGTTTCAGAACTACGCTCTCTACCCGCACATGTCTGTCGGCGAAAATATGGGTTTTGCGCTGAAACTCAAGGGCGTCGGTAAGGACGACCTCGCCGCCCGCGTGCTGGCCGCGGCGAAGTTGCTCGATCTCGAGGACTATCTCGATCGTAAGCCGAAGGCGTTGTCTGGTGGACAGCGCCAACGGGTTGCCATGGGGCGTGCCATCGTCCGTGAGCCGAGTGTCTTCCTGATGGACGAACCGCTGTCGAATCTGGACGCCAGGCTGCGGGTCGAGACACGAGCGAATCTTGCCGCGCTGCAAGCCCGCCTCGGTACAACGACCTTGTACGTGACACACGATCAGGTCGAAGCCATGACGCTCGGTGACCGTGTCGCTCTGCTGCGGGACGGCATCCTCCAGCAGGTCGACACCCCTGGCAAGCTCTACGATCGTCCGAACAACACGTTCGTTGCGGGCTTTTTCGGCTTGCCGCCGATGAACCTCGTGCGGGTAGCCGTCGATGGTTCAGGAACCAGACTAGGCGGCTTCACAGTTCCACTTGCCCCTGCCACCGCCGCCGCAATCAGTGCCGAGGGCCTGCGCGAGGTCGTCCTGGGCATCCGACCGGAGTCGCTGGTACCGATCGATTCCGGACGAGGTTTGCCAGTAAAGGTAAACCTGGTCGAGCCGCTGGGGCCTGACACCGTTGTCACCGTGGACTTTCCCGGTTGGCGCTCGTTCGACAGCGGAGTGGACGGTGGCGCAAGGCCCTTCCAGGTTCGGCTCAGCGGTCGGGTCAAACCGCAGATCGGTGCGGAGCTCGTGCTAGCTGTCCACGCCGAAATCACCCATGTCTTTCAACCCGAAACGGGTCAGCGCATCGGCGATTGAGCTCGGCGAGGCGGGTCAGCCTGCGGTGACGGCCGTCGTGTACAGCGCACAAGAGCTGCTGCTGAACGGGATTCGTAACGGCACCTTCTGATCAGGCGGGTACACCTGCAGTTGCGTCGACGGTCGTGGCGTGTCGCAGCCAGTCTGAGTGGCGAGACTTTCCCGCAGGGTGAAGGCGCCTCGGTGACCTGGTGAAACGAGAATGCGCTGGCCCAACTGTCCGGTACGCACAGCTGGCTGCCCGACGATCGCCCCGGAGCCATCAAGCAGCGATACACCCGGATAACCCTGCAAGACACAGGAGTTCACCCCGTTGTTGGTGAGGTAGACGGTCGTATAGGAGCTGCCGGCCGCGCCCTGCGGACTGCCAACCGTCATCGTCAGATCGGCCGTTGCACAGGTTGCCTCGGTGCCCGCGCCGACCCCGCCGCCCTTTCTCGGCTCTGAGCTCACTGCGCCAGATGGTTCGGCCGGCGGCGAATTACGTCCGCTCGGTATCGAACTCGGTATGGAGCTCGCTGTAGGCAGCAAAGGCACCTGAGGCCGACCGAACGTGCTTGCCGGAGTCGCCGCCGGGACTGCTCCCTCTGGGGAACGGTTCACCTGGTGCACGATGGCGGTGGTTACGCCCACAGCGATGAGGACGACCGCGGCGGCTGCGATCGGCAGGCCCCACCGCCTGAACCGACGACCAGGGCCTATCGAATCGGGCGCAGCATCAGCCGCCCCCTCAACCAGGCCCTCGGACGACTGTGCGAGGCGTTCGATATCGGCTGCGCTCAGCGTCATCGGCGGCTCCGGAGTTTCGTCCCGCAGCAGAGCTGATAGTCGTTGTTCGATGTCAGTCATTGCGCACCCCTTCGACGAGCAAGTGCAGCCCCGGCGCCGTCCGCAGCTTCGAGATAGCGCGTGATGCCTGGCTCTTGACGTTGCCGACGGAGCAGCCGAGCACCGCCGCTGTCTGCGCCTCGGAATAGTCGTTGAAATACCGCAACACCACGACCGCGCGCTGTTTTGGCGGTAGCGCGGCGAGCGCCGCGCGCAGCGGCTGGCGCAGTTCCGTTGCGGCGAGGTCGTCTGCGTCCGCCCGATCGGGCACTACGGCCACTGGTCGCTCGCTGATCCAACGGCGCCGCTGACCGGTCAGAAAGCTGTTGGTCAGAACCTTGCGGACGTAGACCTCGGGGTTGTCGGCCTGGATGGAGTCCCAGTGCTGCCATGAACGCAACAGCGCGACCTGAACGAGATCTTCGGCTGACCCCCAGTTGCCGGTGAGCAGCCACGCCGACCTCAACAGCGATCGTGAGTTCGCGTCGATGAACTCTTCGATGGTCTGCACGCGATCGCCTCCTCAAGCGCTCACTTGATCAGACGCCTCGCGGTGCTCGAATGGTTGCATCGAGAGCTGCGTGCCGCAGTAAGCATTGCGGTGCGGCCGCGCTACCGGCGCTTGGGCTGCTGCCGAGGCTGCTCAGTCACGCCCACCTGGCTCAGCAGCAACATGTCCTTGCCATCGGCGGAACGGAAACTACGACGAACGCCGCGACCCATCTTCAACTCGACCCGGGCGTCTTCGCCGGGCTTGAGCTTGACCTGCAACGCGCTGCTGGCGCGACCGCCGAATACGACGATCACTGCGTGGTTACCCGGAGGTAGTTCGACCGTGACCGCCCGACGTCGAGCCAGCCTGCCGACCTCGGAGTCGTCGATTCGCACATGATATGCGCCGCCGAAACCGAGCCACCGCTCGCTGAACACCGTAATCGAGCTCATCTGCCACCACCTATTCAGTCAACGTTCTCTTCAGTCAACGTTGCCTGACAGCAAAACAGACGCGGTTCGGCCGTCTTCGACCGCACTGCTGATCGGTCAGTCCGGCAGAAGTTTCTGTCGAGCAGATGAGGATGGCGGTACGTTCACGACCGACATCCACCAGCCGCGGAGCAACGAATCCGATCTGGCCGCACCATTCGTTACACCGCTGACGAAAGGGTCCCAAATCATGAAGAAAGTTCTGCTCGTTACCGCCCTCTCGGTCGCCGCAGGAGTCACTGCGGCCTTGGCCTTCACGGGGGTCGCCGCCGCGGCGACGAACAACTCCGCACATCACAACAGCAAGAACCGCTTCACAGTGGTCGAGCACGCTGACACCGACACCGTCGCTGATATCGGGCCGGCAAACGACAGCCTTGGGGACGTGCTGGCCTTCGGTAATCCGATCTACAACGCCCAGAACACGCTGAAAATTGGCTCCGATCAGGGTTCCTGCATCCGTACGAAGGTTGGCGTCGCCTACGAGTGCTCCTGGACGACCACCCTGAGCGGCGGCTCACTCGTAGTCGAAGGCCCGTTCCTGGACGCTGGCGACTCGACTCTGGCGATCACCGGCGGGACCGGCAAATGGGCAGCTGCACGAGGGCAGATGACCCTGCACGCGCGCAATGCGGCGGGCACGGCCTACGACTTCACCTTCGACGTTCGGCACTGAACCCGTTCAGCTGGTTTAACCCGCTTGCGCCAACCGGCGTACTCGCGCAACCTCGGCGAGCGTGACGGCGGCCGCGACCGAAGCATTGAGCGATTCCGCCTTGCCTGACATGGGAATCGACACGGTGACGTCACAGGTCTCGCCGACCAGGCGCGACAGGCCACGACCCTCGGACCCGACCACGATCACCAACGGATCTGCGGCGAAAGGCAGCTGGTCGATCGTGGTGTCTCCATCGGCGTCAAGACCTGCGACCGACAGACCCGCTTTCTGACAATCCTTCAGAGCTCGCACCAGGTTGTTCACCTGCGCAACCGGGATGTGCGCCGCCGTGCCCGCTGAGGTTCGCCAAGCGGTCGCTGTGACACCCGCGGAGCGCCGGGTCGGGACGATGATGCCCTGGGCACCGAAAGCCACGGCAGAACGGATGATCGCACCGAGGTTGCGAGGGTCGGTCACACCATCAAGAGCAACCAGCAATGGAATCGTGGTGGACTGTGCGACGACGTCGAGCAGGTCGGGCAACTCGTCGTACTGAAAGGCCGGGATCTGCAGCGCAATACCCTGATGCAGAATTCCGCCGGTGCGGCGGTCGATCTCTGCCCGGCTGACCTCGAGAATCGGCAAACCACGGTCGGCCGCGATCTTGATCGCATCGGTGACTCGCTCGTCGGATTCGATCCCGACGGCGACGTACAGCGCCTTGGCGGGGATCTCGGCGCGAAGTGCCTCGGCGACCGGGTTGCGGCCTACCAGCAGTTCAGGCGCATCTGAGTTCTTGCCGGGTGCACCCCGTCGACGCGGAGCCTCACCGGCCCGGCGCTCCGCCGAGGCGGCCCGCCGTGCCGCGGGATGGCCCTTACGTTCGGTGGCTTTCGGTGTCGGCCCTTTGCCGGTCAGCGCGCGCGCCCGCTTGCCCCCGGAACCCACCGTGGCGCCCTTCTTCTGCTTGCGCACAGCGCCTCTGCGGGATGAATTGCCTGCCATCAGTGATCCAACTTCCATCGGGGTCCGGCCGGGGTGTCCTCGACGAGCACACCTGCCGCGGCCAGCGAATCGCGAATCGCATCGCCGGACTCGTAGTCCTTGCGCTCGCGTGCCGACTGGCGCTGCTGCAGCGCGAGCCGGACGAGGTGATCGATTGTTTCGGTGAGCTGAGCCGTTTCGCCGTTGTCCGGCGATGACATGTTCAGCCCTAGAACGTCGACCATCGCCGATACCTCTACAAACGCCTGCGCGACAACCGGCGGATCCTCGAGGTCGAAGCCGATATGGCCTTGTTTCAGACTGGAATGCAATTCGCTGAGTGCGACTGGAATGTTCAGGTCGTTGTCCATGGCCTCGACGAACTTCGGTGGCAGCCCGGTCTCGTCCTGGCGTTCCCTCGCGAGCGCGACCTCTTCGGGATCGAGCTCGGCAGAGGCGCGAGCGAGAAACGTCTCGATCCGCCGCCATGCCACCGCGGCTTCGTTCAGGGCCTCGGGCGAGTACTCGATAGCCGATCGATAGTGTGCCGCTCCGAGGTAGTAACGCAGCTCGACCGGACGCCACTGCTTGGCCATCTCGCTGACAAGCACCGTATTGCCGAGGGACTTCGACATCTTCTCCCCCGCGAGCGTTACCCAGGCGTTGTGCATCCAGTACTGGGCGAAATCGTCCCCGGCTGCCTTGGACTGCGCGATCTCGTTCTCGTGATGCGGAAAGATCAGATCGAGGCCACCGCCATGGATGTCGAAGGACGGGCCGAGATACTTACCCGCCATCGCCGAGCATTCAAGGTGCCAGCCAGGGCGCCCGTCGCCCCACGGCGTCGGCCACGAAGGCTCGCCTGGTTTAGCCTTTTTCCACAAGGCGAAGTCCCGCGGGTCTCGCTTGCGTGAGTCACCGACCGAATCGCCGGCGGGCTGCATGGCGTCGACCCGCTGACCGGAGAGCTCCCCGTAGGACGGCCAGGACGCGATATCGAAATAGACATCACCATCGACCGCGTAGGCATGGCCTCGCGAGATGAGCGTCTGCATCAGCGTGATCATCTCGGTGATATGACCGGTCGCGCGAGGTTCGACCGTCGGCGGCTCGCAGCCGAGAATCTCGTAGCCCTCGCGAAACGCGGCCTCGAAGATCGCCGCATGCGCCCACCAAGGGCGCCCCGCTTCGGCGGACTTCGCGATGATCTTGTCGTCGATATCGGTGACATTGCGGACGAAGGTGACTTCGTAACCGCGGTACTGCAGCCAGCGCCGCAGGATGTCGAAATTCAGGCCCGAACGCAGGTGCCCGATGTGCGGGGCGGCCTGAACGGTCGCGCCACACAAATAGATCGACGCCTTGCCGGGTTCGAGCGGGACAAAGTCCCGCACCGTCCTGGTTGCGGAGTCGTAGAGCCTGAGCGTCACCCAGCAATCCTACGGGGCTGCCTGACTAGTATCGCTCGATCACGCGGGCCGCGCTCACCCGAACGACGACGCGGATGTTGTCGGTGCCCTCGTCACCGGTGTATCGCTGCCCGGTGTAGATCTGTGACAGGCGCTCGATCAGTTCCGGCCCACCGTCGGTGACCATCGAGACCGTCCCGCGCACCTCGACGTAGCCGTAGGGGTTTTCCCTGTCCAAGATGAGCACGCTCGTGCGCGGATCGCGCAGCCAGTTCGTCTCCTTCTTGCGTCCCTGGGTTGTCGAAAGCAGTAGCTCGTCACCCTCGTAGGTGGCCCAGAGCACCGAGGTCTGCGGCGAACCGTCAGTGTTGTTGGTGGCCACGACGACGAAGTTCGCGGCGTCAAGCAATTCCTTGGCCTTGACGGGCAGGGGCACGGTCGCCGGAGCGGCTGCAGAGGTTGTCATACCCCGATCCTGCTACACCGGGACAGGCCAGACTACTTTCGTGGACATGCGCGATGACACCGGCAAGCTGCGACCCGAATCGCTAGCAGTCAGTGCGGGCCGTCCCGAGCGCGCCCCGGACGTACCGGTGAATCAGCCGGTGGTGCTCACCGCGACCTTTCACGCGGGCGGCCCACGCGGCTATGCGCGGGCCGGCACGGATACCTCAGCGGCGTTCGAACAAGCGGTCGGCGCGCTCGAGGGTGGCCTGGCCACTTCGTTCTCGTCGGGGATGGCGGCCTCGACCGCTCTTGTCGAGGGGCTTCCGGTCGGCTCGGTCGTCGTGCTGCCGACATCGTTCTACAACGTTCAGCGAACCCTGCTCGACGCTCAGGTCGAACTGGGGCGGCTGAGCCTGCGGGCGGTCGACACCGCGGACCCAGATGCGGTCATCGCGGCACTCGACGGCGCGGCGATGCTCTGGCTCGAGATCCCGAGTAACCCGATGCTCAGCGTGGCCGATCTGCCCGCCCTATCGGCGGTAGCTCGCGAACGCGGTGCGCTCACGATCGTTGATTCGACGGTGGCCACCCCGCTCGGCCTGCGCCCGTTCGACCACGGTGCCGATGTGGTCATGCATTCGGCAACGAAGTGGATCGCCGGCCACAGTGACGTGATCTCCGGCGTGCTTGTCACCCGCGACGCTGCCCTGGCAGACCGGATCTCGGCGCGGCGCACGCTTACCGGCGCCATTCCTGGGGCCTTGGAGTCCTATCTGGCGTTACGCGGGCTCCGAACTCTGTCGGTCCGGTTGGAACGCGCCTGCGCCAACGCCGCGGTCTTGGCCGACCGCCTGCGCGATCATCCAGCAGTCACCCGCGTTCACTACCTCGGTTTCGACGACCACCCGCAGGCCGAACTCGTCGCCAAGCTGCTCAATCATCACGGCGCGATGCTGTCGTTCACCACCGATTCGGTGCAGCGAGCCGATTCGCTCTGCGAACGCGTCAAGCTCATCACGCACGCAACCAGCCTCGGGGGTGTGGAGTCCCTTATCGAACGGCGTGGCGCCTACCCGGGTGAGATCGCCCAGGCGACGCCCGCCGAACTCGTCCGACTCTCAGTTGGCATCGAGCACGTAGAGGATCTGTGGGACGACCTCAGCCAGGCACTTGCCTGACGTGAAATCACGGGGCGCTGATCAAGGCGGTTGCCATGGCCGCGACGCCCTCACCCCGTCCGGTCAGACCGAGTCCGTCGGTGGTCGTCGCTGACAGGGTCACCGGAGCGCCGACCACGGCGGACAACAACTGCTCTGCTTCGGCGCGCCGCGGACCAAGTTTCGGGGCGTTTCCAATCAGCTGGGCTGTGACGTTGCCGATCTGCCAACCGGCGGCGACGACTCTGGCCACCACCTCGGTCAACAGCTCGGCGCCCGACGCACCGGCCCAGCGCGGATCGGAGACTCCAAAAACCGAGCCCAGGTCGCCGAGCCCGGCCGCTGACAACAGCGCGTCACAGGCAGCGTGGCACACCACGTCTCCGTCGGAGTGACCAGAACAGCCATCGACGCCCGGCCAGAGCAGGCCCGCGATCCAACAGTCGCGGCCGGCCTCGATCGGGTGGACATCGACGCCAAGGCCCACCCGGGGCAGGCCCGTCATCGGCCGCCGCCGGCTGCCTGGGCGGGTTCGGATTTGACAGCGGAAGCTACGTCAACGGTCTGAATCAAAGCCTCGGCGATCTTCAGGTCGTGTGCGGTGGTGATCTTGAATCCCAGTTCGGACCCCGCGACCGTCATCACCTCCAAGCCCATTGCCTCGAGCAGGCCGGCGTCGTCGGTGGTTCCAGCATCGCCGAGGGCGGCAGCTTCCGCATGCGCGGACACAAGGGCCGCCCGCTGGAAACCTTGCGGCGTTTGTACCGACCGAAGGGGCGCCCGATCGACAGTCGCAGCGACCTTGCCGTCCGGATCCACCCGTTTGATGGTGTCAGCCACCGGCAGTACCGGAATGACTGCTCGAGCTCCGCCACGCAAGACCGCAATGACGTCGGAGATGACGCTGGACGGCACGAGCGGCCGCGCCGCGTCGTGAACGAGGACGTACTCGACCTCGTCCGGGAGCGTCTGCAGTCCGCGCGAGACGGACTCTTGCCGGGTAGCACCACCGGAAATGACCCGCACCCCGCCGCCGAGACGCTGTTCGACCTCAGCGACCACGGACTCGGGTGCGACGATCACGAGCGAGCTGATGTCGGAATGGTCAAGAAAAGCGGCGGCCGCCCACTCATAGAGTGGACGGCCGCCCAAACTGACCAGAGCCTTCGGAACACCAGCGCCCAAGCGCTCGCCATTGCCTGCGGCCACCACAATGGCGGCGATGTTCATGAGGCGAATCCCAATTGCTGAACGGGAACGTGCGCTAGCTAAGCGACGGCTTCGGCGAGAACCTCGTCCAAGACCAGTTCTGCCTTGTCTTCGTTGGTTCCCTCAGCCAGAGCCAGCTCACTCACCAAGATCTGACGAGCCTTGGCAAGCATGCGCTTCTCGCCCGCGGACAATCCACGGTCTTTCTCCCGTCGCCACAGATCGCGTACGACTTCGGCAACCTTGTTCACATCACCTGAGGCCAGCTTCTCGCCGTTCGCCTTGTAGCGACGCGACCAGTTGGTGGGCTCTTCAGTGTGCGGAGCGCGCAGCACCTCGAACACGCGGTCTAGGCCTTCTTGGCCCACGACATCGCGAACGCCGACAATCTCGGCATTGTCTGCAGGAACGCGCACGGTGAGGTCACCCTGCTGAACCTTCAGAACGAGGTAAATACGCTCTTCGCCCTTGATGATGCGAGTCTCGATTGCCTCAATTTTGGCAGCACCGTGATGTGGATAAACGACGGTCTCGCCGACCTCGAACGTCATAGAGGCAACCCCTTTCGCTGATATCAAGGGTAACACGGAAGGGCGACACGCCCAGATCTTCTTGATCATTTATCTGTTGGCCGGGTTGTGGTAATTACGCCGTAATGGCGGTGCGTTAACCGGGAGCTCCGTGAGCGAAGCCTGTGAAAGATGCGCCCAAGGCTCCCCCTCGGGCGCAATTGGGGTGGTCCATCGGGTGGTCCATGGAGCGGTCGGCTGGGCCGGTCGGCGACGAGATCGGGGCCACCTGCACTGACCCACCGGTGATGCGGTTGGTCGGCAATCGCTAGGCTGTCGCCGACGCTGTAAACGTGAGCAGTACCCACGAGCTTCAGGCCTGAGCCGTACGGGCAGAATGAATTACCGGCACAACCAGATACCTGCGCAATGTGGCTGGAGGAATGACCGTGGTGAGCGAAACGCCGACCCGCTTGCAAAGCCAGCCACCCGGTCGGCCATCGGGCCGCCGGAGATTTCGGTCGGCTGTCACCACTGCGGCCGTGGGTGTCGCTGCCGTGGTGCTGCTTGCCGGCTGCGCAACGGGTGAAGATGCTCAAACGGTCGAGCAACGCCCAGCCGTGGACGGCGTCGCTGCAGATGCGGGCCCGATGGGCATCCGCGACGCCGGCGTGAGCGCACCAACCACCGGCACGAGCTTCGCCGCGGGTGGCGACGCGCCGTTGCAGCTCTACCTGGTCAACAACGGCACGGCCGCGGACCACCTCACCAGCGTGACTACCAGCGCTGCGAAGTCAGTACTCCTGAGCCTCACGGGCATCCCGTCGCCTGCCGCGTCCGTGCTGCCGATCGCGAGCTCGACGCCCGCGCCGAGCGACAGTTCGAGCGCCACCGCAGCCGGTTCCGCCGCTGCTTCTGACTCCGCGTCGGCAACGCCGTCAGCGACGGCACCCACGAGCACGTCGATCCTGATCCCCGCGTATTCGACGGTTGCAGTCGGCTACGCCGACGGCGGCCCCACGATCCTGCTGCAAGGCCTGACCGCCCAGCTCTTCACATCGCAATCCATCCCGATCACCTTCACCTACGCGAGCGGCATCACCCTCAGCACTACAATCGCCGTGAAGCTGACTGGCAGTCCGGTCAACGCTCCTACCGTTGACATCACGCCGCCCGGCGAAGGCTGAGTCCACCACCCGCTCGCAAGCTCCGCGCAGCAACCCCGTTTGCGATGCGCCGGGTCGGGTTCATCCTGACCAGATTTGTCGGTGCCTGCCGGTAGCGTCTGCCTCGTGACCAAGCCGACCGGCAAACCGGCCAAGCGGGCGAGCACCAGCTATTCCTGCACCGAATGCGGTGAGACCTCGGTTCGCTGGGTCGGTCGCTGTCCAGAGTGTCAGGCCTGGGGCACCATGACTGAAGCCGGCATTCGTGCGGCCGCCCTCAGCATCCCTGCTCCGGTCGCGCCTAGAGAGTCCGCCCAGCCGATCAATCGAGTCGACCCGGCTGTCGCGCGGGCCAAGGCAACCGGAATCGCCGAGCTTGACCGCGTCCTAGGCGGTGGGCTGGTCCCCGGCTCGGTGTTGCTGCTCGCAGGCGAGCCCGGTGTCGGCAAGTCAACGCTTCTGCTCGAGGTCGGTCAGAAATTCGCCCAGCTCGGCGGTGCGCCCGCTTTGCTCATCACCGGCGAGGAGTCGACAGCTCAGGTGCGGGCTCGCGCGCACCGGACACACACCATGCACGCAGACTTCTTTCTGGCCGCTGAGAACGATCTGGGCGCCGTCCTCGCTCATCTCGACGAGGTAAAGCCGGGCCTGCTCATCCTCGACTCCGTTCAGACCATTGCCTCGTCGTCAGTCGACGGCGGGGTCGGTGGCGTCCCCCAGATCAGGGCAGTCACCGCCGCTATCAGCTCGGTGGCAAAAGAACGCGGTATCGCTACCGTGCTGGTTGGCCACGTCACCAAGGACGGCTCGATTGCCGGCCCGCGAGCCCTCGAGCATCTGGTCGATGTGGTCCTTTATTTCGAGGGCGATCGACACACGTCCCTGCGAATGCTGCGGGCTATCAAGAACAGGTTCGGCGCGACCGATGAGGTCGGTTGTTTCGAGATGCACGAAGAGGGTATTGACGAGCTGGCTGACCCTTCCGGCCTGTTCGTCAGCACCCGAGACATCCCAGTGCCGGGCACGTGCGTCACCGTCACCGTCACGGGCCGACGCCCCCTGCTTTCCGAGGTGCAGTCGTTGGTGTCCTTCGGCGGTGCACCGTCCGGTTCTGGTCGACGCTCGTTCACCGACCTCGATTCTTCGCGCGTGAACATGTTGCTGGCCGTGTTGGCCAGCAACATGTTGGTACCCCAGCTCTCCGCCTGTGATGTCTACGCGGCAAGCATCGGCGGCATCAAGATCACCGAGCCTGCGGTCGACCTCGCCGTCGCCCTGGCGGTGGCCTCGGCAGGCAACAAGAAGGCGCTGCCGAGCAACTTCTGCGCTATCGGCGAGGTGTCGTTGTCCGGCGATGTCCGGCGCGTCAGCAGCGTGCAACGGCGGCTTTCTGAAGCTGGCCGGCTTGGTTTCAAGCGGGCCCTGATCCCGGCAGGTTCGGACTGGTCGCACGTATCGGGCATGAAGATCTTCGAAGTGCCTACCGTCAACGCAGCCTGGAGCTTCGTATCGGAGTTGTGACCACACACTCGCGGGTATTCGCGCAAAACGCTTCCGGGAGACTTCTAAACTGATGCGGACCAAGGCGGCACTCTAGCGCAGGCACCGTCAGGGCCTTCGCCGACGGCCAGTGTCTACAGCTAAGGTCTTGATCATCAACCCGATACAGGAGTCAGCAAGTGCCGATCAGCGAACGCGATGACACGCTGCGTGCTGTCCTCGCAGTGGTCGCTCCGGGGACGGGCCTGCGAGACGGCCTCGAGCGCGTGCTACGCGGCAACACCGGCGCTCTGATCGTGCTCGGCTACGACAAGGTCGTCGAATCGCTATGCACCGGCGGCTTCCCGATCGACATCGAATTCGCCGCGACCAGGCTTCGCGAGCTCGCAAAGATGGACGGCGCCGTCGTGCTCAGCTCTGACGGCACGCGGATACTGCGGGCCGCGGTGCACCTCATGCCCGATCCGGCGATCCCCACCGAGGAGTCAGGCACTCGGCACCGCACTGCGCAGCGAGTAGCGCAACAGACCGGCTTTCCGGTCATTTCGGTGTCCCAGTCGATGAAGATCATCAGCCTCTACGTCGGCCCGCGCCGGCACGTCATGGAGAATTCCGTGTCGCTGCTCTCGCGGGCCAATCAGGCGGTGGCGACGCTCGAGCGATACAAAACCCGGCTGGATGAGGTCTCGAACACGCTGTCCGCGCTTGAGATCGAAGACCTGGTGACCGTCCGCGACGCGACCGCAGTCTCCCAGCGGCTGGAGATGGTGCGTCGAATCTCCGATGAGATCTCCAGCTACGTCGTCGAGCTCGGTACCGATGGTCGCCTGCTAGCTCTGCAGATGGAGGAGCTCCTCGCCGGTGTGGACTCTGATCGAGAACTGATCGTCCGCGACTACCTGCCGACCACCAAGCGAAACCGGACGCCGGAGACCTCCCTGGAGGAGTTGGGGCAGCTCAGCGCGACTGACCTGCTCGATCCGCTGAACGTGGCCAAAGCGCTCGGCTACCCCGCGACACACGAGTCGATGGACCTGTCGGTCAGCCCACGTGGCTACCGGCTGCTATCGCGAGTGCCGCGCCTTCCGAACCTGATTCTGACCCGAATAGTCGAGCATTTCGGCGGCCTGCAGAAGGTGCTGGCTGCCACTGTCGACGAGTTGCAGGACGTCGAGGGTGTTGGCGACTCGCGCGCCCGTTCGGTACGCGAGGCCCTTTCCAGGCTCGCCGACGCCTCTATCATCGAGCGCTACTCCTAGCCCTACCGGCTCAGCCTGCCCATCAGCTGTCCGTAAACGCGAACGTGGCGGGCTTGCCCTGCTGGCCGCTCAGCAACGCGAACAGGGTGTAAGTCCCTGCCGGCACACGTTGGCGTACGCCCGCGCATCCAGGCATCGACGACAAACCCGACCATTCGATGACGCGAGTCGTCGGGCGCCCGACGGGCAGTGTCTGCTTGCTAGTGCCCGGTTCGACCTGGCAATCGTGACTGCCCCAGATCCTCGCGCTGCCGGAGAAGACCCGCAACTCGATCTGGGCGTCTGACAGATCTGCGATGCAAGGGCGCGGACCCTTGTTGGTCACGACCAGGGCGAGTTCGGGCGTCGCGCCGACTACGTAGGTCGGCGCGTTGGTGGACGCCGTGATCGTCAACTGGGCTGGGGTGCAGTTGACCGGTGCGACGGGCACCGCCGGTGCCGAGCTGGTGGGCTTCACCGATGCCTTTGACGACGTGCTCACTACTGTGCTCGCGCCATGCGAGGTGGGCGTCGGCGGCGGGCTGGTCGTGTGCAGGCTGGACGACGCGGCTGTGGCAGTCGACTTGCCGTCGAAAGCCCGGAAGGCGGCGTACGCACTCAGGCCGACGAGAACGAGGGCAGCAACCAGCAAGATCCGTCGAAACCAGTAGACGGACGGGGCGAGGTCTCCCACCGGATGCAGCATCGTTTGCCCACGTTAGTGGAGCCTTCGGGTTGGTTGCGGAGGCCGCACCGATGAGATGCCAGGATGGTCAGCGTCATGACTCACACCCCTCAGATCAGGCTCGACAGCGCCCCGAAGTCAGCACCTCACGACGTCGGTCAGTCGCCTTTTGTGGATCCGCTGATCAGCTGGTTCGCCGAGCACGCACGCGACTTGCCATGGCGCCGGCCGGGCACCTCAGCCTGGGCAATTCTGGTCAGCGAGGTGATGTTGCAACAGACCCCAGTCAGCCGGGTTCGGCCCGCCTACGAGGCCTGGCTCCAGCGCTGGCCGTCACCGCCGACGCTGGCCGCAGATTCCGCTGGAGAGGCTGTCCGGATGTGGGGCAAGCTCGGCTACCCCCGCCGTGCGCTGCGATTGCACGCATGCGCGGTCGCGATCACCCAAGGGCACGGCGGCGCTGTCCCGGCGACGCTCGACGAGCTGCTGGCGTTACCCGGGGTGGGCGCATACACCGCCCGAGCCGTCCTCGCCTTCGCCTACGGCCGACGTACCCCGGTTGTGGACACCAACATCCGACGGGTGCTGGCGCGAGCTGTCGCGGGCCAGGGCCAGGCTGGGCTGCCCTCGGCGGCACGCGACCTCGCCGCGATGGAGCAACTGTTGCCGGCGACCGACGCCCCGGCCGCCCGGTTCTGCGCGGCGGTCATGGAACTCGGTGCCACGGTCTGTACGGCCGCGAGCCCGTCCTGTTCGCGTTGTCCGGTCAGCGACCTGTGCGCCTGGCGACTGGCCGGATCGCCCACCTACGAAGGGCCGTCGGCTCGTCCGCAGCGCTTCACCGGCACCGACCGGCAGGTGCGGGGGCTGCTGATGGACGTCCTCCGAGCCACTGAGGGTCCGGTCGAGCAGGCGGCATTCGACATCGTTTGGCCCGATGTGGTGCAGCGGCAGCGGGCCCAGGACGGCCTGGTCGCGGACGGTTTGATCGATCCGCTGCCCGATGGGCGCTTCGCGCTCCCCCAATAACCCAAGAATCGTGTAACGCTCGGCACCGTAGCGGTGCCGAGCGTTACACGATTCGCGATGTTGGGCTTACTCGACTGTTCCAGCAACCTCTTCGGTAGGTGGCACGTCCGGGACGACGCCCGGCTTGGCCTCACCGCGGAAGCTGAACTGCTCCTTGCCGTCCTCGCCGATCTCGGTGTCAACCACCACGATCTGGCCGGCGTGAAGCTCACCGAACAGGATCTTCTCGCTCAGGTTGTCTTCGATCTCGCGCTGGATGGTCCGGCGCAGCGGCCGGGCGCCCAGCGAGGGGTCGTAACCCTTCTTGGCCAGCAGCGACTTCGCTGCGGGCGTGAGCTCGAGGCCCATGTCCTTGTTCTTGAGCTGGTTGTCGACTCGCGTCGTCATCAGGTCGACGATCTCGACGATCTCGTCCTGACTCAGCTGGTGGAACACGATGATGTCATCGATACGGTTCAGGAACTCAGGCCGGAAGTGCTGCTTGAGCTCGTCGTTGACCTTCTGCTTCATCCGCTCGTAGTTCGACGAGTCGTCGTTCGAACCGGCGAAGCCGAGGGACCCGACCGACTTGGATGCATCGCGAGTACCGAGGTTCGTGGTCAGGATCAGCACCGTGTTCTTGAAGTCCACAATGCGGCCCTGGCCGTCGGTCAGCCGACCGTCTTCGAGCACCTGTAGCAGCGTGTTGAAGACGTCGGGATGAGCCTTCTCGACCTCGTCGAACAGCACCACCGAGAACGGCTTGCGCCGGACCTTCTCGGTCAGCTGGCCACCCTCGTCGTAGCCCACATAGCCCGGAGGGGCACCGACCAGCCGCGACACGGTGTACCGGTCGTGGAACTCGGACATGTCGAGCTGGATGAGAGCGTCGTCGTCGCCGAACAGGAACTCAGCCAGCGTCTTGGACAGCTCGGTCTTACCGACACCGGACGGGCCGGCGAAGATGAACGAGCCACCGGGACGCTTCGGGTCCTTCAGACCGGCCCGGGTACGGCGGATGGCCTGCGAGACGGCCTTGATGGCCTGCTGCTGACCGATGACGCGCTTGTGGAGCTCGTCTTCCATCCGAAGCAGTCGCGAGGTCTCTTCCTCCGTGAGCTTGAAGACCGGGATGCCTGTCCAGTTGGCCAGCACCTCGGCAATCTGCTCGTCGTCGACCTCGGCAACCACGTCCAGGTCGCCTGCCTTCCACTCACGCTCACGCTGGGCCTTGTCGTTGAGCAGGTTCTTCTCCTTGTCGCGGAGAGCTGCTGCCTTCTCGAAGTCCTGCGCATCGATCGCGGATTCCTTGTCGCGGCGGACGTCGGCAATCCGGTCATCGAATTCCCGAAGGTCCGGCGGTGCGGTCATCCGCCGGATCCGCATCCGGGAACCGGCTTCGTCGATCAGGTCGATCGCCTTGTCCGGCAGGAAGCGGTCGGAGATGTAGCGGTCGGCGAGGCCGGCTGCTGCCACGAGCGCGGAATCGGTGATCGAAACCCGGTGATGGGCCTCGTAGCGATCGCGCAGACCCTTGAGGATCTCGATCGTGTGGGCCACTGACGGCTCGCCCACCTGCACCGGCTGGAATCGCCGCTCGAGAGCAGCGTCCTTCTCCAGGTGCTTGCGGTATTCGTCGAGCGTGGTGGCACCGATCGTCTGCAGTTCGCCGCGGGCCAACATCGGCTTCAAGATCGATGCTGCGTCGATGGCACCTTCGGCCGCACCGGCACCCACCAACGTGTGAATCTCGTCGATGAACATGATGATGTCGCCGCGGGTACGGATCTCCTTGAGAACCTTCTTCAGGCGCTCTTCGAAGTCACCGCGGTAGCGGCTACCGGCAACCAGCGATCCCAAGTCCAGGGTGTAGAGCTGCTTGTCTTTGAGTGTCTCGGGCACCTCGCCCTTGACGATCGACTGCGCGAGCCCCTCAACGACCGCAGTCTTTCCTACGCCAGGCTCCCCGATGAGTACCGGGTTGTTCTTGGTACGCCGGGAGAGCACCTGCATCAGGCGCTCGATCTCTTTCTCACGACCGATGACCGGGTCGAGCTTGCCCTCGCGGGCGGCCTGCGTCAGGTTCCGGCCGAACTGATCGAGCACGAGCGATGTCGACGGTGCGCCTTCGGGCGCGGCGCCGGCGGGCTCCTTGGACTGGTAACCATTGAGCAGCTGGATGACCTGCTGCCGGACCCGGTTGAGGTCGGCGCCGAGCTTGACCAGAACCTGAGCGGCGACACCTTCGCCCTCGCGGATCAGGCCGAGCAGGATGTGCTCGGTACCGATGTAGTTGTGACCCAGTTGCAGGGCCTCCCGAAGCGAGAGCTCCAAGACCTTCTTCGCACGCGGCGTGAACGGGATGTGCCCGGACGGAGCCTGCTGCCCCTGGCCGATGATTTCTTCGACCTGTTGGCGGACAGCTTCGAGCGAGATGCCGAGGGATTCCATGGCCTTGGCGGCCACGCCTTCGCCCTCGTGAATCAGACCAAGCAGTATGTGCTCGGTGCCGATGTAGTTGTGGTTGAGCATCCGGGCCTCTTCTTGGGCCAGGACGACAACACGGCGCGCACGGTCAGTAAACCGTTCGAACATGGCTCTCACTCCCCTTACCGCGTGATCGGGTTCATGAGGGGATTCGCTGAACTCGACCCGCTGGTTTGACTCTAGTCACCCCAACGACCCGGAATCGACTTACATGCCCCCGTCCGCTGCCAGCGAACTTTACGCTGTTCATACATGCAGCGCTAGCACGTTCGGGAAACCGTCCACTAGCGATCGGTTACGCCGATTTACGCGGACCTGTGCGTGGCTAGGTGGTCGAGAGCGCGGAACGGCGCTGGACCAGAACTCTCGAGAATGTCGTCGGAACGTAAGGAGAATACCCTTTTCGGACGACCGCGGAAGCCGAATAACCGCAACGAAGCGCTCGGGAACACGACCAAAGATTGGCCCGATCGTTATCGAAAGTCGCCAACAAGCCGGTGCACACGTGTCGCGGGTCACTTTCGGTGTCGGCGCGACCTCGAACCGGGTCGGATCAGTTCGCCGAGTGATACGCCTCGAAGATGCTGGCCGGGATTCGGCCGCGCTCGGAGACCTTATGACCGTTCTTGCGAGCCCATTCCCTGATGGCTTGTGTCTGCTCGCGATCGGCACGCGCAACGCCACGGCCACCCCGGCCGCCATTGGGAATCCGGGCGGCGCCCCGTGATGGGCGGCGAGCGTGACTCACGAAGAGCGCAAGCGCATCTCGCAATTTAGATGCATTAGCGGAAGAGAGATCGATTTCATAATTCGCGCCGTCAAGACCGAAAGTAACGGTTTCGTCCGCGTCGCCGCCATCGAGGTCGTCCACTAGAAGGACCTGAATCTTCTGGGCCATCGTTCAATCCAATCTATATCCTCGAACGGGCCGTCCCCATCGTTACCCGCGAACACGCTCAGTAAATCACAGGCGGCGCGACCGTGTTATCGAAAATCGGCATGAGTCTGATAACTTTTCGGCGAATTAGAGCGGCTTCAGCAATGGGAAGAGGATTGTCTCCCGAATTCCCTTACCCGTGAGCAGAGAAACCAGTCGATCGACGCCCAGGCCTAATCCGCCAGTGGGCGGCATGCCGTATTCGAGAGCGTGCAGAAAGTCTTCGTCCAGTTCCATCGCCTCTGGGTCACCGGCCGCGGCGGCATGCGACTGCTCCACGAGAAGCTGGCGCTGCTCGACCGGGTCTACCAGCTCCGAATATGCCGGAGCGATCTCGACCCCACCGATGATCAAATCCCACGCTTCGGCAAGGCGCGGGTCGGATCGGTGAGTTCGCGCAAGCGGCTTTACAGAGCGTGGGTAATCGGCTACGAACGTGGGCTGGATCAAGGTATGTTCAACCAACTTCTCGAACAATTCGAGCACGATGTCACCCGCTTCCCATTCTGGCTTTACGGCGACCTCGTGAGCGCTGGCAATGGCGATCAACTCTTTCGTCGAGGTGTCCGGTGTCACGGTGGCGGCGACAGCCTCCGAGACGACGTCGTGAAGGGTGACCCATCGCCATTCCGACAGCAGGTCGATTTCCTCACCGTTGTGGGCCAGTGGGGCGGTAATTCCGACAGCGGTAGCGGCTTCGCGAATGAGCGCTTTGGTTAGTTCGGCCATGCTGTGGTAATCGCCATAGGCTTGGTACGCCTCCAGCATCGTGAATTCCGGAGAATGCGTGGAGTCCACACCTTCGTTGCGGAAGATGCGTCCGATTTCGAATACCTGATCAATGCCGCCGACGATGCATCGCTTCAGCGGTAGCTCAAGGGCGATGCGCAACGACATCGGCAGGTCGAAGGCGTTCAGGTGAGTATGAAACGGCCGTGCCGCCGCACCACCGTGCACCAACTGCAGGACACCGGTCTCGACCTCGAGGTACCCACGGCTCTCCAAGGTGTGGCGCAAAGAGCGAATCACCGCCGCCCTGATCTCGACCATCTTGCGAGCCTCAGGCCGGACTATCAGGTCGACGTAGCGCTGACGAACCCGCGCCTCCTCGCTCATCGGCTTGTGCGCAACGGGCAGCGGATGAAGGGCCTTAGCCGTCATCCGCCAATCGTCGGCCAGCACCGACAGCTCGCCGCGGCGCGATGAGATCACCTCACCGGTGATGAACACCTGGTCACCCAGATCGACATCCGCCTTCCAGCTGGCGAGCAGCTCGGGGCCGACCTTGTCCAGCGAGAGCATCGCTTGTAGCTCCACACCGTCTTCGCGCAAAGTCGCGAAGCACAACTTGCCGGTATTGCGGACGAAGATCACCCTGCCGGTGACCCCGACGTGTTGCCCTGTAAAGGTGTCGGCCGCCAGATCGGGGTACGCCTCTCTGATCTGGGCGAGACTGTGCGTCCGGGGAACGCCGACGGGAAAGGGCGCGCGAGCCGGATCAGCCATCAGCCGGTCGTACTTCTCCCGCCGGATCCGGACCTGCTCAGGCAGATCGTCGGGCAGGCCATCGGAGGAGTCGCTCACGCCGACAACTTTATCGGCCATCTGGATCACCGACTGCCACCTGTGGATCGACGTCATCACACCCAGGCTGACGAATGTCACCGCCGATTCCCACGGCCACGCACTGCCCTGGATCCGCCCGGTCCGACAGGCTGGTTACATGACGATCCGATCTACCCCGCTCCTGCCTGCGACCAGCCAAACCGGAACGGTTCAACCCGCCACGCGCCAGCTTGGCGGCATCAGCCTCAACGGCCTGACGAAGAGCTTTGGTCAGGTCAGAGCTGTCCGCGGCCTTGATCTACACATAGCCCCAGGCGAAACCGTCGCCCTGCTCGGCCCGAATGGCGCCGGAAAGTCGACCACCATCGACATGATGATCGGGTTGAGCGAACCCGATACGGGCTCGGTCGACGTCTTCGGCACCGATCCGAAAACTGCCGTCGCGGCCGGCCGGATCGGCGCGATGCTCCAGACCGGCGGCCTGGTCAGCTTTCTCACCGTCCGCGAACTGATGATCTCGATGGCGTCGCTCTATCCGAATTCGCTCGATGTCGACGAGGCCATGGAGCTGGCCGGTCTCGAGGACTTCGCAAACCAGCGCACCACCAAGCTGTCGGGCGGGCAGACGCAGCGGGTCCGGTTCGGCCTGGCCCTGGTGACCAACTCGGACCTTTTGGTCTTGGACGAGCCCACCGTGGCCATGGACGTCGAGGTCCGCCGCAGCTTCTGGACGACCATGCGACGGGTAGCCGCCAGCGGAAAGACAGTGGTCTTCGCGACCCACTACCTCGACGAGGCAGACAGCTACGCCGACCGGATCGTGCTCATGGCGCGTGGGCGGATCGTGGCCGACGGGCCGCCTACCGAAATCAAGTCGCTCGTCGGCATCAAGACCATCCGCGCGACGCTGGCCGGCGCGTCTATTTCCGAACTCAGCCAGATCGAGGGCGTGAGCTCCGCGGACCTTCGTGGCGAGGCGATCGTGCTGAGCTGCACTGATTCGGATGCGGCCATCAGGGAACTGCTGGCCAGATATCCGGCGGTCCACGACATCGAGATCGCGAGCGCGGGTCTCGAAGACGCTTTTGTGCAGCTCACGAGCGGCTTGGACGGCCTCGATGACGCGGTGGACAGCCTCGACGAGGCGACGGCTGCGACGGCTGCGACGGCAAAGATGGAGATAGCACGATGAACCCGACCTACCTGAAGTACGAAATCCTTCGCACAGTGCGCAACCGCCAGGCGTTCATCTTCTCGCTGGTGTTCCCGATTGCGATGTTCTTCATCTTCGGTACCACGAGCAAGACGGACAGCAACTTCGATCGAGGCATCAACGGCGCTGCTTTCTACATGATCGGCATGCTCGGGTTCGGGACGATCGGCGCCGTGGTTGCCGGCGGCGGCCGGATCTCGATGGACCGGCAGAGCGGTTGGAACCGGCAACTGCGATTGAGTCCCCTCTCCCCGCGGACGTACCTGGCGACCAAGGTGCTACTGGGCTACCTCGTTGCCTTCATGACCATCGCGCTGCTCTATGCGGCCGGTATCAGCCAGGGCGTCCGGCTCAGCGCCGCGCATTGGATCGAGATGACAGTGCTGATTCTGATCGCGCTGATCCCCTTCGCGGCACTGGGTGTGTGGGTCGGCCACCGCTTCTCACCCGATGCGATGGGTCCGCTCATGGGCGGCCTGCTGTCGCTGTTCTCGATCGTGGGGGGCTCGTACTTTCCCGTCAGCGGCACCGTCATCGGCAAGATCGGCAGCTGGACACCGTCCTATTGGCTGAACCAGGCAGGCCGAGTCGGCCTCGGCGGCGATGTGTGGTCCGGCAAGGGCTGGGCCGTCATCGCGGTCTGGTCGGCAGTCTTCGCGGTGCTGGGCGCCCGCGCCTATCGAGCAGACACCAAGCGCGCCTGATCGGGCCTGGCGAATTACATTGAGTCACATCATGCGACAAGCGACCGACACTCAGGCGACCGACACTCAAGCGATCGGCACAGAAGAGATCGGCACAGAAGCGATCGACGCAGACGCGATCGACACAGACGCAATCGACACAGAAGCGGCGCAGAGCATAGACGCGAAACCCGCGTGCGGCGCCGCCGCTATGACGGCCCACGGCGCCCGACCGAACTGGGCCGCCGGCTGGCGCGGTGTGCTGTTCCCCAGCGTTTTTCTCATCTACCTGATTCAGACCGCTCAAGGCGTAACCAAGTATTCGCACGGTCTCTGGCAGATCGTCGGCATCGCGGTGCTCATAGCGTTCTGCGTCTGCTACATCGCCGCGATGATGGCTGGAACTGGACGCTCCTACGGACTTTTCTGGCGCTACTACACCGCGATGCTGGTTCTCACGGCGATCGAGACGCTGTTCGCGCATCAGGACGCCTTCGTCATGCTCGTCTACGTCGCGGTTATGAGCGTCGCGGCCCGCTACCAGAAATCGCTACCGGTCGTCGGCGGGTTCATTCTCATCGCCGCGGCAGTCCCACCGCTGATCCCCTCGTGGCGCGCGGACATCGACTGGAGCATCCCGTTCTCGATCGCCCTCGTCTCGCTCGCCATGTTCGGATTCTTTGGTCTCGTTCGAGCCAACGAAGCCCTCGAAGAAGCCCGGGCCGAAGTCGCCAGGCTCGCCGCCGAAGGCGAGCGGACCAGGATCGCCCGCGACCTGCACGACCTGCTTGGGCACTCCCTGACCACGATCACGGTGAAGGCCGGGCTGGCAGCGCGGTTGACCGAGCGAGATGCCCGACGCGCGGCGCAGGAGATCTCCGAAGTCGAACAGCTCGCCCGGGCCACGCTGAGCGACGTGCGGGCGGCGGTCGCGGGCTACCGCGAGGTGACCCTCGGCAACGAACTCGCCGCCGCACGCGAGGTCCTGCGAGCCGCCGGGATCAGCGCGCAGATTCCGACCGCGATCGATTCGGTGACACAACCGGAATCGGAGTTGTTCGCGTGGGTGGTCCGCGAAGGGGTTACGAACGTCGTCCGACATTCGCGCGCCAACAACTGCGAAGTCCGCCTGAGCCCGCATTCGATCGAGATTCTCGATGACGGCATCGGCAGTATGTGCGAGCCTGGAAACGGCCTCACCGGCCTGCGCGAACGGGTCAGCGACGTCGGCGGCCGGCTCACTGTTGGCGCTGACGCTGCCGGGCCCGGCTGGCGTTTGCTGGTCGAGGTGGACGCGTGATCACCGCCGCTCGTCACAGTGTTGACCGATGACGATCAGATTGCTCGTCGCCGATGACCAAGCGCTTGTGCGATCGGCCTTGGCGGCGCTGTTGAGCCTGGAGGCAGACTTCGAGGTCGTCGCAGAGATCGGTCGAGGCGACGAGGTTGTGCCGGCTGCTCTCGAGCACCGGCCCGACGTCGCCTTGCTCGACATCGAGATGCCCGGTCTGGACGGGCTCGCGGCCGCAGCGGCCCTCTCGCACGCGGTGCCGGCAACCCGGGTCATCATTCTGACCACCTTCGGACGTCCGGGTTATCTGCGACGCGCGATGGAATCAGGCGCCCTGGGTTTTGTCGTCAAGGACGCTCCGGCCGAACAGCTTGCCGACGCCGTCCGGCGAGTGGCCGCCGGCGAACGGGTCGTCGATCCCGCGCTCGCTGCGGCCACGCTGGCCGGCGGGGCCTCACCACTGACCGGACGGGAGCGAGACGTCTTGGTGTCCTCGCGCAACGGCGCCACGGTTGCCGACATCGCGCAGAAGCTGTTCCTGTCCGAGGGAACAGTCCGCAACTACCTGTCGGCTGCGATCGCCAAGACCGGCGTTCGCAACCGAGTGGAGGCTTACCGCGAAGCCGAACATCGCGGTTGGTTATGACCGGCAGGCTTCGAGCGAGCGCGTTGACGAGCCCGCAGCGTGGCGGTTGGCAGTTCTGGCTTCCAATCCGGCCCGCTGGCCTCAGGTGTTGCGCTCGAAGATCAGCCGCAGGCCGATCAGCGTGAGATCGGGCTCGTGCCTGGTGACAGTCTCGGCGTGCTCCACCACGAGCGGCGCCAACCCGCCAGTTGCGATGACCGCGACACCACCGGGGTCAGCCGGTGCCAACACTGCGGCGAGCCGTCGTACCAGCCCGTCCACCTGCCCGGCGAAACCGTAGAGAATTCCCGATTGCAGGGCCTCAACCGTGTTCTTGCCGATCGGTGAGCGGGGTATCACCAGTTCAACCTTGCGTAGTTGAGCCGCGCGTGCGGCAAGCGCGTCCAGTGAGATCTCGATGCCAGGTGCTAGCGCACCACCGAGAAACTCGCCCTTACCGCTGACCACGTCGAAATTGGTGGACGTGCCGAAATCGACGACGATTGCCGGCCCGTCCACCAGATGATGTGCCGCCAGCGTGTTGACGATCCGGTCGGCGCCAACCTCTTTCGGATTGTCGAACAGCAACGCGACGCCGGTCTTGATGCCGGGCTCGACCAGCACGGTTGGGAGGTCCGGCCAGTAGCGGCCGAGCATCGTCCGGAGCTCTCGCAACGCTGCAGGCACGGTCGAACACCCCGAGATGCCGGTAATGGGAATCCCGTCCAGAAGCCCGCGATAGGTGAGCATCAGCTCATCGGCGGTGTTGCGGGCATCGGTCTTCACCCGCCAGGAATGGACCATGCGATCGCCTTCGAAGACACCAATGACGGTGTTCGTGTTCCCGATGTCGATGGCGAGCAGCATCAGCGATGTTCCGATCCCGTGGCAGTAGCGCCAGATTCGGCGCCGGCCGTCGACAGGTCAAGTCCGACGTCGAAAACCTTGGCCGAATGCGTCAACGCTCCGATCGACAGGTAGTCGACACCCGTCGCCGCAACCGCGGCGGCGTTTTCCAGCGTCAAGCCGCCCGAGGCTTCCAGTCGCACGCGTGGATCGGTCCCTACGGCAAGCGCAACACACTCTTTCATCTGCGCCGGCGTCATGTTGTCCAGCAAGATCAAGTCAGCCCCGGCGGCGATCGCTTCGCGACACTGGTCGATCGTATCGACCTCGATCTCGATCGGCAGGTCCCCGGCGGCCGCCTTGACGAGCTCGAAGGCACGGGTCACCGAACCAGCCGCTGCCACATGGTTGTCCTTGATCAGAGCGGCGTCCGACAGCGACATTCGATGGTTTACCCCGCCGCCGCACCGGACTGCGTACTTCTCCAGCGCACGCAGCCCGGGAAGCGTCTTACGCGTATCACGAATTTGCGCGGCGGTTCCGCTCACCGCGGTCACCCACAGTCGAGTCGCCGTAGCCACCCCCGAAAGGTGCGTGAGCAGGTTCAGCGCGGTTCGCTCTGCCGTCAGTAGATCGCGGATAGGCCCGGTCGCGGTAAGCAGAACCTCGCCTGGCTCGACGATATCGCCGTCGGCCGCCTTCAGCTCGACCGTGACCCTGCCTTCGCCAACCAACGCGAAAACGAACGCCGCAATGGGCAATCCGGCTATCACGCCCGTCTCGCGCGGCACCGCGTCGGCGTGGCCCCGCTGATCCGCGCCGATGGTCGCCAGGGTCGTGACGTCCGGTCCGTCGGCGAGGTCTTCGGCCAGCGCGCGAGTGACCACATCGGCCACATTCGCCGGGTCCAAACCAGGTTGGGCGATCGCACCGAGCGCATCGGCCAGGCCTGCGGGATCAGCGGGCGGGTCGATCATCGAGTTGGAACCTCCGTACCGAATTGACGTTCATCGGACAACTGAGCTGACGAAATGCCGATCGAGTCTGCAACCGGCTCGGAAGGACGGTAGTCGGTGGTGATCATGCCGTCCGGACCGAGTCGTGCGTCGAGGTGACCGAGCCACTTCTCGTCGTCGCGATCGGGGTAATCCTCGCGCCAATGCGAGCCGCGGGTCTCGAAGCGGCGCGCCGCCGCGGCGACGAGCGTACTGGCGACGGTGAGCAGGTTCGTCGCCTCCCACGTCTCGGTGCGCGGATCGCTGCTGCGTTGGGCCGATAGCCGTTGGAGCGCCGAGGAGGCCCGGCTCAGCCCCGAGGAATCGCGCAGCACACCAGCGTCCAACGACATTTCCCGTTGCAATTGCTGTCGAGTCGCCGATGCGGACAGCCCGGCGCTGCGGATGTCCACGCCGAGTTCCGGCAGCGAACTGCCGGGCGTCAACCGTGCCAGCACGTCGCCGGCAATCCGGCGACCGAACACCAGCCCCTCGAGGAGCGAGTTCGAAGCGAGCCGGTTTGCTCCGTGCACGCCGGTGCAAGCGGCCTCGCCGCAGGCGTACAGGCCTGACACCGAAGTACGCCCGGACAGATCGGTGGCGATGCCCCCGGACGCATAGTGACTGGCCGGCGCCACCGGAATCAATTGAGTCACCGGATCGATCCCGAGCGAGCGCAGTGTGGCCAGGATGGTGGGGAACCGAACCCGCCACTTCTCTTCGCCGAATTGGCGCGCGTCGAGCCACATGTGATCGGCACCGGTCTCCCGCATCCGGCGCACGATCGCCTTGGCCACCACATCGCGCGGCGCCAAATCGGCAAGCTCGTGCTGGCCTTGCATGAACCGGACACCGTCGTCGTCGACGAGAAAGGCACCTTCACCGCGAACGGCCTCGCTGACCAGCGGCTGCTGCCCCGACGCCGCGTCACCGAGCCACAGCACCGTGGGATGGAACTGCACGAACTCGAGGTCGCGCACCACAGCGCCGGCCCGCAACGCCGCGGCCACGCCGTCCCCGGTAGAGACCGGCGGGTTCGTGGTCGCCGCGTAGATCTGGCCGATCCCGCCGGTGGCGAGCACGACCGCCTTGGCCCTGACGGCGCCGACCCCATCGAGTTGGCCCTCGCCCATGACGTGCAGGGTTACCGCTCCGACGCTGCCGTCCGCGGTCGGTAACAGGTCGAGTACGAGGGCGTGCTCGATCACCTCGATGCCCGGGGTGTTCAGCACCGCTGCGACCAGCGCCCGTTCGATCTCAGCACCGGTAGCGTCCCCGCCCGCGTGCGCGATGCGGTCCTTGTGGTGACCTCCCTCGCGCGTCAGCGACAGCTCCCCCGAACTGGACAGGTCGAACCGGGTGCCGAGTTCGATCAACTCCCGTACAGCCTCGGGGCCCTCGTCCACCAGAACTTCGACCGCGGCGCGATCACAAAGCCCGACTCCAGCAATCAGCGTGTCCTGCAGATGCTCGGCTGAGGTGTCGTCCGGCCCCAGCGCGGCGGCGATCCCGCCCTGGGCCCACCTGGTCGAACCTGCGGCGAGCACATCCTTGGTCACGACCATGACCCTGATGCCCGCAGACTCGGGCAACCCGGAGCCCGCAACTCCCGAGAAGCCGGCCAGTCGCAGGGCAGTCGTGAGCCCCGCGATTCCAGAACCGACAACAACCACGTCGGTATCAACGATCCAGCCCGGCGCGGGGGCCAGCAGCCGCTGGGGCAGATTCATGCGAGTTCCAGGCCGACGTTGTCGATGAGCCGGGTTTGACCGACCCTCGCCGCGACAAGCAACCGCGCGGGCCCGGATTCGGGTACCGGCCCCAAGGACGGGTCCCTCAGTTCTAGGTACTCCACGTCGACTCCTTCTGTAGCGCTGAGACGCTGCCTTGCGGCCGCGAGAACACCGTCGGCATCGGCTCCGCCCTCGGCTGCAGCCTGACCGGCGCGTAGTGCGGCGATCAGCGACAGCGCCTCCTGGCGCTGCTCCGCCGACAGGAACACGTTGCGACTGGAAAGCGCGAGCCCATCGGGATCACGCACCGTCGGTACCAGTTCGATCGAGGTCGGCGTGTCCAGGTCAGCGACCAGTCTCCGGATCAAGCTGAGCTGCTGGTAGTCCTTTTCGCCAAAATAGGCCCGGTCGGGTTTGACTGCCGCAAAGAGCTTGGTGACCACAGTCAGCACGCCGTCGAAGTGGCCGGGCCGATTGGGCCCCTCCAGCTGATTTGCAAGGCTTCCGGCGGTCACCCACACCTCAGGCAGGCCATTCGGGTACATGACCTCGACCGACGGGTTCCAGACGAGCCGGACGCCGAGCTTCGCGCAGAGGGCCAGGTCTGATTCGATCGGACGGGGGTATCGCTCGAGATCGGCGCTCTGATTGAACTGCATCGGATTGACGAAGATGCTCACGACGACCGAATCGCAGCTCGCCTTGGCCGCCTCGATCAGCGCGACATGGCCGTCGTGCAATGCCCCCATCGTCGGCACCAGTCCGACGGTGCCACCCAATGCAGAACGCGCCTCGGCCAAGTCAGCGCGGGCAACGACTACTCGCATGTCAGTCATCCTGATCCTCGGCCTCCTCGATCACCGCTACCAGCTCGGCACATTGCGCCTCGGTCAGGCGTCCGGCGGCGAACGCCCGCTGCATCGTCCTGATCGTCATCGCTAGGTATGGGTGCAGGAAGGCAGTCCCACGCAACGCCTGGACATGGGCCCGGATCGTCGCACTGTCGCCACGCGCAACCGGACCGGTGAGGCCCTCATCGCCCATCCGCAAGGCGTTGTCCAGCGAGGCCGACAACAATGGCCCGAGCAGCCGGCCCGGCGATTCGACCCCGGCGGATTGCAGTACGTCCGAGGCATCGTTCACCAGCGTGACGAGGTGGTTGGAGCCCATCGAAAGAGCCGCGTGATACCTGGCGCGGGCAGCTTCGGGGATCCATACCGGCTCGCCGCCAAGCTCGATGACCAGCGTTTCGGCAACCGGGCGGAACTCGTCCGGTGCCGTCACGCCGAACGCTGCGCCCTCCAAGCGCTGCACATCCTCAGGCCGCCCGGCGAACGTCATCACCGGATGCAGCGCCATGCCGACCACACCGAGCCGGACCGCGGGATCGAAGACACCGATGCCATGTGCACCGGAGGTGTGCACCGCAAGTTGCCCGGCTCGCCAAGTCTCGGTGCGCGCCAAGCCGGCCACCAAATCGACCAGTTGATCGTCCGGGACAGCGATCAGCACCAAATCAGCCAATGCAGCAGCTTCGTCGGCCGGAACCAACGGGACGTCGGGCAACAGGCGTTCGGCCCGGGACCGCGAGGCATCGCTGACGCCGGTCGCCGCCGCCACGAAATGACCGGCTCGACTCAGCGCGGCACCTAACACCGCGCCAACCCGGCCGACCCCGATCACCGCAACGCGCAGCCGCGGTGCACCGGTGGGATCGATCACGGCGTGAAGCCTAGTCGGGCCACTCGAGGTGCCTCCCGGGCCTGTGACGAACGAGCCAACCCCGGGCGAACGCCAGGTGACGGCACACCGCTATGCCTGCGGATACGCCCGCGGATATGCCTGCGGATATGCGGCGCCCGGGGGTGACTACACGGACCAGACACCTCCTGCACTAGTTTTCTCCGCTGTGACAGATCTACAGGCGCAGGTGGCAGCAGCCGCTGACCGCGCCGGCACCCACTCGACCGCACCCGCCCTGCTCCTGCAACTACAGGCAGCCCTCGGCGTGCTGGCCGCGACCGCGGACCGCGCGACCGAGGGCGGCAGGCGTCCCTATCGCGTGAGCGACGACTGGGCGGCGCAACTCAGCGAGTTGGCGTACCTGAGCTATCTGCTCGCCGATCAGACCGGCGTGTCGATCGAGACCGAGGTGTTGGCGTTGGCTGCGCGGCGAAACACCGCAGCCTCGGGCGATGCGGACACGATCGAGACCCAGCGGGACTGGATCTGAGGCTCGCTAGAGCTGATGCAACCGCGACATCAGGTCGTCGGGGGCGTCATCGGGGGCACGCCGCCGTCCGGAAGCCGTAGCTCCGGCAGGTTCGTCCGGTTTTTCGTCATCGGCGGACGGAGCCGACTCGGCTGCATCTGAGCCCGAATCGAAGCCCGCAGCGCGACGCCGCCCGACGTATTTGGGGTCTTCAGCCAGCACAACTTCGGGGTCGGGTGCGCGGCGCTTGCCTGACTTGCGATCCTTCGCGTCCTTAACGTCCTTAGCCTCCTTAGCGTCCTTAACGTCCTTAGCAGCCTTGGCGGCACTGACGTCTTTGAGGTCGCGGGCCCGTTCGTCGGCGGCGATCTCCTCTGCGGAGTCCTTGGCGTCATTGACGGTGCTGTTTGCGGCTAGCGGGCCGCTTGCTGCCAGCGGCGGATCCAGCAGATCTGCTAGTTCGTCCGGCAACGGCGTGAGCCGCGGCAGGTCTGCAAACGGGTCTCGGCGCATCCTCGGCGGTTCAGCTGGCGGCGAGCTTGCCGGCGTGGGGGCGGGGGTCACGGGCGCCGCCGGCGGCGGCGCTGGGCTGGGTGACGGCGTTGCTGGGGCCTGCGCGCTGCGGGCCGATTCTTGCTCGACCACCTCTGGCTGGGCGAGCCGGGCTTCGAACGTCTCTACCTCGACTACTTCGGCGTCGACAATGTCATCGGTGTCGGGTGCGGCCGTGACATTGGCGCGGCCCGATTGGGGTCCGGCAGAACGAGCGGGTTCCGTGCCTGCGCGCCCGGCCTGGGGATCGACATCCAGCTTCGGCGCTTGCGAGCCCCAAGGAGTCGGCTGACCGCCCGCGACGGGACCGGACGGAGCTGATGACGTCCGGGCAAAGTGTTGCGGGGCCGCGAGGCTCTCTTGGCTGCCACCGAGGCGGCGGATCTCGTTCTGCAGGGCTTCAAGGTCCGAGGCGATGACTCGGGTGGTCTCGATCCGCTCCAGCCGTAGCTGACCTCCGAGCTTGTCCACGACCTCGGCACGTAGCGAGGCGACCTCTTCACGTAGCGAACCGAGATGCTCGGACAGGATCCGCTCGACCTCACCGCGTAAGGCGATTTCGAGTCTGAAGTCGGCCTCACGTCTGGCCGCCACCTCGCGCGCCAGCTGTACTTCGCCGAATCGGCGAAGTTCGAGTTCTTGGGAAGCCCTTACCTCGCGGACCGCCTGAAGCTGGGCGTCGTGCAGTCTCGCGATTTGCTCGTGTGCCTCTTGCAGCGTTGCCGCGTGCAACGCCGCTTCGCGCTGCAGGGCAGCTTGTTGCTGGGCTCGGCGGCCACCGAAGATCACTGGTGCAGCGAGGAAAACCGCCCAGGCGCCGAGCAGAATTCCGATCGAGGACTGCTTCGCTGATGTTGAAAATGCAACTAGGTAAACAGCCGACGCACCTAGCGCGACTGCCACACAGATTGCCGCGATACGCCAAAACCCACCTCGGGATCTAGGTTTGTCTCGGCGTGACATGCGGGGAGTCTAGCGAGAGAATGTGAGACAAGGGCCGGTCCGGCACGACGCGCTGAACGATCGGCCACCGGAAACGGTCAAACAGCAACGAGTCAAACGCGCTTGAGCGCGGATTCACCTGGGCGGCTGAGAAGTCCCTCAGCGAATTCAGTCGCGCCGATCGCGATTCGGATCGATACCGGCCCGTTCCAAGACCAAGCCCGCAGCCGCCAGCGCCGCCGACGCGACCAGCAGGACCACTCCAACCCACAGGTCGTGGTTCGCTGCGGTCGTGCGGGACGAATCTGGCTGCACTTTAACGATCAACGCGAAGGCTGCTCCCGCGATGCCCGAGCCAACGAGCGAGGACGCCTTTCCCAGCGCCACCGATCGCGCGATCGCCAGAGCGGTCATCGGCCGCGCGCTGGCCGCATGCCGCACGGCCAACCGCACTCGACGCGCGATCACGAACTCAGCTATCGCCAGGGCACCGATCGGCACCGCGGTGAACCACTCGAAGGGCGGCAACGAGCTGTAGGTCAGTTTCAACAACACGTACACCACGGCCGCCACACCGATGAACGGCAGCAGGATGTCGGACGCGCTCGTACGCCGCATCATGGCAGCAGCTCGATTCCTGGCACCAGCCGCACGGCCTCGACCTCTGACGGGGGCAGGGCCTGCATGAGGTCCAACACAGAGCCGTATCCGACCAGGAAGGCCTCTGGGTCCAACGCCCACCAAGGCACCAGGACGAAGGCTCGTTCAGCGGCTCGTGGATGCGGCAAGGTCAACACCGGATCGTCACTGATCACTTCGTCGGTTGCATCGCCGCTGCCGGCATTGACGCTCACGATGTCGACATCGAGTGTCCGCGGCCCCCAGCGCAGCTCACGTGTTCGTCCGGCCGCCTGCTCGCAGGCATGCCCACGCGCGAGCCAATCGTGGGCGTCGGCCTCGCTATCGGCAACGATGAGCACAGCGTTGAGAAACTCCGGCTGGTCGACCGGGCCCCAGGCAGGCGTGCGGAATACCGGTGACACGCCAACGAGATATGGGGAAAACGCCTTTACCGCGGACTGCAGATAAACCTGCGGATCCCCCTGGTTCGACCCGATCGACAGCACCGCCCGACTCATTGGGTTTCCTCGGCCCGCTCTCGCCGGATGGTCACCGCCACGTCGGAGAAACTCAGCGGGATCGGCGCTTGGGGTTTGTGTACGGTTACCGTCGCGGCCGAAACACGTTGATCGGAAAGGCATACCGCCATCAGCCGTTGTACCAGCGTCTCGAGCAGGTTCACCGGCTCGCCCGAAATCACGGCCGCCAACCCCTCGGCGAGTTCGCCGTAGTGCACGGTGTCACCGACATCGTCGCTGCCTGCCGCCGGGCGGGTATCCAACTCCAAGGCGACGTCCACCACAAAGTCCTGGCCGTCTCGTCGTTCGAAGTCGAATACGCCGTGATAGCCGCGAACCCTCAATCCTTCCAGGCGGATCACGTCGGGAGTCGGTGAGTGCTGCATCATCGTGCACTCCTGATGGCGGCAGCGACGAGAGCCGCGTCGACGCTCGGCAGGACATCGTGCACTCGCACGCCCCAGACGCCGTTGAGTGCTGCGAACGTCGTCAATGCTGTGGTCGCGTCCTCTCGCCCAGATGTCGGTCGGACCTGCCCGTTTGGGTCCGCGAGCAAACGGCCGAGAAAGGACTTGCGCGATGCTCCGAGTAGTACCGGCAGGCCGAGGCCGGTGATCGCCTCCAGATGCGAGAGCAACCCCCAGTTGTGTTCAGCATTCTTGGCAAAGCCTAAACCCGGATCAAGCACCAACTGCTCCTCGCCGACGCCGGCGGCCAAGGCGTCCTCCACCCGCTGTGACAGCTCGCTGCGAACGTCTGCGACCACATCGTCGTAGTGGGCAAGGTCAGCCATCCGGTCCGAGTGCCCGCGCCAGTGCATGATGATCCACGGGCAGCCGGTGTCCTTGACCACTCTGGCCATATCCGGATCGCCGAGGCCGCCGGAAACATCGTTGACGATCGAGGCCCCCGCCGCCAGCGCCAATTCAGCGACCACCGCGCGGTAGGTGTCTACGCTGACCACGATTCCCTCGGCGCTCAGCCGTTCGATCACCGGCAGGACGCGACGGGCTTCTTCCTCAGCGGCGACCCGTTGCGCGCCGGGCCGAGTCGATTCGCCCCCGACATCGACGAGGTCAGCTCCTTCAGCGACCATTGTCTTGGCGTGCTTTACCGCGGCGTCGAGATCTGCGTACCGACCGCCGTCGGAGAAGGAATCGGGCGTGACGTTGAGAACGCCGATCACGATGATTCGATCTGTGCGCCGCGGTACCGCCGTTATCGACATCGGTGCACCGTGCGCACAACGCAGCCAGCTGAGAGCACAGACATCGCGGCGCTTACCTGCCGAGGATCAGGTTCAGCGCCTCGGCGCGGGTCCGGGGATCGCTCTGGAAGATGCCACGAACGGCCGAGGTCATGGTGCGGGAACCAGGTTTGCGGATACCGCGCATCGCCATACAGAGATGCTCGGCTTCTACGACCACGATCACCCCGCGGGGCTCGAGCTTGCGCATCACCGCGTCCGCGACTTGCGAGGTCAGCCGCTCCTGCACTTGCGGCCGTTTGGAGTAAAGGTCGACGACCCTCGCCAACTTCGACAAGCCGGTGATTCGACCGTCCAGACCCGGTACATAACCGACCGCAGCCGTGCCGTGCCAGGGCACCAGGTGATGCTCACAGGTCGAATACAGCGGGATGTCCTTCACGACTACCAACTCGTCGTGGTGCTCGTCGAACGTCGTTTGCAGCACGTCGTCAGGATCGACATGCAGGCCCGCGAAGATCTCTTGATAAGAGCGGGCGACCCTGGCCGGGGTGTCCTTGAGCCCTTCGCGTTCGGGATCTTCCCCGACAGCGATGAGCAACTCCCGAACGGCGCGCTCGGCCCGCTCCTGATCGAACTCAGTCATTGCAAATCTCCGCCGCTAGGGCCAGCAAACGTCAGCGTGATTCGCCGCTGGGCTGATCGTCCGAATCGTTGGGAGGAACGTCGCGAACCACTGGAAGTACCTGGGTCGAGGGGTCGCTCGGCGGATATGGCGGCACGACCGGGTACGACTCGGTCGGTGAGTGCTGCTGCCCGGGCGGCTGTTGCGGGTTGGGTTGCTGGCCGCTCGGTCCGGGTGCGGGCGGCGGCGGCGGCTGATATTGCGAATACTGGGGCGCCGTCGGAGCCTGCGGTGGCGGTGCTTGATATTGGGGTGCTTGGTGTTGGGGCGCTTGGTACTGCGGTGATTGGTGTTGGGGCGCTTGGTACTGCGGCGCTTGGTATTGCGGCGCTTGCTGCTGCGGCGGCGGGTACTGACCTGACGGGGGTGCCGGCGGGTACTGACCTGACGGGGGCGCCGGCGGGAAAGGCTGGCCGCCCGGCATGGTCACAGACTCCTGAGCGCGATCGGCCGGCTGGTCGCCGGGATGTGCCTGGTAGCCGTTGCCATAGCCCGAGCCGTTGCCGGTGTAGCCGCCCACGCCGCCCGCGACCGGAGCGCCGTTGGACGAGCCAACCGGAGCGCCGTTCACCGACGGAACTGGCGTCCCGTTCTGGCCATAGTTGGCGGGAGCCTGTCGGACCGTAGCCGGAATCTCGATCGGCGGACGGTCAGAGGGAGTCCGCTTGCCGAAGCCGGCAAAGGTGTTGTGCGGCGGCCGCTTACGTACCGGCGCCAGAATGCGGTCTAGATCCTCTTTGTTCAACGTCTCACGCTCGGCCAGCTCGAAGACAAGCGAATCGAGCACGTCGCGGTACTGAACGAGGATCTCCCATGCTTCGTCGTGCGCGCCTTCGATGAGGCCACGAACCTCTTCGTCGATCCACGACGCGATCTCTTCGGAGTAGTCGCGTTGATGGCCGTAGTCACGTCCCATGAAGGGCTCAGAATCGGACGTGCCGTACTTGACCGCGCCCAGCCGGGAACTCATGCCGTACTCGGTCACCATCGCCCGGGCGAGGGCAGTGGCCTTCTCGATGTCGTTGGACGCGCCGGTAGTCGGCTCGTGGAAGACCAGCTCTTCAGCAGCGCGGCCACCGAGGGCGTAGACGAGTTGATCCAGGATCTCGGCGCGCGTCTGGGTGTAGCGGTCTTCCAGCGGGAGCACGAGCGTGTGCCCGAGCGATCGCCCACGCGGCAGGATCGTCACCTTGTGCACTGGGTCGAGGTTCGGCATCGCCCACGCGGCGAGGGCATGTCCACCCTCGTGGTACGCCGTCACACGCTTCTCTTTGTCGCTCATCGCACGGGTCTTGCGTTCCGGCCCAGCGATGACTCGATCAATGGCCTCTTCGAGTGCGAGGTTGGTGATCAGCCGACCATTGTGCCGGGCGGTCAGCAGCGCGGCCTCATTGATCACGTTGGCCAAGTCGGCCCCCGTGAAACCCGGAGTACGCCGAGCGATGGTGTCCAAGTCGACGTCCGGGGCGAATGGCTTGCCCTTGGCGTGCACCTCGAGGACGGCCTTACGGCCGATGATGTCCGGCGGTGACACGGCGATCTGGCGGTCGAAACGACCGGGCCGCAACAACGCTGGGTCAAGGATGTCAGGACGGTTCGTCGCTGCGATCAGAATGACGGTGCCCTTGACGTCGAAGCCGTCCATCTCAACCAGCAACTGGTTGAGCGTCTGCTCGCGCTCGTCGTGGCCGCCACCCATTCCAGCGCCGCGGTGCCGACCAACTGCATCGATCTCATCGACAAAGACGATGGCCGGGGCATTTGCCTTGGCTTGTTCGAACAGATCCCGGACGCGGCTCGCACCAACACCCACGAACATCTCAACGAAGTCCGAACCGGAGATTGAGTAGAACGGCACGCCGGCCTCACCGGCGACGGCGCGGGCAAGCAGCGTCTTACCGGTACCGGGCGGCCCATAGAGCAGGACGCCCTTGGGGATCTTCGCCCCGATCGCTTGATATCTGGCGGGATTGGAAAGGAACTCTTTGATCTCATGCAGTTCTTCGATCGCTTCGTCCGCGCCCGCGACGTCAGCGAAAGTGGTCTTCGGTGTGTCCTTACTGACCAGCTTGGCCTTGGATCGACCGAAGCTCATGACCTTGGAGCCGCCACCCTGCATGCTGGACATGACCCAGAACAGGACGCCACCGATCAAGATGATGGGCAAGAAGTTGAAGAGCAGCGTGACGAGAACACTCTCGTGGCTGATCTTGGTGGTGAAAGTGGCGCCGTTGGACTTCAGAAGGTCTTCGGTAAGCGTCTGTGTGAAGTTCGAGGGGTAGGACGCGCTGATCTTGGTCTTGCCGTCGAACGGAGCCTTGAGATCGAGATCTACCGATTGCTCTTTGTCATGGATGGTCGCGTTCTTGACGTTGTTCGAAGTGATCTGCGCGATCGCGTCCGAGGTCTTGACCGACTTGTAGTCGGTACCAGAGCGCAGCGCTGTAGGCAGGACCAGGACGAGGATGACTGCGAGGGCAATCCACAGCATCGGAGAGCGAACGAGGCGCTTACGATCCATAATGCGTCCGTCCAGTCACTAGAGACCGGACGTTTCCTCCTGATCAGTGCCGATAAATGCTGGGTCGGACGGTACACGGGGCTTGCTGTCCTTGCATTTGAACGCTACGCACGCCCCGGTAGTTCCTGATCACCGACCCTGAATCGCCTAAGACACACCCCCAGTTTAAATGGCCGGACGGTATTCGCCACCGAGGTTGGTAAATCGGGTGGTCGCCATGGCCGCTCAGTCGTATACCGGTTCCTGTAAGACGGCTAGCCGCCGTAGACGGAAGGCTTGAGTAGTCCGATATAGGGCAAATCGCGATATCTCTCCGCGTAATCGAGGCCGTATCCGACGACGAACTCGTTCGGAATGTCGAAGCCGATGTATTTCACCGGCACCTGGACCTTGATCGCGTCAGGCTTGCGGAGCAGGGCCACGACCTCCACAGACGCCGGATTGCGGGCCTGCAGGTTCTTCAGCAGCCACGACAGCGTCAGACCTGAGTCGATGATGTCCTCGACGATCAAGATGTCGCGCCCGCTCACGTCCCGATCCAGGTCCTTGAGGATCCTGACCACGCCGGAGGAGGTCGTGGACGAGCCGTAGGAGCTGCAGGCCATGAATTCCATGGCGGACGGGCGCGACAACGCGCGCGCCAGATCGGACATGAAGATCACGGCGCCCTTCAGAACGCCGACCAGCAAAGGTTCGCGATCGGCGTAATCGGCGTCGATCTGGGCTGCGAGCTCGGCGATCTTTGCCTGGATTCGATCGGCTGAGATCAACGTGGCTTCAATGTCGTCGTCGAGGACGGACACGCGTAACTCCTGTCGGTGAAGCGGCGGGCACGGCGCCGCATCAGTTGGCTTCATCATCTGGCTGAACGAGGCTGGCTGCATAGGTGAGGCTGGATGGTTGGGGTGCATCCCTGAGTGAGTAGGTAGGGCCGGTGAGCACTACCGGAATAGCTCCAGCGTGCCAGACGACCGTTTGACCCGGTATCCGCCCGGCAGATCGATCGGACCTTGCCCCCGCCAGTCACTGATCAACTTGCACAACTCCCGCACATGAGGTGCGGTCAGTGGCTGCGCTCCGGCTTGTTCGGCCCATCGCTTCAAGGCTCGCGATTGGATGGCCAGATGCCGGCCGGAGAGGGCGGTCACCGACAACACCTGCGCATCGGCGTCTGAATCGATGGTCGCCGCGGCCAATGCCGCCGCGGCCAGCTCGTCCAAAGCGTCCAGATCTTGTTGCCACTGGCTGGCCGTCCTGGCCAACGCCTCGACGACTCCGCCGGCGAGTACGTCCTCGAGCAAGGGCAGGACCTCGTGTCGCAGCCGGACCCTTCGAAACCGGGTCTCGTGATTGTGCGGGTCGTCCCACACCGGCAGCCCGAGCGCGCGGCAGGCGGCGGCGGTTTCGGCGCGGCGCAGACCGAGCAACGGTCTGAGATAGCCACGATCGTCGGGCCGCATTCCGGCGATCGATCGCGGTCCGGAACCCCGTCCGAGTCCTAACAGAACGGTCTCGGCCTGGTCATCGGCGGTATGGCCCAGCAGCACGAGGGCTGGGGGCTGCGAGGCCGTCCGGGCCCGTTCGAGCGCTTCGTAGCGGGCAGTCCGCGCGGCGGCCTCCGGACCGCCGTCGATGCCGACCGTGACGGCGACGGCCGCCACCGGGTCGAAGCCGAGTTCGTAGCCGATTGCGGCAACGCCCGCGGCGCGCACCGCAGACTCGGCCTGCAGGCCGTGATCGATCGTGATCAATCCAGCAGACCGTCCGGTCTTGGCGCACTCGAAAGCCGCAGCCGCGGCGAGTGCGAGCGAATCGGCTCCGCCTGAACAGGCAACGATCACCGCAACGTCAAGCGGGTGCCGGCTCAGTGCCTGCCGAACGGCCAGCCTGACGGCGGCTACCGCAGGATCGGGGCCCATGTCGCTTATCTTGCTTCATCGATCGGCCCAGGTCAGTCACCGGCCTGCCCGAATCATCGGCCCGCGAGCGCGTCCGTGCCGCATCGCGTTAGCGTGGTGACATGCATCCAGCGCACTCCAGCTCCGATCAACCGACCGAGATTTCAGCACGTGCCGCCGCCGAGCTGACCAGCACTCCAGGCGAGGGCTCACCACGAAACCTGCTGCTCGACGTGCGCGAAGCTGACGAATGGGCCGCGGGCCACGCCCCGCAGGCGGTGCATATACCGATGTCCGAACTCAACTCGCGCAGCAGCGAAATTCCGACCGACCAGACGATCATCTGCGTGTGCCACGTCGGTGGTCGCTCAGCCGTGGTCGCGGACGCGCTGAACCGAGCCGGCTGGACTGCCCTCAATCTCACCGGCGGCATGAATGCCTGGGAAGACGCTGGGCTCCCCGTCGTCCGCTAACCCACAACAGCCACAAAACCCCCGAATCGTGTAACGCTCGGCACCGCATAGGTGCCGAGCGTTACACGATTCGCCAGGTTTGATCAGCCGTGAACGCGCTTGACCCAGTCCGCGGGCGCAGTGATCTCGGCCTTCGTCGGCAGCGTGGACGGCGATGACCACACCGCGTTGAAGCTGTCCAGGCCGACCTGGTCCACCACGGATCGGACGAACTGCGAACCCTGGGTGTACTGCCGAGTCTTGGCGTCCATGCCGAGCATCTTCTTGAGCAACCGATCCAAGGGATTGCCGCCGCGCCTTCGACGCGCTGCGAACTTCTTCTCGATGGCGGCTTGGGACGGTATTACCGACGCGTCCACCGCGTTCATGACGTACTCGGCGTGACCTTCAACAAGCGACATGAATCCGGTGATGCGATCCAACACCGCCCGCGCCTCAGGTGAGGCCAGCGTCGTCATGATGCCGCCGCCGTTCCCGTTTCCCTTTGCAGCCTTGGCCATTTCGCTCATGGCAGCTTTGAACCGATCGAGCAGTGCATCCGGATCGATGTCCAGGGCTTCGGTCAGCGCACCGATCTCGTCGAGCATGTGCTGGCGAAGCCACGGCACCGCGGTGAACTGGACGCGGTGCGTCACCTCATGCAAACAGACCCACAACCGGAAGTCGGACGGATCAACTCTGAGATTCTGTTCTACCGAGACGATATTCGGTGCGACCAGCAGCAATTGCCCTTTGTCTATTGAGAAGAACTCGTACTGACCCAGGACTTTGCCGGAAAGGAATGCAAGGATTGCCCCGGCTTGCGCGCCAGTGGTGCGACCGCCGATCGCACCGGCGATCCGCCCCGGCTGCTTGTGTGCCGTGAGCTTCTCGGTGAGCGGATCCATCACCGTCGACATGCTTGCGATATTCGCCGCGACCCACCCCGGGCGGTCAACCACCAGGGTGACCGCCGTCACCGCAGGCTCGGTCAACCGCGTCAGCTCGGCCACGTGGTGTGCCGCGCGGTCAGTGGCAACCCTCAGTTCGGCAACGACCGCTGCCGCTTCACCAGCGCTCACCTGCGGTGGCGCGGGAGACAGTGATCGCGCCGCGCGTTCGGCGACTGACCAGTCGATCAAAGAAGACATCTGTCCAACCTAGGCGATGATGCGTTCGCAGGTGTGGCGTCCACCGCGATCTATCAGTGGATCTATCAGCGACAGCCACAACCAGCCAGCGTGCTGACCGCCGCATCGAAGGCATCACGGGCGGCTGGTGAATTCACGTCGCCACCGGGCACCTGATCGGCGACGAAGGAGAACACGAGCATCCGCCCATCGGCGTCGGTCACCAGTCCCGCGATGGCGGAGACGCCGGTGAGGCTTCCGGTCTTGGCTCGGACGACGCCCGCCGCGTTGCTGGACGTGCCGGTGAATCGGCCCTGTTCCACCAGCGTGCCGTCCCAACCGGCCACCGACAGCGCGGCCACGATCGGACGAAGTTGCGGCTGCTGTGGCCCGACTGCCTTGAGCAGCACCTGACCGAGGGTGCCCGCCGGGATGCGGTCTTGCGCGGACAGGCCGCTGCCGTCCTTCATCCCGCTGCCAACGTTGATGCCCAGACCAGCGAGCGTGGCCGAGATCGCCGCCGCGCTGTCGGTGAAGGTGGCGGGGCGATGGGTGGCGATGGCTACCTGCCGGGCCAGAACCTCTGCGATGACGTTGTCGGAATCGCTGAGCATCTGCTCGACCAGACTGCCGACCGGAGCCGAACTCACGCTGCCGAGCACCTTCGCTCCGGCCGGGGCGACGCCACGGCTCACAGCGGGGCCGCCGGGCAACGCCGCCGCGAGTGCCTGGCCGGCCGCGAGGTCCGGGGTGCCGGATCGATTGGGCGAATCTGGGCTGTCCCTTCCGGCGTCCACCATTGTCGAGGTGATCGGGCTGGCATAGCTCGAAGGTGCATCGTCACTCGCCCAGCCCAGCGCCGTTTCCGGACCGGCAAACAGCGAGCCGTCCACCAGCACCTGCGTTATCGGTGTTCCGGCCGCTGCCTTCGCCACCGCGGCCGCGAGATCTGAAATTCGCGCCGCCTCGGCGTACTCGGTTGGCTTGCCGGCCGGTGCGGCGCTCAGCGTCGGATCCCCGCCACCGACGAGCACGACGGTGCCTGGAGTGCTCCCGGCCAGGACTCTGGTCACGAATCGGTCGCTGGCCTTGTGAACCGTGAGCAGTGCGGCCGCCGTCAGCAGCTTGCTGGTCGACGCCGGTGCGACCGAGTCAGTAGCGCCCTGGTCGAGCAGTACGCCGCCGGTTGACGCGTCGTACACCTGGGCCGATACCGACGGGCCCAGACCTGCGGCGGCGAGCGCGCCGGTCAGGGCGGCTTTGATGCCGGCCGGCGTCGGTGCGGGGGCGTTCGCAGCCGGCCCGGCGATTGCCGATGGCGGTGCGGTGACCTCTGACAGGGCCGCCTTGCCATCAGCGGGTACCGCGGTCGGCGCCGGGATCGCGATCTCATGGAAGTTTCGGTTCGCCAGATATTGCCGGCTCTGTCCGACACCGACGTACAGACCGGCGCCGATCAGGACGGCCACCATGACCAGCAGCACAACCCTGGTTGCCCGGGCGCCGGAAGCAGTCACGGTAGGTCACACTAATGACTGTCACCTGTATGTCGGCAATGAGGTTCGCCATGGATTTTAAGAGAGGACACCGTGATGGTGGAGTTCGACGTCCTGATCGAGATTCCGAAGGGCAGCCGCAACAAGTACGAGGTCGACCATGAGACGGGCCGGATTCGCCTCGACCGCGTGCTGTTCACCTCGACTCAGTACCCAGCGGATTATGGCTACATCGAAGACACCCTGGGCGAAGACGGTGACCCACTCGACGCCCTGGTGATCATTCACGGCAGCCCGCTGTTTCCCGGGGTGCTGGTGAATTGCCGGGCTATCGGCATGTTCCGGATGACCGATGAGAAGGGCGGGGACGACAAAGTGCTGTGCGTGCCGGCGCACGACCCGAGGCTCGAGCACCTGCGCGACATCCACAACGTCCCGGAGTTCGACCGGCTCGAGATTCAGCACTTCTTCGAGGTCTACAAGGATCTCGAACCAGGTAAGAGCGTCGAGGGCGCAAGTTGGGTGGGCCGCGTCGAGGCCGAGGCCGAGATCGCCGCGAGCCGCCAACGGCTGAAGGACAACCCCGACTACCACTAGCCCCCGATTAGCCCGTTTGCCCTTAACGCGATTGGGCCCCAGCGCGATTTGGCCACAGCGCGGTTGTCAGGTCTCGCTTGACAGTGAGCCCGTGATCAGATCGTCGGCCCGCAGATCGTCGATGAATCGCTCCAGACTCGCATTGTGGATCGCGGCCAGCCGGGGTAGGTCCCGGGCGCGCAGCGCAACGAATCGCCGCCGCGGGCCCTGCCGAGCCTGCTGCACCGCAACGACGAACCGATCCAGACGCGGCCAGCGCTGCGATTCGGCCAGCCGTTGGCTATCGATCGTGATCGAACCGCCATTGCCTTCGGCAACGTTTGGTTCCTCCTGGATGAGATCGATGACCGACACCCGGTAGAAATGTGCCAACGCGAACAGCCCGACGGCTGTCATGACCCGCTCCCCGCGCTCGTAGGTACCCAGCGCGGTGGCAGACCACCTGCCCTCCGATAGCCGGGCGACGTCGGCACGCGTCCAATTTCGGCCTTCGCGGATCGAACGAATCCGTCGGCCCAGCTCCGCAACGTCCAATGATCGATCAGGCTGAGAGGCTGTGCCACCGTCGAGGTCAGCTAGGTCGTCGATCTCTCCCGGCTCGTCCGCGGTAAAAGCAGTGAAAGGGGTGCGCTCGTGCTGCATCGTCACGTTGAATCTTTCGCTGTGGTGTCTAGGTCTCCGTCTAGACGCCGCAGCGTGACTCTGATGACGCCAACGCATGGTGCGGCCCGAGTTTCCGGTCGCGTTGACTCAGACCGGAAACTCGGGCCGCACTATGCAGTGACGGGTAGGGCTAACTGGTAGGGCTAAAAGGCAACGCTTTCCATGCTGGCTTCCTCACGTGCCGCTGCCCGCTCCGCAGCCTGAGCCTCCAGGCCGGATTCGGTTCGCAGCTTCACTTCCTTGAGGAAGAAACTCAGGATGAAGGCGGGTATCACGACGATCGCCGCGATCAGGAACACCTTGTCCATGGCACCGGCGAAACCTGAGAGGAACGGTTCGCGGAGTATCGCCGCGCCGTGCTGCAAGAAACTGGTGTCGTTGAGCTGGCTGGTCGAGCCGGCCTTCATGGCTTCCAGCGCCCTGGCGATCGAGCCGTTAGCCGGATCACGCAACGCATCCTGGAAAGCCGGTGACTGAGACGCCGCCTGAACATTCGTACTGACCTTGCTCGCGGCTCCGGAGAAGAAGATCGTCAAGAACACCGCCGTGCCGAACGTGCCGCCCATCGACCGGAAGAAAGTCGCGGACGAGGTTGCCACGCCCATCTGGGATGCCGGTACCGAGTTCTGCGTCGCGAGCACCAGTGTCTGCATCGACAGGCCCAGCCCAGTACCCACCAGGAACATCAGCGGTGCCAGGTGCAGGTAGCTCGTCGTGTCGGTGATCCGCGAGAGGCCGAAGAGCGCGACTGTCAGGATGCCGGTGCCGAGGATCGGGAATGCCTTGTAGCGGCCGGTCCTCGAGGTGATGAAGCCGGACAACAAGGCGAACGTGATCATGCCCAGCATCATGGGCAGCAGCGAAAGGCCAGATTTTGTCGGGCTGAAACCCTTGACGATCTGCATGTACAGCGGCAGGCAGATGATGCCACCGAACATTCCCATGCCGATGATGAAGTTCATCAGCGACGCCAGCCTGAATACGGGGTGCCGGAACATCCGCAGCGGCAGGATCGCCTCGTCACCGACCTTGCTCTCGACCCAGATGAACGCGGCGATCAGAGCGGCACCGAGCGCGTAGAAAATCAGCGACTGGGTCGAGGCCCAACCCCAGTCTCGTCCCTGCTCAGCGACCAGCAGCAACGAGGTCACGCCGAGGACGAGCAGACCCGCGCCCAAGTAGTCGATCCTGTGGTTCTTGCGAATGTGCGGCAGGTTCAGGTATTTGCTGACCACCGCGAGGGCGACGATGCCGATCGGCAGGTTGACGTAGAACACCCAGCGCCAGCCGTCCACACCGAGCAGATGGTCCTGCCCGGCGAGCAGGCCACCCAGCACCGGACCGGCCACCGAAGACAGCCCGAACACGGCCATGAAGTAGCCCTGGTACTTCGCCCGCTCACGCGGCGGGACGATGTCGGCGACGATCGCGAGGGCGAGCGCCATCAAACCACCGGCGCCCAGACCCTGCAGGGCACGGAACGCGGCGAGTTCAATCATCGAATTCGACATGCCGCTGAGCACCGAGCCGACCAGGAAGATCGAGATTGCGAACAGGTAGAACCGCTTGCGGCCGTACATGTCGCTCAGTTTTCCGTACAGCGGAGTGGAGACAGTCGAGGTAACCAGGTACGCGGTGGTGGCCCAGGCCTGGTTGGTCTGGCCGTTCAGCTTGTCGGCGATGGTTCGCATTGCAGCGGAGACAATGGTTTGGTCGAGTGCTGCGAGAAACATCCCGAGCAAGAGTCCGGACAAGATCAGCATGATCTGCCGGTGAGTGAGCCGACCGGACGGAGCCGGCAGCGTTTGGGTTTCAGCCATGATTGAGTTCCTGTTCCACTTCCTCGGCGTTTTGGGCGCCGTACTTCTCGGTTGCCTCGTTCAGCTGGCCCAAGAGCCGGCCGAAAGTCACGATGTCGTCATGGCTCCATCCACCTAGCAGCCGTTCCATCCGCCGCCGGCGCCCATCGGACAAGCGCTGCATCAGATTCACGCCGGCTTCGGTGGCGTGCAGCTGAATAGCTCGGCGGTCGTCCGGGTCCGGCTCGCGACTGAGCAAGCCGGCCTTCTCCAGGTCAGCGACCTGCCGGGACATCGTGGACGGATCAAAACCCGTCCGCTCAGCAATGGCGCTCAGCCTGGACGGTCCGCAGGCGGAGAGCACGCCGAGCACCATCAGCGCCATCCGGTCGATCCGGTTGCCGTTGATCTGATTCTGGTATCGAGCCAGGCTGGTCATCATCACGGCGAACTGTTGTTCCACCGTCCCGATGGCGTCAGATGAATCAGGTCCACACCCCGCTACCGGGGCTGCGGCCTCTCCGTCAGATTTAGATGCATGCGACACACAAATAAAAATAGATGCATGCTGCAACTAATGTCAAACGCTTACGGCTCTTTGTGATCATGAACGCATTTCAGCGAGCCGGGCTCGACTCGATGCCGTGAATCAGCCGGTTGGCGCCCCGTCTTCCGGCTGATCGGCGCGGTGCATCGCCACTGGCTTCTGGGCCCGGTGCAGTGCCACCACACCACCGGTCAGGTTCTTCACCTGAACGTCGGCCCACCCCGCACCGGCGATGATCTGCCCGAGCTCGCGCTGCTTCGGCCAGGACCTGATCGATTCGGCGAGGTAGACGTAGGCGTCCGGATTGCTCGAGACCTTGCGGGCCACCCACGGCAGCGCCCGCATCAGGTAATTCAGGTAGACCTGCCGGAAGAGCGGAATCACCGGCGTCGAGAATTCGCAGACGACCAGCCGGCCGCCAGGCTTGACGACCCTTCGGAACTCGGCCAACGCGCCCGGAACATCCACGATATTGCGCAGTCCGAACGAGATCGTGACGGCATCGAATGCCTGGTCGGCGAACGGCAGGTGCAAGGCATCAGCGGCCACGAACGGCAGGTGCTTTCGATCACCGCGCTTGTGACCGGCGCGAAGCATGCCCAGCGAAAAGTCACTGGCAACCGCGTTCGCACCAGACTTCGCCAATTCGGCCGTCGAAACCCCGGTGCCCGCGGCGACGTCAAGAACCCATTGCCCAGGACGCAGGCCCAGCGCATCACGCGTCTTGCGACGCCACCGTCGATCTTGGGCAAAGGAGAGCACCGAATTGGTGAGGTCGTAACGCTTGGCCACGCCGTCGAACATCGACGCGACTTCGTGAGGTTTCTTGTCCAACGTGGCTCGAGTCATCAGATGTCCAGTATCCCGGACGTCCCGGCCGGCTGCGCGCGCACACCGGAAACCGCCGCCGGCGGCGGTTGGGCCAGACGGACTGCGGCATAGGCAAGGACTATCAGGCACACGAGATAGCCGAGAACCTTCGCGCCGCCGGTCGGAACCTGTTCACCGAGCAGCACGGCGCCGAGCACAACCGCAGTGACCGGATCGAGGATGAGGTTGGCCGGGAAGCTGGCGCCCAGTGGGCCGATCTGGAAGCCGATCTGCACCAGCAAATACCCGACGACCGCCAGCCCGATCACGCAAACCAGCGGCACGAAACCCTCCGGGTCGCCGAAACCCTCGAGACCCTGCTTCTCCCATACCGAGGACACCGCTTCGATGAGCACGCTGACCAGGCCGAACCAACAGCCCGCTACGACGCCGAACACCACCGCGCGAATGACCGGCGAGCGATGCCGCACCACCAGAATCGCAAGACCACCGGCAACGAACGCTATCGAAGTTGCCCAGGCCGCCGAAGCGGTGCCGATGATCCGGCCACGGCTGGGTTCACCGAGCAAGGCGAAGAAGCCGCTGAGCGCGAGAATCACCAGCGCACAGTTGAGCAAATCGGTACTGGACGGCCGTGGCTCGCCGAACCACGAGCGGATCGCCACCGCTATCGGCAACGCCAGCACGAGCAACGGTTGAACCAGGACGACCGGACCGTTGCTCAGCGCCACGATCTGGAGCAGCGCTCCGAGCACGTCCCCGGCAGTAGCAACTAGCCAGCGTGGATTGCGAAGCAGGTCAGCCAACCGCCCGGCATCGGCCTCACCATCACCGGTGTAGGCCGCGGCGTGCTGGCCGGCAGTTGCCGCTCCGTAGGCAATCGCTGATCCGAGTCCGGCCGCGACTGCGATCGCAGTGGACATCGCCGGAGTCAGCTATCGGCAGCTACGGTAGGCAGTAGCTTCATCGCAGTCGAGGCGAAGTGCGAGTGGACCCGGTCATCATGCGGATCGTCGGCCGGGTCGGTGTGCACCACAAGGTGGTTGTAGAGGGTGTCGCGCTGGGCCGGAATTCGACCGGCTGAACGGATCAGCTCGATGATCTCGGTGCGATTGCTGCGGTGCTTGGCCCCCGCCGAAGACACCACGTTCTCTTCGAGCATCACCGAACCCAGATCGTCCGCGCCGAAGTGCAGGGTCAGCTGGCCGATGTCCTTGCCGGTGGTCAACCACGAACCCTGCAGGTGGTTGACGTTGTCGAAGAAGAGCCGGGCGACGGCGATCATCCGCAGGTATTCCAGCGAGGTCGCCTGGGTACGGCCCTTCAGATGGTTGTTTTCGGCCTGATACGTCCACGGGATGAACGATCGGAAGCCACCGGTTCGATCCTGCACATCGCGGATCATCCGAAGATGCTCAATCCGCTCGGCGTTCGTCTCGCCGGTGCCCATCATGAAGGTCGCGGTTGATTCGACACCTTGGTTGTGCGCGGCCTCCATGACCGACAACCAGGTCTCGCCGTCCTCCTTCAGCGGGGCAATCGCGGTCCGCGGCCGCTTGACCAGAATCTCCGCGCCGGCCCCGGCGAAGGAATCCAGCCCGGCGGCGTGCAACCGTGCGACGACCTCTGCGTGATCGAGACCCGAGACCCGACCGATGTGCACGACCTCCGACGCGCCCAGTGAATGCAGCGTCAGCATCGGGTAATCGCGCTTGATGGCGGCGAAGATTCGCTCGTACCAATCGATGCCGAGCTCTGGGGAGTGACCGCCCTGCAACATGATCTGGGTGGCACCGAGTTCGACCGCCTCGCCGCAACGACGCAGAATCTCATCGTCCGTGTGCGTCCAACCCTCGGCATGATTCGGTGCCCGGTAAAAGGCGCAGAACTTGCAAGCCGTCAAGCACACGTTGGTGTAGTTGATGTTGCGGTCGATGATGTAGGTCGCGATGTCATCGGGGTAGCGACGCCGGCGAACCGTATCGGCCGCCTCACCGAGGGCGTGCAGTGGCGCGTCCGTGTAGAGCAGCAGCGCCTCTTCGGGCGAGATCCGGCCGCCGTCAGCTGCGTGCTGCAGCAATCCGGCGAGTTCGCCGGACTTGGCAGCGGTGGACGCCCCTGCGGATTTCGACACTGAGGACTTCACAGAAGTGGATGTCACGGATACGAGGGTAACGGGCGTTCGGGCGGAGCCTCGGTCGTCCCGCCACCAGCGAGCAGTTCGTGCAGATCCTCGGCAGCCTGGCCCGCGGCTCCGTCAGCCACCGCCGAGACTCCACCGAGGCCGAAGTAGGAGTGATTCAGGGTCGGCCACTCGCGGCTGATCACCCGGACGCCGGCCCGCCGTAGCGCGTCGGCATAGAAGTTTCCTTCAGTGCGCAGCACATCGAGCGTGGCGGTGTGGATGACCGCCGGTGCCACTCCGGTCAGGTCGGCACGCATCGGTGACACCCGCCAGTCGGCAGAATCGGCGTCATCCACGTAGTGGTGGGCGTAGTCGGTCATCCCCCGCAGGGTCAATCCGAAGTTGACTTTCGTGGTGCGGCGCGACATGTAGTAACTGTTCACTTGGTCGTCGGTGTAACGACCGGCCACGTCGGTCACCGGGTACAACAAGAGCTGGGCGCTGACGGGTTGGCCAGCGTCTCGGCGGGCGATAGCCACCGAGGCAGCGAGCTGGCCGCCGGCACTGTCACCGGCAAGGATCAACGACTGCCGGTCGCCGCCAAGTTCGGCCAGGTGTTCGTGCGCCCAGGCAGTCGCGGCCACAGCATCGTCGAACGCAGCTGGGAAGCGGGCTTCTGGCGCGCGCCGATAGCCAACCGATACCACGACCGCTTGGGCCTGCGTGCAGATTCGGCGCGCGTGGCCGAGGTGCGTATCGATGTCACCGATGACCCACCCACCACCGTGGAAGTAGACGACAGTCGGGAACGGCTGAGCGGCCGGATCGGTCGCGCTCTCCGGGGTCGGGCGCAGGATTCGGATCGGCAGCGGACCGGACGGGCCGGCGATCTCGTCGTCCAGCTCGAACGGCGGCACCAACGTTGGATTCATCTTCTCGATGGCTAGGGCATTGTTGATCCGGGAGAGTTCACGGGCCTCGGGAATGCTCGTCGGCTCGCCGCCGGGCGTCGTTCGGACCAGCCAGTTGGCGATATCGGCGTCGATGGTTGGTTCGGTCACGGTGCTGTCCTTCAGGTTGGCTTCACCCAGCAGCCTAGGCGGGGGCCGATTACGCCCGCGTGGCGGAGCGAACTTCGTGCTTCTGCTAACAACGCCAACCCGCTCCAACCGGTCGGCGCCGAATTGCTCAGATCTCGGCGAACCGCGGTATGACCGGGTTGCTTATTGCTCCGACGGCCGCGGCTCGACGGGAGAATTCGCATACGCCGTCGATTTGACGTTCGCCCAACGAGAAGTCGAGTGTCCGAAAGTAGTTCGCCAAGGTTGAGGCGTCGAAGATCTCCCACCGGGCGGCCTGGCTCGCCACTTCGTCAACATGAGCTAATGCCTCGTCCCGGCTCCGAACGAAGGCCGTGTGCACGTCCTTGACGATGCCCGGGTTCGCTTCGGCGAAATCGCGGCGGGTCGCCCACACCGCGAACACCATGGGCAGTCCCGTCCAATCCCGCCATGCCTGCCCAAGATCGTGGACGGCCAGACCACGACGAGGGCCCTCATAGGTGGCGCGCAGTGCGACATCGCCGATGACCACGGCGGCATCGGCTTCAAGCATCATTGCGTTGACGTCTGGCGGGCACGTGAAGTACGCCGGATGCACGCCGTACTTCTCCGCGAGCCACATGTCGGCCAGCAGCACCGACGTTCGCGAGGTCGAGCCGAGCGCGACCGGGCGGCCATCGAGTTCGGCAAGCGGACGCTGGGAAACCAGATTGACCGAGAGCACCGGGCCATCCGATCCGACCGCGATATCGGGCAGCAGCAACAGCTCGTCGGCGTTGCGGAGGTATTCAACGAGCGAAATCGGCCCGATATCGAGCTGGTTGTCCACGAGCATCTGGTTGAGGTTGTCCGGAGTGTCTTTCGTCAATTCGATGTCGAGCAAGGCTCCGGAACGGACCAGTCCCCAATAGATCGGCAGGCAGTTCAGGAACTGGATATGACCGACCCGGGGTCGCGCAGCAGACATTGCGCGCGTGGCAGACATTGCAGAACTTGGCCGGGAAGCGGAAGGATCAGGCACCCATCCGAGGCTACCCCTGAGGGCTCGCTAGGTTTGCCAGGTGACCGACGATCTGACACTGGCCGCTGAACTGGTGCGAGCAGCCGGCCTGTTGGCCAAGCGAATGCTCGCCGAGGGCCTGGAAACCAAACACAAGACGTCCGTCTCCGATGTCGTGTCGGCGGCCGATCACGCGGCCGAAGCGCTTATCGTCACGCGGCTTCGCGCCGAGCGTCCGGACGATGGCCTGATCGGCGAAGAAGGCACCGCGGACAGCTCGAGCGCGCTGGGATCGCGCACCTGGTACATCGATCCGGTGGACGGCACGTACAACTTCCTTTCGGGATTGCCCTATTGGTGTTCAGCGATCGCGCTGGCCGAACGCGAACGGCCCGAGGGCCCGTTGGTGCCGATTCTGGGCGCCGTGTATCACCCCTTCGCTGACGAGTTGTGGCTCGGTGGCCACGGTCATCCGACTACCTGCAACGGCGTGCCCGTCGCGCCACTGCGAGATTCCCCCCTGTCACAGCTCTCGGTGGCGAGCTACCTGCATCCGGCCACCCTGCCCGACGACACCTCGCGGCAGCCGCTGCTGGCGATTCTGGGCGGTGCGGCGACCGTCAGGATGCTGGGATCGGGCAGCGTCGAACTCGCAGCCGTCGCCGGTGGACGGATCGGCGCCTGGGCCCAACACGACTCATTGGACTGGGATTGGTTCCCGGGTGTCGCCTTGGTGACCGCCGCGGGTGGGATTACCGAGGTCGTCGAGGCCAGCGGCCACCGTTGGCACATCGCCGGCAATCGCCAGGCTGTGGCAGACGTCCGGCAAGCCATTTTGGCGAATCGTGTAACGCTCGGCACCGCATAGATGCCGAGCGTTGCACGAATCGCCGGGTTTAGCGGTTTCGGTCCCGATCGTGGCGGTCCTCGCCGCGAATGATTCCAAAGACCAACCCAGGCACCAGGAAGAACACCCACGACCAAGCCCAGCCACCCAGGAACCCGCAGACGAAAAAGAGCAACGTGCACACTGGGCCGGTTATGGCCATCAGCCTGCCGCCGTTGCGGTCGACAAAACCATCCGATTGACGCGTGGCTGGGGCCGGCGCCCGACCAGAAGCCGCCGGCGACTGAGCAAAAGCGGGCGCGCCGGACGGCAGGTCACTGAACAGCGGGGCCAGTTCGTCCGTGTAGCGGGCTACGGACACCTTCTCGGCACGCTCGGAGTACTCGTCCGGATCGAGACGTCCAGCCCGCATGTGCTCACCGAGTGACTTCAACGCGGCGTCGCGGTCCGCATCGCCGATCCGGATTCGGACGGGCTCCTGTGGTGCAGTCATAGTGGGAGTCTTTATCACCCGTCGAGCCAGGTCCAGTGCCGTTTGTCAGGGGTGACCGTCGTCCGAAGGGTCATCGCCGGCGAGTTTCTCGTCGAGATCATGTCCTCGCGCCTTGCGCGCTTCGACCCGTTGTTCGATGTTCTGCGCCAGGCGGGCTCTCGGCCGAGCCAGGAGCACAAAGGACAACGGAATCGAGAGAAACACCGCGATGACGGCCGCGAGAAACACCGGTACGCGGGCCAACCAGAGAATTCCGAACAGGACGAAGAAAACCCCGAAGCGCAACGCCGAATACAGCCACATCGCGCCGAGGGATTGCCGCGCGGACGGCGCAACCGGCTTAGCTGGTTCGGCAGCTGACTGCTCGTCGCGACGGTTGTCCGCGGAGTGGTCAGATCGGGCGTCAGACATCGCTACGCCCAGACCGCCTGAGGTTCGGCGCGCCGCTCGGCCAGCGAAACCGGGCCCTCGTATTCGCGAATGATCTCGTAGCGGGTGTTGCGCTCCTTCGGCTGGAAGCCGGCGTCCCGGATGAGATCGAGAAGGTTGTCGCGCGTCAGCTTGTCAGGCGTTCCGAAACCGTCTGCGTCGTGGGTGATCTTGTATTCGACGACGGATCCGTCCATGTCGTCTGCGCCGTAGTTCAACGCAAGCTGCGAGGTTGACAGACCGTGCATCACCCAGAACACCTTGACGTGATCGAAGTTGTCCAACATCAGTCGGGACACCGCAAAGGTCTTCAAGACGTCTGCAGGGGCGGCCATGCTCAAGTGCGAGAGCCGGTTGTTGTCGTTGTGGAATCGCAGCGGGATGAAGACAGCATGGCCATTCGTCTCGTCCTGCAGGCCTCGCAGTCTCAGGACGTGATCAACGCGATGACGCGGCTCCTCGATGTGGCCATACAACATGGTTGCCGGCGTGCGCAGGCCTTTCTTGTGCGCCAAGCGGTGAATCCGTGACCAGTCTTCCCAGTGGGTGTTGTGGTCCACGACCTGCTTGCGGACCTCCCAGTCGAAGATCTCCGCGCCGCCGCCGGTGAGCGACTCCAAGCCGGCGTCGATCAGCTCGTCGAGAATCGCGTCCGCCGAAAGCCCGCTGATCTCCTCGAAGTAATGAACCTCGGTCGCCGTGAACGCCTTCAGAGCCACATCGGGTAGCACCGCTTTGAGCTCACGCAGCACCCGCGGGTAGTACTTCCACGGCAGCGTGGGATGCAAGCCGTTCACGATATGTAGTTCGGTGAGGCCGTCGTCCTTCATCGCTACTGCGAGCTCGACCGCCTCTTCGACGCGCATCGTGTAGGCGTCTTTCGCACCGGGCTTGCGCTCGAAAGAGCAGTACGCACAGGACGCACGGCAGACGTTGGTCAGATTCAGGTGCCGGTTGACGTTGAAGTACACGGCATCGCCGTTCTTACGGGTTCGCACACCGTGCGCCTGCCCACCCAGCCAAGCCAGGTCGTCACAGTCATACAGATCGACCCCGTCCTGATACGACAGGCGCTCGCCGTTGGCGATCTTCTCCGTGAGCTCGTCTTTGCGGGTTGCATTCCACGTCATGCCGACCAGAGTACGTTCCCCTCCGCTGCTCGGGTTGCCCCTGTCTGGCATATGCAACGGTTCGGTAACGGAAGAACTGTTCGTCCTCGCGCCAAAACCGCGCCCAGCAGGATCGGCACTGTCAAGATCAACTAGCCCGTAGCGAAATGAGGATCAAATGCGTGCCTGTTTCCTCGACACAGACACGCACTGAATGTGGGCGGCGACACCGCGTGCGCTGGCGTCACCGTCAGGTACCCGAACGGCGCTTGGAATCCTGGTCGGCGTCAGCTATCTGGATTTCTCGAGCTATGAACAGCTGAGTGGCTCACTTCGGGGATTCCCGCTCGCAGAGTTCGCCACGTTCGCAGCCGCAGAGATCGCCGCCTTCGCATGCGTGTGCGTCCCGCTCCAGGTTCTCGGACGCCGAGCACTAGGACGAGCTGCCTGAATGGGATGCTGGGACTATGTACGTCCCGAACCACTTCGCCATGGACGAGTCCGAGCTGGCCTCGCTACTCGGTTCGATCGGCGCGGCGGACCTCATCACGCCAACTGAGACTGGGCTGGTCGCGACATTCCTACCGCTGTTGTATGACCCGGACACCGGCGAGCACGGGTCCTTGCTCTGTCACGTCGCACGCAACAACGACCATTGGCGCGCCGGCCAGCAGCCCGACGCGATGCCTAAATCGGAACGCCCAGAATCGGAACGCCCAGAATCGGAACGCCCAGAATCGCTCGTCATCGTGCGCGGCCCGGACGCCTACATCTCGCCGTCCTTCTACGCGAGCAAGCTCGCCGACGGCAGGGTCGTCCCGACGTGGAATTACGTGACTGCGCATATCTACGGCCGCCTTGTCGTGCACGATGACATCAGCTGGCTTCGGACGCTGGTCACGAGGCTCACCGAGCGTCACGAAGCTCAGTTCGACAAGCCCTGGGCGGTCACCGACGCGCCCGAGAAGTACATCGACGGCCAGCTGCGAGCCATCGTGGGGCTCGAATTGCAGATCACCCGGATCGAGGCCAAGGCAAAGTTGAGTCAGAATCGGTCAGAAGCCGATCGAGAGGGCGTGGTGGCGGGACTCACCGCGATCCAAAACGGCGCGATCCAAAACGGTGCGACACCGATGCCTGCTGAGATGGCAGCAGCGGTACAAGCGACGATGCCGGCTTCGACAGAGGTCAGGCAAGCTCGACAATCGTGACCGTTCCATCGTCGGTGACGGTGAACCCGGGATTCCAGGCAACCTCCCAGCGATGCCCGTCCGGGTCAGCAAAATAACCGTGGTAGCCGCCGAACGCGGCGTCCTGCGGCTCCTTGAGAATCTCGGCACCAGCGTCGCGCGCGGTCTCTATCGCCTGATCGACTTCGGCCTGGCTGGCGACTACCTGCGCGAGACTGAAGCCGCTCTCGCTCGTGATCGGCGATCCGACATCGGCGGCGAAGTCGAGCAACGGGAACAGTGACAACAGCAGCCCGTGACCGACCTGGTAGAACACGATTTCGTCCAGATCGAGCCGGGGCTGCCAACCGAGTCCTTCGCTGTAGAACCGTCGGCTGGCTGCAATGTCTTTGACCGCGATCGTGATGAGCTGAACCTCTTGCCGCATACCTTCAATGGTGCTCCGCGATCGGCGCCGCCAGCAGCCCTGCGAGGTGTGAATCGTCGATCTAGAGTCGAGCGGCCAACCTGATCAGCTCGTCTGCGGGGTCGCCCCAACCCTCGCCGAACTGGGCGGCCAGCCGGTACCAGCCTGAACTTCGCGGCCTGAACGCCAGAGCCGAGGCCTGGGTGACGAGCTTGAGCTGATTGTTGATGAGGCAGTCGACCTGTTCGACCAATGGAGTACGCGGTAAACGTGCGAGCTGAGTCTGCAGTGCCACGTGGGCGGATGCGAGCTTGCCGCACATCATGGCCAGTTCGGAGCCGGGGTCGGCCTCGGTCGTGCACCGCTCAACCAGATGCGCCACTTTGGGCACCAGCGTTGCTGCAGCGCGCACCACCGGGCGCAGCTCGCTGTCGGCGAGGGTGACGGTGGTGACCACATCAAGAAGCGTCCCCCGCAAAGCGCGTGACGTCCAGAGGATCTTCGAGTCGCTGAAGACGCAGATAATCGGCGTGACAGGTCGACTACCGTTTAAGGGTGTTCACCGCGCTCCGCTCCCGTGACTTCCGACTGCTCTGGTTGAGCCAGTCGGCAAGCACTATTGGCGACGCGTTGGTCATCGTTGCGATCGGTATCTACGTCACGCGGCTCACCGACAATCCGAGCGATGTCGGCCTGGTGCTCGCGGCCTATTCGATTCCGCTGGTGGTTTTCGTGCTGTTCGGCGGAGTGCTGGCGGACCGTTTGCCCAGACAGCAGTTGATGATCATCACCGATCTCATTCGCGCTGTGCTTCACACAAGCTTGGCAATCCTGATCGCAACCGGACATATCCGGATCTGGCACATGGTCGTCATCGGCGTGCTTTTCGGTACGGCCGAGGCGTTTTTCCGTCCTGCGTACACGGGGTTGGTCCCCCAAACGGTCGCCGAGTCCGATATCCAGTCCGCCCAGGCGCTGGGTGGGGTCAGTCAGGAGCTGGCAGCCTTCGCATCACCGGCGCTGGCAACCGCGCTCGTACTCGGCGTTGGCGGCGCCTACGCCTTCGGGCTCGATGCGCTTACTTTTCTGGTGTCCGCCTCGATGCTCTCCCGAATCAGAGCCAGATCGCGAGGCGTGCCCGGCGAGCGGACGTCGGTGGTCAACGAGCTACGCGAAGGTTGGCAGGCCGTCCGCGAGCGCTCGTGGGTGTGGGGAACGATTGCCGCTTTCTCGGCCGCGATCTTCGTTGCTCTGGCACCGTTCTACGTGCTCGGCGCTGCGGTATCGCGCGACGTCTACGGCACCGAAGCCGTGTTCGGTCTTACCAACGCCGCATGGGGTGTCGGCACGGTCACCGGCGCTGTCATCGGCGCGCGGTGGCGGCCACGACGCCCGATGCGCACCGGCATGATCGCCAGCATCGCCTGGCCTGCGGCGATCTCCCTTTACGCAGCAGGGCCTCCGCTTCCACTCCTGTACCCCGCGATGGCTGCGGCAGGTTTCGGGCTCGGCGTATTCGCTGTGTGGTGGGAGACCGCGCTCGCCCAACGGATCCCGCCGCATCTGCTCAGCCGAGTCTCGGCTTGGGATTGGATGGGCTCGCTGGCACTGCTGCCGGCTGGCTATCTACTCGCCGGACCGATCGCGGACGCCTTGGGTGATGCCCCCGTGATGCTGGTCGGCGGCCTGATCGGCACCGCGGCGTGCATCCTGGGGCTGCTGCCCAAGTCGACCCGGACGCTGGGCCGATACCAGCCGTACGAAGTCGTCGACGGCGCAGCAGCTCGAGGCTTGGGCGCAATAGGCGATGCCGAAGGTGTCGTCGGGCAGGCGATGGTCGCCGGCGAGATGGCCGCAGCGGCGCCGCTGGTCACGACGCCTCGATCCTGAGCCGCCTCGATCCTGAGACGCCTCGATCCTGAGACGCCTCGATCCCGATCTGGCCGCTACAGAGGCCGACTAGCCGTCAAGGTGCGTCAGGCGGCCGGTCTGCCGAGGCGTACCCGAGCGCTGCTCGACCCGGTCAGCGGCACGACGCGACCTGCTTTACCCAGTCCGCGCAGCGGCAGGTTGGCATAGATCGCCTCGTAGTCGCCGGCTCGTACCAGAAAGGTCTCGTGCCAGATTCCGGTGCGGTTCGACGATCCCACCCGCCGCCAGTAACCACGCCAGGCGGCGAGGTGTGGGTCGTCGGTGTCCTTGGCGAAGGCCTCGAGATGTTCGAATGATCGCCAATATTGAACGATCGTCGGAAGTCCCATCTCAAATGCCAGCAGACCCTTCTCAGGGTGCTCGGTCAGGTAGTTGAGCATGTGGCGCATTCCGCGCCGGCCGCCCAGGTCACGAGCGGTTCGTAACGGGTGCAGCGCCCGAAAGCGGGCGCCGATCAAAAAGACCACGAAATCGCCGTCGATTTCGGCGGCATGACGTCCCTCGAGAAACGGCCTCGGCATCTGGGCACCTCCGCTTGCGATCCGCTTGTCACGACGTGCGAACGATGGTGCGCCGTCCAGGTACCGGACGCAACCTCAGCTCGGCGGTTCGGCGACTAGACCCGCAGGCTGCACGCGCCCCTCGAAGCGGGTTGAGAGCACGACCGTCGATCGTGTTCGCGACACGCCGGAGATTTTCGCCAGGTCCCGGATCGCCCTTTCCAGGCCACGGATATCCGGAACGCGGACCTTTACGACGAACGATTCCTCGCCGGCCACGAACCAGCAGTCCTCGATGGCCGATAGTTGCGCTATGCGCCCGGCCACCTGATCTTCATCTGCTATGTCTGACAGGAAAATGCCGACCAGCGCACTCATCGAGTAGCCGAGTGATTCCGGCGCTACGGCCGCGTGGTAGCCGGTGATGACACCCGAAGACTCGAGCTTGCCGACGCGCTCGTGAACGGCGGGCGCCGACAGGCCGACCTCCCGCGCAAGCTCGGCAAAGGTCGCGCGCGCATTGGCTCGCAATGCGTCCAGAATCGAACGGTCCACAGCATCCATGACCCCGAGTCTCCCAGCCGGGGCGCGCGCTCGGGCCGGTAATGGGTGTTTGCTAACTCACGATGCCGTTTGCGGCCAAGACCTGGGACAACCCGGGACAACCTGGGACAACCAACAACCTCGGACAACCAACAACCTGGGACAGCACTGCCGGTTTCGGGGTTACTCGCGGGCGGCACCCAACGTCCCCGACCAGCGGGTGATCAGGTCGTGAGGTACGTCCAGCACGTCGAGGATCTTCGCCGCGACGAAATCGACCAGCTGCTCCACGGATCGGGCTCCGGCGTAAAAGGCCGGGCTGGCCGGCAACACCACGGCGCCGGCATCATGCAATTCGATCAGATGTTGCAGGGTGCTACGGGTGTATGGCGTCTCTCGCGGGACCACCACGAGCGGCCGGCGCTCCTTCAAGGTGACGTCGGCCGCCCGTTGGAGCAGGTCCTTGCTGAGGCCGATCGCAATGCCGGCCACTGCCGCCGTAGATGCGGGTACGACGACCATGCCCCGTGCCGGGTAGGACCCGCTCGCCGGGCCGGCCGCTAGATCGGTGGCACTCCAGTACCGAATGTCGGCAACGGGGTCATCGCGGCCCAGCCAGGACACGAGATCTCGTTCCCAGTGGTTGTCGCGAAAGGAGATCCCGGTTTCGTCCAGGATCGTCAATCGGGCCGCGCGAGACACGACCAGGTCGATCGCCAAACCCGCGTCGGCCAGTGCCGTGATGACCGCGCGGGCGTACGGCGTCCCCGAGGCGCCGGATACGCCGACGATCCATGGCCTGCGCGACGCCGCCGGATCGCTCACGCGCGCAGGCCGTTGACGATGAGATCGGCGAGCGCGAAGAGGAACAGCTGGATGCCGACAAACCCGTTGGCGGTGAAGAAGGCTCGATTGACGCGAGAAAGATCATCGGATCGGACGATGACGTGCTCGTAGCACAGCACGGCTGCCGTGATCGCGAGCCCGATCCACCACAACGTTCCGAGGCCGGCAGCCAGACCGAACCAGACGTAGCAACCAACGGTTACCAGGTGAGTGATCGAGGACCAGCGCAACGCGGCCGGGATGCCGAATCGCGCGGGAAAGGACCGGGACTTGATCTGCCGGTCGATCTCGGCGTCCTGGCAGGAGTAGATGAGGTCAAAGCCGCCGATCCAGGTACCTACGGCCAGTCCGAGCGCGGTGGCCGGCCAGGCGAAACCGCCGGTCACGCCCATCCATGCGCCGATCGGCGCCACCGCCTGCGCCAAGGCGAGGAGCACTTGCGGAAAATCGGTGAACCGCTTGCCATAGGAGTAGAGCACCAGCAGTCCGACTGCAATCGGCGACAGCGCGAGCGGTAGCCAACCCAGGGCGGCGGCCGCCGCGAGGAAGATCACCAGTGCCACGACAAGGCCCCGCCAGGCCACGCTCACCGAGAGCGCACCGGTCACCAGTTCGCGCTTGGCCGTCCGCGGATTCAGGGCATCGAACCGGCGATCGAGAATTCGGTTGGCAGCCATAGCCACCGTTCGAGCCGACACCATGGCGATCACGATCAGGGCGAGTTGCCCCCAATGCACCCGCTGGTCGTCCATCCACATCGCGGTAAACGCCGCGATCAGGGCAAAGGGCAACGCGAACACCGAGTGCTCGATCATCACCAGCCGTAAGAACGCCCGCACCTTGTTCGGCGAGGAGCCCGGACCAGGAACAATCGCAGGCCCGGTGGTGGCGGAGGTAGACACCTCCACAGTTTGCCAGCCGCCGCTGCGGTGGGCGAACCGCGCCGATCTGGGACTCCGCGTAATCGACCAAACACCCTTGGTAGCAAGGCGCGCGGGTGGTGAGACTGGTGCTGACCCGTGAGCGCGAATCTGTTGCTGCTTGATCGTCATATACCTAGCCAAACAGGCGCCGTACCGGGTTACTCTGCACAGGCGCGCAAACGGTTCTCTCGGTAGCGGCGGTTGGCTGCATCGATGATTCGGACGCCAAATCGGGGTGATTATGGCTGGCAGGCATCAGAGTTCCGCGCGGGACGGAAAGGGTCAGCCGCCCGAGCGTGGCCACCGCAGCAGGCGCGGCCGATCGGGATCGCGGGTGCTCGTCGGTTTGCTAGCGCTCCTTCTGATCGCAGTTGCCGGTGGCGTAATCGCATTACTGCGGCACGATCGAACGTCAGTGCAGTCGGCAACAGGCGGCGGTTCATGCGCCTCTGGGCTGTCACTGTCCGTCATCGCCGCGCCGGCCATCGCGCCTGCTCTGACCAACCTCGCGGATGAATGGACGGCCAACAAGCCGGTCGTCGACGGCGTCTGCCCGTCCGTACAGGTGCATGCGACCAAGTCGGCTGACGCCGAAGCGACACTCAGCAAGTCCGGGGTCGCGGTGCCGGATTTGTGGATACCGGACTCATCCCTGTGGTTGCAGCGGCTCCGGCAAGACACCGACGGCCTCGATACGCCTGCCCGGAGCATCTGGAACTATCCGTCTATCGCCAGCACGCCGCTCGTCCTGGCTGGTTCCGCGGCGGCCGCACCAGCCCTCAAGGCCAGTGCCGCCAAGGGCTGGTCGGGGGTTCTCACCGGTACGACCGGCGGCGCCGGAGCCCAGCCGACGGCGGCCGTAACCGACCCGACCGCAAGCACTGAGGGGCTGCTGACCCTGTTAACCGCGCAATCAGCATTGGACGGCGATGGCTCGGCGCCGAGTCGTCAGCTCGTCTCTACTCTGGTCGGCCTTTCGCAATCGACCCTGTCCGGGTCAGATGCGGGCTTCCTGGCCATCGACCAACAAGCGGCGAAGGCGAAGCCCTTTCCGGCGACTGAGCAGCAGGTCGTGCTGGCCAACAGCTCGACAAGTTCCAGCAAGTCGGACACCGCGAAAGTCGTTGCGGTTTACCCCGCTGGCAAAACGCTGTTTCTCGACTTTCCGGTTGCGCAGTTCTCCCCACCCGGAGGCGATCCGGCCAGGCGTGACGTGGCACGCGCCTTCGTGGCGGAGCTGACCAGCGCGGCGGCGCACACCCAGTTCACCGCGGCGGGGCTGCGCGACAGGGCCGGTGATCCGCTGCCAGAGACCCAAGCCACGGTCGGCGCTAGCCCGCAAGTCCTCACCCGGTTGGCCACGCCCTCGAACGATCGGGTCTCGGACAGCCTGCGGGTATGGTCTGCGGCCGAACGCGCGAATCGCACACTCGTCGTCATAGACCTCTCGGGGTCGATGTCAGAGGTCGCCGGCGGCCAGACCAAAATCGCCTTTGCCGCGGCAGCGGAGAAGGCTGCGGTGGACTTCTTTCCCGATTCGTCCTCGCTGGGTCTCTGGGGCTTCTCGGTCGACAGGTCGCCGGGACAGGACTGGCAGCAATTCGTGCCGCTCGGACCGCTCGGCTCCCAGGTTGGCACAACGACCCGGAGGCAGGCTTTGATCCAGGCCTCAGCCCAGCTGCCAAACCTGACCGGCGGCGACACCGGGCTCTACAACACCGCGTTGGCAGCGTATGAGTCCGTCCGGGCAAGCTATGACCCTGCTGCGGTCAATTCGGTGGTGTTGCTGACCGATGGCTCCAACACCGCCACGACCGGCGTTGATCTGAACACGCTGTTGTCACGGCTGCGAAGCGAGACTTCGACCACGAGACCGCTGCCGGTGATCACGATCGCGATCGGCGCCAATGCCGACGTTGCCACCTGCAAGCAGATATCCCAGGCCACCAACGCGACGAGCTATGTGGTGGCCCAACCCGGCGACATTCGCGGGGTATTCCTCGACGCCATCACGAAGTCGGGCTGAGCCATGGTCCTTCCGCGCCACATCAATTCAGCGGCAGCCCCCCAACCCGGCGGCCCGGATCTGTGGCGCGGTCTCGTAAGCCGCCGGACTGCCTTGGTCGGGCTTGCGGGGCTGGTCGGTGTCAGCGTCACCCCGTTGCTGGCGGCCTGCGACCCGTGGCCGGGCAAGAACGCCAAGAGTGGCAGCTCGGCTGGGCAGTCGGACTTCTCAGACAGCGAGCCAGTCGTCAACTGGTCGAACTGGCCCGACTACATCGACGTCGACGACGACAACAGCACCGAGCCCAGCTTGGACGCGTTCACCAAACGAACTGGCATCACGGTCAATTACACCGATGACTACAACAGCAACGACGAATTCTTCGCCGAGGTGCAACCTCAGCTCGCCGCCGGTCAAGACACCGGCCGCGATGTCTGGTGCTCGACCGACTGGCTGGTAGCCAGGCTGATCCGTCGAGGGTGGATCCAAAAACTGGATCGCGCCAACATTCCCAACGCTACGAGGTTGCAAACCTCCCTGCAGAGCATCCAGTTCGATCCCGGCAGGCTCTATTCGCTGCCCTGGCAGAGCGGCTTCACCGGCATCGGCTACAACCCGAAGGCCACGGCGGGCAAGAAGATCGAGACCATCGAGCAACTGCTCAGCATGCCCGAATTGAAGGGTCGGGTGACATTGCTCAGCGAGCTGCAGGACACCGTGGGGTTGGTGATGCTGTCATTGGGTATCGACCCTGCGAAGTTCACCGATGCCGATTTCGATAAGGCAATGGACCGGCTGACCAAGGCCAAGGCGTCGGGCCAGATCAAGGGCTTCACCGGCAACGACTACACCAACGGATTGGCCAGCGGTGAGATCGCAGCCTGTATGGCCTACACCGGCGACATCGTGCAGTTGCAGGCTGACAACCCGGCGCTGGGTTACACGCTACCGAGTACTGGTCACATCATCTGGAGCGACAACTTCGTGATACCCAATCACGCACGGCACAAGAAGAATGCCGAACGGCTCATCAACTACTACTACGAACCGGCGACCATGGCCACCGTCGAGGACTACGTCAATTACATCTCGCCGGTCCAGGGCTCGCAGGAGGCACTGCTCAAATCCGACCCGGACGTGGCAAAGAACCCGTTGATCTTTCCGACCGCTGCCGTGTTGGCTCGGGGACACGTGTTCCGTGGTCTCACCGACGACGAAGAGGCGCGCTACACCAAGGCCTTTCAGCAGCTCATCGCCGATTGAGCAGAACGCCTGAAATCGGAGGCCATGAGCCGATACCCTGCTGACGCGCGCAGCGCGAGCCAGCATCCCCTACGTAAGGCGTGCTGCGATCCACACGTCACTCTTGGGGGTTCACGGCATGGCCGGCAGGCATCACGGCGCGCACGCCAGCACAGCTCGGCGCAGTCATGGGCGACCTACCCGGACGGCCGTCGTCGCAATTGTGCTGGTCCTCCTCGCGGTCGGTGGCTTGTCCGTGGTCGCGCGGCAGCTGTCTTCACGGACGTCAGCCGCAGAAAGTCAACACACGTGCACGGACAGAGTCTCGCTCTCGGTAATCGCCGCGCCCGCGATCGCCCCAGCGCTGAGCAACCTGACCGCAGCCTGGACCGCCTCCAAGCCTGTCATCGACGGATCCTGCGTGTCAGCAGAAGTTCACACGGCGCTTCCAGCTGTCGCGATCAGCGCGATGGGCAAGGCAGCTGGCGTCATACCGGATCTGTGGATTCCCGACTCGTCGTTGTGGTTGCAGCGTCTGCAAGAAGAAACCGACAACGGCATGACTCTGGCCCGCAGTGTCGCGACCTATCCAGCGTTGGCCCGTACTCCCCTGGTGCTTGCTACCTCGGCCGCTACCGCAACCAGGCTCCAGGGCCGGGCGGCGGCCGGCTGGCCTGCGGTGCTTTCCGGTGCAGCCGGTGGAGACATCGCGATGTCGATCGCTGATCCGACCAGCAGCACCGAAGGTCTGCTGACCTTGCTCGCGGCCCAATCCGCCCTCGGCACAACAGATGCCACACCCAGCAAGCAACTTCGTGCTGCCCTGGTTGGCCTTTCTCGCTCGGTTGTGCCCAATCCGGTTGCTGCACTCGGCACGCTGAGCCAGCACCCCGACGCCGTCGTGGCGGTACCTGCATCTGAACAACAGGTCGCACTGGCGAACCGCGCAGCTGACACAGCCAGCCCCGGGGCTTCCTCGGGCGCCGCTTCCGCCAGAGCCGTTGCCCTTATCCCAAGGGGCAAACTCCCAGTCTGGACTTTCCGGTCGCTCAGCTCTCCGCTCCGGGTGCGAAGCCGGCGCTGCGCGATGCCGGCGCAGCTCTAGTTGCCGAATTCAACAGCCAGGGTGCTCAACGGCAGTACCGCGATCTCGCTCTGCGCGACGCCCAGGGTGATCCCTTGGCCGCGGGGAACAGCACCACCGAAATCGACCCGCGACCCGTGGTGCCGCTGGCAATGCCGGCGAACGTGGACGTATCCAAGAGTCTGCAGCTGTGGGCGGCCGCCAGCCGTCCCTTTCACACCCTGGTGGTCACCGACCTGTCCGGATCGATGTCCGAGGTTGCGGCCGGTCAGAGCAAGATTCAGTTGGCGGCCGCAGCCGAACAAACAGCGATCGATTTCTTTCCGGATTCGTCCTGGCTCGGCCTGTGGGGGTTCTCGTCCAACCGATCATCCGGGCAGGACTGGACCGAGTACGTGGCCCTCGGCCCGGTCGGCTCGAACGTGGGTGCGAGCACTCGCCGGCAGGCGTTGATCCAAGCTGCAGCGCGGCTCCCAGCCCTGACCGGCGGCGACACGGCCTTGTACAACACTGCATTGGCCGCCTATGAATCCGTCCGCAAAGACTATGACGCCAAGGCCGTCAACTCAGTAGTTCTGATCACCGACGGCGCGAACACGACGAACTATGGGGTCGGACTGGCTACCCTGCTTCGGCGATTGCGCACCGAGACCAGCCCCGACCGGCCGTTAACGCTCATCACGATCGCTGTCGGCACCAGTGCGGATGTGGCCACCTGCAAGGAGATTTCGCAGGCCACCAATGCGCCGAGTTATGCGGTGGCCAAGCCCAGTGACATCAGGGCGGTTTACCTCGATGCCATCACGAGAGCGCCCTGATCAGCGCCCGAGGCCGTATTCCGACCACCGTCGCTCCACCAGATCGAGCGTGGCCTGATCGAGTACGCACTCAGCAGGCCAGCCGCCGGCTCGATGGTAGCCCTCGGTTTCCCACTTCGAGGTAGCGTCGATACCGAGCTTCCCGCCGTAGAACTGTTCGTAGGACGAGTGGTCCAGATGGTCGACGGGACCAGTCATGTGAACGACGTCCCTCGAGTAATCGACGTTGCCGAACGCTCGCCACGCCACCTCGGTGTAGTCGTGCACATCGCAATCTGCGTCGACCACCACGATCAGCTTCGACAACGACAACAGGCCAGCCCCCCAGATCGCGTTCATCACCTTGTGGGCGTGTTTGGGAAAGCGCTTGTCGATCGAGACGATGGCGCAGTTGTGAAAGACCCCCGCCTCCGGCAGGTCATAGTCGACGATTTCTGGAATCGTGAGCCTGATCAGGGGTAGGAAGATCCGTTCAGTCGCCTTGCCCATCGGGCCATCCTCCTGCGGTGGTCGCCCGACGATGATGGATTGATAGATCGGTGCCTTCTGCATCGTCATCACGTCGACGTGCATGAACGGAAATGGCTCGACCGGCGTGTAGAAGCCGGTGTGGTCGCCGAACGGGCCCTCGTCCAGGCGCTGTCCCGGTTCGACCCAACCTTCGAGCACAATCTGAGCGTTGGCCGGTACCTGCAGTGGCACGGAGATGCAGTCCACCATTTCGACCCGCTCCTTCTGCAGGAAACCGGCGAACAAGTACTCGTCGATGTCCGCCGGCAGCGGTGCGCTAGCAGCGTAGGTAACTGCGGGCGGGCACCCGAAGGCGATGGCGACCGGCAACCGCTCGCCACGCCGCTCAGCGATCGCCGCATGCGACGTCGAGTCCTTGTGGATCTGCCAGTGCAGGCTCACCGTCCGAGCGTCCTGCTGCTGCAATCGATACATCCCAAGGTTACGAACACCGGTATCTGGATGCTTCGTGTGGGTCAGGCCCAGGTTCAGGAAGACCCCGCCGTCCTCAGGCCAGGCCAGCAGACCCGGCAGCTTGTTCAGGTCCACCTCGTCACCGCGTAAAACCACGCTCTGGCAACCCGCGTTCTTCACCTGCTTTGGCGGCGCGGCGCGTAGCTGAGAGACCTTGAGGAGCGCGTCTTTGAACCCACCGATGCCGTGCGGGAGTTCGGGCTTGAGCAGGTCAGCAATCCGCGCCCCGATCTCATCGAGGTCCGAAACTCCAAGCGCGCGGCACATCCGGGCGGTCGTCCCGAAGAGGTTCATCAGCAGCGGCATCGACCCGCGGGTCGGGTTCTCGAAGAGCAGCGCGGGGCCGTTGGCCCGAACCACGCGCTGCACGATGCCAGTCACCTCCAAATGCGGGTCGACCGGCGCGCTGACCCGCACCAGATCTCCCGACCGCTCAAGATCTCTGACGAACTCGCTCAGATCGCTGTATGCCACCGCCCCAGTATTGTCGGCGTACCTCGAGCACTCGATCAGCCCCGGCCTGCGGGGCGCGCCGCGGCCATTTCGAACCTGAAATCCACGTCATTTCGGGTTCTGTCAGGCGTCTCCAGCAGCGTCGCAGGCTGCAGGTCGGCTGGCTTCTGATGAGACACTTGGCTGAGCGACCTAGACTCGATGAATGATCAAGCTCGCTGGGTTGCTCTCCCTGGCCGGAATTATCTTCTGGTTGTGGGCCATCTTCGACTCGGTCACGTCGGACAAGACCCGCGTGCGCAACCTACCCAAGGCGGCCTGGGTCGTATTGATCATCATATTCATCGAACTCGCGCCGGTCGCGGCGCTGGCATGGGTCCTGTTCGGTCGACCACGCGGCGGCGAGCGACCAGCCCGACCGGGCGGGCCGACCGGAGGTATCTTCGGCGGTCCGAACGTCGGAGGCGCCTTCGGGGCCCTGCGTGACCGTGCGACGGGCCGCCCAGGCGGTGGTTCAGGCGGTGGCTCCGGGGGCCGATCCGGTGGGGGCCGGCCAGTCGGCCCGGACGATGATCCGGACTTCCTGCGCGGGATCTAACGGAAGCTCAGCTCAAACCCGCGTAGGAATGCAGTCCGGAAATCACGATGTTGACCACGAAGAAGTTGAACGTCATCGCCGCGAAGCCGAGCAGGTTGATGTAGGCGGCGCGGTGGCCCTTCCAGCCGGCGGTGGCGCGCGCATGCAGGTACATCGCGTAGATGACCCACGCGATGAACGCCCAGGTCTCCTTGGGGTCCCAGCCCCAGTACCGTCCCCAGGCCGCTTCGGCCCAGATCGCGCCGAAGATCACGCCTGCGGTGTAGATCGGAAACGCGAAGGCGACGGTGCGGTACGCCGCCTTGTCCAGCGACATCGCAGGCGGAAAGTTCGCGCCGAGATCGGCGAAGCGCTTCGGACCAGGCAGACCAGCCTCGATGGCGGCGGCCGTCCGCTCGTACCGCGCCCGTAGCAGGTACATCGTCGTGATAGCCGCCGAGGTAAGCAAGATGCCCTCGGCGACCGCGATCGACGAGACGTGAATGGCCAGCCAATAGGACTGCAGTGCCGGAACCAGCTTCGAAGCCTTGGTGTAAAGCGTGCCGGCGAGGAACATCACCAGCAGCACCGGCAGCATCACGAACAGCCCGAGGTAGCGCATCTGTGGCATTCGGGTCAACGTGGCAAGCCAGGCGATCGTGGCAATCAGGCCGACGACGAGGGTGAACTCGTACATGTTGCCCCACGGCACCCGGTCGACCGCGATCCCGCGGATGAGCACACAGGCGATGTGGAAGGCCAACCCGAGCAGGGTCAGGCCGATCGCAGCCTGCCCCCATCGGTGACCAGCGTCGCGCTTGCTGATCCGTCCCGTGCCGTACGGGGTCGAAGCGGTCGAAGCGGTCGAGGCGCCGTTCCCAGTCGAGGGCGGCTGCGCTGGGGAGACCGTGGACGAACCGCCGGCCGCGCTGCCCACCATCGCTGGTTCCCGGACTGCCGCAGAGACGGGGGAGGTTCGGGCGATGCGACCGGACTTACCGAAGGCGTACTCACCGGTGTAGGCCACCACGGCCAGCATGTACGTACCCGTCGCCGCCGCCCAGAGCCCTTCGGACAGCTGCGCAAGCCCGGTGTTGATCGCCATCGAATCAGTCCTTTCCGGCGCCTGCTCCGACTGCCGCCGAGGGTTGCTCGACGACGCCGGAATCGACGTTCAGTGCGGTGTTCAGATTGGCCACGAGAGAGGCGAATTCATTGCTGAATTCGCCGGAGTCGCTGCGAGCCAGGCCGCCCACTGCGATCAGAGTACGAGACTGCTCGCCAGCGACCGAACCCGCGGCGCCCGATTCCGACAACGCTGGGGTGATCCTCAGCCAGATCCGCCGGCGCCGGACGACGAGGGAGCCGAGCAACCCGAGCACCATGGCGATGGCCGCGATGAGCAGGTAGCCCTGAGTCGGGTCGTGCGAGACCTGCAGAGTTGCCCATTGTTTGAAGCCATCGAACTTCACCGTCGTGCCATCGGGCAGCTTCATCGTCTGCCCGACGCTGAGATTCTGCATGCCCACTTGCGTCATCTTGGATTTGTCGAGCACGTAGACCGACTGAGGCCCGAGTTGGAGCTGGTCGTCGCCGACATAGGCGACGACAGCCAGTACCGGATTGTCAGCCTGCGGTGCCGCCGAGGTTATGACGCCGTTGCCGTTGTCCTGCGGGGTAGGCGCGAACAGCGCTTCGATGCCGAGATCGGCTTTCTTGCCGTCCGGGCCCTGCACCTTGTAAACGCCTTCGCTGGTGAGGAAGCCGTCTTGCGGCAGGAACGCATTGCTCTGGGTGATCGGTTTGCCACCCGGACGGGTAATCGTGACCGTCGGCGAAAAGCCATGGTTGAGCAGATAGACCCGATCACCTTCGAGCCGAAGCGGATGGTTGACGGTGATCGCATCATGTTGCGACGGGCCGTCCACGCCCTTGTGGTACGTGACATCAGCCTTGAACTGGGATGGGCTGCCATCGTCGCGATAGGTCGCGGTGAACTTGTCGAGGCTGTCGATGCAGAACTTCTTGATGTTCGTCGGGTTGACCGCACTGCCTGCGCGGTAGGAGTCGTAAAGACCGGTGTTCTGGCTGCAGAAACCCTCGCCCTCGGTCACTACGGTGGATCCCTCGTAGCTGTAAAGGCGCCCGATCGCGATCAGGACCAGGGCAACAAGCAACGAAACGTGAAAGAGCAGGTTTCCCGCCTCGCGGCTGTAACCCTTCTCAGCCGACACCGTGACCGACGCGGGCCGGGTAGCGGTTGCGTCCTCGGTCCGCACGATCGTGCGCCAGCGTGGCCGCAGCTCACCGCGAACCCGCTCAGCCGCTTCGGACGGGCTGAGGTTGGTCTGCAGCGTGCTGTTCTCAGCGAGACGCGAAAGATTCGCCGGAGCCTTGAGCGGTTTGGACGCCAATGCCCTGGCGTAGACGCGGATCCTCGGGATCAAGCAGCCGATCAGCGACACGAACAGCAGCAGGTACACGGCCGCGAACCAGAACGAACCGAACACGTCGAAGGCGCCGAGGGAATCAAGCAGGCGGCCCCAAGCGCCGTGAGTGGCGAGGTACGTCTGGACCTTGGCGGGGTTCAGCGGACGCTGCGGTAGCAACGATCCGGGCACGGCTGCCAGCGCAAGCAGGAAGAGTAGGACGAGTGCGGTCCGCATCGAAATCAGCCGGCGCCACGCCTGTCTGACGATGGATCGCGCCCTCAACAGCAGAGTCGGCATCTACAGACCCGATCCGATGAACTTGCCTGCGAACGCTGCGTTCAATCGCAAGATCCAGTCATCCCAGGTGCCGGTCAGCAACAAGATGCCGAACACGATGAGTACACCGCCACCGATTCGGCTCACCAGCGCCGCGTGCCGACGTAGCACCGTCAGAGTGCCCGTCACCCAGCCGATGCCCATCGCCACCAGGATGAACGGCACACCCAGACCCAGGCAGTAGGCAGCCGAAAGGACCATTCCCCGGCCGGCGGTGGCCTGCGAGGTCGCCAGGCCGAGGACCGCGCTCAGCGTCGGCGTGAGACACGGCGTCCAGGCCAGCCCGAATGTCAAGCCCAGCAACGGAGCACCGATCAGACCCGACTGCGGTAACCGATGGACCTTCAACTCCCTTTGCATGAAAGGGATCTTGCCGACGAACACCAAACCCATGAGAATCGTGATAACGCCGAAGGTTCGCTCGAGGGCTACGTGATGCACCGCCATCTGCGAGCCCAGCGAGCCGAACAGGGCACCAGCGGCGACAAATACCGTGGTGAAGCCGAGTACGAACAGCAATGCGCCAGCGATCATCCGACGCTGTCGAACGAGTACCCGGGTCGATCCGCCGCCGGCTGCTGTCGAACCAGCCGCGGCGGCCTCGGAGCCGGACAAACCTGCGACATACGAGAGATAACCGGGTACGAGCGGCAGCACACACGGCGACAGGAAGCCGATCACGCCCACCACTAGCGAGACACCGATCGCGGCTATCAGCGGCCCGCTGTTCACCGTGCTGACGAGCGTGTCAGCAGCGAGCGGCGAGCTGGCCATCAGACCTCTTTGGCCAGCGTGTCGAGTACCGGAGTCAGATCCGCGGGCAGGGTCGAGCCGAAATACACCGCGGCCACCCGTCCCTGCTTGTCGATGACCACGCTCATCGGGATCTGGGTCGGTATGTTGCCGAGCTCCAGAGCGGTCTTGCCGGTCTGGTCGTACACGATTGGGAAGGTCAACGCCTTGTCCTGAACCCAGGACTGAGCCGCGCTCTTGGACGGGTCCTTCACATCGATGCCCACGAACTTCGTCCCGCTGGCCTTGCGCTGCCGATACAGCGCGTCCAGTTGCGGGGTCTCGGTCTGGCACGGGCCGCACCAGGAGGCGAAGTAGCTCAACACGACTACGTTGCCGGCGTCCTGCTTCAGCGCGTATGCGCCGTCACCGGGCAGCAGCGGACCATTGAAGTCGCCAGCGGCCTTGCGCTTGTCGACCGGAATCACGCTGCCTCGAGTCGTAGACTGGACGTAGCGGTACTGGCCGTTGGCATTCTGGTCGACGGCATTCTTGCCGCCGGTACACGCCGCGAGCAGAGTGGTCAACAGCGCGGCTACGCACAGCGCAGCCGCGGCTGATCCTCGGTGGCGAGTCCTCATCTGCTCCAGTGTGCAGCGTGCCTCAGGCCACATCGACACCTACCCCAGATTCTGAGCACCATCTGTGTCCGTAATAGAACTGGATGGGCTTACGCGCCTGATTGCTGGTTGGCCAGATCGTTCGGCGTCGTGCCTGCTGGCTCGGCGTAGTCCACCCGAATGACCGCGTCGTCCTCGAAGACCAACGAGGTGATCGAAGCGAGGGAACACTGCCGTTTGCGAGGGTCGTGCCACAGGTGCTGGCCTTCGGCTGCGCGCCGCAGACAGACGATCGGAAGCTGATGTGAGACGCAGACAGCCTCGTGACCCAGCGCCTGGTCACGTGCCTTGAGCGCGGCGGCGAACATCCGATCAGCTACTTGGTGGTACGGCTCACCCCACGAGGGTTTGAATGGATTGACGAATCGCCGCCAGCTTCGCGGGTGTTTGAGCACGCCGCCCCGACCGGTCACGCGCTGGCCCTCGAAGGCGTTGGCGGCCTCGATCAGCCGGTCGTCGATTGCCACTTCGAGCCCGAACTGCTCGGCCATCGGACGCGCTGTTTCCCGAGCTCGTTGCAACGGCGAAGAAACGACGTGCGTCACGTCGCGTCCAGCGAGGTACGCCGCCGCCTTCAGCGCCATACCCTCGCCCGCCTCCGACAACCGAAAGCCGGGCAGCCGCCCGTACAGGACCTTGTCCGGGTTGAAGACCTCGCCGTGGCGCAGCACGTGCACGATCGTTTGCACGGCGTTACTTCGCCAGCTTCTCGGTGGCCGCATTCTCGGTGGCCGGCTTCTCGGTGGCCGGCTGCGCAGCGGCGGCGGCCCTGGCGGCGGCCGGCAGCGCAGCGGCTATCTTTGCGATCGCCTCGTCGTCGTGAGCCGCCGTCACGAACCAAGATTCGAAGGCGCTCGGCGGCAAGTAGACGCCAGCACTGAGCATGGCGTGAAAGAACGGGCCGTAGCGGAAGGTCTCCGTAGCCTGTGCCTGCACGAAGTTGGTCACGGGTTGATCGGTGAAAAATACCGAGAACAGGTTGCCGGCGAATTGCAGGTGGTGCGCGACCCCTTCGGCCGTGAGCGCGTCCGTGACCAGCCGGCCGATCGTCTGCGCGTTCTGATCGAGCCTCGCGTAGACCTCAGGGGTGGCGTTGCGCAGGCTGGCCAGTCCTGCGGCGACCGCGACCGGATTGCCGCTCAGCGTGCCTGCTTGATAGACCGGGCCCGCGGGTGCGAGATGACCCATGATGGCGGCTTTGCCACCGAACGCGGCTGCCGGCAAGCCACCCGACATGACCTTGCCGAAGGTGAACAGGTCGGCTTCGACCGGATCCAATCCGTACCAACCGGCGTCGCTGACCCGGAACCCGGTCATCACCTCGTCCATGATGAGCAAGGCGCCGTACTGATTGGTGATCGCGCGCAGGCCCTGGTTGAAGCCGGGGAGCGGCGACACCGTGCCCATGTTGCCAGCCGCTGCTTCGGTGATGACGGCCGCGATATCGGTCCCGTCCTCTTCGAAGGCAGCGCGGACGGCGTCCAGATCGTTGTAGGGCAGGACTATGGTTTCGCCTGCCTGCGCACCCGTCACGCCGGGAGTGTCCGGCAGACCGAAGGTCACCACGCCAGAGCCTGCACTGGCGAGGAGGGCATCGACGTGGCCGTGATAGCAGCCCGCGAACTTGATGATCTTGGCTCGGCCAGTGGCGCCACGTGCCAGCCGGATGGCCGACATGGTGGCCTCGGTCCCGGAATTCACCAGCCGGATCTCTTCGAGCGGGCTGGCAGCGCCCCGGCGCCGAGCACTCGCGGTGAGCTTGTCGATGATCTCTTCAGCCAATTCGATCTCACCCAGAGTAGGCGTGCCGAAGCTCAGTCCGTGGGTAGCTGCTTCACGGACGGCCTCCACCACGGCGGGATGCGCATGACCCAAGATCATCGGGCCCCAGGAGGCCACGAGATCGACATAGGTGACGCCGTCCGCATCGGTCAGATACGGGCCGGTGCCGCTCACCATGAAGCGTGGAGTGCCGCCGACTGCTCGAAACGCCCGCACCGGCGAGTTGACGCCACCAGGGGTGACACGTTGAGCGCGAGCGAACAGTTCGGCAGAGATGGGAGCGTCAGTCACGGCGCTCAGTCTCCCACGATCGACTGCACGCGCAGACGCTCAGCTCCGCAATGAGTTAGCAGCCTCGACGGCCCAGTAGGTCAAGATCATCGATGCGCCGGCTCTGCGGATCGACAGCAGGGTCTCAGCAATCGCACGGTCTCGATCGATCCAGCCGCGCTCGGCAGCTGCTTCGACCATCGCGTACTCCCCCGAGACCTGATATGCCGCCACCGGCACTGGAGAGGCTGCAGCAACAGCGGACAGCACGTCCAGGTAGGGCAATGCCGGCTTGACCATCACCAGGTCAGCCCCCTCGGCGACGTCGAGAGCCACCTCGGCCAGCGCCTCGGATACCCCCCGAGCGGGATCCTGCTGGTACGTCAGGCGATCACCGACCAAAGACGAATCGACAGCCTCGCGAAACGGTCCGTAGAACGCTGAGGCGTACTTCGGGGCGTAGGCCAGGACTCCGACCTCTGACCGGCTGACGTTGTCCAGTGCGCGACGAACGACACCGACCTGGCCGTCCATCATCCCGCTCGTGCCGAGCAGATCGGCGCCTGCTTCGGCCTGGGCCAGCGCCATCGAGGCGTAACGCTGCAGCGTCGCGTCGTTGTCAACGGAACCATCGGTAGACAGCACACCGCAGTGGCCGTGGTCGGTGAATTCGTCCAGGCACAGGTCGGCCATCAAGACGGTCGCGTCGCCGAGCTCGAACTTCAGACGGGCCAAGCCTGCGTTGAGGATGCCGTTCGGGTCGTCGGCGCCAGAACCGACCGCGTCCTTCGAGGCCGGAATGCCGAACAGCATCAAGCCGCCGACACCGGCTTGAACGGCCTCGACAGCGGCCTTGGCCAGCGTGTCGAGGCTGTGTTGGACGACCCCCGGCATCGAGGTGATCGGACGCGGATCGGAAATACCCTCTGCGACGAACATCGGCAGGATCAGGTCGGACGGGTGCACCGATATCTGACCGGTCAGGCGCCGCAAGGCCGGGGTTCGGCGAAGCCGCCGCGGGCGACTTATCGGAAAGTCAGGCAGGGTGGGAAGTTCACTCACGGTACAACCGTACTCACCCGTTGTTGATCGTTCAGATCACAAATCGCTGAGAGCCATCACAGCTCAGCGCATGCGCAGTCCACGACGCCGAACCAGCTGCGCTGCGAGCACCGTGCCCGCGACCCAGATCAGGATCCCGGTCAGCGCGAGGAGAAACCCCCTGAGCTCCGGCGTCCGATCATGACGCGGAAAGTCCCTGAAGATCGTGCTCGGGACGTCGCCGACAGGGTCCACCAGGTATAGCAGCGCGTACGGCAAACCCAGATGCACCAGCCAGCGGAGCGTGGGCAACACTTCGTGGCGTTCCCGCCAGCGTTGCAGCATTGGCTTGGTCGCGACTGGCAGCAGTACCGACACCACGTTGCCGACGCCAAGCCACGCCAAGATCGGCAACGCCACCCCGGGAAGCGTCAGGACCAGTCGATACGGGGTCTCGCTGTAGATGGTCAACGCAGCAGTCGCTGCAAGGGTAGGGACCCCGACGATGACCAGCAGGGCGAAATTCTTGGTCAGGAGCATCCGGCCGATAGCCACGCCGCGAGCGAGGTTGAGGCGCACCCGAGCCGCATCGGCGCCGAGCACATTCGTCGTAGTGACATCGGCTAGCACGAAGATGGCGAAGTACGTGCCCACCACGATGACCCAATCGCCGTGGCTATGGCCGGTCAGGGGAAACCAGATCAACCACAGCACCGAGAGCACCAGGTTGATCGCTACACCGAACAACCACGTCCACGGCGGTGTGAAAGACCAGAGCACTTCGGCCGCGACCTGCGCGACCGGATTGCGGTCGGCCAACAGAACGTGATCGTGCGAGGCCTTCCGGCGACCAGCCGACAGACCTCGCACGATCGCTGACCCTGGTAAAGGCCGCTCTGGCTGCTTAGCGAACTACCCGTGCCCGCGAGGTCCGTGACCGCCGAGCCGGTGCGGTCGCAGCTTTTTCGCGCTCCTCCTCGGCGCGCTTGACCGCGAACTCGGCCAGCGCATCGATCAGGGCCGGCACGTTGGCCGACTCGGGCTGCACGTCGACCCGCAGGCCGAACTCGCGAGCGGTCGCGGCGGTCGCCGGGCCGATGCAAGCAACGACAGTCCGGTTGTGCGGCTTGCCCGCGATACCGACGAGATTGCGCACCGTCGAGGAGGACGTGAAGCAGACGGCCTGGAACCCGCCGGACTTGATGGCGTCGCGAATCTCGGCGGCGGGGGGTGCGGCCCGAACCGTCCGGTAGGCGGTCACATCGTCGATCTCCCAACCTCGCTGGCGCAAGCCTTCGGCCAGGGTCTCGGTCGCGATGTCAGCGCGCGGCAGCAACACCCGATCGATCGGATCGAGCACGTCGTCATACGGCGGGAAGTCGGCCAACAGGCCCTCGGAGGACTGCTCGCCCGACGGCAGCAGCTCTGGCCGGATACCGAAGGCACGCACGGCGTCAGCGGTTGATTCGCCCACACAGGCGATCTTGACACCGGCGAAGGCACGCGCGTCCAGGCCGAACTCCTCGAACTTCTCCCGGACCGCCTTCACCGCATTGGTCGACGTGAACACGATCCACTCGTAGCGTCCGGTGACCAGGCCCTTGATCGCGCGTTCCATCTGGGTGGGCGTGCGTGGTGGTTCCACAGCGATCGTGGGGACCTCGACCGGAACTGCACCGTATTCACGCAGCCGCTCGCTCATGGCACCGGCCTGCTCCTTGGTACGGGGCACCAGGATCTTCCAGCCGAACAGAGCGCGCGATTCCCACCAGGCGAGCTTGTCCCGCGCGCTGGACGCCTTGCCGATCGTCAACACGACCGGGCCATACATGCCGGCAGCCGCCAGTTCGGCGTCGCCGATCGAACCGTTGACGGTGACCTGGGCGGTCGTCGTACCAGAAGCGGTAACGCTCAGCGGGGTGTCAGGCTTCACACCCGAGGCCACGAGCTGTTCCGCGGTCGAACTGACCTCGGCCGCGTCCAGCGTCAGCACCAGGGTGCCGGGGAAGGCGGCGAGTGCCTCGAAGTCGACCGTCAGGCCACCACGCAGGTCTACCGCGGTGTGCACCGGACCCACCGGCACCCCGGCGTAGGTCGCAGTGACGATGCCTTCTGAGAGCGCCGGGACGATCTCGTACGGCACCACACTCTTGGAGGCAGCGAGGGCCTCTTTGATGACCGAGTCCGAGGTGAAGGGGTCGCCGCTGACCACGCGGGCCACGATCGCGCCGTTCTTCGCCTCGCCGAGTGCCGCCTTGCCGCCCTCGCCCGCCACCGTTTCGACCTCGTGGATCTCGCCCGTGATCAGCGCTCTGATCGCCTCAGGAACCGAGGCGTCGACATAGGCCATCTCGACCGTCGACAGCAGCTCCGTCGCTCGAACGGTCAGCAATCCAACGTCGCCGGTGCCGGTACCCACAAAGGTAAGACGGCCAACGGACTTGCGTGCTCGGGTCATTTCGAGCTCCCCATCATCGTGGTTGCGCCAAGTTCGATCAGGTCCGCGGCGAGCCGCTTGCCGATCTCGGTGGCAGTGTTGAGCGGTCCGGAGGCCGACAATCGAACGGCATCGCTGCCGTCGATCGCGGTCACCGAGCCGCGAAGGAAAATCTCGAGCCCGCCTGCGAGGTCAGACGAATCGTCGGCCTCGCTGACTTCGGCGAGTGCCCCCACCGGGGCGGTGCAGCCAGCCTCCAGGGCGGCAAGCAACGACCGTTCAGCGGTGACAGCCGCCCGGGTCGCGTGGTCATCAAGGGGCGCGAGCAGCGCCCGGATCTCCGCGTCATCAGCGCGGCATTCGATCGCCAACGCGCCTTGCGCGGGGGCAGGCAGCAACTGGATCGGATCGAGCAGTTCAGTGATGAGCTCGGACTTCGCCAAGCGCTGCAGGCCCGCCGCGGCAAGTACCACCGCATCGAGGTCCGCACCGTCAGTGGTCGCGCCGGCCGCGTTGGAACCGCGCACCCGACCCAGTCGGGTGTCGACGTTGCCCCGGATAGCAACGATCTCGAAACCGAGATCAAGAGCCCGGAGCTGAGCGGTGCGCCGCGGCGAACCGGTCCCGATCCGAGAGCCAGCCGGCAACTCGAGCAACGTCAGGCCATCCCGGGCACACAACGCGTCCCGCGGGTCTTCGCGCAGCGGCACTGCTGCCAGTGCGATCGATTCCACAGTTGCGGTCGGCAGATCCTTGAATGAGTGGACGGCAACATCGATCTGCCCGGCCAGCAGGGCGTCGCGAAGGGCGGAGACGAAAACGCCGGTGCCACCGAGCTGATCGATCGGCGCAGCCGTCCGGTCGCCCTCGGTCGAGACGAGCACTGTCTCCACGGGCACGCCGGGGTTTGCCCGGTTGAACGCTTGCACCACCAGATCGGTCTGGGTACGGGCGAGCAGGCTGGCTCGGGTGCCGACCCGGACCGTACCGGTCGCAGAATCGCTCGCTTCGCGCAGCACGGTCACCGCCAATCACCTGCCGCGCCAGCTGCCGATTCGCCGCCGGTCGATTTCCGCAATGCGGTAACCGAACCCGGGGCCGCGGGGTCGAGGTCGAACAGCTCCCGTAGGGCGGCCGCGTAGGCATTTCCCTCCGGAGTGGCAGCAAGTTCTTTCACTCGCACGGTGGGCGCGTGCAGCACCTTGTCGACCGCGCGTCGCACTGCCGATGCCAGTTCAGCACGCAGAGCTGGGTCCAGACCAGGTAGGCGATGGTCCATCCGGGTGAGTTCGCCCTCGACAACCTGAGCCGCGCGGGCGCGCAGCGCGGTAACCGTCGGAGCCACCGCCAGCGCCTGCTGATTCTCCAGATATGCCCGCAGCTCAGTCGCCACGATGGCGCCCGCAGCGGCGACCTCTTCATCGCTGACCATCGCGCCGGACGAGCGCAGCACTTCCAGATCGACGTAGTGGACATCGGCCAACAGCGACACCGAAGGGTCGACGTCACGCGGCAATGCAAGGTCGAGAACGACGAGTGTTCGCGAGTCACGCGGACGGATGTCAGCCGCCTCGACGACCAGACCCGTTGCTCCCGTGGAGGAGATCAGGATGTCAGCTTGAGCAACCTCATCGGCGATCGCGTCCAACCGGCCCGCCCGACCACCGAGGATGCCTGCCAGCCGCTCGGCACGCTCGGGACTGCGATTGATCACGACGGCGTCGAGATCGCCGCCACCTACCAGTTTCTGCAGGGTGGACCCAGCGAGTGCGCCCATCGACCCGGCACCGAGAATGACGATTCGCTTGCCGGCCAAAGTAGGTGCCGGATCGATCTGCGCTGGGTCGGACTCGGCAGCGAAGACATTGACGGCGTGCGCGAGCGCCACGGACACGACCGAGGCGCCGGCGCGGTCGATGCCAGTTTCGGTATGAACTCGTTTGCCGACCCGCAACGCCGTCTGGCTCGCCTCGTGCAGTACCCGACCTACGGTGTCGGCTTCGGTGCCTACCGCGTAGGCGGTTCGCAGCTGGCCAAGGATCTGAGATTCGCCAACCACCATCGAATCCAGGCCGGAGGCAACCTGCAGCAAATGGTTGGCAGCGGCCTCGGCGAAGTGGACGTAGAGGTGTTCACCGAGCTCGTTGACACCCATCCCGCCCAGCCGCGCGAGGACTGTGGAGATGTCGACCACGGCGGGGTGGAAGCGGGCGACGTCGGCGTAGACCTCGATGCGGTTGCAGGTCGACAGCGCCATGACCTCGGAGATCGATTCGCTGCGGTAAAGCTCGTCCAACACCTTGTTCATCGTCTCGGCGGGGATGCTCACCCGCTCGAGCACGGGAACCGGCGCGGAGTGATGTGACAGTCCAACTACCAGCAAGCTCATCGGTCGACCCCCGTCAACGCGCTGCTCAGCCCGACGCCAACCACTTCAGGGGCACAGTCTGCGCGACTGGACTTGCGATTGTCATGAAAGCTCAGGATCTGCAATTCAGCGGCCAGGTCGACCTTGCGCACGTCGACATGCCTTGGCACGTTCAGCACGACCGGCGCGAAGTTCAGGATGGACGTCACACCTGCCGCCACAAGTCGGTCGCAGACATCCTGCGCGGCGCTGACCGGGACTGCTATTACGGCGATGGCGATCTTTTCTGAGCGGACGACCTGTTCGAGGCGGTCGACGTGCTGGATGACCAGGCCGCGTACCTGATCGCCGACCAGGCCGGGATCGGTGTCGATCAAAGCCGAGATCCGAAAACCGCGAGAGGCGAACCCGGCGTAACCGGCGAGCGCCTGGCCCAGGTGGCCCAAGCCGATCAACGCCACGGCACGATTCTCGTTCAGGCCGAGCGTCGCGCGGATCTGTTCGGTGAGCAGCGCCACGTCGTAGCCGACGCCGCGGACGCCGTAGGAACCGAGATGAGACAGGTCCTTACGGAGTTTCGCGGAATTCACTCCGGCTGCAGTAGCAAGCGACTCGGAGGAAACAGTGGCGGTGCCGAGCTCGGCAAGCCCGGTAAGGGCCCGAAGATAGATGGCAAGGCGAGCGACCGTAGCCTCGGGAATGGTCCGCTCGGTACCAGCGACCACACGCTGGTCAGCGGTATCGCTGACCGCGTTCAGCTGATCTCGCTGCGCGGTCATGTGCTCCTCTAGACGGAACCCGGTTGGGCCACTTTCGTGATCCACTCGTCGCGCAGTCGTGCCTAAATGTGGCCCATTGCACGACGAGGGTGACCGGTGTGGTAGTGGGTGATTCAGAAACCGACCGTACGCCCTTGTGAAGGCATTCACAAAATCGAGAGAGCGTGTGATATGACGCAGAAATTAACGTCCTATCAAGAATCAGGTCACTTCCGCAGCGCAGATCGAAAGCGGCTTTCTTCGAGCTGCCAGTAGCCATGTTCAGCGCCGTCGATGAGAATCACCGGCACCCGATCGGAATACTCGTTGGCCAGTGCCCGGTCGGAATCCACGTCGAGGGTCGCCAGCTCGAAACCGAGTTCAGCCTGCAATCTGAGCAAGCCGGACTCGGCCGTCTCGCACAGATGGCAGCCGACGCGCGTGATGAGCGTGACGCGGTGATCAGCGGCCGCCATCAGACGTCCTCCGATCTGGCGGATGGCCCGGTCGCTGCGCGTCAGCCTCAGGCGGTGGAAGCCGCCACTTCATGACCTTTCCGGTCGCGGTATGTGGCGGCTCCTCGACCTCGACTACGTAACTTGGGAGCTTGAAACGAGCCAACGAGATAGCAGCGCGGGCGATGAGCTCATCGGGGTCGAGAGTGACTCCGGGTTGCGCGACCACATAGGCGATGACCGCTTCCGAAAGTGCTGACGCGGTCGCCAGCGATGACCCAGTAGAGAGTGACAGCCCAGTCCCGGCAGCGCTCGTCCGGCCAACCACGGCCACCTCGCTGACACCCGGCAGCCGAGCCAATACCGACTCGACCTCGGCCGGATAGACGTTGAAGCCGTTGACCAAGATCAAATCGCTGCGACGACCGACGAGATAGAAGTCACCATCGTCATCGGCCACCGCCAGATCCCCCGTCGCGAACCAGCCGTAGCTGGCTGGGGCCCCGGCGTCAGCGCCGGTATTTTCGGCCTGTCGCGGGCCATCCGCGCCGTCGGGCCAGTAGCCACTGAACAAGTTGGCGCCGCGAACCTCCAAGGTGCCCAGATCACCAACCTCGACGATCTCGCCGTCGGCATCGAGCAGCTGCACCTCCACCCCGGGCAACGGGCGACCGATCGAGCCGGCCTTCGGTGCCAACCAGCCGACTGGCTGATGAGCGTCCGGGACGAGGTTGACGGTCACCACGGGTGCGGCCTCGGTGAGGCCATATCCCTCGAACAGCGCGACCCCGGCCGCGTCATATTCGCTCACCAATTCCGCAGGCAGCGGCGCCGACCCGGACAGTCCGAAACGCACACCGGCGAACGCTCGGCGAAATGATTCGGATGCGGCCCAGACCGCGAATTCGCGTGGCGCACCGACCACAACGGTGACCTTCTCATCGGCGATTGCAGCCAAGCTCGCCGCTGGGTCGAACCTCGCCGAAAGGATCACGGTTGCTCCGAAATACAGGGCGATACCGAGGCCGCCGTTCAGCCCAAAGATGTGAAAGAGCGGCAGCGGCAGATACAGCACGTCGTCGCCGGACACCGGGGCGGGCCTGAGCTCGCCGAACTGCTCCAGATTTGCCAGCAGCGCGCGGGCAGACAGCATCGCGCCTTTCGGCTGACCGGACGTCCCCGACGTATAAAGCAGGACGGCCAGTTCTTCGCCGCTGCGATCCCGACGAACGGACCCCGCGAGCGCGTGCTCGCCGCGGCCCGCGAACTCGGTCACGGTGAGTACGTCGTCGGAACCGGACCTGGCGGCCACCACGATGCGCGCCAGACCTGGATGGTCGGACCGCAACCTGGCTGAATCGGCAACGGTTGCCACCGAGCCCGCCACCAGCATCCGGGCACCCGAATCAGACAGGATGTGATCGAGTTCGGCGGAGGTGTAACTCGGATTGATCGGCACGATCACGAGCCCGGCCTGTAGACCGGCGAGGTAGACCTTGACGAAGTCGATCGAGGTCGGGGCCTGCAGGGCGAGACGGTCCCCCCGGCCAAGTCCCTCGGCCATCAGCGCCCCGGCCAGCCGGTCAACTTCGTCCTGCAGCTCGGACCACGAAAGACGGATCGGCCCGTCCACCAGGGCGGTCCGGGCGGGATGGGCGGTTACCGCCCGGCGAACCAGGCTGCCAATTGAGGTCGGGCGATCGGAGGCGGGCACCAAATTCTCCTCGTGAATGCCTCGGGTGGCCGGCCGGGCGGCGACCCTGCGTACTCGCAATGCCAGCATGTTAGCGGCTCACGGACAGCCGGTTGCTCGTCACTGAGAGCAATCGCAGGTACGGTTCACGCAGAACTGAATTCACTCAATTCGACTAGTCCGCAACTGGAAAGACAGGATATGACGCACCCGCGCGTCAGCACTGTCGCTGCCCTCGGTTTCGATGTTTCCACGGGCACCGCGGTGGTGGCACAGCCCGCGTGCTGGCGTGCCCTTCGTGAACTCGTCGCACTGGTCGTGGGGTCTAACGACATGGCCGCCCATAGGTCACTCGGCCCGATCGACATCGATCCCGAAGCGGCCGATCGCGGCCATGCTGAGAGCGTTCACGTCGAAACGGTTGACGTCGAAACGGTTGACGCCGAAACGGACGATCCCGAGGTCGGCTCAGGACACGGGCTCGGACCGGACCGGAACGGCCTTGAACGAGTCGACGCCGAGCACGTCGAGATGTGGGAGCTGGTCAGGGCCGCAAAGGATGGCGACGGGGAGGCCTTCGGCAAGCTCTACGACCGCTATGTCGATGCAGTCTTTCGCTTCATCTTCTATCGCGTGAACGATCGCGCGCTGGCCGAGGATTTCACCTCCGAGACCTTTCTGCGCGCACTCCGCCGGATTTCCACGATCAACTACCAAGGTCGCGATATCGGCGCCTGGTTCATGACAATCGCCCGCAATATCGTGTTCGACCACACGAAGTCAGCCCGCTTTCGGCTGGAGATGACCACCGGCGATCTCATCGAGGGCGACGAGAAGGTTGCCAGCACCGAAAGCGCGGTGCTCACCCATCTGACGAACGAGCGCCTGATGCGAGCACTTGACTCACTCGGTGAGGAGCAAAAGGAATGCCTCGTCCTGCGCTTTTTGAATGGCCTATCTGTCGCTGAGACCGCAGAAGTGATGGGCAAGAACGACGGAGCAATCAAGGCCTTGCAGCATCGCGCAGTCAAGCGATTGGCGGCCCTGGTCGCAGATGAGCTCCGATGAGCGGCATCGACGCAGTGCGAACCGTAACCGCAGACCCCATGGGCTCGTTTACCTCGGTGCAAGGTTGCCGCGTTGGGAGTGGCGCCTCCCGAACTGTCCGAGAATCGAGCATGGAACGGCACATGTTCAGGGCAACGGCGATCCAGGAGACCGCTGGGCAGGGGACCGAATGAGCACGGGCCGCTTCGCGTCCGGGCGTCGGCGGACGTCGGCCTTCGAATCCGAGCTCATTGCCCGATTACGGGTGCTGCCCGCGGGCCCAGTTCCGGACGCCACCTTCAAGTCCGACCTTCGAGCCCAACTGGTCGCCATCACAGCGCGCATCGTTTCCGAGTCGACGGTTTCTGGATCGGCGGTTTCTGGATCTGCGCTGCCCCAATCCAGCGGCTCGCACCGCACAATCGCCCAGCGTCCCGCACCACCGGGACTCCGAACCGGACGCGGCCGATCGCGTGGCGCGATCCGGGCAGTGCGCCGTCCGATCCTGGCTTTCGCATCGGCCGCAGCGGTTCTTGCGCTGTTGCTCGGCATCGCTGTCTGGGTGTCCGGCGGCGCGCTGCCTGGTGATTCGTTGTACGGGGTTAAACGAGCGAGCGAGAACGTCAAGCTGTCGGTCGCCGGCAATGACGTCGACAAGGGCTACGTCTACCTGCGGTTGGCCTCGAAGCGGGGCAACGAGGCCAAGAAACTGCTCGGTCGACCGTCCGCTCTCGGCGCTGGCCACGGTGGGGTGGTCGCAGCTGGCCAGATCAGCGAGCGAACAGCCTCGTTGGTGACCGACACCCTCGGCAGCATGGACTCCGACAGCCGGAGCGGAATGCAACTGCTCGCGCGGGCCGCGGTCTCGCAGAAGTCGGCCAGCCCATTCGACAAGCTGGGGCGCTGGACGGCTGCCCAGCGGGCCCAGCTAAGCGAGATCTCGTCTCGAATCCCAACCGCGAACGTGGCTCTGACAGCGCGCGTCCAGGCATCGCTGACCTTGGTGACCCGAATCGAGACGCGTGCGGCTCAGTTGAAGGCTGAGATCGGCTGCTCGTGCCTGTCCCAGGCTTCCTCTGACGATCTGGGTCCCGTGCCGTGCTCACCGTGCACGGCCACCCCGGGCAAGCCAGGGGCACGGTCGGGCCCGACCAGCGGGACGGGACCGGGTGGGCAGCCCGGTATCTCCGGTTCTGCCGGCAACTCCAGCCAGGGACCCGCCGGCGGCGCATCGGCATCGGTTGGCGGCTCCGCTGCGATTGGCTCGGATGGATCAGTTGGCGCTTCCGGCGGCGCAACGGTCGCGCCGCGAGCACCTGGTCTCTCCGGTATCTCCTCAGCGCCGAAGGCCCCGATAACGCTCGATTCAAACGGCCTGCAGGTCACTGTTCCGGGCGTCGGGGCGAGCGCGGGCGTCGGTACCGGCGGGGTGAGTGCCAAACTTCCCGTGCCCGTGACGTCGGTCAAGGTGCCCGGCCTCATCAAGATCAACTAATCAACGGAGGCGGCGGCGGCGGCGCGACTGTTTCGGCCCCAGCTGTTTTCGCGCCGGCTGCTTCCGGCCCAACTGAATCCGGCCCAACTGAATCCGGGCCAACTGCTTTCGGGCCACCTGCTTTCGGCCCAACTGCTTTCGGCCCAGCTGATTCCGGGCCGACTGCTTTCGGGCCACCTGCTTTCGGACCAGCTGATTTCCGGCCGCGGCCCTGCGAAGTGCCTGCCTGCGACCCAGTTGGTTTCGGGCCGCCGCCTTGCGCGCTGTCTGCGTTCGGCCGATCGCCCTAGCGGCCGCGACCGCACCAGCACCCGTCCCCAGCGCGAGCGCCGCAGGAATCCCGATCTTCGCGGCCTTACGACCGGTTCGAAAATCTCGGATCTCCCAACCACGACGGCGCGCCTCGTCCCGTAGCGCCGGGTCCGGGTTGACGGCTACCGGCCTACCGACCACTGATAACAGCGGAAGATCGTTGATCGAATCCGAATATGCGGAGCACCGGGTCAGATCGAGGCCGACTCGCGCAGCAAGTTCCCGGACTGCGGCGGCTTTGGCTTCACCGTGCAAGAGATCGCCGATCAGATGACCGGTGAAGACACCGTCCTGATGCTCGGCCCGAGTGCCGAGCGCCCCAGTCAGGTCGAGGCGCAGCGCGATGATCCGGGCGAGCTCCACTGGTGTCGCGGTCACCAACCAGACTTGCTCGCCGGCGTCCAGATGCTGCTGAGCCAACGCACGGGTGCCGGAGTAGATCCGCTGAGCAATGGCTTCGTCGTAAATCTCCTCCGATAGCGCGACGATCTCGCTCACGGACTTGCCGGCCACGAAGGCCAGCGCCGATTCTCTCGCCCTGGAGATGCTCGCTGCACCCTCACCGCCGGCGCGAAACTTCACCTGCTGCCAGACGAACTTTCGCATGTCGGCAGCGGAGAAGAACTTGCGAGCGGCGAGACCCTTCGCGAAGTAGAAAATGGAGGCCCCGACAATCATCGTGTTGTCGACATCAAAGAAGGCGGCCGACCCTGCGGATTCCTCAGGCAATTCGGCCCCCTTTGCGCTCACCCTCAACGCCAGATCGAGCGACGCTGCATCAGCAGCCGGTACAAGCTGCCCTGAATCTGCTCCCGGACGCGGTCGGTCAGTTCGAAGACCAGCATCGGATCTTCGGCCGCCTCCGGTCCGTATTCTGCGGTTTCGATTGGTTCTCCGAACTCGATGTACCACTTCGACGGCAACGGGACCACACCCAGTGGTCCCAACCAAGGAAACGTCGGCGTCAGCGGAAAGTAGGGCAATCCGAGCAAGCGGGCCAACGTCTTGGCGTTGCCTATCATGGGATGAATTTCTTCCGATCCTACGATCGAAGTCGGGATGATCGGCGAGCCGGTGCGCAAGGCGGCCGAGACGAAGCCGCCGCGACCGAATCTCTGTAGTTTGTAGCGCTCGCTGAACGGTTTTCCGATCCCCTTGAAACCCTCGGGCCAGACGCCCACGAGTTCACCACCGGAAAGCAGCCGCTCGGCATCGGGATTGCAGGCAAGGGTGGTTCCGGCCTTGCGGGCAAGAGTGCCCAGCACGGGGGTGGTGAACAGCAGATCCGCCCCCAGCATCCGCAGAAAACGATGGTTTGGCGTCTCCTCGTGAACAGCGGTCGCCGTCATCGCGGCGTCGAGCGCCCAGAGTGCACCGGCATGGTTGGCCACGATCAACGCGCCAGAGTCGGCCGGCAGGTTCTCGATGCCGATGATTTCGGTCCGGAACCAGGTGCGGTAGAGCTGCCGCATCGCCGGCAGTACGACCGTTTGAGTCAATTCAGGATCGAAGCCGAACTCGTCGACGTCGTATTCACCGGTTATCCGTCTACGCAGGAAAGCCAACCCGGCCGCAGCCTTGCGCTCCCAGCTACCGTCGGAATGACTTTCGGTGGCCGGCTCTGCGGGAGCTGTGGCCGCCTCAGCGGGAGCTGTGGCCGCCTCAGCGGGAGCGATGGTCGGCTCGATCGGCACTGCCTCGGGCTGGATCGGCACTGCCTCGGGCTCGAGAGGAGCTGCCTCGGGCTCGCCGTTGGACGGCCCGTGCAAGCGGATGATCTTGGCTTCAGCCATTTCACACCACCTTCGGGACGGGCCTCGGTAGCCTCGCCGCGGCAGGATCTGGCTCCGCCTCGACGCCGAGCAGCCTGTCGATTGCGACCTCCGCCCTACGGACCAAACCAGGTTTGACGATCGGCTCGACCGGACGCTGATGGATGAACGAACTGAATGCCTCGCTCGTGGTAAATGTCGGTCGGTAGCCGAACTCCGCCTCGAGCTTGGCGCTTGAAACAACCCGCCCGAAATTCAGAAACTGCATCTGTTCCGGGGAGAAATCCACCCGTCCCGAGCGCCGCACGGTCCGCCCGACCAACGGCACCAACGACATCGGAACCGGCAGTGACAACCGTCCGGCGCGGCGGATCGCCTGGCTCAACAGCAACGCACCGGCACCGGCGGCATTGAAGGTGCCCGGACGAGGGCTGAGGGCTGCCAACCGCAGAATCTCTACCGCATCGGTCTCGTGGAGCAACTGCAATCTCGGATCAAAGCCCAGCGCGGTGGGAATCACCGCCAGCTGAAAATAGCGAGTCAGCGGCGTATCGATGAATGGGCCGATGAAGTTGGCAAATCGAAGCACGGTGACGTCGATATCTGGGCGGCGGCGACTGAACCCCCGCACATAACCCTCGACCTCGACCGCGTCTTTGGCGTAGCCGCTTGAGGGCAAGGCGTTCGCCGCCATCTCCTCGGTGTAGATGGCGGGGTCACGCGAGGAAGCGCCATACACCGCGGTCGTCGATTTCACGACGAGACGCTGGACGGTGTCGGACTTCTGGCAGGCCGCGAGCAACTGCATCGTGCCGATGACGTTGAGCTCTTTCATCGGAGTTCTGCCGCCGGCGCCGCCGGGCGTCGCCGTGACCGAAGCATGGATGACGGTGTCTATCTGCGCCTGCCGCATTACTTTGCCGATAAGCGGATTCCGGATATCTGCGCGGACGAATTCGGTGCGTCCGAGCAGGTCGAGATCGGCCCGGCCGGGTGGGATCGTGTCTACTCCGATGACGCGCTCAACGGCGGGGTCGGCAGCCAACCGGCCTGCGAGCCGACTGCCCAGAAAGCGATTGACGCCAGTCACCAGAATGACGGTCATTGGTCTTCGCCGCCAAGGCGCTCATCGGGAATCATTGGTCTTCGCCGCCAAGGCGCTCATCCGACATGTGCTGCTCCCGGCGACTCGTGATCTGGCGATCTCAGAGGTCTTGGCCGTCGATACCACGCTACTCACCATCGAGCGTGCATTGCCTGCCGTGCCGAATTCTCGACGCGCTCGGCCCTCCTCGCGGTGCGCGAAAAGGGCCGAGGCGAACGACTCGAGTTGCGGTTGCTGCGTGCACCAGGAGCGCTGCACTCAGCACCGCGCCTTACTTCTTGTTGCGTCGCTGAACGCGTGTCTTCTTGAGCAGCTTGCGGTGCTTCTTCTTCGCCATCCGCTTGCGCCGCTTCTTGATGACAGAACCCATTTACCCGACCTCGCTCGCACGATTGATACGCGTGAGTACACGCGTCACTAGCCAGGCAGCCTACCGTGCGTTACCCCGCCTCGAAGAACGCGCCCTTCAGGTAGTCCTGAACCGCCTTTTCAGGAACGCGGAACGAGCGCCCCACCCTGACTGCGGGCAGCTCACCAGAGTGCACCATCCGGTACACCGTCATCTTCGATACGCGCATCACCGCGGCCACCTCGGCCACGGTCAAGAAGCGCACCTCATGCAGCCCCTCAGAGGACTTAGTCATTCGTCACACACCTTTGGCACGTGACAGTGAGCCGGCTTCCCCTCCGGCAACCTGACACGCACGTGCTCGGGTGAGAGTAGCGGTACACGTGGGGCTAGTGCGATGGGTGTTCTTCACGAAATGGTCACTATTTTCTCAGGTTCGGCGTTCCCACCTATCGGACGGTAATTTTCCGCTAGCGTCCGCCGCCCACCCAGGTAACGCGTACATCAGCTAGAGGGTCCTAATTTGCTGGCCTGCTGGCCGCTGCAGCGGACAAATCGACCCTGCCGTACCAGGCCCGAAGTTACGCTGCGTGAAGAGGGGATCCAGGAAAAAATTGTTGCCGAATTGACCACTCCTGCCACCCGTCTCTCAGTTTCGTGAGCTGAATCAGATGGCCGTGAGCCGCTCTGCACCGGCGGCCCGGGGTTCACCCGCCAGTTCATCGGCCGGTGCTGGACCGACAGTCAACCAGCGGCCCGAAAGGCCGGACGCGACGATACGCCGGATTTAGCCGGATGCGATGCGGTCCGGGGGGATCCAACCGGTTCAAGCCGCTGCATCAGCGGACGGATCAGGGCGTCCATCTGCGGTGACGGCCGCACACCGAGCTCGGTCATCATGCGGCGCCGGAAGGACCGATACTCGCGGATCGCCGCGTGGAAGTTCCCGTCATCCAGATGCACCCGGATCAGCGCGCGGTGAGCGCTCTCGCGAAGCGGTTCGATAGCAGTCGCGCCGAGCGCCGCGGTCAGCGCCGCGGCCGTGAGTCCCCGGGTTCGCAGAGTTGTCGCCAGCGCCTCGAGGGCGCACAGCCGCAACTGTTGCAGCCGTTCCCGCTCGTAAATCACCCAGTCGTCGTACCAGCCTGACAACAGCTCCGCGCGCAGGAGCACTCTCAGACTCTGCAGGCAGCGCTGGTCGCCGGGACGGTCCTCGGCATCGTCGCCATCGGGGACGGCATCGGCGTACATGCTGAGTTCATTCGCGTGCGCCTGGAACTCATCCAGATCAACCGACACCGACGGGCCGAAGCCAACCTGCCGATCCTCCACCCGAAGTAACCCGGGCGCGGCGCGTTCGATTCGGCATACTGCGGCGCGGAGGCTCCCCGCCGCCCGCGCCTCGGTGGTTTCGGGCCACAGGCGGCCGGCCAGATAACTTCTGGGACGGTAGCCCTCCAACGCCAACAACGCGATCAATCGTTGCTCGCGAGACTTCAGCACGACTTCGGCGCCGCCGCGGTAGAGCCGTAGCGACCCGAAAAGGTAGACCCGATATAGGTATTCAGTGGCCGCCTCGGGACGGCATCCGGCCGAATCGGCCTGAATCCCTCCGAACCGTAGGTCTCTCTCGAGAGCTTCCGAACCACCCGGTGCCCAATCTGCCTGACCGAGGCAAAGTTCTACGGTCATGACGACGACCCCCACTCGACCGGAATGTCGGCTACCTGGATCACGACCGCCCGCACAAGTATGGGCAATCCCGCGATGGCAAGGAGATTCTCACCGACACTGACATTCCTTCAATCTCTTCCTGAGGAGCACACCGCGCTGCGGTTGATACTCCGACAGCCGATGATTGTCCCGCCGCCGATGAACATCTGGAACGGAACGGCAGTTTCGGACAATCTTGCGACAGTCACGGGGAAATCACGGAGCAATCACGCTGCAGTCACAGGACCACTGGCGTAATGGCTGGGCACACAAGAACGAACCAAGTGCACGCCAGCACAACAACGAAGTACCACCACCTGGGGGGAGGTGAACATCATGCGGAACGAACTTACTTACAGCGAGTTGGACATCGAGAGTGTCGAGCTGCTTCCAGCGCGGGAAACCCTTTTCTTCAACACCTACAACTGGGCAGGCATCTACGCCTCGAACTCGTCACTGGCCGTCAACGCTGCCACTCTGCTGTCGCAGGCGAACAGCGCGGCTCTCCAGAGCATCTCGGTTAGCCAGCACTGACCAGCAGGCACCTAGGGCGTGCAGATCCACAACAGCGCTCGCCGTCAGGCGATCGTCCAGAACTGGATCTGCACGCCCTCAGCAGAAAGGGGAACGTTGTGAACCAACGATCAGTAGTCGAGTTCGCAGAACTCGACGCGCAGTCCCTGGAACTGCTGCCGGCAAAGGAGACGTTGTTCAACATCAACGTCATGCCGATCATCGGTGTGAACATCTCCTTGGCGCTCAATGCCGCGACCGTCGGTTCAACGGCGAACTCGTATGCAGGGCAGCAATTCCTTGCCCTTCAGCACTTCTGACAAAGGGCATCGGCGGGTGGGTCCGACCATTCGGCCGCATAGCGGTCGAATACCGGTCGTACCCACCCGTCTCTTGCCAAACCAGCCATCGCTTGGACATGAGATGTCAATGCACGCAACGACGGACGCTGGCTCAGCGGCCGCACGATCAGACACTGCAAGTCAAACCGCTGCCGAAGCATCGCCAGTCCGCTGGTGCCGCACAGCCGGATTGAAGAATCTGGGCTGCGCGCAAGGCTCAGGGTTGCGCGAGTCCCGATACCTGCTGCAGCGAGCCGACGGCCAGGTTCTGCAGCTGTCGGAGTTGCTGCATCTGGTTGTTCACGAGGTGTCCGCCGAACGCGATACCGCACAGATTGCCGAGGCCGTCAGCAATGCCTACGGGCGCACTCTTACTGTCGAAGGCCTCGAACACGTTCTCACGCGCAGGCTTGCGCCCCTGGGACTCGTCCAGCAAATCGCTGACCGCACGCCGATCCGCCCGGCCGAAGAACAGCAAGGAGAGGCTGTCGACCCGCTGCTCTCACTGCGCCTGCGGCGGACCATTCTTACCGAAGCCAATGTACGAGGCCTCGCCCGAACGGTGTCGTTCCTCTTCAAACCAGCCGTCGTAGTCGCCGCCCTCGTCTCAGTCATCACGCTGGACGTTATGGTGTTCGGTCGCGGAAGTCTCACCGCTGCGCTGAACCAAGTACTCGCGACGCCGACGTTTCTCTTGGCACTCATGGGTGTTCTTACGTTGGGAGCGCTCTTCCACGAACTCGGGCATGCCGCCGCCTGCCATTACGGTGGGGCGCGGCCCGGGGTAATCGGCATGGGCGTCTACCTCGTATTCCCAGCCTTCTTCACCAATGTCACCGACTCGTATCGGCTCGACCGCGCTGGGCGGATCCGTACCGATCTAGGCGGCTTGTATTTCAATACCCTGTGCCTGATCATCCTCGACGCCGGCTATTTGCTTTCGGGTAATGGGTTCTTACTACTTGCTGCGCTGCTGATGCATGTCGAGATGGCACAGCAGCTCATTCCAACCGTCCGTTTCGACGGTTACTTCGTGCTGGCCGATCTGGCTGGTGTACCGGATCTTTTCTCGCGGGTGGGGCCCGTTCTGCTGAGCCTCTTGCCGGGTCGACCGACCGATCCACGAGTAGCAGAGCTGCGACCTGCGGCCCGACGGCTGGTTACGGTGTGGGTCTTCCTCGTCGTACCGACTCTGATCGGGGGCTTGGTCTGGTTCGCTTACAGCGCACCGTATCTGATCTCGCACACCGTTGACTCCGTCCAGCAGCAGGGCGAACAACTCGGGCGGGCTTGGGGCCAGCACGACCTCCCCTCGCTGCTCCTCGCCGGTTTGTCGATCCTGCTGCTGACCATTCCTATTGTCGGTTTGACGATTCTTCTGCAACGCATGCTGACGAGCCTGATCAAGATAGTGCTCCGGCTGGGACAGCGGCTGATCGTGACCAAGAAGCGACCAACGCCTGCCCCAGCTCAGGTTCAGCCAGCACGCGATCAGGGACCGGTAGCCACCGCACCTGTTGACAAGACCGCCATTTCCGAGAGCATGGAACGTACCGAAGGGCCGAAGATGAATGATTCTGACGCAACTATGGGCACGACGACACTTGCTACGAGACTTGCGATGCTCCCTGCCGAAGGCGATTCGCAGCCTTCTGAAACAGGATTCGGCATCTCCGATCAAGAACCGGTGGCCGCCAAGCCAGCGACCGACACCGCGGAGCCTGCGGAGCCCGCTACCGACGCGACGCTGCCAACCGATGGCGAAGCCCCGGAGCGGCGGCCTGTTCCCACGTTCGACCGGGAGTCCGAGCTGTCGAAGGGTGAAACCCGCAACACCGACGAGCTGTCCGCCAGCGCATTCACCGACGCGATTCTTGGTTCCACTCGCGGATCTGCCCCTACCGGAGGCTGGCGTCGATCGGTGTTCCGCGTAAGTGGCGGCGCCATCAATCCCGGCCCGAGCGCACAGGAGCGCCGCGAGGCCGCCGTCCTCGCTCGAGTGACCGCTCCGATCGCCGGTTCTCGTCGAGTCGTTGTCATGAGCCGCAAGGGCGGAGTAGGCAAGACCACCACGACCCTCGCTCTCGGCAGCATGTTCGCAATGTTGCGTGGTGATCGGGTGATTGCGGTCGATGCCAACCCCGACGCCGGCAACCTCGCGCATCGCGTCTCGCAACCGTCGGAACGAACCATCACCGACGTCCTGCGCTGCCTCGAACTCATTCAGAGCTACTCCGATCTGCGCGAGTTCACCTCACAATCTCCGGAAAGCCGGTTGGAAGTTCTCGCCTCGAACGACGACCCGAGGATCGGTCTCGCTCTGAATCGCCGCGCCTACCACCGAGTGATCCAGTTGCTCGACCATTACTACAATCTCATTCTGCTCGATACCGGAACGGGAATCCTGGACAGCGCGAACCAAGGCTTACTTAGCGAGGCCGACCAGCTCGTACTCGTACTGAGGCCCGCAGTGGATGGCGCCCGCGCCGCGGCACTGACGCTGGATTGGCTTTCGCAGCATGGTCATGGAGAACTGGTTGCCCGAGCGGTGGTTGTCGTCAACGGCTGCCACGAAAAGGCCGGGGTGCCCTACGAGGCGATTGCTGACCACTTCTCCAGGCGCTGCGCCAAGGTCGTAGCCGTGCCGTGGGATCGAGCGCTCGAAGCGGGCTCGCAGACCAGGTTGTCGGAATTGAAACCGGCGACCCGAGCGGCCTTCGTGGAATTGGCGGCCTCGGTAGCTGACCACTTCGCAGTTCAAGAATCGTTCTGATCGCTCGAGGACATCAACTCAATCACAGAATGCGGAGCGCACCATGAACAGATCCCGAAGGTTGTTGAGGGCCGGCGTCATCCTGATCTCAGTTGCGCTGGTCGGCGTTACCGTCGCGGGCGCCGCAGACGCGCAATTCGGCTCTTACAACCGCAACCTCGAGGCTGCTTCGGCCGCGATCCCCGCGCAGGCCGGTGATTCGCTCAACGATGTCTCGATGCACGTCGAACATCCCTCCGGACGGACCCTGCGCGCCAGCGCGGTGGCTACCAGCTCGCTCACCTGCGACGGATGCCACGCCAACGCCGTCACCCTGCAGGTCATCTATTCGCGGGGTGTTAGGGCGCTGCAGGCAGACAATGTGGCCGCAGCATGGTCCTCGTGCACCGGCTGTCAGGGCTCGGCCCTGTCACTGCAGGTTGTCATCGCCCGCCGGGCCGGGACAGTCGTCGCCGGCAACCGATCCTTGGCCGTGAACGCGACCTGCGTGAACTGCCTCACCGCGGCGGCCGCCGTCCAGATCGTGGTGATCTCGAACAGTCAGCGCGAGCTGTCCAAGCAGGCGCTCGCACAGATCGTGGCGCTTCGCGATCAGCTCAACGCCCAACTTCAGGCGCAGATCACCCCGGCGCCCCCGGCCCCTGCGGCTGCGCAGAGCGCCCGGCTGCTACCGCTGGCGGCACCCATGGTCAAGAACAGCCTCGCGGCAGGTGTCGGACAGATCCAGAAGGTTCTGCTGACGGATCTGCACGCAACGCTAGGCAGTCAAGACATCCAACTTCGCACCGGCTGATCTCCGGGGCTGGGGCCGCTGACGGATCGGTGATCAGGATCCGTCAGCGGCTCGTCCCAGTTCGACCGAGCGGTCGTGGGCGGCCTCGATGGCAGCGATGAGGGCAGCACGGACAGCGTGGTTCTCGAGCTCGCGAATGGCGGAGATCGTGGTGCCCCCGGGACTGGTCACAGCCTCTCGAAGCTGAACCGGATGTTCCCCCGAGTCGCGCAGCATCACCGCCGATCCCACCGCTGTCTGCACGATGAGGTCGGCGGCCAGAGCACGCGGCAGGCCCAGCAGGATGCCGGCGTCGATCATCGCCTCGACCAAGAAGAAGAAATAAGCGGGCCCGCTGCCCGACAGAGCAGTGACCGCATCCATCTGCGACTCAGGTACCCGGACGACCCGTCCGACTGCCTCCAGCATCGATTGAGCGCGTTGCAGGTGCTCCTCGTCGGCGTGGGTGCCCGGACTGATCGCGGTCATCGCCTGGTCGACCAAGGCGGGGGTGTTCGGCATGCATCGGACGACTGCCGGGCCACCGGGCAGCCCCCGCTCGAGTCGGCTGATGGTGATCCCGGCGGCAACCGATACGACGAGATGATCGGAGGTGACATGTTCGGCAAGTTGCTTGAGTACCAGGTCGATGTCCTGTGGCTTTACTGCGATCAACAAGGTGGACGAGATCTGGACGGCGCTGGCGATGTCAACGCCCTTGATGCCGTACTTGGACTGTAGGTAGTCGACCCGGTCGGGATAGTGCTCCACCACAACGATCTCGTCCGGAGTGAAAAGCGGCTCGGTCCCGCGTAGCAGACCTGACAGCAGCGCCTCACCGATCTTGCCGCCACCGATGATCGCCAGGCCACCTGGTCGTGCTGCACCGCTCGCAGCGGCCGAGTCGTTGGAATCGCCAGCCGTGTCGGTCGAACTCGTCGTCATGGGCGCCAATCATTGCACCTGGACGGTCCGTGACGGCGGGCAGTCCGCGAGGTTGGTATACCGCTGAGCGGCCATGGCGACCCGCCCGTATACGAACCTCGATGATGGCGTCGCGCGGCGCTAGCCGATGTGATCGAGTCTTCGGAGGATGACACCCTCGCGAAGCGCCCACGGGCACTGCTCGAACTCGTTCACCCCGAGCGCCAGCATGGCCTGCTCAGCCACGATTGCGCCAGCCAAGGTCTGGTGGGCCCGACCTGGCGAGACGCCGTCCAGCTCCGCCAGATCGGCTGATGCCATCCTCGAGATGAAACCAATGATCTGGCGCAAGCCGTTGATGTTGATGCTGCGCGGCGCTCTCGGACCCTCTTTCGAGGGTGCTGCGCCGGCAAGCCGAGCCAAGGTCCGAAAAGTCTTGCTCGAGGCTACGACACGGTCCGGGCGCGAACCGTTCAGCAGCTTCTTCGCCGGACCAGTGAGCTCACTGTGGACGTACTCGCGAAGACGTTCGACCGCCTGTCTGGAAGGCGGGTCCCCGTCGAGCCACTCCCGGGTCAGCCGACCGGCACCCAGCGGCACCGACAATGCGACCTCGGGGCTCTCGTGGTCACCCACGCCGAGTTCGAGGGAACCTCCACCGATGTCGAGGCACAGCAGGCGACCTGCGCTCCAGCCGAACCACCGTCGCACCGCCAGGAACGTCAGCGTCGCTTCGTCTGCCCCGGTGAGCACCTCGAGGGTCACGCCCGCGTCCTGCTGAACCCGTGCCAGTACCTCGGCGGAGTTGCGTGCGTCACGGACCGCCGAGGTTGCGAATGCCAGAAACTCATCACACTCGAGTTCGGCTGCCTGGCGACGGGCCCCCAGCGCTGCGCCGACGAGGGCATCTGCCCCCTCCAGAGCCAGATCCCCCCGCTTGTCGATGTGTTCGGCCAACCGAAGCACGCTCTTGCGGGACAGCTGCGGCGTCGGCTGGCCACCACGATGCGCGTCAACCACGAGCAGATGGACCGTGTTGGAACCTACGTCCAATACTCCTAGCCGCATGACTCAGACCGTAGTCGATGCTCGTTGATCGAACTGCCGAACTGTCCGAGATCTCGGTGACGGCAACGCGCCCGACCAACTGCCCGACTACAGTCGCGCACGTGCCCGAAAAAGTTCGCCAGCTTCCCGATCGCCAACTTCCCGTTATCCAGCCGAGCCCGCCGCAACCGCGCGATAGCGAAGTGTCGCTCGACTTTGCGCGCGAGTGGATCGAGTTCGAAGACCCGGCCAATGTCGAACATCACATCCGCGCGGATCTGACGTGGCTGTGCTCACGTTGGACTTGCATCTTCGGTCGCGGGTGCCACGGTGTCATCGAAGGCCGGGCTTCCGACGGCTGTTGCAGCCACGGTGCGTTCTTCTCCGATATGGCTGACCTCAAGCGCGTCAAGAAGTACGCGCGGCAGCTGACGCCAGAAACGTGGCAGTACTACAAGGTTGGCAAGAAAAAGGGAATCACCGAGAAGGATTCGGTCGGTGACGAGGAGGACCGGGTCCGAACTCGCCGCGTCGACGGCGCCTGCGTGTTTCTCAACCGGCCTGGCTTCGAAGGCGGCGAGGGTTGTTCACTGCACGCCCTCGCGTTGCGTGAAGGCCTGCATCCCTTGGACACAAAGCCAGAAGTCTGCTGGCAACTACCTGTGCGCCGAGAGCAGGAATGGATCACCCGGACGGACGAGACGAAGATTTTGCTTTCCACCGTGACCGAGTTCGACCGCCGGGGCTGGGGCGAAGGTGGGCACGATCTCTACTGGTACTGCACCTCCGCGCCTGAGGCACACATCGGCGCCGAACCGCTCTACGTCAGTTACGCCCCAGAGCTGGCCGCTCTGATCGGTCAGCCTGCGTACAACGAACTCGCGCGGCTGTGTGCGCGGCGGCTGGCACAGGGCCTCATCGCCGAACACCCGGCGACCACGGCTGCCCGAGAGCAGGCGGGCAGATGATCATCTCCACGTGTGCGGCCACAATTGAACGCGCAACGGGCTAAAAGCGGGCCGCTGTCGCGGAGATGATCACCTGCAAAACGATTTTAGCCTTCGAATTTGTAACCCAAACCGCGGACCGTCAAGAGGTACTTGGGGTTCGCTGGATCGGGTTCCAGCTTTGAACGCAATCGCTTGATGTGCACGTCGAGGGTCTTGGTGTCACCGACGTAGTCCGCCCCCCACACCCGGTCAATCAGCTGGCCGCGGGTCAGCACCCGGCCGGCGTTGCGGAGCAAGAGTTCGAGTAGATCGAATTCCTTCAACGGCAACGAGATCGTGTCACCATCGACGGCCACGGTATGGCGCTCGACATCCATCCGGACCGGCCCGGCCTCCAGCGTGGCGGTGATGAGCTCGTCCGCCTCGCCGCCTCGGCGCATGACCGCCCTGATCCGGGCGATCAACTCCCGGTGTGAGAACGGCTTGGTGACGTAATCGTCGGCACCGAGTTCGAGCCCGACGACCTTGTCGACCTCGGAATCCCTGGCAGTCAGGATGATGATCGGCACGGTCGAGCGCTGCCTCAGCGACCGGCACACCTCGGTGCCCGACAAGCCGGGAAGCATCAGATCGAGCAGGACGATATCGGCACCGGTGCGGTCAAATGACCCGAGGGCATCGGGGCCGGTCGCAGCGACCGTTACCTCGAAGCCTTCGCGGCGAAGCATGTAGGACAGCGGGTCAGAAATCGACTCTTCGTCCTCGACGACAAGAACCCGGGTCACGGGGATGTCCTTTCGTAGGCAATATGCATCATTTGGGTAGTTGGCTGGTGTTGGTTGGTTGCAGGGTTGGGGCAGGTTTCGGGGTCTGGGCTGATCGTTGAAGTTGGACCTGCGGAAAACTCTGGTGTTCAAGCTCTCCCTGTTCACGAGATGATTCGCGCCCCGCCTCGGCGTCGGAGCTGCCGCCGTCCCGTCCGGCCAGCGGCAGCCTGATCGTGAAGGTCGAACCCGAACCGGACACACTCCACACGGACACCGCGCCGCCGTGGTTCGACGCGATGTGTTTGACGATGGCCAGGCCCAGGCCGGTGCCGCCGGTCGCGCGGGACCGAGCCGGGTCGACCCGGAAGAACCTTTCGAATACCCGGTCGAGGTCGGCCTCGGCTATTCCAATTCCTTGATCGGTAACCGCAATCTCGACCCATTCCGAGCCGTCTGCGTCCATGACGGCCCGCGCTGAAACTCCGACCTTGGTCCGTTCCGGGCTGTAGGCGATGGCATTGTCGACCAGGTTCGACAAGGCGTTGGTCAACTGCGTTTCGTTGCCGCGGACTTGCAGGTACGGCTCGGTTCGGTCGACCACGGTGATGCCCGATTGCTCGGCGAGCAATCGACTTCGATCGACCGCTTCGGACACGATGTGCTCGACATCAACCAGGTGCGCTCCCGGTAGCGGTTCAGCCCCCTGCAACCGGGACAACTCGATCAACTCCTGGACCAGGCGGCCGAGCCGGGCACCCTCGCGTTGCATTCGGTGCGAGAACCGTTGCACAGCCTCGGGATCGTCGGCGGCGTCCTGAACAGCTTCGGCCAGCAAGGTCAGGGCACCCACCGGTGTCTTCAGTTCGTGTGAGACGTTCGCCACGAAATCCCGCCGGACACGCTCCAGACGCCGCGATTCAGTGATGTCGGTGAACCGAAGCAATACCGTGGCAATTCGCTCGTCCCGCAAGACCGGCCCGAGCGGCATCGCCGTGACGAGAAAGGTCAGCGACTCCGGGCCACCCCTGCCCTGCGCCAAGTCGAGCGTGACCGAATCGGCAACACCGGAATCCGTTACGGCGCGTACCAGTGCGCTGAGCACCGGAACCGTCAGCCGGTCGTCCTCGACTGCCCGTATCTGGCGAGCGGCGGGATTGGCGAAGATCGCGATTTCGTCCCGATCCACCACGACCACGCCGACATCGATGGCTCCCAGCACCCGCAAGGCCAAGGACGGGGTTGTTGCAGGGCCCTCGGTTGCTACCTTCGCGCTCGCAGCCGGGTTCGCAACCGAGCCGGGAAGCGCACCGACTCGGAACTCGATCCCGGACGAGCCAGGGCCACTCGGGGCGCTCGTGCGATTGCTTCGCCTCGAGTAAGCGCGCATCAGTAGTGCGGCGACGCCCGCTCCTGCGAGGAACGCAAGAGCAGCCACGACGGCCGCTGTGAAGGTCACGGCCAGATCGTACGGCTGATTCCAAGCCCTTCAGCCCCCGAGTGTCCCGGGCAAACCTGCCGTCACGTCCTGTTCACCCAAAGACTGCCGAGCATTCACCTAGTGGGCCAGGTTCGGGAAGGGCTGGGCCTTACTCTGTGAGCATGCGCGATCTATATCACGACGAACTCGACGACATCGGCAACTCGTTGGTGGCCATGACCTACCTCGCCGGTACGGCGATGGAGCGTGCCACCAATGCGCTGCTCGACGGCGACCTCAACGGGGCTGAGCGCGTCGTCAGCGATGACACGGCAATCGATGCCCTGCGCGCAGATCTCGAATCGCGGACCTTCCAGTTGCTGTCGCTTCAGCAACCTGTCGCGACGGATCTGCGGGTACTCGTGACCACGCTGCATCTGGTTGCCGATCTGGAGCGGATGGGCGACCTGGCGTTGCACGTGGCCAAGGTCGCACGGATGCGTTATCCCGATATCGCGGTTCCTACCGAGCTTCGCGACGTCATCTCGCAGATGGGCGAAGTCGCGCTGTCGCTGGTCGACAAGGTCGCCGAGGTGATCAAGGGCCGCGATGTCGAGCTGGCGAAGGCCATCGAGGCAGAAGATGACTCGATGGACGCCCTGCACCGCAAGTTGTTCACCCTGCTGCTGTCGGACAACTGGTCCCACGGCACCGAATCGGCCATCGACATGGCGCTGCTCGGGCGCTACTACGAGCGGTACGCCGATCACGCGGTCGGGGTTGCCCGCCGGGTCGTGTTCATCGCCACCGGCGAGATGCAGACGGGATCAGCAGCGCCGCGGCAGGCCAACAAGGAATCAACCTGAGCCGGTTTCGATAGACCGTTGTCGGGCAGTCCCGTCTGCCCGGCAACGGGAGAACCTACTTCTTGCCCTGGTTGGCGACAGCTTCGATCGCGGCCTTCGCGGCATCAGCGTCGAGGTATTCGCCGGGCTTGAGCGGCAGCAGCGTGGCGTCGTCCAGTTCGTAACGCAACGGAATGCCGGTTGGCACGTTCAGGTTCACGACTTCATCGCCGGAGAGCTTGTCCAGATGTTTGATCAACGCACGCAGGGAATTGCCGTGCGCGGCGATCAACACGACACCGTTTCTCAGGTCAGGCACGATCGCGTCGTACCAGTACGGAAGCAGGCGGTCGACCACGTCGGCCAGGCATTCGGTACGCGGGACTGACTCGAGCAGGTCGGCGTACCGGGGATCGCCCACCTGGCTGAACTCTGAATCAGCCTCGAGCGGCGGTGGCGGAACATCGTAGGAGCGCCGCCACAACATGAACTGCTCGTCGCCGAACTCAGCACGCACGGCCGCTTTGTCCTTACCCTGCAACGCCCCATAGTGGCGTTCGTTCAGCCGCCACGATCGGCGCACCGGTAGCCATTGCCGGTCGGCGGCGTCGAGAGCGATCTGGGCGGTTCTGATCGCCCGCCGTAGCAGGGAGGTGTGCACGACCTGTGGCAGCAGATCATGCTCGAGAAGCAGCTCACCGGCGCGCTTGCCCTCGGCCTCGCCGGCCGTTGTCAGATCCACATCGACCCAGCCGGTGAAGAGGTTCTTCTGGTTCCAGTCGCTCTCACCGTGTCGAAGCAGAATCAGCGTTGCACTCATGCGCGCAATCCTGCCAGACGCTCAGATTCAGCGGAGTTCGATCCAGGTCTGCGCGGCCACTCCCAGCAACTCGCCGTCCCCGCCGTAGAGACTGACGCGGGTCGAGGCCTTGCGCGCCTGCCAGCCGTCGCACTGCGCGACCACCACGCACGGCTCGCCATCGTTCGGGACGCGCAGAACTTGCGCGGTCATCCGGCCGAGGACAGCCCGCCGACCGGTTAGTCCGATCGACCAGCCGCCTGGGCAGTCCAGGGCTGCCCACACCAGAGCCACCGCGTCGAGCTCCGTTTCATCCGGTGTGAACGGTGCCGCGACCAGGCTCGGTTCGCCGGGCACCACGGCGCCGGCCCAGATCGCGAGCCCGTCCTGAGGGACTCGGTCGGTGCCACACACGAAGCAGGTCGGAAACGGATGCGCGCGGTAGCCGTCGTAGCGGGACATGGCATCGACCGCGGTTGCCAGATCCACCGCTGCTACCGGAATGAGCTCGGGCTCGCCGGTTGCCGCCACCATCGCGTCCGCGACGAGGTCGGTGCCGCGGAACGCCCGCAAGGCGGTTTCGCTCTGTTCGACGCGAAGCGGCACATCAAGGGGTGGCGGCAAGCGCAACGTGACGGTGACCGGCAGCGCCGCGGGCGGCCTGCTGGCGAAGCCGAACCGGGCCGCGATCAGGCCGGCGGTCACTCCGCCGTTACCTGAATCCGGCGGGCCGTTGAAGCGTGCCGGAATTTCGAGGTTAGCCAGTTCGATCATCAACCGAGACTAGCCAGATCCGGTCAAGAAGATGCGGGGTTTCGCTTCACAAAACCTTCGAAGGCAGCCAGGTTCGCCATCGATTCGCCGCGACGTTCGCGCCAGGCCCACTCCCGCCGTATCGAGGACCCGAAACCTAGTTCGAGAAGGGTGTTGAAAGAGTCGTCGGCGTTGTCGAGCACCGATCCGAGCAACGTGTCGATCGCCTCCGGCGTCACCGCGCTCAACGGCCAGCGCCCCGTGAGATAGATGTCGCCGACCTCGTCGATCGACCACGCCACCCCGAACATCCGGGAATTGTGCGAGAGCAGCCAGTGATAGACCTGCTCGGAGTTCTCGTCCGGCTTGCGCACCACGAACGCCTCGATGCTGAGACTGCTCGCGCCGACAATCAACCAGCACCCGGTCTTGAGGCGCCGTTGTCCTGGCAGGTTGGCGAAGAACCTGCCCGGGGTCGGCTCGGCGAAGTCGATCTCAGCGTCGGCGAGGGTCTCGCGAATGGTGTCGGCGACGGCAACCAGCTCGGCGGGTGAATGTGTCATCGGTCATCCGATCCGGTCGCCAGCAAAGCCGGAAATCCGGCAATGGCATCTCGGTAAGCGACGAGCAATCCGTCGGCGGTGTGTCGCCATGAAAAGCCCTCCGCATGCGTTCGGGCAGCGCGTCCGAACTCGGCGCGCTGAGCCGGCGCGCACAACAACTGCCCGATAGTGCTCGCCCAGTCCTCGGTGCGATGGTTGCCGATGAGGATGCCGGTTTCTCCGTTGCGCACGGCTGTTGACAGGCCGCCGACATCAGCTGCGACGACGGGGGTTCCGCAGGCCTGCGATTCAAGCGCTACCAGTCCGAAGGATTCGTTGTAGCTCGGTACCACGGTCAGGTCGGCCGCGCGGTAGAAATCGGCCAACCGCTCGCGGGAGGCGGGCGGCTCGAAACGAACCCGGTCGGCGATGCCTAGCTCCTTGGCCAGGGTCTGCAGCCCGTCCGGGTCGGCGAGACCGGTACCGCTGGGCGCTCCCACCACGAGGACTTCGAGCCGATCGGCCAGTTCGGGGAGCCTCTCCACGATGCGCGCCGCCGCCCTGATCAGCACGTCAGGCGCCTTCAACGGTTGCAGGCGGCCGACGAACAGCAGCACGAGCGCACCGTCTGCGACGCCCACTCGGGCCCGGGCATCCAGGACGCCAGCGCGACTGTGGTCGGCGGCAGGAACGTCATGAAGCTGGGAGTCCAGCGTTGCTGAGACCGGCGAGAAGACTTCGAGATCGACCCCAGGCGGGACGACACGCACCCGCGCCGGGTCGGCGCCATACCAATCGATCAGCTGCCGAGCCTCGGCATCGGTGTTGGCGATCAGCCGATCGGCTTCGGCAACCACCTGCTCCTCGCCGACGATCCTGGCGTATGGCTCGGGCGTGTCACCCTCGGCGAGCTGATCGTTCTTGGCCTTGGCGAGGGTGTGCGCGGTGTGCACCAACGGCACACCCCAGCGATCACGGGCCAGCCATCCCACCTGACCGGACAGCCAGTAATGGGAGTGAATCAGGTCGTACCAGCCTGGTTCCTGCTGTGCCTCGGCCCGAAGTACGGTTGCGGTAAAAGCACACAATTGGGCGGGTAGGTCCTGTTTGGACAGGCCCTCGAACGGCCCTGCGATGACATTGCGCACCGTCACGCCAGGTGCGACCTCGACCACTCGGGGCAGGTCAGACGACGTTGCCCGGGTGAAGATCTCAACCTCGACGTTCGACTCGGCCAGCCGCTTCGCGGTCTCGAGAATGTAGACGTTCATGCCGCCCGCATCGCCGCCACCCGGCTGCTCAAGGGGCGAGGTATGCACGCTTAGCGTCGCGACGCGGCGGGGCAGTGCCGGTATAGAAGCCCTTATGGAACCGTCGTGACGACTGGTCCGACCCATCGCTGCGGCGCCCCTTCTGACGAGTCCGGTGGCTGAACTGGTTGTTCAGGTACCACGATCCGACTATCCACTGTCTGACCATCAACCCGCCGAACCGGTATCGGGGGTTGAACACGGTACCGCCCCCGATCATGCCCCATCTTGGCGAATCAACGACAATCACCGACGTGAGGACACGAAGCCGAGGATTGGCAGTGGTAACCGGCGGCTCGAGCGGAATCGGTGCCGCCACGGCGCGCCGGCTGGCCGCAGAGGGCTTCGAGGTGTGGGCGGCAGCACGGCGGCCAGACCGGCTCGCCGACGTTGCCGGTTCGGATCCGAACATCCAGGCCGTCGAGCTGGACGTGACGTCGCCGGATTCGGTGGCCGAACTGGCGGCTCGAATTGCCCAGCGCGGTCCGAACCCTGCGGACGGCTCGCCCGGCGACGTCGCGTTGCTGGTCAACAACGCCGGTGGAGCCCTCGGGCTCGACCCGGTGGCGACCGCTGATCCGGACGACTGGCGAACGATGTACGAGACGAACGTCCTCGGTGCGATGCGAGTCACCCAGGCACTCCTTCCGGCACTCGAAACGGGTGACGGTGGCCATATCGTGCTCACCGGCTCGATCGCCGGATACGCGGTGTACGAGGGCGGCGCCGGGTATTCGGCAGCAAAGTACGGCGCCCGCGCGATGATGGAGACGCTGCGGCTGGAGTTGAACGGTCGGCCGATTCGGGTCTCCGAGGTTGCCCCCGGCATGGTGGCCACCGAGGAATTTTCGCTGGTGCGCTTCGGCGGCGACGCCGACCGAGCGGCTGCGGTGTACGCCGGCGTCGACAAACCCCTTACAGCTGAAGACGTTGCCGACGTCATCGCCTTCGTCGCCACTCGGCCGGCACATGTCAACATCGATTTGCTGGTCGTGAAGCCGCTTGCGCAGGCCGCGTCCTACAAAGTCGCCCGCAATCCTCACCCGTGACGTCCTGATGACCTCACCAGTTGCCATGATGCGCTCAGAACGAGCAGTTACGCAGGTGAGCTTCCGGGCCCAGCGTGATGCCGAACTTCGTTTCCACACCAGCACGAATCTCAGCCGCCAGCTCGAGCAATTCAGCGGTCGTTGCACCACCACGATTGGTCAACGCCAAGGTGTGCTTGGTCGAAACGGACACGGTGCCACGTCCGGAGTCGAGGCCGTAACCGCGCTCGAAACCGGCCTGTTCGATCAGCCACGCGGCGGAGAGCTTGGTCTTGCCGTCCGTTTCCCAGTGCGGGCAATCAGCGGCCGCAGCGGGCACTTCGTCCAGTAAAGGATTGACGAAAAACGATCCGACACTCCACGAATCATGATCTTCGGGATCGAGAATCATCCCTTTGGAACGGCGGAGTTCAACCACCGTCGCGCGCACCTTTTTCGCGGGCGCGTGCTGGCCCTGTTCGATGCCGAGCCGGCGCGCCAGTTCGAGATAGCGCACCGGACGTGACTGTTTCGAGGCCGCCAACTGCAGGCTGACGTCAAGGACGACGTACCGGTCGGTGTGCTTGAAACTCGAGGTCCGGAAGCCGAAGTGGCACTTTGCTGGTGACCACGGCTCGATGACCCGTCTCTTGCGGTCATAGACCGTGAGCGAGGTCAAAAGGTCTGACACGTCGGCCCCATAGGCGCCGACGTTTTGGACGGGCGTCGCACCGACCAGGCCCGGGATGCCGGACATCGTCTCGAGTCCGGACATGCCGTCGTCGATGGTCTGCGCGACCAACTCGTCCCACTCGACCCCGGCGGTCGCTCGGATCTCCCAGCCCTCGCGATTGTCGAACCGTTCGATCTTGTTGCTGGCTACCTTGATCACCAGCCCAGGCCAACCGTCGTCACCGACGACCAGATTCGAGCCGCCACCGACCAGCAGCACCGGTTCGTGATCACGATCGGCGGTCGCGATGAGTTCCACCAGCTGACTCGTCGTCGAGGCAATCTCGAACCGGGAGGCGGGGCCGCCAAGTCGCAGGGTCGTCAGCTCGGCGAGGGAGGTGGACACGCCTGATCACGCTACCCGGCGCAGTGACCGGATACCGGCGATCATGGGGTTCGGATCTGCGCTGGACGGCATCCCGCTACGGTTTTCCCGTGACGAGGTCGAGTCCATGAAGCAGCCACCGCCGGCGAAATTGCCCCGCTTGGCAGCGGGGCGCGCCCGGGCGCTCGGACTGCCCACCCGCGGCACGACCAACCCCAATCGGTTGCGGCGGATGGACAACTGGATCGCCACCCGGCTGCGCGAAACACTGCGTGCCGCGCCAGATCCGCTGGTCATCGATCTCGGTTATGGCGCGAGTCCGATAACGGCGGTTGAGCTCCGTTCTCGGCTGCTGGCGGTTCGTCCTGACATCGAGGTGCTCGGCCTCGAACTCGACCCGGCACGGGTGGCGGCCGCCAAGGGCGCCGAAGGACCCGGTCTCAGTTTCGCCGTCGGCGGCTTCGAGCTGGCTGGCCGGACGCCGTCGATAGTGCGTGCTGCCAACGTGCTACGCCAATACCCCGAAGACGCGGTCGCGCCGTCGTGGGCAGCAATGCAACGACAGCTCGCGCCAGGCGGCATGATCGTCGAGGGCACGTGCGACGAGATCGGCCGGCGGGGCAGTTGGGTTCTCTTGGACGCCGACCGGCCACTGAGCTTGACCTTGTGCTGCAAAGTCGATGCCATCTCGCGCCCGTCCGAGCTGGCCGAGCGGCTCGTCAAGGCCCTCATTCATCGAAACGTCACGGGCGAACCGATTCACGAGCTGCTCACCGCAATGGACGCAGCTTGGGACGTACACGCCCCACTGGCATCGTTCGGACCTCGTCAACGCTGGCAGGCCATGGCCCGGACGGTCGCAGAAAGCTGGCCGGTACTGGATCAACCCGCACGCCATCGGCTCGGCGAACTCACCGTTGCCTGGGACGCCGTCCGGCCGGTCGGTTAGCTATGAATCGCTCGGCGCCCGCAGCGAACTCGCTACTTGGGTTCCCGCGGGGCCGTCGATCGATCCGCAATCTGGCTGGATCGGTTGATGGGTCAAGCGGCTCGCACGATCGGTCACCTTGCTGCCACAATCTGCTGTCATGAGCCTGCACCTCGCGACAACACCGCAAGCGAACGAGTTCTTGGCCGACGACCCGTTGGCGCTGCTCGTTGGCATGCTGCTCGATCAACAGATCCCGATGGAGAAGGCGTTCACCTCGCCGCAAGTACTGGCCGAACGCCTGGGGGTGACCGCCCTGAACGCGGGCCAGATCGCCGACTACGACCCCGCGGAGTTCGAAGCGATCTTCCGGCAGGTGCCGGCCTTGCATCGCTTTCCGGCCGCGATGGCCAAGCGGGTTCAGGAACTGTGCCGCGGACTCGTCGAGATGTACGACGGCAACGCCGCCGCCGTCTGGACTACGGCCGCCACTGGCAGCGAACTGGTCGCGCGCATCGCGGGCCTTCCCGGCTTCGGCGCCCAGAAGGCCAAGATCTTCACCGCCTTGCTGGGTAAGCAGTTCGGGGTGCGGCCAACCGGCTGGCGGGCCGCGGCCGGTGCCTACGGCGAGGCGGGATCGTTTCGCTCGGTCGCCGACGTGACCGATGCCGGCAGCCTGGTCAAGGTCAGGACGTTCAAAAAGGAGCAGAAGGCGGCCGCTAAGGCCGTCTGATCCAGGCTGGCACCGACCCGCCGACCCGCCCACCCGCCGACCCGCCCACCCGCCCACCCGCCGCACCGCCGACCCGCCGACCCGCCGACCCGCCGACCCGCCGCACCGCCGACCCGCCCAGTAGTTCGATGCCCGCGAGCCTGCTTACCAGCGCACCCTTTAGGTACGGATTGCCGTCAGGTTTCGGGCAAAAGTCCCGTTTGTTACGGCATTTATCGGTGCACAGCAAATCTTAGGGTTGCCAATGAATACAGTTGCCGGAATACTGACCGCACATCGAGCTGAGCAACTTACCGCCGCTCGTGCGACGAGTTGCACGGCCTAGTCCGCACCGTGAATCACACAGGTAACCGACAAGAACCGACCACCTATACGCACTCGACAAGTGAGGGATCTGATGACTCCAAAGAAGTGGCACGTCCTAGCAGCAGGCGCCGCCGTCCTGCTGGTGGCGACCGGATGCAGCTCGTCTGCGAGCAAGCCCGACACTCCCGCTTCGGCCGGGAGTGGAGGCAGCACGGGCCAGTCGACCAAGGTGACCATCGCGATTCCCGCCAACTCAGCCGCCGCGTCGTTCATCCAACTCGCGGTGGCGGCCGGCCTGACCAGCAAGAACGGTCTGGACGTCTCGCTCAATACCTCGATCCCACCCGCGAACACGCCTGCGGCGCTGGTTTCGGGAAGCATCCAGGCGGCGGCACTGACATCGACGGCAACGCAGGCAAATGGTAAAGGCATTCCCGTTATCAACGTGGTGAATACCGGAACCCACGCGCCTTTCGTCATGCTCGGAGCGCCAGGCCTCAAGCAGATCAGCGATCTTGCCGGCAAGTCGGTCGTGACCAGCGCGCCAACGGATACGCCTGGAACCGAAACGCAACACATCCTGCAGAACGCCGGCATCGTCGACCAGGTGAAGATCATTCCAGTGGCCAGCGTCACCGGCAGATCTGCTTTGTTCAACAGCGGAAAGGCCGACGCGATCTACGAAGCCCTCAACCTGGCCCTGCAGGACGCGGCGAAGCGACCCGGATCGACCATCATCGGCGACAACCAATCGCTGCCTGACACACCAGCAGACGGCCTCTCGGTCACCAAGGCCTTCCTTGCCTCGAACCAGACGACGGTGATGGGCCTGGTGAAGGCGTGCATGCAGGCCTCGAACATGATGAAGAACCAACCCGCGACGGCGACGCCCTACCTCGAGAAGATCTACAACCTCAATGCTGATCAGGTAAAGCAATTCCTGGATCTTCAGGCGAAGATGCTGGTCGTGACTGGCCAACCAACTGAAGCCGCGTACGCCAACCAGGCGGACCTGTTCAACAAGCAGCCCAATCAGAAGATCCAGTGGACCGAAGCCAAGGTTGCCGCGTCCTGGGACACGACGCTGGCTGCCCAGGCCGACAAGGATCTCAACTTCAGCTAGCAACGCCGGCAAGGAAATCACCGTCGCTCCGATTGGGGCGACGGTGATTTCCATTGCGGTTGGGGATTTGCCCAGCTGAGTTGGAGCGTTAGGAGACGGCAGGCACGGGCACTCGCTGCAGATCGACGACGGCACAGCCGGTCGCCCAGGCGTCGACGGCCTCGTAGGCGAGTACCTCAGCAGGCCCGTCGGGCGCTGCTGCGCCCACCACCGCCCACGCACGGATCTCCTCCGCACCTGGCCCAGCTTCGGCCCAACCGACCGACGGTGGGTTCCACAGCGTGTCGCGGCGGCCATCCACGAGATCGGCAAGCAGGGCGCGATCCCATTCCGGACTCATCTTTCCGGCCTCAGCCATGCCCGGCCAATGCGAGAGGCCACCCGCGCCGATCAAGACCACTCGCTGGTCAACGGCTCGGAGCGTCTCGCCGAGTACGACGCCGAGGCGACGGCAGCTGTCGAGGCTCGGTAGCGGATCGACGAGGGTGTTGACGATCAAGGGAACGATCGGCAGATCTGCCGGCACCTGCATCAACTCCAACGGCACCATACTGCCGTGATCAAGCAACAATTCGTGGCTGAACGCGAGGTCGCGCCCGGCCGCGAGCGCCGCACGCAAGATCGTGTCGCCGAGCGAGCCATCGGTGGGAATCGTCCGCCGCGTCAAGCCCAACCAAGGTTCGATCGGCCCTTCGGACCGCTCACCGATGTGGATGCAGAATGGCGGAATCACCGAGAAGAAATTCGCGAAATGCTCTCCGGTCACCAGCACCACCACATCGGGATTCAGCGCCCGCAGCCGCTCGCCGGCACGACGGTACCCCTCGACGATCAACCGTTCGTGTACACCTGGATCGACTGCGTCCGGCCAGGCAACCATGCCGGGGGCATGGCTCACTGCAAATGATCCGACAATGCTCATCGAACTCTCTCTCCAATTGCTGGGGCGAGGGCTGCCCGGAAATCTGCCTGCTCGATTCCGAAGAAGCGACTCGCAGGTGCGAGGAGCAGCGGGTGAACCCCATAGCGGTAAAGGGCGAGAATGTCGCGCTCTTGCAGCCAACCGCGCTCATCCTCGGTGAGATCGAAGCGGCCGAGAATCTCGGTTGGCTGAGAGCGGAACTCGGCCACCTTCGCTGGGTCACGGTTGAGCTCGTAGAGCAATCGCTCAACGGCATGCAGGCTCATCCGGCACACGTCCCTTCTTGTTGCACGGCAGGCGGCTCGGTTGCGCCCCCTAGGTGTATACGTTATACATGTGCCCGAGGTGATAGACCATGACTCGGACAGAACCGGTCGACGAGATTCGCCAACTTCGGGCGAACGCTCGACTGGCCGGCCGATGACCAGCGCACGCGACCTGGACGGCAGGGTTGCCGTGGTTACGGGCGCGGGGTCGGGCATCGGTCAGGCGAGTGCGCTCCGCTTTGCCGAACGCGGCGCCGTGGTGATAGCTGTCGACGTGGACCAGACCGCCCTGGCCGAGACGTGCGAACAGGGATCGATCCGCGGCACATCGCGCCTGATCGCGACGCCTTGCGACGTCACCGCCGCGAACGCGGTCGCCGACCTGGCCTCGCGGGTGCTGGCCGAACGCGGCGCACCAGCCGTCCTGGTCAACGTCGTGGGCGGCGCGAAGCTGGCTGGGATCGAAGAGCTCGACCCAGTTCAGTGGGACGACCAACTCCGATTCAATCTCACCAGCACTTACCTGATGTGCCACGCCTTTCTGCCCGCGATGAGCACGTCGGGCTACGGCAGTGTCGTGAACACCTCGTCCGGTTTCGGCTTCATGCCAGCCGCCGGCCGGTCCGCGTATGCCGCGAGCAAGGCGGGCATCGTCGCCTTTTCCCGGGCGCTGGCCAGCGAGGTCGCCGGCGCGGGGGTCCGAGTCAACGTGGTGGCGCCGGGGCCGATCGAGACGGCCAGAATGCGCGAACTTACGCGTAATGACCCGCTGACCCAGGGCAAGCACAGCCAGGTACCGCTCGGCCGCTTGGGCCAGCCGGACGAAGTCGCTGCCGTGATCTCCTTCCTTGCCTCAGACGAGGCGTCCTACGTGTGCGGACAGGTCATCCACGTCAATGGCGGGGTGTACATGCCGTGACCGGGCAAGGCGCAACACCCGGCTTCGGAAGCGGCCGCAGTGCACTGCACGGGGCGAATTTAGTTGGCGCGGACCTCAGCGGGGCAGACCTGAGCGGTGCCGACCTGAGCGGTGCCGACCTGACTGGCGCAGACCTGAGCGGGGCGGACCTGAGCGGTGCCGACCTGAGTGGCGCAGCCCTCGGCGGCGCGAAACTTGCTCACGCCAGGCTTGTCGGGGCCGACCTGAGCGCGGCAGACCTCACGGCTGCAGTATTCGTCGATCCGGCGTATAGCGCGGACTACCTCGTGCAGGTTTTCCTATCCGGCCGCGAGGCGGCCGGCGTCAATCCCACTGCGGCCGACCTGCGCGATTGCGATCTGAACGGCGCAACGCTGATCGGTGCGGACCTGACCGGCCTGGAGCTCACCCGGACCTCGCTCGCCGGGGCCGACTTGCGGCACTGCAACCTCTCCGCTGCACTGATCTCCAGCCCGCGCGCGGTGGCGGCTCTGGGGGGTGCGCGGCTTGCGGGCGCCCGACTGCAACTCACCGTGCTCTTCTGCGCAGACCTGACCAGGGCTGACCTGTCCGATGCCCTGCTCCTCGACACCGAGTTCTACCTCGCAGACTTGCGCGAAGCCAATCTCTCACGAGCTCAGTTCATCGGAACGCTCCTACTCGAGGCCGACCTGCGAGGCGCCGACATCGAGGGCGCGCAGTTCGTACGCGCCGAACTGTCCGGGGTGCGCTGGCAGGGCAGCCGGGGGTCCGCCCTCAGCTGGGTGGGCACGCGTTGCCCGGACGGACTGCTGGCTACCGAACATGGCGGTTCCTGCTCCAACGTGCTGTCTGCTCCGGAGTCGTCCGCTCGAATTCGGCACCGAAGGGCCTAGAGCCGGAAGCTGCTCCCTGCTAGTGTATGCAGTACGCACTTCGGCGCTGAACCGCTGGAGCAGGCTTTGGCTCGCTGGCTTTGGCTCGCTGGCTGGCCGGTACGACAGAGGTTGGGCCGACGAGACTTTCCGAAGAGATAGTTCGACAGGAGATCCATGGATTCCGAACGAACGGCCGAGCGGGTCCGCGACCGCGACGCCCGTGAACAGGGTTACTACGAGACCGTCTTCTCCGGCCTGGCCGAACGACGGAAGCGCGCTCATGACGGTCGCATCGTGATCAAGGCATCAGATGCGAACTGGGAAGAGAATCGCCAGGGAAAGATTGGCTATTACCTTCACGAACTGGTCAAAGACTCTGCCCTGCAGGACTGGCGGGTCTTCGCGCACGAGATCCACACCCATTCTGGGCGACACACCCATCAGGGTGGCCTGGTCCTTTACGTTACAAAGGGTTCCGGCTACACAGTCGTCAACGGAGTCCGAGAGGACTGGTCGGCCGGCGACTTGATTGTCTTGCCCGTACTGCCTGGTGGCTGCGAACACCAACACTTCAACGAGGATCCAGACCAGGCGAGCGAATGGTTCGCCTTCATCTTCGTGCCGCTGCAGTACGCGACCGGAGCGCTCTTCGAGCAAAAGGAAAACAGCCCGAACTGGAAGGACGCCCGATGACCGCCGCTCCGCCCGCAACGCTCTGGGACTCGATCCTGCAGCGCAGTGCTGCCGAGCGCGAACGAGTCCGTGCCGGACGGTCCACCGTGACCCGGGCAGAACTCGAACCTGAAGTAACCCCGTTCGGAATCCTGCGATGGTACTTGCACAACGACCTTCAGAGTCCGGTCGCGCACGCGCTCTACTTCTGCGAGCTCGAGATACCTGCCGGATCACGCTCAGGGCAGCTTCGTCATCAGGGTGGCATCGTCCACCTCGTGGTGGAGGGCAGCGGCTTCACCCGGTTCGACGGGGTCGAGCACGAATGGGAGAAGAAGGACGTCATCGCGATACCGGTGCGGCCCGAAGGCGTGGTTTTCCAGCATGTGAACAACGGCACCGGTCCGGCCCGGCTCGTGATGTCCTGGCCCAACCTCGATTCGGCGCTAGGGCCCGAAGGCGGAGTTCTGATGGAGATTCTGGAGCCCGCCCCGGAATATTCGGCGGTCCACAATTACTGACACAGCATCAATCCCAGCCATAGCAGCCCGACCGGCGCCAGGACGCCCGGTCAGCGAAGTTGCCCTCGAGGTGCCCGACGCCCTGCTCGCACAGCTCGAGGTACTGCCGGGTGAGCTCGTAAAGGTTCGTTCTTATGTCGGCCGCGAGGTGTTCCTGCGGCCCGTCGCGCGCGCGTCCGACGATGGCACAGATGCGGCGCTGGTACGACTCGGTCGGCTGCTCTGGACCCAGCTGAAGATCAAGCCCGGCGATCGGCTGGACTTGATCCGCGAGCCCGCGCCCGGTGAGGCATCTGCAGTCAACATCCGACCGGCATTCCACCTCTCCCACCATCTGGGCGACCACGTCATCGAGTTCCTGCGTAAGGACGAAACCATCGTTTGGCCCGGGGCGAGGATCTTCGCACCGATCTTCGCCGGCGGCGCAGGCGTCATCGTCGCCGCCGAGGGCGGGGCACCAGAGCCGGTATTCGTCAGCCACCAAACCAGAATCGAGTTCCTGGAGCCCGACCCGGACATCGCCCGGCGCGGCATGACTTTCGCCGAGGTGGGCGGCCTGGATCTTGCGATTTCCCGCCTGCGGGACCTGATCGAGCTTCCCCTGTTACGACCGGCCCTTTATCACTCGCTGGGAGTGCGAGCCCCGAAGGGAGTCATCCTGCATGGGCCACCCGGCACCGGCAAGACCCTGCTCAGCCGGGCTGTTGCCGCCGAACTCGGCGCCAACGTCCTGAAGATGCCGGCCACCGAACTGGTCGGCACGTACTCAGGCGAGACCGAGGCCAACCTTCGCTCGCTGTTCAGCGAAGCCGCACACCATGCACCGACGTTGATCATCATCGACGAGATAGATGTGATCGCCACCAGTCGCGGCAGGTTGGCCTCTCAAGGCGACATTCGCGCCACCACCCAACTCCTCACCCTGATGGACGGACTGGACCAGGTGGACGGCGTTGTCGTGCTGGCCACGACGAATCGATTGGACGCGATCGACGAAGCCTTCCGACGACCCGGTCGCTTCGACGAGGAGCTGTACATCGGGCCGCCAGACCCGGCCGCGCGCCGCGAGATTCTGTCGGTGCACACCCGAGAAATGCCCCTGACCCGTGACGCGGAAACAGCGCTGGCCGAGGTCGCCGCGAACGCCACCGCGGGCTTCACCGGGGCTGATCTGATGCATCTGTCCCGCGAGGCGGGCCTGGCGGCCGCCCGCCGGCTGACCTCGGGCGGCAGCGGGGTCGAGATCGCCGAATCAGCAGCCGGCACCGAGATCTCCATCCTTGCCTCGGACGTACGCGCCGGTCTGGCGCGCGTCACCCCGAGCGCGATGAGGGGGCTCCCGGTCGCCGACGTCCAACTGAAGTGGGACGAATTCGACGGCCTTGTCGAGATAAAAGAGTCGCTGCTCGCGGCCGCCGACAACGCGCTCAGTCCCGGTTCGGGGCGCCGCGAGGGCATTTTGCTCACTGGCGCATCGGGTAACGGCAAGAGCGCGCTCGTTGCGGCGCTGGCCGAGCGCGCCGGAGCCAACCTCGTCGTGGTAGACGGCTCGACGATCTTCACCCAATGGCTCGGCGAGTCCGAGGCCGCGATCCGGTCCCTGTTCGGCAAGGCTCGCGACGTCGCACCCGCGGTCGTAGTGCTCGAACACCTGGACTCGGTGGCACCTCGCCGCGTAGCCGGCCATATCGAGAGCGCCAGCAGCCGTGTCCTATCGGCGCTCCTGTCGTCCGTGGACGACGCGCTGGCCCGCCCAGGGATTCTCGTCATCGGGGTCACCGACCGCAGCGACATCATCGACCCGGCCCTCACCCGCGCGGGTCGCCTGGGCCTGCACCTGCAGGTCGGAGTGCCCGACGAGTCGCGTCGGCGGCAGTTACTCTCTCGACTGCTCACTGGGCGGTCCGGAGTCGAACTCGAAGAACTGGTGGCTCAGACCGAGGGCGAGACAGCCGCCGAACTCGATCGTCGCGCCCGCAATCTGGCTGGACGTCAAAGTCCGCCTCAGCACACAACTCAGTGAGATCAACCGCGACCAGAAGGATGTTCCATGGAGCAGACAACGACAGCGACGTCGACCGCCGGCGAGGTATCAGGCATCGACGACGAGCGTTTGGTGCACAACTCCGTCTATCTGGATGAGAAGCTCTATGCCCACGAGCAGCGAAGCCTGCTCGGTCGGGTCTGGAACTTCGCCGGCCATGACTCCGATCTTCCCGAGCCCGGCGACTATCTGACGCTGCAGGTCGCCGGAAATCCCGTGCTCGTCATCCGCGACGAGGACGGCAAGGTCAATGGTTTCTACAACGTGTGTCGTCACCGTGGCGCGCAGGTGCTCGAGGGCTCGGGCCAGTGCGCGGTCATGCGCTGCCCGTACCACTGGTGGACCTATGACCTTTCCGGCGAACTCAAAGGCATTCCCGGCAGTCCGGCGTACGAGAACACCGGCTTCGTCAAAGAGAAGTTCGGCCTCGTCCCGATCCGGACCGAGTCGATCTTCGGTCTGCACTTCGTGTGCGTGGACGAGAAAGCACCGAGCCTGGTGGACTTTCTCGGACCTCGCATTGTCGAGGTACTCGGCACCCCGTTGGCAACGGTGCCGATGGAGGTCATCCACAAGCAGGAATGGACAGTGCCGATCAACTGGAAACTGGTCGCCGAGAACCAGCGCGATGGCTACCACGTGCCGTTCGTCCATCCGATCTTTCGTTCCGCGAGCCCGGCAAGTCCATACGAAATCGTGGACAACGGCCATGCTGTCCAGTGGACGAAGCTGGACTACGATCGGCTGCCGGAGGAGCTCAAGGGCGCAACCGACTTCGCGCTGCCCGGCTTCGAAGGCGGCGGTGGCTACATCATGACGCTCTTTCCCGATCTCATCTGCCAGGTCCGCAACAACTACTTCATGATCTCGAGCTCCGTTCCAGAGGGCGTCGACAGCACCGTGGTCACACGGCGAATCTTCGGCGTGGTCGGTGATGATGAGGCCAGGCGCAAGGTGCGGATGGCAGGCGCCGAAGCAACCGCCCTCGCCTCCTACGGCGATGAGGACGTGCCGGTGCTGCTGCGCCAACGCGTTGGTCTGGCGAACTGGACCGTGCCTTACAGCTTGATCGCGCGCGGCCAGCCTGCGACAGAGGGAACACGGGGCGATGACAACCGGCTTCGGCAGTGGTGGCAGTTCTGGCGCGACTACGTAGGCGCGAAGTCAAACGTGAGCCCATTCTGGGAGGCCTGACATGCGTATCGAGCTCGACACTCAGCTCTGCCAGGCCTACGGCAATTGCCTATTGGCCGCCCCCGACGTCTTCGAGCTGACCGACTCCACGCCGGTCGTCGTCCTGCTTCAGCAGAGTCCCGCTGAGGAGCTACGCGCCGAGGTCTCTGAAGCCGTCCTGAGCTGCCCGGTGCAGGCCCTGACCTTGATCGACCAATGACCAGCGATCTGCGCGACATCGTCGTCGTCGGCGCATCCTTGGCCGGGCTTCGCGCTGCTGAAACCCTGCGCAAACAGGGCTTTGCCGGCCGCCTGACCCTGATCGGCGAGGAAGTCCACCAGCCCTACGATCGACCGCCGCTGTCCAAGGCGTTTGCCGCTGGTGCCGTTCACCAGGAGCAGATTCAACTCAAGCAGTCAGCGAATCTGGCTGCGAACTGGCGGCTTGGGCGACGGGCGGTCAGCCTGGATCCTGAGCGACACGAGGTAAATCTCGACGACGGAGCGGCGGTCGGCTACGACGGCCTGGTCATCGCAACGGGCGCCGCACCGCGGCGGGTCGCTGGCATGCCCGAGCGTGCTAGTGGGCTGCACCTGCTGCGCACGCTCGACGACGCCTTGGCGTTACGGGCTGAACTCCGACCTGGCGCCAGAGTCGTCATCGTCGGCGGCGGGTTCATCGGCGCCGAACTGGCGTCGACCTGTCGCGACCTTGGCCTGGCTGTGACGGTGGTGACGCCATTGCCGATGATGGTCACCGCCCTGGGCCAACTGTCCTCTTCGGCCGCGAAGCGGGCCCGAGAACATGGCGTCGAACTTCTCGAGGGCGTTGGAGTATCCGGCTTGGACACCGAGACCGACACCGACACCGATCCTTCAACAGGTAGTGGCCGGGTGCGAGGCGTGCATCTCGACAACGGTGACTACCTTGGCGCCGACGTGGTGGTGATCGCGATCGGTGTGGTTCCGTCCACGCAGTGGCTCGCTGGTTCTGGGGTGGTGATCAATGGGGGCGTGGTGTGCGATGAAACGCTTGCCGTGCAGGGCATCGCCGATGTTGTAGCTGCCGGCGATGTTGCCAGCTGGCCGCACCCAGCGCTCGGGGGCGGTCTGTTGCGGCTGGAGCACTGGACGAATGCTGCCGAGCAAGCCTCAGCTGCGGGCGCGCGACTGCTGCACGGTTCTGGCCCGCGGTTCGCTCCAGTGCCGTCCTTCTGGAGTGACCAATTCGGCGTGCGCCTGCAAGGTGTGGGGTTACCAGGTCTGGCTGATGAGGTCACCGTCGTCGACGGTGATGCGTCCGGTGATCGGTTCCTGGCCGAATACCGCCGCGACGGCGACCTGATCGGGGCGATCTGTGCGGGCAGTGTCAAGGATCTCTTGCCCTACCGCAAGAAACTGGTGGCGGCGTTCGCCTGACGCTCAGGCGAACCGTTTGACAATCGCTTCCGAACGCGCGACGAGATCGAGATCGTAGGCGACCCCTGGCACGTAGAAGATCACGTAATTCGCTCCAGCATCAAGTGCCGCCTCGACGCTTGACGCGATCTCGTCCTCAGTGCCGACGATCGCCTGGGACGAGAACGACTCCCACGAGGCACGGCCGCGCGCCCTGGCGGTCGCCTTTTCAGGGTCCTCCCCCGCTTCGATCGGGAACACGTTCAAGCTCGTCGACTTGATGATCTCGTCGTAGTCACGGCCGAGCGCATCGCAATGCCCTTTAAGAATGGCCGCTTTCTCGCGGATCGTGTCCGGGTTGCCGCCCCCGATATTCGCGGCGTCGCCGTACTTTGCAACGAGCTTGAGCGTAACCTTCTCGCCGCCGCCACCTATCCACAACGACGGGTGCGGCTTGCGAACACCCTTCGGCTCATTAATGGGTTTGTCGACCTGGTAGTACTTACCGCTGAACTGGACCTCGTCCTCGGTCCAGAGTCGATAGATGATCTCGGTCGCCTCGCGGAAGGCTCCCATCCGGTCCTTCAACTCCGGCCATTCGTAGCCGTAGGCCTTCCACTCCTGCTCATACCAGCCCGCGCCGATGCCGGCATAAAGGCGTCCATTGCTGGCCACGTCGACCGTTGACGCCATTTTGGCGTAGAGGGCCGGGTTGCGGTAACCGTTGCAGCCCACCATCTGGCCGATATTCACGCGCTTGGTGTCACGCGCAAGAGCGGCAGTCGTAGTCCAGCATTCGAAGGTTGTCTCGGTGGAGGGCTTCGGGATCGTATGAAAGTGGTCATAGATCCAAATCGAATCCCAGGAGCCCTCGTCGGCTGCCTTGGCAACCGCTGTCATCGCTTCCCATTGTTCGACCGGATCGCCGATTCCGACGAGATCCATACGCCAGCCTTGCGGAACGAAGATGCCGAAAGATGTCATGCGAGGAGTCTGCTCCATCAATGTGCACGGTCGGCAACCCGGTCACAAATACGTCATGATGTGTTCATGCGAGATGTGGCGATCCGGGACTCCGATATCCGACTGGGGCAATTCCTCAAGCTAGCGGACGCGGTCGAGGTGGGTTCGGACGTGAAACTGTTGCTCGCAGCCGGTCAGGTTGAGGTCAACGGGGTAGCCGAGGCCCGCCGTGGCAGGCACTTGACCAAGGGCGATCTCGTGACCGTCAGCGGCGAGACGCTCCGAGTCAGCTGATCGTGACGTCGGCCGGTATCGCGCCGAGGGCCGCGATCAGGTCACTCCCGTCAACCGTGAAGGCAACACCGTGGCCGCCAGCACCGATGGAAACGGTGCGCCCAGCTACTCGCTCATCGGCGATCACCGGCCAGGCATTAGTCGAGCCGAACGGCGTGATCGTGCCCCGCTCATAACCTGTTACCTGTCTGGCTACCTCTTTGTCGGGCATCGACAGCCGACTTACTCCGAGCACGTTCCGCAATTTCGGCCACGAGATCGATCGGTCGCCCGGGACGAGCACGAACACGAAGTCGTCATCACCGCGTCTGATCACCAGGGTTTTGATGATGTCAGCTGCGTCTACGCCGCGGGCGGCCGCCGCTTCTGCGAGGCTGGCCACCTGGCCATGCCGGGTCAGCACAAATGCAAGCCCGGATGCCGTGATGGCCTCGATGGCAGTCTCCTCAGACACCCAAACCCCTCCTCGTCGGCTGCGTGATCGTCGGCTGCGTGATCGTCGGCTGCGTGATCTTCGGTCGCATGATCGGCAGCTATGGCCAGCGCCAGGCAAGCGAGCCGCCGCCTTTGCCTCGTACGCTCAACTCACCACTTAGCGTAACGGGAGGACATCATGGCTCGAGCCCTGCTGATCGTCGACGTTCAGCCAACGTTCTGCGAAGACGGCGAACTGCCAGTGACCGGCGGTAATGACGTGGCGTTCAGGATCGCGGAGTATGTCCTGGCACATCGGGGCGACTACGACCTGGTCGCCACCAGCCAGGATTGGCACATAGATGCGCCCGATCACTTTTCATCGCAGCCGAATTTCGTCGACACCTGGCCGCCGCACGGGCTGGCGGACTCCCCCAACGCCGCGTTACACCCTGCTCTCGTCGCCGCCCTGGGCGAGACGGGAAGCGATGTCTCGATCAAGAAAGGTCAGTATGCGGCGGCATATTCTGCCTTCGAAGGGACGGACGACGCGGGCCAGGACCTCGCCACGGCGCTCCGCGCGGCCGGCACGGACCTGCTGGATATCTGCGGCATCGCCGAGTCGCATTGTGTTCGGGCCAGCTCACTCGACGCATTGGGGGCCGGATTCAGCGTGCGGCTACTGACTGATCTCACGGTGCCGGTCACGGTCGAGTCCGGTGCCGCGGCTCGGGAAGAGATCGCTGCGGCAGGCGGACAACTTGTCAGCAGCTGAACAAACGAACGCGGCAAGCAGGAAGATTGCCGACACTCAGCCGGGGGAACTGGGTCGGATGGTCCTGCTTGCCGTCGGTTCGTAACTACCCGCGAAGAGCGGGCATACATCTATAGTGACGCGTGGATCTGTCCCTGTCTAGCCCGATATTAGGTCTAGACAGACTGTGGAATGAATTCGAAACACAGACTTAACTAGCCGTTGCGAAGGTCCCGTGCCTTCTCCTTTGCAGCGTCGGCGGCGTCCGAAGCCTTTCCTGCTACGTCAGAGGCCTTGCTGGCGAGATCGGATGCGGCCTGACTCGCCTTCGAAGGCAGATCGGACTGGCGAACTTGCCCGGCCGCCTTGCCTGCCACGTCAGAGGCTTTGCTGGCCAGGTCGGATGCGGCCTGACTCGCCTTCGAAGGCAGATCGGACTCCCGAACTTGCCCGGCCGCCTTGCCTGCCACGTCAGAGGCTTTGCTGGCCAGGTCGGATGCCGCCTGACTCGCCTTCGAAGGCAGATCGGACTGGCGAACTTGCTCGGCTGCCTGAGCGGCGAATCCTTTAAGCGCCGCCGCCGCCTCAGGTGCATGTTCACGTACCGCGTGCTTTGTGGACTCATACCCGCCCGACACGGCTTGCTGTGTCTTGGAGGCCAGGTCAAGCAAGATTCCGATGATCGCGCCGACAAAGGCACCTATCGCCAGGCCACGCCATACATTTCGCATCTCTACTCCTTTGATTTTATTGCGGATTTACGCTGGGAGAATCTGTAGCGTCAGGTTGGACCTGACTGTCTGGGGTCTGCGTACCTCCACCTCATAGCCGAGCGCATGGGTCTCGCCGCGGGGCGCTAGGTTGAGAAGTTCCACAGTCGAGGGCAAGCGCACCGGCGAACGAAACGAAGCCTCGACGGTGAAGTGATCGGCCAGCCTGCCCTCGAAGTAGGCCAAGGTGCGTGCCTTCAGCCACATGCCGTGGGCAATCGCTGACCTGAAACCGAACGGTCGTGCAGTGAGAGCGCTCAGATGGATAGGATTGCGATCACCCGAGATTGCCGCGTAGCGCCGGCCGATGTCGGCCGGTACGCGCCATTGTGCCGAGACCGGCATCGCAGAGACAGCGGTAACGTCTGGGCGAACCGCCTTTTCCCGATGTTGGTCGGGGCGCCGGTCGGGGCGCTCATCGGAACGGGTCTCGCGATGCAGGTAAGAACTGGTCTCGCGCCACACGACTTCGCCGTCGATGCGGGCCTCGGCAAGCACGTCGAATTCCAGCCCGGCGCGGTGCTGGCGTGGGCCTTGCGCCCAGACCTCAAGCGATACCAAGTCCACCGAGTGGACTGGTCGAAACTGGGTGATCGAGTTTCTGGTGTGCACCAACCCCAACAACGAAAAGGGAAAGTCTGATTCACTCATCCGTGCCACCGCCAGCGGAAACGTCAACAGGTGTAGGTACGTCGGAGGTAGAACTCCGGATACGCGCCAATCGCAGATGCGCTGATAGGCAACCAGACGCGCCTGATCGATGGGCTGTTCCGGCAACGTCAATCGCCTAGGTCCGATTTCGTGGCTGGCCGTGCTTTCCGGGGCCGCGCCAACGCGTTTTGGCGACAGACCGACCAGAACTGCCTTGGCGAACAGCGGCCCGAGTGCGGGCGGCTTGCTGAGCGTCCGGACCGGAACCGGGCCGGCGGTGTTCATGCACCGACCAGGTTCTGTCCACACACTCGAATGATCTGACCGTTTACTGCGCCAGTCCCCGGCCAGGCCAGCCAGCCGACCGTCTCGGCGACATCGACCGGCAGGCCGGCTTGCTGAAGACTATTCAGCCGACTCGCAACCTGCCGAACGGCAAAGGGCATCGCGTGCGTCATGTCGGTGTCGATGAATCCAGGTGCGACTGCATTGATCGTGGCACCAGCGGCTGCAAAGCTGCCCGCGAACGCACGAACCATGCCGATGACGCCGGCCTTGGAGGCAGCGTAGTTCGTCTGCCCGCGGTTGCCTGCGATACCCGTAGTAGAAGCTAGGCAGATCACGCGGCCGCCGCCAGTCATGACTCCGCGCTCCAACAGCACCGCGTTGATCCGCAGCTGTGCCTCGAGATTCACGGCGAGCACCGAGTCCCATTGAGCGGGTTTCATGTTCGCCAGCAACCGGTCACGGGTGATGCCCGCATTGTGGACGACCACATCCAGCGTGCCAAATCTCCGTCGGGCGTGATCAATGAGCCGTTGGGCGGCGTCGGGTGCGGTGATGTCAAGCTGCAGCGACGTACCGCCGATCCGATTCGCCACCCGGGCCAGGGAATCGCCAGCTGCCGGCAGATCCGCGAGGACGACTTGTGCGCCGTCACGAGCCATCGTCTCGGCGATAGCGGCACCGATGCCACGAGCGGCACCGGTTACGACCGCAACTCGACCTTCGAGTGGTCGGATCCAGTTCGCCTGCTCCGTCAGTGCTCCCGACCCGATCCGGATCGGTTGACCATCCACATAAGCCGACCGGCCAGACAGTAGAAACCGCAAGGTCGATTCCGCAGCACGCTCGTCGACCCCCTCGCCGTCGAGGACCACCAGGTTCGCGGTGGCACCCCCGCGCAGCTCCTTGCCTATCGAGCGAACGATCCCGTCCAACGCCTGCCTCGTAGCGTCGAGCACTGGATCGGCGCCCGTGGCGGAGCGGCTGAGCACGATCACTCGACCGGAAGGGGCTAACCGACGCAATGAGCCGACGAAGAAGTCACGCAGGCTGGTCAGGTCTGCAGGGGTTTCGGCTGCTGTGGCGTCGAAAACCAGCGCCGACCAAGCCGCCTTGGACGTAGTCGTGGACGTAGTCGTGGACGTAGTCGTGGAACCGTCCGACCCCTGATCGCCGGCGGTGTCCGAGGCCAGTTCCGGCTGCAGCCCCGCCGACTCGAGCACGCCTCCAAGCTCGGTCAACCCGATCCGGCCCGCGGTGCCGCCGAGCAGTAGCCGCCCAGAGACCGGTGGCTTCGAGAGGCTATGACGCCGCAACAATGCCGGTCTCGGCAGGCCCAGCCGGGACGCCACCGACTTGCCGAATGGCGAATTGATCAGAGCGGCGTAGTGATCAGCCATTTCAGTACTCGAGAATCGCAGCGACGCCTTGGCCACCGGCCGCACAAATCGAGATCAGTCCACGGCCCGATCCTCGTTCGTGAAGCAGTTTGGCCATGGTGGCAACGATCCTTCCGCCTGTGGCAGCAAATGGGTGGCCCGCGGCCAATGATGATCCATTGACATTGAGTTTGGATTGATCGATCGGACCCAATGCCGAAGCGCGTACCAGTTGACGGCGGCAGAACTCCTCGTCCTCCCAGGCGGCCAAGGTCATCAGGACGGTCGAGGCAAAGGCTTCGTGTATCTCATAGAAGTCGAAGTCCTGCAGGGTTAGTTTGTTGCGCTCCAACAGCCGCGGGACTGCATATACCGGCGCCATCAGCAGGCCCTCCGACTTCGGATCACCATGCACGTAATCGACAGCTGCGGACTCGGCATCCACAAAATGGGCGAGGACGTCAAAGCTGTGCTCGGCCGCCCACTCGTCACTGGCCAGCAATACCGCTGCGGCGCCGTCAGTCAATGGGGTGGAATTTCCGGCCGTCATGGTGGGATTCGGCAGGTCCTTGCCGAAGACGGCCGGCAATTTCGCCAGCTTTTCCATGGTGGTGTCGGGACGAAGGTTCTGGTCACGGCTCAGCCGCAGGAACGGCGTGAGCAGATCGTCGAAGAAGCCACGCTCGTAGGCGGCTGCCAAGTTGCGGTGACTCAGCAGGGCCAGCTCATCCTGAGCTTGACGAGCTATTGCCCACTCGGCCGTGCTGATCGCCTGATGCTCGCCCATCGACAGCCCCGTTCGGGCCTCAGAGTTCGAGGGGATTGCTGGCGCGAGCTGCCAGGGTCGTAAGCCGGTCAGAGCCTTGAGTCTCGCTCCGATGTTCTTGGCTCGGTTGGCGTCCAAGAGCACCGTCCGCAGGCCTTCGTTCACTGCGACCGGAGCGTCGGAGACCGTGTCGACGCCGCCGCTGACGCCAGACTCGATCTGGCCCAACGCGATCTTGTTCGCCACCAGGAGAGTCGTCTCCAGACCCGTGCCACAGGCTTGCTGCACATCGTAGGCAGGAGTCTGGGGCGAGAGAGCCGAACCAAGCACGGACTCACGCGTCAGGTTGAAATCCCTGGAGTGCTTGAGAACCGCGCCCGCCGCGACCTCGCCCAGCCGCTCGCCCTGCAGCCCGAATCGGGCGACCAGCCCGTCGATGGTGGCGGTCAGCATGTCCTGATTGGAGGCCTGAGCGTAGGCCCCGTTTGCACGAGCGAACGGAATGCGATTCCCGCCGAGGACGGCGGCTCGGCGTGCGGCCATGGCGACTACCTCCTGTTTTGCGTACGTCCCACGCTATCGAGTGACACGCGCGTCCGCATTCCGCAGATGCCATCCGGTTCCTCAGTACTAGCTCTTGCTCAGTAGTAGTGGCGCCGACCGCCGACCTCACGACCGACGGCACCGAGAATCCACAGGACCGCACCTACGAGGATGAGGATTATTCCAAGAACGGTGAGAATGCCGATGTTGGCAATGACGCCGATTATCAACAGAATCAGGCCTAGGACGATCACAAGACACTCCTTCGAACGGGAAGCCAAGCGCGGCTTCCATTGATTACTTCGATCGATTGCGTTGCCGAGGATGAAAACGGGTGCAAGCCTTAACGGCGGCACCGTCTGATTGCGAAATTAATTTCTCGTGGTTACCTGATGCGTTTTGCTTGGGAATTACCCGGCTAATGCAATGGGTAGGCGACCTAGCAAACCGGCCTCGACGAACTCGCGCGCGAGAACCTCACTGCACGCGACGACGTGAACCGGTGCCTGACCGTGTTGAATGCGTTCGCGAGCGGCGGCAATCAGCAATTGCACGCAATTGGGTTCGACAGATGTCACACCACCTGCGATGACTTCGACTCGCGAAGGACCATCTGGCACACACGAAATCATGCCCCCGACGGCGTCGGCCGAGACCTCGTCCAATGCGCCGATGATTGTCACTCGTGCTACGTCAGCGAGCATCTCCAGCGAGACGTGGTAGGACGCAGCGGCCGCGCCGTTGCGCGGAACGGGGAACTCCGGAAGATCCGGAAGATCGGGACGGGAGTCAAGTGCTGACACGAACGGCCTCCACGGAGTCGATTGACTCCCAACTACCCGGCTGCTGGTTCAGCCCGGCCCTGCTGCACACCCCGACTGAACAAATCTGCGTACGCGACCTGTCGAGCTCCATTGACAAGCGACCAGCGCTCGTCCTGGGCATGCGATTCGAATCGAGTGTAGACAGAAATTCTGTAAAGGTTCGGTTAACCATACCCGGCGCTTAGGATTTCGCCACCGGGATTTCGACTTTGCAAACAGACACGCGCTGCGTAACGTTGAGAGACGGCTCAAACGGCAGCCGAGTCAGCTGGCCGTTTCGGTTATCCGGAGCGCCACGCTCGGACTATCGAGGCGATATGACGATTCCGCCGATCGAACCCGGCCCTTCAGTGCCGCCGATCACTCCTGAACCGGTTGGCCCGCCACCGACACCTACGCCGGCGCCGACGCCGCCACCGGTTCCCAATCCTCCTCCTGTACCCAACCCACCCCCACTGCCCGACCCACTGCCGGACCCGCCGCCGGGGCCGTCCCCGATGCCGCCTGAAGAACCACCGCCGAACCCCGAGCCAGGATCTTCCGAGCCCGGCTCACCCGGCGTTGAACGTTGACCAGGCGGCAGTCCCTTCCGTCCAGCGTTGAGCGAATCGGAGTCGTGGTTCCTGCTCACAATGAAGGCGAGCTGCTAGCAGCCTGCCTGCGCAGCCTGGCGCTAGCTGCGGCGCAGACGACGGTTCCCGTTCACGTCGTCGTGGTACTGGATCGCTGCACCGATGGGACGAGCGAGGTACTGCGTCGAGCGGACCCTGCGGCTTTCGCGCAACTATCTTGGTTTCCCGGTCTGCGGACGGGCGTCGGTTCGTCGCGCGACGCCGGTGCCCGTGCGTTGATCGAGGGATGCGGTAGTCGCGGTTTGTGGCTGGCAAATACCGACGCCGACTCGACCGTGCCGGCAGGCTGGCTGGTGCGGCAAATGGCATATGCCGCCGACGGTGCGGAGGCGGTCCTGGGCACCGTCGACGTCGCCGATTGGTCGGGGCATTCGGCCGCAGTTCGGCGACGGCATCTGCTGGGCTACCGAGCCGTGCCCGGGCATCGCCACATGCACGGTGCCAACCTGGCAGTCGCGGCCGCTGCCTATGTCGAGGTCGGCGGCTTCCCTGCCACGGATTCCGATGAAGACGTCGCGCTGATCAACGCCTTGGAAGCTGCGCACCGTCGCGTCGTGTGGGCCGCCGACCTACCCGTAGTTACCAGCGCACGCTCAGACGGCCGGGCTGTCAACGGTTTCGCCGGCCACCTGCGGCAGCTGACCCGACTCGTCGAGAATGAGACGGCCACTGATGTCGCCCGCTAAGCCCCGCTCTGGAGCACCTGCCGCCCCGCTGGGTGCGGGCGCCGCTCTCGGGCAGCGCCTTCGCGAACTCGTGGCCGCCGACGCTGACCGAATCCCACTACCCGGCCGTGGTCACACCATCCAGCGATGGCGGGCGCTGGCCGGGGTGGCCGCTGAGGACGTCGCCCTCATCAAGCTTTACGAGGGTCATACCGACGCGCTGTCGATCCTGGCCGAGGTGGATCCCGATGCAGCCACCGCGCTGGACGTGGCCGAGTTCCAGATGGCTAACCGTCGTGCGGGCCGCACCGTGTGGGCCACCTGGGCCGCTGAGCCGCCCTCGGCGCGGCTGTTGCTGCACCGCGGCGCGGACGGTATTCGGTTGGACGGCCGCAAGGCTTGGTGCTCGGGTGCGGGCCTGGTCGACCGCGCGGTCGTCACGGCCTGGGACGACCGGGGCGAGCAGTGCCTCGCGACTGTCACGCTCGACCAGCCAGGCGTTCGCATTACCGATGAGGGCTGGCACGCCGTAGGCATGGGTCGATCCGAGAGCGTGGATGTCGTGTTCGACAACGCTCATGCGGTCCAACTCGGTCAACCCGGCCAGTACACCGCGCGGCCGGGATTCTGGCATGGTGGCGCGGGAATAGCTGCCTGCTGGTACGGGGCCGCGATTCCGTTTGTCGAGGCATTGAGTGATCTGGTGGCCAGGCGCGGGGAGCCGCATGCTGCTGCTCACCTCGGCGCGGTGAGCACGAGCGTCGCCGCCACCCGGGCGTTGTTGGTCGAATCAGCTGCTTGGATCGATGCAAACCCGTTACAGGACGCGCAGGAGATCGCGATGCGCGCCCGCTCCGCAGCCGAACAGACTGCGCTGGTGGTGATCGAGCGAGCGGGTCGCGCGCTCGGTGCCGGGCCGCTTTGCCGCGACGAGTCCCTAGCCCGCCGTTTCGCCGACCTGCCGGTGTTCTTGAGGCAGAGTCACGCCGAACAGGATCTCGCGGCCCTTGGATGCCTTACCGCGACGAACCATTCGGCGTCCCAATCCGGCTGGTCGCTATGACCGGCGTCGATGTGACACGGCCGCCGATGCCGATAGCTGAGCGACGCATCGTTGGTCGCGGAACACCCGAGAGGGACTGGCAGAACTGGGCTGGCTGGGCAGATTTGGATTCTGGCTCATTGGTTGATCTCGTGCCGCCTGGCCAGCGACTCGTGGTCGTCGCACCGCATCCCGACGACGAGGTGCTCGGCGCCGGCGGACTGTTGTTGCTCGCTGCGGCCGCCGGCCGGAGCATCCTTGTGGTGGCGGTGACTGACGGCAGCGGTAGCCATCCCGGCTCCGATCGATACTCCCCGGCCGAGCTGGTGACACAGCGGCGGTCCGAACGGCAGAACGCCTTACAGCTGTTGGGAATAGCGGCTGCCTCGGTGGTCGAGTTCGGGCTGGAGGACGGCACGGTAACCTCGCGAACCCAGCACCTGACTGCACTGATTGATGACATCACCGGTGATGGCGACGTCATCGTGACACCATGGCGCTACGACGGGCACCCCGATCACGAAGCCACGGCCATCGCGGTATCGGCAGTGATCGCGCGCTCGACGGCCACGATCCGCCAGCTCGAAGCGCCCATCTGGGGTTGGCATTGGGCGAGCCCGTCCGGCGGTCAGCTGCCGGCCCGCAGTGGGTTCGTTCTCCCGCTGGAGCCCGACGTTTGCGCTCGCAAGCTGGCCGCTATCCGATGCTTCACCAGCCAGCTTGAACCAGATCTGAGGACCCAAACTCCAGCCGTGCTGCCCGACTACGTGCTCCAGCGGTTTACCCGAAGCTGTGAGGTGTTTCTACGTTGACCGAGCCCGTGGACATCGAATACCTCAACGACCTCTACGCCCAGGGCCCGGATCCTTGGGGTCTCAAATCCAGCTTCTACGAGCGCCGCAAACGTAAGTTGCTACTCGGCTGCCTCCCGAGGGAGAGATATGAATGTGCTTACGAACCGGGCTGCGCAGGCGGTGACCTGACGGTCATGCTTGCCACCCGCTGCGACGGTCTGCTAGCCAGCGACTATCACCCGGACGCCGTGCGACGTACCCGCCAGCGGGTAGCGAGCCATCCAAACGTCAGCGTGACTCAAGCGTTGCTGCCAGACCAATGGCCGCAACAGCAAAGGCATTTCGACCTCATCGTCGTGAGTGAACTCGGGTATTACTTCACGCCCGCCGCGTGGACCGAATTCGGCCGGCTAGCGGTCGAATCCGCGGGCCCGAACCTGACCCTCGTCGCGTGCCACTGGCGCCACGATTTCGCCGAACGCCAACAGGGCACTGCTGAACTACACGCCCGCCTTGCTGAGTCGATCGGCTTTCCGCCAACGATCAGGCTTCTTGACGAAGACTTCGTCATGGAGCTCTGGACCTCGGACAGCCAGAGTCCGGCTCAGCGCGAGGGCCGAAGGTGAGCATTCGGCTGCGCACAGTCCACCGAGAGATCAAGCGCCAAAGCACAGAGGAGACGACATGACAGAACCATTGAGTGGACGCAAGATTGCCTTTCTGGTAGCAAACGAAGGTATCGAGCAATCCGAACTGGTAGAGCCGTGGACGGCGATCGAAGAGGCCGGCGGCCAGCCCGTACTCATCGCACCGGAAGCCGGCGAAGCCCAAGCCTTCAATCACCTCGACAAGGCTGACGCCTTTCCAGTACGGCTGCGCGTCAGCGATGCGAAAGCGGCCGACTACGCCGGCCTCGTCCTCCCTGGTGGCGTGGCAAACCCGGACGCCCTTCGAGTGGACAAAGATGCCGTCGCCTTCGTAAGGAGCTTCGTCGATGCCGGATTGCCGATCGCGGCCATCTGCCACGCCCCATGGACACTCGTGGAAGCCGATGTGCTGCGAGGTAAGTCGCTGACGAGTTGGCCAAGCCTGCGCACCGACATCAGCAACGCCGGCGGCCACTGGTCAGACGAGCAGGTCGTCGTTTCTGCCGATCAGGGCTGGACCTTGGTGACCAGTCGCAAACCCGACGACCTGGCCGCATTCAGTACGGCTGCGATCCAGGCCTTTCAGGTCTGACTCCCTTCAGGGCCGCCTCTGAGTGCTGGTCTCCTGCACGGACGCGACTGATGGAGGAACCGGGGGCGGCTTCGGCGCGTTGACGGAGACCGGTTTGCCCAGATGCACCGACAGTTCGGCCTCGGCGTAGTGACCGAACGGCGGTATATCGACGTAGCCGGACGATCTGTACAGCGCGATCGCCTCGGGTTGCTTGTAGCCCGTCTCCAGCACCAGCCAGTCGAGTTCTGCCGCCGCCGCGGCCTCCTCCAGGTACGTCAACACGCGACGCGCGTAGCCGTGGCCACGTCCGGCCGGTGCCACGTACATCCGCTTGATCTCCGCCACCCGGCCCGCCCAGCCGGTGTCGCTGTGTTCCGCGCCGTGCCTGCGCCATCCGCCCATCGTGACGGGGACGCCAGCCACGTACCCGACGACAAACGTTCCACGAGGTGCGGCGAACTCGTCGGGGTCGACGGGTGCAGAGTCCGGGCCGCCGTACCGGATGACGTACTCGGCTTGGACCTCGTCGATCAACCTTGACGAGTCGGGGTGGTCATAGCGAGTGCGCCGCAACTCCACATCAATCGAGGTCACTCGAGATCACCGATCTTCGCCACCGGAGCGTTCCGCCGAAGGATGCTCGGTCCGTTCGTCCGAATCCTCCAGAATGATCTCAGCCTGTCGCCGCGGATCGTCGCTGCCGACTTTTTGCTCCTCGGGCTCGAGATGTGAGCGATGCTCGACGCGCTCGGCGTCGAGATCCTCGATAGCGAGATCGTCTGCATTGTCAGGCTTTCCAGCGTCGGTGGTCATGCCATGACGGTACCGAAGGGTTCAAAGCGGCCGAAACCCTGACGCCCGCCCGGAATATCGATGTCGCAGAGCGGCTCAACACGCTAGTTTGAACGCTCAGGAGGCCGGAGTTGCTGCATATATCGCTCTTCGGTGAGCAGTCCATCACCGATCTTGCGACCGGCAGCGTACGCACGCGGTCGGCCCGTACGGTTGCGCTCATCGCCTTTCTGGCCGTACATGCCGGCATGCCGCAGACCCGGCAGCGTATCGCGGGATTGTTCTGGCCGGACTCCACGGATGCTCAAGCACTGACGAACCTGCGGCGGGAATTGCACCATCTTCGGCAAGTGCTCGTCGACGACCCATCGCTCGTCGTGACTCCTAGGGACCTGTGCTGGCGCGATACCGAGACCTGTCGGGTCGACGTCCGGACATTCAGCCTCGAACGCGAGGCTGCCCTGGCCGCCTCGGCCACAGCCGAGGACGTGGGGGTTCTCAGGCACGCGGCCCTGGCGATTGCGGAGTACCGCGGCGAACTCCTGCCCGGCATTTACGACGATTGGCTACTCGAAGCCAGGTCGGCGATCGAACGGCAATGCGTCGACCTCTGCGACCTGCTGGTGGACGTGCGGGCCCGAACCGGAGACCTCAGCGGCGCTGCAGAAGCCGCCCGCCGCCGGATCGCATTGCAACCGCTCGAAGAGGCTGGCTACCGAACGCTGATGCAGCTGCAGGCAGACCTTGGCGATCGCGCAGGCGCCGTGAGTACCTATCACCATTGCGCTTCGGTTCTCGAACGCGAACTAGGCATCGATCCCGATCCGGCGACACGGCGCACACTTCATGAGCTCCTAGCCCGCGCTCGACCCGCGGCGGCGACCGCCGTCCGGCAAGCCGCACGGGCGGCGGGCACTGCAGTGCCAGCAGGGGAGCCAGAATCGGAGCGAACAACGGAGCCAGCCACGGAGCCGGCCGGCAGGCGATCGGGCCTCGCTGCTGCCGAACTCTACGGACGCTCCGAGGAGTTCGCGGTGCTCAGAGCCGCGTGGCAGGGCGCCGCCGCTGGCCGCCCGAGCCTCGTCCTGGTTCGAGGCGATGCGGGCGTCGGCAAGACACGCCTCGTTGCCGAACTTGCGGATGAGGTCCGCTCGTCGGGCGGGGTCGTGGCCAGCGCGCAGTGTTTCGGTACCTCCGGACGGCTCGCCCTCGCCCCGGTGGCCGACTGGCTCCGGACGCCGGCCATCCAATCCGCAGCGCTCGATCCGGTTTGGCGAGTCGAGGTCGAGCGGTTGGTGCCGTCGGCAAAGGATGATCCCAACGTGCGAGCAGCAGCCACGATATCGCTCAGCGATACGGGCGTCGGGTCCAGGGCGATGGTCGATGCCTGGCAGCGTCATCGCTTCTTCGAGGGCATGGCACGGGCCCTGACCGGTATCGACCGTCCGATCCTGCTGGTTCTGGACAACCTGCAGTGGTGTGACCAAGAAACGCTGGCGTTCCTGTCGTTCTGCCTGGGCCTGACGACCGATGCTCGCATTCTGGTAGCGGCAACGCTGCGCACGGACAACCTCGACGAAGAGCCCGAGGTGCTGGGGTGGACAGCGAGGATGTGGGCTACCGGAATGCTCACCGAAGTCTCGCTCGGACCGTTGGACGTGCACGACACCGCGCGGTTGGCCGAAGCGATCGCGGGGCGACCGCTGCTCGGTAACGACATGAATCTGTTGCACGCGATGACCGGCGGATTCCCGCTGTACGTCGTAGAGGCTGCACGGACGACCGTGGATGTAGGGGACTCGCCGGTACCGATCGGTGACTTCACATCAGTGCTGCGCAACCGGCTGGAGCAGGTGAGCCCGACAGTTCGCGACGTTGCCGGGTTGGCCGCGGCAGTGGGACGCAACTTCACCCTTGATCTGCTGACTGAGGCCAGCGATCTCGATGCCGATGCCGTGGTGCGCGCGGTGGACGAGCTGTGGCGCCACCGGATCCTGCGCGAGTTCCGTGATGGTTACGACTTTTCCCATGATCTGCTGAGGGAATCGGCGTACAACCAGATCAGCCCGCCGAGACGATGGTTGCTGCACCGCCGAATTGCCCAAGGTCTGGAGTTGCTGCACGCCAACGACACAGATGCCGTGTCGGCTCAGCTGGCCGAGCAATATGCCCGTGGTGGCCGGCCCGAGCGTGCCATGGCCTACTACCGGCGTGCCGCCGATGTCGCCGCGAGCAGGTTCGCCCACAACGAGGCGATCCGTTTGCACAAAGAGGCATTGTCGATCGTGCTGACGTTGCCTGAGGGTCGTGATCGAGAACGGCAGGAGCTCGAAGTCCTCGAGGCCATGGCGGCTCCGCTCAACGCCAGCTACGGGTATTCCTCTCCGGAGCTGCAACAAACCCTCAGCCGGTCGGTCGTGCTTGCCGAGGGACTCGGGCGAAAAGGGTCAGCCCTTACCGCCCTGGTGGGGTTGTGGGCCTCGCAGTTCGTCCAGGGCAAGCTCGATCCGTCCTTCCATACGGTCACTCGAGCTCTGACGCTGGTCGTGACCGATCCTGTCCTGACCGGATCAGCACAGTTTGCCTTCGCCGGGTCACTTCTCAGCCTGGGGAGGCCGGAGGAGTCCCTTCGTCACTTCGCCCTGATTGAAACGCTCACGCGAGGTGCGCCGTCTCTGACCATCGGCACGAGACCCGACGTGCACGGCAAGGCGTGGGCGGCGCACGCGCACTGGCTGATCGGTCAGTACGAGGAGGCGGTGGCAAGCTGCCAGGACGCCATCGATCATGCCCGCGGCGTCGAACATCCGTACAGCTTGGCGGTGGCACTCGCCTACGGCGGTATCACCTACCAAATGCTGGAGGATCTGCCGAAACTGGACGACACCGTTCAGGAGCTGCGGGAGCTCTGCGACCGGTATGACTTCGCGTATTACCGGGAATGGGGACTGATCCTTGGAGGGTGGGCCGAGGGCGGTGCGGCCGGTCTGCAGCTCATCCACCAAGGGATCGACAATCTCAAATCCGATGGCTCGTTTGCCCGGATGCCCTACTGGCTGTCGCTGCTGGCAGACACCTTGCAGCGAAATAACAGGCCCGATAGTGCGAAAGCAATTCTCGACGCTGCAATTGTGGACGCTCAGGCCCGGCGCGACAGCTGGTGGCTACCCGAGGTGCTGCGACTTCGTGCGGCTTATGACGCGAATGCTGCAGTGCGCCTGAAAACTGCCGTTCAGCTCGCGCAGAAGCATGGCAGCGTAGCCCTGATAGCGCGCTGCGAACGCGATCTGGCCGCCTTGACCCGGTAGTCGACCTCCTGAAGGCGGCCCGAACGTAGCCAGAACGAGCGTTCGGCCAATCGGCATCAACAGGTCATGAAAGACGAACGATCGGCGAACGCGGCCAGACCTAACTTCAACAGGTCCACGTTTCCAGAGCGATTTTCAGAGGGAAGAACATGACCAATCACGAACCGACGGCAACGATTCGTGCTGCTTCGGCGCCCTACGAGGATTTGGCCGCTAATTTGCGCGGCGAGTTGATCACCTCGAAGGACCCCGGCTACGACGAAGCACGCGCGGTGTACAACGCCATGATCGACAAGTATCCAGCTGCGATGGCTCGCTGTCGTGACACTGCCGACGTCATCGCGTGCGTCCGCTTCGCGCGCGAGCACGGCCTCGAACTCGCCGTTCGCGGCGGCGGTCACAATGCCGCTGGCCTGGGCGTTGCCGACGATGCTCTCGTCGTCGACCTTTCGACATTGCGCAGCACCACTGTCAGCCCGGAAAACCACACCGTTCGGGTAGATGCCGGCTGCACGTGGGCCGACGTCGACCACGCGACCGTCGCCTTCGGGATGGCGACGCCGTCGGGCTTTCTCGGATCCACCGGGGTGGCCGGGCTGACCCTCGGGGGTGGCATCGGCTACTTGACCAGGCGCTTCGGTCTCACCATCGACAACTTGCTGTCCGCTGATGTCGTACTGGCTGACGGCACCTTCGTGACAGCCAGTGAAAGCTCGCACAGCGACCTGTTCTGGGCGATGCGCGGCGGTGGCGGAAATTTCGGGATCGTTACCTCGTTCACCTTCCGCTGCCACGACATTGGCGAGAACGGCGTGATCATCGGCGGCCCGGTGCTGTACGACATCGCCGACACTGCCGAGGTGATGCGCTGGTATCGCGAGCTTCTGCCGTCCCTGCCGGAGGAATTGAGCGGCTGGATCGGTTTGATCACGATCCCACCTGCCCCGCCGTTCCCGGAGGAACTCTGGGGTCGCGGTGCGTGCGCGATCGTCTGGTGTTACACCGGATCACACGATCGGGCTGATGAGGTGCTGGAGCCAGTGAAGGCCTACGGCTCACCGCTGGTCGTCGGGCTACAGCCCATGCCGTTCAACGTGCTTCAGACCGCGTTCGACGCGCTGTATCCAGCGGGTCTGCAGTGGTACTGGAAGGCAGACTTCTTCAACGAGATCTCCGACGCTGCCATCGATGTGCACTGCAAATACGGCAAACTGCTGCCCAGCGGGCATTCGACGATGCACCTCTATCCGATCGATGGTGCCGCCAGCCGGGTCGCCGAAGACGCGACGGCGTTCGCGTATCGCGATGGCGGCTGGGCCGGAGTCATCGTCGGCGTCGACCCCGACCCGGCCAACGCCGAGGCAATTTCGCAATGGGCGAAAGACTATTGGGAGGAATTGCACCCGACCTCGGCCGGGGGTGCCTACATCAATTTCTTGATGGACGAAGGTCAGGAACGGGTCAAGGCGTCGTATCGGGGAAACTACAGTCGACTGACCCAGGTCAAGGATCGCTACGACCCTGAGAACACCCTGCACATCAATCAGAACATCCAGCCCGCCAAAGGTTCGCGTGCCTAGCAACCGATGCGGTAGCCAAAAGAACTGCGGGCGTTGCCGTGATCGGCAACACCCGCAGTTCAGGCGATCTGAACAGCTCCAGAGGTACTAACTCCAGCTGATGTTCTTGACCTCGGTGAAGTCTTCGAGGCCGTGGCGGCCCCATTCGCGGCCGAGCCCGCTCTGCTTGTAACCGCCGAAGGCGCCCTCCTGCGCAATACCGGCCGGAGTGGAGCCCCACCCTGGGCCCTGGCCGTTGCCGGCACTCGCTGCGGCCGCCGAGCCATCGCCGACGCCCTGCGCGCTCATCAAGCCGGCGCGAATCTGCCGGGCGATGTTGAACGCGTGCCCGGTGGTCTTGGCGACGACGCCGCCGCCGAGGCCGTAGAGCGAGTCGTTGGCGATCCGCACCGCGTCGTCATCGTTGCCCGAGTACGGGATCACGGTGAGTACCGGTCCGAAGATCTCTTCCTGCGCGATCCGCATCGAGTTCTCGCCGATCATGATCGTCGGCTCGTAGAAGAAGCCCTTGGCCTGGCTCGATGGGCGCTTGCCGCCGGTGACGAGTTCCGCGCCTTCGTCCAAGCCTGACTGGACGAGAGATTCGACCCGCGCGCGCTGCTGCTCACGGATCAGCGGCCCGAGGGTCGTCGCCGGGTCACGCGGGTCGCCGATGGTTACCGCAGCAATGGCGTCGTCGACGCCGGAACGGTAAGCATCCATCAAATGCTCGGGCAGCAGCAGCCGCGTCTGCAGCACGCAGCCCTGACCACAGTGGTTCAGCACCGCGCCGAAGCCGATCGACCGGGCATAGTCCTCGCTGACATCGCCGAGGACGACCTGGGCGCTCTTGCCGCCGAGTTCGAGTTGGACGCGCTTGATCGTGCCCGCTGCCGAGGCCATGATGCGGCGCCCCGTCGCGGTCGATCCGGTGAAGGTGACCATGTCGACCATCGGGTTGGAGGTCAACTCGTCGCCGACTGCGCCACCGCCGGTGATGACATTGAAGACACCGGGCGGGATGCCCGCCTCGTCAGCGGCGCGAGCGATCACCATTGCATCGAGCGAGGTCCACGGGTGCGGCTTGAGCACCACCGTGCAGCCGGTCGCCAGGGCTGGCGCCATCTTGACCATGTTCAGCATGAAGGGAAAGTTGAACGGCGTAATCGCGGTCACGACGCCGATTGGCTCGCGGAACAGCGCCTGCCCGTTCACGCCGTTGGGGCCACCGGTCGGAGCGCCGACAGGTTCGACCCACTGAAGCTCATGCTGGATCTGGGCGGCGTTGGAGCGCAACATCCCGATCGAGCCGTAGCCCTGGACGAAGTCGGTCACGTTCGCCGGGCTCCCGGTCTGGGCGATCATCAGTTCCCGCAGGTCATCGGCTCGCGACTCGAGGATTTCTGCCATCCGGACGAGCAACGCAGCTCGCTCTGCTGGTTTCATCCAGGACCACGGCCCGTCGTCGAAGGCCGCGCGGGCCGCCTCGATGGCACGGAGGGCGGTTTTCGCCGTCGCCTCCGGCACCCGTCCGATGACCTCTTCGGTCGCCGGGTCGATCACCTCGATCGGCGGCAGGTCGTCATCGGTGACCCACTTGCCGTTGATGTAGAGATCAGAATTCCACTGCTTCGCCATGGAGCGCTCCCGGGATAATCGAATCGAATGGGCGGGTCATTCACGGCCTGGCCAACCCGAGACGGCTGGCCGGCATCGATCCAGTATGACGTGTGCCACCGTATTACTGAACGGGCTACCGCAAGCTGACCGGTAAGTCAGCTGCCTTCAACGGTTTCGGTCGCCCGGCTCGAGCCGCGCAGCTGGTTGGCCCAGAAGGGCAGGATCAACACCGACAACATCGCTGCCGTAACCAATACGGAGGCCAGTGCCGGCTGCATCAAGTCGTCAGTGACTCCGATGCCGGTGATCACGACGACCAGCGGCAACGCGGTGGAGGAGTACACAGCCAGGGCCTTGACGTCGCGAGCTGCGAGCTTGCCGCGGTAAAGCCAGCGGATCGGCCCACCGCGAACGACGAGGTACAGCATCAGGGCAACCGGCAGGAGCAGCAGGTAGAGCGGCTGGTCGAAGAGTGCGTCAAGATCGAGGCGTACCCCGCTCATCACGAAGAACACCGGGATGAGAAACCCGAAGCCGACCGCTTCGAGCTTGGATTCGAGAATCTCCACCTCGCTCGCTGGGCTGAGCGAGAGGAACAGGCGCAGGATCATGCCACCGGTGAAGGCGCCGAGCAGGTAATCGAGGTCGAACGCGGTCGCAATCCATACCAGCAGTACACAAAGCAGGCAGGCGACCCTGACGCCGAACTGGGCACTGGTGGAGAGAGTTTCACCGATGACCCGAACCACGCGTGGTGTCCGGCTCCGAAGTGCCAGGCCGACGGTGGCCACCGCGACGAGGACGTAGACCACGAGCACGACCGTACTGTGCAGGGGCCGGTCAGTGGCCAGAAAGATGGAGATGCCCACGATCGGACCGAATTCGCCGACCGCGCCGGAGGCGAATACGTAAGGACCGAAAGCAGTTTCGAGCTCGCCCCGGTCGCGCAGAATCGGTAACAAAGTGCCTACCGCGGTCGTCGTGAGTACTAGTCCGAGCGCAACCGAATGCGGTCCGAGGTTGCCGGTGATCAAGGAGACTATTGCGGCAACGGCAAAGCCTGCCAGCAACGTGACCAGCCAACTGCGGACCGCGAGCGTGATCGGTGCGCCCCGAATTCGTTGGAAATCGATCTCGTATCCGGCCAGAAACATCAGCAGCGCAAGCCCAAGATCGGATAGGCCGGTGAGCGCATTGGAGTCTTTGACCCAGCCGAAGACCGTAGGACCGACGAGGATTCCAAGGACGAGCTCCAGTACGACCGTCGGCACCGCGAGGCGCCCCTTGAGCAGGTCCGCGATGATCGGCGCGAGTGCAGCCATCGCGAGGACCACCACAAGGCTATGCAGGTTCGTCGCATCCACACTGGCCTCCTTTGACCAGCATGATCGTCTCAGACAGCAGTCTCAGACAACCGTCCACCGGTTGCCCTCGGCCGTTCAGTCGTTCTCGACCTCGAAGTCCCACGAGGCAACGATCTGATGGCTCGCTCCAGAGCTGGTCGGTGCCCAGCGCATCAGTCCCTCACCCGTCGGCATCACCACCCGAAGCTCGAACTTCGCCACCCCTCCTGGCGGCAACACCTTCGGCGGGAGCGGCTGACCGGCAACCAGCGTCGGGTGATAGACCGCGCCGAGATGGTCGATGGTTGTGAAGTCCGAGACCGTGATGGGCAGCGCTGCGCTGGCCGCGCTCAGCGTGACCGTCCAGGTGCAAGTGGTCGCGGGTGCCTGGTAGGGCAGGCCTTCCCCAGGCACGACCGGACCACTGACAACGGCGCGGACCGAGATGCCACCAGCAAGGTGCACATCGACACCGTCGCCCTCGGTGGTCAGCGCAGGGCGTTCAGATGTTCCGATCAGCACGCTGTCGGCTTGGATCGAGGCCGACGGTAGGAAGGTCGGGAGCGGGCCGTAGCTGTCGTCCTTCGCCGAGTCGCTAGCAGAATGGGAGCCGCACCCGCTGAGCACCAGGGGCGCTGTCACGAGTGCGGCGAGGACGGCCGTCAGGACGCGGTTCCGGCGCCGGGCACGAGGCCCGGCGCCGGCGACAACGGTCAATGGTGCCCGTGGTCGTTTGCGTTGTTGAACACGTCCGGACCAAACGGTGCCAGTCCGGCCTGCGCGGCGAAGCCCAGGTGTCCGTCCCGGTCAAGGCCGCCGGAGACCGTCCCAGCAGGCAGCTTGGCGTTGTCGCGACCGTCACTGACCTGGAAGATGTCTTCCATCGTCCGGAGCCAGCTGTAGTGGTTGTAGAACGTGCTGCTCGTCGTCCCGGGCTTGATCAGCGGGCTGATCAGCACGCTGCCGGTGTTGCCACCGCCTGGGGTTGCGTCGTCGGCGTCATACAGCGGGTCAGCCGTCTGACCGGGAGCGAGGAAGCCCGGGGCACCTTCGGCGCTGAGGCTGATCGCGCTGACCGGTCCGGTCGGGTTGACCGGAGTACCCGCCTGGTTGACGAGCTGGAACGAGCCGTCGATCACCGAACCCTTGGGCGAGCTGGCAAGCTGCGGACCGGTGTCGCTGACCGTTCCGACAAACGTGTTCGGCGGGATCGGGCTCGAACCGTCGGCGTTCTTGTCGACCGTGTCGGTCACGATTCGGCCGGTGTCATCGGCCAGAATCGTCGGATCGAGGACGTAGGTCGAGTTCGCACTTGCCGCCACCACATCGTTACGAGCACCCGGAGTGGTGCCCGAGCCGCCACGGACGATGCCCGCCACGCAGTTGGCCGGAACCGGCGTCGGCGTGGTTTGCGTGCATGCCGGCGGCCGGTCGATGAACGCGTTGTTACCTGGTCCCGGGAAGAGCTGCTGACCGAACTGGTTGGTCTGCAGGGTCGAGTTGGGTCCGGTCGGTTCGGTGTGGACGTTCTTGCCGAAGAGGTTCTCGCCAGCGGCGTCGGCGAGAAGTCCGGCACTCGCGTTCGGCTTGTCACCCTGGGTCGGTGCGTAGGCGTTGGCGTTGTTGAAGCTGTTACCCGAGTATGTGAACGGCGGGTTGCCCTCATCGAAGGTCACGTCGATCAGGCCACCGTCCTTGAACGCCGGTGATGCTTCGATCATCGGGATGTAGTACTCGAGGAAGAGGTCCGATGCGTAGAGGCCGCCGGTGAAGTTCGTCGGCGTGGTCGAGGCCGGGTTCGGCGTCGGGCTCTGGTAGATCGGCTTGCCCGCAGGCGTAAACGATCCGGAGAGGTTGTTGCCCTGGCAGATCGCGTCGTGTGCGTCGCTGCAGTTGTTCGGGCTGATCCAACTGAACGCCGGGGTTGTCGATTCCTTCTGCAGGTCCTTGAAGAGTCCGGTCTTCGGGTTATCCAGGTTGGCGACGTGGGCAGCATCGCAGTCGCTGCCACCCTGTGCGGGTTTCGTCAATGGCGGCAAGGTCTCTCCGGATGCGGAGACCGTTCCGGTGAGGCTATGGAACCACGGCATCGGGAAGTGCTTGGCGACATACTGGTCGTTGGCTTGGGCACCGGTGAAGCTGGTGACGCCCGGCGGCAGCGGGTTGCTCGCGGTTGCGCTCATCTGGATCGGGTTGGTCGTCGGGTTGTTCGCCGCCGAACCGGGGCCGCCACAGATCGAGTCTTCCCGTCCGGGCTGGTTGCCGAGGTCTTGCGCATAGCCCTTCCAGGTCTTGTTCGCGGCGTCGAGTTGGTTGAACAAGGTCGGCACGTCTGACGGGTATGAGCAGCCGTTTGCACCGTTGGGCGCGTTGGCGCCACTGGGCTGTTTGGCGTTCGCCGGCGAGGACACCTGACCGGCGTTAGCGCCCTTGGTCACGATGTCGCTGTTGCTACCGAAGTCGGTATTGGCAACGCTGCAGTCCGATTGAGTGTCCTCTTCGGGAGCCTGGCCGGAAACCATCGAGAGATAGTTGTCCATGCTCGAGTGGCCGGTGCCGTAGTAGTTGGTGAGTTCCACACCTTGGCTCGGCAGGGTCTTCCAGAGGTAGCTGTTCTGATTCAGGCCGGTGAACGTCGCGTCGTAGGACTTGTTCTCCAGAATGATCAGCCAAACGTGCTTGACCTGGCCTGCCTTCAGCCCGGTGCTGGTTATAGTCGCGCCTCCGTGCTGTGCGTCAGCCGACGCGCTGGAGGCAGTCGCGGCGACGGCGCCTGCCACCAGCACACCGGCCGCGACCAGCGCTCCGGTAAGACGAGTACGTCTCTTGGTATTTGGGAAAAATCTCATGGCACGTGTCTATCAATCGGACGATCAACGACACCACGGGTCAAACGGGACAGCCAGGTGAACACTAGGCAAACGGCAGTTCATCGGCACATGACAGACTCACAGCCAATGTCCCGCGATCGCACAGTCTCGACACAGAGGAAGACCCGGCCTACCGTGGATCGACCGCGCCGCATCGCGGTACGGCAGAGCGAGGAGGAGCCGATCATGGGTTCTCAGGAAAATGCCGATCTGGTTCGCCGCGGCTATGCCGCGTTCAGCGCCGGGGACATGGCGACGCTCAGCAGCTTGTTCGCCGACGACGCCGTCTGGAACGTGCCTGGCAGCGGTTCCCTGTCGGGCGCGAAGAAGGGGCGTGAGGCCATCCTCGGATTTTTCGGCGAACTGATGTCCCGCTCGAACGGGACGGTGTCGGTGACGGTAGACGACATTGTCGGCGGCGAGGAGCACACGTTCGGGTTGAGCCACAATCACGCCGAGCGCGGCGGCAACGTCCTCGACCAGACTGCCGTGCTCGTGTTCAGTGTCCGCGATGGCCAAGTCACCGAGGTGAACGAGTTCTTCGAGGACACCACCGCGAGCGACGCGTTTTGGTCCTAGCGTTTTGGTCCCAGCGTTTCGGTCCCAGCGTTTTGATCTGGCTGATTCGATCTACCCGACCAGCCGCGTTGGGACGTCGAAGGCTACAAAGACCGCTGGGTCTACGAAGTTCGTGTTGCGCTCGATGCCCGATTCGGTAACCGAGAACACCTGCAGCGAGTGCATCTCATAACTGGCGCCAGCACGGGCGTAGGCCGCGACTGCTGGCTGCCCGTTGGCCTCAACCGGCAGCATGCGCCAGTCCGTACCGCGCATTTCAAACGCGCGAGCTATGAACTGGACATAGTTCTCCCGGCCCAGGTACCAGTTGAGCACCGGCGGCATCTCGAGTAGCACGTCCTCGGTTAGTAAGTCAGCCAGGGCCGTCAGATCAGCGGCGACGAACGCCTTGACGTAGCGGTCGATCATTGCGCGCTGGTCAGCCTTGGCCGGTTCGTCCACGCGGTCCGCACCGATCCCCAGCTCGCTGAGACGAGCCCTGGCCCGCTGCAGACCACTGTTGACCGCGGCTGGTGTGGTGTCCAACGCGGTCGCGACTTCGGCTGCAGACCACTCGAGCACCTCGCGCAGGATCAGGATCGCGCGTTGCCTGGCGGGCAAGAGCTGCAGCGCGGCGATCAGCGCCAGCCGCAGCTGACCGCGGGCCAGGACGATGGCCGCGGGGTCCGAGTCATGCGTTGCGAGCAACGTGTCCGGCAGCGGCTCGACCCAGGCCACCTCCCGTCCTCGTTCCATCGGCGCCCTCGGATCGTCACTTGGCGCACCCAGACCCGACGGCAGCGGGCGGCGTCCCCGGCTTTCCAGTGCCGTCAGGCAGGCGTTGGTCGCGATGCGGTACAGCCAGGTGCGCATCGACGCGCGCCGGTCGTCGAACCGGTCATAGGCTCGCCAAGCCCGCAACAGGGTTTCCTGTACGAGGTCTTCGGCATCGTGGACCGAGCCGAGCATCTGGTAGCAATGCGCCAACAGCTCGGGACGGAAGGCGACCGTGTGACGTTCGAAGTCCTCGCTCATCGACAACGGGGTGGGCACCTCTCGGACGTCGGGCCTGCAGATGGTCGGGGGCTTGGCTGTGGTTTGGGGCTTGGCTGTGGTTTGGTGGTTGGCCGGTGACATCGGTCGGTTGGTTCAGCCGCTAGTCAGCCAGGCTGCCCATGGTCAAGTTCACGGTGCTACCCATCATGCCGCTCGCCTTGTCCGACGCCATGAGCACGGCCATATCGGCTACCTCCGAGAGCTTCATGACACGCTTCGGATGGGTCGTTCCCGCGAGATACTGCTGGAACTGTTCATACGTCGCCCCTGAACTCTTGAGCTCGAAGACCTGTTTCATCGTGGACGTCTCCGGCATACCGTGTGGCCGCAGGTTGACCACCCGGATGCCGTTCGGTGCAAGCTCGGCGGACAGGTCTCGGGTCAGCGCCTCCTTTGCGGCCATCGCCGCACCGTAGCCGCCATTCAAGGTGGTGCCTGTCCTTGCTGGAAAAGCGGAAACGGTCATGATCACTCCAGATTTGTTTCCGATCATGTGCCTGGCAGCCAGGCGTGCAGTCAGAAAGTACGACGTCGTGTATCCCGCGATGGGCGCGGCGAAATGCTCGGCGTCCAACTCAATGAGTGGGACACCCAGAATCTTCGAGTCCGAGATACCGATCGCGTTGAAAGAGACGTCTAACCGGCCAGCGCGGTCGACCACGTACTGCAGATGCTTGTCGATCGCTTGCTCATCGAGTGCGTCGATCGTCGCAGCTTCGGCGGAACCGCCAGCGGACACGATGTCCTTTGCGACAATGTCGACTTCCTCACGAGAACGTCCAGTCACGAACAGTTGGGCTCCCTCACTTGCGAAGGCGCGTGCCGCCGCACCACCGATCGCTCCGCCGGCACCGTAGACCACGACAACCTTGTCTTTCAATAACATCTCTGGATTCCTCTCCCCGGGTCCCGAACTGCCTTGGTGCAGTTCGATGCCCCCAGGGATACATACCGGCGGGGCCACGCAAACTCATCGGTCCGCGAGAAACCTGGCAACTCTCGTTGGCCAGTCCCCGATCGTGTAACACCCGGCACCGCATAGATGCCGAGCGTTACACGATTCGCCAAAAGCTCGCGGTGGTGCAACGTACGGTTGCGCACCGGGCTCTTCGTGGACTAACGTGCAACTACTAGTTGCATATCCACGTCGAGGTGGACCTGCCTTCGAGGTGTGTACGGTCGCATCGCGCGAATCGAGAGGAATCCTTCACATGACGAGCATTGAATCCTCTGCTGCGGCAGAAAGAACGGGGACGGACTATCAAAGAACCGTTCTCGTCAAGGCACTTCCCGGAGCGCTGTTCGATGCGCTGACCACCACCGCGGGCCTGACAGCCTGGTGGACGCAGGCCACGGGAGCCGGCGAGGCCGGTGGCGAACTGAAGTTCTTCTTTGAACCGCCGGAACCGCTCGTAGTCAATGTCGATAAGGCAACGCGGCCAACATCGGTGCAGTGGACGGTAAAGCAATGCGACTTTCTCTCTGACTGGGTGGGAACGCGTCCATCTTTCACCATCACGGCGGTAGGCGGCGGCGCGGCTGAACTCCAGTTTCGCCACTACGGTCTGACATCGGAGCTGGACTGCATCCAAGACTGCAGTCGCGGGTGGGACCACTTTCTCGAAAGTCTGCGTGAGTACGTGGAAGTCGGCCACGGAATGCCGCGCGGGAGCGATGCAGACAAAGCACGCCGCTTGTAGCCGGGGTTCGGTGAGATGAGCACACCGATTCCATCGACATTCCCCTTACACGTCCACGTGTTACCGGCATTCGTCGGTGGCCAGGGTTCACGCTGCTGGTCGATCAGGTATGCGAATCCGTCCAGAGCCAGGTCGGGCTTGAAGCCTGACCTGGCTCCGGGCCCTGATCAGTCCGTAATACCGGCGAACATGCCGGGCTCGTACGAACCGCCCTCGTTGCCAGCAATTACGGCCAGCCGGTTGGTCGCGTTGATCAGGGCGATGAGCGAGATCAGCGCGACGATCTCGTCGTCGTCGTAATGCTTGCGAACCTGGGCCCAAGTCTCGTCGGAAACGCCTTCATAGGCGTCGGCGAGTCGGGTGCCCTCCTCGGTGAGCGCCAGTGCAGCTTGCTCCGCCTCCGTGAACACGGAGCTGTGTCGCCAACCGGCGAGGAGGTTGAGCCGGACCGGGGTTTCACCGGCGGCCGCGGCCTCCTTGGTGTGGATGTCGAGGCACCAACCGCAGCCGTTGATCTGGCTCGCGCGCAGCGCTACCAGCTTCTGGGTGGCGGCAGGTAGCGGCGACTGCTCGATCGCCAGGTTCACGTTGTAGATCCGCTTGGCGATCTTGGTGCCGAGCTGATTGTTGATCAGATCGATACGGGGTTGCATGACTTTGTCCTCACTTGTGGGGTTGCGCGCCGTACGAATCGTTCGCACGGCGTCCTGACGAACATGAAGATGCCGACGACCCGATCCGTGTGACAGCGCTGCCATGCGACCTACGCCACCAATCGTTCGTGTCACAAAGCGGCTGGTACCGGCGTCCTGTGTGTGGCACGGTCGAGATGGAGTACAGGCAGGAGTCAGCATGAGCGAGCACCGCAGACGGACAGAGGACACCGCAGAGCCAACAACTTGCGACGGCCGGATGGACGCCGCCACCAAGGCGTTCATCGCCCATCGCAACCTGCTTTTCACTGTCGCCTACGAGATGCTCGGTTCGGCCACTGACGCAGAGGACGTCCTGCAGGAGACCTGGCTGCGGTGGGTGGGCGTCGATCTCGAAGCGGTCCGCGATCAACGTGCCTACCTGGTCCGGATCACCACTCGTCAGGCGCTCACCCGGTTGCGGACGCTGGGCCGTCGCAAAGAGTCCTACGTCGGTTCTTGGCTGCCCGAGCCGCTGCTGACGGCGCCCGACGTGGCCGAGGACGTCGAGTTGGCTGACAGCGTCTCGATGGCGGTGCTGTTGGTACTCGAAACACTCACTCCCATCGAGCGAGCGGTGTTCGTGCTACGCGAGGTGTTCGATCTGGAGTACGACGAGATCGCTGAAGCCGTGGACAAGAACCCGGCCGCGGTCCGCCAGATCGCCCATCGCGCACGCGCGCACGTCGCCGCGCGCCGACCACGCGGGATCATCTCTGCGGCAGAAACCAAACGCGCCTTCGAGGCGTTCCAACAGGCTGTCGATACCGGCGATCTGCAGAGCCTGCTGGAGATTCTCGCGCCTGATGTCGTACTCGTGGGTGATGGCGGTGGCATCGTTCAGGCCGTACTGCGGCCCGTCGTCGGCGCCGACCGGGTGGCTCGCGTGTTGGGCGCCGGCTTGGGCCGGATGGCCGAGGCGTCGTTACAGCTGGTGCAGGTCAATGGTTACCCGGCCCTGATTCTCAGATTCGACGACGAGATCGACACGGTGCTGGCATTGCGCATCGACGACGGCCTCATCTCCGGGCTTTACGCCGTCCGCAATCCCGAGAAGCTGTCGCACCTGGAGCAGGAGACCGCTTTACGCCGCTGAATCCAGGCGCCACCGGGCACGCGATCCGCCGTCGAGGCTCAACCACTTCTTGGTATACCGCTGGGCGGTCATGGCGACCTGGTTGTATACCAAGCTCGATGTGCGGCACGATTACGCGACGCGGCGGCCTTTCTCGCCGACCACGTCACTTGCGATGCGCGAGTCGTCGCCGAGCACGAAGTGGTCGCTCAGACCGGCGCCACCATGCTCCCGGCAGAAAAAGGCCCCCGCGCATTTGAGCATCGTAGCGAGGCTTGGCGAGGGCTCTATTGAGTCAAACGTACACGATCATGCGTCGCCATTTGACTGGTTTCGTCAAGGACCATGTCGATATGGGTCGGGGACTTGACCTGAACCGCTTCAGGTTTTCGATACTGGAGTCATGCACGAGGACGAATTCACGATCGCTGAGACGGTAGCCCGGTGTGGTCTGCCTGAGAGCACGCTGCGTTACTGGGAGCGAATCGGTCTGGTACGCCCGATCGAGCGGGATGCATCAAGTCGCCACCGTCGCTACAGCAGCGCGGACGTCGCGACGCTGGAGACGCTCGCCAACCTGCGCGCAGTCGGGATGGGCATCGAGGACATGCGCGCCTACCTGGCCGGCGCCCGCCGTGGCGACGCCGCCGCGGGAGAGCAGCGGGCGCTGTTCGAGGCACACGCACGTCGGTTGGCCGACGAACTCAACGCCCTGGAACTACGCCGTCGCTACCTCGATCTGAAAGTCCAGTACTGGAGCGCCCGAGAGGTCGGCGACCTGGACAAGGCTGCCGCCGTCGCCGAGGAGCTCGGCCCGATCATCCATCACATCAACCCGAAGGACACCGCATGAGCACCACCCGTATCACGTCACCGTTCACGTTTTCCTCCACCGCCGCCGAGGTCATCTCCGGCATCGACCTGCACGGCCGCCGCGCGCTGGTCACCGGCGGCGCTGGCGGCATCGGCGTCGAGACCGCTCGCGCACTGGCTTCAGCCGGCGCCGAGACACTCATCGCCGCCCGCAACCTGTCCGCCGCTGAGGAAGTCGCCGCCGATATCCGCGCTAGCACCGGCAACCAGGCCGTCGCGGTGGCGCAGCTGGATCTGCTCGACCGCGCCTCGATCGATCGCCTCGTCGACGGGTACGCCGGTCCCCTCCACATCCTGATCAACAACGCCGGGGTCATGGCCGTCCCGGACCTGCAGCTCAGCCCCGAGGGACACGAACTGCAGTTCGCCACCAATCACCTCGGCCACTTCCGCCTCGCTCTCGGGCTGCTGCCCGCATTGCGAGCCGCAGGAGGCGCGCGGGTGGTGGCGGTCAGCTCACGGGCCCACTTGAACTCACCGCTGGTCTTCGATGACATCGACTTCGCCCATCGTGCATACGATCCAGCGCTGGCCTACGCCCAATCCAAAACCGCGAACGTGCTGTTCGCGGTCGCAGCTGCCCGCCAGTGGTCCGATGCCGGGATCGAGGTCAATGCGCTGCACCCAGGAGCGATAGCTGACTCGAATCTGTCGCGTCACCTGGATCCCGCCGTGCTCGGCGAGCTGCGCGCATCGGGCCGCTATGCCTTCAAGACACTTGCCCAGGGCGCAGCCACCAGCGTCTTCGTCGCCACCTCGCCGCTGCTCGACGGCGTCGTTGGCCGCTACTTCGAGAACTGCCAGGAAGCAGACCCAGACGACCCGAGCGCCGCCGGCACTGACGCGGCAGGCGTCGCCAGCTACGCTCTCGACCCCGAAGCCGCCGAGCGACTGTGGATCCTGTCGGAGCAGATGAATCGCTGACAACCCAGGCCATTGTGCGGCCCGAGTTTTCGGCCGACGACCCTCGGACCGGAAACTCGGGCCGCACAATTCAGTTTTCTTAGCTGGCCAGGCCCTCGAGAACCGTGAGCTCGGCGGCTCGTTCCTGCGGTGGGCCGACAAGCCCGCCGGGAATGGGCATCAACGGCATCAGTGTCTCGGCCACGAAACGCTCGCACGCATCCTTCGATTCGTAGACCGCCGAGATGAGAATCCCGCCCTCGGTGGGTCCGCCGGCGTGGAAGAGCTCCGGACGTTCCCCCCCGGCTGCGTTCGTGACGGCAGCGAGTGTTGTTTGGTACTGCTCGACGGTGCCACCGGGCCAGAAATGTGTCAGGAAATATGCCATTTCGTGCTCCCGTCTCAGCTCTCGACCAGCATGACGACGGTGTCGGCGACGACCCCGTCAGTGGCCATCGCCTGGGCAGCCTCGTCGGTCTGCAGGAACGTGACGAGGGCGTCGACATCAGGGACCTCAGCGCTCAGGCCGACACGCTTGGGATTCGTGGGATCGATGTATGTGCGAAGGTCTGTGACCCCCTGAGAACTGAACGCGGCACCCCTTACTTCAGAGGCAAGCCAAAGATCACGATCTTTGACGTCGTGGTAACAGATGACTTTTGGCATAGCTTCACTACCTGTTCTCGATTGATTCGCTGCGCTTAACGTTTTCTCGTGAGCAGCGATACGCCTAGGCCTGCAATTGCGGGACGATCCCGTCTACATCCATCTCGTAGTACTCGTTGTTCGCGAACGGGCCGACCGCACCCTCCACGACCTCACGTACAGCGTCGACTGATTTGCCTTCCCACACGCAGATGCCGAGGGTGTGATCGTGGGTGGCTGCGTGGATGGGCAGTGCGACACCGTCGGGCAGGCCACCTTCGAGAGCTTTCGCTTCGGCCGCCTCGAAACCTTCCGGGTCATGAATTCGGTGAATTACCGTGACAAACATGTGCATTCCCCTCCCGCGTGATGACGCAGACGCCTGATCCCTTGCCAAGCGAAGCGATCGGTATTCGTGCATCGTGGCGGTGGGTCGTTACACCTGCGCATCACTTGGCGTGACCGAATCGGTCGGGTCAAACGGCGAGGTCGGCCAGACCAGCCAGCACACTACGTCGCAGGGCTTCGCTCGTGAGCGGAGTGCCACGTTGAACATGAGCGGCAAGGTCAGGCAGGGCCAAAGCGGCGTGGCCGGCTCCGGCAGTGTTCGCGAGCGTGGCGATCACATCGTCGGCGCAGGCGTGACCTGACCGGGCCAGCAGCGACGCACAGGCCACGAGGACGGTCTGGTCATCTCCGAGACCGTGATCGATCTGCTCGAGGACGAGTTCACGCATCCGAAGTGCCGCCAACGCAGGGGATTCGCTCTCCCACAACTGACTCCAAGTGGCAACCGAGATGCGGCGTTCGACAAGTGGCAGTGGGTCGGTTACCTCAAGGGCACGGCGGGTCCATTCGTGCGACTCGCCGGGGTCGCTGACGGCGAGCGCTGACGCGAGCACCCGGCAGGCCAGCAGCCGAGTGGCCGGCACGTCCGAGTCTTGTGCCGCGATCCGCGCTCGGGCCAGCCAAGCCTGCCGAACCAGGTCTCGTCGATAGACCGCGCACGCGAGGAAGATAGCGATTCCCACCATGTAGTCGACGGTCTGCGGCGGCGCAGCGGGGTCGGCGATGGCTTCGTCAAGCATTGCCAGCGCCGCGTCCGAATCGCCCGTGCTCACAATGAGATAGCCGCTGTGCAACAGCTGGCGAGCACCCAACGTGCCACGAGGATCGCACTGGGCGTACACGGCCAGAGCTTGATTCATGTCTTCGTCGGAGAGCGCGCTCATCGCACGGCTTCCGTAGGCGGTCGCGACCGCTACTCGGCGCTCGTCATCGGGAGCCAGTAGCGGGTCAACGCCGATGATCGCGTTGGCGAGATGCGGATGGCTCAGCAGGAGGACGCTCGTCGGCGCACCACACAGTGCGGCGGCGAGTCCCCGGTTGTCGGTGCGAACAGCGACATCAAGCGCGGCACGCCAGCTGTCCACTTCGCGTTCGAGCCGAAGCCCGGCCTCGTGGCTGGCGCGGGAGTAGAACGCCCGCATCGGGATGTCGGTCAGCCCGGCGATCCACCACGCATGGGCGCGAGCGACGGCGCCCGTCTCGCCGGCTTCGGCAAGGGCCCTTAGCGCGAAGGCACGCAGCGGTTCGAGGATGCGATAACGGGTGACGACCGGCCGCAGATTCACGTCGATCATGCTTCGGGCAACGAGGGACGAGATCAGCCCGGGCACGTCCTTACCGGGGTATCCCATCCGGGTCGCCACTTCGGCTGCCGCATCGAGTTCGAAGCCACCGCGGAAGATTCCCAGCATGCGGAACAGTCGCTGCTCGTCGGTGCCGAGCAGCCGATAGGACCAGTCGATCGCCTTGCCTAGGGTCTGCTGGCGTTCGGCGCCCCGCCGGCGCCCGTCGCTCAACAGCGGGAAGCTGTCCTCGAGGCTCGATCGCAGCGCACGTAGGCCGAGTGCCCCGGCTCGGGTGGCTGCAATCTCGATCGCCAGCGGGAGTCCGTCGAGCCGATCGCAGATCTCCTCGAGTACCACACGATCATCGGGTCCGATCTCGGTTCCGGCGGCGCGCGAACGGGCCTGGAGCAGATCGGCTCCGGCGCCAGGCGGATCGAGTGGCTTCACATAGAAGACCTGTTCCCCTTCGAGCGCAAGGAATTCGCGGCTTGTCGTAACGACGACGACATTCGGACAGTTGAGGGTGATGGTGTCGACGATCTCGGCTGCGGCATCGAGAAGGTGCTCGCAATTGTCGATCACGAGCAGTCCCGCGCGGTCGCCAAGATAGCTCGCCAGCGACCGGACGTCATCGGTGACGGCGGCACCGACGGCGGTGGCGATGGACGAGACGATGTCCGCAGGGTCGCGCAGCGCTGCCAGTTCGACGAACCACGTTGTCGTGCCTTCTTGGTTGGCCCGGTGTGCGAGAGCGACGGCGAGCCTGGTCTTGCCCACCCCGCCGACTCCCGTCAACGTGAGCAGTCGGGTGGTCTGGATATGTCCGGCGACGGTTGCGAGATCGTCGGCACGGCCCATCAGCGTGGAGCGATACCTCGGCAGATCGGTGCTGAGGGTTGCCGCACGGGCGGCGTTGGCCTCCGCAGTTGTTGTCCGCGCGCTGCCGTCCACGCGCCGGCCGACCTGCCGACCGATCTCGCGTACTTCGGCAGACGGCTCCGTCCCCAACTCGGCTGCCAGATAGGCCCGATAGGTCCGATACACCGCGAGTGCCTCGGCCTGGCGACCAGATCCGGCAAGTGCTTGCATCAGTAAGCCGCGTGGATGATCGCGCAAGGGGTGGTCAGCGATATGGCGTTGCAACGCGGCGATGGCTTCTGGCCAGCGGCCGCGCGACATCAGTTCGCTGGCGCGTTCCTCAACGGCCGCCGCGTACAGCTCGGTCAGCCGGACCGACTCGGATCGCGCCCACGGCTCCTCGCGGAACTCTTCAAGCGCCAGACCACGCCACCAGTCAAGGGCTCCGTCCAACTGGGCCAGCCTGTCCACACCATCCTTGACCCGCGTCAACGCGACATAGAACCGGTCGCTGTCCACGTCAGCCTCGAGACGGTAGCCGACCGCATCGGTCAGTAAGACATCCGAACCGAGCAGCCTGCGCAACCGCGACACCGACGTGCGCAAACTGCCGGGTGACATCTGCAGATCCGCGGTGAGCCGCTCGGACCTCACGGACCGCCGCGCGTCCAAAGCCAGCACGGCCACGAGCCGACGCTGGGTAACACTCGGCAGATCGGGCGCGGTTCCGTCACGCAACACGACCTGAACCGCACCCAAGAGGCGCACCAGTGGCACGTCGTTCGTGCCTGCGAAGTTCGTAGCCCCGATCACGCTCGCGCCTACCCCCAGTCGAGGCCTTGACGGTAGCCCTCACCGCATCAGGCACGGGTGAGGCGTTGATGGACCGGGAGTTGTTTCGCTGATGCTTCGGGCGCTGTGTTTGATGCGGATCTGACCGACGAGACTGCTGAACGCGAGAAGGACGGCCAATGCCGTGTACCAGTACACAGCGTGCACCTCGCCGATCCAACCGGCGAGATAGCCGACGATGACTATGGGAACTCCGAACGCTACATAGGAAACGACGTAGATCCCAGCGACGACACCCGCACGCTGATCTGCTGCTGCGAGCGGGAAAACCAGTCGCAAGGCAGCGGTGAACGATGCACCGAATCCCACGCCGGCGATGGCCTGTCCGATGATCATGACCGCCAAGCTTGCGACGAACACTCCAACGATGATGGCGACTGCCCCGACGATTGAGGCATAAATGCCAATTGTCATCGCGCGCCGGGGCTCGACACGAGCGAACGCCAGCCCGATCACAGCCGATACCGCTGGCGCGATGAAACCAGATACACCGTTGAGCAGGCCGCTGTCGAGATGGAACACGCTGCGAACCATGCTCGGCGCCAGTCCGCCGGAGAGCCCGGCGAGCATCCAGGACGCCCCAACAACTGGCGCTGCGGCGCCGAATTCCCTGCGTGCAGCAGATGGAACGGCGACGCGCGGAATCAACGACCGAAGTGCGCCCGAAGCGCGGGTAACCGTCTCGGGAGAGAACGCGATGACCACGATCCCGAGGCCAGTGATGATGATGAGGACGATGAACACGATGGAATTTGCAGCGCTTGTCAGCTGAATCGCTAGGCCAGCCAGCAAGGATCCGAGGGCGAGACCACCAGTCACGCTGACGCTGCCCAAGATCGTGGCCAGCCTCTTGCGGTTCGCCGGGGCGACTTCGACGAGCTCTGCGGTCAACGCACCCGATGCTGCGCCGGTGGCGACGCCTTGCACGACCCGGCCGACGATCACCCACCCGATATCAGGAGCGAGCAGGAACACCACATTGGACGCGAGCTGAACGATCAGAGACCCGACAAGGACCGGGCGCCGACCGATGTGGTCAGACAGTGACCCGAGCGTGAGAATGGCAGCGAGAAATCCCACCGCGTACACAGCGAACGCCAACGTTAGAAGCGATGGCGCGAAGTTCCACTGCTCCTTGTAAACCACAAGCAGCGGCGTCAACACGCCGGCGCCGAGATAAAGACTTGTGAACGTCATTGCCCCGCCCGCCAAAGCGAATCCGGCGGGCAGCCGGTGACCCCGGCGGGTAGCGGGCAGCTCGGCCAACACGTGTGTTGTAGACATTGCGATCTTCTTTCAAAGAAACGGGATCCGGAGGTCCCAGGTCATGAATTTGGTGCGAGCAGGCGCGCACGGGGCGCGCTCAGTCAACGATCACGACAACGCCCGACGGCTGCCCCAAGGCCGCGACGGTACGTTCGGCGGCACGGTCGATCTGAACCCTCGGCTCGGCCGGTATCTCATGCTCGTAATACGTGCCCGGCCCGTACAGCTGGCCGTAACTCAGTACTACGCCGTCCCCGGCCAGAACGGCACGTTCCAGTTCGGCGACCGCCTGAGCGTCCGGCCCTTCGGGCAACTGCCAGGCAACGGTCTGGGCGAAATATTTCGGCGACCCGCTCTTGAGTGCGGCATCGAGCAGATTCTGGTTGCCCTCGGTTCGGATGCGAGCGTTGCGCTCCGAGTGATCGCCGATCTTCGCCGCTTCGTCCGGCAAATCTGTGAGCTCATTCAAGATGACATCCGGCCGGAATTCGCAAACGACCTGGATCAGCCGGTCGCGGTCGAAGACGTCACACAACGACGGTTCGGCGCCGAGTCGTCCCACCAGTTCGGTCTTGCTGGGCGAGCGTGTCATTCCGCCGACTTCGTGCCCGGCTTGAACCAGCCGAGGAATGAGCCGTCGCCCAAGCACTCCGGATGCACCTGCAAGAAAGATTCTCATGATTCGTCCTTTTCTGATGGAAAGTTTCCTAGCTACAAGTAACACGCTAGGAGCCAGATGGCGCAGGTGTATGGTCCATTTCTATGCCAGATTCATGGGCCAATTCGGCGCCCGAGAAATTCTCTGCCCTCGGTACGGACCTGCATCTGGAACTGACGGGTTCGGGGTTGAGAGCTGGGCTGACAGATGCTTTGCGCGAGGCCGTGCGGACAGGTCGTCTCGCTTCGGGCACTCGGTTGCCCTCGTCGCGCTCGCTAGCTGCTGATCTAGGCATCGCGCGTAATACCGTGGCCGACGCCTATGCCGAACTGGTTGCCGAGGGCTGGCTCACCGCGCAGCAGGGCTCCGGGACGCGGGTGGCGCTGAGGTCACAGCCGCGCAGATCCGTGCCCAATGCCCCCTCGACAGCTCCGGCACAACACCGCCCGACGTACAACAGGTACAACCTCTTGCCCGGTTCGCCGGACCTGGCGGAATTCCCCCGTAAGCAATGGCTCACCGCAGCACGCCGCGCTCTGACCACCGCGCCGAACGAGGCTTTCGGGTATGGCGACTCCCGCGGCCGGAAAGAACTCCGCATCGTCATAGCGGACTATCTGGCACGGGTACGCGGGGTTTATGCAACCCCGGAACGGATCGTCATCTGTGCCGGTTTCCACCACGGCCTGATGCTCATTGGTCAGGTCCTCAAGGCGCGGCGGGCACGGGCGGTGGCGGTCGAATCGTATGGCCTCGATATCTACCGCGACGTGCTGACCAGCGCCGGCCTACGCACCCCGACAATCTCAGTGGACGAGCGGGGCGCCCGTACCGATGCCTTGCAACGATTGCCTGGGATCAGCGCGGTGTTGTTGACACCGGCACACCAGTACCCGACCGGGGTCGCGCTGCATCCGGACCGACGCGCTGCCTTTGTCGATTGGGCGCGCGCCAGCGGCGGCCTGATTCTGGAGGACGACTATGACGGTGAATTCAGATACGACCGTCAGCCGGTAGGCGCTCTACAGGGCCTGGACCCTGAGCGAGTGGTGTACTTCGGCTCGGTAAGTAAGTCGCTGGCGCCCGGGCTGCGGCTTGGTTGGATGGTGCTGCCCGAGGAGCTTGTTTCCCAGGTCGCGGCGGCCAAGGGGCATGGCGACTACATGTCGAGCGCGATAGAACAACTGACACTGGCCCAGTTCATCGCGTCCGGCGCGTACGAACGGCACGTGCGGTCGATGCGGCTGCACTACCGGCGGCGCCGCGACCAGTTGGTCACCACCCTGGCTGAGCGAGCCCCGGGCATCCGCGTGACCGGACTTGCCGCCGGGCTACAGGCGGTCCTCGAACTCCCACGAGGCACCGAGCTTGCAGTTGTCCAGGCGGCGGCCCAGCGCGGCCTGGCGGTCAGCGGAATGGCCGAGTTCCACTACGACTTGACGGATCCCGGCGCGCAACCCCCCGAGCAGGACGGGCTGGTGGTCAACTACGCGGCGCCTTCGGAGAGCGCCTGGGCGGGCGCCCTCGACGTGCTGTGCCGCTCGTTGACGCTGCCGCGCGGGCGGTCTCGCGTGGTGCCACCTACGAGCTAGCACGTATAGCCGGATGCGAGTGTCCGAACCGCGGTTTCCGCGTGGTCACCCATGTGCCGTGCCGCTTGGGGCACGACGCTGGATGGAGACCGGCCGAGCGAACATTCGAATCGCCGGACGCCTGCCCGTCGTCAACGGCACAACGGCTTTACGAGGACAGACAATGAGCGTCACAGCCATCGCCCCGGCGAGCACCGCCGAACTGGGCGGACAACACGAGCACGCTCGCCCACTCCGACCGGTCTTCGCGGGGGACCTGGTTGGCCCCGCCGTTGCCGCTTCGGATCTTCGTGGTGGCCTGCTGCAAGTCGCCGAGACGCTGCGCAAGACGCGCGGCGCCAGCGGAGTCGAATGGTGGACGCCAACAGCGGACGCGTCGTCGTGCCGGCGGGACCTGGCTATCGGCGGCACGACGGGCCCCCGGACGGCATATCCGCTCGGCCCCGCCGGCACCCTCGTCGTGATCGGGACGCAGGCGGCAGGTATCGAGCAAGCGATCGCGCCTCTTCGCCCGTGGGCGCATCACCGCTGGAACGAGGAACGCCTGACCGAACATGCCCTCCGGCTGGCGCAGCGGAACCAGACGCTCGAGGAAGCTGCGGCGCTGATCGCCCACGACGTGAAGTCAGCGCTCACGTTCGCCTTGCGCAGTGGCCGATTCCGTGACGGGCTCGAGCAAGGACTCGACATCGTCGACTCCATCATCGACGCGGTTTGCTCACCCGGATCCGACGGCCGCGCCGCTCGGGTCGAGGAGACGGTGCGTGACGCGGTCAGCGATCTGGGCGACGGTCGCACAGAGGTATTGACGAATGTCACCGACCGTTTTCCGATGCCTTCGCAGGCTCTTCGCGTCGTGCTCAGGAATCTGTTGGCCAATGCAATCGCCGCCCGGGCGCGCAGGATTCAGATCTCAGTCGTCACGCGAAACGGTAGAGCCACCTTGGTGGTGGACGATGACGGTCACGGTTTGGACTCCGAGGGAGGCTACTGCACCGGCAGTCAGCTCGGTCTCAACCTGTGCCGTCGGCTGGTGGCTTGCTTCGGCGGGCGGATCGACCTCGAATCCCTACCTGCCGGCGGCACGCGCGCTCTGCTCGAGGTAACCGGAGCTGTCGGATGATCGGCGTTCTCATCGTCGATGACCACGAACTGTTTCGGACGGCGCTCCGTGCCCGGCTCGATGCAGAAGGCGACATCACGACGGTCGGCTGCACCGGGACCGCGCGGCAAGCCGTCGCGTTGGCCCGAACTTTGCGGCCGGACGTGATTCTGTTGGATCTGGTTCTGCCTGACGGCGCTGGCAGTAAGGCAATACCCGCGTTATTGGCGGCGAACCCGGCGACGAGCATCATCGCCGTTTCCTCGCAGACGCAGCCGGGCGTAGTTCGCCGGAGCATTGCTGCTGGGGCCCGCGGTTACGTTCCCAAGCGAGCATCTGACACGGAGCTGATCGAAGCGATTCGCCGCGTGGCATCGGGCGATCGCTATGTCGATCCAGCGCTGGGCGCAGAACTCGTGGTTGGTGACGCGGTGCCTGCCCTTCAGCCGATCTCGGACCGTGAGCGGGAGGTCCTACACCTCCTTGCGCTCGGGCATACCAATCAAGAAATCAGCGACATGCTCTTCGTCTCCGTACGGACGGTCGACACCCATCGCGCGCACATCATGCGAAAGCTGGATCTGCAAACCCGCGCCGATCTCGTCCTGTTCGCATTGGCGAACGGGCTCATCGGGGCGGTATGAACGACTAGATCAAGGGTTGCTCGATCGCGCTGCCGGGCGTTGCCGGCGCTACAAGCGGCAGCGAGATCGTTATCTCGGTACCTTTGCTGTGCTCGCTTCGCAACGAAAACTGACCACCGAGCGCTTCGATCCGGTCTTGCAGACCTATCAGACCTGTCCCGCGCGCCGGATCCGCACCACCACGCCCATCGTCGCTTATCTCGACCAACAACTCACCGACACCAACTCGCGCGCTGACCTCGATTCCTGATGCCTCGGAGTATTTGCCGGCGTTGGCAAGTGCTTCCGCCACCGCGTAGTAGGCCGCGACCTCTATCGGCTCCGGCACGTCGATGTCCGCTTCAGCCTCGAGCCGGACCGGCAACGCACACCGTTGGATCAGGGTCTTCAAAGCTCCCGCCAAATCGCCCTCGGCCAGCCCAGCTTGATGGATGCCCCGGGCGATCTCGCGCAACTCCTCCAGCACTTCGGCCATTCCGTTGGCCACGGCGTCCAGGCGGGGTAGCAACTTGGTGTCGTCCGCTGCGACCCATTCCTGCGCCTCGCGAAGCTGCAGCGCCAGTGAAATGAGGTGCTGCTGAGCACCGTCGTGCAGGTTGCGCTCGAGGCGACGGCGCGCCGTGTCGTCGGCCGTCACGAGCCGAGCGCGAGATGCCGTGAGCGCCGCCTGCGCCTGCGCATTCGAGATCGCCGTCGCTACCAGTTCGGTAAAGCCGGCCAGGCGGGTTTCGGTGTCAGCAGCCAACGGTTCGACGAGGGATCCGGCAATCATGACGCCCCAGATCCGTCCCGCGACGATGATCGGTACCCCTGCCGCCGAGCGGTAGCCCCAGTCGCGGGCCAGGTCGGCGAGGTCACCAGTAGCACCAGCGTAATCGTCGATCCGGGCCGAGTGACCGCTTTCGAGCACCAGCGCGTGGATATTGCGTCCGTCCGGCTTGATATGCAGACCGATGGCGAGCGGCCGGCCTGGGTCTGCTTGTGCCCAGCCGCCGACCACGGTCGCGGCGCCGTCGGCGTCGTATCGGCTGAGGACGGTGTAGTCCACGCTGAGGAGTAGCCCGACTTCCTCGGCGACCGCGGCAAACACCCGGTCGGGCAGCGCGGCGCAGGCGACGAGCGTCGCCACCCGCCGCAGGGCGGCTTGCTCGTCGGCGAACCGTCGAAGTTCCATGCGGGCCTGAGCATTGGCGAGCGCGGTGGCGACGAGTTCGGTGAAGTCCGCCAGGCGTGCTTCGGTCTCAGGAGCCAGCGCCTGGCTCTGGGCCGATGCCAGCATCACCAACCCCCACGGCCGCCCCTCGACGGTTATCGGGACGCCGACGGCGGCACGCACGCCGGCTTCTCGTGCAACCTCGGACGCGGCGCCTGCAGTGCGGGTGTAGTCGTCGATCCGCACCGGCCCGCCAGCCCGTAGCGTCAAGGTGTGGAGATCGTTGCCGCCCAGTTCGAAACGGTCACCGACCTGGGCGGGTAACCGGGAACCTGGGCGACTCCACACGCCGACGATCGTGGCCAGGTTGCCGTCGTAGCGGCTGAGAATCGCGTTGTCCCCCAACAGCAGTCGGCCCACCTCGGCTGCGACGGCGGCAAAGATCTCCTCCGGCGGCGTGCCTCTGGCAACCAGAGTCGCTACCCGTCGCAGCGCGGCCTGCTCACCCGCACGGACGAGTTCCTCGGTCGTCGAGCTACTCCGTCGGATCGTCATCGGCCCTCCACCGGCGCGGGCACGGTTGCCCCAACGCACGCCCGTCATCAGACTGCCCCGAGCACGCACTCCGTTCAAGAGGCCCAAGAGGCGCAAGAGGCATCGGCACACATCGGGACGGATGTCTGCCGCAAAACGGGGCGGACGAGCACCCGTTCGCCCTAGGATTGGTCGATGGTGTCCGGTGCCGACGCCCTGAACCGCGAGCTCTCTGCCGTAGGAGCCATCGCGGGTGCACGCTTGGCCGAGCTCAGGGACGAGATCTGGGGCTTGCTTACGGACGCGATTCCCGAGCTTCGCGGTGACGATGTCATCGAGCGGCTCCTCGATGCCAGTGTCGAGGAGAACATCTCGACACTGCTGCACGTCTTCGAACACGGCATTGCAATAACGGACGTCGGCCCACCGGTGGCGGCGACGGAGTACGGCAGGAGGCTGGCTCAACGGGGCGTGCCGATCATTGCCCTGATTCGGGCATACCGCATCGGGCACGGGCGGTTTCTCTCCCGTTGCGTCGAGGAGCTTGCGAAGCGTTCGATCGATGTCGATCTCATGACCGAGGTGATCTTGCGGCTCGTCGAGGTCAGTTTCCGTTACATCGACCAGATCACCGAGCAGCTGGTCGTCACCTACCAAGCCGAACGTGACCGCTGGCTTCTCGCTCGCAATGCCGGCCGAGCGGCTCGGGTGCGGGCGGTACTAGCAGGCGAAGAGATCGACCCCACTGATGTCGAGTCGGCGCTTGGATATCGGCTGCTGCAACATCACCTCGGCGCTGTCGTCTGGGTGACCGGCGATGCACAGGGTGCCGAGAGTCTCGTGATGCTTGAGCGCTTGGCCACGACCGCCGCCCGGGCGCTCGGCGGCGATGGCCGAGAGCTGTTCGTGCCGCGTGACGAGACAGTCGCGTGGATCTGGATACCGCTCGGCATCGGCGGGGTCTCCCGCGTGGACGCCACGTCGGTGGCTGCGTTCGAAGGCGATGCGTCAGCACGAATCGCCTTCGGCGAACCCGGTTACGGCGTCGAGGGGTTCCGGCAATCACACCTGCAGGCCGTCAGCACGCAAACTCTGGCGCTGGCTGCGCGGCCCGGGGTCCGGGTTACCGCCTTCGCCGATGTCGGCACGGTGGCACTGCTCTGCAGCGATCTCCCGGCCGCGCGGAGCTGGATCTGGGCGACGCTCGCCGACCTGGCGATCGATGACGAGCCACACGAACGGCTGCGCGAGACGTTGTTGCTCTATCTGTCGACGGGAAGCTACCGCGAGACGGCCGCGCAGCTGACGATGCACAAGAACAGCGTGCATTACCGGCTCGGCAAGGCTCGGGAGGCCCTCGGCGCGCCGATCGACAAGCACCACGCCGACCTCGAGCTCGCGCTGCGCGCCTGTCACTACCTCGGCCAAGCAGTCCTCAGGCCGGTGGCTCGCTAGCCCGCCACCCGTTCACGCCGGTCCAGAAAGGTGAGGACTGCAAGTACCCGGCGGTGGTCGTCGGAGCTTTCCGGCAGCCTCAACTTGGTCAAGATGCTGCGCACATGCTTTTCGACAGTTCGTTCGGCGACCCAGATCTTGTTGGCGATGCCACCGTTCGAACGGCCCTCGGCCATGAGCGCGAGCACCTCGCGCTCGCGTGGGCTCAACGCCTCGAGTGGGTCGTGACCAGCGCGTTGACGGACGAGTTCCTGGACCAGTGCCGGCTCGATCACGACCTCGCCGCCGATCAGCCGTTCCAGCGTCGCGCGGAATTCGGCGATGTCGATCACTCGGTCTTTCAGGCGGTAACCGATGCGACGTTCGGTGGCCAACAGGTCCATCGCATGCTCGACCTCGACATGTCCGGAAAGCACCAAGATGGCCGTCTGAGGACGTTCCTGGCGGATGATCCGTGCTGCGTCCAGACCTTCGGTCCGATATCCAGGCGGCATTCGGATATCGACGATGACGAGATCCGGCTGCTGCGACCGAACGAGCGCGAGCAGCTCCTCGGCGGTGCCGGCCAGTCCCACAACCTCGAAGCCAAGTCGGTCGACAAGGCTGCCCAAGGCGTGCCGCAACAGCACCTCGTCGTCAGCGACCACGACCCGAAAGCGTTCAGGGCGGCCTGAGACCCTCGCGTCGAGGTGATCCATAACGTCAACTCCGAATCGTCGAACCAGTCCACGAACGAGCCTACGAACTCAACTCACAGCTGGCACTGTGCCCGGCACACGAGAAAGGCGACGCCTTTTGGTCCACGCACCCGAACGTGAGGCGCCCACGGCCTCACGTACGGATGAAACTGCTGAGCCCCTCAAGAGTCAGCTCAAGAGTCAGCTCGAGACTCAGACGGACGACGAGACAAGTTTTTGGAAGTCCCGCTGCAGATCGCCTGCTTGTGTTGAGACGACCAGGGCGCTGATTCCGAAGACGATGCTGTACAAGCCGAAGACGACGGCCAGCGACTCTGCCCCGATGTCCGGACGGACGAACAGGACGATGCCAAGCGCAATCGAGAGTAGCCCGCCGAGCAGCCACATCGCGCGATGACCAGCCGACTCGCCACTACCAAACGTCATGGCAACCTCGAACGTACCTATGACGAAGGCCCAAATTCCTACCAGCACCGCGACGACGAGCGCGGTCGGTCCGGGCCAGATCAGGGCCACAACGCCTGCCACCAATGACATCAGAGACAGCAACAGGTAGCCGGCAGCGGGACCTATCCGGGCACTGTCGAACGCACGCATTGCGTCCGTGATCGCAACAACGAATGCGTAGAAGGCAAAAAGGATGACGAAGGCTCCGATGGTGATGCCGGGCCAGGCGACCGAAACGATACCGATCGCGATGGCTAGCACACCCCGAACAATCAACGATGTTCGCAAGGACATGATGAAAGAACCTTTCTGTGTTGGACGTGCTCGGACGAAGCGGAATTGCAATCGCTCCGTCCGAGCCACGTCAATCAATAGCTGATCGCCAACTCGTCGCGCACGGACGTCACTCCCGGCGCGGCCCACGCAGCACCGATCGCCTCGTCGTGCTCGGCCCACGAGCGAACCGTTCCGGCGACCGTCACGGTGCCAGCTGCCGTCGAGACCGTGAGGTCGTTGGCGTCGAACCCGGCGTTGCGCTTGAACGCCTTGGTGATTTCCTGCTTGGTGTCCGACGCGTTGGGCGTCGGTCCGCTGACCGCGATGTCGTCGAGGACATCAAGAGTTCCGGCGATATTGCTTGCGACGTAGTCGGCCTCGTCCCGCTGGTACTGCCAATCCACCGTTCCGGTAAGCGTGACGAAACCGTCGTTGACCTTCGCGTCGACCGTGCTCGGGACGATGCTGTCCAGCATGAGTGCCTGAAGAACGTCGCCACGGATCTCGGCGTCGGCACGCTTGTTGGCAGTGAGCAGTCGTACCTGCAGCCGGTTGTCGACCGATAGCACGCCGAACACTCGCTGGGCGGCGTTCTTGGCCTCCCTCTTCTCACGGATGCTTCCGACGGTGCCGCGCAACGTAACCGCACCGTCCTCGACTGATACCGCGATGGCCGCACTGTCCACCTTCGGATCCCACATCAGCTCGTCGCTCACGTTGGCAACTAGTTCTTGGTCCAGGACCATCTCGAAACTCCCTTCATCGAATGAGTTGACTGTTCGATCGTCTGCCTCCGTACACCGCAGTACATCGGTGCTTTCTGCGGACCGGCTGCAGGTAACACGACATCACCCAAGGGGGATCGCGGCGCCATGAACCGCACAGGTACGGGCTCGCGGAATGACGAACTGACGATGACGACACATGCCCTGTTCGATGCTCACGGTCAGTTGCGGTCCGGAAACCAACGCGATCCACAATCCCGCACGGACCCTGGGTGTGACGAAGGTGCGCAAGACCGGTCCCGATCGAGACTTCCGTCCGAACGTGACGCGGGCCTCCCCAACATCGCTGGCATGCCCGATGGCGAGAGTCCACCAACGAGAACCTCGCATCGCCCCAGGCACGAACTGTCGCCATGCGCCGGCCACCGAGACCATTCGCCGATCAGTCGTTGTTACCAGACCAACCAGGTCACGGCTGGCGTCGTAGACCTCGATCCACTCGCGGCTGGCCGCGTGCCCGCGGTGATGGACACGCCAGCCGCCGGGCAGGCACAGATCGGCAGGGGTCTCGTGCGCCAATTCCTCGTTGATCATGGCTGAAAGCGATAGCCCATGCCGGGCACGGTGATGAGATGGCGCGGACGGTTCGGTTCAGGTTCGAGCTTTCGCCGCAACTGGAAGATGTAGGTGCGCAGGTAGCTCGGGTCAGTGTGTTCCGGGCCGCCACGCAACGCGGCGAAAAGCGTCTCTGCCGAGACCAGTCGGCCCGGCCGGCGCATCAGCTGCTCGAGCAGGCGCCACTCCGTCGGCGTGAGTCCCACCCGCTCGCCGTCCTTTCCAATGGCAACCTTGGCCGCCATATCTATCTCGACGTCACCAACCGCTACTTTTGGCTGGGTTTCGAAATCACCATCACTTATCGCCGCTCCCAGGTGTGCGAGCAACTCGTCCAGACCGACGCGACCCCCGGACCCGCCGCCGGGGACGAGAACCACGATCGCCGGGGCCGAGATTCGACCCAGGCCCGAGCTCTCACCGCTTTCCGTAGCAGCGAGTGGGGTCTGGCGCGAGAGTGTGGCTGGTACCTGCCACGTGTACATCGAACTCATCTGACACCTCCGATTCGGTTTCCGTCCTCGACGATCCCCGATACGAAGGCGGGCCGAATCGGTAATACCCTTGAGGCGATGCGGCAATCCTGCAGCCAACAGCCCCCTCGGACGGCACTCGAGTACGAACCCCTCACATTCCAGGAATATCCGGAAATGGTCTCGCATTCGGATCGCACACCAAGAGCTATAGCGCCAGCCAATGTCACCAGAGCCATCACCGCTTTGGCGACCGCCGGATTGCCGGGTGGACTGGCTGGTGAACGGCAAACCGCCGCCTCATCCGTTTGAAGGGACAAGGAAAATGGGAAAGGCAAAAGATATCCGTGAAGCCGTCGAGGCCGAACTCGGTTTCGACCCGATCGTTGACGCGACCGACATCACCGTCAAGAATCTGAACGGGCAGGTGGCACTCAACGGCACCGTACCGAGCTACCCGCAATACCGCGAGGCGGCCGCAGCCGCGCAGCGCGTCGCAGGGGTAACGGAGGTTCACAATCACCTCGAGGTGATGCTGCCAGAAGGTGACTACCGCGATGACGCGATTTTGACCACCGCCGCGAACAACGCCTTGGAGTTGAATGTCGCGGTACCGACTGGTGTTGAGGCAACTGCCCGGGATGGCAACCTGACGCTGACCGGCATCGTCGCCTACGGTCCGCAGCGCGCCGCAGCCGAGACGGCCGTCAACGGGCTGACCGGTGTGCGCAACGTCAAGGACGACATCGAGATCGTTTACGATGCCGACCCGGTCGACGTCGTACTTCTTGTCCAGGACGCGCTCGATCGCTACGCACTGATCGCCGATGACAGCGACCTCGCGGTGGACACCCAGGGCAACACCGTGACCCTGGCTGGGCACGTCCGCACCTGGGCCGAACACGACGCGGTGATCGGCGCCGCCTGGATGGCCACCGGCGTCTTCGAGGTCCGCGACGACGTCTACGTCACTGGCTGACGCCGACTTCCTGCCGGCTATCAGCAGGTCCACCTGACCAAAGGTCCACGTGACCGAAGGTCCGCCTGACCGAAGGTCCGCCGGGCCGGTCCCCGCGCACCGCTGTCCGGGTGTCTGGGGGCCGGCCCGCGCACCGCGCGTGGTGCCCGCCGGTAAGCAGCCATAGCTCGCCACCTGGGAGGGCACCCCTCAACCACGAAAGGCAGCACCATGACCAAACCAGACTCCAGCACAGCTGGGCAGGCAGGCGAACCTAAGGACCCTCCAAGCACGCCACAGAACACCCGGCACCACCCGGTGGTGCTCGAGCAGCAAGCGCAGCGGGCGCAGGACGTTCAGCTGCGAGTCGCCGACTGGATCACCACATTCGCCGGGTCGATGAATTTTGTCTACCTCCACATCGCGCTGTTCACCATCTGGATTCTTTTCATCGAATCCAAGCCGTGGCCGACGTTGACGCTCATCGTCTCGCTGGAAGCGATCTTCCTGTCCACCTTCGTCATGATCGGCCAGAACCGACAGGCAGCGTTCCAGCAGGCAAAAGCTGACCACGACTTCACCGAACAAGAGTTGGAACTCAAGACCAACACGCAACTGACACGTGAGATCCACACACTCACCACGGAGCTGCACAACCGGCTTCTGAAAGCGTCGACGCCGCACCAGCCGTGAGCTCTGTCAAGAAACTGCCGTTCCAGATATCCCAGGAAGCGTAGCGGATTCATGATCGGGAAAGCAGGGTGGCGGGCATCAGTGGCTGCAGGATTCCCGCACCGCATCAGGCGTATTACCGATTCGGCGGGTAGGAACGGCGAGGATCGTCGAGGTCAGAAGCCGAATCGGCCCGCCGTTAAGCGCCGCTCGGTACAGATCTGGCCCGAGGAGGACCTGCGTGACAGATATCGACAAGCCGCCAGCCGAGCCGATTCCGCTCCCCCCGACGCGTACACGGGCACCGCAGAGTCTTGAACTGCGCCACTTGCGATACTTCGTCGCCGTCGCCGACGCCGGTAGCTTCACGCAGGCGGCGGCGCGCCTGTTCATCGCCCAGCCGACCCTCAGCCAGCAGATCCAGCGGCTGGAACAGATCGTCGGAACCCCGCTGCTACGTCGCCGGCGGGATGGTGTGCGGCTCACCGCGCCAGGCAGCGCACTACTCGAGGCGGCCCGGGACGTGCTTTCGGCGGTCGATCATGCGGCCAGCCAGACCAGGCAGGTGGCCGGCCTGGATCGGCCGCGGCTGCGGTTTGTCATACCAGCGGATTTGCCTGACTCTCTCGCGGTAAAGATCACCTCTTGGTTGCGAACGACCGCCGATGTCGGCGAGGTTGTCATCACCTGGATGGAGGCAGCTCTTGACGCTGAGTTCTCGCCGATCCGCCACCGCCGTGCCGACGCGGGCATGGGCTGGCTGAACGCAAGCCCCGACGCGCTGCCGGCTCCGCTCGAGGCCATGAGCTTGGGAGAATTCGAGCCCGATGTGTGGGTCCCCGCCTCACACCCGGCGGCGCACAGTGGGCTAATCGGCCTGCAAGAGCTGGCCAGAATGGACGTCATCCATGGACCACGCCGCGCCAGTCCCGCGACGTATGACCGCTGGCTGGAGGACTTGCGGTCGGTGAACTCGCGGTTCGAATTCACCGACCCACCCGTGCGTCACTCGCTGTCGATGGCGCTTGCCTTCGCCGCTACCGCCGACCGCTCAGCCGCTGTGCTGACCGGTCCCACTGCCATCGCTGGGCCCCCGCCCGGCGTTATCCGGCTCCCGCGCTCGGCGGAAAGTGCTGACATGGCACGAGTCAGCATCCACGGCCACCCGCTGACCGCCACGGCGGCTCTGGTGTGGAACGGCGAGTTACCCCGCCCGCTGCAGCAGATTCTGTTCGACACTGCCGACGGCGTGACCCCGTCGTCGGAGCCGACCAAGACGACCTAGGAGATCTTGCGCCGGTAAGTGCCCATGGCGATCGCGTACGCGACGAGGAGGAGACCGAGGCACCAGGCGAGAGCAGTCCAGATGTTGGTACTGACCGGCTGCTGGGTGAACAGGTCGCGGATGGCATTGACGATGGACGTGACCGGCTGGTGCTCGGCGAAGGCGCGCACCGGGCCCGGCATAGTGTCGGTGGGCACGAATGCCGAGCTGATGAACGGCAGAAAGATGAGCGGGTAGGAGAACGCGCTCGCCCCGTCCGCGGACGACGCAGAAAGACCAGGGATTACGGCAATCCAGGTCAACGCAAGGGTAAACAGGATCAGCATGCCGACGACCGCGAGCCACGCCAGCACTCCCGCCCCCGAACGGAAGCCCATGAGCAGGGCGACGAGCACGACGATCACGGCAGAGATCAGATTGGCGAGCACTGAGGTCAGCACGTGCGCCCACAGGACGGAGGACCGCGCGATCGGCATGGACTGGAATCGCTCGAAGATGCCGCTCTTCATATCCAGGAACAGCCGGAACGCGGTGTAGGAGATGCCCGAGGCAATCGTGATCAGCAGAATTCCGGGCAGCAGGTAGTTCACATAGGAATCAGACCCGTGTTTGATCGCGCCGCCGAATACGTAGACGAACAGCAGCATGAAGGCGATCGGCATGATCGTCGTCGTGATGATCGTGTCCACGCTGCGAGTGACATGGCGCAGCGAGCGTCCCAGCAGGACGGCGGTGTCGCTCAAGTAATGCTCGGTCATCGTTGTTCCCCACTCGATCTTGCTGACGCTGTGGTCATAGCAAGCGCTTCACCGCCGGCGCCGTCCTTGTCGTCGCTGTTCTTGACGTCGCTGTCCTTGACGTCGCCGTCCTTGTCGTCGGTACCCACGATGGCGAAGAAGACGTCCTCGAGGCTCGGCTGCTGCTCGACGTATTCGACTTTGGCGGCCGGGAGTAACTGCTTGAGCTCGGTGAGGGTTCCGTTGACGATGATTCGACCCTCGTGGAGGATCGCGATTCGGTCGGCGAGGTGTTCGGCCTCGTCCAGATACTGCGTCGTGAGCAGCACTGTCGTGCCGTGTTCGGCCAGTTCCCGCACGGCCTGCCACACCTCAATGCGCGCCTGGGGATCAAGTCCCGTTGTCGGCTCGTCGAGGAAGATGACCTCCGTATTCCCAATGAGACTCATCGCGATGTCGAGGCGACGGCGCATGCCACCGGAATACGTCGACACCCTCCGCGCTGCGGCGTCGGTCAGCGAGAAGCGTTCGAGCAGATCGTCCGCGATCCGGCCCGGATCCTTCAGGTGGCGTAATCGCGCTACGAGAACAAGGTTCTCCCGTCCGCTGAGGATTTCGTCGACGGCGGCGAACTGTCCGGTGAGGCTGATGGACTCTCGTACGTTCGCCGGCTGCGTGGCCACGTCGAAGCCGTTGACGCTGGCAGTTCCCGCGTCGGCCTTGGCCAGCGTGGAAAGGATCTTCACGACTGTGGTCTTGCCCGCTCCGTTGGAGCCGAGCAGGGCGAAGATGCTGCCCCGCTGCACGTCGAAGTCCACGCCGCGCAGCACGTCCACCTTTTTGTATGACTTCTGAAGGCCGCGTACGAGGATGGCCGTTCCCGAGGTTGGTCGGGCCGTCATGAGCGGGTCTCACCGTCGTCTTGTTCTGCGCGGTTGATGGCGCTGACCAGCCGTTCCCGGACCCGATCGGGGACGTAGCCGCCCTTCGTGTAGTTCTGAGCAAACGCCTCGACGAATTCGACCGGGTTCTCACCGACGATGTCGCGGATCGGCGTTCCGTCAGCCGCAGCCTGTTCGAACAGCTCGACAAGATCCTCGAACTCAGATGCTGCGCTACTGCCGTCGAACGGCACGAAGTGCATGAGATAGCGCTCGATCTCGTCAACCGCGGTGCGGTAGTTCTCGGGAAGCGCTCGTGTGCGCGCCTTGTATGCCCTCCACCGACGTTTGTCGCCGATCACCTTTGAGGCGAAATCTGAAATTCCCATGATTACTTTTCTCCTTCGCGGAGCTGTTCCAATCGTTCTGTGAGGAAGCTCCAGGTCCTCCAGAATTCTTCGAGATATTCCTGTCCCTGAGCGTTGAGGGAGTAGACCTTGCGTGGCGGCCCCTTCTCCGAGGGGACCTTCTCAACGTCAACGAGACCGCGCTGCTCGATCCTGATGAGCAGTGCGTAGACAGTCCCCTCCGCGATGTCAGAGAAACCCTGATCTCGCAGCCAGGCGGTGATCTCGTAGCCGTACGCGGACCGGCCGGAGAGGATCGCGAGGACGATGCCCTCCAACGTTCCCTTGAGCATCTCGGTCGCTTGTTTGCCCATGGACTGTCCTCAACTACTCAGTGATATTGACTACCAGTAGATAGTAACACTGAATAGCGCCATGGCAACGTCAAATGCGAGTTTCCTCGACGGACCGGGAGAGCAGACAAAACTCATTGCCCTCGGGGTCAGAGAGCACTACCCACGTTGCATCGGCCGCTTGGCCCACGTCCGCGTATCGCGCACCCAGGGCCAGGAGCCGCTCGAGCTCTTCGGACGTCGTTAGGCCGTCGGCGCGAAGGTCGAGATGCAATCGGTTCTTGACAATCTTGTTCTCGGGCACTGCCACGACGTCGATCGTTGGCCACGCACCGTCAGGCGGCGCAAGGCTGATGACACTGCCGTCCTCTTCGACGACCCGCCAGCCAAGAACGCCGCACCAGAAGTCGGCTACCCGGCGTGGCTGCACAGCATCGATTGCAATAACCGCTATTCGACTGGCCATGCCATCATTTTGGCGCCTGGGCGGCTGTATCCGCCGCTGTGGACGTGCGATCGGGACCGAAGACCGAGAAGAACGAAACGCGGGCTCGACGCACTCGTAGGCGGATCAGTGACATCTACTCCTCACACAGTGGTGGTCACGCCCGACTGCGATCGATCGGTGCGGGTTCGGGTTGGACGGTCGACCTCGCGACCACCGCGCCTGCCGGGAGCAGTTGGCGCCGGGCGACCGCAACGATGGTGCGGACGGCGATGCCGCCCACCAACGTGGTGATAGCACCCAGGAGGACGTACTCATAGATGCGGTAACCGGATGGCTGCTGGTCGTTGAGCCAGTGCAGTCCGGTGGTCGCGACGGCGGCCCAGCTGAACGCAAAAGCCCAGGTGCCGGCGGCGAAGGGCAGGCTGATGTAGAGCGGGAGCAGCCGAAGCTGAGCCAAAACCATCAATAACCCGTACCCGCCCACGATGGCTGCGACAGCATCGACGTGATCGCCGTTGAGGGCGAAGTAAGCCAGACTGCCGACCGCGGCCGGCGCGATCTCGATGGCCAGCGTTGGCAGCAGAGGCTTGGGGAGCAGGGGCCGGAACAGTAGCCGTCCCAGGATGATCGAGCCGAGGGCCGCCCAGCAGAGCGCGCCCAGGCCCAACATGATCTCGGCCAGGCGTCGCTGCCCGACCTCCGCTGCGCCGGCCGAGGCAATCAGACCGCCAGCCACCGTCGGCAGGAAATACCCAGGGTGAAATTGATCCACCTCCAACGGCCCGTAAATCCACTGGCCGGTAAACCAGGCACCGAGTAAGACGGTGAGCACGAGGAAGACATCCAGCAGCAGGCGTCCAGTGCCCGCGCCATGCGGGTAGATGCCCTCCGCGGCCAGGATCATCGGCGTGATGACCGCCAGCGACGCGAACGGTCCCGCCATCGCGTCGGTCAGATCGCGAGCGAATACCGAGGGCTGAGAAGACACATAGCGTGCGTAGCTGATGAGAACGACCAGCCAGGTAAGTGCCGATAGGGCCAGCAGGCCGTCGCCGATAGCTACCGGCGCATGGCCGTAGTGAGTCACGATCAGCCAGCTGCCCGCCAACCCGGCAAGGCCGAACGGTATTGCGAACAGGTTTAGCGGAATGCGAGGAGTCGACAATGTCCTCGTCTCCAATCAAGGTTGCTGAACAACGAGGACCTCCGAGTGGCAGAGCCGCGGTCGGCTACCTACCCTGCTCGGAGGTCCTCAACACATCACCGACCTCAGAGGCCCTGGGCGGCGTCATCGATGTCTGCTGTCAGTGCACCTGTTTGGTGGACATCGCTGCCCGTTCGATTATGCGGGTCACTGACTTCGGGTCCGATATCAGGCCTAGATGGCCCGCCTTGAATTCAGAGATGCTGGAGCCCGCGAGGTGGGCCATCGCCTTTTGCGCGCTCGGGGGGACGACCCGGTCCTGAGTGCCGACGAGATACCACGAGGGGATCGTTCGCCACGCGGGGATCCCCGACGGTTCGTTCAGGGCCCCCAGGGTGCTCGGTCGCTGGGACGCGAACAACACTTCGGCCTGGTCGGCGGGCAGCCCGTTGGCGAAAGCGGTGAGGAAGGTCGAGTGCTTCAGATACAAATCAGTAGTCGCCACCGGGGGAAGGGTTGCGGGCACGAAGTCGAAGACGGTGGTGGGATCAGCGACAGCGAGAGCTGACTCCGGCCCGGCGAGCGGCGCGACTGTCTGCCCTTCGTCGGGGACCAATCCGTCGACGTAGACCAGCGCCTGGACGTCGTGATTGCCAGTGGCAGCATTGGTTATGACTGCGGCGCCGTAGGAGTGGCCGACGAGTACGACTGGGCCGGTGAGGGTGCTGAGATAGGTGGCGAGGTAGGCCGAGTCTCCGGACAGCGACCGCAGCGGATTTGGGACTGCCGCGACGGTATAGCCGTCATGCTGCAATCTCTTAACGACCCCGCTCCAGCTCGAGGCATCGGCCCAGTCACCGTGTACGAGCACGACAGTGGGCTTCTGCGTCTCCCCTGACCGAGAGTCGTCGGCGATTGCCCGTTGCGTCGGGACGACGGCGAGGGTGGCAAAGAGGACGCCTATCGCGCTGCCGACGGCCACGCGGCGCATCCCCGATAGTGGTGAGGCAATGGATTTCATGGTCGGGTCCTGTTCTTGGTCTTGTTGGTACCTGCCAGCCAGGTCTGACCGGGAGGTGAAGGTCTCGGCGGTCCGTGCGGATCTCGGGCGCCGGCGTGTTCTGTGACGGCTATCTGTTTCGTGCCGCTTCCGGGTGGGCTACGCGACGTTGACGGCGGCGAGTCGCAAGGGCGTCGGCGCATGGAGCGCTGTCGCTCGTCATCCGCGTTTCCCCTTGCGCTAGCAATGTTTGCACCTTCATGATCCAGTGCGGCGTCCCGCGGGTCCTGGCGGCCAATCGTGACCGCCTCGCGATAAGTGATCATTGTCTGTTCGCCTCGTCGGCAGCTGGTCTCCTCACTGCCAGATCAAGGTTCGCGGTGAATGCCGCGCGTCGACCCCGGCTAGACCCCGGGTCCGCCCCCCGGGGTCTACTCACCAGGGCAAGCAGCACAGCCGGCATGCGGCTGGGCGGGTTAGCGTCGGATTAGCGGTGCAACAACCCGCTGACGTCACGGCATACTCATGCGTGCCTAGATAGATTACGATAAGAATCTATCTTCTAGAAACCTGCTCCACCCGTCTCCGGAGGCTTCTTATGACCACACCAATCCCGGGCACTGCCCTCATCACTGGTGCGACCGCGGGTCTCGGCGCCGCCTATGCCGAGCAGCTAGCCATGCGCGGCAAGAACATCATTCTCGTCGCACGCGACAAGACGCGCCTCGACTCGGTCGCCGTCGAAATCTCATCAGCGACTGGGCGCACCGTGTCCGTACTGTCCGCCGACCTCGGCACTGCCGAAGGTACCCGCGCCGTCGAAGCCAAGCTCGCCAGCGATCCAGCCATCGATGTACTCGTCAACAACGCCGGTGGCGCGCTGTTCGGGCCGGTCCAGAGTGCCGATCCGGACGCGCTAGACAAGCTGGTGACGCTCAACGTCACCTCCTTCACCCGCATTTCAGCGGCAGCGGCGAGGGCATTCGCCAGCCGCGGGAACGGCACCATCATCAACGTGGCGTCGGCGCTCGCGCTCAACATCATGCCGGTCGGCGCCGCATACAGCGCTACCAAGGCGTACGTGGTCGCATTCACACAGGGCCTGGCACAGGAGTTCGCCGACACTAATGTGACCGTCCAAGTCGTGCTGCCCGGCGGCCTGCGCACCGCCTTCTGGGACGGATCGGGAATCGAACTCGACCAGCTACCGACCGAGATCATCATGGAGCCCGCAGACGCAGCCAAGGCTGGGCTGGCGGGACTGGACGCCGGCGAACTGGTGACCATCCCGTCGCTCCCGGACTACGCGGGGCGGGAAAGGCTCGATGCTGCACGTAAGGCGCTGATCCCCGGTCTGTCGCTCGCGAGGCCCGCCGCGCGCTACACGAGATAACCGGCTCGGGGCGCTTTCCTCAGGCCGCTCAGCGCTCGAAGTCGCCGACCTTGGTACGCGCAGCCGACAGAATACGGTCCGACAACGGTGAACCCGCGGTGGCCCGCGACAACATCAACGCGCCTACCATTTCGCACACGAGAGCGATGTCCTCGTCGCTGGGAGCGCCACCGCCGCTGCCCATCCACCCGGCGAAACGCGCGACTCCAGCCTGATAGGGATGACGGGCTTCGCTGTCGGTACGCGACCGGCCGATGTCCGAGCCGAATCCCGTGGTAGGACATCCCCGAGCTGAATCGTCGCGATGAGCCGGTGATAGGTAGTAGTCCGCCAACGCGCGACGAGAGGCCGCGTGATCGCCAGGATGACGAGCGTCGAATTCGTCGAGCAGGTCGAACATCGTCGAAAACGCCTCGCCGACCGCCTCGGCCACGAGTGCATCCTTCGACTCGAACTGCTTGTAAAAGCCACCCTGGGTCAGACCAACCTCGGCCATCACGTCGCTGACACTCGTGGAACCGACCCCCCGTTCCCGAAAGAGACGAGACGCCGATTCCACCACTCTCTTGCGATTCACGGTCGCCTGCCCGCGAGATACTCGCCCCATCCGGTACACCTCCAGCTCGTGTCTTTAGATTACGCTCATAATCGAGGCGCGGCGAGGCGCAGCACGACAGGTGGATGCTCCTCGCTACGACTCCGTCAGACTCGCTGGTGGCGGAGCACACTATTCTGGTTGCCGATACTTCCTTCGCCCGCGGAGGTCGGCATGACCAGGTTGCGCGGCCGCAAGCTCGAGTGTGCGACGCTCGATCAGCTCTTGGACGCTGCACGATCCGAGCGGAGTGGTGTACTCGTTCTACGTGGCGAGGCGGGCGTCGGAAAGACCGCCCTACTGGCCTATGCGGCTGAGCAGAGCAATGGGTGGCGGATTCTTCACGCGGTCGGCGTGCAGTCAGAGATGGAGCTTCCCTTCGCAGGTCTCCAGCTTCTCTGTGCACCCCTGCTGGCCGGACGCCAGCAATTGCCTGTGCCGCAACGGGACGCGCTCGGCACTGCGTTCGGGTTGAGTTCCGGGCCTCGACCCGATCGTTTCCTCGTCGGCCTCGCGGTATTGAGTCTGCTGTCGGGTGCGGCTGAGAACCAACCGTTGCTTTGTCTGGTCGATGATGCCCAGTGGCTCGACAGATCCTCCGCGCAAGTGCTCTCGTTCGTAGCCCGACGATTGCAGATGGAGTCGATTGTTCTCCTCTTAGCCGAGCGTGAACAGGACGATGTCGATGAGTTGACAGGACTTCCGGACCTGCGGCTCGGCGGACTGTCGTACATCTACGCGCGTGACCTGCTCGCCTCGACGATAACCGGACCGTTGGACGAGCGGGTCCGCGACCGGATCATCGCCGAGACGCGCGGCAATCCGCTGGCACTGCTGGAGCTTCCCCGGGGGTTGACTGCGGCAGACCTCGCGGGCGGGTTCAACGTACCGGGTGGGCCACCTCTGCCAAGTCGGATCGAGGCGAGCTTCCGACGGCAGGTAGGCCGCATGCCCACCGAGACCCAGCAACTGTTGCTGCTCGCGGCGGCAGAACCCGTCGGTGATCCGGCCCTGCTCCGGCTAGCCGCAGAGCGGCTCGCGATTCCAATAGAGGCGGCGAGTCCAGCCGAAGCGGACGGCTTACTCGAAGTCGGCGCCCGAGTCACGTTGCGCCATCCCCTCCTCCGATCGGCGATCTACGGCGCGGCGTCTTCCGCGGAGCGACGCAGCGTGCACCGCGCGCTCTCGGAAGTGACCGACGCGCAGCGCGACCCGGATCGCCGCGCGTGGCACCGCGCGCAGGCCTCGCCCGGTCCCAACGAGGAGGTGGCCGCGGAATTGGAGCGCTCGGCCGGCCGAGCGCAGACGCGCGGCGGTCTGGCCGCGACCGCAGCTTTTCTGGAGCGCGCGGCACGCTTGACACCGGAATCGGGTCGGCAAGCGCAGCGCGCGTTGGCGGCAGCGCACGCAACCTACGAGGCCGGGGCACATGAGGCCGCGTTGGCATTACTGGCCACAGCGCAGGCCGGTCCGCTTGACGAAACCGCTCGCGCCCGAGTGGGCCTCCTGCACGCACAGATCGCCTTCGGCTCACGGCGAGGCGGCAACGCCCCCGCCCTGCTACTGGCGGCCGCCACGCAATTGGAACCGTTTGACTCAGCCCTCGCGCGCGACACACACCTTCACGCGCTCTCCGCGGCACTGTTTGTTGGACGTTTCGCTGGGGAGATCGACGTCCTGACGATCGCTCGAGCCGCCCATGCAGCCACTCCGTCGCCCGCACGCCCACCCGATCTACTTCTCGATGGCCTGACACTTGTGATTACGGACGGCTATGCCGCCGGCGCGCCGCTCTTGAAGCGTGCGGTGAACGCTTTCCGCACCGGAAAGCTGCCTACGGATGAGGCCATTCGGTGGCTATGGTTCGCCACTCACGCAGCCCACGATCTATGGGACGACGAGAGCTGGGAGCTGTTGTGCACCCGGCACGTCCGGCTCGCACGACAAGCGGGTGCGCTGGCAGTGCTCCCTCTCGCCCTCAGTGCACGGATCGGCCTGCACTTATTCGCGGGCGAACTCGCCTCGGCGAGTTCTCTGGTCGAGGAGGTCGCCGCGGTCACGGATGCCACCGGGAGCCTTCTCCCACCCTATGGCGCCATCGCCCTCGCGGCTTGGCAAGGTGATGAATCCACGGCCTCCCGGCTGATCGAGACCGCCATCGACGAGGTGGCAAGCCGAGGCGAAGGCATGGGCCTGACCCTTATCCAGCACGCAAAAGCATTGCTGTGCAACGCCCTCGGACAATTTCAGGAGGCGCTCGTTGCGGCAGAAGAAGGGGCCGCGTACGCGTCCGAACTCGCGTTCTACAACTGGTCGCTGGTCGAACTTGTCGAAGCAGCCAGTCGCAGCGGCCAGCCCGCCCGGGCTGCGCATGCGCTGCAGCAGCTAGTGCAAACCACGGGCCCCAGTGGCACCGACTGGGCGCTCGGAAGCGAGGCGCGCTCTCGCGCACTGCTAAGCACTGGGGACACCGCCGAAGGCTTCTACCGCGAAGCGATCCACTACCTCAGCCGCACACGCGTTCGAACAGAGCTCGCCCGTGCCCACCTCGTCTACGGCGAATGGCTGCGCCGCGAGAGCCGACGAACCGACGCGCGCGAACAACTTCGAACCGCCCACCAAATGTTTACGGCCATGGGCACCAACGCATTCGCCGCCCGCGCAGCCCGCGAGCTGCGAGCTACCGGCGAGATCGCGCGGAAGCGCAGCGTCGAGACCACCGCCGATTTGACCGCCCAGGAATCCCAAATCGCTCTGTGCGCACGCGACGGGATGTCTAACCCCGAGATCGGTGCTCACCTGTTCCTAAGCCCCCGCACGGTCGAGTGGCATCTGACCAATGTCTTCGCCAAACTGGGTATCGCCTCTAGAAGAGAACTCCGTGGTGTCCGGACGAATTTCGGACCAGACGCCGCATCGACGTAGCGGCGACGGCTTAGGCACCCACCGCTGCCGCCTGGCGACGTGGCTCCGAATACCCAATACTTGCCGGACCAATCCATCTGCACCCGTGCGGCAGATCGTCGCTTCCTACCGTCCCGTATGCAGCAAGGGCACCCATCCGCAGCTCAGGACGCAGGTGCTGCGGGCGGTTCCCACAATTCGATCGCATTGCCTTCGGGGTCATGTATCCGCGCGAAGCGTCCGACCTCGGGCGAGTCCCATTCGGGCTTGACGATCGCCGCGATGCCGTTGGCACTCAATTGTTCGAGCAGTCCGTCCAAATCTCTGACACGGAGGTTGAGCATGAACTGCTTGTCCACCGCCCAGTAATCGGTCTCCGTCTTGAAGGGCGCGAAGACGAGAGGGCCGCCCTGCACGTTCCAGGACCATTCGCCGGCTGGCCCGGTGCCCTCGGCGGCGCAGCCGGCGCCGACGCCAAGCTGCTCGCGATACCAGGCATTGAGAGCGTCCGGATCCTGAGCGCGAAAGAAAATTCCGCCGACTCCCAGCACTGGCATCGTCAATCTCCTCCCAAAGCATTTCGGCCAAGCAATGTTGGCCGCCGACCTGAGACTAATCGCGTGAACGGACCTGATGTTCAGGCTGTGTCGGTGTGAACGCACAAGGCGGTTGGCGCACGATCTGCAACTCGCTACCGTCCATCAGCGACTCAGGATCAGGTCGGCGACAGCAGTTGGCTGGGACAAAAAAGGGTGGTGCCCGGTGTTCAGCTCTACGACGCTTTGCGCACGACGGGCGAAGTCGCGCTGCGCGCCGGCAGGGGTGCCTCTGTCTCCGGTGCAGACGAGGTAGGTCGTCGGGACGTTCTGCCAGGCAGACGCCCGAACTGGCTGCTGCGTCACCGACAGGCTCTGCCGAGCCAGATGGCCCATCGCCGCCTGGCCGATCTCGGTCGAGCAGTCCTGCAGGAACGTGTCGATAAGGGCAGTAGGACGAACGGTGAAGGTGCCTCCCTCTGCATCGACATCGAGGAAGGGGGCCGGGGTGCCGTCTCCGAAGGAGGACAGACTCTGGCCAACCTCAGGCAGGTAGCTAGAGATCAACACAAGATGTTGCACCGTGTCTATGCCCGCCGCTGCCTCCGCGGCCACGATTCCACCGTAGCTATGCACGACAAGCACCGTTGACTCATCGCTACTTTGCAGCAACTGCCGAACCTCGGCGACGTCGTCGCTCAGGCCCGGGCCCTGTGCACCGGCCGATCTGCCGGTCTCACCACAACTCGGTAAGGCCGTAGCCACACTCGCAACGCCCCGCTCCTGCAGCACCTCGGCTGTGCGATGCCACCACCACGTGCCGTCCCGCACGCATGCCCCGTGCACGAATACCACTCGCATCTCCGGCCTCCTCAACCTCGAATCATCGTCGATCTTGACCGTAGACGTAGCGATCGAAGTTCTCAGACAGCCCGTCGCCGCCGCGAATACAGCCTGCTACCTTCGCCTTTGCTAACGAACCGATTCAGCTAACGAACCGATTCAGGAGAAGCCACATGATGTTGTTTCGCGCCCGGCGGCTTCGCCCGGCTACAACGACTGCAATCGCGTGGCTGGTCTTGATCGCTGCCTGCAGTGGCCCTCACGACGCCTCGAAGGCCGCTGCGACTGCTGCCCCAACGCCAGCGGCGAAGGTACCGCAATCGGCGACGACGCCGGCGAACGACCTTGCCCTTGGCGCAACCTCCACCGAAGTGGCGGCCGCGTTCGGTTGCATCATCGACCGTCCTGTAGTGAACTCTTTGTTCGGACTGGTCGGGCTGGTGCCGAGCCACGAAGCTCTGTGCCGGTTTGCCGATCACATGGTCTACATTTCAACGTGGCCTAGCGAAGCTGCTTTGGTCGGAGCGCAACGGTACCTGGCAGGACTCTTTGGCGGAGCCTCCCCCACACACGTTTACACGGCTACTGGGGATGGCTGGCTCGCACAGCCTCAAATTGGCCCAACAGAAGACATCGCGATTCAACTGCAGCTCGCTCAGCACATCGCGAGTCAGACTGGCGGCCACGTCGTCAAATACTGAGGCAGCCAGGTGAGGAAACGGAAAGCTGAGCTGTCCGCGTCAAATGGTCGCTGCCGCCGGCTCCGCCGCGGGGCGTCCGGACCAAGCCCGACGAGCGATGAACTTGCCGAGTTCCCACAGCACGAGCAGGGCGACCGCCGGAACGAGGGCCCATCCGAACTGCTGCAGATTCAGCTCGGTGGTGTTGAGGATTCGATTCAGGACCTCCACCTGCGTGACCAGCACCGCGAGCACGAACTCGCCCAACGTGACCCAGTTCATTTGCTTGCTGTCAAACGTGGACGGCGTCAGCACGCTTTCCGTTTCGCTGCGGCATTCGGCAGCAGCGACGATCAGACACAGCGCGAACGCCGTGAACGCGATCGACTGGCCGATCTGGAGGCTGCCAAAATGGCTAACGCCGAGTTCGATCAACAACAGCAGGCCAATGGTGACCACCAGCCCAACGAGACCGACCGTCAGAAGGAGCGGTTTCGTGAGCACGGACCCCCCTCGTGGTCGCGGCTTTCGGGCCATCAAGCCGCTGATCGCCTTATCGAAACCGAGCGCAAAGCCGAACGGTGCGTTGACCACGAAGTGGATCCAGAGGACCTGTGCGGGCGTGAATGGCTCGCTGTTCGCGATGTTGAACACTGTGGCGCCGAGGAAGGTCAGCACGAAGACGACGAGAAGGACGAGCACGAATCGGATGTACTTCGTGAGGTTGTCGTAGATCTTTCGTCCCTGTTCGACCGCGAACACGATCGTCGCGAAATTGTCGTCGGACAGGACCATTCGGCCGGCATTCTTTGCGACTTCGGTTCCGCTCCCCATCGCGATGCCGATGTCGGCAGCCTTGATCGCTGGAGCGTCATTGACTCCGTCGCCGGTCATGGCAACGACATCACCCTTCTGCTTCAGCGTGTTTGCAAGCAGCACCTTGTGCTCGGGGGCCACCCGGCCCACGACGCCGATGGTGTCGATGCGGGCGAGGCGGTCTTCCTCGGAGAGCGCGGCGAAGTCCGCGCCGAGGATCGCCTCACCCGGAATCTCGAGTTGCCTGGCGATGGCCGCGCCCGTGATCACGTCGTCGCCGGTAACCATCCGTACCCGGATGTGTGCTGCGTGGGCGCTTGCGATCGCCGCCTTCGATTCCTCACGTGGCGGATCGACCATGCCGACCAGGCTCGTCATTTGCAGATCCACGACATAGCCGAGAAGGTCACCGTTCGGATCGAACGACGCCGGGTCCAGATCTCGCATCGCCGCGGCCATCACTCGTTCGCCGGCGCGCTCCATTCGTTCCATATGCTCCCGGCCGCGCTCCGCGAGCGCGCTATCCCACGCCGTGGTCTCGCCGTCACGTAGGGCGGTCGCGGCTCGCGACATCACCGCTGGCGCCGCACCCTTGACAAAACACCGCACTACCGGCCGGCCAGCCGCGTCGACCGCGTCGTTGAAGGTCGCCATCAGTTTGTAAGTAGGGTCAAATGGCAACGTCGCCAACCGAGGCAACCTGTCACGGCTGGAATCGATATCCAGGCCGGCCTTCGAACACAGGACGAGTAACGCCCCTTCTGTCGGATCGCCTACGACCTTGCCATCGACGAGCTGAGCGTCGTTGGCGATCAGGTACGGCAGGATCGCGGACTCAATATCACCGGAAGAGCCGACAGCGTGATGGACCTTGCCTTCAAGGCCATACCCGATCCCGGAAATGGTGTACCGGTCCCCCGGGTCGACCACCTCGACCGCCGTCATCTGGTTCATGGTCAGAGTGCCGGTCTTGTCGGAGTTGATCGCCGAGGTAAATCCCAATGTCTCCACCGACGGCAGGTCCTTGACGATGGCGTTTCGCTTGGCGAGGTCGACCCCGCCAAGGGAGAGGATCGTCTGGCTGACGGTTGGCAACGCCTCGGGGATCGCGGCGATGGCTAGCGACACGGCGCTGACGAACAGCGCGTCCCATGCTTCACCACGGGCACGACCCAGCGCGAACATCACGATCATGGTGAGCCCGGCAGCAGCCGCGATCCATAAGGTCAACCGGTCGAGTTCCCTCGTCAGAGGCGACGCCTCTCGTGCCGTAGCCGACAGCATCCCGGAGATCTTGCCCAGTTCGGTGTCGTCGCCCGTACCGGTGACGATCATCGTCGCACTGCCGTGGGTAACGGGGGTGTTCATGAAAGCCATGTTCGTCTGGTCGCCTGGCCCTAGCTCAAGGGTTTCTCCCGTTTGGCCAACGGATATGGTCTCGGCGTCCTTGGCCGCCGGCACACTCTCCCCGGTCAGCGCCGACTCGTCGATCTGCAGAGCGTTGGCGGAGATGATGCGGCCGTCGGCGGGTACCTCATCACCGGCTGCGAGCAACACCACGTCACCGACCACCACCTCTTCGGCGGGTATCTCTGATTCTGTTCCGTCGCGACGCACCCGCGCTGTCGCCTTCATCATCGACTTGAGCGCGTTCATCGCGCTCTCAGCCTTGCCCTCCTGTCTCAGACCGACGACGGCGTTGAGGAGAGTTAGCACGACGAGGACGACCGCAGTCCCCCACTCCTTGATGAACAGCGAGACGATCGCCGCCACGACCAGGATTATCTGCATATAGCTGCGGTACTGCTCAAGAAAGCGGCGCCATTCCGGTTTCGGCTTCTCCTCCGGCAGCGCGTTCGGGCCATTTCGGCTCAGCGCCGCAGCGGCTGCCGCCGCGTTGAGACCGACTTCCGGGTCCACCGCAAGCTCTGATGCCACTTCACGCGGCGAGCGGGTGTACCAAACGACAGTAGGTGCGGCCGGGCGCTGCGGCCCAGCGTTGGTTTGGATCGCCATTTGCGGCCTCTAGGGGACACACTTGACCGCAGCTCGTGAGAGCCCGTATTCGAATCGTGTATCCCAATCGCCAAATACGCAAGGGATATCGTCTACGAGGCCCGCGTCCATCCTCGGCTCATCCGCTCCGGATGATGGGCGATGACCAAACGTCGGCAATCATCGAAGTGCGAGGTCAACGACTGTCGGATGGGCCGACCACCGCGACAACGACTAGGCGCTGACGAATGACCGAAAGGTGACGCACCATGTTCAAGGGTGAAGGCTGGCGGTTATTCGCTGGCACAATGCTCGGGATTGCCGGAATCATGCGTATCTTCGATGCCATCTGGGCATTTGCTTACAACGGCACGCTGCCGAGCAACCTCGAAGGCGCGATCTTCGGGCACAGCCTGACCACTTACGGCTGGGTGTACCTCATCGTGGCCATCATTTTGATAGTCAGTTCCATCGCAGTGGTCATGGGATCAGATGTAGGTCGCTGGGTGGGTATCGTCGCGGCCGCAATCGCTGCGGTCAGCGCGATCTGGTGGATGCCCTACTACCCAGTCTGGTCTCTGGCCTACGTCGGGATCAGCGTATTGGTGATCTATGCGCTGGCTGCCTACGGCGGACGCGAAGCGTTCGACGCCGCCGAGGCGGCGTACTAGCGCTAGCACATGTCCCGGCTATGTCCCGGCTAGCACATGTCCCGGCTAGTCCAGATTCCCCGGCGCCACATAACTAAACGACGGAACGGTTGTCGCGGATGGAAGGCGTAGCAGCTTTTCCGATCGGTTGAGAGCACAATCAAAGCAGCCTCAACCGCAGGAGGTCCGTGATGGCGACTGAACATTGCACCTTCGAGGGCGCCGAGACTCCCGTGGCACGAGCACTACATTGGCACGTCGTCGGCCAACGTGCCCGCCCACTCCACGAGCAATTGGCAGCGCTACGCAAAGCGATCGTGTGGACAGCGATAACCGGACAGCACCAGACTTCTTCGAGTCGATGCTCGCCTCGGAACACGCGGCCGAACTTCGCGGTCGCCTGTGTTGTACAGGATGCCTATGCCGTGCTGGTGATATCGGGAACGTTCGACGCCTCCGCACTGGTGCTGATTAGACAACATTTGCACGGCATACTTCGCAACGGAGCGGCGTGCATCGTCCTCGACCTGCAAGGACTCACCTCCTGCGACGGCAGGCTCAGTGGCTTGCTAGCTCAGGTCGAACGTCGCGCCCGAGCTTTCGGCTGCGAGTTCGTCCTCGCGAATGTTCCGACTGAGTTCGTCTCGGAATTCGACATTGGGAACTTGGGTGCCTCATTCGTGTCGCGCGCGACGGCAGCCACACCACCCCCTGCAACTGAACAGGCGTCAGATGGAGACGTGGCAGGTACGGTCTCACGACTGGATACAGCTGGTCCAGGCGCCGCGCGGCCGAGCAGCGCCGCAGGTCGAGATCGGTCGCGGTAGAAGGGGGTGTCGGCGAACATCCAGGGAGCGGCAATTCAAGCCGGGCCGAACGACAAGACGAAGGCAAATGCGCCGGTAGCTGTACTCCGGACCTGGCGTCCGACGGGGTCGCGGGTCTTGTCGCTGCTCGCAAATGCGGTCATTGCCGCAGGCGTTGTATGGGTTGTGCTATTGATCGCTCCCGGTATCACGACGACCAGCGATCTATCGATATTGGTCACGACCGTCGTATTGGCGGCGGTGTCGACACTGCTTCGGCCACTACTAGTGGCGATGGCTGCTCTGATGTCCCCGGTGGGCGCAATGCTGATCGGGTTGTTTGCGCAAGCCGCACTCACTTACCTGGCAATCTCGATCGCTCCCGGCGTGTCCGTATCTAGTTTCTGGTGGGCCTTGTTCGCTGCCTGGCTGACCGCGACCCTCACCGCGCTCATCGCCTGGGTCGGTGACGCTGACGAGGCGGACGCCCTAATCGCCCTGACGTTGCGGTCTTCGGCACGTGAACGGAACCTGCCCCGACCGGACGCCCGTCCCGGCGTTTTGATTGTGCAGATTGACGGGTTGTCAGCGCCGCTGCTGAACTGGTTGATCGTTGCCGGCAACCTGCCGACGTTGAGCCGATGGGTCCGCGATGGCAGCCATCGACTCGTCGAGTGGCACACCGGAATACCGTCAACCACACCGGCGAGCCAGGCCGGCATCTTGCACGGCGGCGCGCGACATGTTCCCGCATTTCGGTGGTACGAGAAACAATCCGGACGTCTCGTCGTGACCAATCGGCCAGCCGACGCGGCCTATGTCGAGACGTTGTTGAGCGATGGTGCCGGCCTGCTCAGTGGCGGTGGGGCAAGTATCAGCAATGTGTTCTCCGGAGACGCCGAATCAGCGGCACTCACGTTCAGTCGAGTGTCTCGCCGGAACAAGGCGTCTCGCGGATCCGCAATCTTCTTGGTGAGTCCCAATGGATTCTCCCGCGCCCTCGTCTTGACGCTCGGCGAGATGGTCAAGGAACTGTTCCAGGCGCGTAAGCAGCGACGCCGAGACATCCAGCCTCGCATTTCGCGGGCCGGTTCGTATGTCGCACTGCGAGCGGCCACCAATGTCCTCCTGCGCGAGCTGAACACGGTTCTGATCGCCGAGCAGATGGGACGCGGCGCCCCGGTCATCTATTGCGATTACGTGGACTATGACGAGATTGCGCACCACGCCGGTCCGACGCGACCGGAGTCGCTAGCTGCTCTCACCGGCCTCGATCGCGTCATCGGTCGGTTGGAGCGGCTTGCAAGAGAAGGACCAAATCCGTACGAGATCGTGCTGATCTCCGATCATGGGCAGAGTCAGGGCGCAACCTTCAGGCAACGCTATGGTGCATCGCTGGATGACGTCGCACGCGGTCTGATGTCGGGCCCGATTTCATCGTCCACCCATGACGAACGTGTCGAGGAGTGGGGACCGATCAACGCCCTGCTCACGGAGTTCACCGCGCAGAACGGCGTCGGATCTGCGATGGCCCGGCGGGGTCTTCGTGACCGTTGGCCGGCCGAGGATGTCAACAATGGCTCGAGCGATGGGCACAGCCCAGCCGACGTCGAGGCACGTCCGGATCTGCTTGTCGTCGCGTCGGGCAATCTCGCGATGCTGTATCTGCCTCGTTTTCCTGGCCGACTGACTCTTGAGCGTATGACCGAACTACATCCCGATCTAGTCGCCGGGCTCGCGAAGCACCCTGGAATCGGTTTTGTCGTCGTCGAGACCAATACCCGAGGACCGGTAGCCATCGGCATTGCGGGGCTCCGGACGCTGCGTGACAACACTGTGATCGGGCATGATCCACTGGCGCCCTACGGCGAACAGATCGCGGCGGATTTGCTGGAGCACTCTGGGCGTGACCACGTTGGAGACATCGTTGTGTGTAGTTTGCTCGAGGACGGCACGGACGAGGTCGCGGCGTTCGAGGAGCTCGTCGGTTGCCACGGTGGCGCTGGCGGTGCCCAAACCCAGGCGGTCTTGCTTCATCCCGCTTCTTGGGCATTGTCGGATCCTCAGCTGACCTCATCGGACCAGCTGCACCGGCAGTTGGTCCGTTGGCTGGAGATCTACGGCCGCCGCTCATCCGCAAAGGATGATTCCTGACCGGTTGAAAGGCGCGACGATCGTTTAGTTCGACTCCAAAGGTGCATGATATTGGTGCAAGAAAGCCGGTGAACGATGGTCAAAGGAGAGGGCTGGTGGATCTTTGCCGGCACGATGATAGGGATCGCCGGAATAATGCGCTTGTTCGACGCGATCTGGGCTTTCCGGTACGACGGGGTGCTCCCGAGCAACCTCGAAGGCGCGATCTTCGGCCATAGCCTCAACACCTACGGCTGGGTCTACCTGATCGTCGCCATCGTCTTGGGAATCGGTTCCGTAGCGATCTTCATGGGCTCCGCAGTCGGGCGCTGGATCGGGGTCATCGCGGCCGCGCTGCTGGCCATCAGCGCAGTGTGGTGGATGCCCTACTACCCGGTGTGGTCCTTGACCTACGTCTTCATCGCCCTGCTCGTCGTGTACGCGCTCGTCGTTTACGGCGGACGGGAAGCCGTCGAATCTCAGCACGCCGCCAAACAGCCGAGTCACACGCCCGCCGCGAGCTAAGAAGTGGCTGCAGATAGCTCAACAGGTCGGCCGTCCCCTGCACTGCGAAAAGTGCTCCTGCCGCTGGCGCTCGCCCAGTTCATCTGCAGCTTCGCCGGCTCGAACATGAACGTCATGATCAACGACATCAGCAAGGACCTTGACACGACGGTGCAAGGCGTCCAGGTCGCCATCACGATCTTCCTGTTGGTCATGGCAGCGCTGATGATTCCCGGCGGCAAGCTGACCAATCGCTACGGACGGGTGCGCCTGTTCAAGCTCGGCCTTGCCGTATATGGCGTCGGCGCAGTGTTGAGCGCCGTGGCGCCTGGCTTGGGTGTGCTTATCCTGGGAAACTCGATCCTCGAGGGCGTCGGCACCGCGATGCTCATCCCACCCGTCTACATTCTCGCGACCCTGTTCTTCACCGAATTCACCTCCCGCGCCCGTGCGTTCGGAGTCATCAGTGCGATGGGTGGTATCGGCGCGGCTGCCGGCCCGCTCATCGGCGGCCTCATCACCTCAGCGATCAGCTGGCGAGCAGCTTTCATCTTTCAGGCACTGATCATCGTCGTGATCGTCTTCATGAGCCGGACGATGAAGGATCCGCTACCGCCAGACCCGACGAGCTCATTCGACACCTTGGGCGCTGTGCTGTCCGCGGTCGGTCTGATATTGCTTGTCACCGGCATTTTGGCCGCCGATAACAACGGATGGTTGACGGTGGCGCTCATCGCCGCCGGAGTCGTCGTACTCGTCTGGTTCTTTCAGACGCAGCGGCAGAAGGAACGCGCCGGAAAGGAGCCGTTGCTGCCCACGGTGCTGTTCCGCAACCGGACGTCCAACCTCGGCCTCATTACCCAGAACATTCAATGGCTTCTGCTCCTCGGCGTGTCATTCACTGTTTCGGCGTATCTGCAGGTGGTGCGTGGCTATGACGCGATCCAGACCGGCGTCATCTTCACCGCAGCGACTGCTGGTTTGCTCATTTCTTCATTTGGTGCGGAACGATTCGCCAAGCGGCGAGCGCAGCGCACCCTCATTGTCGCCGGTTTCGTCATCACAATCGCCGGTGTCTTGCTGCTGATCGCCATGGCGCACGGCTCGCCCAGTGCGTGGGCGTTTGCACCCGGCCTGTTACTAATCGGATTCGGGCTCGGCGGGATGCTGACACCCTCGGTCAATATCGTGCAGTCGAGCTTTGGTGAGGCATTGCAGGGAGAGATTTCCGGCCTATCACGCTGCGTCTCGAACCTCGGCTCATCCCTCGGCACCGCAGTAGCCGGCACGATCCTGGTCGCAGGCCTGAGCAACGCTGCCTACGGGGCCGCGCTGATCACGATCGCCGCCCTCGGGCTTGTCGGCCTGGTGGCCGCGTTTCTCCTCCCGCGCGGCTCCGTTCCGGTCGCCACGGCCTCGCCCGCCCAACAACCCGCAGAGAGGTAGCACGCACCAAGGCACGCCCGCGGAACGGGCTTCGCGCGACGTCGCGCGCTCCAGACGCTAGGCCGCGGTTCGTGACGGACGGACGCTGCGGTCAGACCGGTGTCATCCCGGAGGGATGATGCACTTCACCACTCGGCGGGTCATCCTCGTAGACGATGCGGGCGGCGTCTCAGCCCAAGCCCGCAAGTCGTGACACCCGATGCCGGAAGGGCTCCACGATGACCACAGCGCCTGCTCACGTTGCCCGCCCCAGTGTTGATGAATTGCGGGCGCGCGGCAAACTTGCGCGAACGCACGCAGCCCAGGACAGCCACTCCGGATGGACGCCGAGCCCGGACCGACCCGATCCCATTGGACTGCTCAAGGAGCAGAATGCGAGCCGGGAACCCGACTTGATTCCGGTGCGGCACGGGCGGATGAGCGTGTCACCGTTCACGTTCTACCGCGGCACAGCCAAGATCATGGCTAGCGACCTGAACGGCACCCCTACGGCCGGTCTGAACGTTCAGCTGTGCGGTGATGCTCACCTGTCCAATTTCGGGGCGTTCGCCTCACCCGAACGGACTTTGCTGTTTGATCTCAACGATTTCGATGAGACGTTGCCTGGCCCGTTCGAGTATGACGTCAAACGGCTGGCCGCCAGCTTCACGATCGCGGCCCGCAACAACGGCTTCGGCAAGTCCGACGCGCGTGCGGCGACGATGTCGTCGGTGGCTGCCTACCGGCAGGCGATGGCCGAGTTCGCCGAACGTGGAGTGCTGGAGATCTGGTACGCGCGAATGTCGGACGACGATCTTCTCAATCTTGGCCTCGCTGCCACTGCCGGGAGCAGGAAGCAGAAAACTCTCCTAGCGGGTGCTCAGAGGCAGCTGGCGAAAGCCCGCACCCACGACAACCTGCAGGCGCTTTCAAAGCTCGCCGAGCACGTCGACGGCCGGTACCGCATCGTGAGTCAGCCTCCGATCGTCATCCCGGCGAGGGAATTGACTGAGGTCTTCGGCCCACGAGATCAGATCATGGAACGCATCGAGGGCCAGCTGCGCGCCTACCGAACCACCCTGCAGGATGACCGAAATCGACTGCTCGAAAACTACGAACTCGTCGATATCGCTCGCAAGGTTGTCGGTGTGGGCAGCGTGGGAACCAGGGCGTGGATCGGCCTGCTCGAGGGCCGCGATGAACACGATCCGCTGTTCCTGCAGGTCAAGGAAGCAACCGCGTCGGTGTTGGAGGACCACCTGCCCAAGAGCCGCTACCGCAACCACGGGCGCCGCGTCGTCGAGGGTCAGCGGATGATGCAAGCCGCCAGTGACATCTTCCTCGGCTGGACCGAAGGTGTCGACGTGAGCCGCAACTACTACTGGCGCCAATTACGCGATATGAAAGGCTCCGCCGAAGTCGAGGCGATGACCCCCATCGGCATGATGACCTACGCTCAGGCCTGCGGATGGACGTTGGCGCGGGCACACGCCCGTTCCGGTGACCGGGTCGCGATCGCCGCGTACCTCGGCAAGAGCGACAAGTTCGACCGTTCGGTCACGGACTTCTCCCAGCGTTACGCCGATCAGAACGAACGAGACTACGAGCAATTCGCGAAGGCCATCCGGACTGGCGAACTGGAGGCAATCCAAGGTGTCTGAGCTGTCCCAGCTGGCTACTAATCCGCCCCAACGCCTTCGCCCCCCAGACAACCTCGGCATCTGCCGCGTGGCCTGGTGGCAGGTACAGCAATCATCCGGTTAGGACGAGGAGCTAATGGCCTCGATTGATGGATCGTGATTGTGCCAGTTCAAGGGGGCCACCGCATGCCGTACGCGGATCAGATTCATCCCGGAGGCGACGCGCCGTCGCCTCACGCCAGCGAGTCGCGGCCGCGATTGGCGATCGGCATATCATTTTCCGGACGAACGGGACGTCAGTGACCCGATATAGTCCGAGCGATGCGGACCCGGGTGGTCCGCCGAGGCTTGAGGTTCGTTGGATCCGAGCCGGACAACCCAGCGCAGGAGTGCTGCAGTGGTTCGAGCGGTTTCCCACTCTGATGGAATCGCGCGATGACGACTATCTGATCAGCCCAGACCTGGTGGGGCTTTCGGTCAAGATCCGGGGCGGCGGGGCCCTGGAGGTGAAGGTGTACCAAGGGAGCCCGGGGCCGTTCGAGGTGCCCGGACGTGCGCAGGGTGTCATGGAGTTCTGGCAACGATGGTCGTTCCCAGTCACCTCAGCCGTGCGCAGCGCAGCAGGCTCATCGGGTTGGAAGCAGGTGCGCAAAGTCAGGCGGACAACATTTCTCGCGCTCGCCGGGGGGAGGCTATCTGCGTCAGTGACTCGGCCAGAGCTTGTCACCGTGTGCGCTGTCGAGCTCGCCCAGCTCGAGGTGGACGCTACGGCATGGTGGAGCCTTGGGTTCGAGGTCATGGGTGTGACGGACGAGCTCCAACCGCTCATCCACGAAAGCGCGGCGCTGCTGTTCCAACATCTACCGGCCGACAACGGGCAGTTCCTGTGGCAGGAAAGCGGTTCGTATCAAGGGTGGCTTCGCACGCAATTCGACGGTAACGGACCGGGCTCCAGCGAGGCTCGGCCGATGGGGTAGCTCCGCCCCGACACAATCCGCGCGGCACCTTGGTGTTTCTGAATTGGCTCGTCCGCCCAGCGGCTGCCCGTGACCTTAGCCCCAAGCGTCATTGTCGAAGGAAAAACGTAGGTCAGCGTTGATCAGTTCGTTCACGCGCTTGCGCATGTGACCTGCTTCAGTTGGCCAATCGTCGCCATCCTCCGGCTCGGTTGTTGGCGATGACTGCACGAAACAGCTCCAGCATCGCCCCCTCGTTGATCTCGTCGTCCAGACGGATCTGGACTGCTTTCGCCGTCGCGTTGTCGTGACCTTGATTGATGACCCCATGCGGGTCTGAAACGGTGGGGTCGTAAATGAAGACATTGACATGAGTTTTCGCAGCAAGCAGCGCGCAGATGTTGCCGTCGAGCACGAAATAGGGCTGGACGGATCGTTTGATGGTTTCTTCAACCGCGTCGTCTGCTGAGTGGACAATCGCTCGAATCCTCTGACATACCGCTTGCTGCCAATCAGGAAGGTTGGCGATGTAGTCATCAACCCGGGAGTCACGACGGGCGCTCATGTTGCCGAGTTCGTGTGGCCGGTCGAGCTCGCCTCTGGCGGGGTCGTGAATTCGCTGGGCTGAACGAGTACGCCGCGGCTTTGCAGCGTGAACAGCAAGGCGAAGGCCGGTCCGACGAGCGCCACGATCAAACCGAATAGGACGACGAGTGCCACGAGGGTGGCATGCGGCGCGCCGGCGTCCGACACGGTCACGGTCGTGCCAGGCAACAGCGTCGGGTACTGGGCGACGCCCCAGCCCCACACGACGGCCGCTACGCCGAGCGCGGCTATGAGCCGCACGCCCGTGCGACGTCCGATCGTCAGCAGCACCACCACAGCCAGCCCGCAACCCGCGGCGAGCACGACAAGCGGAACCGCGCGTCCGGTCAGTCGGTCGTAGAGCATTCGGTTCGAGCTGTGCAACTCGGCGAGCGTCGCCAGTGAGAGCGCCCCGGCCACGAGGGCGGAGAACTGGGCGCGGCGGGTGAAGTAAACGCGCAGCCGCCGGTCGTCGCGGCGGTCGGCTTCCCCCACGAGGTAAACCGCGGCGAGGTAGCCACAGGCGGCGACGAACAGAAACCCGATGAGTAACGAGGTTGCACTGGTCCACGCGGACAGGCTGGCATGGGTACCGTCGGCAGGCACGTGGCCAGTCGCGATAGCGCCGATGACGGTGCCCATGAAGAACGGTGTGATCAGTGAGGAGAAGGCGAACGTCGCGCCAGCGAGACGCTGCTGGCCGGGCGAGGTCAGCTCCTTGCGGAAGGCGAAGCCGGCGCCGCGCAGCACGATTCCGCCGACGGCGAGCCACAGCGGCACCGCCGCCACGCTCATGACCGGGGCGAAGGCGTCCGGGAACGCAGTCCAGAAGATCACCAGGACGAGAACCAGCCAGACGTGATTGGCCTCCCACACTGGGGTGATCGACTCGTCGATCAGGGCCCGCGGTGCCCGTCCCCACCGGGTGGTGCCGGCCAGTAGATCCCACAGGCCCCCACCGAAATCGGCACCACCGAGGATGGCGTACAGACTGACCCCCGCGAGCAGAATGCCCCCGACCGTGTCGGCGATCATCACACACCCACCGAGGTTTCGTCGGGCTTCGGCGTATCCGGCGTCGGTCCGTACGGGACGTCCACCTGATCGGCGTCGCCACGTCGCCAGCGCGCACTCAACATCCGAAGGACGAGGATGGTCGCGACCCCCAGCACCGCATAGCCGACGATGATCAGGGTCAGGGTTGTCACGACCCCGCCGTTTTTCGTAGCTGCGTCGGCCGTGGTCAGCAGCCGGTAGACGGCCCAGGGCTGCCGACCAACCTCAGTGACCACCCAGCCGGCCTCCATGGCAACGATCGCGGCCAGGCCGCTCACGGCACCGAGCAGCCAGAACAGCCGTTGTGATGGCAACTGCCGGTGCCGCCACCAGCTGTAGGCAGCCCAAAGCCCGACAAGTAACAGCAGGGAGCCCAGTCCGACCATGACGTCGAAAGAAAGGTGAATGAGCCATGCCGCTGGGGGCCGCTCAGCTGCGGGTACGGTCTCCCACCCGATCACCCTGGTGTTGGGGCTGAAGCCGACCAGCAGTGAATCCATATCGGGGATCCGGATACCGCCGTAGACATGGCCGTTGACGTAGACACCGCCGAGCCATTCGGGAACGTGCGTGGATGTCTTCGGCACATACTCCATCGCCGCAAACTTGATCGGCTGGTCGTGCGCGATCGCGCGGGCAGCGGTATCACCAACGAAGATCTGAAACGGAGTGAGAATTGCCGCCGGGACAAATCCAAGCGCGAATCCGGTGTAGTGGTAGGCATTCCGATGGCCGCGGAGAATGCCGGTCGCATACACCCCGGCGACGAGGAATCCGGCCACCATGTACGCAGCAAGGATCATGTGCGGCATCTCGTAGGCGGCCGCGCGGTTGAAGAACACCCGCCATGGATTGACCGACGTGATCTGTCCGTCCGCTTCGGTGAACCCACCGGGCTGGTTCATCCATGAATTCACAGCAACAACCGACATCGCGCCGAACACACCGCTGACCGCGATGGGCACACCGGACCAGAAATGAGCCCAACCGCGCAACCGCCCCCACCCATACAGATAGATGGCCGTGAACACGGCCTCGAGGAAGAAGAACAAACCTTCGACACCGAACGGCAGACCGAGCACCGCGCCGTATCGACGCATCAGCCCCGGCCACAGCAGGCCCATCTCGAACGACAACACCGTTCCGGTCACGGCGCCAACAGCCACCAGCACACCCATCGCTTGCGACCAGCGGCGCGCCAGGGTCATGGCGACCTCGTTGGAATGACGCAGACCGATGTACTCAGCAAGAAGCACGAACGTTGGTAAGGCGATCCCAAGGCACGCCAAGATGATGTGAAAACCCAACGTTGACGCCATCTGAGCCCGCGCCGGAACAACATCGCCACTCGCGGGGGCAGCTAGCAGACTGACAGCGTTGACGACCGTCATCTCACGCCCGCGGGCTGTCCAGCCGACGAGCTTTGGCGCCAGTTCGCGAACAGGCGCCGAGTTTGCCACAGTTCATGGCAGCGCCTCCTCGCTGAGCGTGCGACCGCCAATGGCACGGATCGTATAGCGCCTGACCGGCGACCGCGACCCTGACCAACTTGCTTAGACCGATCACCGGCATCACACGGTTAGACGAGCGCCGGCCGCGCGGTCGGTTGACGGCCGTAGCGCGATCAGTCGAGTCCACAGACGGACGTGCTTATTGTGGCTGGGTTGTATGGCGGTCGGGTGCTGCGTGCCGGGAAAGCACTTCTGCGCTCGTCTGTCGGCGCGGCGGCTGAGGCCTGCGGCACAAGGCTCTCGGGGTCGACCGTGGGACGGCGCCGACGTCAGCTGATGTCGATGTAAATGACTTCCACGGCATTGTTGCCGTAACCAAGTCGGTTCCACGGTGGAACGTCCGGTTGGACGTTGCCGGCAGCGTCGGTCGCCCGGGCGCGAAGTGTGTGCCTCCCGACCGCGGTGGCGTCCCAGTCGTAGGACCAGTCCTGCCACTGGTACGGGCCGCGGGGCGGCTGGAGCTGCGCCTCGTTCCAGTCGCCCTCGCCGGTGAGGCTGACCTCCACTCGGGTCACCGGCCCGGTTCCGGACCACGCCTTGCCACGCACGATGCAGGTGCCGGCGCGGATGATCGATCCTGCGGCGGGTTCGGTGATCCGCGCGCGCACCCTCATGTGGGCGACCGTCTCCGGAGGCCGGTCGGCCCATTGGTACATGTAGTGCCCAGTCTGGAACTCGCCAGAGAACGGCTCGGTCAGGACGTCGATCCGCTTGAGCCATTTCACCGAGGCGACGCCGTAGTAGTGCGGGACGACGATCCGGAAGGGTGCGCCGTGGTCGGGGCCCAGCTGTTCGCCGTTCATCTCATAGGCGAGCAGGATCTCGGCGCCCGGATTGGTTACGTGCGCCAGCGGAAGCGAACGGACGAAGGTTACGTCGGTCCGGCTGGTCTCCGGCAGGACTGGGGTCAGGTGGTACGCGCCGTGGTCGGCGCCCTCGAACCGGACTTCGACGCCGTCCGCTGACGGGTGCGCCTGAGCCAGGACCTCGTGTAGAAGTACACCGCCCCACCGCGCGGTGGATACTGCGTAGTCACCCCACGGCTCGCCCGTGGGCAGTGGACGCATCGCCAGGCGCCCGTTGCCGGCGCATTCGAGCGTGACCACGCGCTCGACCTTCGGCATGGCCCGGAGGTCGTCGACCGTCAGCGTTAGCGGACGTTCGACCGCGCCGCCGACCTCGACGACCCCGTCGTGCTCGGGCACGACGAAGTTGCTCCGCACGTAGTGCATCCCCGTGGGCGTGAGCTCACCGCTCAGCGCCTCCGGTGGCGCTTCGGCGTTGTACGGCGCCGGGTTGATCATCTGCAGTGCCGCGCGTCGCCGTTGGAGATCGTCGAGGACTGTCACGTCCGTGCCTTTCGTCGTCAGGTGTCGAGTTCGTTGTAGCGTGTCGGAAAGTTCTTGCCCGTCATCGGGGCGGACCGCGTGCTTGACGGGCTGCACGACGGTCGGGGATTGCTCGCGATCTTCTGGGCGATGGGATCGGCCGGGGCCCGCGGCCCGGAGATGTGATTGGACATCGTCCTCGGTCCGGGCTCGGCCGCTAGTCCGCTGTCGCCATCGCTTCTCCTCGGACTCCTCAACCAAACGAGATACGCGGCCAAACGCCCAATGCACCAGATCAGGACTACTTCGAGCATCACCGACACGCGGTCCGCCGTCCTCATCCACTGTGAATGATTGGAAACCTCGGTCGCAGCACGTCCGTGGCGCCTCCGCGCGGCTATGTTGAGTGGCCGTCGCCAGGGACCGCTGTCAGAGCGGCAAAGCTCGTGCCGAGCCGGTCGGCGATGCTGGACGAGGTGAAGGAGGCGCGTTTACCTGCGCTCAGAAGCACCCGGTTGGGCCTGGCATCACGGATGGAATGCCCGGGCCGAACCACGTTTCAGGGCGCTGAAGCGCACTTCATTCTGTTTGGGCGAGGTCGGCGGATGTTTTGCGGGAGTTAGCTCGGTGTATGCCTAACCGTGCTGCTCGCCGAACGTGGGTCTGCCGCCACTGCCGAGAACAGTGCGGCACTCAGCCGGCCGCAATCGAGGACAGCTCAGGGCGCCGTCTCGCTTTCACGGGAACCGGGTGTTTCATGCCGTACCGAAAGATCGCCGACAACTTCGCCACGCTCGGCCGCGAACTCGGCAGACAACCCACCCCGGATTCCACGCTCACCGCCGTAGTGGACTACGCGGTCGCCGCCATCGAGGGTGCCCAAGAAGCCAGCATCACGGTCAAGGCTCCGAACGGGCGTTTCCGGACCATCGCAACCACCGGCGACCTGCCCATGCAGGTCGACGCGATCCAGTACGAGGTAGGCGAAGGACCCTGTGTCGATGCCCAGCAGGTCCACCACGTGTTCCGTTCCGACGATCTCAGCACCGATGAACGGTGGCCCCTGTTCGGGCCGAAAGCCGTGGCCAGCACCGAAGTGCTCAGCATGATGGCCCACCGGCTGTATCTAGAAGACGACGACACCCTCGGAACACTCAACCTCTACTCACGACAACTCGCCGCGTTCGCATCCCTCGATCTGACCACCCTCGACCTGCTCGCCACTCTGTCAGCCATCGCCCTGGCCAAGGCAGCCGCACAGGATCAGACCGCGAACCTCCAGGAAGCGCTCGCCACCAACCGCGACATCGGCGTCGCGATCGGCATCGTCATGAAGGGCCTTCTCATCCCCAAAGACCAAGCCTTCGACCTACTCCGCGTCGTCAGCCAACGCAGCAACCGAAAACTCCGCGACGTCGCACTCGACGTCATCGACCGCGGAGAGCTGGAGGATGGACCGGCCGCCAGCACCATGCTGAATGAGATCGACTTGGTGCTACATCGACGTCCACGACTGGGGAGCCCCGTCCTCGGGGTAGCGAACCTGCGCGCTCACCTGAACGGGCAACCGATGCATACCCTCGGCGCATCGACGCTGACGGCGGCCGAATTACGCATCCTTCCGCTGCTGTCCACGCACCTGACGTTGTCTCAGGTAGCCGCCCGGCTTAACCTATCTCGTAGCACTATCAAGAGTCACGTGGAGTCCATTTATCGCAAGCTCCACGTGCACTCACGTGCTGAGGCTGTTGCCGGCGCGCAAGAACTTGGGCTGATCGGCGAGTCGAGCAGCGGACAGTGATGGCCGCAAGTGCGGACGAGGGTGAGGTGCGCGAGTTGATGCATTCACCTCCCGGCCGGCCGCTGGTTTGGGTACCGCCGAAGCCTGGCACCCTCCGACGGCTACTGGCACGAACTGCCGAGCCACTTTCGCCTTACGCAGCAAAGGCAAACCTCGCTGTCAGTCCCTTCAGTTCTCTAACGTATGCTGAGGTCGAGCCGTCGGGATCTTGCATCACGATGCAGACACCATTGATCGCATCGCTCGCGGGGTCCTAGATTCGTGTTCGTGCAGTTCGAGCGGATGATGGTGGGCACCAGGCAGCTATCGGTCGTGGCGGAGACTGCCGGCCAGCGGGATGGGTGGCCGGTGTTGTTGTTGCATGGCTTTCCCTACGATCCGTGGTCTTATGCGGCCGTCGCGGACGGACTCGCGGCTGCGGGCGGCCGGGTTGTCGCGCCCTATCTGCGCGGCTTCGGCCCGACCCGGTTTTTGCCGGAGGTGGTATCTCGGACTGGTCAGCAGGCGGCGATCGGGCAGGATGCGATCGAGGTGATCGATGGGCTCGGGCTCGACGGTGCTGTCGTGGTCGGTTTCGATTGGGGTGGCAGGGCAGCGTGCATTGCTGCGGCGCTGTGGCCTGAGCGGATCGGCGGCCTGGTCGCTATCGGCGGTTACGGGATCCAGGACATTGCGGGCTTCGCCGAGCCATCGGTGCCACTGGAGGAAAGCCGCGCCTGGTATCAGTACTACTTTCATGGCGAGCGGGGCCGCGCGGGTCTGGCGCGATACCGGCGTGAACTGACGGCGCAACTATGGCGCGAATGGGCTCCAGGCCGTCCGTTCCCAGTCGAGGATTTCGATCGCGCCGCGCTGTCCTTCGGTAACCCGGACTTCGTGGATGTGGTGATCCACTCTTATCGGCATCGGTATGGTCTGGCGCCTGGCGATCCGATGTATGACGGGATCGAGCGACAGTTGGCGGCCCAGCCGCAGGTCACTGTTCCGACAATCGTTCTGGACCCGACGGAGGATCCGATGGTGATGCCACGGAGCGTCCAGGCCCACCGCGAGCGGTTCACTCGGCTGATTGATCACCGACTTGTCTCAAGCGGGCACGACATGCCACACGACAATCCGGACGCTGTTGTGAAGGCGGTACTTGATCTTCACGAGCTGTCATAGGGCAGCGCCGATGGCGAGCCAGCTGCGCACGTACGCGGGCAGCGATTCCACGTACGCCTCGACCTCGACAAGATCGGCTCGCCGACGCTCGTCATCGCCGGTGACCAGTTCCGGAGGCCCGTCGAACACGTCCTTGTCCGTTGACGCCGATTCAACCAAGATCCGAGGATCGGTATGACCGGATCTAGGGGCGCCGAGCCCTGGTCCTCGCCGCTATACGAGCATCAGGGCGCCTAGCGCTGGGAGAATTCGACATCACCCGCCCGGGGGGTCAACCAACGGCAAGGCCCCAGCGCCCAGCCGGCCAGGGCCGCTCAAGCGCCCATGGCACGGGCTCTGCCGCCCATCTGAGAGAATGTCCGTCTGAGGGATTCGGATCTGGTTGCCCCTAGGGTTTTGCCCGAGGGTTTGGCCAACGATTTTCCGCATCCCCGGGGCCTCTAGCTCAATGGCAGAGCTGCGGACTTTTAATCCGTAGGTTGTGGGTTCGAGTCCCACGGGGCCCACATTTGTGGTGTCTTTCGTCGGCTGACGCCGGCGGGTGGGCCTTCGGTGATGTCGGCCGGTGTTTCGGGTGATGGGTTACAGATACTTCGGTTGATACGTGACAGTCGTGTTCCTGAGCGAGCTGTCTGGTTAAGCAGCTTGGAATCCCGCCGCCGTCGTGACCGATGATCTGGTGTGAGCTGATGGAACTTGAGGTGGTAGCAGCAACCCTCCTCGGGCACGCGAATTCCCTTGTGACTACCGGACATTCCCCGCCTCAGACCGTTCAACTTGCGACGTCAAGCAACGCCGATCGCGGGCGCGCGCGATCGAGGTCGCTTCGACGTCCTCAGCCTGCCCGGCCAGCCGTGGCCGCCTTACGCGACAGTTTTAGATTCTTCGAATCAGACCAAGTCTTGCTTCGACGGGGGGCCCCGGGGTCAACAGGCGAAGGAACCTGATCATAGATCTATTACCTGATCTAGCACGCTCAAACATGACTTCGACGAATGAACCGAGGTCACAAGTAAAGAGGAACTAGACTGGGTCTATATACCTGAGAGCGAGACCTGTGCGCCCACCTTGAACCGCGGCCACTAGAATCGCTGTAAAGTACCGTTCGGCCTCTTGGTCGTCTGGCGAAGATAGGAGGCCCGGTCGTGGATCAGCTGAAGCGCACGCCTCGGTCGGCGCCCGCCGCCAAGGATGCGAAAGTTGGGCCGAAGCGGTCCCAACTCGTACAGGAACGCTCCCGAGACACCCGGCAAAGCATCATCAAGGCCGCACTCGAGCTCTGGAGCGAGCGCGGCTATGAAACCGGATTCGACGACACCAGGGCAGACGAGATCGCGGCCCGCGCCGGGGTAGCAAAAGCCACGTTCTACTTCCACTTCGCGCGAAAAGACGACATCCTCCTCGAGGCCGGTTGGATCACGGCGAAGCGCTCATACGAGGACGCACTCACCACGCTTGCCCGCGGTGGCGTGACGGACGAGGTCATCGATGAATTGCTGATCAACCTCAGCTACCGCGTCGAAAAGAGCCCACGCATCGCGGTACGACGGATGGTTCAGGCTCAGGCGATGGCGGATCCGAACACCCCACGCGATCAAGACCATTTCGGCTTCCAGCGCGCGTTTTTGATCATCTTCATTCACGCCCAAGAGGTTGGCGAACTGCCGAAAACGGTTAGCGCGCAGAGCATTGCATCAATGCTCGAAGCACTGGCCTACGCGGCGATCCGCGAATGGGCCTACGTGGACGACGTTGATCTGCTGGGCCTGCTACGAGAACGAAGCAGCCTGGTCCTCGCCGGCGCACGCCATGTATCGACCGACAATCCCCCGGCAAAGTCACCTTCGAAGCGCAAAACCGGCTGACGCCTTGTCGCCAAAGCTAAACCGGCGGCGGCCAGGGCGCACCAACGGCCGTCCTGGCACGCATGTGACCCGCCTCGATCAGCCGAACACCGACGTCGGTCAAGAACGAGAGCAGATCCGCACGCTCGTCCTCGCTCACGTCCTGCCACGGGCGGGCCGCAAGCTCGTCCGTCCTCGTCTCGATACCGTCGCGCAATGCTCGACCACTCGAAGTCAGCGCACCTGACTCGTCCAGCACACCGCGTCTTGCGAGTCGCTGAACGGCAGCCCCCCAAACTTCGTCCGTGAGCTGTCGCGAGGCACGGAGCATCTCGGTGTCGATGTGGTCCGCGCCCCAGATCGCCGTCAGCGTTAGCGCCTCGCGAGCATCGAGGTCCGCTCCGAGCAACACGGCAATGTGACCGTCACCACGGTATTCGCGAAGTGTGTTGCAGGCCCGCCAGAATCTCGCCCACGGCTCTGCAGGAGCATCGACTGCTTGGTTTGCCGCCGCCAGCGGACGACCAGCGGTATCGAGATCTGCGACGACCGCAGTCAGCACATCAGCCAGCTGGCGAAGCCGATCGGTGTCGACCGTGCCATTGAGGGTTCTCGCCGCCGTCAGCGGTACAGACTCCCCGTGCACCCTGATCACAGCCGAGGGTGAAGCGTCCTTCCACAACGAGTCCCACGTCTGTGCCACGTACCCATGCGGCAGGCCGTGAAATGCTGCAGTGACGACGGCGCTGTCGGCACGTCCTAGCGGTGCCCCACGAACAGCGAAGAACGTGGCTGACGATGGCAGCCCAAGTGCCACGATTTCCGCGCGAATCTCGCGGGAAAACATCATGCTCAACGTGAACGGCTCGGCTGCCGCCCAGAACGAGCGCGACCATGCGACACGATGATCAACCGGCTGCAGCGGTACGTCCACGACTGGCCTCCAGAAGCTCAGTATTCGTCAAACAAGCGTGATTCGTGGCACTGAACGCTGACCGCTCGCCCGGTGACAGGTCATTGTGGCAGTAATTGAGTACGAGCGACGCAGCCGATTCGATGCGACGCTACGGCAACACGAACTGAGGGGTCATGTCCGAAGATATCGAGAATTCCGAACCATCTGCGCCCGGACCGAATTTGCTTGACCTGCTCGCGCTGACTGAGGTCGGGCAGGACCGTTACGTCGCCGAGCACTCGGTAGCCGCCCCGCAGACTGGTCTTTACGGCGGGCAGATCACCGCTCAGGCGCTGCTAGCGGCCGCACGCACCGTCACCGCCGATCGGGCAGCGCATTCCCTGCACCTCAACTTTCTTCGCCCGGGAGACTCGCAGCAGCGGGTTTCATTTGAGGTACAACGCGAACGCGACGGTCGTTCGTACTCCGCGCGTCGAGTCATCGCACGGCAAGGCGACCGGGTCATGTTCAACATGTCGGTGTCGTTCCAGGTTCCTGAGGACGGCCCGGATTTGCAGTCGGTGGAGATGCCCGCCGTCGCCAAGCCTGCTGATTCCGAGCCGATCACCACACATCTGTACGGGATCGAGGTTCGTGACCCCGAACCCGAAGCAAACCTGCATCACCCCAGCCGTGTCTGGCTTCGGTGCCAGAGCGAGATCGGCGCCGACGGCAACCGCAATGCAGCCGCGATGGCATACGTTTCCGACTTGTACAGCGGGATTCCGACGTTCGTTGACCTCAGCCCGAACATCACATTCACCAGCCTTGACCATTCGCTGTGGGTCCATCGTCGCGCGCGGATGGATCAGTGGGTGCTGATGGATCTCATCGGCGTATCTTTCGCATCGAATCGCGGCTGGTACACCGGTCATCTGTACGACGAGACCGGTGTCGTCGTCGGCGGGCTCGCCCAAGAAGTTTTGATCCGGCCGTTGGCATCATCTAGCTGAGGGCGAGACCGTCTGCGCCAGTCAGGCAGCGCGGCCAGCACCTACGCCTGCAGGAAGCTTTCGATCAGCGCGGCCAGCTTTGCCGGCTGCGCGGTCTGTACAGCGTGACCAGCCCCGGGCACGACCTCGGTCCGGGCCCCGGGACGCCTCCGCAGGAACTCCTCGACGTCTTTGTCGCTGACGAACTTGCTGTCACCGCCGCGGACGAGCGTGACGGGAATGTTCAATGATTCGAGGTCCTCCCACAACGGGTTCCAGTCCTTGGGATCGCGGGCGCGCATGCCGCCGGCCTGCATTCCAGCGATGTCGTAACGCCACCGCCAGCGGCCGTCCGGGAGCTGGCGGGCGTTGTTGAGTACGCCACGTCGAACGGCCTCGACAGTCCGACCGGGCGAGGCCTGCGCCGTGATCTCGACCATCTTGTCCAGGCTCGGGAAGAATTCCGACCCGGCCGTGAGGGCAGTCGTGCCACGATCCTCGGTCGTCATTTTGGCGGTATTCGTCAGCACACCTGGCGTCACATCAACGATCAAGGCCCGCTGCACCAGGTCGGGTCGTTTGGCGGCAAGTCGTATCGTCGTCAACCCGCCAAGCGACATGCCCACAACGGCCGCGCCGGCGGGCGCAACCACCTCGAAGGCCGACGAAATGGCCTCGGCGTTCTGGAACGGCGAATAGTCGTTGTCCTCGCGCCAGTCCGAATGGCCGTGACCGGGCAGATCCAGGGCTACCGCAGGACGGCCGAGCGTGACCGCGACAACGTCCCAGGTATGCGCGTTCTGGCCGCCACCGTGCAGAAAGACGATCTCAGGGTCGCCGGTGCCCCAGAAGATGCCACTCACCTTCTGCCCGTTCGACACCTCGATGTCGCGCCGGGCTACCGACGGAGCCTCACTCGGCGGCACTCCGAGATCTGCAAAGAGGTCGGGCAACGTGGCCCATTCGTCGTGCTCGGCAACAACACTGTCCGTCATCAGGGGCCTCCAGGCGCGATCGACACAGCAGACTTCAACGTCGAGTTGGATTCTGCTCCGCGCTCGGCCTGAGCGGGCTGAGGTGTGAGGTGTAGAACGCCGGAGGGCCGTCGGCCTCGCCGCCGGCTTGGCATCCGGCGCGGTGACTGAGCGCCGTCTCAGATAACCGTTCGTCCAGCATCTACCCGTAACGTCGCGCCGTTGATCGACTTCGCACGATCGGAGGCCAGAAAGCTGACCGCGTCGGCCACGTCCTCAGGCATGGCGAACCGGCCCATTGGCACGTGTGACAGCGCCGCCCGCCGAAACGATTCATCAGATAGTTCGGCCCGATTCAAGTCGGTCTCGATCATGCCGGGAGACACAGCGTTTGTGCGCACACCGAGCGGGCCGAGTTCGAGAGCCATCTGCTTGGTCAACATCGCCACACCGCCCTTCGCCGAGGCATACGCAGTGCAATCCGCGCTGGTGATCACATCGTTCGTGGACGAGATTTGGACGATCGAACCGCCTGCTCGCTCGATCATGATTCGGGCAATCACTTGGGACACGATGAAGTATCCGGTTAGGTTCGTAGCCAACGTGGCTTGCCAGTCAGCATCCGTGATGTCCAGAAAAGTGGCCCTGCGCATGATGCCGGCGCAATTCACCAGTACGTCGATCACGCCGAACTCACCAACCACCGCCCCCGCGGCGCGCTCAACCTCAGCCCGCCGGGTTACATCAACCTGTGCAGTCACAACATGGCCGCCCGCGTGGGTTATCGCCTTGCCAACGAGACGGGCGGCGTCGGAATCGCTGTGGTACCAGAGGACCGTCGTGGCGCCATCACCGGCCAATCGGCTCGCGATGGCTGCGCCCAGACCCCTGCTCGCCCCGGTGATCACGGCAACCCTGCCGGTGAGCGGCCCCGTTCCGGGCTTGGGGCCGCTCACCGGCAAGGAACTCATGGCAGCAACCTCACGAGAGGTTCAGCGCCGCCGTGGCCTTGTCCCACGACGTGATGTCGAACCATTGGCTCAGCGGGGGCGCGGTGGTGATCGCACCAACCTCCTTCGCGAGATCCTCTTGCTGCTGCGCGGATGCCGTCGAGAACACGTCCTTCTCAGCTGGGAAGGTATTGGCCGACTTCAGCTGGGTGTAGAGGTCTTGAGCTTCCTTTTCGGTTCCGCCACCGTAAGCGACCGAAGCCTTTACCCACTGGGCCTCGTCGGTGTTGAAGATCTGCGCCGCCTTGATCCACGCTTCGTCGACGGCCACCGCCAGATCAGGGTGGCTGCTGTACCACTTCGGCGAGGCCGAGAGGTAGGAGTCAGCAAGTTCAGGTGCAGCGTCCGACATCTTCGCCAGGTCGTTGAAGCCCGCGGAGGTCAGCTTCGGCACATCACCGACGTGCACGAAGGTCGCGTCGATGTGGTGGGTGAGCATCGCGCCAACCCGAACCGACGCGCCACCGGCAACGGTGACCTTCACCTGGGACGGCTGGATGTTGTTCTTCTTCAACAGGTCGGCAAACATCAGCGCTTCCACGCCGTGGATGTTCGAGGTGCCATAGATCTTGCCCGGAAGGTCGTTGATTGATTTCAGTGAAGGCGCACCGATGAAGTGGTAGTCCAGCCGAGGCTGGCTCGGACCGAAGATCTTCAAGCCTGAATTGATCGCGCCTGATACCGCGAAACTACCGAGATCAGCATCGCCGGCCAACACAACCCGCACCCCCGCCGGGTCACCGGTCTGGTTGATGATCTTCGTCTTTGCACCCCAGCCATCGAGGATCGTGGCCATCAACGCAATTCTGGAATCCTGCTGCTCCGGCGCGGCACCAACGGCAATGCGGATGCTCTGCCCGGTCAGGTTCGGCGTACCGTCGGCGTTGGTCTTTGCGGCGGCAGGCGCGGCGGAGGTACTGCTACCTGAACACGCAGCCAGCAGACTGACGGCGGCGGCAGCAGCGACGACAGCGCCACCAAGTCGCTTGGCGCCGCGTATGTGCGGTTTGATACCGTGCATCTCGAGTAACCCTTCATTGTCATGGCTCGTGGTGGCTAAAACCCGATAACGCATAAGGGCGATCGGGCCTATCGGAGGCGAGCTGGCAGCTGACCGCGGAGATCAGGCGAGCTCGAGAACGATCTGCAATACGTGGTCGCGGATCTTCGCGACTTCTGGATTACCCAACAAATCGGCATGGGTGCGCGGCTTGTTGAATGGCACCTCGACCGTTTCGCGGACGCGACCGGGCGACGTGCCCATGACGATGATTCGATCGGAGAAGAAGACCGCTTCGTCGACGTCATGAGTAACCAAGACTGTGGTGGCGCCGATCGAACCCAGGATTCCGGCGATGTCTTGCTGCAACCGCCTGCGGGTAAACGCATCCAGGGCTGATAGCGGCTCGTCCATGAAGAGCACGTCCGGGTCGCAAGCCAGCGCGCGAGCCAGACCAGCTCGTTGTTGCATACCGCCGGACAGTGCGTACGGGTAATAGTCCGCGAAATCCAGCAGATTCGTGAGGCGCAGCTTCTCTTCGATGATCGCCTTGCGATCAGCAGACGGCAGCTTCTTGTGCTCGAGTGCAAAATCAAGGTTGTCACGGACGGACCGCCAGGGCAGCAATGCCGGCTCCTGAAAGACAAAACCGATCGCGGGCGGGACACCGTTCACAGTCTGACCATTGACCTTGATATAGCCGGTATCGCCCTCGATTAGTCCGGACATCATTCTCAGCAACGTCGTCTTGCCGCAGCCCGAGGCGCCGATCAGCGAGACGAACTCGCCACGCTGCACGGTCAGGTTCACCGCGGCGAGCGCTGTGAACATCTCGCCTTTGCGTCCCTGGTGCCGGTAGGTCTTGGACACGTCGGAGACCTCGATGGCCGCCGTATTCGTGAATGTCATTGTTTCCTCTGTGATCTGGATCGGTCAGACGCGGGTGTGGGTATGGCCACCGGTGGACCACGGCGCAAGCTTGCGGCGCAGGACCTCGAGGACTATGGTGCCGATGACGCCGACCAGCGAGGAGCTGACAATCGCAGCAAGCAATGGCGCCGTTTGGAATGCGTCGCCGTAGTTGATGATCAGACCGCCAAGCCCCTTCAGGCTGATGTCCATCTCACCGATGATCACACCAATCAGCGCCTTCGCGAGCGCGATCCGCAGACCGGCGAAGATGTACGGAACCGCATTCGGCACCGCGACGTTGCGGACCACCGACCGTTCTTTCGCGTGATAAATCTTCGCCATATCAAGGAGAATCGGGGGCGTGTTCCGGGTACCTTCTGCGGTGTTGATGATTACCGACCACACCGATAGCAAGAAGGTGATCGTCACCTCCGCCTTGAACCCGATGCCTGTCCAGATCACGACCAGCGGGGTGAGTGCAATCAACGGCGTGGCCTGAAAGAAACTCACGTAGGGGTTAAGAATTCGCCACGCTATCTTCGACCGGCCCATCAGCACCCCGACGGCGATGCCGACGATCGCCGCCAGGCCGAACCCGACAACGAGCACTTCCATCGCCCGTAAGAACGCCGTGCCGAGCTCGCCGGACTTCAGGATGTCCCAGAAGGCCTTGGCGACATCGTCTGGTGTCGCTAGCAGGATCGGGTTGATGTGCGATCCGATGATCTGCCAGGCGCCCAGAAAGATGACGACAGAGATGATCGGAAGAACCGGTGGTAACAACAGGAACTTCAATACCGGGTTACGCGCCTTCTTGCGTACCGGCTTTTCCGCCGACGGAGCCTGCGCTTTGCTGTGCTTGTCGACCCGTTCTCGATCGGTAAGTGCCACGACGCCTCCTCGGACGAATGTCGGCTGGGTTGTCTATCAGTCGATCGTTGAGTTCCGAGCTACCGTAGCTTCGGCAGCACTTCGGTCCCGAGCAACTCGATTTGCTCGAACCACCGGTCGAACTTGAAGCGGAAATCGAACACGAGATGTTCGACGCCGAGGTCGGCAAACTTCTTTACCTCGGCAACCGCCTCGTCGGGGCTACCGGCAATGAGCTGGCCCTCGAGGTCTTCGACCGTTTCGAACGAGCCCGACGGTGGCTTGACTGCGAACTTTGCCTTGTTGGCCCAGGCGAGCAGGCCGGGGATGTTCACGTCGCGCAGGGCCTCTTCACGTGTCGCTTCGATCGAGGTCGGCGGGATGACGGCCAGAGTCGGCATCGCCTTGCCCTGCTCGGCCGACAGCTCGCGCATCGTGTCAATACGCTTGGCCATCGTGCCGAGTGAAATCCGGCCGGGCATCCAGCCATCGCAGAATTCCACGGCCAGCCGAGCCGAACGAGGCGTCGCACCGCAGTACCAGAAAGGAACACGGCCGCCGACCGGCTTCGGCTCGATGCTGATATCTGTAAAGCTGAAAATGTCATCTGAGTAGGTGACGTTGTTCTCGGTGAAGACTCGCTTGAGAATCTCGGCGTTCGACCGGACCATCTCGACTCGATCCTTGTCGCCCCAGCCAATTGCGTCGAACTCGTGATCGAAAGTGCCGGCGCCGAAACCGAGGATCAACCGCGGTCCGACCAGTTGGGTGATCGTGCCGGCCATCAGCGCCGTCAGCAGCGGGTGGCGGAACGGGATCAGCGAGCCCGTTCCGAGCTCGATGCGACTGGTCACGGCACCGATGGCGGTGAGGGTCGTCAGTGCGTCGTAGAAGGACTTGTTCGGCGCTTCCATCTCACCGTGCGGTTCGAAGGCCAGATGGTCACGTACCCAGACCGAATCGAACCCGAGCTCCTCGGCGCGCTGGGACCCGCGGAGCAGGTTGTCCTTGGAAGCGTGCTCGCCGAAGTGTGGAAGTAACAAGCCGAATTTCATTCGTGTTTCCTCATCTATGAGATCGTGCGGTGCAGCGTTGTTCAGTAGGGCCGGTCGCCAGCTTGTCGTGCAGTCGGTCAGCGCGTTACCGCGAGCCGTCCTTGGCCCGGTACCCCGACGACCTTGCCGTCTTGAAGAACGGCTTCACCGCGGACGTAGGTGTGTTCGATGTTGGCGTTGATCGTGCGCCCGTCGTACGGAGTCCAACCGCAGCGTGACAACACCCCATCGTTGGTGATTGTCCAGGGCGAGTCGAGGTTTGCGACCACGATGTCGGCATCGCGACCGACCTCGAGAGCTCCCTTGCTGGTGCCAAGACCGAACTTCGCCGCCGGCCGGTACGCAACGAGGTCGGTGACCCGGTCCAGGGTCAGCTGGCCTTTCGTCACTGCATCAAGCAAAAGCGGGTAGTAGTACTGGATCCCAGGAGTGCCGGTATGCGCGCTCCACATCTTGGTCCAGCCGACCTCTTTCTCCTCGCGCGTGTGCGGCGCGTGGTCTGAAGAACACATGTCGATCGTTCCATCGCGCATGCCCTCCCAGATCGCCGCGCGCCCCTCGTCCGGCACCCAGTAGGAAAGCGCGTACGGGCCGAGTCGCTCGACGTCGTCCCAGGTCGACAGGAACGGTCCCCAGTGGTTGACCTCGCACGTCACATCGATGCCACGCGCCTTGGCCCGACGGACGGATTCGAGCGAGCGACGCGTCTGCATGTGGGCGATGTGCACCGGGCAGCCTGAGGCCTCGGCCAGGCGCAGTACCACGTCGATGGCGGTGTCCCAGATGACGCCGTTGCGCTCGGCGTAGGCCTTGGCGTAGCCCTGCGGGGTGTTTTCGCCGCGCTCCCAGTACTGCTTTTCGATGTAGTCCATCAGAGCCTGATCGTGCGGGTGGATGATGAAACGCTTACCAGTGGTGGCGATCTGGTCCATCATGCGTAGCAGGTCACCGTGATCGTGCATACCGGTCCCTGCTGGGTGCGGATACTCGCGGCCGGTGTCGACGACCATGTAGACCTTGTACGCCTGGATACCGCGTTCGGCCATGGCCGCGATCTCGCCGGCCTGTGTCGCGGCCGGGTTGTGGTTGTAGTCGACGATCGATTTCTCTGCATACATAGCGAGAACATCATCGAGTGTCTGTGCGGTAGTCGTTGCCGGCTTGAGGTTCGGCATACCGAAGATCGTGGTCACCCCGCCGACGGCAGCTTGCTCGGTGGTGGTCCGGATGTCTTCCTTGTGCTCGTAGCCGGGCTCCCGGGTGTGCACGTGAACATCGACCATCCCCGGCAGCACATGGCGATCGGTGGCGTCCAGGGTCGCGTTCGCCTCAGCCGGCACCGAGCCGTCGACGAGGCCGACGATTCGGCCGCCATCAACGAGCACGTCGGCTCGAATGGTGCCCGTCGGGGTGGCGACAAGTCCGCCGCTGATCCGAAGATCGATGCTCACTGCGATACCTCCAAGTTTTCACTGCGGATTTCGACATCAACTGGCCTCACGTACCGGTCGAACCACTCGACCAGCCTCGGCGTAACTTCGGTCCAGTACCGGTCGTACGCGGCATAGTGTGTCGTTTTACGTTGCATGACAAGGGTTTTCGGTCCGACGGCGGCGTCGTACAGGCGCTGTGCATGATCGGTGGGCGTGGTCGCATCACCCTCGACACCGATCACCATCAACGGCGTCCGCAGGCCAGTCGCTGCATCTATCGGCCGGTACTCGAGAATCTCCTCGGCCGAACCCAACGTAACGGCGGTGGGGATCCGCTCGTCAACGTCGGATTTCACGGTGGTCGTGCGTCGTTCCGGCGTCGGGATCATGATCTGCTCCCGTGGGTGCACCAGACGCCCCTTGCCGGTGAGCACTCGATCGCGTCCGTCCTGTTCGAGATCGGCCAGGTACGCAAGCCATTCGTGCTCCTGTCGCATCCGATGCAGCCAGTCCCGACCGTCGGCCACCGGGACCTGGCTGACTGCGGCACGAATCCGGTCGTCGGCGGCGGCAAGCAAGATTGCGTTGCCGCCGCCGGTACCGCCGGTTCCGAAGACACCGATGGCATCTGCGACCACGTCATCACGCGTGGTCAGGTAGGTGACGGCGTTGCGCAGGTCCTGTAGCTGGCCTGACGGCGAGAGAACGCCCTGGTCACCTTCGGAGTCGCCGAAGCCGCGGTAATCGAACACGAGCACGCCGAAGCCTGCCTCGGTCAACGCCTCGTGATAGCGCACGTAGAGCTTTGCGTCCTTCAGGCCAAGCCAGCCGGGACCCTGAACGATCGCACGCACCGGGCCTACACTCGCATCGGGCGTTCGCCACAGGCCGCTGACCCGATACCCGTTGCTATAGAAGGAGATTGGTTCGGTCTTCAATGAGAGATCCTAAGTTTCATAGATAACCGCTTGACTACGGTATCCAATGTGCAAGGCGCGTATAGCCTCCGGCCGGGGCCGACAAGAGCTATCCGATATTTAGCTGTGGTCGTTACGCCGCCGAAACTCTAGGCCTCGGTGTTTACTTCAACGAAACGTGAGTTCCTGATTTTCCCCCATGACCGCTAGGGATTTCGTCTCAGCATGAGACGGAAAGGTCAGGCCTTCTGTCGCTTCGCGGGCACGACCGCGTTCTGGGCAACCATTTCTTCAAGCCCTTGGCGCACTTGTTCCAGATGCGCCAGCAGCAACTTCGTGGCCGCCTTGACGTCACCGTTGGCCACTTCGTCCACCAGTTCGGCGTGACTGTGATCGTGCGTCTGGGCAATTCGCCAGCCGAGCAGATATCGCCCGACCGAGCCGCGAAGGTCCTCGATGATCTTTACCAATTGCGGGTTGTTCTCGTTGTCATAGAGCTCGCGGTAGAACTCGATCCGCATCTCCAAGAATTCAGAGCCCTCGTGTTCCTTGTCGAGCTTCGCGGCGAATTCACGCAGCCGTTCGATCCGATCGACGGTCATCGACTTCATCGACTTGCGAAGGGCGTGTGGCTCGAGAACCTCACGGAGCTCGTAGATCTCGCGTAGCTGCTCGATGCTCAGCGAACGGACGACCGCACCGCGACGTGGATGGAAATTGACCAGTCCTTCGGCTTCCAGCTGCAGTAGCGCCGATCGCACTGGAATCCGGGAGACGCCGATGGCCGTGGCGAGCGCCTCTTGCCGCAGGCGCTCCCCGGGCGCGAAGACGCCGGCCACGATCGCTTCCCTGATGACCTCGTACACCATCTCGCCAATTGTCTTGTAACCGACGGTAAGACGGGCCGCGAGTTCTTCGAGGTGGGGCCTGCTGCGTTCGGTGGCGTCAATTGTCATATTTGGCCTCAGCTTCGACGTTGCGGTAGAGGTTCGAGGGTAGCGGTTGGCACCCCCGTAGTCCGGGCGGCTCACAGAAATCCTGCGACCCGACCTCGGTGGACGTAGTGTTCCCACATCTTCCCGGGTCGATGACCCAAACCGTTGTAGCTCTCGGCGATGCTCGCGATCTCCTCGGGCGTGAGCGGAAGCAGCTTGCCGCCAAGTTGCGTCGCCAGCAACTGGGTCCGCGCGTTCTCCTCGATGTCCAGGCAATCCATGAAGAGCACGTCGATCCGGGTCCCTACGACCACAGTGCCGTGTGAGCGCAATAGACAAGCGCTGGCATCGCCAAGGGTGGCCGCGACCGCATCACCCTGCTCGCGGCTTCGAATATGAGTGGTGTCGGGATGCACGACCAGACCGCTGGGGAACTTATAGGCGAAATGACGCATCGGCAGCAACGGGCGGTCGGTCATCGAGAACGTCGTGGACATCGACGGGTGCCCGTGGCAGACCAACGAGACGTCAGGCCTGGCGCGGTACACGCCGGTGTGAATTGCCGTTTCCGCCGGTGGCGGAATCTCACCTTCCACCAGGTTCCCGTCCAGATCGACGACTAGTAAATCCTTCGCCGACAACGCTGCCCGACTCTGATCGCGCGGCTGGATCAGGACGTGATCGGTGCCGGGTATTCGCGCACTGAGGTGACCGCTGTAGTCGAGAACGCCATGGTGAACCAGCAGCCGGGTGCAGGTGACCAGATCATCGCGCAGCTGCGCGATATCCGAGACAGGCATATTGACGGGTTCCATTCTCTGATAGAAACTTTTGGATACCGTATCCTTCTATACCAGCCTGGGCAAGATCTGAATCGGGGAATCGCGATGCCAAATCGTTCTTGGGAATACCTGCTCACCGACGAAGACAGAGTCGTCATCGAGAATTCAGGCTATGGCGGCCGGGGCGGTTTCGGCAGCCGTGTCGCACTGTTGATCATCGATGTCACTGTCGGATTCTGTGGCGATCAGAACGAAGACATCGCGGAGTCGATGAAGAAGTGGCGTAACAGCTGCGGCAAGGCGGCGTGGGCGGCGATACCTGTTATCAACGACCTGGCGAGCACTGCCCGCAGGCATCGCGTGCCAGTCTTCTATTCAACGGGCACCCCCCACACCCGCGCCGCTGGCGATGCATTCCGGGCGGTGGCTGTCCAAGAACACCCGCCGCTCTGAGGATTCGAGAGCCGATCAGACCCGCCGCTACGACATAGTCGAGCCGTTGACACCGCAGCCGTCTGATGTGGTCATCCAGAAGACGAAGCCCAGTGCCTTCTTCGGCACGCCGCTGTTGCCGTACCTGATCGATCTCGGCGTGGACACCCTGATCTGTTGCGGGACCTCGACGAGCGGTTGCGTCCGCTCTACGGTGGTCGACGCTTTCTCCAATAATTTAAGGGTCATCGTCGTCGAGGACGCGACCTTCGATCGGGTCCAGACCTCGCACCAGCTGAACCTGTTCGACATGGACCAGAAATACGCCGACGTGATGCCGTTTGCCGAGGTTCGAGATCATCTCGATGGCGTTACAGCGATGGGAACCGCCAGATGATCCTCTCCGCCGACGAGACCGGCCCGTTGCTGCTGAGCAATGCCGATGTCATGTCCGTCCTCGATATGCGCGACGCCGTGCAGGCACTGCGGATTGGCTATGACGACCTGCGCGACGGTATGGCTACGTACGTCCCACGAATCGATACCTTCGCTCCGACCAAGGATCCAGAATGGTTCTATCAATTCGGCAGCATGGCCGGTGTCTGCCGGTCACTCGGCTACTTCGCGATCCGAATGAAATCTGACGTCGTCTCCTGGCCAAAGGGCGAGCGCCAACAGAAATACGCAGTACGACCAGGCCTCTTCTGCGGTCTGATCATGATGTTCGAGATCGACAGCGGCGCCCCGGCGGCAATCATCCAGGACGGCTATCTACAACATCTACGGGTTGGCGCAGCGGCCAGCGTCGGCACCGATCTGCTCGCCAGAGCCGATGCCTGCGTGCTCGGATTGCTCGGCTCGGGCGGCATGGCCGAGACCTATCTGCAGGGCATCGCCGAAGCTCGCACCCTGAGCGAGGTGCGTGTCTACAGTCCGACCGCGGCCAATCGCGAGCGGTTCGCGGCCGCCCAGACCGCAGCCCTCGGCATCCCGGTACGCGCTTACGACAGCGCCGAGGCTGTAGTGCGGGGAGCCGATATCGTCGCCACTGCAACCGATTCGATGAAGCCGACCTTCGACCCCGATTGGCTGATGCCCGGTACCCACGTGGTGTGCGTGACCAGGCGCGAACTCAGCGCGGAGCTGCTCGAGCGGAGCAACGTGATCGTTCAACTGGGCTACGAATCCATACCCCGCGGCGTTGACATCCCCTTCTTGGATTGGAAGGCAGGCGGGATGGCCGCCTACGTAACCGGAACGGCCGAGCAGCGCGCCAAGATTCCCGCTGGGACGGCGGCCGAACGCGGTAGCTACCCGACGTTGCTCGAGGTGAACGCCGGCACGGCCGCAGGCCGCACCGACGACTCGCAGATAAGCCTTTTCGTCAATACCGGAACTCAGGGGCTGCAGTTCGCCGCGGTGGGTGCGCGCGCCCTCGAACTCTGCCGAGCGAAAACCTCGGGCGCGCGCTACCACTGGATTGGTTCGTCGAAGATATCCGCGACTGATGCTTCTCGCACCGCTCAGCGGTCAGCCGTCAGCGGAGCCGCGGCAGAATCTCTTTTCCGTACAACCGCAAAAAGCGCTCCTGGTCCGGCCCCGGTGCGTGAAAGACCAGGTGGTTGAAGCCTAAGTCGATGTAACGCTGGATCGCGGCCACATGCTCGTCAGGATCGCTGGACACGATGAACCGGCTTGCGGCTCGCTCGATGGGCAGTTCGTCGGCCAGTCGTTGCATCTCGACCGGATCTTCGACGCCAGTCTTCTCATCGGGAGACAGCGCCAGTGCGCCCCAGAAGCGGGTGTCGGTGAGCGCTCGATCAGCATCTGGGTCGAAGGAGACCTTGACCTCGATGAGCAGGTCCAGATCCTCGATGTTTCGGCCGGCCTTCTCGGCACCTTCGTGCACCGCAGGCAGCAGAGTGTCGGTGTAGAGCGTCTGCGGCTTACCGCTTGTAGTGATGAAGCCGTCGCCTTGACGGCCTGCGAGTCGGGTCGCCGCGGGGCCGGAGCCGGCAATGTAGAGCGGCACCGGCACCTCGGGTCGGTCATAGATCGTGGCGCGCTCGACGCGGTAATACGTCCCGTCGAAATCGACTCGTTCTTCAGCCCAGAGCAGCTTGATGAGCTCGATCGCCTCCTTGAAGCGGGCGAAGCGTTCTTTCGCGTCTGGCCACTCGATGCCGAGCGGAACTTCGTTCATCGATTCACCAGAGCCGATACCGAGAACGACCCGGCCCGGGAACAGGCAGCCGAGAGTGGCGAAAGCCTGCGCAACTACGGCCGGGTGGTAGCGAAAGGTAGGCGTGAGCACGCTGGTGCCAATGATCAACCGCTCGGTCGCGGCGCCAAGGGCGCCCAGCCAGGGCAACGCCGCCGGCGCATGACCGCCATCGTGCCGCCAAGGCTGGAGATGATCGCTGACGAACACAGAGTCGAAGCCAAGTTCTTCGGCGAGTACGCCGTATTCCAACAGTTCGCGGGGGGCAAACTGCTCCGCCGAGGCCTTGAAGCCGAGCTTGAGCACAGGGTGATCCTTTACACGAGAGCATTATTGGATACGGGATACGATAATCCATCGAGTGGTCATGTCAAGCAACTGAAGCCTGCAATGCCAGACCGCCGCACGCCAACGAGGCGTACGGCGGTTTGGCATTGCGGCTGTTCCGAAACGAGCGCGTTGTCTAGGGGGGCCCTATGACGTTGCTCCGAGCGATGGAAGAGATCTGCTAAGACGGATCACTCCGCCGTCATCAGCATCGCACCTGAGAACGGCCCGACTGCGTTGGCCCAAACCGCGACCTTCGCGTCCTCGACCTGGCGCTCACCAGACTGGCCGCGAAGCTGCTGGATGGACTCGATACAGAAGTTCGCCCCGTGGCGGCGTCCGACGTTGCATGCCCCGCCGTCGGTATTCACCGGCAACGACCCGCCCAACCTCGTGTTGCCCGCCTCGACGAACGGTCCCGACTCCCCCAAGCCGCAGAAGCCAAGTGCCTCCAGCCACTGGAACACAATGATCGTGAAACCGTCGTAGAGCTGGGCGCAATCGACGTCGGCCGGTGTCAGGTCGGTTCGCTTCCAAAGTTCGCGCGAGGCGTGGAACGGCGAACTCTGGCTCATGTCATCGAGGTTCTCGAACGTCGTGTACTTCACCGACGAGTAGGACGCCGCATCGACGAAGACCGGCTTCTGCTTGAAGTCGTGAGCACGTTCTGCCGTCGTGTAGATCACCGCCGACGCAGAATCGACCGGATAGTCGCAATCCAGAATGTGAACCGGCGTGCTGACGTAACGGGAGGCCAGATAGTCCTCCATCGTCAGCGGATCACGGAAGATTGCATCGGGGTTCATCGAGGCGTGATGACGCTGGGCGATGACGTGCGCGCCGAACTGTTCCTCGGTCGTACCGAAAATGTCCATATGCCGTTGGGCAGGCAGGGCGGCAATCGACTGCAGGGGTGATACCGAGCCGAACGGAGCAGTGAACTGTGCGTCGCCGCCGGCGTAAGTCGGTTTGCTACCGCCGTCATGTGCGAGTTGCTCGGCCGAACTCATCCGCTGGTTGATGATCCGCAGCGTCAATACGGTGTGGCAGAAGCCCGCCTTGATCGCCGCGACAGCCTGCAATGCGGGGCCGATATACGAAGGTCCCGCGGTCCCGTACCAGTTCAGCGGGCCCATGCCAAGCATGTAGCCGAGGTCCATCGGGTCCACGGTGTCCAGGCCGTCCGGTGCAGGCCCGGCCACGCCCCACAACAGGGCCACCCCGTCCATATCCTTCGGAGTCATACCAGCATCGGCCATGGCCGCCTTTGAGGCTTGAATGGCCAACTGCCAGGACGTGAGCCCGGTTCGACGTCCGGTAGTGGAGTATCCGACGCCAACCGCCGCAACCCGATCCGTGCCTTTCATTCGGAAACCTTCCCTGCGCTGGACTCGTTCGTGCTGGTAGCTGGGCGGAACAGCGGGAGCGTGAGACCGCTGACGACCTCGGTTATTGCGACTTCGAGGTCCATTCCAGTACGGACGTCCTCGCGTGGGCAGTCGATGATGTTGGTGGTCAGCCGCAAACCGGGCTGTTCGACAAGTTCGACCACCGCAATGTTGTAAGGGATCTTGTCGACGAAGTAGGGGTGAAAAGCCTGGGTGGCCCAGGTGTAGCTGTAAAGCGTGGCGCGACCTGACACCTCCTCCGGCTTGAGGTCCATCGCCTGGCAGTTGTCACAAATCGGCCGAGGGTAATGGACGAAGTGCCCACAGTTCTGACAGCGAAGAATCCGGAGCTTTCCCTCGGCGAGGGATTCCCAGAAGAACGCGGTGAGGGCATTGGGCAGCGGCAACGGTGGGGCAGTTTCTGCTGACAGGCTGGCAGTGACGGTCATCGATCACGCTCCGGCTCGAGTCCCCGGCGAAGGAATCGCCAGGGCAACACTCATACCGAGCTTCATACCGTAACGGACCTTCAGGACGCAATGAGTTGACCCACGCAGCATTGACACCGCTTAAGTGCCAGACCTAGTGTCGCCAACACCGGCCTCTTGGAAAGAAGTACATGAAGAACACTCCGCTCGGGCTTTTCCTGCTGCTGGGCGGCCTGTCTGCAATAGGTCCGATCTCTACGGACCTCTACCTGCCGGCGCTACCCACGATCGCACGCGAACAACACGCAAGCACATCCCTCGTTCAGCTGACCTTGACAGCGTGCCTGCTTGGGCTGGGCATCGGGCAAGTGATCGCCGGGCCGCTGAGCGATCGGCTCGGCCGCCGCCGCCCACTGCTCGTCGGAATGAGCCTGTTCGTCATCTCCTCTGCCGCGTGCGCCGTAGCCCCGTCGGTCGAGGTCCTCATCGCGACCCGCGGAATCCAGGGCCTCAGTGGTGCCGCCGGCGTGGTTATCTCGCGGGCGATCGTACGTGACATGTTCGAGGGACCAGCATTGGCCGCGATGATTTCGCGTCTGATGTTGGTAATGGGAACAGCGCCCATTCTTGCGCCCTTGGGTGGCTCATTGCTCTTGCGAGTGAGTAGTTGGCGGGGCCTGTTCGCGATCATGACGGGGTTCGGCCTGATCCTCGTCGTCGGCACTTATTTTGCGGTCCCTGAGACCCTGACCCATCACGCTGAAGCCGACGGGCAGAGTCTCGCCGCAGCTCACCCCGCGCACCAGCCCATCTCGGTGAGCCTCCGGATCCTGTTCACGAACTCGCGGTTCGTCGGGGCGGTCATCAGCGGCGCCTTCGCGATCGGTGGCATGTTCGCTTATATCTCCGGGTCTTCCTTCGTCTTCCAGGACGTCTTCAACCTGAGCCAATCCACCTACGCCGCTATCTTCGGGCTGAACGCCCTGGGTCTGATCGCTTTCAGCCAGGTATCAGCAGCCGTGGTGAATCGCTACTCCCCCCACACACTCCTGCTGACCGCAACTCTGCTGAGCAGCGCCGGCAGCCTCACGCTGCTCTTCGGGGCAATGGCCGGGGCGGGCCTACCACTGATCATTCCGGCACTTTTCCTGGCGATTTCTTCGGTCGGCCTGGCGTTGCCGAACGCCACTGCGATCGCGCTGTCGGGCCCGCGGCACCTGGCGGGAACGGCGTCTGCCACCCTCGGACTCGCCCAATTCGGAGTCGGAGCGGCCGTTGCGCCACTCGTAGGCGCCTTTGGAGTATCGGACGCAGTGCCGATGGCGACCGTCATCGCCAGCTGTGGCGTAATTGCCGTAACTGCCGCCGTCTTCACCGCCGGTCGCGCCCGTCGGTCACAGCCATCGATTCAGCTGGACCCGGTAAATCCACAGCTGGCCTGAATCAAGCCTGGCCGCACTACCTTGCAGCTACTATCGAACCGGATACGGTATTGCGCGAGGATGGAGCACCGCATGGCGGCACAGCCCAATGGAGTCTCGACACGGCCACGTCAGCGGCGTGCGCGGGGTTCGATAACGCCTGAAGAAGTCATTCGTGGCGCGTTCGAACTCTGTGAAACTGAGACTGTCGAGGGTCTGAGCATGCCCAGGCTGGCGCAGCACCTCGACGTCGGTGTCACCAGCATCTACTGGTATTTCAAGAGCAAAGAGGATCTGCTCAATGCGCTGAGCGAAGAGGCCTTCAAGCGCTTCTACGGTCAAATGCCCGCACTCGCCGGCCGCAAATGGGACGACGTCCTGCGCAGTTTCTTCACAAATTTCCGCGGAATTCTGCGCGAGGACGACGTCCTGTGCGATCTGACGATCATGCGCGGCGGCGTCTACGGCGACGACACGCTGGTACTTACCTGGCAACGAATCGAGGAGATCCTCGAGATTCTCGTTGATGCAGGCTTTAGTGAAGATTCGGCAACATATGCTTACTTCACTTTGTCCGTGTACACCCGCGGTTGCCTGTACATCGAGCGGTCGATGCGGCCAATGGGTATCGACCTGCAGGCGCCACACCGCCGGGCGACTCTGGCGTCGACGACGATGCCCGTGCTGGCCAGAGAATTGAAATCACACTCTTGGTACATGGTCAGCGACGACGACTTCGAGTTCGGGTTGGAGAACACCCTCCGCGGTCTACGGTCCCAGCTGGCAACCGATCGCAAGCAGGCGCGCAGCGGCGCCTAGCGCAGACGCACACTAGCTCGCAGGGACCGAGTTGGCGATGGCCGCCGCAGTCACGAGTTCGCGTCGCAAGATCTTGCCGGTTGGTGAATGCGGCAGCTCCTGGAGAAAGTAAATCTCCTCTGGTGTCTTCGACGATCTGAGCCGCTCCCGGACGAAGGTCTGCAGCTCTTCCGCGGCCGCCGTCAGCCCGGGTTTGAGCACTACGAACGCGGCGATCCGCTGACCCCATTCCTCGTCGGCCACGCCGACGACGGCTACTTCGGCAACCGCGCTGTGCTGCTCCAGAACGGCCTCGATCTCGGCGGGCGCGATGTTTTCCCCGCCACGGATGATCGTGTCATCGGCCCGTCCACGGACGAAAAGGTAGCCGTCGGAGTCCAGATAGCCTTCGTCCCGAGTGGCAAACCACCCCTGAGCATCGGTCAAGACGCCGCTCTCGGCGTATTCACCGGCAACTTGTGGACCCCGGACGAAGATCAGCCCCAGCTCGCCTTCCGAACATGGCTGCCCGTCGTCTGCTCGGATCTCGATCGTCACCGATGGCAGCGGGCGGCCCACCGAGCCGAGCCGAGCTCGGACCAACGGGTCGGTGCTGGCAAGCGCTTCCCGATGGTCCTCCGGACCCAGGACCGCGATCGAGGACGACGTCTCGGTCAGCCCGTACGCATTGACGAATCCGACCTCGGGCAGAACGGCCAGGGCACGCGCCAGTACCGAAGGCGACATCTTCGCACCGCCGTAGGAAAGGGCGCGCAGCGTTGTCGGGCGGACGGAGTCCGAAGCTTCCAGCTCATCGACGATACGCGCCAACATGGTCGGCACCAGCATCGCGTGGGTAACGTGTTCCGTCACGACCGTGTCGAGCCAGTCCCGCGCGGAGAACCTCTCCAGGTAGACAACCCGACGGCCGCTGTAGAGATTCGACAGCAAGTTCGCCACCGCGGCTATGTGATACGGCGGCACGCTGACGATCATTGCCTCGTCGGCGCCACTGCTGCTGAAGTCCACTGAGTTGAGCACGTACGCGGCCAGGTTGCGGTGGCGCAGCAAGGCGCTCTTGGGAGCGGCCGTCGTGCCGCTGGTCATCAAGATGACCGCCACCGCATCGGTGTCGGGTTCGACTGGCGGTTGGTCGGCCGCTGGCAGCTCGGCGCAGAGTTTGATCCAGTCCGAAAGGCCGATTGACTGCGTAACGTTGGGCAAACCGGCGACGGTCGCATCGTCGCTGATCAGCAGCACCGGCCCCAGCTTGCCGACTGCTGAAACGAGCTGCTCGGGTGCCAGCCGGTAGTTCAACGGAAGCATCGCAACGCCGGCCGCGGAGGCGGCAAACAAGGCCAATGGAAAGGCCAAACCGTTCTCGCCCATGAACACAACGGTTTCGGCGCCGCTGGCGAGGACACAGCTCGCTCCGGCGTAGGCCTGGCTACGCAACTGCGCCCCGGTGACGCCGCCGGCGAGTGGGCCGAGCGCGACCCGGTCGCCGTGCCCTTCGGCCACCATGTCGAGCAAGGTCAACAGGTTCATGATTACCTACCAATCAGTAATCGAAAAGCTTACCGTAATGACATCGATATCTCCAGGCAATGCAAATTTCTATCAGCACAAAGAGCAACCGCCCCGGCTGTAGCGGTACCAGCAGGGGCGGTTGCGTCAATATTGCGGGCGGCAGTGAGTGCCGATCAGGACGCGCGAGGGAAGTTGTAGAGCTTGCGCGCGTTCCACTCGACCATCTTCTGCGCCTCGTCGTCCGGCACATCCACCAAGGCCTCTTCAAGGATCTTGCGGGTGTGTGGCCAGTTGCTGTCCGAGTGTGGGTAATCGCTTTCGAACATCAGGTTGTCGACACCGATCAGGTGCCGGGCAAAGATGCCCGCGTAGTCGGAGATCCAGCATCCGTACAGGTGGTCCTTGAAGATCTCCGAAGGCCTGACCTCACGGTTGACGTCGTTGTACCAACGGTGCCGCTCCCACACATAGTCGATGCGCTCGAGCATGTACGGCATCCACCCGATACCGCCTTCGGAAAGTGCCATCTTCAGATTCGGGAACTTGTGAAACACCGGGGAGAGCAACAATTCAGCCGTTGCGCTCATGGAGTTCAGGCCGAACAGCGAGATCGCGACCGCAAAGTTCGAGGTCAGCGCCTCCGGCGAGGCCTGCGGCGAGCCAGAGGTACCGAAGTGCAGCGAGAGCGGCATGTTCGTCTCTTGTGCGGCAGCCAGCATCGGATCCCAGTGATCGGTGTGCCAGGAAGGCAGCCCGAGGCGGTCCGGCAGTTCCGGGAAGGTGAAGCTCTTGGCGCCCTTGGCCGCCGTGCGCTCGATCTCGGCCACGCTGGCCTGGACGTCCCAGTAAGGAACGATCATGAGCGGGATCTGGCGATCGGGGGCCGCGGCGCACCACTCGTCAATGATGAAGTCGTTGTAAGCCTTTACGACCTCCAGGCCGAGCACCTTGTCCTTCGACGCGGCCATGACCTTGCCGGCGAAACCGCCGAAGTTCGGGAAGCAGAGCTGGGCATGGACACCTTCGAGGTCCATGTCCTTGAGGCGGTCGGTGATGTCGTGGCAACCCGGCAGCATGTCGTCATAGCTGCGCGGATCGAGGCCGAAGTCGCGCGGGTCCTTACCGGCCACCGCGTTCAGCGCGAAGTTACCGGCAACTTCACCCTCATAGATCCACGAGTCGTTACCGTCGGGCATCCGCTCGATTCGCGGGGCGACATCGGCGTACTTGCTGGGCAAGCGATCCAGGAAAACTCGCGGATGTTCGATCACATGATCGTCTACGGACACGATCTGGGCATCTACAGGGAGCATTTCTCCTCCTCCGGGCTGGCGAACAGGCCGTCGAGCTCTTATCGCAACACTCGCGGTAATGCGTACGGTAACTCCAATGACCCTCAATGTCACCAGTGCGAAACAAAGTTCTACGCGCTTGATAACAACGCGGGCCGCTGTGACGAGTTTGTGACAAGTTCAACTCTATGCCTACCCGGGCGTGGCGGAACCTTGTCGAATCGAATAGGGGAGCGTTTACTACAGCCGCGGCGCTCGCCTGAGACAGCCGCATTTCCAGCTTATTTCGTATTCCGGAGGAATTGCCATGCGCTGCGAAGGGTCCGTCGCCGTCATTACCGGCGGGGCAAGCGGCTTGGGTGCCGCCACCGCCCGCCAACTCACTGAAGCCGGCGCCGCCGTCGTCATCATGGATCTGCCCAGTTCCGCCGGCCCCGCGGTGGCTGCAGAGATTGGGCCGCGCGTGGTGTTCGCACCCGCTGACGTCACCGACGAAGCCTCGGTGACGGCCGCCCTCGAGCAGGCGGATCAACTCGCCGAGCAAGAAGGGCCGATCCGGATCCTGGTCAACTGCGCCGGTGTGGCCACCCCCGGTCGGATCGTGGGACGGTCTGGGCCCTTGCCGTTGGCGACATTTGCCCAGGTTGTCGCGATCAACCTCGTCGGAACGTTCAACGTGCTGCGCCTGGCCGCCGTCCGCATTGCCGCCGCCGAGCCCATTAACGGTGAGCGCGGCGTTATCGTCAATACCGCCTCAGTCGCCGCCTTCGAGGGCCAGATCGGTCAGGCTGCCTACGCCGCGTCCAAGGGCGGCGTCGCCAGCCTGACGCTGCCAGCGGCCCGCGAACTCGCCAGCTCGTTGATCCGGGTCGTCGCGGTGGCGCCAGGGCTCTTCCACACCCCGATGCTCGACGGACTCCCGCAGGAAGCCCAGGACTCCCTGGGCCAGCAAGTACCGCACCCGGCGCGGCTCGGCGATCCGAGCGAATACGCCGCTCTGGTCCAGCACATCATCGAGAATCCGATGCTCAACGGCGAGGTGATCCGGCTCGACGGTGCTATTCGGATGGCACCACGCTGAGATCCGCTAGAGCAAAATCTTACGGTGCGTAGTACGGTGCGCCTTACTGTATTACGGCGACGTTACGCGTAGCTCTATCAGCGAGCCCGAGGAGTGGATCATGGCCAAACCGGTTCCAGCCTCGGGTTCAGCTAGCGCGTTCCTCTGGCAGGGCGCCGCCCGGCAATGCGGCGCGATGCTGCTCGCCCGCGGATAACAGGAGGACCGAGCAATGCAGACACAGGTCGGCCGGATCGCCATCGTCACCGGGGCAGGTCGCGGCGTCGGTCGAGAAGAAGCGTTGCTGCTTGCCGCTGAAGGCGCGAACGTTGTGGTGAACGATCTGGGCGGCAGTGGCGACGGCAAGGGCGCCGACACCGGCCCCGCTCAACAGGTCGTGGATGAGATCATTGCGGCCGGCGGCGCCGCCGTGGCCAACACCGACGACGTTGCCACCACCGACGGCGCGCAGAACTTGATCGACACTGCGGTGAACACCTTTGGCGGCTTGGACATCCTGGTCAACAACGCCGGCATCCTGCGGGATCGGATGCTCGTCAACATGTCTGAGGACGACTGGGATTCCATCATGCGGGTGCACCTTCGGGGGCACTTCCTGACGAGCAGGGCTGCGGCCCGCTACTGGCGCAACGAATCCAAAGAGGGCCGGGGCCGTGCGGCAGCGCTGGTGAATACCTCGTCGACGTCAGGGCTGTTCGGCAACGCCGGCCAGACAAACTACGGTGCGGCCAAAAGCGGCATCGCCAGCTTCACTTCGATCGCCAACACCGAACTCGAACGCTATGGCGTGCGTGCGAACTCGGTCTCACCATCTGCCCGTACCCGTCTGACGATGACCGTACCGGGAGCTGAGGAACGCTACGAGCAGCGGGCCGCTGCCGCTACAGCCGAGTTCGACGAGGATGACCCGGCCAACATCGCACCGTTCGTGGCGTACCTGGCAACAGCGGACTGCCCGATCGCCGGACGGCACTTCTTCGTTCGCGGCGGAAAGGTTTATCTCTTTCAGCCGTGGGCAATCGTCGATTCGATATCAGCCGATCATCGCTGGACGGTTGAAGAACTTCAGAAAGAAGCGGCACATTTTGCCGACTTCCCGTTCTCACTCAACAAGCCCTACTGAACTGACCACGTACGCGTGGAGGAGGTCACCCATGGCGTCACCCGTTCTGCATCTGCTGTGGTCCGATGAGCGGACCTCAGCCCAAACCGAGCCGCGCGAAGATCTCGATTATCGCCATGACGCCGAGCGGTCGGCAGAGATTCAGCCGCTGCCGCAGCTGCGGCGCTGCGAGCTGTTCGCATCGCTGGACGATGACGAGCTCGGGCAGCTCGCAACGGAGCTGAGCTTTATCGACGTGGTCGAGGGCGAGACTGTCTTCGAACAGGCCGAGCAAGCGGAGTACCTGTATGTCGTCATCTCCGGACGCGTAAAACTGCGTCGCCGGACGGCCGACGGCCGACTCGGACTCGCCGCCATCGCGGGGCCCGGGGACTGCTTCGGTGAGCTCTCGTTCCTCGATGCCGGCCCGCGTACTGCAGATGCCATCGCAACCACAAGCAGCAGGCTTGCCCGGGTTTCGCACGACGTCTTCGCCGACTGGTCGGCGCGAAGCCCCGGCCTCGTCCTGCAGTCGCTGAACTTCATCGCGCGGCGCGTAAAGCGCGCCTACGACGAGCGGGAGGACCTGCTCTTCGCCGACATCAGGACGCGCGTCTCGAAGCAGATCCTCGCCCTCTCCGATCGCTTCGGCTCGGTCGATGCCGAGAATCGCGTGGTGTTGCAGCACGGCCTGACCCAGCAAGAGCTTGCCCAGCTCGTGGGCTCCTCGAGGGAAACCCTCAGCAAGGTGCTGGCGGAATTTGTCCGTCGTGGCTGGATTCTCGTCGAAGGTCGGGCGATCGTCATCATCAATCGCCCGCGGCTCGAGCGGCGCGCCCGCTGTCGGCGACCCCCGCGCTGACCGCGGTCCACCCCCAAACTGGAAGGCTCGCCGATGAAACCCCTAGAGGGCATCAGGGTTCTTGATCTGACGATGTGGGCGTTCTGCCCCGCGGCGGCGGCAATCCTGGCCAGCTGGGGGGCAGACGTCATCCACATCGAAAATCCGGCATCGCCGGACCCGATGCGGTTGTTCTCCGGCGGTTCGTTGGAACCGGGCCGGGCGAACTGGATGTTCAAGCACTATAACCGCGGCAAGCGCGCCATCGCATTGAATCTGGCGAGCGATGAGGGCGTTGCCGTATTGCATCGCCTGGTCGCCGATACCGATGTATTCATAACGAGCTTTCTCCCCAGAACGCGCCAGAAACTGCATTTCGATGTTGACGATCTGCGCGCCATCAATCCGAATCTGCTGTACGCGAAGGGCACCGGGGCCGGCCCACTGGGACCGGAGTCGCACCGTGGCGGCTATGACGGTGCGTCCTGGTGGAGCAGGGGTTCGCTGTCGCACACCGCGATGGCGGTTACCGAAACCAATACACCGCCCGGAATGATCGGGCACGGCGACGGGATGTCCGGGCTGGTGTTCGCTGGTGGAATCGCTGCCGGTCTGCTGCAGCGTGAGCGCACCGGAGTAGCTCCGGTCGTCGACTCCTCGCTGATGGGTACCGCGATGTGGTTCAACGCGCCGGCGATCATCAGCAGCAAGTTCCCGCCGGGCGAGCAGTTCTTTCAGTCCAAACCTGCACGCGATCAGGTTCACTGGACTGGAAACAGCTACCGGACCTCGGACGGCCGCTTCCTGCTGCTCTCCCTGCTCGGCGATCACCAGAACGAGTGGATCGACTTCTGCCAACACGTCGAACGGACCGACCTGCTCGACGATGCCCGCTTCACAACTGCCCAAGATCGCGGGGCGCACAGCGCCGAATTGGTGGCGATCCTGGACGAGGTGTTCACCGGCAAGACGTACGCCGACTGGGGGCAGATCCTGCTCACGCTGCGTGGCGTCTGGGCACCCGTCCAGACTGCGGCTGAGATGCACGACGACCCGCAGGCGATTGCCAATCGCTTGATCTCTGACGTCGATTACCCGGACGGGCCGATGGCGCTCCCTTCGCCACCGGTGATGTTCGACAACGCGGCAACCACTGCCGAGCGTGCTCCCGACTTCGGCGAGCACACCGAAGAGGTGTTGGCCGCTGCCGGCTACGGAGCCGAGGCGATCGCGTCGCTACGTGCCGCCGGGGTCATTGCCTAAACCTCGTTGGGCCCTACGCAGCCAGCTCGATGAGGGCGCCGTGGGTGACGTCGGGGTCGATCAGCAGTGACAGTCGGCCGAATTGGGTGAACCGGATGTCTGATTCGACCAGGTAGCGCCGCGCCTTGTCGAAATCGGCGACCGTGAACGTCGTGCAGAACATGCGCGCACCGTGTCGCTCGATGAACCCGCCGATAAGGTCGGTCGTGCTGTTGGTTCGCGATCCGACGAATTCGAGGGCGTGGTCAGCAAAGGCAATTCCGTGCCCCATCGCGTTCAATTGCGGGCTTTCACGGGTGTACGTCTCACGTCCGACGAGGGCCGCGACATCGGCCGCTGCCACCGCGGGTTGCTTCGACGCGATCTTGATTGTGGCCGGCCCGGTGATGCCCAATGGATGCTCGTCTGACCAGTAGGTTGGCTGCCAGCCTGCTACATCGCGATCGTCGTTGTCGAAGTGGTGCTCGGTCAACTCGAGACAAACACCGTGCAGGTCCTTGGGATGAGTGAAGACATATGCGCCCTCCACCCGATCGGTAATGCGAATGCCGCGCTCGGTGATGGTCTGAATCGCCTCGTTCAGAGAGGGAACGGTCCATTCCATCGAGTGCCAACCGGGGCCGTTCTTGCCGACCCATTGGCCGATCGCGAGGTCGGGGCTGGTGGCAGCGAAGATCTCGATGCATGTTCCGCCGATCAGCCAGAGCGCATTCTTGCCACCGAAGGCGACTTCCTCCCACTCGCGAAACACCTTGGCGCCGAAAACATCACGATGGACTGCCAATACGGCGTCGTAGTCATCGGCGAACACGTTCACGTGACCCAGTCGTTCGACGTTCAGTGTGGCAGCCATTGCGGATCTCCTCTATCTGGTGGTTTCAGGTACTGCGGGTAGCTTGGCCGGCGCCGCTGACGGCGAGAACAGCCGGCCACAGACCAATGCCGGAATCGAGCACCAGTCGGCCAAGTCGTCGATTCCAGAATCGCTCGTCGCCGTAGTCTGCGCCCCAGGACCACAATCGCTTGGTGAGCTGACCCAACGGATACTCAGCACTGATGCCCATCGCACCGTGCACCTGATGGGCACTAGCGTTCGCTCGCATGGCCGCGGTGGTGCAGCGCGCCTTCGCTATCGCTGCTACTGCGGTGACGGCAGCGGAATCGGACGCCGAGCCACCGGCAGACCCCGCGGCAGACCCCACGGCAGACCACGTGTCAATGGCGAGCGTGGTGATGGCGGCCGCGGCCTCGGCCTCGGCCGCGATCAGCGCCAGGTGATTCGCCACCGCCTGAAACTCGGCGATCGGGCGGCCGAACTGAGTCCGCTGGCCTGCGTAACGGACGGTCATCGTCTGTACCGCCCGCAGCGCCGCAGCGCTTTGTATCGCACGGCCTAGAGCGGCCCGCGCCAACAGATGAGCAGGGGTCAGCAGGGGACCTGGGGATCCGATGTCACCCTCGGCGACGGGTACATCGAGCGCTATCAGCTCATCGCGCGGTTCGCCGGCGAGATTTGATCCGAACGCCACCTCGCATCGGCTGCGGTCCAGGCGGACTGCCCGGAACTGGCCACCGAGTGGCGCCAAGACCAGAAACTCCTCGGCGTGCCGGGCAAAGGGAACGCGTTGGACCCGTGCAGTGATTCGCCATCCATCCGCTGTTCGTTGCGCCGAAATCAGATCATCGGAGGCGACGGGTACCAAGGCAACGGTTAGCAGGCGATCCACCGGCAAGCCGCTCTGCTCAGCAAGCCAACCTGCCACGAAACCAGTTTCTACAACAGGGACGGACCGCGCACCGGCCGAAACCGCTTCGATGACAGCAACCTGATCGGCGATCTCACCACCGGCACCGCCGGCGTTCTCGGCTATGCCCACCCACGGCATTTCGGCCGTCGCCAGAAGGTCCCAGAGGGGGTCGAGGTTGCCCGTGTCAGTGGCTTCGAGCGCGGAGTCGAGTGTCGAATCCACCATGCTCGCAATAGTTTCGGTGATCAGATCGGTCATGACCGCCGGACTTCGCGAGAAACGATGCCGCGCAGGATTTCGTTCGTCCCGCCGCGCAAGGTGAAATTGGGTGATTGAAGCAGCGCCTCGTCGAGTAACCGCCGATACGTGAGGCTGTTCGCAGCGGGCAGCAGCTCGGCTGCCCGGCGGGCGACGTGTACCGAGGCCTGCTCGAACTGAGTGCCCAGGTCCTTGACCAAAGCCGCCTTTACCACGGGCGCGGGACCGTCCTGCAGATCTCGAGCAACGCCGGCCGACATCTCGCGCAATGTGACGAGGTCGGTCAGCAAAGCACCAATGTCCTCGATCAAACCGGGATCTGCGCCGTCCGCGGCTCGGCACAGCTCGCTCAGCAGCGGCATCGTCGACAGCAGGCGTTCCGGGCCACCACGTTCGAAAGCGAGCTCGGTCGTGACCTGGGACCAGCCGTTGTCGATCTCACCGAGCACCATCTCATCGGGCACGAGTACGTCGTCGAAGACCACCTCGTTGAAATGGTGTTCGCCGCTGATGGAACGGATCGGGCTGATCAACACTGCCGGATCGGGCAGCTCGACGATGAACTGGCTCAACCCGTCCGTCCGTCGCTCGCCGCGCGACGTACGCGCGAGCACCACGATCGCGTGGGCGCGGTGGGCACCACTGGACCATAGCTTCGTCCCCTGCAGGAGCCAGCCGCCATCGACGCGGCTCGCTCTTGTGCGCACGGCCGCGAGGTCAGATCCCGCATCGGGCTCGGACAGGCCGACCGCAAAGTAGGCCGTACCTGCCGTGATCCTGGGCAGCCAGTTCTGCTTCTGAGCAGCCGTTCCGTGCCGAACCAACGCCGGACCGATCTGGCGTTCGGCGAACCAGTGGGCAGCAACCGGCGCTCCAGCAGCGAGCAACTGCTCGACCACTACGAACCGTTCCAGTGATGTTGCGCCGGCGCCGCCGTACTCGCGCGGCAACGTCATACCGACCCAGCCCCGGCCGGCGAGGCGCTGGCTGAATTCCGGGTCGAAACCGGTCATCCAGGAATCACAGCTTGCCGTGAAATGCCCGTCAGCCAATTCTTCGCTGATGAAAGCGCAAACCTCAGCCCGCAAGCCCGTGGCCGAGTCCTGGATGGGGGGCAGAACGTCAGTCACGCTGCCTCCTCGGTAGCTACGGCAGCCACGTCAAGCAATTGGTGAGCGCCGCTGGCTGCCTGTGGGGCGAGGACCAAGCAATTGACGCGCGATGTCGACTCCGGTAGATCTAGGTGTCACAGTAGATATACCAGCGATAGAACCCCTACGCAATCGAAGCATTCAGCTCTGCCGGGGTACTGGAATTGAGCAGCGGCCGACCTGGTCACTACCTGAAAGCAACTACTCGAAACGGTGATATAGCGTGAGCGAAACCTTGGGAATCTTCGTCGACGGTCAATGGCGCGCGTCGAGTTCGCCGGCGACGATCGACGTCGAGAACCCGGCCAACGGTGACATCATCGCATCGCTCCCGGCCGGCAGCGAAGCCGATGTCGCCGCGGCCGCAGGCGCCGCACAAGCAGCATTCGCGTCCTGGTCACAGACAGATCGGGCCGAGCGGTTGGCTCATCTGCAGCGGTGGCAGGCCGCCTTCGATGACCGGAGCAAGGCAATCGTCGAGACGATCGTTGACGATCTGGGCGCTCCGACCAAGATCGCCGAGCGGGTGCACCTAGCGCTGTCGAGTTCCGTCATAGCGGACACGATCGAGATGCTCAGCGCTGATGAGCCCACCGAGCAGATCGGCAATTCGGTCATCGTGCGCGAGGCCTACGGCGTCGTGGGCGCAATCACACCCTGGAACTACCCGCTTTATCAAGCGGTGGCCAAGATCGTCCCAGCGATCGCCGCGGGTTGCACCGTCGTGCTCAAGCCGAGCGAGGTTGCACCGCTGGCCGCGTACGAGTTGATTCGATCGGCCGAGGACGCGGGCCTGCCGGCTGGCGTGCTGAACCTCGTGTCCGGCCGAGGCCCGATCGTGGGCGAGGCACTGGCGAGCGACCCACGGGTGGATCTGATCAGCTTTACCGGATCAACGGCAGCAGGCCGACGCGTAGGCGGCCTCGCAGGCGGTTCGCTGAAGAAGGTAACGCTTGAACTCGGTGGCAAGTCGGCCAACGTGCTGCTGCCGGACGCGGACCTCGGCAAGGCCGTCAAGGCCGGTCTTGGCGATGCGTACCTGAACTCCGGCCAAACGTGTCGGGCGTGCACTCGGATGCTCGTCCACGTCGACCAGTTCGACGAGGTCGTCGACCGGTTGCGATCAGAGCTTCCGTCCTGGTCGGTAGGTGATCCACGAGACCCTGCAACCCGACTCGGCCCGCTGGTCTCTGCGCTGCAGCGTGATCGCGTCGTTGGCTACCTCGACAAGGCCGTGGCTGAGGGCGCCGCCGTGATCGCCGGTGAGGTCGAGCAGCACACGCCGGCCGGTCCCGGGCACTTCGTGACGCCGGTCGTGTTCGGCCCGGTCAGCAGCTCGATGACGATTGCTCAGGAGGAGATCTTCGGCCCGGTGCTTTCAGTCCTGACGTATCGCGACGAGGACGAAGCTCTGCGAATCGCGAACGACAGCCAGTACGGGCTGGCCGGCAGCGTGTGGTCCGCTGATCCCGAACGCGCGACGAAGTTCGCTCGGGGCATGCGTACCGGACAGGTCGACATCAACGGCGGACGCTTCAACGCGCGGGCACCGTTCGGCGGCTACAAGGCCTCCGGCGTCGGGCGTGAGTTGGGACGCTACGGGCTGGAGGAATTCCAGCAGGTCAAGGCGCTGCAGCTCTGAATACCCGACTGTTGGGCGTCCCGCAGAGCGGGGGTGGCGTCAGGCGTGCGCGCTGGTGAAAGCCAGCATGCGCTGCCAGGCGTCACTGCAGGCATCGGCCCAGTCTCCGAACGACCGGTCGAAAAACGAGTGCGGCGCGCCTTCGTAGACGTACATCTCGTGTTCCTGGCCGCGTTCGGTCAAGCGCGCGTCCATCTCGTGGAACTCCTCCTGCGGCGTCCCGTCAGCTCCAGCGACGAGCATCAGGACGGGCAGGTGGATCGCGTCCTCGACGTCGGCGACCAGCGAGGGCCGGCCGTAGAACCCCATGCAGCCGTTCAAGTCGAGGTCGCTGGCCGACAACCGCCAGGATTGGCTACCACCAAAGCAGAAACCGACGCTGAACACCGGACCGGCCGCCTGCTCCTTGAGGTACGCCGTCGCCGCCTTGGCGTCGAGTGCAACGTGCTCGGGTTGCACCTTGCGAATTTCGGTCTGCCAATCAAAGCTGTCATCGCGCTGGCCGACGCCCAGAGTCCGCCCGAAGTAGTCGATCGCGACTGCGTTGAAGCCGGCCTCGGCGAACCGGATCGCGAGCTGCTCGTAGTACGTGTGCAGTCCGCGGACGTCGGGAAGAATTACCACGCTCTTGCCATTGGACTGCGCGGGGACGGCGCGATAGGCGGCGAACTGATTACCGTCGCTTGCCGTCAGGGTCAGCAGTCCGTGCTCTGACACCTCGCCGACCGTCGGCGGGCTGGGTGGGCGGCTGTCGTCGTCATGGCACATGGTGTCTGCTCCCCAAATCTGTGGCGGTCTTCGAAACGTGCGGTCGAGAAAACTCAGTAGGCAACGCTGAAACGTGATCGGACGTGCTTGGGGTCTTCTGCTTCGTCAATGATGGCGACGGCGAAATCTTCCTGCGATATCCGGCTGTCGGCTGGATCATCGACCAGCAGCTGATCGCCACCGATGCGAAAGACTCCAGTGCGCTCTCCAGGTTCGATCTTGAGCGCGGGCGAGACCGCAGTCCAGCTGATGTCTGAGACCTGCACGATCTTGCGATACGCATCAAGAGCCGCACCGGAAGTTGGCGCTACGAGGCCGCGTTCGGTGTTGTAGTCGAACAGCAGGCGTCCGTCGGTCATGATCAAGCTGCCGGCGCCGATCACGATGATCACGCGCTTGGCCGTCGAGGACCGCACGGCTTCGAGCACATCCTCGATCTGATTGGAGTTCCAGCGAACGCTGACTATCGCGACGTCGTGATCGTTCAAGGCAGCCGTCAGGCCCGTAACGTCGTGAGTGTCCGCCGCGTGCGGGGTCAACTGCGCCGAGACTGGCAGCTTGCTGGTGTCGCGAACGATGCCGGTGACCTGATGCCCCCGTTGCAGAGCCTCCGCCAGGACCTTGGACCCGATGTTCCCGGTCGCCCCGATCAATGCGATCGAAAGTGACGGAGTTGATGCCTGTGACGAGCCAGATGCGGTCATAAGACTGCCAGTATGTGACGCCCGGAGGATGCAGATCAACGGCATATGACGTAGCTCCCGTCGCCGTACTGGCAAACTGGCCACATGATTCCAGCGCGACTGACCACGCCGCCCCGTCCTTTGACCCTGGACGGCCACAGCCTGACCTCAGTGGGGAAGCTGCGGATGTACGTCTGCGGAATTACGCCGTACGACGTGACGCATCTCGGTCATGCGTCGACGTATGTGTGGGCTGATCTCGCTGACCGCGTACTGACCTGGCAAGGGCACACGGTCACGGTCGCCCGCAACATCACCGATGTGGACGACGTCTTGTACGAAGAGGCGCGTCGTCGGGGCGAATCAGCGACCATGCTGGGCGCGATGCAGCGAGCCTCGTTCGAAGAGACCATGGCCGTGATGCGGGTCCGCACGCCCGACCACCAGCCGACCGCGGCGCAGGCCATTGGCTACGTCATCCAGCTGGCCGCGGCACTTCTCGTGCAGGACAAGGCGTACGTGCGCGGCGGCAGCGTGTATGCGCGCACCGCGGCCGCCGGGGCCAGTGCCGGATTCGACGAGGCCACGGCGCTGCGACTGGCCGCAGAGTATCGGGATGCACCCGATGACCCCAACAAGGACCATCCCCTCGATATCGCTGTTTGGCGATCGACGGACGGCGACGGCGAGGTGTTCTGGCCAAGTCCGTGGGGTCCGGGGCGCCCTGGCTGGCACGCCGAGTGTGCTGCGATGGTGCTGTCGCTGTATGGGCCGTCGGTGGATCTTCATTGTGGTGGCGCCGACCTGGTCTTTCCGCACCACGCCTGCGAGCAGGCGCTCGCCGAGGGCGCCACCGGGGTAACGCCCTTTTCGCGCGCATGGCTGCGGGCCGGGACCGTTCAGATCGACGGCGCGAAGATGTCGAAGTCCACCGGGAACCTGATCCTCATCGACGATCTGCTTGCCGACTACTCCCCCGCTGCGATTCGACTGCTCTGCCTGAATCGCCCCTGGGCGCAGCCGTGGTCCTACACGCGCGAGGCGCTTGATGAAGCCGCGGCTTTGTTGGAGCAGCTTTACTCGGCCGGCAGCACCGTCGGCGGGCTCGGCTACGTGGCGGCGACCGCAGTTGAGACCGCGATCGCTGACGTACTGCTCGCCGATCTCGACGTCCCGGCCGCGGTGGCGCTTGCCATCGACAGCGGCGGCAGTATCGCCCGAATGTTGATCGAGCTGCTGGCCCTAAGCTGAGCACACGATGGCTGAGCCCGAACGCAGTGAACGGCTGAGGGTTCCACAACCGCTTATCAAGCGGCGGCTCCCCTCGGGCCGCGGCGCTATGGAGCAACCGAACAACACCAACGAGGGCGACGCTGCCCTGACGCCGAAATTCTGGCTGGCAATCGGGCTAACGGGAATCGCTGCCGGCCTGTTCGGTGATCTCATGATGGCGATTCTGTTCGCCGTTCAGCGTGCGGCTTTCGGCTACGACACCGGCAGCTACCAGGCCGGAGTCGAGCAGGCGTCGGGCGAGCGTCGGTTGATCGCGTTGCTCGTGGCGGGGGCCTTCGGTGGGGTGGCTTGGTATCTGCTGCGCCGGTACACCCGCGGTGAGAAATCTGAAATCGATGATGCGCTGTGGTCGGGCACCGGCACGCTCTCGTTTCGGCGCAGCTTCGGAACGTCGGTCATCTCCGAGATCGTGATCGGCGCGGGTGCTTCACTCGGACGCGAAGCCGCACCGAAACTGCTCGGCGGCGCCTCGGGAAGTATTTTCGCCGGGCGCGTGGGGCTGTCATCAGCACAGCGGCGGCTTCTCGTCGCCTGCGGCGGGGGTGCCGGACTCGCTGCCGTCTACAACGTTCCGCTCGGCGGGGCGCTGTTCACGGCCGAGGTGCTGTGCGGCAGCATCACGTTGCCCACGGTGTTGCCCGCGCTGGCGTGCTCATCGGTCGCGACGCTGACCGGGTGGCTCTACCTGCCGACGACGCCTACGTATTCCGACATACCCACTTACCACTCCAGCGGCCGAATCGTCGTGTGGTCACTGCTGATCGGACCTGTCGTCGGGCTGCTCTCCGCTGCCTACATCAGGTTGATCGGCTGGATCTCGCATCACCGGATCGGCGGCCTCAAGGCGATGTTCGCACCGATGGTCGCTTTCGGAGTGCTGGGGCTCATCGGTTTGGCCTATCCGCAGCTGTTCGGCAACGGCAAAGACATCGCCCACGATGCCTTTGTCGGCGTCGGAGGCCTACCCCTGCTGCTCGCGTTGTTCATTCTCAAGCCACTGGTGACCGCGATGTGTCTGGCCAGCGGCGCCTCCGGCGGCTTGTTCACGCCTGTGCTCAGCACGGGAGCACTCCTGGGCGCGCTGCTCGGATCCGCATGGAGCGAGTTATGGCCTGGTTCACCTGTTGGGGCGTACGCGATCATCGGTGCGGCCGCCACGATCGGTGCGGCCATGCAGGCGCCGCTGGCTGCCTTGGCGCTGGTGCTCGAACTGACTCACAGTGGCTTTCAGCTCATGGTGCCGATGATCGCGGCGACGGTTCTTGCCACGGCTGTCACGCGCCACATCGACGGGTACTCGATCTACTCCGCGAGGCTACCCGCGGCCGCCGGCGGGCACGGCTAGCTTCGGCGGTGCCGGCCCTTGGTCGAGGGGCGCCGGCCGGGATGTGGATCGGCGTGAATCAACCTTGCCAACAGACCAGTCGTAGCTTCGGTGTGCTGGTCGGATACCGCGACCTGCTCGCTAACCTGCTGGCCAACCTGCTGAAGGGACTGGGTAGGTAACCGCGCCGGCGCCGGCTGGCCAGCTTGTAGGTCGAACTGTCCAGCCTGCTGGGAACTCGACAGCGGCGTTGATTCGGCAGCCGGTTGCGCATTCAATTTGGGCGGCTCAGCCTGCGCTGTAGCCAACGATGGCGGCTGTTCGAGGCTGCGGAGTACGGCAGCCACCTGGATCGCAGTCAGGTCTGCTCGCTGTCCCCTGATGAATCGGCGCAGCGCGTCGAGCGGAACGAGCTCGACCGAGCCAATCCGGGTGCGGACGAGGTAGGCGGGTCCGGTGAAGCAGAGGACGGCAGTCGTCGAGTGCGACTCAAGGCCTGCGACTCGTTCGATTGCTCGGCAGGCGCGCTGCAATGCATCGACCTCCGATGACCGGTCGGTGCCGTTGAGGCGCAATATGTCGCCCTGCGCGTCGATCTTGCCCAACCAATGCTTGACGCCGATGACGAAGATGCCGCCTGGCCCGACCAAAATATGATCGACCGCGTTGGCCTGCTCGGGATAGGGGCCGACAAGCCCCTCGGCTGATGGCTGCGTGGCAAGGCTGTAGTACCCGTCCTCGGCGAGCGGTGAAACGACATCCGCGACCGCCTGGCGACCAGCCTGGCTGTTACCAGCTGATGCATTCATATCCATCGCGTCGCACCCCGCCTTCTGGTATCTCGGCCTTGCTCGCCGAGCCAAGACGTGCTCACGAAGCTATGAGAACGCTAACCCCGCCCCGACCACTCTGCAACGCTGCGTGTTCAAACTTTCACGGAATGTAACAAACAAGGGGATATTTCGTCATGTTGGTATACCGCTGAGTGGTCATGGCGACCTGGTCGTATACCAACCTCGGACACTGCATAGTCAAGATTGAATACTGCAAGATCATTGACCTGGAGGTCCTTCGTGATTCACGCCCGCGGGCTGTCCCGCACCTTCAAGACCAAGACCGGACCCGTCGATGCGGTGACCCCGATCGATTTCGACGTTGCCGAGGGCGAGATCGTCGGGTTACTCGGCCCGAACGGCGCGGGCAAGACAACCACCTTGCGGATGCTGACGACCTTGCTCGGCCCTACTGCGGGCTCTGCGGAGGTTGCCGGTGCCGATTTGCGGACTGAGCCGCGCGAGGTGCGGCGGCGTATCGGCTATGTCGCGCAGATCGGCTCCGCGCCCGCGCCGGGCTCCCGAGTCGCTGAGGAGCTCGTCACGCAAGGTCGGCTCCAGGGAATGTCGAAGCATGCAGCGGCCGAGCGGGTGTCCGCGCTGTTGCCACAACTGGACCTCGGTGATCTCGGCGGTAGGGCGCTGTCTGAGCTGTCCGGTGGTCAGCGCAGGCGTTTCGACGTGGGTATCGGCCTGGTCCACAGTCCGAAACTGCTGTTCTTGGACGAGCCGACGACTGGACTTGACCCGCAGAGTCGGGCGAATCTATGGCAGCACATCAGGTCGCTGCGCGACGATCACGGCGTAACGGTGCTGATCACGACCCACTACCTCGACGAAGCCGACGCTCTCGCCGATCGAATAATGGTCATGGACCATGGGCGAATCGTGGCCGATGACACCCCGGACGCCCTGAAGGCCGCAGTCTCTGGCGACATCATCTCCCTGACTGTGGACGGCGACCTGGCGGCGGCGGAGCAGGTCGCGCGGTCCGCCATCGAGGTCCGGCAATCGACTATCGACAACGATCAGTTGAGTTTGACGGTTGAACGCGGCGATGTCGCGGTCGCGCCGCTGCTGCGAGCACTCGATGCTGCTGGCCTGCCGATGCGATCGGTGACCGTTGCCAGGCCCACCCTGGACACGGTTTTCCTTACCCTGACTGGCCGTTCCCTTCGAGACGAGATCTGAGCATATGAATCCCATCGGCAAGATCGCTACCGAGACATCCGTCGTTTTCACCCGTCAGATGCGGCTGCTGCTGCGCAATCCAGTGTGGATCTTCTTCGGATTGACCCAGCCGGTCTTGTATCTGGCCTTGTTCGGACCGTTGCTCAAGAACGTCCGCAACGGGGGCCTCGGCGGCTCGGCATCGTGGTCGGTCTTCGTCCCCGGATTGTTGCTGCAGCTCGCGATCTTCGGCGCGGGATTCGCGGGGTTCGGGATCATCCAGGAACTACGCGAAGGTGTTATCGACCGGCAGCGTGTGACGCCGGCCTCGCGGCTGTCGCTACTACTCGGACGGACACTCAGCAACGTGGCCACGATCGGCGTGCAAGGAATCCTCTTGGTGCTCGTGGCAATCCCGTTCGGGCTTCGACCACAATGGGGTGGCGTGCTCATCACTTTGCTGCTGGTCTGCTTGTTGGCGCTGGGCATCTCGGCCGCGTCTTACTCGATGGGCCTCATCCTGAAAGAAGAGGATTCATTCGCCCCGTTCGTGCAGGGTGTCTCGCTACCCCTCTTGCTCCTTTCAGGTGTCCTGCTTCCGATGTCACTCGCCCCGAGTTGGCTGCGAGGTCTCAGCAAAGCCAACCCGCTCAGCTATCTCGTCGACGCGAGCCGGTCGTTGTTCGTCGGTCATTTCTCTGCGACCAACGTGCTCACCGGAGTGGTCGTGACCGCGTTGCTGACGGCCCTGCTGGCGTGGTGGGGAACTCGTACCTTCCAACGGTCGTCGGCCTGACACGGCGGCCAACCTGTCGGTGCCTACTGTTAGACCGGACAGGTGACCATCACGAACCTCGGAGCCGATATCAACCGCGCAGATCCAGTCTCAGTGAGCGCATCCGCTGATGAGCGGACGGCCCTACGCCTGCAGGCCGAGGTACACCTGCGCGCGCTCGCCGGGCCTGATGCCGTGCTGCGCGAAGATCAGTGGACGGCGATCGAAGCGCTGACCGTGGACCGTCGCCGCGCGCTCGTCGTACAACGCACAGGTTGGGGCAAATCAGCGGTCTACTTCGTCGCAACCGCTCTGCTGCGGGCAAACGGCTCAGGCCCAACCGTGATCATCAGCCCGCTGCTCGCATTGATGCGCAACCAGATCGCTGCCGCCGAACGCGCCGGAATCCGCGCGGCCACGATCAACTCCACCAATCTCGAGGATTGGACGAAGACATATGCATCGATCAATCGCGGCGAGGTCGACGTACTGCTCCTGTCACCGGAGCGCCTGAACAACCCCGACTTCCGTGACAACGTCCTGCCCGAACTCGCCGCCACCTGTGGCCTGCTGGTCGTCGATGAAGCCCACTGCATCAGCGACTGGGGCCATGACTTCCGGCCGGACTTCCGCCGCCTACGGACGCTGCTACCAGAGCTCCCGGCAGGAATCCCAGTGCTGGCCACGACGGCGACCGCGAACAGCCGAGTCGTCGAGGACATCACCGATGTGCTCGGGTTGCGGCACGAACCAGCAGCTTCGGGTCGGTCCGCTGCAGACGGCGTCCTGGTTCTGCGCGGCAGCCTCGATCGGCAATCCCTGCATCTCGGCGTGCTCCGACTGCCGTCCACAGCACACCGGCTGGCATGGCTCGCCGACCACCTGAACGATTTCGACGGATCCGGCATCATCTACACCCTCACCGTCGCCGGGTCGCAAGAGGTCGCCGCTTATCTCCGCGAACGCGGTTACTCAGTAGCGGCGTATTCGGGCCAGACCGAGCAGACCGAACGGCTCGCGGCTGAGGACGATCTCATCAACAACAAGGTCAAGGCACTGGTCGCCACCTCGGCCCTGGGTATGGGGTTCGACAAACCTGATCTGGGATTCGTCATCCACTTCGGCGCGCCGTCCTCGCCGATCGCCTACTACCAGCAGGTCGGACGTGCCGGGCGCGGCGTCGCCAGCGCGCAGGTCATTCTCATGCCCGGGACGGAGGACCAGGCTGTCTGGGATTACTTCGTTTCCGTCGGTTTCCCGCGGGAACAGCAAGTGCGAACGACCCTGGCGGCCCTCGAGGCCAACGGTGCGCCGATGAGCACCGCCGCCCTCGAGACTCAGGTCGACCTGTCCCGGTCCCGGCTGGAGATGATGCTGAAGGTCCTCGATGTCGACGGCGCAGCGAACCGGGTGCGTGGCGGCTGGATCGCGACCGGCGAACCGTGGAGCTACGACGAACCGCGCTACGCCAAGGTGACCGCGGTACGCGAGAGCGAACAAGCCGCGATGCGTGAATACCTCGCTCTGCGCACCTGCCGAATGCGCTATCTACGGCGCCAACTCGATGACCCGGCAGCGACCGACTGTGGGCGTTGTGACAACTGCGGCGGTATGACACTCAGCCAGGCGACTGATGATCAGACCGTTGCCAGCGCGTCCGCGCAACTCGCCCGGCCGGGCGTGATCATCGAACCTCGTCGTCAGTGGCCGACTGCCATGACCACGCTGGGTGTCGATGTGAAAGGCAAGGTAGTGGCGGCCGAATCCGCCGAACCTGGGCGTGCGGTCGCCAGATTTACCGATCTCGGCTACGGGCAACGTATCCGCTCGCTGCTGGCGGACTCGACGCCTGATGGGCCGATACTGCAGGAGTTGATTTCGGCGTCGATAAAGGTGCTCGCCGACTGGGACTGGGCGCAGCGTCCAGCAGCCATCGTGCAGGTCGGTTCGAATCGTCACCCCGAGTTGATCGCCGATTTTGCCCAGCAGCTCGGGCACATAGGTCGGTTGCCGGTGCTTGGGACGGTAACTCGCCGGCCGAATGCCTCAGGTCTGCAAAACGCAGCGCGATCCAACAGTGCGCAGCGACTGCGCGCTGTCTGGGCCGACTACGAGGTGCCCGCGGACCTGGCGTCGAGCCTCGACGGCGAGCATCGCGGAGTGCCGCTACTGCTGGTCGATGACTACACCGAGACCGGCTGGACGCTGACCGTGGTGACCCGACTGCTTCGACGATCCGGAGCCGGGCCGATCTGTCCGCTGGTGTTGGGAATGGCCGGCTGAGCGATGATTTCGGACTTCGCGCCTGCCATCAGGCAGAGTAGAGCTGTGCCCCAGACCGATCCGCCCGTAGTGCTGGCCGTGGACGGCAACTCGCTGGTGCACCGAAGCTTTCACGCCCTCGCCGGGACCGGCATGCGATCTGCGGCGGGCCAACCGATCTGGGCGGTCCGAGGCCTGTTGACTCAGCTGGTCGCAGCGGTGGCGCGAGTCAATCCCAGCGCGATAGTCGTCGGTTTCGATGATCCGGTCGCGAGCACCCGTCGCGAGCGATGGCCGCAGTACAAAGCCAACCGCACGGAGAAGCTCGCGACCCTGGTCGACCAGCTCGAGCTCGCCGTCGTGGTGCTTCGCGACCTCGGGGTGCACGTTGTCGTCCCTGATGGCCTAGAGGCCGATGACGTGCTGGCCTCGGCAGCCCTCAGCGCCGGGACGGCTGGGGCACGAACGGTGATCATGACGTCGGACCGCGATTCGTTCGCCCTCATCGACGAAACAACCAGCGTGCTCCGGATCATCAACGGCGGGGTTGAGGCCTCCCCGCTGCTGACCCCGGAGCGGCTGTTGACCATGCTCGGTGTTCGGCCCGAGCAGTACCGGGACTTCGCGGCGCTACGTGGTGACCCATCGGACAACCTGCCCGGAGTACGGGGCATCGGCCCGAAGACCGCGGCGAAGCTGCTGACGGCGTTGGGCAGTGCTCGCGGAGCATTCGACGACCTCGAGTCCGGAGGCAACCTCGTCGCTGCAGCCGTCGGCACCGGTGCTGCTGCGAAGCTTGCCGACCCCGCGGCCAGGCAGGCGTGGGAACTGAATTGCCAGGTGATGCGGCTGCACTCCTACCTAGATCTGGGCCTCGAATTTGAGGCCGACCTCGATCGCGAAGCTAACTGTGAGACCAATCGCGAGGCAGGTTCACCTCCCGCGGCGGCTAGCCGCAACCGCGTTGGCGCCCTGCCGCTGGACGAACACACCGTGCGAGCAGCGTTCACCGAACAGCAACTCCCGGCGACCCTTCCTTCGGCTCTTCGCGCATTGGCGCACGTCGAGGTGGCGGCTGACGCTCCGGTCATGGCAAGCGAACGCAGTTGGGCGTCATCGGCATCGCGAGACGCGGCGAGATCCCGAAACTGGCCGCCAGGCAGCTCGACCGGGGGCGCCACCGGCTGGTCACGCCAAAAGTACGGCCGGATACCCAAGAAACCTGAGCCGCCGAAGTCTGAGCAGCTGTCGTTATTCGGCTGATGTGCCTACGGCGACGGCGGGTGGTCGAGGAGCCGTGGAGGTTGGTCGAGGAGCCGTGGAGGTTGGTCGCGGGAGACCCGCCGAGCTCGCTAGGAAGCCGTGGAGTTGTAACGGCGCACCGATAGGTAGCCGAAGACCAGACCGATGCCGAGGGTCCACAACAATGACTGGATGACCAGCGACGTCGTGCTCAGGCCGTTGAAAAGGTCTTGCCGCTGGGCCTCGGACACATCACCGATCGTGAGCGAGCGCACCGCGTTGATGACGATGGTCACCGGCTGGTGATCGGCGAAGGCCTGCAACCAGCTAGGCATCGTAGAGGTCGGCACGAAGGCGCTGCTGGCAAACGTCAGCGGAAAGATCACCGGAAAGGTCGCCGCGTTCACGGTCTGCGAGTTACTCGCGTAGAGCCCGACCAGCGCGAAGATGAAACAGGTCGACAATGCGAACGCCAGCAACAGCAACATGCCGAGCAGCAGCCCGGGGATGCTCGACGGACGGAAGCCAACGGCAACCCCGACGAGCACGATGATCAGCAGCCCCATCGCATTGCTCAAGGTGTCAGCCGAGACGCGGCCGGTTAGCACTGCGCTGCGTGCCATAGGCAGCGATCGCAGCCGATCGATGAACCCGGTGCCTCTATCTTCGGCGAGGGCGAAGCCGCTGTTGCCGGCCGTGAAGATCGCGGTCTGAACGGCGATGCCGGGGATCAGATAATTCACGTAGTTGATGTCGCCGAGACCGTTGATTGCCCCGCCGAATACATACCTGAACAAGAGGGTGAACATGATCGGCGAGATCAGCGTGAAGACGAGCTGATCGGGCGCCCGCATCAGCCTGCGCACATTTCGACCCGCCATCGCGCGGCTGTCGGCGATCGCCCACCGAAGTCGACTGCCCGCCGCCGGTCGAACCAAGGTTGCCGTCGCGGTGGTCATGCGTCGTCCTTTCGTTTGCGCCGGCCGCGTTTCGGCGGGGCGGCTTCGTTTGTCTCGCTCGTGCTGTGACCGGTCAAGGACAAGAAGACGTCGTCGAGGCTCGGTTGACGCAGCTGCAACCCGATCGCCTCGAGCTCGGCGGTGTCGAGACGCCTCACCACTTCGGTCAGGGCCGCCGGCCCGGCGGACGTGGCGACGCGTACGACCTCACCGTCGCGCGTCGGACTTGCGTCGCCTGCCCCGTCCAGGGCCAGTTCGGCCTTGGCCGCGTCGGCCTGATTGGCGAGCACGACCTCGACCACCGTGCCCCCTAGCTTGGCTTTGAGTTCTGCGGAGGTGCCTTCAGCGATGACCCTGCCGTGATCGACCACGCAGATCTGGTTTGCCAACCGATCTGCCTCCTCCAGGTACTGGGTGGTGAGCAGCAACGTCGTTCCGTCAGCGACGAGCTCCTCGATTACGCCCCACAGATCGATACGGCTACGCGGATCGAGGCCGGTGGTCGGCTCGTCCAGAAACAGGATTGGAGGCCGTGCGACCAGGGCGGCTGCAAGGTCCAGCCGGCGTCGCATGCCGCCGGAGTACGTCTTGAGAGTTCGGCCCGCCGCGTCGGAAAGGCCGAACTGTTCGAGCAGTTCTGCTGAGCGCTGCCGCCGTACCGCCCGGGGCAGGTGGTTCAGGCTGCCGACCAACTGTAGGTTTTCATCACCCGTCAGGGCTTCGTCCACGGCGGCGTATTGCCCGGCCAGGCCGATCACCCGCCTGGTGCCCTCAGGGTCGGCCAACACGTCTATGCCTGCGACCCGGGCGCTACCGGAATCTGGACGGAGCAGGGTCGTGAGCACCCTTACGGCCGTTGTCTTGCCTGCGCCATTCGGGCCGAGCAGGCCTAGCACGGTGCCAGTTGGAATCTCGAAACTCACGCCGTCCAGAGCGCGGACCGAGCCGGAGAAGGTCTTGACGAGCGATTCGACGCTGACGGCTATCGACTGGCTCGGGACGCCCGACGGCGCGAGAAGACTAGACATGCGGCGCACGCTATCGGAAGCTGCCGACAGGTTCTCGAAATATAGGGGCCGCTCTCAGCCAATCTTCACCGTTCGTCCAAGGACCGGCTCACGAATCCAGCAGCTGGCTCAAGATGCGGTTCAGCGCCTTGAGATCGTCCACGCTCAGCGATCGCAATGCTGGCGGCGGCTCGTTGATGATCAAGCTGGCCGCCTTTGCGGTCTTGCGGCCGGCTGGGGTGATGGTGACGACCTTGGCCCGACGGTCAGACGGGTGCACAGTTCGCTCCAGAAGGCCACGTTGGTGCAGGTCATCGACGACGACCGATGTGTAGGGCGGGTCGGTCGCGAGCGCGGCAGCCAGCTCGCGCATGGTCATCGGACCACCCGTGAGCTTCAGCAAGGCCTTGGCCCGGATAAAGCTCATGCCGAGTGCCTCCGTCACCTCGGCCCGACGGTCATACAGGTCCAGAACCAGGCTCCGCGCCGCCAGCCACGCAGATTCGGCCAAGTCGTCAGCGTGGGCAGTCCCAGCCACGTTGAGGGCAGCGCTTTCATTCAGTTCGCTGGTCATCCTTTGCTCCCGATGGTGCTCCTGATGATCGCCGGCGCCGGCACGTCCTCTTCGAACAAGGCCGCAGCCCGCGCAGCACTGGCCCGACCGCGCTTGCCGCTCGTGGCGAGCCCGACGACCAACACGATCAAACCAAGTCCGGTGAGGATCCACCATGCGGGATGGGTAGCGGCAGCGAAGTCAGCAGACCCGGCAGCAGAGGTGCCCACCGCTGCTGCGGTACTCACCACCGAGCCGACGACGGCAACTCCGAGCGAGGTACCGACCTGCCGGCTCGTCGAGGCCACCGCGGAGGCGACGCCGGCCTGCGCACGGGGCATTCCAGAGACCGCCGAGTTCGTGATCGGCGGATTGACCGCCATGAAGCCGATACCGAAGATGACGTACGCACCGAGCAGCCAGCTATAGCTCGTATCTGTCTCGAGCTGGGTCAGGGCCAGCGCGCCGATGGCTAGGCCGAGACCCCCCACGATCAGTGGAATGCGGGGACCGCGTGCTCCCACGACCCGTCCACACAACGGCGAGAAGGCCAGCGTGATGATGGCGATCGGCAAGGTGAACAGGCCGGCATCAAGGGCGCTCAAACCCCGGACATCTTGCAGATACAGCGTATTGAGGAAGAGGAATCCGGCGAAGGCGCCGAATCCGCACACGGCGATGATCGTGGCACCTGAGAAAGGTGTGCTGCGGAAGAACCTCAGCTCGATCAAGGGATCGCGCCGTCGAGGTTCGTAATACAGCAATCCGGCAAGTGACGCGACGGACACGGCGATCAAACCCACGTTCTGCGGTGATCCCCACCCGACTCGAGGAGCGGCGATGATCGCGTACGTCAGGCTGAGCAACAGCACGATGACGAGTAGTTGGCCGACCGGGTCAAGGCGGCGGGCGCGAGGCGCCTTCGACTCCGGTACGAAGATTGCCGCCAGGATGAACGCGGCAACGCCGATCGGCACATTGATCCAGAAAATTGCCCGCCAGCCCACTGTCTCGGTGAGCAGACCGCCGACCACCGGCCCGATGCCGATGCTGACGCCGATCGCGGCTCCCCATACCCCGATCGCTCGAGCTCGCTCACGCGGATCGGTGAACACGTTGGTGATGATGGACATCGCCACCGGGTTCAGCATGGATCCGCCAACCGCCTGCATCATCCGAAATGCGATCAGCCAACCGAGGCCTGGGGCGACACTGCACAGCAGCGAGCCAAGGGTGAACACCGTCAGCCCGACCTGGAAGGTACGCCGCCGACCCAGCCGGTCAGCTGTCGAGCCGGAGAGGATCAGCAGGCTGGCCAACACCACCGTGTAGGCGTCGACCGTCCATTGAAGTCCGGACAGCGACGCATGCAGATCGGTTCGGATCGATGGCAGTGCCACGTTCACGATGCTGTTGTCCATACCGACGATGAGCAAGCTCATACAGCAGATGACCAGCACCAACATCCGCCGTCGAGCGCTCAGTTCAGGCACTGATTCCCCCAGGTAGTTGTAGGCAACTAATAATTGTACGCCTACAACTACCTACCGGTTAGGGGTTAGGGGTTAGGGGTTAGGGGTTAGGGGTTAGGGGTTAGGTGTCAGCCGGTCAAACTCGGTCGAGAACTCCCGATCGTGTAACGCTCGGCACCGTATCGATGCCAGGTGTTACGCGATTCGCCGAACTGAGCTTTCCGGGCCACCAGTTCGCTCGTCCCAACAGGATCATCAGCGAGGGCAGCAGCACGATCCGCACGACCAGCGCGTCGAGCAACACGGCTGCGGACAGCCCGATACCGATCTCTTTGAACTCGACCATCGACAGCGTCGCGAACACTGCAAACACCGAGACCATCACGACGGCAGCACTCGTCACCACACCGGCTGATCTGGTGATGCCGTATCGAACGGCGTCCCGGGTTGTCATGCCCTGACGAACGCCCTCGCGAATACGGCTGACCACGAAGACGTGGTAGTCCATCGACAAACCGAACAGGACGACGAACAGGAACATCGGAATCCACGCGATCACGCCGCCGCTCGAGCGGAAATGCAACAGCGATTCGGCCCACTTGCCCTGAAAGACCAGTACCAGAATGCCGAACGCGGCTCCCGCGGAGAGCAGGTTCACGGCGATCGCCGTGAGTGCGACCACGATCGAACGGAACGTCAGCAACATGATGACGAAGGTCAGCAGCAGCACGAACCCCATGATGATGGGCAGTTTTGCGCTCGCGAGATTGGAGAAATCGATGTTGGAGGCAACCTCGCCACCCACCGCGTAGCGCGCCTCCGGAATCGAGGACAGCGCGTTGGGCACGACGGTGGTTCTGAGTTGAGAAACGGTCTGCCCAGCCTGCTTCGAGTTGGGTGAATACGGCACCGCTACCTCGACGAGGTGTACGCGCTGATCGGCGGAGGCACGCACCTCGCCCACCGATGCCCCGGCAAACAGCGGGTCGCGATTCGACTGGAGCAGATCAGCCAGTGCCGCCTGCACCTGGCCGGCGTACTGCGAAGGCGCCTGCACCGCGACCTCGTGGCTGACACCCTTGTCCGGAAAGGCCGAAGTCAACTGGTCATAGGTCTGCACGATCGGTATCGAACGTGGCAGATCGTCGGAGGAGGACGAGTGCAGTTTGAGGTTGAGCGCCGGAGCGGCCAACAACAGCATGCCTGCCAGCGTGACGATCAGCGTCGTGCCAGGACGGCGTAGCGCCGGTCGCAACAGAGCGGGCCAGAGCCGGGGTTCGCGTTCGGGACGGTTGGTCAGCCGCCACAACACCGGCACCCGGGGGCGATCCACCGCGCGACCGAGTTTGGCCAGCAACGCCGGCAGCACGGTGAGCGAACCAATCATGGCCACCGCGACCACGATGATGGAACCGGTCGCCAACGATGCGAACGAAACGTCTGAGGCCAGGTACAGGCCCGCCATCGACACCATTACCGCGACACCCGAAACGAGCACGGCATGACCGGACGTCCGCGCAGCAACCTCGATAGCAGCTAGCCTGCTCTTGCCCTTGGCACGTTCCTCGCGCTCACGCTTGAGGTAGAACAGCGAGTAGTCCACCCCCACCGCCATCCCCATCAACAAGATCACCTCGTTGATGGTCGGGGTCGAAGGCAGGATGTGCGAGATCAGGCTGGACATGCCGATCGCGGCGAATACCGAGCACAGCGCCAAGATAACCGGCACCCCAGCGGCAACGATCGCGCCGAACGCGAGTGCCAGGATGAGTACCGTCAGCGGCAGGCTGATGGTGCTGGCCTTGGCGAAGCTCTTACCCAGCTCGTCGTTGATTCCGGCATCCATCGAGCCGTCGCCGACCTCGGCGATCTTCAATTCCGGGTGCTGGCGCTGAACCGCGGCAGTCGCATCGAGCAACGGTTGCACCCGATCGCCAGCGGTGTCGGGGTCGCCAGCCATCGTGATTCCGACCAGCAAAGCCTTTCCGTTCTCGGCCGTAATCGGTGCGGCCACCGAGGAAACCCCCGAAAGTCGCTTCATCGCGGCCGTTACGTCCGCCGCCGCTGACTGGGCAGCTGATCTGTCGAAGGCACCGGGGCCAGAAGCCGTGATCAGGACTTGCTCCTGAGCCGGGTCCTGCAGTCCCCCTGCGCGCACAATATCCGCCGCGCGCCCGGATTCACCCGTACCCAACTGGTGATCGCTGGGCTGCTTGGTGCCGCTGGCGCTGCCTGCCACGAAGCACACCGCGACAAACATCACCCAGATCACGATGGCGCGCCATGGGTGGGTCGCGCTCCATCTCGCCAGTCGTACTGTCGTCGATTTCTCAGCAGATCGCTTGGCCACGGTCGTTCCCCTTCATCTGGACTGTTCGGATGGACTGTTCGGATGGATGTAGCTCTGTCCCTGCTTCCACCCTGGTGTCCTGGACGCCGGTAAACACGGGTGGCAGTACCCAGGTCGGAGTGGACAAAACTCCACCGTGCCCACGCCGGGAACCCATAAGACTTGCCCCATGCGGGAAGATGAGATGGTCATGTCACATGCAGCGTTCGCACTCCGATGGCGCCTCTTGGCCTGGTCATTGCCCATGGCTGTTGTCGCCGAACTCGGAATCGGGCTGTTCTCGGTGTGGATCACCTGGGTTTCGGTGATCGTGGTGGGAGTCGGCATACCCCTGACGCTGATATCGACGCCAGCGGTGCGTTGGTACGCCAATCGGCATCGCAGCTGGGCGGCCAATGTCCTAGGGGAGCCGATTCCGCGTCCCTACCTGCCGATCCGCCCCGGTAGCGGTCCGCTGCTGCGCTTGTGGTCGATCATGAAGGATCCTGCAACCTGGCGGGACTGGTTCTGGCTTCTCGTGAACGCCTCGATTGGCTTCACCCTGTCGATCGTGTCGTTTTCGTTGTTCGCCGGTGGGCTGTTCTACCTGATCTATCCCTTCCTGTGGGCAGTCACGCCGCCGGAGGTGTTCGGCAATCCGTTCGGTTTCTTCCACATCAACCAGGTCTCCGATGCGTTCGTCCTCATGCCGCTCGGCCTCATCTTCTGGGTGATCTGGTGGTATTCCGCCGTCCCGCTGGCCCGGCTCAACGCCCGGATCATGCACAGTCTGCTGGCTCCGACGGACGCCGCACAGCTCGCCGTCCGGGTCCAGCAGCTGGCCTTTTCGCGGGCTGAAACGGTCGATACTCAGGCGGCCGAGCTGCGCCGTATCGAGCGGGACCTGCATGACGGCGCCCAGGCCCGGTTGGTATCACTGGGCATGAGCCTGGGCCTTGCCGCCGAACTGATGACCGATGATCCAGTGGCAGCGCAAAAACTGCTCACCGAAGCTCGCGATTCCACCAGTAGCGCGCTCTCTGAGCTGAGGGATCTGGTCCGCGGAATCCATCCGCCGGTGCTGGCTGACCGCGGTCTGGACGGCGCCGTCCGGGCGCTGGCGCTAGCCAACCCGATCCCGACGCATGTCACGGTTCAGATACCTGGACGCCTTCCCGCGCCGGTCGAATCGGCCGCCTACTTCGCAATAGCCGAATGTCTGACGAACGCCATCAAGCATTCGGGAGCCAGCTGGATCGGCGTCGACGTCACCTTCCAGGCCGGCGTCGCGCGAGGATCTGCCCAGCTGGCCATGCTGGTACACGACAATGGACATGGTGGCGCGGCGGTCGAGGGGGGTAGCGGGATCCGCGGCATCGAGCGCCGTCTGGCAGCATTCGACGGACACCTCACCGTCACCAGCCCGATCGGTGGCCCAACCCAGGTCAGGATGACGTTGCCGTGCGAGTTGTCATCGCCGAAGATCTCGCCCTCCTCCGCGACGGGTTGATCCGGCTACTCGAGGCGTATCAGTTCGAAGTTGTCGAGGCCGTTGACAACGGGCCTGCGTTGTTGCGCGCCCTGACCACCCACCAACCAGACGTGGCCGTGGTTGACGTGCGGTTGCCGCCGACGTTCACCGATGAGGGTCTGCGGGCAGCGATCCAAGCACGTCGTGAGGTGCCGGGGCTGCCGATTCTGGTCTTGTCGCAATATGTAGAACAGCTCTATGCACGCGAGCTGCTGTCTGATCGGGCCGGCGGCGTGGGCTACCTGCTCAAGGACCGGGTCTCCAACGTCGGCCAGTTCATCGACGCGGTGAAGCGGGTGGCAGGCGGTGGAACAGCCATGGACCCAGAGGTCATCTCTGCCTTGCTAGCCCGGCGGGCCAGCGATCAGCCGCTGACGACGCTGACCCCTCGAGAACGCGAAGTGCTCGAATTGATGGCGGAGGGCCGGTCGAACTCGGCCATCGCCGCTCGGATGTTCGTCACCGAAAAGGCGGTCAGCAAGCATTCGAACAACATCTTCTCCAAACTCGGCCTCGAACAGTCCGAGGAGGACAACCGCCGGGTGCTGGCAGTCCTTGCTTATCTAGAGGGTTAGTGCCTATCTAGAGGGTTAGGACTTATCTAGAGGGTTAGCACTCGCTACTGGCTCAGATGCCTTCGTGCGACCAGAATGGTCGACATGAGCGATCGCGCCGTATTCAGTAGCTACCGCGAGTTCTTTCCGTACTACGTCGCAATGCACTCCAAGCCGCTCACGCGCCAGCTGCATTTCGCCGGCACCCTGAGCGGCGCCCTGGTCGCGCTGGTCGGGTTGTTGACCGGTCGACCGAAGTTGATTGGGGCGTTGCCCCTGCTTGGCTACGGCGCCGCCTGGTCAGCGCATTGGCTCGTCGAAGGCAACAACCCGGCGAGTTTCGGGCATCCGCTGTGGTCGCTGCGTGGCGACTTCGACATGATCGGCTACCTGCTGCGCGGACGCGACAAAGATCTCAGCATCATCGCCCGCGATTGGCTGGATGCCCACCCTGAAAACCGCACGGCCACGAACTGGCACCCCGACCGGCTGCGGGTCGCCGCTTGAGGATCATCCGCACGCCGATAACGAGGGCAGCAACAGCCAGGTTTGCAGCAACAGCAGTAGCAGTAGGAGCCGCACTGCTCGCGACGGCGTGCAGTTCCGGGTCATCGGGTGACGGCGACACCACGAAAGCTTGCGCAGCCTTCAAAGCGGGCGATGCCACTACAACCAAGTTCGATTCCGTCAAGGACATCGCCAGCTTCAAGGCTCTCGTCGCAGAGCAGGTCGGGCACCTGAAGGATTTCGCTGACAACGTGCCGGCAACGATCAGGCCGGACGCGCAGGCTGAGCTCTCCGCGGCCAAGAACCTTCAGGGCGTCGTCGACAGCGCGCGCGATCTGAGCGATCTGTCGGCGAAATCGGCTGACGTCAAGAAGGCAACCGATGCTGCCTCGGGTAGCGAGAGCAAACTCACCGCCTGGACCACCGCACACTGCACTTAGTCCGAGCGCGAACGATCACCAGCGCGACGGACCGCTGATCTCTCGAACTGCTGGTCGCACGTCGGCCATGTAGACCGACGTCACGATCAGCGCGATGTACATGATGATGTTCAACGAAAGGACCGCGCCGCTCAGGACCAGCAGGGTGCTGATCACCGCCGGGATACCGGTCATCAGCAGCCATGCGGGTTTGGTCAGTTTTCCGGCAGCTGGAAACGCCGGGGCCTTGCGCGATAGACAATCGAGAAAAGCCCAGATCATGAAGATGCCTACGGCCCAGCCGAGCACCAGCAGCAGCCAGTACTCGATGTGGTTTATGGCCTGCACAACCCCAGCCTACTTAACTCGATGGGCACCTGCGCGCCACCCGAGCCCTCTGACCTGCCGATGAGCTCACTCTTACTCGGTGGATGTGTCGCCTGCCGGCGCCTTCCCGGCTGCAGTTCGCTTGGCAGGTGCTCGTTTGGCGGGTGCGGTTGAGCTTGCAGCGTTGTCCGCATCCGCATCCGCCTTCGCTACGGGTGCCTTCTTCGCGGGTGCCTTCTTTGCGGGGGGCTTGCTTGCTGGCGCCTGCGTTGCCGCCGACTCTTTGACGGCAGACCTGGTCGTCGGCGCCTTCACAGTGCCGAGCACGCCTTCGACGACGCCACCGACGATCGGGCGCACCTTCGATTCGACATTGCCAACGATTGGACGCACCTTCGACTCGACGCTGCCGACGACCGGCCGAACCTTGGCCTCTACACCGTCGGCGGCAACCCCGACTTCGGCGATCAGGCGAACAATGCGCGGATCGCTGCCGAATTCGTCGCGCAACGCGTCGAATTTCGCCTCCCCGCGGGTCGCGAGACTGTCGTACACGGCCTTGGCCGCATCGAGGTAAGCGGCGGACTTTTCTCTCGCGATCGATTGCACATCGGTGGATCGAAGCTGCCTCGCAGCGGACAGCCGATCGTCGAGCATGCTGCGCAAGGCCGAGACACGGGTCCCCGCTTCGTCCTGCACCTTGATCAGCCCAACGAGCGCTTCGGACGGCAATTCTTCGAGTCGGGCGGCCACCCGCTGAACCAGGAGGTCGGCTGCCCCAACGGCCGCGTAGGCCGGAGCGGCGATGGTCTTCGGGTTTGGAATCGCAGTAGCCATGAGCTATCTCCTTGGGTGCCGTTAGCTAGCGGGGTTGTCGGTGAATGAGACGTCGTTGGGATCGAGTGCCGTGCTTGGCACGTGGTTCTCGCGCCGAAACGACTCGTAGATATCGACGAGCACGCTCTTCTGCCGCTCGGTCAGCCCGTCGTCACCGAGAATCGCGCCGATCAGTTCATCGTCGCCATGCCGGTTTTCCAGAATGCCGGCGCGAACGTAAAGCTGCTCAGCAGAGATCCGGAGACCCTTCGCGATCTGCTGAAGGATCTCCGCACTGGGCTTGCGCAATCCGCGTTCGATCTGTGAAAGGTACGGGTTGGAAACTCCGGCCAACCGCGACAGCTGGCGAACCGAGACCTGGGCCTGCTCGCGTTGCTCACGGATGAAGTCGCCGATCGTGCCGACCTTGAGGGTCTGGGCCTTCGCGGCTTCCTTGATGTCATCGACGTTTACACCTCCAGAGTGCCGCAGGGTGCTAACTATTGCAAGCGCGACAGCAAGCACCCTGACCTATGCAGCGGAGCGGGACGAACCCGGCACTCCCGTAACGTCTAACCTGCCAGCGGCGGGGCATAGACCAGGCATAGAGGGGGACGTCATGGCTGACAGCGCAATTCGCTGGGGCATCATCGGGCCTGGCAAAATCGCCTCGTCCGTGGTGGGCGACTTCGAACACGTGCCCGGGGCCGAGCTCGTTGGGGTAGCTTCACGCTCTCTCGATCGTGCGCAAGCCTTCGCTGCCGCACACGGCATCGCACGCTCGTTCGGCTCCTACGCCGAGATCATCGCCGACGACGATATTGACGTCCTCTACATCGCGACGCCACATACCCACCATCACGCGATCGGCCTGGCCGCGGTCCGGGCGGGCAAGGCCATCCTGGTCGAAAAGGCGTTTACAGCCACGATGGCCGGTGCCACCGAGTTGGTGAACGAAGCCCGCGAACGTCAGGTTTTCGCGATGGAAGCGATGTGGACGAGATTCCAGCCGGCTGTCGTTCGCGCCCGAGAGCTCATCGCCGAAGGGGCGATCGGAGAGGTGCGCAGCGTGCAGGCCGATCTGGGGGTAGCCCGCGAATACCGGCCGGCCGACCGGAGCTTCGCCTTCGAGCTCGGCGGGGGCGCCCTGCTTGATCTCGGCGTCTACGTCGTTTCGTTCGCACAGATGCTGCTGGGCACGCCGACCACCGTGCACGCCAAAGGCATGCTCGAGCCGACCGGAGTCGATGCGGCCGCCACCCTGCTTCTCGGCTTCGGTGCCGGCAAAACTGCGGCGCTGATGTGTGATCTGCACAGTCCGACGCCCGGTCAGGCCAGAATCTTCGGCACCACCGGTTGGATCGATGTCCTGCCGCGCTTTCATCACCCGGACACGCTCGTTCTGCACCGTCAGTCGGCCGAACCTGAATCGATGCGCCGGACGCCGCTCGGTCGCGGCTACGCGCACGAATTCATCGAGGTCACCGAATGCCTGCGCGCGGGGCGCATCGAAAGCTCCATCATGCCGTTGGAGGACACTCTGGCGGTGCAGGCCGTGCTGGACGAAGCGTTGCGCCAACTGGGAATCGAATTCACCGAGTCCCCGAATGCCATGCTCGCCGAGGGGCAAAACTGACGATGCTCGCAACCCCGACCGGAACCGCTCCCTCCGGCCCGGCGCACCTGCGCACGATTGCGGTGATCTCGCTCGGCGGTGGCGTGGGCAGCATCGCTCGCTATGGCCTCGAATACGCCTATCCCGCGCGGCCGGGTCAGATCCCGTGGGCGACGCTCGGCATCAACCTCGCGGGCTCGCTACTGCTCGGAATGCTTGTAGTCGCCGTGACCGAGATCTGGCGACCGCACCCGCTCGTGCGCCCAGCACTCGGTACCGGTGTCCTCGGCGGTTTCACGACGTTCTCGACCTTCGCTGTTGAGGTGCGCGGGTTGATCGCCGACCACCCGATCACGGCTGCGAGCTATCTACTGGCGAGCGTGCTCGGCGGTCTCGCCGCGGCAGTGCTGGGAATGTCGCTGATTCGGCGGCTGGAACCGCGCCTTGCGATCGCCTCCGAACACGAATCCGTCGACCCCATCGACCCCGAGCTCCCGTGACCGTGTTGTTGGTATTTCTCGGCGGAGCGGTCGGCGGGCCGTCCCGCTACCTGCTCGACTCGTTCGTCCAAGCACGGACGGGTGGCCGCTTTCCGTACGGCATCCTGTTGGTCAACATCATCGGGTGTTTCATCCTCGGCCTGATCGCCGGCGCCGCCTTCGACGGCGACGCTTCGAAATCGCTGCAGTCGCTTGCCGGAACCGGCTTCTGTGGCGGCCTCACCACGTTCTCCACCTTCTCGGTCGGGGCCGTCGAGCTCGTCGAGAACGACCGGTCGATCGCGGCGGCGAGCTACGTCCTGCTCAGCTTGATCCTCGGTATCGGTGCCGCAGCGGCCGGTTACGCGCTGGTCTGAGCCGGCCCGAGCCGCCCGGCAAATCCCTCGACGAACACCACTTCGGCATCAGCTGGGTCCAGAGCGGCGGAGTGCCCATCGACGATCAAGACGTCCCCGAGCGAGACGCCGCGCTTCAGGACGGCCAACGCGATCGGTCCGAGTTCGTGGTGCTGCGCGGCGGTGCCGACGAAACCGATGGATCGCCCGTCCCGTTCGACAGCCGAACCAGCCGCAGGTAGCTGCTCGGAATCGCCCGACAGGTGCAGTAGGACGAGGCGGCGAGGCGGCTTTCCGAGGTTCTGGACCCGTGCGACCGTCTCCTGCCCCCGGTAGCAACCCTTGTTGAGATGCACCGCAGAGCCGATCCAGCCAACCTCGTGCGGCAACGTTCGATGATCGGTGTCCACACCGAGCCGCGGCTCGCGCCGTTCGATTCGCAGTGCCGCATCGGCCCAACTGCCAGCAGGCCGGGCACCGGCGCCGCGCAAGCGTTCGGCGAGTTCGAGCAATCGCGCTCGCTCGACGATCAGATCCACACCGCCACCCGGGCGCGGCCTGACGAAGCCGCGGCCGTTCGCCTCGGGCAACGGCAGCGCCTTGGTCGAAGGCACGGGTAACCCCGCGGTGGTGAGGACCTCAGCTGTATTCGGGCCGAGCACCGAGAGCACCGCGAAATCGGCGGTGACGATGGCTGGCTCAACGCGCTTGAGGAACCGCATCTTCAGCAGGTACCCGAGCACTTCGTCCGCGGCGCCGGCTTCGGTGTCGATCCATACCGTCGGCTCGGCGCTGGCGGGGCCGAAGCCGAGTTCGGTGAGCTGCCAGTGCTGTTCGACGTGGCCGTTCGGGGAGAGCACCAGCGACTCGGTCGAGTCCCCGTCCGCAAGCGTGGCCACGTGCTGGGAGATGATCGCGTGCAGCCAGTCCAGGCGATCTGGACCAGGCACGACGATGACATCGCGGTTGGAGCGGTCGACCAGCACTGCCGCGGTCGTCGCCGAGCGCTGCTCGCCGAGCGGATCGCCGTAGTGCCAGGCCGTCCCGGCATCAGGGCCATCGGCGGCAACCGCCGCGGGCCAATCGATCAGCGGTGAGTGGTAGTCGGTCATATCGCGGTGCCTCCTGCAGCACAATCGGCGCAGGTGCCGAAGACGGTGAAATGAGATCTGTCCAGTACGAACCCGCGCTCGCTCGCCAGCTGATCAGCCAGCTGGTCGACGAGGCCAGGGGGTGCATCGATGACAGCCGAGCAGCGATGGCAGACGACGTGCACGTGCTCGTCGCTGGCCAGCCGGTAAGACGCGGCGCCATGGCCGAGATGGGTGTGCGCGAGCAGGCCGATCTGTTCCAGAGTCTCCAGCGTCCGGTAGACGGTGGTGAGATCGACGTCCGGCACTGCCTCGGCCACTTGATCGGGGGTGGCGTGCACAAGTTGGGTCACAGCAGCCATAACGCTCACGCGTTGCGGAGTCATCCGCATGCCGCGCTCGCGCAACCGATCCGCCAGCTGTTCGGCCGAATCGGGCTGAGTTGCATGGAAGTGAGCCATCGTGAGTTCAATCGTAGTTGTCTTTACCCCCTCACCGCCCTTTATTCGGCAGGCTAGGCTGCCGGGCGTGACAAGACGGGCAGTGGCCGTAATGGGAATCGGCCTGGTGGATCCCGACGACACGGTAGTGGCCGCCGACGACTTGGGCCTGACCCGTGGCGATGGCTGCTTCGAAGCGACCAGGGTTGTGACGAGTCTGGACAGCGACCGCCGAAATACCCATCGCATCGATCACCTCGGCGACCATCTTCGACGCCTGCAAGCCTCAGCCGCCGCGCTCGATCTGCCCGATGTGGATGTCGAAGGTTGGCAAGACCTGATCGGCGAGATTCTCTTCGGCTGGGACTGCGTCGGCGAGGCGATCCTCAGACTGATGCTCACCCGCGGCCGGGAGTCCCTGCCGACCGCACCCCGGACGCCGACCTTGCCGGTGACTGGAATCGCGACGCTGACGCAACTCTCGGAGACCACCCTTCGCCAGCGTCGCGAGGGCGTCTCGGCTATCACCCTGAGTCGAGGCACCGCCTCAGATGCCTACCTTGATGCACCCTGGCTACTCGGCGGCGTGAAGACCCTCTCGTATGCGGTGAACATCGCGGCCGGACGGTTCGCATTAAAGCGCGGTGCCGACGATGTGATCTTCACCAGTTCCGACGACTTCGTCCTCGAAGGTCCAACGTCGGCCGTGGTGTGGCGCGAGTCCGGTCAGCTCTACACGACACCGACGAAAGGCACTGGCATCCTGGATTCGATCACCCAGCGTTCGCTGTTCGCAGCTGCGGGCGAAGTCGGCTGGAGCACCGGATACCGCCTCGGCACGGTTTCCGAACTCGCCGCCGCGGACGGTGTCTGGTTGGTGTCGAGTGGACGGGGCGCGGCGCAGGTGCACACGCTGAACGGTCGGCGGCTGCGAACTTCACGGGAGTTGACCACCCAGATTCAGACCTTGGCTGGGTTTTAGTTCCCTCACAAGAAAGTTTTAGTTCCGTCACAAGAAATCAGCCACGAGAAAAATGTGCTCGCAAACCTCGTCTTCGGGTCGTAGCGTATTGCTGGTAACGGAAAGGAGGTGGTCCAGAACTTGAAGAGCTCTCGGACCCAAAAGGAGGTAGCCGCTTTCTAGCGGTTGCACCCTTGAGCCCTCGAGTCGCCGAGCTTGTCCGATCGGCAATAGGTTCATCACGAACCGGCTCGGGGGCTTTTTAATGCCCACCGAAGGTCGCTAGCAGCAAACGAAGGCCAGCAGCAAACGAAGGCCAGCGGAGCTCAGGCCCGCAGGAGCTCGGCCTGTAGGTGCGGACGGAACTGCCCCGGCTCGATCGCCAACTCCTGTATGTACGCCAGGGTCTGAGCGGGCGGTGCAGCGCCGACCAAGGCGTACAGGCGTCGTTCACCCGCAATCTGTTTGGCAGTCGGGGTGAAACCCACCGCGCCGGTCGCGATCTCCCAGCGCTGGTCACCGGCTATTCCGGAGAAGACCTCGACGATTCCTGCGGCCGTGGTCAGCACCAGTTCCAGATCGTCCTGGCCTGGTCCGACCCGGAGAAAGCCGTTTTCGCGAAATGCCGGGCGCAACACGGAGCCGTCGAGGTTCAACAGCCACGAATGCGATGTGTAGCTCAAGAACGGCCGCCCGTCGTGGGCGAAGGTCGCGCGCTGCGCGAAGCTGAATTCTTCTTGAGTGTGGGGCGTTATGCCCGCCCCGTGGCCCGCCCAGCGACCGACCAGCGGCAGCACGGCCAGCAGACTGGGGTGGATCTCAGGGCCGGTCCGAAGGTCGGCGGTATCGACGACCTCGGGGACGCCGTCGGCCTCAGCCGGAGTGCTCACGGGCGACGTCAGCGCTGACCGGCGAACAGGTTCTTCAGGACGAGCACCGCCATGGCTCCGATCGCGAGAAAAGCGACGATGAGCAGCGTGACGTAGAAGGTCTCCATATCAGGAAGGATAGTGCCCATGACCAGCGCCGATCGCCCCACCCGTCGCACCCTCGTCGTGAAATGCACCGCAGGAGCAGGCAGTACGGACAGCGCCGAACGGTGCGCTCAGGCGTTCAACGTGGCCGCTACTGCGCTGGCGTCGGGCGTTCAGGTTTCACTGTGGCTGACCGGCGAAGCGTCGTGGTTCGGCGTGCCCGGCCGCGCGGAGGATTTCTCGCTGCCACATTCAGCGCCGCTGGCCGACCTGCGCGACACCGTTCTCGAATTCGGCACGCTCACCGTCTGTACCCAGTGTGCCCAGCGGCGCGGCATCACCGAGGTGGATCTGATCCCGGGCGTGCGTATTTCTGGTTCGACGACCTTCGTCGACGAGATCCTGCAACCCGACGCACAGGCGATCGTCTACTGACGACCCCCTCCGACCCTCCGGTCGGGACGACCCCCTCCGACCCTCCGGTCGGGACGACCCCCTCCGACCCTCCGGTCGGGACGACCCCCTCCGACCCTCCGGTCGGGACGACCCCCTCCGAATCGTGTAACGCTCGGCACCGTAGCGGTGCCGAGCGTTACACAATTCGCCCGAAGCGGGTTAGGGAGTGCGGTTAGGACAGCTGAAGCGAGGCCTCTACGAGCCCGGGAGCAGCGGCCGAGATGGTCTTGCGGACCGAACCGGAGTTGTGCAGCACCGACAGCGTCCATTCGCCCGGACGAGCGAAGAAGCGGTAGTCGCCGGTGGCCGAGGTGACGACCTCGGCGGTGAACTCACCCGTGCTGTCGAGCAACCGGACGTAGGCAGCCGGCACCGGCGCATCGTCCTTCGTCACGACGCCGTAGATGACGGTTTCTTTTTCGATGTCCACGTGCGCAGGCAGCGTGGGGGTCTGAGCAGGAGCTCCGCACATAGTTATCAGACGTCCTTTTCGATGGGAACGCCGACCAGCGAACCGTATTCGGTCCACGAGCCGTCGTAGTTCTTGACATTCGGGATTTCGAGCAGTTCGTGAATCGCGAACCAGCTGTGCGAGGAGCGCTCGCCGATCCTGCAGTACGCGATGGTCTCCTTGGACTGGTCCAAGTCGGCGTACAGCTCACGGAGCTGTACGTCGGACTTGAAGGTGCCGTCCTCGTTGGCAGCCTTCGACCACGGCACGTCGACCGCGCCGGGGATGTGGCCGCCACGCTGGCTCTGCTCCTGGGGCAGGTGTGCCGGTGCGAGCAGCTTGCCGGAGAACTCATCGGGCGAACGGACATCGATCAGGTTCTTCTTGCCGATGGAGGCAATGACCTCATCGCGGAAAGCGCGGATCGAGGTGTCCTGGTCCTTGGCCTTGTACTGGGTGGCCGGACGCTTCACCTCGTCCTTGGACAGCTCGCGACCGTCCAGTTCCCACTTCTTGCGGCCGCCGTCGAGCAGCTTGACGTCGCCGTGACCGTAAAGCTTGAAGTACCAGTAGGCGTACGCCGCGAACCAGTTGTTGTTGCCACCGTAGAGAACGACGGTGTCATCGTTGGAGATGCCCTTGGCTGACAGCAGGGCCTCGAACTGCTCCTTCGATACGAAGTCGCGAATCGTCTGATCCTGCAGTTCGGTCTTCCAGTCCAGGCGCACCGCACCCGCGATGTGGCCGCCTTCATAGGCGGAGGTGTCCTCATCGACCTCGACCAGGACCACGCCGGGGGTATTGAGGTGTTCTTCGGCCCAATCGGCCGTGACGAGCGCATCGGTGCGGCTCATTGTTTTTTTCTCCTTGGGTAGGTATCGAGCGATCTGAAGCTTGAACAAGTTCTGCGGGACTGCATTGAATTGCTATGGCAGCAGCGTTTGCGCACATCGGAACCCGGCTGGGCTGGGAGGCGGCTGGACAACTCGACTGGGCAGCTGCGCGCCCCATCTCGGACGCGGACGCGCCGCGGGAGTTACCCGATCAGCGCATTCGACAGAGGCAGCTGTCGACCCGGCACAGGTCGACCGCGCGACGGGAGGTCAGAAAGCGCGGCGTCAGCGAATACCCCATAGTGACTACAGACTAACTCAGACTGGCAACTCGGCGAACCCGTCAACCTGGCGTTGCCTTCCAGCTGATCACCCGATGATGGCGTTGACCAGAACGTACCCGGCAGGCGTGGCCAGGGCGATGCTGATCAGTGAGGCGGCTACCGGACGAAGCCTGGGCACGCCAGCCCACACGATCTCACCGTCCGGACCGCTGTCTGGCCCGCCTTCACCGTCAATCTCCCCGTCAATCTCCCCGTCAATCGCCCCGTCAATCTCCCTATCAATCTCCCGGTCACCCTGCTCGTCAATCTCCCGGTCACCCCGCTCGTCAAAGTCTGCGGCTGCATCAGCGCCACTTTCCGGCGAGCTGTCCGCGCTGGGCGACGACTCGTCGATGGAAGTCACCAGAGTGGGGGTGACAGGAGGAGGACCGATCATGGTCTGGGGCGTCAGCGTCGAGTGCATCCCGGCGAAGCTGGCCCCAATGGAGACGAGGCACGCGACGGCAGCGACGGTGGCACCGACGAACGCGGACCGGCCGCCGGCGAAATCGATGATGTCCCGCAAAATCAGGGTGCCGACTATGCCGCCCGCGATGACGCCGAGGACGACGGCCGGTAGCCCCCGATCGACCTCGGGGTCAAACCGCAGCGCAGGAAACACTGCGTCGGTCAGGTGAGATACCACCAGCCCAGCGGCGATGGCACCCGCCACAGCACCGGAGGTTTTGTCCCCGTTGCCCTGATAACGCAGCAGGATCAAGCCCCCGATCGCAACGACGGCAAGCAACATCACCGTGATGTCGGCGAGCGACTCGACTACTCGCGTGCGAACCACGCCGCGCGTCAGCTGGTGGATGAACATCAGCGGCAACGCCACGCCGAGCACGCCGAGGACGGGTTCATAACCCGTCTCGTGCCACTGCACGATGACCGCGTCGCTCGCGCCTGCGGCCAACACGCCCAAGATCAGCGCGCCGATTCGGCCTGGTAGTCCCGTCCCGAGCACCCAGCTGAGCACCAGCGCGACTTGTACGACTGCCACCGCGACGACCATTGCCGCGGTGCCGACGTACGCACCCGCCAGGAGCACCGCGCCGGCGAGCAGGCTGATCGTCGCAAGCGGAACCTGCGCGGCGTGCCCGGCGACCGATCCTTGTGAGCGCGCCGTGGCCGGATCGACCGCCCCGGAGGAAGCTGAGGCGATGTCGGTCGTCGAGCGGTCGGTCACCCGCTCATCGTCCCAGACAAACGTTCCCGCGAACCCAGTCATCGATCCGATCGAGCAGCTCAGGTCCGGTGGCACTCTCGGCGTGACCCATGCCGGCCTCGATCCACAGGTGTGCTCGGGGAGCGACGCTTGCCAGCATCCGCGGGTGTTCGAGCCCGAAATAAGGATCGGCATCGCCGTGCACGATCAGCAGCGGCACATCGATTGCTGCTGCGACCTCGACTGGCGAAACAGGTAACAGATCCCAGCCGCCACCGACCCGGATCTTGAAAAGCCGCCTGATTACGACTCGCCCGAGCCGGGTTTCGAGGCCGCGGTGCAGCCGGCGCATCGGAACAGTGCCGCGCTCGTACCATCTGCCGGGACCGCTGACGGCCACCACGGCGTCCGCGGAACCCGATCCCTGGCAGAGCCCCGCATGGCGAAGGACGATCGAGGCTCCCATCGAGAACCCCAACGCGGCCACCGCCGCCTCCGGATGACGCTCCCGAAGCCATTGCAGTCCTGCCGAGACATCTGCGATTTCGGTCACGCCGACACTGCTCGTCCCGCCTGAACCGCCGTGCCCGCGAAAGTCGATCACCAGCACGCAGGCGCCTCGCGAACGCAACTTCTGCGCAATCTCGATCACCTGAGGCCGGTGGCCAGACCCGGTGAAACCGTGACCTAAGAGATAACACGGGCCTGGTGTAACACCTGCGTAATAATGAGCGAGAAGGCTTACGCCGTCCGAAGAGATCAGGCGAACCTGTTCAGTGTCATGCTCAGCTTCCTGCATGGGGAGGGGAGCCTGTCCTTTCCGGCCAACGTGGCAGTGATGTTTTAGCAGTGATGTTGTAGCAATACCCGTTCGCAAGCATCGCCCCGAAAATCACCCCGACCCCGCCAGCGGGAGGCAACCATGGATCTAGTCCTCCTCACCACGGCAGCGCAGCCGACAACCGAGGTTCTTCCAGCCCTGGGCCTACTTGGGCACCAGGTCACTATCTCAGAATTCGACGTCAGCCCCCTGCTGACCAGTCACGCCGGTGCCGTCCTGATCGACGCCAGGTTCAATCTGGCCGGGGCGCGTGCATTCACGAAGGTGCTGGCCACCGCCGAGCTGACCCTGCCGGTATTGGCAGTCTTGAAGGAAGGCGGTCTGGTCGCACTCTCTGCGGACTGGGCCGTTGACGACGTCCTGCTCGACACGGCCGGACCGGCAGAGGTCGATGCGCGGCTCCGGTTGGCTCTGGCGCGACGTAGCGCCGTGGTCGACGGTGAGCCCGGCATGGTGAAGGTCGGCGACCTCACCATCGAAGAGACGACGTACACCGCGCGCTTGAAGACGGCCACCCTTGACCTGACCTACAAGGAGTTCGAGCTGCTGAAGTTCCTCGCGCAGCACCCGGGCCGGGTTTTCTCCCGCTCACACCTGCTGCAAGAGGTGTGGGGCTATGACTACTTCGGAGGCACCCGCACCGTCGACGTGCATGTGCGCCGGTTGCGGGCAAAGCTCGGGATCGAGTACGAAGCCATGATCGGCACCGTACGAAACGTCGGCTACAAATTCGTCAAGCCGGCCGAACCGGGCCTGCGGGCTCGAGGCGGCGACGCCGGCGATTCCACCGAAGCGGCCGAACGCAGTTCCGCAGCGCAGGACGCAGAGAGCGATTCCAAGTTCGCGGCGGCTGACTTCACCGACGGTGACTTTGCCGAAGGTGACTTTGCCGATGACGACTACGCAGAAGCCAGCTTTGCCGGCAGCACCCTCGATGAATTCGAGAACTGACGGCTAACGTGCATGCGTGAGCATTCCTGAACCAACACGCGTCCGGACCCCCTCGACCGAACAGGTCGGGGGGGTTCGTCGTCTCGTCTCGACTGCGCCGGACGCTGCTGACAACCCTCAGCTGAGCGAGCAGGCGCTGCTCCATCTGCAAGCAGGCGATCCCATACGCCATTTCGTGATCGAATCCGGCGGACGCCTGCTCGGCTACGCACAGCTCCAGCCAGCAGCCTCGGGTTCAGAATTCGAGCTGGAGATAGCCGTCGACACTGGCGAACCCCAAGCAGTTCAGGACGAGATCGCCAGCGGCTTGCTGCGCGGCGCCATTCGTGAGATCGAGGGAACGCCGCTGCTCGTCTGGGCACACGGCGACGCCAGCGCGCTCAACCGGGTTGCACCGGCCGTTGGCCTGCGAGCGACGCGATCGCTGTTCCAGCTGCGGTTGGATCTGTCCGGTTACGAGGCGGCACCCGTTGAACCGCCCGCCGGCGTGGAGATCCGGCCGTTCCGGCCCGGCCAGGACGACGAGGCATGGCTCGGAGTGAACTCCCGCGCGTTTGCCCACCATCCCGAACAGGGCAGCTGGACGCAGACCGACCTCCAGGATCGGATCGATTCGGACTGGTTCGACCCGGCTGGCTTCCTGGTCGCAACGCGCGGCAACGACATGATCGGCTACCACTGGACGAAGGTGCACGCCGCCACCGAATCCACACCGGCGATGGGTGAGGTCTACGTCCTGGGCGTCGATCCGTCGGCCCAAGGTCTGAAGCTCGGGCTGCTACTGCTCAATGCTGGCCTCAATCACCTGGCCGCGGCAGGTCTCGGGACCGTGCTGCTGTACGTCGACGAATCGAACACCACCGCGGTTGCGCTGTATCGCAAGCTCGGCTTCACAACGTTCGCAACGGACACCCAGTACGCGCTGGCAGGCGGGTGACGAGCAGACGTCGCTGCCCGTCACCCACCAAGGCCCATTTACCTAATTTAGCTCAGGTGGTAACGGTGCCCACGAACGACTTACACGAGTATGTCGTGCCAACGGTCCGGCAAAGCTCTACCGTCATTCCGGTCACCCTGACGTTGCCGAAGACACTGAATACGGGAGTCTTGGATTGCTGCACGCTCACGTAGTGCGCTTGGCCGTGGCGCACTGCATGGCCGTCCCAGTAGTCGTACTTGGTGTAAATGTCCCAGTCGCAGCCACCAGGCATTTTCGCGTTGTAGCCCTTGGTGATGACGTACTGAGCGAACCCGGGTTTGCTACCGGCGTTCAGATCCATAGCCTCTGCGTGCGCTTCGCAACCCTGGTAGGTGAAGTCGTGGCCGCCATTCACAATTACTACATGCGCGCTAGCCGATGACGCGGCCGCAATCATCGCCGCAGACGCGGCCGCTAGGACCAAGGCCGGAAGGACCTTCCGCATTCTCATTCTCCTGACTAATACACCGGACGTTGAACTACGCGAGCTAGGCTTGCACGCAGTCGGTCGGCCCGCAGGCGTTTCCAGAAATCCATGCCGTCCGGCTGGATCGAACGCATCTTTCTGTCGGTTCGATGCTGCCGCGACACAGAACTTCAACTCGGACTTGCCATCGAACCGCCAGCGGCGATGCGGAGCGTGGGTTCGGCTCTACACGCGGCTGGGGCAGGGCCGACGCCGTGGGTTCCGGCTCTCCGCGCACCGTTCGTCGCGAGGTGGACCGACCAAGAGGGTAGCGGCCGCGGCGACCCGACTCACCTGACCGGCCCGTCGAAGAGCCGTCTGAAGTCCAGCAGCGACGCCAGAACGAGCGACGCCCCAGCATTGCGCAGGTCCTGCTCACTGTGCGAGCCAGTGAGTACCCCGACGCCAGGGACACCGGCGGCAGCGGCACCCGCCATGTCCAGCGGGTGGTCGCCCACATAGCACCCCGCAGCATTCTGGCGCATCGCCGGTGCCTTCTCGGTCCCAGTCATGCCGCCAACGACGAGGTCAGCAGATAAGCCACATACGCGCAGTGCCGCCTCGGCAATATGTTGACGCCGCGACGTTATGACGATCGATTTGCCGCCACGAGCGGCGACCTCGGCCAGCGCAGCCGCCGCCCCAGGTAGCGGCTCCAGGAACTGCAGTCCCGTCCCCACAAAGGCAGCTCTGAACTGATCGGCAGCCTCGGCGAGGAGCTCGTCGGCGACCCAGCGGCTGAGCTCGGCCCGGATGGGTGGCCCGAGGCGTCTCACGAACTCGTCCACGTCGATCGCAGTGCCAAGCGATGCGTTCACCGATTCGAGGGCGAAGGCGGTCGCCTCGCGAGTGTCGATCAATGTCAGATCCAGGTCAAAGGCGATTCCGGGAGCGGGTTGGCCCGCGAACAAGGCGGTCATCGAGTGATGACCGTTGCGTAGGCGGTTTCCAACCTTGCGGCGATCTGGTCGGTCCCGATCAGATCCTCCAGCGGCAACAAGGACGCCGCGTTCGTTGTGACCAAGTGCCTGCTCGTTGGCCTACCACTTCGCTGGCCACAATCGGCACATCCAGCGTCATCGCCCCGTAAAGCGGGCATGTGTCTCGAGTGCGCTGTCGCCGCCGTTTGCGGTGGCTGACACGATTTCTAGCGGTACCCCACTTCCGCCGATCATTGTTCAGGTCGTGCACTACACGGGTCAGGTTTGCACGGACGCCATCGGCCCGCAGGCGTTTCCGGAAATCCATGGCGCAGCTCGGGGTTGTGGTCACATACCGCACGTTTGCCGAGAAAGCCATAGAGCCTTGAACTAGTTCACCTGCCGGACACGTGAAGAGCACCACAGCGTTAGCAAATATGGTCGCGGCATTCACCTTCCGTTCACCAAGCACTCCCCGACAGTCCATCTGAACTGCCTAGCGTCGCTGTCGACACAATCTGTCGACTCAACCTGTCGACTCACCGACCGGGTGATCACCACAGTCGGTGAAACAGTGACCAACGAAGGGACCACGGGTGCAGATCTACCGGATGGGCATTGCCGCCGGACTACTTGCGGGTGCCGTAGCGCTAACCGCTTGCAGCTCCTCCTCGAACAGCGATTCGTCGAGCACAACCTCGGCGGGCGCTTCGAGTGCTGCCTCAAGCGCATCGACAGTTTCGTGTAGCACGGGTTCGCTGAAGGCTGAAGGCTCGACCGCGCAGCAGAACGCGATTGCTCAGTGGATTCAGGATTACCAGAAGAAGTGCCCTGGAACCACGATCACCTACAACGGCACTGGTTCCGGTGCGGGCGTGTCGAACTTCATCGCCAAGCAGGACAACTTCGCCGGTTCTGACTCAGCACTCGATCCCGCCAAGGGCGAGGTCGCGAAGGCCACCACGGCCTGTGGCTCACCGGCACTCGACCTCCCGATGGTCACCGGGCCGATCGCCGTCGCGTACAAGGTCAACGGCTTGACCGACTTGACGCTGACGCCTGACGTCATCACCAAGATCTTCCTCGGCAAGATCACCACCTGGAACGACCCGGCGATCAAGGCCATCAACACCGGCGCAAACCTGCCCTCGACGAAGATCACGGTCTTCTACCGCAGCGACTCCTCGGGCACCACCCAGAACTTCGAGAAGTACCTGGCGGCGAACGACCCGACGGACTTCACCTCGACACCTGACAAGGACTCGTCCAAGGCTGGCTTCGTGGGCCAAGGCAAGACCGGCTCGCAGGGTGTGCAGCAGGCCATCAGTTCCACTGACGGCGCCATCGGCTACGTCGAATGGTCGTTCGCGGTCAGCGGAAACCTCGACACGGCCAAGGTCGACAACGGCGGCGGCGCAGTCGAACTGACGGCCGACTCGGCGGGTGCTGCGGTCTCGGCGGCAAAGGTTGCCAGCAACGGCGGCCAGGACCTGACCCTCAAGCTCGACTACGCGACCAAGGCACCGGGCGCATACCCGATCATTCTGGTGACGTACGAGATCGTCTGCTCCAAGTACTCCGATCCCGCGATCGGCAGCCTGGTGAAGTCCTTCCTCTCCTACACCTCCAGCGATGGCCAGGCATCCCTGAAGGATCTCGGCTACGCACCACTGCCGAGTGGCATCCAGACCCAGGTCAAGGCCGCAGTCGCCTCGATCAGCTAGGCAGCTCAGCTAGACGCAACACGAGAACTCGTAGATTCTGAAAACCAAACGATCACCCCGCCGGGCGTCTGCTGCCGGATAAGACCTAAGCAGCGAGACGTCCGGCGGGATTCTCGTGAGATGGAGCCCAGACGACGATGCCAGATCGAGAGAGCATGACTGATCGCAAAGCCCGGCAACGGGACGGGCGCGACGGCAGCGGGCCGGAGATCGCGGGCCCGATACCCGAGTTGCAAGTCGAGGAGCAGGCCGGCGGTGCCGATGCGGGCCAAGGCCTGGACAACTTCGGCGAGCGTATCGTCGTAGCGTCGAGTGAACCGCTCGCGATCGGCACGCTCGACGGGTCGCCACCCGTCTTCGGGGCTGGCGAAACCTCAATCGGTGGTAACGGCAAGGTTCGCATCGGTGACCGCGTCTTCCGCGGGCTCACCGAGGGCGCCGGGCTCTTCGTTGTCGTACTGATCGCTCTCGTCGCGCTCTTCTTGATCGTCAAGGCGGCTCCGGCGATCTTCGACGACAAGTCGAACTTCTTGTTCTCTCGCAATTGGGACGTCGACGGCAGCGTCCTCAATTTCGGCGTGCTCCCGTTGCTGTGGGTCACGGTGCTGATTTCGGTGCTGGCCATGGTCATCTCGGTGCCGATCGCGATCGGTATTGCGCTGTTCATCTCGCAGTACGCGCCGAAGCAGCTCTCCCGCCCAGTCGCGTACGTCATCGATCTGCTGGCCGCAATCCCATCCATCATCTACGGCATCTGGGGCATCACGGTGCTCGCGCCGAAGATTCAGCCGGTCGCCGACTTCTTCACCGATAACCTCGGATGGTTCCCACTCTTCAAGGATTACAACGTTCGTGGCGGCACGATCTTCACCGGTGGCGTCGTTCTCGCGGTGATGATCTTGCCGATCGTCACCGCCATCTGCCGGGACGTCTTCGAGCGGACGCCGCGCGCCAACATCGAGGCAGCCTGGGCACTCGGCGCGACCAGGTGGGAAATGATCCGGCTCGCGGTATTGCCGTACGGCCGTCCCGGCCTCGTCAGTGGCGCCATGCTCGGCCTCGGTCGCGCTCTAGGCGAGACGATCGCGATCTCATTGATCCTGTCGAAGGTCTCCAACACTGGCGCCTTCTCCTGGTCGATCTTCAATGGCGGTGAAACCTTCGCATCCAAGATCGCCAACAACGCCTCGGAGTTCAACAGCCCGAAGCAGACCGGCGCTTACATCGCGGCGGGCCTGGTGCTGTTCATCCTCACCTTTGCCGTCAACGCAGCTGCTCGAGCCGTCGTCAATCGCCGCAAGGAGTTCTCATGACCGCACTTGCCACGGCTCCCGGCCCATCGACCCTGGCCAGCTCTGGCGGATCGGCCAGCCGAAAGTTCAAGAACAACCTAGCTACCGTCTTGGTGACGGCGTCCTTCCTGGTTGCGCTGATCCCGCTGGTGTGGCTGCTATGGACAGTGCTGGACCGCGGTTTGCACGCGATCACCGAAGCGGGTTGGTTCACCGGCACCCAGCGGGGTATCACCTACCGTGATCCGGGCGGCGGCGCCTGGCATGCCATCCTGGGGACGCTCGAGCAGGTCTTGTTGACCGCCGTCATCTCGGTGCCGATCGCGCTGCTCGTGGCGATCTACCTGGTGGAGTACGGCAGCGGGCCACTCGCCAAGGCGACCACCTTCATGGTCGACATCCTGACTGGTATTCCGTCGATCGTCGCCGCGCTGTTCATCTACGCGGTGTTCGTCACGACCCTCGGTGGCCAACGGGCCGGCTGGCTCGTCTCGCTGGCCTTGGTGATGTTGATGATCCCGGTAGTCGTCCGCACCACGGAAGAGATGTTGAAGCTGGTGCCGAACGAACTGCGTGAGGCGTCTTACGCACTCGGCGTTCCGAAGTGGAAGACCATCGTCAAGATCGTGCTGCCCACCGCGATGAGCGGCATCGTCACCGGCATCGTCCTCGGCATAGCCCGGGTCGCCGGCGAGACCGCTCCGTTGCTGATCCTCGTTGGCTACTCCCCCAACAAGAACGGCAATCTGTTCTCCGGGCCCCAAGGATCGCTACCAGGCATGATCAAGGACCAGTTCACCAACATCGGTAACACCACCATCCTCAAGAACGGCCACAAGACCACAGTGCATTACGCGGCCGACCGGATGTGGGGCGCGGCCTTGACGCTGATCATCCTGGTCATGGCCTTGAACCTGCTGGCCCGGCTCATCGCCCGCCGGTCGAAGGTCTCCAACTAACTCCGCCCCGCTACTGCTGCTGTTCACTTGTAAAGGATCTCGGACCCATGGCCAAGCGCATCGAAGCGAAGAACGTCAACATCTACTACGGCAAATTTCTCGCCGTCTCCGAGGTGACCTTCACGATCACGCCTCGGTCTGTAACCGCCTTCATCGGGCCATCGGGCTGTGGCAAGTCAACCGTGCTCCGCACGATCAACCGCATGCACGAGGTCATCTCCGGCGCTCGGGTCGAAGGCGACCTGCTGCTCGATGGCGAGAACATCTACGGCTCGGGTATCGACCCAGTGGACGTCCGCCGCACGATTGGCATGGTATTTCAGCGCCCCAACCCGTTCCCGACCATGTCGATCTATGACAACGTCGTCGCCGGGCTGAAGCTGCAGTCGGGCCGGTTGAAGAAGTCCGAGCTCGATACGACGGTGGAGAAGTCGTTGCGCGGTGCGAACCTCTGGGAAGAGGTCAAGGACCGGCTGAACAAGCCCGGTGCTGGGCTATCTGGTGGCCAGCAGCAGCGGCTGTGCATCGCCCGCGCGATCGCCGTCGAGCCGCAGGTACTGCTGATGGACGAGCCCTGCTCGGCCTTGGACCCGATTTCTACCCTGGCCATCGAGGACCTGATTCAGAGCCTCAAGGAGAAGTACACGATCGTGATCGTCACCCACAACATGCAGCAGGCTGCACGCGTCTCGGAGCGGACCGCGTTCTTCAACCTGGCCGGCGTCGGCAAGCCCGGCCAGCTCGTCGAGATCGACGAGACCCAGAAGATCTTCTCCAACCCGTCGGACCAGCGCACGGAGGACTACATCTCAGGCCGCTTCGGCTGAGCCGCTCGTCTCATCCGTTCCGGCTGGCAGGATCTCCAACAGTGTCTGCCACCGCATTCAGCGCGGTGGCCATGCCCTCGAGGTTCTCGTAGCCGGTGCCTGCCAGGGCCGCCGTCAGCTGGGCCGCTTGCGTTTCGATAGCGGCAGCAATGGCCAGTTCGCCATTGGGCGTCAGCGACAGGATCACGCTGCGGCGGTCATAAGGATTGGGCTTGCGGACGAGATACCCGGCCTGCTCGATACGGTCCAGGATTGCGGTCGTGCTACCCGTGGTGACACCCAGCCGGTCGCCGATATCTTTGGGCGTCAACTCGCCCGATTCGTGCAAGTGTCCCATCACCGCCAGTTCGATTGTGCCCACTCCCATCGTCTTGGCCAGCGAACGCCGGTGGTGCTCGGTGCCGAGTAGCAACTTGCGCAGGGCCAGCAATACCGACGCGGTATCCGAGCTCTGCTGACTCAAGGACTGCTCCTCGGCGAGTGCGGGCTGAGCGGGGCTGACATCACCGGAGGAGTCTACCGAGTGGTTACCCTGCGTGAACCTCTCTGGTGTCGGATCCTTGCGGGGCCGGCCACGGGCTTGCTGTAAAACTTGCCGGTATGAGCGAGAAGAAAAGACTCTGGATTCCTCGGTCTGCGGCCGACGGCCATACCCTCGGACGGGACGCCTTGCTCAGCCTGGACGCCAAGATCAAACCGGACTTCAGACGAGCCGTCAGCGCCGGCATTCTCGCCGTCATCTGCCTCGCGGTGGGCAACAATCTGGGCGGCGTGGACCGGCACAATCACTGGAGATATCTGGTCATCGGCCTCACGGTCGCGTTCGGGCTCCTCGGGATTGGTGCGGTGCGATCTGCTGCGCGCGAGGCATTTCGGATCAGCAACATCCGTGGGGGCCCGTCCACGGCCTCGGCGTTGCGGCTCATCATCTCGATCGTCGGTTACGGACTTGTGGCGCTGGGTCTGCTGCAGCTGCTCGACGTCGATCTGCGCAGCCTTCTGGTGGGCGGTGCGGTCACCGGCGTGATCATCGGTATCGCCGCGCAGCAGTCGCTGGCCAATTTCTTCGCCGGCCTGGTTCTGTTGTTCGCCCGTCCCTACATTCCGGGCCAGCGGGTGAAGGTCTATTCCGGTGGGATGGGCGGACCCTTCGAAGGGACGATCATCGCCGCGGGATTGCTGTACACGACGATGATCACCGAAGACGGACCGATCAACCTTCCCAACGCCGGCTTGCTGGCGTCCGCGGTCGGACCGGCTCCCGAGCCGACGGATGACGATCCCGCAGAGAACCCGGACGCGAACCCGGACCCGAGCCCGGACCCGAGGACGGACGCGAGCCCGGCCGACTGAGCGCTGGTCGATGCTGGTCGCGAGCTTGGGCCCGCTGGTGGAGGCCCGCTGGTGGAGGCCCGCTGGTGGAGGAAGGGCCTGACGGTGTTGACTTGAGGCATGCCTCTCTCTGGTGAATACGAACCCAGCCCAGCCGCCTGGGTACGCGATCAGGTATCCGAATATGAATCCTCCGGCGGTACCAAGGGGACCACGCTGCGAGGAATGCCCGTCATCGTGTTGACGACGCTCGGCGCGAAAAGCGGCAAGATCCGCAAGAGCCCGCTGATGCGGGTCGAGCACGACGGCGTGTACGCAGTCGTGGCCTCGCTAGGTGGCGCGCCCAAGAACCCCGTCTGGTACTACAACGTGCTCGGCAACCCGCAGGTCGAGCTGCAGGACGGCCCCGTCAAGCGGGAGATGGTCGCGCGCGAGGTGACCGGGTCAGAAAAGGACGTCTGGTGGGAGCGTGCCGTCGCGGCGTACCCGGACTACGCCGATTACCAGAAGAAGACGGACCGGCAGATCCCGGTTTTCGTCCTCGAACCGCCCGCACACTAACCCCCCTTTTTGGCGAATCGTGTAACGCTCGGCACCGCATCGATGCCGAGCGTTACACGATCCGGGGGTTTGGCGGTTAGTAGATGGCCTGCGCGCCGCATTCGGCACAGCGGAACAGGTGCGCTTCGACCGACTCCATCTCGCCGTGTGCGACGCAGCTAGGTGTGCCAGCCGCTGACAGGACGACGTTTCCGAGGCTGACATCCCAGCCGCCCTCGACGTCCATCAACCGGACGCGATCCGGACCCGAGACCTCACGAGCGTGGTGCAGCGCGCGGACCGCGCTTACGGCGGCCCGGAACGATTCCGAGCCCGGTGACCAGCCCGGCAAGAGGTTTGCGCCCGGCACGCCTGCCTCACCATCGCGAAGGCACATGACGACATTGCGCTCTTGGCCGCCTTCCACCAGGAAGTACAGCGAATAACAGCCATCCTCGGCGAGCGCCTCGATGCGGCTAAGCAACGGATCCACGATACTTAGCATGTACCTTACAGAGTCACAACACCAGCCTTACGGTCAAATCTGGTGATCAGCGCGACGGTGTCTAACCCCTTCAGTGCTGCAAAAAGGACTGGACGGTATCGATCGTGTCCGCCTCTGCTGGCGGTTTGTCGTCGCGATAACGGACAACTCGGGCGAATCTCAGCGCGACGCCACCGGGATACCGCGATGATCGCTGCACACCGTCGAAGGCGATCTCGACCACCTGCTCAGGCCGGAGCGTGACAACCCACTGATCTGTCGGGCCCTCAGCTAGCGACAGAAACCGCTCGGTCTGCCAGGCGAGCATCGCGTCGGTCATCCCCTTGAAGGTCTTACCGAGCATCACGAAGCCGTCGCCGTCTTGCTCGCGGGCGCCCAGGTGAATGTTCGAAAGACGGCCCTTTCGACGTCCCGAGCCCCATTCGACGGCCAGCACGACCAGGTCGAGAGTGTGGACGGGTTTGACCTTCAGCCAGCCGGCACCTCGACGACCTGCCTCATACGGCGCCGACAGCGATTTCGCCACCACGCCTTCGTGGCCGTGGGCGAGGGCATCGTCGAGAAAGGCCCTGGCCATCGCCGGGTCAGAGGTGACCAGCCGAGGCACCCTGGCCGAATCGGGCACGATGGCATCCAGCGCCAGCATCCGTTGCGACATCGGCTCGTCCAGCACATCGACACCATCCACGTGCAGTACGTCGAACAAGAATGGCCTCAGCCCCACGCCTGCAGCTGCCGTTGCGCGGCTGCCGATCCGAGACGCGGTCACCTGAAACGGCTGCGGTCGGCCGTCGGCCCTGAGCGAGATCACCTCACCATCGGCGACCAAATCGCGAACGGGCAGGGCCAGGACGGCGTCGACTACTTCCGGCATGCGAGCTGTCACGTCGTCCAAGCTGCGAGTGAAAATGCGAACGATGTTTCCTGCTCGATGGATCTGAATTCGCGCGCCGTCGAGCTTCCATTCGAACGCGGCCTGGCCGCGCAGTCGCTGCAACGCGTCGTCGGTGTCAACGGCTGACTGGGCAAGCATCGGGCTGACCGGCCGGCCGACCTGCAAATGAAAGGCCGCTAACGCCGCATCGCCGCCTTGAAGTGCCTGCCGCGCGACCAGCGATAGATCGCCGCTGAGCATCGCTGCCCTTCGCACGTCGACGATCGGTAGCCGGGCGGCCCGTGCCACCGCGTCGGTCATCAAGCCGGCCAGCGCACCTTGCCGGAGGTCACCGGTGAGCAGACGCTTCAAGAACGCCTGCTCGGTCGCGGTCGCAGCCGCGAACAAAGCCTGCAACAACGTACGGCGTCGACCTTGCGAACCCTCACCGGCCAGCGCACCGATCTCGGCAAAGATCGTCTCGACGTCTTGCACGGTCAGGGTAGCGGCGGGCGCGCTCTCGCCCAGCTCGCGGAGCGAGGCCCAGCCGACGCCGATCTGCCTTTGCGTCAGCTCACCGGACAGCCACGACACGACCACGGCTGCGTCGACCGGATTCGCATCGGTGAGCAGCGCAACCAGCTGCTCGACTTTGGCGCCCCGCCCCGGCGTCAATCCGAGAGAATCCGATGTGGCTGCCACGGCCTGCAGGGTCATGGCTGAAGGCATGAGCAGAGCCTTGCACGCGGTACTGACACTCGCCACAACGGACGGATCAAGCGAGGTCGGTTGCTACATTCTGTGCATATCGCGCGAGACGAGACGCCTGAAGTTGGCGGTCAATCTGAAGTGGGCAGTCGATGCAGTTACCAGCGGCACGTGAAACGCTGAATCGCGTGCGGGTCGACGGGCCGGTGATGCATCGGTTGGGTCAGCAGCTATGGCCAGCAGCTCCGCAAGTTCTGCGGATAGTCATCGCCGCGGCCGTCTCCTGGCAACTCTGTATCTGGCTTGGCGCGAGCCACCCGCCTGTGTACGCCGCGGTCGTTCCATTGGTCGCGCTGCGTGATGATCCGTACTCCGCCTTCAACGTGTCGCTGGATCGGCTGATTGGCGTGGTCGGCGGTCTCGCGCTCGGGCTTGTCGTGGTGCATTGGCTCGGGCCGACCGCGGTCTCGGTTGCCATCGTCCTAGCGGTGGGATTGTTCGGCGGGTCGATTCTGCGCATCGGTGGGTCGCTCAACGTTCAGGTCGCGGTGTCGGCGTTGCTGGCTTTCGCCAGCAGCGATCCAAGCGCGTATGCCTACGCCCGGTTGTGGGAAACCGCTGTCGGGGCGGCGGTTACGGTGGTGCTGGCACCGCTGCTTCGGCCACCGAACGCCCGAGCGACCATCACCGCCTCGCTGCGCAGCGTTGGAGAGGACCTCGCCGCAACTCTCGACAGCGCGTGCAATCAGGTCACGGCGGTGATGTCGGTGGCGACAGCCGACGTCGCGGGACCGGCGCTGGAGAAGATCCGCGACCAATGCCGACTGGTGGAGGACCGCGCCCGCGCCTTACCGGCGGAGTACGCGCGAGCTGAACACTCCGTGCGGATCAACCCCCTGCGGCGATCGGACCGGCAGCCGATCGCCGCCTTGGCGTGCCCGATCGCGATTGCGGTCGAGCTGGCGCGTGGTACTCGCCAGTTCGTGGACGAGGTAGCAGATCTATCCAAGCGTGAGGATCTTCGAGCGGATTGGCCCTCGCTGGGCAACCCGCTAGCCGGCCTCGTCACGCCGATCGCGGAGACGATCCGCATTGGGCTCAAACCCCCGGCCGATGTCGATGCCGCGCAGTTCGCTGCCACGATCGCCACGGCTGAACAGTCCCTGACCGACTGGCGCGGCGCCGATCACCGTCAGATAAGTGCGGTACTTCGACGCCCGCTGCGCAGGCTGCTGGCCGAACTCCGTCGCCTGCCCGTCGAGGCCTCGTCCACAGCGGCGGGGGCTGCCGTCAGTCCGAGCCGGAACGACAGCTGATGTTGCTTGTTGATAAGGGTAATCGCCTTCAGGAGCGAGCTATCCGCGGGTGTAGCTGTCGACGCGCACCGCCACGGTCACCGAGGTGAGTTCTGGCAGTGCCGCGATCTTCTCTTGCAGCTCCGCGGGGGCCGCATGGCTGGCAGTGGGGCCCATCCCGACGATTGCTGCGACGGAAGGATGATCCAGCCGTAGTGGGTAGGTCAATCGTTCAGAGGCGATCTGGTGCAACCGTGCGAAGGTCGCAGCTTGTCGCGCTGACTTATCCGGGTCCACGCTGAGCGTATCGAGCGGTTCGAGGAGTTCGTGCAAGTGCTCGGGCGTCGGAGAGACGACTATCAGTTGGCCGGTATTGGTCAAAATTCGTTCGATCTCAGTCGCGTTACGTGGACCGAAGACATTGATGATCACGCTCGCGGCCGCCGTCCTGATCGGCAACGGCTGCCAGACATCGGCACCGACCGCGGCAGCGCGCGGGTGGGCGCGGGCCGCCCGTCTGAGCGCCGCGGCGGAGACGTCGACGCACAGACCCATGGCGCGAGTGAGGCGATCGAGAACCGCGGTGAGGTAGTAGCCCGTGCCGCCAGCGAGATCTACAACCAAGCCGGTATCGCTTTCTTCAGCCTCACCAGAAGATGCGCGCACCGCCTGCGCGGCTACCAGGTCAGCGATCGGCCGGTAATGACCGCCGCCGAGAAACAGTTCCCGAGCGATCACCATCTCGGACGTGTCGGCCGTTCCAGGTGCTGCGTTGCCGACGGTCAAGTTGGCATAACCCTGACGGGCTATATCGAAGCTGTGACCGACTGCGCACAGCAAGCGATGCGCATCAACGCGGAGCGCGGCTTTACAGGTCGGGCATTGAAGATAGCGGACGACGCCGCGCAAGGGACCGTACTGAGGGTGGACAGTCTGAGCAGTAGACACGCATGTCCCGTCGGATCGTTGCAGCCGGTCAACTGTATCGCCTGTGCTGTGCTGATCCCGCGGGTCGAAAGGCAAGGTGTGCCGTCCGCGCGATCTGGCCAGCTCGCACCGTCGCGGCAAACGAAAGCGAGGGCCACGGATTCGCGTGGCCCTCGCTTGTCGTTGTCGAGCTTGTCGTTGTCGAGCTTGTTGTCGAACCGGTCTTCACTCAGCCTTTGAGCGGTACGACTCCGGCGCAGAATGGTGATCCCTTGACCGTCTTGAACGTGGTGCCTTCGAGCTGCACGTAGTTGCTGCAGACCGTTGACGGGCGGTAGTTGGCGAAGTCCACCTTCAGCGGCGCGAGCAGTCCCTCGGCGTCGAAATTGTTGATCGCCCGCAGCGTGCTCGAATACTTCTCCCGTGACGGGTTCGGCCCGGTGGCCGTGAGTCCGGCAGCGAAACCGGCCATTGCCAGGTACGCCTCTTGCTCGGCGAACGTAGGCGGCCCGGTTACTCCGACCGCGGCGAGATTCGCAGCCCGCTTCTGGGTCGCCGGGGTGTTGGCTTCAGCAGGCAAACCGACGGTGCTGAAGAAGTCGCCCTGCGCTGCTGAGACGGCAGCGGAGGACTGCAGCAGGTCGCCACCGTAGCCGGTCGGCAAGGAGGCCACCTTCAGGTTGACACCCAACTGCTTGAGCGCCGCGTTCGCCGCGAAGGCAGTATTCGGGACCGTGGAGTAGAACAAGCCATCCGCACCGGCGTTCTTGATCTGGATCGCGATCGCGCCCATATCGGTGCTGCCGAACGGCACGTTCTGGGTGTAGACCGGCGTTATGCCCGCAAGCGTGGCCGACTGGTTGAAGGCCTTTACGCTGGCCACCGAGCTCGAGGAACTCTCATAACCGATCGCGGCGGTCTTCGTGACGCCCTGGGACTTGAAGAACTGGCCCTCGGCCAGCGGCACATCGGCGTAGTTGGTGACACCGACCGCGTCGAAGAGGTTGGTGTTCTTCGGGTCGGTCCACAGCAGGCTGTCAAAGCCACCGCCGACGACCGGAACGCCTTCCTTCAACAGGAAGTTCTGCGCGCCGTAGAACAGCGCCGAAACCTCGACGATCGCGAACACCTTGTCCTGCTGGACCATCTTCTGCGCCGCCGTCAGCGCGCCGGCAGGGGTTGACGCCGTGTCACCCATGACGTATTCGATCTTCTGCCCGTTGATGCCGCCAGCCTTGTTCACGGCGTCGGCGTAAGCCTTGATGCCTTTCTCGGTAGTGATGAACCCGGACGACGCCGAACCGGTCAAGTCCGTCAGGACGCCGATCTTGATCGTTCCACCACCCCCACCCGTGGAGCTGGCCGACGCACCGTTATTGCTCGATGTGTCGGACTTCTTCGAGGAGCTACAGGCCGCCATGCCAATCGTGGCTGCGATCACCGCGACCGTAGCTACCAGAACTCTTGCTCGCATACGCCAAACCCTTCGGTTGGCCGATGGCCCGAGCCCGGTCGCTGCTGCGACGCGGTTCTGGGGCCTTCGGAGGTTCGATCAGATCCTCGGACGAAGGACGCCCGGGGAACACTGACTAGAAAGTCGCGTCGCTTCGAGAATCGACGAAGCATTGCGGGTACCGAGACGCTATGGCGCCTATCACAACGCTGTCAACGGCATAAAGGTAACGGAGTGATACCGTTCCGAGTCTTTTCTCGAGACGTAGTTTTGCGATGTCATGCGACGAATATTTACGGTGTAGACGAACAATATTTTACGGTGTAGAGTACCCCCGTTACGAAGCGATTCGGGTGCTGCAGGAGTCCGACGTCAACGGGCACAAACGCCCACCGAGCACGTTTCATCTCAAACTGCAGGGGGTTTGGCGCAGCCGTCGATCCGGACATGATGACCAGACTGAGTACGTGAACTTCCGCGAAAGGGGTGCGCCTCGAGTGCGGCCAAACGCGGCAGAGCTTGCGCTGGGCGTGACAGTAAAAGCCGGTGCCGCGTATTGCACCTGCACCGCTCGGCAGAATCTGGATGCCGATAAATGTGTTTACAAGATCAAAAGGAGCATTAACCTAAAGCGCCCGACCAGTATTTCGCGAAGCTGATCAATTTCAGCGCGACCTACTACACACCTTCGCCCACGCCGGGCGCGCCCGACCCGATCGCTCGTGCCAACAAGTCGTTACGCAGCGCCTCGACCGCCGCTTCACGAGCCCCGGCAAGCGACGGCTCGGTCGTCAACAGAGCGTGCTCAATGCGCACCGGGCGCTGCATCGTTGCCGCGGCATCGACTATCACTCGAAGCGGTATGAGGATTCCGCGCACTAGATTTCCCACGAAGCGAGCAATAGCCGAAGGTTGAACGCCGCCGGCTTGGTGCGGGAGCGAACGAACGCCGCCGCTCAGGCCCAGGTGTCTGTTGCGGAATGGGCGCGCGCGACGGCGGCGGCCCGGTTCGACACGTCGAGTTTGCGGTAGATGTGTTCGAGGTGCTTGGCCACCGTTCGAGGGCTGACGCCGAGAGACTGCGCGATAGACGCATTGGTTCGACCGTCGGCCACCAGGTTCAGGACGGCACGCTCGCGGGGCGATAGCTCATTCAGGGGAGACGTTGCTGCTTGCTGCCGCAGTCGAGTACGCATCAGCGCGGTCAGCAGCGGACGTCGAAGGATCGTAAGGATGGCGCGGTCGATGTCGTCGAATTCCTTGCGGGTCCGATTCAGGGCAAGGCCGACGACCATCGATCCGGGGGCGTTCAAGCTCAGCGACAGCTGATGCTCGACCGGAATGGGGCGGAAGAACTCGGCGTACAAGTCAAGGCGGTGGAACTGGCTGGTGGTCAGGAAGTCGCTGATCATCACGGGCCTGTTGTCGCCGGTGCGGCGGAAATGCTCGATGGACGGATGCTGGTGGGCTAGCCGGGCGAAGGTCTGCCGAGTATGCGGATTCAGCGACTGCGGAGGCCAGTCTTCGTAACGCACCGACGCAGGTGTTGTTCCGATTTCGTTGTAAGTGACAACGTCGCAGCCGATGAGCTCATTCAATGCAGGCAGCACGACCGACGCATAGTCGACCGGGTCGCTCACCTCGCCGAGTTGCTCGACCAGGCGCACGCACCGTTCCAGCGTCTGAATAGCGACGAACATCGCGGCCCCAACCGTGCGCAATGTGCGTATTGACAGTGACCGGGCTGGCTGATGTTGTCAAGGTTGGAACACAGCAACCTGCCCTGCAATTGACCGGGCAATTGTCGATTGACCATGCAATTGACTGGGCGCCACAACGTGGAAGGAGCGCTGAGTCAGATGACCCGCAAAGTAGCCGACTGCCGGGACATGCCCAGCGAGAACGGGTGCACGCTGACCATCTCCGGCGAAGAGGACGAGGTCGTGACCGCCGCCACCCAACACGCGGTCGCCTCACACAACCACGAAGACACGCCGGAATTGCGCGACATGATCCGCGGCGGCCTCAAAGACGAAGTCTCGGTCTGAGACGGCGTTCTTCCAGATCACCGGGCCCGACACCGCAATCGCCTCCTACCACGCTGAGCAGCCGCACCAATGACGTCCATACGAGGCGACTCTGAAGGAGCTGCTATGACCACCACTGCGACCGCACCGTTGTTGAACGATGACATGCTGCGCCGCTTCGACGAACGCGCGCCCCGCTACGACCGGGACAACACCTTCTTCACCGAAGACTGGGAGGAGTTGAAGGCATCGGGCTATCTGCTCGCCGCGGTGCCAGTCGAATTCGGCGGTTCTGGTCTGGGGCTGGACGAATACGTCGAACTGGTGCGCCAGGTCGGCTACCGGGCCCCAGCCACCGCGTTGGCGACCAACATGCACTGCTACTGGACCGGCGTGGCCGCCGACCTGCTCAAAGCAGGCGATACCTCGTGCCGTTGGTTACTGGAACTCGCAGCCCAAGGCGAGGTGTTCTGCGCACTGCACGGCGAAGCCGGCAATGACATCCCGTTGCTACTCGGAGTGTCCACCGCCACTCGGGCCGATGGCGGCTGGGAAATCTCCGGACACAAGATCTTCGGCAGCCTCGCTCCGGTCTGGACCTACGGCGGATTCCATGCCATGGACAGCTCTGACCCGGACAACCCGAAGATCGTGCACGGCTTCGTACGCCGCGACACCCCGGGCGTGCAGGTTATCGATACCTGGGACACCCTCGGCATGCGCGCCACCCAAAGCCAAGACACCGTGCTCGACAAGGCATTTGTCCCGGACGACCGGATCACGCTGGTCTGCCCCGCGGGTTTCGCCGGCGCAGGCCCGTTCCAGCTGTCGATCTTCGCCTGGGCGCTGATGGGGTTCTCGGCAACGTACCTCGGCGCGGCCCGCCGGGCACTGGACATCACCATCGAACAGCTACCCAAGCGCAGCTCGATCGCGTTGACCACCTCGATGGCCCACCACCCCGAAGTCCAGCACCACGTGGCCGAAATGCGCGTCGGCTACGACGCCGCCGAGGCGCTGCTGGAGAAGACCTGCCGAGACTGGGCGGCCGGAGCCCAGCATGCCGACTGGCCAGCGCGGCTAGTCGGGACCCGCCACTTCGTGATCAACCAGTGCTACGACATCGTCGACCGCGCGCTCGATCTGACCGGCGGCGCCGGGGCCTTCAAACGCAGCCGCATCGAACAGCTGTTCCGCGATATACGGATGGGACGATTCCACCCCGGCAATCGGCTGCTAGCCCCCGAGATCATCAGCAAGGTCACGCTCGGCATCGACCCGGACGCTCAACCACGCTGGGGCTAGCGGGTATCGATCGGCGGCCGCCAAAGCCCGGAACAATCAGCCTGCCCGCCCGGTATGGCGATATCCGGTACGGCCAATATACATAACATTTGTGCGCTCGGAGGGATTCGAACCCCCAACCTCTTGATCCGTAGTCAAGTGCTCTATCCGTTGAGCTACGAGCGCGTCACGACCGAACGCTTACTCTAGCGGGTCGGTACGTGCCCACCAAAACGGACCCAAAGTGCGACGAAATCGAAGATGCCCCGGTCCATTGGACCGGGGCATCTCCACCTGCGGAGGCTCGGGGATTTGAACCCCGGATGGGCTTGAGACCCAAACCGCATTAGCAGTGCGGCGCCATAGACCGGACTAGGCGAAGCCTCCTTGGTACGAACACCATCAGCCGCACAGCTTACTGGTCACCAGGCGCATTAGGTGATCGGACCCCGGCCGCGGTGATCACCCCTGCCATGTAGCGAGCTACAGCCGAACAGTCATGCCCCGATCGCGGGCATGACGAACGCGTCCAAGACCCTTTCGAGCTCAGCCTTCGTCGGACGTTGGCGGAGCAACAAGATGCGATGGATCAGCATGCCGGCAATCATCTCGGGCATGAAATCGTCCAAAGCGGCTTCGCGCACCTCGCCGCGGTTGATGCCCCGCTGAAGTACATCGAACAGCGCTTGCTTGCGAGGATCGTAGAAATCGCATTGAAAGCTGATCGAGAAGCTCTCATCGCGCAGCGATTCACTCATCACCGAGCGCATCGCGTCGCCTTCAGGGCCCATCATTACCGCCGAGACGTCGAGCAGCAGTTCGAGCAGCGCATCGCGCGTGCTGACGTCGTCGCCGTAGTTGCGATCACCAAGCCGCATCATCGGGCCGGCCATCACACAGTTCACCGAATCAAGAACGAGCTCCTGTTTCGTTGGCCAGCGACGATAAATCGAGGCTTTGCCTGTCTGCGCGCGGGACGCGACGGACTCGATCGTCAGACTTCCGTAGCCGACTTCGGCGAGCTCTGCCATGCAGGCAGCTCGGATCGCGTTCTCAAGCTCCATACCGCGGCGTCGAGAACGCACCACATCGTCAGCCGGACTCAGGTCTCCCGCCGCGGCTTCGACGCGCGGCTCAACCGGTGCACTCAGCAAGGACGCGTTGTCAGAGGTCTCTGCAATATTCGGTGGTGCGGAGGTCATCGGTGCGAGCATCCTTTCTCAGATGGGCTGTCCTGTGATCTGGCTGAGGACGAAACTTAGGGGACGTTTGCGTTTCTTATTCTAAGTCAATTAGTGTACCAAATTAGGAACGGACGCGTTCCTTAATCGAGACCATCTGAACATCCGCCGGGTGCATCAATCGGACCTGGCGCCTCCAAGCAGGGAGAGTCGTGACCACGACGGAATCGGCGAGCCAAGGGACCGCGGCGACAACGCGTAAGTCCCGAAAGGCAGCCCACCCCGCACTCGCTTTGCTGATCATTGCGGGCGCGCAACTCATGGTCGTGCTGGACGGCACGATCGTCAACATCGCCCTTCCGAAAATGGGCGACTACTTCGGCAAAAACCAAACCGACATGACCTGGGCGATCAACGCCTACACCCTCGCCTTCGGCGGCCTGCTGCTACTCGGTGGACGAGCCGGCGACATTCTCGGCCGACGGCGCATGTTCATGGTCGGTCTCGGACTGTTCACGCTGGGCAGCCTGCTGGCCGGTCTGGCTCACAGCTTCGAATTCCTACTCTTCGGACGCGTCATTCAAGGCGTCGGTGGCGCGATCGCCTCGCCGACTGCGCTATCTCTGATCACCACCGAATTCGACGAAGGCCCCGAACGGACCAGAGCATTCGCGGTCTTCTCCGCGGTCGCCGGCGCAGGCGCAGCCCTGGGTCTGCTTCTCGGTGGTGTTCTGACCGAATACCTCACCTGGCGCTGGGTGCTCTTCGTCAACGTCCCGATCGGCATTGCGCTGATCATCGGCGCGGCCTTCTTCCTCAGCGAGTCCGACCGCCTCAAAGGCAGATTCGACTGGTGGGGCGGCTTGCTCTCCACCGTGGGTATGGCCTCACTCGTCTACGGTTTCATCAGCGCGGCTAAACCTGGCTACGGCTGGTCCGACCCGATCACGGTGACCGCGTTCGCCCTCGCGATCATCCTGCTAGCAGGGTTTGTACTCCTCGAGAGCAGATTGTCGTATGCGATGATGCCCTTGCGTGCGCTGCGAAATCGCGATCGATCGGGCGCCTACATCGTCATGTTGATCATCGGTGCGGCAATGTTCGGCATGTTCTTCTTCGTCACGTACTTCGTCCAGCTCGTGCTCGGGTACTCGGCGTTGAAGTCCGGTCTGGCCTTCTTGCCAGTCGCCTTCACCATCGGTACGGCTGCCCAGGTTTCGGCGACTCTGCTACCGAAGCTCGGGCCACGCAACCTGATCCTGTTCGGTGCAACCATGATGGCCGGCGGCCTGTTCTGGCTCTCCTCCATCACGGCCAATTCGAGCTACGTCGGGCACCTCTTGCCGTCGTTGCTGATCATGGCCTACGGCATCGGCAGCATCTTCGTACCGATCACTACCGTCGCGGTCTCCGGTGTCGAACCGCATGAGGCAGGCCTGGCGTCTGCGTTGCTCAACGTCGGCCAACAGGTCGGCGGCTCGATCGGCCTGTCCGTCCTGACGACGGTGTTCGCCACGGCCTCGGTCAACGAGGGCAAGCATCAGGCCAAGGAGCTCGGGCAACTTGTGCAGTCCGGTCAGGAGCAACCGTCCGTCCTGCAGCACTTCGGCGAGCTGACTGCGCAGGCCACCGGCAACGTCAAGGCATCTGCCGAGGCGCTGGTCGACAGCCGAGCGGTGCAGTCCTTCCACGAAGTTCTGGCCCACGGCGCCTCCCGAGGTTTCTTGACCGCGGCGATCTTCGCTGTTGTCGGCGTGCTGGTAACGCTGACGATGATTCGGGTCGGCAAGGACGACGTCTCGGTTACGGCCGGCACGCCGGGTGCCGTCGGTGGCGCCGTAGCGACCGACGACTCTGCCGGTACCGACGACCTGACGTCAGCCGTACCGGTGCACTAGGTCTGGAACAAGAGTCTCAGCTACAACAATCGAAAGCGCTCAACGCAAAGGGCCGGCCATCTTGACGGTGGCCGGCCCTTTCGTGCTTCGGAGGCATCGCTCGGCCGAGGCGGCCTAACGTTTGACGACCGAGGCAAGCAGGTTGGCGTACTGCGCGGCGCCCGGCGGCCTCAGATGCAACCCGTCCTCGTAGAACCACCCCTGGTTACCGTTGGACCGTCCGAACCAGTCGAGCACGACCGCGTTCTTGAACGACTTCGCAACCCGCTTGATGGTGGCATTATTCGGCCCCTGCCAATCCATTGGCACCCGGTCGGTCAGCAACACCACTTGGCGCCGGTCGGCCAGCGCCGACAGGGTGTCGCTCAGATCCGAGCTGCGGATGATGCCGTTGTTTCCGGTGTGAATCACCACCACGGCGCAGAGCTGGTGCGCGGCCTGCAGGTCACGCACTTGTTGCAACGTCACGTACGGCTGCTGGCCCTCGACGGCACGAACCTGACTGTGCGGAAAGGTCGCGTCAATCGCCGGTTGGGCACCGAGCATCACCGAATCGCCGAACGCACTGACCGCGGGCTCCACTGACGGCGGTGGCGGTGGCGGCTTCACGCTCGGCTTCACGCTCGGCTTCGCGCCCGGCTTCAAGGCGGACTTCGCGCTCGGCTTCGCGCTCGGCTTCACGGCGGCTATCGGCCCTGTTGGCTTCGCCGATATCAAGGGACGAGCGCCCGCGCGTTCCGTGGCGCCCAGACCCTGGACAGTGATCTGCTGCACCGCCGCGGTTCGGTTGAGCGCTGCTGCCGGACGAGGCCTGGCGGTCGGGCTCGCAAGCAGGGCGAGCAAACCCAGCGCTAGGGCGCTCACACCAACCAGCCGCGGGGTGACCAAGCGACGCCGCCTCCGTACCGGTAGCGGCTCCTGTCCCGTCCCTCCAGCGGCCGCGACACTTGCGGTACCCCTTGGGTTGCGGCGGGCGTCGAGCCACGCCGTCCCGGCTTGGCGCATCGGACGCTCGACGTAGGCGTAACTCAAGCTTGCGAGCACGAGTGGTATCGATACCCGCAGGGCGTCGACCAGAAGCCGGTTCGCGGGCAGGTCCACGCCGGGGCGAGTGACCACCACGATCGGCCAATGCCAAAGATAGATCGAATACGAGCGGTCACCGATCCAACGCAGCGGGCGCCAGTCAAGGGCCTTACCAAGCAAGCTTGCCGGGCGGGTGACCGTCGAGACAACCAGAACCGCGAGGGCACTCACCCCCAGGAATCCGCCGCGATAGAGCCCCTCGGAGAACTCATCGACCCGCAGCAACACCACGATCAGTGCCGCCAGCGCGAGCGCGCCGACCACGTCTGTCACCCAGGGCCTGACGCGCCAGGAACGCTTGGGCTGAAAGTCGAGCCGCTCCGCGATCGCACCCATTGCCGCGCCGAGTAACAAACCCATCGAGTGCGTATCGGTGCCGAAATACACCCTCGACGAATCGGCTGCGAACGGCACGCCGTCTCGAATGGAAAGCCCAGCCATCACAGCGGTCGACAACACTGCCAGTCCCGCGGCAGCTGCAGCGACCCACCCGTAGCGGCGGCGTCGAGACGTCATCAGGAGCAAAAGCACCGGCCAGATCAGGTAGAACTGCTCCTCGATGGCCAGCGACCACAGATGCTGCAACATCGGCGGGCGACCGGAGGACACGAAATATGACTGATGGACGTCGATCAGCCACCAGTTACCCGCGTAGCCCACGCTCGAGATGACTGAACCTCGCAGGGTCGCGAGCTCGTCCCGCCAGACGAACATCGCGGCCAACGTCACCGCGACGAGAACGAGGAGCAGCGCGGGCATCAGCCGCAACACCCGGCGCAGGTAGAAGCGGACCAGATCGATGCGGCCGGTGTGGCCCAATTCCGACAGCAACAACCGGGTGATCAAGTAGCCGCTGATGACGAAGAACAGGTCTACGCCGAGAAAGCCGCCCGGTAACAGCGCCGGATCGGCGTGAAACACCACCACGGCGACCACCGCGAGGGCCCGTAATCCGTCAAGCCCCGCGAACCGCCGTTGCCGCACTCATCCATCCGATCCACCGTCGAAAATGCCCGTCGCAGCGGATATTTCCACGCCCGCAGCCGCTGTTCCGGGTGCCGCGCCGAGGTGATCGCGTTGGTGACGCGATCCGACGTACTCAGAATTCGTAGGTCAACTTCGCCTCTCGCAGGTGAATGATGAGTAGATGGGCCGTCGCCGAGACGAGGAGAGCAGCGAGCGAGGCCGCGGCGCCACTCCGCCCGAGGAACCCGGCGTCGAATGGCTGCAGGTGGTAGACACCCCCGACCTCGAGCCGGCCGGTGCTACGCCGCGACTCCGTCCTGGCCGCTGGTACCTGTTGGTGCTAGCCGGTCTCGTGGTGCTGATCGTCGTCGGCCTCATCCAACACAGCCGGCGCACATCGTCCACAGCGGATCCGGCGCCATCGACAACGGCAAGCTCGAGTCATAGCGCCTCATCCAGCCCTCCTAGTTCGTCGCGTGCGTCGACGCCCACCGCCGTTCAGGTGACGGACCTGCATCGCGCCTTACTTGACGTGCCCGCCGGGTGGGAGCTCTTCGCCCGCGGGCCACAGGTTCTGCTGCGTATCGACCTTGCCCATGGTCGGATCACCCGAACTGCGGTGCCGCAACTCAGCAGCAGCGGGCCGGTGTCTTTCGTCGCGGGACCCGACCGCGTCATCATTCGTCCCCAAGATTCGGTGGACGGCTATGTCGTGCCGGATGGCCGGCCCGCGAGCGTCCTGTCCCCCAAGATCTTCGGAACGGGGCAGATCCTGCCTGGACCTGACCGGCAGCATGTATGGGTTGAGGCCGACGATGGCAACGCGATGGTGCTCTCGGATTTCGAGGGACACGTCGGCAACCACATAGTCGTGCTTCCGGCCCGTGGCGCCCTGGCTGATCAACGAGGTTATGCCCTGTTTCAAGACATCAGCGGCTTCTACGCCAGCGGGCCAGCAGGGGTGCGCCGGGTCACCACCGGTGTGGTGTTGGCAGCCGGGCCGACGCGGTTCCTGATCGCAGAATGCGATGACCAGCATCGGTGCGGCACGGACGTCGTCGACCGCGCGAACGGCGCACGACACACCATAAGTTCGGTCCTGAGCTATGGCTTTTTGCCGGGTGTCATCTCACCCGACGGCAGCATGGCGGCGATGTTCAGACTCGGTGACAACGGGCCCGAACTTCATCTCATCGATCTTGCCACGGGCGCTGATCGTGGCACCAACCTCTCGATCGACCCGAGTGCGATCGACGCCTCGCTCATCTGGTCGCCCGACAGCCGCTGGGTCTTCGCGACTGGAAAGAACGGCCTGGCCGTGCTGGATCGATCGGGCCGGATACATAACCTCGGGGTGCCGTTGCCGATTGTCACCCAGCTGGCCGTTCGCCTCCCGCAGTAGCCAGCCGGCTCAGCACTCGATGACGTTGACCGCGAGACCGCCGCGCGACGTCTCCTTGTACTTGACCTTCATGTCAGCACCAGTCTCACGCATGGTCTTGATGACCTTGTCCAGACTGACGATATGGGTGCCGTCACCGCGCAGGGCGATCCGGGCGGCGTTGATGGCCTTCACAGCGGCCATCGCGTTGCGCTCGATGCACGGCACCTGAACCAGACCGCCGATCGGATCGCAGGTCAGACCGAGATTGTGCTCCATACCGATCTCGGCGGCATTCTCCACCTGCAGCGGCGTGCCTCCCATGACCTCGCACAGCGCGCCGGAGGCCATCGAACACGCCGACCCGACTTCACCCTGGCAACCGACCTCGGCACCCGAGATCGAGGCGTTCTCCTTGTAGAGAAGGCCAATCGCACCCGCCGCGAGCAGAAACCGCACCACGCCGTCATCGGAGGCGCCTGGCACGAAACGGGTGTAGTAGTGCAGCACGGACGGCACGATTCCCGCTGCCCCGTTGGTCGGCGCGGTGACCACGCGGCCACCGGCCGCATTTTCTTCATTGACTGCAAGGGCAAACAGGTCAACCCAGTCCATCACCCGTAGCGGATCTGTCGAGAACTGGTCGTTGGTCAGATGCCGGTACAGCTCGGGCGCTCGACGGCGGACTTTAAGACCACCCGGCAAGACCCCCTCGCTGGCGATACCGTTAGTCACGCATTCCTGCATCACGCGCCAGATATGGAGTAATCGCTCGCGGATCTCTTGCTCGCTTCGCCACACCTTCTCGTTCTCAAGCATCACCTGAGAGACCGACAGGCCTGAATCCGCACAGCATTGGCACAGTTGGGCGGCCGTGGTGAACGGGTACGGCAAGACCGTGTCGTCGACCTTGATCCGGTCTGCTCCTGCCGCGTCCTCGTCGATGACGAACCCGCCGCCGACGGAGTAGTACGTGCGCTCACGCAACGGTTCCGCGCCGTCGTCGGAGTAGGCTGTGAACCGCATTCCATTGGGATGGAAGGGCAAAGTTGCCCTGCGATTGAACACCAGGCTTTCATCGTCGAGTATCACCGAACGCTCGCCGAGCAGGTTGACCTGTTGGGCCAGCTTGACTGCCGCAACACGCTCGAGCACGGTGTGGGTATCAACGCCTTCAGGGGTTTCGCCCTCGAATCCCAGAATGATCGCGCGATCCGAACCATGGCCACGTCCAGTAGCGCCTAAAGAGCCGAAGAGCTCAGCTCGAACCCGAACTACCTGATCGAGCAGGCCGTCCTGTTGTAGGCCAAGGGCAAAGGTTCGGGCCGCTCGCATGGGACCCACCGTGTGCGAGGACGACGGCCCGATACCGATGGAGAAAAGATCGAACACGCTGATAGCCACACGCACCATCATGCCCTCTCTCGGGCACGCCCGGTGCGGATCTACCTAACTCACCTAACCGGCGGCGGGCCTACCGACTGCCGCGGTTGGGCGATCGGCACCAGAACCTTTCGACGGCTGCGTTTGCCATCGTCGATAGCCCGGACCGTGCGCTCCACGACGGAGGCAACGAGGAGTTCGATGGGCCAGCGATAGCTCGACAACGGCGGCGTCAGCAGGCCGGAGACCGGATTATCGTCATAACCCAATACCGAAAGGTCATCTGGTACTTGCAGGCTCAGTTCCCGGGTCGCTGCGTACACCCCGTATGCCATGGAATCGGCAAGGCAGAAGAAGGCAGTGGGGGGATCGGTGCCGAGCAGAACCGTTCGAGCCACCGCATGAGCACCGTCCAGATCGTGTGGTGTGGTGTGCAGTGTCGCGGTTATGCCCAGCTCGGCCGCCACCCGGTGCACGACGGCCTCGGCCGGCCGATCGGGCGTCGCTATCGCCGCCGGGGTCAGCACCGCGATGTTGCGGTGCCCGAGCCGCACGAGTTGTGTAAGCGCGCTCGTCACCGTTGCCTCGTTGTCGAACACGACCTCTGCGGCCGTGGACACCCCCGGAAGCCCATCGCCGATCGAGACCAGGACGGTGCGCTCGGCGATCTGCTTCCAATGTGCCGCTGCAGGATCCACCGGCAGGCAGATCAGTCCATCGACTCGCTGGTCGACAAGCTGCATCGCCAGCGACGCCTCGAGCACTGGGTCGTTGGAGGCATCGACGATCAACGCCTGCCGGGATGCCTGCAGCAACCCCCGCCCGAGAGCTGCAGCGATTCCCTGCTGCCAGATGTCGCCCAGCGAGCCGCACAGCACGCCGACGTTGCCGGTCCTGCCCGATGCCAGGGCCCGGGCGATCGGGTCGGCCTGATAGCCAAGCCGTTCTGCCACCTCTTGGACGCGCTCCTGCGTCTCGAGCGGAACCTGTAGTCCGCGCATCGCGTAGGAGACCGCGGCCAGCGACAGCCCGGTCTCATCGGCGATATCGCGCAACGTCACGCGACGCGGTCGGGTCGACACGGACTGACAGTAGCGCCGGACTTGACAACGGCTGTGGTGAAGCGGTTCACTTCGAGTAGGTGAAGCGGTTCACAACACGAGCTGACGAGGTTGGTATGAGCACAGGTCGCCATGGCGACTCAGACGTATACCAACCTGAACGGATGGGGATCGGGACGTGTCGGCCCGAGTCCGCCGCCATCGATGTCCACCAGCACCTGTGGCCGCCGCAATTCATCGAGGAGCTGCGACGGCGATCGCAGCCGCCGATGCTTCGGGGCTGGACGCTACTGACGGCCGGCGAGGCCCCGTACGAGATCGATCCGGACGACCACGACGTCCCGAGGCGGCAACAACTCGACCGCGACTGTGCACGGGTGCTGCTGTCCATGTCTGCGCCGCTCGGCGTGCAATCCCTCGACCCTGCGCAGGCCCAGCCACTTCTGAATGCGTGGCACCACGGTGTCGAAGAGCTGCCGGCGCCATTCGCGGGTTGGGCGGCCGTCTCAGAGACCGAACCCGACCTGGACGGGCTGAGCAGCGTCCTCAAATCGAACTTGTTCGTCGGACTGCAGGTCAGTGCGACCGCCCTTGCTGATCCCGCGGCGGTCGAGTCTCTGGCGCCGGTTCTGCGCCGATGCGAACAGCTCGACAAGCCCGTGCTGGTGCATCCTGGTCCGGTCGACCCGCCTGCTGACCCGGTATCGAGGACGCCGAGCTGGTGGCCGGCGATCGTGCAGTACCCCGCGCAATTGCAGGCCGCCTGGTGGGCATGGCAGGTTGCTGGTCCCGCGCTGCTGCCGGACTTGCGAATCTGCTTCGTGGCGGGCGCCGGTCTGGCTGCCGTCCACCATGAACGTTTCGCCGCCCGTAGCGGTCAACCGGCGACCTTGGATTCAAACGTCTACGTCGAGACCTCGTCCTACGGACGGCAAGCGATCGACGCGCTGAGTCGGGTACTGGGAATCGATGCGCTCGTTCTCGGCAGCGACCGGCCGTACGCCACCGCGACGAATCCGCAGCTGGGCGAGGCCGCCTGGCGGGCGATTTCGGTGACCAACCCAACCCGACTACTCGAAGGGATCACGCGATGACCAATACCGTCGACGATCACTTCTCGCCCGTGCGCGCGCTGGTCCCACATTTACGTGACCGTGAGCTGAACCAGCGCGAGCTTCTCGTCCTGGCGCTTGCAGTAGCCGCTGAGCCGACTCTGTGGAGTCAGCATGTCGCCTTCGATGACAACAACCGTCACTACGTATCGCTGTATCGCGACACCCACGTCGATATCTGGGTGCTCTGCTGGACACCACAGAACGACACCGGCTGGCACGACCATGACATCTCATCCGGCGCCGTCGCCGTCGTCCAAGGTTGCTTGATCGAGCACAACCTCGCGGTCGATCGGCCCAGCCTGGCCACCGAGGTTCCCGCCGGGCAGGCCTACTGCTTCGGGCCCGATCACATCCATCGACTTACCGGGCGCGATCATGGCAGCGTATCGATTCATGCCTATTCGCCACCGCTGTGGCGAATGGGCCAATACACGGTTGGCTCGACCGGCGTCCTTCGTCGTGAGTCGCTTTCCTATGCTGACGAACTGAGGCCGCTCGACGACATGATCTGAGCGAGCAGGTCGGGGAACGTCTCCAGGAGTTTCTCGGCAGCAGCAATGTCTTCGGTCAGATCACGGTCTTCAAGGTGCGGGTTGATCTCGTTGGCGCCCGCAAGCACCGCCTGCACGACCGGCACCGTCGACCCTATCGATGCGGACCCGGCCGATCGGGACCGCAATCGAATACAGCGGATTGCGGCCACCAATTCGCAAGCAAGAACAGTGCGGTAGAGGCTGGTGGCATCGAGCGCCTGTCGAGCCGCCAAGGACGCGAAACTCGCGTCCTCCTCAACACCGCGCGACAGCGTCACGGATTGCAAGCTGGCCGGCATCGCCAGCGCCCGCAGGCTGCCCAGAGCTGACGCAGCAACGTACTCCACGATCATCGCGCCGGACGCTCCCGGCGTGCCGTCACCGAGAAACGATGCAACGCCGGTGAAGGCCGGTTCAGCGAGCATCGTCAGGCGGGCCAGCGAAAGCTGCGCCGACTGCGCAAGCGCGAGGGTGGAAGCGTCGAGACTCTGCGCTAGAGATGCAGCATAGAAGCTGCCGTGATGGGCCACGCCGAGTTCCGGGGACAACAGCGGATTCTCCGATGCCGCGTTGACCATCGCCATCACGATGCCGTCCAAAGCAGTCAACGCATCGAACAATGCCCCGTGAACTTGGGGAAAAACACGAAGCGCGAAAGGGTCCTGGATGCGTGCTGGCGTTGGCGCGGCGCCGTTCGTCTGCGCGGTCAAGGCACGGACGGACGAACAGACACGGCGCGCGCCCTCGAACGGCGTTGCCCTTTCAACAGCGGACGAAAAAGCCTCGGTATTACCGTCCACCGCGGTGAAACCCAGGGCTGCGACCACGATTGCGCTCTCCGCCAGCTCGCGCAACCGCGAGAGACCGAGAGCTGCGTCAGCCAAGGTCGCGGCATTACTACTCATGAAAGGCAGCGCATCACCGAGGCTGAACCGATGCAGCTCCGGCACCGGATTAAGCCGGCCACTCACCGACCTGGTCGGGAGCTCACCCTGCAAAGTCAGCGCCGTCACGGCCAGGGCCGAGAGATCGCCGGTCCCGATACTGCCGAGTTCGCGAACCGCTGGCAACGCGTCGGCGGCGATCATCGCAGCCAGCGAGGTCAGCACCGCGGGGTCGGCACCGCTGCCGCCAGCCGCCAGTTGGTTGAGCCGCACCGCCAGCATCGCCCGAACCCGCTGCGGTTCGCGCAGCTCGCCGGCAGACGTCGCGTGGCTGCGGAGCAGGCCCAGGGCGGCCGCGGCCGCCGCCCCCGCACCGATCGACTCCGCACCGATCGACTCCGTACCGATCGCCGCCGTACCGATCGCCACCGTCCGGTTGGCTCCCACTCCGGTCGAGCGGCCATAGATCGGGCGTTCTGCAGCGGCCTGCTCGGCAAACTCGTACGAGGACGTCGCCTGCGCGATCGATTCAGGGGCCAGGGTGAGGCCTGACACTCGGTTGGCGACGTCGACGATCTCGGCCACGGTCAAGCTGCGACCGTCGATGGTGATCATGGCGACTCCCGATTTGCGGTGACTCATCCCAATCAGGTGGTATGAGCAGGTAGCACAAGCCCGAACGATCGATGTCAGTGCTGCGTGGTTGGTTTCAATCTAGAAAACTTTCGCGGAAAAGCCTTTCGCGAAGGCTGTCAGCGTGCGAATGTACCGCGCAATGGCAAGCGGCTTCTATTCCGTGAAACGGTCGTGAGGTGAGCATGGCAGGACTTTCCACAGCAATGTCCACCGCGAGCACGACGCGGACGGTCGACCGCGCGCTGGCCCTGCTCGCCGAAGTGTGCGCCGAGGACTCGATCAGCCTGTCCGAATGCGCCCGCCGAGCCCAATTGCCAGCCAGCACCGCGCTGCGGCTACTGCGCACCCTCGAGGGGTCCGGGTTCGTCGCGCGGGACCAGGTTGGCTCCTTTCGGGCAGGCGCGCGACTCATCCAGCTCGGAGCCGCGGCCCTCGGGCGCCAGAGCATCGTGCGGCTCACCGAACCAGCCTTACACCGGATGGTCGCCGCCACCGGCGAGTCGGCCTACCTCGCCGTCCCCGGCCCGAACGACACCGCGATCTACATCGCGATGGTCGAGGGAACGCACGCGGTACGGCACACCAGTTGGGTCGGTCGGTCGATGCCGCTAGCCAATCTTGCGGTCGGAAAGGCACTGACCGGCGATGTCGGACCATCGGGCTACGTTGCTGAACGGGATCGCCTCGAGCCTGACGTCACAGCCATCGTCGCGCCCATCCAACGACCGGGGGGTGTCGGCGACGCGATTGGCGCGCTCAGCCTGCTGGGCCCGACCTACCGGATTGACGAAGACACCTTGCATCGTTACGGAGCCATCGTCGCGGACGAGGCTCGATTGCTCGCGGCTCAACTCGGCAGCCCGATAAGCAGCCCGATAAGCGGCAACAAGCCGGACAACGCGCCGGTAATTGCGACCCGACAGGAGACTGGCACGTGATCCGATTCGAATCGGTATCGAAGCAGTACCCCGACGGCACCGTCGCGGTGGACGAGCTCGACCTGGTGGCGCCCTCCGGTCAGATCACCGTTCTGGTTGGGCCGTCCGGGTGCGGCAAAACCACCAGCCTTCGGATGATCAATCGCATGATCGAGCCCACCGGCGGTCGGATCACGATCGACGATCAGGATGTGACCAAGGTCGATGCGGCCAAGCTGCGTCGCGGCATCGGTTACGTCATTCAGCACGCCGGGCTGTTCCCGCACCGCACCATCGTCGACAACGTCGCGAGCGTTCCCTACCTGCTCGGCACCGATAAGAAATTAGCGCGGGCACGAGCCATGGAACTCATCGAACGGGTCGGTCTCGATCCGAAGTTCGCCAAGCGGTACCCATCACAGCTATCTGGCGGTCAGCAACAGCGCGTCGGGGTGGCCCGCGCGCTCGCGGCAGACCCGCCGGTGATGCTGATGGACGAGCCGTTTTCCGCGGTAGACCCGATCGTTCGCGAGCAGCTCCAAGAGGAGTTCCTGCGATTGCAGAGCGATCTCGGTAAGACAATCGTGTTCGTCACACACGACATCGACGAAGCCATCAAGCTCGGCGACCAGGTCGCTGTGCTGCGCGTCGGTGGTCACCTCGCTCAGCTCGCGACACCGTCCGATCTACTGAATCGGCCGGTGGACGCCTTCGTTGCCGCCTTCGTCGGTCGAGATCGTGGCTACCGAGCACTTGGTTTCACGACCAGCGGTGAGATTCCGACCCACCCCGAGCAGACGGTCACCATGGGTTCGCCGGTACCGACCGGCGTGGACCGTGAACCGGGCGGCTATGCGGCCAACGACGGCGTCTGGCTGCTCGCGGTCGATGCGGCTAAAGCACCGCAGGGCTGGCTGAACCTGGCTGCCCTCAAGCCTGGCGAGTCGGTCGTCAGGGACGAGATGCTCTACCGCGGTGGCACTCTTGCCACTCAGGGCGGCACGCTGCGGGCGGCACTCGATGCCTGCCTGTCATCGCCGTCGGGTCGCGGCGTTGTCGTCGATTCTGACGGTGCGCTGATCGGCTCGACAACGGCTTCCGAGGTACTGGCGCTGATCGAGAACCGCACCCGCCAGCCTGAGGGGCAGCCGTCATGACGGTATTGGCATCCTCGTCGAGCTCGTCCCCCTGGTATTTCTGGGGCTACTTCATGGACCATCGAGATACCGTGCTGGGCTGGCTCTGGGCTCACGCATGGCTATCGGTGGTGCCAGTCGTCATCGGTCTACTCGTCGCACTTCCGCTCGGTTGGCTAGCCCGTCGTTACCGTTTCGTCTACCCCCCACTGATCACCTTGACGGGCCTGATCTACACGATTCCGTCGATCGCGTTGTTCGTCCTGATCCCACCACTGCTCGGGCTGAGCTCCCTCGATCCCATTCAGGTCCCGATCGCGCTCACGCTCTATTCGATCGCGTTGCTGGTCCGTGTCGTCGCCGACGGCCTCGCCTCGGTCTCGACGGACACGATTCAGGCGGCCACCGCCATCGGTTACAAGCCGCTGGGCAGATTTTTCAAGGTGGAACTGCCGATCGCGACGCCGGTCATAACCGCCGGCCTTCGGGTCGCGCTCGTGGCGAACGTGAGTATCGTGGCCGTCTCCGGGACCATCGGGATGTCCAACCTCGGGCAGCTTTTCACGCAAGGCTTCCAGAACTCGACCACGGGTCCGTACTACCCGCCGATCGTGCTTGGCATCGTGCTGTGCGTGCTGCTCGCTCTCACGCTCGATCGGATCGTGATCATCCTCAACTATCTGCTCACCCCGTGGCGTAAGGCGGTGCGGTCATGATCAGTCAAACCTGGACGTGGCTGAACGACCCCTCACATTGGAGGAACACCGACCTCAACACCGGAATCACCAGTCAGCTACTGGCTCATATTCGTTTCTCGGCGTTCGCCCTGGTCGTTGCGCTGATCATCGCGCTGCCGTTGGGCCTGTACATCGGACACAGCGGCAGGGCCACCTGGCTCATCGCGGGCGCAAACACGCTGCGCGCCCTGCCGACGGTTGGCGTGCTCGTCCTGCTGACCGTCATCATCGCGCCGCACTACTACGGTCGCACAGATACCGGCTACCTCATTCCAACCGAGATCGTGCTTATTTTGCTGGCTATTCCGCCGATCCTCGCGAACACCTTCGCAGGTGTCCAAAACGTCGACCCGGCAGCTCGAGACGCGGCCAAGGGCATGGGCATGACCGGTCGGCAGGTGTTGCTCAAAGTCGAGTTTCCGTGCAGCTTGCCCTTGATCTACTCCGGCTTGCGCTCCGCGACCCTGCAAGTGATAGCCACGGCAACGATTGCCTCATATTTACCGCTGGGCGGTCTTGGACGCTTCATCTATGACGGGTTGGCCCAACAAGACTATCCGCAGATGATCGGCGGCGCGGTGCTCGTCGCCGGACTTGCGCTCATCTCCGACCTGCTTCTGTACGTACTACAGCGCTATACCGTATCTCGTGGTCTAACCGGACGATTCTCCAAAAAACACCTTGCAGCTCCGGACTCCCGACGCGCAATTGTGACCGAAGCGGAGGTGGCTACTGCCTAAATCGGTCCCCGGTGGTGCCTACACCCAGGTAGCCTCAACTAACTCGACTATTCCTATGGAGTGAACATGAATCGCAAGACCTTGGGGTTCGTCGCCGCGGCGGCTGCCCTCGCCCTCGGGCTCACCGCCTGCGGTTCGGACAGCTCGAAGACCCCAGCGGGGGGAAGCAGCAGTTCCGGCTCATCCGGATCAGGCTCGTCGGCGACCATCGCCAGCAAGCTCATCATGGGCGGCCCACCTGAGTTCAAGACTCGGGCCGACGGTCTACCCGGGCTCGAGAAGAACTACGGAGTCGTCTTCGGCAAGTACACAGTGACTGACACCGGTGGCCCCGTCACCGTCACCGCGCTGAAGAACGGCCAGGTGGACGCTGCAGACATCTTCACTACCGACCCGGCGATTCCGGCGAACAACTTCGTCATCCTCACGGACCCGAAGAGCAACTTCGCCGCTCAGAACGTCGTCCCGATCATCGACAAGGCCAAGGCGACGGACGGCGTCAAGACGATCATCAACGCGGTTCAGGCAAAGCTCACGACCGCGGGTCTCAGTGCTCTGCTGACCAAGGTGCAGAACGACAAGCAAGACCCGGACGCTGTGGCGAAGCAGTGGCTGGCCGATAACGGCCTCGCCACCAAGAGCACTGGTGCGTCGGGCGTCAGCCTCACCGTCGGGTCGGCGAACTTCCCGGAGAACGTCATCCTGGCCGAGATCTACGCCGAGGCACTCAAGACCGGCGGGGCGTCCATCAAGACCACGCTCAACATCGGTAGCCGCGAGAAGTACTACGCAGCGCTCAAGGACGGCTCACTCGACCTGTTCGCCGAGTACACCGGCACGCTGCTGCAGTTCATCGACAAGACGGCTACCGCTACCAGCCCGGACGACGTCTACGCAGCGCTACAGAAGGCCTTGCCGTCGAACCTGATCGCGCTGAACAAGGCGGACGCTCAGGACAGCGATGCCATCGTTGTCACGAAGGCCACCGCTGACAAGTACAGCCTCGTGTCGATCGCCGACCTGGCGAAGCCTGCCAGCTGATCGATCCTGGTCGGACACACGAACGGCCCGAGGTAACGCTCGCCGCTACGCGTTGCGTTACCTCGGGCCGCAGTGTGTTTATTCAGCGGTCAGACGACTGCGAGCTTGACCACAATGTTGTCCCGGGTTGCCTTTGAGTAGGGGCAGAAGCCGTGTGCTAGTTCGATGAGCTCCTGCGCCTTCGCGGCATCGACGCCTGGGATGTTCACAGCAATCTCGACAGCCAGCCCGAAGCCGCCGTCCTCGGACGGGCCGAATGACACGTTGGCGGTGACCGTCGAGTCAGAGGTGTCGATGCCCTGGGTCTTGGCTCGATTGGCCAGCGCCCCCTGAAAACAGGCTGCGTAGCCGGCAGCGAACAAGGTCTCCGGGTTGACCGCAGGCTCTGGTGTCGTACCGGGCTGGGCCAGATCAAAGTCCACCAGGCCGTCGGCGCTCGTGACGTGTCCTGCGCGGCCACCCTTTGCGCTCGCGGACGTGGTGTAGGCGACCTTGGTCAATTCGATGGGCATGTGACTCCTTCATTCGATTCATTCGACTGTTGTGGTCGGTGTGCCGAGTCACCCGTAGCTGCCTGGCAGACTGGACACATCATGTCTTCAGTTCAACACATCGCGCGTACCGGCCAATTCCTGACCCGGGTGTCGGCGGTCACCGCGCTCACCCCCAGGATGCGGCGAATCGCGCTGACCTCGGCGCACGAGTCGTCGCCGAGGATCGCCGAACAGGCCTGGCCGCTGGGTTGCGACATCGCGATCGTGCTCACCGGCAGTGGCGATCGGGGCGGAGACAGCCGTGAGCTGCGTCGGCGTTACACGGTGCGTTCGGTGGCTGACGGCACCATGGTTGTCGACGCGGTGCTGCACGGGCACGGTCCCGGTTCGACCTGGGCCGCCGAACTCCGCGTCGACGACGAAGTTACGTTCTTCGGCCCGCGGGGTGAGCTCCCGGTCGCCGAGGCGGACTGGCTGGTCGCGCTTACCGACGAGTCGGGCTTACCGGCAATCGCCGCGTTGGCCGAGACTCTCGACCGGCCCATTCAGATCTTTGCTGAAATCGCCGACCTCGGTGAGCAGTACCCGCTGCCCGCGAACGCGTCGGTGAACTGGTTGCCCCGTGACGGTCAGCCTGCCGGTTCGGTCGAGCTGCTCACTGCAGCGCTGGACGAGGTACGCCCCGGTGCCGGTAAGGGATACGCCTACGTCATCGGCGAATCGCGAGTTTCGGTTGCGCTACGTGAAAGTCTCGCCCGATTCGGGCTCACCCGCGCCGATGTCTACGCCAAGGGTTACTGGAACCTCAACGCCCGCTCCACCCGCTGACCCCCCGAATCGTGTAACGCTCGGCATCCATAGGGTGCCCAGCGTTACACGATTTGGAGGTGGGTGGGGTCTTTGAGGGCACGATCGATGATCAGGCCGGCAGCACCCCGAACGGCCGCATCCGATCCCAAAGCCGACCGGATCAGCTGCCAGCCGCCTCGGGCCGACGACAACACTCGCCGTTGGAGTTCGGCCTCGAGCGTCGGGCTGATCGCGTCGAACAATCGCGCGTACAACCCGCCAAGCACGATCATCGGCAGATCAACCACGTTCAGCAACGAAGAGAGTCCCACGCCCAGTGCGGTACCGGCCCCTGCCACCGCTTCACGGGCACCGACCTCGCCACGCTCAATCGCTAGCTGCAACGCGTCCAGATCGAGCGAACCTGCCGCCTTCAAAAGGACATCTTGACCGGCATACTGTTCGACGCACCCGCGCCCACCGCAGGTGCACGGCGGCCCGTCGCCCTCAACCACGACGTGGCCGAGTTCACCAGCGAAGCCGTACTGACCTCGAAACAACGCACCGTCGACGACAAGCCCCGCTCCGACACCGATCTCGCCGGATACATAGACGAAATTGCGATTCACACCAGCGGCTGCCCGTAACCACTCCAATGCACCCAAGTTTGCTTCGTTCTCGATGAGAATCGGACGGGAAAACCCTGGGCCTAACTGCCTCGCCAGCTCCGTACCGGCGAACATGCCATTGAATGCAGGCAAGTTCGGCGCACGGAGGACCTCACCGGCGGGGCTCACCGCGCCAGGAAGCCCCAGACCAACCCCGAGGACCGGACGGCCACCCCCGCCCAGCGACCGCCGGCAGATCTCGGCTGCCCGCTGCACGGCGAGTTCGGCGCTCCCGCCACGGTTGTCGATCTCGTACCGTTCGTGGCTGATGAGCTTTCCAGTGAGATCGACCTCGCATACAGCGGTGTAGTCGATGTTGATCTCGACACCAATGGCAATCGGGCCCGCGGGATGAAAGCTCAGCAGACGCGATGGACGACCCGGGCCCGATGCTTCCGGATCGCGTTCGAGTAGAACCCGTTGCTCGATGAGCGAATCGACGAGATTGGCCACGGTTGCTTTGGTCAGACCAGTTCGTTGCGATAAGTCTGCCCGCGATCCCGGAGCGGTCACGAGTTCCGCCAGGACGAGTTTGAGGTTATGTTGTCGAACGGTGTGCTGGCCGGCTGGCGCAGCGATCTGCGTCATCGGTCGAGATACCGTTGTGCGGCCTGGGCGTACCGCTCACGCAATCCGACTGTGAGCGGTGCATCGTAGCGCTGAGCCGATCCGGTTTCCCTAGACCAGATCGGTGGATTCGGTGAGCCTGCCAGTACCCAGGCCGCCTGCCGCGCAGCGCCGTCGGCAACGTACTCCCCCGGCGGTGGCACCTCGACGGGCACCCCGAACACCGTCGGGGCGATCTGGCGGACTGCCTCTGACTGCGCGGCGCCACCGATAAGCCGGACAGCTGACACCGAACAACCCTGTTCCGCAAGGGCATCAAGGCCTGCCGCCTGGTCGAGCAACATACCCTCCACCGCTGCTCGGGCGAGATTCTCCCTGGTGGCGCTGGCTAAAGTCAGCCCGTGAATCGATCCCGTGGCGTTCGGCAGGTTCGGGGTGCGCTCACCTTCCAGATAGGGCACCATCGTCAGGCCCTGAGCTCCAGGCTCCGCCTGCAGGGCAAGCTCACTCAACGTCGTAAGGTCAACGCTTAGCATTCGAGCGGTGGCATCGAGAACTCGGGCAGCATTCAAGGTGCACACTAGCGGTAGAAAGACCCCGCTCAGGTCTGCGAACCCCGCGACGATGCCAGACGGATCCATCGGTGCGCGCGTGCTTCGCGCAAACACGGTTCCTGACGTCCCCAACGAAACAACGGTCGCGTCCTGATCATCAGCAGCGCCGGAGCCGAACTCCGCCGCGGCGTTGTCGCCTCCGCCGGGCCCGAACAGCCCCGCCGGATAAATCGTCGATCCGCCGGTGCGGATGGCCTCAGACGGGGCCGCGACCCGGGGCAGCAGGACGTCCCTGCCGAAAGCGAGCATCAACAGGTCACGCCGGTAGTTGTTCGTCCGCGCGTCGAAATAACCGGTGCCCGAAGCATCGGACCGATCGGTGACCAGATCGCGGATCGATGTCGAACCCGACAGCTTCCAGGTCAGCCAATCGTGGGGCAGACACACCGCAGCAACCCGCGCTGCGTTATCCGGCTCGTGCTCGGCGAGCCACCTCAGTTTCGTGATCGTGAACGAGGCGACGGGAACGACGCCAACCGCCTCAGCCCACTTTTCGGCACCGAGTTCGGCGGTGAGGTCAGCGGCGGCCGCGGCGGAGCGGGTGTCATTCCACAACAGCGCCGGGCGCACCACCTCGCCGTTGGAATCCAGACACACCATGCCGTGCTGCTGCCCGCCGACGCTGAGCGCAGCGACGTCGTCCAAGCCGCCAGCAGCCTCGACCGCGTCGGTCAGCGCACTCCACCAGGCTGCCGGATCGACCTCGGTGCCGTCGGGGTGGCTCGCCCGGCCCTGCCGGATGAGTCGCCCCGACTCGGCGTCGCGAATAACTACTTTGCAAGATTGGGTGGACGAATCCACCCCAGCTACCAGCGGCACAGTTTTGGTCGTCAGCGCGTGCCGGTCAGGTGATCGATCGCGAGCTGGTTCAGCCGAACGAAACCGTAACCCTGCTCGCCCACGGCGTTGGGGTCGAAGTCCTCGAATGCAGAGGTGTCCTTCAAGAGGTCGGCGTAGCTCTCACCCTCGGCCAGCGTCGGCTGCGAGAGCTCCGCGACCTTGGCATAGGCCAGCGCTTCTTGAACCTCGGGGTCGGCCCGGAAGGCAGCCGCCCGCTCCTTGAGGATCAAGTACATTCGCATGTTTGCCGCCGCCGATTGCCAGACGCCGTCGTAGTCCTCGGTGCGCGACGGCTTGTAGTCGAAGTGCCGCGGCCCGGTGTATGACGGTCCACCGTTGGGGCCGCCGTTCTCGAGCAGATCCACCAGGCTGAAGGCATTCATCAGGTCGCCGTGGCCGAATACCAGATCTTGGTCGAACCTGATTCCGCGTTGTCCGTTCAGGTCGATGTGGAACAGCTTGCCGTGCCACAGCGCCTGCGCGATGCCGGAGGCGAAGTTCAACCCGGCCATCTGCTCGTGGCCGACCTCAGGGTTGACGCCGACAAGGTCTGGGCGGTCAAGGGAATTGCTGAAGGCAATGGCATGGCCGAGCGTCGGCAACAAGATGTCACCACGAGGCTCATTGGGCTTGGGTTCGAGCGCGAACTTGATGTCGTAACCGCGATCGGTCACGAAGGTCGTCAACAGGTTCATGCTTTCGCGATAACGGTCAAGCGCTGCCTGTACGTCCTTGGCCGAGTCGTATTCGCTGCCCTCTCGGCCACCCCACAAGACGAACGTCTTCGCACCGAGGTCGGCTGCGAGTTCGACATTGCGGAGTACCTTGCGGAGCGCGAAACGCCGGATATCGCGATTGTTGCTGGTGAAACCGCCGTCTTTGAAGACCGGGTGGGTGAACAGGTTGGTGGTGATCATCGGGACGATGATGCCGGTTTCGTCCAGCGCGCCCTTGAACTTCTCGATGATCTTGTCGCGCGCGCCCACCGATGAACCGAACGGCACCAGATCATCGTCGTGGAAGGTGACGCCGTAGGCGCCCAACTCGTTGAGCTTGTGCACAGCCTCGATGGGATCGAGTGGCTTTCTGGTGGCGTCACCGAACGGATCCCGGGCGACCCAGCCGATCGTCCAGAGTCCGAAAGAGAATTTGTCGGCCTTCGTGGGGGTGGGGCCTGCGGGCGTTACGGCCATCGTCAACATCGCCTTTTAGGAGCGCTGCTCGTCGCAGCGAGGGGTTTGTTTAATGCCTGAACTTATTCACCATAGGCCTCCTCCAGGGGTTCGACAACCCCTGCGAGACAAGAAACCCGACCGAGCTACTCGGCGAAGCGGTACCCAAGACCGGGCTCGGTGATCAGATGCCGGGGCCGGGCCGGATCTGCCTCGAGTTTGCGCCGCAGTTGCCCGAAGTGAAATCGGAGATAGCCGGACTCGTCGGCAAATGCCGGCCCCCAGACCTCGGTCAGCAGCTGGCGCTGGGTGATGAGCTTGCCCGGGTGGCGCACTAGGCGTTCCAGCAGTTCCCACTCCGTCTTCGTGAGCCTGATCTCGGCACCAGTGCCATCGAGAACCTGGTGCGCGGCCAGATCGATGACACGGTCACCGATCCGCACCTCGGCCTGTTCCGCGCCCAGTTCGGGAGCGGCCCGTCGAGTGACGGCCCGCATTCGCGCCATCAGTTCGTCCATGCCGAACGGCTTCGTCACGTAATCGTCGGCGCCGGCATCGAGGGCCGCGACCTTGTCGGCACCACCCACCCGGCCCGACAACACGATGATCGGCGCGCTGGTCCAGCCGCGCAAACCGGCGATCACCTCGCCACCGTCCATGTCGGGCAGGCCCAGGTCCAGCAAAACCAAGTCCGGCGGATGTTTCGCGGCCTCGATCAGGGCCGCGGCGCCCGAGGCGGCCGAATTCGCTTCGTAACCTCGTGCGCGCAGGTTGATCACGAGCGCCCGGACGATCTGGGGCTCATCATCGACGACTAGAACGCGCATCAAGCTTGCCCGGTATGCACGATCGAAGGTTCGGTCGAGCTACTCGCCGGCGCGGTCGGCAAGGTCACGCTCACCATCAGGCCGCCGCCGGGCGTCTCCTCGAGGCTGATCGTGCCTCGCATCGCCTCGACGAAGCCGCGGGCGATCGCCAACCCGAGGCCGACCCCGGCCCCGGTGCTGACCGCCCGGTCGTCGCGGCGTTGAAAGGGCGCGAAGACAGCCTCGCGGGCCGCCTCGGGGATACCCGGGCCATGATCGATCACCCGCAGTTCCACCGTCCCTCCGTGCGCGCTGGCGGCCACCCTGACCGGTACTTCGGGTGGGCTGTATCGCTGAGCGTTCTCGACCAGATTAGCGATCACCCGCTCCAGCAACCCCGGATCGGCCAAAACCTCCGGTAAATCAGATGAAACGTCGATCTGGATGGGCGTTGGAGAGGACCGGATCGGGCCCGACATCGGTAGCGCACGACTCACGATGTCATCGAGGCCGACCGGCTGCGCCGTCACCGACAATGCACCTGCCTGCAACCTCGACAGATCAAGCAAGTTGGTCACCAGCGCCGTCAATCGATCCAGGGCGTTGTCGGCATTCTCCAGCAGTTCCCGGCGATCCTCCTGGCTCCACGCGATCTCCTGATTTCGCAGGCTCGAGACCGCTGCCTTGGCCGATGCGATCGGGGTACGAAGGTCGTGGCTTACGGCATTGAGTAGCGCCGTCCGCGCCCGGTCGGTCTGGGCGAGTTCGGTGGCAGCACCAGCCTGTTCGGCCAGCCGGCGTTGCTGATAGGCAACCGCTACCTCGGTGGCAAAGGCTGCCAGCATGCGCTGATCTTCTGCGGCCAAGATCCGTCCCCGCAGCACCAACACGAGATCGTCGCCGACTGGAACCTCGGTATCGCCCTCGTCCGGGCTCGAACATGGGTCATCGCCGACACTGGCCACCTTCGACCACGTGCCGCGCATATCGGAGGACGCCGTCTGGCGACCGCTGGCCGGCGCTTCGGACTCCCGGCGCAACAGCGTCACGCTGCTCACGGCAAAGGTCTCCCGCACCCGATCCATCAATGCCGGCAGCGCTTGCTCGCCGCGCAGCAGGCTGCCGGCAAGCGTCGACAGGGTCTCTGCCTCGGCGTTGGAACGGGCGGCCTCCACATTGCGCCTGGCAGCCTGGTCAACCACCCTCGACACGAGCACCCCGATGACGACGAAGACGACGAGGGCGAGAATGTTCTCCGGTTCGGAGATCGTGAACCGATGCACCGGTTCGACCAGGAAAAAGTTGATCAGCAAACTGGACACCACGGCCGCGACGAGCGCCGGGTAGAAACCGCCGACCAAGGCGCAGATCACCACCGCGAGCAGGAACAACAGCAGATCGCTGCCAAGCGTCAGGTCAGCCCTGAGAGCAACGGTGAATGGCACCAGGGCAGCCATCAAGATGGCGCCGACGATCAACCCGGCGATTCGGCGTTGGATCGTCAACCCGCCATGGATCTTGGGCAGCACGCGCCCCTTGCCCACGTATTCATGGCTGACCACGTGCACGTCGATGGTGCCCGAGCGGCGCGTGATGGTCATACCAGTGCCCGGTCCGGTCAAAGCGGCCACGAACGGATTCCGTCGACTTGCCCCGATGACGATCTGGGTCGCGTTCTTCGCCTTGGCGAATTCGAGCACGGCTGTGGGAATGTCGTCGCCGATGATCGAGTGATAGCTGCCGCCGAGAGATTCGACCAATAGCCGTTGCTGGTCAAGCGATGCGATGGACGAGCCCGCCAGGCCGTCGCTGCGGGCGATGTGCACCGCGAGAAGCTCGCCGCCGGTCGCCCGCGCCGAGATTCGAGCTGCCCGCCGGATGAGCGCATCACCCTCCGGGCCGCCCGTCAAGGCCACCACGACGCGTTCCTTCGTCTCCCAGGTAGAGGCAATACCGTGCTGATCACGGTATTTCTGCAGGCCCTCCTCAACGCTGTCGGCCAACCACAACAACGCCAACTCTCGAAGGGCCGTCAAGTTACCCGGACGGAAGTAGTTCGACAACGCCGCGTCGACCTTGTCCGGGCGATACACGTTGCCATGCGCCATCCGCCGCCGCAGTGCCTCCGGCGTCATGTCGACCAACTCGACCTGCTCCGCAGCTCGGACAACCGAATCGGGCACTGTCTCTCGCTGGGGTACCCCGGTAATCGCCTGCACGACATCGTTGAGCGATTCCAGATGCTGGACGTTGACCGTGCTCACCACATCGATGCCCGCCTCGAGCAAGACCTCGACAGCCTGCCACCGCTTGGCGTAGCCGGTACCAGGCACGTTGGTGTGGGCCAACTCGTCCACCAACGCCAGTTCGGGGCGCCGCTCGAGGACGGCCTCCAGGTCCATCTCCTCGAACTCGGCGCCCCGATAGACGATCTTCTTTCGGCGCAGAACCGGCAGATCCCCGATTCGGTCAGCGGTGTGCTCGCGCCCGTGGGTTTCCACGAACGCGATCACCACATCGGTGCCACGCGCGGCCCGCCGGTTACCTTCGTCCAACATCTTGAAGGTCTTGCCGACTCCCGGAGCCGCACCAAGGTAGACCCTCAGGTGGCCGCGTTGCGCCAACTCATCGTCCTAACTCTTCTTGACCGGGTAGCTAGCGTCGAGGGCCAGATTCAGCTGCAGCACGTTTACGCGCGGCTCTCCGAGAAAGCCCAGGTCACGGCCTTTACTGTACTTCTGCACCAACGCCTTTACCTGATCGACAGTCACGCCGCGGGCCTTGGCGACTCTCGCAACCTGGATGGCAGCGTTCGCCGGGCTTATCTCGGGATCGAGCCCGGATGCTGAAGCGGTCACCGCATCGGTGGGAACTGCCGGGTGCGACGGCGCGTTGCCCCGAATCGGGACGACCTGCGCGTGTGAGTAGTCCTCACCGAACTTCGCCAGCTCGACCGGAACCCCGCGGTAGGTACTGATGAACGGTGTCGCGGACCCCGTTTGGTTGAGGCTCACCACCCGGGTCACGGTTCCGGCATAGCCGGGGCCGGACCAGAACACCGCGAGCACAGCTCCCACGCCATCCGGCGTGCAGTACGGCCGTGAACCGTCGACACCGTCAAGCTGACCGATGGCAAGGCTGCGCGAGCAGACCTGGGTGAGCAGGCTCTGCTTTCCGCTGTCGTCCTTCACTGAAGGGTCCGGCAGGACGTCGACGATCGACTCCGGGCCCAGGTTACTGGCACTGGTGGCCGTCGGGTCATAGCCATCGCCGGCCGCCGAGGGGCGTGGCTGGAAGTACTGCACCAGCGGATCACCCTTGTCGTCGACGAAGTTCTGACCGATCAGCTTCGAGCCCACCACGGTGCCGTTGGCGGAGATGACCGAACCGTTGGCTCGGCTCTTCAGACCGGGAATCTGCGCGACCGCCAGCACCACGAGTGGATAGGCGATGCCCAGGATCACCGTGAAGATGAGCAGCATGCGCAACCCCGCGAGGAAGGTGCGTAGCGAAATGCTAAATGATTTCATGACAATTACCGGATTCCGGGAATGAACTGGATGATCAAATCGATGATCTTGATACCTGCGAACGGCGCGATGATGCCGCCGAGGCCGTAGATGTAGAGGTTTCGCCGCAACATCTGACTGGCCGAACTGGGCTTGTACCGAACGCCACGTAGTGCCAACGGAATCAGCGCAATGATGATCAGGGCGTTGAAGATGACCGCAGACAGGATCGCCGATTCCGGTGAGTACAAGCGCATGATGTTCAGCTTGTCGAGCCCGGGGTACAACGCCACGAACATCGCCGGAATGATGGCGAAGTACTTGGCGACGTCGTTGGCGATCGAGAACGTCGTCAGCGAACCGCGCGTGATCAGCAATTGCTTGCCGATCTCGACGATCTCGATGAGCTTCGTCGGGTCCGAGTCGAGGTCGACCATGTTGCCGGCCTCTTTCGCCGCTGACGTACCGGTGTTCATGGCCACGCCGACGTCAGCTTGAGCCAGGGCCGGCGCGTCATTTGTGCCATCACCGGTCATCGCGACGAGCTTGCCGCCCTCTTGCTCCCGCTTGATGAGAGCCATCTTGTCCTCAGGCTTCGCCTCGGCAAGATAGTCGTCGACACCCGCCTCTTCGGCGATCGCCCTGGCGGTCAAGGGGTTGTCGCCAGTGATCATGATCGTCTTGATGCCCATCCGGCGCAACTCATCGAAGCGTTCGGACATGCCCTGCTTGACGACATCCTTCAGGTGAATGACGCCGAGAACCTGGGCCTCGTCACCAATTACCCGATCGGCGACCACCAGCGGCGTGCCACCGGAGGCACTGATACCGTCCACGATCTGGCCCATCTGGTGCGGGACCTGACCGCCGTTCTCCCTTACCCACTCGGCAACGGCGCCAGCGGCACCCTTTCGTACCTCGCGGGCCGGGTGGTCGTCGAGCGCTGTGAGATTGACACCGCTCATTCGCGTCTGAGCGGTGAATGGCACGAAGGTCGCGTGTGCCAACTCGCCGGACACCCTTTCGCGTAAACCGTATTCAGTCTTGGCGAGCACCACTACTGAACGTCCCTCAGGTGTTTCATCCGCCAGGGATGACAGCTGCGCAGCGTCGGCAAGCGAGTCGACGTCAACGTTACCCACCGCGATGAATTCTGAGGCTTGCCGGTTTCCGAGCGTGATCGTGCCGGTTTTGTCGAGCAATAACGTGTTCACGTCGCCGGCTGCTTCCACCGCCCGTCCACTCATGGCGAGGACATTGCGCTGCACCAGTCGATCCATACCGGCGATACCGATTGCGGACAGCAGGGCACCGATGGTGGTTGGGATCAGGCAGACCAACAGAGAGACAAGGACGATGCCGGTGACGCCATTCTGATTGAGCGCAGCCGTGTCCGGGATACCTGGTTGGTTGGCCTTACCGAAGATGGCCAATGGCTGCAGGGTAACTGTGGCGAGCAGAAAGATCACCGTCAACGAGGCCAGCAAGATGTTCAGTGCGATCTCGTTCGGGGTCTTCTGCCGGCTGGCTCCTTCGACCAGCGCGATCATCCGGTCGATGAAGCTCTCGCCTGGCTTCTGCGTGATCTGTATGACGATCCGGTCGCTCAACACCTTTGTGCCACCAGTGACTGAGCTACGGTCACCGCCACTCTCTCTGATGACGGGCGCACTTTCACCGGTTATCGCACTTTCATCCACGCTCGCAACACCATCGATGACGTCGCCGTCGCCGGGAATCACGTCGCCGGCCTCGCAGACGACCCAATCGCCCTGCTGGAGTTGCGGGGCGGGAACGAGTTCTTCCTGGCCCTGGTAGGCAGTTCTGTCTGACGAGCCCTTTGTGCGGATGAGGCGGCGAGCCAACGTGTCGGTCTTGGCGCGCCGTAGGGACTCGGCCTGAGCCTTACCGCGACCCTCTGCTACGGCTTCAGCAAGGTTGGCAAAGAGCACTGTCAACCACAGCCAGACCACGATCAGCCACGCGAAGACGGAAGGATTGGCGATCGCCTCGACTGTCGTGAACACCGCCCCGATCTCGACGATGAACATAACGGGATTCTTGTAAAGCGTTCGCGGATCGAGCTTTGCAGCCGCGTCCGGGAGCGCCTTCCAGAGCATTTTCGGGTCGAGTAGACCTGCCCCAACACGAGTGTCGGCAGCCATTAGTGGAGTCCTTCTGCGAGTGGTCCCAGCGCCAGCGCCGGGAAGTAGGTGAGACCGACGACGATCAGGGTGACGCCGGTGAGCAGGCCGATGAACAACGTTTTGTGCGTGGGTAGCGTGCCTTCCGATGCCGGGACAGGCTTCTGCCGGGCGAGCGAGCCCGCCAGACCGAGAACGAACACCATCGGAAGGAAGCGTCCGACCAGCATCGCGATACCGAGCGCGGTGTTGTACCAGTTGGTGTTCACCGAGATACCGGCGAACGCGCTGCCGTTGTTGTTCGCCGCCGACGTGAAGGCGTAGAGCACCTCAGACAAACCATGCGGGCCGGTGTTCAACATGCTGGCCCGTTCACCGGGCAAGGCCATCGCTACGGCCGTGCCGACGAGCACAATGGCCGGGGTGGTCAAGATGTATAGCGAGGCGAACTTCACCTCTCTCGCGCCGAGTTTCTTCCCGAGGTATTCAGGTGTTCGTCCGACCATGAGGCCGGCAATGAAGACCGACAGGATGGCGAGTATCAGGATGCCGTAGAGGCCGGATCCGGTGCCGCCCGGCGCGACCTCGCCGAGCATCATGTTGACGATCAACGTGGCGCCGCCGAGGCTTGTGTAGCTGTCGTGGAAGCTGTTCACCGCCCCGGTCGACGTCAGTGTCGTGGCGGTTGCGAAGACGGATGAGTCCGGCACGCCGAATCTGGTTTCGGTACCTTCGGTCGCGGCCCCGACCGCCGTCGGGACAGTCCCGTGGTGCGCAGTCTGGGCAGCCAAGTTCAGGCCGAGGCTGAGGACGGCGAGCAATGCCATAACCGCGACGATCGCGTATCCCTGGCGCTTGTCGCCGACCATCTTGCCGAAGGTGCGTGGCAACGAGAACGAGATGACGAGCAGCAGGAAGATCTCGAGCCAGTTCGTCCAGGTCGTGGGGTTTTCGAACGGGTGAGCGGAGTTGACGTTGTAGAAGCCGCCACCGTTCGTGCCCAGCTCCTTGATTACCTCCTGGCTCGCGACCGGACCACCGGTCAGGGTCTGCGTTCCGCCAGTTGCTGTAGTGATATCGGCGTAGTGGTGCAGGTTCTGGATCATGCCGGCGCCGACGAATACGATCGCGAACACGATCGAGATCGGTAGCAGTACCCGCAGACTGATCCGGGTGAGATCGACCCAGAAGTTGCCGAGACGATCTGTCTTGGTCCGCACGAAGCCGCGCACAAGCGCGATGGCGACGGCGATGCCAACCGCCGCGGACAGGAAGTTCTGGACGGCCAGGCCCGCCATCTGGACTACGTAGCCCAGGGCGTTTTCACCCGAGTAGCTTTGCCAGTTCGTGTTCGTGACGAAGCTGGCGGCGGTGTTCCAGGCCTGCCCAGGCGACATCGCGGGCACGTCATAGGGTGGCCAGAAATGCTGTTGGATCCGGAGGAACAGGTAGAGGAACAGGACGCCGACAGCGCTGAAGGCCAGCACCGAACGCAGATAACGTCCCCAAGTCTGGTCAGCCTCGTCGTCGATGCCGCCGGTCTTGTAGATCACCCGCTCAACAGCGAGATGCCGTTTGCTCGTCAGGACGCGTGCCATGTAATCGCCCAGTGGCTTATGGACCAACGCAAGGGCGACGATGAGGCTCGCGATGAAGATGATGCCCGCCGCTGTGCCGCTCATCAGAATTTCTCCGGAAAGACCAGCGCAACGATGAGGTAGCCGACCAACAGCACCGAGAGGATCAGGCCAATGAGGTTGGCGGTGCTCATAATCGCTCGGCTCCCTTTGCGACAAGGGCCAGCACGGCGAAGATCGCGACTGTGACCAGGATGAATACGACGTCTAACACTGTGAGCTCCGCAGACGGGGGGACTGGAACGGCGTCCCGTGACCGGCGCGGCCGTGTCTGACCGCGCTATGGAATACAAGTCCAGTTCTCCTCCATTTCCGGCACCCAAGCGATGTCCCTCATGCATCCATCACGCCACCAGCACCCAACCCACTTACGGGGCTCACAGCGCTGCGACCCAGCTCTCCATCGTTTGCGCATTCGGGAGTCGATGGTTGGATCGAGGCATGGCGAACTCAGCGCGTGCCGGCCAACCGGCTCAGCAATCCGACCTGGTGGACGTATCTGCCCTGATCGACGCGTACTACGCGCTTCACCCGGATGTGAAGCAGCCCGAGCAGCGGGTGTCGTTCGGCACCTCCGGCCATCGAGGTTCGTCCTTCGCGACGACGTTCAACGAGGACCACATCGTGGCCACCAGCCAGGCCATCGTCGAATATCGGGCCAGCAATGGCATCGACGGTCCGTTGTACCTCGGCGAGGACAGCCACGCGCTCTCCTCGCCAGCCACCCATTCGGCGCTGGAGGTGTTCGCCGCCAACGACGTCACCGTGTTGGTCGATTCGCGCAACGGGCTCACCCCGACCCCGGCGGTGTCGCGAGCGATTCTGGCCTACAACTCCGGTCGCAGTATCGGGTTGGCCGACGGCGTCGTGGTTACGCCATCACACAATCCGCCGCCGGACGGCGGGTTCAAATACAACCCGCCGGACGGAGGACCCGCTGGTACCGATATCACCGGCTGGATTCAGGATCGCGCGAACGAGCTGCTCGCCGCTGGGCTGCGCGGTGTGAAGCGGGTGAGCTACGACCGGGCCCGAGCTTCGGAGTACGTGCAAGGCTTCGACTTTCTCGACGCGTATGTCTCGGCGTTGCCGACAGTGGTCAACCTCGATGCGATCCGTGAGGCGGGGGTGAGGATTGGCGCCGACCCGCTCGGCGGCGCGTCGGTGGCCTACTGGGCCGAGATCGGGAGTCGGTTCGGCTTGGACCTGACGGTGGTGAACTCGAAGGTCGATCCCCAATTCGCTTTCATGACTCTGGACTGGGACGGCAAAATCCGGATGGACTGCTCGTCCCCGTTTGCCATGGCCTCGCTGATCCGGCTCGTCGAAGGTGATGGCGCCGGCTCGGGCGATGACACCGGCGGGGCCCCTGACTTCGAGATTGCGACGGGTAACGACACCGACTCGGACCGGCACGGCATTGTGACTCCGACGGGCGGCCTGATGAACCCCAACCACTACCTCGCGGTGGCGATCCAATACCTCTTCGCTCACCGGCCCGGCTGGCGCGCCGATGCGGCGATCGGCAAGACGCTGGTCTCCTCGTCCATGATCGATCGGGTTGCTGCCGACCTCGACCGCAAGCTGATCGAAGTACCCGTCGGGTTCAAGTGGTTCGTCCCGGGCTTGCTCGATGGATCGGTCGGGTTCGGTGGTGAGGAATCGGCGGGCGCGTCGTTCCTCCGCCAAGATGGCACCGTTTGGACAACCGACAAGGACGGCATCATCCTCTGTCTGTTGGCCTCAGAAATCCTTGCTGTGACAGGGTCATCGCCATCGGATCATTACCGCGCGCTGACCGAACGGTTTGGCGCGCCGGCCTACGCGCGGGTGGATTCGCCTGCGACACGCGAGCAAAAGGCGGTTTTGGGCAAGCTTTCACCTGATCAGGTATCGGCATCGGAGCTGGCAGGCGACCCAATCACCGCTCGACTCACCGCAGCCCCGGGCAACGGTGCCCCGATCGGTGGGCTGAAGGTTACGACCGAACGCGGGTGGTTCGCCGCTCGACCGTCTGGCACGGAGGATGTCTATAAACTCTATGCCGAATCCTTCGCCGGACCTGAACACCTGGCCCAGATCCAGGACGAGGCCCGTTCGATCGTCAGCGCGGCGCTCGGCGACTGAACCTCGCGTTCGTATCGAGGTTGGTATACACAGCGGTGGTCATGGCGACCCATCCGTATACCAACCTCTCGGGGCAACGAAATTGTCGTACGCCTACGGAAACATCTGTGTCATGACGGACATACAAGTGGTGAGCGGGCGTGTCGGTTGCGGGACGGTCGAAGATCTTTCGCTCGAGCGATTGCAGGGTGAAATCTGCGCCTTGGTTGGGCAGATAGAGACCGCGGGCGCACGTCTGCTCATCCTCGTGGGTGAGCTCGACGCGCGGGCCGATTGGCTTGGTGTCGGCATCAAGTCGTGCGCGCATTGGCTCGCCTGGCGCTGCCACCTCAGCCCGCATGCCGCTCGAGAGCAGGTTCGCGTCGCCCGTCGCCTGCGGGAATTGCCAGCGATCAGGGACGAATTCGGCGCGGGTCGGTTGTCCTACGCGAAGGTACGGGCACTGAGCCGAGTCGCCACTATCGAGGACGAAGGTGCCTTAATCGCATTCGCGCACACGGCGACTGCTGCACAGGTCGAGCGAACGGTCTCGTCCTGGCGCCGTTGCGAGACGCTGGACGAGTCCTCGCGGGCAGAGCGACGCCGGCTGACCTGGCGCGAGGACGAACACGGCATGATTCACCTCACCGCCTGCCTGGACAGCGACGAGGGCGCCGCGGTACTCGCCGCGCTGGACGCAGTCGCACGACGACTATCCGCGACCGGCGCACCGCAACTTGGGAATACGCCGCCCGCACCGCCCGCTCGGCCCACGGCAGACGCTCTGGTCGCCTTGGCCCGGTCATATCTCGGGGCCGAACCAGACGTCGCCGTGAGCCAACAGCCTGGCACCGAACTCGTGGTCCACCTCGACGCAGAGGTTCTGCTGGACGAGGCCGCAGGCGGACGGGCAGCGTATGAGTCCGGTGCAACCTTGACACATAGACAGATTCGCCGGCTCGCATGCGAGTCCAGGCTGTTGGTCATCGTCAAGGATGGCCGACAGATCCTCGACGTCGGACGGTCTACGCGAACCGTTCCGACCGCGATGCGGCGCGCGCTCACCGCAAGAGACGGCGGCTGCGCCGTGCCCGCCTGCACCGAAGGGCGGGCTCGCAAGCTACACGCTCATCACGTGTGGCATTGGGCCGACGGTGGTCCAACGAATCTCGACAATCTAGTGCTCGTCTGCACGTTTCACCACCGAGCCATACATCGCGACGGGCTCACCATCACCATCGACGGCGCGGGAGGCTTCGCGTTCCGCGACGAGCACGGGCAGCCGTTGGAACCGGTGCCTATCGCGCCACGCAACACCGACCCCCTTCCCGAGTTCGACGCCGAAGCAGTTCCGCGCTGGGGTGGTGAACGCTTCGATCTTGACTACATCACGAGCACGTTGCTAGCCAGCCGAGCGGCACGAAAACAGCAGCATCGAGCGGACGAGACAGCCCAGCGGGCCGCGTAGTCCCCGCGGGGACGTCGGACGAAATCTCAGGCGCGGCTGAAGGTGTCGGGGTTGGGGCCAACTCGGTGGCCAGTTTCCAAGCCACTGATCGCCGATACGTCGTCCTCGCTCAACGCGAAGTCAAAGATCTCGAAATTCTCAGCAATTCGAGACGGCGTAACCGACTTCGGAATGATGACATTGCCCAATTGGATATGCCAACGGAGCACGACCTGAGCGGGTGTCTTGCCATGCCGTTCGGCGATGGCCGTCGTCACCGGATCACTCAGGACCGCACCACCCCTGGCGAGCGGCGACCAAGCCTCGGTCACAATCCCGTGTTCGGCATCGAACGCCCGAATCTCGGACTGCGGCAACAGCGGGTGCAGTTCGATCTGGTTGATCGCAGGAACCACACCGGTCTCCTCGATCAGCCGTTTGAGGTGGTCGGTGTGAAAATTCGAAACGCCGATCGCCCGAACCCGCCCATCCGCCTGCAGTTTTTCGAAAGCCCGCCAGGTGTCTACATAGCGGTCGAGCGCGGGCGCGGGCCAATGGATCAGCAGCAGATCGAGCACGTCGAGCCCGAGTCGGCTCGTCGATGCCTCAAACGACTCGATGGCTTCGTCGTAGCCCTGCTCCGAGTTCCAAACCTTGGTGGTGACGAAGACCTCGTCACGTGGAATGCCGGATTCAGCAATAGCGGCTCCCACCGCACGTTCGTTGTCATAGAGCTTTGCGGTGTCAATGTGGCGATAGCCCACTTCAAGCGCTGTACGTACAGCAGCGCGGGTCTCGGATTCCGGCACCAGGAATACTCCGAAACCCAGCTGCGGAATCGTGACGCCATTGTTGAGCGCTATGTTCGGAACGGTCATGACTACAGCCTAGAAGTTACTTTCGACGCCATTTGGCCAGGTCACCAGATGTTCATTCACGAGGTACCTGGGAGAATGCCCGGGTGAACCCAGCATTTGAAGACTCCACACTGCGCCCGCACCCGTTTGCTGATTTCATCGCCGGCCTGCCCAAAGCCGAATTGCACGTACATCACGTCGGGTCGGCGTCGCCGCGAATTGTCGCTGAGCTCGCTGCCCGGCACCCGTCCGCGGGCGTACCTGCAGACGTTGACCAATTGGCCAAATACTTCACGTTCTCCGACTTCGGGCACTTCATTCAGGTCTATCTGTCCGTGGTGGACCTGATCCGCGATGCCGAAGATGTCCGCACGCTGACCTACGAAATCGCCCGCGATATGGCCAGCCTCAACGTCCGCTATGCGGAGCTAACGGTCACGCCGTATTCCTCGATTCATCGGGGCATCCGCGCGGAGGCCTTCTTGGAAGCGATCGAAGACGCCAGATTGGCCGCCGAGCGTGACCTCGGAGTCGTCCTGCGCTGGTGCTTCGACATACCCGGAGAGGCGGGCCTGCCTTCGGCCGAGCTCACCGCCGACGTCGCCACCCGGCTCACACCTGACGGCTTGGTCAGCTTCGGGCTCGGCGGCCCCGAGGTCGGAGTACCGCGCCCGCAATTCAAACCGTACTTCGATGCTGCGCGCGCAATAGGCCTGCACAGCGTCCCCCACGCAGGTGAAACGACGGGGCCCGAGACCATCTGGGACGCCCTGCACACCCTTGGGGCCGAGCGCATCGGACACGGGACGTCAGCGGTTCGTGATTCCAAGCTGCTCGCCTATCTCGCTGAGCACCAGATCGCTCTCGAGGTATGCCCCACATCAAACATTGCCACTCGGGCGGTCGCTTCCCTCGCCGAGCATCCGCTGCCGGAAATGGTCAATGCCGGTGTGCTGGTCACGATCAATTCCGATGATCCCCCCATGTTTTCAACAAATCTGAATCACGAGTACGAGATCGCGACGAGTCTCTTGGGACTGGACGAATCAGGCATCAGCGCCCTGGCGGGCAACGCGGTGAAAGCGTCCTTCGCACCCGACGAGGTCAAATCGCGCGTGCTGACAGAGATCGAGAGCTATCTGGCTACAAGTCAGCACGCGACAAATGGCTGACGATCAGCTTGTGAAATCGGCTGATTCATGGCTCGTAGCGGACGGCCCGCTCTGAAGTGCAGGACTGCAAGCAACCAGAGCACGCCGCCCAGAGCCCAGAATGGCTCGTACAGAAAGGCGTAGTAGCGATCGTCGGTCGTCAACGGCTGTCCGATCGCGCATCTGATTGCCAGGAAGAAGTAGTTCAGCACGGCGTGCCACAACATCAGCGAACTGCCGCCGGCCGCGACGACGAAGAGCCACCGGCGGTACGGATCACGCGCGAGCCGCCAGGCAAGAACGGCACCTGTGAGGCACGCAGGAATAGCAATCAGGTCAATCGCATACCGCGCGCCGCCTCCGGCCGCCCAGTAGATGTGCAGCCCGGCAAAGACACCCGTCCACACCGCCGCGAGCAGCGCCGCGGGATTCGCCTGCCAGTGCTCCGTAGTCGGCCGAGTCAACCCGTTCGTCATGCTTGAAACGCTAGAAAAAATGAACAGGGCCCGGATCGGGGATCACCCCGATCCGGGCCCTGAGTCTGTGCCGGCCAGTATCTGTGCCGGCCAGTATCTGTGCCGGCCGAGATTTAGTCGGCGGGACCGCTACCCAACGTGACCGTCACCGTGTGCGATGCACCGGAGGTGTCGGCGTAGGTGATCTTCGCCTGATCGCCCGGGTTGAGCTTGCTGAAGATCCCCGACAGGTCGGTCGCGCTGCTCACCGATGTGCCGTTGACGCCAGTGATCGTGTCACCCGCGACAAGGCCGGCCTTGTCAGCAGCAGAGCCGCTGACCGTGCCCGAAATCGTTGCTGCGGCGCCGCCGACGCCAGCGCTTTGGGTCGAGAACTGAACACCCAAGAACGCCGGGTAGCCGAGGTGGATGGTGCTCGTCTCATTGCCGGACTCGATCTGCTTGGCAATTGAGGTCGCCTTCGCGATCGGAATGGCAAACCCGACCGTGCTGGTCGATCGCGACGTAGAGGCGGCCGTGTCGATGCCGATGATCTGGTCCTTCGCGTTGTACAGCGGACCGCCGGAGTCACCCGGTTGAATATCGGCGTCGATCTGAATCAGCCCGGTAAGGCTCTCGGAGTTGCTGCCGTCCTCATCGCTGGCGGTGATTGACTGGTCGAGCGCCGTCACCTTGCCGGTTGCCGAGCTCGGCGTTCCGCCGGTACCGCCGGCGTTGCCGACCGCTGTCACCGAATCGCCGACCGCGACCGAACTCGAATCTCCCAGGTTGGCGGTGGCCAGACCTGAGGCATCCTTCAGCTGCAGGACCGCGACGTCATCGGTCGGATCCGTGCCGACGACCGTAGCCGTGTAGGTCTTGCCCGTCGAAACGACGACGACCGAAATGCTGGTCGAGCCGTCCACCACGTGGTTGTTCGTGAGGATCTCGCCGGATGACGTCAGCACCATTCCGGTGCCGGCCGCCTTACCCGTGCCGTAATCGAGGACGGTGTTGATGTCGACAACGCCGACCTGTTGGGTTTTGGTCGCGGTGCCAGTGGTTCCGGTGCCTGAGGATCCGCTGCCATTCGAGCCAGAGCCGAAGCCACCTGAGCCGAAGCCGCCGGAGCCCGAACCGTCTGAGCCCGAACCTGATCCGTCTGAGCCGAACGGGTTGCCGAAGCCGAACTGGCCTTCGCCCCCGCTGCTTCCCGAGCCGCCGTTGGACGAACCGCCCGACTGGCTGTTCGGGGATGTCAAGGCGGTCTGCTGGGACGAATCGCCGTTCGATCGCTCCGTGATGGCGACCGCGCCCACTGCGATGGCCACCGCTGCGGCTGCAGCGACCGAGCCGATCAGGACTCGGCGATGCTTTGGCTTCTGCGGGGGCGGGGGTGCGGAGTAACCGGCTACACCCGGCGCCGGGGGCGCCCAGTAGTTCGCCGGCGGTGCCCAACCATGCTGGGGTGCCTGCTGAGCATTCTGATAGGACGCCTGCGCGTTGTAATAGCCGGCGCGAGGGTCCTGCTGGGCGTAGGGAGACTGGGCGTACGGGTTCTGGGCGTACGGGTTCTGGGCGTACGGGTTCTGGCCCTGCGGGTTCTGGCCCTGTGCGAACAACCCCTGCGCGAACTGGTCAGCGGCACCTTGCTGCGGCTCGGCCGCCCAAGCAGCCCCAGCCGCCGAACCGGCAGCATTGGCGTCATCGCGCTGGACCCAGTTCGTCGGTCCCCACGGACCGTTCTGATACGGGCCGTTCGGGTACTGGGCACTCGGGTACTGGGCACTCGGGTACTGGGCACTCGGGTACTGGGCACTCGGGTACTGGCCACTCGGGTACTGGCCACTCGGGTACTGGGCACTCGGCTCAACCGCGGCGGGATACGGAGTGGTCTGGTGGGGGCCATTTTGAACTGTCGGTGCACCCTGCGTAGGTGCACTCTGGATCGGGCCAGCGCCGGGTAGCGGAATGGGCTGCGAAGCGGGGGCCGCGGCAGGTCCAGTCGGGACTTGCTGGGCCGCACTGGCGGAATCGCGGGGATCGCCCTGCTGGCCGGTCGGCTGGCCGCTGGTGGGATCGTCGCTCATGGTCGTAACCTCGGTTCGTATCTATTCTGATCGCACGAACTCGTTGTGTGAATTCGTTGCAAGCTGGCTGCTCTGTAAGACAGCAAACTCTCCGCACCTCGACGCTACCTTTGAGAAATCACAGCGCTTCCTGTGAACGCTAATCCGGGTTGTCGTCCCGAAAGTCCACTAGCCTGACCTCGATGGACACCAAAGGTGCAGTGCCGGTCGGCGGAACGCCGGACGACTCCGAAGTGACGGTGCGCCGCCCTCACTCGGTGATCGCCTTCGCACTCTGGTTCGCCGTCGGTGTCGGCGTCGCCTACCTCGGCTTCGTGATCTTCGAACGCCTGAAGAACGTCATCCTGATCGTGGCGTTCGCGCTGCTGATCGGCGTGACCCTCGATCCGATGGTCCAGTTCTTGCACCGCCGGGGCATGCGCCGTCCGCTCGCGGCATTCGTTACCTGGCTGGCGGTCGTCGCGCTGCTGAGCGCGCCATTCATCCTCGCGATCGACGCGGCCAGCACCCAGTTACCCGGCCTGATCAAGGATGCGCCGTCACTGATCAAGAACGCCGAAGGCCACCTAGGATCGCTGGGCGATCGGCTCTCCACAGCCAACAACGCCTCGACCACCAGCAGCTTCAACCCGACCAAGGTCCTCAACTACGTCCTGACCAGCGGCGAGTTCCTGTTCAACGCCGTGACCGACATCGTCGTGGTGGCATTCCTGTCGTTGTATTTCGCTGTCGGCCTGCCCAAGCTGCGTGACCTCTCGCTCATGGCGGTTCCAGCGACCCGTCGGGGGCGAGCTGGCCGCATTGTGGACGAACTGATCACTCAGGTCGGCCGTTACATGTTGTCGACGGTCATGATCGCCCTGCTGTGCGGTATCGGCACCACCGTCTGGGCGTTGTCCTGGGGCATCCCGTACCCCGTTCTGCTGGGCGCACTGGTGTCAGTGTTGTCACTCGTACCGGTCATCGGTTCGACAGTCGGTGGCGCGATCGTCACGCTCGTATCGCTGACCGTGAACCTGCCTACCGCCGTCGCGACGCTGATCTTCTACATCGGATACCGGATGGCTGAGGACTATCTCATTCAGCCGCGGGTCATGAAGTTTTCCGTCGAGCTACCCGGCGTGATCACGGTTCCCTCGGTAATTCTGGGCGGCGCGATCCTCGGCATTCCGGGGGCGCTGTTTGCTGTGCCGGTCGCGTTGATCATCCGTGTGCTCGTGCGGGAGTTCGTGTTTCCCGCGACCGACCGAGCTTGACGGCCGCCCGAAAGCGTTAGCCGTCGGACCCGATCTGGGTGGCCAACTGCGCGCCCGCGGTCGACAACCATCGCTCGGGTTCGGCCATGGCCGCCTCAGTGGAGCCGGCAAGTCCGCTCAGGCTGACGGCGTCCTGCACCACCTCGGCGAGACCGCCGACGATCGAGCCGGCGATCAACCGGGTTCGCGACGCTCCGGCCAGGCCCAGGACGTAACCACAGACCTTGCCGGTCATGGACGTATCGTCGAAACGTCCCTCGCCGGTCAGGATGACATCGGCTTCATCGACCGCTCGCGGTAGCCCGATCAGGTCCCCTACCGCTGCAGCCCCTGGCACCAACCGGGCGCCCCAGTTGGCCAGGCCGTAACCAGTACCCCCAGCAGCGCCTGCGCCAGGCTGATCGGGATCGCCGCCGAGAACCTCGGCCAATCGCCGAAGGCCCTGATCGAGCACTCGCAGCTGATCTTCATCAGCACCTTTCTGGGGCCCGAAGACCATCGCCGCCCCGTTGGGGCCGAACAAAACCGCGTCGACGTCGACGAGCACATCGACGCCGCCATCAGGGACGGGCTGCAACCGACGCCGATCGACCCGCGCCAGATTGGTCAAGCCTCCGCCACCTACCGGCAAGCTCCCGTGGTAGCCGACGAATTGGGCCCCCAGCGCGGCGAGCGCACCCGTTCCACCATCGGTGGACGCCGAGCCCGCAGGGGCGATGATCAGCCGGCCAGCGCCGGCCCGAATTGCCGCTGCTATCACGATCCCGAGGCCGATCGTGTGGGCCGACATGGGCTCGGGCTGTGGAATTCCTGCTATGCCACAGATTTCGGCTAGTTCGATGACCGCAAGGTCCGCCGATCTGAGGTAGCGACCTTGGTGGGGCAGTCCGATCGCATTTACTGATGGCACGTTTACCCAATGCGGATCAGGCAAAACGGCGCCCAGCACCGCGGCCGTGCCGTCGCCACCGTCAGCCATCGGCAACAACGTCACATCATCATCAGGACGAACCGAGCGCCAGCCCCTTGCCATCGCCCCGGCGGCCTCGTGCGCCGTCATCGACCCTTTGAACTTGTCGGGTGCGATCAGAATTCGCAGCGTCACGACCTCGAAATCCGTTCGGGTGAAAGGAACTCGATCTCGTGCCTGGTCTGCCCGGCGGTTACCAGATCGGCGACGATCTCGCCCACAACCGGCAAGAACTTGAAGCCGTGACCGGAAAACCCAACTGCGAGCACGACTTTCCCCGCTGAGCCAGGGTGCATTCCGAGGACGAAGTCATCGTCGGCAACCCCGGCGTACATGCAGGCCAAACCGGTCAATCGCCGTCCCTTCAACTGTGGAATCGATTTCGCCAGCACGGGCGCCAGCCGAAGCGCGTCCTGGTCGGTCACCGCGCGATCGAGACGATCGGGATCGGTGACAACTCCATCTCGGTACAGCGCGACCTTTACGCCGTGCTCTGCCGGCTGGTGCGGGAACCCGTAGATCTCGGTCGATGGTTCGCCGTCAGCAGTCGGCCACTCCCAGAGGTAGACCGGGAATCGCTCGGGTTCGAAGGCGGTGTAGTCCACGGTTTCCTGAGAAGAATCGTCAGCGCCGGCTCCCGGCAGCGGCTCATACCAGTGCACGGTCTGCCGTTGCACTTCGACCCTGAACTGATCAAGCTTGGCCAACCGGCTGGCCCATGCGCCCGTTGCGATGACTGCTTTCGGCGCATGCACCTCAACGTCGGCGGCCTCGATGTAGACGCCAGCCGGGCCGAGCTGCACGGACTCGACTTCGGTATCGAACCAGAGTTCGGCGCCGGCATCGATCGCCAGCTCGATGTTGGCCAGCACGCTCGGCTCGGCACGTGCGAATCCGGCGTTGGCCTCGAAGACCGCCACGTGATCAGGCGGCAGGTTGAACTGCGGAAAGCGTTGCTTCATGGCCGTGGCATCGAGAAGCTCGTGCGCCAAACCCCAGCGACGCGCAGACTCCAAGGTTCCCTTGACGACTGCGCCTTCAGGCGGCCCGATCATCAGGGCGCCGCATCTGACGAACAGCTGCTCTCCGAACGATGCGGACAATTCGTCCCATAACTCGTAACTGCGCTGCAGCAACGGCACGTAGTCCGGCCTTTCGAAATACGCCTGGCGGACGATACGGGTCGATCCGTGCGATGAGCCGAAGGCGTGTGCCGGTGTGAATTGCTCGATCCCGAGTACCCGAAGACCGCGGCGGGCAAGGTGATATGCCGCCGAGGATCCCATCGCTCCGAGCCCGACGACGATGACGTCGTAGTCCGGCTGATCGTCGCCCATCACATCATCATGTCAGCAACGTCGCGCCCCGCCATTGCGCAGGTTCGGCCGCCTACTCACACTATCCCCACACGCGGCCAGGTCAGGGCAGCTACCGTATGTGACGTGAGTTGGCTGACCGATCCGGACGAGGAGTGGAGTCCGGAGACCGAACCCGGTCGCAGCGGACGCCACGAGTCGGCTGAAACAGCCGCTGCGAACGCTCGTGCTGGGTCCGGCGCGGGGCCCGCCCACTCCGGCTTTCCCGACTACCAGGGTGACTGGGGCGGCGGTCCGGTAGAGCCCGTCGAGCCGCCAGGCCCTGCCGGCCCTGATAGCTACGTCGACCGCGATGATCGGCCCAGTCGGCTGAAGATCGCCGGCATCATCGTGACTGGTTGGCTCGTGGTCAGCGCGGCCGTGCTGCTGTTTCTGCTGCTCATCCAGGGTCCACACAAGAACACCGGCTCGGTGGCAGACCCGACGTCGAGCGCAGCAGCACCTACCGACACCAATTCAGCTTCGTCCAGCCTGCCGGACGGCTGGGTGCAACAGACCACGGACGATCAGACGAACTGTGCCATGCACGCTTACGGACAGGTTCAGGCCTTTCTCGCCAAGACCCCTTGTTCCTCGGTGCATCGGGTACTTTCGACGACCAATGTCGGCGGCCGACCAGTGGTCGTCGCCTCGTACACGATCACCTTCAATTCCGCCGCCCAGGCCAACAGCTACAACGCGCTGGTGGCTTCCGATGGCACCGGCAACATCAGCGATCTGCTGCGGGAGGGAACGACCTACCCCGGGGCGCCGGGCAAATTACCGCCAGCTGGCTTCGCATCCCGGGTGGACGGGGTTCAGGTGCAGGTAGCCGAAGCCGGCTATGCCGCTGGCGCCTCGAGCAGCGCCGACCCCACGCTTCAGGGACTGGCACAGCAGGCTGTCGCAAAACGCTAGTCAGGCCGTGCGGGACACGACGTCCAGGGCAACCTGGCCCAACTCGCCAAGCCGGTCGAACGCCTCGCGCTGCTGGGCAGCGCCGGTCCCGCGGTCGAGCATCCGGCGCAGCCCCTCTTCGACCGAAGGCAGATCTCCGCTCTGCACGAGCGCAGGACGAACATGATCGAGTAGCTGATCCAACAGGTTCGCGGCCTTGACGCCGCGGCGGCTGATCGGATCCACCAGGTCACCGTCCAACCCGAAGCGAGCCGCGCCCCAGCTCGCCACCCGCAGGACCTCGCTGCGAATCATCAACGGTGGCACCCCTGACGACGCCTGAGCGCTCGCGGTCTCGACCAAGGCCCGCGCGAGCCCGGCGATCGTGACACCGTCTTCGAGTGAGGTGCACACATCAGCCACCCGAATCTCGACCGTCGGATAGTTGCGCGACAACCTTGCGTCGAAATAGATCATGCCCTCGTCGAGCAACGTACCTGACCCGAGCAGCTCGTCGACCAGCTCGCGGTAACTGTCGGCGTCGCCGAAGAGCTCGTTCGGCCCGGCCGTCGGCCACTGGCCCCACACGATCGTTCGGTAGCTGGCGTAGCCGGTGTCTTCGCCTTGCCAGTACGGGGAGTTCGATGACATCGCGACCAGCACCGACAGCCATGGCCTGATCCGATCGAGGATCGCGACACCTTCGGCGGGTGAGGAGATCGAGACATGGACGTGCATGCCGCAGGTCAGTTGTTGCCGTTCCAGTAACCCGAAACGGGTCTCCATCCGCTGGTAGCGCTCGTTCTCCGTTGTCGTGGCTCGACCACCGACCGGGCTCGTGGCAGTCGCGGCAACCGCCAGATCACGCTCAGCGGCGGCGGCGCGAAGTGCATCGCGACGCATCCGCAGATCGAGTCCGACGGCGGCCAGGCTGTGGTGCGGCACCGAGGCGATCTCGGCCTGTTCCTGTTTGAGTTCGTGTTCGGCTGGTGGATCCAGTCGCCGCTCCGCTTCGGCGGCGACTTCGTAGTAACCGGGGACGGGCACACCGGTAACCGCATCGACGAGCAGCAATTCTTCTTCTACCCCGACGCGTCGCATCTGCCCATTCTGACCGAATTCTGCCGAGGAGTGCCACTCAGGCCAGATCGTGCAAAGTTGGGGTTACCCCTACTCGGTTTGGGGGCATTCCCCGACAGACAAGGCATCGCCTGCTCGCGAGTATTGCCTCGTGACCTTGATGATGGATCGGCCCAGGGAACCGGCAACGGTTCGAGATTTTCGAGCGGCCAGGCGCATCGCCACCATCCTCAGCGGCGGCGCAGTTGTCGCGGCAGCCAGCCTGCTTGCCCTACAACTGCGAAACGCGGACCTAGGTACCGTGCTGGCTCGCCTGAGTTGGCCGGATCTGGTGTTCGCTGTGTTGTTCATGGCGTTGTCGCTATTCGCCGGCGCCTACAACTTGCTCGGCTTTACGCCACTGCGATTGAAGCTGCTACCTACCGTCGGCGCACAACTGGCAGTGAGTGGTTTGCGAATCGTGGCACCCTCGGCGATCAGCACTCCGGCGATCGCCACTCGATACCTGAACCGATGCGGCGCCAGTACGCCAGATGCGCTGGCCACCGTAGCGGTGGCGCAGACCGCTCAGCTCGCGGTAACCGCCGTCGTGGTCACGGGCATCGGCGCCCTTTCCGGTGACGTGGCGTTTTCGCACACCTCCCACACTCTCGATCCATCGCAATTGGGTTGGGTCGAATTGGGCGCGCTGGGGTTGGGCATCATCGCCTTGGCGAGCGCGATCGTCCTACTCGCTCGGATCAGCACCCTGGTTCGTCGCGTGCTCAGCGGCGCTCACCGGAGCCTCGGGATGCTGTTCCAACACGCCCGTCGCCGGCCATCGATGGTCGCCATCGGCCTGTCGGCCTCGGCGGCCCTGACCCTTACCCATGTGCTGGCTTTTGCCTTCTGTGTGGCGGCGGTGGGCGGGCACGTGTCGTACCTCTCCTTGATCCTTATCTACCTGGCATCGGCGAGCGCCGGGTCGCTGATCCCCACCCCGGGCGGCGTGGGAGCCGTCGAAGCTGCGCTGATCGCCGGACTCACCGCAACCGGCATGGCGTTGCCGGTCGCCGCCGCCGCGGCCTTGCTATCTCGAATCGTTTCGGTCTGGCTACTTGCCATCCCCGGCTGGCTGGCATTGCTCGCCATGCGGCGGCGTGGCCTGCTCTAGCTCGCACAGATCGACTGCGCTCACCCCGCGTGGCGTCCCGCTGACAGCGGGCTCGCTGACATATCAATGTGCCGTGCAGTCCAACCGTGCCCAAGGCCAGAAGCACCCGGGCGAAGCACGGTTGCCCGCTGCGATCGCGGTGCTGTTTGCGATCGCCCTGTACGCGCTCTTGCCCAGCTCGCTGCTGATCGGCCCACGGTTCGTCATACCCACCCTCGAGGTCATCCTCTTCCTACCGCTGATCGCCGCCAACCCACGGCGGATGAGCAAGCAGAACCGGTTACTGCGGCGGTTGTCCATCACACTGTTGTTGCTTATCGCCGCTTCCAATCTGGGGGCATTGATTTTGCTCGTCCGTTCGCTCATCAACGGCGAAGCCGTGGCAGGTGGCCAGTTGCTGGGCGCCGCGGGACAGGTTTGGCTGACCAACGTGCTGGTCTTCGCGCTGGCGTTCTGGGAACTCGATCGGGGTGGCCCGGTCACCAGAATTCGGGTGGGCAGGCCCAGGTTGCCCTCGGCTGACTTTCGTTTTCCTCAGGACGAGGATCACGATGCCATTGCCGAGGTTGCCCAACGTTCTTCAGCGAAATCCGGCTGGGCACCGGGCTTCGTAGACTATCTGTACGTGTCCGTGACCAACTCGTCGGCCTTCAGCCCGACAGACACAATGCCGTTATCGCCACGGGCGAAACTACTGATGGCTTGCGAATCGGTATCCGCACTCGCGATATCTGTGCTGGTGGTCGCCTTCGGAGTCGGTTTGCTCCAGCAGTAGACCCGTGGACAGCGGCAACGCTATTGACTGGCCGCCCTTGACTAGCCGCCCTGTTCGATACGAGATCGAACCGAGGACATCGACTCACCGTTCTTGAGGCGACTGGCCATCGTCTGCCCGTCCACTCGACGCCGAAGGTCTTCTGGAGTAAGGCCGGCCCGTTCGCATTGAGCGATGAGATGTGCGTCGTGGGCACCCAAGCCCGCTGCTTTCCAGCGATCTATCGATTCGGCGCTGCGCGCCTGATCGGCGAGCATCTGCTCCAACCCAGGGTCAGCGACCGGCTCGCTACTCGCTGACGGCGGGTTGGGCGACTGATTGACGGAGTACGAGCCAGGCGCTGCAAACGGGTCGTTGACCTTCGCCTGCTGCCGCGGACGGCTCTGCGCAGTGCTGGGAGCGAACGCGGGCGCAACTCCACCGGCCGCGGCCCGCCGCGCCGAGGGTGCTTCCAGGGTCACGGAAAACAGCGGGTTGCCGCCTGCTCCGGCGAAACCGCCTTTAGGCCCGCGCAGATGCGCTCGGACCTGATCGGCGAGTTCGGTCGTCAGGCGTGCCGCTGAGTTCGTGGTGCCGCTGAGTTCATCGATGGCGCGAAGTACAACCGCGCTCGATATTCCCAATTCGGCAGCCAAAGTGTGTACATCGATCAACGTCCACTGCTCTTTCTCGATTTACTGAAGGCGCCGCTACCTGAACTGTAACCGCTTCTGGCGCTCAGCGTTGAATTCAGCTCATCATTTAACTTCGGTCAGCGTTGGTCTTTTCGTAGCGGATGGTCTGCGGGGATCTCCACGAGGACGATCTGCACCCCGTCCGGATCGTCAATCCACATCTCTATCAGGCCCCAGGGCTCCCGTCTGGGTTCCCTTCGTACGCTGACGCCGGATGCCACCAAGCGCTCTCGCTCAGCACGGACGTCACGCACCTGTAACCACAGCGCAATCCCATCCGGGTTGAGCCCTGGCGCGTCAGCGTTACCAGGCGTTACCTCGAGCAGGCTAGGTCCGAGAAAGAACACCAGGCCACGATGCTCGGGTGGGCCGAACTCGCGTGCGATCGCCAAACCGAGTACCTCCCGGTAGAACGCTTGGCTTCGTTCGGCATCGCGCGGACGCAGCAAGATGCGGCTGCCCAGAACATCCATCGCCAGGCCTCCCTCACAACGAACGTCGCTACGATCTTGGGCGACTGTCTGGCTCGAACATTAACCCGTTTGTGCGCAGTGGACAGTTCCACCGAGGTATCAACCTCACGTAACCTTCGCATTGGCTGAGAAGCGTCGGTCACGATTGCAGGCAACGGCCGCCCGGCGCCGGGCAAAGGAGGTACGACAGGTGACCAGTACGGGTCTGAGTGCCGGTCCTGCCGGCGTCCCGGAGGCCACTGGGCCTGACGACGCCACCGACACTCTGAGCGCTGTGGCACTGACCGCCTCGCCCGCGACGACACCGTTGAGTCCGGTCGACCCGAACAGCTGGCAAGAAAAGTTCGCCTCGCTGGTTGGTCGCGTCATCATCATTGCCGGTTTGTGGTCGGTCGTCAGCCTGATCTTGCGACCGATTCACTGGGTCCACCGGATCGACGACATCTTCGGCCTGGTCAACCTGCCCGCTGGCCCAAGCCTGTTCTCCATCGTCCTGCTGTTCATCGTCGGCGGGGCGGTTCGACGGCGAATGCGGGTCGCGCTCTGGTTGCTACTCGCCTTTCAAGTCCTGGCGGCTGGTTATCTCATCGCCGTGTTGGTCGAGATAGCGATGAACGCCGAGGACACCAAAGACCTGAAGGTGCTCGACACCGCCGAACTGTTGGTCAATGCCGTCCTGACGGTCGTGCTGGTCGTGCTGCTGTGGATGTGCCGTCGGGCGTTCCAGTCCCGCCTCGAGCCAGGCGCGCGTTGGCGATCGATCGGGGTGTTGATCGCCGGTCTGGCCGTGTCGGTGATCGTCACGATCTCGCTGACGTTCCTGTTCCCCGATCACCTGACTGGATTCGGCCGCAAGATCGCCTGGGCAGTTCGGGTGTCTTTCGGGGTCGAACCTGACCCGACCGAAGTGGGCTGGAAGGGCCAACACGGGCACCATTGGGTCGCCGCCGTCGGTGGTCTGATTTCAGCCGCGTCGCTGATCCTGGCCGCGCTGATCTTCTTGCGCTCGGCTCGGGCGAAGGCGTACCTCACCGCTCAGGACGAGCTCGCGGTGCGTGGACTGCTGCTGCAGGCCGGCGAGCGCGACTCGCTCGGTTACTTCGCTACGCGCCACGACAAGTCCGTCATCTTCGCACCAGAACATACCGCCGCCGTGACTTACCGGGTGCTGGTAAATGTCAGTCTGGCTAGTGCGGATCCGATCGGACCGCAGGCGGCTTGGGCGCCGGCCATCGACGCATGGCTGGCCGAAGCGAGATCGTTCGGGTGGTTCCCCGCGGTCCTTTCGGCCAGCGAAGACGGCGCCAGGGCATACGTCGCGGCCGGCCTCAAAGCATTGCCGATCGGCGACGAGGCGATCATCGAGGTGGACGACTTCACCCTCGAGGGACCGACGATGCAGCCGGTCCGACGCGCAGTCCATCGGGTCCAGCGAGCCGGCTACACGATCACCGTTCGGCGGCACTCCGACCTGTCACCGAGCGAACTCGCCGAGATCGAACAGCGCGCTGAGGACTGGCGTGGTGACGACACCGAACGCGGGTTCTCGATGGCGCTCGGCCGCTTGGGCGATCCGGCAGACGGGCCGTGCGTGGCAGTTCTTGCCCACGATGCAGACAGGCGCCTTCGGGGCATGCTGTCGATGGTGCCGTGGGGTAAGCGAGGATTGTCGCTCGATCTGATGCGTCGCGATCGGGATTCGGAGAACGGGCTGGTCGAGGCGATGGTGGCCGAACTCGTCAACGCTGCGCGCGACGAGCTCGGCGTGCGAGCGATCTCGCTGAACTTCGCCATGTTTCGCGGCATCTTCAGCGCCGCAGAGCGGGTCGGTGCCGGGCCGGTGGTCCGCTTGACCTCCAAGATATTGACCTTCGCTTCCAGGTTCTGGCAGATCGAGAGTCTTTACCGGTCCAACGCCCGCTACCTCCCCCGCTGGAAACCCCGCTATCTCTGCTACGACTCGTCCTTGACGTTGACCCGGGTAGCGCTGGCCTCGGGCATCGCTGAGGGCTTCCTGCCTGCCATCGGCGGTTCACGTGAGCGCGGCGAAGACGGCGAGGTCAGCTATGAAGGCCAGGAGATGCCCTTCGACGAGGCCGTCGAGACACAACGCCAGAATCTGGCGCGAGTGGCCGCGCCACGGCGACGACTCAGCCAGCAGCAGCGAATCCGGCACAGCAAGATCGACCGCCTTCGTGCGGCCGGGATGGATCCCTATCCGGTATCGGTGCTGCGTGACGCAGAGATCGGCGAGGTGGTTGCCCGCTTCGCGAACCTGCCGCCAGATTCACACACCGAGCAACGGGTCGCGATCGCCGGCCGGGTGCGCGCTCTGCGAGATCTGGGCGGATTGACCTTCGCGGTGCTTCAGGACGGTCCGGCTTCGATTCAGGCAATGGTGGATGCCGAAACGCTGAACGCCCCCGCTTACCGCCTGTTGCGCGCCACGGTTGACCTGGGCGACTACATCTCTGTTCAGGGCGAGGTGATCACCTCCCGTCGCGGCGAACTGTCCGTCCTGGTCGACGGCTGGCAAATGGCCTCAAAATGCCTACGGCCACTGCCAGACGCTCATGCAGGCTTCGCCGACCCTGATGCTCGGGTGCGGTTACGTCACGTCGACCTGATCGTGAATCCGGATGCGATGGAGATGATGCGGAACCGGAGCATCGCCGTCCGCGAGATCCGGAAGTCCTTTGACCGAAGGGACTTTCTCGAGGTCGAGACGCCGATGTTGCAGCCCGTGCACGGCGGCGCGAACGCGCGGCCATTTATCACCCATATAAATGCTTACGATTCAACGCTGTACCTCCGGATCGCACCGGAGCTGTTCCTCAAGCGGCTGGCGGTCGGAGGTATGCGCCGGGTCTTCGAACTGAACCGGAATTTCCGCAACGAAGGCGCCGACGCCACCCACAATCCAGAGTTCACCTCGATCGAGGCGTACCAGGCCTACAGCGATTATCTGGGCATGCGTGACTTGACCCGGGAGCTGATCCTCGAGGTGGCCACTGCAGTGCACGGCGCGCCTATCGCCAAGCGGCCCGGCCCGGACGGCAGATTGGTGGACGTCGATCTCTCGGTGCCGTGGCGTTCGGTGACCGTCCACCAGGCGGTCTCCGACGCCGTTGGAACGACGATCACCGCAGACACCAGCCTGACGGACCTGATCGAGCTGTGCCATTCGAAGGACATCAGACTGCCACCGGACGCGACCGCCGGCACCATCGTGGCCGAGTTGTACGACGAGTTCGTCGAGAAGCAAACGGTCATGCCGACGTTCTACCTTGACTTTCCAACCGAAACGTCACCACTGACCCGCAAGCACCGCCTCGATCCCCGGCTGTCCGAACGTTGGGACCTGGTAGCCTTCGGCGCCGAGACCGGCACTGCTTACTCGGAGCTGATCGATCCGGTAGATCAGCGGCAACGTCTCACCGACCAGTCTCTGAAGGCCGCGGCGGGCGATCCTGAGGCAATGCAGGTGGACGAAGCATTCCTCTCCGCGCTGGAATACGCCATGCCGCCGACGGGCGGACTGGGGATCGGGGTCGACCGGTTGGTCATGATGCTGACCGGTGCCTCGATACGCCAAACACTGGCGTTCCCCTTCGTCCGTCCCGGCGGCCGCTGACGCACTCCCCCTGGGTCTAATCAGCTGCTCGGCACCTTCCACGCGTCGATGTCCACGACGCCCTTCGACAGCTTGTTCTTGGCGAGGAATTCATTGGTGCCGGTGAGAAGCGTGATGCCGGCAGGTGTGAACGGCTCAGGCTTGAAGGACGAGATCGGGTTGGACACCTTGATCACGTCCACCGTGGTCCCCGTCGCGGTTGCAGCGAACGGGTAGTAGGTGTCTGGGTGCGCGGTGAGATCAGCGATCGAAGCGGTTCGCACCTTGTTCCACGCAGCAGGCAGTTCGGGGTGCGCGGCAAGCGCCTTTCCGGTGATGATCGTGACATTCGTCCCAAGCAGATCCTGATGATCGACGGAAGCCTTGTCCAGAATGGGGAAACCAGCTTTGGATAGCGCGCCGGTGAGCTGCCCCGCGGGCGCAGCGTAGGCAGCGATACCACCGCTCTGCAGCGCGGCCAGGGCCGCGGTGGTGTACACGTGGGTGACCTTCACCGAATCGGACAGGCCTTGTTGTTGTAGCAGCGCGATCAAGTAGCGGTACATGTAGCTGCCCACCTGCGTCGCGATCGTCTTGCCCTTGAGGTCAGCGATCGTCTTGGGCCCATTCTTGCTTGCAAACAACCAGGTATCCGAGCCGACCGCGCCCTGGTTTACCAAGCGGGTATCGATGCCGTTGGCCTTTGCGGTCAGCGCGGGCGTGTCACCGAGCATCGCCAGATCCAGCGAGCCACCCGATAGCGCGGCCGACAGGTCTGGACCATTCTTGAACGGCAGCCATTTGATCTGCGATACGCCGACCGCTTTGAGTCCGGTGAGCAGCGAACCGTTCTGGTTGGCCCAGCCTTCTGGCCCTGAGGGCGTGGGGGTGTTGGAGATGAAGCCGACCCGGAGAGTGAAGGACTCCTGCCCGTCGCTCGAGGCGCCCGATTTGCTGGAGCAACCCGAGAGGGCCAGCGCACCGGCTATGAGCAGCACGACGGCGGCGAACAGCCGGCGGCGCGATGCAAACGCCTTGAGGTGTTTGTAGGTCAATGATGCAGTAGACATGGTGAAATCGACTCTCGTTGGTGGTTGATGAGCTGAGGGTTCCGTCGAGCGGGTCGCCCGGCGGGCTGCTGCTGGCTACTGGACGTCGACGGGATGTCCATGTAGCGCAGCCAATTCGGGAAGGTCAGGGTTGCGATCGCGCAGGCTGCCAGGCTTTCGTCCATTGCCCCAACCGATCCAGCGTCGGTATTCGCCCATCCGGCCGGCCTCGACGAGTGCGGGCTCGTCCCGGTACGGCGAATCGGCCTCTGCCGGGCCGGCCAGGGGCGCGACGAACAGTGCGTCGACCGGGCAGTAAGCCTCACAGAGAAAGCAGGTCTGGCAGTCCGATTGCCGAGCGATGACCGGATGGGCGCCGGGAATCTCGTCGAAGACGTTCGTCGGACAGACCTCCACGCACTTGTTGCAGTCGATGCATCGCTCGGCCGACACTATCTCGATCATGCGGTCCCACTCACGGTTCTGGTCCCGATGCTGATTCTGGTCACGAGGCAAGCTCCACCGCGGTCGGTAGCGCCTCGGCCCGGTCAGTTTCGGCTGCGACCCACACGGTATCGAGGCCACCCACCCGAATCCGGCGAGCCTGATTCGGGTCGGTCTCCGGTGCATCATCGCGGTGGTGCATCGCACGAGATTCCTTGCGTGCGAGGGCGGCCCGGTACATCCAGCGTGCGTGCGCCACCATCGCCACCGCTTCCCTGGCGCGTTGTGGCCGCGAGCCCCCGCCGAGCGTCGGCACCTCCTCGCGCCACAACCCGTCCAGCGCTTGAAGGCTGTCGAGCAAGCCCGCCTCCGTCCGGAACATGTTTTTCTCGATCGGGATCACCTCGGACTGCACCCGTCGCACCACCTCCTCAGCGGCTTCCTCAGCGGCCCTCTGAGCAGCCTTGGCGCGCGCTGCTGTGTCTTCGACAGCGCTGGCCTCGGTGTTGAGACCGTGCTGTCCGGCGCGCTGCAACTCGGCGGTTGCGGCCCGCGGGCGGCGGGCAAAGACGGCGGCTGACTGCCCGGCCCACGTCCCAGACGAGATGGCCCAGGCGCCGTTGTGGCTGCCGCCTCCGCTTCGGCCACCGGTGATGAGCTCACGGGTTGCAGCGTCACCGGCTGCAAACAGGCCCGGAACCGTTGTTTGGCAACCCTCGTCCGCGATCGCCAGGCCACCGGTTCCTCGGACCGTGCCCTCGAGGACGAACCTGATCTGAAAGAGATCGTTGAACGGGTCCACACCGGCTTTGTCGAACGGCAGAAAGAAGTTCGGCTGAGCCCAGCGCATGTGATGATGCATCGATTCGGGTGCCAGATCAAGACGGGCGTAGACGGCTTGGGTGACCGTCGCCCGCGGCACCGCCTGGCGTCCGGCGAAGCCCGGCGGCACATCGAGGAGCGAGCCGTCTGCGTTGTAGTAGCGAGCGAACTGATACATGCGGCCCTTGGTCTGTGCCCCGAAGGCCGGCGCCATCCCATAGTTGCTGGAGAACTCCATGCCTGAGAGTTCCGCACCAAGCTCGGCGGCCATCAGATGCCCATCTCCGGTATCGGGATTGCAGCCGAGTGCGCCGGACAGGAACGCACACCCACCGGTCGCCAGCACAACAGCTCCCGCTGATACTTCCCAGGGCGTGTTCAGACGTTGGCGGTGCACGCCGCGCGCGCCGCTGACGACACCGTCGCGGTCCACGAGCAGTTCCAGCGCCGGGCTCTGGTCGAGAATCGTTACTCCGGCGCGACGAACCTGGCGGCGCATGAGGCGCATGTACTCCGGACCCTGCAGCGAGCTTCGGCGAACCGTCCCGGTGTCGTCCGTCGGGTACGGGTAGCCCCACCTGGCGAGCTGATCGACACCGGCCCAGGTCGCGTCCAGCGTCCGCCGCATCCAGTCCCGGTCGCTGAGGTGACCGCCTTCGACCTCGCGTCGACGGATCGACTGCTCACGGCCGTCGCCGCCGGCAGGCACGTACCAGAGGTTGTTACCCCCGGCTGCCGCGGCACCGCTCGTTCCGACAAAGCCTTTGTCTGCAAGTACAACGCGGGCCCCGGACCGAGCTGCTGAGATGGCGGCCCAGGTTCCGGCCGGACCGCCGCCGAGAATGAGAACGTCTGCGGTCAATTCAGTGTTGGTCAACTCGCCTTTGATCGCCGATGTCGAGCTATTGCGGCTCATGCGTGCACCCCTAGCCAGTCGAGCAGTTGCTGGCGCAGCGGGGCGTAACCCGGCTCGCTGATCTGGCGCGGGCGCGGCAGATCGACCTGCACATCGTGGGCGATTCTGCCCGAATCCATTACGAGAACCCGATCAGCGAGGCGCAGCGCTTCGTCGACGTCATGGGTTACCAGCAGCACGGCGGGAGAGTGCTTGCGCCACAGTTCGACCACCAGTTCCTGCGCGGTCAGCCGGGTCAATGCATCGAGCGCGGCGAACGGCTCGTCCAGCAGGAGCAGGTCTGGGCTACGTACCAGCGCTCGAGCCAGCGAGACGCGCTGCGCCTCGCCGCCAGACAGGGTGGCCGGCCACGCATCGACCCGGTGCGCCAGGTTGACCTCACTCAGAGCCGCGACCGCGTCAGCCTTGTTGGCCTTGGGCAAACCCAGAACGACGTTTCGCCAGACTCGCTTCCAGGGCAGTAGCCGCGGCGTCTGGAATGCCACCGCGCGTGCTCGCGCGACCTCGACCTGACCGGTGATGCCTGCGTCGAGGCCAGCCAGAATTCGCAAGAGCGTGCTCTTGCCGCAGCCACTCGCGCCGAGCAGGGCGACGAATTCGCCGGCAGGAATGCTCAAATCCAAGTCGGTCAGCACACGGGTATCGCCAAAGTTGCGTCCGAGCTTGTTCAGCTCGACGGCTTGGGCAGGTGTCTGAAGTTCGTCCAGCGCGGCCGCATCAGTCGTCTGGGTCACCTCAGGCTCCAATCGCGCGTGGGCGCCAGGCGAGCAGCAGTCGTTCGAGTATCCGGACCGCCAGGTCGACAGCGAGGCCGAGCAACGCGTAGACCACCAAGCAGACGACGATGGTGTCAGTCTGCAGCAGCTCTTGAGCTGAGATCATCAGATATCCCAGACCGCTGGTGGCGCTGATCTGCTCGGCGAAAACCAAGGCCAGCCAGGAGATGCCGAGGGCGAACCGCAGGCCGGTGAGTAATTGTGGCAAAGCGCTCGGCAGGATCACGTTTCGGATCAGCCCGAACCGAGACAGCCCCAGCGTTCGCCCCGCCTCGACGAGGGCGGGGTCGACCGCGCGGATCCCGGCCGTGAGGTTGAGGTAGAGCGGAAAGGTGACACCGAGGGCGATCAACACGATTTTCGGCGTCTCGCCAACACCCAGCCAGATGATCAGCAGCGGAATGACACCTGCGAAGGGGACGGTACGCAGCATCTGTACCGGTGCATCGACGACGTCCTCGCCGAGACGGCTCAGGCCTGATATCAACGCAAGCGAGATCCCGACCACCGCGCCGAGCAAGACGCCGAGCGCCACGCGCTGCAACGACGTGGCGACCGCAGACCCGAGTTCGCCGTCGGCAATCAGGTGCCGGGCCGCGCGCAGCACCGCCATCGGCGGGCCCACCACGGTCGGGGGCAGCCGCCCCGACGAACTGAGGACCTGCCATAGCGCGATGACGAGCACGACGCCGGTGAGGCGCCGCAGGCCACGAAGTACCGCCCGGTATCGGTGCCTCGGTCGGACCGGCTGGCCGGACAACGAGACCGTCTCGATGACGGCGGGCCCCGGATCGCGAGCTTGGAAGGCGGCGTGATCACGCTGCGCAGTTGCATCGGATACCGCCGTGGCGGCGGATACGGTCGGAGGCGGCTGGGTCTGCAGCTGAGTGGCTTGATCGAGAATGCTCATGCTTCGCTCCGCGGAATTCACTGTGTCGCACGATGGATTGTTGAAGCTGCGTTGCTCGGATTCCGGCGCGCAGGGGCTGACCCCCGTACCTCAAGATGACCGGCTCCAAGATCAGGAGCGGACAGACGGGGGCGCTAGCTCGGTCGGGTGCCGTGAATCAGTGCATGCGGCATCGACAACAGGCAGAACTCACCCGCAGCAGGTCAATATGCCCGCGCGTAACCAGATGAACGGTGAGATCCACGGGCGTAACCATAGCATCCCTATAAACGGAGTAGACAAGGTGTGAGCCAGTTCATCAAGCTAGGTACGCGGCACGACCGGTCCGTCTGCCGCGTCCTGCGGTCACGATGATCGCGGCGACGACCGCGAGGGTCCAGCCGCCGAAACACAGGACCGCGGCAACGGCGACACAGCTGATGATCGCGGCGATGCGGGTGGCGCCAGCGCAGATTCGGGTGGCCGCTGCCGTGCAACCCAGATACACGGTTAGAAAGAGACTGGTCGGCAGCGCGACGAGCTCTGAGGTACTCACGACGCCGGCGCCGGTCATGGCAAGCACCGCCAGCCCGACCACCAGAATGCTCAACTGGAGGCGGTACGCATTGGGTCTCGGCAGCCCTGGGTCACGATGCGCCCGCAGCTCGGCGGCGAGTTCGGCCGCACCCGAGAGGTAGGCGTTGGTAGCGGCCAGCGTCAGACTCACCGCCGCGACCGCTGCGATGATCGGCCCGCTGGTTCCGATGACCACTCGCAGCAGATCGGCCAGCGGCACATCGCTGCCCGCCCCCTCACCCAAGACGCCGACGGTCGCGACCGCCAAGCCGAGATAGATGGCGGATGTGATCCCGAAGGCCGCGCCGATAACGCGCGGCAGCTGTTTGGCTGGGTGCTCCAATCGCGCGGTCAGGGCCGCCACCGACTCCCAGCCGACGAAGGACAACATCAGAACTGACGCGGCCGATCCCAGCGATCCCCAGCCGTGTGGCGCGAACGGTGCGAAATTCGACGACTCGAGCGAAGGCGCACTCCCGAAGACCGCCACCATGACCAACACGACGAGGACGGCGACCAGTGCCAGTTGGGCGTTCGTGGTCGCACGGCTGCCGGCCAGCGTCAGGCCAACCACCGCGAGCAGGATGGCCGCGGCTACTACGGCGGTCATCGTCCGTCCACCACCGACCAGCGCGGTCACATAACTCGCGCCGATCAGGCAGACCACCGGCGCCCCCATCACCACTCCGGCGAGAAAGCACCATCCGACGATGCGTCCGGCACGAAACCCCAGCCCGGCCTCGGCGTACCCGACCACGCCGCTGCGGTTCGGGAAGTTCGTCCCCAACGCACTGAAGACCTTCGCCAGCAGACCCGACAGCACGAGCAGACCGACCCACACCAGCAGCGACGCCGGCCCGGCGATCCGGGCCGCGAGTCCGGGCAACAGCAGCAGGCTTGGACCGAGTAGCGCGCCCACGTACATCGCGATCGCGCCCCGGGTCGAGAGATGGGCCCGGGAGGACGCGGGTGGCAGGGTGTTCCGGGTGTGCCGGGTGTGCTGTCGCATGACGCCAGCCTCTCCCGAAACGGGCGGCACGCGCTGGCAAATAATGGCGCGGCCAATGCCCTGAGCGCAATAAAATTCTGTCAACTCGTGAATAAGATGAGCGTCATGCCAAGTTTCAGCTATGACTCGACTGATCGCGCCATCCTCGATGCACTCCAGCGGGACGGGCGGATACCCAATGTCGACCTCGCTGAGCAGGTGTCCCTATCGCCGTCGTCCTGCCTGCGCCGCACCAAGGCGATGGAAAACAGCGGCATCATCGCCGGTTACCGCGCCGAGCTTGATCGCGACCGCGTTGACCTTGGCCTTACTGTTTTTGTGTCGTTGAAGGTGGATCAGCACTCGCGGGCGACCTCGAGGGAGATTGAGGACGCGCTCGTCGCCATCCCGGCGGTGGTCTCTTGCCACCTGGTTTCCGGTGACGCCGACTTTCTGGTGGAAGCGGTCATTCCGAGCCTTGGCGAGTACGAAGCGTTGCTACTCGATCATCTTCTAGCCATCGGGCCGGTCACCGATGCCCGCAGCTCATTTGCGATTCGGACGATCACCAGCCGCGGCCCACTCCCCCTCGACCACTGGCCACCGAAGCCTCGGTAAAGGGCGCCTCGTCGCTAGCCCCATACTGTTCGGATGCAACGGCGGGCTTGGCTGGCAGGGTGCATCGCGGCCTCGTTGTTGAGCACCACCCTCGTAGCGTGTACCGGTGGGGGGTCAACACAGGCCAAGGCGCTACCGACGCCGAACGGTTCTGTCAGCCCTGGCCGCGGCGGGTCGTCGCCCAGTACCTCGAGCGCCAGACCCAAGGCGCGGTCGGCACCTACGAAGGTGTCGGTTCGGCCGACTGCACTGCGACTTGCTAAACCACGACCTGCTCAACCACAACCTGCGCAACCGCAACCAGTCCAGTCCGTTGGCGAGGTACCACCTGCCAGCAAGGGCGTCGTTGTCAACGGAGCGAGTATCGCCGGCTGCCCACTCTTTCCGGCGAACAATCCCTGGCGCCAGAACATCTCGCAGTCTCCGCTGAATGTTCGCTCGGCAGCCTGGGTCGCCAGCGTCGGCGGCGCCGCTTTCCTGCACCCGGACTTCGGATCAGATCCGTCGTACGGGATCCCCTACAGCGTGGTGGCGGCCAACCAGCCGAAGGTCAAGATCACGTTTACCGACTACGGCGATGAAAGCGACCCGGGCCCGTACCCGATCCCAGCCAACGCAAGGGTCGAGGCCGGCGGCGACGCCCACGTCCTGATCGCTTCGGGAGACTGTCACCTTTACGAGTTATACGGAGCTGCCCGCAGCGGCACCGGCTGGACTGCACAGTCGGGCGCGGTCTTCAATCTGAATACGAACGCGCTGCGTCCAGCGGGTTGGACGTCAGCGGATGCGGCGGGCCTGCCCATACTGCCCGGACTCGTCCGGTTCGACGAAGTCCAATCAGGCCACATCGACCACGCGTTGCGGTTCACGGTCGCCAAAACCCAGCGTGGCTATATCAATCCGGCGACCCACCAGGCCGGCTCGACCACCAACCCGAACCTGCCGCCGATGGGCGCTCGCTTTCGTCTGAAGGCCTCCTTCGACCTCACCCCGTATCGCGGCGAGGCGCGTGTCATCCTGCAATGCCTGAAGACCTACGGAATGATCGTCGCCGACAACGGCTCGAACTGGTACGTCTCCGGCGCCACAGACGCCCGCTGGGACGATGAGGACCTCGACCAACTCAAGCACGTTCCGGGATCGGCGTTCGAGGTCGCAGACACCGGGGCCGTCCATACCGGCTAGCTCAGTCCGGCAACAGCGCGTTGGCGTAATGGATGTTGCTAAACGGAAAGTCTTTGGCGAGCCAGGCCTCAACGGCTGAGTAGAGCTTCTGGTAATAACCCTGTGCATAAGCATCCGTCGTCACCCACCAATCGACGTCGACGTCGTAGCGAGCAAGCTCCTCGGTCAGATTACCGGAATGGCCCATCGGGTTCAGGTAAAAGCATCCGATGTAGCGGCTGTCGGCGTCATAGACGACGTAGGCGAACGAGCTGCCTTCACGGAACTCGCGCTCGTGCCACACGAGGTCCTGGAAGTTGTACGCCTCGGTGATCTGACCTTCTGGCCACGTCCCGCCACGACTCTGATGAATGATGTCGACACTCGAGTTCACGGCGGCGAGATCGGCGTCCAAATCCGCCTTGCTCAAGGGCTTCGCCCTGAGCTCCTCGTATTCCAGCGCCGCCGGGGCCTTGAACCCCGCGGGCAGAACCAACTTCTTGGTGAACAGCTGGTAATCCATCTCGACGCCTTTCGAAAAGCCGGTCGTTATCGGAGCCGATGCTATGGCAATAACGATTTCGCCGATGTTGCGGCGGTACGTTGTCATGGACACGTCATCGACACGTCATGGACGCCAGTCAGTAACGAGAGTCGGAGGTTCCCGTGCTTGGGCTACCCGAAGCGATCACGGCCTGCTTGTTCGACCTGGACGGTGTTCTCACCGACACCGCCTCGGTGCACAGCGCGGCCTGGAAGCAAACCTTCGACGAGCTGCTCCGCCAGCGCGCGAACGCCGCCGCGGCTCCCGACAGCGCGAGCTTCGAACCATTCACCGCGCACGACTACGACGACTACGTCGACGGCAAACCGCGCGCGGACGGTGTCCGGGACTTTCTGACCTCGCGCGGCATAGAACTGCCCGAGGGCAGTCCGGATGATCCACCCACCAGTCAAACTGTCTACGGGGTAGGAAATCGCAAGAACGAGTTGCTACTCAAGAAGATTCACGAGGACGGGGTGCGGGTCTATGAGGGCTCGCGACGATATCTGCAGGCCGCACGCGATGCCGAGCTACCCCGATATGTCGTGTCTTCAAGCGCAAACACCACCGACGTGCTGCAGGTGACCGGGCTTGCCCAATACATACAAGGCCAGATCGACGGCAATACCCTGCTGCAGCGCCACCTCAAAGGTAAACCGGCACCAGACTCCTTTCTCGCTGGGGCCGCACTCGCCGGGGTAGACCCCGCACATGCCGCGGTCTTCGAGGACGCGGTGGCCGGCGTTCAGGCAGGGCACGCGGGGAATTTCGGTTACGTGGTCGGCGTGAATCGGCTCGACGCCGCCCATGGCGACGAGCTCCTGCGAAATGGCGCCTCGGTTGTCGTGGCGGATCTCGCCGAATTGTTGGACGCCTCGTGATCCGGCAGGACCGCTACCCCGTCGAGCCTTGGCAGCTGCGCGAACTCGGCACCGACCCGGCCCTGCTGTCGCAGTCAGAATCCCTATTCGCCTTGTCCAACGGGCATATCGGGATCCGCGGCAACCTCGACGAGGGTGATCCTTCAGCGTTACCAGGCACTTACCTGAACTCGTTCTTCGAGTCTCGCCCCCTGCCCTACGCCGAGGCCGGCTATGGCTATCCCGAGTCGGGTCAGACCGTCGTGAACGTGACCGACGGCAAACTGATCCGACTGCTCGTCGACGACGAACCCTTTGACCTCCGCTACGGCGAGATCAAGCATCACGAGCGGATTCTCGACCTGCGCGCCGGGCTGCTGCACCGGGTAGTCGAATGGACATCGCCGTCGAGACGAACAATCCGGGTGCGCTCGACACGGATGGTGTCTCTCACGCAACGGGCGATCGTCGCCATCCACTATGAGGTCGAGGCGATCGAAGCAACCCGGGTCGTCATCCAGTCCGAACTGGTCGCCAACGAAGAGGTGCCTCCGCAGTCCGGCGATCCTCGCGTCGCGTCGTTGCTGGGTCGATCGCTGGAATTCGAAGACAGCAGCGGCGTCAATCTGCGGGCCCTGCTCGCCCACCGGACGCGGGCGAGCCAGTTGCGGCTCGCGGTGGCGATGGATCACATCATCGACACTACCCATCGGCACAGCACCGAACTCGCGGTCGACAAGGACTGGGCGAGGGTGACGCTCGGTGCCGAGTTGCAACCTGGCCAGCGGATTGGCCTGACGAAGTTCGTCTCCTACGGCTGGTCGAGCCAGCGTTCGCTGTCGGCGTTACGTGACCAGGTCGAGGCGGCACTCACCGCGGTCATCCACACCGGCTGGCAGGAGCTGGTCAGCGAACAACGCAAGGCTTTGGACGTGTTCTGGCAGGGCGCCGACGTCGAGCTCGATGGGGATCCGGCTATCCAGCAGGCAATACGCTTCGCCCTCTTCCATCTCTTTCAGGCCGCGACTCGAGCTGAGGGTCGTGCGATCGCGGCCAAAGGCCTTACCGGCCCGGGCTATGACGGGCATGCGTTCTGGGATACCGAGAGTTTCGTCCTGCCTGTCCTGACAGCCACCGCGCCTCAAGCCACTGCTGACGCGCTGCGCTGGCGGCTCTCCACGATCGACCTGGCCCGCGAGCGTGCCAGGACCTTGCACTTGGACGGCGCCGCCTTCGCCTGGCGCACCATCAGGGGACAGGAGTGCTCGGGCTACTGGCCGGCCGGCACGGCGGCTATGCACATCAACGCCGACATCGCGGTCTCTGCGATGCGGCATGTTCGATGGACTGGCGACGAGAAGTTCGAGCGTGAGGTTGCCCTGCCGTTGTTGGTGGAAACTGCCAGGCTGTGGATCTCGCTCGGCTACCACGGCCACGATGACCGCTTTCACATCGACGGCGTCACCGGCCCGGACGAATACAGCGCAGACGTAGATGACAACACGTACACGAACTTGATGGCCAAGGAGAATCTCAGCTGTGCAGCGGAGGTCGTGCGACGCCATCCCAACGAGGCCGATGACCTCGACGTCACGCCCGATGAGACGGCGCTATGGGAAGATGCCGCCCGCGTGATGGCCGTGTCCTACGATGACGAACGCGACATTCCCGCTCAGGATCGCAACTTCAACCAGCACGACCAGTTTCCGTTCCAACAAGCCTTGGACGAGGGCCGCTACCCGCTGTTGCTGCACGTCCCGTACTTCGGGCTCTACCGCAAGCAGGTAATCAAGCAAGCCGATCTCGTACTCGCCCTGCACTGGTGCGGCAATCACTTCGACGCCGGCCAAAAGGCCCGTGCCTTCGCGTATTACGAAGGATTGACCGTGCGTGACTCGTCGCTGTCAGCCTGCACCCAGGCGATCATCGCCGCCGAGGTCGGCCACCTGGACCTGGCGCACGCCTATCTCGCCGAGGCTGCGCTGATGGACTTGTACGACCTCGAGAACAACACCCGGGACGGGCTACACATCGCCTCGCTCGCCGGTGCCTGGCTGGCTCTCGTTGCCGGCTTCGGCGGAATGCGTGACCACGACGGCCAGCTTTCCTTCAGGCCGCAGCTGCCCAAAGGCATCGACCGACTGGCGTTCACGGTGCGCTGGCATGATGTTCGGTTGCGCGTGGAGGTGCGTCCGGGCACCGCCGTCTACACGCTCGATGACGGTGCCGACGCTCGGTTGCAACTCGTACACGAGGGCAAACCGTTCACGGTGACCGCTACCGAACCTGTCACTCTGCCGATCACGAATGTGGTGCCGATGACCCCGCCGCCGAGCCAGCCCGTCGGCCGTGAGCCGATCGATGCCGCCAAGGCGACCGCCGAAGCCGAGCAAGGCGGCGGGGCCCGAACCAAGTGAACAGCAGGGGAAACTAGCCCACCTGGGGGCGGTGACCCGGCTCCTGACGCGGAACGCTCTGCTTGGTGCCCGGCACGGTCGGCAGCGGCAACTGAGACGCTTCGAACTGCGCGAGGTTGTAGTCACCGATCGTGTCAGGCAATACCGGTGGGTGTTCATTCGCGGAATTGAAGCGGAAGGCCGACGTCAGGTCGCCGACGTTCTTGCGCCGCCAGTCACTGATATTTGTCTCCTTGACACCGGTGACGTGCTCCAAGAAGCGAAGCTGTGAGGTGTGGTCGAAAGTCTCCGAGCAAACCCAACCGCCCACTGTCCAAGGTGAAACGATGATGGCGGGGACCCGGAATCCGAGGCCCACCGGCAATCCTGCGCCGTCGACGCCGGTGTTCGAGGTCTTGAACACGAACTCGTCTGGGGTGCCCATCTTCGGCGTCGGAGGCACGACGTGGTCGAACAATCCATCGTTCTCGTCGTAGGAGAGGATGAAGGCGGTCTTGGCCCACACCTCGGGGTTAGCCGCTACGGCGTCGATCTTGCCGGCAACGAAGGTTGCGCCAGCCGCCGGAAGCGCTGCGGGGTGTTCGTCAAAGCCCGACGGAGGAAGGATCCAGCTGACCGTGGGCAGCTGATCGTTCATCGCGTCGTACTCAAACTGACCCAGCGGCTGAACAGCCATTCCCTTGTCATACAAAGGATCACCCGGCTTGGCGCTGCCGAACTTGGTCCATTTGCTGATCGCCGCGGCACCGGTGAGACCACCCGGCTGGCGGTAGATCTTCCAGCTGACGCCGGCCTGTTCCAGCCGCTCGGGGTAGGTCGTCCAGTTGAACTGATTGTCAGGACCGCTCGTGGTCAGCGACGGGCCACCAGCCAGGCCGTTGGGGTCGATCGTGCCCGACATCCACATGTGACGGTTCGGCGCGGTCGGGCCCATAACCGAGCAGTGGTAGCCGTCCAGGATGGTGAATGCCTCAGCGAGTGCGTATTGGAACGGGATGTCATCGCGGGTGAAGTACCCCATGGTGTACGGCCCGTTGGTGGCACCGTCGGCTGCGATGTGGGCGGGCAGCCAGTTGTCCATCTTGCCGCCGTTCCAGGCCGAGTGCTGGACAGACCACTCGTGGCTCGTCGAGGGAATCGCCTGCGCGGCGCTGATCTTCGTGTTCAGCCGGTAAGGCAGCAGGTAACCCGATGGATTCGACGGGTCCGGCTGGTACAGCACCGAGCGGCCATTGGGCAGGCGTTGCATATGCGGGTCTGCGAAGCCGCGCACACCGGACATCGCGCCGTAGTAGTGGTCGAAGCTGCGGTTCTCCTGCATGAGCATGACGACGTGCTTGACGTCCTTCAGGCTGCCGCCGCGAGGACGGGGTGAGGCAATCGCTTTGCTGATGTTGGGGGGCAGCGCCAACGAGGCCGCCGCGACGCCGCCGATGGCGGCGGCGGAACCGAGAAGCCGGCGGCGGGTCATACCGCTGGGCGCCGCAGAGCTGTCAGATATTTCAGTCATCAAAGTGTCCCTTTCGAACAACTAACGCCAGTCGCCGCAAATCGGTCGCCAGCCTTACAAATCGGAAGCCTTCTGGGTCCGGCCGTCGGCATGCCCATCACCAGGTGACGGCGGGTTGAACGTCCTCTGAACAGGTCCCCGAGCACACTCCTTCAAATGAGTCACACCTCTTCAATGAGTGAGGTTCAATGAGTGAGGATGCGATGAGTACGGACGATCGCTGGGTGGGCAGCATGCCCGAGCTTTATGACCGCTACCTCGGGCCGGCGCTCTTCGAGCCCTTCGCGCATCGGCTCGCTGCGCTGACCAGCGCCGCCGCGTCCGCGAACTCGGAGCAATCATCGGACCTGTCAGCCGTACCCCGCCGGTTACTCGAACTCGCCGCCGGCACCGGAATCGCGACGGCAGAACTCGTGAAAGCCCTGCCCGATCTAGAGATCATCGCCACGGACCTGAACCCCTCGATGGTGGCGTTGGCGCAGCCGCGGGTGCCCGGCGCGACCTGGCGCCAGGCCGACGCCCAGGACCTCGACTTTGTCGATGGTTTCTTCGACCTGGTCGTGTGCCAGTTCGGCGTCATGTTCTTTCCGAACAAGCAGGCGGCCTTCGCGGAGGCGGCGCGGGTCTTGTCGCCGGGCGGCACGATGATGTTCACCGTTTGGGATGTTGTCGAATATTCGGATTTCGCGGCGGCAATGGTCGAGAGCCTAGCGGCGGTTCTGCCGGTCGATACGCCGAGTTTCCTCGTCCGAGTCCCGTACGGTTACGCCGACGCCGAGCAGATCACGTCAGATCTCGAGGCCGGTGGCCTGCGCCTGCGCGGCCTGGAACGGGTGGTGTTGCGCGGCACTTGCCCGTCGGCCAGGGATCTGGCCAGGGGTTTCGCAATGGGCACTCCGCTCCGATTCGAGCTGGCCGAGCGGGGTTCTCTCGAGCAGCTGACGCAGGCGCTCTCCGATGACATCGTCGCGCGTCTGGGCAGCGGCCCGATCGAAGGTGATCTAACGGCGTTCGTCGTCACGGCGGTCACATAACCCCTGGCGTGCCCGCAAATGACCCCTGGCGCGCCCGCGAATGACACTTGTGGTTGGGAGAGCTTGGGTGCACCCTGCTCGCAGGAGGAATCACGCACGGAGGTCGGCATGCTCTCGCAAGCGGTCATCACCACGATTCTGCAGGTCAAAGACGGTTCAGCTGCGGTCGAGTTCTACCGCGACCGACTTGGCCTTGCCTACCTTGGCACGAACGCCGAAGGACAGGAGATCTTCTCTGTCGGAGCAGGGTCGGGCCTGGCGCTGATGCCGGGAACCGACGCGGAGCCGACCGGACGAACCGAGCTGTCGTTCGAGGTTCCGGACATCGCCAGCGAGATCAGCGATCTCGAGCAACGGGGTGTGGTCTTCGCCGATTACGACCTGCCTGGCTTGAAAACGGTCGATCACGTATGCGTGCTGGGGTCGCAGAAAGCGGCCTGGTTCGCAGATCCTGACGGCAACGTCCTGTGCCTGCACGAGGTCATGCCCTAGCGCCTGATGCGCCAAGGCGCAGAGTGGCGGGTGTCGGTAGAAACATTTCGCTGACAGCATGGGTCGATGGACTCGCGTCGGTTGGTGGTGGGGTGTGATTTCACCTATGACGCCGAGGTGGCGACACCGGCCATCTTCCAGGTCCAGCCGGCGGAGGCCGCGGGCATCTTCCGCCGATCCGAGGCGTGGACGTCCCAACCGAGCATGCGGCTACGTAGCTACAAGGATCTGTACGGAAATCCCTGCACCCGGCTGGTATTGCCCGCCGGACGCTCGACCTTCACCTACCAGGCAGACCTCGACGTGCCCGACACCGTCGAAGATGCCGATCAAGCTGCGGCTGAGATCGGGCCGGACGGGCTGCCCGACGATGTTCTGATCTACACGCTACCGAGTCGCTATTGCCTACCTGATGTTCTGGGCAACGAGGCCTGGGAACGGTTCGGTGCCAGATCACCGGGTTACCCGCGGGTGCAGGCTATCTGCGACCACGTGAACGGTCACCTCACGTTTCGCTATGGCAGTTCGACCGCTCAGTCGACAGCTGCCGACGTCAACGCCAGTCGCTTCGGCGTGTGTCGTGACTTCACACATCTGGCGATATCGTTCTGCCGCGCGCTGAACATCCCGGCCCGCTATGTCTTCGGTTACCTACCTGATATGGATGTGCCGCTGGATCCAGCCCCGATGGACTTCGCCGCCTGGATGGAGGTCTGGCTCGCAGATCGTTGGTGGACATTCGATCCGCGCAACAACTCCCGCCGCAAGGGCCGAGTGGTGATCGGACGAGGCCGGGACGCCTCTGATGTGGCGATGGCGACGACCTTCGGCGGACCAGTGCTGCATGACATGACCGTCCGGGCGTTTGAATTCGTCGCTTGATGCACTAAGTGGCGCTATCTTTCGCTCGTGCATTCACTGTGTGAGGTCGGCTGAGCATGGATGCTGCCGCTGGAGGTTCCGCCGGGCAGCACGGCTCGGAGGAGCGTGCCGGTTACCGACGATCGGTGGGGTCACCTCGCGGAGAGGCGAGGCGTCGCGAGCTGCTGGATCAGGTCACCGACGATCTCGCCGTGAACGGCCTAGTGGATTTCTCGCTCCGGCGCGCGGCGCGGGCGGCCGGTACCACCCACAAGGTTTTGCTCTATCACTTCGACAGTGCCGATGACTTGCTGGAACAAGCGATCCGCCAGCTCCGGGCCAGGCGCATCGAAAAATCGTTGCTTGCCGCGACCGATGGGCCGCCCGGTCGGCCACTCGCGGATCGAGTAGCTGCGCTGTGGCCGATTCTCGTGGGTGAAGAGGCGCGCGTGCTCGATCAGGCCATTGGCTTGGCGATGTATGACCCGGGCCGGCACGCCGAGCTGGGCCGCGGGGCGTCCAAGCAGTATCTACCAGCGCTGCTGTCCATCTGCCCACCGCACTGGTCAGACCAGCGCAAGCTCGAGGTTTCCGAGATGATCCTCGCGGTGCTCCGGGGTTTTCTGGTGGACGCGCGGACCAGTGGCGATACCGACGGGATCGCCGCGGGATTTCAGGCCCTCAAGCGCGCGCTGGATCGCGAAGAGGCGACCGAGTAGTCGGCTGTATCGCGTAGCCCGCTTATCGCATGGACAACTTGCGAACCACGTGGTTCACTTCTTTCAAGCGAACGACTGGTCCACTTGGAGGTCCGCATGGACATCGACCTGTCAGCCGGCACCATCGAATACGGGGACTCTGGCGGCGATGGACCGACCCTCGTGCTGTTGCACGGCTTGATGATGGATGCCTCGCTGTGGGACGGCCCGATAGCCGAATTGTCCGGCGATTATCGATGCCTCGCTCCCACGCTGCCGCTCGGCGCACATCGTCGCGCGATGCATGCCGAAGCAGACTTGTCACTGCCCGGCATCGCCGGGATGGTCGCAGAGTTTCTCGAGCGCCTCGATCTGCACGACGTCACGCTGGTCGGAAATGACACCGGTGGGGCGCTCGTCCAGTTGCTGATGCGTGATCGGCCCGAACGCGTTCGCCGGGTCGTGCTGGCCTCGTGCGACGCGTTCGACAACTTCCCCCCGGGGCTGACCGGCAAGACGTTGTTATTCACCGGCAAGTTATCGCCGCGCATGTTCGGCCTGTTCATGCAGCAGATGCGGCTGCGGTTGGTCCGGCGCCTTCCGATCGCGTTCGGCTGGCTGACGAAGCGGGGCGATGCCGCCACCGCGCGATGGCTGAAGCCGGTGTTGACGCAGGCCGAGATCCGGCGCGACACCGTCCGGATGTTGCGGGCGGCCGGCCAAGACACCGACCTACTGCTCATCGCTGCCGAGTCCTTGCCGAGCTTCGACCGGCCGGCTCTCATCGTGTGGGCCAGCGCGGACCGCGTCATGCCGCCCGAGCACGGGCGCCGGCTGGCAGAACTCATCCCGCAAGCCAAGCTCATCGAGGTGGACGACAGCTACACGCTGATCCCCCTGGACCAGCCGGCGGAGTTCGCCCGGCTCGTCGGAGAGTTCGTCGCGGCGACCTGACTGCCGTCCCACCTGGTCGACCAGGGAGGATGTTGCGATGGTCGCGTTCCGACGGCGGGTTCTTGTGCTTATCCTTGCCGCGGTCTGCGCGGGCGCCTGCGCGAGCTGCACCGCCGCTCCGGCACCTAGCGTGTCCGCGCCGAGTGCGTCGAACCGCGCAGTGCCGTCCAGTTCTCCGGCATCCAGTTCGGTCTCGGCCACCCCCAGCACGCCGACCCGCACTAAAAGCAGCACGGCCGCCCGGCCGACAGTTTCCCGCAAAGCGACCACGGCCCCAGCGCCGATACCACCGGTCTCAGCCCTGGCGCGCGCGGACGGACTGATCGACGTCCGGACGATCATTCCGGACGCGATCATCGATCTGCGCTACGCCACAAGCAACAACTTCGTCGGAGTCGTGCTGTACCCGGCCGACGCCCGTTGCCTCGTGCACCAGTCCATGGCTCCAGGTCTGACGACAGCGGCCGCGCAGCTCCGCAGTCAGGGTGACCTGCTCGTTTTCTGGGATTGTTACCGACCCCATGCCGTTCAGGTGCACATGTTCGAGATCGTCCCCGATCCCGATTGGGTCGCCCGGCCAGGGCCGTATGCCACCAGCCACGAGGCGGCCCGTTCGGTTGATGTCACTCTTGCGAAAGCGGCCAGCAACCCCGCATGCCCGGCGGCGCAGCAGGTCCAACATCACTGCCTGCTCGACATGGGCACCGGTTTCGACGACTTCACCGCGCGTGCGCACGCGTTCGCGACGGACGGGGTCAGCGCTCAGGCCCAGGCTAACCGCGCCCTGCTCCGGGCAGCGATGAATGCCGGCGGAATCGTCGTGTACTCCGGGGAATGGTGGCACTTCGACGGGCCCGGTTCGCTGGTCGAGCGCCCGCAACTGAGCGCCCCGGTCGACTAGCGGTTCTCAGAAGGCGAATTGCTGACCACCGTCGATGTCGTACGTCGCGCCGGTGAGAGCGGTGTTGATCATGAGGTGGATGGCCAATGCCGCCACGTCTGCGGGGGTGACGACACGTCCGATCGGGAGTGTTTTCCGCAGCTCCTCGCGGCGTTCATCGAGTTGATCTCCGAGCAGCGACGCTGACAACGGCGTATCGACGAAGCCCGCAGCGATGAGGTTGACCCTGACCGGAGCTAGCTCGAGGGCGAGGGCCGCGGTGAACGGAGGCAGCGCGGCAGTCGCGGCCGAGGCTATCCCGAGTCCGCGACCGACCCGGCGGCCGCCGGTACCGCCCATGAGCAGAAGGGTGCCGCCGGGTCGCATCTTGCCGGCGGCGTAGCGAGCAACGTCGAGGCCGAGTACCACGTGATCGCTGAGGGCGTCGCGTACCTGGTCTGAGTCCATCTCGAGCAGCGCGCCGTAGCTCGGGCCGCCTGCGGTAACCAACACATGGTCGACTGTTGGCTGGTCCTCGAAGAACCGCTTCAGGGCGGCCGAGTCGTAGGCGTCGAAGGCCGCGGTGCGCTGCGTCCCGACCTCCGCTGCCGCCCGTTTGAGGCGATCAGGGTCACGACCGGTGAGGACGACCTCGGCGCCTTCAACCAGTGCGCGTCGAGCAGTTTCGAACCCGATGCCCGCGCTGCCGCCGATCAAGACGACGGTCTGTCCGGCGAGTGCCGGCTCGCGCAGAGAGGTGGTGGGGGCTGTAGTCATCATTCCTCCTCATACGGTGTCGTGAAGTCAGGATCGTCCGATCAAGGGCTCCTAAACGGGTGCTTCCACATCGTCGTAAACGCGGACTGCGGACAGCAAGCCGTCCGGGCCTCGCTCGTAGACCGCCAGCCCGGCTTGGGGTTCGAGTGCGTGCCGGCCCCAGCGGACGCAGTTGTATTCCAGCGCGCAGCGCACGCCGTCGTCGGTCGCGACGCAATCCTGCTGACTGATACCGCCGCCGGCGCTGAAGCAGCGGGTGAAGTAGTCGCGCATCTCGTCGGGGCCACGGTGGATGTAATGCGGGCCGATCGGCTCGCGGTAGTACCCGTCCGGCGCGAAGGTTCCCAATATCGCTTCGGCATCACCGGCGTCCAGCGCAGCTTGGTAGCGGCCGATGACGCCGTCGACGCGGACGGCCCTGGCCTTGAGTATCGGGGGCCGGAGGTGGCGCAGGCCATCGACCGGCCACTGGCTGCAGTAGGTACGGAACACCACGGATCGGTCGTCCGGGGACTCGGCTACGACGGCCACCGGCCAGGCCACTTCTTGGGTGCCGTCGGTCAAGTAGGCCAGCATCTCGACTACTGCCCGTCCGCCCCCAGACGTTGCTGCCACCGTTTCTATCCTGGCTTGACGATCGGCCAGCCACGCTTGATTTCGCATCACGAACTGTCGCAGTTGTTTGCGACCGCGAATCTCGCCTGCGCGAGGATCGAAGACGACCACCTTGCCCGGCCACACTGTCTCCAGGTCGCGGGTATCACCCCGCTCCAGCGCGGCGAAGTACAACCCGACGGGGTCTGCTTGTCCGGCGGCGCGAGTCTGCCTACGGGCCAACTCCACAGCACTGGCGAAGTCCGGAAACCACGGCATCTCGACCCCACGCTCCCTTGGCTAGGACAACATCCTCATCCCAGAGCCCGCCAAAGCGATAGTCCCCGCGGGGACCACATGCGTTTTTGCGGAGGGCGTGGGATTCGAACCCACGTCAGGGGTAAACCTGAAGCGGTTTTCAAGACCGCCGCACTCGGCCACTATGCGAGCCCTCCAGCGTGCACCCGAAGGCGCAGTCCATAGATTCTGTCAGAGTCGACAGTGTCGCCACCCAGCAGGCGACAAACATGGCCCTCGAGGGCGGCAGCGACGAGCCGAGCCGACATACGCAGGGCAGCCATGAAGCGCTTAACCTGCAATGCTGGGGTCATGCCGTCGGACTCCCTGCTGCTCATCAAGACCAAGCACGGACGAGGGGCCCTCGCCACCACCATTCTCGGCAGCGGCATGGTCTTTCTCGACGGAACCATCGCCAACGTCGCCGCCAAGCGCATCGGCACCGAGTTCGATGCCTCCTTCGCCAGCCTGCAATGGGTGCTCAACGGCTACGCGTTGGCACTGGCCAGCCTGATCCTGCTCGGCGGGTCACTCGGTGACCGCTTCGGCCGTCGCCGGGTCTACCTGATCGGCATGGTGTGGTTCGCCAGCGCATCGGTGCTGTGCGCGGTCGCACCCAGCATCCACTTCCTCATTGCGGCCCGCGTTCTGCAGGGTGTCGGCGGCGCGTTGCTGACGCCGGGTTCGTTGTCACTCATCCAGGCTTCGTTCGCGCCGTCGGACACCGGTCGCGCGGTCGGAATCTGGTCCGGCATGAGCGGCGTCGCAACCGCTCTCGGGCCGCTGCTCGGCGGCTATCTGGTCGAGCACGCGTCCTGGCGGTGGGCCTTCGGCATCAACGTCCCACTGGCCGCCATCGCCATCTATCTCTGCCTCCGCTTCGTACCCGAATCCCGTAGCGCTGAAGAGGAGGGACCGCTCGATCTCACCGGGACCATCCTCATCGCGCTTGGCCTGGGTGGTCTCACGTACGGCACCACGTTGGCCGGCGATACCGGCTGGGCCACCACGGCTGTCGCCGCGACCCTTGGCGGTTTCGTGATCATGGCGATCTTCGTGATGGTCGAGGCTCGGCGCGAATACCCGCTGCTGCCGCCGCGGTTGTTCCGAAATCCGAACTTCACCGGCGCCAATCTGATGACGTTCACGACGTACGGATCACTCGGCGCCGTCTTCTTCCTGTTGGTGTTGAACTTGCAGGTGACCGGCGGCTACGGCCCGCTGGCAGCGGGGTTGAGCTTGTTGCCCAGCACCCTCCTCTTGCTGTTCCTGTCGCCCCGGGCCGGCGCGCTCGCCGCTCGGATCGGACCGCGACTGCCGATGACGGTCGGACCAGTCATTGCCGCGGTAGGTATTGCACTGACCGCGCGGATCGATGTGGATCATCACAACTACCTGACCGATGTCTTGCCGGGCGTCCTGGTATTCGGACTGGGCATGGCGCTCGTGGTTGCTCCGCTCACCTCAACGGTGATGAGCTCCGTTCCCATCGATGAGGTCGGGGTTGCGTCCGGAGTCAACAACGCCGTCGCCCGGTCCGCCGCTCTGCTGGCCGTTGCGGTGCTACCACCGCTTGCGGGAATCACCGGCGACGGGTATCAGATCCCGGAGATAATGAGTCACGGCTACCGGGTCGCGGTGGGAATTTGCGTGGTCATTCTCCTGCTGGGGGCAGTCGTCGTAGCGTTCACGGTGTCCGGCGAGCCACTGAACCAAGAACGGGACAACCTGGGAGAGGATGACAATGTCGCACCAGACCGAGGACCCAATTCTGCAGCAGATCCACGACCTCGTGGCTGAGGAGAAACACCTGCGCTCCACGCACACCGGCATCGGCCTGAACAACGATGAGCGACTTCGGCTGGAGAACCTCGAGCGTCAGCTGGATCAGTGCTGGACGGTGTTACGCCAACGGCGCGCGGCCGACGAGTACGGCGACTCCCCCGACGTTGGCTGAGCCAGTACGTAACTGAGTTGGGTCAGGACACGCTGACGTAATCGGCCAGGTGCTCGCCCGTGAGAGTCGAACGTGCCCCGACGAGATCGGCCGGTGTGCCCTCGAAGACGATCTGGCCGCCGTCGTGGCCAGCACCCGGGCCGAGGTCGATGATCCAGTCTGCGTGCGCCATGACCGCCTGATGATGCTCGATGACGATCACCGACTTACCTGAATCGACGAGCCGGTCGAGCAGTCCCAGCAGCTGTTCCACATCGGCCAGGTGCAGGCCGGCGGTCGGCTCGTCCAGGACGTAGACGTCGCCCTTGTCGGCCATTTGGGCCGCCAGCTTGAGTCGCTGCCGTTCGCCTCCCGAGAGCGTCGTGAGCGGCTGGCCAAGGCTGAGGTAACCGAGGCCGACATCGCGAAGGCGGCTGAGAATCTTGTGGGCGGCCGGGGTGTTCGCCTCGCCGGAGCTGAAGAATTCCTCGGCCTCGGTGACCGGCATCGCGAGCACCTCGCTGATGTCCTTTCCGAGATTCTTACCGCCGAGCTTGTAGTCGAGGACTTCAGCGAGGAACCGCTTGCCGTCGCACACCTCGCAAACCGTGGCGACGCCAGCCATCATCGCCAGGTCGGTATAGATGACGCCCGCGCCGTTGCAGTTAGGGCAGGCGCCCTCGGAGTTTGCGCTGAACAGGGCCGGCTTCACGCCGTTGGCCTTCGCGAACGCCTTGCGAATCGGGTCGAGCAGCCCGGTATACGTCGCAGGGTTGCTGCGCCGCGAGCCGCGAATCGGGGCCTGGTCCACCGACACCACATTGTCGCGCCCCGACACCGAGCCGCGAATCAGCGAGCTCTTGCCCGATCCGGCGACGCCCGTGATGACCACCAGGACGCCGAGCGGGATGTCGACAGCTACGTCCTGGAGATTGTGGGCGTTCGCACCGCGGACCTCGAGTAGTCCCGACGATGTCCGCACCGAAGGCTTCAAAGTGGCCCGATCGTCCAGGTGCCTGCCGGTGAGGCTGCCACTGGCCCGCAACCCTGCCACGGTTCCCTCGAACACCACCTCGCCACCGGCACTGCCGGCGCCGGGGCCGAGGTCGACCGCGTGGTCAGCGATATCGATGGTCTCGGGCTTGTGCTCCACGACGAGCACGGTGTTGCCCTTGTCCCGCAGTCGCAGCAACAGGCCGTTCATCCGCTGAATGTCGTGCGGGTGCAGCCCGATGGTGGGTTCGTCGAAGACGTAAGTCACGTCGGTGAGCGAGGAGCCCAAGTGGCGGATCATCTTCACGCGCTGCGCCTCGCCGCCAGAAAGCGTCCCCGCCGCTCGGTCGAGGCTGAGATAGCCCAGCCCGATCTCGACGAACGAGTCGAGGGTTTTCTGCAGCGAGGTCAGCAACGGCGCCACCGACGGCTCCGCCAGACCACGGACCCAGTCGGCGAGGTCGCTGATCTGCATCACGCAAGCATCGGCGATGTTCATTCGCTTGATCTTCGAGGAGCGAGCGGCCTCGCTGAGGCGGGTTCCGCCGCATTCGGGGCACGTCATGAAGGTCACCGCACGCTCCACGAAAGCGCGGATGTGTGGTTGCATCGCGTCGACGTCTTTGGACAGCATCGACTTCTGGATCTTGGGAATCAGCCCCTCGTAGGTGAGATTGATGCCGTCGACCTTGATCTTGGTCGGCTCCTTGTAGAGCAGATCGCGCAGCTCGCGCTTGGTGAAAGTGCGGATCGGCTTGTCCGGGTCGAAGAAACCGCAGCCGTTGAAGATGCGTCCGAACCAGCCGTCCATGCTGTAACCGGGGATGGTAAGCGCACCCTCGTTGAGCGACAAGCTGTCGTCGTACAGCGCCGTGAGATCGATGTCGTTCACCGCCCCACGGCCCTCACAACGTGGGCACATACCGCCGGTGATGCTGAAACTCCGTCGCTCCTTGGTGGTGGTGCCACCGCGCTGAAGGGTGACCGCCCCGGCGCCCGAGATCGAGGCAACGTTGAACGAGAACGCCTGGGGCGAGCCGATGTGTGGCTTGCCGAGCCGGCTGAACAGAATCCGCAACATCGCATTCGCATCGGTCGCCGTGCCGACCGTGGAGCGCGGGTCCGAACCCATCCGCTGCTGGTCGACGATGATCGCGGTCGTCAAGCCCGCGAGTACATCGACCTCGGGCCGCGCCAACGTCGGCATGAAACCTTGCACGAACGAGCTGTACGTCTCGTTGATCAACCGCTGGGACTCTGCCGCAATCGTGCCGAACACCAGCGAGCTCTTGCCCGATCCGGAGACGCCGGTGAACACCGTCAGGCGGCGCTTCGGGATCTCGAGGCTGATGTCCTTGAGGTTGTTCACCCGAGCGCCGTGCACCCGGATCAGATCGTGGTGGTCAGCAGCGTGCGGCACAGTCACTTAGCTCGTCACGTCCTTGCTCGTGAAGCGGGCCCATGCCAGCGAGAAGAAGATTGCGATGTAGGCCAGCGCAGCGACGGCGCCGCGTCCCAGACCACCGAAGGTCAACGGGTCGCGCAACACGTCATCGAAATCGAGGAAGTAGTTGCTGATCAGCCACGGACGCAGGGCATGCAGCTGAGGCACCGCCACGAGCACCTGCATCGTGATGGCAACGCCGAGGGTGGCGGCCATCGCCGCAATCGACACCTCGGTCAGGGTGGAGATGAACAAACCCACCGCGGAAACTGCGAGCATCATCAGGGCGGCGTACCCGACGACCAGGACCAGACGCCCCAGGCCGCCGATCAGAGAGGTCTGGGTGCCGGACAGCAAGATGACTTTGCCTGCCGGGAACAGGGCAAAACCGATCGCCAAACCAGCCAGCGCAACGATGCCGGCAATCAACAAGCACCAGCAGGCGACCGCGAGAAACTTCACCACCAGCAGTCGAGTACGCCCGACCGGGACCGTGAGCAGATAACGCAAGGTTCCGCTGCCGGCCTCACCGGCAATCGTCTCGCCCACGACGACCGAGACGGCCATCGGCAGGAAGATCGGGATGACGACGACCAATGCCGTGAACGATACGAAGATCCCGTTGTCAGTGATGTTGCCGATCAAGCCGCCTTCGCCGGAGTCGTTGGTCAGCTTGACGGCGACGCCGATGATGATCGGAATGGCCGCCAGCGCCACCAGTATCAGTTGGTTGCGGCGGCGCCGGAGCAGCAGCGTGATCTCGGTCGCGAGCAAGCGGCCTCCGAGCATCGACCTCGCGGGCACCCGGCCCGCGACCGACAGCCCAGGCGATCGACCGTTGGCGGGCAGCGATTCGACTTCAGCCGCTGACATCGAAACCCTCCCCGGTCAATTGCACGAAAATGTCCTCGAGATTGGGCTTGGCCACCCCGAAACCGCGCACGCCGACTCCGGCGCCGACCAACGCCGCCACCACCGCTTCGGGGGCTTGGCTCCCCAAAACGGCTGACGCGGCGCCAGGCTCCTCGGTGATCTCAGACAAGCCGAGGTCGGCAAGGACGCTCTTCGCGACAGTGGAGTCCGCGGTCTCGACGGTTACCCGAACCTTTTGCTGCGTCGCCAGCTGCGCCATCGATCCTTGCCAGACCAGCGACCCGGTCCGCATCACGCCCACGTGGGTGCAGACTTGCTCGACCTCGCTGAGCAGATGGGACGACACGAACACGGTGGTTCCGTCGTGAGCCAGCTCGGTCACCAGATGCCGGACCTCACGCGTGCCTTGCGGGTCGAGGCCGTTCGTCGGCTCGTCCAGAATCAGTAGCCGGCGTGGCTGCAGCAACGCGGCGGCGATACCCAGCCGTTGCCGCATGCCCAACGAATAGTTGCGGTATCGCTTCCCGGCGGCGGCGGTCAATCCGACCCGCTCCAGGGCCTGATCGATCCGCTGGCGGGAATTGCGTCTGGTGGCAGTCAGATCGGCCGCGTCAAGCCGGGCCAGATTCACCCGGCCGGACAGGTACGGGTGAAAGGCTGGCCCCTCGACCAGTGAGCCGACCCACGGCAAGGCCCGTCCCGTTTGGGCGGGAATGTCTTCACCTAACAATGAAATGGTGCCCTCGGTCGCGAAGACCAAACCGAGCAGCATCCGGATCGTGGTCGTCTTGCCCGATCCGTTCGGCCCTAAGAAACCGTAGACCGCGCCCGCCGGGACGGCGAGATCAATGTGATTCACCGCGACCTGGCCGCTGCGAAACCGCTTGGTCAAGCCCGTGGTTTCGATGACCAGCGGGCCGGTCGCCCCCCTAGGGTCTGCCTGGGCAGGCAACCGGGCCCCGCTGGTCGCGGCAGAAAGTGTCATCCTCGTGAAGCAGCTTGGTAGAGCACCTCGGGATCAACAGCGCCAACGTAGGCACGGCCGTCGTTGGTCAAGAGCGCTGAGATCAGCGAGGAAGTGAACAGATGTCCGCTGCCCCACGTCCCCGAGACCGCTGGCAACCCACCGATCAAGGGCCCGACCTCGCCGCTGTCTCGGGTCAAAGCCGACAACGAAGGCACGCCGGTCAGCTTCGCCACTGAAGTCCAGCCCGAGCCGATGACCGTGTAGCCCGCCCCGGCAGGCACGGGTGCGTTGCCCGCTTTGGCTCCGGGGCTTATGGCCGCGGGCGCCGGAGACTCTTTGATGGTGACTCCCGCAGCTGGTTTGAAGGTGAAGTTGTCCTGATCCGGTGCGGCAAATCGTACCTGGGTGAAGCCCACGTCGATGGCCGCTTGGTTGGATCCGCGAGCAGTCACCACCACCCGCAGTGGCACCTTGGTCTTTCCGTCCACCGAGATGCGCACCGACCCCACGCGCGAGCGTCCGTCCTTAGGCGTGAGGACCAGCGTGTAGGCCGACCGTCCGGCGACCACCTCGGTGGCCTCGGTCGTGACGGTTGTAGACGGGTCGATCAACGCCAGCGCGCGGGCGGCCGCATCGGACGGACTCACATACGGAGTCTGTTCCGCGGGCGCGCCATTTATTTTGGCGGCGTCGGTCGGCAGGAGAGTGTGGGTGGCGATCCGGCTTTCGGAGTCCCACTGCCACAGATCACGCCCGTTGCGGAACACATCCTGCTCGCCGAGCGAGTCCACCAAGGCCAGGCGCTGCTCGGTCTCGCCGCCGTACCAGACGCGAACGGTGTGGGAGCCGGTCAGCATGCCCAGCAAACCGCTGCTCGAACTGCCGCCCGGGCCCGCGATGTTCGGCAGCTCCGGCAGTCCCAGCGACGCCTTCTCGATGACTGTGCCGGAGAAGCCTGAAAGCTTGGCGTCGCCAACCGAGGCGAGCAGTTGGGCTGAGGTCTGTGGTGCCAGGTTCGGATTCGCGCCAGCGGAGAGGACTCCGCTGGCGATGAGGGCAACCACACCGACCGCACCGACGGGTACGAGCCAGCGCAGCGCCCGACGTCGCGAAGTCGCGCCCGACCGGGGCACGTTCGAAGATGTTGAAAGGTCACTCATGGCGCCCAGCATGGTTCGCGACCCCTGTGCACAGCCTGAGCGAGCCTGAGGCAGAGCTGAGGCGCACCCGAATCATCCGCCAAACCTCGCGGCATGCTTACGGTGCGGCACACCTGGTAACGGTGACTGAACCCGCGAATAATGAACAAACAACGGACAGTGAGGTCTTCCCACCATGCGGCTGCTGATCGTCGAGGACGAAGCACGGATGGCCACCGCCTTGCAGCGGGGGCTAGTCGCGGAAGGCTTTACCGTCGAGGTCGCCCTGAACGGTCCAGACGGCCTGCACCTGGCACGCGAGAACACCTACGACGCGATCGTCTGCGACATCATGCTGCCCGGTCTGTCCGGTTACCGGATCATCGAGGCGCTGCGAGCCGAGCAGAACTGGGTCCCGGTCCTGGTGCTCTCGGCCAAGGACGGCGAGTACGACGAGGCTGACGCGCTCGACCTGGGCGCCGATGACTACCTGGTCAAGCCGTTCTCGTTCGTCGTCCTGCTGGCCAGGCTGCGGGCCGTACTGCGGCGCGGAGTGCGCCCCCGGCCGGCCATTCTCGCCTGCGGTGACCTCACACTGGACCCAGCCGCGCGGGCGGTCCGGCGCGGTGACACCGACATCGATCTGACGCCACGCGAGTTCTCGCTGCTGGAATACCTCATGCGCCGAGCCGGCGACGCCGTGAGCAAGGCCGACATACTTCATCACGTCTGGGACGCCCACTACGAAGGGGACGCGAACGTGATCGAGGTGTACGTCGGCTACCTGCGCCGCAAGATCGATCAGCCGTTCAACCGACACGCCGTTCAAACCGTCCGCGGAGCTGGGTATCGGTTGGCTGTCGACGGTGGGTGAACGCAACAGTCCGGCGGCCTGGTGGCGGCGCCGGTCGTTGCGAGCTCGAATCACGGTAGTCGCGACCACGCTTTTCACCCTGGCACTGACCCTCGCCGGGTTCGCCCTGCTGATTACGGTCGGCCGCTCGCTGTTGGGAACGCTGGATTCCTCAGCCGAGCGGAGTGGCAACCAGATCGCGTCTCTGATTCAGCAAGGCAAGCTGCCCGACCAGCTGTTAGCCAGCAGCGGTGGCGTCGACCTGATCCAGGTCGTCGACGGTGAGAACCGGGTCGTGGCAAATTCCCCTGGGGCCGATGCGGCCGTCTCGATCCTCACCACGGGTGAGCTGTCCCGGGCGCGACTCGGCAAACCGCTCAATGTCGACGGTGCGCGAGCCTCCTCAGATCGGCCTCTTAGGATCGTCGCCGTCAAAGCGGATGTCGGTTCATCTCAGCGAACCGTGCTGGTCGCAACCGACTACAGCCGGGTGCTTGATTCCTCCCGCCTGCTCGAACGATCGCTGCTGTTCGGTGCGCCGCTGGCCGTGCTGCTGATGGCGGTTCTGACCTGGTGGGTCGTCGGACGTGCGCTACGCCCGGTCGGGGCATTGCAACGCGGCGCCGCCGCGCTGAGCGCCGCGGGGCTGTCACGATCGCGCCTGCCCGTGCCGACCGCCGAGGACGAGATCCATTCGCTGGCCACCACCCTGAACGACATGCTCGATCGCCTCGATGCGGCAACGACGAAACAGCGCCGCTTCGTCGGCGACGCCGCCCACGAACTTCGCTCGCCCATCGCTTCGCTGCGGCTGCAGCTCGAGGTTGCCGGCAGGTTCGCTGAATCTGACGAGTTGCGTGAGCTGACTTCCGATGCGCTGATCGACGTCGACCGGCTGGCGAACCTGATCGATGACCTGCTCGCGCTAGCCCGTTCGGATGAGCGCGGGGCCGTCGCCAGCCGCGCTCCAGTGCGAGTGACCGACCTGGCTGCATCGATCGTCGCCGGCTATCGCGACGCGCGAGTAGCGGTCACGTTGAGTGAGCCGGACCGGGCCACCAGCATGGCATCGGTCATCGGCGACCGGGACGGCCTGCACCGGGTCCTGGTGAACCTCATCGACAACGGGGTCCGGTACGCCCATAGCGAGGTGACCGTTTCGGCGCGCACTACGTCGGCGCCGAGCGGGATCGCGTCCTCGGATCGTCGCGCCGTCGTGCTGAGCGTGGCCGACGATGGGCCCGGCGTGCCGGCGAACAAGCGAGAACGCGTGTTCGATCGGTTCTACCGGCTCGACACGGCTCGCTCACGGGCCGAGGGCGGCACCGGCCTCGGTCTGGCCATCGTTCGAGAGATCGTCACCGCGCACGGCGGCACCGCGATTTTGCACGACAACAAGCCGGGCTTGCGGGTAGAGATCACGCTGCCCACCTGAGGTCGGCTCGGGCTTAGGGCGTGCCGGTCGGGCTTAAGGAGTGCAGGTCGGTGACGCGGTGGACGCCGGAGTGGTCGTAGGCGTCTTGCTCGGCTTGGGCGATGTCGAATTCGAACCCGAGGTCGACGGGCTGGGCGGCGGGCTCGAGGACGAGCACTTAGGCAGCGGAGCTGGAGTCGCCACGGTCAGGGTGATCGTCGTATTCAAGGGAACGGAGACGCCCTGCGCAGGGTTCATCGACATGACGTCGCCGACCTTGAACCCAGGCTGCACTGTCGCGGTTACTTGTGCGACGTTGATCCAGCCCGCCTGCTGCAAGGCAATCCTCGCAGCGTCGTAGCTCTGCCGCAGGACGTTCGGGAGCTTCGCCTTGCCGTTGGAGACCTGCAGTGTCACCGTCGTGCCAGGCTTTGCCGTACCCAGCGCTGGCGGGTTCTGCGCGACGACGATGCCCACCGGTTGTGGTGAGTTGACGTCAATGCGGGTCGCCTGCAAGCCGACCTTGTTGATGGCGGCCTGGGCGGCGTCGAATTGCAGATTCGTCACCTGCGGCACGGTGACATCTCGCGGGCCGACATAGATGGTGAACGAGACCGCAGTGCTTTCGGCCACCTGACTGAGCGCGGCCGGGTTCTGGGTGCACACGGTACCGACGGTCACGGCACCCGATGCTTTGGTCGTACACGGGCCGTTGCTGGGGACGGTGCCGCCGATGGTCAGGTGGGCCGTGCGGATATTGGTCTCGGCCTGCGCCGGCAGCAGCCCCACCACTGAGGGCACTGCGAACAGGGTTGGCCCCTTGTCCTTGTTGTTGCCGCGCAGCAACGCAAACGCCGCGATGCCGATGACGAGCAACAAGGCGACCACGACCGCAGTCCAGATGATCGCGCCGCGGCGGCCGTGCTGGTCGTCCTCGTCGTCGTAGACCGGCGTGAGGCCGCCTGGTTTGTTCGGCGGAACGGGAGGCCGCGAGATGAGCTGCGTTCGCTCCTCGTCGGTCATGACCGACTCCGCCTCGACCGGTTGCCCGGCAATGGCCCGCTGAAGATCACTGCGCATTTCGCCTGCGGTCTGATACCGATTCAGCGGGTTCTTCGCCAACGCCTTCATGACGATGGAATCCAGCGCCGGCGGGATTGCCGGGTTTGCCGAGGACGGCACTCGGGGATTTTCCCGGACGTGCTGGTATGCCACCGCTACCGGCGAGTCCCCCGTGAACGGCGGGTGGCCGGTCAGCAGCTCGTACAGCAGGCAGCCGGTGGAGTAGACATCCGAACGGGCGTCGACGGATTCGCCGCGGGCCTGCTCCGGCGACAGATATTGCGCGGTGCCGATGACCGCAGAGGTTGCGGTCATCGTGGCGGCGTTGTCGGCCATCGCCCGAGCAATGCCGAAGTCCATCACCTTGACCGCGCCCGAGTTCGTGATCATGACGTTGCCGGGCTTGACATCGCGGTGCACGATGCCCGAACGGTGCGAGAAATCAAGGGCATTACAGATCTCGGCGGTGATCTCCATGGCCCGACGCACCGGCAGGGTGCCCTCGGACTTCAGAACCTCTCGCAGCGTGCGGCCCTCGACGTACTCCATCACGATGTAGGGCGAAACCGAATCGTCGATGCCGCTCGGGTCGCCGTCCTCGCCGGTGTCGTAAACCGCGACGATGGACGGGTGATTCAGCCCGGCGGCGGCTTGCGCCTCTCGCCGAAAGCGGTTCTGAAAGGACGGGTCACGGGCAAGGTCGGAGCGCAGCACCTTGACTGCGACGTCGCGCCCGAGCCGGATGTCGCGTCCTCGGTGGACTTCGGCCATCCCGCCGTAGCCGAGGATCTCCCCGAGCTCGTAGCGTCCGCCCACCAGGCGTGGCTGTGTCATGAACCGCCCTCACTGCTTGTCATCCCGTGGCTGAGAATCATCACTTCACCCCGATGGAGCTGAGGTAGGCCTGCATGACAGCCTTCGCGACGGGTGCTGCCGCCAGTCCACCGGTGGTCTCGTTACCGGCTACGCCGCCGTTTTCGATGATCACCGCCACCGCGATCTTAGGGTTATCAGCAGGCGCAAAGCCGGTAAACCACGCGTGTGGCGGGTTTACGTAGCTACCGTCGGGCCTCTGCGGACCGTTGTCTGCGGTACCCGTCTTGCCGGCGACCTTGATCCCAGGTATCTGCGCTGCGGTGCCGGTTCCGTTGTTCACGACGTTCTGCATCATCTGGTTGAGTTCGGCGGCCTGGGTCGGGTTCAGCACCTGGTGCAACGTCGTCGGATCGGTCCGGCTCAAGGTGGCCAGGTTCGGGCCCTGCTCCTCGTCGACCAGATAAGGCGTCTGCAGGTTGCCGCCGTTTGCCACGGCCGCCGAGATCATCGCGCCTTCGAGCGGCGTGATCCGAACATCGCGTTGACCGATGCTGGTCTGCGCCAACGCCGCCTGATCGACGACCGGCCCGATGGTCGAACCCGCTACCCGAACCGGGACGGTGAAATCGTTGTCGTCGATACCGAACAAGGCCGCTTCCTGGCGGATCGCGTCGGTGCCGAGATCCATACCCAACTGCGCGAACGCGGTGTTGCACGAGATTTCCAGCGCGTGCTCGAGGGTGTCGGTTTTACCGTCAGCGCACTGTTCGCCGTCGAAGTTCCGAAGCTGCGTAGTCGTACCGGGCAGCGTCAGGGAATTGACCGCCGGAATCTTGCTGGACGGCGTCTTGCCTGCCTTGAGTGCGGCGGCCGAAACCACGACCTTGAACACCGAACCCGGCGGGTAGGTCTCGGTGAACGCGCGGTTCGCGAGCGGATCGGACTTGTCGTTGATGTAGGCGTTGTAGGCCTGCTTGATGCTGTCGGCCGAGTGTGAGCTGAGTTTGTTCGGGTCAAAGGACGGCGTACTCACCGCTGCCAGGATCGCCCCGGTTGTCGGGTCCATGGCCACGACAGCGCCCCGCCGGTTGCCCATCGCCTGAAAGGCGGCAGCCTGGGCCTGCTTGTTGATCGTCAGCAGAACGTTGCCGCCGCGCGGATCGCGGCCGGTTATGAGGTTGGTGAGGCGCTGTACGAAAAGGCGATCATCGTTACCGGACAGCACCGAGTCTTCGGCGCTCTCGATTTGGGTCTGGCCGTAGTAGAGCGAGTTGAAGCCGGTGACCGGTGCATAGAGGGGCCCATTGGAGTATTGGCGCAGGTACATCAGCGCGTCCTTGGTGGCCACCGATTCCGCGATGGGAGTCCCCGATCCTTGCAAGATGATCGAACCGCGCTGGCGCTTGTACTCGTCCAGCAGCACCCGCTGGTTGGCGGCATTGTCGCGGTAGTTCGAGCCGTGGATGACCTGAACCCAGTTGAGGTTCAAGACGACTGCGAGCAGCAGGACGCCCACGAAAATGGTCACCCGGCGGATCTGGCGGTTCACGCTTGCGCACCTTTCTCAACGAGCGGTGCCGATTCAGTGACGGGCACCGGACCGCTCTCAGTGGTCACCGCAGACGGTGGCGTGGTCGGCGGTCGGCGCCCGGCGTCGGACACCCTGATCAGCAGCGCGAGCAGCGCAAAGTTGGCGACCAACGACGAGCCGCCGTAGGAGAGGAACGGTGTCGTCAAGCCGGTCTCTGGCAACAGCCTGGAGATCCCACCGGCAACGACGAACAACTGAAGACCGAACGAGAACGCGATACCGGTGACGAGCAGCTTGCCGAACGAGTCCCGGACCGACAGGGCGGCGGCGAATCCCCTGGAGATGAAGATTGCGTAGACCGCCAGGATGGCAACGAGTCCGAACAGTCCGAGTTCCTCACCGAACGAGGAGAGGATGAAGTCGGACTTCGCCACCGGAACCAGGTCGGGGCGACCGCCGCCTAGCCCGGCGCCGAACAGGCCGCCGGTTCCCAGCCCGAACAGCGATTGACTGAGCTGATAACCCTGGTTCTGCATGAAATTGAAGACGTGCAGCCACACGTCGACGCGCTGTTTCACGGTGTCGAACAGTTGATATGAAGCGAAGCAGCCGCCCACGAACAGTACGAAGCCGATGATGACCCAGCTGACCCGTTCGGTAGCGACGTAGATCAGCACCACGAAGAGCCCGAAGAACATCAATGAAGTACCGAGATCGTGATTACGTACCAGCACCCCGATACTCACCAACCAGGCAACCACCAGAGGTCCGAAGTCGCGGCCACGTGGAAGGTCGATGCCTGCGATTCGCCGGCCGGCCAGCGACAGCACATCTCGCTTCGAGACGAGATAGGCCGCCGCGAAGACGGTCAGGCACAGTTTTGAGATCTCGCCGGGCTGGATGGAGAAACCGGCGACCCGAATCCAGATCCGGGCCCCGTTGACCTCGCTGAATCGGGCAGGCAACACGGCGGGAAGCAGCAACAGGAACAACCCGACGAGGGCAAAGGTATAGGCGTACCTGGCAAGGACCCGATGGTCACGGACCAGATAGAGCACACCCAAGAACACCGCGAGGCCGACGAATGCCCACACGACTTGGCTCGCCGCGGCGACGCCGCTGTAGGTGTCACCGCTTTCCTTTGCCTGTTCGGCCAAACCGAGGTCGAGACGGTGGATCATTACGAGACCCAGTCCGACCAGGAACACCGCGCACGGCAACAACAACGGATCTGCGTAGCGGGCGGTGCGGCGAATGACGATGTGGCAGCACAGCCCGATGGCGAGAGTGACGCCGGAGTAGGTGGCAACGTGCGGCGTGATCGTGTTGTCGCGAGTTACTTCCACTACCGCTTCTGCGCACGCCACGATGAACGATGCGAACAGAACGTACAGAAGTTCGGTGTTTCGCCGGGTGGGCAGTCGATGCGAGACGGTCATCAGCGACACCCGTCCGACGAGGTCGGCGACGGCACGTCGAGCGTTGGCGGGGCGCTTGATCGGGTCGGCGTGGCCTTCGCAGTTGTCTTCGCTGCCACGCTCCTCGCAGGCAAGCTCTTCGCAGGCACGGTCTTCGCGGGCACCGTCTTCGCGGGGACGGTGCCCGCATGCGGTGTGGTCCGCTTGGCTGTCGGAGTCGGTGTGACCGACGGCGTGGGCGTAACCGTCGGGCAAAGCGGCAGCAGGTCGTCCCGCAGGCGGTTGAGGATCTGTTCGCCGTCACTGCGGCTGCGGGCCGTGATGCCATTGTTGACCTGGCCACGGGCGGCGGGGGTCAGATCATCAAGGCGGAGGGCGCTGTTCTCGACGACCGAGTACAAGCTGATCGGGCCGAACTCCGTGTTGACACCACGGAACAGGGCCACCTCTGAGCCGTCCTTGCCCACAAAATACTGAGATTGGGTCCATTTCCAACCGGCAGTCGCCGCGGCCACGATGCCGATTACCACCAACGCGCCGATGACGATGCGCCTTCGGTAGCGCCGGGCCGGCGCGACCACTACGGGCGGGCGATCTTCGCGACCGATCTTCGCTGCTCTGGAAGCCGGCGAATCCTCTGTCGAATCAACGGCAAGAGCGGGATCGACCACTGCACCGCCGATCACCGGTACGTCGTCACCGTCGGTCTCGTCGACGACATCGGCGACAATGCAGGTGACGTTGTCGGGGCCGCCGCCGCGAAGGGCCAGTTCGATGAGTCGGTCGGCGCAGCCCTGGGGTGTGCCTTCGAGCAGCGTCTCCAGCAAGGTGGCCGAGGTGACGACGTCGCTCAGGCCGTCGCTGCACAACAGGTAGCGATCGCCCTTTCGAGCCTCGCGAATCGAGATGTCCGGCTCTACCTCGGCTCCGGTCAGCGCGCGCAGAATTACCGACTTGCGTGGATGATGCGAGGCCTCCTCCAGCGTCAATTTGCCGGAGTCGACGAGCGACTGCACGTAGGTGTCATCGTGCGTGATCTGGCTCAGCTGGCCATTGCGGACCAGGTACGCACGAGAGTCGCCGACGTGCACCAGCGCCATCCGGGTACCGGCAAACCTGATGGCAGTCAGGGTCGTCCCCATGCCCTCGAGCTCGGCATCGTGCTCGACCGAGTCCGCCAGCGCAGCGTTCGCGTTGGCGACGGCATCACGGAGAGTGCCGATCATGTCAGCCATCGGGCGATCTTCGTCGAGCGGCTCGATGGTGCCGATCACGATCTTCGAGGCGACCTCGCCTGCGGCGTGACCACCCATACCGTCCGCGATCGCCAGCAACCGAGGCCCGGCGTACACAGAGTCCTCGTTGTTGTTGCGCACCAGTCCGCGATCGGATCGGACCGCATACTTGAGCGTCAAGGTCATCCGGTCATCGCAATTCCATGACGGTCTTGCCGATACGGATCGCTACGCCTGCCTCTAGCGGGACGGGGCCGTCGACTTTGGACTGCCCGACGTAGGTGCCATTGGTAGAGCCGAGGTCCTCGAGGTACCAGACTCCGTTCGTCTCGCTGATGCGGGCGTGCCGAGTCGATGAGTAGTCATCGGTGAGCACCAAGGTCGAATCGTTGGCCCGTCCGATGAAGATCGGTTTGCCGGTGAGGGCGACGCGGGTGCCCGCGAGGCTGCCCTCGACGACCACGAGTTGAGACAGTGCGCCCCGGGCCGGACGGGGCTCGCTCACGCCTGCACGCTTGGAACGACGAGGTTTGCCCACCGGCGCCACCCGCGGGGCGCTCGAAGTTCGAAGTTCGGTGCGGATGACCCGCACCATGCCGTAGATAAATAGCCAAAGCAGGGCGAGAAAGGCAAACCGCATGAGCTGAATCGCCAGCGGTGAGGTCATGAGCCGTCCTGCTGGAACACCAGTCTGGTGTGGCCCACTCGGATCACATCGCCGTGTTGAAGCTGCTGACTCTGCACCGAATGGCCGTTCACCGAGGTGCCGTTGGTCGAGCCCAGGTCGTAGAGTACGGCCCGTCCATCGCCGAGGTGCAGGTCGATGTGCCGCCGGGAAACCCCTTGGTCGAGCAGTTGCAGATCGGTGTCCTGACCACGGCCGATGATGTTGCTGCCGGGTCGCAGGACGTGCGTTTCCGACGTGTCGTCGACGATGATGTGCGCTCTGAAGGCCGGCCGGCGTGGTGGCTCTGGTACCGGAGCCTGGTACACCGGCTGCGCAGGTGGCGGCGGATTCGCCTGGTAACCGGTCGGCTCATACAGCGGGGGCGCCGGTGGCGCATACGCGGGCGGTGCGCTTGCCGGATAGCCGATCGGGGCCGAGCCGTAGGGCTCGACGTACTCGCCGATATGCCCAGGCACGACGGGCATGGACATGGAGTCGTACGGCCGACGGCGCGGGGGCGCCTGGGGCTCCATCCGGGACGCGACGCCGAAGACACCGGTGTGCAGTGCCGCATCGCGTGCGAGATAGACCTCGATGTCGCCGATGGTCTGCAAACCATTCGAGTCGAGATGTTCCTGGACGAGCTCGGCGAGCGACGTGGTCAGCTGAGCCTCCCAGGGAGCGAGTCGCTCGTAATCTGAATCACCCAGCGTGACTCGGTAGCGGTTGGGCACCAGGACCTGACCTGAGCCCATCACGGCCTTCTTGTCAGAGGCCTCGCGCTGCAGGGCGGTACCAATCTCGACTGGTTCGACCTGACCCTTGAAAACCCGAGCGAAGGCCGAGCCGACCATACCTTCCAGGCGGCGCTCAAAGCGCTGTCCCAGGCTCATGGTCTCGTCCTCCCTCTTCTAGCTTCTGTGTAGCTCTGACTTCTGCATAGCTCTGATCGTGTTGCCGGACTGCTTCACCTGGTCGTGCCGCTGAATATCGCACTACCTTCGGTGTTTCGCTGCCTTTGCCGTGCCGTTTTCGGGCCCGGGTGGCCCTCGCTCCCCTCGTCCAGCGGCCGGTTGATGGGCATTTGGTGCTTGTACTCCGGCTGTGCGGCGGCTGCGTTGTGGCAGCCTTTTCGCGTCCCGGTCCGTGGATCTGAGGCGGGACGTGAGGTTGATGGTATCTGCGCCGCCTGTGGAGACCGCCAAGCGCGTCCTAGGTGTCGTGCTAATCTGTGTCGTCTTTTCGAGACGCCCCGGGCAAGTGGCGGAATGGCAGACGCGCACGGTTCAGGTCCGTGTGTCCGTAAGGACGTGGGGGTTCAACTCCCCCCTTGCCCACGCTGGTTGAGACAGCCTCAGGGCCTTCGGTCGCCGAGAAATCGGCGATAGAAGGCCCTTTGTCTTTTGCTTCGCTTGCTCCATGGTCTCTGCTCTGCGACATGGTCTCCGCTCTGCCTTACTCGCCAGTTTCGCCATCGATGCACTCTCTGATCAGGTCCGCGTGGCCGTTGTGCCGTGCGTACTCCTCGATCATGTGGTTGTAGATCCACCGCAGCGAGATCTGCCCGACCTCCTCGTGGATGAACCCGTCGGTCAGCACGGCAGCCGCAGCCGCCTCGCGGGCAAATTCCCATTCCTTGGCAAGGGTCGCAAAATCGTGTTCGGCGCCTTCGGCGGTCGCTTCTTCGAAAGCGGCGTTCGGCCGATCTGCGCGTGCATATACCTCAGGAAGGTCTTGGCTGTGAAGTCTGCGTCTAAACCATGCTCGTTCGGCGTCGGCCAAGTGCCTCACGAGGCCAAGCAACGAGAGATTCGACGGCGGTACCGCCCGGAGGGCCAACTCGTCGCCGGTCAGTCCGGCACATTTCCACAGCAAGGTCGTACGTTGCCGCTCCAGAATGCCTTCCAGCATTGTCCGCTCATCGGCCGCGTACAACTCGTCGGTTCTGGTGACGTCAGGGGCTGTCCAAGTCATCTGGACACGCTCTCATACCGCTCATATCGAGCTGTTTCCTAGAGGTTGCGCGTCGAGGTTCCACATCGAGGTTCCGGCGGTCGAGCCGGTTGCGGGACGGCTGATACTGGTCGAAGGCGCACCCTGAATCTGGCCAGAGGAGCATCACATGACGACGCTTGGTGACGTTGCCGAACTCGGCTCGAAGGAACAAGGCCTGGCGGTGATTTCGACCCTTCGGGCAGACGGCTCGATTCAAAGTTCGCTCGTGAACGCTGGTGTCATGCCGCACCCGCTTACCGGTGAGGACGTCGTCGCCTTTGTCACCTACGGCAAGGTGAAGCTGGCGAACCTGCGCGCGCGTCCGCGCCTAGCGGTGGCCTTTCGTTCGGGGTGGCAGTGGGCCACCGTCGAGGGCGATGCAGAACTCATCGGTCCGGATGACGCGAACGCTGAGGTGGATTCCGAGGCCCTGCGGCTGATGTTGCGTGCGGTGTTCACTGCGGCGGGCGGCACCCACGACAACTGGGCCGAGTACGACAGGGTGATGGCCGAGCAGCGCCGCACGGTTGTCCTCGTGTCGCCGACCAGGATTTACAGCAACTGACCACTATCCGGACCTCCGCCGCGCGTCCCACTCCGAAGCCGTATACAACGGGGCCGCCTAGACGACCCGCCCGGATACCAACCTCGAGACGGGCGGCGCGGGGTGGTCGGCACTCGGGCGGGCGCCGGGACGGGCGCCGATGGAGGTAGCAGTGGCCTTAGCCCGGGACGGCAGTCACGATGACGTTGTCGCGATACGTCGAGGTGCCGTCCGCGAGGTGCTCGATCGGGCCACCGCACGTCACGACCACGAGCCTTCGCGGTCCGGACGGTCCAGCGAACACCGCCGCCGGTAACGCAGCCTTCTCGGCTGTCTCCAGCGCGATCACCCGCCAGCGAGTGTGCGATGTGGCCGATCCCGAGAGGTAGATGACATCACCGGCCCGAACTACCGATAACACGTGCAAGGCACCGTTGCCTTGACCGACGAAGTCGACGTGGCCCGCGAGCAAAGTCGTCCCCGTCGTTGATACCAGCGGAGCGCCCTGATCCCACAACCCGACCTGGTGTACGTCACCAGGAATGATCAGCTGTCTGTCCGCCACCGTGGTTCGGACGATCGGCGCATCGATGCATACGGCGGGCACAAGAATTCGACTCGTGACACCAGCCGGAGAATGTGTCGACAAGGACGCACAGCCGTCCACCGGCAACGCGTCGTCGAGAGCGGCCGCGGCGCTTGCGGGCAGCGGTGTAATCGCCGCTGGATCCACCCGGAACGTTCGAGTCGGCAAGGGCGCTGCATGGGCTCGGTGCGTTCGCGCGCCGTCGGCGATCAGGCCGACACCAGTCGCCAACAGCGCCACGGTCACGACGGCGCAGATCACCCAGCCGACCCAACCGGGCCAGCGACTGGTCGGCTGCTGGTCTTCACGACCGGCGGCAGGGTCAGCCATCAACGTTGACGCCGCCCCTGCCGTGAAGGCGTCGGCGCGCGAACAGCAGCAACGAAGCGAGGCCCGCGAGCACCAGACCAATTCCTGCACTGATGACTACCGCGTTGGGTCCACGGCTTGGTCCTGGTCGACCGGTGTCGATCAGATCCGCGTCAACGGATTGCCCTGGGTCTGTCAGCGGCGCAACTGTTACCGGGTCGACCTTCACGCTGGCGCTGGCGCTTGCGGTCAGCGATGCGCCGGCGATGCGGTTACCGCACGCTGCCTCCGTCCTCAGAGTGCTGGCGACGCGGACGTTCGCGACGCTCGTTACGACGGCGCTGGAGCATGAAACAGTTGGCAGCGCGGTGACCGTGGCGGTGTTTGTGTAATCGGCGTCCGGAGCGGTCACGATGCAGGTATAGCTCGCGGCCGCGCCCGCTTTAAGCGTCAGGAACGTGTGGTCGCAGGCATGGGCGGTGGGGTCGTGCACCCGCGCATTCGCGAGATCAGTGTCGCCGGTGTTGCGGACGGTAATGGTGTACATGATCGATCCGCCGGCGGTCACCCGCTTGGAGTTCGCCTGTTTGCTCATTGCGATCGCCGGGTGAACGACATCGAGAGCGATCGCAGTTGCCGCGCTGACTGGCGGCCCGACACTGGGGTCACCGGTAACAGTCGCGTGGTTAGTCGTGTCAGCGGCGGGTGCGGTCGTTGAGCAGGTGTAGACAACCGTGGCACCCGGTGCGAACGGATCCGGCAGATTGTGGTCGCACGCTGCCAGCGAGGGATCGACGACCTTTGTGCCAGTCAGCGCGGTATCGCCAGTGTTGGTGACCGTCATGCGATAGGTAATCCGATCGCCCGGACGTACGACATTGCCCGGCAGGGCCACCCCGGTGATGGACACGCTTGGGTGGATCACGTCAATTGCAGCAGCTGCCCGCTCTGTGATCGGGTTCAAAGTGGGATCCAGCCCCGTCACACTGGCCACGTTAGTGAAGTCGTCGGCCATGGCCGACATGCTGCAGTGATAACTGACCTGCTGGCCCGGCTGGAGGGTGCCCAGGCTCTTTACGCAGTCGGCGGCAAGCGCATCGGCGACGTCTACCGAATCCAGGGCCACATCACCGGTGTTCGTAACAGTGATCGTGAAATCGATCGAGTCGCCAACCCGGGCCCGAGGCGCCGCGGCAACCTTGGTGATGGTGATGGCCGGATGAATCACCTGCACGCTAACGGAATCGGTGGCCTTGACCGCCGGCCCTGACGGCGGCGTCCCGGTCGCAACCGCCGTGTTGGTCAACGAAGTCAGTGGGGCAGCGATCGTGCAGGTGTAGGTGGCGTGACCGCCAACGGCAAGCGCACCGACATTGCGAGAACACGCGCTGAAGGACGGGTCGACGACCACTGCTGCCAACGCTACGTCGCCTGTGTTCGTCACTGTGATCGTGAAGGTCACAGGGTCACCGAATCGCGCCTGAACGACGTCCGCAGTCTTGGTGATCGCGATTTGCGGATGATCAACAACCAATTGCGCGCTGGCTGAATCGTTCACGTCCGGACCGAACGGAGCCTGCGCAGTCGCGGTTGCAGTATTCGTGAAGCTATTGCTGGGCGCTGTGAAGGGACACGTCCAACTCTGTGATTGCGCTGCTGCCAACGACAGACCGGATCGGGCACAGGCGCTGACCAGCGGATCGGTGACGGCAATGTTGGTGAGTGGCACATCGCCGGAATTCGTGACCGTGATCGTGTAGGTCACCGGGTCGCCCGCCTGGGCATCAGCGGGCGAGACAGCTTTCGCGATCGTGATTGCCGGGTGAATCACGTCGATCGGTGCGCCCGCGCTGTCGGTTACAGCGTGTCCGGTTGGATCCGTCGCTGTAGCCGTTGCTGTGTTGACGAAATCAACCGAACCGGCCGTCATCGAACACTGGTAGCTCGATGTTTGATTCGGGCCAAGTGGGCTTGGAATGGTTCGGGCGCAATCCGCAGCCGTAGGGTCCGTCACCGCGACCGCGGTCAGGGGCGCGTCACCGGTGTTCGTCACGGTGATCGTGAAGTTCACGGTGTCACCCGGGCGCGCCTGCGGTTGCGTGGCGACCTTGGTTATGACGATCCCTGGGTGAATCACCTGGATGGCCGCCGCGGCCGCCGCTGTCACTATGTTGCCGAGTGGATCGGTGCTACTGACAACGGCCGTGTTCGTGAAGTCGACCGACCCAGCGGTCATCGAGCACTGGTAGGCGGAGGATGCGCCTGGGTTGAGCGGCGACGTGATCGCCTGCACGCAGGCCGCCGCGGTCGGATCACTGACCGACACTGCCGCCAACGGCACGTCACCGGTATTCGTCACGGTGATCGTAAACGTGACCGTGTCACCTTGCCTCACCTGCGATTGCGCTGCCACCTTGGTGATGGTCACCGCAGGGTGGATGACATCGATCGGTGCCGATGCACTCGCGTTGACGGCGTTGCCCAGCGGATCGGTGCCCGTCGCCGTGGCCGTATTTGTGAAGTCAGCTGCGCCGGCCGTCATCGAACACTGATAGGTCGACGTCACATTCGGGGCCAGCGGCGACGCAATCGCCTGCGCGCAACTCGCTGCGATCGGATCGCTGACCGACACCGCCGCCAACGGCACGTCGCCGGTATTCGAAACCGAGATCGTGAAGTCGACGGTGTCGCCCGGCCGGGCCTGCGTCTGCGCTGCCACCTTGGTAATCGCTAGCGCCGGGTGAATGACGTCGACGGCCGCAGTCGCGCTCGCCATCGCGGCGACACCGACCGGATCGACGCCCCCCGCGGTGGCAGTGTTGGTGAAGTCGGTCGCCCCTGCCACCATCGAACACGTATACGTGGCCGTGCCATTCGGCGCGAGCGGCGAGGCCAAGGTACGCCCACAGGAGGGCGCAATCGGATCGGTCACCAACACCGAGGTCAGTGGGACATCGCCGGAGTTCTTCACCGTGATCGTGAACGTCACGGTGTCGCCTGGTCGGGCCTGCGCAAGCGTCGCAACCTTGGTGATGGTGATGGCCGGATGAATGACGTCTAACGTCGCCGACGCAGTTGCTGATGCGGTCTTGCCGCCAGGAGCGTCGGCATTGACGTTCACGATGTTGGTGATGTCATCAGCGGGTGCCGTCGAGTTGCAGGTAATAGGGGTCGCGACAGCACCAACAGCCAGACTGCCGATATTCGCCGAACACCCCGGCACCAAGGGATCGGTGACGACGACGTTTGTCAGCGCAATGTCGCCGCTGTTAGTGACATTCACCGTGTACGTAACTGGATCGCCCGGATGGGCCTGCGCCGGGTTCACCGATTTGGTAATCGTCAGAGCAGGCGCTGAGGTGAACTGGGCGAAAAGGTAACCGGTGGTATTGGTGGCTACCGGAAGGGTGATCGCGCTGACGACCCCAGTTGCACCGACCCCGCCGGCCGTACCCGCCGTAGATGCTCCAGCTACGAAACCGGCCGCGACCTGGGGTGTCACCGAGTACGTCCCTGGGCGCAGCGGGCCGAAGCTGAAGTTGCCGGTCGCGGCGGTGGTTGTCGTCAGCGACACGGGCTGGCCGAGGTCGTTCGTTCCGGTCAGTGTTACGGTCACCCCGCCCAGGCCGACTTCTCCTACGTTTACCGCGCCGTTCTTGTTGAGATCGTTGAAGACCCGACCGGCGAGAGATGACGTTGCATAACCGAAATTCGCTGAAAGCGTCTGCGGTGTTGTTGTTACGGTAACTACCGAGGACTCGTCCGGCACGGTTGTGCCACTGTCCGGGTCAAAGGTGGCGGCATAGGCCGGGAATAGCGTCCGAACAGACGTCGGGCCGTTGCCGGTGTCGATCGCCACCGTGTAACTGCCAGCGGCCTGATCGGGAAATGTGTAGACGCCGGCGGCGTTCGTGACCGCCGTCGCGACGACAGTACCGCTCGAGTTCTTGAGCGCTACCCCGACGCCCGCCAAGCGGCCGGTCTCGCCCGCATTCACGACGCCGTCGCCGTTGACGTCGGTCCAGAGAGTCCCGTTGATCGTCGAGCCGGCGGCTTTGAACGACGCCGGGGCGCTCACGGCAGCCGAGGTCAGATCGGGCGCGCGCACGGTCGCAGCGTTTGAATAGGTGTCGTTGTTGGCATTTCCCACCATCGCGAAACCTAAACGCAGAGTGTGGCTCGCCGCCGATGCCAAGGTTCCCGAGATGTCGCGCACGGCGGTTGTCGCCCCGATGGTGGCAGGACAACCAGCTGTACCGAACTGGGAGGCTAGACACCATCGTGTCGCGCCGCCCACGAGATTCGAGGCCGCGTCCGGATCGGAGCTGATCGATGCCGGTGCTGCGCTCGTGTAATAGAACGTCGATCCGGAACGAGGCGTGGTCAGGTCCCGCGCGCTGATAGGCAAGGCGTTCGGCACGGTCGAAAGCGCATCGTCGGTGGTGATCGACGTGAGCGACGAGCTGCCGTGAATCACCGAAGCCGGCGTACGGCCATCGCCGTTGAACGCGAACAGGTCAATCAGATCGGTCGACGGTCGAGCGCTGGACGAGGGATTGACGTACGTGAGGTTGTAGCCGACCGGTGTGGCAGTGCTGTCCGCCTCGTTGACCTGGACCACAGCACGCAACGGTGTCTTTGCCACGCCGAGGAGCAGGGGGTTGACCGCGCGGATCTGAACCGCGGCGTAACGAGCAGTGCCGGTACAGCCTGCTGCCGCGGGATTGAGCGGAAAAAACGCTTGCTCGGGCGCCGAGACCGTCGTGGTCGCCGGCACCGAGTATCCGTTCGATTTACCTGCGGCCTCACAGCTCGCGCCACCCGCCATAACCGGTCGGGCGTCGACCTGGGTGCCGTCGCTCTTACGCACATCGAGGACGACTTGGTTCAACATCAGGGTTGCGTCCGGCGTCAGTACGTCCAGAGTCGCCTTGTACGTTGCGGTAGGCAGTGCGAATTGCGTGCTGTTACCGGGGTAAACAGCGGTGAAGTCCCACACCAGTAACGTTGAACCGTCGGCTTCGGAAATGACAGCCGACGGAGCGGGTGTCGCGGAGCCGGCGACATAGGCGAACTGTGCGGGCAGCCGATCGTAATAACGGAAAGTCTGATTCGCGGCGACGTCGGCGTTGATGACCATGCCGCCGCCGAGCGTGAAGGTCTCTTGCGTCCCAACTGAGAGGTTGCCGGCGCTCCCGGTCTTGCTTGGGGTGGCGACGACGCCCGTGGCCGGTATCGGGATGACCCAGCGCGGGTTCACGCCACCGGTCCAGTCCGGAGTCCAGGCAGTCGCCCCGGGTGGTATGAACGCCGGCGAATCCGGCAGCGTGGAGCCAGGCGGTAAGGCTTGGCCAGCTGTCGGCGTGCCATCGGGTCGGAAGGTGCTGCGCGTCTGGAAACGGAACTTGAAGGCGACCGATTGGCCGGGATCAAGCGGGGCAAGCAGCGTGACGCGAACCTTCGACACGATCTGGTCGACGGTAAGTCCCCGGCTCGCGGCCAGCGAGAGCAGCGCGGGATCGGTCAACGACGTGTACCAGGTTCCCGTCGCGTCAGAACAAGACGCCGCACGCATCGTGGTTTCACTTTGCGGCGACGCAGCTGACCAGTCTGTGACGCCGTACTCGACCGTGTACGCGCTAGGTGCCATCGTGAAGTTGTTGGTGTTGTTGTAACCCGTTCCTACCGTGTGCGCACCGTACTGGGCGGGTTGCGGCGCGGCAATGCCACTCGTAACGGCTGTGACGATCTGGCCGGACGGCCACGGCATCACGTTGGTCGTCGACGGGTCCCACTTCTCACATACCGCGGCGCCAGGCCACGGCTGTGTCCCGTTGTTGCCGAGGTCCAGGGTTGCTGTGGTGATCGCTCCGCTGGCGATCGCGATCACGCCCGAATTCCCGCCGCCAATCGTCGACCCTGTAGCGACCGGATTGGCAACGTCTGCTGCTGTGATGATCTTTGACTCGGTTGGCACGATGTTCTTATTGACGCTCTGACTACCAGTGTTGTTCGGCCCTGGTTCTCCGGCCCCGGGATAGTTCACTCCACCGCCGGCAAGCGGGCCGGTGAACGGCGCCCCCACCACGGTGAGGTTCGAGGCGCCGGTGGGCAAACTGCTCAGCGGCGTCCATACAGCTAGCCACACGGCACCCAGGTTTCCGCCCAGGCTTGTGGCATCAGGCAGGACCATCGCCGAGTAGTTGACCGTCGAGCCGGTGAGCGAACAGGTCGCAGTTGTCGCCAGGATTCCGCCGTTGCCGGGTACCAAGTTTCCATAACCGGGATTGCCGGTCGCTGAGGGATTTCGGTTGCCGCCACAGCCGGTGCCCCAGTCTCCCCAGTTCAGAAGCTGCGAGCCCGCGGGGAGGCTCGCCAGGCTGAGCGCCATGTTCACCGGTTGGCCGAGAGTTCCGTCGCCGACGCCACCACGAAAGGCCACGGTGGCGAGGAAGAACGAAGCCACCCCTGGCGTCAGGCCGTCCGCTGATTTATAGGGGACGGTCCCATCGCCGCCGACGCTGAGGTCAAATTTCGAGTCGGCCCGTTTCGAGGCTACGTAGTCCGCGCTGGTCGATCCGGCAACGGCTGCCGACGTCGCACTGCTGACCGTGCCAGACGCACTGACCGCGGCGCCGTCCGCGCTGTCTGTGGTCAGGATCAACGGAACGTCGACCGCACCCACCACATTGGCCGTGGTATTCGGAACGACGCAGGTGAAGGATCGAGTTGTAGCACCGGTGGAACCAGCCCCGCACGCCGCTGGCAGCGCTCCCCAGACCGCCGCAGGCTGACCGTCTGCCGCCAGGGGCAAGGTGCCCACGATTCTAATGTTGGTGTCGGCAGCTGAGACCGAGTAGGTAAACCGCGCGGTTGCAGTGTCCCGAACGCGCAAGATCTGATCGGTGCCAGCGACCGATGTATCGCAGCCAGCGGTGTGGGTGGGCGAACCTGCGGTCTGTGCCACGCAGTTGTTCGGGGCGCCACCGACCGGATCGGCCGCAGCGGTGCCAGACGTCAGACGCGACACCGTCAGGCCGAGAGTGGCCGCGAACGCTGGACCAGCGCTGACAAATGCGACGCCGAACGCCATGGCCATCGTGGCGATGAGCGCAGCTGCCTGCGTCGCTGCCGTTCGTCGTTGCCCAGCAAGTGCTTTAGCCATTTCCACGCCCACCGATTCCCGCATTTGCGGCCAGATCCGCACTACCTGAACAAGAGCTCTGGTGCTCAGACGCGGCTACGATCTGATCGTGACGATTGATGCGTCGATTGTTATCTAGCTCACACAGTGCCTGCGTTTTACCACGAATTCGGAGGCTTCGTGGCTGAACTTTCAAACGAATCAAGGTGAAAACCGCCCGGGCCGGGGGGTCCCGGGCGGCCGTCATCTTCATCCGGTGGAGTCAGCCCGAGCCGCTCGATGAGCTGGCGGGGACGAACGCCGTTCCCGGATCGGCAACGACGGTAAGAAGATCGGAGCTTGTCCGCCCAACCGGAATTGAGAGGGTTTCCCGCACCCTCCCTGGAGAGGTTGTTAAATCCGCTTACGGAAACGGGAACGTACGCCCACTTGCGAACCGACGCAACTCAGTGCGCATAGCCACTAGTCAAAGCCGAGGCTCGACCCGAACGTTGATTTTCCGATGGGTTGTTCATCGGGGGATCGCCGGTGACTATCCGTTATCAGGCGCCCTGACCAGAACGACATATCGAGCTTTCCGGACGACAATTTCCGCCCACGAGTCTTGAGCAAGTCTTGAGGTAACAGCGAACCTGAGCAGCATGCGTCATGACCGCGGCAAGACGGCGTCTGATGAGCGTGTTCAACACTTCTCCCAGCAAGTTCCGGCGGCGACTATCAGCGATGATGTCGAGCCGAACCGCTACGGCCGTCATGAGTGCCGCGGCGGCTGACGCCGGCATCGCGGCGCCGATGCCTGCACATCTGTACGTCTCGGAATGCACCGCGGCCGCCGAGAGCGTCGGCGGCAAGTGCGTCATTCGCGGCGTCCTGATCTCCGCCGAGATGAAGCCCGCCTCGGCCACACATCGCTGCCACCCTCCGGCCCATCGCTGGCCGCGACCTGGCCAGACCCTCACCGTCACGATTGATCGCACCGACCCTCACCGAATGCACGTGCACTGGTCCGATCTTGAGTCCCAGCCACCCAAACCACCGCCAAAACCAACAACGCGCTAGACCGCCATGGCACAAATGCAGCAGACAACGCAAAAGCAGCATCGCTGGCTGACCTTCGGTCCCTGATCGAGGTAGTGTTGTGAGCACGGTTCAGCAGCTAGCCGGAAGACAGAGTTTGGCCTTTGTTCCCGGCAGGTAACGCTCAAGTCCCCCGAGCCGTCACCTGCCTAGTACAGACTCGTGACGAAGGCGACATGACGATGACTGATCTGCAGCATCTGAACGATCTCTTTGCTGCCAGCGAAGATCCTTGGCACATGCGAAGCGGCTGGCATGCCCAGCGCAAACGCGATCTTCTGCTCGCCACCTTGCCCAACAGCCGCTACGTCTCGACCTTCGAGCCTGGCTGTTCCCAAGGCGAACTAACCCCGGACCTGGCACGGCGAAGCGAGCGACTGCTCGCAGTCGACGGCTACCGCGACAACGTGACTGCCACCCGGAATCGAACGTCGCACCTGTCCAACGTAACTGTCGACCACCGCCATCTGCCTGATGACTGGCCTCGGGGCGAGAAGTTCGACCTCATCGTCCTCAATGAGATCGGATCGATGGCCGAAGCTTCCGAGTGGGCCACCATGGCTGACGCTGTCCTCGACAGCCTGGACGCCGACGCCACGGTACTGGCTTGCCATTGGCAGCACCACTTCCCCGGCCGGACGCTGCAGACCGAAACCCTGCACGGTCTGCTGGACAGCATCCTCGGTCTGCCAAGACAGACTCGAGTCAGCGACGCCGACTTCACCATCGCAGTGTGGACGACCCGGCCGAGAACGACCTCGGAACGGGACGGGTCGCTCTGAGATGGCGTCTACGAGATCTACCCGCACGACCCAGAAATCCACCAAACCCCAATCAGGCGCGGACTTCAGCGCCGATAGCAAACCGGTTCAGACGGCTCCGGTCATACCTGACAAGATGCCAGAAACACCGACACGGGACACTGGCGGGATGCAACTCTGGCCAGGCAAGGCATATCCCCTCGGTGCGTCATACGACGGCTCGGGAACCAACTTCGCCCTCTTCAGTGAGGTCGCAGAGCGGGTGGAACTGTGCCTATTCGACCGTGATGGCGTCGAGACCCGTGTCGCGCTGCCCGAGGTCGACGGCTTCGTGTGGCACGCGTTTCTGCCCGGCGTCGAGCCTGGCCAGCGCTATGGCTATCGGGTGTACGGTCCGTACGAGCCTGAGCACGGTCACCGCTGCAACCCGAACAAGTTGCTGCTCGATCCGTATTCGAAAGCAATCGACGGCAGGTTCCGGTGGGATCAGTCACTGTTCAGCTACAACTTCGGTGACCCTGACAGCTTCAACGACGAGGACTCCGCGCCAAGCATGCCGAAGTCGGTGGTCATCAACCCGTTCTTTGACTGGGGCGTGGATAGACCGCCGAAACGCGAATACGCCGACACCGTCATCTATGAGGCACACGTCAAGGGCTTGACGCAGACACACCCCGACATCCCCGAAGAGATTCGCGGCACGTACTCAGCGATCGCCCACCCGGTGATGATCGAGCATCTGAAGAACCTCGGGGTGACGGCGATCGAACTGATGCCGGTGCACCACTTCGCCAACGACTCGACGCTCATCGACAAGGGTCTTTCGAACTACTGGGGCTACAACACGATCGGCTTCTTCGCGCCCGATCACAAGTACACCGCGAGCAGTACACCCGGCGGCCAGGTCCAAGAATTCAAGGCGATGGTGCGCACCTTGCACGACGCCGATATCGAGGTCATCCTCGACGTGGTCTACAACCACACAGCCGAGGGCAACCATCTCGGCCCGACGCTGAGCATGCGCGGAATCGACAATGCGGCGTACTACCGTCAGGTCGAGGACGACCAGCGCTACTACATGGACTACACCGGCACCGGTAACAGCCTCAATGTCCGACACCCGCACTCGCTGCAGCTGATCATGGACTCGCTGCGTTATTGGGTCACCGAGATGCATGTCGACGGCTTCCGGTTTGATCTCGCTGCCACCTTGGCTCGTGAGTTCTACGATGTGGACCGGCTTTCGAGCTTCTTCGAACTCGTCCAGCAGGATCCGACTGTCAGCCAGGTGAAGCTGATCGCCGAGCCGTGGGACGTCGGGCCCGGCGGGTATCAGGTCGGCAACTTTCCGCCTCAATGGACTGAGTGGAACGGCAAGTACCGAGACACCGTAAGGGACTTCTGGCGCGGTGAGCCGGCGACCCTCGGCGAGTTCGCGGCCCGGCTCACCGGCTCGTCCGATCTGTATGAGCATTCGGCGCGACGGCCAGTGGCCTCGATCAACTTTGTCACTGCCCATGACGGCTTCACGCTGCTCGACCTCGTCTCTTACAACGAGAAACACAACGAGGCCAACGGTGAGGACGGCAAGGACGGCGAGAGCCACAACCGGTCGTGGAACTGTGGGGTCGAAGGCCCGACGGACGATGAGCAGGTGCTGGCGCTGCGATCCCGCCAGCAACGGAACTTCCTCGCCACGCTCATGCTCTCCCAAGGTGTGCCCATGATTTCCCATGGGGACGAACTGGGGCGGACACAACTAGGGAACAACAACGGTTTCTGCCAGGACAACGAGATCACCTGGGTCAACTGGAACACCGTCGACCAGGAGCTCATGGAATTCGCTCACCAGATCGCCGGGCTGCGAGCAGCTCACCCGGTCTTTCGCCGACGACGTTTCTTCGACGGCTTGCCGGTGCGCCGCAAGGGCACGGTCGGACAACCAGATATCGACTGGTTCGCGCCAGACGGTGACGAGATGACCGATGAGGACTGGGGATCCGGCTTCGGTCGCTCGGTCGGCGTATACCTCAACGGCCAGGGAATCCCCGACCGCGACGCCCGTGGCGAACGAGTGGTGGACGATTCGTTCGTTCTCTGCTTCAACGCCCATGACGAAGCCATCGAGTTCACCCTTCCAGGACCGGGATACAGCGCCGCCTGGCAGATAGTCGTCGACACCGAGACGGCCGTCCTGTCCGACAGCAAACCGATCGACGCCGGTGGCACGCTTACCGTCGCCGCTCGTGCACTCGTCGTGCTGCAAAGCACCGACTGATGGGTTTGGCCTCCGTACCGAGCGCTACCTACCGGCTTCAGATCACAGCAGAGTTCACCCTGTTCGACGCGGCCGATCTCACCGCCTACTTGGTCGATCTAGGCGTGAGCGCGGTATACGTCTCACCTCTGCTGCGGGCCACGGCCGGTTCGCCGCACGGATATGACGTCGTCGATCACAGCCTGGTGGATCCGGAACGTGGCGGCGAGGCCGGCCTCGCGGCACTGGCGGCGGCGTGCCGAGCGACCGGCCTGGGTTTGGTCGTCGATATTGTGCCGAACCACATGGGCGTGGCCGACGCGAGCCAGAACGTGACCTGGTGGGATCTGCTGCAGCATGGCATCGGCTCCGCCCACGCGGATTGGTTCGATGTCGATTGGGCATATGGCGACGGCAAGATCCTCATCCCGGTCCTCGGAGATGACTTCGATCCAGGTCGAGATCTCGAGTTGAAGGACGGCGAGCTGCGCTACTACGAGCACCGCTATCCAATCGCTGCGGGCACACAGCTCACGGGCGAAACGGCCGCGACGGTGCACGCGCGCCAGCACTATCGCCTCGTCAACTTCCGACGTGCCGACATCGATCAGAACTATCGGCGGTTCTTCGCGGTCACCGAACTCGCCGGCCTGCGGGTCGAGGATCCACGAGTCTTCGAGGCAACTCACGCCGAGATAATCCGTTGGGTTCGCGAGCACGGCGTGACGGGTATCCGCATCGATCACCCCGACGGTCTCGTGGATCCCGGTGGTTACTTAGAGAGGCTCGCTTCGTCGCTGGCCGAAGCTGTGGACGGGACGTGGACCACCGTCGAGAAGATCACCGAACCCGGCGAGAACCTGCCCGCGTCTTGGCCCGTGGCGGGTATGACCGGTTACGACGCCTTGGCGGAGGTCAACGCCTTGATGGTCGATCCGGCGGCCGAGGGCACGATGACTCAGCTCTACCACGAGCTGACCGGCGACGATCGCGATTACGATCAGCACATCGCAGACGGCAAACGCCTCGTTGCAACGACGATCCTGCAGGCCGAGATCCGTCGGCTCCGCCGCCTGGTCAACAGCGATGAGGACGCAGCGATCAGGGCGGCTCTCACCGAACTTGCAATCGCCTTTCCGGTGTACAGGTCCTACCTACCGCTGGGCAGCGAGCATCTCGAACACGCCGCGCAGCTGGCCAAGACCCGCCGGCCCGAGCTTGCGAGCGCCATAGACGGCCTGCTACCGCGGTTGAGCGACCCCGCTGATGAGTTGTGCGCGCGCTTCCAGCAGGTAACCGGAGCGGTCATGGCCAAGGGAGTCGAAGACACCGCTTACTACCGATATTCCCGGTTGATCTCGCTCAACGAAGTCGGTGGCTACCCGGGCACCTTCGGCTCGGGGGTAGCGGAGTTTCACCAAGCCCAGCTCCGTAGGATTGCGCGGGCTCGGCGAGGGATGACGACCTTGTCCACCCACGACACCAAGCGTGGCGAGGACATCCGCGCACGGATCGCCGTTCTTGCCGAGTTGCCAGCCGAATGGTCGGAAGTGGCCCGCCGATTGCTCGAGCTGGCGCCGGTCCCCAACGCCGCTTTCGGTTATCTGCTCTGGCAGACATTCGCGGCAACCGGTCTTATCGACCGAAACCGAATGCACGCTTATGCGCAGAAGGCCATGCGAGAGGCCGCGGACGGAACGGGGTGGATAGATCCAGAGGCGACGTTCGAATCGGCCGTGCATGCAGCGGTCGACGCCGCGTACGACAACCCCGAGGTGCGCAAGCTCGTGACCTCATTCGCGGCACGCCTCGAACCCTACGGGCGGTCGAACTCGCTGTCTCAGAAGCTGATCCAGCTGACAATGCCGGGCGTTCCGGACGTCTACCAGGGCAGTGAGCTGTGGGAGGACTCACTGGTCGACCCAGACAACCGGCGACCGGTCGACTTCGATCTCAGGAATCGTTTGCTCAAAAGCATAACGAGCGCCGCCGACTGCAAGACGATAGAACCGGCGGTGAGCCCGGCGGCAGCGAAGTTCTGGCTGACGAAACAGTCGCTGCACGCTCGACGGGATCGACCGCAGTTGTTCCACGATTACCGGCCCTTGCTCGTCGACGGACCGGCACAGGATTACTTGGTCGCCTTCGACCGCGGCGGCGCGATCACGCTCGCCACCCGCCTGCCGGTCGGTGTCGAGATCGCTGGTGGCTGGACGCAGACGAAGATCATCCTGCCGATCGGTTCGTACACCGATGCCTTGACCGATCGACGTTTCAGCGGGGAGGTCCTCGTGGCCGACATTTTCACAGACTTCCCCGTAGCCCTGCTATTACTTGAGGAATCGTAGTGTCTGAGGTCAGCGTGTGGGCACCGAAGGCATCGCGGGTACGACTATGGCTTCGCGACGCGCGACCTTCGGCTGACGGCACGCAGCCATCTGCCGTCGGCGCACGGCCCGTGACCATCGAGATGCGGCGCACAGAACAGGGCTGGTGGCGAGTGGACTCGCCGGAGGCCACGGTCGGAACGGACTACGGCTTCCTGCTCGATGACGACGAGACAGTACTGCCAGATCCGAGGTCACGTTGGCAGCCGCATGGCGTACACGAGCCCAGCCGGTTCTACGGTGATGACTTCGAATGGGCACATTCAGGTTCCGATGCCCGTTGGAGTGGCCGGCCACTGGCGGGAGCAGTCTTCTACGAGTTGCACATAGGCACCTTTACCCCTGAGGGCACACTTGATTCGGCGATCGAACGCCTCGATCACCTGTCCGATCTTGGCATCACCCATGTCGAACTGCTCCCGGTCAACGCGTTCAACGGGATCTGGAACTGGGGCTATGACGGCGTGCTCTGGTACGCCGTTCACGAGCCCTACGGCGGGCCGGATGCTCTGAAGCGGTTCGTAGACGCCTGCCATGCGCGCGGTCTTGCCGTGGCGCTCGATGTCGTCTACAACCATCTCGGCCCGAGCGGCAACTACCTGCCCAGATACGGACCATACTTCAAGAGCGGACGCAGCACCTGGGGTGACTTGGTCAACCTGGACGGCGAATCCTCAGCCGCCGTAAGGGAATACGTACTGGGCAATGCCCTGATGTGGTTGGACGAATTCCACATCGACGCGCTACGCCTCGATGCCGTCCATGCCTTGCAGGACTCATCCCCCAAGCATCTGCTCGCCGAGCTCTCCGAGCGGGTAGCGGCGCTGTCGTCGGCAAGAGGCCGCACGATGACCCTGATCGCGGAGTCAGATCTGAACGATCCGGTCATGTTCACAGCCCGCGAGCAGGGCGGGTACGGTCTCGATGGGCAGTGGGATGACGACGTCCATCACGCGCTGCACGCTCTGCTCTCAGGCGAACGTCAGGGTTATTACAGTGACTTCGGGTCGATAGCGACGCTGGCCAAGGTCTGGACGCGCGCCTTCTTTCACGACGGGACCTACTCGACGTTCCGTGGACGCAAACATGGCAAGCCAGTGGACCGCGAACGAACGCCCGGTTTCCATTTCGTGGTGTGCCTGCAGAATCACGATCAGGTCGGCAACCGAGCGTGCGGTGATCGGCTGCCCGAGATCACGCCGCCTGGGCTGCTGCGGGTCGGCGCGATGCTGTTGTTGACCTCGCCGTTCACGCCGATGCTCTGGATGGGCGAGGAGTGGGCAGCCTCAACTCGTTGGCCATTCTTCACCTCACACCCCGAACCCGAGCTCGCCGAGGCCACCGGCAAGGGACGCATCGCGGAATTCGCCGAGCACGGTTGGGACGTCTCGCAAATGATCGACCCCCAGGACCCTGCCGCTTTCGAGCAGGCGCACCTGCGTTGGGAGGAGTTACTCACCGGCCAGCACGCGTCGATGCTGGCGCTGTATCGCGAACTGATCAGATTGCGGATGACAGAACCTGCCCTGCGGGACCCGAGGCTGGACCGTGTTCAGGTGGATTTCGACGAGGAGGCGCAGTGGTTAGCCATTCACCGGGGCCCGCTGCTGGTGGTCGCGAACCTTGCAGCGCAGGCTCAGGCGGTCCCGTTGGGCGCGTCCGAGCTGCTGTTGAGCACTGCCGACGGCAACGGCTGCGATGAGTCGCTCGCGCTGAGCAAAGATCAGATTCTGCTGCCCGCACAGTCGGCGGTCATCGTCCGGCGCTGAGCCTTAACCGATGTAGCTGTACTCGACTCGATCTCGGCCCTCACGCTTGGCCGTGTACAGGGCCGCGTCAGCAATGTGCAACAAGTCCTCGACGTCTGAACCCTGCTGGGGGCAAACCGCGATACCGATCGAAGCGGACATGTCTCGGATGCCAAGGCCATTCTCGTCCCTGGTGGCAACGTGCAGGTCGCGGACGCGTTGCAGGATGCGGTCAGAGATCGCCAGCGCGTTCAGCGCGTCAACACGCGGCAGTAACGCCACGAACTCCTCACCACCGAAGCGCCCGACCGAGTCGTAGGCTCGCAACTCGTCGGTGAGGACGTCAGCTACCGCCTTGAGAACAGCATCACCGGCGAGGTGACCGTGCGTGTCGTTGATGAGTTTGAAGTTGTCCATATCGACGATCAGCAGCGCAGCAGGTACGTCAGCACGCATGCTCCGCTCGAGCTCAACCGTCGCGACTCGATGCCATGCCTGCGCATTCAGCAGGCCGGTCTTCGAGTCGGTGGTCGCCGCTTCCTGAAGCTCCTTCACCAACACGCTGCGCTGCAGGATCGCCATCGCCGGCACTACGAGCACGATCAACCAAGGCTCGTAGATGAGCGCCAGGCCCGCCAACCCGGCCAAGCACAGCGTCGAGATCTCGAGGAACGAGTCTTGCCAGATCGTCCTGAACGGCGGCGAAGAGTCTGGCCTCGAGGCAAGCCAGACGGCGCTGAAGACCAAGGCTGAGTTCGCGAAGGTGAAAGCACAAATCGCCGTTACGACGGAGGCGATGGCCAGGAACCCGGAGGGTAGCGGCTTGCCATCGGGGAACGCGGCCAGAACCTCGTGCGCGAAAATACAACTGATCCAGATAGTTGCAGCAGTAAAAAATGACCGGTATGGCGCGTTTGAGGCCGGCCTGTTGACCTTGACCCAGAGATGGGCCCGAAGGGCGATCAGCAACAGCAACGTCAGCGACAGCGGCAGGACGATGACGGCAGCGAAGATCCACACCGATGTCATGTCCACGTGACGGGTGGAACCGATCCGGTTACGGAACTTCTCAACCTTGCCTGAGACCTCCTGAAATCCAATGCTGAGGACAAGGAGAATCGCGACGTTGATCCAGGATTGCCGTGAATAGTGGTACGACATCGCCGCGAATACTGCCGTGATGAGCGCCACGGCGTCGACGCTGAGGACCAAAAGCCGAATATTGCGAGGGAGGGACCATAGCGACCATTTCCGCAAGGCACCAGAAGGTGACAAGCTGTAGGTCAACCGCGTGCGCCTCATATAAAAGTCTCTCCCCGGGATACACGCACGGTACCCGACCAACTACTAATCTGTCACCAGAGCAGGAGGCCGATACGACCCGTCTGATACATCCCTGGCCCAAGGTATGCGCAGCCGAAGATTCGTCTTTCGGCCTGCCGTTATACCTACGCGAAAAGGGGTTTCCAACGGGAAGCCTGAGGCCCCTGCTTCACGCCTGCCTTACCTTACTCACGTTTTGCTGTTCGCCCAAGCCTCATTTTCACGAAGTTGAACAGACACGAAGTTGACAGATCTGAGAGGACTCACGATGAACGCCCACTCCTGGAACTAGACCTCCGTCGCCCGCACGCCGACATGCCGGAAAGGAAGACGCCTGATGAACGCCCACTCCTGGAACTAGACCCCGCACCACCCCCACACCAACAAGCCCGAAGGGAAGACACCTGATGAACGCCCACTCCTGGAACTAGACCCCGCACCACCCCCACACCAACAAGCCCGAAGGGAAGACACCTGATGAACGCCCACTCCTGGAACTAAGAACAGTTCAAGAGACAGCCAAGACCTCGGGTCCGACAGTTTCGCCGGACCGGGACGCCGACCGTACGTCGCGACGTAGCGCCGTTCTCACAAACTAACGAGAACAACATCGCTCGGTTACGCAGCGCCAAAGACTGATCTCGGGCTCACCTAGTCGTCCTACGTGCGCTCAACCACCCCTGAACGTGCGGGCGCTCCGATAGCACATCAAAGTGACACGCGGATATAGATCAGTCGTCAGTAAGCAGCCTGGTCAGCGTCGGTCAGAGCCAGCCGCACCGGGCGACAATCTGAATAGAGCCGGAATCCGGCGAACGCTGGACGCGCACGATCGCCGTCCACAGTGAAACCCTCTGCTCCACAGCCCGGCCAGCAAGCCGGTTACTGCTCTGAGACGTTGACACGATGACCTCGTGACCAAGTTTGAGGCTTCGACGCCTAGTCCGCCGCCCTCAACGGGTTCTGACAGCTCGGGATCCACTCCTAGCTCGACGTCCACTTCGGAACGTCGCTCCGTACACCGCAGACAACCTTCAGTCGACTCCACGGCTCTGCTCTGTCTGCTCCTCCTGCTCCTCGTCCTCGTCCTCGTCCTCGTCCTCGTCCTCGCAGCAAGGTTCCGCCTGAGCTTCGAGCTGAGCCGGCCACCCGTGCAAGCGTGGACCACGATTTTCATAGCTATCTGCGTCCAGGCTGCACCGTTCGTGGCTCTCGGTATCTTGGTTTCCACGGTCATCGCAGTGTTCGTTCCGCCGTCGTTCTTTGCTCGGTCCCTTCCAGTCAGCCAAGTCCTCGCGGTACCGGTGGCTGGCCTCGCTGGCTGCCTCCTTCCAGGCTGTGAATGTGGCTCGGTGCCGGTAGCGGCCAGCCTCACCCGGCGAGGGGTGCGCGCGGGTCCGGCGATCGCGTTCCTCTTGGCGGCTCCTGCGATAAATCCCGTGGTACTTGCGGCCACCGCCGTCGCCTTTCCTGGCCATCCAGTCGTCGTCATCGCACGATTCACGGGCTCGCTTGTCGTTGCGCTCTGTCTTGGCTGGACCTGGTCCCTGACGGGACGCGAACTCCCGCTTCGTCACATGCGCATCCACCAGCATGGCGACGGTCCCGCGTGGCAACGCGCGGTCGTCACAGCGGGGCACGACTTGTCCCAGACTCTGGGGCTGCTGGTCATCGGAGCCGCGAGCGCCTCGACCTTCAACGTTGCATTCCCACGGTCCTGGCTGGGCCACGTCGCGACCAACCCGGTCGGCGGCGTCCTCACGCTTGGGCTGGTGGCCGTCTTGCTAGCGGTCTGCAGCGAATCAGATGCGTTCATCGCTGCGAGCTTCAGTCAGTTCTCGTTGACCGCTCGGCTCGTGTTCATGGTCGTCGGCCCCAGTGTCGACATCAAGCTGATCGCCTTGCAAGCAGGTACGTTCGGAGGTCGCTTCGCGAGCCGCTTCGCCCCGCTTACCTGGGTGGCCGCCATCGTCGCGGCAACAGTCACCAGCCTTGTCTTGCTGTGAGGACACCGCCGTGAACGTACGTACCCAGAGCTACCTTTTTCTGCTATTCGGCGGCGGCCTCATCCGGCTGGCAGTTAGCGACGCCCTGCTTCGGTACGTGCGCCCGGTAGCCCGCCCGTGGGTTGTCATTGCCGGAATCTCGATGGTCCTGCTAGCGCTGGCGCAGCTTGCCCTCACACATCGACAGCGTTCAGCGGGCGACGCCTTGGGCGAGCGTGGGCGCACCGGCGAGGTTCAGGTTGGCTGGCTCCGAGTTGGCGGGGTCCGAGTTGGCTGGCTCCTGTTAGCTCCAGTCGTCGCAATCCTCGTGATTGCCCCGCCGGCCTTGGGCTCCTATTCCGCCCGCCATAGCCTCCCGGTTACAGCAAGCGCAGATGTGCACAGGGGCTTCGCGCAACTCCTCGGCCCATCGCCGCATCCAATGCAGCTGTTCGACTTCACGACCCGGGTGCTGTGGGATTCTGGGAGCACCCTGATCAACACAGACGTCAAGCTGACTGGCTTCGTGCTGTCCCAACGAAGCAGCGGCTTCGTGCTCGCGCGGCTGGTCATCACCTGCTGTGCCGCCGACGCGCGGCCTGCCGAGGTATTTGTCGCCAGCTCCGATCGTCCACCAGACGATGCATGGGTGACGGTAACGGGGCGATACGCAGGCGTCGACGCATCCCAGCCAGATTTCCCACTGGTACGGGCGGCGGGGGTGGCCCGGGTGGCAGCGCCGACCAATCCCTACGATTGAACGCTGGCCCACGTCCCTGAGCGTTTCAGAGGCCTCAGGCCTCCCAGCGAAATCCTATTCCGGGCTATCTTGGGGCACAGTCTTCGCACAGAAGAAGGACGCAAGATTTCCCCATGGCCGATAACGAGTCTGCATTCGACCCTGCACAGCCTGCACAGCAACCGCCCGGCGATGCGGCTGCCAGCGATCCGGCTGCGACCGGTGGGCAGCCGGGTCAGAGCGGCGAGGTTCCGGCCACTCAACCAACAGGCCATCAACCAACTGCCCGCTATCCCTTTGCTTCGGAGGGCGCGCCCACACCGCCGCCCGCACCGAGCTACGGCGGCTACGGTCAGTCGGCCCCAGCCGATACAGGCGGCTCTGCCACGCCAAGCTCGGGTGCACCGACCTTCAGGCCCCCCGGATATGAAGACACGTCCAACTTCGGCCAACCGGGCTACGGCCAACCGGGCTACGGCCAACCGGGCTACGGCCAACCGGGCTACGGCCAACCGGGCTACGGCCAACCGGGCTACGGCGCGTACAGCCAGCCAGACGAGCAGGCCAGGGCAGATCAGGGCAGCGGCCTGACTCCCTCCGTCACGCAAACCTCTGCTGATAAGAAACACCGTGCCCGGCCGCTACTCGTCACGGCCGTGATAGCGGCCCTGATCGGTGCCGGCGTCGGCGCAGGCACGGTTGCTATCGCCGACCACAATGACAACTCCGTAAATACCGGCCTTCGAATCACCAACGACACCGGCGTTCCGGCCGCCAAGGTGGACGGCACGATCGGTGCTGCTGCGGCAAGGATCCGGCCCAGCGTGGTCACGATCAACGTCACCAACGGGCAGACGGGCGGAACCGGGTCGGGTGTGATCCTTCGGCCGGACGGCTACATCCTGACGAACGATCACGTCGTCTCCGAAGGTGCCAACGGCGGCAGCATCAGCGTCACGCTCTCCGACGGCAGAACGGCGCCGGCCACGATCGTCGGCCGCGACACGTCCGACGATCTCGCCGTCATTCGGGTCACCGCGCTGACGAACCTCACGCCTGCGACTTTTGGCAAGTCATCCTCTCTTTCAGTGGGTCAGACCGTGGTAGCCGTCGGGGCCCCGCTCGGCCTCTCGGACACGGTTACCAGCGGCATCGTCAGTAACACCGCTCGGCCAGTGCGCTCGGGTGATAACGATCAAGCCGTGTTCCAAGCAGTCCAGACCGATGCAGCGATCAATCCCGGCAACTCAGGCGGCCCGCTGGTCGACCTGAATGGCTCTGTGGTCGGCATCAACGCCGCGATCGCCACCGACAACTCCGGAGGCGGTTTGCAGATCCCGGGACAAACTCAGCAGTCGGGCAACATCGGGATTGGTTTCGCGATCCCCTCCGACGAGGCGAGCCGGATTGCCAGCGAGCTGATCGCCACTGGAAAGGCTTATCACGCCGTGATCGGCGTCTCGGTGAAAGATACGACCAGCAGTACGACCGCGGGCGTTGCACTCTCACAGGTCACAGCGGGCGGCGCCGGCGCGAAGGCTGGCCTGAAGGTCGGCGATCTCGTCACCGCTGTCGACGGAACCCCAGTGACCACAGCAGATTCTCTCATCGCGGTGATTCGCTCACACGCGCCCGGGGAGCAGGTCACACTCACCTACACCCGGGGCGGAAAGTCCGCGACGACCAAGGTCACGCTCGGAAAGTCCGACACTTAAGCCGCTCAGCAGTCCCCCCAGCACGGTTCGCCAGGGCCAGAGCTTGGAGGGGTCGCCCTACCCCGCCGCGATGCCATAAGGCACGCGTGGACAGCGTGAAGACACGCCGTACATCTGTAACGGTTCGGTAACGGTGCGTAGCCATGCCGGTGATTCTGACACATAGTTAACACCGCGCTACCCACCGTAATCACCGCACGCAACGGGGCACCACGATGCAACGAACACCTCACCGATCTCGTCGGTGGCCTACGCTCGCCGGCGTCCTTCTCCTCACGGCGGGTTTCTTCACGGCATCCATGGTCAACACCTCAGCGGCCGACGCGACGGTGAGCTCAGTTACCACCAACGCCGCACCGCCGAACGATGGCAACGGCTACGCCTGGATCAGCTACTTCCGGGGCCTGGCCGGCCTGGCCGGCGTCGCGCGCAGCGTACCGATGGAATCGCAGGAAGCCCTGCACGTGCGATACCTGGCGAACTATGCACTGCCCTGTGAAACCGACGTCCACAACGAACTCGTTCAGCGCCTAGCTACCTGCGGCGCTAATGCGCACGCAACCCTCGCTGGACGAGCCGCCGCGACCAACAGCGACATCACCCGGGTCAGCGCAAATTCGAGCGACCGCGCCGCGGTCTCGAGCTGGTTCGTGTCCGCGTTCCACGCCCTGACCTTGCTGGACCCGCGACTCAGTTCCACCGGCTATGCCGCCTACTACACGCCCAAGCCGACCGGCGCCAAGCCGATTGCTTGGCCCTACACCGCGGGCGCCGACGTCTACCGTGGCCGCGGTGCTCGCTACAACGGCATGACCGTCGCCTTCCCCGCGAACAATGCCTCGACCCCGCTGCTCTCATACACAGTGGGCAGCGAGTCACCTGAGCCGTTCCGAACCGCCACGAACGGCTGCAAGGCTTGGGGCAGCCTCACCCAGGTGTCGGCACCAGTAATGATCCAGTGGCCGCTTGCCGCTGCTGCCGGCGGCGCAGGTTCCATCGTCGATCTGACCACCGGCGTGGCACAGCCAACGTGCTCTCTGGACGCGAACGCCTACCCCGCCGGGTCGCTGCAACAGCAAATCCTCTCGGGTGTCAGTCGGGTCACCAAATCGGCGATCTACTACGCGCAAAACCCGTTCGTCCCAGGCCACCGCTATCAATTGCGAGTTCGCGGCGTCGCGGTCACGACCTTCTGGGCCGGCGTCGTACCGACACCGATGAATATCACAGGCCACGGCGCACCCGGAGCGGCCATTCTGTCGTGGTCAGCGTCCGCGTCGGGCATTGGCGGCACGCCTGTTTACCAAGCCCGTGCGTATCCGACCGCCACTTGCGGGACTGGCGCCGTTGCCGGCGCTGCTACCAACGGCCTGGCCACCAAGATCACTGGGCTGGTACGCGGACGCGTCTACTACTTTCGGGTTGCGGCAGTCAATTCCGCAAACAGCTCGCGCTGGAGCCCTTGTGTCGCGATCCGATCGACTTAGCGGGCGAACCCTGAATCAGCCGTCAGTTCTGCGGTGAACCGCCGTCGACGTCAGCATCACCGATCAGCTGGCCATCACCGACCAGCTCAGCATCAGCGCCATCGCTAGAGTCCTCGACCGCCGGGCTGGACTTCTTGCGTGAGATGACGACCTTGCCAGAATCGAGGTCGACGCGCTTGCCGCCAGAGGAGTCACCGACTTCTTCACGGGTCGAGTGCAAACGACGTTTCTCTTCGTCCATATGCCGCTTGCCCGGGTTGAAGAGTGTATCGATTCCCCATTCGGTCATATTTCGAGCGTACGCGAAGGCAGCCAAAGGCCGTACCTTCAAATTTGAGCCCGGAGCACGGCAGCGGGCCCCGGCGATGGCCCCCGCCTAGACTCGGCGGGTGCCGCCACCTTGTCCTAACGTTGCCGGGACGACTCCCGATGTATCAACGAACACCAGTTTCGACTTCGAACGGCTGAGTCGGTTTCCAGATGCTGAAGCTGCGAATCTGTTCGCAGTCGATGCGACCGATCGACTGCTGCTCGACGAAGCCGCCGAGGCGCTGGCCGGTGCACGCCCGCTGGCAGTAATCGGTGACCGCTACGGCGCTCTGACTCTAGGAGCCGTCGCATTACATGGAGCGACGTCGGTTCGGGTCCACCAGGATCTGCTCAGTTCCGAGCGCGCCCTCGCCAACAACGCCCGCCGCACCGGCCTGGCCGGCCACTACGAGAACTTCGCGCTCGATTCAGAATTGTTGACGGGCGCTGAGGTCGTCCTGGTGCAAGCCCCGACGAGCCTGGACGGCCTACGCGAGATCGCCGAGGCAGTCGCACGCTACGCGAACCCGGCGGTGCAAATGTATGTCGGCGGTCGCGTCAAACACATGACCATCACGATGAACGAGATACTCGGCCAGTCCTTCGAATCCGTCCAGCCTCGGCTCGCGCGCCAGAAATCACGCGTGCTCCTCGCAGGATCGGTCCGCCAGCCGGTGCCAGCCCCAACCTTTCCGGTTCAAGAGTTTCACCAAGACCTCGACCTGTGGGTGTGCGCCTACGGTTCAGTCTTCGCTGGTACCAAGATCGACATTGGCACGCGATACCTCCTCAGTTTTCTTGGACAGTTCGCAAAGCGGGCCGAAACAGCGATCGACCTCGGCTGCGGAACCGGAATTCTGGCGGCCGCACTCGCCAAAAGCCGACCGATGGTGTCGCTGCTGGCAACTGACCAGTCAGCCTCGGCGGTGGCGTCGAGCGTCGCGACCATGGCGAAGAACGGCCTCCAAACACGAGTCGAGGTGACTAGGGACGATGCGATGTCGGCCGTCCGCGACGGTTCAGTCGATCTCGTGCTGTGCAATCCGCCGTTCCATCTTGGTACTTCGATCGACACCGGCTCCGCTCTGGACCTATTCGACGCAGCCGGCCGGGTACTGCGACCGGGTGGGGAGCTTTGGACGGTCTTCAACTCCCATTTGAAGTACCTGGGCGCGCTGGGGCGCAGCGTTGGACCAACCACCGTGGTCGGCCGGAATCCGAAATTCACAGTCGCCAAATCCGTCCGGCGAACGTGAGCGTGCCAGTGCCGACCGCTTTGCCTGACGGAGCGTGCCAGAGCCGACGGTGTCTCCGCTAACGTAACCGCGTATGCCACCGCCGGCTGCGTTCAGACGACCACCGACAACTGAAAGGCCAGTGAATAGATGTCAAAGCCGTACGAGAAGCTCACCTATCGCGCTCTCGAGCGCGCGTCCCGGCTGGCATCGAGGACGGCGGACTCCTTGCATACGGTGTCTGACAGGTACGCGAACAAGGTTTCTGATTCAGCACCGCTCGACAAGCCGATGCAGGACATCGTGTGGTTTCACTCGATCGAACTCGCGGACGGCACGGTAACTCCGGGCGTGAAACCGCGTGAAACGCTGGCAAACGAGGAACTCGCCCTGAACCTGCCGACCAACCTGAAGGGTCACTCGGCGCTGGACATCGGTGCCTGGGACGGCAGCTTCTCATTCGAACTTGAACGCCGCGGCGCCGGGCCGGTTGTCTCTTTGGACCACTACGCCTGGTCAACGGACCAGGCCGCCTACCAGAAATATCTGCGTGAGAGCGTGGCGGCAGGCAAGGTTCCGGTTCCGCCTGACGTCGCACCCGGAACGTGGGATCCCGTTGGCCTTCCTGGCCGGGCCGGCTTCGAATACGCGCGCAAGAACCTGGGCAGCGGCGTCCGTCCGGTAGTCGGTGACTTCATGACCATGGACCTACGGGCTCTGGGACGTTTCGACATCGTTCTTTTCCTTGGCGTCCTGTATCACCTCAGAGACCCGTTCCTGGCGTTGCGGCGTTTGCGTGCAGTCACCAAGGGCACTGCCGTCATCGAGACCGCGGGCATCAATATCCCCGGGGCGTTCGACGACAAGCTGTGGATGTTTCTCGAAACGACCGAGTTGAACGATGACCCCACGAACTGGTGGGCCCCGAGCTCTGCCGGGCTCGTCGCAGCCTGTCGAGCGGCAGGTTTCCGTGATGCGCGGGTCATCCTCGAGTCGCCGGAGTACGCACCACCCATCGGCAGCTACGACCACCACTACGGGCGCATCACGGTGCACGCATACGCGTGATCAGCAACCGGGCTTGAGAAAGGCTTTCAGGTACGCGCCGGTTTGGTAGACGTATTGGTAGGCCCAGTCCCCGAGACTGATGCCCTTTCGCGCGGCGGCCATCTCTACCTTGCCGTCGAAACAGCGTTCGACGATCATCCGGGCCCTGGACACGTGGTACGTCGAGGTAACGACGATGATGCGCGTCCAGCCATGTTGTTTGCTCAACGCTGCAATCTCGCGTGCCTCGCCCTGGGTGGTTGCGGGCTCAGGCAGAAAGCACACCACCTGCTTGCCGGTGACGCCCGCGCTGCAGATTGATTTCAGCGATCGCTGGTAGTTCGAGCCCACCGACTCGATGAGGGTGTCCGCGCGGCCGGCATCGAGAAGCTCGAGGCCCTCTGTCTGGCGACCGTTCCGGTCCGGCGAGCCGAGCACCAAGATGGCGTCGACGCTACTGAGCCGATTGGTCTTGGGGTTGACGATGACGAAGTAGCCGCCCACTAACCACACGACCAACAGCAAGGACGCCACGGCCAACGACCACCTGACCCAGCGAAGACGCAACGGCGCAGGGGCCCGCAGTCCAGGGACGCGGAGCGCGCGGCGCCATCTCGACACCGAAGCCCCACCCGCCACACAGACACCCTAGCGTCCAGTTTTACGCCCACCAAACTCATCGTTGCGGCAGCCAAACTCGTCGTTGCGGCATCCAAACTCGTCGCTGCGGCAGCCAAGCTCGCCGTCGGTGCGGCGATCGACGATCCCGCCGTATATTGCCTTTGTGCCGGAGCTACCGGAAATCGAGGCCCTCGCGGCCTTCCTGCGTGACAACGCCGTCGGACGGGTCGTTGTCCGCTCTGACGTCGCCGCCATCAGCGCGGTCAAGACCTTCGACCCGCCGCTCACCGCGCTCAACGGGTTGACCGTGACCGGCGCAAGCAGATATGGCAAGTTTCTCGACCTCGAGGTGGACGGTCTACACCTGATCACGCACCTCTCGCGCGCCGGCTGGCTGCAATGGCGAAACTCGCTGCCTGCTGCACCCCCCAAGCCGGGGCGAGGCCCAATCGCCTTCAGGCTGCATCTGACCCCCGCTGATGACGGTGAAGGCCAGAATGCCGGCTTTGACCTGACCGAGGCGGGTACCCAGAAGCGACTCGCGGTCTATTTGGTGCGAGACCCGCTCGAAGTACCGGGCATCGCTCGCCTCGGGCCCGACGCGCTCACGGTCAGCCTCGAAGAGTTCGCCGCTGTGCTCGCCGGTCAGCGTGCGCAGGTCAAAGGTGCGTTGACCAGCCAATCGGTGCTCGCGGGCGTGGGCAACGCCTACTCTGACGAAATTCTGCACGCGGCGAAGATCTCGCCGTTCGCCATCGCCGCCAGGCTCAGCGAGGCCCAGGTGAGCACGCTCCACGCGGCGATGCGCACAGTACTGCTGGACGCGGTCCAGCGGTCGGTCGGTCAGAAAGCAGCGACCCTGAAATCTGAGAAACGCAGTGGGCTGGCCGTACACGCACGCACCGGCCTGCCGTGTCCCGTCTGCGGAGACACCGTCCGCGAGGTCTCCTTCGCCGACAAGTCCCTCCAGTACTGCCCGACCTGCCAGACCGGCGGCAAGAACCTTGCCGACCGGCGACTTTCCCGTCTCGTGAAGTGAATTTCGCAAGCCGCTCGACACATCGCGAGCTCCAACCGGCAGACTGAAAGCGTGAACGACGTTTTACCCGCATCGCCGACCTCATGACGTGGCCAACCGCCCGATCGCGTGCAAAGCAGGCACCGCCTCGCCCTGCGAACGCCGAGCCGCTGATCATCGCGCACCGGGGCGCCTCCAGCGCGGTTGCCGAACACACTTTGCCCGCCTACCTTTCAGCGATCGAGACTGGCGCCGACGGTCTGGAGTGCGACGTCAGGCTGACCCGGGACGGGCACCTGGTCTGCGTCCACGACCGGACGGTGAATCGAACCTCCAACGGTTCGGGCATCGTCAGCGAACTCGATCTGTCCGGCCTGCAGCAGTTGGATTTCCAGTCCTGGAAAGAGGCTCGCCAGCAGGCCAGCTTCAGCGGGTCCGCCGATGATCTGATCGCCGAGTCGACCTATCTTGCCGATACCGTAGCGGACGATTCCCCCTATCTTGCCGGTGTCGACCCTGACCGGATCCGCCCAGATGATTCGCAGGTACTCACGCTCGAGGTGCTGCTCGGCGTGGTTCGAGATGCCGGCCGTCCGCTCAAACTGCTCATCGAGACCAAGCACCCGACCAGATACGGCGGTCTGGTCGAGAAGGAACTCGTCAGAGTTCTTCGACGCTTCGGATGGAGCGCCGGCGGACGTTCGGGCGGCTCCAGCGTCGCGGTCATGAGTTTCGCACCCGTGGCGCTTCGTCGGGTTCGGCTGCTGGCACCGAAGCTGCCGCTGGTACTCCTGCTCGATCGCGCCACGGCAATACGCCGCGATGGATCGCTTCCACACGGTGTCCGAACTGCCGGACCGGGCATCCGCTTGGTGCGTTCAAATCCCGATTACGTCGAGCGCGTACATGCGCTGGGCGGCCAGGTCTATTGCTGGACGGTCGACGAACCCCGCGACGTCGCACTCGCCGCGCGGCTTGGTGTCGACGCCATCATCACCAACCGGCCGGCCGAGGTCCGGGCGCAACTGGCGAGCTCAAAGGCTCCCGACAAACCCGTCTGAACATTGATTCACGTCGAGTAATTGCGAGATCAATGTTTATTCTGTTCGACCTCGGGTAAACAAACGGGTGACGACCGAATAGTCGCGTTGAGGACTGATAGCCGAATGGGAGGGATACGGCCCGTGGCAACGCTCTGGGTACGACACGCGCCTGCAAGCGCGTCGATCGTGCGCCGAAGCGTGTCTGCCGCCCTGCGCGAGTCAGGTGTGAGCGAGAACGACGCCTACGATGCTGCCCTCATTGCCAGCGAGCTGGTGGGCAATGCAGTCCGGCACGCGCCTGCCCTGCCGTCCGGACACCTCGTCATCGATTGGACAATCGCCGCCGATAGCTACACGATCGCGGTGACCGACGGTGGTGGCATTCGCGAACTCACCATTCCCGAAACGAACGTATGGGAAACCAGCGGCCGAGGCTTGAGCATCATCGCTGCCATCTCCACCGCGTGGGGCGTGACACCAGGCGAGAGCTCGACAACCGTGTGGGCACGCGGTGAGTACACCAGCGAGCCCAGGGCCGACAACGACCAAGCCGACCTCATCGAGCAAACCGCTTAGGTCGACAGGCCGCGCATAATCCTCAGCGCTACTGACAGAGTCGCCAGATCGATCGATTCCCGAGACAAGGCCTCGGCAAACGTGCTGCGCGCACGAGCGACTCGCTCAGGGTTCTGATCGGCCCACGAGGCCAGTCGTTCGGCGGCTGGCAGGTTTGCGTCGGTGCTGCGCAGCACCGCCGCCGTGATGGCCGCCAGCGCTGCATACACGTCGTGACGCATTGCCGCCCGGGCCAATGCCGACCAACGGTCCTCGCGCGGGAGGTTCGTGACGGCGTAGAGGATGTCATCGACACTGAGCTGCTCCGACAGCGCGTAGTGAAGATCGGCAACCTCGGCCGCCGGCCGGTCATTGGCAATCGCGATCTCGACCACATCGAGCAACAGGAACGCGCTCAGCAGGCCGGAGATCCTCGCGGCCAACTCTCTCGGCAGGCCGTGACCGACCAGTCGATCCACCTCGGAGTACAGATTTTCGCGCTCGCGGCCCCGCAACAGCTCGGGCACTCGTGGCGCCAAGCTGGCGACCGTCGCAGCGTAGCGCTCGATCTCTGCGGTGACATCAGAGATCGGGAACCGGATGTCGGCAAGCCAGCGAACCGCACGGTCGATCGTCCGTCGGACCTCGCGGTAGGCGATGTGTTGAGCGTCGGTCGGAACCTGATTGTCCAGCGCCTCGATGTCGTCCCAGATGCGTTGCAGCGAGAACACCTCGCGAACGACAATGTAGGCGCGCGCCGTCTCGGCCGCGTCCACCCCGGTTTCCTCCCAGGCCCGAAACGCGAAACTCGCTCCACCACGATTTACCAAGTCGTTGACGACACAGGTGGTGATGATCTCGCGGTGCAGCGGGTGGGTATCGAGGTCGACGTCAAAACGCTGAGCGATGGGCTTCGGAAAGTACGCTTGCAGCTGACCGCGGAACCATGGCTCATCGGGGACGCTCGATTTCCGGATCTGCTCCGCCAGCGTGATCTTGACGTACGCGGCGAGCACCGCCAGTTCCGGCGAGCTCAAACCCTCGCGGGACGCAGCTCGGATCGAAAGCTCTTTGTCTGTAGGTAGAAACTCCAGCGCCCGATCGAGTTCGCCAGTCCTCTCCAAATCCCTGATCAGTCGCCGGTGTACGGACAACAGCGCGCGCGCACCGTGCCGAGCCACCCCCATCAGGACGTTCTGCTCATAGTTGTCACGCAGCACCAGTTGGCCGACCTCATCGGTCTGCTCGGCGAGCAAGTCATTGCGGGTAGCCACGTCCAACTCGCCGGACTGGACCGCGCGATCGAGCAGAATCTTGATGTTCACTTCGTGATCGGAGGTATCGACACCGGCCGAGTTGTCCAAGGCATCAGTGTTGATATGCCCCCCGGCGCGGGCATACTCGACCCGACCCAGTTGAGTGAAGCCGAGATTGCCGCCCTCGCCGACTACCTTGCACCGCAACTCAACCCCATCTGCGCGCAACGCGTCATTGGCCTTGTCGCCGGCCTCGAGATGCGTCTCCGTCGAGGCCTTGACATAAGTACCGATGCCGCCGTTCCAGAGCAGATCGACCGGCGCGGTCAGGATTGCGTGGATCAGAGCGGCGGGTGCCAACTCGGTCGGCCGCTTGCCAGTGTCGGCTGAAGTGATTCCGAGCGCGTCGGCGACCTGAGACGAGATCGGAATAGCCTTCGCGGTACGAGGGAACACCCCGCCACCCGCCGAGATGAGGTTACGGTCGTAATCGTCCCAGCTCGAGCGCGGCAACGCGAACAGCCGCCGGCGCTCGGCGAAGGAAGGCCCGGGCTCCGGGTTCGGATCGAGGAAGATGTGCCGGTGATCGAACGCAGCCACCAGTCGCAGATGCTCACTCAGCAACATCCCGTTGCCGAAAACGTCTCCGGACATGTCGCCGATACCCACCACGGTGACATCTTGGGTCTGGGTGTCGACGCCCAACTCGCGGAAGTGGTACTTGACCGATTCCCAGGCGCCGCGTGCGGTGATGCCCATTTCTTTGTGGTCGTAGCCGACCGAGCCGCCGGAGGCGAAGGCGTCGCCCAACCAGAATCCGCGTTCGATGGCGATCGTGTTGGCGATGTCAGAGAAAGTTGCCGTTCCCTTGTCGGCGGCGACGACCAGATAGGGGTCGTCCGAATCGTAGCGACGCGTCCGCGGTGGTGCCGCCACGTATCGCTGACCCTCGGCGTTCGTCCGGTAATTGTCGGTCAGTTCGAGCAGCGACGTAATGAAGATCTTGTAGCAGGCGATCCCTTCGGCAAGCCACGCGTCCCGATCGACACTAGGATCCGGCAGTTGCTTTGCGACGAAGCCGCCCTTGGAACCAACCGGCACGATAACGGTGTTCTTGACCGTCTGTGCTTTGACCAAGCCGAGAATCTCGGTGCGGAAGTCCTCCCGGCGATCAGACCACCGCAGGCCACCGCGCGCTACCGCACCGAATCGAAGGTGCACACCCTCGAGTCGAGGCGAGTACACCCAGATCTCGTACAACGGGCGTGGTTCGGGCAGCTCCGGTATCGAGCGTGGATCGAGTTTGATCGCGAACGCACCACTGGGGACACTGACCCCGGTCAGATCCTCCTCTTCGCGATAGAAGTTGGTCCGCAGCGTGGCGTTGATCAGAGTGAGCAACGAACGCAGGATGCGGTCCTGGTCCAAGCTCGAAACCTCCGCCAATGCCTCAATGATCCGACCGCGCAGGTCAGTAACCTCCCGATCGGTCCCTTCCGGGTCGGCCGCCGCCCGGTCGGGATCGAAACGAGCTTCGAACAACGCGATCAACAGCCTGGCAGTTTCGCTGTTCTGGCTCAGAGCCTGCTCGATGTAACCCTGGCTGAAGTTGGTTCCGGCCTGTCTGAGGTACTTCGAGTATGCCCTGAGCACCATTGCCTGTTGCCAGGTCAATCCCGCCCGAACCACGAGCGAGTTGAAGCCGTCCTGCTCGATGCCGCCGGCCCACAGCACCCGCAACGTCTCGATCACCGCAGCCGAGCGGTCCGGTCCGAAGTCGACGCCCTCGCCGAGCTTCAACCCGAAGTCATAGATCCAGGCGGCCGTTCCGTCTGTTCGTTCAAGCTCGTAAGGTCGTTCGTCGAGCACCTCGATGCCCATTTTCTCGAGCATCGGCAGCGTCCGACCCAACGACAATGGGGTGCCGGTGCGAAATATCTTCAGCCTGCGGTCGGCCACGTCATCGGCGGTCGGGGTGTAGACGTCGAAGGCAAGTCCGTCGAGATCAGGCAGCACCTCTAGCCGACGCAAGTCCGACACTGCGACCGAAGCGACGAAATCCTCCTTGTACGCCTCAGGAAACGCGGTGCTGTACCGCCGCAGGATCCGCTCTGCCTCCTCCTCGCCGAGACCGACCGTCAACAAGTCGGCGAGGTCATCGCTCCAGCGACGGGTGACCTGCGCAACCTTTGACTCGACCTTCGACCTTTCTGGATTCGGAACCTCCTCGCCTGGTCGCAGAGCGATCAGAAAGTGCATGCGGGCCATGCCCAATTCCACGATGCGGTCATCACGGCCGATGATCCGTCCGGGCCAGTTGCTCAGAATCACATCGCGGACTCGGCGTCTGGTCTCCGGCCCAAGTCGATCGGCGGGAAAATACACGAGCACAGAGACGAAATCTCGATTGAGATGAGTACGCGCGAAGACGCCGATCCCGCCTCTATCAGCGCGATCGACCACGAGCTGCGAGAGTCGCAGCAGATCGGGGCTGGTGGCCTCGAGCAGTTCATCCCGAGGCAAGGTTCGCAGTGCGGCGAGTAGTTGCCGGCCGGTGTGACTGTCGGCGCGAGCACCCGACCGTTGCAGAACCTCGGCGATCCGACGGCGCAGGACCGGCACCCGGCCGACCGTACCGTCGGTCTCGTCCGTGATCAGCCCCAGGAAAACGTGGATCTTCTCGCCCGAGCCGTCCTCAGCAGGCGCGATGACGGTTACACAGTCATAGCGCGCCGAACGTCGAACGGTCGACACCATCGGCGATTTGAAAATCACCAGCGGCGCACCCGACCGGTAGGCAGGCAAGAGCTCGAGCGGAGAGACGCTCGCTTCGTTGCGAAGCACGCCGCGCTCGCTGCCGGTCGGCGACTCCATCGCCCGGGCCGGGCTCGCCAGTTCGTTGGCCGAATACGCGGCATGGCCGAGGATCATGAAATTACCGTCAGCAAGCCAGCGCAGGAGCGCGGCGGCTTCGGCGGAGGTCTCGCGGTCGAATTGACCTGGGTTGTCTTCCAGCTGATCAGCCAATGCCCGGATGAGGGCATACATCTCCGGACGATCGGCGACCGCGTCGTGCACATCCTTGAGCACGCGCGTCAGTTCGGCAGCGATGTGTGGATGCTCGCCCACCGGGATCAGGTCGGTTTCGATGTGCATCCAGGACTCGGTCTCGGCGCCTTCGGGCACCTTGTCGGTGTCGGCGAGATCAAGGACTTCGCGCAGAATTCCGGCCTCGTCGCGACGTACGACCAGCTGTGGATGCAGCAAATGGCTTACGGGATGCCCGGTGCGCTCCAACTCCGCTGTCGCCGAGTCCACCAGGTACGGGACGTCAGGAGTAACTATGTCGATCGCGGTGATGCCGCCGCCAAGATCACGAACCGAAACGAGCGTCTCGTCCTGGCCTCGTCGTCGTCCGATCTCCAGGTGCCGGCGAGCCAGTTCGGCGAGCGCACTCTGCTGACGTCCGGGTAGCTGGGCCGGCGCGTGGGCCAGGTAGCGGCGCAGGAAGACTTCGTCCGCACCGCTGGGTTCCGCGGGCGGGTTTGCGCTGCCAGAATCAGGTACAGCTGCGCGGGCGGACGCCGTGTCGGTCGAGTCCGAAAGGTCGGTCATGCTGCGGTCACCTCGTTGTGACGGTTAGCGATGGCGGGCGTGCGTTCGAGCGTTCGCCTGGCGTAAGTCAGACGTGTGGCGGTGCGAGAAACGGGTAGAAATACCCGTCGCCTCGACTCCATATCGAACCACAGCCCGGTCTCGCGACGGACCGCGCCCGGGCGCTTGCGGTGGGCCTGCTGGGCAGACTAGGCAAAGATCGGTACATGACTCTCGATGACGCCGCCCAGCGCTACTCGTTTCTGGTCGCTGACTGGCGAAGGCAGGTGCACGCCCTGTACGCGGCAGTCCGCGCGGCTGACACTCCGGTCGAAGCTCACGCGATCTGGGTGACCGGACGAACCGAGTTGTTCAACACCCACGGGGCCTCTCCGCTCTCGGCGGGACAACAGCTGCGGCACGCTGATTACGACCCGGCATTTCGGTTCGTGCTACCAGTTCTCGACGCCGACCCAGACCGCTTCGAGGTTCCCACCGGCACGGACGGGGTGGTCCCCTTCGAACGGACTGGACGATTCGAGCTGCCCGTGTCCGGCGCCCCGGGCATCAGCCCAGACATCAGCCCGGACATGAGCCTGGACGTCTGGTGGCTTGCCTCGTACGGGGGCGGGGTCTTCTTGCCCATCCGGGACGGCTCCGCGGGCACGCTCACCTATGGAGCCGGACGCTACCTTCTCGATACCGTCAAGGGCGCCGATCTCGGTCGAGTGCAGACGGCGGACGGCCAACGATGGGTCATCGATCTGAACTTTGCCTACAACCCGTCGTGTGTGTACGACCCGGCCTGGGCCTGCCCCTTGGCGCCGGCCGGAAACCGGATCGCGCTAGCCGCCCCCGTGGGCGAACTTCTGCCGAGCGGTTACTGAAATCTGCCGGCGCCGAGGACGACAGCGCGGCTCGCAGATCTCCGGCCGGAGATTTCCAGCACACTCAAGCCGTTGAGTTGTCCCTTACGTCCAGGTCAGAATCGCGAGCTGGCAGGATGGACGACATGGCTATGCCGGATTCCGCACACCCCCGTCCGACCCCGACGTCTGCGTCTTACTCCATCACGGTTCGCATCTACGCAGTTCCGGACGCATCGGTGGTCGGCCGGATTGCGACGGCGGTGACCGAAGCGGGCGGCATGGTCACCGCCATCGACGTCTCAGAATCCAGGCATGACCGGATCACCATCGATGTCACGTGCTCGGCTGGCAACGGTGAACATTCGGAAGAGATCGTTGCGCATCTGCGCGCCCTGGAAGGCATCGAGGTTCACCGGGTCTCGGACCGGACTTTCTTGCTGCACCTCGGCGGCAAGATCTCGGTTGAATCGAAGGTGCCGCTCAAGACCCGCGATGACCTCTCGATGGCCTACACCCCGGGCGTCGGGCGGGTATCGCTTGCCCTTGCTGCTCACCCCGAGGACGTCAGCAAGCTGACCATCAAGGGGAACTCGGTGGCGGTGGTCACTGATGGCTCAGCAGTGTTGGGCCTGGGCAATATCGGCCCTGGCGCAGCCCTACCGGTGATGGAGGGCAAAGCAGCCCTGTTCAAGAGGTTCGCCGGCATCGATGCCTGGCCGATCTGCCTTGATACCCAGGACGTCGATCTCATCGTGCAAACCGTGAAGCTGATTGCCCCGGGCTTCGGCGGAATCAACCTGGAAGATATCTCTGCCCCACGGTGCTTCGAGGTCGAGGCACGGCTGCGGGCTGAGCTGGATATTCCGGTATTCCACGACGACCAGCACGGTACGGCGATCGTGGTACTTGCTGCTCTGACCAATGCTTTGCGCTGTGTTCACAAGGGTATCGGGTCGGTGCGGATCGTGGTGTCCGGTGGTGGAGCGGCTGGGACAGCGATCGTCAATCTGCTGCTGGCTGCTGGGGTTCGGCACGTGCTGGTGTGGGATCGCGAAGGCATCTTGGCACCGAGCGACCCGACGCTGTCTGCGCCGAAGCGCGAGCTGGCCGCCCGGACAAATCCTGAGGGCGTAACCGGTGACCTGCACGATGCCCTTCGTGGTGCCGACGTCTTCATCGGCGTGTCAGCGCCCGGCGTGCTACCAGCCGAATGGATTGCCGACATGGCGGAGGATCCGGTGGTGTTCGCACTCGCCAATCCCGATCCCGAAACCGACGTCGACGCGGCAGCGAAGTACGCGACGATCCTCGCCACCGGACGGTCGGACTACCCAAACCAGATCAACAACGTGCTGGCCTTTCCAGGGGTTTTCCGCGGCCTGCTCGATGCACAGGCCGGCCAGGTCACGACCGCGATGTTGCTCCGCGCGGCGAAGGCGTTGGCGCATTGCGTCTCCGACGATCAGTTGAACGCGTCGTACATCGTCCCCTCGGTTTTCGATCCGTCAGTGCCTACAGCCGTGGCCACCGCAGTGCGCGAAGCTGCCAAGCCGACCCGTCGGCTCGCCGGCGACCGCGGCATGGAGTAGCGAACGGCTTCAGTGGAACGGGTCAGCCACGGTCAGCAGCACGTTGCGATCGGCCGGGGTGCCGGCCCGACCATGCTGCGCTAGATCATCAGTTCGCCATTGCCAATTGTTCGCTGCGAGCTCCCGAGAGAGACCTGCCATCTCGAGCACCGAATCGACCTCGCCACCCCACGGCAGTGAACCTGCATGATCGACCATCGTGGTCGCGATGGTGATGATGCCGGAGTCAGATCTCAGCACCTCCACCAATCTCGCCTGCTGCGGGTAGTCGATGAGCGACGGTGCGGTGACCTCCCACCAGGTGGACGGTGAGCCCCTACCGAAACGCGCTCGGGCGCTATGCGGGGTAACCAAGGTCCGATGGGTGTGTCCATTCAGCCAGAGGATGAGCGACGGATGCCCTTGCAGCATCTGATCAAGCTCACCGCCGAGGACGCGCCGCGCTGAGTCGTTCCAGTCCTCGTCATTCGGCAGCCGGGGGTTGATCAGGGTGCTGAGCGGATGATGCGAGGCGAGAACCACGTAGCGGCGCTCGATATCCGCTGCGGCCAATTGCTCGTCCAACCACACGAACTGCGCGACATCGAGCGAACCCTGCCAGCCCCCATTCTCGTTCACCGTGTCCATCACGAGCACCGTCACCTGCCCGTGGTCATAACGGTAGTAGGCCCGCTCGTCGAGGTCAGTCGCGGAATCGAAGTCCTCGAGACGACCGGCGAACCCGTGCCCCGGCGGACGGGCCGCCGATCCGAAGTGAGCAGCCACGAACTCAGCGCGGCTGACGGTCCGCCGCGACAGGTCGGCCGTGACGGGCCGGAAGCGCAACGACTCCCACAGTGTCAGGACGTCCAGTTGCGCGGTATCCATGTCGTGGCAGAACTGCGCGATCGCATCCATCGACCAGTGCTCGGGCAAGCCGATCGCTTTCAACGTGAGGTTGCCTGCGTCGGCGAACGGCCCTACCGCCGGGATCGTGCCCAGCGGCATCTGGTCGTGATTGCCATGCACTGCCAACCACGGCACCGCAAGACCGGTCGCGTCGAACGGCATGCGCAAGGCGTCGAGTAACGCCGGCGCATCGGGAAACCCGTGTACCCGCTTGGGCTTGTCCGCAACGCCCGGCTCTGGATGCCAGAATGCCTCGTCCCAGTAAGCACGTTCGTGGCTCGACGCGACACCTTCGTACCTGGCAGGGTCGCCAGAATCAGGCAGGATCGGCCCACCCTCGAGTACCCGCAACGACCAGCCGAGCTCATTTTCCTGAGCGTTGTCGGTGACGTCGCCGGTCACGATGGCCCAATCCAGTGGTTGGCCGCCGATAGGGCCGGCCGAAACGTCGTTCAGTGAGCGCACCATCGCCTCTGCGACCTGGACGGTCAAGCAGTCCTGAGCCCGATAACTGCCGACAGCGTCGACCAAATGCTTGATCGGTGAATCGTCGTCGGCCCACCGATCGAGAAATTCAGCACGAGCTGGCGATTGCGAGTCACAGATGTGCAGATCGGAAAGATGACCGATCGTGAGCAACGAAGTACCCGGCGACGAGGTGCCGGCACCGGTATCGAAGGCCCCGCGCACATGTGGACCCGCGGCTTGCCGCACATGTGGCTCGCCCGGGCCGGCCGCCAATTTCCAATACCCAGCTGCTGAGCGCGACGCTCCAACAACGGTCGCCCGATCGGTAGTGGTCATCGGTACTGTTCGGCCCCCGAACCGGGTCAGCGCCCGCGAAGTTCCCTTGCACAGGACAGAAATTTGTCATTCTCTGCCTCGGTGCCGACGGTAACGCGCACCCCGGCATCAGCGAAGGGCCGGACGATCAGGCCGCGGTCCTCACAGCCGCTCGCGAACGACAGCGCGGCGATGCCACCCTCGCCGTCGGGGCCGTTTCCGAGCCAGACGAAGTTTGCTTCCGACTTCGGTACGGCGTACCCGGCAGCCCGAAGCTCGGAAGTGATACGGCTGCGTTCTGCAGTTATTTCGGCCACCCGTTCGGCAAGTTGTCGCTCGGCCTCAGGTTCCAGCGATGCGAGCGCCGCAGCCTGGCCTACCTGAGTCACCGCGAACGGCACTTGCGTCTGACGGACGGCGTCGCTGACCGCGGAGTCGGCGGCGATTCCGTACCCGATTCGTAAACCAGCCAGACCGTATGCCTTCGAGAAGGTCCGGAGCACGATGATGTTCGGGTAACGGCCCAGCAAGGTGGTTCCGTCGACGGTCGACGGGTCTGTCACGAACTCCCGGTATGCCTCGTCCAGCACCACCAGGACGTCATCGGGCACCTTGTCCAGGAAGGCAGTGAGCCGATTGCCGTCCACGACGGTCCCGGTGGGGTTGTTCGGATTGCACAGGAAGATCAAGCGGGTGCGAGCGCTGATCGCCGCAGCCATCGCATCGAGGTCGTGTTCGTCGTTCAGTAACGGCACGCGAACAGCGGACGCGGCGGCAATCGCGGTGATGATCGGGTAGGCCTCGAACGAGCGCCAGGCGAACATCACCTCGTCACCCTCGCCCGCGGTTGCCAACACCAGCTGCTGGCACAGCGACACCGAACCGCAGCCCACCACGACCTGCGCCGGATCGACGCCGAACTTGCCGGCCAAGGTCGACGCTAGCTCCGTGGAAAAGCTGTCTGGATAGCGATTCGCCTCCGCTGCCACGGCCGCGATCCGGTCGATGACATGCGGCAGTGGCCCGTAGGAGGTCTCGTTGCTGGCGAGTTTGATCGCGCCGGTGACCGTCCGGCCAGGAACGTAGGCGGGCAGGTCTGCCAGGGTGGCGCGAAGGCGAATGGTCATGACGGCCAGATTAGCCGCGTATCGCGGCGACCGCGGCGATGATTGCGAAAGCTGTGAACACCACAGCTGCAACCTGATGGATCAGCTTCAGCGGCACTCGACGCAAGATGGCTCGGCCGAGCACCGTCGCCATGACTGCGACACCGACGAGCGCGAGAAAAGCACCGAGGCCGACGGCAACCGGCTGACCATAGCGCGCCACCAGACCTGCGGTGGCGAGCTGCGAGGCGTCTCCCCACTCGGCGGCGAACAGGACGCCGAACGAGATGGCGAAGACTCGCCGATCGCTGATCAGCTGGTCCGGGCCGCCAGCCGGGACGTCGACGCCATCCCCGTCCTCCGGACCACCAACGCTCTCGCGAAACAGGACGAAGGCGCCGATGGCGAACAGCAGAGCGACTAACCCCTCGACGGCGCGATGCGGCAGCAGCCGTAACAGCCCACCCGCCGTGACGGCTATCGCACATTGCACCGCGAACGCCGTGGCTACGCCGAGCAGCACGGGGCGGCGGCGGTATTTCGTCGACAGAACGAGTGTTGCGACCAACGTCTTGTCCGGGAGTTCGACCAGCAGCACCGTGCCGAACGCGATGCCGAACACCGCCAAGAAGGAGTTCATCAGGGGATATCCTGCCCGAGATGAATAATGCGCTCGCAGTCGCCGCCGCGGTTCTCGGCGCCATCGGGTTCATCGCGGGAGTGTTGGCCCTGCGCACTCTCGGTCGCCTGCGCCGGTCTGTGGCGTTGCTCTCCCGGGGTTCATCGGGCCGCGAGACAATTCTGGACGTCGCCGAAAAGCACATGGCCGCGAGCGAAGCCGTCCGCAAGGACATTCTGGAACTGCAACACGACCTCGCCGGAGCCCAGGAGGAAGCGGACGCGCGTATCGCGACCGAACGGGCGGCTATTGCTCAAACGGTTCAGTCACTGCAACAGTCGGTCGACACCGTCCTGCGGCGAGTTGCCCTGGTCCGTTTCGACGCCTTCGACGATCTTGGCGGGCGGCTGTCGTTCTCCCTCGCCATCCTCGACAACAACGGAAACGGCATCACGCTGACTTCGATCGCCAGCACCTCCGATACTCGGATCTATGCGAAGTCACTCACCGGTGGCGTCGGCGAACACGCGCTGTCTCCTGAAGAGGAGCAGGCCGTGAAGGCCGCGCTCGCGCGATGACGGCCCACACTAGGCTGCACGTCGTGTCCGAGATTCAAGTGCCGGCTGCCAACGACGACTCGCGTGCCGCGGCCAATGCCGCGACAGGCGTTCCCCTGAGGTACGCCTTCCTCGGCCCGGAAGGGACGTTCGCGCATGCGGCAGCCTTGGCCCTCGCAGCTCAGCAAGCACCCGCAGCTCAGCAGGCACCGGCAGCTCAGCCAGCACCCGCAGCTCAGCAAGCGGCGGCCGACGGTGGACTGCTGCCCATCGAGTTAGTCCCGCACGGCACTGTCACCCTGGCTATCGACGCGCTACGCAGCGGACAGGTGGACGGTGCCTTGGTTCCGCTGGAGAACTCCGTCGAGGGCGCCGTCCCGGCCACACTCGACGAGCTTGCGGGTGGCTCCCCGCTGGTGATTTCGGCCGAGACATTCCTACCGGTCGTGTTCGACCTGCTCGTCCGCCCGGGGACACGGCTGGCCGATGTGGCGACCGTGGCTACCCATCCACACGCCGAGGCCCAGGTCCGTCGGTACCTGCTGACGAACCTGCCAGGCAGCTCGGTTGCCATGGTCGGATCGACTGCCGGCGGGGCGCGGGCGGTCAGCGAGGGTCAGTACGACGCAGCGATCGCGCCGTCGGTCGCAGGTGAGCTGTACGGACTGCACGCTCTCGCCCACGACGTCGCCGATCATCCGGGGGCGGTGACCCGGTTCGTCCTGCTCACCCAACCCATCAAGCCCCCACCGCCGACGGGCAACGACCGAACCACCTTGGTCACCTATCTTCGAGAGGACCACGCCGGTGCGCTGCTCGAAATACTCACCGAGTTCAGCACCCGCGGAGTCAACCTGACCCGAATCGAGTCTCGTCCGACCAAAGGGCGAATGGGGCAATACTCGTTCAGCATTGACTGCGAAGGCCACGTGTTCGACGCGCGAGTAGGTGACGCACTAGCCGCCCTACACCGGGTCTGCGCGGATGTCCGCTACCTCGGCTCGTACCAGCGCCAGGACGGTGTCGGAGAACCGGCGACCCTCGGCCGGTCGGATTCCGACTTTGCCGACGCGGGCATCTGGATCGAGTCGATCCGCAAGACCGGGCTGAGCGGCTAAGCGCACATCTCATTGAGCAGCCGAACTACCAGCTTGAAATCCGCGGGCAACGGCTCGAACCAGGTTCGTGCTCCGATCGGGCGTTCCGACATCCCAGTCCAGGAGAGCTCGAGTTGCAATGCAACGAGTAGATCGTTCAGGGTTTCATCGCGGTGGGCCAGGGCCACTGCGACAGATGGTCCGACCCTTGCCAGCGTCTCGCCACCGGTGAAAACCGACGCGAGGGCGTGGCCCACGCCCACCATCCGCTGCTCGGTGACGATGCTCTGACTGCTGGAGCGCACGCCGACGGCGACCAGCACCCTGCTCTTCGTAGCGGCAATTCCGGCGGCGTCACACTCGCGGTACAACTCCGTTAGCCGGGTCGTCAGATAGTCACGTGTTGCCAATTCGGTCAGTACGTCGACGGAGCCGAAGCGGCCGCTCGACAACCACGTTATGACCGATTCTGCCCAGCCGCGCGACATCGCATTCGCCAGGCCGGCGTGCACCCGTCGGCTGCACCGCAGTAGATCCAAACCCTGCGCCAGGTCGGTCAGCGCGTCCCCCAAGCCGACACCCGCGCGGGCACGTTCGCGGCCAAGCCGCTCCGCGGCGGCAACTGGATCGCCCCCGACCCCATTGACAGCGTCGATCACGGCCGCCACTGCGGGCGTCCACCAATCCTCCTTGTAGGACCACCCGTTTACAACGGATCCGGACTGCCATCGGCTGATTAGCTCGGCCGCTCGAGATTCAGTTCGGGTTGCTGACTTGCTGGGTGTTCGAGTGAGGGTGTGCCGGCCAAGAGCCATCGGTCGGTGCAGCATCAGAGGCCTCCAGGGATTGGCGGTTTTCGCGGCGTATTCAAAATGTGACTTACCGTGAGCTTTCTGCAGACAAGACGCAGAAAGACCTCATAGATGACGCAAGAAAAACGAAGCCCCGAAAGTTTTTGAACTATTTTTGTTTACTGCCGTCATACCGGGGGGCTAACGGCGTCTATACGTCGACAGGACGCTTGGCACTCTCGGAAGGCTTCGCATGTTCGACGACTCCTTGGGCGACTTCGCCGACCCGGAGGCCGCTAAAGCGTTGCCGCCTAGTGATGCGCAACTAGTGGCTGCTGTTCGTGGTGGCGACAGTTCGGCTTTCGCCGAATTGTGGACACGCCACCACCCGTCCGTACTGAGATACGCACGCCAATTCGGCAGCCAAAGCAACGCCGAAGACCTCGCCTCGGAGGCCTTCGCACGACTGCTCCGCTTGCTGCAGTCCGGTGGCGGGCCAGACATGAACGTTCGCCCGTATCTGCTGACCGCTGTAAAGCGCATCAAGATCGATATCGCACTCCGCTACGAGCGCCGCATAGGTCTGACCTCCGAGGACTCAGCTCTGGAGGCCCTGGAATCGAAGGCCGTCGACTCGGCAGACGACACCGCGCTCGAGGCGCTCGAGGCCAAGACCGTTTGGCGTGCTTACGGTGCGTTGCCGGAGCGCTGGCAGACCGTTTTGTGGCACACGCTCATCGAAGAACAGTCGCCCGCAGCTGTGGCGCCGATCCTGGGTTCCAGCCCGAATGCGGTGGCGGCGTTGTCGATGCGTGCTCGCGAGGGGCTGCGCCAGGCCTTCTTGCAGGTCAGCGTCCGGCAGGCCGACTCCGACGAATGCCACAAGATCATCCGACGCCTCGGCGCGTGGGAACGCCGAGCGCTTTCGGCTCGCGAGGCCGCGCAGGTAGATCAGCATCTCGAGCAATGCGATCGCTGCCGCGCAGCAGCACTCGAAGTCGGCGATCTGAACCGCTCGATGCGAGCCATCGTGCTGCCGATCATCCTGGGCGGCACCTTTTTCGCAACCGAATTCCTCAAATCCACTCGCGCCTCGGCTGCGGTGGCCGGCGTCGCAGGACCGGCTGCGGCAGTACCGGGCGTCTCGGTCCCACTTGCCACGCTTCCCGCATCGGCGGCAGCTGCTACAGCGTCTCGGCACGCTGCGCCCTCGATCCTGCACCCGATCAGGGCCATGTACGCGGGCAAGCACCTGGTCCGACACATCAGCACCAAGCCCCTGATTCTGATCGGTATTGGCGCCCTGCTAGCAACAGCTGGCACTGGCGTGGTGCTCGCCATGACCGCGCACGGTCCGGTGCGAACCCTGGTTGAACCGGTCATGCGGACGAGTGCCCCGGTGACGCCTGCACCCTCTCCGAGCTCAGCCAGCGTGTCTCCAGCCGTTTCCACGATCGTGCGACAGCCAACACCACATCGCCCGGTCCACAAGCCGGCCCCAACACCACCTGCGGTCCAGCCGTCCGTCATCGAGCCACCGCCTGTCCCGCAACCCGTCGCGCCAGTCGCTCAGGCCGTCGCGACTACCTCTCGGCCGACGCCGACGGTGACGATCAGACCGGCAGTGCGGCCGAAGAAGGTGGCGGTGCCGGTTCCGGCCAGCGCCCCAGTGCCTAAACCCACACCCACACCGACGCCAACACCCACACCCACACCCACACCGACGCCCACGCCCACGCCGACGCCGACGCCGACGCTGACCACCAGATCAATCTCCGGGGGGATGAATCAGAACCCGAACGGTGTCGACGGGACGATGACGTTTACGGTGCCAAGCAATTGGACGATCACCACAGTCGCGGCCGCCGTCACTGGTGACAGCTGCGTTGCTACGTCGCCCACGGTTGAGACGTGTCAGATGATCCACAACGCAACCACGCCACAGCACTCATTCACGATCGTCACCGAGTCGACGAGCCCGCAAGACACCGACCTGCTGACCGTCCAATACTCGGACCCGACCGGCTCGCTTGGTGGTCGCTTCCCGCTGAACGCGGACGGTAGCTTCGTGATCTAGGCCAGGCCTCGTGATCTAGGCCAGGCTGCGCCATGCCGTGCGCAACGTTACAGATAGAGACCGGTATTGGTCTCGATGCGCGGAGCGGCAAGGGCATGAATATCGCGCTCACGCAACAACAGATAATCCTCGCCAGAGATCTCCACCTCGTGCCGATCATCGGGTGAGAACAAAACCCGATCGCCGAGTTCAACGGATCGGACGTGATTGCCGACCGCCAAGACTTCGGCCCAAATGAGTCGCTTGGAAACCTGGGCCGTAGCGGGAATCAGGATGCCTCCAGACGAGCGACGTTCGCCCTCTTCGGCGGATACCTTCACCAGTACTCGGTCGTGCAACATCTTGATCGGAAGACGGTCCGTAACACTCACGGATCCGAGCCTAAGCCCTGACCGGCACGAACTTACCTCCGGTCTAGCCGCCAAGGGCACTCCACTGGCGGTTCAGCCCCAGCCGAGTTCATGAAGTCGCCGCTCGTCGATTCCAAAATGATGACCGATCTCGTGAACAACCGTGATCGCTACTTCGCGTTGCACGTCATCAAGGTCTTGAGCTATAGCAAGGATGGGCAGCCGGTACACAGTGATCGTGTCGGGTAACTCGAAGACATAGTCCGAGGTCCGCTCGGTGAGCGCAATGCCCCGGTAGACACCGAGCAATCCTGGTTCACCCGGGTCCGCGTCTTCTACCCGGATGACCACGTTGTCGAGCAACTTCAACAAGCCCGACGGGATCCGGTCGAGCGCCTCGCCTACCAGATTCTCGAATTCCTCCTGGGAGATCTCGACCATGGCCCGAGTGTGCCCCACTTCCCACTGCCTGATGCGCGCTGCCTTGCGCCGCCTATTTGGCCAGTACAGCCCAGATGCCTACTATCACCAACCCGGCGACCAAGCCCAAGGCCGTCCAGCCAAGCGCTCGGGCCCTAGTCGAGTTCGCCCCGCTCGCCACGGCCTGGTCAGCCTCGTCTAGCCAGCGCGAACCAAGGGCGAACAAGCCGGTTACGCCGACGCCGGCGATGAGCGCGATGACGACGACATTGCGGAGCACTCCCAAGTCGACGTAGTCGCTCATCTCATGATGCCTTCTGCTCGAGCACGGAAGTGTCAGTGGCGACTATGATCGCGCGGTCCGCAGGATCACGGATGTCGTTGACGTTTTGCGCCGTGACGGGATTACGGCGTGACCATCGCCAGGTCCCCAGTAACCCGAGCAGAGCAACGATCGAAACGATGACTATCTGCGCCGTGCCGCCGTCGTCGACGATCAAACCGATTCCCGCTGCGACCGCTGCGGCAGCCGGAAGCGTCAGGAACCACGCTATGACCATCGAACCGGCAATCCGCCATTGGACGGTCGCGCCCTTCTTGCCGACTCCCGTACCAAGCACCGATCCGGACGTGATGTGCGTCGTCGACAGCGGCAGCCCACCTTGGGTCGCGGTAAGCAGGACCGCAGCCGCCGTAGTCTGCGCCGCAAAGCCCTGCGACGGCTCGATATGCGTCAGCCGGTGGCCCATTGTTCGTACGACGCGCCAGCCACCGAGATAGGTCCCGGCAGCGATCGCCACGGCACAACAGAGAATCACCCACCAGGGCGGATCCGAATCGGGTTGCAGACGATGATCGGCGATCAACGCCAGCGTGACCACGCCCATGGTCTTCTGAGCGTCATTAGTGCCGTGCGCCAGCGATACCAGTGACGCGGACGCCAGCTGCCCATGGCGGAAGTATCTCGTCGTACCCGGACGGGTGGTCGGGTTCGAGAGCCGGTAGGCCAGCTTTGTTGCCAACACTGCGACGAGGCCGGCGATGATCGGAGCAAGTACCGCCGGAATCAGCACTTTGGCGACTATCGACTGACCGTGAATGGCCGATCGACCCGCCGACACCAGGGTCGCGCCAACTATTCCCCCGATCAGCGCATGCGAGGACGAGGACGGAAGCCCCAATGACCACGTCAGGATGTTCCAGGTGATCGCACCTAGCAGGCCGGCAAACACGATTGGCAAGGTGATCGCAGAGGACGAGACGATGCCACTGGCAATGGTTGCCGCGACTTTCACCGACAAGAAGGCGCCAACCAGGTTCAGCACCGCCGACAGCGCGACAGCCGGTTTGGGTTTGAGTGCCCCGGTGGCGATCGAGGTCGCCATCGCGTTCGCAGTGTCGTGGAAACCGTTGGTGAAATCGAAGGTAAATGCAGTTATCACGACGATGAACAACAGAGTGGCATCGTGCACACGCGGAACGATCCACGACCGTTACGATCTTGGCAAACGTTCACCGGAATTTCACATTTGAGTTGGCAGACGCCGCGTCCGGCGCCGCCCGAATCGTCAGTGAAACTGCGGACTTATCAGGTACAAGCCGTACACGACCGCGTCGGCACAGATGGCGAAACACGCATTGCTGGCGCCTCAATGGGGCTTCGCTAGCGGCCCGTTGGCGCTTGTCGGGCGCGAGCGGTCAACTGGCTGGTGCGGCTTGGCTAGCCTTGAGAGGTGATCGACCTCAAGATTGTTCGGGAGAATCCCGATCTGGTACGTGCATCCCAGCGAGCCCGGGGGGCGGACGAGTCCCTCGTTGACGCCCTGATCGCTGCCGACGAAGCGCGGCGCAACGCGGTGTCGACCGCTGATCGCCTGCGCGCGGAGCAGAAGGCGGCCAGCCGTTCGGTGCAATCGGCAGCGCCCGCCGACCGTCCGGCTGTGCTGGAGCAGGCCAAGTCGCTGGCCGCCGCGGTCAAGGACGCCGAAGCGATTCAGGCAGCCGCGGAGGAGCAACTGCGCGCGGCCCAGTTGGCGGTACCGAATATCGCCTCACCGCATGCGCCACCCGGCGGCGAGAACGACTTCATCACCCTCGCGACCGTGGGCACGCTGCCCGAGATCAGCAATCCGAAAGACCATCTCGAAATCGGAAACCAGCTGAAAGCGATCGACACCGAACGGGGCGCCAAGGTCTCGGGCGCACGGTTCTACTTTCTTACCGGCATTGGCGCGCAGCTCGAACTGGCACTGGTCAACATGGCGATGGCCAAGGCCGACCAGCTCGGCTTCACGCCGGTGATCGCACCCGCTCTGGTGAAGCCCGAGACCATGGAAGGCACCGGATTCCTCGGCGCCCACGCGGCCGAGGTTTACCGGCTCGCCGATGATGACCTGTACCTCGTCGGGACGTCTGAAGTGGCCCTGGCCGGGTTCCACGCCAACGAGATCCTCAACGCCGCGGACCTTCCGCTTCGCTATGCCGGCTTCTCTTCGTGCTTCCGCCGAGAGGCCGGTTCCTACGGCAAAGACACCAAGGGCATCATCCGGGTGCACTGGTTCGACAAGGTCGAGATGTTCAGCTACGTGGCGGTCGACCAAGCCGAGGACGAGCACCAGCGGTTGCTGGCGTGGGAGCGGGAGTTTCTCGAGGACCTCGAGCTGGCCTACCGTGTCATCGACGTCGCCGCCGGTGACCTCGGTTCGAGCGCGATCAGGAAATTCGATCTGGAGGCCTGGTTCCCGTCGCAGGCCGCGTACCGCGAGCTGACCTCCGCCTCGAACTGCACCACGTTCCAATCCAGGCGGCTGAACATCCGCGCCCGTTCAGCACAACAAGGGATCGAACCGGTAGCGACTCTGAACGGGACTTTGTGTGCGGTGGCGCGCACGATCGCGTGCCTGCTGGACCATCACCAGCAACCTGACGGTTCGGTGTACGTACCGAAGGCACTTCGTCCCTGGCTGGGCGGTCGCGAGCTGCTCACGGCACCGGCCGCGAGATGACCTCGAAGGAGCTGGCCAAGTCTCCCGTTCGGCTGCTGGCAACCGACCTTGACGGCACGTTGCTGCACAGCGACAACACCGTCAGCGAGTTCACCCGCGAGGCACTGCGCACCGCGGAAGCGGCCGGGCTGCTCGTCGTGTTCGTCACCGGTCGGCCTCCTCGCTGGCTGCACGAGGTTGCCGAAGCGACCGGGCACACGGGTATCGCGGTCGGCGCCAACGGCGCTGTCACGTATGACCTGCACAGCGAAACCGTGCTCGACAGTCACGCGCTCGACATCGACGTCCTGTCCGAGGTCACCTCCGTGCTGCGGGCCAAGATCCCAGAGATCAGCTTCGCCATGGAATACGGCCTCGACTTCGCCTACGAGCCGGACTACCGACACGATTGGGAGATCCTGCCGGTCGCCGATCGCAAAGGTCGGAAGCTGCCAGTGGCGACCGTCTCGGAGCTGGAGGAGTTGCTGACCAGGCCTGCGGTGAAATTGCTGGCCAAGGGTCGGGGCTTGGACCCTGACACATTCATGGACGAGGTCGAACAGGTGATCGGTGACCTTGTGACCGTCACACGCTCGGGCCACTCGGCGCTGGTGGAGATCTCGGCAACGGGTATCACCAAGGCGTCTGGGCTTGCCGCCTTCGCGCAATCGCACGGTGTCACTCGGGCTGAAGTCGCCGCCGTCGGGGACATGCCGAACGACATTCCCATGCTCGAATGGGCTGGGCGCTCGTTCGCCGTCTCGAACGGCCATCCCGCCGTCCAGGCGGCAGCTCAAGAGGTGCTCAGACGTTCCAACGACGAGGACGCCGTGGCACACCTGATCGAGGAATTACTCGCGGAGCCGAACCGCGACTGACCATTCCGGTATATCGGTTGCTAATCCTCAGCCAAGCTGGACGAGATCAGTGATGTCGTCGGTGGGTAGATCGCCGTCCACTGTTGCGCTCACCCACTGGTCCACCATCTGTATGTCACCGTGGTAGCTCGAAAGAAACGCTGTCTCGGTCGCATCGAGGCCCGTGGCGATTCTTACCAGACTCGACCGCGGCGCCAGCAGCGTTGCATCGACGACGAGCCACCGCCCGCCGATCCGCGCTTCGGCCACGGCATGGAAATCCATTGGGTCAAGGCCCGGGGCGTAGACGGCCACCATCCGGGCCGGCACATCGAGAGCTCGCAACAACGCGACCACGAGATGCGCGAAATCACGGCAGACGCCCTGACCGGCGAGCAGGGTGTCCAGCGCGCCGTCGGTAGGTCGGCTGCTACCGGAGAGGTAGCTGAGCCTCGTGCCAACCCAGGAAGACACGGCTGAGAGCAAGTCTCGCCCAGGCGGGATGCCGGCGAACTCTTGCCGCGCCAGGGCAAACAGCCGATCGGATTCGGCATAGCGGCTGGGATGCAGGTAGCGGATCTCGTCGGCCGGCTCGTTGTCCGGAATCGCGGCTCGGCCGAGGAGGGTGGCGCTGTAGTCGACGGTCAACCTGCCCACCGGCGCGTCCAGGACATGCCATCGGCCGCCGTGTGGTGCGGCAACCTCTTGCGCGGTCATCGGTTTGCCGTCCACCGCTAGCACGAGGCGCTCGGCGACTTGTAGTGGATCGATTCGAGCAACGGCCAGCTGGAGCACCAAGCGAGCGGGCGTCTGAATTTCGACGGTGAGATGACTCGTGACCTGACGAGCAGGCGTCGCTGTCATGCGGCTCTGATCAGAATCCCCTTAAAAGTAGAGACGTCAGAGATATTGGCCGGTGCCGTGTTCTTGCCCAGAGCCTGGCATGCCCTGCGGAATCATCCCCGGCGGCAATCCGCTCCCCGGGCCGATCTGGCCGGGTAATGCACGTCCGCGCATCTGTTCCAGCTGGGCTCGGGCGGCCATCTGCTGAGCGAACAGGGCGGTTTGAATGCCGTGGAACAAGCCTTCCAGCCAGCCGACCAATTGCGCCTGGGCGATGCGCAACTCGGCCTCACTGGGCACGTGGTCCTCGTCGAAGGGCAGGCTGAGCCGATCCAGTTCGTCGCGCAGCTCGGTCGACAGACCGTCCTCGAGCTCTTTGATCGATGACTGGTGAATCTCCTTCAGCCGCTGGCGGCCGGCTTCGTCCAGAGGAGCCGCGCGTACTTCTTCCAGCAGTTGCTTGATCATCGTGCCGATCCGCATGACCTTGGCCGGCTGCTCGATCTGCGCCGTAACGTCCTGGTCATCGGCGGAGTTGCCCCGCGAGTCATCGTCAGAGCCAACGATCACCACCTGCGGACTGTCCTGGCCGCCGGTTGGGTCCGTGCCCGCCGAATTACCACCTTGCGAACTTTCCGGGTGTCCATTCGGGTTCGTCATGGCTCCAGTCTGGCCCAGCCCGTGGGTCGCGCGCTAACCAGGGTTACCGATGCGCAGGATGACCTTGCCGATGTGTTCGCTTGCGTCCACCAATCGATGTGCCTCCGCCGCTTGCTCAAAGGGCAACACGACATGAACCACCGGCTTGACCCGGCCTTCGGCGATGAGCGGCCAAACATACAGTTCGGTGCCGGCAACCACTTCTGCCTTCTGCTCCAGTGGCCGGGCCCGCAAGCTCGCTGCATAGATCGTGCCGCGCTTGGCCATCAAGGTAGCGAGATTCAGCTCGCCGATGCGACCACCCATCATGCCGATCAGGCTTATCCGGCCGCCAAGCGCGAGGCAGCTCACGTTTCGCTCCAGGTATTTGGCACCAATGCTGTCCAATAGAACGTCGATGCCCTCGCGCCCGTCAGCTGCCTGCGCGGCCTGGACGACCTCGGCGAAGTCCTGGTCGCGGTAATTGATGACAACATCGGCGCCGAGCGCTTCACACGCCGTCAGCTTGGCGGCCGACCCCGCCGTCGCGAAAACCTTTGCGCCAGCCGCTTTCGCAAGCTGGATCGCCATCGTGCCGATGCCGGACGCGCCACCGTGTACGAGAAAGGATTCCCCGGGTGCTAACCGGCCCTGGTCGAAAACCATCGACCACACCGTGCAAGCCACCTCAGGCAAGGCACCTGCGGTGATCAGGTCCACACCGGTTGGCACATGCATCAGTTGAGCTGCCGGCACCGCCACCTGTTCGGCGTAGCCACCCCCCGCCAGCAAGGCACACACCTCATCACCCACCTGCCAGCCAGTCACCCCCTCGCCTATCTCGGCGATGGTGCCGCTGCATTCCAGACCGAGAATGGTCGAGGCCCCTGGCGGTGGTGGGTAGTTCGCAGTTCGTTGTAAGAGATCCGCCCGGTTCACGGCGGTCGCCGCGACATTGATCAGGACCTCGCCCAGCTTCGGGACGGGTGCCGCTACCTCGGCGACTGACAAAACTTCGGGGCCACCCGGCCCGGATGCAACGACAGCTCTCATAGCTGCGAACCTACGCGAGGCCAGCTCAACCTCGATTAGCGCGGTTTGCGGCGCTACACCGCCGTTGAGAACGCCTGTTCACGGAGGGCGTCGAGCTCTGCGCCAAGCAACTCGACGCGGTCCCACTCGGGCTTGCCGCCACACCGCTCGAGCCAGTTGGCGAGCATTCGGTGACCGCCCTGGGTCAGCACGGACTCGGGATGGAATTGCACGCCCTCGATGGGAAGCGTCTGGTGCCGCAAAGCCATCACCACGCCGGACGGAGTTCGCCCGGTGACCTCGAGTTCGGCAGGCAACGTGTCTTCGCGGACGGCCAATGAGTGATATCGGGTCGCGGTGAATGGCGAGGGCAGCCCCGCGAGCACGCCGGCACCGGTATGAACCACGTCAGACGTCTTGCCGTGCAGCAACTCGGGAGCGCGCTCCACGACGCCGCCATAGACCGCCCCGATGGCCTGATGACCCAGGCAGACTCCGAACAGCGGCAGCTGCCGTGCCGCGCAGGCGGTGACCATGGCCATGCTCACGCCGGCTTCTTCAGGGGTGCCGGGGCCGGGCGAGATGAGCACACCGTCGACCTCGAACGAGTCGAGGTCGTCCGGATTGAGAGCATCGTTGCGCCGCACCTCGACCTCGGCTCCGAGTTGGCCGAGGTATTGAACGAGGTTGTAGACGAAGCTGTCGTAGTTATCGACAACGAGAATGCGGGTCACCTGCAAATCTTCTCACCTCTGGCGATCTGCTGGTGGTCGGCTATTGGCTGACCGTGCCTGGCCCGGTTAGTGGGTTGGGCGGCAACTTCGGCTCCACCCACGGAAAGATCACGAAGAGCAACAAAGCCGAGACGGCCGCGATCAACAGCAGCGCTTGTAGCGTCCGCACCGCGGTCGGCCCTGGTAGGTGGCGCCAGATCCAGACGTACATCTAAATCGTCCCCCCTGGCAGTTCTTTCGGAGTTGCGTTGCCACTGACGGGCACTGATCGAACGAGCGCGGCATGCAGAATCATGCGCTGATTGGCCGAGTACTTCGGGTGACATGTGGTCATGGTCAGCAACGCTCTCGTCGGCGTGGTGTTCGGATGATCAGGCACCGGGTCGATCACCGAAACCGTGCTCGGCGAGACGATCTGCCGGCCGACGACCCCCTGGCTGTCAGGGGTACTGAGCGCGTCGGAAATGGCCACATCGCGCTGTTTACTGTCGGTCATCTTCAGGGCGGCTGCGTACTTGGCCGTGTCACCCAGGATGCGATAGATGTACCAGTTGCCGGCTGTTTGCACGACGACTGCGTCACCAGGGACGAGCTGGTCGAGGTTCAAAAACGGTTCGCCCTTGCCCACGCGGTGACCGGCCAGGGCAAAGTTTCCGATCTGGCCGGGCACTGCCGTGCCGTCATAGTGTCCCGGTCCGCGTTCGAGGTCGTCGTCGTTCGTGCCCTGTACGACCGTCCAGGCGTAGTCCTTGCCGAACCTGGGGATGTAGAGGTTGGCGAAGCCGGTACCGGCGGGGATCACGACCTGACTACCCGACGGCAGATTCAGGCGGTCCTGCCCCTTGAGCGGATCTTGACCCTGCTGGACGGCCTGGGTGAACTGCTTGTGCACCTTGTCCTGCCGTTGGTGGGCAAAGATGTTGGACACCCACACCTCGTAGACGACGAAGAGCAACAGCACCAAACCGAGAGTGATGAGCGTCTGACCGACACCGCGAATCCCGGTCCGCACCTTGTCGCCGAGCGATGACCGGCGCGGGCCATCGGAACCGCCGCCGCTACCACCGGCCGGTGGCTCGGTTGGCGGCTCGGTTGGCGGGAGGGTGCCCAACCCTCCAGGTGGTGCGGCTCCGAAGGACGAAAAGTCCCACGTGCCCGAATCCTGACTGCTCATACTGACGATCCCTTTAGTGGCGCACGCGCGATGCGCGGTGCCGGCGTGAGTTTGCTGACGTGTAGAAGGCTTGTAGCGGTCCGGTAGCTGAACAGGTGGTCGCCCAGGTGGTTGCCGATGTGGTCGCCCAGGTGGTTCCTATGAAATTGCGTTGTGGCTGCGACCGCGTGTGTTCGGTGTTACCCACCGATCTTTGCGTAGTTCAGCGCAATTGGCGCGTCGTAGGCGGCGATTCGGAGGTTGTTCTCATTGTTGACGCTGTAGCGGAGGCCGTATGACGCCGCATCCTTGCGATATTCGCTGAGGTTATGCGATGAATCGAGCGCCCGGCGCATCGCGTCGGCCGGACCGATAGCCGCGATCGTGAATGGCGGTGAATACACCCGGCCGTTCAACAACAGGGTGTTTCCGACGCACCTGATCGCGCTCGTGGCGATCAGCCGCTGGTCCTGGACCTGCATAGCCTCGGCGCCACCAGCCCACAGCGCGTTGACCGCAGCCTGCATGTCGGACTGATGCACGACCAGCCAGTTCGGGTCGACGTTTGGATCGGTGATGTTCTGGTGGGAATCGTCGAGCACGACGCTGAGCCCGGGGCCGCTGACCGCGGTGAGACCGACAGGTTGCTGCAGCGGCTTCGCGGCGTCGTTGATGGCTGCGACACCGGCGTCGGACTTCGCGAGTTGGGCCGTGGCATCGGCGACTGACTTCTGCAACTGCTGCACTTGTGCGTCCTCACCGGCGCCACGCGACTCCGCGGCGCGGATGAGGTCTGCCAGATTCGTCTGTCCGGCCGAGCGCAAATCGGTCCCTCTCGCGGTGTGAGCGGTAGTCACGACGAGCAGGCCAGCCAGTAGGGCCACGATCGGGACCAGCACGGTCCATACATCGGGCTTGCGCCTGAGGGTCAGGATCGGCTTCATGTCGATTACGCTAGCTGCAAAGAACTCATCGATATGCGCAGTCACTGTTGAACCGGCGAATTTGACACCTTTCTCCAGGCGCGCAGAGCCGGCGAAGTCCACCGATCAGGAGAGTCCAGTGCCTAAGTCCAAAGTCCGCAAGAAGCCAAGCTACAGCGCGCCGGCCGCGGTGGGTGGCAGCCTCTCGGGCTCCAGCAAGCAGTTGAAGCCGAGTCCCACTTGGTACCCGATCACGATGGTCACCCTGCTGATCATCGGGCTGGCCTACATCGTCGTCTATTACATGGCCGGCGAGCGCGTGCCTGGCATGGACAGCCTCGGCAGCTGGAACTTCGGGATCGGGTTCGCCTTTCTGATCTCCGGGCTGATCATGGCCGTTCGCTGGCGCTGATTCACCCGGCAGGGCGCCCCGACACGGGGTTATCCACAGGTTCTTCCACCGCTGTGATTACACGGGTGTAATTCTCCCCAGGTCCGTCCACAATGTGGATAACTTCGGGTGGGCCCTGCGTGGTTGCGGTTGTCTGCGATACCAGGCCAACAGTGACTGCCGTGCGCTGCGAACCGATGTCAGCAGTTCGCCATACGGTGGCGATCAACAGAATCGCGAGCAGCCCGGCAAGCCCAGCGATCTGCATCTGTGGGTGTCGGTTCTTCAGCGTGCCGGAACCAAGATGCCAGCCGAGCAAGGCGAGCGTTGCCAGGCCGCCGAAGACGAATCCTCCGACATGGCCGAGCTTGGAGATGCCCGGCACTGAGAAGGTGATGACGAAGTTCAGCACGATCGTGATGATCAGAGATCTCGGATCCAGTCCCACCACCTTCGTCAACAGCAAGGCACAAGCGAACAGCCCGAAAATGGCACCGGACGCACCCGCCACCGCACCATTGACCTGACCGAACACCAGCATGGCCACGGAGCCGCCTAGTGCCCCGAGCAGGTACACGGCCAAGAACCGCCACCAGCCGAGTGCACGCTCGACGCCGGGGCCGACCATGTACAGGGCGAACATGTTGAAGGCCAGGTGAATCGGCCCGATATGCAAGAACGCCGCGCTGATCATCCGGTAGTACTCGTGCTGGTGGCCGACCAGGCTAGGCACCAGCAGCCAGTCGCTGAACAGATCCGACCTGCGATTGTCAGCGAGCGTGCCGCCCGGTGACAGCGCGGTCGCGATATAGGCGATCACGTTGATGGCGATCAGGCCGTAGGAAATGAACGGCGGCGCACTCGAGACGGGAGCCCCAACGATGGTCCGGCCGCGCCGGATACTCGCCGCACCGGCGGCTACATCGTCCGGGCATTGAAAGCCGACCGATGCCGGCCGTTGGCATTCCGGACAGATCGGGCGATTACATCGAACGCAGCGCACGCCGGTGGGACGATCCGGATGTCGATAGCAGCCGGGAAACTGCACATAAGGGTCGTACCCGCCGACGGGCGGCTGCGTAGGTTGCATACCGTTTTAACGCTCGGTCAGGATCGTTAGTTCTCCTCGATCGTGACGGAGTTGATCGTGATGTCCTCGACTGGCTTGTCGGCCGCGCCCGTCCGGGTGCTGCCGATCGCGTCGACGACTGCCCGGCTCTCTTCATCGGCAACCTCACCGAAGATCGAGTGCTTGAAGTTCAGCCAGGTCGTTGGTGCCGTGGTGATGAAGAACTGGCTGCCGTTGGTGTTCGGGCCGGCGTTCGCCATGGCCAGCAGATACGGCCGGTCGAAGGAAAGTTCGGGGTGAAACTCGTCGGCGAACTCGTAGCCGGGACCACCGATACCGCGGCCGAGGGGGTCGCCGCCCTGAATCATGAAGTTTGGGATCACGCGGTGAAAGATCGTGCCGTCGTACAGATTGGCGGTCGTCTTGGCCCGAGTCGTCGGGTCGGTCCATTCCTTGGCGCCGGTCGCCAGCTCGACGAAGTTCTTGACCGTCTTCGGCGCATGGTTGCCGAAGAGGTTGATTCTGATGTCGCCGGCTGAAGTATGCAGAATCGCGGTCTGAGTTGCTGTCACGGAAGAGGCTCCTGTCAGATAGGGACTGCTCAGCCGTCCATACTTCCACGTGCCCCAGTTCGGTGTGTCGGGCTACTTGATGTTCGGCTCTATCAGCCGCGCGACGTTGCGGGCGTCCTGGCCTACGACGGTCTGTCGGGTATGCGCCGTGACGACAAGATTTCCTTTGGAGAAGATGCACGCCCAGGTATTCAGCCCTTGCAGTGGCAGCTTGATCGTGACCGACCCGTCGCCAATGGTGGTGTCTCCAACGACCTCAGGATGACCCTGCGCGGCGATGGCCACCGCGTTGTACGCATCGACTGCAGTGGCAAACCGCTGGACCCGAATTTCGACGATGATCACGGTTTCGTCGTATTCGAAGAAATAGCGGCAGCCGACTGGGTTCGTCGCCAGCTGCACCGATCGGACCGTGCGGTCGCCCTCAGCATCACGCATCGAGTCGTTGTCGGCGTATGGGCAGGGCTTGTCGATCTGAGCGACGTCACCAGCGCTCAAATGGGGGCTGGGCGTGGTGATGATCGTGCTTCGCGGCGCCGTACTGCCCTCTTCGCCCGCTCCGCCGCCGAGGCCTGCGGGCACGGACGCCGATGATGACGCCGATGATGGGATGGGCGAAGCAGCCGACGGATCATTGCTGGCGTGTTTGGCGGACGAGCAACCCGCGACGGTCAGCAGCGCGGCCGCGGAAACCACCAGGAACTTCAACGCACGAGTGAGCGAACTCCGGCTCATCGGGGCCGACCGACTGCCACGCGCGCGGCAGTCAGTGCCAGCGAATCGTCCAGCGGCTCGAGCTCAGTGGACCAGCCCCGCCGGGTGATCGCCCGGCGCAGAAGCTCGTCGGCGAACTTCGGACTCTTTGCCAACACTGGCCCATGCAGATACGTGCCGAACACGTTGTCGCGCACGGCACCCTCGGTGAGGTCAGTGCCGTTGTTTCCGCGCCCCACGGTGGCCGTTCCGAGTGGCCGAGCATCGCTGCCGAGCTCGGTGAGGCCGCTGTGATTCTCGAAACCGACCATCCGGCCCCACGGCGTGTCCACGTGGTTGTTGCCGATCAATCGCCGATCCGACCCTCGCGTGATGACATCGAGGACGCTCGCACCGCCGATGTGCCGGCCTTCTTTGGTCAGGAATTCATGGCCGAGCATCTGATAGGTCCCGCAGATCGTGAGCATCACGACACCGTCGTCGGCCATCGCTCGTAGCGTTGTCGCCCGGCCGACGAAGTCGGCACCGATATCGCCTTGGGCGGCGTCCTGACCGCCACCCCCCAGCACGATGTCGGCGTCGCTGGGAAGCGGGTCACCGGGATTGATGGGTACGACGTTCGCCTCGATGCCGCGCCAGCGCAGCCGCTTTCGAAGCACGAGCACATTGCCGGTGTCGCCGTAGATGTTCATCTCTCGCGGATAGAGATGAACAAGGTTGAGGGTCGTCATGGTGCTTCCAGATTAGTGGGACTTTTGGCGCTGGAATCCGCAGCGATCCTTTCCAGCTGCCGGTGCAGCTCCCACATGGCCGTATAGGTGGAGAAGATCGTCACGGTCTCGGAGGGTTTCACGTGGAACGTGGCCTGGCGCACCGCCTCGGCCAGGTCAGGCTCCACCAGATCGGTGACCACCTCGTCGTACTGCAGTCGCAGGGCCATATCGGCGGCACGCGTACCCGACGTGACCAGCCATCCGGCTTTGCCTTGTTCCACAAGGGGTTTCTCAGCCGAATCCGGGTCGAGTATCAGCTTCGGAAAAGCGCTCGTTGCACCGAACGCGGCACCGAACTCGACATCCCACAGCCAGGACATGTCCCTGCCGTCGGCGTAATCATCGTTGATAGCGATCACGGTGGCGGACGGTCGCAGGCCATCGATTGTTCTCAGCGATTGCCTAAACCCTGCGGGGTTCTTCACCAACTGCAGCACGACCCGGCGGCCTTCGATGTCGAAGGACTGTCCGCGCCCGAAAGCCGGCTCGACGGCCCTCAGGCCGGCGGCGATCACGGCCGGCCCGAGATCGAAGGTCAGGGCCAGCGCGGCAGCCCCGGCCGCGTTCTGCCCGTTGTGCGCACCCTCAGCGCGCAGGGTGATCTCTTCGGTGACCCCGGCCATCCGCAGTGTCAGTTCGGTCGCCACCCCCAGCTCGAGATCGATGAGCTCAGCCGAGGCCGGCAGATCGGACAGGCTGATCTTGCCGCCGTAGATCTCCTCGTCCGTGGGAAAGAACTCCCTTAGCCGGGGAGCCACACCGAAGTAGCTGACCTGTGCCGACACGCCGGAGGCAAGTGACACCAGCCGCGGATCGTCCCGGTTCATCACCACGTGACCGGTGGTGGCCGCCGCGACCTTGCCGAGCAGCTGAGCGGTCGTATCGATCTCACCGAAACGATCGAGCTGATCGCGCATCACGTTCAGCAGCAACAGCCGTTCCGGCGGGTAGACCTTGCAGAACAAGACCGCGTGCGCCTCGTCCAACTCGAAGACTGCGACTTCGGCGTCGGTTCGACCCAGCCAAGACGACTGCTGGACGACCGACGTGATGGTGCCCCGGATGAAGTTGCCGCCCGTGTCATTGGTCAAAACCCGATAGCGTTCGCTGAGAATCGCGGCCAGCATCTTCGTCGTGGTCGTCTTGCCGTTGGTCCCGGTGACCACCACGACACCATGGCTGAGGCCCGACAGGCGCCGCGGCAGAAATCGCGGGAACACCTTCTCGACGACCAGGCCCGGTAGCGCCGTGCCGCGACGGCCCACGACGCGCAGGGCGATCAAGGTGAGCTTTCCGAGCCAAATCGCAAGAAGATCCATGGTCGTGCCAGGCTACCGGGCGGCCTGCGGTCGCCGAGCGCCTTCGCCGAATTACACGATCTCCGCTAGCGTGACGTACCGCTACGCGATCTGGCGAATCCTCCGACCGAAGGACCACCAAGGTGTCGTTCACGATTGATCTCGAAGGTCGTACCGCGCTCGTCACGGGTGCTGGACAAGGTGTCGGGCGGGCCATTGCCAGCGCGCTGGCGAGCGCCGGCGCGAACGTGGCCGTCAATGACTTCGTTCCGGACCGAGCGGATGCCGTCGTCGCGGAGATCCAGGCTGCCGGTGGGCAAGCGGTGGCTACGCCGTTCGATGTGACCGACTTCGATAGCCTCTCGGCCCGGGTAGCTCAGCTCGGCAATGTCGACATCCTCGTCAACAACGCCGGTAACGCCGGCCCCGAAGGTTTCAACTTCGGACCGTTCGCCGAGAGCCAGCCCGCCGACTGGGATCGCTACTTCGGCGTCAACCTCTTCGGCGTGATGAAGTGCACCCGGGCTGTCCTTCCGGGGATGATCGAGCGCCAGCACGGACGAATCATCACCATCATCTCCGACGCCGCCCGCTGGGGTGAGCCGAACATGAGCGCCTACGCGGCGTCCAAAGCCGGCGCGGCTGGCTTCAGCCGGGCGATCGCACGGGAGGTCGGGCGCCACAGTGTCACCGTGAACTGCGTGGCGCTCGGCACGATCGATACGGCCGATCCTCAGGTGGCTGACGATGAGTTGAGCGTTGAGGCGATGGAGCGGATCAAGAGGCAGGTCCGTCCCTACATCATCCGGCGCCGAGGACGCCCGGACGACATCTCGGGCCTTGTCACGTTCCTCGCGAGCCCGTTGTCGTCCTGGATCACTGGCCAGACCTACCCCGTCAACGGTGGCTACACCGTCAACCAGTAATCCGGCGATCCTGATTTTTTTCGCTCAGCAGTATCAAGGCGCACGCACAGGCCCTCTAAAGACCATCCGCTCGTGAAATCCCCGATGGGAAAGTCCCAACGAAGGGTCCGACGATGGCCACCCCACTCCTGCGCAAATCCGCCGCCTCAATAACGATCGCCTCGACCTCGGCCGGCGACATCTACCTGTCGCCGTCGCTGCTGGCCGTAGTGAGCCCTGACGAGGCCTGGCTCGGCTTGAGAGAGCTGCACTTCGCTTCGATTGGCGATGGCGGCTACAAGTACGTCACCAACGCTGGGAAGATGTTGCCGGACGAGGCACAGGCTGCCTATAGCTCTGCCGTCGTGGGCATCCTCGCCCAGATCGGCGCGACCAGCCCTGATGCCGCGAACAACATGCTCGGTTCCTTGAACGACTTCGTTGACCTCAACGGCGGATTCGACGGCCTCGAAGGCATCAGCATGTCGGCAATGTTGTCGAGTTCGCGACTTGGTGATTCGACCGATGCGATGCTCCAGAACCAATGGCTGGTGTCTGGGCTCGGCATGCCCGGCATGGGTGGCGGCGGATTCGGCACCACGCCGGTCTTCAACGCCGGCACCGGCGGCTTCGGTCTTCCCGGCACGTCCCAAGTCTCGCAAGGCTGGGACGCTGCCGGTCACTCCTCGATCGGCGGATTCATCCACACGATCGAGGGCTACGTCTTCGACGGGCTGGCGGCTGCCGGGACTGAACTCGGACTGAGCCCGCAGGACGCGAAGCAGGTGGCGGGCACCATCGAAGAAACGGCATCAGGCGTCGCCGTCGGCGCGGGCATCGGCTCGCTGCTGGGGCCTGTCGGCACCGTGGTCGGGGGCATCATCGGCGGCGTTGTCGGCTTCTTCGATTCGATCTTCGGCTCTCACAACGACACGCAGCATGCCGCCGCCCAGGGCGTGGCGAGCGGAGACAGCGTCGTCGTACATGGCGATGTGCCGATTGTGAAAGACGGCGAGCAGCAGGTGGTCGGCAAGGACGGATCGACCGGACCAGCGCCCGCTGGCTCGACGGGCGGCTCCACGTCCAACCCCCCGGCAGGTTCCTGCGTCAAGGCAAGCCCGGAGAAGTGTCCCGTGGACGACGACGGCGTGTCCTCAGAGTTCAACATTCCGTTCTGGGGTCCCTCGCCCGTCCTGCTCGGTGCGGCCCTACCGATCGGGCCCGGGGTAGAAGCCCTGACCAGCACGACCGAGTTGGCCAACGACTTCACCGGCATCCAGTTGGCTCAACTACCCGTCATCGACGAGACCGGCGTCATGCTGTCCGGCGGCGTAACCCTCGGCACGGTCGAATCGGCATTGCGCCAGGTCGAGCAGTCCACGCGGCCGGCCGTGATCGGTAGCGGCGATGCGTGGGGCGGCCTGGTTGCGCAGCTGCAAACGGCCGAACCTCGTCATGCCGGGGCCGTGACATCGGCTCAACTCGTCCAGACCCTGCGTGTTCAGGGCTTCAGTCCCCATGACTCCGTCGCGACAGTCCTGCGTACCTTGCACCAGCGCTACGGGTACTGAGCGATACCGACCAATCCACTCTTCGAGGTGCTTGCTCCGATGACGAATCCGATGACATCAGTGACGAGAATGACCAATGCCGGTGGTGAATTGACCCTGCGACCGGCGCTGGCCCGAGGTGTGACCGTTGCGAATGGTCTGCGTGGTCTGATGGATCTTGATCAATCACGCAGCCCCCAAGCCGGTGTCGGCAAGTCGACCAGCCCGCCGTCAACTCTCGCGCCGGAGCTTGCCGCGAAGTGGCGTGGCACGGCGATCGCCTCTGTGCTCGGCCAACTGGCCGCCACCGTGACCGGGGCCAGCGCGCAGTTACTGCACAGTTGTTGCGGCGTCGCCAAGCAGCGAAACTCGATCGCGGGTATCGAATCGATCTTTCTTTCCGCGCTGCTCGGTACCGCCGACGGAGCGCGCGATCTGGACCTGGCCGAAGCCACTTGGGCCGCGCTCCCCTCGCCGAAGGTGACGCCCGACGGGGTCGTGCCGGTGCTGGATCCCGTAGCGGGTGAGCTGTGCTTCCTCTCCGGCCGCGACCTCGCATCCCTGACCGGGCTGGCTCTGAAAGCACAGCTCCAGGCGCTGCGGAAGTCGCATGCCGTGCCCGCCGGAGAGACTGCTGACCAGATGCGTTTCGGCGCCGCCGTCCTGCTGTCAGCGAGCTCAACCATGTCCGTTGCGATTCTCGCGCCCCTTGCCGATACCGCCACCCAGAAAGCGGCTGCCATCGCCGCTCTCGGACCCAACGGTGCCTCGGGTGGCCTGCCGCTCGCGCTCATCCACGGGACGGCCCTACTCGTGCAGACGGAATTGTTGGAAGACAACGGCGACGTCTCATCCGGGCCACCATCGGATTGGAAATCGGTGTGGCCGCAGACTGAAGCCCTTCCGACCGGCGTCAACCCGAACGAGGCGACGAGGCATCCGTACTGGAAGGCTTCACAACTTTGCCCTGCGCTGCCGACCACCGGCTCCGCGCTCGAAGCCCAGGTCTTGCAGCGCGAGAACACGCTCGTCCTGCAGTCGGTGCCGCAGGTTGCCTTCGACGGATCGGTGCTTCGCCAGGGCTTCTACCCGCCTCAGTATGGGACGCCGCCGGTCGCTTCAGACTCCAACGGTGGCTGGCGTTGGCAGCCAGGTTCACAGCAGTCAACGGCCGTCATCGCGGTGCCCGGTCCACACATCGACGCCACGCCGATGAAATTGATCGGGGGCGTGCCGATAGACCCCCTGACCGGCAACCCGGTCGATCCGGTTACCGGGCAACCGATTCCGGGCCACCGCGGCGGCTCGACGGCCGGTGCCGCCGTCCGCCAACAGCTGGTGACCGCCGTCCAATCGGGACGATTCAACACGAATGCGTCCCTGGGTGACGTCCTCGATCGCCTGATCGCGACGGACTATCAGCTTTAGACGGCACACCTTTAGACTGCACGGTTTCCAGGTCGCACAGCTTTGCGGGGCTCACGCCGTACCTCGACAAGTGCCGGGCACAACGACGCCAGATCCCCAACTATGTTGCGGTCAATTTCTTCGATCAGGGCGATCTGTTCCGAGCTGTCGATCATCTCAACGGCTTCGGCTAGCGGCGGTCAGCCGAAGACACCGACGACGACAATGCCGAAGACAATGCGGACATCTGGCGAACATCGAGCTACTTCTTGCCCCACTTTCCGGGGATTTTCCGGGTCCACTTCCAGCGAGCGATCTTCAGGCCATATCCTGCTCGTGATGGCTGTTCGGCTGTCCTTTGGTGGCCGGCCACGGCCTGGTGGAGGGAGTACCGATGCAGCTAGGAATGATCGGTCTGGGACGGATGGGCGCGAATATCGTCCGTCGCTTGATGACCGACGGCCACGAGTGCGTCGTCTATGACGTCAGCGCCGACTCGATCAGTCGGCTCGAGGGCGAAGGCGCCACGGGCGCCCCCACCCTTGAGGAATTCGTTGCCAAGCTGGTCCGCCCCCGGGTGGCTTGGGTGATGATTCCCGCTGGAATCACTGGCGAAACCGTCGAGAAGCTCGCCGCGCTGCTCGATGAGGGCGACATCATCATCGATGGTGGCAACTCCAACTACCGTGACGATGTTCGTCGGGCGGCGAAACTTCGAGAGAAGGGCATCCACTACGTCGACGTCGGAACCAGCGGAGGCGTCTTCGGGCTCGAACGTGGTTACTGCCTGATGGTCGGTGGCGACGACACGGCGTTCGCGACGATCGAACCACTGTTGAAGACGATCGCGCCGGGCCGCGGTGACGTCGAGCGAACCCCGGGTCGATCTGGTGACTCAGCACCTGAAGAACAGGGTTATCTGCACTGCGGTCCCTCCGGCGCAGGTCACTTCGTCAAGATGGTCCACAACGGCATCGAGTACGGCATCATGGCCGCGTTCGCCGAGGGCCTCAACATCTTGGAAAACGCCGACGCGGGTATCCGATCGATGGAACACTCCGCCGAGGTCGCTCCCCTGGAGGATCCGCAGTATTACCAGTTCGATGTCGACACCGCCAAGGTCGCCGAGCTGTGGCGTCGTGGTTCGGTCATCTCTTCATGGCTACTCGACCTGACGGCGGCTGCATTGCAAGCCAATCCGACTCTGGACGGGCTGGCCGGACGGGTGTCGGACTCGGGCGAAGGACGTTGGACGGTCAAGGCCGCGATCGATATCGGTGTGCCGGTTCCCGTCCTCGCAGCCTCGCTGTTCGAACGGTTCGCTTCTCGGGACGAGGACCACTTCGCCAATCAGATCCTGTCTGCGATGCGACAGCAGTTCGGCGGCCACAACGAACTGCCTGCCGGAGATTCCCTTGAGGCAGGATCAAGCAAGGCCGATCAGGGCGGGAACTCCTAGCGTCTTCGTGCCGAAGCCTGACGAAGGCATCCGTCACCCAGGTGTCCCCTGGGACGTAGCAGCTCGCGAGTTACGCCCCGCTCGCGAGTTACGCCTTGAGGGCCGAGATGACCTCGCCTGCATGTAGAACCGGTATCCGCGAGCCTTCGATTTCGATCGTCGTGTTCAACGCCTGGTCGTGCAGCTCGAGAACTCGCACGTTGACGCGCTGGTGGATTCGGGTGACAAGGTCATGGCGATCGATGTGGAAGAGCATTGTGGTCGGCTGGCGGACGTTTCCGACACGGGCGCTGTCGAAGCCGAACACGGACTTCTCGGTCACGGCAATGACTGTGCGTTGAGGTAGCCCCGAGGTCGCATCGGCAACGCGACGCCCGGCCAGTGCCCCGCCCATCGCTCCTACACCACCTGCTATTCCGCCGACGGCGTCTCCAATACTGCCGCCGACCAGGCCACCGGCAAACGCGCCGGCGGTGTGGCCGCGGGGAAAGAAGATGCCCGCGGCGATGACGGTCTCGTTGTAGCCGCTGCGTTGAACGGCGTCCTGGCTGCGTTCGGTAAGTCCGGTGTTCGACATTTCAGCTCCTTGGTTGATGTGATGCATCAACTCTCGCTGAAGACAGCGCGGGGCTCCGTCAGCCGATCGACCGGTGTACCGGGTGATTGCGCTGTCGGTCGATTGGAGGACATAAGTCCCCGGACGAACCGAAACCAGGGTTCACAGCAGACCTGTTGAAACCAAATCGGCCCGGACGCTCAATGACGAGTGTCCGGACCGAACCACGCTCTACCGTCCTCCACTTTCGTAGAAAAGTGAAGGGCTCGTGCGCCTGGCAATGGTCGAGGACTTGACTTCAAGCGCTTGAGGTTTGCTTTGCTGTTCGTATGACAGCTTTCACGATCCAAGACGCCTCCCGACGCAGCGGGCTGAGTGAGCCAACGCTGCGCTACTACGAGGAGGTTGGGCTGATCGGCCCGATCGAGCGCGACCCGAGCAGCCGACACCGCCGGTACGGAGAGAAGGACCTCGACACCTTGCAGGCGTTGGCATGCCTGCGCGCCATGGGCGTCGGGATCGAGGACATGCGCACCTACCAGGCCAACCGTGGGCGTGGGCGTGAGGCGGCCGGTGGGCAGCGTGATCTGTTGTCGCGGCACGCCGAGCGGATCGAGGCTGAGATCGAGACGCTTGGCACCCACCTCGACTATCTGCGCGCCAAGGCCGCCTTGTGGGATGCCCGCGACCGCGGGGACGCCGACGCGGAGGTCGAGGCGCAGCTGCGGGTGCATGACATCATTCCCCGCCTGGAAAAGGTTTTGTCGCGATGAGCCCGGTGTTGGTTACCGGAGGGTCCGGCTATGTTGGCACCGAATTGATCGCTGCGCTGCTGCGCGACGGTCGCAGGGTGCGGGCGCCTGTTCGCTCCCTTGATCGGGAGGCCGAGATCCGTTCGGCGGTGCGTCGCGGTGGCGCCGATGACAACCGCCTCGAGGTCGTCGTCGCCGACTTGACTGCCGACGACGGCTGGAATGCAGCTGCCGCGGGCTGCGAGGAGTTCCATCACGTTGCCTCGCCGATGATCCAGTCGACGGATCCGGACGAGCTGATCGTGCCGGCGCGTGACGGCACGCTCCGCGTGTTGCGGGCCGCTCGTGACGCCGGCGCACGGCGTGTCGTGCTGACCTCGTCGTTCGCTGCGGTCGGCTACACGCCAAAGCCGATTCGCGACTACACCGAGGCCGACTGGACCGACCCGGACACACCAGGACTGCCTGCCTACCCGCGCTCGAAAGCTCTTGCTGAGCGCGCCGCCTGGGACTTCATGCGGGAACAGGGCGCCGGTACCGAACTGGTGGTGGTCAACCCCACGTTCATCTTGGGGCCGACGTTGACCACCCAGGCGCGATCCTCGTTGCAGTTGATCAAGGGGATGCTGGACGGGACGATGACCGTCGTGCCGCGCCAACGTTTCGGCATCGCGGACGTCCGCGACGTCGCTGATCTGCACATCAAGGCAATGGTCGCGCCCGACGCGGCGGGCAAGCGGTTTTTAGCTCTTGCCGATGGGCCAACGATCACCTATCTGCAGGTGGCCCAGGTCCTGCGCGACCGGCTCGGCGCTTTTGCAGCGCGGGTGCCGACCGAAGAGGCGCCGGGCGACGAGCTGCCCAGTCTGGTCATCCACAACGACCGTGCCAAGCAGGAGCTCGGCTGGCAACCACGAGCCGCCGAAACCACGATCCTGGAGACGGCCTTGAGCCTGCGAGACCTAGGGATGCTGGAGGGGCGATGACACGAGCAAGACGCTCGGCTGGGTAGAAGCCCAGCCGAGCGTTTTGCCGCTTTCCTATTCGTCGATCCGCTGTGTGCAGTCGATCAGCTCAGTTCAGTCGATCAGCCCAGTGCAGTCAGGACTTGAGCTTGACTGGCTTGTAGCTGCCGTAGGTCACGGTCGCCTCAACCGAGATGTGCTTGCCCTTCTGGGACCGGCTCACCGTCTGGGTCGAGGTGTGGCCGCCGAACGGAACGCCGTTGGCCTTCCAGACATAGCTGACGGTGGCCGCCTCCGGCACATCGCCGCCGCTTAGCTTGGCCGTCAACGTGTCGTGCCAGTCCGGGCCGGAGATCGACACCCGTGTCGGTGGGTTGTATTCCGACAGGTTGAAGTGGTCGATCACGCCGCCGGGCACCTGCGCCGCAGTCGCAGCCGGCCCGGTCTTGCTCTGGTCACCCAGATCAGCAATGGCCTGCCTCGTGGTGCCGGTTTGGTTATGGACTGCGGAGTTGGTGACGTCGTGCGGCGTGCCAGTGGCCAGGTCGGTCACGGTCAACTTGTGGTCGGTGACCTGGATTTTGACGTAGGACGGTACGTAGAGCTGGCTCTCGACCGAATTCGCCCAGTGGCGAGCCAGGTTTGCAGTGTTCTTCGAGGAGAAGTTCGGATCGGCGCCGTAGCCGTTCGCACCCGTCGGTGCCGTCAGGTCGTAGTACTTCGAGCCCGAGGCTGAGTTGGCCGTTACGTAGATGACGCCGCCGGGGCCTTGGACGACGGACGAGTCGCCGGGCTGCTCGTCCGCGACGGCCTTCTGGCCATTGAGGATCTGGTAGCTGCGCGAGTAGCTGTGGTCGTGACCCTGCAGGACCAGGTTCACGCCCAGGTCGGAGAACGCCGTCGTGAAGTCGACACGGCGTTGGGCGTTGTCCACGTCGTTGGCGTGCGCCGCCGGTGAGTAGATGGAGTGGTGGTAGACCAGCACCTTCCACTTGGCGAACTTGCCGTAGGTGTTGATGACGTTGCTGACGTAGGCGACGTGCGCCGGGTCCGAGTCACCGGAGTAGGCGTTCGAGTTCAGGTCGATGAACAGGACATCTTTGTAGATGTACCAGTAGTCACCGCCTGGGTAGGTGCTGGGGTTTTCGGTGCCGGGTACCGACGATGCAGCACCCGCAGGCGACGGCGATGCGCCATCGGCGGCGTAGAAGTCCTGGTTGTCGTCGATGTTCGGTGGGAAGAAGTGCTGGGAGTAGGCACGGCCGCCGCCACCGGCTTCACCTTCGTGGTTACCGATGGTGGGCGCCCAGGTGTTCTCCTTGAGGGCGACATTCGTACCGGCCGGCGTCAGGTCAGTGGCTGACGTGGCGTTGGTCGGGTCGGCGAAGGCCGTCCACTCGTACTCGTCGTCGGCGTGCTCGACCTGGTCACCGCCGGAGACGAAAAGCTCCGCGTCCCCGTCCTTCTTGGTCGCGTAGCTGAGCGTCTGCGCCCAGCCCGCGCTGTCGTTGTCGGTGTGGCCGGAAGAACCGATCTGCGGGTCACCGAAGAAAAGAAATTTGAAGTCGTCGTTCTTGCTGCCCGTGTAGAAGGTGTACGGGCCCGACCACGCCGTGTCGTCCGAGCCGACCTTGTAGCTGTAGTAGGTGTTCGCCTTCAGGCCGTGCAGGTCGACGTGCGCGTTCGAGTAGCCGCTCTGTGCGCTCGGAGTGACGGTTGCACCGCTGTTGTTGGTCAAGCTGACTGGTGTGTCGGCGACAGTGTTGAGCGCGGTCTTGGCGACGATCGTCTTCGCCTTGCTCGCGTCGAAACTGTCGTGCGAGGACGGCAGCTGCTCGAGCTGAAGCAGCTGCGCCTTTGGGCTCTGGTAGTACCAGGACACCACCTTGTCCGACTGGGTGGCGCCGACGGTGAGAAGAACGTCGATGGGAGCGGCGGTGCCGTCAGGACTGGCTGATGCTGCAGCCGTGACTACACCACCAGCCAACACGGTTGCGGCGATCGCGCCGACCGCGATACCGCGGCGCCCGCGATACCGCGCCGGGATCTTCGAAAACTCCATGGGTTGAACCGTCCTTTTCGAGTTTCGCTAGGAAGCGGGATAGCCCTCGAAGAATGGTTGGCAACTATGAATCCCCGGTGAATTCGTACAGACTCAGCGGAGACGTCGTAACCAATTTTGCTAAGCGAATCCACCGACTGCACTCAGAATCTAGACAGGACCGGGACCGGAGACGACGCGCTGGACGAACCACACCAGGCCGATCAACGACACCGCGGCTGCGATAACGCCCGTAACCCACAGCGCCGCGATCGGCTTGCGGTGGCGCAACACCGTGAGCGCCGGAAAGATCAGCACGATCAAGCCAAGCTGCACCGTCTCGATGCCGACACTGAAGACCAGCAGCGATACCAGCAAGGTCCACGACCACGCGTGGTCGATGCCGAGCGCGCCGGCGAAGCCCAAGCCGTGTACCAGTCCGAAGCCGAACACGATGGCCAGCCGACCCCAGCCAGCCCGGTCCAGTGCGAAATGGCTGGTGCTCGATGTGTCGATGTCACCGGCGTGCGATCGCTTGAACCACAATCGCCACAGGTACCAGGCGGCGACACCGGCGATCGATAGTGCGATCAATGGCTCCGAGACGTTCGGCGAGACATGTACGACACCGAAGGCCGCCAGGATCAGCGTCACGCCGTGCGCGACCGTGAAGGTCGTTGCCCCCAGCACGACCTCGCGCACTCTCCGCGACCCGATGATCAGGGCGGTCAGGAACAACAGATGGTCCGGTCCGGTCAGGATGTGAAACAACCCGAGATGGTAGAAGCTCCAGGATCGCTGCCACCACGATTCCTTGGTCGAAAAGGACGGGTGCGACGAGTCGAGTGCCACGCTGCCCGACCTACCGTCAAGGTTGAAGGCCACGATGGTCTTTGCCCCTTTGATGAACTGCTCGGAGTCGGGGAAGAGTGCGCTCCGGATCACGTGGCCCTGGTGCAGCACGTCGGCGTCGGCGTTGTCCGGGCAGGTGTAGTCCAGGGTCGTGGTGAGATATGGCACTCCCTGGTTTTCGTTGAGGGCGACCTTGTAGCCGGGGACGAGCGAGGGCGAGCAGGCAATGCCCGCAGCGCTGATTCCGAAACGCTGCGTGATGTAGCGGAACAGTGAATCCGGGTGGTCCTGAAGGGCTTTCACCATGCCTGGATAGTCGCCGTCGTCCCAAGCCGGCTGGCCCTCGCGAAAGAGCGCGTCATCCTTCTCGTACGTGGCAACGGAGGCGACCGTCAGGTCGTATTCCATACCGAGCTTGACTCGCACCTGGTTTGGCTCGGGCGAGGTCGCGTCGACGTAGACGACGGTCGTGAAGCCGTGAGCACCGGCAGGGTTGGCGAAGGCGAACAGCATGGCAAGCGTGGCGAGCACCAGCGCGACGTAAGTCGCTGCTCGGCGAAGAGTGCGGCGCATCGGTCTCCTTGCTGGTCGGCCGCCGCAGTGTGTCCCGACTCGGTGAACGCCTAGTGGATCAGCCATGAACGGTCGCCAAACCGATCCCGGAATGACCCCGGGCCGAGTCGAGGCAGTGGGCGAATGCGGTAGGAAGGAGCCGCTCGGCCAACCGCAAACCATCACCGAGACAGGGAGATTCGCATGCGCCGACCGCCTCGCGCAGCCGCGCTCGTCTCGGCTGCCCTCGCCGTCCTCTTCCTGGTGGCGGGGTGTCACTCCGAAAAGGATGTGTCCGCGGAACCAGCGCCGTCGGACTGGCGCTCCGGCAAAGTCGGTCAGGGTTTCTGGGATCCCAAAACCCCGCCGAAGCCGGAGGGAACCATCGCACCGTCACCCGGCTCGTGGGACGACGTTGGCCCGAAGCCCAGCTACCAGGTCACGCTCCTGGTGGATGGAGTCCCCGCGCCCAGCGCCCCGCAGACCGCGGTGCTCGCAAAGGCGGTGGAGGACTGGGCGGCGTCGGTGCAGGCAAAGCTCACGGTCATCACCCCCACGACGGCCGACAGTTACACGAAGGACATCCAGCAAGCCATCGCCGGCAAACCGAACGTTGTGATCAGCGTTGGTGACGGGCTGGTCGACCCGCTGGCGTTCTTGACGGCAACCAACCTCGAGACCGAGTTTCTGGTGATCGGAGCCGAGATCGCCGAACCCACCCAGAACGTCACCGCTGCTGACTGGGTGGGTGCGTCATTTCGGGGTGAAGGGCTCGGCCTACCCGAGACCTACAACCCGAAGTCATTCACGCCGGACCGCGCTGCCCGGGCCGTCCGAGCCGGTGTCGCCGCCGTCCTGTCCAATCTGACCGGCATCGTCGTGAACGTCAGCTAGCGCCAGGCCGCGGCGCGCGAAATCCTCCGCGAGCGACCTGCGCATGGCTGCAGTTCTGTGAGCAATTGAAGCGAACGACTTGACGTGCCTTCGACCACCGCGTCCAATGAGCGAGTTCGACCGCTATGCCGGTCGACTGCTGCTGTCTTGAAACCCGGTGGGACAGAACCACAGCGGTCGATCGGAATTCCGTGAGGTGATCGTCGACGCACAGCCAGCGTCGTCCGGTTACCCGTACCCGGAGCGGCCCAATGACACCGGAAGGGAGATTCCCATGGCTGCAGTTGAGTATGTCCATGCCACCCGCATTTATCCAGGCAACCCGATACCTGCGGTGAACGACCTCGAGTTGAGCGTCGAAGACGGCGAATTCATGGTCCTGGTCGGACCATCCGGCTCCGGAAAATCCACGGCGCTGCGAATGCTCGCCGGGCTGGAAGACATTACCTCCGGCGAGATCAGGATCAACGGAGACGACGTTTCGCGCCGGCCTCCGAAAGACCGCGACATTGCGATGGTCTTTCAGAACTATGCGCTGTACCCGCACATGAGCGTGGCCGAGAACATGGGCTTCGCGCTCAAATTGGCCGGCGTATCGAAGGAGGAGCGCCGCGCGAAGGTGGGCGAGGCAGCGAAACTGCTTGATCTGGAAGGTTTTCTCGACCGCAAACCCAAGGCCCTCTCGGGCGGTCAACGGCAACGGGTTGCGATGGGTCGAGCGATCGTGCGGCAACCAAGCGTCTTCCTGATGGACGAGCCGTTGTCAAACCTCGACGCCAAGCTACGGGTCGAAACCCGGGCCAACATTGCGGCGTTGCAAGCCCGCCTCAAAACGACAACGCTGTACGTGACGCACGACCAAGTCGAAGCGATGACGATGGGGCACCGAGTCGCTGTCCTCAAGGACGGCCTATTGCAACAGGTCGACACTCCCCGCAATCTCTACGATGCGCCCCAAAATCTCTTCGTTGCCGGCTTCATCGGTTCGCCGGCGATGAACCTGCGGCCCGTCGATCTCGTGGAAGGCGGCGCCCAGCTCGGAAACCTGCTGATCCCACTCGAGCGGTCCAAGCTGGCTGCGGCTCAGGCCGCCGGGCTTTCCAGCGTGGTACTTGGCATCCGACCAGAAGCGGTCGACATCGCCACCGAGCCGACGGGTCTGACGATGGTGGTCGAGCTGGTTGAAGAGTTGGGTGCCGATGCGTTCGTGTATGGCTCGATCGCCGGCGACGAATCAACGAACCGCATGGTGGCCCGCCCGCTGGGGCGGGTTGCACCGCGGATCGGGGAGATGATCGACCTGACGATTAAGCCTGGGCAAAATCACGTTTTCAATCCTGTGACCGGTGATCGCCTTGTGTGAAGATGTAGGCCAGCTCGACGCTTAGCGTTCGTTCCGTCCGTGCCGGGCGCGTGTAAGGCGTCCGCCGGGCGGTCGAACGCCGTCGGGCCTAATGAAAGCGAGCCACGGTGGCGCTGACGATTCGGGATGTCGCGCTGGCTGCGGGGGTTTCTACCGCCACGGTTTCGCGTGCGCTTCGGGGCCTGTCGAACGTCGACGCCGGAACCCGGGACCGAATCGTCGCCATTGCTCGTGAGATGAACTTCTCCGTCTCCCCGGCGGCATCGCGGTTGGCCACCGGGCGGACGGGGACGATCGGCATCGTCACTCAGTTTGTCGGCAGCTGGTATTTCAGCGAGGTATTCGCCGGCATCGAGGAAGCGCTGAAGCCGCATGACGTCGATCTCTTGCTGCACACCACCGATCCCACCGATCCCTCGAGTGGGTCGGCCACGCAGACGCGCATGCGGCGACGTATTGACGGCGCGCTGGTCATCGGACTGGCCGCCGACAGTGCGGAGGTGCAGGCTCTGTCGACGTTGGACCTCCCTCTCGTGCTGCTCGGGACCAGCGGGGCAGATCAATCGAGCGTGTCCATCGATGATCGCGACGGAGCCCGAATGGCCGTCAATCATCTTGTCGACCTCGGGCACGAACGCATCGGCTTGATCAGTGGGCGCGAGCTGCCGACCCAGATCCTGCCGGAGAACTACCGGCTCGCCGGCTACCTCGACGTGCTCACCGCCAAGGACCTTTCGACGGCTCATTCGTTACGTGAGATCGGTCTGTTCACGACCCCTGGCGGCGAGCACGCGATGGAGCGTCTGCTGAAGGGGCGCCGACCACCGACCGCCGTCTTCTGCATGTCGGACGAGATGGCTTTCGGAGCGCTTCGCGCGATCACCCGCGCGGGCCTCCAAGCGGGCGGCGATGTCGATGCCGGCGAAATCGCCGTGATCGGCTTCGACAATCACGACCTGTCAGACCTCTTCGGGCTGTCCACTGTGGGGCAGCCAGTGCGAGAAATCGGCCGCTCGGCAGCTGATCTGCTGATGCGCTACGTCACCGCAACTGCTGAGGCGGAGCCCGAAGTACGGGTCATCCCCACCACGTTGTACGCGCGTTCGACGACCGCTCGGTGATGTGAAGGCGCCGCGCTGCGGCGTCCGCCAGTAACGGACCCGTAACGGTTTGTTCATAGCGACCACAAATTCGATGACCTCTGTCACACTCCATGCAACCGCTTGCATTGTCCGGTTGGGATGAGGATTGGAAGGAAGTCGATGAAACGAACAGGCGTAGCAGTAGTCATCGGGACGGCCGTTGCGGTGGTGGCCGTCGTCGGGTGCTCCAGCGGCGGAAGCAACAGCAGTTCAAAGCAGTCCTCGGCGGCGCCGGGGCTTACCGGTAACTGCGCGAAGTATCAGCAGTACGCCGGCCACAGCGGCAAGACCGTCACCATGTTCGGGTCGATCTTGAGTCCGGAGTCCGACTCCCTGAACAAGTCGTGGGCGGAATTCGAAGGCTGCACCGGCATCAAGATCCAGTACACCGGGTCCAACACTTTCGAATCTGACCTGCCCGTAAAGGTCAATGGCGGCAACGCACCGAACCTCGCGATCATCCCGCAGCCCGGCTTGCTCGCACAGATGGTGCAGACCGGCGCGGTAAAGAAGCCACCGGCCGGAACAGTCACGAACGAGGACAACTGGAACGACGCCTGGAAGTCCTACGGCACGGTCGACGGCACCTTCTACGCCGCTCCGATGAGCGCCAACATGAAGTCCTTGGTGTGGTACTCCCCCAAGTACTTCGCTGCGAATGGCTATACGGTTCCGAAGACGTGGGCCGATCTGATGACGTTGTCGGCGAAGATCGCGGGCAAGATGACCGGCTCAGCCAAGCCTTGGTGCGGTGGCATCAGCTCGGGAACGGCAAGCGGTTGGCCCGCAACGGACTGGCTGGAAGAGGCCGTCCTGGGCACCTACGGTGGCCAGGTCTACGACGACTGGATCTCGCACAAGGTGACCTTCAGCTCGCCGCAGATTCAGGCAGCGATGAAGACCGTCGCTGACTACCTGCAGAACCCGGCCTGGTCCAACGGTGGTCACGGAGACGTCAAGACCATCGCGACGACTACCTTCCAAAACGCTGGTCTGCCGATCCTGAAGAACCAGTGCGCCTTGCTGCAGCAGGCTTCGTTCTACGAGGCGCAGTGGCCCAAGGGCACTGCGGTCGGTCCAACCGGTGACGCCTTCGCGTTCTACCTGCCACCGGTCGACCCATCGATCGCGACTCCGGTCGAAGGTGGCGGCGAGTTCGTGACCGCATTCTCCGATGACCCGGCGACGCAGGCCGTACAGACGTACGTCTCGAGCCCGGAGTGGGCCAACAGCCGCATCGCGGTAGCACCAGGCTGGGTTTCGGCGAACGAGAAGGTCAACCAAGCGTTGTACACCGACTCGGTCGACAAGCTCTCGGCGCAGTACTTGGCCGACCCGAAGGCAACATTCCGCTTCGACGCTTCGGACGCCATGCCCGCAGCCGTTGGTTCGGGTGCCGAATGGAAGGCGATGGTCGACTGGTTCGGCAGCGGCAAGTCAATCGCTGACGTGACCAAGGAGATTGACGCGGCCTGGCCGCACTAATCCGAGTTGAATCACCAGCTCGATGGGTCGGGGTTCGCGGCACGTTCGCGAACCCCGACTCTGCTGATACGACTCAAGTACCGGCGAAATCCACAGCAGTGCACCATACGTGATACCGGCCATTCATTACGTCAGGAGATGGGGACATGGCGACTGACTCACATCTGATTCTCGCGAGTACGTTGTCGGATTCGGCATCGAGGCTGTTCAGCGTCATCGAGGCGGTAGGCGGCTTTCTGGCCATTTTGTTGATCATCTTCTTTGTGGCCGGGCGCGTTACCGGCCGTTTCGAGCGGCCGCTCGCGATTGTGATCTGCCTCGGGCCAGCTTTGGTGTTGGTGCTGATTGGCCTTGTCATACCGGCCATAACCACGTTCAACACCAGCCTGAGGAATCAACAGTTCCTCGGGCAGAAGAAGACGAAGTATGTCGGCCTTCGCAACTACCGGTTCGATTTCACCGATCACGCGACAATCGCAACGCTCTTCCGGACGCTGTTGTGGTTGATCATCGTGCCCGCCGCAGCCGTCTTCGTCGGCCTGCTGGTCGCCCTGCTCGTCGATCGCATGAAGTTCTCCGCGGTCGCCAAGACGTTGATCTTCCTGCCGACGGCGATCTCCTTTGTCGGTGCGGCAGTTATCTGGTCCTACGTCTACAACTACAACGACCCGTCGCAGCCGCAGACCGGTTTGCTGAGTCAGGTGGTGATGAAACTCGGCTGGCACAACCCACCGAACTGGCTGATCTCCAGCCCGCTGAACGTCTACCTGGAAATGGTCATCATGGTCTGGATCCAGGCCGGCTTCGCAATGGTCGTACTCGGCGCCGCCCTGCGGGCCATCCCCGATGAGATTCTCGAGGCCGCGCGCATGGACGGCGCTTCCGGGGTGAAGTTGTTCCGGACGATCCAGATTCCGATGATTCGCAACACCCTCGTCGTGGTGATCACCACCGTGATGATCACGACCCTGAAGGTGTTCGACATCGTCGCCACTCTCAACAACGGCGCGTTCAACACCGACGTGCTCGCGCGACAGATGTACGGCGATCTGTTCGTTACCAGCCAGGTGAGCCGAGGCAGCTCGTTGGCCGTGTTGCTCTTCCTCTTCGTCCTTCCGTTGGTTGTTTACAACGTCACGCAACTGCGTAAGGAGCGTTCGACGCGATGACAAGTTCCACGCCGCCGGTCGTTACGGCGCCCCCACCTGAGCCGATCGCACCGGCGCCGATGTCAGGCGAAGAGTCGGTGAAGGCTGTCCGCAAAGCATTCACCAGCCCGATCGCGACGGTCGTCGTCATCGCCATCTCGTTGCTGTGGACGATCCCGACGCTCGGCCTTTTGATCAACTCGTTCCGGTCGAAGGATGATGCAGCGACTACCGGCTGGTGGGAGTTCTTCGCTCATCCCAGTTTCGGACTCAGCGGGTATCACGACGTCTTGTTCAACAACGGCGGCACAATACTGCCGTTGGTGAATTCGCTGGCAATCACGATCCCGGCGACGATCATCCCGATCTTTATCGCGTCGATGGCTGCCTACGTGCTCGCATGGGTTCGCTTCAAAGGCAGTGACCTGATCTTCTTCACCATCTTTGCCCTGCAGGTCGTTCCGCTACAAATGGCGCTGGTCCCGCTGCAGCGGTTCTTCGTTTCTGGTGCACATATAGGCACAATCACCATCGTCCCAGCGCTCGGGCTGAACGGGACCCTGGCTGAGATCTGGATTACGCACACGATGTTTTCGTTGCCGTTGGCGATCTTCCTCTTGCACAACTTCATCGCTCAGCTGCCCGAGTCACTCATCGAGGCCGCGCGCGTTGATGGCGCGAGCCACCTGCGCATCTTCCGGTCGATCGTGCTTCCGCTTTCGATGCCGGCAATCGCCTCGTTCGCGATCTTCCAATTCCTCTGGGTGTGGAACGACCTTCTGGTGGCTAAGACCTTCGGTGGCACGGACCCAGCCGGGCAACCGATCACGGCCAGGCTGCAGAATCTCGTGGGTAACTTCGGCGCCCACCAGGAGCTGCTGGCTCCGGGCGGTTTCATCTCGATCGTCATTCCGTTGATCGTGTTCCTGAGCTTGCAGCGTTACTTCGTCCGCGGTCTCCTCGCTGGCAGCGTGAAGGGGTGACACACAAGTTTCCGGACGGGTTCAGGTGGGGTGCGGCAACCGCGGCGTATCAGATCGAGGGTGCGGTCGACGTCGACGGACGCACACCGTCGATCTGGGATACGTTCAGCCATACTCCGGGTGCAGTGCTTGGTGGGGACACGGGCGACATCGCGTGTGACCACTACAACCGGTACCGCGATGACGTGGCGGTGATGGGCGAGCTCGGGCTGGCCGATTATCGTTTCTCGGTCTCGTGGACGCGGGTGTTGCCGACTGACACCAGTCAGGTCAACCAGGCTGGGTTGGACTTCTACTCCCGCTTGGTCGACGAGCTGCTGGACCACGACATTCGTCCCTTGGTAACGCTCTATCACTGGGACCTTCCGCAATATCTGCAGGACCGCGGCGGCTGGACCAATCGCGATACCGCCGCTCGGTTTGCCGAATACGCGTCGATAGTTGCTGAACGCCTGGGCGATCGGGTCCCGTCGTTCACCACTCTCAACGAGCCGTATTGCTCGGCGTATCTCGGTCATGCCAGCGGTGAGCACGCGCCCGGGATCAGGAATGATGCGGCCGCCTTCACCGCGGCTCATCACCTCCTGCTGGCCCACGGCTTGGGTGTGCAGGCGTTGCGCAGCATCCTGCGCGATGACCAGGAACTGTCGATAACGCTCAATCCTTCGGTGGTGCGGCCGAACTCGGAGGCTGATGGGGACCGCGCCGCAGCGACCTTGGCGGACCTGGTCGCGAACCGGGTCTTCTTCGATCCACTGTTCAACGGAGAGATGTCGACGGACTTGATCGCGGCGACAGCAGCAACCACGGATTGGGGATTCGTCCGCGACGGGGACCTAGAGCTGATCAGCAACCCCATCGACTTCCTGGGCGTGAACTACTACACGCCGGCGGTCGTCGGCGGGACACCGATACCGGGTGGAAGCCCGTTCCCGGCTGCACCGGGGGTCTACGTACATCCCAACGACGGGCCCCAGACTGCGATGGGCTGGCTGGTCGAGCCAGAAGGCCTTACCGACCTGCTGTTGGGGCTGTCGCGTGAGTGCCCTGACCTGCCCTTGATGATCACCGAGAACGGCTCGGCCTACCCCGACGTCGTCGATGCAAACGGCGAGGTTGTCGACACCGACCGGGCGAGCTACCTGAGCGCACACGTGGGTGCCGTCGCCGAGGCAATCGCCGCCGGTGCGGACGTGCGTGGCTACCTGGCCTGGTCCTTGCTCGACAACTTCGAATGGGCTTGGGGATATTCGCAACGTTTCGGGATCGTCTACGTCGACTTCGCAACGCAAACGCGGCGGGTGAAGAGTTCTGGCAAGTTGTACGCCAAGATCATCGCGGCCAACGGCCTACCGGTTGGCGAGTCGGAATAGATCAAGCGCCGATCGCACGCAGGCGGCCCGGCGATGGATGATGGAGCTTATGCGGGCCTGGGTGGTAGACCACTGCGCACCGATCGACGATGAGCCGCTGCGTCGCGTCGAGCGGGAGATGCCGGCGCCCGGCCCAGGCCAGCTCCGTGTTCGGATCAGCTGCTGCGGGGTCTGCCGCACAGATCTGCACCTAGCTGAAGGAGACCTCGCGCCGAAACGTCCGGCAGTGACACCGGGCCACGAGGTCGTCGGGCAGGTTGATGCCCTCGGCCCTGGCGCCAGCCGCTTTGCCGTCGGAGACAGGGTCGGCGTGGCCTGGCTCGGCAGCACCGACGGTACGTGCCGGTTTTGCCGGCGCGGTGACGAGAACCTGTGCCAAGGTTCCAAGTTCACCGGCTGGGACTATGAGGGCGGCTACGCCGATGCGTGCGTCGCCGACGAGCGTTTCGTCTATGCGTTGCCAAGCAATATCACCGATGAGCACGCCGCCCCGTTACTTTGTGCCGGCATCATCGGCTATCGCGCGCTGCTATCGGCCAACATGCCAACCGGCGGTCGCCTGGGCATCTACGGTTTCGGCGGCAGCGCACATCTGACTGCACAAATAGCGCTTCATCTGGGCATGCGCGTCCATGTCCTGACTCGCGGTGAACACAACCAGCAGCTGGCCCGCGAACTCGGCGTCGACTCTGTCGGTGAGGCGGCCGATGCGCCTCCCGAACCACTCGACGGCGCCATTCTCTTCGCCCCGGCGGGCGAGCTCGTCCCCGTCGCGTTGCGCGCGCTGGACTCCGGGGCGACACTCGCCGTCGCCGGCATCTGGCTGTCCGACATTCCCGCCCTGAACTACGACGCGGAGCTCTTTCGCGAACGGCGGCTGCGCTCGGTCACCGCCAACACGCGCCATGACGGCGAAGAGTTCCTGCGCCTCGCGGAACGATTCAACATCCGCGCGACGACCGTGCCGTATGACATGGCGGATGCCCCTCGAGCGCTGTCCGACTTGTCGCATGGCCGGTTCGGTGGCGCGGCCGTCCTCCACAACTAATCCACAAGCCGCGGGTTCCCCGGATACCGAGGAAGAAAGTCGATAGGCCTCTCAAAACAACGGAGGCCCCAGATTATGGGACCTCCGAATGCGTGGAGACGAAGAGAATCGAACTCTCAACCCCTGCCTTGCAAAGGCAGTGCTCTGCCAATTGAGCTACGTCCCCGTCGGCCCGATCGCAGGATCGGGCTTCAGGACAAAACTACCGCTCAGGACGGGCGGGTGGCGTTGTGCCACACGTCCGAGCTTTGCCGGTCTTTCTTGCGCTTCACCACGACGACTGCACCGACTGCAGCAGCAAGTGCGAGTAGCTTCTTCATGGCGACTCCCTGTTCGGACCGGTGCCAGTTCCGATGGTTCGGAACTGCTGAACGTGACGAACTGTGGGCCTAGGAGGACTTGAACCTCCGGCCTCATCCTTATCAGGGATGCGCTCTAACCATCTGAGCTATAGGCCCGTTTGCACACCCAGAAACACGCCGGACACGCGAGGAGTGAGCTTACCGGCAATCCACGCCCGCCCCCAAACTGGCCCCAGCTCCGCGCCAGGTTTACCGTCGACTGCGCGCAATCACAAACCCGGTGAAGCGCCGGCGTCGAGCAGATGAAGACCGCGTCAAAAACGGCTCATTTTGGCAACCTGCGCTTCGTCCAGCGCTTAGATGTAACTATGGCAGCTCATCCCGAGGATTCACCCGCGCCGCTGACTGACCAGGTCACGAAGGACGCCCATGCCGGGAGGGCCCACGCCCCCGACCGACGCCCCCTTTCGAGCAAGCTCGCGGAGTTGACCGAAGCGGACCGGCTCGACTTCACCGACGATTACGACGACCCCACGCTGCTCGACGCCGACGGCGTCCCGGTCGAGACGTGGCGCGAAGGATTCCCGTACGCCGAGCGGATGTCCCGCAAGGAATACGAGGCAAGCAAGCGCACCCTGCAGATCGAGCTGCTCAAACTACAGAGCTGGGTCAAGAACACCGGCCAGAAGGTCGTCCTGATCTTCGAAGGACGGGATGCGGCGGGCAAGGGCGGCACGATCAAGCGTTTTACCGAGCACCTCAACCCTCGCGGCGCGCGCGTGGTGGCGCTCGAGAAGCCGACCGATCGCGAAGAGTCTCAGTGGTACTTCCAACGTTACGTCGGCCATCTGCCTGCCGGCGGGGAGATAGTCCTCTTCGACCGGTCTTGGTACAACCGGGCCGGGGTCGAACGGGTGATGGGGTTCTGCACCCCCGCCGAATACATGGAGTTCATGCGCCAGGCTCCGGAATTCGAGCGGATGCTGGTGCGTAGCGGCGTCCATCTGATCAAGTTCTGGTTCTCGGTATCTCAAGCCGAACAGCGCACCCGGTTCATGATCCGCCAGATCGATCCGGTGCGGCAGTGGAAGCTTTCACCGATGGACCTGGCCTCTCTGGACAAGTGGGACGCCTACACCGAGGCAAAAGAGGCGATGTTCTTCTACACCGATACCGCGGATGCACCCTGGACCGTGCTGAAGAGCAACGACAAGAAACGTGCCCGGGTGGCAGCGCTCAAGCACGTGCTGACCACCCTGGACTACGACGGCAAGGACGTCGCCCAGATCGGCGTGCCGGATCCGTTGATCGTCGGTGCGGCAGCCAACATCTTCGAGCGGGGCGAGCAGCCAGACCGGCTCTTCCCCCGACTCTGACCGTCTGAAGCCCACGAACCCCAAAAACCCCGAATCGTGTAACGCTCGGCATCCATCGGGTGCCGAGCGTTACACGATTCGGAAGGGACGGGTTGGTCGGAAGGGAGGGGTTGGCCGAAGGCCGAAGGGCTGGCGTTACTCGCGTTCGCTGAGGGTGACCTCGACGCCACCGACCAAGTCAGCGCAGAGGTTGTAGATCATCGAACCGATCGTGGACATGGCGATGAAGAGCACGATGTAGACGGCGCCGATGATGATCGCTCCGCCAAACACAATCGACCCTGTCACCACATCCTTGGGATTGTCGGTACCCGAGATCCGGTTGACCGCGTCATTCACCTGCTTGAGCACGCCGGCGACGTCGAGGATTCCGTACAACACCCCGATCATGATCAACCAGGTGAAGAACAGCGCGATGGATAGCACGCACGAGAACTTGAAGATCGAGTAGACGTTGACGTGGCTAAGCGTCAACCGAGCCTTACGCGGCTGCCTGCTGGTGGAGCGTGGTACCCGGGTCGAACGTCCGCTCCGACCGGTCGTCGCCTTCTTCGCAGCGGCCCCGTTCGCTGTGCCTGCTGCCGCAGCGCCGACCGCGGCACCGGAAGCGGGCGCTGAACTGCCCCCGCGGACCGCCTCTTTGGCAGAGGCCGCCGCACTGGTCGCAGCGGCGACAGCACTGGCACCGGCCGCTGTCAGTTTGGAACCGAAACTCATGGGCCCAGTACTGGAGGGTGGCGCCTCGAAACCGTTCTCGCTTCGCTGCTGGCCATTCGATGCGGGCGGTGGCGCCCAGGACGGCTGATCCTCCGGTATGCGCGGCAGGGCCGTCGTGTCCATGTCAGGGTGGACACTGCCCACAGCGTTCCGGCTCGGCGGATAACTATCCGTCATCGGCTGCTACTCCTGATCGTCGGTTGCGTCGGGCTCATCGGCGTTACGGGCGATGGAGATCAAAGACACGCCCTCGGGCAGATTCATCAGGCGCACGCCCATGGTCTGACGCTGTGCGCGCCGGACCTCGGCCACCGAAGTTCTGATGACCACGCCATCGGATGTGATCGCGTAGATCTCATCCTCTGGCCGGACCGTCATGGCGCCGACCAACCCACCTCGGGTGGAAACAATACGCGCCGTGAGCACGCCCTTCCCGCCTCGACCTTGAACCGGGTACTCCTCGACCTTCGTTCGCTTCGCGAATCCACCGTCGGTGGCTATCAGAATCTCCATGTCGTCCTGGACGACTTCCATAGCCAATAGCTCGTCAATTCCAGAGAACCTCATACCGATCACACCGGAAGTTGCCCGACCCATCGGGCGCAACGTCTCATCATCGGCCTTGAACCGGATCGACTGCGCCCGCTTGCTGACCAGCAGCAGATCGTCCGAGTCAGAAACAAGAGCCGCGTCGATCAGCTCGTCGTCGGGACGGAGGTTGATCGCAACGATGCCGCCCGAACGGTTGGAATCGAAGTCAGTGAGCTTGGTCTTCTTGACCAGACCGGACTTGGTGGCGAGCACCAGATACGGCGCGACCTCATAGTTCTTGATGGTGAGAACTTCGGCGATCTGTTCGTCGGGTTGGAACGCGAGCAGGTTGGCTACGTGCTGGCCACGAGCGTTGCGGTTCGCCTCGGGCAAGTCGTAGGTTTTCGTCCGATATACCCGGCCCTTGTTGGTGAAGAACAAGATCCAGTCATGGGTGGACGCGACGAAGAAGTGCGCGACGATGTCATCGGTCTTCAGACCAGCGCCCTGCACGCCCTTGCCGCCGCGCTTCTGCGCCCGGTAGAGGTCGGTCTTGGTCCGCTTGGCGTACCCAGTCCGGGTGATCGTGACCACGACGTCCTCGGCCGCGATCAGATCCTCCATCGACATGTCGCCGTCGAACGGGATGATCTTGGTACGACGCTCGTCGCCGTATTTCGCGACGATCTCGTTCAACTCGTCGCGGATGATTTCGCGTTGGCGTCCCGGCTTGGCCAGAATGTCGTTGAAATCGGCGATCTTGGCCTCGAGCTCGGCGTACTCGTCCTGCAGACGCTGGCGTTCCAGCGCGGCGAGGCGACGCAATTGCAGGTCAAGGATGGCGACGGCCTGGATGTCATCGATCTCCAGCAGTTCCATCAGGCCCGTGCGTGCCGCGTCGGCCGAAGCCGAGTTGCGGATCAGCTGGATCACGGCGTCGAGCTGATCGATCGCCTTGAGCAGTGCCCGCAAGATATGCGCACGTTCCTCAGCCTTGCGCAGCCGGTACTGGGTACGCCGGACAATGACGTCGACCTGGTGGGTGATGTAGTAGCTGACAACCTGGTCGAGCCGCAACGTGCGTGGTACCCCGTCGACGATGGCCAGCATCGTCACGCCGAACGTCGTCTGCAACTGGGTGTGCTTGTAGAGGTTGTTCAGCACGACCTTGGCCACGGCGTCACGCTTGAGGGTGACCACGATGCGCATGCCGATACGGTCCGAGGACTCATCGTTGATGGCGGCGATACCCGCGACCTTCTGGTCGCGAGCCAGGTTGGCGATGTTCTCGATCAGGTTGTCCGGGTTGACCTGGTAAGGCAGCTCGGTGACAACGAGGATCGTCCGCCCTCTGGCGTCCTCTTCGACGGTCACCACAGCGCGCATGCGGACGGAACCGCGACCGGTTCGTTGGGCGTCCTCAATACCCTGCCGGCCAACGATCAAACCCTTGGTCGGAAAGTCGGGTCCGGGAATCCGGGCCATCAGCTCAGCCAGCAGTTCTTCGTTGGTGGCGTCCGGGTGATCGAGCGCCCAGGTCACACCGGCGGCAACCTCGCGGAGGTTGTGCGGAGGCAGGTTGGTGGCCATGCCGACGGCGATTCCGCCGCCGCCATTGACGAGCAGGTTCGGAATCCGGGACGGCAGGACGGTCGGCTCCTGCGAGCGACCGTCGTAGTTTGCCTTGAAATCGACGGTCTCTTCTTCGATGTCGCGCAACATCTCCATGGCCAGTGGAGACAGCCGCGCCTCGGTGTAGCGCATGGCGGCAGCCATGTCGTTACCCGGCGAACCGAAGTTGCCCTGGCCATCGATCAGCGGTGCACGCATCGACCACGGCTGAGCAAGTCGAACGAGGGTGTCGTAGATAGCGGTGTCACCGTGCGGGTGGTAGTTACCCATCACGTCACCCACAACGCGCGAGCACTTCACGTAGCCGCGGTCGGGGCGGTATCCCCCGTCGTACATTGCATAAAGCACCCGGCGATGAACCGGCTTGAGGCCATCGCGAACGTCGGGCAGAGCCCGCGACACGATGACGCTCATCGAATAGTCGAGGAAGCTGCGCTGCATCTCCAGCTGGATGTCTACCGGTTCGATCCGGTCATGCTGGGGTGGCGGCGGAGTCTCGGTCATAGCGGCCTTTCAGTGTGTGTGATGATCTTCGGCAGGTCGGTATACCCCTGAGCCGTCACAGCGACGCAGCGGTATACCGATCTACTCAGATGTCTAGGAAGCGAACGTCTTTGGCGTTACGGACTATGAAAGATCGGCGTGCCTCTACGTCCTCGCCCATCAGCACGCTGAAGAGTTCGTCTGCGGTGGCAGCGTCGTCCAGGGTGACCCGCAGCAACACACGAGTGGACGGATCCATCGTGGTTTCCCACAGTTCCTTGGCATTCATCTCGCCGAGACCCTTGTACCGCTGGATCGCGTCGCCGGCTGAGAGTCGACGACCGGCAGCCTGACCGGCCTCGATGAACGCATCCCGCTCTCGGTCGGAGAACACGAAGTCGGGATCGCCCTTCGACCATTTGACCTTGTACAGCGGGGGCTGTGACAAGAAGACATGGCCGTGTTCGATCAAAGGCCGCATGAATCGGAACAGCAAGGTCAGCAACAAGGTTGTGATGTGCTGGCCGTCCACGTCGGCGTCGGCCATCAGGATGATCTTGTGATACCGCAGCTTCGTGACGTCGAAGTCATCGTGAATACCAGTGCCCAACGCGGTAATCAGCGATTGGACCTCGGTGTTCTTCAGCACGCGATCGATACGGGCCTTTTCGACGTTGATGATCTTGCCGCGCAACGGCAGGATTGCCTGATACAGCGAATCGCGACCGGACTTGGCCGAACCACCCGCGGAGTTGCCCTCCACGATGTACAGCTCGCTCTTCTCTGGGTCCGTCGAGCGACAGTCCGCCAACTTGCCCGGCAAGCCCATCGTGTCGAGCGCGCTCTTGCGCGCCAGCTTGCGAGCTTGCTGTGCGGCTTTGCGAGCGCGCGCAGCAGAGGTTGCCTTGTTGACCACCAGGCGGCCCTCGGCCGGGTTGCGATCGAACCAATCGGTCAACCACTCGTTGCACATCTTCTGCACGTACGACTTGGCCTCTGAGTTGCCGAGCTTGGTCTTGGTCTGGCCCTCGAACTGTGGCTCGGCAAGTTTGATGGAGATGATCGCCGCCAGCCCCTCGCGGATATCATCGCCGGTGAGCTTGTCGTCCTTTTCCTTGAGGATCTTCTGAGCCAGCGCGAATTTGTTCACCACGGTGGTCAGCGCGGCCCGAAAACCCTCTTCGTGCGTACCGCCCTCGTGAGTGTTGATGGTGTTCGCGAAGGTATAGACCGATTCGGAGTACGACTCGTTCCACTGCATCGCCACTTCGAGCGACATCCGCAGCTCTTTGTCTTCGGGATCGAAGTAGATCACCGACTTGTGGATCGGCGACTTGGTGGCGTTGAGGTGCTTGACGAAGTCGGCGATGCCGTCCGCGTAGTGGTAGACGACTTCCTTTACCTTCGGCGGGGTCTCGGAAACGCCGATCGCTTCGGCCCGGTCATCGGTCTCGATGACCACGCCCGGGCGCTCATCGCGCAGCACAATCGTCAGGCCCTTGTTCAGGAAGGCCATTTCTTGCAAGCGACGGCTGATCGTTTCGTACGAGTACGTAAGCGTTTCGAAGATCGAACCATCAGCCCAGAAGGTGACGGTCGTCCCGGTCTCGTCGGTCTTCTCACGTTTGGTCAGGGGCTCGGCAGGCCGCTGGTCGACGTAGGGCTGAGTCCAGCGGTAGCCGTCGCGCTTGATGTCGACCTCTAGCCGGGTGGACAGGGCGTTGACCACCGAGATACCGACACCGTGCAAACCACCTGAAACCGCGTACGAGTCGCTGTCGAACTTTCCGCCGGCGTGCAACACGGTGAGGATGACCTCGACCGCAGGCTTCTTCTGCTGGGTGTTCATACCGACGGGCATCCCGCGGCCGTTGTCCGCCACCCGCACGGCACCGTCCGGAAGCAGGGTCACCTCGATGCGGTCACAAAAACCAGCGAGGGCTTCGTCAACGGAGTTGTCCACGACCTCCCACACCAGATGGTGCAGGCCTCGCTCGCTGGTTGAACCGATGTACATACCAGGACGCTTGCGCACAGCTTCGAGGCCCTCGAGGACCTGGATCGAATCTGCTCCGTACGTTGATGCAGCCTTGGCCGCCACTCGGTACTCCTTCGTTCGATGATGCATGCTCTGCACTCGCATACCGGTGCCAACCGGGGTGGAAAAGCCCTCAGCGTGGCACTCAGCGGCCTTTCCCGCGAGTGAACGTCTTCAGTCTACTAGGCCTATGCCACAAAAACCGCCTGCAACGCGGCTGAACGGCTCACAGAGCGATTTTCCGGGATCGGTTGTCTCCGGATACGAGAGGGGGCTTGACGAAAGACGTTTGGGACTACTCAGGCCGTCGGCGCGATCATTTTGAGAACCCCTCGATCCCCCATTGGCGAGCGCATCTTGATCAGCCGTAGGTATCGCGTGGGCCTCTACCTCGCGAGGACCACGGACCGTGCTTCCAACTTGGCCCCGACGGGCCGCTGATGACGATCCGCTTCACCAGCCCGCGGGGCAGGTCGGCGGTGATCTTGGCCAAGATCTGCGGGGCCATCAGACGCAGTTGAGTAGCCCAGGCGGTGGATTCAGCCGATACCTTGAGCTGCCCGTCAACCAGACTCACCGGATGGCAGCGAGCGGCGATCTCTGGTCCCACTACCGATGCCCACTGACCCATGAGCCGAGCTTCTGCCAGGGGGCCGACCCAGCCGAGTTCCGGCATCGCCTTGCCGACTATCGCCCCGATCGGACTCGGATCCCGCTCGTCTGGACGCGCCCCGCTGTAGCTTGGCCCGTCGACATTGCGCCGTTGTCGCAGCAGCCGACGGCGGCGGGCCATTCGACCGGCCCGGCTCGTGTCATTCGGACCGCCAATACCGGACGAGATCGCTCGGGCGGACTCAAGCGCCCCGGCCGCCATATCCGAGCCGCTAGGCGCTGGCCCGTCAGGGCCATCGTTGTCAGGTTCAGCATCAGAAATCTCATTACTAAAACCCGGATTGCGACCGGAATATTTCGCAGAGATGTCTGGTGCGTCACTACGCCGTCCACAGATTCCTGTGGATAACTCGCCTTCTCCTGGGGATGACGCGTCCGAATCATCCGAATGTTCGGATTTAGCAGGGTGGAAGTCACCGGACACGGCGAACCTCGCCATCAGCGACGTCATACATTGCTCCGGACCCTCCCGTGAGTCGTTCCGGGACGTCATCGACTACCGCCGAAGAGATCAAGACCTGCTCGGCCTTCTCCGCAATCACAGCGAGTTGCTCGCGCCGGGCGGCATCGAGCTCGGCAAACACATCATCGAGAATCAGCACGGGCTCAGCCCCGTCGGAACTCAGAAGGTCGAAGCATGCGAGTCGTAAAGAGAGGGCAGCCGACCAGCTCTCTCCATGACTGGCGTACCCGCGCAGCGGCAATCCGTTCAACGTCAGATCCAGATCATCGCGGTGGGGTCCGACAAGATTGACCCCCCGCTCGACTTCGGACGGACGCATCCTCGCAAGTTCGGCCAGCAACGCCGCGCTGAGGACCGAAACCTCGGGGATACTGCCCTCATCTCGGGGCAGGGCGGTGTCGACCGAACTGACATAACGCAATCCCAGCGGCGAGCCTGATTCGCCGACAGCGCCCGCTTCGCGACCCATCGACGGAGCGATCCGCCCGTAGGCCTCCTCGGCGTACGGGCGTAACGCGTCGACCAGTTCCATCCTGGCGGCGAGAAGTTGAGCACCATGGTCTGCCAAATGCCCGTCCCAGACATCCAGAGTTCGAAGATCGCCGCTGGCACCCGCGCGTCTTGCCGCCCCGGCGGTCTTGAGCAGAGCCGCACGCTGTTTGAGCACCCGCTCGTAGTCGGCACGCACGGCGGCCAGCCGGGGAGTCCGTTGCACGAGGACGTCATCGAGAAACCGCCGGCGCTCGGACGGATCACCCCGAACGATCGCGAGATCCTCTGGAGCGAAAAGCACGGTTCGCAGGCCGCCGAGAATATCGCGCGCTCGCGGCACCGGTGACCGATTCAGCTTTGCTTTATTGGCTTTTCCCGCAGTAATCGCTATCTCGAGAACGAGTTGCCGACCGCTCTCGATCACTGCCGCCTGGACCACGGCCTGCTCCGCGCCGGCACGAATCAGTGGAGCATCCGAGGCGACGCGATGGCTGCTCAAGGTCGCCAGATACCCGATCGCCTCGAGCAAGTTCGTCTTGCCCTGACCGTTGGAGCCGACCAAGATGCTCGTCCCTGGTTCGAAGGCGACATCAGCTCGCTGCCAGCTGCGAAAGTCGGCAACACTCAGGTGTTGGACGTACACCGCTCTGACCCTACGGCGCATTCAGGCGACACGTGCGCTCGCCAGCTGTGGCCTCATACATCGCGCCAAACATAGGTGCAGTCTCAGCACGCTTGAGTCGGATCAACCGGGCAACCGCACCGGCATGATCAGGTACGTGTAATTGGAGCCTTCACCCTCGGGTACACCGGCCGGCCTGATTACCGCAGGTTTGGTCGGCGTCGTGAACATCAAGCGTGCAATGGGCTGTTCGATCGCACCCAGGCCCTCGAGCAGGAAAGCCGGGTTGAACGCGGTCGTGATCGCCTCGCCCTCGTAGTCGACCTCGAGGTTCTCCTCGGCTTTACCTTCATCGTCGCCACCGGCAGAGAGCGTGAGACCGCCATCGGCGAAGTCCAGACGAACCGGATTGCCTCGGTCAGCCACCAGGGCGACGCGCTTGACGGCTTCGGTCAAGGTAGCGACAGAAACCTCGGCCGTGACCGAGAACTCAGCCGGCAGCAAGGTCCGATACGGCGGGAATTGCGCGTCGAGCAGTCGCGTAGTCGTACGCCGACCGGTGCCCGCGAAACCGATGATGCCTTCGCCGGCCCCGGAGGCCGACAGGGCGATCGTCAGCTCCGCCTCACCGGTCAGGCTCCTTGCTGCGTCCGAAAGGGTGCGCGCAGGGACGAGCACCTGAGCATCAGCCGATGCCGAGTTCGCCGGTGTCCAGTTCAGTTCACGGACCGCCAGCCGATACCGATCGGTCGCGGCCAAGGTCACCCGGTCTCCGTCGATCTCCATCCGGACACCTGTCAACATCGGCAAGGTGTCGTCCTTGCCGGCTGCCACCGCGACCTGGGCTACGGCTCGTGCGAAGACCGAGCTCGACACCGTGCCCGCGGTGGTCGGCATGTCGGGAAGCCGGGGGTAGTCCTCGTCCGGCATGGTCGGCAGCGTGAATTTTGCACTACCGCAGGTGATGCTCACCCGCGAGCCATCCGCACTGAATTCGACCGGGTGCGCGGGCAGTGCCTTCGAAATGTCGGCCAGCAAACGGCCGGAGACGAGCGCTCGCCCACTCGAGCCTGCGGTGACCTCGAGGCTCGCATGAGTCGAGACCTCGTAGTCGAAGCCTGAGATTGACAACTGATCGTCGACCACATCGAGCAGCAGGCCAGCGAGGACAGGAGCGGCCGGGCGGGCTGGCAAGCTGCGGGCTGACCAGGCCACTGCATCGGCGAGGGCGTCGCGCTCGATCCGGAACTTCATCAATCCTCCTGATAAGCCGCTGTTAAGCGTGCTGAACTCGGTGCTTCTTGGAGCTGCCGTCACGGCGGTCGTTGTTCGGGGGTGAAGCAACATCTTGCTGCAAGCGGCTGACAAGGGTCACATCCGGGTCGCCTGTCCACAATCCCCAGCCACATAGTTCGAGTAGTTGGAATTCATCAATAACTAACTGTCATCGTCGTCATAAGGCCTGTGGAAGCTGTGGGTAACCCCATGTACCCCAGCGGATTCGGGCCCTCGCGTTGTGGGTAAAACGTTGATGACCGGTGGGCGGCCGGAACCGGCCGGTGGACAGTAGATGACAAGAAAGCGTCGTCCACATCGACAGCGGTACTTGTCCACACGCCTGCCCACAATGTGGGGACATCCGAATGACCAGCTTCAGGAGCGGGCACGGGTTCGGATTCTGCTGGTGAGTTCGGTGATCTGGTTGTAGACGTTGCGTCGCTCGGTCATCAACGACCGGATCTTGCGCTCGGCATGCATCACCGTCGTGTGGTCTCGTCCACCGAAGGTCTGGCCGATCTTCGGCAGCGAGAGTTCGGTCAGCTCGCGGCACAGGTACATCGCGATCTGACGCGCGGTGACCAGCACGCGGGTACGAGAGGATCCAGTGAGGTCGTCTATCGACACACCGAAGTACTCCGCCGTCACGGCCATGATGATCGAGGCGGTGATTTCGGGGCGGTCCGATTCGGAGATCAGGTCCTTGAGGACGATCTCGGCGAGCTTGAGGTCGATCTCCTGTTTGTTGAGTGAAGCGAACGCGACGACGCGGATCAGTGCGCCCTCGAGCTCGCGGATATTGCTTTGGATCTTCGACGCGATGAACTCCATGACCCCGGGCTGCAGCGTCATGCCGTCCTTGGCGGCCTTCTTGCGCAGGATGGCGATGCGGAGCTCGAGGTCTGGTGCCTGCACATCGGTGATCAAGCCCGACTTGAACCGGGTGACGAGGCGGTTCTGCAGACCCGAGAGCTGTTCAGGCTTGCGGTCGCACGAAATCACGATCTGCTTGTTCGCCAACTGGAGCGTGTTGAACGTGTGGAAGAAGGCCTCCTGCGTCTGTTCGGCGCGCTCGAGGAATTGGATGTCGTCGATCAGCAGCAGATCGACGTCGCGGTAACGCCTCTGGAAAGACTGCACGTCGTTGATGCGGACCGAGTTGATGAAGTCATTGGTGAACTCCTCACTCGACACGTACCGAACCCGCATCGTCGGCTCTAGTCGCCGACCGTAGGTGCCGATCGCATGGAGCAGGTGCGTTTTACCGAGACCGGAGTCGCCGTAGATGAAAAGCGGGTTGTAGGCCTTCGCCGGTGCTTCGGCCACCGCGACGGCAGCGGCATGTGCGAACCGATTGGACGATCCGGGGACGAAGGTTTCGAAGGTGTACTTCGGGTTCAGCCTGGCTTCGTGATCGATGTGCATGCTCGCCGGCGATCCCGGTGGGCTGCCATTGCCGAAGAGGGAGTAGGCCGCCGGCGCCTCTTCGGTGTAGTCGGGGGCGAACCGGTCGTAGGCGTCGATCTCGAAATCGTCACCATCGGTCACGTTGTCGAAGGTGCTCGACAAGCCGTTGATCAGGCCGCTTCGGATGCCGTTGCCGTTGCCATCCGTCCCGCCGTTGGTCCCGCCGTACGGGGGTGACGTCGGGCTCGCGGGTAGGCCGAGGCCGTCAGGACGATCACCGCGAACCGCGTTCTCATCGGCACCGGATGAGCGGTCGAGTTCGGGCTCCATCGGTTGAACGGTCACCGCGACGTTGATGTCGCGGCCCAGAGCCTCGGTCAGTGCAGCGGTGATGAGGGGCCGGAGATTGTTCTCGAGGTAGTCCTTGGCGTAAGGATTGGGAGCGGCAAGCAGCGCAGTGTCGTGAAGCAATCCGATCGGGCGGGTCAGGCTGAGCCATGCGCGCTGGTGCGGTCGAACCGATGGATCATCAATCTGGGTGATCGCGTTGTTCCACACCTCGGCGAGATCTGATAGATCGTCCGCCACTAGTTCCCAACTCCCTCGCTCGTCGTTCCACTTCTCGGCCTGGCGAGGAGGCCGGACTGGCCCGGCTAGCGACCGGAAGGCCTCTGCGAAACAGACAGATGCCAT